>CAXXVY010000001.1:0-42500 GCA_963675465.2 Rhodospirillales bacterium
CGCCGCCGCCTCCTCCGCCGCCGCCTCCGCCGCCTCCGCCGCCTCCGCCGCCGCCGCCACCGACGCCGACGCCGACGCCGACGCCGCCGACGCCGGAACCAGAGCCGGATGTGATCACGGAGATCGTTGTTTCGGTTGACGGCGTCTACGAAAACAAAACCGCGATTCTTCCGATCACGGCAATAGGTGGACCAAACTCGGATACCATTTCGACCGGTTCCGGCAACGATACCGTTTATGGCATGGCCGGAGCGGACACGATTTCGGGCGGTGCCGGTAACGACGTGCTCGACGGTGGAGCGGACGCCGATACGGTCCACGGCGACGCCGGAAACGACACCATCGTCTATGACGCGAACGACACGCTGCTCGACGGCGGTGCGGGGACGGCGGATACGCTGCTGGTCACCGACGCCTCCTTGAACCTGTCTTCAGTCGCCGGCTCCACGGTGACGGAATTCGAAGCGATCGAACTCGCGGGTTCGGGCGGCACCACGCTGGCGGTGACGTCGGCATCGGTGTTGGCGTTGTCGAGCGCCGTGGACAGCCTCGTCGTCAAAGGCGACGGTTCGGACAGCGTGACGTTTTCCGAGACCTGGACGGCGGCGGGCAGCGAGACCATCGATTCGACAGTCTACGATCTCTACACCCTCAACGGCGCGACGCTGAAGGTCCAGCAGGGTGTGACGGTGGTCGATCCGGTGCCGGTCACGGCCGCCAACCTTCTGGCCAATCCGGGAGCCGAGACCGGCTCGATGTCCGGATGGACGATCAATGCGAACGGCGGTAGCGGCTGGGCGGTAAGCGGGCCGAGGTTCGACGGTTCCAATGCGTTCGTTACCTCATACGGATGGGACGTGGCGTCGCAGAAGGTCGATCTGCTGGCCGCCGGATTTTCAGCAAACGAGTTGGATGCGGCACCGACGATCCATATTGAAGATTGGTTCGCCGGCTATGCCGATACGTCGGATGCGAATTATCAGGCCAGTTATTCTCAGGACAAGTATTACCTTAAGGTCGACTTGCTGGATGCCAATAACAACGTCCTCGCCACCTACTCCTACGGAAGTCAGGCATCGCCCATCACCACGTCCAGTGCGTGGCAGATGGCCGCCAACGACTTCACCGGGTACGGTGCCGGTGTTCGGTATGTGTATTTCGAACACGGCGGCCGTGACGCGGAGTATTGGGGCGGACAATACGGCACGCGGATGGACAATTCCCTGGTCATGGTCGACGGCGTCGGCAACCAGGATCCGCATCTGACGTTGTATGGCCTTCCGGCGAACTATCTCGAAGGCGCGTTGTCGGGTCCGTTGGCTTTCGCTTCCACCTCGACGGTCCGCGACGTCGACGGCGTGGATTTGGAAACCGGCGTACTGCACGTGGAATTGACCGGCGGAGCAACGGCGGACGATCGCCTGACCGTCGAGAACATTGGGTCATCGGCGGGGCAGGTCGGTATTTCAGGATCCGACGTGTTGTATGGCGGGATCGTCGTCGGCTCCTGGAGCGGCGGCATCGGTGCATCCGCATTGGAAATCACGTTCAATGCGGCCTCGACCGTCCAGGCGGTGGAGGCCGTGGTCCAGGCACTGCGCTTCGACAACGTGTCGGAGACTCCGGACCTGAACGATCGTACCGTCTCCATCAGCCTGACCGACGGCGACGGCGGCACCAGCGAAACCGTTTCGCGCACCATAACCGTCGCCCAAAATGCCGCGCCGGTGCTGAGCGATACGACGCCGACACTGTCGACCATCGCGGCCAACATCACCGACGCCGCCAACACCGGTGTCCTGGTTTCCACCCTGACTTCCGGCAATGTGACGGACCTCGATCAGGCGGGGCCGTTCGGGATCGTGGTGACGGGCGGGACGTATGCGGGCGGCGATTGGGAATATTCGTTGGACGGTGGCACGAACTGGCTGACGTATCCCGGCTCCGGTTCGGGTAGCCTTGCCCTCGAATCCGACGATCTCATCCGATTCAATCCGGATGGCACCGTCATCGGCAGCGCCTCGATCACCTATCGGGCTTGGGACCAGTCCGGCGGCGAACCGGGCGGCAGCTTCCTGGATACGTCCGTTGTCGGCGGGGAGTCGGCTTTCAGCGCGTTCAACGAAACGGCGACCGTCATGGTCGACCCGTTCACCACGACCTACGTCGGAAGCGACGGCGCCTGGGCGACCGGCGCGAATTGGTCGGACGGATTGCCGACCGCCGTGACCCTGGTTGAAATCAACGGGGCTCCGGTCGATCATTCGGTCGGTGACGACATCGTCGCTTCGGTTTCATTGACGAGTGCGCAATTGGACGTTTCCGGCGGATCCCTGACAATGGACTCCGGCGATGTCGACAGCGGTTCGACGCTCACCGTATCCGGCAGCCTGGTCACCAATGGCCTCCTCGGCATCAACGGCGCACTGGTCCTGGATGGCGGTTCGCTGTCGGGGATCGGAACCATCGACGTCAACGCCGGTTCGTTTTCCGTTCGCGGCATCGGGAACACCGTCGCCGTCGATACGTATGTCGCCTATGGGAGCAGCCTTTATCTCGACACCACGGCCGGTGGCGACGTCGGTGTGATCTTCAGCCGCGATCTCGTTGTCGACGGCTCGCTGTACCTGGGATCCGACAACTACGGTTCCTGGGTGGGGTCCGTGCTGACCATGGCGCCGTTGTCAACGCTGATTATTTCGTCGACGGGCAACCTGACCACGTCGGGGGGAGCCGGCGGCACGCGACAGATTTACGGCGACGTGCTGAACGACGGTGTCGTCAGCGCTTCGGCGCCCCTGTCGTTCCACGACGGCATTCTGGATACGGTCAGCGGTTCGGTTTCCGTCGCCGCGGGCGAAACCCTGGTGATGGACAACATGTTTGTCGACGTCGGCCTGGGAACGGTCTGGAGCGGCGGTGGCACCGTCGAATTCACCGGCGCATCGACCCTGTACATGGTCGATTACGCAATCCTTCCGGTTGCCGGCCCGGATTGGCAGATATCGGGGACCCTGTCCGTGACGGGGCCGGGTGCGCTGGATTCCGCCGCCGTCGTCGGCGGCAATGGGACCCTCGACGTTTCGGCGGTGGCGTTTTCCAATTCCGGGGTCATCGATCCCGGCGCGGCGGCGGGGACAGCGGGGACGTTGGCGATCGTCGGCGATGTGCTGTTCGACCTGGGGTCGACCCTGCACATCGATCTCAACGGCACCACACCCGGCATGTCGGACCTCCTGAACATCACCGGCGCCGTCGACCTGGGCGGCACGTTGGATCTGGCGATCAACGGCGGCTACGTGCCGACGGCGGGCGACACCTTCCAGGTGTTGACTTTTTCGTCGGCGATCCACGGTTTCGAGAACATGATCGGACTCGACTACAGCAATTCGATCATCTTCGATCCGGTTTATTCCGGCAGCGATCTCTCGTTTGTTGCGAGGGCGGTCTCCTGGGCGGGTTCCTCTTCCGACGACTTCATCGCCGGCTTGTCGTTCGCCGAATACATGGTGGGCGGCGGAGGCAACGATTTGTTCGAGATCGAGGGGGCCGACGTCTTCTTCGGTCAAAGCGGCAACGATGTCGCAATTCTCCGCGAAAACGGTTCCTATTCCTTCCATCTTATCGATGGAGGGAGTGGGGTGGATTGGGTGCAAACCGCATACGATCTCGATCTTCGAGCCATACGGGATGATGCCATCCTGAATATGGAGGGGATCAATGTTCGAGGCAGCGGCAGCCAGACCGTCACTCTCGACGTAAACGACGTCATCGGCATGACCGAGGGGGTGAACGCGGGGACGGGGAGCTTGGAAACGTTGGTTATCAACCGGGATTCAGCCGACACCGTCGACATTGTCGATTTCGGCGACTGGACCATGGTGGACTCCAACATGGCCGTCGACGTCGACGGCGACAGCTTCACCGAGAGTTACACCGTCTATCACCACGATATCGAGAATGTAACGGTCTATGTCGAGAACGCCGTTTAGGATTGTCGCAAACCGGCCGATTGAATCACCTGCATAAGAAGTGGTGGAATCGTTCGGTGAATCATTCGATAATCCAAGGGTGGGATACGGCTGGGCGAGTTCGCGCGCGAGGGGAGCGCAAGAAATCGAAATCGAGGGTGCAAAATGGGGGATATCATGAGGTGTTCGTGGCGTTTCGTCGGTAAATCCATGGCCTTGGCCATTGTCGGTGCTGGTTTGGCGGGGTGGTCCCCCGCGGGGTATGCCCAGGATCCGTTCTCCAACTTTCTGAACGCTCTCGGCGGTCAGAAACAGCAGCCGCAACGTCAACGACCCCAGCCGCAACGCCAACAAACGCAGTCCGGCGATCCCTTCGGGGCTTTCATGCAGGGCCTGTTCGGGGTTCCGAACCAACAGGCGCCGTCTAACAATCAGAAAACCATTGCTCCTGGCACCGGCGATCCCATCGCGGCGGCCTTGCGCCAGATCGATGTCGCCAAGGGCATTCAACAAAAAGCCCAGCAACTCCAGGGCAACGTTCTCGACGTCGTGACCACGATCAAGGTCTTCCAGGCGGCGAACGGCGCCATGTGGCTGGAAATCGGCAAGCACATGTCGGCCATGAACAAGCTTGACGAGCAGGCCGATGCCGTCATGGTGAAGCGGTTCATCAGCGCGACCCAGAACAAGCGCAACGCGTATCGCAGCGCCCTGAAAAGCGTGGTTCTGAACCCGTCCGCGGATATCGAGCAATCGAACCAGACACTGGCGGCGAACACGGCCAAGGTCTCCCGCCTGCGCCAGTCGGTGGCCGCGCTGGTCAACGAACAATCCCGTTCGGGCGCGTTCGAAACCCTGGTCCGGAAGCAGAACATTCCGCTCGACGCGATGATGAACGCCTACATCGCGCGAATCGAGGACGTCGTCGCGACCATGGATTCGGCGACGACCGTCTTTTCGGACATGTCGCGGGAATACCAGGTCGCCCAGGGGAACATGGGCAAGGCCATTTCGACGTTCGAGGAACAAGGCGGTCTGGTCGCGGCGGAAGCCTCCAAGCAGGTCGGGATCCTCGCTCTCGAAATCGCTCGCCTGACCGAAATCGTCAACAACGGCAACGACAACCCGCTTGCCATCGTTCTCGGCGTGGTTCAGGGCGTCCAGATCCTTCAGGATCTGCAAAGCCTGACCGAGACGCTCAACGGCTTCCAGGAAACCATGGATTGGTTCGACAACCACTCCCAACAGATCCTGTCGGCCAGCCAAGGCGCGCGGCAGGAGCTCGGGATGTCGGTCCAAACCCTGCAGAGTATCCGTCCTCAGCTGGTATCGTCGTGGCAATCGAAGATCGCGACCGTCAGTAAAATCGCCACAAGCGAGCGGAAACGTTCTCTCCAGTTCGATAAGGAACTCGCGAAGAGCCTCGCCAAGGCGAAGGCCAAGGCTCCGGCCATGGCCAAGCAGGATCTGGACGAGATGCAGTTCATGAAGAAAAAAAGCCTGCGGTCCTGACCGGAATCGGAGGGTGATTCGACTATTCGCGAAGGGAAGGAGAGGCGATTATGAGGAAGATCCAAATTCTGGCGGTCATGACCGTCATCGCAACCGTCGCAGCGTGCGCGCCGCAATCCGCGCGGCAGGCCCAGGGCGATCTTGCAACGACATCGCAGTCGGCCGGCACGGCTTCGGCGCAAACCTACGCCGAACGCGAACGGATGGCGGCGGTCGCGAAGGACATTCAGTTCGATATCCAGAACATCAAGGAAATCGAAGCGTTCTTTGATAACGAAAACCGTGTCGTAACCTTCGAGTAGAAAAACTTTCTCTTATCCCAGCCCAAGATGCGCGATTGCGAAAAATTGAAAATCGCGCATAGTAGGGTGGGGAGCAACGCACCGGTTTAAGGTGTACGAGGGGTAAGGACGTGGGGATGTTCTTGAAATCCTTCGTCGGGGCGTGTGTCGCGATGGCGTTCGCGGTCAACGGCGTTCAGGCGGCGGTTGCGGAGTTCTTCTGGGCCGGCTTCTACGTCGCGGATGCGAGCGTGGACAAGGCGTCGACTGAAAAGCTGCTGTACGAGAATTTCGATACCGCTTTTCGCAGCGAGCGGTCGGGGGCGATCAAGGCTCTCCTGTCCCAACTGAAGTGGGACGAGTTCGCCTATTACGAATCCCCGGCGAATCGGTCGCATGTCCATGAAAACATGCTCGATCTTTACGGCGTTTTCCTGTCGATCGACAAGGTTCTCCGGTTCGAACCCGACGTGATCGACGTGGCGGGAACGAAGCGGACCTTCTATCACACTTACGTATTCGCCACCCTGAACGTGTTTGCCGCCGATACGCGGAATCTGATCTACTCGCACCCCTTCTTTCTGACCGAAACGGTTGAAAAGCCGCCTTCGGTTGCCGCGGTGATCAAGTCGACCCTGGGGCAACTGCCCAAGCGGTTCCAGGATCCCGGCAATGGGTTCACCCAGCAGCTTTTGGCCGGTCTTCAAAGTTATTACGGTCCTCCGGGAATCTCGAAGGAAGCCGTTCGCCGGGCCAAGAACCCGATTTTCCCGGTCGATACCGCGGCTGAAAACACCTTCGGCATCAATACCGTATGCGAAGACTGCGTCGGGGTTGCCGATAAATCCAGCCGGACCGTGATCGATCAAAAGGCGATGGGTGACTTCGCCCGGTTCTTCCTCAGCGCGAAGTTGGCGCGTTTCAAGCAGGTGGCGTTTCTTCCGGAACAGAAGAACATCGTGCAGGAACGGGTCGGCGACGCGGCCTCGACGGCGAAGGAAGGCGATATCGACCGCAGTTTCGACGAAGTCTGCGTGCCGACCTACGACAAGACCGGCCGCAGCACGATCTGCGTGCGCGTCCTGCCGCCGCGCAATCCGATATGGCTCGGAATCCGCGCCATGGTCAAGCCGCGCACCAGCGAAGCCCGGATGGAGGAACTGCGGTTCATGACCGTCGTCGACATGGAGGCCGAACTGGTGGGCAAGAAGGAGCCCTTCGCCGGCGAGTTGTCGAGCGTCTACGACGTCAGCGTCGCGCCCGGACAGAAGGTGTCCGATGTCTACTACATCAATGGAATCATCAAGGCGGTAGAACAGCTGGAACGGAATACCATCCAATAGGGTGGCGGTTGAACGGTAAAGAAGGAGACTCCGTCGGCATGAAGAAGTCCTTTTCGGCATTTCTGGTGGCCTTGTCATTCTGTTGCGCGGCCGTGGCGGCGGCGCCGGAAGGCGACATCGTGCGCGTGAATTCTGTGGTCGTCGCACCGGCCAAGTCCATCGGCGCGGCGGAGGCGGCCGCCAAGAAGGAGGCCCTGACCCGTGTGTTGGCGATGCGGGGCAACGATCAGATCAAGGGCCAGATGCCGCAGATCCTGAAACAGGTCGACGATCTGGTTTCGGTCCGCCATGTGCTGAACAAGGATCCGGTGGGCGGGGTCTACCAGCCGGCTTTTTACTTCGACGTCGACATGGACCGGATCAACGGGATGATCGTCGCGAGTACCGAAACCGCCGTGGCCGACTATGCCAATCCCCGTATTCAGGTTGCGATCGTCATCCGCCGCTTGCCGGCGGAAGTCGGCACCGACGCGGATCGCGAGGTTTACGTCGACGACATCAACGATCTGGTCAAGGAGTACTACGGTCGGGCGGGATTCAATCTCGTGGATTTCCTGAACATACCGCAGGACAAGCTCTACGCGATCGAGTCTCTGCGCGATCTTGAGAAGGCCGTTTTCAGCCCCGAGAACCCGCCGACCGCCGTCGACTACTACCTCATGGGGCAGATCGATGCACCGTCGGGAAGCATTCAGGCGCGCGACGGTGGCGCCTACCACAAGGCCAACGTCAAACTTCAGATCACCATGTTGGACTTGAACAGCGGGCAGCCGGTGACGGCGCGGCGAACGGTCGAGGGAACCGGAGAATCCGCCCGTTCGGCGTTCGACAACGCATTGCGCAATGTCGTCAAGGCGGTGGAGGAAAAGGCCAGCGGGCCGGACATCGTCAAGACCTGGAAGCGCAACATCAAGACCGGTCTCAGCTACGAAATCACCTACTGCGATCGCGAACTCAAGTACGCGTATTTCGACGACCTGCACAAGGCGTTGACGGAATACGGCGCCATTTCAGGCAACAAGAGCGACGTGGTACCGCTTTATGAATTCAGATTTCCTGGAGGCCGCGCCATAGATCCGGCGCGGGAGTTCGAACGGATGTTGTCGGAGGTCCAGTCCAGGACGGGTCTCTACGCCGATACGGAGATGCATCCGATCATTTACAACAAGCACAAGGTTTTCATGTTCGGCAATACCGAGGATTGCTTCGGCATGGCGGCGAACAAGGAAGTCATACAGTGATGGAAAAAGCCTCAGCGCCTTTCATAGGTTTCCGCGGGCTTCGAACGAGGGATGCGAAGAACAGTCACAATCGAGGTAGGAGCGAATTCCATGGTTGATATCACTACTTTCCGCAAAAGTATTACGACGATCGTCGGCGCCGCCGCGATTGCCGCGTGTACGGCTATCCCGACGGCCGTTCAAGCGCAACAGGGCAGCGATGTGCCCCTTCTGGTGATGGGCGAAGATTCCGATCCCATGAGCGTTCCCCGCTCGAGCGACATCTTCCGTCGCGTCATCACCATGCTGCAGTCGCAGTTGAGCCGTTACAATTTCTATGTCGTCGACGAGGAAATGATTGCCGTCCAGCTTGGTTGGCAGGTTCGCGAACGCCGGCCGAAAACCGAACTGATCCAGGTCGTCGAACTGGCGAACCAGAGCGGCGATCCCCGGATTCAAGTGCGTGCCATGGTGGTCTTCAAGATCATGGCATCGGGTCAGAGCACGGGCTTCGGCGGTCAGGCGCATGTCCGGATCAACGGCGATATTTTCGACTATGCCGCCCGCCGCTATCTGAACGGCTGGGAGTTCGAGAAGAAGTTCCCGGCCCCCGCAGCGTGCTTCGATCCCAATGCTTCGCCGGATTCGCGGCGGATCTGCATCTATGACGTGGTCGGCAAGAATGCGCGCGATATCGCGGCGACGGTCGGCGACGTGCTGCGCAAACAGTTGAACTACCTTACCCAGGGACCGGCGGCTCCGACGGCCGGTGGCGGCGGTGGTGGTGCTCCGATGCCGGCTGCGACCGGTGGCGGCGCGCAGCCGGGCTTGGCGACGACCTACGCCATTACGTTCCGTAATTTCACGACCCGGGAAATCATGGAAATCACCGGCGTCATGGAATCGGAATTCCCTTACTATACGACGAGCCGCGCTCCGATGGGCGATACGGCGGTGATGCAATACGGCTACGTGTCGCAAGCCCCCGCGCACAAGATCGTCAACTGGCTCAATATCCTGTTGATGGACATGGGGCTTGATCCCGACCGCAACGTCAAGGTCATCGCAACCAGTCAATCAAGCATCGAACTCGACAAGATCTTCGGCGATCCGGTTCCGACTCGTCAGCAGCCTGGCGGCCGGTTCCAATAAGTCCGGCGGATATCCCCCTCCCGAACGATCGGGAGGGGGAAACCGTTTTCGTGCAAGGTTTGATTGACCATCCGCCTTTCATCATTGATGTCGTAGCAATGGCCCGACGGGCTTGGCAACCGAAGGGTTCGAACACAGAGGCACCGCGCGGGCGTGCGGGTACGCGAGGGAGAGACGATGAAAAGGGCGTTCACTCATATAGCGGCGGTTGTGGCCGTGGTCGGGTTCTTCGGCAGTGTCGGACCTTCCGCTTGGGCCGACGATCTCGCCTATCCTGGCGACTATTTCGGTCGCGTTGACCTGCCCCTTCCCCAGGCGTTCTCGAACCTGAAGCGGCTGATCGGCGATACCGACAACTTCGAACCGATCACGCGGTTTTCTGAAAACAACCGTTACCGCGTCATGGCGGCGCCGATCGGTCGATTGGATCTGCTGGTCGAGAAGGATGGCAAGAAGAACGTCTTTCTATGCACCGGCTGGCTGATTTCGGCTGAATACATCATGACCAACAACCATTGCATTCCCGGACACGAAGGGAAATTGCTCAAGGCTCAATTGGTCATGAACTACCTTGAAGAAGGCAAGGCGGATCAGGTGGAGAAGTATCCGGTCGACGTCGCGCCTGTCGAAACCGACACGGAACTCGATTATTCCATTGTCCGCGTCCAGGGAAATCCCGGGGCGAAATTCGGAGTGATCCCGCTGTTGGCCCGCGACCCGGTGCCGAACGAGGAATTGTTCATCATCCAGCACCCCGCGGGAACGCCGAAACGTCTGACGCGGCGGAATTGCCGAGTGGCCCCGACGGCGGAACGCCCGACCGAAATGAACCACTTTTGCGACACGTTGGGCGGGAGTTCCGGTTCGCCGGTGTTCTCGGACAACGACATGGCGCTTTTGGGGCTTCATTTCGCGGGCATCGAGAAGAAGGTGAATTTCGCGAAACGGATGACGGCTGTCATTCAACGCAGCCCCATCCTCAGCCAATTACAACCCAAGGTGTCCGGCCCGTCGGGCAACCAAGGGAGGGGAACGCCGTCCGGCAACGCTGGCAGCGGAAGCAAACCGCCGGCCGAGCGCACGCCGCCTTCCGGTGGCGGTAGCCAAGGCCAAGGTGGCTCCACGGGCGGATTGCAACCCATTTTCTGAAGTTTTGGAGGAAAAGACATGCGTATCGCGAAGGCAGCCGCGGCTTTGGCCCTGACAGTAGGGGTGGCCGCTTGCCAACACACCGGGATGTACCCGAATAACGACTTGAACGAAATCGCGACCTTGATCGGTTCGGGACTTGGACGGATCGAAATCTTCACGCCGCCGACGACGACGTACTACCGACGCGACGGTGCCTACTGCGAGGCTTACCGGTTCCGCCAGCACGCATACGGCGGACCGCGCTACGGCGAAGGAACAGTGTGTCATTTCCAGAACCAGCCCTGGTTCCTGGCGACCCGGGACTTCGATCCCGTTTCGGGCAGTCCGGTTCCGCCGTCGCACCCCAATCCGAATCCCCATCCTCATCCGAATCCCCCGTCGCACCCGACGCCGCACCCCAATCCAGGAAACAGTGGCACCGGGGCATCGACGGGACAGTGGGTTCCGTTCAATTTCTAGGCCGATGTTGGCGTTTTTCGCATCCTGAACGCCGGAACGGTTAAAGACGCGGCGGGACCTTGCGGTCCCGCCGTATCCTTGTGAGGGAGAGGTTTTCTCAGAGACGAACGCGTTGCTTTTTCGTTTTCAGGTCCGCCCGTCCCGGACGAAATAGTACCATGCCGCCGGCCCGAAGGCGTTCGATGTAGCCGCGGCGCGAAAGGTTATGGACGATTTTCAATGCTTCGGAAAGGGTGAGACCCAATCCCCGGGCGAGATCGTCGGCGGAGCAGAATCCGTGCTCGCTGAGCATTTGAACGGCTTTCCTGTCGGTGTATCCGGGCACGATCATTCGCTTCGTTCCCCGTGAGAATCCCGTTGGTTGCATATCCTTTCGCGCCGCCGCCGCCGAGGTCTTGGTGCTTGCGTTTCGGCTTCCGGCGGGCTTGCGGTTTCCAAATGGTGCCCGCAAAGGCCGAGGCCTTTTCCCGTTCGCGGCCCTTCGCCGCGCGGGCCTTTCCGGTTCATGTCGGGCATTGTTCCTCGCTTTCATTGTCCGATGGATGGCCGAGTGGTTGCGGATGGTGGCGGTGGCCCCGGTGGTGCCGATGGCTGCGGTCATTTCCATCGAAACACGCGGTTTCGTCCTGCTCCGCCAAATGAAAATTGCCGCCGTCGATGACGAGGGCATGTCCTCCGACCAGGGCCATGGCGACCGTGTGTCGGGCTTCGGCCAACAGACGGGAGAATGTCGACTGTGAGATCCCCATGCGGGAAGACGCTGTTTCATGGTCAAAACCGTCATGGTCCGCCAAACGGAGCGCTTCGTAACCATCGACGCTCAAGACGACGGATTTGAGATCGCGCCAACGGGCGCCGCACGGTTTGAACCGATTTTCGGGCGGCATCGATCCGATACAACGGCGTTTGCGGGGTCTCGGCATTTCCGTCTCCGTTATGAAAATAAATTCATAATATATTGTAACATTTAAGTCAAGTTATGAATGTGTTTTCAATTGATATGGTCGGGTGATCTGATCTGAAAGAGGGTAACAATCTGATATCAAACGGTACGTTCGGACCTTGACAACCTATCATTCAAATAAGTTATAAAGTAACATATTGACGATTGGCAGGACGCGTTTCCTTCCCTACATCCGGACGTGACCGGTCACGAACGAACCGAGTTTCGGAGCGTTGGTGGGCACAGGGGCGGCACGTGCCGGTTGGTCGTGGATTGGCAAAACCAGGAGTGAGAATCCATGGAAGACTACATCACGGTCGCGGGGGAAGTCGCGACCGGCGCCCGCAAGCTGGGGGAAGCCCTGCCGGACAGCATGGCGGCATTCAGCCAGTTGGGAAAGGCAACCTATGCCGAAGGTGCACTGTCGGGAAAAATAAAGGAACTAATCGCTCTGGCAATCGGGGTGACGGTCCGGTGCGACGGCTGCCTGGGGCATCATGCCAAGGCATGCCTGAACCACGGCGCAAGCCGGGAAGAGGTCGCCGAGGCCATCGGTGTCGCGGTCCACATGGGTGGCGGTCCGTCGATGGTTTACGGCGCCTTGGCCCTGGAAGCCTATGACCAGCACGCCGAAAGTGACCGGAAATTGCGGCGCGCCGGGGAATAAAAGAAAACGGCGGGGTCGAGGCCCCGCCGTTTCCGTTTACAAGAGATGGGCTGGCTTAGCCGATCTTGTGCATCGCCACGGCGGTGTCGAGCATCCGGTTGGAGAAGCCCCATTCGTTGTCGTACCAGGAAATCACGCGGCACAGGTTGCCTTCGACGACCTGGGTCTGCGTGGAATCGAACGACGAACTGGCCGGGCAGTGATTGAAGTCGATCGAAACCAGCGGCGCGGTGTTGTAGTCGAGAACGCCCTTGAGTTCGCCCTCGGAAGCCGCCTTGATCGCCGCGTTGATTTCGTCCTTCGTCGTCGCCTTCTTGGAGACGAACTTGAGATCGACGACGGAAACGTTCGGGGTCGGGACGCGAATCGACGATCCGTCGAGCTTGCCCTTAAGGTGCGGGAGCACCAAACCCACCGCCTTGGCCGCACCGGTCGACGTCGGAATCATCGACATCGCCGCTGCGCGGGCCCGGCGAAGATCCTTGTGCAGGGTGTCCAGCGTGGGCTGGTCGCCGGTGTAGGCGTGGATGGTGGTCATATAGCCTTTTTCAATACCGACGGCCTTGTCGAGGATGTAGGCCACCGGAGCCAGACAGTTGGTCGTGCACGAGGCATTCGAAACGATCTTGTGCTCGGCCGACAGCTTGTTGTGATTGACGCCGTAGACGACGGTGATGTCCTCGTCCTTGCCCGGAGCCGAAATCAGTACTTTCTTGGCGCCTGCGGCAAGGTGCGCGGCGGCTTTGTCGCGCGAGGTGAAAATGCCCGTGCATTCGAAGACGATATCGACGCCCAGTTCCTTCCAAGGCAGGTTGGCCGGATCACGTTCCGCCGTAACCTTGATAAATCCGGCGCCAACGTCGATGCCGCCTTCAACGATCTTGACGTCGTTCTTCAACCGGCCATGCACCGAATCGTACTTGAGAAGGTGGGCGTTCGTTTCGACCGGACCCAGGTCATTGATGCCGACCACCTGGACATCCGTGCGTCCGGCTTCCACGAGGGCTCGCAGGGTCAGGCGCCCGATGCGACCGAAACCGTTAATTGCAACACGAACAGCCATGTCATTCTCCGTTGATTTGTCCCATGGATGACGACGGCGAAAGGATCGTCGCCGCAGTTCAGGATTCCTATTCCGCGCTTGAACCGTCGCCGTCGAGTCGTTCGGGCGTGGTTGCGGGATGATCCTGGGACGTTTGACCGATTGCAGTCGATCCGTCAATGGGGTTTTTGCGCTGCGACATGACGGTTGACGCTTCGAGGTCGCTCCGCTTACCCTTTTGAGGCGTCACAAGGGGTGCCCACGGCATGGCGAACGCACAATCGGAATATGGCATTGCGATGGAAGATCGTTTGGAGAAGGCGATCGGACGGATCGAAAATGCGCTGAATAGCATGGCGACGGAAAATGGGGACGCGCGCCGCGAGATCGAAGCCCTCCGAGTCGACTGCGCCCAACTCCAAAAGGCGAACGCTGCCTTGAAGGAGCGGCAACACGACGCGGCCGAGGGTTTGGACAGGACAATCGGCCAGTTGAAGCAGTTCCTGGAGGACTAGGCGATGGCGCAGGTTACGGTCACCATCAACGACCGCAAATACCAGATCGCCTGCGAGGATGGGCAGGAATCTCACCTGCTTCGCCTGGGGAACTACGTCGACAAAAGGGCGAAGGAACTTCTGTCCTCGGTCGGCCATGTGAAGGAAGACTTGCTCCTCGTCATGACCTGCCTGCTGATTTCCGACGAACTCTCCGACCTTTACGCCGAACTGGAGGGAGTGCGGGAAGGCCCGACTCCAGATACATCCCAGGCGGAAGCCGAATTGTTGAGGGCCAAAGCGCTGGAAGGTCTCGTTCTCCGCATCGAGGCTATTGCGGACCGCATCGAGCGATCCTAGATTGCTCATGGACGGACGCTGTGCGGTGCGTCAGGACGCGTAAATCCCGGGGCCAACATGTACCTCTCGGGAGCTGTCCCTGTCGAGCTCGTGGGCTCGACATACGGTGCCCACCTGCGTCAGCAGGCCACGGAGGATTTCACAGCCGACGGCCGACGCGGCTCCGTCCAGCTTTTCGAGGATCTAGGCGATTTCTTGCATGGAAACCGATAAACAGGCGCTTCGCGCTCTGATGCGCGAACGGCGCTTGGCGTTGGCGCGCGATGCCGGTCCCGATTTCGCGACCCGGGCGGCGCGCCATTTCCTTGCCTGGATCGGCGCTCGACTCGTTCCCGCGGGTTCTGTCGTCGCGGCGTACTGGTCGATCGGCGCGGAGGCGGATACCCGGGTGCTGCTGGAAGACCTGGACCGGGCGGGATATCGATGCGCCTTGCCCGTCGTGGTCGCGCCGGGAACGCCTCTGATTTTTCGGCGTTGGATGCCGGGCTCGATTCTGGAAACCGGCCCGCTGTCGACGCGGCAGCCGTCGCCGGATGCCGAAACGGTGGATCCGCGAATCGTCATCGTCCCGCTGCTGGCTTTCGATCGCACCGGTTGCCGGCTGGGGCAGGGGGGCGGATACTACGACAGGACCCTGAACGCGCTTCGACGCGGCGGATCGGTTACGGTGATCGGATTCGCCTATGCCGGACAGGAAGTCGAGTCGGTCCCGGTGACGTCGCGGGACCAGCGTCTCGATGGGGTGTTGACCGAAAACGGCGTGGCCAGGTTCCCGGAAAGGATTTCATGAGACTTCTGTTCTTTGGCGATATCGTGGGCAAATCGGGCCGAACGGCGGTGCTGAGCCGGTTGCCCGAGATCCGCGAACGCCTTTCCCCGGATTTCATCATCGCCAATGGCGAAAATTCGGCCCACGGATTCGGGATCACCGCGCGAATCTGCGAATCCCTGCTGCAGGCCGGCGTCGACGTCGTGACGTTGGGCAATCATTCCTGGGATCAGCGGGAAATGATCTCCTACGTGGACGAACAGCCGTGCCTGCTGCGGCCGATCAACTATCCCGCCAATACGCCGGGTCGGGGAGCAGGTGTCTTCGAGGATCGCCAGGGCCGCCGCGTGATGGTGATCCAGGCCATGGGCCGATTGTTCATGGATCCGCTCGATGACCCATTCTCGGCTCTCTCGGTGCTGCTCGACCGCCATGTCCTGACCCGCAACGTGGACGCTGTCGTCGTCGATTTTCACGCCGAGGCGACGAGCGAGAAGATGGCGATCGGACATCACCTCGATGGTCGCGCCAGCTTGGTCGCCGGAACGCACAGCCATGTGCCGACGGCGGACGCCCAGGTGTTCCCCAAGGGCACCGGCTACATTACCGATATCGGAATGTGCGGCGATTACGCGTCGGTGATCGGCATGACGACCGGCCCCGCCATCGAACGGTTTATCACCAAAATGCCGACGCACCGGCTGGAACCGGCGGCGGGCGAGGGGACCGTTTGCGCGGTCTTCACCGAAACCGACGACCGGACGGGACTGGCGCGCCGGATCGAACCGCTCCGGCTCGGCGGGACTCTTGCGGAACACTGGCCGGTGTGACACAAAAGGCCCCGGCATCGGGCGCGAAAATGCGAGGCGCTTTTTCCGGCGCCCAATTCTTGCCATATTGCTTTGGTACGCGGTGGCGTGGCGTTTTCCCCGCCTATCCGCTATATCAAGTGCGTTCAGTCGAATCGTTCCACTGAATGTTCCTGCAGGGAATCTTAGCGACAAATGTCTGGCCATTCACAGTTCAAGAACATCATGTACCGGAAGGGTGCGCAGGACGCCAAGCGCGCCAAGGTTTTCACCAAGCTGATCCGCGAATTGACGGTGGCGGCGAAAACCGGTGTTCCGATCCCCGACATGAATCCGCGTCTTCGCGCGGCGATCGCCGCCGCGAAAAAAGTGAACATGCCGAAGGACAACATCGACCGCGCGATCAAACGGGGCGCCGGCGGCGAAGATGACACGAACTTCGAGGAAATCCGCTACGAAGGCTACGGACCGGGGGGCGTGGCGATTATTGTCGAAGCCCTGACCGACAACCGGAACCGGACAGCGCCCGATGTTCGGGCGGCGTTCTCGAAACACGGCGGGACCCTGGGTGAAACCGGCAGCGTCAATTTCATGTTCGAGCACGTCGGCCGCATCGTCTACAAGGCCGATATCGCCGATGCCGATACCGTGTTCGAGGCCGCCCTGGAGGCCGGGGCGAGCGACGTGGTGTCCGGAGAAGAAGAGCACGAAATATTGTGCGCACCGGATGACTTCAGCGCGCTTCGCGACGCGCTGGCCGACCGCTTCGGCGACCCGGAAGTCGCAAACCTGGACTGGAAACCCCTGAATACGATTCCGGTCGACGAGGATACCGCGCGCACGATTCTGAAGCTCATCGACGTTCTTGAAGACAACGATGATGTTCAGCGCGTCGCTTCCAATTTCGAGGTTTCCGACGAGATCATGGAGCGCTTGAGTGCCTGAACGACGCGAGGGCCCGTGACAAAGGACGGGAGAACATGAGACTTCTCGGACTGGATCCGGGCCTTCGTCATACCGGTTGGGGGGTGATCGATTTCGACGGGAACCGTTTGACCCACGTTGCCAACGGGATCGCCGATACCGACGGCACCGATACCTTGCCGGCCCGTTTGGTGCAGTTGCACGATGCCATATACGATCTGGTCATGAAATACCGGCCCGACGAGGCGGCGGTCGAAGACACGTTCGTCAACCGCAACCCGTCGTCGACCTTGAAGCTCGGCCAGGCGCGCGGCATCGCGCTCCTGGTTCCTGCGCGCCTGGGAATACCGGTCGTCGAATACTCGCCGCGTCTGGTCAAGAAATCCGTGGTTGGCACGGGCGCCGCCGAAAAGGCACAGATTCAAATGATGATCGGAATGCTTCTTCCGGGATGTCGTATTGCCGGGCCGGATGCCGCCGACGCCCTGGCGGTGGCCATCTGCCATGCCCATCACCGCGCGACGGCGCATCGCGTGGCGGTTGCCGGGGGGGCGCGATGATCGCGAAACTCCGGGGAACCGTGGATTCCGTCGGCGAGGATTCGCTGGTGGTCGACGTCAACGGCGTCGGCTATCTCGTTTTCGCCTCGGCAAGGCTGCTGGGTCGGCTGTCGACGGGAAGTCCGGTATCGTTGACCATCGAAACCCATGTCCGGGAAGATCACATCCATCTCTACGGGTTCGAGGACGATGTCGAACGGGACTGGTTCCGCCGCCTGACCGGCGTGCAGGGGGTCGGGACCAAGGCGGCTCTGGCCATCTTGGGCGTGCTCGGTTCGGCGCAACTGCTCGACGCCGTCATTTCGCGCGATGTCGCCGCCTTTCGCCGGGCTCCCGGGGTGGGGCCGAAACTGGCCGGGCGGATCGTCAACGAACTCAAGGACAAGATTGCCGGTGTCGCGCTGGGAAGCGATGCTGGTGCCGGTCTGCGGGTCGGAGAGGCGATCGCGGGGTCGCCAACATCCGATGCCGTGTCGGCCCTGGTCAATCTCGGGTACGGCGCCAGCGAAGCCCTGCGCGCGGTAACCGCCGCCGCCCGGACCCTGGGCGACGATGCGCGGGTTGAACAGCTGATTCGTTCCGGTCTGGTCGAACTGGCGCCCAAGGACAGCGTTTCATGAGCGAGGACCGAATCATCGCACCTGAACGGGCGGAAGCCGATGGCGTCGAAGTCAGCCTGAGGCCGCAGCACCTGCGGGAATTCATCGGGCAGGCACAGCTTCGCGAAAACCTTTCCATCTTTATCCGCGCGGCGCGCGATCGCGGCGAAGCCCTGGACCACGTGCTCTTTTACGGGCCGCCTGGTTTGGGCAAGACGACGCTCTCGCAAATCGTGGCGCGGGAACTCGGCGTCGGGTTCCGGGCGACGTCGGGTCCGGTCATCGCCCGTTCGGGGGATTTGGCGGCGATCCTGACGAACCTGCAACCGCAGGATGTCCTGTTCATTGATGAAATCCACCGACTGAACCCGGCGGTGGAGGAAATCCTCTATCCAGCGATGGAGGACTACCAACTCGATCTCATGATCGGCGAAGGACCGGCGGCGCGTTCGATTCGCATCGACCTGCCGCCGTTCACGCTGATCGGGGCGACGACCCGTTCGGGCTTGATCACGACGCCATTGCGCGAACGATTCGGCATTCCCTTGCGGCTCGTGTTCTACGCGCCGGAGGAACTGCGCCTGATCGTGGAGCGGGCGGCGGGGCTTCTCGGCATGCAACTGTCGCCGGACGGGGCGATGGAAATCGCCCGCCGTTCGCGTGGGACACCACGGGTCGCTGGCCGTTTGCTGCGCCGGGTCCGGGATTTCGCCGCGGTCGCCGGACAGTCGATGGTCGACACCGCCATCGCCGATGCCGCGCTCAATCGACTCGAGGTCGATCAGCGGGGGCTGGACTCGATGGACCGGCGCTATTTGCGCTGTATCGCCACGAACTACAACGGCGGCCCCGTCGGCGTCGAAACCATGGCGGCGGCGCTGTCCGAACAGCGTGACACCATTGAGGAAGTGATCGAGCCCTACCTGATCCAGCAAGGATTTCTGATGCGGACGCCGCGCGGTCGCGTGCTGACGGATGCGGCATTCGGCCATCTTGGCCTGCGCGCGCCGTCGCGCAACGGACAAATGGATTTTCTGACCAACGCGGAGACGGACGATGCGTGACGTCACGATCGACCATGGCCGGCACCATGTACAGGTTCGGGTCTACTACCAGGATACGGACGCGGCGGGCGTGGTCTATCATGCGAACTATCTGAATTTCGCCGAACGCGGCCGCAACGAAATGGTCCGGGATCTCGGTTTCGACTGTTCGCGTCTGCGCGACGAATTGGGCATGGTTTTCGTCATCCGGCACTGCGCGATCGATTACATGGCGCCGGGGCGACTGGACGATCTTTTGACGGTAAGTTCCCGCGTTACCGAATTGCGCGGCGCGTCGCTGACCATCGAACAACGGATTGTTCGCGGCGCCGAGGAACTGGCCCGCGTCACCGTCAAGGTCGGCTGCGTGACGCCCGACGGCCGGGCAATGCGGATGCCGGCCGAACTGAAGTCGCGTTTTCAAGATGTTTTTCCCGTGAACCAATAGGCTTGGATCCATGGAAGCCAACGCTATCGATGCCGTTACCCTGGGCGAATCCCTCGCAGCGACGGATTTCTCGGTTTGGGCCATGTTCCTTCGCGCCGATCTGGTCGTGAAGTCCGTGGTCGTTCTTTTACTGTTCGCCTCGATCTGGTGTTGGGCGATCATCTTCGAAAAGGTCTTCGGGATGCGGCGGTTGCGCGCCCGGGCGTCCGAGTTCGAAACCGCGTTCTGGTCCGGAGGTTCTCTCGACGATCTCTACGACCGGATTTCGGACCGGCCGCGCGATCCGATGTCGGCGGTCTTCGTCGCCGCGATGCGGGAATGGCGGCGGGCGGCGGCAAAGGGGCACCTCAACGGCGGGGTCGGTCTGACGGATCGCATCGAAAGGGTGATGCAGATTACCCTCTCGCGCGAAATGGATCGCACCGAACGCTACTTGACCTTCCTGGCGTCGACCGGGTCCACGGCACCGTTCATCGGGCTGTTCGGAACGGTCTGGGGGATCATGAACAGCTTTCAGGCCATCGCCCTGTCCAAGAACACGAGCCTGACCGTCGTCGCGCCGGGCATTGCCGAGGCCTTGTTCGCCACCGCGCTCGGGCTGCTGGCGGCAATCCCGGCGGTGCTCGCCTACAACAAGATCTCGCGCGACCTGGACCGCTACGCCGGACGCCTGGAAGGCTTCGCTGGCGAATTTTCCGCCATCATCTCGCGTCAGATCGAGGATCGGGACTGACGTCATGGCGATGAACCTTCACGAGGGTCGATTCAAAGGCCGGTTCGGTGGCCGCCGGACCCGGGTGATGAGCGACATCAACGTCACGCCGATGGTGGACGTGATGCTGGTTCTTCTCGTCATCTTCATGGTCGCGGCGCCCTTGCTCACCGTCGGGGTCGAAATCGACCTCCCCAAGACCAAGGCATCGGTCCTTCACGGCCAGGACGAACCCCTGGCGGTGACGGTCCGTGCCGATGGTGAGGTCTATCTTCAGGACACCCAGGTTCCCCTGGAGACCCTGGTCCCGCGTCTCAATGCGATCACTCAGGAAAACCGCGATTTGCGCATTTTCGTGCGCGGTGACAAAGCCATTTCCTACGGACGGGTCATGGAGGTTATGGGAACCATCAACGCCGCCGGCTATTCGAAGGTTGCGCTGGTCACAGAGCAGCCGGAGGGCACTTCGGGCAAGGCGGGCGCCGGTAAGAATCCGGAGAAGAAAAAAGCAGCCAAGCCGGAAAACGGCGGCAAGCGCTAGAAAATCATGCGCGTGGGTATCGCCTTTTCGGTTGTTTTGCATGTCGTCTTGATCGTCATCGCGATGGTCGGGTTGCCGATGTTCAGTCGTCCCCTGGACCCGACCGAAAAGCCGATCATCGTCGAATTGGTGACGATCGCCGAGGAAACCAACATTCCCGAACCGACGCCGGAACCCAAGGTCGAGCCGAAACCGGAGCCGAAACCGGAGCCGAAACCGGAGCCGAAACCTGAACCCGCTCCGCCGCCTCCACCGCCGACGCCCGCTCCGCCACCGCCGGAACCCGAGCCGACACCTCCGTCACCGGAACCCGAGCCTGAGCCCGAACCGGCGCCGCCGCCACCGGAGCCGAAGCCCGAGCCCAAGCCGGAGCCGAAACCGGAACCGAAGCCCGAGCCCAAACCGGCGCCCAAGCCGAAGGTGCAGCCACCGCAAGGCTTGACGAATGTCGAGCCGAAGCGCAAACCGAAAGCGCCGGATGAATTCGCGCTTATCCAGCAGGCGTTGAAAAACATCGCGCCGAAACCCTCCGCGCGGCCGGTCCCGACCAAGCCGTCGGAATCGGAGAAACCGAGCGAACCGCAGGAGAGCTTCGAACAGCAGATCGCGCGCGCCCTGAATCAGCCGGCGAAGCCGTTCCAGGCGAATCAGCCGCTGTCGATCAGTGAAATCGACGCCGTGCGTGCCCAGATTGCGAAGTGCTGGAACCTGCCGGCGGGGGCCAAGGAGGCGGAAAGCCTTGTCATCGAGGTCAAGGTCGTCATGAATCCGAACGGCACCGTCCGCGACGCGCGGATCGTCGATACCCTGCGCATGCAGATCGACGACTTCTATCGCGCGGCGGCGGAAAGCGCGCGACGGGCGTTGTTCAATCCGCAGTGCACGCCGCTGAAACTTCCGGCCGACAAGTACGAACAGTGGCAGGACATGACGCTGGTTTTCAACCCGAAGGAGATGTTCTAGGGATGATGACGAAGACACGATACATGGGGGTACTTCGGATCGCCCTTCTGGGGACCCTTCTCGCCTTGGGCGCCGCGACGTCCGCGCGTGCCGAACTTCGGATCGATATCACCCAGGGCTACATCGAACCGATGCCGGTGGCCATTGCGCCGTTCCTGGGCGGATCGGAAGACGAGAACCGCTATGGTCGGGATATTTCGGAGGTTATATCCGCCGATTTGGCGCGTTCCGGACTTTTCCGGCCGATCGACCCTAAATCCTTCATCCAGGCACCCGGGGCCATGGATACCCTGCCGCGGTTCGGAGACTGGCGGGTGCTCAAGGCACAAGCCCTGGTTCAGGGGCGTGCTCGGTTCGCGGATGACGGACGGTTGCGGGTGGAGTTTCGGCTGTGGGATGTCTATGCCGAACAACAGATGGTCGGATTGGCTTATTTCACGGTGCCCAACAATTGGCGGCGGGTGGCGCATATCATTTCGGATGCCGTCTACAAACGCCTGACCGGTGAAGACGGCTACTTCGATACCCGGGTCGTGTACATCGCCGAAAACGGTCCCCCGAACAAAAGGGTGAAACGGCTGGCAATCATGGATCAGGACGGCGTCAATCACCGGTTCCTGACCGACGGCAGTCATTTGGTCCTGACGCCCCGGTTTTCGCCGTCACTTCAGGAAATCACCTATCTGTCTTATTTTCGCGATTCGCCGAGAGTTTATATCTTCAACATCGATACCGGCCGTCAGGAAGTTCTGGGTGATTTCCCAGGGATGACGTTCGCACCGCGGTTTTCGCCGGACAGCCGCAGCGTTATCATGAGCATGGCGAAGGACGGCAATTCCGAGATCTACGCCATGAATCTCTCGACCCGTGAAGTCCGGAAATTGACCGACAATCCCGCGATCGACACGTCGCCGTGCTATTCGCCCGACGGCCAGCAGATCGTTTTCAACTCGGATCGCGGTGGATCGCAGCAACTGTACATCATGAATGCGAACGGCGGCGACGTGAAGCGGATCAGTTATGGCAAGGGCCGCTACGCAACGCCGGTATGGTCCCCGCGCGGCGACCTGATCGCCTTCACCAAGATGTTGGCGGGCGAATTTTACATTGGCGTCATGCGGACCGACGGCAGCGGTGAACGCTCCCTCGCGAAAGACTATCTCGTCGAGGCTCCGACCTGGGCGCCCAACGGCCGGGTTCTGATGTTTTTCCGCCAGGGGGCGCCGCGCGCCGACGGCGTCGAGCAGGAAACCAAGATCTACTCCATCGATTTGACGGGACATAACGAAAGACAGGTCGTGACGCCCATGGAAGCATCGGATCCCGCGTGGTCCCCCTTGATTCCGTGATAGTCGCACCTTATAGTTCGCTGCAACGAAAGAAGACAGGGCCGATCGGAAGATTTGCCCTACTTTTGTTGCGATTGGCGGCATGCGCGCCCCGGAGGTTCGTTCAAGAATCTTATTCGGTGCAAAATTGCCATTTTGCGGTGAACTGCTCCGGTGAGGGGGATAGTTACATGCTCAAGAAGTTACTTGCACTCGGTTTCGCTGCTACTCTATTGGCCGCCTGTGAGACTGCGCCTGAAGAAGGTACGAAGTCCGACGCAGCCGGCGCGTCGACGCCTGCCACGACACAGCAGGCGACGGCTGCTCCTGTCAAGGCCGGTATTCAGCCTGGGACGACCGCCGATTTCGCCATCAATGTGGGCGATCGCGTGTTCTTTGATTTCGACAAGTTCAATCTGGCGCCGGAAGCCCAGGAAACCCTGAAGAAGCAAGCCGCTTGGCTTCAGAAGTTTCCGAATGTTGCCATCACGGTCGAAGGTCACTGCGACGAACGTGGTACGCGGGAATACAACCTCGCCCTCGGTGAGCGCCGCGCCAACGCCGTCAAGGATTACCTGTCCGCTCTCGGCGTCGCTCGTTCGCGGATCCAGACCCTATCGTACGGCAAGGAACGTCCGGTTGCTCTGGGCCATAACGACGAAGCCTGGGCACAGAATCGTCGTGGCGTGACGGTTCCGCAGATTCCCGGCAGCTGAACCCGGCCGGTAACTGATCGTGAATTTGGGGCGTCGGTTCTGTCGGCGGTGAACGCCGATAAGGGCCGCGCCCCAATTTCGCCTTAAAGAGACGTCATAGTCCGACTCGGTCGCCGCCGGGTCTGTAGCCCCACGGCGGCAATCGTCGCGTATTCGGGAATTTCCCAAGGGGGTGTCCGTGAACCAAGTCCGGAATTCGAAATCCCTGAGGATAGGCTTCGTCGGCCACGTAATTGTGGCCGGGGCCGTGCTTTTTGTCGCCGGTATTCTTTGGACGGCGATGGCCAACGCGGCGGAATTGCAGCCTTTGCTCGACCGCATCGATCGGCTGGAGCGCGATATCCGGACCTTGAACGTACGCGTGGCGCGTGGCGGCAACGCCCCCTCTGCAAACAGCGGCAGCGGCAACGGCAGCGCGGCCGCCAGCGACTTCGATCCGACCGGTTCGATGGCCCGCCTGGATGTACGGGTGACCGATCTTGAAGAAGAAGTCCGTTCCCTGACCGGCAAGGTCGAAACCGTCGATTACCATGTGCGGTCGATGTCCGAACGCCTGGATAAGCTGGTAGCCGATGTCGATTTCCGCCTCAGCGCGCTGGAGCGCGCAGCGGAAGGGCGTCAATCTGTTGCCGCGCTTCCCGCGCCGGGTGATGGGCGGACGGCCGAGATGCCGCAGGATGCCGGTCTTCCTGCGCCGGTGGCCAGTCGTGGCGCCGAAATTCAGTCGCCTTCCGGCGCGCCGGGAACGCTCGGATCCATTTCTCCCCGGGACTTGTCGCAGGTCAATCGCATACAGACCGCCCCTGCGGGCCAGACCGCTGCTTCGGTCCAGGGCGCGGGCGCCGCGGCGGCTTCCGTGAGCCCGGTCAGCGCGACGCCTGAACAGACGGCGTCGGTCTCGTCCGAGGATAAATACCGGTATGCCTTCAGTCTTCTCCGGCAGGCCCGCTACCCGGAAGCCGAGGCCGCTCTGCGCGAGTTCATCGAAGCGAATCCGGAACACGAACTCGTCGGCAACGCGCGCTATTGGCTCGCGGAGACCTATTACGTTCGCCACGAGTATGGGCCGGCGGCCCAGTTGTTCCTGGAGGGATACACCAAGAATCCCAAGGGCAACAAGTCGGCGGATACCTTGTTGAAACTCGGAATGTCGCTGGGTAACCTCGACAAGAAGCGCGAGGCCTGCGCCGCGTTCTCCCGCCTCGGCAAGGAATTCCCCGATGCCGCGAGCAACATAAAGAAGGTCATGGTTCGCGAACAGGAAAACTACGGCTGCAATTGACCAGTCGGATGTCCGGGTCGCCGCGCACGCGCGCGAAAATGGTAAATGATCATCTTTTCGCGGACCGGATGGCCCGGTTCAACCCTTTCGAACGTCGCCCCGTCGTGGCCGTCGCCGTTTCCGGCGGCGGCGACAGCATGGCCTTGTGCCGTCTGGCCGACGTATGGGCGCGCGCGCGTGGTGGCAACGTTGTCGCCTTGACCGTCGACCACGGATTGCGGGCCGATTCGGCCGACGAGGCCCGACGGGTCGGAACATGGCTGTCATCGCTCGGAATCGATCACGAAATCCTTCTTTGGCAAGGCATCAAACCCCGCGCCCGTCTTCAGGAAGCGGCGCGCGCGGCGCGCTACCGGTTGATGCGCGCCTGGTGCCGGGACCACGGTTGTCTGCACCTGCTGGTGGCCCACACCCGGGACGATCAGGCCGAAACCGTGCGGATGCGGCGCGAGCGGGATAGTGGGCCCCTGGGACTGTCCGGGATGAGCGCCTGCATCGAGTTCGATGACGTCCGGGTGCTCCGACCGCTGCTGGATGCCGACCGGGAAACCTTGCGACAGTACTTGCTGGCCCTGGAGCAACCATGGACCGAGGATCCGTCGAATCGCAACGGACGTTTCGCCCGCGTTCGCGCCCGCCGGTTTCTGGCCGAAAACCCGGGTGATTCGGAAGCGGCGGTCGAGGAAGCCATCCGTGCCGGAGTTGCGCGCAAGGCCTTGGAAATGGAAACCGCGACTCTTATCGCGCGATGCTGCGATATTCGGCCGGAAGGTTATGCATTTTTGGATGCCGTCGAATTGAGTCGCGCGGGACGGGCGACAGGCGGACTGCTTCTGGGGCGGCTGCTGTCATCGATCGGTGGCCGACGCTATCCGCCGTCCGGAATCCCGGTCGGCGAACTCCTGGACTGGCTGTTGGAAAAGAGCCCAGGCGATTCGTCTCGCACGCTTGGCGGTTCCCGAATCGTCCGATCGCATGGAAAAGCATTGATCTGCCGCGAAAGCCGCAATTTGCCGAAACCGGTTCCCATCTCAACCGGGCAAGAGCAGGCATGGGACGGACGATTTGCTCTCCGGGTCAGCAATCGGTTTGCGGATTCGATCACGCCGGAGATCGTGCCGCTCGGTCGTTCGGGCTGGTCGGAAATCGTGGCGGCGGAACCCCCACCTGCGTCGGCTCCCGATACCCTTTCCGGCGCGGCTTGTTCTTCCGGCGATTCGCGATCGCGGGGGCATACTGGAAGTCCCGTTCCTGGGATATCGGCGGAAAGGGGGCTGCGCGGGCTCTCCGGTGATCGCGCAAATCGCTTTTACCCCCCACAATCCCATCGGACCGCTCGGGTTTTCCCTTGCTTAACTTGTTTAGGGTATTATCTCTTGTACAGCGTGAACGCCGGGGTTCCATGATCCTGGCG
Organism: Rhodospirillales bacterium; assembly: GCA_963675465.2. Classification (GTDB taxonomy): domain Bacteria; phylum Pseudomonadota; class Alphaproteobacteria; order Rhodospirillales; family Shumkoniaceae; genus JAHDSF01. The sequence continues at coordinate 26,705 of CAXXVY010000001.1, forward strand.
GGGGTTAATTGAAAGGCGGGGACGGCCTCTCCTCGCAGGAAGGAACACACAGTGAATTTCAATCGAAATTTGGCCCTTTGGATCATCATCGGCCTGCTTGTCTTCGCCCTGTTCAAGGTCTTCGAAGGCGCGACTCCGCAAACTTCGCAGGACAGCATCTACTATACCGAGTTCCTCTCTTACGTCGATGGAGGGGAAGTCCAGTCGGTGACCAAGCGCGGGGATCAGATCACCGGGCATCTGCGAAACGGTCGGACGTTCACGACCTATACGCCGGGTGATCCGAGCCTGATCGGGCGGATGGAGAAGAAGGGCATCCAGATTTCGGTGCAGCCGGCCGACGACGGTTCACCGACGTTGTGGAGCATCCTGATTTCCTGGTTCCCCGATGCTGCTGCTGGTCGCGGTGTGGATTTTCTTCATGCGGCAGTTCCAGGGCGGCGGCGGCAAGGCCATGGGCTTCGGCAAGTCCCGGGCGCGGCTGCTGACCGAGAAATCGGGCCGCGTCACGTTCGAGGACGTGGCCGGAATCGACGAAGCCAAGCAGGAACTGGAGGAAATCGTCGAGTTCCTGAAGGATCCGCACAAGTTCCAGCGCCTGGGCGGCAAGATCCCGAAAGGGTGCCTTCTGGTCGGCCCTCCGGGCACTGGTAAGACGTTGTTGGCGCGCGCAATCGCGGGCGAGGCCAACGTCCCGTTCTTCACCATATCGGGGTCGGATTTCGTCGAAATGTTCGTCGGCGTCGGCGCATCGCGTGTCCGCGACATGTTCGAACAGGGCAAAAAGAAACGCTCCCTGCATCATCTTCATCGACGAAATCGATGCCGTGGGCCGTCATCGTGGCGCCGGTCTCGGCGGCGGTAACGACGAACGCGAACAGACGCTGAATCAGTTGCTGGTCGAGATGGACGGGTTCGAGGCCAACGAGGGAGTCATTCTGGTCGCCGCGACCAACCGGCCCGACGTACTCGATCCCCGCGCTCCTGCGGGCCGGGCCGCTTCGACCGCCAGGTCGTCGTGCCCAACCCCGATATTCTCGGCCGCGAAAAGATCCTCAAGGTCCATATGCGCAAGGTGCCGGTGGCCCCCGACGTGGATGCCCGCGTGATCGCGCGTGGAACGCCCGGTTTCTCGGGTGCGGATCTTGCCAACCTCGTCAACGAGGCGGCGCTGCTTGCGGCCCCGTGCCGGAAAACGCGCCGTCACGATGACCGAGTTCGAGGACGCCAAGGGACAAGGTCATGATGGGCGCCGAACGGCGTTCGATGGTGATGACCGACGAGGAAAAGACGCTGACCGCCTATCACGAGGCCGGGCATGCGATCGTCGGGCTCAATGTCCCCAAGCACGATCCGTTGCACAAGGTCACCATCATCCCGCGCGGTCGGGCAATGGGCCTTACCATGTCTTTGCCGGAGCGCGACAAGTATTCGGTTTCGATCACCGAACTGAAGTCCCGGCTCGCCATGACCTTCGGCGGTCGGGTCGCCGAGGAACTGGTCTTCGGTCCCGAGAACGTGACATCCGGAGCCAGCGGCGATATCAGCATGGCCACGAATACGGCCCGCAACATGGTCACGGTCTGGGGCATGAGCGAGAAGTCTGGGGCCGCTGCGCTACACGGACAACGAGGAGGAGATTTTCCTCGGCCATTCGGTGACGCAACGCAAGAACGTCTCGGACGCCGACGGCGCGCCTCATCGACGAAGAAATCCGTCGCTTAGTGGACGATGCCGAGGCGGGTTGCCCGGGTCATCCTGACCGAGAAGCGGGAGGATCTGGACAAGTTGGCCCAGGCGCTTCTGGAATACGAAACCCTGTCCGGCGAGGAAGTAAAAGCCCTGCTGCGCGGCGAAACCGGTGATTCGCCCCGACATCGACGATTCGCCTAAGGGACAGCGGACGACGTTCGTCCGTTCCGTCAAGCGGCAAGCCGAAGGAACCGCAGGGTGGCAGTTTGGGACCGGAACCTCAGCCCGGCGTGTAATTCCGAAGAAGAAACGATGGTCAGCGAATACCCCGAAAGCCCCGCCGCAAGGCGGGGCTTGAACCACGATTTCCCCCGAACATTCGCCGGTGTGGTCCTGGACCGTCCCCGGATCATGGGCATCATCAACGTCACGCCTGGACAGTTTTTCCGACGGCGGCGATCTGGCCGACGCCCGCATGGCGATCCGACATGGCGAACGGCTGCATGTCGGAAGGCGCGGATATTCTCGATATCGGTGGGGAATCCACCCGGCCCGGAGCCGACGCGGTCACCATCGACGAGGAATCGGCGCCGGGTTCTGCCGGTGGTTCGGGCATTGGCGCCCCTGGGCGCACCGGTTTCGATCGACACCCGGCGCGCGGCGGTCATGGAAGCGGCGCTGGATGCCGGTGCGACGATCGTCAACGACGTGACGGCATTGACCGGAGACGAGCGGTCATTGGACGTGGGTCGCAGCAAGCACTGCCGGAGTCGTCCTCATGCACATGAAGGGTGATCCCGGGACGATGCAGAACGATCCGCGTTACGGCGACGTCGTCGCGGAGGTCCGGGATTATCTGTCCTCGCGGGTCGAAGCCTGCGCTGCAAACGGGAATCGACCGGACACGGATCGCCGTGGATCCCGGCATCGGTTTCGGCAAGACGCTCGATCACAATTTGCGTCTGCTGGGCCGATTTACGCCAATTCGACTTCATCGGTTGTCCGGTTCTGTTGGGCGTTTCGCGAAAAAGCTTCATTGCGCGGATCTGCGGCGATATTCCTCCCAAAGCGCGCTTTCCCGGTTCTATTGCCGCGGCCTTGGCCGGGGTCGCGGCCGGCGCCGCCATCATCAGGGTGCACGATGTCGGCGAGACCCGGCAGGCACTGTCGGTCTGGTCCGCCATCACGAAATCTTCGGCGGGCGATTGACGGGGAGCCCGTCTGTCGCCGTCGTGTTGTTGAGATCTCTCCGTCCAGTAAATCTTCCGAGGAGCATCAATCGTGAAAATGACTTTCCGCTGGTATGGCGAAAGCGATCCCGTCAAGCTTGAGCAAATCCGCCAGATTCCCGGCATGCAGGGAATCGTTTCGGCCGTGTACGACGTGCCGGTGGGCGACGTTTGGCCGCTGGAAAAAATCTTGGACTTGAAGGGTCGGATCAACGCCGCCGGTTTGGCTTTCGAGGTTGTCGAAAGCGTTCCCGTCCACGAGGACATCAAACTGGGCAAGCCCAGCCGCGATCGGTTGATCGCCAACTATCAGCAGAACATCCGCAACTGCGCGGCGGCTGGAATCAAGGTCATCTGCTACAACTTCATGCCGGTGTTCGACTGGACCCGGACGGATCTCGCCACCGATCTGGAGGACGGCTCGAACACGCTGTCGTTCGATGCCGAATTGGTCAAGCGGATCGATCCCGGGCAGGGCATTTCGCTTCCGGGGTGGGATACGAGCTACGAAACCGCGGAACTGAAGCGGATCCTGGATGAATACCGGGACGTCGACGAAGAGGCCCTGTGGCGCAATCTGGAATATTTCCTCAAGGCGATCATTTCGGTTGCCGAGGAATCCGATATTCGCATGGGTATGCATCCGGACGATCCGCCGCGTCCGATCTTCGGTCTTCCGCGCATCGTCAAAAATCGCGACGATCTGGCGCGCCTGATCGCGATCGTCGACAGTCCGGCCAACGGTTTGACACTGTGTTCGGGTTCCCTGGGTGCCGACCTCGGCAACGACATCGAATCCCTTGTCCGGGAATTCGGTGCCATGAATCGCATTCACTTCGCGCACCTGCGCAATGTCCTGGCTAAGGAGGATGGCAGTTTCTTCGAAAGCGGCCACCTGTCCGCAAGCGGCTCCCTGGACATGGCCCGGATCGTCAAGGCGTACCATGACGTGGGATTCGACGGCTACGTCCGCCCCGATCACGGACGCATGATCTGGGGCGAAACCGGAAAGCCCGGATACGGCCTTTACGACCGCGCGCTTGGCGCGGTGTACCTGAACGGTCTGTGGGAATCGGTCGACAAATTCGCTGCCTGAAGACCGCGGGGGAAATGTTTCCGGCGGGCTGCCATTTGGTCCGCCGGAACCAGATCTTCGGGACAGGAAAATTTTAATCCCGTCCCGTTTATAATAAAGGTTTGGAAATGAACGTGCAGTCTCGGCGCGGAAACCGGAAGGTCGTCTGATGCGCAAACTCTTTGGTACCGACGGTATTCGCGGCACCGCCAACATCGAACCGATGACGGCGGAAACCGCACTCAGGGTCGGAATGGCCGCGGCGCGGCAATTCACGCGCGGCGATCACCGTCATCGCGTGGTGATCGGCAAGGATACGCGACTGTCGGGCTACATGCTGGAACCCGCGCTCACCGCCGGTTTCATTTCCATGGGCATGAACGTGACCCTGGTCGGCCCGTTGCCCACGCCGGCCGTCGCGATGCTGACGCGGACCTTGCGCGCCGATCTGGGGGTCATGATCACGGCATCGCACAATCCTTATCAGGACAACGGTATCAAGTTGTTCGGACCCGACGGTTTTAAGCTCTCGGACGATGTCGAGGAACAAATCGAACGCTCGGTATTCAACGGATTGGCGGATCATCTGGCGCCGGCGGAAAAACTGGGCAAGGCCACGCGTCTCGAAGATGCCCTGGGTCGTTACAACGAATCGGTCAAGCAGACTTTGCCGAGGGGCCTGCGGCTCGACGGTCTCAAAGTCGTCATCGATTGCGCCCACGGCGCTGCCTATAAGGTGGCGCCGGAAGTGCTCTGGGAACTCGGGGCCGAAGTCATCCCGCTAGGGGTCGCGCCGGACGGCTACAACATCAATCGCGAATGTGGTTCGACCTCGACCGCGGCAATGTGCAACAAGGTCGTGACCTCGGGCGCCCATCTCGGGATCGCGCTCGATGGCGATGCCGACCGGGTGATCGTGGCCGACGAAAATGGCCGTTTGGTCGACGGCGACCAGGTGATGGCCATGATCGCCAACGAGTGGCGCAAGACGGATACGCTACGCGGCGGCGGCGTGGTGGCGACCGTCATGTCGAACCTGGGTCTCGAACGCTATCTGACGGGACTGGGGCTCAAGCTCGATCGCACACGGGTCGGGGACCGGTACGTCCTGGAACACATGCGCAGCCATGGTTTCAACGTCGGTGGCGAACAGTCCGGACATATCATTCTTACGGATTTCGGCACCACGGGCGACGGCATCATCGCAACACTGCAAGTCTTGGCGGCCTTGGTGCAATCGGGGCGTCCGGCAAGCGAGGCCTGCCGGTTGTTCACGCCGATGCCGCAGATTCTCAAGAACGTGCGCTTTGCGAACGGAACGCCTTTGGAAGACGGATCGGTCAAGGCATGCATCGAGGCGAACGAAAAGCGCTTGGCTGGCTGCGGCCGGGTTTTGATTCGCAAGTCGGGTACGGAGCCTTTGATCCGGGTCATGGCGGAGGGCGAGGACGAAGTTCTGGTCACCGAAGTCGTCGACGAGATCGCCGATGCGGTCGCGCGCGCCGGGGCGTGACGGTCATGCGAATAGGGGGAATCGGGTGAAGGGACGCGTATTGATCATCGCCGGTTCGGATTCCGGCGGCGGTGCAGGGATTCAAGCCGATATCAAGACGGTGACGGCCTTGGGCGGCTTCGCGATGACCGCGATCACCGCCTTGACCGCGCAGAACACACAGGGGGTCTTCGGGATCCACGAAGTGCCGACCGCGTTCATCGCCGACCAAATGCGGTTGGTGATCCGTGATATCGGTGCCGATTGCGTCAAGATCGGCATGTTGCATCGGCCCGATGTGATCGAGGTTGTGGCCGACACCTTGGAAGCCGAAGCCCCCGATGTTCCCGTGGTCGTCGATCCGGTGATGGTGGCGAAGGGCGGGGCATCCTTGCTGGAACGCCAGGCGGTCGCCACCTTGAAAACCCGAATCGTTCCCAGAGCGCGAATTCTGACGCCGAATCTTCCAGAAGCGTCGGCCCTGGTCGGCTTTCCCGTGACGGGCAAGGACGACGCGGAGCGCGCCGCACGGTCTCTGGCGGCCATGGGTCCCAGGGCGGTGCTGATGAAGGGCGGTCACATGACCGGTCCGATTCTGACCGACATGTTGTTCGAAGATGGGCGCCTGGTGGAATCCTTCGATCAGGAGCGTATCGACACGCCGCACACCCATGGCACCGGTTGCACCACCGCATCCGCGGTGGCAACCGGCATTGCTCAGGGCCTGTCTCTGCGCGACGCCGTGGCTCGGGCCTTGGCCTATGTTCGGGAAGCAATCCGGACAGCACCGGGATACGGGCAAGGACACGGGCCGCTCAATCACGGTCACACGGTTCGGCCGTTCGACGGATTATAGAACGGACAGGCGGAACCGCGGATTTTCCGCAAGGGTATCGGCAATGGCCCGGAGCCCTTTTTCCAGCCTTTCGCGGCGGCGGACGCCGCCCAGGCACACCCGAACAGCATGGGGGGAATGGACCCGGCTGGCCGCGAACGTTTCCGCGGCGATGATCCGGGTGTCGCGTTTCCGAACCTGGGAAGCGAATTCGTCAGCCCGCCACGGGTCGGGTAGGTGCAGCCACATGTGGTAGGCGGAGGGATGGCTGCGGCCGACGACGTCGCCCAGGATATCGCGGGCCATCCGTTGACGGGCCGCGACCTCGCCGCGATGCAGTTCGGTCAGGCTGTCGGCGGTGCCGTCGGTGATCCATCGGGCGGTTATTTCGACCATCAATGGTGCGGTCATCCACACCGACATACGGATTCCGGCGGCGACTTGGGCGGTCGTTCCTTCCGGCGTCAGGACGAATCCGACGCGCAATCCCGGTGCAAGGGCTTTCGAGGCGCTGCACATGTAGAAGGTCCGTTCCGGCGCGAAGGTGGCAACCGGAGGCGGGCGATCCGCGACCAGGAAGCCATAGACGTCATCTTCCAGAATGAACAGATCGTGCTTGCGGGCAATCGCCGCGATGGCTCGTCGTCGCGACTCCGACATGACGGTCGTCGTGGGATTTTGCAGCGTTGGGGTCACGTAGAGGAGGCGCGGCGATGCATGGCGGCATGCTTCGTCCAACGAGTCGGGCGACAGGCCTTCTTCATCGGCGGGCAAGCCCTGCAGGCGCAGATGAAGCTGTTGTGCGACGACCATGATGCCGGGGTAGGTGTGAGATTCGGTCAGGATCAGGTCGCCCGGCCGTGCGAAGGTCGTGCACAGTACCGACATCGCATGTTGAACGCCGCAACTGACAACGACGCGATCGGCGGATGCGCCCAGGCCGTTGGCTGTGATCAGGCGGGCGCCGGCTTCCCGGTGTGCCGGCATGCCCACGTCCGGTTGGTACTGGATGAGGGACGCGACATGGTTGGAACGGGAAATCTCGGCCAGGGATTCGGCAAGGATCCGATCGGTATCGCATAGTGCGGGGAAATTCATCCCCATTTCGATGACGCCCGTTTCTTCCTCTGTCTGGATGGCAAAACCCGGATCGTATTCGCTTTTCTCTCCGTTCCGAACGAAGGTGCCGCGCCCGACTTCGCCGACGAGATAGCCGCGCCGTTCCGCTTCGGCATAGGCGCGGCTGATGGTGCCGACCGTGACCCCCAGTCGATAGGCGAGATCGCGGTGAGTCGGCAGTTTTTCGCCGGGCCTCAGGTCGCCTTCGGCGATGGCCTCGCCAATGGCCTCGGCGATCGCGACATAACGCGGCCCTCGACGGGTTCCGATTTCGGGCATCCAAATTGTCATGGATACAATAGTTGCATTGACGGCCATAAGCGTCAATTTTATATTTTTGTATGGATACAATAGACGAGGCATCGCCATGGGCACGCAAAATTGTATCGGTTCAATTGGGCAGCCCCGACTGGATTTCAGAACGGCGTCCTGGACCGCTTGGCTTCGAACCGGGGCTTGGCTTGCGCGGCGAGAAATTCGCCAGATCAGGCAATTGCCGCTGATTTGGTTGCACCGAATCCGCGTTCGGCGTGAAATGGCGATGTTCGATGCCCGGATGATCGCCGACATCGGCACTTCGGAATTCGATATCCAAAGGGAAGTCGACAAACCGTTCTGGCGTGAATAAGAGGCGTCTCCAATCGGGCTGCGGTCGATCGGCCGCACTTTCCGTAATGGTGGACGATCGAAGAGGGGGGAACTGAAGCCGTGGAATCGATAAGCGTCGCGGAACTCGAAAGCGCCGCCGCAATCGTCCATCGTCACATGTTGCCGACCCCCCAGATCGCGTGGCCCCTCCTGCGGGCGCGGACCGGTTGCGAAGTGTGGGTCAAGCACGAGAATCATACCCCGATCGGTGCGTTCAAGATTCGGGGCGGGCTCGTTTATCTGCATCACCTGAAGGCGGAACAGCCGAATGTCCGGGGCTTCATCAGTGCCACCCGCGGCAACCACGGCCAAAGTCTTGCCTTTGCTGGGGCACGGGCTGGGATTCCTCCGACGATCGTCGTGCCGCACGGCAATAATCCGGAAAAGAATGCCGCGATGCGCGCCCTCGGTGCACAGTTGATCGAACATGGACACGATTTTCAGGAGGCTTTGGAATTCACCCGGAAATTGGCCACGGAAAAAGGCCTTCATCTGGTGCCGCCTTTTCATCCTTGGATTCGACTCGGGGTGGCGACCTACGCCCTGGAGTTTTTTCGCGCCGTCCCCGATTTAGATACCGTTTACGTTCCGATCGGGCAGGGCTCGGGCATTTGCGGCGTCGTTGCGGCACGGGACGCTCTCGGTCTGTCGATACGGATCGTCGGAGTCGTTGCGGAAAATGCGCCAGCCTATAAGCTTTCTTTCACGGCAGGGCAGGCGGTGACGACCGAATCGGCCGATACCCTGGCCGATGGCGTCGCTTGTCGGGTTCCGGATGTCACTGCGCTGGCGATTATCCTGAGAGGTGTCGATCGAATCGTGTCGGTTTCCGAATCGGCGTTTGTCGACGCCATGGCCTACTATTTCACGGCGACCCACAACGTTGCCGAAGGCGCCGGTGCCGCGCCGCTGGCGGCCCTGATGGCGGAATCCGAAGTTATGGCGGGGCGCAAGGTCGGGTTGGTCCTATCCGGCGGCAATGCCGATGCGACGCTGTTTTCTCGGGTGCTCGACCGCGCCAAAGCGTTCGTTTGACGGCCGCTTTGGCCGGTCGCCGTTTTCCGCTGATTTCATTCGACCTGACCGATGATGCTGCCCATATCAACGTTGCATGATTGTGACATTTTGATGACTTCGAAGAGGAATAAAATCCGATTCGGAGGAGGGCGACATGATTCACCGGCTGAAAATATTACTGGGCGTCGGTGGGCTCCTGTTTTTGCTGTCCCCGGCATCGGCCGCGACATTGTCGGTGACAAACGGGGAGATCCGAATCGAGGGCACGATTGCGTCGTCGACTTCGGCCCTTCTCGTTCACGGCATTGCCGAGGCGATCGTCAATCAGAATGCCGACGCGATCGACATCAGGCTCGACAGCCCGGGCGGCGACATCGATGCCGCGCTCGAGATGGCCGACGCGTTGAAATCCGCTTCGGCCCATATTCCGGTGCGCACGACGGTGGGGCCGAAAGCCCGGTGCCTTTCCGCCTGCACGGTGGTTTTCGCGGCGGGGGCGGAGCGTTCCGCCCATGCGAGCGCGCGGTTTCTGTTCCACGGCGTCGCGTATCGCGGGGTGCGCGATGGGCGCGCGGTCGAGAAAGACATCGTCTCGGCACGGACGGATATGGTGCGGGCGCTTTCCGACGCAGCCCCATCCTTTATCGCGTTTCTGGACCGCAACGGTGTGTTCGAATCGGCAACCGGCGCGTTGTTTACGGCAGGGGAAATCCGGCGCATGACACCGGAATTCCTGAGCCTGATCAACGATACGGAGAATGCCGATGATCCGGCGCGAAGGCAGAGCGACGAATCGTCGTCGGTTGTCAGGAATCCCTAGCGGAACCGGTGCCGGGAAGCGTGGCCGGTTCCGGTTCGTCTCCCCGGATTTCCCGTTCGAGAAAAGCGTTGAGGCGGCGCAGCTTGTCGGCGGCGGTCGCTGCGATTTCGTCGGGATCGCGATCTTTCCAATCGAAGAAACCCTTGCCCGATCGAATTCCCTGACGTCCGTCGCCGATCAACCGGCGCAGGATACCGTGTGGTTCGCGCGATCCGCAAAGATGGGGAACGATGACCTCCTGGGATTGGAGATGAATGGCCAGCCCGCCGATATCCTTGGATTCCAGGAGTCCGGTGATACAGAACCGGGGACCCAGAAGCTCCTTGGCGATGGCATCGATATCGGACGGCGTGGCGATTCCGTTCTCGATCAAATGATAGGCCTCGTGAAGAATCGCGTGTTGGAGCCGATTCCACAGGTGGCCGACGATGGGGCGGCTCACCAGCAGGGCGCGTTTGCCGCATTGCCCCAGGGCCTCGACGACGCTCACGACGGTTTCTTCCGAAGTGTCCGCGGATCGGATGACCTCGACCAGGGGGGAAACCTGAGCGGGCGTGAAGAAGTGAATGCCCAGGAAGCGTTCGCGGACGTTCAGCGGTTCGGCAATGTCGTCGATCGGCAAACCCGACGTGTTCGTCGCCAGAATGGGCTCGCCGCCATAGGCCTGTTCCATGGCCGCGTGGACCATGCGCTTGACTTCCAGATCTTCGGGCACGCTTTCAAGGATCAGGTCCGGCGTCGATTCGGGAAGCGCCCGGCTGTAGGCGCACTCGGCGGGGATGTTGTCGGGGCGGTCGCGACGAGGGTTGTGGATGGTGACGTCGAAACCGCCGGCAGCGAACATCATCCCGATCCCTCGGCTCATGACGCCCGATCCGACAAGAAGAATACGCCGTATCCCTTTCTTTTCCCGCTTCATCTTCTTATGTCCTTTTTCGGCGAGGGGCCTTGTCAAGCCATTTGGCCGACTCGACGATACGCGAACTGCGGCGTCTCTAAAAGGTGATACCGAAGGCGTTGACGCGTTGGCTGTCCAATAGAAATTCAAAGGCGCTTGTCCGAGTGTCTCGAGGAAAGGTGAGAGAGAGAACGAATGACCGAGGAGATTTTCCGCGACGACTGTTACGTCAAATCGTGCGAAGCCAAGATATCCGCTGTCGATGAGCACGGGGTTCGACTGAACCGGACCGTCTTTTATCCGACCGGTGGTGGACAGCCCGGCGATTCGGGTGTCTTACGCTTTATCGATGGTGGCATCGCGCGTGTCCTGGAGACTCGAAAGCATCCCGATACCGGAGAACCCGTCCATATCCTCGAGCAAGGCGTCCCTGCGCCGAAGGTCGGCGATCCGGTCGTCGGGGAGATCGACTGGGATCTCCGGTACCGGCGGATGCGCATGCATACCTGCATGCATTTGTTGTGCTCCCTGATCCCCGAAGGCGTAACCGGCGGCTCGGTTGGCGACGATCGGGCGCGGCTGGATTTTGATCTTCCGGATCGCGTCCTGGATAAGGAGCAACTGACGGTCGATCTCAACCGGCTGATTGCCGACGATTATCCGGTCACTTTCAGGTCCATCAAGTCGGGAGATCTGGCCAAACAGCCGGAACTGGTCCGCACCATGTCCGTCAAGCCGCCCATGGACGGCGGGGTCGTTCGCCTGGTCGATATTGCCGGCATCGACCTGCAGCCTTGCGGCGGCACTCACGTCGCGACGACTGCCGAAATCGGCCGTGTTCGAGTCGCCAAGATCGAGAACAAGGGGCGGCACAATCGGCGGATCAACATCGTTTTCGACGAGGACTGAATGCCGACCATTCCCATTTTCCAGATCGATGCGTTTACGGATCATCTTTTCAGCGGAAATCCTGCCGCCGTCTGTCCACTCACCGAATGGTTGCCCGATGGTGTGATGCAGGCGATCGCGGCCGAGAATAACCTGTCGGAGACGGCGTTCTTCGTTCCTGACGGGGACGGCTATGCCATTCGCTGGTTTACGCCGGGTGCGGAGATCGACCTCGCGGGGCATCCGACTTTGGCGACGGCGCATCTGCTGTTTTCGCGATTGGATCCGTCCCGTGACAGGATTCGATTCAATACCCGGAAAAGCGGCGATTTGCTGGTCGCGAGAGACGGCGATGCGATCGTCATGGATTTCCCCGCTCGGCCGGCTCGGGAATGCGAGCCCGATTCGGCTGTCGTCAAGGGGCTAGGCACCTCCCCACTATACCTTCTAGCCTCGGACCATAGCTATATGGCCGTGCTTGCCGACGAGGAACATGTGCGGTCGCTCGATCCTGATTTCACGGCATTGCGGAAAGCGGAGAAGCCATCCGTTATCGTCACGGCGAGGGGCGAAACCTGCGATTTCGTTTCGCGTTTTTTTGCGCCCGCACTCGGCGTTTCCGAGGATCCCGTGACCGGATCCGCTCATTGCACGCTGACGCCCTATTGGGCCGGGCGCTTGGGAAAGAGTGAATTGAGCGCAAGGCAGGTTTCGGCCCGAGGTGGCGAGTTGTTTTGCGTTCTTCATGGGGATCGCGTGGTGATCAAGGGACGCTGCGTGTTTTACATGGAAGGATCGATTTCGCTTTGATCCAAATAATCGAGGCCGACGATCGGGAGGACTTGGTCGCAGCGAAGACGTTGTTCAAAGCCCATCGGGACGAGATGGGAAACCACGTCTGTTTCGTGACCTTCGATCGGGAACTGGTATCGCTTCCCGGAATTTATGCACCTCCGTCGGGGCGGCTGTTCCTGGCGCGTGAAGACAATGTTGCCGTCGGCGTCGTCGCGCTTTCGGCGGTTTCGACAGACACCAGCGAACTGCGCCGCATGTTTGTCGTTCCGGAACGGCGGGCGGCCGGTATTGGAGGAGCGTTGGCACGCTCGGCCATCGACGCCGCCAAACAAATCGGATACAAACGGGTCGTTCTCGAAACCTTGAGTCGTTTGAACGCCGCCGTGGGCTTGTATCGGTCATTGGGTTTCGAGGTGGTCGCCGAACGTGGCGACGAAAACGAAATCATCGTTTCGATGTCGCTTCGGCTTTGACCGGGCGGCGTTGCCGAACCGACTCGCGGAGAGAAAACCGTACATGAAGTTGTTGAAAGCTCTATGTGCCTTGTCCGTATTGTGCGGCCCATGCGCCGCGCTGGCTTCCGAAAAATCGCCCGAAGCGGAAGCCAATGTCGCAACGGAAGAGGAAGGGGAATTCAACACCGAACCGGCCGGGGCCTATATCCAAATGCGCTCGATCGTGGCACCGGTCGTCAGCAAATCCGATGGCCGGCAGGTCGGTTCCGCGGCGGTGACCGCTGTTTTCCAGGTGGCGGAAAGTAACCAAATCGGCGATGTCTGCCGGTATGCGCCCCGTATCATCGATTCGATGATACGGGTCCTTAACGCACAACCGGTTGTCGTTGATTCCCGTCGCCGCTTTGATTTTTCCGGCATCGCCGAGTCGCTGAAGGAGCAGGCCAACAAGTCCTTGGAAAAGAACCTGGTCACACAGGTATATCTGTTCAGCGGAACCCGAGCGGTCGACGAGGGCGTTCTGAACAAACTTCCGTTTACCAGTGTTCTCGGTTGTCGCGGTGCCAACTTGGACGAAGGCAAAGGCAAACAGAGCGGCAGCGGCCATTGAGCGGCTAAGGCCGAGTTAATCAATTCTTAGGCGTTTGTCCGTTAAGGCATTGTGCTGGTTGCGAAAAGTCGCGATATGCCGGGAATTGAATTGCGGCCATCTCAGCAGGGAACGGATAGACCATGCGGAACACACGATGTCGAATCGGCCGTTTGGCCGTTGTGGGAGCCGTCCTCTCCGCCCTGGGGGGGTGCGCCCAGTTGGAGGAAGCCGAACTCTTCGACAACAAGTTCTGGGAGGCCAGTCCCGCCAAGGACAATACGATGGCCGAACTGGGACTCGCCGAACTCGCCAAGGGCAATTACCTCGAGGCGGAGCATCGTTTCCAGCAGGCGCTAAAGAAGGACAGCCGCGACGTCTATGCCTTGACCGGTCTCGGAATCTTGTATCAGAACACCGGGCAAATGGTGAAGGCGCGCGAGATGTATGAAGCCGTGCTGGCCATCCGACCCGATCGCGACGAGCAGTTCGTCGTTTGGAACTCGACCCAGACGCGCCCGATTATCGAAGTCGCCAGCGTCAATCTCGCCCTGCTCGACAGTGGCGGTCTCGCCGATAAGATGGCTCCGGGCGGCCCCCCGATTATGGCGGCGCCCAGTGCCGGAGGGGCGACGATCAAAAGCGCGCCGGGCGCCATGGCAATCATGGGGCGGCCGCTTCCTCAGGCTGCCGGGACGACTCCGAACGGGGGGGGAGCGATGGATGCGGAGCCGAAAACGCTGTCCAAAGCCGATTCGAATGTCGTGGGCCGTTTCGAAACCCTGGCGAATCTGCGGGAAGAGGGATTGATTACCCAGCAGGAATACGCCCAGCGGCGCCAAGCCAACGTCGGCGCGCTTCTGCCGTTGACCGCGCCGCCTCCGGCTTCCGGACTCGACCGGCCGGTGCCGTCCACCGATCAGATCTCGCAACGCCTTCGCGCTATCGGGCGCGCCCTGGAAATGCGAGCGATGACTGTCGGCCAGCACGCTTCCGAACGCACGATGATCCTCGACGCACTCATGCCGTCGGCGCCGGTTTCGGTTGCCAATCCGGGCATGCCGCCGCAAGGCCTGATGGAGGCCGCGGATGCCGTCCATCGGCTCGAACAACTCCGGGAGCGCGGCCTGATCACGTCGGACGAATATGCCAAGGAGCGCGCCGCGGTTGAGGGGAGTATGCAGCCGGCGGCGGCTTCCGGGCCGGAGACGAAACCCACCGGCGGCGAAAAGGCGGCCAAGAGCAGCGGGATAACCAGCGGCGCCCGACCGGCCATCCATCTGGCTTCCTACCGATCGGCTCAGGAAGCGGAACGGGGCTGGCTGCGCCTGAAGCGGTCCCAGGGCGCGCTTTTGGAAGGATTGCAGTCGGAAGTGGACCGCGTCGACCTGGGGCCGGGAAAGGGAATCTATTACCGCCTGAAGGCCGGACCGGTCGCAACCCGCGACGCCGCGAAATCCTTGTGTTCCAAGCTCAAGGCCAACCGGCTGTATTGCGTCCCGACGTTCATGGGGGAATAGCTCGAACGGTTCCGATACCGTGACGAAAACGGGGCGGCGTCCGATGGATGGCGCCCCATTTCGTTTCGGCAAAGTCTATCCGATCTGCACGACGCCGGCCTCCGCGAGATCGTCGACCTGATCGGGCGAATACGCGAGCATGCCCTCCAGGATTTCCCGCGTGTGTTGGCCGAGCGACGGGGCACCGACCGCCGGCAGGTGCGGATTCGACGACATGTGCGGCGGTGTCCGGCAAAACGCATGGCCGTCGATTTCCATGAGCATGCCGCGCGCCTTGATGTGCGGATCGGCAAAGATGTCCTCGACGGTATTCACCGGGCCGGTCGGGACGCCTGCGGCATTCAGCGTCGCAACCGCCTCGTCGCGGGACATTGCGCCCAGCCACGCTTCAATGATCGGTCTTAGGAAATCGGCGTTGTCGGCGCGGGCCGGTGCGGTGGCGCTTCGCTCGTCGGTGATCAGATCCGGCCTTCCGATGACCTCGCACAGCCGCGACCAGATGATCTTGTCGGGGACGTTCAAGGCGATGTAGCCGTCCCGGCACTGAAAGGCGCCGCGCGGCCATACGTTGCGCAGGCGGCCGCGATGGGGCGATTGGCCTGCGACCGAATAAAGAGGGATGATCGCTTCGTTGAGCGACAGCATGTTGTCCAACATCGAGGAATCGACGATTTGGCCCTTGCCCGTCCGCTCACGCATGAAGAGCGCCTGCATGATTCCGAAC
>CAXXVY010000001.1:50000-632940 GCA_963675465.2 Rhodospirillales bacterium
AACCTCTTCACAAGCCACTCCCCTAACGCGGGGTGGAGCAGCCCGGTAGCTCGTCAGGCTCATAACCTGAAGGTCAGAGGTTCAAATCCTCTCCCCGCAACCAAATTAAAACGCCGCTGACTCATTAGGTCAGCGGCGTTTTGTCGTCGTCCGGAAACAACGCCGGAAAACGACGGGTAACGTCGGCCCGCAATGACCGAAGGCGCCCCATGTCGAAAAGCCAGTAGACGTAATGGGGATAGTGAGTCCCCGCCATCCGTGCGGCGATTTCATCTTCGAACGCCTTGAGAGGGGGGAGACTCTCGAGGGCTGCCCGCGAATCCTCGGCACTGTCGGTCGTCTCCGCCTTGCGGGTCAGAAATACCGTCCGGGCACAAAGCAGATAGCCGCGAACATAACGCTCATAGAGTTCGAGCATGGTTTCAAACTCTGCGACGATATCCTCGGCCAATCCCGCAAGCGCTGGGCGAAGAAGCTCCGGCAAGCCAGCGACTTCCGCCAGGGCTTGATTCTTCTCTTCGAAGATGATTTCCAGGTTGTCGTCCGTTGGTTCCACGAGGCGCGATGCCCCCGGTTCCCATTGGTCGCGACCATGGATGTCGACCATCATGGCGAACGCCTTGTCGACGGTGTCGGCATACTGATCGTCCTCATGGAACAGATGACCGCGTACATAAGCCGCCTTTTCCATGACGGACCACGATGCCTTCATAAAGGTCTTTAACGCGGTTGCGGCCGCGGGTGCGGGCGGAACAACGGGTGCCTGGAGTTCGCTCTGGCAGCGCAACGGCGACAAGAGGCCGTGCTTCGTCCAGGCGCCGTAAGCATCATCCAGATCGAGATCGATGTTTCCGGACATCATCGCGCCGGCGACGACGTTGAACAGGTTGAGGCTGTTGAAGGCGCTCGCCTCGGTGATGACCTCCCAATCGGTGCGCAGTGTAATTCCCTCGACACCGCTGTCGAAGCAATGGCGCATGCGCTCCTGCATGTCTTCCGCGACGCTGACCGGGAAGACCCCCATTCCGAAGAACTGGCCCCAGGTGTCGAATTCGACCCATTGGCGTAGCCCTCCCGTGTGGCCGATACGGGGATTGTCGGGGAATGTGGGGTAGTAATCGTGCGGTGTGTTCTTTAAGGAAATCACCATCTGGTCCGAACAGCGGGCCGCGGCTTCGATCATCCGGCTCTGCTGTTCGGCGGAATAAGAAAAGTCACGGACGGCCAGGGTTTTTCCCTTTTCACCGAGGGGCGTGTGGAGCGCGCGCAGAAGCTCGGTGTACCAATCCAGCGGGTGCTGTGCCTGACATCGGGGGCACGAACAGGCATTGGTGGAGATGGAGACCTTGCTTTCGCGCGTTCCCGGGCTGACGATGATCCCCGCGATTCCGGGAACCGCCTCGAGCAGTTCCCGCATTTTGATATCGAGGAACCGCCACCAGAACGGATTGCTGGGGCAAATGGCACCATCCGCGTTTCTTAACTCGGGCACCAATTCAAGCAATTCGTCGACGTACCAGATTTCCTTGATTTCCAGATAGAAATCGATGCCCCGTTCGCGCGCCTCGCGGACCACCTTGTTGATGTAGTGGCGGTTTTGGTAGATCGCGTGCATCCGCACCGGCCAGCGTTTCCACATCAGTTCGTCGGTGAAGAATTCCTGCGGAAAGACCAAGTGCTCGACGATGTCGTTCTGATGAAAGACCAGTGTGTTCAGGCCGTGCTTCCCCATCAGATCGAGCGCGCGTTCGACCTGCGCCCACTGCCACATCCGGGAGGAGTGAAATTCGAGACCTCTGACTTTAAACGATCGCATGCGAGAGATTCCTTCGTCGGCCTACCGGCTTCTTGTTCGGTGTTTTCCAGAGACGGGGTCCGAGGTGACACGGACGGGAAAGGGGTCCCGGAAAAACGGAGGGCGAGTGAACCGGAGAATCCCGCTCGCCGTTTTCCCGGACCGTTGACGGCCTATTTCACCTGGCTTTTGATCTGAGCGAGAATCCCGGTCTCGGTCACGACCCGGCGCATCCTGTTTTGTTCGGAGAGCCACTTTTGGGCGAACGCGTCGGCATCCAGGTAAATCGGCTTCAAGCCGAGGTTTTCGATGGCTTTTTGGGTTTCCGGATCCTGGAGGATTTTGCCGATGCCTTCGGCGAGCTTGGATTTGACATCTGCCGGCATTCCCTTGGGACCGCCGACGCCCTGCCACAACGTCATGACGATGTCGTAGCCGGCCTCGCGTGCCGTCGGCGCATCCTTGATCCAATCGTAATCGAGGCGTTCTTTGCCGAAGATGGCCAGAACGCGGACCCGCTTTGCCTTGAGATGCTCGCGAAGGTCAACAGGATTGTTGGCGGCGGCGTCGATGTGCCCCCCCAGCAGGGCGGCGAGCATCGGCGCGCCACCGTCAAAGTTGACGGGCGCCATCTCGATCTTGGTTTCGAGTTCTAGATACTTCGGGCCGATGTGGGCGGTGTTGCCGACGCCGGTAATGCCGTACTTGATCTTTTTGGGATTGACCTTGGCGAAATCGACGAGTTCCTTCAAAGTATTCCAAGGCGCGCCCGCGCCAACGGCGAATACGAACGGAATTTCGCCGACCTGCCCCAAAGCGTCGAGCGCGGTCGGGTAGTCGTGCTTGTTGTTGCCGTAAAGGGATTGGGTTACGAGACCGCTGTTGGTGATGCCGATGGTATATCCATCGGGTTTGGCTTCGACGACCGCGTTCAGGCCCAGCATGCCGCCGGCGCCGGGTTTGTTCTCGATGACGAACGGCTGCCCCAGGTATTTCTCGGCGACACGCGCGATCGTTCTACCCACGGCATCGGTGCTTCCACCGGGTGAATAGGGAACGACGACTTTGATGGGTTTGTCCGGGTAATCTCCCGCCTGCACGGGGAGGCCGACGAGGAGGAATGATGCGACCGCGACGGAAAGCTGTGCAGCAAAGCGTAAGCGTACCATTGGTGTAACCTCCATATCTGCAAGGACGCAGGGGTCCGGTTTCTTTGTCGATGGCGGGTAGTTTTTTTACCTTCTGATTAAGGGAAAGCGCTCAGCGCGCCCTCCTTGCCACGACGCCACCGCAAGACGCCCCGAAGGCACTTCACGGTGATGAAGAGCAAGGCCAATCCGATCATGATTCCGGAGAACGGACGGGCGAAGAGCCCGAAAATGTTTCCGTCCAAAAGCACCATGGTCTGCATAAGCCCCTTTTCAACCGCGGGTCCAAGGAAGAGCCCGATGACCATGGGGGTGAATTCGTACCCGACCAGCCGCAGGATGTAGCCCACGACCCCGAAAACGATCAGCACGCCCAGATCGAAAAAACTGTTGTTCAGAACGTAAGCGCCGACCATCACGACCAGGGCGACGATCGGCATCAGGATATGCAGTGGCGTCCGCAGCATGGATGCGAACACCCCGACGAATGGCAGATTGACGATCAGCAGGAACAGGTTGCCGATGAACATGCTGGCGATCAGGCCCCAAAACAGGTCGGGGTGCGAAGACACCAACAAGGGGCCGGGCGTGATGCCGTGGATCAGGAACCCGCTCAGCAACATGGCCGCCGACGACGTAAACGGCAAACCCAGAGACAGGAGAGGAATCAACGCGGACGATTCCGCACTGTTGTTGGCGGACTCGGGGCCGGCCACG
This sequence comes from Rhodospirillales bacterium, assembly GCA_963675465.2. Taxonomy (GTDB): domain Bacteria; phylum Pseudomonadota; class Alphaproteobacteria; order Rhodospirillales; family Shumkoniaceae; genus JAHDSF01. The sequence continues at coordinate 53,661 of CAXXVY010000001.1, forward strand.
CCCTCGATCGCCCCGTGGCCGAACTCGTCTCGGTGCTTGCTGAAATTCTTTTCCACCGCATAGGACGCGAAGCTGGAAATGGTTGACGACGGACCCGGGATCAGACCGATGAGGCATCCGACGAATGTGCCGCGGAATATGGCGGGAACCGATCGCTTGATTTCGGAGCGTGTTGGATACAGATCCCGCATACGAACCTTCGTCGTGGGTGCCGCCTTGTGCGGTTCGGCAATGGTGTACAGGACCTCGCCGAGGCCATAGGCCCCCATGATGACGATGATGAAATCGACCCCTTTCATCAGCCCTTCGACTCCGAAGGTGAAGCGCATGATTCCGGTCATTGGATCGAGGCCGATGGTTCCCAGCATGATACCGATCAACACCATCATCGCGGACCGCAGCATGGATCTGCCGGTGATGCCGGAGAGCAGAACCAGTCCAAGGAAAGCGATACAGAAATATTCCGGTGGACCGAAGGCCAACGCGGCATCCGCGATGATCGGCGCGAAAAAGGTAAGGCCCACGAGGCCGATGACGCCCGCGATGAAAGAGCCGACGGCCGCAACGGCCAATGCCGCACCCGCTCGTCCTTTCTTGGCCATCGCGTGGCCTTCGATGCAGGTGATGACGGAAGGGCCTTCTCCCGGAACATTCACCAGAATGGCCGAAGTCGATCCGCCATACATGGCGCCGTAGTAGATCCCGGCGAAGATGGTCAGCGCGGTCAAGGGTTGCAGGCCGAAACTGATTGGCAGCAGCAACGAAATCGCGCCGGAAATACCAAGTCCCGGGAGAACGCCCGTCAGGGTACCGAAAACCACGCCGATGGCGGCGGCCAGTATGTTGGTGAAAGTGAAGGCGATATCAAACCCGTGAAGGAGCATTTCGATCGAGGACACGGCGGCGGCTCCTTATGGCAGCGGGACATGGAGCAGCACGTCGAACACAACGTACAGCCCCCCGGATACCGCGACGGAAATGCCCAGGGGAACGACCCAGCCCCCGGTTCCGCTGACCTTCAGCAGGTAGAGCAATCCAACGAAGGTCGCGACGAGGAAACCGACGATCTGAAGAAGAATCAAAACGGCGATCAACCCCAGTACAAGCAGTCCGACCTGACGCACGTTGGTTCGGGGAAGGGTGAAGGACCGTTCGCCCGCGAAGGTGACGACCATGTTGATCGCAGCCAACGACAAAGCACCAAGGCCGACGATCATGGGTACAAACCCCGCCTTGGGATAACTGAATGCCCCGAACGACAGGCCGTCCGCCGTAAACACGTACGCCGCGCACAGGACGACGAAAAACACCGATACGGATTTTGCCAGCACCGTTTTACCTTCCCTGATCCGCGCGCGCCGGACCGCTAAATAGGGCGCGCCTTGTCTTCTTTTGGCCCCGGCTGCGCACAGCTCGAACGATTCCAAGAGCCGAGCCCCCGCACCGATTGGGAGTGCATACGTAATCCCTCCAATAATCCATCGCTGGTTGGTTTGTCAAGCTCGGCCCGAGCAACGTCGTAGCAGGGTCGTGTTGTATTCGAGTGTATTTTTCAGAATATATAATAATTACAGTGTATAAGACTAATATAAAACACCAATAAACCTGCCTGGACCGGAGTGGGTCGTCTCCTGGGATTGACCGCCGCCAAGACGACGATTGTACACGGGAAGGCCGAAACGACGCCTTGACCCGGCTTTGGAAACGGCGTATTTGATGCATACGTTTGCCCATTAACTACTGGTTGCGGTTTTGCCCAACATGGAATCGAAAATTTCGTGCCGCAGGGGGAGCGATGACTAAGTTTTTGAACGGTCGCAATGCTTTGGTGACCGGTTCGACAAGTGGGATCGGTGCCGGAATTGCGCGCGCACTGGCGGAAGCGGGCGCCAACGTCATGCTCAACGGATTCGGCGGTGCGGACGATATCGAATCCTTGCGGAACCGCATGGAAACCCAATTTGAGGTTCGCGTCGGTCATCATCCGGCCGACCTGACCCGACCCAATGAGATCGTCGATCTGATCACCCATACCGAGAATGCCTTTGGGTCCCTCGATATCCTGGTCAACAACGCGGGCATCCAATTCGTCTCGCCGCTGGAATCGTTTCCGCCCGAAATGTGGGACAAAATCATCGCCATCAACTTGACCGCCGCTTTCCATGCGATTCGTTTGGTCATCGGCGGCATGAAGCAGAATGGCTGGGGGCGAATCATCAGCACGGCCTCGACGCACGGCCTCGTCTCCTCTCCGTTCAAGAGTGCGTACGCGGCGGCAAAACACGGGCTCGTCGGTTTGACCAAGACGGCGGCGCTGGAAGCCGCGGAATACGGCGTCACCGTGAACGCGGTATGTCCCGGTTACGTCCTGACGCCTTTGGTCGAGGGGCAGATCCCTGATCTCGCGCGCTCGCGCGGTATGACCGAAGACCAGGTCAAGCGCGATGTGATGCTGCAATCCCAGCCGACACGCCGATTTGTGACCGTCGAGGAGATCGGTGCCTTCGCTTGTTTCCTGTGTTCCGAGGGTGCCCGGTCCATAACCGGCGGCGTGCTTACCATCGATGGCGGATGCACGTCCCAGTAGCCGAAGAAACCGTTGCGGGGGCGAAGAAGCCGACATGGCGGCGACGAGATCATGGAACGTATGGGCGCAATCCGCTTTTATACAAAATATTGAAAAAAATATGATTGATATTAATGGATTAAATTAGGCATACGATTGCACTATCACGGTCGTCGGTCCGAAACGGAGGGCTCGGCGCGGGATCGTCAAGGGGAATGTCATGGCGAAAATACTGAAGCCGGGAATCAGCGTGGAACAGGCGGCAACGGAAGACCGCAGCGTCCGTCGGACCGTCGAGGACATCCTCGCCGAAATCGAGGCGAACGGCGATACGGCTGTGCGCGCCTGGTCGGTGAAACTCGACAAGTGGTCACCCGCTTCGTTCCGTTTGAGCAACGATGAGATTCAATCCTGCCTGGCTCAGGTTCCGGAATCCGTTCTCGAAGACATTCGGTTCGCGCAGGAGCAAATCCGCCGTTTCGCGGAGGTCCAGAAGAATGCCCTGAAGGATGTCGAGGTCGAAACTCTGCCCGGTATTGTCCTCGGGCATAAGAATATTCCCGTCAATTCCGTCGGCTGCTACGTCCCCGGCGGGAAATACCCCATGGTCGCCTCGGCACACATGAGCGTCGTAACGGCGAAGGTCGCCGGGGTGGCGCGCATCTTGGCTGCAGCGCCGCCGGACCGGGGGGCTCCGAACCCCGCGATTGTGGCAGCCCAGCATCTGGGCGGCGCCGACGAGATCTATGTGCTGGGTGGCGTCCAGGCGGTCGGCGCCATGGCGTTGGGAACCGAGACCATCCAACCCGTCGATATGATCTGCGGGCCGGGCAATGCATTTGTCGCCGAAGCCAAGCGGCAATTATTCGGGCGGGTGGGAATCGATCTTTTGGCGGGGCCGACCGAAACGCTCGTCATCTGCGACGAAGAGGGATGCGATGCCGAAATGGCGGCAACCGATCTTCTCGGACAAGCCGAGCACGGCATCAACTCTCCGGCCATTTTGTTGACCACGTCGCAAAAACTCGCCCGTGAGGTCGTGGTGGAGGTCGAACGCCAACTACGGTTTTTGGAAACAGCGGAAAACGCAAAACGATCGTGGGAAGACTACGGTCAGGTCATCGTGTGCGAATCCGACGAAGAGATGGTCCGCGTCGCCGACGATATCGCGGCCGAGCACGTGCAGGTCATGACCCGGGATCCGGAATACTTCCTCGAACACATGACCAATTACGGGGCATTGTTCCTGGGACCGGAAACCAACGTCGCCTACGGCGACAAGGTCATCGGTACGAACCACACGCTACCGACGCGTAAGGCCGCGCGTTATACCGGTGGACTCTGGGTTGGTAAATTCATTAAGACGTGCACCTACCAACGTGTGGCGCCGGAAGCGAGCGCGATGATTGGGGAGTATTGTTCCCGGCTATGTGCTCTCGAACGGTTTGCCGCGCACAAAGCGCAAGCCGATCTGCGCATAAAAAGGTATGGTGGCTTTGTCTCGGGGCGGAGCTGATTCATTCCGTTCAGGAGTTTATGTGTGACGGGGAAACGGGTTACTTCTCTCGATGTCGCCAAACTGGCCGGAGTATCGCAATCGGCCGTGTCGAGATCGTTTTCGGCCAGCCGAAAAGTCTCGGCCGCAACCCGCAAGAAGGTCCTGGCAGCGGCCCACAAACTGGGCTACACGCCCAACGCCATCGCGAGAAGCCTGATCACCCACCGCACCCACATGATCGGAATGGTCATGGGGGATGTGACCAATCCCTTCTATCCGGAAGTCCTGCAGACCTTCTCGGTGTGTTTTCAGAATCGCGGACAGCGCATGATGTTGTTCACCGTTCCTCCCGGCGGATCCATCGACGACGCGTTGCCGCAAGCGCTGCAGTACCGGGTGGACGGAATCATCGTGACGTCGGCGACGCTGTCCTCGCATCTCATTGAGGAATGTGCCCGATTGGGAACGCCGGTCATTCTTTTCAACCGCAAGATCCGCAATGGGGAGGTCAGTTCCGTCTCGTGCGATAATGTGGAAGGCGGCCGGTTCATCGCAAACCTGCTCCTCGACGCGGGACATCATCGATGCGCCTTCATCGCCGGGGTCGAGGACACCTCGACCAACGTGGATCGCGAGCGCGGTTTTGTCGACCGGCTGGCTGAGCGCGGGATGGAATTGTCGGTGCGTGACGTCGGTGACTACTCGTACTCCGGCGGTTATCAGGCGGCCGCGCGTCTGTTGTCCCGGAAGGACTGGCCGGATGCCATTTTCTGTGCCAACGATATCACCGCTCTTGGGGCGATTGATGCTGCGCGACAAGAAAATTTCCGTGTCCCAGAGGATGTTTCTATCATCGGCTTTGACGATATTCCGCCGTCGGCTTGGCCCAGCCACGACCTGACGACGGTGCGCCAGCGGATCAATTTGATGGTGGAAGAGACGACCGACATTCTTCTCGCACGCATTCAGGACCCGTCTCTACCCACCGCGACCCGGCTCATCCCAGGCGATTTCGTCGCGCGCGGTACGGTTCGATTGCCGCCAGGGATGGAACGCGGCCGCCAACCGATTTCCAGCCGTTTCGCGTAGCAACGATCTCAGCCGCTCTGCGTTCGATGTCCGAGAACCGGGCTCGAAGTGGAACCCCACTTGAGACTGGGTCAATACATTGAAGCAACGGCAGAATCGATAAGGGCGCACGGGGCCCTGTCGGCGTCCATGGGGCCATCGTTGGTGCGGGCTAATCCGCTTCGCCCAAATGAAGTATTTGGCCGATCCAGATATTTCGGTTCACCAGATCGGTGGCGATCTCGGTGATCCGCGCCGCTCGCCCGGCCCCCGACGATCCTCGAACTGGAGACGAATCCGCATGCCCCACGTAATCCGCACCATTGAACGCCCGGCCCGCGCAACGATCGATCGGATCGCGCAGTTTCCGCCGTCGATCCTGCATGAAGCCCAGGGACGGCGGGGCGCGTTGGCCGCGAAGATCAAGCCATCTACAGCGGCATGAAGGTTTGTGGTCCGGCGGTGACCGTCCAGTGCCACCCCGGCGCCAACCTGATGCTTCAACTGGCGATCGGCGTCGCCCAACCGGGAGACGTGCTGGTCGTGTCCACCGCGGATTCATGGGAACAAGGGGCGTTCGGCGAAGTCCTGGCGACCTGGTGCCAAACCCGTGGCATCGCCGGGATGGTGACCGACAGCGGCGTCCGCGATGGGCTTGCCCTTCGCGAAATGGGCTTTCCCGTTTTCTGTCCGGGATTGTGCATGAAAGGCACGGTCAAGGAGACCCTGGGCACCATAAACCAGCCGATCGTACTGGGCGGGGTCGCCGTGCGCCCCGGCGACATCATTTCCGGCGACGATGACGGCGTCGTGTTGGTCTGCTCCGAAGAGGCCGGTGCCGTAGCCGAGCTATCCCGGACTCGGGAGGAAAAGGAAGCGCGGTTCATCGCGGCCATCCGCGAAGGGGCCGATGCGATGACTTTGTTGGGAACGGACAAGATCGTCGCCGCAAAGGGATGCGAATTCGATTGTTGAGGTTTTTCGCGGCGATTCGGACCGAAGCATTCGAGGGAGTCGGCTGGTCCCTCCCGCGCCCTCGCGACCGGGGCACCCGGGCGCGGACCAATCCGGTCCGGCCCGACGAATAGCCGAGCCCGCCGGCCGGTTGTCGCCCGGTCGCTTCCGGCACGGTACGGCTATTTTTTCGTATCCAACAGTTCGTGGGCGGCCTTCAGTTCCATGTCGGCCAGTTTGGCGACGCGGCGAACGAAAGCCGGGTCGGGGTCGAAGCGCGCGTCGAGAAAATGACGGATGACCTCTTCGGCGATCTTGATGCCGATGATCCATGCGCCGATGCACAGCACGTTGGCGTCGTCGTGTTCGACGCACTGGTGGGCGCAGTGGATGTCGTGGCACATGGCGGCCCGGATGCCGGGGATCTTGTTGGCCGCGATCGAGGCGCCGACGCCGGTGCCGCAGACCAGGATCGCCCGGTCGGCGTCACCGTTCCGGACCTGGTCGCAGACCTTTTGCGCGACGTCCGGGAAGTCGATCGGGTCGGTGTCGTAGGCGCCGTGATCGGTGACCTCGTGGCCCCAGGCCGTCAGCAAGTCGATGACCGGGCCCTTCATGGGGTAGCCGCAATGGTCGCCCCCGATTGAAATTTTCATGATGTGGTCCTCCGTTGCAATGTCCGCTCGTGTTGGTGCGATCGGGCCGGTCGCCGGCGGTCGCGGGGTGGTTCCTCGGGTGATTGCGCCGACGGCATCGCGCCGGCGCCTTGTAAACGTCTGGGTGTCGGGTACGGCATGGGGATTCGGGTTCCGTTCGGTCTAGCGGCCCAGCATCGCCGGAATCCAAAGGCTCAGCGATGGGAAGCAGGTGATCAGGACCAGCGTCACGACCAGCGGGATGTAATACGGCAGCATGGCCGTGAGCACCCGTTGGATCGACACGCCGGCGATCTCGCTGACCAGGAAAAGGGACAACCCCATCGGCGGCGTCACCAGGCCGAGCATGAGGTTGAAAATGGCGATGATCCCCAAGTGCACCGGGTCGACGCCCGCCATCACCACCGGGCCGGCCAAAATCGGGATCACCAGAAGCGTCGCCGTCGTGCTGTCCAGGAACATGCCGACCAGAATCAGGATCAGGTTGACGATCAGCAGCAGCACGTACTTGTTGTCGCTGATTCCGAGAAAGGCCTTCGCGAACATCTGCGGGACCTGTTCGATGGCCAGGATCCAGCCGAAGATCGAGGCGGCGGCGACGATGATCAGGATCGCGCCCGAGGTCTTGACCGCTTCCAGCGCGCAGTCGAGGAAATGGCGCCACGTCAGTTCGCGGTAGACCACGCTGCTGATGACCAGAACGTAGACGACGGTGACGGCCGCGGCCTCGGTCGGCGTGAAGAAACCGGTGAGCATGCCGGTGATCAGGAACGCCGGGGCCAGCAGCGCGGGCAGGGCCGGAATGAAATCGCGCAGGATTTCCTGCAGATGCGGCCAGCGTTCGGCGCGCGGGAAATTGTGCCGCAACGACAGGAAGGCGGTCATGGCCATCAGCATGATGACGGCCAGGATGGCCGGCACGATTCCGGCGACCAGCAGTTTGACGATCGAAACGCTGGTGACCGACCCGTAGATGATCAGCGGGATGCTGGGCGGAAAGATCGGTCCGACGATGGCCGACGCCGTGGTCACGGCGCTGGCGAAACCGGGGTCGAAGCCCTTTTCCCGCATGGCCTGGATTTCGATCTTGCCGAGCCCGCCGACGTCCGCCAGAGCGGCGCCGGAAATGCCGGAAAAGATGAGGCTTCCGAAGATGTTGACCTGCGCCAATCCGCCCGGCAAGCGGCCGACCAGAGTGTCGGCGAAGCGGAAGATGCGGTTCGTGATCCCGGCCGAATTCATCAGGTTGCCGACGAAGATGAACACGGGGACGGCGACCAGGGGAAACGAGTCCAGCGAATAGAGCATGCGCTGGGCCAGAACCTCGATGGTGATGTCGTTGATCAGGACGTAGGCGATCGACGGCAGCAGGATCGCGTAGATCACCGGGAAGCCGAGAATGAACAGAACCAGGAAGGAAACGAGAATGAAAATGCCCACGGCCGCCCCCTAGGATTTACGGTGCGCGATTTCGTCGCGAAGCATGATGACGCTCTCGACGGCGAACGCTCCGGCGCCGACGACGACCGGCAGGACAAAGATGTAGAAGGGGATGGATAGCGTGGGGGTCGTGTTTTCCAGGTTGTTGAGAAGCGTCACCACGGCCGCTGCGGTGGCCACCGAGAAGGCGGCGACGCCGGATGCCGCGATGACGACCCGGACAATATGGCGCGTCTTTTCCGGCAGCCGGATCTGGAATTCCTCCATCCGGATATGTCCGCCCTCCGCCGCCGCCAGGGGCACGGCGATGAACGTGACGACAATCAGTAGATAACGCGCCAGTTCCTCGGCACCGATCAGGGGAACGTCGAACACGCCCCGCATGACGACCTGAAGGTTCGGCAGCGCGACCAGAACCAGCAGGGTTCCGACTCCGATGACTTTGTAGAACAGCCGCACGGCATTCATGACACCACTCCGCATCCCACTAAAAAGCACGGGCGGACGGCACCTTCCGGCGCCGTTCGCCCATGAAACGAAGGCTACTTAATGGCCTGAATGCGCTTGATGTAGTCGGCCCACTCGGGGAAATCCTGGTTGATCTGCGCAAGAACCACCTTGCGGAAGGCGCCCACGTCGAGCCCGTCCTTTTCCTCGATGATGGTCACGCCGGCGGCGCGCAGCTTGTCCTTGATGTCGGCATCGGCTTCCTCGGCCCATTTCAGGGACGTCTGGGCCATTTCCGCGAACACGCCTTCCATGATCTTGCGGTCGCCTTCGGGGATCTTCTGCCAGTCCTTTTCATTGACCCAGACCGCCAGAACCGACTGCATGTGGGCGGTGATCATGATGTGGGACTGCACTTCGTACAGCTTGGCGGCGTAGATGTTCGTCAACGGGTTTTCCTGGCCGACCACGAGCCCGGTGACCAGCGCCGTCGTCAGTTCGGGGAATTCGACCGGGGTCGGAATCGCGCCCATACCCTTGAGCATCGACAGCCACAGTTTCAGCGGCACGCCGCGGATCTTCTTGCCCTTGACGTCGTCCGGCGAGTGCACCGGGAAATTGGTCGAAAGCTGGCGGGCGCCGCGATAGAAGCTGCCGACCACCCGCAGGCCGGCTTTCTTGATCAGCTTGGCGTTGAGTTCCTGCAGTACTTCCGACGTCGCGGGCTGGGTGGCCCGAACCGCGTGCGCGGCGTCGTCGTAGATGTACGGCGCGTTGAAGACCGAAATTTCGGGCAGAATCTTGCCCAGCGACGCGAAGTCGTGGTGGGCGAGGGCGATGGTGCCCATCTTGGTGCCGTCGACCATCTCGGAAATGTTGCCGAGCTGGGAGTTCGGATACACCTGGATCTTGACCCGGCCTTCGGTGCGTTCCTCGACGAGCTTCGCGACCTCGGCCGCATAGCGCGTCTGCGGGGCACCTTCGACGCCGACGTGGGCATAGCGGAGCGTGATTTCCGCGTTTGCGGCTCCGGCGGCGAAGACGACGCCGGCAATGGCCGCGATGGGAAGCAATACGTTAAATTTCATTGGACAGACCTCGCTGTGATGTCTCTATTGTTCGGTGGAAACTTTTGTTTTCCCGCCGTTTCTATGACGGCGTTTGCCGGGGTCGGCGGGTCAGACGTCGGCCCCGGCATCCTCTTGGGATTTCGTGGATTTCCCCGCCGCCGCAGCCGTTTCCTGGGGCGCCGGGTCGAGAAGTTCTTCGTAACCTTCGGGAATCTTCATGTGCCGGCGGTATTCGGCTTCGGCCGCGTCCTCGTTGCCGGCGACGATGGCGTCCAGGATCAGGCTGTGCGCCAGCGGCATCACGGCCTGGACCCTGGGCAGGTCCTTGATGGCCTTGCGTCGGACGGCGTGATCGCGGCGTAGCAACGGTTGAAGCGCCTCGTAGACGAACATCATCACGTCATCGTGGGCAGCGGCGACGATCGCGTGGTGGAACGCGAAGTCGGCCTCGGCCCCGGCGTCGGGATCGCCGGCGGTTTCCGTGATCCGGTCCAGCGCGGTCCGGATCCCCTGAAGATCCTGCGGCCGCACCGCGCGGCAGGCGATCCGGATCGCCTGGCACTCGATCGCCATGCGGGTTTCCATCGCGCTTTGATAGATGTTGGGCTGCACCGCCAGCATGACGGTAAAGAATTCCCGCAGCACCGTGGCGTCGGGATTGCGCACGAAGGTACCCTGGCCGGGGCGGATGTCGATCAACCCCAGCAGCGCCATCGCGCGCATCGCTTCGCGCAGGCTCGGGCGGCTGACCTCCAGGGTCAGCGCCATTTCCCGTTCCGACAGCAGACGGTCGCCGGGCCGGAGTTTTCCGGACGCCAGTTGGGCCGTGAAAAAGCGGAAGATGTCTTCGAAGACCTGGGTCTTGGTCTGGGCGACGATGGACGGGCTTTCGGACGAGCGGGGTACCATGGTGCGCGGCTTCTCTTTTCCGGTCGGTTTCGACATGTGGTCAGGGCGAGCCCTAGCGGCAGTCATGTCGTGGTCAGACCACAGTAATACGTCGGCATGGTCAGGAGAGTCAACGATGTTGGTCGACGGCCGGTTCGGCGCCGAATCGCGCGGGGTCAGAGTGGGAGCTTGTAGCCTTCGTGGCTGGCCCGGAATCCGAGCCTTTCATAGAACCGGTGGGCGTCGGCGCGGGCCTTGTCGGTGGTCAACTGGATCATCGTGCAGCCGCGCGCGCGGCATTGGTCGATCGCCCATTCGATCATCCGCCGTCCCAGGCCCGAACTGCGATGGGAATCGGCGACCCGCACGGCCTCGATCTGGCCGCGCCAGGCGCCACCACGCGAAACCCCGGGAATGAACGATACCTGCATCGTGCCGACCACCGCATCGCCGTTCGCGGCGACGGCCAGAAGCTGGTTGGTGTCGGATTCGATCGCCCGGAAAGCCGCGACGTAGGCCGGAGCCAGCGGCAGGCGGGGATCTTCCCGGCCCTGTCCCAATGCATCGTCGGCCAGCAACGCCACGATCGCCGGCAGATCGCCTTCGGACGCTTTTCGGAAAATGATGGGTTCCATCGCCATGCGGTCAGGATAGAGGAGCGGTCTTCGATCGGCAACGGCTGTCCGGTTGGGTGGATTCAGGAACGGAGAAAATGACCGCGTCGAGGCCGGGCATCCATGCCGCTCGTTCACTCCGCGAACTGGTTGTTCAAATGAACGGCCCGTTCCCGCGGAAAGCGCACCGTGACCGTGGTGCCGATGCCGACGTCGCTGTCCAGTTCCAGGATGCCGCCATGGAGTTCGACGAGTTTCCTGGACAAGGCCAGCCCGATGCCGGCGCCCTGGACTTCCCGGACGTAGGGGCTTCCCGTTTCCCCCAGGCTGTTCAACGCCTTGACGATTTTTTCGCCCGCGATCCCGATGCCGGTGTCGGCGACCGAAAGGACGACACCCCCCGTCGAATCGGTTCCCGCCGCCAGGGTGACGCGCCCGCCGCTCGGCGTGAATTTGAGGGCGTTGGACAGGAGATTGAGCAGAACCTGCTTTATCCGCAGCTTGTCGCCGCGGAGGCGGGGAAGGCCGTCGTCGATTTCCATGCCAAGCGCGAGCCCGACGGTGTCGGCGCGCCCCTTGACCAGGGTGTGGCAGAAGGAAAGAACCTCTGCGACTTCCAGGATTTCGTCGTTCAGAACCAGCCGGTCCATTTCGATCATGGAAACGTCGAGCAGGTCATTGATGATGCCCAGCAGATGTTCCCCGGCTTCCCGGGCATCCTTGGCGTACTCCATGTATTTCGGATGGTCGATGGGGCCGAACATTTCCATCGAGATGATATCGAACGCCCCGTTGATGATGGTCAGCGGCGTGCGCAGTTCGTGGCTCATGTTGGCGAGGAATTCGGTTTTGCTGCGGTTGGCGAACTCCGCCTGTTCCTTGGCTTCGCGCAGCCTTATTTCAGCCCGGTGGCGTTCGGTGACGTCGCGCCCGATTCCGAGGACGCCGATGGTCGTCCCGCCGCTGTCCTTGAGCGCGACCTTCGACGTTTCCAGCAGAACCGTCCGACCATCGTCGGCGAAGGTGATCCATTCCTCGTTCTTCAGGGGGCGTCCCGCGTTCATGGCGGCTTTGTCATGCTTGCGGAAGAAATCGGCCAACTCCTTGTCGACGAAGTCGTAATCCGTCTTTCCGATGATGTTCTTTTCTACTTCACCGAAGAGGCGTTCAAACATCTTGTTGCAGGCCAGGTATTTGCCCTCGATGTCCTTCAGCCAGACCAGGTCGGGAACCGTCTCGATGATCAGGCGTTTCTGGCGCTCGTTTCTTCTCAGTTCCTGCTCGGCACGTTTGCGCTCGGCCAGTTCCTCGTCGATACGCAGTCTGGACGCACCCATCTCGGCAATGACCCTCGCCATGTTCTTGAGGAAGGCCATCGTCTTTTCGATTTGCTGCTCGGTAAAGACCGGAACCCGCGACAGGTCGGAAAGATAGGCTTCCGCGTCGAAGCCGAATTCGGTCGCCTGCTTTTCGAAGTATTCCTTGTCCGGCGGCGAAAAAAAGAACTGGCCGGTATACAGATTGGCCAAGTGATCGCCGGAAACCACGATGGGAACCGCGACATCGACCAGACCGTTACGGCATCGATAGACGCTGTATTCCCGCCCGGCTTCCATATGGTTCGCCAGATGCGTATCGCTTTCCAGACAACGCGTGGCGGTATCGGGGTTGGCTCTGTGAAACTTGGTGCAGATGTCCCGCCATCCGGTGGCGACCAGCACATGGCCTTCGATGTCGAGAATCGCCGTCACCATGCCCGTGGCCTCGGTGAATCCTTCGAAGAGAGATCGCAAAGCGGCGATATCGACGATGTCGATCAGTCTGTGTTGCATTCCTTGACGCTTTCCAAACCAATCGACACGCCCGCCTCGAGCTTCCGATACATTCGTCCGCCTAAGACCGGTGATCGGTAATCGCGATGAATGACGCCACCCGAACCCGGTTAAACACGACTGAAAACCGGACCTTTTTTGCGAATTGAGCAAAAGCCGCTGGTTTCCAGGCCTCGGGAAGGTGTCCCCTAAATGGGGTGGTCGTCTTCATGATCACAAGACCCGACTCAAAATAAAGATATGTTATTTCAATGGCTAACCACGGGTTCCCATTTCAATCATAAACCAAAATATGGATAAAGCGAAGCAGACCAATCGCCAACTGGTGGATTTCGGCGCCGTTCCCCGGCGTATGTTTCCAGACGGTCGACGAAATTTCGAATGCGGAGCGGGCATCCGCCGCACCCGGCGCTTCGCGCGGTTTGGAGTGGAGTGAGTCGCCAACCGTGGATAGAATTGCGGCCGCACGCCGCGCCGTCCGGGAAATGCGGCTACTGGAGGGTATCATGTTGAAGGAATTCAAAGAGTTCGCCATGCGCGGCAATGTCGTGGACATGGCCGTCGGCATCATTATCGGCGGGGCATTCGGAACCATCGTCAAAAGCCTGGTGGCCGACATCATCATGCCCCCCATCGGTATCGCCCTGGGCAACGTCGATTTCTCCAACATCTTTTTGGTTCTCAAACAAGGCGCCGTTCCAGGGCCGTATGAAACCTTGGATGCCGCGCAAAAGGCCGGTGCGGTTTCGATCAATGTCGGGTTGTTCGGCAACGCCGTCATCAGCTTCCTGATCGTCGCGTTTGCCGTATTCCTGCTGGTCAAGGGCATCAACAGCCTCAAGCGTGAAGAGGAAGCCAAAATCGTCGAACCGACGGACAAGGATTGTCCCCACTGCTTCACGAAGATTCCCGTCAAGGCGATTCGTTGCCCTCATTGCACGAGCAAATTGACCTGATCCCTTCGCCAAGCCGCGTGCCGGAGGGCGACGGCGCGGCGTCGGATGCCGGGATGGCGACCGGTCTCTTCCGATTGCGCCCTTGACGCCTGCCGCCGTCCGCGCCACCTGCGGGGTATGGAACGCGGAATCTTCGGAACAACCGCCGCCGATCCGCGCGGCTTGGCGCGCCGTCATGTTCTGGCGGCCTCGGCCGGGTTCGTCTCGGCGCCGCTGATCGGAGGCGGTGGAGCCGGGGCGGCGGGGCGCGACGGGATATTGATCCGGCCGATTCCATCGAGCGGCGAATGCATTCCGGCGATCGGTCTGGGCACCTGGGTCGCCTTCAACGTCGGCACCGTCGAAAAACTGCGCCGCCAGCGGCTGGAGGTCCTGCACACTTTTTTCGATCTCGGCGGCGGTCTGATCGACAGTTCGCCGATGTACGGCTCGTCGGAAGAGGTGGTCGGCTGGTGCCTGGAGCGGCTCGACGACACCGCCGGGTTGATGGCCGCGACCAAGGTCTGGACCCGCGACGAGGAAACCGGACGCGGGCAGATCGCCGAATCGCGGCGCCTGTGGGGGATCGATACCTTCGACGTGATGCAGGTCCACAATTTACTTAACTGGCAGGGGCATCTGGAAACCCTGCGCGCGGAAAAGGAAGCGGGCCGGGTCCGCTATATCGGCGTCACCACGTCCCACGGCAGCCGCCACGCGGCGATGGAGCGCGTGATGCGTGAAGCGCCGATCGATTTCGTACAGTTCACCTACAACATTCTCGACCGCGAGGTGGAGAACCATCTGCTGCCGCTCGCCGCCGAACGCGGGCTGGGCGTCATCGTCAACCGGCCGTTTCGCCAGAAGCAACTCATCGATCGCTTGCGGCGTCACCCGCTGCCGGATTGGGCAGCCGACTTCGACGCCGCCAACTGGCCGCAGTTCCTGCTCAAGTTCATCATTTCCCACCCCGCCGTGACCTGCGCCATTCCCGCCACCTCGCGGGTCGACCACATGGCCGAAAACATGGGCGCCCTGCGCGGACGCCTGCCCGAGCCCGAAACACGCCACCGCATGGTGGATTACGTCGAAGGTCTCTGATGGGTATCGGTCCCCGAACCGAAGCCGTCACGGTGATTCCGCGGGCGGGTCGGCGGGCACGCCGATGCGAACGGTCGAACCGCTGGCGCCCGGAAACGCGGTGAACAGGGCCCGCACCAGATAGGGAACGACGGGGGCGATTTCCCGTCGAGTGCCTTCGGTAATGGCGCGGCCCTCGAACAGGACGCGCCGTGATTCGGCATCCGCGATCGTGACTTCCAGCCACTTCGGAAACGTGTTGACGACCCGCGTGTCCCAATCGTACCGGCCGAGCGGCATGCCGATGCCGAAGCCCACGCCGTGGCCGTGCCGCCCGGATCCGAACCCCAGCCCGAAATTCGGCGACGGGCTTTGCGTGATCACGGCGCTGGGTTCGCCGACACCCCACCGCACGGTGACGACGGCCTTGGCACCGCCGCCGGATTCGACGGGATGCCAGCCCCGCGCCCTCAGCGCCGCGGCCACCAGTTCCGCATAGCGTTGGAATTCCAGGCTTCCGACCTGATCGCGATCGGGAAGAATGGTAAACGACCGGGGTGCCGGCGACGGTTCGAAGTCGTGAAACCGGGTGACGTCGGTCTGGACAACGCCGGGTCCGCACGCCGCCAGCAGCGGCGCCACAACCAGCAACAACCCCCATACGGGTAAACGGCGCATCGCGGTCTCCTTCACGGATCGTCATATGGGAAGCCATCCCGCAGTCGCAACCCGGAGGGAAGGACTTCGGGCGAGAGGCGGGTAAGGTTGGGGACTTGCTCATAGGGGGATTGACCCGCGTTCGCATTCGCGCTCTGATAGACTCTGCGGCGCCGAGTGGGCGTGGCGGCGCGAGATCCGAAGATGAGTGCCGGATACGGAGGGAAGCCGTCATGCGACGCATGGACCTCAAGCTCGCCAGCATCAAGGCCGGAAATTACAAGCCCGCCGATTTCATCCTCGCCGACGCCAAGGACGGCGACATGGCCTTCGGGCGTACCGCGCCGGGTTCGGTTCGCGGGGTACATCGTGAAATCGAGAGCCGCTACAAAACCCGCGCCGACCATCAGGAGGCCATGCGCGATCTGGTCCGGGCCGACCTGGTGGATATCATGCTGATGTCGGCGTCCAATGCCGAGGCCCTGGTGTCCGAAGGCCTGTTCGACGGCAGCCCGGTCACGCCCGCGGTTCGGATGAACGATGCCACCGATATCTGGGGCCTGATGCGCGGTGCGCCCTACGGAAAGCGGGCATCCCATCCGTTTCGAACGGCGATCCCGGCACGGGTCCGCCCCTATGCCGATCTCGGCCTGTATTCGATAACCTTCACCAACGACATCGAACGCGATCTCGAAACGCTGGAGGCCTATAACGAGTTCCGCGCCGAATCGTCGGCGGCCGGCATGCGCCATTTCCTGGAAGTCTTCAATCCCAACGTGCCTACCGGAATGGATGGTGCCGCACAAGCGGCCTACGTGACGGATGCGATCATCCGATGTCTCGCCGGCGTGACCAGCGCCGACCGGCCGGTGTTCCTCAAGGTCGCCTACAACGGCGGCCGCGCGACGGAGGAACTGGCCTCCTACGATCCGTCGGGGCTGATCGTCGGTGTGGCCGGCGGCGGGCGGGGTACCACGCGCGATACCTTCGAATTGCTGTGGCAGGCAGAACGCCGCGGCGCCCGCGTCGCCCTATTCGGCCGCAAGATCAATACGGTCGAGGACCCGGCCGCCCTGGTTCGCCTGATGCGGCACGTGGTGTCGCGCGACGTCACGACGGTCGAGGCCGTGCGGATCTATCACGACGGACTGTCCCGGGCCGGACTGCGCCCCGATCGTCCGTTCGACGCCGACGTCGAGGTCACCGAGGCGGTGCTCCTGGGAACCTGATCATCCCCCGACCCGCCGTTGAGGCGGCGGCCAAGCGGTCGGAGACCGCGCCCGGCGAGGGAAATTCAAAAATTCCCCGCGCCCGGCGAGGGAGGAACAAAAACCCTCTTCTCCCACGATCGATTTCGTCGATCGATCTCATTCAGGTTATCGCTTAGACAAATTCCAATTTGCAACGATATAACGTTTGAAGCGGGGCGGTCGTCGCTTCGCCCAAACGTCAAACCGGCAAAAAGGAACTGTCGTCATGGAACAGAACACCTCTCCGATCGCGGCGCTGCCGCGTCTGAACGAACCCGCCCCGGAATTCGAGGCCAAAACCACGCATGGTGTCCGCAAGCTGTCCGACTATCGCGGTCGCTGGCTCATCCTGTTTTCCCATCCGGCCGATTTCACGCCGGTGTGCACCACCGAATTCATGGCCTTCGCCACCGCTCACGACGATTTCCTGGCCCTGAACTGCGATCTGATCGGCCTGTCGATCGACAGCGTCTATTCGCACATCGCCTGGGTGAAGAACATCAAGGACAACTTCGGCGTCGACGTGAAGTTTCCGATCATCGAAGACCTGTCGATGAAGGTCGCCAAGGCCTACGGCATGATCCAGCCCGGCGCTTCGGATACCTCCGCCGTGCGCGCGACGTTCGTTATCGATCCCGAAGGCGTGCTGCGGGCGATGGTTTACTATCCGATGAGCAACGGCCGTTCGATCCAGGAATTCTTGCGCCTGGTCAAGGCGTTGCAGACCTCCGACGCCAACGGCGTGGCGACGCCGGAATCCTGGAAGCCCGGCGACAAGGTCATCGTTCCGCCGCCCGGCACCACGGAAGCCGCCGCCAAGCGCGCCGACGAAGGCTTCGACTACACGGACTGGTATTTCTGCAAGAAGGCCCTTTGATCCCGGGCCCGACGCTTCCCCCGCTCCGGATGTCCGGGGCGGGGTGACGCGCGGGCGACGTTACTGGACCGGCCCGACGTCCATTCCGTCGTAGGAACCGACGTGAAATTGGTCGGCGAGACCGTAGAA
Organism: Rhodospirillales bacterium; assembly: GCA_963675465.2. GTDB lineage: Bacteria > Pseudomonadota > Alphaproteobacteria > Rhodospirillales > Shumkoniaceae > JAHDSF01. Next base: position 71,622 of record CAXXVY010000001.1, read on the forward strand.
TTCCCGGTTGCGGTCGTTCAGGCTTTCGGGCGTGTGCCGTTCCACCCTTTCCACATGCAGTCGCAACAGGCCGTCGCCGGCCGGCGCGATGCCGACGGTGCGGTACCCCGACGCCGCCAGGTGGTCGCCCAATGCGACCAGTCGTTCCCGGCTCGTATCGAAGAAAAAGTAGCCCCACAACATGGCGCCATCGACATCCCAGCTCGTCCGGGCCCGGATGCTGGCGAACATGTGCTCCAGTTGCTGAAGGGAGATCGTCGGCCGGTCGGCCGCTCCGGCGTCGTCCGAGGACAAGGCGACCAAAGCCGCGAGCATCGGAAGCGCGGTTCGCAGTCTCATATCGTGGCTCCATGCGGCTGCGCGACGGCGCCCAACGGAAGGGCACGTCGAATGGCTCCGAAAAGACGAAAATTTTTATTCAAAAGCGTCCATGGGTTGTCTGTGCACCTTAACACGAAAACATTGCGGGAGCGAGCGATAGGGGGCCTGGAATGCGCGCCGACGGAAAAGCCTCCCCCTTTCTTTGTCGGATTCCCGACAATGCCTCGATTCCAGCGGACCCCTGTCGCCCTTGCGACATGGAGAATGCAGAAATTCCTGCGTTTCTGCTTTGGTACGCCCCGTGCTTCCTCTCTTCCAGCCATTCATTCGTCGTTGGGAGGTTCGCATGCTCAATCTCACGGATCGCGCCCAGGCCGCCGTTGCCGGGTTTATGGCCCGGGGCGCGGGGCGCTTCGCCGGTTTGCGGATCGGCGTCCGCGACGTCACCTGTTCCGGCGTCACCTATGCCCGGGCGCTGACCGAAAGCGCCGAGGACGACGACCTGCGCGAATTGCGCACGGCCGAGGAATTCCTGGACTACTTCGGTATCATCCACGATCCGGACGTGGTCGCCGTCAACCGGCTGCGCTACCTCCAGGCGCCCAGCCTGCCGTTGTTGGACGATGAACGGCGGGACGTCTATGCCGCGCTTTTGGAACGGGCCTACGACTTCCGACCAGGGCGGGGGCATCATCATCGAACGCGGGCCGTCCGGCGGGCTGTCTGGTCCGCGTCACGTTTTCGTCGCACCTCCGCGAAGGTGATCTCGGATCAAGGGCTTGCCGACCCATTCCCCCGCCGCCGACCGTCGACGCGGCCGGGCGCTCCGTCCCGGCCGAACCGGCAACCCGTCCCGGACTCGACGATCTCGACCTCGACGACCGCGACCGCGTCATCGCCGCCCTCGAACAGGCCGGCTGGGTCCAGGCAAAAGCCGCCCGCCTTCTCGGCATGACCCCCCGTCAGATCGCCTATCGGATCAAAATTCTCAACATCGTGGTGCGGCAGTTCTGACGCATTGGGGCAGGAAAACTCTATAACTTTCCTTTTGTCGGACGCGAATGTATGGCATAGGGGATGGTGACTTTCCCGCGATTTTCCGAATTCCCTTCAACAAATTCACGAAGACCATTTTGATGGAAAGCGTTTTCCTCGACGTTGTTTTGCCGATCTTCGCGGTGCCCGCCTTCGGCTATCTGGCGGGGCGAGGCCGGTTGTTCACGGTCGAAGGCGCGTCGGCGATCAACCGATTCATCTTCTATGTCTCCCTTCCGGCGCTGGTGTTCGGATTGCTGGCCAATGCCTCCCTCGACCGGTTCGAATGGGGACCGCTGGTGGGCTATATGGCCTCCGAACTCGCCGTTTATCTGGCGGGCTTCGTGATTGCCCGGAAAGCGTTCGGGTGCGATCTTCGCGAAGGTCTGCTGATCGCCATGGCGGGGGCGTTCGTCAACCATGTCCTGTTCGTGTTGCCCATCGCCGTGACGTTGTATGGGCAAGAGGCATCGTTGCCGATCGTGGCGATCACGACGGTCGACAGCATTCTCGTTTTCGGGAGCGCGATCGTCGCGATGGAATTCCTGCACGAAAAGGAACGGTCCTTCGCCCGGGTTGCGAAGAAGATCACCACGAACCCGATGATCATCGCGATGGCCGGCGGAATTTTCGTCGCCGTGGCCGGCCTCGATCTCCCCAAGGGCGTCAACGTCTATCTGGACTTCGCCGGCAAGGCGGCGGCTCCGGGGGCGCTGTTCGCCTTGGGCATCATCCTGAGCGCGCAAGGCCCGTCGCGGCGTCCGTGGCTGCCGGTCGCCATTTCCGTCCTGAAACTGCTGGTTCACCCGGTCCTCGCCTGGATCTGCATCGTCAGCGTCTTCGGCGCGGATCCGATCTTGGCCAAGCCGTCGTTGATGGTGGCCGCCGGACCGTGTGGGACCATGCCGTTCGTGTTGGCCCTGAACTACGGGGTGCGCCTGAATTCCATCGCGCGGGCGATCCTATATACGACCGTCGGGTCGCTCGCAACCGTCTCCTTCGTCGCGGCCTTTTAGGGCCCGGCGGTCCAATTGTCCGCAACCGTTGTCGCCAATCCGACAATGTCGCGTTCGCGGCAAGATTTCGCGGAAATAAATTCCTTTTTTCAGCGTACTAGCCTCAAGTTCGATCAGGCACGCCCCTTGCACCGTTCCCTCCGCACAAGCGAGGAGGCCCGGCGATGGACTTGCGGATCTTGGATGGCGGTACGGCTTTTCCGGATGGCGGCTGCCAGTCGCGTTCCTGTACCATGCGCGAAGGCGGCGGTGTTCCCCGGACCGTGTGGCGCAAGGTCGCCAACGAATCCCGCCCCGGCGTGGTCTCGGAACTGCTGAATCCGGAACAGGCCGCGCGCAAGGCCCGCGCCGTGGCCGCCCGCGTGTCCAAGCTGTCGGTGGTCGGCATCGCCGGACCCGGCGATCCGCTGGCCAATCCGGACCGTACCTTCGATACCCTGCGCCGGGTCAAGGCCGAACTGCCCAACGTGCGGCTGTGCCTGTCCACCAACGGCCTGATGCTGGCGAAATACGTCGATACCATCATCGGCCTGGGCATCGACCACGTGACCATGACCATCAACGCCGTCGATGCCGCCGTCGCCGCCAAAATCTATCCCTGGGTGATCTGGGAAGGCCGCCGCATCGAGGGCCGTGAAGGCGCCGAAATCCTGATCCGCGAACAGTTTCGCGGGCTGGAGGCCCTGGTCGCGCGCGACGTTCCGGCTATTGCGCCGGCCCCGAGAATTGCGAAGAGGACGATGACCGCATGGACCGCCTGCTGTCCGCGCTTTCCGGCTGCGCGGCGGTGCTGTGCGCCCGGATCGGACGGGAACCGCGCAAACGGCTGGAGGCCGCCGGTGTCTTTCCGCTGACCGATCATGCCTGGCAGCCGCTCTCCGATGCCGTGGCCGCGGCGGCGGCGGCCTTCGCGACCCAGGCCGGGGAGAACGCCTGATGCGGTGGCCGGTCCCGTGGCGCCGCAACCGCGCGCCGAGCCTGGAAGACCGCGCCGTCGGCGCCTATCTCGGCGTCGCGCTGGGCGCCACCGTCGAATTCCTGACGCCGACGGAAATCCGCAACCGGCACGGCGTCCACCGCGACATCAAGGGCGGCGGCTGGCTGCACCTCAAGCGCGGCGCCGTCACCGACGACACCCAGATGACCCTGGCCCTGGGCGACGCGATCCTGTCCGCCGGGCGCGTCGACGGCCCGACGATCGCCGAGGCCTTCAGCGACTGGATGCGTTCCAAGCCCGCCGACATCGGTCACACCGTGCGGCGCGGCATCGTTTCCTACCGCGCGACCGGCGACCTGGAAGCTCCGGAAAGCGATCAGGCCGCCGGCAACGGCGCCTGCATGCGCACGCTGCCGATCGCGTTGGCGTTGCTGGATGCCGACGAGGAAACGGCGATCCGCGCCAGCCGCCTCCAGGCCCACATCACCCACAACAACGCGCTGTCCGATGCCGGCACCGAATGCGTGATCGCGATGGTGCAAGCGGCGCTCCACCTTTCGGGGGCGGAAAGGGACGGTATCCTGCAAGGTTACGCCGATCGCCTCGTCTCCGAATTTCCCGCCTTCCGTTTCGACCGCCGCCGTCAGGAAAACCCCTCGGCCTACATCGTCCATACCCTGAAGGCGGTGTTCCAGGCCCTGTTCGACAACGCGACGTTCGAGGACACGGTGATCGACGTGGTCAACCGGGGCGGCGACGCCGATACCACCGGCGCCATCGCCGGTATGATCGCGGGCGCCCTCTACGGCCGCCGCGCCATTCCCCGCCGTTGGCTCCGACGCCTCGATCCCACGGTCCACGCGGCCTGCAAGGCGCAGACGCGGGCGCTTTTGGCCATGGGGCGCATTCGCGCTTCCTGTTCCAAACCGGCGATCACGGCATCCATGCCGCTTTTCTTCCCCCGTTTTCTTACATTCGACGAGATGTGATATTGTACCAATGTCTGCTCTACGTAGTATGATCGGCGTGCCTGTCCGGTTCAGCCATGCCCATCATGACTCCACAAGAACACTACGAACACGTCCTCGCACGCCACTATACATGGATGTTCGGCGTTCCGTTCGAACGGAAGACCGCGGAACAAGCCGCGCTTTTGCGTCAAGCTGGCGTAACGGCGCCGGGCCTCGCCGTGGATCTTGGCTGCGGTCCCGGATTCCAGTCGATCGCATTGGCGGAGATCGGCGCGTCGCGAGTCCACGCCGTCGATACCAGCGCCGAACTGATGAGTGAACTGAAAGCCCGCATCGGGGGCCGGGCGATCATTCCCCACATCGCGGACCTGATGACGTTCGCCGATCTGCTGGAACGGCCCGCCGACACCATTGTTTGCATGGGGGATACGCTGACCCATTTGCCGTCCATCGCGCGGGTAACGGCGCTCTTCGCATCCATCGCCGGCAATCTTGGGCCGGCGGGACGATTGGTGCTTTCCTGGCGCGACCTTTCGACACCGCCGGCGGGCTTGGACCGTTTCATTCCGCTACGCGCGGACGACGATCGGTTGATGCTTTGTTTTCTGGAAGACAACGGCGAAACGGTCCTGGTGCACGACTTGGTGCACGTCCATGGGCCAAACGGGTGGGAATTGCAGAAAAGCGCTTACGCGAAATTGAAGCTCTCTCTCGCCTGGGTGCGCCAAGCCCTTGCCGAAGCCGGCTTGACCCCGATCTTCGAAACCGTCGAGAGAGGCATGACCTTGCTTGCCGCGAGCCGATAACCCACCACGCCTAGGGTTTCAGGATTCAATAGTACGACACCCCCACCCGGTACACCCCGCCGATGACGATGACCTCGTCCTCGCCGCGCGGTCGACCCGGACGGTAGGTGAACTCTGTCCCGAAAGGGGCCGAATTGCGTGCCTTGCGGGCCGGAAACCAGGGCAATTGAAGAATTCAGGCGACAAGTTCCGATCCGCAGGGTCGGCCACGTGATCGGCTGAATTATTGACTAAATAAGGCGTGCCCGTAATACTCGTCCCCGAAATACTTCGTAATGCGTCCACGAAATACTTCGGAATACTTCGGAGCCGCGCTTATCAAATTGAACCGACGCCTTCAGCACGGATAAACACAGATGCCGTCGCTCCACGACGGGTATGGACACGAATGGAATTAAGTCAACTGTCACCGTAATCCCGGAACTCCCCGGAACTCAAAAGACAGCTTGTCTCAAGACCTTTTTCCCACAACGCACGGTTCTCGGTAGCAGGTGCCGCCTATATCGCGTAAATAGGGTACGCGGGAGGGCTGGATGATGAAAGTTATAATTGGATTGGTTGTGGCGGTTTTGATGGTGAGCGCCTTCCACGAAAGTCTTGCGGCGAAGTCCTTGTTCACACGGCAACCCGATGACAACACGCGTGCAGTGCATATCGATTCCACGGTGTTCGCCCCGCTTGACGATCCCGAAGTCCAGGTGAACCTTCGTAAATTGATGGACTATTCCACCCGGAACAACCTCAGCATGGAATCGGCCATCAAGGCGCTTTTCGAAGACGGTGTGCCGGACAGCGGCTGGGCGCACATGTTCGAAACCGCCGATCCGGAGGGCTTCTTGAGACAAAGGGTCAAAGCGGTCACCAAGACGGTGGAAACGAAGCTGATAGACTACGGGTTTCCCATCTCACTGGCCCACTACCATGCCAAAGACGGTGTCCGTCGTCACATCGTATACAAGATCATGCGCATGTATGAGGGATCGCGCGAGCCGACGGGTTACTGGAACAAAGTACGGCCTCAATCGTCACAATAGTCGAAGGGGGGCCCCCGGATCACGCGCCCCGTATTACGGAACTAAGTATGGTGTCCCCGGAACTCCCGGGGGCGCATGGCCCGGTGCGCCACGCGCGACATGACCGTACTCGCGGCCGGTCTATAGTCGCCCATGCGCACCGCTTTTCGGGTCAGACTCCTAGAAGGGCGTTGATGGTTGCCACGATTCCGATGAAAAATGGTACGGATCGCTTTGTCTTTCCCATGAAGATCTTTGCCATCGGAAAACCGAGAACCGCTCCGACGAGAAGGCATCCCGTGCCTGCCCCAAAACTTTGAGATAAGACTACAGTTCGCGGTTTCATGAACAGCGGCATTGACGTATAATCCGGGGGCTGAAACAGATAGATCACGTAAGGCAGTAAAAATAAAATGTAAACCCAAGGCCCGAAACCACCACCGTGATTGCGATATCCGGCTTTCTCTCCCGCAGAATTACTTCCTTCAAGTGATGATTCACTTTCATTCAAGCTCAAGGATCTTCCCCTCTCTATGTCCGCTGCACCTAAATATGCGGCATTCATGACCTTAGGCAGAAGTCGAAGCGACATCATAAATTGGATTCGGCGCGCAATACAAGAACGAACGCAACCTTAAATCGCGACACGGTTTAAATATGTATTTTTTAGGTAATCACGATGGCATACCCACAATCTTAGTGGGGTATGCTCCACGGCCATGATGGGGGGCGTGTGTTGAACTGCGCCCGGCGCAGTCCCCTCAAGCACAATCATTCTCATTCACATTGCGCGATCAGTAGTAGGAAACTCCCCACCCGATACACCCCGCCGATCACGATGAGTTCGTCCTCACCGCGCAGGCGGCCGGGCAGCAGGTCGTTGAAGCAGAAGATCTTCGGGATCGGGACCTCGACCTTGAGGATGGTGTCGCCGAACTCGGTCGCCCGGTCGCGGGTGGCGGTGAAGGAATTGAGGTTGTTGAGCAGCAGCACGGCGGTGCGCTTGTCGGGCTGGTCCAGAACCTCGTATTCCTCCAACCGGTTGACGCCCCGGTATAATGTGCGGTGCGTCTTTTCCGGGGCGGCGCGCTTCAGTTCGTACTGGCAGTAGGTGTAGAGGACGTCGAGCTGGGCTTCCAGCCCGTTGGTGCCGTACAGGCCCTGGGAGCGCTGCGCCTGATAGATCCCGTAGTTGTCGCCGCTGAAATCGCCGAGCGGCCCCAGGTGGTGGCGCGGCAGCAAGCCGAAACGGCTTTCGATCCAGCTTTTCAGGATCGCCCCCTCGCGTCCGTCGGCGTCGAAGCCCCAACCCCGCAGGGTCTTCAGATAGTCGGCGCGGGTGCGGTCGCGGTCGCCGCGTCCGTCGAAGCCGGCTTCCTCGGGCTGTTCCAGCAGGAAATGCACGGTCATGTAGTCCATGAACCGTTGCGCGCGCTCGCCGGCATCATCGAGGGCGTCAAGCATGTCGAACAGGTCGGCGCGCAGGGCGCGGATGCCGTCGATCTCCAACGGCTGCGGGGTTTCCTGGAACGCCAGCCCACCCAGGATCACCGGCGGCAAGTTGCAGCGGTTGATCGGCAGCCGCGCCGTGGCGGGCAGGGCGGGGCCGCGTCCCGGCGGGGCGGCGTTGTCGGCGTTCATGTCGCCAACCCCACAAGAAAAGCGGCTTTTGTCGGATATGCCACCACCGGGGTGTTCGCCGGATAATCGTTGTTCTTCAATAAGGTGTCCGCCTCCACGCGGCTGGCACGGCCCTTGCTGCTTTCGGTGCGGGAGCGTGTTGGTCACGTCGATCCCGAGGCACATTACCATAAGGAGTGACACCATGGCATTGCGTCAGTGCGCCGTTTACGGCAAGGGCGGCATCGGCAAATCGACGACCACCCAGAATCTGGTCGCCGCGATGGCCGAAGCCGGACAAAAGGTCATGATCGTCGGTTGCGACCCCAAGGCCGACGCGACCCGGCTCATCCTGCACGCCAAGGCGCAGAACACCATCATGCAAATGGCCGCCGAAGCGGGCAGCGTCGAGGATCTCGAACTCGAAGACGTTCTCAAGGTCGGTTTCGGCGATATCAAGTGCGTGGAATCCGGCGGTCCCGAACCCGGCGTCGGCTGCGCCGGCCGCGGCGTCATCACCGCGATCAACTTCCTGGAGGAAGAAGGCGCCTATACGCCGGATCTCGACTTCGTTTTCTACGACGTGCTGGGCGACGTGGTGTGCGGCGGCTTCGCCATGCCGATCCGCGAAAACAAGGCGCAGGAAATCTACATCGTCTGCTCCGGCGAGATGATGGCCATGTATGCGGCCAACAACATTTCCAAGGGCATCGTGAAGTACGCCAGTTCCGGCGCCGTGCGTCTGGCGGGTCTGATCTGCAATTCGCGCAAGACCGACCGCGAGGCCGAACTGATCGAGGCCCTGGCCGCCAAGCTCGGCACCACGATGGTTCACTTCGTGCCGCGCGACAACATCGTGCAGCGCGCCGAAATCCGCCGCATGACGGTCATCGAATACGACCCGACCTGCGACCAGGCCAACGAATACCGCGCGCTGGCCAAGAAGATCATTGAAAACCGGAATTTCGTCATCCCGACCCCGATCACCATGGACGAACTCGAAGACCTGCTCATGGAATTCGGCATCCTGAGCGAGGAAGACGAAACCATCGTCGGCAAGACCGCCGCCGAAGAGGCCGCCGCCGCGGCCGTCGCCTGAACGAAGCCTGCGGGGCGTTTGAACGCCGAGGATTCGCGAAAGCGAAGCCGAGTGAAGGAAAAGCACGATGAAACGCGAAGAAACCGAAGCGATCATCCAAGAGGTCCTCGAAATCTATCCCGAGGCCGCGAGGAAGGATCGCACGAAGCATCTGACCGTCAACGACCCGTCGATGGAGTCGTCGAAGAAGTGCATCACGTCCAACCGCAAATCGGTGCCGGGCATGATGACGATCCGCGGTTGCGCCTACGCCGGATCCAAAGGCGTGGTGTGGGGGCCGATCAAGGACATGGCCCACGTGTCCCACGGCCCCGTCGGGTGCGGCCAGTATTCCCGCGCCGGGCGCCGCAACTACTACGTCGGCAGTACCGGTGTCGATACCTTCGGCACCATCAACTTCACGTCCGATTTCCAGGAAAAGGACATCGTGTTCGGTGGCGACAAGAAGCTGGCGAAGCTTCTGGAGGAAATCGACACCCTGTTCCCGCTCAACAAGGGGATCACGGTGCAGTCCGAATGTCCGATCGGCCTGATCGGCGACGACATCGAAGCCGTCGCCCGCAAGTATGCCGCCGATAGCGGTAAGCCGGTGATCTCGGTGCGCTGCGAAGGGTTCCGGGGCGTGTCGCAGTCGCTCGGCCACCACATCGCCAACGATTCCATCCGCGACGGCGTGCTCGGCAACCGCCCTTCTTCAAAAGCGCGGCCTGCTGGCGGATCGGGGCATAGAGCGTGTCCGGCACGATCCATCTCGAACCGCCGTCGTCCTTGACGACCTGGGCCAGGGCGACGAAGCCGAGGGCGGCGGCGGCGGAGGCGACGAACTGATGGGTCTGGGAGACGTTCTGGTCGAAGACCAGCCGGGGCCGGAGATCGCCGGTCAATCCGAGGTTCTCGATCGTTTCCAGGGCCGCCGCGCCGTAGGGGCGGTCTTCGGGTTTGCCACGGCGAACTTCCCCAAAGCCCCGTTGGAGAGCACAGCGCCTTCGGTATCGACGACGCCGGATTTGGGGCTCCACAGTGTCAACTTGCCGACGGCATAGGTGAACCGGGTTTGCGCGCCGATATGGCCGTCGCGTTCCAGCGCCGCCGGATGCTTGGCGTCAGCTGCGACAAAGACCTCGAACGGTGCGCCGTTCAGGATCTGGGCGTGAAGCTGGCCGGTCGAACCGAAGCTCAGGATCGCGGTGTCGCCGGTCTGTTTTTCGAAGGCGGCGGCGATGTCCTTCCCCGCGGCGGTGAAATTGGCGGCGACGGCGACGAAGGTCTCCGCGGCCATGGCGGGAAGGTTGAAGGAGAGTCCCGCGAACGTCGCGATTACGGGCAGAAGACGAAGCGGTTTCATGGATACCCCCAGGACTGCGGTCGTGATCGCAAGAGTCGGTGCAAGCCGAAGGCCAATCACAAAACCGCCGGATTAGGCGCTTTCGGGAAAACTCAATCGGCCGATTTGTCGGGTTGGCGACAATCGCCGTCGCGATGCGGACAGGCTGGCGTCTGGCGAAGAGGGGCCATCCTTGACCACGCGGCAACTGGTAGGTGAATATCAGGGCTCGTTGGGTCGGTGTTCGCGCGCTTTCTCAAATCGGAAAGCTTCGGGGCGAACACCAAGGGCGCAGGAGCGGCAGATTGTCCGATCGTTCAATCTCGTTTGAGGGCAGCGGCAAGGCCCTTCTTTGGAGCGCCGCCGTTTTCGTCGTGCTGGCGGCGATCGTTCATTTCGCGGTCGCGACCGAACGCGAACGACTGGAACAGAATCTCCGGACCCAGGTCGAACGCCAAATCCTTGGGGTTGTGGCGCGGCTCGAAGCGGAACTGAACGCAGACGTTTTTCTCGCCAACGGTCTTGTCGCTCATGCAACGGCGGCCCATCCGCCCGATGACACGGAAATGCTGACCGCGTTGAAGACCTTGTTCCGGTATGGCCGCCATATCCGGAATATCGGCATCGCGCCCGGAAACCGCCTTTCGCATATCTACCCACTCGAAGGAAACAGGGGCGCATTGGGTCTTTACTACCCCGAACTTCCGGATCAATGGCCGGCGGTGAAACGGGCGATGGATCACCGGACCACCGTGCTGGCCGGCCCCGTCGAACTTCGGCAAGGCGGGCGGGGACTGATCAGCCGAACGCCCGTCTTTCTCGAAGACGGGACCTACTGGGGCATTGTCAGTCTCGTTCTCGACGCCGACGCTTTGTTCGAATCCGTGAACCTCGAGCCTGAATTCGACGGCATCCGCGTCGCGTTGCGGGGAGCCGATGGACTCGGCGAGAAGGGTGGCGTTTTCATGGGTGACCCCGCGCTTTTCGATTCCGATTCCGTTCGGGTTTCCCTGAATGTTCCGGACGGTTCGTGGGTTGTTGCTGCGGCCCCGTCGCGGGGATGGCAGGCCGGTTCAAAATACCTGGTATGGCTCTATTTCGGCACGTTGGGCGTGTGCCTGTTGCTGGCCGGCGTCTCGTTCGCCTACCAGCGGGGGCGTCTGCGCATCAATGCCAGCGAACGCCGTTTGCGGACGTTTCTTCAGGCGACCTACGACGGCGTCATTGTCATCGATGATCGTGGGATGATCGAAGAATTCAATCCGGCGGCAAAACGTCTGTTCGGGTTTGGCGATGACGACGTGATCGGGGCCTCGGTGAACATGCTGATGCCGCACACCGAAGCCGTAAGGCACGACACGTACATTCGGGATTCCTGGAAATCCGCGACCCGCAGGATGGCGGCCGAGCGCGAGGTCGTTGGCCGGAGAAAGGATGGCGGCGAATTTCCGATCGAAGTGTCGATCAGCGGAACCGAGATCGCGGGGCGGCGCATCCATGTCGGGGTCATCCGCGACATCACCGAACGCAAGGCGTTCGAACGGAAACTCAAGGAACTGGCGAACACCGATGGTCTCACGGGCGCCCTGAATCGCCGTGCCTTTATAGAGACGGCGGAACAGACCTTCGGCTTGGCCCGTCGCCACGACCGCCCCTTGTCCGTTCTGATGATCGACGCCGATCATTTCAAGGCGGTCAACGATACCCATGGCCACCAGATCGGCGACAAGGTCCTGGTGCGCCTTTCCGCGATCGTCCGCGAAAGCCTGCGCAAGACCGACCGCTTCGGTCGTTTCGGCGGCGAGGAGTTTATGGTTCTGCTGCCGGAAACCGGCGCCGATGCGGCCTTTGATGCCGCCGAACGGCTGCTGACCGCCATGCGGGAGGCCGAGGTTCCCGCCGATGGCGACGCGTCGGTGAAATTCACCGTCAGCATCGGGGTCGCGACCCGGATACCGTCCATGCCGGACCTGGATGCCTTGATCCAAGATGCCGACAAGGCTTTGTACCGGGCGAAGGAAGAGGGCCGTAATCGTGCCGCGCGTTGATCTGCGATCAAGCGAGGCCATCGGCTTGATGGATCGATCCGGTGACGACCGGTGCACGTTCCACCCCTTCGCGAAAAGTGGCGGCCGTTCCACAATCGAAGAAGCCGGAGCGGAATGCAGAAGACAAGAACTCGGGACGCAGGGCCATAAGCGTTCTTTATGTTAATTTTTTTCAATCGTGCATTGAGGAAACGTGGTAGGCTTTTGGTTCCGTTAAAGTGGCGATGTGGACCGTCATTGGTGCCAGTGGCGACGGAGCGGGTCATGGGGCACGAGCATTCAACGGTATGTCTCGGTTTTGCCGAGGGGCGGTTTCCCGTCGGCACGCATCTGTGCCAGATCTACAGCGATGTGGACGAGCGCGACCGGTCGTTGAGAACATTCCTGGCCAGCGGTTTACGGGATCGCGAACGCGCGGCGTGCTTTTCCAAGAATCTGGACAAGGAATCTTTAATCGCCTTTCTTGAAGAAGAGGGGATCGCCTTCCAAAACGCGGTCGAAAAGGGCGATCTGACATTGGCGGAAACCGCCGAAGTCTATTTCCGGGACGGACGGTTCGATCCGGATCGCATGCTGGCTTTGCTGAGGGCATTCCAAGAGGATTCGCTTGCCGGGTGCTATGCCGCCGCCCGGGTCATCGGCGAAATGGATCCGGCAATCCAGGACGTTCCCGGCGGCGAACGGTTGGGGGAATACGAAAGCCGGGTGACCATGCTGGTGCGCGAACACCCGGTGACCGCCGTCTGCCAGTACGATGCCCGGGCGTTCGACGGCGCCATGATCTTGGATGTGCTGAAGGTCCACCCCCTGATGGTCGTGAACGGCGCCGTTGTCAGAAATCCCTTCTTCATCCGACCCGAGGACTACCTGGAAAGCCGATGCCACATCGGAGAGTGACGGATCGCGGCGGGCACTTGCGTCCGGAGATCCTGGCGCATCTGCTGTTGATCCAGAGCACGGCCCAGCATTTGCCGCGGGCGAACCAAGTCTTGGACTTCGCCTGCCGGGGATTGCGGGACCTTCCGGGCGTGACGGCGGTCGAACACGTAACCACTCCAGCCGACGCGATGTCCTCTTCTTCCGAGATCGGAGATGTGCGGACGTTCGCGCTCAGGGCTTCCGGAAACGACTATGGCCATCTTGTCGTCACGCTCGACCGGTCGGACGATTTCCTGCTTTACGCGCCCCACGTCGGCAATCTGTGCGCGATCCTCGCCTTGATGCTCAATGAACGGTTTCGGCTCGAACGCCTGGTCCTCGACGGCGAAGCCTTGAAGAAACGGGGCGCCGAACTGGAACAGGCGGTCCAGGAGGCGGCGCGGCGGCGGGAGGAGACCGAAGCCCGGTACCGGCACATCGTCGAAGGCACGGGCGACCTCATCACCATGGTCGATCGCAACGGCTTCTTCACGTTCGTCAACCGCAAATCCGTCGAAATTTTCGGACTCTCCCCGGAAAGCTGTATCGGCATGTCCGCCTGGGATTTCGTTCATCCCGACGATCGTGGACCGACGCTCGAAGCCTTCGCGGTCTGGCAGCGGGAAAAGACGGAGAACTGGACGTTCGAAAACCGGCAGGTCAGCCGGCAAGGGCGGGTTCGGTACATGTTGTGGACCGTCAATTCGATCCTTGACGAAAAAGGCAACGTCGCAGCCTTGATGGGCATCGCCAGCGACATCACCGGCCGCAAGGATATGGAAAGGCGGCTGCAAGAAGCGAAGGTCGCCGCCGAGCAGGCGAACCGCACCAAGTCCCTGTTTCTGGCCAACATGAGCCACGAGCTTCGGACGCCGCTGAACTCGATCCTTGGATTTGCCGAGATGATGGCGCTGGAAACCCGGGGCCCGCTTTCGGAATCCTATCGCGAATATGCGCGCGTCATCCATCGAAGCGGCGGCCATCTTCTGAACATCGTCACCGATATCCTGGATATGTCGAAGATCGAAGCGGACAAAATCGAACTCGTCAAGGCGCCGGTCGACATCAAGGAACTGGTCGATGAAGCTTTCGTCCTTCTGACCGACATCGCCCACCAGAACGGCGTTCGATTGCGTAAGGACTATCATTTCGCGCATACCATCCGGGTCGACGGGCTTCGGCTGCGTCAGGCCCTGTTGAACGTCCTGTCCAATGCGATCAAGTTTTCGCCCCGTGGAGAGGTCACGGTGTCCACCCGTTGCGACATGGCCGCCCATCGGATCATCGTCGCGGACACCGGCATCGGCATGTCGGAGGAAGATCTGGAACTGGCCCTGACCCCCTTCGGCCAGAAGGAACAACAGCCGTACATCCGGCAGTTTTCCGGCACCGGACTCGGCCTTCCGTTGGCCAAGCGGCTGGTCGAATTGCACGGCGGAACGCTGAGCGTCGATTCGGCCCCCGGCCGTGGAACGACGGTGACGATCGCACTTCCCGCCGATCCGATCGACCACGCCTGAACGCCAGGGATTTGCGGGATCGCACCCGGGGCTGGTATCTTTTCCCATCCGGGATACATTAACTCCCGCGCGCCGGGCTATGTGGCGCGTTCGATGGCGACGGCGGGAGCACATCATGGAATCGTTGACGGATTATACGCGGTTCACCATCGCCCTGATGGCGATCCTGGATCCATTCGCCGCGGTTCCGGTCTACCTGTCGCTGACCGCCGGCGGAAGCGCCACGGTCAAGCGGGTGACGGCGATTTCGGCTGCCGCCACGTGCTTCGCGGTTCTGGTGATCGCCGCTTTTTCGGGCGAGTTGGTTCTGGCGGCCCTGGGCACCAGCTTGGACGCGTTTCGCGTCGGCGGCGGCATCGTTCTTCTGTTGATGGCCGTGGCCATGCTGGGCGCACAGACCAGTCCGCTGAGCCGTACGCCCGAGGAAATCAACGAAGCGGCCCAGAAGGCCAGCATCGGCGTGGTTCCCATCGGTCTGCCGCTGCTGGCCGGACCGGGCGCCATCAGTACCACGATCATTCAAATGGAACGCGGCATGGGCTGGGTGCACGCGGCGATCATCGTCCTGTGCATCGGGATCGTGTGTTCGACGGTCTGGATCGTTCTGCGGCTGGCGGTGCCGATCGGCGCGCGGCTCGGGGTGATCGGCCTGAACATTCTGAACCGGCTGTTCGGGCTGCTGCTGGCGGCGATCGCGGTGCAGATCATGGCCAACGGTCTGGTCGGTCTGTTTCCCGGACTGCTTCGGGCCTGAACAAAGGACCGGGCGCGCGGTGAGGACGCGCCCGGCCGACTTCGTCACGACCCGAGGTACGAGCCCAGGCGCGCGAAGGTAAACGGTTGTTCGGTCAGAAAGCGGAAGGCATCGGCGACCGCCGTGCGCAGCTTCGGCTCATCCAGCGATTCGCCCCAGAACGCGGCTTCACCCAGATAGGCGGCGATCATGGCATCGGTATCCTCGATCGCAGCCAGACGCTGGAAGACCGCCAGCACATCGTCGGCGTCGCGGGGCTTGAAGCTTCCGGCCCCCTGGAAGCGGCCGAGATAGAACGCCGCCCACGCCGCCAGCGACAGGGTCGACAGCTTGGGCGGATTGCCGGTGCGCGCGATGTAGGCCTGGAGACGCGGCAGATTGCGGGTTTTGAATTTGGCGATGCCGTTGAGGCTGATATCGTACCACAGATGGCGGATGAACGGGTTGGCGAAACGGCGCAGCACCGACGACGCGAAGGTCTCCAGTTCATCGCGGGGCAGCGACAGCGCGGGCAGGACTTCGTCGGCGAGGAATGTGTCGACGAATTTCGTCACCGAACCGTCGGCGACGGTTTCGCTGACCGTCTCGACGCCCGCCAGCATGGCCAGGGGGCACACGGCGGTGTGGGAACCGTTCAGGATCCCGACCTTGCGTTCCTTGTAGGGACCGGCGTCGGGAGCGATCACGGTGCCTTCGTCGTTGCCCTCCAGCGGCAGGACGAAGGGCGGCATGCCGTCCTTGCGTTCGACGACCAGCAGGTGGAACAGTTCGGCGGCGACGATGAAATTGTCTTCGTAGCCCAGTTCGGCTTGAAGGCTGTCGACTTCGGTGCGCGGATAGCCCGGCACGATGCGATCGACCAGGGTGTTGTAGAACGCGTTGGCGCTGTCGATCCAGGCGACGAAGGCGGCGTCCAGACCCCAGTCCCGGGCGTGGCGCAGCACGCAGGTGCGCAATTCGTCGGCGTTGTGGTCGATCAGTTCGCACGGCATGAACTGGAAGCCGGGGGCGGCATCCGTGCCGCAGGCGGTCCAGCGTTCCCACAGGAAGCGGGTGATCTTGGCCGGGAACGACGCGGGCGGCTCGTCGTCCGGCTTACAGGCGGCGTCATAGGTGATGCCGGCTTCGGTGGTGTTGCTGACGACCAGTTGGATGTTGGTGTCGCGCGCGAGTTCGAGGACGCCGGCCCAGTCGCCGTAGGCTGGGATTTCCTTGCGCACGCAGGCGATCATGCGGGCATCGGAAACCGTCCGGCCGTTGTCGTCGACGCCCCGGATCATGGTGGTGTAGACGCCGTCCTGTTCGTTCAGGGAAAAGGGAATGCCGCCGGCGATCGGCTTGACGATAACGACGCCCCAGTCGGCATCGAGCTTCTCGTTCAGGCGGTCGACCTTCCAGTCGAAAAACGCGCGCAGGAAATTGCCCTCGCCGAATTGGACGATGCGGGGCGTGGGCCGCTTGCGGCCCTTCAGGAACGTGGCGTTGAGACGGGTCATGGTCTCCCCTTTCAAAAAAGAAACGACGAAATGACGAAGCGCGTACCTACCCCGCGATGGAATAGCCGCCGTCGATCGGGATCGCGGCACCGGTGATGAAATCCGAACCCGGTCCGCCCAGAAGCACAGCAATGCCGGCGAAATCGGCGCCGGTGCCGAAACGGCCCATCGGGCAGCGGGCGACGATCTTTTCGTACAGCCCCGGCAGTTGCTGCGGCAGGTTGGCGGTCTGGCCGGTTTCGATCCAGCCGGGCAGGTAGCAGTTGACCTGGATGTTGTCCTGGGCCCAGGCCACGGCCAGCGACCGGGTCAGTTGCACCATGCCGCCCTTGGCCGCGCCGTAGGCCGCCGTGAACGGATTGCCGAAGATCGCGGCCAGGGAACCGTTGTTCAGGATCTTGCCGCCGCCCTGCTTGATGAATTCCGGATGGGCGGCCTTGCAGAAGCGGAAGGCGCTGCTCAGGCAGATATCCACCGTCCAGGCCCATTCCTCGTCACTCAGGTCCTCGGGGCGCTTGCGTACGATGCCGCCGGCGTTGTTGACCAGGATGTCGAGCCGTCCGTGGCGGGCGACGGTTTCGCCGACCACGCGGCCCGCCGCGTCGGTGTCGGTCACGTCGGCGATCACGACGTCGGCCTTGCCGCCGCGGGCACGGATTCCTTCGGCGGCGGCTTCGGTTTTTTCGGGATTGCGCGCGGCGATCACCACCGTCGCCCCGGCATCGGCCAGTCCCGCGGCAATGCCCAGGCCGATGCCGCTGTTGCCGCCGGTGACGATGGCCACGCGGCCGGAAAGGTCGAACAGGTTCATGGTGAAGCTTTCCCTCGCTGGTTTATGGTTGCCGTCCCTTCTTGAGGTGTTTCCGGCCTATGGGTATTGCCCGGGTTCGGCGCCGCCCGGAAACGGCCAATGTCCCATCGCCTCGAAACTGTCCGGGCCGGTGCGGTGCAACAGGGTGCCGGCGGGGCCCTGTTCGGCGGCGGCAAAAGCGTCGCGCCCCGACACGACCCAGACCCAGTCGCTCTTGATGGTCGAAAGCCATTGGTCGAGCGGGGTCTGGGTGAAGGCGCTGCGGACGCCGGCATAGACCGGGTCGCCGTTCCACTCGTAGGTCGCCATGACGCCGACAAGGCCCGTCCCTTGGGGATCGTAGATCGCGGCGCGCGCGCCTTCGGGAACGATGCGCCGCACCTCGCGCAGGGTTTCGCGCAGGTAGGCCTTCATCGGAACGCGGTCGAAGCGGATGTGTTTCACCGCCGCCGCCGGTGCGATCAGGATCAAGGCGACGGCGACCGGTGCCAGCCGCGTCAGCCAGGCCATGCGCTTCGGCCCGCCGCGCGCCCACAGGCCGGCAAAGGCCGCGATAGGCAACAGCACGGCGGGCCCCAGATGGGTGTTGTAGCGCCAGTACGATGCGACATGGCGGGCTTCGTACTCGCCGAACACCGACAGATAGGTCACGATCAGGAACAGGTTGTAGGCCGCGACCGCGGCCCCGGCCATGGTGGCCAGGCGATAGGCGGGATTGTCCCGCCGACCCAGAAGCCCGCGAACGCCCAGCACGATGACGGCCAGGGCGAAGATCGCGTAGCCGCCCTTGTTCGACAGGACGGTGGCGATGCCGCCCATGATGTCGGGCAGCAGGTCGAACCGCCATTCCGACAACGGCCGAACCGTCATTTCCTGCCCGTGCAGGTACAATCCCACGTGCCAGCGCCACAGTCCGGACGACAGCGCGGGCAGTCCGACGACGGCGAGCAGCCAGGGGCTCGGACGCCGCCATGCGCCGTCGGCCAGGAACAACAGTGCCAGTCCGCCGAAGACGGAAATCAGCAGCCCCGCGTTGCCGGGTTTGACCGCGACCA
The DNA here is from genome assembly GCA_963675465.2 of Rhodospirillales bacterium. Classification (GTDB taxonomy): domain Bacteria; phylum Pseudomonadota; class Alphaproteobacteria; order Rhodospirillales; family Shumkoniaceae; genus JAHDSF01. The sequence continues at coordinate 90,366 of CAXXVY010000001.1, forward strand.
GCGCGGCGGCCGTCAGCCCGAAGGCCAACGCGGTTTCCCGCACGCCGTACTTGCGGGCCATGCGGTCCGACAGGTCGGGGGCCAGATAGGCCAACACCCCGACCAGGACGCCGGTGATGGTGTCGGCATAGGAACTGAAGGTCAGCTTGGGCACGAAGGTTGGCGAGGCCACGGTCACCGCCAGGATGCCCAACGCTGCGAGCCCCCAGCCGACCCGCCGACCCGGCGCGGCGAGCCGGGCCAGCAGGAGCCCGAAGGCGGCCAGGGCCAAGGTGTTGAGCAGGGCGGGAACGCTTTCGCCGCCCGCGATTTTCAGTGCCGGGAACCCGATCATCGGCCAGCCGTAGGGGTAGGCGGCGCAGCAGGTGGTGATCGGCGCGGTGCCGGGGCCGCCGGGCACGTCGAGAAACGTCGCGACATAGCGGAACGCCGACTGCCAGTGGGAGAATTCGTCCCATTCCGATGCGATCCGGCCCGAAACCAACAGCAGCAGCGGCAACGCCAGCACCACGCCCTTGCCGGCCTCCGCCGCCCAGTCGGTCGGGCGCAATCGGATCAGCACCGCGAGCGCGGCAACGGCGATCAGGCCCGCCGCCCAGCCGAACAGGCCATCGGCCAGGATTCCCGTCGCCGTGTACAGCAGGACCGCCATTCCCATTCCCGCCGCGAAGGCGACGACGGTCTCGCGCTGCCTTGCCAACGGCAAACCGAGGGCTGCGATCATACCGATCGCCAGCACGGCCGCGACCACGGCAAGGGGATCGGGCATCAGGGTTTGCAGCAGGGGCATCGCGGTTCCAGTCGTCGGCGGGATGCCCGCGCCGCCGCGTGCGGGCGGACGGGTCGGTGGTGGTTTACGGAATGAGGGGCGGGGACGTCAAGAGACGTCGATCGTCGGTGTTCCGGCGACGCCCGATGGATAGAGAAGGACCCCCGCGTTAACGCGAGGGTCCGGTAGTCTCCGGACGCGTCCTTTCGGGCGCGCCCGGTTTGGGTGGAACGATCAACCGTGGTCGGTCACGATCCGGGCCGCCAGATCGTCGACCGTGGCGTCGGTCGTGGTGTCGACGGTAACCGAGAACTCGGCATGTCCGTCGATCGACACCGCGAAGTGAGACGCCGCCGCCGACTGATCGGCCAACGCGTTGCCGTCGGCGTCGGTCGCCAGGACCGAAAGGTCCGCGCGGTCGGCACCCAGTTCGTCGAACAGGGCATCGAGGTCGATCTGGTCGTTGGCGACTTCGAAGTCGAGAGCGACATCGTGTCCTTCGGTGATGGTGGCGGACGCCCCCGATCCCGTGAAGCTGTCGTAGACGAAGGTATCTTCGCCTTCGCCGCCGAGCAGCACATCGTCGCCCTCGCCGCCGCGGATGACGTCGTCGCCCGCGCCGCCTTCGATTCGATCGTTGCCTTCGCCGCCGGAAAGATCGTCGTCGCCGTCGGTGCCGATGACGACGTCGTCGCCGTCGGTGCCTTCCGAAACGACCGCCGCTGCGTCGGCCTGTACGTCATAGACCGGGGAGCCGGCTTCGAGCAGTTGGATGTTCAGCGTCGCCGTGTCCGAATCCCCGTCGGGCTGGGTCAGCTTGTAGGTGAAGGTCTCGGTCTGGCCCGCGTCTTCCCCTTCGTTGACTTCGTAGCTCCAGCTGCCGTTCGACTTGATGGTCAGAACGCCGTGATCGCCGGTGACCGTGGTGCCGTTCCAGGCCGCGTTGACATACGAGGCCCCGTTCCAGACCGACAGGGTCGCGCCTTCGGAACCGGCATCGTCGGTGGCTCCCCAGGCATCGGCGCTGTCGACCAGCGTGTTGGGATCGGTGAGCACGTTGCCGGCGACGATCGCGGGCACGACGACGGTTTCGTACGTGCGGACCTTGAAATTGTCGACGTTGACGCTGCTGCGGTCCAAGCTGTCACCGGTCACGGAGAGAAGTATGCGATAAGTACCGTCTTGCGCGCTTGATCCGGGAACGGTGAAGGTGATGGTGCCGTCATCGTTGTTGTGACTGATGTAACTGGGGTCGACGGACCATGTGCATCCGGGCACTGCGTTCCAAGTGCCGCCGACCTGTTTGACGAGTTGGAACGTGATCGTGTCGTAGCCGTGCCAAGGATCGATTTCGCCGATATCGTAGGAGAACGAAAGCTGCTCGCCCCCGGCCAAGGTGATCGCCGGTGTCGCGACATAGTCGTTGCCGTAGTCGCCAGAACTCCCGCTATCGAGTTGCAGTTCGGGATCGCTGTTGCCGACGGTGCCGGCGTCGCCCATCTCGATCCAGTCGCCGAGACGGTTGTTCAGGGCATTGTTGAACTGCTGCCAGTTGTCGACGGATGTAACGTCCTTATCGCCGCCATGGGTATCCCATTCCCACGGGCCGTCGTTGTTCTTGAAGCCGGTCAGGAGTTCCGGATCGCCAAGAACGATCTCGGAGGTGCCGACCGCAACCTCGGCGTAGTTGTCGTAGGCCGAAACTTCGCTGCGGTCCTCGGTCGTCAGGTACAGAGTGGCCGAGGCGGTGTCGCCGTCATCGTCCCGCACCGTGTAGTCGACGCCGACCGTGATGTCTTCGGCCAAGTCCCCGCCCGGGGTGTACTCGTAATGGCCGTCGCCGAAGATCTTCACGCTGCCGGCATCGCCCAGATCGAAGGTGTGGGAGTCATTGCCGGACGTGAACGTGTGGCTTTCGCCGTCGAAGCTGGCGGATACCAGAGCCGGATAATTCCAGCCATCGGCGCCGGCCTGGTCGTTGTCGGTGACGTTGCCGTCGGTGTGCGGCAGTTGGCCGCGATAGCACGGACCTTCGTTGCCGCCGCGTTCGGCCATGGACGCATAATCGTCCTCGGCTACCGGCACGTCATCCGTCACGCACAGGACGAGGTTGGCGGAGGCCGTGTCGCCGTCGCCGTCGGTCAGGGTGTAGGTGACGGTTTCCGACAGGGAGTCCGTGGGAACGACCATGGTGATTCCGGCGACGAAGTAGTCGCTGGAGTCGCCTTCGATATCGGCGCCGTTGCTGTAGCCCTCTGCCGTGAACACGAGATACTGGAAGGCTTGGCCGTCGGTATCGATGTCGACGGTCACCTTTCCGCTGCCCGTTCCCTCGAAGTTGCCGTCGCCGACCAGGTTGCCGTCGGCGTCGTAGGCGTACCAGTGTCCGGCCTCGTTGTTACCCGAACCGTTTTCGTTCGAGTACAGGTGGGTCACGTCGGCCGTCGCCGCAAAGGCGGCGGTGCCGAGGTTGACGACCAGTCCCTGCGTGGTGTCCTCGCCTTCGCCGTCGGCGGGGTCGTGGTTGATCTGGCTGGCAGCCGAGGTGTTGGACGTTCCGGCCGCGGCCACGCCGTAGCCGTCACGATCCGTGGTCACCGTGCCGTCGTAGACCGCCGAGGTGGGGTCGAAGGCATCGGCGTCGAAGGCGGTGAAGTTGAACGCCGACAGGGTTCCTTCGGACCGCAGATCCAGCGCCTTGGTTTCGATGTGGTTGACGCTTTCGTTCGGGGTGTAGGTGTAGTTGCCGCTGGTGTCGATCGTCAGTTCGCCGTACTGGGTCGAAACCGTCGTTTCGGTTTCGCCTTCCTCGAAGGTATAGGTCCGAGGCTGGCCTTCTTCGTCGGTGTAGCTGAACGAGGTGAGAGTGGCCCCGTCGGCGCCGAGCGTGTCTTCGCCGAGCGCGGTGCCGGTGCTGCCGGAAACCACGGCGGCGGTGATGACGTTGCCGGCCAGATTGGCGGGGTCTTCGTTGCCTTCCAGGATGCAACCGGCAATGTCGTCAACGGCCAGGGGGCCGTCGTCGTTGATGGTGACGGCGAAGGAACTGTCGATGGTGTCGCCGTCACTGTCGGTGGCGGTGAACGCGACCGGCAGGATCAGGCTGTCGCCGTTGCCCTCGCCCAGATGGTCGATGTTGTCGAGCAGGGTGACGGTATAGCTGTAGTTGGGCGCGGTGCCGCCGAAGGTGATGGTCATCACCGTTTCGGTGGAGCCGTCTTGGTTGGCGGCCTGGATGGTGGCGTTGCCGTTCGTGCCGACGGTGGCCGAAAGGGTGCGGCCTTCCGAGGTCCATCCGGAAAGGGCGGCGTTGAGCGCGGCGGCGTCGATCGCGAACGAGGCTTCGTAGTCGTCGCCGAATTCGATGTTCAGCAGGCCGGTCACGCTCGGCGCGTCGCCTTCTTCGTAGTCCGAACCGTCATCGTCGGTTTCGCCGCCCAGGATCAGGGCTTCGCCGATGGTCACGTTCTCGGGGCCGCGGTCGAATTCGTCCGGCGTGGCGTCGACGACGATGGAGAAGCTTTCCGTCGTGGTCGCCGTTTCCCGTGCGATGTCGCTGCCGTCGGCGACGTCGTCGTCGGTGCGGACTTCGGTGGCCGTGCCGGTCACCGTCACGTCGATGGTGCCGTACCAGTCGCCGGTCGCAATGACCTGCAGGCTGTCCAAATATTCCAGCGGTACGTCGATGGGATCGGTGCCGATGGTGCCGAGTTCGACGAAGGTATCGGTCCCGTCGAGATAGCCGAGAATGAACGTGCCTGCCGGCGCGTCGCTGGGTTCGCCGGCCGTTTCGGCATCAAAGCCGGTTCCGGGCGTGAAGCCGAACGTCAGGCTGACGGTGTGGTCTTCCGAGCCGTCCATGTCGGGGAAGGTGACGGAGATCGCCGGAACGGCGATGATCTGCCGGCCTGCGTCGTCGGTGGTGCCGTCCTCGTCGACTTCGGGGCTTTTCGCGACCACGATGGTCGGCGCGTCGGCCACGGCCTTGATGTCGACGTTGAAGGTGGCCTGGGATACCGCTTCGTCGTTGTCGGCGGTCAGGTCTTCGTCGGTGGCGTAGTCGTGGGTGGTGACGGTCGCCTGGATCGAGAAATCGTCGTCCAGGTGCTGCGGCAGGTCGATCTGCAGACCCGTGCCGGAAGCGATCGAGGAAGCGAATGCCTGGGTCTGCTGGCCTTCGCCTTCGCCGGTGCCCGTTCCCAGGTCGATTTCCAGGACGCGCAGCCCGCCTTCGATGGTTTCACCCTCGTAGGAGAAGCCGTCGAAGGTGACGATGCCGTTGCCGTCGGCCTCGGCTTCGATGTGGACCGTGGCGTCGATTTCGGTCCAGCCGATGCCGAAGACATTGGCCCACAGCGTGACGGTATCGCCGTCGGCGACCGGGGATCCGTTGTACAGCAGGACGGATTCCAGCGCCGCCAAGGTGCGAATGGCGGGGAGTTCGCTTTCCGTGCCAGCCAACGGATTCTGAAGGTTGTCGAAGTTCAGCACGATCTGGGTGATCGATTCGGATCCGTCCTGATCCGGGGTCTGGGTCGAGAACCCGATGTCGTAGACCGAGTCGCCGTCCGCCCATTCCGGAGCCGACGCATTGTCTTCGGCCAGAGGAACGTGAATTTCCGGATCGCCCACGTCATAGGAAGCGGCTTCGCCGACCACGCCGAGTTCGGTGCCGACGTCGATCAGTTCGCCGGATACGCCCTGGGTGAAATCGAGATAATTGTCCGCGCCGTCGATATCGTACAAGGAAACGCCGAGTTCGCCGGTGCTCTCCATCGCGTCGAAGATCGCCTGAAGGGCCGCCGGATCGGCGGAGGCGAACCAGCCGGTATCCAACAGTCCGTTCGCGAAACCGTCGTGAACGGCCCCGGTCACGGTTCCCGTGCCATCGGTGGTGACCGTCGAGGCATCCGACCAGTCGCCGAGAGAGGTGCCATTGACCAGAAGGGTCACGTCGCCGTCGTCGAAATCACCGGGCGCGGTGTCGCCGTCGTCGATGGTCAGGCGGATGGCGAAGCTTTGAAGACCGCCGCCCAGGGCCGCGACCACGGCGCCCAGGCTCGTGAAGGTGCCGATCGGTGTCTCGCCGCTGTAGTTGAAGCCTTCGAACAGGCCGCTCGCCGACAATTGGCCCACGACGCGGACGCCGTTGGCGCCGATCATGTCGACCACGACGCCGCCGACGGCGGTAATGGTCGAAGGCAATTCATAGCCGCTCGGCGATGCCATCGTGAACGGCGTGTTTTCCGAGTTCGGGACAAGGCCGGAAGAGCCCCCCTCGCCACCTTCTTCACCCGGATCCGTGACGTCCGAGGAACCTTCCTCGCCGGTCAGGTGGTCCGACGTGAAGGTGGCCTTGTCGGCGACGGCGTCGAGCACGGCGGTGCCGGTGCCGGTGATGTCGGCGGTCAGGTTGGAATCGGGGTCGATGATGGTGGCCGTGACGCTGAAGCCGACGTCGGCGTCGGCGTTCTCCGGCGGCAACAGATAGATGTTGGCGATGTCGTTGACCGAGACTTCGTAGACGCCGTTGCCGTTGGTGTCGATCACCTGGACGCTGCCGGCCGCGCCGGGCTCGCCGATCCACATCTGCCACCCGGCGGCGTCGAAGCTGGCGTCCGGGGTGATGAACAGGGTGGAGTTGTCGAGGAAGGTCTCGTTGTCGTCGGGTTGCAGTTCGATGATCAGCTGGCCATAAGCCTTGGCGTACCAGCCTTCATCGGCGTTGGGGGCGCTGTCTTCGAAGATGCCGGCATAGGTGCCCTCGACCCAGGTCGGATCGTAGGTCTCGTCGTCACCGGATTCATTGAAATCCTTGGGCAGTTCGTCGGGCAGGGCGACGTCGGTCTCGGCGGTCTCGAAGCGGACGATCAGCGAACCCTCGGCGGGATCGATCGGGTTCTCCAGGGTGCCGTCACCACCTTCATCGGCCAGATCAAGATCGCCGAGCAGGCCCAGCGTGTTCAGGCCGTCGCCGATCGTCTCGGTGGCGAAGGGGGTGAACGACGCGCCCCCGGCGCCGCCGCCCGCGCCGCCACCGGCTGCCGGGGTCACGGCTTCGGGGTCGAAGTTCTCGATCTGGGAGATGATCGTCGCGGGCATCTCGGGCTGGCCGTCACCCAGTTGCAGGGACGGCGGCAGCTCGGTTTCGCCGAGAACGAAGAAATCCTGGAGGATCAGGGTGCCCTGGGCGGTTTCGACCACCAGATTTCCTTGAAGCTGCATCAGCTTGGCGTCGGCCGCGTCGATGCGGTAGGTCGTGCCCAGGTCGGGAATCACGGTCGCCGACTGGCCGGTGCCGGGAAGTTCTACCGAAACGACGCCATTCGCCGCCGCCGAAGCCTGCGCCAATTGTTCGCTTTCCGGATTCGCGGTGGTGGAAGCAACGTTGCCCGCGTTGGTGTTGACGTCGTTGGTCGCCATGAGATTCTCTCCAAGAAACATGCCTGGGGCCCGAAAACGCAAAACGGCGCTTGCCGCCGTAGCCTATTGCGCGAAAGGGTGGACCCCCATTCCCCAATTTGCCCTTGAAACCTATCCTTTCGGTCGAGGTTAAAAATCACCCAAACGGGTGGGATTTGAAAAAACTGCGGAAAAAAATCGGATTATTTTTCGGATTGGCCCGGAAATCGTCGGCAAGGATGAAAATCCTGGTCCTTTAATTTTTCGAAACTGACGAAGGGGACGACGATGACCGCCATGATCTGGCCCGTTTGGGGATCTGGAACAGCCTTGGATTGCCGTTTATCGACTTGATCAGAGGGGAATCCGCGGCAGTCGCGGATAAGGGACGCCGGATCGGCGACAGTCGATTGCGACCGGGACGAGCCGGGATTCAGGCCCATCATTAAAATAACGGATGATCAATACGATTTGGTAATCAACACGAGGTTGATTCAGCGCCCGAGGCGGAACAAGACCGCGATACCCGGTTTCGTCCTTTTGGACAGGCCAAACGTCGAGTCGGGGAACCGTCACCGGGGGTACCACGTCAACACGCGAACATACCCCTTTTGAAAAAAGAAGCCCCCGCGGGTAACGCGAGGGCTCGAAATCCCCGGGCGCGCCTTTTCGGACGCGCCCGGATTTGGAAGAGGGATCAACCGTGGTCGGTCACGATCCGCGCGGCGAGTTCCTGAACCGTCGCATCGTCCGTGGTTTCGACGGTGACCGAGAACTCCGCGTGGTCTGCGATGGACACCGTGAAGTGCGAGGCGTCTGCCGTCTGGTCACCGAGCAGGTTGCCGTTTTCGTCGGTGGCTTTGACTTCGACCGTCGCACTGGCACCCAGTTCATCGAACAGGGCGTTGAGGTCGATGGTGTCCTCGTTGACGTCGAAGTCGAGGATGGCGTCGTGGCCCTCATCAATGGTCGTCGACGACCCCGAGAAGTTCTCGAAGTAGAAGGTGTCTTCGCCGTCGCCGCCGGACATGGTGTCGTCTCCGGCACCGCCGATCAGGACGTCGTTTCCTTCGCCGCCGTTCAGGATCGTGGCGGTGTCGTTGGCCATCAGGATGTCGTCGCCGTCCGTGCCGTTCAGGGTCTGGCTATGTTCGTACTGAACGGTGACGACCGCATCGTCGGTTCCGCCGTTGCCGTCCGAAACGGTGTACCCGGAGGTCACCGGGCCGGACCCCGACCCGTCGGCGTCGGCGTAATTGATGGACATGGTCAGGTCGTAATATTCGGAACCTTCACCGCCCCAACTACCGCCGTTGTCGTCAATGTTGACCATCCGGACCTGATAGTCGCCGTCCGAGTCGGCGGTGAACGAAGAACCATCCGAAATGGGAGTCCAGTTTCCACTGTCGCCTTCGCGATAGTACATTTGGACCCAATTGCCTTGCAGGTTGTGATCCAGGGTCAGGCTCTCCCCGGATTTCAGGCTCACGGTGATGATGTCTTCGTCGGAGTCCGAACTATTGGAAACGCTGTGCAGGTATCCCGCGACCACGACAGCCGCCGCCGTCTGGTTCACATTCGCGAATTGGTCGCGGTCGATGGAGAATTGCGTCTGCCCGCTCCAGAAATACAGCGTTTGGACGTTGCCGGTTCCAAAATCGGCCCCCGGTGCGACATAACCCGTATCGAAGACGTTCTGCGAAACGCTCAGATCGTCGCCGTTGGCATCGGTGTCGTTGGCCAGAAGGGCGGCTGCGGGTACCGTGATGGTTTCGGCGGCGATGTTGGTGATGATGTTGTCGTCGCCGGCGACGGGCGGCGTTTCGCCCAGGACCAACTTGATGGCCAGGACCGCCGTGTCCGAATCCCCATCCGCCTGCCGCAGTTCGTATGTGAAGGTCTCGACATCGCCAATGCTGCTCGTGGTGAACGGCGTGTATTCGTAGTTGCCGTTCGCCCAGATCGTCAGCGTACCGTAGGTTCCCGCGACCGTGGTGCCGGTATCCGAAACCACTGCGCCGTTGATATACAGCGTGGCGCCCTCGGAACCGGGGTTGTCGACCGCTCCCAGCGGGTCCGAACCGGCCGCGTAGGTGTTGGGGTCGTCGATGACGTTGCCCGACACCGTTTCCGGAACGATCTGGGTTTCCGCCGGAAGGACGGTGGTCACCATGAAGTCGCTGATGGTCGCGTTGAAGGTCCTTCCGCCGGACGAGGTTTCGTCGTTGACCGTGAAGACGACGCGATATTCCCCTTCGCCAAGACCGGTGATCGAGACGGAGTGGGGATCGCTGTCGGAGAACTGGCCATTCTTGCCGGAGACTTGGCTCCACGATCCATTGCTGTTCTTCTGATAGACGGAGTAACTGAATGTGTCTCCGCTTCTGTAGCCGCCGAGGTCGACTTCGAAGCTGATTTCACCGCCTTGGCTGCTGATCGAAACCTGTTCGCTGACGACCACGGAGTAGTTGCCGGAAGAGGCATTGTTGTCGCTGATTTTGAACGAACCGTCGCTGTTGAGGACGGTGTCGCTCGCGCTTGTCCGCCCCCACATTGCGGGATCTGCTGTCAGGGCGTTATTGGTCTTCGTCCAGTCCGTGATGTGGCCCTGAGTATAGTTTTCGAAGTCCGCTGCGGCCGGCGTGATGTCGACGTTATGGATTTCGACCGTCGTCAGTCCGGCTTCGGCGTAGTTGTCGTAGGCGACGACTTCGCTGCTGTCCTCGGTGGTCAGGTAAAGGGTCGCCGAGGCGGTGGAACCGTCGCCGTCCCGAACCACGTAGTCGATCGCGGCGGTCGTGTCGTCGGCGACATCCGCGCCGGCGGTGTACTGGTAGTCGCCGTTGCCGAAGACCTTCACGCTACCGGCATCGCCCAGATCAAAGGTGTGCGAGTCGCTGTCGGACGAGAAGGTGTGGCTTTCGGAGCCGTAAGTGGCGGAGACCAAAGTGGCGGTGCCCCAACCGTCGGCGCCGGAGGCGTCGTTGCCGATTACGTTGCCAGTGGTGGTCGGCGTCACGGTGCCAACCAGGATGTTGGTCAGTTCGTCCACGTTGGTCGCGACATAGATTTCGTCGTCGCCATCGCCGGAAACGCCGCCCGGGGTGTGGGCAACGGCCTTGAGGTCATTGTCGGACGGGGCGTTGGATCCCATGCCCACGGCGATCGCCTTGGAAAAGTGATCGTTCACGTAAGTTTCCCAGGTCGACTGGACGCTGCTCATGGATCCGCTTCTCGGTTCGCCGTCCGAGATGAAGTAGGCGATCGAATTGTTCGAATCCGCCCCGTCGATGTTCGCCGCGTCCCAAGCGTTCATCGCGCCCTGGATGGCGGCTTGATAGTTGGTATCCATAACGAGGTCGCCGTTGTCCAGGCCGTTCACCCAGGACTTCACGCTTTGGGCGTCGGTGAAGATCCCCGCAACCGGATCGCCGCTGTCGTTGAAGGTGACGATCTTCAGGTTGAAGCCGCCATTGTCCTCGTAAGCATCGACCAGTTCCGACACGGCGGCTTTCATATCCGCCAGATTCTGTCCCTGCATGCTATACGACAGATCGAGAATGAAGAGCAGGTTGGTCACGCCGCCCGTCGTTCCTTCGCTCAGGGACGCGTGGTCGTCCTGGGCCGAGGGATCGACGTCGGTAACCGTGATGGTGCCGGTCGCCGCGGTGGACACCGCGCCGTCGTCATCCACCGCCTTGTAGTGGAATGAGCCCTCGACGTAACCGGGGTCGTCGCCGGGATTGTCGGACGGATGGAAGTAGATGGTCGCCTGACCACCCGAGGCGGTGATCGATGTGCCGCTGGTAATCGGGTTGTTGCCCGCGGCATCGGTGCTGAAAGTTCCGTGCAGGCCGTTCAGCGTGCTCGGATCCAACGTGAAGTGGTGCACCGTGCCGTCGGTATCCGCGCCGGTCAAGACAAGGGCGATCGTCGTGCCCTGCGGACCTTCGCCCTCGGTGTTCTCGGCGGTCGGCGGTAGATTGCTCGCTTCGACGTTGAAGCTGAAGCTGTTGGTCGCTTCGTCGCCGTCGGCGTCGATCGCCTTCACGGTGAAGTCGTAGTCTCCCAGTTTGCCCGACGGATCGAAGCTGTAGGTCGACCCGATGACTTCGACGCCATTGACGAGGTACTTGACGATGCCGTCGGCCCCGCCGTCGAACATCGCGGCTAGGTTCACCTCGACCGGGCTGGCGTTGTCGAGCACGTCTTGGCTGTTGTCGCCGCCCAGCGACGTCGGCACGTCGTCGACGACCTTGACGTTGATATGGGCGGTGGCCTTGTCGCCGTCGGTGTCGGTGGCGACGACGGTCACGCCCTCGATGGTCAGGGTGTTTTCGCCGTTGCCGGTCAGGTGCGCGAAGGCGTCGCCCGTTCCCAGAACCGCGGCAATCCCCACCGACGTGTTGTCGCCGTTCGGGCTCAGGGTCAGGGTGACGGTGTTGCCGTCAACGGCGTCGCCGACGACCATGGTATTGCCGGAAATCGACAGCACCTTGACCGTGATCGAGCCGTGCTCGCCGCTCAGCGTCAGGGTATCGCCCACGGCGTTGCCGTAGCCGACCGAGACGATGTCGTCGGAGCCCTCGGTGAAGGTGATGGTGTCGCCGGCCGGCGCGGAGCCGTCCTCGTCTACCGTCACGATCGCCGGGGTGGCCGATCCGCTGTCGGTCGTCGGGATCTGGCCGTCGGTGACGGTCAGCGTCAGGGTGTCTTCCGCCTTGTCGCCGTCGGCATCGGTACCGGTGATCTTGATGTCGAACGACGTGCCGCTGGCGTTGTTGCCGTTGAGCGACGGATCGAGACTCCAGGTCCCGTTCGGGTTGATGGTGAGCACGCCCGCGTTGGCGATGGTGAATTCCAGCGGGGCGGTGCCCAGGGTCTGGGTCTCGGCGCCCACCGTGAAGGTGAGCGAACCGGCATCGTCGGCACCGAGCGGAGCCGACCAGGAGCCGGTCAGGGTTCCGGCCGCGTCTTCGGCAATCGTGGTCGCGCCGGTGGCCGAGATGTCGGCCGACGGAACGTCGTCCACCACATGGATGGTGAAGCCGGCGGAGACTTGGTCGCCGTCCTCGTCGGTTGCGACGATGAGGCCGGGGATGTTGATGGTCAGGACGTTCTCGCCGTCACCGGCCGCATGGGGCAGGGCGCCCAGCAGTTCGAACGTGTAGCTGCTGTCGGTCAGCGCGAGCGAGAACACGTTGGTTCCGCCGATCTGGCCGTAGAGAACGCCGCCGCTCAGAACCAGATCGACAGCCGTGGTCCCGATGTTCACCGAAGTCGGCAGCGGGTCGACGAAGGCGATGCTGTCGCTGGCCGCCGGGCCGTCGGCGCCGAAGTCGAATACGTCGGCGATCAGGCCGGTGGAGACGACGCTCTCCGGCGTTCCGTCGGTGCCGTCGGGCAGGTCGTCCTCGTCCAGGACGGCGCCACCCAGCGTCTGCCACTGCACGGTCACCTGGACATCGCTGTAGTCGGTGTCTCCGGTATCCTCGAAGTAGTAGCGGGTACCCGGTGCCGAGTCCGGAATGAGCTGATCGTTGGCATCCTGGAGCCCGGTGCCGTCGCCGAGGATGACGTTGGCCGCGGTGGTCAGGTCGATCACGTCGCCGTCATTCAGGCCGCTGGTGCCGCCCTGCTTGACGATGAAGAAGCCGATCTGATCCTGGGTGTAGCCTTCGATGGCGAAGGATTCGCCGTAATTGTCGTTCGACGCATTGCCCCAGATGATGGTGCCTTCGCCATTGATCGGGTCGCCGTTGGCATCCTTGACGTAATAACCGAACGAGTTGTTCCACGACGCCTCGCCGTCCCAGTTGGTGACGACGCAGGACAGGACCGACGGAACGTCGTCGATGACCTGGACCTGAACCTCGCCGATGGCGGTGTCGCCGTCGGTGTCGGTGCCGACCACCTGAACGCCGTTGATCGCGATATCGCCGTTGCCCGCATCGTGTTTCAGGGCCTCGGACAGGGTGGCTGTCACCGTCACCGTGCCCTGGGCTTCAGCGGCAACCGAGGTGGCACCGCTCAGCGACAGGGTGATTTCCGGATCATTGATGTTGGTGGTGTAGCCGATCAGATTGCCGTTGGCGAGCACCGACCAGTTCAAGGTTTCGTCGATGCCGTCCACGATGATGCCGCTGGTATCGCCGAAGGCGAAACCGGTGATGGCGTCCGAACCGGCCTGGAAGGCGATGCCGTCGCTGTCGGAGTCGGTGATCTCGGCCTCGTTGACCGTCAGGGCGATTTCCGCGCCTTCGGGATCCTCGACCAGGGACGGGTCATCGCCGTCGTCGACGGTGATGGTCAGGGTGGCTTTCGACGTGTCGCCGTCGTCATCCTTCAGGGTGTAGGTGAAGACGTCGTTCACGCCCTCGGCGTTGTTCAGGTCCGAGCCGGCCGCGTAGCTGTAAGTACCGTCGGCGTAGATCGTCAGCGTGCCGTAGCTGCCGGCGACCGTCCAACCCTGGCCGTGCGTGGCGTCGATGCCCGCATCGGTGCCGCCGGCGACGCCGGAGACATAACCCTCCGCGTCGGCGCCGTCGGTATCGTTCGCGAGCACATTGCCGTCCACCGATTCGCCTTCGGTCACCGATTTGGCGTCGTTCCTGGCGATCGGAACATCATCCACGATGTTGACGGACAGGTCGAAGAAGACCTGATCACCGTCGCCGTCGGTGGCGGAGATCGCCCCGGCGATCGACACCAGCGCGGTGTTCTGGCCGCCGCCGGTGGCGTGGTCGATGCTGTCCTTCAGGGTGAAGGTATACGTGTGATCGGCCTCGTTCAGCGTGACCGAGAAGATCACTTCGCCGCCGGCCACGCCGTTGAGGCTCAGGCCGTCGGCCGCCGGTTCGTACAGGATGGCGGTGCCGTCGTGTTCCAGACCGCTGTCCATGCCGTCGATGGTCGGGTCGAACGCCAAGCCGCCGAAGTCGTCGGCGCCGTAGTCGACCACCAGCTTGCCGGTGACGGACGTAGGCTCCTTGCTGGTGTCGGAACCGTCGGGCAGGTCGTCTTCGTCGACCGCCAGTCCGTCGGCCTCGTCGGACCAGTGAACGGTGACCTGGACGTCGTCGTAGTCGTGGTCGCCGGTCGGGATGTCGGCCCAGTAGCGGCTCTCGCCGTCGGCATAGAAGCCGGGAACCTTTTCGTTGAAGCCGCTCGGCGTCGCGGCGGCGATGTCGTCGCCGGTCCGTTCCGAATCGAACCCGGAGGGGTTCAGGCTGCTGTCGCTGAACAAGGTCGGGGTGTCGTCGGCGCCCTGCAAGGCAACCGTGGTGCCGCCGTCATCGACGCAGGCGACCCACTGGCCGTCGATTTGCGCGAAGGTGACCTCGGTCCCGTTGTCGATGTCGTTGAGCTGGTTGCCCTTCGGAATGATGAAGAAGCCGATCTGGTCCTCGGTGTAGCCTTCCAACTGGAAGCTCGCGCCTTGGTTGGCGCCCGAAGCGTTGGCCCAGATGATCTCGCCCGTCGTCGGCTCGCCGTTTTCGCCGATGATGTAATAGCCGAAGGCGTTCTGGTAACCGGCCTCGCCGGTGTGGTTGGTGATGGTCAGAACCTGACCCTTGGCCGGCGCGTCGTCCAGGTACAGGACGGTCGCGGTCGCGGTGTCGTGGGTGTCGCCGTCGCTGTCGGTGATGGTCGCCGACAGGTTGAAGGCGAGCGGGTCGGCGGCCTCGGACTCGTTCTCGTCCGGATGATCGATCGATCCCTTGAAGGTGATCGAGAAATCGCCGTTCTGATCGACGGAGACGGTGAAGATTTTCTCGCCGCCGTTTTCGGTCGTGCCGACCAGGTTGCCGTTGCCGTCATCCGAAACGACGATCTTGTCGCCGCCCGAGGTCAGGAAGTTATCCTCGTTGCCGTCGGTCGCGGGATTGGTCGTGTCGACCAGATACCCGGTCGCGCCGTCGATGGCGTAGGTGCCGAACGTGCCCGTGCCTTCGGGGTCGGTCACGGTCAGGTGCAACTGCACCCAGCCCTGTTCCGCCGGCCCGTCGTTGCCGAAGTCGAAGCCGAACGAACCGGTGACGGTCTGAGCGCCTTCGTCGTCGACGACCGCCTCGCGGACCGATGCCAGTCCGGTGCTCGACGCCATGTCGCCATAGAGGTGGTCGTGGGACGATCCGTCGGCGTAGACCATCGCGTAGGACTCGCCGCCGCTGCCCAGGATCACGTCACTCGCGTCAGAAGTCAGGATCACGCCGTTGACGATGGCCAGACCCGTGGTGGTGCTGCTCGGGAACGTCTCGACCAGATGCGGGGTCAGGGTGCCGCCGTCGTGCAGATCTTCGGCCGTGTACTGGTAGACCTTGCCGTCGCCCGACTTGGTGGCGACATAGAGGTCGCCGTTTTCGCCGAACGCCAAGTCCGCGCCCGCGATCGAAATCCCGAGATCACCGACCAGTTCGGCTTCGTTGCCGGCCCCGGCCAAGGTTTCCGCCGAAACCAGGTAAAGGTCGCCGGTTTCGCTGGCGAAGTAGAGGTTGCCCGCCGCGTCTATCGCCAGTTGGGGCGATTTCGGGAACGTCTGGGCGCCGGGGATCGTCACCGAGTCGAGGACCGTCACCGAACCGGTGCCGGCGTCGTAGACGAACAGCCCGCCGGTGTTGGCGTCGAAACCGTAGATCAACTGGCCGTCCGGAGATGCGGCGATGTGAATGTCGCCGCCGACCTCGGCCGGATAGTCGAACAGCTTGGTCAGGATGGCTTCGTCGCCCGCCAGTTCGACCGTGTACACGGCGTCGGTGTTGGAGTCGGCCAGATAGAGGCCGGTGTTGCCGTCGATCGACGGCATTTCGGAAGTCGGCGCGTCGTCGATGACATGGACTTCGACCTCGCCGATGGCGGTGTCGCCGTCGACGTCGGTGGCGACCACCTTGACGCCGTTGATCGTGATGTCGTCACCAACATGTTGCAACGCTTCGGACAGGGTGGCGGTGACCGTCACCGTGCCCTGGGTTTCGGCGGCGATCGGGGTGGTGCCGCTCAGCGACAGGGTGATTTCCGGATTGGTGCTGTCGATCGTGTAGCCGATCAGGTTGCCGCCGGAAAGTTCCCAGGTCAGGATTTCGTCGATGCCGTTCACGACGATGCCCGAGGTGTCGCCGAAGGCGAAGCCGGTGATGGCGTCCGAACCGGCCTGGAAGGCGATGCCGTCGCTGTCGGTGTCGGTGATGTCCGCCTCGTCGACCGTCAGGACGATCTCGGCCCCTTCGGGATCCACGACCAGGGACGGGCCTTCTCCGTCGCGCACGCAGAAGGTGACGGTGGCGGGATCGCTGATGTCGCCGTCGCCGTCGATCAGCGTGTAGGTGATGCTTTCCTGGGCCGCCTCGGTGGTGACGAAGGAAACCGCCTTCACGAAGTAGTCGCTGGAGTCGTTGTTGCTTTGGCCGCCGTCGCTGTACGGATCGGCGGTGAAGACGATGTACTGGAACGCCGAGCCGGGGTTGATGTCGACGGTACCCTTGTTGCCGCTGTCAAACTCGAAGCTGGCGTCGCCGACCAGTTCGCCTTCCGCGTTGTAGGCGTACCAGTGGCCGACTTCGTTGGCGCCCTCGCCCCCTTCGTCGGCATAGAGGTTGGAAACGGTCGCGGTCGCCGAGGTGCCCTCGGACCCGAAGTCGATCACCAGGCCTTCGGTGGTGTCGTTGGTCGGGCCGTGGTTGATCTGATCGGGAACCTGGGTGTTGCCTTCGGCCGCGCTCGCACCCTTGACGCCGTAGCCGTTGCCGGTGTGCGTCACGGTGTCGTTGTAGACGGAGGTGTCGCTCAGGTCGGTGTTCAGCGTCGCGTTCGGATCGAAATCGGTGAAGTCGAACGCGGCCATGGTCGCCATGCCGAGGTTCAGCGTGGTTTCCTGGTCATGGTCGACACTGGCGTCCGGCGTGTAGGTGTAGGTGCCGTCCGGGGACATCTCCAACGAGCCGTAGGCGGTCTTGACCGGTTGGGTCACTTCTGGACCGCTGGCATCTCCGAGATGGAGGTTGCCGGCCTCGTCGAAGGTGTAGGTGACGTCGCCCACGGTGAACGAGTGGACGGTGGCGCCGTCGGCGCCCGGTTCGTCGGCTTGCAGGTCCGGGTGATTGCCCGTGACCGCCACGCCGGTGATGACGTTGCCGATCAGGGATGCCGGATCTTCGCCGCCTTCGACGATGCAGCCCGCGATATCGATGCCGTTGGCCACCGGGCCGTCATCGGTGATCGTGACGGCGAAGCTGCTGTCGAGGCTGTCGCCGTCGTGGTCGGTGGCGGTGAACGGCACGGTAAGCGTGAGGTCTTCGTCGGTGCCTTCGGGATGGTCGACGTTGTCCAACAGGGTCAGGGTATAGGAATAGTTGGGCGCGGTGCCGCCGAAGGTCACGGTCATCACCGTTTCGCCGCCCGCGCCGGCGGTGATGAGGGCACCGCCGCTGCCGTCGGAAACCGCGACCAGCGGTCGGCCTTCGGACGTCCAGCCGTCGTTGGTCAAGGTCGTGTTCAAGGCCGAGAGATCCACGGCCATCGTTGCCGGATAGTCGTCGCCGAACTCGATATTCAGTGCGCCGGTGACGGACGGTGCGGCATCGCCATTGGTGTAGTCGGTGCCGTCGGCGTCGCCGCCGAGGCCGTCGCCGCCGCTCACGGCCGCTTCGGCGATGATCTTGGGTTCGGGGCCGATGGCCGCGTCGCCTTCGCCGTCGGGATCGTACTGATCCGGCGTGGCGTCCACGGTGATGGTGAAGGTTTGCGTGCTGCTCGCGGATTCGAGCGCGATATCGCTGCCGTTGACGACGTCGTCATCGGTATTCGTTTCGGTGGCCGTGCCGGTCACCTCCACGTCGATCTGGCCGTACCAGTCGCCGGAAGCGATGATTTCCAGGTTGCCCAACTGATCCAGCGGAACGTCGACGGCGTCGCCGGCCGTGATCGCCACGGTCGTATAGCCGCCGTTGCCGTCCGGATAGCGCAGGGAGAACGTGCCCTCCGGCGAATCGCTGGGTTCGCCGGTCGCGGCGGAGAAGCCTTCTCCCGCGTCGAAGCTGAACGTCAACGCGACGGTGTGCGTTTCCGATCCGTCCTGGTCGGGGAACGCCGCCGAGATGGCCGGCACGGCGATCAATTGCTGATCGACGCCGTAGGCGGTGCCGTCCTCGTTGACCGTGGAATTGCTGACCCCGAGGGTCGGCGCATCGGCCACGGCCTTGATGTCGACATCGAAGGACGTCGTGGTGGTGGCGCTGTTGTTGCCGGTGGTCAGTTCGATGCCCGACAGGTTCGTTTCCTCCGCCGTGACCGACACACCGACGGAGAAGTCGTCGTCGGAATGCGGCGGCAGGTCGATGCCGAGCCCGATTTCGGCGCCGTCGGCCCCGAAGTCGAGTTCCAGGACCTGGAAGGGATCGGGCGAGCCGGGATCCGTGGCCGCGAAGTCGGAGAACGTCAGCGTCGTGTTACCCGCGGCGTCCTCGCCGAAGGTGACGGTGGCGTCGACGAGCGTCGAGATCGGCGTATCCGGATTGGCCGGATCGAAGATCCGCGCCGGGATCTGGATGACGTCGCCGTCGCTCAGTTCATTGCCGTTCCACAGAACGTAGGAAACCGCGCCGTCGCCCGCCGGAATCTCGGGGTAGGACAGCAGGGCGCTTTGCAGGCTGCTGACGGTGACCACGACCTGGGTCAATTCCTCGGATCCGTCGACGTCCGTCGCGGCGGTCGAGAAACCGATGTCGAAGCGAGAAATGCCGTCGACGAAGGGACCGGCGTCGATGGCACCGAGCGCGGTTGCAATTGCGCCGGCTTCGGCGCCTTCGGCGGTCAGGGCGACGGCGCCGGTGACGGAATCGACCAGCGCGGTGCCCAGGGTGTTCCAGGTCACGACGGTGGCGGTTCCGCCGACCGTGACGGTGCCGATGTTCAGGGCGCTGTCGGCGAAGTCGTCCTGATCGTTGATCACGACGAAGCCGACCGTGGCGCTGCCGTCGGCGGGGATGTCGAAGGTGTAGACGCCGCTGTCGGAGCCGGTCGTCGAATCGCCCAGACGGAAATACTCGCCGTCGATGACGATGAAGGCGGCGTCGTTGTAGGTGCCGAACTCGCCGTCGTTGTCGGTGAACGCCCATTCGATGGCGACCGTCGTTCCCGGAATACCGTCGATGGTGGTCCACGCGGCGGCACCTTCGGTGTACGTGGACCCGTCGGCGGGATCGGTGCCGAAGGGAACGCCCACCGCGTTGTCTTCGTTGTTGACACCATCGGCCGCGTCGATGGCCGGTTGATCGGCCACGGCGTCAACCGCCAGCGTTCCGGTCTTCGTGACGACCTTCACGTCGTTGCCGGCTTGGTTGTAAGTGCCCTCGGCATTCAGTTCGGTGGTCACGGCGGAGAGCGTCACGCTGCCGTCGACGTCGGAATCGGCGGGCGGCAACATTGTCGGCCCGCTGACCGAGACGTTCTTGCCCAGCGCGGTGACGTCCAGCATGTACTGGCCGGCGTAGGTGCCGGTTTCGACCAGCGTCCAGCCGTTGAGTTCGGCGCCGACGGTCCAGCCTTCGGGAACCGTGACGAACAGGACGTGGGTTTCGGATTCGTCGTTGTCGGAGAAGTGCGCCGAAAGCGTCGGCGCGATGCTGCCGTCCTCGTAGCCTTCGCCCGAGGCCGCCAGCTTCTTGCCGCCGTCGGCGACGGAGTCGACCTCGACGTTCAAGGTGTAGGGGCCGAAGGTTGCTTCGTCGGTGAAGCCGTCGGCGTCTTCGTCGGTGTCGGTCACGGTGACGCTGATGGACAGATCGAAGTCCACGTCGCTCTGGCTCGGCGCCCGGACCTTCAGGGTATCGGCTTCCGCCGGGGTCAGGGTCAGCGCGAAGTCCTGGTCGGCAACGGGCTGCCAGCCGTCATCGGTCTTTTCCTGCCACTCGTCCTTGCTCGCCACGTAGCGGAAGACGTGAACGTCGCCGTTATCATCCTCGTAGCGGACGAGCGCGCCCGGTCCTTCGGGGAAGCCGGAAACGGTGAAGGAAGTGATGGCCTCGGATCCGTCGACGTCGTTGCTGACGGCATCCATGTGAATCGGAATCCAGGCGTCTTCCTTGCCGTAGTCGGTGCCTTCGGGTTCGCCTTCGCTGTTGCCGCCCAGTTCCACGTCGGGAATGTCGGCCACGGGGCGCACGATCACCAGCTGGCTGGCTTCGTCGCTGGCCCAGGAAGCAGACGCATAGTCGGCGTTGGAGGTCACGCTTTCGGTATCGTCGTCGTATTCGACCGTGATCACCTGGCCGGTGATCGAGAAATCGTTGCTGTCGTCGCTTTCGACATGGACCGAAACCTTGGCCCCGAGCGCGGTCGCGGCGATGCTCTGAATGTACGGCGTGTCGAACGTCAGCGTCAGGGTCTGGCCGTCGGCCGAGATTTCATAGGCCGCTTCGTAACCGTCGATGATGACGGTGCCGATGCCTTCTGCGGTCTCGACGCCGTCGACGACGAAGCTGCCGCCGTCGGAATCCTGGGTCAGAACGATCTGGTAGATGCCTTCGGACTTCTCGCCGTCGGCGTCCGAGTCGCGGGCGCTGGAACCGAAGCGGACGGCCACGTCGATGCCGTCACCGACCTTCTGGTCGCTGCCGTCGTCTTCCTGGATCACGATACCCGCGCCGGCCTCGGTTTCGCCGGTCGCGTAGGAACTGTCGTACCAGAACCAGCCATTGCCGGATTCGGCGACGCCTTCGACCGTCACGTCCTGGCTGAATTCGGTGTCGTGGCTGTCGATGACGGTGGTGCCGTCGTCGTCGTATTCGACGCTGGTGACGACCGCGTCGATGGTGAAATCGGTGCTGTCGTCGGCTCCCAATTGAACTTTGACGAAGTCGGACAGGTCGACGCTCTGGACGTCCGCCGGGTCGGCGAAGGTCAGGGTCAGGGTCTGGCCGTCCTCGGAGATGATCCAGCTGACGCCGTCGTAGGTCTCGGTGATGGCGCCGTCGACCTCGAACGCCCCCTGGCCGTCGTGGGTCAGAACGATCCGCGAGATACCTTCCGACTGTTCGCCGGCTGCGTCCTCGTCCTGAGTGCCGGCGGTGAAGGCCACCACCACTTCAACGCCCTTGTCGGCGGACTGCCAGCTGCCGTCGCGGTTGCCGATGTGGTCGCCGCCGTCTTCCTGGTAGGTCCAGGTCACGGATTCGCCGTCGGCTTCCGTGAAGCCGCCGGAGACCGTTTCGGCCACGCCATCGATGACCACGTGCTGGATGGTCGTAACCGTGGTGGTTTCGCTCTGGCCGCCGTCGTCGTCGTATTCGGTGGTCTGTATCACGGCGGTGATGTCGAAATCGGTGCTGTCGTCGTCGCCGACCACGACCCGCACGTCGCTCAAATCAATGCTCTGAACGTCCTCGGCGGCCGAGAACGCCAGGACGACTTCGGTTGCGGTGTAGGACACAATCGTCGCGGCATGGCCGTCGATCATGACGAAGCCGTCCGATTCGTCGGGCAGCTCGAAGGCGCCCTGACCGTCATGGGTCAACGTGATCTGGGTGATGGATTCGGATTGTTCGCCGTCCAGGTCCTGATCCTGGGTCTGCGCGGTGATCGCCACTGCGACCACGACGCCGCCGTCCTTGGCGCCATCGGTTTCGCCGTCGTCTTCGGAAACGACCCAGGCGCCTTCTTCGCCGGTTTCGCCTTCCCAGCTGGTGCCGAGGGCGGCCTGGCCGACCTTGCCGGTCACGGTGTAGTCGATGGTGGTCGAGGTGGTCTCGTATTCGTGGGCGACCGGGCCGCCGTTGGCGGAATTGCCGTCGTCCGAATCGGTATCCGGGAAGACTTCCTGGGTGGTGACGTCGTAGGTGATGCTGAAGTCGCTGCTGTCGTCGACCGAAAGCTGGACGCCGACTTCGCCGTTCAGGGCGAAGTTCACCGCCGCGCCGTCCGCGTCGGCGCTGGACAGAGTCAGAGTCAGTTCACGGCCGTCGACCGCGGCGGTGTAGTCGAGCCCGCCGATCTGGATGACGTCGCCGGTCTCGATGACATTACCCTCGCCGTCGACGAAGTGCGCCGCGTCGTCGCCGCCCGCGCGGGTCAACACGACGGAGCGAACGAGTTCCGAGCCGTCCTGATCCTGCAAGTTCGCGGTCAGGACCATCGGAATGGTCTGGCCGTAGCCTTCGGCGACGGGCGTTTCCGCGCCCTGGGCGCCGGTCACGCCGGCGTCTTCGTCGAATTCCGTGCCCTTGGGACCGGTCAGGTCCACGGCGTCGGCCACGGCCTTGACTTCGACATCGAAGGAAATCGTGCTCACGGCGGTGTTGTTGTCCTCGGACAACTCCTCGCCCGACAGGTTGTTTTCCTCGGTCGTGACCGCGACGCCGACGGTGAAGTCGTCGTCGGAATGTTGCGGCAGTTCGATCTGAAGACCGGAGCCATTACCGTTGGGTGAGTCGGCGGTCACGAAGACCGAGGATTCCGGCGTTTCGCCGCCCTGGTCCTCGCCGCTTCCCGTGAAGTCGAGCTCCAGGACCTGGAACAGGTCGGGCGAATCCGGGTCGGTCGGCGAGAAGTCGGTGAACGTGACGGTCGGGGACCCGTCCTCGGCGGTCCCGAAGGAAACCACGGCGTTGACGAGGGTTTCGATCGGCGTGCCGGGGTTTTCCGGGTCGTAGACCTGGGCCGGAATCTGGATGACCGCGCCGTCATACAGCGTCATGCCGTTCCACAGCACGTGGGCCGGGTCGGCGGCCGGGGATTCGGCCACCAAGGCGGACACTTGCGCCGGTGCGAATTCGGGGGAGCCGATCCCGTTTTGCAGGTTCGACAGCGTGATCGTCACCTGGGTGATTTCCTCGGACCCGTCCTGGTCCGGGGTTTCCGTCTTGAAGCCGATGCCGTAGACCGGATTGTTGTTGGACCATTCCTCTCCCGAGGCATTGTCCTCGTTGTAGGAAAGGAGGCTCGGGTTTTCGCCCGTGATACCCAGGGAATCGGCGATGTCGTCGGCGGTGGCGCCGTTCGAGACCAGGGTGACGGCGCCGGTGACCGGGTCGGTCGAGGTGGTGCCCAGCGATTCCCAGGCAATGGCGGTTTCGTTGCCGCCGACGGTGACGGGGCCGACCAGAAGGCCGCTGTCCGCAAAGGTGTCGCCATCGTTCATGACCGCGAAGCCGACGGCAACGCTGCCATCGGCGGGGATTTCGAAGGTGTAGGTGCCGCCGGTGTTTGAACCCGACGCGTCGGCCAACTTGACGTATTCCCCGTCGATGACGATGAACGCGGCGTCGTTCCAAGGCGAGCCGTCGCCGTCGCCGAACACCCAGTCGATCGATACGGTGGTCCCCGGCGTGCCGTCGATGGTCGACCAGATCGCGGCGCCGTTGGTGTAGGACGACCCGTCGTGGCTATCGCCGCCGAAGGGCAGGGAACTGCCGACTTCGATGATCGCCGGATCGGCCACGGCGTCGACGATGGCGACGGTGGCGACCGAAAGCACGGCCACGTCCTGGGAATCGGGATCGGAAATCAGGGCGTTCACGTTGAACGGCATGTCGCCGTCCCAGTGTTCCGGCGGCAGTAGCGTAATGTTGGCGATGTCCGCCGCGGTGACCACAAAGGCGCCGTTGGCTGCCGGTGTCTGCGGTACCCCGTTGATCATGAACGTCCATCCGGTGAAGTCGCCGGTCGGGAAGATCTGGGCGCCTTCGAGGATTTCGTTGTCGGCGGCGACGAAGGTGATGATCATGCGCATCGGCGCCACCGTGGTGTCGCCTTCGTCCAGGTTCGGCTGCCAATCCTCGAACCCGCCTTGGAACGAGCCTTCGACCGGGGTCTCAAGACCCGCTTCGGGGTCGACCACCACGTCGGTGCCGAAGGTCACGACATCGACACTCAGCGTGCCTTCGGCCGGATCGGTCAGGCCGGGATCCAGCAGGCCTTCGGGCAACCCGAATGTCAGGTCCAGGTTGCCGAGGAGGTCAAGCGTGTCGAGTCCGTCGCCGATCGCGGAGGTCTGGAACGCCGTGAACGACGCGCCGCCAACTCCGCCGCCCGCGCCGCCACCGGCTGCCGGGGTCACGGCTTCGGGGTCGAAGTTCTCGATCTGGGAGATGATCGTCGCGGGCATCTCGGGCTGGCCGTCACCCAGTTGCAGGGACGGCGGCAGCTCGGTTTCGCCAAGCACGAAGAAATCCTGGAGGATCAGGGTACCCTGGGCGGTTTCGACCATCAGGTTGCCCTGCTGCTGCGTCAGCTTGGCGTCGGCCGCGTCGATGCGGTAGGTCGTGCCCAGGTCGGGAATCACGGTGGCCGTCTCGCCCGCGCCGGGAAGTTCGACCGAAACGACGTTGTTTGCCGCCGCCGTGGCCTGTGCCAGCTGTTCGCCTTCCGGAGTCACGATGGAGGAAGTAGGAGTGCCCGCATTCGTGCTGACGTCGTTGGTCGCCATGGAATTTCTCTCCTGGTAGCTTGCCCCGGGGCTAAAAACGCGCATTACGGCCAAGGCCGTCGTTACCCATTGCGCGAATGCAGAGCCCCCCAATACCCAATTAGCTCGCGTAACCTATCCGTTTAATCGGGCGCTTTAATCACCCAAACGGGTTATTAACAAAAAATGAATCTAAAATGCGTCTTCGCCGCGGGCAGGAGCCATGCCTGCCCGGACGATACCGGCGCAAATCGATAAAAGTTAATTCATTGGAATTATCTAATCCCATCATGGGATCCATACCTCAGCCCCCCTCATCCCGGCACCTCTGACGGCACGCAGCCATCAGTCGCATTTTTCCGGAGACGCTCCATCGTGCACCCTCTATGCACAACGGACCGCCGGTCGATCGGCTTGGGTTTAGCCCAATGCTCAATGACCGAACGCTATCCTAGCGCGAAGTTTCCACAAAGAAAGTGCCGAAAAAAAGAAGATCAAACTGTTGAGCTTTTCTAGAAAAGCCCAACCGGCGAATCCGGCCTCGGGTGACGGGAATCCCGAACCGATCCGCCAATCGCCTGGAATTCATGACCATTTGGGGATCTCGCCGGTAGTACTTCCGGTGGGGCCTGTGTCCCCGGTCAAGAAAAAAGCCCCCGCGAACACACGGGGGCCTCAAAATCGCGGGCGCGCCGTTTTAGGCGTGCGCCGGCTTTGTCGTCGCCGATCGCTCCCACGGCTTCACGGCGTGGGAATCAGGCCGCGAAAGGCAGGTCCAATTGGGCTTCGCCGTCGTCGGCCAGGATATCGGATGGCGGGTTATCGAGCGTGGTGGCGGCGATGTACTGAACGATCCGGTCGCGGGTAATACCCCGGCGCGCGAGTTCGGCATCGCTGGCGTATTCGAGTTCCGCATACAGATTCCGCGCCTCCAGGGCCGCGGCGAGAGAACGGCCGATTGTGAAGACGAAGCGTAGTACCGAAACGAGCGGGGAGTCGATCCGTTGCGATTCGACGGGATGGCGAGAGTCGGCCGGAAAGCTTTGCGAAGAGGCAAGGGCAGGCATCGGATTCTCCGTTATCGTCCGCGCGGCATTGTGCCGAGGGAACGAAAAAATAAAGGGAACATTCAATTGACGCGCCGGACAATAGCGCCAAGCGACTATTCTCTTATGTTCAAAAACCGCAGTGCAGAATTGCGCTGTGGTCATATGACGCGACGCTACGCGGCCAAGACGACGAAGCCCGCCGTTCCGAGGAACGGCGGGCTTGCCGACTTTCGAATTGCGCCCGGTCAGGCTTGCTGAAGCAGGACCTCGCAAGACGTCTTTTCGAAGGAACCCGCCGGGTCGATGTTCAGCGCCGTGACGACGCCGTCCTTCACGACCATCGAGAACCGCTGGCAGCGAACGCCCAGGCCTTTGCCGGTCAGATCGAGTTCCAGGCCGGTGGCCTTGGTGAAGGCCGCGTCGCCGTCGGCAACCATCATGACCTTGTCTTCTGCGCCCTGGTCGCGTCCCCAGGCGTCCATCACGAACACGTCGTTCACCGCCAGGCAGACGATGGCGCCGACCTTGCTTTTGAGGGCGGCGGCATTGTTGACGAAACCGGGCAGGTGCTTCTGGGAGCAGGTGGGCGTGAAGGCGCCGGGAACACCGAAAACGGCGACCGTCTTGCCCTTGAACAGATCGTCGGTGGTGACGGGCGTAACCGCGCCGTCCTTCATCGTGTTCAGGGTTACCGAAGGAATGCGGTCTCCAACCTTAATGGTCATCTTGTCCCTCTCGAGGCTATGACGTGAAAAAATCGCATGAACGAACAGCACCGGCCTTCATGCCGGGTGACTTCCGCCTTGAGATGGGGTGTCGCGGTTCGGATTCCACCCCCGGCTTATCCGGCGGGGCGCCGGGCGGCTTCCGAAAGGGCGTCGATCACCGTGGCGGGCGTCAACAATTCCGGCAGCGGACGTCCGCCGGGCGCGCCGGGGCCGTAAACGATATTGAACGGGATGCCGTAGCGGCCGTGTTTGGCCAGATAGCGGGCGATGCCCTCGTCGGGCCGGGTCCAGTCCGCCTGCATCGCGACCACGCCGTCGCCGAACAGGCGATCCCGGGTGTCGGCGTCGGCCAGAACGATCTTCTTGTTGACCTTGCAGGTGATGCACCAGTCGGCGGTGACGTCGACAAACACGATGCTGCCCGACGCGACCAGGGCGGGGATCGCCGCTTCGTCGAACGGGCGCCAGGGTCCGTCTCCGGCCACCGGGTCGGAACGGCCGCCGGATACGGCCGGGGCGGCCAGGGCCGCGATCAGGCTTATGGACGCCAGTGCCGGTCCGGCCCAACGGTTCACAGGCCGCAATGCCAATCCGAGCCCCATGGCCGCCGCGAACCCGCCGACAATCCAGGCCGTGGTCGCCGAGGTCTGAGCCGCCAGGATACTCAGAAGCCAGATGGCGGTGCCGATCAGTGCAACCGCCAGAACCTTCTTCGTGACGATCATCCATCGGCCGGGGCGCGGCAGACGGGTCGCCAGACCCGGAAATGCCGCGACGGCGAGATACGGCAACGATAGGCCCAGGCCCAGAGCGGCGAACACCGACAGAATTTCCGTCGTGCCGCGCGACAGGGCGAACCCGACGGCGGATCCCAGGAACGGCGCCGAACAGGGGGTCGCCATCAGGGTCGCGAAGGCGCCGGTCAGGAAGTGGCCGCCGATCCCCTCGCTGCCATGGCCGCCGCCCACGTTCGAAAGCCATCCCGGAACCGGGATTTCGAAAAAGCCCCAAAGGTTGCAGGCGAAACCGGCGACGATCAGGACCATCGCGGTCAGGAACCAGGGGTGCTGGAACTGGATGCCCCAGCCGATCGACGCGCCGACGGCCTTCAAGGCGATCAGCGCCGAAGCCAGTACCATGAACGAAAACAGGATGCCGACGGCCGAAGCGATGAAACCGATGCGTACCGGCCCGGGGCGCCCGCCGCCATGTCCGATGACGCCCAGCAGTTTGATCGACAGGACCGGTAGTACGCACGGCATGACGTTCAGGATCAAACCGCCCAGCAGCGCCAGGGCCAGGATGACAGCCAAGGACGGGCCGGCGGGCGGTGCGGGCGGGGCCGCGCCTTCGGTCGCGGCCACGGCCAAGGCCCGCTCGGCGGCGCGATCGCCGTCAATCAGGGTCACGGTCACCGTTCGACCGGGCAACGGACTTTCCAGATAGTTCAGACCTTCGACGGGGACCTCCAGGCGCGCCTTGTGCCGCTCTTCCGACAGGGTCGTTCTCGGGGGCAGGAAGAACAGTTCCCGGGGACCTTCCACCAGGACGTCGGGGGTGGTGAACAGGTCCGAAGATATCGCCTCGATGACCAGGACGGTCTTCCCGCCGGTTTCGTTCAAGGCGGCGGATACCAGGGTCAGGCCTACGCCCTGGCCGTCTCCGGGGACCCGGGCGTCGAAGCGATCGATCGCATGGGCGTGCGGGGACGGATCGGCAGGGCCGCCGGGCAGGGCGAGTTCCACGCGTGCCTCGAACGGGATGCAGACGTCCTTGCACGCCAAGTATTCCAAGCGGGCCACGGCATCCAGGGGCTGGCCCGGCCGTGCCAGGGTCACGTCGATGGGCAGGATCACCGAATCCTTGTAGCCCAGCGTTTCGAAGCCGACCGCCTCGAATCGTTCGGGAACCGGCCAGCGAATCGTCGCGTCGGCCAGATTTTCCGAACCCGCCCAGTCGAATTGCGGCGGGAATCCGGCGTCGCCCGGCGACCGCCAGTAGATCTTCCATCCGTCCTTGAGACTGAACTCCGCGCCCAGGCGAACGGTCGATCCGTTGCCCACCGCTTCGCTCGCGGACAGCAGGCGCACCGCGGCTTCGCCGTCATCCGCCCAGGGGCTCGCCGATTCGGCGCGTGGAGAGCCGGGAATCAGGGTCGCCAGCAGAGCCAGGATCGGTAGCGCGAAGCGCAAGGTCATTCTCCAAGAATGTCGGCCGAATGATCGGAACACCCCACTATATTGGCCGAAAACGCGCGGAAAGAACACACGTTGGCGTGACTTCGTCGCGACCGTTTCGGAAACGCCCATAGCCATGGCGGTGTCGGGATGATAAAAGCCCGCCGTATATGACGATTTTGTGAAACTAACGTGACAAATCCGGAACCGGTTTCTCATGGTGCTTCCCCCCCGCAAACTGACCGTCGACAAGGATCTCAAGAAGATTGTCCTGGTGGAGCGCGCGACGCAGTTGTTGGCGCGCAAGACGGTTTCCCTCGGACTCGGTGTTTTCTTCCTGGTTTCTGTTCTGGCGGTCACGGCCGCTTTTTACGGCGACGGTGAAAAAGGTCTGTTCGTTATCGCCGCCGGGATCGTCGGCGGCTACATGGCGTTGAACATCGGCGCCAACGACGTCGCCAACAACGTCGGCCCGGCGGTCGGCGCCCGCGCGCTGACGATGATGGGGGCACTGGTGATGGCGGCGGCGTGCGAGGCGGGCGGCGCCATCATCGCAGGCGGCGACGTGGTCGAAACGATCTCCAAGGGGATCATCGCGCCCGCCGGGGTCGCAGGCGCGGATGTTTTCATCATCGCGATGCTGTCGGCGCTCCTTTCGGCGGCGTTGTGGATCAACGTGGGGACCTGGATCGGCGCGCCGGTATCGACCACGCATGCCGTCGTCGGTGGCGTGCTGGGAGCGGGAATCGCGGCCGCCGGGTGGAACCTCGTCAACTGGCCCACCATGGGTGCCATCGCGGCGAGCTGGGTGATCTCTCCCGTTCTGGGCGGTTTCATAGCGGCCGGTTTCCTGTACTTTATCCGGCAGGCGATTCTGACCCGGGAAGACAAGATCGAAGCCGCCCGCAAATGGGTTCCGGTCCTGATCGCGATCATGGCCTCGACCTTTGCCATGTACTTGGTCATGAAGGGGCTGAAATACCTGATCAAGGTTCCCTGGTGGGGCGTGATGACGGTCGGGGTCGCCATGTTCGCCGCCTCCTTCCAGTGGGTCCGCCCGCGCATTGCCCGGATGTCGTCGGGCATGGAAAACCGGGGCAAGGCGGTTGCCGGCTTGTTCACGGTGCCGCTGGTCTTTTCCGCCGCCCTGCTGTCCTTCGCTCACGGCGCCAACGACGTGGCGAACGCGGTCGGACCGCTGGCGGCCATCGTCGCGGCAGCCTCTGGGGCGGCCGTGGCGTCCAAGGTCGCGGTGCCGGTCTGGGTGCTGGTCGTCGGCGCCTTCGGCATTTCCGTTGGATTGCTGCTGTTCGGGCCGAAGCTGATTCGCACCGTCGGCGAGAAGATCACCAAGCTGGATCAGATCCGCGCCTTTTGCGTGGCGCTGTCGGCCGCGATCACCGTGATCTTCGCGTCGGCCCTGGGTCTGCCCGTGAGTTCGACCCACATCGCCGTCGGCGGGGTGTTCGGGGTCGGTTTCCTGAGGGAATATTACGCGAACCGGTCTACCGACAGAAAGAAACCGAAACCCTTGGATGAATTCCCGCCGGAAAAGCGGGAAAAGAAAATCCAGAAAGCGGAAAGGCGCCGTTTGGTTCGTCGATCCCACCTCATGACCATCATCGCCGCCTGGGTGGTGACGGTCCCGTTTTCGGCGGCACTGGCGGCAGTCCTGTATATCACGCTACGCTACTTGATGGCCTGAAACGACATCGGGCGGTTGTCGGGGGAGGTAGGGATCATGAATCGTCGTTTCGTACGCCGTTGCGCCCTGGTCGCCGCGCTGGCCGCTGCGGCTGCGATGCTTTTGCCGGAGATCGGGCTGGCTCAGGAAGCCCGTTCGATTCGCGTCGTCGGATCGTCGACCATGTACCCGTTCGCAACCCAGGTCGCCGAACGGTTTTCGCGTCGCGGGCTCGGCCGGGCGCCGGTGATCGAGGCGACCGGGACCGGCGGCGGCATCAAACTTTTTTGCGCGGGGCTCGGTCTTTCGACCCCCGACATCGTGACCGCCTCGCGACCGATGGTCGCCAGCGAAAAAAAGACATGTCGCGACAACGACGTGTCTCCGATTATCGAACTGCCCGTGGGCCTGGACGGGATCGTGGTCGCCAAGGCGCGGGGTGACTGGTTGCTGAGCCTCGACAGAGCCCAATTGCGCACGGCGATCGCGGCCAATGTGGTCGAGGCGGGAACCCTGGTGAACAATCCCTACCGGTTTTGGAATGAAATCGATCCGGCGCTGCCCAACATCCCGATCCGGATATACGGTCCGCCGCCGACTTCGGGAACGCGCGACGTCCTGACCGAGGTCGTGATGTCCGCCGGATGCTCGGACCTGCCGGCGCTCGCGCGCGTGGACGCGGCGGAGCGGGACAGGCTCTGCGGCGCGGTGCGCGAGGACGGCGTCTTCGTGGATTCGGGAGAAAACGAGGATCTGGTCGTTCATCGGCTGTGGCTGGACCCCAAGGCCGTCGGCATTGTGGGCTTCGGCACCCTGGAGACGTATCGCGAGCGACTCGACGCCGCTTCCATCGACGGCATGGTGCCCGAGGAAGCCGCGATCCTGACCGGGGCGTATCCGTTGGCTCGGAAGCTTCGCATCTATGCGAAAGCGGCGCACCTGAACGCGGTGCCCGATCTGCGCGGGTTCCTGGATCTGTTCCTGGCGGAAGACACTATCGGCCTCGACGGATTTCTCGCTTACGCGGGCCTGGTTCCACTTTCCGACAACGAAAGGGCCGCCAACCGCGAGCGCCTCGCGGGCGGAGATACGCCCGGCGGAACGATACAAAGGCCGGTTCCGTAGGTTTTGCCCTTGCGTTTGCGCGCGAACTTAACAAACTCTTTACTAGGGGCCGACGAAAATCATCCGTTGAAATGATCCGACGCGGTTCCGCGAATCGTACCGATATGGCACGAAAAGCAAGTGAGTTGCGACGGCTGAGGGCATGGAGGATCGAACCGAGAAAGGCGGCGGCCTGAAGGAGCAAGAGATGCCGAGCATGAGCGCGTCAACGCAGTATCTCGCCGGACACCTCCTGATCGCGATGCCCGGCATGCGTGATCCCCGATTCGAAAAGACCGTCATCTACATGTGCGCACACAACGCCGACGGCGCGATGGGGCTTGTTGTAAACAAGGTTCTGGAATCGTTGTCTTTTCCCGATATCCTGACGCAACTGGAGATCGAACCGGTGGGGTTCGGCGAACAGATCCGCATCCATTTCGGCGGCCCGGTCGAAACCGGTCGCGGATTCGTTCTGCATTCCACCGACTACGTCCAGCCGGGCACCATGCCGGTCAACAATACCTTTTCTTTGACCGCGACCATCGACATCCTGCGGGCGATCGCCGAAGGGGCGGGGCCGCGCCAGTGCCTGCTCGCGCTTGGCTATGCGGGATGGGGTCCCGGGCAGTTGGACAATGAAATCAAGATGAACGGCTGGCTCACCGTCGCGGCCGACGAAGGCCTGGTGTTCGACGAGGAATTCGACACCAAGTGGGATCGCGCGTTTTCCAAGATCGGTATCGATCCCCGGATGCTGTCGGACGTCGCCGGTCACGCCTGAATCGGTCGCGGATCAGGCGGAGCCGCCGGATCGCGTTTCGCGGTAGGCGATGTACAGGCCCGATGCGACGATCAATGCCGCGCCGGTCCAGGTGACCGGACCCGGCATTTCATCCCATACCAACCAGCCGATCAACGTCGCCCATAGCAGCGTGGCGTAGTCGAAGGGCGCGATGACGGCTGCCGGCGCCAGCTTGAAAGCCTTGGCCATCAGGGCATGGAAACTGACGCCGAGCACGCCGGCGGCGGCGAACAGCCCCATGTCGACAACGGTGGGCCTCGTCCATTGGAACGGCAGCATGACGGCACCGATCACCAAGGGCACGACATTGACGGAAAATACCATCGACCAGAGATTTTCCCGCGGTGCCATGGCGCGCGCCGTCAACATGACCACGGCGTAGCAAAGCGCCGTGATCAGGACCAGGATCATGGCGGGCTGAAAGGCGTCCATCCCCGGTCGAACGATGACCAACACGCCGACGAATCCGACGATCGCGGCCGTCCAACGCCGGGGGCCGACCGCCTCCTTGAGCAACGGGACCGAAAGCGCGGTCACGAACAAGGGGGCGGCGAAGGCCAGCGCGGTGGCCTCGGCCAGCGGCAGGGCGGTGAGGCTCTGGACGAAACTGAAGACCGCGCCCGTCCCCGCCAAGCCGCGCAGCAGGTGCGCCCAAGGGTTGGCCATTTTAAGCTTGGCGATACCGCCCTTGGTCGCGGCGGCGCAACCGACGATCAGCGGCACCGCGAACAAGGTTCGGAAAAACACGATCTCGCTGACCGCGTAGCCCGCGCCCAACCATTTGCCCAACGCGTCGACGACGGCGATCATCGACACCGCCGCGATCATGCTGAGAATGCCGAACGCGACGGCATTCGGGGGTGGCGGAGGTGTCACGATCCCCTCGTTTACGCCCTTGTCAGACGATTTTCAGGCGACCCGCGATCCGTTCGAAGGATTCGAGGTGTCCCAGCGGGCCCAATGCCGCGAGGGTCGGCTTGCCCGAAGCCAGCCGAACGGCGACCCGGCGGACAGCTTCGGTATCGACGGCCTCCACCCTGCCCACCATTTCCTCGACCGACAGGTGGCGCCCGAAAACCATGAGATGGCGTGCCGCCTGTTCGCATCGCGACGACGTGCTTTCCAGGCCCATCAGGATGCTGGCCTTGAGCTGCGCGCGGGAACGGGCGACTTCCTCGTCCTTGACGTCGACGGCGACCTTCAGGAGTTCGTCGCAGATCACCGGCATGACTTCGCCGACTTCCTTTTCCCCGGTTCCGGCATAGACGGCAAACAGGCCGGTGTCGCTGTAGCTGGAAACGTAGGAATGGACCGCGTAGACCAGCCCGCGCTTTTCCCGTACTTCCTGGAACAGGCGCGACGACATGCCGCCGCCGAACAGGGTGGAAAACACCGACGCGGCGTAGAAATCCTCGTCGTCGTAGGTGACGCCGGGGAATCCCAGCACCACGTGCACCTGTTCGAGATCGCGGTCCTCGCGGTATTCTCCGCCGGCGTAGCGGCCCGGTTCGATGGCGATTTCGCCGCCGCCGGGGAGGGCGCCGAACGCCGATTCCGCCAGTCGAACGACGGTGTCGTGGTCCAGCCGCCCCGCCGCGGCCAGGACCATGTTCGGGGCCCGGTAGAAATCCCGCAGGTAGCCGACCAGGGTGTCGCGGTCCATGTCGCGGATCGCTTCGGCGTAGCCCAGGACGGGCCGGCCCAGGGCCTGATCGGGGTAGGCGGTTTTCTGGAAATGGTCGTAGATGATGTCGTCCGGCGTGTCGTTGGCCTGGTGGATTTCCTGAATGATCACCGTCCGTTCGCGTGACAATTCCTCTGGGTCGAGGATGGCGTTCTGGACGATGTCGGCGATGATATCCAGCGCCAGGCCGATGTCTTCCTTCAGGATCTTCGCGTAATAGGCCGTTTGTTCGCGCGAGGTATAGGCGTTCAGATGGCCGCCGACGGCTTCGATTTCCTCGGCGATGGCGCGGGCGTCGCGTCGGCGCGTGCCCTTGAACGCCATGTGTTCGATGAAATGGGAAACGCCGTTGATTTCCGCGCGCTCGTTGCGGGCTCCGACGCCGACCCAGACACCGATGCTGGCGGTTTCGACCGTCTCCATGCTGTCGGTGACGACTCGCAGACCGTTGGAAAGCGTCGAAATCCTAATCGTCACGCGGTACGCTCCTTCAGGCGGGAGGCAATGAAGTCCTTGACCCGCTCGGCATCGTTGGGCAGCACCTCGAACCGTTCGGGGCGCTCGAACAAATCGGACAGGCGCGGCGGCAGACCCGGCCGCGCGCCGGTGGCATCCTCCACCGCGTCCGGGAATTTGGCCGGATGCGCGGTCGCCAGGGAAATCAGGGCGGGGCCGGGGCCTTCATGCAGGACTTTTCCGGCCTCGGCGCCGATGACGCTGTGGGGGTCCAGCAATTCGCCGGTAGCTTCGTAGAAGCGGCGGATGGCGGCTTTGGTCGCGGCGTCGTCGAGTCGATAGGCCGAGAACAAGCGTCGCATACGGCGCCATTTGGTCTTGGGCAGCGAAAATTCTCCGGATCGCCGGAAATCTTCCATCACCGCGGTCAGGCGCTTGCCGTTACGGCCGGAATAGTCGAAGAGCAGCCGTTCGAAGTTGCTGGAAACCTGGATGTCCATGCTCGGGCTCAGGGTCGGGACGACCTTCTCCATTCGCATGGTCCCGGTGTCGAAGAACCGGGTCAGGATGTCGTTGGTGTTGGAACCGACGATGAAGCGCTTGATCGGCAATCCCATCTTGCGCGCCACGTAGCCGGAATAGACGTTGCCGAAGTTGCCCGTGGGCACCGCGAAGTCGAGCGACCGATAGGGGGCGCCGACCCGGATGCCGGCGACGAAGTAATAGGCCACCTGCGCCATGATGCGCGCCCAGTTGATGGAGTTGACGGCGCTCAATGCATGGCGGTCACGGAAGGCGATGTCGTTGAACATCGCTTTGACCAGATCCTGGCAATCGTCGAAATGGCCTTCCAGCGCGATGTTGTGGACATTGGACGACGTTACCGTCGTCATCTGGCGGCGCTGGACGTCGGAGACCCGACCCTGAGGATGCAGGATGAAGATCTCGATGCTTTCGCGGTCGCGGCAGGCCTCGATCGCGGCCGATCCGGTGTCGCCCGACGTGGCGCCGACGATGGTCACCTTCTGTCCGCGCTTCGTCAGCACATGGTCGAACAGCCGGCCGACCAGTTGCAGGGCGTAGTCCTTGAACGACAGCGTCGGGCCGTGGAACAGCTCCATAACCCAGTGGTCCGATCCCAATTGCCGCATCGGGGCGACGGCGGGATGGTCGAACTGGGCGTAGGCATCTTCCGCAAGGTCGGCGAAGGCCGCTTCGGTCATCGACCCGCCGAGGAACGGATACATGACCCGGACGGCGATTTCCGCATACGACAGACCGCGAAAGCTCCGGATGTAGGCCTTCGAGAACCGGGGACAGATCCGCGGCACGTAGAGCCCGCCGTCGCGGGCAAGGCCGGAAAGGAGCACATCGTCGAATTCGAGGACCGGGGCCCTTCCCCGGGTGCTGATGTACCTCACGGGCACTTCTCCATGAATGAGCGAAGTTGGCTTAACCTATAGGGTGGCGATATCGCGGGCAAGGGGTGCCTCGTCATTCGAGATAGCGCGCACGGAGATGCGCCTTGAACGTTTCCAAGTCAAGGCCGCGTCCGGTCGCCTTTTCCAGAATCGCCCGTGTCGAATCGAGCGACCCCCGACCGTGAACGTTTTCGCGTAGCCATGCCAGCAACGGCTTGAAATCGCCTCGGGCCACGGCGTCGGGCAGATCGGGCAGTGAATCGAGCGCGGCGCGGTAAATCTGCGCCGCCGAAATCGCACCCAGGGTATAGGTGGGGAAATAGCCCCAGGCCCCGTCGTACCAGTGGATATCCTGGAGGCAGCCCTCGCGGTCGGTCGGCGGTACGATTCCCAGCAGACGCTCCATGCCCTCGGCCCATGCAACGGGCAAGTCGGCGGGTTCCATGGCGCCCTCGATGATGGCCTTCTCCAGCCGATAGCGAAGGATGACGTGGGCGGGATAAGTGACCTCGTCGGCATCGACGCGGATAAATCCGGGGGCGATGCGGGTATGCAGACGGTAAAGGTTTTCCGCATTCCATGCCGAGCCGTCGTGCCCGAAGGCCTCGGCCATGATCGGCGCGGCGAAGCTCAGGAACGCGCGGGATCGGCAGACCTGCATTTCCATCAGCAGGGATTGGCTTTCGTGCAGGCTCATGCCTCGGGCATCGCCGGCGGGCCGGCGGCGCCACGCCCGGGGCAGGCCGCGTTCATACAAAGCGTGGCCGGTTTCGTGCAGCACGCCCATCAGGCCGCTCAGGAAGTCCGACTCGTCGTAGCGCGTGGTGATGCGCACGTCCTCCGGCCCGCCGCCGCAGAACGGATGCAGGCTTTCGTCCAACCGTCCGTGATCGAAGTCGAAACCGAGGACTTCCATGAATCGTTGGGCCAGGGCTTTCTGGACTGGGATCGGGAACGGTCCATTGGGGACCAGGGGGGCCGGGCGGCGGGCTTGGGCGTGCAGTGCTTCGTCCAGGAAGCCGGGCAGAAAGGATTCGAGATCGCCGAAAACCACGTCGATCTCGGCACTGCTGCCGCCGGGTTCGTATTCGTCCAGAAGCGCATCGTAAAGCGACGTGCCCAGAGCGGCCGCCTTGGTCGCCGCCGCCTCGCGCACCAGTTCCACCAGCGTCGTCAACGACGGCAACACCGCCTTGAAATCCCCGTGCGGTCGTGCCGCGCGCCATACCGTTTCGCACGCCGTCGACGCCTTTGACAGGGCGGTGACCAGCGATTCGCTCACCGCCGTCTGGTGACGCCAGCGGCGGCGCATTTCGGCCAGATTGGCGCTATCGTCGGGGGCCAGTTCTTCGGTTTCCGCCTCGGCGAACAGGTCCGCCATTTCGGGGGCGGTGATCAGGCCGTGGCAGACCGCCTTCAATTCCGCCAGTTGATCTCCGCGCGCCTCGGCCGCTCCCGAAGGCATGACCGTGGACCAGTCCCAATGCAGCACGCCTTCGGCTTCGCCGAGAATGGCGATGCGGCGGAAACGCGCATCCAGGCGCGCGTACGCGGTCGCATTCATCGCGGATTCCCCCATGTCTCGTGAACGCGAACGGTCTACACCACACCCGGGATTTTGGCTAGGCCGTTGACATGCGTCGCGCGACGCTTAGCGGGCATGGTTCTTGAAAAACGCCCAGATCGCTCCCGTGGCATCGAAAGACGGCGACGGGGCGTCGCCCCAACGGCTGCCTTTGGTTCCGCCCGGCCAGGCATGGCCCGAATCCTG
Organism: Rhodospirillales bacterium; assembly: GCA_963675465.2. Taxonomy (GTDB): domain Bacteria; phylum Pseudomonadota; class Alphaproteobacteria; order Rhodospirillales; family Shumkoniaceae; genus JAHDSF01. Next base: position 127,814 of record CAXXVY010000001.1, read on the forward strand.
GACGATATAACGCACGACCTCCTGGCCGGTGGGGCATCGATAGCGTCGAACCGTCACGGTACCGCTGCTTTCGGACGATGGAATGGGGGCGGCGTCGCAGCCGTTGGCTTTCGCCCAGAACGTGCCCTGGTCGCCGGCGGGATTGAGCGGCGTTCCGTCCCAGGCATCCGGAAAACGTCCGCCGGGGTCGCCGCCGTCGAGCGGCACCGAACGGTCCAGCCGGCCGTTGACGATGATCGCCGGCACGGGAGACGTCGGTTTCGCCTCGTCGCCGAAAAGCCCGGCGATCACCGGGGCGACGGCCGCGATCTTGTGTGAAAGGGCGATCGCCACCCGATGCGCCATCATGCCGCCGTTCGACAATCCGGTCACGTAGACCCGCCGGGGGTCGGCGCCGTCGTCGCGGATCAACCGATCAATCAGCGCGCCGATGAACCCGATGTCGTCGATGCGGTTTTCCATGGCGTATCCGCAGCAATGACCCGCGTTCCACGTCTTCAGGATATTCGGCAGGCGTCCGGTGCCTTCGGGGTAGACGACGATGGCGCCGTCCCGCAGCGCTGTTGCCGAAAAACCGGTCATGCGCGCCGCGCTTTCGCCGTTGCCGCCGCCGCCGTGCAGCACCAGTACGATCGGATGCGGCGTCCCGCCCGCCGTCGAAGGCGTGTGGACAATGTAGGTGCGCTCGATGCCGTCGTGGATCAGCGTGCGGCGTTCCGTCGCCGGGATTGGGTCGGAGGCGGCGGCGCCTGCCTGCAGGGAGAGGAAAATCAGAGCCGCGGCCGTTCCGAGCAAACCCTTCATGGGGTCTCCCATTCCCGATTATTCGGGCGCAGTCTATCGGATCGGCTTCATGCGAATCAAAACCAAAAAAAATCGGAGGCTCTTTTGGGAGCCCCCGGCCGAGTTTCAGGGAGGGAAACACAAGACAAACAGAAGGAAATTCCGAATTTACCAGCCGTGGTGGCCGTCGCCGTACCCGTTGCCGTAGCCATCCCGGTAGCCGTTGCGATAGGCGTTACGGTAACCGTTGCGTTGGCGGTGGCGCGGGGCGGGCTCGTCGTAGACCGCCGGGCCGTAATAGCCGTTGTTCTGGTCCATGTTCTGGCCGACCGAGGCACCGACCATCGCGCCGATCAGGGTTCCCGCCGCGGTGGCGGCAAGGCGGCCCTGGCCGCCGCCGATGTGCGAGCCCGCGTAACCGCCGGCTGCCGCACCGATCAGGGCGCCGCCCGTCTGATTGGGTCCCATGCCGTTGGTCACGCATCCGCTGAGCAGGACAGCCGCGACGACGGGAATCAGAAAGCGCTTCATCACACACCTCTTGGTCTTTGCCTGGCGGGGAACCGGATGTCGGCCGGGCCCGCCGCGTGAATTCCGATGTTTGAGGGTATGGAAGACCGTGGCGTATTTTTTATCGTGCTGCCGTCGGGTTTGCTCCCGGCGCGGAATCCAGGCATCATGCGCGCATGAAAGCGCCCGCCGCCACCGCCGGTCCTCAACGCCGCATCACCACCGTGCATGACGCGGACTTGGCGCTGCTGGCCGAAATGGCGCGCGACTTCGCTTCGGTGCAGGATCTTCGGCTGACCCTGTCGATGGCGGTCGAACGTGCGACACGCCATCTGGAGGCCGCGGGCGGCGCGCTGTTCTTGCTGGACGAGGAAGGACGCGAACTGCGGTGCGAGGCCTGTTGGGGTGCGACCGAGATCACCGGCCTGGTGATGCGGGCCGACCAGGGCATCGTCGGGCGCTGCGTCCAAAACAACGTCGCGGAAATCGTTCGCGACGTGTCCGCCGATCCCAGTTTCAACAGTTCGGTCGACGCTCAGACCGGCTTCACCACGCGGTCGATCCTGTGCGCGCCGATGCGGGTGAAGGAACAGCGCATCGGTGCGATCGAACTGGTCAACAAGCTGAGCGACGATGCCCTGTTCGACGAAGACGACCTTCGGGTTCTGGAGGTCGTCTCGATGGGTGCGGCACTCGCCATCATCAACACCCGCATGGCCGAGGCGTTGGTGGAGCAGGAACGGGTGCGCCGCGAACTCGAACTGGCTGCCGAGATCCAGCGCGAACTGCTGCCGGCGCGGCGCGAAGCGGCCTTTCCGGTCCACGGCGTCAACCGTCCCGCGCGCACGGTTTCCGGCGACTTCTACGACTTCTTCGCACTGCCCGATGGTCGGATCGCCTTCTGCCTTGGCGACGTGTCGGGCAAGGGGATGAACGCGGCGCTTCTGATGGTCAAGACCGCCAGCATCTTCCGCTGCCTGGGGCGGGAAGGCCGGACTCCGGGGTACCTGATGGCCCGCGTCAACGCCGAGATCCGGGAGACCGCGACGCGCGGCATGTTCGTCACCATGGTCGCGGGCATCTACGATCCCGCGGACGGGTTCATCCGGCTGGCCAACGCGGGGCACGAACCGCCGTTGATCGTGGCCGAGGACGGATCCTTCCGCACGATCCCGGCGGAGGCGCCGCCCCTGGGCCTGCCGGCCGAGATTTTCGATACCGAATCCTTCCCCGAGCAATCCTTCGCTCTCGACGGCCGGATTCTCCTGCTGTTTTCCGACGGCGTGACCGAAGGCTACGCCGCCGATGGGCAGCCGCTCGGGGTTGCGGGCGTGCGGGCCGCGGTGGCGGAGACGGTGGGGCGCCCGGCATCGGAACGGATCGACGCCGTTTCCGAATGCCTGGTCGCGGCCGACCGCCCCTTGCGCGACGATGCCACGCTGCTGATCGTCGATGATGCGCCGCGACGCGCCGGGCACCTGCACGGCCCGCGTTCGGAACGGATGTGCAAGGAGGCCTTCCGCGCCAACGCCGCCTCGTTGAAACGCATCCGCGAACTGGTGATCGCGGCCTGCCAGCGCTGTGCCTTTGGCAAGGTGGAAACCCAGGACATGGTCATGGCGGTGGACGAAGCCGGACAGAACATCATCCGCCACGCCTATCGGGGCGAGGATGTCGGCGACATCGTGATCGAGATCGTGCGCGGCGACGAAGGACTGATCGTTCTGCTGCGCGACTACGCGCCCACCGTCGATCCGGCGACGGTGCAACCCCGCGATCTGGACGACATCCGGCCCGGCGGCCTGGGAACCCACATCATGCGCGAAACGATGGATGAAGTGTTATTCTTGCCTCCGCCCGAAGGTCGGGGCAATCTGCTGAAGCTCGTGAAACGGATCGGCGGAAAGGTCCGGTAATGAAATACGAAACGCATGAGGAACAGGGGGTTCTGGTCGTCGCGCTCGACGGAGACGTCGATCTCGAAAGCTCGCCGGTCGCCCGCAAGGTCCTGTTGGACTGCGTCGGCCGCAACGATCGGGTACTCATCGATTTGGCCAAGGTCGGCTACATGGACAGTTCGGGGGTGGCCTCGCTGGTCGAATCCCTGCAGCACGCCCGAAAAAGGGGATGCGCCTTCGCGCTCGCCGCAGCCAACGACATGGTCGGCCGCGTGATCAGCCTGGCTCGGCTGGACAAGGTTTTCAACCTTCACACCACCGTCAGAGAAGGGGTCGAGGCCCTACGATAGGACGATCATGCCGAGCGCGGAAACCGGAACTTCACTGACGAACCTGTTGGAGCGGGTGGGCCGAACCACGATCCGCGGCGTCGAGGAAGTGGGGACCTGGGCGGGCATGCTGGTCGAAAGCGGCTATTGGATCGTCGCCGGTCGCGCCATGAAACAGCCGGTGCGTCTGGAATCGATTTTCGCCCAAATGATGGACGTGGGCGTGCGCGCCATCCCCATCGTCGCCGTCATGTCGGCGACCATCGGCATCATGCTGGCGATCCAGGGCATCTACACCTTGCGCATCTTCGGCGCCGAATCCCACGTGACGATCGGCATCGCTTTGTCGGTGGTGCGGGAATTCGCGCCGCTCATCACGGGCATCCTGGTCGCCGGCCGGTCGGGATCGGCGCTGGCGGCCCGCATCGGCACCATGAAGATCAACCAGGAAATCGACGCCCTGCACGTCATGGGTATCAATCCCGTGCGCTTTCTGGTGGCGCCCTCGTTGCTCGCGCTTCTCGTCATGGTGCCGGCGCTGGCATTCCTGGGCGATGTGGTGGGCCTGTTCGCTGCGGGTCTGTATGTGCGTGCGGATCTCGGGATCAGCCTGGCCGCCTACGGCCAGGCGGTGATCGATGTTCTGAGCATCGACGATCTTGGCCACGGTTTGGGCAAGAGCCTGATCTTCGCCGTGTTGATCGGCTTGATCGGGGTCGTCAACGGCGCCGGGGTGCGCGGCGGAGCCGAGGGCGTGGGGCGCGTGACCACCCGTTCGGTGGTGCAGGCGATTTCCGCGATCATCGTCACCGACATGTTCTTCGCCTTCGCGGTGACCCGATGAGCGAGGGAGCCATGCCGCCCCCGGTCATCGAGGTTCGCCACCTCGTAACCCATTACGGCACGCGCATGATCCTGAAGGACGTGACCCTGGACATCCACCAGGGCGAGATCATGGTCGTGATGGGCGGCAGCGGATCGGGCAAGAGCACCCTGATGCGCCACATCCTGGGGCTGGAAAGGCCGACATCGGGGACCATCCGGGTTCTGGGGCAGGATATTACGAAACTGGGCACCCGCGACATGTCGGCCCTGCGGCGGCGCATCGGCGTGGCGTTTCAGGGCGGCGCCCTGTTCAGCTCCATGTCGGTGGGCGAGAACATCATGCTGCCGCTGCGGGAGCATGCCGATCTCGACGACAAGACCATGGAGATCATGGCGCGCCTGAAGCTGGAGGTCGTCAACCTCGCGGGATTCGAAAGCCTGATGCCGTCGGAGCTTTCGGGCGGCATGCTTAAGCGCGCTGCGTTCGCCCGCGCCATCGTCATGGACCCGCGCATCCTGTTCTGCGACGAGCCGTCGGCGGGGTTGGATCCGGTGGTGTCGTCTGCCATCGACGATCTCATCCTGCGGCTGCGCGAGGCCATGAACATGACCATCGTCGTCGTGACCCACGAACTCGACAGCGCGTTCAAGATCGCCGACCGCATCACCGTTCTAGACCAGGGGCGCATCCTGTTCGTCGGCACCGTCGACGAGATCCGCAACGACACCAGCGAACGCATCCAGAATCTCCTCCACCGTCGCCCCGAAGAGGAAATCCTGGATCCGGACGAATACCTCAGCCGGCTGACGGGCGAGCCGCTGATCGGAGGGCCGACCCTATGAAAAGTACGAAAATCAACTATGTCATCGTCGGCGCGTTCGTCCTGCTCACGATCGCGGGCCTTATCGTCACCACGGCCTTGCTGACGGGGCGGACGGGATCGGCGGACAACTACCACGCCATTTACGACAACGTCACCGGCGTCAAGTACGGCAGCCAAGTCCTGTACGAAGGCTACCCGATCGGTCAGGTCGACGACATCGTTCCGGTGGGCCAGGGCGCGCGCATGCGCTTTCGCATCGACTTTTCGGTTCAGCAGGGGTGGCTGATTCCGGACGATAGTCTCGCCAAGATCGCCGCGCCGGGACTGCTGTCGGCTGTGACCATCAGCATCGAATCGGGCCGTTCGGCCACCGCGCTGAAGCCGGGTTCTGAAGTCAAGAGTGCCGAAGCCGCCGACATTCTGGCGGCCGTGACGGGCATCGCCGCTGAAATCGGCGCCATCGCGCGCGCGAAGACCTGAAGCCCGTTTTGGCCAACGTGAACAGCATCACCGATACCCTGGCGATCATGCTGGAACGCGACGGCGTGGATCTGGTCGCCGACATCACGGGGCTGGTCAAGGACGTGACGGAGCGAATTCCCGACATCATCACCGATATCGAATCGGCGACGAAGCGGATCGAACAGGGGGCCGACCGTTTCGCCAACCTTTTGAACGACGACAACCGCAAATCCCTGAACACCGTGATCGGCAACGCCAAGTCGGCATCCGACAATTTCGCCGATCTGTCCCGGGAACTGAAAGACACGCGGGCGCGGTTCGACGGCCTTCTCGTCTCGCTGGACGATATGGTCATCGACAACAAGGTGGATGTGGAAAAATCCATCGTCGAACTGCGCTATGTCATCGATTCGATCTCGCGTCATATCGATTCCACCAATCACAACCTGGAAGCGACGGCGCGCAACATGTATGAATTCAGCCGTCAGATCCGGCAAAATCCGGGCCTGCTGCTCAATGCGGCGCCGCCGGCCGATCAGGCGGCCCGGCGTTGAATAAACGGGGCAAGAACAAGGAGGGGCACGTGCGAAAGGCGATCGCGGTCATCGCGGGGGGGCTCGCACTGATACTGGCGGGGTGCACGGCGCCGACGGTGCCGCAGGATCATTATTACCGGCTGTCGGTTTCGGCGCCCAAGGTTGCCTTGGCGCGGCCGCCGCTGCCCGGCATCCTGTCGGTCGAACGGTTTTCCGCCGACGGTCTGACGGCCGGCCGGTCGGTGGTTTTCACCAACCGTTCCCGGCCCAACGAACTGAGCGAATACAACTACCATTTCTGGACCGAACCGCCGACCGATCTGGTGCCCGACCTTGTCGTCGGATATCTGCGGGCGGCGCGTATCGCCGATCGGGTGGTGACGCCCGACATGCGGATCGAACCGACCTACGTCATGCGCGGGCGCATCCTGCGCATGGAGCAGATTCTCGGTTCCCAACCCGGCGTGTCGCTGGAACTGGAAATCGCGATCCATCGGCCGGATCAGGAAAAGATACTGCTGATGGAACGTTATCGCGTCGACCGGCCGACCGCCGACGAGTCCGTACCCGCGGCCATCGACGCGCTGGGCGGGGCGATGAACGAGATTCTAGGCCGGTTGGCCGCCGATATTCAAAAGGGTTGAACGCGTGAAAAAACCGACCGCCAAATCGATGCGCCGCGCCCGCCGGATGCCGACCACGGCGGCGTCCGCCGTCGCCGAAGTCGCGATCGATGCCCTGGGAGCCCAGGGTGACGGCGTTGCCGTCTGGGGCGAAAAGACGCTCTACGTTCCCGGTACCGCGCCCGGCGATCGGGTACGCGTTTCGGTCGGGCTCAAGCGCGGCGACGGTTTCGAGGCCACGGTCCTGGAGCTGCTGGCTCCGTCTCCCGGCCGGGTGGAACCGTTCTGCCCCTATTTCGGCGCCTGCGGCGGTTGCGCGGTCCAGCATGTCACCGAATCCGCGCACGCCGATTGGAAGCGCGGCATCCTGGTCGATGCCCTGCGCCGCCGCGGGTTCGGGGATGCTGCCGTCGATCCGGTGATCACCACGCCCACCCGGGGCCGCCGTCGGGTGACCCTGACCCTGGACCGGCGGGGCGGCGGGGTTCTGCTGGGATTTAACGCCCGATTCAGCCATCGCGTCGTCGACGTGGAGGAATGTTCGGTTCTGGTTCCGGAACTGGAATCGCTGATCGTGCCGTTGCGCCGGTTGGTGGCCGAGGTCGGATGGACCAAGGGGCAGGTGGCGATCGCGCGGTCGGAAACCGGCATCGATGTGCTGTTCACCGCCCCCGAACCGCCGAGCCTGGAGGCGCGCGAACGTCTGGCGGCCTTCGCCGACGCGCACGACATCGCCCGGCTTTCGTGGCGCTCGGCCGACGTTTCGGCGCCCCAGCCCCTGGCATGGCGACGCCATGTTCGGATGACCTTCGGCGGCGTTCCGGTGGACCTGCCGCCCGGGGCGTTCCTGCAACCCAGCGAGGCTGGGGAACAGGCGCTGACCGATCTGGTTCTGCAGGGAACCGAAGGCGCGAAGCGGGTCGCCGATCTGTATTGCGGCATCGGGACCTTTGCCCTGCCATTGTCGCGGAAAGCGGTGGTCCGCGCGGTGGACAACGTACCGAGCGCGATTTCTTCGCTGGAAACCGCCGCCGGCCGCGCCAGCCGCGGCGGCCGCGTGATGGCCGAGGTCCGGGATCTCGATCGCCGCCCTCTGATGGCGGACGATCTGAAGGATATCGAGGCCGTGGTCTTCGATCCGCCACGCATGGGTGCGAAAGCGCAATCGGAAACCCTGGCCAAGATCCCCGGTGTCACCCGCATCGTTGCGGTGTCATGTAATCCGGCGACCCTCGCCCGCGACCTGCGAATCCTGGTGGACGGCGGTTTCGGCCTCCGGCGGGTCGTCCCGGTCGATCAGTTCCCCCACGCCCCCCATGTCGAGGCCGTCGCGTTCCTGTCGCGCTGACGGCCCCGCGATCGGCTGTCTCTCCGGATTGCGGACGAATTAAAATTCACATAAACATTGCACCTTTTTGTCCAATCGAAAAAATCGATTGAGTGTATCGATACTATGTGTTGGATCGATCGTATGCCGATGGATAGGTTCTGGTCATCGAAATCAGAAACTTCCAAAACGTCAGACAGACACAAGGAGCAATAAATCATGTTGACCGTCGGCGACCGCTTTCCCTCTTTCGACCTCACGTCCGTTGTTTCCACCGATCCCGCCAAGGCTTTCACGCAAGTGACCGACAAGTCCGAAGAGGGCAAGTGGAAGGTCGTGTTCTTCTGGCCGAAGGACTTCACGTTCGTCTGCCCGACCGAAATCGCAGCGTTCGGCAAGATGAACGGCGACTTCAACGACCGCGATGCCGTGCTCTACGGTGTCTCCATCGACAGCGAATTTGTCCACCTCGCGTGGCGGCAGAACCATGACGACCTCAAGCAACTGCCCTTTGCGATGGTCTCGGACATCAAGCGCGAACTGTCGCAGGCGCTCGGCGTTCTCGACAAGGAAGCCGGTGTCGCGCTCCGGGCCACCTTCATCGTCGATCCCGAAGGCATCATCCGCTTCGCATCGTGCAACGATCTGAGCGTCGGCCGCAATCCCGCCGAGGTTCTCCGTGTCCTCGACGCGCTTCAGACCGACGAACTCTGCCCTTGCAACTGGCAGAAAGGCGACGCGGTTCTCAAGGCCGCCTGACGGACTTGCGGGGGACGGCGATGCCGTCCCCCGATTTTCCCACCCCGCCGAAGAACACGGAGAATTCCCATGTCGATCGATACCCTGAAAACCAGTCTTCCCGATTATGCCCGCGACCTGAAGCTCAACCTTTCCAGCTTGGCGACGGAACCGAGCCTCAGTGCGCAGCAACTCGCCGGGACTTTCGTCGCTGCTGCCCTGGCGTCGCGCAATGCCCAGGTCACCGAAGCCATGGTTGCCGAATTTGCCCCGCGGATGAGCCCCGAAGCCCTTCAGGCCGCCAAGGCCGCCGCCGCGATCATGGGCATGAACAACATCTATTACCGCTTCGTTCACCTGGCATCGGCCAAGGACTACGCCACCATGCCCGCGCGCCTGCGGATGAATGTCATCGGCAAGCCCGGCGTCGAAAAGGCGGATTTCGAACTCTGGTCTCTGGCGGTTTCGGCGATCAACGGCTGCGGCGCCTGCGTCGACGCGCATGAGCACGAACTGCGTGCCGCCGGCATGACGACGGAAACCATTCAGGCGGCCGTGCGGATCGCGGCGGTCGTTCACGCGGTGGCCGCGACCCTGGACGGCGAGGCGGCGTTGGCCGGCAGCCTCGAACAGGCGGCCTGATCGAAAGGTCGGGACGCCCGCGAACCCGGCCGGCGGGATTTCCCGGCGGCCGGATTTCAAATCACCGGCAAAGCCTTCTTCCGGGCGGCGGCCTTTTCCAGCGCACGAACGCGGCCGATCAGATGGGCGTTCGCCCGCTCGACATCGCGCGCCCAACTCGCCACCCCGAACCGCTTGATGTCGATCTGCCGCCAGAACAGACCGCGATCGCGCGCCAGCAACGGCAAACAGGCGATGGCGTTGGCGCATTGCGACCCCATGTCGGCGACTTCCGCCAGTTCCTGAAGTCCGAAGGGGATCGGCCGGGTCTCGCAGCCGACGACTTCGGCGAGGTCGCCGCGGATCGATTCCAGCGATCGGTTCAGTCCGCGCGCAAAGCATTCCCGTGCCGCGTCGTCGTCTCCGCGTGCCAGATGCAGGGCGCCTTCGTGCACCGCGGCGGCGACCACCTTGGTCGCGATCAGCGGCGAAAACAGGCTCCAGTCTCCGTATGAAGCCATTCGGAACCAGCGTATCGCGGTGTCGATGTCCCCGTTCAACTCCGCCAGCCGACCCGCCAGGAACATCAAAGACAGCCGCCAGCGAACGACGTGGGGGTTGTCCTTCGAGTCCGACGATTCTTCCAGGTACGCCGCGATGATGTCGAGCATCTGCTTGGCGACATCCGCGTTGCGGACTTCCAATACCCGATAGCCCAGGACGCAGATCGCCGCCCCCTGGTCGGCCGATCCCGGTTTGGACAGCGTCATGGCGAGTTCGGCGAGACGGGCGAGCCGGTCGTCGTCGCCGATCCGTTCCCCCATTTGAACCAACGGGCGGTACAGGTACGGGTTGTCGTATCCACGCACGAAATCGACCACCGCAGCACCACTGGCGTCCAGCGCCGAACCAAAGGCCGGATGGCGGAAGTCATCCCGCCTTTCTCGCCCGTTTTCCAACGGGTTCACCGATGCGACGGCAAGAATCCATTCCGCCTGAAGGTCGGCATTCATGGGCACTTCGGCAAGCACCCTACGGGCCAACGGAAGCTTGAATCCCCCCGGCGCGGTCTGAGTGAACCGCTTTTCGACGATGAAATGCTCGGCAAGTTCGGCCGAAAATTTTTCCCAGTCGAAGGCTTGGAAATGATGGGGATTGGGATCGTTGCCGGTTTCGTCGACCCAACGGTCGGGTACGCTGGCGATCAGGCGTCCGTCGGGTTTAAGAACCCGGCGGAAGGTCCGCAAGGCGCCCTGCCAATCGGCCACGTGTTCGATGGTCTCCATCGATACCACGACGTCGACCGACGCATCCGGAATGGTTGCAAGCGATCCGGCATCGCCCGAAAGAAATGCGATGTCCGGGCCGGGATAATTGGCCTGCGCGTAGGCGATCGCCCCGGCGTCGGTATCGATCCCGATGAACCGCCCTCCGCGCGACAGAGATGCCAGAACCGCCGTGCCGTACCCGAGTCCGCAGGCGCAATCCAGGACCGTATCGCCGGGCCGCACGATTTGGGCGGCCAAGGCATAGCGCGCGATATGCGCGTCGGCGCGGCATCCGCCTTCGCGGAGCATATCCATGTGCAGGGGACGGTCGGCCTGCAGATCGGCGACGCTCCAGCAGCCCAGGGCCGAAGCGGGAATCCGTTCGTAGCACGCCAATTCGCCGAGCCGCGTGTCGTCCAGTTGTCCGTATTGGGCGGCGGTGAGATCCGCCGGGTGCCGTCGCCATCCGGTCGCGAACAAGGCATCCTCGATGCGCCGCCGGTTCTGCCCCGGCGCGCGCAACGCCAACCCACGGGGCGTTCCGAAACGTCGAAACAACTTTGTCAGCGCGTTTGCCGCTTCTTGCCCCGGTTCGATTTCAACCAGAATGACATCCAGAGATGGAAAATCGGCATTCGGTTTGTCCCGCTCCAGAAAGCGGGGATGGGGCAGTACCGCGCCGTCACGCCAACACCACGCATCGCATCCCCGCAGCAGAAGGTCCAAGAGGATCCCGGTATCGGACGCACCCGCGTGCAGAACACGGCACGGTCCGAAAAGCCGGAGAAGATCGGATGAAATGGGGTGACTCATGGTGCGTCTCTTTCGTTGTCACGTCGGCGATGGTCTTGGCGCTGCCTAGACGTGGTACGTGCGCGAAGCCGGGATCGGGCGCTTTTTCGACACTGAAGCCGGGAGGTCTCACATAAAGTTCGCCTGATTCGCGCCGCCGGTTCGTGAAACCAGTGTCCGGGAAAGACCGAGGAGCACGGCCGTGAACCATTTCGCCTTCGAGCACGCGCAGTCGATCGACGCACAGCAGCCGATCGAGGCCTTTTCATTCGATGTCTTCGACACCTTCTTGTTGCGTCGGTGCACGGCTCCCGACGGCGTTTTCGAGCGGGCGTTCCAATTGGCGCCGGTCAAGGTCGCGGGACAGGGATGGGCTCGGACCTTCGTCCAGCATCGCCGGATCGCCGAAATGCGGGCGCGCAAATCCGCGGTGGAGAAGACAGGACGGAACGAAGTTTCGATCGACGAGATTTATGCGTTTTTCCCCGTCCATCTTTTCGGAATCGGCCCCGATTTGCGCCCCGCCCTGGCGCACGCGGAATTCGAGGCCGAATGCGACCTGTGCTTCACCAATGCGGAAATGCGGGCCATGTACGGCGCGCTACGGCATTCGGGCATCAAGACCGGCTTTATTTCCGATACCTATTGGAGCGGGGGTCAACTGGCGACGCTCCTTCGCCGCTGCTCGCCGGATCTGGTCTGGGATTTTCTCTATGCCTCGTGCGATCACGGGGTCGGCAAGAGCGGCGGCCTGTTCGATCGCTATCTGTCCGATATCGCGATAGAGCCCGCCAAGGTTTCCCACGTCGGGGACAATCCCCATGCGGATATCCTTCCTGCCCGGCGGTTGGGCATGCGGGCCGCGCATTATCCCCAGGCGACCGAGCCTCTCGCGGCGGTCTTCCAGCGGGAAAGCCACGTGTTCGAATGGATGTGCACCGGATACGGCGAAAGTCCGCGGCTGGACGGCGGGCTTCGGACCCTCCGCCGCCGCGTCGCCGGCCTGCTGCCCGAATCGACACCCTATTTCACGGTCGGGGCCACGGTCGTGGGCCCGGTGATGGCGGCTTTCGATCGCTTCATCGCCGACCGGGTCCGGCGGATCGAGGCGGTAGCGGGTAACGTCAAGGTGGTCTTCCTGGCCCGGGACGGCTTGTTGCCGCTGGAAATCTGGAAGCGGACCGGCCGCGGACCGGCTCACTATATCGAAGTCAATCGTCGTGTCTCGCTGGTCGCGGGCGTGAAGGATCTGGATTCCCTTTGCCATTTTTTCGACGCCGCTCCTCTCGTCACTCGGGAAGCCATCGACTCTTTTTTCAAGACGTCCATCGCCGCCGTGTCGCGTTATTTTGCCGGCAAGCCCGGCGGAATCGTGACGGGAGAACGATTTGCCGAGGATCTTCCGACCCTGGTTTCCCGAAACGATTTGCGCCGCATCTCACGGATCGCCGGCGACCGGCTGATGGCCTATCTTCGCGAGGCGATTCCGGATTTGGAGAACTGCACCGATCTGGTCCTCGTGGACCTCGGCTATTCGGGGACGGCACAGAAAGGCCTACGCGAGGTTCTTGATCGGGCGGGGCTGCCGATTCGCCTGCACGGGCTCTACTTGGCGACGGTGGACGAGTCGTTTGCGGAATTGCTTGACGGCGACAGCGCCGAAGGATTCATTTCGGACGCCGTGATTCCCGTTCAGGCGAAGCGGCAGATCCTGGGCAACATCGCCTTGATCGAGCAGATTTGCGGCGCGCCCGAGGGATCGGTCAAGGACTACGTGGACGGCCGTGTCGTCCGCGAGCCCGATCCCCGCGATCCGGTACAACTGGAAATCTGCGCCCAGGTGCGCGAGGGCGTCCACCATTTCGTCGAGCGATACGGCGATTTGGTCGGTGCCGGGTGGCCGGATCCCTTGGCGGCCGCTCGTCACGGGGCGGAGTGGGCGGCGGCGATGTTGGCGCGGTTTCTCCTGCTGCCGACGGATGACGAACTGGCCTTGTTCCGACACGTCAAACTCGACGCCAACCTGGGATCGCAGGCCCAAATCCCGCTGATCGACGGGGGCGCGGCCCGGAATCTGATTGCCGCCAGACCGCTTCCGTCAGCGTTCAAGCCGGTTTCTCATGTCATGTGGCCCGCCGGCAGCATGACGGCGGTGTCGCCGGTGTGTGGATTTCTCAATACGCTTCTTGGGTTGGAGGCCCTTCCCGGCGATATTTTCGGGGATGCCAAATGCGGCGACGTGGACGCGATCCTGGTATCGCGGCGCGATCCGCGAAGCGTGAAATTGTCGTGCCTGCGAACCGGATGGGGCGAGGCACGGGTTCGCATCCCCCTGATCACCGCCGAGGAATGCACGGCGATTCTATTGCCCTTGGCGGGTATCGCCCCCGAAGGGTTGATTCGGGGCATTGCTTTGCAGATCGGCGATTCGGCCGCGGGCGCGGCGGTCGATGCGAATCCGAGAAGTCTGCCGATGGAACAGGTCAAGGGCCACGGTTTGGCGCTTATGGGGGCGTACTACCAGGCCACGGCCGAAGACCCGCACCTTGCGATTCCGATACCCGTGGTCGCTGCGTCCTATGCCATCCTGACGGTGACCATCGCGCTCGGGGGCGGCAACCGACTGCTCGCCCTCTCGGAGGAATTGGCCGCTGCCGGCTAATCCGACATCAGGTCGAGCATGGCCTTGACCGTGTTGGATGCGCCATCGGCGATTTGTCCGATGGTGGCGTCCAGCATGTAGCACGGCGATGTCACCAGCCCGTAGCGGTGGTCGATAACGACCTCTCCATGGGTGGTGGTGCGGTGGGTGCCTCCCATCTTTTCGATCGCGGCGGCGGTACCCGCATCGCCGCCGATGGTCAATTCCGGTTTGTCCAGGATCTTGGCGATCAGGGCCGGGGCGATGCACAGGGCCCCGATCGGCTTCCCCGCCGCGACCATTGCGCGAACCGCCCTCTCGACACTCGGGTCCACCGAACAATCCACGCCGTCGAAGGCAAACGAGCACAGGTTTTTTGCCGCGCCGAATCCGCCGGGGAAAATCAGGGCATCGACGGACGCGGCGTCGAAAGTCTTCAGATCCTCGATCTTGCCGCGGGCAATTCGGGCCGCTTCACGCAGAACATTGCGGGACTCGCCGGTTTCCGCGCCCGTCAGGTGGTCGATGACATGTGTCTGTCTGATGTTCGGGGCAAAGCACCGGTACCGGGCACCGTGGCGATCGATGGCCAGAAGGGTCAGGACCGCCTCGTGAATCTCGGAACCGTCGTAGACACCACACCCCGAAAGCACCACGGCGAACATGGGTCTCGTTTCAGACATGGTCTCGCCTCCCTTTCGCGATTCGATTCGCTTCCGGGCGCGTGGGGAACGGGTCTCACATTTCCAGCGCCCGCAGGTATATGTCCAGGAGTTCTTCCTGCTCCATCCGATCCGATTTGTCCATTTTACGAATCTTCACGATCTGGCGCATGATTTTCACGTCGTATCCGGTGCCCTTGGCTTCGCTGTAGACTTCGCGAATATCGGACGTGAGCGCGGCCTTTTCCTCTTCGAGCCGTTCGATCCGCTCGATAAACGACTTCAGGCGCTCGCCTTGGATGCCGCCCGCTTCGGTCATGCTGGTACTCCTCAGTTCAGATTGTCGTCGTAATCGAATTTCGGCCCAGACCATAAGCCGGTCGGCCGGTGCGGCGCAAGAACCCGTGAAACGGTCGGCCGCGACGTGATTTTCTTGCACGACGACGTCAATCTTCCGTAAAGATTATCCGGGCATTCTCGCGAAGGGGCCGATCCCCGGCGATTGGAACGGACGGATTCCATTGACGATCTATAACTTCGAACGACTGAACGTTTTTCTCGTCGAGGACAATGCGTTCGTGCGGACCGTCCTTGAGGACACGCTGAAGCATCTGGGGGTCGGCAGGATCCTGACCTGCGAAAACGGCGCCGAAGCCATCGAATTTCTGAAATCCATGCGGGACAACCCGGCAATGCAGGGGCGGTTCGGCTTCGATCTGGTGATTTCGGATCTGGTGATGTCGCCGATCAACGGCCTTCTGCTGCTGCGATGGGTACGCGGGGCGAAGGAATCTCCCAACCGCTTCGTCCCGTTTGTCATGATCAGCGGCGCCGCCGACAAGGAATATGTCGAAGCCGCCCGTGACCTGGGCGTCACCGACTTCATCGCCAAGCCGTTTTCCGCGCAGTCGGTCTACCGTCATCTGTTGGAAGTGATCGACTATCCGCGCCAGTTCGTTGCCAGCCACCGGTATTTCGGTCCGGACCGCCGACGCAAGGACAGCGCGCCGCCGGGCGAGGAAAGGCGGACCACCACCGAAGACAAGATCACCTACGTTTATTCCTCCAACCGCGTGGTGAAACCCAAGACCGCATCCGAAGTCTGGATTTTCCGGTTGCCGAATGCCCTGAAGGACAAGGTCGGGGGCATGGGGGCGAGTTCTCCGGGCGAAATGCCGACCTCGTTGCTGGAAGAGGCCGAAGAAAAACTGGAAAAGGCGTCGCTGGATTTTACCGAATGGGCGTTGAACTATCTGGGTCAGCTTTCCAATTTGTGCGCCGAGGCGCTGCTCAAGCCGGGGCGCCGGCAGAAGCAGTTCCAGGACATCAACCTTCTTGCCCACGAATTGCGCGGACAGGGCGGAACCTTCGGGTATCCGCTGATCACCATTTTCGGAAAAATGCTTTACGATTGCACGGGCGAAGGCTGTCGCGAGGACGATAGCGCGGTCGAAATCGTCAAGGCGCATATCGATGCGATGCGCGCGGTGATCCGCGAAAAGGTCGCTGGCGACGGTGGTGAATTGGGCCGTCAATTGCTCAAATCCTTGCGCGCCGCAATTGCGAAAAACGGACAAAGAACGACTTCTTAAGGCGGTGGTTCCTGCCGATTCGGCGTTGCCGGACGGCGCCGCTCCCGATGATTGTCCGATTGGGCCGTTGCGGCGGACGGGGGCGGGCAACGGAAATGGCCACGGATGCATGCTGTCGTGCGAAAGGACTTCGGTTTCCTCGCGTCCCGGTTCAGGGGGCCGGTTCTCTATTCCTTGGCGGCAGTGGCCATTGTCGGCGCGGGGGCTGTAGCCTATGGCCGTCATACCTATGACAGCGTTGTGGACCGCATCGAAATCGGGTTGGATGGGCGTGTCGGCATCACGGCCGAATACGTCGCCCGGACCTTCGAATCGGTCGATATTCTTCTTCAAAGCGTGGCGACTGCGCGCGAGCAGGATCTCCGGTTCGTGCCGAGGCCCGAAGCGCAGGTCGTCGAGTCCCTTAACCGCGCGCTGTCCCAGGTCGGGCACCTGCGCAGTATTTCGATCATCGATACCAGCGGTCAGCCGTCGATCAGCACGCTCGGACTCGCCGGGCGGCAGATCAACACGGCCGATCGCGACTATTTCGTGGTCCACAAGCTGTCTTCCGCATCCGAACTGTATTTGAGTAGACCCGCGCGGTCCCGGATCGACGGCACGTGGATCATCAGCGCCAGTCGTCGCATCTCCGACCCATCCGGCAAATTCGCCGGCGTTGCCGCGGCGATCATGGAGGCCCGTTCGTTCGAGGCCTTTTCGGGCGCGCGGGAGGTTTCCGGCAACGCTTACATCGCGCTGGTGAACGATCAAGGGACCGTGATTTCCCTGACGCAACCCAATGTACGGGATAGCAGTGACGCGACGGGAAAACCCCTGAACGATCTGACGGTCTTTTCCGACCTCGGTTTGGGGTTCGGCGTCGGTCTTCCCACGGATTCCAAGCGCCTGTCCAAGGATGCGGTGATCGGGGTCATCCGATCTGTTCCCCGGTTTTCCTTCGCCGTGATCGCCGCGATACCCCGCTCGGCGGTCATTCAGGCGTGGATCGAAGAGGTCGCGGTCGAGGGAATCGCGATCCTGCTGTTCGTCGCGGCCTTGATCTTTCTGACCGTTTTCGGTGCGCGGCATGCGATCGAGCGCAGCAAGGCCGAGGCCGAACGGGATCGGCTATTCGAATTGTCGCCCGATATCGTCTGCGTGTGCGATTTTGTCGGCCGGTTCCTGAGAGTCAGTCCTTCGGCGGAATGGGTCACCGGCTACTCGGTCGGCGAATTGCTGACGATGCGCTACACGGACCTGATTCATGCCGATGACCGGAATGCCGCCGTTGCCGCGTTTCGGTCGGTGCGGACCGGCAACACCGTGTTCGATCTGGAAACGCGAATCGTGCGCAAGGACGGCAGCAATGGCTGGCTTTCCTGGTCGGTGGTCGCGTCGGACGAGCGTTTGTACGTCATTTCCCGCGATGTCACCAAGAGGCGGGAATCCGACAACCGGATGCATAACCTGATGGCGTTTCAAGGCGCGGTTCTCGATGCCGCGTCCAACGCCGTCATCGCCGTTGATCACCGGGGCAAGATCACCCTATTCAATCCCGCAGCCGAGGCCCTGCTCGGTGTCGACGCACCGAGCGTGGTGGGGCGTGAAAACCTGACCATGTTTTTCGACAGGAACGAAATCGAAGAACGCTCGCGGATGCTGTCGGCGCAAATCGGACGGCAGGTGGCACCCGATTTCGATTCCTTGTCGGCCAACGCGACGTCGGGGCGTGCCGACGTCCGTGAATGGCGGCTGCGGACGTGGGGCGGCCGCCTCGTCCCCGTCATTCTTTCGGTTTCCTCGTTGCGGGACGACGCCGGTCGGCTGACCGGTTTTCTGGCGATCGCGACCGATATCACCGCGCGCCGGGAGGCCGAATCCCGCCTGCGCGACAGCGAAGCCAAGCTGCGCGCCATTTTCGACAATGTTGTCGACGGCGTCATTACCATCGATAGCGGGGGAACGATCGAAAACCTCAATCCGGCGGCGGAACGGATCTTCGGCTATCCGGCCCGCGAGGCGATCGGGCAGAACGTGACGCTGCTGATGCCGGAAGCCTATCGGGAACAACATAACCGGACTCTCCAGACCTATTCGAGCAAACGGGCGACCGGCGTCATCGGAATCACCCGCGAACTGGAAGGCCGGCGGCGGGACGGAACGGTTTTTCCTCTTGAAATCGCCGTTGGCGCCATTGAAACGCCGCGTGGCATACTGTTCACCGGGCTGCTCCGCGACATCACGGAACGCAAACGGATCGAACGGATGAAAAATGAGTTCGTTTCGACCGTGAGCCACGAATTGCGAACGCCTTTGACATCGATCCAGGGCTCACTCGGGTTGGTCGCCGGGGGCGTGGTGGGGGACGTGCCCGAAAAAGCCCGGCAGCTTTTGGAAATCGCGCACAAGAACAGCCAGCGCCTCGTCTTGCTGGTCAATGACATCCTGGATATCCAGAAGATCGAATCGGGCCGGCTCGACATGCGATTGACCGTGTTTCCCGTCGCGCAACTGATCGAACAGGCCGTGCTGTCGAACCAGGCGTTCGCGGAACGCCAGGGCGTCGAATTGAAGGTGGAGGACGTCGTCGACGACGCCGAAATCTCGGCCGATTTCGATCGCCTCATTCAAGTCATGACGAACCTGCTGTCCAATGCCGCCAAGTTTTCGCCTTCCGGGTCCGAGGTGCGGATCGGCGCGTGGCGCGAAGGAACGGCGATTCGCGTCTCGGTCGCCGACCAGGGACCGGGTATTTCGGATGAATTCCGTCCGCGGGTTTTCGAAAAATTCGCCCAGGCCGACGCCACCGACAGCCGCCAGAAAACCGGAACCGGATTGGGGCTGAGCATCGCCAAGGCCCTCGTCGAGAGCCTCGGCGGATCGATCGGCTTTCAGTCGGAGCCGGGAAAGGGCGCGGTGTTCCACTTCGATATTCCGGAATACCGGCCTGCCGCCGTCGCACCCTTGGCCGGCGCCGCGGATCGCGACAGTGTCCTGATCGTCGAGGATGAACCGTCGGTGGCCGAAATCATCCGGGTGATGCTGTCGGCCGACGGCTTCGATGCCGACGTGGCGCACGGTGCCGACCAGGCGCGAGTGCTCCTGGCCGGGCGCCGCTACCGGGCGATGACGCTCGATCTGCAACTGCCGGACAAGAGCGGGCTCGGTTTCCTGCGGTCGATCCGGCAGAAGCCCGAAACCAGCGACATGCCGGTGGTCGTGATTTCCGCGCTGCCGCCGGTTAACAGCCACGAAATGAACGGCGAGGCCCTGGGAATTATCGACTGGCTGGAAAAACCGATCGACCGGGTTCATCTCGCGGCGGCGTTGCGCCGGGCGATGGCGATGGCGAACAACCTGCGTCCCACCATTCTTCATGTCGAGGACGACTCCGACCTGCGGATGATCGTCGGTTCGATCCTCGGGGAAGAAGCGGATATCCGGGGGGCAGGGACCGTGGCTGAAGCGCGCGAATCGCTTCGGCACCACCGTTTCGACCTCGTGATCCTGGATGTGGGAATGCCGGACGGCAACGGCCTGGATCTGCTGGATGAGATCAAGGGTGCGACGCCGTCGACGCCGGTCCTGATTTTTTCGGCCCAGGAGTGGGAATATATGGCCGGCGAGGCGATATCCGCGGCGCTCGTGAAATCGCGCACCACCAACGAAAAACTGCGCAGGACCATCCGCGATCTGATCGGCGGCCGCACGGATGCGGCCCCGCCCAAAGTGGGCGCCTAATCGCCGTCGGCGGGTTTGCGCCGGGCTCGGGGGTGGGCGTCGCGATAGACACGTGTCAGTTGGGCTTCGTCGACGGCGGTGTAGCGTTGCGTGGTCGACAGCGTGGCGTGTCCCAACAGCTCTTGAATCGTTCTCAGATCCCCGCCGGCGGCCAGTAGATGCGTCGCGAAACTATGGCGCAACGCGTGCGGCGTCGCCGATTCCGGAAGCCCGAGAACGGCCCGCAGCCGCCTTACCTGACGTTGCAGGACGCCGGGATTGAGCCGTTTGCCCCGCATCCCGACAAACAACGGATCGCCGTCCTTCAAGGCATAGGGGCAGGCGGCCAGATAGTCGCCTATCGCCGCGCGGACGACGGACAGAATCGGGACCAGCCGTTGCTTGTTGCCTTTGCCGGTGACCACGATGCTGTCGCCGGTGGGCGCCTGTTCGCGGTTCAGGTCCAGGGCCTCGCCGATCCGTAGCCCGGCCCCGTAGAGCAGGGTCAACAGCGCGATATCGCGCTTGGCCAGCCACGGTTCGTCGCTGAGAATCCCGACCGTTTCGATGACCTCGATGGCATCCGTTTCCGACAGCGCCCTGGGGATGGATTTCGGCAGCTTCGGGGTTCGCACCGCGGTAATCGCGGCGTTGTGGACAAGGTCGGCGCGATCGAGGAACTTGAAGAAACCGCGCAGGGTCGACAGCGCGCGGGCAGTCGATGTCCGGGCCAGTCCCTGGGCGTTGCGGCGGGCCAGATAACTTCGGAAATCGGCGACGGTCAGTGCGGCGCAATCGGCCAGTCCGGGCTGGTAGCCCAGATGATCGGTCAGGAAGTCGAAAAAGGCGGAAAGGTCGCGGCCGTATCCGTCCAGGGTATGGCGCGAGGCCCGGCGTTCATGCGCCAGCCAGGAACGCCACCGATCGACGGCGGCGATCAGCGCGGGTTCGGCGCGGAAGGTGATTACCCCCTTCGCTCCAGCCATGCGTGGATGCACCGTTCGACGACGCGGGCCAGGAAAGAGACGAGCTCGGTGGCCTGTCCCGGATTGAAATCGAGGATTTCGGCGCCGCCCAGGGCGAACAAGCCGACGGCTCCCTTGGAGAACGGCTGCAAACGGGCGAGGGCGGCGGACCGGACATAGGGCGCGTCGGCGTCGAAGATCGTGCCGTCGTCCCGGATCCGGCCGACCAGGGATACGGTTTTACCCGAACCGATCAAGCGGTCTACGGTTCCGGGCGCCAAGCCGTTCAGGCCGGCGGCCTCGATATCCGCGTGTTCGGGAAGCCGTTCGAAAACGACGCGCGCGGCGGCGAGATTGAGAAGCCGGGGGAAGCTCTCGCGGATCAGATTCGCGGCCTCGGACAATCCGGAAGCGCCCAGCAGCGACAGAACGGCGGCGTGGGCGCGCGACTGGATTTCCAGGTTGACCCGCGAAACGTCGACCACTTCGCGGGCGCAGGTGCGCAGGGTGTCCAGTTCGGTGCGAAGGCCGCGCACGATGTGCTGGTTCAGGTCGACGACGCCGTCTTCGCGCCATCGGTTCGGAGGGGTCATCGCCAGGAACAGATCCGGGCGGTTTGCCAGGAAATCCGGATGAAGGCGCAAGTAGGATTCGACCTGAGTCGGGCCGAATTCGTCATCCGTCAGGGCAAGCGGTTCACTGCCGTCGATCATTCGTCGGATCCCCCACAACGATTCGGGAAAAGGCTGCCCGCGCCTTTCCTTTGTTCTCAAATCCACCTCGGCGAATATTTCCGGTCGCGTTAAAAAGTCGCCGTTCCGTCGGCGATCGCCGTTTACGGCTTGATCGCGGCTCCGGTCCCGCTATCGTCGAGGCGCAACAACGGGCGGACAAAGTCTAACCGATGCCGGACTCGCGCGCCAGGGCCACCATTAATGAACTGTGAGGCGGACGATCGCGTCGCGGTTCTGCTGCCGTTGCCTGTGCCGGGGCCGTACGACTATGCGGTCGCCGAAGGTCAGTCCCTGTCGCCGGGCGATTTCGTCCGGGTTCCCTTCGGACCGCGGACCGTCTCGGGGGTCGTCTGGGGCGAAGGTGCCGGGGTGGTTGATCCGGTTCGGCTGAAGGTGGTGTCCGCACGGCTTCCGGTTCCGCCGCTTCCCCGCGAATCGCGGGAACTCGTCGATTGGGTAGCCCGGTACACGCTGTCCCCGCCCGGCAGCGTCTTGCGCATGGCGATGAGCGTTCCGGCCGCCCTGGAACCGACGGTGCCGGTTGCCGCCTATCGACTCGCCGACGATGTCGACGCGGTCGCGGCGGCGATCCGGATGACGCCGTCGCGTCGTCGCGTCATCGAAATCCTGCGCGCTTCGCCACCGATGATCGCCGCCGACGCGGCGCGCGAAGCCGGTGTCGGATCCGGGGTGATCCGGGGGATGGCGGCGGCCGGGCTTCTGGATGTGTTGTCGCTGAGTCCCGATCCCGCCGTGCCCGAACCCGATTGGCGCCGGCCGGGATATGCCCTGTCGCCGGGGCAGGCGGCAATCGCCGCCGATCTGCGGGCACGCGTCGTGTCGCGGATGTTTTCCGTCGCCTTGTTGGACGGCGTTCCGGGCTCGGGAAAGACGGAGGTGTATTTCGAAGCCGTCGCGGAAGCGTTGTCGATGGGGCGGCAGGCACTGGTTCTTTTGCCGGAAATCGCCTTGGGAGCGCAATGGCTGGGGCGCTTCCGCGCGCGGTTCGGGGTCCTGCCGCTGGAATGGCATTCGGATCTCGGTCACGCGGCGCGGCGCGGAGCCTGGCGGGCGGTCGCCGAAGGCCGGGCGAAGGTTGTGGTCGGGGCCCGTTCCGCTTTGTTCCTGCCGTTCCCGGATCTCGGTCTCATCGTCGTCGACGAGGAACACGACGCTTCGTACAAGCAGGAAGACGGCGTGATCTACAATGCCCGCGACATGGCGGTGGTGCGGGCGCGCATCGGTGCTATCCCGATGGTTCCGGTTTCGGCGACGCCGTCTCTGGAATCGGCCGAAAACGCCCGACAGGGACGCTACGACGTCCTCACCTTGCCGGTTCGCCATGCCGGTGCCGCGCTGCCCGATGTCGGTATCGTCGACATGCGGTCGCAGGGACTGCCCGCGACCCGATGGATTTCGACGCCGTTGCGCGAAACGGTCGCCAGCACCCTGGCCGAAGGCGAACAGGCCCTTTTGTTCCTCAATCGCCGGGGCTACGCGCCGTTGACCCTGTGTCGGCGCTGCGGTCATCGGTTCCAGTGCCCCCGCTGCACGACGTGGCTGGTCGAGCATCGCGTCGGGCCCCAGGCTGCGCGCCTGCAATGCCACCATTGCGGATTTTCGATTCGCTCCCCCGAGGTTTGTCCCGAATGCGAAGCCGAAAACACTCTGGCGCCGTGCGGTCCGGGTGTGGAACGGCTCGCCGAGGAAATCGCGGAAGCGTTCCCCGATGCCCGGATAGCCGTCGCCGCGAGCGATACCCTGGTCGGCCCCCGGGCGGCGGACGATCTGGTGCGGCGGATCGAGGACGGCGCGGTCGACATCATCGTCGGCACGCAGATCGTCGCGAAGGGCTACCATTTTCCGATGTTGACGCTGGTCGGCGTGGTCGATGCCGACCTCGGGCTGGCGGGGGGCGACCTGCGGGCGGCGGAACGGACGTTTCAGCTTCTGTATCAGGTCGCGGGCCGCGCCGGCCGCAGCGAACGGGCAGGGCGGGTGCTGATCCAGACCCACATGCCCGAACATCCGGTCATCGCGGCATTGGCATCGGGCGATCGCGATCGTTTCATGGCCGCCGAGGCCGATGCCCGGCGCGAAGCCGCGGCGCCGCCGTTCGGGCGATGGGCGGCTCTCATCGTATCGTCGCCGGACGAGGCGGCGGCGGACGACGCCGCGCGCGCCCTGGCCCGAAGTGCGCCGCGGGAGGACGGAATCGCAGTCCTCGGTCCGGCGCCGGCTCCCTTGGCGCTATTGCGCGGCCATCATCGCCGGCGCCTGCTGTTCAAGGCCCCGGCCGACATGCGGCCGCAGGCGGTTCTGCGTCGATGGGTGGATCGGGTGACTTTGCCGTCGCGGGTTCGGCTACGGATCGATATCGATCCCTATTCCTTTTTGTAGGGCCGGCGTTCCGGGTCGTCGCCGTTCCCGGCGTCGGAATCGGCGTCCTTCCGGAGAGCCTCGGCATCGCTTTCGTCGTTCTCCCGGCGGAACTTGTCCACCAGTCGAAGCCCGTTGCCTTTCTGGCGGGGCGGGCGGACCAGCGGGGTCTTTATGTGGTCGTCCGTCCGTGTGATGCCGAATATCGAGGAGATCGGGACGGGGCGCGGTTGCGCCGTCAAGGCGCGTTCGATATGGGCCGTCAGGGCTTCGGCGGAAAACCGGCGAGAGACGTAAAGGACGAAGTTCAGGGTCTCGGAGTCGGACTCCAGCGTGGCGTCGTGGCGACCGGAGATCAGAACACAGGGCAGGGTTTCCAGGCGCGGTTTCCCGGACTGCCGCAACGCCTGGATCAGGCCGCTGCCGGGAAGCAGCGGCAGATCGGCGTTGACGATGGCGATGTCGACGTCTTCCTCGTCCACGAATTTCAATGCGTCGCGGGCGTCCAGCACTTCGACCACGTCACGCGCGCCGTGCCTCAAAACCGCTTCGGAGACCAAGGCGCGAGTCAGCGGATTGTAATCCACAATCAAAAACACGAGACGACCGAATGACCGGTCCCCCCGGCTGCGCACCGAAGTCGGTTTCCTCTTTCGTTCAGCCATGGTACCGCGTTGGAAAAGGTTATGGGCACTGATCCCTCCCAAGGGTAAACACCTTGTCGCCGATCAATGCTGTGACCGGCGTCACAGGCTGCCAAATAGGCGAACAGCAAAGGTGGCCGCGTCGTCTTGCACGGTCGTGATGAGTATGATAGACAACACCCTCTTTTTGCGTGGGAAAGTCCGCGCAGGGGGGCGGGCGCGCGGGCGTTCGCACTAAAAATAAGGGACAACGGTTCGAGGGAATTCCCAAGTGGCATCCGAGAATATGTCGGCTGATAGTCTTGCGGGACGTTATGCCGCCGCCCTGTTCGAATTGGCGGCGGACAGTGGTGTCCTGGACGATGTGGCCGAAGACCTCAAGCGCCTCGGCGGAATGATCCAGGATAACGCGGATCTGAAACGGGTGATCCGCTCCCCGGTGATTTCTCGGCGCGATCAGGGTCGGGCCATGACGACCCTATTGCAGAAGGCCGAAATGGGCGACCTCGTCACGCGTTTTGTCGGGGTCCTCGCCATGAACCGTCGTCTGTTCGCCTTGCCGGATATGATCGCGGTTTATCTGGAACTTCTGGCCGGCAAGCGGGGCGAAGTCACTGCCCACGTGCTTTCGGCCAAAAAACTTACGGAACGTCAGCTCAAGAATATCGGCGAATCGCTTGAAAAGGCGGTGGGAAAGACGGTTTCGATTGACGCGCAGGTCGATGCCGGGCTGCTGGGCGGCCTGGTGGTCAAGATCGGATCGCGGATGGTCGACAGCTCTCTCCGCACCAAATTGCAGCATTTGCGCCTCGCCATGAAAGGGATCGGTTGATGGACATCCGGGCTGCGGAAATTTCCGCTATCCTCAAAGATCAAATCGCCAACTTTGGGACCGAGGCGGAAATCGCCGAGGTCGGCCAGGTTCTTTCGGTGGGCGACGGCATTGCCCGCGTTTACGGCCTAGACAAGGTCCAGGCCGGCGAAATGGTCGAGTTCCCCGGCGGCATCAAGGGCATGGCCCTGAACCTTGAAACCGACAACGTCGGTATCGTGATCTTCGGCGACGATCGCACGATCAAGGAAGGCGATACCGTCAAGCGGACCGGCGCCATCGTGGATACTCCCGTCGGCAAGGGGATGCTCGGACGAGTCGTCGACGCTCTCGGCAATCCGATCGACGGCAAGGGGGCGGTGTCCTCCACCGAACGCCGCGTTGTCGAAGTCAAGGCGCCTGGCATCATCCCGCGCAAGTCGGTGCATGAACCCGTCCAAACCGGCGTCAAGGCCATCGACAGCCTGATCCCCATCGGCCGCGGCCAGCGCGAACTGATCATCGGCGACCGCCAGACCGGCAAGACCGCGATCATTCTCGACACCATCATCAATCAGAAGCGGATCAACGATCAGGCGAAGAGCGAAAAGGACAAGCTCTACTGCGTGTACGTCGCTATTGGCCAGAAGCGGTCCACCGTGGCGCAGATCGTCAAGACGCTCGAAGAATACGGCGCGATGGACTACACGATCATCGTCGCCGCGACCGCGTCCGAACCCGCGCCGTTGCAGTTCCTGGCGCCCTATACCGGATGCACGATGGGCGAATTCTTCCGCGACAACGGCATGCACGCGGTCATTTTCTACGACGATCTGTCGAAACAGGCGGTGGCCTACAGGCAGATGTCCTTGCTGTTGCGCCGTCCGCCGGGACGCGAAGCCTATCCCGGCGACGTCTTCTATCTCCATTCGCGCCTGCTGGAACGCGCGGCGAAGATGAACGACGAAAACGGCGGTGGATCATTGACGGCTCTGCCGGTGATCGAAACCCAGGCGGGCGACGTGTCGGCCTATATTCCGACCAACGTGATCTCGATCACCGATGGCCAGATCTTCCTGGAATCCGAACTGTTCTATTCGGGTGTCCGCCCGGCGGTGAACGTCGGCCTTTCGGTCAGCCGCGTCGGATCGGCGGCGCAGTTGAAAGCCATGAAGAAGGTCGCCGGATCGATCAAGCTGGAACTGGCCCAGTATCGTGAAATGGCGGCCTTTGCCCAGTTCGCGTCGGATCTCGATGCGTCGACCCAGAAGCTTCTCGCCCGCGGGTCGCGCCTGACCGAGGTTCTGAAGCAGGCCCAGTACGTGCCGTATCCGGTCGAGGAAGAAGTCGTGGTCGTCTTCGCGGGTGTTCGCGGCTACCTGGACAAGATCGCGGTCGGTGACGTCACCCGTTTCGAAAAGGCCCTGATCGAGGATATACGCGCCAACGGCGCCTCTATCCTGGATGCCATCCGGGAGCAGAAGGACCTGACGGAAGAAATCAATAGCAAGCTGACGGCGTATCTCGACGGCTTCGCCAAGACGTTCTCCTGAGGAACGGGGGTACGGGAAAGCCAACGGGGGATAACGCCGAATGCCGAACCTGAAGGACCTCAAGATCCGGATCGCCAGCGTCCGTTCGACGCAAAAGATCACGTCCGCCATGAAGATGATGGCGGCGACCAAGCTGCGGCAGGCGCAATCGTCGGCCGAGGCGGGCCGGCCTTTCGCCGAGCGGATGGAGCGCGTGCTCGGTTCGTTGGCCGCCAGTCTTCCCACTCTGGAGGGGGCGCCGCAACTGTTGGCCGGAACCGGTCGCTACGATACCCACCTGCTGATCGTCTTTACGGCCGACCGCGGATTGTGCGGCGGGTTCAACTCGTCGATCGTTCGCGAAACGCGGCGCCGGATCATCAAGCTGCAGTCCGAAGGCAAGACGGTCAAGCTGTTGTGCGTCGGACGCAAGGGGCGCGATCAGTTGCGTCGGGTCTACGGGGAGTTGATCGTCGACACCCTCGAACACGTCAGCCGCAACGGCGCCGACTATGGCGTCGCCCAATCGTTGGCGAACAGACTGGTGGTCATGTACGGCGCCGGGGAATTCGACGTGTGTTCGGTGATCTACAACCAGTTCAAATCGGCGATCAGTCAGGATGTAACGGTTCGCCAAGTGGTGCCTTTCCCGGTTCCCGAGGCCGCCGCGGCCGATACCAAGGACGAGGACGCGGCGCAAAAGGCCATGTACATCATGGAGCCTTCGGAAGAGGAGATCCTGGCCGACCTGCTGCCTCGAAACATCGCGGTGCAGATTTTCCGCTCGCTTCTCGAAAGTTTCGCTTCCGAGCAGGGGGCGCGGATGACGGCGATGGACAACGCGACCCGGAACGCAGGCGACATGATCGACCACCTGACGCTGACCTACAACCGCACGCGCCAGTCGATGATCACCAACGAGTTGATCGAAATCATCTCCGGTGCCGAGGCATTGTGAGCGATCCAATAACGCGACACCGTTCAAAGTGACGAATTCAACAGGAGCCCGAGCCATGGCCAAAAAGAACGTCGGAACCATCACCCAGGTCATGGGCGCCGTGGTCGACGTGCGCTTCGACGAAGGAATGCCCGAAATCCTGAACGCTCTCCAAGCGGAAAACCAGGGCCGGCGCCTGATACTCGAGGTCGCGCAGCATCTGGGTGAGTCGACGGTCCGGACGATCGCGATGGATACGACCGACGGTTTGGTCCGCGGCCAGGAAGTGGTCGATACGGGCGAGCCGATCTCGGTGCCGGTCGGGCCGGAAACCCTGGGCCGTATCATCAACGTGATCGGCGAACCGGTCGATGAACGCGGTCCCGTGGAAACCAAGGAACGGATGCCGATTCACCGACTGGCGCCGACCTTTACCGAACAGTCGACGGAAACCGAAATCCTGGTCACGGGGATCAAGGTCATCGACCTGATCGAACCGTACCCGAAAGGCGGCAAGGTCGGCCTGTTCGGCGGCGCGGGCGTAGGCAAGACCGTCGTCATTATGGAATTGATCAACAACATCGCCAAGGCACACGGCGGTTATTCGGTGTTCGCCGGCGTCGGCGAACGGACCCGCGAAGGCAACGACCTTTATCACGAAATGATCGAATCGGGCGTCATTCAACTCGACGGCGCGGGATCGAAATGCGCCCTGGTCTACGGCCAGATGAACGAGCCGCCGGGAGCCCGCGCCCGCGTCGGCCTGACCGGGCTGACCGTTGCCGAGTACTTCCGAGATGCCGAAGGTCAGGATGTGCTGTTCTTCGTGGACAACATCTTCCGCTTCACCCAGGCGGGCTCCGAAGTTTCGGCGCTTCTTGGCCGCATTCCCTCGGCGGTGGGATATCAGCCCACGCTGGCCACCGACATGGGCAACCTTCAGGAACGCATCACGTCGACCAACAAGGGATCGATCACCTCGGTGCAGGCGATTTACGTGCCGGCCGACGATCTGACCGACCCGGCGCCGGCGACGTCGTTCGCCCACCTGGACGCGACAACGGTGTTGAACCGCGCGATTTCCGAACTGGGCATCTACCCGGCCGTGGATCCGCTTGACTCCACCTCGCGCGTGTTGGATCCCCGCATCGTCGGCGACGAACACTACCGCGTCGCCCGCGAGGTTCAGCGAATTCTCCAGACCTACAAGTCGCTTCAGGACATCATCGCGATTCTGGGCATGGATGAATTGTCCGAAGACGACAAGCTGACGGTGGCCCGGGCGCGCAAGATCCAGCGTTTCCTGTCGCAACCGTTCCATGTGGCCGAGGTCTTCACCGGCACGCCGGGAACCTTTGTCAGCCTGGAAGACACGATCAAGGGTTTCGCCGCGATTTGCGCGGGCGATATGGACCACCTGCCCGAAGCGGCGTTCTACATGGTCGGTACCATCGAGGAAGCCCAGGAGAAAGCCAAGCGGCTGGCGGCCGACGCGGCGTAAGCCTGAGCGGGAGAGGCGAGGATGGCGGACGACAAGGTACCCTTCGAGATCGTGATTCCAGCCCGGATTCTGCTTTCGGACGAGGCGGACATGGTTGTGATCCCCGGCGGCGACGGCGATTTCGGCGTCCTTCCCGGACATGCCCCGCTGCTTTCGACGATCCGGCCGGGGGTTTTGGATGTTCACCGGAATGGCATGGTCAGCCAGCGGTTCTTCGTGGCCGGCGGCTTTGCCGAGGTCTCGCCCGAAGGCTGCGTCATCCTGGCCGAGGAAGCGGTTGCCTTGGAAGACATCGACCGCGATGCGGCGCAGGAACGGGTCGACGCGGCCCGGAAGGCGCTGAACGAGGCCGACGAGGACGACAAGGCCAATGCCGAATCGCTTCTGAAGACGGCGGAAGCCTATCTCGAAGCATCGGAGACCGTTCGCGGTCGCGCCTGAATCCGGATCGAAGCCAACGGAAAAGGGGCCCCGCCAACGCGCCGGGCCCCTTCGTTTTGGTCCGACAGGAAAGATCGAACGTCAGAGGTGGGCAAAGCGGGCCCTTGATCCCCGTTCGATCGCGGCGGCGATCAGGCGATCGATTTCGAGCCGATGGCGGATCATTTCGAGCAGGCGCAATTCCACCTGCGTCAGAATGCCGTCGGAAACGGCCACGTCGCAAGCCAGGGCATAGGCGGTTTCGCGCAATTTGACGGGCAGTGCTTCGCGTACCAGGGCGAACGCTTCATCGAGGCCATCGTCCTTTTGCAGAATCTCGGCGCAGTCGCTTGTGACCTTTGTCAGCTTGTTGATGTCGAAATCGCTGAACACGGGCAGCCTTCTGACGATGTCGCCGATGGTCTGGAACTCGATTTCTTCCATCTCGGTATCCGAGGCGGCGACGAAGACCATGGTGTATATCAGTGCGGCATGGTGGGTGATCATCGGATATCCCATTACGGTGCATTGTTATCCTTCAGATAAACCCATGACGACCGGCCGCGGTCAAGCGGGATTCGGCGCCTGAATAAAATCATACTGAATTTGAGTATCATTCTTTGCTATGATTCCCCGAATGACCGACAAACAAGACGCTTTATTGTTTTGCACTATTGCATCATACAGGTCGGGTCGCCCGTCGAAGCGGGCGATGGGGGGTGGATTACTGCGGCTGGCGGCAAGCCGGGAAGCGCAGGGGCGGCCACCGGAAGAAAAGGAAACGGGTGGCCGGCGTGGGAGACCTGATCCACAGTGGGCATATTTTCCGGCGGCGCCGGAGTGGAAGGTGTTTCGTGCGTGAATTCGGCGAACGCCAAATTCGGGTGGTGTCCGAAATCCTGGAGTGCGCGGCGGAGCGGGCCGGGCAGTCTCTGGCGATCATGGTTCACGGCGACTTGGTCTCGGAAGTCTGCACCCTGACCGTGCTTTCTCCGGAAAACGTCGCGGAACACGTCCAAGACCGGGTTGGCATTGAAGCGTGGGTGGTCGCCCAATCGTTCTTCGGCCCGTTGAACGGCGATGCCCGTCTCGCCATTCCCAGCGAACCCGCGATGCGGATCGTTCGCGGACTCATCGGCAGCGAAACGGTGTCGGGGGAGCCCTCCGACTTGGAAATCGATGCCCTGACCGAGATCGGGAACATCTTTCTCAATGCGTTTGTTGCCGAAATTGCGGACAACCTGGACGCAGATATTCAGACTTCCGTCCCTCTGTGCGCGCGAGAGCGTGACTTTTCCCGGCAATCGCGTATGTTTCCCGGGAACGATAACGAGGGTGTCGCGATGATCGTTTCCCTGGACCTTGGTTTCGGCGAGGCCGAGGCGGATGCCTGTGTCGTGCTGACTCTGAATGGGGTCACGGCGGGGCATCTGACGCGACTGGTGGATCGTTTCGCGGTGGAGGCCGAGCAGTGATTCGGAAAGGCCGCTCCCGAATTCTTCTGACCGCTGACGCCTCCCGGAAAATTCTCGTGGAATGCGAAACGGGGGTCATCGTTCTGGACGGGGGCGGTGTCGTCGTTCTCTGGAACGACTGGATTGCACGCTCTTCACGAGTGCCCGCGGAAAAGGCGGTCGGCAAGCGGCTTCAGGATATTTTCCCGGAACTGGAAACAAGTCGGCTGACGATCGCCATGAACACGGCGTTGAAGCGGCGTCAGGCGGCTCGCCTGTCGCAATTGCTCAACACAGCTCTGCTTCCGCTGTTCAGTCCGCTTGACGGGGCGCCGATCAAGCAGTCGGTCGTGGTCAAGCCGATCCGCAAGGGGCGCGCGGTGAGCCACGTCCTGATCCAGGTCTCCGACGTCAGCCGGGCCTACCGGCGCGAGGAGATCCTGCGTTCCCAGGCTGCCGCGATGGAACAACTGGCCGAAAGCTACCGGCAAAGCGAACTGCAGGCCCGGGCGGTGATCGACAGTGCCCTCGACGGCATCGTGGTTTTCGACGAAAGCGGCACCATCGTGACCTTCAATCCCGCCGCCGAAAGGGTGTTCTTGTGCCCGGCTGACCAGGCGGTCGGAAGTCCGGTGCATCGATTCATCCATTTGCCGGATCGGCAGGCGGCCTCGGAAAGCACGCCCCGCGACAACGGCTGGATCGCGGCGGGACAAGAAAACGTTCCGCGCGAATGCCGCGGCCGCACGGCCGCCGGCGACGAAATCATTCTCGAAATCGGCACCGGCCTGACCTGCATCGAAGGGGCGAACCGCTACGTCGTGACCGCGCGCGATATCACGCAGCGCAAGGAAGCCGACGCACGGATCGAATACCTGGCCCATTTCGACCCCCTGACCTCGTTGCCCAACCGGGCGCTGTTCAAGGAGCGCCTCGACCGGGCCGTGCTCCAGGCCCGGCGTACCGGGAGCAAACTCGGACTCCTGATGCTGGATCTCGATCATTTCAAGGAAATCAACGACACTTTCGGCCACCATGTCGGCGATCTGCTGCTGGTCGCGGCGGCGCGTCGGATCTGCAAGGTGATCCGCGAAAGCGACACGGCGGCACGCCTGGGCGGCGACGAATTCGCGATTCTTCTGACCAATCTGGGTCGGGAAGCCGACGCCGGGGTGGTCGCCGAATCGATCGTGATGTCGCTGTCGCAGCCGTTCGGGCTGGAAGGTCGGGAAATCCGCGCCGGCGCCAGCGTCGGCGTCGCCCTGTTCCCCGGTGATGGCGAACATGCGGACGGCCTCATGCGCAACGCCGATCTGGCGCTCTATCGCGGCAAGGCCGAGGGCCGCGGCGTCTACCGGTTCTTCGTGCCGGAAATGAATGCCCGGGTTCAGGCGCAGAGGACTATCGAAAAGGAACTGCAACAGGCGCTTCTGAAAGGCGGGCTCGTGCTCGATTTTCAGCCGATCGTCGACATGCGCTCCGGCCGGATGCGCGGCGTCGAGGCGCTGTTGCGCTGGGAGCATGAAACGCGCGGGCGGCTTCCGGCGTCGGAATTCCTTCAGTTCATTTCCCGGACCGAGGTCATGATTCCGCTTGGCCATTGGGTCCTGCGCGATGCGTGCCGGACATTCCGTCCCTGGATCAATCGCGGCGGGCCGGATTTCCGGATCGCGATCAACCTCTCGTCGGCGGAACTGCGCCAGCGTCACCTGCCCGATACGATCATGCGGGTTCTCGAAAACACAGGCATGCCGCCGCACAACCTGCAACTCGAACTCAGCGCGTCGGTTTATGCGACCGCCGTCAAGAACGACGGCGACGGCATCGATGCCTTGCGGGAATTGGGCGTGACCTTCGCCCTGGACGATTTCGGCGCCGACGATGCACCGATCTCGCAAATCCGCGACCATCCGGTGGAGCGGATCAAGATTGCGCCGCGCTATCTGGCTTCGTCGCCGGACCGCTTGCCCGAATCAGCCGCCCTGTTGCGCGCGATGGTGGCCCTGGGGCGGGGGTTGGGCGCGCGCGTGGTGGCGGAGGGCGTGGAAACCGAGATCCAGTACGAAATGGCCCGTGAAGCCGAGGTAGACGAGGCGCAGGGATATCTCATCGGGCGGCCGATGGCGCCGGAATCCCTTCTCGCCCTGATCGAGAAGGAACACGCTTCCCTTCACTGACGCCGGATGCGGTCCGGAGACGGCCTATGCCTGATTTTCGAGAAAAGCGCGAGATTGGGCGATGGCCTCGGCCAGCCCAACGCGCCGGACCTCTACGCCTTCCGGAAATGCGGCGGCGAGCCGGCTTGGCAGGGCCGAGTCGAGCATCACGAAAACCCCGTGATCGTCGGCGCGGCGCACCAGCCGCCCAAAGGCCTGCTTGAGCCGCAAGCGGACAATCATTTCGTCATAGCCCCGTCCGCCGAACGCGGCCTTGCGTGCCTTGTGCAGGATGTCGGGACGCGGCCACGGCACCCGGTCGAAGACGATCATGCGCAGGGAACGGCCCGGCACGTCGACGCCGTCCCGCACCGCGTCGGTCCCCAGAAGACAACTGTTCTCTTCGGCCCGGAAGATATCGATCAGGGTTCCGACGTCCATGTCGTCGCGATGCTGGGCAAGCAGGCGAAGGCCTTGGGATTCCAAGGGCGTCGCGATGCGGTCGTGAACGGCGCGCAGGC
Organism: Rhodospirillales bacterium; assembly: GCA_963675465.2. Classification (GTDB taxonomy): domain Bacteria; phylum Pseudomonadota; class Alphaproteobacteria; order Rhodospirillales; family Shumkoniaceae; genus JAHDSF01. The sequence continues at coordinate 162,001 of CAXXVY010000001.1, forward strand.
GGCTGATGGCGGTGAACAGGCCCAGGCTGCCGCCGCCCGACGCCAGGAACAATTCGCGGTAGGCCGCGGCGATTTGATCGGTGTCGTCGCGTCGTACGTCAGCGACGACGAAGATCCGGGTCCGCTCCGGGTAGTCGAACGGCGACGGCGCGACGAATCGCTCGGCGTGTCCCTGTATGTGGACGGCGCCGGTTCGGCTTTCAGCGACCGCCCAATCGGCGTCGTCGTCGCCGGTGCCGTCGCGCAAAGACGCCGAGGTGACGAGCATGCCGTGGGCGGTGGCCCCGAAAACCCTTGCGAAGGGAGCCATCGGGTCGACCCAGTGACGGTGGTATCCCACGTCGATGTCGCGGCCATCGATACGGTCGACGCCGAACCAGTCGATGAACTCCGGCGGCGGTGCATCGCCGAGTGCCTTCAGCATGTCCCGCCAAGCCCGCACGCCCAGCGCCCGGCGTTCCAGGCTGCGGCACACCGCCTCGATACGCAGACGCGATGAACTGTCCAGCTCGTCGGCCTCGTCGTCCAGCCGGGCCAACAGCTTGCCCGAAAGCCGCGACAGCGGCGTCGACAGCCCCGACAGTGCGGTTTCAAGCCCTTGCGCCGCTTCCGTCAGTCCGGGCACCGGACTGACGGTATGGCATTCCAGGCTGTAGGGCGTGCGATGGTTGGAATCGCGGGCGTAGACCTGCTGGCGGACCCGATCCAGGAATTCCTCGGAGACGCCAAACGGCGATCCGCTTTGCAGACGCTGGTGCCACCCGGGGCCGGGCAGGGCGCGCGCCGCGATCAATGCCGCTTCCAAGGCGTGCCGGGCGTCCTCGTCGTCGCCGATGATGTCTTCGACCCGCGCCCGCAGTCCCTTCATGCGGGAACGTCCCCGCTCCTCGGCCCCCAGGATCCAGCGGCGCAGTTCCGCCGTTTCCTGCCCCGACAAGTGGGCCGAGAACGCCGAATCGGCGGCGTCGAACAGATGATGCCCTTCGTCGAAGACGTAGCGGGTTGGAATGCCGGGGCGGTCCTCGCCGCCCAGGGCGGCCTGAACCAGAACCAGCGCATGGTTGGCAACCACGATCGATGCCCGGCGTGCCCGGCGCACGGTGCGCTCGATGAAGCATTTGCGGTAGTGCGGACAGGCCGAATAGATGCATTCGCCTCGGGTGTCGGTCAGGTTCAAGGTGAACCCTCGTCCCATCAATCCCGCCAGCCAAGCGGGAAAATCGCCGCCGACCATGTCGCCGTCGCGGGTCGCTCCGGCCCATCGCGTCATCAGGGCCAGGGCCACGGTTTCGGGGCCGAAGCGGCCGAGCGTCCGATTGACCGCTTCTTCGAAATTCAGCAGGCACAGGTAGTTTTCGCGGCCCTTGCGGATGACGACGCGGCGGGCCTTCTCATCCGGATCTGGGTACAAGCGGGTCAGTTCGCCGTCCAGTTGGCGCTGGAGGTTGCGCGTGTAGGTGCTGATCCAGACCGCGCCGCCGTTCTTTTCCGCCCATACGCTGCTGGGTGCGATGTATCCGAGGGTCTTGCCGACCCCGGTGCCGGCCTCGGCCAGGACCATGTGCGGCACGCCTTCGTGTTCGCGCGGGGCGAAGGCGCCGGCCGCCGCCTCGGCATAAGCCCGCTGCTGCGGCCGTGCTTCGGCATTGGGCCCCAGGAGCCGGACCAGACGCGCCCGCGCTTCCACCGGCTCCACCGGCAGGTCGCCGGTTTCGCGGTCGTGGACGAATTCCTGCCATTCCTTCAGCCGGTTCCAGATCCGCAGCGCTTCGGCCATGGCGCGCGAATGGGGTGCGAGGTCGGCGGGCGCGCCGGGCTCTGCCAGGGCGGACAGCGCGGCGGGCGCCCACGGCCATCCGGCGCGGCCCATGATCCAGGCCAGTCCACGCGCCTCGTGCCGCTTGCTGGGCCCGAAGGTCGCCAGCCGCTCCAACAGGCGGACGGCAACGACGCGCAAGGTCTTCGCTTCATCCTCCGCCGTGTTTGGCAATGGGAGATCCAGGACCGTCGCCAACCCCTTCGGCGTCGGTACGCAGAACCGGGCGGGATGGACGAAGGCGAACAGTTCCAGGATATCGAAACTTCGGAACGGTTGAATCCCCAGGCGCCCCGCCGTGGCGCGGGCGTGGCACAGGAGCGGCGGCGCGTCCCGCGCCAACGTTTCCACCGACCGCTTGACCGGACGGGTCACCCGACCATCGGCTTCCAGCCAGACGGCGGCTCGGGTTCCGGCGATCAAAACCGGCGCTTCCGGGGGGCGGATCGGGGAAGCGGAAGGGGCGATATCGTTCATCGCGGCCGAGTATATCGGCGCGCGCGACGCTTGGCCACGGCCGAGCGCGATCACGAACATTTCATGAACGAATACAGAAAGCGCGTGTTACGCTGCCTGTCGTATTGGGTTGAGGAACCAGGAAGGAGATCCCCATGGAAACGCTCCGTCGTTTCTGCTGGAACGAGTTGTTGACGCGCGATGTCGCCGGCGCCAAGGCTTTCTACAAGAAACTGATGGGTTGGGACGCCCAGGACCACGATATGGGACCGTTCGTCTACACCGTGTTCAAGCAGGGTGAGGATATGGTCGGCGGCATGATGGCGATGCCGGATGACATGCCGGAAACCGTGCCGCCGCACTGGTTTTCCTACATCGCCGTCGACAGCGTGGACGACGAAGTCACGCGGGTCGCCGAATGCGGCGGTTCGGTCTTGAAGGGGCCGTGGGATGTCGGTGATTTCGGACGCATGGCCATCATCCAGGATGCGACGGGCGCCGCATTCGCATTGTGGCAGGACCTGAAACAGACCTGTTAAGGCACGACCGATCGGACTTGCGGACGGGCGAGACGTCAATGGTGGCGGCGTTCGTCCGCTTTTCCGGGCGGCGGGTCTTCGCCGAACAGGTCGGTGTAGTAGGGGTTGTCGTCATGATCGGCCTTGACGCCGATGTCGAGATCCTCGGCCGCCTCGTCCAGGCGTTCGGAAAGCGTGGGGACGAATTTGCGGCCCGCGTGCATACCGAGCGCGATCCCGAAACCGAGCGCCGCGCCGCGAACCAGAAGTCCGATGACCGGGATGGGCATGGGTCGACCTCCGCAATTCACCTCTGTCCTTAAAGATAGGCCGGTTTCTCGCCGCGCGCGAGTCCCCACGCACGACGCCAGGAACGCGTGACCCGGCGGCGGTCTTTGCGGTATCTTGCTGTTCGGCGCCGAATCGCCCCGATTGTGCGGATGGCGTGAATGATCACGGAGGTTCCATGCTTGGCGTGCGGGACTTGCGGCGTTCCGGATTGGGGCCGGTTTCCCTGACCGTTGAAAAGGGCGAGTGCGTGACGGTTTCCGGTCCTTCCGGGGCGGGGAAGTCGCTGTTGCTGCGGGCCATCGCGGATCTCGATCCCAACGAGGGCGTGGTGACGCTGGATGATATCCGGCGCGAATCGCTGCCGGGCCCGGAATGGCGCCGCCGTGTCGGCTACGTGCCGGCGGAATCGGGGTGGTGGACCGAAACCGTGGGCGGGCATTTCGACGATTCGGCGCACGGGGTGTCGCTGCTGCCGCGACTGGGTTTTCCCGACGATGCTTTGGCGTGGCAGGTCGGGCGTCTGTCGACCGGGGAACGTCAGCGGCTTGCGTTGATCCGCGCATTGGGTACGCGGCCCAGCTTCCTGTTGCTGGACGAACCGACCGCGTCTCTGGATCCCGAAGCGACCGCGGCGGTCGAAGGCCTTCTGTCCGAATTGCGGGCGGGGGGCGCCGGCATTCTGATGGTGACCCACGATCCAGCCCAGGCCCGGCGCGTCGCCGATCGCCGTCTGAGAATCCGCGACGGACAAATCGTGGAAGCGCGGCCATGAGCTACATCGTTCTCGATACCGCGGATTTGGCGATCGCCGCTTCCCTGGTCGTGCTGGCCGCCATCCTGTCCATTGTCCTGCGGCTGGGGCTGGCGCGTTCGCTGGCGGTCGCGGCGGTGCGCATGGTCGTTCAGCTGACGCTGGTCGGACTGATCCTCAAGGTGCTGTTCGAAACCGTCTCTCCGTGGCTCACCGGGGCGGTGGCTCTGGTCATGCTGGGGTTCGCGGGACGCGAGATCCTGAGCCGGCAGAAGCGCCGTTTCGCGGGACTCTGGACCTACGGAATCGGCAGCGCGGCAATGATCATTGCGGGAACGGTGGTCACCGGATTGGCCTTGACGACGCAATTGCAGCCCGATCCCTGGTACGATCCCCGCTACGCCATTCCGCTGCTGGGCATGATTCTGGGCAACGCCATGAACGGGGTCAGCATCGGACTGGATCGACTGATGACGTCGGTGGCGCGGGAAAAGGCGGCAATCGAGGCGCAACTCGCGCTTGGGCACGACCGGCAGACCGCCTTCCGTCCTTTCGTGCGCGAGGCGGTGCGCGCGGGGCTCATCAACGTCGTCAACGCCATGAGCGCGTCGGGACTGGTGTTCCTGCCCGGCATGATGACCGGCCAGATCCTGGCCGGCGTCGAGCCTACGGATGCCGTTCGCTACCAGATCCTGATCATGTTCCTGCTGTCCGGCGCCAATGCCATCGGTGTCCTGGTTGCCGTCTATGCCGCGCAGGCAAGGTTGTCGGACGCGCGCCACCGGTTGCGGCTGGATCGGGTCGCGACCGTGGAGGCGTGAACCGACGCGGTCAAGTCGCCCGTTTCGGAAGAACGACCGTCACCGTGGTGCCTTCGCCGCGCTTGGAACGGATGTCGAGCCGGCCACCGTGCAGCTCGACAAGCTGGTTCGCCAGCGGCAGCCCCAGGCCGGTACCCTGAAAACGTCGCGTTTCGGCACGCGATTCCACTTGGCCGAACGGCTGCAGGGCGGTGGCGATATCCGCCGCATTCATGCCGATACCGGTATCCGCGATGACGATGCGATGGGATTTTTCATCGCAGTCGGTGGAGATGGTGACAGAGCCGTGCGGCGAAAACTTGACTGCGTTCGACAACAGGTTGATGAAAATCTGCCGGATGCGGATGGGGTCGGCGTCGATCCGGCAGGGCCGGAAATCCGGGGCGAGGGCGATCCGGACATCGTTGCTTTCCGCCTGGGCGCTTACGATCGACAGCACTTCGGTCAGAATGATTCCGACGTCGACCTCTTCGAGAGACAGCTGGGTCTTTCCGGCTTCGATCCGGGACATGTCCAGCAGATCCCCGATGATGCCGAGCAGATGTTCGCCGCTCTGGCTGATCAGGCGGGCGTACTCCAGATAGCGTTCCGGCAGCGGCCCCCAAATCTGTTCCGACATCGCGCCGGAGAATCCGATCACGCTGTTGAGCGGCGTGCGCAGTTCGTGGCTCATGTTGGCGAGGAAGTGCGACTTCGCCAGGCTCGCGTCCTCGGCGGTCTTTTTCGCGGCCTTCAAGGTGGCTTCGTAGGCGCGCCTCTCGGTGGTGTCCTGGCAGAATCCGATGACGCCGCCATCGGCGAGACGAACCGCGCTCAACCAGACATAAACGCGCGATCCGTCCTTTCTGCGCAAGGCGATCTCGGCGGAAAGGCGGCCGGTTTCCTGCAGGCCGGAGAACAATTCCCAATGCCAGGCACGTTCCGGCGGGTCCGAGACATCCAACACCGTCATGTTCAGCAGGTTTTCGCGATCGTGGCCGACCAGTGCACAGCCGGCGGGATTGACGTCGGTATAACGGCCGGCTTCGTCAGCAACGAAAATGCCTTCGGGAGCGTTGTCGAAATAGCTTCGGAACCGGCTTTCGCTGTTGTGCAGCTGTTCCACGACTTCGCGCAGCTTGGCGTTGGCCGTACGCAGGGCCGACGATGCGGAATTGATCGTTTCGATCAGGACGCCCAACTCGTTGCCCCGGTGTTCTGGCGGAAGTTTGAGCGTGCCGGGTTCCACGTCTTCGATCCAATCGCGTTTGATCGTTTCGGCAAGCATCGTCAGGGGGTGGGTCACGGAACGATGGAACAGTCCGGCCAGCAACGCGGCCGCGACCAGCACAGCCAAGGGTACGAGCAGGAAGCTTGAAGCCGCGTGCCGGAACCATTCGCGGAAAATAGGAACTTCATCTATCGTTCCCGCCAGCATCCCCAATGACTGCCCGGTATCGTCGTCGAACAGCAAGACAACGATCTCTTCCATCGGCGGAACCGTGAAACGGGCAGATCGTTCGAACAGGGAATCCGAAATCGAACCCCGCCATTCCGCCAGATTCATGGCAAAATCGTCGGTCAGGGTTACGGTTTTGAAGCGGCCAGCCGCCGCCAGTCCGTCGACGATGGTCAGCGCCAGTACGGGATCAAGGTCGTAGGTCGCGCGCTTGGCGGCTTCGCGGGTCATGTTCAATGCTTCGAGCGCGCCCGTTCGAGCCATCTCTTTCTGGTAACCGTAATCGAAGGCGGAATACCCCCCGGCCGTCACCAAACCGATGACGATCGCGATCGTCAGAGTCTTGAACAACAATGCGCGCGCGATCCGTCCACGCGGCAGAACCCATCCGACGATGGACGAACCGAGAAACCTCCCAGCGTTCATGGAGATGTCTCCCTCGCCGGCTCTTTCAGTATCCGATCAATCCGCCCGGCTTCTGAAAGGGCGCGTATTACCGCATTGATGCGCGGGACGCATGCGGCGAAGGGCGATCGCTTGGAAAACGCCATGAAATAGTCGTAGCTTGCCGTCGGCTTCGATGCCTTGGCGAACGCGCGTCGCCAATCGGGATGGTTCGCAATCATCGCGTTCCCGGCGATTTCCTCGTCTATAACCAAGTCTACTCGTCCCGCGTAGAGCCGGTTGTAACTCGTTTCCGGCGACCGGCTGTATTCGACCTGAAGCCCCAATCGTCCGATTGCGGCCAGGAAGTCGGCCTGGTAGGTGTAGCCCGTCACCAACCCGATCGTATAGCCGCGCAAGTCGTCGAATGTGCGCCACTCGAAAGCGCCGAGCTTCTCGCGGTTGAAGTAGAAGACGTTGTGAACGGTAATCAGTCGGTCGGTGTAAGTCAGGTATTTCTCGCGCTCCGGCGAACGCATGAGGATCGGAATTCCGTCGATGCGCCCCGCCTCGGCCATTTTCAGGACTCTTTGCCAAGGGTACAGCCGAACGTCGATCGACGTGCCGAGGGAACCGAAGATACTTCGAAGTAAGGTCAGCGTCCTCCCGCCGGTTGCTCTCCCGCCCTCTTCGCCCAATGTGAAGGGCGGCCAGGGATTGTCCGCGAGCGACACCTTGCCGGGCAGGGTTGAGCACGGAATTTCGGCGCGCGCGGCTCCGAAAGCCGTCGCCAATAGGACCATCAAAATCGCCGCCGTGCCCCGCATCGCTCGAAGCCTTTCCGTTTGGACGGGCCCGTGCTTTTCAATCTTCGTCATTGCAAAAGTATAGCGGACGTCCACGGGAACAGCCACGCCATCCCTGGGCAAGACGTTGTTCCGCCCGCCCAGGGATCAGAAGAGTGGGAGACTGAGCGTTCCCGTCAATCCGATCTTGCGACGGCCTCGACCCCCTTGGCCAGTGCGGTGCGGACCAGGACGGTGTCGCTGCCGAGTTCGAACATTGTGAGACCCGCGTCTTTCCAGTACGCGATGTCGTCCGGCGTCATGCCGGGGTTGTACATGACGTGCTTGCCGGCTTTCGCCGCGGCTTCGATGGTACGCTTCAACGCGGCTACGATCCGCTCGTTCTTCATCATCGGTCGGTCGAAGCCCATGTTGATCGACAGATCCGCCGGTCCGAACAGACCGAAGTCTAGACCTTCGACGGCGAAGATGTCGCCGGCGGCATCGACGGCGGCCGGGTGCTCGATCATCACGCCGACCAGCGGTTCTTGGTTGCTCCACTCGCGCCATGCGCCCGGATCGACGCTGGCCCAGCCGCCGCTGTAGGCGTTGTGGGAAAAGCCCCGGTTGCCCATTGGCGGGAATCGGGCGGCACGGACCACGGCCACCGCGTCCTCCACCGACCGGATGTCGGGAACGATGATGCCTCCGGCACCGATCTCAAGCGCTTTACGCACGAGATAGGGGTCGTCACGGTCGACCCGCATGATCGGGCATACGCCGACGCCCCATGCGGCGCGGATCGCGTGTTCGGCGCTGGCGTCTTGCCGCCAGGCATGTTCGTTGTCGATGCGCAGGAAATCGATTCCGGCGTAGCCCATCGCCTCGACGATGTTGGGGCTCCAGGAAAACAGTGCCGATCCTGTCACGATATTGCCTGCGGCCAGTTTGGCGCGCAGGGGGTTGGGTTGCAGCGGCAGCATGTCGTTTACTCCTTCTTTTGACCGCATTCGGTGCCATAGTATCGGGATGGCGCTTGGCGTGGAAGCGCCGACTGCCGGATGGGGATGGCTTGCCATGGCCCGAATGCCCGCTCAACGCCCGGAGAAACCGATGGACGTCGCTCGTCGTATTCAGGAAGGACTGAACCTTCAGCAGAAGGGAAAGCTTGTCGAGGCCGCTGAAATCTATCGTGCGGTTCTGACGGCGGATCCCGAAAACGTCGACGCGCTCAATCTGCTCAGCGCCGTCTTTCAGGTACTCGGCGACCAGGAATTGGCACAGAACCTGGCGCGGGAGGCGATCCGCATCGATCCCAAGTTCTTCGCCCCCTATGTCAATTTGGGCAACGCGCTCCAGGCGTCCGGGGCGCACGAGGCCGCGGCCGAAGCGTTCGGTCAGGCTTTGGAATTGCAGCCTCTCGACACGACGGCGGCGATCAACCTGTCCAGCGCCTTGTGTGCCCTGCACCGCTATACCGAGGCCGAACAGGTCGCCCGCCGCGCGCTGGATCTCGCCCCCGAAATCGCCGAGGCCCACAACAATCTCGGCAATGCCCTGGCGGGGCGGGGCCGAAATGCCGACGCGCTGGAGGCATACAATCGGGCGATCCGGCTGCGCAAGGGGTTTGTCCAGGCGCGGGTCAATCGGGCGCGGGTGCGCCTCGCCCTGGGGGATCGGGAAACCGCCCGGACGGAACTCGACGAAATTCTGATGGAGGTGCCGGATAACGCCTTGGCCAACGCCTTGGCGGGTGATTTGAGAATGGCCGACGACGATTGGGACGGCGCGGTCTCCGCCTATCTCAAGGCGCTGGAACGCGATCCCGCGAACCTGGACGCCCGTTCGAACCTGGGGACGGCACTGCATGCACTGGGCGCGCTGGACGAGGCCGAAAGGGTTTTCCGCGATGCCCTGCGTCTGGCCCCCGAAGCCCCGGACCTGCATTGGAATCTGTCGCTGGTCCTACTGCAAAAAGGGCTCTATCGCGAAGGCTGGCGGGAATACGAATGGCGCTGGCGCAATCCCGCGTTTACCACGCCCTGGCGCGATTTCGGCAAACCGGCATGGGAAGGGAACGATCCCTTCGGCAAGACGATACTGGTGCACGCCGAACAGGGATTGGGGGATTCGATCCAGTTCGCGCGCTACGTGCCGCTTCTGGCGGGGCGCGGCGCGACGGTGATCCTCGAATGCCGGGAACCGTTGGTGCCGATATTCGAAACCCTGAACGGCGCGGTATCGGTACATGCGCGCGACGCCAAACTGCCCGATTTCGATTTCCATGTTCCGATGATGAGCCTGCCGCGTCTGTTCGGAACCACGATCGGCCGGGTCCCCAACGGGGTTCCCTATCTCAAGGTGCCCGAAGGCGCGCACGCCGATCCACGTATCCGCCGGTGCGCGGGACTGAAGGTCGGTTTTGCCTGGGCGGGCAGCCCGACCCACCGCAACGACGCCAACCGGTCCTGCCGGCCCGAGGATTTCGAGCCGTTGTTCGATCTCCACGGCATCGACTTCTTTTCCTTGCAGAAAGGGCCGGCCGAATCCGATCTGGAGCGACTGGCACCGCGCGCCAACGTCCACGCCTTGTCCCCGGAGTTTCCCGAAATGGCTGCCGCGATGGCGGAATTGGACCTGGTCATCGGGGTAGATACAGCGACCGCCCACTTGGCGGGGGCTCTGGGGCGTCCGGTGTGGACGATCATGGCGTGGCCGCCCAGCTACCTGTGGCCGGCGGGCCGAAACGATACGCCGTGGTACCCGACGATGCGGTTGTTCAGGCAGGAAAAGCGGCGCGACTGGCCGGACGTGGTCGGACGGATCCGCGACGCTTTGACGGGGCTTCGCGACGGGCGGTCCTGATCAGGCCGCCATGCTTCGTCGCCGGAATCGAAAGCGGACGTCCCCGCGACGTCCGCTTCACGATCCGGTCAAGAACCGTCGATCAGTTCGCCTTGCCGGCCGCCGGCTGCCGAACCGGTATGAACAGTTTCCGGTCCAGGATCGCCGAAACGGAAAACGTCAAGGCCCGACGTTTCGATCCGGCTTCCGCCAAGTGAAGGTGCGGCGGAAGATTGGGAAAATTCAAGATCTCCTTGACGATCCATTCGGATCGATACTTATCCAGTTTGATGAAGCGGTCACCCGGTTGAACCCCCAGATTCTTGCGCTTCGCGCCATTTGTTGCCATCGGAACGCAACCCCTACTCGTTTTGCATATTCCGATTCTGCGCCCAGTTTGTTAAGGAATTACGAATGTTGCCACGGGTGCGGCTAAAACGGAGGCTCACGCGTCCACCCGATAGTGGTTGACGAAATCGAAATCGATGTCGATGCCCAGTCCCGGCCCCTTGGGCAGGCCGATCGAACCGCCGCCGGCCGTCACCTGTCCCAGAACGTCGAGCGATTCCGTCAATAGGTTTTCGCGGAACAGGTTGGGGGTGGTGTCGTATTCCAGCATCGGCTGCATGGGGCTGACGCCGCCGGGAAGATGGGGCATCGCCGCGAGCAGGTGAATGTTCACGGCCACGCAGATGGCGGAACCCCAGACATGGTTGACGACGGGGATGAAATGGGCGTGGGCGAGATCCCGGATCTTCAGGTATTCCGAAACGCCGCCGAGACCGCAGGTTTCCGGCTGGAGAACGTCGACGCAACGTCCCTCGATCAGATCGCGGAAGCCCCATCGTGAAAATTCCGCCTCGCCGCCGGCGATGTTCATATCCAGCGCCTGGCAAAGATCGCGATAGCCTTGCCGATCCTCGGGCGGTACCGGCTCCTCGAACCAGAACACGTCCAGCGCTTCGAGTTCGCGGCCGAGCGGAATCGCCTCGCGCGCGGTGTAGGCATGGTTGGCGTCCACCATCAGCTTGACGTCGTCGCCGATGGATTCGCGGACCGTTTCGACGAGGTCGAGATCCCGATCGAAACCCAGGCCGATCTTCATTTTCATGGCCTGGAAGCCCATCGCCTTGATCTTTGCGGATTCGTCGGCGAACCGCTGCGACAGGTCCGGCACGCGTTGCAGCATCATGCCGTAGCCGTAGACGGGGATCCGATCGCGAAAGGCGCCGCCGATCAACTGATACAGCGGCATGTCCAGGGCCTTGCCGGCAATATCCCACAGGGCGATGTCGATCCCCGACAGGGCCTGCATCGGCATGCCCTTCTGGCCGTGATCGCGCAACAGGTTGTAGACCTTGTGCCAGATGACTTCGCGGTCGAGCGGATTCATGCCGATGATCATCGGCGCGATGGTTTTTTCGACGATGGCCTTATTGCCGAGGGCCACGCCGCCGCCGCCGAAGGCCTCGCCGTAGCCGCGGATGCCATCGTCGGTCACCACTTCGACGATATGGGCGGTGCGCTTAGTGTAGTACTGCTGGGAATATCCGAGTTCTTCCGCCAGGTCATACATGATGACATGGCTGCGGACGTCAACGATTCTCATTTCCGTATTCCCTTTTCCTCGACTTTCTTTCGTCCTCTTTAAGGAAATCGGAAATACGAATCCAGGTGTATTCAAGATGCATGCGCATGGCGTCGCGCGCGGCGTTGCCGTCGCGGCGCCGGATGGCGTTGCGAATACCCTCGTGAAGCGGGAAGGATGCGCGGCTCATGTTCGGATCCCGCGAGGTCAGGGTCCGGCTCGACGTCAACGCCGCGCCGATGGCGTGGGCCATGGGCTGAAGAAACGGATTGTGGCTGGCGGTCAGCACCGAAACATGAAAATCCACGTCGGCAGTCATGAAGGCCTGCCAGTCTTCCAGGCTGGCGGCCATGGCGGCGATGGCGCCGTCAATGGCCCTGAGATCTTCCGGGGTCGCCCGGTCCGCCGCCAATTCCGCCGCCGGCGGTTCGACGATCTGCCGGATTTCGATCAGATGACGAATGAATTGCGGCGTCGGGCGCGCCTTGCTTTGCCAGACCAGCACGTCCGGGTCCAACATGTTCCAGTCGTGAACCGGGCGGATGGTGGTGCCGAGGCGGGGGCGCGAGGCGACGATACCCTTGGCGGCGAGCACCTTGATGGCCTCACGGACGACGGTTCGGCTGACGTTCAGTTCGGTCGCCATTGTATCTTCGTCGGGAAGCGACGACCCGGGTTCGAACCCGCCGCGCGCGATGCGCAGACCAATCGCCTCGACGACTTGGCCATGAAGCCCTCGACGCATCGAGTTCAATTCGACGGTGCCGGAGAAGGAGGACGCTTTCCTCATATCGTCATACAATAGGGGGAAAGCGTCCGTGTCAAGCATCCGCGCATCGAATGACAATAATTCTTGCAATAGTTCTAAACAGAAAAATATTTCGCCTGGGGGTGGTGCACGACAATCGCCGAAGTCGACTGTTCCGGATGGAGTTGGTCTTCGTCCGCCATCTCGATTCCGATGCGGTCCGCTCCCAATAGTTGTAGGATTTTTCTCTGGTCCGCGAGGTTGGGGCAGGCGGGATATCCGAACGAATACCGCGATCCCTGGTACCCCTGGCGAAACAGATCGCGGACGTCGCGGGCGTCGTCGCCCCCGATTCCCAGTTCGGCGCGCACGGTTTTGTGAATATATTCCGCCAGTGCTTCGGCCATCTCGACCGACAGGCCGTGGAGGTACAGATAGTCCTGGTATCGGTTGTCGCCGAACCAGTCCCGGGCCACTTCCGAAGCCCGACTGCCCATGGTCACCACCTGAAGGCCGATGACGTCGCGCACCCCCGAATCGACATCGCGGAAGAAATCGGCGATGCACAGGCCGCCTTCGCGGTTTTGGCGCGGAAAGTCGAAGCGGGTGAGTTCGCGGTCGCTGTCGCCGTCGAACAGGATCACGGCGTTGCCCTCGGCCGCGCATTTCCAGAATCCGTAGACCGCCTGCGGCTTCAAGATCGCATCGCGCTCGCAGGTTTTCAGCAGATCCTTGAGGATCGGACCGTATTCGGTGCGCGAATGGGCACGCCATTCGGCATCGTTGCGGCCTTCGCGGCGGTAGCCCCAATGGAAGACGTACAGCATGTTTTCGTTCAGGTACGGGGTCAGGTTGCGCAGCGGCACCTGTTCCAATACCCGCGCGCCCAGGAACGGCGCCCCGGGAACCGTCACGTCCTTCAGCAGTTCGGCCTTGCGGGTCTTGATTTCCTCCCAGTCGACGGGGCGCAACGCCGCGCCCGGGACATCGCCCAACGACCGTTTCCGCCGCCTCGACGGCAGGGTTTCGCGCCGTTCCTGCATCTTGACCAAATAGTCGTCGAAGGTGCCGCCGCGGACCCGGTCCATCAGTTCCAGTCCATCGAAGGCGTCGCGCGCGTAGGCGACGCGACCGGGGCCATAGGCCTTGACGCAATCGTCCTCCACGTAACGGCGGGTCAGGGCGGCACCGCCCAGCAGCACCGGGATGTCGAATCCCTGGCGGGTCATTTCCTCCAGGTTTTCGCGCATTACCACGGTGGATTTTACCAGCAGGCCGGACATGCCGACGGCATCGGCCTTGTGGTCGCGGGCGGCCTTGAGGATGTCGGCGATCGGCTGCTTGATCCCCAGGTTGACGACCTCGTAGCCGTTGTTGGTCAGGATGATGTCGACCAGGTTCTTGCCGATGTCATGGACGTCGCCCTTGACCGTCGCCAGCACGATCCGGCCCTTGCCGCCGCTGTCGGCCTTTTCCATGTGGGGTTCCAGGAAGGCGACGGCGGCCTTCATCGTTTCGGCCGACTGCAGGACGAATGGCAGTTGCATCTTGCCGGCGCCGAACAGTTCTCCCACCACCTTCATGCCGTCCAGCAGCAGGTTGTTGACGATGTCCAGGGGCGGATGCGTCTTCATCGCTTCGTTCAGGTCGTCTTCCAGGCCCAGACGGTCGCCGTCGACGATCCGTTGCTTCAGACGGTCCTCGACGGCTTCGGGGCGCTCTTTCTTCTTCTCCGATTCCACGGTCCGGTCGGTGAAGAGCCCGATATAGGCCTGAAGCGGGTCGTATCCCTCGGCCCGGTTGTCGAACAAAAGATCGCGGGCGATGCGGGCCTCTTCCTCCGGCACCTGATGCAGAGGTTTCAGGCGCGGCAGGTGCACGATGGCACCGGTCATGCCGGCCTTGACCGCCTCGTCGAGGAATACCGAATTCAGGACGTGGCGCGCGGCGGCCTTCAGTCCGAACGAGATGTTGGACAGTCCCAGGATGATCTGGCATTCCGGCAGCTCCTCGCGGATGCGGCGGATCGCCTCCAGGGTTTCCAGCGCCAGCTTGCGATCGTCCTCGTTGCCGGTGCAGACGGTGAAGGTCAGGGGATCGATCAGCAGGTCCGAAGGCGGCAGCCCGAAACGGTCGCAGGCGAACGCCTTCAGCCGCTTGGCGATGCGGACCTTGGTTTCCGCGTTCTTGGCCATGCCTTCTTCATCGATCGTCAGCGCGATGACGGCGGCGCCGAATCGGCGCGCCAGCTCCATGCGTTTTTCCGCCGCCTCTTCGCCGTCCTCGAAATTGATCGAGTTGATGATCGGCTTGCCGCCGTAAAGCTTCAGCGCCGTTTCCAGCACCGGCAGTTCGGTGGAATCGAAGACCAGCGGCGCGGTGACGGCGCCGCGCATGCGGGAGACGACCTCGGTCATGTCGGCGATTTCGTTGCGACCGACGAAGGCGGTGCAGACGTCGAGCGCGTGCGATCCCTCCTTCGTCTGCTCGCGGCCCATGGCGACGCAGCCGTCCCAGTCGTCGGCATCCTGGAGTTCGCGGAATTTCTTCGATCCGTTGGCGTTGCAGCGCTCACCGATGGAAAAGAAGGCGTTTTCCTGGCGCAGGGGCACTTGGCCGTACAACGACGCGACTGCCGGAACCCAGTGGACCGTGCGCGTCTTGGGTGCCGGACGATGGCCGGAGGCCGCGCGTCGTCGCAGCATGGCGTCGACGGCGGCTATGTGGCGGGTGTCGGTGCCGCAGCAGCCGCCGACGATGTTGACGCCGTCTTCCTCGATGAACCGTTCCAGCCAGCGGGCGTGTTCGTCCGGCTTCAGCGGATAGCGCGTTTCTCCGTCCACCAGTTCCGGAAGTCCGGCGTTGGGCTGGACGGAGATGATGCCCGGCCAGTTTTCCGACAGCCAGCGGATGTGTTCGGCCATTTCCTGCGGCCCGGTCGCGCAGTTCAAGCCCATGGAATCGACGCCGAGGGCGCGCACGGTCGTGGTGGCGGCCGCGATGTCGGCGCCAATCAGCAGCGTGCCGGTGGTTTCCACCGTCACCTGGACGAAGATGGGAATGTCCGTGCGTCCCGCTTCGGCGCGGGCGCGTTTCGCCGCGTTGATCCCGGCCTTGATCTGCAGGGTGTCCTGGCACGTCTCCAACAGGAACGCATCGATGCCGCCCGCCAGAAGGCCCGCGCACTGGATGGTCAGTGCGTCTTCCAGCCGGTCGTAACCGATATGGCCGAGGCTGGGCAGCTTGGTGCCGGGGCCGATGTCGCCCAGGATGAACCGGGTGCGCCCGTCGGCCTTCAGATCGTCGGCGGCTTCGCGCGCCAGTTCGGCCGACGCCTTGCTCAGGTCGAAGGCTTCGTCCTGGAGCCCGAATTCACCCAGCGTGACCGGCGAGGTCCCGAACGTGTTCGTGGTCGCGAAATCGGCGCCGGCTTCGAAGTAGCCGCGATGGATGCCGCGGATCAGGTCGGGCCGCGACCGGGTCAGGATGTCGGTGCAGTTCTCGTGGCCCCAGAAATCCTTGTCCACATCCAGGTTCGCTGCTTGCACGCAGGTTCCCATGCCGCCGTCGCACAGCAGAACGCGATCGCGCAGAACGTCCAGAAGATGAGCCATGAAAGCGTCGTTCCCTTGGTTAGTCCCGGACCGCCGGTTGGCGGACTCCCAGAATGTGGCAGATCGCATAGGTCAGATCGGCCCGGTTGAGGGTATAGAAATGGAATTCCTCGACCCCGTAGCGGTGCAGAATCCGACATTGTTCCGCCGCGACCGTGGCGGCGACCAGTTTCCGCGTTTCCGGATCGTCATCCAGTCCCCCGAACAGGTCGCCCATCCAATGTGGAATGGAGGCGCCGCAACGTCCGGCGAATTCGCAAACGCGCTTGAAATTGGTGACGGGCAGGATTCCGGGAACGATCGGCACCGTGATCCCGGCGGCCCGCGCCTTTTCCAGAAAACGGATGAAGACGTTGATGTCGAAAAAGAACTGGGTGATCGCACGGGTCGCGCCGGCGTCGATCTTGCGCTTCAGGTTGTCGAGGTCGGTTTGAGCGCTGCGTGCCTCGGGATGCATTTCCGGATAGGCGGCGACCGAAATTTCGAAGTCGGCGACCCGTTTCAGACCGGTGACGAGGTCCGAGGCATAGGCGTAGCCGCCGGGATAGGGCGTGTAGGGACCGTCGGCTTCGGGCGAGTCGCCGCGCAACGCAACGATATGGCGGATGCCGTCTTCCCAGTACTGGCGCGCGATGGCGTCGATTTCCTCGCGCGGGGATCCGACGCAGGTCAGGTGCGCCGCCGGTTCCAGTCCCGATTCCCGCTTGATCCGGACGACCGTCGCGTGGGTCCGCTCGCGGGTCGATCCGCCGGCACCGTAAGTCACCGAAACGTAGGCCGGCCGAATCGGTTCCAGCCGTTGCACGCAGGCCCAAAGCGCCTGTTCCATCTTCTCCGTTTTGGGCGGAAAAAACTCGAACGACACGCGGACATCCTGCGGCAGCGGCGAGGCCACGGCCAGACAGTGCGGAAACTGGCAAAACGCCTCGGTGCGCCGTTTTATGGGAAGAGAGTCATTCGCCTCCAAGGCGCTTTCCTTTCATGGTACGGGTCTTTCACGATACGGATTGCACGGGTTTCACGGCCGACCAGACCGCCACGGTCAGGGGGTCGCCCGGCAGATGGGCCATGCGCTCCGGACGGAGGCGGGCCTGGGCGAACCACGCCGCGACTTCCTGATCCGAAAAACCGAGTCTGCGATGTTCGTGCTCGGTCCGCAACTCTTCCCGGCCGTGAGGAAGAAAATCGACGATGATGATTCGGCCGCCCCGCCGCAGTACGCGCGCCGCTTCCAGGATCGCGCGTGCCGGGTGATCGGCGAAATGCAGGACCTGATGCACGGTCACCAGATCAAACGATCCTTCGTCGAACGGCAGTCCGTTCATGTCGGCCTGGCGGACGGTGCAGTTCCGCGCACCGCGGTTTTCCAGGTTCGCGCGGGCGATCGACAGCATGTCGTGCGACAGATCGACGCCTTGGGCATTTTCGGCTCGGGGGCCCAACAGTCCCAGGATCCGGCCGGTGCCGGTGCCGATATCCAGCAGATCGCGGATTCCGCCGTCGGGAATGAAGGTCAGCAGCGTCTGCTCGACCTCCGTCTCATCCACATGGAGCGAACGCAGCGAATCCCATCGCGTGGCGTTGCGACGGAAATAGTCGGCCGCCGCCTCGGCCCGCGCCGATTTGACCTCCGACAGCCGAATCCGGTCGCGCCGGATGTCGTCGTCCTCCTCGGACAACAGGCCTGTAATCGCGTCGGCGACTTGGCGGCCGACGCCGTCGGAACCCAGGCGGTGGAAGACCCAGTTGCCTTCGCGGCAACGTTCCAGCAGCCCTGCCTCGGCCAGCAGGCGCAGGTGACGGGATACCCGGGGTTGGCTTTGGCCCAGGATAGACGTCAGTTCCGACACCGTCAGTTCGCCGTCCGCACACAGGCCGAGGATGCGAAGCCGCGTCGGTTCCGCTGCCGCCTTGAGCGCTGACAAAAGATCATCCATGACGTCCGGCCCGAATATCCCTTAAAAATGTAGATATAAAGATATCTTTATGTTTGTTATACCTCCTTTGAGTCGATGTCAATTGCCGTGTCGGATGGCGATGAAATGTTGCCGCAGGGCAACACCTGTGTTTCAAATCACACATATTTTGACGAGGAACTGGAATTTTTGGGTGCAATGTGTACACTCCACGCGGGACCGGTGGGTGGACGACGACGGCTGCCCTCTGTCGCCCGTTTGGCCCTTCAGTAGAACCATGAGTTACATTGCCATGCCTGATCGTCGCCGTTTTATCGCGGGCCTCCTGGGTCTTTTCGCCGCTTCCAACGTCCCCTTTGCGTCTTTGGCGCACGCGGGTGGGCGCGAGGATGATGCCAAACGATTCATCGAATCGCTCGCCGATCGGGCGTTGCAGGCCCTGTTTGTCAATTCCGTCCCCCGTCCGGAAAGGGCGCGCCGGTTCCGTACCCTGTTCAACGAGGCCTTCGCGGTCAAATCGACCGGCCGCTGGATCCTCGGGCGGTACTGGAATCAGGCGACCGACCACGAGAAGGAGGAATACCTCCGTCTGTTCGAGGATCTCATGGTCGTGACCTACATCGACCGGTTCACAGAATACGCGGGGGAAAGTCTTTCGATCGTGGACGCCATCGTCGAGGACGAGACCTACGTCACGGTGCGCACCGAAATCGGCCGTGCGTCGTCGAACCAGGCCTACAAGGTGGATTGGCGGGTGGGTCGGATCGGAGATTTACTGAAAATCGTCGATGTGGTCGTCGAAGGCACAAGCCTCAGCGGCACGTTCCGTTCCGATTTTGCATCGACCATCCGCCGCAACGGCGGCACCGTGGCGGGACTGATTGCGGAACTGCGCACCAAGACCGAATCGCTGCGCAATCCTTCCTGACGTTCGTTCGGGCGACTTTCAGCGTTAGGGCACCCGGATCAGGCGTCCGACTGAGTCGTCCGGGTCATGCGTTTGCCCAGGAACGTGTCGTCTGTCCGCCATCCCAAACGCTCCGACAGGGCCCGCGCGGTCGCGAACAGCGGCGCGCGCAAGGTCTGCAACTTGCGGCGCGTCATCCGGCTTTTGGGCCCCAGGGCGCACAGCGATCCCAGAACCTGTCCGGTGTAACCGAAGATCGGCGCGGCGATGCAGCGGATGCCCTCGATGTGCTCCTCGTCGTCGATGGCGTATCCCGACAGCCGGATGCGCCTCAGTTCCTTTTCCAGCGCGCCGCGATCCACTATGGTCCGGACGGTGTAGCGGCCGTAGTCGATCCGCGCCAGAAGCCCGGTCAGTTCGCTTTCCGGCAGCCAGGGCATGACCGCCTTGCCCACGGCGGTCGCGTGCATCGGCCGGTCGCCGCCCACGCGCTGCACGACCCGGACCGGGCTGTCGGGGTCCTGCTTGGCGACGATGGTCAGGCCGCCGTCGCGATAGGCGGCCACGCTCGATCCTTCGCCGGTCAGCGCCGTCAGCGCCGCGACGAACGGCTGGGCGATCTCGCCCAACTGCTCCGGGGTCCAGGTGCGGCCGGCCAGTTCGAACAACTTCGCGGCCGGTTCGTAACCGCGCGAATCCGGATCCTGATGCAGGTAGCCGATGTTCACCAGCGTCTGCAGCAGGTGATGGGTGGTGCTGCGATGCAGCCCCGTCCGCCGCGCCGTTTCCGACAGGCTGGTGGTTCCGCCATTGGATGCGATGGCTTCCAGAACCCGAAGCCCGCGTTCAAGCGAGCGGTGCGTCGATCGTTCGGTTTCCGAGTCGGTCTGCGCGAGTTGTTTCATATTATGAGATCCGATTGACATGGACGTTTCATCTAATAGAATCGTCGAACCGGCGGCGCTGTCAATCGGGAAATTCAAGGTGCACGGTGCCGCGCACCCTTCACGGGTTGGAATAGGCGATCGCGACGCTGCGATCGCGCCGGATCCGGCAGGGGAGCCGGTCGTTGGCAGAAGGCTGGGCCGGATCCGGCAACCCGGAACTTTCGGGGGATTTGTTCTTTGAGACCGGCGCCGCCGCTCGTTGCCGCACGCGCCTCAATCCTGCGCTCGACACCTCACCCGTGCCTGAGCATGGGCAATCTTCTCGAACGCGTGGTCTTCGAACGGCGCCTTGGGGTGGGAAGCCCCCCTTTTCCCGGCGCCGAGGGCCAGGGTGGCGGTTGGCGGACGAGGGGGGCATGACTCATCTCCCTCCTGGGAGAGGAGAGTGTCGGATTCCGCGTTCAGCAGTTCGGGCGCGAAGGCCTCGGCCGGAGCCTCGGGATCGCGGCTGACGATGACGACGTATTTCAAACCGATCGCCATGAATCCGAATTCTTTCGGCAAGGCCGCGCTGATGAACAATCCGTCGGTGCTACCGCTACTGACTTGAAGCCCCCCAAAAACGTCAATCGAACGGCAAGGAAAATAAACACGAGGCAAACGAACGACGATCAATCCGGGCCGCTGAGACCCGGATTGATTCGCTAGGATTTTCGACAATGTATTGAATTAGCGCAATGTTTTCTGATCAATCTGAAACGCCGAGCGGTTCGGTTCGATCGGAAATCGTGCTAACTGTTTTCCTTGATGATCGCGTCAAGTTCCGCCACGACGCCAGCCAGGTCGTTTGCGGCCGCGTTGACCGAATCCACGGCCTGCGCCGTACCGCGCGCGGCTTCGCTGATTTGTTGGATGCCTTCCTTCATTTCCATGAACGTTTCGGAAATGCGGTTGATGCTTTCGGCGGATTCGCGGCTGCCCTGATTGGCTTGGGACAGATTTACGGTCACTTCCTTGGTGGCCATTCTCTGCTGCGTAATGGAATCGTCGATCTCGTTCACCGCAGTTGACACCGTTTCAATGACTTTCGCCACGTCCGTTATGGCGGCAATCGCCTTTTCCGAAATCTGCTGCATCCCGCTTATGCGCTCGACGATCTCGTCCGCAGATTTGGCACTTTGGTTGGCGAGGTTCTTGACCTCGCCGGCCACGACGGCGAATCCCTTGCCCATTTCACCGGCGCGCGCGGCTTCGATGGTGGCGTTCAGAGCCAAAAGATTTGTCTGTTCGGCAACGCTTTTGATGAGCTCGGTCACCTCGCTGGTTCCCTCGGCGGCGCTTCCCAAATCCCGCATGATCTGGTTCGCTTGTCCCGCCTTGTTCGAGGCGTCTTCCGCCAGACGCGAACCAT
Source organism: Rhodospirillales bacterium (assembly GCA_963675465.2). GTDB lineage: Bacteria > Pseudomonadota > Alphaproteobacteria > Rhodospirillales > Shumkoniaceae > JAHDSF01. The sequence continues at coordinate 183,176 of CAXXVY010000001.1, forward strand.
CCTGGGAATTGCCTGCTATGCTGTCGATGGAACGGCCGGTCTCTTCCATCGTGGCGGCGACGTTGCTCAGATTGCTCGATACTTCTTCCGCCGCGCCGGCGACACCCGCAACCGACTGAGTGGCAATATCCATGCTGGCGCTCAAAGCGTCCGCTTGCGCCGATGTTTGCACGCTGGCCGCCGACATGCGCTCACCCGCATCGGTCAGCGATTCCAACGAGGCCACGATCGAAGCGGAATGCCCGGCGATCCGGCCCATCAGGGCCTTCAACGCAAGGCTCTCCGTTACGTCCTGCACCACCTCGACGTGGCCAATCGGTTCGCCAGCGAGATTCTTCAAATAATGCGTATTCACGGTGAAATCGCGCGACCACTGATTGAACGAGGTCTCTTGCTGTCCGCGGCGCAAACATGCGACGCCGCACTTATCCGTGTTGCAGATATTGGCGCCCCAGTTATTGCACTGCATGCCTCCAATTTCGCCGCGTTTCTTTTCGATGAGATTTTCGACGACCTTGTTTACAAAGGTCCAACGCATGTCGAGGTCGGTTACCGATAGGGGTAGGGGCACGGCATCAAGGATTTCCTCATACCAGTGGATTTTCTCCCGGACGGCACGGTCCCACATCAATCCGACGACGAGAAGTGCCGCCAACGCCACGACACCGGCAATCATCGCGGCCGCGCCACCATCGAATTCGCTAGCCCAGATCAGACACATCACCCCGGCCGCAAACAGTCCACCGAACCACGTTTTTAGAAAAAATTCTCTTTTCATAGAGGTCTCCGATTTAAACCGATACTCCCCGGATGACTCTCAACCCTGACCCCGATGGTAGCTGATTTGGGCTCCACCTTAAAATTTAGAATCATGGAGCGCTATTCTTGCCCTCTTTGACCGGTAGTTGGATTCAATTTGCAAGCGCAACGCGGTTGATGTTTTCAAGCCGAGGCATTTTCGTGGGGTTGAGTTCAAGGCCCAGGCGATCTCGGCGACATCGCGTTTGGTATAATCGGCGATGTTGGTTTTTCGGGGCATGTCGCGTCGGCGCAATCCCTCGCGCCACGCCGCCCCGTTCCCGCGCGCGGGCGATCTTTGCCAGCGCGTGGTATTCGAACGGCGCCTCAGGGGCGGGCGAGTGGTTGTTCACCATCGGCCAGAGCAAGTCCGAGCGCCTGTTCCACGTTGCTCCCCCGGCGGGCGAATTCATGCGGTGAACGCACGTTTCGTCTCGCGATGGAATTTTTGGCCTTAACGAACGCTTCGCCCGACCTTATTCGCCGGTGGGCAGCCCCCGCAGGTAGCCGCGATAGGCGCGGGTGCCGTAGACGGCGAAGGTGATCAAGCCGGCCTGGGCCATGGGCAGGGAATCGAGCGCCTCGCGGGCCTCCGCCTCGGTGGCGGCTTCCAGGATCAGCACCGCGCCCTTGCCGTCGTCGCGGCTGTAGATTTCGCGGAAGACGCCGTCGCGCAGAAGCGTCAGCGCGCGGTCGGTTTCCTTGTTCAGCAGCTCGGGTGTGAACGCCTCGGCCGGGGCCTCGGGATCGCGGGTGACGATGACGACGTATTTCATGTTCTTTTTCCTTCGGTTCCTCGGGTTGCCCGGCTAATCCATCGGACATCATCCAACATAGCCCCGGCACAAGAGATGTCGTAGGCGATGAGGCAGACGTTTCGCAAGGGTCTCTTGAGGTAAGTCGGTTGGCGGATGGATGCCGCCGACCGAACACCATCGGTGGACACCGAGAATCGGGAAAGCTATCGTATAACGAGAACTGGTCGCCGAGGTTGCCGAAAGATGAGTCGCTACTACGTCCTTTCACTGATTCCGCCATTTAGGCAAGCGGATGGCTTCTTTCTGCGCGAGGACGAGGCTGTATGTTTTTGGCCACCGTCTTCCAAAATAGGTTATGTTATTTCTGACAAACCTAAAACAATGGAAGAATTGTTTGGGAAATGTACTGAAAAACAAAAGATAATTGATCGAGTTTTCAAGTTATTTTCCGTATTATTGCTAATAAGCATCGTAACTAACTTTGTAGAAAATATTTATTTCTTACTATTACCGCTGGCGCTGAGTTTGGCGTATATTTTAGTAAAAAAATTTATTGATTTGAAAACAGCGAGTTTGTTGGACTCATGCCCAACTGTTCTTCATGAAAAACCAATGCCTATTGATAATATTTATTTTATAAAAAGCATCTTATTTGGATCTATTGCAAATAAAATTATCATAGGATTTTTGTATTTTGTGGCGATTTTTGGTAGTTTTTCGTTTTCATTGATATTGTTATTTGGTGTTGTTCCTAGATGTTCTGGCGATATTTATAAGTACATATTTGGCATTTTGATTGGGGTTGGCTTTTTTTCTGTTTCCGCATGGTTGTCTTTTTTTATTGGCAGAGGTTTGTTGACTCCTTTTTGTTTTGACGATCACGTTCACCCAAATGCAGATAAAATCCTGAAACGCCTTCGGCCATGGGTGACCCGGCTCAAATACACCTGATTACGGACAGAGCCTACCGCTGTTCGTTTGTGATTTTTCTGACGACGAATCGAATCGCGTGAGATGCACCTCACCGCGTCAGCGGCCGGTACTTGATGCGGTGCGGCTGGTCCGCGTCGGCGCCGAGGCGGCGTTTCTTGTCGGCCTCGTAGGCTTCGTAGTTGCCCTCGAACCACTCCACGTGGCTGTCGCCCTCGAAGGCGAGGATGTGGGTGGCGAGGCGGTCGAGGAACCAGCGGTCGTGGCTGACCACCACGGCGCAGCCCGCGAACTCGTCCAGCGCCTCTTCCAGCGCGCGCAGGGTTTCGACGTCCAGGTCGTTGGTCGGTTCGTCCAGCAGCAGCACGTTGGCCCCGGATTTGAGCATGTTGGCCATGTGGACGCGGTTGCGCTCGCCGCCCGAAAGCTGGCCGACCTTCTTCTGCTGGTCGGCGCCCTTGAAGTTGAACTGCGCCACGTAGGCGCGGCTCGCCATCTTGCGCTTGCCGAGCTCGATTTCGTCGAGCCCGCCCGAGATTTCCTCCCACACCGTTTTGTTGGCGTCCAGTGCGTCTCGGGACTGGTCGACATAGCCCAGCACCACCGTTTCGCCGATCCGCAAGGAGCCGCCATCGGGCTTTTCCTGGCCGGTGATCATGCGCATCAGCGTCGTCTTGCCGGCACCGTTGGGTCCGATCACGCCGACGATGCCGCCGGGCGGCAGGCGGAAATCCAGGTTGTCGATCAGCAGGCGGTCGCCGTAAGCCTTGCTCAGGCCCTGCGCCTCGATGACCAGATCGCCCAGGCGCGGCGCCGGCGGAACCACGATCTGCGCGACGCCGCCGGCCTTGTCGCCGGCCTGCGCCAGCAGGGTTTCGTAGGCCTGAATGCGGGCCTTGCTCTTGGCTTGGCGGGCGCGCGGCGATGCCTGGATCCACTCCAGTTCCATCTTCAGGGCGCGCTGACGGCCCGATTCCTGTTTTTCCTCGTGCTCCAGGCGCTTGCGCTTCTGTTCCAGCCAGGCCGAATAGTTGCCCTCGTAGGGGATGCCGCGTCCGCGATCGATTTCCAGGATCCAGCCGGTGACGTTGTCGAGGAAATAGCGATCGTGGGTGACGATCATGACCATGCCGGCGTAGTCGTGGAGGTGGCGTTCCAGCCATGCCACCGATTCGGCGTCCAGGTGGTTGGTCGGTTCGTCCAGCAGCAGGATGTCGGGCTTCTGCAGCAGCAACCGGCACAGCGCCACCCGGCGCCGCTCGCCGCCGGAAATCTTGGTGACGTCGGCATCGCCGGGCGGGCAGCGCAGGGCATCCATGGCGATTTCGATGGTGCGCTCCAGATCCCAGCCGTTGACGGCGTCTATCTGTTCCTGCAATTCGGCCTGTTCGGCCAGCAGGTCGTTCATTTCGTCGTCTTCCAGGGGCTCGGCGAACTTCATGCTGACTTCGTTGAAGCGGTCGAGCAGCGCCTTGGTCCCACCCAGTCCCTCGACGACGTTGCCTTCGACGTCCTTTTCGGGGTCGAGTTCGGGTTCCTGCTGCAGATAGCCGACGGTCGCGCCCTCGGCGGCCCAGGCTTCGCCGCCGAAATCCGGATCCAGGCCGGCCATGATCTTCAGCAGGGTGGACTTGCCGGAGCCGTTGACGCCCAGCACGCCGATCTTGGCGTCGGGCAGGAACGACAGGTTGACGCCTTTCAGGATCTCGCGTCCGCCCGGAAACACCTTGGTCAGGCCGTGCATGTGGTAGACGTATTGATAGGCGGGCATCGCGATACCTCCTCGGCTGAAGGGCGCCGGAGCGCGTGAAGCGGGCTTATAGCGCATCGACGGAGGGAGGCGCAACGGCCTCCGGCAGAAGCATGGCCCGCACCGCGAAACGGCATGGCTGCACCCGCGAAAGCTTGGATTCCATTCTAACCTTTTGCGTGGGCTTGCTTCATTGGTGGTCTTCCAGGGATGGCTGGCGGCGAATCCAGGCACAAGAACGGGATCTGTGTCGGCGTGAGGGGGGCCCGGTGATGTTGACCGGACGCGGCCGATAAGTCGAAAATGGAGAGGATGAAAAGCGCCGGGCCGGTTAGGCGGCTGGGATTCTCGACTTACCGGCTCGGCGCGTCATCATTCTTGACGCCGGGCGGCACTTCGAACATCGTCGGCCTTCCGCATGGCGAATGTTTTGGACGGATCCCGCCGATGGACGGCATTCTGATTTCCGTCGCCGCGTTGTGGGCGATCGCGGTGATGACCCCCGGCCCCAATTTTCTGCTCGTCACGCACGCCGCGCTTCGCGGCAGCCGGATCTCGGCGTTGTGGACCGTTCTGGGCATCGCGTTGGGAACGGTATTGTGGGGAACGGCGGGGTTCCTCGGCATCGGCGCCATGTTCGCGTTCGCGCCTTGGCTCTATTTCGGGCTCAAGGTCGTCGGCGGTCTGTACCTGATGTGGCTCGGCGTTCGGCTGCTGGTATCGGCCTGGCGGTCGGCAAACGGTACGACACAAAGCGCGATCCCGGCGATATCGGCCCGCCGCGCCGTCCTTCGCGGTCTGATGACCGTCGCGGCCAACCCCAAGAGCGGCGCGTTCGTCGCCAGCCTGTTCGCGGCAACGCTGCCGGCGAACCCGACCCTGGAACTCGGGGCGGCGATGGTCTTGGTTATGGTGGTGATATCGGCGGTCTGGTATTCCGCCGTGGCGTGGTCGCTGGGTCACGAAGGCCCGCGTCGTCTCTACGTCCGAAGCCGCAAAGCCATCGAATGCCTGGCGGGTGGCCTGTTCATTCTGTTCGGCGCGAAATTGCTGGCGGGGCGCTGATTCTCGTATCTCAGGCCCGGCCGGTGGCGACGATGAACAGACGGCGGAATGGAAACAGCGTTCGTCCGTCACGCTGGCGCGGATAGGCTTGGACGACCCGTGCCCCGTAGTCGGCCAGGAACGCGTCACGTTCCGCATCGTCCAGGGCTTCCAGCAACGGTCGCAGCGCCGTGCCCTTGGTCCACTCGACGACCGGGTTGTCGCCTTCCAACGCCTGGATGTAGACGGTTTCCCAGATTTCCAGATCCGTCACCAAAGGCCGCAGCAGGTCGTAGTAGACGGCGGGTTCCGCCACCGGGTTCGGACGCAGGATCGGTTTCAGTTTTGCGGACCAGGGGCCATTCAAGGCGGTTTCTGTCATGCAGGCGAGCGATGGCGCGGCGTGATTGCGCGGCATCTGGACGGCGAGAACGCCATCGCGTTCCAACTGGCCGATCAGGCGGGGAAACAGTTCCGCATGATTGTCGAGCCAGTGCAGGGCCGCGTTGGAATACAGGATGCCGGCGGGTTGGGGGGTGGCCCAGGCATTGAGATCGGCGGTCTCGAACCGCAGGTCCGGGTGTTCGGCCCTGGCCTTGTCCAGCATGGTTTCGGAGCCGTCGATGCCGATCACGTGGGCGTTCGGCCAACGATCCTTGAGGATGCGGGCGATGGATCCGGTCCCGCATCCCAGGTCGAATACCGTCCGGGGGCCGTCGGCCGTGATCCGTGCCAGCAGATCCAAGGCGGGCCGCAGGCGATGGCCCGCGAACTTCAGGTACTGGTTCGGATCCCAGTTCGGCATGCGCGTACCTCCGAATTTGTTGCGAGTTCGCGGGTTGGTCGACGAAGACCGGCGTCAGTCTAGCGCAATCGCCAACAACGCGTCCATCGGACGGCCTCCCAGACGGTCGCCAATGGCCTTCAGGGTCTCGTCGGCTTGGGCTTCGTGTCCCTTGCCTTTCAGGCGTGACAGCGCCACGTCCACCGAAATCCCGAGTTTCTCGCAAGCCTGGGCCAAGGTCATCCGTCCCACCCCGGCGCCCTCGAATTTCATCACGATGTCGTCGGCGGTCAGCGTCGGGGATGCTTCCGCTTCCGACGGCGGCGCGACCAGCATGATCTTCAGCACGTCGGTGGGGCGGATCCCGGCGCTGTCGCCAATTGATTTCATGTCGTCCTCGGGCCGGGCCAGAATGTCTCTATCCGCCAACCGGCGCAAGGCCAGCGCGCAGTCCACCTTGGCCTCGGCGCACAGGGTCGCGACCGTCTTACCGCCGACGCCGGTGCCGGTGAACAGATCCTCGACCCGTTCCTCCGTATACACGGTGTCCGACGTCGGACCCGCCCTGCGTTCCAGCGGTTTGATGACGGCATAGACGTCCATGGCGCTGATGCCGTTGGCGGCCGCGATCTTGCCCAGGGAATCGCGGTCGCTGCCATAGACCAGACCCTTGGCACGAAGCGCTTCCTCGGCGGCGGCCAGATCCATGTCCTGTTTTTTGGCGAAGGTCGCCAGAGAGACCTCCTCGGCGTGGCCGAACGGCGGTTCGTATGCCGCTTCGATGACCCATGCGGCCTTGGCCCAATCGTTGGCCTGATACAGGTAGTTCATGGGCGGCCAATCGGCGATGGAGCCGACGACGACAAACGCCGACAACACGACCGACAGCAAGAGTTCCATCTTCGGTCGGGCGAAGTTCAGGCGGTTGCCGACGCGCTCGGCCAGATAGTGTTTCCACTGTTTCCAGTTGTACGGGTACAGGTGAAGAATGCCGGCGATGATGAAGATGAACGTGAAGGATATGTGGATGCCCGCCCAGTCATCCTTTGTCAGCCCGAACAGGCTCCATTCCACCCAGTTGGCGATTCGCCCCTGGGGCACGACGAACAGAATGATGCCGGTGACCACGGCCGCCAAAAACGACCAGGTAACCATGAATGCGACGAAGGAACGCAAATTGAAAGCCCTGGAGGATGCTTGTTCGGTCACGGCCCATCTCCCTGAAATCGTCTCGCTATCCCAAAAGCGCGCCCCCCGCATGGAGACGCTCGATCGCGCTATATAAGATATACGTAATGTAACGGATGTGTGTCGATCAAAACCGTATCGTGTAACGAAACGTAACGGTGTTCAACCGCCTTCGGACTCGATTTCCGAATGACCCGGGGCGGGGAGTTCGATACGGAACCGGGTTCCCGACTCGCTGGTCTCGAGGAGCGCGATCGATCCCTTGTGGGCCTTGACGATTTCGTTGGCGATGACCAGCCCCAACCCGGTACCGCCTGCGCGTACCGAGCCCGCGAACGGCTCGAACAGGTGGTCCCGGGCCTTCTGCGGCATTCCCCGGCCGTTGTCCGAAATGTCGATGCGGATGATACCGCCGTCCCGGTGCGCGCTGACGACGCAACGGCGGGCCTCGGCCTGATAGGCATTGCGGCCGAGGTTCTTCAGGACCCGGAAGAACTGCATCCGGTCCGCGTCTATGGCCAGATCGGGCGCGACGTCGTTGATCCACGCGATATTGCCCAGTTTGACGCCCAGATCCGAAGTCTGGATGTCGATTCCCACCTCGGCGACCAGTTCATGCAGATGAAACAGCGTGGGGCGCATTACCGACGCGGGGTCGCGGGCGTATTCCAGGGTCTGGCTACACAGTTCCACCGCCCGGTCGACGGCCGTATACAGGCGCGGCAGCACCTGTTTGACCTGCGGGTCGTCCACGTTGGCCAGATGGTCGGAGACCAGAACGGCGGTTGCCAGGGAATTGCGCAGGTCGTGGTTGACCTTTGCCACCGCCGCGCCCAAAGCGGCCAGCCGCGATTTCTGCCGCAACGCCGCGCGCAGTTCGTTTTGCATGACCGCCAGTTCGTGCTGCGCCAGACCGATCTCGTCGGACCGGTTCTCGTCGGGGAAGCGCGGCGCGGGTTCGCCTTCCGGATCGCGACGGAAGTCCACCATGCTGGCGGTGATCCGCTGGATCGGCCGGATCAGCATCCAGCGGAGGCTCAGATAGAGCAAGCCGGCTGTGATCAGCGAAATGACGATCGAAAGCTGCAGGATTCGGGTGGAATAGCTGTACATCGCCTCGCGCATCGGGGATTCGTCCATGACGACTTCGATGGCGGCGCGGGGATCGTCGCCGACCGGCCCGACCACGCGGAGCACCCGGTTTTCCCGTTGCGAAAGGGTGTTGAAGGCCTCCTTGACCCACATCCACCAGGATTCGTCGCGCAGATCGAACATGCGGTCGACGTGCGGCGGCATGTCGCGTTCGATCATCAGGATACGCGCATCGCCGCGGTGGACGACGATGCCGTGGACTTCGGCGCTGTGCAGCAGCTTGTTGCCGAAGGTTCTCCCCAAGGCCCAGTCGGGCGCGTCTTCCAGCGCCAGCGTCGCCAGGTGGGAGCGGGCCAGTCGTTCTTCCAGGTAGGTCTTCCTGAAACGGGCGATCGACGGAACATAGATCAGGACTTCGGCCACCATGACGAAAACCATCGTCAGCAGCAGCAGGCGTGCCGACATGCCGATCCGGGTTTTCTTTCGGGCCGCGACGAGATCCGACATGGCGCCACTATACGGGACGCCGCCGGCGGGTGGCGAGCAAAACCGAAACCCGGCGTCGGCCGGTTTTCAGGCGAGGTCGGTAAACCCGTTGGTGATCGGATAGCGGCGGTCGCGGCCGAAGGCGCGGTGGGTGATCTTGACTCCCGGCGGCGCCTGACGGCGCTTGTATTCCGCGCGGTCCAGCATGCGCCAGATCCGGTGGACGGTGTCGTTGTCGTATCCGCGCGCCACGGTTTCGGTCCGCGACATTTCCTCCTCGATCAGGCATTTGAGGATGGCGTCGAGTTCCTCGTAGGGCGGCAGAGTGTCCTGGTCGGTCTGTCCGGGCTTGAGTTCGGCCGATGGCGCCTTGGTCAGGACGTTCGCGGGAATGACCGCCGACTTGGGGCCCAGGGCGCCCGTCGGAAGATTTTCGTTGCGCCACCGTGCCAGCGCGAAGACCGTTGTCTTGTAGACGTCCTTCAGGACCGAATAGCCGCCGCACATATCGCCGTAGAGCGTGGCATAGCCGACCGACATCTCGGACTTGTTGCCGGTGGTGACGACCATCAGCCCGTGCTTGTTGCTGATCGCCATCAGGATCATGGCGCGGGCGCGGGCCTGGATGTTTTCTTCCGCCACACCGGCTTCGGTCCCGGCGAACACGTCATGAAGCATCGAGCCGAAGGCCGACATCGCGGGCTCGATCGATACGCTACCATAACGGACCCGCAACCGCTTGGCGGTGTCGTTCGCGTCTTCGATGCTTTCCGGGGAGGTATAGGGCGACGGCATCATCACGCAACGCACCCGGTCCGATCCCAGGGCGTCGACCGCTACCGCGGCCGTCAGCGCGCTGTCGATTCCGCCGGATAGGCCGATGATCACGCCGTGAAAACCGTTCTTGTTGACGTAGTCGCGCAGCCCCGTGATCATCGCCATGTAGATGGTCTCGAGTCCCTCGGCGACCGTTTTGTGCGGGCCTTCCTGGCACCGCCAGATGCCGCCTTCCTCGCGGCGCCAGCGGGTCGCCGGAACCGCGGATTTCCAGGACGACAACTGCGCGACCACATGGGCCTTTTCGTCCAGGACGAAGGATTCGCCGTCGAAGACCAGCTCGTCCTGACCTCCGACGATGTTGACGTAGATCAGCGGCAGATTGCATTCCCGCACCCGCTGCGTGGCGATGGAAAGCCGGGCATCGGGTTTGTCGGCTTCGAACGGGGACCCATTGAGCACGACCAGGATTTCGGCTCCCCCTTCGAACAGCGAGCGGGTTACCGCCGGATACCACATGTCCTCGCAGACCATGACGCCCAGGCGGATGCCCCGGAAGGAGATCGGCTGCGGCAAGGGGCCGGCTTCGAAAACGCGCTTTTCGTCGAAGACACCGTAATTGGGAAGTTCGTGCTTCAGACGAACCGCGGACATCCGGCCGCCGTCCAAAAGCAGGGCGGCGTTGTACAGCTTGCCTCCGCTTCGCCACGGCGTACCGATCAGGATGGCGGGGCCGCCGTCGGCCGTTTCGGCGGCGAGCCGCGCCACGCATTCCTCGACACGTTCCTGGAAGGCCTTCTTGAGAACCAGATCTTCCGGCGGATAGCCGGAAATGGTCAGTTCTCCGCAGACCAACAGGTCCGCTCCGTCGGAGGCGGCCTTGGTACGGGCGGCGCGCACGATCTGAACGTTCCCGTCGACGTCTCCGACGGTCGGGTTCACCTGCGCGAGCGAGATAACGAGCGAATGCTTCATGGACGTCGGCAACGGTTATGGCACGGAGGATCCGTGGCTCGCTGAATTGGCCGAACGTAGGACCCCGTCACCAAACTGTCAACGCCCGCAACGGGGAAACGGCTATGCGCAAGGCGCGTGACTGTCGCGGGACTGGAATTTCTCCCGTTAAAGCAATACGCTGTTACCCGCGACCTGCCGGAATTTGGAGCGCCCGCCCGATGAATGCCAAAACGCCGTTTCCCGCGGCCATTCCGACCGAGCCCGATACCCCGTTTACGCAGACGATCCCAGACGCCCGTATCGGGGGCGAATTGGACGATGACGCCGCGGCGATCGTCGCGCCGGCACAACCGGCGCCGACGCCGGCACGAAGCGTAGAAAAACCCGAAGCTCCGGTCCGGCATGAAACCCTGGACGGCGAAGACAAACCCAGCCGGCAATTGTCGTTGGAAGTGGCCAGCGCCTGTAAGGCCCTGGCACGCGGGTCGGTGATGACGATTTTCGGCCGCCTGGGGGCGGAGGCCGGACGGCGCGAAAACATGCTGACCATCGACGACATCGCCGACTTGAAGAAGGAATTCGTCAAGCATGCCGACACGCTGGAAGCCTCCTTCATCAAGACGTTCGAGGCCTTCGTCCACAAGCGGCTGCGTGGCCACCGTACCGACGCGCGTCAGTTTCCGTTCGATCGGATCATGGTGCACCAGTTCTCGCACATGTTCGTTCGGCGCACCCGGGAGAACCTGAACCAGGGTGCCTTGTCGCGCCGCATCCTGCCGGGCTTCTTCCTCGCGGTCGACAAGATGCTGGGCGAAGAGGCGATGGACGAATTCCAGGACCGCGCCCGGCGGATCGTGGCACGCTACGAAGACCAACTGGATCTGGACGGCAATTGGGCGACCGTCTACGCCGATCCGCTGACCCAGGCCCTGGTCCTGGACGCGCTGGTCGCGATGTCCGGCTACTTCAAGGATTTCCAAAAGCGGGTGCGCTGGTTCCAGGCCATGATCAACGGCCACTTGGCGCCCGGCGACGCCGTTCACGGCGAAGGCGAGGACGCGACCGCATGGGAATTGGGTGACGCCGGCAGTCTCGAACTGCTGCGGGCGCTGTTCAAGCCCTTGGAAGGTTCGATGACCGATCTGCGGGTGCGCAGGGTGCTCGTCGACCGTTACGGGCGCGAAGCGGTGGCCGGCGCGGTCGATCTGGTCGAACGCTTCCGCGCGGCGCGCATCCTGCAGCCCCGGTCGCTTTCCTACGCCAAGCGGGGGTTTAGCCGAGTTCCGACTTCTTGAGCAGGAATTCCCGTCCGACCTTGACCGAGGATGCGCCGTTGTAGGCCACGATATCGGCCGTAGCGTAGGTCTCGCTCCAGCGATCCGGTAGGAACGACCCGGTACCGATGACGTCGATCGGCGCGCCGACGTCTGCCATAACCTTGCACTTGTGGGCGTTGAAGCCGGACGTCGCGACGATCTTCACCTTGTCGAAACCGGCCGAGTCGAGCTTCTCGCGAACGTGGAATATCGCCGCCGCGGAAACGCCGGTTCCCGTCAGGTAGCGCAGTTCGGTTTCGTTTCGGTACAGTCGCACTGCCAGGGGTACGTGGCGTTCGAGAACGGCGTAGGATTTCTGCGGGTCCAGACCTTCGACGAAACGACCGCCGTGAGTGTCGAGACGGACGCTGAGTTGCCCCGCGGCCGCCAGTTCCGAGAAACGTTCGGATACCGCCAGGCTGTCGGTGACCTCGTGTCCGTAGTAGTCGACCAGGACCGTCAACGGTTCGTTCGGGAAGGTTTCGCGATACATTTCCGCGGCCCGCACGGTCGACCCGGCATAGCCGATCAGGGCGTGAGGCATGGTGCCCATGCCCTTTTCATTGTCGAAGTACAGAGCGGTGGCGTCGGTCGCGTTGCCGATGAATCCAAGGGCATCCACCTGCTTTTGCGCCGCCTTGGAGCCGACGGACGCCGCGTAGGCCATCATTTCGCTCATCGACGTCCCGGCACAGTGGCGGGCGTCCATGGCCAGGAACCCGACGCGTGGAAGATCCACGCACATGGAGTACGCTTCATACGCCGCAATGCAACAGGCGCCCAGTTTTTGAAGATAGATCGTTTCCAGGTCGACGAGATGGTGGAACGATCCGGTTAGATAGAAAAGTGGTTCGCCTGCGCCGACCCAGCCGCCTTCCTGGTAGTTCAGGTCGATCTTGAACTCGACGCCACGTTCGCGCGCCACGTAGCCGAGCCATTCAAGGACAAGGCCGGGCGCGAAAATGACCGGTCGCCGCATGAAGATCGCGTAGGTGACCTCGCAGTCGCCGAAACGACCGATGATTTCCTTGGTCTTGAGGAAATACTTGTCCGTCCATTCGGCGATGGCGTCCGCCTTGGGGCGGAAGACGGTATCGTTTTGGCGCATGGCCTTCATGGTTCTCCCGGCGGATGCCCTAAGAGGCCGCCAACAGTTCGGCCTGTAACCGCACGCGCGACTCTTTGAGGGCGCCGGCGAGCAGGAATGCCAGTTCGAGCGCCTGCTTGGCATTGAGGCGGGGGTCGCAATGGGTATGGTAGCGCGCGCCGAGGGATTCCTCGGTGATCGCCTGGGCGCCTCCCACGCACTCGGTCACGTCCTGTCCCGTCATCTCGAAATGGACACCGCCCGCGTGGGATCCTTCGGCTTCATGGACTTGGAAGAACAGGCGCACTTCTTCGAGAATTCGATCGAAGTGCCGGGTCTTGTACCCTGTCCCGCTCTTGAACGTATTGCCGTGCATGGGATCGCAGGCCCAGACGACGGAACGGCCCTCGCTTTGGATCGCTCGGATCAGCGGCGTCAAATGGGATTGGACGTGGTCGACCCCCATGCGGGCGATGATCGTCAACCGACCCGCTTCATTCTTCGGATTGAGAATATCCGTGAGGCGCAGCAGGTCGTCCGTCGACAGCGTCGGCCCGGCCTTCAAACCGATGGGGTTGCCGATGCCGCGTAGAAACTCCACATGGGCGCCGTCGATCTGGCGGGTGCGGTCGCCGATCCACAGCATGTGCGCCGACGTGTCGTACCAGCGCCCGGTGGTGCTGTCGACGCGGGTCATCGCCTGTTCAAAACCCAAAAGCAGGGCTTCGTGGGACGTGAAGAAATCGGTTTCGCGGATTTGGGGCGTCGTTTCCGACGTCAGGCCGCAGGCGGCCATGAAATTCAGGGTTTCGGTCAAACGGTCGGCGAGGCCGCGATACTGGTCCGCCAGAGGGCTGTCCGAAACGAAATCCAACGTCCATTGATGCACTTTGTGCAGGTCGGCGTAACCGCCCTGCGCGAAGGCCCGGAGCAGGTTCAGCATTGCCGCCGACTGGTTGTACGCCTGAAGCAGCCGTTCCGGATCGGGGTTGCGGGCTTCCGGCGTGAAATCCATGCCGTTGACCATGTCGCCGCGGTACGAGGGCAGGGACACGCCGTCGCGGGTTTCGTTCGGTTCCGAACGGGGCTTGGCGAACTGGCCGGCCATGCGTCCGACTTTGACCACCGGACAAGCCGCGCCGAAGGTCAGAACCACCGCCATCTGCAACAGGACTCGGAACGTGTCACGGATGTTGTTCGGATGGAACTCGGCAAAACTTTCGGCGCAATCGCCGCCCTGCAACAAAAAGCCCTTGCCCGCCGCGACCGTCGCCAGAGTCGCCTTGAGCCGGCGTGCCTCACCCGCGAAGACCAGCGGCGGATAGTTCCGCAAGCGCTCTTCGACGGCAGCGAGGGACTGGATATCCGGATATTCCGGAACCTGTTGTATGGGTTTGTGCCGCCAACTGTCTGGCGACCAGCTTTCGGCCATGCCTTGCCTCGATTCCTCGATCACAGGAGGAACACGGTCATACGCAAGAACGCCCCCCTTTTCCAGAAAAAAGCGGCGATGCGTGTTTGCGGGGTAGCGGTTCCGGTTTTTCTATTTGGGTGATTTCGTTCACGAAGCAACCGGGATCGTGGCCCGCGTCGCTCCGATTGCCTTGAACCGGAGGTCTCGCGGCAGGAATCGCGCGGTCGCATCCAAACTCCGGCGGGCGGAGGGCCGGACGGTTGAGATCTCCGGCGGGAAGTCTGAGCCGGTATCGAAGCGGTTCTCGGCGCCGCCGTTTCCAAAAATGGCGGTCAGTCGGTATCTCTTGGGTTTCGCGATGAATTGTCGAAGTCGTTGGCTAGCATATCGCTGACCCGTTGAACTGGATTGCCCGTCGACAACTGATAAGACTGCCCCAGCGTCCATGTAAACGTCGGAAACAACTTACGGAGTGTCGACAGATATTGTTCGAGCACCCGTTCGTTTCCGCGAACGTAGCCGTAGGGGTAGCCGTCTCTCAAGACGGTATGAAGGACGGACGACTCATAACGCGTACTTTCCTCCCTTACCTCCGGAGGCGTGAGATCCGTTTTACGCACCATGCCTTTTCCCCACCCCAGCCTGCCCGTTGGTTTGTCGGGCATTGAACTGGTTTTGCAAGTCTTGTGCCTAGTTCGTTGTTTCCAGGCCGTATTAAGTTTATTTTCCCGACCGCGATTCGCACCCTGAACGGTATCTCCCGCCGCCGATTACTCTTCTGGCTAATGGCCTGGTTTTGTTAAGAATTTATCCTCCGTTGCGTCATTCGAGCGATCATGCCACGATGCTTTTCACCCGAAAGCTTGGGTATTAAAGCACGAAAGAAATGAATAAAGTCTATAGACGCCCGCCTCTGACACAGTCTTGTCACAGCGCTTTACATCGTTTTTCCAATGGGTGGAAAAGCGCATCGGGCTCCCAACAAGGATAGCGGTAAAGGGGTTCCATGCCGGTGCGTCTACCTCCGGTTTCGACTTTGGACGTCCTGGTCGTCGACGACGACTCGGTAAACCTCAATCTGATCACGGCCATGCTGTCGCATTTTGGGGTGCGCAGTTGTGCCGGTATTCAGAATGCGACACAGGCCGTTGCCCTTTTGCGCCGTCAGCCGGAACGGTTCGGACTTGTCCTGTGCGACTGGAACATGCCCAAGATATCGGGACTGGATCTTCTCGAAATCCTGCGGGCAGGCGGCAACGGCGTTCCCTTTATGATGATGACGGTCCGGGGCGACCCCGAATCCATCGTCGCGGCGAAACGTCGCGGCGTCAGCGCCTATCTTGTCAAGCCGGTGGGGGTCGCCTACCTGCGGGAAAAGCTGGCTCAGGTCGTGGATCTCGGCCGACCGGCATGTAAGCGCGCCGTTCCCCGGATCATCGAATCATCGCCTATGCCGCCCGACCCGGATGCCTGGATCGGTCCCGAACAGGGCGAAGGAAACTCGCCGCCGTCTCCATCGGCGACCCGCGAGCACGTCCGCGAAACCCCGGATGTTGCCGCAAGCGTCAGTACCGCTTCCAGGCCGGTTTCGAGGGGCGCGGGTACCCGTCGTCCCGCGATACCGACGTCGGCGCGCCAATCGGTCGGAATCCATGGCGGCGGCATCGAAGCCGCGACGACGGAGACACCGACACGGAAATATTCGGACGACGAGTGGCGCGAGGCTCTGGCATCTGTGCGGGCGCCCAAGGTCGGCCGGGACGCACCGGCCCTGAATTTGCCCCAAATCCTGGAGGATCACGGTCGCTGGTTGCATACGAAGGGAGCGGACGGACGTCGCGCCAATATGGAAAAGCTGGACCTGCGCAGTGCCGACCTGACGGGCGCGAACCTGCGGAACGCGACCTGTGAAGGCGTTGACCTTTCGGATGCCCGGATGGCGGGCGTGCATCTGGAAGGCGTGGACTTGCGGCGTTCCGAACTCGCGGGCGCGGACTTGCGCGACGCGGCCCTGGGCGTGGCCAAGCTTCGTCACGCCATTCTTGATTTCGCCGACCTCCAGGATGCGGTTTTGCGTGGCGCCGACCTTGCCGGGGCCCGGTTCCGGGGCGCGCGGTTGGAAGGCGCCGATCTGACGGGGGCCAATCTGCTCGAGACCGACTTTCGGGAAACCGACCTGTCCGGCGTCAAGGGGCTCGTGCAGGCCCAGATCTCCCGCATTCGATTCAACGTCAAGACCCGGCTGCCTCTGGGGCTGCGGTTTCCCAGGGTCGATCCCGATTGAGGGAATGCCGCTTGGCGTGTGAGCGATTGCTCGCCGACCCATACATATCGTCGGATGTCGATGTCGGGTTCGATTTATTGAAATCGGACCCTATGCCCGCGATTCCGGGATTCATCCGCATCGCCGAAGGAATTAACCCTTCAGGTGTTCCTTCAGCCGGGGCATCAGCTCGATGAAGTTGCAGGGCTTGTGCCGGGCGTCGAGTTGGTGGACCAGGATTTCGTCCCAGGCGTCCTTGCAGGCCCCAGTCGATCCCGGCAGGGCGAAAAGGTAGGTACCGTTCGCCACCCCGGCCATCGCGCGCGATTGGACGGTCGACGTCTTGATCTTCTGATAACTGATCCAGCGGAACAGCTCGCCGAAGCCCGGTATCTCCTTTTCGATGACCTTGTGCATCGCTTCGGGGGTCACGTCGCGCCCGGTGAGCCCGGTGCCGCCGGTCGAGATCGTGGCGTCGATGTTGGGATCTTCGATCCAGGCGCGAAGCTGGGCTTCGATCTTCTCGCTTTCGTCGGCGATGATGGCGCGCGCGACGACGCGATGCCCGGCCGCCTCGATGCGATCGACCAGCGTCTGGCCCGAGGTGTCGTTCTCCAGCGTTCGGGAATCGGAAACCGTCATTACGGCGATGTTCACCGGGATGAACGCGCGTTCGCCTTCAATTTTCGACATTTCGGGCCACCATGGTCGATTCGGGGTCGAGGGGCATATAGGTGGGCCAGCCGCCCGCCGCAACGGCATCCAGCGACGGCGATGCCTGCCCGAACCGGTCGCGATAGGCCCACAGGTTGGCCAGGACCCGTTCGACGAAGATCCGGGTTTCGCTTAGGGGAATTGTTTCGATGAACAAAAGCGGATCTTCGGCGTCCTTGAACCGGCGGACCCATTTGCGCAGGTTGCCGGGACCACCGTTCCACGCCGCCGCGAACAGGAACAGATCGCCGTTCACGGGGTCGTTGTCCAGAAGCATGTCGATGTACTTCTGGCCCAGCCGTAAATTCAGATCCAGATCGTGCAGCTCGGACCGCTTGGAACGCCGGTAGTGGCGGTTGCCCGCCACGTAGCTGGCCGTTCCCGGCATCAACTGCATCAGACCGCGAGCTCCGGCGCTGCTTTTGGCATCGGGGTTGAAGCCCGATTCCTGCCGGATCAGAGCGAAGACCAGGGCGCGGTCCACCGTGTACCCACCTTCGGGATTCCATGAGGGCGCGGGGAACGAGGCCCCGTCGAAGCCGATGCCGCTGGAGGCCAGAACGCCGTCGACGCGGGTGGCCAGTGCGGGCATTTCCGCCCGCGCGCTGATCGCCAGGACGGAGCGCAGGATCGGTCGATCGGCGTTTGCCGCGGCGACGCGGAGTTCATGTTCGGCGCTGTCGAGATCGCCCAGTTGGATCAACGCCAAGGCCCGGCGCAAGCCGTCGTGCGAGCGGATCCTGGCGACGTCCGCCTTGCCGATCGGCGGCAATTCCCATCGGAAGGCCATCGGCATACCGAGAATGTGCCGCGCCAGGATGCCGTAGAACGTTCGCGGATGTTCGGCCGCCTGCCCGAGCCATCGGTTATGTTCCGCCGGTTCGTGGTTCGCCAGCCGGGCACGGGCCGCCCAGAAAGCGCCCGCCGACGCCATCCATGACGATACGTAGCGGTGATTGGCCACGGTTTCGAAATGGCGGGCGGCGCGCTTCGGCTGGCCGAGCCGCCATGCGGCGAGTCCCGCCGTCCACGATGCCAGCGGAAGCGACTTGCCCGAACGATTTGCCGCGCGCTCGGACCAATCCAGCGACCATTCGGTTTCGCCGTCGACGAGATAGCCCGCCGCCAGCCGCGTCGTCAGTTCGTCCTGCTCGGTATTGGACAGCAGGCGATTGAAATCCTTGGTCTGAACCAGTTTTTTCGCGGTGAGGGTCGCGCCTTGGCGAAGGGCGAAGCGAATGCGCCGCGCGAGCTTGCGGGCGGCGAGGGCGTCGGACTTGGACAGTTTGCGATGTGGAAGACGCGGGCTTTTGGTTTCAGCCACGACATAACCGCTGCCCGACAGATAGGCTTGGGTCGGGCGTTTCAGGTTCAGGGCGTTCTTCGGCTGCCGGCGTTTGGCCAACTCGTAGATGCGTTCGGCCTCGGGATGGTTGCCGTACTTTTCAAGCCACGCCCGCAGTTCCTTGTAGCGGGACCGGTACTTCGTCGGATGCATGTAGCGTTGAAACTGCACGTAGCCCATCAGGACGGAGTCTTCGAGTTGGGCGATCAGCGTATCGGCGGCTTTCCAATCACCATCTTCCTGGACGTCGAGAATGCGCGTGTAGCGATCCACATCCGCGTCGGAAAGCGGGAACGGCAGGTCCCGATCGGCAGCGGCGTCGCCGGTTTCGATCGTGGCGATCCGGGTTTCGGCATGAACGCCGGAGGCCGCGCATGCCAGAAGGACAACGGCGGGGAACAGGAAACGGAAAACGCGACGCGACGACATGGCCCCCCTGAACGACACAGAACCCCTAAAAACTTCCCGTGTATACGGCATTCGCGCCGAAACGACAACCTTGAGAGCATCGGAACCCCACGAAACCTGCGGTTTTCCGATCGCATCGACCCCAATTTCCCACCCATGAGAGATTGACACGCATTCACAACGCGGGTACTCCGTGTTCCGTTGTCCGCGCGATCGAAAAAGGGGGGGGACGGCAGATGCACATTCATCAACTGGAAACGTGGCGCCACGGCCATGATTTTCTGGACTGGGACGCCAATCGGGCCAACGAACGGCGCACGCTCGGCGTCGTTCTGTTGACGGCAACGGCCATGGTCGGCGAAATCGTTGCCGGGTGGCTATTTAATTCCATGGCCTTGCTGGCGGATGGATGGCACATGGCGACACACGCCGGGGCCTTGGGGATCGCCGTATTCGCCTATCGCTACGCCCGACGGCATTCAGCGGATCGCCGGTTCACCTTCGGCATCGGCAAGGTGGAAATTCTAGGCGGGTTCGCAAGCGCCATCGTGCTCGGTCTCGTGGCGCTCCTGATGGTTTGGGAATCCGCCGAACGGCTGGTCGCGCCGCTGCCCATATCGTTCGATCAGGCGATGATCGTGGCCGTACTCGGACTTACGGTCAACCTCGTCAGCGTTTGGATGCTGCGGGACGCCGATCCCCATGAACACGGCCATCACCATCACCACGGACCGCACGGCCACTCGCGCCACGAACACCGGGACCACAATCTGCGCGCCGCCTACATGCATGTGGTGGCCGATGCTCTGACGTCTGTTCTCGCCATCGTGGCGTTGGCGTGCGGCAAGACCTTCGGCTGGCTTTGGATGGATCCGGCCATGGGTATAGTCGGTGCCGCCGTGATCGGTCGGTGGGCGTTCGGTCTTGCGCGCGATACCGGGTTTATCCTTCTGGACGGCGCGGTTGCCGAGGACAGAACCGATGACATCCGGCGCATCATCGAAGGCGATTCCGACAGCCGGATCGTCGATCTGCACGTGTGGCGGATCGGCCCCAAGCACCTGGGGGTGATCGTCTCGCTGGTCACGCATTTTCCCCGCGCGCCGGAGCACTATAGAAACCTTCTCGCCGAGATGGCCGATCTGGCGCACGTGACGGTCGAAGTCCAGGTGTGCCAAGGAGATCCCTGCCTCCCCGTCGACACGGTGTGATATCCGGCGGAAGGGATGTCGTCTCACGACGCTTGATCGGCCGATATTTTCCCGTCAAGAATGGCGCCCGGCGGCTCCCGCCGACGGACCAGGAACCTCCGATGTCGATGACGGTGAACGCAGAAGGCCAGCCGATCGGTGAACCGCTTCCGGATTGGACGGTGCGCCCGCGCCCGCCCCGGACCCCGATGCGCGGGCGCCGATGCCGGATCGAACCGCTGTGCGTCGACGTGCACGCCCGGGACCTTTTCCAGGCTTTCACGGAAAACGGTCGGGAACCGCTTTGGACCTATCTGCCGTATGGCCCGTTCAAGGAACTCCCGGAATTCCAAGGCTGGATGGAACGCTCCTGTCTGGGGGACGATCCGCTGTTCCACGCGATCGTCGATGCCCAAAGCGGAAAATCTGTCGGTTTCGTCGCCTTTTCGCGCATCACGCCGGCGGTCGGCGTGATCGAGCTCAGTCACGTGGTGTTCGCGCCGTCACTGCAGAAAACGCCGATGGCGACAGAGGCCGTCTATCTGATGCTGTGCCGGGCCTTCGACGAACTCGGATATCGGCGGTGCGAATGGAAATGCGACTCCCTGAACGCGCCGTCACGCCGCGCGGCGGAGCGCCTGGGGTTCACGTTCGAAGGGTTGTTTCGCAAGGCCATCGTCTACAAGCAGCGCAGCCGCGACACCGCCTGGTACGCGATCGTCGATTCGGATTGGCCGGCGTTGAAGGCCGCTTTCGAAGCCTGGCTGTCTCCGGAGAATTTCAATGAAAACGGCGCCCAACGGGTGTCGCTGGCGGCGATTCGGGCCGGCGGATAGAGCCGGCACCTCCCCCTTTACGAACTTCCCGCGCCCAACCGTTCCTGCAGCGCAAGCATGTCGCGCCAGGCTTCGCGTTTCTGGAGCGGGGAGCGCAGCAGGTAGGCGGGGTGGAACATGGCGGCGGCGTCGATCGGCCGGGACATGCGCGGGGTCGAATAGGCGAACCATTTGCCCCGCAACCGCCCGATGCCCTCGCTCTGGCCCAGCAAGGACTTGGCCGCCGGGCCGCCGAGGGCGATCAGGACTTCGGGGTCGACCAGTTCGACCAGGCGTTCGACAAACGGTGCGCACGCGGCGACCTCGGCCGTGGTCGGGCTGCGGTTGCCGGGCGGTCGCCAGAATACGGTGTTGGAAATCGTTACCCGCTCGCGGTCGAGACCGATGGAAGCCAGCATGCGGTCCAGCAGGCGTCCGCTCGGCCCGACGAAGGGAACGCCCTGGCGGTCTTCCTCGGCGCCCGGCGCTTCGCCGATGAACAGGACCCGGGCCTCTGTCGTTCCGTCGGCGAATACCAGATTGGTCGCGGTCTTGCGCAGGGGGCATCCCTCGAACGCGGCGACGGCGTCGCGCAGTTCGTCGATCGATCGCGCGGCTGTCGCCAGTTTCACGGCCGTGCGGATCACGCCCTCGGCGGTTTCCGAAAGGCCGGAGGCGCCCTGAGCGGGGCGCGCCGGTCGTTGCGCCGCCTGGGGCGGTGTCGGCATGCTTTGGGCCGCGGGCGCGGGCGCGGCCGACACCCCGGTCGCGGCGGATTCAACGGCGGCGGCATAACGGTCCACCGGATCGTCGGCGGTCGCTTCGTCGACGCCGGCGTCCTGGTACCATTCCAACAGGGCGCGAAAGGATTCGGTCAGGGCCATGGCCGCATGCTAGAGCAAACCGCGATCCGGTGGAATCATCCGATTGCGATGAAAGGGCTCAAATTCTTCGTCGATCCCCCTTTGATAGCGCTTACATCATTGTGTTATACCGGCAGCAACGGCGGCATCCGGGGTGGGCCGGGCGGTCGGTCGAAGCGAAGGGGAAGTTCATGACGCGCGAATCGATGGAGTTTGACGTCGTCATCGTCGGCGGCGGTCCGGCGGGATTGTCGGCGGCGATCCGGTTGCGGCAACTGGCGCAGGAAAAGGGCGAGGACATCAGCGTCTGCGTCGTCGAGAAGGGCTCCGAGATCGGGGCGCACATCCTGTCGGGCGCAGTGTTGGAACCGCGCGCGCTGAACGAACTGATTCCCGACTGGAAGGAAAAGGGCGCGCCCCTGAACACGCCCGTCGTCAAGGACCGGTTCCTGTTGCTGACCGAAAAACTGGCCCTGCCGATGCCGACGCCGCCGCAGATGAACAACCACGGCAACTACGTGGTCAGCCTGGGCAATGTCTGCCGCTGGCTGGGCGAACAGGCGGAGGCCTTGGGCGCGGAGGTCTATCCCGGCTTCGCCGCCGCCGAGGTCCTGTACGGTGAAGACGGCTCGGTGCGCGGCATCGCCACCGGCGACATGGGTCTGGAAAAGGACGGGTCTCCGGGTCCGAATCACCAGCCCGGCATGGAACTCCTGGCCAAGTACACCCTGTTCGCCGAAGGCTGCCGCGGCCACCTGACCAAGACATTGATGGCCCACTTCGGCCTGACGGAAGGACGCGACCCGCAGGTCTACGGAACCGGAATCAAGGAAATCTGGGAAATCGATCCCGCCAAGCACCAGCCGGGCTCCGTCACCCACACCGCGGGCTGGCCCATGGATGCCAAGACCTACGGCGGGTCGTTCCTCTATCACATGGAGAACAATCAGGTGGCGGTGGGATTCATCGTCGGCCTGGACTACTGGAACCCGAACATGAGCCCCTTCGACGAGATGCAGCGCTTCAAGCTGCATCCGAAGATCCGCCCGGTGTTTGAAGGCGCGCGGCGGATCGCCTACGGCGCCCGGGCCATCGACGAGGGCGGGTTCCAGTCGATGCCGAAAATGGCGTTCCCGGGCGGCGCGCTGATCGGCGCGACGGCGGGCTTCACCAACGTCCCCAAGATCAAGGGCACCCATACGTCGATGAAATCGGGCATGGTGGCGGCCGAATGCGTGGCCGAGGCCCTGGCGGCGGGGCGTCAGGCCGACGTGTTGGAAAGCTACCCCGCCGCGTTGCAGGCATCCTGGCTGTGGGACGAACTGTACCGGGCCCGCAACATCCGCCCGTCCTTCCACAAAGGATTCTGGTTCGGGTTGGGCTATTCGGCGGTGGATACCTTCGTGTTTCGCGGCAAGGCACCCTGGACGTTCCACCACCATGAAGATCACAAGGCCTTGAAACCGGCCAAGGAATGCCCGCCCATCGATTATCCCAAACCGGACGGACAGATTACCTTCGACCGGCTGTCGTCGGTTTTCCTCTCCAACACCGCGCACGAGGAAAATCAGCCCTGCCACCTGCGGCTGAAGGACGAAAGCGTGGCGGTGTCCGTCAATCTGGCGACCTACGGCGGGCCGGAAGTCCGCTTCTGCCCAGCCGGCGTCTACGAATTCGTGGAACAGGACGGCGCGCCCAAGCTGCAGATCAATTTTTCGAACTGCGTCCACTGCAAGACCTGCGATATCAAGGATCCGACCCAAAACATCGATTGGGTCGCGCCGGAGGGTGGCGGCGGCCCGAACTATCCCAATATGTAGGGAGGGCCTCCGGTTCACCTTCGTCCTTGGGTTCCGACCTCGCGGTGCGCTATGTTTCACTGCGGGGTCCCGAGAGTCCGTAAGCACGGTGTTCGATGGAGCCCGAGGAACGAAAAGGCGACGAGGCAAATATGACCCAACGCATCTATCGCTCGGACGCGATTTGGCGCATCCGGCCGGTTTTGGCCGCCGTGGCGACGGCGATGGGCTTGATATTGCCCACCGGCTGTGTTTCCAGCGACGGTGTTTCCGGCGTTTCGGACGACATCGGCACCAATGACCGCATCGGCACGGCGATCGTACCGGGCGAAAGCCTCTCCGGAATATACTTGGCGGGCCGCCATGCCCAGATCACCCGGGACGCGGATTCCGCGATTCGCTATCTGAAACAGGGGCTCGCCGCCGATCCCGAAAACGAAGGCCTGCTCAACCGGGCCTTCCTGGTCCTGCTGGGCGACGGGCGGGTCGACGAAGCGCTTGTTTTGGCCCCCCGTGTGGTTTCGGCGCGCGAGGAATCGCTGTTCGCCAATTTGGCTCTGGCGGTGGATCGCGTTCGCGCGGGAGATTTCGTGGCCGCCGACGCGCGTCTGTCCGAATTGCCCCAGAACGGCTTTACCGATTTCCTGGTGCCGCTGGTCCGGGCCTGGACCTTGGCGGGACAGGGCAAGACGGACGAAGCGTTGGCGCAACTGGTCACGTTGGAGGATCGGCGCGGCTTCGAAATCTTCGCCTTCGTCCACTCGTCTTTCATCAACGAATTGGCGGGGCGACGGGACGCGGCCCTGGCCAGCTTCGAAAAGGCGGCGGAAAACCAGAAGAACGCCATGACCACGCGTTTCGCGGCCTTCTACGGCGGTTTTCTGGAACGGGCGGGCCGGCGCGACGATGCGCTCGCCCTGTATCGCGAGCAGCAGAAATCGCGCAATGTCGATGGCGGCCTGATGGCGGACGCCATCGCCCGGGCATCGGCCGGGGGCGTTTCCGAACAGGAAATTCCCAGCGCCGCCGCCGGGGTGGCCGAAGCCCTGTTCGATCTGGCCAGCGTGCTGGGGCGGCAGCGGGCCGGCGATACCGGCCTTCTGATGGGCGTCTTGTCCCTGCACCTGAAGCCCGATTTCGCGGAAGCTCGGATGCTGGTTGCCGAGATCATGGAAAGCCAGGACCGTCTGGAACGGGCCATCGATTTCTACGACGGCATCCCCAGGGAAAGCCGCTTCTGGCCGACCACGCAACTGCGCATCGCCGACAATCTGGATGCGCTGAAGCGGTTCGACGACGCTGCGAACAAGTTGCGCGAACTGGCGGCGGCGCAGCCCAACGATCCGGACCCGCTGGTGGAGCTGGGCCGCATCCTGCATCGCCATGAAAACTACGTCGAGGCGGTCGAGGCCTTTAATGCCGCCTTCGCCCGCACCAAGGACGGCAAGCCGGGCGACTGGCGCCTTTATTATTCGCGCGGC
Organism: Rhodospirillales bacterium; assembly: GCA_963675465.2. Classification (GTDB taxonomy): domain Bacteria; phylum Pseudomonadota; class Alphaproteobacteria; order Rhodospirillales; family Shumkoniaceae; genus JAHDSF01. The sequence continues at coordinate 208,435 of CAXXVY010000001.1, forward strand.
ATGTCGCTGGAACGGGCCAAGCATTGGGATCTGGCGGAAAAGGATTTCCTGTCGGCGCTCGAACTCGAACCCGAACAGCCCCTGGTGCTCAACTACCTGGGCTATTCCTGGGTCGACCAGGGCATGCACCTGGAACGGGCGCGAAAAATGATCGAAAAGGCCGTGGAACTGCGGCCGACCGACGGCTACATCGTCGATAGCCTGGGTTGGGCGATGTACAAGACCGGCGACTACGTCGGTGCCGCGCGCGAACTGGAGCGCGCCGTCGAACTGCGGCCGCACGATCCGATCATCAACGACCATTTGGGCGATGCCCTGTGGCGGGTCGGACGGCGGGAAGAGGCGCGGTTCCAATGGCGCCGGGCGCTGAGTTTCGACCCCACCGACGAGGATCGTCTCAAGATCGAGAACAAGCTCAAGCACGGTCTTCCCGCCAAGAACGCCGATTCGGTGACGAAACCGTCCGATGGCTGACGACGCTGCCGGGGCCGGGGCGCCGGTGGTCCGCCGCGCCGCGCCGGCCAAGATCAATCTGTATCTGCATGTCGTCGGCAAGCGGGCGGACGGCTATCACCTGCTCGACAGTCTGGTCGCCTTCGCGGGCGTCGGCGATACCGTCGAAGTCCGCTCGGCGCCGGAACTGTCGCTTCGGGTGACCGGGCCGTTCGGCGCACGCGTGCCCACGGGGCCGGAAAATCTGGTGCTGCGCGCGGCCCGCGCGCTGGCGGCGGCATCGGGCGTGAAGACGGGCGCCGACATTACCTTGATCAAGCGTTTGCCGCCATCTTCGGGAATCGGCGGCGGTTCCGCCGATGCGGCCGCGACCCTGCACGCATTGGCGCAATTGTGGGGCATCGGCCTTGCCGGCGGCGCGGCGCTGGATCTGGCGTTGGGGCTGGGGGCGGATGTGCCGGTTTGCCTGGCGGGCCGGGCCGCGCACATGGGCGGCATCGGCGAGGTGCTGACGGCGGCGCCCGACTTGCCCGAAACCTGGCTGGTGATGGCCAATCCCGGGGTTCCGGTTTCCACGCCGGCGGTCTTCAAGGCGCGAAGCGGCGCGTTTTCGTCGTCGGCGCCGCTCGAAGGCCCGATCGTCGACGCGGCCGCGCTGGCGCGCCGTTTGGCGGAACGGCGCAACGATCTGGAAGAACCGGCCCGCGCCCTGGTTCCCGCCGTGGCGGAAGTTCTGTCCGAATTGGCGGCGCAGGATGATGTGCTGTTGTCCCGCATGTCGGGCAGCGGCGGCACCTGTTACGGCCTATTCGCCGACCCGGCAAGCGCTGGCAAGGCCGCAGCACGGCTGTCCGCGGGCCATGGCGACTGGTGGGTTGCGGTCGCGCCCCTGTTCAACGATATTGAGGATATCGCGGAGTGAGTCGTGCGCCGTCCGGCGAAAGCGCCGATTCCGGTGCGCGGGCATCTTGATGGCGGGGACGTTTCGGCGTAATGTGCGGCCCCGCAAGCGTGATGGGGCGTGGCCAAGCGGTTAAGGCACCGGTTTTTGGTACCGGCATTCGGAGGTTCGAATCCTCCCGCCCCAGCCATTTTCGTTCATAATTCCCCTATACACATGCGGTGTCTCGGCCGAAATGGTCGAGACAAGGCCGGCCTTTCGGCCGACCTTGGTGTGGGAATGACCAAATTGGATTTTTCCGCCGGTGACGACGGGCTGCGGAGGTCCGTTACTGCCGCATCACCTGTCCCCGGAGGCTGAAGAAGACGAAGAGCACCTCTTCCTTTTCGCGCTGTCCGACATTGTTCTTTTCCAACGCGGCCAGGGCGTCGTCGACCACCGCTATGAACTCGTCGGCGTCGATGTTCATGCCCTTGTGCGCGGCGATCATGTCCTTTCCCTGGTAGACGGTCGGTCCGCCGGAACCGGTGATAAAGAAGTCGGCGGCCATCTTCTTCACCTTGTCCCGATCCGAATGCGCGAACCTCTGGGCGATTCGCGGGTTCTTCACGTGGTTGTCCACGACATCGCCGGCGATTCGGGCAATACCTTCGGAACCACCCAGCCGGGCGTACAGTGTTTCGGTCATGCTCGCCTTCTCCTTGTTCAACGTAAAACAGACGCGGGGTCGTACGATCTGTGATAATGAGAAGCGATCACATCGTCTAGTTCAGGAACTGAACCTCGCGAGGCCCGCGAGCGGCGAACGAACGTCCCGCAAAGGGTGGGTTTTCGAAACGGGGCCATCTGGAAGGAACGCGCGATGCAGGCCGGATACAAACAATTCTGTCCCGTAGCGATGGCGTCGGAAATCCTGTGCACGCGCTGGACGATGATCGTCCTGCGCGAGATGGTGGCCGGTTCGACCCGCTTCAACGACCTGCGGCGCGGCGTGCCGAGGATGTCTCCGGGATTGCTTTCGCAACGACTCAAGGAACTGGAAGCCGCCGGGATCGTCGAAAGGGTGGCCGAATCGGGGCTGCGCGGCACCCATTCCTACCACCTGACCGAAGCGGGCGAGGACCTGAAGGCCGTCATTGAAAGCGTCGGAATCTGGGGGCAGCGTTGGGTGAACGCCGAACTCTCGCTTTCGAATCTCGACCCGTCCCTGCTCATGTGGGACATGCGCCGCAATCTTAACACGGACCCGGTACCGCGTCGCCGCAGCGTCATCGAATTCCATTACGGCGATCTGCCGGCGTCGCTCCGGTCCTGGTGGCTGATCGTCGAACCGACGGGCGAGGTCGATCTGTGCTCGGTCGATCCGGGTTTCGACGTCGATCTGTTCGTGACCACGAACCTGAAGTCCATGACCTCGATTTGGATGGGCTATTCGACCGTCCAATCGGAACGGGACCGTGACGGTTTAGATCTGCAAGGCGATGCCGATCTGGCCGGAAGCATGCAGAAATGGCTGGGCCTCAGCCATTTCGCGGCGGAGCGCAAACGAGTCTAGGCCTTGGCCGGACAGGCCCCCGGCGCGGCGTGAAATCGAAAGTCCGGGCGCGATGTCAGTCACAAATCTCACTGATGGCGAGCACCGCAACCGACCGTCCTGCGAACCGTTTGAAATGTTCTATTCCCCACCGAAATTAGGCATTCTCAACCGTTGAGTTAGCCATCCCCATACCTTTGGAATATTGTGGATTAGGCACAACGTGGTATCATATGGCCATATGTGTCAATTATTACGATGTGGGCGCGCCCTCGTGAGTCTGCCTTCAAGAAGGCGGTCAGATTCCGTTTAAGTCACCGAAAAAAGATGATTCCCACGCGAGGTCGTCTGAACGTAGGGATCAAAAAATGAAATGAGGAACGAAACCATGAATCGTGAACCTTCATTCCCAGGTCGTCCACGCCGCGCGAAGGTCGAAAAAAGTCCAAAATCTTTGGCCCGGTTGCTATGCTACGGCTTCCTGGCGATGCCTTTATTGATGTTCGGGACGCAGCTTCACGCAAAGGACGTGGTGCGTGTGGGAGGGACCGGCATCGGCCTCGCCTTCGCGCGAATCGTCGGTGAGCAAGTCAAGGAAATCGATAACCGGACCGAGATCGAAGTCCTTCCGAGTCTCGGCTCGTCGGGTGGCATCAAGGCACTGATCGCGGGAGATATCGACGTCGCGGTTTCCGCCCGGCCGCTTAGGGACGCCGAAATCGCCAAGGGCGTTTACGAGGCCGCCTGCATGACGACCGCTTTGGTATTCGCGACTTCGCGGCCATCCGCGCCGGGAATCGCACTGTCGCAACTGACGGCGATATACGGCGAAGCGGCTCCATCCTGGCCGGACGGACAACGCCTAAAAATTATTCTTCGGTCGCGTGCCGGTTCCGAAAACCCTTACCTCGCCAAATTGGTGCCCGGACTGGATGCCGTCTTCGACCGGGCCTACAAGCGCCCGGGTCTTCCGATCGGCGCTACGGATCAGGAGAACGCCGAATTGGTGCGCCGAACCGAGGGGTCGTTCGGAATCATGACGCTTCTGCAAATTCGGGCCGAGGACCTGTCCGTTACACCGATCACCGTCAACGGTATTGCCCCGAGCGCAGAGACATTGGCCGACCGGACGTATCCCATGCCGATTTCAGTTTGTTTCCTGTTTCCGGGTTCTTCCAACTCTGGGGCGATCCGGTTTGGCGAATTCCTCCGTTCATCCGAGGGCCAAAAACTGTCACGACTGTACGGCGCAGAACCCTCGGAATGACGTAAAAAAGCCATGCCTCGCTTCGCGACCGTTACTCACCTGGAACGGATCATAAGAGGTATCGCTCTGGCGATCGCCGGATTGGTCGCCATGGGGCTGCCGTTGGCGGTCGCAATCGGAGGCTTCTTGAACCTGGATGAGTTGCGAACCTTTCAGGGCGAGCTCAGTGCGAATCAGATTGCCCGGTACGCGTACGTTCAAGGCCCGACTTGGCGTTACAGTGCGAATCGGGTTGCCGGTTTGATCGAACACCTCTCCCCGGCTGGGGACCCAGCTTTCAGACGCATACTCGATAATTCCGGAACCGAAACTTTCAGTTTGGGTGAGCCGCAGTCTTTCCCCGTTTATCGCATCTCCGTTCCCATAAACGCGGGCGGTGAAACCTATGGAGCCGTCGTTGTCGAAGCGAGCTTGCGCCCGCTGATCGTCACTACGGCGTTGTCGTTGCTGTTGGGGATCGCCGTCGGCTTTGCCGCATACGGCGGCCTTCATGTGTTGCTTCGTTCGCTGAAATCGGCGGTCGACTGCTTGGCGGACGCTCAACACGAACTCGGCGTTCAGTACGCCGAGAAGGCCGCTGCCGAAAAGGCAAACCGGGCGAAATCGCAATTCCTGGCCAATATGAGCCATGAAATCCGAACGCCGATGCACGGGGTTCTTGGGAACGTCAACCTTCTCCTGCGAACGGATCTGAACGAACACCAATTGCGTTTGGCCGGCACGGTCGAGCAGTCCGGAAAAACCCTCCTCGGCATCATCAACGACATCTTGGATTTTTCAAAGATCGAGGCTGGAAAGCTTGGGCTTTCGCAGAGCGATTTCGATCTTTGGAAGTGTGTCGAGGAGGTCGTTGATCTGTTTTCAGCGGCGGCCGCCGAAAAGCGCCTTCGATTGAACTGCGCCCTTGCACCAAAACTTCCTCGTTTCTTCCGTGGCGATTCTCAACGGTTGCGCCAGATTCTGAGCAATCTGCTGTCCAATGCCATCAAGTTCACGGAACGTGGTGAAATCGCCGTCAATGTTGCCGTCGCGGAGAAGAGTCCCGACGGAATACTTCTCCGGTTCGCCGTTCAGGATACCGGCCGGGGTATAGATCGTGTTGAACAGCAACGCGTATTCGAGGCTTTTTCGCAGGTCGACGCAACGGCGGCGCGGCAGCTCAACGGAACCGGGCTCGGCCTCGCCATATGTAAACAATTGGTCCGGTTGATGGACGGAGAGATTGGCGTCGACAGCGAAATTGGTAATGGGGCAACATTTTGGTTCCAAATACGCCTTCGTGAAAGCACGGGAACCAAGGCGATCTCGCTCTCGCCGACCACGGAGCCCGAAACGCTGCGTACCCTCGTGGTCGGGGACGACGGGCGTCGCGATGGCCGTATTTCGGTGACGCTGCGAAACTGGGGGCTTGCCGTTGATTCGGCGGTGGACGGAAACAGCGGCTTGGCCATGCTGCGCGCCGCTGCCGTCAAGATGCCTTACAAGCTGTTGATTCTGGATGTCCCGACGATCCTGCGTCGTGGTGGCGGGTCCATCGGCAGTCTCATCGCCGGTTCACAATCCTCAAAAACAAAACTTGTCCTGATCGAGGAATCGGCCGAGGAGAGGCGTATCGACGCCGCTGCGTTGGGTTCTTCAGCCGTTTGGCTGTCGAAGCCGGTGCGAAATTCGGAACTCTACGATAGCGTTGCCGGTTTGCTGTGGGAAAATTCGAACCAGAAACAAACTCCCGCAAAGAATGACCAATCCGCGGCCAATAGATTCGCCGGGATGCGTGTTCTTGTCGCCGAAGACAACCCCGTAAATCGGGAAATAGCCGTCGAATCCCTTTCCATTATTGGCTGCCAAGCCGATGTCGCGGAGGATGGCGCCCAGGCCATCGCCCGACTGCTGGACCAACATTACGACCTCGTCCTCATGGATTGCCACATGCCCAATGTCGACGGCTATGCCGCCACGCAACGCATCCGCGAGCACGAGATGCGGACAGAGGCAGAGTATCCGATTCCCATCGTGGCGCTCACCGCGGCCGCAATGGAAGAAGACAAAATGCTCTGTACCGCAGCGGGCATGGACGACTACCTGGCCAAGCCCTTCACGGTGGAAGATCTTCACGCGATACTTCTCAAATGGTTGCCGACGGGACCCGCCGCGCCGAGCGAGAACCCGGGCAATAGTGAAGCACGGGAAGAGATGGACGCGGTGATGCCGATATCGAATGCGCAACAGGTCATCGATCAAAAGGCGATAGCGGGCATTCGCGCGCTTCAGCGGGAGGGGCGCCCGGACGTCCTGACCAAAGTGGTCGACCTTTATTTGGAAAACGCACCCATCCTGATCGGCGACGCGAGGAACGCGATTGTCGCGAATGACGCACCCACTCTCGGAAATGCCGCGCACACTCTTAAGTCCAGCAGCGCGAACCTCGGCGCCATCGGTCTCGCGGAACTGTCCAGGGAACTGGAGTTCCTGGGGCGCGAAAGCGCGTTCGAAAAGGCAAATCAAGTCCTCGCCGACATCGAGGCATTGTACCCGATCGTCCGTGACGCCCTCGTGGCCCAAACGGAGAGACCGTCAAGTGAATGACGCGGAGAGGCCAAACGCCAGAATTCTCGTGGTCGATGATGACCCGACGTCGCGGATTCTAGCATCGGAAGCTTTGGAACAAGCGGGATTTGCCGTCGAAACGGCGGAAAACGGCCTCACAGCGATCAAACTCGTCGCCGACTTTCGACCCGACCTCGTGCTCCTTGATATCGTGATGCCGGAACTGAATGGGTTCGAGACCTGCGTCGAAATCAAGAATTTGCCCGATGGCCTATTCATCCCCATTGTCATAATGACGGGACTCGACGATGCGGAATCCGTTCATCGGGCGTTCCTGTCGGGCGCGATATCGTTTGTCACCAAACCCATCAACCCCCTAGTTCTGGTCTATCAGATTCGGCATATCCTCAACGTGGAGCACATGGCGGCTGAACTCCGCTTGAGCGAGGCACGCTTGCGCGCAATCGTAGAATCCTCGCCCGCGGGAATAATGCTCAAGGATGAAGAAAGTCGAGTCGTTCTCGCCAACCCAGCCCTGTGCCGGTTATGGGATTTGTCTCCTGGCGACGTTCTTGGAAAGTGTGTGGAGGATTTTCAGCCTCCCCATCTGGCTGCGCGTTCCCGAGCGGCCGACGCGGATATTCGAAATGGAAAGAAACTTGTCGCCGAAAAATACTGTCGCGAAGCGAGGGACGGGTCACGACGACACTTTTCCGATGTCTCATTCCCCATCCGCGATCGCAGCGACGAATTCCTTGGTATCGGTGGAATCGTCACGGACATCACGGAACGCACCGAAGCCGATGAGGCTTTGCGGTCCAGCGAAGCCATGCTGCGAACGCTCGTCGACAACATCCCGGCCGCGGTGGTTCTTGAAGACGTTTCGGGAGAATACATCCATTTCAACCGGCAATTCGAGCGATGGCATGGCGGATCTGTCCGGGCCATGGGGGCCGGCAATTTGTTTCCTGCCGAAATCGCGTCGCGCATCGAAGAAGCCGATCGAGCGGTCATGGAGGGCCGGGCGCCGCTTCAATTCGAAATGACCGTTCCCATGCAAAATGGTTCCGATATAGCCATCCTTGCCAGCAAATTCCCCATAATGAATTCCGATGGAAAGGTCGTCAGGATTGGGACGATCGCGACGGACATCACGGCCATAAAGAATGTCGAGGAAGCCTTGAGAGCGGCCAAGGATTCCGCCGAGGCCGCAAACGAGGTCAAAAGGCAATTTCTCGCCAAAATGAGCCATGAACTTCGGACCCCATTGAACGCAATTCTGGGATTTTCCGAAGGGATCGTAACGGAGTTGTTTGGGGCGATCGCCGAGCAGCGCTACGTCGAATATGGAGCCTACATTCATCAAAGCGGGTTGCACTTGCTCGACATCGTTAACGACATTCTCGATCTCGCGAAGATCGAAGCTGGTAAGATGGAACTGTCCGAGACGATCGTCGACGTCCGAGAAATCTTCGATAACTGCTTGCGCACGGTGGAACCCCAGGCGAAGTCGAAGGCCATCAAATTAACGCTGGAAAAACCTTGTGTCCTGCCGGGTTTGTGGGCCGATGGACGCCTTGTCACCGAGATTCTTCTCAATCTGTTGTCGAACGCCGTCAAGTTTACCTCTGTTGGCGGTGACATCAGCCTTTCGGCCTCGCTCACGGACTCCGGCGGACTGGAATTTGTCGTTACCGACACAGGCGTGGGTATGAACCAGGACGATCTGGCAAGAGCCTTGGAGCCATTCGGCCAAGTCCGTCCGCTCATGACCACGCCGGTCGAGGGAACGGGCCTGGGACTTTCCCTGGTCAAGAAGTTTGTTGAACTGCACGACGCCACCATGAACATCGAAAGCAAGCGTGGCGCCGGGACGAGAGTCGTTATTCACTTTCCAACTTATCGCACGGTCGCGTTACCACAGATGGGCGGAGCCACTGCCACTCTTTCGTGAGCCCAACTCGAACTGAACGCCGCCATCCGAAGAAACCAAGAGGAGGTCGCGCGAAACGTGGAACAGGCGGCGACTGAACGCAGGAAGTATCGGCGAACATCACCAGCGTCACCGACGCGGCGAAGGCAACCGACACGACGGCGAACCAAATTCAGGAAGCCTCGTCGACGCGCTCGCAGCTTTCCGGAGACCTTCAAGGCAAGGTGTCGCGATTCCTGGAAAACGTCAGGTCTTGACCGACGTTCGGGTGGTGAAGGTCATCACGTGGGTGGCCTCGTTCCCGGATTTGGATACCGGGAGATCGAGGATCCAGCCGGTGACGTGTTCCCGCCCCATCGGCGCCAGGGAAACCGACCGAAGGCCGATCCCCGGCCGCGTCACGATGTCGGCGAAGTGGGCATAAACCCGATCGACGTAGGAATCGGCGAAACCCAGCGCGGGATCACGCAGGGTGCGGCCGGTCAGTTCGATGCCGAGGGATTCCGAAAGCCGGGTTCCGAACAGTTCGACTAAGACGTCGCGGTTCCGGGGATCGACCCGGTTGAGGCTGATCCAGCCGTACCAGCCCGCAAAGTCGCCGATGTCGTAGTCGTTCCAGCGCGGAAATGGCCGTTCGCCGCGTTTGGCCCGCCATTGGTCGACCGGGCCTTTGAAGGGACTGAAGGTGGCGGTCGGCGCGTCCAGGGGAAAAATTCGCCAATTGCCTTCGATACTGCACACGATTTTATTCGCTTTCGATGCCTCTGCTCAGGTTTTTATGCCACGCCGCGGCACAGAGCAATGACGTAGGCCGAACGCCCGCGACGGCGCCTGTCGTTACGGAATGACGGTGTCGGATTCGTCGTCGACCGGTTTCATGAAGGACACGACATGGGTTGCCTCGTCGCCATTCTTGGCGATCGGCAGGTCGATGATCCGGCCCGCGACATGATCCCGCCCCAATGCGGCGAGCGAGAAGAACCGTACGCCAAAGCCCGGCTTCGTGATCACTTCGGACAGGTGGGAAAAGGTTCTTTCCGCATAACTCGGATACACACCCGACGCGGGGTCGCGCATGCTTTTCCCCGTGATGTCGAAGCCGACGGCTTCGGCAAAATTCGAACCGAAAAGTTCCGCGAAGACATCCCGGGCTTGCAGATCGATCCGATACAGGCTGACCCACCCGTACCAGCCTGCGAAATCGGAGATCTCATAATCGCGCCAACGGGGGAGGGGATGGGACGCCTGTTTCGTATGCCACTGGTCGACAACACCTTCAAATGCGCTGAACGCGACGGCTGGCGTATCTAGGGTAACAACCCGCCAGACTTTATACATATCGAACACGATTATATTCACTCCGACCGAAGAATATTCCCTCTTTTAGGACGGAGTATTGTGTTTGGCAATCCTTGCGCAATGAATTCCGCCGAACATCGCGGTTATGGTTTACGGTTGATTTTGTCGGCTCGGCGCTTCACGAACCGCCTTATCGGGAATCGCTGACCAGCACCGCCATCGACCGTGCCTTGACCTTCAGCGTCGTCCCGGCGTCGGGGCAGGAGGTCTGCCAGGACGCGAGGTCGCAACGGTCGTCGCCGCGACCGAACCAGGATCGTGCCGCGATCTTCCAGTCGCCGCCCGACCAGTCGCCGAGCGTGCCCAGGGTGAACGGTTCCCAATGTTCGTTGTAGACGACCATCAGGTCCGGTTCGCCGTTTTTGCCCCACCAGATGGCGGCGAGTTGGGTGGGCATGCCTTCGGCCGGGCCTTCCCAGGCATAGGTCAGGGCACCGTCGTTGCCGGGGCCGTCGCGGTCGTCGGGCGCGCCGTCGATGTAGGGGACGAAGTCCGCGCGGCGGAAATGGGACCAACGCTTGCGCAAGTCGATCAGATGCCGGGTCCATTCGTAGAGTTCGCGCCCGTAGGTGGGGGCATGGGGGGATGTGCCGGTGTTCCCGTCCTTGAGGCTCCAGTCGACCCAATTGACGCGATCGATCGCCGGATCGCCGGCCATCGATTCGTAGTTATAGGTGTTGTGAGCGTCGGCCTGCGACGCCGCGCCCGATTGGGTGCGGCCGAATTCGTCGCCCTGAAGGATGACGGGGACGCCCTGAGAGGTCAGCAAAACGCCCATCAGCAGCTTTTCGCGCTCGCGGCGTAAGTTTTCGTCACCGCCGCTGTCCCAGCAATTGTGGGAGCCGTCGGTATCGTTGAAGAACACGCAATCGCGCAGGGTGTAGCCGTCGTGGACGGCGAGGATGTTGACGGAACGCCACGGGCGGCTGGAGGCGGGCGGGCCGAACCCGTCGGCGACGGCGCCGCGCCCCTCGATCAGTTGCTTGAAGGCGCGCCGGTCGGAGAGACCGGAAGCGGAAAACCGCCGGATCTGGTCGCGATAGCGTCCCAGCCACTTGGCCCACCGGTTGTTGTCGGCGTTCCATCCGCCGCCGTCCATGAAGTCCCACCAAACGCCGCCCAGGTCCCACGGTTCGGCGTGCAGGTGGGCGGCGGCGAAGCGGGGATCGTTGTCCACCCAGTCCGCGGCATTGTCCGATCCCTCGGCCAGGATGCGGGCCAGATCGAAGCGGAAGCCGTCGATTCCATAGGTTTGGTACCAATGGGCCAGGGAATCGCGGGTCAGCTTCTTGGTGAAGCGGTCGCCGCCGGTGAAGTCGACGTCGTTGCCGGTGCCGGTGGCGTTGGAGAACGCGGTGCCGTCGGCCGTCGGGCGATAGAAATCGCCCAGGGCGAGACACATGACGTTGAAACAGCGTGCCGCGACCCGGTCGTCGACGACGTAGGGCTGGCCTTCGGCGGTATGGTTGAACACCACGTCCATGAACACGGCGATGTTTCGCGCGTGGAAGGCGCGGACCAGATCCTTGAGTTCCGCGACCTGATGGCCGGAAACGGCGGCGTAGCGGGACTCGGGCGCGAAGAAATTCGTGGTCATGTAGCCCCAGTGGTTGAACCGGTCGGGGGCGTTTCCGGTTTCCTCGTCGTATTCCATCACCGGCATCAGTTCGACGGCGGTGACACCCAGCTCGGCCAGATGATCGATTCCCGCCGACAGCCCGCCCGGCGTGGTCAATCCACCCTCGGCGAGGCCCAGGTAGGTCCCGCGCAGTTCCGGTCGGAGCGATGCCAGGCGCGCGGTATAGTCCTGGACGTGGAGTTCGTAGACGATCAGATCCTGGGGCGGTACGGCGACATGACCGGGGTCCAAGCCGCGCCGGTGGTCGTACACCCGGCTTTTGCCGCCTCCCGCATAGACCGGGGTGTCGGTGTCGGCAAAGGGCGTGTCCGCGAACATCGCCGATCCCGAAACGTTGCCGGTATCGAAGGCATAGGGATCGTTCAGGGGAAAGTTCGGGTTGAAGTGCGGCTCGAAACGATCGTCCGGCGACAGTCCGCGCGGGCCGTCTGCCTGGTACATGTAGAACAGGCCGTGTCCGGCATCACGGCCCCGCAGCCGGATCCGCCAGTCCGTTCCCTCGCGGGTCATGGGGATGCTCAGCCGGGATTCGACGGCATCGGGGCGATCGTAGAGCAGCAGGTTCACCGACCTTGCATCCGGCGCATAGACCCGAAACCGCACCCAACCGTCGTCGCCGATGCGGGCGCCGTACATGGGGGGATCGTTCTCTTGCGCGTAAAGCTGGCGGCACGGGGGCGATGCGAGCGCGACGCCCGCGACAAGGGTAACCCAGAGGGCGATCCGTGGCAGACGCATGGTGTGGCCTCCCGCGATCCGAATTGGGAATGGGGCCGGTCGGCGTCATCGCCGTCGGGCGCTTTACCCCAGATTTGTCACGGCCGCGCGACGGCAGCCGACTCCCAAGGGATGCATATCCATAGTATACTTTCTACCTCAAGATAAAGAAACGGCGCGTTCGTTCCGACCCTCCGGAGGCGGCGCGGAACATCGAACGACAAGCCGAACCGTATGAACGAGAAGACAAGTCGGTCCATGCCCCGCCGAAATCCGACAAGGGTTTTCCGCGCGGGTGGTGTGGCCGGGGTGGGGACCGGCAACCCCATAAGATCGAACCAAGGAGGTTGATCATGGCTGAGCTCGCTGCCGAACTTGCCGATGTCCTGCGCTTCCGTCCGAAATGGTGGTGGGATCCGCCGCCCATTCTCGCCGAGAAACTCCAACGCGAACAATTGGCACAGATGGCGATTTCCCGCCTGGAGCTGGAACGCAGCGTTTTGGAAAGCGAAATCAAACACATCAACAAAACCATCGAGATCATGAAGGGCATGACCAAGTAGACCTTGCCGAATCGGTGTTCGGAAGCCGCCTCCATTCAGAAACGCGGTGCTACGAAACGGATTGAACGGCGGGAATTCCTATGGCGGCTGGCCGGCCGACGCCGGAGTGGAGCTTGGCGCGATGAAGAGAACCGTTGTCCTGATCGGCTTTCTGGACCAGGGGAATCTGGGGATCGGCTATCTGGCCGCAAATCTCGAAGTGGCCGGATTCGCGCCGCGGATCCTGGATTTCCGGCGTTCTCCCGCCGTTCTGTTGGAACAGGTCCGTCGTCATGAACCGGTGATCGTCGGTTTTTCCTTGATCTTCCAATATGCCTTGCCCGAATTCGCCCGGTTGGCGGCGTATTTGCGCGCCAACGGCGTGGCCTGCCATTTTACGGCGGGCGGGCATTATCCGAGCATCTGCTATGAATCGGTGCTGTCCGCAATCCCTGAATTGGACAGCGTCGTCCGCTTCGAAGGCGAGGAAACCCTGGCCGCGTTGGCGCGACGGCTGGTGCTGGGCGATGACTGGCGCGTCACCCGAAGCGTGGCCTTTCGCGACGCGGAAGGCGTGCGGGCGACGCCGTTGCGGCCCCTGATCCCAAACCTCGATTCCCTGCCGTTTACGAAGCGTCCCGGCGAGTTCGAACAGGTTCTGGGCATTCGCGCGGCGCCGATTCTGGCTTCGCGCGGCTGCGCGCGCGATTGCGCGTTTTGTTCCATCCGTCGGTTCTACGGCGAGCCGCCGGGGCAATTGGTGCGCCGCCGCAGCCCGGAAAACGTCGTGTGCGAAATGATGCGCCTCTACGCCGAGGACGGGGTCGAAATCTTTCTGTTCCAGGACGACGACTTCCCGCTGGCTGGCGAAGCCGGTCGGCGGTGGCTGAAGTCGTTTCTCTTTGCCCTGGAGGCGTCCGGACTGCACGGCCACGTGCTTTGGAAGATCAGCTGCCGCGCCGACGAAATCGACGAGTCTCTCTTCGCCGAGATGCGCGACGCCGGGCTTTACCTGGTTTATCTCGGTCTCGAATCGGGCAGTCCGGCGGGGCTGGCGGCGCTCAACAAGAAGGTGACCGTCGCGGTCAACCAGCGGGCGGTCGCGATTCTCAAAAGGTTGGGGATTCTGTTCGAATTCGGGTTCATGATGTTCGATCCTGCCAGCACATTCACGTCGATCCGCGAAAACGTCGCCTTTCTGCGCGGCATCGTCGGCGACGGCACGACGGCGGCGACCTTCTGCCGCATGCTGCCCTACGGCGGTACCCCGATCGAGGCACGATTGCGGGGCGAAGGCCGGCTGAAGGGCGATATCGCCAATCCCGATTACGATTTTCCCGATTCCCGGCTCGATGCCTGCCACCACCGCCTCAATGCCGCGCTGGCCGGGTGGGTTCTGGGCGCCGAAGCCCTGTCGCCGACGATCAATTGGGCATGGCACGAAATTGCGGTGATCGAACGTCTGTTCCCGCCGCTGCCCGGTCTTGGGGATTACGCGGACTTCCTGCGAAACCTGACCCGCTCGGCCAACGCGCGGCTGTTCGCGGCCGTGGAAGCCGGAGTTGCGGCAAGCGAAGTCGAGGACGGCGAAGCCGACGGCTGGAACCACGAAGTCGAAATGGAACTGACCGCCGAGGCCGCTTCGATTTCGGAAACCCTGCTGGCCCGCCGCAACGCGTTCGTCGCCGACAATCAGGACCGCCTGTTGTCGGCCCTGGGTGGGCGATTGAACCCGGTACCACGCCGGGCCGACAACGGCTAATTATCCGTGCCGCGCCCCCAGTCGGTGCAGGGCCTTGTCCTCGGCATCGAACAGATAGGTCTGGTCGGGTGGGAAGCTCATGCCGATGATGTCCCCGCGCCGCACGTTGGGTTGCCCGGTGGCATGGATGACGAGCGAATGGTCGCCGGGCAGATCGCAGTACAGGTAGGATTCTCCGCCCAGTTGTTCCGACACCGTGACGGTACCGCGCACCGCCGCGCCATCGGCGGGTTCGTGGCGGACGTGCTCTGGGCGGATGCCCAGGGTCATCGGCTGTCCGGGTTCCAAATCCGCGCCGTCGAAGGGCAGGGTCAATTCGGCCATGCCGACCAGATCGACGGTCACCGTGCTGTCGCCTTTGGACCGCAGGGTCGCGGGCAGGAAGTTCATCTTGGGCGAACCGATGAATCCGGCGACGAAGCGGTTGTCTGGGTGGTTGTACAGGTGCAGCGGCGGGCCGACCTGTTCGACCCGGCCGTCGCGCAGCACCACGATCTTGTCGGCGAGCGTCATGGCCTCGATCTGATCGTGGGTAACGTGGATCATGGTGGCACTCAGGCGGCTGTGCAGGTTGGTCAGTTCCGCCCGCATCAGGACTCGTAATTCGGCATCCAGGTTGCTGAGCGGTTCGTCCAGCAGGAAGATCCGGGGCTTGCGCACGATGGCGCGGCCGATCGCCACCCGTTGGCGCTGCCCGCCCGACAAGGCCCGGGGCTTGCGGTGCAGATATTCCTCGATTCGCAGCATGCGGGCGGCTTCGCGCACCCGTTCCTCGATCTCGGCGCGCGGCATGCGGTTGTTTTCCAGCCCGAACGCCATGTTCTGATAGACGCTCATGTGCGGGTACAGGGCATAGGACTGGAACACCATCGCCAGCCCCCGCTCGGCGGCCGAAACGTCGTTGACGATCTCGCCGTCGATATCGACGGTGCCGCCGCTGACCTTCTCCAGCCCCGCGATCATGCGCAGAAGCGTCGATTTGCCGCATCCCGACGGTCCGACGAAGACCACGAATTCGCCATCCGCCACTTTCAGGTCCACGTCATGGATGACATGGACGTTGCCGAAGACCTTGTTGACCTTGCTCAGCGTAAGTGTGGCCATGTTATCCCCCCTATTTCATGCCCGTGCTGGCGATTCCGGTGGTGATGAATTTTTGCAGGAAGGCAAAAACCAGTGTGATCGGCAACAACGTGACCACGGTCATCGCCAGCACGTAATGCCATTGGACCTGCAATTCACCCTGGAAGGCGTTCAGCCCCACCTGAAGGGTGTAGACCTCCGTCCGGGTCAGGATCACCAGTGGCCACAAGAAGTCGTTCCATCGCCACATGATGGAAAAAATCGCGAGAACCGCCAGCGCCGGTAGCGACAGCGGCACGATGATGCGCCAATAGATCTGCCATTCGCTGGCGTTGTCCATACGCGCCGCATCCAGCAGTTCATCGGGGATGGTCAGCATGTACTGGCGCAGCAGGAACACCCCCGTCGGTGTCGCCGCGCCGGGCAGGATGACCCCCCACAGGCTGTTGATCATGCCGAACTTGGTCACCACCAGATAGACGGGCACCATGATGACGGTGATCGGGATCATCAGGGTGCCGATGATGAAGATCAGGATCGACGTTCGGCCCCGGAACTCGTACTTGCTGAGCCCGTAGGCCGCCATGCTGTTGATGATCAGCGTGATGAAGGTCGCGATCGTCGTCACGATGACCGAATTCCACAGGTAGCTCATGAAATTGAACTGTTCCAGCGGCGTGGTGTAGTTGTCCCACGCGAAGCTGAGTTCGCGGATCGGCGTGCGGTCCTCGAACTTGACCTTGATCGTCTCGCCCGGATTCCCGGGGTCGACCATCTGCGACACGATGCCGATCCGCCGCACCTGGGCCATCGGCTTGGTGGTGCCGTCGGGGAGCTTGACCTCGAACAACGGCAGTTCCTTGTCGTATCCCGGCACGGGGACGCTGACTTGGGAATAGGGCAGGAAGGTCGGCGGAAATTCCACCAGACCGGCCTGGGTCTTGAACGACGACATCACCAGCCACATCACCGGCCCGAACATCATGATGACGCCGAAAAGCAGGTAGATGTAGGACAGGTAGTCGGTGGCATGCCAGCGGTCTCCGCCGCGGCGCCGGGTCAGGAAGGTGATGGCTTTCGACATGTTCCGGCGCCTTTCCTACCATTTGCCTTTGCCCGACCCGATCCACATCTGGATCAGGGTCAGGATCAGCAGTACCGAGCCCAGGACGATGGACGCCGCCGCCGCCAGTCCGAAATTCTGGATCTGGCTGGCGAACCCCGTCGTATAGATGTACTGGACAATGAGTTGGGTCGCGGTGCCCGGTCCGCCGCCCGTCAGCACGAATACTTCGTCGAAGGTTTGGACCGACTTGATCAGCGACAAAACGAGGACCACCAGCATGGTCGGCCACAAAAGCGGCAGGGTGATCCGCCGGAACGTCCGTATTTTCGATGTGCCGTCCATTTCCGCCGCTTCGTACAGGTCGGCGGGGATCGATTGCAGTCCGGCCAACAGGATCAACGTGTAGAATCCCATGTGTGCCCACGTGGAAACGAAAATCGCCCACCCCATCGCCCATTTCGGTTCGACCAGAAACAAGGTGGCATCGCCGCCGAGACCGGTGATGAAGGCGTTCAGAAGCCCGTCACGCTGCAGGATCCATTTCCAGATCAGCGCGACCACCACCGGCGACAACAGGACGGGATAGAAAAAGACGCTACGGAAGAAGGCCCGCGCGACGATCTTGCGGTTGAGCACGATGGCGGTGATCAGAGAAATCAGGACCATCGCCGTCACCTGGAACGCCACGAAGAACGCGGTGTTGTACATGCCGCGCCAGAAACGGTCCTCGCGGCAGGTGAGCGAGTCCAGGTGGTTCTCGCAGGTCAGCAGCATGTCGTACTGCTCGGTCCCGATAAACGGCCGATCGGCGGGGAACAGTTCGGTACCGCCGGTCATCGAATAGTAGAAGTTGATGAACAGCGGAATGATGACGAAGGTGCCGAAGATCAGCAGGTTCGGCAGCACGAAGATGTAGGGCATGCGCGCTTGGCCGATCAGCCGCTGCACGCCGCGCATCGGCGTTTCCATGACGCGCATCGCCGCTTTCCACGGCAACTGCAACAGGGCTTCGAACCGTCCCTCGTCGGAAGAGGCGCCGTTTCTCTTGAGCGGGATATTCATGAGTGCGCTCCGTTTCGCGATGGACGGACGGCCCGTCGCTCACGTCGGAAAAGACCGGGGGCGCCGGGCGGGCGCCCCCGTAAACGCAGGATCGACCGAAAGTCTACTTGCGCATCTTCTCGGCCAATTCCTTTTTGATGTCCGAGTCGATCCGCTCGTAAGCCTGATCGAGCGTCAGTTCACCGACCACGGTCTGGCCCAGGCGGCTGATGATTGCGTTGAACAGGACGCGGTTGTAGGGATAACCCTGCAGTTTAAAGGCGATCGGCGACAGTTTGGAAACGTGGCCGACAAATCCCGACAGCGCGTCCTTGGCGAGTTTGAGATCGGTCTTGAAGTCGACACCCGATTTCGCCACGCCCGCATGGGCCGGCAGGATGAGCGTGCGGGCGGAGAATTCGCGAATCACCTCTTCGCTGGCCAGATAGTCCATGACCAGGCCGACTTCCTTCGGATGCTTGGTATCCTTGATGGCGACCGTTCCGGCGCCGCCCGGCATGCCGGTGCAGGCGGCGGGTCCGCAGGGCTGGGGTACCGCGACCCAGTCGAAGGCGTCGCCGATCTGCTTGGCGAACTGCGAAATCTGCCAGCTGCCGCTCATGTACATGACGACCTGGGCATTGGCGAATTCCTCGTTGGCGCCTTTGTACTGCGCGCCGGAAACGCTACCCCACAGCTCCTTGGTCATGATGCCGTCGTCGTGCCACTTCTTGATGCGTTCGGCCATCGCCTTGAAGCCGTCGTCGATGACGGCGGGCTCGTCCTTATCGTTGAAGTACTTGGCGCCCATGCTGATGGCGGGGCCGGCCATGCGGTGACCCGAACGGTCCATGGCGAGCGGGATCGGGATGCCCAGCTTCTTGGCCACGGCGTTGGCCGCCGCCGCCCAGTCGTCCCATGTTGCGCTCTCGCCGGGCATGGCGATGCCGGCCTGATCGAACAGGGTCTTGTTGACGAACGGTCCGGTCAGCGTGAGCTGGTTCTGGATGCCGTAGATACCCGTCGTGTCGCCGACGGGGCGGTACCACTGCAGGAAAGAACCGAAGCTCTTGCGCCAGTATTCCGGGTCTTTGATGTAGGGGGTCAGGTCGAGATAGTACTTGGACAGCCCGCCGAGATCGGTGACGCGCGCCATGTCCGGCCCCTGGCCGGCCGCCAGCTGAACCGGCAGGCTCTCTTGGATCGCCTTGTAGGCGACGTTGTCGACGACGACCTTGATATCCGGGTTCTGCTGTTCGAAGCGGTCGAGCAGGTCGCGAATGACCTCGCCCTCGTTGCCGTCGGAATACCAAGTCATCCGCAATTCGGTCTGAGCGGCGGCGGCCGACGCCCAAACCAAACCTGCCGTGGCAAGGCCCGCAAGAACTAATCGTTTCGGTGAAGCGTTCATTCCTCGTTTCCTCCAGTGTGGACACATTCGCGTCGTCTTGTTTTGGTCAATTCATTCTCGAACAGCCGGCTGACCGACGGGGCCGTTCGGGGGGGGGTGGGGCGCATTTTCGCAATCGATCGCGCCGTTTGTCTATTGTTTATAACCGAAAATTTATGGCACAAACAATCCTAGGGAATGTTGTTTTGTTTTTGCGATTTTTGCAACGCTAAAAAGTCGGGCGACTTGTCATAAAAACGTAATAATTAAACAAGATCCAAAGTACAGGAGGGAGGAGAGAGTGATCTCTTCAAGCTGTTTCACCGGATATGCGCAATCGGGGAATGTCCATGTCTTGGAGACCGATGGTCCCGCGATACGCGTGCAGTTCGTCACCGATGACATTATCCGGATTCGGGCGTCGTTCGACCGGATTTTTCACGAAGAATCCTACGTTTTGACCATGACCTCTTGGGAAGACCGCTTGGATTCCGTCCTGGGCGTCGAACGTCGGCGGGTGCCCGGCGTCGCGCCGAAAGTGACCGCGACGGAAACGGCGGTGATTTTCGAAAGTGAAAGTCTTCGGCTTTTCGTTCACAAAGAACCCTTCGGGATCGAAATTTTCGATGCCGACGGAACCCGATTGCATGCGGATGTTCGCGGCCGCGCCTATGTGCGGGATCGCCTGGGTCGAATTGTCCACTATCGCGAGCGCGCGTCCGGCGATCGCTACTATGGATTCGGGGAAACGACGGGACGACTCGACAAGGCCGGCTCCCGTGTGCGGCTCAGCCCCAAGGACGCGATCGGCTACGATGCCGAACGCACCAGCTGCCTGTACAAGCACATTCCCTTCCACGTCTCGATGAACGCGGATACCCGGCACGCGGTGGGCCTGTTCTACCACAATCCATGGGACGCCGAATTCGACCTGGGCAGTGAGATCAGCGGCTACTGGCCCCGCTACACCAGCTATCAGGCCGACGGCGGCGACATCGATCTGTTCTTCATCAACGGCCCGTCCATCGCGCGGGTGATCGAACGCTACACCGACCTCACCGGCAAGACGGTGATGCCGCCGAAAGCGTCGCTCGGCTATCTGGGGTCGACGATGTACTACGTCGAACTTGAAAAGGACTGCGATTCGGCGATCGTCGGCTTCGTGGAAAAGACCCGCGAGGAAGGCATTCCCATAGACGGTTTCCAACTGTCGTCGGGCTATACGGTCGGGCCCGGCAACAAGCGCTACGTCTTTACCTGGAACACTACCCGCTTTCCCGATCCCGAAGCCTTCTTCGCCCGCATGAACGCGCTGGGCGCGCCGGTGTCGCCGAACATCAAGCCGGGCATTCTGACCACCCATCCCCATTACGACGCTTTTGCGAACGAAGGCGGCTTCGTCCGGGATCCGAAGGCCGACGCACCCTACATCGACCGCTGGTGGGGCGGTCCCGGTTCGTTCGTCGATTTCACCAACCCGAAGGGACGCGACGTCTGGAAGAATTTCATCATCGATTCGCTGGCGTCCAAGGGCGTGTCGTCGATCTGGAACGACAACTGCGAATACGAAATGAACGACCGCGATGCCCGCTGCGACGGCGATGGGGCGGAGATGCCGTCCGGCGCGACACGGAACGTGCAGGCGAACCTGATGTCGATGACCTCGCATCGCGCGTTGCGCGAATCGCGCCCGAACGAACGGCCCTACGTCATTTGCCGGTCGGGTGGCGCGGGCATCCAGCGCTATGCCCAGACCTGGGCGGGCGACAACTTCACCGCGTTCAAGACCCTGCGTTGGAATATCGCCACCATGCTGGGAATGGGAATGTCGGGGGTGGCCAACCAGGGGTGCGACGTCGGCGGGTTCGCCGGGCCGTCGCCCAGCGCGGAACTGTTGGTCCGCTGGGTTCAGAACGGGATCTTCCAGCCCCGGTTTTCCATCCATTCATCCAACGACAACAACACGGTCACCGAGCCCTGGATGTATGGCGAGACCTACACGGCGCTGATCCGCGATGCGATCCGTCTGCGCTACGCCCTGTTTCCGTACCTGTACGCCTTGATGCGCCAAGCCCATGAGACCGGTGTGCCGATCCTGCGGCCGCTGATCTATGAATTCCAGGACGACCGCGCCTGCGACGGCGAGGATTGCAGTTTTATGTTCGGCCCCGCGCTCCTGGTTGCCAACGTGGTCGAGGAAGGGGCAACGACGCGATCCGTCTATCTTCCCGCCGGCTGCGACTGGTTCGAATGGTCCGGCCGCAAACGCCATGCGGGCGGCAGTACGGTTACCGTGGATGTTGATCTGGCGACGATCCCGATGTTTATTCGCGACGGTTCGTTTTTGCCGACGGCGCCGGGTCTGACCAGTCTCCTGGGTGACAAGATCGACACGCTGGAGTGTCTCGTCGCACCCGGTCGCGATGCCCGTTTCACCCTGTACGAAGACGATGGGGTTTCCAATGCCCATGAAAATGGGGATTTCAGGAAGACTCGGGTGGATCTGCGCGCGGGTCGGCGCACGGTTCTCGATTTCCGCCCCGAGGGACCGTACGCGTCGTCGGTGAAGACGATGATCCTGGACGTCATCAACGAACGGCGCGGCGCTTTTTGGGTGAGCGTTGCCGGGCGGCGGCTGGACCAGTACCTGGATCGGCGCAAATGGGCGGCCTCCGAATCCGGCTGGATCTACGATGCCGGACAGTCGGCGGTACGGGTCAAATACCCGGTCCCCGATGGCGCCTACGAAGTCGTGGTCAGCTTCGAGAATTTCGACCTCATCGGCATGGACGACGAATGACGACGGATGCGGGTTCGGTCCTGGCCGGGCGCCTTGTCCCCGGCCGGACGGTCGATCGGTGGCGGCTATCGCCGACGGTCCAGGAACGTTTCGACGTGCCCGACCAGCCGATGGCCGGTGCGATGGACGCGCGGTTTTTCCTGACCGGGCAGCGCAACTACATCCCGCACGAATACCCGTGCCGCAGCCAGTTCGCCGAACGGTTCCGCGACCGGCGGCCGGAACCGGCGGGCTTTTTCACGCCGGACCGCTGGTGGTTTCCTTTCGGCGCCGACCGGGTCGACCTGTCCGGGTTCTGGTTCCGGCCGACGCGGGTGGAAACCTGGGCGCAGACCTTCTTGGAAGCGACCTCGGCGACCATCGCCCGATTCCGGCTTACAACATGCGGGGCCGCGTTGGTTCTTGTCGATGGGAGCGAAGCGGCTTGGTTCGCCCCCTACCGCCGAAACTGGGAGGAGGGGATCGCGTTCGAGGCCGAACTCGCGCCGGGGCGTCACGAGATCCGGGTTTGGTTCGGGGACCTGTGCGAACGCGATACCCGGTACTATTTCGCTCTCCGGCTTCTCGAAGGCGAGGGGCTGTCGGCCGTGCTGCCGCTCCCCATCGCGCAAGACGCGGCGGCGGCAATGGAAACGATGCTGGACGGCATCCGTTTCGACAAGCCCTGGTTCGCCGACGAAGAAACCGTATCCCTGCGGTTCGGCGCGCCCGCGCCGGCGGATTTGGAGGCTGAAATCGCGGTGAAGGGCGATTTTATCTCCGCCGACAACCGATCGATCCGGCTTGTGGTCTCGGCGGGGGCGGACCGCCTGGACGTGGCGCCCGCCGTCGACTTGCCCGCCGATTTCCGGGATTTCCATGTGTCGCTCCGCCTCGGCGGCGTGACCTTGACGCGGGCACTGGGGGTCGAAATCATCCACGGCGCCGACCGGGCGGAGGCCTCCCATTCGGTGTCGGCGCGCGCGGAAGAGGCCCTGGACCGCGTCGCGGAACGGGCCGAACCCGACACCGTCCGCGCCCTGGCCCGTCTGGCGACCGGTCTGGGCGGTTCCGAAACCGACGCGATGATCGATGCCTGTCTGCCCGCGATCGCGGACGGCCACGATTGCGCCGATTTCCTGCTCGTGCCGCTGATTTGGGGCCGGGCCGCCTGGGGCGGCGGGATCGGTGCGGAAACGCGCGCTGCCGTCGACCGGACCATCCTGGGATTCCGCTATTGGATGGACGAGCCGGGCAATGACGTCATGTGGTATTTCAGCGAAAACCACGCCCTGCTGTTTCACACCGCCTGCCATCTGGCTGGAACCCTGTTTCCGGACGTCCGATTCGCGCGTTCCAGCCGAACGGGGCGCGAACAGGCGGCGGTCGGGGCCGAACGCCTGCGCCGATGGTTCGACCATTTCGAGGCCTGCGAAATGGCCGAATGGAACGCTGCCCCCTATTTTCCCATCGACCTGAAAGGGCTGTGCGCGCTTTTTGCCCTGTCGCCGGAGCCCGACATTCGGGCGCGGGCGAAAAGGGCGATCCGCCGACTGCTACGAATCGTCGCCGCGTCGTGTCATCGGGGCGTTCTGACAGCGTCGCAGGGGCGCAGCTACGAACACACGCTGATGGCGGGGCGGACATTGGAACTGTCGGCCATCGGACGATTGGCGTGGGGGCGCGGTTGGTTCGGGCGCAGGGTCCATGCCTTGCCGCTTTTGGCGCTCTGCGCGCGCGATCATGGCCTACGGTTCGACGGTGACCTGCGCGAACTCGCGGTTTTCGACGGCGACGGCGCGCGGGAATGGTGCTATCGCCAGGGCGAAGACGGTTTCGCGCCACTTTACCATTACAAGACCCGATCGGCCGCGATGGGCAGCGTCGCCGCCTACCGGGCCGGTCAATGGGGCTATCAGGAGACCGTTCTGCACCTGCGCCTGGGCGATCGGCCGGAATCCCAGGTCTGGATCAATCATCCCGGCGAAACCCTGCAAAACGGCTTCGGGCGGCCGTCCTTCTGGGGCGGGTGCGGGATTCTGCCGCGCGTCCACCAATACCGAGCCCTGGCGGTGTTGCGATTCGAAACCGAACCCGAAACCCCCGATTTCACCCATGCCTGGATTCCGGAAGCGGCTTTCGACCCGGTCGTCGACGACGGCGACCGGGTGTGGTTGAAGGCCGGAGACAGCTTCGCCCTGATCCGCGCCGACAAGCCTCTGATCGTCGTCGATTCGGGGCCGAGCGCCGGCTGCGAACGCCGCCTGCCTGGCCGCCGGGGCACCTGGCTGGTTCGTTTTTCGGACGCCCGTAAATCGGAGGATTTCGACGCCTTCAGGGCGCGCATGGCGGCGCTTGAGGTGCGCGACGGCGATGACGGCGTCTGGCGCATCGACGATCCCGACTACGGCCCGGTCGCCTTCGTCCCATCGGGCCGAATCGAGGCCGAGGGCCGGGTTCTTGATCCGGAACAATGGACGCGGGAAGGCACGATGAAGGTCTGTGAAGGCTGATGATTCCGGTCAATTACGACGAATCCCGCGTCGGCCCGGTGGATCTGCCCGACCTGATGACCGCGCCGGACGGCAAAGCGGTGCGGAGCCCGGAGGACCGGGCAGCCTGCCGGTCGGCGCTGCTGCGAATCTTCGCCGAAACCTTGTACGGCGAGATCCCGCCGCAGCCGGACCTCTTGGTGGTACAGCGGCACGATCTCGATTGCGGCATTCCCGGCGTCCGGGCGGAATGCATCGTCCTGGGTATGACCTTGGCCGGGCGCCGGCTGGAACGCAGCGCGATTCTGTGGCGGCCCGAAGGCGCGGCCGGACCGCTGCCGCTCATCGTCGGTCTGAGCTTTCGCCCGGCCGAAACGGCAACCGAGCCGCGACTGACGGCGACCGACGTTCCGGCCTCGGCGGCCATCCCGTCCGACGTCCCGTTAGGCAGTCCGCGGTTCGACGCCATCCCCGTCGCCTCGATCGCGGCGGCCGGATACGGGCTGATGCTGTCCGGCTGCAACGCCTGGGTGCCGGACCATCCCGGATACTGGCGCGCCGACGGCGCGTGGCCGTTTTTGTCGCCGCGCGACGACGATACCGCTCCCGGCGCAATCTCGCTTTGGGCGTGGGCGCTGACGCGCCTTTTGGATGCCGCGAGCCTTCTGCCGGAAATCGACCCCGCCCGCCTGATCGTCTTCGGCCATTCGCGCCTGGGCAAGGCCGCGTTGTGGGCGGCGGCCAACGACGAACGGATCGGCCGCGTGCTGGTGAACGACGCCGGGTGCGCCGGCACTTCCTTGTCGCGGCGGAATTTCGGCGAAACCCTGGCCCATATCATCGACTGCTATCCCCACTGGTTCAGCCCTGCCTGCCTCGGTTGGGCGGCACGGCCGACGGAACTGCCGGTCGACCAGCATCAACTGCTGGCCTGCGTTGCGCCGCGCGGCCTGCATATGGCGTCGGCGTCGGAAGACCTGTGGGCGGACCCCCGGGGCGAATACATGGCGCTACGCGCCGCGCTGCCGTTCTGGCGGCTGACCGATCCGGCCGTCGGCGATTTCCCCGATCCCGACGATGCCTTGGTGCCGGGAACCGTTCTCTCACGGGGCGCCGTGGCTTGGCACCTGCGCGCGGGCGGCCATGATCTGACGGCGTGGGACTGGGATCGGTTTTTGGCAGCCGTCTAGTCCGGGGTGACGTCGGCTGCGATTTCGACGAATCGGAGCAGGGTGGGCGACGCGTCGTCGCGGCGCCATACCAGGCCGGTTTCGATGACGGGCGTTCCTTCGGCGAGGTCGAGATAGGCGACGCCCGCGCGGCCCAGGTTGCGTAGCGAAAGCGGCACCAACGCGAATCCCAACCCCGCTGCGACCAGGCTGACGATGGTCTGCATCTGTACGGCTTCCTGTCCGAACCGGGGGCGGGCGCCGTGTTCCGCGTAACTGCCGGTGACGATATCGTGGAAGGCGGGCGCGCTGCGCCGGGGAAACAGAATCAGCGGGAAATCGAAGAGTTGCTCCAGCGGCATCGCGCCATCGATGGGCGTCACGCGGCCCGATGCCAGCCAGTTTTCCGGCACCGCCGCCACCAGCGGTTCGCGCAACAACGGCCGGTAGTCGAGCGCCGCATGGAGTGCCGCGCGGGCAGGCGGAATGATCAGACCGGCCTGGATGTCGCCGTTCAACAGCGCCTCGATCTGCAAATCGCTGGTCGCCTCCCGCAGTGTCAGGCGTACGTCCGGATACGCCGTCGCGTAGCGGCTGACCAGAACGGGCAGCACGCTGTAGTCGGCGGTGCTGACGAAGGCGAGGGAAAGAAAGCCCGTTTCGCCGATGGACAGCCGATGGGCGATTCCAGGCAGTGCCGCCGCGTCGGCCAACAGGGACAGAACGTGGACGAGCCATTGTTCGCCGACCGGCGTCAGCGCCACGGCGCGCTTGGTCCGCGTGAACAGGCGCACGCCGAGATCGCGCTCCAGTGCTTGGATGGCTTGGCTGAGCGGCGGCTGCGTCATGTTCAGTCGTTCGGCGGCGCGGCCGAAATGCAGTTCCTCCGCGACGGCGGCGAATTGGCGAAGCTGTCGAAGGTCCATGGCTGATTATGATATAAAAATCATCCTAATAGTCATGGTATAATATATTTCACATATCATTTGAAGTCCCCTACCGTTTCGGTATTGGCGGCCCGGCAGGCGGGCGCCCCGGAACGGGAGACCGGACATGGCGGCGAACGAACGATCGCGCACCATCACGCAAGGGACCGAACGCGCCCCCAATCGCGCGATGTACTACGCGCTGGGCTATGAAAAGGCGGATTTCGAAAAGCCGATGATCGGCATCGCCAACGGTCATTCGACGATCACGCCCTGCAATGCCGGCCTTCAACCGCTGGCCGACGCGGCGGTCGTGGCGATCAGGGACGCGGGCGGCAACCCTCAGGTCTTCGGCACGCCGACCGTGTCCGACGGCATGGCGATGGGGACCGAAGGCATGAAGTATTCCCTGGTTTCGCGCGAGGTCATCGCCGACTGCATCGAAACCTGCGTCCATGGGCAGTGGATGGACGGCATTCTGGTTCTCGGCGGCTGCGACAAGAACATGCCCGGCGGTATGATCGCCTTGGCGCGCGCCAATGTTCCCGGCATCTTCGTCTATGGCGGCACCATCCAACCGGGAAGGTGGAAAGGCCAGGACCTGTCGATCGTTTCGGTCTTCGAGGCGGTCGGCGCCTACAAGGCCGGCAGGATGTCGCTGGAGGATTTCGAGGGCATCGAACGTCATGCCTGTCCGTCCACCGGGTCCTGCGGCGGCATGTACACGGCGAACACCATGAGCGCGTCGTTCGAAGCCTTGGGAATGTCGCTGCTGTCGTCCTCGACCCAGTTCAACGTCGGGGACGAAAAGCGCGACGGCACGGCCGAATCCGCCCGCGTTTTGGTCGAGGCCGTCCGCAATGGCATCCGCCCGCGCGACGTCATCACCCGGCGATCGATCGAGAACGCGGTCACGCTGATCATGGCGACCGGCGGGTCGACCAACGCCGTCCTGCATTACCTCGCCATTGCCCACGCGGCGGAAGTCGACTGGTCGTTGGACGATTTCGAACGCATCCGCAAGCGGGTGCCGGTGATCTGCGATTTGAAGCCATCGGGCCGCTATCTGGCGTCCGATCTCCACCGGGCCGGCGGGGTTCCCTGCGTTCTCAGGATCCTGCTGAACGCGGGGTTGTTGCATGGAGATTGTCCAACCATCACGGGGCGGACGCTGAGCGAAGAACTCGCCGCCGTCCCCGACGGCGTGCCCGACGGCCAGAACGTCATCCATTCCGTCGAGTCTCCGCTATACGCGGAAGGCCATCTCGCGATCCTGAAGGGTAATCTCGCGCCGGGTGGCGCGGTGGCGAAGATATCGGGGCTCAAGAACCCGGTGATGCGGGGAACGGCCCGGGTGTTCGATGACGAGTCCTCGGCAATGGAAGCCATCCTTTCGGGACGGATCGTCGCGGGCGACATCATGGTCCTGCGCTATCTGGGACCCAAGGGCGGTCCCGGCATGCCGGAAATGCTCGCGCCGACGTCGGCCCTGGTCGGTCGCGGTTTGGGCGAAAGTGTCGGATTGATCACCGACGGCCGCTTTTCCGGCGGAACCTGGGGGATGGTCGTCGGCCACGTCACGCCGGAGGCGTTCGACGGCGGGCCGATCGCCTTGGTCCGGGAAGGCGATCCCATTGTCATCGATGCCACTCGGCAGTTGCTGGTGCTCGATATCGGCGATGTCGACTTCGAATGCCGGCGCAAGACGTGGCGGCAACCGGCGCCGCGTTACGTGCGCGGCGTATTGGCGAAGTTCGCGCGCCTCGCCCGGCCGGCGAACGAAGGCGCGGTTACCGACTAAAGAAAGAAGCTGACCGCCGCGTTGTCGCTGACGATCGCGCCGTTGAAGCGGTCCTTCAGGTTGCCGATCACCGCATGGAAGCGCTCGCGGCTGTCGTCGGCGACTTCGAACCCGACCAGAACCTGGCTGTAGTCCGACCCGTGGTAGCGATAGTTGAACAGTGAAATGTTCCAGTCTCCGTCCAGAGATTCGAGGAAGTCACCCAACGCGCCCGGCCTTTCGGGAAATTGGAAGCTGCAGATCACCTCGTTTTCCGCGCTCGCGGCGCGGCCACCGACCATGTAGCGGATGTGGCTTTTGGCAAGGTCGTTGTCGGTCAGATCGGTGAAGCCATAGCCGCCGGATCGGAACGCCGCTTCCAACGCCATCTTTTCCGCCGCCGAACCGACGCCGACGCCGACGAAGATGTGGGCGCCGCCGCGCGAGGCCAGACGGTAGTGGAATTCGGTCACGCTGCGCGGCCCGATGACGGTCTTGCACAACTCACGCAACGCGCCCGGCCGTTCGGGGATGACGACCGCGTAAAGACCCTCGCCCCCGACACCGATCTGGTTGCGTTCCGCGACGAAGCGCAGACGGTCGAAGTTCATGTTGGCGCCGGAATTGATCGCCACGACATGGCGTCCGCGTATCCCGTGCGCCGGCAGGTACTTCATCAGCCCCGCCACCGCGAGCGCCCCCGAAGGCTCGACGATCGCTCGCGTATCGCCGTAGATGCGCTGGATGGCGGCGCACATGTCGTCGGTCGTGACGGTCATGAAGTCGTCGACGTAGGCCTGGCATTGCCGGAAGGTGAATTCGCCGGGTTGCTTGACCGCGACGCCGTCGGCGAAACCGCCGACCTTGTCCAGGGTGACCAGTCGCCCGGCCTGGATCGAACGGCCCATGGCATCCGAATCATCGGGCTCGACGCCGATGATCCGGCACGACGGCCGCAGCGCCTTGATCAGATTGCCGACGCCCGAAATCAGGCCACCGCCGCCGACAGGAACGAAGACCAGATCGACTTCCGGACATTGTTGCAGGATTTCCAGGCCGATGGTGCCCTGGCCGGCGATGACCAGCGGGTCGTCGAACGGATGCACGAAGACGGCGCCGGTTTCGTCGCGAATTTCGCCACAACGGCGGGCCGCTTCGGCGTAGCTGTCGCCGTAGAGGACGACTTCGGCGCCGTAGCTTTCGACCGCGTCCACCTTGATACGCGGCGTCGTCTTCGGCATCACGACGGTGGCCTTGATGCCCATGCGCTCCGCCGACAGTGCGACGCCCTGGGCGTGGTTTCCGGCGGATGCGCAGATGACGCCGCGCGCGCGTTCGGCGACGTCCAGGTGGGCGATCTTGTTGTAGGCGCCGCGGATCTTGAAGGAGAAGACAGGCTGCTGGTCTTCCCGCTTCAGCGCGATGATGTTGCCGAATTCCTGCGACAGCTTGGGTGCGGGGGTCAGGTCGGTTTTCTGCGCCGCCTCGTAGACCCGTGAAACCAGGATCTCCTTCAACAGGTCTTGCGCCGTCGTGTCGATTTTCATTATGGATCCGTCGCTTTTGATGCTTGGCCCGGGTTGCAGAACCATGATCGCCCGCCAAGGGACCGTCAACCCCGTCGTCTCAAAACGCCAGAGCCATCCGCCGGTTGATCGTCCGGATCACGAAGCTGGACCGTGTTCGCGACACGCCGGGAAGCCGCGCCAGGATCTTGTGAACACGCTCGTAATCCGCCATGTCCTCGACCAACACGCCTAAAAGATAGTCCGCGTCGCCCGACATCAGGTGGCATTCCATGACATCGGGACAATCGAGGACGGCGGCCTCGAACGCTTCCAGGGCGTCCTCGCTCTGGCTTTTCAGGGTGATTTCAACGAACACGTGAGCCAGGCGCCCGATGGCAGCGGGATCGACCAACATGGCGTACCCGGCGATGACGCCGTCGTCTTCCAATCGGCGGACTCGGCGCAGGCACGCCGATTGCGACAGGTTGACCCGTTCGGCGAGCTCGGCGTTTGGTCATGCGGCCGTCGGCCTGCAGTAAATTTAAGATTTTACGATCTGTTGCATCTATCTCAATCATTCGAACAATCTTCTGATAAATAGAAAAAATAAGACATTATATGCGAAAATAATACCGAACGACGCCCGTGATTTCAAGGATCGATCAGGCGATTCGCGCTATCCTGGTGATCCAGGATACGGCTTTACAAACGGGGAAGATCGAATGCTGATCGGCGTGCCTAAGGAAATCAAGGTTCATGAGTATCGTGTCGGGTTGACCCCCGACAGCGTCCGCGAGTTCGTCGGACACGGCCATTCCGTGATTGTCGAAACGAACGCGGGCGGCGGCATCAACCGAAGCGACGAGGATTACCGGAACGCCGGTGCTTCCGTGGTCGACAGCGCCACAGAAATTTTCGCCCGTGCTGACATGGTGGTGAAGGTCAAGGAACCTCAGTCTCCCGAACGGGCGATGCTGCGGTCGGGCCAGATTCTGTTCACCTATCTTCATCTGGCGCCCGATCCCGATCAGACCCGCGAATTGGTCGACAGCGGTGCCATCTGCGTGGCCTATGAAACGGTGGAGAACGCGCACGGCGGTCTGCCGCTTCTGGCGCCGATGTCCCAGGTGGCCGGGCGTCTGGCGATCCAGGTCGGCGCGTGCGCCTTGGAACGCGAACACGGCGGCCACGGTATTCTGTTGGGCGGCGTGCCCGGCGTCGCGCCCGGCAAGGTCGTTGTGATCGGCGGCGGTGTCGCGGGCGAGAACGCCATCCTGATGGCGCTGGGTGTCGGTGCCGACGTGGCGGTCTTGGACAAGAACGTCGATGTCCTTAGCCGTTTGTCCGCCCGGTTCGGACCGGCCCTGAAGACGGTGTATTCGACCCGCGCCGCTCTGGCCGATCAGGTCGTCAGCGCGGATCTCGTGGTCGGCGCGGTTCTGGTCGCCGGGGCCGAGGCGCCGAAACTGGTCAGCGCCGAAATGGTTCGGGCGATGAAGAAGGGTTCGGTGCTTGTCGACATCTCGATCGACCAGGGTGGGTGCTTTGAAACCTCCCATGCGACCACCCATGCCGACCCGACCTATGTCGTGGACGGCGTCGTCCACTACTGCGTTGCGAACATGCCCGGCGCTGTTCCCAGCACCTCGACCTTCGCTCTCAACAATGTAACCCTTCCTTACGGACTGGCGCTGGCGGACCGGGGAACGGCCGCTCTTCTGGACAATCCCCGCTTCCTGCGGGGGCTCAACGTCTGCAAGGGCAAGGTCACCTATCGGGCTGTTGCCGAGGAACTCGGTTACGCGTTCGTCGATCCGGCGGCCGCGTTATCGGCCTGAAGGATCAGGCGTTTTCGGGGCGGAACGTCGTCAGGCGGTCCTTGATGAAGCCGAAGAACCCCGGCGGGGTTTCGGCTTCGCCCCCGTAACGCCAGCCCAGGTGGGTGCCGCAATCGGTGCACAGCACGATTTGCCACGCATATCCCTTGAACCAAGTGAAGTCTTCCGAAAACGGTCCGAAGGTCCGGGCGGCGAGAGCGTCGCGAAAACAAAGGACCGTGAAAACGGCGCCTGCGGGGTTGAATACCGTGTGCTCGTGCGCACCGTTCATGGCAATTCGCCACCGGCCCAGGGTTACGAGTACGCCGCATGCCGCGCAGAACAGCTTTTCTTCCTCGGGGCGGTCGTGTTCAAGGGGGACCGGGAGCGTCAAGGCCGCGACCGGCGCTTCGAAGGGTTTCGATCGCAGAACCTGGAGATCCGTCACGAGGTTTCTCCGCCAATCACCTGGAGTTTTGAAACTCTAGCTCAATCGACGATCGGGCGAAATCGACGGTTCGCGAATAAATTCGTCGATTCCGACAAGATCGCGCGCCCTATTCGCATCCGGCCTCGAATCGTGCGGGAAACGCGGTATTAAGATCAATCCAAACGATGTAATCAACGCGCGCTTTGCAGAAATTTTAGTAACGCGCTATGATGCGCGATCTTAACGGACGGTTACGTCGCTCGGGGGTTGTCGCCTCCGTTCCAAAGAGATCGGGTAAGTATCATCGTGACCTGCGAACAACGGTACGAACAACTTCGACGGGAAGTTTGCGCCCTGTTCGAATTCGTGCAGCAGATCAAACGGGAAATCGCGTCGGTCAAGCATCCGCGTTCGCCCGTCGATCATTTCGACACGGTTTCCGAACAACTGAATGCCATCGTCAAGTCGACGGAGCAGGCATCCGAATCCATCATGGCGGCGACCGAAACGATCCTCGGTCAGGTGGGAACCCTGAGTAGTACCCCGCCGGAAACCGAGGCCCGTGCTTCCCTCGACGGCATCAACAACGCCTGCAACGAAATCTTCGAAGCGTGCGCGTTTCAGGATCTCACGGGACAACGCATTTCAAAAATCGTTCGCGTAATGACCCAGTTGGAGACCTCGCTGGATCACGTCGTCACCATCATGGGACCGGACGGATTCGCGGCGGTGCCAACGCCCGAGGATACTGAAAACATTCGCGACGGCGTGGTTCTTGAAGGTCCGCAATTGGAAGGCGAGGGCGTCTCGCAGAACGACATCGACCGGATGTTCGATGCTCCCGCGTCGAAGCCCGTACCCGCCGCCAAACCCGCGTCGGCGCCGAAGCCCGCTCCGGCCGCGAAACCGGCGCCCGCCGCCAAGCCGCAGTCTCAGTCGGACATCGACAAGATGTTCGATGCCCCGGCACCGAAACCGGCCGCCGCGCCGAAGCCCGCTCCGGCCGCGAAACCGGCGCCCGCCGCCAAGCCGCAGTCTCAGTCGGACATCGACAAGATGTTCGATGCCCCGGCACAGAAACCGGCCGCCGCGCCGAAGCCCGCTCCGGCGGCGAAACCGGCGCCCGCCGCCAAGCCGCAGTCTCAGTCGGACATCGACAAGATGTTCGATGCCCCGGCACAGAAACCGGCCGCCGCGCCGAAGCCCGCTCCGGCGGCGAGACCGGCGCCCGCCGCCAAGTCCCAATCGCAGGCGGACATCGATAAGATGTTCGACGCGCCCACGCCCGCGCCGAGCAAAGCCGTGTCGCAGGCCGATATCGACAAACTGTTTGATTGACGCGGGCAGGCGCCTTACGGGTTCTTAAATTTTGCCTGTTGGTTGGCGATCCGGAAATTCCTTCGGATCGCGGATGGATCTAGCTTTTGACGGCGTAGCGTTCGGCCTCTTGGAAATATTCGGGAAAGCCGATGGCGTTTTTCAGGTCGTCGAAT
Source organism: Rhodospirillales bacterium (assembly GCA_963675465.2). Taxonomy (GTDB): domain Bacteria; phylum Pseudomonadota; class Alphaproteobacteria; order Rhodospirillales; family Shumkoniaceae; genus JAHDSF01. The sequence continues at coordinate 242,063 of CAXXVY010000001.1, forward strand.
GACGCCAGACCTTCGGGCGCGCGACCTTCCTTGAGCGCCAGCAGCGCCCGTTCCATAGCGGGCAGAGCCGCCAGAAGCAGGGTCAGCGGATAGGCCGCGACCTTGAATCCCAGTTCCCGGAGGCGGGCGGGCGGCAGGACCGGCGTCGCCCCGTTTTCCAGCATGTTGGCCATGGCCGGTCGGCCGGGGACGGCGTCGCAGAACGCCTTCATTTCCGCCTCGGTTCGGGGGGCTTCCAGAAACAGGATATCGGCGCCGATTTCGGAGAAGGCACGGACCCGTTTCAGGGCTTCGTCCATGCCATGGGTTGCCCGGGCATCGGTTCGGGCCATGATCAGGATGTCGGCGCCTTCGTTGCGCGCGTCGACGGCGGCACGGAGTCGCGCACAGGCTTCGTCGAAATCCACCACCTGTTTGCCAGCGACATGGCCGCAGCGTTTCGGCGACACTTGGTCCTCGATCATGACGCTGGCGAAACCGGCTCCGGCATAGGCACGCACGGTACGCTTGGCGTTGACAGCGTTGCCGTACCCGGTGTCGCCATCGCCGATCACCGGAATCGACACGGCGGCGCAGATATCGCGGCCCTGATCGACCATTTCGCCGAAGGAGATCAGGCCGGTATCGGGCATCGCCAGACGGGCCGCCGAAACCGCAAAGCCGCTCATGAACGTCAGGGGGAAACCGTGGCGTTCGATCAGGCGCGCCGAAAATGCGTCGAAACAGCAGGGCATGATCAGGATGTCGGGGCCCTGCAACAACCGGCGCAAGCGCGCCGCCGGAGATTCTATCATGGCCTGGATCTCACAATCGGAACGGAATGAAAAGCGCGATGTCGGGGATGAAGTAGATCAACGCGATCGACGCGAACATCATCAGGATGAACGGCCATACGCCGCGCAGCACGTCGTCGATGTCCACATGGGCCACCGCCTGAATCACGAACAGGTTGAGCCCGACCGGCGGCGTGATCAGCGCGCATTCGATCATCACCACGAACAGGACGCCGAACCAGATCGGATCGATGCCGAGACCGCTCAGGCCTGGATAGAGGACCGGCACCATGATCATCAGCATGGAAATCGATTCCAGGAAGAAGCCCATCACCAGCAGTACCACGCAGACCGCCAGGACGAACAGTCCCGCTTCGCCGATGTTGGCGCTGATCAGCATCGAGACTTCCTGGGGAATGCGGTAGAGCGTGATCGCCTTGCCGAAGATCTTGGCGCCCGCGATGATCAGGAAGATGGTGACCGTGGTCGCCATCGATTCCATGACCGCTTCCTTGAGTTTGCTCCAGGTCATGGTGCGCAGCCCAAGTACGATAAGCATGGCGCAGGCAAACCCGACGCCCGCGGATTCGGTAGGGGTAAAGACGCCCAGATAGATGCCGCCGATGACGATGACCGCCAGGAGTACCGTCGGCGAGGCGCGCAGGCTCGCCCGGCCCCGCTCGGCCCAGGTGGCCTTAGCCGTCGGCGTGTAGCCACCGCCGAAATGCGCATACGCCAGACAGTAGAGAATGAAGAAGAACGCCAGCATCAAGCCCGGCCCGACGCCGGCGAGAAACAGGTCGACGATGGATTCTTCGGTGATGACGCCGTAAAGGATCATCGGGATCGAAGGCGGAATCAGAATGCCCAGCGTGCCGCCGGCGGCCAAAAGGCCCAGAACGAAAGGACGGCTGTAGCCGCGCCCGATCATTTCCGGAATCGCCACGGTGGCGATGGTCGCCGCTGTGGCCACGGACGAGCCGGAAATCGCCGAAAAGATCGCGCACGACAGGATGGTCGCGATTCCCAGGCCGCCCGGCCAGTGCCCGACCCAGGTTTGCACGGCGTTGAACAGATCGCGCCCGACCCCACCCTTGAGCAGGATGTTCGACATCAAAAGAAACAAGGGCACGGCCAGCAGGACGAAATTGTCGGCCGAACTGTAAAGCGCCTGGGGCACCATCAGCGGCGACAGATCCGCGATGAAAAGCAGCGCGAGCCCGAGGCCGCCCAGGGCAAAGGCGACGGGAACGCCGGCGAACAACAAGGCGAGAAGGGCGATAAGAATCAGCGCGGCGGTCACGACGTCGTTTCTCCGTGGCGTCGACGATCGGTGTGGTAAAGCCTTATCGCTTCGGCGATCGCCTGGATCATCAGCAGCGCGGCGCCAAGGGGAATGGCGATTTCCGTCAACCACATCGGTACCGACAGCATGGTCGGCGTCGCGCGTCCCTGGACGATCGAATCGACCATGATTTCCGTGCCGTAAACGATGGCCACGGCGCAGAAGGCGATGATGACTCCCAGCGTGAGCAGCTCGGAAACGATACGGAACCTCGGCCCCAGCTTGCGGGCTGCGATGTCGATCCGGATCAGGTGACGGTTCTTGAGGACATAGGCCGCGGCCAAATAGGTTGCCCAGATTTGGGCGAAACGGGACAACTCCTCGGCCCAGATCGTCGGGGACAGGAAGACGTACCGCGCGACCACCTCGAACACGATCATGCCGCCGATGACAAAGAAAAGCCACGCAGCCACGCGGCCGAACAGCTCGCTCAGGCGATCGACGAACGCGAACATGTAAATCCTTCGACAAGAAAAAATGGGCGGCGAGTTGCCTCGCCGCCCGAGCGCAGACTAGGACTACTTCAAAGCGTTGGCAGCATCAACAAGTTGCTTGCCCAGCGGGCCGGCATTCTCGATGAACACGTCGACGACCGGCGCCGATGCCTTCTTCCAGGCATCAACCTGGGCATCGTCCAGTTCGACAACCTTGATCTTATCGCGCACGAATTCGAGCGCATCCTTCTCGAGCCCGGTCATCGTATCGCGGAGCTCCTTTTCGACCCGCTGCGCGGCCTTGGTCAGGATCGCCTGCTGGTCGGCCGTCAGTCCCTTCCAGACCTTGTCGTTGATCAGAACGAGAAATTCGATATCGGCGAGGTTGGTCATGGTGAGATGGTTCATGACCTCATAGAGCTTGCGGCTCTTGACCGCCGTGACGCCGGTCATGCCGGCATCGACCGTCCCGCGCTGGTAGGCCAGAATCTGTTCGGAACCCGAAATCATCGTCGGTGAACCGCCGACGACCTTGACGAACTCGCCCAGCGTCTTGCCGAAAACGCGGACCTTCATGTTCTTCAGATCCGCGGGAACGACGATCGGGTCCTTCTTGGACAGGAATACCGTGCCGCCGTAAGCCTGCCACCACAGCACCCGAGCGCCGGATTTCAGGACCGCGTCGTCGATTGGTCCGCGCACCGTGCTGCCGGGCTTGGTCGCTTTCTCCACGATCTCGGTGGTCGGGAACATGAAGGGAACGTAGAAGATGTCGACGGCGGGGATCGTCCCGGCGAACTGGGCGATGGAAGCGACGCCCATTTCGATCGCTCCGGAAGCAACAGCCTGCGGAACCTCGCTGTCCTTGTAGAGTTGGGCCGACGGATAGATCTCGACTTTGATCTCACCGCCGGTTTCCTTTTCGACCTCTTCCTTGAAAGCGGTCACGTTTTTGCCGAGGTGGTGCTGGATCGGCAATTGCAGCGTCAGCCGCAACGTGGTCTCCGCCTGGGATGACTGGGAAAAGGCAACCGCCAAGACGGCAGCGGCAGCAGCCGCGAACCATTTATTCATGGGTTCCCCCCGTTTCGAAATGATTCATTAAAACAAGGCCCAAAACTGTTCGGTTCGTTGCATCCTGTCAAGTCGCGTTTTTCCCGAATGTCATAAAACCGACATTCTCGGGTATGGACGGCGGCGTTCCGCCGGGGTTTCGATGGTTGATCCCTGTCTGTCCACCTGTATAGTCCGGCCCAGAAAACGTCTCAGGGAAGTGCCATGCGCCAGACGATGATCTACTTTTCAGCCCTGTTGACGGCGATGGCGTTCCTGTTGATGGGGACGGGGGCGCTGGGAACGCTGCTCGGCCTGAGGATGGCCCTGGCGGGGTATCCGTCCTGGATCGCCGGGCTGGTCATGTCGGCGTATTTTCTGGGATTGATCCTGGGGACATTTACCGGCCATCGCATGATCGCCGGGGTGGGGCATATCCGGACCTTCGCCGCTCTGGCCTCGGCACTGTCGGCGGCGACATTGGCCCATCCGTTCCTGATCGCCGCCGTGCCCTGGGCGGCACTGCGTTTTCTCGAAGGTTTCTGTCTGGCCGGGCTGTTCATGTGCACCGAAAGCTGGCTCAACGAGCGGGCGAGCAACGAAATGCGCGGCACCATTTTCGCCCTCTACCAGATCACGGTGTATCTTGCCCAGGGAGTCGGCCAGCTTCTTCTCAACATCTCGGACGAAGGCGGGTTCGGGTTGTTCGTGATCACGTCGATTCTGGTCTCGGTTGCCGTGGTTCCCGTCGCGTTGACCCGGGTCTCGGCGCCCACGCCGCCGGTGGTGGCGCGCTTCGGGTTTCGCCGGCTGTACGGGATTTCTCCGCTGGGGATGGCGGGTTCCTTCGCATCCGGACTTCTGCTGGGAGCATTCTACGGGCTGGGTCCCTATTTCGCGCAGCAGGTCGGCATGGACGTTGCCGGAACGACCCAGTTCATGGGGCTGGTGATCGTTGGCGGTCTCGCCCTGCAATGGCCCTTGGGCCGGTTCTCGGACCGTTTTGACCGCCGTACCGTGATTTGCGCGCTCAGCATCCTGATTGCGGTGATTTCCGGGGCGATTGCGCTGCTGACCGGTTCCGAACTCCTTAGGCTCCTCCTCTTGGCTCCGGTGTTCGGCGGCGTGGTTTTCACCCTTTATCCATTGAGCGTCTCCCATGCCAACGATTTCATCGATCCCGGCGATCTCGTGCCGATGTCGGCCGGTCTGCTGATCGCTTACGGGATCGGCGCGATGTTCGGGCCGGTAGGGGCGGCGGGGATCATGGAACAAACGGGGCCGGGCGGCCTGTTCTGGTTCTGCGCGTTGGTGGGGCTTCTGATCGCGGGATTTTCCGCTTGGCGAATGCGGATGCGGCCGGCGATTCCGACCGAGGATCAGGGCAACTTCCAGGCGATGCCCCGGACGACGCCGATGGTTGCCGAACTCGATCCGCGCGGCGAGCCCGATCAGGCCGAATTCGATTTCCAGGCCGCCGTTCCCGAACCGGACGCGACACCGGCCGATCCGGTGTGAAAAAGGCGGGCCGAAACCGGCCCGCCTTTTTTCCATTCGACGGAGGAACGCGTTATCCGCCCGTTGTCGACCATAACAAAAGCACCATGATCTGCGGCGCCAGGATGCGCAGGCACATCACCAGAGGATAGACCGTGGCATAGGCCAGGGCCGGAGCCTCGGAAGGCGCGATGGCGTTGGCGAAGGCCAGGGCGGGCGGATCGGTCATGCTGCCCGACAGCAGGCCGCAGACGGTCAGATAGTTCATCTTCTTGACGACGCGGGCGAAGAAACCGATGACCATCAGCGGGATCAACGTGATCAGTATGCCATAACCCATCCAGGCCAGACCGTCGCCGTCGACCAGGGTTTCGACGAATCGGCCGCCGGATTTCAGGCCGACCACCGCCAGGAACAGAACGATACCGATCTCGCGCAGCACGTGGTTGGCGGCGGGCGGCATGAACCAGACCAGCGGCCCCACATGGCCCAGCCGGGCCAGGACGATGGCGGCCAGAAGCGGTCCGCCGGCAAGCCCCAGCTTCACCGGGGCCGGCATGCCCGGAAGCGCGATGGGAATGCTGCCCAGAATGACGCCGAGCGCGATGCCGATGAAGATCGGCAGGACCTGCGCCTGACGCAGGCGTTTTTCCTCGTTGCCGATGATGCCGGCGGCGCGGTGGATGTCGTCGGCCTCGCCGATGACCGACAGGATGTCGCCGAACTGCAGACGCAGGGGCGCGGCGGGGACCAGTTCGACGCCGGAACGGGTCACCCGGGAAACCACCACGTTGTGCGCTCGCAGCAGATCGAGCGCGGGGATTTCCATGCCCAGGATCTTGGTATTGGTCACGACCAGGCGTTCCCAGCGGATATTGCTGGGCGCGGCCTTGGGGTTGACGCTGGATTCGCCGCCCAGGATCAGCTTCATCTTCTTCAGCTTTTCGGGCGGGCCGACGACCAGCAGGACATCCCCCTTCGCGACCTTGAAGTCGGGGTGGGCGACGCGGACGGTTCCGTCACGGTAGATCCGCGAAATCACCACCTTCAATTCCGCCAGACCGGGCAGTTCGCGTACCGACAATCCATCGATGTTCGGGTTGGTGATTTCCAGGTTCGTCGAATCGATCGAGGTGACGTCCGATTGGCGTTGGGTATCGAAGCTCTTCATTTCCCGTTCGACGTTGATGAACAGGATGACGCGGATCAGCGTCATGGTGATCAGGATGCCGGCGATGCCGAACGGGTAGGCGACCGCGTATCCCAGACCGGGAAGCTCTGCGGCGCCCGGACCGGCCCCCACCTGCTTGAGCATTTCCTGCGCGGCGCCGAGAGAAGGCGTGTTGGTCACGGCGCCCGAGAACAGGCCCAACGCGACGGGAAGCGGCAGATCGCCGATGTAGTAAATCGCCACCGTCACCAGCACACCCAGGATCACGATTCCGGCAGCCAGAAGGTTCAGTGTCAGCCCGGATTTCTTGAGGGCCGAAAAGAACCCGGGGCCGACCTGAATGCCGATTGTGTAGACGAACAGGATCAGACCGAATTCCCGAATGAATTCGAGAACCGAGGGTTCGACGCTCGATGCGCCGAAATGCCCGAACAGGATTCCCGCGAACAGAACGCCGCCGATCCCCAGTTCGAAACCGCGAACCCGGATATGGCCGATCGCCAAGCCGAGGGAGCCGACCAGGCAGAGGATGATGACGGCCAGGGCCACGCCGTGCAATCCCGCAAAGATGGAAAAGAGATCACTCATGATTCAATCGGATATGTTTTGAGGGGAGGGAGATTTCGATAATTCACCATGGTCCAGCTTCCCTCATCGATTCCATCCCCACAAGCGAAAAAAGTTAGGGGCAGCCCCGCGCCGGGCGCAGGCCAAGTCTCGACCCGATTACGGCTTTTGGGGGAAATCGATCCAGTCCGGTTACTTTGCCGACCATCGGGCTTTTTTCGCATTGCGACCTTTCTTATGTCACGAATGGCCCATCCCGTTCGTCTTATCCACGACTCTTCCAACAACCCTGGAGACGATGCATGGAAAGCCGACTTGATTTCGCCGCGGTCGCACCCGGAGCCCGAAACGCATCGCCGCCATCTTGTCCGGCTTGCCTGCCGAATGCTGGGGTCGGTGGCGGAAGCCGAGGATGCGGTCCAGGATGCCTATCTGCGTTGGCACGGGGTCGACTGGAAGTCGGTGACGGACCCGCGTGCCTATCTCTCCCGGACGGTGACGCGCCTGTGCCTCGACCGGCTCCGGGAAACGCGGAAGCGCTGGGAATGCTATATCGGTCCTTGGCTTCCCGAACCCCTTGTCGAGGACCTCGCCCTTGACATGCCGCCCGGTGCCGGGGTGGATCACGACGTGACGTACGCGATGATGCTGGCTCTCGAACGGTTGTCGCCGCTCGAACGGGCGGCCTTATCTTCTCCACGACGTGTTCGAAATCGGTTTCAGCGAGATCGCGGCCACGCTGGGTCGCGGCGCTGAACGTGATCGACGGGGTCGACAAAATTGGCCGGCTGTTTGCCGGGCTTTCGCGCAAGCCCGGTTGGTCGGCTCCCGTCTGGACGCAACGATGCGTCATCGACGGATTGCCCGGCATGCTGTCCGTTGAACGGGACGGCACGTGGGAGGCGACCGCCCTGGAAATCGCGGGCGGCCGCATCTCTGCCATCTACGTGATCCGCAATCCCGACAAGCTCCGCCATCTTGCCCCGCTGATTCCCGAAGGGGCGATTTAGAACAGCCACCCCTCCGGGAACGGAACGTGGAAGATTTCGGCGAATACGAGATAGAAAGCCACCAGAACGCCAAGCGAGGTGATCACGCTCCGCAGGATCGTCTTTCCCCGTTCCGCCTTGGCCGCCAGAAGCCAGCCCAGGCCCATCAGCATGACGAACGACGCCGTGAAGAACCCGAGGATATCGAGAAATCCCACGTACAAAATCGCCGCGATGATCGCCCCCAGGGTCGCGGCCTTGTCCCAGGATTCCGTCGCGGGTCGCGCGTTGCGTCCCTGGCGGTAAAGGGAGAAGGCCTGGAACAACAGCAAGCCGCAAAAGGCCACGATGAGGATGGCGGAGACCTTGGGCACCACGTAGGATTGAAAGCCGACCTCGTCGATGCCGAGTTGGATGAAGGTGATCGTGGCGACGGCGAGCCCGCACAAGGCCAGAACCACGTTGCCGGTGACCGGTTTCAGGGCGCCGGCGGGGGCCTTGCCCGGCGTCCGCGCGGGCGCGGCGCCGCCCTTCGCCTTTGCCCGGCGTTCCTTCAGCTTCAAATAGAAGGGCCAGCCGGCGGAGATCACGGTCAGCAAGACCAACAGAAGGCAGATCGGCCGGGTGAGGGTCATTTCCAGCAGACTGCCCTCGGCGCGCGACAGCATCAGGGATTCGACGAGCCCGCGTTCCATGATCGGTCCGAGGATGATACCGAGCGCGATCGGCGCGGTGCTCAGTCCGACCTTCATGCCCGCATATCCGATAAAGCCGAGCGCCAGCATCAGCGACACGTCGAACGGGCTGTTTCGCCCGGCGAACGCGCCGACGACGGAAAGCGCCAGCACCACCGGCATCAGCAGGTTGGCCGGCAGGTTCAGGGCCCGGGCGTAAATCCGCGATGCGGTGATGCCTATGACGAACATCACGATATTGGCCAGGAAAAGCGACAGAATGAAGGTATAGGCGATCACCGCGCCCCGGCCTTCGAACAGTTCCGGTCCCGGTCTCAGGCTGTGCAGCAGCAGAGCGCCGTACAGAACGGCCGCCTGCGGGGCGCCTGGAATTCCGAGCGTCAGCAGCGGTACCAGCGATCCTTCGACGGCGGCGTTGTTGGAGGTCTCGGACGCGATCACGCCGTCGATGTTGCCCTGGCCGAAGGAATCGCGGTCCTTCGCCGCGCGTTGGGCTTCCTGATAGGCGAGAAGCCCGGCGACGTTGCCCCCGGCACCGGGAATGATGCCGACGATGGTCCCGATGATCGATGATCGGACCAGATTGGTCCAGCGGCCGAGAACGAAGCGAACGGTGCGCGCCGTCTTGCCCTTTTCGGGCTTGAAAAGGGGCACGCCCGATTGACGGCGAGCCGTTTCGGCCATGGTGATGACTTGCGGCACGCAGAAGAGCCCGATCAGCGCGACGATGACGTCGATCCCGCCCAACAGATCGGTGGAATCGAAGATCAGTCGGGCCTCTCCGGTACTGGGCGACAGCCCGACGGTGCTGAGCAGGACGCCGAACAGGCCCCCGAGCAGCCCCTTGGTGAGAGAGCGCGCGGACAGGCTGGCGATGATGGTCAGGCCCAGGACGCCAAGCCAGAAGTATTCCGGCGGGCCGAATTTCAGGGACACGATCGCCAACGCCGGCGCGAAGAACAGGAGCACCACCGTTCCGAACAATCCTCCGACCCCGGAACCGGTGGCGGAGGCTGCGAGCGCCTCTTCCGCCCGCCCCTGACGCGCCATCGGATAGCCGTCGAAGGTTGTGGCGATCGCCGCGGGCGCGCCGGGCGTGTTGATCAGAATGGCGGAAATCGAACCGCCATACATGGCGCCGACATAGACGCCACCGAGCGTGATGAGCGCCGATTCAGGGCTTAGCGCATAGGTGAACGGCACCAGCAGCGCGATCGCCATGGTTCCGGTCAGGCCGGGCAGCGCGCCCACCAGAATGCCGCCCGCCACGGCGGCAACGAGAAGCACGATATTCTGCACGGCAAAGATATTGGCGATCGCCGGGCCAAGCCACTCCATCCAACGCTCCATCGGACAACAATACGGGAAACATGTACGGCCTATAAAAAAGGAAGGGCTTGGCGTCGATGCGCCGCGCCCTTCAGCGTCGGCTTTATTTGATGAAGCCGCCCTTTTTGAGGACGTCAAGGTACAGCTTCGTCTGTTTTTCGATGAACGCGGCGTATTCGTCCGGTCCGAGATTGACGAGGTGGAAACCGAGTTCTTCCATGCCCGAGATGAATTTAGGCTTCTTCACCGCGACGGCGATGGCATCGGCCAGCTTTTGGATGATTTCCTTGGGCGTGCCGGCGGGAACCGTCACGCCGCGGTCGATACCGCCGACGATGTCGTAGCCGAGTTCCTTGAACGTGGGAACGTCAGGGAAGTCCTTGAGCCGTTCGTCCGTGGCGATCGCCAGAACGCGGAGTTCTTCGCGGTTGTTCGCGAAAATGAAGGTGCCGCCGTAGGTCGCCATGGTGTGGCCGCCCAGCAGGGCCGCCGTTTGCGGTGCCGCGCCGTTGAAGCTGACATAGGAGGTGTCGATTTCAGCGGCCTGGGAAAACTGGAGATAGCCGAGGTGGTTGCCGGTGAACTTGCCTGTACCGCCGATGGAAACCTTCTGCGGGTTGGTCTTCGCGTAGTCCACGAGATCCTGCAACGTCTTGAACGGCGAATCCTTCTTGACCGCGATGCCGCCCGGCGATTGTGCGTACAGATAGACCGGGGCCAGATCGGATGTCTTGTATTTCACGCCCTTGGTCATCAACGGCTGGACGACGATGTGCGGCAGGTTGGTGATCGCCATCATGTAGCCGTCGGGCTTCTCCTGCGACAGCATGGTCCAGCCGACCGAGCCGCCGCCGCCGGGGCGATGCTGCATGACGATTTCTTGCTTCAGGGCTTCCTCGAGACCGGGCCGCATCAGAATTACGGCGGTGTCCGATTGTCCGCCCGGGTTGAAGGGCACCAGGAATTTGATGGGCTTGCTGGGGAAATCATCCGCCAACGCGGCCGACACGGTGAAGAAACCGCTCAAAACCAGGGCCAAAGCGGTGTTCAATCGAGACATGTCTTCCTCCTGAGATCGTAGATACACATACTACGGAAAGAAACGGATACGTCCTCCCGTCACACGCACCAATGGCGTATTCCTTGAGCGCGCATGTTAACAAAGTTTCCAATAACGTGCCACCGACAAGCCCGTGAAATATGCGCCGGGAAGGCATGCCTGCGATTTTGATGGCGCAGTTGCCGTGCCGCACGGAATATCGGGCGAATTTTGGACGGGGTCGTCAAACCGGGGAGATGGCGCGGCGGGTAAAATGACGCGTCTCGACCGGTCATGTCGTGACCGATGGCAGGCAGTCGATGGCGATGGTCGGAAAAATGGAGCGGGCGAAGGGAGTCGAACCCTCGACATTCAGCTTGGGAAGCTGACGTTCTACCACTGAACTACGCCCGCATACGTTCGATCCCGAATCTATAGTGGATGTCGCGAGCCGTGACAAGAACCCCGTTGGGACGTCGTGGATTGGGATCTGGTGCGGCCCGGTCAGTGGTGTCATATTGTGGAGGGTTGATCGCGCGATGGTTTCGGTTGCGCGATCCTCGATGAAGAGACGAAATCTTCTGCGATCCCGGTTCGGAGACCCACCCGTGGGAAGGTGCCAATGAGCAAAATACTCGACGTCAACGCGATGCTTGCCGTCGCCATGGAAATCCGGCTGCCGACACTTAATTCCCATCGGGCGCGCATCGAGGCGATGACCGAGGCCCTGGCTTTCGATCTCGCGAGACATTTGAAGATCGAAATGGATCGCGGCGCGGAATTCGACGTGAAGACCGGAATGCTGAGCGCGGCCTTCGGCGCCAAGGCTCCCAACCAGCCATGTCCGCCGCACGTGGCGCGACGCGACCCGAAGGGTACCTGGGAATACAAACCCCGCCCGAAACCCGCCGGCGAGCTTCCATCCTTGATGGCCAAGCCGCAGAAACGCGGCCCTGCCACTAAATGACCATGAAATGACCCCGTTGTTGCCGTTTCGCGTCATCGGGCGGCCCCATTGTTCCCTCACCATGATTTCCGTTGCGATGGAACAGGATCGGGGGTGTCGTCATGCAACGGGGTATTCTGCTTTCTTTTTTGGCGTTTGAAGTTCTGATCATCGTCGCGCTGGGGGGGTGCGGCACGACCTTCGATCACGCGGCTCTAAAGGCGCGGCCGATCGATGGCGACGGTTTTTCCGCCGCGCTGGCGCGGGAGTATCGCGAATTGGCGCGTTACGAAGCCGATGAAATGTACGACTGGCCCGATGCCGGCGGGTACGGCGAAAAGGCGCTGCAGGCGGCTTTCGGCGAACTGCCGTCGGCCGAGAAGGTGTCCGATTGGCGGATTCCACGTCGTCTCGCCGGTGAGTTTGTAGCCGCGCGCGCGCGCCTCGTTTCTGCGGTCGGGGCCGGAGGCGGCGTGAAGGCTCCGGCGGTTGCCGCCCGCGCGCAGTCGCGTTTCGACTGCTGGCTGGAACAGCAGGAGGAAAACTGGCAGTTCGACCATATCGCGCGTTGTCGCACGGCGTTCTACGAGGCGCTCGCCGATCTGGAAAAGAAGGCGGTCACGCGGCGCGATCCGTTGCTGTCGCCGGCAATCGTTGCGGTACCGTCATCGCCCGCCGGGAGCCTCGCCTTCACGGTTCATTTCGACTTCGACAGCGATGCCCTGGGCGACGAAGAGCGCCGTGATCTTCGTGCCCTGGCCGAATCCCTGGCAACCACCGACGTTCCCGTGCGCATTCTGGTCGCTGGGCACGCCGATCGGGCGGGGGCGGAGGCCTACAATCAGTCATTGTCGCTCCGGCGTGGCGAGGCGGTGCGGGTGGCGTTGACCGATTTAGGCGTTCCGGCGTCGCGCATCGAACTGTCCGCGTATGGAGAAAGGCGTCCCAAGCGGGAAACGCCGGACGGCGTCCGGGAACCGGCCAACCGTCGGGTCGAAATCTTTGCCGGAGTCGTCACCGACTCCTGACCTCTCATCCCTTTCCCTCCCCCCGAGGCTTGCCCTTGGGCCTGGCGGAAGGTTTTCGGACCTTCCGCCCTTTTTTTGTGCGCGATCGTGGCTCTGGACATCGCGACGGTGGCAAACCAAATGCATAACCGATTTTGTCGGAGGGACTTACATGTACGCGCGGACCACTCGGGACATCAAGGTGACAGTCAAGCCGGAATTCCTGGAAGACCAGTCCGATCCCGATTGCGGCCGGTTTGTATGGGCCTATCATGTCCGTATCGAAAATGACGGGACGGAAACGGTCCAACTGATGTCGCGCTATTGGAAGATCACCGACGCCAACGGCGCCTCCCAGGAGGTTCAGGGTGCGGGTGTCGTCGGCGAGCAACCGATGCTGAAGCCGGGTGCTGCCTACGAGTATTCGAGCGGAACCCCACTGGGAACATCGTCGGGATTCATGGTCGGCCGCTATCAGATGGTCACGGAAACCGGCGAACGGTTCGATGTGGACATTCCGGCGTTCTCATTGGATTGTCCCCATCTCACGCCGCGAATTCATTGATCAGGCTTGATTCGGCGCGCCATAACGCTACATGGCAAGCAGGGTCGCCGTAGTGAACGGCCGTCCGCCCCCGCCCGGGATATCCAGAAGAATCGGAAAGCTGCCGTGACCGTCCAGAAACCGCTGTCCGTCGTCGAAGCGAAGGAAACCGCCGCCGCCAAGCCCTCGCGCGAAGAAGCCGAAGAGGCCATCCGGGTCCTGTTGCGCTGGGCGGGCGACGATCCCAACAGGGAAGGGTTGCGCGACACGCCGAAACGGGTGGCCAAGGCATTCGATGAATGGTTTCGCGGCTACGATGAAAATCCCGAGGAAATTCTCAAGCGGACATTCGAGGAAACCGACGGTTACGACGAGATGGTCCTGTTGAAGGACATCCGTTTCGAATCCCACTGCGAACACCACATGGCACCGATCATCGGGCGCGCCCATGTCGCCTACCTGCCCCGGCGCCGGGTGGTCGGCATCAGCAAACTCGCCCGTCTGGTGGAGGTCTACGCGAAGCGTCTGACCATCCAGGAAAAGATGACGGCGCAGATCGCGAACACGATCAACGAGATCCTGCAACCCGAAGGCGTTGCCGTCGTGATCGAAGCGGCCCACCAATGCATGACGACACGCGGCGTTCACAAATCCGGCGTGTCCATGGTGACCAGCCGCATGCTGGGGGCGTTTCGGGACAACCCGTCGACACGCCGGGAATTCCTCGCCATGGTCGGCAGTCCGGCCAGGGGCGAAACCTCTCTCGTTTGATCCCGGCCCGCCGCCGAAGTGCACCCATCGCTGCGAAATCCCTTTGGGGCTGACGTCGTTTCCCCTTGACCCCGGATCGCCAAACGGTATTGCATTCGGTCCAAGAACCGGACAAGGCATCGGGGGCAACGCCAAATGATCGACTTCCGACCCATTTTGATGGTCGTCGGGGTATTCCTCTCCTTTCTCGCGGTCGGCATGTGCATTCCCGCCGCCGTCGACTACTTTCATGGTAACCCGGATTGGCAGGTTTTCACGGCTTCCGCGGGGCTGACTCTGTTCATTGGCGTCGGTCTGGCTTTGACGAACCGGTCCCAGGGCGGGCGTCTGAATATGCGTCAGGCGTTCCTGATGACGACATTGAGTTGGGTTTCCGTGACCCTTTTCGCCTCCTTGCCCTTCCAGTTCAGCGAATTGGACATGAGCTTCACCGATTCGTTTTTCGAAGCCATGTCCGGCATGACGACCACCGGTTCGACCGTCATCACCGGATTGGACGACGCGCCCCCGGGGATTCTTCTGTGGCGCTCGATCCTGGAATGGTTGGGCGGCATCGGAATCGTGGTTGTCGCGATTGTGATCCTGCCGATGTTGCGGGTCGGCGGAATGCAGTTGTTCCGGATGGAGTCCTCGGAACAGGGCGACAAGGCGCTGCCCCGCGTCGCCCAGGTCGCCAGTGCGATCGGGGCGATCTACATCGGATTGACGTTTGTCTGGACCCTGGCCTACTGGGGCGCCGGCATGACTTTGTTCGAGGCCTCCGCCCACGCCATGACCACGATCGCGACCGGCGGGTTTTCGACATCGGATTTTTCCATCGGCTATTTCAACAGCCCCCTGATCGATGCCATCGCGACGTTCGGCATGCTGGTCGGCGGCATGCCTTTCCTTCTGTTCCTGCGCGCGATGCAGGGAAACGTGCGCGCATTGGCAACGGACAGCCAGGTCCGGTTCTTTCTGACCCTCGTGATGATCTTCATCGGCGTGGTCACGATGTTCCTGTGGCTGCAAAAGGGGCTCGAACCGTTACAGGCGCTCCGATACGCCAGCTTCAACGTGGTATCGATCATCACCGGAACCGGATACGCGACCGCCGACTACTTCCGGTGGGGCGCCTTCGCGGTTCCCATTTTTTTCTTCATGATGTTCATCGGCGGTTGCGCCGGTTCCACTTCGTGCGGGATCAAGATTTTCCGCTTCCAGGTGCTCGCCGCCGCCGCGCGAACACAGATCCATACGCTGCTTCAGCCGCATGGCGTGTTCATCCCCTACTACAATCGTCGTCCGATTCCCGACGAGGTCATCACCTCGGTTCTCAGCTTCGTCTTCGTTTTCGGGTTCTGCTTCGCGGCGCTGGCCTTGGGCCTGGGGATGATCGGTCTCGATTTCATGACGGCGGTTTCAGGCGCGGCGACGGCGATCAGCAACGTCGGCCCGGCCCTGGGGCCGGTCATCGGTCCTGCGGGAACCTTCCAGCCGCTGCCCGATTCGGCGAAATGGCTGCTGGCGGGCGGGATGCTCCTCGGTCGGTTGGAGCTTTTCACGGTGCTGGTCCTGTTCAGCCGCCAATTCTGGCGGGGATAAGATCGCTGCGGCATCGGCGATCGCTTACGGAGAGTGCCGGAAAGTCTGGGGTTCGCACGGCCATCGCCGGAGGGTCGACGATTGAAACCGGACGGACATCAAAGTAATGCGATTCCTGTTTTGAAGGACTCCAATTTTTGCTCTCATTCTCCCATATGAGAGTGCACCGGGACGACGGGTGCGTTCCTGACGGGTGGCGTCGCCGGTGCCGATGCACGGAAATCGGCGGTGGGTTCGTTTTTTGATGGGCCGTGGCGGGATATCCGCGTCTTCCGTCAAAGGAGAATGCCATGAGTATGTTGGTTTCGTTTTCGGATACGGTCCGCGCCCATATGCGCGGTATTCTTCGGCGTTGCGGCTTGATCGCGCGCCGTCGCCCTGCGCCTATGGTTCAGTTCCCGCCCTATGCGCTGAAGTAGGCGGCGCGGCGGTACCCGAGGACCTGGGCTTCCCGAACGGTGGCCACGGGTCGAATGGGGCGAATTACACGGCTAACGCGGTGCTTTTCCACGGAGGACTTCTTCCGTCCGGTCACGGGCATGAATACGTTGATCCTCCTCGTCTCGGTTGCGGTGCTGCCAAAACACACCTATAATGAGTGGTGGCTTGCTTCCGGGGGGAGGGGCATGTCGTTCCTGCGAACGACGTTGGTCGGGATTCTCACTTTATCGATTCCCGGATTCGCCTAGATCGTCGGAGGACGGCTACGATTTGGCGTGCTGGCGTTTTGTGTCTGTCTCGCCGCAATCCCTGCCTTCAATCACATCGCTCGCATCGAGATCACTTTGGCACTTTTGGCCATCGGTCTTTATGTTCGGTTGGTTTCCGTCGTAGCGTTTCTTCTTGATCGACGAATCGTTATGCGGCCGCTTAAGGCGACGCTGGTCTTCTGCGCAATGACGGCGCTCTGCATTGCCATCGGCCTCGGCGACGAGTTTGGAATGTACCGATCGGGGGGCGGCATGGCTCCGACCGACCATCCAAAGCGGAGACATGATCCTGACGGCAAGGTCCGACATCGACGCCATTACCTATGGTGATGTCATCGTTTTCAAAAAGCCGCCCGAGAACATGACCGTTTATGTAAAGCGAATCGTCGGGTTACCCGGCGACCACATTCGTATGGTCGGGGGGCTCCTTCACATCAACGGCACACCTGCCGATCGTAAGCCCTTGGAGCGAATCAGCTTCAAAGCGGACGCTCATCGCTTCGTGGTCACGTCCCCTTTCATCGAGACGCTTCCCAACGGATCACACCACCAAATCTTGGAGTTGCAGGGTGACCGGGGCCCCTTGGATGATACGGACGAATTCATAGTCCTGGACGACCATGTCTTTGTACTCGGCGATAATCGCGACCGCTCGCACGATTCTCGGGTCATGTACGATTTTGGCTATCTTCCAAAAGCCAATATATTGGGCCTTGCCAAATGGATCGTTTTTCCCAATCCACGAACCATTGACAAATAGGGGAACGGCATTGGGACGGCGGCCCGGAACAGTCGCGAGCAGCCGTATCCTTCGACGCAACGGGATGAACTGCTTTCAGGTGGTGCTTTCCTTCGGTTTTTCGCCTATCCAATCGCCTATTATCAGGGCGATCCGATAAGAGATCACAAGGAATACCAGGACCGAAATCACGTTGCCGGTCATGAGCGAGAAATTGGATTCCTGATAGAACAGCGGGAACAACGTGGCGACGTAGACGCCGAACCAGAAAACCCGATCGATACGGGCGGACATCCAGCCGATTCCGACGGCCAGGGCAAGCCCGATGACGGCGGCATAAAGCACGGGCCGGAAAAAACCGCTCGTCATGTAGAAATCGGCGGTCCACGGAATATTCCATGACGTGGTCTCGTCGTCCGCATTCAGAAATCCGTATTCCTTGCCGAATTCGTTCCCCAGAACCTCCTTGGGTTTTCCGGGCCAGACGGCGCGCGGGACATGGTTGACGAGCGCCCGGAAAAACGGATTGCGATCGGCATGGGGAATCGTGGATGGAGTCAGGTCGATAACCCGTTGCAGGACGAAAGCATGCGCGGAGCGACGCGCCATTGCGTTGGCCGAGGCCATCAGGCTGGCGGCGGAAAAATCAGGCTTGAACTCGAATATTCGGGTCGGCGATCCCCGCAGGAGAGTCTGGGAAACGTATTTGACGTAGCCGTATGACGGCAGGATCAGGGCTGCAAGGACAACCGTGCTCACCAGAATCTTAAATCGGCGCTGGCAGAGCGCGGCAAGGATAACGATGAACAACGTGAAAATCGTCGTCGTCATCAGGCCTTCCGTGATCCGGAACAGGATCGTCGCGGCGGTCAGAACCAGCCAAGCCGCGATCATGGGCCGGGACAGTCGTTTTGCGAGCGCGAGCCAAGCCAGCACGGCGAAACCGAAATCCCACAGCGGGTCGCGAAGTTGCGGCACGCTGGGAATTGACGACATTTTGGGAAACATGAAAAACATAAGATGGAAGACCATGGAAACGAACGCCAGGCCAACCAGGGCGGACGATGCATTTTCTTGGGTGGCAACCGCGTTTGCCGGTTTTATGGGCCTAAATCGGGACCAGATGGCGAAGCCCAGAACCTGGGCGGCAACGAACAATGAAACGTACAGCGTCGTTGCGCCCGTTATGGCCGTGGGGTATTGCACATGCCGAACGAAATGGGCCGAGTGGAGGGGGAATATTCCATAAAAAAATAGATAATACGCGGAAAGGAAAGAAAGAAACGGAAATCCACTGTATTTCAATATCCTGATGTCTAACAGAATGGATGTTGATTGAAGAAATAATAATAGAACTAGCAGATAGTATATCGTCATTTTATTTTGAATTTCATTCACTCATTATACTGCAAAGGTGATTTTGCAGTATTGGGCGCTGGGTGAATATTGCAAACGCAAGGTGACCCGTGTCGTACGATTCCGTTCGCGCAAAGTAGATCTTCTTGTCGGCGCTTTGAATTGGTCGCCAACCCCGCACGGGACAGGACGGAGCCGTGTCGGGCGGTTGGCCTCAGTCGGCGCTGTTTTCCAGTTTCTCGACCTTCAGAACCACGCCGTCCACGCCGACAACGCGGACAGTCGCACCGACGTCAAGATCCGAACCGCAGATCTTCCACGTTGTGTCGTCCACGTTGATCTTGCCGAATCCGTTTATGATCGCTTCGGTCAATGTGAACGTTCGGCCGACGTATTGAACGCCGCGACGATTGAGCGTCGGATGATCCGATTCGGTTTCCAGGCGTTTCCATAAAATCCGCCCGGCGACGGTCGAGATCACCGAAAGGATGGCGAACACCGTCAACTGAAGTTCCCAGGTCAGATCCGGTTGAATCCAAAGCACGATTCCGGTGATCCCGGCAGCGATCCCCATCCACAGGAAAACGACGCCGGGAACCAGCATTTCGAGGACGGCAAGTGCCGTCCCGAACACGAGCCAATGCCAAAAAACGATCTGATCCAGGCCGAACATGCGCGGTTACTCCGGCTTCCGCCAAGGGCCGGCGGCAGGACCGCCGGAAGGAGTCGGCCCGGCGTTGCGAGCGGTGAACGCGTTCTTTGCCAGTTCGGCGACGCCGGCCAGAGAGCCCAGGATGCCCGTCGCCTCCAACGGCAGCATGATCAACTTTTCATTGTTCGACGTCGCGATGGCTTGCAAGGCATCGACGTACTTCTGGGCGATGAAGTAGTTGACGGCGTTCAGGTCGCCCTTGGAAATCGCTTCCGACACCATGGATGTCGCCTTGGCTTCGGCTTCTGCTTCCCGTTCCCGGGCCTCGGCGTCGCGATAGGCGGCTTCACGCCGGCCCTCGGCCTCCAGGATCGCCGATTGCTTCTTGCCTTCGGCCTCCAGGATCGCCGCCTGCCGGCTGCCTTCGGCTTCCAGGATGGACGCGCGCTTGTCCCGTTCCGCCTTCATCTGGCGGGCCATGGAATCGACGAGATCGCGCGGCGGCGTGATGTCCTTGATCTCGATTCGGGTGACCTTGAGTCCCCAGGGCGTGGTCGCCTCGTCCACCACGTGCAGCAGTTGGGCGTTGATCTTGTCGCGCTGCGACAGCAGTTCGTCCAGGTCCATCGATCCCATCACCGTCCGGATGTTGGTCATGGTCAGGTTCAGGACCGCGTATTCGAGGTTGTTGACTTCATAGGCCGCTTTCGCGGCGTCGAGAATCTGGAAATAGACGACGCCGTCCGCCGTCACCATCGCGTTGTCCTTGGTGATGACTTCCTGCGACGGAACGTCGACGACGCGTTCGCGCATGTCGAGACGTGCGCCGATGCCGTCGACGAAGGGAACAATCAAATGCAAACCCGGCGACAATGTTCGCGTGTACTTGCCGAACCGTTCGACCGTGAATTCAAGCCCCTGGGGCACCGTCTTCACCCCCAGGAAGATCAGCACCACGACAAGGATCAGGAGTCCCAGTACGAAGCCAGAAAATGCGGTGAATTCCATTTCCGTTCCCCTCGCTCGTCCTTGCCCTTAGCCGCCCAGGATTCTGCGGCACCACTATTTGTGCGGATATTTCCGAAGAAAGGCAACGGAATAGAACAAATTGAACGACAAGAAATTGCCGGTTACGCGTGACGAAGGACCGATCGAGACGGCTGCCCTAGGAAGAGGCGGGGAGCTTGCCCGAGGGAGGAATCAGGGCTTCGGCATGGGTGTCGTCTCCGAATTGCAGTTCGTCGATGCGACCGCCACGTCGGGCGACCTTTTCGGTGGAAATCCGGATCTGGCGGATGTCCTCGTTCGCTTGGTCGAAATGGCGTTGCAGCCCCTGGACCCGGGTGTCGAGTCGCCCGACGTCGTCCAGGAGTTTGACGATTTCGGCCTGAAGAACGCCGGCCTGTTCGCGCAGGTGGACATCCTTGAGCACGGCGCGCACGGTGTTCAACGTTGCCATCAGTGTCGTCGGCGAGACGATCCACACCCGTCGCCGGAACGAGTCCTCGACGACGCCGCGGAAGTTGGCGTGCAATTCGGCATAGACCGCTTCCGAAGGCAGGAACATCAGCGCCGAATCTGCGGTTTCGCCGGGCACGATGTATTTCTCGGCGATATCGCGGATGTGCTTCGTGACGTCGATTCCGAACGCTCTCGCCGCCTGGGCGCGCGTTGCGTCGTCGGCCGCGTTGCGCAGGGCCTGGTAGCTTTCCAGGGGAAACTTGGCGTCGATGGCGATGTTGCCCGGCGGATTCGGCAGCCGCAACAGGCAATCGGCGCGGCTTCGGTTGCTCATGGTCACCTGGAAGGCATAGGCCGACGGCGGCAGGATCGACGACACCAGATCGTTCAGCTGGACCTCGCCGAAGGCGCCGCGGGCCTGCTTGTTGGACAGGATGTCCTGGAGCCCCACCACTTGGCGCGACAGTTCCGCTATGTTCTTCTGGGCGGCGTCGATGAGGACCAGGCGTTCGTGAAGCGCGGTCATGGTTTGCCCGGTCTTTTCGGCGTGTTGAACCAACCCGTCGCCCAGTCTTTTGGAAACCACGTCCAGACGCGCTTCGAGCATCTGGTTGATCTGGGCCTGCGCGGCGACCTGGCTTTCCCCCATCTGACTCAAGCGCCCCGCGAGTTCCGCCTGGGCCGTCGCCAACCGGTCCGCCGAATCGGCCAATTGATCGAACCGCGGATTCGATCCGGTGTCGCTTCCCCAGCGGGTCAGCAAGACCACGACCAGGGCCACGCCCAGAACCAGGGCGAGGGCGGCGGCGGTCAGGAGTTCGGGCGTCAGATTCAAGGTCGCATCCTTCGTCGAGGGCGAACAGGAGGCAGTTTGCCTTGGCCCGGGCGTCGACGCCAGCCCATTGCGCCAATCTTGACGGGATCGTTCAAAGGCCATATGTCACGGGGTAACCCGTAATCGATCAGGTGAACTCTGGTTTCATGGCTCTTTTGCCCCTTGTCGTCGCTCCCGATCCCCGACTGAAGGTCGTTTGCCGTCCCGTTGCCGCCGTCGATGCAAGAGTTCGCGCATTGATGGACGATATGGTGGAAACCATGTACGCCGAGGACGGCATCGGTCTGGCGGCGCCGCAGGTCGGGCGCGAGGAACGGGTAATCGTCATCGACGTTTCGGGGAAGGACGACCCGCCGAATCCGGTTCGCTTGGCGAATCCCGAAATCGTCTGGGAATCGGACGAATTGCGTACCCACGAGGAAGGCTGCCTGTCGTTGCCTGAACATTACGCCGATGTGGTTCGGCCCGACCGGGTGCGTGTGCGCTATCTGGGCGAAAACGGTGAAACGCAGGAAATCGAGGCGGAAGGCCTGCTGTCGACCTGTCTTCAGCATGAAATCGATCATTTGGACGGAATCCTGTTCGTCGATCATGTCTCGGCGATTCGGCGCAACATGATTCTGCGCAAGTTGACGAAGTCCAAGCGGCTCAAGCAGGGCAAGGCCGCCTGACGGTCTTGCCACGTAAATCCGGGGGAAAGTCGATCATGGCGCGGTTGCGGCTCGTCTTCATGGGCAGTCCGGATTTCTCCGTGCCCATCCTTGAAGCATTGATCGGCGCCGGTCACGAAATCGGATGCGTGTATTCCCAGCCGCCAAGGCCGGCGGGGCGGGGACAAAAGGACCGTCCGTGCGCCGTACAGGCCTTCGCCGAAGCGGCGGGCTTGACCGTGCGCACACCGCGGACGTTGCGCGACGCCGCCATTCAGACGGAATTCGCCGATCTGGGGGCCGATGCCGCCGTGGTCGCGGCCTACGGACTGATTCTGCCGCGCCCGGTTTTGGAGGCGCCGCGATTCGGATGCATCAACGTGCATGCCTCGCTCTTGCCGCGCTGGCGGGGCGCGGCGCCGATTCAGCGGGCGATCCTCGCCGGGGACGATGAGACCGGCGTGACGATCATGAAAATGGACGAGGGCCTGGATACCGGCCCGATGATTCTGTCGGACCGCGTGCCGATCACGCCGTCGACGACCGCGTCGGAACTCCATGATGCCTTGTCCGATTTGGGCGCGCGGCTCATCCTTCCGGCCTTGGATGTGGTCGCGGACGGTTCGGTCGTCGCCGTGCCGCAGCCGGCGGACGGCGTCACGCTCGCGCCCAAGCTCAATCGCGAGGAAGGCCGGCTCGATTGGACCCGGGACGCCGACGTTCTGGAACGCGCCGTGCGGGCACTGAATCCCTGGCCTGGAGTCTGGTTCGAATTCGGCGCGGATCGGATCAAGGTGCTGGCGGCCGAGGTGGCGGACGGCAAGGGTGAACCGGGCACCGTCATGGACGACCGTCTGACGGTCGCTTGCGGCGATCGGGCTCTCCGCCCGACACGGGTGCAGCGCGCCGGAAAAGCAGCCATGGAAACGGACGACTTTCTGAGGGGCACGGCGATGCCGAAGGGAACAGCCCTTCCCTGACGGCGGAAAGAGCGGGGGGTTAACCGTCGAGTTCCGAAAGCATCGGAGCCGAATCCTCGACCTTTTTGATGTTCTCGATGCCCTGCTTCATTTCACCCATGATGAATTCGGACCGCCGAATCGGGCCACCGGAATTGGGCGTCGGGAACAGGCGGGTCCACGCATCCATCTTTACGCTCAAGGCGCACAGAACGCCGCCGATGGTGGTGTGGTAGTTGGTGATCAGGGCTTCCACCTTGCGGAAACGGGCGGCGGTGATTTCGTTCCACATGTCCTTGGTGGACCGGTCGAAGTTCTCGAACCGGCCGGTGATCGCCGCCATCAGTTCGTTGATCTTGGCCTCGATCATCTCGCTGGTCCGCATCAGATTGTAGTCGGACCGGAGCTGGAAATTGTTCCGGAGTTCGCTCAACGATTCGAGGAATTCCGAAATCGTGCTTTCAATCTGGTCCAGGCACTGGCGGTAGTAGGCAAGCGAAAGGAAGATGTCGCCGTAGTCCTCCAGGAACTTGGGCACTTCCTCCATCTTGATTCCAAGCTTGGCCGCCATGATTTTCAATTTCTCACGCGCCCGGCTGACATCGGGGTCTCGGAAAAGAGCGATCACGTCGCCGAAATTTTGGATGTGCAGTTCGTCCGAGCCGTAGATCTGGAGGATCAGGGGGCGGGTGAACTGCGTCATATACTGCGTCAGTTCCTTGTTCTTGGTTGTGGAAAGACGCAAGGCGTCGTAGTCGTTGACCGAAATTCCGTGTTCACGCAACATGATGCGCAGGGAATAGACGTCATACGACGGCAGGCCGGCCAGCTTGCGCAGAACGACGAGATCCGGATGCAATTCCTCCGGCGGCCACCCGAATTCGGCGCCGAGATCCTCGATATCGAGTTGTCCGCTGCCGGCGGTCTCGTCCTGGAACAGCTCGACCACGGATTTGAGCCGGACGTTCTTGATCAGGCGCGCGCGGCGAAGTCCCCGCGTTTCCAGCGGAATCGCCGATAGGGGCAGGATGTGAAGGGAATCGCGATCGAGATCAGGAATTTCTGACGTGTCGTTTGTCTGTTCGCTCACTGAATCCGTTCCCCAAGGTCGATCCGACGGAACCCCACGTCGTTTCGGCACGGTGATGTCACGACGTTCTAAACGTCTAAGGCTATTTTATTAAGGCTTCCTTCACCGACGATGAAATGTTTTCGAGTCTCGACGGATGGGACGCCATCCCATACAAATCCATGCTTCGGTTTTCAAGGCGTTGCGGATATTTCATGCCCCGTTTCAGAATTCTCGTCGAGTATGACGGCAGCGGCTTCGTCGGGTGGCAACGCCAGACCAACGGCTTGTCCGTGCAGCAGGTTCTGGAGGAATCGATTCGCCTCTTGTGCGGCGAATCCGTGACGCTGTTCGCCGCCGGACGGACCGATGCGGGCGTTCACGCCTGGGGACAGGTATGTCATTTCGACCTGGATCGCCCGTTTTCGGGGAAAACCGTACGCGACGCCCTGAATTTTCACAGCCGGCCTCACGCGGTGGCCGTCCGCGCGGCCGAGATCGTCGACGGCGATTTTCATGCCCGATTCTCCGCACGCGAAAGGGCATACCTGTACCGCATTCTGAATCGCCGGGCGCCGCCGGCTCTGGAACGCGGACGAGTCTGGTGGATTCGCGGCGCCCTGGATGCCGCAGCCATGCACGACGCCGCTCAGGTACTGATCGGCCAGCATGACTTTTCTTCGTTTCGGGCATCCGAATGTCAGGCCGATTCCCCGGTCAAAACCCTGAATCGGTTGACCGTTACCACCGACGGCGAGGAGGTCCACGTTCAGGTTCGCGCCCGGTCCTTCCTGCATCATCAGGTGCGCAACATGGTCGGTTCCCTGAAACTGGTGGGCGAGGGCAAGTGGACGGCCGACGACCTTCGGAACGCGTTGTCGGCGCGCAACAGAACCGCCGGCGGCCCTACAGCCCCGGCGTGCGGTTTATACCTGACCGAGGTCCGTTACGACGACACGGCCGACGTTGCCGTCGGAGCGCGTTAGAGGCAGATGGAACTCTCGATCTTATTGAATATGATCAGTTCATCCGAGCAATATCATGTCGGCGAACGCCCGGATGAAAATGTTCAGGAAAATGCCGACTCCGACCAGGAGAACCGCCGCGAGCGTTCCGATCCCGAGGGCTGTCTTGGCGACGAACCAGTCGTAGGCGGCGATCACCAGAAACAGCACGATGCCGATCGTGTTGGCTGCGGCGATTCCAACCAGTCCGGCCTGGGCCAGCAGGATGGCCAGCAGGTAAATCAGGTTCTGCGGTACGGCGACCCAGTTCTGTGCGGTGATATAGACGAATAGACGGTTTTCGCGGTCGATCATCCGGCAGACCTGGACCATGAGCAGCGGATACGCCACCCAGTGGATGACATAGGCGCAGGTTTCGACCGCGACGAATCGGAGCGCGCCGATGGTCCCGGGGTCCGAGGCGTAATTGACAAGCAGCACCGCGTAATAGAAGGGCGCGACGACGACGGCGGCGAAAAACGATCGCCGGCACGAACCGGCGTCGGTGCCGAACCATGCCATGGCCCCGGAGTCGAAACGCGCGAACCGGAAAACACCGTACAGCGCGTAGGCGAACTCGCGGAGTGTCGGCACGCTTCAGATCCCTTCGAAATAGCCGTCGAGGACCGCCTCGTAGATTCGCGTCAGAGTTTCGAGATCGGCGACTCGGACCCGTTCGTCCGTTTTGTGGGCGGTCTGACTGATCAGGCCGAATTCGGCGACGCTACAGGCATCCTTGATGAACCGCGCATCGGAGGTGCCGCCGGTGGTGTCGAGCCGGGGTTTGCGTTCCGTGACCCGTTCGACCGCCGCCGCGATGACATCGCTCAGGCGACCGGGCGCAACCAGGAAGGCTTCCGCCGAAACGTCGGTTCTCAGGGTATAGGCGCCGCCGACGGCATCGCACTCCGCCCGGACCCATTCGGTGATCGATGCGCCGGTGTGGCGGTCGTTGAACCGGAAATTGAATGCGGCCCGCGCCTTGGCGGGAATGACGTTGGCGGCGGGATTCCCGACATCGATCGATGTGATCTCCGCGACCGAGGGCTGGAAGTGATCGGTGCCGTCGTCCAGCGGCTCCGATGTCACGGCTTTCAGCATGCGGATCAGGCGTGGAATCGGATTATCCGCCAAGTGGCCGTAAGCCGTGTGGCCTTGGACGCCGGAGGTTTCGAGAACGGCGTTCAGGCTGCCACGGCGACCGATCTTGATCATGTCGCCCATGACTTCGGGGTTGGTCGGTTCGCCGACAATGCATGCGTCCAGGGACTCACCGCGGCCACGCAGCCAATGAAGGACCTTGACCGTGCCGTTCACGGACGGGCCTTCCTCGTCGCAGGTGAGCAGAAGACTGACAGAGCCGTTAGGGGTTCCCCGTCGCGCCAGGAACCGCTCCGCCGCCGCGACGAAGCAGGCGATGCCGCCCTTCATGTCGACCACGCCGCGGCCCCAGAGATAACCGTCCGCGATTTCCGCGGCGAAGGGCGGGTGGGTCCACGCGGCTTCATCGCCGGGCGGCACGACATCGACGTGGCCGGCGAAGCAGAAATTCGGCGCGGCGTCGCCGATGCGGGCATACAGGTTGTCCACTTCGGCGAACCGGGGACGCCAGCACCGGAAACCAAATCCTTCCAGGACGCCTTGCAAAAGATCGAGCGTTCCGGCCTCTGCCGGCGTGATGCTGCGCTTGCGGATCAGATCCTGGCAGAGGGCGACGGGATCGACGGGCATTTCAGTCCCGCAGCAGTTCGTTGATGGAGGTCTTCGACCGCGTCCGCTCGTCGACCCGCTTCACGATCACGGCACAGTACAGGCTGGGGCCGGGGGCGCCGTTCGGCAGGGGCCGCCCCGGCATCGTGCCGGAGACCACGACCGAATAGGCGGGAACACGGCCGTAATGGATGTCGCCGGTTTCACGGTCGATGATCCGGGTCGAAGCGCCCAGATAGACGCCCATCGACAGAACCGATCCGGTCTCGACGATCACGCCTTCGGCGACTTCCGCGCGCGCGCCGATGAAACAGTTGTCTTCGATGATCACGGGGCCGGCCTGGATGGGTTCGAGCACGCCGCCGATTCCGGCGCCGCCCGAAATGTGACAGTTCTTCCCGATCTGGGCGCACGATCCGACGGTGGCCCAGGTGTCGACCATGGTGCCGGAATCCACGTAGGCGCCCAGATTGACGAAGCTCGGCATCAGGACCACGCCCGGCGCGATATGGGCCGAACGGCGAACGACGCAGCCGGGAACGGCGCGGAACCCTGCTTCACGGAAGCGGTTTTCGCCCCAGCCGTCGAATTTCGATGGAACCTTGTC
Source organism: Rhodospirillales bacterium (assembly GCA_963675465.2). Taxonomy (GTDB): domain Bacteria; phylum Pseudomonadota; class Alphaproteobacteria; order Rhodospirillales; family Shumkoniaceae; genus JAHDSF01. Next base: position 269,559 of record CAXXVY010000001.1, read on the forward strand.
GAACCAGGTCGCGGTTCCAGGCCCGCCGGGGATTGCCGCCATGTCGTTCAAACGGAACGACATGAGAACCGCTTTCTTGAGCCATTGGTTGGTCAGCCAGATGCCGTCGATTTTCTCGGCTACCCGAGCCTTGCCGGTATCCAGCAATTCCAGGGCGTGTTCGATGGCGTCGCGGATCTCGCCTCGGGTGGCAAGCGTAACGGCTTCGCGATTTTCCCAGGCGTCGTCGATGATCTTTTGCAGCTGTTCGGTTTCCATGAGTCCTCGTGCCCATCCCCTGGAGTGCGGTTTCGCGCAAACATGAGGAACCCGGAGGTTCCTGTCAACGTTCGCCGCGGTCCCGGCAATGGGCGGTCACGCTTTCCATCCAGTCGGTCAGTTCGTCGGCGACGTGATGGACAAAGGGCGAATCGGCGCCTTCGCATCCCCACGGATTGTCGTTGCGGACCCAAACCGTCGTCATGCCGAGACTGGCGGCCGGTTCCAGATTGCGCACGATGTCTTCGACCATGACGCTGCGGGCCGGATCCAGGCCGTGGCGGGCGATCAGGGACTGGTAGGCATCGGATTGCGGCTTGGGGACGTAATCGGCGGCGACGATGTCGAAAACGTCCGAAAACCGGTCCCGGATGCCCAGTTGCCGCATCACGCGTTCGGCGTGGGGTACGGAAGCATTGGTGAAGACGATCTTGCGGCCCGGCAGCCGTTCCAGGGCGGCATCCAGCCGGCCGTTGGCCACGATCGGCGACAGGTCGATATCGTGGACATAGTCCATGTACTGTTCCGGCTCGACATCGTGCAGGGTCATCAGACCCCGCAGCGTGGTGCCGTAGGTCACGAAGTAGTGCTTTTGGATGCGCCGGGCTTCGATCGCGTCGACACCCATGAATTCGGCGATGTAGCCGCCGATTCGCGCGTCGACCTGCGCAAAAAGATCTGCCGCGGGCGGATAAAGGGTGTTGTCGAGGTCGAAGATCCACGTCTCCGCCTCGTGAAGGCGTTCCAGCGGCAACCCGCCGTTGGCGCCCATCGGGGTGACAGTCGCTTTCATGATGGGGGAAAGTGGACAAGCGCGGGCGGTCGCGCAAGCGATTTTCTCGCAACCTCGGCCGATCCGCGCCGAAACAAAGGCGGAGCGCCGCGCACCGCGCGCTTTTCCTGTTTGATACCGTCGCGGACATGGTTATGGTTTCCGGTTGGCGAGTGGGGGCGCCGGCAGACCCGTGGCGAGGAACAAGCCGTAATGACGTCTGTGGATAACCCGCCGAAACAGTCCGACGCGATGCGCGCCGAGCGCGACCGCTTCGTTGCGCTTGCCTTCTGTTGGGCCGATTTCATGGTCGAGGTCGACCGGAATCGGAAAATCGTCTTCGCGGTCGGTGCCACCGATCCGGTGCTCGGCATCGGGGCGAATCACCTTGTCGGCAAACAGTTCCTGGATCTCGTCGCACCGACTGATCGGGCTTTGGCAACGCAACTTCTCCTCATCGCGGAACGGCAAGGACGGATAGAAAATGTCACCGTTCGCTTCAGTTCGGAACGGGGGCTGACGTCGCCGCTGAATTTCGCCGGCTACTGTCTTTCCGACCTGGGGGGGCATTTCTTCCTCGCCTTCCGGATGAGCGCCACAACGAGCAGCAACCGGTCCCGCGCGGCCGGGCGGCCGCTCCGCGATCTGGAAAGCGGCCTGATCGAAGGCGATTTCTTCGTCGAGGTCGCGACCGATCGCATCGAGTCGCTGCATCGTTCCGGCCATGAGGCGCGGGTCAGCCTGCTGGCGGTTTCGAAACTCGACGAGCTTCGGGAACGGCTGGCCGCCGACGAGCAGGAAAACCTGATGCGGACCATCGGAGCCACGCTTCGAGCCAGTTCCGTCGGGGGCGATTCCGCGAGCGTTATCGGCGAAGGCAAGTTCGGTCTGGTGCACGAAGCCCAGGTCGACATCGACAAGCTGGAAGGCCAGATCCGCGATTTTACCCGGGAAGTCGATCCTCTCGGCAAGGGTGTGACGACCGAGGCCGCGACCGTCGTCGTTGACGACATGGACATCAGCGAAGAGGATCTCGCCAACAGCCTGATGTACATGTTCAACCAATTCCGGGAGTCGAAGGACGGCTCTTTTTCGCTGACGTCCCTGTGCGGTCGGATGTCCGAGCTTTTGGCCGAAGCGCGGGAAACCGTGCACAATTTCCGGCGGATCGTGGCGGATTCCGATTTCGACATCGCTTTCCAGCCGATCATCGATGCGATCAGCGGCGATATTCACCATTACGAAGGGCTGTGCAGGTTTCGGGGGGAGATGGGGGCCTCGTCGCCCTACAAGTACATCACCTTTGCCGAGGAAACGGGCCTAATTTGGCAATTCGACCTCGCGATGGCGGCCAAGGCGATCGATTGGCTGGCGGCGGGAAGCACACGCAAGGATTACAGCGTCGCGGTCAACGTGTCGGGTCTTTCGGTCGGAACGTTCTCCTATGTCAACGAACTCCACAAGCTGTTGCGTAAGAACATGTGGACCCGAGGGCGCGTGCTGTTCGAAATCACCGAATCCTCGCGCATGTCGGATCTCGAATCGGCCGACCGGTTCATCCAGACCCTGAGAAACGAAGGCTATACAGTCTGCCTGGACGATTTCGGCGCGGGCGCGGCGAGCTTTCAGTACCTGTCCGCCCTGGATGTCGACGTCGTGAAACTGGATGGCAGCGCGGTGCGCAATGCCCAGCGCGCGCGGAAGGGTGAAGCCTTCCTGTCGGCGCTGACCAAGCTGTGCCACAGCCTGAAGGTCGAAACCATCGCGGAGATGATCGACAACAAGCGTGGTTTGGAGTTCGTGCGCAAATGCGGCGTGCAGTACGTTCAAGGCTACTTGTTCGGCAAACCCTCGAAGCGAATCGAGGATTTCTCGCCCTTGCCCCAACAACAACTTTTCGCGGCTTCGAAGCGGCGTTCCACGGCGCGGCGAACATAGCGTGAAGGCCCAATACAGCGTAAATTGATTATCTTATGAGCAAAATGCACCATACGCCTTCGGCGACGGACTCCGATCGTAGCGCCGAAAACCTTATCGAGAATTACCCCGGCGGCGCCCTTGTCGTCGATTCTCGGGGGGATGTCGTTGTCGCCAATCGGCGCGGGGAAACCCTGGCGGCCTTGTTCCGGAGAGGCGTTCTGCCCGACATCGGCGAACTGATCGACCGCTCATCTGCAACGGGCATGGTGGTCGCGGGTACGGTCTTTCTGCCGGGCGTGCCGGGCAACGCGGTCGTCGAGGCCACGGTGGTCCCCCATGCCGACGGGCAGCGCGTGGTTTTGACGCGCGACGTGACCATGGAGCGCAATCTTCGGTCTGCACTGGTCGAATCGCGATTGCGCTACAAGGACTTCGTGGAGATTTCCAGCGATTTTTCGTGGGAGATCGGGGCCGATGGGACATTCGTCTTCGTCACGCCGCGCGGCGCTTTGGGCTATCGGGCGGACGAACTCGTGGGAAGCCGTCCCGAGCAACTGGTCGAGAATCCGGGCGAATTCGACCCGTTGCCTTTCCTGACCGACCGTCGTTTGGAGGACGCCGAAATCTGGCTGGCCCGTGCCGATGGCGGCAATGCGTGCGTTCAGGTCTCCTGCATCCCTCTGGTCGATGAGGATGGAATTTGGCGCGGCGCGCGGGGAATCTGCCGTGACATCACCGATGTTCGCGCGCGAGAGGTGGCGCTCAATCGGGCCCGCTACCGCGAACAGGTGCTGAACATGATCGCGCGGACAATCCGCGACGAACTTGATCCGAAAAACATGTTGCCGACCGCGGCTGCGGCGACGGTTCGGGCGCTGGCTGTATCCGGCTGCGGCGTCTTTCGCCGGACCGACGGGGGCAATCTGGCGCTTGCCGCTTCTGCCGGCGTCGATTTGTCCGAGGCGCTGCTGCTGGAGCAGATCGGGAAGGCGGCCGAAGGTGGGCTCGAATTCGAGGAGTCCCTGGACGGTTGGAGTCTTTTGGGCGCGCCCACCTACTATCGGCAGGAGGTCAACGGTGTCCTGTGCGTGTGGCGGGTGGACGAGGACAGCGGGTGGGACGAGGATGACCGGATCCTGATCTGCGAGGTGGCCAATCAATTGGGGATCGCCAACGAACAGATCGCCAACCACGAACGAATCGTCAGGCTTTCGCGGACCGACGACCTGACGGGCCTGCTCAACCGCCGCGCCTTTTTCGAGGAAGAACTGCCCCGGCGCTTCAAGCGGCTGAGCTATGGTAAGGAAACCGCGGTCTTGATGTTCCTCGATATGGATAATTTCAAGCTGGTCAACGATGTCCACGGTCACCAGAAAGGTGACGAGGCGATCTGCCAGCTACGGGATATCCTGCGCGAAAATTCCCGCCCGGGCGACCTGATATCGCGGCTGGGCGGCGACGAATTCGCAGTGTGGATGGATGGGATTTCCCAGGATGTCGCGATTCGGCGTGCCGAGGCGATCCTGACGGCCTGCGAGGCTTTGAAGCCGTTGTCCGGAAGTTCGGACCAGCCGCTGAACGTGTCCATTGGTTTGGCGATGTTCGATCCGTCATCCGAGGAATGCATCGATCATCTGCTCAGCCGCGCAGACTGGGCGATGTACCAGGTGAAGCGGTCGGGCAAGGGGGGCTTCAAGATCGCTGCCCCGTCCGGTCAGCACCCGATCGCGGAGCCGGGATAAGTGGACGGAATTCTTCACGGGATGCGTATGTGTATTCGGCAGGTGATGGACATAAGATCTCCTTGTCGCGAACGGGAAGAAACGGTACACGGGTGTGACGTGGCGTTGACTGCGCCACTAAGGTATTCGCGTGCCGGAGTATCAACAATCGACGAGAGCGTATCGTGTTGAGGAGGTTGCTGGACGGTCTTTTTGGCGAAAGACCCATCAGTTACGACGAAGCGAAGGAACTTGCGCGCCATGAGGATCCGGTTGTGCGCGTCCGTCTTGCTGCGCGCACGGATCTCCGCTCCGAAATCCTCTACTATCTGGCCAGTGATCCCTCGCCCGAAGTTCGCCGCGCGATCGCCAACAATGAAGCCACCCCTCATCAGGCCGATTTCCTCCTTGCCAAGGATGACGACGTTGCCGTTCGGTCGGATCTGGCGGTGAAGATCGCGCGCCTGGCGCCGGAATTGTCAAGCGACGAAAAGAAGCGGCTTCAGGATGTCGCCCACGAACTCCTGCAGACCCTGGCCCGCGATCAGGTGACGCGCGTTCGTCAGATCGTGGCGGAAACCTTGAAGGATGTCGCGTCGGCACCGCCCGACGTCGTGAACTGGCTGGCCCGTGACGCCGAAATCGTCGTTTCGGGCCCCATTTTGGAAAACTCCCCGGTCCTGACCGACGAGGATCTGTTGGATATCATTCGCGACGGCCCCGTTCGCGAAGCCCTGGGCGCGATTTCGAGCCGTGCCGGTCTGTCCGAGGTCGTGTCCGATGCCGTATGCGATACCGACGACGAGGATGCGATCGCGGTGCTGCTGGCGAACCCGAGCGCCCAGATTCGCGAGGAAACGCTCGATTTGCTGTCGGAACGCGCCGTCGATGTGCGGAACTGGCATTCGCCGCTGGTCAACCGCCCGCGGTTGCCGAAAGCCGCCGCGCGGCGGATGGCGCGCTATGTCGCGGACAACCTTCTCCATGTTCTGTCGGCGCGCGACGACATGGATGACGAAACGATCGAGGCCGTGCGGGCCGAGGTCGGGCGGCGGCTTGAAGATGCCGAGCGGAAAAAATCACGAAAAAACGACGATATTCCGGAAGAGGCGATCAAGGAGACCGGCGAAGGTCCCTTGGAAAAGGCGCAGCGCCTGTTCAAATGCGGCAAACTGAACGAAGCCGTTATCGGCCGGGCGATCCGGTCGAACGATACCGCTTTCATTCATGCCGCGCTGTCGGTCCTGGGCGATGTTCCTCAAAACGTCATCGAAAAGATTTTCGTGACCCGAAGCGCCAAGGGTATCGTCGCCGTATGTTGGAAGGGTGGGCTGTCCATAGAGATGGCTGTGGCGATCGAAAAGCGGGTCGCCTACGTCAGCCCCGTCGAGGTCCTTCAGGCCAGCGGTGACGGAAAATACCCGTTGAGCCGCGAGGATATGCTTTGGCAGATCGATTTTTTCCGTGATCTGACCGGGACTTGACGCCACGGCCTGAACGCCGTTTCTTCATTCAGCGGCTAACGCGTCGAAGCACCGCAATATTCATTCAATCCCAGAAAACTCGCCAATTTTCAGCCATTTCTGGCCGGCGCAGTGTGCGGTCGCGAAAATATTTGACTCTGCCCTTGAACTGTACCGTCCGGACGGTATATAAACCGTCCGGACGGTACAGTGGCTTTGGAGTGAAAGTAGGCGGATGTCGACTCAGGCTTTGAACCAGAAGGTGCGGGATTCGAGGATGGAAATCCTGGATGCGGCGGAACGGGTGGTGCGCGAGAAAGGCGCCAATCATCTGACGATCGATGCCGTGGCGCAGACCAGCGGTTTCAGCAAGGGCGGCGTGCTTTACAATTTTCCCTCCAAGCTCGCTCTCCTCGAAGGCATGGTGAATCGGGCGATTGCCGACTTCGAACAGGAAGTCGACGATCTTCGAGAGAATATCGACGGCAAAAATGCGACGCTGAAGGCGATCTTGAATTCGCGGATCGCTTTCGAAAGACGGAAGCCGATGGCCGGGGCCTATTTCGCCGCCATCGCCGAAGATCCGAAATACGCCGAATGGGTGCGTCCAACCCTCCGCCGCAAATTCGATCAGATTCACGACGAGGCGGATGACAAGGAGTTCGAGTTGATCATCTGGCTGGCATTTGAAGGCATGCGCCTATTCGACATGCTGGATCTCATGGTCATTCCCGACGATGTTCGTGAGCGCATCGAAAAACGTCTCGAACACATGATTGGATTATAGGAGTTCGCACGTGGTGATTTCGTGCTTGCAAGCCCCGTCGTCTCGGCGGTGGGGGCAGGGAATTGCATCGTTCGCCGTGATGGCCGCGTTGCTTTTGACGGGGTGCGACGAAACTTCCGCCCAGGCCGAGGCGACCGCGCATTCGGCCATGCCCAAAGTCGTCCGCGTCGAATCCGTGGACGCGCGCGACCGGCAGGTCACCCACCGGTTTTCGGGTCGGGTCGAGGCGGTGCAGACGATCGACTTGTCGTTCCGCGTTGCCGGTCGGCTGGCCAAGCTGTCGGTCAAGGAAGGGCATGTGGTCAAGAAGGGCGATCTGATCGCGGCGCTCGATCCCACCGATTTCGAACGTGCGGTTCGGGAAGCCAAGGTCGGACTCAATCTTGCGCAGCAGGAATACGAACGGGCCGTGAAACTGCGCGAACGCGGCGCGGTGGCGGAAAAGACCCTCGATCAGGCCAAGGCGACGCGGGATCTCGCGGCCGTCGCGCTTGATGATGCCCAGCAGGACGTGGCCTATACGCGGCTGGTTGCTCCGTTCGATGCGTTGATCACCAAGCGGTTGGCGGAAAACTTCACGAACGTCGCCGCAGGAAGCCAGGTCGTCCGAATTCAGGACGTCACCGAAATCCAGATCGATGTCGACGCACCGGAAGCGCTCCTGTCACAGGTCGAAAAATCCGAAGTCATCACGTTGGAAGCCGAATTTCCGGCGCTTCCCGACGTCCGTTTTCCACTGGAGTACCGCGAACATTCGTCGGAACCGAATGCGGTGACCCAGACCTATCGCGTGACCCTGGCGATGCCGCAGCAGGACGGCTTGCGGGTGCTGCCGGGCATGACCGCGAGCGTGTTCGTTACACTCGCGACGAAAGGAGGGGATGCCGTATCGGTACCGCTGACCGCCGTCGCGGCGGACGAAAACAAGGTATTTTTTGTTTGGGTCTACGACCAAGGCGCGAAAACGGTTTCGAAGCGCGCGGTCACGATCGGCCCGGTCGGGGACGGTGTGGTCCCGGTGCTTTCGGGTTTGAACGGCGGCGAAGAGATCGTGACCGCCGGCGTCAGCCGCCTGCACGAGGGGATGTCGGTACGTCCCGCCGAAATCCGATAGAGCAGTAACCGATCTAATTATCCGTGCTCCGGCGTTACGACCGGAGTGCGGCTCGATCTAGGACATTTTCATGAGCATCGCGCGTTGGTCGATCGAAAAGCCGGTCAACACTTGGCTGATCGTTCTCTTCTGCCTGATCGGCGGTTTGTATGGTCTCGCCCAAATCGGACGGCTCGAAGATCCCGCCTTTACGATCAAGCAGGCGAAGGTCATCACGGCCTATTCGGGGGCTTCGGCCGTCGAAGTCGAAAAGGAAGTCACGGAACGCCTGGAATCGGCGATCCAGCAATTGTCGCAGCTCAAGGAAATCACCTCGGTTTCGAAGCCGGGCCGTTCGGAAATCACGGTAGAGATCAAAAGCACCTATGACAGCAATTCGCTGCCCCAGGTGTGGGACGAATTGCGCCGCAAGGTGAACGATGCGGCCGGGCAACTGCCCGCCGGAGCGGGAAAGCCGACGGTCGTCGACGATTTCGGCGACGTCTACGGTCTGTTCTATGCGGTCACCGCGCCGGGCTTCACGCCCCGCGAGGTCAAGGAACTGGTCAAAGATCTTCGCCGCAACCTCCTGACCGTCCCGGGGGTGGCGAAGGTGGACATGGCCGGTGCCGTCGACCAGCAGATCTATGTCGAGATTTCCCAGGACAGGCTCGCCCAACTGGGGATTTCCCTCGATGACGTGCAGACGGTGCTCAGCCAGGAAAATACCGTGCAGCCCAACGCGACGGTCAGAAACGGCGATCGACGAATACGGCTCAGCGTCGACGCGGCTTTCGACCGCGCCGGTACCATCCCGGATCTGCTGATCGGCACGCCCGGATCGTCGGCGATGATCCGTTTGGCCGACATCGCGACGGTTTCGGTCGGTGACGAGGACCCGACCGACCAGATCATCCGTTTCAACGGCGAACCGGCCGTGACTCTCGCAATTTCAGCCGTGGCCGACACCAATGTCGTCGAAGTCGGTCGCGCCGTGGCGTCGAAGCTTAAGGTGTTGACGGCAAACCTGCCGCTCGGCGTCGAACTGCACACCATTTACGATCAGGCCGTGGTCGTCGACGAAGCGGTGAGCGGCTTCCTGTTGAATCTGGCGATGTCGGTGGTAATCGTCATCGGTGTCCTCTGCCTGTTCATGGGATGGCGGGCCGGTCTCGTCATCGGATCGGTTCTGCTGTTGACCGTGATGGGAACGATCTTCCTGCTGTGGATGTACGGCATCGAACTGGAGCGCATTTCGCTCGGCGCCCTGATCATCGCGATGGGGATGCTGGTGGACAACGCCATCGTGGTTGCCGAAGGCATGCTCATCGGCCAGCAACGGGGACGCTCGGCGCTGGAATCGGCCGAAGCGATCGTCCGGCAAACGCAATGGCCACTTCTCGGGGCGACGGTCATCGGCATCATGGCCTTTTCGGGGATCGGCCTTTCCAACGACGTGACTGGCGAATTCCTGTTCTCGCTGTTTGCCGTCATCGCCGTATCGCTGCTGCTGAGCTGGATATTGGCGATCACAGTGACACCGCTGTTCGGAAAGTACCTGTTCAAGGAGACGGCCGGACAGGAGGGCGCCGATCCATATCGCGGTATCCTCTATCGCGGCTATCGCGGCGTCCTGTCGGGCGCGTTGCACGCCCGGTGGCTGACCTTGGCCGCACTCGTCGTGGTGACGGGCGCATCGATCTACGGATTCGGATTCGTGAAGCAGAGCTTCTTTCCGAATTCGAATACGCCCATCTTCTACGTCAACTACTGGCTGCCGCAGGGAACCGATATCGCCACCGCTTCCAAGGATCTGCGAGAGGCGGAACGTTTTCTGTCGGAGGACCCGGCCGTCGTTTCGGTCGCGACGTTCGTCGGCGCGGGGGCGTCCCGCTTCATGCTGACCTACGCGCCCGAGGCGGCGAATCCCGGATACGGCCAATTGATCGTGCGGACGATATCGCTGGAAACCATCGATCCGCTGGGGGAGCGGCTGCGGCGCCATATGGAGGAACGTTTTCCGGACGCCCAGGTCATGATCAACCGGCTCGTGTTCGGTCCCGGCGACGGTGCGAAATTGGAAGCCCGCTTCCTCGGTCCCGATACGGATGTCCTGCGCGATCTGAGCCGGCAGGCCCAGGCGATCCTGCGCGAAGACGGACAAATCAAGGATATCCGGGACGATTGGCGGGAACGCGAACTGGTTCTGACGCCGGTTTTCGACGAACAGCGGGCCCGCATCGCCGGTGTGTCGCGGGGCGACCTGTCGGATGCCCTGCGGTTTGCCAACAACGGGATAACGTTGACCACCTTCCGCGACGGCGACGAAAACCTGCCGATCGTCGCGCGGGCGCCCGAAGGCGAACGCGAATCGCCGTCGACCCTGCCCGATCGGTTGGTCTGGAGTGCCGGACAGCGTGCCTACGTCCCTGTCGTGCAGGTAGTCAAATCGTTCGAAACCGTGGCCGAGGATACCCTGATCCGAAGACGCGACCGGGTGCGGACGCTGACCGTCAAGGCTGAACCCACGGGCGGCGAAACCGCTGACAGCGCCTTCAAGAGAATCCGGCCTCGGATCGACGCCATCGAACGGCCCGCCGGCTATGTCCTGGAATGGGGGGGCGAGCACGAAAACTCGGCGGATGCCCAGGCAAAGCTCGGCCAGTCCCTTCCCGCCGGTTTCCTCGCCATGGTCCTGATCACAGTGCTGCTGTTCGGCAAGGTCCGACAGCCTTTGGTGATCTGGTTGGTCGTTCCGATGTCGATTTGCGGCGTGACGATGGGCCTGCTGGCGACCAACCTGCCGTTCGGGTTCATGTCCCTGCTGGGATTCCTCAGCCTGTCCGGGATGCTGATCAAGAACGCCATCGTCCTGGTCGACGAGATCGACCAGCAAATCGGGGACGGCAAGAACCGCTACGATGCGGTGCGAGACGCCAGCGTCAGCCGGTTGCGGCCGGTGGCGCTGGCCGCCATCACCACCATTCTCGGCATGGCGCCGTTGATCTTCGACGCCTTCTTCGCCGACATGGCGGTGACGATCATGGGCGGATTGGCCTTTGCCACGGTCCTGACCCTGGTGGCGGTGCCCAATCTGTACTGCCTGTTCTTCCGGATTCGCCCGTCGTCGTAACGCCTTGCCCAATGCCCCGCGGCGACGGGTATCGCGGCCACCGGGCAGATCCCTCCGGTGGCCGCGATGGTGTTGGGCGGCCTATTGCGCGCGGATCAGGGTGCCGGCGCCGTGTTCGGTGAACATTTCGATCAGGATCGCGTGGGGTACCCGGCCGTCGATGATCACCGCGCCGTCGACGCCCGCGCGCACGGCGGCGATGCAGGTCTGGATTTTCGGGATCATGCCGCCCTTGATGACGCCCGACTCGATCAGGCGTTCGGCCTCGGCGATCGTCAGTTCGGGAATCAGCTTGCCGTCGCCGTCCAGCACGCCGACCACGTCGGTCAGCAGCAACAGGCGTTTGGCACGGACCGAGCCGGCGATCGCGCCCGCCACCGTGTCGGCGTTGATGTTCAAGGTTTCGCCGTCCGGTCCGACGCCGATCGGCGCGATGACCGGAATGATATCCGAATCCTTCAGGACCTTCAGGATATGGGGATCGATTTCCTTGGGGTCGCCGACCAGGCCCAGATCCAAAACCTTTTCGATATTGGAATCGGGATCGCGCTTGGTACGGCGCAGGCGGTCGGCGCGCACCATGTTGCAGTCCTTGCCGGAAAGTCCGACGGCGCGGCCGCCGGCGGCGTTGATCGCGCCGACGATCTGTTTGTTGATCGCTCCCGACAGGACCATTTCGACGACTTCGACCGTGGCCTTGTCGGTCACGCGGAGCCCGTCGACGAACTGGCTCTTGATCTGGAGCTTTTCGAGCATGCTGCCGATCTGCGGACCGCCGCCGTGGACCACGACCGGATCGGCGCCGACCTGTTTCAGGAGCGCGATATCACGCGCGAACAGGTTGGCCAGTTCTTCCTCGCCCATCGCGTGGCCGCCGTATTTGACGACGATGGTTCGTCCCGCGTAGCGGCGCATGTAGGGCAACGCCTGTGACAGCGTGTTCGCCTTGTCCAACAGATCGAAACGTTCCTGTTCGTTTGCGGTATTCATGGTCGAATCCTTGGATCAGCTCCAACGTTGCGCCAACGCGGCAAGCGCCGCCCGGATTTCCGCGATACCCTCGCCCTTGGCCGCGCTGGTGGCCAGGATCTCGGGGTGCGCGGCGGTATGAGATGCAATATCCGCGGCGATGTCCGCAATCAACAGCGTTTTCTTCGCCTCGGTGATCTTGTCGCACTTGGTCAAGACCAGTTGATAGGACACCGCCGCGTCGTCCAGCATGGTCATGACGTCTCTATCCGTTTTCTTAAGGCCGTGGCGCGCGTCGATCAACAGGCATACGCGCCGGAGTGGCACCCGGCCCCGCAAATAGGCCATGACCAGGGCGGTCCAGCGTGAGACCAGGTCCTTGGGCGCTTCCGCGAATCCGTAACCCGGCAGGTCCGCGATCATCAGGACCTGTCCGAGGTTGAAGAAATTGATCTGCTGGGTGCGCCCCGGGGTGTTCGATGTTCGGGCCAGCGCCTTCCGCCCGGTCAGGGCATTGATCAGACTTGATTTGCCGACGTTGGAGCGACCGGCGAAGGCGATTTCCGGAAGACTGCCTTCCGGCAACTGGTCTAGCCCCGCGGCCCCAAGGAGGAAGTCGCAGGGGCCGGCGAACAGTTTCCGCCCAAATTCCAGGGCTTCGGCATCATCCGCCACGTTCGAATCGGGCGCGTCGCGCTGAGGGTCGGTCACGGTGTTTTTCCTCGTCCGGCGGCCGGCCGCTCATCCCGGAATGCATCGACGCGATTCGGCCGGTCGTCGGACCGGCCGAATCGGCGTCTCACGCGTGTCAGTGCGTACCGGCCCGTCTCATGATTACCCACTGCTGAAGGATCGACAGCGAGTTGTTCCAAGCCCAGTAGATGACCAGACCGGCCGAGAAACGCGACAGCATCACGGTGAAGATCAACGGCAGGAACATGAAGATCTTCGCCTGCACCGGATCGGCGGGTTGGGGGTTCAGCTTCTGTTGCAGGAACATCGTGACGCCCATGATCAGCGGCCAGACGCCGATCATCAGGTACTCGGGAGGCATCCAGTCGATCAGGCCGAACAGGTTGAACATGGTGGTGGGATCGGGTGCCGAAAGATCCTGGATCCAGCCGAAAAACGGCGCATGGCGCATTTCGATCGAAACGTACAACACCTTGTAGAGCGCGAAGAAGACGGGGATCTGGACCAGCATCGGCAGGCAGCCGGACGCCGGATTGGCCTTTTCCCGCTTGTACAGCGCCATCATTTCCTGGTTCAGCCGCGCCTTGTCGTCGCCGAAACGCTCCCGCAGCTTCAACATTTCCGGCTGAAGCTTCTTCATCTTGCTCATGGAACGGTACGACTTGTTGGCCAGCGGGAACATCAACAGCTTGATCATGACCGTCAGCAGCATGATGGCGATGCCGAAGTTGCCGACGTAACCGTGAATGTAGCTGAGGATGTAGAAAATCGGCTTGGTCAGGTAGAAGAACCAGCCGAAATCGATGGCCAGATCGAGCCGCTGAATGCCCAGGTTGTCCGAGTAGGCGTCCAGGAGCTTCACTTCCTTGGCACCGGCGAAAACGCGAGATTGCACGCTTGCCGTGGCGCCGGGTTGAACGGCGGTTTCCGCGCCGACGAAATCGACCTGGAACTTGTCGACGCCGCCGTCCAGGGAGTGCGTGAACCGGGCGGTGATCGCGTCCTTCTGATCGGGGATCAACGAGACCAGCCAGTACTTGTCGGTGATGCCGATCCAGCCGCCGGTGGACTTGACGGTAACCGGCTTTCCGGCTTCGACCTCGTCGTAGTCGACTTCCTTCAGGGTTTCGTCGAAAACACCCAGCATGCCTTCGTGAAGAATGTAGAATCCGCTGGTCGTCGGCAGGCCCTTACGCGACGACAGGGCATAAGGAAACAGCTTGACGGCTTGTTCGCCGGTGTTTTCGACCGTCTGGTCGATCGTGAACAGGTAGTTCTTGTCTAGCGCGAAAGTGCGTTTGAAGACCAGTCCCTGGCCGTTGTCCCAGCTCAGCGTTACCGGATCGCCCGGGGTCAGCACGTCCTTGTCTGCGGTCCAGACCGTATCCTGGTTCGGGACCGTGGCGGTTCCGTCGCCGATCCAGCCGACCTCGGCGAAATAGGTGTTCTTCGCGCCCGATGGCGACAACAGGACAATTTCCGGGCTGTTCGGTTCGATCGTCTCGCGATAGTCGGCCAGCGTCAGATCGTCGAGCCGGCCGCCCCGCAAGTCGATCGAGCCGTGAAGGCGCGGTCCCTTGATGCGGACGCGGGGCGTCTTGGCGAGAACGTCGGCGCGGTTGACGGTCGGCGTCGCGGCAGTTGCGGTCGGCGCGGCGCCCGGTGCCATCGGCGTGTCAGAAGGCGCGGACCCGGTCGCCGGGGCGGGCGGAGTGCCGGTTGCCGGCGTCGGGGCAGTCTGGCCAGCCGTCTGCTGGGATGTCTGGAGGGGCGTGAATTTCGATCCGAAAAAGAAATCGAACCCTACCAGAATGGCGACGGACAACACGACCGCCAGGATTAGATTCTTGTTGTCGACCATCGTCTCCGCCTCAAATCGGAAAACTGAATTCCAAATGGAAAACCGTAGCTAACGGGTTTCCGCGATGTCGCGTTGCGCTCTTCCTGTCCAGATCTCGTTCAGCGAATCGGGGACGGGATCCTCTCCGCATCCGCCCCACGGATGGCACCGCGCGATTCGCCGTAGCGCCAGGAAGGTCCCGAAAATCGGACCGAACCGACGATAGGCCTGAATCGCGTAGGACGAACAAGTCGGATGAAACCGGCAACTGGCCGGAAAAAGCGGCGAAATGAAGTACTGATAGATGCGGACAAGGCCGATGAAGGGGGCGCTTAAGATGTGCATGGGCGCGCGCTCCCATCGCTTTCCGCCGTTTCGGGGTCGCGATAGATGCCCAGTCGCTTCAGTCCGCGGGTGAAATCGCGCGACAGGGAATCGAAAGGGCGGGCATTCGTGGCGGCGCGTGCAATCACCACCAGATCGTGCCCCGGTATGACCCGGCTTGGCACGTTCTGGCGTACGATTTCACGCAAACGCCGACGGGCACGGTTGCGAACCACCGCGTTTCCCACCTTTCGGCTTGCTGTAAACCCGACGCGCACACTGTCGGCTGTGCACCGATCCTCCTCTCCGGCTAGGCGCCGCCGCATTTGCAGAATCAAACCTGGGGCGACCCATTTGTGACGGGCCGCCGCAACCCGAAGGAATTCGGATCGACGTTTCAGGCGCTGCAAAGCGGGAGCCATTGCCGTGTTAGGCGGACAGGCGCTTCCGACCCTTCGCGCGACGATTGGCCAACACCCGGCGCCCACCGACCGTGGCCATCCGGGAACGAAAGCCGTGCCGCCGCTTGCGCACGAGTTTGCTCGGTTGATACGTCCGTTTCACAAGAACTCTCCGACCAATGACAGGCCACGCTGTATAAGGGGTCGATTGACCGAAGTCAACGGCGGCATGCCGATCTTTCCATCCCGTCACGCGGACGTCACGATTTGGTGAGAAACGGTGACTGGCGAAGGACCGGGCGTGAGGGCATATCAGAAACCACAAGGCCGGAGGAGCGGCCCGAAAACGACGTTGGAGAAACTACAGGATGGCGGTCGTGGCGGAAACCCAGCAAAACGCGACGGGATCGGGCTGGTCGGCCTGGCGGGTGATTCCCCTGGTCGTTCTCGGGGCGGGACTCGTTGTCTTTTTTACGCTGGGGTTCGATTCTTATCTGTCTTTCGGCACGCTTCGCGATAACCGTGAAGCCATCCTGGCGTGGAGTCGCGAAAACTACTGGCTATCGGTCGCCCTTTTCATCGCCGTCTACTACCTGGCCGTGACCTTTTCCCTGCCCGGCGCGGTCTGGATGACGATCGCGGCGGGTTTCCTGTTCGGCACTCTTCCGGCGACCCTGTACGTGGTGATCGGCGCCACGTTGGGGTCCGCGGCTCTGTTCCTGGCCGCGCGCTATGCGTTCGGCGGCTTCCTCCGTGCCAAGGCGGACGGCGGGGTGCGACGCATGGAACGGGGCTTTCGCGAGCACGCGTTTTCCTATCTGCTGGTTCTGCGCCTGGTCCCGCTGTTTCCGTTCTGGTTGGTCAATTTGGTTCCCGCCTTTCTCGGCGTTCCCTTCCGTACCTTCGTGTTGGGAACCTTTATCGGCATCGTCCCAGGCACCTTCGTCTTTTCCAGCGTCGGATCCGGCTTGGGCGGTGTTCTCGACCGTGGCGAATCCCCGGATCTCGGCATCGTGTTCGAACCCGCGGTGATCGGCCCGATGATCGGATTGGCGGTTCTCGCCCTCATCCCCGTGTTCTATAAGAAATTCAAGGCGCGCTAGGTCTGAGGGCCGTTGCGGCCGGTAACGGCGGAGGCTTTTATGGCCGAGACGATTCGCACGGATATCTGCGTCATCGGCGGCGGGTCGGGCGGCCTCACGGTTGCTGCGGGCGCGTCGCAGATGGGGGCGTCCGTGGTACTGATCGAAAGCGGCACGATGGGCGGCGACTGTCTGAACTACGGCTGCGTGCCGTCCAAGGCCCTGATCGCGGCCGCCCATGCCGCCGAAGCCGCGCGTCAAGCCGGGCGGTTCGGTATCGGCCCCAATGAACCGGAAATCGACGCGGCCGGAGTCTTCGCCCATGTCCGCCGCGCGATCGAGGCGATCGCGCCCAACGACTCGGTGGAACGATTCGAGGCCCTGGGGGTTCGGGTGATTCGCGAACGTGCTCGATTCGTTGCCGGCGACATGGTGGCCGCGGGAGACTTTCGTGTCCACGCCAAGCGTTTCGTGGTGGCCACCGGTTCGGCACCGGTCGTACCCGACCTGCCAGGCCTGGATGCCCTGGCCCCCTTGACCAACGAAACCGTGTTCGAACTCGGCGCCATCCCCGGCCGACTCGTCGTTCTGGGCGGGGGTCCGATCGGGATCGAGATGTCGCAGGCCTTCCGCCGGCTGGGGGCGGGTGTCGACGTCCTCGATCGCGGGCCCGTCCTGCCCCGTGACGATCCGGAGATGGTGGACGTCGTCCGCCGCCGACTGCGGGCCGAGGGCGTGAACCTCCACGAAGGCGTTGTCGTTTCCAGGTTCGAGAAAACCGACGGCGGGTTCGACGCGGTGATCGAACGAAACGGGGCCGAGGAGCGAATCGCGGGAACCCATCTTCTGGCCGCGGCGGGGCGGCGCCCGGTAACCGAAGGCCTGGACTTGGCCAAGGCCGGGATCGAGACCGGGCCGCGCGGAATTGCGGTCGATGCGCGGTTGCGCACCACCAATCGGCGGGTGTTCGCGATCGGCGACGTGGCTGGCGGGCCGCAATTCACCCACGTCGCCGGCTACCATGCGGGTGTCGTCATCCGCAATGCGCTGTTCCGTCTTCCGGCCAAGGTCGACTATTCGGCCCTGCCCTGGGTGACCTACACCGATCCGGAACTCGCCAACGTCGGCATGACCGAGGCGGCGGCCCGCGAGAAAGGCATCGCCTTTAACGTCTTGCGTTGGGGATTCTCGGAAAACGATCGCGCCCAGGCCGAAGACGACATCGATGGCTTCACCAAGGTGATCGTGACCCCGAAGGGCCGCGTTCTGGGGGCCGGTGTCGTGGGGGCGCACGCGGGCGAGACGGTCCAGTCGTGGATCGTGGCGATTGCCGGGGGCCTGGGGATCGGGCGCCTCGCCGGTGCCGTCGTGCCCTATCCGACGCGCGGCGAGATCGTGAAACGCGCCGCCGGAAGCTTCTACACCGCGAAACTGTTCGGTGATCGCACGCGGTCTCTGGTTCGGCTGCTGTTGAAACTGCCGTAGACGTCCGTGCGGGGCAGGGATGTCGAGACGGGGGTGTTCGCCCGCTCGATTTGCGCTATAACCTGCCCTCAGATCATTCCGGACCAACATTCGGGCGCATTTCGCCGAATCATGATCCGCATGCCGGGGGGCGGGGCCCTCTTCCTTTACCCACAAGATCAGGACCGGAGCCGATCCCGGCCCTTGTCCCGTTTCAATGGAGATCATGAAATGGCTCAGAAGAAGAACAAGGCTAAGAATCTCGGGTTTGCGGTGTTCAACGTCACGTACGAGGACGGAACGGTCACGTCGAACCGGCGGGTGTCGAACGAACAGCTCGACCAGTCCTTCGGCGATCCGATCGAGGATCTGGTCCGCACCGCCATCGAGGGGCAGGACAACGAGATCGCCCAGCGATCGGGCCAACGCCGCGCCAAGATCAAGTCCATCGTCCGCGCCTGATGTCGCGATTCCCGCTTCCGATTCGCCGATGACGGGTGAATTGACTTGACTTTCCGGCGATGGAAGCGCCTTAGTGCCGTAGCGACACTCCCGTCAAGGTCGAATTTCGATCAATCGCCGGCCCGGCAACGCTTCGCCGGCCCTGTTTGTCTCCGACACATGTGGGCGTTTCGTTAGACGGGCCTTTGCCCTGGCAAGGCCGCGTCGGCATAGCTTGCATCGTGCATGCGAGCCCGCCTGCCCGAATCCGGGGCCGCGGGTTACGACGATTGGATCGAGAAAGAAACCATAACGTATGACTGATTTTGCGGGCCTCCAACTGGCCCAGCCTCTCCTTCGCGCCATTGCGGACGAAGGATATACGACGCCGACTCCCATTCAGAAACAATCGATACCGCCGCTGCTTGCGCGGCATGACCTGCTCGGCATTGCGCAGACCGGCACCGGCAAGACCGCCGCGTTCGCCCTTCCGCTGCTGCATCGCTTGGCGGAAACGCCCGGCCCGGCCCTTCAGCGTCGGCCGCGCGCGCTCGTTCTGGCGCCGACCCGTGAACTGGCGGGCCAGATCGCCGACAGCCTTCGTACCTATGGCCGCCATATGTCCCTGCGGTGCGCCGTGGTCTTCGGCGGCACGCCCATCCGTCCCCAGATCCAGGCCTTGTCGCGGGGCGTCCATATCCTGGTCGCCACCCCGGGCCGGCTTCTCGACCTGATGAACCAGGGCCATGTGCGCCTGGAGGCGGTCGAGATTTTTGTGCTCGACGAAGCCGACCGCATGCTCGACATGGGCTTTATCCGGGACGTGAAGAAAATCGCGGCCACCATGTCCGAGCGCCGTCAGACCTTGCTGTTTTCGGCCACCATGCCGGATTCGGTGCAGGGGCTGGCAGCATCGCTGCTGCATGACCCGGTTCGGGTGGAGGTCGCGCCGACGGCGACCACGGCCAACAATGTGGATCAGCGGGTGCTGTTCGTGGCCAAGGACAAGAAGCGGGCGCTGATCGGCGAACTGCTGAACGACAAGAACTTCGAACGGGTCCTGATCTTCACCCGCACCAAGCACGGTGCGGACCGGGTCGCCCGGCATCTGCATGAAAACGGAATCCGGTCGGACGCCATTCATGGCAACAAGGCGCAGAACGCCCGGCAGCGGGCGCTGGCGGATTTCCGCTCCGGCCGCATCCGGGCGCTGGTGGCGACCGATATCGCCGCGCGCGGCATCGATGTCGAAGGCGTGACCCACGTCATCAATTTCGAACTGCCGAACGATCCCGAAAGCTACGTCCACCGTATCGGGCGCACCGCGCGTGCGGGCGCCGCGGGCATCGCCATTTCGTTCTGCGACCACGAAGAACGCGGCGCCCTGCGCGCCATCGAGAAAACCATCCGCAAGCAGGTCTCCGTGGTTTCGGATCATCCGTACCACGTAGCGGAAATCGCCAACGATCCCGGCCCGGCCAAAAGCGGCCAGGAAACCAAACACCGGCCGAGCCAACGCCGACGCGCTCCCCGGCGCCCCAGCCGGCCGATCGGCAAGGCGGCTTAAGGAAATCGGCGTCCTGTCGCAAGGGCGCCACGTCACGGTGTCGTCTCTTTCGCCTTGGCCGGACGGGGCATGGCCCCCATTCGGTCCAGGGCGTGGAGAGGCATTCGGCGTATTTCAAGGCGGACCGGCGATTCCAGCGTTTCCAACCGTTGCCCGAGATCGTCGGATATCCCGCGCGCATCTCGAACGCCGATAGGCGGCGGAAAAAGGCGCCGTCTCGGAATCCGGTCAATCACACATTTCGACGGTTGAAAAGTCGACGGTCCATTCCGACGTTCGGTCTGGAGGCGGCAAACGCGAACGCACGATCTGTATCACCGGGATCGGGGAAGGTTCATGCTTGTGATCGCCCAGGTGCGGGGCTCCGCCTCCCGCTTCCGCCGCTTTCCGCCGCGAGGTTTTGCCGCGCCCTTCGGTGGTAGCCGGCGGAAACCCTTCACACGCGATCACCGTGCGAACTCTGGCGTTAACGGCCGTGGCGATGCTTGCCTTCGCGTCGAATTCTCTGTTTTGCCGGCTTGCGCTGGGCGAACAGCTTGTCGATGCGGCGACCTTCGCCAGCGTCCGGGTGATTGCCGGCGCCGTGACGCTGGGGCTGATCGTCCTGCTTCGCGGCCGTTCCATCGATCTCGCCCGTGGCGATTGGCGTTGTGCGGCCATGCTGTTCGTCTACATGGCGTTCTTCGCCTTTGCCTACCGCTCGCTTGATGCCGGAACCGGCGCCTTGATTCTTTTCGGTGCCGTGCAGGTCACGATGTTCATGTTCGCGCTGCGCGAAGGCGAGTATTTCCCGCCGATCCGCTACAGGCGACGGCTCGGAATTTTCTCTTTTCTGTCCCGCTCGTGATCGTCGTCAGCCTTCTGTTTTTGCGCGATTTTCACGGGTCGACATCGGGCCTGATCCTTGCCGTGGTGTCGGGCGCCGGAACCTCGGGCTGTGGATACGTGGTCTGGTACGCGGCACTTCGCGGGCTGACCGCCACCCGCGCGGCGACCGTCCAGCTTTCGGTGCCGGTGATCGCCGCCCTGGGCGGCGTGTTCATTCTTATGGAACCGGTCACGTTGCGACTCGTGCTCGCGTCCGCGGCGACACTGGGGGGTGTCGCCATCGTCCTGGCCCAACGCGCGACCCGGAAAGCGCCTTCGTAGGGATGGCGAAAGCGGCGCGGGGTTGCCGGATATCGGCGAAGCGCGTTACCGTTCTGCCGAATCCAAAGACCTTGCCCATTGTATCGACGTCGTGGAGCGCCTCATGGAACGTCATCCGTTTGCTTCAGCCGAACCGGCCGTTTCACAGAACATTTACGACGATGCGGGGTTTTTCGAAAAATACCGCGCACTACGGCGGAACGACACCGGTCTGAACGGGGCGTTGGAAGTGCCGGCTTTGCGCCGGCTTCTTCCGGAACTCGAAGGAAAGCGGGTTTTGGATCTCGGTTGCGGATTTGGCGATTTCGCTCGCTTCGCCCGCGTGTGCGGTGCGAAGGCCGTGACCGCGGTCGATGTTTCGCGGCGCATGCTGGACGAGGCGATCCGGCTTACAGACGATCCCGCCATTGTCTATCGCCGGACCGCCATCGAACATTGCGTCCTCGAACCGAGGGGGTTCGAATTGGTCGTTTCATCGCTGGCCCTGCATTACGTCGAGGACTACCCGGCGGTGGCCAACCGGATTTTCGACGCGCTGACGCCGAACGGAATGTTCGTGTTTTCGGTCGAACACCCGATATGCACGGCGCACCCGGTGGGATGGATCCGGGACGATGGCGGCAAATGCCTGCATTGGCCCGTGGATAACTACCTGAACGAGGGCCGCCGCGATACCCGCTGGTTCGTTGACGGCGTCATCAAGTACCACCGGACGGGACAGACCTATGTCGGTGCGCTGATTGCTGCCGGTTTCCGGCTCGACCACCTTGACGAACCCGCACCGACCGCCGAATCCCTGGCCAGCCGGCCCGAACTCGTCTCGGAGTGCCGGCGACCCGCTTTCCTTTTGATGGCCGCGACGCGGTTGGACTGATCCGGAAATCGCGGGATCGGCGGCGGTCCGAATGAGACTCTAGTAAACGAGCGTCGCCTTGGCCGAGAGGACCTCTTCGGTCACCCGGGCGGCGGCGATCGGCCGGGCGCCTTCTATCAGGTCGGATTCGTCGATATCCCGCTCCCGCAGACAGGGGACGCAAACGCTGAGACGGCCGCCGTTGTCCATGAAGCTCTGCATCAGGGCCTTCATGGTCGGCAGTCCCGCCGCCTTCACGTGTTCGACCAAGCCTTTCTTGGCCAGGAAAACCGCAGGTCCCTGAAGGCAGATCACCGCTTCCACGTCCATGGCCAGTGCCGCATTCGCCAGCACGAAAGGCAAGGTCGCCTTTTCCGGTGAATCGGGGCCGTAGGTCGTGATGTAGACGATCTTTTCCGGCGAATCGGACATGGAATTCTCCTGGGTGAGTGAGAACGCGAAAGGCGTCACGAAATATTCGAAAGACGTTATATTATAATATTCTGTGCATCTCAAAGGGAGAATATTCCCCGGCAACCCTCGTCGAAGGACGGGGGAGAGGGGGCCCGATGTGGCGAACAGGCAGAAAAAGTGGGAAATTTTCACATTTATATTGACGTGTGAAAAAATCACACATATCCTTCCCTCAACAAAAACGGGCGACGATATCCGTTATGCCCGAAACCCAATGTCCCCGATGCGGGGGAGGAGGCCTTTCATGAAAAACTTTCGTTACGGTGCGGCTCTTGCAGCGGTTCTTCTGGCTTTTCCCGCGTTGTCGTATGCACAGGTCGTGACGACCGGCGATCAGGATCAGATCCAGGACCAACTCCATGATCAGGACAAGGATAAGGATCAGGACCAGGATCGCGACCGTATCCACCAGGACACGACGGCAACCGTTGACGCAACCGCGAGTTCCGGTTCCAATGGCTCGGATTCCGGCGGCTCGGGTTCTGGCGGCTCCGACTCCGGCGGTTCGGGATCGGGGGGCTCGGATTCGGGCGGATCGGGTAACGGCGGTTCCGGTGGCGGCGGTTCGGGCAACGGCGGACGCTGACCCGTTTCATTCGGATGGAACGTGCAAGCCCCCGGCATTCCGGGGGTTCTTTTTCGTTGGCGCACAGGTGTTCGGCTTTGAGTTCACCTGCCGTGATCGATCCTGGAGGCTACTGCGATACGTAGCCGCGCAGCCGGTTGTAGCGATCGATCTGTTCAGTGCTCAAAAGCGCGGCGGTTTTCAAGTGGGCTTCCGGGTGGACGGCACGCAGTGCGGCGCGGGTCCGTTCGATCGCACCCAACTGGCCTTTCAGGCTTTCGTGGTCACCGTCCGTTCCGCAAAGCCTTTTTCCAGGAGCTTTTCCTGATCGACCAGTTGCCGGCCCAGCGGCACGGTATCGGCGCGCATGGCCTCGTACAGCGATTCGATGGCGGCGCGCTGGCCCGAATCCAGGGCGACGGCGTCGGCCATTTCCAGGACGTGAACCGGTCCCGGCATGCCGTTCAATTCCGCCGCCTTGGCAAACCCCCAGCCCCGGCCGTTGAGCAGGTCGTCGATGTCCTGGTCGGACAAGGACTTGACGGCGCGGGCTTCCTGCCCGGCGTAGGGCGAAGGGTGGTTGCCGTGATGCATCGGCATTTCCGCCGCGTTCGCGGTGGCGTACAGCAGCACGGTGGCCAGGGCGGCATAACGAAACATGACCGGTCCTCCGTTGTCGATTCAACGGGGGATATGGGGATCGCATTGGCTCGAAAAAACATCGAACCCCGACGGTCCACCGTCTGGAGTTTCCCGGACTTTTCCGATTTGACGCTTCGGAAGATCCACGGAAGGCCTGGACGAGACGTCCGCGCGCAAATCCAGGTTGCGTCCTGGGGTAAAAAATGGAAATCAGAAATGTCCCGGCAACTTATATTATGTTTATGAATAATACAAATTAAAAAAAACTATTAATGTTAATAGTAACATCATTGCAATCCTAATAAAAATATCCGTGATGCGTTTCAATTTCTTTTTTCTTGTAAGTTGGTATAGATCAATTTCATCATTATATGAATTATAAATTATTTCGTTACGGCCAAATTTATTCTGCCAACAATTCAATAAATTAACGAATTCTATTACTGACATATCATGGCCGTTCATTGAAAACGCTGATATTGGCAAGGAGATATCAGCGGTCACATCCGTCTGGATCAGTGAAATCTTATACTTTGTCAAAAGATCCGAGTTTTTTTTATCAAATGCGCATAAAAAATGGTTATAACCGAAATAGTGTTGTCTAGAAAAAACTTTGAAAGGACCGATATCCTGCCAACGCCAAGATTTTGATTTGAATAAAGATCTGAAAGTTAAGAAACCACGATCTACCTCTATAGCTGGAATCCTCGTCAATAGTTTAATTGCAGAAGTTAATATATTTATTAATAACAGTGCTTCGACTCCGTAAAACGAATATAAACCATATTCATTAATGTATCCTGCGTCGTAAAACATAAACGTAAACAATAAAATGCCGGATAACGTCAATAAAATATTTCTTTTTAGCTTTCGTGTATCAGCGTATATTATCGTATTCTCAAAATTGGAGAGAGAATTGTGAATGTTTTCCGGAATTTTAAGCATATCTGAAAATCCAATGAACTATTTTTCATATATATACCATTGCGGGAATAATGTATCAACAATAAACGCAGGTTTCAGGCCAAGCGATAGACCCATTTGACCTGTTGCTGAACATGGAATTCACGCGCGCCTTGCGACGAACGCAAGCGCTCGCGTCAGGCTGAGTTACTGAAATTGGACACGGAAAAGCTCTCGACAGAAGTGGCGACATCCGCGGTAATCGAAAAATCCGGCATCAGTGACTTCAAGGCAGCTTGGAGAGTTACCTCCGTTTCCAGCTTGTCCCCTGCGGGCCGTCTTCCAGCACGATGCCCTGGGCTTTCAGGTCGTCGCGGATGCGGTCGGCGGCGGCGAAGTCCTTGGCCTTGCGCGCGGCATTGCGTTCCTCGATCAGGCGGTCGATGTCGGCGTCGAGAAACACGACGTCGAAAGACACACCGCCCCGTGCCGCGAGTGTCGGCAGAATTTCCACCGCGAGTCCATCGATGATCTCGACGCGGTCAGGCAAGCCGGTGCACGCGATGTTAGCGCGGTCGATCCGCACGGGATCGGGAGCGTGTTCTAGGTTGATCAGGCGACTGTTTCTCGGCATCACCTCTGGGCGTGTCAAATCATTCTATTATTTTTCAATTTAATATTTAAAGAAAAATGTTAAAAGTATCGGAACTGGAATCCAAAAAACAAATGCCGTATGAGAGATAATATAAATAACCAATTTTAATTTTTTAACAAACAAAAGCTTGTCCGCATATTCTGCATCATTTTCTGAAAATACCGACAGGGGAAAACACACGTCAGCGTTAGCGCGCGTCGGCGTCAACGTAATCCCATTAACTGCGAAAATATCGGAAGTTTCCTTGTCGAAGGCGCAAATAAAAAGGTCGTACCCAAAAAATTTTTGCTTCCAATCGATGCAAAAAGGTCCGATATCCTTCCAACGCCATGATTTTTTCCTAAAAAATGATCCAATAGTAAATATGTCATTGCTGATCGAAATATTCGGCGACTGAGAAATCAAGTCATGCAAATATTTAATAAAAAGGCAAAGCGCCATCAATATAAAATGACCATTTGTATAAATAACAACAAAATATGGATAATTATTTGTATTTAATTCGCTGTCACGACCAGAAAATGCAATAAGTATGATTAACGACAGAGACAATAAAAAATTCCGCCACAGCTTCCAATTCACTGGCCGCATCGTCGCATTCTCAAAATTGGAAAGTGGCTCCAGAATATTTGATGAAGCGCCCATCATATCGTAATTCCCGATAGAATATTTTTTTAAATACTATAACGAGATATTGTCCTCAAGAGTAAACGCCATGTCACGCGCCCGATGACAGGAGTGTGGCGATGAGGCGACCCCCCTCGCTCTGTCCCTCTCCCCGTTGGGGCGAGGCAACCTAGGACAAAGGCGGCTTACGGAACATCTCTTCTCGGGGCGAGGGGGGCGCCTACCCCCGCTTCCAGCTTGTCCCCTGCGGGCCGTCTTCCAACACGATGCCCTGGGCCTTCAGGTCGTCGCGGATGCGGTCGGCGGCGGCGAAGTCCTTGGCCTTGCGCGCCGCCTTGCGTTCCTCGATCAGGCGGTCGATGTCGGCGTCCGACAGTCCGACCGCTTCGCCGGTGCTTTCGGGGGCCCACTTGAACCAGGCTTCCGGGTCTTGTTGCAGCAGTCCGAGAACCTCGGCCGACGCCATCAGGTCGCCCTTGACCAGGGATTTCTCCGACCGGCTTTCGGCCTTGTTCAGGCGGCCGACGATTTCGTGCATGGCGGCGATCGCGGCGGGCGTGTTGAGGTCGTCGCACAGCGCGTCCTTGACCGCCGCCGGGATCTCGGATCCCGCCGCCTCGATGTCGGCGTTAGCCCGAAGGGCGCCGTAGAAGCGGTCCAGGGCGTCCTTGGCCTGCTGTAGGCCCTTGCGGGTCCAGTCGATGGGCTGGCGGTAATGCGTGGACAGCATGGCCATGCGGATCGCCTCGCCCGGCGCTTCGCCGCGCAGTTCGCGCACCGTGATGAAATTGCCGAGCGACTTCGACATCTTCTCGCCCTCGACCATCAGGTAACCGTTGTGCATCCAATAGCGCACGAACGGCGCGCCGTGGGCGCAGGTGCTCTGGGCGATTTCGTTTTCGTGGTGGGGGAAGATCAGATCCTGGCCGCCGCCGTGGATGTCGAAGGTGACCCCCAGGTACTTGCCGCTCATGGCCGAACATTCGATATGCCAACCCGGACGGCCGCGCCCCCAGGGCGATTCCCAACCCGGCTGGTCGTCGGTCGACGGCTTCCACAGGACGAAGTCGGCCGGGTCCTTCTTGTAGCCCGCGACCTCGACCCGCGCGCCGGCGACGATGGAATCGCGGTCCAGGTTCGAAAGGCGTCCGTAGTCGTCCATCGCCGGTACGTTGAAAAGCACGTGGCCCTCGGCTTCGTAGGCATAGCCCTTCTCGATCAGCCGCTGGGCGATCTCGATCATCTCGGCGATGTGGTCGGTGGCGCGGGGTTCGACCGACGGCGGCAGGGCGCCCAAAGCGGCCATGTCATCGTGGAAGGCGCGGGCCGTGCGCTCGGTGATGGCGCGGATCGGCTCGCCCGTCTCTTCCGACTTCTTGATGATCTTGTCGTCGACGTCGGTAATGTTGCGGACATAGACGACCGTCGGGTACAGCGCCTTCAACAGGCGGAACAGCACGTCGAACACGATCACCGGACGGGCGTTGCCGATGTGGGCGAAATCGTAGACCGTCGGCCCGCATACGTACATGCCGACCCGGTTGGGGTTCAACGGCTGGAACGGTTCCTTGGTGCGGTTGAGCGTATTGTAGATGGACAGGGTCACGGTAAAAGCCCTCGCGGTTCCTTCGGTTCGGTGCTTGCCGCGTTATAGCGGATGACGGGCCGCGCGACCAGTCCGCGCCGCATTCAGAAAGGCGCGGATCTTCGCCGGGCTTTTGACGCCGGGGGTATCCTCCACGCCCGACGATACGTCGACCCCCGGCGCGCCGGCGATTTGGATCGCCTCGGCGACGTTTTCCGGCGTCAGGCCCCCGGCCAGCAGCCACGGCAATCGCCACGCCGTTCCCGACAGCAGCGACCAGTCGAAGGCCAGGGCATTGCCGCCGGGCCGATCGGCATCTTTCGGCGGCTTGGCGTCGAACAATAGGCGGTCGCACACCGATTCGTAGTGGCGCGCGGCCGCAACATCGGTCGGGCTGGAAACGGGCAGGGCTTTCATGACCGGCAAGCCGAAGCGCGTCCGCACCTCGGCAACCCGGTCGGTGGTTTCCACCCCGTGCAGTTGAAGCAGATCCAGGGAAACATGCTTCAGCACGCTGTCGAGAAAGGTATCGTCGGCGTTGACGAACAGACCGGTGCGGATGACGTCCGCGGGCGTGCGGGCGCACAGCGCTGCGGCGGCATCGATGGCGACCGCGCGTGGAGACCGTTCGAAAAACACGAAGCCGACCATGTCCGCGCCCGCGTCCACCGCCGTTTCCAGCGCATCGGCGGTCTTCAATCCGCAGACCTTGACGATGACGGACATGATCCTTCAGCCTCCGGCTAGGAGGGAACGGGCGACGAAAAGCGCGTTGCGCGGGCTTTCGCCGATGCGCCGCACCGCGTACGGCCACCAGTCGCGGCCGAACGGGGTGTACAGGCGCACCCGATGGCCTTCCGCCGCCCGCCGCCGCGCGAGGTCGCCCCGGACGCCCAGCAGCATTTCGATTTCCCACGCGCCGTCCGGCCAGCCGTTTTCCTTCGCCGCCGCGATGGCGTGGTCCTGGATGCGGTCGTCGTGGCTGGCGACGACGGGATGGAAACCGGCATTCCGCGCTTTCTTCGAAAACATGCGGTCGATCAGGCGGCGGTAGTTGGCCTTGATCGCGGACTGTCCGGTAAAGGCGATGTCGGCGGCGGCGACGAAGGCGCCCTTGACCAGCCGCACCGTGGATCCGGCGGCGATCTGGGCGTCCAGGTCGGCTTCGGTGCGGCGCAGATAGGCCTGGAGCGTCAGCGCGCAGGGCAGGCCCTCGGCGCGAAGATCGTCGTGCAGTGCCACGGTGGAACCGACCAGGGTGTCGTCCTCCATGTCGATCATCATGGCGTTGAGCCCGGGCCGGTCGCCGGTCGCCTCGGCGATGGCTCGCGCCAGGGTGCGGGCGTTGTCGCGCATGAGTTCCGGATCGACCACCTGCCCGATCTGGGTGGGGTCGACGGAGACATGCAGTTCCAAACTCGTCGCCGCCAAGGCCTGGATCACCGCCTGTTTGGCGGTGACGTTTTCCGAGACGCCGTCCCGCGTTTCGACGTATTCACCCAGGTAGAACAGGGAGGCTCGGATGCCGTCGTCCTCCCGCAGGCGCGCGGCCCCGGCCACGGCCCCGGTCGCATCGGGTCCGATGACGTATCGGGTGGCGAGCGTCGAGGTCGCCCGCGCCGACTGCATGACCGATTTCAGCTTCGCCGACCGGGCCAGCGCGATCATGCCGGACTGCCATAAGCGTTGGAACACGGATTAGCCCTTCCGTCAGGTGGCTGCGGGGTTCAATCGAACACAGCGGCGTCGGTTCCCCGTTCGTGCCACAACTGGTAGGCTGCGGCAAGGGGCACCACCATCAGAATCTGCGAGACAGCCAATGGATTCACGAAAAATATTTCAGCGATCGCTTCAATTCCAAATGAAGACAGAACCGGTCCCAAGGCGAAGTAGGAGCAGGCGGCGATGGGAAGGGCGATAAGGTTCGGAAACACGATCAAGAAGATGAAAAGCACTCGCGCTTGGCCCTTCGTTCGTCGAAACGACGCCCGCAGCCGCCCTTCAGGAATGCGTTTTCTCGCGACAATGGAGGGGAATATCAACCCCGCGCGCGAAAGGAAGGTGGCTCGCACAAGAAGCGGCACGAGCACTGCGATGAATAAGACAAAATATTCGATCACCCATTGTCGATTATCTTGGGAAAATTCTAGAAAAAAAATAATATAATTGTAGTCTGACAAAAAATATTGTAAGGGAAATAAAAAGAAAAGCGCTATAAATATGAGAATAATATCAAATATTATATAATAAAAATAATATAAAATAAACATTTTTAGCCTGGATATGTCGCGAAAATTGTCGTTTTTAAAAAAAATAAATAAATATTGTGTAAATGATATGATGAATAAGTACTTTACTGTTTCTGATATTGTGTCGTATATGTTATTATTTTCTCCAAAATTACTCGATATTGATTGGTAAATGATCGGAAATGCGAGAGAAGCCGTCAGTAAAAAGGCCAATACTCCCGCAATAGGCCCTAGACGAGCGAATAGAAGTTGCCGACACTTCGCAAATAGGGCTCTCGCCGACGTTACGCTTGCGATCTGTCCTTCTCCCACCCGTAATCTTCCTCCCTTGAGCTTCGCCGCTATCGATCATTCAAACACGGCTGCAGCGTTTTTTCCTTCGTGCCACAACGTATAAGCGACGGCAACGGGGATGACCATCTGTAGCGGGAAAATTTTCAAGATCCTAAAGAGAGTGGTGAATGGCACCGGCTGTGCGGTGGTCTCCAGGATGGCGGGCCAGAGCGCGGGCCTACGTTCAAAAACCTCCTCGCGCCCAATGGATACCAGGGCGAAGAAGTTCAACACGTCCGCAATCAGCCAGAACCGGCGGCGGTACAGTCGCCGGCTCAGCCCGGTCAGACGAATGACATTAGTCCCGTGATCGTCCTCATCCCCCCGCAATCTCCTTCGCGATCCGTTTCGCCGCTTCGGCGGGGTCCGACGCGGCGGTGATGGGGCGGCCGATCACCAGGTCGTCGGCGCCGAGTTTCAGCGCCTCCGCCGGGGTCATAATCCGTTTCTGGTCGCCGGCTGCGGCCCACGACGGGCGGATGCCGGGCACGACGAGGCGGAAATCCGGGCCGCATTCGGCGCGCAGGCGCTCGATTTCGCGCGGCGAGCAGACGACGCCGTCGATGCCGTTGTCCTGGGCCAGCCGCGCCAGCCGCACCACCTGGTCGGCGGCGGGGGTGGGCAGGCCGACAGCGCGCAGGTCGTCGTCGTCCATCGAGGTCAGGATGGTCACCGCGATGACCAGCGGCCGCGCGTCTCCCGCCACGGCGGCGGCTTCGACCGCCGCGCGCATCATCGTCGGTCCGCCCGACGCGTGGACGTTGACCATGGCGAGGCCGAGCGGCAGCGCCGCGCGCACCGCGCCCGCCACCGTGTTGGGAATGTCGTGGTATTTGAGGTCCAGGAACACCGGCAGCCCCAGCGCGGTGATGCGGCGAACGCCGGCGGGGCCGTGGGCGGTGAAGAATTCCTTCCCAACCTTGAGCCCGGCGACATGGCCGGTCAGGGCGCGCGCCAGCGATTCGGCGTGATCGAGATCGGTGGTGTCGAGCGCGGCGAAAACCCGCCCCGAAGGTTGGCGTAGCGTCATGACGGTCCCTTTTCGATCGAACGATTTTAAAAAAAAAACCCCCGAAGGGGCCCTGACTTTATGCCGCATTGCGGCCGTCGGATAGGGCCGGGCGCTCCGACGGCGGGAGTACCCCGTCCGTCTCGGCAATATCCGCTTCGGCACGGGCCGCGCGCTCGGCTTCCTTTTCCTGTTCGTGCCGTTCCCGGACCTGCCGCACCTTGCGCCGTGTCCGCCAGACCGAAGACCACCAGGAAACCGCGCCGCCCAGCAGAAAGCCGAAAACGACCGAAGCCAGCACGACCAGATACACCGGCGGGTGCCAGAGGAAGGGCAGGGGCCAGAAATCCAGCATCATGGTGTGCCGGTTCGATACCGCGAAGGCGACGACGACGACGGCCACCGCTACCATGACGATCCAGGTGAGAAATCTGATCACGATCGGACTCGTTTCGTAGCCATTGCCGCCATGAACCGGAGAAAACCGCCTAAAATCCGGTTCATCCCTTGCCGTTCAACCGTTCGCGCAACTGCTTGCCGGTCTTGAAATACGGAATGTATTTGGCATCGACGTCCACGGCGGCGCCGGTCCGCGGATTCCGTCCCGTCCGCGACTGGCGTTCGCGTACCGAAAAAGCGCCGAAACCGCGAAGCTCGACCCGGTCGCCTTCGGCCAGGGCGGCGGCGACCTCGTCGAAGACCGTGGTCACGATACGCTCGACGTCGCGGTGATAGAGGTGCGGATTGTCCGCTGCAAGGCGCGCGATCAACTCCGACTTGGTCATGCCTCGATCCTTTCCGCAAACTACCCGTGTGGATTCAACGCAACCCAGGTTGCCAGAGGGCCAGCAGCCCGTCAAGCCTAACCCGTTCAGAAAACAGAACTTTTCCGAGCGTTCCTCCGACCAGATCCTGCAGCCACAAAGCCTTGGCCGGGGGCTCGATGTCGCGGATCGGAAGATCGCCGTCCACGCCGCGCTCGCGCTCCAACCATGCGCGTGCCGAATCCTCGTCGCCGAGGGCATCGATCAGCCCGTTTTCGAGCGCCTGACGCCCGGTGAAGATCCGTCCGTCCGCCAGCGCCAGGATCTCTTCGCGGTCCCTGCCGCGCCGTTCGGCCACCATGCCCACGAACTGCTGGAACGAGTCCATGATCAGGGCCTGGACCGCTTCGCGCGCCTCGTCGGTGAACCGTTCCATGGGATTCGGCTGGGCCTTGAACGGGCCGCTTTTGAGAACTTCCGGTCGAATGCCGAGCATGTCCAGGAGCTCGGTCACGTCGGCGGTCTGCATGATGACGCCGATCGATCCGGTAATCGTGCCCGGATTGGCGATGATGTGATCGGCGCCCAGAGCGGTCATGTAACCGCCCGAAGTCGCCATTTCGCCCATCACCGCGATCACGGGCTTGGTCTCGGAGACGCGGCGCAGGCCGCGCATCAGCGATTCCCCGCCGACGAAGGTACCGCCGGGGCTGTCGATGCGGACCAGCAGGGCCTTGCATGCGGGGTCGTCGATGGCGTCCCGCAACGCCCGGTCGCGCCAAGTTTCGGAATAGATGATGTCGGTGACATGAAGGCGTGCGACGTATTCACCCGACGTTCCCCCGGCGAAGGGAAGCACGGCGCTTACGGCCAAAACCACCAGGGCCACGATTGCCGCCAGCCGCCAGAACGTCAGGCTCCGTTTCAGTCGCCGTCGATCGGCGATACGGTCGGCGTCCAACATCGGGAACCCCCACGTCAGGATGGCGGAACGGCGCGCCGAAGCGCGCCGTCCAAACGCCTTGACCGATTAGGAGTCGGCCTTTTCTTCGTCTTCGGCGGCCTGCTGGGCCTGCTTCTCGCGAAGCGCGGCGCCCAGAATGTCGCCCAGGCTGGCACCCGAATCCGAAGATCCGTAGTCGGCCATCGCCTTCTTTTCTTCCTCGATCTCGCGTGCCTTGACCGACAGCGTGAGACGGCGGGAGTTGCGGTCGATCTGCGTGACCTTGGCGTCGATCCGCTCGCCCTGGGCGAAACGGTCGGGCCGCTGTTCGGCACGGTCGCGCGACAGGTCGATCTTGCGGATGAAGCCGGGAACGCCGTCGCCGACGATGACTTCCAGTCCGGCGTCCTGGACCTGCTGAATGGTGCAGGTCACGACATCGCCGCGCTTGACGTCGGACAGGCCGGTTTCGAACGGATCGGAGCTGAGCTGCTTGACGCCCAGGCTGATGCGTTCCTTGGTGACGTCGACGTCAAGAACCTTGGCCTTGACCATCTCGCCCTTCTTGTAATCGGTCAACGCTTCCTCGCCCGGCTTGTCCCAGGACAGGTCGGAGAGGTGCGCCATGCCGTCGATTTCGCCCGGCAGGCCGATGAACAGGCCGAACTCGGTGATGTTCTTGACCTCACCCTCGACCTCGGTCCCGATCGGATGGGTTTCGGCAAAGCTTTCCCACGGGTTCGCCAGGCACTGCTTGAGGCCGAGCGAGATGCGGCGCTTGTCGGAATCGACGTCCAGGACCATGACCTCGACTTCCTGGCTGGTCGACACGATCTTGCCCGGATGGACGTTCTTCTTGGTCCAGCTCATCTCGGAAACGTGGACAAGGCCCTCGACACCCGGCTCCAACTCGACGAAGGCGCCGTAATCGGTGATGTTGGTGACGCGGCCCTGGAACTTGGCGCCGACCGGATACTTGGCGGCCACGCCTTCCCAGGGATCGGATTCCAGCTGCTTCATGCCCAGGCTGATGCGCTGGGTATCGGAATTGAAGCGGATGACCTGAACCTTGACGGTCTGGCCGATCTGCAGCGCCTCGCTGGGATGATTGATGCGGCGCCAGGCGATGTCGGTGACGTGCAGCAGGCCGTCGACTCCACCCAGGTCCACGAACGCACCGTAGTCGGTGATGTTCTTGACCACGCCCTCGAGGACCTGGCCTTCGGAAAGGTTGGCGACCAGTTCGGCGCGGGCTTCGGCGCGGGCTTCTTCGAGAACCGCGCGGCGCGACACGACGATGTTCGAACGGTTGCGTTCCATCTTCAGGATCTGGAACGGCTGCGGCGTCCCCATCAGTGGCGAGATGTCGCGAACGGGGCGAATGTCCACCTGGCTGCCCGGCAGGAACGCGACGGCACCATTCAGATCGACGGTGAAGCCGCCCTTGACCCGGCGGAAAATCACACCCTTGACGCGCTGGCCCGCCTGGAACTGCTTTTCGAGTTCGGTCCAGGCTTCCTCGCGGCGTGCCTTTTCCCGGCTCAGGCGCACAATGCCGTCGCGGTCCTCGTAGCGTTCGACGAAGACGTCGACCACGTCGCCCGGCTTCAAAGCCAGGTCCTGGGCGGCGCTGACGAATTCGCGGACCGGAATGCGGCCTTCGGACTTCAGTCCGACGTCGACGACCACGTGGTCGTTATCAACCTTGACTACGGTCCCCGAGATGACGCGGCCTTCGAAGCCTCCGTCCTCGCCCAGGGTCTCGTTCAACAGGTCCGCAAAACTCTCCATTCCGCCGGGAGTCATACCGTCGGATACGGTGGGGGTTTCTGCCATATTCAAAAAAACCTCGTTCTTCCTAGGATCCTTGCTGGCCGGCCGGTTGATTCCGGCGGTCTTGCAGGGTCTCGCCAATGATCCGGCCTGCCGGTCACGTTATCCCGGAGACCTCTCCCACGACGGCCGTTCCTCAACGGCCAACCGCAACACCGTCCCGCTTTTCGATGAAGTTCATGGCCGCGGTGAAGGCTTCTTCGGCATTCATGTCACTGGTATCCAGGACGAATGCATCACCGGCGGGCACCAACGGCGCAACGTCACGCGATGAGTCGCGAGTGTCACGCTCTTTCATGTCCTGCAGAACGGCGCTAGGTATAACCGCGAGTCCTCTTTCCCGCAACTCCTTAACGCGCCGCTCGGCTCGCACTTCAACGCTGGCCGTCACGAAAAGCTTGATATCGGCATCCGGACAAACGTGGGTGCCGATGTCCCGGCCGTCAAGAACCGCTCCAGCGGCGCCATTCGGGGGGGTTTTCGCGAAATCGCGCTGAAAGTCCAGAAGCGCCGACCGTACGCCCGCGATAGCCGCGACTTTCGATGCCGCGTTGGCTGTTTCGTCCAGACGCAACCGGGGATCCCCCAATTCCGACGGCCGAAGCGATTCCGCGGCCCGAGTCGCGATCCCGGCATCGGCCGGATCCCCCCCGGCGTCGAGAACCTTGCGGCCGACGGCGCGGTACAGCAGGCCGGTATCCAGCAACTCGAAACCGAAATGGCGGGCAATCCGGCGCGCCAACGTGCCCTTGCCCGCCGCCGCGGGCCCGTCGATGGCGATGATGGTGGAAGATCCTGTCATGGGGGCTCCGTCAGGGGGTGATGACATCCGCGATCCGCAGTCCCAATCCGTTCATCAGATCGGCGAATCCGGGGAAGCTGGTGTCGATCGGCGCGGCGTCGTCGACGGCGACCGGATCGCCCGTCGCTCCCCCCAGGACGAGAAACGACATGGCGATACGGTGATCCAGGTCAACCGCGATCATCGCGCCGCCCTGCGGTGGATGGCCGGTTCCGTGGATGGTAAGGCTGTCCTGACCTTCTTCGAGCGCGACGCCGCATGCGGAAAGTCCTTCGGCCATGGCCGAAAGGCGGTCGCTTTCCTTTACCCGCAGTTCGGCTAGGCCGGTCATGCGCGTCGTTCCGGCCGCGCAGGCGGCCGCGACCGCCAGGATCGGAAATTCGTCGATCATGGCCGGCACCCGTTCGGGCGGTACGTCGACGCCGCGCAGTTCGGTCGCGTCGATCGACACGTCGCCGACCGGTTCGCCGGCTTCGGTGCGGACGTTGTCGATCCGGATCGCCGCGCCCATATCGCGCAGGGTTTCCAGAATGCCGGCGCGCAACGGGTTCAGCCCGACGTTCCGGACCGTGACCGCAGATCCCGGACGGATCGCCGCGGCGACCAGCGGGAACGCCGCCGACGAAATGTCGCCGGGTACCCGAACGTCACGGGCGGTCATTTCGACTTCGCCGGTGACCTCGATGACCGTTTCGGCGCCGTCCCGGAATACCGCGACCAGTACGCCGAAATGGGTCAGCATACGTTCCGTGTGATCGCGGGTGGCGCGCGGTTCCCGCACCGTGGTGACGCCCGGGGCATTGAGACCCGCGAGGAGAACGGCCGATTTCACTTGGGCCGAGGCGACCGGCAACCGGTAGTTCACGGGCA
Source organism: Rhodospirillales bacterium (assembly GCA_963675465.2). GTDB lineage: Bacteria > Pseudomonadota > Alphaproteobacteria > Rhodospirillales > Shumkoniaceae > JAHDSF01. The sequence goes on from CAXXVY010000001.1 coordinate 305,743, forward strand.
GGGCCTCGTCGGTGCCCTCGATCGTGATCGGCAGGCGTCCGCCTTCCCGGCAGACGAAGCGGGCGCCGAACATCGACAGCGGGTCGGTGACGCGCCGCATCGGACGACGCCGCAGGGATGCATCGCCTGTGAGGGTGCTTACGAAGGGGTGGGTGGCCAGGAGACCGATCAGAAGTCGCGCCGCCGTGCCGGAATTGCCCATATCCAGGACGTTGTCCGGTTCGGCCAGTCCGCCGGTTCCGCAACCGGCGACCCGCCACTGCCCCGGGCTTTCCCGCCGGACGTGCGCGCCGAGCGCCCGCATGGCCTCCGCCGTGCGCAGGACGTCCTCGCCTTCCAGCAAACCGGTGATCTCGCTCTCGCCCACGGCGAGCGAGCCGAGCATGAGAGCCCGGTGGGATATCGATTTGTCGCCCGGAACGACAATTGTTCCCTCAAGGGCGCCGGCGGATCGCGAAACGAGCGGTCGGGGCACGCGAATCTCCTGGTTTTCTGCGCTTGTCGGGTCGACCGTGCCCGACAGCCCGTCCATAGCACGAATTGTCGAAACCGGGTAGTCCGGATGCTGCGCGGGGCGGATGGGATGGGAAATTGCGGCTAGGGTGATTTTAGCTTTTGACAGGTGCCGCGTATCATGGCAAAGGGCTGCCTCTGATTTTCGGCGAACAAGCAGTGGGAGCTGCCCGTGGCGAAACCGGATTGGGGAACCAAGCGCACATGCCACGCCTGTGGCGCACGGTTCTACGACTTACTCAAGACACCGCCGGTCTGCCCGGCCTGTGAAACCGTGTTCGAGGTCGGAAAGGCTGCGAGACCGCGTCGCAAGCCGGCGGTCGAAGCCGCGGTGGCCAAGCCGGCCAAGGCACCCAAGGTGCTGGCGGATGTGAAGAAAGACAAGGCGATCGAGCCGTTCGACGACGATGAAATCGAAGTCGAGGATATCGATGCCGACGATCAGGACGATGATCTGATCGAGGATACCTCCGATCTCGGCGAGGACGACGACGATGTGTCCGAGATCATGGAGCATATCAACGACGAGGAAGAATCTATCTAATCGGCGCATCCGAAAAGGTTGGCGGCTTTTTCCTCTTGCCTTTTTGGTGCGGTGCGCTATTTTTCCCGCCCGCCGTACCGGGAACGAAAAATCGGTTGCCGGTGCGGGCTGGCTTCTGGGGCCGTAGCTCAGTTGGGAGAGCGCTTGAATGGCATTCAAGAGGTCGAGAGTTCGATTCTCTTCGGCTCCACCAGATTCAAAGGGCTTCGCCGTCGCGCGGAGCCCTTTTCTCATCGCCCGCGGCCATCTTTCCGACAGGTAACCCTGAATTCCGTGCCGATTTTCCGCGCGGCGCCGTCCGCAATGCCTTGACGCGGACAGGGGTTGGGACGATATCTTGGGTGTTCTCGGCTGCGCATGCGGCGCGGCCGGGGCGGGTGCCTCCAGCAGGGCCCGAAAGAAGCGTGCTTGCTCAATCGAAGAGGAGGACGGATATGTCCCGGGTTTCCATGTTCAACAGCCCCCTGATGCTTGGGTTCGAACATTTCGAACGGGTTCTCGACCGGGTGTCGAAGAACGCATCGGAGGGCTATCCTCCGTACAACATCGAACAGGTCGGCGAAAATGCGCTTCGGATCACCTTGGCGGTTGCCGGGTTTTCCATGGACGACCTGGCGGTATCGATCGAGGACAACCAACTGATGGTACGCGGTCGGAATTCGGAGGACGAGGAAAACCGGATCTTCCTCCACCGCGGTATCGCGGCGCGTCAGTTTCAGAGAAGCTTCGTGCTGGCCGAGGGAATCGAAGTCCTGGGGGCTTCGTTGGACAACGGCCTTCTGCACGTCGATTTGGAACGGCGGCTTCCGGAACCCGAAATTCGGACGATCAAGATCCAATCGGCCGACATCGGCAAAAAGGATCGCGGCAAGACCACGATCGACGTCGAGACCGAATCCTGATCCTTTCATAAATTATTAGGGTCCCGGAACGACCATTGAGGTGTGCTCGAGAGGGGCGCCTTGAAGGAGGACAGCCATGACGCACGATGACATCAAAACGATACGGCAGCCATTTACGCCGCTGTCCGCCAGCGCAATGGCCGCGCTCGGTTTGGAATCCGTCGCGTACATCAAGCCCGTGATGATCGGCAACACCGCGGCCTATGGAATCTTCGCGGCCGACGGCCAGCGGATTGCCCTGGCAGCGAACCGCAACACGGCCATCGCCACCGTCCGCGGCAGCGATCTCGAGCCCACCAGCGTCAACTGATTCGGACATAAAATCCCCGCGCTGCTTTCGGCGCCGGGTCCAAGTTCGAAATCCGCACAACATCAGATCTGTCCGCGATCCGGTTGATTCACCGGATCGCGGATAAATCGATCGATTTCAAAGAGTTCGAACACCGTATCCGCACCCGCTGGGATGCACGGCGCCCTATTCAGTCAATCACGCCAAGCGGGCCGAATTTAGGCGGCTCGCGTCGTCGACGTGTCGGTGAGCAGCGCGTACAAGGCTTCGGCACTTTCGGTCGCACGCAATTTTTCGCAGGTTTTCTTGTCGCGCAACAGTCGGGAAACCCGGGCGAGGGCCTTGAGATGGTCCGCTCCCGCCGATTCCGGCGCCAGAAGCAAAAAAATCAGGTCCACGGGCTTTTCGTCGATCGAATCGAAATCGACGGGCTCCTCCAAACGTGCGAAGAGCCCGTACAGGCGATCGAGAGACGGCAGCTTGCCGTGGGGGATGGCGATTCCGTTGCCGACACCCGTGGTACCCAACCGTTCGCGCTCCAACAAAACGTCGAAGATGGCGCGTTCGTGAACGTCCGTGATGGACGCCGCGTGACGCGCCAAGTCCTGCAAGGCCTGCTTTTTGCTGGTCGCTCGCAGATTGGCGATCACGCCTTCCGTTGTAATCAAATCAGCGATCTCCATGACAGATCGGCTTTCATCCTTGCGAGGCTCGTGTCCCCCTGGGGTCGATCCAACCGATATTGCCGTCGGAGCGCCTGTAGATCACATTGAGACCGCCGTGGGCGACGTTGCGGAACATGAGAACGGATTGATCCGCCAGATCCATGCGCATCACCGCCTCGCCAACGGTCAGCGTCGAGATTTCCGCCGTCATCTCTGCGATGATGGCCGGCTGACCGTTTTCCGGAACTTCGGTGTCCGATTCCTCTGCCGCGAGGACGTACTGGCTGGCTTCGATCAGTTCCTCGTTCGCCTGACCCTTGTGGTGATCTTCCTTGAGCCGCCGCTTGTACCGGCGAAGCTGCTTGGCGATCCGCTCGAGCGCCTGGTCGAAGGCGTTCCGCATGTCTTCGTTGCGAGCGCGGCCTTGCATGACAATGCCGCGCCCCGCGTGAACCGAGATATCGACACGGATATCATGGTTCTCTCGCGAGAACACGATGTTGGCTTCGATGGCGCGGGCAAAATACTTCTTAACGTCGTCTTCCAGCTTTTCCTGCACATAGGCGCGCATTTTGGGGCTGATGTCGACGTTCGTACCGTTGAGAAAGAGTTTCATGGAAGATTGGTTCCACCATTTTAATGGATCCAAACGCGCGGTGGCGTTCGGCATCTCGATGACCGGCGGACAGTCGCGACCCTCTGTCGCGGTGCCCCTCGTCCCACCCGCTCGCGTTGAGGGCGGGACCATAGTTCCGGGGTGATCGGAAGTCAATAACCGAGGAGTGTTGGAAACATGGCCTTACTCCTTCCTTCGTTCTAGAAGCCACTGGCCTTGAGGCGCCGTCTTTGTACCGAAGACGGAATTCCCAAGGCTTCCCTGTACTTGGCAACTGTCCTGCGCGCGATTTCGACGCCTTCGGCACGCAGGACTTCAACAATTCCATCATCTGAATAGACTTTGTTGGTCGGCTCCGAATCGATCATCGTCTTGATGCGGTGCCTCACGGATTCCGCGGAATGCGCTTCGCCGCCCGAAGCGCTGGCGATCGCCGTGGTGAAAAAGTACTTCAGTTCGTAGATGCCCCGGGGGGTGGCGATGAACTTGTTCGACGTGACCCGGCTGACGGTGCTTTCGTGCATCTCGATCGCCTGGGCGATGTCGCGAAGAACCAGAGGGCGGAGATGTTCGACCCCGCGCGCAAAAAAATCGTCCTGTTGGGCGACGATCTCGCTGGCGACCCGCAGGATCGTCGTCGCCCTTTGATGCAGCGATTTGACCAGCCAGTTGGCCGACTGGAGACAGTCGTTGAGGTAGACCTTCTCCTCGCGGGTCCGGGTGGCCCTGACGACGGTGGTCAAGTAGCGGTTGTTGATCAGAACCCGGGGGAGGGATTCGGTGTTCAATTCGATCAGCCATCCGCCGCCGGGCTGCGACCGCATCAGGATGTCGGGCGTCACCGGCTGCGCCACATCGTGATCGAACTCGTGAGCGGGTTTCGGATTGAGTTGGCGGATTTCGCCGACCATGTCCGTGATGTCTTCGGCATCGACGCCGCAGATCTTTTGCAGCGCCGCGATATCCCGCTTGGCGAGAAGGTCGAGATGGTTCAGCAGGGCCTGCATCGCAGGATCCAGACGATTCCGCTCGCGCAACTGAATGGCCAGGCATTCGGACAGCGAACGGGCGAAAATCCCGGCGGGATCGAATTGCTGAAGCCGTTTCACCGTGGCTTCGAGCCGCGCCTCGGAACACTGCAGGGCTTCCATGGCCGGCGTCAGGTCGGCCGGGAGATATCCGGCGTCGTCGAGCATGTCGATGAGATACAGCCCGATCACCCGTTCCGCCGGATCGGACAGTTCGACATTCAGTTGCCCGGTCAGATGGTCGCGCAGTGTCTCGACCCCGGAAACGGTTTGTTCCAGGTTGGGCGCTTGGCCTTCGAACCGGCCGTTTCCGCCGTGTCCCCAATCGGCGAAGGCCTGATCGCCGCCTTCGTGGATCGCTGCCTCGCCCGGTGCGTCGTTGTTCCACAGGTTGTCGTAGTCGACGTCGAGCGCGCCCTCGGCGGGCGCGGTCGGTGCCGCATCGGAAAAGTCCATGGAATGGAAACCGTCGGCGTCGGCTATCGCCACCGCTTCGTCGGCCCGGTCGCGGCTTTCCTCGGCGGTTTCCGCACCGCCGCCGTCCTCGCCGTCGTTTTCAGCCCGCTCCAGAAGCGGGTTGTGCTGGAGTTCTTCCTCGATATAGGCGGAAAGTTCGACGTTGGAGAGTTGCAGAAGCTTGATCGCCTGCTGCAACTGCGGCGTCATGACCAGCGATTGCGACTGTCGGAGTTCTAGACGGGAGGTCAAGGCCATGCCGTGCACCCACCAGATTTATGGTACGCCGCAACCGCAATCACCAGCCGATCCTGGCGCGCCACCTGAAGGTCAAAGGCTGAACCGTTCACCCAAATAGACTCTGCGAACATCCTCGTTGCCCACGATATCCGAAGGTGCTCCTTCCATAAGCACCATCCCATCATGGATAATATAGGCACGATCGATGACGTCCAGAGTCTCCCTGACATTATGATCGGTGATCAGGACGCCGATCCCCCGGTCCCTGAGATGCATGACAAGTTCCCGAAGGTCGCCGATGGCGATCGGATCGATGCCCGCGAAAGGCTCGTCGAGCAGAATGAAGTGGGGGTTGGAGGCCAGCGCGCGTGCAATCTCGACCCGGCGTCGCTCGCCGCCCGAAAGCGCCAGCGCGGGTGTCCGCCGCAAATGGGTTATCGAAAATTCCGCCAGGAGGGCTTCCAGGGTTGCCTCGCGCTGTTCGCGCGATTTCTCCACGACTTCCAGAACCGAGCGTAGGTTGTTTTCCACTGAAAGACCGCGGAAAATCGATGCTTCCTGGGGCAGATACCCGATGCCCAGCCGGGCGCGGCGGTACATGGGAAGCTCGGTGATGTTCTGGCCGTCAAGATGGACTTCTCCATGGTCCGGGGCGATCAGGCCCATGATCATGTAGAAACAGGTCGTCTTGCCGGCGCCGTTCGGCCCCAAAAGCCCGACGATTTCACCACGTTGCATGCTCAGGCTGACGCCGCGCACGACTGGCCGCTTCTTGAAGCGTTTGCCGAGTTCGCGGGCAACCAATCCTTCGTTGTTCGCGACGAGTCTGGGACGTGGGGGCGCTTCGGGGTTTCCTGTGTTTTCGTTGCCGTTCTTCATCGGGAATCCGGTACCTTTGACTACTGTTCCAGGTTACGCTTAAGTTTCCCGGGTTGCAATGTTCCGCTGACCCGCCCCCGCCCGTTGGCGTCGCAGCCGAACAGTTTGCTGATTCCTGAATTGAGATCGACTTCCGCTTTGCAGCCGTTGAGTACGTTCTTGCCCCGCTGGATGATCACTTTTCCGGTGACGGTTGCCAGACCGCTGCGCGCGTTGTAGACGCCCCGGTCGGCCTTGACGTTGTCCTGTGCTGTCTCGATGCGGACGTTGTCGAAGGCTTCGACCCGGTAGAGTTCGGATTTTCCGGTCTTTTCGTTGCGCGCGAAATGCGCGACTAGGACTTCCGCCCAGAGATTCTTGTCGTTCTGCAGCGCGTGGGCGTCGCCGCGGGCTACGGCCACGTTTTTGAGTTCCCAGTACTCCATCTGCTTTTTGGCGGTAATGACGTCGGTGCCTGCTTCGAAACGGGTGCCGGACTGGCCGCTGAGAATCAGGACGCGGCCCTCGACATCATAGACCGCCAAGTCACCTGTCGCCTTTTCGCCGGGCGTGACGATTCGGACGTTGCCGTCGGCGTCGAGCCGCCACACGTCGGTGCCGCCGTCGGGCTTTTCGCGGTAGTGGGCGCGCAAGGTGTCGGCGTGGACGGTGACCGTGCCTCGGGTCGCCTGGGCGTTGCCGCGTGCCAGGAAAACCTGGTCGGTCTGGTGCCACTCGATCCCGTTGTCGGCCTCGATCACGACGTTTTCGCCGGCTCCTGGCGCGCCGGCGCCCAGGTCTATCGTTTGGGCGCTCGCCGTCGCGGCGAAAGCCAGCCATGCAAGCGTGCAGGCGATCAGGCCGGTGTGGAGGGGTGAATGGGCGTTCATCGATCCGGAAATTCAGAGTTGGGATAAAGGACGACCTTGGCCCGGCCAGTGAAGAAGACCACCTCGCCCATGTCAACCACTTCGAAGCCTTCGGAGTTGATGGTTCCGAACGATCCCTGGGCGCGCACCGGTTCGTCGCCGAAGATGACGCGGTCCTTCAGATATACGAAGGCACGCGATGTCAGAAGTTCGTAGCCCTTGTCGTGATAGACCGTGACGTCGTTGGTCAGTTCCAGCGTTTCGTCGGCGCGGTCGATGTGTCCGTTGTCCGCCGTCACCACGACCCAGGTGCCGTCATCGAGCGTGATGTCGGCTTTCGGCATTTCCAGCTCGATGGTCGGCGATTCCTCGTTCAGGTTCTTCGCCAGATCCGCGGTGACCGTGTAGATCTGCTTTTTCTTGTCGGTCCCGACGAACCGGGGGTTCACCGCGCTGGGGTCGCCGGATTCCACCATGGACAGCTTGCTGTAGCCGATCTGGAAGGCGGTTTCGACGGAGCCGAGATGCGGCCAGACGGCGACCAGGGCGATCAGGACCAGCGCGATCGCCGGCAAAAGGATCTTCATGCCCCGGACAAAGCGGCTGTAATGGATCGTCGACCGTGCCCGTTGGCGCGGCAGCGGAACTCCCGAAAATCGGCGCGGTTTTTCTACGTCCGTTTCCATCGGTTCGATCAGGGGGTCGTTCGGCGCGCCATCCCGCATGGTCGCGCTCCGGCTCAAGCCACGCCCGCGCGAAGGCAGTCGTGGATATGCAACAGTCCCACCGGCCGTTCGTTGTCGACCACGAACAGCGAGGTGATGGCGCGCGTGTTCATCAACAGCAAGGCTTCGCTCGCCAGGATTCCGGGACCGACGACTTTGGGCGTGGGGGTCATGACGTTCCGGATGACGCGCGACAACAGGTCGGGGCTCATATGGCGTCGAAGGTCGCCGTCGGTGACCACGCCGACGAGATGGCCCGCAGCGTCGAGCGCGCCGACGCAGCCGAGGCTTTTCGCCGTCATGACGATCAGCGCTTCGGCCATGCTGGCGTCAGCCGAAACGAGGGGAATCGCGTCGTCCACGTGCATCAGGTCCTGCACCTTGAGCAGGCGCCGCCCCAGTTTGCCGCCGGGATGTAGGGCGTGGAACTGTTCGGAGGTGAAGCCCTTCAATTCCAGCAGCGATACGGCAATGGCGTCGCCGAGCGCCAGCATCATGGTCGTCGAGGTGGTCGGCGCCAGTCCCAGGGGGCAGGCTTCCGCCGAACGGGGCAGGACCAGGGCGACCGTCGCGTTCAGCGCCAGGGTGCTCGCATCGTCGGATGTGAGGGCAATCAGTGGGATTTCGAAACGCTTCGCATACTCGACCGTATCGGCGAGTTCGCTGGTTTCTCCGGAATTGGAAAGGGCGAGAATGACGTCGCCGGGGGCGATCATGCCCAGGTCGCCGTGGCTGGCCTCGCCTGGGTGGACGAAAATGGAAGGCGTTCCGGTCGAAGCCAGGGTTGCTGCGATTTTCCGGCCGACATGGCCGCTTTTTCCCATGCCGGAAACCACGACGCGACCGCGGTCCCGGACCCGGGACAGAAGGGCGATGGCTTCGGAAAAAGGCCCGTTCAAGGTCCCTGCGAGGGCTTTGAGACCGTCGATTTCAATCGCCAGGACGCGGCGCGCCGATGCCAGCGCGGCCACGTTCGACGGGGAGGAAACGGCATCCGTCGATGAGGGCCGGGAAGCCTCAGCCATTGCGCGCTTTTCAGACCAGACGGTCATGGTGCCGGGTTCTCCGAAAATCGCGGATTTCCGCGTTGGTCCGCAGTATGCGCGTACGCCGATCCAGCGTCAACCGCACCACCGGGGCATTCGGTGCGGGGATGCGCGGGCCTCGGCTCAGTGCCGGAAGATGTCCATTTCGTCGCCCCAGCCGAGCATGTCGAGTTCCGCCCGCGTCGGGAGGAAGTCGAAACAGGCCTGGGCCAGCGCCAGGCGGCCTTCGCGCGCCAGCAGGACCGTCAACTTGTCGCGCAGGGCGTGGAGATGCAGGACGTCCGACGCAGCGTACTGGATCTGGGCTTCGCTGAGCGTTTCGGCACCCCAATCCGACGTTTGCTGCTCCTTGCACAGATCGACGCCCAGCAGATCCTTGCACAACGCCTTGAGGCCGTGGCGGTCGGTGAAGGTCCGCGTCATTTTGGCTGCGATCTTGGTGCAAAACACCGGTCGGCAGGTCACGCCGAGGTAGTGGTGGATGGCGGCGATGTCGAATCGGCCGAAGTGGAAAAGCTTGGTTACCGATTCGTCCGCCATCAGCGCCTTGAGGTTCGGCGCGTCGAATTCCGGTTTCGGGAAATGAACGAGATGGCAGATGCCGTCGCCGGCGGAAAGCTGGACCACGCACAGTCGGTCCCGCCGCAGATCCAAACCCATGGTCTCGGTATCGATCGCGACCGTGGAGCCGAACGATATGCCCCGAGGAAGGTCGCCGCGATGAACCTCGACCTTCGCGTCCTCCGATTTCAAGGAAGGGACCTTTTCGGACAAGAGTTCGTACGGGGTGGTGCCCAGGAGAAGACTCGAACTTCCACGACCTTGCGGCCACAGGTACCTGAAACCTGCGCGTCTACCAATTCCGCCACCTGGGCATCTTTCCATCGCCAGCCGAAGCCGCCGAGGGCTGTTCGTTACAATCCCTTGAAGGTGTTGTCAATGTCTTTCGCGTGACCTGTCGTCCCGTTCGTAAAGACAGCCGGTTGACGGCATGGGGGCGTCCGTTATATGGCCGTATCTGAGAAAGCGCGATTGGATCCGTACCGGAACCGCCGCGCAGGGGAACAGGGTGATCGATATGGATCGGCGCGTGGTCACGGTATTCGGGGGGTCCGGTTTCATCGGGCGTCATGTCGTCCATCGACTGGCCATGGAAGGCGCGATCGTGCGGGTCGCGGTCCGCGATCCCGAATCGGCGTTGTTCCTAAAACCGCTCGGCGATCCGGGGCAGATCGTTCCCATCGGGTTGCGGATCGACGACGCCGATGCGGTCGCGAACGCCGTGCGCGGCGCCCACGCGGTCGTCAATCTGGTCGGCATCCTCGCTCAGGGCGGACGCCAGACGTTCAAGCGGGTCCATGTCGACGGGGCCCGGATCATCGCCGAAGCGGCGCGCGAAGCCGGCGTCGTGCGGATGGTCCAGGTGTCCGCCATCGGCGCCGATCCGCAATCGAAATCCGAATACGCCCGATCGAAGGCCGAGGGCGAAGCGACGGTCGCCGAAGCCTTTCCCGACGTCACGATCGTTCGGCCGAGCCTCGTGGTCGGGCCCGAGGACAAATTTTTCAACCTGTTCGCCCAATTGGCCAGGATTTCGCCCTGGCTACCGCTGATCGGCGGCGGCAAGACGCGTTTCCAGCCGGTCTATGTCGTCGATGTGGCCCATGCGATCGCGAGCGCGCTCTCGGATTCTGCCGCGGCGGGAAGGATTTACGAATTAGGCGGGCCGCGCATCTATGCCTTCCGCGATCTGATGGATCTCATGTTGCGGGAAATCCGTCGGAAACGGCTGCTCGTGCCGGTCCCGTTCGCCTTTGCCAGTTTCAAGGCTTGGTTTCTGGAAAAACTGCCCTCGCCGATCCTGACCTGCGATCAGGTGCGTTTGCTCAAGATCGACAACGTTGTTTCGGAAGACATGCCAACACTGCTGGATCTCGGCGTGGAGCCGACGGCGATCGAAGTCGTGCTGCCGACCTATCTGCACCGGTATCGCGTGCCGTCGATGCAGTCGCTACGGACACCGAAATAGGGCGCGCGGCCGTTTTCAGGGTCAGGCGTGGGCGAGCTTGCGTCCTGCCTCGACGACCAGTTCCCCGTATTCTCGCAGGAAAACGGATCCGCGGACGGTGCGCTGGATCAGCACGCTGCGCCGATCGTTTTCATCGGGCTTGCGGCGAACCAGTTCCAATTCCCCCAGGCGATCGAGCGCGCGGGTAATTGCCGGTTTCGAGACCTTGAGCGCTTCGGCGAGGCCGCGAACCGTGTGCGGAGGCGGCGTCAGGTAGACGGTCAGGAGCAAGGCCATCTGCCGAGCGGATAAATCCGGAGCGTCGCGGCGTACGCTGGATACCGTCGTCATTCGCCAGAGATCCAGGGCCTGCAATTCCGTCAACTCGACTGGCATTTTCGGGACTTTCTCGACAACCCCTTGGGGAATTTTGTTTCGATATCGGAATTTTTAGCCGACTACGGACCTGCCCCGCAACAAAAAACATACGCGGAGTGTGGTCCGTAATCCAGTTACAAGCATCTTTTATGCGGCGGGAAAACGGCGCGACACCACGTCGAAGAGCGCACGCATCCCCATGGCCTCGCCCCCCTCGGGCCGCCCCGGGCGACTGACGAGGTTCCAGGCCATCATGTCGATATGGATCCAGGGCCGTTTGGGTTCCACGAAACGCTGGAGAAACAGGGCCGCCGTGATCGCGCCCGCATAGCCTGCGCCGATAGCGCCGCTTTCCGGCGCATTGGTCAAATCCGCCTGCCGGCCTTCCACCGATTTGCCGTAGGGCTCCCATAACGGCATTCGCCACAGCGGGTCGTCCTGATCTGCGGCGGAACGGATGGCCGCCTCGGCGACCTGTTCGTCGTTGCAGAACAAGGCGGGCAGATCCGGTCCCAGCGCCACCCGCGCGGCGCCGGTCAGGGTGGCGCAGTCGATGATGAGTTCCGGCTCGTCCCAGGCGGCCTCGGTCAGGGCGTCGGCCAGGATGACGCGTCCCTCGGCATCGGTGTGGCCGATTTCGATCGTCTTGCCGAGCCGGGTTCGGATCACGTCCAGGGGACGCATGGCGCCGTTGGATACCGAATTTTCCACGGCAGGGATCAACACGCGCAGCCGGACCGGGAGGGTCGCGCCCATGATCATGCGCGCGAGTCCGAGTACGTTGGCGGCCCCGCCCATATCCTTCTTCATCAGTTTCATGGCGGAGGCGGGCTTGATGTCGAGTCCTCCGGTATCGAAGCAGACACCCTTGCCGACCAGCGTCACCCGCGGCGCGTCGGCTTCGCCCCAGACCATGTCGATCAGGCGTGGCGCGCGCCGGGGGTCGGCGCCCGCTCCGACCGCGTGGATCGACGGATAGTTCGCGGACAGCAGGTTCTCGCCCGCGATGACCCGCGTCCGCGCGTTGAAGGCCGCTCCCAGGTTCTCGGCCGCGGCCGCGAGTTCCGCCGGCCCCATCAGGTTGGCGGGCGTGCTGATCAGGGATCGGACCAGGGCCGTCGCCTCCGCGGCGTTTTCGACGGCGGCGCGATCACAGGCTTCGGGCCACGCCAAGGCGGCGGGGCTGGAGCCGTTCGATGTCCGGAACCGGTTGTCACGATGCGCGTGGAGCGCCCAGGCCAGGGCGGCACGGGTCGCTTCGGCGGCATCGGGTTCGATGTCGAGCCGGTAATCGCCATCCGGAAGCGATGCGGCGACCGCGGCCCAATCCCACAGCCGCCGCTGCGGCGCGATTCCCGCCACCACGCATGCGATGCCGCCTCCCGGCTTGGGAACCGCGCACGACGTGCCCGGTTCGGCTTGGAACCGATTGGCGGTAAACCACGCCTTTTCGGCGTCATCCCGGTTTTTCAACCAGTTTTCCCAGGATTCGGGGGAAACAACGCTCAGCGGCGTCGCCTGGCCGGACGCGATGTCTTTCAAGCCTTCAATCAACGGAAGTTCTCCTCTCGGCGGTTTCGGCGGTATGCGGCCGATTTCCGTTAGCGATGGTGAAGATTTCGACGGATTCGCTTTTACCCCGAAGCGTCATTTCACCGATACGGATCGTATCGACGCCTCTGGCCTCGGAAACGGTCGTGGCGGAGACAAGGATGCGGGTCCCGAATTCCTTGTTCATCTGCTCCAAACGGGCGGCAACGTTCACCGCATTGCCGTGCACGGTGTAGGTCAGGCGGCCGCGCGCGCCGACGCTCCCCGCAACGACTTCGCCTGTGTTGATGCCGATGCGGCACGACAATCTTCGGCCGGCGAAAAGTTTCGCATCGACCTCTTTCTGGATTTCGAGAGCCGAATTCAAGGCCTGGACGGCGTGATCGGCGGCTTTCACGGGGACGTTGAAGATCGCCAGAACCGCATCGCCCTGGAACTGGGTTATGACGCCGCCGTGGCGTTCGATGATGGCGACGACCTCACTGAAATAGGCGTTGAGCGTTTCGACGATTTCGGATGGCTGGAGGGATTCCGACAGACGGGTGAAATCGGCGATGTCCACGAACAGGATCGTGGCGCGAGAGGTTTCCGGTTCCAACCGCCCCTGTTGGCGCAACAGCATCGTTCCGACCGCCGACGGCATATAGCGGCCGAAGACTTCCCGGATGACTTTCCGTTCGCGCATGTCGGAAACCATGGCGTTGAAGGCCAGTCGGGCCTGATCGAGTTCCCGGATATTACTCGGACGCAGAATCGGAACGTCTTCCAGGTTGTCGGCGCGAACCTTCGCCGCGGCCAGGGCCATGGCTTCGACGGGACGCGAAAGGGCGCGGCTGACCCGCCAGGCTATGAAGCCGGCGATCAGGAGGATGACGACGCCCATTGCGGCATGAAAGAAAAGTTCCTTCATTTCGCGGCCGACCACGTCGACGCCGATATGCACGCCGACCGTCCAAGGAACGGAACCGTAATCGTCGATATCGCGGAAGACGATGACGTGTTCCGCGCCGCCGGGCGGGATGACCCGCGATCCCGATATGTCGTCGGCATCGGTAACGATGGGGAGTCGGCGGGAGTCACCCCAGATTTCCATCAGAACCGGGTCGTCGATTTGCCCCAACCGCGGCAGCAGGTCGAGTTCGTCGCAGCACTGCTGTTCCTTGATGATGTTCGCGTCGTTGGTGAGGCCGGTCGGTTTCCAATCGATCATCAGGGGATGGACGAGGATTCGGTTGTGACCGTAAAGAATGAAAGGGGTGACGCCGGAACGGTCGCCCAGTTCCGCCAGGCTCCGCGACAGGTCCGAGACGGTGACGGTTTGGAACAGGACACCCTGCAAAACGCCCTTCTGCGAGATGGGCGTCTGGTGAACGATCGCGGTTTGTTGGAAATCAGCGATCCATATCGGCCCAAGCCACTTGTAAAGGTCGGCTGCCGGCAATTTCCGCATGTCGGCCATCATCGCCCCGGCCCACGGATTCTCGGAGGGGGATTGGATATCCTTGATCTGCGAATCCCGGCTGATGCGAAGCATGCGGCCGTCGGTGAAAAAGAAACCGATGCCCCTGATCTGGGGCGTCGCGGCCATGGTGGTCTGGAGGAAATCCTTGAACGCCTTCTTATCGGACGGATTGACCAGGCCGCTTTCGATCTGCGCCGCGATCCAGCGCGCCTGATGGGGGAGAGGCGCCAGTTCGCGTTCGACCCGCTGCGTGACGCTGTCGATGTAGGCGCGCGCCTTGTCGGCCAGAAGCGTCCGGGTGTTTTTCACGGCGCTGGAAAACCCGAGCGCCAGCGCGATCGCTACAGCCGCCAGAACCAAGCCGACGACGCCGAAGGTCAGCAACGATGAAATGGGAACCCGGATCGCGCCCCGCCGCATCGCCGTCAGGCCGTCCCGGCGGTGTTCGTAGCGGTTTCGGAGTCCAGGGCGTCGAGGATCCTTTCGATCACCGAACGTTCGATATCGCGCGTGATGAACACGAGCCGCGTTCTCCGGTCCGCATCGGGCCACCCGTCCAACCACTGGATCGGGTGAAAGGCGTGTTGAACGCCGTGAACCACGGCGGGCGTATCGGGATACTCCGCGATATTCAGGATCCCCTTGACCCGGAGCAGGTCCTCGCCGCGCTGCACGGCCAGCATTTCCAACATCGCGTTGAAGGCCGACCCGCTGATCGGGTGGTCGCGGGTCACGCAGAAGGCGCGGATATGCGCGTCGTGCCGGTTGACGTCATGGTGATGATGATGGTGCCCGTCGTCGAACGATGCGTCGTTCAACCACGCCGAGACGTCCGGGATCTTTCCCTCGGCGTCGTAGGCGCCGCACCCGAAAAGCGAGGCCGGTTCGATCTCGCCCATGACGGCGTCGAACAGAGGCGCCGATGGGTTGAGTTTTTGGAGCCTGTTGCGCAGCATTTTCGTCTTGCGGGTCAGGTCGGTCTTGGCCAGGACGATCCGGTCGGCGACCGCCACCTGCTTCACGGCTTCGGCGTGGCGGTTCAAGGTACCCGAACCGTTGACGGCGTCAACGACCGTGACGACGCCGTCCAGCGTATAGCGTTCGAATACCACGCCGTCCCGCATCAAGGTGTGCAGGATCGGCGCCGGATCGGCCAACCCGGTGGTCTCGATCACGACGCGGGCGAATTCCGGGATTTCGCCGCGTACGCGACGCAGAAACAAACTGTTCAGGGTATTGACCAGATCCCCGCGAACGGTGCAGCACAGGCAGCCGCTGTTGAGCAGGATGGTGTCCTCGCTCGAGCGTTCGATCAGAAGATTGTCGAGTCCGATTTCTCCGAACTCGTTGACGATGACCGCCGCGTCCCCCAATTCGGGCCGCTTGAGAAGGCGGTTTAGCAGCGTGGTCTTTCCGCTTCCGAGGAACCCGGTAAGCACAGTGACCGGAATGCGCGCCATAAAGACCCCGCAACTGGGCTAAGTGACAGGAATTCATAATAAATATACGCGTTTAGGCGGAAGTCGAGATCGTCTTGAGAATTTCGTTGAAATTCTTCTAGCCCGGAGGACGCTCTCACACGGTTTCAGTATGCCGCGGCGGCGATCCGTTCGGACGGCAGCCGAACCGATACGGTGGTTCCGCACCCCAGTTCGCTCTCGATCGTCAAGGTTCCCCCGTGCAGTTCGGTGAAGCTTCTGCTCAGGGAAAGACCCAGGCCCGTACCCTCATGGCTGCGGCTTGTGGTTTCGCGGATCTGGCCGAAGGGTTCCAAGACCTTTTCCAGATTTTCGGCCGCGATGCCGATTCCGGTATCGGATACCTTTATGACAATCCCGCCATCGACTTCCTGTGCGGCTTCGAGACGGATGCTGCCAGGGCCGTTGGTGAATTTCAACGCGTTCGACAGGAGGTTCAGAAGGATCTGCTTCAGCCGCAACGGATCGGCCCGGACACGCGGCAAGGCGGGGGGCAGCTCCAGGGACAGTTCAAGTTTCGATCGAAACGCCTGGTCCTGAATCATGCGGATCGCGTCCGTTAGCAGCGACGCGCAGTCGACATCTTCTTCGGTCAGGATAAGCTCGCCCGCCTCGATCTTCGAAATATCGAGAATATCCTGGATGATGGCCAAGAGATGCTGGCCAGAAGTCTTGATGTCGCCGATATATTCCAGGTACTTCGGATTGCCGACCGGTCCCATCATCTGACTGGTCATGATTTCGGAGAAACCGATGATCGAGTTGAGCGGCGTGCGCAGTTCGTGGCTCATGTGGGCGAGGAATTCGCTTTTGGCGAGGTTGGCTTTTTCCGCCTGTTCCTTTGCGATGGCCAGTTCGCGCGTCCGGGCTTCGACCCGTTGCTCCATGTGGGCATAGGCGGCCTGAAGCGCCCGTTCGGATCGTTTCCGTTCGGTGATGTCCTGCGACGCGCCCCGGTATCCGGCGAAACGACCTTTATCGTCGAAGACCGGATTCCCGCTGACTTGAAGGTCGCGGATTTCACCGTCCAGGCGCCGGATCGCATATTCGAAATTCCGGAATGGCTTGTGGTGGGTCAGATCGTCCATGTGGCGCGCCCACTTTTCCCTTTCGGTGATGAATTCCTCGGGGATCGCGCGCTGGCGCCGTTCCAGTCCGATCAGTTCCGAGATGCCGCGGCCGGCGATCTGTTCGATATTCTCGGAAAAAAACGTAAACCGCAGGTTTTCGTCCATTTCCCACAGAATGTCGGAGGCCGATTCGGCGAAACCGCGAAAGCGCTCCTCGCTGCGGCGCAGTTCTTCCGTTCGGGCACGTACTTCGTGCTCCAACATCTGCTGGTGGCGAACCAGGACGTTCCGTTGCCGATTGACCAGAACGACGATCAACAGCATGGTCGCCAAAAGAAGCGCAAAGGCGATTCCGGTCGACGTCGCGAAACGACTGGTCTGGTTGGATTGCGACTCGACGGTTTTGAGCCCGAAACCCGAAAGGCGCGTAAACGCACGGTCGAATGCGCTGAGCCCGTGCCTCACGGCGATTGCCAACGCCCTCGCATGTTCGGGACCGAGTTCGGAGTCCGTCAAAAGCGGTTCGGTCAAAACCAGAACATCGTTGAGGAAATCGATCTCGTGAAAGGCAAGAGACGGATAGGCCTCCTGAATGCGTAGAAGATTGTCGCGTCGGGCCTTCAAGAGATCGACGGCATATTTGAACTCGTAGCTCGCGCGGGTGCGGCGCGCGGCGATGTTGTCGATCGAACGGTCCAGCGTCGCGAGATCATGAATGATGTGGCCGATTTGGATCGTGGCGGCCTGGGCTTCGAACGCCAAAGACGGTTCGACGACGCGGGTGGCCTCGTAGACATACCACGCCGCGGCTCCCGCGGCCACGAGCCCCGCAGCGATATAGTACGCAATGAGACGCCGGGCGTTCTTCATGGGGCGCTGGCGGCTCCGAAAGCTGTGGCGGCATCGCTTTGCAAGGCATGGAGCAGATCAAGGTAGCGTTCCGGGAGGTCGAGAAACGCCCGGAAAAAATCCAACCCGAGCTCGGCAACCGCGGGCGGGGTAGACAGATCGTAATTGAAGGCGAAGGCATCGGCGGTCGCGACCGCTTCGTGAGCCCGCCGCTGGACGGCGTCGTAGATGGTCTTGTTCATGTCGACGTTGGGTGAGAGCGCCCCCTGGGCTTTCGCCCAGTTGGACTGGGCTTCGCTGTTGCCGAGAAGGAACAACGCCAGGGCTTCGGCATTTTCAGGATTGCGTGCGTTCGCCGATATGACGAATCCGTCTACCGGACCCAGCGCGATGCGCGGAATGGCCGGGTCGACGGCGGGAAACTCCGCGAAGTCATAATCCCGTGCGGCGATGATGTTCTTTTCCAACCAATAGCCGTCGATCCATGTGCCCATCAGTGTCATGGCGGCTGTTCCATCGGCGACTGCGTCCGCGGCGTCGGTCCAATCGTCCTCGGGTTTGTCGACGATGATTCCCGCTTCCAGCAGATCCTTCCACATCCGCACCGCCGTCCGCACCTCGGGAGCCGAATAGGGCTCTTTGCCCATCATCAGCCGCGCGCGAAATTCCGGACCGGCTGTGCGGAGCAGAATGAAATCGAACCAGAACTGCGCTGGCCAACGGTTCCGGGAGCCAAGGGACACAGGTACAATACCGGCTTTGACCAAACGCTTGCCGAGGTCGAGGAATTCGGGCCACGTCGCCGGAAAGGTCGTGACGCCGATCCGAGCGAGAACTCCGGGATTGTAAAAAAAACCGATGCAATGATAGCCGAACGGGATCAGGTAACGGTGATCGTCGTAGAGCGTCGCCTGTTTGGCGAGGACGGGGACGACGAGATCTCCGATGTGGTTGCTGTCCCAGAATTCGTCGATGGCGCGAAGCGCTTTGCGGTCGACGAGAGTCTGCGTACGCGCCCCGGCCCAGTTGCCGAGCATGTCGGGAAGCAATCCTTCGGCAGCCATTTCGAGAAGTTCGGTTTTGAAATCCTCGTGCCCGATGGGATTGTCGAAAACGGCGATGTGGTGCTTTTCCTGAAAATCGTGAAATATTTGGTTCAGCGCCTCGCGTCCAAGAACGCCGGCGAAGTAGTGCATCACCGTGACCATGCCTCGGGTCTTGTGGGCGGCCGAGGCGTCATGGGGGGCGGACGCGCAAAACGCGATAAGAGCCGCGGCAACCAGAGGTATTCCGAACGCCTTCAACCGGCCCATGACATGTCCTCCGCCGAGCGGCAATTTCCGACGCGATCGTATCCGATGTTTAAACGAGACGCATAATATACTAATTGTTACATTTATATCAAAACGCCCTTCCCAACACAATATTGAATGCCGACACCTGATTCGTCATCGACCGCCCGGCGCGCATTCCAATGGGCGCGATCCGGCAAAGGGCCGAGCGATTCGACGTCAGCATTGCCCGATTCATGGAAACATTCTGTTAACGCACTTTGTCATACAATAACATCAACCATAAATTCAGCCATCAGGCATGAAAAGGGGGAGGCCATGTTCGAGGATCGCCAGAGAAGTTTCGGCGAACGAGAAGCCTTCGAGCGCGTTTACGCCGTTATCGGCGAATTGAGACGGAATCCCGATTTCAATTCTGCGGGAATCGGTCGGGGCGTGCTGGTTGCCGCCTGGTCCTGTCTGCGCAAGGATCTGCCGAGCGACGAGGTCGTCAAGCTGTTTCACAGCGTTTCCGACGATTTTGCCGAGAGCCCCGCTGTTCCCGCGAAGAAGAGAGCCAAGTCCGAGAATCTTCTTCGGAAACGGTCCCTCATTCGCGATTTCATCACGACTCAGTAGGATGTGCGGTCGGGGTTGCCCGTCCAGTCCTTGAAGACCGACAGGGCTTCCTCGCCGAGAAGGCGGGTCATCGGCAAGGATCGGTTTTCGGGCTTGGCCGCGATCTCGTCGTAAAGACGGGCGTCGTCAAACCCGATGGTGGCGGCATGATTCCGGGTGTTGGCGTAGTAGATTCGCGACAGTCGAGCCCAATAGATGGCCGCCAGGCACATGGGACACGGCTCGCAGCTCGTGTAGATCACGGCACCGGAAAGGCTGAATGTTCCAAGGCGGCGGCAGGCGGACCGGATCGCCATGACCTCCGCATGCGCCGTCGGGTCGTTGGCCGACGTGACCTGATTCCAGCCCTCCCCAACGATTTCTCCATCCTTGACGATCACCGCGCCGAACGGACCGCCGTGACCGGCATTCATGTGTTCGCGGCTCAACGCGATCGCGCGGCGCATGAAATCTTCATGAGTCATGTCGGCTTTCCCTTCGAAACGACGACGTCCGATTCGCGAATACGCGCTTCCGGAAACCACACCGATATCCGGGTTCCGATGCCCACGTCGCTTTGGATCGATAAACGTCCGCCATGCGCTTCCGCCAGGGATTTGGCGATCGGCAGGCCCAATCCCGTTCCCGGCTGGTCCCGGCGCTGCGAGGCGGCAACCTGCCCGAAAGGCTGCAACGCGATGAGGATTTCGTCCGCGTTCATGCCGATCCCGGTGTCGGTGACCTCGAAGATCAAGCCGCCGTCCGGATCGCGCCGCGCTTCTACCGAAACTTTTCCGCCCCTGGGCGTGAACTTGATCGCGTTCGAAGCCAGATTCAGCAGGATCTGTTTGACCCGCAGACCGTCGGCATACAGCTTCGGAAGATCCGGCTTGGCGGTTCCCGTCACCTGAATGTCCTTGCCCTCGGCCCGGTCGACCAGAAGACGGGAAACCCCCTCGATCAAATCCCCGACGTCCAGGGGGGCTTCCTCCAGAATCACGGCACCTGCTTCTATCCGCGACAGGTCCAGGATATCGCCGATGATGTGCAACAGCAGGTGCGCGCCATCGCGGATGTCGCCGACGTATTCGGCGTACCGTTCATGCCCCAAAGGTCCGAACGTCTCCAGAATCATCATTTCGGCGAACCCGATGATGGAATTGAGCGGCGTGCGCAGTTCGTGGCTCATGTTGGCCAGGAATTCGGACTTCGCCCGATTGGCCAATTCCGCCTGGAGTTTGGCGTCGACGAGACCGCGCTCGAACACTTTGCGTTCCGAGATGTCGTTCGAAATACCACCGATTCCGGTCAGATTTCCCTGGTGGTCGAAGATCGGGAACCGGTTGACCAGCAACGTTCTGCGCGTGCCGTCCAGATCGAACGTCTCGACCTCGTTCTGGATCGCGATGCCCGCGTCCATGACTTGCCTGTCGCGCCGCGCGATGGCATCCGCCCAGTCCGTGTTCACGATGTCGTACGCGGTCTTGCCGATGAAATCGGAAGGGGTCAGACCCAATCGGAGAGCCAATTTCACGTTTGCCAACAGATAGCGGCCGCCGAGATCCTTGAGCGTGATCGCCATCGGCGCGTTATCCACGATAGCCTTCAGGCGGCTTTCGCTTTCGCGCAGAGCGTCTTCCGCCTTGCGTCGATCCGATACGTCGATGAAGGTCGCAAGAAAGCCGTCGTCGAGGGGGATGCCTGAAATTTCGAGCAGCAGGGCACGCCCGTCCTTGGCGGTTACCCGGTATTCGTGCGGTTCCACATCGGTTCGGTTTCCGATCGCCCTCGCGATCGCCTCGGTCCAAATGGAGATGACCGCGCTTCGGTAGGTTTCGTCCGGATAGGCGCTCGGCCACCAATGGTCCAGATCCGGAATGTCCTCCGTCGAATACCCGAGGAGTTCGCGAAATCGCTCGTTCAGAAGAAGGACCTCGCCCCGGCTGCTGACCTGGGAGATCGGAATCGGTAGCTTTTCGACAAGCAGTTGGAAGCGCGCCTCGCTTTGGCGCAAGGCCTTCTCCGCCTTCTTCCGCTCATCGGCCATTCCGTCCATCGCCGCCGCCAAGTGTCCCAATTCACCGTCCTGCGGATCCAGGCCTGTCGGCGTGTCGAAATCCCCTGAACCGAAACGCGTGGCGGCGCGCGCCAGGATATCGACTTTCCCGACAATCGCCCGGCGCCCGATCGCCCATGCGAACAGAAGCGCCAGACCGCCTGCCGCGGCGACGAGCGCGATATTGCGGATGGTTACAGCCTGGGCTTCGGCACCGATGGTCTGAGCGGGTATGCCGACGAAAAGATACATGTAGGGCGCCTCGCCGGGTTGAAGACGCAACCGCTTGAAGGCGACCATCCTGGAGACGCCGTCCGAGTTGGAGCGAATTGCCGTGCCGCTGTCGGTTTCGCGGTTCGCCTGTTTCCAGACCTGTTCGGCGATCGGCTGACCCAAAGGAAACCTGTCGTCGCCGCGCGGAGTGCGAAACAGTCGGCGTCCCGCGTGATCGACGATCCCCATGAAGGCACCGT
Source organism: Rhodospirillales bacterium (assembly GCA_963675465.2). Classification (GTDB taxonomy): domain Bacteria; phylum Pseudomonadota; class Alphaproteobacteria; order Rhodospirillales; family Shumkoniaceae; genus JAHDSF01. Next base: position 327,708 of record CAXXVY010000001.1, read on the forward strand.
CCAGCATCGTTTCCTTGCGAAACAACGCCTGGAAATAGTTGAGCTTGACGGCGGCGATCAGGATCGCGCGGACGTTTCCTTCGGCATCCAGAACCGGGTAGCTGAACGGGAACGCCGGTTCGAAGGTTGTCCGGCTGACGATGTATTCGCCCGCCGAAAAGTTCTTCGCCGCGATGGCGTCGTTGAAATGCTTGCGGTCGGCGAGGCTCGTGGGGTCGAAAGGCAGGGCTGAAGCGATGATGTTGCCAGCCGCATCGGTCATGACGACGTTGGTATAGACGGGATTGACGCGGATCAGATGGCGGAACAGGTCGTTGCAGGCCGCCGTGTTCAGTTGCTGGACGTCGGGCAGCAGCGCCAGCGTCGTCAGCATCTGGTGGGTAGCCGCCGTCAACCGCTCCTGGACGGCCGCCAGGTTCTGAACGAGGCGGAGGGTGGCCTCGCGGGCGGACTGTTCGGCGTTTCCCCGGGATTCGTAGCCGGTATACAGGATCACCCCGACCGACGGCAGGATCGCCACCAGCGTCAGGATCAGCAGGATCATTCGCAGGGACCGGAACCAACGGATCATCGTGTCGGTTCGCCTCCGGCGTGGTCACCACCGATCTTCCTTTTTGTCACGTCGGTTTGTTCCCGCTCGATCCCAGAAGCCTGTGACAAATTCCCACGAACCATCGCAATGACGGTCGTCGAGGCGCCTGTCCCGGTAGAATAGCGACGCTCCTGTTTTCGGGAAAGGGTTTAAAGACACTTCCGGTCGCGATGACTCTCACCAGTCGCTCCAGCGCCGCCGCTGTTCTTCGCCGATGAAGCAGTCGACTTTGGCGCTTGCGACAGGGATCACCGAAGGGCGGGGCACAGCTGGTCGACCGGCGATTTCCAGCACCATCTTGCGCCGGATCGCCGGGGCGAACTGTTCGAGGTTGTCGACGGGCATCACGAAAGCCCCGAATCCGCCGACCACGCAGTCGCGATAATAGTCGGCCAGATCGGCACCGTGAACCGCGGCGATGATCGACGGACGAATCAGCAAGGGCAGGCCGTTGATCGTGATCCCCAGGCCGACCACCCGGTCTCGGGTCGGTTCCACCGGGTCGCCGGTGTTGTTCGGCCCATCGCCCGATATGTCGATCACACGGCGATCACCTTCGAAGCCGTTGCCGTCGAACAGCCGGGAGGCGAACTGGAGAACGCCCGAAAACGACGTCATCGGCATCCGGATCGTCGACGTTCCGGTGAGCGCCGAAGCGAAGGCCGCCGCGCTGGACTCGTCGTCGACGATTTGCCATGGCACCGTCATGATGGTGGTCGATGGGCCCGCCCATTCCACATAGGCCACCGCCACCCGGCGATAGCGTCCGGATCGGATGGCCTCCAGAACTTCGGGGTGGGTGATTGCGGCGACGTAGCCGTCACGTTGCACCTGCTGTTCGTCGGCGTCCATCGACCGGGAAACATCGACTGCGAGCACGAGTTCGAGATCAACCGCGACCGCCCGCGCTGTTGCTGGGGGCACGACCGGAAGCACCCCGATGCACAGTGCGCAAACAAGTTCGAAGCGGAACTTCCCAAACATGGCGAAGTTTCCCTCTCCTGTCCGGAAAACGGCGGCGGGCGGCGTCTGTTTCCGACGCGACCGATTCTCACTTAGGTGGGGATGGTCCTCGCTCGTGACGAGTCGCGCCGGTTATTCGATCGTATCGCCAGCGAGAACAAGGTGACCATGATCCACCAGGACCGGGTCCTTGTCGCAACCTCGGAGAGGTCGACCCCGGGCCGGGCGCGCCGAATCACCTGAATGACGAAGGTTGCCAAAACGAGAAGACCGTAGAGGCCCGCGAGAACGACCGTCACGGCAATGGGCGGGAGGGTGATCATTGCGTCATCTCCGGGTTCCGCAGCGCTTGGCGCCCGCGATTGAATACGGTCAAAAAGGACAAGACGATGGCCAGTCCCGCGTAAATCTCGATCCACGGGCCGCCGGCAACGCCGGTTCCCAGCAGCAACGCGAGCAGTCCCATGGCGAAGGCGCGGTCGCTTTTGCCAAACGGGCCGTCGTAGCGCCGCGCGCCACCCACTTGAACGGCCACGACGCCCATCATTTCGGCCAGGGTGCCCGCCAGGACGATCCCGACGACGCCCCAGACCGGCACGGCGGGATGCAGGCACAACGGCAGATATAAACAGGCGTCCGACACCACGTCGCCAATTTCGTTGAGAACGGCGCCGAGCCGCGTTTGCATGGCGAATTCGCGCGCCAGCATGCCGTCCACGGCATTGAGGGCCATCCGAACGAGGAGAATGAGCGGCAGGGCCGACAAGGGCCATGGCGATGTCGGCATCCAGGCTATCCAAGCGCCGCCGACCGCCGACAGCAGGACGGCCGCCACGGTCACCTGGTTCGCGGCCACGCCGGCATCGGCGAGCCGACGGCATGACGGGCGCAGAAGGTTTTGGAAACGCGGTTTCAGATCATAGATGCTGGTCACGGTGTTCACCTTGCCGGAAGAACGGCTCTCTCCTATTCGGGGTAGGTGTCTCGATATATAATTGAACAACGTTCACTTATAAATGAACGTTGTTCAATTAACCAGTGAAAGAGAATTCGGTTCGATCCTTTGGACTCGAGGTCCGTAGGATCTTTCGTCGAACCGACTGGGCATCGCGCGGTTTCATCGGTTGGACGCTTGGCGATGGTGTGCTTTAGTATTCGGCCGTGGCAAAACGGATCGCCGCGTCGGGCAGGTAACAAGCGTGCCGCAGCGCCTCCTCGCATAGAAAGGAAGGGCCGAATTCATGCGAAATCTCGAACTCCCGGGGCGTTCCCCGGTTCACGCGCCATCCGGAATGGCGGCGTCGTCCAGTCCGTTGGCGACGCTTGCCGCCATCGGCATTCTACAGAAAGGCGGCAACGCGATGGATGGCGCCATTGCCGCGTGCGCCGTGCAATGCGTGACCGAACCGGAATCCACGGGTATCGGCGGCGATTGCTTCTGTCTGTATGCGCCGGGCGGTTCCGAGGACATTGTGGCTTTCAACGGGTCCGGAACGGCACCGGCGGCGGCAACGGCCGATTGGTACGCGGCCCAGGGAATCGCCCGCATCGAACGCCAGTCGCCGCATTCGGTGGTGGTGCCGGGGGCGATCGATGCCTGGTACCAACTCAATCGCGACCATGGTTCGATGCCGCTGGCCGAGCTTCTGGCACCGGCCATCGCCTACGCCGAAAACGGCTATCCGGTCGCGTCCCGCGTGGCGTCGGACTTCGCCGGTCAGCGAACCGTCATCGAAGCCGACGCGAACCTGAAACGCACATTCATGCCGAACGGCGTCCTGCCGAAGGTCGGCGACATGCACCGGCTGCCCGAACTGGCCGCGACGCTGCGCAAGATCGGCGAAAACGGGCGTGACGCGTTCTATACGGGCGACGTCGCCGACGACATCGTTTCCTACCTGCAAGGCAAGGGCGGGCTGCACACGCTCGACGATTTCAGGGACTACGTCGGTGCCTACGTCACGCCGATATCGACCGACTTCCGGGGCTGCCGGGTTTACGAGTGTCCGCCGAACGGCCAGGGCATCATCGCGCTTTTGCTGCTTAACATGATGAAGCAGGTCGATCCGGCGTCGGTACCCGTCAACTCGGCCGCGCGCTACCATCTGGAGATTGAAGCCGGAAAACTCGCCTACCATGATCGCGACGCCTGGCTGGCCGATCCGTCCCAGGCGGACGTGCCGGTCGACTGGCTGCTGTCCGAACGTCACGCCAAGGACCTGATGGCGAAGATCGATCCCGACAAGGCGATGTCCGCCTTGCCCCCGGTCGATCTGCCGGATCATCGCGACACGGTGTACCTCACCGTCGTCGACAAGGACCGCAATGCGTGCAGTTTCATCAATACGCTGTTCTATAATTTCGGCAGCGGTTTGATGGCGCCGAAGTCAGGCGTCGTGCTGACCAACCGGGCGCAGGGTTTCGTGCTCGATCCCGCGCATCCCAACTGCATCGCCCCGCGCAAGCGACCGCTTCACACCATCATTCCCGGCATGGTCGCCAAGGACGGAAGGGCGGTGATGCCGTTCGGCGTGATGGGTGGCGGCTATCAGGCGTTCGGCCACATGAACTTTCTGTCCCGCTTTTTCGACTATGGGATGGACATTCAGGAAGCGCAGGACAGCCCGCGCCTGTTCCCGGAACCGGGTCAGGACGCCGTCGAGGTCGAATGCGGCGTCCCGGCGAACGTCGTCGCGGAACTCAAAGCCAAGGGTCACACGTTCGTTGCCCCGGAAAAGCCCATTGGCGGGTCGCAGGCGATCTGGATCGACTGGGAACAGGGCGTGCTGACGGGGGGGTCCGATCCGCGCAAGGACGGCTGCGCGATCGGCTACTGATTCCCGGAGTTTATTTGCCGTACGATTGCGCCGCCGTCGCCGGAGCGACGGCGACGTTACTTCAGGACTTGGGCGGCGATTTAGACGCGGCCTCGGTGACGATCTGTGCCTTGGGCTTGCGAATGACGAAGAAGTAGAAGAACACCACGGTCAGTCCGAGGAAGACCACGCTGTCGGGGCTGGTCAAAAAGACGATCGGATTGCCGTTTTCCAGCGAAAGGCCGCGCCGGAAGTACAGTTCCAAGTCCGGCCCCAGGATGAATCCCAGAAGCAGCGACACGGTCGGATAGTTCTGCTTTCGCAAGAAGTAGGCGATGACGCCGAACACCAGGGTCAGCGACATCTGGAAGATCGAGAACGTCGCCACGTAGCCGCCGACGATGGCGACAACCGCAATGCCCGAATAAAGGACCGCCTTGTTGATCGTCACGATCTTGATGAAATAGGGGCCGAGGGTGAACAGCGTCAACGGAATGAAAACCAGCGCGCTGACGAACAGGGACGCGAACATCGGCGAAATAAGGTCGAACTGGTTGGCGAACAGCATCGGGCCCGGCTGTAGGCCGTTGATGATCAGCACCCCCAGAACGATCGCCGTCGTCGGGTCGCCGGGAATCCCGAAGGTCAGCATCGGGACGAAAGCGCCGCCGCACATCGAATTGTTGGCCGATTCGGCCGCGGCGATGCCCTCGATCGACCCGTCGCCGTACTGCTCCGGGCGTTTCGACGAACGCATCGCTTCGGCATAGGACACGAATGCCGCCATGGACCCGCCCGCGCCCGGGAGCACGCCGATCAGGAACCCGATGACGCTGCTCTTCAAATAGGCGAACAGGCCGATTTCACGGATTTCGGCCAAAGTCGGGATGAAATCGCGCCTTAGGATGGGCGCGCCGTCGCCGACGACGACCACTTTTTGGCCACTCTGTTCCGACTGGATCAGAAGTTCGCTGATGGCGAAAGTGCCGATGATCAGGGGCATCATGTCGATCCCCTGGACGAAAATCTCGAACCCGAACGTGAATCGGGCGATCGGTTCCATCACGTCGATGCCGACGGTGGCGATCATGATGCCGAGAACGGTGGCGACCGTACCCTTGGCGAACGATTTTCGCTGGGCGATCACGATGACGATCAGGGCGAACAGAATCAGCGAGAATTTGCCCGGGGTCCGGATCAGCAGGGCGACTTTGACCGCGAGCGGCGCGACGAACATCAAGAGCAGGGCGCCGATCACGCCGCCGATCATGGAACCGAGCGCCGCGTGGCCCAAGGCCTTTGCCCCCAGGCCCTTCTTCATCAGCGCGTGGCCCTCAATCGACGTCATCATGTTTGCCGGGGCGCCGGGAATGTTGATGGTGGTGGCGGTGATGCTGCCCGCGTACATGCCGGCCATGAAAATGGCCGCGCACATCACCAGCGCGACGACGACGTCGAGACTGTAGGTTAGCGGCAGCAGCAACGCGATGGCGAGCGCCGACGTCAAGCCGGGGACCGCCGCGAAGAAGGTGCCGATCAGGAAACCGACGAGCGCCGCGAGAAAAGTGAGAGGATCGGCGAGCGCGACGAATCCGTTCAGAACGCCGTTCAGCGTTTCCATCTAGATAATCCCCCCGAGTTTGGGGAGCCGGATCTGGAAAATCTCCGAAAACAGGAGAAAACAGACTCCGGCGATCAGGACGGCCCAGAAAACATTGACGAAAGGTTTCCGGCCCTTGAACTTGAAGACGTACAGCAGCGCCAGGACGTAAACGGCCGTGGAGATGAAATATCCGGCCGGCTTGAAGGCGGCGATGTATCCGATGGTCAACAGGACAACCTTGACCGGTTCGGCGATGGCGACCACCGCCGTGCTTTTTTCGTCCTGTTTGTCCGATTCGTTGCCGCGCAAGGCCTTCCAGAGCAAGGGCGCCAGAGCCGCGATCATGACGATCGAGACGACGATGGGAAAGAAGGACGGCCCCGCCGTTCCTTCCTCGAAGGGGCGCATGCTGCGCAACGCCTCGGCCAGATAGATCCCGGTAATGATGATCAGGATCAACGGCAGGGCGACGGCGCCGCGAAATCGGCCGCTGTTCTTTTCGTTCAAGACGATGCCTCCCAGAAAGCAGACGGTCGGCCTCGTCCCCGCCGAACGGCGGGAACGGGGCCTTCCGAGCCGAGCCTACTTCTTCAGGACGCCCTGCTTCACCAGATCATCCATCATGGTGAAGAACTGCTTTTGGGTGTCCGTTGCCCACTGCGTGACTTCATTGGAACCCAGCCACGTCGGGGATACGCCCGTCGTCGCCAACCATTTGCGGAAGGCGTCGTCGTGATGGGCGTCGTAGAAGGTCTTTTCGAGCTTCGCGACGACGTCATCCGGCGTCCCGGCCGGTGCCGCCAGGAGGATAAAGCTGCCGATCTGGATGTCGATGCCCAGTTCCTTGGCGGTCGGGACGTCGGGATAGGTGGCATTGCGGGCTTCAGAAAGCTCGGCGACGCCGTGAACGTCACCGGACTGGATCAAGGACGCAAAGTCGCCGAGGCTGGTGATCACGGCTTCGACTTCCTTGGCCAGGATCGCTTCCTTTTGCGGCGCCGCGCCGCCGGGGTACGAAATGAGGTTGAACTTGACGCCCGTCACTTCCTGGAACTGCAACATCGCAAGATGGACGCGGGAGCCGACGCCCTGGATGCCGAACTTGATCTTGCCGGGGTTGGCCTTGGCGGCCTTGACCAGATCATCGAGCGTCTTGTAGGGGCCGTCGGCGCGAACCATGATCGCGTCGGGTTCGCTGGTGATGCGGCAGATGATTTTCAGCTTGTCCAGGCTGTAGCCGGGAAGCAGCTTCTGCCACGGCACCGTGATGACGCTGTCATAGGTCATGCTGATGAGGTTGTAGCCGTCGGGGCGGCTTTTCATGACATCCATGACGCCGGTGGCGCTGAGCCCGCCTTCGATGTTTTCCACATAAATCGATTTGGGCAGCGCCTTTTCGGCAATGCTGGAAATCTTGCGGACGATGCCGTCGGTACCGCCGCCGGCGCCCCAGGCGACCACCATGCGGATATCTCGGGTTGGATAGTCCGCGGCGACGGCTGTGCCCGTTACCGCAAGCGCGACAACGGTACTCGCGACGATTTTTCCAAAAGCCTTGGCTTGCATGCCTGTCTCCCTGATTGCTTTGTTGGATCGTGGGAAAATAAAATGGCTTCGATTACCCCTTGATTCCTTGTGCAATTTTTACCTTTCGCCAACCGCGTTTCACGATCGACTGACCAAAGTCTACTCCGGGATTTCGAATTGAAGCAATGGCGAAGGACGGAGACTTGCTTCCGCCCGATAGCATGGTATGGGCAAGGCGTTTCCTGCGCCTTTCACCCATTTGGCTTCAATACGGGTAACATGGCGGGTCGGAGGTGAAAAGTTTATGCGTCGTCACCTGCCGCGGACGGCGCGCCGAACGGTGACGAAAGCGCTCTCGTTCACGAGACCCCGTTCATTTCTCCCGGTTTCCGAGCGAACGACAGCGATAAGCCAAAGGCCGAGCGCGACTGCGACGGCGCCGGCAGCCAGCAGCCCCAGAAAGTTGAAGGCCATTTCAGAAGCGGCTTCGATGTTGCCGGTGAACAGGTATCCGAGACCCACATATAGGGACACCCACAAGGCTTCCCCGGCAATCGCCCAAATACTGAAGCGCGACCAAGGTTGACGCGCAGCGCCCGCCGCAAGATTGACGTACGGACCGAGGCCGGAAATGAGCCAGCGGGACAGAAACACGGCAAAACCGCCCCGAGTCGAAAGCAGTTCCGATGCCCGGTCGATCGGCGCGGCACGGGAACCGAGCCAGGCTTTCAACCTTGTTCCGGCCCAGCGGCCGCCGCAGTACCCCATCTGATCTCCGGCCACCGCGCCGGTGAGTGCGGCGATGACGCTGCCGCTGAGTGACAGGTCCCCGGCGGAGATAAACCCCCCGGCGGTCAGCATGAGAATGGAGGCCGGAATCGGCAGCGCGACACAGGCACAGAATGTACTGAATGCCAGAAGCCAAAGGCCGTACTGCGGCACCAGCGCGAGGAGCCAGTCGGTCACGGCTTTTTACCCCGGTGCTCTTTGGCTTTGATCTGTGAGATGGCGGATTCGACATCCGCGATCACCTGTTCGACGGGCACGCCGCGCTGGGATGCGATTTCGGCCAGGGTAAAAGGACGATGCCCTGTGGGTTTCGGCAGCTTGGCGATGTCGTCGATCGCTTTAGCCTTCAAATCCCAGTTGTGCGCGACATAGCCCACGGTCATCCACGGACGAATGGGCTCGTTCTCATGCATCGACCAATAAACGACGTGCCAGGCGAAGCGGGCTGCGAAAAGCAATGTCAGAACGGTGGCGATCGCGAAGCCCGTCACCAGGAATGGATGTCGCCGCAAAATGGTCCCTATCGACCGAACTCCTTCCCGCCGCCGCCTAACTGCGGGGCCGCGCATTCCGACACCTCTTCAAGCGGTTGCGCCGTGGCGTCCACGCCGGTTGGCGTGCCTTCTGAGCGAGCGGCGCAGCCAGATCCAGACTCCCGTCGCGAGCAGGCCCATCATGGCGAACGAGACGATCACGTTCATCGCCGCCGACCACGCGCCCGCGAAGTTTCCTTCATGCCACAGGCGGGGCCAATTGCGTTGCATCGGCGCGGTGCCCTCCGCCGTCACCGCATAGACACGATACTCGCCGTCTTCGGCCAGGCGTGCCAGCAGGCGTCCGCCCATGGATCTCATCCAGATCAGCGATGAAAGGTCATGGTCCCGCCCGACGACAGCCACCGCTTCGTAAAGCGCCAACGGCGCGGCTTGCGGCGCGGGGGCGGACGCGGGCGCCGCGGCGAAGGTGACGCCCAGGGTCATCAAAAGACCCGTCAGAGGCGATAGCGCGACGAAGGGGAAGAGCCCCCATGCCACCCCTTTGTGCCATCCGCTCAGCGTATTCGAAAACCTCGGCCATCCCAGGAGCGCCCCGAGAAGCACCGTGGCCAGCAAGGCTGCCGTCGAAGTGACGACGAGCCAATTGGCATCGATCAACAAGGCTTCGTGCAAACCGCGCGCGGTCCCCATCACGGAGGCCAAGGTAGAGGGGCCGGGCTGCACCTGTCCGGTGGCGACATCGACCACGACGCTCTGGCCTCGTCCGGCGCCGATCGAGACCGTGTTGTCGTAGTTTCGATAGAACAGCGAACGCGCCCGGCCGTCCGGATCGTGCTGGGTTAAAAGCGTCTGGATTTTTTCCTGGGGCAGTGCCCCGTTTTCGATGGCATTCGTGACAAGCCACGGTTCAAAAGACAGAACCAGACCCGACAAAATGACCACGATGAGGGGCAGCCCAAAAACCAACGCCAGCCAGCGATGAATTTTCAAAAACCAAACTTTCATGGAAATCTCCCCCGAGGACTCGATGTCACGCGGGGTGTGAGAATGGTTATCAGCCGTTTCCGGAATATGTCCGATGTGTAACGGAGTGTATCCTCGCTTCGTCCGTGCCGTCGCTCAGATCGTGGTCGTGAAATAAATCGGGCTCGACCACGCCCGATGGCCGTCCTCCTGCGTGACGCGGACGAATACCGGGGTATCGCCGCCGGTCTCGATGGGGACATCGATCGTGAAATCCATGTCGTGCCGGGTAAGCGTATCGGGCAGCCGGAACAGGCGTACCCGGCGTTCCAGACCCCCGGCATCGAACACGGTGTCCGCTCCGCCGATGTCGGACAGCCGTAATCGGCATTGAACCAGCGGTGTCATCAGGTCGATCTCTCCCGCCGCGCTATCGTCCAGCCAGATGTCGCATCCCGCGAAGCCGCCTGTCGTCGTCGAAGACCAGTTCAATCGGCCGTCGGCGACGGTGAACGCGCGTTCGGGGTTCCACTGGTTGATCGGTTCGAACCGGCGGAGGGCGGCGTTGGTAAATCCCAGGGAGCCATCCCAGGCCACCTGACGGCTGCGGCCCCGGTAATGGGCTCCCTCCCACAGGACGCGCAGGCGCCGTTCGCCGCCCGTCACCGTGAACGGCCGCCGGAATGCGATGCGCTTGCGGCCGGCGAAAACCTCGACCCGTTCGATCGGTGTCGATCCTTCCACCCGTACCCGAAGGGGAACGGTATCGCCGACCGCGGCCGGGACGATGTCGCCCATGCGGTGAGGGCCGCTGGTCGCGTCGAGGAAGATGCGGGCGCCGGTGGTGCCGTAATGATGGCGGCGGCGCAGAGCGTCGAAGATGGCCGACCGCGACAGCGTGTCGGTCAGGAAACAGGTCAGGCCGCCGTAGGAGCCGAATTCCGAGGCGCCGGGATAACTGGCGCCGGGGCGGCATTTGTGATCGTCGCTGTTGCAGACCACGCCGACCCGGTATCCGGCCTCGAAGGCATCGAACAGAAGCCATTCGAAGGTGCCCCAGGCGGAATGGACCTCCACCGCGGTTTCCAGGACGGCGTCGTGGAACGTCGCGACATCGGCGTAGCGCCCCCCGACATGGGCCAGGATAACGGCATCCTCGCCGCGCAGGGCATCGAACAATTGGTCGGCGGTGTGGCAGTCGGCCGCCATGTCGCCGTCGTCCGGGATCAGGGCGTGCGACGACCGGCGGATCGATCGGCCGTCCCGGACGAACAACACGTTGCGATCGCCGCCGACGCAAGTGTTGCCCGACCACTCGTAGCCGGGAAAGCAGACGAAGCGGCCGGGGTCGTCGAATTCGGCGGTCAGGGTATTGAGTTCCCGCCAGAAGCCGTTGGTGATCTCGAAGTCGTTGCCTTGATGGCCGACGATGTCGAGGAAGGCGATGTCGCGGGCGAAGGCGAAATAGTCGCGCGCCGTGCCGCTGCCCACCGTTTCGCCGGATTGCCCGTGCAGGTCGCCCCAATAGGTGCGTTCGTCGGCCGTCGCGCCCACGATCACCGGATTGGATCGGCATATCAAATGTCCGTCGGCATCCGATACCCGGACCCGTATCGTAGCGGCCTGCGTTCCGGTCAGTCCGTCGACGACGAGCGCGCGTTGGCCCGGCGCGAATCGGACCTCCGCGGGGAGACCGGCGAGCGGGCCTTCGGCTTCCAGCCTGAGCACGGTATCGATCCGATCGGTCGGGTTGCCCCATAGATCTTCCGCCTTGAGTCCCAGCCGAAAGGGTTCGTCGATTGTCCGGGCGGTCGGCAATACCGCTTTCCAACGAACGGGTTCACCGGAATCGAGACGAACGGCCAAGCGTTCCGGCAGTTCGGTGAATATACCGGTGGCGATGGCGTCGACGAACGCCCGCAGAACGAAGGCTTCCTGTCGGAAGGTGGGCAGGCGTAACCCCGGCGAGCCGCCCGATCGGTCCCCCAGGCGAATGACGATGCGGTCGCCCGCAGCCAGACAGCCGTCCATGACCCGCACAATCAGGGCTTGGTCCCACGGCCGGATGTATCCGAACGGATCGTAACGGACTTCCAGCCGTGCGCCGTTGCTGGCTTCGGCGCTGACATAATTGGCCGCCGTCGGGTCGTCGGTTTGCAGCGCGCCCATGTCGGACACCAACCGATAAGCCAGTTTGATCGCGCCGGTGTCGTCGATCCCGAAACGCCCGGCCGTGAAGGTGACCGTCAGACAGACGTTCTGGCGAACGGTGAACGGACCGGTGGGGTCAAGGCGAATTTGGCCGAGGTCGGCAGGATTTTTGGTGGGGGTCATGTCGGTAATTCGATTGCCAAATTTGGACTGGGGTCATTATGGTACGGACTTCGTACACTATACGGCCATCTTAGAACCGTTAGCTGCCGCGGGGAATTGCAATCCGTGTCCGGACCTTTCTCGACTTTGGAAATCATCGATCTGCATAAGCGCTTCGGGTCGCTCGAGGTGCTCAAGGGCGTATCTCTTCGGGCCGACGAGGGGGACGTGATCAGCGTGATCGGATCCAGCGGTTCGGGCAAGAGCACCATGCTCCGGTGTGTCAATTTTCTGGAGATTCCGGACGAAGGGGAGATTCGCCTGCACGGCGAAAGCATCGGTGTCCGGCGCCGGTCCGACGGGACCGTCGTGGCCGCCGACCGCATGCAGGTCGATCGCATCCGCAGCAGTCTCAGCATGGTGTTTCAAGGCTTCAATCTGTGGTCGCACATGACGATTCTGGAAAACGTCATCGAAGCGCCGATCCACGTCCAGAAGCGTGCCCGCGCCGAGGTGGTGGCCGAGGCCGAGGCCCTGCTGGAAAAGGTCGGCATTTTTGAAAAGCGCCATCACTACCCGTCGCATCTTTCGGGCGGGCAGCAGCAGCGCGCCGCCATCGCCCGCGCGCTGTGCAACCACCCACGGGTAATCCTTTTCGACGAGCCGACTTCGGCTCTCGATCCCGAACTGGTGGGCGAGGTTCTCCAAGTCATCCGCCGGCTGGCCGATGAGGGGCGGACCATGATCATCGTCACCCACGAGATGGCGTTCGCCCGGGAAGTTTCGTCGCGCGTCGTGTTTCTGGACGAAGGGATTGTCGCCGAGGAAGGACCGCCCGAGCAGGTGTTCGGCGACCCGCGTTCGCCGCGTTGCCGGCAGTTCCTTACCCGTGAGTTCGTGCATTGAAACGGTCGGACGGGACCGTTCGGCCCCACGGTTCGGGGCATCCCGTCGGGGAGATTTGGAAAAGAAGAGGACCATGATGAAAAAACAACTCGCCGTTTTCGCAGTGGCCATGATGGCTGTCGCCGTCTCGGCGTCGGCCAAGGAGTGGAGCCAGGTCCGCGTCGCCTCGGAAGGGGCCTACCCTCCGTGGAACGCCATCGATCCGTCGGGCAAGCTGTATGGCTTCGACATCGATGTGATGAACGAGATCTGCACCCGCGTGAAGCTGGAATGCACGATGCAGGCGCAGGAATGGAAGACCATCATTCCGAGTCTCAACGCCGGCAAGTATGACGCCATCATCGCGGGGATGATGATCACCGAAAAGCGGCTTCAGGCAATCGACTTCGCCGGTCCCTACGCCAAGACGCCGAGCACGCTGGCCCTTGCCAAGGGCAGCCCGATGGCCGACTACAAATCGAAACTGGAGCGGGTCGACCTGAACGAAATCACGCCCGAGGAACAGGCCGAGATCGACGGTTTTCGCGTCCTTCTGAAGGGCAAGGTGATCGGCGTTCAGACCTCGACCACGCATGCGGCATTCATCGATAAATACCTGGGCGATGCCGGCATCACCATTCGTCGCTACGACACCCAGGAAAACCTCGACATGGATCTTCAGGCGGGTCGAATCGACGCAGCCGAGGCCTCGTTGTCGGTCTGGTCTCCGCGGATGAAGGAAGAACCCGGCAAGTACATCCTGGTCGGCCCGCTGTGGTCCGGCGATGTGCTGGGCTTGGGCAACGGCATCGGTATCCGCAAGGAGGACGCCGAACTCAAGGCCCTGTTCAACAAGGGCCTGGATTCCGCCATGAAGGACGGAACGCTCAAGGCTCTGGCCATGAAGTGGTTCGGCTTCGACAATACGTTGACGAAATGAGCCGACGGCGGGGCCGCGCGTGCTTGCGCGCCGGCCCCGCCGACGTTCCGAGGTAGCGGTTTTTCCTGATGGATCTTCTTGCGTTCGGTGATACGGGCTGGGGGGACGAAATGCTCCTGGCGACGCTGATGACGTTGCTCATCAGTGTCAGCGCTTTCTCGCTCGGGTTGGTTTTGGGGTCCTTGGGCGCCGCCATGAAGCGGTCTCGCTGGGGATCCATTCGTTGGCTGGCGGAAGGGTATACCACCGTCGCCCGCGGTATTCCCGAACTGCTGATTATCTACCTGTTGTTCTTCGGCAGCAGCGGCTCGGTCATGTTCGTCGCCCGCATGTTCGGCTACGACGGGTATATCGAGGTCAACGCCTTCATCGTCGGCGTGCTGGCGATCGGCCTTGTTCAAGGCGCCTACCAGACGGAGGTCTTTCGCGGTGCCGTCGACGCCGTGCCCAAGGGGCAAATCGAGGCCGCGCACGCAGCAGGCATGAGCGGCTTCCTGCTGTTCCGCCGAATTCTGGCGCCCCAGGTTCTGCGCCTGGCCTTGCCCGGTCTCGGCAATTGCTGGGTCAGTTCCCTGAAGGAAACCGCCCTGGTGTCGGTGACCGGTCTGGTCGAAATCATGCGCCAATCGCACGTGGCGGCCGGTTCCAGCCGGCATCCTTTCCTGTTCTATACCCTGGCGGCGGCTCTGTTCCTCGGGCTGACCACATTTTCCGGGGTGGGATTCCGCCGCCTCGAACGATGGGCCGGACGGGGCGAAAGGAGGGGCTGAACCATGGACGTCGAACTGATGGTCGACAGCGTCTTGCCGATTATGGGCGGCCTGATCAACAGCTTCCAACTCGTCGTGATTTCGCTGTGCGCCGGATTTTGTCTGGCGATCGGTGTCGCTTTGATGCGCCAATCGCGAAGCCTTGTTCTCAGCGGGCCGGCGCGGCTGTACATCTTCATCGTTCGCGGCACGCCATTGCTGGTCCAACTTTTTCTCATCTATTACGGGCTCGGCCAATTCGACTGGCTGCGCCAGAGCGTGTTGTGGACAGTGCTGCGCGAACCTTTCTGGTGCGCCGTTCTGGCCCTGACCGTCAACACCACGGCCTACGGCGCCGAAATCATCCGGGGCGGCCTCCAGGCGGTGTCCTGGGGCGAGAAGGAATCGGCCCGTTCCTTCGGCATGTCGGGTGTTCTGCTGTTTCGTCGCATCGTCTTTCCGATCGCCATCCGTCAAGCGCTTCCGGCCTATGGCAACGAAGTGATCCTGATGGTCAAGGCGACGTCGCTGGCCAGCACCATCACGGTGATGGAAATGACCGGCGTGGCGAATGCGATCATTTCCGAAACCTATCGCCCGCTGGAGATCTTCCTGGTCGCCGGCGCGTTCTATCTGCTGCTCAATTTCGTTCTGACCCGGGTCGTGCGGATGATCGAATACAGACTGACCGGACACCTGCGACCGCCGCCGGTGGAGATCGCGCCATGACGACGTCAACCGATCGAGCGCAATCGCTGGCTGCCGATTATTGGGACAGCGGCGCCTTTTTGGACAATCTGTGTGCTCTCGTCGCCCTGCCCAGCGAAAGCCAGAACCCGGCGGCGGGCGCCGAATTGCGGCGATACCTGGAACAGGGGTTGTCGCCCTATTTGCAAGAGCCGCGATTCGAGGTTCGCATCCTCGACAATCCGGAATCGGGCGGCGGGCCTTTCCTGGTGGCGACGCGCCACGAAGGGCCGGATCTGCCGACGGTCCTGGTTTAC
Source organism: Rhodospirillales bacterium (assembly GCA_963675465.2). Classification (GTDB taxonomy): domain Bacteria; phylum Pseudomonadota; class Alphaproteobacteria; order Rhodospirillales; family Shumkoniaceae; genus JAHDSF01. Next base: position 343,349 of record CAXXVY010000001.1, read on the forward strand.
GGTCACGGCGACGTCGTCAACGGCAATCCGGAGGAATGGCGCGCGGGGCTCGATCCCTGGATGGTGACCGTCGAAGGCGACCGCGTCTATGGCCGGGGCACTGCCGACAACAAGGGTCAGCACCTGATCGCGCTGAAAGCCCTGGCGCTGGCGGCGGCGGCGCGCGGCGGCAATCTGGGATTCAATGCCAAGGTCATCATCGAAACCGGAGAAGAGCGGGGCTCCATCGGTCTCGCACGCTTCCTGGAACGCCATCGCGAGCTTCTGGCCGCGGACGTGTTCATCGGGGTCGACGGTCCGCGCCAGTGTTTTTCGCGCCCGGAAATCCGGCTCGGGAACCGGGGCGTCGTGGTGTTCGACCTGGTCACGGCCTTGCGCGACGGAAGTCATCATTCCGGCCATTGGGGCGGCGTGCTCGCCGATCCCGGCGTGCTGCTGGCCCATGCCATCGCGGCCGTGGTTTCGTCGGACGGTCGAATCCGGGTGCCCGAATGGTTGCCTGAAACGATCCCGGCCTCGGTACGCGAGGCGTGCCGCGCGATGATCGCCGATCCGATTCCCGGCATGCCGGACGAAGACGCCGGTTGGGGCGAACCCGGGATGAACCGGCTGGAACGCACCCATATCTGGAGCAGTGTCACCGTCCAGACCCTGCTGGCGGGCAATCCGGCGCGGCCGATGAACGCGGTGCCGCCCGAAGCGCGGGCTCGGGTCGAGATCCGCCACACGGTGGACGCCGACCCCGAAGGCTTCCTGCCGGCCCTGCGACGACGGCTCGACGGCGTCGGCTTGACGCGGGTCGACGTCGTGCCGATTGCCGACGAGGTGCCGTTTCCCGCCCATCGCACCGATCCCGGCGATCCCTGGGTCCGCCGCGTCGTCTCGTTATTGGAGACGGCGTCGAACGGTCCTGTCAATGTGGTGCCGTGTTCCAGCGGCAGCGACCCCGGCGGGCTGTTCGCCCGGATACTGGGGCTTCCCGTGATTTGGATGCCCCATTCCTACGCCGGCTGCCGCCAGCACGGCCCCGACGAGCACGCTCTGGGCTCGCTGCTGAGGCGCGGACTGATCGACATGACCGTTTTGTTCTGCCACCTCGGTGATTCTTAGGCGGCTGGCGAATCCTACCGCCCCGCCTGGACGAGCAGGCGTCCGGCCATGGATTTCACATTGGCGATGTAGTGCGGCTGCGACCAGCCGCAGGCGTTTCGCAGGTGTTCCCAGTTCTGAAGCGATAGCATCGTCCACAGGATGTCCGTCGCTTCCGACTGCGAAAACCGGCTCGTCAGGACCCCGTCGGCTTCCAACGCGACAACGGCCGCTTCGCAGCCCTGCCGCACAGCCTGCATTCGGTCGTCCCAGGCCGTTCCCGCCGCCGGGTCTGTTGCTCTCATAGCCAACAACGCGCGCCCGACCCCGCATATTTCCGGGATATAGTTTCCCCACGCGTCGATGAACGCCTCCAGGCGCTCGACTCCGGAGCGCGCCTTGCGGCTCGCCTCAAGTCGGGCGTCCACGTCCTTGATCCGATCGATATACCGCGTCGTTGCGATCAGCAACTCGGCGCGGGTCGGGAAGTGGAGATACAGCGCCTGACGGCTGGTTCCCGCCAATTTGGCGATGTCGCACATGCGCCCCCCCCCCCCCGCCATCGGGAGATTCCAGGAGTTGCCATGCCGCCTGAAGAATTTTGTCGCGGGTTTTCGGATTGCCGCTTGACACGGTGTAAACCTCCACCTATTTGACGCAGTGCCAATTTACACGGTGTCAAGCTCACGGTAAACCCAAACGCTTCGTGAAAGGACAAGACCATGAAGAACTTCCCCATTCTCGTCATCGGTTCGACCGGAAAGACCGGCCGCCGAATCGCGCACAAACTCGCTCGACAGGGAATCGCCGTTCGGCACGGTTCGCGCCGCTCGGAGACGCCCTTCGACTGGGATAACTCCGATACCTGGAAGGCGGCGTTGGCCGACGTTCGGGCGGTCTACGTATCATACTTTCCGGATCTGGCGTTTCCCGGCGCTTCCGACAAAATCGAATCCCTCACGAAAGCGGCCGTCAAGGCGGGCGTGGAACGGATCGTTCTACTCTCGGGGCGGGGCGAAACGCATTCACGCCACTGCGAAAATATCGTTCGAAACAGCGGCTTGGATTACACCTTGGTTCGGGCTTCCTGGTTCGCGCAGAATTTCAGCGAGGGATACCTGTTGGAACCCGCCCTGGCGGGAACGGTCGCGGTTCCGGCCGGCGACGTGCGCGAACCCATCGTCGACGTGGACGATATCGCGGACGTGGCGGTCACGGCCCTGACACAGCCGGGTCACGCCCGGAAACTTTACGAAGTCACGGGGCCGCGCCTGATGACGTTCGCCGACGCGGCGTCCGAACTGTCGGCCGCGATCGGCCGGGAGGTGCGCTATCAGCCGATCACGCTCGACCAGTTCCATGCCGGAATGAGCGAGATCGGCGGCACTTCCATCGCCGACGTCTTAACGGAAATTTGCCGGCAAACCCTGGACGGCCGCAACGAGTCGCTGGGGGACGGCGTCCAACGGGCACTGGGTCGCCCGCCGCGGGATTTCGCGGAGTTCTGCCGCGGCGCCGCGGCATCCGGGGCATGGAAAACGGCGGCTTGAATGGCGCCGGGTTCACGAAGTCAGGGCTCCCGCCGTCATCCCCTGCACCATGTATTTTTGCAGGAAGATGAAAGCGATAACGAGCGGCAGGCTGGCGAGCGCGGAGAAAGCCATCATTGTGTTCCAGTCGGTCACGAATTCGGCGAGCAAACTGTAGATCGCCATCGTGAGCACACGCTTGCCCCAGGATTCGATCAGGACGACCGCGAAGAGGAATTCGTTCCAGGCGAGCAGGAAGGTGTACAGGCCCGCCCCGATGAAAGCCGGCCATGAAAGCGGCACGAGCGTGCGGAAAATCGCGCCGATACGTGTGCAGCCGTCGACCATGGCCGCTTCCTCGATATCTCTCGGGATGTTGAGGAAGTAGCTCCGGAGCATCAGGATGCAAAAAGGCAGCGTGAAGGTGAGATAGACGATGACGAGAGCCGTGAGGGAATCGTAGAGCCCGAGCGAGATGAAAATCCGGAAATAGGGAATGCACAGCAGCACGAGCGGGAACATCTGCGTCGTGATGAGGAACATCAACACGGAACGATGGCCGATGAAGTTGAATCGCGCCAGGGCGTAGGCCGCCATCGAGCCAAGGAAAAGAGACATGGCGGTGACGACAAGCGCAACCGATACCGAGTTGACGAAGACGCGGAGATATCTGGGAGTCGTCAGAATCTTCTCGTAGGCTTCGAGTGTGAACACCTGCGGGATCCAGTCAGGCGGCATCTTCATGACTTCGACATTCGGCCGTATGGAAACACTGAGCATCCAGGCCAGTGGGAAGCACATGATAACGATTGCGAGGATCAGGAGCGCGTAGGCGACGACGTTGAAGAGCCGGCGGCGCTCGATCATGCCCAATCCAGGACCCGGAACTGCATTCGTGGCGTTCATCCGTTCCTCCCGGGATTACTGATCCTTGCCCATCGAGCGCTTCACGTAGATGGCGCTGACGATGAACAGGGCGATGAACATGACCATGGCTTCCGCAGAGGCGTAGCCGAACTTCAGCTTTTGGAATCCGTCGAAATAGATGGCGGTCGCGAGCACTTCGGACGAGTGGGACGGTCCGCCCCCGGTCATGACAAAGACGGGATCAAAGGCCCGGAAGGTCCATATGGAATCCAGGAGTACGACCGTCGTGATGACGCCACGCAGTTCCGGTATCGTGATATAGCGGAACTCCTGCCACATCGTCGCACCGTCGATCTTCGCGGCTTCGTAGAGCTGCTGCGGCACGGCTTGCAGGCCGGCGAGCAGCATCACCATGAAGAACGGGAAGGCGCGCCACACATTCATGGCCGTCACCGAGCCGAGTGCCGTCGACGAATTGCCGAGCCAGGCGACGTTGAACGCCGCATCGACGATTCCCAGGCTCGCGAGCAAGCTGTTGAATACGCCGAAAGGCGCCAGCATCAGAACCCAGATCATACCGGCGACGGTCGGTGCGAGCAGCCACGGCACGATCAGGATTCCGCGCGCCACCGTGCGGAAAAGCTGATTGATTTTTGTATTGAGGAGCAGCGCGAGCGACAGGCCGATAACAAGATGCAGGATCACGCTGCCGGCCGTAAAGATCACGGTGTTCAGGAAGGTCTTCCAAAAGAAGGCGTCGGAGAGCAGGGTCGCGTAATTGGCGAATCCCACCCAGACTTCGCGCGTGAGATTGCTTTCATGCAGACTCAGCCGGACGACTTCGACGAACGGATAAACCATCAGCACCGCAAGGATCAGCAGCGGAGCCCCGAGGAAGGAATATGCGAGTCTTTCCTGACGGTAGCTGCGCTCGAACAGCGATGCCATTCCGGATTTCCAGGAGGCCGACCCGCCCTTTGGGGCGGGCCGGCTGGATGTACCTGTAGGGGACATTGCGTTTACGTCAGTTGGCTGCCGCGAAGATTTTGTTCCACTCCGCAGCCGCGTCGTCGAGCGCCTGCTTCGCGGATTTGTTGCCTTGCACGACATCTTGTACGGCCGTCGTGATGATCTTGTTCATCTGCACGGCATTCGGCATCACGAGGAAGGGTGATTCGGCGTTGGGCTGGCCCATCTGTTCGGTGAAGGCGCTGAACAGCTTCCGCTCCTTGAACCAGTCCTGGTTCGCGACGTCGAGCCGCGACGGGAAACCGCCGGTGCCCTTCGCCCACATTTCGGAACCCTTCGGGCTCGACATCCAGCGTACGAATTTCCACGCTGCTTCCTTGTCCGTTGCCTGAGTGGTCACGGTGTTGAGCGAACCGCGTACGATACTGCCGGTCGTCGCGCCCTTCGGCATCGGCGCGATGTTGTATTCGAGGTTCGGATTCAGACGTTTCTGAATGGCGACGCCCCAGGGCCCCTCGAACATCATCGCGACATTTCCCGAAGCGAAGTTCGCGCGCTTCTCCTTCTCGCCGTTCGACAGAACGCCGGGAACCGAGATCTTCAGGTTGTTGATGCGATTGACATAGGTTTCGACCGCTTTCACGCCCTCCGGGCTGTTGAAGACGGCCTTGTTGGTGTCGGAATCGATCAGTTTCGCGCCGGCCTGAAGAAGCAGCGGGTAGATGTCGTAGGTCGCGTTGGTCGGCGGCTCGACGGCGAGCGTGCCGGTTACGGCGAACTGTTTCTTTTCGGGAATCGTGAGCTTCTGGGCCATGTCGTCGAACTCGGCCCAGGTCGTGGGCGCACTCGACAACCCCGCCGCTTTGAAGAGCGCGGTGTTGTAGTACAGCGTGATCACGCCGGATTCGATGGGCAGGTAATACTGCTTGCCTCTCCACTTGGTGCGGAAGGTCTGCGGAATGCCGGCCACATAGGGTTGGTCTTCCTTGGCGATCCAGCCGTCGAGCGGCTCAAGCATGCCGAGGTCGGCGAACTCCGCCACCCAATCCACCTGGACGAGCAGGACGTCGGACAGTTTTTTCGCCTGGTAGAGCACGAGGGCCTTGTCGTGGAAACCGTTGAACGGCGAATCGACGAGTTCCAGCGTGATGCCCGGATTGTCCGCTTCAAAAGCGGCCTTCAGTTCATCCATGAATTTCTCGCCGACTTCCGTCGTTTTCCACTGCGACCAACGCACTGTCGCGGCGCTGGAAAGGGTCGGAAAGGCGAGGGCTGTTGCAAGCGATAGGGCGGCAAGTCCTAGCACGGCACGTATCGACGCGGTCTTCATTGCGGTTCCTCCTTGGACGTTTTCTCTTCACATACGGGTCGGCGGATCTATCGTCCGTTTGCGGCCTTGATAGACCACACCTCGTGTAGAGTGTTCGTAAGAGCCTTCGAAGCCAACGCTTAACGTTCTGAAATAAACATTTCGCAATCCGAGAACGGTTTAAAACATCGGATTGATTAACAATGATTATCATGTCCCACAGGATTTTGCCTGTCCAGTGGTGATCTCTCCTTTTCGGAAGAATTTAAATAACGGCGCCCGCCGTTGCTGCGGTCCATCTTCGAGCATCACGGAAACCGAGGAAACAACCGTTTCCGGATTTTCCTGTCCCCGTTGCCGGCGACGGAATGTGGCCGCGAGTATCGGTTCCCTGGCCTTTTGTTGCTCGGGTTCAGGTTTGTTCAATCGATCGATACTATTGCGGTGTGATCCGCCGGTTGACACAATCGAAGCGGCAATTCTTCCGGGCGCATGCGCCCGGTCTGCGTTAATTCCTGCAGGAGGCCTACCCATGAACGAGCAACAAACCCTCGCGACCGGCTTGCTGTTTCCGGAGGGGCCCGTCGCCCGGAAGGACGGCTCGCTGCTTTTCGTGGAAATCGAAAGGCGCACGGTGAGCCGCATGGAACCGCACGAAAAGTCCGGGGTCGGGGTCGTCGCGGAAGTCCGCGGCGGTCCGAACGGCCTCGCTGTCGGGCCGGACGGCGCATTGTACGTCTGCAACAACGGCGGCTTCCTGTTCGGCAAGGACGGCGGATTCAACCGCACCCGTCCGGGTGTTCCCGAAGGGTACGCAGGCGGCTGGATCGAGCGGATCGACCCCGGGTCCGGCGAGACGCAAATTCTCTATGACCGGTGCGGCGAACACCGGTTGCTCGGACCCAACGACATCGTTTTCGACCATGCGGGCGGCTTCTATTTCACGGACTTCGGAAAGACTTACATGCGGTCGCGCGACCTGGGCGGGCTCTATTATGCCCGTGCCGACGGCTCGTCGATCGTCGAGGTCGCCTATCCCTTGCTCGCGCCGAACGGTGTCGGGCTGTCACCCGACGATACCGTCGTCTATGCCGCTGAAACCGATACCGGACGGCTTTGGGCCTTCGATTTGGAAGCGCCGGGGATCAGCAAACGCCACCCGTTTCCGTCACCGCACGGCGGGCGGCTGGTGTGCGGTCTGCCCGGCTTCCAACGGTTCGACAGTCTGGCCGTCGAGGCCGGCGGCAACATCTGCGTGGCCACCCTGATCGCGGGATGCATCACCGTCATCAGCCCCGGCGGTGACGTGGTCCGCCAAGTCGAGACCGGCGATCCCATCACCACCAACATCTGTTTCGGCGGCCCTGACCTGAAGACGGCGTACATCACCCTGTCCGGCATCGGCCACATCATATCGATGCCGTGGCCGGAGTCGGGCTTGCATCTGGCCTACGACTAAAGGCCGTGCCCCGCGGATGGTGGCTGTCCGTGACGCTTCTCACCCGATCGGCATGCCGTAAAGAAGACGGGGCAGGAACAGGACGAGCGAGGGGAACACGGTTACGAGGAAGAGCACGAACAGCAACGTCAGCACGAACGGCGTGATGCTCTTGATCAGTTGGTCGATCGGGACGTCCGCGATCTTGGCGACGATGAAAAGGATCAACCCGACCGGTGGCGTCAGCAGTCCGATCATGAGCGCCAGGACCACGACAATGCCGAAATGCACCAGGTCGATTTGCAGGATCTTGATCGCCGGAAGCAGGATCGGCACCAACAGAACCAGCGCCGGAACGGGTTCCATGAAAAGGCCGACGACAAGGCAGAGAAGCGCGACGATCAAGAGAAGATGAGTCTGACTCGTCACGGTCGAACTCAGCCATAGGGCGACTTCGACCATGATGCCGGAACGGGCGACGATCCAACCGAGGAGCACCGTCGAGGCGACGATCAGGAACAGGGAACCGGTCGCCGACGAAACGCGCGCGAGAATGGCGAAAAAGTCCGATATCGTCAGTTCGCGGTACAACGCCGCCAACAGCGCCGAGTAGGCCGTCGCGATAACGGCGGCTTCCGTCGGCGTGAAGACGCCCGAATAGATGCCGCCGACGACCAGAACCGGAAGCACGAGCGACGGCAAGGCTGAAATCAAGGCGTCGACGATCTCGGCCCGTGTCGCGGGCGCTTCCCGCGGGCACAATCCCTTGCGGGCATAAAATGCGACCGTCACCATCAATGCCACGCCGACCAGGATACCCGGGACCAGCCCGGCAAGGAAAAGGCTGCCGATCGAAGCGCCGGCGAGCGCGCCGAATATGACCATCGGTACGCTCGGTGGAATCATCGGCCCGATGATGGAAGACGCCGCGGTGATCGAGGCGCTGAACCGGCGATCGTAACCGCGTTCGATCATCGCCTTGATTTCCATGGTGCCCAGGCCCACGGCGTCGGAAATCGCCGATCCGGTCATCCCGGCGAACAGCATGCTGGCCAACACGTTGACTTGTCCGAGCCCTCCCGGAAGCCGTCCGACAAGGGCGCTGGCCAGCCTGAAAATGCGCCGCGTCAGGCCGCCGCGGTTCATGATTTCCCCGGCGAGCATGAAGAACGGTGCGGCGATCAGGACGAAACTGTTCACGCCGTCGATCATCACCTGGGCCGAGATCGGAAAGACCCGCCAGCCCAGTTCTGCCGCGACCGCAAACATCGCGGCCAGTCCGACAGCGGGCGCGATCGGCACCCGCAAAGCCATGAGAACGAACAGGAGCGCAAGAGCGATCAGCAGCGTCGTCATGACCGGTCATCTCCCTCGGTGTCGGTAGGGGATTTCCGGACAATTTGGATCGCAACGATCACCGTACACAGGATGACGGGAACGACCACGCCGAGATACAGCCATCCATAGCGGAATCCGGTCAACCCGGCCATGAATGCCGACCATGTCTGGACGGCCATCATCACGAGCCCGATGGCGAACACGACCAGGAAGACAAGCTGCATGAAGGAAATAAGCACGTTCCAGAAGGTCATGACGCGGCTGTCGAAGCGCTTTGCCGCCCACAGGTAAAGAAGGTTGACGTCGAGATGGTCCCGCCTTTGATAGGCGACGGCGGCACCGGAGAAGATCAGCCAGATGAAGGCGATCCCGCTGACTTCTTCCACCCAGTGGAGCGGGTGGCCGATCGTACGCAGAAGGATTTGGCCAAAGATGAGTACGAAGAGGAAAACCAGCATACCGCTGGTGACGACGCTGATGGCGTTCATCTTCAACAGCTTCCGCATTCGTTCGGCGCTCCGAGTTTCACATCGCGAGAGGGTGGCGGACCGCACCGCGATCCGCCGCGTCTTGTTTACGGCTTCACGCTACGAATACGTTTGTAAAGTTCCACTCCGGATTCCCCAAGGACCTCTTGCGGGACGTCCTTGATGAGATCCTGTATGCCGTCCAGATTGATGTGAACGAGTTCCATGCCGCCCGTCGTGGTCAGCCACTTGATGTCCTCGTTTTGCTGCCGGGCCGCCGTTTCCGAAGTCCAGTCGACGGTCTCGGCCGCCGCTTCGGCGATGACCTTCTTCGTGGTCGCGTCCAACCCCTTGAAAAGTTCCGCGTTGATGAAAAGACCCTGCATCTGCGGGCGGTGGTTGGTGTCGACAAGGTAGCGCTGTACTTCGTAGAACTTCTGCGCCCGGATGAAGTTCGGAGGATTTTCCTCGGCGTTGGCGATCCCTGTTTGCAGGGCCAGATAAAGTTCCGTGAAGGCGATGCTGACGATGTCCGCCCCCGTCCGTTTCCAGGTTTGAATCGACATCTGAACGCCGGGCAGCCGGATCTTCAGCCCCTTGAAATCGGCCACGGTCCGCAACGGCTTGTTGGAAGTGACCATGCGGGTACCGACATACTGCCAACCCAGGTTGTGAACGCCGTGGTTGTCCTCGATGTACTGGTTGATCTCTTTCCCGATCTCGCCCTTGAAGACCGCGAGGATGTGATCCGAACTGTCGAAAAGGTAGTCCATGGACACGAGGTTGTAGGGCTGCGCCATGAAGCTGATGGCGACCGTGCCCGTCAGGGCCATGTCGATCGCGCCGTTGGACAGTTGCTGAAGGTTCGATTTCTCGTCGCCCAGCGCACCGCCGGGCAGGACGGTGATCTTCGTCGCCCCCTTGGTCTTCGACACGACGAGTTCCGCGAAATGCGCCGCGCTCTGTCCCGGCAGGCTGTCCGGGGCGAACTGGTGGGCGAGTTTGAAGTTCGCGCCATAGGCCGTTCCACAGAAGGCGACCATCGCCCCCAAGGCGGTGTAAAGACAACGTTTTGAATTAAAAGGCATTGTTTCCTCCTACGCTCCCGGTTGCATTCGAAGAGTCGGTACGGCGCCATCGCGAAGCTCGCGGCGGGTTCGCCGTCGTTTTGCTCCTTTCGGAATTCGATTCGGCCGCGGTTATGACAGGTCGGCGGACCATGTCTCCATCATCCATGGGCTCAGCATTTCCGGTTTCAAATCCATCCCGGTCCCAACGTCCGAGGGAATGGCGACCGTTCCGTTCGCGGTGATGGCCGGCCCGCCCAGGACGCCCAGAAGGGGATTCGACGTCGCGTCGTATTCGATGAAGGGGTAGGGCGCGGGGCCGCCGCTGCGGCGCGGCGGCAGAAGCGCGGCCATTTGCAGGGCGGCGTGGTAGTTGACGACGGTGCCGAAGACATGGGGCATGATCGGCAGGTCGTAGGCATCCGCCAGCGCCGCGATCTTGCGAAACCCAGTGTATCCCCCGCACATGGTGAGATCGGGCTGGAGGATGGAAAACGTTCCCGCGCTCAGGAAATCGCGAAAGGCCGCGAGACTGCCCAGGGCCTCGCCCCCGGCGATCGCGCAGGGAACGGCGGCCGCAAGGACGCGGTAGCCGGGAATGTCCTCGCCCTGCAACGGTTCCTCGATCCACAGAAGGCGCGCTTCTTCCATGCTTCTGGCGGATTCGATCGCGGCGCCGAGCGTGTAGCCCTGATTGATGTCGACCATGAGCGTGACGTCGTCGCCGACCAGGCGGCGAAGATCCCGCATGACGGTCCCGTCGGCGCGCGGGCTGTGGCCGACCCGGGGCTTGATCGCCCGGAACCCGCGTGTGAGAAGGCCGTCGACCTGCCTGGGATAGGCGGCGTACGGATCTTGCTCTTCGGTCAGGAAGGGGCCGCTCGCGTAGATGAACGCTTCCTTTTGCAGGGCACCGCCCAGCAATTGCGCCACGCTTTTGTTTTCGATGCGCGCGGCCAGATCGTGAAGCGCCATGTCCAGGGCTGAAACCGCCATCACCGCCGGGCCGCGCCGGTCGTAGCCGAGGGTTCCGACCATGTTCTGCCAGATCGCCCCCGGTTCGAGCGGGTTGGCGCCCAGTACCAGCGGCGCGAGTTTGGTTTTCACCAGGGCGGCTGCCGCGAACGGCGACGAAAAAACTTCGCCCCATCCGACATGGCCGTCGTCGCTTTTTACCGCGATCAGCAGGAATTCACGTCGGCGAATGAACCTCAGGGCATTTCCCAGCGGCGGATTGGGGGAGAAACCGACAAGGAATGCTTCGATGCTGACGACTTTTGCCGACGAATTGCCCAAGGACATCTTCCACCCACACGCCTCGTTGTTGGTTACGGCTCGGCGACGGAATCCTCACCATTTCTTTCAAACCATTTGCACGGTGTGATACATTCTGTCCAATAGTTATTTGGCACGAATATATAGGTAAATGGTTATGAACTTGAGCATCCGGGAATTGGAGGTCGTCCGCGCCGTCATGGAGCATGGACGAGTCACCGGAGCCGCCGAAGCGCTGGGCATGACCCAGCCGGCGGCGAGCAAGATGCTCCAGATGGCCGAAGACCGGCTCGGTATCCAACTCTTCATCCGGCAAAAAAAGCGGCTGATCCCGACGCCCGAGGCGCACGCCCTGCTGCCCGAACTGATCAGCGCGCTTTCCGCCCTGGACGACGTCTCGCGGTTTGCGGAGGATCTTCGTTCCGGCCGGTCCGGCGAACTTTCGATTGTCACCAACCCCATACTCGCCGCCGTCCTCCTGCCGGACGCCGTCAAGGCGTTCCAGTCATGTTGGCCCAATGCGTCCGTCGTGTTGCGGGCGCTGACGACGCTGGAAATCGTCAACCTGATCGCGGGCCAGCGCGCGGATATCGGGTTGATTATCGGGGGTTCCGCCGACGTTCGGACGGAAATGCGGGTTCTCAGCCGGTTCACCATCGGCTGCGCCATGCCGAAAGGCCACCCCCTGGCACAAAAACGGGCGCTCCGCGTGGCGGATCTGGTGAATTATCCGCTGATTTCCCTGGGCCCCCACCAGCCGGCGGGAGCGGTCATCCGGCGTATGTTCCAGGAGGCGGAATCGCCGCTGCGCCTGGCCGTGGAAACGTCGCAATCCACGATCGCCTGCGCGTTGGTTCTCGCCGGAGTCGGCGTCGCGGTCCTGGATGGCCTCGGGCTCCAGGCTGCGTCGGCGCTGGGTTTGATCACCCGCCCCCTCGTACCGCGCCAGTTCCTGGAAATCTCCGTCGTTTTGGCGCGCCATCGAACGCCGTCGCGCCTGGCGCAAGCGTTTCTTACGATTCTCGAAGAGACGGTGAAAGGGTCCGGCTAGCGAATCCGGTTCGAAAGATCGACGCCGTCAGCGTTCCTTGTCTTTCAGGGTCTCGACATAGATCGCCAGGGCTTGGCGCAGGGTTCGCGACGCATCCACGGTCTCGCGGGTTTCCGCCGCGATCGGCGTGGTGTCGAGGAATTCGAAAATGCCGGCGGCGGCCTCGTGAAACTTCGGGGTCACCCCCGCGCCAGAGAGCGTGGCGGCGATTTCGTTCATCTCGCCGATCCAGCGCCCGGCGTCGAGCGGCAGGCGCGGAACTCTGCTCTCCATCTCGCCATAGGCGGCGGCGCGGCTTTCCTGGAGTTCCGCATGCAACTCGTCACCGATGCCCAAGGCCTCCGCCGCGACCAGACAGGCCGTCTGCAGCGTCCAGGTACCCTTGGTCAGGGCGGCGTAACACATCTTGATCGCCGACGCGCGGCCGATTTCGTCGCCGACCTCGCGCACGGCGATCAGTGGACCGGCGATCACCTGCATCCGCCCGGATTCGATCCCGCTGACATAGAAGCGCGTCGGTTTCTTGCCGGTGGCCGGTGGTGCTCCGACAATGCCGCCGTCGATGTAGATGCCGCCGGCGTCCGCGATCGTTGAACCGATCTCCCGGGTGGTCTCGGGCGAGACCGCATTGCAGTCGGCAAAGGCTGTCGGACGGGTCCGGCGCATGGCGTCCGCGACATCTTGCGCCACCGTCAACGCCGCCACCGGGGGCAGGATGGACAGCACCAGATCCGCCGCCTCCACCACGGCTTCGAGAGAAGGCATGACCTCGAAGCCTGCGGCTTTCGCGCGTGTTTGGGTTGCCTCGCCACGGCCCGCCAGACAGGTGACAATGCGATGTCCTTGATCCTTCAAGGCGGCGCCGACCGCCCGTCCCATCATGCCTGGGCTAAGAATTGCGATCGTCTGCGTCATGGCGGAGCCCCCTTTTTGGATTGGTTGTATCGGAAACATAGATGTCGCATGCCGACTTACGACAAATTTCTACTCCTCCCAAGGCATTCAGCAGTTGGTTCGCATGATACAGGCTGGCCGCAGGTCTCGATGCGGGTGCGCTGTTCCTCGGTGACATTCGGCCGATTCGTCTCTTCGGATACGGTTGGCGATGGGGAACAAGTCCATCTGGCCGAATCAACGCACGAGATTTTGCTGAAGTCATAGGCAAAATGCCAGTTGGGGCACATGCTGCCGCCCGTTATCATAGTCACCGGCAAAACTCCCTCAACCCGATGGTTGCCGAGACTTTCTCCGCAACGGACTATAATATGTCACCAAGGCTCCAACTTGATGCCGACCTCGGAGCCGGTTTTTCCAGGAGTTTGCTTTTCGACGACGTCGAGACCCGTGGGGTGCAAAATCTGGGATAATGGCGATGAATAGATCGCAGATGTATCGGATCACCGCGATTTTGCTCTTTGTCGCTGCATGTAGAAGCGAAATATCCTCCGGCGGCGATACTGGAAAAGTGGCGGCTGACAAAGCCCGATTGATTGCCGAACAAAGACTCGCATCAACGGAATTCGCGGGCGCGGTGGCGACGTTTGTCGGGTTCTACGATAGCGTTGAAAACCCCTGCCTGACGTTCGATAGTCCAGATCCGGTGTATCGAAACATAGTAGCGAATACAAAGAGGAAGTTGGAGAACCGCCGCTACTATTTGGTGATGTATGAACCGCCTTCCGACACGATTTTCGGCAGTACCATATGTGTGTTCGTTGATGAGAGCGGTGATGTAGTCGAAGCTGGGATGTTCTAACCCGGATATGACGAGAGGGGGCGTCGGGGCCGGAAATCAGAAAAAAAGGAAATGCGACCAGATCCTTGCGCCGATATTGCCGACGGGGAATTCTTTTCCATCTGCATCTCGGCAGCGTTGAGCCGATTCCGGCGCGCCAATCCATGTCTGAATGATGGGCAATTCACCGGCCGCAGGATTTCTCCAAAGGAGAAATCTATTTTTATACCCATACGATGATCGATGAAACTGGCGGAGGGGGTGGGATTCGAACCCACGGTACCCATAGGGTACAACGGTTTTCGAGACCGCCCCGTTCGACCACTCCGGCACCCCTCCGCGTGCGATCCGGGCGCTGGGCCCGTTCGCGAGGCGCGGAGATTACTCAAAACCGCACCGCAGGGCAACCGGCATCGTCACGCTTTCCACGTTTTTTACGTCCGGATTGCAGACGGGGGCAGCAGGGGCGGAAAAGCGCGGCAAAAGCCGTTGACATCTCGGTTCGGGCGGGTATAGTGCCGCCTCTTTCCGGCGAGCCGCGCGGTGTCGTGTGGGCTCCTCGTGACCTTAATGAATGAGACGGATCATGTTCGCAGTCATCAAGACCGGCGGAAAACAATACCGCGTCACGAAGGACGATGTCGTCACGGTCGAAAGGCTCGCTGCCGAACCCGGCGCGAAAATCGAGATCACCGACGTCCTGATGGTCGCCGAGGACGGTAAGGCCCCCCTGGTTGGTGCCCCGTTCGTCGACCAAGCCGTTGTCGAAGTCGAGGTGGTCGAACAGACCCGCGGCAACAAGATCATCGTTTTCAAAAAGAAGCGCCGCCAGAACTACCGGCGCAAGAACGGTCATCGTCAGGATTTGACCTTGCTGCGCGTCACCGATATCGCGCTGGCGGGCAAGAAGTTGGCGGGCAAGGCGAAAGCAGCGCCGAAGGCCGCCAAGAAGGATCAGGAAGCCGCGCCCGCGACCGAGGCGTCGGCTGAAGCGAAGGAGTAACCTCCCATGGCGCATAAAAAGGCAGGCGGCAGTTCACGCAACGGTCGCGACTCAGCCGGTCGCCGGCTGGGCGTCAAGAAGTTCGGCGGCCAGTTGGTCATTCCGGGCAATATCCTGGTTCGTCAACGCGGCACCAAGTATCATCCGGGCGAGAACGTCGGCCTCGGCCGCGACCACACCCTGTTTGCCCTTGTCGAAGGCCATGTAGCCTTCCATCACAAGGCCGACAACCGGGTCTACATCGCGGTGGAGCCGTCGCCGTCGGAGTGACCGCGCGGCCGTTCACTTCACCGATTCGAGGGGAATGGCCGGGCCATTCCCCTTTTTGATTCGGGGGGAATCGGCGAAAATCGGGAACACGGCCGCGCCGTCCCAAAGGGCGCGACGAAACGGAACGCGGGCGATGAAGTTTCTGGACGAAGCCAAGATCTACATACGAAGCGGTGACGGCGGCAGCGGTTGCCTGTCCTTTCGCCGAGAGAAGTTCCTGGAGTTCGGCGGCCCCAACGGCGGCAACGGCGGCCGGGGCGGCGACGTGGTCGTCCACTGCGTCAAGGGCTTGAATACGCTCATCGATTTCCGCTATCGCCAGCATTTCAAGGCAGAGCGCGGCCATCACGGAATGGGCAAGGACCGGACCGGGCGCAATGGCGAGGTGCTGGTGATCAAGGTTCCGGTCGGGACCCAGATCCTGGACGAGGACAAGGAAACCCTGATCGCCGACATGACCGACGAAGGCCAAACCTTCGTGCTGGCACGCGGCGGCGACGGCGGTTTCGGCAATGCGCATTTCAAGTCATCGACCAACCAGGCGCCGCGCCGCGCCGATCCGGGCTGGCCGGGCGAGGAACGCTGGATCTGGCTGCGTCTGAAACTGATCGCGGATGCCGGTCTCGTCGGGCTGCCCAACGCTGGGAAATCGACCTTTCTGTCCGTGGTGTCCGAGGCCAAGCCGAAGATTGCCGACTATCCGTTCACCACGCTGCATCCCAATTTGGGCGTGGTCGGCGTCGACGACGTGCATTTCGTGATGGCCGACATTCCCGGCCTGATCGAGGGCGCCCACGAAGGCGCGGGACTTGGTACCCGGTTTCTGGGGCATGTGGAACGCTGTTCGGTTCTGCTGCATCTGGTCGACGGCACTCAGGATGATGTCGCCGAGGCATATCGGACCATCCGCACCGAACTCGAAGGCTACGACGACGGTTTGGCGCGCAAGCGGGAAATCGTCGCTCTGAACAAGATCGACGCTCTGCAACCCGCCGAGATCCGCAAGAAACGCAAGGCGTTGGCGGACGCCTGCGGGGCCGAGGTGGAAGCGATTTCCGGCGTTTCGGGCAAGGGCGTCCGCCCGTGCCTGGAAAAACTGCTGGCGGTCATCCGCGATGCGGCACGGGAACCGGAGCCGATTCCCTCGGTCCTGGTGATGCCGGAGGATTGATCGCGTTTGGTCCGGGACTATAAGAAACCAAGGATCGGCGAAGGCCTAAGACCATGACTCCCAAAAAACAGCCGGAAGACCTGACGCGCGCGCGTCGAATCGTCGTCAAGATCGGTTCGTCGCTGCTGGCCGACGCGGAGCGCGGAACCATCCGCCGACAATGGCTGGAAGCCATGATCGACGATGTTGCGGAATGCCGGGCTCGCGGGCAGGAAGTGGCCCTGGTCTCTTCGGGCGCCGTCGCGGTCGGGCGTCGTCATCTGGGGTTTGCCGACGGCGAACTGCGGCTGGAAGAAAAACAGGCCGCGGCCGCGACGGGGATGATCCGTCTGGCGCATGCCTATCAGGAACTGCTGGCCCGCCACGGCGTGACGGTTGCCCAGGTGCTGCTGACTCTGCAGGACACCGAGAATCGCCGCCGCTATCTGAACAGTCGCAATACCCTGAACACGCTGATGTCCCTGGGGGCCGTGCCGCTGATCAACGAGAACGATACCGTGGCGACCGAGGAACTCCGATTCGGCGACAACGACCGTCTGGCCGCCCGCGTCGCCGACATGATCAGCGCGGATGTGCTGGTTTTGCTGTCGGACGTCGACGGCCTCTACACCGCGAATCCATTCGAGAATCCCGACGCCGCCCACATTCCCGTCGTCGACGACATCACGTCGGAGATCGAATCGATGGCGGGCGCGGCGCGGGGATTCGGGTCGGGCGGCATGATCACCAAGCTGGCGGCGGCCAAGATCTGCATGGCGGGCGGTGTTCGCATGGCCCTGATCGACGGCGGCGGACTTCATCCGCTGAAACGCCTCGCGGCGGGTTGCCGGGCGACGTGGTTCGTTCCGTCATCCAATCACCGCACGGCCCGCAAGCGCTGGATCGCGGGGTCGATGAATCCCGTCGGCAGCCTAACGCTCGACTCGGGCGCGGTGGCCGCGCTGGGCAAGGGGCGCAGCCTGCTGCCTGCCGGCGTTCGCGCGGTCGAAGGCGCGTTTCAGCGCGGCGATACCGTGATCGTTCTGGCGCCCGACGGCACCGAAGTCGCGCGCGGGCTCTGCGCCTATTCCGCTGAGGACGCGCGTCGGATCATCGGACACAAAAGCCGTGAAATCGAAGCGATCCTCGGCTACCGTGGCCGCGACGAAATCATTCACCGCGACGATCTGGTCCTGAATCGGGAAGGCCTCTCATGAACGTTGCCGATGTCCAAGACATCCCCGCATTGATGCGCGAAATCGGGCTTTCGGCCCGCAAGGCCGCGCAGTCCCTGTCGATCGCGACCACCGCGGCCAAGAACAAGGCCCTGCTTGAATCGGCCGCCGCCCTGCGTCGGCGCAAGGGCGAAATCCTGGAAGCCAACGCGCGGGACATGGCGGCGGGGGAAAAGAAGGGGTTGACCAAGGCGCTTCTCGACCGGCTGCTGCTGAACGATGCGCGGGTGGAAGCGATGGCCACCGGATTGGAGGACATCGCCGCGCTGCCCGATCCGGTCGGCGCCGTCATGTCCGAATGGGACCGGCCCAACGGCCTGCATATCGCCCGCGTTCGGGTGCCGCTGGGGGTGATCGGGATCATCTACGAATCGCGCCCGAATGTGACGGCGGACGCCGGTGCCTTGTGCCTGAAGGCCGGAAACGCGGCGATCCTGCGCGGCGGCTCCGAAAGCTTCCATTCCTCGCGAGCGATCGCCGCCTGCCTCGCCGACGGGATCGCGGCGGCCAAGCTGCCCGCGGCGGCTATTCAACTGGTGCCGACCCGGGACCGCGCCGCCGTCGGCGAGATGCTGACGATGTCCGACTTCATCGACGTCATCGTACCGCGCGGCGGAAAATCGCTGATCGAACGCATCACGGCGGAAAGCAAAATCCCCCTGTTCAAGCACCTGGAAGGCATCTGCCACACCTACGTGGACCGGGGGGCCAATCTGGACAAGGCACGCAAGGTGGCTTTCAACGCCAAGATGCGGCGGACCGGCATCTGCGGCGCGACCGAAACGCTGCTTATCGACACGCCGATCGCCGAGGCATTCCTGCCGCTGCTGATCGACGATCTGGCAGCGGCCGGATGCGAGATCCGGGGTTGCACGCGCTCCCAGCTGATCGATCCCCGGGTCAAGGCTGCGAGCGCGGCGGACTGGGATACCGAATACCTGGACGCCATTCTGTCGGTGAAGGTGGTCGATGGCGTCGACGAAGCGATCGGCCACATCCAGGAACACGGTTCAAGCCACACCGAATCCATCATTACGGAGAATGCGGCGGTGGCCGAACGATTTTTGAACCGGGTCGACAGCGCGATCGTCATGCTCAACGCCTCGACCCAGTTCGCGGACGGGGGCGAATTCGGCATGGGGGCCGAAATCGGCATTTCGACGGGAAAGATGCACGCGCGGGGGCCGGTGGGTGTCGAACAGCTGACCAGCTTCAAATACGTGGTGCGCGGGTCCGGGCAGTGCCGTTCCTGACGCGGGCGGGCAAAAGGATAGGGCTGCTCGGTGGTTCGTTCAATCCGGCGCACGACGGCCATCGCCATATCAGCCTGCGGGCGATCCGGACACTGGATCTGGATCAGGTCTGGTGGCTGGTGTCGCCCCAGAATCCGCTGAAGCCGGTATCGGGAATGGCATCGCTGGAACAACGGATGGAAGAGGCGCGTACCGTCGCGTCGGATTCGCGGATCCATGTCACCGATATCGAACGCGAACTCGGAACCCGATACACCGTCGATACGATCCGCGCCTTGCGCCGCCGCTATCCCGATCGCCGTTTCGTCTGGCTGATGGGGGCCGACAATCTCGTGCAACTACCCCGGTGGCGCCATTGGCGGATGCTGTTCCGAATCGTTCCCGTTGCGGTCTTCGATCGTTCCACGTATTCTGGAAAGGCTGTAAACGGCAAAGCGGCTCGGCGATTTGCCGGGGCCCGGATCGACGATTGCCGGGCCTATCGGTTGGCGGCTATGGCGCCGCCGGCCTGGGTGTTTCTCCGGGGACGGAGGCACGCCGGTTCGGCGACTGCCATTCGAGCCCATCGTGCCGCCGAGAAGGCCGGTGGGCGGGATTGATTCTGAAAGAAAGGGACTCGATATACCACGACGCAAATCGATGCCGGTAGTTCAGGCGACACAGCTTGATCTCGTGAAGGCATCCTTGGATGACGACAAGGGGCTGGAACCGGTCGTCATCAACCTGGAAGGCAAGACGGCCATCGCCGACTTCATGGTGGTTGCCTCCGGGACATCGCAGCGGCACGTTGCCGCGATGGCGGATCATATCCTCGAAAAGCTGAAGGCGCAGGGCCACAAAGGCATCTCCGTCGAAGGGCTGAGCCAGGGCGACTGGGTGCTCATCGACGCCGGAGACGTTCTCGTGCACCTGTTCCGGCCGGAGGTTCGCTCCTTCTACGCCATCGAAAAGATGTGGACGGGGCCCATGGAGGCGAACGGAACGGCCGGGCACTGAGCCCGGCGGCGGTCGTTTCGCGCGAATCGGAAGGTCATGCGAATTCATGTGGTCGCGGTCGGCCGTGCCAGGGCCGGGCCGGAAAAGGATCTGTTCGATCATTACGCCCGGCGTATCAGCTTTCCCTTGACCCTGCGCGAGGTCGAGGAAAAGCGGCCGATGACGGTCGATCGGCGCAAGGCGGCCGAGGCGGAATTGCTGCTGGGAGCCGCGCCCGCCGGGGCGAGGATCGTGGCACTCGACGAAAAAGGGCGGAGCCTTGCCAGCACCGCTCTAGCCGAGATCCTCGGCGGCTGGCGCGACGAGGGGATTCAGGACATCGCCTTTCTGATCGGCGGCGCCGACGGCCTGGACGAAACGGTTCGACGCAGCGCGGCCCTGGTTCTGTCCTTTGGAACCATGACGTGGCCGCACATGCTGGTACGCGGCATGCTGGCCGAACAGATCTATCGGGCTCAGACCATCCTGTCCGGGCATCCCTATCACCGGGGCTGAATCGGCGTCGCTTGTCGCACCGACGTGGATATGCCACCTTGCGTGACGGATAGGAACGCCGCCGGGCGACTGAACCCGGCCCGGCAAGACAGTCGGAGGCCCCATGCCCAACAACCGCATCCGCGTATTCGTCTCGCCGATCAATTACGGGCGGACCAGCCCGCGGCCTCTGGAAATCCTTCAGGAGGCGGACGTGGATGCAACCATTCTCGGGCCCGATCGTCCGCTGACCGAGGACGAAATCATCGGCCACCTGTCCCAGGGATATGACGGGTTGATCGCCGGCTTGGAACCCCTGACCGCGCGGGTCATGGACGCCGCGCCCAACCTGAAGCTGATCGCGCGGGTCGGTATCGGGTTCAACAACGTCGATCTGCTGGCGGCCCGCGAACGGGGTATCGCCGTCACCTATACGCCGGACGCGCCGACGATGTCGGTCACGGAAATGACCATCGGCATGATGATCACCTTGCAGCGGCAGATGATCGCCGCCGACCGCGTGATCCGGCAAGGCGATTGGCGGATGTTCATCGGACCCCGCCTGGGCCGGAGCACCGTCGGGCTTATCGGCGTCGGACGCATCGGAAAGGCGGTGGCTCGGGCGCTCAGGGGCGGATTCCCGGGGTGCCGGGTGCTGGGCAACGATCTTGAACCGAATGCGGAATTCGGGTGCGAGGTCGGCCTGGAATGGACCGACAAGGAAACGATCTTCCGGATCTGCGATATCGTCAGTGTTCATATTCCTCTGACAAAATCCAACCGGGGATTGGTCGGCGCGCCGCAATTGGCGATGATGAAGCCCGGCGCCATTTTGATCGATACGTCGCGCGGCACGATTATCGACGAGAAGGCCTTGGTCGACGCCTTGCGGACGGGCCGTTTGGGCGGCGTCGGAAAGGACGTGTTTGCCGGCGAACCCTACAGCGGGCCGCTGGTGGGATTCGACAACGTGCTGCTGACCGCCCACATGGGGGGCGCTTCGGAGGACAGTCGGCTGGCCCTGGAATCGGGCGCGGCGCAGGAAGCGGCGAATTTGGCGCTCGGCCGGCCCTACGACAATCCGGTTCCCGACGTGGAATACCGGCGCGCGGCGGAAGAGCGTGGTGAAAGCTGAACGGATCCGCCCGGTACCGATCGCGAACGGGAGCGACGCGTGACTTCCAACGAAGACCAAGTGGGACACGATGGGCCGCCGGGAGACGATGGAGACCTGTTGCGGTCGATTGTCGCCGGGTCGCCGATCCCCACCTTCATTTCCCGGCTGTCGGATGGGCGCATTCTCGTCGGAAACGACAAGGCGGGGGAGCTCCTCAGGGTCGATCCGAACATCCCGCCGCAAGACGTGGCCACGACCCAGTTCTACGCGATGCCGGAAACCCGTGACAAGGTCGTGTCGCTGTTGCGCCGGGAAGGACGGATAGAAGGGCTGGAACTCCCCTCCAGGCGCGCCGACGGTTCCGACTGCTGGCTGTTGATTTCTCTCACCCTCATCATGTACCAGGGCGGACCGGCGATCTACGGCACCATGATCGACGTCACCGCTCAGCGCGAACAACAGGACGCGCTCGCGCTGGCCAAGGAGGAGGCGGAATCCGCCAGCCGGGCCAAGACCGAGTTCCTGGCCGTCATGAACCACGAAGTCCGGACGCCGATGAACGGCATTCTCGCCATGGCGCAACTGTTGGCCGAAACGGCGTTGACGGACGAGCAGCGGGAGTATGTGGAAACCATCCGCTATTCGGCGGAGGCGGTTCTGGCGATCGCCAACGACGGCCTCGATATCGCGCGGATCGAGGCTGGCGGCTTGGCGATTGAACAAACGGAATTCGATCTACCGCGCCTGATCGACAGCCTTGGGGCGATGATGCGCCCCCGCGCGTTGGAGAAGGGGCTTGCGCTCGAAACCGTCGTGATTCCGGGAACGCCGACGCGTCTTCTCGGCGCCGTATACCGCCTGCGACAAATTCTCCTCAATCTGATGGGGAACGCGATCAAGTTCACCGCCGAAGGTCATGTGACTCTTTCCGTGGAAGCCGTCGATGGTGCCAAGAACGGGTATCGGCTGCGCTTTTCGGTCTCCGATACCGGACGGGGGATCGCCGAGGATGAATGCGACCGCGTCTTCGAGCCGTTTTTTCCAGGGGGCGGGCACCGATGGGCAAATGCCGGAGGGCGCGGGCCTGGGGCTGGCTCTGTGCCGCCGCCTCGCCGATGCCCTCGGCGGCGAACTCGCTCTGATCAGCGTGGTCGGCGAGGGGACGACGTTTTTCCTGACGCTCGATTTCGATGCCCCCGCCGAACCACGCGAGGGCGGCCTCGATGAAGAAAGCCGGGGGCTGGCCAGACGGTTGTCCGTCCTGATTGTCGACGATATCGCACTGAACCGGACGGTCGCCCGAACGATCCTGATTCACGACGGTCATCAGGCCGTGGAGACCGAGAACGGAGAGGCTGCCCTTCGTTTGATCGGCGAGCGGGATTTCGATGCTGTACTGCTGGATCTTCAACTCCCCGGAATCGACGGCTATGAGGTGCTGCGTCGGATCCGCGCGATGCCGGAACCGCGCAGAGCCTCGCTGCCGGTTCTGGCCATGACCGGCAATGTCCTGCGGACGGAAACCGGGAGGATGACGGAAGCCGGATTCGATGGAATCGTGCCCAAGCCTGTCGATATCCGCAATCTTCGGCAGGCACTCTTGCGCGCGACGCACTGCCGTACCCCGGAGCCCGATGACGGTGTTTCGGCCGCGCCGCGTTTCGATCCGGGATATCTGGAGGATCTGATCGAACTGTTGGGCGCGGACGAGGCGATGCCGCTGGTCCTGCGCATTCGGGAGGCGTTGAACGAACGGATCGATTCGTTATGGGATGCCCGGTCGTCCAACGATGTCGCTACGGTGAGGAATGCGGCACACAAACTGGCCGGGGCTGCCGGAAACTGCGGCCTGGTCCGTCTTCAGACGCTGTTGTGCGATCTCGAGATCAAGGCCCGTTCCGCCACGGCGCTTAGTACCGATTTGGCGACCGATATGGATGATATCCTGACGGAAGCGGGGGACGTCGTCGACGCCGTCGATCAGTGGATTTCACACCGTTTGACGGCGGGAGCCTGATGCCGGAGAACGCCGTTTCTTCCGCCGTGACCGGCGGAAAGTAACATTCGCTATGATTTTATCGGAAAGCCTGGTCGATCCGCCGACGGCAAGCCGATTTGCCCTACTGGGCGAAGGGGCACGACCCGGAAGCGCAACCACCGCCGCATCCGACGGGCTCGGGTTTGGCTCCGCCGTTGACCCGCGGCGCCATGATCGCCTTTTCGACATGGCGGTCGCCGCACGTCGGGCATTCGATCTCGTGCGCGGCTTGGCGCGCCTCGAACTCGCCGCTGCTGCGGAACCACTCCTCGAAGACATGGCCATCCGCGCATTTCAGATTGAATACGATCATCGTTTGTCATTTCCAAATTTACCGAACCGTACCGTGGTATCCGAGTCCGGTCGATCCCGCAAGTCCAGAAATTCCAACGGCCGACTCCACCCGAAAAAAGAGAAAGTAAAATAAAATTTTAACTAAATGCGCGTAGTGAGTAACAAGCGAAATATAGCTGTTGATCGGCCGGAGAATCGTGGTAAGAATCGAAATCCGTTTTGGGGGAATTTGAGGTGCGCTATGACCGAAGTTCTCGGGCTTGCCAAGGAAGCCGAGACCATTTCTGCTGAGAAGAAGTCCATTTTGAAGCGCCTGTCGTCGATCGGAATCGGTCCGCGTATCGGTATGGGATTCGCGGTCGTGCTCGCTCTGACGGCGATCGTGGCCTATATCGGCTCAACCGGCTTGTCCGATTTCAGCGACCGCGTCGCGAAGTCGGACGCCATGAACAAGCTGGTCGATCATCTTCTCAACGCGCGCCTCGACGAAAAGAATTTCATCATCCGGAGCGACGACTCCTATGTCGCGGCGGTTTCGGATCGTCTGTCGACGTTGCGAGCCGATGCGGAAAGCCTGAAGGCGACGGCGGAGAGCGACGACGACGGATCCCGAATAGACTTGATCGTCGAAAAGGTCGACGCCTACGAATACGCGCTCAAGGCCTATGCGAACCTGGAAGTCGAAAAGCGCGCGGCGCTGGCGGCGATGGACAACGAAGCCAAGGCCTTTATCGGTTCGGCCAGCCTGATCCGGACCAAGCAGAACGAGGAATACCAGACCCTCAAACAGCGCACCGACTCCATGAACAAGAGGCGCGACCAAAAACTCGAACTCGCCGATCAGGCGACGCGGCTTCTTTCGCTGTTGGACAGCATGCGCCGCGCGGAGAAGGATTTTCTGCTGACCGGCGACGCCGGCAATGCCAAAAGCGTCAACGACCAGATCGATGAAATCGTCGCCTTGGCGGAAGCCGTGAAGCCGCACTTGGTGAAGCCGGCCAGCAAGAAGGCGATCGATGAATTGATTGCCGTTGCCACGAACTATCGCGAAGACTTTTCCGACGTTGTCGAGGTCGTCAAAAATCAGGCGGTTGCCGGCGCGAAGCGCAACGAGACGCTGGCGGAGATGGACAACATCGCCGAAAGCGCCCTGAAGGCATCGGCCGACTTCGCCAAGGTTCAGGAAGACAACGTCAGCGACCTGCTGTCGAAATGGGCTTTCGGCGATGCGGTGACGGAAAGCCATCAGGCGACGGGGCAGGTCTATGGCGTCATTCGGCTCCTGAATAGTGCGCGCGCGGCGGAAAAGACCTACGCCCTGAATTTCGATCCGGCGGTGGTCGATGAGTTCGCGAAATTCATCGAACAGGCGACCGAGCAGCTCGTCAGCCTTCAGATGACCGATGTCGGAACCCAGTTCGCGACCGAACTCGATAAGTGCATGATCGCGATGCTGCGCTACAAGCGGGCGTTCAAGGAAGTCGTGAATTCGGTAAATCTCGAAAACGCCTTGAACGAGGGGCGCAAGGAATTGATCGGCGCCATGACCGAGAAGGCGGTGACCTTCGAAAGCCTGGCGGACGGGATCCGTGAAGAGCAGAAAGCCGAATACGCGAAACTCGCAACCCTCGCGTCCAATGTCGATGCCGACATGGGCGTGAAATTGGGCAATGCCAATGACGCGAATCGCCTGATCGTCATTGCCAAGGACGCCCGTGAATCAGAAATGAATTTCCTGTTGTCCGGCAACGAGGAAAAAGCTGAATCCTTGCGCCAGTGGATTTCGGAAATCGTGACTTTGGCCGAAGAAATGAAGGCCAACTTCAAGGCGGTCGGCGACAAGACCCTGACCGACGGAATGATTGCGAATGCCCAGAAATACCAGTCCAATTTTGACAACGTCGTGTTTCTGAAGACGTCACAGGAAACCCAGAACCAAGCGATGCTCGAAGCCGCTCGGGCGGTCAACGAAACCGTATTGGCCGCGCAGACCGAACAGCAGGCGCAGATGACCGCCAAGCGCGAGGAGGTTTCCCGCGTCATCCTCTTCGGTGCGTTGATCGCCCTTCTGGTGGGCATCGCGTTCGCCGTGGTCATGGGGCGTGGAATCAGCGTTCCCGTCAAACGGATGACCCAGGCGATGGCGCGTCTCGCGTCGAACGATCTGGAAGTCGAAATCCCCGCGCGTTCCCGCCGTGATGAAATCGGCCAGATGGCCTCGGCGGTGCAGGTCTTCAAGGAAAACGCGATCGAGGCGGAACGCCTGCGTTCGGCGGCCGAGGAAAAGGAACGCCAGACGGCGGAAGACAAGCGGCGTTCCATGAACGAACTGGCGGACAACTTCGAAGGCAGCGTCAAGGGTGTCGTCGAAGTGGTGTCGTCCTCGGCGACCCAGATGCAGGCATCGGCGGAAGCGCTGTCCGCGATTGCCGACAAGGTATCCCAGCAGGCTTCCGCGGTGGCGGCTGCGACCGAGCAGGCGACGGCGAATGTGGAAACGGCCGCTGCGGCGGCGGAGGAACTGTCGTCATCGATTTCGGAAATCGGGCGTCAGGTCAATCAGTCGAGCCAGATCGCCAACAAGGCTGCGCGGGAAGTCGAGACCACCAACCGCGACATTCTCGGATTGGCGGACGCGGCGCAGAAGATCGGCGAAGTCGTCGACCTGATCACCGACATCGCCGAACAGACCAATCTCCTCGCGCTCAATGCGACGATCGAGGCGGCCCGCGCCGGCGATGCCGGTAAGGGGTTTGCTGTCGTGGCCTCCGAAGTGAAGAATCTGGCCAACCAGACGGCCAAGGCGACGGAAGAAATCGGCCAGCAGATATCCGGCGTCCAGGCTGCGACCCAGAACGCGGTGAAGGCGATCGAGTCGATCGGCCGTGTGATCAACGAAATGAACGAAATCTCGGCGGCGATAGCGGCGTCGGTGGAAGAACAAAGCGCGGCGACCCAAGAGATCTCGCGCAACGTCCAAGAGGCCGCCACCGGAACCCGCGAGGTGGCGACCAACGTGGCGGGTGTGAATGTGGCGGCCAACGAGGCCGGAAGCGCGGCGCAGGAAGTGTTGACGTCGTCGACCGCCCTTTCCTCGGAATCGGAAACCCTCCGCCGCGAAGTGGATGTGTTCGTCAATTCGATCCGCAGCTAGCTGCGCGCCTTTTCGGGATTTTCAACCAGACCGTTATCCGATGTTTCTGGACCAGGCCTTCTTCGATACAATCGAAGAAGGCCTGGCTTTTGGGTTGTGGGGAGCAATGGATCGGAAAGGAATCATGATATGAAACGGTTGGTTCTCTGTCTTTTGGCGGGATCGGTCCTTCTGGCGTCGCCCGCCGCCTGGGCGCAGGGCAAACTGTTCGATTCCATCCGAGGCGCAATCGGTGGATCGAGTTCGGGAGCCGGTGCGCAGCAATCCGAGATCGCCTCGGGTCTGCGGGAAGCCTTGCGTGTCGGTACGGAGCGTGCCGTGAACGGCGTCGGGCGAACCGACGGCTTCAATGCCGATCCGATCATCCATATCATGCTCCCCGAAGATCTGCGAACCGCTCAGAGTCTGCTGAAAAAGGTCGGTCTTTCATCGCTGGCGGACGATTTGGAACTCAAGCTCAACCGGGCGGCCGAGGCCGCGGCGCCCGAAGCGAAGAGGATTTTTTGGAACGCGGTCGATGCCATGTCTCTCGATGACGCCATGGCCATCTACAAAGGGCCCGATGACGCGGCGACGCAGTATTTCCGCAAGGCCATGTCGCCGGACCTGAAAACCGCGATGAAGCCGGTGGTCGAAAAGGGATTGCAGGACGCGGGCGCGGTCCAGGCCTATGATTCCCTGATCGGAGAGTATCGGAAGATGCCCTTCGTTCCAGACTTGAAGGCCGACCTGACCGACCACACGCTGAACTACGCGCTGGACGGAATCTTCCACTACCTCGCCGAAGAGGAAGCGGCGATCCGAAACAATCCCGTCCAACGGACCACGGATCTTCTGCGGCGCGTCTTCGGCGGCGGTTAAGTTCGACACCCCGCCGACGGGAAAACAGTCGACGGGCCAGCTTCCCCGGTGGTTCGGTTCGGACGTCTCGGGCCGGCTATCCCTTGCGCGCGCACTCGATACACTGGTGCACCGAGGGATCCTGCTCGAGCCGTTTGACGGCGATTTCCTCTTCGCAGGTAACGCAGTACCCGTAAGTGCCGTCTTCGATCCGCTTCAAGGCGGATTCGATCTGGGCCAGCTCCGCTTCCCGTCGACGTTCGGCTTCGATCGCCATGGCTTGTTCCTGCAGCGCATCCATGCGTGACAGCCGCCCGACCTGCGTCTGGTCAACCTCGACGGGCCGGTGCGGGTTCCCCGACAATTCCTTTAACTGGGTCAACGCGACGCGACGATTTTCAAGGAGCGCCTTGAATGCTTGGACGTCGATATCCGTCCTGTCGTTCATTTCGTACTCCGACGACACTTCCTCCGATTGGCCTGTTTCGGCCACTCCTCCGAATCCTACGACCATCGGAGGCACCTTGTCATCAAAGAGCCGACCAACGGGCGTTAATGGTACGGAATAACGCTTCCAATGTATATTGAACCGATATATATCGATATCAAATATCAAAACGACGTCTTTCGCGGACCTTGTGTGAAGGGAAACACGGAAGGCGCCCGAACCTTCCGATATAAGGAGCGGCGTTTTCATGGACGCGAAGATGGTATGCCTGGGGGTTCTCGCGCTCGGAGAGGCAAGCGGATACGAGATTCGCAAACAGTTCGAGGAAGGCCCCTTCGCCCATTTTCAGGACGCCGGGTACGGGTCGATCTATCCGGCGTTGAACGCCCTGCACGCGGAGAGACTGGTGACATACCGGGAAATGACGCAACCGGGGCGACCGGCGAAGAAGGTCTACAGCATCACCGAGGCCGGAACGGCCGCATTCCGCCGCGCCCTGCATGCGGAAACGGCGAGGGATCGCTATCGGTCCGATGCATTGTTCAAACTCTACTTCGCGGAAATGATGGACGATGACGGGCTCGCGCGCGTTCACGCGGAATATCGCGAACGCTATCGCGCGGCGATCGAACGCATGGAAAGCCGAGCCGATGAAACGATGCTGCCGGCTCGCCGATTCGTGCACGATCTGGGCCTGACGATGTACAGGGCACTGGTCGCCTATCTGGATGAGCACAAGGATGCGTTGTTCGAGGCCAATCGGAATGATCAAGATGTTCCGGCCGCTCGGGCGGCGGGGGGCGAAAGATGAGGAAATCGGTACTGATTGCCGGAGCCGTTGCTGTCGTCGTGGCTGGCTGGATCGTGTCGGGGCAGTTTTCGGATCGTGATTCGAGCGGCGCGAAGGTGGCGAACGCGGAAACGTCCGATGCCGAGTCTTCAGGGCCGGCTGCTCCGGGTTCCGCGGCTACGATGGCCGCCGCGAGCGCCGCTTCCCGGTTGCCCAGCGTGCGGGTACGCGAGGTCTTCGCCGAGGAATGGATCGACGAGATTTCATTGTTCGGCCGAACGGAAGCGAACCGGAAAGTCCAACTCCGGGTGGAGACCAAGGGCCGGGTCGTGAAGCACCATGTTCAAAAGGGGGACCAGGTCGCAAAGGGCGCTCCCATCCTGTCGTTGTCCATGGATGATCGCGAGGCCCGTCTCGAGGAGGCGAAGGCTTCGCTCGGCCATGCCGAGATCGCGTTCGATGCCGCCAAGAAGCTCGCCCAAAAGGAGTTCCGCTCGGCCGTCCAGTTGGCGGAAGCCAACGCCGAATTGCAGCGGGCGAAATCGGCCCTGGAATCCATCAAGCTCGACATCGCGCGCACCCACATTCCGGCGCCGTTCGGCGGCGTGATCGAGGAACTGCCGTTCGAGATCGGTGACTATGCGCAGGTCGGCGACATCGTGGCCGAACTCATCGACCTGGATCCCATCAAGGTGGTTGCCGAAATCTCGGAACGAGACGTGCCACGAATCCGAATCGGCGATACCGCCCTCGCGCGGCTGGTGTCGGGGATGAGCGTCAACGGAACCGTGCGTTACATTTCGCGTATCGGCGATACCGCCACCCGGACATTCCGGATCGAGGTGGAACTGCCGAACGGCGACGGCCGGCTGGTCGACGGATTGACGGCGGAATTGCGTGTCCGGACCGGCAGTGTCAAAGCGCACCGGGTTTCGCCGGCGGTGTTGACGCTGTCGGACCGGGGCGCCATCGGCGTAAAGGTCGTCGATGAGTCGGAATCCGTGGCCTTCCTGCCGGTGAGCATCGTCGCCGATACCGAAGAAGGCATTTGGCTGGGCGGCCTGCCCGACCACGTGACACTCATCACCGTCGGACAGGAGTTCGTACGAGAAGGCCAGAAGGTGATTGCCGTTCCGGAGGAAGGAAATAAACGCTCATGATGGCGGTTATCCAGTTCGCGCTGTCGCACGTCCGCACGACGATCTTGAGTTTCGTCTTCATCATCATTGCGGGCACCGTCGCCTATGTGACGATTCCCAAGGAATCCGATCCGGATATCGATATCCCGATCATCTACGTGAGCATCCCCCACGAAGGCATCTCGCCTGAGGATTCCGAGCGGCTTCTGATCCGACCGATGGAACAGGAACTGCGGACCATCGAAGGCGTGAAGGAAATGCGATCGACGGGCTACGAGGGCGGGGCGAACATCACCTTGGAATTCGAAGCCGGGTTCGATGCCGATCAGGCGATGGCCGACGTGCGTGAAAAGGTCGATCTCGCCAAGCCCGAATTGCCGCAGGAAACCGACGAACCCACGGTTCACGAAGTCAACATCAGCCTTTTCCCGATCGTTCTCGTGATCCTGTCGGGAGACGTGCCCGAACGGACGCTGCTGAAGCTGGCGCGCGATACCCAGGATGCCGTCGAGGGCATTTCGTCGGTGTTGAAGGCGGAAATCGTCGGCGACCGCGACGAGATGGTCGAAATCCTGATCGATCCGGTGCGAATCGAAAGCTACGGCATTTCTCCGCAAGAGGCGATCGCCGCGGTGTCGCGCAGCAACCTTTTGGTCGCCGCCGGTGCCCAGGATACCGGGAAGGGACGGTTCACGGTCAAGGTGCCGGGATTGTTCGAAAACGTCGTCGACATCATGAATCTGCCGGTGAAGGCCCAGGGCGACGCCGTGGTGCGCCTCAGCGACGTCGCGGAAATCCGGCGAACGTTCAAGGATCCCGACAGCTTTGCGCGGGTCAACGGCGACCGCGCCATTACGCTGGAAGTTTCCAAGCGTACCGGGGAAAACGTGATCGAAACCATCGAAGCCGTCCGCGCCGCGGTGGCCGAGGTACAGAAATCCTGGCCGCCCGCGCTTCGCGAAGCGGTCATGGTCGATTTCGCCCAGGACAAATCAGACGATATCCGGACCATGCTCACGGATCTCCAGAACAACGTCATCATGGCGATCATCCTGGTCATGATCGTGGTCGTGGCGGCGTTGGGACCGCGTTCGGGCATTCTGGTGCTGTTCGCGATTCCCGGGGCGTTCCTGGCCGGCATCATGGTGCTGGATGCCATGGGACTGACGGTCAACATCATCGTGCTGTTTTCGCTGATCCTGGCGGTGGGCATGCTGGTGGACGGCGCCATCGTCGTCACCGAATACGCGGACCGGAAAATGACCGAGGGCGAACCGCGCGCGGTGGCCTACATGATGGCGGCCCAGCGGATGGCCTGGCCGGTTACGGCATCGACGTTGACGACGCTGGCCGCGTTCCTGCCGCTTCTGTTCTGGCCCGGGATCGTTGGCGAATTCATGAAATTCCTGCCGATCACCCTGCTGTCGGTGTTGACCGCCTCGCTCGCGATGGCGCTGATCTTCGTGCCGGCGTTCGGCAAGCTGTTCGGAAAGCGGGGCGACGGCGACAGCGCGGCGATGAAGGCGCTCTCGGCCAGCGGTACCTTGGGCGATCTGCGATCTCTCGGCGGCATGACCGGGCTGTACCTGCGCATACTGGAATTCGCCTTGCGGCACCCGGCCAAAATTCTGGTGTGTGCCGTCGCCCTTTTGATCGGGGTCGTGGGCGCCTATGGCGCGATCGGAAAAGGGGTCGAATTCTTCCCGGAAATCGAACCCGAGTACGCCAAGCTCCAGATCCGGGCACGCGGCAATCTGTCGATCTGGGAAAAGGATGCGCTCGTTCGCGAGGTTGAAGCCCGGCTGCCGAAAACCGGCGAATTCGCCACCGTCTATACCCGGACCGGGCAGGATACGTCGGGCAACGAAGCCGAGGACATCATCGGATCGATCTCCCTGGAGTTCGTCGACTGGCAGGATCGCCGGAAGGCCGAAGCGATCCTGGCCGATATCCGGCAAAGAACAAGCGATTTGGCGGGGATTGTCGTCGATGCGCGCAAGCAGGAAGAAGGGCCTCCGGTCGGCAAGCCGATTCAGGTCCAGTTGACGTCCCGCGATACCGCCACCCTGGACAAGGCGGTGGAGATCGTCCTCGGCGTGTTCGGCAATACGCCGGGCCTGACCAATGTCGAGGACAGCCGGCCCCTGCCCGGCATCGATTGGGAAATCATCGTCGACCGAGCCCAGGCCGCGAAATTCGCCGTCGACATCAATCTGGTCGGCAGTGCCCTCCAGATGGTGACGACGGGGATCAAGCTCGGCGAATACCGTCCCGACGACAGCGACGACGAAATCGACCTGCGCGCCCGCTATCCCATCGAGTATCGGACCATCGAGCAATTGGACCGGGTCCGGATCGCCACCGCGGCCGGCTCGGTGCCGATCAGCAACTTCGTGCAGCGCGTTGCCATGCCCAAGGTCGGAACGATCAAGCGATCCGACGGCAAGCGGGTGATGACGGTCAAATCCGACGTCGAGGAAGGCGTCAACGTCGACGCCAAGGTCCAGGAAATCGACCAGATGCTCAAAAGCGCCGGTCTTCCGGCCGACGTCAGCTACGTCTTCAAGGGCGAGAACGAGGAACAGGCGAAGGCCCAGGATTTCCTGGTGAAGGCTTTCGCGGTGGC
Source organism: Rhodospirillales bacterium (assembly GCA_963675465.2). GTDB lineage: Bacteria > Pseudomonadota > Alphaproteobacteria > Rhodospirillales > Shumkoniaceae > JAHDSF01. The sequence goes on from CAXXVY010000001.1 coordinate 376,310, forward strand.
TCTGTTCCTGATCGCCATCATTCTGGTGACGCAGTTCAATCGGTTCTATTCCGCCGTGCTCATCCTGTCGGCGGTTGTGATGTCCACAATCGGCGTGTTCATCGGCCTCATGATCATGGGCGAGCCGTTCGGCATCGTCATGGCCGGGATCGGAGTCATCGCGCTGGCCGGGATCGTCGTGAACAACAACATCGTTCTCATCGACACCTACGACCGGCTGGTGGAGGACGGGCATCCGCCGATGGAGGCGATCCTGAGAACCGGCGGCCAGCGGCTGCGTCCGGTCCTGCTGACCACGGTAACGACGATCCTGGGCTTGATGCCCATGGTTACCCGCCTCAATATCGATTTCGTCAGCCGGGCGGTCGAATACAATGCGCCGTCCAGCCAGTGGTGGGTTCAGTTGTCGACGGCGATCGTCTACGGCCTGAGCTTCGCTTCGCTTTTGACGCTGATCGTGACGCCGGCGGCGCTGATGCTGCGGGCCAACGTGAAGTCCTGGTTCGATCGACATCGCGAACGGCGACGGAGCCGGGTGGCCGCCAACACTTGACAACGGGGATCGTCGGGTTCGAGCATGGGCCGGGTCGCGGGAGCGATCCGGCCCATGCTTGTGGGCTTCTTTATTCGAACAATATTCGCGCGTGTTCGCGAGACGATGAACGCGCTTTCAGGATCGGCGGCAATCCGACCGTCAGTAGTGGGGATTTGCCTGTTCCGGTGGACACTTTCCAAGAATCCAAACACTTGCTTCGAAACCTTTCCGGAGCGCGGTGGTTCGGTTTCGAGGAATCGTGAAATCGCATAAAAATTTGATCGCATTCGGCTTGCCGATTGATATGCGGTCCATTATTCTGCCGCCCGATAGCGCCACAATTGAAACAAGACGCGTCTCGCCGCGTTTTCCTATTACGCTGGCCCGGAGAGTGGCGCGGGCTCGCGAGACGCATATGCGCAGCAGAAGGACACAGTCTTCCTATGGCTGAAAGGCAAAAGATTACGGTTGACGGCAATGAAGCCGTCGCCTCCGTAGCCCATCGAGTAAGCGAGGTCATCGCGATTTATCCGATCACCCCGTCTTCTCCCATGGGCGAAGTTTCGGATGCGTGGTCGTCGCAAGGGCGCAAGAACGTTTGGGGCACGGTTCCCAAGGTCGTTGAAATGCAGTCCGAAGCCGGCGCCGCCGGTGCGGTCCACGGCGCCCTGCAAAGCGGCGCTTTGACGACGACCTTCACGGCGTCGCAGGGCCTGCTCCTGATGATCCCGAACATGTACAAGATCGCTGGCGAACTCTCGCCCTTCTGTATGCATGTTTCGGCGCGTACGGTGGCCACCCACGCCCTTTCGATTTTCGGTGATCACTCCGACGTCATGGCATGCCGCCAGACCGGTTTCGCGATGACCGCCTCCGGTTCCGGCCAGGAAGCGCACGACATGGCCGCGATCAGCCATGCGGCGACGCTCCGTGCCCGTGTCCCGTTCCTGCACTTCTTCGACGGCTTCCGCACGTCGCACGAAGTCACGAAGTTCGAGCAGCTGACCGACGAAGATCTCCTGTCGCTGATGGACAGCGACAAGATCACCGACATCCGTCGTCGCTCGTTGTCGCCCGATCATCCGGTCGTTCGCGGTACGGCGCAGAACCCGGATACGTTCTTCCAGATGCAGGAAGCCCGCAACAGCTTCCACACCGCGACCCCCGGCATCGTCCAGTCCGTCATGGACCAGTACGCCGCCCTGACCGGCCGCCAGTACAAGTTGTTCGACTATTTCGGCCATCCGGAAGCCGAACGCGTGATCATCGTCATGGGTTCGGGTGCGGAAACGACCCACGAAGCCGTGAAGAAGCTGGTTGCCAAGGGCGAGAAGGTGGGCGTTATCAAGGTCCGCCTGTACCGTCCGTTCTCCATCGACCATATGATCGCCGTCCTGCCGACGTCGGTCCGTTCCATCGCGGTTCTCGACCGCACCAAGGAACATGGTTCGGTGGGCGAACCCCTCTATCTCGACGTGGTCGCGGCTCTCGCCGAAGCCAAGTTGTCCGGCCTGCGCGCCGGTGGCGTTGACCCGGTCGTCATCGCCGGCCGCTACGGTCTGTCGTCGAAGGAATTCACGCCGGCCATGGTCAAGGCCGTCTACGACGAACTGGCCAAGGACAAGCCGAAGCAGCACTTCACCGTCGGCATCATCGACGACATCACAAACCTGTCGCTGAGCTTCGATCCGAAGTTCCGTACCCTGCCGGAAAGCACCAAGCAGGCCGTCTTCTTCGGTCTGGGTTCGGACGGCACGGTCGGCGCGAACAAGAACTCGATCAAGATCATCGCCGACAACACCGACTTCAACGCCCAGGGCTATTTCGTCTACGACTCCAAGAAGGCCGGCGCGATGACGATTTCGCACCTGCGCTTCGGGTCCGAGCCGTTGCAGTGCCCGTACCTGATCGACGAAGCCGAATTCGTGGCGTGCCACCAGTTCTCGTTCGTTGAAAAGGTCGACTTCCTGAAGTATGCGAAGCCCGGCGCCACCGTCCTGCTGAACTCGCCCTTCGACAAGGAAAAGATCTGGGACAAGCTGCCGCGTTCGCTGCAGGAAGACATGATCGCCAAGGGCGTCAAGTTCTACGTCATCGATGCCGACAAGGTCGCCCAGGAAACCGGCATGGGCCGTCGCATCAACACGATCATGCAGACGTGCTACTTCGCCATTTCGGGCGTTCTGCCGCGCGACGAAGCGATTGCACAGATCAAGAAGGCGATTAAGAAGACCTACGGCAACAAGGGTCAGGAAATCGTCGATCTCAACTACAAGGCCGTGGACGGCACCCTCGAGAACCTGTTCGAGGTTCCGCTGCCGGCGGCAGCGTCCTCCAATTTCGACCGTCCCTCGGTCGTTCCGGATGACGCGCCCGATTTCGTCAAGGCCGTGACCTCCATGATGATGCAGGGCCTGGGCGACATCATTCCCGTCAGCGCCTTCCCGGCCGACGGCACGTGGCCGGTCGGCACCACCAAGTGGGAAAAGCGCAACATCGCCCTGGAAATCCCGGTGTGGGAACAGGATCTGTGCATCCAGTGCAACAAGTGCGCGCTGGTTTGCCCGCATGCGGCCATCCGCATGAAGGCCTATGCGCCGTCCGAGTTGGACAAGGCCCCCGAAACCTTCAAATCCATGCCGTACAAGGGCAAGGAATTCGGCGAGGCTCTCTACACCATCCAGGTTGCTCCGGAAGATTGCACCGGCTGCACTCTGTGCATGGAAGTCTGCCCCGGCAAGGACAAGGCCGACCCCGAACGCAAGGCCCTTTCCATGCAGCCGCAGATGCCGCTGCGCGAGAAGGAGCGCGACAACTGGGAATTCTTCCTCGAACTGCCGGAAGTCGATCGTTCGAAGCTCAAGTCCAATGTCAAGCTGTCCCAGTTCGCCGAACCGCTGTTCGAGTTCTCGGGCGCTTGCGCGGCCTGCGGCGAAACCCCGTATGTCAAGCTGATCACCCAGATGTTCGGCGACCGTTCGTTCATCGCCAACACCACCGGGTGCTCCTCGATCTACGGCGGCAACCTGCCGACCACCCCGTACAAGACCAACTGCGACGGCCGCGGCCCGACCTGGGCGAACTCCCTTTTCGAGGACAACGCCGAATTCGGTCTTGGCTTCCGTCTCGCCATCGACAAGTTCGGCGAGCAGGCTCGGGAAATGGTGTCCGAGTTGCAGGCCGAGGTCGGTGAGGATCTCGTCAAGGAAATCCTGGCCGCGACTCAGATCAAGGAAGCCGACATCTTCGAACAGCGCAAGCGGATCGCGGCCCTGAAGGACAAGCTCCTCGGGATTGCCTCGCCGCGTTCCAAGTGGCTGTACGAAATCGCCGATTACCTGGCGCAGAAGAGCGTCTGGATCGTCGGCGGCGACGGCTGGGCCTACGACATCGGCTACGGCGGTCTCGACCACGTCATCGCGTCGGGATACAACGTCAACATCCTGGTCATGGACACCGAAGTGTATTCGAACACCGGTGGACAGGCTTCGAAGGCGACCGGTCTGGCCGCGGCGGCGAAGTTCGCCACCGCCGGCAAGGCGCAGCCGAAGAAGGACCTGGGTTTGATGGCCATCGCCTATGGCAACGTCTACGTGGCCTCGGTCGCCCTTGGCGCCAAGGATGCGCAGGCGGTTCGCGCCTTCAGCGACGCCGAGTCCTACGACGGCCCCTCGCTGATCATCGCGTACTCGCCGTGTAACGAACACGGGTTCACCCTGGCTTCCGGTCTCGATCACCAGAAGCTGGCCGTGGATACCGGTTACTGGCCGCTCTACCGTTACGACCCCCGTCGTCTCGGCACGGGCGAACCGGCCTTGGTGCTCGACAGCAAGCAGACGCTTCCGCTGACCGACTTCCTGAATGCGGAAAACCGCTTCCGTCAGGTCAAACGTCGCGATCCCATCCGTTACGAGACCCTGGTCAAGTATGCTGAAGACGATCTCAAGCGTCGTCGCGCGGTCTACGAAAAATTGGCCGAACTCGCCATCACCAAGTCGGTGGCGGCGGAATAAGGCGAACCGTCATTTCGCCAAAGAACGCGCGGGCTTCGGCCCGCGCGTTTTTTTGTCCGGACGGACGCCGTGATGTGCCTCGGCATTGTTTGACGTGGCGGCCGCGAGTTCCGATCACTCGGCACCGAAATTTCCGCAGCCCGACGATCGAGGATCGATTTCCAACGGATTGAGCCGTTGATCAGCATCCCACCGGGGCGCGGGCGCGGGGACTGCGCGGGACGGTCGTTGGGGAGGGAGAGGCGCCGGGTTCAGCGATTTGACGACTTGCGGGCCTTGGCCCAAGCACGCCATTCGGCGAGTTGTTGCTGCCGTTTGGCGGCAAAGGACAACCCTCCGGCGGGCGGGCGTCCCCCGCGCGTGGTTCCCGTGATGGCACGGGTTTGCGCGACGTTGCGGATCAAAGCCTGGCGCCCGGTGTCGCCGTCCCCGGCGGAAACGGATCGGGCTTCCGCAAAGTGCGCGTTCAAGCGGGCGGTGCGCTCCCAGTCGATCGGCGTGACTACCGGCTTGACGGTCGAGCCGCCGGCGGATGATTCGTCGGTGCGGTCATCCGTCTCTTCGGCCGGGTTGTCGGAGGCGGCGGAGACGGTGTTTCCTTCCAACGCGGCGAAGTCCGTCCCCTTGGTCCTTTTCCACAGCTTGACCACCTTGTCGCGATAACGGTCGGCAAATTCGGGCGTCGAGGAATGATACCGCGCTGCGGCATCGGTCCAGGTTTCTCCGCTGTCGTGGATACGGGACAGAAATTCGGCGGCGTAGGCAATGTTGGTGGCGGGGTCGATCGCGTGAGCCACGCTCGCGAATTCTTCGCCGTGGTACAGCAGGTTGATCTGCATGCACCCGACGTCGATATTGCGAACGCCCTCGGCCTGCAACTGCGCCACGGCGTGCAGGGCGTCTTCCTTGCTGTCGAAATAGCGGCCTTCTCCCTTGGCGGTCACGGTCCATGGCCAGGCAAAACTTTCCCGGTTCATTTCGTCCCACCGGCCGGTTTCGGCCAGGGAGATCGCCGTCAACAATCCTTTGGGAATGCCGTCCAGGCGTTCCTGGCTCGCGGTCATCGATTCGCAGATCGTGTCCCGAATTCCCCGAGAATCCGTCATTTCGGCCGCCGCATGGCCGCCGAACAGCGATATGACCGAAAGACAGAAGGCGAAATAACGCATCCAAGGCACCCGTCGGGAATGAAGCCACCGCATGGCTGATATGCAAGGGGTGCGCCATTTTTTGGGAAGAAAATGCCCTCAGGGTCTGGCGCGTTTGGAAAATTCCTTTATATCAAGGACATGAAGACATAACATGTATATTAAAACGTGTTTGCAAACACAAAATACATACAAAGGGTGTCGTTGGTGCCGCTTGGTGTTCACCGTTTTTTCGATTGATCGTTCTCTGGGCATCCCTATATATTTGGCACCGCAGCAAATGGCCGCGTCTTTTATTTAGGCAGGTTTCGTTTGCTGGTCATTTTTTGGCGTTTCCTCCTGAAACTTAGGCCGTGCTATGCACGGCCTTTCTTTTTTAGCCATAAAATATCTCGCAACCATCTGTGATAAAACGATGACAGGCGGGTTTGTTAACTTACTGGAGAGTTACCTCGCAATTATCTGTTTGGGGAATAGGTGGCCGTTGAATCGCATTTTTGGACCTCCTGCCCTAAAAAAAATTCACTGGATCGTTAAATAAAGGCTTGCACGGTACCGGGTACGAAGCTATATTTTTGCAGTGCAGCACACGGAGCGTCAGACGTTTTTGTGTGTTGCCATTCTTGGACGTTTCCTCCCTGAACTTAGGCCGTGCGATGCACGGCCTTTTTTTTCGTCCATCGCGGAATTGCCCGGGAAGAATGCCGACGCCGAGCGGCAGACGCCGAACGGCGGATCGATGTATCGATTTCATGAGGGGCGGTACGATCGGCTGGCAGGTGATTCTACCGCGTCGCGACCTGATCTAGCGGTTCGGCGTCGTCGTGTTTCCTTCGCCCAGGGCACGTTGCATGATAACGGTGTCTGCCCAGCGCTCGAACTTGTAGCCGCAGCCCTCGATCACCCCGACGGAACGGAAGCCCAGATTGGCGTGGAGGTTGATCGAAGCGGCGTTTTCCGAGCCGCCGACGACCGCGACCATCTGGCGATAGCCCAGGGCCGAACAGCGGTCGATCAGGGTGCGCAGCAGCATTCGTCCGATTCCGATCCCGACGCAGTCCGGCGCGATGTAGATCGAATCCTCGACCGTGTAGCGATAGGCGGATCGCGGGCGGAACGCGTTGGCGTAGGCGAACCCCTTCACCGTGCCGTGCAGTTCGGCGACAAGATAGGGGTTGCCCTTGCCGGTCACGGTCCGAAACCGCTCGCGCATTTCGGCGGGGGTCGGGGGCGTTTCCTCGAAGGACCCGATGCCCTTGAGCACGTGGTGGGCATAGATGGCGAGCGCGTGCGGAATGTCGGCTTCCGTCGCGTCGCGCACGACAATGGCCGAGAGATCGATCGTGTCAGTCATCAGGGTATCAACGTACTCCGGTCGAGGTTGGCCAGGGTTTTCAGGAGTTCGGCCATGTGGCCCGCTACTGTCGAAAACCCGCCGGTTCGTTCCAAGGTCGTTTCGTTCATATAGGCGGCCCTGTTGACCTCGATCTGCAGGACGTGAACGCCGAAATCCGGGCGACCGTAATACTCCGTCGTATAGCCGCCCGCATAGGGGTGATTGCGCAGCACCATATAGCCGCGCCGGGTCAGGGTGGCCTCGGCGGCTTCGACGACGGCGGGCGCGCAGGAAAGCCCGTGGCGATTGCCGAGAATGAAGTGGGTTTCGCGCAAAGCCGGATCCGACGCCAGGGCCCCGGCGCGCGACGGCATGGAATGGGCGTCGATCAGGATGGCGAAGCCGAATCGCTCGACCGTCTCCTCGATCAGGCCCGCCAGGGCGCGGTGGTAGGGTCGGTAATAGTCCTCGATGCGGCTGCGGGCCTCGGCGAATGTCAGCTTGGCGGTGTAGATGTCCTGGCCGTCGCCGATGATCCGCGGGATCGTGCCCAGCCCGGCCGCGATCCGCGCCGAACGCACCAGGACGTACTCCGGCAGTTCGTCCTCGAACATCGCGGGATCGAGTTCGTACGCTTCCCGGTTCACATCGACGAAGGCGCGGGGGAAGGTGGCGCGCAACAGCGGCGCTCCCAACGACGGCGCGGCGGCGAACAGTTCGTCGACGAACGCGTCCTCGGAACGGCGCAGGGCCAGGCCCTGCAGGCGCGTCTGGGCCCGGAACGACGGCGGATAGCAATTACCGCTGTGGGGGGAGGCGACGATCAGCGGCATGCGATTCGCTTCCGGATAGCGGATGTCGAAGGGCGCCGGTCTTTCCGGCGAAATGCGTGGCGCGTCGATGGGTTCGAGTCTGGGGGAATCGCCGTGGGTCAACGGTTGTCTTGCCTTTTGCCGGTTGAAGCGCCGCGACGCGGCATGCGTCGATCATAGCAATCCACGCGCGAGGTGCAAATTTGTCGAATGACGGGGATTTTGACAATTCCGCATTCGGGGTCTTGCCAAATGCGTTCCGGGGAGCTAAAACGCCTTCCTCCGATGGCCGAAAGGCTGGAAGGGCGCGTAGCTCAGCGGGAGAGCACTACGTTGACATCGTAGGGGTCACTGGTTCAATCCCAGTCGCGCCCACCATAGAAACCCCCAGGGAAACCTGGGGGTTTCGTGTTTTCAGAGCCTTGCTCGTCCCGAAGAAACCCACTTGCGCGCACAGTCTTCGGCTGCCAACCGTGACGGCGCACGTCGCCGACGTTGGACGGATTCTTCGAAACTTCCATGCTCTCCAACCGAGTTTCGCCTCCGGTCTTTTTGACTTGGTCGGGGGCGCCAAGGGCTTGATTGCCTCATGTCCGATGGGCCCAGGGAACGGCAATATCGCTGGGACCCGATGCTAACGCGCGCGAGTGTGTAAAATTAATGTCAAAAAACTGTCACATATGCCTTGAGCACCACACCTGCCAAGGGGCAAGATCGCGGGCACGACACACTTGGGGGGCGACCAACGCGGCGGGACGCGCGTGGCCCGGATAACCATAAGCTCGGAGGTGATAGCTCAATGAGAAAGATCGTGTTTCCCATCATGGCGGCGGCCCTTTTCGCGGCCGGGTCGGCTTCGGCCGGCACCCTCGACGACGTCAAGGCGCGCGGACAGCTCATCTGCGGCGTCAGTGAAGGCGTTCCGGGATTCTCCAACCCCGACACCTCGGGCCGTTGGATCGGGCTGGACGTCGCGATGTGCCGCGCCATTTCGGCGGCCATCTTCAATGACGACGACAAGATCAAATTCGTTTCGCTCAGTTCAAAGCAGAAAATTCTCGCCGTGGTCACCGGCCAAGTCGATTTGACCTCGCGCACCACAACCTGGACCATGAAACGCGATACGCAGGAAGGCGTCGACTTTACCCAGATCGTCTATTTCGACGGACAGGCCTTCATGACGCGCGCGGAACTGGGGCTCAAATCGGCGAAGGAACTGAACGGCGCCACGGTTTGCGTCACCTCGGGCACCACCACCGAGCTCAACTTGGCCGATTTCGCCCGCGCCAACGGCATCAAATTCGAATCCGTCGTATTCGAAGGCAAGAAGGAAGCCGTCAACGCCTATGAGAGCGGCCGTTGCGATGCGATGACTACCGACTATAGCCAGCTCGCGTCCTTCCGTACCACCTTCGCCAAGCCCGATGATCACGTAATCCTGCCGGACATCATCTCGAAAGAGCCTCTGGCGCCGCTGGTCAAGCATGGCGACAACCAGTGGAAGGACTTGGTGACGTGGGTCATCAACGGCCTGATCACCGCCGAGGAACTGGGCGTTACCCAGGCCAATGCGGACGAGATGAAAGCCAATTCCAAAGACCCGAACATTCAGCGGATGCTCGGCGTGTCGGGCGATTACGGCTCCTTCATCGGCCTCGACAAGGAATGGATGTACCGGGCCATAAAGGCGACCGGCAACTACGGCGAAATTTTCGAGCGTTTCCTCGGCAAGGGCAGTGCGTTGAAAATGGACCGTGGCAAGAACGCGCTGTGGACCCAAGGCGGTCTTCTCTACGTTCCGCCGTTGCGATAATCGGTAGGGTTCCGGGGCGACCAGGGGTCGCCTCGGATCCCGTCCCGTGAAATGACCGAACCTTTAACCCCACCGCGAGCGAACCCCTTCGCACCGGATCGGATCCTTTCCTCCGCGGCACAATTCGCCGTGGTGGCCGCGGTACTCGGCTGCGCCTACTGGCTGTTCACCGCCACCCAGGCCAATCTCGAAGCCCGCAACATCGAATCCGGATTTACATTCCTGGGCCATGAAGCGGGCTTTCCCATCGGTGATTCACTGATTTCGTTCGAACCGTCGAACACCTACGGACGAGCCTTCCTGGTCGGAATCGTCAATACCTTCTACGTGTCCGTGCTGAGTATCCTCGGGGCAACCGTCCTCGGCGTCATCATGGGAGTCGCCCAAGTGTCGCGGAACTGGCTGGTTGCCAAGTTGGCCGAGGTCTACGTCGAGATCCTGCGCAACATTCCGCTTCTGTTGACCCTGTTGTTCGTTTACGGCGTCGTGCTGGCGGGCTTGCCGTCTGTCCGCAAGAGCATCGAACTGTTTCACGGCGGATACCTCAACCAGCGTGGTCTCTATCTGCCCCGGCCGCTGCCCTTGGATGGATTTGGAATCGTCCTCGTCGGATTCGTCTTGGCTGTCATCGGCGCAATCGCGCTCATCGTCTGGGGGCGGCATTACAGGGATCGCACCGGCATTGCCGTTCCCTCGATCCGCTTGGCCCTGGGGCTGGTGGTCGGCATGCCGTTGTTGTCCTATTTTCTGCTTGGCTCGCCGCTGGATTGGGATATGCCCACCCTCAAAGGGTTCAACTATCAGGGGGGCTTGGTGTTCCGGCCTGAATTCGCGGCCCTTTTATTCGGTCTGATCATCTATCGCGGTGCGTTCATTGCCGAAAACGTCCGCGGAGGGATCAAGGCCATCGGCAAGGGTCAGCGCGAAGCGTCGTCGTCTCTCGGGTTGACGCCGGGGCGTACCATGCAGCTGGTCGTCCTGCCGCAGGCGCTCCGCACCATCATCCCGTCGACGACCAACGACTATGCCAGTCTGGTCAAAGACAGTTCCCTGGCCGTCGCCATCGGCTATCCGGACATGGTTTCGATCGGCGGCACGATGATCGGGCAGAACGGCCAAGCCATCGAGGTCATCGGCATGTGGATGGCCATCTATCTGACGATCAATCTCGTCGTCTCGGTGTTGATGAATTGGGCCAATCTCAAGGCCCAGTTGGTGGAAAGGTAGGCGCGCGGTGGCCGAAACCTTCGTTGCCGCGCCGAACCTGCCGCCGCCGCCGTCCACCGTCGGCGCCGTCGGTTGGGTGCGCGAAAATTTGTTCAAGGGTTGGTTTAATTCGACCCTGACGATCCTGGCGGCGCTCTTCCTGGGTTATACCGTGCCGCCGATCGTGAACTGGTTGATCCTTGACGCCACGTTCGTCGGCGATGCCGCGGCGTGCCGGGTCGCCGATGGTGCCTGCTGGTCCTTCATCGGCGCCGAATTCAAGCTGTTTATGGTCGGCACGTACCCCGGCGCTGAAACCTGGCGGGCGATCGTTTCCGGTGCACTGATGGTGATGCTGTTCGTGCTCACGGCGCGTCACAAGCTGTCGCCCGGGGTGGCGGCAATTCTGTGGCTCTTCCTGCCGGTGATCGTCTATTGGCTGCTCGGCGGCGGGTTGGGGTTGGAAGCGGTCGAGACCACCAAATGGGGCGGTCTCATGTTGACGCTGATGCTGGCGGTCATCGGGGTGGTCGTCTCAGTGCCGATCGGTGTCCTTCTGGCACTGGGACGTCGGTCGCGCTTCATCGCGGTCAAGAGCCTGTGTGTTGGGATCATCGAACTGGTGCGCGGCGTGCCGATGATCACCATACTGTTCATGGCCACCATTATGCTGCCGTTTTTCCTTCCCGAGGGTGTCGAGCTGGACGTTCTGTACCGGGTGCAGATCGGCATCATTCTGTTTTCGTCCGCGTATATGGCGGAAGTGGTGCGTGGCGGTCTTCAAGGCGTCGATCGGGGCCAGGCCGAAGCGGCGGCGGCGCTTGGCTTGCGAAATTGGCACGTTACGGTTTTCATCGTTCTGCCCCAGGCCCTGCGTGACGTTTTGCCGCCCTTGATCGGACGCTGCATCGCGTTGCTCAAGGACACCTCGCTGGTGATCATCGTCGGACTTTTGGATTTTCTCGGAATCGCGAAAGCGGCAGCGCAGGATTCGGCTTGGTTGGGATTCGACGCCGAGGCCTTTGTTTTCTGCGCGGCCGTGTATTGGACCCTGTGCTTCAGCCTCAGTCGCTATGGCCGGTCGCTTGAGCGGCGGGGGCACGGGGCGTTTAAGAGCTAGCGTTCACCCCGGATTTTTGTGTCGCCGCACGAGAGGAATTGATCGATATGGCCGCCGAACAAAACCGGACCGATAGCGATGTCGTCATCCAGATGGAAGGCGTCCACAAGTGGTTCGGTGACTTCCACGTTTTGAAGAACATCAACTTGGAAGTGAAGAAGGGCGAACGAATCGTCATATGCGGCCCCTCGGGGTCGGGCAAGTCGACCCTGATCCGCTGCATCAACAGACTGGAGGAACACCAACGCGGCCGCATCGTCGTCAACGGCATCGAATTGACCCGCAATCTGCGGAATGTCGAACGCATACGCAGCGAAGTCGGCATGGTGTTCCAGCATTTCAATCTGTTCCCACACCTGACCATCCTTGAAAACCTGTCTCTGGCTCCGATCTGGGTCCGCAAGACGCCCAAGAAGGAGGCCGAGGCCATCGCCATGCGGTATCTGGAACGGGTCAACATTGCCGAGCAGTCCAATAAATACCCCGGTCAGCTTTCCGGCGGACAGCAGCAGCGCGTCGCCATTGCCCGCTCACTGTGCATGAATCCCAGCGTCATGCTGTTCGACGAACCGACTTCGGCGCTGGATCCCGAGATGATCAAGGAAGTGCTCGACGTTATGGTCGAACTGGCCAAGGACGGCATGACCATGCTGTGCGTGACCCACGAAATGGGCTTTGCCAAGTCGGTGGCCAATCGGGTGATTTTCATGGATTTCGGTGAAATCGTCGAACAGAACGATCCCGAAAATTTCTTCACCAACCCGCGCATGGACAGAACCCAGCTGTTCCTCAGCCAAATTCTGTCCCACTGAATCGCGCCCGCTCATCCCGATGCAGATGTTTGCGGGTGAGCTTGAGGGTTTCGCTTGTCCGGTCCGCTTCGTTTTCGTTTTGGGGGGGGCGCTGAATGGTCCGCAACCATTCTCAATCGATCCGGATTGGATTTCGGGGGATTCTTCGAACCGTGCCGGAATTTCGGACGGGCTGTCTCACCCGTCCGAGGCGACGCGGAAAAACAGCCGGTCACCGGCCTGTCGTCGCTCCACGAGACCGGTCTTTTGAAGCCGGTTCAGCGATTTGAGGACCTCCACGCGGTGAAACCGAAGGGCGTCGGCAATGTCGTCGACCGTGCAGGGGCGGCGTCGAATCAGACCAAGAATGCTTTCTTCATCGATCATGGACGCGGCCGAATCGGTTCGGTGGTCGCGATCCTCGATGATGTCGACGGGTTGACGGAACAACTTGGCCAGGGTTTCGAGGTGTGCCGATTGGGCGGCTTTGGCGAACGCCTCGGCGGCCGGTCGCGTCACGGTGTTGATCTGCACCCGGTCGGGGCCGATGCGATCGACAATGGCGACGATCCGTCGCACCGCGGCGTCGTTGGCCGTATAGCCGGCCAGTAAAAGGACTTCCAACCAGATGGTGCCCGGAAATTCGCGGCGAAAGGCGATCAGGCCTTCGACGATGCGCTCGAACGCGAGACCAGCGTGCGGGCGGTTGACCGCTTCGAATAAGGCGGCATCGCCTGCATCGAGCGAGGGAATGACCAACGCGGCACGGCGCAGTTCGGCCCGTACCGTGGGTTGCCACAGCAACGAACCGTTGGTCAGCACCGCGATCGGTATGTCCGTCATCGCCCGGATGGCGTCGATCAATTCGCCGAGCCGGGAATACAACGTGGGTTCGCCGGAACCACTCAGCGTGATGTAATCGGGGTGGCAGCCAATGCGTTCTTTCAGATCGGCCACGACGGCATCAAGGGGTACCCAAGCACGTCGTTCCAGCGTCTTGTCGGTGGTACGGCCAAGTTGGCAATAGATGCAGTCGAAAGAACAAGTCTTGAAGGGTACCAAGTCGACGCCGAGCGATCGGCCCAGGCGGCGCGACGGTACGGGTCCGAAGACATGGCTCATCGATGTTCGTCCTTTTCAATGGCCACCGTTTCCGACCGCGAGGGTTCCTCGACGATCTCGGCGTCACCGCTTTCCTCCCGACGCAGGCGGGTCAGGCCGCGCGACTGGCAGCGGTCAGTTCGAGAACGGCGGCCCAGGCGGCACGCAACGGTCTGGCGACGCGCTCGTTTTCGGTTTCGGTCACTACTCGGCCGGCGATCATGGCGTCGGTCACCGCCGGGTCGTAGGGCACCTCGGCGATGACGGGAAGGCCGCGCGCCCGGCAGGCGTCGCGAACCGCGTCGGCCGCTTCGCCGCCGATGTCGGCCTTGTTGAGGACGACGGCCGCCGGCACCGTGAAACGGCCGCACAATTCGGCGATCCGTTCCAGGTCGTGGCGGCCCGACGGCGTCGGTTCGGTCACGATCACCGCCAGATCGGTACCGGTGAGCGAACTGATCACCGGGCAGCCAATGCCGGGTGCGCCGTCCGACAACACGAGGGTTCGGCCCGTTTCGGCGGCCAGTTCGCGGGCCTCCTGGCGCAACAGCGAGACCAGCAGGCCGGAATTCTCGGCCCCGGGGAAAAGCTGGGCGTGGATAAAGGGCCCGAAGCGGGTCCGCGAGCGGTAACGGCGGCCGCATCGGCGCGACGGAAAATCGATGGCCCCGGCCGGGCACAGCACGACGCAGGTCTTGCAGCCTTCGCAGGCCAGCGGATCGACGGCATAACGCTCGCCGTCGGAGTCGACGGCATCGAATCGGCAGACGTTTTGGCAGACGCCGCAGGCCGTGCAGAGTCGCGGGTCGATCGCCGCCAGATGACCCGCCCGGAAGTCGGCCGCCGCCTGCCTTTCGGGCGCGAGAAGCAGGTGCAGATCGGGGGCGTCGACATCGAGATCGCAGAGGACCGCGAAGCCGGCCAAATGGGCGAAGGCACCGGTCACGGTCGTCTTGCCGGTTCCGCCCTTGCCGCTGATAACGGTGATCTCAGGCATGAGCGGCGCGCCTTGCCGGTCCGGTCACGCGGGGGAGCGCCCGAATGGCGGCGGCCAATCCCACGAAGATGTCGCGGTGCCGGGCCGAGACGCCGATGGCGGTTTCCACTCGGGCATAGGCGCCGGCGAGGGCGCGATCGAACGGAATTTCGGCCAGGATGGGCAGGCCGGTGACCCGGCAGTAGTCGTAGACCCGGCGTTCGCCGGTTCCCGTCCGGTTCACCACGACGCCCAGCGGGACCCCGGCGGTGGCGAAAGCGTGGCGGGCCAGCTTCAGGTCGTGCAGGCCGAAGGGCGTCGGTTCGGTGACCAGGACGATGGCGTCGGCGCCGCTCACCGCGTTGACCGCCGGACAACTGGCGCCGGGTGGCGAGTCGAGCAGAACATCGACGGGGCCGGGGACCCGCTCCATGCGGGTCGCGAGGCGGGCCCGTACCTGGCGGATCAGCGGCGGGCTCTGGGCTTCGCCGATGCGCAGGCGTCCCATGAGGAATTCGATGTCGCCGGCCCGTCCCTCCTGGATGTCGCCGAGAACGCGAAAGCCCGGGGTCAAGGCCCCGGTCGGGCAGACCGCCAGGCAGCCTCCGCAACCGTGGCACATGTCGGGGAACACCGTCGGGAAGTCGCCGAACAGCGCGATCGCCTTGTACTGGCAAAGCGACGCACAGGCGCCGCATCCGGTGCAGAGGGCCGGGTCGGCCACCGGCACCTCGAGGGTGGCGTTCTCGGGTTCGCCCAGCCGGGGATGCAGAAAGAGGTGCAGGTTGGGGGCCTCGACATCGAGGTCGGCGGCAAGCACGGAGCGCGGCCACACCTGAGCCAGGGCCGCGGTGACCGTGGTCTTGCCGGTGCCCCCCTTGCCGCTGGCGATGGCAATGATCATGGCCGGTTTTCCAAACCTACGGTCAGTCGGTCGTAGCGGGCTGTTCGGCCGTGTACCTTTCGACCGCTTGACGGACGGTGCCGCCGTGGTGGTCTTCACGGATGGCGATCCCCGCCGCTTTCAGGGCGGACAGGGCCTTGGGGCCGACATGACCGGTCAGCAGGACGTTCGCGCCGGCCCGGACAATGGTCTCGACCGCCTGGATGCCGGCACCACTGGTCATGCCGGCCGCCGCCGTGTTGGCGTGAAAGACGAATGTCCAGGTATCGGGATCGACGATCATGAACCCGGCGGCGCGCCCGAAGCGCGGGTCGACCGGGGCGTCGAGGGAGGCGCTTTCGGCGGTAACGGCAATGGCGGTCATGGGAACCTCCTGCGTAAGAGTCGGATATCGGACGAAACGGCGGAAAACCGGCAAAGTCTCGGACGGGGCGCCGCGAAAGCGTCCCGCCCGACCGGCTACCGGAAGGGGCGATCCCGCCCTTTCCCGTGGGGGACAGCCGGTATCTAGTGGCAGTTCCCGTGGCCACCGCCGCAGGTATGGTCGTCGCCGAACCGCATCAGTCGGCCTTCGGCCAGCGCCGTCAGCGCTTCGCCGACCGAGGCGGCGCCGCCGTGGTGGACGACCATGATCCCGGCATTGGTGAAGCCGGCCAGCGGCCGCATGCCCATGCCGCCGGCAATCAGCACTCGGGCACCCTGCTCCGCCAGATGGTTGACGGGCCCCAGGCAGCCGCCTTGTTCGTGCGGCAGGTTGGGAACAATGCGCACGTCCTCGATGCGGCCGCCATTGACGATGGCCAGGGTAAATACGTCGCAATGGCCGAAATGATCGGACACGGCGGCATCGAGGCCGCCCGGATGGGCGGAGGGTACGGCGACGACGGTGGTCATGGGAAACGCTTCCTTCCTTGGTCGATGACGGGTTGGGGTTGGGCGGGCTCGGGCGTCTCGGTCAGCCGGACGTTGCCACCCTCGACCCGGAGCGCCATGCCTTCGACGATGGCGCGTGTCACGGTGCGCCGGGCCAAGCCGAGAATGCGTCCGAAGGTCTGGCGCGACACGCCCATGCGTTGGGCCGCGGCGCTCTGGTCCAGTTCTTCGAGGTCGGACAAACGCAGGGCCTCGTAGCCGTCGAACGTCAGATAGACCTCTTGCAGAGCGTGCATGGGAATGCCGCGCGGTTTGAAATCAACGATGCCGGGCAGCGACCCGACACAGCGGCATTTGGACGGCCTGGGCATGGAACGGACATTCCAGTTATGATCATATGATCAATAATACGAGTCAGATTTCATTTCAATATGAATATCCATAAATATCATTTGATAAAAAAGGCGGGGGCTGTCCAGGCCCCCGGAAAGGTCTGTCGACAAGGGCTAGGCGTCGGTTTCGTCGGCGCCGTTCCGTCCGATCGCCTTAAGGGTTTCCTCGACATCGCGCAGACGCGACTTCAGGCTTTGGCGCTCGGCCTTCAGAACCGCCCGCCGCTCCGCCGGATCGGCGTACGTCCTGTCGTCGGCCGCCGACCAAGGGCGCGCCGCCGCATCGTTGCGTTCGATATCGACAGGGTCGCGGCCGTACCCGAAACCGCGACCTCGGCCGCGAAAACGGCCCGGTTTACTCGGAACCCCGGCGGATGCCGCTACCTGGGCGCCGCGTCGGCGTCCGCATAAACCACGGGCGCATCCGGTCATGGAACCGGCGCCTAGCGGTCCGGAACGATCGAAATTCGGCATGGTCAGTCTCCTTGTTTCGGGTGGGATTGGCGCCAGCGCCGACCCTGGCCATGTCCGCTACCGCGTCCGCCGCCTCCGCGTCCACCGCCGCCGGGGCCTTGCCGGCCGGGGCAGGGGCTGTCGCCGGCCATCGGATCGGTTACCTGATAGTCGCCGCCGTCGATGCGTATGCCCCAGCCGTTGACCAGGGCCTTGGCGACCAGGGCGCGCGCCTCGGCGAGGATCCGCGAAAAGGTCGGCCGTGAAACGCCCATCAGGGCCGCGGCGGCGGTCTGGTCAAACCCTTCGGCGTCGGCCAGGCGCAGGGCTTCCAATCCTTCGACCGGCAGCACGACGCCTTGCAGGGTTTCCAGCGCCGCGCCGCGCGGGGTGAAGAAATCGGCGACCGGCCGGCGTTCGACCCATCGGCATTTACGTGGTCTGGGCAATGTCGCGGTTCCTCAATAACGTACATATGTTCATAATGATGCCGCAATGTGTCTCCTTCGTCAATCATCATTATGAACATATGTCAATAACAACGACGCGCGTCTCGGCCTGGTTCCCGATTCGGGGGAGGTGCCCATCGGCGCGCGATTTGCGATCGGGACCGAACGGTGGCGCCGTCGGCTATTCCGACGCGTCGGTTCGGCGGGGCCGGATACCGAGCGGAACGTACGCCGGGCACCAGCCGATAACAGCGGTAAACAGGGGGATCACGCCGATCCAACCCCAGGCCGATTTCGGGCCGACGAAAACCAGCGCGAGGAGGACAAGCCCGCCCACGATGCGCGGGGTGCGGTCAGGGCCGCCGAGGTTTTAGTTATTTATTTTGCCCGCCACGGGTTCCTCGACGGCGTGGACGCCCTCGATTGGGGCGCGTAAAGGCATGGCGGAGTACGTCCGTTTTTGGTCCACCGGCCCGTTTAGGCCGACCGTCACATGATCCCGAAAATCTCGAACGCGTCGACGGCGCTCATGCCGTCTCGGAGGGCTTTGGCGACCTTGTTTTCGCCGCGCACCTTTTCCACCGCGCGGGCGATCGCTTCTTCCTCGGCCGCGCACGGGATGACAAGCGTGCCGTCGATGTCGCCGAAGATCAGATCGCCGGTGTTGACGCGAATGCCGCCGATTTCGATGGACACACGCCAATCGACCACCTTGCCCCGCGCGCCCTGGTCCTGGGCGTATCGACCCTTCGAAATGGTGGGAAAGCCTTGTTTGAGAATGCCGCGCGTGTCGCGGGAATACCCGTCGACGACGGCGCCGACGGCGCCCAGCTGCCGGGCGCGGATCGACATCATTTCTCCCCACATCGCGAAATCGTGCGCGGAACCGGACGCGACGTAGACTTCCCCCGGTTTCAGGTCGTCGAGGGCATGCATCATGAGACCGAAAGGCTTTTCGGCGATCGCGCTATGCCCCTGGCTGTTCGCTTCTTCGAACCAGTCGGCTTCCAGGACCGTCATGGCCCGGCCCGCGACGACCATGTCGTCATGGAGGGGGGAGAGATAGGGCGGCAGGAACTGGTGGTGCAGCCCCATCTTATCCATGACGTCGCCAACCACGGCCGTGAAAAGTTCGTCGCGCACGAGACGGAAAAGGGACGTGTCGTCGGTGTAAAGTGCGGGCATTCTCGTTCTCTCCTGGATCAATCCGTGTCCGATGGGCGCGGGTTGCTTAGAAACCGATCGAATAGCCCCCGTCGACGGGCATATGAATGCCGGTCACGTAGCGGGCCTGATCGGAGCACAGGAACAGGATGGCGTTGCCGATTTCGGCGGGCTGGCCCGTTTCGCCCAGGGCGATGCGGCTGACGATTCTGTCGAAGCGCGCCGGGTCCCCTTCCATCACCTTGCGGAACATCGGCGTGTCGATGAAGCCCGGACAGACGGCGTTCACGCGGATGCCGTCCGGTCCGTAATCGACCGCCAGACTGCGCGTCAATCCGATGAGCGCGGTTTTCGTCAACGAATAGACCGGCACGATCGGCATACCCATCAGGGCCGTCATCGACGACATCATGATAATCGAGCCGCGCTTGCGGGTCCGCATTTTGCGGGCGACGGCGGCGGTAAGCATGAAGAGGCCCGTCAGGTTGGTTTCCACCATGGCGTCGAGTTCGGCCTTGGTCGTGTCGTACGACGGCTTTTTGAGGTGGCGCCCGGCGTTGTTGATCAGGAAATCGATGGGGCCGACCGCCGTTTCGACGTCGTCGACGAAGGCGGCGTGCGCGTCGACGTCGGTCACGTCGCTGATTCGGTAGGCGCACAAGGGGCCGAAATCGGCGCACGCCTTTTCCAGAACCGCCCGGTCGCTCGGCAGGCCGGTGACGACGGTCTTGATCCCGGCGCCGACGAAGCGTTCGGCCACGGCATGGCCGATCCCGGTCCCGCCACCCGTCACCACCGCAACACCGTCGCTGAATGTGAGTTCCGCGCTCATTTCCGCTCCTATGAATCCAATCGTTTAACTGTTGGACATTTTGCTCCGCCGCAGGTTTTCCCATGCGGCGACGCTATGCCGGTTCCCTATCCTCGGATCTTGTCGAGATCCTCGTCCGTGGTGATGTTTTCCTTGATGGCCGAAATCGCCGCGTCGAAATGGCGACGCATCGCCGCTTCGGCCGCATCTTCGTTTCCGGCTTCGATCGCCGAGAAGATGTCCCTGTGTTTGGTCTGCAGCAGTTTCTTGTCTTCGGGAGACACCCGGTTCCGTATCCCCGCGCGCATGGTTTCGTGAATGGGGCCGGTCAATCCGCCGAGAAGCAGATAAAAGAGGATGTTGCCGGATGCCTTGCCCACCGCGCGGTGAAACGTGAAATCGTGGCGGACGTAGGCGTCGAGATCCTCCAGCGATTCTTCCATGAGATCCAGGGTCGTCTTGAGCGTGTCGAGGTCTCCGTAAGTGCGGTTGGCCGCCGCCATTCGGGCGGCGCTGTACTCGATGGCCTGGCGAAGAGCCATCATGTTGTGGATATCGGCTTGGCTCGTAATCAAGGCGTGGGAGAAAAAGCTTTCCAATACCCCGCTTTGAAGCTGACCGACGGTCGAACGGCGGCCGCTGGAAACGTTGATCAGGCCGGAAGCCGAAAGGGCTCGGAACGCCTCGCGGACGATGCCACGGCTGACGCCCAGTTCCTTCGTGATTTCGATTTCCGTCGGGATCCGGTCACCGGCCTGCAGACCTTTGGCATCGATCAGTTCACGGATGTGGTCCGCAACCTGGTCCGCTAATGTTTCCCGACGTACCATCGAAACGCGTTCCTCGATCAGGGCAGAGGCGTATCCTCGCTCTTTTACAATCTGTAAGCGGCCTTGGGTAAGTCGTAGGCAAGCTGGCGGGCGACCTCGTGGGCTTCGTCCTCGCCGATCCGGTGTTCGGCGACGAGCCGCGCGAGATAGGCGCAATCCACGCGGCGCGCGATGTCGTGGCGCGCCGGGATGGACAGGAAAGCCCGCGTGTCGTCGTTGAAACCGACCGTATTGTAGAAACCCGCGGTTTCCGTGGCGGCCTCGCGAAAACGCATCATCGCTTCGGGGCTGTCCAGGAACCACCATGGCGGCCCCAGCCGCAGGCCGGGATAGTGGCCGGCAAGCGGCGCCAATTCGCGCGAAAACGTGGTTTCGTCGAGCGTGAACACGATCATGGTCAATCGGGGATCATTGCCGTACTTGTTCAAAAGCGGTTGCAGCGCCGCGACGTAATCGGTGGGAACCGGGATGTCGCCGCCCATGTCGCGTCCAAATCGCCGATAGACGGTATCGTTGTGACTGCGCAGGCAACCGGGGTGAACCTGCATCACCAGACCGTCCTCGATGCTCATTCGAGCCATTTCGGTCAGCATTTGTCGGCGGAAAAGTTCGGCATCCTCGGGCGCATGGGACCCCTTGAGAATCTTTTGATACAAGGCGTCGCAAGTCGCCTCGTCCAGGTCGGCGGTTCCGGCTGTGGGATGGCCGTGATCCGTCGACGTGGCGCCGCAGTCCTTGAAGTATCGCCGCCGCGCTTCCAGCGCCTTCAGGTAGCCCCGCCAACGCGAAATGTCTTCGTTCGTCAAGGCGCCCAGCTTTTCCAGGTTGTCCCGGAAATCGGAAAAGTATTCGGGATCGACGACGCAGTCCGGGCGGAAGGCCGGAACGACACGGCCGGACCAGCCGCTATCGGCGATCCTCCGGTGGTCGCGGAGGTCCGAGAGGGGTGAATCCGTCGTCGACAGGACCTCGATGTTGAAACGCTTGTACAACGCGCGCGGGCGAAAAGCCGGGCTTGCGAGTTGGGCGTTGATGGCGTCGTAAATGTCATCCGCCGTATCGGCGTCGAGACGAACCGTGATGCCGAGAACTTCCGAAAGCTCGTAGTCGATCCACAGACGCGTCGGCGTGCCGCGAAACGCGTGCCAGTGCCGGGCGAACGTCCGCCAAATCGTGCGCGGATCCTTTTCGTAGGCGGCGCCGTCCCGGGGCGGAATGCCGATGTCTTCCATGGCGACACCGAGGCTGTAGAGCATGCGGAAGACGTAGTGGTCCGGCGTGACCAGCAGCTTCGTCGCATTGTCGAACGGCGTATCGTCCGCAAACCAGGCGGGGTCCGTATGTCCATGCGGGCTGATGATCGGCAGATCCCGGATCGAAAAATAGAGGTTCCGGGCGATCCCGCGCGTGGCGGAGTCCGCGGGAAAGAGCCGATTGTCGTCCAGTGTGAGAGCGGCCACGGGTTTCGCCTTCCATCCGTATCTTCGGCCCAAAGGATGCGCGCGTTTACGGCGATGTCAACACATACTTGTTAAGCTGTTAAACATTTGATAAAAGGTGTTCGATAGTCAAATATGTTGCTTGCCTGTCCCGATCGGATGTCGTCAACAAAGCTAAGTCAGGGTGACCGCGCTTCAGCGCGGCAACGCCCTCGATTCCAGACGAGGAACCCGCAATGAAACTTGGTTTCGGTCTTTACCGGCACATGCTGAAGCCGGAAAATTTCAAGTTTGCCCGGCAAGCGGGATGCACGCACATCGTCGCGCATTGGACGAACTACTTCGCCCAGGACCCCACCCTTCCGGCCACGGACGGCGAAAATCGGAACTGGGGCGTGACGCGCAACCAGGGCAAGCCTTGGACCGTGGAAGAACTGACGGACTTGCGCAAGTCGGTCGAGATCGAGGGGCTGACTCTCGAAGCGATCGAGAACTTCGATCCCAGCCACTGGTACGACATTCTCCTGGACGGGCCGAACCGGGGTCAGCAGATCGAAACCGTAAAAGCCAATATCCGCGCCGTCGGTGCCGCCGGCATTCCGGTTATGGGCTACAACTTTTCGATCGCCGGCGTTTGGGGGCACGTACGCGGCAACTTCGCGCGCGGCGCCGCCGATACCGTCGCTTTCCTGGGCGGAAAAGGACCGAAGGAAACACCGATCCCAAACGGCGAGATCTGGAACATGCTCTACGATCCGGAAGCGCCTTCCGGCGTTATCGAGCCGTTCGGGGCCGACGAACTTTGGCGGCGCCTTGAAGGCTTCCTGAAAGACGTGGTGCCCGTCGCCGAGGAAGCGGGGGTGCGGCTTGCGTTGCATCCTGATGATCCGCCGATGCCGACGCTTCGCGGCACGCCGCGGCTCGTCAATCAGCCGCACCTGTATCAAAAGGTCCTCGATATTTTGCCCAGTCGGTCGAACGCCATAGAGTTGTGCATGGGGTCTATTCAGGAAATGACCGACGGCAATATCTACGAAACGCTGGAGACTTATGGGCGCCAGGACGCCATCGGCTACATCCACTTTCGCAACGTAAAGGGCAAGGTGCCGGAGTACTACGAGGTGTTCGTGGATGAAGGCGACATCGATATGGTCAAGGCGCTTCGCGTCCTCCGGGACGCCGGTTACGACGGCGTTTTGATCCCCGACCATACGCCGCATATGGAATGCGATGCCCCATGGCATGCCGGAATGGCCTTCGCCCTTGGGTATATGAGAGCCGCCATGACCATCATTGAATCGGAATAAATGGATCGGCCCGCTTGTAAGACGGGTCGACTCCTGGTCGTAGAAGCCGGGTTGCCGGCTTGACCCGAGCCGTCACCCTGGCCCTTCCTCTCGCTTACGCTTCCGATCGTCGAAACCCCAAGGGAAACCTTGGGGTTTCGTCTTTTTCGAACCTTGATCTCGTTCTCCCGTTCTTGCGGAATTTTGGCCGGAAATCTGGCTTGGTTGGCGGGATGTTTTTGAACAAATAAACAATAATAATAAGTTGCATTAACGTGTTGTCTGTGTGACGGTTTCAACTGGGAAGTTTGGGCAACAAGAAAAGAGGATCTTGGCCACGAATGGCGATTTCGCGGTGAGCGTCCCGGTTCTGGAATTTTTTCGGTTTCCGGTGGCGCGATGCGCTTACGACCTTTCCGCTCATGTGAGGCATTCCTACAAAGCACTGAATGCACATCGCCCTTGTCCCCGAGGGACCGCGTCGATGGGTTTTTACCGTGAAGCCGTACCGGTCTTCCTTTTTGTCGTAATTGATCGAACCAGGAACGGACGGGAGAAAGAGCCAATGGTCATGGGATGGTTGCGGCCCGCGGTGGTGGGTTCCATTTTGGTCGGCGCGGCGATGTTCGCGCCCTTTGGCGCCATTCAGGCCTTGGCCGATGGGCGCACGTTCGGTGAAAAATGCAGTGCCTTCTATCCCTGTGCCGATGGGCTGCGTTGCGCCTTTCCGGCGTTCAAATGCTTTCCGTCGAGCGGAGAGGCGGCGACGACCGAACATTGCCGCTGGTGGTATAACGCCGATTTGAAGAGGAATGCCGAACTCCTGGGACAGATCCATACGATCGGGCATTCCGAGGGGTTTACGGCCGGTCTGGCAACGCGAATCGTCGAGTTCGGCGTGGCTTATGGTCCGGGCGCGGGGCAATTCGGATGCTATGAGACCACGTGTGAAGGCGGCGAGGCCGATCTGAATGCCGGGGTGAATTTCACCAATGGCATCTTCGGCAGTTCGCACTGGGGTGATCTCGCCGGCAATTCGAGCGTCGCCACCCAGGGGCTGGACATTCTGATCGGGGGTGTGTCGACCAGCGAGGTCTTTGCCGACGGGGTCGGTTACATCGGTCAGGTGGTCTCGATCGGCGCCGGGATCGACCTCAACCCGGTCCATATCGGCGGCTATCGTTGCAGCACGAAGATGACGGATCTGACCGACTACATCACGAAAGCCAAGCCCTGGCCCAAAATGGGTAGTTCATCGGGACCGGCCAACACGTTTTCGCCGGCCGAAATGGTGGCCTTCGACGTCACGGGCCAGGCGTTGCGGCCCTTGACCTGCCGTGCCGCCGACACGGCGCTTGACCTGGCTTTCAAGGAACTTCGCTGGTCCGACCAGGACGAGGGTTTTTATCCCGAACGCGCCGTCCATCTGCCCGGCGGGAAGTTGATCGGCCTTCGCGGGGGTGAGGTGTGGCAATCGTCGGAGGCCGGCGCCGACGCAGTACGGATTTCAAACGGTCTGAGAGCCACGGAGATCGGCGTGTTCACCCAGCCGCCTCCGCCGTCGGGGCAGGTGTGGTTCGCCCTGGCGGCCACCGATCAAGGGGACACCGTGTTGCATATGTCTTCCGACCAGGGCCATAACTGGGAGGCCATCAAGGGCGGCGACGGCGTGAAATTCGGATTCGGGGCCCTGCCCGCGCATCTCGCCAAGCTCGACGACCAAGGCCGAGTCGTTGAATCGAACGACCGGGGGAAGACCTGGAGCCTCGTTTCCGGGAAGATGCACGATCTGGCCGTCTTCAATACGGGCTTTTCCGCGCTGGCGTTTCTGACCGACAACGGCCGGCTATTCGTGACCCACGCCGCGGCGTCGGGGTACCAGGCGCTCGGCGAATTCGACGGCTCGGTCTACTATGCCGGCGTCAACTTCGACAGCTATCGAAACGGCCAGCCCAAACTCCGGTTCAAGAGCATCGCCGCCAACGGTTCCCAACTCTGGGCGCTGAGCGAAGACAACCAGTTGTTCTTCGTCGACAATCCCCAGAACGCGATCTGGCGCAAGGTCAACTGCGGTGCCGCGGCCAAGTTCGAACGCATTGCCATCTCGGTCGGGACGCTCTGGGCGGTCGACCGAGACCAGAATCTGTGGCGCGCGACCGATCAGGGGCTCAACTGGGTCAAGATCAATGCCGGTCTGGGCGGCCTTCGCATTATCGGATTGACGGCCAGCGAAGGCAGTGTCTTCGTCACGGCGGCCAGCGGTGGCTCCAGATATCTCTATCAATTCAATGAGTTTGCTCATGCCCGCGATATGCTCGTGAACAAACGCGAGGAATATGTTGCCTCCATCCCGCCGCCCGGCACGCCGCAACTGGCCGGAAAGGGTAAGCGTCTCATGAAACGCTACGGCGGTCCCAACGATGGTTTCTGCCTGACCACGGCCAAACCGGGCTTTGCCAACGGAACGCCCATTCGCCAAGCTTCCTGCGCCCGGGATCTGGGCGGCGAATCGGGGTGGGTGGTCGATACGGCCAAAAACCTGATCCGCAGCGCCCAGCGTCCCGACAAGTGCCTGATGGTTCAGCCCCACTACAATGACGGCAAACGCGAAAGCTGGCTGCCGTTCGGCGGCGTGAAGCCCCAGTACAGCTATTATTCGCGGCTGGTCCTATGGTCGTGCGACGACGGCCGAGGGCCGCATGGCGATCTCCTGGCGCATTGGCGATGGAGCAAAACCGGTCAAAGGCTGGAATCGGTCGATGACAAACAGTACTGCCTGAGCGGCGCCGATTGGTATCACACAACCGACGGCCTTTCGGATGCGTACGCGGAACCGTGCACGCGGAACAGCAACGGTTCGTTTTTCTACTACACCGAGGCCGTGACCAATCGTGTCGCGATATGGTTGGAGACCAAGTGAACAACGAAACGGCCCGATCCGTCTCCGGATCGGGCCGCTTTGTCGGGACTTCGGGGTTCAGATGCCGCCGAAGAAGAACGACGTTCCCGGCATGACCTTGCGGCGTTCGCGTACCGGCATGCCCTCATAGGGATAGACCGGATGTTCGAGCACGCCTTCTTCGTGGGTCGGCAGCACGAAATCGGCGCGTTTGTCGATTTCCTCGATGCTGCGCCAGCCGTCGATCGAACTGACAAATCGCGCCGGCACCCAGTAGCGCCACTTTTCTTCCATGTTGGGCTCCATGTTGCGCCACAGGAAGAGGGCGTCGCCCGCGATTACGATGTCGCCCGCCGCGGTCTTGACCGTGACCGCCTGGTGTCCGGGGCAGTGGCCCGGCGTCGGGAAGACGCTGACGCCCGGCACGATGTCGGTTTCGCCTTCGACCAACTCGAAATTGCAGCCGATGAACGGTGCCTCGATGCCGAGGACCGGCGATTCGTAGGAGCGATAGTAAAGCGGCAGCGGATTGTGCGCCCACATGAGTTCT
This sequence comes from Rhodospirillales bacterium, assembly GCA_963675465.2. Classification (GTDB taxonomy): domain Bacteria; phylum Pseudomonadota; class Alphaproteobacteria; order Rhodospirillales; family Shumkoniaceae; genus JAHDSF01. Next base: position 403,211 of record CAXXVY010000001.1, read on the forward strand.
GTCTGCGTGCAGATGTAGCGCGCGTTCTTGAATTCCTTCATGCACTGAACGTGATCCCAGTGCAGGTGAGTGAACAGCACGATGTCGATTTCGGCCGGGTCGACGCCGAGACGGCGCAAGGCTTCGGGCGATTCCACGCAACCGCGCTTCTGGCACTTGTGATGATATTTCGTCGCGCGGGCTTCGTCCGAAAGTCCGGTGTCGACCATGATCTTGTGCTCGCCGGTATCGACGTAATAGCAGATCGTCGGATTCCAGATCTTCTCGCCGGCCTTACCCTTCCAGAAGATGTACGTTCCGAGGTCGCTTTCCAACCAGCCGGTGTTGATGGGATAGATTTTCGTCTTTTCAACCGACATTGCGCTTGCTCCTTGCTGTGGTGCCTCCGCCCCGACACGGCCTCCGGACAAAACCGGAGCCCAGGCGGACGGCACGAGAATCCGCTGCCGACTCCCCCGCGACGCACGGCATCGGCATCGGCGTGAAAGCAGCCTTATTTGTATACTTGATTTTTATCTTGTAGACAAACAGCAAACGCCGTCCACGTTGGCGATATCGGACTCAGGTGTTTTTCGCGGCGGCGAGCTTCCGTTGGAGCGCCCGCATCCCGGCCGCGGCGGCGTGTTCGCGCATGCCCGAATAGGCATCCTCGGACCGTGCGCCGTTGATGGCGTCGATGATGCTTTCGTGCGCCTTGAAGGAGTGGGGCAGGCGTTCGGGGTCCAGGAACTGTGTGTTGCGGAAAGGGGCCGTCCGCCGCCGGAAGCCGCACGCCATTTCTTCGATATAGCGATTGTGGGTGCCGGCGTAGATGACGTGGTGGAAGGCGTCGTTGGCTTCGACATAGGCGTCGGCGTTGTTGGCCTCGACGGCCGACAGGCAATTGCGGTGCGCCTGTTCCAGGTTCATGCGTTCGAACGGTGTCATGCGATGGGCGGCGAGGCGGGCGCACAGGCCTTCTATCTCGCTCATCGCTTCGAACATTTCCGCCAGTTCCTCGACCGAGGCTTCTGCGACGAAAGCGCCCCGGCGGCCGCGGATTTCGACCAGACCGAGGGCGGCCAACTCGCGTAATGCTTCGCGCACCGGGGTCCGGGAAACACCGAAACCGTCGGCGATATCCTGTTCTTCGAGACGACGTCCCGGTACGAGTTCCCCCTTGGCTATGGCACCGGCGAGGCTTCTGATGATGGTTTCCGTCGTCGACAGGGTCATGGTGGTGCCTTTTTCTTGCGGGGTTCTTGAACCCCCGAGCAGCGGACTGCACACAAGCGCCCTCTGAAGAATACGTCAAGGTAATAATAGGAACGATTCCGCAGATTTCAGCGATTCAGCGTCTTCCGATACTTTTCGGCATCCCAGTTCATGAGTTCGGCGACCTCGCCGCCGTCAAGATAGCGCAGCGTCGCCTCCGGTACCGTCCGCAACAGGACGTCGGCCTGGCAACGCAGCATTTCCAACACACCGAACGGAGTGTCCTCTCGTACGCCGACCCCCAGTCCCTCGACGATGACATACGCGGGAGAATCGTCATGGCGGTCCTGGAAATTCTGGACCACTGAACCGATTGCGTTCCCTCGGCCGACGACCGCCGCTTCGGCACCCAGGAAAACCACATGGTCGGGATAGAGCGCTCCCGTCCGTGCCGATTCGAAGGCAAGCCGGTCGATCGCCAGGGCATGCGCGGTCGCGTCGGCGGCTACGCGATATCGGCTGCCGTTCAGAGCCTTTTCCAAAGCCGGAAGATCCGCTTTCGGCGCCGGCCGGGGCGCCAGTTCGAGCCGCCTTTCGATGTCGGCGATCCGGGATTCGACTTCCGCCGTACTCGTGCCGCCCACCACATAGCCATGATTGCCGAGAACCAGAACGTCGGGTTCGCCGGACACGACCGCCTTGACCTGTCGCGTCAGCGGAAGGCCGGGGCGGCGATAGGGAACCCAGGCCCAGTTGACGCCGGCCAAGCGTTCCGCCAGCAGGCTTTCGCCGTCGGCGCGGATCGCCCAGGAGATCGCGTTGACCGAATGGACGTGGAACACCACGCGGTGCGGCAACAGTGCGTGCAGCGTCGTTTCGATCGAGGGGCGCAATGCCGATCCCAATGCGACGTGTGCGGTGACCGGATCGCTTTCGTCTCGTTCCACGGCGTCGCGGACGCCCGTCAGGTCGACCGCGACGAAGACGTCTTCCCGCTCGGCATCGGCCAGCATCTTGCCCGATGCCTTGACCCAAAGGACATCACCCTCCTTGATCGAGGTATTGCCGCCGCTGGCCTGAATCAATGTGGGTTCGGCACCCACCTGGGCCGATAAGGCCAAAAAGGCCGCGTTCTCAGCCGTCGAACGATCCAAAAGCGGCGCGGGCATGACGATCTCCTTCGCTTGCACAGTCAACAAGTATACAATACTATACATTATGTCGACATGAAAGGCATGCTTGAATGCTCTCCGGCCAGAACACCGTCATTCCCCCACACTCGGCGCCCGGACTTTCCGGTTTGGCGGGACGATACGACGTCTTCATCGTCGATCAATGGGGGGTGTTGCACGACGGCGAAAATCCGTATCCCGGCGCGGCGGACTGCCTGCGGGCGCTCAAGGAAGCGGGCAAGAAAGTCGTCGTTCTGACCAATTCGGGCCGGCGCGCCCGGATCAACACCGAGGTTCTCGCCGAACTCGGTTTCGAACGCGGACTTTACGATACGCTGCATTCGTCGGGCGAGGCCGCTTGGCGGGCGCTGCGGGACCGCGAGGACCCGGTGGTGAGGGGGCTCGGTCGGCGCTGTCTTCTCCTCGCGCGGAGGAACAATTCCGCGATTTTGGAAGGCCTGGATCTGGTCGTTACCGACGACCCCGGTGCGGCCGATTTCGTCTTCAATACGGGTGTCGATCCCGCGACGACCCCCTGGGACAAGTACTTGGAATGGCTGGCGCCGGCGGCCGATAGGGGACTTCCGATGGTTTGTGCCAATCCGGATGTCACGTCGCCGTTGGGTCCGCGCATGGTCTTCGGCGCCGGGGCCTTGGCCGATTGGTACGGGGCGCGGGGATGTCCGGTCGTTCGATTCGGCAAACCCGACGCGGCCATGTTCGAGACTTGTCTGAAACTCGTGGAAACCGAGGAACGCGAACGGGTCCTCGTCGTGGGTGATTCGCTGGATCACGACATCCGCGGCGCCATGAACGCGGGCTTCGACAGCGCGTTCGTCGCCGGCGGCATCCATGCCGATACCTTAAGGATTCAATTCGGAGAGATGCCGTCCCGTGATGCGGTCACCCGCATGGCGGCGGCCTTTGCCGTTCAACCGGTGCACGTCCTGCCCAATTTCGTTTGGTAACCGGTGCTGAAAGTGCGTTCAGGGGGAAGAAGCCATGCTGCGATTTGCCGCCGCCGTAAATTACATTTTCACCGAATACGCCGTGTTGGACCGTTTTGCGAAAGCGGCCGACAACGGTTTCCAGGCCGTTGAATTCCTGTTTCCCTATACCTTTGACAAGGGCGTCCTGATTGATGCCCTGCAGGGCAACGGCCTCGAACTCATCCTCCAGAATCTGCCGTCCGGGGACTGGGAGAAAGGCGAACGCGGCATCGCGTGCCTGCCGGACCGTACCGGTGAATTCCAGGACGGAGTCGGGCTTGCCATCGACTATGCCTCCGCGCTCGGTTGCCGGATGGTCAATTGCATCGCCGGACGCCGGTCCGACCGTTTTTCCGAGGATTCGATGCGAAAGACGCTGGTCGACAACCTGCAATTCGCCGAACGCGAACTGGGCAAAGCCGGGATCCGCCTGATGGTCGAACCCCTGAATGCGATCGACCATCCCGGCCTGTTTCTGACCAACACCCGCGACACGCTGTCCGTCCTCGACGAAGCGGGCGGCAACATCGGCTATCAGTACGACGTGTATCACATGCAGCGGATGGAAGGGCATCTCGCCGCCACCATCGAACGCTACTTCGATCGCATCGGCTATATCCAGGTCGGCGACAATCCGACTCGTCACGAACCGGGAACCGGCGAAGTCAACTTTGACTATCTGCTGCCGTTCATCGAGGGGCTCGGCTATGCCGGATGGATCGGGTGCGAATACAAACCCGCCGCCGGGACCGAGGCCGGGCTTGGGTGGATCGAGCGTTTCGGTCACGTCCGGGCACGCCGTTCGTGATCGCGAAAACCGAGATGAACGAACAATACGTACACAAGAAAGATTTCTTGTACGCAAGACGTTTGGTGCGTGATAGTATGCGTCCATAAGCGCAAAGGCGCCGATCAAACGGGGCGAAACCCCGAAGTGGAGGAAGCGGAAGGCCCGATGGAAGCCGTCCCGCCGTCGGTTTCGCGACCTCTGAGATGAAACGTCGGCCCGCTCCGGTTCCGGGACGAGTCGGCGAAGCCTTTATTTGATGTGGGAGAGTCCTTGTGGTCGAAATTGTCCTCGAAGGTGTCGCCAAGCGATTTGGGTCGGTCAGCGTCATCGAAGGTCTCGATCTGACGATGCACGACAATGAGTTCACGGTCCTGGTCGGGCCGTCGGGTTGCGGCAAATCGACCACGTTGCGCATGATTGCCGGTCTCGAGAAGGTTTCCGAAGGCGAGATCTACATCGACGGCAAGCCGGTCAGTCACCTGGAGCCCAAGGAACGCGACATTGCCATGGTCTTCCAGGACTATGCGCTCTATCCGCACATGAATGTGGCGCGCAACATGTCGTTTGCGCTCCGGCTCGCCCACTATCCGAAGGCGGAAATCGACCGGCGGGTCAACGAGGTCGCCGACATCCTGGGCATTCCCGCCCTCTTGAACCGAAAGCCCCGCGAGCTTTCCGGCGGCCAGCGTCAGCGCGTCGCCATGGGGCGGGCCTTGGTGCGGGACGCGGGCACGTTCCTGTTCGACGAGCCGTTGTCGAACCTGGACGCCAAGCTGCGGACCGCGATGCGCGCCGAACTCGCGCTCATGCGCCAGCGCATAAAGAAGAACATGATCTACGTCACCCATGATCAGGTCGAGGCGATGACGCTGGGCGACGTGATCGTGGTGATGCATCTGGGTAAAATCATGCAGTCGGGGTCGCCGGAGGAACTCTACAAGTCTCCGGCGAACAAATTCGTGGCGGGATTTATCGGCAGTCCGTCGATGAATTTCCTGAACGCGGAATTGACGGAATCGGGGGGGGCGCTGGTGGCGCAAGGCGACGGTTTCAAACTGGGGTTGCCCTCGGCGCTCGCCAAACGTCTCTCGGGTCGAGCCGACAAATCCGTCATTCTCGGCATCCGTCCGACCGCCTTCGAGGTGGTCGGGAGTGGCGCACCCAAAACGAACGCCATGCGGATGCCGATCCTGGTCTCCGAATACATCGGAAGCAACTCGGTGCTGCTCGCGGAATGCGGTGGCACCAATGTGACGGTCGACGTGGCATCCGAAACACCGATCCGCGCGGGCGATCCCCTTACCGTTTCGGTCGACCCGGAGGCCATCTACCTTTTCGATCCCAAGACCGAAAAGGTTCTTTAAGCCGTTTCCTGCGGTCTGATTTTCAGTTGCCGCTCAAAAGAGTACGGATAAAGGAGGAAACATATGAGTTCGATTTTGAAGAAAGCCGTCCTCGGCGTTGCCGTGGCGGGTCTCGCGATGGGGACGGCATTGGCCAATCCCTACGAAAAGTACAAGGGCACCACGTTGGTGGTGAACTTCCCGGCGCACCCGCATTACGACGCGGTCAAGAAGGTACTCCCCGATTTCACCAAGGAAACCGGGATCGAAGTCGAAGTCGACGAACTCCAGTACATGCGCATGCACGACAAGCAAGTGCTGGAAATGAGCAAGCCGAACGGCGACTACGACCTCATTTCCTACGTGATCATGTGGAAGACCGAGTACGTCTCGAAGGGATTCCTGTCCCCGTTGGCGCCGTTCTTCGTGGACGCGGCCCTGGCCGATCCCGCCTATGACGCCGAAGACATCCTCAAGGCGTACATCGAACCCGTCGGCCTGGTCGGCGGTAAGAAGGGTTACTTGACCGGCATCACCGCCGCCCTTTACGGCGTGCCGTTCGGCTCTGAAACCTCGGTGCTCGGCTACCGCAAGGACATTTTCGAGAAGCACAACCTGAAGGTTCCGACGACCTATGACGAGATGATGGATCTGGTCTGCAAGATCCCGCAGCTCGAACCCGGCATGGCGGGTCTGACCAGCCGCGGCTCCGCCGGCCACCAGGTCGGCCACGCGTTCCTCCTGCACCTGAACCCGCTCGGCGGCCGGATTTTCGACGACTTCTGGAAACCCGTCTATGATTCACCCGAAGGCATCCAGGCGGCGCAGTACCTGAAGAAGATCCTGGAATGCGGCCCCGAGGGCGGCAACGCGTTCGGTTTCTCGGAAATGAAGAATGCCTTCCTGCAAGGCAAGGCCGCGATGTATCTCGACTCCGTGTCGATCGCCGGTGAAGCCGAAGATCCCACCAAGTCCAAGATCGCCGGCAAGATCGGCTGGGCCGTCCATCCGAAGGGCAAGACCTATGCCTCGCAGACCGGCGGCTTCGGCATCGCCATTCCGAACAACTCCAAGAAAAAGGAAGCGGCGTTCCTGCTCCTGCAGTGGCTGACCAGCAAGGCGACCGACAAGAAGATCGCGTTGGCCGGTGGTTCTCCGAGCCGGATGTCGACCTACATGGACCCCGAACTTCAGAAGAAGTTTTCCTACTATCCGATGTTCGCCGAAGCGTTCAAGGCCGCCGCGTATGACTGGCGTCCGCTGATCGCCGAGTGGGGCGAGCTGAATGCTCCGACCCTGGGCGTCGCGTTGTCCGAAGCGATGACCGGCAAGAAGACGATCGAACAGGCCTTTGCGGACATCAAGCCGCGCGTGATCGAGATCATGACCAAGGCCGGCTACTACAGCTGGGGCCAGTAATCCCCTGCGCGCATCCCCCGGAGCCCGCTCCGGGGGATGCCCCTTCCTCGTATGCGACCGCGAGTAATCCGGCGATGACGCTTAAATCTTTTCTCAATCGATCCACACCGTATTTGTTCCTGCTTCCGGCCGCGCTGGTTATGGGGGTCGCGCTGTTCTATCCGGTCGTGCAATCGATCTTGCTCAGTTTCCAGGATTGGGAACTGGGGACGCCTCCGGAATCGGCAGCCTTCGTCGGATTTGAGAACTACCTGTCGCTGATGCGGGATCCGCAGGTTCTTGAATCGGCGATAGTGACGTTGACCTTCGCGTTCATGGTCGTGGTTCTGGAAGTGCTGTTCGGCGTGGCGCTCGCGCTGCTGTTGGAGCGGCCGATCCTGGGCATGTCGTTCTTCCGGACCATCTTCATTCTGCCGATGATGGTGGCGCCCGTGGTCGTCGGCCTGGTGTGGCGCTATATGTACAACGAACAGTTCGGCATCCTGAACAAGATCGCCAAGGGCATCGGGATCGGCGGGATACCGTGGCTGTCGTCTCCGGACATGGCTCTAACATCGGTGATCATCGCCGACGTGTGGCAGTGGACGCCGTTCATCTTCATCCTTGCCATGGCGGCCCTGCAGGGTCTCCCGGCATCGGCCATCGAGGCCTCCCGTATCGACGGCGCCAACCCTTGGCAGACGATCTGGTTCGTCAAGCTGCCGCTGATGATGCCGGTCATCATCGTCGCGACCCTGTTGCGCCTGATCGACGCCTTCAAGGTGCTGGAAGTGATCTACATCATGACGGACGGCGGACCGGGGCTGAGTACCGAGATCCTGTCGCTGCACATCTATAAGACCGCGTTCGTCAGCCAACAGTTGGGACGGGCGTCCGCGATGTCGAACCTGCTCCTGGCGATCGTGCTCACGTTGTCGATCGCTTTGTTCGCCTTCAACAAGGCGCGCGAGGCCCAGGCCCGCAAGGTCAAGGTTTAGGGGAGGGGATTGTGGCTGCCGCAATGCGAAATCGACGGATCGAAGATCTCCGCACATTGGGCTTTTACGCGCTGCTCGTCGGGCTGGCGTTGTTGTGCCTGGGACCGATCGTTCTGATGCTCGTGACGTCGCTGCAGTTGAAGACGCAAATCTTCGACGACAAGGCGACATTCTTTTTCATTCCGACGCTGGTCAACTACGTCGATGTGTTCAATCATGCGCACTTGGCGCGGTATCTGACCAACTCGTTGATCGTCGGGCTGGTCTCGACGGTCATCACGCTCATCATCGGCTGCATGGCCGCTTACGCGTTGGTGCGTTTCCGTTTCATGGGCCGCGACGTGGTCTCGATCACCACGTTGCTGTTGCGGATGGTACCGCCCGCGGTGCTGTGCGTTCCGATTTTCATGATCTGGACCTATGACTTCGGCATCGAGAACACATTACCCGGTGTGATCCTGGTCTATGTCGCGCTCAATCTGCCATTCGTCGTGTGGATCCTGCAAAGCTTCATCGAACAGGTGCCGACGCAGCTGGAAGAAGCCGCCCGCATGGACGGCGCCAACCCGTTGCAGACGTTCTTCCTGGTGGTTCTGCCGGTGATCCGGCCCGGCTTGGCGGCGGCGGCGATCTTTACCTTCCGCATCGCCTGGAACGAATTCATTCTGGCGCTGGTGCTCACCAACCGCTTCACCCGGACGATGCCGGTGATGGTCTCCTTGTTCATCACCGAACACAACATCGAATGGGGGCAGATCATGGCCGTCGGCACTCTGATCGCCATTCCGCCGCTGATCTTCACCTTCGTCGCGTCCAAACAGATCATCACCGGTCTCACCGCCGGCGCGGTCAAGGGATAGAAGGTATGGTCGACGGGGATGCGGGCGACGCGGGGTGTCATCCGGTAATCATCGGCACGTTGGACACCAAGGGTCCGGAAGTCGCCTTTCTCAGGGATTGCTTCGCGGCGCAGGGAATGCCGGCCAAGGTTCTGGATGTCGGTGTTCTCGGGACGCCGACGATTCCCGCCGACGTGTCGCGGGACGAGGTCGCGGCGCGGTTGGGAACGACGGTCGAAGAGATCCGAACGGGCGCCGAGGACAGAGTCGCGCCGATGCGCCGGATGGCCGAGGGCGCAACGGCGATCCTTGCCGACTGGATGCGAGAAGGCCGGGTCTCCGGCGTGATCTCCATCGGCGGCGGGGTCGGAACCTGGGTCGCCGCCATTGTCATGCGCGAACTGCCGATCGGATTGCCGAAAATATTGGTGTCGACGCTTCCTTACGATATCCGTCCCCATCTGGGGACCAAGGATATCGTCGTGATTCCGTCGGTTGCCGATGTTCTGGGGCTCAATCCGACCCTGCGTCTGATCCTTGCCAAATCCGCCGGGGCTCTGATCGGTATGGCGGGAGTCAGTCCGCCGCCCGAGTCCGGAAAATCGGTGATCGGCTTGACCGGGCTCGGCATCACGACGCCGGCTGTTCTCGCCGCGCGCGAGATCCTGGAGGCCGACGGCTTCGAAGTCGCCAGCTTCCATGCCGTCGGTCCGGGCGGGCAAGCCTTCGAGGACTGGATCCGCCAGGGTTTGTTTCCCGGCGTTCTCGACCTGACCACCCACGAAATCACCGACGATATCTTCGACGGCACCGGCAAGCCCGGGCCGGAGCGGATGGAAACCGCCGGCCGAATGGGCATTCCGCAGGTCGTCGCGCCGGGCGGCATCAGCATCATCAGCCGGGGGCCGCTTGAAACGGTCAGCCGTGCCGAACGCAATCGGCCTTACTATCGGCACAGCCCGTTTTTCACGCATGTGCGTGTTTCCGTCCCGGGGATGCGCCGGGTGGCGACGCTTTTTGCACGCAAGTTGAATCTGGCGACGGGGCCGACGGCCGTCGCAATCCCCTTGCAGGGGTTTTCCGACCAGGACCGGCCGGGCGGGAAGGTTTACGACCCCGAGGCCAATGGCGCATTCGTCGAGACCCTTAAGAAGAAAGCGCGTCGTCATGTCCGCATCGAGGAATTCGACGCCCACATCAACGACCGCGAATTCGTGGCCAGCGCCTGCGCGCTGCTCAAGGAAATGATGACAAGGAGAGCCTGAGTTGAACGAGATCCTGGCGAAGAAACGCGAACTGATGGCCGTGGCCAAGCGCTGCTTCGAACGCGGCCTGCAAACCGGCACCGGCGGCAATCTCAGCATTCGGTGCGCAAACCGCGACCACGTCGTCATCAAGCCCAGCGGCGTTGGCTTCTTCGAATGCGACGAAAACAATCTGCTTGTCGTCGCCCTCGACGGCACGATCATTGAAGGCACCGCGAAACCCAGCAAGGACATGCCCTTCCATCTGGGCATCTACAGCGCCCGCGACGACGTGGAAGGGATCGTGCACGTCCATTCCCCTTGGGCGACCGCGTGGGCCGTGGCCAACCGGGATATTCCCTGCGTGACCGTGCACTCCCGCGCCAAGCTCGGCCGTATTCCCGTTATTCCCTGTGGCCCCGATCGAGGCAACCAGGAGCCGGAAGACATCGTGGCGGCGTATCGCGATCCCAAGATCCGCGCGGTCATTCTGGAGGATCACGGCTCGGTGGGCGTTGGCAAGAGCATCCTCGCCGCGCAGCACGTGGTCGAACTGATCGAGGAAACGGCGCAAATCGCGGCGATGGCGAAAACCCTCGGCGAGTAGGAATCCATATTCCGGCGTAAGGAGTTTCCCATGCCCGCGCGAAAACTGGTTCTCGGGATCGACATCGGGACCTCCGGGGTCAAGGTTGTGGCGGTCGACGATCGGGGGGCGGTGGCCGCGCGCGGTGCCGCCGTACTTCCCAAGCCGGTCGTTTCGGGAAGCGGCCGTGAACAGAACGCCGAATTGTGGTGGCGCGCGGCCGCGGACGCCATCCGTTCCGCGGTCGCCAAGCTCGACGACGGCGACGTGATCGACGCCCTGGCGGTCGATGCGACCTCGGGAACGATTGTCCCCGTCGACACCGAGCTTGCCCCCGTCGGGCCCGGATTCATGTATAACGACGGCCGCGCCGGGGCGCAGGCGGCGCGGCTTAATACGCTGGGCGGCGAAACTCTCGCGCGGCTCGGCTATCGGTTCAATGCATCGTTCGCCCTCGCCAAGATTCTCTGGATGCTGGAAAACGAACCGCGACGCGCCGATCGCGCGGCATGTTTTGTTCATCAGTCCGACTTCCTCACCGCGCGACTGGCCGGCGGCGGCCCGGTGACGAGCGACGAATCGAACGCGCTCAAGACTGGTTTCGACATTTTAGAACGCCGTTGGCCGGACTATCTCGCCGACGCCGGGATCGACCGTGCGCGTCTGCCGCGCGTGGTGCCGATCGGCGAGACCATCGGCCATGTTTCCGCGGCGGTGGGGCAGTCATTGGGGCTGCCGAAGGGCTGCCGGATCGTTGCCGGCATGTCGGATGGCACCGCCGGATGCGCAGCATCCGGCGCGCGGGCGATCGGAGACATGAATACGACGTTGGGAACGACGATTGTTTGGAAGGTGCTGTCGTCCTCTCTGGTGCGCGATCCCGAAGGCCGCCTGTATTGTCACCGGCATCCGGGCGGCGGCTTTCTTCCCGGCGGCGCGGGAAACGCGGGCGGGGCCGGCATCGCCGCGTTCTGCGCCCGGAATGCCGCCGATCCCGGGAAAATCCTGGCGGCATTGGAATCCGGCGTTACCTCCGGCCTGCCGAGCGGCACTTTCACCTATCCGTTGCCGGGCGCCGGGGAACGATTCCCCTTCGTCGACGGATCCTTTGTGCCGTTTTCCACCGCCGATGAAAGCGCGCCGGTCGCTGTTTATGCATCCTGTCTCGAAGGATTGGCCTGCATCGAGCGCTGGGGCTACGACGTTTCGGCCGAATTGGGCGCCGAATGCGATGGAACGGTCTGGACCACGGGCAAGGGAGCGGAGGTCGATGTTTGGATGCAGATCCGGGCCGACGTCCTGAATCGGCCGGTTTGTCGGTCCGCCTGTCCGGAATCGGCCTTCGGCAGTGCGCTCGTCGCCGCCATGAACGTCTGGTTCGACGGTTCGTGGACGGCGACCACCCGGGCCATGGTGCGCGAGGTGTTCCGGTGCGAACCGCAACCCGGCGCACGTGCCGCCTGGGACGACCATTACGCCCGCTTCCGGAGCCTATGTGAAGAACGGAGGAACGCGCGATGACGACCGATCGCGAAGGAACGCAAGAAAGTCCCGATATCCGCGCTTTCAAGGACTGCGATGTCCGCGGCGTCTATCCGGACGAGCTGGACGAGGATCTGTTCCAGCGGGTCGGCCGGGCCTTCGGTCGGCAGGTGGCGTCGTCTGCCGCGCCGGGCTTGCAGGCCGGACTGGTCGTCGTCGGCGGCGATGCCCGGCTGTCGACTCCGGGATTGCGCCGGGCTTTTCTGAACGGCCTTTCCCGCCATGCCCTGACCGTGCTTGATCTCGGCGGGGCGGTTCCGACACCGGTGGTTTATTGGGCGAAGTCGGTTCGCAAGGCCCAGGCGTCCGCCATCGTGACCGCCTCCCACAATCCGCCGTCGTGGAATGGGCTCAAGGTCATGAACGGGGCCCTGCCGCCGACCCCGGAGGATATCCTGGCCCTGGCCGACGGTGCCGGAGAAACGGCAGGCATTTCCGCACCCTGTACCGTCGAGCCGTGGCCCGGCGTTGTCGATGCCTATCTCGATGAGCTTCGCGGCCTTTTCGCCGGCGGCGGCGTAAAGGGGCTCACGATCGCGGTCGATCCCGGCAACGGTTGCTTTTCCGGCATTGCATCGCGGCTGTTCCGCGAACTGGGCGCTTCCGTCGTGGCGTTGCACGACACGGTCGACGGCCTGTTCCGCGAACGTCATCCCGACTGCGCGGTCCCCAGTCATCTCCAAGCATTGCAGGCGGCCGCCGCCGAACACACGGTGAATTTCGGGGTTGCCTTCGACGGCGACGGCGACCGCATTGCCGTTGTCGACGGCAAGGGCCGGGTGCTCGGTGCCGAACGCTTGGCGATGGTCCTGTTTCAGGGGCCGCTCCGGCCGAAAGCCGGCGAACACGTGATTCTGGACGTCAAGTGTTCCATGCACCTCGACCGTCTGATCAAGAGTCTCGGCGGCGAACCGGTCCGCTGCAAGAGCGGCCATGCCTTCATGAAACGCACGGTGCTGGAGCACCAAGCGCTGGCCGGGGTGGAACTGTCGGGCCATGTGTTCCTAGGCCGGATCGACGCCCGCGACGACCCGCTTCACATTGCGCTTCTGCTTGCCGATTGGCTGGGGCGCGAGAAACGAATCCTGTCCGATATCGTCGACGCCCTGACGCCGATGTACATGACGGAAGACATGCGGATCGCACTTCCCGCCGCGGAAATCGAACGCATCATCACGGTATGCGGCGAGGGGCTCGGCGGCGGCGTCCCCGAACACCTGGACGGCGTTCGCTTGGTTTGGCCCGATGGTTGGCTGCTGGCGCGGCGTTCCATCACCGAGCCCAAGATCACGATGCGGATGGAAGGCGAGACTCCCGAATCCTTGAAGCGTATCGGAACGTTATTCGGAAAGGCGTTCCCGGACCTGGAAAAGGTTGTGTCGGAATCGGTGTCGAAAGTGCCGGGCGTGGCATAGCGCCGCCGTTCGCAGCGGCGTCAGGATTCGACAGCCATCGTTCCGATCAGGTCGATCACGGTGCGCGCGGCGGGTTCGACGGCGGCGGCGACCGGATCGCTCAGACCGATGCCGGACGCGACCGAAGCGAACTGAATCCCCACGATGGCCCAATGCCGGGGCGTCCATCCCGACAGACGGGCGAGATCGACGATTTCGGCCAACCCCACTTCGTGCGCCGTCCGCCGGGTCGAACGGAGGAATCCGTCGGCATCGTCGTCGACGAGACAGCGCACCGTGCCGGGCGCCGCATCGGACAGGACGACCGCGTCGACGATAATGGTGACGTCGCTGTCGACGACTTCGGGGACCAGATCGAAACTGGAGGTGCCGCCGTCGATGAGTTCTACGTTTTCAGGGAGCCCGTCGATTTCCCGTAGATATTCTACGACCCGCACGCCGACGCCGTCGTCGCCCATCACGGTATTGCCCATTCCGAGGATCAAGATCCGGTTCATCGCTCGCTCGTCAGCCTGATAAAAAAAAGCGGGGTTCCGTCTGGAGGACACGAACTCCCGCTTTATCTGGTGAGAACGCCCCGCTATTTCCCCCGAAAATCGGGGCGCTCTCTGTTTGTGCCTTGTTTTCTTGTTATCCCCCTCAAGGCTGGGGGCGGCCGGTACCGGCGATTAGCCGGAGCACGACCGCACGGTCGACCGGACGTCCTTTACCGGTCCCGGCCCGTCGCTGATGACGGCTTGCAGGGTGCAGGGGACATTCCGGATTTTCTCCATCTCGATTTTCCACCGGCCGGAGTCCTCGGATCGCGTGGACCCGATCGCGGTGCCGGTCGCGGCATTGACGATGGTGACCTGCTGTTTCCGGCCGGCACCGTTGCCCAGGAGCGTCAGCTTGCTATCGCCCGCGTTCCAGCGCACTTGGTTGATGGAGACGGAAGAGGTCGTCGGCGTGTCGTCTTCCTCCTCTTCCTCCTCTTCCTCCTCTTCCTCGTCGTCGTCCGACGAACCGCCGCTCGTGCACTGGCCGACGATGCCGGTCAGATCCTTGACGGTTCCCGGTTGTCCGTTGCTGACCGGCTGGATGGCACAGGGCACGTAGGCCAGCCCGCGCAGGGTGACCTCGAACCGTCCATCGTCCTCCGACTGCGTGAAGCCGAACACGGTGCCGTTGGTCGGATCGACGAACTGAACCGTGGCCTTGCGGCCGGCATCGCTGCCGCGCAATTTGAGTTCACGGGCGTCCGAAACCCACTCCGCCGAGATAATCTGGACGTTCGAGGCGATGGGGGCGGCCGTGACGGTAACCGTGACGACGGCGGAAGCCGTCTCCTTGCCGTCCGAGATCGCGTAGGTGAAGCTGTCGGAACCCACGAAACCGTTGTCGGGCGTATAGCTGACATTCATGCCGTTGACAGCGGTTGTGCCGTTGCCGGGTCCGGAAAGCGCGACGATCGATATCGGATCGCCGTCCGGATCCTCGTCGTTGGCGAGGACGGGGATGAAAACCGCCTCGTCTTCCCGGGTGGTCGCAGTGTCGTTGCGGGCGATCGGCGCCTCGTTCGGCGTCACTCGGCATTCGCCGTAGAAATACAGTTCGCAGGCGGTCTTCTGGTCGTCCGGTTTGCATTCGTCGTCGGCGTCGTCGATTTGGCCGTCGCAGTCGTTGTCCTTGCCGTCGTCGCAGATTTCATATTGGCCGGGATTGATGTTCGGGTCGTTGTCCCGGCAGTCCTTGGGACCGCAAGCGCCGCCTTCGGTGTTGAACAGGTCGGCATCGTTGTCGGTGCAGGTTCCAAAACCGCCGGAGGATACCAGGACGGAAACGCTGGTGGTGTCGGATTGACCGGCGGCATCGGTGACCGTCAGGCGAACCGCGAACAGACCGGCGTTGTCGAACACGACCAACCCCTGATTCTGGGCGGTGGGGTCGGCGATCTGCGCGCCGCCGCCAAAGTCCCAATAGAATTCCAGCGCATCGCCGTCAGGATCGTCGCCGCCACCTTGGAAGAGCAGGCTCTGACCCAGTTCGATGGTCGAATTCGGTCCCGGAGAGAGGATCAAGGCGGTTGGCGGGGCGTTGGTCGCCGGTTCGACGTGAACGGTTACCTGCGCCGGAGTCGGATCCGCCAATCCCAGGGAATCGGTCACGGTCAAACGAACCGCGACGTCGAGCGTGCCGGCGTTCGCGTTTGTAAATGTGACCGCGCCGGGATTCTGGAGGCTCGAATTGGCGGCCGCGCCGCCGAAGGTCCACTGGAAGGCCAACGGTGTGTCGCCGTCGGGATCGGAACCGCCACCCTGGAAGACCACGGACTGACCCGACTGGATCGTCACATCCGAGGTCGGCATCACGATCTGGCCGTCGGGCGCGTTGTTCTCCGGGGCGACCTCGGCGCAGAAGGTGCTGAAATCCCCGGACGATCGGCCGGCGAGGAAATTGTTCCAGTTCGGTTGGACGCGATTGGTCGTGTTCGCGCGAACCGTTGGGTAGCCGGCGTGGCACAGGGCGCAATCGCCGTCATAGGGCTTTGCCGGGGTCCGGTTGTTGGTTGTGCAGAAATTGTCGATCAAGTCGCCGAAACCGGGCGGCGGCTTGGCGACGGCGGGATCCTGAAGAACCGAAAAGGCCAGGGCCGCGAGGAAAAATAATCCGATTTTCGAAGTCATCACACTCACCTTGCTCACTGGATTCGCATTGGCATTCCGGACTGCGAATGGCCAGTCAGAGAATTCGCACTTGGACCAGTTCCTTGCCGTCGGGGTCGGCCACATGAACCGCGCACGCGAGGCATGGATCGTAGCTGTGGATGGTCCGCAGAATTTCCAAAGGCTGGGTCGGATCGGCCAGCACGTGGCCGACGAGCGAAGCCTCGTAGGGACCGGAATGCCCGGCAGGATCCTTGGGTCCAGCGTTCCAGGTGGTGGGAATGATGGCCTGATAATTGGCGATGGCGCCGTTTTCGATCCGGACCCAGTGGGCGAGAGCACCGCGGGGCGCTTCCATGAACCCGGCACCCATGCACGATGTCGGCCAGGTTTCCGGCTTCCACAGGGCGTTGTTGTGGGTGTCGACGTCGCCGTTGGCGATGTTGGTCATCAACTGGTTGTGCCAGCCGCTCATCTGGTCCGCAATCAGGCGGGTTTCGAGCGTCCGGGCGATCGTCCGCCCCATCGTCGAATACATCGACGCCAGCGGAAGTTTGAGTTTCAGGAGCGCCTCGTCGACCATCGCCCGGGTATCGCCGCGGTCGACGGCGTACATCATCAAGACGCGCGCCAGGGGGCCGACTTCCATCGGTTCGCCGTTCCATCGTGGTGACTTGATCCAAGAGTAGGCGGGGTTGGTGTCGGGCTGGCCGTCGAAAAGCGATCCGAAAGGCGGCTTCGGCCCGGTGTAGTCGGGATTGGTTTCGCCGTCGTAGGGATGCAGGCCGACGTCGCGGCCCTGGGTGCTTTGGTACCACGAGTTGTTGATGAATTCCTGGATTTCGCCCGACGCTTCGAGATCGACCGGGAAAACTTCATTCAGATTCCGTTGCAGGATGGCGCCCCGGGGAACGAAGAGCTGGCCTTCGTCGAAGGTATCCAAGCCCTGGGGGAATTCCCCGAAGGTCATGAAATTACCCAGGCCCTCGCCGAGTCCGGGCGTCGCCCAATCCTTGTAGGCGGCGGCGATGGCCATCGTATCGGGCAGGTAAACCTGTTCGACGAACGTCCGCATCTGGCCGATCAGGGTCCCGATCAGGGCCAAATTGTCCATGTTCACGGACACCCGCTTCTTCTGAATCGGTTTGTCGGTGGTGTTGATCGCGCACGGCGCACCGCCAACCGCGAAATGCGGGTGCGGATTCTTGCCGCCGAAAATCGCGTGCACCTTGACGACTTCGCGCTGCCACGACAGGGCTTCCAGGTAGTGGGCGAAGACCATCAGATTGACTTCGGGCGACAGCTTGTAGGCGGAGTGGCCCCAATAGGCGTTCGAAAAGATCCCGAGACGTCCTCCTTCGACGAAGCCGCGCAGTTTTTCCTGCACGCCCGCGAAGTATTCGGTTGAGTTGTTCGTCCAGGCGCTCAGGCACTGCTGCAGTTCGGCGGTTGCTGCCGGATCGGCCGACAAGGCCGAAACGACATCCACCCAGTCCATCGAATGGAGGTGATAGAAGTGCATGACGTGGTCGTGCACGTACTGGGTGGCGATCATCAGGTTGCGGATGATCTGCGCGTTGATGGGAATGTCGTAGCGCAAGGCGTGTTCGACCGCCCGCACCGCCGCGACACTGTTCGAAACCGTGCAGACACCGCAAAAGCGCTGGGTGATCGCCCAGGCTTCGCGCGGGTCGCGGCCTTGGAGAATGAGTTCGATGCCGCGGAAACTCGTTCCCGAACTCGCCGCTTCGACGACACGATTGTCGGCGTCGGTTCCGACCTCGATTCGAAGGTGACCCTCGATGCGGGTCACGGGATCAATGATGACTCTCGCCATGATTACCTCTTAATTCACAAGGGCGCGGAATAGCGCGTCACGCGCCGTAGAAACCGCCGGCCATGTCCCAGAAACCGCGTTCGGAACAACCGATGCATCCGTGTCCGCATAGAACGGGCGAACTGGTTCCGCCGTTCCATTTCAGCGTGTTGCAGGAGTTCTTGGTGTAGGGGCCGCGGCAACCGAGCATGTAAAGGCACTGGCCCTTGCGCGCCTTGTCGTCGTCGAAGGCGGTGGCAAAGCGGCCGTTGTCGTAATGTTTCTTGCGCGGGCACTTTTCATGGACGGTCGCGCCGTAGAAGACGGTCGGACGCCGGAACTCGTCGAGTTCGGGCAGCGTGCCATAGGTGAGGTAGTAGGCGACGACGCCGCCGATCACTTCGGGCAGCGGCGGACAGCCCGGCACGTTGATCAGTTTGGCGACCTGTTCGGGCGGCAGGACGCCTTCGACGCCGGAGGCCATGGTCGGGTTGGGGTTGGCGGCGGGAAGGCCTCCGAAAGAACTGCAGCTGCCGATCGACAGGATCAAGGCCGCGCCTTCGGCGGTTTCGCGCAACATCGCCAGATTGGATTCGCCGGCGATCGTCGACCAGGCGCCGTCGTCGATCGTGGACACGGCGCCATCGACGACCAGGACGTATTGCCCCCGGAAATCCTGCATGGTTTGCCGCCGCGCGTCTTCGGCCTGGTTTCCGGCGGCCACCTGCAACGTATGGTGATAGTCCAGGGAAATCGCGCCGAGTATCAGTTCCTCCAAGGTCGGATCAAAGGACCGGGACAGGGATTCCGTGCATCCCGTGCATTCCTGGAAGGAAAGCCAAATAACCGATGGTTGTGTAGTCTGGGCCA
This sequence comes from Rhodospirillales bacterium, assembly GCA_963675465.2. Lineage (GTDB taxonomy): Bacteria > Pseudomonadota > Alphaproteobacteria > Rhodospirillales > Shumkoniaceae > JAHDSF01. Next base: position 422,052 of record CAXXVY010000001.1, read on the forward strand.
AGGCGCTGGCCATCATTCGCGATGCGCCAAGCGGCAATCCAAGTATTGCCGAAGTATAGATGCACATCCTAAGGAACCCACGTCGCGAAACGCCCCGGCGCTGCAACGCCTCCAGAACGGTTGGCCTCTCGTGTATTGACATATTTCCTCGCAAATCAGCACGAACACGAAAAGATTCAGGAAGCACACGCCTCCCACGGAAAGGTCCTATCGGAAGGTGGTGGTATATGAGTGTTTCGTCATCTTCCGGTGGAATCAAAAGTTTAATACCCATATAAAACTTGATAAAATTAAGCTTATTTATGTCAAACCTGTGACTAGGCTGTTTCTTGACTGCTTTAGTCAGAAATTTTACTAAATAATTGAGATCGAAAATCAGTAATAAGGATAAGTCGATGAATGATAATAATATTATATATTTAGGATATTATATAACCGATGGTTATATTCGTGTCGGCTCAAAGGGTTTTGGGCGCTGATGGTTCCTGGTTGCATGACGGTCCCGACTATTTCCTCGTTTTACGCCACGCGATCGGCTAGCCTCGGAAAAAGAGCGATGAACGATTTTCGCCGAATCAGGGAGTGGTCCGCCGAAAATGGTCAGCGAATCGACGATGCACGTGATCTGGGCGATCGGTCTTGCTCCATTCGTCGGCAGTTTTCTCGGCGTCCTCGTGAAACGCTTGCCCCGCGGCGATAGCGTCGCCCTCTCGCGTTCCCGGGCGCCTTGTTGCGGCCACGTTCTTGGATGGCGCGACCTTGTGCCGGTTCTGAGTTGGGTGGCGTTAAGACGGCGATGCCGCTTTTGCCGGGCGCCGATCAGTCCGTTCTATCCCGCGATCGAGGTCGCCGCGACGGCTGCCGTGGCCTGGGGCGCGTCGGTGGTTTCGGGGTGGGTTATTTGGCCGACCGCCGTTCTTGCATGGGTTCTGCTCGCGCTGGCCGTGATCGACGTCGAACAGGGGATTCTTCCCGATGTATTGACGCTGCCGCTGATCGCGGCCGGATTGGTCGCCGCATGGCTGATCGCGCCGGCGAACATCGCGCACCATCTTGCCGGCGCGGCGGCCGGTTATGTCGTCTTCGAAGCCGTGCGCCACGTCTATCGCCGGGTGCGTGGCCGGGAAGGGCTGGGGCAGGGAGATTCGAAATTGCTCGCAGCGAGCGGTGCCTGGGTTGCCGCCACGGGTTTGCCCAGCGTCGTCCTGTGCGCCTCGGCTTCGGCTCTGATCTGGGCCTTGATCCGCCGGGCGGAGGGCAAGGACGTGTCTTCCGGAACGGCTTTGCCTTTCGGTCCGTTCCTGGCGCTGGGGACTTGGGTTGTTTGGCTTTATGGGCCCTTGGTAATAGGTACCCCCTAATGGGCATGGTCTTTCGCGCGTTCCCGCCACATATGTTTCGAAACCATCACGCTGGCCGAGAGGGCATCGGGGGCTTCGGGGAAGACGGCGGGTGGACAGCGGGTGTCGAGGGGCGATGACGACGGAATTGGTCGTGGCGGAACATTGGACGACGGCATTCGGCCGCGTTCTCCTGGGGGGAGGAAAACTCGCGCAACCGGACTGGGAGCGCGCGCTTCGGCTCGAGAAGGAAACCCGGGAAGGAATCCATCTGATCGTCACCAAGCTCGGCTTGGTGACCGAAAGCGACGCGGCGCAGGCCCTTTCGCAGGTCCTGGAATTCCCCCTGGCGCGGGAAGACGATTATCCGCTCTCCCCGATCCGCGATGATTCGATCAGCACCAAATTCCTGAGGCAGCACCAGATCGTCCCCTTGCGGGAATCGGACCGCGGATTGTGCCTGGCGATGGCCGATCCGACGGACCGTTATGCCCTGGCCGCTATGGAACTGTTCATCGGCGGCAAGGTCGTGCCCTGGGTCGGCGTGCCGGCTGAGATCGAGAACGCCCTGGACCGGCTCTATCGCAGTGGGGCTTCCGGTGTCGGCGAGTTGGCAAAGGGCACCACGACCGGCGAGGAAGCCCAGACCGAAAAGGATGTCGCCCGGCTTCGCGATCTGGCGAGCGAGGCGCCGGTGATCCGGATGGTCAACCTGCTGATCGGCAACGCTTCCGAATTGCGGGCGTCGGATATCCATATCGAGCCGTTCGAACGGCGCCTGCGGGTGCGCTACCGTGTCGACGGCGTATTGCGCGAAGTCGACGCGCCGCCGCAGCGGCTGCAGGCCGCGGTCATTTCGCGCATCAAGATCATGGCCAACCTGAATATCGCCGAACGCCGCCTGCCCCAGGACGGACGAATCAAGATGACGATCCGGGGCAAAGACATCGACATGCGCATTTCGACCATTCCGACCCTGCACGGGGAAAGCGTGGTCATGCGCCTTCTCGATCGCGGCGAGGTCAAGCTTTCCTTGCCGGATCTGGGTTTCACCGAGCCGGTTCTGTCGCGATTCCAGGACATTCTTCATCGGCCCAACGGTGTCCTGCTCGTCACCGGGCCGACCGGCAGCGGCAAAACGACGACGCTCTATGCCTGCCTCCTGGAACTGAACACGCCGGAACGCAAGATCCTGACGGTCGAGGACCCCATCGAATATCAGCTTGACGGCATCAATCAGGTTCAGGTCAAACCGCAAATCGGCCTGGATTTCGCGCATACGCTGCGGTCGTTCCTGCGCCAGGATCCCGACGTCGTCATGATCGGTGAAATCCGCGACCTCGAGACGGCCCAGATCGCCGTCCAGGCGTCGTTGACCGGACACCTGGTCCTTTCCACGCTGCACACCAACGACGCCACCAGCAGCATTTCGCGCCTGTTGGACATGCGGGTGGAAGATTACCTGCTGACGTCGACGGTCACCGGTATTCTGGCGCAGCGGCTGGTGCGAACGCTTTGTCCCCATTGCCGGGAGCCGCACCCGATCAATCGCGAACTGCTGGCGCGGTTGGGCGCCGAGGCCGTCGAGGAAGCCGCGGATCGCACCGTCTACCGCGCGGTGGGATGCAAGAAGTGTAGGGGCACGGGTTTCCATGGCAGGACCATGATCATGGAACTGTTGCCGATCACCGATGCGATCCGCAATCTGATCCTAAGTCACGCGGAGTCGCAGGAATTGAGGCGCGTGGCCGTGTCCGAGGGGATGCGGACCATGTACGACGACGGTATCCGCAAGGTGCTGGCGGGAATTACGACGATCGAGGAGGTTTTGCGGGTAACGCGCGAGGAATGACGTGCCACTCTTTCGCTATAAGGCCGTAAGCGCCACCGGAGAAATGCTCGAAGGCGAGATGACCGCGCCCAGTGAGTCCGCGGTGATCGAGCGCCTGCACGACATGGGGCATATCCCGGTACGCGCCGAATTCGCGGACCGCCGCCGCGCCGGGTTCGCGGGTTTCGGTTTCTTGCGGGGCAAGCGGGTTTCCGATAACCATGTCGGGCTGGTGGCGCGGGAATTGGCGACCCTGATCAAGGCGGGATTGCCGTTGGACCGCTGTCTTGAAATCCTCGTCGATCTGGGGGAAACGGGGAATCTGCGGGATGTTCTGGCCGATGTCCTGAACAAGGTCCGCACGGGGATTTCGCTGGCCGACGCGTTCGCCTCGCAAGGCGAGGCGTTCCCCAATTATTTTGTCAGCATGGTACGCGCGGGCGAGGCTGGCGGAGCGCTGGAAACGGTGCTGGCGCAGTTGGCCGAATATATGGAAAGAACGCGCGCGACCGCGGAAACCGTCAAGTCCGCCCTGATCTACCCGATCATTCTGCTGTTTACCGCCGGGGTCTCCATCGTGATCCTGATGACGGTGGTGGTGCCCGAATTCAAACCGTTGTTCGAGGATGCCGGGCAGGCCTTGCCTTTGGCGACCCGGGTCGTGATTGCGGGCGGCGATGCCTTCCGGGACTACTGGTGGGCGGGATTGATCGGAATCCTGGCGTTGACGTTTCTGTTTCGCCGCAGCCTCCGGGACCGAAAGTTTCGGCTGGCGTGGGATCGCAGGTTGCTCGGCATTCCGCTTATCGGCGACCTGATCATCAAGACAGAGGTTGCTCGTTTCGGCCGCACGTTGGGGACCCTTCTGCAAAACGGCGTCACGCTGCTGAATGCCATGGGTATCGTTCAAGAAGTCCACTTCAACACCGTGGTGCGTGACTCCGTGGGGACGGTGACCGATCAGGTCCGCGAAGGACAGGGTTTGGCGGGACCGCTGTCGGAGGAAAGGGTCTTTCCGAACCTGGCGGTACATCTAATCCGGGTCGGCGAGGAAAGCGGCCGTCTGGAGGAAATCCTCCTGCGGATCGCCGACATCTTCGAGCGCGAAGTCCAGCGCACCATGGACCGGCTTCTCGCCCTGCTGGTGCCGGCGCTGACCATCGGCCTCGGCGTCATCATCGCCGGGATCATCGCGTCGGTCCTGGTCGCCATTTTGAGCATCAATCAGTTGGCCATATGAAAAGGGAAACCAGACTCATGTCGCTGTCCGACCGTTCCTTGGGGGAAAGCCGCGCCCGCGGCCGGGAAGGCGGTTTCACGCTGCTCGAACTGCTCGTGGTTTTGATCATCCTGACGCTTCTCGCGACCATCGCGGCGCCGCAGGTGCTGAACTATCTCGGCGGCGCCAAGACGGATACCGCGAAGATCCAGATCAACAATCTGGGCTCGGCGCTCGATCTGTTCCGCCTGGATGCCGGACGGTATCCGACGGAGGACGAGGGATTGCGGGCCCTGGTCGAACGACCGCAGACCGGCGAACGGTGGCGGGGCCCCTACGTCAAGAAGCAGGACAGCCTGATCGATCCCTGGGGCGCGCCCTACGTCTATGTCTTCCCGGGGCAGCATGGTGAGTACGACCTGTATTCGTTGGGGGCGGACAAGTCCGAGGGCGGCACCGACGAGGACCAGGACGTCACGAGTTGGTAGGGGGAGGGGCCGGCGATGCGCGGCTTCACGCTGATCGAACTGCTCGTCGTCTTTCTGATCATGACCGGGGTGCTTGCGATCGGTGTGTCGCTGATGAGCGGGGGGACGGTGGGGACATCGGCCGAAAAGGACGTGCGCGGACTGGTTTCGGCGCTGCGTGAAGCCCGCAGCCAATCGATCCTCAGGAACAGGGAAGTCGTGGTCGAAATCTCCACCGATTCCGGCACGTACGGAATTGCGAATTCCGAGGTTCAAGGTCGGCTCGAAAGCGGCGCTACGGTCTCTCTGGTCGTCGCGTCGATAGAGCAGACGAACGAGAATACGGGTGGTTTCCGCTTCTTTCCGGACGGGAGTTCGACAGGGGGCGAAATCAATATTTCGGGGGATACCGGCGCATATGTCGTCAAGGTTGAATGGCTCACCGGTCGTGTCGCGGTCGCCCACTAGATTGATCCACGATCCGGATGAATCATCGGATCGGCGGCAGCGGGGGTTTACGCTGATCGAGGTGCTGGTGGCGTTCGCCATCGCCGCGATCGGGTTGGCCGTCGTTTTCCAGGCATTTTCGATAGGTCTGAATACGGCGGATCGCGTGGACGAACGCATGAATGCGCTGCGCTTCGCCCAATCGAAGCTGGCGTCCCTGGGGCATGATATCGCCATCCGCGACGGTCTGACGGTGGGCGACCCCGAAGCGGGGTTCAGTTGGGTCGTCGAAGTCACGTCCCAGACTGTCGATATCGAGGGACCCGCGCCTTCGCGCCTGCCCGAATTGGCGCACGTAGTCGTTCGCGTGAGCACGGCCGAGGGTGATGGTCCGCCACTCGTAGAGCTTAGAACGGTCAGGCCGGTCGATGGCTCCTGATCGGACATCGGAAACGGTTCAGGCGCGCCGATCGGCGGGGTTCACCCTGGTCGAAATCCTGGTCGCCCTGACACTGTTGGGCATGCTGGTGGCGATGCTTGCCGGAGGGCTCCGTTTGGGGCTGCGGGTTTGGGAAAGCGGCAACCGTCATAGCGAAACCGTGGCCGAAGTGAGCGCCGTTCACGATTTCATCCGGCGGCAGATCGAACAGGCCTATCCCTATTATGTCGCGAAGGACCGTCGCATTGAATTCGAGGGCGGCAGAAATAGCGTCGACTTCGTCGCCGAGTTGCCGGCGTATCTGGGGCCGGGCGGATTGCACGTGGTGCGGTTGTTCGTCGCCCGCGACGGCGGGAGGTCCCGCCACCTCATGTTCGGACGGGTGTTGTTTCATCCCGACGTTCCGCTCGACGCCAAGGAACCCGAATTGGGGGGGGAAACGGTTCTGCTGGAAAACATCGAGTCCCTGACATTCCGTTACTACGGGGCCGACGAGCCCCGGGCGCCGTCGAAATGGCGGGATGAATGGAAGAACCAGGACCGATTGCCGGAACTGATATCGGTAACGGTTGAATTCGGGGCGGATGATGATCGTTTATGGCCGGTTTTGACCGTATCTCCTATATTAGGATTTGACACTGCATGCGTGAGAGAACCCAATGAGACCCACTGTCGGCGGCGCTTGTTGGCGAGATAATCGGGGGCGGGAGGCATCGGCAATCGGCCGAAACCCGACGCGCTAGAGGAGTAAGGCCATCGTGTTCCGGTTCGTGGCGATGATTGCCGGCTTTTTTTCCTGGTGGGGGCATGAACTTGTCGGGTTGATCCCCCGTTGGGTGCGCAGTTTGTTCGCATCCGGCCGAAAGATGCTTGTCGTTCACATGGGCGAGGAATCGGTGGTGATCCGCCGCTGGGTCGGCAGCCGGAAACGGGAAGTCTTTCAACCGACGGAAAGCGACACCCCGCAACGGCGCAAGATCGCGATCCGGGCGGCCATTCGACGATTCCGTCCGAAGGACGGCGATGTTGTCCTTTGCCTGCCCGAGGAAAAGGCGCTTTTGAAGGAAATTTCGCTGCCGGTTCTGCCGGAAGCGGAACTGCGCCGAGCCTTGTACTATCAAATCGATCGCCAGACCCCGTTTTCCGCCGCCGAGGTCAATTTTGATTTCAGGACGCTGCGGACCGACAAGGCAAGCGGCCAGATCACGGTTCTGATGGCGGTCGTGCCTAAAAAACTGGTCGAACGGGAGCTCGAACGTTTTTCCGAATGGAGCGCCAAGCCGGACTTGGTGTCGATCGGCGACGCGAAAGGGGCCGTTCCACCGACCTTTGATCTGATGAAGGGGATTGCCGAAAAAAAGGAAAAACCCAGTATCGCCAAGACCCTGAATGTGGCGATGGTTTTTGCCCTGGTGGCCATATTGGTGGTGATCGGCTACTCGTTGCTCGAAGAACGCCGCGCCGTTGCGGAAGATCTGAGCGCTCGGGTGGCGGAGGCCCGACGGTCGGCGCAGGAAGCGTCGCAGTTGCAGACCGATATCGAAAATCTGCGCAAGGATTTGTCATTCTTTGCCGACCGCAAACGACGGCAGCCGATGGTGCTGACGATCCTGCTCGAACTCACGAAAATCATGCCCGACCATACGTGGCTGAGCGAGTTCCAGTTCCATGACGACGAGGTGCGCCTTTCGGGTTATTCCTCGGCGGCATCCGAACTCATCGGATTGGTCGATGGGTCGGAACTGTTCCTGGAACCCCGTTTCCGGTCGCCGGTCATGCAGGATCCATCGACGGGTAAGGAGCGCTTCAACATGACGTTCCGCGTCGCCGTCCCCGGCGGGGAGGGCGTCTGAAATGCTTGAAATTTCGCCGTTCCTGCGCAAGCTCCTGGCATTGACGCTGCTTGTCGCCGTTCTGTTCCTGGCCTGGACCGAAGGGGTCGGGACGGTGATAGACCGGTTGCAGATCTATGAAACCGGCATGGAGCGGGATAGCGAACTCCTCGCGCGATACAACAGTCACGCCGATACCCGTCCGAAGCTGGAGGCACAACTCAAGAAGCTTCACGCCCTTGAATCGTCCCAGGGCGGCTTTATGCGTTCGGAATCCCCGGCGCTTGCAGCGGCGTCGATGCAGGATCGCGTAAAGCGGGTCGTGACCAAATCGGGCGGAACCCTGACCAGTGTTCAGGTCCTGCCGGTCGAGGACGATAACGGCTACAAGAAGATCGCCGTAAACGTGGTGGTCGCCGCTGACGTGCAGGCCCTTCGCGACGTGTTGTTCGACCTGGAGACCGGCATGCCGTACCTGTTCGTCGAGGATATCGATCTGCGGCGGAGCACGGTGGCAACCCGGTTTCGTGTTCGCGGTTCGCGGGCGCCGGAGGGGCCGACCGTCGATCAACTCCAGGTCCGGCTCAAAATCGCCGGGTTCATGAGGGCGGGCGAATCATGAGCAAACGCCCGAAATCCACGCCTTCTTTCCTGCTGATGGTGGCTTGCGTGGTCGCCGGCGGCGCGCTCTATTTGCAGCGCCAGGACGAACTGTTCGCCCGTCAGTCGGCGGCGATACCCTTGGCCGAACCCGTCGCGGTAACGGAAAAGCCGCTGGTTATCGACGTTTCGTTTCCGAACTCGCCTTCGTTCGATGAAATCGTCGAACGCCCGCTGTTTTCCGAAACGCGATCGCCGCCGGAACCGTCGCCCGAAGCACCCAAGGAAGTCGCGCCGCCGCCGCCTTTGGAACGGGACCTGTTCACGCTCATGGGGGTCGCGATTTCCGGTGCGGAGCGGGTCGCGATCATCCGGTCCAAGAAAAGCGGGGTCATTCAACAGGTTGCCGTCGGCGATGAACTGGATGGCTGGCGTGTGGAAAGGATCGAATCCAAGTCGGTCGTCTTCGTCAACGGACGGGTCGAGGAGACGGTGGAAATGCAGGATATATCGGGGTCGGACGACGCCCGGCCGGGGCGACGTGCCCCGCGACGGCCCGGTCCGCCCAGGGGTGGACCCGGCGGCCCCGAAACGCGGTAGTTGGGAAGGGAAAGGCCGGGGCATCGGGTAATGCTCCTGTCTCTCTTGAATGAACTGAATAAGCCGGTCCATCGGAGATACCTCCAATGGACCTATTCTGAGATTGGCCGAGCATCAATATCTATAAAAATCGAGGCGGCCGGCCAATCCGAGGCTGGGGGACGAGGGGCAGTTAAAATGATCGGACGACGTCTGTGGGCAATCGGGATTGTTTTTGCGCTTATGACGGCATGCGAAAACCGAACGCCATTTTATGAGACCGGCGATACCTCTGCGGAAGGAGAAACGACAACCGCGAAGACCGGGTTGGGAGATGCCGGGAACTTGCCGGCTTCCGGCGAGATCGAGGGTGTCGGCGGTAAGGGCGGGGAACGGCCGAAACCGATTCTGGTTCCCGGATCCGGAAATTTCGTCAAAAAATCGGCAGCTTCCGCGGGGCAGTTTCGCGAACTCGAAGGCGGCCAGGTGACCTTGAATTTCGTGAATGCCAGCCTGCCCGAGGTCGTTCAGGCGGTCCTGGGAGACATTTTGGGCGTCAGCTACGTGATCGACCCCAAGGTGACCGGCGAGGTCACCGTGGAAACGGCTCACCCAATCGCGCGGAAGGACTTGCTGTCGACGTTTGAAACCGTGCTGAAAGTCAACGGGGCCGCGCTGGTATCCGGCGACGGTTATTTCAAGGTCGTGCCATTGGATCAGGCCGTTCGTTCGGCGCCGCCGGTATCGTCCAATCGATTGTTGGATTCGGGGATTCCGGGTTTCGCGGTGCAGATCGTGCCTTTGCAGCATGTGGCGGCGGCGGAAATGCAGTCCATCCTGGAGCCGATCGCGCCGACCGGCGGCGTTTTGCGCGCCGACCCCGGCCGGAACATCATGATCCTCGCGGGATCTCGCCAGGACCTTCGCGCAATGATGGACGCCATCGAGATCTTCGATGTCGACTGGCTGCGCGGCATGTCGTTCGGTATCTATCCCATCGAATACACCGATGTCGCGACATTGTCGGGCGAACTTGAGCACGTGATGGGGGCCGATGTCGGGGTCGATCTGAGTTCCCTGGTCCGCTTCGTCCCCATCGAGCGCCTGAACGCCTTGCTGGTCATCGCGCGGAACAACGACTACGTCGAACTGGTCGGAGAATGGGTCTCGCGGCTGGATCGCAACTGGAATCAGAACGACCGGCGCATTTTCGTCTATCCGGTCCAGAACGCGAAGGCCGCCGATCTGGCTGCGATCATCAGCGATCTGTTCGGCGGCGAAGGCGCCCGGGCAACGCGGCGAACCGAAACGGTGGCGCCGACGCTCAGTCGTACCGCCATCGGAGGTTCCGCGAGAAAATCATCGGTTTCGGGATCGGCTGCGCGTTCGTCGACCCGGACGTCTCGGCCCGGCGGACCGCCGGACGGCGCGGCAGGAGGCGACAATGCGGCGGCCGAGACTGCCGACGCCGCACCCGAGCCACGCGCCGATCCGGCCTCGCTTCTGGCCGCCAGCCGGGAACTGGGTGGCGGTTCGACGTTGCAGGCCCCGCCACTGGGAGATTTTGAGGGACTAAGGGTGATCTCCGACGACGCCAACAATGCGCTGGTGTTCCTGGCGACGCCCGGCCAGTACCGGACCATCGAATCAACCCTGCGCCGGCTCGATATCGTTCCGCTTCAGGTGCTGATCGAGGCGACGATCGCCGAGGTCCTGCTCAACGACGATCTGCGCTATGGCGTCCAATGGTTCTTCGAAGCCGGCGCCACCCACCAGTTCAACCTCAGCACCATCGCGGATTCCGCGCCCGGTCTGGCGTCTTCCGGATTTTCCTATTTCTTCACGACGGGGTCGGGCAACATCAAGCTGGCGTTAGACCAGTTGGCGGAAGTTTCCGACGTCAAGGTCATCTCGTCGCCCCACCTGATGGTTCTCGGCAATCAGACCGCCCATCTTCAGGTCGGCGACCAAGTGCCGATCCTGACCCGGTCGTCGACCAGCACGACCGACGGCACCGCGCCGATCGTGAACGAAATCGAGTACCGCGACACCGGCGTCATCCTGACCGTTACGCCGCGGGTCAATCCGGGCGGATTGGTGACCCTGGAAGTCGAACAGGAAGCGAGTTCCGTCGCCGAAACCACGACGGGCGCCACCGAATCGCCCACCATTCAGCAACGCCGGATCAGCAGCACGGTCCTGGTCCGGAGTGGCGAAAGCGTGGCCTTGGGTGGTCTGATCCGTGACGATGTGACCAAAAGCAGCAACGGGATTCCGATCCTGAAGGATATTCCGATCCTGGGCTTTCTGTTCGGACGGACCAGCGATCTGCAGGGCCGAACGGAACTGGTCGTTATCCTGACGCCACGCGTGATCGCCAATACCGATCAGGCCGTTCAGGTGACCGATGAACTCCGGCGCCGGATGAAGGGCTTGCAGAAGTGGGACAAGACCAAGTTCTGAGCGCGGTTTCCGCCGATCAGCGGAGCGATTCGCGCTCGGGAATGGCTTTGGTGGCGGTTCTGTGGGTGTTCATCCTGCTGTCCGTCATCGCGGCGGGATTCACGTCGGTGACCCGGACCGACGCACGGATCGCCGGCAACGTCATCGCGTCGGCGGCGGTGGAGGCCGCGGCCGATGCTGCGGTGCATCAGGCATCCGTGGCCCTGGTCGCGCAGCAGGGGCGCAACGGTTTGTGGCGAACCGACGGCGTCGCCCGCGCCCTGGAATTCGACGGCGTCGAGATCATCGTGTCCATCGTCGATGAAGGCGGCAAAGTCGATCTCAATGCCGCCGAACCGGCCCTGATCGCAGACATCTTCGACTCGTTCGGGGTCAACGGTGGCGATATCGCCGCCGCCATCGAGGACTGGCGGGATGCGGACGATTTCGCTGTCGTCAACGGGGCCGAGGACGGCGACTATGCAAGCCGGGGATATCCCTATGGGGCCAAGGATGCGCCGTTCGATACCGTTTCGGAGCTCCGGTTGGTCATGGGAATGACCCCCGACCTTTACGAACAGGCGGCCCCTTTGCTGACGGTCTACTCCGCGCGGCGGGGTATCGATCCTTCGGTCGCGCCGAGGGCCGTCCTCGTCGCTCTCCCCCAATTTGATGCCGATACCGCCGACCAGATCATTGCGGCCCGCGAGGCCGCGGCGGCTGGCGGCGGCGCCGGGCCGCTCGGATTGCCGGGCAACGTCCTGGCCGGCGTTCAGGGATATTTCGCACAGTCCCAGCGCAATACGTTCCGTATCTCAGCGGTCGCGCGATCGGCGAACGGCGCGGTGTTCGTTCGCGAAGCCGTGGTCTTTCTGTCGCGCAATTCCCGCGTACCCTACCTGTTCATGGAATGGGCGCGCGGACGTTTGATACCCGAAAAGTCAGACGTTTCGGGTAGTCCCCAATAGGGTAGGTTTGCCCCCTCCATCGTCGAATACCCCTCCCCCCAGCTCTATCCGGTTCGAGGTACCTCTCCGTGTATCCCGTGGTGGGTACAGATATCGTTTTATCGAATCGCTATCATTAATACCATCGGGCGAAGGGCATTTTGGGAACGCCCGATGAGAGAGGGCTAAGGCTGAAAATGTCTGTCTATTTTCAGTCCCGCGGCACGGCTATGTGCCTGGGACAACGGGGAATATTGTCTCCAACAAACCCGAATGCTGACTCGATGGCGTCGTTGACAGCGACCCGTCGGGCTTGTGCGTTTTCGGTTGAATTCGGCCATGCATTGCGGGACTCCGATCTTTTCGGGGCCTTGGCGGCGCGCGCATCCGTTGTGCGACGGTCGGAGAGGGAACGAGTTTGCACCTACGCAGGATGGAGAGGAAAAGCGAAATGACCAGGAAGCTTTTTCCCAAGTCTGTCGTGCAGGGCTTCGGCGTGCTCGGATTGGCTCTTGGTACGGCGTCGTTGTCGTCCCAGGCCTTGGCGGAGTGCGCCGTTGGTGAAGCCTGCGTCACGATCAACTTGGATTTGGTGGATGGCTCGAACGGCTTGCAGCCGATCGACGCCACTGGTTTTCGATGGCTGGTGGAACTGGATAATAGCCATTCGGTGACGCCGGGTGTGTCGGTCAACAACAGCAACGCGCTCGACAACCACGCCAGCCACGCTCCCGTGGTCGAGCAGGGGACATGCACGTCGTCGCCTTGCACGATCGAGTTCCCGGACCGTGCGGCAGACCCGAACGTTCCGGCATCATATGACAAGTTCAAACAGCACCTTGAGGGGCAACCCGCCAAAAGCCGCTATTTCGTTTCGGTCCTGCCGACAACCCCATCGTACACAATGGGCGGCGTCCAGGTCGCCGCGGGCCAGACCGATCCGGCGCGGATCGTTCTCCGCCCGACGCCGATCCCCACGGCCCAGATTTCGATTTTCGTGCATCAGGACAACTTCCCCCTGAATGCGGCGCCCGACCTGCCGCAGGAAGTCGGTTTGTGCAATTTCAAGATCTACCTCGAAGAGCCGGCTGGACGTTACGGCGCCAACGGCGGTCAGGTTCAGTTCGATGCCTGGGGAAATTCGCTGGGTACGACTTACCAACGCGACGTCAACGGCAGTTATATCCTGGACGGCGACGGTAATCCGATCGTCGAAACCCTGGGGACGGGGCTTCTGTTCTCCGGGTGTGGCCCCGACGATTTGGGCGTTGTCCGGATCAAAAACCTGCCACCCGCCAAATACGGCGTGCGCGCCGAAGCGCCCCAGGGCAGCGGATGGCAGCAGACACACACCATCGAAGGCTCTCCGGTCATCGATGCGTGGGTCAAGGCCGACGAACCGCCGTTCTTCACCGAATTCGGCCCCCCGGGTCACCACGTTTTCATCGGCTTCACGAAAGCCTTTACCGATACCGACGTGCTGAACGGCGGATTCACGGTCTCGGGCCAGGTCCACAATGCCCACCATTCCCGCCCGCCGGAGATCGCTTTCAATGACGGCGGACCCTATCACGAATTCAACAGTGCCTCTCGGTGCTGGGTGGGTTTGAATTCCGACGGCGGAACGGGCCGGACGGTCGCGGTGCAGCGCTGCGACGCCGACAGCCGGTTCAGCTTCGCCAACGTGCCTCCGGGCAACTACCAGTTGGCGATCTTCGACGACAACAACGACATCGTCATGGGCTACCACAATGTCATCGTGGCCAACGATGGCACCTGCGGCGTCAACGCCCTGCCGTGTTCCGATCTGGGCGCGGTTCCGGTTTTCAACTGGTTCGGGCGTCTTGAGAGCACCGTCTTCTACGATGCCAATGAAAACGGTTATCCGGATCCCGGCGAACCCAATCTCGGCGCCGATATCCTGGCCAGCAACATCCGTTTCCGTGACGGATCGCTCTATCAGACGTTCGCGATAGATACGGAAGGTGTCGCGCCGTTCGACCAGGTGTTCCCGTTCTTCCATTGGATGGTCGCCGAAATCGATCCCGGCGCCAATCTGAAGACGACCGGCATGACGGCGATCGTCGATGCGGGCGGCCCGGTTGATCCGGGCGATATCCTGCGGGCGCAACCCCAGAGCTATTGGAATGGCGCCAATTACGTGCCGATCATCAACCCCAATACCGGCGACGAATATTCGCGCACCGAGGTGGGCGAAGTCCTGTTGCAGAACGTCCAGACCTTCCTGGGCACCACCAACCGGATCTACTGGGGTAAGAAGAATTTCGCCTTCGGAACAACAGGCGGCATTCTCGGCACCGTCGTTTATGCCACGACCCGCGCGGAAAACGATCCCGAAGGTTCGGCCTGGGATACCTGGGAGCCGGGAGTTCCCCGAGTCCAGGTCGATCTGTACCGCGACGATATCAACAACACCACCTTGGCGGCCGGCGCCGACGGCATTCCCGACGACCTTGACGGCACGGCACAAGTCCGTTCCGACGTCGACAACTGGCCGTTCGGCAATTTCCCGGGTACCGAGGACATCGACCACAACGGCAACGGCACGTTCGATCCCGGCGACGCCATCATGCTGACCCGGACCGACAGTTGGGACGACAACCAACCTACGGGATGTCCGTCGAATGCAGGGTTCCCGGGTTCGCCGATCGTCGCGGGACAGCAGAACCCGTTCCATATCCACGGCGATCCGGCCCGCCTGCCCGAAAATGATTGCTTCGAGGGTTTGCGGACGTTCAACCAGGTGCGCAACGGCGTGTTCGACGGCGGATACGCCATCAACGGCTATGTCGAAGGTGGCCTGGCCGCAGCCGGCATCACGTGGGGCACCGATCCGCTCGCGGCATTGGCGGCTTTCACCGAAACCGCTCCGGCCGCCTACAAGACCAACCTGCTTTACAGCCCCAACGTTCCGGGCTTCAAATTCTACCGCGATTTCATCGTCGCCGCTTCGGCGCCACGCGGTTACAGGCACGTGACGGCCTTCGACAAGAACGTCGATTTCGGCCAAAGCTACGTGCCGGGCACCCAGGCTCTTCCGCCCGGATGCGTCGGCGAGGCCTACACGGTGTCGGCCGGCGATGTCCTCGAACTGTTCCCGAGCGAAAACGTCAATGTCGATCCCGGTGTCGTCGGCACGCAACACCTGTGCGACATGAAGACGATCAATCTGTCCGTGTCGCAGAACGCGGGCGCCGACTTCCACGTGTTCACCGATGTGCCGCGTGCCGGCCGTCTCGTCGGATTCATTCTGAACGACTTCGCTCAGGAATTCGATCCGACCTCCCCGGCGTTCGGTGAGAAGTACGCGCCGTCGTGGATCCCCTTTACCATCCGCGACTATGCCGGATCCGTGATCTATCGCGGTTATTCGGACGAGTTCGGCAAGTACAACGCTCTGGTTCCATCGACGTACTCGGCCAATGCGCCGAATCCGTCCGGGTTCTCCCCCAACATGCTCACCGCGTGCCTGAACGATCCCGGTCCGATCGATCGCGATCCGGTCACCGGCGCCGCCTATCCGTCGCCGCGGACCGATCCGTTCTGGCTCCGCCAATACACGCAGTTCTGCTATACCTTCGAGTACATGCCCGGCGTGACGACCTACCTGGATACGCCGGTGCAGCCCGTGGCCGCGTTCACCAACACGCTCGACTATCCGCTGGATTGCGAGTGCGACGACGGGACTCCGGCCATTCACAACGCCTACAGCAACGACGCGGCCGGCCCGTTCGTCCTGAATGCCGGTTCCGTCGTCACCCTCATGTCGCAGGGCGACGTTCCGGTTCCGAACCCGGCCTTCGTGTCCGGCGGTACCGAGCCCCGCAACATCGATCGTGACTTCGGCTTTGGCGACGTGGCGGAAGGCGCGATCACCGTAACGTTCGGCGATGTCGCGCTTGATCCGACCTACGTCAATCATGTCGACCGGAACATGGTCCAGTTGACGGTTCCCGCGGGAACGCCGGATGGGTCGTATCCGGTGCAGATCACCCGCGCCAATGGGAAGTCGACGAAGGCGGGCATCACCGTCCATGTCGGCACGGGCGGACATCAGGTCCACATCGTCCAGCCCACCACCGATCCCGATGCCACCCCGATCCAGGATGCCATCGACCTTGCGTCGGCCGGCGACCTGATCCTGGTGACTCCGGGCACCTACGAAGAGCACGTGATCGTCTACAAGAACGTGCGCATCCAGGGTGCGGGCGAAGGTTCGACCTTCATCAATGCTGTCCGCGGTGCCGGTCAGCGCGTTCAGCGTTGGCGGGAGAAGGTTCAGGCTCTGTATGACCTGGGTGTGTTCGACGTGGTTGCGCCGCAAGCCCCGGACTTCAATTTGCCGAACAACGAAGGCGGCGTGTTCTCCACCGAGGAAGGCGCGGCTTTCCTGGTTGTCGGCAAGAACGGCTTCACCTATGCCGGCGGTCTTCTGGACGGCATGACCATCCAGGGTTCCGACAACGGCGGCGGTATCGTCGTCAACGGCTTCGGCGGTGACCTGACCATCACCAACAACGTCATCCGGAACAACACCGGCGTCTATGGCGGCGGCATCCGGATCGGCAATCCCGAGTTCATCGAGGATCCGGCCAACGACAACATCCGGATCAACCACAACCGCCTTGTCGAAAACGGCGCCAACATCATCGGCGGCGGCGGTGTTGCAGTGTTCCGGGGAACCGATACCTACGTCGTCGACCAAAACCGGATCTGCGGCAACTTCACCGTCGGCAACGGCGGCGGAATGAGTCACATCGGGCTGAGCCAGAACGGCATGATCACCCGCAACGAGATCCTGTTCAACCAGTCCTTCGACCAGGGCACGGTGGAGCACGGCGGCGGTCTCTTCATCGGCGGGCAGCAGCCGGCCGGTGCCGTGACCGAGGGTTCGGGTTCCGTGATCGTCGATCGCAACCTGATCCAGGGCAACCAGGCCGGCGCGGGCGACGGCGGGGCCATCCGGCTCCAGTACGTCAACGGCACCGACGCCCTGGGCGGTGGAGCCGGCCACTCGATCGGCATCTTCAACAACGTCATGGTCAACAACGTCACGGGCATGGCAGGTGCTGTGTCCATGCAGGATGCCGTCAATGTCCTGCTCGTGCATAACACCATCACCAACAACGACGCCACGGCGACCACCGGGGCCGCTTTTGCCGCGGGCAACCCGGTTTCCATGATCTCCGATCGTCAACCGGCCGGTGTCGTGTCGTACACCAACAGCGTGCCTGGCCTAAATGCGGCCGGGTATTCCGATCCCGTGATGGTCAACAACATCATCCGTCACAACCGGGCGTTCTATTGGGCGGCCACGGAAGTGATCCCCTCGGCGCAGTTCGTCGTGGGTGGACTGTTGCCGGATCTCACCATCGATCCGCCTGTCTACGAAGACCTCGCGGTCATCGGCGACAGCACGGCCTGCCTGAACCCGCTCAATTCGGTTCTCGGTTCGGCCAACGTCGTGGATCGCAACGGCTGTACCTATGACGGTTCGAACGTGGTGTCGGATGCGGCGATGTTCGTCGCCGAATATTCGAACGCCGGCACGGGCAACTTCACGCCCAACGAACCCGGAAACGCCATCCAGGCGGTTCCCGCGCTTGACGAAGGCGGTAACTTCATCGAGGTCCGGTTCGGTCCGTTGACGCTGAACGACCCCACGACACTTCAGCCGTTCAGCAACTACCACCTGGATACGGCGGCTGTTCCGCCCGCCATCGACGCGGGTCTGGACATGGTTTCCTTGCCGCCTTACGGCGAACTCGGCAGCGATTTCGACGGCGATATCCGTCCGCAAGGCAGCGGTCCGGACATCGGCGCCGATGAAACCGCTTCGGGTGGCCCCGTCGCCTGCGTCCCGGCTCCGGGCGTGACACAGGAACTCGGCCATGCCGACGATGCCAATCTGCCGCACGGCTTGAACGGCATCGACGAGGATTGCAACGGCCTGGATCTCACCTTCGTTTACCAAGCCGCCCAGTTGCGTCCCAACAACCAGCTGCGGGTCCGCGTGACCACCGACTACGACGACTACGCGGATACCGACTACGCCGGTCAGGGTGTCACCGAGACCATTACCTACGGCAATGGCAGCCAGGTGACGTTCCCGCTCAATTGGAGCAACAGCCAGCAGCGTTGGCAGCGCAACACCAACAACTTCGTCAACAGCTACGGTGTCCCGACCCAGATCGCGGTTACGGGCCCCGAAGGGACCATGTACACGCCGGTGGATGGGGTCGCGAACACGATCCAGATCATACGGGCCCAACTGAACAACGCGGAAACGTTGTTCATATGGTCGACCAGCGACTATCGGGACAAGGCGTTGCTCCAGGCAGAAGTCACGTACTTCAGCCAGGAAAACGACGAAGGGCAAGTCACCGTCGTCTTCCCCATGTCCTACAACACCGCGCGTAACCGGTGGCAGCGCGTCATCAACAACTTCGTCGATCAGTACGGTCCCGTCATCAGCATTCGGGTCTTTGGTCCCGAGGGCTCGATAACCGAACCGAACATCGCCGTTGCCCGGGCGCTTGCTCCTCGTTTGGCGAGGAACTAGTCGGTTCGGGCGGCCCGGAACCCGGTGGGATCCGGGCCGCCCACCCCTAGGTTTACAGGAGATATCGCGATGAAACGCTATCTATTCGAATTGATGAAGGGGTGCTCGATCGCCGCGCTGGCATTGATGTTTTCCAACAGCGACGGCAAAGCGCAAGGAGCCGACGCGGGCGGTTTCAATTTCCAGTGCCCCGAAGGCGGTGTTCTGTTCGGGCAACCCGGTTTCGATGCTTCGCCGATCAAATGCTTCCACCTTATCGGCAGCGACGGCGTCATCAAAATGGGCGACGGCACACCCATGTACGCCTTCGGGTTCAGCATGGACCGCGGCGGCGTCAATCCACTTGATCTCGTGAACAACAACCTGCTGGGATCCAATCTTCCGGCTCCCGCAGTGGTCGTCAACGAAGGCGACGAAGTCTATCTGACCATGAGCAACATCGGATTGCAGCTTCGGCCCGATTTGTTCGACGCGCACTCGATCCACTGGCACGGTTTCCCGAATGCCTCGGCGGTCTTCGACGGCGTTCCGGAGAATACGATCTCACCGAACCCGCTGGCCAGCATGACCTATTACTACAAGGTCGTGGAACCCGGCACCTTCATGTATCACTGCCACGTCGAAGCGACCGAGCACATGCAGATGGGCATGCTCGGCAACCTCTACGTCCGTCCCAAGCAGAACGGACAATCCATCGGCGGCTATACCCGGTTCGCCTACAACGACGGCGACGGATCGACCGGATACGATGTTGAATATCCGCTGCAGATCCACGGGTTCGACTTCAATTTCCACGATCAACACATCAAGGTGCAGGCGCTGCCGTTCGCCGAAATGGAAGACACCTATCCCATGCTCAACGGCCGCGGTTATCCCGACACGGTCGCCGCCGTCAGTCCCGACAACGGGACCAGTGAACTGACCGAAGGCGCCTATCCCGATCGCGCCTCCCAGCCCTTGGGTTCCAAGATCGTCGCCACCAAGGGGGAGAAGGTTCTCCTCCGACTTTCGAGCCTGTCGACGACCGATTTCGTCACTCTACGCACGCACGGCATTCCGATGAAGTTGGTGGGACAGGGAAGCGCCCAACTTCGCGGTCCGACGGGTGCCGACCTCTATTACGAAACCAACAGCGTCACGCTGGGCGGTGGTCAATCCCAGGATGTGCTCCTGGATACGGCCAGCGTCGAACCGGGGACGTACTACCTGTACTCGTCGAACCTGAACTACCTCAACAATTTCGAGGAGGATTTCGGCGGAATCTTCACCGAGATCCAAGTCAACTAGCCGCGCGACGCAGGGGAGATAGCACCATGTCGAGCTTCAAAGACTTTCGCACCGGCGCGCTGGCCGCGATCGTCGCGACGTCCTGTGTCGCGGCGGCCGCCGACGCCGTCGCCGGTATCAACGGCCACGCCCTGACGCCGGGGCAGACGGTCAACCTGACCACTCGGGAAAGCATCATCAGCAGCCCCGACGGCACCATCAACTACATGTGGTTGTACTCGTTGATCGGGGGGGCGGACAACGGTTGGGGGCAGTATCCCGGACCCACGTTCTTCATGCAGGAAGGCGAATCCTACCGGATCTGCGTGAACAACGGCCTGGGCGGCACCGCGATCGCCACCAACGCCAATCCGGCGATCGCCTCGGCCGCCAACGTGTCCTTCACGGTTCTCGGTCTTCCGGTAACGGCCGACACCGGTACCGGCGTTCCCGGCATTATCACCCAGGAAGCCGAACCCAATCAGACTGTCTGCTATGACGTCGATGCTACCCATCCCGGGACGTTTCTTTACCAGAGCGCGACCCGGCCGGAACTGCAGCTCGAAATGGGGCTCCAAGGCGCGATCATCGTACGGCCGGCGGGTTACAGCGACGCGGACCCGGCCACTTGGCAGGCCTATGGCAGCGTGGAAACCCGTTACGACTACGAATACCTGTTCTTCCTGACCGACATCGATCCGCATCTGCATGAAATGATCTTCCGCGGCCAGCTCGAGGAATATACGGCGCATCGCATCCTGACCACCCTGTGGTTCATCAATGGACGTAACGGGCCGGACACGATGCTTGGAGCGAGGGTGCCGTGGATGCCGTCGCAACCCTACAATGCACTTCCGCGTGTTCGCCCCAACGAGATCGTTCTCGGGCGCGTGATCGGGGCCGGTCGCGCCGCGCACCCGTTCCACACCCACGGCAACAACTTCCGCACAGTCGCGGTGGACGGTCAACTTCAGGAAAGCATCCCGGGAGCGGGGCCGGACCTGGGTATTTCCGATTTCACCCTGGGATCGTTTCCCGGCCAGACGGTGGATTTCCTGTGGCACTGGACCGGCCGCGGCATGGGCTGGGACATCTGGGAAGCCGGGCATACCTGCCCGCTCAACCCGGCCGATCCCGCGATCGGCGCGGCCGGTTCGCCTTGCGTGAACGTGGGAACCGTCGAAGCTCCGGATTGGTGCGATTCAAATGTCGAGGACTGCAATCCGGCAGACGAATTCTACAGCCACGGCAAGCCGGTTCCGGTTTCGTTGCCCAAAGGCACCGACGCTTTGATCGGCGGCTTCTACAGCGGCAGCCCGTTCCTGGGAACCTTCGGTTACCTCCCTCCGGGCGAAGGCGGTCTCAACCTGAATGGCGGGCTGGTCTACATGTGGCACTCCCACAACGAGAAGGAGTTGACCAACAACGACATCTTCCCGGGTGGCATGCTCACCATGATGATCGTCGAACCGTTTGTCAGCGCCGACGATGGCAGCGCCGTCGAGATTCCGACGGTTGCGACCGCTCCGTCCGAGTTCCTGTGGTAGCCGTGAGGCGGCTCCCGTGACGCTTCAACCGAAGAGGTGAAGAAAATGAGGACCAGCAGACTCTTTGGCCGCCTCGGGCTATTTGCCCTCACCGGCCTTGTCCTTGGTGCTTGGGGCCATCAGTCCGAAGCCAAGGTCGTCAACCTGAAAGCCGTGGAATATGTCAAAACCCTGCCCAATGGGACCGACGTCACCATGTGGGGTTTCGTGCAGACGGACAACACGGGAGCCCCGCTGCCGGACGCGGTGCCGTCCTCGCCTGGGCCGGATATCGTGGTCGGGCGTAACGACGTCAATTTGATCATCCGCCTGTTCAACGATCTGCCGGTTGGCGCCGACGCTTTCGTCGCCGATGCGACATCCGTCGTCGCCCCCGGCCTGCAGGCCGTGACCACCAATGCGAACTTGGCTCCTCCGGCGCCGGTGACGTTCACCGATGCCTCGGGGCGTCCGCGCATCCGTTCCCTGACCCAGGAAACGGCGCAAGGCGGAAGCCGGGTTTATCGTTTCAAGATCAACAACCCGGGCAGTTACCTCTACCACAGTGGAACGCACATGAGCGTTCAGGTGCCAATGGGTCTTTACGGCGCCATCAAGAAGGATTCGGGCGTTCGCGAAGCGTATGCGGGCGTGCCCTACGACAACGAAGTCATGGTCGTCTACAGTGAAATAGACGAGCACCTTCACACCGAAGTGGCCAATCGCAACTACGTTCCGTTCGGCGACCCGGTGACTCAGTTGACCAGCACCATTCGCTACAATCCCGTGGCGTTCATGGTCAATGGATCGCCTTTCGATCCCGCGGCGGAGCCGCCGCTGGATCCGGCTTCCATGAGCCCCTACGGCGCGCAGGGGTTTGACGGAGGCATCGCCGGACAAAGGACCCTGGTTCGTTTCTATAACCTGGGTTCGAAAACCCGGATGCCGGTACTCAACGGCGGCAGTTTTGAAGCGGTGGCCGAGGACGGTAAGCCATACGCCAACGTCAAGAAGCGCGTCGCGCTGCAGTTGGCGGCGGGGCAAACCCGGGACGTAATCCTGGATACCGGCGTCTATGGAGTCTACACGCTGTTCGATCGGGCCTTGGGCCTCAGCAATTCCGACGGCACCGCCGGCGGCTTGTATGCCAAGTTTGTCGTTCACGATGACCTTCGGTCGCAACCGATGGTGTACGACGTCGTGAGCGGTATCCTGCGGGTGCGCGGGTGGTCCGACAACACCATCACGCCTCCGGGCTTTTCCAGCCCGGTATCGGTGACGGCATGGGGGCTCTATGACGCCGGAACGCCGGTGTTGCTCGGCGATGTCGCTTTCCTCAACCACAACAACAATAACGGCCGCACGTTCTATCAGTCCTACTTCGATCTGGCGGCCATCGGTAGCGGAATCGCACGACCCGACCGAGTGCTGATCATTTCCAGTCTCGGCGGACAATCCACCCGTGTGGTGACCGACCTGTAAACCCAAGACACGGAATGGGGCGTTCCGGGGGCCGGAACGTCCCACCTTTCGGCAGGGATTTCATGAGAGAAGCGTTGACGGAGGCGAAAATGAGCAAGGAAAACCGGAAAACGGGATGGGTCTTCGGAATGGCGGGCGGAATGGTGGCGGCCGCGTTGCTGATCGGTGCGCCGAGTGGCGCGCAATCCGCCGGCACCCCTTATGACGATCATCTGCCCTCCGGACTGCTGGAGGCGATGAAGGGGGATGGCATGAACCTCGTCGATCCGGCGGAAGTCGAGCGGGTACGCAAGACATTCGGCATCGAGATCCGGAGCGTGCGCTTCACGTCGGCGGGATACGCCTTGGATCTGCGGTATCGCGTCATCGATGCGGAAAAGGCGAAACAACTACACGGCGTTGCCGTCAAACCCTATCTGTATCATCCGGCGACGAAATCGCGGCTGGCGGTACCAAGTTCCTCCAAGGTCGGTTCGTTGACCCAGGGAACCGGGATTCCGAAGGCGGGCCGCACGTATTTCACCCTGTTCGCCAATCCTGGCCATCTGGTGAAACCGGGGGACCTCGTGACGCTCGTCATCGAGGGAATGGTGGTTGAGGGCATTCGAGTTCAGTAGGAAAAGTCAAGGAAACCGGCCATGAAAAAGTTTCTTACCATCCTATCGGTTTGTACTGCGCTGTCGATGGCGTCGGGGGTGGCCGAGGCGGGCGAGGTGTCCGCCGATCTTCAAGCGGTGCTGGCGGAGACGCAACCGGCCGAAGACGTTTCGGTGATCATTCAACTGGTCGACGGGGCCAAGGCGCGCGACTTCAAGAAGTTCGCGAAAAAAGTCCGGCGCACCGAGATCGTCAAGACCCTGAAGGCCGAGGGTGCCGTGGCTGAGTACAACTGGCGCGATTACCTGGAATACTTCGGCGGCAAGAATTTCAAGAATCTTTGGATCCGGGGGGCGATCGCCATTACCGTGCCGGCCTATTTCGTCGACTATCTGTCGACTTGGTCCGGTATCGCCAGCGTGCGTTTGGACGCGACCTTCAGCCAACCCGGTATCGCCCCGGCTGCGGCGGCGACGCCGACCTGGAATATCGCGGACATCGGCGCTCCGACGGTATGGCAGGCGGGCGCCGACGGTGCCGGTGCCGTGGTTGCGATCATCGATACCGGCGTTGATACCGCCCATCTGGATCTTGGGAGCCGTTGGCGCGGCGGCACGAACAGCTGGTACGACCCCAATGGCGAACACGAGACTCCCTTCGATGCCGACGGTCATGGAACCGGCGTGCTCGGCCTCATGGTCGGAGGCGACGCGACCGGTTTCGCGATCGGCGTGGCGCCTGGCGCGCAGTGGATCGGGGCCAAACTGTTCAACGATGCCGGCAATGCGCAGTTGAGCAACATCGACTTGGCGTTCCAGTGGGTTCTGGATCCCGACGGCAATCCGGCAACCGACGACGCCCCCGACGTCGTGAACAATTCCTGGAACCTCGTCGGAACGTTAGGTGCCTGCGACCCGATCCTGCAGCAGAACATCCAGACCCTGAAGCAGGCAGACATCGCGGTTGTTTTCGCGGCGGGCAACGATCCCACCGTGGATTCCGTGCCGGCCAACTATCCGGAAACCTTTGCCGTGGGGTCCGTCAATTCCTCTTGGAACGTGTCGTCTTTCAGTGCCCGCGGACCGTCATCCTGCGATTTGGGCGTTTTTCCGAATGTCGTGGCCCCAGGTGAAGGCGTCATGACCAGCGGATTGACCTACGGCGTGTTCACCGACCAGTTGGCGTTCGTGAACGGCACCTCGTTCGCTGCGCCGCATGTGGCGGGTGCCATGGCCCTGTTGCGGAGCGCGAAGCCCGACTTGACCGTCGACGAAATGCAGAATCTGCTGCAAACGACGGCGCGCGATCTGGGCACTGCCGGATCCGACAATTCCTACGGTTATGGTCTTCTGGACGTGGCGACCGCGTACGCGGCGCTTCCCGCCGCGCCGCCGCCATCCGATGCGGATTCCGACGGATTCGTTGTCGCCGACGACTGCAACGACAACGATCCGGCCGTTTATCCGGGTGCGCCGGAAACACCCAACGACGGTATAGATCAAAGCTGCAACGGCTATGATCAGACGCTGGCTTTCTCCCGTGCCGAATACGATGCCGCCAAGGATCGTTTGGTCGTTTTCGTGACCACCGTTTATGGCGACTATTCCGACCCCAATCTTCCCGATACGGGTGCGAAACCGATGCTGACCGTTCAGATGGAGGATGGCACGTCGCGGACTTGGACAATGGCCTGGAAGGCGTCGAACAACCGCTGGCAGCGTTCGATCGGCCGTTTCGATGAACGGTGGAGCATTCCTCGAACGGTTACGGTCAGTGCCCCCGAGGGGACTGTCAGCCAGACCTTCGATGCCCCGGGGCCGGTGGTCGATTCTATCGCCATCACAACCGCCGACTACAACGCCGCCAAGGACCGTCTGATCATTATCGCGACGACGGACATGGGCGCGGAGTCCGCGTTGACCTATGAAGTCTCGTTCAACGACGGCACCAGCCGTTCCGGCAACATGGCCTGGAAGGCAACCAAGGGATATTGGCAAAAATCACTGCGATACTTCAACGGTGCGGTTCCCGTGTCGGTGACGGTTAGCGGACCCGGAGGAAGCGAGGTTGCCGCGGTGACCGGTGACGTTTTGGTCGCTGCGTCTCGTTGACGGAGGCTTGATTCGGAAAACCCGCACCGTCGCGCGCAGACGGTTTTCGCGCGACGGGCGGCTGGATCCGAGCGGAAAAGGTGGCGATCATGATTGTCGACCCCCAGTCGTCGGCGAGAATTGAAGCACGAATTGTGGCTTTGGCGGACCGGTTCCAGTTCACCGTCAACGCGGATTTTTTCCATGAACTTCGTGCCGGGTTGATTTCAAGGAACTCGCGGATACTCACTCCGGGAAACCAGATTCTCTTGGGCGGGTATATCGAAAAACGAGTCCTCGACTTCGAGACGCTGATCCTGGATTTCTATGAAGCGGAGAGAAAAGCGAAGCCGAAACACGACGGCGTCCCGGTCCCGGCCGGGCCGGAGCCGGGAAGCGCGGTCCGGATATTGGAGACGGTGGATCTCCTGTTGTGCGAGGAACTTCTGTTCAGCGCCCTGGTGTGCCTGCTTTGGGACCAGTTCGCGGACGCGGTGCGGGAAGCCGCTGCTCGGGAACCGGAAGCGGAACGGAGTTCACGGAGATATTCTCGAAAAGCCTATCTGCGCCATCCCGTGGAAGGCGTGGCGCGTGCCGCCCGCGCTTTCATCGAATCGGAACCGAAAATACCCGAGCCTTCGTGGGATCTGGCACGATTGAGCGCGGACAGCTGTTCGTGGCTTTCTTTTTGGGCATCTGCGGCGTTGCGGATGAGTCTTCTCAAGACGGCTTCGGATAGTCAGGGTCCGATTTGTCAGGCGGTATTGCGTTCGGCCGCGGTGAAGGCGCAAGGCGCCATCAATCTGGACCGGATGAAACGGCAACGGCTTTCGGCCTTCGTTGACTTGATGTCGGCGTTCGAAACGCCGAAGGACTTCGATCGCAGGATGCTCCGCACGCTGGAAGGCGGGGACGCCGATCTCTTTTTGACCATGGCCGGCAACCGGATGGGGTTCCCAACCGACATCATCCTTCTTCTTTTTTATGGCCTGGAAGAGCTTTCCCTCGAATTTCTCGGGCGTTCCTGTGGCGTGATGGATTCGTTGACCCGCCGTATCAGCCGGATCGTCGGCGCTTTTCCCACCAACGGGCAAGCCGTGTTGAACGGAAAGAGGCACTTTCGCCCGGCCGGAAGCAGTGAGGAAACGGCTGTCGCCATGCACCCGGCCTCCGCGCCGGTTCCGTGGGCCGGCTATGACACCATTCGAAAAAGGCACGAGCAATGAGCAGTCTAACTGGAAACGCACTGACCGTGCTACTCGTGGGCGGGATCGTGGCGGCAATGGCCGTGTATCCCTTTGACGAACCCGACAAGACCGAAACGGGGCGCATTCAGGAACGGCATCCGTCGGCCAACGCGGAAGCCGAAAAAAAAGTGTCGAGCGTCCAGGGGTTTCCCGGTCGTGCCGTCGTCGGGAGTCCACCACCTGAAAGCGATAATGCCGAGGTCTGCGGCGGAGACGGTGCCGATTGCCGTGCGCCGGAGACCGTGACCGGTTGGTATGCGAACCGGCCGGTTCAGGCGCGCCATAACCCGGGGGCGGGCTTGTACGGGGATGCCGCCGAAGTCAAACGCGTCCGTGAGAACTACAATTGCGACTTGGCCGTTCAGGCGCGCGAATATTGCGAGAAACTGCAGCGTGGCGAGGAATCTCATCGCCAATGCCTGAGCATCAACCTTTACTATTCCTACAGCCGATTGTGCGGGCACCAGCCATGACCAAAACGCGATTTGGAGGGCGGTTCGGATGGCGGTCGGCGCTGGTCGGAATCGGGTCCGCGATCCTGGCGATGTTCATCACGGGGACCGCAACCGCGGGGTTGCAGGAATTCCGGCAGCCAAACGCATTGGAAAAGGCCTATTTCGGCATTGCGGCGGATCTTCGGCTGCCGGAATTGTGCGCGAAGATATCCGGGGATGCGCTCAACCGCGTCCGCAAGCCGACGCTCGTTCGGTCGCAGTGCTACTATTACGTCGCCTTGAACACGCGGGATACGTCGCATTGCACCTCGGTGGAACCGATCCCGGTCGGCGTTGGCGTCATGAACTGGCTGACGCCGGAGCGGTGCGAATTGCAGGTCATCCGACTGCAGGCCAGCGACAAGCCCTATCTGCCATCGTTCGATTTCCGGGTCGTTATCGACGCCATGGGATATACGGCGACCGAGCTGGACCCATGGCTGAATACGGATGGCCGTGCCGACTGGAAATCGGTGTCGAAAGCTTTCGCTTCGTCGGAAGGCACCGACCGGCATCGCGATTTCCTTAGGCGCTTGGCGGCTTTGCCGGACTTCAACAAGGTGAGCCGGGCCGAGGATCAGGTCCTTTTCTACACCAAGCAACAGGAAGACCGGGAATTCTACTGGGTGCTGAATCACGGCATGCGGCTGTGCCTGGCGGGGCATGGAGGTCCCAATTGCAACGAGGAAACCTATCGGTTGTTCCGTAAGGGCGAGGCCGATTACAAGCGCTACTTGGCAAGGCCGCGGAATGCCGCGGAGGAGGCCGTCAAGGCGACGGTGCGGGAAGAGGCCGCCGCGCCGTCGGAATCAAGCGGTCTGCGCGAACCCTCCACGGCCGATTCGGCCTACTACGACTTGGCCGTGAAGACCAGGGAGGCCGATTTCTGCGGTAAAATCGGCCAGGACGTCGCGGCCGTGGGGTGGAGTGTCGATCCGGGGCTCGTCTTTATGCCGCTACGCTCCGTGTGCCTGAGCGCTCTCGCGGTTGGATCTCTCGATTCCGCGCTTTGTCGCGATGTGCGATCGTTCGACCGGCCGGATATCGACGGGGACGGACTCAGTCCCGCGTTTTGTCAAAGGATGGTGTCCGGAAAGGAAACGGCGGTTCACAAACTGACCATGCGGCCGCAGTGGCGGTCCATCTTGGAACGCATCGGATATCGGGAATCGGACATACCGCCGAAAATCTCCGAAGGGCGCGAATCCGACTTGTCGTGGCTTTTGTTCGCCGACGCCCTGATGGATCCGCAAAACCCGGATCATGAGGCATTCTTGGATCGGATGCGTGATGTTCCGGATCAGGGGGAAACGATGAGTCCCGATGACGGGGGCCGGACCTTGTCGGTGGTCGATGTTCAGAAGCTTTTGTATCAGTTCACTGTCGTCCGCTTTCACTGCAGTCTGAACCAAAGTGCGGGCAAATACGCGTTCCAGGGCTACACCCTGAAGGCACCGACCGATTTTTCCGGCGCGTTCAAGCTGATCGATCATCACGGGGACCCCGTGACCGATCGGGATTTCCGTGGGAAATACCTGATGGTGTATTTCGGCTACACCTATTGCCCCGACGTCTGCCCGACGTCGCTTTGGACGATTGCCGAGGCATTGAACAAAATCGGGCCGTTGGCGGATCAGATCCAGCCGGTCTTCATTTCGGTCGATCCGGAAAGGGACACGCCCGAACAATTGGCGTCGTACGTGGAGTTGTACCACCCGAGCCTGATCGGGTTGACCGGAACGGCTGAAGCCATACGGAAGGCCGCCAAGGCTTATCAGGCATACTATTTCGTTGGTCAGGTCGATGGCGAATACGTGGTCGACCACACCTCGTGGACCTATCTGTTAGGTCCGGACGGCAAAGCGATCACGCATTTCGATCATGGAATCGAGGTGGACGATCTTGCCGGCCGGTTGACCGACATTCTCAGGGGAAAAAGCTAATCGGAGGTTTTCATGTTGTTACGGGAATTTACGAGGACACTCGTCCTGCTCTGTGTTTTGGGATTCGTGGGGGCATCGGCGCAGGCCGAAACCGTCGATGTCGGCCCGCTCAAGATCGAGAATCCCTGGGCGCGGGCCACGGCACCGTCCGCGAAAGCGGGAGGCGCCTTCATGGTGATCGAGAATACGGGTGCCATAGCCGATCGACTTGTCGGCGCCCGCTCAGACGTCGCCGGTCGGGTCGAGGTTCACGAGACGTCTATGGTCAATAACGTTATGCGAATGCGCCCGGTGGGGGAGATCACGATCGATCCGGGCCGCAAGGTCGAGCTCAAACCCGGCGGCTATCACGTCATGCTGATGGATCTCAAGAGCGCATTGACCGAAGGCGAGACGTTTTCACTGTCTCTGACATTCGAAAAGGCGGGGGAAGTCACGCTGACGGTGCCCATTCAGGCTCCGGGTAGCCGGATGCCCATGCACAAATAGAAGAGCGGGGAACGGAACCATGACCGACGTGTTCGGACAAGGATTGCGCCTTCTGCGGAAGTTGGGCCGGTCGGGTGCCGTTCTCCTCCTTCTTTTCGGGTTTGCCTTGACGGCTTCGGAACCGGTTGCCGCCGGGACCAAGGTCGGCGGGTCTTTTACGTTGACGGACCATACCGGCCGGGTGGTAACGGATCGTGATTTTGCCGGCCGCTTTCTGCTCGTCTATTTCGGTTACACCTATTGCCCGGATGTCTGCCCGACAGGGCTTTTCGACATGGCGACGGCACTCGATCTTCTCGGCGAAGACGCCGACGCGGTTCAGCCGGTTTTCATCACCATCGATCCGGAGCGGGACACGCCGGATGTCCTGGCGGAATACGTTGCGCTCTATCACCCGCGCTTAATCGGTCTCCACGGCACGCCGGAGGAAACCGAACGGTTGGCGCGCGCTTACCATGTCTTTTACACACCCTATGTCGATCACGATCTGGGCGGTTATCAACTCGATCACACGGCCAATATTTATTTCATGGGGCCGGACGGCTCTTACCTTACCTTCTTTCCTTATGCCCACCCGCCGAAGTTGATGGCCGATGAAATGCGGGAATTGATCGAAAGCAAGCAATCGCTGAGCGTCAAGAAGGCGCCCGACGGACCCCCGGGTTGAATTAATAATAGAGCAATTAGGTGTTGGATATCATGCCATCGAGCGTGGGGGGCGCGTTCGGTCATGTGGATAAATCATCGTTCTGTGATTATTTGGTGACGGTAAGTGCGCGCTGTGATCTTTCGGTGACTGCGGTAAGAATATGCATCTATTAAGTGTAATTTATGGTAAAACACAAATAATAAAACTACGATATATTAAATAAAACAAATAGATAAACGAAAACATATGAACGAAATGTTATCCAATTGCATTTAAGAAGTGTTTGCAAAAGCGTCCGGGGCGTCGTATCATTCAATAAATCTAATTTATAATAGCGCAACCATTCCGGTGCCTAGCCGCTGTGTAATCACAATGAAGGGATGTTCTGATATGTGGCGAGCCTTCATGTTGATGGTCGGTGTTCTCTTCATTGGCAGCATGCAGTCATTCGGCGCGTCCGCTTCTTCCCCGAGTGCATTTTCCGATGCTTTGTTCGATCCGATTCCGGCGGTTACAACGCCGGTGGCGAATGGGCCGACGGTGCCTGCAGGCGCCATGGTGCTCGCCGCCATCGTTACCGAGGATGCTTCGCTGACCGTCACCCGATCAAAGTGGCAGGCTAAACTGGATCGTATGTTGCTTCAGGGGACCGCCGTGGTTGCGACCGGGGACCAAAACCTGGTGTTCTACGGCACAAACGACGGCGCGGCTCTCGACGGCGGCCTGAACATCTCCAATAAAACCACGTCCGGTGGGTTCGTCTCGTTCACCTGGAAATTCCTGGCCGGGAACCTCGGCGTCGTTCCTTGCGAGGTGCGGATTTCGGCACCATCCGGAACGCCGAGCGCCGTCGTTCCGCTCGCCAACGCGCCGAAGGATTGCGCGGCGCCGGGAGGCGGCGGCGGAAACACTGCCTTGAACTGTTCGGTCGTCAGTCCGCTGGACAGCGTCATTGCGCTCAACGCCGGGGAGTCCGCCTACTTTGAAGGCAAGGCATCCGGCGGCAACGGACAGGCGTTGAGCTACGTTTGGGATTTCGGTGGCGCCGCGTCCAATTCGACGTCGAGGACACCCGGTTTTGTGTCCTTCCAGATTCCGGGGAACTACGATATCCAGTTCGTCGCCACCGATGGCCAGGATGTCTGCAAGGCGCCGATCATCGCCGCGGACATCGCTCCCACCGGCAGCGAACCGCCGTCGCCGGTCGCGGAACAGCCGTTCATTCAGGGCAACCAGTACCGGGTCTTCGCGAACAACGATTTGGGAATGCATTGCGCGGACCTGGGAACGGCGCCGTTCAGCGTGCTGCCGCCCTTCAATATCCTGAACGCGACGCTGATCCAGCGCGGAAATCGGCCGCGGATCATCGCGCCGGGAACGCCTGAGTTCGAAGTCCGCTATTCGGCGTCTTCCAATCCCAACGACCCGCATGGCGCGGGATCCATCAATTCGACATCGAGCAATTGGCCGGTCGGGGCGAATTCCACCGCCGCGCAAATTCGAAAAAGCGACTTCTGGGACAAGGTCGGCGGTACGTCCTATGCAAAGATCCTGTACGGCATTGATCTCGGAATCGATGAAGGGTTGATTTTCGGTCAGTACATGCCCGGCAACGCCGATCCCTACAACGCGAACACGCCTCAGCCGTTCCAGACCCATCCGTGGCTAGGGGTCTATTCCGCGCTGGGTATTCCCATCACGCCGTATGACGACAGCGGGC
The DNA here is from genome assembly GCA_963675465.2 of Rhodospirillales bacterium. Lineage (GTDB taxonomy): Bacteria > Pseudomonadota > Alphaproteobacteria > Rhodospirillales > Shumkoniaceae > JAHDSF01. Next base: position 454,281 of record CAXXVY010000001.1, read on the forward strand.
GCCACAATCCGTATCCGCTGATGCGGGTACAGGCCATGAACGCGCAGACAGGGGCGATACTTTCGTCCGTCGATTCGGTTGTTCCGGTTTCGGATGAATTGAACTGCCAGGCGTGTCACGTCCGTGGATCCGTCGCGGCGGATCCGTCGGCCCGTTCCGTCGATCTCGATTTCGCCGAACCCGTCAACCCGAACGATCGAGTTTCCGTGGAAACGGCGGCCAAATACAACATTCTGCTGTTGCATGATTTCAAGCACGGGTCGGCCTACAATCCGCCGTTGGCCGAACGCACGACGGTCTTGTGCGCATCCTGCCACAACTCGCCGGCATTGTCGGAAGTCGGTGGCCCGGCAGGCGATCCCGCCCGGGAAATGAATTCGCGCGTCATTCACGGGTTCCACGGCCAACTGGTCGTCGACGCCCAAACCGGAAAGCTGGTCCGCGATTCGAACGGCAATCCCATTCTCCAGCCGACGGTTCAGAATGGACAGGTGCGGCTGATCCGGGTCGATATCAACGATCCCGACATTCCGATGGAGGAAAACTGTTTTCTTTGCCATCCCGGCAAGAATACCCAGTGTTTCCGAGGCGTGATGCGAACGGCGGGACTGCAGTGCGCCAACTGCCACGGCGACATGGTATCCGTCGGCGGCGTGTTCGACCTGTCTTCGGGCCCCAATGCGGGTGAAAAACGCCATCCCTGGTTCGACGAACCCCGGTGCGAATCCTGTCACGTCGGCGAGGCCAAGGCTTTGACCGTGGCCTACGAGGCGGGCGATCCTTCTGCGGCGCCGCGCATGGCCGCGGACAAGCGTTTCGCGGAAATGCCGGGCACGCTGTATCGCAATTCGACCGGTCACGGCGAACTTCTGTGCGAGACCTGCCACGGCAGTCCGCACGCGGTCTGGCCGCTCGCAGACCCGAATGCCAACGACAACGTGGCATCGACGCAAATCCAGGGACACGCCGGTTTGATCAGCGAATGCACCGTTTGCCACACGTCGATCCCCAACCAGGGCATAACCTTGAAAGGCCCCCATGGCATGCACCCGGTCGGCAATACGAAATTCGCCGAAGAGCATGCCGGGTTGTTCGAACGCAATCCGAACGCTTGCGCCGATTGCCACGGTGCCAATCTGCAAGGGACGAGGTTGTCTAAAACATTCGTCGAACGCCGTCTAAAGTCCGACCGCGAGGTCAACGGCAGCAAGACCATCGTGCTGGTCAAGGGGACAGAGGTGAGTTGCACACTCTGTCACGAAGACCCACGGTGACAACGAATGGAATGGCAGTGGAGGGTGCCGTGATGGAGAGCGAACGGTCAAACGGTCTCGTTCGACCGTTCCTCGATGGAGCCGTTGCGGATGCTGATCATCACGGCTTCGGTTCGGTTGCGCACATTGAGTTTCTGGAGAATAGCCTTCACGTGAACTTTGACGGTACCTTCGAGCATTCCCAGTTTGCGGGCGATTTCCTTGTTTGAAAGGCCCAGAGCCATTTCCCTGAGAACTTCCTGCTGGCGCGGAGTCAACTGAACGGCGTCCGTGGTCGAAAGCGGCAGCTCGGATTCGACGCCGCCACCATCGCAGAGGCCGTTGATGCGGGTGCAGATCGATTGCACGGTAATCGGCGGGACGTACATTTCACCGGCGACAACAAGCGGAAGGGCGTAGCGGAGGATCTTCGCGGTCGCGGATTTGACGATGAAGCCGCGCGCGCCGCCGTTGAATGCCTTGTGCACGTCGGCATTGCTTTCCGACGACGAAATGACGACGACGGGAATATTCGGCCAATTGCGACTGATCAGTCGCAATCCGTCAAATCCGTTCATGCCAGGCATGACGAGATCCAGCAAGACGATATCGATCGGCATCTGCTCCAGAACGTCGATGGCTTCGTCGACGGTGCCGGCTTCCTCGACTTCGCAGTCCGGGAAAATTCCGGGCAATAACATGACCAATCCTTGCCGGAACAAGGCATGGTCATCGATCGTCAGGATACGAATCGTCTTAACTCCCAATCAAGTGGAGCAAACGTGCGCGCTCCACTCCTCTTCCCATGGAAATCAATACCAGTTCAGGGCATGACGTTCAATATGTTTGGTTTCTAATGTGCATGTTCGCAAAGATCATTCCGCCTTCCGTCAAAATAGACGATCAAAAAAGCGGGGAATTCCCCAAAGATCATTTCACGAGAAGTTTTTTGGATATAGTAGCGTATACGCGATTGTAAGAATTAAAATCATGCTGTCGCAACGTTAAAGGCTTGCAATCGAGTCGGTTTCTCGACGCTTGCCTTATTTATTACAAAATGAGGCTGTCGATTGTTGAAATCGGGTTCGTCTCAATTCAAGTGCCAGGGAGACAAATCGTGAAACGTACTCCCGAGGGAAAAGTCTCCGCCGCGAGGTCGCAACGAATCAGGGCCGCCATCCGTCGGGCGATGGCGAGATTGACCCCCATTCGACCCCGTCCGTTTCCGGCAGCGCTACCGGGGCGTTTGCTATTGTCGAAAGCCGCTCTTTCCTCGCTCGACAGGCCGGGACCGGATGCCCAGATTTCCAGTCTCGGCGAATTTCTCGGCGAACGAACGCCGACGACGATTTTACCGTTCGAAGATCTCTGCACGGCATGGCAGACCATAATGTAAAGAAGGCGACCGCAAAGAACAGGATCCGTTTCGACCTCGACGCTCGAAACGGCGACCCGTATGCGTTCCTCATTGTTGGCGGCAATCCAGGCAAGAGCATCCGACATCAGGTCCGCAATCATAACGCGACGGGCTTCAACGACCGCGATTCCGGCTTCCAATTGCACCAATTCCACTAGCGAACCGAGAAGCGCGGAGAACGAATCGGATGCTTGGCGAATGCCTTCGACAATCGGGCGAATCGCGGGCGAATCGAATTTGGCCTCCAAAAGCCCGGCATAGAGATTGATGCTGTTGAGATGCTGTTTCAGGTCATGGTCCGCGAGGGAAATCAGCGATTTGAGCTGTTCGTGAGTGAGCGTTCCGCCCCCGCTGTGACCGGCGAGTGGGTTTTCGAACATCACGATACCGACCGTTTCGTCCGAAATCTGGATTTTTCTCAAACTGATTTGGCACTCGCGGATTTCGCCGTTCGACGAGCGCAAACCGATGGTCGTCGGCATACAGCGAATGGGAATCGATTTTTCGTCAAATGCCGCATGGTCGTCGGGGTGAACGATGTCGCGAATATCCCACCCAGCCAAACCTGTTTTCGAATCGCCATCCGTTAAGGACAACGCGGCCTGGTTCGCATACAGGATGCGGTATGTCTTGAGCACCAGGATGGGAACCGGAACGCCATCGAGGATTGATGTTAACGCCCCATCGCACAGGGATGAATTGGGGGCGCTACTTGAGTTCATGGAATGGCCTGCGGAGCGTGGGGACGTATTGCGAGCCTTCGGTACGCCAATTCGTAAAACCGCGATGCGCGTTTCCGGCGACACGATACATGCCGAGCCGGATACTCCATTTTCCTGTACGACTAGGAACCACCATGGTTTTACGCTCCCCTCGTAAAAGACCTAGCCATCCCATTAGACCATATAATGGTATTGATCGATTTGAAAAATTCACAACCGCGTGATGGTAGCGGTCACGCGAGTACTTCGCGCAATACGCATGCCGGTTTGACGGGCTGGTTCGGTCTGCAATACGTTTGGGTCAGGAATCGCTTGCGGAAAGTTGAGCCTCGAGGAGGTTGCGAAACATCTTTCCTTCCTTCTCGACCTCGCGCCGGATCCCCTTGATCGCATCTTCTAGACGGATCTCCGGTTGATCCGCCGCGATGGCCTCGATCGCGGCGAACTGGACCACGTTGACGATGTTGCCGCCGGAAAGTTCGAATTCGGCAAGCTGTTCGGCCAGCCGTTCCCGATTGGGGCGGTCGGGCAGGGACCGCAGCCAGATGGCGCGGCGTTCCGGTTGTGTCGGGAAGGGGAAGCGAATGATGGCGTTGAACCGCCGCAGGAACGCCTCGTCCAGGTTGGCGCGGAAGTTGGACGCCAGGATCACCAGGCCGTCGAAATCTTCCACCCGTTGCAACAGGTAGCTGACTTCCTGGTTGGCGTAGCGGTCGTGGGCGTCCTTGACGTTGGTTCGCTTGCCGAACAGGGCATCGGCTTCGTCGAAAAACAGGATCCAGTCGCGGTTGCCGGCCCGGTCGAACAGGCCGGCTAGGTTTTTTTCGGTCTCGCCGATATATTTCGACACCACGGTGGACAGGTCGACGCGAAAGACCTCCCGCCCGGTGGACCGGCCCAGCAGCGTCGCCGTCAACGTTTTTCCGGTACCGGGGGGGCCATGGAACAGCGCGCGGTAACCCGGCCGCAGCCGTCCCGCCATGGCCCAGTCGTTCATCAGTGTCCGCCCGTGGCGGACCCAGTTTTCCAATTCGGCAATCTGCTCGCGGACCGATCCGGTCAAGATCAGATCATCCCATTCAAGGGCGGTGGAAATGCGCTTGGCGGGAAAGGCTGCGCCGAAATCGGGCACCTGAACGCGGCCGATGGTGAACCGTTCGACCCAATCGCGCGCCATGACGATGCGACCCGAAAGCAGGGACGCGCCGTCCCGCGCCGGTTCCAGCCGCAGCATGCCTTCGCGGGCGAACCAATGGTCCGGTGAAAACAATTTCTGGATGTCGAAGCGGGCATCGAGGTTTTCACCGGCAAGCAGAAAGGCGGCGGTTTCGCCGGTCGGCAGAAAGGCACGGCTATCGGCATCGCGCACACCGCCGATCTCGGGGAAATCGCCTTCGCGGGCTAAGGCCGTCCGAATCTCGGCGTCGAGAAGCGCGGGCCGGACATGGGGGGCGAGCGTCAACAGCAACAAGGCGAATTCCTCGAAAGGCGGCTGGCGTTCGCGGATGAAGTCACCCAGGATCGATCCATCATCGAAGAACTGGAGCCGGATTTGCCCGCCAGGCGCCAGATCTTCACCTTTGACGCGGGCGCGGATCAGGCGCACCAGAACATCGAAGGCCGCGTCCAGGTTGGCGGAATTGGAGGGGGTAGCTGCGGCACGCGGAACTTCGTGGTTCATCGGTCTCCCTCCCCCGCGTCAGTTCAGGGTGACATGGGTGCCGACGGCGGCATAGGTCGCCTTGACGTACCGGCGCCGGGTGGCTTCGTTGACGCCGCCGAACTTCTGCCAGATCGTCTCCTTCATGTTGGTCTTCGATGTATAGGTGCGGTTCTTGATCAGGATCTCGCTCACGAAATAGCCGGTAATCGCGGTGTCCTGTTTTTGGAGTGCGTGCAGCAGCGCGGTGGGACCGTCCTTGTTGATCGCCGGGGGCACCACGGCAAGATCCGGCAGGCTTGGCGTTTCGGATTTCTGCTTCTGGATCGGTCCGCGCTCGATCTGGGTCGAGGCACTGTTCCGCGCCTTGTAGAACCCCCATTCGGCGTGAATGCGGTTGGGGAAGGCCGATGCGGGATAGGGCACGCCGGGAGTCCACACTGCGGGTGGCGGGGTGGTTGCGGGGTAATAGCCGATCTGGAATTTGTACCAGATCGGCTGGCGCTTGGCGGGATCGCCCTCGGTCGACGCCTGGATGGCCGGCTGTTCGACCGCCGACGAGAAGGGCGTGTTGAACAGGTCGCCGCGCGCCGGCGTCAGGTTGGAATCGACCGCGTCGCCCCCCAGCTTGTGCGGCAGAAGGTGCATGCGGACATACTTGGCGCTGCCCGATGTGAGCTTGGCGCCCTGCAGTTCCGACCAGCCGTGCAGATTGCCGACATGGGCGCCGGATTCGGTGCCGGTCCGGACCTTGTGCTTGTAGCCGTTCGCCTTGGTGCCGGCGACGATGTAGTCGGCCGCCAGATTGCGGGCCTTCACGTTGTCGGCCATCACCGGCAGTTTCGGCGGCGGGAAATCCTTGGCGTCACCGGGGTCGAAGAATTTGGTCAGCCAGGTCTTGCCCAGTTTGTCCAGATGCTTCTGCAAGTCGTCGGCCAGGGCTTTGTTGGCGTCGACGGCTTTCGCTTTCTTCGCCGCCGATCCGCCGGTATCCGCCGCCTTCAACTTGCTTTCCGCCGGAACGACGTTGGCCTTGTGGTAGGTTTGCGCCGCCTTGACGTCGGCAGCCGTGTATCCGGTACCACCGGCGTTCGCCTTTTTCAGCCGGTCGGCAAGGAAGGGACCGATCTTGGTGGGATTGCTGCTGGCCACATACAACAGCGCCGATTTCTTTTGCCCCTTGTAGGACAGCGTGTGGCCCGCGCCCGAGGCGTCCTTGAAGCCGCTTTTCGCCTTCCACCAGTTGAGCAGTTTGGCAACCGCCGCCTTGGCCTTTTTCTTGGCCTTCTTCGCCCCGGACTTGAACTTGGCCAGGACCTTCTTGGCGAACTTGACGATCTTGTCGATGACGAAGTCGATCGCCTTGTTGATCGGCTTGGTGATGGTCTGGATCACCTGTTTGACCTGCTTGGCGATGCCGCCGAGCCCCAGGATGGACGCCAGCAGCGAAATCAGCACCGGCACCACGCGGGCGAGCGCGTTTTCGACCGCTGTCGTGACTTTGGTGAAGTTACCCGCCGCGACCGCCGCCACGGCCTCGTAGACCGACAGGATGAAGTCTTTGATCTGTTGATAGCGTTCGACCAGGAACATCACGAGATCGAACACCAGCTTGACCGCCTTGACGATGGCCGATGCCGGATTGGTCAAGGAAAGGAGCCAGACGACGCCTTCCTTTATGACGGTGACGATCAGCCAATTGCGGATCGCCCCCATCACCGTTTCCTTGAGGTTGGAAAGCTGGCTCTTGATTTCCTCCCACAGGGCGGCGGGGCCTTCGGTCACCAGCTTCTTCAGCAGCACGAAACCCTTCTCGACGACGTCGAACACCTTGGCGGCGGCCGGAACCTTGCGGATCACCCGTGCCTTGATGTTGGCGTAGGTCAGTCCCAGGATTTCCAGCACGATCCTCAGAATGCCCTTGGCGCTGAACTCGAAGGGACCCGTCAGATTGACTTCCGACAGTGCGCCGGTGAGCCACCCGATGACGCCCGCGATCAGGTGTTTTTTGATGTTCTTGAAAAAACTGGAAATCCCGGCGCCGACGGCACCGAACAGGTTCTTGATGAACGTCACGGGGTCCTTGAGAATTGACTGGATGGCTTTTCCCGCGCGATCGAGGAAATCGAAGACCGGCTTGGGATCGATCCCGGCTATTTCGCAGGCCCCTTCGATCGCGGCGCGAAGCGCCTCGGCGAAGTCGCCCTGAAGCACCGCGCCGACCACCCGGACCGCCGTCTTCAGCGCGGTTTGGAAGGTGGCGAGGATCTTGTCGAGCGCGGCCGCCAGCGCCTTGGCCAGCTTGTTGATTCCCTTGATGGCGGCGTCGGCTACCGCGTTGACGCCCTTGATCGCCGTGTCGGTGACGGCGTCGATACCGTTGTTGATGCGTTTCGCAAGCCCCGGGAAGGTGTCCTTCAGATACTTGTCGACCTTCGACTTCGCCCAGTCGCGGAAATCGTTGAGCCTGTCCACGACCCAGTCGCGGGCGGCGTTGATCAGGACGATGGCCGCGTTCTTGGCCTTTTCGATAATGGTCTTGACGGCCTTGCGCACGGCGGTGAACACCGCGTCGATGGCGTCGGTGATGACCTTGACCGCCTTCTTGATGGCGCTCTTGACCCGGTCCCACCAACTGCCTTTCTTTTGCTCCTTCTCCAGGGCTTTCTTCTTTTCGGCGGCTTCCTTTTCGCCGTCCTGTTTCTTCTTTTCCGCGTCCTTTTCGCCTTGGACCAGTTTGTCCTTCGCCTTGCCTTCCTCGGTCGTGACGTGATCGCCGATGGTCTTGCGTTTCGCCGTCTGCTCCTTGGCGGCGTCGGCGGTGAATTGGTTGACGTGTTCGTAGGCGCCGCCGATGCCCTCGCCTTGTAGTCCCGCGACCTTGGCCCGGTTGTCGACGACGAGCTTGCGTTGCGCGGCGTCGGTTCGGGTATTCAACTGCGCGGCCGCCGCTTGGGTGGTGTCGATTTCGCGTTTCTTTTCGCTGTCCCGTGTCGTCGCGGCCTGAGCCGTCTGGCCGCGCGCGTCGGCGAGATTGGGCGTGAGCTTGGCGGCGACCTTGGCGTCCGCGGCGGTGCGGACGTCGGCGGGCAGGGGAGCCGAAGCGTAATCACGCACCCCCGCGTCGTCCTGGCCGTCGATCGTGGCGGCCGTCTCGGGGGAAATCTCCGCCGGATGTTTCTCGTCGATCCTCTTGGGCTGGATGTTCGACTGGCCGGGATGATGGCGGAATGCCGTGGTCTGGGTGTCGCGCTGAGCCTTGAGCGCGGTCGTGCCCTCCGTGCGCTGGGTGTCCATGCGCGTGGGATCGGCGGTGCCTTTGAGCGCCACATTGGGCCGGGCGCCGGCGGAGGTGTCGATGCCGTCGTCTCGGGTCCGAATGCCGCTGACGAACCGCTTCAGGAAGTTCTTGAAGGCGTCCCAGAACGACCCGGAGTCTTCCTTGTCCAATTCCTCGTTACGCGCCGCGTTGCCCTTGAACGGATCGGGCGCGGGTTCCGAAATCGAACCGATGGCGCCGGGATCGACGCCCTTCACGCCGTCGCCGATCTGGATGCCGCCGGGAATCGGGATATCGTCGGGGCCGGTGATCGGGGCATCAACGGCGCCCGACGTCTTGGCTTCCAGCACCGGGGGATTTTGGGCCAGGTCCGTCTGTTCCGATTTCATTTTGCCGTCGACCGCCGGGCCGAATTCGGGCTGGGACGCGGCCATCGACGACGGACCGGCATCGATGAAGGCGGTCGTCGCCTGATCGGACGAACCCGACAGGTCGACCTTTTCGACCGTGGCGACCGCTTCCGCCGGCCCGGTGTCGGCGGGCGGCGGCAACGACAGGTCGGGTTCCGGCAGGGGCGCGCCGAAGCCTTCCGCCGCCGGCGGGGCCACGCCGCTATCCAGTTCGGTGACCTCGGTACGCGGTTCTTCGGTCTCGGGCGGTTTCTTGGTTTCTGCGGGCGGCGTTTCGGCGGCCGGTTCGCCGACCGGCGTCGGTTCGCGGCTGACGGTGACCAGCGGCACGTCGGGCAGGTTCAGCTTGCCGACGGGATCGAGGAAATGATCCCAGCGCGAGATCGGGTCCCATCTCTCCTGGACCTGTCCACCCAGGTTGTCCTCGCCGGCGGTGTTGCCGTTGATGGTGGCGACGCGCAGTAGCTTGGCGGGTTTACCCTCGGCATCCTTGGCGCTTTCGAGCCCCGTGACCATGGCGAAGTGATTGTAGGGCAGCACATCGATGGCGATGTCGCCCTTGCGCGGCAAATCGCCGGGGGCGCGTGGTTTAAGGGCGTCGAGCGCCGGAGCGCCGAGTTTCCAGTCCGGAATCGGAATTCCGGCCTTCTTCATCGCCCACCAAGTGAAGATTCCGCACCAACTCGGAAGCGCGTCGATCGTCTTGGTGCTGCCGTCCGGCAGGGTCCTTTTGAACGGTACGTAGTGCTCGATCACCTGTTGGCTGACCACCGGCCCGCCGAAGGCGGTCTCGAAGAATTCCTGAAGCCGTTCCCATCCGACGCGCTTGCCGTCGCCGCCGGTCTTCTTGGCATTCACTTTGCCGATTTCGCCGCGCGCCAGCCGGATCGCCTCGACGATCTCGGGGCGGACCTCGTAGGTGTCGCCGTCCGGGTCCGAGGCAAGCCGGATCGCGCCGGAATCGCGGGTCGAGCGGTCGGGCGCGACGGCGCCCTGCTGGACGGTATGGGTCAGTTCGTGGGCCAGCAGGTGTTGACCCTCCCGCGAACCGGGCGCGAACCGGCCCTCATTGAAGAAGATGTCGTTGCCGCGCGTGAAGGCCTGGGCCTTGAGCGATCGTGCCAGCAGCACGGCGGGGGCGTCGGTATGAATGCGCACACCGGAAAAATCGGCGTCGAACTGGGCTTCCATGCGCTCCCGTACCGGGCCGGGAAGCGGATTGCCCCTGCCGCGCGACGCCCGGACCTGACGGGCGATTTCGTCCGGTACCGACAGCCCGCCGCGATGAGACGAACGGGCCTGCAACGCCTCCTCTTCCTCTTCGTCCTCCTGCGCCTGGACGTCCTCTTCTTCCGCGTCCGCTTCCGACGCGGGCTGGATTTCCTCTTCTTCTTCGACCTGGGCCTGGACGGTTTCCTCTTCCGGTTCCTCGACCTGGGGCTGGATGGCCTCTTCCTCCTCCTCCTCGATCTGGGTTTGGAGTTCTTCCTCTTCCGGCTCCTCGGATCGCGCCTGAAGTTCTTCTTCCTCTTCTTCCACCGGTTGGGTCTGCGCTTCCTCGTCTTCCATCCGCTGGGTGATCGGCGTGATGGCCGCCGACAGGCCGCGACCGTCCTCGCGTGCCGATTGGCCATCGACAACGCGGTCGGCGACATGGTCGGCTTCCACTTCGAAACGGTCCCCCGGGCGCCCCACGCCCAAGCGGGCCTGCATCTCTTCGTCGCTTTTGGCCTGGATCGGAGAGAAGAAGGGCTTTCGCGACGTGCCGCCGCCCTTGGCGGTTTCGGGCCCGGAAGACTTGCGTTGGGCAATGGCCGCCGTTTTCATCGCGTCACCGCCAGTCGACCGAAAGGATCGTCGTCATGAACGGGGTCCGAACGATCGACAGCGGCCAGGGCAGGCCGTCGAGCAGGACGTCGATTCCTCGGCTTTCAACGGTCAGACGCCAACGTTCGTCACGCTGGTCGAGGCGACCCGGCCGCGTCAGGAACCCTTCACGCAATCCGTCGGGCGACGTCTTGCCGAGCCGCGTCCAACGGGCGATCAGGCTTTCAAGTACCGAAGCGCATTCGGCGCGTTCGGCTTCGGTCATCTCGATCCCGCGCGGCAGGGGTTCGGCAAACGTCATGCCGCAGAGCAGCTTGAACAGGGTGGCTTCGGGCTCCGGCGCATCCGCTGCGCCGGTAGCCAGATGATGCGCCAAAAGCACCGCCCGGGCGCGGGCTGTACGGTCCCGGAACCGGCCGGGCGCTTCGAGTAGCCCGAGACGTTCGAAGAAGGCGCCGAGAAACGGATGAAGCAACACGGCGCCCGCTGCGTGGATGGGTCGGCTGGCGACACGGGTGCGATGATCTTCCGAGTCCGATTCACTCCGTTCGGTTGGCGCGCGTTGTTCCAGTGGCGTGGTTTCCCGCGTTTGCGGCGTGACGTTGGGAGACGGAGACGCGACCGGAGAAGTGCGACCGCCAAGGGCGGCGAACAGGGCAAGGATCCGGCCCAGATCGGGCGGCGATCCATTTCGCGCCAGACGATGGATCGTCTCGGTCAGTTCGGGGACGAGGGGTTCGGGGACCCGTCGTTCGGACGCCGTCGCGATGGCCTCATCCGGTCCGACGGCGGCGGTAAGGGGAATCGAGAAGACATCCGGAAGCAAGGCGCGAAGCAGGCGCCGGACCAGTACGGCGGGAAGTTGGCGCACCAGCCGTTCGGCGGCGCGGCGGCGGATCAGGACCGCCCGCAGCCTTTGGGCGAAACCCTCCAGGCTTGGCCGATCCAGCGCCATCAATGCGGCGGCGAGCGTGGCGAGTACCCGCCCCGGCTCTGCCCAAGGCAGTTCGCCGGTTTCCAGGAACGCGGCGAATTCGGCGAAATCGATCGCACCCTCGCCGTCCGGCGGTGAGAGGGGCGGTTCCGAAGGTGCCGCGGCGCGGAGGCCTGCGGCCAGTCCCTCGGCGATGCGCCGCCCCAGTTCTTCAGCCGTCGCCGACGGATCGAGTGATCCGAGTTTCACCTCGACGCGGCCGTAGCGGATGATCGCGCCGGGACGGTCGATGCGGTCGAGCGCGGATTGCAGGGCCGGCATGACGACGGCATCGAACCGGGCGCGGACGGTTTCATTGAAACCGGTGACCGCCGCGCGGTCGGACGCGGCGACCTCGAACACCACTTTGCCGATCCTGTGCTCCGCCGCGCCCACGGTTTGATCCTTCCTTGGTCAGCCGATCACCAGCCGAACTTGCAGGGTCGCCCCCGCTCTCAACGCCACTTCCTCCGAAGCGGATTTGGCGGCGCCGGACGAGGCGATAAACCCGTACTTGCCCGGTTTCAGTTCAAGCGTGTGAACGGCTTCCGGAAGCCGCTGCTCGGACGACCGGCCGGTGGAAAGGTCGGTCATGACCAGAATCGCGTTTCTGACCGCCACTTCCCGGCCGATCCGGCTCTTTTGGAAGACCGATATTTCGACGAGCCCCGTCGTCGTCGTGTTCGGCGTTGGGGTCGGCGTCGGTGTTGGAGCGGGTGTCGGTCTCGGCGTGGGGGCGGGTTCCGGCGTCGGCGCCGGGGTGACGGTGCCGGCATTGGGTTTCACCACGTCCTCCTTGCGAAGGATGCGCTTGTCGATTTCGACGTCGGAACAATCCGCGTCGCAGCACAGATAGGGCAGGCAAAAGTCGCCCAGGACGACGAATTCGTCGAGGACGTCCTCGCTTTGCGGCTTGCTGCTGGCCAGAATGTCGGCGATCGCCCGTTCGATGTCGATGGACGGCAGCTTGGAATCCACCAGTTTGGCGAACTGGTCCTTGGAGATCCGGCCCGCATCGTCGAGCGTGTTTTTCAAACCGGCGTCGATCTGACGGCGGGTGCCATAGACCAGGACGAAGGTTCCGCCCACGGGCACGCCCGCCTTGTGTTCCAGGCCCGGATGCTTGCGGGCGTAGCCGGGCAGGATCAGGTCCTGGAACATCGACGCGAGGCGCTTCTGGAGTTCGGCCGTGATCGCGGTGCTGGTCAACTGGGTCGCCGCCGCGGCGATCAGCCCCTGGTTGCCGACCACGGCGGTGTTGACCTCGGCGATATCCTTGGTCGATTTCGCCGCGTCGGTTTCCGCCTTGGCGGCGTAATTGTCGTAGGCGTCGGAGAATCCCCGGAAAGCGGTGCCGAATTTTTCCTCGTCGAATTCGGCGATCGACGCGGCGCTGGAAACCCGCATCATTTCCTCGGCCCGCGCCATCAGCGAGACCGATGGATAGATCGCTTCGGCGAGTTCGTCGGCATCCTGACCGGTGCCAAGGTCCTTGGCGGCGGCGCGGACCCGATCAACCAGTTCTCCGCCGATCGACGTGTCGCGGACCTTGTCATAGATGGTCCCGACCGAGACGCTCTGGAGCGGCGTATCGCCCGCACTTTCGGTGACCAGGATCTTCACCACGTTGGCGTCAACCGTTTTGTCCTTTCGGACCCGGGTCAGCACCTTGTCGCTGGTCTCGCGCAGCTTGACCTGCCCGCCGCGATCGAGATTGAGAAAGGCGGCGGACCGCACGGCGGTGAGGCGGTCGATTCCGGCCGTCACGGCGCCGGCTTGGGGTACGGGACCGGAACCGGACTTCTTCGTCGTGGTCTTGGTGGCGTCCAGCCGGCCCAGAGCCTGCACGATCCACACCATGAACGTGAACAGCGCCGCCATGATCATCAGGAAGATCACGTCGAGATCGCGCATCTTGCAAAGAAGAAGCCGGCGGATGGCGGCGAGCGCCAGTTGCGCGTCCGCCGCGTCGGTGTCCGTCTTCAGGCCGTATCCGATCCAAACCGGTTCGATGGCGAAGGAAACGCCGAGCGATCGCTTCTGCTGGATCAGTTGGCCCATGGCGGTGCCCAGGGGCTTGCCGACGATGCCTTCGATCCGGATGAAGTCCTGATCGTCCTGACGCGACAGGAAGGGATGATTCTTGGCGCTGCCGGTGAGCGCGTAGGAAAAGATCGTATCGAAGCGGTTGGCCCGCGCCTTGGGCCACGACCAGTTGCGGAACAGGTCCCCGGTCGGCTTGAAGGCATAATGGAACGGAATCGCCCGATCGCCGAGCGGCGCCGTGCCGTCGCGTGACGGGGTCAGGCGGATGGCGGCGTCAAGCAGGCCGCGCGTGGCGTAGGTCTGTGCCAGAAGAACCATGCGCGCGAAAATGGACCGCAGTTCCGCCACCTTGTCGCTGCCGGCATCGAGTGCCGGCGACGGCACGAAGTGGTGGCGCCGTTCGGCGGGAACACCCTCCGGTGCCGGACCGCCGGCGGCGGCGAACGGGTCGTAGGCCGCGTATTCGGCGGCCGTCCTCGGCGCCTTGACGAAGGCGGTGGGGCGGGGCAGGACGTCACCGGCCAGGACGTGCTTGGGGAAGCGCCCGGGATCGGGGCAGCATTCGGCGTCGAACCGGGCCGCGCAATCGATGAATTCGTTGTGGCTGCGGACCATGTCGTGGGTCGCGTCGAAAAGATACTGGGCCAGCGCCGGGGTTTCCGCGAAGGCGGCCAGCGGGTTGACGAAGTGGTGGTCGGGAATTGGGCCGTCCGGGAATTGCGCCTTCGGGAACATGTCCGACAACAGCGGTTCGTAGGCGGCCCATGCTTCGCGCATCGCCGGAATCAGCCGTTGGCCGGCGCCGCCGGCGACGGTCAGGAAACGGCCGTAGAGTTCGGACAGCGTGGCGATTTCGTGAAGGGCGGGGTTGATTTTTTCGATGGCGATCGGTGTCAGTCCGAGACGGGGATGGTTGGCACGGTCGACCGGACGTCCGGCGATGTCCGCTTCCTGTGCCAGCATCTTGTCGGCGATGTCTTGCGTCACCAGCAAGCGCCGCAGCGTCAGGTTCATCTCGGATCCCTTGTCCGAGCAATCGTTGACGTCGCAGTTCTTCAGCGCCTCGACGTTGCATTCCAAAAACAGCATCACCGTCTTGTCGGCGACGAAGGCACTGGTGAGGGCGGTCGGATCGGCCTCGCCGGGCGCAGGCTGGAAGTCGGTGGGCAGCAGTTCGAAAGCCGTGCGTTGGGCGCTGCCGTCGAACAGGAACGGATAACGCGCCTTGGCCTTGTCTTCCGTCGTTGCCTGCGATCCGGAGGGGATCGGCACCGTGTAGGGCCGGAAACGGTCCAGAACGACGGCATCCTCGGCGATGAGGTAGCCCTCCGACGTCACCGCGACGCCGTGGGACAGCGTCAGCGTCCGCGACTTCGCGTCCCAATCCGGTTCCAGACCGCAAACAATGCCGATGCCGACGAGGCGGCTCCGGGTCAGTCGGTCCTGCGGTTCCAGATAGTCGACGATATCGTTCAGATGGTCGGATGTGAGCACCTGGCCGTTTTCGAACACCGGGTAGAACGTTTGGGTGTCCATCTGCTCTCTCCTTCAGAAGATGCCGAGGGCCGTGGAGCCCAGCCGGACGATGGTTTCGTCTTCGCCCATGTCGCAGTCGTGCAGCGACGCCGCCGGATAGACCGTGCTGAGAGACTCGAGAATCTCGATCAGTTTTCCGGTCCTGTCGCGTACGGTCGCCGGGTTCGGTTTCGGCGCCGCGCGGGCAGTCAACCAAGCGCGATAGGCCCGGTCGAAATCGATCATCTGTTGCTGGCCGATCCAGCAGACCTTGACCTGTACGTGCGCGGGCGCTTCCTCGCGCAGGGTCCGTTCCAAAAGCGCCCGGAAATACAGGTTGCGGAAACGCTCCGGCCAATAGGGCAGCACGACCGAAACGCGGAACGAATAGGGGTCCTCCTCGCCGCAGAACCCGCATTCCTCGCCCAGGCAGACATCCATCAGGGGATCGCCCTTGGCAAAGGGGCGCAGCAGGATGTGTTCGACCAGATGCATGCCTTCGGTATCGCAAAGCTCGGAGGCCAGGATCGCGTCGTACCGGTCGATGACGGCGCGCGCCGCCAGGGTTGCGTCGGCTTCGGTGTCGAAAGTCCGGTTGTGGGTCAGCGGCACCGAACCCGAAACGACGCGCAGCGTGAAGGTGGTGGTGCCCTGGGTTTCGGCGATGTCGAAGGCGCCTTCGTCGCGAAGTCCGGGATACGCCTTGGCGGCGGCATCGAGCGCGGCGCCGGTA
Organism: Rhodospirillales bacterium; assembly: GCA_963675465.2. Lineage (GTDB taxonomy): Bacteria > Pseudomonadota > Alphaproteobacteria > Rhodospirillales > Shumkoniaceae > JAHDSF01. Next base: position 470,117 of record CAXXVY010000001.1, read on the forward strand.
TCCGCGAACGTCTCGGACGAGGAAAAGAGCACTCTGTTTCCATCGTCGCGGATCACGACGCGGAAGACGTTGCCCGTCTTCAGAGTCGAAAATATCTTGTTGAAATGTCCGGCGCAGTGAAGGTCGCGGCGCGACGGATCGTCGATGCCGAGCAGTCGCGCGACCCGGCGTTCGAGACCCGAGATGTTGTCGTTGTTCCAGATGTCGGCGGGACTTTCAGGCCGGATATTCGCCGCCATGCCCCGGTTCCGCGAAAGGCGGGGATAATCGGATAGGAAATCGATCTTGTCTTCGATCAATTGGGCCGAAGTCCGGAGCCGGTCGCCGGAAAGCCGGAACGACATCAGGGCATAGTCCGCGAAACGTTCGGCGAAACGGGCGATGAGATGATCGAGCACGCGGTTGCGGCGCTCCAGGAAGCCGTCCTCGGTCTCGGTCAGGCGGGTCCGTGTGGTTTTATCGGCGATCTTCGCCTTGTCGACATAGAATTCGTCCTCGAAATCCGTCAGCGAACCGGTGATGCCGGTCAGGGCCGGGGTGAACCAGGTGCGGCTCAGCGACGCATCAAGGGAGTAGAGCCGCCGAAGGTTGGCGAGTTGGCCGAGGTAGTCGGCCAGAACCTGGTCGAAGAAAGTCAGGTAGCCTTTCAACTGGCGCGCCTGGGCGACGCGTTCCGGCTGTTCGGTGTTGGCGATTCCGGCGGTGCCGATCTTGTAGGTCGCCGGGAAATCGTGCTGCACGGTGTAGAACGCGTCCGGATGCCGCCAGCGGCCGAGGGGAACCGGCAGTATCTGGTCGGGGGCGACGTAGACGTCGCGGCGGTCCAGCGCGCGCAGATGATCCAGTGTGCGTTCGAATTCGGTGATCTGGGCGCGGTAGGGAATTCCGGATTTGTGGAACAGCAGCTTCGAGCCCTCGATGAAGAAGACCGGCTGGTGATCGGGCGGAACCGCGAGTACCCAGCTTTCCGACGGTCCGATGGCGACGCCGTTCTTGGCGTAGGCGCGCAGTCGCAGGTTTCGGATCGCTTCGACGCCGTCGATGTCCACGACGATGTTGATGATGTCGGAGGCCAGTACCTTGCGGCGCAGTTCGCTGGCGGCAAGGTCTTCGTCGGTGATGAATCCGGGCTTGGTGAAGATCGGCTGGCCGTTGCAGGCAAAGGTGAAATCGATGAAGGGACCGTTGAAGATCTCGTCCGGCTGGCGGCCTTCGGTGAGCATTTCTTCCAGCGTGTGGTAGCGAACCGGCGCCGACAGGTATTTCTCGATTTCGTGGTAGACGACGGCCTGGACCTTTTCCAGGTCCGCTTCGGGCTTGACCTCGATGTCGGCGCAGACGCCGACGCGATAGGGGGCCACAGTGGCGATCGACAGGTAGTCCTCGCACAACCCCCGATGGGCATGAAGCGCGCAGGCGATCGCGGCCAACGTTTCGGCGCGGCGCTGCTGCTTACGCCAATACAGAAACAATAGGTCGTCGGGTTCCGTTCCCAAAAGGACTTGCCGGACGGCTTGCGCCGTGATGGGGATCGGGTCCCGGTCGGGGCGCGGCCGATCCTCGATCACCCGGACCAGGCAGGAGTTCAGGGTAGCGGTGGTTCCGCCGCCGAGATCCAGGGTGACGGAGACCTTGAAACCGAGCGGCGCGGTGGCGACCGTCAGGGAATCGATTCCGACCGGATCGCGCGAAAGATCGAGCGTCCCGTCCGCGAGCGCCGGATCCGAGGTGTCGAACGCCAGAACCACGCCCTTCAACGGGCCGCGCCGCACCTGATAGGTCAGCGCGGATTCGTTCATCGACCCCAGCAGGTCGTCGATTTCCAGTTCCACCAGGGCCTTGTAGAGGCCGGAGATCTTGACCGGATGATTGGCCAGCGCGGCGGCGTTGACGGGCTCGAAACTGAGCGCGTCGGCAAGGCAATCGGCATGGATCGGTACTTCCGACAACCGATAGTCGGCGGGTTCCGCGGGGTCGGTCATCGGGTCGAGCCAGGCGTTGCGCACGCCTTCGATCCGCAGGAGAAGCCGTCGATAGTCGGCGATCGTGCGCGGGCCAGTGGTCAGCACCTCGTGGGCGGGCGCAAGTCCGGAGACGTCGGCCGTGTCCATCGTGCCGTCCGGCTTGGTCATCAGATCGCGGGTGTCGAACCGCGCGCGGTAGGCGAGATCGGTCAGGGCATAACTAAGGATTTCCAGCGTCGTGATGCCCGGATCATGGGTGTTGTGATCGGTCCACAAGAGACCCGAAAGCTTCTGGATGTGTTTCAGGCCCTCGTCTCGCAACAGGGCATAGTCGAGGGCGGGATCAAGGTCGATCCGGCGGTCGATGGAGCGGATTTCATCCATGGCCCGGCACCTCGTTGATCGTATGGCGGTGGGCGGATACCAGGATCGAGCGGGCGGTCGTGGCCTCGATCACCTCGATGTCGACCGGGGTCCAGCCGCCCGGCGGCGCGTCGATATCGACCTTGTGGTAGAGCCGGAAGTCGGTGACGTAATCGACGTGCGGCAGTTCCTCGACGAAATCGATGATCGTGGATTTCCACAGCTTGCCGCCGAACATGATCTCGCCGCCGCCGGGGCGCGCCCACGGGGTGAGAAAGTCGATGACCGCCTTGTTCAACTCGTCGATGTAGAAGGCGATGTCGCCGATTTCCGGCTTGAAGCGGACTTTGAAATCGACGTGCGCTTCCTCGAACTTGGGGTTCTGCACCTCCAGCCGGACAAAGGGCGAAACGCGCTTGCGCAGGAAGGTATCGACGGCGGCCAGCGTCGCCTGATCGGCATAGGGCCGCAACGGGTCGCGGGTGTTTTGGCCGTGGGTCCAGGGCACCGTCACCACCGTTACCGCGCCGGGCATCAATTCGTTGTCGGCGACGATGACGTTCTGACTGTCGCGTTTGAGTTCCGTGGTTCCCAGGCACTTGACCCGGTACAGGCGTGGAAACGCTTCCAGCACCAGGGCTTCGTAATCGAACATCGTCACCGCCCGGTCCTTGTGGCGCAATCGTTCGCTGACCCGGGTGGCGAAATCCTCGTCCGCTTCCTCGGGGCGCCCGTCGAAACTGCTGTAGGGCTCGGCGATTTTCTTGATCGCCGGGTCGGGCACGACCAGCTTCGAAATGCTTTCCGCCGGCAGCGGCGTTTCCAGGAACGTGGGATCGTTGCCGTCGTCGGCGAACGTCGCGCGGGCGGCCTGGGCGTCGACGGACAGCAATCGGTTCAAGGCGTCGGCGTCGCGGGGGGCGGCGATGCGGATCCAATGCAGGCCCGCCGGTAAAATGCCGTGATCGGTGTCGGCGCTTTCGGGAACATTGAGCCCCAGAACCCCGGAACCGGTGAAGTCGTTGGTCTTGTCATCCACGTCCTGGGGTTCGAACGCTGCCCAGGTATCGCCGTCGAGATGGGAAAAACTCAGTTTCGGCGCCATCTTGAGCGGATCGCCGGAACCATCGGAGACCTGGACCAACAGGGTCAGGCGGGCGGGGGGCGCGAAGTCCGCCACCCCGATCAGCAGCGCGCCTTCGAACGGGAAGTCGGGAAACAGGCGGCGATCGGGGGTGCTGTCCGACAGGCCGAAGGGATGCAGCAGACTGAAGGCCTCCACGGGTTCGCGCTTGGTTTCGTAGGCGGCTTCCAGGCGGGTGAGCACCGGATTGTAGGGATCGCGCGGTACTTGGGCGTTCTGGCCCGAGTTCGGCTGGTAGGCATTGACGCCGCTGCTCGGCACATAGGCCGCGCCGCCCGCCAGACCGATCAGGGCGCGGGTGTTTTCGCCGACGAACGATGCATGGCCGAAATCCATCGGCAGGCGCATGCGCATGAAGCCGTTGACCGACGTGGCTTCCAGCGGCGGATTATCGATCGTCTGCTCGGTCAGCCCATCGATCAGGGGGGCGCTGTTCAATTGGATGGTGGCGCCGGTCTCCCCCAGGTGGATGTCGGTTCCGGAGATTCTCGTGCTGACGATGCGGCCCTTGCCGACGACCTTCGTTTCCGACAGATCGGCGGGTGACAGCTGGACCCAGCGCCCGCCCGATAGGACGGCCTCGAACGGATTGTAGGTGTCGGCCGACCGGTTACGGAAGAAGCCGGTGGAACTGTAAGCCCTCTCCCAATCGACGTCGAGACGCCAGGAATCGACGGATTTTGAAAAGATTTCCGACGATCCGATCACGAAGGGAGACCCGGTGCGCGGCAGGGCGCCGAAGGGCGCGAAGGGTTTGGATAGATCGGCGATGCCGCCGTCCGCGATCACCATCAGGTCCCGAAGCCCCGCCGCCTCGGTGCGCAGGGTCACGCGGCTGGCCTTGATGTCGCGCAGGACCGCGAAGGCCCGTGCCGAGGTCGCGGCCGAGAAATCGAAGACGACCTCGGCGACGGGAACACCGGGCGCGTGCTCGTTACCGTGCAGCTTGGCGTCGAGCGGGATCACGGGCGGATCGTCGGGTCCGAGCGAGATCGTGATTTCCAGAATGTGCAAAGGTTTGGAGACCGGTGGTTTCCGGCTTTGCCGATCGTCGGGCGCGAAGAGTTCGGGACCCCGTTTGCCGTCGGATCCCTTGGCCTTGCGGGTCGAACGCGTTCCGGTTCCCTTCTCCCCGGCCGTTTCGAAGGCCGCAAGCGGTTCGGTGAAGCTGTTGTCGAGAACGGTGTCGATCCGCGAGGTCCCGGACAGTTCGAACCAACCTTCGTCGCCGGTCAGCCGCACGATCCAACGCGGCGCGATGGCGACCGTCGTCATCGGTGATTTCAGTTCGGCGCGGATGCGGATGGTTCGGGTTCCCTCGCGCAGAAAGAGCTTGCGGTCGGCGATGGCGAAACCGACCCGGGCGGCGGGGCTGACGGCGGGTCCGAACGGCGGCCACGTGGGGTCGTCCTTGGCCAGATCCACCGCGCCGAGCCCGTCGCGTGATGGGACAACCGGGGCTGCGCGCGGCGTCTGGGTCGGCGCCGACGTCGATCCGGAGGTTTCGATCCGCAAACCGCGAAGCTCGGCGACCGAAGCCCGGTTGACGACGATGTCGTTGTCGAGCGCATAGGAAAGCGGTTTGCTCAGGTCGTCCTTTCCGGCGCGGAACAAGGTTCCGGCCTTCAGCAACCGGGCGGATTTCCCCTTTGCCAGTTCGAACAGCAGATGGGTTTTGTCGGGGATCGGCGCGCGCGCCGACAATCGCAGGACATCGCGGAAATAATAGTCGAGATGGCGGCCGGTGAAGGCGTTCATCTCTCCCTTCGCGTGTTCATAGAGACGCAGGAAAGCAAGCCACAGGCCGTAATGGGGCGCGTGCCCGGCAAAGGTTTCGACAGATGCGGCAAGATGGGCCGCGGCGTCGGCGCGGATCCGCGCCATGGCCTGGTAGACATGCTCCACGGCGGTGGTCAGCAAATTGTAGCTGAGCGCATCGTAGATCTGTTCGTAGCGCTGATGGGTGGCGCCGATGGCGTCGAGATAGGGTGACGGATCCGCCGCCGTCGCGGCGAACAGGCCGGTCCACGATCCGGGTGGAATTTTGCCCAGGATCGGATCGGGGACCGTCGCGGCCGATAGCGCCGGCCTCCCGGCGAGGGCTTCGGCAACGATCGAGGAAACCCGTACGCGCGGATCGGCGGGTGGGCCGCCGATGTTGTAGTCGGCCTCGACCAGAGGGGTATCGTCGAAGATCTCGTTTCCGGCACCGGGAACGGCAACCGCGCCCTTGTACCACCCCACCAGTCCGGTCAACGGATCGCCGAGGTCGCGCCCGACGATTTCGATCAACGCGGGCACGAACGGATGATCGTTGGGCAGCCGGGCGTGGTGGGTGGCCGCGATCTCGAACAGCGCCACCGGCAGATGAAAGGCGAGCTTGGCGTGCGCCGAAAGTTCCGCCGCATCACGCGTGGGTTCCGCTCTCAGCCAGTTTTCAAGGTCCAGTTGGAACGTCCGGAAGGGATCCACCGGCAATTTGGCCAGGGCCGCGAGGCTCGCGGTGACGTCGCTTTCGAAGAAGGCGCTCCAGTCGCCCGCCGCGTTGTTGTCGGCGTCGTAGTACCGAATGTGCTTGGCGAAGCGTTGGCCGAACAAGACGAGATCGGCAAGATCGCGTTCGTCGGGCAGGAAATGGTCGACAGCGAGTTCGGCGCGTCGCCGTCCGTTCTGGGTCATGCCCGAGCGGACGAGAGGATTTCTCTGCGCGCAGGGCTTGGCCAAGGTGTCAGTCCTCCGTCAGATAGTAGGGGTAGACGAAGTTGAACCGCGAATTGGCGCCGCGTACTTTGTAGCCGACGCCGATCAGCAGCAGGCCGTTGGCGTGATCCGGTTCCACGGTGACCTGTTCGGGATCGATGCGCGGTTCGTGATAAATGATCGCGGTGCGCACGGCGTTTTCGAGATATGAAATGCGTGAAGCGTTCATGACCTCGAACACCTGATCGTCGAGCGCGCAGCCGAACAGAGGGTTCATGATCCGCTCACCCAGCGTGGTCGTGAACAGGATGCGCAGGCTTTCCTCGATGTCCCGGATTCCGGTGCTCATCGCCACGCCCGCGGCGTTCTTGTCGAAGGCGGGAGGAAAGCCCCAGCCAATGCCGATGAACGGGTCCTCGATCGCCATGCGGCCTCTCCTTCAGCCGATCATCACGGTGAATTCGCCGACGACGATGGAACCGCCGTGCGCGGTCGAATCGCCCAACCGTGCGGCGGGCTTGCCGCCGATCATCACGGTGGCCGATCCCGCTGCGATGGTGTCCGGCGGCCCGGCGCAGGTCGCGCTGTCGCCCACCACGGCGGCGGGCATGCCGCCGATCAGTACCGTGGCCTCGCCGGGGCCGATCACGGGGCCGCCGACATGCGGCACCGTGCCCGTGACCATCGGGCAGGAATGGAAATCGGTAACGCGCGCGGCCGGCGGCATGGTTGCCTCCCCATCAGTTGATCGTCACCAGCGAACCCTCGATGACGGTGGTGCCGCTGGATTTCAGTTCGGCGCCTCCGGAACCTTCGGCCTTGACGCTGGCATTGGCCGCAAGTTCGATGTTGGTGCCTTCGATCTTCACGTCCCCGGTGGCCGTCAGCTTGATGTCGCCGGGGCTTTCCATCGCGATGCCGTCGCTGTTCATCTCGATCTTGTTGCCGTTCTGATCCTCGATCAGGATGCTGCCCTCGTCCTCGGACAGGATGATCTTGTTGCCGCCCGGGGTATCAAGGGTGGCGACGACGGTGTCGTCGTTCCAATGCACGCGCATGCCGGATCGGGTAACGATGCCTTTTTCATGGTTGTCGTCGCTTCCGGTGATCGGGTTCGGCTTGGCGCTGGAATGGAGCGCGCCCAGAATCACCGGATCGCGCGGGTCTGCATCCAGAAAGCCGACCACCACCTCGTCGCCGATTTCGGGACGGAACGACGTGCTCCGGCCGTCGCCGGCATCCGGCAAGGCTTGGCGCGCCCAGACCAGGCCGTCGGTTTCGGTGATCGTCGGAAGCCGGATCTGGATCCGGTCCTCGCCGGCCGGATCGCCTTCCAGGGCCGCGATGACGCCGATCTGCAATCCTGGAACCGGCGGAATGGTGCCGCCCGCGCCGGGGGCCGCGACGGAGGTGTAGCGTTCGGCGTGCGGGCGCGGGTCGGAACCGATCAGCGCTTCCGTGACCCAATCGCCGCTGCCGATCCGATGGCGCACGCCGGAAACGAATCCCAATCCGTTGAATCGGCTGCCGAGACCTCTCAGGTCGATCAGCACGCCGGGCACCAGGGCTTCGGTGCCTTGGACCCGGACCCGTCCGCGCACGGCGGATCGCCGCGACCGGCCCATGTCGGCGGCGGCCCACTGGTCGAGCGATGCCTGATCACGGGCGCCGGGGTGACGCAACGCCGTTCCCGTCGCGGCTGTTTCCGCCAGATGGGCGCCGGTGATGTTTCCCAGTGCCGGGGTGGCGGCGTCGTCGGCCTCGGCGGTCGGCAATTCCTGATTGGCGGCGTCCCAGGCCCCGGTCTCCACAGACGTAAACTGGGTTTCGGCATCGAGTTCAAGGTCGGCGGAAAACAGCGATTCGCCGAACACGGCCTCGGCCGCCGCCGCGCCTGCCACCGACGGCGGTTCGACCTTGACCGTGCCGTCGATGCAGATGACCGCGAAGCCGGCCATTTCGGCCCGGACGACCAGGAAATCCCAGTCGCTGGCCTGATGCTGCACGATCTGCGGATGGGTCAGCGTCGTCGCCGTTACTTCGGCGGTAAGCCCCGGGTGCAGGGCGATGATCTGCTCCATTACGTCGGCGTCGGTGAAGTCGGTGAAGTTGCGGGATCGCCGTCCCAGGGTCATCCGGAAGGCCGGATCGCGGACTTCGATGATCAGGTGCGAACCGCCGCGCGGCCCCACCTCGATGCGGTGGCGGGTGACGATTCCCTTGAACAGAGAGGTCTCCGCGTTGTCGTACCCGCCCAGGATCTCGACCTCGACGCCGGGAATGAGCGTGTCTTCTTCCGAAATCGGAAAATTTTCCTCGGCGGCGCTGCCGTCGTTCAGCACGATGGTCGCCTTCGGGATCCGGTTGACCTCGCGCCGGATATCCAGTGACACGATACCGTATTCAGAACCCAGTGCGCTGCCGTTCGCCTTGACGGTGACGGTTGTCAGGCTCGACGATCGGGTGTTGGGGAGGCCGGGAACGTTCAGCATGGCGTTACCTCGCGGGCGGCAGGTGGAGGGCGCTGCCCGGAGCGAGCGCGCGCACGGTATCGAGCCGGTTCGCCTCGGCAACCGCCACGTAGTAGGCGGGATCCTTGTAGACGCCGTGAACGATGGTGGTCAGGTGCTCGCCTTCCCGCACCTGGTGGACGTGGTCGATGTCGGGCGACGCGAGGTTTTTCAGGAGTTCGCCGAAACCTTTCGGCGTGTGTTCGCGGAACGTGACCGAGAGCGTGGCGCGCAGCGGCAGTCCGGCCGGGGAAAACAGCTTATAGGCAACGGAATAGCTTTCCAGAACCGTCGTCACCACCAGCCGGCCCCAGACCAGCATCAGGAACCGGGGGCGATGGACGTTGCCGCTGAACCCGACGGTCAGCTTGAACAGTTCAAGTTGCGCCACCACCGACAGGCCGGTCGAGGGCGCGACGGCGTCGAACGCACCGGCGGGCGGCGGCGCGGGCGAGACGCCGGTGCCGTCCAGCATCAGTTCGAAGCTGTATTTCTTGGGGTTCACGCGTTCGAATTTCGCCTCGGCCCCCGCCGACCCCTGGGGGGGATTGTCGGGGCCGTACTTGAACTCGGTGGTGTCGGTATAGGTTTCAGGGTTGAATTGAACAATAAAGGGCGGCCCCGCGGGCGGGCCCAACGCGCCCTCGGAATCCTCGAAGGGGATGATGGTCAGTTTCAGGAGTGCGCCGTCCATGGCTCAGCGTTCCCCCGTCCGGTCCAATCCGCGTTCGAGATGGTCGAGCACGGCTTGCGTCACTTCCGCGATCAAGGCTTCGTGGCGGGCGGAATCGGCGTTGACGTTGCCGTCGGCGGCATCGCGTTGGTTTCCGTCGCCCTGAATGTCGCCTCGGAAAACCACTTCGTTGATGAAGACGGGCATCGCGTTCCCCCTCAGTCGACGCGGAAATACTGATAGGCCAGTTCCAGGGTCTCGACGACGATCTCGGACGATTCCGCGCTGAAATCCGAAATCACCCACTTTTTCGGCCACGCTCCGACCACCGTGTAGGTCTGGAGCGGTTCATGCGCTTCGTTCAGCAGCGTCACCCAGACCGTGACCGGCCGGATGACCAGGTTCTGGACCGCGTCCTTGACCCAGTCGCGCAGCCCGGAATCGACCAGCAGACCGCGTTTGAGCACCAGGTCCGGATACCGGCCGCGGACCGGAAACCGGTGCGAGAAACGATTCTCGCCGCCCTCGTTGTAGGTCTGTTCCTCCAATTCCATGGTGAGACCGGACACGTCCCGGAACCGGACGTCGCGTTCGCTCGCCCCGGGGACGTCGAATTCCGCGTTGAAGTGGAACCCGACCGGTGGAACATAGGTCGCCATGATCACTCGTTCTGGATGGACAGCCCGTCATGGGCGATCTCGATGGATTCGATGGCGATCTCGTTGCCGTCGGCCTTCAGATCGGTGGAGGCGATCTTCGTCGGCCAAGCGTTCTTGATCTTCCAGACCATCACGGGTTCATGGGATTCGTTCAGCAAACTCACGGTCAGGTCGCGGCGCTCGATGGTGTTGAGCGACACGGTGTTCCACCAGGTGAAGTAGTCGTTGTCGGATTTGAAGACGCCGCGCTTCATGGTCACGTTGGCGAACTTCTGCATCCCCGGAATCTTCTGCTTCGAATATTCCGGCGACGCGCCGTCCCGGTATTCGATCACCTCGGTCTCGACGTCGAGGCCGGAAATCTCGGTGAACCCGATGCGCGCGCCACCCCATTCGACCTGGAAGTGAAATTTCGGAAGCGGATAGTCGGTCATCTCATGCCTCGTGGTTCAGGTGTCTGGGCATCTCAGGATTCGGGCATCTTCTGCATGAAGCGCAGAACGATGAATTCGGCCGGCCGGACAATGGCGAGATGGACTTCGACGATCATGTAGCCGTCGAGGATGTCCTGCGCGCTCATGGTCTGCCCGAGACCGACCGCGACCCGGAACGCGTGTTCGGGCTTGGCGCCCATCAACGCCCCGTCGCGCCACTGGTTGATGAGGAAGTTCTCGATCATCGTTCGAACCTTGACCCACGTGTTGGCGTCGTTGGGTTCGAAAACGAAGGCCCCGATCGCCTTCTTCACCGATTCCTCGACGAAGTTCGCGAACCGGCGCACGTTGACGTACTTCCATTCGGAATCGTTGCCGGCGAGCGTCCGCGCGCCCCACACGATGGTGCCCTTGCCGAAGAAGGCCCGGATGGCATTCACCGATTTGCCGGTGGTCGCGTCGATGTTGAGGCCGTCCTGCAAATCGTTGGTAATCTTGACGGCCGGACCCAGGACCAGGCTCAGGCCGACGTTGGCCGGCGCCTTCCAGACGCCGCGGGACCGGTCGACCCGCGCATAGACACCGGCGATGGCGCCCGACGGCGGCAGGGTAACGTAGGCTTCGCCGATGAAGGACTGGATCGCGGTGTACACCGCCGTTTCCTTGCCCTTGATGTCGAGCGTCGCATCGTCCAGCTTCTTGCCCGCCGCGTTCGGGACCGCCGTCGTCGTTTCCGTGCCGTTGTCGGCGACCGTGACGGTGTTGAACGTCTTGAGCGTCACGTTGGTGTCCGATGTGCGGAACGGGATGTTGGTCGACAGATAGGGGAAATACGCCGCGCCGTACTTGACGAAATCGATGGCATTCTTGGTCACCCGCGCCCGGAAGTTGGTGGTGACCTTGGTGTTGTCGTCCGTGCCGCCGACGATGGCGTTGCGGACGTCGGCGACGGCGAAACGGTCCTGCGTTTTGTTGCAGCTGGTCAGCGCCGCGTCGACGACCGATCCGTGGTCCGCGTCGTTCAGCTTCACGGCGTCGGGGAAGACCAGGATCGTCGGTTCGTCGACTCCTTCCAGCGCGGTGATCGCGTCGGTGAAGGCGGTCTTGCCGGCGGCGCCGTGCGGTCCGACCGAATAGACGTAGCAGGGGCCGCCGCCGTTGGCGAAATACAACTGCATCGAATAGTATAGGAACTGGGCCGGTATCGATGGCTTGGTGTCCCAGGTCACCTGGACGCCGAGCAGGCCGCCGCCGGATGTCACGCGTTTGTTGACGTTGACCGACAGGTCCTGCAACGGCGCCCTGCCGTAAAAAGCCTCGAACTCCAGCAACGAGGTGAGTCGGACCGCCGTTTTGGTCAGATCCTCGCCCTGTTTGCCGACGGCTTTCTCGGTGTAGCCGATGAAGGCCGGTATCGCTGTCGCGACCGGTGCGATGGAAGGCGGAAATACCGCGATTTCCTCGATGTAGACGCCGGGGGTGCTGTAGCTTGGCATGGTGTCCCTCGTCCTGTGCCATTTTCAGACGGTTGAGCCCCGGGGCCGGTTTGGCGGTCCCGGCGGGAATCAGCTTCGACGCCGGAACGTCGCGGTGTAGGCGCGCCCGCCGGCGGGTTCGGGGCCGGCCGATGGATCGGCCACCAGTTCGAGCACGCCGAAGACCCCGCGTCCGGCCAGCTCGTCGTCGGCATAAAGAGTCGTCTTGGGGGTGTCCGCCGGTTGCGGCGCCAAGGTGAAGGCCGCTGCCGCGTCGGCCGACAGATCGATCGCTACGGCGGCGGTCGTGGATCCGGCGATTCCGTTGACCGATACGTCCGCGACGGTGCGGGCCGGATCGAAACGGTCCGCGACCTTGAGGCTCGCGGGCGCGGGCATTGCCGAAAGATCGGCACGGGCGTTCAAGCGCCGGCCGACGATGTGCGCGGCATCCGCCTTTTCCACCGTCGGCCCGACGCTCAGGGCGCCGGAAGGCCGCACGCTGCCATCTGCGTCTAGATTGGCGAGGTAGAGATTGGGGCCCGTCGCCGGGTCGAGATCCGGATGATAACGCGCCAGGAAGTCGGATTCGCTTCGGCGAATGGCGAAAACGAAAGACGTCCGCACCGTGATCGGGCCGAGACGGGCGTTCCCGGCCTCCGGGTTGAATTGGGCATAAAGCTGGAACCCCGCGGCACGCTGTCGGAAGACGATCCGGTGATCGGCGAGCCGCCGCTCGGTTGTCGGCGTCGGCGCGAAGGCGAGCGTGGCGATCGCCTTGCCGGTCCCCTGATCCGTGACCGTCACGGTGGCGATGGGGCGGAAGGCGATGACGCTCATGACAGCACCGTATCGAGCTGAATGGTGGTGATTTCCGGTGCCGGGGCGTCAGTGTCCAGTTGGACCTTCACCAGCCGGACCTTGTAGACCACCGATGGGAAATAGGCGCCGCCCAGCACGCCCCAAAGATTGTTCAGTTCCTCGAAGTTCATGTTGACCATCTCGAACACCAGCTTTTCGAGCGTCGGCGGGAACGCATTGGCGCCGGGACCGGACTGGGTCTCGGGACTGAACCAGCGTTTGGCCTGAAACAGTTCGACGGTCTTGGAAAGGTGGACGAGGCTGGAGGCGTAGGTCAGGAATTCGAAGGCGAACAGCAGGTGGAGGTTCAGATAGACCGGCGGTTCGACGTATTTCGACTGCCCGAGTTTCCGTTCCACGTGCGGTGTGTTGCGCAGCGCGGTTTCTTCCTGGACATTGACGAGCGACAGATAGGCGCCGGGGGGATTGGCATCCTCGACAAGCTTGCGCGCGGAGTTGATGATGACTTCGTCATCAGCCACCCCCAAATGATCGCGCACTTCCTTGCGAGTGAACTCGATCGCGTCGGCGATCATGAATCAGCCTCCCCGTGGGAGCGCGGGTTCTTTTCCGCCCTTGCCGCCCCCGAATGCGTCTGATCCTTATTGCGGCATTATGTGGCGATCATCGAACCGATTTCAAACCTTCCGATTGATCTGCCCCAAAATTGTTACAGGCCGGGTTGTTTTTTTTGGGGTTTTCGCGACCAAGCCGGTTGGACCGCATGCAACGTGAAAAAAAAGTTCGGCTCGGCTCGGGTGTCGCGGGTCTTTTCGGACACCATATATCTCCTATGCGGTTGTTGAGGTGGTTAGCGCCTCGCGTTCAACGCAGGCGGTCGGCCCTTCCGGCAATCACGGAAATCGCGGCTCGTGGTCACGCCGAAGGAGGGCGCCATGCGGCTGTTGCTGATCAACCCGAAATGCCCGGAAAGCTTCTGGAGCTTCACCTGGGCGCTCCGCGACGTCCTTCCCGACAAAAAGGCTGTCAACCCGCCCCTTGGCTTGGCGACACTGGCGGCGCTTTGCCCTTCCGGCTGGGAGGTCGAAATCGTCGACGAGAATATCGAGGGCATCCCCCTGGCGTCCGACGCCGATATCGTCGGAATTTGCGGCATGGGCGTTCAGTTCCGCCGCCAGTCGGAATTGCTGGCCTACTATCGGAAGCGTGGCCACCATGTCGTCGTCGGCGGAAGCAATGCGTCTCTCTGTCCCGAAGCGTACGAGGCGCTGGCCGACACGGTCGTCGCCGGCGAGGCCGAATACATCTGGCCCGCGTTCTGCCGGGACTTCGAGGCTGGAACCGCAAAGCCGCTCTACCGGGAGACCGGAACCGTCGATCTGGCCGATTCCCCGGTGCCGCGTTTCGACCTGTTGAAGCTGAGCCAGTATGCCAACGCGACCTTGCAGTACTCGCGCGGTTGCCCCTATCGCTGCGAGTTCTGCGACATCATCGTGATGTTCGGCCGCAAGCAACGCATGAAGAGCGTCGAACAGGTGGGGGCGGAGCTCGATGCCTTGCGCCGGGCGGGTATGCAAAGCGTCTTTTTCGTCGACGACAACCTGATCGGCAATCGGTCGCGGACGAAGGATCTGCTGCGATACTTGGCCCGCTATCAGGACGACCATGCGTTTTCTTTCAGTTTCGGCACGGAGGTTTCCCTGGATTTGGCGCGCGACGAGGACCTGCTGGAATTGTTTCGCGCCGCGCGCTTCACCTGGGTGTTCATCGGAATCGAATCGCCCGATCCGGTGAGCCTGCGTGAAACCGGCAAGACCCAGAACCTGAAGGAGCCGCCGCTCGAATCGGTCCGCCGCATACACGCCCACGGTATCGAGGTCATGGGCGGTTTCATCATCGGGTTCGACAACGACACGCTGGAGACCTTCGACCACCAATACCGTTTCATCATGGATTCCGGGATTCAGGCCGCGATGATCGGTCTGCTGATGGCGATGCCGCGTACGCCGCTTTACGAGCGGGTCCGCCGGGAGGGGCGGTTGCGGGCCGTGGCGGATGCTTCGGACAACACCCGTCTGGGATCGAACATCACGCCCCGGAACATGGGCTACCCGGCGATGCTGGATGCCTATCGGACCTTGTACCACCGATTGCTGACCAACCGGGGGATCGCGCAAAGGATACGCAACAAGATCCGTGATCTTCAGGCGCCGATGTACCGGAGCAGTTTCGGATTTCTCGATCGTCTGCGGATTTCCGCCCGACTGTTCCGCAAGGGCATCTTGCCGGGCGGCCCGGGACGAATCCTCTACTTCCTCAAGACGTTTCCCGTCTTCGCCCCGTCGCGCATTCCGGTCGTCGTTTCGGACTGGATCATCGGCCTTTCGATGCGGAAATATGCCGAACGCTATCTGGCGCTTGCCGCACCGGCGCCCGAAACCGTCATGCGTCGCGTCGCGGCGTTGCGTGCCGCCATCCGGCGCCATCTGGCCGAGGACAAGGTGCGGCTCGTCCTGCGCGAGGCGGGGGTGCCGAACCTGTCGATCTATCTGACCGGGGCTCCGGATCGGAAGGTCTTGTCCCGCATGGCGTCGCTTTTGCGGGGCATGCTGGCGCGGACACGGGCGAACCTTACCTTGCACATCACGGGTCCTGAGTTCCCGCATATCGTCGATCTGGAACACCTGCTGCATCGATTGTCGCGCTACGGCAACCGCGTCTGCGTCGTCATGGACGCGCGGCTCGGTTCAATGTTCGCCGTGGATACATCGGTGTTCGATGTCGTGTTCGAACAGCAGGGTCTTCGGATTGAAAGTCGGAGCGTCCCGTAGTCGAAGCTCCGGTGTCACCCGCCGCATTTCGATGGCCGGGAATCTGGAAATGGACCACCATGTCGGAGCGCCACGAAAATGTGGCGATGCTTTGCGTGATGGAATTATTATGAAATATACAAAATGTGAATTGTTTGATTTATAGAATAAAAGCCAAGATATTCAGGTTGTGTATTTTTAGATAATAAATAAATAATTCAGAATATCGGCGATTTTCATTGAAAATAATTATGTAAATACCATGTCTGTAGAGCGGCAAATTGGTGCCGCACGAATGAAAGTGATCTCCAATGTCTTTCAAGGATTGGTCCGCCGCTCAGCGCGCTCCGATAAAAGGCGCGCCCGCAAACAAACCCGCGGCGGCCCCGACGACCAATGTGCCGGAAGCGCAAACCGACAAGGATCCGGCCAAGGTTCCCCCAAAGACGAAGCCTTAGCCATCGGCAAACGGACAGGATGAATGGCTTCGGGAAATCCAGGGGACCATCTCGTGGATAGCCCGATTGCCGTGTCTGTACTTTCTTTAAAGTAACGTCCGAATCCGTTCGCGCGTCCCGATTTCGCGGCCTAACCCGTCGTTCCTTGGCGCAAAGGCGATCGGATTCGAGAGCAACGGACTTATCCGCGGCTGATCAAGGCATTCGCCCGAGCGGGAATGTCGCTACGATTATGGAGAAGCGATTATGAGACGAACAAGAAACCCGATCGTGAGGTCGGTTTATTCCTTCGTGCTTTGCGTCCTGTTCGTTCTCTTGCCCGGTGCCGCATTCGCCCAAATGGCTTCCGCTGCGATTCCCGACAATGCGCGGGCAAGAACTTACGGGACGGGATGGGTGTGTGATCTCGGCTTCCAGGAAAACGATGGCGCCTGCACGGCCGTCGTGGTGCCGGACAACGCTTTCCCGACAAATATTTCTTACGGTCGCGGGTGGGATTGCGAGCGCGGTTTCCTCGAGGACGACGGTCATTGCGTCGCCATCGCGATTCCCGAGAACGCTTTTCTCGATGCCTCCGGAGGTCGGTGGGAATGCAAACGGGGATATCGGAAGGTCGACGAGACCTGCGTGGCGATAAAGGTCCCCAAGAACGGTTACTTGACGGATTTCTCCTATGGTTCGGGCTGGGAATGTGCCCGCGGATATCGCGCGGTCGAAGAGAATTGCATCGCCGTTGTCGTGCCGAAAAACGCGTACTTCATCGAATCATCGTACGGCGCCAGTTGGAAATGCGACCGAGGCTATCGGCCGGCCGACGATGCGTGCATCGCTTTGAAGGTGCCGAAGCATGCCCACATCAATTATACGGGCAACGACTGGGAATGCGACCGACCTTTCCGGAAGGCGCAGAATAGCTGCGTGCTGCCCTGACCGGACCCGAATGGATTACCGGAAAGTCGTTAGACCGGGTGCGGTCACGAACGTGACGCGCGAAGACGACCCTTTTCTTCCCTGGAATTGTTGAATCCCGTCGGCGGACCAATGGTCGCGGCGGGCTTCGCCGTGCCTGTCGGGTCGACCAAAATTTCCGATGCCGGCCGTGAATTTTGCTAGCTCTCAAAACGTGTTTAATACAAAATAACAAACATATAGATTGAGTTGTGAAATCCGCTTTTCCGACACCGATATAGGGCGCGTGGTGCCATTGTTGTTCCAGCCGCGTCGGCGCTCTCACCATCGCCGGTCGGGGGCTGCCCCCTTCTGCCAAATTCCCAAAATCATGGGTTCCGTAGGTAAAACGAGGAGAGATCATGAAGTTGAGTCATGTGGCGTTGGTCGCCGTGGGGGCCTTTTGTATCGTCGCCGGAGGCGTGTATTTCTATGCGCGCGACGCCGGCCAGAAGCAGGCGTTGAACGTGTTGGCGCAAATCGAGGCCGAAGCCAAGGCGCTTGGCGAGGATATCCGAATTGACCATGGCGAGGTGACAGTCGATGTTCTCTCCGGGGCGGCGACGGTTCAAAATCTGACGGTGACCTACACCCAGATGGCGGAAAGCCTTACGGCCGAGTCCGTGACCGTGCAGGCGAACGAGACGTCTCTTGAAAAGGGGACCGCCGAAAAAGTCGTTTACAAGGCGTCGGCGGGAAAGCCGACGTTCGCGTTCGAACGGGTGACGCTGTCGGATTTCGATCTGACGCAGGCGAGAAATTTCGAGAAGATTTCATCGGACGAGCTGCTGGCGTTTCTGCGTAAGCTCACTGTCGGCGAATTGGCTGTCGAGAACGCGACGATTCAAGCACGGGAAGGCGAGATTTCCGTCGCCGAATTTCGCATCGAGGATACCCAATCGGGCGTGATCGATAAGGGGACCGTGCGCGGTGTGCAGGTGAAATTTCCATCCGGCCCAACCAAGGAATTCGGGTTGGACGGGTTTTCCGTCCGAAATCTCGATCTTGGTTCCGTCGGTACGGATAAACAGGACCAATCCCTATTGGATGTGATGGGGGTTAAGGAACTCGTGGTTTCCGGGGGGTATCTGGCGGCATCCGACGTCGACGAGACGGCGAAGCTGGCGCTCTTCGAGATCAAGGATATTCGGCGCGACGATGGCATCATCATCGCTTCGCGCGCGCTGATGGACGGTCTGGACATTCCGTTGCGCTTTCTCGCGGGGAAGAACCCCGTGTTGACCGCCCTGGTAAGCGATATCGATCTCGATACGATGAGCCTGAAGATGGAGGCGGTGGGCGACCTCGATCTGAAATCCGGAATCCTGAAACAGGATCTGGATCTGTCGGCGGCCGGCATGGGTCGGATCGGGTTGGCGCTCGTGATGTCGGGGGATCCCGAGAGATTGCGCAAGATAGCGAAAGGCGAAATCGAAATCGCGTCGGATCAAGGGTTGGAGGACATGAAAATCGTCGACCTTTCCTTGAAGTATGACGACGTGAAACTGGCCGACTGGATCATCGACGCCTTGTCGGCGGGCGATCGCAAGGCTTTTGCGGAAAGGCTCGCCCTGTCCGCTGGCATGGCGATGGAGAAGGACGAAAAGATGGCGACGCAGTTGAGGCGGGCCGTCCAGGCATTCGTCACAGATGCCGGCGGTTTCGAAATCGCCGTTCATCCGTCCGAACCTTTCGTTGTCGGAAACGTCGGAACGGCTTTGAAGCGCGGTACACTCGGCGAAGACCTGGGGATCGACGTTTCAGGTCGTTGAATCCGTCTTTTATCGGCATCCGGCTGGATGCGGGATGTCTTGGCCGCCGGTTCCAGGGCGTCCGGGCATCCTTGCATCGGGCGTCGGGCGGCGCTATCCAATGGCGTGTCGCGGAAGGTCGATGCGGGTCGGATCGACGCGCGCGGCAAAGTCAAGGAGGAGGGAAGAATGAACAAGCAGGGTCAACTCGTGGTCGCGTCGATCGGCCTTGATCACCGTCACATGTACGGCCAATTGGGCGGAATGATGGAGGTTGGCGCGGTCTGCAAGGGCTGGTGGACCGAGGGAGAGCCCAAGACCCAGGCCGGTTTCATCAAGCGTTTTCCCAATCTTCCGCGTGTCGCCGACCGTCGCGAATTGCTGGAAGATCCGGAAGTCGACTTGGTGCTGATCGCGGCGATTCCGTCCGACCGCGCCGCCCTGGCGATCGAGGCGATGGAACACGGCAAGGACGTCATGTCCGACAAGCCGGGCGTGACCAGCCTCGAACAACTTTCGGCGGTACGGGAAACCGTTGCGCGCACCGGGCGGATCTGGTCGGTCGACTTTTCCGAGCGGTTCGAGGTCCGCGCGGTGACCAAGGCGGTCGAACTGGTGCAGGCCGGTGCCATCGGGCGGGTTGTGCAGACTCTCGGCATCGGTCCGCACCGGCTCAATCGCGACCTGCGCGATCCCTGGTTCTTCAAACGGGAATGCTACGGCGGCATCCTGTGCGACATCGCGTCGCACCAGATCGACCAGTTCCTGGTCTTCACGGGGTCGAAAACGGCCGAGATCGTTTCCAGTACCGTGGGCAATTTCGCCAACCCGAACGATCCGGGGCTGGAAGATTTCGGCGAGATCCTGCTCCGCAGCGACAACGGCCAGGGCTATATCCGCGTCGACTGGTACACGCCGGATGCCCTACCCAACTGGGGTGACGGGCGTCTGTTCATTTCGGGGACCGAGGGCTACATCGAACTGCGCAAGTATGTCGATGTCGCGGGCCGCGAAGGCATCGACCACCTGTTCCTGGTCAACGGCAGCCGTTACGAACACATCGATTGTTCGGCCGAACCGTTACCCTATTTCCAGAACCTTGCCAACGACGTGCGCGACCGTACCGATACCGCGATGTCGCAGGAGCATGCCTTCACCGTGACGGAACTTGGCGTCCGGGCGCAGATGCAGGCGGCGCGGGTGGGTTCCCTGCGATAGGGCAACCAGCCCCCTGTCGGACGCAGATAAATTGATCAAATGCCAACCTGCGCGATGAACGACTCATTGCGCAGGTTGGCAAGCGCGACTGCGCGTCGGCTCTTGTGCGCCGTTAGCCGAGGGTTTCGTAGAAATCCGCCCGGTCTTCATGGGCGCCGAAAACGACCGGGTCGCCGGCGCCGCACGGGAACCGGTCGAACGGCAGGCTTAAGCCGGGATCGATTTCGCTCTCTTCCGTCCGCGGGACTTCCGCTCCGTCGTCCATCGGTGCCGACGGAACGTCCTTGTGATCGCCTCGACCCGCCGATGGCCGTCCGCAATAAGTCCATCCTAAAGATTGTCCTTGAGCCCTTTCGCTCAAAGCGCACTTATCTATCGAAATAAATTGCTATAAAGTTCCTTGTCAGATCCAAGCCCCACCAAGCCATGAGGGCACGTTGAGGAGGCAAGTTATGGAACTAGCGAAGATTCCGCTCAAACCAACGACAGCTCTTGTCTTGTTCCTGGCCGCTGCATTTTGCGTCCAGAATGCCCAGGCGACGCTTCTGGATGGTGTAGACGGTGTTTCGAACACCGCCAAACAAGTTCAAGCCACCGTGGCGCAAGCCGGGAAATATCTATCCCTCGCCGACAATACCGCCTTACCCGGTGGCGTAACCAGCCGTCTGAAAAAGCTCAACCAGGAATTGGATAAGGCTGAAAAGGCCCTGTCCCAGGGCGCGGGCAGCCCCCGGGACCGCGCCAAGCGGGCCGAGGGTTATCTGAAACGGGCCAACTCGTACCGCCAGGAAATAGACAAAAGCTATAAAGGCAAGTTCTCGCCGGATAACCAACAAATCAAGGACGCGGACCAGCGGCTGGCACAGGTGGACGGCCAGATCCAGGCCGCGTCTTCCGGCCAGGCGGCAGCCGCTCCGGCGACGGCCCCGAGCACCCAGGCATCGGGAGGCGACCAGGCCAAGCTGCCGGGCGGAGCCAAACACCGCCTGGACAAGCTGGACAAGGAACTGACCAAGGTCGACGAGGTTCTGGCCAAAGACGTTTCGGCGGACTACCGGGCCAAGCAGGCGGCCATGTATCTGGAAGCGGCCCAGGGCTATTTGGACGAAGTAGAAAAAAGCTATCCGCAGGCCATGGGTAATGACCAAGTCAAGCAAGCCCAGCAAAAAATTGAGCAGTCCAGGCAAAAGGTGGATGCCCTTGCGCAAGAGGTGGCCGGCCAACAGGCGCGGGAGGCCGAGGCCGCCGCCAGCGCTGAAAACGCCGAAGCCCTGAGCGCGCAGTGGGTGGAAAAGCTGGAGCCGTTCGTCAGCTCCAACAGCGGCAAGGCCCTGGTCACCTACGCCACCGATGATGCCAATCTTTGGAAGGGCTGGGAGGCCATCCATGCGGAACTGGTTCCTCTCTGGCAGCAATACCAGCAAACCGATTTCGGCGGCGGCAAGTCGGGAGAGTTGCAGGCCCTGGAGAGCCAAGTCAGCCGATACATGGCCAACTACGATGCCAACCACGCCGCCTATGCCAAGCAATTGGCCGAGGCCGAGGCCGATTTGGGCCGGATCGTCTTCGCCAAAGAGCCCATCGACCCGGCCAATCCCGGTGCGCAGGGCATGGGCTTCCAGGCCGGGGATCATATTCATGCTCTGATACAGGCAACCAAACCCTGGAGCGAGATATACGGCGATGAAAATACGGCAACGATCCGCGTTGACGTGAAAATCGATGGCAAGAGCATTCACGCCCAGTTCGTGGAGTTGAAAAGCGCCGAATATGTGCGCCGCGACTACCTGCCGTTTGAAATAGCGCCCGAGAAGATCACCGCTTATTCCGATCCCGACGTCGTCTACGGCAAGTCCACGGCCACCCTGCGCCAGGGCCCCATGCAGATGCTTGACCAACTGGCCAAATTGGGCCCCGGGAAGCACACCGTTGAAATGGGTATCCACGATTACGGAAAAACCTGGGCCAAGGGCAGCTTTGACATCCAGGGCGCGGACTTCGCCGCATACAACGACATGGCAGCCGCGGCCGCCCAGTCCGCGGCCGCTTCGGTGACGCTGCCCAAGGCCGGCATGATCAATAAGGCGGTGGAAGCCGAAATGCGCCAATTGGCCCAGAACGCCGGTTGGCCGGAAATCTACCGCTTGAACATCGTCGACAAGGACTGGTGGATCGACCGCGTCAGTGGCGGCAACAGCCCGGTCAAGTCGCGTCGCATGGACGCCGCCATCATGGCCGAGGACGGCGAAGGCTATTATTACAAGGTCTGCACCTTCCAGCAGCCCCGCCTTATTACCGGAGGTTGGGGTTCGCTGGAGCTGAGGCGCACGGGCGACCGCGTGCCGGTGCCCGAGGCCAACAAGGACAAATAATCTCGTACCCCTCGGTTGCCCGTTGTAAGGCAACCGAGGGGTTTTTCGTTTAATCCTTTTGGGCGGCGATTGAGTACGTAATACCAAGCGGCACTATGAAAAACTCATTGGACCGCTTGGCAAGCGCGACTGCGCGTCGGCGCTTATGTGCCGTTACCCAGGGCTTTCGGAGGAACCCGCCCAGCACTGAGGGCGGCCTTGATGAGTCTTCGTCAAGGCCGGTTGTTTCTCCACATGAGGTTGCTGCGTCAAGTTTTTTGTTGACCCTCGAGAAGGCGGCTTGCGGGTCCTGGTTCTCTTCGGCGTCGTCCCTCGGGTCGCGCCATCATGCCGGTCTTTCCGCCTTCCGAACCTGAGCGAGGTGCTCTGTATCAAACGCAAGCGTTCTTGCAACCGACCGTCCCGCACTCATCGCTCCGGTTCGACCCCTCAGGCCAAAACAATACGCGTCGTTTCAGAGCCCCCGTTCAGGCCACAGCCACCAGGCGTTCGTCATAGTGCGTGCCGCTTTTCCACAGCCGCAACAGCAGGCAGGCCAACTTGCGGGCCACCGCGACACGCGCCTTCTTGGCGCCGATCCGTCGCGCAAGCTTGAATCCCCAGCTCTTCAGCGGCGACTGCCCGCCCCACGTGGTCAACAGACAGTTCGCCGCTTCGTACAGGTAATGACGGGCCATGCCGTCGCCCTGCTTGCTGATCTTCCCCACGACATCCCGCTCCCCGGACTGGTGGCGTCGCGGCGTCACACCGAGGTAGGCTCCCACGTCTCGTGATCGTTTGAACCGCTCCGGGTCTTCCACGGCGGCACGAAGGCCGGGGCGGTGACGGGACCGACGCCGGGGACGGAACTCAGATGCCAACACGGCTTCGAGGTCCGCACGTAAGCGTGTACCTGCTTGTCCAACGCAGCAATCTGAACCTCGATCGCCGCCAACGCTTCCAGAAGCGCGTTCACGCACCCGTAAAGCAGATCGTCGTGACGGGTCGCCGCCCGCGCCGCCTCCTCGAAGCGCTTCGTTCCCTGGCGCCCGCCGAGCGTGATCCCGAAGGGCCGCAACATTCCCCGGATCTGTCCGAAAAACGTCCGCTTGTTCCGCATCAACTGATCCCGCGCCGACAACAGCGCCTTGAGACGGTGGCTCTCCTCCGACTTGACGAACACCTCCGTGAACCAACCCGTGCGTAGCATCTCCGCCAACGCCCGAGCGTCGGCCCGATCCGTCTTGGTCGGCCGCGCCTTCACCGCGTCCGCCGCTCGCCGGGCATCCATAACCACCACCGGAAGCCCGAACCCCTTCAGCGACCGAGCCAACCACGGCGTCGACGAACCCGTTTCAAGACCGACCTTCGCCAGATCGCCCGCCCAGCGTTCCAGGGCTCGGAAAATCAATTCCGGGTGCGTGTCCGCCCAGCCCTCCCAGACAATGGTCCCCTCCGCCGCGACAACGCAGACCGCCGTCCGCTTGAGGCTCACATCCAATCCAACGTAATATGGCATCGTTGCTCTCCTCTTTGGGTTTCCACCAGAGAGCGTCTTCGCTCTCGGGGAGAGCAGCAACCTTCATGTATGGGATGTATTACGCATTCAATCGGGCAGAGATCCGCGGATCAGCGCGCGAATCTGTTCGGCCCGGTCTTCGAGGGCACCGAACACGACCGGATCGCTGGCTCCGCGCAGGAACAGTTCGAACTGCAGGCGCATGAAGTGCGCCATGTCTTCCAACAGGGCGATGAGCCGGTGGCCGGTTTCGGCCTTGTAGAAACGGTCGACCCATGCGCCGGCCGCGCGCGACCATGCGTCCAGTTCCTCCGGGGTCGATCCCAAGGAGCGCTCCAGTGTCACCAGACCGGCGTCGATCTCCCCGTCGGTGCGAATCATTTCCTGGCGGACTTCCTGGAGCAACTGCCGGTGACGGCCGAGTTGGTGAAAAACCAGGCGCGCCATTTCCTTGATCGCCGGTTCGCGGCGCGCGAGCCAATTGGGAAGATCGGCATCGTCCTCGATCATTAAGACGTCGGCCTGATCGCGCGACCGGATGTGGAAGCGGGCCAGATCGCGCCGGGCTTCGCGCTACGCCTCCATGGCCTTGGAAACGTCGGCGATCGCGGGTTCGAAACCCGCGCCGGCCTTTTCGCCGGGGCCGCCGTCGAGGTTCGCGGCATGCATTGAGGCCATGAGTTGCCGCAGCAGTTCGGCGTCGCGGGCGAGGTAACCATGGCTGCGCGACAATCGGTCGGTCGTTTCCAACCAGGATTGAAGGCGCTGACGGCGCGTCTCTCCACCCAATGCCGCCAACTGTTCCAGTTGCCGTTTGGCGACCCGTTGCAGGGCGGCGGCGAGACCGGCATCCATTGCCGGTTGGTACAGGGCGCTGGCGCGGAGCAGGAGATCGGTGGCCCGGCGCTGTTCCGGCAGGACGGCCTGGCCTTCTCCCAGCCGCCGGACCAGGTCGTTCGCCATTGGTACCGGCGCGGACTGGCTGAGCAGATCGGCGGCCCAACGCCTCAGACCGGGATCGATCTCGCCCTCTCCCGCCCGCAGGACTTCCAACGCGAGGACCACGTAGTTCTGTTCGACGTCCTTCTGCTTCAGGGCGGCATTGATCATCCAGCCGCCGACGCCCAACAGAATGGGGATAAGCACCAACGACAGAATTTTCGCGATGCTTTCGATGCGGTCCAGGATTCCGCGTTCAGGCGGCATGACGCTATCCTCCCGCTTATTCCGTCGGAAGCGTCGCGGCGAGATTCCGCCGTCGAAGCCATCGCCGACACCGCCAGATCAGGAACCACGGCACACCCCAACGAACGTAGCGTCGAAGACCGAAATAGGGTGGTTCAACGGCGGCACCGTGCCAGAACCGTATGGCCTGGATCGAGGGCTGGTCTCCGGTTCGCGGGTAGCCTTCGATGTGAGCTCGATCCGGCGACAACCGGATCGTCAGCCGCAGGCGCCCATCCTGTATGGCTGGGTCGTGGCAATCCAACCGGAAAGAATCGGTTTCGAACGCGGTCATCCGGTGGACCAGAACGACACGGTCGCCGAGCGGCGGCGACCAGGGATCGGTGATGATTTCGATGATCGCCGGGCAGCCTCGGGAAAGCGCGCGGTCGATGTCCGCCAGGGTCCGGCAGATGGCTTCCGCGATCCACCGCAATCCGCCCGAAGCGCTTCCCGCGATCCGCAGGCGGATGTCCAGTATTCCGACCGAGGATGTTCCCCCGAACCGGCGCATGAGCCGCTTTACGATCGCGTCGGTCGGGATCCAAGGCTCGGGTATTCGCGCGAGGATCGCACGCCATACAAAGGATTCTGCGCAATTACCGTGAAGTGCGGGAAGAACGCATTGGTTCAGGTAGGGAAGCAGTCGCTGCCAGGCGACCGTATTGTCCGAATTCGTCGTTCCGCCCGCGTGAGGGCGCGGCGGAAGCGCCCTATTCATGAAATGATCCCGACAGGCGAGAACCGGCGCCATGGCTTCGGGGCTGCAACCGGCGGCGCAAGTCGTCGCCAGTTCAGCGACATGATCCAAAGCCCCCCAATACCGCGCGGCGGCGGGATACAGGGTGGACAAGGTTTCCCGCGCGTCGGCCGCGGCATGCGCGATAGAGGCCTGCCATGCCGTCGGCGGCGTGCCGATGGCGCCCATCGACGACCAGTCCGGGAAGCCGTCGATCGCCGCCGCATAGCCGCAATCGGCCGCGCGGATCGGTTCAGCGAGGTCGCCGGGGCCGGCGGCGGGCGTGGAGAGGGACAGTGATATCGTCATGAGACGGTTCC
The DNA here is from genome assembly GCA_963675465.2 of Rhodospirillales bacterium. Taxonomy (GTDB): domain Bacteria; phylum Pseudomonadota; class Alphaproteobacteria; order Rhodospirillales; family Shumkoniaceae; genus JAHDSF01. The sequence continues at coordinate 496,199 of CAXXVY010000001.1, forward strand.
GGCGGTGTCGAGGCGCCCAAATGCCGGCTGACGCGGGCCAGGAGGGCGGCCGAACGCGGATCGGCTACCGTGGCTTCGGCGCCGCACGCCGCACATCGGAACGGTTGGCCGAGTGTTTGCGGAGAAAGGTGCAGTGCAATGGCCGATCCGCAAAAAGGGCAGGGAAATTCCGGCTTTCGTTGGATGTTGCGCGGCTTCAGGCCACCGGTCATCGGGCACCTCTATTCCTCTTCGGGGTGGTCGGTGTGGGGAAGCGGCCGGTCTTCCTCCTGCGGGATCAGGACCTGTTCGACGGTCTCGCCGGCCAAGTTCAGCAGTTTGGCGAGGCCGTTTGGCATGTCCGCCTGTTCGATCCGCACCTTCATTTTCAACAGCATGTCGACGGAGCGGCGATCGCCCGGCCGGGGTTCGCGTGCCAGGGCGGCGCGCATCACGGCCGGGGGATCGAGCCCCAGGGCTTCGTTGACCTGAAGGTTTCGAGCCATTTCCCGTTTCTGGCTCGGCATCGTTTCGGTCTGGATGATCTTGACCACGTATTCCAGTTCGGCGTCGCGAATTTGAAGAGCGGGAATAGGGAGAAGGGTCAGCAGCGGAATCTGGACTTCGTACTCCTCTACCACGCCCTCCGCATTGCGCCGCCGCTTGCGGAAACTGGCCATCTGCAAGTCGCCGAGTTCCTCTATCCGCCCGCTTTCCGTGCCGGTAAATCCGACGCTGCGGATAAAACGCGCCGTTGCCATGGCGGAGTGCGCCTCCGCGTCGACCAGCGCATGAATCGGCGCGCCGATCAATTGGGCCAGCGACAGCACATCGCGCTGGCGGCCGTCTCCGCCACCGGGACCCTCGGGGCCGCCGGGTTCCAGTTCCTGATTGTCATCGGCCACGGTCGTTCTCCTATTCGGATGTCAGAGCGTGACGATACGTGCGCTCGTCGACCTTGACTTCGGTCCAGACATGGTTGCGCACGACGGCCTTGATCTTGATCGAGGAAATCGCAGCCTCGCTGAGTTCGGCCAGTTTCTGGCCCGAAACCTCGATTTCAAGCTGGGTATCCGAATTGTGCCGCCAGATGTCGCGGATCGGATCGACCAGCGATTCCACCTTGTTCCGAAAGGCCTTCTGCTTGAAGACATAGTCGAAGAGCGGATCCAAAACCGTGTAGCCCTCGCTTTCCGGAACGCCTTCGGCGCGGTATTCCTGGAACCCCCACTTCATCGGTTTGAGCAGGCCGGCGATGGCGCGCTCGCTATTGAACGTTCCGTTTTCGTCGATCAGATGGGTGTAGGATTCGATGAGGTAGCGCAAGGCCTTTTGCCGCAGTTCGATCCGCAGCGCGGTGGATCGGAATCCCTTGGTAAAGACCTTGCGCAATTGTTCCTGGGTTTCGGAATCCGCCGACGCTTCCGAATAGTCGCAAGCCAGATCCAACAGCGTCGCGACCAGACTTTCGACCGTGCGTTCAAGCCGGAACGCGACGTTGGCCTCGCGGCCCTCGGTGTTGACCGAACTGTCGACGACATCGGCGATGCTGAATTTGAGGTCGATCTCGACTTCCTCGATCTCGCTCCGCGGGACCGGAAACTTGCGCAGCAGATAGTCGTTTTCGTAGTAGCGGGAAATCGAACGCGAATACAGATCGGAACTGAACCGGGCCTTGGCCAAATCCCTCAGGATTGCCCCGATGACCTGTTGGAGATCCGCCATGGGCTTCCGCTCCGTTTATGCGGGTGTCGTCGCGGCGCGACCGACGTCCCTGTTGCCCCCGGACTTTGCGGTGTCTGTTTTCCCTGTCAGGTGTCGCCGTTCGTTTTGCCGCCCTTGCCTGTCCGCCCCGCCGGATTGACGGGTGTTTCCGTTTCTTCGGTGGCCGGTGACGGCGCCTCGATGGTTTCGGCCAGGATGTTCAGCATTTTCGCCAGGCCTGCGGGCAGCTCGTCCTGGACCGCATGCACATGCACGTCCATCGTGGTTTCGACGGCGTAACGGGAATTCTTGGTCGATTCCGAATCCTTCTTGGACGAGAAGGAGGCTTCCAGCTTTGCCTTGAAGAAGAGATATTGGGCACTGGCCGAGACTTTGGCGTTGACGGTCTTGGATTCCAAGGTCTTGTCCGCAGTCTCGCTGGTTGACGAGATGTTGGCCTTGAAGTCGATCGTCATGTCGTCGATGCGGATGAACGGCACCGGGACAATGGTCAACAGCGGAACCTCGATCGTGGTTTCGGCATCGCCTTTCTTGACGATGAAGCTGACGGTGTTGACCTTGCCGTTCGCGTCGAAGCCGACGGATTTAATGAAATTGACCGAAGACATTGCCGCGCGGGCCTGGGCCTCGATCGCGGCGTCCAGAGGACCACCAATCAACGATCCAAAAGGAATGGCTTGCAGTTCGCTCGTGACCGCCATGACGCTCCCCTTATTTCCGATGATTGTCGGTTTTTATTGATATTCGTTATATTTTCACAATTTTTCCTCTGGTTCGCCACCAATTTTATTGTGCCTATTCGAGATCCCTCGAACGTAGGATGCCATCAATACCATGAAGGGTTGTGACTGAATTATTCGGCTGCTTCGTCACGATTGCGTGGCATCAGCCGTGCCATGGCCTCGGGTCCCCATGTCCCCGCCGCATAGCCGTGAACCTTGGGTTGGGATTCCACGAACGGCTCGAAGATGCGCCACGCCGCTTCGGTTTCGACGCCATGGACGAACAGGGTCTGATCGCCGACCAGGGTATCCAGAAGCAGCGTTTCGTAAGCTTCGGGAAGTCGGCCGAAGGTGTCGGCGTAGTCGAAGATCAGCGGCACCGTGCGCAGCCGTTCGGGCTGATTGGGGTCCTTGACCTGGATGCCGAGTTCGAACCCTTCGTTGGGCTGCAGGCGCAGGATCAGGCTGTTGGGATGGGCCAACTTCTGGCCCATGGTTTCGAAGAACCAGACCGGGGCGGTCCGGAAATTGACCGCGATCTGGGTCACGCGGCGGCGCAGGCGCTTGCCGGTACGGACGATGAACGGTACGCCTTGCCAACGCCAGTTGTTGACCCGCAGCCGGACGGCGGCGAAGGTTTCGGTCAGCGAATCGGGGGCGATTCCGGGTTCCTCGTGATAGCCCTTGACTTCGCGGCCGTTGATGACGCCGGGGGTGTACTGGCCGAGCACGATGTCTTCCTCGCGCAGGGGTTGGGTGGCGTAGAGGAGCTTGATCTTCTCCGACCGGATGGCCTCGGCGGCGCCGTTGGACGGAGGCTCCATGGCGATCAGGGCGAACAACTGCATGGCGTGGTTCTGCAGGATATCCTTGACCGCCCCGGTCTTTTCGTAGAACCCGGCGCGGCTGCCGACGCCGATTTCCTCGGCGACCAGGATGTCGACGCTGGCGATGCGATCGCGGTTCCAGATCGCCTCGAACAGCATGTTGGCGAAGCGGAATACGAACAGGTTCTGGACGGTCGCCTTGCCCAAGTAGTGATCGATCCGGTAGATCTGAGATTCCGTGAAATGCCGGTGAACGCAGGCATTCAGGTCGATGGCGGATTGAAGGTTGTGACCGAACGGCTTTTCGATCACCAGCCGCGTCCAACCCGGCCCTTGATTGAGCCCGGCCTGGCCTAGTCCGTCAATGGTCAGTTCGAAAACGGCCGGCGGCGTCGAGAGATAAAAGACGCGATTGCCGGGAAGGTCGTTCTCGCGCTCCAGTTCCTCGATCCGGCGGCCCAGGGCGGCGAAATCGTCCGGCGTCTGATACGAGACTTTCTGGTAATGGAGGCACCTCTCACACCATGCCCGAGCGGTTCCCGAGGGAATGCCCGCTTCCCGGAGCGCGTCGTTGACCAACGCCCGGAAGCCATCGTCATCGATGTCGTCGCCGCGCCCGACACCGAGAATGGCATAGCGTTCGCCCAGTTTGCCCGTCTGGGCCAGCATGGCGATCGCCGGCATCAGCTTGCGCTTGGCAAGGTCGCCGGTTGCTCCGAAGATGACGAACAGATGGGGTTCCACTTTTTTTTCGGCCATGATCGTTCCGTCTTTCCGTCCGGATGGGCGCGCACATCCCCGCGCCGAGGAAACTCGGTCGTCGTTGTATCTAAATAGGTACTTTGTTGCCAGCGCGGAAGTCGGCATGCGTCGAATCCCGATACCGTCGGGATCACGTCCGCGTCATGACAAGGCGCTCAGGCGGTTTTTGCCCGGCTTGCCCCGGCGCGCAGGGCCTGGATCGTGCCGCCCGGGGTGATGTCCTCCGGGTCGACCCGGATTTCGATCAGGGCCGGAAGTTCGGCGGCCAGGGCGCGCTCCAGAGCCGGAGCGAATTCCTCGGTCCGTTCGACGGTTTCGCCGTGGGCCCCGAACGCGCGCGCAAAGGCGGCGAAGTCGGGGTTGATCAGGCGGCTGGCGACCGTCCGCCCCGGATAGTTGCGTTCCTGGTGCATGCGGATGGTCCCGAACATGCCATTGTTGATGACCAGGACGATGATGTTCAGTCCGTACTGGACGGCGGTGGCGATTTCCTGGCCGTTCATCAGAAAACAGCCGTCGCCCGCGAAGCATACGACGGCCCGCTCCGGATGGACTTTCTTGGCCGCGACGGCTGCCGGCAATCCGTACCCCATCGCGCCGCTGGTCGGTCCCAGCTGGGTGCCGGCGTCGCGATACATCAAGAATCGGTGTGCCCAGACTGCATAATTGCCCGCGCCGTTGGTGATGATGGCGTCGCGCGGCAGGCGTTCGCGCAAGTGTGCCACGACGGACCCCAGGTTGACGGCGCCTTGCGAAACCGGCGGAACCATGAAGGTCTTGAATTCGGCCCGGGCTTTTCGTGTTTCATCAGCCCAGGCCGTTGGATCGACGGGGGCCATCGCGGCGGCGCGGGACAGGAATTCCGGCGATCCCGAACAGATCGGCAGGTCCGCCTGGTAGACGCGGCCGATTTCTTCCGGGCCGGGATAGACGTGGACCAGGGTCTGGCGCGGTACGGGAATGTCCATCAGGCTGTAGCCACGGGTGGTCATTTCGCCCATACGGGCGCCGACGACCAGCAACAGGTCCGCGTTCTTGACCCGGTCGTTGAGAGCCGGGCTGGCGCCGGGGCCGAGGAAACCGACATAACTGGGGCTGTCGTTGTCAAGGCGATCCTGGCACCGGAACGACGCGGCGACGGGCAGCGAATTGGTTTCGGCGAACCGGCGCAGATCTTCACGGGCCTGGGCGTTCCACCCGCTTCCGCCGACGACGGCGAGTGGGCGTTCGGCGCGTTCGAGGAGGACTTTCAGTTCGGCGATCTGGGCATCCGAGGGATTCGCGGACGCGGTCTTGTAGGCGCGGGTGTCGATGGCGGCAGCGCGTTCGCGCAGCATGTCTTCGGGCAGCGCCAGCACCACCGGTCCCCGCCGCCCCGCCATCGCGGTGTGGAAGGCGTGGCTGACGTATTCGGGAATGCGCGCGGGGTCGTCGATCTGGGCGACCCACTTGACCATTTCTCCGAACATGCGGCGGAAGTCGACTTCCTGGAAGGCTTCCCGGTCGGTCATCGAGCGGCCGACCTGGCCGACGAACAGGATCATCGGCGTCGAATCCTGAAACGCGGTGTGGACGCCGATGGAAGCGTTGGTGGCGCCGGGGACCGCGGGTGACGAAACAAATGCCGGGGCGGCCGGTGAGCTTGCCATAGGCCTCCGCCATGTTGGCGGCGCCGCCTTCCTGGCGGCAGGTGATCAGGTCGATGTCCTGGGTGACGTCGTGAAAGGCATCCAACGCCGCCAGATAGCTTTCTCCCGGAACGCAGAAAACCGTATCGACACCATGAATGCGCAAGGCGTCGACAAGAATCTGCCCACCTGTTCGCTTGTTGTCGCCGGTCGCCATTGGTTCCTCCTGATCTCTCCGACGTCGGTCCGGCGGCATCGCACGGCATTCCGCGCGTTCGCAGGCCACGATCACGAGGTCTTTATAGCAATAATCCGGCCACTACAGGCAAGATTATTAATGATCGTAAAAGCGGGCATGTTCGTGGCGGACGAAAAGGAATGGCCGGAACCAGGGAACTCCCGAATTCCGGCCAAGGACTCTTCGCGAAGGATCGCGATCGGAACATCTATGCGCGGTCAGGTCACATTGTCGGTGTTGTTGATCTGGATGTTGTCCGGCGTAACGAAATCGTCGGACGTCAGTTCGCCGTTGACCGCGATGTCCAGGACCGGATTGCTGGTGTCGCCGGATCCGTAGACCGTGATCGTGCTGGTCGTGCCGTCCGAGGTGACTTCCGCGTGCGCGCCACTCGGCGCCGGTTCGTTGGCACCCAGGGTATCGAACAGTGCGTCCAGGTCGATCTGATCGCCTTCGCCGGGATTGAAATCGGTGATGACGTCATGCTCGATCGTACCGTCGACGTTGTCGGTTCCTGTCCACAGGAAGGTGTCCGCGCCTGCGCCGCCGGTCAGTTCGTCGCTTCCCGCACCGCCCTGAAGGACATCACCATCCGAACCGCCCACGACCACGTCGTTGCCGTCACCGCCGGCGAGAATATTGCCGTATACCGTGGTCGACTGAAGTGAGGCGAGGAAGGATTCCTGACCGCCTCCGTTTTCCTGAAGATAGAAGGTCGCGGTTGCGGTGTCGGTGTCGCCGTTGGAATCACTCAGCTCGTAGACGATCTGGTCGGTCGGCACGCCGCCTTCGCCCGGCAGCGTGTAGGAGATCGACCGGACGTAATAGTCGCTCGAATCGGTGTCGTTGTTGGCGGCATCGTTGCCGTAGGGGTTGGCCGATAGAACGAGGTACTGGAAGTCAGCGGCGGTATCGACCGTGAAGGTCAACAGGTGCTTTTCGCCCACGGCCGGTTCGGCGGCCAGATTGAAATCGCCTTCGTCCAGCAGGTTGCCGTCCGAATCGAAGGCTTGCCAATGGCCCCATTCACCTTCGTTTTCGTTGGCGTAGAATGCCGACACCGTCACCGACGCGGAATCCACGGCTGTGCCCAGATCGACCATAAGTGCCTGGCTGGTGTTGGACGCGGGGTCGTGGTTGATCTGCCCCGGAACGATGGTGGGGCCTTGGGTTCCGGCGACGCCGACGCCGTTCGCGTTGAAGGAAACCGTGCCGCCGGCGCCACCGACGTTGAGAAGCCCGTCGGCGATAACGCTATCGCCGAAATCGAACGCGCTGAGGGTCACGCCCGACCAAGCGGCCTGGGTCGCGGCGCCGGATGCGGTCGAGGTTTGACTTCCAAGCACGGTCGGCAGAGAACCGCCGCCGAAGCTGGCGGTTTGCGTGTACGTGTAGTTGCCGTCGGCGTCGATTTCGATGAACCCGTAGGTCGTCGACATGACCAAGGTGCCGGCCTGGGGAACGTTGAACCAGGTATTGCCACCATCGGGCGACACGCGCGTTATCGCACCCGGTTGATCGGCGCCCACGACATCCGCGACGTCGCTGGCTCCGGCATCGGGGCCGCCGACCACGTTGCCCTCGGCCGTCAGGAGTTCGATATCGACCGTGGCCTGATCGTCGTTGGCGACCGGCACGTCGTTCGACGCCGTCGCGGCCGCCGCTTCTTCGGTTGCCGGAAGAACGATGGGGTCGGGCACGACTGGGGCTTCGAAAGTCAGATCCAAATTGCCTAGAAGATCAAGCGTGGCCGGGCCTTCGCCGAGTGGCGTGGTTTCGAACGGCGTGAACGAGGCGCCGCCGCCGTCGCCACCGCCGCCGCCGCCGCCCGCGGGCACGACGGCCGTCGGATCGAACTCGCCCATCTGGGCGATAATGGTCTCCGGAGCCTGCGGCGCGTCGTTTCCAAACTGTAGCGAAGCCGGCAATCCGGTTTCGCCCAAAACGAAGAAATCCTGAAACAGGATGTCGCCGTTTTCCGTTTGCACGAGCAGGCTGCCGCGCTGCTGGATCAATTTCGGATGAGCCGCGTCGATATGGTAGATCGTGTCCAAATCGGTGGCGATCCCGGTCGTTTGGCCGGGGCCGGGCAAGGGAACGTCCACGACCGGGGCCGCTGCGGCCTGGGCGATCTGTTCGGGTCGCGTCGCGGCGGTCTCGGCCGTTGTGCCGGTGGTCGTGGTGGTGACGGGGGTATCTGGCATCGTCATCTCCTGGTTCTCCCTAGTGCACCGGCTTGCCGGCGGATCGGGGCGACGGGTAAACTTTTGAGTCGCTACAAAAATAAGTCGCCAGGAAACCGACAACATCACCCAAATAGATTATAACGATTAAAATAATAAATTGCAGAATCGAACTGGGGTTAAAGTCCTATTTCGACACACGAGAAAAAAACGAAACAACTTTAATAACTTTCCAAAATGGCGTTAAATGGTAGGACCTATCCAGGTATAGGTTGAATATTAATGGGAGCACGAAACACGCGGGGGACGTAAGCGTGGGGCGTAAAGGCGACGACCGGCAAACGAGGATGCGCCGCGCCGGCTGTTTGGCGCTGCTTTTTATCGTGTTGACTGTCAGCGCGTGTGGCGATCCCGAACCCGTCAAAATCGGCTATGTCGGCGGATTGACGGGGCGTTTCGGCAATCTGGGGCAGGAAGGCCGTGACGGGGCTATCCTGGCCGTCGAGGAAGCCAATGCCGCTGACGGTATCGATGGGCGGCTGATCGAGCTTCTGATTAGAGACGATCGGCAGGACGAAGCAACCGCTGTAGCGGTCGATCGGGAACTGATCGAGTCCGGTGTGGCGGCGATCGTCGGCCATATGACGAGTTCGATGTCGGTCGCGGCCGTTTCCCTGATGAACCGCGCTGGCGTACTGATGGTCAGCCCGACGACCAGCACGAATGCTCTGACCGGGCTGGATGATCAATTTTTCCGGGTATACGCGCCCAATCGCATGGAAGCGACCAATCTCGCGGCGCACGCCCGCAATGATCTCGGGCTTGCCCGCGTAAGTGTCGTTTATGACCTGTCGAATCGCGCGCATACCGAAAATTGGCGGGATACCTTCGGCGGCGAGTTCGAGAAACTCGGCGGAAAGATTGTATCGACGCCTTTCTTTACTTCCACCCCGTCGGTTCGGTTCCGGGAACTCGCGGAACAAATCGCCGTGGTTGAAACGGACGGGTTGTTGATTCTGGCCAATGCCCTGGATACCGCGCGGCTGTGCCAGCACTTGCGCAATATCGGCTTCACGGCACCGATCATGGTCAGCCAGTGGTCCGTGACGACGGATATCCTGAGCCTGGGCGGCGGAGCCGTCGAGGGAATCCGATTTTTCAATACCTATGACCGGGGTAACACCAACCCGCGTTTTCTGGCATTCAAAGAGGCGTTCATCCGTCGGTTCGGCCGCGATCCCGACTTTGCCGCCATTTTTTCCTATGAAGCCGTCCAGGTCGTTCTGACAGGCCTGAAGGATGCGAAAGACCCGCAAGACCTGAAAAGGGCGATTCTGGCCCGGCGTTCGTTTCCGGGGCTGTTGGACGGGTTTGCTTTCGATGATTTCGGCGACGTTGTCCGCGACATGGTTCTTATGACCGTGCACGACGGTAAATACGAGAAACTGCGTTAGGGAATCTCTCAGGCCATGCGGTTTCGACGGTTTCTCGGGGTGGGTTCGGGGTTGATCGCGGCGGTGCCTCTCGCGGTTTCAGGAGTTCTTCTTTACTCCTACTTTTCCACAAAGATCGTCGAGGAGATTTCCGAAAAGAACCTGACGCTGGCGCGCGCGATGCAAGGGCAGATCGAATCCTTTCTCGGCCAACCCCTGTCCGTTCTGGAACATCTCAAGGCCAACGTCGACCTCCGCGCACCGACAGCCGATTACCGCGGATGGATCGCGGAACGGGTAAAAACGGCCGTCCAATCCACCAATTATTTCGATTCGGTATTCGTGATGGATGGGGAAGGCCGGATCGTCCATTCCGCGTTTCAACGCGAACTCGGCGTATCGAAAGAGGAATTTGAAAACCTGACCATGTCGGGGCAGGAATTTTTCCGAGTGCCGCGGAAAAAGAATGATGTTTATTGGTCGAACATTCGCACGTCGATCGTTTCCGGCGAACCTTCCCTGACCATCGCAATCGCGAGCGGATCCGGCGTTCTCGCCGGGAACATAAACCTCAAATGGCTGGATGGGATCGTCGCGCCGGTCGAAAAAACCGGGGGGCTCGATGTCTATATCATCGATTCCGACGGTGTTGCCATCCGCTGTCCCGATCACATCCGGGCGATCCAACGCGTAAACCTGTCGTCGATGGCAATCGTTGTCGAAGGTTTGCTGGGACGCGAAGGAACCTGGGAATTCAAGGATCGGGGTGTCGCCCGGCTCGGCAGCACGGTCCGCGTTCCGACTACGGGGTGGCTTCTGATCGTGGCGCGGAAGGTCGAAGACGCTTTTTCCCCGTTGCGCATAGCCAGCCTGTTTTTCGTTCTTTCGGCGTTTCTGGCAATGATCGTATCGGGCGTAGGCGGGATTGCCCTGGCGGAATTGGTGACCCGCCCCCTGGCTCGGTTGCAGGCGGAAGCCCGGAAGATCGCGTCGGGCGAGTTCCGTTTGACGCCCACGCCCAGCGTTTTCGACGAAATCGACGACCTTGGTCATTCGCTTGCCGAAATGGCGCGTGAAATTCGCAAGCGCGAAAGCGCGCTACGCGGGCGGGAAAGAGAACTCAAGGATATCATCGCGGCGGCCGACAACGTGGCTCTGTTCATTACCGACCTGCAGGGAAAGGACACACGAATTCTCGATTTCAGCCCCGGTGCCGAAAAGATGTTCGACTACCGGCGCGACGAGGTACTCCTCAAGCCGGTATCCGTGCTTCATCTTCCCGAAGTGGCCGACAAGCTTCCGGAATTCGAATCCGCGTTGCGCCGGGGCGAAAAAGGCTTCGTCGGCGAACTGACGCTGGTTCGCCGCTCCGGCGACAGTTTCCCCGCGTTGTTCGCGATCCATCCCAGTTACGACGGCGCGGGAAACCTGATCGGCACGGTCGAAATCGCGGTGGACATTTCGGCGCAAAAGGCGGTGGAAAACGCCTTGCGGGAAAGCGAACAGCGCTTGCGCGACCTTCTGGAATGTTCCGCCGACTTCATCTGGGAAATCGACGGTTCCGGTGCCTACTCCTATGTCAGCCCCAAGATAACCGAAATCCTGGGATACGAGACATCCGAGGTCGTCGGCAAGACGCCGTTCGACCTCATGCCCCCGTCCGAGGCCGTAAGGATGGTGGCGCTGATTGCCCGTTTTTCCGAAAGGCGTGCGGCATTTTCGGGGATCGAAATCGAACACCTGCACAAGGATGGTCATTTGGTCGTTATGGAATGCAGCGCGGTCCCGATTCTCTCTTCCGATTCCGAGTTCTTGGGGTATCGGGGCGTCGACAAGAACGTCACTGATCGCAAGCGGCACGAGGAAATGATCTATCGCGCGAAAGAGGAAGCGGAACTGGCCAACCGGGCCAAGACCGAATTTCTGGCGAATATGAGCCACGAACTGCGAACGCCGCTGACCATGATCAACGGCGGAGCCGAGATGATGGCGGCGGAAATGTTCGGCCCGATTGAAAACGCCAAATACCGGGAGTACGCGCACCATATCAAATCGTCCGGAGAGCACCTTCTCGCGCTGATCAACGATCTGTTGGACATCACCCGTATCGAGATGCGCCATTTCGAACTGCGTGAAAGCACGGTCGACGTCGCGCGTTGTTTGCGCGAATGCGCCGCGGTCGTCGAAAACAGGGCGCGCGAACACGGACTTTCGATCGAACTCCGGGTGGAGGACAGCTCCTTCGATTTGTGGGCCGATGATCTCCGGGTTCGCCAAGTGCTTCTCAACCTTTTATCCAACGCGGTGAAATTCACCGACGGCGGCGGGCAGATCATCGTGACCGCGTTCCTCAACGCGAAGCAGAGCCACGAGATCGCGGTCTCCGACACCGGGATCGGCATATCGGGAGCGGATCTGGTGAAGGTCATGGCGCCGTTCGGCCAAGTCGAAAACGCCTACTCGCGGCAGCATGGCGGTGTGGGGCTCGGGCTGCCCATTTCAAAGCGGCTTATGGAAATGCACGGTGGTACGCTGGTGATCCACAGCCGCCCAGGAGAGGGAACCACGGTGACGATGACGTTTCCCGCCGATCGGTCCGTGCCGCGCACCCGCCATTGACGGTATCGCAAACATTGGCGCCACCGACACGGACGGCTATACTCGGACCGCGCTCGGGTGGGGGCGAGCGGATATTCGGGCGGCGCGGACGCGAACTGTCGTGCCCGGAATCGGCCGACGCGACGGGTGCTTCTCAGATCCCATGCCAGACAAGAGGATAAGACCGTGTTTGAAAAGAGCATCGAACTGCTGAACAAGGCTGTGGCCGACGAATTGGCCGCCGTGCATCAGTACATGTACTTCCATTTTCATTGCGACGATCAGGGGCTCGACCTTCTGGCGTCCTTGTTCCGCAATACCGCCATTCAGGAAATGATGCACATCGAAGGGTTGGCTGAACGGATTTTGTTTCTCAAGGGCGACGTGAACATGGTGGCGGCCGAGGCCGTGCAGCCCATTCAAGACGTCGCGGCCATGGTCGAGAAAGCCGCGTCTATGGAGATGGAGTCGATCAAGACCTACAATCTCTGGGCCAACGAATGCGCCGCCAACGCCGATTCGGTGTCCAAGAAGATTTTCGAGGCGATGGTCGGCGACGAAGAGCGTCATTACGACCAGTTCGACAACGAACTCGACCACCTGAAGAAGTACGGCAACAGCTATCTTGCGCTTCAATCCATCGAACGCAGCAAGACCGCATCGACTCAGCGGCCCGTCGGGGAAGGCGCCGACTGAATTCATCCGGTTTCTTGCAGCACCGAACCCACGATCCGGAGGCTTCGATCGATTCGAAGCCTCCTTTTCCTGGGTATCGCATTTCGCGCTTAGGACGGGAGCGAGGCTTTCAGGAATTCCACCGTCCGGCCCCAGGCCATATTTGCCGCTTCCGCGTTGTATCGCGCGGTGTTGGTGTCATTGTTGAAGGCGTGATTGACGTTGTCGTAGACGTACTGGGTGTAGGAGACGTTTGCGGCCTTCAGCGCCTCTTCGTAAGCATCCTTGCCGGCATTGATCCGTTCGTCCAAACCGGCGTAATGGATCAGCATCTTGGCGTGAATTTTTGAAACGTCGGCTGCTGCGGGTTGGCGGCCGTAAAATACGACGGCGGCATCCAACTTGTCGGCGTTCACGGCGATCTGGTTCGCCATCCCGCCGCCCCAACAGAACCCGACGCAGCCGACCATCCCGTTTCCGTCATCGTGGTCGTCGAGATAGTCAACGCCCGCGACGAGCCCGGCGACCGTTTCCGCCGCATTGAGCTTGCCGATCATGTCGCGTGCCTGATCCTCGTCGGCGGGCGTGCCGCCCATCGATGACAGCATGTCTGGCGCCAGCGCAAGGAACCCTTCCGCCGCCAACCGGCGGGCGATGTCCTGGATGTGGGGATTGAGCCCCCGGTTCTCATGAATGACCAGAACCGCCGGCAGGTTCGTGCCGTTCCTGGGATGGGCCAGATAACCCGAAATTTGGGCGTCACCGGCGGGGTAGGTGACGCGCGAGGTGGTGATTCTCGAATCGTCTTCCGCGACCATGGCGGCCATCGCGTAGTTGTTTTCCAAGGCGGGAAGCAGGGCCATGGCGGCGGCGGTTCCGCCCACGAGAAGACTCAGACGCTTGATGAAAACCCTTCGGGGCAGCGGCGCGTGCGTGTATTCGTCGTAAAGCTTGATGATCCTCTGGTCCATCCGTTTCCTCCAGTCGTCGCGGGTGTCGAGCGCTCCGACAAGAAAGAAAACCGTATCGCCCGACGGGATCCGATTGCGGCTGAATGTTGGGTGACGCCATCGGCCGGGCAAGGGTCGGGACTTTCGATCACGCAGTCGTGAAAATATCGGCGCACCGAAATTCAACATTGTTGAATTATAGTAAACTCAGTATACTTCGGTTTCGTGGTTCGGCTGCGGAAGCACCGTTCGATGCAAAACAAAAAGGGGGGGGATGAGCTTTCGCTTGGGTTGTTGCGGTTGCATGACCGCTGGCGGAACCGATGGCACGGGGATCCATGTTCTCGATGATCTCGCCGCCTTGGGGTACGACTACATCGAACTTTCGCTACGCGACCTGATGGCGTTGGACAATGACGTGTTCGACGCGCTTCACGCCCGGTTGGATGCAGCGCCGATCGGCTGCGAAACCTGCCACAACTTCTTTCCCGATGCGATGCGGTTGACAGGGGAAAGCGCGGATCACGCAACCGCCTTGGCTTATGCCGAACGGGCGGTGGCGCGCGCAGGCTCATTGGGCGCCAAGGCAATCGTGTTCGGAAGTTCCGGCGCCAAGAACGTGCCGGAAGGTTTCCCGATGGATCGGGCATGGCAACAAATCGTCGATCTGCTTCGGGCCATCGATCCGTTCGCCCGGCGGGCCGGTCTGGACATCGTGATCGAACCCCTGAACCGTCGGGAAAGCAACATCGTCAATTCCGTCGCCGAGGGGCGGAAACTGACGGACGACGCCGGGTGCGCGAACATCCGCCTGTTGGCCGACTACTATCACGTCATGCTCGAAAACGAACCGATGACGCATATCGCCGAGGCGGCCGATTGTCTGCGTCACGTTCACTTCGCCGAGATCGAGGGACGCCGCTATCCGAAGGCGCGCTCCGACGACTACGTGACCTTTTTCAGGACCTTGGCCGGAGCGGGTTACCGGGGGCGGGTCAGCGTAGAGGCCTTTTCCGACGATTTTGCCGCCGATGCCCGGCGGGCGCGCGACATCCTGCGGCCGATCTTCGCGGAGACCACCGCGACATGACCGTGACTCCCGATATCGGCGCCCGTATCCGGAGGATTCGCAACGAACAGAAGCGGACCCTGCAGGATATCGCCGACGTCTGCGGTTTCACCAAAAGTCTGCTGTCCAAGATCGAGACCGGCAAGGTTACGCCGCCGATCGCGACGTTGGTCAAGATCGCCGGAGCGCTTCAGGTGGGCGTTGCCACGCTGATCGAGGCCGATGCGACCGTTCACGCCGTCCACGATCCGCGTTCCAAGGTCGATAGCGGGGTGATCCGGACCAAGGTGGGATACGGCATCTTTCCCTTTGCTACCGACTACCACGATAAGCGGATGCAACCGTTTTTGTTCGTGGCGCGGCGGGGCGAAGTCGCCGAACACCGGCTCGACCATACCGGAGAGGAATTCATTTATATCGTCGCGGGCGCGATGCGGGTGCGCGTCGGCGACCGGCTGTTCGATCTCGAAGCCGGGGACGGTCTGTATTTCAACGCTGCGGAAACGCACGGGATCACCCCGGTTTCCGAGGAAGTCCGATACATCAACATCTTTACCTGAACGGAGGAAGACGTCATGACCAAGGATCTGAGCGGCAAGACGCTGGGCTTCATTCACGCGGCGGTGTTCACCGCGACCCTGGCGAAAAAATATACCGACGAAATCATCCCCGAAGTGGCCGTCATGCACATGGGGGACGATACCATTCAGCGCGACAACATGAAGGCGCCGATCGGAACCATTCCGCCGCACAACTTCGCCAAGTTCACGCAGTATGCCAAGAACCTTGAAGACGCAGGCTGCGATCTGATCATGCTCGGCTGCTCCACGTTCAATCCGGCGGTGGATCACGCGCGCCCGATGATCGGTGTGCCGCTGCTGCAGATCGACCGACCGATGATGGATCTGGCCGTCCGGCAGGGCAAGAAGGTCGGCTTGCTGGCGACCCTGGCGATGACCGTGCCGTCGTCGCAAAACCTTCTGAAAAAGGCCGCCGCCGAAGCGGGAAAGGACACCGAAATCAAGACCGTCCTGTCGACCACGGCTTTCGAGGCCCTGATGGCCGGCAATCCCGAGAAGCACAACGAAATCCTGATCCAGAACGTCCGCGAACTGGCCAAGGAAGTGGACGCGATCGTCATGGCCCAGTTGTCCATGAGCGTCCTGGAGCCGATGCTGACCGATATTTCCGTGCCGGTCTACAACAGCGGCCGCACCGGCGTGGGCCGGGCGCGGGAAATCCTGGAATCGCTGTGACGGAGCAACAGGGGAAACCATCATGAATAAGGACATCGCCTTTCTGGAAGGAAAGGCCCGGGAGCTTCGCCGCAAGATCCTGCGCGAAGTCGGTTGGGGCAAGAAGGGTCATCTCGGCGGTTCATGTTCCGCCGCCGATTTGATCGCCGCTCTTTATTTCGGCAAGCTGCGGATCGATCCCAAGAATCCGAACGCGCCCGAACGCGACCGTTTCATCCTCAGCAAGGGGCACGCGGCGTTGGTTCAATACGCCGCCCTGGCCGAATTGGGGTTCTTCGAGGAAAGCGAACTCGACAAGGTCAAGACGCTCGGCGGCATCCTTCAGGGCCACCCGGACCGCAAGCTCTGCCCGGGTATCGAGGCCAACACAGGATCGTTGGGCCAGGGCATCTCCATCGCCTGCGGCATGGCCGCGGGGCTCAAGCTCGATGGACTGCCGAGCAAGGTCTACGTGCTGGTCGGCGACGGAGAACAGTCCGAAGGCCAGGTTTGGGAAGCGGCGATGGCGGCGAAGGCGTTCAAGCTCGACAATCTGATCGCCATCCTCGACCGCAACGGGCTTCAGGCGACGGGTCCGATCACCGACCGTTTCGATACCAATCCCCATCCTGAAAAATGGGCGGCCTTCGGCTGGCGGGTCATCGAAATCGACGGGCATGATATGGGCGCGATTCTCGAAGCGCTGGATGCGGCGGACGAAACCCGCGGCCAGCCGACGGTCATCATCGCCAACACGATCAAGGGCAAGGGCATCTCGTTCGCGGAAAACAACCCGGCGTTCCACAACGGCGTGTTGACCAAGGAACAGCATGACCAAGCCCTGGCCGATCTGGCCGGCTGAGGAGGGGACGATGACAACGCAAAATCTGAGCGAGGTATACGGTCGTACCCTGGTGCAGTTGGGCCGGGAAAATCCGGCGATCGTCTCGCTAGAAGCCGATCTCGGCAAATCTACCATGAGCTGTCTGTTCGAAGACGCCCATCCGGAACGTCATTTCGAGATGAGCATCGCCGAACAGAACATGATGTCCTTCGCCGCCGGGCTCGCCCTGACCGGGAAGGTACCGTTCGTCAACTCCTTCGCCGTGTTCGCCACGGGGCGCACCTACGACCAGATCCGGACCTCGGTTTCGATCCTCAGCCTCAACGTCAATGTGGTCGGCACGTGCGCCGGGTTGTCGGATTTCGGGGACGGGTCGACCCATCAGGCGATCGAGGATGTCGCGATCATGCGCGCGATTCCCAACATGACGATCGTCGAGCCCTGCGACGGAAACGAGATGGCCAAGGCCGTTCGCGCGATCGCGGCCCATCCCGGTCCGGTCTACCTGCGGATCAACCGCAACGACTGGCCCGACGTCACCTCGCCGCTCCGGGAATTCAAGATCGGCGAAGCCTACGAGATCCGGGAAGGTTCGGATGCCGTGATCTTCGCGGCCGGCGCCATGGTCCATCGTGCCCTTGAGGTCGCCGATACCCTGGCGGGCGAGGGGATATCGCTTCGGGTCGTCAATTGCCCGACACTGAAACCGCTCGCGGATGAGGATCTGCGGGCGCTGTCCGACGGGTGCCGTGCGCTTGTCGCGGCGGAGGAACACACTTTGATCGGCGGTTTGTCGGCGATCGTCGCCTATGCCTTCAAGGGGGATGGCCGGCCGTTGGAATGCGTCGGTATCGGCGATACCTTCGGGCAGTCGGCGGCGGTCTACGCCGATCTCGTCGCCCATTACAAACTTACCGCCGACGACGTTGCCGCAGCGGTACGGAAATCACTCGCGGCTGCCGGGTAGGCAGCCGGTTCGGGGGCCGGATCGTGGTGTGTTCCGCGGTCCGGCCGACCGATCAAGCCGCTCTTTGAATGCCCTTTTGATCCAGTAGTCCCTGGAGTTCGCCGCTTTCGAACATCTCGCGGACGATGTCGCATCCACCGATGAATTCGCCCTTGACGTAAAGTTGCGGGATCGTCGGCCAGTCGGAAAACGCCTTGATTCCCTGACGAAGGGTATCGTCCGCCAGGACGTTCACGCCCTTGAAGCGCACACCCAGTTGAAACAGAATCTGCGCGGTGAGGCTGGAAAAGCCGCACTGCGGGAACTGCGGCGTCCCCTTCATGTACAAGACGACTTCGTTTTCGGCGATGTCCTTGCGAATGGCCGCAAACACGGAATTCTCACTCATCGATAGTCCTTCGTTTCGGGTGGTTGTTTTGTGTGCATCCGGCCGGATCAGGCCGTTTCCGGCACGTTCGTCTGGATGGCCAGCGCATGGAGTTCGCCGCCCATACGCCCCTGCAGGGCGCTGTAGACCATTTGATGCTGCTGGACGCGGGTCTTGCCCTCGAACGCGGCTGAAACGATCTGCGCCGCCCAATGGTCGCCGTCCTCGGCACCGCTGAGATCCTCGATGGTCACCTGCGCGTCCGGAATCGCTTCCTTGATCAGACGCACGATTTCGTCAGCCCGCATAGCCATGACAACCGTCCCCAGCCAAAACCGCCACGAAGGGACCACCCCTTCGCGAGCTTCTGCGACTTTCCTGTGGATGTGGCGTGCGTTGGGGGGCGCGTCAACGGGCGCGGCGGGAACTTTCACAGAACGGCAGCCCCGGAGCTATCGTCCGCGTCAGCTTTCGGCGTCGCGGGACGGAAAGAAGACGAAATCGTCGATGATGTGCACGCCGGGATGAGGATGGAGAAACTCGTTCTCGGTCAGCGGGATCATCATGCCTTCTGACCGATCCTTGAGGAAGTAGACGTTGTGCTTCTCTTCGCGAACGTATCGCGTCGGAGCCGGCTTTTCGGCACGGTTAATCGCTACGAAATCCGTCGGGTCCTGTCCCGGCGGCAGCGGCGCCAAAACCTCTCGTTTGTTTTTACGCGGCTGAAAGTCTTGCCGGGCGGCCGATCAAAGGCTATCCCCAAAAAAACAACCGGCGATCCAACAACGAACCGCCGGTTGTTGCCGCTTGGCTATGAGTTCGAAAACATCAGGCCATCAGTTTCGGCAGCCAGCCTTCATGGTCGTCGCGCAGTTCCTTGACGGCGATCGAGCAGACGCCGTCGATGGCCAGCGCATCGCCACCCGTGGTGCCGAGCACCGTGGCCGGAACGCCGGCTTTCGCGGCCGCATCGAGCAGCGGCTGGGTATCGTCGATCGCGACCACGTAGCGGGCCTGATCCTCGCCGAACAGGAAGGCGTGCGCAGGCAGAGGGCCGTCTGGGATCTTCACCGTCGCGCCGATTCCGCTCGCCATCGCCATTTCGGCCAGCGCGATGCCAAGCCCGCCGTCCGCCAGATCGTGGCAGGTGGCGACGGTTCCTGCCTCGATCAGGCCACGCACGAAATCGCCGTTGCGACGTTCGATTGCCAGATCGACCGGCGGCGGGGCGCCTTCTTCCCGGCCCTCGATTTCGCGCAGGTAGATCGAGGAACCGAGATGCCCGGTGGTCTCGCCGAGCAGGACGATGGTCTGGCCGGGCTTCTTGAATCCGATCGTCGCCATGCGGGCGACGTCCGGCATGATGCCGACGCCGCCGATCGACGGGGTGGGTTGGATGCCTTCGCCCTGGGTTTCGTTGTAGAACGACACATTGCCGGAAACGACCGGGAAGTCGAGCGCCTTGCAGGCTTCGGTCATGCCCTGGATGCAGCCGACGAACTGGCCCATGATCTTCGGCTTCTGGGGGTTGCCGAAATTCATGCAGTCGGTGATCGCCAGGGGTTTCGCGCCGCTGGCCGTGATGTTTCGCCAAGCCTCCGCCACCGCCTGCTTGCCGCCCTCGAACGGATCGGCTTCGCAATAACGGGGCGTGCAGTCGCTGGTCATGGCCAGACCCTTGCGGGTTCCGTGCACGCGCACGACGGCGGCGTCTCCGCCCGGCCGCTGCACCGTGTCGCCCATCACCATGTGGTCGTACTGTTCCCAGATCCACCGCTTGGAGGCGAGCATCGGCGTGACGATCAGCTTCTTCAGCACCGCCCCCACGTCGTTGGGCGCCGGAACGTCGCCGGCGGCAACGACGGGTGCCTTGGGCGTCGGAACCCACGGCCGGTCGTATTCCGGCGAGGCCTTGGCCAGCGGGTCGATCGGCAGGTCGCCGACCACTTCACCCTTGTGCTTCAGGACCATGCGGCCGCTGTCGGTCAGGGTGCCGATGATCGAGAATTCCAATTCCCACTTCTCGAAGATCTTGCGCGCGGTGTCTTCGGTACCGGGGCGCAGGACCATGACCATGCGTTCCTGGCTTTCCGACAGCATCATCTCATAGGGCGTCATGCCGGTTTCGCGCTGGGGAACCTTGTCGAGGTCGAGTTCCAGACCGACGCCGCCGTTGGAGGCCATTTCGAAGGTGGAGCACGTCAGGCCCGCCGCACCCATGTCCTGGATGGCGACGATGCAGTCGGTGGCCATCAGCTCGAGGCAGGCTTCCAGGACCAATTTCTCTGCGAACGGGTCGCCGACCTGGACGGTGGGACGTTTTTCCTCCGAATCCTCGTCGAATTCGGCCGAGGCCATGGTGGCGCCGTGAATGCCGTCGCGGCCGGTCTTGGAACCGACGTAGACCAGCGGATTGCCCGCGCCCGTCGCCGCCGAATAGAAGATCTTGTCGGTGTCGGCGACGCCGGCGGTGAACGCGTTCACCAGGATGTTGCCGTTATAGGACTCGTGGAAGTCGCACTCGCCACCGACCGTGGGGATACCCATGCAGTTGCCGTAGCCCGCAATGCCGGCGACGACGCCATGCACGAGGTGCCGGGTTTTCGGATGGTCGGGCGTGCCGAAGTGCAGCGCGTTCAGGTTGGCGACCGGTCGCGCGCCCATGGTGAAGATGTCGCGCAGGATGCCGCCGACGCCCG
Source organism: Rhodospirillales bacterium (assembly GCA_963675465.2). Lineage (GTDB taxonomy): Bacteria > Pseudomonadota > Alphaproteobacteria > Rhodospirillales > Shumkoniaceae > JAHDSF01. The sequence continues at coordinate 517,100 of CAXXVY010000001.1, forward strand.
TGGTCGCGCCCTGGTAGGGCTCGATGTAGGACGGATGGTTGTGGCTCTCCATCTTGAAGATGCAAGCCTGGCCGTCGCCGATGTCGATGACTCCGGCGTTCTCGCCGGGCCCGCATATGACCCACGGTGCCGTGGTCGGCAGGGTTTTCAGCCACTTCTTGGAGGACTTGTACGAGCAGTGCTCGGACCACATCACGGAAAAGATGCCGAGCTCGGTGATGTTCGGCACGCGGCCCATGATCTCGAGGACCTTCTTGTATTCGTCCTCGGTAAAGCCGTGGTCCTTGACGACTTGGGGGGTGATTTCGGCGTTGTACTGGGTCATCAGGCGAAGGCCTCCACCAAGCCGTCGAACATCGGGCGCCCGTCGGTACCGCCCAGTTCCGGATCGGCCAGACGTTCGGGGTGCGGCATCATGCCGAGAACGTTGCGCTTGGCGTTCAGGATTCCGGCGATATTGAGCCGCGATCCGTTGGGGTTGCCGGCATCGGTCACCGCGCCGTCGCCGTCCGCGTAGCGCAAGGCGATCCTGTCGCCGTCTTCAAGCCGCTTCAACGTGGCCTCGTCGGCGAAGTAGTTGCCGTCGTTATGGGCGATGGGAATGCGAACGACCTGCCCCTTGGCGTAGGCGCGGGTGAACAGGCTGTCGGTGGTCTCGATGCGCAGATCGACGTCCCGGCAAATGAACTTCAGGCCCGCGTTCTTCATCAGAACGCCGGGAAGCAGGCCGGTTTCGGTCAGGATCTGGAATCCGTTGCAGATCCCCAGCACCGCGACACCCTGTTCGGCGCGGCGAACGACTTCGCGCATGATCGGCGAATGGGCGGCCATGGCGCCCGACCGCAGATAGTCGCCATAGGAGAATCCGCCGGGAACCACGATCAGGTCGAGTTCCGGCAGTTCGGTTTCGCGGTGCCAGATCATGTTGGGCGGCGTGCCCATGGATTGCTCCAGCGCGACCTTGACGTCACGGTCGCAGTTGGAGCCGGGAAAAACGATGACGGCGGCTTTCATGGGAATGTCCGGTCGGCTGGAGCGCGCGGGAAGATCCGCTCTACTCGGCGATGTCGATTTCGTAGTTCTCGATGACGGTGTTGGCCAGGAGTTGGCGGCACATGGCGTCCACCTGTTCACGGGCCTTGGCCGGATCGGTCTCGGCGATGTTCAGTTCGATGAACTTGCCCTGGCGGACGTTGCCGACGCCCTTGAAACCCAACGAGGCGAGGGCGTTTTGCACCGCCTTGCCCTGAGGGTCGAGAACGCCGGATTTGAGGGTGACGTGGACTTTGGCTTTCACGGTTCGGTTCCTTCGATGGTCTTGATGCGCGCCGGCGCCGGTCGCGCGGGTCACTGCATGACTTCGGGACCCTTCATGTCGCGGGGGCCGCCTTCGGGCAGGATGCCCAGGCGGCTGGCGACTTCCTGGTAGGCTTCCTCGACATGGCCGAGGTTGCGGCGGAAGCGGTCCTTGTCGAGCTTTTCGTTCGTTTTGATGTCCCACAGGCGGCAGGTGTCGGGGCTGATTTCGTCGGCGACGACGATGCGCATGAAGTCGCCTTCCCACAACCGCCCGAATTCGAGCCGGAAATCGACCAGACGCAGACCGACGCCGTAGAACAGCCCGGCCAGGAAATCGTTGACCCGCAGGGCCAGCGACATCATGTCATCCAGATCCTGGGGGCTGGCCCAATCGAACGCGGTGATGTGTTCTTCCGCGATCATCGGATCGACCACGTCGTCGGATTTCAGATAATACTCGACGATCGAGCGCGGTAACGGCGTGCCTTCGGGCATTTTCAGGCGCTCGGCGAGCCGGCCGGCGGCGAGATTGCGCACCACCAGAGCCACCGGGATGGTTTCGAGTTCCCGGATCAATTGCTCGCGCATGTTCAGCCGCCGGATGAAATGCGTCGGTATGCCGATGTCGCCCAACAGCGACATGAGGTACTCGGAGATCCGGTTGTTGATGACGCCCTTGCCGGTGATGATGCCCTTCCGCTGTTCGCGGTCGAGGGCGTCGTCCTTGAAGTACTGGACCAATGTACCGGGTTCGGGGCCTTCGAACAGGACTTTCGACTTGCCTTCGTAGATCTGCTTGCGTCTTGCCATTTCACGAATCCGAGGGAACGCGCGCCTGAACGCGTTCAGGATGGGATCGGAGGCCCTCATATAGCAGGTAGGTTTGCATAAAACAACGGCGCGCCGACATGGATGCGATTAAAGCCTGACCGGCTGGAACGGCACTTCGCCCGGCCGTCCGGCGGCGAATAGCCAGCAAACGCCGTTTTCCCTTCGCTTCGGCCCCGGTATGGCGATCAGAGAGGATGAAACGGTTCCGAATCCGGTGTCGGTCACCACGCACATCGCGCCGCCCGGACCGGCCGCATCGTCGAAATCGCGCCGAGCCAGCAGTGCCCGCCATTCCGACCAGTTCCCGGTATCGGGATCGGGGTGTGGCGCACCGCGGAATTCCGGCAAATACCGCCGGCCACGCGCCGATCGGTCGGCGTTCAGCCCCCATGCCGTCACCATCGACAGCCCCTCGGGAATCGATTCCACCACGACGTCGGTATCACCGGTGCCGTTCTCGCCGTTTCGTCCGATGATGAGAAAGGCGTTTTCCGGATCGGCGACGATCAGGTTGAACGGCCGGTAGGCGGCGGGGTCGAGATGGGCAAGGGCGTCGGCAGCCGTTCGGGCATCTTCGTGGTCCAAGGCTTCCAGCGGCAGTTCGCCGCGGCTGCGACGATCCTGCGCCGGGCCGAGTGAGCCCGGCCGGTTCAGAATTCCGGACACCATGCCGAGATCGTTGACGCCCAGCCAAGTCCCGAACGACAACAGATCGATCCCGGCGGTGACTTCCGGACGATCGGCCCAATGGCGATCCGGCGGCCGGGCGGGCCGGTCGACCATCTCGTCGCGGTTGGCGGCGACAATCAGCGGCCAGTCATGGCCGGGGCGCCGCAGGATGACAAAGGTGCACATGAGCCTTCGAAAGCACATCTCGGGCCGTGTGTCCAGTCCCGGGAACCGAAATCCGGGGCTTCCTGTCCGTCGCTTGCCGCCCTATGCTGAAGACCGGCTGTCGCAAGGGAGACGAGGCTCATGAATTTGGGACGTGTTGCGTGCGTGATCGCCGCGGTAGGGGCGATGCAGGTGGACGCCCCGCGGGCCCACGCCGGCGATGGTGTTTCGCTGGTGCCCCATCGGGCTTTCTATTCCGTGACCTTGTCGAAGGCGCGTTCCTCGTCGGACGTCGTCGGCGCGTCGGGTGCGATGGAACTGACGCTGGGCCGAACGTGCGAGGGATGGCACCTGAGCCAGCGTTTCGTGCTTGATCTCGAATCGGCGACCGGCACGACGGTACGCCAGGATACGACCTTTGCCGGATGGGAAAGTCCGGAAGCCGGAGTCTATCGTTTCACGGCGCGGGAGCGAATCGACGGCGATACCGAATCCTATCGCGGGATGGTCAAGCGTTCACCGGAATCGACGGTCGCGGTGTTCAGCGCGCCGGACGATCGTTCGTTCGTGCTTCCGGCCAACGTCCTGTTTCCCGTATCCCACACCCTGGCGATCCTTCGGGCTGCCAACGAAGGGAAAAACCGGCACGCGGCGCCGGTGTTCGACGGCGCGGTCGGCAAGAACGCCCAGGATACCGTGACCTTTATCGGGCGGCGGATCGACGAACCCGCCAAAACCCTGGCCGTGGAAAGTCCGTTGCTGAATCATCCCGCGTGGCCGATGCGAACCGCCTATTTCGACCCGGAAATCACCTCGGGAGAGCCGGATTTCGAAGTCGGCGCGATCCAGCTTGAAAACGGCGTTTCGGCGAAAATCGATCTCGACTACGACATCTTTTCGTTGCGGCTTCGACTGGAAGGCATCGAAAGCCTGCCCGAGCCGCACTGCTGATTCCCCGTCGCCATTGAAAAACGGGCCTCCGCGCGATCGGGGGGCCCGTTTTCTATCGTGACGATATCCGGCGACCGCCGTAGCCCGGCCGGAGTTGAAAAGCCTACGCCGGCATTCCCGGAGGATCCGGATCGAAGTCCCAATCCTTCGGCGGCTCGGGGTATTTCTTCAGCCAACGGTCCAGCGTGGCGACGTGTTCGGATTCTTCCTGGCTGAATTCGGCCGCCATCTCCTGGATGGCTTCCACCGCCGAATCCTGCGCGACCCTGGCGTAGAAATCCCGTGCGCGGGATTCCGCTTCGCGGGCCATGGTCAGCGCGTGAAAGGGCGTCATGAGATAGTGGGTTTCGGCCATCGGCGGCGTTTCGGGCGCCTCGCCGTCGCCCCACCGGAAATCCCAGGGCGCGATACGGGGTAGGATCTTGCGCTCCGATTTCGCCAGGATCTCGCTGCCGTGCTTCTGGCTTTGAACGGCCAGTTCCCTGAAGACATCGGCGACTTCAATGTTGTTGTGGGTTTCCATGGAGTCGGCGATTTCTTCGTACCGTTCCGCCACTTCGAGTTCCAGCGAATAGGCGTGCGCCAGGAACTCCTCCACCGAATCAAAGGCGTACACCGAACGCACGCCGGCATTATTATTCGTGGTCACAATGCGACCCCCCATCCTGGTTGCGGTCAGAAAGCCGGTTCCGGCGGCGTGCAAAGCCGATGTCGGGTCAACCGGCGAGCGTCGGCATCATATCACAGCGGGGGTGCGGCGGGGGTCAGCTTTTACGTGCTTCTGCCACCAATTGCCTCAGGACCGCGATTCCTACCGCCCCAGGAACCAGCCGCCCACCGACGATGAATGCGGGTGTCCCCCGGATTCCCAAAGTGCTCGCCATCGCGTAAATCTTCTTGATCGCTTTTTCCGTCGCTTCGTCGGCCACCGCACGTTTCAGCGCATCGCCGTCGATACCGTATCCCTCGGCGATCTTGAGCAGCTTGTCTTCCGTGAAGGCGCCGCGGTTGTTCATCAACGCGGCATGATAATCGGCGTACTTATTCGGAGCGACCGCCCAGACCGCGAGCGCGTAATGGGCGGCCATGACCGATTCCTCGCCAAGAACGGGAAATTCCTTGAAGACGTATCGGATCTTGGGGTCTTCCTTCAGCAGCGCCTGAAGTTCGGGGAACACCTTTTTGCAGTAGCCGCAACGGTAGTCCATGAACTCGACGATGGTCACGTCGCCGTTCGGATTGCCGACAACCGGGGAAGCTTCGTCGTTTTCAAGATCGTTTCGCAACGATTCGATCGTGATTTTTTCGTGGTCCCGTTGCGCGGCTTCCTGCTTCTCCTGGTAGGATTTCAGTGCGTCGACGACGATTTCCGGATTGGATTTCAGCAGTTCGGTCACCGTGCGGCGCACGGCTTCCTCTTGCGCCGGTGTCAGCGCGCTGTCGGCCATCGCGGGAGTCGCCGCGGCGACCAGCGCCAGGATGGCAAGGGCAAGCAAGGGACGGAAGGAAGCCATGATCGTTTGTTCCTCAGTTCGCTCAATAGAAAACCACGCCCGGAGAGTCTTCGGCGGACGGTCCGGGCATGATGGGCCGGGGGCCATGGCAGGGCAAGGAAACTCTAACGGGCCGTGCCGATAATCACGCACTCTTGATCCTGCCGGAAAGGCATCGGACCGATCGGCGTCCCGGTGAAATCATCGGAACACCGACTATTCGCGCGAGACGGGAATCAGGATGTACTATCGGGAAAGAGTGATGTTCGCGACTCGCAGGCCCGTCCGCGGCGCCGCGTCGGCGACGAGCGCGACGAAGACGATTCGGGTTGCGGTACGATTGTCTTGCGGCCACAGGCGTCCGTAGAGTTCGGAGAGGTCCACGGTTTCCTTCCACCATTTTTCGACATTTTCAACGCCGCCGCGCACGATGTAGACCGGGACTTCGGGGCCGGATTTACGCTCGTCGGGCATCGACAGGTGGCCGCGTTCCAACGCCGACTTCCCCCAGGCGATTTCGACAATGCGGTCGTAGTCGGGAAGGGGGGGGCGTCCTTCCAAGGTTAGGCCGCCGTGGCGGAAACGCGCCGTTCCCTCGGGGCCACGGAATCCGACCGCGAGCCGGATAGGGTAAATCGTAGGCGGTGAGATTTCCGTGTTCCACGTCCATGCCAGGAACGGAGCCAATTGAAGCGGTGCGTCGACGTGACGGGCCACGACATAGGATTCTCCGGTCGTGGCGAACCGCAGCGATGGTCCGGCGTCGACGGGCGCGAAATCGGGGGCGCCCAGGACAACCCATTGTCGGGCATCGGGCTTGCGCGCTTCCGCGAAAAACGGCTCAAGGATGTTCAGATTGCCGGTAACGGGAACCGCCTCGGTTTGTGGCGCACACGCACCAAGCAAAGCCGCCGCAATGATTCCCGCCGACGTCCCGGTCCATTGGCGACACGGAGATGGCCGTTTCCGAAGGGGGGGCCGCCTAATCATCCTTTTCTTTTTTCAATGAGGAAAGGATATCCTCGGTCTTCAGCCAACCCGGGGAGCCGAAAGGCAACATTTTTTGAGCTTTTTCGGCGTGGTAGCGGGCCTCCTTTTGATTTCCCTTCAGGAAGGCCCGTTCGGCCATGGCCATCGCGCTCATGCCCATGTCGCCATTCAGGCCGTATGCCTTGGCCAAAAGATACCAGACCAACACACGGTCGGAGTCCGTGACTGCCGAGACTCGCAGGTGCCCGATCGCGGGTTCCAGAAGCGCGGGATCTCCCGATTCGATCTGGATACGGGCCAAGTCGGTTTTCAGCAAGGCGGACTGCGGATACAGGTTTACCGCTTTTTCATACTGGGGCAGAGCGTCCGGGATGTTGCCGTGTTCGAACAGCATCTGGCCCTTGAGTTCGTGGAAAAATGGATCGTCCGGGCGCTCCGCGATCAATCCGTCGATCAGCGTCACGGCTTTGTCCAGATCGGCCCTGCGGTAATAAGCGACAGCCTGTGCATACCGCGCGACGAGGCTTTGGTCCGTCAGCGGGTAGTACCGGAGCAGTGTTCCCGGATTCAGGTAGGCCCGCAACTTCGCCCGCATCCGCGCGTGCATTTCGGCGTATTCGGGCGGCAACTTGCCGCGGGTCACAGGAGAAGTCCGCACGTGTTCGCCGATGGCGTCGACCCGTTCGCGCGACAATGGGTGGGTGCGGACGTACGGCGCCTGGCTGCTGGTGCTGAGAAGTTCCTGGTCGCCGAGGATTTCGATGAAGTCCTTCAATCCCTCCGACGAGATTCCCGCGTCATCCATGAACCGCATGCCGGCCTGGTCGGCCGCGTATTCCTGGGTGCGGCTGTATTGCAGAAAAGACCGTTGGCCGACCTGCTGCCCGCCGAGAACCAGTGCCGTCGCCAAGTCGCCGCGTCCGCCGATCGCCGCAACCCCGCCCAGCACCGCGCCGATAATGGCCTGCGCCGAGCTTTTTGCGAGTTGGTCGTGGGTTCGCGAAAGGTGTCCGCCCGCGATGTGGCCGGCTTCGTGTGCGATCACCCCGATCACCTGATCGGCGTTTTCCGACCGCATCAGAAGCCCGCTATTAATAAACAGTTTTTGGCCGCCTGCGACGAAGGCATTGATGCTATTGTCGTTGACGATGTAAATCTCAATGGCCGACGGATCGAGCCCGGCGACTTCGAAGACACGGGACGAATAGACGCGAAGGGTCCGTTCGATTTCAGCGTCGCGAATGAAAGATATTTTTTCAGCGCGCGCGTCGCACGTCGTTACAAGAACGGACATTGCGGCCAACGCCACGATGAAGAGGGGGAGAATGCGTTTTATCACGGCTATCAACCTCATCGGTTGCGATAAAGGTAGTCGCGGCCGGGCCATCCGTCAATTCGCCGGGGCCGTCGCCCTGCTGGCGATTGCCGCCTGCACGTCAGATCCGCCGGAGGAACAAAGGGGCACGATCGGTTTCGTCCAGGGATTCCTGGGTGGCGTTGTCGCCGACGAACCCCGCGCCGCACTGATCGGCCGCGATGTTCTTTCCGCCGGCGGATCCGCCGCCGATGCCGCCGTCGCGATGTATTTCGCCTTGTCGGTCACGCGGCCGTCGGTGGCGGGATTGGCGGGCGGGGGCGTTTGCATCGTCCATGAGGGTCAATCAGGAAAACGGCGAGAAGATGGCAAGACCGAGATGATCGAGTTTCTTGCCCGCACTCCCCAGACTCCCACCGCCGGAACGACGCGACCGAGCGCCATTCCCGGCAATCCGCGAGGATTTTACGCGCTGCATTCCCGCTATGGCCAACTGCCATGGAGCCAGTTGATCGTGCCCGCGGAAAGTCTGGCCCGATTCGGCACCAAGGTTTCGCGCGCGTTCGCGGTCGACCTCAAACGGGTCGGCGGAGCCTTGATGGCGGACGACGAAGCCCGAAAGATCTTCGGTGGACGCGATGGCGCGCCGCTGGGCGAGGGCGACACGATTCAGCAGATCGACCTTGCGGCCGTGATCAGTCGTCTCCGTGTTCAGGGCCCCGGTGAACTGTATGCCGGGCCGTTGGCCAATCAATTCGTCGACGCGGTTCGACGCGCCGGTGGCACTCTGGCGATCGAGGACCTGCGGGAAAACATCCCGACCTGGCGCGAAACCGTGGCGATACCGTTCGGCAACAACACGGTCCATTTCACCGCGCCGCAACCGGCTGCCGGTCTCGTCGCCGCCGAGATGTGGTCGCTTCTGGCCACCCGGGGGCGGTTCCAGGACGCGGACAACCTTCATCGCTATCATCTGATCGCCGATGCCGCGATGGCGACCTATTCGGACCGCGCGCGCTGGATGAATTCGGATGGGATCGTGACAAAGACGCCGGGCGAAATCTTGAGCGAGTCCCGGATATCCGCGCTGGCCGAACGCATGCGCGACGAAAGACACACCACGGCGGATCGGTTGCCGACCAAGGCCGTCGACAGGCCGGAAAATCCCTTCGCCACCGGGTTCGTCGCATTGGATCGCGACGGGTCGGCGGTCGCGTGCACGGTGACGATGAATAATCTTTTCGGTACCGGCCGGGTGGCTCCGGGCACCGGAATGATCCTGGCCGCCTTGCCCGGCCAGGGGGGACGCGGCGCCGATTCCCTCGGGCCGATGATGGTGATCAACGCGAACGTGAACGAGTTCTTCTTCGCCGCCGCGGCTTCGGGCGGAATTGCGGCGCCGACGGCGATGGTTCAGGTTGCGGCCCGCACCCTGATGGCCGAAGAATCGCTGGAAAAGGCGATCGATGCGCCAAGGGTCCACAACAGCGGAGAGCCCGACAAGACGTTTCACGAAAAGAGGCTCCCGGCCAGCACTGCGCGGGCCCTCGCCGGCATGGGGCACGCGATGACCCCGGTCGACGTCATCGGATCGGTCAATGTGATCGCCTGCGTCGCCGGCGCGCCGCCGCATCCGGAAAGTTGTTCGATGCTGGCCGATCCGCGGTCGTCCGGTTTGGCGCTGTTCGCCGACTGACCGCAATGGCACTTAACATTCGGGGGAACGCGGAATGGTCCTGAAAGTCTCCGGGCGGGGGAGCATTCCCTCCTTTATCGTCATGGACGTGATGCGCGCCGCGAACGAGCGGGAAGCCGCCGGCGGCGATGTGCTGCATCTGGAGGTCGGGCAGCCGAGCACACCCGCGCCACAAGGGGTGCGGGACGCCGCCCGGCGCGCCTTGACAGATGACCGCCTGGGCTATACCGACGCCTTTGGCGTGCCGCTCCTGCGCGAACGGATCTCTCGATATTACGCCGAAGAACACGGCGTTGCGGCAACTCCGGGCCGGGTGGTCGCCACGACCGGATCCTCCGGCGGTTTCGTTCTGGCATTTCTCGCCGCGTTCGACGCGGGAGACCGTGTCGCCTTGGCCATCCCGGGCTATCCTTGCTATCGCAACATCCTGTCGGCGATGGGGGTGGAGCCGGTCCTGATTCCGGTCGGTCCGGAAACCAATTTCCAGCCGACGCCTGAACTGATCGACGCTCTTCCTGGCGATTTGGACGGGTTGATCATCGCCAGTCCGTCGAACCCCACCGGGACCATGATCGGCGCCGAGGACTTGCAGGCCCTGGTTTCCTACTGCGAATATCGGGGAATCCGCCTGGTCTCGGATGAGATCTATCACGGCATCACCTACGAGGAACCGGCCCGTTCAGCACTGGCGTTCACCAACGATGCGATCGTTATCAACAGTTTCTCCAAGTACTATTCGATGACCGGATGGCGGCTGGGATGGATGGTCATCCCGGATTCCCTGTCGCGTGCCGTCGAATGCCTGGCGCAGAATCTATTCATTTCGCCGCCGACGCTGTCGCAACTGGCGGCAATTGCGGCCTTCGACTGCCAGGAAGAACTCGACGCCAATGTCGAAAAGTACGCCCGCAACCGGGAACTTCTGCTCACGGAACTGCCCAAGGCGGGTTTCGACAAGCTGTCGAATGCCGATGGCGCCTTTTACCTCTATGCCGACGTGACGCACTTGACGAACGACAGCCAGGAATTTTCCCGGCGCATGCTGGCGGAAACCGGTGTTGCGGCGACGTCGGGGATCGATTTCGACCCTGAACGCGGTCATCGCTTCATGCGGTTCTCGTTCGCGCGGGCGACCGACGACATTGCTGAGGCGGCCGAACGCATGAAGGCGTGGCTGGCGTAGAATTGTCGAATTGTTGGTGAAAAGAAAACGCCCCTATCGATCGAAAGGGGCGTTTTCGTTACTCGGTTCCGTTTCTAACGGTTGGTCAGGCGCTGCCACCAACCGCCGCGCTTCGGTTGCGGCGGTTCGACGCTTTCGGGCTCGGAACCGCTCACTTGGATGATGGCATCCCCGAGGGGATCGACGTCCGGCTCTTCCGGTTTCCGCTCCGGTTCCGGTTGCTCGGGTTCGGCGCCGACACTTTCGTCCGCCGATTCCACGTCCTGGACCGAAGACGCATGAATTTCCGTCGGTGCGGGTTCAACGATTTCCGCCGCAGCCGGAATTTCGGTTGCGGGTTCCGCTGAAACTGGTTCAGAAGGCGCGGAGGCTGATTCCCCGGTGACAACCTGCGGCTCTGTTTCCGGGGCGATGTCCTCGGCCACGGCAGGCACTTCCACGGCGGGCTCGGTCTTTTTCTTGCGTGGAGCCCGGCGCGTCCGCGTCCGTTTCGGCGCTTCCTTCGCGACCTCAGGCGCTTCTTTCGTTTCGTCGGAGCGCGGCTCGGTCAGTACCGGTTTGTCCGTCGCGTCCGCCGTTGCCGCCGCTTCCTCGGCTTTCGGCTTACGGCGGCGGCGGCGCGCGGGCTTCGGCTTGGCCTCCGCTTCCGGCGGCGCGGCTTCCGTGAACGCCTCGGACGGCGTTTCCGTCGTCTCTGCGGTAGCGGCAGATGGCTCGGTTACCGTTTCCGTGGTTTCGATCCGGGGTGCGGGTTCGAATGACGGCTCGGGTACCTGCGCCGCGTCTTCCGGTTCGGTGTCGACGGTTGTCTCGGCAACCGTTTCGGCGGCCACGCTTTCGGGGGCGCCTTCCGGAGTGCCGTCTTCCGAGGTGCCGGCTTCCGTCGTCACGGCAGCATCGGTCGTGCGGGCCGAACGCCGCCGTCGACCACCGCGCTTGCCGCGACGCCGACGCTTTGTCTTGGCGTCGTCACCGTCTTCCGATTCGGAATCGGCTTCCGCTGCGGGTTCCGATTCGGCGTTTTCCGCAGCGGCCTCGTCGGACGGTTCGTCATGGAGCGTTTCGGCGGCTTCTTCGCCCTCGGTCGCCTCGACGGTCGATTCGCTTTCGATTTCCGCGTCGTCGCGCCGACGCCGGCGCGGCCTGCGGCGGCGGCGGCGGCGGTTTGATTCTTCGTCCGAACTTTCCGGACCGGATTGTTCGGGCGCTGGCTCGGCTTCGGGGATCTCCGTAACCGGTGCCGTGGCTGTTTCGGCTTCGGGTTCGGCAACAACGGCTCGGGTCCACTCGATCCGGTTGTTCGGCACGACCAGCGAATCGTCGGCGCTGAATTCGACGGTGATGCCGTAGCGGGCTTCGACGTCCGCCAAAGCCGCGCGCTTCTTGTTCAACAGGTACATGGCGATGGGCAGCGGGGTGAACACCATGACCGCGCCCGATTTGCGGCGGATGCCTTCTTCCTCGATCGCGCGCAGGACATGGAGCGCTGCGGAATCCACCGACCGCACAAGTCCCGACCCCAGGCAGTGGGGGCAGGTTGCGAAGCTGGTTTCCAGCAAGCTCGGCCGCAGACGCTGGCGCGACATTTCCAAAAGTCCGAAGGGGCTGATCCGGCCCAACTGGATGCGGGCACGATCCGTCCGCATCGCTTCCTTCATCCGGCGTTCGACCTGGATCCGATTGCGGGGGACTTCCATGTCGATGAAGTCGATCACGATCAGACCGGCCAGGTCGCGCAGGCGTAATTGGCGGGCGATCTCCTCGGCGGCCTCGATGTTGGTCCGCATCGCGGTTTCCTCGATGTTCCGTTCGCGCGTGGCGCGGCCGGAGTTCACATCGATGGAAACCAGAGCTTCGGTCGGATTGATGACGATGTAGCCGCCCGAACGAAGCTGAACCACCGGACTGTTCATCTCGTCGAGCTGGTTTTCCACCTGATAGCGGTGGAACAGCGGCATCAGCGGGTCGATGTAGCGCTTCACCCTTTTGACGTGGCTGGGGATCAGCAGCTTCATGAAGTCCTTGCCGGTGCGATAGCCTTCGTCACCGTCGATCATCACCTCGTCGATGTCGCGATCGTACAGGTCGCGGATCGTTCGCTTGATCAGGTTGCCTTCCTCGTACACCAGCGTCGGCGCGATCGATTCCAGGGTAGTGCGGCGCACGCTGTCCCACAGGCGCATCAGATAGTCGTAGTCGCGCTTGATCTCGGCCTTGCTGCGTTCCGAACCGGCGGTGCGGACGATGACCGCCATGCCTTGGGGGATTTCGAGCTCGGTCAGAATGGTCTTGAGCCGCTTGCGGTCGGTGCCGGATGAAATCTTGCGCGAAATGCCGCCGCCTCGCGCAGTGTTCGGCATCAGAACGCAGTAGCGGCCGGCCAGCGACAGGTAGGTCGTCAGGGCCGCGCCTTTGTTGCCGCGTTCTTCCTTGACGACCTGGACCAGAAGGATCTGGCGGCGCTTGATGACTTCCTGGATTTTGTATTGCCGGCGCAGATTGGACAGGCTGGGGCGGCGGACCTCGACCTCGTCGCTGTCATCGCCGCCGACGGTTTCGACGTGTTCCTCGTCGCCTTCGTCGTCGTGTCCGTGGGGCTTTCCGTTGCCCGGTTCATCCTCGGATTCATGCTGGTCCTGTTGTTCGGCCAGTATCCGTTCCCGGTCGCCGACCGGAATCTGGTAGTAATCCGGATGAATTTCGTTGAACGACAAGAAACCGTGGCGATTGCCGCCGTAGTCGACGAAAGCAGCCTGAAGGGAAGGTTCGACCCGGGTGACCTTGGCTAGATAGATGTTGCCCTTGAGTTGTTTTCTTGAAGCGACCTCGACGTCAAAATCTTCCAGACGACTCCCGTTGAGCACCACCACCCGGGTTTCTTCCGGGTGCGTGGCATCGATAAGCATTCTCTTGGTGGCCATATAGCGGATAACTCCAGTTGCTCGCCACGCGAACAGACGTTTTCACGCCGGCGCGGCGAGGCCATGTTCCAAAATTGCGGGAAAGAATGCCGGAGGCGCCGACGACTGGCCTGAAGCACCGTGCGAATACGCAATGCGCTTTCGATACCGATCGGGCAGCTCGTTCCGACATATGAAAATCCTCGAAAAGTCCGAGACTTCGCCGATGTATTGATTCTGCACCATGCGGCGAATACTAGCGTATTTACGAAACGGGCCTGAAGCTTCAGCACTTTCCTAGACGAAAAGGCCGGGTCTGGTCCGTTCCGCCGTTAAGATAACGGTAGGATTTTGGTTCGACAATCAGTTTGTCGAAATATTTCGGATTTGCGGGCTGGGACAATCGGTGATTATCCGGTTCGCCATGCGTTGCGACGGAAAAGCGGGGCCGCACGAACACATGCCGGAAGTCGAATCACGTTATAACCGGGTCTGGATCGCGGTAATCGCCGCACTTCTGACCGGGTGGTTGGTCATGGGGGCGGGAAATCCGGTTGCCGTCGCGGGCCAACCCGTGGTTTCGGATGTCCGTGTCGGCGTCGACGGCGCGCGGACGCGGCTGGTGCTCGAACTCAGCGAGCCGGTCATCGCGACGGTCTTTACTCTGGACGGCCCCGCGCGCGTGGTGATCGACCTGCCCGAGGTGGGATGGCGGTTGCCCCAGAAGCCGCTTCCGGGCAACGAGGGGCTCATGGCGCGCATGCGTTATGGCCTGTTCAAGCCGGGAACCACGCGGATCGTTCTTGATCTGACGCGGGATGCCGTCGTCGACGACGCCTTTCTGCTCGAACCGTCGGAGGGCAGTCCCTATCGGTTCGTGCTCGACATCAAGCCGGAGACCAGCGCCGCTTTCCGTGCTTCCGTCGCGGGGCCGGGCCGATCCGTGACCACGGCGGTCGATCCCGCGACGCTCAGCCCCCGTTCGCAACCGGAAGCGCCCCCCGTTATGAACGCGGCGGTTTCGCGACCGTCCCTGCCGCCACTTGTCCGCGCGGTGGCGGGGCCGTTCCCCGTGCCACCGCGCAAACCGGGTTATGCGGGACGCCGTCATGTCGTCGTCATCGATCCCGGCCACGGCGGCGCCGATCCGGGGGCGAAGTCGATTCGCGGTGTCTACGAAAAGCATATCACTCTGGCCGCGGCCCGGGCACTGAAGGAGGAACTGGAGCATTCGGGGCGCTACGAAGTGGTGCTGACCCGAAACCGCGACGTTTTCATCAGCCTTCACGATCGCGTGACCTTCGCGCACGAAGCCGGCGGAGAGCTTTTTGTATCCCTGCATGCCGATGCGATCGACGACCGCCGTATCCGGGGGCTTTCCGTCTATACCCTTTCGCAGAAAGCCTCGGACAATTTGGCCGAACAGCTTGCCGTGAGCGAAAACAAGGCGGATCTCATCGGCGGGATCGACCTGTCGCACGAATCGCGGGAAGTCACGAATATCCTGATCGATCTGGCCCAACGCGAAACGATGAACCAGTCGGTGCGTTTCGCCGGACTGGTCGTCAACGAATTGCGGCAAGAAGTGAAACTGCTTCGGAACAGCCATCGCTTCGCCGGGTTTGCCGTGCTCAAATCGGCGGATATGCCTTCGGTACTGGTCGAACTGGGTTTTCTGTCGAACGACGGGGAGGAAAAGAACCTCCGGACCAAAGAATACCGGAAGAAACTGGCGAACTCGATCGCCCAGGCCATCGACCGGTACTTCGTTCGTGTCGAGGAAGCCTATCGGCCCTAGGATGATTTTCGCGAGGACGGGCAAAAGTCCGCCACAATTTGACATTATATCGGGGGCGGCCCAAATCCTGCCTCTCGCGGCCCTGAAAACCGGGGCTTAACCCTGATCGGTGGCGTCGTTCGACCTATGAAGTATCTGATTATCGCTTTGAGTTTGTTCTTTTTCCTGGCGTTGGGCGCATCCGGCGGCGTGCTCTGGATATTTTACGAGTATGGCCGCGATCTGCCGGACTACAGGCAGTTGGCGACCTACGAGCCGCCGGTCATGACCCGGGTCCACGCCGGCGACGGGCGGCTTCTGGCCGAATACGCGACGGAAAAGCGGGTTTTCGTACCGATTTCGGCGATGCCGAAACGGGTGACCCATGCCTTTCTCGCAGCCGAGGACAAGACTTTCTACAGCCATTCAGGGATCGACATACCTGGGATCATCCGCGCCGCGCTGACCAACCTGAAAAACATGGGTTCGGACCGTCGGCCCGTGGGAGCGTCGACGATCACCCAGCAGGTGGCCAAGAACTTCCTACTGACAAACGAGGTTTCAATCACGCGCAAGGTCAAGGAAGCCATTCTCTCGTTCCGGATCGAACAGGCGTTTCCCAAGGACAGGATCCTGGAACTGTATTTGAACGAGATCTATCTCGGTCTCGGCTCATACGGCGTCGCCGCGGCGTCGCTGAACTATTTCAACAAGTCGCTCGATGAACTGACCATCGCGGAAACCGCATACCTGGCGGCGCTGCCCAAGGCCCCGAACAACTACCATCCCTATCGTCACCCCAACGCCGCCAAATCGCGCCGCGACTGGGTTCTGTCGCGCATGGAGGAAGACGGCGTCATTACGGCGGCGGAAGCGGCGGCGGCGGCGGCCGAACCGTTTCAGGTGGTTCCCCGCAGCGAGATAGAATTCGTCGACGCGAGCTACTTCGCCGAGGAAGTCCGCCGCGAACTCGCGGAACGCTACGGCGAGGCCACGTTGTACAAGGGCGGACTGTCGGTGCGGACGACCGTCGATCCGCGTTTGCAGGCAATTGCCGACCGTGTGATGCGCGAAGGTCTGGAAGAATACGACCGTCGCCACGGCTGGCGGGGCGCCTATGGCCGGATCGAAAACGTTTCGGGCGATTGGCGCGGAGCGCTGGCCGCGATCGAACCGCCGGCGGGTGTCGGCGGCTGGCAGCTTGCCGTGGTTCTCGATCTGAACACGGATGCTGCTGCCATCGGGTTCTCGGACGGCGCGCGCGGACGGATTCCGCTGGCGGAATTGAAATGGGCCCGGCCGTGGTTGAAGGGGCAGCACGTGGGTTCCCGGCCAAAAAAACCGGCCGATGTCCTTGCCGTGGGCGACGTCGTGCTGGTCTCGGCCGTCGAACCCGCGGAAGATGCCAAGCCCGATGCCAAGGCCGGAGACGAATTCGCGTTGCGGCAGATTCCGGATATCGGCGGCGCGTTGGTGGCCTTGGATCCGCACACCGGTCGTGTCCTGGCCATGAGCGGCGGGTATTCCTTCGCGCTCAGTCAGTTCAACCGGGCGACCCAGGCGAAGCGCCAGCCCGGATCGGCGTTCAAGCCGTTCGTTTATCTGGCCGCGCTCGAAAACGGTTTCACGCCGGCATCGCTGATTCTGGATGCCCCGTTCGTCATCGATCAGGGGCCGGGGCTTCCGAAATGGCGGCCGGAGAACTACACCAGCAAATTCTACGGCCCCAGCACGATGCGGCTCGGGATCGAGAAATCCCGCAATCTGATGACCGTGCGGCTGGCGCAGACCATCGGCATGGAAAAGATCGCGTCGGTCGCCAAACGATTCGGAGTCGTCGATAACCTGCCTGAAATTCTGTCGATGTCTCTGGGCGCGGGCGAAACGACCCTGCTGAACCTGACCGCGGGCTATGCCATGCTGGTCAACGGCGGACATCGCATCACGCCGACGCTGATCGACCGGATCCAGGACCGCGAAGGACATACGGTCTTCCGCCACGACGACCGGGTGTGCGACGCCTGCCGGGCGACTTTTTGGACCGAACAGTCGGTGCCCGACATTCCGGACAATCGCGAACAGGTGACCGACCCGGCGACGGCCTATCAGATGGTTTCGATGCTGGAAGGCGTCGTCGAACGGGGCACCGGCGTCCGCATCAAGGCGGTCGGCAAGCCGCTGGCGGGTAAGACCGGAACCACCAACGATTCCATCGATACCTGGTTCGTCGGGTTTTCGCCGGATCTTGCGCTCGGCGTGTTCGCGGGGTTCGACGAGCCCCGCTCCCTGGGCAAGCAGGAGCAGGGGGCCTCGGTCGCCGCGCCGATCTTTCACGATTTCATGGCGGCGGCGCTCGAGGACAAGCCGGGGATTCCATTCCGGATTCCGCCGGGAATCCGGCTTGTCCGCGTCAACGCGGAGACCGGACAACTGGCGACGCCAGGCGATCGCGACGTGATCCTCGAAGCCTTCCGTCCCGGGAACGAACCGACCGGCAACAGCCGGGTGGTCGGCGGCTTCACGCCGGTCGAATCCGGGCCGACATTGGGTACCGGCGGACTATATTGACGGCGGGGAGACGCTTTTCCTTGTCTCGGGGCACCATTGTTCGCTAAAACCCCGCGCCTGGACACGTCCCCCTTTTCGCGAACCATCCGACGGAGAGACACGCATGCGGGCGGAGATCGAAACCCTCACTCAGGACATCGAGCAGTCGCTGGAACTGCTGAGGAGGCATCTTTGACTACGACAATGCCGTCCTCCGTCTTGAAGAACTGAATTCCCTCGCCGAAGACCCGAATCTTTGGAACGACGCCGCGCGGGCGCAAGCCGTGATGCGCGAACGCACGCGCCTGGAACACGGCATCCGCGACGTCGACGATCTCGTTCGGGAATTGGCGGAAAACCGGGAACTGGTGGAGCTGGGCGAGGCCGAGGGCGACGCCGAGGTGGTCGCCGAAGCCGAGGCCGCGCTGGGCGCCCTGCGCGAACGTGCCGGCAAGGCCGAACTGGAAACCCTGCTTTCGGGCGAGGCCGACGCCAACGACAGCTATCTCGAAGTCCACGCGGGCGCCGGCGGCACCGAGGCCCAGGACTGGGCCGAAATGCTGCTGCGCATGTACGTGCGCTGGGCCGAGCGGCGCGGCTACAAGGTCGAATGGCTGGACGAGAGCGCCGGCGAGGAAGCGGGCCTGAAATCCGCCACCATCCGCGTCGGCGGATCCAACGCCTACGGTTGGCTGAAGACCGAAGCCGGCGTCCACCGCCTGGTCCGCATTTCGCCCTACGATTCCAGCGCGCGGCGCCACACCAGCTTTTCCTCGGTCTGGGTCTACCCGGTGGTCGACGATTCGATCGAGGTCGAAATCGAAGACAAGGACCTGCGCGTCGATACCTATCGGGCATCGGGCGCCGGCGGCCAGCATGTCAACCGCACCGAAAGCGCGATTCGCATCACCCACATTCCGACCAACATCGTGGTGCAGTGCCAGAACGATCGCTCGCAGCACCGCAACCGGGCCGAGGCGATGGCGATGCTGAAGGCGCGGCTTTACGAACACGAACTGCGCAAGCGCGAGGCCGTGGCCCAGGCCGAACACGACGCCAAGACCGACATCGCCTGGGGCCACCAGATCCGCTCCTATGTCCTGCAGCCCTACCAGATGGTCAAGGACCTGCGCACCGACGTCGAGACCAGCAACACCCAGGGCGTGCTCGACGGCGATCTCGACGCCTTCATGGCCGCCTCCCTGGCCGCGCGGGTCAAGGGCGGGAACGAGTAGGGGGCGGCGATTGCCGTCGAACCGCAAGGGCGCCATCGGCGGCGTTCCCTGCGCCCAATTGGGTCGGGCGGCGAAACGCGGAAAAGGTTAAAGGAAAATCACGTGTAACAAGGTGCGGCCGACGGGACCAATGCCGCCGAGGCTGGACGGTCGCGCATGCCCCATGCCAAGCGATCGCTTCTCGGATTGGCATCCACGAAGCGCTAATTATTTGGCGCCAACCCATTTAAGACAATAGTTTTGGCGCGAATTCAGGAATTCATCAGCACAATTGACCGTTTTAATGGCATGGAGGCGTGAATATCTCCTTAAAATAGAAATAAAAATCGTCCATTGCGCTTATGGGGGCATGTTCCTATATTTCTGCAGCGCCCCGGTTAAAGGTGGCGCGCAGGAAGATATTGAAAATGCTTATCAAAACGATTGGCGGCGGCTCTGAATTGCCGTGCTTCCGCTATAGGGTGTTCGATATAAATACCTCCCCGGATTCTTTTGGATCATTTCGGAAATACGTGGATATTTGGAAAAATAAAATAACAATTTCCGGATTTCCGAAATGGAATGACTATGACGTGTCCGATTTCATCGGATGCAAAGGGCAATATAGTTTGTCGAAACGTGTTGATTGTCAAAATTCCGATTTCAAGTATGTTTTGTGGGGACATGGTCTTACATGGTATTATAAAATGGATATGACGACACATTTCATGTCTGAGCTATACGATAAAAATAAAAATCACATGATATATGGTTGTTACGGTGATTTATATTGGAAATATGTTTTATTTTGCATGAATAACTTGTTTTCATACAACGGGATCGGGTATGGGAAAATGGATTTGGGTTTTATTGACAGAAAATACACAGATGTGCGTCATTTGGATCTTTTGATAAGAAAAAACTCTCAAATGCCAAACCATGTTTTGAGTTTATTTTCGTTCACGTAATGTTGTTTGTACAGGGATGGTAATCGCCTTCTGTATTCGGGTAGCGAAGTCAATAGCGGTTCCCCAGTTTCAGTCCGGCAGGTTCACGCTTCTGTTCGCGGTCGGCGCCATTGGCTGCCGCAGGCTTGGGTCGGAGAACGGGTGGGCGGGTCAATCTGAGATTCCCAGCAATTACCTCGACCTCGCCCGGCCCGTACGTCCCAGCCTTCGGGATATCGGCAATGTGGAATGCTTACACTTCGTCATTGTCCCCACAATTCACGGCAGACCCGCAAAATATTCCTGGAATTTCCCATTTTCTTGCGTGTCGTAAAAAGTGCTCCGGAATTTTTGGTTCTTTATTAGTTATGGGGACGCCATATGTAATTGACGCCATCGGCCACATCGCCTACGATCGACCGATGGCAAGACTGGCGCGCATCGTGGTCCCGTTCGTTCCGCACCTCGTCACCCAGCGTGGCAACCGGCGGCAGCCCGTGTTTTTCGCCGAAGCGGACTATCGGGCCTATTTGGACCTGTTGGCGGAATACACGCGGGCGGCGGGAGTCGCCGTTTGGGCTTGGTGCCTGATGCCGAACCACGTGCACCTCCTGCTGGTTCCGTCCGATCCGGACGGGTTGCGCGCGGCGCTTGGGGAGGCGCACCGGCGCTATTCGCGCGCGGTGAACTTCCGCGAGGGGTGGCGGGGGTACCTGTGGCAGGGCCGTTTCGCTTCCTGTCCGCTCGACGAGAGCCACACGATGGCCGCGGCCCGCTACATCGAGTTGAACCCGGTGCGGGCGGGCTTGGCCGCGCACTCGCGGGATTGGCCCTGGTCGAGTGCCTCGGCGCATCTCGGCGGCGGCCCGGATGGGGTGACGGACGTGGCCGCGCTCGGGGGGCGGGTCGGCGACTGGGCGCGGTTCCTGGCCGATGGGTTGAACGACGACCAGATCGAAGCGATCCGGCGCGGCGAGCGCACGGGCCGCCCCCTCGGCGATCCGGTTTTTATCGACCGGCTGGAAACCGCCACCGGCCGGCGCCTCGCGCCGCGCAAGCCGGGCCCGAAACCGAAATCGGTCCAGGAGGGAGGCTCTCGGAGAAGGCGGGTATGATGGTCTCCGATCGCTTGGTCAAGATCATCGCCTCATCGGCGGTCGCGGAGGTGCCGGACTGCGCGGAAACTGTGTCAACGGTAGCCCGACGACGGCCGGAGTTGTTTATTATGTCAACCGAACTTCGCAATGGGATTGGCATTGATCAATAAAATCGATTTTATCGGAATGTTTCTGCAATCATGCAACGCATGTCAGGAAATTAGGAAATGTAATTATGCCCTTAATAGTCGGGATAAAATTAAATAAAACGTTCATTAATAATATAATATTTTTATATATTTTTGGCTTAATCTATATAATATTGGCGTTTTTTGCCTATAAAAAATCATATTATCTATCAGAAGTAAAATTGCCGATTAGTATTATTAATGAATTTTTTAAAAGCAACATTATTTATTCTATAAAAGATATATCATTTGAATCTAAATATGAAAAAATATTTTTTATGGTTGCCATAGAATACTTCATTATCTACTTATTAATATTATGTTTATCTGTGTGCTTGTACAATTTACATTTTGGAAAAATATTATTTTTTAACACAAAAATAAGTAAATTTTCGATATTGATAAATATATTGATATTCTGCTTCGGAGCGTATTTTTTCACGCTCATATCGCCAATATATATTATTTCAGTATTGTATATATACGTCAAATTACCGTATGAGATATTTATTATTTTTTCATTTTATTATATATCAACATCATATTTGTTCATTTTGTTATCGTTTGAAAATATATTTATTTTAGTAAAAAATATGACAAAAAATATATAGTGAATACTTAAATACACCCGGCGCTATTGCTCACAAATATGCCGCCAAAGCGTATATGGGCTCGGATGTATCATTGAATCGAGTTGCCGTTATTCTGGTTCCGGTTACATGATGCTTAATCGGTCCGACGATGGATCAACGTGCCGGCGAGCGCCTCTTCGCCGTTCGCGAACGGCGCACGAGGAGGGTCGCGAAGGTCGCGAATGCCAGCGCCAATGGCGTGAGCAGCGCCGCCACCACGGCGGCGGCTTGACGGCCGCCGTCGGCGACGCGTGACACGGAACGTGGATCGTCGGGATGGACGAAGATCGTGAAGCGGCGCCCGACCGGCCACGCGTTTCGCGCCTCCTCGGTCACGGCACGGTCGACATCGTGGAAGACGTTCAACTCAATGTTTTCGTGACGCGCACCGCCGACTTCATAGGCGCAGTCGACGAGCAGCGACCAGTCCAGAGTTCCGAGACGCGTGCTCTCGATCCGCGTCGCGACGACTTCTGTCAATCGGCATTGAACGTTGACCCCCTATCGGCACGCAATATTGGGTCTGGCGCATATTTGGTGCAGTTGTTGGATCGAGACGCCACATATCGGTATCCTGACAGGAGGAGCCGATGGTTCACAGACGTTACGATGGATCTTTCCTGCCGTACGGATTGAAAGCCGAGCGGTTGGAAATGAACGCACGCGAAGTTCTGGTGATAGCGACGCCCCGGCAGGCGAAGGCGGATTGCCCCGGTTGTGGGAAGGATTCCCGTCGTATCCACAGCCGTTACCAGCGCACGCTGATCGACCTTCCGGCCCATGGGCGGCAGGTGAGGATCGTTCTCACGGCGCGGCGGTTCCGCTGCACGACGCCGGAATGCCAAACGTCGATTTTTACGGAACGGTTCGCCGCTGACGTCGCTCGTCCTTTCGCGCGCCGGACCACGCGCCTGCAGTGTCTGGTGCGCCATCTCGGTCTGGCGCTCGGCGGCCGTCCCGCGCAATCTCTGGCCGAGCGATTGGTGTTGCCGGTGAGCAAGGACACCTTCTTGAGGAGCGTTCGGGCCGGATTCGAGCGTCATACGGACGCGCCTTTGCGTGTGATCGGGATCGACGATTGGGCGTGGCGCCGCGGCCATCGGTACGGCACGCTGATCTGCGATCTGGAGCGACGGCGCATCGTCGATGTTCTGCCGGATCGAGAGCCCGCGACGGTTGAAGCCTGGCTTGCCGATTACCCTGCCATCGAGGTTGTCGCGCGTGATCGCGGCGGGAGCTACGGCCGGGCGGTGTCGCGCGCCTTGCCCGACGCCGTTCAGGTCGCGGATCGCTGGCATCTGTTCGAAAACTCGAGCGAAGCCTTTCTCGCGGCCGTACGTCGGTCGATGCCCGCCATTCGCCGGACCCTGGGCACGGCGAAGCTTGATCCGCGCCTGCTCACCGGTGCGGAACGCCTTCAATACGAAGGATTTCTGCGCAGACAAGAGACGAATGCCGCCGTTCGAAAGCTCGCCGGGAAATGCATACCCATCCGGCGGATCGTCCGCCTGACGGGAGTCAGCCGGAAGCTCGTGCGTCAGATTCTCCGGGGGGAGCGCGAGGACATCTTCCGTATCCGACAAAGCTCCCTTGAACCATGGTTCCCGCAGCTCGAACAGGAATGGGCAGCGGGTTGCCGGAACGGCGCCGAGCTCTGGCGGCGTCTCAAGGCGTCGGAGTTCCGAGGCAGTCTGCGTGTCGTGTCCGAATGGGCAACGCGACGACGGCGCGCGGAATCGGCAACGATCCCGCCTCCCGGCAAATGCCCCTCCGCCCGGCGGATCGCGCGGATGCTGATCACGGCGCGCCATCATCTTTCCAGGATCGACGCCATAACCGTGGCGAGCATCGAAGCAACGGTTCCCAATCTGGCCAAGGCACGGACGCTGATTGAACGGTTCGTCCGCATGATCCGCGATGGCGATTCCGCCGCGCTGGATCCATGGCTGAAGGATACCGAGAACAGCCTGCTCGCTTCGTTCGCGAAAGGATTGCGTTCGGATCAAAAGGCGGTCAGCGCCGCTCTGAGTGAGCCTTGGTCGAACGGCCAGACCGAAGGCCAGATCAATAAGTTGAAGACCTTGAAGCGCCAGATGTATGGCCGCGCCAATCTCGACCTGCTTCAAGCCAGGCTGATCAGCGCATGAGCCGGCCAATGCTGCACCAAAAGTGAGTCAGACCCAATATTCCATGCCGATTCACAGACTTCGGCCTCGACCGGACGCCAGCCGTCGGGGAATGTGGCGTGAACCACTGTGAAAACCGCGAACATCGCCGCGACCGCGCCGAGGCAGATCATAGCGACACGGGCCGAAGTTCCTGCCATAAGCTGTTTGCTCCCACGATACGCACGGGCCGACTGGAAACCATCGCACTGATCGAACGAAACGTGAAGACCGAAGCGCGCGATCCCTCTTCACGACCGCAATGCAAGCCGATCAGGCCGTCATCGTCGCCGACGCGTATCTCGGCATCGATTTCAAAGATGCGAAAAGCGCTTTCGTCGGGGAAACTCTGCGATGGCCGCCATGTCCCTACACTATGCGTGCCTATAGAAAGCATTCCGGCATTTTGGGTTCTTTATAAAGTGTCGCAAGCCGGTTTTGGGCATCCTTGACCGGGCCGGGCTTGATGGTTCTGGCGTTTCGGGGGCAACTCTTGATGCACGCGCAACAGGTGATGCATTCTACCGGATCGATCGCCGCGCTGTTTTGTGAATCGATGGCGCCGACGGGGCACACCGCTGCGCAGACGCCGCACTGCTCGCATTGATCGCCGACGTCGATGAAGTCGACATCCCACAATTTCGTCACGCCGCCATAGGGGTGGGTGCCGGGAACGCCGACGAGCGAGCCTTGAGAGATTGCCGACAGGGATTGAAGCTTTTCGAGGACTTTCCGTCCGAATTCTTCCGCGCGGCTCAAATCGTCTTCATTGGGACGTCCGTGCGCCACGGGCGTTTCCGAATGCGAGAACGAATGTTCGCCGATAAAGGCCGCGGCGGCAATGGGAATACACCCCCGGTTCGTTACTCTATCCTTGAGTTCGAGCAATGAATTTTCATAGGCGCGATTGCCGTAGACGACGACGACGACCGCCGGGGTGTCGTGGGCTTGAATTGAATTCAGCCAGTCGCTCAACAGATCCGGTACCCTTCCCATGTAAACCGGAACGGCGACGACAAGCAGATCCTTTTCAGAAGTCCGCAGGGGTTGTCTTCTTGCGTCCGGCGTCGTGATATCGATCACTTCCGTGGTGCTTGCGTCAATGCCACGCGCGATGCCTTGGGCGACGGCCTTTGTCGTGCCCGTCGGTGAAAAACAAGCCAGTTTCACGGCGTCTATTTTCATTTCTTATTCCCCATCGGTTTCATCCGTTTTTGCGCTCGCGGGTCTTCGGATGCGCGTCGGACCATCGGCGGCGACCGGGTGTGCCTTTATATATAAAACGTAACGTAACGTAATGTTATTGCCGGTGCCTGTCAAGCGTGATAAATGAAAGGGTACGAAGCATGCAGAGGCGGAACCATGGCGAAGGCGAAGATCGGGCGCCCCAGAAGCGAGAAATCGCGAGACGCGATTCTCAATGCGACCCGCGACCTGTTGAATGAAGCGGCGGGGGCCGGGTTGACCGTCGAGGCCATCTCCAGGCGGGCTGAAGTCGGCAAGCCGACGATCTACCGCTGGTGGCCTTCATTGGCGGATATCGTGCTCGACGTGCTTCTCCGCCAAGCCGACGCGACCATCGCGGTTCCGCCTTTTGACTCTTTGCGCGGAACGCTCCGCCCATTCCTGAGGCAATCCATGAAAGCGATCGTGGATGGGAGCGGTCTCCATCTGCGCTTCCTGTTGGCCCACGCGCAATTGGATGAGGAATTCCGTGAGAGGTTCCGGAACAATTTCACGGCGAAACGGCGCGCGGCCTTGAAATCGATTTTTCTTCAGGCCGTGGAGAGCGGAGAAATCGGTTCCGGTCACAACCTGGAAATGATGCTGGATCTTGTCTTCGGCGCCATGTGGTATCGCCTGCTCATCGGCCACGCTCCGATGGACGAGCCCTTTGCCGATGATTTGACCGAGGTCATCGTCGGGTTGGTCCATATTCCCGCCAAGAAAGTGCCATGACGGGCCGATCCGCGCATCATTTGGGGGCTCTTCCCTGGACAAGCGCCGAATTCGGCGGAACTGGACGATTCTCGTCGGTCGTCGACGCCCGTGAAATTTCGGGTGCCGATTCCACCGAGGACGGTATACCGGCACCCCCTGATTGCCTACGCTGTCAACGAAATTGTTGACAATTCGCATGTCCCCTGTGAAGGTTTCAATGTGATCGAAAAAGCCGAAAAAGAGCGGGTCACGCCACCAATTCAAACGGGAGGATTCAATGAAAAAGCTGTTCACCTCTTGCGTGTTCGCCACGGGCCTTCTGGCGTTCGGTGTGTTCGACGGGGCATCCGCCGCGCCGAAATATCCCGATGTCAAGGTTCCCGGGACGATCCGGGCGATCGTCGCCTACAACGCCGGCGGGTCGAGCGACGCCCTGGCGCGCGTGATGCTGCCGTTCTGGGAGAAAAAAATCGAGGAACTGACCGGCTCGAAACCCAACGCGGTCGTCGTGAACCTGCCCGGCGCCGGCGGCGAAATCGGCTGGACAAGTCTGGCCTTCGCCCAGAAGGACGGCTCCACCATCGGCGTCATCAACCTCCCGTCGGTCGGCCTCGTCGAGGCCGCGCGTGACGCCAAGTTCGCCCCGTGGCTCGAGAAATTCGCGCCGATCGGCGTCGACATCATCGATCCCAACGTGGTGCGCCTGCAGAAGGACTCGGCCTACGCGTCCCTCAAGGAAGCCTTCGAAGCCGCGAAGCAGAAACCCGGTTCGGTGACGGTGGGGGCCGATGGCCCGCTGTCGGACGACCATCTGGCCGTCTATGCCATGGCCGTCAAGTACGGCGCCGAATTCACCTTCGTGCCCTATGCGGGCGGCGCGCCGGCCAACAAGGCGTTCCAATCGGGCGAGGTCGACATCGCGGTCGGTAACGTATTCGACCATCTCAAGACCAAGGAATCGTCCAAGGATGCCATGGTCCTGCGTCCGAAACGCTATCCCATGATCAAGGACGTTCCGACCTCGAAGGAACTGATGGGGCTCGACGTCGGCGATCTGGGCTCGACCCGCGGTTGGGCGGCGCCGGCCGGCATTCCCGACGATCTGCTGAAGGTCTATCGCGAAGCCTTCGCCCTGGCGGCCAACGATCCCGCCTATCAGGAAGCGGCGCTCAAGCGCAACATCACCATCGTCGATCCGATGATCGGTGACGACTTCGGCGCCTACATGAAGGAACAGGACGAACTCACCGGCAAGCTGCTCGACCTGTTCGTCAAGGGCGGCTACATCAAGAAGAAGTAACGCGCGAAAACATGGGCGCCGCCCTCGAGGGCGGCGCCCGACGCGACCGAACGAGGAATCCGGCCATAAGGGTTCCCGCGAACCAACAAAAGCCGTTACCGACAGGGAGAGTCCATCGTGTTTCAGATACCCAAGGGTGTCGCGGCCCGCGACGCCATTTCGGCGATCATCATCCTCGTCGTATGCGCCTTCGGTTTGGCGCAAACGACGACTTACCCCGACCGTGCCGCCGAATGGCCGTTGTGGATGTGGGGCCTTCTGGCTGCGCTCAGCGCCGTCCTGTTGTTCAACAGTCTGCGCCGCCCCGTCTCCGGCAAGGCGAAGTCCGAAGACGCCGGGACGCCCATGCCGTCGACGGCCCGGGCCATGCGGATCGGCATCAACATCGGGCTCATCGTCGGACTGGTGATTCTGGTTCCGGTCCTGGGCTTCTACACGGCCACGGGGCTCTACCTGTGCGTCCACATGTTCTATCTCGGAATTCGTCCGGGCTGGAAGATAGCGGTGGTCGCCGCGGGCACGTTGATCGCCTTCTACGGCGTGTTCGAGTGGTTTCTGGGGGTTCTCGTCCCCCACGGTCTCGTCTTCTGACGACGCGGGGGGAATAGAACCATGATGGAATCCATTTTCGACGGCATGCTGGTCGCCTTCCAGTGGCACCACGTCCTTCTGGCCCTGGCCGGGGCCATCCTGGGAACGGTTTTCGGGGCGATGCCCGGCGTTTCGGCAACCCTGAGCATAGCCTTGCTGGTGCCGATCACCTTCGAGATGCCGCCCGCCACCGGCCTGATCTTCCTCGGCGCCGTCTATTGCGGTGCCATTTACGGCGGTTCGATCTCGGGGATTTTGATCAATGTTCCGGGTACGCCGGCCGCCGTCGCGACCATGCTCGACGGTTACGAGATGACCAAGAAGGGCAAGGGTGGCCTCGCCCTGGGAATGACCATCTGCGCCTCGTTCATCGGCGGCCAGTTCAGTGTCATCGTGTTGCTGTTTCTGGCGCCGCTGGTGGCGTCCGTCGCTTTGGAGGTGCGTTCGGCCGAGTTCTTCTGGATCGTGATCTTCGCCATGAGCACGATCGGCGCCATCGGCGCCGGTTCGGCGCTCAAGGGTCTGATGGCGGGTCTTATGGGCCTCGTGCTCGGAACCGTCGGCATGCATCCCACCACCGGCACGTTGCGCTTCGCCTTCGATCAGCCGGCGCTCTACGAACGGGTTCCCGTCATCGTCGCCCTGGTCGGCCTTTTCTCGATTTCGCAGGTCCTGTTCCTGGCCGAAGGCAAGGGCATGGACACCCAACTCAAGATCCCCAAGGTCGGCAACATGTGGCCGGGCCGCGCGTTGCTGTGGAAGATGCGGATCCATCTGGCCCGGTCGTCGATCATCGGCACCATCATCGGCCTGATTCCCGGCGCCGGCGCCGACATCGCCTCCTTTATCGGCCGCACCGAAGCGCGGCGCTATGCCGAGAATCCGGAGCAGTTCGGCAAGGGGTCGATCGAGGCCGTTACCGGTTCCGAAGCCGCAAACAACGCGGTCGTCGGCGGCAGTCTGATTCCCATGCTGACCTTGGGTATTCCCGGCAACGCTGTGACGGCGGCCCTGCTCGGCGGCCTGTTGATCCATGGATTGATTCCGGGACCGAACCTATTCCGCGAGGCGCCGGACGTGCTCTATCCCTTCATCCTCAGCCTGTTTCTGGCCAACCTGTTCTTCGCGGTGGTCGGTTTCGCCGCTCTGCGCTACGTCGCCAAGGTCGTACTGGTCCCTCAGGGCATGATCGCCGCCATCGTGACCGGGCTCGCCGTCATCGGCGCGTTTTCCTATCGCAACCTTGAATTCGACATCTGGATCATGGCCACTCTCGGCCTCCTCGGTTATATCCTGCGCAAGGCCGATTTTCCGCTGGCGCCGATCATCCTCGGCATCATCCTCGGACCGATGGCCGAGGAAAACCTCGACCGCGTCATGATCCTCGCCCACGCCAAACAGCAGAGCGTGCTTGCGTTCTTCATGGGGCGCACGTTGACGGTGGCGCTGATGGTGTTGACCATTTCCGCGATCGCGTACTCCTTCTACCGGGATTACAAGTGGCGGAAAAAGATGGCCCGGGAAGAAGGAGGATGACGGTCGCGGTCGCTATTGCGTGCCCTTGAACGTCTCGACCGCCTCCTTGAGGTCGTCGTACTCCTCGCATCCGAACAGGCACTTGGAATCGAGGCGGTCGAGCATGATCTGGGCCGACTTGATGTCTTTTTTCTGAAGATAGAGTTCGCCGAGGTATTCCATCGCGCCCCGGTGCGAGGAATCGATGGAGAGAGCGGCCTTGTAGTAGCGCTCCGCCGCATCGAGATCCGGGGCCGAGGACTTCCGGATCGCGAACCCCATCAGGTTGTTCCAGTCCGCATCCTTGCTGTCGGCGTTTTGCCGCAACGAAGCCAGTGCGTCGTCGTAGTGTCCGGAGTTCAGGAGCCCGCGCACGTTTTGATAGGAATGCTCCGTCTTGTTGCTGGCGCTGTTCGTGTCGATGGCGAACGCCGGGGCGGTCATGACGAGCGTCAGGGCGACCATGATGGATTTCCCGAGCATCGGTTCAGCCTTTCTCCAGGTGGGACGTCAAGGGTTGACGCCCGACAGGTGGAACGTCGGCGACCGCGGCACAATTCACATGGATTTGAACGGACGGGACAAATCGGTGACGGAAATGGGGCGGGTTTTCGCCCGGGCTGTCACAACCCCCGGGCGGCGGCCATCACCGCTTCCGCGTGGCCTTTGACCTTGACCTTGCGCCAGATCTCGCGAACCGCACCGTCACCATCGATCAGGAACGTGGCGCGGTCTATGCCCATGTACTTGCGGCCGTACAGGCTCTTCTCGATCCAGGTGCCGTAGGCCTCGCACACCGTGCCGTCGGTATCGGAAACCAGGGTGAACGGCAATTCATGCTTGGCCTTGAACTTGTCGTGGTGGGCAACCGAATCCTTGGAGATCCCGATGATCTCGGCGCCGACGGCGGAGAAGTCGGGAAGGGCGTCGCGAAAGGCGCAGGCTTCCTGAGTGCAGCCGGGGGTGTCGTCCTTGGGGTAGAAGTACAGAACGATCTTGCGGCCTCGCAGTTCCGAAAGCGTCAGCGTGTCGCCGCCGTCGCGAGGTAGGGCGAAATCGGGTGCGGGGTCTCCAACCGAAACCGTCATGAGCGGGCTCCTTCGTCGTTTTCCTTTTTCGG
The DNA here is from genome assembly GCA_963675465.2 of Rhodospirillales bacterium. GTDB lineage: Bacteria > Pseudomonadota > Alphaproteobacteria > Rhodospirillales > Shumkoniaceae > JAHDSF01. Next base: position 547,626 of record CAXXVY010000001.1, read on the forward strand.
CAGGCGGGCGGCGGGGCGTTCGACGATGTCCTGGAACAACCCGTGCACGCGGTGCGCGGTGAGTTTCATCTTGTCGCGGAGGGTCTCGAAATCAACGGCACCGGCCAGCACGGCCAGGGTTTCGCGCAGCGAAGGCGAAATTTCACTTTCCCGTTCGTCGGTCATCGCGCCCTGAATGGTCAGGCGCAGAACCATCTGGACCGAATGCCACAGGTCCAGCGCCGTCACCAGTTCGTCGGCGATTCCGGGCTCCAGGAAGCCGTGGTTGCGCAGGTTGCGAAGCGCGGTCCGGGTATCTCGGGCCAGGATGTCGGGGCATTCCTGGGCCAGCAGCAACTGAAGGTACTGGGCGATGAAATCGACGTCGACCAGGCCGCCGCGAAGGTGTTTGACGTTCCACAGGCAGTCGGTGTGGTGCTCCGTATCCATACGCCGGCGCATGTCGGCCACGTCGGCGAGAAGGCGATCGGGTTCTCGGGGCCGCGACAGGACGTCGCGGATGATCGTGTCGATGCGCGCGGCCAGTTCGGGCGGTCCGGCGACGACGCGGGCGCGGCTCAGCGCCATGTGTTCCCAGGTCCATGAACTGTCGTCGTGGTATCGTTCGAAGGATTCCAGGCTGGTGGCGATCGGTCCCTTGTTTCCGGAAGGCCGCAGTCGCAGGTCTACTTCGTAGAGCACACCTTCGGTGGTCCGGGCCGTGATGGCGTTGACGAGGCGTTGGGTCAGGCGGGCGTAATATTGGCTCGCCATCAGGGGGCGTTCTCCCGTCGATTCCGAAATGCCGTCGGGCGTGGTGTAGATGATGATGAGATCCATGTCCGACGTCGGTGTCATTTCCAGGCTGCCGAGCTTGCCCATCGCCAGGACCGCCATGCCGGCATCGGGGAAACGTCCGTGGTTGCGTTCGAATTCGTTTTCCACCCGGGGCAGAAGACGGCTCACGGCCGCATCCGCGATGTTGCTCAGCGCAATCGATGCCTGATGGGGCGACAGCATGCGGCGCAGAATCTGAACGCCGACCTGGAACTTCCGGTCGTTGGCCCAACGGCGGCAGATATCGAGTGTATCTTCGACCGAAACGGATTGGCTCAACGCCTTGTCCAACTCCTCGCTCATGAATTCGTGGGACGGCGGCAGTTCGAAGAAGTCCCCGTTCAGGACGCTTTCCAGGATCGAGGGGCGGTTGCTCAGATGTTCGGCCAGGCGCGGCGCTTCTCCCATCACTTCGGCCATCAGGTCGAGCAGGTGTGGATTGGCGTGGATCATCGAAAAAAGCTGAACCCCCGCCGGGAGGTGCGACAGAAAGGAATCGAACTGGAGAAATGTCTGATCGGGTTGCCGGGTGGCGGAAAACGCGGTCAGTATCCGGGGCACCAGTTCCGTGATGAGTTCGCGGGACCGCACGCTTCGTGTCGCCCGGTAGCGCCCGTGGTGCCATCCGCGAATGGCCGAATCCAGGGCTTTCGGGTTCTCGTAACCCAGATGCTCGATGGTGCGGATGGTCTCCGGGTCGGGGTCGCCGCCGGTGAAGACGAGATTCCCCGCCGTTTCGTCGTCGACGCTCAGATCCGGGGCGTCCTCGAAAAGGTGGGCGTAATGGCGTTCGACCGCGCGCAATCGGTCCATGACGGCGGCGTCGAATTCGGGTAGGGAATCGAACCCCATGAACGAGGCCAGTATGCGGCGCTTTCCCCGATCCGGCGGCAGGACCTGGGTCTGTTCGTCGTCGATCATCTGCAAGCGGTGTTCCAGGGTACGCAGGAACCGGTAGGAGACGCAAAGTTCCTCCGCGACCTCGGGCTCGACCTTGCCGGTGTCGACCAGTGCCCGCATGCCTTCCAAGGTCCGGCGTGGCCGGAGTTCGGGAATTCGGCCGCCCCAGATCAGTTGTTGAGTCTGAACGAAGAACTCGATTTCACGGATGCCGCCCCGACCCAGCTTGATGTTGTGTCCGGCGACCGCGATGGTGCCACCGCCCTTGTGGGCGTGGATCTGGCGCTTGATCGAGTGGATATCCTGGATTGCCGCGAAGTCCAGATGCTTTCGCCAGACATAGGGCTTGAGGCGGTCGAGGAAAGCCTGTCCCGCCGCGACGTCGCCGGCGATCGCGCGGGCCTTGATCATCGCCGCGCGTTCCCAGTTTTGCCCCATGCTTTCGTAATAGGTTTCGGCCGCCACGACCGACAGCGCCACGGGGGTCGACCCCGGGTCGGGACGCAGTCGCAGGTCGACCCGAAAGACGTAACCGTCGGCGGTGTGTTCTTCGAGCATCCGGACCACGTTGCGGGTCAGGCGGATGAACTGGTGCTGCAGATCCTCGTGGTCCGATGTATCGATCCGGTCGCGGTCGAAGAGGACGATCAAGTCTATATCGCTGGAGTAGTTAAGAGCACGGGCGCCGAGTTTGCCCAACGCCAGCACGACCAGCCCCGAGCGGTGTTCGGGATCGTCGGCGTCCTGAAGAACGAACGCGCCCCGTTCCGCCGATTGGCGCAAGTGGTGGGCGCAGGCGGCACCGACCGCCACGTCGGCGAAATCGGAGAGAACCTCGGTGACTTTCTCCAGATCCCAGGTCCCCGTGAGGTCCGCCACCGCCGTCAGTAAGGCGATCCGTCGTTTTGCGACGCGGAGGGTTCGGGCCAGCTCGCGTTCTTCGTGCGGCGTGTTGCGAACTGTTCTTAGTCCTTTCATAACATCGGAATGGACCCGATCCGCTCCCAGGGTCAGTAGGATACGAGCGAACTCGATGTCGCGAACCAGGCAGTGGGTCAGATACGGGCTGTTTCCGAAAATGCAGTCGAGGATACGGCGCGCGTTGTCGTCCGCGTACGCCCGCTCGGCAAAGTCCATGATGGTCGGATCGCCGGTTTCCGCCGCGGCTTCGCGCCATCGACGAACGCCGACTTCGACGTGGTCGGCGTCACCGGGGCTTGGAATATGGCTTAAATCCGACCAGATATCGAAGTGCCGCATTCCCTTTGTCTCCAAGTTGACGCACACTGCGCGCCCGAGTAATCGGGATCAAGACGAGTGCGCCAGGACGGAACCGTATTCCTTGTTAACAAGAACCTTCAAGCACGCGATGCAAATTCTCGGCGGTTTCGGCGCCGGATTGGCCATCCTTCTCGTGTTCACGGCATGGAAATTGTCCACGGGACCGATTTCCCTGACGTTTCTAACGCCTCATATCGAACGGGCCCTGAACGCTTCGACACAGGGCGTCCAGGTCCGGCTCGACGATACCATCCTGACATGGGCGGGGTGGGAACGCACCCTCGATATCCGCGCCGTCGGCGTGCGCATCGTATCGCGACAGGGCGAGGTGGTCGCCGCGGTTCCCGAGTTGTCGCTGTCGTTGAGCGCGCGTGCCCTCGTCAACGGCAAGATCGCGCCGAAACGGATCGAGCTTTTTCGTCCCCGGCTGTGGGTAGTTCGGACCACCGAAGGCGGCATGCAACTCGGTTTCGAAGACGTCCAGAACGCCTCGCAGGTCGGTTTTCGCCGTGCGCTCGATCAGCTGCTGTCGCCGTCGCGCGAAGAAGAGGGGCTCAAATACCTTTCGAACCTCAACATTTTCGACGCGACGTTTACCATAGTCGACGAATCGCTGGGGACCGCCTGGCGCGCGCCGAATACCCAGGTTCTGCTTACCCGTGATGCCAAAGGTATCAACGGTGAAATCGATCTCAATCTCGTCGTCAACGACGGGCGAAACGCGGCGCTGAAAATTCGCGGCGGATATCGGACCGCCCGCCGGTCACTTGAATTCGCGGTGGCGTTCAGTAACCTCAATCCATCCGAATTCGCCGAAATTTCCGACAAGATCGGCATTTTGAAAGCCCTGCGCGCGCCGGTGGATGGAACGGTTTCCGTCGCAATGGGCTTGGATGGCGGCGTTGAATCCGTGGGGTTCGATCTGATCTCCGATGCCGGTCAGGTCGATGTTCCGGCCCCGGCGGCTCAGACGATCGACATCCAGAACGCGATCCTGAAAGGGACTTACAGCGAAAACCGGATCGACTTCGAGACCCTGCACTTGGATCTGGGTGACGAAGGCGTCGTGATGCTGCCGCCGCCGGTCAACCATGCGATGCCGGTGAGGGCGATTACGCTCGTCGGTTCCTACAACACGAAAACGGATTTTCTCGACCTTGCCGACGGCTTGGCCGATCTGCGCGGTCCGGTCCTGAACGTCGCGGCGCAAATCGACGGCCTCTTCGGGCATCCGAAGGTTCAAGGCACGGCAACGTTGGAAAATGTGCCGACGGATGAGTTGAAGGTCTATTGGCCGGCGGCCTTGGGGCAGAATCCCTACAGGTGGGTAACCAAGCATCTTTCCAAGGGGCGTCTGAAAGAGGTCCGTGCAAAACTGGCGCTAACGACCGGAGACGACGGCGATGTCGAAAAGTTCTCGATATCGGGCAGTCTCGACGTCGAAGGCGTGAGCGTCGATTACCTTCCGCCGATGCCCAAGGTTCTGGGCGTGTCCGGGACTGCGACTTTCGACGAGACGGCGTTCCGGATCAAGACGCGATCGGGCAAAGTGGAAGGGCTCCGGGTTACGGACGGACAGCTGGATTTCACCGAGTTCCAAGCCAAGGATCAGTGGGCCGACATTGCGCTGACGATCGACGGCCCGCTGCGCGACGCCGTGAAGCTGATCGATCACAAGCCGCTGAATTTCGCCTCGTCCCTCGGCTTGGACCCGAGCCAGATGAAAGGCGCCTCTCGAACCAATGTGAAGCTCCGCTTCCCGCTCCTGAACGATTTGACGTTTGAACAGGTCGAGGTCGCGGCGGCGACATCCCTCGTCGACCTGGAAGTCTCGGGGTTGGAAGCGGGAATGAAGCTCTCCAACGGCCGGATCGAAATGCGCGTCGACAAGAAGGGATTGGAAGCTTCCGGAACGGCGGACCTGCGCGGCTTTCCCACTTCCTTGAAATGGCGAGAAAACTTTCGGTCGGAAGCACCATTCAAGAGCCGTTATGCTCTGGATTTTCGCGCCGATGCGACACGGTTCGCCGAGACGTTCGGGTTGGATTTCATGCCGTTCAAGGACGGCGGCCTCACGGGTTCGTTCGGCGCCAAGATGGTCTATACGGCCGACCACAAGAAAGGCGGGATTCTGGCCGCCGACACCGATCTGACCGATGCCACGATTGACTTTCCCGCGCTCGCGTGGCGCAAGGTGCCCGGTTCTCCTGGGAAGTCGCATATCGAAGTCGTCGTCAAGGATGGAAAACTGGCGGGCGTTCCCAAGCTTTCGGTCGAGGCCGCGGACCTGAAATTTTCCGGTGCGATGACGTTCGCCGACGACAGCCGCGTCGATCGTTTTGACATCGAGCATCTGAGTTTCGGGCGGACGGACGTTCGGGGATTGCTGGTCCAGGGAAAGGACAAAGGGTGGACGGCCACGCTGCACGGAACGTCGGTCGACATCGAACCGTTTATGGAGTCCATGTTCAAGGAGGAAGCCGGAACCGGCAAGGACGGCGAATCGAAGACCCCGTTCAGCTTGTCGTTCGACGTGGCCAAGATCCGTCTGGGCGAGGACCGCTATGTGACCGACGTCATCGGAACGATGGCGCGCACGACGAAAGCCTGGAGCCGGATCGTGCTGGATGGCCGCCTTGCCACCGACGGCCATCTGTTCGCGGTGCGATTGGAACCCGCCGACGGTGCCAACCGCCGGCTTAGGGTGCAGGCCGATGACGCGGGAGCGATGCTGCGGGCTTTGGATCTCTACGAGTATATGAAGGGCGGCGTCCTTCAGCTCGAGGGCGAATTTGACGATTCCCGCCCGTCGGCGCCGCTGAAGGGTCTGCTGCAGGTTCGGGACTACCGCATCATCAAGGCGCCGGGGCTTGCGCGTCTGGTCAGTATCCTGTCGCTGACGGGCATCTTTGACGCGCTCCAGGGCGAAGGACTTGGTTTCGCCACATTGAGAATCCCGTTCAATTTCGAGCAAGGCGTGCTGGAAATCGCGGATGCGCGGGCATCCGGGGTCTCGCTGGGATTCACGGCGAACGGGACGGTCTACACTCATGCCGACATGGTCGACATGGAAGGAACGTTGGTTCCGGCCTATGCGTTAAATAGCGCCCTGGGTCGGCTGCCTTTGATCGGTAGACTGTTTTCGGGCGGCGAGGAAGGCGGCGGCGTTTTCGCCGCCACGTATCGCCTTCAAGGGCCGATCGAGGATCCAAGGATCAGTGTCAATCCACTGACGGCATTGGCGCCGGGTTTCCTGCGTGGCCTGTTCGGCAACCTGGATCGCGACGACGACACCCCGGCTTTGCCACCCCGCGAGCCCGAGTTTCCGACACCGTTGGGGCCGCCGGTCTTGCTGACGCCGACTCTGCCGCTGGATCTCAGACGGCCTTGACGAGGGCGTGACGCTTTTTTCCGGCGGAAACCTTGATGACGCCTTCGGCGTTCAGATCCCCCAGCGTCACGGCCTGTGTCTCGTCCCGGATCGCGGAATCGTTGATCCGACCGCCGCCGCCCTTGATCAGGCGCCGCGCCTCGCCGTTGGAGGCGGCAAGGCCTGCCCGCCTGAAAACCTCGAACGCCACGATGCCTTTTTCCAGTTCGGCGCGCGGAACCTCGATCGTCGGCAACTGGTCGCCCAGAGCCCCTTCCTCGAACGTCTTGCGCGCTGTTTCCGCGGCACCGGTCGCGGCTTCGGCGCCGTGGCACAGGGTCGTGGCTTGATCGGCGAGAACTTTCTTCGCGTCGTTGATTTCCGAGCCTTCCAGGGCTTCCAGGCGGCGGATCTCCTCTTCCGGCAGTTCCGTGAACAGGCGCAGGAATCGTCCGACGTCGGCGTCTTCGGTGTTGCGCCAGTACTGCCAGTAATCGTAGGGCGACAGCATGTCGGCGTTCAGCCAGACCGCGCCCGCCGCGCTCTTGCCCATCTTGGCGCCCGAAGCGGTGGTCAGCAGCGGGGTGGTCAGTCCGAACAGCGGCCGGTTGTCCACGCGGCGGCCGAGTTCGACGCCATTGACGATGTTGCCCCACTGATCCGAACCGCCCATTTGCGCCACGCAGCCGTGACGGCGTGACAATTCAAGAAAGTCGTAAGCCTGGAGGATCATGTAGTTGAACTCCAGGAAGGTCAGTGGTTGTTCGCGTTCGAGCCGCAATTTGACCGAATCGAAGGTCATCATGCGGTTGATCGTGAAATGGGGGCCGAATTCGCGCAGGAACGAAATGTATTGCAGTCCGTCCAGCCAATCGGCGTTGTTGACCATGATCGCGTCGGTCGGCCCGTCGCCGAAGGTCACGAACTTGGAGAACACCTTCTTGATGCCCGTCATGTTTTCGTTGATCCGCGCCTCGGTCAAAAGCTGGCGCGATTCATCCTTACCCGACGGATCGCCGATCTTGGTGGTGCCGCCACCCATCAGGACGATGGGTTTGTGACCCGTTTTCTGCAGTAGGCGCAGCAGCATGATCGACACCATACTGCCGACATGGAGGCTCGGCGCCGTGCAATCGAACCCGATATAGGCCGTGATCGTCTTGGTCGCGGCATATTCATCCATGGCTGCCAGGTCGGTGCATTGGTGCATGAAGCCCCGTTCCGACACGAGGCGGATGAAATCCGATCTGTAGGTAGCCATTGGATGTCCACGTTCTTGCGATTGAGAAAAATCGGTGCGCATTGGCGCGACCGGGCGGGCGGGATTTAACACAACTGGTTCGTCGGCACAACGGCGGGGCTTGTTCTTCGGTGTCGACCCCGGCACGATGGGGTCGGCAAAGGGACGGGGAGACGGCATGTCGGGAATATTCTTGCGCGCAATCGGCTTGATGAGCGGAACGTCGCTCGACGGAATCGACGCCGCCTTGATCGAGAGCGACGGAGAACGAATCGCCGCCTTCGGACCTTCGCTCACTCTTCCCTACGAAACGGATTTGCGGGATCGATTAAGGGGGTTGCTGGGGCGCGACTGTCGCGGCGACGTGGCAGCGGAACCCGTGGTGCGTGCCATGACGGAGGCCCACGCCGATGCCGTGCGTGCACTTCTGTCCGCTGGCGGGCTCGCACCGGGGGATATCGACGTCGTCGGCTTCCACGGCCAGACGGTTTTCCATCGGCCGGAACACGGAGTGACGGTCCAGATCGGCGACGGCGGTCTCTTGGCAAGGTTGACGGGGATTCCCGTGGTTGACGATTTCCGGAGCCGGGATGTGGCGGAGGGTGGGCAGGGCGCGCCCTTGGCACCGCTGTTCCATGCGGCTGTGGCAATGGCCTGGGAAAAACCGGTCGCCGTTCTCAACATCGGCGGGGTTGGCAATGTGACCTGGATCGGGCCGAGGCGAGACGAGATCGTTGCCTTCGATACCGGTCCCGGCAATGCCCTGCTCGACGACTGGACCCTTCGCCATACCGGCCAAACGATGGATGCGGGGGGCGCCCTCGCGCGGACAGGGACGATCGACGAATCGTGGCTGGCGACAGCCTTGCGCCACCCTTATTTTGCACGAAACGCGCCCAAGTCACTGGATCGAGACGAATTCCGCGATCTCGTTCCCGATCATCTGTCGGCATCCGACGGCGCGGCGTCCCTGGTCGCCCTGACAGCCGCCACGGTCGCACGGGCGCAGGATCACCTTCCCGGCATCGCGAAACGCTGGCTGGTATGCGGTGGCGGCCGACACAATCCAGCGATCATGGACGAGTTGCGTAAACGCCTGGGTGCGTCCATCGAACCGATCGAAAGAGTCGGTCTCGCCGGCGACGACATCGAGGCCCAGGCCTTCGCCTTCCTGGCGGTGCGCAGCGTTCGCGGTCTGCCCCTCAGCCTGCCTTCGACGACAGGAGTGAGGCGACCGGCGACCGGCGGCGTTCTGCATCCCGTCTCGAATCGCAAGCCGCTTCCTGCCGATTGACGGCCGTTTTCGGCGTCCTTCAGCGGTCAGAGAGCGTCGAGATCGGTCTCTCCCGTCCGAATCCGCACCACCTTTTCGACGTCGAGAACGAAAATCTTGCCGTCGCCGATCTTGTCGGTCTTCGCGGAATCGCGTACCACCTCGATTACGGCATCGAGACGATCGTCTGCAACCACGATTTCCACTTTGGTCTTGGGCACGAAGCTTATCTTGTATTCGGCGCCGCGATAGATCTCGGTCTGCCCCTTTTGCCGCCCGAATCCCTTGACTTCACTGACGGTCATGCCCTCGACGCCGATCGACGACAAGGCTTCACGGACCGCATCGAGGCGGAAGGGTTTGATGATGGCGATCACCATTTTCATGGCTCAGAATCCTTTTTTCTGCTGAACCGGGCCACGGTTCATTGACATCGGACGGTGGCGCGCGATGCGCCCAATCGCCCCTGTGCTGGTTGCCCCGGGCCGAACGCGGAATTACCGCCCGTCAGGCGGGACCGTGTCAGAGTTCGTAGCCGCGTTCTCCGTGAACGGTGATGTCGAGACCTTCGAACTCCTGCTCATCGGTCACGCGAAGCCGGAACAATGCGTGCGCGATCTTCAAGATGACATAACTGGCGAATGCTGCCCAAAGCACCGCGATTGCGATCCCGAGCACCTGAACGCCGAGCGCCTCGATGATGGTTCGGCCTTCCGGAAGACCGACTCCGCCAAAAACCGACGATACCAGAAAACCGGTCAGCAGCGTACCCAGTGCCCCGCCCATGCCGTGAACCGCGAAAACGTCCAGGGTATCATCCAGTTTGAACCTCGTTTTGATTACACCGACCATGAAGAAGCAGACGATCCCCGCTACGGCACCTATGAAAAGCGCGGCGGCGGGGCCGACGTATCCGGACGCGGGTGTGATGGTCGCCAGACCAGCGATCGTGCCCGTGACCAGGCCGATCAGGCTGGGTTTTCCGAATTTCAGCCATTCGATGGTCATCCACACCAGCGACGCGGTTGCGGCCGATATCTGGGTGACCGTCATCGCCAGCGCGGCATTGCCGTCGGCGGCCAGGGCGCTTCCGGCGTTGAAGCCGAACCAGCCGACCCAAAGCATCGATGCGCCGATCATCACCATGCCGGAATTGTGCGGCGGTTTGACATCGTCCGGAAAGCCCTGGCGATTGCCGAGCAGGGCGACAGCGACCAGAGCCGACACGCCGGCCGTGACGTGGACCACGATGCCGCCCGCGAAATCCATGACCCCCAGGTCCGCCAGCCAGCCGCCGCCCCAGACCCAATGGCAGACCGGAACGTAGACGACGACCAGCCACACCGCGCTGAAGAACAGAACCACCGGAAAACGCATGCGTTCCACATAGGCGCCGACGATCAGCCCCGGTGTGATGATCGCGAATGTCATCTGGAAGATGAAGAAGACGTACTCTGGAATCGTGCCACGAAGGCTGTCGGGGCCGATCCCGGCGAGAAACGCCTTGTCGAGCCCGCCGATAATGTCGTTCAAAGCTCCGCCGTTACCGAACGCGAGGCCGTAGCCGCAAACCAGCCAGATCACGGATGACAGGCAGGCAATCACGTAACAGTGCATCAATACGGACAGGACGTTGGAGACACGCACCAATCCACCGTAGAACAGCGCCAATCCCGGAATGGTCATGAAAAGAACAAGCGCCGACGACGTCAGAATCCACGCCGTATCACCGTTGTTGATGGCTGAATCTTGGGCAATAGCATCAGATGGGCCCGAAAAACACGCAAAAATGGCCATGACCGCCATAAACGGCCACATCCGACCCGGTGTTTTCTGCATTTTTGCCTCCGAGACATACAACTTATTACTTGTTGCCTATTAGGTTGCCGATTTTTCGCTCGGAGGCAAGCGCGAAGGGGGGGCAAGAAAGCAACATTCTCCACGCGGTCCCGGCGTGGCATGCCGGGCCGGCAGAGGAATTGTCGAAAGCGAACGGCGTCACGCCGGTACGGCGAGCGCTCCGTCCAGGTAGTTCTCGATGTTGTCGGTCAAGAAATCCATGTGATCGCGGAACATGTGATCGGCGCCCGGCACAACCCGGTAATCGATCGAAATGTTCTTTTGATTGGACAGCTTCTGGGCAAGCTTGTCGACCGAGGTCTGCGGCACCATCTGGTCCGCGCTTCCGTGGATGATCAGGCCCGAGGCGGGGCACGGAGCGAGGAAGGTGAAGTCGTAGGCATTCGCGGGAACAGCGACGGCGAGGAAACCCGAAATTTCTGGACGGCGCATCATCAACTGCATTCCGATCCATGCGCCGAAGGAAAATCCGGCGATCCAGCACGATGTCGCATTGGGATTGTAGCCCTGCATCCAGTCGAGGGCCGCTGCGGCGTCGCTCAATTCCCCCTGGCCGTTGTCGAACTGGGCCTGGGATCGTCCGACGCCTCTAAAGTTGAAGCGAAGAACCGAAAACCCTCTCCGGGCAAAGCCCTGATACATCATGTAGACAACCTTGTTGTTCATCGTCCCGCCGAACTGCGGGTGCGGATGAAGGATCAAGGCGATCGGAGGGTTGGACGATTTCGAATGATGGTACCGACCTTCCAGGCGGCCATCGGGGCCGTTCAAGGTGACTTCAGGCATGGTCCTTCACGAGCAAAGCGTTACTTTGAAAAATTGTTGACAGAGCAACTCAAGAAATGCCATCACCAAATCCACAATGGAGACGCTTATACTTGACCGCGTTTGTCGGACATCCTATATTCTTGGTCGGACGCAACGACGGCGGGATCAAGGATGGTCACTTCGGAAACGGCGTCGTCCATCAGCAATCCAGTCGGACATACTGGCGAGTAAGATAGCGCGAATCCCATGATTTTCAAGTGGCTGCGAGAAGACATCGACGCGTTTATGGCTCGGGACCCTGCTGCGGAGTCCCGTTTGGAAGTGGTTTTGTGTTACCCCGGTTTTCATGCCCTGATATTCCATCGAATGTCTCACGCGCTGTGGGGTTGGCGGTTGCACCTGTTTGCACGGCTGGTTTCCCATCTCGGCAAGCTTCTGACGCAGATTGAAATTCATCCCGGTGCGACAATCGGGCGCCGCTTCGTGATCGACCACGGTTCGGGTGTGGTGATCGGCGAAACCGCGGAGATCGGCGAGGATGTGACTCTCTATCACGGCGTTACCCTGGGTGGGATCGCGCCGGCGGTGGACGCGGATTCGCAAAGGAACCGGAAACGCCATCCGACGGTGCGCGACGGCGCGATCATCGGCGCCGGAGCCCATGTGCTGGGGCCGATCGAGGTCGGCCGGGGCGCGCGGATCGGGTCCAATGCCGTGGTGACGCGCGATGTGCCGGCGGGCGTGACCGCCGTCGGTATCCCGGCGCGCGTGGTGATGCCGCGCGACAAGGACAAGGCGAAGGAATTTGCGGCCTATGGAACGCCGACGGACGGGCTGCCCGATCCGCTGGCGCGGACGATCGACAACCTGCGCGGACAGATCGCGCAACTGCTCGATCGGGTCGAGGAATTGGAAGGGCGTGTCGGCGAGGCCCCAACGACCGACGAGGAAGGGCTGCGGAGGGATGAGCGGGGGCAGGACTCCGTGGATCATCGGCGACGCGGTCGCGAGGTTGCCTAACGGCTTTGTAAGGATTTGAAGGAGACGAGCGTTGAGATTAAGCACCAAAGGACGTTACGCGGTCATGGCCATGGTCGATCTTGCCGTGCACAGCAACGGCAAGCCGGTGGCTCTGGCCGAAATCGCCGATCGACAGGAGATTTCCCAATCGTATCTGGAGCAGTTGTTCGGGAAGTTGCGAAAGGGCGGCCTGGTCAGCAGCGTCCGCGGCCCAGGCGGCGGCTATTTGCTGTCGCGCGACCCCAACGACATGCGGGTCGCCGATATCGTGATGGCGGTCGACGAGCCTCTGGCGGCGACGCGGTGTACCCCGGGATCGCCCCAGGGATGCCATTCCCACAAGGGTCGGTGCATGACCCACGATCTGTGGGAGGAATTGGGAAACCAGATCTATCTTTATTTGAGTTCGGTTTCGCTTTCGGATATCTGCGACCGACGGGTTCTCGGAACCAGCCGTCTGTATTATCGGGACGATCGTTCCCCCGCCGTGGCCGCGGCCCAGTAAGGCGCTGTAAGGCGCAAAAAAGAACAGAATATCCGGCGTCGCGTGTGGGGAATGTCGGAACAAGGCAAAAGGTGTATCGATGAATGTTGTTGGAACCAAGGTCGGCGGGGCGGCGCCGGTGAATGCGCGTTCGGCCGTCTATCTGGACTATCAGGCCACGACGCCGACCGATCCGCGCGTGATCGAAGCGATGTTGCCGTACTTCTACGAGAAGTTCGGTAATCCGCATTCGCGCAATCACGTCTTCGGCTGGCGGGCCGAAGAGGCCGTCGAAGAAGCGCGGGCGCGGATCGCGGGCCTGATCGGTGCGGATCCGAAGGAAATCGTCTTCACCTCGGGGGCGACCGAATCCAACAATCTGGCGGTCAAGGGCGTGGCGCGCTTCTACAAGGACAAGAAGAACCACGTCATCACCGTGGTGACGGAACACAAGTGCGTTCTCGACACCTGTCGGCACCTGGAACAGGAAGGCATCGAAGTTACCTATCTGCCGGTGCAGAAAAACGGATTGCTCGATCTCGATGTCTTGAAGGCCGCGATCAAGGAAAATACCGTTCTCGTCTCGGTGATGGCGGCGAACAACGAGATCGGCGTGCTTCAGCCGATCCGCGAAATCGGTGCCATTTGCCGGGAACGCAAGATCTTCTTCCACACCGATGCGGCCCAGGCCTTCGGCAAGATCCCGCTGGATGTCAACGAGATGAACATCGACCTGATGAGCATCTCCAGCCACAAGGTCTACGGGCCCATGGGGGTCGGGGCGTTGTATGTGCGGCGGCGGCCGCGTGTGCGGATCGTGCCGATCATCAACGGTGGCGGACAAGAGCGGGGCATGCGGTCGGGAACCCTGCCGACCCCGCTGATCGTCGGCTTCGGCGAGGCCGCCCGCATCGCGGCCGAGGAAATGACTTCCGAGTCTGCACGCCTTTGCGCGTTGCGGCAGCGCTTTTACGACAGGATCATGGATCGCCTGCCCGAGGTCTACCTGAACGGCGACATGGAGAACCGGCTTTCCGGGAACCTCAACCTCAGTTTCGCCTACGTTGAAGGCGAAGGCCTGATGATGGGGATCAAGGATCTGGCGGTATCGTCGGGCTCCGCGTGCACGTCGGCATCGTTGGAGCCGTCTTATGTGCTGCGGGCACTGGGTGTCGAAGAGGAAATGGCCCACACCTCGTTGCGGATCGGTCTCGGCCGCTTCACGACGGAGGAAGAAGTGGACTTTGCCGTGGACTCGATCTCGCGCGAGGTCGAACGCCTGCGTGCCATGAGCCCCCTGTGGGACATGGCCCAGGAAGGTATCGATCTGAAGTCCATCGAATGGGCGGACCACTAAGGTTCCGTTAAGGTATTGAAGGTCGTTTCGGGTATTTTTCCGGAACGGGAAGGAGTGGATGAAATGGCGTACAGTGACAAGGTCATCGACCATTACGAACACCCGCGAAACGTGGGCAACCTGGACAAGGCAGCCGACAACGTCGGGACCGGTCTGGTCGGTGCGCCGGCGTGCGGCGACGTGATGAAGCTTCAGATTCAGGTCAGCGAGGAAGGCGTAATCGAGGACGCCAAGTTCAAGACGTTCGGCTGCGGTTCGGCGATCGCCTCGTCTTCCCTGGTGACCGAGTGGGTCAAGGGCAAGACCCTGGACGAAGCCGCATCGATCAAGAACACCGAAATCGCCGAGCACTTGGCGCTTCCGCCGGTCAAGATTCATTGCTCGGTCTTGGCCGAGGATGCTATTAAGGCGGCGGTCAGCGACTATCGCCGGAAACGGACGCCCAAGGCGGCCGAATAGGGTCGGAACATAGCCGACAATCTTGATGACTGACTGCCACGGAACGGGAAACCGATGAACGACCGACCTTTGCCTTTGAATTTAACCGACGCCGCGGTCGAAAGAGTTAAGGCGCTGATCGCCAGCCGCGGCAAGCCGACCTACGGCATCCGGGTGGGCGTGCGCACCAAGGGGTGCAGCGGCCTTTCGTATACCCTGGAATTCGCCGAGGAACGGAACGAGTTCGACGAGATCGTCGAGACCGGCGGCGTGACCGTGCTCATCGATCCCAAGGCGAGCATGTTCATCTTCGGGACCGAAATGGATTTCGTCGAAGACAAGTTGAATTCAGGCTTCGTTTTCCGCAATCCCAATGAAAAGGGACGGTGCGGGTGCGGAGAATCCTTCCACGTTTAGTTCCCCGTTGCCGGCGTGGCGGAAACGTCGCGCCGGTGTCACCGGTTCCGTCGCGGTTTTCGAGCGAACGATATGCAGGCGCATACTAAACAAATGATGCGGACCGTCTCCCAGACGGCGTCCGAAACCGACGGCGTGACGCGCACGCGGCCGTCGTGCTGGTCGTGCCGCGGACCCGTGGACGCGGTCAATCCCTTCTGTACGGCATGCGAGGCGGTTCAACCGCCGGGGCAGGCGGATCACTTCACCCGTCTGGGTCTCAAGGCTGGCTTCAGCGTCGATCCAGCGGAAATCGATCGCCGCTATTTCGATCTTCAGCGGCGTCTCCATCCCGACCGCTTCGCGACCCGCACGCCCAAGGAAAGGGCGTTGTCTCAGCAGCAGGCGACCAGTTTGAACGACGCCTACGAGACGCTGAAGGACCCCCTGAAACGTGCGGACTACCTGCTGAAGCTTCGGGGCATGGACGTCCTCGCCGAAGGCTGCAATCTGGTCAATGATCCCGAATTGCTGATGGAGGCCATGGAACGGCGCGAAGCCCTGGCCGAGGCTCGGACTCCGGCCGATGTCGATGCGATCATCCGGGAAACCCGTACGGACATCGACGCCTGCATCGTCGGGCTTGACCGGGCATTCGGGGACGGGGACAACGAAGCTGCGGGTCGATTGACCACGCGCCTGAAATACCTGCAAAAACTTGCCGACGAGACCCGGGTCCGGAAGTTGCTGTTGGCGAGGCGGGGGTAATCATGGCCGAACTCATCCAGATTTATGAACCGGGCGAAACACCCGGGCCGCACGAAGACGAGCATGTGTACGCCGTGGGAATCGATCTCGGGACCACCAACTCGGTGGTTGCCATCAGCCGCGACGGTTCGCCGACGGTTTTGCGCGATGAAAACGGCCGCGCATTGGTGCCCTCGGTGGTGGCCTACGCGCCGGACGGTTCGGCGATCGTCGGCGATCTTGCCCGGAATCTTCTGTTGGAACGCCCCGACAGCGTCGTCGGATCGGTCAAGCGCCTGATGGGCCGGGGCGTCGCCGACGTCAAGAGCCTGGAAGGAACCCTTCCTTTCGACGTGGACCCGGACTCGACCGAACGTGGCGGCATGGTTCGTCTGCGGATTTCCGGACGCACCCTGTCGCCCGTGGAAATCTCGGCCGATATTCTGAGGGCGTTGCGGGAACGGGCCGAAGAGAGCCTGGGCGGGCCCGTTGAAAAGGCCGTGGTCACCGTCCCTGCCTATTTCGACGACGCGGCCCGCACGGCGACCAAGGACGCGGCTCGTCTGGCCGGTCTCGAAGTGCTCCGACTGGTCAACGAACCCACGGCGGCGGCGTTGGCCTACGGCCTCGACCAGGGCGCCGAGGGCCTTTATGCCGTATACGACCTGGGCGGCGGCACCTTCGATATTTCCCTGTTGCACATGGAAAAAGGCGTCTTCCAGGTTCGTTCCACCGGCGGTGACGCCGCTTTGGGGGGCGACGATTTCGACCATGCCATCGCGCAGAATTTCCTGGACAAGCGGCGTGCGAAACGGGGGCAGGCGACCCTGTCCAGCGCGGAAGTGAAAACCGCGTTGATGACCGCGCGCGTGGCGAAGGAATGCCTTTCTTCCCAAACGGAAGGCGACTGGATGCTGGAGGTCGACGGCGACGTCACCCGGGTCGAACTCGATCGCGAAACCTTCGAATCCCTGATCGAACATCTGGTAGACCGCACCATCGACATCTGCCGCGACGTCCTTGACGACGCCGAGGTCCTGCCCGAAGACGTCAAGGGCGTGGTTCTGGTGGGCGGTTCGACACGCGTGCCCCTGGTACGCCGCAAGGTCGAGGAATTCTTCGGCCATCCGCCGCTGGCGAACATCAATCCCGACGAGGTCGTGGCCGTTGGTGCGTCGTTGCAGGCCGAAGCCCTGACCGTCGGATCCGATACCCTGCTGCTGGACGTGACGCCACTGTCCCTTGGGATCGAGACCATGGGCGGACTGGTCGAAAAGATCATCGAACGCAACACGCCGATCCCCGTCGCCAAGGCCCAGGAGTTCACCACCTTCCAGGACGGGCAGACGGCGATGGCGATCCATGTCCTGCAGGGCGAAAGGGAAATGGCCGACCAATGCCGGTCGCTGGCCCGTTTCGAACTGCGCGGTATCCCGCCGATGACGGCGGGCGCGGCACGGATCCGGGTGACCTTCGCCGTGGACGCGGACGGTCTGCTGACCGTCGCCGCCACCGAAGCGACGACCGGGGTGGAACAAAAGGTCAGCGTCAAGCCGTCCTACGGCCTGGACGAGGAAGAAATGTCCCGCATGCTTTATGAGAGCATGCAGCATGCCAAGGACGACATGGCGGTGCGCGTTCTGACCGAGGCCCGGGTCGAAGCCCGTCGCGGCTACAACGCCGTCGTCGGGGCGCTGAATGTCGATGGCGATTTGTTGGATGAAACGGAACGCTCGGCCATCGAGGCCGCCATGAAGGTCGTGGACGATGCGATCTCGGGAACCGACCGCGAAGCCATCGCTTCGGCGGTCGAGGAATTGGAAGCCGCGACGCGGCAATTCGCCGAACGGCGCATGGACCGGGGCATCCGGGCGGCGCTGAAGGGCGTTTCGGTCGATGCCATCGAGGGGAAGGCGTCGCAGGGGGAAAAGACATCGGAGGCAGAGGAGCACTAGGGATGCCGAAAATGACTTTCATTCATCCCGACGGTACGCGGCAGGAGGTGGAAGCGCCTTTGGGCCTGTCCGTCCTGGAAATCGCGCACCGTAACGGGATCAAGTTGGAGGGAGCCTGCGAGGGATCGCTTGCTTGCTCGACATGCCACGTCATTATCGATCCGGGGTGGTTCGATCTTCTCGACGAGGCGAGCGAACAGGAAGAGGACATGCTCGACCTGGCTTTCGGTTTGACGCACACGTCGCGGTTGGGCTGCCAGATCAAGATGACCCCCGAACTCGACGGACTGGTGGTGACTCTGCCGGCGGCGACGCGGAACATGATGCTGGAAAGCTGATCGCCACCCGATCACGGGATCAAGGAGGGAACGATGGGCCTGCGCTGGAGCGACACCCAGGACATCGCCATCGCTTTGGAAGAAACCTACCCGGAAGCGGATGTGCTGCACATCCGCTTCACGGATCTGTGGACATGGGTGACCAAACTTCCGGATTTCGAGGACGATCCCCAAAAATCCAACGAAAAAATCCTCGAAGCCATCCAAATGGCATGGCTCGACGAACGCGACTGATATCGGCGCGTTTCGCTAATTGACGGACGCCGGCGCGCGGTTATTTGCGCGTGACGACAACCTTCTGGTACACGCCGCCGAACACGGTGGTTTTGGACCAGACGTAGTCGTCAGGGTGGCTCGCGAACGCGCTGAGTTCGTGGTGCCACACCGCCTTCGCGAACGGTTCCAGCGTATCGCAGACGAAGCTCAGGATCGGGCGCACCGGATGGGCCCAATGCGGTTTGTGATAGTCGACCAGAACCAGCTTGCCGCCAGGAGCCATGCGCTGAAGCAGATTGTCGATGATCTGCCGCTTTTTGCCGTCGGGAACCTCATGCAAAAGGAAGAAACTGGAAACGACGTCGTATGTGCCGTCGCCGGTGGTCGCCGCGTCTTCCTGCCAGACCCGGGTCCAACCGTATCCCGCCAGCTTGCGTTGGGCGTGTGCGACCTGGATCGGCGTGACGTCGCTGACGTCCAGTCGGCCCGTCGGCCCGACGCGTTCGGCCAGCAAGCGGACAAGATTGCCATAGACGTGGGCGGGAAGCAGCACGTTCTGGCCGGGTTCGATTTCCTCGACCAGACTCCGGATCAGGCGCCTGTCGTTCAGAAACAACAGAACATGAGGAACGAGGGGGCGATCGAGAAGATCGACGTTGCGCGGGCTGACATAGGCCCAGTGATAGACTTCATTCATGTACGGAGGGATTTCCTGAACCGGCGTTTCCCCCGTGGCGCTCCTGCGTCCTGGGGTTGCGGGACGCAGCGGTCGCACGGTGCTTGGTGGGTTCACGGGGAAGTTCTCCTGATTGGGTACGCATTTTGCTGTCCCAGCAAGGTGCGATCGATAACGCTTCGACACCGTGGCGCGCCCCCCTTGTTCGCACGTCGGTTTCCATTGTCGTCGAACCGCCTTTTCGATCGTCTTCTGGCTGGTTGACATGCATGGTATGACTCACGGGACATATCTGCAACATTCTGATTTGGATAATCGTGCATGCCTGACTCGCGGAAAGCGAATTCTTAGCGGCGGGCTGCGGTATCAAGCGGGGAACGGAAGTGACGGAAATCATCGATTATATGACATTACCTCCCCTGGATCTGGCCGCCGTCGCCATATGCCTGATTTGCTGGACCGGCTATTTCCTGTTCGCCGACCGCTACCGGCGCGGCACGCGAAACCTGATGACCGTGATGCATGCCTATCGGGTCAAATGGATGGAGAGAATGCTCGATCGCGAGATTCGTATCGGCGATACCAACATCCTGATGGCGCTCAATCGCAGCAATCAGCTGTTCGCCTCCACCTCGGTCGTGGTTGTCGCGGGGCTGGTGACGGTGCTCGGGGCGCTGGACAAGGCGCGGATCTTGTCGTCGCACCTGTCGTTCGTCAGCGAGGCCCCCAGGGCGGTTTGGGAAGTCAAGATCCTGGCTCTGATCTTCGTGTTCGGTTACGCGTTCTTCAAATTCATCTGGTCGTTGCGGCAGTTTAACTTCGCGCTCCAGCTGATTGGCGCCGCGCCGGCCCATGACGACAAGGATGCGCCGGATCGGGCGTCGTTTCCCCAGCGCGCGGCGCGGATCGTCACGTTGGGGGTCGATACCTTCAATGGCGGAGTCCGGGCCTATTATTTCGGTCTTGCCATGATGAGTTGGTTCATTCATCCCTATGTCTTCATCGCGGCGTCGGTGTGGGTGGTCCTCGTTCTCTACCGGCGCGAATTCCGTTCCAGAACCCTGGCAACCCTGTCGCAGAACCTCGGCGAATAGGAACTCTTCCGCCGATTTCTTGTGCCGGGTCGCCCCGATGCCATATTCAGGACCATGAACGATCTCGGATTTGACAAACCCGAAAGGGAAACTCGAGTCGTCGTCGCCATGTCGGGCGGCGTCGACAGTTCGGTGACGGCGGCTCTTTTGAAGGAAAGAGGCTACGACGTCGTGGGCGCGACACTGCTACTTCGCGATTACGGGATGTCGGACGAGGCCGCGCCATCCTGCCGCACCGGCCAGGAAATCGACGATGCGCGGCGAGTCGCGGCGGCGATCGGTGTCGACCATCACGTGGTCGATCTGAAGCGCCTGTTCCGCGACACCATCATGGAAGATTTCGCGGCGTCGTACGTGGCCGGAGAAACCCCGGTGCCGTGCGTCGCCTGCAATCGGACGATCAAGTTCGGAAGCCTGTGGGATTTTGCCCGCGGGCTGGGCGCGGACGCGCTGGTGACCGGTCACTACGTGCGCTGGCGCCAGGGGCCGGCGGGGCCGGAATTGCACCGGGGCACCGACGGAACCCGCGACCAGAGCTATTTCCTGTTCGCCACGACGCGGGAACAACTGGCGTATCTGCGCTTTCCCCTCGGTGATCTGGACAAGGCCGAAACCCGTGCCCACGCCCGACGGTTGGGGTTGGACGTCGCCGACAAACCGGACAGCCAGGATATCTGCTTCGTCCGCAACGGATCCTATGCCGGCGTGGTCGAAGCCCTTCGACCCGGCGCGTTCGCGCCCGGCGAGATCGTCGATGCCGAGGGCACGGTCGTCGGCCGCCACGACGGGGTGATCCATTACACCGTCGGACAAAGGCGTGGCCTCGGCGTGGCGGCGGCCGAACCGCTCTACGTCGTTCGGTTGGAACCCGATACCTGTCGGGTCGTGGTCGGCCCGCGCGCCGCCCTGATGAAGAACGGCTTGCGGATTCGGGACTTCAACTGGCTGGGCGACGGCGTTCCGGCGGACGGTATTCGCCTGCGGGTCAAGCTGCGCTCGGCGATGACGCCGAAGACGGCGGTGGTCTACCCCGACGGCCAAGGCGGCGGGCGGGTCGTCCTGGACGAACCGGTGGCGGGAATTGCTCCGGGGCAGGCGTGCGTGATGTATGACGGCGACCGCCTCATGGGCGGCGGCTGGATCGATCGGGAGCCCGCCTCTTGACAGCCTTGCCCCCGATCGTTCGAGCGGCGATCTGGATGATTGGAGCTTTGGCGAGTTTCGCCGCGCTTGCGGTGGCGATCCGCGAGTTGTCGGATCGCATGGGCGCCTTCGAAATTCTGTTTTTCCGCAGTCTGATCGGCATCGTGGCCGTGGCCGCCGTGGCGCGGCTGTCCAGCGGTGTCTGGAGCTCCCTGTGGTCGGGCCAGTTCCGCTGGCAGGTCGTGCGCAACGTTGTTCACTATGGTGGGCAGTTGGGATGGACGATCGGCGTGGCCCTGCTGCCGTTGGCGACCGTCTTCGCGCTTGAATTCACGGTGCCGCTGTGGTCGGCGCTGCTGGCGGCCGTGTTCCTGGGCGAGCGCATGAACCGGGGGCGCGCGGTGTCCCTGGTCTTCGGGTTGGTTGGAATCCTGGTGGTCGTGCGTCCGGGCGCCGAAATCGTTTCACCCGTGGCGTTGATCGTCTTGGGGGCCGCGCTGTGCTTCGCTGCGGCCCATATCACCACCAAGCGCCTGACTCGTACCGACTCGTCGTTGGCCGTCCTGTTCTGGATGTCGGTTCTTCAGGCGCCGATGGGGCTGTTTCCCGCCATCGCGGAATGGGTACAGCCGACCCTGTCGGATGTGCTGCCGCTGCTGGGCGTGGGGTTCAGCGCGCTGGCCGCCCACTACTGCCTGACCAACGCCTTGCGCCTGGCCGACGCGACCGTCGTGCTGCCACTCGATTTCCTGCGCCTGCCGTTGATCGCGGTCGTGGGGTTCCTCCTCTACGCCGAACCGTTGGATCCCTTCGTTCTGGGCGGTGGCGCGATCATTTTCCTGGGCACCGTCTACGGCGTACGGTTCGAAGCCCGCCGCACTGCCGCGGCCCACCTCGCGACCGAAAATCCGGGTCGGATCGCCTGAACCTTCTCTTGTTTTGAGGTTACGCGAGAGGTCCGGCGCCCCACTCGGTGGGGGCGCCGACCAAGGATGAAGAGTTCAACAGCCTGTGGAACAAGGCGAAAGCGACCGGGATGAAAATGCCCGCGCTCACAGCCGAAGATCCGCTCGAACCGCACAGGTTCGATCTCGATTCCGCGGTCGAGTAAGATAAGACGGCGCTGACCTTCTATCCCAACATGGAGCCGTCCCCGGTGCCGATGTTGCCCAAAATGTCGGTGGAACCCGACGGCACCGTCACGCGCACCCCCTATTCGGAGGCCGAGATCCTTGCGACGGGGCGGGAACGCAAGCATGAAGCGATGGGGGCGAAGGGGTTCCGTCCATCCGATGTGCCGAAGCCTGATGGCCAATCCGACTCGAAGATTCTCATCGACAACGTGGGTGGTGCGTTGAGGCGTTACGCAAGCGTCGAGACGAGCGCAGATCGTCAAACCGCAGTTTCCGAGATTGCCCATTTACCTCCAGACTCTTGAAGAAATCCGTCAATCCGATCCGCAGCGCTTCGAGGGACTGTTCAGGATTGCCGGGTGGCCCGTGCCGGAATTCACGGAATGGCCGCTCGAAGACCCTTCCGAACCATTGAGCGACGAGGCGCTGTTGGAAGTGCCCCGGCCGGCTTGGACACGGCTCTACCGTGATGAAACGTTGCCGTGAACCGATTTCGACGGGCGATCAGATCGCGCAGTGGCCGCCGTGCTTTTCGTGGTAGCGCTGGTGGTGTTCCTCGGCGCGCCAGAACGGGCCGGCGGGGACCAGTTGCGTTGCGAGCGGCCGGCGCAGGCGTCCGGATGAGTCGATTTCCGCCATCACCTTGCGCGCGGCGGATTCCTGTTCGGGCGACGTGAAGAAGATCGCCGAGCGGTACTGGTTGCCGATGTCCGGGCCCTGGCGGTTGACCTGGGTCGGGTCGTGGATGCGGAAGAACACGGCCAGCAGATCGTCGTAGCCGACGACCGCCGGATCGAAGACGACCCGGCAGGCTTCCGCGTGGCCGGTGCGCCCGCCGCAGACGTCGTGGTAGGTCGGTTTGTCGGTGGTTCCGCCGATGTAGCCCACCTCCGCCTCGACGACGCCGTCGACCCTGCGGAAGGCGGTTTCCACGCCCCAGAAGCAACCGGCGGCGAAAATCGCGGTCTCGGTCATGTCGAGTTCTCCCTTCGGCTGGGTGGCATCATTTCACCGGCGCGAGTTTGCGTTCGTTTCGCGCCGCGTCCTGCTGGCGTTTCCACAGGGCGGCGTAGCTGCCGCCGTGGGCCAGCAGTGTCTCATGGTCGCCGCGCTCGACGATGCGGCCCTTCTCCAGAACCAGGATTTCGTCGGCATGCACCACGGTCGACAGGCGGTGCGCGATGACCAGGGTGGTGCGGTCGGTGGAGACCTCGTTCAGCGAATCCTGGATTTCCCGTTCGGTATGGGTGTCCAGGGCGCTCGTGGCCTCGTCGAAGATCAGGATGCGCGGGCCCTTGAGGATGGTGCGGGCGATGGCGACCCGTTGCTTTTCGCCGCCCGAAAGCTTGAGCCCCCGCTCGCCGACCGAGGTCTGATAGCCATCGGGCTGCGACATGACGAAATCGTGGATTCGGGCCAGACGGGCGGCTTCCTCGACCTCGCTCGGTTTGGCTGCCGGACGGCCGTAGGCGACGTTGTAGTAGATGGTATCGTTGAACAGGACGGTATCCTGAGGCACCATGCCGATCGCGGCGCGCAGGCTGGCCTGGGTGACATCGCGCAGGTCCTGTCCGTCGATCAGGATGCGACCTTCGTCGACGTCGTAGAAACGGAACAACAGGCGCGACAGGGTCGATTTGCCCGATCCGCTGGGTCCGACGATCGCCAGCGTTCTGCCCGGCGGAATCCGGAAGGATACGTCTTTCAGGACCGGACGGCGCGGATCGTAGGAAAACGAGACATTGTCGAAGGCGACCTCGCCGCCGTTGGCTTCCAGCGGCTTGGCGTGGGGCGCGTCGCCGATTTCGGCGTTCTCTTCCAACAGCCGAAACATGTCCTCCATATCGGTCAGGGAGCGCTTGATTTCGCGATAGACGAACCCGAGGAAATTCAGCGGCATATAAAGTTGAATCAGGTAGGTGTTCACCACCACGAAATCGCCGATCGTCATGGTTCCGGCGATGACTCCGCGCGCCGCCATGAACATGACCAGGGTCAAGCCGATGGCGATGATGGTTCCCTGTCCCACATTGAGCATCGACAGGGTGCTCTGGCTACGGATCGCCGCCGATTCGTAGTGGCGCAAGGCGCGTTCGAAGCGGCTGGCCTCGTGCGCCTCGTTGCCGAAATACTTGACGGTCTCGAAGTTGAGAAGGCTGTCGATGGCTTTGGTGTGGGCTTCGCTGTCGGCCTCGTTCATGGCCCGTCGGTATTTGGTCCGCCACTCGGTGACGATCAGCGTAAACGCGATGTACCCGCAGATGGTCACCAGGGTGACCAACGCGTACCAGACGTTGAACAGGCCCCACAGGATGCCGCAGACCAGCAGGATTTCCAGCAGTGTCGGTAGGATGTTGAAGAGCATGAACCGCAGCAGGAACTCGATGCCCTTGGTGCCGCGTTCGATGGCGCGGCTGACGGCGCCGGTCTTGCGGTCGAGATGAAAACGCAGGCTGAGCGCGTGCAGATGTTCGAAGGTGCGCAGTCCCGCCACGCGGATGGCCCGCTGACCGACCTTTTCAAAAATCGCGTCGCGCAATTCGCCGAAAATCTGGGTCAGAATCCGGGCGCCGCCGTACGCCAGCAGCAACAGCACCGGAACGGCCGCGACTGTCGCCGCCGAGCCGGGAATGCCCAACGCGTCGATCGCGTGCTTGTAAATCATCGGCACGATCACGTTGGCGAGCTTGGCCAGGACGAGACAGCCCATGGCCAGGATCACGCGCGTTCTCAGTTCCCGCTCGTCAGACGGCCAAAGATAGGGCAGGAGGGTCTTGACGGTCTTGAGATCGTTTCTCGGGCCGGTCGCCGTTGGCGACCAAGGAAGTCTACGGACCATTCGGGACTCGTTTTCGTCCAAGGAACCCATGATATGGGGAGCAGCAAAGCTGCGTGCCATGCCCAAGCTGTGGACGGCGCCGGGCAAGCGGCGTTAGACTGTGGGGCTGCGAACACAACCGGCATTGGGTGGATCGCCATGCGCAAGAGTGACGAAACCAGGGCTCGGCTCCGTGCTGCCGCCTTGCACCTCTTCATGGCCAAGGGCGTGAGTGAAACGACGACGCGGGAAATAGCCGCTGCCGCCGGTATCGCGGAAGGCACCATCTATCGGCACTATCCCAGCAAGGAATCGCTCGCTCATGATCTGATGCGCGAAATCGCCGAACGCATGGGCGCGGCGGTGGAAAAGGCCATCGACGCCGAGGAAAGCACGCGCGGCAAACTGGCCGCCGCCGTTCACAGCCTATGCCGGGAAGCCGACGAAGACTGGACAGGGTTCGCCTACTACCTTCTGCATGGCGAGACGATCCTGCCGGGATTGGACCCTGCGGTCGTGGCATCGCCGGACACGGCTTTTCGCGCCACGCTGTCACGGGGGATGGATGACGGAGAACTTCCGCGCCGGGATCTCGATCTCGTTTCCGCCCTGATCCGGGGATTGGTCCATCAGACCGGGCGGGCGCGCCTGACGGGTGGATTGGGCGGATCGATGACGGGCCACGCCGACGAAATCGCCGCCGCGGCATGGCGGGTCGCGGGGGAAAAGGACAAACAACCCGAAAAGTCCTTTCTTCGCAGTCTGTTCGGCAGCCCCAAGGAATAGCCCGCGGAACGACAGGACCAACCGATGATGGCGCTTTCCATCGCACCGGAAATGCACGCGGCGGGTTTGCGTGTCGCGCTGGGCGTCATCGACGCCGAGATCGCCGTGCGGCCGGCCGAACAGCCGTTGTTGGACGAGTTGGCCTCTGCCGAAGCCGCGCGAACCGAAAGCCTCGCGCGGGGCCGCCCCGCCGACATTCCGGCGATTGCCGAAACGCGGCGCGCTTACAAGGCTTTGGGCAAGGATCCAAGCCGGTACCGGCCGTCGGCGGAAGCTTTGATGCGCCGTCTGGCGCTGGGCAAGGGACTTTACCGAATCAACAACGCGGTCGACGTCATCAACTTGGTGTCTTTGCGCACCGGCTTTTCCATCGGCGGTTACGACGCCGACAAGATCGTGCCACCGGTCGTTTTTCGCCCCGCAACCGAAGGCGAAAGCTATGAGGCGATCGGTCGTGGACCGATCAATCTGGCGGGTCTGCCCATCTTCGCCGACACGAAAGGTCCGTTCGGAAGCCCGACCAGCGACAGCACACGGACCATGGTTTCAGAAGTCACCCGGCGGCTGTTGATGGTCCTGATCGGATTCGGCGCGGCACCGGATCTGCATCAATCGATGTCCGATGCCGTCACGGCACTGCAGCGGCATTGCGCCGCCCGGAACCCCACGGCATGCCTGGTTGGGAAAGCGCCCTGACGCGGCCGTTTCGGTCGGCGATCCACCATCCACATTCGAGAAGCTTCCCTTCACATGAGAAGGTTCTGGCACGTGCCGCGGCAAGGATGCAGCGGTATCGTTTATACTGGCCGGCGCACTGATTTTTTTGGGACGCAACTACTGGGCGATGTTGGGTGCGGCTCATAATCGGAAGCTGTACGGAAGTATGCATACTATTGAAAAAGCCGCTTATACGTCTGCGATCTCACACAGCCGTTCCGCTCGCATACACTATGTGCCGCCGCACGCGGTTCGTGAGTGGAGTTCCCTGGATTGGCCAATATTCTTATCATCGACGATGACTATTTTTACCGCGAGTTCCTCGTCACGGCCGTACGGCGACAGGGACATGCGGCCTACGATCTGCCCAATGGGCTAGGCGTTCTGGAAGCCGTCACGGAGTTTGCGATCGATCTGGTGATCACGGATATTTTCATGCCGGTCGTCGACGGGATCGAGGTGCTGCGCAATCTGCGCACCTATCGGCCGGAAATGCCGGTCATCGCGCTCACGGGCGAGGTTTTCGATATCAGCGATTTCTATGGTCGCACGGCACAGCGGTTCGGTGCCGTGCGCGTTCTTGTGAAGCCGATCAAGCCGGCGGAACTCATCGACTGCATTGCGGATGTCATGGCACATGCCGCGCGCGAAAAGGACTTCGTTGAAACCGGGGGACGCGCGAACGGATGACTCGGAGGAGGGGCCTGTAACCCCGCCCATGCCGATTTGAAGATCTTCTTAACGATGCTCAGGCACCTTGGGCGAGTCTTGGACAAGGCTCGCCTGTTTTTTTAACTCGGAGTTGCGGTCGTCGCCCGTAACATAAGACAATCGTCGAGGTCTCTGCGAGGGAGAACGACCGCAATGAACGCCACTCGCCCGCTGCCTTGGTGGACTTGGGTTCTGCCACTCCCCCTGTTTCATCTGGGAACCTGGGCGTCGTTGTCGTTTCATGTCCTTCCCGGAACATCGATCCTGTACCTGCCGATTCCGATGGGCATTGCCTTGGCGATGTGGTGGGGCCCCCGGGTACTGGTCGGTCTGATCGCCAATGCCGTCCTTTCCGTCACGTTATGGGAATTGCCGTGGGGGCAAGGCCCCATTCTGGCGGCGGTGGAATCGGCGACGGTCGGGTTGTCGTTTTTCCTGTATCGGCGGAGTGCCGGTGAGGATTGCTCGCTATCGTCGCTGCGCGAGGTGCTGATGTTCCTGGTTCTGGGGCTTCTGCTGCCGGTGACGGGATCCGAAGCGTTGAGAGCCGCATGGTTAGCCGGTTTTGGCACCCTCTCGCCCGAGCGACTGTGGGAGGTGGCGTTGTCGGGGTGGCTGGCGGTCGCCCTCGGTTGCTTGGCGATCACGGTACCCGCCCTTGTCTTTGTATCGCCGTCTCTGTATCGGCGCGGTTTGGCGCCCGAATTCGCGGAATCCGGACGCTCCACCCGATCTCCGCTACGCGCCGTCGGATCGGGACGCCGACCGTGGGTTCTATGTCTCATCATCGTGTCGATCGTTCTGGCATCGTGGATCAGTCCTCCCCGGATCGTGTTTCTGGTCCTCGGCATGATCGTGATCGCCACGGCCCTGGTCTATGGTTTCGCGATGTCGGTCTTGTGCGTCGGGGCAATGGCATGGGTCGCTGTCGGTCTGATGCCGGTTTTGTCGGGAGATTTCGGTCAATTCTGGACTCAGGATCCCGAAAACCTCGAAGCAGCCCTCAATCTGCTGACGATCGGTATCACGGGCATTGCCATCGGCAGAAGCGTTTCGGACCACCGCGAGGAAATCGAGAAACGCGCGCACCTGGAATGGGATCTGGAGCGCGCTCAGGCGACCCTGTCGGCCGCAATCGAACAGTCGCCCGTCGGCGTCATCATCGCCGATGCACCGGACGGCCGTATCCGCTTGGCCAACAACGCCGCCGTTCGCATCCGGGGTATCGTGCCGTCGCCTTTGATCGACATTCCCATCGAGCGCTATTCCGAATGCTGGAGCATATACCGTCCCGACGGAACTCCCTGGCCTTCCGAGGAAATACCATTGGCTCAGGCCGTTCGTAACGGCCGGTTCTTCAGCAGCGTGGATTTGGTGATCTGCAACGCAGAGGGCGAAAATCGCTGGCTGATCGCCAATGCGTCTCCCATCCGCAGCATCGATGGCGACGTCGTGGGCGGGATCATGGTGTTTACAGACGTGACCGAACGCCGCAAGGCAGAGCAGGAGTTGCGCCGCAGCGAGCAGCGTTACCGGCGTTTGATCAGTGCAACTTCAGAAGGGTTCTGGCTTGTGGACGCCGATGGTCGGACGTCGGACGTCAATGAATCCTTGTGTCGGATGCTGCGCATATCGCGCGAGGAACTGATCGGCCGCAGGCCCACTGATTTCATGGATGCCGACAACCGCGCCATTTACGATGAACAGGTGAAGCTTCGCGATTTTCTGGACAACCGAAGCTACGATGTGGTGCTGATCGCGACCAACGGGGACGAAATCGACGTCAGCATCAATGCCACCACGCTGAGGGGGCCGGACGGGCGCTCGGTCGGCGCATTCGCCCTGTGTACCGATATTACGGAGCGAAAGCGCGCCGATCGCGCGCTTCGCGAAAGCGAAGCGCGATTCCGCACGTTCATGGAAAATTCTCCAACGGCGATTTACCTCAAAGACGTCGCCGGGCGGTACGTTTACGTCAACGAAAAATTCAAGGAATGGTACGGACTTCGCGAAACCGACGTCCTCGGGAAGACCCTTCATACGGTGTTTTCGCCGGCCGATGCCGCCGCCTACGCCGATCAGGACAGCGAAGTCCTGTTGGCGGGGCAGCCGGTAAGCCGGGAAGCCGTCGTAACGCACGGAGACGGTTCCCGTCACGACGTTACCATCGTCAAGTTTCCCGTTCTTGATTCGGAGGGAAAATTCGCGGGGCTTGGTGGGATCAACCTGGACATCACCGACATCCGCAAGGCGAATGACGCGCTCAAGCACCGTATGGAGTTCGAAGGTCTCGTCGCCCGAATTTCGGCGCGATTGATCAATGTGGTCGGCGAGAAGGCGGAAAGCGCGGTCGATCGGGCCTTGGGTGATGTCGGCGAATTCACGGATTCCGATGTCGTCTCTGTCTTCATGTGCGGCGATCATGACGACGACTTCCATCTCGTTGCCCGTTGGAGTGCCGATGGCGGGGGTAAAGATACGGCTTTCTATGCCTCGCTCCCGAGGGCTGGAAATGAGGCTTGGCTTTCGGTCCTCGGCACCGGAGAGGCCTTTCAATATCACGCCGACCAGTCGGATACGGAATCGCTGGGAAACATAAGCGAATTTGTCCAATCGCGAGAAATCCTGACTTTGATCCACCTTCCGATATTTCGGGGGGCGGTGTTGCGGGGATTTCTGGGTTTGGTGGCCTCCGCCGAGGATCACGACTGGTCCGATATCGACGTCATGCTGCTGAAACTGCTGGCCGAAATCTTTGGAAACCTGCTGGAACGACAGGAAATGGAAGCGGCGGTTCGGGAAAGCGAATCGCGGTTCCGGGAACTGAGCGAACTGCTGCCGGGGATCGTCTTCGAGATCGATGGTGTTCGAAAGTTGAAGTTCATCAATCGCGTCGGCGCCGAAATGCTGGGCTATGCCGGGCTGGAGGAAATGCGTGACCGGGATGCCTTCAACCTGATCGCGCCCGGCGATCGCGGCCGTGCCGCTCAAAGAATGGTACGGATCCTCGCCGGGGAACGTCCCGATGCGAATATCTATAAATATCAGCGACGGGACGGCAGTTCGTTTCTGGGGCTGACCG
Organism: Rhodospirillales bacterium; assembly: GCA_963675465.2. GTDB lineage: Bacteria > Pseudomonadota > Alphaproteobacteria > Rhodospirillales > Shumkoniaceae > JAHDSF01. The sequence goes on from CAXXVY010000001.1 coordinate 578,245, forward strand.
AAACGGCGCGTGTTCTCCAAGACGGCACGGCAACGGGTCTTCGGGGATTCATCATCGATGTAACCGAACGTCAGCGAGCCGAGGAGGCCCTGCGCCAGAGCGAAGAGCGATTCCGGCTTTACTTCGAACTCGGTCTTGTCGGCATGGCGTTGGCGGCGCCCGACGGCCGGTGGATTCAGTTCAACGACCGGCTTTGCGAAATTCTCGGATTCCGGCGTGAGGAACTGGAAACCCGGCGCTGGAGCGATGTTACCCACCCCGGTGACATGGCGGTCGAGCAACGTGAACTCGATCGGGTGATGGCCGGAGAAATAGACGGCTATTCGCTCGATAAACGGTACGTCCGCAAGGACGGCAAAATCGCCCACGCGGCCATGTCGTCACGGGCCGTGCGCGACACTTCGGGCCAGGTCGAATATTTCGTAACCCTGATCGAGGACGTCACGGAGCGGCGTCAGACGGAGGAAACCCTTCAACGCGCCCAGAAAATGGAAGCTGTCGGGCAGATCGCGGGGGGGATCGCGCACGACTTCAACAATCTGCTGGGTGCGATCATGGGGTTCGCGACCTTCATCGTCGAAGATGCGGACGGGACGTCGTCGGCCTACGCCTTCGGGCAACGCATTCAAAAGGCATGCGAACGCGCGAAATACATGATCCAGCGCCTGCTGGCGTTCTCGCGCCGGGCGGATTCCGAGCGGCAACCGCTGCGGATCGCCGATATCTTGGAAGAGTCGTCGGAACTTCTGAGGGGTACGGTGCCTTCCACCGTTCGTCTGGAGACAGCGATCGAATGCCCCGAAGCCGTGGTCTTCGCCGATCCCGTTCAATTGACGCAGGTGTTCATGAACTTGTGCGTGAACGCTCGCGACGCGTTGGAGGATGCTCCCGGTGAAATCCGAATCCGCGTTCACGCGTTGGACAAGGCGGCGGACGGAAAAGCGGCCGAAAACCTGGGGACAACGGGCTTCGAAGACGACTGGGAGGATGCCGCGTGCGTCATTCTCGGTGACGTCGCTGCCGACAAGGGATATGTGGCCCTGGATGTCGTCGACACGGGAAAGGGCATGGATCAGAATCTTCTGGACAAGGTGTTCGAACCTTTCTTCACGACCAAATCCACCCATCGCGGCACCGGTCTCGGCCTGTCCGTGGTCCACGGAATCGTGCTTGCCCACGAAGGCCGACTGGTGGTGAAAAGTCTCTCCGGGCGGGGGACGTGCTTCAGAATTCTACTGCCGACGACCGATTCGGCCCCGCGTATCGCGATGATCAAGGACGAGGTCCGAAAGGCGGCCCGAGTCGGTCGTATCCTGGTGGTCGATGACGACGTCGATTTCGCGGACGTGGTCAGTATCACGTTGGAGCGCGGCGGCATGGAAGTCGGTGTCTGCACCGACCCGGCGACGGCGCTGGAGGTTTTTCTGGACGATCCGAATGCCTGGGACGTGGTGATGAGTGATTTCGCGATGCCGGAGATGACGGGTATCGAACTGATCGCCAAGATCAAGGAGCGGCGTTCCGATATCGCATGCATTCTGTGTACCGCCTACGCGGGCGATCGCCTGACGCCGGAATCGGTCGGCAGCCTGGGCGTGTCGGTCCTGCTGGGCAAGCCCCTCGAGCCTTCGGACATACTGGAAGCGGTACGGACCTGTCTGGAACGTCCGGATTCGGGCGAGCCGGTCGAAAGCGCCTAATCGACCAGTCCCGCCGAGACCGCCATGACGGCGGCCTGGGAACGGTTGCGGACACCCATTTTGGCGAAAATTCGCGTCAGGTGGAGTTTGACCGTAACCTCCTGGAGGCCGAGATCCCGGGCGATTTCCTTATTGGAAGCACCCTTGGCGAGACGGACGAGGACATCGAATTCCCGCGGCGTGAAGTCCGACTTCTTGATGGCATTGGTATTCTTGTCGGAATTGCCGAGGTAGTCGGGATTCAGGTATTCCGTCGGGACGTAGGTGCCGCCGGCCAGGATGGTGCCCAGGACGCTGGCGAAAACCGATCCCTCCAGGGTTTTGGGCAAAAAGCCTCGTGCGCCGGCCTTGACGCACGCCGCGACATCCGACGGTTCGGCGACGCCGGACATGACCACGAGCGGGCACTTACCCGCGATCGAGGTGAGTTCGGCCACGCTGTGCGCACCCTTCATGCCGGGCATGCTGAAGTCCAACAGGATGAGGGAGTAGTCGGGGACCGAATCCAGCGAAGTCAGGGTTTCCTCAAGCGTGCCGGCCGTTATGATTTCGACATCCGCGTAGGTCTTTCGGACCTGATGAGTCAGGGCTTCCAAATACATCGGATGGTCGTCGGCGATTAAAAAACGCATTTTTTTACCATCATTGATTTAATATTTTCGACTGGGAGCGAACGTTCCGAATTCGTTGATACTCCAGCACTTGAACCACTAATTTATTGTTGCACATAGCACGGGTTACGTGAACGCTTTCTTAATAGACGGATGTCCCGGTGTGTCCCGCCCGAAGTACCGGTGGGCCTGCTTTCAAGGGGACGCTTAGGCGTTATATGAAAATGCGTCGCAAATGCAACTAGAGCGGGCGGGAAATACTTTGTAATTCATCCATTCCGTCACCAAATAAATCTTTAGTCCGAGCATAAAACTGGATACCATCATGTTCATAGCGACTCGCTATGAACATGATAAAAAGACGAGGCAGGGTTGGCAAACGTACAACGGTCCCGCCGCTCCTTTGTTAGGGGGCTGCTGTCCGGGCGGACGGATTCCATCAGGCCGCCTTGGGCCGCGCGGGAAAGGCTTTTTGTCGAACGGTGTTCCCGGTGCGACAGGTGCGTCGACGCTTGTCCCAACGCGATTCTGGCGCGTGGCGACGGAGGCTTTCCCACGGTCGATTTTGCCCGTGGGGAATGTACCTTCTGCGGGGCGTGCGCCGAATCGTGCAAGACCGGCGCCTTGAAGGCCGACGGCCCCCGGTCGGAGGCGAGCCCCTGGAACGCCCGGGTCGAAATCGCATCCAACTGCCTGTCCATGAACGGGGTGACTTGCCGGGTTTGCGGCGATCGCTGCGAAAGCCGCGCGATCGCCTTCCGTCTCGTCGTCGGGGGGCGGGCTTTCCCCATGGTTTCCGATGACGCCTGCACGGGATGCGGAGCCTGCGTGCCATCCTGCCCGATCGGCTCGATTGCCGTTCTGGTCGCCGGCGAAACGCCGAAACCGCGGAGCGAGGAGAGGCGCGATGCGCATCACCAAATTTGAGCGCTCGGAAAACGGCGGCCATCCCGACGGCGCCGGGAACAACATCTGCGGCGTTCTGGTTCATGCTGCGGCGAAAAAGCAACAGGCTGTCAGCGATATCCTGGCCGCAAGGCCGGGGGTGGAGGTCCACCACCTCGCACCCAACGGCCGCATCGTCCTGACCGTCGAGGACACCAAGGACGCTTGGGCGAGCGCGACGATCGCGGATTTCCACTGGATCGACGGCGTGCTGTCGGTGTCGCTTGTCTACCATCACTTCGAATCGGGGAATCTTGAAGAGGAGATGTCCGCATGAGCGTGACGAGGCGCGAGTTCATCAAGGCCAATGCCGTCGCCGCGACGGCCGCCGCCGCGGGTGTCACCATGCCATCGGTTGCCGGGGCCGTAATCGACGAAAGAACCATTCGTTGGGACAAGGGGGTTTGCCGGTTCTGCGGGACGGGCTGCGGGGTTCTGGTCGGCGTCAAGGACGACCGTGTCGTCGCGACGCAAGGCGACCCCGATGCGCCCGTGAACCGGGGCCTGAACTGCATCAAAGGCTATTTCCTGTCCAAGATCATGTACGGCAAGGACCGTCTGACGACACCGCTGTTGCGCAAGAAGAACGGGGCTTACGACAAGGAAGGCGAGTTCGAGCCCGTGAGCTGGGACGAGGCCTTCGACGTCATGGCGGAGAAGTTCAAGGACGCACTAAAGGACAAAGGTCCGACCGCCGTCGGCATGTTCGGGTCCGGCCAATGGACGATCTGGGAAGGCTACGCGGCCGTTAAACTGATCAAGGCCGGTTTCCGGTCCAACAACCTCGATCCCAATGCCCGCCATTGCATGGCATCGGCCGTTGCCGGATTCATCCGCACCTTTGGCATCGATGAGCCCATGGGGTGCTACGACGATCTCGATCATGCCGACGCCTTCGTGCTGTGGGGAGCCAACATGGCGGAAATGCACCCCGTGTTATGGTCTAGGCTTACCGACCGCCGGTTGACGCACAAGGAATGCCGCGTCGCCGTGCTGTCGACGTTCGAGAACCGGAACTTCGAACTCGCCGATATCGGACTCGTTTTCAAACCGCAGACGGATTTGGCGATCCTGAATTTCATCGCCCGTTACATCATCGAAAAAGGTGCTGTGAACCAGGCGTTCGTCGACCGCAACGTCGCGTTCCGCCGGGGCAACGCCGATATCGGCTACGGTCTTCGTCCGGAGGATCCCCGGGAAAAAAATGCCGCCAACGCCGGCGGCAAGGAGGGCGGTTCGTCGCCCATGACCTTCGACGAATACAAGGCGTTCGTTGATGAATATACGGTCGAAAAGGTCTCCGAACTGTCGGGTGTTCCCCAGAAACAACTGATTGCGCTGGCCGAACTGTATGCCGATCCGAACCGCAAGGTGGTCTCCTACTGGACCATGGGGTTCAACCAGCACACACGTGGAACCTGGGCCAACAACCTCGTCTACAATATCCATCTGCTGACCGGAAAGATTTCCGAGCCGGGCAACGGACCGTTTTCGCTGACCGGGCAACCGTCGGCGTGCGGCACCGCGCGGGAAGTGGGAACCTTCGCCCACCGCCTGCCGGCCGACATGGTCGTCGCCAACGAAAAGCATCGCCAAATCGCCGAGGAAAAATGGAAGCTGCCGGCAGGGACGATCAATCCCAAGCCCGGCTATCACGCGGTGCTGCAGAACCGGATGCTCAAGGACGGCAAGCTCAACGCCTACTGGGTGATGTGCACCAACAACATGCAGGCGGCAGCGAACCTGAACGACGAAACCTATCCCGGCTATCGCAATCCGGACAACTTTATCGTGGTTTCCGATCCGTATCCCACGGTGACCGCGTTGTCGGCGGATCTGATCCTGCCCACCGCGATGTGGATGGAAAAGGAGGGCGCCTACGGTAACGCCGAACGCCGTACCCAGTTCTGGCGCCAGCAGGTCGAACCGCTCGGCGAGGCCCGTTCGGACGTCTGGCAAATCATGGAATTCTCGAAGCGCTTCAAGGTCGAGGAAGTCTGGCCGGAGGACTTGGTCGCCAAGAAGCCGGAATACAAGGGAAAGACCCTGTATGACGTGCTGTACACCAATGGCGAGGTCAACAAATTCCCGGTATCGGAGACCTACGAGGGTTTCCCCAACCAGGAATCCAAGCATTTCGGTTATTACGTGCAAAAAGGATTATTCGAGGAATATGCCTCGTTCGGCCGCGGCCATGCCCACGATCTCGCGCCCTTCGATCTCTATCACAAGGCGCGTGGGCTGCGCTGGCCGGTCGTCGACAACCAGGAAACCCTGTGGCGGTTCCGGGAAGGCTACGATCCCTATGTCAAACAGGGTGAAGGCGTGAAGTTTTACGGCAAACCCGACGGCCGCGCGGTCATCTTCGCCTTGCCGTACGAACCGCCGGCCGAGGTGCCCGACGACGATTTCGATCTGTGGCTGTGTACGGGCCGGGTGCTCGAACACTGGCATTCGGGATCCATGACCCGGCGTGTCCCCGAACTGCATCGGGCGTTTCCCAGCGCGGTGCTCTTCATGCACCCGCGGGACGCCAAGAAACGGGGGCTGCGCGACGGGCGGCCGGTGCGGGTGATATCCCGACGCGGCGAACTCGTGACCACGGTCGAAACGCGGGGGCGCAACCGGCCGCCGGAAGGCGTCGTGTTCATTCCCTGGTTCGACGAGGGACAATTGGTCAACAAGCTCACCCTGGACGCCACCTGTCCGATCTCGAAAGAGACCGACTACAAGAAGTGCGCCGTAAAGGTGGAAAAGGCGTAGGCGTCTGCCGGGCGTTTGCGGCGTCGGAGGAACCATGCCGGCACGGGGAAACATGCAGGGCAAAACGGGCGTCGGCCGTCGGGCGTTTCTCGACGGCCTCGCCAAGGCGGCGGGCGGCGCCTGCCTGGTCGGTCTCGGCTTGGGGGGGTACGTCAACCGTGCCGCCGCGCTGCCGGCCGACGCGCTTCGCCCGCCGGGAGCCCTGGGGGAGCGGGATTTCCTGGCGGCCTGCACCCGATGCGGTTTGTGCGTGCGCGATTGTCCCTTCGATACACTGAAACTGTCGGTTGCCGCGGACGGTCCGGTCAACGGTACGCCTTATTTCACCGCGCGCGATATCCCGTGCGAGATGTGCGAGGACGTTCCCTGTGTCGCCGTATGCCCTACCGGGGCGCTGGATCACGGTTTGACCGATATCACGGCCGCGCGCATGGGTGTCGCCGTTCTCGTCGGCCACGAGACCTGCCTGAACTATCTGGGACTGCGCTGCGACGTCTGTTACCGCGTGTGTCCGTTGATCGATCAGGCGATCACCCTGGAACGCAGCCACAATGAACGGACCGGAAAGCATGCCCGTTTTCTGCCGACCGTTCATTCCGCGGTGTGTACGGGCTGCGGCAAGTGCGAAAAGGCGTGCGTCCTGGAAGAATCGGCGATCCGCGTTCTGCCCGAACGACTGGCGATCGGGGAACTCGGCCACCACTACCGTTTGGGCTGGGAGGAAAAGCGCAAGCACGGCGAGGCGCTGATCGAAGGCATCATCGATTTGCCGGATCGCGGTTTCGCGCCCGCCACCACCGACGACGTTCCCCCGCCGGCCTTTCCGGAACAAACGCCGGGCGGCGGCTATCGAGGATTCAAGCCATGATCGAACCGGCCGAACGACGCGCCGGAATGGCGGCGATGGCAGCAAAAGGCCGCTGGCGGGCGTCGAAATGGCTGATCCTGCGCCGGTTCAGCCAGATCGCGATCCTGGGGCTGTTCCTGGCCGGGCCGTTGGCGGGGGTCTGGATCATCAAGGGTACGTTGGCATCCAGCCTGATCGCCGACACCGTGCCGCTTTCCGATCCATTCATCGCCCTGCAATCCCTGGTCGCCGGCCATGCGCTCGAAGGAAAGGCGATCATCGGCGCGGTGATTCTGCTGGTGCTTTATGCCCTTATCGGCGGGCGGAGTTATTGCGCCTGGGTTTGCCCGATCAACCCGGTAGCCGATTTCGCTCACTGGCTTCGCGGCCGTCTGGGGATCCGACAGGGCGTCGCGTTGCCGCGGAACCTGCGGGTGTGGCTGATGGCAATGGTGGTGATCGTCTCCGCCGTCACCGGAACGGTGGCGTGGGAATTCGTCAATCCGATCACGACTCTGCATCGCGCACTGGTGTTCGGTGGCTTCCTGGCGGGGACGGCATGGGTCCTGGTGCTCGGCGTTTTCCTGTTCGACCTGCTGGTCGTCAGGCGCGGATGGTGCGGCCACGTCTGTCCGGTGGGCGAGGCCTTCGGCCGGGTCGGGGCGTGTGGGCTCGTTCGAGTCGCGACACCGCGACGCGACGCCTGCGACGACTGCCGGGATTGCTATCAGGTCTGCCCCGAACCCCACGTCATCACGCCCGCGCTCAAGGGCGCGGATGAGGGGCACCGTCCGGTCGTCCTTCACCACGATTGTACCAACTGCGGGCGATGCATCGATGTCTGCCCGCAAGACGTCTTTGCCATGGGGACGCGTTTCGTCGGGACCGGCGCCAAGGCGCGGTCGGAACGGGCGCGGGGTGCGGCCGCCGGGCCGGGCAAGGCCCTTCAAATCGAGAGGTGACAGCCATGACGCTGCGACAACGAAACACACGGGGGAACGTCGCCATGTTGGCAAAGGGATTGGCCATCGTGCTCGCCGGCATGGTCGTACTGGGCGGGGGCGTGGGCGCCGAGGATCTCAAATCCCTGCGCGGCGACGCCGGAATAGAGGATCTCAATCCGGGCGCGGCCAATGCGTTCCGCTTTACCGAGGGAACGCGCATGGAGCGCGCCTATCGCCAGCAGCCGCCTCTGATTCCCCACGCGATCGACAAGTACGAGATCGATCTCAAGGTCAATCAGTGCCTGCGCTGCCACGACTGGCCCTACAACGTGCGGGAAAACGCGCCCAAGGTCAGCGAAACCCACTATACGGCCCGCGACGGTACCCGGCTCGATACGGTTTCCGGGACCCGGTGGTTTTGCACCCAGTGTCACGTTCCGCAGGCCGACGCGCTGCCGTTGGTCGAAAATACGTTCGAGCCCGTCAAGCCCTGACCGGCCGGGACTGCGATCGAACCGAAAGGGGGATTGACGATGGCTGACGACAAGGCAAGTGGGAACAAGCGTAAACGCGGCGGATTGATCGGCCTGATCGTGGATATCTGGCGTTTTTTCTGGTCGCCGACGTCGCGATTCTCGCTGGGTACGTTGATGATTTCGGGGATCGTGCTGGGCATTGTCGGTTGGGGCGGCTTTCATTGGTCGATGGAACTGACGAACACCGAAACGTTCTGCATCGTCTGCCACGAAATGGAACAGAACACCTATCGCGAATATCTGGGCTCGGTACACGACGCCAATCCTTCCGGCGTGCGTGCGACCTGCCCCGACTGCCATGTTCCGAAGGACTGGTTCCACAAGATCCAGCGCAAGATCCAGGCGTCGAACGAGCTTTTCTACCACTTCATGGGCACCCTCGACACGCGTGAGAAATTCGAGGCCAACCGCCTCCGGCTTGCCCGCAACGTCTGGACGACGATGAAGGAAACGGATTCGCGGGAGTGCCGCAACTGCCACGACTTCCAGGCCATGGACGTGACTCTGCAGGGACTTCGTGCCCGACAGCGCCACCTTCAGGCGGAAGACGACGGTATGACCTGTATCGACTGCCACAAGGGCATCGCCCACGAACTCCCGGAAGGCGCCTTCAACGCCGAGCAGGAATTGCAGGAGACCTGGAACGCGGTGGGATCGAAATAGCGCCGTCCTGTTTCAGCGACTCCGGCAGGACCGGGACCATCGATGCGACTGGAAGCAGGGCCGGCGAGGCGGTGGGACTGGAACCCGGGATCAATGCCGGCGGTCTTCGGATGGCGACGGCAGGGAAATTATCACCTTTGTCCCCTTGCCTTTGACGCTGTCGATTTCAAGCGTCCCGCCCTGAAGCTCGACCAGGCGCTTCGACAGCGGCAGGCCGAGTCCCGTGCCATGGAATCGCCGAACCTCGGCGCTCTGCTCTGCCTGTCCGAACGGCTGCAGGGCGACCTGGATGTCTGCCCGGCTCATGCCGATGCCTGTATCCGAGATGGTAATTCGGTGGTGTTCACCGTCGTGCCGCGCGCGAACCGTTACCGAACCGCCGGGAGAAAACTTAATGGCGTTCGACAGGATATTGAGGACCGCCTGCTTGAGTCGGAGCTCGTCCGCCCGTATTTCGCGGATGCCTTCGATGTCCCGGGAGATCGTGACATGGTTGTCTTCGGCCATGCTCTTCATGAAAGCAATGCACTCGTCGAGCAGGCTTCCGATGTTCGTCGATCCGAACTCGATATCGATCTTGTCCGCGTCGATCCGGCTCATGTCGAGGATGTCGTCGATGATGGCGAGCAAGTGGCGGCCGCTTTTGTGTATCAGCGACGAATAGTCGCGATACCGTTCGGGCAAAACGCCGAACAAGCCGAGGGACATCGCTTCGGAATAGCCGAGAATGGAATTCAAGGGCGTTCGTAATTCGTGGCTCATGTTCGCCAAGAAGACGGATTTCGTGTAATTGGCCGTTTCCGCCTTTTCCTTTTCCGCCCGGAGTTCGTTTTCTATCAGTTTTTCCTTTGTCTTCTCGATCGATATGCCGCCGAGGCCGATCAGTTTTCCGTTCCGGTCCAGGACGGGGAACTTAACCACCGTAAAGTAGCGGGCGTTCCCAATCGCTTGAGGCAATGTTTCCTCGAAAACGAAAGGTCTCCCACTGTTCAGAACGTTTAAGTCTTCGACGGTTGACCGCCGCGCATGTTCCGTTTCCTGGAAATCCTCGACACGCAGCCCCACGATCTCGTCCGCATTGACGGAATGAACGTCGCAATAAGCCTTGTTGACGACCAGATACCGGCAATCCTTGTCCTTCAAAAATATCGAGACCGGAGATGCTTCGAGAATCCCCGAAATCTGGGCTTCTCGTTGAAACAGGCTCTCCTCGAGCCTTTTCCTTTCAGTGACGTCCTCGACGACGCCAAGACAATACTGGGGCTTTCCCCGGTCATCCCGGACGAGGACCCGCGTCACCCGCCCCCAAACCGGACGTCCGTGCTTCGAGAGGTAGAGTTTCTCCATCCGATAGGCTTCGCGCTTGCCTTCTGACAGTTCCTGGAAAAGAACGATATCCTGGTTGACATACGCAGGGTCCGTATAGTCCGTGAACCGCATGGCTCGAAGTTCGTCGGGCGTGTAGCCGAGCATCCGGGCGAGTCCTTCGTTGGCTTTGATCGTGCGCCCCTCCAAGTCTTCGATGCCGTACCCGACTGAAACGTTTTCCATCAAGAGGCGAAGCCGATATTCGTTTTCCTCCAGAAGACGTTCGATGTTCTTGCGTTCGGAGATATCGCGGGTGATCGACAGAATGTGCGGTTCACCCTTGAAGGAAAATACACGAGCCGACATCAAGGCCGTCGTCAAGCTGCCGTCCTTGCGTCGGAACTGGGCTTCCAGGTTGTCGACGGCTCCCGCTTCCCGGAGGCCACGGATCAGCGCGTCCCGTTTGCCGGGGTCCGCCCAGATGCGGATATCGGACGACGTCCGTCCGATGACGTCTTCGTGCGTGAAACCCGTGAGATTCGTGAAGCCCTGGTTGATGTCGATGTACAGGCCGTCGGTCAGCCGGTTGATGTTGACGGCGTCGGGGCTCAGTTGAAAGGCCGTTCGGTAGCGTGTCTCGCTCTCACGGGATTCTTCCTGGACCTTTTTTCGTTCGGTGACGTCGCGGTCGATGCCGCGGTAGCCGAGCAAATGACCGTCGGGCGAAAACAGGGGTGTGGCGTTGGTTTCCAGGTGGGTGTGCGAACCGTCCTTTCGGACGAAGACATTTTCCAGACCGGCAAAAGACTCGCGACGAGACGCTCGAACCGCGAAATCGCGTCTCGCCTGATCCGATTCCGCGACATCGACGAAGTCGAACCGATTCCTTCCCATAACGTCTTGCGTGTCGTATCCGAGCAGATCTTTAATCTTGTCGCTCGCAAAGGTGTAATTGCCTTCCAAATCGACTTCCCACACCCATTCGCAAGTGATGTCGCGGAGTTCACGAAGTATTTTTTCCTTGCTGACGACATCGTTGTAAAAAGAGCGCTTTTTAAAATTATATTTTGCGTAAAAGATAAAAACAAACACCAATATAAGAATAACTGAAAATATAATATAAAAAATATCCAAATAACTTAACATAATATAATTATTATCCGCGTATCTATTCTCAAATGCACTTTTAAATCTACCGTTTATGTTGATTTTATAAAATATATGCTTTTTGTCTACCGCTCCAGACCTGGCCGATACGAAGTGCGCCTTCTCGTCCAACCGCAACGAACCGTTGGGAAACGACAGGGCGTCGATCCTCGGATCTCCGACAGCGCCATGATCCGTAGGGGCAACTGCTGCCGGATCAATCATTTTTGGCAATATCAGAAACGTTGCGAAGCCGGCAAGAGCGACGATCGCGGCGGATATTATAAAAAACCAGCGTCTCGTCTTGGAAAACGATGAATGGGAAGGCATGGAATATTTCCCGCGCTGGCCGACGTTGGAATGCTATCAGATCATCGCTTAAAAACCATGTTGAAAGGCATGGTTTGCTTGAAATCGGTACGGGGAATTCCGAAAGCGATTTTCCGGCCAAGAGGGGTGATCAAAGACATTATTCCTGCCGTATCAAATTTCTTCCAGTAGCGCGCCTTAAAGCGGGTGAGTGACTATCGGACTGGGTTTGGAGGTCAACCCGACTCCGCGATGCGCATATATTTGTGTTATGAAGCATTTTTCGTGATTCCGACGAAAGCAGGATCATGGGGACAGATCGCCAGCGCCTCATACGCACGTTGTTCGAAGACTACATCGAGATGTATGCAGGGCGGGACGACGGCCTGACGGCGCGCTTCAGCGCCAATTTCAGCGGCTATACCGGCGGGGGTGACTTTCTGGTCAATGACCGGGAACGATGGGTACAAATCACCCGGCAGGATTTCTCGGAAGTGCCTGTCCGGCTTGATATCGAGATGTTGGACCTTTCGTTGCAGGACATTGCCGCCGACGTCGTCATCGCCTCGGCCTTTTTCCACATTCACCTCCCGATTCCGGACTGGTTCCTGTCACGTGAAACCGCGCGCCTGGTGCTGGTGTTCCGGTTCGAGGGCGAGGACTGGAAAATCGTTCACAGCGGTATCTCCATTCCCTATCGATTGGTTCGGGATGGCGAAATCTTTCCGCTTGAAGGTCTGCGTGAACGCAACCGAGAGTTGGAGTTTCTGGTCAAGGAACGAACCCGGGCACTGGAGGAAGCAAACAATAAACTGGAAGCACTGAGCAATACGGACGGTCTGACCGGGATCGCCAACCGCCGCTGGTTCGACCACGTGCTCGAACAGGAATGGAATCGCGCCTGGCGGGCCGGAAAACCTCTCGCGCTGATCCTGATCGACGTCGATCATTTCAAGCACTTCAACGACTGCTACGGCCATTTGGCCGGGGACGGCTGCCTGAGAGAACTTGCCCGGGCCCTGACTCGGGGGGAAAGGCGTGCAGGCCGGCTGGTGGCGCGATACGGCGGCGAGGAATTCGTGGTGTTGCTTCCCGATACGTGGGGGCACGAAGCGCTGGAAACCGCCCGCCACATTCGGCACGAAGCGAGGGCGTTGGCATTGCCCCACGCGGAAACCGCCCAGGGCATCGTCACCATCAGCCTCGGCGTGGCCAGTCTGCGGCCTTCACGCGACTATGTTTCCGAGGATCTCGTGCGGCAAGCCGACTTGGCGCTTTATCGCGCCAAGAACGCGGGGCGCGATTGCGCGCATTTGGCGGAAGACCCTTCGCTGCCTTCGGAATAGGTCATGCGGCCCGCACATCACTCAGGAAAGACTGTACGGCGGATTTCAAACACTCGGACTGCTGGGCGAGTTGGTTGGAGGCATCGTGGATCTGCGAGGCCGCCGACGCGGTGCCCTCGGCGGCTTCGTTGACCCCGGCGATGTTGGCCGAAACCTCTCCGGTGCCGACCGCTGCGTGTTCCACGTTGCGAGCGATTTCATCAGCTGCCGCCGACTGGGCTTCGACCGACGCGGCGATGGATGATGCGATCTCATCGACGGATTCGATGGTCTTTGTTATCTCTTCGGTCGCGGCCACGGAACGATTGGTCGCGGATTGGACGTCCGCAATCTGGGCGGCGATTTCCTCCGTGGCCTTGGTCGTCTGATTGGCGAGGTTCTTTACCTCGGCGGCGACGACAGCGAAGCCCTTGCCTGCCTCTCCGGCACGCGCGGCCTCGATGGTGGCGTTGAGGGCCAGCAGGTTGGTTTGATCGGCGATGGCGGTGATAAGCTCGACGACGGCGCCGATCTTGGCTGTCGCGTCGGCCAGACCCCGGATCGTCGCGGTGGTTTCGCCGGCTTGGCGGACCGCTTCGCCTGCGATACTCGATGCTTCGCCGACCTGACGGCCGATCTCGCCTATCGACGACGACAGTTCCTCGGCGGCGGTGGCCACGGCTTGGATGTTCGCCGACGCTTCCTCCGAAGCCGCGGCGACGACCGTCGATTGCCGGTTGGTTTCCTCGGCGATGGCGTTCATCGATTCCGCGGATGCCAGAAGCTCCGTCGATGCTTGGGATACGAAAAGCGCGGCTTCGGCGGATGTCGCGTCGAATTCGCGGCACAATTCGTCGACGCGACGCGCGCGTCGTTTCTGTTGTTCTTCATCGGCCTGACGTGCCGCGGCCAGTCGTTCGGTTTCGACTTCGGCGGCGCGGAAATCGGCGAAGGCCCGGGACACCGGCCCGAACTCGTCGCGCCGGTCGGGATCGAGGCGGAGAGAGGTTTTCCGATCCTTGGCGGCGAGGATCGCGATGTCGGCTTCCAGATCATGGAAGGCACGCGCGACCACCGAACGAAGGTACCACGCGCCGGCGATTGCGATGACGAGGGCGGCGGTTCCCATGATCGCGAGGATGGTGATCAAGGCCGTACCCTGCTCGCCGGCATCCGATGTCGAATACTCGAGCCCCTGGAGTTCGGCGGAAATCTTCCGCGTGACCATGTCGACGGCCGCATCGGTGGAGTATCCGATCCTTTCGGCGACGGTGTCAAAGGCGCCCATCATCCGGTTACCGCCCGTCGGTCCTTCGTCCACATAGGCCCGGGCCATTTCGCGCCCGGTCGTATAGTAGGGGCCGAAGGCGTCGGTCATTGCGCCCAATGCCTCGGATACGTCCGCCATCCCCAGTTCCCGCGCAAGCGTGTCGGCCCTGGCCGCATCCGTCCGGAACTTTTCGGAGAATTTCTCCGCGGTGTCGAAGCCGTCGTCCAGACCGTCCAATCCCCGGGTGGCCGATATGTCGGTCAGCCATTGCTGAACCTGAACCACGTCGGTCTTGATTTCCTTGACCAGAACCAGAAGCGGAACCGCCCGCTCGCCCACGCGCTCCGCATCCTGCGCGGCGTCGGACAGAGCCGGCCGAAGTTCGGCCAGCCGCACGGCGACGACCAGCGTGGACGCGGCGGAAACCAGGATGATCCCTGCGATGATTCCGAAAATCTTGCGAGAGAGCGTCATGGTGCAAAACCTCTGACTTTTATACGCGTAAAACGACAAAGATGATCAAAGAATCGGAGAACCGAACAAAAGGTACACAAGGGCCATGAACTTTCCAGTGAATAAATTATGTATGACCGATTGACGTTCGAGACGCTTCCGTCATGCGCCTTTCCCGCTTCGACAGCCTTGATAATCCCGGCCCTGCTGGAACAGCGGTCCGGTTCGTGTAAAAAAACCTTAAAAAATGTAATCGCTTTCATTTCTCTGGGCGTGCGATTCGGGCGTTTGCTTGCGGCGCGATGCCGCTTTGACCCCAATGCCCGCAATAATTTATTGAAAAAGAACAAAAATTTATAAGATACGAGACGTTCTTGACTTTTGAGAAATGTCTGTGCTAAAAAAATGTAAGCGCTTACAATTTATTTGCAACGTTGAAAAGAGCGCTGGTTGGGAGGAACGATGGCGTCGAAGATGAGATCCAAGAGCGGGCTTTTGCTTCGCCTTTCCGGAGTGATGTTCCTCGTCTACCTCGCAAACGTTCTCACCGGCAAAACCTCCGTTTTGCTGGATGGCGGGCCTGTCGTTTTTTTTAACGATGTGGTCGAATTTTTGACTCTTTTCTGCAGCACGGCGCTTTTCGTCGCCGCTGTGCTGGTCCGGGAATCAGAGGAATCCGCAAAGAATGTGCAAACTTCAGGGGAGACACGACCTCATGTCTGAGAATGTCAAATTGACCGAAAAGCAGGAACTGAAGAACGAGGAACGCCGCCGTTTCCTCGAAACGGCGGGCAAGTTCGGTTTTACCGCCGCTGTCGTCGCCGCGGCCGGCGGTACGCTGATGTCGCGTGAAGCCGCCGCCCAGACGGCCAACGAGGAAAAAGAGCGCCGTGACGCCGCCAAGTACACGATGACCTTGGCGACCGCATACATCATCGGCGCCTCGCGCAGTTATCCGATCATGCAGTTGGACTACAAGGAAAATGTCCAGAACATGACCAACGGACAGGTCTACGTGAAATTGGCGCCGGGCGGGCAGTTGGGTGCCGGCGGTGCGCTGGCCCAGAAGGTTCAGCAGGGAACGATCCAGGTCGCGCAGCATTCGCTGAGCAACTTCGCGCCGTTCGCACCCGTCGTCGACCTGATCAATCTGCCCTATTTCTGCGGCGCCAATCAGAAATTCATCAATCTGGTGACCTCGGATACCTGGAAAAAGTCTGTCAATCCGATGGTCGAGGCGAAGGGCTTCAAGCCCCTGTGGTACACGGTCATCGATCCTCGCGTGGTCGCCATCCGCAAGGGCGGCAAGGGCCCGGCCAAGGTCCCTGCGGATCTCGCGGGCGTTAAATTCCGCGTGCCCGGCTCCAAGATGCTGCAGCAGTTCTACCGCATGCTGGGCGCCAACCCGACCCCCGTGGCCTGGGGCGAAACCTCCGCGGCGATCAAGCAAGGCGTCGCCGACGCGCTCGATCCCGCGGTCGGCGCGCTCTACGTGTTTGGTTTCAAGGATATCCTGTCCTGGGTGAGCTTCATCCAAGCGGTGCCGGACAGCCAAGTCTATTCGTGCAACCTCGAATGGTTCAACGGCCTGCCCAAGGATATCCAGGCCGGCATCGAATTCGCCAGCGACGTGACCGCCCAGCAGAATCTGGCCAAGGTTCCCGCCGCGCGCGCCTATGCGATGGCGGAAATGTCCAAGTTCGGCGTCCAATTCTATTCGCCGAACGAAGCCGAAATGGCGCAGTGGGTAGAGACGTCCGGTCACCAGCGGCCCGAATGGGATGAGTTCAAGAAGGAACTCGCGGGTTCGCTCAAGGTCTTCGACGAGTTGAACGAAGCCGCCGGAACCCAGAGCCGACTCTACGTTCACGACGCGTAACGCCGTCCGGGGGGGGGAGGAAGCCAACGGGTTTCCTTCCTCCTCCCGGGTAGTGGATCCCGCCCGTATCGACGGGTCCGTTCACGGACCATTCGACGGGAAAACGTGTCTGAAAACCGTGCACACCAACGGGGGAACAAGGGCGTGTCTCGTTTCATCCGCAGCATCGATCAGAACGGCGAGCGATGGTTGCTGCTCGTCTTCTACACCATGATCGTCATCACCATCGCGATGGAGGTCATTCGGCGGTTCGCGCTCTCGTACTCATCGATCTGGGGAGAAGAGGTCGCCCGCTACGCCTTCATCTATCTCGCGTGGATCGGCGCGGCCGCGGCGGTGCGGGAACGCGCCCACATCCGTATCGACGTCATCATCCACTACCTCTCCAAGCGCGGACAGGCGGCGGTGTACCTGATCGGCGATCTGGCGACGCTGGTTTTGGCGGGCTTTGCCTTCTACTGGTCGATGCACCCCATTTTCACCTCGCTGGAATTCGGCTCGGTCACGCATGGGCTGCGGATTTCGCAGGTCTGGTTCACGGCGGCGGTGCCGTTCGGATTTTCGCTGGTGATTCTCCGGTTGTTCCAATCGATCGCGCGGGACATCCGCGACATGTCGATGGGCCGCGACGTCTTCACCGGCAACAAACTGTTCGATTGACCGGGGGCACCATGTATCAGCTTTACATGCAGCAA
Source organism: Rhodospirillales bacterium (assembly GCA_963675465.2). Lineage (GTDB taxonomy): Bacteria > Pseudomonadota > Alphaproteobacteria > Rhodospirillales > Shumkoniaceae > JAHDSF01. Next base: position 595,639 of record CAXXVY010000001.1, read on the forward strand.
CAGGCCTCCGTCGATTTGGGATGGGATTTCTATGGCCCCGTCCTGATGATGATCGTGATGATCGTTTTGGCGGTTCCTGTATGGGTCGTGCTCGGCCTCGGCTCCATTGCGATGCTGGTGCTGACGGACGCGCTGCCGCTTTCGCTCATCGGCGAATCCCTGTTCGACGGTATCGATGCCTTCGCGCTGATAGCGGTGCCGCTGTTCATTCTGACCGGCGACGTGCTGGTGCGGACGGGACTGTCTGAAAAACTGCTGGATGTCGCCGACGCCACCGTGGGCGGATTCCGAGCCGGATTCGGCACTGCGACCGTCCTCGGGTGTGGTTTCTTCTCGTGCATTTCCGGCTCCGACGCGGCGGGGGCGGCGGCGGTGGGGCGGATGACCATCGGTCGTCTGGTGCGCCAGGGCTATCCTTTGCCGTATGCCTGTTCCCTGGTTGCTGCGGGGGCTTGCACGGGAATCCTGATTCCGCCTTCCATCGCCTACATCATCATCGGGCTCGTACTCGGCATTTCGGCTTCCACCCTGTTCATGGCGGCGATGATTCCCGGCCTGATGATCATGTTCTCGATCATGGCCACCAACATCGTCATGAACCGGATCCACGGGTTCGAAAATACCGAAGGCGGGTTTTCGCTTTCGCGGTGGGTCAAGTCGATCGTCGACGGCCGCTATGCGCTTATGGTCCCGGTCATCATCCTGGGCGGCATCTATTCCGGCATCTTCACGCCGACCGAAGCGGCCGCGGTCGCGGTGGTGACCTCGATCATCATCGGACTCAGCCAGAGAACCCTGAAGCTTTCCGACTTTCCCAAGATGCTCGCCAGTTCGGCCAAGGTGAACGGCGTGATCGTGCCGATCATCGCCATGAGCCTGCCGCTGGCCCAGACGTTGGCGATCCTGGAGGTGCCGCAGGGTTTCGTTCAGTTCATGACCTCGATCTCGGACGATCCGTATGTTCTAACCATTATCATCATCGGCATCCTGATCGCGGCCGGTTGCGTTATGGAAACGACGCCGAACATCGTCATCCTGTCGCCGATCCTCCTGCCGCTGGCACGCGAGATCGGTTTCAATGACATTCACTTCTGCATCGTCATGGTCACATCCCTGGGGGTCGGATTCATCACGCCGCCGTTGGGACTGAACCTGTTCGTCGTTGCCGGGCTCACCGGCACATCGGTGCTTCACATCGCGGGACGCGCCGTGCCCTTCGTGTTGGGCATGCTGTGCGTCGTGCTCCTGTTGGCTTTCGTTCCCGAACTTTCACTATGGGCTTTCGACTAAGAGAAACGAGCGGTCTCGGGTCGAGCATTATTGGAGGATGAGTCATGCCTATCGAGTACCTGAAAAAAGCATCCAAGACGTCGGCGACCGGCGAGGACGAGACACGAAAGATCGTCTCCGGAATGCTGGCGGAGATCGAAGCCGGCGGCGACGCGAAGGCGCGCGAATACGGCGCCAAGCTCGATGGCTGGGAGGGCGATATCGTCGTTTCCCGCGAGGCGATCGCCGAAGCGGGCAAGAAGGTCTCTCAGCAGTTGAAGAATGATCTCAAGTTTGCGTACGACCGCGTCTACGGCTTCGCACGCAAGCAGCTGGAAAGCATCCGGGAATTCGAAGCCGAACTCAGCCCCGGGCTTTGGGCGGGGCAGAAGCTGATTCCGATGAACACGGCGGGCTGTTATGTCCCCGGGGGCCGGTACGCGCACGTCGCGTCGGCGATCATGTCGATCGCAACCGCCAAGGCCGCCGGCGTACCCAATGTCGTGGCCTGTTCGGCGCCCAGCAAGGAACGCGGAGGCATCCATCCGGCGATCCTCTACACCATGGACCTTTGCGGCGCGGACCACATCCTCGCGCTTGGCGGCGTGCAGGGCATCGCGGCGATGGCGTATGGTTTGTTCACGGGCAACAAGGCCAATATCCTGGTCGGTCCCGGTAACCGTTTCGTCGCCGAAGCCAAGCGCATGTTGTACGGCCAGGTCGGCATCGATCTGTTCGCCGGACCGACCGAGGTTCTGGTCATCGCCGACGGTGCCGCCGATCCGGAAATCGTGGCCTACGATCTGGTCGGGCAGGCCGAACACGGTTTCGATTCCCCGGCGTGGCTGGTGACCACCAGCCGTAAGCTTGCGGAAACGGTGATGGCGCGCATGCAGCCGGTCATCGACACCCTGCCCGACAGCCACCGCGAAGCGGCAACGCGTGCGTGGGCGGACTACGGCGAAGTCGTTGTCTGCGATACCGACGAGGAAGCCGCTGCGGTCAGCGACGAATACGCGCCGGAGCACCTTGAAATTCAGACCGCGAACCTCGACTGGTACGTCAACCGCCTGAAGAACTACGGCTCGCTCTTCGTGGGCGAGGAGACAACCGTGGCATTCGGCGACAAGTGTTCGGGCACCAACCACATTCTGCCGACCAAGGGCGCGGGGCACTACACGGGCGGTCTTTCGGTTCACAAGTTCATCAAGATCGTGACTACCCAGCGCGCAACGAAAGAAGCCAACCGCGAGGTGGCTGCCGTGACGGCGCGGATCTCCCGACTGGAAGGTATGGAAGGACACGCCCGTACCGGCGATGTCCGGCTCGCGAAGTATTTCCCGTCGGAAACGTTCAAACTCAAAGGTTGAGGCACCCCCGGCGGCGGACGACGCGACGAATACCCTATCGTCCGCCGCAATTTTTCGAGTCGGGTCGTTGGGGACGGCCTGAAAAAGTATTGAAGCAATCCGTGAATAGGGACGGGGTATGACGATGCAGCATCTTTTCGATTTGACGGGCGAGGTGGCGCTGTGTACCGGAGCGGCTTCGGGCATCGGTCGGCGCATGGCGTGGGCGTTGTCCCAGGCAGGGGCGTCGGTGGTGCTGGTCGACCGCGATCCGGCCGGGCTGGAGGAGGCCGCCGCTGAAATTCGCGCGACCGGAAAGGGTGCGGCTGCGACCGTGGCGGCGGATCTGCTCGACCGCGAGGCGCTGGGCGATGTGGTAAAAAAAGCCGGCGACCATTTCAGCGCGCCAACGATCCTGACCAACGCGGCGGGCGTGAACCTGCGCCAACCGTGGGACGAGGTGACGTCGGAAACCTGGGACATCACCATCAACATCAATCTGTCGACGCCGTTCTTCCTGGCCCGCCATTGCGTTCCGGGCATGGTGGAAAAGGGCGGCGGCCATATCATCAACATCGGCTCGTTGCAGTCCTACCGCGCGTTCGCGAACTCCATCCCCTACGGCGCATCGAAAGGCGGAGTCCTGCAGTTAACCCGCGCGATGGCCGAGGCCTGGTCGAAACACGGCATCATGGCCAACGCGATCACGCCGGGCTTCTTCAAGACCAAACTGACCGAGCCGGTCTACGGGAACCCGGATATCCTGAACCACAACGCGCGAATGACCGCCATCGGCCGCAACGGCGAGATGGAAGATATCGACGGCATTACGGTGTTCCTTGCGTCCAGGGCTTCCAACTATATCACCGGACAGGCGATCGGCCTGGACGGCGGGTTTTCGGCGAAATAGGGGAACGGCATGAAAGCGCTCGTCTACACCCAACCCAAAGGCATGACGTTCACGGATGCGGACGATCCCCGACCCGGTGCCGGCGATGCTCTGGTGCGTGTCGAGGCGGTGGGGATTTGCGGATCCGACATGCACGCCTATCTGGGCCATGACGAACGCCGTCCGCCGCCCCTGATTCTGGGACACGAGGCGGCGGGCGTGATTTCGGCGGGCGAGGGAATGGGCGGCCGCGTGGTCATCAACCCGCTGGTGACCTGCGGCGTGTGCCACCATTGCCTGGACGGGCGAACCAACCTGTGCCCGTCCCGGCAGATCATTTCCATGCCGCCGCGCCAGGGCGCCTTCGCCGAATACGTGGCGATGCCGCGGCGCAACCTGATTGCGATTCCCGACGGGCTTTCCACTGAAAAGGCGGCGCTGGCCGAACCCCTGGCGACCGCGTGGCATGCGGTGCTGACCGCGAACCGCCATTCCCATCGCCCGTTGGCCGAAGCCAAGGCGCTGGTCATCGGCGCGGGTGCGGTGGGGCTCGGCGCGGCACTGGCGTTGCGGGCGTTCGGCTGCGGGAATGTCGCGATCGCGGAAACCAATGCCTTGCGCCGCGCCACGGCGGACAAGGCCGGGGCGGGAGTCGTTTACGACCCGCTTGCGGAAACGGCGGTGGCCGACGGTACGGCGGACGTGGTGATCGATGCGGTTGGGGCGAAACCGACCCGCCGCGCGGCGATGGCCGCGGCCAAACCGGGGTCGGTCATCGTCCATGTCGGCCTTCTCGACGGCGTCGACGGTCTCGATGCACGGCGATTGACCCTTCAGGAAATCGTGCTGGTCGGCATCTACACCTACACCATGGTGGACTTCCGGCAGACCGTGGCGGCCATGGCTTCGGGCGCGTTGGGACCTTTGGACTGGATGGAGGAGCGCCCGCTTTCCGAAGGCCCAGCGGCTTTCGCCGACCTTTTGGCCGGGGCGACGCCGGCGGCCAAGATCGTCTTGAAACCTTAAGGGGCGCGCGCCCGAAACGATTTCGGGCGCCTTACCGGGCGCCCGACTTTCGTTCGCGTTTCGGCTTTCGTGGCCAGTCCACGTACGATGGCGGCTTGCGCCGGACCCAGGCGATGAATCGTGCGATTTCCGGATGGCCGCGCAGGGCTTCCGGCGTTTGGTAGACGGCCGAGAGTTCGGTTTCCGAAAATACGCGGTGGATCATGCGGTGACAGACCCGGTGCAGAGGCACCGCGCCGCCGCCGCCTTCTGATCGCGGAATCCAGTGATGACGGTCGACGCTGGGGCCATCGATCATGGGCCGCCCGCACAGCGGGCAGGGACCGAGATCGGAATCGCTTCCGGGTTCGGACCGGCTCACCGGTCGCCGCCGCCGTTTGTGCCGTCGTGCCCGTTGCCGTGGCCGAGGGCGCGGTCGAGATTGAAGGCGGCGCTGATCAGAGCCAAATGGGTGAAGGCCTGCGGGAAGTTGCCCAGCGCTTCGCCGCTGTGGCCGGTCTCCTCGGCATAAAGGCCGACGTGGTTGGCGAATCCCAGCATGCGTTCGAACATCAGTCGCGCTTCCTCGAGTCGCTTGCGGTCGAACCGACCGGCACGGGTCAGGGCCTCGACCAGCCAGAAGGTGCAAATGTTGAAGGTGCCTTCCTCGCCTTCCAGGCCGTCGTCGGTGCGGCTGACATTGTATCGATACACAAGGTTGTTGGCCACCAGACCGCCTTGGTCCAGCGGTTTCAGCATCGCATCCAGGGTCTGGAGAATGCGCGGATCGGTGGGCGCGACAAAGAACGTCATCGGCATCATCAGATTGGCCGCGTCCAGGTTGTCGGAGCCATAGGCCTGCACGAAGGCGCGCCGTTCGCCGTTCCATCCCCTGGCCATGATGTCTTCGTAAATCACGTCGCGGACCTTGATCCAGCGTTCGCGATCGCACGGGAACGACCGCTTGTCGGCCAGTCGCAGGCCGCGGTCCACCGCCACCCAGCACATCAGCTTCGAATACACGAAATGCCGGGGGCCGCCGCGCACTTCCCAGACACCTGCGTCGCGGCGTTTCCAGTTGTCGCAGACCCAGTCGACCAGCTTGCGGATCCACAGCCAGTCCTCGTAGGAAACCGGGGCGCCATGCTTGTTGTACAGGTAGACGGCATCCAGAAGTTCGCCATAGATGTCGAGCTGCAATTGTTGGTAGGCGGCGTTACCGGCGCGGACCGGTTTCGATCCCTTGTAGCCATCCAGGTGGAGCAGTTCCTCTTCGTCGAGGTTACGTCGGCCATCGATGCCGTACATGACCTGAAGCGGCCCGTCGTCGCAATCCTCCGTGACCAGCTTGGACAAGAACTCCATGTAGCGGCCTGCTTCCTCGGTGAAGCCCAGGCGCAGGAAAGCGTAGATGACGAAAGCCGAATCGCGGATCCAGGTGAAGCGGTAGTCCCAGTTTCGTTCGCCGCCGATGCCTTCGGGCAGGCTGGTGGTCGGTGCCGCGACGATGGCTCCGGTCGGTTCGAAGGTCAGAAGCTTGAGCGCCAGGGCCGAACGCTGGACGATTTCCCGCCAGCGGCCTTTATAGGCACATTTCGACAGCCAACCGCGCCAGAATGCGACCGTGCGGCGAAACGATTCCTCGGCTTCGTCGGGCGACAGGCTGGGCTCGAACGTGGCGCCAAGCGGTCGTTCGCGCAGGACGAAAACGGCGGTCTCGCCTTCCTTCAAGGTGAACTCCGCCACCGCCGCCGAACCTTCGGCGGTCAGGGGCACGTCGGTCGCCAATCCCAGATCCAACGCCTTCGACGAAAACACGGCGCCGCCCGCGACGATGCGGGTTTCGTGGGGATCGCGCGCGAAGTTGAAGGCCGGCGCGCATTCGACGCGGAAAGTGATCGTGCCGCGCACGGCGGTAATGCGGCGGATCAATTCATGATGACGCGGCCCATCGGCGACCGCGCGGCCGACCGGCATGTAGTCGATCAGTTCCGCCGCGCCGTTTTCGGACAGAAAGCGGGTGACCAGCACGTTGGTGTCCGGCCAGTAGAACTGCTTGCAGGAGCCCCCGTCCTCCAGCGGCGTGATCGAAAAATAGCCGCCCTTGTCATCGTCGAGGATCTTGGCGAACACGGGCGGCGAATCGAAATGCGGGACGCAAAGCCAGTCGATGGTCCCCTCGATACCGACCAGGGCGACCGAATGCATGTCGCCGATCATCGCGTGGTCTTCGATGGGCAGGGTGGTCACGGTTCAGCCTCCGTCGCGGAATTCGGGGAACAGGGTCATGCCGCCGTCGACATACAGGGTGGTGCCGGTCACGTAGTCGGCGTCGTCGGATACCAGCCACGCTGCTGCCCGGCCGATATCTTCGGGGTCGCCGACGCGGCCGTAGGGAATCAGGCGCAACAGTTCCTTTTCGGCCTCCGGCGTTTCCCAGGCATCGCGGTTGATTGGGGTGCGGATGGCGCCCGGCGAAATCGCGTTGACGCGAATGCGGTGTTCGGCCAGTTCCTGGGCGATGCTTTTCATGAACAGCATCACGCCGCCTTTGCTGGCCGCGTAGTTGACGTGCCCGGCCCAGGGGATGACGTCGTGCACCGATGAAATGCACACGATCTTGCCCAACGCGCGCGACAGGTCGGGGGCCGGTCCCCGGCGCAGGAACTCGCGTGCCGCCGCCCGCGCGCACAGGAAGTTGCCGCGCAGGTTGACGGCCATGACCGCGTCCCATTGTTCGGCCGTCATGTCGACGAACGCGGCGTCGCGCTGAATGCCGGCGTTGGAAACCAGGATGTCGACGCTGCCCCAGGTTTTGACGACCTTGTCGAACATCGCCGTGACGTCGTCTTCCCGCCCGACATCGCCGCGAACGGCGATCGCCTCGCCACCACCATCCGCGATTTCGGAAACGACGGCTTCGGCCCGGTCGCGTCCGCCGACGTAGTTGACGGCAACCCGCGCACCGGCGGCGGCCAACGCCTTGGCGACGGCGGCGCCGATGCCGGAACTCGCGCCGGTAACGATCGCGCGTTGTCCGGCAAGTTTCGATGACGATTCGATCGGCATGGGAACTCCGATAGCTTTGCGGTTTCGGTCGGCTGGTCGGCATGAAGGCGACAAAGATGCGGCGCAGACATCGGCACCGACGGGGTCGCTCTTCACGATATGGTTCTTCCTGCCGCCGCGTGAAAGGGCGGGCAAGGCGACGACAATCTGTCGCGGGATATCGCGGCGGCGGAAGTTTCGAACGGTTCGCGCGGGGGCGCTACGAAGACTTGAGGCTGTCCGTCTTCTTCGATGTGAAATGACGCCGTTTGATCGCCAGAATCAAAGGCGAGAACCAGATCGTCACGGTGATCACGCCGAGAACGGCCGCCATTGGGCGTTCGAAGAAGATCAGCAGATTGCCGTTGGATTTCAGCATCGACGCCATGAAGTTCTCTTCGATCAAGCCTCCGAGAACCAAGCCGAGAATCGTCGGCGCCACCGGGAATCCGTTTTCTTCCATATAAAAGGCGATCAATCCGAGGACCAGCATGATGGTCACGCCGAACACGGTGTTGTTGATCGAGAAAGACCCGACGATGCAAAAGACCATGATGATCGGCATCAGGATTTCGCGCGGCACCAGAAGCAGTCGCTTGGCGCTCTTGATCGCGACATACCCGAGGGGGAGAAGCAGCAGATTGGCAAGAAAGAATGCCAGGAAGACGGCATAGATCATTTCCGGGCGTTCGATGAACACGGTGGGTCCTGGGTTCATTCCCTTGACGTACAGAACGCCGATCACGATCGCGGTGATCGAATCGCCGGGAATTCCGAACACCAGCGCCGGAACCCAGGCGCCGCCGAGACTGGCATTGTTGGAGGCCGAGGAATCGACGATGCCCTCGATATGTCCGGTGCCGAATTTCTCCGGCGTTTTGGAGAACTTTTTCGACAGGGCGATGTTGATCCATGCCGCGATGTCGCCGCCCGCGCCCGGCAATGCGCCGACAAGGGTACCGATCGATGCGCCCCGGATCAGGTTTTTCCAATAGCGGCCCAGTACCGGAAAGACCCCCGAAAAGATATTGCGCAGCGAGGCCTGGACCGGCTCCTGCCGCGTACCGAGAGAGGTGACCGTCCGCAAGACTTCGGATACGGCGAACATGCCGACCATTGCGGGGATGAAACTGATGCCCCCCAGAAGCTCGACATTGCCGAAAGTAAAGCGGGGAAAACCCAGGATCGGGTCGATTCCGATGGTGCTGATGAACACGCCCAACAGCAGTGCGACGACTCCCTTGACCGGCGAGTTGGCCGAAATGAGGGCGGCGGAGGTCAGGCCCAGGCATGCCAGCCAAAAATATTCGTAGGAACTGAATTTGATCGCGATCTCGGCGAGAACCGGAGCCGCGGAGGCGAGCGCTATGGATCCCACGACACCGCCGAAGACCGAAGCCAACAGTCCCGTGCCGAGCACGAGTTCGGCCTTGCCCTGCTTTGTCATCTCGTAGGCTTCGTTGGCATAGGCCGCCGAAGCGGGCGTTCCGGGGATGCGCAGCAGGGCGCCCGGAAGATCGCCCGCGAAAATCGCCATGGCGGTGGCGGCCACCATCGAAGCCAACGCGGGCACCGGCTCCATGAAAAACGTCACGGGGACGAGAAGGGCGGTCGCCATCGTTGCCGACAGGCCGGGAATGGCTCCCATGAAGAGGCCGAAAGCGCCGGCGCAAACCATGGTCAGCAAGGTGGTCGGATCGAGGATCAGCGCGGCGGCTTCGGCGAGAACGTCCATTCCGGGTTTCCTCCTGGCGCTTAAAAGAAGGCGAAGGGTTCGAGAATTCCCCATGGCAGCGGGACACGGAGGAAGTGTCCGAAACCATAGTGGATGACGAACGTCGTCAAGAGGGCGATCACGAACGAAGACACCGGGTGTCCCTTTCGCAGCCACACGAAAAGCGTGAACAGAATTATCAGGCAGGTGATTGTAAATCCGAGGATATCGGAAAACAGAATGTAGGAAACGAGGGCGGCAATGATCAGAATGAAATTAAAGAGGCGCCAAGTGGATCGCGCCCACACGGGGGCCGTGAACAGGGGAGAGGCCTTTCCCGTACGAACCAGGAGGGCACCTTCCTTGGCGATGAAATAAAGGCCGCAGATTCCCATGATCCCGGCGACCAGGCGCGGGAACAAGGCCGCCCCGAATTCCGATCCGTGGATCGTCGGAGCGCCCTGCGTCAAGTAGAACGCCGCGCCCGCGAATATGACGAGAACGAGCCCGGTAAGCGCGTCATTGGTTTTCATCGCGTCGCGGTCCTCCCGGTCGGCCTTCTGGCGCTCTTCCCGAACCGGGAAGAGCGCCAGTGGACGACCTTACTATTTCGCAAGCCCGGCTTTCTTCATCACCTTGCCGAACTCGACGTCCGACGTTTCCATGACTTTCATGGTGTCGGCGGGGCCGCGATAGACCATGCCGAACCCGCGCTTGTTCATGAAGTCGGCAAATTCCTTGCTATCATAGGCTTTCTTCACCGACTTCGCGAGAACGTCCGTGACGTCCGCGGGCAAGCCCTTCGGCGCGCCGATCATGCGCCAAACGGCGACGGTCCAGTCGGATCCGGTGCCTTCCTTCAGCGTCGGAACGTCGGGGAAGGCGGACAACCGGGTCGGGCCCATGTGCGCCAAGGCGCGGACGCGGCCGGCCTTGATCAGCGCGGCGGCTTCGGCGTTGCTGGAGGTCACGAACGAGATGCCGCCGGCCATCATTTCCTTCAGCGCGGGCGCGGCGCCGCCGGAAGGCACGAAGGTGACCTGATCGGGCGCGATCCCTTCGGACAACAGCCATCCCAGAAGGCCGACATGCCAGATGCCGCCCTGGCCGGTTCCCGAATCGGTGAAGGTGCCGGCGGGCTGGGTCTTGATGGCGGTCAAAAGATCCTTGGCGGTCTTGAAGGGCGAATCGTCAGCAACGGCCAAGCCGCCGAAATCTTCGTTGACCTGTCCGATGGCATCATAATCCTTGTACGACAGTTCGGTCAGGCCCTGCCAATGCATCATCGCGATTTCGACCGTCACCACGCCGATCGTGTAGCCGTCGGGGGCCGCGGTCGCGATCGCCGAGTGGCCAACGACGCCTGCACCGCCGGTGCGGTTGACGACGTTGACCGGCTGGCCAAGGTCTTTTTCCAACAAGCTGCCGATGATCCGGCCGACGGCGTCGGTTCCGCCACCGGCACCCCACGGCACCACCATGGTGATCGGGCGTTCCGGATAGGCGGCGCTGGCGACGCTGCTGATTGCTGCGACGGCAACCGCCGCGGCGGTCGCGACGGCCCACTTCTTGATGTTCGAGGTTTTCACGGGCGAATCCCTTTCTCCTGAAAACGCGTTTCGTGATTAAAACGCGACCGATTTCGGCTATGGTTCCGAATAATGGAACTATTTTCTTTTTATTGGGACTATGGTATTCGTGTTCCCACTTGCTGTCAATTTGGTCGGTATTCACCGTTGTACGAATCCGGGAAAATGAATGTCACGCGACGATCTACACAGCACGACGCTGGCGAAATGCCTGATGGTTCTCGAAGTTCTTGGTCGCGCCGGCCGTCCCCTGACCTATACGGATATTTTGGATCGTTCCGGATTGCCTAAAAGCACGGCCTACCGATTGATCTCCATCCTGGCCAATGAACGACTGGTCCACTTCGATCCCGACCATCGCACCTACCGCATCGGTTACCGTTTGCTGGAACTGGCTGCCCAGGGCCTGACCAGTTTCGATCTCCGGCAAATCGCCGCTCCGGAGCTGCGGGGGGTGGGCGAAGCGACCCAGGAAAGCGTCTTGCTGGCGGTCCGGGACGGCGACGAAATCGTCTATATCGACCGTGTCGAATCGACCCGTTCGGTTCGACTGGCGACTTCTTTGGGAAATCGCGCGCCGCTGTACTGCACCGGTCTCGGTAAGGCCATTTTGGCGTTCCTTCCCGAGGCGGAGAGGCGGGCTTTGTACGAAACGATGAATTTCCACTCCTTTACCAAGAACACGATCACATCGGTGGATGCGCTGGAACGCGAACTCGCCCGCGTACGGGAGCGTGGCTTCGCGATCGACGATACCGAACACCAACCGGATATCCGTTGCGTGGCCGCGCCGATACGGGGGCCAAATGACGCGGTCGCCGGTGCGATCAGCATCTCTGCGCCGTCGTCGCGGGCCGACTGGAAGAACCTTGAAACCTGGACGCCCCTGATTCGCAATGCTGTGTCCCGGATCTCCCGTGAAATCGGGGGGCGTGGTCTCTAGAACGGCTTCTCCCCCCAAAAAAACGAGCGCGCTTTGAAATCGCGCGCTCAGGCCACGGAGGGAGAAACACAAGGCGTCGCCTGTCGGTCGCGGGCGTTTCAGCCAGCTGACGGTTCGAAAGTGAATTTCACCTGACCGAGGTGTTCGAAATCGCCGACGCAGACGTCGCCGGGACGGATCGGCACCAAGCCGGTCAATGTTCCGGTCGAAACGAAATGTCCCCGTTCGAGACTGGCTCCATCGATTTCCGAAAGGGTGTTGGCGAGCCAGGCCAGCACGTTCAAGGGATGGCCAAGAGCCAGAACGCCCGTTCCTTCGCCACGGCATTCGCCGTTGACGGAGATCCGCGCGGATTCGGCAGCCAGGTCGATATTCCGCCAATCGGTCACGGCGGGGCCGTAGGTAAAGGCCATCTGCCCCGCGAAATCAGGAATGAGCGTCATGGCTTGGGATTTCGGCACGCCGCCGACCACGCGCGATCCGACGAGTTCGAATCCCGGATGGACGGCATCGATCGCATCGACGACGTCGTCGGCCGTATAGGGCTGGGCGCGCTTCGGAATGTCCTTCCCGAGATGGAGTACGATTTCCGTTTCGATGTGGCAATAGTTGGTCTCGAACAGTTTGGATGACCAGGGGCTCGGGAACACGAAACCTTCCTGCAGTGGGCCGCAGATAGGACCCTTGGTCCCCATTTTTACTTGGACCGGCGGATTGGTCGCGCCGATTTTCCAGCCCAGGATGCGCCGACCGGAATGTCGGATCGCCCGCCACTGGATTTCATAGGCCTCGGCTTCCGTCGTCGGTAGCTCCGACGGTGCATAGTCCACCAAATCACCCGTAATGCGCGCATTCCAGAGTCGGATGCCGATATCGTCCATGGACCATCCCCTATATTTTCGTATAATGGAACAAAATATTGTATATTGAGAATAGACTTCGAGCGCCACCCGGTCAATGGGTTTCCATCGGGTGAAGATCGTCGCCGATGCGTTGCTTTGCGGCAAGCCGATGGGGTGGAAACAGCAACCAACGCCTTGTCGCTGCCGTAGCCCCTGGGTTAAGTTTCCGCCGTTTTCGCAGCGCGGCGATTCCCGCGCCTTTTCGCTTTACGTCAAAAGACAGAAGGAACGATCATGGCCGATCATCGTTTTGACGCCCAAGCCCTGCGCGATTTTTGCCGGGACTGTTTCGTTCGCGCCGGCGTGGCCGCGGACAAGGCCGTCGTCGTCGCCGAAATTCTTGTGGAAGGGGACCTTCTGGGCCACACCACGCACGGGTTGCAGATGATGATCCCCTATATGAAGTCGATCGCAAAAGGCGGCATGCTCCTGGATGGCGAACCGGATGTCGTGCGCGATCGCGGCGCCGCATTTGCCTGGGACGGACGATATCTTCCGGGGCCTTGGCTGGTGGTGAAGGCCATCGACCAAGCGATCGAGAGAGCGGAAACCTATGGCATCGCCGCCGCCACCATCGTCAAAACGCACCATATCGCTTGCCTTCAGTCCTACCTGAAAAGGGTGACCGACAAGGGCATGGCCATCCTGCTGATGTGTTCCGACCCGGCGGAGGCCCTGGTGGCGCCGCATGGCGGCAAGGAAGCCCGCTACACGCCCAACCCCCTCGCGTTCGGGGCACCGACCGACGATGGGGCGATCCTGATCGACGTGACGCTGTCGACGGTTACCAACGGCATGGCGATGCGCCTGCATAAGGAAGGCAAGAAATTTCCGGGACCATGGCTCAAGGACGCCGACGGCAATCCGACGGACGATCCCGGAGCCCGCTTCACCGACCCCATGGGTAGTTTCATGCCATTGGGCGGAGCCGATCTCGGGCACAAGGGGTTCGCCCTTGGGACCATGGTCGAAGTTCTGACCTCCGCCCTGGGGGGCCACGGGCGGAATCTGAAGCCGACCCGTTGGAATGCGAGCGTGTTCCTGCAGGTCTTCGATCCCGAATTTTTCGGCGGCCGCGAAGCCTTCGTGCGCGAGAATGCCTATTTCGCGGACCTGTGCCGATCCACGCCCGTGGTTGAAGGCGGCGATCCGGTGCGCATGCCGGGCGACGCCTCGCTGTCGCGCCGCGCCGATCAACTGAAGAACGGCGTTCGCCTCTACGAAGGCATCGAAGACGGAATCCGGAAATGCGGCGAGGAACTCGGCGTTCCGATGCCTACGCCGATCTGATTCCAAGGGGACAAATGAAAAGGGCGGGGTGCCGGGTCCGGCGCCCCGCCCTTTTGGTGTCCACAGGGACGTTCAGGCCGTACCGACGCGTTCCAGGATCACCCGCAGCAGGACATCCGCGCCCGCCGCCAAGTCTTCCGGCGTCGCGTTCTCTTCCTCGGCGTGGCTGACGCCCTTTTCGCATGGCACGAACACCATTGCCGTGGGCGCCAAGTAGGCCAGATTGCAGGCGTCGTGCCCGGCCCCGGAGTACATATCCTTCTGGGCGTAGCCCAAGGCATCGGCGGCACTGCGGATTGCCCGGATGACGCCATCGTCGAAGACCACGGCATCGCGATGCGAAGTCTGATTGAACGCCATGTCCACCGACAGTTCGGCGGCGACGGTATCGCAAGCCGCGCGCATCCGTTGCGCCGCCTCTGCGACCACGTCGTTGCTCGGGTGGCGGCAATCGATGGTGAAGTGCACCCGGCGCGGCACCGTGTTGCGGGCGTTCGGGGTAACGTGGACGGCACCCACGGTGACGACCGGCGGGGTATCGAAGCCGTAAGCGGTACCGATCACCGCGTCGATCATCCGGGCCGCGGCCCGCATGGCGTCGCGGCGCAGGGCCATCGGCAAGGTGCCTGCGTGGCCCTGGGTGCCTTCGACCGTGACCTCGAAGCACTTCTGGCCCTGTGCGCCCAGAACGGCGCCGACCTGTTTGCCTTCGGCTTCCAGCACGACACCCTGTTCGATATGTGCCTCGACGAAGCTGTCGATTTGCCGCCCACCCACAGGCGTCGGGCCGCGATAGCCGATGCGGCCGAGTTCCTCGCCCAAGGTCTTGCCGTCGGGAGCCGTCAGGCCGAGGACCTCGTCGACCTTGTAGAGCCCCGAAAAGGCGCCGGAGCATCGCATGCCGGCGGTGAACCGGCAGCCTTCCTCGTCGGTCCAGGCCACGGCTTCGAAGGGCGCGCGGGTCTTGATGCCGGCGTCGTTGAGGGTGCGGACGACTTCCAGGGCCGCCATCACGCCATAGGTCCCGTCGAACTTGCCGCCCAGGGGCTGGGAATCCAGATGACTGCCCGACAGGACCGGCGGCAGGCTGTCGTCGGTTCCGGCACGGCGGGCGAAGATGTTGCCCAGCCCATCGACGGTGACGTCGCAGCCGGCCTCGCGGCACCAGCGGACGAACAGGTCGCGGGCTTCCTTGTCGGCGTCGGTGCCCGGCAGCCGGCCGACTCCGCCGTTCGGCGTCGCGCCGATCCGCCCCAGTGTCATCAGGCTTTCCCAAAGGCGATCGCGGTTGGTACGAAGTTCGTTGGCCATGGGTGGATTCACTACTCCATTCAGGTCAGACAAAGGCGTTCATGTTCGGCAGTTCGGGCGGACCGACGACCGTTTCGATCGCGCACGCGATCGACAGCAGGCGCGCGTCGCTACCGCCGGGGCACATCAGTTGCAGGCCGACCGGCAACGGCGATCCGAACCGGTGGATCGGCAGGGTCGCGGCGCACATGCCGAACAGGTTACCGGGCTGGGTGTTGCGCGTGACCAGGCCGGTCAGTTCCAACCCTTTCCCGATGTCGCCGAAACTTTGCACCGGCTGGGCGACGATGGGTGTGGTCGGCGCGATCCAGGCGTCCACGTCGGCGAAACGGCCGGAAACCGACGCGACCAGTTCGTCATGGCGGCGCAGGGCGCGCAGGATTTCGCTGCCCTGGGCTTCCAGCCCCATGGCGGCCCGCGCCGCCACGATGGGGTCCATGCTGCCGCGTTCGGCCATGAAGCGGTCACGCCCCAGCGTCGCGATGCATTCGGCGGGCAAAAGCAGGGGAAAGAACCAGTCGCGCTCGTGCGCTTCCGGGACGTCGACCGGCACGATTTCCGCGCCTGCATCGGTCAATGCCGCTTCGGCGGCCGCGAAACAGCGGGCGACCTCCGAATCCAGGTCGTCGAAGAAATAGCCGGTCGGCTTTCCCAGACGAAGGCTCTTCGGCGCCACCGGTTCATCGGTGGCTTCGCCGATCAGCGCGGCGTGGATCATGGCGGCGTCAGCCGCCGAACGGGCGAGGGGGCCCAGGGTGTCCAATGTCGGGCACAGGGGGAAGACGCCGTCCAGGGGCCAAAGGCCGGGCGAGGTCTTGTGGCCGAAAACGCCGCAGAAACTGGCGGGCAGACGAACCGACCCACCGGTGTCGCTGCCGATGGCAAAGCCGCACAACCCGGCCGCGACCGCGACCCCCGGCCCGCTGCTGGATCCGCCCGGAATGCGATGGACCGCGCGATCCCACGGATTCCAGGGCGTGCCGCGCGACAGGTTCAAGCCGGTCCCGCCCAGCGCGAATTCGACGGTTTTCGCCTTGCCTAAAATCACGCAGCCGGCGCGGCGGAGCGCCTTGACGGTCGCGCCCTCTCGCCCCGACAGCGCCGCGGTATCGAGGTTCGACCCGTTCGTGGTCGGCATGTCGTCGACCGCGATGATGTCTTTCAGCGCCACCGGAACGCCCATCAGGGGCCCCAGGTCGGTTCCCGCCCGCCACAGCGAATCGATCGCCCGCGCGGTGGCCAGGGCTTCGTCCGCGGCGACGTATTCGAAGGCGCCGAGCGCGTCGTCGAGCGCCTCTAACCGTGCCAGGAAGGCGGTCGTCACGTTCTCGCAGGTGATCTCGCCGGCACGGAAACGGGCCGCAAAGGCGCCCACTCCGCCGTGGGCCATGGGATCGGCGGTCAACGTCTTCATGGTGGACTCCCCAGGCTTGGAACGTTGCGTTTTTTCGGCGGACACTGTACTCCGGGACCGGACGCGATGGTATCCCGTTTTCAACCGACGAACCGTTGACAAGAAAGGGTTTGCAGCATGAAACGTCAACCCAACGAAGCGCTGATCGGCGTCGCGGGCGGGATGAAGGATCTGGCGACGCCGGCGCTGATCCTGGATGCCGACGCGCTCGAACGCAACATCCGGGCAATGGCCGAATTCGCGAAGGCGCGCGGCGTGGTTTTGCGGCCCCACGCCAAGACTCACAAATCGGTGCGCATCGCCCGCATGCAGGCGGAAGCCGGCGCGGTCGGGATCAGTGTCGCCACAATGGGCGAGGCCGAGGTCATGGCCGACGGCGGCATCGAAGGCATTCTCGTCACCTCGCCCGCCATTCAGCCTTCGAAGATCGCGCGTCTGATGGCGTTGAACGGCCGCGTACGCGACTTATCGGTCGTTGTCGACGAACCGGACAACCTGTCGGCCCTGGCCGAGGCCTTCGAGGGAACGGAAAAGCCGTTGCGCGTCTTCGTCGACATCGATGTCGGTAGCGGGCGGACCGGTGCGCCCAGCGACGATGCGGTCGTCGTCCTGGCGGAACGGGTTCAAGCGGCGGCGGGGCTGGCCTACGCAGGCATTCAGGCCTACGCCGGCAATCTGCAACACATCTACGACCACGCCGAACGGGCCGTGGCGGCGCGGGAGGTCCACAAGCGACTATCGGCGCTGATCGGCCGTCTTGCCGCGCTGGGGCTGAAACCGACGATCGTCAGCGGTGCCGGTACCGGGACTCATGGACTCGACGGCGGATCGAATGTGTTCAACGAACTTCAGGTCGGCAGTTACGTCTTCAACGACGTTGATTACGGCCGTGTCGATCTGTTCGGCGACGGCTCGAAACCGTACGACCCGGCGCTGTTCGTTGAATGCAGCGTGGTCAATGCCTCGCGCGTCGGCTATGTCGTCACCGACGGCGGCATCAAACGCTTCGCCATGGACGGCCCGGTGCCCTTGGTGTTTTCCGGCGCCCCCGAAGGGTCGACCTACGACTTCATGGGCGACGAACACGGCAAGGTAACGTTCCCCGACGCCGCGACCAAACTGCCGCTGGGTGCTCATATCCGCTGCGTGACGCCTCACTGCGACCCGACCGTGAACCTGCACGACACCTATCATGTGTTTCGCGGCGACACGTTGGTGGATCTATGGCCGGTGGACGCGCGGGGTGCATTCTAGAGCATCATGCGCTTAATTATGCGCAAAATGCTCCTCCCCTCGCCGGGCGCAGGCTCCGCCGGCTTGGCCGCGGCCTCAACGGCCGCTTGTTACGGCGTGCGTAAGGTATAACGCACGCCGTTCTAGACTTCTCGTCTTACCGGCAATTGCCGGGGCCGGAGCAGCGCAGTCCCGGTGCGCACACCGCCGGGCCGCAGCACGTCCAATTGGCGTTCGGACGCCACGCTCCGCCGGGGCACTGAGTGTCGCGGTTTGACGGCGCGCGTGTCGTCGGTGCGGGCTGATCGGGTTTCGGCGCCACATCGACGGCACCGCCGTATTCGATGGAGCAGCCGTTCAGATCCCGCGCCCGCACCGTGACCTGGTACTTTTTTGCCTTCCCAAAGGCGTGGGTTGCCCGTGCGGTGCCGCGCGAGCCGCCGACTTTGGTCGTGGTGCCGTCGCCCCAGAAAAACTCGGCGTTGATCGCGGTCCAGGTTGCCGGATCGGATCGGTCGGAGGGCATGAGGGTGATCGACCATTCGCGGACTTGGTTGACATGCACCCGATTGGGGCTGACCAGTTTCGGGGTGCAGCTATAGACCTCCACCCGGGTAGCATCGGTCGATTTCCGTCCTTCCTGATCAACGACCGAAACTGAAACATTGTGGCTGCCGAGATTTTGAAACTCGGTGTGCAGGTAGGACTGGTTCTCGTGCGGAAAAGTACCGGGTGTGCCCTGAACCGACAGCCCGTCCATGATCCAGGCAAAGGCCAGCGGCGGCGTTCCCTCGCTGACTTCCGCCCGGATCACGATGTCGGAATGGAACGGAATGCGGTCCGGTCCAAACAGGCGCACCCGCATCGGCGAGATAATCTCCGCTTTTGCTTGTCCGGCGCATAACGTCACCGGCGCGTTGCCGAAGCCGGTGGCTGCGGCAACCGCCGTGAAGCGGACATGGATATCACCCAGCATCAGTTTCGGAACCGGCCATGTGTGGCGATAGCGGTTTCCTTCGCGGATGATTCCGGACGCTGGTCCGTCGGGCATTTCGATGTCCATGCGCCCGACGCGGCTTGCGATGTCAGTAGGGAGGTTCACCACGACGGTCAGATACTCGCCAGCCTGGACTCGAACCGGATCGACGGCGATCGCACACGTGGCGGCCGGGGTCGACGCGGTGGGAGTCGGGGGGGAAGTCGCTGGGGGCGACGGCGCATTTCGCCACCCGCCACCGCGGCCCCACGTCGGGACTTGCCAGTCGTCATCGGCGCTACCGGGTTGGGTTGCGGACCGAGGCGGCGCCGTGCCGGAAGGTTCCGTCCCGATCGGTTGCCATCCGCCATCCGCGATCGCTCCGGCGCTGTTCAGCGCCAGTCCGCACGCGAGAATCCACACCATCCGTACCGTCATCATCGACGCCTCCCATCGAGAGACTCACGGAAATCAACTGAGGATTTAAGTGTATTGTATCATATGTCGCGAATGTGTTGATGTGCGAATGGGCAATTTGACGATTGGGTTATCGTTCGATGGTGGCGAGGCGGACGGCGAGGCCGATCAGCAACGCGCCCAGGGTGCGGTCGAGCCACGCGGCAATCCGCGGGTTTCTTCGCAGTCCGTCGGTGATGCGGCCGCCAAGGAAAATCAGGGGCGGTTCGACGAACGCGGCGACGACGATGATCAGCGTGCCGTGCAACAAAAGCTGCGCCCATACCGGCCCCGCTCCGGCGACCACGAAATGGGGCAGGAAGGCCAGGAAGAAGACGGCGACCTTGGGATTGAGCAGATCGACCAGTACGCCTTGACGGAAAACGCGGAAGAATCCCGATCTCTCCGAGATACCGCGTGGAGTCAGTGTCGTGCCTTTCGAGCGGAGGGCGCAGATTCCAAGCCATACCAGTTAGGCGACGCCGATCCATTTGACGGCCGCGAACGCGACCGCCGACGCGGCGACGATGGCCGACAAACCCATGGCCGCCAGCAGGACATGACCAAAAGTCCCGGCCCAAATGCCCAGCATGGCCGCCGTTCCGGCCCGCGCGCCGCTTTTGACGGTATGACCCAGGATGAACGCAATGTCGGGTCCGGGGGACAGATTGAGAAGAAACGCCACCGCCAGAAAAGCCGACCAATGGCCAATGTCGTATTAGAACATCGATGCCACTCGATCACAAATTTGAATCGCGAGAAAGGTTATTGGCCTGAATGACGGCCATGATCAACGGTGTAATGCTTTGTGCTTCACCGCAATGGGCACATGAGGCGATTCCGATTGAAATGATCCGGACAAAGGGCGTTGACCACACGGTTGCCGCCGTTGGAAGCTGCTAATTCTCATAAAAATTGCATAAAAGCGACATAAAAAGGTATTTTTTAATTGACGTTATATGGTTATGGTTTTATGGTTTTCGTGTAACTTGCGTAACAATATAGAGTGACCTCGGCGAGGCCGATCTTCAAGGAACACGCGAATCTCTCCAGATATCGGGAGTTCTGAAGTGCCGGATATTTTTCGCGCGACCATTCGTGGACTCCGTTTCTTAGCCGTCGTGTTTTCCCTGGCGGCGCTTTCGGGGTGCGACGACGTCGGTACCGCCGACGGCGGCCACAAGAACAGCCAAGCCGCGCAAAGCCCGAAACCCCGCATTGCCCTCGTCATGAAAACCCTGACCAATCCCTTCTTCATCGCCATGGAAAAAGGGGCGCGCGAGGCGGAAGAGGAGTTCGGGATCGGTCTCATTGTCAGAACCGCCACGCAAGAGACCTCCATCGCCCAACAGATCGAAATCGTTTCCGAACTCGTACGCGAAAAAAGCGTCGACGCGATCGTGATCGCTCCCGGTGATTCGATAAAACTGATCCCGTCACTTAAGGAAGCGCAAAATAATGGAATTGTTGTTGTAAATATTGACAATCAGCTTGACCCGGATTTTTCGAAAAAATACGGCCTTGTCGATGTGCCGTTCATTAGCGTTGATAATGAAGCGGGTGCCTATATTTCCACTAAGCGTCTGATTGAAAGCACGGTCGGCCCGATCAATGCCGCCATACTGGAAGGTATTCGGTCGGCGAAAAATTCGGAAGACCGGTTCAACGGCGCGATGCGGGCCATTCGGGAATACGATCGCGTGACCTTGGTGGCAGCCGAAACGGCGAACTGGAAAATCGACGAAGCGTACAACGTTGCGAAAGCGATGTTCACGAAGCATCCGGAGATCAATGTTTTGTTTTGCGCGAACGACATGATGGCGCTCGGGGCTTTGAAATACCTGGACGATACCCGGAACGAATCCGTCCAAGTCGGTGGATACGATGCCTTGAAAGAAGCCAAGGAATCAATCCGTGAAGGAAAAATGCGAGTTACGATTGATCAGAAACCGGAACGGCAGGGGTATCTTGGCATCAGGTATGCCGTTCAAATGTTAAACGGAGAAACACCACCCATGAAAACGCTGGTGGATGTTGTTCCCGTGACGATTGAAAATTTGTAATACACGGCGTCTACAATGAATAATAAAATAATAAGTCGTGTCCTGCCTCACGGGATTGTCCAGAAATTCGTCCTCTACCTTTTGTTTTTGTCCGTCATCCCGCTGATCATCGTCGGAGCGGTTTCTTACGCCGTGTCTTATGAAGCGGTGACCAAACAAGCAAACAATTTTACTCTACAAATAATGGAAAAGGAGCAGCGTCTTATATCTCAACTCCTTGACCAAATAGAAAATATTGCCATCAATATATCCGGTCTTGATGGGATCGATGAAATACTCAGCATACCGTCAGGCGACATGGATGCTTTCACCAAACTGTCCACGAATGCGCGGATTGGCTACATACTAAACAACTACGTAAACCTCGACGGCGTCGTGTCCATCGATTTGTTCACGATGGCCGGAGAGCATTATCACGTCGGTGAAACGCTCGAAACCGAACGGCTTCGAGAAAAGATCCGGGATGAACTCATTGAGCGAACCTTTGCTCAAGGCGATACCATCTTTTGGCCGGGCGTCGAAGAAAATATCGTTACCGGATCGGTTCACCGCTATGTCCTGCCCGCGACCAAGGCGATTCAGCGTGTCGATCACAAAACACTTCAGCTCATTCCCACGGCGCTGCTTGTCATCAACATAGGCCTTGATCATTTTTCAGAATTGATTTCGGGCGGACCCGAAAGCCCGGAAGGGTATTCGGTCATTCTCGATGCCGAAAAGCAGGCGATTTACCACCCCGATGCCAGCCGGGTCGCGACGAAGATTGATCTGGCCTTTCCGGCCGACGCCGGTCGAACAGAGGCTGGAAGTTATAAGACGGTCGTCGACGGTCGGGAATCTCTCGTCACGCATTCGAAGGTCATTCGGAACGGGTGGCAGCTGTTTTCCGTGGTGCCCGTCGACGAACTGACGGCACGAAGCGGTACCATCCGTAATGTCACGATTTTCGTGATGATCGCGTGCCTTTTGCTCGTCGTCACCGTTGCCCTGGTGTTCTCGCGACGCGTGGTGGCGCCCATCCGCATGGTCTGTCGTGGCTTCGATAAAATTCGCAACAAGGCACCGGATGCCTATCATCCGTTAAAATACCGGGGCAGTGACGAGATCGGCGAGCTTGTCGAACTTTTCAACGCCCTGAGCGTTTCGATCAAGGCGCGGGAGGCCACCGAGCGGGAAAGCAAGTTCAAGTCCGAATTTCTCGCCAACATGAGCCATGAGATGCGCACGCCGTTGAACGCGATCATCGGCTTTTCGGAAACCATTCTGATGGGCGTGTTCGGCCCGCTGGGGTCGAACAAGTACGAGGAGTACGTGAAGGATATCCGCGACAGC
This sequence comes from Rhodospirillales bacterium, assembly GCA_963675465.2. Classification (GTDB taxonomy): domain Bacteria; phylum Pseudomonadota; class Alphaproteobacteria; order Rhodospirillales; family Shumkoniaceae; genus JAHDSF01. The sequence continues at coordinate 618,422 of CAXXVY010000001.1, forward strand.
GGGACTCATCTCGCCGGTCTTGTCGACGACATTCTCGATCTGTCGAAAATCGAGGTCGGAAAAATGCATATGAAGGAAGAAAAATTCCCGATCACGGAGGCGGTTCAAGAAGTCATCAAAATGGTTGACATGGATCGAACGCAAGCGGGTATCGCGCTTGACATCGACTTGACCAGCCAGGGCATTGAACTGGTCGCCAACAAAAACGCCATAAAACGGATTCTTCTCAACATCCTGTTCAATGCGATCAAGTTCACGCCGCCCGAAGGCCGGATTTCGGTTCGCGATTACGAATCGGCGGAGGGAGAGTATGTCATGGAAATCGGCGATACCGGGGTGGGCATTCCCGCGGACCAGCATGAAAAGGTCTTCGAACCGTTCGGGCAATCGGATTCGGCGATGATCACCAATGTCAACGGCACCGGATTGGGATTGACGATCGTCAAGAAACTGATGACCCATTTCGGCGGGACCGTGGGTCTCGAAAGCGAACCGGGCAAGGGAACGAAAATAACGCTCCGATTCCCCGGTCATCGCGTCGTCAAACCCGCGAAAAAAATCCTCGAATTCGTGTAGGTTTCAGTTCTCCAAACTCAAGGCGGTGAAACCCGCCTACCGCCGTTGCTTCGCCGTCACGTACTCAATGGCTTCGATCGCGGAATTGGTGAAGTGCTCGCGCATCGCGGCCTGGGCTTCGTCGGGGGATCCGGCGACGATGGCGCGCACGATGCGATCGTGTTCGTCCGACGAGGTTTGCGAACGGTGCTCGACCCGGAAATGGGCGAAGCGGAACGGCGCCAGCCGCATGCGCAGGGCCGCCGCCGCGCCGGTCATGTACTCGTTGTGGGCGCCGTTCTGGATCGCGTCATGGAATTCGTTGTCGGCCTCGAAATAGGCCTCGATATCCTCGCCGTCCGCCCGTTCGGCGCAGTGTTCGTGCAGGCGCTGGAGCTTCTTGCGCTCGGTCGCGCTCATGCGCTGGGCGGCGAAGCGGGTGCACAGGGATTCGACCTCGCCCAGGGCCTCGAACATCTTGGCCAGCTGGTCGCCGTTGATCTCGGACACGGTGAACCCCTTGCGCGGCCGGACTTCGACCAGGCCCGTGGTCACCAGTTGCCGCAACGCCTCGCGGACCGGGGTCCGGGAGATTCCGTATCGGTCGGCCAGCACCTGGCCTTCGAGCTTGGTGCCCGGGGGGAAATCCCCCCGGATCACGTCGTCGGCGATCTTGCGGCAGACTTCTTCCGCGATCGTTTCGGCTTCTTCGGTTTCGTTGCTGAACGCGCGTTGATTCATGGCAGTTGCGTCGCCGGCTGTTGTTTCCAGTCTCCCAGACCCAGGGAAGCGATGGTCGCCGCGCTGGGACGGCCTTCCTCGGTCCACCCCCGGATTTCATAGAAGTCGCTGATCATCTGGTTGATCGGCGGCACGTCCAGCGAGAACTTGTCGCTGGTCTTCTTCAGGGTCTGCATCCGCAGCGGAATCGTATCGTCCTTGCGGGTCACGCCGCGGGCATTGTTGATCATGCGCTTGAGCGTGAACATCCGGTCGCCGCACGCCATGAACCCGTCGACGTCGAGCGAACGGCCCGTCGCCAGGTTGTACCATTCCACCAGCGGAGTAAGCTGCGTGGCGTTGCCGAACAGCACGAACTTGCAAATGCTGAAGGCGTCCGTGATGTTCATCAGGTTCTGCATATGGATGACGAACTGGGCCTTGCCTTCGCGCTGACGTTGCGGGTGCGGTTCCGCGTAGCCGAGTTCGGGCAGCGTGGAAATCATTTCGAACGGGTGGGCGATGGACGCCAGATGACAGGCGCCGCGGTTCGATGTCGCCTGGCCCAGGGCCTGCCCCCAACTGAACCGCGGGTCGTGCATCGGCAGTTCCAGGCCCTTGATTTCGACCGCGTATTCCTCGGCACCCTTGCCGATCGCCCGGGCGGCCTTGCGCGATCCCTGGCCCAGCAGCTTGCCGATGCCATCGGTGCCCAGGGCGATCTTTTCGACCAACGCCACCAGGACTTCGGGCTTGGAAAATCCGAGTTCAAAACCGTCAGTGTCGTCGGTGGTCAGCAGGCCTTTTTCGAAGCACTCCGTGGCGAAGGCGATGACCTGCGACGCGGAAATCGTGTCGATCCCCAGCCTGTTGCACAGTTCGTTCAGCTTGGCGATCGAATCCAGGTCGCCGTTCAGCATCTGGGTGCCGAAACCGCCCAGGGTTTCGTATTCCGGTCCTTCCGTCGGCGCCTCGATGGCGTAGGGGCCGTCCTTGACCTGGACCAGCCGCGCGCAACTGATGGGGCAGCGTTTGCATCCCGTGCGCTTGGTCTGGATGGTTTCCTGATAGACCTGGGCATTGATGGTCTTGATCACGTCGGGGCAGCGGCCGTCGCGCCAGTTCCGCACCGGCAGGTTGCCGATCAGATCGAAGTTCGCCGGTGCGCCGGGGGTGCCGTTCTGGCCGAAGATCTTGAGCCGTTCGCGGATCTGCGGCACGTACTTGTTGATCGAGGCCTTGAGTCCGTCCAGGTCCGCGACCGGCGTTTCCTGGGTGTCGGCCTCGACGACGATGCCCTTGAGCTTCTTGGCGCCCATCACGGCGCCCAGGCCGCAGCGTCCGGCCAGACGGGTGTGCCGCCCGCCGTGGCCGATGGCGGCCATCGGAACCAGGCGTTCACCGGCCTGCCCGATCAGGGCGGTTTCGATGGTCTTGCCGTATTGTTCCTTGAGCGCTTCGTCGGCCTCGAAGATGTCCTTGCCCCACAGATCGTCGGCGTCGCGGAGTTCGTAGCCCGCCTTGCCGATGACCAGATAGACCGGTGTGTCGGAGGCCCCGGTGACGACGATGCCGTCGTGACCGGAACGCTTGAGCTGCCAGCCGAAGGCGCCGCCGACGTTGGCTTCGCCGAAAAGGCCGGTGTAGGGCGACAGCGCGACGACGCCGTATCGCGACCCCGCCGGAACCGGGGTATTGGTGAACGGTCCGGTCATGAAGATCAGAGGATTTTCAGGGCTCAGCGGTTCGGTTTGCGGCGTGACGAGGCGCGCGAGGATCGCGGCGCCGAGGCCGGAACCGCCCATGAAGTCGTTCACGTCCTGGGGATCGAGGGGGCGAACGTCGACGGTGCGGCGGTTCAAGTCCACCCAGAGGACGCGATCGTGGAATCCGTACATGCGTTTTCTCCAAATATTGTCCGGTCCGAGGCGTTGTGCCGGCCATCTCACATTTCGCCCTTTACGTCGGCGATTTTGCATGCACAGCCGGTAAATCGGATGTCTCTTTTCTAAACTGTACGTAAGAAGCCCGACCATCTCAAGGGACATTTGGCCGCGATCGCCTCTTCCCCCGTGCCGATTCGGCGCGGTATGGTGCGCCGCGAATTGGCAGCGACGGGAAGAGGGCCGGATGGAACGGGCGTTGGCGACCCTGAAGCAGGTGTTCGGGTATTCGGGGTTCCTGCCCAATCAGGAAACGGTTATTCGCCGGGTTCTGGAAAACGGCAATGTTCTCGCCGTGCTGCCGACCGGGGGCGGCAAGTCGCTGACCTATCAGTTGCCGGCCCTGCTGCGCGGCGGCCTGACCGTCGTGGTATCGCCGTTGAAGGCGCTGATGCGCGATCAGGTGGCCCAGATGCGGTCTTTCGGCATCGCGGCGGCGGGGATCCACACCGGCAACGCGCCCGACGAGAACCGCGCGGCCGAAACGGCATTGGCGGCGGGCGGGATCAATCTGCTTTATATTTCCCCGGAAAAGGCCCTGCAGGCGGATATGACGCGGCGGCTGGCCGCCGTCCGGCCCAATCTGCTGGTGGTCGACGAAGCGCACTGCATTTCCGGTTGGGGTCATGATTTCCGGCCCGAATACCTGCGGCTCGACGAATTGCGAACCAGCCTGGGCGGCGTGCAGACCCTGGCGCTGACGGCGACGGCCGATCCGACCACGCGGGCGGAGATCGAAACCAAGCTGTTCCGCCATGACGTATCCGTGGTCGTGGCCAGTTTCGACCGCCCCAACCTCAATCTCATGATGACGCCGAAGGTCGACGGGTCCCGGCAGATCCTGGATTTCGTGCGTGCCCACGAAGGCGATTCGGGCATCGTCTATTGCGGCCGGCGGGTTCGCACCGAGGAAATCGCCGAAGGGCTGTGCCGTGCCGGGATCCGGGCGCTGGCCTATCACGCCGGAATGGAGGATGCCGACCGCAACAAGGCGCAGGATGCCTTCCAGACCGAGGACGGCGTGGTGATCGTCGCCACCAACGCCTTCGGCATGGGCATCGACAAGCCCGACGTGCGGTTCGTGGCGCATGTGGACCTGCCGTCCAGTATCGAGGCCTGGTACCAGGAAATCGGCCGTGCCGGGCGCGACGGCCTGCCCGCCGACATTCTGACGCTGTATGGGCTGCAGGACATTTCGTTCCGCCGCCGCCAGATCGCGCTGTCGGAAGCCGACGACACCCGCAAGAGCGTCGAATACCACAAGCTCGACGCCATCGTCGGGCTGTGCGAGGCGCCGGAATGCCGCCGCGCCACGCTGCTGGCCTATTTCGGCGAAACCGCGCAGCCGTGCGGCCACTGCGACCTGTGCCTGGGCGAAGCGCCGCGCGAGGACGCGACGATTCCGGCGCAGAAGGTGCTTTCGGCGGTCTGGCGCACCGGGCAGCGCTACGGCGCCCGCTACGTCATCGACGTGCTGCGTGGAACGGCCTCGGAAACCGTCGTGCGCCGGGGGGACGATCAGATCAAGACCTTCGGCTGCGGAGCGGATCTGTCGGCGCCGGAGTGGACGACGATCATTCTCCAGATGGCGGCGGCCGATCTGATCGCCCCCGACATCACCGCCTATGGCGTCCTCCACCTGCGGCCGCGCGGCGAAGCCGTCCTGCGCGGCAAGGAGAGCTTTCACCGCCGCAAACCGACCCTGGTGAAGGGGGACAAGCGGCGGAAGCCCTTGCGCGCGGAACCGTCGCGGGGAACCGCCGACGCGGCGTTGGTCGAAAGGCTGCGCGATTTACGGAACGGCTTGGCCAAGGAGGCCGGCGTTCCCGCCTACGTGGTGTTTCCCGACCGCACCATCCTGGAAATGGCCGCCCACCGCCCCGTGACCCTGGCCGCATTGGCCGACATCCATGGCGTCGGCGAAAAGAAGCTGGCACGCTTCGGCGCCGCCTTCCTGGCGGTGATCGAGGATTGGGTGGCGGGGGCAGGCGGATAACTTCTCCGCTTCCTCTTCCTCTCCGCCTTTGGGGGCGGAGAGGAAGAGGAGAGGTATCCTCAGGCGGCGGCCTTGGCCGCTTTCACCTTCGCGATGAATTTCGGCAGCACCTGCAGCGCGTCGCCGACGATGCCGAGATCCGCGACCTTGAAGATCGGGGCGTCGGGGTCGGAGTTGATGGCGATCACCTTGCGGGCCGAACTCATGCCCACCAGGTGCTGCACCGCGCCCGAAATGCCGACGGCGACATACAGGTCCGGCGATACCGTGGTGCCGGACTGGCCGACCTGCAGGGTGTGCGGGATCCAGCCCAGTTCGACCAGCGGCCGCGAACCGGCGATCTTGCCGCCGAGGGTTTCGGCGAGTTCGCGGATCAAAGCCATGTTTTCCGGCGTCTGCATGCCCTGGCCGGCGGCGACGATGACCTTGGCGTTCTCGATTCCTTCGTCGCCCTCGGCCTTGAGGTTCTCGGTTTCCAGCACCCGGGTGCGGATGACGCCCTTGCTCAAGGTGACCACGGCTTCCTCGACCGTTCCCTTGCCGCCCGTCGCCTCGCCGACCGGGAAGACGTTGGGCCGCACCGTGGCCATCTGCGGCCGGGTGTAGGGGCTGAGGATCGAGGCCATGATGTTGCCGCCGAAGGCGGGCCGGGTCTGCACCAGCTGGCCTTCGTCGTCGATATCGAGTGCCGTGCAGTCGGCGGTCAGGCCCAGGCGCAGGCGCGCCGCCAGCCGGGGGGCCAGATCGCGGCCGTTGGGCGTGGCGCCCATCAGCAGGATGGACGGTTTCTTGTCGGCGACGATGGCCGACAGGACGGTGGTGAAGCTGTCGGTGGAATACTGGTCGAGCAGCTTGTTCCTGTAGGCGATGACGCCGTCGGCGCCGTGCGCCAGCAGCACGTCGGTGTTCATCGGGGCGTCGGGGCCGATCATGATGACCTTCAGCGGTTCGCCCAGCTTGTCGGCCAGTTCGCGGCCCTTGTGGATGAGCTCCAGTACGACCTTGCGCGGCTCGGTGACGCCCGCGCGTTCCTCGCATTCGGCGAAGATGAAGACGCCCTTGTACCGGGCCAGTTCCTCGGGCGACGCGCGGCGGCGTTCGATCGTCAGGCAGCCCATGGTGCAGGTGTTCAGGCAGGCGCCGCACAAGGTGCAGCCATCCCCGACCTCCGCCTTGTCGTTGATCACGACGATGGCGCCGAAGGGGCAGTTCTTTTCGCAAAGGTGGCAACCGTTGCACTTGTTGGTATCGACTTTCAACATGGGAAAGGGCCTCCGGCCTAAACGAAACTGTTGTCCTTGAGGAACGCGAACGCGCGATCGGCGGCGGCGGCGGGATCGGCGCCGCTGATCCGTTCGCCCTCGGTCTTGACCAACGGCGGAAACACCTTGACCACCTGGGTCGGCGAGCCGGACAGGCCCAGTTCCCCGTCTTCGAGCCCGATGTCGGCGGCCGTCATGATGCTCAGCGGCTTGGCGCGGGCCTCCAGGATCGACTGGAAGGAACAGACGGCGCGGACCGTCGCGCCGCGGCTGACCGTGACCAGCCCCGGCAGGCGCATGCGGACCTTTTCGTAGCCGCGCTCGGTTTCCCGGCGGACGATGACGTTCTTGCGTTTTTCGTCCAGGTCCAGCCCCACCGCATAGGTGACCTGCGGGATGCCCATGATTTCCGCGACTTCCGGCCCGACCTGGGCGGTATCGCCGTCGATGGCGTGCTTGCCGACCAGGACCAGATCGATGTCGTCGCCGAGCTTCTTGACGATTTCGGCGATGGTCAGGGCGGTGGCCCAGGTGTCGGCGCCGGCGAACTTGCGGTCTGTGACCAGGATGCCGGAATCGGCGCCCATCTCCATCGCCCGCAGCAGGACGGCGCGGGCCTGCGGCGGCCCCATCGACAGGGCGACGATTTCGACGTCGTCGTATTTGGCCTTGAGCTCCAGCGCCAGATCCATGGCGTATTCGCAGAAGGGGTTGAGGATCGAGGCCACGCCTTCGCGGTTCAGGGTCCCCTTTTCGGGATCGACCTGGACGTCGGTGACTTCGGGTACCTGTTTGACGCAAACCAGAATGCGCATCGCGGGCCTCACATATCCAAAATGTTGCCGGGGTTGATCATGGCGTTCGGATCGAGGGCCCGCTTGACGGCCTTCATTTCATCCAACTGCTGTTCCGAGAACATGACCGAAAGGAACTTCTTCTTCATCTTGCCGATGCCGTGCTCGGCCGAAACCGTGCCGCCCAGCGCCACGGCCTTCTGCGCGAACTCCTTGTAGATCGCCAGTCCCTTGGCCAGGTCGTCGGGGTCGCGCGGCATGATGTTGACGTGGAAGTGGTTGTCGCCGATGTGCCCGAAGGCGACCCATTCCAGGCCCGTCGTGTCCAGCTTTTCGCGGTAGAAATGCCAGATTTCCTTCAAGTGTTCGTCGGGGACGGCCAGATCGGTTCCCAGTTTGTGCAGGCTGGGGTGCTGCTTCTTGCGCAGGCCGATCACGCTGTTGACGGTTTCGGGTAGGGTATGGCGGAAGTGCTTGAAGCGCGCGTAGTCGCGCCGTTCGTAGCAGGCCCACGAATTGGCGAAGGTGGAGCCGCACTTTTCGACCACGTTCTTCAGCAGCGTGTAGTCCAGGTCCCCGGCCTTGGCCGTGGGGTCGAACTTGACGTCGAAGAAGATGGCGGCGCCCGCGTCCTCCGGGATCGGCGGCATGTCCAGCGCCTTGGGGTTTTCGCGTTGTTTGTTGCGCAGCAGGTTCAAGGCGTTGCCGTCGTAGAATTCGACGAATTCGGGACGCAGGGTGTCGTCGGCGCCCAGGCCCTCGCGCAGGGCGAGAACGAAATCGAGCGCGGCCTCGTCGTCGGGCAGGAACTGGATGACCGAAATCGTGCCGTGCCATTCGGTGATCGCGACTTCGATCTCGGTCAGCGGGCCGAAGATGCCCTCCGAACCGATGAACAGGTCGATCAGGTCCATGCCGGGCGCGACGTAGATGCCGGCCGTATTCTTCTTGGTCGGTGGCGGCGCATAGGACGGCAGCTTGATTTCGCTGCGGTTGCCGTCGCCGTGGACGACGACGAAAGTGCCTTCGGCCGATGCGTGATATCGGCCGCGCGGCACGTCCAGGATTTCGCCGGTCGCCAGCATGACCCGCACCCGGCGCACCCAGTCCCGCGTCGCGCCGTACTTGTAGCTGAGCGCGCCCGAGGCGTTGGTCGCCACCGTGCCGCCCAGGAAGGCGCTCATTTCGGTGGGGTCGGGCGGGTAGAAGTACACCTTGCCGTCGCCGCGGAAGATTTCCAGGCTGTCCAGGGTCGGTTGCGAGGCGCGTTCCTTCAGGCCGGGGAAGGCCTTCTTCTTGATCCAGTCGCCCAGCTCGGTCAGCGTCACGCTGGGTTCGCTGACCACGCGCCATTCCTTGGCTTCATCGTCATGGCGGATGTCCAAGGGCCGATTGAGGCGATCCAGCGAAACCACCGCGCCGCCGAACGGCACCGCGCCGCCGACCAACCCGGTGCGGGCACCGGAAATCGTGACCGTCAGGCCCTTGGCGGCCATCGCCTTCATGACGGCGGCCAGTTCGGCTTCGCTGGCGGGGAAGAACAAGTAATCCGCGCCGTCGCCGGCCATCTTAGATTCGTCGGCCACGTAGGGCGCATACTGCGCGGCGATGACGTCCTTGCCCTCGATGCCCCGAACGGTCGAGAGATCCACGTCGGGCAGGGTTTCGCATCTGATTTCGTGCATGGATGAGCCTCGTTCCTTGGCTTTGCTATTTTGTCGATGAAAGGGTCGGGGTCGCCCCCGCCGAAATGGGAACGCCCAAACGCCGCGCGGCGTTGACCAGATGGGCGCGGACGGCTTCGCGGGCTTCTTCCGGGTCGCGCGAACCGATCGCGGTGCAGATCCGTTCGTGTTCGGCCTGGACCTTGGGCGTCCACTGGAAGCGGGCGGTGTTGCTGCGGGCGGCCGCGATGCTTTGGCGCATGCGGTCGGCCAGGAACACCATGAAATCGCGGTAGTAGGGATTGTTCGCGGCTTCGGCGATGGCGTGGTGAAATTCGGTGTCGGCGGGCACGCCGTCGGCATCCACCGCGATGGCGTCGGCGATGTCGCGGAGCGCGCCGCGGATGCGGGCCAGTTGCGCGTCGCTATGGCGTTCCGCCGCCAGCATGGCCGCGCCCATTTCCACGTGCAGGCGCAATTCCAGGACGTGGCGCAGGTCGTCGGGATCGATCAGCCGGTCGGATTCGATGCGGAAGCTTTGGCCGGTCGGGTTGGCCGCGACGAAGGCGCCCAGGCCCTGCCGGGTTTCCACCAGGCCCTCGTGCTTCAGGCGCGCGATGGCCTCGCGCACCACGGCGCGGCTGACCCCGAACGAGGAAGACAGCGACGCCTCGGTCGGCAGCCGGTCGCCGGGGCCGAGATTGCCCGACGCGATCTCGTCGGACAGAAGGCGCGCGATCTCGTCCGGCAGGTGTTCCCGCCGCGACAGGGTCGTGAAGCGCGTTTCCGCCTTGATGCCGTTCTCCGGGGTCATGGAATGCTCGGCCTTCCCGTTCCGTCCGACGGCGATCCATCGCCGTGGGCCGGAAAGTACCACATGTCCGGTTGTCCGACAACTGGATTAACGATAGTTTATCCGAAACTCTTTTCCGGCAGTCCGCTCGGCGACCACGCCTTTATCAAACGTCCCGAGGCGGCCGACGGTCGAAGCCAAAGCGGGCGGGGGCGAAGGATACGCGATTGTGATCGGAGACCTGTTCGCCGAAGACACCAGGTAAGCGACGCAAATCTAATTCGACGACGATTTATCGACCCATGCCCGCGCGTCGTGACGAGTATTGAACATCGCATACCGAACAGGCGATCCTTTAATGCTCATGATTGCGCGGACCAAGACGAGCATCGTGTGGGACATGCGATCCTGCGTGATCCACGCGACACGAATTTCACCGCGTCGTGTTTCAAAATTCTTCGAAATCGTGCCTAATTTTCTGAGTTCACGGGGATGGAGGTTTGAACCGGAAGCCTGCGTCAGGTCCCAGATCAAGTTGTGTTCGGCATGATTCGTGTAACAATTGGTGATGACGTCGACAATGTCATCGACCGTGATCGCGCCGTACGCGAAACACTCCGTCACCAAGCGGTCTTCGTCATGTGCAATATGAACATGAGCTTGGGTCACTGGGCGGCGCTTTTCTTCGCAAAAGCTTACAACTATCTCCTTCATATTCGCATGCATGGCACTTTTTGCAAGTACGTCGAAGGTCCGAGGGCGCTATGCGAAATGGCGGCGTACCGCCGGTTTCGCTGTTTCCGCCGCGCCCAAAAACATCAAGGTGGCGGCCACGTACGAACGCCGATGCGCTTCGGTCATTCGGCTCCAACCGTCCTTACGGCGCTGCCGGAACAACACCCGACACCGGGCTATTGCAGGGACAGAATACTTAATTTTGAGTCGACTGGATTAAGATGAATTTTCGGAAAACGCGAAATGCGGTCTTTTGAAGAGTGGCGGCGGAGATTGGTATAGTATCTCCGTAATCCGTGGGCGGCGTGGTGCAACCGGCGGAAGCCCTGATGGTGGTGGTTCCCAACGGCGAAACGCTGGAGGTCGAGGCCAAGGTCCTGAACAAGGACATCGGGTTCGTCGCCGTCGGCCATGAAGGGGAGGTCAAGCTGGAGACGTTTCCGGACACCAAGTACGGCGTCATTCGTGGCGACGTGGTGGACGTGTCCACCGACGCGATCCAGGACGAGGTCCTGGGCCTTGTCTACAACGCCCGCGTGGCGCTGGCCGAAACCGCGATGCAGGTCGGCGCCAAGATCGTGGCCCTGACTCCCGGCATGGCGACGACGGTGGAGATCAAGACCGGCACCCGCCACGCCATCGAGTTTCTGCTGTCGCCGCTGTTGCGGTACAGGCAGGAGAGTTGGAGGGGGCGATGAAATTCAATAGGAATGTTGAGAAATTTAGATACGTAAAAAGGAAAATTTAGTATGTGTGAAATTTTTTCGTCTCAAATACTATCGTCGAACGTAATGCATTACATATATTTAATATTTATATTTCCGACAATTATATTTTTTATTTTTAAACTAATTACAGAGACTACTAAAATTTTACCAAACTCAAATATTTTTTGGATGTTTAGCCCACGTAATTTTACTGAAAAATATATTAGGTATGCAATAATAGTATTTTTGTTGATGGTCGGCAATTTTATTATTTGGTACATTTTCATTAATATGTGTCAATAGTTAATATATAAAATATGAAAGGGAAAATTCATGCCTATAAATCAAGTTATGGGGACATAATTCTTAATTTGGAGCCGACTGAATTAAGATGAATTTTCGGAAGATGCGAAATGCGGTCTTTTGAAGAGTGACGGCGGAGATTTGTATAGTGTCCCCATCTTCATAAGAATGCTTGACTCTTTCCCCCGAATCCGAAAAATTATCAATAATCTGGCGTCGCGATGCGGCGCCGTGTGCGTTCCGGCCTCGGAGGAAACCGTTTGATGTCCCGTCTCGCCGTGTGTTCCAGCATTTTTTCCCGCAACCCCGTCCTGCGCGCCGAACTGCTGGCGAAGTACCCCGATGCGCGGTTCCACGAGGATTACGAACTCCTGGCCGGCGACAAGCTGATCGCCTTTCTCGACGGCGCCGAAAAGACGATCTCGGCCCTGGAGAAGTTCGACGGCGCCATCTTCGCCGCCTGCCCGAGCCTGAAAGTGCTGTCGAAGTTCGGGGTCGGGCTCAACATGCTGAACCTGGAAGACATGGTGACGCACGGTGTGCGCCTGGGCTGGAAAGGCGGGGTCAACAAGCGCTCGGTCGCCGAACTGGCGCTGCTTTACATGCTGGCGGCGCTGCGCAATCTGCCGCTGTGCGACCGCAACATGCGCGCCGGCGACACCTGGAACCGCATCCAGGGCCAGGAACTGAGCGGCAAGACGGTCGGCATCGTCGGCTGCGGCCATATCGGCAAGGACCTGACCCGCCTGCTGGCGCCGTTCGGCTGCACCGTGCTGGTCAACGACATCGTGGACTATCCGGATTTCTACGCCGAACACGGGATCAAGGCCGTATCGCTGCGGGATCTGCTGGCGGAATCGGACATCGTGACCGTCCACACGCCGCTCAACGACACCACGTACCGTCTGATCGGCCCGGCGGAACTGGCATTGATGAAACCGACCGCCGTCCTGATCAACACCGCGCGCGGCGGCATCATCGACGAGGCGGCAATGAAGACGGCGCTGATGAACCAGACGCTGGGCTATGCCTGCATCGATCCGTTCGAGGTGGAACCGGCGTCCGATGCCGAACTGCTCAACCTTGCCAACGTGATCTCGTCGCCGCACATGGGGGCCTCGACCGCGCAGGCCGCCCTGGCCATGGGCCGCGCCGCGATCGAGGGGCTGGAGGACAACCGGCTGCCCGACGCGCAGTGGCCGCCCCGCTGAACGGCGGACGTCCGCCGCTCGGCAATTTCATCCCGCAACCCGGCAGGAATTACCCGGCAATCGATTCCTCTTGCCGGTCGGACGTGACGGGCGCGTTGTCGGTCTCGGCGGCTTCCATGGCTTGGAGGATCGCCGCGCCGATCTGAAGGTTGCCGGGTGACGGCAGCACCATCCCCACGTCCATTTCCCGGCGGCGGCCGGGAAGGCCGTCGACCTTGTCGCCGCTTTCGACCATGTGGGTCGTCGCCATCCGTTCCTGGATTTCCTGGGCGATCAGTTTTTCGATTTCGCCCCGGCGTTCCGGCGACATCGCGGACAGGTCTTCCTCGGTCAGACCGAGTTTCTGGAGGATCTTTTCGCGCATTTCCTCCAGCTTGCGTTTCTCGATATCCTCGACGAAGGCGCGAAATCCCTTGTCGTGGATCTCCGCCGTCTGGGCATCCCATTTCCGCTGCGCCGCCTCGGCCCGCGCCTGGGCCTTGGCGGCCGCGCCGGTGCCGGTCAGGGCGGCGAATCCCGTCGCCGCAATCGTATCGTCGCTCATACTGCCCACCCGTGTTGTCGTCGTTTCGTTTTCCCGCTGCAAGCCGGAGCAAGATGCGGGCCAGGGCGAGGGGCGCGCGTCGCCTTCCAGGAGGCCGCCATTCGCGGTCTCGTTCAACCGGGCGCAATTTCCAACATCGCCGCCTGAACCGCCGATCCCACGCGTTCGGTTTCAACCTCTAGGTTGTTTCAACTCGTGATGTTATCCTGTCCGTTCCGTGTCGTTCCAAATGGCGGGAGTTGGTGAAATGTGCCTCACGCGTTGCCTGAAGATTGTCGCCCTGACGGGGTGCTTCCTCGCTCTCGTTCCCATCGGCGCCGAAGCGGCGAGCTACAAGGTGACCGTGCAGAGCGCCAAGGACATGCGGGTCGTCGTCCAGGGGCGCACGCTGGACGCGGGACAGGTCGCGAGGATCGACGCCGATCAGGGCGTCGTCCTTGAAGGCCTGACCTACGGCAAACGCCGCCTGTACTGCGTCGACCCCTGGAAATACGGCAATGTCGGCCCGAACATCGTCGTGGAACGCAACGGCATCGACGGCATGTCCTATTCCATCGACACGGGCGGCTTCTCGGGGCGCGGAGATTGGACGATCGAGAAGGAGAAATACGCTTTTTCGGCCGGGCGGCCGCGCGCGGCCGACGGCAAGGTCGTCGACGTCACGGCTCCCGCCGACGGCAGCGCCTTCTCCGTGTCGGTTTCCGGGACCACCGATTGGAAGTTCGTCCGCGTCGCGCCCGGTGGGCGCACGGAATCGAAGGAAAGCGAGAGCGGCAACGCCACGGTGCGTTTCGAGCCCTTCACCGGTCCGCTGACCGTCGGCGACTTCGGAAAGATTCTGGATCTTTACAAGAAACGCATTCCGAACGGTCTGGTCGGCGGCGGCATCCGCAACAATCTGCTTTCGTGGTGGGACAAGAAGTACGGCGATTACGCCTGCGGTGCCTACCAGACGAAGGTCCTGCAGATGCTGGATGGCCTTCGCTTCAGCGACGATCCCCGTGATCGGGCCCTGATCGAAGGCTACGAATACGGTCCGATCGAAGCCTATTACGGCGCGCACCAGGCCGTCGTCATCTATCCGTCGGGCACGAACTGGATCGATACCGGGACGATCCTGGATCCATGGCCGAACCAGAAACCCGAAACCTGGACCGTCGAACAGTGGGCGAACCGCTTCAGCGCCGGTACCATGCACGGGATCGGCGGCAGTTCCGCCTATTCCGGAAGCACCAATCCCGGCTATCCGACCGTCGGCGGAACCTACGTCGATCCGAACAAGACAAAGCCTC
>CAXXVY010000002.1:0-4305 GCA_963675465.2 Rhodospirillales bacterium
CCGGATGAATTTTTCGTGCGGCCCCGCCGCGCCCGGACCTAGAGCGTCCGCAGGCCGTTCAGGATCGCCATGTATTCGGGTTCGTCGGGTTCGATTCGGCCGGTACGGATCAGGTAGTCGATCACGACCAGACTGCAATTGAACTTGAAATCGTCCGTGTCGCGCGCGGTTGCGATCACCCGTTCCATCGGCCAGAGTTCGAAGGACTCGACCTCGCCGTCGGTATTGACGGGTTCGAAATCGGGCGACAGCGCGAGGTCGAAAATGAACTCGACATCGCGGCGCAATCCTTCCGGCCGCTCGGTCACGTAGGAGATCGCGCCGGCCGCCACCCGCCTTCGCGGTCAATTCCGCGGGCATGCCGGCTTCTTCCCCGCATTCCTTGACCAGGTTTTCGCGCAATCCAAGCCCCGCCGGCTGCCCCCCGGCGACGAGCTGGTCCAGCTTGCCCGGCTCCACCCCCCGGTCCGCGCTGCGCCGGGCGACCCACATGCGGGGTTTCATCGCCGCAATGCACCAACCCGTTCAGATGCACGCCATATCCGCGCACGCCGAACAACGGCACGGCCGCCCGCTCCAATCAGCATCAGGGGCTTGGAACCGAAATTCTCAGCAACCGGCAGACGTTCCTCGCGCCACTGGGCGACGATTCCCCCCGCCCTGTCGATGGCGCGCAACGCGGCGTCGACCGCCTCGGTGCGCGCCTCGAAGGAATCCAGATGCGCCGCCAGTTCGACCCCTGTCTCTCGGACCACGAAACACGTCGGGAAAGCCGGCCAAAACGTCGACAAACGGCGCCTTGACGAACCCCACCCGCACGCCCGCGATCCGGAACGGCCCGATAGGGCGCCGGATCGAACCGATTGCAGGCGACAATACGGTCGAGGAAGCTCATCGGATCAGGCCGACAGCGCCATGTCGCTTTTCAGCCATCAGCACTCCGCGTGACCCCGACGATGTTCCGCAACCGCTTGCCCAACAGGTCCTCGGTCGCCTCGTCGAGATCGGCCATCTGGATGTCGATCTGCAACTCGTCGATCACAGGCCCCGGCCACGCGGCTGTGCCACACGGTCGGGATCAACCCGAGGCGCGAAAAGGTGTCGAGCACGCGCGGCATGATCGACGGATCGACCGGAGCGTGAACGGAAAAACATGCGGTGGATTGGGTTGCGGCGACCGCCGCGCGGCTGAACATATCGGTCATGAATCATACAACCCCTTGCTGGCATTCGAACAAACGACGAGACGTCCCGGACCTCTACCCGAGGGCCGGGCCAATAATTCGCCGAATGATGATCGCCAAAAGGGGTTGGTTCGCTTTCATGATGCTTCGATCATACGCCGTTCCGCCACTCGGTCAAGCCGTCTTTGTCTTGTTTTCCCGCAAGCACTGTGACAGCCTGAACGGCATGAAAATAACGGTCACACGCCCGAATCCGAACCGTTTCGAGCTTCATTTCGATGACGCGACCATCGCGCTCGACGGTTCGGAGACCAAGACGCTGCTGTTGGAACTGACTAGGCACCTGATGCCCGGCAATCGGCAATCGTCGGCGCAGGAAAGCCGTTTCCGGAGCTTCACCCGCAAGCTCTGCCAGGCCGACGACGTCGGCGTGCAGACCCTGCTGCTGAAGGCCGATGCGAACGACATCCTGGTCATCCTCAAGGCGGGCGAGGACGACAGCCAACTGCGCGGCCGTATCTATGCCAACATGACCGAAAAGGCGCGGATCATCGCCGAGGAGGATCTGCGCTACAAGTTCCGCGAAGGCGTAGGAGACGACCGTATCGCCGCGGCGATCGAACGGATCGAACGGATCGTCAAGGATCTGGTCGAAGAAGGAATCCTGCGCTTCACCCACACGCAACGCTAGCCGCGCAAGCGCGACTCCCGCCCACCGGAAACGGCCTCCGTCGCGTTCAGGCGGCCTCGGTTTCCTTGCGTTCCTTGCCGCTGACATAGGCGATGGAACAATGCTCCGCGCAATAGGGCTTGCCCTGCACCGCCGGCTTGCCGCAGAACCGGAAATCGTCCGCCCCCGGCTCGCCGATCGGCCAGCTGCACATACCGGCGCGCAATCCATCCAGCTTCACGACGCGGACTTCCTGCGGCTTGCGGCGGATCGGCGACTGCCGCTTGGTCAGACCGAGACGATGGGCCTTGCCGACTACGGCATTCTTGGTGGCACCGATCATTCGTCCGATCTCACTCGTCGGCAAGCCTTGATTCCACAGCGCGATGAGTTCTTTGATTTGCTCTTCCGTCCAATCGACCGACATTTTGCGTTTCTTTATCGTCATTTGGTTGCAATTTTTCGCCGACGGAACCTCTTCCGCAACGGTCCCCGTCAACCGCCGACAAGACGACAAGGTGTACACAATCGCGGCCGATCAGGCAAGGACCGCGCGCCCCCGGCGCCCCGTTCGCCGCACGGTCAGGACAGCCCCCCGAACACTTCGGCGACTTTCCGCGACAGGGGCTCGAGTCGCTTGGCGTCCTGTTTGGTCAAATCGGTCTTGGCCCTCAACTCCTTCAATGCCGAGGACAACCCTTTGAAAACCGGGACGATATCCTTGAACTTGGTGGTCGACAGGCGCGAACTGATCTCCGCCAGCAGGGCCACGATCTCGTCCGCCAACTGCCGTGCCTCATCATGCTGGCCTGCGTCGATGCGGCTCAAAAGGTCATAGATCTTCATCAGAATGGTCACGCCGTAGCGTTCGACCTTGAGCGTCTTGATCGCCGTCATCGCCGTCTTGGTCTTGTGCGCGACAAGGTTCAGGGCCTCGACGTCGTTCTTCGCCTTCGCGCCGATCGCGTTGGGAACCTCGATCAGCCTGTCCTTCTCCGGGTTGGATCGGTCCTTGCCGCGCCGGTCGGGACCGACATAGGTCTGGGTCACGGCAAAGGGTTTGCGGTTTTCCACCAGATCGCGGACCCGGCTCAGGAGGTCGGCGGTCGAGACCGGTCGCCGCAGGACGTAATCGACACCGGTTTCGAAGATTTGGGACGCGTTGTCCGAGGTGATCTCGCTGACCGTCAGGATGACGGGGATGAACGGATCGCTACCCAGCTTCTCCTGCCGGATATCGCGAATGATCGAACAGATATTGTCCTCGGGAAGGTCGAAGTCGACGATCAACAGGTCGGGATGGAAAAGCCGGATATGGTGCCGGATTTCCTTCGCGTCCCCGACGTCGACCAGCTGCTTGAATCCGTTTTGGATCAGCAAGGAACGCATCGCCTTGCGAATCTCGAAATTCCGCTCGCCGATCAAGACGTTGATGTTGTCGAATACGTAGTCCACCGTGGCCCCGTTCCCCGATACACGACCGATATCTGCCCTGTCGTATCCGCAGGATGTGGCGGCCGTATGTCGCGGCGGAGAAATCGTGTTTCAGTTCTGAAACATTCGGCGAACCGATCACGCCGCCGGCTCGATACCGCACGACTTCAGGGCGGCGGTCTGGCGTTCGGCCACCACGTCGGCATCGAAGCCGTCGATCAACTCGTGGAACAGCCGGTGCCAGTTGGCTTTCGCGCCGAGATGCAGGAACACCGAGCCGAGCCCGATGGCGGCGCGGTCCATCAGGACGAATTCGCGCGGCGGGCGCACGCCGCCCGCGTCCTTCAGTTCCTTGTGAACCTTGGCCGCGACGGTAGCGCCGTAGGCGGGCGATCCGGTTTCGGAGATCCGCCGCACGCGATCGTCGGTCAGCGGTTCGTAAAGGAAGCTGGCCCACTGGTTGAGGATGTCGATCACGCCGCGGTCGAGCCCGGTGAATCCCCAGGTTTCGTACGCATGGACGGCCAAGTCGGGGTTGTCGTCGCGAAGCGCGTGGTAAAGGTCGATGACCCCCTTCACGAAGCGCGGCGGAAACACGCGCACACAGCCGAAATCGAGCAGATTGACCGACCCGTCCGGGCGAACCGAATAATTGCCGAGATGCGGGTCGCCATGGATGATTCCATGCCGATAGAACGGTGCGTACCAGGCGCGGAACATGTTGACCGCCACGCGGTTGCGCTGCTCCGGGTCCGCGTCGGCAAGCGACTTGACGGGCACGCCGTCGACCCAGCCCATGGTCAGCAGGCGGCCGGTCGAAAGTTCGGGAACGACTTCCGGAACATGGACGGTCGGCTGGTCCGCCAACAACCCCCGGAACAGGGCCATGTGGGCGGCTTCGCGACGATAGTCCAGCTCCTCGCGCATGCGCTCGACCAGTTCGGCGTGAATCTCGCTGGTATCGATGCTGCGGTCGTATTGGCGGAACAGCATGAAGGCAAACTTGAGCTGCTCGAG
>CAXXVY010000003.1:0-38094 GCA_963675465.2 Rhodospirillales bacterium
TTGAAGTTGGTGAGTTTGCGCGGGAACATGATGAAACTCCTTCGTTGCTACCCGGCGGCGTCTTTCGCCGCCGGAAGCCGTCATTGAGGCGGCGGCCAAGCGCGCGGAGGCGCGCGCCCGGCGAGGGTTGACCTAAACCGCCATTTGCGCCGCGAAATCGACCAAGTAGTCGTCCGTGATCTTCTGTTCGAAGAGCAGGTTTTCGAGCGGGGGAACCGGGGTGTAGTCGTAGGAAATCGTGAGTTTCCCCGACTTCAACGTGGTCTTGTCGTTCTTCAGGGGATCGAACCACGCGCCCCCGCCGATCAGGTAGCCGCTCGCGACCAGGGAACGGAACTTGGCGTTGACGCCCTCGACGATATCGCGGGCAAGGGTCGGATGCATGGGCTTGTCCACGGCCCAGAAATGCGCTTCCGCCATCGTGTCGGCCAAAACCTGCGCCGTGCGGACGTAGTTTTCGAACGCGAAAAGCGGATCTTCGGTGCAGGTGCGCGAGCCCCAGAACCGGAACCCGTCATTCCGGATCAGCGTGGTCACGTCGGCCGCGTTCAACACGCCCGCGTCGGTGTCCGGCGACTGCAAATCCCAATAGACGCCCTTGGACAGGCCCGTCACGCCGTTGACGGTGACGTTGGAAAGGGTTTTGTGCCAGCCGGTTTCGTTGTCGATCTTGGCGCGCAAGCCGAGCGCGCGGGCAACCGCCCAATCGGTGCGTTCGGCGTCGGCGTTCGTGTCCCACGACACGAAATCCGGCCAAATCACCATGACTTCCCGTTGTCCGAAGTTCTCGCGGTAGAGAACCGCCTCGTCCCGATCGACGCAATCGAACGCCGAGACGTAGGCGAAGGACCGGGTTTGCGCGGCGATCGACGCCAGTTCCGCCGCAACGTTCACGTCGTCCAGGCCCGGAACCCCCAGGATACGCGGCTGCACGCCCAGGAACGCCTTGGCGTCGAGAAGGGCTTGCACGCCGGTTTTCTGCCCGTCGATAACCCCGCCGATCAGGTTGGACGTGGTTTCGGCCGCATCGGCGCCTTCGGGGACACGGACAACCACGGTCAGCGGATTGCACTGGTCCTTGATCGCGTCGAGGGCGTAGGGCAACGTTCCCGTGGTTCCGGCCGCGTTGATGCCGTCCATGATGTCGGTGATCAGAACCGGGCGGTTCGCCGGGAAGGTCTCGACGTCGGCGGTTTCGCCGGTGGCGACAAGGCCGATGACGGCGGTTTGGATGGTGCGAATCGGCCGCGTGCCGGACGTAACCTCGACGACGCGAACGCCATGATGATAATCGGTGGGCATGGGGATTACTCCTGATCAGGTTTGGGCCACGCGACCACCAGGGCCGCGCGGATGTCGGTTTCCGAGGAAGCGGCCCCGATTACCGCTTTCGCCCCCAGGCGAAGCCCTTCGATCGCCGCGCTCGCAGCGGTCCAGGTCGCCCGCATGGACAGGATGACGGCGGCGACGCCCGCGAGATCGGGCGCGGTAATGCCGACCTCCGCCGCAAGGTGCGGATACGCCGAAGGGTCGGGCGCGCCGCCGCCGTCGAGCACGGTTTGACAGGCCGCCGCCTCGGCCGCCTTCATTTCGTAGACGCCCGATTGCGAGGGCGTGTTGGTGACGAAACGGGCGCGGGCGGCTTCGGCCGAACGGTCGACCAGGATTTTCGCCACCTCGCGTTTGTCCGCAATCTCGGACACGGCGGCGATCGGGTCGCGTCGGGACAGCACCAAGGCAAGTTTGCGCGGGTTCATTCTCATTCTCCGGCGAAGAGACGGGCATGGAAGAGCGGTCTGACGCCCTCGGACGCGCGCCACCGACCGCGAAGCGCAGTGGTTCCGGGATTTGCGAACGCAATCTCGCCGTAAACGATGTCGAGCCCTTGGTCCGTCGTCTCGATTTTTTCGAGGGCGACGGTCTCCCACTTCGCACCGTCGTCGTTGGACAGATCGGCAAACACCGTTCCGTCATAGGTGACGCCACCGGCATCCGGTTCGACGATCCCGACCACGTAGCCGTTTAACGGAGGCGAGGCGCACTCGAACGCTGTTGACGTGATGACCGACGCAAAGGGCGGAACGACGTAATCGAGAACGATCGCGCCGGGGGCGCCGTCGCCGCCGACCTGCAACGCCGGGGTTCCGCCGCTTCCGCCGCCGCCGTACTCGGTACCGTCGTTTCCCGGCGATCCGACCGACGTTTGTTGCGCGCCGCCCGACCCACCACCTTGGGCCGCGCCGCCCGCATCGCCGCCCGCGCCGCCGTATTGGTTGGTCGACGTTTGGCCATCGGAACCGTTTTCCGTTGTGCCGATACCGCCGGCACCGCCGACTCCCGATCCGGAATAATTGAACCCGGAGTTGTTGAGGGCCGTGCCGCCGCCCGCCGACAGATACGCGCCGAAGGACGTTTCGCCGCCGTCTTCACCGCATTG
Source organism: Rhodospirillales bacterium (assembly GCA_963675465.2). Lineage (GTDB taxonomy): Bacteria > Pseudomonadota > Alphaproteobacteria > Rhodospirillales > Shumkoniaceae > JAHDSF01. The sequence goes on from CAXXVY010000003.1 coordinate 2,438, forward strand.
TCCTTCAACGTAGGCCCCGGCGGAACCGCCACCGCCGACCCCTACGGTGATGGTGATCGTTTCGCCCGGAGTGACGGCAATCGTGGCCGCGCTGTAACCTCCGCCGCCGCCGCCGCCGCCACCGTAGGCCGGCGTTCCATGCCAACCCGAACCACCGCCCGCTCCGCCGCCCCAGGCTTGGACGTCAACCGACGTCACGCCGTCGGGAACCGTCCAGTCGTAGGAGCCGGGCGCGTCATAGATGGCGCTTACCGGGCCGTCGACAGGCGTCACGGTCGCGTTGATGGGGTCGTGAGTATAGGCGGAGGACAACGCGTCATCGATCTTGGCCGTGTCCTCGTAGGGGTCGGCATCGGCATCGAGAATGCGGATGCCGTCACCCTCCGCCATGGCGTCGAAGAGCTGGTTGATCAAGTCGCGCTTGCGCAGGACGGACAGGGCGGAACCGAGCCCTTCCGGCGTTACCGCCCGCGTGGCGTCGGCGCCTTCGCGGGCTTCCGCGACCGTCGCCAGTTCGACCTTGCCCGATTGTTCGGTGGTCGCGGTGGGAACCACGAGGTTCGGGTGCGGGTTGCCGTCCTCGACATGATCCTCAATCCGGTTTTCGACCCAAGAGCGGGTGGCCAGGACGATCGAAGGATCGATCAGGAGCGTCACGCTATCCGCGTTCGATACTTCCAGGATCATTCGGACGTTCAGGTCTTTTCCCGACCCTTCGGCCAACATCGGCTTGTAGCTTTCGGGGTATTTGGCAATCGCGATCAAATTGCCCGCGTCGTCGAAAACCCCGGCCTCGCGCACGGTCCAACCGCCCACGTCGGCGGGGATGAGAACCTCGATCACAAGCCAGTTCGGATTGTCCGCGTGAACGGAAAGGGCGTTGGTCGACCCGCGCCAGACTTCTCCCGCAAGCGCGGTCTGACTTTCGACGGGATCGTAAGCGGCCCCGCCGCCGTCGCCGACGGCCATGTGCGTGAGGTTCACGGGGACTTTCGTCACATGGGCGTTCGCCATGCGCGCCGCGCCGATAACGGTGAGAAGGGAATAGTAAGTCGCCATGAAATGCCCCTATGCCGGATAGATCGTCACGGTTTCGACGCCGTACTGAGCGGCGGCGATGAGCGGAACCGCGCCCGCGACTTCGATTTCCGTGAGGGTGTGCGGGTAGACGGTGACGGTTTCGCCGCAAAGGATCGCCGCGCCGATCCGGGGGACGGCCGACCACACCGCGAGAAACACGCGCAAGCGTTCAAGCCACGATCGAACGTTCTTCGCGCCGTCGATCGCCGCGACGATGTCGGTGAATTCCGTATCGGACAGGCCACGCGTGGACAGTTCCACGTCGACGCGGAAAAAGTAGGGATCGCCCCCGTAATCGAACCATTCCGACACGTCCACGTCGTCGAGGTCCAGGGCCGCGAGCGCGCGCTTGACCGCGCCCAGCGTGCCCTTGACGCGGTGAACGTCGAAACTTTGGGCGATGACCTGGCGCTTGATCTTTTCGGACCAAGCCGGGTTCCAGGTGTCGACGGAAAACGCCCAGGCGAGCCAGGGCAACAGGGCGGCCGGGCAGGTTTCCGGGGACCAGACGGTATCGACCGGAACGGGAAGCGCGTCGACACGCCCGCTTGGGCGTTCGATCGCCCGTTCAAGCGCGGTGGCGTTGGGGGGAAGCAGCGAAACCGTCATGACGCCCCCGCGATCGTGATCGCAATCCCGGTGCAGTGCGCGAATTCGGTTTCAGCCGGTTCCACGTCGGCGGCCGGTTCGATCAGGGAAACCTTCTTCACGCCGTCGACCCGAAGGGCCTTGTGAAGGCCGTCGATCGTCACGGGCTCGCCCAGGCGGCGTTGACCGGCCGCGAACGCGGTAACGGCTTCCTCGGACGCCGTGCGGACCACATCGGCGGCGGGTCCGTCGTAAATCGTCAGTTCCGCGTTGATCGCGTAGTCGATCTTGGTCCCCGCCTGGACGATGACATGATCGGTCAACGGCCGGGTGTCTTCGTCGTTCAAGGCGGCGGAAACCACGTCCAAAAGGTCGGCATCCGCGATGCCGTCGCCCTCGGTCGAAAGGACGGTCACGACGACTTCGCCCGGTTCGGGCGACGTGACGGCGACCGACGACACCCGCGCATCGGCGTTCAGCGTCGCCGACAGATAGGCCCCGGAAGGCCCGGCGACCGACAACGCTTCGAACGCCAGCAAAACCCGTTCGCGCAAATCCGCGTCGTCTTCCATGACGGCCTCGACGGGCGGGCGGGCGGCGGCGTCGGCCTCGACGATCGTGAACCGCGCGACGTGATAGCGCGCGGCGATGGCGTCGAGATCGGCCCCGGTGGCGGTCGATAACATCACGGCCCGGGCGGCGTCGTTCACGCGCGAACGCAACAGGATTTCGCGATAGGCGAATTGTTCCAGGAGCTTCACGATCGGGTCGCTTTCCAGGGACGAATCCCAATCGGGAAGGATGTCGGCCAAGGCGTCGGCCATGTCCGCTTTCAGGACCGAAAGGACGGTTTCATAGTCGAGGGCTTCGATCACGTCGGGCGGCGCGAGCGCCCCCAGGTCGATCGCGTTGAACCGGCTCATGACGACGCCCCCAGCGAGGCGGACGCGGACACGGCCGCGCCGGTGCCCACGTCGGCGGCCTCAACCGTGATGACGGCGGAACCGTCGAAACCGACCGACAGGGAAGCGGACGAGACGCGGATACGCGGTTCCCAGCGCGCCAGGGCGTCGGCGGCGGCCGCGATCATGCGCAAGGCCCCCGTGGGGTTGCCGGGGGCGTCGACCAGATCGAACAGGCGCGCGCCGTAATCGCGGCGCATGACGCGCGAACCGATCGGCGTCGTCAGAATGTCGGCGATGGATTGGCGGATGTGCTCGGAACGGGAAAGCCGGGCGGCGGTCGAAACGGAAAGGCCGATCATTCTTCGCCCTCCGAATCGACGCGCGGCGGCGCATAGCCGTGATCGGGAATGCCGGTAACGATCGCGCCGGTTTCCCATGTCTCGGTTTCGAAGGTCGCGCCTTCGATATGCCGGATCATCGACGCCTTGCCGTGATGGTCGACCAGATAGCGGCCTTCCTCCCCGGTATGGATCTCGACGTGTTGGGCGTCGATCCGCAGCGCGCCGACGGCCGAAAGCGTCATGTCGCCCGCGCTATGCACGGTCACGCGCTTCGCGGCGCTGTCATATTCGACGCGGGTTCCGTCGTTCCAAAGGATCAGGTCGACGCTTTCCGAGGTCGCGGGCGGCGGCAGGGCGTCGGAATAGAGAATTTGAACGATGATCGCGTTTGCCGGATCACCCGACGGGCAGGCGACCAGGACTTGCGTCCCCACCCGCAACGGCCGCCAACGGCGGAAGTTGCGGCCGATCTCGGCGGGGATCGGAAGCCACGCCGTTACCCGCCCGTTGATGTTGACGCGCACGCGCGCGGAAGAAGGATCGGCCTCGGCGATCGTGCCGAGGCCGATGAGGTTTGGGATCAAGCGTGCGAGTTCCGAGTGTGCGTAGCTCATGCCTTGGAGGATGAGCACACGGGGGCGACGCGGTCACGCGGATGGGAGTTGGAATAGGGGGATTATAACCCTATGAAGAGTCAAAGAGCGTCCGCTTCTGAAGAACTCGGGACTATCAGGAATTCCGTGTAGGGCGGGCATAATGGGAGCAAAGGAGAATTCCCATGGCCCGACGCAAGGAACCGAAGATCCCGGACGCTCTTTTGGATCAGCTATTGGCCGGCGCGGATGCCAAGACGGCATTTGGTCCGGACGGCCTGCTTGAGACGTTGAAGAAGGCGTTGGCCGAACGAGCGCTCAACGCGGAGATGGATCACCATCTTTCCGGGGAAGGCGGTGCCGGGAACAGCCGCAATGGCTATGGCCGGAAGACCGTGACGACGGATACGGGGCAGTTCGAACTGGAGGTACCGCGCGACCGCCAGGCGAGCTTTGATCCGCAGCTCATCGCCAAGTATCAGCGGCGGTTTCCGGGCTTCGACGACAAGATCATCTCGATGTATGCCCGCGGCATGAGCACGCGGGAGATTGTCGGGCATTTGCGCGAACTCTACGGCATCGAGGTCTCGCCGGATCTGATCAGCGCGGTGACCGACGCGGTTCTGGAGGAGATCGCGACCTGGCAGGCGCGGCCGCTGGAAACGGCCTATGCCCTGGTTTTCTTCGATGCCCTGCGCGCCAAGATCCGCGACGAAGGGACGGTCCGCAACAAGGCCGTCCACATCGCCCTCGGCGTGCGGGCGGACGGCGGCAAGGAAATCCTGGGCTTGTGGCTGGAACAGAGCGAAGGCGCCAAGTTCTGGCTGCGGGTGATGAACGAACTGAAGAACCGGGGCGTCGAGGACATCCTCATCGCCGTCGTCGATGGACTGAAGGGATTTCCCGAGGCGATCCGCGCCGTTTTTCCGGAAACGACGGTTCAGACGTGCATCGTGCACCTGATGCGCCACAGCCTCGACTTCGTCTCCTACAAGGACCGCAAGACCGTCGCGGCGGCCCTGAAGGACATTTACCGCGCGATCGACGCCGACGCCGGCGAAGCGGCCCTGGCGGCTTTCGAAGAAGGTCCCTGGGGCCGAAAATACCCGGCCATTGCCCAGAGTTGGCGCCGCGCCTGGGGCGAGGTCATCCCCTTCTATGCCTTCCCCGGCGATGTGCGTCGAATTTTATACACAACGAACGCCATCGAGGCGCTGAATTCCAAGCTGCGCCGGGCGGTCCGGGCCAGGGGGCACTTCCCCAATGACGATGCCGCGATGAAGCTGCTTTTCCTGGTCTTGAACCGATCCGAAAAGGAGTGGAAAATGCCCCCTCGTGAATGGGCGATGGCCAAGGCTCAATTCGCCGTCATCTTCGGCGAGCGTTTCACAAAAGCCATGGCCGGATGATGAGCAACCGCCCGCCCTACACGGAATTCCTGATAGTCCCAAGAACTCGCTTCAGCAACATCACTCTCAGTTGAGACATCAAACTCTAAATTCCGTGCGGGAACCTTTTTTACTCTTTTCAATTTCGCCCGGCTTCGTTCGGATGTGCGATAAATTGAGGAACGCGAGACGCCGATACGTTCGGCAATCTCGCTTATTGGCAGATCGTATTTATTATTTAATATCAATATAGCTTGGTATAATTCATCATTTATATGCGAGGGCCTGCCGTGGGAAAGAGATTCTCTTCGTCCACTATATCGCCTAATTAATGGTAATGTCCCATATTCTTCCTTTTTCAGAGACAACAACTTTGAAACCATTTGGTTTACGTCTCCTCTCAACTTGATCGTGTCTTTATCTGTCCAATACGACCCGATCCAAGCTGCCCAACGGGCTAAGGCGGCTCCATTTCTTTGTTGTGACCTTGGTACCCATTTACAACCAAACTGTTCGGCTACAAAGCTTCCCACCTCTACACCAGAAAGATTTGGGTTTTTTTCTAAAAGATCACAAACGTATTTCACCACATTGTTTTCTAGTGCTGCCACTCTGACAATTGTGTCATCTGATTCTCCTTTCATAGCTTTTTGAATTGACGGCTGGCCATCAATTGAAACTAATCCAAATTTCAGCAACGCATATATTGCATTTCGACCGTATTTTCTTTCAGACTCTTCTCGCCCAAGATTATTTTCTCGGATGCCAGTAAGGGCTTTAACGACCGTCGGCGGAGGCGACTCGCCGAAGAACATATTAAATTTTTTCCTCGAAAATAAAGAATAATAAGTAAGTGAATGTGGTCCCGACGCCGGTGACCTTAATATTTTTAAGCAGTCCCCTCTTGACGAAACATATCCAGAAGCCCAAAAAATTCTCAGCAGTGTTTTTGATCTATAGTTTTTTGATTGTAAGTCTATATTCTCTATCCTGCACTTGCTTATTGTTTCATCCATAAACTCATTCTCGTAAAAACCATTTGAATATTTGTTATTTCCTACCAACTCTTTATAAACGACATGATTTCGACAAAACCTTCTAATAACAGCATCTGCCTCATCAATATCTTTGACGCTTGAATGTATATACTGCCCATCATGGTCAAGTCGTGCGTGACCAATTGCAATCATGTCGCTTAAGATGTAAGCAATTTTACTTCTGCTATGTTCCATATCTTCATAAAACATATTTTTTTGCACAAATTGCTTTTCCAACAAATAAAGGACTCCATCAGCATATGATGCAAAACTTGAATGTGGGCAATATTCTAGCGGTATCAGTTGGTCATATACGTAATTCTTAAGTTCTCTTACTTTTTTTAAATACAAATTAAGTGTAACAACACTTATTGGTCTTACTTGATATACGCCAGAAACTTGAACTTTTATTGAATCTGCTTTGTGAACGATATCATGTCGCCGCATCACCATATCTTTTATTTCTTCGTAATGAAAACCATCAGATTCAAGTCCACATTTGGAAATTGCTGATTTTATTTGTCCAATATCATTAAACGAAGACCATTTTTCGATGTAATCTGATACAGAAATACGAATTAATTCATCTACATTTTTATCTCTAAATTTAACAAGTGAGCCTAAACTGAATTTCTCTCCATCTTTTTTATTTTGACCAAATAATGGTATTTTATCTATTTCTTCTTTATCTGATTCAGGCAACCTAATTGATAAGATAGCGCGCAAAAAATCTTCCATAGATGCATGGAGAAACACCAAAGCTGAGCGGAGAATATCGGTATCGTGCGCACCTCGTTTTGCGACTCTAGAATACTTTACGAGGTTGTCATAAATTCCGATAAGATTCTCAACTCTCGAAAGATTTTGCTCGAATCGATTTGATATTTCCGCAAGCACGTCCCGATTCCTTTTAGAAAGGACCTCTATGTGAATTGACCGAATAGAACAAAATGTTCACACAAAAACAAAAGCATTTCAACTGTTCGTCGGGAACGCTCATTCACTTAAATCAGGGACATCTATGTGCTCTCGTATGTGGAATTGCCTAAACTAACCTTTCTTTCGTTACAATGAACCTAAAACCATCGCTCCACGAGCAGGTTAGCGATAATTCTGCGATCGTCCGCCGAAATCCCCAGGACGGGACGAGCGGGATAGCGAACGCGGGGGCCGCCCTCGGCGACGGCATCCAATCCGCCGAATTGATGAACCGCCGCAATGCGCGCGGTGCGGCCTTCATAGCCGATTTCCGCGCCGTCGGCCTTGACCTTCAAGCGCATGCGTCGGGCGGCCCGCAACCCGATCAGCATCTTTGCCGCCGTCCGGACCTTGCCGCGCGGCGACTTCTTGCGCGGTTTCCATTTTTCGCCGTCGGGCGCGACTTGGCGCGTGATGCGAGCTTGGTTCCGTTTCCGCAGGTCGCGGGCGATGTCGCGCAAGAGGGTTTTGCGGGCGGCGGGAGCCAGCGCCGCGACGGCGGATTTGAGCCAGTCGTCGAGATCGGCGAAGGCGTCGACGCTCATGCGTCGGCGCTTTCGGGCATATCGGGAAAGAGCGTGTCCATGCTGATCGCCAGGGCGTCGGCGTCGGGCTGCGCGTCCAGGGAGTGTCCGCCCTCGACTTCGGCGACGCCGATCACTTCCGACAGTTCCACGGCAAGGGACACGTCCGATTTCTTGTGGTCGATCACGTCGACATGGAACTTGATCGCATCCGGTTGCGCGGACGGGTTTTCCGCGTGAAGCCAGCGAACCAGGATGAAAAGCAAGTCCTGCGGTTCCCCGGCGAAGTCGGTGACGATCAGGTGCGCCGTGTACGTCATGGCGAAGTTCTGGTTTCGCTCCCCCCGGTGGGAAACGACGGTTCCCTTTTCGGCGAACGTCAACAGATCCTTCGCCTTGATGCCGAGGGGAGATTTCAGGAGGGCGTCACGGGCGGACTGAAGTTTCTTCATCTTTGATTTCCCTCGCCGGGCGCGTTCTCCGAACGCTTAGCCGCCGCCTCAATGGCGGCTTGCCTTCGGCCGTTCGGCCTCGGGGTCACTTCGCCCGCCAAATCTTGAGGCCAAGGGCGGCGAAGACAACGGCGCTCATGAGCGTGCCGAAGTCGACCCCGAGGGCTTGCAGTTCCGTGATACCCGCCTTCACGCCGTCCAAAACGCGGCCGTCCCCGGTGAATGCGAGCCACAGCGCGCCCCCGAGAATGCCGACAATGGGAAAGGTGATGATCAGGGTGACGTACTCGTCCTTCCAGGACGAATCCGTTTTCCCGACCGCGATGTTTTCCCATTCGGCATCGGTCAACGTCAGGGTTTGCTCGCCGTCCAGGCGGGCCTTTGCGATTTTCGCCTCCGCCGTTTCGGCGGCCTTCCTGCGGTCCTGATACTTGCCGATCACGTCGGAAACCGGGGAAACGAGAGACGAGAGAAAAGAGCCGATGGCGGTGAACATGGGGTGAAACTCCTTTTATGTTTCTCCCTCGCCGGACGCGGGCCTCCGCCCGCTTGGCCGCCGCCGAAAGGACGGCTGGGGAGACAGAAGCGGGAAATCAGTGAACTACCCGATGCAAAAACCAACCAAAGACAAAGCGCTCGTCCTTCTGGCGGGCCTCGGCAAGGGCGATGTAGGTTTCGCCTTGAAGGGCGTTCAGCGCGGCAAGCAGAACGGGCGCGGCGTGGGCTTTCCGGTGATCGAAGAACGCGGCCAGGGCGGCGACCGTGACCGGCCCCATGACGCCGTCGACCGTCATATCCGGATAGACGGTGCCTTGGAGGTTGAACGCGTTCAACGCGCGTTGAAGAAGGGCCGCCGCGCGAGCAACCCCCATGTTGACGCCCGTGTCCGCGAGTTCCGCCGCGACGGCTTCGTTGACGGCCGTGACGTCGTCGAGGCAAAGGGCATCCCAATAGCGCCCCGAATAGATCGCTTCGGCGACCGCGCGCGGCATGGCGCGCATGTCCCCGGCGTATCCGGCTTGCCGCGCGGCCCGTTCGGTAATGCCGAAGTTGGTTTCCCCGCCGCTATCGGCCGGGTCGTTTACGTATCCGCCCTCGCGGGCGATGATTTCCGCGATCACGCGTTCCTTAAGCGGCATGGGAGCCCCCCTTTTCCAGGCGTTTCTTGGCGAGGCGATAGTGGAGATGCTTGTAAGTCAGGTTCACGGCGAACGTTCCGAGGGCGATACACAGGCCCGCGAGCGCGATCAGTTCGTTGAAGGAAAGCGACCACGCCCCGACCGCGAGCCCGGACAGATAGGACGTTGTCGAAAAGCCGGTTTTTTCCATGTTCAGTCCTGTTTTTCATGCCCCTCGCCGGGCGCGTCCTCCGGACGCTTGGCCACGGCCTCAATGGCCTTTGGTTTCCGGACGTGTCGCGGGTTGATCAGTCCCATAGGTTGACGCCCGTTTTCGTGGGCGTTTGCTTTTCGGGCAGGGCGATCTTGGTTCCGCGCGGCAGGACCGGCCCCAGGGCGGAAAGACCGGGGTTCGTTTCCAGGATGTCGGCCGACATGGACGTGTCGCCGTAGACGCGAAGCGCGACCCGATCGACCGTTTCGCCGTCCATGGCGCGCGTCGTGTCCATCAGATCAATTCCACGATCGCGCGCGGGCGGCCGGTCATGCGGGCGAGCGCTTCGGCCGACTGCCGCGCCCAATCGTCGGCGATCGGTTCCAGGGCGTCGGCCCGGTCGTGTCCGGATTTCGTGCTGTCATAGTCGCGCGTGGTTTCCAGCAGGAACGCGCGGGCGCGGGCATAGACGCCGGTTTTGTAGAGGATCACCTTTTCCGATTCGTCCCCGTACAAAACGGCCGGCACATCCGCCAGGGAGCCCGCGGACTGGCTTTCCCGCCAACGGCGAACGGCGGAATTCACTTCGATCATGGACGCGCGCACGGCCGCCGCCACCCGTTCGGCCCCGAAGATGTCACCCAAGCCCGTGCGCGCCTTCAACTCCGCCGTCGAAAGGTCGGGGAACCATCCATCGTTGATCACGGTGACGTCGGAAGGTTCGGCGGGGGTGGATGGAATGAAGGTCATCTATTTGTTTCTCCCTCGCCGGGCGGGGCCTTGGTTTGTTTTTCCCTCGCCGGGCGCGTCCTCCGGACGCTTGGCCGCCGCCTCAATGGCGGCTTGGGGTGGCGGCGGGCGAAAGGGAGGTTGAAGCCGGGGGGACTTCTTCCTTTCCTCCGCGCCCGCCGCGCCGGGGGGATCAGTTCTCCGCCTGTTTCAATAGGCGGTTCAGTTCGGTCTTCACGCCGCATTTCGGGTCCAGGTCCAACGCGGCCTTGAGGTGGTCGATCGCGGCCGCAAGGTCGGTATCCTTCAACGCCAGTCCGAGCGCCTTGCGCGCCTTGGCGCGCACTTCGTCCGGCATGTCGTGACCGTCGGTCAGGTCGAGGGCGGCCTGGACGGTTTCCACGGGCACCGCGCCCGTTTCCTTCAAGGCCGCGTCGGCGATTTCCTCGACGACGGCGGTTGCCGTGTCCCGGTTGAACCCCGGAGGCATCACGAGGTCATGACGCAGGGCGTAAGCCGCGATGGCGAGCGCGCCCTCGTAATCCCCGGCGTCCAACCGCCACACCATGACGGTCATGAGGGCGTCGTCCTGGACGCCCGCGCCGGAGGATAGAACGCCGTCGACATAGGCGGCGTATTCCGGCAGAAAGCCGCGCTTGGCCTCGATCTTCGCCTTGACGGATTGAATTTGCTTCAAGGCGTGGCGGTGCCCGAGCATGAGCGTTGCAACGCGGTCGTTCATGCTGCCGAGGGTGGCGGCGGGGGACTTGGCGGCGTTCGTTGCCTGTTTCGCCGCCAAGGTCCGCTCGAAGTGTCGTCGCGCTAGGGAAGGCATCAGGCCCACCCGCCCGAGCCGTCGGGCTGTAGAATGCCGTCGATCAGCGCGCACGCGCCGAAATCCTCGACCACATAGGCTTCGTTGACCGACTGGAAATCCTCGATACGGTCGCGCTTGGGGTTGTCGATCACGGCGCGGCGGTGCGTGTTGTTCTGCCAGTAGATCGACAGGTTCGACGCCTTGGTCAGCAGGATCGACGTCGACGGGAAGAACGGAACCGTTTTCGATTTCCGCCCGCCGACCGTCTTGTTGAGCAACAGGGTTTGCAGGGCGGCCCGTTCGGTCGGCGCGTCGTTGCCCGCGATCAGGGACAGGTATTTGTCCGCGATCAGGGAACGCCCCATGATGGCGACGATTTGCGGGTCTTCCTTGTGCCAGTCGTCCAACAGGCTTTCGCCCGCGTCGTAGACCAGGGCGTCGAGGTTGGCATAGTCGCCGCCGTCGCCGACCTTGATCGCCGACAACACCCGTTCGGGCGCGGCGGCGCGGATGGCGGCAAGCCAGCCGGTATTCACGTCCTGCAAGAGCGGGTTGGCGGCGATGTCGGTTTCCGCCGCCGCGCTTTCGCCGTTCCACCCGATCATCAGGCGGTCGCGGGCGATTTGCAGAACGACGTGATTGCGGACGCGGGTCTGGAAGTCGGGGAACTTGGCCCAGGCGTCCAACTGCGCGTACTTGAGGTAGCTATCGAAGTTGGTTTGCTTGCACGCGTAGCCGGTGGCGTCGAGCGCGGCGATATTGCGCGGTTCGCGGTCCTTCGCCGTGGTGTCGGTGCGACCGGCGACCGGCCCCGACGCGCCGAGGCCCAGCTTTTCGCCGGTCTGATCCTCGACGCCGACGACGTTGACCTCTTGCAGGAATTCCGCGCTTTCCTGCACGCGATCCTCAAGGGTTTGTTCGACCGAGGGCGCGACCGCGAATTTCACGGCCGCGTCGGGGATGCCGTTCAAGGCCGCGAGGTGAGCGGAATAGGCGTTGAAGGCGAGGCGGGTTTCGTTGCGCATGGGTTCAGCAATCCGTCTGGTTCGAGGGGTCGCCGCCGCCGCTCGCTTTCGGGCGCGGCGGAGTGGCGGGGTTGTTTTCGAGGGAGGCTTTCAGGGCGTCGAGGTCCGCGCGAAGGGACTTCACGTCGTCCACGCCTGCCTTGGCGTCGGTTTCGGCCCGCAAGGCGGTGATTTCCTCGGCAATCGCCAGGGTCGACTTTTCGAGTTCGGCGAACGTTTCGCCGTCCCGGTGCGCCTTGCCCGCCAGCAGTTCCTTGACGCGGGCGAACAGGGAAGGCCCCTTGTCCGGCTCCGGGGCGGCCTCTTCGATCGCGCGCGCGCCCTCGACGGGTTCGGAGAACAGGTTTCGCGGCGCGTCGTCGCCGCCCCTGGACAGGGAGAATTTCAGCATCTCCGTTCCCGTCGACGCCGGGCTGTCCGTGATGGCGAGGCCCGCCAGATAGGCGTTGCCGGTGCCGGTGAAGTTCGGATCGATTTCGACCGACCAGAAAACTTTCTGGCGATCGGCCGCGAGCTTCAGCAGGTCCGGCGTCGCGTCGATTTGCGCCAGCAGGACGCGGCGGCCTTCGCCGTCGGTTTCGGCCTTGACGGCGGTCACGTCGCCGTAAGCCTGAAACACGCCGTCGGGAAGAAGGGAGCGGAGGTGTTCGCACCAGATCCGCGCGCCGTAAACGGCCGGATCGTAGGTCGCGGCCATCTGGTCGATTTGGGCGGGGGTGATCTCGCGGCCGTCGACGGTCTTTCCCGATCGGGCGACGCGGAAGAATTTCGATTTCATGTCAGGCGCTCTTGCAGCTTCGGGGGACGGCAAAGTTTCCCCAATGCTGCCGACACGAACGCGCGAACCGCAAACGTCGGCCAGTTGGAAAGGGCCTATTCCAACCTGTGAACCCGCGCGCGGTTCATCGGCGCCGGTACCCTATCGGCATGATGAACCAAGATGCCGACAGCGACCGCCTCACGGCGCGCAGTCTGTTTTGGCGGGGCTACAGCCCGGCCGAGATCGCGCGCACGCTGGGGCTCAAATACGGGACCGTCGACGCCTGGAAGCGCCGCGACGAATGGGAGAAAACCCCCGTCGCCGTGCGCGTCGAATCCGGTGTCGAGGCCCGGCTCATGCAGTTGATTGCCAAGGTCGACAAGAGCGACCGGGATTTCAACGAGATCGACCACCTATCGCGGCTTCTGGAACGCACGGCGCGCATCCGCAAGTTTTCCGAGGGCGGGCGGGAAGGGGATCTCAACCCCGCGATCGAAAACCGCGCCAAGGGGCGGAAGAAGAAGCAGGCGGAAAAGAACGCGCTCTCCGAGGAACAGGTCGAAGCGCTCGTTGACGCCTTCCACAAGGGGCTGTTCGGCTATCAAACGAAGTGGCTGGAAGCCCGCAAGAAATGCCGGGTCCGCAACATCCTCAAATCCCGCCAGATCGGCGCGACGTGGTATTTCGCCCGCGAAGCCTTGGTCGACGCGATCGAGACCGGCGACAACCAGGTCTTTTTGTCGGCGTCGAAAGCCCAGGCCCATGTGTTCCGGGAGTACATCGTTCAGTTCGTGAAGGAGGTCACGGGGGTCGAGCTTCGCGGCGACCCGATCACGCTTTGGAACGGCGCGACGCTGTATTTCCTCGGCACCAATTCCAAAACGGCGCAGTCCTACCATGGCCACGTCTACCTGGACGAATACGCCTGGATCAACAAGTTCGCCGAGTTCCGCAAGGTCGCCTCCGCCATGGCGACGCACAAGAAATGGCGGATTACCTACTTTTCGACGCCCTCGACGATCAACCATGAAGCCTATGCGTTCTGGTCCGGCGCTTCGTTCAACAAGGGGCGCGCGAAAGACAACAAGGTTGACTTCGACGTGTCGCACGCGGCCCTAAAGGGCGGCATGGTCTGCCCGGACGGGCAGTGGCGGCAAATCGTCACGATCGACGATGCCGAGGCGGGCGGCTGCACGCTGTTCGACATCGGCCAGTTGCGGCTTGAGTACAACGATCACGACTTCGCCAACCTGTTTTCGTGCGAATGGGTCGACGACACGGCCGCCTTTTTCACCTTCGACGAAATGCAGCGCTGCATGGTCGACAGTTGGTCCGTATGGGCGGATTTCGACCCCCACGCGGCGCGGCCGTTCGGCGACCGGCCGGTGTGGCTCGGCTATGACCCCGCGCGCTCGCGCGACAACGCATCGGTCGCCGTGATCGCGCCCCCGGATATCGAGGGCGGGCGGTATCGCGTGCTCATGCGCTTGTCGTTCGTCAACGCCGACTTCACGGCCCAGGCCGAAGCGATCCGCGACCTTTGCCGCCGCTTCAACGTGCGGCACATCGGCATCGATACCTCGACGATCGGCATGGGGGTTTTCGAGATGGTCCGCGCGTTCTTCCCCGCCGCCGTGTCGATCACCTACACCATCGAGATCAAGACCCGCATGGTGTTGAAGGCCAAGGAAATCATATCCAAGCGGCGATTGGAGTTCGACGCCGGATATTCGGATATCGCGCTGGCGTTCATGGCGATCAAGCGGACCATGACCCCGAGCGGCCGACAAGCCACCTTCGCCGCCGCCCGTTCCCAGGAAACCGGACACGCCGACGTCGCATGGGCGATCATGCATGCCCTGGATCGCGTCGGGTTCGGCGATTTCGACCCGTCGGCGGACGGCCGACGGTCCCGCAGCTTCATGGAGATTTATTGATGTCCGATGCGCCCCAATTCGAAGCGTTCACGTTCGGCGACCCGGTTCCGGTTCTGGATCAGCGGGATTTGTCGGGCTATTTCCATGCCGCGTTCAACGGCAAATGGTACGACCCGCCCGTGTCGTTCGACGGCCTCGCGCGGGCCTTGGGGGCAAACTCGCATCACCGATCGGCGATCGAAGTGAAGGCGAACATTCTGGCGTCGTGTTTCCGGCCGCATCGGCTTCTTTCCCGGCACAATTTCAAGCGGCTGGCCATGGATTACCTGGTGTTCGGCAATGCCTACGCGGAACGGCGGAAAAACCGGCTGGGCGGGGATTTGGAGCTTGCGCCGACGCTGGCGCGCTGGACCCGGATCAAGAAGGACGGCGCGGCGGTGATGTTGATCGAAGGCCGGGAGGTCGACTTCGAACCGGGCGCGGTGTTCCACCTGCTAGAGCCCGATATCAATCAGGAAATCTATGGGCTGCCCGGCTATGTGGCGGCCATGCAATCGGCCCTTCTGAACGAGGCCGCGACCCTGTTCCGGCGCAAATACTACGTCAACGGCTCGCACGCCGGGTTCATCCTCTACATGACCGACGCGGCGCAGAACGAGCAGGACGTGGACGGCTTGCGCGACGCCCTCAAAAGCGCCAAGGGACCGGGGAACTTCCGCAACCTGTTCATGTACGCGCCCAACGGCAAGAAAGACGGTATCCAGGTTATCCCGATATCCGAGGTCACGGCGAAGGACGAATTCTTGAACATGAAGAACGTCACCCGCGACGACGTCCTCGCCGCCCACCGCGTGCCCCCGCAGTTGATGGGCATCATCCCGAACAACACGGGCGGGTTCGGGAGCGTGGAACAGGCGGCCAAGGTGTTCGCAAGGAATGAGTTGACGCCCCTTCAAACGACCTTCGCCGCCTTGAACGATTGGATTGGCGAAGAGATCGTGGGGTTTGAGCCCTATGTGATCGAAGAAGACCACTAACTAATTTTCATGGATTAAAAATATCGATATCCAAAGAATAATTTCGATCTGACATTCTTGCCTGATAGAATATTGGGCTATTTTTTCGCTTTTTACACCATTTAATAATTTTTTCTTTATCGCAATCTGACATTTTGCATCCGAATATCACACCCTTCAAAGCGCTTTCCGGATATTCAAATACTCCACAACCATGTCTACGAATTTTTCTACATTCTTTTTCGTAATCCCAATGAATAGATTTTGTGAGTATTGTTTTTTTAAATCTCTCTTCGTCAGAATCTTTAGTAAAATTCAATACAGGATATTCTTCTGAATATTCAACATCAAATGCATCTGAAAAATACATATCATCATAATCATCGGAAAATTCTATGCAATATCCAGTATGGTTATTTGCATAATGCGACCACATTAATATATTCTTGTTGTCGTATGTAAGGCAATATATTCCTATTTTAGATATCGTATCATCTACCTTGTCTATTATACTTTGCATATTTTTTTTATCGTTAAATTTTTTAATATTTTCTGTAACCCATAATCTTCTATCATTTCTATGAGAAATTGGATGCATCTTATTATAAAGATTAATTAGAAATCTCTTCTTTTCTTCCGCCGTTCCTTTAAATATGCATCTGTAATGACAGTCGAATGGATCATTAAATTGCGCTCTATGGCAAAAATATATTCTACTATCTTTAAATATCATCCTTGTTCTTGTTATGTGCCCTCTGTCTATACTTCCATATTTGTAATATTTGTCCATTCGTGGCACCCGCCGCGTTATTAACCACTGTTACGACCTTTTCGCGAAATATTATTATATCCATTCTACCTATTTTGCGCCACCCGCCTAAAGCGAAAATCGAAGCCTAATCACTTAACGAAAAAGGTGTGCCCATGATGGACACACCTTCCGCGTTTTCGATATCACCAGTCGGCGCGATCCTATAGCGCCTCGCCGTGCAGGAAAAGACGGGATGGGACGACAGAGGCTTCCGAGGAAAAGCCGAGGCCGTCCAGAAGCGACGCCCGCTTATCGGCGTCAGCATCCCGCCACGCCTCCAACAAAGCGCTTTCGGCCGGGGAAACCGGTTGAAAGGCGTTGTGAGCCCCGGTTTCCCAATAGCGGAAATCAAATCCGATATCCGCGAGAAGTCGAAACAGGTATGTGTCCGACGACATGCGGTTCAAATCTTCGTACTGCGAGACACGATTCAAACGCAGTCCCGTGGCGGCGGCGAACTTCTCGCGCGTCTCGAAACCAAGTCTCTTGCGCTCTTCCGCGAAACGCTGGCCGGATGTCGTTACACGGCGCGTCGAGCGATCGATATTTGTCATGATTTCCCCCGTTGATGGACAAACAGAATGCTTTACTTATGAATGGTTTACGGCGTGAAACCGGCCCTCAAAACCAAATCCGTTTCTTCGGAACACCCAGCATTTGACCGTCTTCCCCGTCATGGTGCTGCACACGGCCTTAATGGCGACGAAAGCCGGGTGGATGCTTTGTTTGAGGGCCTTGCGTAAGGCGGGCGTCACGGAAGCCCCGACGCCGTTCTTGGCAAAGAGGGCCGTGACTTCCTTCAAGTTGATCGCGAGAAGATCGAGGTCGCGCGCGTGATCAAAAGCCGCGCCATTCGCCGTTAGAGTTTCCAGCCCGGCGAAGAAGGGCACCAACACATCCGGAGGCATCGGCGCGTCTCTCCCGATATCTTCAAGCGAAGGTGTGTCAATGCCGACTTCCTCGCATGTTCGCGCCAGCATGGCGTGAATGGACCGACGAACGGCGGCGTTCGATTCCCCTTTCAACTCCTTCATGAGGCGCAAGGCGAGAAGGGGCGGACGCGAATTGAACGACGAGACGCGCGGATTTTCGGCGCGGCCCTTGTCCCAGTAGTCGTGAATGGCCTGGAAGCTTTCCCGCTGATATCGAACGATCGTCTCTCTACGGCGTTCATCTTTGATCCGGCTGGTATCCAAAGTCACAAGCCAGCCGTGGAAGTCTTTCAACGGGAGCGTCATGGTCTCCTGAGTTCCGCCGGGCGAAGGTATTCGTATGATACGAATACCTTCGAACAGAACCGGATGGCGGCTGATGCGCTCGAATTGCCCGTTCCATTTCAAATCCAGCGCTTCGACAACAGGTTTCATCACGACGAAGACGACTTCGCCTAAGCGCAAGGTCATGATTTGATGGTCATGGAACGGAATGAGCGCGATCTCAGGAAGCGTGGTCACAAGCTAATCCCCCAGGTTGTTCGAGAGTTCGCTATGCAAGATTTTGGAGTAGTTCCACGCCGCGAAACCGCCCCACGAAACGCAATCTCCCCCCGCCACGCCTGCGGCTTAAACGGCTCGAAATTTCGACGGCGTCGAGAAGACCGGAAAGCCGCTGTCTTCCTGCTTTTATAGTATATCGCGGCACAAAAATAAATTTGCAAATATCGGCGCGTTTCAGTGAGGCAGACGGAAAATGAAAAATCCCGAAGCGATCCGGCTGCGCTCTATAGTCCTGGGGGCTCTCCGGAAAACGGTAATTTTGGTAAGCATGTCCTGAAAGCCGCAGAGTGTGCGGTGTAAACTATTGAAAAATAACGATATTGGAAATTACCCATAAAAGGTAATTCAAGGTAATTTTTGGGGTTAGGATTGGCTAATTTATTGAAAATAAAAAATTTTTACACATTCTAGTCTAACACTTTAAAATGGTAATCACATTACCTTCTAATTACCTGAAAATTACCTTATCTTATATCGCAAATAATATTTTATTTGCAATGCATTGCGCCCGTTATTTTCTCCGCCTAACCGAAATTACCATTTTCCGGATAGGTCACGAATTTTAGAGCTTTCTTCACACGACGGCCACAGACAGGCAAAAACGTGCTTTTTCCGCTCCGTCGGCCGTCGTCACGATTTCCCGATATTTCAGGTCGCTTGTACAATGTCGGCTCAGCCGGGCCGAGTGGTTTTGGTCTAGGCCATCGTGATCCACGTTCAGTGTAGCAACCGAACGAGATTACAACCAACTGAGACCACTCAATTCTTTTCGGGGGGGACTCTAGGTCCCTTCCAAGAAATTCTGTAGTCTTTTGCGGGTGGACGATTCCACATAGCGGCCTTGTTTAAGAAGCGCGCCGGTGCTTGCGACGATCTGTTTTGCCAGTTTGTCTTTGGATGATTCTTCGAAAAAACGGGCTGACTGAATGAACTTCATATTCTTGATCAGACACTGGGCCTGCTGTTCGGCGTTCCCGTTAAATTCGGAGCAAGTAACGCAAACAGGTAAATCGACAAGGTCCTTTTTGAAGCGATCGTGCAATTCGGCTACGCGCGCCTGGGGTAAAGTCTTGTAACTATCTGCAAATTCGCATGAACTATTTTGAGTTCGATTAAATGCGATCGGCTTCCTCTTGTCCTCGCACTTACGTGGAACCGACTCTTGTCTAGTCACTGGATCGAGGCGCTCGCAAGCGGATGTAGGCACCTGATTGAAAATAGGACTCCATTGCGCGGTCGCGCGACACGAGTATTCGTAGGTCCTGTGGGTAGTATGGTTTGCTCCTTCTCGAAGATCGGCATAAATATGTGGGATTTCGCTCGACATCTCGGCTGTCCACACGATTTGCGTACCAGGCCGAGATGCCTGATAGCGGTTTTTCATTTCCCGACACCACCAATTTTGGCTGTAGCCTTCGCCTACTCGGTCTGATTTCATTTCGACGACTTCAGAATTGGCGTACCTTTCCACTCCATGAGAACTGTGGCGACAAGGTTTGAAGCCCTTTGGCTGAACCGTACGGTGGACGGTATCATAACCGCAGATTGCTCCATCGGTGACCAACGCAAAAATGGGACTCGATTTGTCCTCGCAAACTTGCCGTTCTCGGTACAGCCAATCACCTGCGCAGATGCTCTCAGCGTCGTATGGCTCAGGAGTTACCGGCAGTTCTTTGACAGGTATAATCGGTTGGCTCGCGGCTATGCATGCGATCAACATAAAAACGCCAGAAGATAGAGACAGCCTTCTCTTTGACCTTGGAATGCTTGGGATCTTAATAATCCCGAGATCTATGCCTGACGCAAATCCTCCGGCTATCAATATAACCGCAATGGAAAAAAACATGATTCGAACTTGATCTGGAATACTAACGTATTCAAAAAAGTCCTGCATGGAACTCTCCTCAACTGCAGAAACAGGGGCTCCGAAGGACCAAAAAAGAAACACGAATTATACTGGCTAAATAATAAGCGAATATGGGACACAGTCAAAGTGTTATTCATAATCTTAAAAATACAGATCGCCAGTTATGTTGATTCGGTAAATGACCAATAATGCAACCAACAATAGTTTTTTCGCATAAAAAATGTTAAACCTGCGCAATATTAATAACAAAAAGCCAATAGCGCATGAAAACTTCACATATTATGGTTGTATGCCTGTCACAGTAAAATATACATTATGTGATAAAAGATTATAAATGGAATATAAAATAAATATGTTAATCACATTAACATCTTAATACTTAATGTGAAAAATATAAATCAAGATGTTACACATCAAATACTAGTCAGTCTATCGTTGTGAGACTAATAATCAGTTGCGTACAAGTTATGTGCTTTCAATTCTATGTTTCTAAATCGTGAGCATTGATAATCCCTATAACTCTCATGCCGTCGCGATAGTTACCATTTTTGACGGCGAACTCGTGAGACTCATATGTTAGGCGGCGACTTGTCCATACGTCGCCGCTAAGCCGCGAGATGCTCGCCTAGATGTAGGCATGATCTGAGATCATCTGGGGAATGCAAGGCTAGATAGTGCGGGAGGAATGAATGCTATTTTCCGAAGCCATTCCGCTTTCTGTTCAAGGCTTGGCCCCTGACCGTACATAGGTCGTTGGAACTTGTGGCCCATAAGCGCGGCGGCTATTCGTTCCGGAACCTCGATCGCCGTCATTCGATCTTCGAAAGTGTGTCGCAGGGAATAGGCGGAATGGTGTTCCGAGGGCGTCAACCCATTTTCCCGAAGAAACTTGTTCACCGTGGACGAGGCCGAATCGGGTTTTCCCCTGTAGGAAGGGAAGCCGTCCGGGCACTGCCGAAGGGCGTACAAAGCGGCCCCGACAAGCGGAATATCCCGCTCACGGTATCGGACCTTGAGCCCGGAGTACCGATTTCGCGTTATTCGAATGAACGGGGTAGGGGCGTCCAGCCTGATTTCATGTTCATCGGGATCAAGCGACGTTAGTTCCGTGAACCCGCAGCCCGTATCGGCCATGGCGTAGAGAAGCATTCGCCCTTCCAGGTTCAATCCTTCCAATCGCTCAGGGTCCAAAAGAACGGACTGCACGAATGCCGGTTCGAACGGATACCGCTTGGACCGGTCATCGCGTTCGGAAAGGCGAAGGTTGGAAAAGGGGTTTTCTAACTCAAGCCGTAAAGCGTCATTCACGACGCGAAAAATCTTCGATAAGGCCCCGATGTCCTTGTTGGCGGCATTGGCTGTCAAACTCTCGTCGACGACACGCTCAAGCCACCATCGCCGAAATTCGAGGGCGTCGGCACGGGTTATGTCCTCTATCTTTTTGTCAGCGATCAGGTCGATGAAATTGGCGACGGCTTTCCGGCGCGGATTTTCCCAGCGCCGTTTCTGGCGATCGGTCTTGTTGCGCGTCTCGTCGGCCGAAAGGTCCCAATACTCTTCGAGAGCGGACGACAACGTGAGAGGGGGCTTTTCGGCTCCCCCGAGCAGCGCCGCGACAACGGTTCCATTCGGTGCGCCATTGGCCTCGATCGCGTCCAGACGGTCCAAAATGTCGGCGATCGGTCCGCCTGCGAGTTCTTCGGCCGGTCGGTATTCATACCCGAGGGAAAGCGCAACGCGAATCGCCGCCTCGTACTTTTCCTTGGCGGTCCCATAGCCTGCCCTGGCTAGGTTCGACCAATAGTCTTCGAGCGCTTGATTGACGATCTCAGCGCGCCGTATAGCGACCTTTTCGGAGTCCGTGCCGAGAGAACGCTTGACGTGAGGTCGGGAATCGAGGTGCGCGACCGATTTGGGGACGCGCCTATAGAAATGCCACGTGGTGCCGCGCAAGACTAAGTGGTGTCGATTGTAACCCATTTTGTAACCCAAATTGTAACCCGCGCCAAAGTCTGCCGCCTTGGCTGCCGTGTCAATGGGCTTGCTAAGTGTATGAAATACATAAGAAAAACGGGGCCATGGAAGGCCCCGTTTTTCTTGAAAATGGCTCCGGCGGTAGGACTCGAACCTACAACCCTGCGGTTAACAGCCGCATGCTCTACCATTGAGCTACGCCGGATCAAGCTTGGAGGCGCGGGCCGGAATCGAACCGGCGTTCACGGCTTTGCAGGCCGCTGCGTAGCCACTCCGCCACCGCGCCGTCCTGCTGACGCCGGGCTCGAAGCCCCATGCTCCAGCACTCTCGATCACGAGAGGGCCGAAACTTAGTCAAACGCGCGTTCGCGGTCAAGCGCCTGTTTTCGCCTTTTTCATTTCATTGTCGCGCGACCCGTTTCCAATTATATGAACGATGACTTTCAGAGGATGAGGCTTGACGATGGATTTTGCTTCCGCGCGCCGCAACATGGTCCGTAGCCAGATTCTGCCCAACCGGGTGGTGGACGAAGCCGTCGTTGAAGCGATGGCAGACATTCCACGCGAGCGCTTCGTGCCAAAGGCGATGCAGGGCGTCGCCTATATCGACGAGGATCTGCCGATAGCCGAGGGCCGATACCTGATGGACCCCCAGGTCGCATCGCGCCTGTTGCAGGCTGCGTCCATTCGGCCCGAGGACGTGGTTCTCGAAATCGGCTGCGGCAGCGGTTACCTATCGGCCGTGTTGTCGAAAATCGCCAACACGGTGGTGGGAGTCGATTTCGACGAGCGGCTGATCGAGATGGCGGACGGCGCGGCCCGCTATTTGGGGATCGACAACGCCGCTTTCGTGAAAGGGGCTTTGGAAGAGGGGGCTGCGCGTCAGGGGCCGTTCGATGTGATCGTTTTCGGAGGCGCGGTATCGCATGTGCCGGAGGCGATTCTGACACAATTGGCGAAGGGCGGACGGCTCGTCGCCGTGTTGCGTGCCGATCCACGGTCCGCCGGAAAAGCCTATCTCATGGAAGACATCGCAGGGACGATTTCGCGACGACAGTTGTTTGACGCCAACACGCCCTATCTTCCGGGATTCGCGCCGCAACCAGCGTTCGAGTTTTAGATCGTGGCATCTCAGCCTTCCGAGATCGCTGTCGAGGAACTCGCCCGTATCCTTCAAGAGGGGGGGGCGTGCGATGTGCTCGACGTTCGGGAGAACTGGGAACGCGATATCTGTGAAATTCCCGAAAGCCGCCATATTCCTATGGGTCAGATCCCCGGAAAATTCGCGGAAATTCCGGTTGGGCGCCCGGTCGTGGTGGTTTGCCACCATGGAATCAGAAGCGCCCGGGTCACGGCATGGCTGCGCGCACAAGGTTTCGAGAATGCGGTCAATTTGACTGGAGGTATCGATGCCTGGGCGCGAAGGGTGGATCCCGGAATGGCGACCTATTGAAGCGGAGGAAATTGTTTGATTTCTTGCCCTTTGCTTTTACGGGCGGACATCGGTATTGTTGGCGAAATTGCCGGATAGAGAGGAAAGCTGCATGAATTCGCGAGTCCCCGTGTTTATGGCCTTGATCGGCGGGATCGGCTTGTTTTTCGGGAGCGCGCAGGCACAGTCTCTAGAAGAGGCATTGACCGCGGCCTATTTGAGCAATCCGACATTGGCGGCGCAGCGCGCCAGCCTGCGCGCCACGGACGAAGGCGTCTCGCAAGCATTGTCGAACTGGCGCCCGAACGTGACGCTTTCGACCGATTACGGTTGGTCCGCTTATAAGACCGATCAGGCCACCGGTACGGCGAGAAGCCAGCATCGAAATCCCAATTCCTACGCCCTGACCGTGGATCAACCGATCTTTCGCGGAATGCGCACGGTGGCGCAACGCGACCGGGCCGAAAATCAGGTCATGGCGGCGCGGGCGCGGCTCGCGGAAACCGAGCAGAGCATCCTGCTCGACGCGGTGTCGGCCTACATGAACGTCGTGCGCGATCAGGCCGTGCTTGAACTGAATATCAACAACGAACAGGTTTTGCGGCGTCAACTGGAAGCAGCCCGCGACCGGTTCGAGGTCGGCGAGATCACCAGGACCGACGTTCATCAGGCGGAATCCCGGTGGGTGGGCGCGACCGCGGACCGCATTCAGGCGGAAGGTAACCTGGAAGCCTCCCGTGCAACGTTCCGGAACGTCGTCGGCGAAGCCCCTGGCCGTTTGACGGCACCGACACCCAGCGTCGAAATGCCGACGGACGCCGAGGAGGCGATCAAGATTTCCGTGACGGCCAATCCCAGCGTCATCGCGGCCGAGTATGACGAAAAATCTTCGCAGGAGAACGTCAAACTCGTGCGCGGGGAATTGCTGCCGACCGTTTCGCTGTCGGGTACCCTGTCCAAGGCATTCGATCAGAGTGGCCAGGATACGATGGCTCAGAACGCCCAGGCGAAAGTGACGTTGTCGGTCCCACTGTACCAGAAAGGTGCGGTCTATTCGCGCTTGCGTGGCGCGAAACAAACGGCCGCGCAAAGCCGGTTGTTGATCGATCAGGCGCGCCGAAGCGCCACCGAGACCGCGACGCGGGCTTGGGAAGGCCTCAAGACGGCGGAAGCGCAGATTGAAGCGCTGCAATCGCAGGTCAATGCGGCCGAAATCGCATTGGATGGCGTTCAACGCGAGGCGGAGGTCGGTTCTCGCACCGTACTCGATGTTCTGGACGCGGAACAGGAACTCCTGGATGCCAAAGTGAACTTGGTGCGGGCGCAACGGGATTATACGGTCGCCGTTTACGAACTGCGGTCGGCGATGGGGCAACTGACGGCCCGTCATCTGGCGCTGCCGGTCGAATACTACGATCCCGAATCCCATTACATGGAGGTTCGCGACCAGTGGTTCGGTGGAAACAGCAGCGGACAATAACTCCGAGGAAAAGAACCTCGGCGCATGACCGGATAAACGAAGTATGAGCGATCAAAAACCCGAAGCCGATCAGGCGCAACAGGAACCCTCGATGGAGGATATCCTCGCCTCCATTCGCCGAATACTTTCGGAGGACAGCGAGGAAACGAAGTCTCCGCCCGAGCCGGAACCGGAGCCGGAACCTCAACCCGAACCGGAGCCGGAACCGGAGCCCGAGCCCGAGCCGGTTTGGGAGCCCGAGCCTGAACCCGAACCGGAGCCTGAACCCGAGCCGGTTTGGGAACCCGAGCCGGAACCCGAACCCGAGCCGGAACCCGAACCCGAGCCGGAACCCGAACCGGTTTGGGAGCCCGAACCCGAACCCGAGCCTATTCGCGAGGATGTCTTGGAGCTAACACCCGAGATGGTCGCGCGCGATCAATTGCTGTCGCAGCCGGCGGCACGGGCGTCCACGGATGCTCTCGCCGAGTTGGCCCGTGCGATCCTCGACCGCCGGGATTTGGCGGTCGGCCCCCGGGCGGTGACGCTCGAAGGCATGGTAAGGGAAATACTTAAGCCCCTTCTGAAGGAGTGGCTGGATCGGAACCTTCCGTATCTGATCGAGCGGCTCGTGAAGAAGGAAATCGACCTGATGATCAACCGTGCCGAACGTCTGGAGGATTGACGCGCAAGGTCGGATCGGGGTCATCGGGACGGTTCTTGGGCTGCCGAACGTCACGCCACCTGTCACATAAACGGAATTGAAGGACGGTTCAGCGATGCTGGACAAGACCTACCGGCCCAAACGGGTCGAGGAACGTATTTACGCTGACTGGGAACAAAGCGGCTCCTTTGGCGCGAATGTCGAATCGAACCGTACGCCCTACACGATCATGATCCCGCCGCCGAACGTCACCGGAAGCCTTCACATGGGGCATGCCTTGACGTTTACGCTGCAGGACATCCTGATTCGGTACAACCGGATGCGCGGACGTGACGTGCTGTGGCAACCGGGAACGGACCACGCGGGGATCGCCACACAGATGGTGGTGGAGCGACGGCTCGAGGCGGAAGGCGTATCGCGCCACGATCTCGGCCGCGAGGCCTTCATCGACAAGATCTGGGAGTGGAAAAGGGAATCCGGCGATACCATCACCCGGCAGTTGCGGCGTTTGGGATCCTCCCTGGATTGGCCACGCGAGCGTTTCACAATGGACGAAGGCCTGTCGGCCGCCGTTCGCAGGGTTTTCGTTACCCTCTACAAACAGGGCCTGATCTACCGCGACAAACGCTTGGTCAACTGGGATCCGAAGCTGCAGACCGCGATTTCCGACCTGGAAGTCGAACAGCGGGAAGTGGCGGGCAAGATGTGGTACTTCCGCTATCCGGTGGAAGGACGGGAAGGTGAATTCGTCACGGTCGCGACGACCCGTCCCGAGACCATGCTCGGCGATACCGCGGTTGCCGTTCACGCCGAAGATCCCCGGTATATACCCCTGATCGGCCGTAATGTCGTGTTGCCTATCGCCAATCGGCCGATACCCATTGTCGCCGACGAACATGCCGATCCGGAGAAGGGAACGGGCGCGGTTAAAATAACGCCCGCTCATGATTTCAATGACTTCGAGGTCGGTGTTCGCCACGGACTTGAGATGATCAATGTGCTCGACGCCACCGCGCACATGAACGAAAACGTTCCCGAGGCCTATCGTGGACTCGACCGCTTCGTCGCGCGGGAAAAGATCGTCGCCGAGATGGAATCGCTGGGTCTTCTCGAAAAAATCGAGGACAACGCGATGACCATGCCCTACGGGGATCGGTCCGGCGTCGTCATCGAGCCATGGCTGATGGACCAATGGTTCGTCGACGCCAAGACCTTGGCCAAGCCGGCCATCGAGGCGGTAGAAACCGGCCGCACCCAGTTCGTGCCCAAACATTGGGAAAACACCTACTACGAATGGATGCGCAACATCCAGCCGTGGTGTGTTTCGCGGCAAATCTGGTGGGGACACCAGATTCCGGCGTGGTTCGGACCGGACGGCCATGTCTTCGTCGAGGAGACCGAAGACGAAGCGAAGGCCGCCGCATCGGCCCATTACGGCCAGGAAACTGAACTCACCCGCGAATCAGACGTTCTGGATACGTGGTTTTCGTCGGCGCTGTGGCCGTTTTCCACGCTCGGCTGGCCGGAACAAACGCCGGAACTGGAGCGGTACTATCCGACCGATGTCCTGGTGACCGGTTTCGACATCATCTTCTTCTGGGTCGCCCGGATGATGATGATGGGGCTTCATTTCATGGACGACGTGCCTTTCCGCACGGTCTACATCCATGCCCTGGTCCGCGACGAAAAAGGGCAAAAAATGTCCAAGTCCAAGGGGAACGTGATCGACCCCCTGGACATGATGGGCGAATACGGTACCGATTCCCTGCGGTTCACGATGGCGGCGTTGGCGGTCCAGGGACGGGACCTTCGCCTTGCCGAGGGCCGCGTCGCCGGATATCGGAATTTTGTGACCAAGCTGTGGAATGCGGCACGTTTCTGCGGCATGAACGGCTGCGAGCCGGTTGATGGATTCGATCCCCACGATTGTTCGCTGATTTTGAACAAGTGGATCGTCGGCAAGACCCTGGAAGCCGTCCGTGCGACGGGAGAGGCCATCGAAGCCTATCGGTTCAACGACGCGGCCGATGCTTTGTACCATTTTACGTGGGGGACTTTCTGCGACTGGTACCTGGAATTGACCAAGCCGATCCAGCAAGGCGAAGACACCGCCGCCATTGCGGAAACGCGGGCGACAACCGCGTGGGTGTTGGATCATCTTCTGACGGCGCTCCATCCGGTCATGCCGTACGTTACCGAGGAACTGTGGGCTCGGATCGCGGACCGCAAGACCGCGCTGATCGACGGCGAATGGCCCGAATACGACGAAACCCTCGTCGATCCGGCGGCGAACGCGGAAGTCGATTGGGTCGTCCGCCTGATTACGCAGGTGAGGGCGATGCGTTCGGATCTTCGGGTTCCGCCGGGTGCGCGCGTTCCGCTTCTGCTCAAGAACGCGAACGAGACCACGCGATCGCGTCTTGCGACCCATGAAGCGTTGATTTCCCAACTGGCCCGCTTGTCGGAAACCGGCGTCGTGGACGGCGCGGTGCCTGCGGGCGTAGCCCAGGACGTCATCGACGAAGCGACGGTCATCCTTCCGCTTGCCGGCGTTATCGACATCGACGCGGAAAAGGCGCGCTTGCGTAAGGAAATCGCGAAGTTCGAAGGCGAAGTGGCCAAGTTCGACAAAAAGCTGTCGAACGAGGCGTTCCTGGCCAAGGCGCCGGAAGCGGTCATCGAAGAGCAGCGGGAAAAGCGGGACGATGCCGTGCGTTCCCGTCATGCACTCGAACAGGCACTGAACCGGCTCGGAGCCGCCTGACCTGAATCGCGGCGGCCCGACCCGCTCATCCCGCGTCAGTTGCGGCACGGCGTCGTGGAACGGGTCGGCGTTTTTGGTAATATTTTGTTACACTCTTACCGGAACGTCGAAATATCCCGGTAACGCCTCTCCGGTTAAATAGGCGAGAGTCTCATAGCCTGAGGGGAGGCCGTTATGGTTCGGAAGGGGTTCTGCCACGCCCGTGGCCTCTGTAGCCTACTGATTGCCCTTAGCGGTCTTCTCGTGCTGATTTCCGGAATTCAGTTGTTCTTGCTTCCCCATGGTGGGGGCGGGCGGCGGAATGCGGCGGAGACGCTGTTCGGCTTGTCGGTTTGGCAATGGACAGACCTCCACCTGATCGCGGCAATCGTCTTCGCCGCGACGGCCATTCTCCACCTCGTCTACAATGGACGGGTTCTCTGGCGCTACATGACGTCCAAGACCGATGCGGGGCTCGAATGGGGCCGCGAAATCGTGATGGCGCTTGGGATCATGACGCTGGTTATCATGACCGCGGTTTCCGGATGGGCGCCGATGACCTGGGTGAACTCGGCCCGGTCGGAATTGGTTGCCGGGTCGGCGCCGGCCGTGTCGTCCTGGCCAGCCGGCGGACGGGGCGGAGGGTATGGGCGGCGCCGTCCATGAACGCCGCCCGGCTTTTCGGGGTCAGAACGGATTCCAGGAGTGTTCCCGGTTGTAGTGAAGGTAGCCGATATTGGCACCGAGGCGGAAACCGCCGCCGGTCCGGATCGGAGCCAGGGTGATGCCACTGCCGCGCTGATAGTTCACGCCGATGCCCGCGATGAAGTAGGCGCTGCCGTCAACCCCGGGGAAACGCTGGAAAATCGCGTTATCGTTGGGCAGATTGTAAATGAGCGTAAAGACCTTGGACGCGTTGCCGCCCCAGTCGAATCCGACCGACGGTCCCTGCCAGAACAACTTCATCGGTGCCGCGCCGCTTTTCGTGTGCAGGCGGCCTTCGCCGTAGCGAAGTCCGACGACCAGCGCTCCCGACACTTCCTCGCCCTCGATATAGGCGTTGGGCTCACCGAGATCGGAGAAGACCTTGCGGATGGCTTCGGCCAATCCTTCCGTTGTCGATCCGAAAAATTGATCGGCTTTCTGAACGATTTCGTTCTCGCTGAACGTCTTGTCATCCGCCATCGACGGACTCGATGCGAAGAGGGAAAATGCAAAAAGAACCATCGCCAATCCGGCGATCAACGCTTTAGCTCGCATTGTTTTGTCCTCCGAGGGATCGTTCCATGCGTGTTTCGCGTGCATTCAGGTATGAATGAAAGGTTCAAACCCGTTCTTGAAAATGGGAAGCGGTTGTCCGGAGGCAAGGTCCCCGCCACCATAGGGACTACCGTCGCTTGGCCCATTTCCGCGGCGTGAGCGTGAAATCGGGAATGGCCATGGCCCTACGCTGCTCCCATCCCAGTTTACGCACCATGAGCAGGGCGAGCGTGATTTCCAAAATCAACACGCCGAGGACGATGGTTTCGAAGATCAGCATCTTTCCCGTGGGAAACGGTATGCCCATCGTGATCGCGGCGTCGATGGCCAGCAGCGGGAAATCATAGAGTCCATGCAGGGCTATCGGCAGGGCCAACGCCAAGAACGCGAGCCAACGGCGTCGGGTCCGTGCGAAAAAGGCACGTGCCACGAAATACCCCATCACCGCTCCCATCGCCGCGTGGCCGGGAACGGCGGTAAGCGCGCGCATCCAGGCGACGTCGAGCCATTCGTAGCCCGCGCCCGTTACGTACATGACGTTTTCAAAAGCGGCGAAACCGAGCGATGCTGTGACGCCATAAACGATTCCGTCCATAGGTTCGTCGAAGGCGGGATGACGCGCGCAGAAAAAGGCAAGAACCACGTACTTCATCAATTCTTCCGGAATGGCAGCGCACAGGAAGGCGTCCAGCAAACCGCGAGCGTCGGGGTCGGAAGGTAATTCGGTCAGCCACGAAAGGGGGATGGCGATCAAGAGGACCGGGATGACGATGAGGATGCCATAGACAAAGGTCTTGACGAGAACGTCGCGGGGCTCCGGTTGGAGATCGCGCGACAGAAAGAACCATAGGATCAGGAAGGCCGGCAATAGCGCCGCGGCAATCGCGATCAGGTCCGACATCTTCGTTCCTCCGTCGTTCGCGGGTGGGCGGCCCTACAAGATCTGATCGAGACCCTGAATCAGCCGGTCGACTTCCTCGATCGTCGTGTAGTGGGCCATGCTCGCGCGGACCACGCCGTCTTCCGGGTCCAGTCCCAGTCCGAGCGGCAGGCGGTAGGCATAGAAATGGCCGGCGCGGACGGCCACTTTGAAGGGTTCGAGCCGCGGAGGAATGTCCTGAGATTTCACGCCATCGACGACGAAAGAGAAGGTGGGTGCCCGCTTCTCGCCGTCCGGCACCGACCGGCCGAGCAATCGGACGTTCCTCTTGGTGGCCAGGAAATCGAGGAAGCGGCGTGACAGCTCCTGCTCGTGGTCCTCGAACAGGGAAAACACGGCCCGCGCCCGCGCCGTGAAATCGTTGGCCGCGCCGTCGAAATGGTGGGCGTAAAGGGCGTCGAAATATTCGGCGACGCCGGCGAGGCCCGACGTCAGTTCGTGATTGGGGCCGCCGGGGTTGAGTTTGATGGGGATGCGGTCTTCGCCGATGAAAAAATGATTTCTGGCCGCGCGCCTTCAGGAGATGCTCGCGCTTGCCGTACATGACCGAGACATGCGGCCCGTAAACCTTGTAGGCGCTAAACAGATAGAAATCCGTATCCAGGTCTTTGACGTCGACCGAACGGTGCGGCGCAAAGGCGACGCCGTCCAGGCACACCAACGCTCCGGCGTCGTGCGCCTTCGCGATGATTGCCTGGGCATCGTTGATGCCGCCGGTCAAGTTGGAACAGTGGGGAAAGCAGACCAGCCGGGTTCGTTCACTCAGCAACGGTTCCAGATCGTCGAGCATCAGTTCGCAAGTTTCCGGATGGAACCGCCACTCCTTGACTGCAATGCCGTGTTCCGCCAGACGCCGCCAAGCGCCGCTGTTCGCCTCGTGATCCTGGTTGGTGACGACGATCTCGTCGCCTGGGTTCAACAGCGGCAACAGCGCATGGGCAAGGAAATAGACATTGGCGGTGGTCGACGGGCCGATCATCACTTCATCGCTATCGGCGTTGATCATTCCGGCCATCGCGCAGATGCCGGCTTCGATGCGTCGTGTCGCCTGCGCGGAAAGCGGGTAGGGAGCCCCGTAGTAGACCGGGTTTTCAGCCATATGCGCCGCAACCCGGGCGACGACGGAGCGAGGCGTGAAACTGCCGCCGGCGTTCTCGAAAAACGCCCAATCCCAGACGTTTTCGGGAAACTGCGCGCGCGAAAAGCCGACATCGAATGCGGGAAGGTTTGGCACGACGAAGGACTCCGTCCGGGGTTGCGTTCAACTGGAGCAGGAATAGCGCCTCCTGGCGTCGGGTTCAACGATTCGCAATGGGACGGAAAGGGAAAAAAAACCGTCATATTGTTGTTCGAGCCGGTCGCATGTGCTAGATTTCGCCGTCTTCGCGAACCGTGCGCGGTTGAAGCGCATCGCCTGCCCGGTCGCCAAACAAACCAGAGTGATTTGATTTGACCACGACACCGAATCTGCCTTCGGATCCGAACATTTCGCCGGTAACGATCGAGGAGGAAATGAAGCGTTCCTATCTCGATTACGCCATGAGCGTAATCGTGAGCCGGGCGCTTCCCGACGTTCGAGACGGGCTCAAGCCGGTGCACCGCCGGATCATCCACGCGATGAACGAGAACGGCTATTACCACAACCGGCCGTTCCGAAAATCCGCCCGCATCGTCGGCGACGTGATGGGTAAATACCACCCGCACGGTGACTCCGCGATTTACGACGCCATGGTCCGTATGGCGCAGGATTTTTCCATGCGCCTGCCGCTGATCGACGGCCAGGGGAACTTCGGTTCCATGGACGGAGACAAGGCGGCGGCCATGCGCTACACCGAAGCGCGCATGACCTTGTCCGTGCAGACCATGGTCGAGGATATCGACAAGGAAACCGTAGATTTCGTCCCCAACTACGACGAAACCACCGCGGAACCTTCGGTTCTGCCGGCGCGGTTCCCGAATCTCCTGGTCAACGGTGCGGGCGGCATCGCCGTCGGTATGGCGACGAACGTTCCGCCCCACAATCTGGGCGAGGTCATCGACGCCTGCTGCGCGGTGCTGGACGATCCCGACGTCACCATCGAGGAACTGATTGAAAATCACATCCAGGGGCCGGACTTCCCGACCGGCGGTATTATCCTGGGTCGCCAGGGAATCTTTTCTGCCTTCAAATTGGGGCGCGGTTCCGTCGTTATGCGCGGCAAGACGCATGTCGAGGAAGTGCGCAAGGATCGACACGCGATCGTTGTGACCGAGGTTCCCTACCAGGTCAACAAGGCCCGGATGATCGAAATCATGGCCGATGCGGTCCGCGACAAGCGGATCGAAGGGATCTCCGACCTGCGTGACGAGTCCGACCGCGAAGGCGTGCGCGTCGTCATCGAACTCCGCCGCGACGCCGAGCCCGAAATTGTTTTGAACCAACTCTACCGCTTTACGCCGTTGCAGACCTCTTTCGGCGTCCAGATGCTGGCGCTCAACGGCGGCAAGCCGGAGATGCTGAACCTTAAGCAGATACTCGAAGCCTTCATCGAGTTCCGCGAAGAGGTCATACGCCGCCGTACGGTGTTCCTGCTTGGCAAGGCACGGGAAAAGGCCCATGTCCTGGCCGGTCTCGCCGTCGCGGTTGCCAACATCGACGAAATCATCCGGCTGATCCGCGAAGCGCCTGATCCTTCGACGGCCCGTGCCGCGCTGCTGGATCGGGCGTGGCCCGCCGAGGACATCGCTCCGCTGATCGCGCTACTGGACGAGCCGGACCGGGGGGTCGAAGAGGGACTCTACCGTTTGTCGGAAACCCAGGCGAGGGCGATTTTGGACTTGCGCCTGCACCGCCTGACCGGCCTGGAGCGCGACAAGATTGCCGAGGACCTGAGAGCCCTGGGGATCGAGATCGAGGACTATCTGGGGATCCTGGCGTCTCGCGAGCGTCTGCGGTCGCTGCTGCGCGAAGAAATCATGGAGATTCGCGAAAAGTTCGCCAATCCGCGCCGCACGGTCATCGAAGAAAACGAGTTCGAACACGACATCGAGGACCTGATCCAACGCGAGGACATGGTCGTCACCGTCACCAACACCGGCTACATCAAACGGGTGCCGCTGTCCGCCTACCGAGCCCAGCGCCGTGGCGGCAAGGGGCGGTCGGGCATGAGCACTCGGGACGAGGATTTCGTCAGCCAAGTGTTCGTCGTGAACACTCATACCCCGGTGTTGTTCTTCACGTCGAATGGCATGGTCTTCAAGCTCAAGGTGTACCGCCTGCCTCTGGGCTCGCCACAGGCGCGCGGCAAGGCGATGATCAACATCCTACCGCTCAAGGACGGCGAAACGATCTCGACCCTAATGCCGCTGCCCGAAGACGAGTCGACATGGAACGAACTGTCGGTGGTGTTCGCTACGGCGTCGGGCAACGTGCGCCGGAATCAGCTTTCCGATTTCACCAATGTCATGACGAACGGAAAGATCGCCATGCGCCTGGACGAAGGCGACAGGCTGGTACGCGTGCGGACCTTTACCGACGACGACGATATCCTTTTGTTCAGTCGCCAGGGCCGTTGCGTTCGGTTCCCGGCGACGGACGTCCGGGTTTTTTCCAGTCGCACGTCGACCGGTGTGCGGGGCATCCGGCTGGCCGAAGGCGACGAGGTCATCGGGCTTTCGGGATTGGCCCATTCCGAGGCCGACGTCGAGACCCGTGCCGCCTACCTGCGTATGGCCGGAGCCCTGCGCCGAAGCGGAGACGAGGAAAATGGCGACGATTTCGAGGATGGGGACGATCGGACGCTGTCGAACGAGGAGTTCGAGGTAACTGCAGGCGTCCGAAGAGTTCGTTCTCACCATCACCGAGAAGGGATTCGGCAAGAGGACGTCATCCTACGAATATCGGGTGATGGGCCGGGGTGTACAGGGCGTCGCCACCATCGACGTCACCCCGCGCAACGGCGAAGTTGTCGCCGCGTTCCCGGTGATCGATGACGATCAGCTCGTGATGGTGTCCGACGGCGGACAACTGATCCGGATCGGCGTGCACGATATCCGCATCGCCGGCCGCAAGACCCAGGGCGTCACGCTGTTCAAGGTGGCGGAGGGTGAGAGGGTGGTGTCGGTGACCCGTCTGCGCGATGTCGAAACCAACGGCAGCGGAACTTCGGAGGACGGAGCCGAGGACGATAGCGAGGTGTCCGACGACACTGAGATCGAACCCGGCACCGGCGAAACCGCCGAGGAATAGGAGAACCGCGTGCCGGCTGCAAAGGGGCAAGGGATGGTTACGGCCACCATCGGCGTTTATCCGGGGACCTTCGACCCGATCACCAACGGGCATTGGGACATCATCCACCGCGCCACCAAGGTGGTGGATCGACTGGTGGTCGGCGTCGCGACCAATGCGGGCAAGGGGCCGCTGTTCGGCCTGGACGAACGCGTGGCGCTGGTCGAGGCGGAAATCGCCGATCTTTCCAACCGGCGACGGCAGTCGCATCGAGGTGCGGCCGTTCGACAACCTGCTGATGGACTTCGTCACCGAAAATGGGCGCTCAGGTCATCGTGCGGGGCCTGCGCGCGGTTTCCGATTTCGAGTATGAGTTCCAGATGGCGGGCATGAATTCGCGGCTCAATGCCACGGTCGAAACGGTGTTCCTGATGGCGTCGGAACATCACCAGTTCATTTCGTCGCGATTCGTCAAGGAGATCGGCCGTTTGGGTGGTGATATCGGACATTTCGTCTCGCCCCGCGTGAAATCGGCGGTGATCGAGAAATTCCGGACCGCTTCAAATCGATCCGTTGCCCGAAAGGGATTGACCCGTATCGGCCCCCCCCCTATGTTTCGACCGTCATTTGGGGGCGCGTAGCTCAGGTGGCAGAGCAGCTGACTTTTAATCAGCGGGTCACAGGTTCGAGTCCTGTCGCGCCTACCAATAAAAAGAACAAGGGCTTAGGGCGAAAATGTCTAAGCCCTTGTTTTTTTAGCATGCATAAATGGTTCGCGAGATCGGGGTCCGCTATGGATGACATCTTCTACCGCCAGATCATCGAATGTATGAGCGACGGCGTTTATTTCGTCGATCGGGAACGCCGAGTGACTTTTTGGAACAATGGTGCCGAGCGGCTCAGCGGCTTCTTAAGGGAAGAAGTCGTTGGAAAATCAATGTGCGGTAAATATTTTAAGCCATTGCGATGGCAAGGGAAATGAGCTTTGCCTCAACGGGTGCCCGTTGGCCGCGACGATGAATGACGGCCTTCCCCGAGAAGGCGAGATCTTCATGCATCATAAAGAAGGCCATCGGGTGCCGGTGTTCGTCCGTGCGTCACCCGTCTACGACAAAGACCACGTTATCGTCGGTGCGGTCGAGGTGTTTTTCCAACGACAACAAGATGAACCAAGCTTTCGAGTTGATCGAAAGGCTACAGCAGGAAGTTCTTCAGGACGGATTGACCGGGCTTGGTAATCGTCGGTTCGCGGATGTAAACCTTGACGGCCATATTCTTTCTTTCGTACGCCAAGGAGATCCGTTCGGTCTTCTGATCATCGACATCGATCACTTCAAAAAGATCAACGATACTTACGGTCAC
>CAXXVY010000004.1:0-541957 GCA_963675465.2 Rhodospirillales bacterium
CTTCCGCCAAGACACTGGCCGAGGAAAACGCCGTCGCGTCCGGCGCGGATCCCGCGACCCTGAAGGTCGTCGAGATGGAAGACCTGCCGATCGCCTATCTGCCCGGCCATGCCATTCGGGCTCGGGTACGGGTCATAGGCGCCATTGCGGACCGCTCCGAAGCCGCCTGAACCCGTTGGGCCGCGTCGCAGTCACGCGGGTTCGAAGTGGGGGATCGCGTTGACCAGGGCGCGCGTGTAATCCTGTTGCGGATGATTGAGAACCGCTTCGGCCGTGCCGCTTTCGACGATCCGGCCCCGGTTCATCACGATCACGCGTTCGCACAGCAGACGCACGACGTTGAGGTCGTGGGAAACGAAAATGTAGCTCATGCCGAGTTCGCGTTTGAGCCGATCGAGCAGTTGGAGAACCAAGGCCTGGACCGATACGTCCAGGGCAGAAGTCGGTTCGTCGAGAATCAACAAAAGCGGATCGACGGCGATGGCGCGGGCGATGCCGACCCGGGCTTTCTGCCCGCCCGACAACTGGTGCGGAAACCGTGTCAGCAACGCACGCGGCAGCCCGACCATGTCGGCCAACGATTCCACTTTTGTGTCGAGTGTCTTTCGATCGCGCAGGCCCTTCAGTCGTCGCAACGGTTCGCCGATGGTGTCGCGCGCGGTATGGCGCGGATTGAGGCTGTCGGTGGGATCCTGGAACACCATCTGGATCTTCATGCGTTCCGGCAAGCGCGCGTAGCGCCGGGCGGAATAGGTGGTGATGTTTCGGCCGTCGAAGATGACGTCCCCGATGTCGGATCGAGCAGGCGCGTGATGATGCTCGACGTCGTCGATTTGCCGCATCCGGATTCGCCGACCAGTCCCAGGCTTTCCCCGCGCAGAAGGGTAAAGGAAATGCCGTCCACGGCGCGGAACATCCGGTCCGCCGGGTCGGTTTTGCGCCACGGCAGCATCGAGGCGTTATGGTCGCGGCGGGGGAATTCCTTGACCAGGTCGATTACTTCCAGAAGTTTACCATCGCGTCGGGGATTGGCGGTCCGGGCCGGTGAAACCGTCGGTGGCGGCGCCGAATCGGCATCCCGCATTTCGTCGGGAACGGCGGTCAAGTCGGCCAGGGAGGAATGGGGACCCGGCGAGGCCGCGATGAGTTTCTTCGTGTAGGGATGCGTGGGGCGTTTGAACAGCGTTTCGACGTCGCCGCCCTCGACGACCTTGCCTTTCTGCATAACGACGATGCGATCGCAATAGGCCGCGGCCATGCCCAGGTCGTGGGTGATCAGGATCACCGCCATGTTGCGTTCGCGGGTCAGGTCGCGCACCAGGTCCATGGTGGCCTTCTGCGTCATGACGTCCAGGCCGGTGGTCGGTTCGTCGGCGATCAGCAGGCGGGGATCGCAGGCCAGGGCAATGGCGATCATAACCCGCTGGCACATGCCGCCCGACAGTTCGAACGGGTAGCTCCAGTATCGTTGCTCGGGTTCGACGATCTTCACCTTGGCGAGCATCGCGATGGCTTTCTGCCGGGCGTCGTCGCGGGCGGCCTGGGCGTGGCGCAGCAGGACGTCCTCGATCTGCTTGCCGACCGGGCGAATGGGATTGAGCGCCGCACGCGGGTTCTGGAAAATCATCGAGATTTCCCGTCCCCCGCAGATCGCGCATTTCCGATTCCTTGGCACCGGTCAGCGGGATGCCGTCGAATTGGGCGGCGCCTTCGACGGTCTCGCCCGCCGCGTCGAGAAGCCCGGTCACCGTGTAGGCGGTGACCGACTTGCCGGAACCGCTTTCGCCGACGATGCCCAGGACCTCGCCCTTTTCGACGTGCAGGGAGACCTTGTCCAACGCCCGCACAACGCCGTTGCGGGTCCGGAAGTCGACGGAAAGGTCGGTCACGCTCAGAAACGGGGCATCGCGCATGCGCCTCTCCCTAGGTCCGGCGCTGGGGATCGACGAGATCCCGCAGGCCGTCGCCCAGAAGGTTGAAACAGAACACCGCCAGCATCAGGGTCGCGCCGGGAAACAGCGCCATCCACCATTCGCCGGAAACGATGTAGGTGGCGCCTTCGGCCACCATGATCCCCCATTCCGCGTCCGGGGGACGGACGCCGAGGCCGATGAACGACAGGCCCGCGGCATTGAGAATGGCCCAGCCCATGTTGAGCGAAATCTGTACCATCATCGGCGGCAGGATGTTCGGAAACAGTTGGGTGACCAGGATTCGGGTGTCGGAACATCCGCACAGGCGCGCCGCATCGACGTATCCGGCCGATCGGCGGACGCTGATTTCGGCCCGCGCCACCCGCGAATAGAACGGCAGATTGACCAAGGCGGTGGCATAGATGATGTTTTCCACCGAATTGCCCATCGCCGCGACGATTCCCATGGCGAGCACGAACAGGGGAAAAGCCATGATGGTGTCGGACAATCGACCGACGATCCGGTCCGTCCAACCGCCCCAGAAACCGGCCGCGCTGCCGAAGGCGCTGCCAACGACGAACGACAGGGCGACGGCGGAAAGCGCGATGCCGAGGTCGAGCCGGGTGGCGACGATCACTCGGCTGAACACGTCGCGGCCCAATTGGTCGGTGCCGAACGGATGACTCCAACTCGGCGGCTTGAGGGCGTTGGCGGCCTCGGTCATCAGCGGGTCGTAGGGCGCGATCCAGGGACCGAACAGCCCGAGCAGGACAATCAGCGAAAACAGGCCGAACGCGCCCACGGTGACGGGGTTCTGACCCATGACGTAACGGAAGTGCCGGAGGAAGCTGGACATCGTTCCCACCCTCCTCAGCCGTCCAGGCCGACACGGGGGTCGACCAGGGTATGAATGACGTCGATGGTCAGGTTGACCACCACGAACAGCAGGGCCATCGACAGCACGAACCCCTGAACGGCGGCATAATCCGAGGCAACCAGTGCCTCGATCGCGAACGATCCGATACCCGGCCAGGAAAAGACCTTTTCGACCAAGACGTTGGCGCCCAGCAGGAAGGAAAAAACCATACCGAGGGTCGTCAAAACCGGCAGCGCGGCGTTCCGGAACGCATAGGTGCCCAGCACCAGGGAGCGCGACAAGCCATTGGCCTTGGCGGTGCGGACGTAGTCGCTGGCCAGGGCGTTCAACATCGCGGCGCGGGTCATGCGGGCGATCGGGGCGAGCCCGAACAATCCCAGGGTCACCGACGGCAGGATCAATTGCGCGACGCTGGCTCGGAACGTTTCCGCGTCCCGGGCGATGAGGCTGTCCAGGGTGTAGAAGCCGGTGACAAGGGGCGGGGAGAGAAAAATGATGTCCAGCCGTCCGATCGGCGACGGTGCCCATCCAAGCAGATAGTAGAAGACGTAGACCAGAAACAATCCGGTAAAGAAGGTCGGCAGCGACACCCCGGCGGTTACCAGAACCCGGCACAGATGATCGATCCAACTGCCGGGCCGGGTCGCGGCGAGGATGCCCAACGGTACGGCAACGATCACGGAGAGCCCGAGTCCCGTGAACGTCAATTCCAAGGACGCGGGGAGACGGGTCAACAGTTCCTCGGATACCGGGCGGCCGGTGTTGAGCGACATGCCCATGTTACCGTGCATCAGGTTGCCGACGTAGATGAAGAACTGTTCGACCCAACTCCGATCCAACCCGAGGGCGATACGGACCTGTTCGATTGATTCCTTGTCCGCCATCGCCCCGGCGAAGTACGCCGCCGGGTCGCCGGGCAGCGCCCGGGTCAGGACGAACGAGATGACGATGATTCCGAAAACGGACGGCAACGCCTGAAGCAGCCGCCGCCCGATTTGGAGGAGTCTGGTCCGCATCGATACGCCGATCCTACGCCTTGGTCAGTTCCCGGATATCCAGTTGCCGGTGGAACCAGGACGCGTACCCGTCCACGTCCTTCTGCATCGCCGCGTCCAGATAGGGCTGATACATCGGAATACGGGGAACTTCGTCGAAGGCCAGGGTGATCATGCGCTTGATGTTGTCCGCGTATTCGGGATCATCGACCGACATGTGCAAGGTCTTGTCGACCAAGGCTTCCATTTCGTCGTTCTTGTAGTTCGACGAATTGAACAGATGGCCATGCTTGTAGGCCCAGAAGAAATAGTAATCGGGATAGTTCAGCCAGCCGCCGAAATTTTCAAGATGCATCGGCAGGCGCTTTTCGACCAGGGCAGCCGTCCGCCAGTTGGCGCCCGGGATCTTGTCGAGCTTTACCTTGATCCCGATTTTGCCGAGAGATTCCTGGATCAAAAGGACCGTCGGTTCCTGCCAGGCGGCCAGACCCAGGTTGAACGACAGCGTGGTTTCAAAACCGTCGGCCAGTCCCGCTTCGGCCAGGAGAGCCTTGGCCTTCTCCAGGTCGGTCGCATAGGGGAACGGCTGCGGCCAGTCGATCGAGGTCGCTGCCGCGTCCTTGCCGCCGAACATGGGTTTGGCGCGGCCGTAGGCGGCGGCCTCTATGATGTCCGTGTAGGGGATCGCGTAGGCGATGGCCTGGCGGACCTTGACGTTGTCGAACGGCTTGTGGTCGACGTTCAAACCCAGGACATGGAGACAATTGTCGATCGGCGCGCCGGCGACGGCCACCTTGCCCGACTGCATCAGTTCCTTGGCGTCCTTCGGCGGCACGTCCATGTACAGGTCGGCGTCGCCGCGTTCGGTCAGGGCGCGCCGGGTCGAGGCCGACGGCACTTCGCGGACGATGATGCGTTTCATCGCCGGTTTCGGGCCCAGTGCCCAATCCTCGTTCCGCTCGTAGACGAACTGTTGGCCCGGATCCCAGCGCACGATCTTATAGGGTCCGGAGCCGGCGGGGGTCTTGTGCAGGTATTCCGTGGCCCATGGGTCGTCGGCGGTCGCCTTGGACTTGGCGACCTTGGAATTGATGATGAACGGGATCGGTACCGCAAGGTCCGGCAGCGTCAGCTTCGATGGCTGCGGCAGATCGATGCGGAAGGTCATGTCGTCGACCACCACAAACTGCTTCGGGTCGGTCATCGAACCGGCCTTCATCTGAACGCCGGAAAATCCGCCGAGCGTCACGGCACGGTCGAACGACCATTTCACGTCATGAGCCGTCACCGGGCTGCCGTCCCAGAATTTAGCCTTGGAGCTGATCTTGAACGTCAGGGATTTGCCGTCTTCGGAAATGGTCCAGGATTCGGCGATTTCCGGCTCGATGACGGTGGAATCGTAGCTGAGCGTCCCGTCCGGGAGTTTCTTGATACCGAACCGGACCAATCGGTCGTAGATGTTCACGGTCACCTGATAGCTGGGGCGGTTGGTACCCTTGCGATGCAGATCAAGGCTGTTGATGCCGTCGCCGGTAACGACGACCAGGGTATCGCTCCGGCCGGCGGCGGAGGCGGGCAGGTGGCGAAGGAAGGGGAGTACGCCGGCGCCGGTGGCGACGCCCAGGGTTTTAAGAAAGTCGCGTCTATACATGGTCGGACTCCTTGGATTCGAGCTGCGATTATGAGAGGGATTCCAGATAGGCCCGCCATCCGCCGTATCGGGTGACGTCCTTGGCTCCTATGGTTCCGTCGGCTTCGCAAAGGAAACCTTTGACGTCGGTCCCGTCTTCCAGCGTCAAGGTCCCGATGCCCAGCGGCGCAGGGATGCCCCGCATGAAGTCGCCGAAACGGGCGGCGGGAACGGCCCAGACTTCGATCGCGACGGCGGAGCCGGTGGCACCGCGCACCAGTCCCGGCCGGTACGGCGGTCCGCCGGGGAGGTTATAGAGTCGATAGACGGGGGCCGTCTTCGCGGCGAAGAGGAAACGGCTGCCCAAACGGGTGAGTTCGTGATTGAGCGGCAGGCCCGACATGTGGGCGCCGACGACGGCGAGGGCGATTTCATCGGGGGCGGCCGCGCGTGGCGGTGTCGGCGGGGGTGGCACAGCCCAACCGGTGACGCCGGGGGATTGGCCGCACCTTTCATGAAGCGCAACGCCGAGCGCCGCGATCGCGGCATCGCGACCGGCGGCGGCGAGCAGGGTGACGCTGCCGGGGCGTCCGTCGGTGCGTGCGGCAACGGGGACCGTCAGGCCGCACAAGTCCAGGAGATTGACGAAGTTGGTGTAGGTGCCCAATCGTGAGTTTGGGCCGATCGGATCGGCTGCCAAGTCGGCGAGGCCATAAAACGTGGGAACGGAAGGGACGCACAACGCGTCGACGTCCGAGAGCCGGGCGGAGATTTCACGCTTCAATTCCTGCAGGCGGTAGAAGCCGCGAAAGGCGTCGGTGGCGGAAAACCGCTTCGCCTGTTCGATGATCGAGCGTGTCACGGGATGGACTTCGTCGGGAGACGTCGTCAGGAAGTCTTCGATCGCCGCATGGCGTTCGGCGACCCAGGGGCCGTCGTACAGCAGTTCCGACACTTGGTGGAAAGCCGTGAAGTCGATTGCCACGATATCCCCGCCCAGGGCGGCGATGTCCTCCAGTGCCCTTGAAAACGATGCCGCCTGTTCTCGATCGCCGAAAAACGGGCGGGTGGCGGTATCGGGAATGCCGATCCGGAATCGAGGCGGCAACGGCGACAGCGGGGGCTGTGGGCCGAAATCGCGGGCGTAGGGGTCGGCCGGGTCGAAGCGGGCGGCGGAACGAAACACGCAGTGGGCGTCGGCGACGTTCAACGCGAAGATCGAAACCGTATCGAGAGTCCGGCACGCCGGAACCACGCCGGAATTCGACACGGTGCCGAGGGTCGGCTTGAGCCCGACGATCCGATTCATGGCCGCGGGAACCCGCCCGGATCCGGCCGTGTCGGTCCCCAGCGCGAAGC
Source organism: Rhodospirillales bacterium (assembly GCA_963675465.2). Lineage (GTDB taxonomy): Bacteria > Pseudomonadota > Alphaproteobacteria > Rhodospirillales > Shumkoniaceae > JAHDSF01. The sequence continues at coordinate 6,775 of CAXXVY010000004.1, forward strand.
CGACGATTCCCCGCGCCACGGCAACGGCGGAACCGGAGCTCGATCCGCCGGGAACGATGGCCGGGTCCAGGGCGTTTTTCGGGGGTGCGTAGGGGGATCGGACACCCACCAGACCCGTGGCGAACTGGTCCAGATTGGTTTTGCCGATCAGGATGGCGCCGGCGGCGCAAAGCGCAGCGACGACAAAGGCGTCTTTTTCGGCTGTGTAGGCGAAAGCGGGGCAGGCTGCGGTCGTCGGCGTTCCCGCCGCATCGATGTTGTCCTTGATCGCGAAGGGGATGCCCCAAAGCGGTTTTTCCATCGGCGAGAAAGGCCCCAATGCCTCGACTGCCGTCTGTACCGCGCTGCGATCGATCACATGCAGGAAGATCCCCGGGTCGCCCGCGGCTTCCAGGCGGCGATAGCATTCGTCGATGACGTCGCTCGGGTTCGTGCCTTCGGCGTAGGCGAAATGAAGACTCGCGAAATCAAAAGGTTGGTCTTGCAGCATCGGGCCCGTTCATCGTGTCTGATCGCGGCGCGGCGGGATTCGGAAAGCCGGAAAACCGACCGAACCGAACCGCCTGCGGGCACTTAATCAGTTGCGGGTGTTTCAGGATACTGCTAATAAATCACATAGCTGCTGCAAAAAATGCATCAGTAACGTATTCCGCGTTGCGATTGGATCGGATGAGGCACCTTCTTCCCCTGCGCTACATCGACGCCATCGCCAAGGCGGGCTCGATCCGAAAGGCGGCGGAATCCCTGTCGATCACCTCGACGGCTCTTAACCGTCGCGTCTTGGCTATGGAAGAGGAACTGGGGGAGCCGATCTTTGAAAGGTTGCCGCGCGGCGTCCGGCTTTCGGCCGCCGGTGAAATCCTTCTCCACCACATCCGCACCCAACTGAGCGACATGGAGCGCGTGCGCAGCCAGATCGCCGATCTGGCGGGCGAGCGGCGGGGACACGTGTCCATCGCCTGTAGCCAAGCCTTGCTGCCCTATTTCCTGCCGGAACAGATTTCGATCTACCGCAGCGAACATCCGGCGGTGACTTTCAGCGTATTCGTCCGCGACCGCGCGGCGGCCGAGCAGGCCCTGCTGGATATGAGCGCCGATTTGGCCGTGGTTTTCGAACCGGTCCGTCTCATGGATTTTCAAATTCTGTTGACGGTCCGTCAGCCGGTGTATGCGGTCATGACCGCCGGCCATCCGCTCGCCGCGCAGGCGGCCGTTCGGCTGAGGGACTGTCTGCGCTTTCCCATCGCGCTGCCGACCGCCCCCTATGGCATCCGCCACCTTTTGGAAACGGCGGTGCGTCGGACGTCGCTCAAACTCCAACCGGCGATCGAATCCGACAGCTTCGAATTTCTCCGCCACCACGCGGTAGCCGAGGAAATCATCGCGTTTCAAATCGCGATCGGCCTGCCTGTGCAGGATGCCGGCCGGGGCATGGTGTGTCGGCCGATCGACGAACACGACGTGCCGCCCGGCATGATCTATGTCGGCCAGTTGCAGGGCCGGAACCTGCCCGTGGCGGCGGCGCGTTTTGCCAATCAGATGCTGGCCACTTTTGCCGAGCGGTTCGAGTGCGATTGACCGCATACTGACGCCCCGACAGACGGAAAAGGAATTTGTTCATGAAGGGACGTATCGACCTCCGGGTTCTCTCGGTGCTGATGGTTGCGGGCTTGGGGCTGTCGGAGACCGCCGCTTGGGGCGCGTCGGCATCGCTCGGAACGACCTATTCCGTGGTCGATACCGGCCAGGACGCGTGTTACGGGAGCGGACAGTGACCCGAAATGTCGTCGTGTCCTCGCACGGGACAGCCCCTGTACGGCCAGGACGCCCAGTACACGCTCAACCCTCCCCATTACGCGGACAACGGGGATGGCACGGTTTCGGACCGAGTATCCGGCCTGATGTGGTAGAAGGCGTTTGCGCGGGATGTGTCCTGGCATGATTCCGCCGCTCTCGCCGCGCGTGCCGACACGGGCGGGCATCACGATTGGCGGGTTCCCACGATCAAGGAACTGTATTCGCTGATGGATTTTCGGGGTTCCACGGGCCGCGCGCTCGATTTCTCGTCGGTTCCACCGGACGCGAAGCCCTATATCGACACCCGGTATTTCGATTTCGAGTACCCCACAAGACACCGCGGCGGTCAACCCGCTCGATTCATCGATGCCCAATACGTCAGTTCGACCGCGTACGGCGGCTTGACGATGGATCGGAACAAGACCTTCTTCGGCGTGAATTTCGCCAATGGGCGTATCAAGGGGTACCCGCAGGACGGCGGACGCGGGGGCCGAGGGTGGTACCTTCGTCTGGTGCGCGGAAATCAGGAATACGGCCGTAACGATTTTCGGGATCGGGACGACGGTTCGATCGGCGACGCGGCGACGGGGCTCGTGTGGATGAAATCGGACAGCGGCGATCCGACCCTGGCTCGTTTCCGGGAGAATGGCCATTATGGGGACGGCCGGCTGGATTGGCCCGAAGCCCTGGCTTTTTGCGAATCTTTGGAACTCGCGGGGTCGGGAGCCTGGCGACTGCCCAATGCCAAGGAATTGCAAAGCATTGTCGATTATGGACGTTCTCCGCAGGCAACCGGAACGGCGGCCATTGATCCCGTTTTCACTGCGACCCCGGTGACGAACGAGGCGGGGAAACCCGATTTTGCCGCCTATTGGACGTCGACGACCCATATCGACGGAAGATTCCCGGGCACCGACGCCGTCATCGTTCACTTCGGGGAGGCACTCGGCGCGCTCATTGGACCTTCGCGGCCCGGCATGCGGCCCGGGGGGGCCGGTATGGGAATGCCGCCACCGGGACCGCACGGCGGTTTCGGAATGGGCGGACCGGGTCCGGCTCAACCCGGAATGCCCGGACCCGGCATGGAGCCGAGACGAGGTCCGGGCGGTTCGGGTGGTCCAGGTGGGCCCGTCATGGGCATGCCGTTTCGCGGTGAGTCCGATTCCCGGTCGATTATCGACGTTCATGGCGCGGGCGCACAAAGGAGCGATCCAAAAATCGGCGATCCCGATCATTATCCGGTGTGGGGCCACGGTCCGCAAGGCGACGTGCGGCGGGTCTACAACTATGTCAGGTGCGTCCGAGACGCCGGGTAAGATCCTCGACCATTCTTACGGACTGGACGAGGTTACCGTTCCGGCCGGTGCATTTGTCGTGACCCATTCCGCAAGGGCCGGCGCCATCGCGACGACCATTTGCGAAATGGCCGTCAGGGGGGGCGTCGAATTGGGAAACGGGCGTTCATCCGATTGGTGCGTCTTTCCCACGAAGGTACCGTCATTGCGATAGAGAGCGATCATCGTCTTTGCCGAGTAGACCGTGGCAAAGCCGGTTTGTCGTTGTGTTCCTGCGACTGAAATCAAGGCGATGTGGTCGTGCCGCAGATGATCGTTTCCGGACTCGTTGGCTTGGCTTGCGGCCCCAAGAACGTCGGATTCTGATGCACGGTCGGGAAGCGGTGCCTTCAGAAAATCTAGAACCTGTTTTTCATCAATCGTCTCGAATTTTCGGGATTTGAGTTCTTGGGCGAGCGCATCGCAAATGTCGGAATCGATGTCCAGCGAACGTCGCACGGTATCGGAACGCGAATCGTCATACATCAGGAGGATACGGTTTTCCGCGATGACGCTGGGGCTGGCGGCGACCAGTATCAGCATGCCTATGGACGCAATGGAAAGCAGCTTCCACATGGCTTGGTTCTCCTTCCGATTTTGTATGCGTCGAGGAATACGCGCTTTGGCGGCTTCATCTCGGGAAGACGCCAAAGACCAATGCATTCGCGGCGAAAGGAACCCTAGGTAAAATATCAACGAAGGACATTATATAAAACGGCCGAAATAGTCACAATAATATTATCGGAATAAGGAATGCCCGCAGGGGAGTGAATTCACGCTTCTGCCCATGCCGGCTGCGGCGTTCCGCTTTCGGCTGCGGACACGGAATGGGTGGCCCGGGTGGTGAACGGAAAAGGAATCCGGGGTCCGGAAGTGGGGTCGCCGCAAGGTCGTGGCGAAGTCGATTCCCGGTCGATGATCGGCGTTCCCGACCATTACCCCGTGCGGGAACATGGTCCGCTAGGCGACTAGCGTTCGTATACGAACCCGAAAGTTCGACCTTTGCCGGTCTCCGTGGCACTGTTGGGCACCGCCAAAAGAACAATAGGGTACGACCTGCCGCCGACGTCATCCACATGTCGGTCACCGAAGTCGCGGAGTGCGCCCAGTCAAGCGAAGGCAGCGTCATCGGACCGTGCCAGCAGATCGACGCGACCGGATTTCAGCAACTCAAGATCACCCTGGCCCAGGAACTGGTGCGGCCGGTCCAGTTCATTCACGAGGATCTCGACCGGTTCGACGACGTCGCGACCGTCATCAACAAGATCTTCACCGGCGATATGCGGGGCTCCGGGACACCTTGTCGGTTCTGGACGGCGAAGCCATGACGAGGGCCGTACGCGCCATCCGCGATTCCGAGAGGATCGAGGTCTACGGCATCGGCAGCGCGGCCCCGGTCGCCGAGCACATTCACTATCGGATGCTCAGAATCGGCTTGAATTACAAGGTCGTGATCGATTCCCACATTCAGGCGATCAGCGCCTTCCTCACGGGGCCGACGGTCGCGGTATTGACGGTTTCCCATTCCGGCAGCACCCACGAGACGGTGATGGCCACGCGTCTGGCCAAGGAAGCCGGTGCGCGGACCATCTGCATCACCAACTATGGGAAATCGCCGATGCAGGCCTTTTCCGATATCGTCCTGTACACCAGGGCGCGGGAGACCAACTTTCGCACCGAGGCGATGACCAGCCGTATTGCCCAGTTGGCGATCGTCGACGCCTTGATCGCGTGTCTCGCCTTGGCGGATTACGATGATTCGGTCAATACGCTCTGCCGCGCTTTCGACGTCTTGTCGATCAAACGTTTCTGACCGCCCGATTGACGCCTTGGTTTCGCCGTTGTCGGCGGCGGGCGAAGCGTGCCGGCGGCGTTTCGAAAGGATTCAACCCGCGTTCAATGTGTCGAGGTTGGAGAATCGGGGCCGGAAGACGGACCAACGGTAGAGAGTCGTCGACGAGAAGGTTTCGGGCAGGAACATGGGTACGTACGCATAGAATACCTCGGCCGCGATGGCGGCCTCGCCGGAACGGACGACCAGCGGTTCGGGAAGGTTCGCGTTGCCGCCTTCCGCGCCGATCACGCTTCCGCCGCTTCCGCCGCCCCAGGCGCGTTGCCAAGCGATGGTGGCGGTTCCGGTCTTGTTGTTGATCGATGTCAGGACGATTTTCATGCGCCCGTTCGCTTCGAACGGCTCCATGACATAACTTGCGATGTTGAAAACGTCCGAGACTTCGGATTCTTTCAGGGTTTCGGCCTGTGACACGAGATCCGCGATGGTCGCCGCGGCGCGCTCCGATTTTTGGGAAAGAACGACATACCGGGCCGCATCCACACCGCCCAGGAGAACGGTGACAAAGATTGGGGTCGCCACGGCCATTTCGACGCAAAGCGCGCCGTTGTCCTCTCCGATGAAGCGGCCAAGGAAACGTTCGAAGCGTCCCAGAATTCCCTGGCGCTTCGAAGCCCCGACACTTTTCCGGTTGCCGGCCACGTGCCTCCGACCAATCATTTGAGAATCTCCCAGGGTTCGTTTCGAACCGCAATCGAGGCGCTCAGGGCGAAGGGGGTTCCGCTGGACAGGATGTCGCCGATGAATGGAATCAAGAAAGGCCATTCATATCGGATGCGATAAAGAACGACGTCTCCGGCATCGCCCGCGCCCGCGACGCCGATATCTTCGTCCCATGCACCGTTTTCGTTGGCGTCGTCGTAGGTTTCTCCCGTGTCGTAGGTTCCGTTGCCATTGCCGTCGACGAAGGATTCTCCGGTGCCGATCGAGCCGAAATCGGGATAGACCAGAATGTCCAGCGTGGCCTTGGACATGTCCACAAGCCCCAACGTACGGTCCTCGACGATGGCGGCGATAGTCCCTTCCCGGTTTTCGCCGCTTATGACTCGTCCCGTGATCCCAAAACGCGAGGCATCGCGGAGGCTGCCTTCGAGAAGGGTGGTCGTGAAGAGAATCATGCCGATTTCGATAATTCCCAGAAGCAGGGTGACCATGATCGGTCCGACCAGGGCGAACTCGATCAGGAACGAACCGCGTTCGTCGGAGCCCGTATTTCGAAAGGTTGCGAAAATCGATTTCGCGGACAAGAGGTTCTCCAATGTGATCGGGCCGGTCACCACTTTGGGCAAACGGACGCTTTATTATGTTAAATTATATGAGCCTCAAATGAAAAATGTGGATTCGTAAGTTAATTGTAGTGAAAATATTGAAAGTATTTAGTAAAATTTTATCAGTCGGCAATCGGGTGCGATCTCTCGGCCTGGGGGATGAAATGGCGCAAGAGTCCTTGGCGGACAGACGAAACTGGTGTAGTTAGAAACGAGGAACGATACAAAATCGCTCCATAAAAAACGTACAGGGAGCGCGATAAGACAATCGCCTGGGAGCGGAAATGGCCTCCGTACAGATTCAGAATGTGTTCAAATCGTTCGGCGCGACCGAAGTCCTTCACGGCGTCAGCGTCGATATTCAGGACGAGGAATTCGTGGTCCTCGTCGGGCCGTCGGGATGCGGGAAATCGACACTTCTGCGCATGATCGCGGGCCTCGAAGAGATCACCAAGGGAGAAATCCTCATCGGCGGGCGCCAGGTCAACAACCTGCCGCCGAAGGATCGCGACGTGGCGATGGTGTTCCAGAACTACGCGCTCTACCCGCACATGACGGTGTTCGACAACATGGCGTTCAGCCTCAAGTTGGCGAAGGCCCCGCGCGAGGAAATGCAGAAGCGCGTTCAAAGGGCGGCGGAAATCCTGAACCTGACCGACTATCTGGGGCGATATCCGCGTCAGTTGTCGGGCGGTCAGCGGCAACGCGTGGCGATGGGACGGGCGATTGTCCGTGACCCGTTGGTGTTTCTGTTCGATGAACCGCTGTCGAACCTCGACGCGAAATTGCGGGTCCAGATGCGGGCCGAAATCAAGGCGCTGCACCACAAACTCAGGACCACGATCGTTTACGTGACCCATGATCAGGTCGAAGCCATGACCATGGCTGACCGGATCGTCGTCATGCATGACGGTATCGTCGAACAGGTCGGCGATCCCATCACACTCTACGACCATCCCGACAACCTGTTCGTCGCCGGTTTTATCGGTTCGCCAGCGATGAATTTCATCCCCGGACGATTGTGCCGTGAGAACGGCAAGGTCTGGGTCGAAGCCAATGGCGGCGTGATATTGCCGTTGGCAACGGACAGTCCCGGCGAAAGCGGCAAGGAAGTGGTCTACGGCGTCCGGCCGAAAAACTTCCGGTTCGCCGAAGACGGTGACCAGGATATCGTCGATTTGATCGTCGAGGTCGTCGAGCCCACCGGTGACGAAGTCGAAATTATTACGAAGATCGCCGGCGTCGACGTGTGTGCTGTCTTTGCCGAGCGACGGCACTTCAAACCGGAAGAAAAAATCACGGTGTGTCCGATACTTGACAGCATTCATCTGTTCGACGCGGCCACTGGCAACCGAATTCGAGGCTAAGAGATTTCGGGGCGGTGATTCCCAAACGGGAATCGTCGTCCCCACTATACGCGCCCCCGCAAGAGGGGTGCCAATAAGCGTTGTGAAAACCACAACTTAACAGAGCAGAGGAGGATTATAATGAGTGGTTTCTCTCGTCGTGACGTGTTCAAGATGGGCGCGGCCGGGATGCTCGCGGGTGCGGGCGGCTTGATTCGTCCCGGTGCCGCTTCGGCACAGGAAATGATGTTCAAGCCCGAAAGCGGCGCCAAGCTGAAGGTCTTGCGGTGGACCAAGTTCGTTCCCGGCGATCAGGCCGGTTTCGAGGAAAATACCAAGAAGTTCACCGAGGCGACCGGCGTTCCGGTAGAGATCGAATATCAGTCCTGGGAAGACATTCGTCCCAAAGCCGCCGTCGCGGCCAATGTCGGCAGCGGTCCCGACATTATTTTCGGTTGGTTCGACGACGCGCATCAATATCCCGACAAGTTGCTCGACGTAACCGACGTCGCCGATGCCCTGGGCAAGAAGTACGAAGGCTGGGCCCCGGTGGCCGAAGCCTACGGTAAACGCGACAACCGCTGGATCTGCCTGCCTTTCGGCGCGTCTGGAAGTTGCGTCGTCTATCGCAAGTCGTACGCGGAACAGGCGGGCTTCACGGAATTCCCGAAGGACACCGACGGCTTCCTGAAACTCGCGCAGGGGCTCAAGAAGGTCGGCAAGCCGATGGGTTTCGCGCTTGGCCACGCGGTCGGCGACGGCAACAACTGGACTCACTGGGTGGTGTGGACCTTCGGCGGCCGCATGGTCGACGAAAACAACAAGGTCGCCATCAACAGCCCCGAAACCGTCCAGGCGCTGGAGTATTGCAAGGCGCTTTATGAAAACTTCGTGCCCGGCACGTTGTCCTGGCTGGATCCGCACAACAACAAGGCGTTCCTGTCGGATCTCGTCGGCCTCACTTCGAACGGCATTTCGGTTTGGGTGGCGGCGAAGAACAGCAACAGTGCTTTCACCGACGACATTCATCACGCGCCGTATCCGATCGGCCCGGTGGGGCATCCCACGGAACTGCATCTGTTCACGTCGGGCATGATCTTCCAGTACACGAAGTTCCCGATGGCCGCCAAGGCGTACATGGAATTCATGATGTCGGATGCGCAGTATTCGTACTGGCAGCAGGAATCCCTCGGGTACTTCACCCATACCCTCAACTTCTACGACAAGAACCCGATCTGGACGTCGGATCCGAAGATTACGCCCTACCGCGATACCGTGAAGAGAATGCAGACCAACGGTTTCTCGGGCTCCTTGGGCTACTCGTCGGCGGCGACGATGGCCGACTACATCATGATCGACATGGTGGCCGAGGCCGCGTCGGGCCAATCCTCGCCGAAGGACGCAGCTGCCCGGGCCGAAAAGCGTGCCCGCCGTTACTACGGCTGATCTGGAAAGGACGGCGCCCGAAACGGGCGCCGTCTCTTTTCCATTGTCCGATAGCGTATCGAGAACGCGATTACACGAGGGCTGGGCGTGACTATTCATACAGTAAACGCAACGAGCGGCCTGGAAACCATTCCGGAACCCAGTTTCACCGCCCGACTGCTCAACAACCGGAATTTTCTCGGTTTTCTCTTCATGTTGCCGATGGCGGGCCTGTTGCTCGTCTTCCTGACCTATCCATTGGGGTTGGGGGTTTGGCTCGGGTTCACGAACCAGACGATCGGCCGTCCGGGGATGTTCATCGGGTTGTTGAACTATGAACTGCTGATCGACGATTACGTATTCTGGTTGTCCGTCTACAACACCTGCCTCTACACGATCGTTGCCAGCGTCTTCAAATTCGGCCTCGGGCTATGGCTGGCGCTCATCCTCAATCAGCGGATTCCCTTCAAGGCGCTGATTCGCGCCATTGTGCTGCTCCCGTGGATCGTGCCTACGGTGCTGTCGGCGATCGCCTTCTGGTGGATCTACGACTCCCAGTTCTCCATCATTTCCTGGTCCCTGGTAAAGCTCGGCATCATCGACACCAACATCGACTTCCTCGGCGAACCCAATCTGGCGCGGGCTTCGGTCATTGTCGCCAACGTTTGGCGCGGCATTCCCTTCGTTGCGATTTCGCTGTTGGCCGGACTTCAGACCATTTCGCCAAGCCTTTACGAAGCGGCTGTGCTGGACGGCGCAACGCCGGTGCAGAAATTCCGTTATGTCACGTTTCCGCAATTGACGCCGATCATCGCCGTGGTCATGACCTTCTCGGTCATCTTCACCTTCAGCGATTTCCAACTGATCTACGTGCTGACGCGCGGCGGACCGCTCAATGCCACGCACCTGATGGCGACCCTGTCCTTCCAACGGGCAATACCGGGCGGCCAGTTGGGCGAAGGCGCTGCGATCGCTTCGGCCATGATTCCGATCCTGGCGGCGGCGATCGTGATCAGTTTCTTCGGCCTTCAGAAACGCAAGTGGCAGTCGGAGTAGGACGATGGCAAAAACAGAAGAAATGGGCGGAATGGACTATTTGATGTCGCTTCCCAAGCGCGTCGTGTCGGTCTACATCCCGCTGGTCGTTTTTCTGATCGTCCTGCTGTTTCCGTTCTACTGGATGGTCATCACGACCTTTAAACCGAACGCGGAACTCTACGATCTGGAGCATACCAATCCCTTCTGGATCGTCAGTCCCACCTTGGACCACATCAACAAGCTTCTGTTTCAAACCCATTTCCCGGAGTGGTTCGTCACCACGATGATCGTCTCGGTGGCCTCCACGTTCCTGTCGATCTTTGCGTCGGTGACCGCGGCTTATGCGATTCAGCGGTTGCGGTTCCGGGGATCGGACACCTTGGGCGCGTCAATCTTCCTGGCCTATCTGGTGCCGCCCTCGATCCTGTTCATTCCGTTGGCGACAATGGTTTTCGACCTGGGGTTGTTCGATACCAAGTGGTCCCTGATCCTGACGTATCCGACTTTCCTGATCCCGTTCGCCACATGGTTGCTGATGGGGTACTTCAAGACCATTCCCTACGAACTGGAGGAATGCGCGCTGATCGACGGCGCGTCGCGGCTTCAGATTCTGATCAAGATCGTTCTGCCTCTGGCGGTTCCCGGTTTGATCTCCGCGGGGATTTTCGCCTTCACGCTATCGTGGAACGAATTCATTTATGCCCTGACCTTCATTTCGTCGACCAGCCACAAGACGATTCCGGTGGGTGTGCTCACCGAACTCGTCGAAGGCGACGTCTACCACTGGGGGTCGCTGATGGCCGGCGCGTTGCTGGGGTCGCTTCCGGTCGCCGTCCTCTATTCGTTCTTCGTCGAACACTATGTCTCGAGCATGACCGGGGCGATCAAGGAATGACAGGGGAGGGAAGGTTCGTGACCCGTTGGCCGCGAACCTCCCGAACTCACTGGTGGCGGTCCGGCCGTTTCGGCGACCGGGCCGTTTTTTTAGGATTGATCGTTGTCGGCGCCGAATGGGGAGTCACGCGGTTCGCACCGATCCCAAGAATGAATGGACCGACGCCCTAAGGGTTTTCGACTGATCAGCGAGTCGGTTCGATGCGCTCCTTATGTCGGTGGCCGCCTCGCTGGTTTCCCGGGACGCCTGTGTCACATCAACGATGTTCGTCGACACGTCCAAGGTGCCCGCTGAAGCCTCCTCGATATTGCGAGCGATTTCACGGGTGGCGGCCTCCTGCTGTTCGACCGTTGAAGCAATGCCGGCGGCGATCGAATCGATATCCCGAATGGTTTTGGTAATGAGGTCGATCGTCACAACCGCTTCTTGTGTTGAGGCCTGCACGCCCGAGATCTGCGCGGCAATATCACCCGTCGCCTTGGCGGTTTGATTCGCCAAATTCTTGACTTCGGCGGCTACCACTGCGAATCCCTTGCCGGCCTCGCCCGCACGTGCCGCCTCGATGGTGGCATTCAGAGCCAGAAGATTGGTCTGATCCGCGATATCGGCGATCAAATCCACCACATCACCGATCTTGTTAACGGCAACGGCGAGGTCCTGAATTTTGACGTTGGTGTCGCTCGCTTGCCGGACGGCCCCGGATGCGACGGTGGATGCCCGGATTACCTGCCGCCCGATTTCCGAGATCGAATTGGACAGTTCGTCTGCGGCGGATGCGACCATCTGAACATTTACCGAAGCCTGTTCGGAAGCGGTAGCAACCTTGCTGGCCTGACGGGTTACCGTTTCCGCGACTGCCGCCATGCTTTCGGCCGAAATCTTCAATTGGGCGGAAGCCGCCGCGACAGAGCCGGCGGTATCGGTGGCTTCCGTATCGAAACCGTCGCACAAGTTTTCAATGCGCCGCGCGCGTGAAGCTTGATGCTGATCCAGGCGCTCGCGTTCCGCCGCCAATTGCTCCTTTTCCCGCAGGCCGTCTCTGAATACGGCCACCGCACCCGCCATCCGGGCGAGTTCGGCGCAGCGACCGACTTCCGGAACCGGCGTGTTCAGATCCCCGTTCGAAAGATGGCGCATCGCGTCGGTCAAGCGAGACAACGGATTGGCGATTCCGCGGGTGATTCGGTAGGCGAGTCCCAAAGACAGCAAAAGAATGGCAACGATTGTCCCGGATGACGTCAGCGCGATCTTCACAAAAAGGGCATCGATGTCATCGACGTAGACTCCGGTTCCGACGACCCAACCCCAGGGCATATAGGCTTTGACATACGAAATTTTCGATCGAATCGCGGTATTCGCGTTCGGAGGCTGAAAGGCATATTCGACGAACCCGGCGCCCTGTTTTCGCGCGGTTTCGACAAAAGCGCGCCAGTGGTATTTTCCTTCGGCATCGGCGTGGCCCCACATGCTCTTGCCGACGAGATTGCCCTTGAACGGATGCATAACGACGACCGCATCCATGTTGTTGATCCAGAAGTACTGGTCGTTGCTATAGCGAAGGAACCGAACGGCATCGGCGGCGGCCTTTTGTGCCTCTGCGGCGGAAAGAATCCCCGAATCGGCGAGTGAGCCATAGCCGGCGATCAGACTGTGCGCGGTTTCGACCAGTTCGCGGGTTTTATCGCGACGGGTTTCGAACAAGGATTCCCGCAGTTCGGCTAACAGGGAAATGGCGACGATACCCAGGCCGATGGTCATTACCGATACGAGAATCACCAAGCGTTTTCCAATATTTAAATTAGAAAACTTCATTCCCTTCTCCTTTTTATATACAAACCGGATTATACGCCGAGTTTATTTCGGTAAAATGACAAACGCCTAGCACTTTCCCGAAGTTTTATCGAGAAAGCGTTGAAAATTTTCAGCGATATAGAGGTATTGAGACGATCGGACAATATAATTAGTTTGAGCATGTTGTTTTAAAACTATGTTTTTATTGATAAGGTATATTATAACCATTACAAATATGGACCAAACCTCTCGAATATACTCAGTAGGGGATGTCGCGGCGATGTCTTTTCAATGGAGCATTAACGATAACTTATGTTGCCTGACAATCGGGCAATACCTGCGAGAATGAATAGGCTCGCCGTCCGGCAAGCCACATTGTACGGCGAATTGAAGCAAGCCATTCCCGTTCGCCGCCGCGTTGGCGGAATGGTGGTACAGTCCGGCTCTCTCGATTTCAGGGCTTCGATGCGCAGGCCGCCTTGATGGCCGTCATCCCCTCGGCGACGAAACCGCCCAATGCCCAGACATCGCCGGAATAGCAGATGAAATCGAAGCCCTGCCTGAACCGGGCGATGGAGCCCGGAATATCCATTACCAGCATTCCCGCCGATTTCCCGTGGCTCTTGCAGGCGTCGAGGACACGGTCGACGGCGGTGATGAAATCCGGGTGGTCGAACTGTCCCGGTATCCCCAGGGAAACGCTCAGGTCGGTATGGCCGATCCACAGGCAATCGACACCCGGCACTGCGGCGATGTCATAGGCGTTTTCCAGTCCGGCGCGGGTCTCGATCTGCGGAAAGAAGGCCGTAGCGCGGTTGGAGGCGGCCATCGCTTCGGTCACGGATGCGGGCGCGCGATAACCGGTATTGGATACGCCGAAGACCGCTCCGCGTTTTCCAACGGGGGCGTATTTCATGTGATCGAGGATTTGCCGCGCCTCCTCCGGTGTATTGACCATCGGGACCATGATGCCTTCGACGCCCAGGTCAAGGGCGCGGGAGGCGTGGTCGTAGGCTTTCGACGGCACCCGCAGGATCACGGGCAAGCCGGCATCCTGGATCGTCCGCGTCGTCGCCTTGATGGTGTCGAGACCGAGCCCGCTGTGTTCCATGTCCAGGAAAACGAATTCGGCGCCTGCGTTCTTCAGGATGTGCCCGATGCCAGGGGTCGCGAACTCCAGGACCATGTGGCCAACTTTGAGATTCCGGTGTTCCGTCATCTTCTTCAGCGAATCGTCGTACATATCGCGGGTTTCTCCCTGTTTCGGTTGTGCGGCGTTGCGCCTTGGTCCGAGGATTAAATCATGGAGCGCTTCAGCCCCGCAATGCATCGTTCCACCCGATCCCAACCTCGCGTATGCTGAAACGTTCGGTCTCGGTTTTATCGTGTTTGGATGCCGATGGCCGCGAATCCGATCGCTGAGCGGAGTTCCGTTGGGCGTGGTCTCCGGGGGCGCGGACCAAGGGAGACGGAGGGAATAAAAGGCATGGCCACTTTGGACGGTCAAAAGCTGGGGGAGATGCTCACGTCCTACCGCAGGGCTCTTGCTGAAAAGAGGTCGGCACAATCGGAAAGCAAAGACGCTACGAAAAAAACCATGGAGAAAGGACGGTCCGCCGCGCGCCGGACGAGCGAGGGATCTCGAACCAGGTCCGTCGGCGGGAAAAAATCATCCACGCCAGACGCTCGGCGAACGCTACGCAACGTCGTCGCCTTCCACGCTCTTCTGATCAGTTTGCTCGTCCTGTTTTTCGTTCACGGAACCATGGGCGAATTCGGGTCCGAAGCCGTGGCGGCGACCGTCGCCACTTTCGTCGTGATGATCATTGTCGCGGCTATTCCCTGGGTGCGGTTGGCATTCGTTCTGGCCTCTGCCGCGAGTTGGGGCTTCATCGCCTTCATGGTGGTTCTGAACGTCTGGGAAGACGAGGAAGAGGCCGGCGCGGTCGCAGTGGTTGTCGGTCTTCTGGCCGTTGCCGCCCTCCTGGCGGTTATACGGGTTCGGCCTGCGGCAACCACTCGGACTACCACCGGGCGAACGAACAAAATTGATCGGGTGGTGCCGAACGACGGCGAAGGTCGATCGCCGTCGAATCTCGGCGTCGAACCGATCGTCGAGACGGCCAAGGCGCCCTGGCGGGACACCGCCATGATTCAATGGGGCCGAAGGAGTCGGGGGTCGGGTGCGGCGATCGAATGGAGTCTGGTCGACCGTCGGCGCTGATGCGACCGTAATTCGGAACGAAACGGCCGGGATTGGAATGAAGACCACGGAAGATGTTGTCGGGGTGATCGTCGCCGGAGGCGGCGCCACGCGACTGGGCGGCGGCGACAAGGGCCGGCTCGAGATCGGCGGTGTCGCCATGATTTCAAGGATCGTGACGTCGATCCAACCGCATCTCGCAGCCCTGATTCTCAACGCGAATGGCGATCCGGATCGCTGGCGTGATTTGGCGCTGCCGGTTGTCGCGGATGCAATACGGCCAGAGAGGGGACCATTGGCGGGCGTACTCACGGGTTTGGAATGGACGAGGGAAAACTTTCCTCGGGCCCGATACGTTCTCTCGGTTCCCTGCGACACGCCCTTTCTGCCGGATGACCTGTGTCCGCGCTTGGCCGAGGCGATTGACAACGGCCGCCATGCCGTTGTCTGTGCCGTGGCCGGCGGCTGGTCCCATCCCGTCTGCGCGCTATGGCCCGTTGAAATGGCATCGCCGCTTAGGTCGGCCATGCTTGAGGAACCACGATTAGGGGTCGGGCGATGGATGTATCGCCATGCCGTCGCCGAAGTCGCCTTCGACGAAGAGGCGTTTGCCAACGTCAACACGGCCGAGGATCGCAAAGCGGCGGAGGCCGCGATCGCAAAGCGTCTTTGATGCGACGGTCAGAGCGGGTTTTCCGGGGCGGTCAGGGTGACGCGTCGACCGAACGCTCGAAGCGCGCGCGCATTGCCACCCTCGGCAACGATTCGCGCGCATGCATTGCTGTCCGAAACGATAAATCCCGACAATGCCCGGATTCCATAGGCGTGGAGCCGATTGGTCAACGGCGTGCTCGGTCCGACAAGCGAGATCGCGCATCGTCCCCGGGCAGCGACGATGTCGGGCAGACTGTGATCGACCAACGCCGATGCGGTGACGGCTGCCCATTCGTGGCGGGGAAGTAGCCATGATGCCGCGGCAACCGGGTGTTCGTCGTGTGCCGGGTCTCGTTCCAGGATCGTCCAGTCCAGCCGCCTCTTGTCGAGACCCGCAAATCGGCCGACCGAGGCGACAGGACCATCGGCATCCGCGACCAACCGCAATCCGTCGGTATCGGGACCGGTCAAATCTATGCGATTGTAGTGCGCGTTTACGGCCGCAAGGCCGACGGCCGCTTCGAATGGATCCCATGAATGAACCAGGGATGCCAGATCCCGGAGCGATCGGCCGCGATAGCCGGTTTCGCTCTGTTGGTCGCGCGGTTTGCCCAGCCGTTCCGGTGTTTGTGCAAGGCCGCATCCCGTTGGCCCTTCGACCAGGGTGAAATGCACGCCCACCACGACACGCCGCGCCGGGACGTCCGCGACGCCGAGTTCGAGATCGCGGTAGATCCGATGGGGCCCCCACCAGTGCCAAAAGGCGGTTTCGTCGAGCGGCACCAGGACCCCCATGTCTCCGATGATGCCGTTCCATCGATCCAGTGCGTCCGCCGACACGGCGACCAATGTCGGGATTTCTTCGGACATGGCCAAGAGGATCTCGTCGGAGAGACCGGCGCCCTCCTTTTCGCGATCGGCGAATTTTTCCACGATCAGGACATCGGCGCGCTGGTCGACCGCTCTGCGAAGTACATGAGTCGCTTCGGCCAGCAAGTTTTCGTCCAGTCCGCAAACGCGCTGGGAAAGGTGCATGTCCGTATAACGGACGATGGGGATTCGTTGGCCGGTATCCAGCGCGATGGCGTCGATCCCCAATTTCTGCCCGTCGGGGCGAAACAGGTTTTCCTGCACGAGACCGCCGACCTTCCATCCCCGTAATTTAAGAGCCGCAGCGAAATGCGACAGATCCGCCATCCGCGTTTTGTCTGGGCCATACAACGCTCCTGCGGGCGGCAGAGGCGGAGGGGAGGAGAGGGGGCGCGTCATGGGATCCTGCCTGCGCTGATCGCGGTGCCTTCGGTAAACCGACGGTGACACCTTCCAAAAGAATTCCTATCCTATAAGGCAAGGCACAAAAAGGAGTTCTGAATGCCGGATGATCGCGATTCTATTGATCCCTCCGCCAAGGTTTTCATACAACACCTTGAGGAAACAGGATTTTTCCGCCATATTAGCGACCTCGACAAGAACCTTCGTTCCATAGCGGAAGACATCAAGGTTCTCGGAGAAAACGCGGCGAAAAGAATCGAACAGGTCGAAAACCTCGCCGCTCATATTCTTGCCATCGAGGCGGTCCTGTCGGTGCTGTTGCGGGGCCGGGAAATTGATCTCGATGCGGTTCGCCAGCTTATTCGTTCCCGTTCCTCGCGCGCCGGTACTGAAGAGATCAGCGAAACGATCGAGACTTTGGCCGAATCGCTTGTCATGAGTTCGAGGAACTGACGCTTGCAATCGGGGGGCTACCGGTTATGCCCGGTCAAACGTTCGGTACGCACTTGACGCGGTTTCTGTGCTCTCGGCTTTGCCATGATCTCATCAGTCCTGCCGGTGCCGTCAACGCCGGAATGGAACTGTACGAAGAGGATCCCGAACACGGCGCCGAGGCGCTGTCTCTCGTTCGGAGAAGCGCTTTGCAGATGACCCGTCGGCTGTCGTTCTATCGAACGGCGTTCGGAATGGGTGGCGGCGCGGATGGCCGGGTATCGGTCGAGGCCTTGAGGTTGATTTCCGAAGATTTGTTGAGAGAAGGCAATATACGCCTCGATTGGTCGTTAACTGAGGATACGCCGGCGGAAATCTCGCTGCTGTCGGGAAAACTGATTCTCAATCTCGTTCTCGCGGGCGTGGACTGCCTGCCGCGGGGTGGAAGCCTCCTGGTGCGAGTCGCCCGCCTTGACGAGAATCTTGGTGTCGCGATTCAAGGCAATGGAGTCGGTGCGCGGCCAAACGATGAACTGATCAAGGCTTTGGCCGGGGAAATAACGCTCGAAAACCTCACGGCGCGCAATGTCCAAGGCGTCCTGGTCAAGACATTGGCCGACGAAATCGGTGCCGACTTGGAAATCGATCGCGAAAACCCGGGAGAGGTGCGGATCGCCGCCATGATTCCCGCCGTATAAGGTTATTTCATAGCGCTTCTTCGTCCCACATTTGCAACATTTGAAAGACTTTATCCGAAGTTAGTGGTATGGGTAGACTTTCGGATGGTACGAAAGCGCGAATAAAGTCGCTATTGTTTATGTGGTGTATGGCGAGCGAGTGGGGAAAACCTCTACCGCCGGGCTCGATGTGACGGGGTAAGAAAACCATGGATGATTTGTTAAACGAATTCCTGACTGAAACTTCTGAAAGCCTAGCGGTCATCGACGTCGAGTTGGTGAAGTTCGAAAGGGATCCGAACGACAAGGGTATCCTTCAGAACATTTTCCGACTCGTCCATACCATCAAGGGGACGTGTGGTTTCCTCGGCCTTCCCCGTCTGGAGTCAGTCGCTCACGCGGGCGAAAACGTCCTGGGAAAATTCCGCGACGGCGCGTTGGAAGTCACGCCCGATGCCGTGTCACTGATTCTCCGCTGTATCGACCGGATTCGCGAGCTTTTAAGTGAGCTCGAAGAAAATGGTTCGGAGCCCGAAGGCGAAGACAAGGCCTTGATCGCCGATTTGAACGCTATGGCCGAAGGCCGCAGTCCCGCTGCGGCGTCCGTACCCGAGCCCAAACCGGTCCAGGAAAAGCCCAGCAGCGGCCCCGCTGTCGGCGATGGCGGTTTCCCGGTTGCCAAGGAACTCCTGGACGAGGTCGAACTGGCCATGTCGTCGGGTGCGAAGGCGGCGACACAGGAACAGATCGCAGCCGAAATGGAAACCGAGCGCGCGACCGAGAGCAAGGCTGCCGAAAGCGATGAGAAGGTCGCCGAGGCCGTCAAGATCCCGGTCGTCGCGAAGGAACCCGAAGCGGCCAAGTCCCTCGTCAAGAAAGAAGAAAGCACCGCTCCGCGCGAATCATCGATCGCGGCGCAGTCGATTCGGGTCAACGTCGAGTTGCTCGAAGACCTGATGACCCTGGTCAGCGAACTGGTTTTGACCCGGAACCAGTTGTTGCAGATGGTGCGCGGCCACGACGACAGCGAATTCAAGGTTCCCCTGCAGCGGTTGAGCCACATCACGACCGACCTGCAGGAAGGCGTGATGAAAACCCGCATGCAGCCGATCGGCAATGCTTGGGCGAAATTGCCGCGAATCGTCCGCGATCTCGCGGTTGAAACCGGCAAGAAGATCGATCTTCAGATGCTCGGCGCCGAGACGGAACTCGACCGCCAGGTCTTGGAACTGATCAAGGATCCGTTGACCCACATGGTCCGGAACTCCGCCGATCACGGTCTCGAAATGCCTGCGGATCGCCGCGAGAAGGGCAAGCCCGAAACCGGTTCGGTGATCTTGAACGCCTATCACGAAGGCGGTCACATCATCATCGAGATCGCCGACGACGGGAAGGGCCTCAGCACCGAACGCATTCGGTCGAAGGCTGTCCAGAACGGGCTCGCGACCGAAGCCGATCTGGAAGGCATGACCGAACAGCAGATTCAGCAGTTCATCCTGAAGCCGGGATTCTCTACGGCCGAAAAAGTCACGTCGGTCTCCGGACGTGGCGTCGGCATGGACGTCGTCAAGACCAACGTTGAAAAGATCGGCGGTACGATCGAATTCAAATCGGTCGAAGGTCGTGGGACCACGTTCACGATCAAGATTCCGCTGACGTTGGCGATCGTGTCCGCGCTCATTGTCGAATGCCGCAAGGAGCGTTTCGCGATCCCGCAGATCAGTGTTTTGGAACTGGTCCGGGCGTCCACCGAGTCCGACAATTCGATCGAAATGATCAACGAATCCCCGGTTCTGCGCCTGCGGGACCGTCTTCTTCCCCTGGTATCGCTCCAGACGCTCCTGCGCCTGGAAGATGGGGAGGAGGAAAACCCGACCGAGGACGACGAGGTCTTCATCGTTGTGACTCAGGTTGGAACCTACACCTTCGGGATCATCGTCGACCGCGTCTACGACACGGAAGAAATCGTGGTGAAACCGGTGGCCCCGATCCTGAGAAACATTCCGTACTATTCCGGCAACACCATTCTCGGCGACGGCAGCGTAATCATGATCCTCGATCCCAACGGTATCGCCGCGGCGTCGGGGCAGGCGGCTGCGGTGGCGCCCACCACGGCGGCGGAAGCTGCGGCGGCGCACGGCACCGGCGAGGAAACGACCTCGCTGCTGATCTTCCGTGCCGGTGGTGACGAACTCAAGGCGGTGCCCTTGGCCTTGGTCGCCCGACTGGAAGAAGTCGACATGTCGGATGTCGAGCATTCGCATGGCCAGTCGGTGGTTCAGTACCGGGGCCAGTTGGTTCCCCTGGTGCCCTTCGACATGGGACACATGTGGAAGGACAGCGGACGTCAGCCGATACTCGTCTTCACGGAAGGCGATCGGACCATGGGTCTGGTCGTCGACGAAATCGTCGATATCGTCGACGACAAGCTGAACATCGAACTCGTCGCCAATCAGTCGGGGCTATTGGGCAGCGCCGTCATCAACGGTAAGGCGACCGACGTCATCGATGCCGGCTTCTATCTGACCCAGGCGTTTGCGGACTGGTTCGGCGGTCGTGATACCGAAGCGTTCGCGTCCGAGTCCGAGCGCAAACGCGTACTTCTGGTCGATGACAGCCCGTTCTTCCTCAATCTCCTGTCACCGATGTTGTCGGTCGCCGGATATCGGGTTACGGCCGTTCAGAGCGCCGAAGCCGCTCTTGAACTCAAGGAAAGCGGTGCCCAATTTGATGCCATCGTCAGTGACATCGAAATGACTGGAATGAACGGGTTTGAATTCGCGGAGCGGATACGGTCTGACTCCGATTGGGGTGCCGTGCCGCTGGTCGCCATGTCGTCGCACGCGACGCCGAAAGATTTTGAGCGTGGTCGCGAAGTCGGCTTCACCGATTACGTGGCGAAATTCGACAGGGAAGCCTTGGTTCAAACCCTGGCACAAACTCTGGAGAACTGATAAACGAGTTGAAGGAGACTGGCTGATCCGGGCCAGATTGCAATCAAATCGAGAAGGTCGTCATGAAGTCCTGTCTCATCGTCGATGACTCAAAAGTCATCAGAATGGTGGCCCGAAAGATTCTTCAGGAGCTCGAGTTCGAAACCCAGGAAGCTGCCGATGGCAGTGCAGCCCTGGAATCGTGCAAGGAACGAATTCCGGACGCGGTCTTGTTGGATTGGAACATGCCCGTCATGGATGGCATCGAATTCCTCAGGCAGCTGAGGAAACTTCCCGGCGGCGATGCTCCGGTCGTGATTTTTTGCACGACGGAAAACGACATCGACCACATCCAGATGGCGATCGAAGCGGGGGCGAACGAATACATCATGAAGCCGTTCGACAGCGAGATCATCCAAGCGAAGTTTCAACAGGTCGGCCTCCTTTAGAAGGAAAGACGGCGCCTTGGCTTTTACCTCTGAAAAGAATCCTGGTGCCGGAAACGGTCCGCAATCATCGGAACCCATACGCGTCATGGTCGTCGACGATTCGGCGGTGGTGCGCGGCCTGATTGTCAGGATGCTGGAATCCGACAACGGTTTTGAAATCGTCTCGTCAGTCGGAAACGGCCAACTCGCCGTCAGCAGTCTGGCCAGAACCGATGTCGATGTCGTGATCCTGGATATCGAAATGCCGGTGATGGATGGATTGACGGCCATCCCCAAGTTGTTGGAAGTCGATCCCGACGTCAAAATCGTCATGGCATCGACTTTGACGCTCAAGAACGCCGAGATCAGCATCCGCGCGCTGGAGGCGGGCGCCGCCGATTACATCCCTAAACCGACCTCGTCGCGCGAAATCAGCGGCGGGCAGGATTTTCGACGGGATCTGATCGAAAAGGTTCGCACGTTGGGCCGGACGCGGCGCGTCGGTCGTTCGCGCGGCCCGGCTCGTCCGCGATCGACGTCGGAACGTCCACGCTTCGTGTTGCCGAGTCATCCGCCACCGAAAGTCGTTCTGCGCGATCCCGGTCGGTTCAAGCCGGAAGTCCTGGCGATCGGCAGTTCCACCGGTGGACCGCAAGCGCTGTTTACCCTTCTCAAGGGGCTCGGCAAGGAAATACGCGTGCCGGTCTTCATCACGCAACACATGCCGGCGACGTTCACGACGATTCTCGCCGAGCATATTACGCGGATGAGCGGTTGGCAGTGCGCGGAGGGCAAGGACGGCGAGTTCGTGGTTCCGGGCCGCATCTATCTGGCTCCGGGGGACTTTCACATGACAGTCGAATCCCGGGGGTCTCAGCGTATCGTGCGCCTCAACCAAAACGCGCCTGAAAACTTTTGTCGTCCATCCGTGGATGTGATGCTGCGGAGTATTGACCGCGTCTATGGCGCGCGCACACTGGTCGCGATATTGACGGGTATGGGACAGGACGGGTTGGCGGGTTCGCGGATTGTCGTGGAAGCCGGGGGAACCCTGGTTGGCCAGGATGAAGCATCGAGTGTCGTGTGGGGAATGCCCGGCGCGGTTGCGCAGGCCGGCCTATGCAGCGCAGTCCTGCCGCTTAATGATATCGCGCCGCATTTGACGAAGCTGGCCTCGCGAGGTTCGCCATGAGACCCGAGGACTTCGACCTCGTCAGTCGCTTTGTAAAGGATCGCTCCGGTCTGGTCCTGACGCGGGATAAGGCATATCTCCTCGAAAGTCGTCTCATGCCGGTTGCGCGCAAGCGCGGCATGAAGGGGTTGGAGGATATCGTCGCGGCGATACGCGGGAGGGCCGACGAAAGCCTGATGCGCGAAATTACCGAAGCGATGACGACCAACGAGTCGTTTTTCTTCCGCGACATCAAGCCGTTCGACACCTTCCGGCAGACCATTTTGCCGAAAATACGCGAAGCACGCGCCGCAAAAAAATCATTCAGGATCTGGTGCGCCGCCTGCTCGAGCGGTCAGGAACCCTATTCCCTCTCGATCATTCTCAAGGAAGAAGCCGCGCGAATGGCGGGCTGGCGCCATGAGATCCTCGGCACGGACATCTCGTCCGAGATCCTTGCCAAGGCAAAAGCGGGCGTGTACTCGCAGTTCGAAGTGCAGCGTGGTTTGCCGATCCAGTTGCTCTTGAAATACTTCAAGAAGAACGGCGATCTTTGGCAGATCGATGCCGGCCTTCGTGCGATGGTCCAGTATCGTGAGTTCAATCTGCTCGGGGATTTGAGATCCCTGGGGACATTCGACGTCGTTTACTGCCGCAACGTCCTGATCTATTTTGATCAACCGACAAAGTCGCGGGTTTTGGAGCAGATCAGCCGGATTATCGCGGACGACGGCGTCTTATTCCTGGGGGGCGCAGAAACCGTTTTGGGCATTTCCGACAAATTCAAGCCGGTCCCCGGACAGCGTGGCGTCTACTGTCTGGCCAACGCCGCGAACAGTCTCGCCGGATAGCGGCCAATCTACTGGACGTGGACCACCGGGTGTTCGTCCGGGTCGCGCAACACGTAACCACGACCCCATACGGTTTCGATATAGTTATCGCCGGCGGTGGCGGCTGCGAGTTTTTTGCGCAGTTTGCAGATGAAAACGTCGATGATCTTAAGTTCCGGTTCGTCCATGCCGCCGTAGAGGTGGTTGAGGAACATTTCCTTGGTCAAGGTCGTCGACTTGCGGAGCGACAACAGTTCGAGGATCCCGTATTCCTTGCCCGTCAGGTGAATGGGCTGGCCATCGACTTCGACGGTCCGGGTATCGAGGTTTACCGTCAATTTTCCGGTGCGGATGATCGATTGGCTATGACCTTTCGAACGCCGGATGATCGCCTGGATCCGGGCAAGCAGTTCGCCCTTGTCAAAGGGTTTGGTTAGATAATCGTCTGCACCGATTCCCAATCCCTTGACCTTCAGTTCCGATTCGGTGAGGCCTGAAAGGATGAGAACCGGGGTGTGAACGCGGGCGTTGCGCAAGCGCCTCAGGACTTCAAGCCCATCCATGTCGGGGAGCATGAGATCCAGAACGATGATGTCGTAGTCGTAAAGCTTGCCGATTTCCAGACCGTCTTCGCCAAGGCCGGTGTCATCGACAACCATCCCCGCCGATTCCAGCATCATCTTCACGGATTGGGCGGTTGCTTGATCGTCCTCGACAAGTAGTACGCGCATGACAATGTCTCATAAGACCGTTCCGACATCGATACATTAACCATAGGCGCCGCATACCGATTAATCAAGCGAAAGCATTAAGAAGTCGGCCGAATACCGGCCGATCAGGCTTTACGAAACTTTAAACGCTGGTGGCCGATACTTTCGGACGTCTGGCGTGTTCCGTTATGCGTCCGCCCGTGGGAAGGAGTGCTGGGTTCGTGTTGACCCGCAATGTCGTCGAAGAGATTACGCGCCTGCCGGAATACCGACTGTTTGGGCGGGTGCGCTCGGTGGTCGGTCTCTTGGTGGAGGTTGGCGGCGTCGAAGGAGGATTGTCGATCGGCGACCATTGCCGGATCATCGGCCGCGGCGGACGGCAGGTTCGATGCGAAGTCATCGGCTTTCGTGAGGAACGGGCGCTGCTCATGCCCTTCGGTACCCTGGAGGGCGTCGGCGCCGGCTGCCGCGTGGAGGTCGGGGTCGAAGATCCGGTCATCTATCCCAGCCCGGAATGGCTTGGTCGCGTCGTCAACTCTTTCGGCGAACCCGTCGACGGTTTGGGGCCGTTGCCGAAGGGACCGGTCGCTTATCCTCTTCATAACGAGCCGCCTTCGGCGCACGCGCGTCGGCGCATCGGGAAAAAAATCGATCTCGGTGTTTGCGCCATCAATACTTTTCTGTCCTGCTGCCGCGGCCAGCGTATGGGCATTTTCGCGGGGTCCGGCGTCGGCAAGTCGACCATAATCTCGATGATGGCCCGCCATACCACGGCTCAGGTAAACGTTCTCGGGCTGGTCGGCGAACGCAGCCGCGAGGCACGGGAGTTCATCGAGGACGATCTTGGTCCCGAGGGGCTTGCGCGGAGCGTCGTCGTCGTTGCCACGTCAAACGAGCCGCCGCTTGTCCGACGCCAAGCCGCCTATCTGAGCATGGCGGTCGCCGAGTATTTTCGCGACCTCGGCAATGATGTCCTGTGCATGATGGACAGCGTGACCCGATTTGCGATGGCGCAACGCGAAATAAGCCTTTCGGCTGGCGAACCGCCGGCCAGCAAGGGCTACACCCCGTCGGTCTTCGCCGAACTGCCGAAACTGCTTGAAAGGGCAGGTCCGGGAACGCCAGAGCAGGGAACCATCACGGGCCTGTTCACGGTTCTGGTCGAAGGGGACGACCATAACGAACCGATTTCAGATGCGGTGCGTGGCATCCTCGACGGCCATATCGTTTTGGACCGCGCGATCGCCGAACGCGGGCGCTTCCCCGCCGTCAACGTGTTGAGAAGCGTGTCCCGAACCATGCCCGCATGCAATTCCAAGGCGGAAAACGAACTGGTTCAACGGGCGCGTCAATTGATCGCCACATACGAGGACATGTCGGAACTCATCCGTTTGGGCGCCTATAGGCGTGGCGCCGATCCCCGTGTCGACGAGGCCATCGATTTTTATCCGGCTTTGGAGCAATTCATGACACAGACCAAGGACGTGAATGCGGACCTGACGTCATGTTATCGGAATTTGGCGGAAATCCTCGGGATGCCGGATCCCGGGGCGGATAGTCCATCCTGACCGCCACGCAACCGCACGTCATTGCGGAATTGAAACGAAAAAACGTTGAGTTCTTGAGTCCGGCACGAGAAGGGTACAAGGGGTAAGGACGGTGGCAAAGGACCTCGCGAACATCATTCGGGTGCACGAATGGCGCGTGGATGAAAAGCGTCGTAAACTCGGCGATCTGTTGCGGTTGCTTTCGGATCTGGAAGCGCAGGCGCAGCGCCTTGAAGCGGAATTGGGACGGGAGCAAAAAATAGCGGCCGCGTCCCCGAATGAAGCGGCGTATGCCTATGGCGGCTATGCGCTCAAAGTCATCGAGCGGCGAGAAACGCTTGCCCAATCGGTGTCAAAAGCCGAAAGGGAAATATCGGAGGCTCGAGAAAGCTTGCGCGAAGCCTACCGCGAACTCAAGAAGTTCGAGGTCGTTCAGGAAAATCGGGAACGCGTCCAGGCGCAGGAGTTGGCGCGCCGCGAAACGGCGACATTGGACGAAATCGGTATGCAGACGCATCTCAGGAAAAACGCCTGAACGGAATCGGTTGCCTGTCTGCTACCGATGCATAAGCAAAGGCGGCGGAGTGATCCGCCGCCTTTAGCGAACGTTGAGATCGAAATCGGCGCGTCAGGCTGCCCGCATGCCTTCCAGGAAGGTTTCCACCCGTGAACGGAGGGTCTCTGCCTGGGCGGACAGGTCGTCGGCGGCGTGGGCCACGCGGCCCGATGAATCGCCGGTTTCCCGCGCACCTTCGGATACGCCGGAGATGCTGTTGGTCACGTCGTGCGTTCCGACCGCCGCCTGTTCGGCATTGCGGGCGATTTCCTGCGTCGCTGCGCCCTGTTGATCCACAGCGGATGCGACCGTTGCCGATATTTCACTGATCTCGCGAATGATTCCGGCGATTTCTTGTATCGCTTCGACGGCTTCGGACGTCGCATTCTGCATGTCGCTGATTTGCGAACCGATTTCTTCGGTCGCTCGAGCCGTCTGGTTGGCGAGGTTCTTGACCTCGGATGCAACAACGGCGAAGCCCTTGCCGGCATCGCCGGCTCTTGCCGCCTCGATCGTCGCGTTCAGCGCCAACAAATTGGTCTGGTCGGCGATGTCGTTGATGAGGTCGACGACTTCTCCGATGCGCTGGGCCGCTTCGGATAGCCCCGTGATTTTCTTGTTTGTTTCATCGGCGACACGAACCGCGTTTCCGGCGATGGTATTCGACGAGTTGACCTGCCGGGCGATTTCGGAAACCGAACTCGAAAGCTCTTCGGCAGCGGAAGCGACGGTTTGAACGTTTGCCGATGCCTGTTCGGCTGCGGCCGCGACGTTCGACGTCTGCGCGTGGGTGCGTTCCGTCACCGTTGCCATGGCATTCGCGGTTGCCTGCATTTCCTCTACCGCCTCGGCCACCGCTTGAAGGACTTCCGTGACTTCGCGATCGAACCCGTTGGTCAGATTGACGATTGTCTCGGTGCGTTTCTGGCGTTTGGCTTGGAGTTCGGACTGGTCCTTGGCCAATTGGTCTGCGGCAAGAAGGGCTTCCTTGAAGGTTTGGACCGCACGGGCCATCGCGCCGATCTCGTCTTTGCGGTCGCAGGCGGGAATTTCGATGGCGTGGTCATCGGCCAAAGCAATCATGGCCAGTCGCAGGCGCGCCAATGGACGCGTGACCCCCGAGGTTGTTCCCACGGCGATGACGATACCGAGAACGACGGCAACGGCCAGGATCGCCAGAACGATGAATTCGGTGCGTTGCCCGGTTGTTTCGGTGCCAATCATGAAGGTCCGGGCCGAATCGCGCGAACTGTCGATCAGCATTTCCAACTTTTCGTTCATAGTCGCGACATGGCTGGCATTCATGCCCTTCGCCAAAGCCAATGCGCCTTGGTGATCGCCATTCTGGGCCAGTTTCACGATATCGTCGCGGATCGGCTTCCAGGCGTTAAAGCCGTCGGAGGCGTCGTCGACCAGTTTTTTCTCGCCGTCAAACCGCTTTTTGATCAAAGCGAAACCGTCCTGGATGGATCCCGATTCGGCACTGAGCCGCAGAACCCCTCGTTTCACAGCGACGGGATCGTTCGTCATAATCATGTCTTCGATCGCCAGTTCCATAGACTGAATCCGGCGTGAAATGTCCAAGGCGGTCGTTGCGATCTTGAATGGCCCCTCGTAGAGTTCGCTGGCGTTGCCGCGCAGTGCGCGTTCGCCCCAGACCGAAACGCCGCCCAGAAACGCAGTCAAAAGAAGTATGATCGCGAATCCACCTGCCAGGCGAAAACCGATTTTCAAGTTACTGAATACGTTTTTCATTTTCGAATGATCCCCCCGACGAACCGGCATGCGGCTCGTCTTTACGCATCTTTCTGTTTGTCGGAAAAGGTCCGAATCCTCCCATGGAAACATGACATTGCAGAATTCTTATATCCGCAATTGCCATAAAATATTGAGCATCTTTCCAAATAAGATTTTTGAAAATTCCCTATGAAGTCAAAAATCGCGACAGCAATTCAGGGTTGTCCCAGTTCGGCTGCCGATCTTCCACGATTACCTCATGACCCGGTACCGTTGCCGAGTCTTGGGGGATGGTGCTCATGGTTATCTGGGCCCATCGCGGTACGATCTCGTTGTTGATATCGTCCAGAACCACGGTTGCCACGGCCTCCAAAGACCGGAAGGCTTCTTCGGCAAGCGCGGCAAGGTAGGTTTCCAGGGACTGAATCGAGAGCAGTTGACGGTCGGGAATATAACGGACTCGCACCGAAACGCCCGACGACTCATCGGGCCAAGTGAATCGGGTTCGCAGAACCACGATGAAATCGCGGCGCGTCTCCGGCGTGGCGGACGTGTTCAAAAGATTGCGGCGTTCATGAAGGTCCATGTTCATACCACGATGCCATGGCCGCCGGATGGAGCATCCTTCGGCACGATATCCACGAAACTGGGAGGATTGGCCTGGAAGGCAAGGGCGCAATCCAGCCCCGCATCCTCGCCGGCCTGTCGGACGATACGGCGGAGGTCGTCACGCGCTGCTGGTGGTAGCGGGCCATCGGTCCTGACGATCAGATCGATCCTCTTGCGCCGGTTCCGAAACAGGCCGTCGATTTGGAATCGTCCGATCCGGGACAACGAGACGTCGACTACGAACCGATCCCCGGTTTCGCCGTCCTCGGGCGATCCATTCCCCTTTCCGTGACGCAACAAGAGCCGGACCATTTCGATGCGATCGCCGTTCAGCAGAGGAAAGGCGATGGTACGCCAATCGCCGGGGGATGGATCGTCCGTCAGACGGCCCAATTTGTGAAAGTCTTCCCCTAGTCGCGCCGACAGATCGGGGCGTAGCCGCGACAGAAGGCGCGCCGGGCCTTCGCCGATCCAGCCGGCGAGGTCGCCGCCCCGTAGCGCCGTCAGGAAGAACAGAACGCCCGTCGTCATGGCGGCGTCAGGACGCGCCACGGCGTGGGGCGAAAGCTGGTGTGCGTCGGCGGTTCGGGCTCCCGCCAGTACGGCGACGGCCTCTTCCATGGTCGGCCAATTCCGGGCATCGAGAAAGGCGGCTAGGTTTTCGAATGGTGATGCTGCCGGCGTGAACTGGGGAAGTTGCGGCGCGGAGGCAACTTCCAAAATAACGACCGTGCCCGGTGGCAGGATCGTCGAGGCCGCAATCTGAACAGGGCCGACGGATGTTTGTGCGATGGCGTGGCCGCCGCTGGTGACCCCCGTGATCGTCCCCTGAAGTACACTGCCTATTTCAAGGGGGGACTGGATGTTGGCGAGGACGGCGGAGGGCGTGGAACCGACCGTGGGTTGACCTGGGAGCTGATAGCCGGCCAGCGTCGTGGACAGGCGGGTCCCCGCCGGAAATTCGGGCTCGATGCCGGAGCCTTGTCCCGCGGATATGGCGACCGATCCGGCGTTCGGTGTAATGCCGGTCACCGCATCGAGCCCAGGGGAAGGCGTTGCAGAGGGGGATTGTGGGACGGTTGCCAGACCCGAAAAAGGTCGCAACAGGGTCGTTGTTACGGTAATGCCGATTGTCGGCGTTATCGTTTCCGTCGTCGCCGATGGAATGGTGGTTCCGGGCGCCAACAGGGAAGAACGCGCCGCTGTGGCATCCGTGCCGGCGCCGGGCACTCCGGCGAACGCGTTCGGCGCGCGTATGGCACCGAACGGCGGCGGCGATCCGTCGATCGCGAGAAGCAGAAGCTTTGGCCGGGTTCCGCCCGACTGGACCATCACGGTCACCGAACTTCCCGCTGTCAGGTTGATCGGAGACTGGACGTCGATGCTGCCGCTTGGAAACTGAAGCCGAACCGCGCCGTCTTCGCCACTGGGAAGCGGCAGGACAGGAACCTCGAGCCGAAGACCGGGAGGCAATTGCTGGATCTCTGGCGGTGCGTTGTTTACCGTCAAGGTAGGAATGGGCTGCGGTGGGTTCGGCGCCGGTGGTGGTGGCGGTGGCGGTGGCGCGACCGTGCTCATCCTTCGGCGAGCAGCATTCGGGCGATCGCTTCGACATCGGATGCTGCGGTCGCGTTGGGAAAACGGGTCAAGATAGAACTCTGAGACCGAATGGATTCGCGGACTTTGTCATCCCGGCGCACGATTCCCGTCAACGGGGGAGATACCTTCAGAAACCCCTCGCAGGCCTTCAACAGGGTGTTGTAGGTGCGTTCGCCTTCGCGGATGGTTTTCGCCATGTTGATGACGATACGGATTTCGGTGTTTGGGCGCTCCATCAGAATGACTTTGATGAACGCATAGGCGTCGGTTAACGACGTCGGTTCGTCGGTCGCGACGACGAGAACCGCTCCGACACTGCGGGTCATTTGACGGACCGTCCGTTCCAGACCGGCGCCGAGATCGACGACGACGCGGTCATAGGCAGCGGCGAGGAGGATCAGGTCTTCGGACAGAGTTTGGAGTCGGCTCGCCGGTATATTGGCTAGGCTGCCGGAACCGGAACGCCCGGCGATGATGTCGAAACCTCCGTCTTCATAGCTGTCCACGGCCTGGTTGAGCGTCAAATTTCCGGCGAGGACGCCACCGAGGTCGCGCTTCGGCATGACGCCGAGTTGGATGTCGAGATTGGCGAGCCCGAGGTCGCCGTCGAACAGGAGTGTCCGAGCACCCGCGCGGGCCAGGGAATGAGCCAGCGTGATCGCCAGCCAAGTCTTTCCGACGCCGCCCTTGCCCGAGGCGATGGCGACGACGTTGCGTCCCTTGCTGCGGGGGGATGGACGGGACACGGCGGAAGGTTTCGCGGTCATGGGAAACTCCGCCTATATGCGACTACGATGGGCGCGACGCGTTTCTGCGTTCGCCATGGCTACGTGCCTCCGTTAAATGTGCCCAACGGTTTTTATTCGGGCCTTGGGGTGTATCTCGTTCTGAGAAATGACCGGAGTCATAGGTCGGAAGCGTTCGACAACCGAACGCACGAACGGCCGAATTCCCGGACTGGTCAGCAACACCGGCGTTTCCCCCATCATGGCTTGGCGCTCAAAAGTATTGCGCAAAGAAGTAATGAATTCCTGAAGTTTGCTCGGTGCCATCGACAATTGCCGTTCGTCGCCGCTGCCGACCAGCGCTTCGGCGAAACTCTGTTCCCAATCGGGCGACAGCGTCACCAACGGCATGATCCCCTGTTCATTCGAGTGCATGTCGCTGATCTGGCGGGAAAGCCTCGCCCGAACGTGTTCGGTGATCATCATGACGTTTCGGGTATGGCCGCAGGCTTCCGATATACCTTCCAGGATCGTCGGCAGATCCCGAATCGATACCCGCTCGGCCAGAAGGTTCTGTAGAACCCGTTGCAGACCCCCGACGGATATCTGCGCCGGGACAAGGTCCCCGACCAGCTTTTGATGATCTTTGTCGAGTTCGTCGAGAAGTTTCTGCGTCTCGGAGTGCGAGAGCAGTTCTGCCATGTTGTCCTTGATGACTTCGGTCAAGTGCGTCGTGATCACCGTGGCGGGGTCGACGACCGTATAACCTCGGAAAAGCGCTTCTTCCCGGTGCGACTGGTCGAGCCACATGGCGGGAAGACCAAAGGTCGGCTCCTTGGTCTTTTCGCCGGGCAGCGCGATATCCTCGCCTCTAGGGTCCATGACCAGAAGCATGTTGGGACGGAGGTCGCCTCGACCGGCCTCGATTTCCTTGACGCGCACGACGTATGTGTTCGCCGGAAGCTGCATGTTGTCCTGAATCCGGACGCTGGGCATGACGAACCCGATGTCGGTAGCCATTTGACGTCGCAAGGCTTTGATCTGATCCGTCAGGCGTTGGCCGTCGCGTGGTGACGAGATCATGCCCAGGAGTCCGTAACCCAATTCCAGGCGCAGGTAGTCGATCCGCAAGGCCGTCGATATGGGCTCTTCCGACGCCGGGGGCGCGTTTTCCATTTCGGTTTCGGTTTTCTTAAGTTCCGCGGCTTGCGTCTTGTTCTGTTCCCGGTTCAGCATATAGGCGCTGCCGCCGGTGATCCCGGCGAGAACGAAGAACGGCAACATGGGAACCCCCGGCATGGTTCCCAAGGCGACCAGTAGAAAAGCGCTGATCGCCAGGGCGCGCGGCTGTCCGCCGAGTTGCTTGATCAGGGCCTTTTCCGTTGCGCCCGTGACACCGGCCTTGGTGACGATCATGCCGGCGGCGGTCGAAACGATCAGGGCCGGAATTTGCGAAACCAGACCGTCGCCGATCGTCAGCCGCGTGTAGTTGTCGGCAGCGACAACGAACGACAGGTCTTTCTGGGCCACGCCGATGATCATGCCCGCGATGATGTTGATGAAGGTAATCAGCAACCCGGCGATGGCGTCGCCGCGCACGAATTTGGATGCACCGTCCATGGCGCCGAAGAAGGTGCTTTCGTCTTCGAGTTCCTTGCGTCGGCGCCGGGCTTCGTCCTCGTCGATGAGGCCCGAGGACAGATCGGCATCGATGGCCATCTGCTTGCCGGGCATGGCATCGAGAGTAAACCGGGCGGACACCTCGGCGATACGGCCCGAACCCTTCGTGATGACGACGAAATTGACGATGACCAGAATCGCGAAAACGATGATTCCGATCACGAAGTTGTCCTGCATGATGAAGCCGCCGAAGGCTTCGATCACCTTTCCCGCCGCCGACGTGCCTTCGTGCCCCTTGGCCAGGATCAAGCGGGTCGATGCCAGGTTCAGGGCCAGCCGGACCATGGTGGCGAGCAACAGAACGGTCGGAAATACGCTGAATTCCAGCGGCTTTTCGATGAACAGCGCCGTCATCAGAATCAGAACGGAAAGCGTGATCGAGAATGCCAAGCTCACGTCCAGAAGCCATGTCGGCATCGGAAGGATCAGGACCACGATCACCGCGACGACGCCAAGCGCCATCATGATGTCCGTGCGTTTCGTCAACGCCGATAAGGCTTCGCGTCCCCGCGTGGCTGCCGTTCCCGACATCGTGGAACTTGGCAATGCGTCCGCCATGATTCAGCCGTTCCGCCTTTTTGAATTCAGGATCAAATCGGGTCTCGTCACGTCAGGGAACGTTAGCTTTCTCCAGGTAACGGCACCGCGACGCCCTGCTCGGTATAGGCCTTGAGCTTGTTGCGCAGGGTGCGGATCGAAATTCCCAGGATGTTGGCCGCGTGGGTCCGGTTGCCCAGGCAGTGTTCGAGCGTGTCGATGATCAGGTCGCGTTCGACGTCGGCAACGGTGCGGCCAACCATGCCGGTCCGGCCTGAGGCGTCCGCCGCTTCGGACACGATGCGGCCCACGCGTTCACCGACCGCAGCCGGAGACGATGCGGAAGATTCAAACACGAAGGCCTCCTCGCCGATTGTCGCGCCTGTCGCCAAAAGAACGGCGCGGTGGAGACTGTTTTCGAGTTCCCGGACATTTCCCGGCCAGTCATGGGCCGTCAGGCGTTTCAGGCCTTCGGCGGACAGCGGGCGTTCGGGGACGCCGTTGGCCTCGGCGTATTTCTTGATGAAGTGCTGCGCCAGGACGGCGATATCCTGGGGTCGCTCGCGAAGCGGCGGGATCACCAGATTCACGACATTGAGACGGAAGTACAAATCCTCGCGAAAGGTGCCCTTGGCGACTTCCTCCCGCAGATTGCGATTGCTGGTCGCCAGGATCCGGACGTCGACCTTGACCGGCTGAGAGCCGCCGACCCGGTCGATTTCCCGTTCCTGAATGGCGCGCAAAAGCTTGGCTTGCAGCCGGGGATCCATCTCGCTGATTTCGTCGAGAAGAAGCGTGCCGCCGCTTGCCTCTTCGAATTTGCCGATCCGTCGCGCGACGGCGCCGGTGAAAGCGCCTTTTTCATGGCCGAAGAGTTCGGATTCCAGGAGATTTTCGGGGATCGCCGCGCAATTGACGGCGACGAAAGGCCGGTCCTTGCGGCGGCTTTTGGAATGGAGGTAGCGCGCGAGAAGTTCCTTGCCGGTTCCCGACGCCCCGGTCACCAGGATGCTCGCATCACTGGGCGCGATCTGGTCGGCCAACGCGATCACCTGCTTCATCCGGGGATCGCGGTGAATGATCGCATGGCTTTCCTGTACGACGGCCGCGAAGACGGCGGCGATCAGTTCGGCGTTGGGCGGAAGAGGGACATACTCCTTGGCACCGGCCTTGATCGCCGCAACGGCCATCCGGGAATCGTTGGCCGTGCCGCAGGCGACCACGGGCAGGAAGATGCGTTCCGCTTCCAGTTGGATGATCAATTCCGCGACGTTCAGGGCGACGTCGATCATGACGAGATCGGCTCCGTTTCCGGAACGCAGCGTCTGGAGCGCGGCCTGAATGCTGTCGGCATGCAGAACCTTGACTCCGCGCTCAATCGCCATGCGGCTGGCGGTGCCTATTTCGCCCGCGAGGGATCCGACGATGAGAAGTCGCATGATGATGTCAGTCCTTCGGTCCCTAATCGAAATATTGGATACGCTTGGTGGGGGGCAGAATGCTGTTGAGCAGCATTTCCAGCCGGCGCGGATTTTCCTGCCGGCCGATGGATGCCGCCCCCATCAGATACAGCGTGTTGATCAGCGTTTCCTGCGACGAGTTTCGTTCCAGTTTTGACGCCAGCGGCGAAAAGACCATGTTCGCCAAAACGGCGCCATAGAAGGTCGTCAGCAGGGCCACCGCCATGCTGGGGCCGATGGTCGACGGGTCGTCGAGGTTTCCCAGCATCTGGACCAACCCGATGAGCGTACCGATTAGTCCCATCGCAGGCGAGAATTCGGCGGCCTTGCGCAGGACGCTGGTGCTCTTGATATGGCGTTGCGCGGTCGCGTTCATGTCACGACGTAGAATGGTCTCGACCTCTTCGCCGGGAGTCCCGTCAACCACCATTGAAATGCCCTTATGCAAAAAGGGTTCGTCCTGGAGCGAGGAAAGGACGTTCTGAAGCGACAGCACCCCTTGACGGCGGGACAGTTCGGCCACCTGCAGGACCCGGACGGCGGCTTCGGCCGGGTCGCGAATGGTCGAGAACATGGTCTTCATCAACACGCGCCATGTCTGGAGCACCTCGTTGACCGAAAAGCACATCAGAACGATCGCGAAGGTTCCGCCGCAAACGATCAAAATCGACGGCGGGTTGATGAACGATTCGGGCGATCCCCCCATGATGATCGCCGCTGCGATAAGACCGAACCCACAGACCAGACCGATGATCGTTGCCAAATCGACAACCGACTTGACGCGCCCCCTTTCGATCTTTGTTCCGGTATCCGCCATCGCTACTTGGTCCTTCATTTTATTGTCAGCTTGAACGATCCGTTTTCACGATTTCCGTCATCGTCACGCCCAGGCGGTCTTCGACGACGACGACTTCGCCGCGTGCCACCAGTCGATTGTTGACGTAGATGTCGATCGCCTCGCCGACCTTGCGGTCCAGTTCGACGACTGCGCCTCGGCCAAGTTTGAGCAATTGGCTGACCTGCATGCTCGCCTTGCCCAGAACGGCCGATACCTGCACCGGAATGTCGTAGACGGCCTCTAGTTCCCGCGAACTTTGAGGTGCGTCCATGATATCCACGTCGTCGCCCATCGCCGGAGCCGAATCCTGCTGGCTACCGCCGAAGGATTCTTCGAGCTCGTTCAGTTGGAAGTTGGGATTGTCATCGGCCATTTGATTACTCGCTCGCTAATGTTGCGATCCGCGATCGCTGGGGGAATTCTGTATCGGTGTCCTCGACCGTCGCGGCGGCTGGTTCCGAGCGCATTCCGAGGAATTGCTGAACGGAACCCGAATTTCGTTCGACCACGGCTTCGATTTCGCGCCAGAGCGCCTCAGTCAATCGCTCGGCGCCGCCGTTCGACCAATTGACGACGCAGTCGCCGGGGCGGATCGATCCATCTCCAGCGATGACGATCCGGTCGGCGTACCCGCGCGATGCGGCCAGACGTGAAAGCCGCGCCTTGACGCTTTCTGTCAGGGAATCGTGGATGCGCACGGTGATCTTGGGTTCGCCTTCGAATTGACCGACGATCGATTCGACCATCTGTTCGATCTCTTCGGTTCCATAGCGCTTGGCGCAAACGGGAAAGAACTTCCGCATCACCGCGACGGCGACGGCGACGGCGTCCTCGGCGATCTGGACGTTGGCCTCGCGTTGGGCGTGAAAAAGCTCAGCCGATTTGTCGACGATACTTTCGACCGCTTGCGCGGTTCGGTTTTCCAACGAATCCGCAGTCTCTTGAAGGGCACTCGCATGACCCGCCGCGAAACCTTCCTGGCGCGCCATATCGAGTTGTTCCAAGGTGAAGATCGGCTCCGGCTCGGGTTCCGGTTGGGGAATCTCGACCTCGTCCGACGATTCGCGGTCGGTACCGTCCAGGTCGATCCCATAAGGATCCGCATCCGGATTCCCATCCTCGGGCATGCCGAAGTCACGGTCGAAATAGAAACGTCGAACGCCAGACATGAACTTCGTTTCCGTCAATAAATGAGCTCGTCGTCTTCGCCCGATCCGGAGATCACGATCTCGCCGGCATCGGACAACGCCTTGGCGACCGCAACGACGGCGGCCTGGGCATCGTCGACGTCGCGAAGCCGGACGGCGCCCATGGCTTCCATGTCTTCGCGCATCATCTTGCCCGCGCGCTCGGACATGTTGGCGAAGAACAGTTCCCTGACCTCTTCGGCGGCGCCCTTGAGCGCGATCGCGAGTTGTTCTTTTTCGACCTGACGCAACAGTTTCTGAATGCCGGAATTGTCGACCCGCACCAGATCGTCGAAGGTGAACATGAGCTGCTTGATGCGTTCGGCGCTTTCGCGGTTTCGTTCTTCCAATGCCGTCATGAAACGGTTTTCGGCGTTGCGATCGAGGTTGTTGAAGATGTCAGCCATCAGTTCATGGCTGTCCTGGCGCTGGGTACGCGCCAGATTGGTCATGAACTCGGTTCGCAACGTGCGTTCGACATGATCGAGGATTTCCTTCTGCACCGATTCCATGCGCAGCATGCGCATGATGACTTCCATCGCGAAATTCTCGGGCAGCACGGACAGCACCCGAGCAGCATGGTCGGGCTTGATTTTGGACAGGACAACGGCGACGGTCTGAGGGTATTCGTTCTTCAGGTAGTTGGCGAGAACGTTCTCGTTCACGTTCCCCAGTTTGTCCCACATGGTTCGGCCTGCCGGACCACGGATTTCTTCCATGATCTGTTCGACGCGGTCGTTGGACAGCGCTTTGGACAACAGGCGTTCGGTACTGTCGAAGGATCCGATGAGAGATCCAGCGGTGGACAGTTGATCGGCGAATTCGACGAACAGGCGTTCGACGAGCCCGGAACTGACGCCACCGAGATTGGCCATGGCCTGCGAAAGCTCGCGAATCTCGTCGTCGTCCATCAGTTCGAACATTTTGCCGGCATGGTCCTCGCCCAGCGCCAACATGAAGATGGCAGCTTTCTGGGTGCCGGTTAGATTGCGAAACTCGTCGCGAACTCGAGCCATTAACTAAGACTCCGTCAACTTTCCTGATACATCCAGGTACGGATGATCGAGAGGGCTTCCATGGGATGCTTTTCGACGATCTCACCGACCTTCTTGACCGAGGATGCTTTCACGCGGCCCTCGACCCGATCGATATCGATCAGTTCCTCGAACGATTCCTCTTCTTCCAACATGCCTTCGACGGGGACGGGGGCGGGGCCGGTCAGAGCCGGGGCGCCGATGCTCCGTTCGGTCAGCAGACGGCCTTCGGGTACGCCGGCCGCAGGCGGCTGGGCTTCGAGGAAGCGCGTGATCAATGGGCGGCCGATGAGGAACACGACCAGGATCACGATAATGGCGATGACCAGAAGCTCCGCCATATGGAGCATGTCCTGCTTGTTGAGCCCCATGAAGAATTCGAGAGGCTTCTCCTCCACCGCTTCGACGTCGGCAAAGCGCATGTTGATGACTTCGAGACTATCGCCGCGATCCGGGTTGTAGCCGATTGCCGTTCGGGCCAACGAGTCGATCTTCTGGAGTTCATCCTCGTTCCGCGCCTGATAGCTCTGATTGCCTTCGGCGTCGGTCGCGTAGGTTCCGTCCACGAGCACGGCAACGGAAAGCCGCTTGATGACGCCGCCCTCGCGGATGTGATTGATGACCCGCTTGGAAATCTCGTAATTGACGGTTTCCTCGGTCCGCGATTCGTTGGAACTGGCCGCGTTTCCGGATCCGTTCATATTGGCGTCGGGAAGGTTGGCTGCTACCGTGACCGGCGGCGACCCATCCGATTCGTTGGTTTGGGCGGCGCCTTCGACGGTTTGGGTCGAACGCACAACTTGGCCTTCGGGGTCGTAGATCTCTTCCTGCGTGCTGATGCGGTCGTAGTCGATCTCGGCGTTGACTTCAGCCCGGACCTTGCCGTAACCGACAGCCTGTCCCACCAGGTTCTCGATGGTTTCGGTGAGACGGCGCTGCAGGGCGATGCGCCGTTCCTCGTTCTTCATCGTCGTCGCGGCTTCGCTGTTTTCGTCTTCGAACCCGCGTGCCAAAAGGGTGCCGCGCTCGTCGACGACGGAAACGTGATTGGGGATCAACTGCGGAACGGCGGCGGCAACGAGATGCTGGATCGCGCCGACCTGTTCGCGGCTGATGCGGGCGCCGCGGGTCATCTTGAGAATGATCGAGGCGCTGGGTTGCTGGGTTTCGCGGCTGAACAATTCGCGCCGGGGCAGGACTAGGTGGACCCGCGCGGTCTGGACCGCGTCGATCGCCCGTATGGTCCGCGCAAGTTCGCCTTCGAGCGCCCTTACCAGATTGACGTTCTGGACGAAATTCGTTGTTCCCAAGGCACTCGCGTTGTCGAAGATTTCATAGCCGATCGAACCGCCACTCGGCAGGCCCTGATCCGCCATGGACATGCGCAACCGCAGAACCTTGTCACCGCTGACCCGGACCGTCGCGCCGTTGTCCAAAATCTCGTAAGGTTCGCCCATCGACTCCAGTTGGGCGACGATTCGCGACGAATCGTTGAGGTCGAGATCCTTGTACAGCAGTTCCATCGGCGGGGTGCTGACGCGGTTGACCGCATAGACGAGAAATCCGAGAAGACCAAAGGTGATGATACCCATGATCGTCAGACGGACTGGTCCCAAATTCCGGAATGTCTGAAGTAAGGCTTCCACGTTTAGCCCCCATAGAAGAGAGACTGGCCAAGCCATCCCCCAAATGACTTCCCCGTCCCCTGAATTGGACAGCCCGAGACTACGGTTCGGACATGAAAAAGTCGTTAACAGGGCGGCAAAAATTGCCTACCTGAACACAACTAAGATATTGAAAATTTTATTTAATTTTGACCGATTTCAGGACCTGCGGTCCCGCCGGACCATCGTGACGCGCAACCCCTTGAGGCCTTGCTCCTCAAAGTTCCGTTGCCACGAAAGGAATTCATCGATCGACAGGGCATACCTGCGACACGCTTCCTCCAGCGAGATCAGGCCCGCGCGCACGCCGGCTACGACTTCCGCTTTGCGATGCGAAATCCAGCGCTTGGTATTGGCTGGCGGCAGATCCTTCGTCGTCATCGGGCGCCCGGAGGGACCGATGATCTCGGAACGCTGACGATGTATTTCGAGTGACTCCGCTCTTTCCTGGGGCATCTGCACTTTTTTCTTTCCTCAAAGATGCCATTTTTCCTGCTCGCAAGAGTAACTTCGGCGCCTTAAAGAAACGCTAAGGTCATTGGTTAAGGACTGGTTTCCGGGATTATGAACAAAAAGAACCCGGCCGGGGACCGATCCGGCCGGGTTCCGTCGTTGAGGAGAGGTCTACGGGTTAACGCTTGGTCTGCATGAGTTCTTCAAGCATTTGGTCGGCGGTCGAAATGATCTTGGTACTGGCGGAGTAGGCGCGTTGTACGACGATCATCTGCGTGAATTCGGTGCCGATATCGACAGTCGAAGATTCTAAGGCGGCCTGGATCACTTGGCCGGCGGGGCCGTTGTCGGCTTCGCGAAGGGTGTAGTTGCCCGACGCGTCGGTGGCGCTCCAGACGTTGCCGGTTTTCGATTCGAGCCCGTTCGGGTTGACGAAGGTCGCCAAAGGCAGCTTGTAGATGATCCGGGTTTCACCGTTGTCGAACAGGGCGGTGACCAGTCCATCCGTACCGATGGTCAGGCCGGCGAACGTGCCGAACTTGGACCCGTTCTGGTTGATGAAGTTCGGTGTGAAGGCATCGCCGAACTGCGTCATGCCGTCGGCTTCGCCGACCGAGCCGAAATCCAGGGAGATCTGCGGGATGTTGGTCGCCGAGTCATCCATGTCGGCGGCGCCGCTCGAGAACCCGAGGATTTCCAATTCCGCGACGTTGAACGACGACGGCAGGCCGTCCGAGTCGAAGTTGATGGCATAGTTCGTATCGACCGCGCTGGTGCCGCCGGCGGTGTAGGTCGCGGTACCGTCCGGTTCCGTCGGTAGACCGGCGCCCATGGTCGCGCCGAAGACGACGTCATAGCTTCCGCCGGGAAGGCTGGAAAGAACCAGGGTGTCGACGGCACCGGAATTGGCGTTCTGGCGCACGCGGGCCCGGGTACCCGAAAAGTTGGGGTCGTTGGCTTCGATCGACGCTTCCAAATCGGCCAGCATCGCGGCGACGCCGCCGCCTGTGGCGATGACGGTATCGTTGTTGCCCGCGGCTTCGGCACTGTTGAACGTGTAGGCGGTGCCGTTGATGGTCATGGTCGATCCATCGGCGGGAACCGCGGCGAACGTGAACTGGCCGAAGTCGGAATACAGGGCGTCCTGCTTGCGGACGGTCAGGAGGCTTGTCTGGTGGGTGACCGCAGAGCCGGTCGCATCCAGCAATCCGGCGGGATTGACGTTGAACGATCCGCTACCATCCTCGGTGAAAAGGATGGTGGTTGACGAAGCGGAGCTGATCGCCACTCGCGTGTTCGTATAGCCGCCATAGTCGGCGAAATCGGTGTCGTTGGTCTTGATCGCCGAGACGAGGGAAGACACGTCCTGCGAAACGTTGGTGTTGCCGGAAATGTCGACCTGCACCGCGCCTGCGTTGATCAGGGCGGCATTGGAGTCGAATTCATACGTGACGCCGTCGATAACGACGACGGCGCCGTCCGCGGGACGGGCGGTGAATTCAAGTTGGCCGACACTCGAATATACGCGCGAGCTCGAATCTTCCGCGCTCAACGTCGCGGTCTTCTGGGCCGGATTGACGGTCATATCCCAGGAATTGCCGCGCGGGGACCGGGTATAAACTAGGCTGATGTTGTTGGAGTTGCCCAGAGAGTCGAAGAATTGAACATCGGTCTTGTAGGTGTCGCCGGTTACCGCATTTGACGGCAGGTTGGCGCCGACCTCGATGGTGCCGGTCGCCGAAGCAGTGCCGCCCACCCGGTTGAGGTTCACCGTTTCCAGATAATCGGTCGAAATGATGTTCTGGTTGGTGACGGTCAACGCCGAATTCGCCGGCGTGACGTTTCCCGACGGATCGGTCGGCCAGGCCTGCAGGTAGTAGCCCGACGAATTCTTCAGATAGCCCTCATCGTCCATGATGAACGATCCGGCGCGGGTAAACAGGAATTCGTTGCTGATGCCGGGGTCGTTCACCTCGTTGACGATGAAGAATCCGGATCCCGAAATCGACATATCGGTCTGCGACGTCGACGCCTGAAGGAGCCCCTGGACGTCGTTCATCTGGCGGGGCTTCGATTGTACGCCACCCGCGGAATAGAAGGTCGCCGAGGTTTGCTTGGTTACCAGGGTCTGGAAGTTCGTGGTGGTGTTCTTGTAACCCACCGTGCTCACGTTGGTGATGTTGTCCGAAATCGCGCCCATCGCGCTGGACTGGGCGGTGAGGCCGGAAACACCCGAGAACAAAGCACCATACAAACTCATTGCAACTCTCCTTCAATCCTCCGACATCGCGTCGGCAAATGGTTTTGCTTCCAGGGACCCGATACTCAGGAAATCGCTTCCGTAATTGCGTCGACCACATCTTCAACAACGGTGGTGACGTCTTCTTCGGTTTCCTCAGGGTCCGCGGTGTCGGTAGCTGCTGCTGTTTTCGGGGTTTCCCGAACGGAAATGACCTGATCCAACGGCGTGAGGATTTCGCCGACGAAAAGATAGGGCTCGCCGTCGTCATTGCCGGCGCCGACGACCCGACCGACCGTGGTCTGCTCGACGTCCAA
The DNA here is from genome assembly GCA_963675465.2 of Rhodospirillales bacterium. Taxonomy (GTDB): domain Bacteria; phylum Pseudomonadota; class Alphaproteobacteria; order Rhodospirillales; family Shumkoniaceae; genus JAHDSF01. Next base: position 49,013 of record CAXXVY010000004.1, read on the forward strand.
AAGGGCGCCCTCCCGGTCCTTGGCGGCGATGACCACCCGGTAGGCACCGTCGGCAAGCTGGGCGCCGTTCTTGTCGATGCCATCCCACAAAAGGTTGTGTTTGCCGGCCGTCGTAGCGCCTTCGGTCGTGAAGACGGCCCGGCCGGCGCTGTCCATGATCGAGACCTGGACGGTTGCGGCATTGTTGTCGAGGATGTAGTTGAATTCCGCCATGCCGTCTTGCAGCATGACCTGGTCGCCCAGCGTTTCGACCGTCTTGCCGATATAGTCGACCATGAACGCGGTCTGCGAGGTTTGCTGCAGATTGACCAGCTTTTCGAGATTGGCGTTTGAATAGATCTGCTGCTCGACGCTCGCGAACTGAACCAGTTGCGACGTGAACTCGTTGGCGTCGAGCGGATCGAGGGGATCCTGGTTCTTCAACTGGGTGACCAGCAGGTTGAGGAAACGGTTGAGATCGTCCTCGAGCCGGCTTTGGGCCTGCCCCGCCTTGGAACTGCTGTCGACTTCAGCGGAACCGGTGACACCTGAAAGCAACATGTCCGTGTCTCCCTACGCGCGAATATCGATGCGCTTGTCCGAACGGGGCCGCTTGTAGGACTGCGGATCCAATAGTTCGTCCAAGGATTTCTCTTCTTGAGCCCGCGTCAGAACCGGGTCAGGCGCAGGCGACTGGGGTTCTCCTGAATCTTTCTGACCGTCGCCGTTCCGCAGATTGAAGGTCAGGCTGCCGGAGTCGGTCTCGTATCCCGCGTCCTGCAAGGCTTTCGCCAGGCTGCCGGCGTCGCGTTGCAGGAGGTTCAAGGTATCCTTGTTATCTGCCGTGACGACCGCGGTGACCTTTCCGTCCTGGGTCATGTCGATCTGGACGTCGATGCGTCCGAGCGAGGCGGGGCGCAACTGGATCTTGATGTGATCGAGCCCGTCGGCGGCCGCCTTGGAGATCTGAACGGTGACCTGATCGACGACCGTCTGACGGAAGGCGGCCTGCCGCGGTGCTTCGGTGGCTTGAGTCTTCACCGTCTGCTGGGTTTCGGCCGTCTGACCCGTGGATCCGAGTGCGGTTTCGCCTGTCGGGGCGGCTGTTGCCATGTTCACACCTTGGTTGGCGACGGCGGTGACCGGCTTCACTTCCGCTCCCCCGGCCTGGGCCGATGTCGCGGCCTGTTGATTGGCGCTCGATTGCGCGGCCTGCGCCAGTACGGCTTCCGGATTGACGGGCGCCGAGTGCCCGTTCTGGGCTTGGCCGTGAGCATTCTGCTGTCCGTTTTGCGTTTGGGCGGATCCGTCGCCGCCCATGACTGCCGAGGCGCTCAGAGTCGAACTTGGTTGCGACACGACGCTCTCCGACACCGACGTGGTCTCGACCTTGACCTGCATGCGTTCATTCGGACCGATCGCCTTGGCCAAGTCGGCGGCCTGGCGAGATGCCGTTTCACTCGAAGGCTTGGCGGCGTCGAGTTCCGCTGCGGATTTGGCGTCGAGGTTCGCCGCATTGCCGTCGCGATGAGACTGATGACCCATGTCACGATTCGCTTTGGCGATCTCGGGGGCGATATCGCCGGACGCGTCGTCAGCCGTTTCGGCTTCGGGTTGGGCTGTCGACGCCGCCGCGATTTCGGCGCCGTCATCCGAATTACCTGTTTGGGATTCCGTCGTCACCGAAGCGACGCCCGCGATTTCGGCGGCAGCGGTAACCGTCTCTTGCTCGCCGCTGGTGCTTTCCGTATCGGCGACAGCCGTCGTTTCGGCGTCGGCTTCACCGTCGTCGGCGCGCGTGGTTTCCGAACCGCCGTCGGTCGTGTCGCGATCCTGTTTTACACTGTCGGAAGACGACGAATCGTAGGTCGACGATTCGGACGGGTCGTCGTCGCGGTGTCCTTCCGAGCGCGATTCCGATATGCGGTTCGTGCTTTCCGAAGATCGTCGGGGGCGCTCATCGTTGTCCGCACGCGTCCGGTTGTCGTCACCGTCCCGTTGTTCGGCACGCTCGCGGCGGCGCATGTCGGAACGGTCGACCGGCTCGGCGGTTTCGTGGCGTTCGGCGTTGTTCCGGGCCTGCATCAATGTGGACGTATCGATGGTCAGACTGGATCCGGCCTGCATCAGGATCTGATTGAACGTCGCGGCGACGCTTCCGGCCTGTTGCGCGGCCAGTATTGTCGAAGAGGCCGTGGCTTCCGATTTAACCCGCGTATCGACGGCGTTCAGGTTCATTTGCGCACTCCCAAAACACACAAGGCGTACTTTGCTGGCCAGAGATCAGCAAAACGTGGGCCAGTTTTGGGATGGGAGTTAATAGACTGAAATCGTTGAGATAAATAGTGATCCGATCCATCGAGCGAGGGTGCCGGCCCTGCCACCCGGCAAAAATTGACCAGTTGGCTGGAAAGGAATGCCGGGTGCGACGGATTACGGCGAGGCTATTTGGCGCCCCAGCGCTTCGGCGATGTCTTGGACGACCGAGCGCCAATCGCCCTGGGTGGATTGGCGGAACAGTCGGGCCGACGGATACCATCGGCAGCCGATCCCGTTGCCGGCCCAGCGCCAATCCGCGGCCGTCGACAGCATGATCCAGCATGGTTTCCCCATTGCTCCGGCCAAATGGGCGGTGGCGGTATCGACACAAATGACGAGATCCATGCATTCCAATACGGCAGCGGTATCGTCGAAGTCTTGCAGTGCATCCCCCAGATCCGAAATCCTAGGGTGCAATTCTTCCTGCGGATCGTGGTCCTTCTGGACCGCATGAAATTGGACGGCGTCACCGAATGCGAACAGCGGCGCCAGGGCGGTCAGCGGGCAGGATTTGTAGGTGCTGGTTTCATGCAGGCGTCCGGAACGCCAAGTCAAGGCGATGTCGAGACGGGAATCGCGCTTCAGTCGGCTCGACCACGCATCGACGCGGTCGGTGTCCGGGAAAAGATAGCGTTCCGGTGTCGGCGGCGACGCAAATTCCAATATGCGGGGCAGGCTGAGCAGGGCGGCGTGGGCGACAAACGGCGGGATCGGATCGCCACGCGCGATGACGTCGGCAACGCCGGTCAACCGTCGCATCAATCTCTTCAATGGTTCGGGGCATTCGAAGACTACCCGATGTGCCCGTTCGGCGGCCTCGGTCACATATCGCGAGAATTGCAGTGTATCGCCGAACCCCTGTTCGGCATGGATGAACAACGTTCCGGACAGGGAACTTCCATCCCATTCCGGTTGGGGGAAGGGTCGCTTCGGCGTCGGGAAATTCGGCACCCGCCAACGCCATTCGTATTCCGCCCAGCCTTCCTCCCAACGTTCGAGGCCAAGCAAGGACATGGCCCGATGGACATGGGCCTGCGGAAAGTCGGGTTGAAGCGCCAGGGCCCGGTCGTAAGCGGTAATAGCGTCCTCGAACTTCTGACTTTCGCGAAGTGCGTCTCCCCGGTTGAACCAGGCGGCGGGAATCTCCGGTTCCCATTCGGTAACCTGTCGGAAACACTCGAACGCCCCGCCGATATCGCCCCGCGAATGGAGGACGTTGCCGAGCCCGTTGAGTGCCGAGGCATAGCGCGGCTGAAGGTCGAGTGCCCGGCGATAGGCGGCTTCGGCCTCGACCAACCGGTTCAGGCCCCGGAGCACTTCCCCATGGATGTGCGCCAAATCGGCGGCTTCGGGGTTCAATGCCGTCGCACGGGCCAGCCATGGTTCGGCTTCCTCACGGGGAACGGCGTTGGCGATGATGCGCGCGAAATTCGCAACGTAGGTGGGGTTGTTGCCACCGACCCCGAGAACAGCCCTGTGCAGGAGTCCAATGCCTTCGGCGCGATTTCCGGTCTGGTACCAAAGGATCCCCAGCAGATGCAGTGCATCCGGCTGTTCCGAATCCAGGGACAGGATCTGCTTCGCCGCGGCTTCGGCCTCTGTCGGCCGTCCGGACTGCGCCAGGGAACGCGCGCTCGCCAGCAGTTGCCTGACGCGTTCGGTTCGGGTCATGGCGCGGAATCGGTTGCGGCAAATATCGCCATGTGGACGATATCGACTTCCCGTCCGTCCAAGAGGTATTGGCGCCGTCGACGACCGTCGTCCACCATGCCGCATTTCCGCATGATGCCCAGCATCGCTGCATTTTCGGACATCGTGCCTGCGGTGACCTTGCGCATGCCGGCTGTCGTCAGGAGCCAATTGCAGACCGCCCGCCAGGCCTCGGCGCCGAAACCCCGGCCCCACACGCGCCGTTCGCCGATCAGGATTGCGACGTCGGCCAAACGGTTTGCGGCATCGACGTCAGCGTGGATGTTTCCGACGTGGCCGGTGGTCGGATCGCGTGAAACCACCGCCCACAAATGGCTGTTGGATCCCGTGAATCCATCGACGAAGCGTCGGCAGCTTTCGACGGTGTGGTGCTTATGGCGTTGTTCGCTGTAGCGCACGACCTCCGAATCGTTCAGCCAGGACACGTAGCGTTCGGTCAGAAATACGCCTGAGAACGGCGCCAGGACAAGGCGTTCGGTTTCCAATCGCGGCGTCGCCGTCACGTCATCCTCCGATCAGTTCCGCCAGGAAGCTGGCAAGATTTTCCGCCGCGCCGTATAGGATCAAGGATTCGGCGGATGTGGCTCGCAGGATTGTGGGGTCGTCGACGGCGCGGCGCAAGGTTTCGCGAAGTTCGTCTCGTCGCGTGACACAAGAAATGATCTCGGCGTCGATGGCCGGCAGCCATGGTTTTTCGCTTTCCCGAGGCACGACCGAAAGTACCGGCCGGCCAAGCAGGGCGGCCTCCAACATCAGGACGGTCGTCATGCCGACCACCATATCGGCGGCAAAGATTGCTTCCCAGGCGATTCCGCCGCTGCTGAAGCCTCGAATGGCGCGGCGATAGCGATCGAATTCATCGGCGCGGTTTTTGGGGTGGAGTCTTACGATCAGGCTGGGCACGGGATCGATTTCGGCGAGCGCGCCCAGGACTTCCTCCAGCACGATGTCCGTGCGCTTGTCGCTGTCGCCGGATCCCGAAAGGGTGTAGTCGGGAGTTCGCACGAACTGGGTCGGATCCAATCCGTCCGAAATTTCCGCCAGGAATAGAACGATCCGCTCCTCTTTCGGGATATCGGGGAAAACCCGCTTCCTCAACGCCGACCGCCCGACTCTCTCCAGCGTGCAACGCGCCTCCCGGATCCGATCATGGTGGGGATGGCCGCAGACACGGATCCGGCCGTGCGGCACGCCCAGCACCCGAAAGGCTTCGGCGCTGGCATCGTCCGGCACCGTGAGGTGATCGGGTAGGTGGGCCAGGGGTGATTCCGTCCGTCCGCGAAATCGCCACGCGGCGTTGGCGGGCCCATCGACCAAACCGACGCCGGGAATGCCGATCTGCCGCGCGGCATCGACGAGTTCGAAGGCAAACGTATCCGGATTTTCAGAGGTGCCGACGGCAAGGATCCGGGCCGAATGACGGTGCAACAATTCCGGCGCCGTCGTCGTGTCGTCGACGACGGTATGCGGAAGGCCGTGGGCCGAAAGATAACCGGACAGGACGGGTGGCGCGAAAGTTCCGAGAACCAAGCCGTGCCGGGCAAGGGCTTCGGATAGGCCGGTAATCAGGTTCGCCGCCCCCGGATCCTCGACATAGGTCAGGATGTCGACGTCGGCGTTCATCGGCATTCACGAGGCGACGGGAAGGGCGATGCCGCCCTTGCCGACGGATCGGACGACCGCATCCAACACGCGTTCCGTCGACCGCGCGGAATCGCCAGCGCTCCACAGCGCTTGTCCGTTCCGCAACCCTTCGGCCAAGTTCTCGTAGAGCGCCGGTAACGCCCGGCCAACCGTGGGTTTGAGGGCATGCGGCACGTCGGAGGCGATTTCGTATTCGTTTTCGAGCGCCCGGTTTTCGGTCCGGGGGAAGTGGTAGACGCCCAGGCTTTCCTGCAAGAGCGCGAGCCGCCCCTCCGACCCCCAGATATCCAAACCGACTTCGCGGTAGTGCCGAAAGTCGATCGGATGCACGGCGATCCGGGAGCCGCTTTCCAGTCCGAGCACAAAGGGAACCTGAATGTCACGGGCCAGGGGGCCGTGGGCATCCGTCGCCGGGCCCGTCGCCTGGACTGTGGTGACTTCACCCAACAACATCCGGACAAAGTCGATCATATGGCCGCCGTTATTGAACAGGCCGTTTCCGTAAGTCGCGAACGCGGTTTGCGTCGTTCCGATCAGGCGGCTCAGGGCGCCGTCGGCGAAGGAGCGGAAAAGCGGATCGCCCCGGCGCCAGAAGTTGACCTGCACGGCAATCCCGCGGTCGTGGCAGTGTGCCAGGAACATTTCGCCCTCGTTGTCACCGACGCTCAGCGGTTTTTCGACAAATACGGCGCGTAGCGAGGGTAGTGCGTCGAGGATGGCGGTGCGGGATCCGGGCGGCGTGGTGATGACGGCGACTTCGGGCTCCAGGGATGTCAGATCCCCGGCATCGGCGACGACATGGGGCACCTTCCAAGTCGCGGCGGCGGCCCGCGCTTCGGGGCTGGGATCCGCGACGCCGATCCAGTCGAAGTCGGGGTGCTCCACCAGGGCCTGGGCGTGGGTCGCGCACTCGAAATAGCGCGCCATGCGCGCGTCTTCGGTATACCCGGCGGCTATGCGTCCGAACCCGATGACGACCGTCCGAAAGCGCCGTGGGCTCATCGTGCCGACCTTTCTTCGCAATCGGCATTCAAGGCACGTAACGCGGGCTGTTCGCGCAGCAGCGAAAGAATCAGGAGAATACCGAAACCGTCCCCGTGCATGGGTTCGAGCGCGGCGTAAACGGCGCGAATGAGTTCCAGATCCTCGGGGTAATCGAGTTGAAGCCGTTGTTCGGGCATGCGCCATTCCGGCGGCGCGATCATGTGAACGATGCGAAAGCGTTCCGGGTGTTCGTAAAAATACAAGGATACGTGCTCGCGCACCGCCGCGTCGTCGATGGTTCGCGCGACATCGGCCAAGTCGTCGAAATGGAAGACTTGCGGTTCCGTGCCCTGGGGAAACGACGGATATCGCGCTGCCGTTACCACCGCGCACTCGTTGGCTTGAAAGGTCTCCACCGCCATGTCGATCAGATCGGGGTCGAGCAGCGGCATGTCGCCGCAGATTTCAACGATGATATCCGTTTCCATCCGACGATGCGCACCGACGACGCGGTCCAGGACGTCGTTCTCGCTGCCCCGGAAGCAGGGAACGTTTTCGGCCGCCGCCCATTCGGCGAGAGCATCATCGGCCGGGTTGTCGGTGGTCGCGAGCACGATGGCATCAAGCCTCCGCGCCCGTCGAAGCCGTCGCACCAGTCGCGTCAGGGCCGGGACACCATTCACATCCGCCAGCACCTTGCCGGGCAGGCGGGAGGACGACATCCGGGCTTCGATACTGGCGACGACTTTCGGCATGGATCAGGCGGTCTCCATTTCCAGGAAGGCGAGATCCTCGCGATAGACATGGACTTTGCGGATGGCTTCGACGAGACGGTTCGCCGTGTCGTTGTCGACGGCATAGGCACAGGGCTCGAAAAGCAGGGCTTCGTGTTCATGCAGGCGTTCGGCGACCGGGCACAAACCGTCGTCATAGGTGCGGTTCGTTAGGTTGAAGGGGAATCCGTCGCGGCCGATCGCCCTGCGCTGCCGGAAAACCGGCAGCCGGTACAGTGGCGGAACGTATCCCACGGCATGCGGGAACCCTTCCATCGCCAATGCCTTGGAGAATGCGGCCCGGCTCAACCCTACGGTCGGCGAATCGTAACGCACCATCCAGACATAGTAGTTGTGGCGGCAGCCGTCTCGAACCGCGGGCACGTTCCATCCCGCCAGATCGCAGGTTCCTTCGGAAAGCGTGATCGCCAGGCGTTCGCGGCGCCCGACGTGGTCGTCGATACGGGCCAACTGTTCCAGACCCACGGCCGCGGACAACTCGCCCATGCGGAGATTGAGTCCGATGTGGTTGGTCAGATCGGCCACACCCAGGCCCTCGGCCGCGTTTTCGCCGTGATTGCGGATCAATTGAAGGCGCTTGGCCAGTTCGTCGTCGTCGGTAACGCAGACGCCGCCTTCGCCGGTGTGAATGTGCTTGTGGAAATTCAGGCTGAAAACGCCGATGTGGCCGATGGTGCCGCAGGGCCGACCGTTCTCCATGCCCAATGGCGCCTGGGCGTTGTCTTCGATCAAATGAATGCCGCGTCGATCCGCGATGGCGCGAAGTTCGCCCAGGCGGGCGGGGTGACCGAATAGGTTCACCGCCACGATGGCTCGCGTTTTCGGCGTGATTTCGGCTTCGACCATTTTGGGATCGAGCCCGAAGGTCCGGTCCTCGATATCGGCGAATACCGGGATCGCGCCGTAGAAAAGGGGGGCTATTGCCGTCGCCGACATGGTCCACGGCGGCACGATGATTTCGTCGCCCGGTCCGGCACCGACCGCGCCGATCGCGGCCAGCAGTCCCGACGTGGCGGAATTAACCGACACCGCGTGGGACGCGCCGTAGCGTTCGCACCACGCCCTTTCGAAGGCACGGACCTTCGGCCCGCCGAGAAACTCGGGGCCGGGGCTTCCGAAGAAACCCGAAAGGCATCCCGAACGCACGACGTCGACGACGGCTTTCTCTTCGGCCTCGCCCATCGACGGATAGGGCGGCAGTTCCGAGAGCACGGCGGGTGAACCGCCCATGGCCGCCGGTTTGTCGGTGATCGTGTGGATCGCCGCATTCGTGCACATGCGCCGCCATTGGCGGGCCATGCCGACAACTTCGCGCATGGTGGCTTCCTTGCCGCTGCGCGCCAGCGTCGTCGCGATCCAGTTGGCCTGGACCAGATCCTGGGGGGTGTCGACGGTCAGCGGTGTTCCTTCGTAACCGATGGCCCCCGAACATTCGTTGTGAATGTAAAAGTTCTTGGCGTTTTCATAGAAATAGAGCGTGACATGCTCGCGATGACGGGGGTCGGCGGTCATGGCGGCGGCCGTTTCCAGCGCGGTAGTCGATACGACCTCTACGCTCAGGCCGGCGGGAAAGGTACGCGGCCAGACATTGGTCGTGATATCGGCGCCTTTTTCGCGATGCAGGCGGACCATGGTGTCGATCAACGCGGGATCGATGAACGGGCTGTCGCCGCAGGTTCGAACCAGATGGTCGAGACCGAAGGCCCGGGCACAGGCGACGGCACGGCCAAGCACGTCGGCGGCGCTGCCGCGAAACACCCTTGCTCCGGCCTTTTCGGCGAATTCGGCAATGGGATCGTCGGTCGGTCGATCCGATGTCGCGACGATGATGGTGTCCAGCTCCACGGCTCGCCGGACACGGTCGATGACATGGCCCAGCAGGGGACGCCCGCCGAAGCTCCGAAGGGCTTTGCCCGGCAATCTGCGTGAATCGAGGCGCGAAAAGACTGCCAGTCCGACGGTCGTCGGTGAGTTCTTATTCGGTCTTTGGAGAACCTCGGGGGCACTCTCTGAGTGACGCATTCTGTTCAAGTCCGCATCAAGTGGAAGACGTGCTCGGCCGATGCCGGGCGAAAACCGTGTTTGGTATAGAATCGAAGCGATCCGGTATTTGCGATCTGAGTGCCGACGACGAGGACCTCGTGATCTCGAAACGAGGTTTCGGCAAAACGCAGCATGGCGGTGCCGACGCCGCTGCCCTGCGATTCAGGTGCGACGGCGATCAGATCAATGACCACACGCGATCCGTCGGCGATCATCAGGCAGAACCCGGTGGGTCGACCGTTCCGGTCGGCGACGATCATATGGGTGCCGCGCGTGCCGGTAAAATAGTTCGACACCCACGCCGCCTTGATGGCGCGCGCGGTACTGTCGGAAATCCGGCTGTCGGCGTGGAAACGGGTCTGACGAAAGGAAACCGCGGCAATCTCGGCCAGCCGGGCCTGATCGGAAGGTCGAGCGGGGCGCACAGCGTCGGGATTGTCGCCACCGTCGGCACAAAGCGGCTTGTCGAGCGTTACGGCGGTGTCGACCAGTCGGAAACCTGCTGCGGACAGGCTCGCGCAGGATTGCAGGTCGTCAACGGGAACTTTCACGTAGGCGAACAACGGCCCCGAAGGAAGAATGTCCGGCGGCAGGCCGTTCATCATCTGTCCGGCAATCCGGTAGGCCGGCAGCGCCAGCAGATCGCCGAGCCAGCGGTCCTCCGTCACATGAATATCCCGATAATCGCCGTTTCTGGGCATCGCGGCTTCAGGCATCCCTGTAATGATCGCGGGTCTCGACATGCCAGCGATCGAAGAAATCGACGACCGTACGCCAATCGTCCTTTTGCCAGGGAATGGTCTGCGACTTGCCGACCTTCCGTCCTACCACCACCAGATAGTCGGTATCGATGAACCGGTTGACCGCCGCGATTTCGAAACCGCTTGTGGCGAGAAAGCCCTGAAGGGCGTTGGCGCTGAAGTGGAAAGCGTGAAGGTCCTGGGAACGGGGGGCGAAATAGTACTGAAGCGGCTTTCGGAACGGCACGAGAATCCGGCTGCTTTCAGCCAGGACGACATGACCGCCGTCCTCCAACGCATCCCAGGCCGCGTCCAGCATTTCGCGCGGATCCCGACAATTGACCAGGGTCCACATAATGGTGACGACGTCGAACCGGCGCGTCTTGGACTGTGGGGAGGCCCGGAACGCTTCCACCGTCCCGCAGAAACTGCCGATCCCCATTTCGGCCATGGCTTGGCAGTTTCGGGGCGACGGCTCGACCGTGTAGACCTGGGCCCCGTAGGGCGGTTGGCGCGCGATGTCGAGAAACTGCCCCTCGCCGCCACCGATGTCGAGCAGGCGTTTGTCCTTCAGGCCGATATGGACGTCGGCGAAGTCGGCGACATAGGTCTGGCGTGCCTTCACAGCCGGCATGCGCGCGGTATAGGTTTTGCCGTATTCGTAGGTCTTGCCGTAGATCTCTTCCGACCAGATTTCCGCGATCCGTTCAGCCGAACGGCGCATCCGCGCAAAGACGAAACCACAGGTCTTGCACACATGCACGGGCTCGCCGTTGGTGTAGACCCTGGCGATCTCGATTTCGGCCACGTCGCCGCCGCCGCACAGGTCGCAGTCATGTTGATGATAGATGTCCCGGTCGTTCATGACGCTTTTTCCGTTATTGGGGCGGGTTGCGCAGGATCCACGCGTTCCCGCGCGATTCCCAGATTTCGGGGTCGCGGTGCTTGTCCACGGTTTCGGTGAACGCGGTCTCGTCGAGACCGATGTATTCCAGGTGTTCTTCGTGATAGGTCTTGGGGAATTCGGCGTCGTATTTCCGGGCGAGGGCGAGGCCTTCGTCGCGGGACATCTGGCCGTTCTGGATCATGCGGCAGGCGTCGCGGACCGTCCGGCCGAAGCCGAACTTGATGAACTGCATGTAGTAGTAAAGATTGTCGATCTTGTCGTCGAGGCTGTCGAAATTCGTGAAGGTTCCGTCGGTCCGCCCGTTCGCCGCGGTCCGGAAGTCGATCTTGTCTTTGATGAAGTTCCAATTATCGAGCATCGACCAACGGAAAAAATACCCGAAATACAAGGCCTTGACGCCGACTTCCTCGATCTCGCCGAGATCGGGGTAGACATAGGGCGCCAGATCCCGTTCGTCGATCTCGTCGTCGAGCCAGTTTTCGGGGTTGTCGCCGACCTGGTGTTCCAGGACTTCGGCAAAATCGCGGATCTTCAGATGATCTTCCGAAAGGACGCGGCCGCCGTATTCGCTTTCGCCGTGCTCGGCGTAGAAGATCAGCGGTATCTTGTACTTGGTCGCGACCTGAACCGGGACGGCGTTCACGCCCGCATTCCAGTGGATCTTGGGATCGCCCCGTTCGATGAAGAACCGTCGCGAAAGCCGCCGGGAAACCTTCTGGTTCGCCCGCACCATCAAATGGTCGAAGCCGAGCCGGATCAGGGTTTCGCGGTTATGGGCGGCCACATCGTCCGGCATCAGGGGCGAAAACGTCACCAGAAGGGGATTGAGCCCGAATTCGAACTTGAGCCGATAGGCGATGGCGCTTGAATCCTTGCCGCCCGACCACGGCACGATACAGTCGTAGGGGCCGCTCGATGGGCGAAACCGTTCGACGAGGTCGAGGAATTCGGACCGCCGGCGCCCCCAATCGATATCCTTCTTGCGGTGCGCCGTATGGCAGGCGTTGCACACGCCGTCGGCATCGAACACGATCCGCGGTCGGGTGTCCGGCATCAGGCAGGTTTTGCAGTAGCGTACCATGGTTTCTTCTTCCCCCTGTCGCGCGGCCTAGAGCCGAACCGCGAAGCCCTGCTTGGCCAAGAAGCTCTTGGCGCTGGCGATGCTTGATTCGGTGAAATGATAGATATTCTGGGTGCAGACGGCGGACGCGGCGCCTTTGGTCAACCCTTCGGAAAAATGTTTCCAGGAACCGGCGCCACCCAGAACCAGCACCGGGACCGACACCGCTTCGGCGACATGGCGGCAAAGTTCGAGGTCGTATCCCTGAAGCGATCCGTCCCGGTCGATCGAGGTCACCAGGATTTCTCCGGCGCCGCGCTCTTCGGCTTCGCGGGCCCACGCCGCCGGGTCTCGATTGGTGGGCGTGGCGCCGAGATTGCCGAAGACCTCATAACCGCCATCCGGTTTGCGCCGGGCGTCGATTGACAGTACGACGCATTGCGCCCCGTAGTTCCGGGCGATTTCGGTAATGAATTCGGGGCGCCGCAACGGTTCGCTGTTGACCACGACCTTGTCGCCGCCCACCGCCATGAACGCGCGGACGTCATCCAGCGTCCGGATGCCGCCGCCGACGGACAACGGTACGAAACAACTGCGGGCGAATTCCCGAACCACCGAGAAGAAGTTCTCGCGCTGTCCCTGACCGGGACGCGTGATGTCGAGAACGACGATTTCGTCCACCGACCATGCGTCGACGAAATTATGGGTGTAGCGGTAGTCGGGCTCGAACAGCTTGGTCCGATACAGGGTTCCGTTATTGAAGGTCAGGACGGTGACGATCCTCTTGCGCAGCATGGTTTACGTCCGTTCCAGGAAATTGCGCAGGAGCGTCAAGCCGTGACGCTGACTTTTTTCGGGATGAAACTGCGTGGCGAAGACGTTGCGGCGTTGAACCACGGAAGTGAAACGGCCGCCGTAGTCGCTCTCGCCGACCACGATTTCCGGGTCGTCCGCGGCCAGCCGGAAACTGTGGACGTGATAGAACAGCGCGTCCGGGGGCACGTCTTCGAACAGAACGCAGTCCCGCACCTGGAATAGTTCGTTCCAGCCGACATGGGGAACGCGCAGCGTGTCGTCGCCGGGAGCCATACGGACCACCCGGCCCGAGATCCATCCCAGGCCGTCATGAAGACCGAACTCCTCGCTGGATTGGGCGATCAGTTGGAAACCCAGGCAGATCCCCAGTACCGGCTTGCCGCGCCGCACGACCATTTCGGTCAACGGCCTGATCAGGTTCCGTTCCCGCAGATTGCGCATGCCGTCGCCGAAGGCGCCGACGCCCGGCAGGATGAGCTTTTCCGCCTTTTCCAGTTCGTCGAGTTCGGCGGTGACGACGGGTTCGAACCCGACCTTTTCGACCGCGCCCGCGACCGATGTCAGGTTTCCCAGCCCGTAGTCGATGATTCCGATCATGAACGGCCGCCTTGTTCCAATCCGCGCCGGCAAACGCCCGCTCGGCGCGCCCGGATCAGCTTACGTCTTCGAGGATGCGCCCCTTGGTACGTTCCCACTGTTCGACATACCATTCGCAATAGCGGCGGTACCCGGTTTCGAGCGGCCATTGGGGTTTGAAATTCAGGACTTTTTCGGCCCGTTCCGTCGAAAGGGTGCCGCGTACCGGCTTGTCCTCGTTTCGGGGCCGATCCTCGAGAATCGCGTTGGGGACGATTTCCTTCACCACGGCCGCGAGGTCGGCGATGGTGCGCGCATTGCCGAACGTGATGTTGAATGTGTTGGAATAGCCCGCCCCTTCGTGTTCGGCCATGCTACGGATAATGCCGTCGACGAGATCCTCGATGTAGGTGAAATCCAAACGGCCCGAACCGCCGCCTTCCAGGATCAACGGTTTGCCGAGCAGGGCGTTCTCGACGAATTTCTGACTGACGCGCCCACTGATGCACCGCTCTCCGTACAAGGCGCTGGGCCGGATGACCGTCACGCCCAAGCCGTACTGGTCGTTGTAGGTCCGTAACAGGCGTTCGGCCATGTACTTGGTGTTCGCGTAAATGCCGAACGGGCGAGGCCGCGTGCTTTCGTCGACGGTCGGCGTTTCGAAGTTGCCGTAGACCGTGCTGGAACTCATGAAGACGACCTGGTTGACGTCCTGGTTGAACAGCCGGCAGTACTCGATGGTGTTGCGTAGCGTATGAAGCTGCAGGTCGAAACAGTAACCGGGAACCTTTTTGGCATCCACCGCGCTCGAAATCGCTGACAGGTGAACGATCTTGGTCGGCTTGAATTCCCGGAACGCCTCGTAGAGATCCGTCATGGTGCGGGCGTCGGCACTGCGCAGTTGCACGCCGGCGCGACGCATCATGTTGAAGCGATCGATCAGAAAACCATGATAGAGTTCTCGTCGAAAAGGACCCACGTCCGATTTCGAGACGTTGGCGACAAGGTTGTTTTGCATCAGGTTGTCGACGACCTGGACGTCGACGCCATACTGTCGCAGCCCAAGAGCCAGATTGTGGCCGATAAATCCGGCGCCGCCGACAAGCGAAACGCGCTCGCCTTGCAGCCGCGAGCGAATATTTTCCTGATCTAAAACAGCGTTCATGGCGGATCCTTTTCTGGGGCTTTGCCGACCGTTTTGGTCGTTGTTTGCACCGCCGACTTCCCATCGGCAAAAGCGCGAGCGATGGTAGTCGCTAAAATATAAAGGTTCATTAATGTCCCGGCGGTTCGGGAAGCACGCGCATATGGTTCGGTTTTCCCTGTCGGTTCGCGCCGATGGAGGCGGATTCCCCTCGGATTTGGTCGTCGATTCGCCGCTGCCGAACGGTCAGCCGCGGAACGGCGGAGTTTCCAAAACTTCGGTGAGAATATCCGCGATGGCATCCATGTCCTCGGTGGTCAGGTGCGGGCCGACCGGAAAGGCGATGCCGCGATCGCTGATCGTTTCGGCACCCTGGAAGAGGGATGCGTCGTAACCGTACTTGTCGCGGTAGTATTTGAGGCGTGGGATCGGATGCGGGTAGTAGACGCTGGTGCCGACCCCGTGCTCGTTCAGGGTCAGGATCAGGTCGTCGCGATACCGCCCGGCGGCGCCGTCGAACGTCGCCACCAGACAGTAGTGACTGTTGAGCGCCTTGGGATCGACCGCGTCGACGACCGATACGCCGGGCAGGGCGATCAACCGCGCCTTCAACGCACCGAAATTCACGGCGCGGCGTTTAAGGATTTCGGGGATCTTGGTCAATTGGGCGCAGCCGAGGGCGGCCTGCATCTCGCTCATCCGGTAGTTGAGGCCGACATTCGAAACGTCGTAAATACCGGGAATTTTTCGTTCCTGAAGCGTCCGGTCGTAGCTGAATCCCCGGAAACTGGCGACGGCCTTGATCGTTTCCGAATCCTTGGAAACGAACATGCCGCCTTCGCCCGTGGTGATGTGCTTGACCGGATAGAAGGAATAGCAGCCGCCGATCCCAAACAATCCGACATGGGTCCCATCGTAGCGGCTGCCGATCGCCAGCGCGCAGTCCTCGATCACCGGAAGATCCTTTGCGTCGGCAATTGCCATGACCTCGGTCATGGAGACGGGGATGCCCGCGTAATGAACGACGCTGATGGCCTTGGTCCGGTCGGTGATCGCGTCGGCGATGCCTTCGGGGGTCATATTGCCGGTCGCCGGGTCGCAATCGACGAACACCGGGCGGGCGCCGGTCAGTTCGACGGCATGTACCGTTGCGACATGGCTCTGGGCCGGTACCACGACTTCGTCGCCGGGGCCGAATCCGATGTGGTAGCTGGCCAGATGCAAGGCGCCCATGCATGACGATGTCGTGGTGCAGCTTCCACCGCCCATCATCGCGGCGTAGCCTTCCTCGAAGGCTTTGCAGTTGGGGCCGTGCGTCAGGATGTGGCCTTGCAGGACCTTCATGACCGCTTCACGGTCGTCGTCGGTGATCCAGGGGCGTCCGAAGGGAAAATCGCGTTTTTGCATCACACGTACTCGATGTCCTGGGGTTGGCCGGCAGCGAAAGCGCGGTCGGCGGCGGCGACGGCGCAGACGAGATTGAATTCCCGCTGTGCTTCGGGCTCCGCGTCCCGTCCCGATAGGATCGCGTCCACGAAGTCCGGAATCAAGTCTCCCTTGTGACGGGGCAGGGTTTCGAGATCGATCGGCGTCGCGTTTGAGTCCTCGTCGCGTGTTTTATGCAATCGGGGTCCGGCATCGTCATAGATGAAGGTGGCTTCGGTTCCAAAGACCCGCAACACGTGGTGGTGTCGATGGACGCAGCCGAAGTTCGCGGTAATCCGGCCGATGACGCCGGAAGGGAATTCGAACGTCGTGGCCATGAAATCGGCATGGCGGAAGCCGGTGCCTCGGGTGCACAGGTCGGTTCCCACGGAGGCGGCGCGAACGGGGCGTTCGCCACACATCGTCATCATCAGGTCCACCATGTGGATACCGCCGCCTTCCATGACGGAGTAATCAGGAACGTCGCGGCGCCAGCCTTCTGTGATCTTGTGCAATCGGCCGTAGAGATAGTCGCCGTCCACGGCGTAGACGGTTCCCAGAAGGCCATCCTCGATCGCGGAACGGAGCCAGCGATAAACCGGCGCGGCACGGAGGACGAGATTGGAACGAAGGTGAGGCTCGCCGGCGGTCGCCCATGCGGCCTTGACCGCCGCGACTTCGGAGACGGTCCGACACAGCGGTTTTTCGACGAAGACGTGTTTTCCGGCTGCCAGAGCGGCCAGAACCTCTTGGTGGTGAAGGTGATCGTAGGAGGCGATCGAAACGACAGCCGTCTCCACGTCGGCCAGTATGGAATCGTAGTTGGGAGCGATTTGCCCGTGGCCAACGCGGGCTCGGACATCCGCGGCTTTTTCGGCGGAAATGTCGTACAGCCAGCGCAACCGCGTATGGGGTAGGCGCGCATACATCGCGGCGTGCTGTTCCCCGATTCCCAGGCCGATAACCGATGCGTTCAGGGGGGAACTTGGCGGGTTCATGGCGCGCTGATTCTCTCCGGTTCGAAGTCGTATCCGTCGCGGACGAGGGCTTCGATGTCGCGTTCGCCGAACAAGGGGGATTCGGGAAACAGGCGGTCGAAGACGAGGCGTAGACGCCGAAGATCGGCTTCGGTGTCGAGCATCAGGTTCACGTTTTCCAAACTCGGCGATCGGCAGAGGCGGAGGGCCGGATAGCGGCTGGGTACGCTTTCCAGATACGGTCCGAGCAGTTCCCGGTCCGTTGCGTCGCGCACGTCGCGGTTCAGTACCGCGATCAGGGGCGCCGACAGGATCTGGACGCCGTAGCCCAAAGGGAATCCGCTGTTGTCCTCTATCGAGGCCCAATCGTATGCCGAAGCCCGATAGGCGGCGAGAAGGCTCGATACCACGACGGGATCGAAAGCCGGGCAATCGGCCCAGATCCGGACCAGTTCGGTTGCTCCCGTTTGCTTTGCCGCATTGGCGAGACGGCCGACGATATCGTCCTGTGGTCCTCGCGATAGAATGACACCGGGCTTTTCGGCGGCGAATGCCGAGATCGCGTCCTGTCCGCCGCCATCAGGAATCGAAATGCAAACGCCGTCGACACCCCGAATGTTTCGTGCGCGTTCGACGATGTGGTCGAGCACCGGTATGCCGGCCAGCGGCAGCATGACTTTTCCGGGGACGCGAGTCGAATTCATGCGTGCCTGAATGACCGCGACGGTCTTGCTGTCGGTATTTTCGCTCGGAGCCATCGATGAAATCGTCACGCCGCGCATTCGAGGGGGTCCCAGCGCCGGTGGTGTTCCAGGAACAGTTTCGCCGAAATGAAACTGAACAGGAATTTGCTGAAACTGTTCGACGCCATGTTGCCGTTCAGGAACCCTTCGACGGCGTCACGGCGGACCAGATCGAAGATCGGCCCCTCGGACAGAAGGCGTTCGCGGGTTTCGGGGTCGTCGCGATCGACAACGGAATCGATCGCGGCGTTGAACCCGCGTTTGCGCTTGTCGAGGCGGACGGCGTCGGGCACGAGACCGTCGCCGCCCGCCCGCAGCAGCCATTTTGCATAGCCGTCCCGGATCAGGTGGCGGGAGGGTACCGTGAACAGGAACTCCACCAGATTTCGATCCAGAAACGGCGATCGGTTTTCGATCGAATAGCGCATCGAATTGCGATCGTCTTCCTGGAGCAGGACCGGCACCGCCTCTTCGAACAACTCGTTCATCATGCGGTTGCGCAGAAGGTTTTCGCAGAAGGGCTTTTCTGTCCAGGGCTCGTCGAAGGGCCGGTCGAGAAAGGTCCGGAAGAGGTCCGCGTTCAGCAGGATATGAGACCTTTGATCGGGATTGATCGCGAAAGCCAACGGATCCTGCAAAAGGGGATTGCGGACCGTGGCGCCGTATCCACCGCGCCAGTCCGCGACGAGACGCTCGAAATCGATGCCGGGATCGGTCGCGGAGAGAGCCTTCATTTCGGCCAGCCACATGGAATAGTGGTCGTAGTATCCGGTAAAGATCTCGTCGGCGGCGGTGCCGGATACCGCGACCTTGTAGCCGTGTTCGGCAATGGCCTGAGACAGAAAGGAATGGACGTAGTAGCTGATGGTCACGACTGGTGCGTCGTGGTAGGCGACCAGATCCTCCATCCGTTCGAAGAACCCGTCGTAGGATGTCCGGACCTTGAAGTGCCGGCATTGCAGCGCATCGACCATGCAGGCGATGTTTTCGCTTTCGTCGTAGCGCTCGTCCCGATCGATCACCGAAAAGCAGTGAAGCCGTTGGCCGAACCGCTTCGCGGCCAAGGCCGTGAGCGTTGAAGAATCGATGCCGCCTGAAAGACAGAAGGCCAGCGGAACGTCGGCGCGCATCCGAAGGCGCATGGCCTCGACGAGGCGATCGCGGGTTCCTTCGAGCGCCTCCTCCCGGCTCATCGCGTCGTCGGGGGCGTAACGCAAGTGCCAATAGGCGCGGGTGTCGGGAAGCGCGGGGTGATCGATGAGAGCGAAGGCCCCGGCCGGGAACTCCTTCACTCCGACGAAATGGGTTTCCCCGCGCTTGAACAGGACCTTGTAGCCGTTGACCAGATATCGGGCGATCTGATCGTCGTTCACGTCCGGTTTTTGACCCGCCAACGCGGCAAGTGTCTTTATTTCCGAGGCGAAGTAGAGCGTACCGCCATTGCGCCATAGATACAGGGGTTTTTCGCCGAAACGATCGCGGCTCAGGATCAGGGTACCGCGAAGGGAATCGATAAGCGCGAAAGCCCACATTCCTTCGAACCGGTCGAATGCCTGTTCACCCCATACCCGCCAGGACTCGACCAGGACTTCGGTATCGCTGTCCGTTCGGAAGCGGACGCCAAGGGCTTCCAGATCGCGGCGAATTTCGACGTAGTTATAAATTTCGCCGTTGAAGACCAGGACCAGTCCGTCCTTTTCGAACGGTTGATTGGACCGGGGATCAAGGTCGATAATGGCGAGCCGGGTGTGCAGCAGGGAGACGTGCCACGGTCCCAGCCTCGTTGCGTGAAATCCTTGCGCGTCGGGCCCGCGACGTCCCATGGTTCGAAGCGCCCGTTCCAGGCGCGGCTGAGCGACCGGTTCGGGGCCGATGGCACCCGCGATTCCGCACATGACGATTTCAGCTTTCGGAAACGGCGCCACGGGGCACGAGTTCGCCTCGTTTCAGCGCCGTTCGAAGGGTCTTGCCGATTACGCTGTCGATCTCGCCCGCGGCGAATTCCGTTGCCGGCCGCGCGAACATCAAATCCTCGCGCGACAGCCTAGTCCCCGAATCAAGGTCGCGCGCGGCGACGATGCCTTTGCGTACGGCCGATAACAGCGGAAGTTCCGATGGTTGCCGCGATTTGCCATAGGTGCCCAGACTTTTTCGGACAAGTTCGATCGAACCGACGAGCCGTTTCAAATCACCGGGATCGCAGGATAGGGAATGGTCGCGGAATTCCCGACCTTCCTTGCAATCGGTAAAATGGACTTCGATCATGCAGGCACCGAGCGTCACGGCTGCCAGGCAGGCTTCGATTCCGATCACGTGATTCGAATATCCGATACGCAGTCCGGTTCTTTCCGCCAAAAAAGGTATGGCACGGACGTTGGCTTCCTCGACAGGGGTCGGGTAGGCGGTCGTGCAGTGGGTCAAGACGAGCCGGTCGCGGAGATCTGCGGTGCCGGCCGCGTCTCGAAACCAGTGGATTGCCGTTTCGATTTCCTCGATCGTGGCGAGTCCGGTCGAAAGGATGACCGGCCGGCCGGTCTTTGCAGCCCCGCGAATGACCGGTTCGAAATCGATGTCGGCGCTGGCGATTTTGATCGCCTCGAAGTGCTCGGCGATGAACGGAACCACGTCGTCGGAAACGGCCGTCGAAAACATGGCAACGTCCAGCAGCCGTGCCTCTTCGGCCAGCGTCTTGAACCCAGAAAAGCCGAGATCGAACGTTTTGACACGGGAAAGCCGGGCGGGATCCGACGCAGAAGCATACCGTTCGGGGGTGAAGGTCTGGAACTTCACCGCATCGGCGCCGCTTTCCTTGGCCAGGGCAAGGAGACGCCGTGCGGTATTCAGGTCGCCTTCGTGGTTGACGCCGATTTCAGCGACGATCGCAACTTCACGGTCCAGGTCCTTGCCGAACAAATGCATGCCATTGGCTCCCGCGTCGGGGACTGTTCAAGTCTCGTCGTCGTCCGTCGATTCCTGGACCCGAACTTCCATGGATTTGAGCAGGTTTGCTTCATGCTGGATCAGTTTCTGGGTCGCCTTCAAGGCGCGATAGAGACCCTGCTTGTTCATGCAGTTGTCGATCTCTTCGCCGATGGGGACGGCACTGGGGCAGGCGGTGACGTATTCACGCAGGAAATCACGGAACAGTGCAATATATTCGTCCTCCTTGTGAGGGAACATATAGGCGCACTGCAGCGCGAAATAGACGCGGGACGCCGGCGTCGACGTGTCGGCGACCGAAAGGATTTCCTTCTCCCGCAGGATCTTTGATTCATTGTGAACCAGAAGTTTCGCATTGGGGCCGACGTTTTCGATAACTGCGCCGTTGATCACGAGCTTGTCGCCCGACTTCAAATCCAATTTCAGGGGCACGGGTTCATTTCTCCTTCCCGAAACGACGCGCGTAGGTTTCTTTCTTAGTCCAGACAGGCGGCATTGTCCAACGGACCCGGGATTCAAACGTTTCGAAATCGCGTCGTATTCGCCGATATCCGCTTAATTCCGCGGCTCTTGTGCAAAGATTTAGGTATCTTCCACTGCTTTCGGTTAATCAAACGCTAACTGTTTTGGTCATTTATTTTAAGACCTGTTACCATTGGCGATGAGGCAAGGGCTAGACTCATGGCAAACGACGTATCGCTTAGCGTTCCCGAGGAACAGGCTTTCCAGCTTTCTCAGGCCGCACTGAAACTCGACCTTGCGCGGACAAAGCTCGAGGACGACCCTGCGGGGCTCATCGACGCCTTGAATCGCAATCTCGAAGTATGGATCGCTCTTCGCACCATTGTCATGCGGGACGACTGCATGCTGTCTCCCGAAACGAAACAGAACCTCGTAAAACTCAGCCAGTTCGTTGCGGAAAAAGTCTTCGCGGGCCCGGATAATCTGACCAATTCGGCGCTCGATGCTCTGATCAACATCAATCTTCAGATATCCGAAGGTTTCCTTGAAGGCGCGAAGACGATCGGCGTTACTTGAGGGAATGACTTAATTCCTTTACACGTCTTTGGAAAAATGTAATAACCGACACTTGAAGAACTATATTGGCAGAACGCCGCCGTGTATCCAGTTTGCAGCCGGGTAGAAGAAACCCGGTCGACGTTCTAGAACGGAGCTAAGACATGGTTGACGTGACCTTATCCGCGGCAGTGCGATCCAGCCTGCTCGCTCTTCAGAACACCACCGACCTCATCGACCGGACGCAGGGCCGCCTTTCGACGGGCCTGAGAGTCGCCAGCGCGATCGACGATCCCGTGGCGTTCTTCCAGGCCAAAAGCCTGAACGACCGGGCCAGCGACTTCAATGAAAAGAAGGACGGTATCGACCAGGGTCTCAGTTCGCTGACCTCGGCGGTCGACGGTATCGAAGGCATCGAAAACATCGTGCGGCAGCTCAAGGGTGTCGCGAGTTCGATGAAATCGGCGACGGGGACGCAGTTCACCGACCTCATCAGCCAGTTCAACAGCCTGCGCACCCAGATCGGCCTTCTGGCGGACGACTCCGAATACCAGGGAACCAACCTGATCAACAACACGACGGAAACGTTGACGATCAGCTTCTCCGCCGAATCGGCCAGCCAGATTACCATCAATGCCGTCAACGTCCGCGAGAGCGGTCTCGGCGTCGGCGACGCGGCGGCCGCCACGGGAACGTCGTTCAACTATACGGCGGCATCGAGCGTGACGCTGAGCAGCGCGGGCGCGACCACGATCACGCTGACCTATCAGGGTTCGGCCCAGACCCTGGCCACCGACGCGACGGCGATCGCATTGAAATACGGCACGGCGACGGTTTCGGTGTCGGTATCGACGGCGACCACCCAGTCGACGGCTCTGACCAACGGCCAGACCCTGACGCTCAAGGTCTATGCCAGCGGCACGGAAGGCGAAGCGGCGACGGCGGGTCTTTACCTGGCGGCGACCACGGCGAGCCTGACCACGGTCGAAGCCGAGGACACGAGCTTCATCCAAGAGGGCAACACCACCCAGATCAACGCGGTGATCTCCTCTCTCGACTCGGCGCTGTCGACCTTGCGTTCGCAGGCCCAGACCCTGGGGTCGAACGTGGCGTTGCTGCAGACCCGCCTGGATTTCACCCAGAACTACGTCAATACGTTGGAGCTCGGCTCGTCCAAGCTGACCTTGGCGGACATCAACGAAGAAGGTGCGAACCTTCTGGCGTTGCAGACCCGTCAGCAGTTGGGCATCTCGGCGTTGTCCTTCGCCGGTCAGGCCGAACAGGGCATCCTGTCGCTCTTCCGTTAAGGCGGCGCGACCATCCCGCAGACGCGAGGGGCCGGATTTTCCGGCCCCTCGTTTTTTCGGACGCGCCATTTTCGTAACAAGCGACATATTTTTAGTCGATACGGGAAAAAAAATCTTTACGGAAGGCGAAAAGGAAGGTACAACCATCAACCATTGGACTCGATAGCTCAGGCAAGAATGCCGTCGGCGTTGGGTTCGCGGGGCTAGAACCGGCCCCTGCCACCAGTCTCTAGAATGGAGCTCAAAAATGGTTGACGTTACCCTTTCATCGGCAGTGCGATCCAGCCTGCTTTCCCTTCAGAACACCACCGACCTTATCGACCGGACACAAGGCCGTCTTTCGACGGGCCTGAAGGTCGCCAGCGCGATCGACGATCCGGTGTCGTTCTTCCAGGCCAAAAGCCTGAACGACCGGGCGAACGACTTCACCGAAAAGAAAGACGGGATCGACCAGGGCCTCAGTTCGGTGACCTCGGCGGTCGACGGTATCGAAGGTATCGAAAACATCGTGCGGCAGCTCAAGGGTGTTGCCAACTCGATGAAATCGGCGACGGGGACGCAGTTCACCGACCTCATCAGCCAGTTCAACAGCCTGCGCACCCAGATCGGCCTTCTGGCGGACGACTCCGAATACCAGGGCAGCAACCTGATCAACAACACGACGGAAACGTTGACGATCAGCTTCTCCGCCGAATCGGCCAGTCAGATTACCATCACCGCCGCCAACGTCCGCGAGAGCGGTCTCGGCATCGGCGACGCGGCCGCCGCCACGGGGACGTCGTTCAACTATTCGGCGGCATCGAGCGTGACGCTGAGCAGCGCGGGCGCGACCACGATCACGCTGACCTATCAGGGCTCGGCGCAGACCCTGGCCACCGACGCGACGGCGATCGCATTGAAATACGGCACGGCGACGGTTTCGGTGTCGGTATCGACGGCGACCACCCAGTCGACGGCTCTGACCAACGGCCAGACCCTGACGCTCAAGGTCTATGCCAGCGGCACGGAAGGCGAAGCGGCGACGGCGGGTCTTTACCTGGCGGCGACCACGGCGAGCCTGACCACGGTCGAGGCCGAGGACACGACCTTTATCGCCGAGGGCAACACCACCCAGATCAACGCGGTGATCACCTCTCTCGACTCGGCGCTGTCGACCTTGCGTTCGCAGGCCCAGACCCTGGGGTCGAACGTGGCGTTGCTGCAGACCCGTCTCGACTTCACCGAAAACTACGTCAACACGTTGGAAATCGGCTCGTCCAAGCTGACCTTGGCGGACATCAACGAAGAAGGTGCGAACCTTCTGGCGTTGCAGACCCGTCAGCAGTTGGGTATCTCGGCGTTGTCCTTCGCCGGTCAGGCCGAACAGGGCATCCTGTCGCTCTTCCGTTAAGGCGGCGCGACCATCCCGCAGACGCGAGGGGCCGGTTTTTCCGGCCCCTCGTTTTGTTTTGGGGGCGCCATTTTCGTAACAAGCGACATATTTTTTTGGCGATACGGGAAAAAAATCTTTACGGGAGTCGAAAAGAACGGTAAGAAATAAACGTTGGACTCGATAGCTCAGGCAAGAATGCCGTCAGCGTTGGGTTCGCGGGGCTAGAACAGGCCTTGCCACCAGTCTCTAGAATGGAGCTCAAAAATGGTTGACGTTACCCTTTCATCGGCAGTGCGATCCAGCCTGCTTTCCCTTCAGAACACCACCGACCTCATCGACCGGACGCAGGGCCGCCTTTCGACGGGCCTTAAGGTCGCCAGCGCGATCGACGATCCGGTGTCGTTCTTCCAGGCCAAAAGCCTGAACGACCGGGCGAACGACTTCACCGAAAAGAAAGACGGGATCGACCAGGGTCTCAGTTCGGTGACCTCGGCGGTCGACGGTATCGAAGGTATCGAAAACATCGTGCGGCAGCTCAAGGGTGTTGCCAACTCGATGAAATCGGCGACGGGGACGCAGTTCACCGACCTCATCAGCCAGTTCAACAGCCTGCGCACCCAGATCGGCCTTCTGGCGGACGACTCCGAATACCAGGGCAGCAACCTGATCAACAACACGACGGAAACGTTGACGATCAGCTTCTCCGCCGAATCGGCCAGTCAGATTACCATCACCGCCGCCAACGTCCGCGAGAGCGGTCTCGGCATCGGCGACGCGGCCGCCGCCACGGGGACGTCGTTCAACTATTCGGCGGCATCGAGCGTGACGCTGAGCAGCGCGGGCGCGACCACGATCACGCTGACCTATCAGGGCTCGGCGCAGACCCTGGCCACCGACGCCTCGGCGATCGCGCTGAAGTACGGCACGGCGACCGTTTCCGTGACGGTATCGACGCAGACCACGCAGTCGACGGCTCTGGCCAACGGCCAGACCCTGACGCTCAAGGTCTTTGGCAGTGCCACGGAAGGCGCTGCTGCTTCGGCGGGTCTTTACCTGGCGGCGACCACGGCGAGCCTGACCACGGTCGAGGCCGAGGACACGACCTTTATCGCCGAGGGCAACACCACCCAGATCAACGCGGTGATCACCTCTCTCGACTCGGCGCTGTCGACCTTGCGTTCGCAAGCCCAGACCCTGGGGTCGAACGTGGCGTTGCTGCAGACCCGTCTCGACTTCACCGAAAACTACGTCAACACGTTGGAAATCGGCTCGTCCAAGCTGACCTTGGCGGACATCAACGAAGAAGGCGCGAACCTTCTGGCGTTGCAGACCCGTCAGCAGTTGGGTATCTCGGCGTTGTCCTTCGCCGGTCAGGCCGAACAGGGCATCCTGTCGCTCTTCCGTTAAGGCGACACGACAATCCCATAAACGCGAGGGGCCGGATTTTCCGGCCCCTTTCTTTTTTATTTATGTGTTGAAGTCGACAGGAGGTGCCGCGATCGGTTGCTACTGCATGAAAGCGAAGCGGAATAGTTCGTCGCGAATCTCGGCCATGACAGAGGGCCAATCGCCTTCCTTGGTTTGGCGAAACAGCTTGGCGGAAGGGTACCAGGGCGAGGATGAGCCATGCGCGAGCCAACGCCAGTCAGGCGTGTTGGAAAGAAGAATCCAAACGGGAATATCCATGGCGCCGGCCAGATGAACCAGGGCGGTGTCGACCGAAATGACCAGATCCAGACCTTTTAGGATCTCGGCGGTGTCTAGAAAATCCTCTCGTCCCGCGGTTCCGTCACGGATCGGGATCGTGGGTGAAATGCGGCCGATTTCCTGTTGACCGCCGTCAAACTGAAGGGAGACCCAATCGACACCGTCGATGTCGAACAGGGTCGCGAATAACTCAAGGGGGCACGATCGCCCGATATCGTCGCCATGTTCCGAATTGCCGCGCCAAGCGATCCCCACCGCGATGGAATGCGGTGCGACAGGTTCGATGTCTTGAAGAAAATGGATGTAGGGCGGCCTCGGGACGATTTCGAAAGAGTCGATGCCCAAGATGTAAGGCAGGCTGAGAAGCGGCACGTAGTAGTCGAATTCGGGCGTATCGGAACCAAAGGCCGATGCCGAACTGATACCTTCGGCCTTTTCCGCCAATCGGACCAATTTGGGATGGCAGACGATGTGAGCTTCCCCGCCAGCAGCCTTGATCTGCGGAACGAATCTGAGGAACTGCAGGACATCGCCGTGACCTTGCTCTCCGTAAACGACAACCCTTTTTCCCTTAAGGGGGAAGCCTGTCCATTCGGATTGCCCGGTGATCGTGATCGGAGGGTTCTGAAGGCGGCGGCGCCATTCGAATTCTGCAAACCCCTCGCTCGGACGGCCGTCCATGAGAAGAGCGTGGCTCAAATTCCAATGGGCCAGAGGAGACTCGGGCGCCTGCGCGACGGCGCGCCGTCCTTCCCGGATCGCCCCCGTGATGTCGCCCATCCGCTGAAGGGCGAGGACTAGATTGATACGGGCGTCGACATGGTCGGGTCGGGCAGACAGAACGTCAACATACAGAGCGGAGGCCTCGCGCCATCGGCGCGCGCGAAAGAGGGTGTTTGCAAGATTGTATGCCGCGCCGGAATCGTCCGGTCTCGCCACCAATATTGCGCGATAGATCCGCTCTGCATCGGCGAGACGGCCGGAGTCCGCATATGCGCGGGCCAAGTTGAACCATGCGTCACCGTGATTAGGATTGAGTTCGACGACACGCGCCCATTGTTCGATGGCCCTTTCCAATTCGCCGACATGGCGCAGAGCCACACCGAAGTTGTAGGCGATATCAGGGCGATCCGGGAGGCGCGTGCTTGCTTCTTCGAGCAAGGTTGCCGCATCGGAAATTTTTCCCACGCGGAGCGCGATGATCCCTAGGTAATAGAGAGCTTCGTCGTCGCCGTCGTCTTCAAAGCGACGTGTGCAAAAACGCGTCGCTTCGCCCATTCGGCCGGCTTGTATGAGATCGATGATCTGGGCATAGGGTCCGGATTCGGGCACGGCATCCATCCGATTAATCCAAGCGCGGACAGGAAAGCGCTTCCGTCAGCGTTCCGTTCAGGCGCTTTGGGCCGTCGGCGAAGACGGTGACTCTTCTATCTCTCGATCCAATTCGGAAAGGTCGACGATGGCCTTGGCGCGCAATTCCTCCAGGATCTCCAGGAGATGCCGGCGCATCAGGTCGCTGTACAACGGGTCCTGTTCGGCCGTCCGAACGCGGTTTAAATAAAATTCGGCCCCCAGCAGGAACATGAAGATGGTGCCGCGAAACAGTAGCGCCATTCCGGTTCTCATGTTTAGTTCCTGAAGATCGAGTTTCTGCATTACTTGCGTGATATAGGTCTTGTCGGTGAAGCTTTGCGTCTTCTCCGCGATATTGACCAGTTCGTCGATGAAGCTGTTCATGCTTTGAAGGAAATAAGCATCCGTCCAGGATGCCTTGAATGCTTCGGTGGAGTAGCGCGGAAACAGATCGATGATTTCCTCTATGACGCAAGTCTTGCCGCCAGCGATTTCTGAAAGTCGGATCGAACGCGATTTTTTTGCCAGCGCGCCTTCGATGTGGGCACCGTCCGAGCAGTTGATGTAGGACCGTCCCCGGGATCTCTCCTTGATCGCCTTGATGACAGAATCCCGGGCCCAGTAAAGGCCGTGGGACGAGTAGACCGTGCCGCCGAAGTTCCCCGGCGTCGGGATGTCGAACGTCTGCGGGGTGTGGACGGCGCCTTCCTGCCACTGATAGCCGAATTTCGAGTGGTGCAGGTCTGGAACACGCGTTCCCATGTCGGTTCCGAACAGGAAGAACGACTTGAAGCCGATTTCTTGCGCGAACGACAATCCCGCATTGACGACGGTGGGGTTGGGATTGAGAAGGCATTCGTCGTGCGAACGCGAAAAGATTGGGAATGGGCTCAGGGACGGCCGGGCAAAGAATAACGTACGCCCGAAATGATGGATGGAATCAGGCTCGACGGTTGCCGATGTCACAAGGCAGATCGGCGACAGGTCGTACTTCTTCGCGAGCGGATTGATGATTTCCTTGACCGAAATGTTTTCGATTTCGATTTGGAAATCCGGGATGATTCCGTTCGACAGCAAGACCTGTATCGTGGAACCGCAGGATATCAGGATCGCCTTGTCCCTGTTCTCCTTGATGAACGGCAGATCGGCATCCAGCGACGGTCCGGAGCCGAGAATGAACACGGGAACGTCGATGTGGTTATCTTTCGGTCGACGATAAACCCGCGCCGCGCCGCCGTGGAGATTGCGGTGGGCATTTCGGATCATAAGTGTCTCGTCGTAATAAAAGCCGAGACCCGCGAGGACCAGTTGGACATCGCGCTTGATGAGCCCCAGCGTGCGATCGAAGACTGGCGTTCCATAATGGATGAAGTACTTGAGCCCATCGACGGCCATGGGACTGATGGATCGGATCGTCGACCGGATCCTGAAAGCGAGGATTTCCGGATCATTGTCGAAACAGAAATGGATTTCTCCACCTCGATCCTGAATCAGGTCGTTCACGGCCCGCCAGTCGCAACAGGACAGGGAGTGATATAGGAATTCCAGGTTTTGCTCGGCGATGACGAGCGCGTGACATTCCGTGGCCCGGATGAGCTCTTCGAAGTGGAGGCCGAGTCCGACGCCGAATACGACGAGTGTGTACGAAGTCGCCTCGCGCGGCCGGACCAAGAATTCGACGCCGGCGTCCGCGACCTCTTTCATCAATTCGTTGAAGTGCGCTTTCGATTCGTCGTCGAACGCGTCGGGTTGCGGCGGCATGAGCAGAATTCTGTTCGGACGGTACCGGAAGTTCTCCAATTGTTCTTTGATATGCTCATTCGCGCGGCCGCCGTAAAAATGTTGTCCCTTGAACACGACGTCCGGCCCGGCCCCGGCATCGGGTACCAACTGCGACATAGGCTCGAAATCGGCTAATTGACGATAGAGTTGCGGGGCCCTTTCCTTAAAGAATTCAAGGTTCTGGTCGTGAAGATCGAGGTTGGCGGACATCGTCGATTACCAAGCTGCTGCGTGAAATATTCGGAAGAAAAAATCTCGTCGCGGAATGTTCTCACGAAGCTAGAATCGCGACGTTAAAATTTCATTGAATTCGGATCGGCGGTTGAAAAATGCTTGCACCTATCGCGAATATCTGGGATATTAAGCGATAGGGAAGAATACCCTGTTTTTGGAGCTAAGAAGATGGCTGATCAATCTTTTCCCAGTGTTGGGGCCGTTATTGCGAATGCGGCGGCGAGCGCGGCTCGGCCGACATTCGAACTTCAGTTCAACCAGCTTCAGAATACCGTGATCCGGCGGCTCAATGACGAGATCGCCAAGGTCAACACGACGACTCCGCTCGAACGCCACAAAGTCGAAGGTTTGAAGAAGGAAGGCGTGAAGCTGGCGGATTCCCTCCCGGTATTGGAGCAGTACAAAACCGGCAACCAGCACAATCTTTCGCGTTTGGAAAAACTGCGGGAGATGATCGCTTCCTTGATGGAAACCTTCCATATTGATACGACGTTGACCGAGGAAGGCGTTTCCCTGATCGAGGAGAAAAAGCAGGAACTGGCTTCCGAAATCGACAATCTTTACGTGTTGACCCATCCGGACATAACCGATGGCGATATCACCCGAAGGGTCAAGGAAGACAGGGCGGTTCTGGAAAGCCACTCGGCCGCGGTCGGCGACATTACCGGGAACGACAACCAGGAATTCCTCGATTTCCTGTACAACTTGGATTCGAAGATCAACGTCGCTCAGGAAGTGACGACGAACACCGTCTATATGGTCGTCGACATGCAGTCGGGCATCCAGGCCGACATGTCGGAAATCGAAGCCGAGCTGACGGATATCAACACGCTTCAGCAGCTCGAAAAATCCGAAAAAATTACTGAAATGCGCGAACGGTATGGCCAGCTTCTGCAGGCGATCTCGTTGTCGTTTGAATCCAGCAACGACTACGTGACGATGCTGAATGAATACCTTTCGCCGCGCATTCCGCCGAAGGGGTCGGTACTGAACCTCTTCTCGTAATTTTTTCGCTGCCGGGATTCCGTGGTTTTTATTTTGTTTTGTCCCGTCCGGATCCCGATAGATCCGGAGGGGTTTTTGCGTACCGTTCGTTCGCCGGTTCGCGGCGTAGCGCTTGATTAACTTCTTCAGCCTAGAATTCGTCCAGAAGCGCGATGGGGCAATCGCGGGAAAGCCTTTTGGGGCACCGTGCTTGCCGATCCCAGAACAGGAGACTGGTGTCGATGGCGGACAGAAAAGACGTCGAACATATTGAATCGGTCAAGTTCACCGATATCGAAGCCGTTCTCGGCGAAGAATTCGGCGAAGCCTTTGCCGCCTACCGGCAAAAATTCCGCAAAAGCATCAATTACGACAAGAACGGTTTCATTCCCGATTTCCCGCTGACCGTTTCCATGGAACTGGTCAATCGGTGCAATCTTGCCTGCAAGATGTGCTTTACGGTCAACCACCAGGATCCCATGGCCTGGCTGCATGTCGAAGACATCCAGCGGATCATGGCCGAATGCAAGGTTCACGATTTGCCGGCCGCGGTCATCGGCATGGGCGCGGAGGCGCTGGTCTACAAGGATGTGCGGCGGGCGCTCGAAACGGTGCGCGAAGCGGGCGTCATGGATGTCTTTCTCGGTACCAACGGCTATCTCCTGAACGAATCTCTGTCGGAGTTTCTCATCGACCAGAGGATCGCCCGCATCGAGGTTTCCCTCGACGCGGCGACGCCGGAGACTTACGAAAAAATTCGCGGCAAGCCCCTGTTGCCCCAGGTCGAGGAAAACCTTCGGACCCTCATTCGTCTTCGGCGGGAACGCGGCTCCAAACTGCCGGTGATTCGGCTGTGTTTTTGCGTGCAAAAGGAAAATGTTCACGAACAAAAGGCCTTCCTGGAAAAGTGGCAAGGCCTGGTCGACTACATCGATTTTCAGGAGATGGTGGATTTCGATTCCGTCGACGCCTTGAGGCAGGATACCGATCACGTACGGGCGGAAGGCGAGAAACTGACGCCGTTGGCCAACACTTATTGCGCCTATCCGTTCAACAGCCTCCATGTGTGGTCGAACGGTGACGTCACGCCGTGCTGTACGTTTTTCGGCAAGGCCCTGGTGATCGGCAACGTCAGGGAGGCGAGCCTCGCCGAAATTTGGAACGGCGAGGATATCGACGGCATTCGAAAGCAGTTGCTGTCCGGGAAGGTCAATCCGGTCTGCAAGGCCTGCCTGACCCAACGAGAGGCGGAGGCATTCGCCTTGGCCAAACAAAATGTCGGAAAGGTCGCGGCCGTCGAAGGATAGGCGCGGGCAATAACGTCGATCGGCCTATTTCGGGGAGAGTTTCGTGAAACAGTTCCATATGCACGTTGGAAGCGAACGCTGCGGTTCGACCTTGATCCAATCGTTTTTCAACGAGGCGAACGTGGGGCAAGTGTTTGCCCGGTTCGGCGTCCGGTACGATGCCCAGATATACTTGGCGATTGGCGAGCTTATTCCGTTCATGGAAACCGACGAAGCCCGGTTTCGCGTGGTCCGCGAACGCCATATCGTACCCTACATGACGACGGGGCCGGATCGGATCTTTTCGACGCACGAAGTCTTTCTCGGCCTTGACCACGAGAAGGCGGGCGCCAACAGCACCGAGTTCATGTGCGACTGTCTCCAGAAGTTGTTGGAAGGGTTCGACGTCCGTCCCCTGATCGTTTTCCGGCGTCAGGATACCTTCATCGAATCCCTTTACAATCAGTTGCTGAAGCGCGGAGAGACACGGGAATTTTCGAAGTTTCTCGAAGACCTGCCGCTGGAGAACTATCGCTGGGATAGGGTGGCCGACATTTTTGCCGAGCGCTTCGGCAAAGGCCACGTGTCGGTCATCCCCTTCGAAAAAGGGATCACCGCGACAGGCGGTTACGACAACTACCTCAATGCCATCTTCGGAGTCCTGGAAATGCCGGTAAACGTCGACATGGCGACGGTCCCGGTGATGAATCCGAGCCTCGCGCCGCGGGCGCTGGAAGTACAGCGCCAAGCCAACATGTCCCTGACGGGTGACGAGGCGCACAATCTGGCTAACTGGTTGGAATTAAACGTTCCGAAACGTCCATCGGACAGCCACGTGCTGCTGAACGGTACCCAACGAATGCGAATTCTCGACTTCTATGCGGATTCGAACCGGCGATTGTTTGCCGAATACATGCCGAAGTACGCGGTGGCCGGATATTTATCGCTTTAAGTCGCGCCCATAGCTACGACGAAGTCACATCCGCCCATGTCTTGACGAGCGGGCGCACGGCGTTCTCGAGCGATCGCGCAAAGGCTTGCGGCGTGAACAGCGCCGTATGGGAAATTACGTCCCTCAGGCCGGATCGTGTCACTCCGAGAGCCTGGACGTCGGAAGCCAAATCGACCGCCAAGTCGGCATAGCCATCGGTATCATCGGCAATCCATCGCGTCTGAGAGGCGGCCGTCAGGGCGCTTGCCGCCAGCCGTGACCAACGATCAGGTCCTTTCATCGCGACGCAGGGAACGCCCATCCACAGGGCATCGGTCACCGACCTGAACGACGAAACAGTGACCGGATCCAGGAAAATATCGACCTGCTGGAAAAATTCCGGATCCGTCCGCTCTTCGTCGACGGATTGGCGGAACGCCACGCGCTCGCCGAGGTCGAATTCGCCGAACAGGTCGGTTATCGCCGTTCGTGTATAATCGGAAATACCCAAGACGTTTCCGAACAGAATGCGGGAGCCGGGCAGGGATTGCAGAATACGCGACCACAACGCGACGGTTTCCACCGATATCAGCCGCAGGTCGGCAGTTGCGCCGAATGTGACATATCCGTTGCCCGCCGCCGGCAGTTCGTTGACGTCCGGGAAATGTCGCATCGGCGTCAGTCCGAACAATCCGGTCTCCAACAAGGCGACGGTTTGATTGCTGCCATTGGAATCGCCATCGGCGAGGACGGGATCCGAAAGCACGGCATCGAATACGGAGAGTCCGAGGCCATCCGGGAAGCCGGTCCAGGCGATGCGGACCGGTGCGGGTCGATCCACATAAACGGCGAGCCGTTGGCCGTCGCCGCATCCGATCGCATCCACGACGATATCCAGTCCATCGCCGCGCATGATCGTGGAAACCACTTCGTCGTCGAGATCGTAGATCGTTCGCCAGGAATCGACGAGGTGTTTGAGTTGGGTCGTTACTGAATCCTGACGAATCGATTGCTGGTAGCAGTAAATTTCGAAAGCGGAGTGATCATAGTGCCGGGCCAGTCCTTCGAAATACGATGCGAACTCGCCTTCGTGAAATCCGTCGGACACGAATCCGATACGAATTTTTCCCTTGGGAACGTCGAGGGCTTCCTCTTTCGAATAGTCGGGATACGTCGAGAGTCGCCGATCGAGTTCGGAAAGCACATGGAGACGGAAAGATGCCGCTTTTTCGCCGAGAAAGCGCGTGCCGTGGATGATCGCAGCGGGCGCGCCGATATCGCCGGGTTCGGCACGCGTCAGTGCGTCTTGATGGCAGGAGATGGCTTCTTCAACTTGCCCGACACCGTATAGCGCTTCGCCAAGAAGAAGAAAGGTCTCGGTGCTGTTCGGAGCAAGTCGGTCGGCCGCGCGCAAGACGGATATTGCGCGCGCATGGTCGCCGACCGCCATCAGGCACCGCGCGAAAAGACGATGACAAGGAACGTTGCCTTCATTGATCCGAAGTTCGCGTTCGCAATGACTGATCGCGTGAAAATAGGTCCGCCGATTGAAGTCGGCCAGGGCGGCCACATAATGGTTGGACGGTTTGACGTTGTCCAACGCAGCAAAATAGTCTGAAAGCTCCGCGGGTATCAGCTTTTTCAGCGCCAGGTCGGATGCCACAGTCGTCGACAATTTTGCGTAGTAAAGGCCGTCTGACAGTTGTCCTTCCAGCGTATGAACGACGGCGAGGGCATCGACATACTCCCGGCAATTCGGATTGATCTCATGCGCGCGCTCCAGGCATTCGATGGCACGCCCGCGATCGTTGAGACGCAAAGCCACTATACCTAAAACGAAGAGGGATTCGTCGCGGTCAGGATATTGCTTCAGAAGCGCTTCGGCATCGTCGAGGGCTTCCGAAAGTTCGCCTTTAACGAGCTTGCGAATGGTCTTGTCGAGGCTTTCGAGGACCGAGTCTTCGATCGGACGATGGTTCATCGGATCATCTCCCCGTTGGGAGTTCTTTGATGGTGATCCACGACGACGGGAATACAAACGTCAGTCGCGTAAAGGCTTGAATTGCCGGCGCGGGCATTTCTTTCACTAAAGTGATGCCGCGTGGGTCATGCCTGAGTGTCGGTACGAAGAAGGCTTTCGTTTGGCTGTGTCGCGGGAGGTTCCGCGGTAGCCTCGGCGGGGGCGGATTCTGTGCCGGCCGGTTGGCTCATCAGTCCCGCCGCCAGATTGCGGTTGATATCGATCAGGACACGCAGGGCCTCGGCCGTCGGTTCGACAAGCGCACCGACCGTGTGTTTGTCGACGAATTGGCACAAGGTCAGCATGTTTCGGTGAATTTCGGTCGGCAGGTCCTGGCGCTCCTGAGTGAGTTCGGCCTGGAAGATTGTCCACAACCGCCAGTTTAGGCGCAACGCGTTGCGGCGAAGGTTCTTGGTCTCTCGGTCGCTGTCTTCGCCATGCGTGATCGCCATCGCCAAACGCTTCGCCGCCTGGATCAGCGCCCAGGCCTCCGTCTGCCGCGGATCGCCGGGCTCTGGAGTTCGCTCGTAATGTTGGACCTGCTTGCTGTACGGATTCTTCATAGACCTCTGAGCCCCTGGGTCTGTTTTCGGCCTGCGACGACGCCCTGCAATCGGAAGAGCCCGCCGCCGAAGTGGGCTGAAAGGCTCTGCCGACGCCAAGGGTATCCCACCACGAATCCCTTATGATTCCCTTAACGTATGTCTTTGCTAGACAAGGAAGTTCGTCAAACTGAGCGAACGAATTTTCGCCAAGGCCTGATACGAAGCTTCCAACGCACGGGAATCGTCCAATAACCGGGTTATGGTTTCCAGGGGATCCGCATTTTCGAGTTCAGAGATTCGTCCCTCGAAAAATGCGCTGAGCGTCTTGGTGCTCTCGCTCGCGTTGTCGATCAGGATGCGATCGAACGCAATGTCCGATTGCAACTGGGTCAAATTGCTGGACAACTCCGGACCGTAAGGCGGCGTGCCGGAGGTCGTCGCATCGAGGGAACTGTCGATCAGATACAGGGCTTCGTCGACACGGGTGGTGTTCTGGTCGAGTCCGCCGGTCGTGCCAAAGGTACCCTGCGCGATGATGCTCATGGCCCGAATGGCCTTTTCGAACGCGGGATCTATGGCGTTCACGTCATAGCTGAAGTTCTGGTTGTCGTCGACCCGGTGCGTGATCGACTGCCGGTCACCGTTGTAATAGTTGCCGGATGTCGAAATCGATGTGTAGGTGTCGCCGATCGCGGGTGTCAGGGTGACGTTGGGTGTCAGGGTGATGATCGTGTTCGTGGCATCGAGCGACGCGATCGTGTAGGTCCCGTCATTGGCCGTGGAA
The DNA here is from genome assembly GCA_963675465.2 of Rhodospirillales bacterium. Lineage (GTDB taxonomy): Bacteria > Pseudomonadota > Alphaproteobacteria > Rhodospirillales > Shumkoniaceae > JAHDSF01. The sequence goes on from CAXXVY010000004.1 coordinate 85,136, forward strand.
CCGGCGATGGTGATTGCGGCTCCGGCTTCCAGTCCGGCGAAACCACCGACGTTCGCGGCCGTGATGGTGTCGGGCGGCCCCGCCGTATAGGTCAAGTTGCCGGTCGTCGTCGGCGTCAGGGTGACGGCGTCAAGGAGGTGTGCATCGCGGGTCGTCGGATAGGTGACGACATCGCCGTCATAGGTGCTTTGAAAATCCGCCAGGTTGGTCAGCCCAAGATCGACGGGAGAGGTCGTCACGCGCGTTCCGGAAAAGATGTAGCGGCCGTCCGCTTCGGTGTTCAGATAGCCCTGCATCGCCTGGAGCGACCGAAAAGCCCAGTCCTGTAGGCTCGCCACATCCGTTTCGTCGAAGCTGCCTTCCTGCTTGAATTCCTGAAGCACGCGTTTGAAGTCGTTGATCGAACTTTCGACCCCCGAGAGCGCCGATTCGGCGGTCGTCAGACGAAGGTCGACGGTGTCGTTGTTGCTCTTGAACCGGGCCAAAGCGGTGACCGTGTTTTCCAGGGTCACCAATCGTTGGGAATCGACGGCGATGCCCTGGTAGGTCTGCGATTTCTTCTCGCTCGAAACCTGAATCTGGGCTTCCTTCACCCGGTTCTGGATATCCAGCATGTAGCCGGTGATCTGGGTGTGGGCGGCGTAATCGGCGATGCGGCTCATGTTCCCTCCTTACCGAAGGATAAGGTTGAGCGTATCGAACATATCGTTGATGACCGTGATCACCCGGGCCGAGGCCGCATACGATTGTTCGAGCAGAATTAGCTGGGACATTTCTTCGTCCATGTTGACGCCGCGGAAGGTGTCCGACTTGTACTGAAGGGCCTGGGTCAGGTCGGCCTGGTAGCCGGACTGCGTTTCGTTGGTCGCCGCGAGAGAGGCGCTACGCGACAGGATGGACGCGCCATACGAGCTGAACGAGATGTCCATCGACGCCAAGCCGCCAGCCAGGGAGAAAGCGTTCTGTCCGGAATATTGCGCAGCCAGTTGGTTGATGATGGTCTCGTCGGCGACGCTCATCTGGTAGGCGCCGGCCAGTCCCAGTTCGGAATCCCATTGGGGCGCGCCGCGGGAAATGTTGCCCGGTGCACTGATGATATCGCTTCTGACCGCGATCGTATTGGCGGTTCGGGCATTCGATGCATGCATGCCGAGCGTGTTTAACAGGGTTCCGGCGCCGGTTTCGGTGACTTCGAATTCGTTTCCCGAATTGTGAGCGATGCGCAGACGCGTTCCCGCGCCGTCCGGAACAACCGAAGCCGTCACGTTGGGAATGGCTGCATTGATCTTGTCGGCAATGGTTTGCAGCGAATCTCCCGCCGCGATGGCTACCGTAACGTCGCCGGCGCCGCCGGGATCGAGCGGCATGTTCACCGAACCGTCGACGAACCGAAGGGTCGTCGCCGTGGCCGAAAAAGTGTTTACGATGACGTTCGATTCATGGGTGTTGCGGGACAGTTGGTCGACGAACACGTCGTTGAGCCCAAAGAAGTTCGAAAAACCGGAAACCGTCTCGTCCGTCGTGTTGTTGCCGTCCTTGTCGAACTGGATTATCGCATCCGTCTGGTCGGCGCCCGGGGTATCGACGGCATTTTCGTCTCGGATGGTGAAATAGTACTGCGTGCTGTTCAGTTCGATAGCGAAATGACCATCGGCATCGACACTGACCGAGGCTGCGGTAACGCCGAGACCGGCACCGGTCAGGGCGCCGCCACCGGCAAATCCGCTGTCGTTGAGCCACCGTTCCATGACATCGGCCATTTCGCCGATGTCCCAGTATTCGCCGGCGGCATACCCGGTACCGCCGTCATAGGCCGCGTTGCCGCCGAAATTGGCGTCGGTCATCAAGGTGGACAAGCTGACCGTCGCGGCTTGGTTTCCGCTGGAATCGAACAGGACAAAGCGAACGTCGGTATTGCTGGCCGGATCGATGCGGATTTGCTGTCCCGTGGTGTTGGCAACGTTGGTCGTGTCCAGCAACGACCGCGTTCCGGTCATCGACTGGTGTCCGGGGTAAGGCGCGCCGCGGTTGTTGATCTGATTGGAAACGTCGCGAAGCGTCGACGCCAGTTCATCCAGTTGGCTCTGGAGATCCGGCAGGATGTTGTCGCGCAGTTCGATCAGGCCTTTCAGTTTGCCGCTGCGAATCTCGCTCGTGATGTCGTTGCCAGCGATCTGTGTTCCGACGTAGATCGGGTTGAAATCGCCTTCCGCGTATGTCGTCGTCGCCGTGACCGAACTGGCCTGGGCATGGGTAACGGAAGGGGGCTGGTTGTCGACCAGCGTGCGTCCCGCCGAAGTGAAGACGACGATGTCGCCGTCGCCGCGTTGGAAATACCGGATGTCCACCAGTTCGGACAGCCGCGTAAGCAGGGTGTCGCGCTGATCCCGAAGATCGGAAACGTCGTTGGTGACGACCGAATTCCGGATGATCTTGTCGTTGAGATCGCCGATCTGCGCGATGATATCGTTGACCTCGGATACCGCAGCCGCGATGTCCTGGTCGGCTTGCAGGCGCAGTTCCTGAAGGGTGCTCGACGTTTGCTGCAGCTTGGAGGTGACATCCATCGCCCGGCGAACGACTTCGCTTTGTTCCAGGGTGCTGTTGGGGCTGGTCGCCAGCGATTCGATCGCGGCGCCCAGTTCCTCGAGCATGTGGCTGACGGACGTGTTGTCGCCCGGTGCGCCGAACACTTCCTGCATGCGGGCGTAATATTCCTCTTGCGAGCTCAGGCGGGTGTAGTCCGAAAGCTCCAGCCGCAGGCTTTTGAGCAATCCCTCGTCGACCGTACGCGTGACGTCGGAAACCTGAACGCCCGCGCCGACACCGGTGACGACGCGCTGTTCCAGGTTGACGATTTTCCGGGAATATCCCGGCGTATTCACGTTGGATATGTTGTTGGCGGTAACGTCGAGCGCCTGCTGAGTGGCCAGCAGACCGCTTCGGGCGGTTTGGAGAGCGAGAGTGAGCGAGCCGGCGGTCATTGCATTCTCCGATGATCGGGCTACAGGGTTTGATCCAACGACAGGGCGCGCGGACGTTGAACGGTCCGGACTTTCTCGCGCTTTTTATTGCCGCTGGGGGCATAAAGCGTCGGGCCGGACGAGGCACTCTTGACGGCCTCGGCGACGACGCTGACGAATTTCGAATGGGCGGCCATCGCGGCCTTGAGAAGCCGGGCATTTTCCGCCGTCAGTTCCTGGACCTTCTCGCCCAGCGCCCTGAGGCGGTCGCGCAGGTCGACATCTACGTCGGCCAGCTCGTCCGGGTTCTTCATGATCCCCAGCACGCGTGTCTCGTAGGCGCGGCTCAGGGTCGATTTGTCTTCGACGTAGAGAGCCACTTCGGCAACCTTGTGGTTGCGAAGCGACTTGTTCTCGAGCGCGAGAATTTCAGCCAGACGCGAGGTAATGACAATCAGATCACTGACCCGCTGTTTCATATCCATGGTTACTGTACCTCCTGCGCCCTGAGAATTTCGCGCATCACCTGATCGGCGATTCCGATCCCACCCGACCGCGCGAGGCTCTTGCCATATTCGTCAACCAACATCGACCGCCAGACTTCCTCGGACGCACCGCCACCGAAGGGTTCTTCCGCTTCGATACCGGAAAACATCGGCTGCAACATTTGCGAAAGAAAGAAGGCTTCGAAATCTTCCGCCGTCTGGTGCGCTTTTTCCGCCGACATCTTCTGGCCGAACTGCGGCGCGACGCGAGAACCCTGAACGGCCTGCTGCATCTGAAGATCGGTGGCGAAATCGCCCATCACATCACCTCGATCTCGGCTTGCAGGGCACCGGCTGTCTTGACGGCCTGCAGGATGGTGATCAGGTCGCGCGGACCGATGCCCATGGCGTTCAGGCCGTTGACCAGTTCCTGAAGCGTCACACCTTCGGAAACCACGGCCAAACGCCGCTCGTCTCCCTGGTCCACCTGAATATCGGTGCGGTTGACGGTCGTCGTCGTCCCGACGTCGGCGAACGGGCCGGGTTGGGACACCTGCGGCGTTTCGGTGATGCGTATGGTCAGGTTGCCCTGGGCGATCGCGACCGTGCTGATCCGCACATTTTCACCCATGACGATGGTTCCGGACTGTTCGTCGATTATCACGCGGGCAAGCTGGTCGGGTTCGACACGCAACTGTTCGATGTCGGTCAGCAGATTCACGACGTTGTCGCGGTAGCCGCCGGGGACGTCCAGATGCACGGTGCCCGGATCGGTCGACGTCGCGGCCGCAGTGCCGAGAAAGGCGTTGATCGCCTGGGCGACCCGGCGCGATGTCGTGAAATCAGGGTTTCGCAGCGTCAGGTTCACCGAATTCATGCGGGTCATGTCGAAGCCGACTTCGCGTTCGACGATGCCGCCGTTGGCGATCCGTCCGCTGGTCGGGACTCCCTTGGTAACCGTTTGGGCGGCGCCTGTGGCGGTAAAGCCGCCGACTGCAACCTGGCCTTGGGAAACCGCGTAGACTTCGCCGTCAGCGCCGAGCAGCGGCGTGACGAGAAGGGTGCCGCCCAACAGGCTCTTGGCGTCGCCGAGCGCGCTCACCGTCACGTCGATGCGCGAGCCCTGCCGTGCGAACGGAGGCAGCGTCGCCGTCACCATCACGGCGGCCACGTTCTTGGAATCGAGTCCGGAATCCGTAGGCTTGACCCCGAGACGGTTCAACATGGCCTGCAGGCTTTGCTTGGTAAAATGGCCGGTTTTCAGGGAATCACCGGTGCCGTTCAGGCCGACCGCCAGTCCGTATCCGACGAGGATGTTGTCGCGCACGCCTTCGAAATCGACGATGTCCTTGATCCGCGAAGCCGCAAGTGCCGTGGCGGTCGCGGCGACGGTCACAAGGAAAGCGGCGGTAACGGCGGCTGTCGCCCGGAGCATCCGGCCTTGCCACGCCTTGGCTACCCGTTCGTTCGTCTTGTCCATCGAAGCGATATGCCGTTTCACTTTGGTGTTTTCCCGTTCCAGTCGTTGCGTTCGGCAAATAACGTCACGGAATACTACGCGAAAATCGTGCCACGAAATGCCAACCCATAACCTATTGAATAGGGCGGTATTTTTATTCGATCTGCTTCTTTCCCATCGGTCCTTCAGGTCAAATCGTGCCTCGACCCGGCAGAATTTTCCCACGTCATCAGCGTTTCAGGTCGCGCGCTTCCTTCGTCATTTCGTCGACGGTCTTGAAGACCGTGGCCGATGACGTATAGGCGTGCTGGGTCATGATCATGCGGGTGAACTCGTCCGCGACATCGACATTCGAAAGTTCGAGCGTGTTGGGAGAAAGGTCCGCTGTTCCCTCACCCGGGACCGCGATGCGCGGTTCTCCGGAATCCACCGATTCCGCGAACAGGTTCCCGTTCATCTCCTTGAGGCCCGCCGGGTTCGTGAAGGTCGAAAGAGCCAATTGATACAGCGGGCGGTCCGACGCGTCGTCGAACCGGCCCAATACGTGGCCGTTGCTGTCGAAGGAGAATCCCTTCATGGCTGCCGATCCGTATCCGTTCTGGGCGTAGCTGTTCACCAGAAATCCGTTGGAAAACTGGGTCATGTTGGAAAGGTCCAGCGCGATGGAGTTGGTGCCGCCACTCGCCCAGGCAATGTCCAGGGTATAGGTGTCGGGCGACGAAACCCCGCCGGTGGAGGTGAATTCGAGGCGTTCGACGAGCGCGCCGGGTGCCGACAGGTTCACGCCGTCGGCGTCGACTTCGTTGGCGCCCGGAAGCGGCGTCGTCGCGTCGACGGTGATCGTGGATCCGTCGGCGGATACCGATCCGATCACGTAGCTGCCGTCGTTGCCGGTGGTGCCGGTCAAGGTAATGGTATCGCCGGCGTTCAAGCCCGCGAACGCGTTCGTCAGCGGCGTTCCGCCATTGCTCTGAACGGTGATGGTCCCCGCCGCGGTATCGATGGCGGTGCGCGTTCCCGCCGTGTAGCTGAAGTCGGACCCGGAGCCCAGGGTCATGCCGTCGCCATCGATTTCCGCCGCGATATCCTCGGCGACGGTAAGGACGCCGCCCGCAATGGCGGTGATGGTGTAGATTCCGTTGTTGCTGGCGGTGCCGGCGATGGAAATGGTGTCGCCCACGTTCAAACCATCCAAGGTCACCGGTGTCTGGGTCGCTATGTCGCGGACCGTGATGGTGCCGGAGCCGTCGCCGGGAACGGCATTCGCGGTGAACACGGCCTCGGTTCCCGTGTCCAGGCTGAAATCGCGGGTCGGCGAAACGGTGATCGCATCGGCCGCATTGCCGGTCGTGACATCGAAGTCCCAAACGTTGGACGTTCCGGACTTGGTGAAGTGCAGGACGGCGGTTTGCCGGACGCCCTCGGAGTCGTAGACATCCATGTGGTATTCATAGGTATCGCCCTGGACCGCCGTCGAGGGGATGTTGAGAACCGCCGTGGCCTCGTTGGTCGCCTGTCCTTGATCGACGTAAGTGTATTCGTCGACCCGAATCGGAGCGGGATCGGCGTCGGTATTGAATGTGCCATCGGGCTCCACCGGCCAACCGAGCACATAGTTGCCGTTTTTATCCGCCAGATATCCGGCGCGGACCGTGATTGTACTGCCGTCATCGGCGGTGGCAGTGACTTCGTCGCCGGTCACGACGTCGAACGAGCCGTCCCGTGTATAATAGATATCCTCGGCGTCCAGGGTCGGCGAGACCATGAAGAAGCCCTTGCCGTTGATGGCCACGTCGAGGTCGCGCGTGCTGGCGACCATATTGCCCTGACTGTCCATCCGTCGGACATCTTTCGGCTTGACGCCGCCAAGATCGGACTGTGCGAACAGGCTGTCGCTGAAAACGGTCTCGAATCGGGTTTCCGTTGCCCGGTAACCGCCCGTGTTCATGTTGGCGATGTTCGTACTGATGGTGCCGAGCGCATAGCTCTGGCTCATCATGCCGAGAATGCTCGACGAAAAGGCACCATAAAGGGCCATGCTCTTTCTCCACGTCTTCGTCCGGATTCGAAGATCCAATTGTCCGCAGATTTGAACGCAAGAACGATGCCACTTGGAGATATTTGCTAACTTGTTGAAGAATATCGAATTACTCCGTAGAATCCTCGCCATGGCGGTTCCGGTGCCAGCCCTTGGGCATGATCGACGCGGCAATTTTTGCCTTCTTGATGCCGAACCGATTTAACCCAACCTTAACGGGGTCGTTTCACCATGGGGCACGGCAGTCGTACGCCGAGGAGATTTGCCTCGCATGAAAGTTAATGACGTCGGATCGAACCGATCGGTCTCCGGCCCCCGGAAGAAGAAAGAATCTTCCGGTCGGGGTGATGATTTTGCGCGCGAACTCAAAGGCGCCGCCGAATCGTCGGAAAGCGCTCCCATCGGCGAATCCTCAGGAATTACGGCGACATCGGGGATTTACGCTTTGCAGGAGGTGCCCGATTCGACCGAAGGCCGGTCCCGTGGGCTTGCGCGCCTGTATGGCGACAAAATGCTGGAACGCCTCGACCGAATCCAGTTGCAGATCCTCCAGGGCGCGGTGTCGAAAAGCGATCTCATGGACGTCGCGCGGTCTTTGCGGGCCGAAAGAATCCGTTGCGACGATCCGAAACTCAACGAGATCATCGACGAAATCGAACTGCGGGCTGAAGTCGAAATCGCCAAACTCAGCCGCTAGGCGCATCGGATATCCGGCTTTTAGACCCAATTCTTTCCCTCTGAATGCCTTGAATCGTCACAATCCGCCTTCGCGGTGGATTGCCCCCTTGTGCTCTTCGGCTGCCGTTAATATATTCCGCGCCGTCTTTCCTGGTTCACCGTGGGAGATGTGCTTATGGCGGTAACGGTTCCCGAAGGATACAAACCCTCCGACAACGAGCCGTTTATGAATCCGATGATGCGAGAGTACTTTCGTCAGAAGCTTCTCGATTGGCGATCGGATCTTCTCAGCGAGTCGACTGAGACTCTTCAGCATTTGCAGGAAGGCGGTATCGTCGAGCCCGACATCGCGGATAGGGCCACGACCGAGACCGAACGGTCCTTGGAATTGCGGACACGCGACCGCGCCCGTAAACTGATCGCTAAAATTGATGCTGCTCTGGAACGCATAGTCGACGGATCGTATGGGTACTGCCAGGAAACCCACGAACCGATCGGCTTGGCGCGATTGGAGGCCCGGCCGATAGCGACCTACAGCATCGAGGCGCAGGAACGGCACGAGCGCATGGAACGGACCCATCGCGACGAATAGGCGCTAGGCCGTGCCGGATGGGCTGCGTCGATTCGGCACGCTCGGTGTTTGAGACCGCACAGTCAGTTCAGTATCAAGGGCAGGGTGACCCATCGGGTTGCTGCGGGCCGGACGAAGTTTCTTGTCGCGACTTGAACGGAATGCAGTTTGCCGTCCAGGTTTCTTTGATAAAAATCCAGAAATTTGCGAAGCACCGGATAACCGGGGGCAAGGTCCAGTTCCTGCCACACGTACTCCTGAAGCAACGCGGGGAAATCGGGGCGGTGGTAGGTCATTTCCGCCAGGGTCAGGCGGTATCCGCGAAGTTGCAACTCCATCTCCGACATGGCGGTTCCCCTCGGGTTCGCCGCTCGTTCAAATCCTCTTTGTGGATGCGAGAACGATTCTTCGTCGTGTCAAATTATTGATCTAAATCAGAGTGATATCAGCAATACAATAAGAATGCCGCCACCTCGTAGAGCGATCCGGGTCCCGCCCTGCGTCCGCAATCAGCGGCAGGCAACAAATGGCCCGTTTCCCGCGCGTTTCCGGCCAAGGAGAAACGGCGGCAGATTGCCCAGGGTACCGCCGCAAAATTTCGCCCCCGGATCCCGTGACGGATTTCCCATCGAGAAAAAATCGGAAGGCAAGCCGAAGTTACGGAAGATTTCGCCATGCAGAATCTTACGGTTGACCGTTTTGTGACACAAAATTATCTAATTATATCAAACAACAATCGTTAATTAAGAATCATTATGAATAAAACGCATTGCTGCACTGCACAAACGCCGGATGTCGAGTGGCGAAGCATCTCCCACTTGCCATTTTAGCCGGGGAACGGGATTTCCGGCGTGACGGAAGAAAAGGGAATGTCATGTCTTACATGATCAACGGTGTGGATATCGAGGCTGTTCGCGAAGAGGCGGCTCGGATGCAAGGGGAGGTCATGCTCAAGACACTGAAGGCAACCGGGCGCGTCATTGCTTGGCCGTTCGTGATCCTGGCGGAAGCCATCGCCATGGCTCAGCACAAGGCGGCATTGGAAGAAATGTCCGATGCGGAACTCGCGCGGATGGGCATTGCGCGAGAACAGATTCTAGGGGTCGTCGTCGGCAACATCAAACCGGAAAAGCGGTCCGCTCCCTTCCAGGTTATCGAGGCCGCCCGGCGTCCCGCCGGAAACGTACCAGAACGCAAGGCGGCCTGAACGGGGCCGGAACGGATTCCTCCGGGAACACCGGACTGCGCTGTCGAATGCCGAAAGCCGGCTCTTTCCTTGTCAGGGGAGGGCCGGTTCGATTCGTGAGGGGGGCGGCGCTGCCGGTAATGGAGTTAAAATTAGAACGATTATGAGTTATATGCATGCCTCACTTGCCGAAATGGCGCGTGTATTAAAATCATCCTGCCCCCAATATCCTAGTGAACTGGTTAGTGAAAATTTTCGAACGGGAAAGGATGGTTGTCATGGCTCGGGTCGTGAACGGCGTCGATATCGACGCTTTGCAGAATGAAGCTCTGTTGATGCGCGCGGAAATGATCGCCACGACGATCTATTGGGCGACGAAGGCTGTTGCCTGGCCGTTCCGGATTGTCGGAGAGGCGGTGGAGATGGCGCGGCGGTATTCGGAACTGAACGATCTCTCGGATCGCCAGTTGTCAGACATGGGAATCGCCCGTGAACAGATTGCCGCGCTGATTTCGGGCGTTCCGGTACCAGGAGTCGTCGGCGCATCGGTCCATGTTCTGGACACCTCGCGCCGCCCGTCCGGCAGCCGGACCGACAAGTTGGCCGCGTAGGAAAGATCTCATGGACGGAAAAAAGAAGGGCTCCTCGGTTTGGCCACCGGGGAGCCCCTTTTCGTGGGGAAAGAAAACTGCCCGCGACGATCGATTGGGTTCTAGGGCTTGGGGGAGAGAGGGGGAGACGAACCAAACCGATCGCGCGGGCCTCGGGGGCTGGCGGTTGGGGGATCAACCGCCGGGTGAGCTCGTAAAGATGGGATGCATAGGGCTCCATGTAGGGGATCGTTTGATGGGGCTAATCGTCAGCTGTCCCGTATGGGCGTTAACCTTTACTTGATCGATACCACCGCGATTCATGACGTCGACAACGTAGGTCATTCCATCGATTCCGGAAACGAAAGCACTCAACGCAGAACCTCTGGTCTTCGATTCGGCCTTCCGGATGGCGTCAATCAAACTCACCATCCGGGTATCCGGCGATTCGTCGACCTTGGACCGCGCGTCCGAGCCTTGTCGTTCCGCAACGGCAGACTGAGCCAATGCGAGGGAATTTCCGCAAAAGGCGACCATCGCGACTGCTGCGATGAGGATGCGCCCTTGTGCCATGAAATTCACTCCTTTCCGCCTGTAAGCGGGGGGATCCGCTCAAGCATCTGAGAAGGAGTGTAGTGGAATCGGATTTTCGGGGAGGTTGCCGCCGGATTAATTTTTCGTAATGTTCCCGCGCCGGCAAGAACGGCCGGCGCGGGACACTGTCGTCGGTCAGTCGGTCACGGTCGGTTGCGAGAATAACTGGTCCTTGAGCTTGGTGACGCCCAAAGCCTTGAGCGCATACTTTTCGTAGACCGGTTCCGATGTTCCCTTTCGGATTTTTCGGATGAAGTATTTTTCGAAGGCGACCTTGGCCAGATGCACCCATTTGCCGCTGGCGAACCAGTTGACGTTGCGCGGCGGTATTTGCGGCAAGGCGACAAAAGCGATGCCGCGGTCACCGAAATCGGCCAGGCAGATGGCATTCCACGTCGCCTCGCGTTCCGGTTCCTTGCCGTCGATCATGTTCCGGATGTTGTGCGTCGCGGCGGTCACCATGGACTCGATCATGTAACCGGTCTTAGGTGCGCCGACCGGAAGGGGGCAGGCCTCCACCGGGGGGATGGCGACGATGACGCCGACGGCATAGATGTTCGGGAACGCCGGGTTCTGCTGAAATTTGTTGACGGTGATGAAACCCCTCGGATTGACCAATCCCTTGACTCCCTGAACGGCGGGAATGCCCTTGAATGCGGGCAGCATCATCGAGAATTTGAACGGCAGGGCGTGGCGGTTTTTCTCGTTCGCGGCGTCGTCGACTTCGACGACGTGCATCGTGCCGTCTTCCACCCGTTCGATTTTGGCGTTGCTGATCCAGCGGATATGTTTGGAACGCAGCTCGGATTCGAGCATCCCCTTGGAATCTCCGACACCGCCGAGTCCCAAATGGCCGACATAGGGTTCCGGCGTGACGAAGGTCATGGGGACACGATCGCGGATCTTTCGGCGACGCAGGTCCGTGTCCATGATCAAGGCGGTTTCGTAGGCGGGGCCGAAACAGGAGGCGCCCTGGACCGCGCCGACCACGATGGGACCAGGATCCTTGCAGAAGGCTTCCCAGTTCGCATGGGCGGTGAGCGCATGGTCGACGTGACAGACCGATTGCGTGAAACCGCCGTTCGGACCCAATCCCGGGACTTCCTCGAAGGCGAGATGGGGTCCCGAGGCGATCACGAGATAGTCGTAATCGACAACGCCGCCGTCCGCGAGATCGATCTTGTTCTCTTCGGGCCGGATTTTGGCCGCTGGAACGGCGATGAAATCGATGGATTTCTTTTTCAGATAGGGTTCGACGGGAAACGCGACCTCGTCGCGTTTGCGCCAGCCGACCAGGACCCAGGGATTCGACGGCGTGAATTGAAATTCAGGGCCGTTTCCGATGACGGTTACGACGTCGTTCTTGCCTAACGCCTCGCGTATTTCGTAAGCCATCGGCAATCCGCCGATGCCCGCGCCGATGATGACGACATGAGCCATTCCTGAAGTTCCTCCGTTTCGAGAGTATTCTTGGTTCACCGCGGTATCGCGGGTCCCAGTGACCGGCACCGCTTTTCAACGCGTTTTTCTAATATTATTACAGAAATAAAACTAAAGCGAGAAGGGTGTTGCAGGTGCTTCTCTTAAGGATTTGCGGCCGACAGCAGCCACGCGTCGCAAACGTCTGACGAGATGCCAAAAGCGCGCCGCGCCTTTATTCGCCGGTCCGGACGTGAGCCATCGGATGACTGAAATTGATTGCGGAACGATCTAGCGGCCGCCGCGACGTTTGCGGTTCTGGGGCGTTCGGTCTGTCTGGGTCTGCTGGGTCAAAAACGTCTGATCGCCATGTTTGCGGCCCTTGCGTCGCCCTTCTCCCCCGGCATTTCCGGTGCCCGCCGGTTGCCAGGCGGGAACGAGATGCTGTTTGCCCGGACCGATCAGGTCCTCGCGGCCCATCTCTTTCAGGGCTTCGCGGATCATCGGCCAGTTTTCCGCATCATGATAACGCAGAAAGGCCTTGTGCAGCCGGCGTTGGCGTAGGCCCTTGGCGGTGAACACCGCTTCGGCGCCTTCCGATCGGACCGAAAGCAGGGGATTGAGGCCGCTGTGGTACATCGCGGTTGAAATCGACATCGGCGAGGGCAGGAACGCCTGGACCTGGTCGGCCCGGAAGCCGTTCCGCTTCAGCCACAGGGCCAGATTCATCATGTCCGCATCGGTGGTTCCGGGATGGGCGGCGATGAAGTAGGGGATGAGGTACTGTTCCTTTCCCGCCGATTGGGAAAACCGCCGGAACAGGTCCGCGAACTGATCGTAGGCGCCGATGCCGGGCTTCATCATCTTCGACAGCGGCCCGGGTTCGGTGTGTTCGGGCGCGATCTTCAGGTAACCGCCGACATGGTGGCTGACCAGTTCCTTGACGTATTCGGGGCTGCGCACGGCGAGATCATAGCGCACGCCGGATCCGATCAGGATCTTCTTGATCCCGGGCAGGGCGCGGGCCTTGCGATAGAGGCCGATCAGAGGAGCGTGGTCGGTGTTCAGGTTACGGCAGATGTCGGGATAAACGCACGACGGACGGCGGCAGACCTTCTGGATTTTCGGATCCTTGCACGCGAGCCGATACATATTGGCCGTCGGGCCGCCGAGGTCGGAAATGATCCCCGTGAAACCCGCGACCTTGTCCCGGATATCCTCGATCTCGCTCAGGATGCTTTCCTCGGAGCGGCTCTGGATGACGCGGCCTTCGTGTTCCGTGATCGAGCAGAAGGAGCAGCCGCCGAAACATCCCCGCATGATGTTGACCGAAAACCGGATCATCTCCCAGGCCGGGATACGGGCTCCCGCGTAGGCCGGGTGCGGCGCGCGGGCGAAGGGCAAGCCGTAGACGCCGTCCATTTCCGGCGTCGTCAAGGGGATCGGCGGCGCGGTCAGCCAAATGTCCTTGTCGCCGTGGCGTTGCACCAACGCGCGGGCATTGCCGGGATTGCTTTCCTGGTGAACGATCCGCGAAGCATGGGCATACAGGGCGGGATCCGAACGGAGCGCCTCGAAATCCGGCAGGCGTACGACGGTACGGGTGAACGATTCGTCCGAGACACGCGCTGTCGCCGGGGGATCGGACCGGGCGTCGAGTTCGACCCAGCCGTCGGGCACGCCGTCTCGGATATAGGCGGTCCCCCGGATATCGTCCATGGTTCGCGGGTTTTCGCCGCGCGCGGCGCGGTGCGCGATCTCGACGATCGCCCGTTCGCCATTGCCGTAAACCAGCAGGTCGGCCTTGCTGTCCATCAGGATCGACCGGCGCACGGTGTCGGACCAATAGTCGTAATGGGCGACACGGCGGAGGCTGGCTTCAATGCCCCCGATCACGATCGGAGCATCCTTGAAGGCTTCGCGGCAGCGTTGGGCGTAGACGATGACGGCGCGATCCGGCCGTTTCCCGCCTTCGTCGTCGGGTGTGTAGCTGTCGTTGTGGCGCAGGCGGCGGTCGGCGGTGTAGCGGTTGACCATGGAATCCATGTTGCCGCCGGTGACGCCGAAAAACAGGTTTGGCTTTCCGAGCGCCGCGAAGGCCTCGGCATTTCTCCAGTCCGGCTGGGCGATGATCCCGACCCGAAAACCGTGCGCTTCCAGGAGACGGCCGATGATCGCCATGCCGAAACTGGGGGCATCGACGTACGCATCGCCGGTGACCACGATGACGTCGCAACTGTCCCAGCCCAACAGGTCCATTTCGGACCGCGACATTGGCAAGAACGGCGCGGTTCCGAAACGGCTCGCCCAGTAGGGGCGATAGGAGAAGAGCGGTTTGGCCTCGGTCAAGGGCGGTTCCCTTCTTTGTCGAAGCCGACGCTGGCTGCGAACCCTATTCGTAGATACACAGATAGGCGGTATCCACGGCCACTTTAAGCTGGAATTTGGCGTTGGCGGATACGACGAAGGATTGGCCCGGTTCGAAAGTGCGCCACGCGTCGGCTCCGGGAAGTTTGACGGTGAGGGCACCGCTGACCACCGTCATGGTTTCCTTCTTGCTGGTGCCGAATTCATAGTCGCCGGGCGCCATGACGCCGACAGTCGCGGGCAGGGTCTCGGACTGGAAGGCGATCGACTTCACTTTGCCGTCGAAATACTCGTTCACGGGAAACATGGCATTCTCCTGGGTTTCGGGCGCGCGATTATGGCGAGGCCGATCTTTCGGCGCGAGGAATTTTTCGCCGAACGCGGTTTTCCCATTCGAAGGATTTCATTCGGCATGAATCCGTGCCTAGATAGGGAATAGGGCAACCCCGTCAGCCACTCGGAGTATAGGCCATGAGTGCTACCCCCGGTGTCGAGGCCCCTCGACGCGGCGAAGTGGGCCCGGTTCTGTTTTCTTACGGCTTCCGGCCGTTCTTCCTGGGATCTGCGGTTTGGGCGGTCATCTCGCTGGCCGTCTGGCTGGTGGCCTTCGAAGGCGCGACGCGCATACCCAGCGCTTTCGACCCGTTTGCGTGGCACGCGCACGAAATGATATTCGGATTTGTCGGCGCCGCCATCGCCGGGTTCCTCCTGACCGCGGTTTCCGCATGGACCGGACGGCCGCCGATCCGAGGCATGCAGTTGGCGTTCCTGTTCGTCCTGTGGATGCTCGGCCGTCTTCTGGTCGCATACTCCGAGCAGGCTGGCGTATGGCCGGCGGCCGTGATCGACGTCGCATTTCCGTTGGCGCTGATGGCCGTCGTCGGACACGAAATCGTAGCGGCGCGAAACGTTCGGAACTACGGCGTGATCGCGATGCTCGGCGTGTTCGCGTTCGCCAATTTCCTGATGCACCTGTCGGCTCTGGGATTGTCGACCCGTATTGTCGGCGAGCGGCTCGGAATCGGAGTTATCGTCGTGTTGATCGGTCTCATCGGCGGGAGAGTCGCTCCGGCGTTCACGCGGAACTGGCTGGTTCGGCAGGGCAAGGCGATGGAATTCCAGGCGCTGCCGGCGCTCGACAAGATTGCGCATGCGCTGACGGCGCTCGCCATGCTGTCGTGGGCATCGACGACGCTGCCGATGGCGACGGCCATTCTCGCCCTGGCGGCGGCGGTCGCGCAGATCATTCGGATGTCGCGGTGGCAGGGTGCCAAGACTTTGTCGGAACCGATCGTCGCGGTGCTCCATATCGGGTATGCCTGGGTGCCGTTTGGACTTCTCCTGCTGGGACTTCGCCCCTGGGTTCCTGTGATCGACGAAAATGCCGCCATCCATGCCCTGACGGCGGGCGCGATGGGAACCATGATCCTGGCGATCATGACACGGGCCACACTGGGGCACACGGGGCGGCAGATCGCTTCTAGCGACGGGACAACGGCCATCTACGTCCTGGTGGTGCTGTCCGGTGCGTTGCGCGTGCTCGGCCCCCATGTGACGGCCTTTTACTATCATCTCCTTGTCACGTCGGGCGTGTTGTGGGTTTTGGCGTTCGGTTTGTTTCTGGCTTTGTATGGCCACTACATGTTCAAGCCACGCATCGACAAGATCGGGACGTAGACGCCCGCGTCGCCGCGGTGATTTTTCCGGACGGTTTGACAAGTCGGGATGGACATGCGATGTGCCCTGGCCTCTGTACGCGATAAAGGAGAAATCGATGAGTGAAAAGAAGAGCGTCGGATTTATCGGTCTCGGCCTGATGGGCCACGGCATGGCGAAAAATCTGGCCGAAAAGGGCTTTCCCACGCGGGTCTTCAACCGCACGCCGGGCAAGGCCGACGATCTGATTTCGCGCGGTGCGACGGTTGCGCAAAATCCGAAGGAATTGGCGAAGACCTGCGACGTCGTCATCCTCTGCCTGACGACGACCGAGGCCGTCGAAAGCGTGGTCTATGGCGACAACGGCCTGCTCGCGGGATGGCGATCCGGCGGGACCCTGATCGATACCTCGACAGGCAATCCGGACGTTACGCGGAAGATCGCCGCTGCGGTCGCCGAAAAAGGCGGACGGTATGCTGACGCGCCTCTGACCCGCACGCCCAAGGAGGCCGAGGAAGGGCGTCTCAACACCATGGTCGGGGCCGAGGCTGATACCTTCGATGCGATCCGTCCGGTCCTGGAAGCCTTCGCGGAGAACATCTTCCATGTCGGCCCCATCGGCGCGGGTCACACGTTGAAACTGATCAACAACTTCATTCTGTTGTCGACGGCGACGGTGTTGGCCGAAGCGGTGTCGACGGCGCGAAAATCGGGTGTCGATCCGCAGAAGATCCTCGACGTCTGCTCTCTTGGAGCCGCCAACAGCGCCATGCTTCAGATCACCATGCCGTACGTGTTGGCGGGCGACGAAAGCAAAATGCAGTTCTCGATCGCCAACGCGACCAAGGACTTGCGTTACTATGCCGCCATGGCGTCCTCGCTGGGATCGGCAGCGTATGTCGCCGGCCCTGCGGTCCAACATTTTATCACGGCCCTGAATTCGGGGCGGGGAAACGAGTTCGTTCCCAGGATCTTCGACGTCGTCGGCGAATTGGCCGGCATTGACGGCAAGAAATCCTGATTCGATCGATCCGCGTTCCGGTGGTGCCGCCGGAACGCGGACATGTCGTTCGACGACAATAGTCGAGAGAAATCATCCTCCTTCACTTGGGACGCCGATCCCCGTACCCGCATTCCCCGATAATCCGGAATTGAACGGCGGTCGGCGTCCGACGGGGGCGCTGCGATTGCGGAGGGTTTCTCGCTAGGCCTTGAATGCGCTGGAGCCTGGCAATTAAGCGCATCGCGTTGCACATAATAGATACATATGAAACAATTTCTTCCAATGCGCGATAAATCGTGCATAATATTATATGGAGAGAGTATTTCTGGTTTGGGCTATCGTGCAACAGCGCGAAAATTAGAGGATCTAAATTAACTAGTCGTTTTGGGCGTGTACGGAGATTGATTGGATCCCAAATCGACTTTCGGGCTTGTTGTACACGGTAAGACCTGCGCTGGAATACGGGTTCAGGGTAGGGTGCTATGATGCAATATTCGCAATCAATTCCGATGTCGGGGGGATCTCGCCGACGATCGAAACCGCTTCGGCGATCGAAGGGAAAAGCCCGTTCCTTGCTTCTGCATTGGATCGTCGGCTGTCTGGTTTTCGTCGCGGGTATTAGCGCGCTGGGTTCGCTGGTTCTCAGTCTAGCGCCTTCGGATACACCGCCGCAACCGGCGGACTTGGTTCTGCAGATCCAGAATGCCGCTTCCGGAACGGCCGAATCCCAGCACGTCTACGGTGGCCCGATCCAGGTCAGCCGACGCGGCGGGCAACTGTCGATTACGGCGTCCAAAGTTCCGACCTCAGCCTGCGTCAGCGCGGGATGGACCCTGGCGCGCGAAGGCGTCCTGGCGGTCAACGGATTGAGACCATCCCACATTTCGGCGGGAATTCTGGCCGATCTCTGCAATCGCGAAGGCGATCTCGCGAGCATGACTTGGATGCCCAAGGGCCGAGGGTAGACCCCACGGGCATCGCGCTTTGGGGATAGGGCGGCGGCAGATGAGTCGCCGCTACCCGATGCCCAGCGGCGCCAGAGCTTCCTTCAATTCGACCATCTCGGCATGGGTCAGCGCCTGAGCGGGCTTTCGGCACGGCCCGACCCGTCGACCGGAAAGGGTGGTCGCCGCCTTGACCGATGGATTGTAATTATGGGTCCAGAAAAAGTACTGGGCCGGAAACATTTTCGTCCAAAGCGTCCGGGCCTTCGCCAGATCGCCGCCCCTGATCAGTTCGTAGAGCATGACGGCTTCGCGCGGCATGGCATTGGGCCCTCCCCAGACGCATCCGACGCAACCCGACATCAGGGCATGGAACGCGGTCGGATCGCCGCCGTTGAAAACCTTGGCTCCAATCTGGACCAATCTCTGAATCCGCACAAGATCGGCCGTCGAATCCTTGATGTAGCGGACGTTGGGGATGCCGTCGCTCAAACGTTTGAAAAACTCGGGCGTGATGTCGAAGCCTGAATGGACCGGGATGTTGTAGACCATGATTGGAATGTCGATGCTATCCGAAACCTGCTCGAAGTGCCAGTAGACGCCTTCCGCCGTCGGTCCCTCGAAATAGGGCGGGAGCATAAGCACGCAGTCCGCGCCCTGGTCCTTGGCGTGTTTGGTGTATTCGACAGCGTCGCGGGTGTTGATTGCGGTGGTCTGAACGACGAAACCGGCTCGACCGGCGATATGCTTGCCGGCGATTTCGGCTAGACGCAACCGTTCGGCATGGCGCAGATAGGCGAACTCGCCGGTGCCGCCACACACCAGGATGATGTGCATTCCGGCATCGATCATGGAATCGATGTGATCGCGAAACGCGCCTTCGTCGACGGACTCGCCGTCGTCGGCGAACGGTGTGCACAGGGCGCAACAGATCCCCGTCAAATCCTTCATGGTGTCATTCTCCCTGTAGGCGCCCGATTTTAGGCGCATTTTACCGATCGACCGTGTCGCATCCTGGTTGGGCGCGCCATGCGATTCGGCGGCAACGCGACAATGACATCAGACGAGGCGGTTCGCGGTCAAGGGTCTCTTCTAAGGCATCGATCGCTTCGGCGAAGTTGTCGCGGCCGAAACAGGCGCGGGCATGGACATCACCAGATTCATGGATCGTGGACGGAAGCGGTAGCACGCCATGTTCCGCCCCCCGGCGATCAGGATATGGTCTTGGGGTGCTTTGGTAACCGTCTCTCGTTGAGATTCCCGATTTTCTCTTGGGGGCAGGGCTATCGTCTGCGCGATCGCGATATGATTGGAAGTACGATGCGGACGATCCCGTGCAGGACAACCGCGATCAACGTCATCAGCGCGCCTCCCCATCCGGCGAGCGACAGGAACGGCAAGGAATCCCGGCCGGGCATGTAGAAGCCCTTCAATTCCTCCAGACGTCCGCCTTTGGTGTGGCAGTCGTTGCAGGGCACGGCCTGCGCCTTGGGCGCCACCATGTGCTGGATGGGGATCTGAAAGCGGGTGTCCACGAAGTCGACCGTGCCGCTGAAGGGCAATCCGGCCGCTTCCATTCCCGCCGCCGCGGCGCGCTTCCAATCGAAATAGGCCCAATAGGCGTTCCGGTCGCGTTCTCCCCAATGGGGAACGATCAGGGTCTTGTTGGCGGCGTCAAACGGCTGGCGTCCCCGGATGATCTTGAACGGCCAGATGCGGGCGTCGGGGTCATCGGGACCGCCGGAAAGGGGATTGAGGTCCACGGGGCGCGATTCGCCGACCATGTCTCCGACGACCATGTAATCCATGCGCCCGTTGAACCAACGATAAGTCGGGAGAAGATTGGCTGCCCATTCCAGGGCTCCCTTCTTGGTGTGGTAGGTGGGGTAGCCCTCGTCGTCGCGCCGGATCAGGTCCTCGCGTTTCTTTTCCCGTTCTCCCGCCACGGACCAGTCCCATGACACCAGGGTCTTACGGTCGCCGCGCGCGATCTCGGGGATATGGCAGGTGGCGCAGGCGATCCGGTCGGTATGGTCGTTTAACTTGGCGTGGTCCTTGCCGGAATGCGGCGTCCAGCCATGGCAGGATTCGCAGCTCGCGCGGGAATTGTCGGTATGCCCGGGAACGTCGATGCCGGTCGGGTCCTTGGCTGTCAGCGCATATCGGCTTCCAGAAACCACATGGCCGCCTGTGGTGTGGCACGTGGTGCAGGAGAAATCCAGACCGTCCGGGCTCATGTGAACGTCGACGGTGCGCGGTGCGTTGAGCAGTGTGCTGTCGAGGTCGCCGTGCTTCGCTCCGTCGCCGCTGTCGGCCAGGAAATGACACGATCCGCAATTGTCCCGCTTCGGCAAACCGACGGAACGGGCCAATTTAGCGAAGTCGGGGTCGGTGCGGCGGGAAGAACGGCCACGCTTCTTTTCGAATCGCGGCGTTTCGTCGTGGCAGGCGACGCAATCGCCGGTGCCGGGATGAAATTTCTGGAACGTGTAATCGCCCGTCGTGTCGTGGCAGGCCAAACAATCCACCGCGTCCTGGGCCGCGAAATCGAACGTGGCGTCAGTCCAGCCGTTGCCGACGTGGCACTGGGTGCAGTTTTCCTCGTTCGATGCGGTGCCGATGAACAGATTGTTGAGCACATGGCGCATGCCGAGCGTTTTCTCGTCACCCGAACGGTTGAACTCCCAGGTCCAGTGAACCGTGCCATGGATCTGGGTTGCCGCTTCGGTATGGCAGCTCAGGCATGCCCGCGTAACTTCGGCCGCCGATTTAAACGGCCCTTTCAGCGCTTGCAACTTGTTGTGGTCGGTCGTCGTGACATGCGACCCCGGCAGGGGCGGGATCGATCCGCCCGATTGGCCGAAGGCTGTGCCGATGCCCAACACCATAAAGATCAATGCCGCGATGACCGATCGGCCGATCCGCGTCGGACCCGAAATCGGCGCGATCGAAGCGCCGGTTTTGGTCTCTGGTCGAAGATGAAAAAGGGCCATTCTTTTTCGACCGCGCGCCGCCTGATTGCCGAAAATTTCGAATAGTTGTGCTTTGTATATTTCCGGATTCTATCAATTCCGAACTTTATCAGGTATAATTCGCAAACTCAACGAAGAGTAGGCGCTGGATGGGCGACTTTAGCGGGAGGGCGACAAAATGAAACATGATGCCAAATTGTCGTGTGGACGGTTCAGGGTTCTGTTCTCTTTGTTTATTGCTTTTACGTTATTCGCGATGGTGGCGCCGCGGGCGGCGGACTTGCCGAACGTGGAGATCCCCTATCTCAAGGCCTGGGCGTCATCGCCGCACGCCAAAAACGATGCCGAGGCCTTCCGGCACTGGGACAAGGAAGGCAAGATCGAGGAGGCGTGCGCGCGTTGCCATTCGACGCCGGGGTATCAAGACTTCATCGGCGCCGACGGATCCGCCCAGTGGGTGGTTGATCATCCGGCGCCCATCGGCGGCGGCATCGAATGCGTCGCCTGCCACAACGACGTGACGCGCTTTCTCGACCACGTCGTCTTCCCGTCCGGTCTGGAAGTCACCGACCTCGGCGACGAATCGCGCTGCATGTGGTGTCATCAGGGCCGCGAATCCACGGTCAGCATGAACAAGGCCGTATCCGGTCTTCCGGAGGACGACGTCAACGCGGACCTTAAATTCATCAACATCCATTATCGTGCGGCCGCCGCGACCCGGTTCGGGACCGAGGCCAAGGGCGCCTACGAATACAGCGACAAGACCTATGCCGGCGTCTACCAGCATGACGAGGGCATCGAGGCCTGCACCGATTGCCACAATCCGCATACCACCGAGGTCAATGTCGACGATTGCGCCGTCTGCCACCGCGAGGTCAAATCGAAGGAAGACTTCGTCAACGTCCGTAAACTCGTCGGCGACTTCGACGGCGACGGCGACGTGGAGGAGGGAATCGCGTTTGAAATCCAGGCGCTGCACGAGGCGGTCCTGAGCGCGATCAAGACCTACGCCAAGGAGGCTTCGGGCAAGGCCGTCGGGTACGAACCGCACAGCTATCCCTATTTCTTCATCGACATCGACGGTAACGGCACGATCGAAAAGGAAGAAGCGACCTTCAAGAACAAGTTCGATGCCTGGACGCCGCGGATGCTCAAGGCCGCGTACAATTACCAGTTCGTGGCCAAGGATCCCGGTGCGTTCACCCACAATCCGGTCTACGTCCTGCAGATCCTGCACGACAGTCTGGCGGATCTGAGGACCAAGGTATCGGTCGCCATGGACAAGATGGAAAGGCCGTAGCGCTCAGGCTTTCGCAAAATTCCAGGTGCGAAAAAAGGCGCGGGAGCCATGCTCCCGCGCCGAATTTCGTTGACGGCGGTTCGCTTACCCGGCGAAAGCGGGCCGGCGCTTCGCCATCTTGGCATCGCGCATATGAAGAACGATTTGACGATCCTCCTCGGCGATGTGGGTCTTGAACCAGGATGCCGCGAATTCGAGCAGCGCCGCCGCCGCATCGGTCTCATTGCGTTCGACCGCGCGCTGACGGTTTTCGAAATCGCTCAGGAACTGTCCATGAGCTTTGCGATGATCCGCGATTTTCGGGTAGCGACAACTTTCCATCAGGTGTTCTTCCTCGACGAAGTGGCGCTGCATCGATTCCCGGAGTTGCCGACATAGCAACAAAGCGCCTTCCGCGCCTTCGCCGTAGGCCATCTTGCCGAAAAAGGCGTTGATCTGCCCGACGATCCGCCGATGATGCGCATCGACGTCGCCATTGCCCGTAATCAGAGACTCGTCCCAATCCAAGAGTTTCATGTCGGATTTGTCGGCCCGAACCTGATCGAGGAAGCGGGCGACTTCCTCGCGCAGGAATTCGGCCTGTTCGGAAAGATCGCTGGCGGAATTGTTGATCTGGGTCGCCGCGGCGCCGGTATCGCGGGCCGCTCCTTCGACGGAGGCGATGTTCGTTGAAACTTCGTGGGTACCGGCCGAAGCCTGCTCTACGTTGCGCGAGATTTCCGAAGTCGCGGCCGTCTGTTCCTGAACCGCCGACGCGACGGACGCCGAAATCTCGCTCATTTCGGCGATGACCTTCGAAATCGATTCGATGGCCTTGACGGCATTGGCTGTCCCGGTTTGCACGGAGCCGATCTGGGCGGAGATTTCGTCGGTGGCGCGGCTGGTTTGATTGGCCAGGTTCTTGACTTCCGACGCGACGACCGCGAATCCCTTGCCAGCGTCACCGGCCCGCACCGCCTCGATGGTTGCGTTTAGGGCCAGAAGGTTGGTCTGATCCGCGATATCGTTGATCAGATTGACGATCTCGCCGATCTTGGCGACGTTGGCGTTGAGCGCCTGGATGGTCTCGTTGGCCTCCGACGCCTCGATCGTCGCGCGTCCCGCGACCGTCGTGGACCGTGAAACCTGCTGACCGATTTCGTTGATCGACGCGCTCAATTCCTCGGTTGCCGAGGCGACGGTTTGGACGTTGGCCGACGCTTGTTCGGCGGCGGTCGCGACCGTGGTCGCCTGGGTGCTGGTTTTCGTCGCGGTCGACGCCATCTGGCTGGAAGCCGCCTGCAGTTCGGTCGCGGCGGAAGTCACGGTCTGGACGACCTTGCCGACGCTTTCCTCGAAGGTGTCGGCCATATGTTTCATGGCCGCCTTGCGTTCCGCTTCGGAGCGGCGTTTTTGTTCTTCCTGTTCCGCTTCCAGATGCCGGACCCGGATCGCATTTTCCTTGAAGACCTGGACGGCCTTGGCCATGTCGCCGATTTCGTCCCTGTTGTCCTGGGCCGGAACATCGATCTCCAGGTCGCCTTCGGCGAGAACGGTCATGGTCGCGGTCATCGACTTGACCGGAACGGTGATGCCGCGCGCGATGATGACGGCGGCCGCGATCCCGATCAGAAGGGCGATCGATGCCAGGATGATGGCGAATTTCTCGATCGTCGAAAGATCGGCATCGGTCGCGGCCAAGGCCGCCTGGAGCGTTTCCGACTGGGCGTTTTTCACGTCGGCGGCCATGCGGCTGATTTCGTTCGCCTCGTCGGCCATGACTCCGTCGACCCTTTTTGAGACGGCGAACGCCAATTCGGCGATCTTCTTGAACGACGTTTCGTAGCGTTCGGAATCGACGATGACCTTTTGGGCCAGATCCTTGCGTTCGGCATTCCACAAACGTTCGACCAGTTCCTTGGCCCGTTCGCGAAACAGCGTCATGCCCTTTTCGACATCCTGTATGAATTCCGGAGTCGGCTCGCTGAGAAATCGAACGGCGGAGATGCGGGTCATAAGCAGGGCTTCCTGGACGCTTCCCGCCGCCGCCGCCGCCTCGACGTCGTCTTCGGCCTGCGCCGATTCCATGATCCGGGTCAGTTTTTCCGTCGCTTCCGGCCCGATCGCGGCGATGCCGTTGGTGAACTCCCGTTCGCGGGCCTTTCGGTCATCGATAACCACTTTGAAGTTTTCGGTGAAAGAGTCGACGAGTTCCCGCGTGTGTTCGTAGGCCCGTTTGCGTTCCGCTTCGGGGGTTTCTGCGATCAGGTTTTTGAGCCGTTCGACGAGTGCCGTTCGCAGTTCGTCGAACCGTTTGGCGTTCTGATCGCTGCCGCTGTTGACGAAGAGATAGACGTTGCGCCGCATGTCGACGACGTTGCGGTCGATCTCTCCGACGACGATCGAGTTGTTGGCGACGCGGGTGTATTCGCCGAGCGCGTTGCGAAAGGTCGAAGCGTTGTCATAGGACAGATAGGAAACGGCGCCGATCAGCGCCAACAAAACGAGAAACCCCGCGAAGATGCGGGTGCCGATCTTGAATTTGGACATCAAGGACATGGCTTTCCCCCCCCAAAAAAGCGCAAGGCGGCGACGTGCGCCACATAGCCGAATGTGCAGAATATTCGAGAAAATACGACTGCTCGGCCAAAACGCTACAATGGTTTGCATACGAAGTCTATTCGAATTCGAAAAAAATGAAATACGAAATTCCAATTCGAAAATGGGGGGGAGATTGACGTAAGTATTTTACGTCAATGGGGAAAAATGGAGGCGTACGGCTTATGAATCGGACCGCATTGTAAAACAAAATTTCGTATGAGATGTAATATATGAAGTAAAAAGGCGACGCTAATGCGTTGAAATCGGAGGAGCGATCGTTGTTTTCGGGCCTTCGCGCGAACACGGCAATAACCGGTATGGATTAGGCGTTTCCGAGAAGGACGCTTATCGCGGGTAAACGTGGATGCCGGACTGCGGTCCGTGGCGAATCGAGGATGTGCGATGTCGGCGAAGGCGGGATTTCGAAGCTGGCGATCATTCCATTGGATACGAAAAGGCGCGGGAGCGATGCTCCCGCGCCGCGGTCGTTTCTATGGTTTTAGTGGACCTGCGCGCTTTTTTTCCCCGTCGTCTTGACGCTGCGAAGGTGGCGCGTGATTTCCCGATCCTCTTCGAAGATGTGGGTTTTGAACCAGGAAGCGACGAATTCGAACAGCCCGGTTACGGCGTCGGCGTCGTTGCGTTCGACGGCGTGCTGGTGCTTCGCGAACGCTCCCAGGAAATCCTGGTGTGCCTTCCGGTGATGGGCAATCTTCGGGAAGCGGCAACGTTCCATCAGTTGCTCTTCCTCGGCGAAGTGTTTCCGCATCGATTCCCTGAGCTTCCGAGATAGGGCGATGGCGCCTTCGCCGCCTTCTCCGAAGGCCATCTTGCCATAGAACGTGTTGATTTCGTCGATCGTTAGGCGATGGTGGTGATCGACGTCGGCGTTGCCGGTGACCAGGGTTTCGTCCCATTCCATGATTTTCATGGTTGTTTTGTCGGACCGCACCTGATCCAGGAACTTGGAGACTTCGACTTTCAGGACTTCGGCCTGTTGCGACAGGTCGGTTGCCGAGTTGCGGATCTGCGAGGCGGCAGCACCGGTTTCGCTCGCCGCCTGTTCGACGCTGGTGATGTTCGCCGAGACCTCGGCGGTGCCGATCGAGGCCTGTTCGACGTTACGGGCGATTTCGCCGGTGGCCGCGCTTTGTTGTTCCACAGCCGAGGCGATCGACGACGAAATCTCGCTCATTTCCCCGATCACTTTCGAGATCGCGTCGATGGCCTTGACCGCGTTGCCTGTTCCGGTCTGGACCTTCGCGATCTGTGCCGCTATGTCGCCGGTCGCCTTGGCGGTCTGATTGGCGAGGTTCTTGACCTCGCTGGCCACCACGGCGAAACCCTTGCCCGCGTCGCCGGCCCGTGCCGCCTCGATGGTCGCGTTCAGGGCCAGCAGGTTGGTTTGGTCGGCGATATCGTTGATCAGGCTGACGATCTCTCCGATCTGATTGACGATGGTGGACAGTTCCTGGATCGCGCCGCTTGTCTCCGCCGCCGAACTGACGGCCTGTTCGGAGACGACGGTCGAGCGCTGCACTTGGCTGCCGATTTCCCGGATCGAACTCGCCAGTTCCTCGGTCGCCGAAGCTACCGTCTGGACGTTGGACGAGGCTTCCTCCGAGGCCGTGGACACGGTGGTGGCCTGGGCGCTGGTTTCCGTGGCCGTGGCCGCCATTTGTTCGGAGGAAGCCTGCAATTCGGTAGCCGCCGAAGTGACGGTCTGGATCACGTCGCCGACGCTGGCCTCGAAGCTGTCGGCCAATTGGCGCATCGCCGCCTTGCGTTCCGCCTCGGTCCGGCGTTTCTGTTCTTCCTGTTCCTCTTCCAACTGCTTGACGCGGATGGCGTTGTCCTTGAACACTTGGACCGCCTTGGCCATATCCCCGATCTCGTCCTTGTTGTCGCGGGCCGGGACTTCGGTTTCCAGGTTGCCGTCGGCGAGCACGGTCATGACCCCCGTCATCGACTTGATCGGTACGGTGATGCCGCGGGCGATGATGAATGCCGCAGCGACGCCGACCAGCAAGGCGATCGACGCCAGGATGATCACGAGTTTCTCGATCGCCGCCAGGCTGGCGTCGGTTTCGGTCATGACATTCTTCAGGATATCGCCCTGCGCCGTCCTGACTTCGTCCGCCAAACGGGCGACCTCGGTCGCTTCATCGGCCATCACGCCGTTAACCAGCTTGTCGACCGCGAACGCCAGTTCGACGATTTTTAGAAACGATTTTTCATACTTTCCGGCTTCGGTAACAACCTCGCGCGCCAATTCCTTGCGTTGCGGATTCTGGAGTCTCGCGACCAGTCCGTCGGTTCTCTGGAGAAAAACTTTCAAGCGTTCCTTGACGGTGTTGACGAGGTCCCGGGTCGGATCGCTGAGGAACCGCACCGCCGCTAGACGCGTCAGCATCAAGGCTTCCTGGGCCGAACCGGCGAATGCGGCGGCTTCGGCATCGTTGTCCGCCAGGGCGGTTTCCATGATCTTGGACAATTTCTTGCGGGTTTCGGGGCCGATGGCGTTGATCCCCTGGGCGAGTTCGGCTTCGCGGGTCTTGCGCGCCTCGATCACCTTCTGGAAATTGGCCGCATAGGAATTGGCGAATTCGCGGATGTGTTCGTAGGCCTGCTTGCGTTCGGCGTTCGGTGCCTTGGAGATCAGCCAATCGAGCTTTTCGATGAGCAATCCGTGCCGCGCCTCGACCTGTTTGGCATTCCCGTCATCGCCGCTGGCGACGAAAAGGTAGACATTGCGGCGCATGTCGACGGCGTTGCGGTCGACGTCGCCGACGGCGATCGAGTCGTTGGCCACCTTCGCATACCGGTCGAGTTCCGTTTGGAAGGAACCGGCATTGTCGTAGGACATGTACGATACGGCGCCGATCAGCACCAAGAGTGTCACGAATCCCGCGAAGATGCGGGTTCCGATCTTGAATTTGGACATCAGGGACATTTCGTTCTCCCGGAGCTTGAATAGGCCGAACCGTTCGGGCGGCAGATTTCATAAAAATACAAAAATTACAAATACAACCGAAAAACGATACCGTGGAGCGTATAGATTGTCCATCACGTACAAAAAATATACCTGAGGGTGATTAATGCCGGGAAAGTGAAGGCATTTTCCTAAAACTTGTTGGAAAATAACGGCGTAGTTCGGACCCCGATACTTTTGAATAGATACGGGACTATGCGGGAGTATGCCCTTGGAAAACTGGAAAAAACCCATGAAAACAATTTGTTCTAAGAATCATGGTCTCGGATGTCAGGTTGCCGCGGGCCGTCGATGGAAACCCCTGCCATTCTTTTGAAAGGGCGCTTCATGTGTTGATTGAGGGATAAGTTACAATAATATCCAATTGCGAACTCTTGTGTAAAATGTAGGCACGTAATATACCTTGCTTAATGAAGGGGCTGCTTTGGGGGTGCGTCCGACCGAAAGTTGGATGATCGTTGAATGATTCTGTCGGCCGATTTGTCGTGGGTATTGCTGAGCAGTTTTCTGGTCGCCCTGATGCAGGCGGGGTTCGCGTGCCTTGAAAGCGGCTTTGTCCGCGCCAAGAACAGCATCAACGTCTCTCTCAAGAATCTTGTGGATTTTTGCATATCCAGCACCGTGTTCACGGTCATCGGGTTTGCGCTGATGTTCGGGCCCAGCCTGGGCGGATGGATCGGAATCCCTTACTTTCCCTTGACGGACGGGACCGAACCGAGGCTGGTCGTCTTTTTGATATTCCAGATCATGTTCTGCGGGACGTCGGCGACCATCATTTCCGGCGCGGTTTCCGAGCGCATGCGGTTCAGTGGCTATCTGATCGTGACCGTGGTCGTGGCCGGCGTGCTGTATCCGATCACCGGCCATTGGATATGGAACGGATCGGACCTGGGGCAGGTGAACGGCTGGCTCGGCCAAGTTGGATTTATCGATTTCGCGGGTTCGACCGCCGTGCATAGCGTCGGGGGCTGGATTTCCCTGGCCGCGATTCTCGTCATCGGCCCGCGTCTGGGCCGGTTCGGGCCACTAGGGCGACCGATCGAGGGGCACAACCTGCCGATGGCGACCCTGGGCGTCTTTCTGCTGTGGTTTGGTTTCTTCGGGTTCAACGGCGGCAGCACCCTGGCGCTCAACGAGGAAGTGCCCCGCATTATCGTCAACACGGCGCTTTCCGGGGCGACGGGTGGCATCGCGGCGATGGCCGCCAGTTGGTGGCTGCAGAAGCGCCCGCATGTCGACCGCATCATCAACGGCGTTATCGGCGGCTTGGTGGCGATCTGCGCCGGGTGCCACCTCCTGGGCGGCGTGGCGGCGATGATTGTCGGAGCGGTCGCCGGCGTGCTTGTCGTTCTGACCATGGCGATGCTGGAGCGTTTTTCCATCGACGATGTGATCGGTGCCGTCCCGTCCCACTTGGTTTCCGGGATGTGGGGCACCTTGTCGGTGGGGCTTTTCGCCCCGGTCGCGCTCTTCCGGCACGATTGGGGCAGGGCACACCAGATCCTGGTCCAGTTCGAAGGGATCGCCGCCGTCGGGCTTTTTGTTTTCGGCGTGTCCTATGTAGGGCTGCGCATGCTCAACCGTGTTCTTCCGCTCCGCGTTTCGGCCGCCGACGAACGGATCGGACTCAATATCGCCGAACACGATGCGACGACCACGTTGCTGGACCTGATCACCCAGATGGATCAGCAGGCGCGGTTGGGCGATTTTTCCCGCCCCGTCGTCGTCGAACCGGAAACCGAGGCGGCGCACATCGCCGTGTTCTACAATGCCGTTCTCGACAAGTTTCACCTGGAAACCCACCGCCGGCAGGAAGCCCTGGAACGGTTGACCCATTTGGCGAACTACGACGGTTTGACCGGATTGGCCAATCGGCGCGCATTTTTCGACGCCGCGAGGCATGCCCTGGCCAAGGCAAACCGCAACGGGCGGCAGGGCGTGGCGATGTACTTCGATCTGGACGGATTCAAGGCGGTGAATGACTCGCTCGGCCACGAAGCGGGCGACGAACTGTTGAAGCAGGTCGCGCAACGGATCACCGATTGCGTTCGCGAGATCGACCTTGTCGCGCGGTTGGGTGGCGATGAATTCTGTCTATTGATCGACGAAATCGACAGCATCGCGGGGGCCGAGCACGTCGCGGCGAAAATCCTCGAAGCGATCGACAAGCCGTTCGACATTTCTGGCCGCTCGGCGCGTGTTGGGCTGTCGATCGGTATCGCGGTTTTCGGGAAGGACAGGGGCGGCCTGTCCGTCGAGGCGCTGGTCAGCCGCGCCGATTCAGCCATGTACGCAGCCAAGCTGGCCGGAAAGGGGCGGTGGAAGTTTGCGGCGGAGACGTCGGATACCGGCGAAGACGCCGCCTGAACCAATCCACCGAGAACACCGTGAAGAGCGATAAGCCCGCGTCCGGCGTGGCGCCGGGTTTCAACGAAAAGCGGGGGCCGAAGCCCCCGCGATCGGTTCGAATAGCGTACCCGGCTTAGCGCTGCACGCGGCCCGAGGCGTCGCCGCCCTTGAGCTTTTCGACTTCCGAAACCGAAACCCGGTTGACGTCGCCGTTGATCGAGTGTTTGAGGCAGCTCGCGGCCACCGCGAACTCGAGCGCGTCCTTGGGGTTATCGTAGTTCAGCAGGCCGTAGATGAGGCCGGAACCGAAGGAATCGCCGCCGCCGACGCGGTCGACGATATCGGTGATGTTGTACTTCTTGCTGAGATAGAAGCCGTTCTTGTCGCGATAGCAAGCCGACCAGTCATTGTGCGAGGCGCTCTTGCTCTCGCGCAGGGTGATGGCGATGCTTTCCATGTTCGGGAAAACGTCGAGCATCTTGGCGGTCAGGGCTTCGTACTTCGCGGTATCGATCTCGCCGTGATGGGCTTCCTTCATGCCTTCGACGGAGATGCCCAGCGACTTCTGGCAATCTTCCTCGTTGGCGATGCCGACGTCGACGTACTTCACCAGTTCGGTCATGACTTCCTGCGCGGACTTGCCGTACTTCCACAGCTTGGCGCGATAGTTGAAGTCGCAGGAAACCTTGACGCCGGCGGCCTTGGCGGCCTTGACGGCCTCCATGGACAGGTCGGCGGTCGCCTGGTTGATGGCTGGGGTGATGCCGGTGATGTGGAACCACTCGGCGCCCTTCAGGGCCTTGGACCAGTCGATGTCGCCGGGCTTGCCGCACGCGATGGCGGCGCCGTCACGGTCGTAGACGACCTTGGAGGGGCGCTGGTTGGCGCCGGCTTCGAGGAAGTAGATGCCCATGCGGCCGCTGTTGTATTGGATCAGCGACGTGTCGACGCGGTGCCAGCGCAGTTGGCGCTCGCAGCATTCGCCGATATCGTTTTTCGGCAGGAAGGTCACGAAAGCCGCGTCTTCGCCGTAGTTCGCCAAGGCGACGGCCACGTTGGCTTCGCCGCCGCCGAAGGTGGCTTCAAAGGTCGGCTCCTGGAAGAAGCGCTGGAAACCGGGGGTCTTCAGGCGAAGCATCATTTCGCCGAAGGTTACGATGCGATGGCTCATGGTATCTCCTTAAACTTTTCCGGTGGCCGGATCGTGGTCCGCGCCACGGCTGGCCCAAGAAACAGGTCCCTTCGCATCCGAAGGGAAAACGCCGGCGGCCGATTCTCTGGCAGATCGGCCAGCCGGCGCAAACCGTCGGACTACAGCTTGCGCTGCAGCAGATGCACGCCGAAGCCCGCGATCTCGTCCTTGAAGTAGACGGCGATCGGCGCGCCTTCGGGGCCCTTCATGCTGGCCATGTCGAACTGGACGCCGCGGCGGCCGAGATAGGCCATCGCGCGCGGGATCGAGTTGGTGAACATGGCGATGTGGCCGTTGGTGCCCGGGCCCTTGCCCTTCATCACTTCGGCGGCGGTACCGGCGAAGTTCGAGCTGTTGCCTTCCTTGACGCCGAGGTTGAATAACCCGGCAAAGGTCTGGGTGACGCTCAACGCTTCCGCGTCGTTCGCGGTGTTGATGCCGATGTGGGCGAGGTCGAAGCCCATCATAACGTTGACGGCTTCGCGGGTCATCGTTTCGATTACGTCGAACTTGCCGCTGTCGATCAGATCAGCGTTGACCATCCAGCTGCCGCCGCAGGCGATGACCTTCGGGAACGACAGGTAGTTCATCAGGTTCTTCGCGCTGATGCCGCCGGTCGGAATGAACTTCACCATGTTGTAGGGCGCGCTCATCGCCTTCAGCGTCGAAACGCCGCCGTAGCTTTCGGCCGGGAAGAACTTGAGGACTTCGAGGCCGAGGCTGACGCCCAACTGGATGTCCGACGGCACCGCAACGCCCGGCGTCACCGGAATACCGCGCTTCTGGCAATGCTCGACCACCTTGGCG
Organism: Rhodospirillales bacterium; assembly: GCA_963675465.2. Taxonomy (GTDB): domain Bacteria; phylum Pseudomonadota; class Alphaproteobacteria; order Rhodospirillales; family Shumkoniaceae; genus JAHDSF01. Next base: position 117,281 of record CAXXVY010000004.1, read on the forward strand.
TCGATGCCCGGGGTCACGATATAGGTCGCACCGGCGTCGATCGCCTTGTCCACCTGATCGGTGGTCAAAACGGTACCGGCGCCCAACAGCACGTCGGGGCATTCCTTGGCGATGTTGGCGATCGCCTGCTGGCCGGCCTCGGTGCGGAAGGTGATTTCCGCGATGGGCAATCCGCCCGCCGACAGGGCCTTGGCCAGCGGCACCGCGTTGTTGGCGTCCTTGATCGCGATGACCGGAACGATGCCGATATCGCTAATCTGTTTCAAAACGTCGGACATGACGACTCCTTTGACCCTCATGGACATGGGATTTGGGGTTGCGATCGTTCGGGATGATGCGGCGGCTCCGAACCGAATTTCTTTATATACCTGCGCCGCACTCGGCGTCGCGCGTGTTAGGCTTTTCGCTGCGGGCTCCGTCGCCGCGCAAACGATCGCGCTTTCCCACACTCGGGAAAACGAGAGGAGCCTATAGGATTCGCCCAACGTGATGTCAAGAGAAAAGCCGCAACGAAAGTCGGCCTTAATTCCCGAGGTGCTTGCATAGCCGGATAATATCATAAAAGAAAAATATAGAATTTCTTGAACAAATGGCAGTTATCTAAAAAATACATGACAAAACATGGGTGATGTTTTGTCATTGGTAACTATTATTGGATTTATTTTTTCATAAAATATAGAGTTTACATATATTTTGCCGTTCGAGTGCGGGATACAGAAAAAGGTGAACCAACCGGTTCTCTTTGGTATTGTGCGATGGGGATATGATCTTTTATCCATTCTTGGCCGTCATCGAAGCGTGTATGCTCGGGCGCGGCGAAGCAACCCGTCGAAGAATTTTCTGAGGAGGTTAAGGGATGAGCACCGACAAGATCGCCCGGGCGGCAAAACTTCTGGCCGATGCATGGCGCGACAAGTATCAGATCAAGGAGTTTCCGGCGGATCTGCGCCCCGCCGATCGGGCCGAGGCGTATGCCATCCAGGATGAGATGGCGAACCTTCTCGGCAACGAAGTCATCGGTTGGAAACTCGGCGTGACCGCGCCGGCGGGCCTCAAGGGTTTGAACATGGATGGGCCGGTTCCCGGACGCATGTTCAAGCCGACTTTCGCGGAAACCCCAGCGGTGATGAAGCGCTCCGATTTCATCAATCCGGTCATGGAACCGGAATTCGCCTTCCGGCTGACGGCGGATATCGCTCCCCGCGCGGAACCTTACACGCAGGAATTCCTGGCCGCGATCGCGGTCCTTCATTTGGCGATCGAGGTTGCCGGCCAGCGATTCGTGCCGCCGCAGTTCGACGGCATGATGATGATCGCAGACGACGGCGGAAATGCCGCGTTTGTGGCCGGTCCCCAAATTCCGGGTTGGCAGAATCTGGATCTGAAGGGCACGCGGTCGGAACTCTACTTCGATGGCGAACTCGGTGCCGAAAGCCTGGCAGGCGATGACCGCTGCGAACCGTTGTGGGTGCTGGAATGGCTGGCGAACGATCTGTCGGCGCGCGGAATCACTCTGCCGGCCGGTTCTTGGGTCAGCACCGGTTCGGGCACCAAGCCGACGCCGCTCGGCGATCATTCCGAGACCATCGCGGTGTTCGGGGATCTGGGTAAGGTCGCCCTGACCCTGGTCTAATCGAGACGACCGATGGCGGGGTGCTGAATGCGCCCCGCCATTTTTTGCGTCCCGTCGCGATTGACGTGACCAAAGGACTTCCCCATATCGGAAAGTAACTGTATAGTTACCGCCACAAACCGGCGGGCTTCTTTGCCTTATGGGAGGAATGCAGATCATGATCACCCTGCGATTGCCGACTCGGGACGGCCCGTTGATCCCCTATACGTTGGGCGAACCGCGCGTTTTCGATTCGGCATTGGGCAAGAAGCTCTCGCGTGTCGCCTTTGCCGCTCCGCACATGGTCAGCGATGCCTTCGCCCACGAAAATCCATGGGAGAAGCCCGTCGTCGCTTGGGATGCAACACTGTCCTATCGCCGCTACCTGTGGAACCTCGGGCTCGGGGTCGCCGAGGCGATGGACACCTCGCACCGCGGCGCGGGCCTCGACTGGCCGACGGCGCTCAAGTTGATCCGGCGCTCCATCGACGCGTCGCAGGATTACGAGAACGCCCTGGTTTTTGCCGGGGCGGGCACCGATCACTTGGCGCCGGGCAGCTCCCATGCGTTGCACGACGTGGTGGCGGGCTACGAACACCAGTGCGAGGAAATCGAGAAACTCGGCGGCCGGATCGTCCTCATGTGCTCCCGCGGATTGGCGCGCGTCGCGCAGGGGCCGGAGGACTACCGCCGCGTCTACCGTCGCGTCCTGTCCCAAGTGAAGCAACCTGTGATTCTCCATTGGCTCGGCGCCATGTTCGATCCGTTGCTGGCCGGCTACTGGGGACATGAAAACCTCGACAGGGCGACGGACGTCTGCCTTTCGGTGATCGAGGAGAACCGCGATAAGGTCATCGGCATCAAGCTTTCCCTGCTCGACAAGGAGCGCGAAATCGCGATGCGACGGCGCCTGCCGCCCGGCGTCGAAATGTACACCGGGGACGATTTCAACTATTCCGAATTGATCGCGGGCGACGAGGTCGGATTCAGCCACGCGCTTCTCGGCATCTTCGATCCAATCGCGCCCGCGGCCGCCGGCGCGCTCGTGGCCCTGACGAACGGCGATGTGCGGAAATATCACGAAATCATGGATCCGACGGTCGCCCTGGCGCGGCACATGTTCCGGATGCCGACGCGATTCTTCAAGACCGGGGTCGTTTTCATGGCCTATCTCAACGGCCACCAGAACCACTTCGTGATGATGGGGGGACAACAAAGCGCGCGGTCATTGCCTCACTTGGCGATAATTTTGCGTCTTGCCGATCAGGCCGGGTTGCTTCTGGATCCCGAAATGGCCGCCTTCAGAATGAAGCGGGTGATGGCCTTGTATGGTATAGAACCGTGACGGATGAATTCGAGGATTCAATAATGACAAAAAGCGAACTACCTTTTTCCTTCAATCAGATCACAACGAAACTGCAGTGGAACCTGCGCCAAGCGGTCGAGGGCTGCGTTCGCCACGGCCTGACCGGAATCACCGTATGGCGCGACAAGTTGGAGGAGTGCGGTGTCAAGGAAGCGGCGCAACTCCTTGACGACAACGGCATGACGGTGACCGGCTTGTGCCGGGCGGGCATGTTTCCCGCCGCGACGGCAGAGGCCCGCCGCGCCGCGATCGAGGAAAATAAGCGCGCGATCGACGAAGCCGCAGCGATAAAGGCGCAATGCCTTGTCCTTCTGGGCGGCGCGATGCCGGAAAATTCCAAGGATATTAGCGGCGCGCGGCGCATGTTCGTGGACGGACTGGCCGAAGTGCTTCCCTATGCCAAGGCCGCGGGCGTGGCGATGGCGATCGAACCGTTGCACCCGATGTATGCCGCCGATCGCGCGTGCATCAACTCCATCGGCCAAGCCAATGACATCTGCGACGAACTCGGTGACGGAGTCGGCATCGCGGTGGACGTGTACCATTTGTGGTGGGACCCCAATCTGGAGACGGAAATCGAACGTGCGGGCAAGGTGATGAACCGCATCCTCGGCTTCCACGTGTGCGACTGGATGGTGCCGACCAACGATTTCCTGCTTGATCGCGGCATGATGGGTGACGGCTGCATCGACATTCCCAAGATTCGGGGGTGGGTCGAAAAGGCGGGCTACGACGGCTACGTCGAGGTCGAAATCCTGTCGTCGCGCTGGTGGGCGGAAGATCCCGACGTGGTGCTCAAGACCTGTATCGAAAGGTACGAGACCGTCTGCTGATCTCCGGGAAACGTCGCCGTGCCGTCGAAAGCCAACACTTTAGACAATCCGGGGCCGGCTTCCGCCGAGGCCGCCCGGCGCGGCATTCGACCCGATCCGGCGCAGATCGAAGCGCTGTCGGCGCTCGATGCCCTGGCCCGGGATGCGTCGGCGGTACCGGTCCGAAAGCCGTTCTTCCGGTTTGGGCGGCAGCCGGAAACGTCGGCGCGGCGCGGCGTCTACCTGTGGGGACCGCCCGGTCGCGGCAAAACGTTTTTGATGGATTGCGCCCACGACGCGGTGAGCGTTCCGAAAGTCCGACTCCATTTCTTCGAATTCTTCGATGACCTGTTTCATGATCTGCACGGGCGTTTGCGCGGAAAACCGGACGCGGTGCGTAATCATGTGCGCGAACGTTTTTCCGGGTGCCGTTGGATTGCGTTCGACGAATTCCACGTTCACGACATCGCCGATGCGATGCTGCTCAAAGCCTTTCTTGAAGCCGTTCTGGCGTTGCCGGCCCACATCGTGCTGACATCCAACTACCCGCCGACCGGGCTGTTGGATGATTCGCGGTTCCGGGAACGGTTCCGTTCGTCGATCGACCTGTTGCAGAGCCGGTTCGAGGTCATGGAACTCGACGGCGGCGCCGATTATCGGATGCGGGCGTGGACCGAAACCGACCTGTTGATAGGCTCGATGGGGGATGCCGCGAACGCACATTTGGCCCGTCTGTTCCGGGAAAACGAGGCTTCGAACGGCGGGAACGGGGCGATCGAACCCACGATTTACCGGTTGCGCGGCCGCGATCTTGTCTGTGAATCCGTTGGGGAACGGACGATCTGGGTGTCGTTCGACAGCCTGTGCGGCACGCCGCGAAGCGACGGCGACTACCTGACCCTGGCCAAGGATTTCGATGCGCTGCTGATATCCGGAATCACGGCGGCGGCCTTGCGCCATCCGTCGGTGGTCCAGCGCTTCATCTGGCTGGTCGACGTTCTCTACGACCGGAGAATTGGTCTAGCCTTGTCTTCGGAAAGGTCGGTGTTCGACCTGCTCGATGGTGCCGCCGTTAATGCCGATACGCCGAGACTGGTCAGCCGCCTTCGGGAAATGGCGAGTTGGGGAGAGGAAATCCGGCTGCGCGGCGCCGCCTGATCCGGGAAACGATCTGTCGTTACGGACCCGGTATGATGGTGGTTTGGTCGCGAAGGTGGATCAATCGCCGGGGGCGGGAGCATCCGCGCTTCTCACAAGGCCCGAGGCCGCCATCACGACAAGACAACCGACGGCGACGACCGCGAGCCCCATGCGCAGCGACGCCGCTTCGGCCACGAAGCCGATGACCGGCGGACCGGCGAGGAATCCGGCATACCCGAGCGTTGCGACGGCCGCGATCGATGTTGCCGGTGCCACGGTTCCGACCCGCCCGGCCGCGCCGAAAAGGACCGGGACGATGTTCGAAAACCCCAGTCCGGCCATGGCAAATCCGGCAACTGCGAGGTTGGGCAGATCGGAAATGACCGCAAGTCCGATGCCGGCCGCTGCCAACAGGGCGCCGCCACCGGCCAGACGCGGCGCGCCGAAACGCAACCGAGCGGAATCACCGGCGAAGCGCCCAACGGCCATGGTCGCCGAAAAGGCGGCATAGCCGAACCCGGCGACTGCCGAACCGGCAAGCAGGCTTGTGTTCAGGTAGACGGCGCTCCAGTCCAGCATGGCGCCCTCGCCCATGAACGAGAGAAAGGCGAGGAATCCGAGTCCGAGGGTGGCGCGTCGCGGCCACACGAAATGGGGACTTGCCCCGGCACCGTCCGTCGACGCCGACAGGAGCCGTCGCGAAGCGACGATGGTCAGAATGACTGTCAGCGCGGTTACCGCGAAGGCGTGACCGGGAATGGAGCCGAACGCCAAAGCCACGCCGCCCAACCCGGCCCCCGCGAAGCCGCCGATGCTGAACATGCCGTGAAACGACGACATCACGGGGCGCCCAAGTGCGCGTTCGACGGCGACGGCATGGGCGTTCATCGCCACGTCCATCGCGCCGTTCGCGCCGCCATACAGAACCAGCGCGGCGATCAGGGTCGCGATGTCGGGGGCGAGGATCGGCAGCGGCAGGCTGGCGCAAAAGACCAGCGAAGACACTCGGGTGACCGGTGCGCTGCCCTTCCGATCGACCAGATAGCCGGCGATCGGCATGGCGGCCAGCGCGCCGGTCGCCATCGCGAGCAGGGCCGCGCCGAGCATACCGGCGGAAATCCCCAGGCGCTGTTGTACCAAGGGGATATGCGGTGCCCAGCTACCGAGCACGACGCCATTGATGAGAAAGATCACCGCGACCGACACACGGGCGCGGCCGGCCTGACCAATGAATTCGGATGGGCAGGAAACGGTCATGACCGGGTCCGAATCACGGTCACGCCACGTGCCTTGAGGGCGGCGACCGCCCGAGAATCTGCGCCGCGTTCAGTCACGACCCGGTCTAACACATCCACAGGCGCAACCACATGCGATGCGGCGGTTCCGAGTTTGTCGGCGGTAACGACGGCAAGAACCGAGGTGCTACCGGCGATCATGGCGCGCTTGATCAGAGATTCCTCGAAATCGGTGGCGGTAATGCCGATCTCGGCATCGACGCCGCAAACGCCGAGTACGCAGACGTCGGCGCGGATCGCCCGCACCGCTTCGAGCGCCGCGCCGCCGGTGACGGTCCGGTTGATTTTATCGAGACGTCCGCCGATCAGGATGACTTCGGCCGACGGGTGGTCTGCCAGTGCGAGAACGACCGGCGGGCTCGGCGAGATGGCCGTGATGCCCAATCCCGGCGGCAACGCGCGCGCGACCGCCAGAGTCGTCGTGCCGCTATCAAACAGGACCGTTTGACCGTCGCGCAGGAGCGAAGCCGTCGCCGCGCCCAACGCGTTCTTGGCGGTCATCCGGTGGTCGATCCGTGCCACGAAGGAATCGAGTGCGGGCGTGGGTGGTAGCGCGCCACCGTGGATCCGCCGCACCAGGCCGGCGGCGTCCATGTCGCGCAGATCGCGACGAATGGTATCTTCCGACGTGCCGAAGGCGTGGGCCAGATCGCGGGCGACGACGCGGCCGTCATCGCGCAGCCTGGCGAGAATGGCCTGTTTGCGTTCTTCCGGCGAAAGAGAAGGCATGATATCCGTATTCATGACCGTATCTGCACGAAAATGCATGAACAAGAATAAACATGCAATTTGGCCGCTCCGTCGTCAACGAAAAAATGGGCTGGTCGCAACAATCGGGTCGTCTCCGTGTTCGGGGATGTCCTAGATGATGGGCTGGTCTTGGAAGGGAGAAAAACAATGCATCGGAGTCGACTGAGGTGCGTCGTCATTGATTGCCGGGGCGAGGGGCATGCCCCCCCCGGTCGTCAATCGTCTTCGCCGGCCAAGGCGCGATAGGCGGCCACCCGGGGCCCGGAAACGACGACATTGTGCGACCAGGTAAGCTGGTCCAGCTTTTCGAAGATCATTCTTTGGTGTTCGCGCATGGCGGCTCGGGCGCCGCGTCCGTCGTGGGCGATGACCCTGTCGACGATCCGTTCATGCTGAGCGATGATCTGGGCGATGTGGGGGGTGGTTTCGATCGTCATGTAACGAATGCGGTCGAGATGGAGGTTTGCGCCCTGTACGATCTTGAGAACGCCCCGGCGTCCCGATATTTCGATCAGGCGGCGATGGAGGCTGTCGTCGACCGCCAGTAACCGGTCATGCTCGCCGCATTTGAAGCAGGCCTTCTGCTCCGCGATGTTCTGCCGAAGTTCTTCCGCCTCGCCGAGCCCGACATTGCGCGCAGCCAGGAACACGGTCGCGCATTCCATGGATTCGCGGATCAACTGGCTGTCGCGAACGGCTTCGATGTCGATGGGTGAAACATAGGTTCCCGATCGGGGCACGATGTTCACCAGGGCATCTTCCGACAGTTTGATCAATGCTTCGCGAACCGGCGTCCGGCTGACGCCCAACTCTTCGGCAAGGCGTTTTTCCGACAAAGCGGCGCCCGGCAACAGATGTCCTTTGACGATCTGTTCTAGCAGGCGAACGTAGACTCCCGCAACCTGGGAACCACTTCGCAGATGTTCCAAACCTGAAATCGACATGGCCATGGGGGCCACCATATCAGAACTTTAGATTATTGTCCTACCATATCAGAATAGATTAATAATGTCGAATCTCCGTGGCGGCGGCGGACCGATATCACCGCGGATAACAAAAAATATATAGAAAAATCAACGTAATAAAACGTTTTTGACGCCTGATACGTTTTAATTTATTGATGATTTTTTGCATATTTGATATGGTAAACAAGATAACAAAATAGAAAGTAACATGGTAGAACGCGATCCGGAGTGGCAGGCGCCTGCCGATTTCGGCTCTGTCGTCAAAAGCTTTATTCCCGGTTTCGGGGCCATGAAAGATCCTGTGGGGGGAAAATGGTCGCTTTGGCTGAGGTCGAGTTCAAACTGAACCGTATTCGCGGCTTGCTGGAATCTCTGGGGGTCGGGGGAATTCTTCTGCGCAAGCAGTCGAACTTCGCCTGGATGACCGGCGGCGGGCGGAACCTGGTGGGCATTGCTACGGACATCGGCGCTGCGTCGATCCTGATCACGCCCACCCGGCAGTATGTCATCTGCAACGTCATCGAGGCGCCGCGACTGGCGGCCGAGGAAGGCGTCGAGGACTTGGGATTCGAGATCCGATCGTTTCCCTGGTATGCCGATCGCGAACTGGCGTTCGCCAAGGAATTGGCCGGTACGGAAGACATCGGTTGCGATGTGCCCTTCGGCGGATTGCGTGTCGTCGGCGGCGATATCGCACCGCTTCGCTGGTCCCTGACGCCGTGGGAAATCGAACGCTACCGGGAGGTCGGATTCATGGCCGCCCGCGCGATCGAGGACGCGGCCAAAACCATCCGGCCCGGCGACAAGGAATGCGCCGTGGTCGGGCGTCTGGCCTCGATCCTGTGGGAAAACGGGCTCGACTACATCACCACGTTCTGTGCGGCCGATGATCGGATCGGTCGGTTCCGCCATCCCATTGCCACCCAGGCGCGGATCGACAAGCGGGCGATGTTGTGCGTCAACGCACGCAAATGGGGACTGATCGTGTCGCTGACGCGGTTCGTTCAATTCGGTGCGGTGCCTGACGACATCCGCCGACGCTACGATGCCAACGTCTATATCGATTGCGTCCTGATGGCGAATACCGTGCCTGGCCAACCGGTGGTGAACGCGTTCCGCAAGGGCTTGGATGCCTACAAGGAAAAAGGCTTCGAAAAGGAATACGAACTGCACCACCAGGGCGGCTCGATCGGATACGAGGGCCGCGACTACAAGGTCAATTTCGAAACCGACATCTTGGTTCAGGAAAATCAGGCGTTTTCCTGGAATCCGTCGATTACCGGTTCGAAGAGCGAAGACGTCATTCTGGCCACGTCGCACGGGCCCGAGATGCTTTCGCCGCCGGTGACCTATCCAGTTCTTCACGTGGAGGCGGCCGGCTGTTCATTCCGCCGGCCCGATATCCTCGTGATGTGAGTACGTCCACTAAAAACAGCCAAGTACAAAGGAGGAGCGGATGAGAAAGTTAATAGCAGCGACAGCGATTCTGGCCTGCATGGCGCCGGCTCTTGCCGTCGCCGAGTACCCGGAACGCGAAATCGAAATCATGGTTCCGTGGTCCGCGGGCGGCGCGACGGACATCGTGTTCCGCACGATGATGCCGGTTCTGTCCAAGAAGCTGAACCAACAGGTCATGATCGTGAACATCCCCGGTGGTGGCGCGGTTCCCGGTTATGCCGAGGCGATGACCAAGAAACCCGACGGCTACTACTACGTTGCCTGGGCAACAGCGTCGTTGACCAAGACCCATATGAGCGTCACGCCCTACGACGCTTCGACGTTTGAGCCGGTGGCCAATATCGTCACCTCGCCGATTTGGATCCTGGCGCCGAAAAGCTCGCCCTACAACACACTGACCGAGTTGGTTGCCGACGCCAAGGCGCGTCCCGGCAAGGTCAATCTGGGCAACGCCGGTGCCGGTGGCGGCACCCACATGATTGCGCTGGCCTTTGAAAAGGCGGCCGGCGTGAAGTTCAATCACGTCCCGCACAAGGGCGGCGGCCCGACCATCGTTGCCGCGGTCGGTGGACACGTGGACGCCGCGGTCGCGGGTCCGCCCGAAGGCTGGTCGCAGATTCAGGCCGGCGATTTGAAGGCGTTGGGTGTTCTGTCGGAGAAACGTCTGCAGGATTTTCCCGATGTCGCGACGGCCAAGGAGCAGGGCATCGAATTCGCACTCGGCCAATGGCGGGGGATCGCGGCGCCCAAGGGCACGGATCCGGCGAAGGCGAAGATTTTCCAGGACGCCCTGAAGGCGACGGTCGAGGATCCGGAATTCCTGACCATGGCGAAGAAGGCCGGCTTGATGCTCGACTTCATTTCGATGGATAAATTCCAGCCTTATGTCGCCGAACAGGACAAGTTCTACGAAGATCTCGTGAAGTCTAACAAAATGGGAAACAAGTATAAGTATTAAAATTTTCCAATAAACTTTGGGCGGCGGGAATTCCGCCGCCCATATTTCGCCCGGGAGGGTGGTATGGTTTTCCGTGACTCGGTCATCGGACTTTTTTTGGTTACGCTGTCCGTCGTGTTTTTTATCGGAACCTGGGAGTTCCCCGACGTCGGCGGTCACGTTTCGCCCCGCGTGTTTCCTCGGGTCATTTGCGGGTTCATGTTCCTGTTTGCGGGGATTTTACTGCTTCGCTCTCTCGTGACGATTTTTCGTGGACGGACGGCGTCGGCTCCGCTGCCGCGGCTGGAACCGTCCGCCTGGATGCACGCGATTTGCCGATCCTGGCGACTGCTCGCCGCCGGGGGCGTCGCGCTGGCCTACGTGCTGTTCATCGACGACGTCGGGTATGTGGTGGCAACCGCGCTCTTCCTGGCGGCGATGACGATGCTGTACGCCGAAAGACGTTGGTACGTGATCGTGCCGCTCGCCGTGGTCGGAACGGGGGTGCTGTATCTGACGTTTCGCATCCTGTTCAAGGTCCCGCTGCCGCGTTTCGACATGTTCTGAGGTAAAAAATCATGGGTGCCGCGATTCTGGACGGCTTCATTTTCGTTCTCCAACCCTCGCATTTCGTTTTTTTGTTCATCGGCGTGGTCGGTGGCATCGTCGTCGGCGCACTGCCGGGGCTGACCGGATCGGTCGGCATCATCCTCCTGTTGCCGTTTCTGTTTTACGTCGACCCCGCGACCGCGATGGTGATGTTGTGCGGAATGTTCTGCGGAGCGATTTACGGCGGATCGATTTCGGCGATCCTGATCTGTACGCCGGGTACGCCGTCCGCCGCTGCGACGCTGTTGGACGGTTATCCCATGGCGCAACGGGGCGAAGCGGGAAGGGCGCTTGCCATCGCGACCATCGCGTCGGCCTCGGGGGGCATCATTTCGACCTTCTGCCTGATCTTCATCGCGCCCGAACTGGCGCGGTTTGGTCTGCGTTTCGGCCCGGTCGAATACTTCGCACTGATGGTGTTCGGGTTGACGATCATCGCCAGCGTTTCCGGCGCATCGATGGTCAAGGGCATGATCAGCGGCGTCTTCGGGCTGACGATCGCGTTGATCGGCCTCGATCCGGTTACGGGGAATTCGCGGTATTCGTTGGACATCCCCAATCTGATGATCGGGTTCAGCCTGCTGCCGGTGCTGATCGGATTGTTCGCGGTTTCCCAGGTCTTTATTCAAATCGAGGATATCATGAAAGGCGTCGCCACCGTTCGCCAGCGGATCGGCGGCGGGATTCCCAGTTGGCGCGAAATCGTGGGTTACTACAAGGTCATCGTACCGTCGTCGTTCCTGGGGACCTTCATCGGGGTGATTCCGGGAACCGGTGGCGCCATCGCGTCGTTTCTCGCCTATAACGAAGCCAAACGCTTTTCCAAGCATCCCGAAACTTTCGGCCAGGGCAATCCCGCCGGTATCGCGGCGCCGGAAGCCGCCAACAACGGGACCACGGGCGGCGCCATGGTGCCGCTGTTGACGCTGGGAATACCGGGCGACGTGGTGACGGCGGTGATGCTGGGGGCATTGCTGCTGATCGGGGTACGGCCGGGGCCGCTGCTGTTCCGCGAAAGCCCCGAAATCGTCAACGCGGTGTTCGCCGGGCTGCTGCTGGCCAACGTCCTGATCATGGTCGTGGGGTTGAGTTGCGTGCGGCTCTTCCCGCTGGTGCTGAAGGTGCCGGTGGCGATCCTTTATCCGCTGATCCTCGCGCTGTGCTTCATCGGCGCGTTTTCGTTGGGCAATTCCAACTGGAATATGCTCGTCGCCCTGGGATTCGGCGTGATCGGCTACATCATGCGCAAGAACGATTTTCCGGCGGCGCCGGTCATTCTCGGGGTCATCCTGGGACCGCTTGCCGAAGACCACTTGAGTCGCGCGCTGATATCGGCCTACGGTGACTGGACCACCCTGGTTCATTCCCCGATCGCGATCGCGTTCTATGTGTTGGCGGTAGCGTCGGTTTCCTATTCGCTGTGGCGCCGTCCGGGCGAACTCAACAAATAGCCAAGAAGAGGAGGGGCACCTCATGACCCACGGATTTGGTATCGTCGGAACCGGCATGATCGGCGCGTTTCATGCGCGGGCGATCGAGATGACGGAAGGCGCCCGCCTGATCGGCGCCACCGACACCCGGCCCGACGCTTGCCGGGCTTTCTGCAAGGAGCGCGGCGTAACCGCATTCGAAACCCTCGATGCTATGCTCGCCCACCCGGACGTGGAAGTCGTCATCATCTGCACGCCGTCCGGCGCCCACATGGAACCCGCGCTCGCGGCGATAGAGGCGGGGCGCAACGTGATCATCGAAAAGCCTTTGGAAATCACCCTGGAACGCTGCGACCGCATTCTCGACGCGGCGGCCCGCAAGGGAGTGCAGTCCGCCTGTATTTTCCAGTCCCGAACACTGCCGGGCGCGCAGGCGGTGAAGCGCGCGATCGACGACGGCCGTTTCGGCCGCCTGACCTTGGGTGATGCCTATGTCAAATGGTTCCGGACCCAGCAGTACTACGATTCGATCCCCTGGCGCGGAACCTGGGCCATGGACGGCGGCGGCGCCCTGATGAATCAGGCAATTCACGCCATCGACCTGTTGCAGTGGTTCATGGGGCCGGTATCCGAGATCACGGCGTTCGCATCGACCCTGGGTCATGAACGGATCGAGGTCGAGGATACCGCCGTAGCCGCCCTTCGGTTCGCCAACGGTTCCCTCGGCGTGATCGAAGGATCGACGGCGGTCCATCCCGGTTTTCTGAAACGGCTGGAGGTTTCCGGCACCAAGGGGACTGCGGTCCTGGAAGAAGAAGCCCTGAAGACCTGGGAATTCGTCGACGCCCGCGACGAGGACGCGGACATCCGGCAACGCCTGGGCGCGGCGGGGGCGAGCGGTGGTGGCGCGGCGGATCCGGCGGCCATTGATGTTCGACCTCACGCGGCCCAAATCCGTAACATGGTCGAAACCCTCGACGGGAGCACTTCGTTGCTGGTCACCGCCGATGAAGGCCGCAAGGCGGTGGAAATCATCTGCGCGATCTATGAAAGCGCGAAGTCGGGCAAGACGGTGCGTCTGGGGTAGGCGGTCGAACGGTTTTATGCGGAGCGCGCAGGGGGCGAATGTTCAAGTCGCGACGGCGGTTTCTGGGTTTCGGATTGTCGCTTGCCGCGATTTGCGTGGCCCCCCGCGTTTCCCGGGGGTCGCCGTTTCCCGGCTTGGCCACGCTGTCCGAAGACGCGCTGCCGCACTTCGACATTCCCGAACCCGGAGTTCTCGTCGATGGCGCGCCGCGCATCATTACGGGTGTATCCGGCCTTCGCATTCAAGCAGAGCGCATTCGGGGCGGAAACGGCCTGACGGTGCGCGACTGCGCGGATGTCGAGCTGGTGGGACTCGACATCGCCGATTCGACCTTTTCCGGACTGACCATCGAAAACAGCCGTCGCGTCCGCGTTTTGGGCGGGCATTTCCATGACAATGGCCGCAAGCAGAAGGGATCGCCCTCCGGACGTCTTGGACACGGCATTCATCTGGTCGGCGCGTGCGAGGACATCGTGATCGCCGGCGTCCGGTCCGATGGCAATTACGAAGACGGGCTCCAGGCCGGAAACGATTTCACGGGCGTCGCCTGGCTGGTGGATTGCCGGATGGCCGACAACATGGAGAACGCGGTCGACCAGAAGTCGGGAACGATCGTTCATGTCCGTCCCGACTATGGCGGCAATGGCGACGGACGGGGCATGGAGGCGATCATCGTCCACAACCAGGCCGCCGAATGCCGGATCTACGAAGGCCGTCTGGCCGTGAAGGACGACAACGCGTCGTGCCTCAACGTCGCCAACGATGCGACGGCATTTGTTGCCGGTACGGCTCTGGATGCCGCCGGGGTGAAATCCTTTTGCGTCGAGGCCGGAAAGAAGGCGCATCTGGTCCTGATGCGTGCGACGCTTCGCGGTGGCGACGGACGTCCCATGGTCAAAACCAAGGGCGCAAAGGTACGCATGGACGGCTGCCGACTGCATTCCAACCGGACGGTATGGCTGAGAATCGACGGCGATGCGTACGACAAGGAAGCCGTACTGGCGGGAATCGACACAGCCATCGCCAACGTCAGGAATTGCGCGGAGCTTCCGGACTAACGTTCGGAAACGTCAAAACCTTTCTTTACCTGAATGGTGAATTAGCGCTAACCTGCGCGGGATTTTCAATAATCCGGCGGAGCCCCCTGCGGTGAAGGACACGATTCCTACGGTTTCGGCGAGCCGCGTACGCGTCGGCGGGGCCGGCCCCTGGTTGATGTGGTCCGTCGCGGCGCTGTTCTTCGCCTATGGCTTCTTCGCGCGCGTCGCCCCCAGCATCATGGTCGAGGATCTGATGCGCGATTTCGCAGCCAGTGGGGCGATCGTCGGCACCCTGTCGGCTTTTTATTTCTACGCTTACGCCGGGATGCAGATTCCGATCGGGGTGGCTCTCGACCGATGGGGACCGCGACGGATGATGGCGCTCGCCGCCGTCGTCTGCGGCATCGGCAGCATCCTGTTCGGCATCGCCGAAACCCTGCCGGTGGCCTATGTCGGGCGGTTACTGATCGGCGGCGGTTCGGCCTGCGCCATGATCGGCACGCTCAAATTGGCGTCGATCTGGTTCCCGCCCAACCGATTCGCCCTCGTCTTCGGCTTGACCGCCGCGATCGGGTGCGCGGGTGCGGTCGCCGGGCAGGGGCCGATGGCTTCGCTGGTCGAGGTGGTCGGATGGCGCGAAGTCCAACTCGGCGGCGGAGCGTTGTCGATCGTATGCGCGTTCTTGATCTGGGGGATCGTCCGCGATCGCACGGACGGCGGCGCGGCGGTGGCGATGCCCGGGGCCGGCTTGTTGGATGGCCTCAAACGGGTGCTGCGCAATGGGCAGTCCTGGGTTTTGGCCTTCATCAACGCCTTCATGGTGGCGCCGTTGCTGTCGTTCGGGGCGCTGTGGGGCGTTCCATACATGAAGATGGCCTATGGCTTGACCCTGCCGCAGGCCGGATTGGCGGCGTCGATGATGCTGATCGGCCACGGTTTCGGAGCGCCGGTGCTCGGATGGATGTCCGATCGGATCGGCCTGCGCAAGCCGATCCTGATCGTGGGAACCCTGATCGCGCTGCTGTCGTTCGCGGCCGTGATCTATGCGCCGGGCCTGCCGGTCATGGTCGCGTATCTTCTTCTTTTGGTTTACGGCGCGATGTCCAGCGGATCGTCGATCGTCTACGCCACGGCGAAGGAAAACAATCCGATCGAATGCACAGGCGTGACCTCCGGCTTCGTCAACATGACGACCATGGGCACCAGCGCCGTGTTCCAGGCGGTCTTGGGGTGGATCCTGGATTTGCGTTGGGACGGCGTGGAACATGCCGGAGCGCGCATCTATTCCGTCGGCGCTTATCAGACGGCGATGACGGCGCTGATCGTGACCAGCGCCATCGCCTTTATCCTGTCCTTCCTGGTTCGCGAAACCCATTGCCGGAGCCTGGACTCCAGCATTCAGGGTTCCCGGAAGGGTTAAGAAGCCGGGGCGACGACCCGGCGTTCCTTGGCCGAAATCAGCAGCGCATCGATGAGACGATGAACGCGCAACGATTCCTCGCCGTTGGCCAGGGGTTCGCGGCCCGTTTCGATCGCATCCACGAAATCCTCGATCCGGCGGCGATGGAAATCATGCGAGAACGCCATCGGATCGGCGCCGCCTGAAACGGCTTCGTCGCCGCCGTGGACCAGTTGGGTGCCATCCTTCCAATGGACCGTCAAGGTCGCGCCGTCGACCATGGCGGTGCCGTTCTCGCAGATGAGTTCCAGGCGCTCCGGCAATCCCGGATAGCAGGCGGTGGTGGCATCGACCACGCCGATGGCACCGTTGGCGAACGTGACGGCGCCGATGCAGATGTCCTCGACCTCGATGTCATGCACCGGCGTGTTGCCGGCGAACGCCGTGACCTCGCTGACCGGTCCGGTATAGCTGAGCATCAGGTCCAGGGTATGAACGCCTTGTGTGATCAGCACGCCGCCGCCGTCCTGGGCGAACGTTCCACGTCCGGGCTGATTGTAGTAGCCGTCCTGCGGACGCCACAGGCGGATATAGGCCCCGGCGTTGACGAGACGGCCCAACCGGCCCGAATCCATCAACTCGCGCAGCTTCAGCGTCGCCTTCTTGAAGCGGTTTTGGAACACGATGGCGAGCTTGACGCCCGCGTCCCGGCAGGCCTGGACCGTCTGTTCCGCCTTTTCGGTGCTGACCTCGACCGGCTTTTCCAGCAAAACATGCTTGCCCGCCGCCGCGACGCGCCGCGTGATGTCGAGATGGGTGTTGGGCGGCGTGACGACGAAGACGGCGTCGATCGACGGATTGTCGATGACGTCCTCCATGCGATCGGTGACCGGAAAACCGTAGGCTTTGGCGAAAGCGTCCCGGCGGGCGGCCGTGCGCGAATAGCCGGCCACGACCTCGACCTTCCCCTGGGCGGCGAGTTCCTGAAGGCTGAGCGCGTGAGGCTTGATCCCGAGTCCGAGTCCGATGATTCCGATTTTCAGCACGATGGCGTCTCCGTCCGGGTTATTTCGAATCGCGTGCGGCCAGGAACGCGCGCATGCGGTCGCCGCGTTCCGGGGTGTCGAAAACCAGATAGGCAAGAAGGCGTTCGATTCTCAGGGCCTGCTGGATCGGGGCTTCCGTCGCCTCGCGGACAACTTCGCGGGCGAAACGATTCGCCTCGGGGCTGCGTTCGGCGATCTTGGCGGCCAGGGCGAGGGTTTCGGCTTCGACCCGATCGGCGGGATGGCACCGTGCCGCGACGCCGAGCGTGACCGCTTCGCGTCCCGAAAGCTCCCGGCCGGTCAGGATCATGTCCAACGCCACCGCGCGGCCGCACAGGGCGCTCAGGCGCGGGCCGCCGCCGCAGCCGGGGATGACGCCGAGACTGGTTTCCGGCAGCGCCAAACGGGCGTCCCCGGCCACCACCATGAAGTCGCACAGCAAAGCCAGTTCGAACCCGCCGCCGAAGGCGATGCCGCGTACCCCGGCGATGATCGGCGTGTCGAGTTTCCGCAGGGAATCCCACTCGTCCATCCACTTTTCCAGGGTCCATTCGATGGCCTTGCGGTCGACCATCTCGCGGACGTCGGCGCCGACCGAAAAGAAACGTTCGGTGCCGAGAAGCACGATGCACCGGACGGCCGGATCCTTGTCGGCGGCGTGGGCCGCTTCCAGCAGCCGATCCCACAACGGGGCGTTCAGGGGATTGCCCCGGCTCGGCGATCCGGTCAGGCGGATGACCCGCACGGCGCCTGATGTTACGACATCGATATAATCGGGCATGTGATAACCTTTCCTCATCCGGTCCGCCGGATGGACGTTGTAACCCGGCGGTTACGACGGTATTAATGATGGACGGTCGGGTCAAGCGCGCCGCTCGGAAAAACGGCGGGCATCGGATGGGAGAAATGCCAATGGCGACGGGAACTCCAACAGCCCTGGTCACGGGTGGGCGGCGCGGCATCGGCCGCGGCTGTGCGGTTTGTCTGGCGGAAGCGGGCTTCAACGTCATCATTGCGGACCTGGAACGATGTGAGCGGGCCGAGGAAACCCTGGCCGCGATTCGCGCCCACGGCCGCGAGGCCGCCTTCGTGAAATGCGACGTGCGCGACCTGGACGGCCACGCCCGCGTGGTGGACGAAGTGTTCGCGGCGTTCGGCAATCTCCATTGCCTGGTCAACAACGCGGGCGTTTCGGCGATCACGCGCGGCGACATCCTCGACATGACGCTGGAAAGCTGGGACCGCTGCCTGGAAACCAACCTGCGCGGGCCGTTCTTTCTGACCCAGAGGATCGTCAAGCGTTGGCTGAAGACGCCGCCGGAAACCGACACGTTTCCCCGCGCCATCGTCACCATCACCTCGGCCAACGTCACCATCGTGTCGCCGACGCGGGCGGAATACGGCGCCTCGAAGGCCGGCCTTTCCATGGTGACCAAGGCGCTGGCGATCCGGCTGGCCGAGGAAAACATCGGCGTTTACGAAATCCGGCCCGGCGTCATCCGCTCCGACATGACGGCGGTGTCGAAGGAAAGCTACGACCGGCAGATCGCCGAGGGCCTGACCCCGATCAAGCGCTGGGGCGAGCCGGAAGACATCGGCAAGGCCTGCGTGGTCCTCGCGACCGGCCAGTTGCCGTTCACCGTGGCTCAGGTCATTCAGCCCGACGGCGGCCTGCGCATCCGCGAACTGTAGGGAGGCGGCGATGGCCAAACTGGAACCGGGCGTCTATTGGCTGGACGACCTGAAGGTGGGCGACTGGTACGAAACGCCGGGCATCACCATCACCGAGGCCCACATCGTCAACTTCGCGGGCGTAATCGGCGATTTCTTCCCCCTGCACATGGACGACCAGTTCGCCCATGAATTGGGATTCAAGGGCCGCGTCGCCCACGGACTGCTCGGCCTGTCGATGGGCGACGCGCTCAAGAACCGGTCGGAGGTGATCGTCAAGAACATCGCCTCGATCGGCTGGAACTGGCTGTTCAAGGCGCCGCTCTACGCGAACGACCGCATTTACGTGAAGGCCACCGTCAAGGCCATCAAGCCGTCCCGCAGCAAACCCGACCGCGGCGTGCTGACCATGGGCTGCGAAGTGATCAACCAGGACGGGACGGTGGTGCAGGACGGGGAACACATTCTGATGACGCGAAGGCGGGTGGTGGCGGAGTGAGATAAAGGCGCCCGACCTTGAACGAAAGGGCGAGAAGGGGACGTATCGGGTCGGCGGTGACGGCACGCGAAGGATCGGCCTTCAACGCGTCGTAGGCCGAGCCGACCTGTTGGTCCAACCCGATTCTAAGCGCCGTCTCGTCGAGCGCGTAGAGGCCGACCCGGTTGACGCCGTTCACCACCTGCTCGATCGGGCTCGGGGACTGACCGCCGAAGGTCGCCGAGTCAATCGTGCCGTCCTCGATCGCGACAGAAGCCGCCATTAGACAACCCTGAAACCACCGGTCGCACTGAACGCTCATCGTGACGGGGAAGACGCGATTCGACAAAGCAATTCAGCAATCCTGACGAGCTTTTCATGGAGATCAGTATTACGTCCCCCGAATCCGAGCGTCACCGAGTAATAGCGTGCCCGCATGTAGATCAGGCCGGTTTCCGGGTCGTAGCGGTGGCCGGCGTAGCGGAAAGGGGTGCCGCCCCCGCCGGCGGTCTCCGTGCCCTCGCCGTAGGGGACGTAGACGTAGCTTTCGACCAGTTCGCCGGCGGCACTGCCTGTCGTCATCGCCGCGGCATAGGCCGCCATCAGCAGCGTCGGCCGCGCCGCCGCATCGCCCATCCAGCCCAGGTCATAGCCGCTGGCCGGCACCACCCTGTAGGCCGTCCCGCCGGCCGATCCGCCGGAGACCGCGTAGCCGATCGCCGTCTGCCCCGCAACCGGCGCCCAGGTCACGGCATCGCCGAGACCGAAGGCCGACAGGATGATCGAGCGTTCCGCCGTGGTCTCGATCGAACCGGCGAGAATGGTTTCCGCCGTTCCGCTTTTCGAGGCCTGGGCGGTGATCGGGGGTGTCTGGTCGATGCCGGAAAGCGCGGTGGCAGTGACCTGAAGGCTGCGACCGTCGTCACCGACGCCACTGGCGCTCACCACCACGTCTCCGGTTCGCGCGCCGGTTCCGAGCGCGCCTCATCGAGCGCGTAGAGGCCGACCCGGTTGACGCCGTTCACCACTTGCCCGACCAAGCTCAGGGATTGGCCGCCGAAACTGACAGAGCCGATGATCCCGTCCTCGATCGCGACGGAAGCCGTCAGCGGACAACCCTGAAACCGCCGGTCGCACTGAACGCTAATCGTGACGGGAAAAGCCGCGATTCAACAAATCAACTCGGCAATCCTGGCGAGCTTTTCACGAAGATTGGTACTGCGTCCCCGGAATTGTC
Source organism: Rhodospirillales bacterium (assembly GCA_963675465.2). Lineage (GTDB taxonomy): Bacteria > Pseudomonadota > Alphaproteobacteria > Rhodospirillales > Shumkoniaceae > JAHDSF01. Next base: position 137,613 of record CAXXVY010000004.1, read on the forward strand.
CGGAATTAAAAATTCCCTGTAGCTTCTATATTACACGAATATAATCATGGTTATGTTTTGTCAAAAAAATTTATAATTTCTATTTTTGAAGGATAAATCACTTTAAATGGGCCATTACCAGTTGGATTATTCCAGGTACTAGAAAAATCAGATGGAGAATGGCCGCTAATTCTTGTAAATACAATCCATTTTTCTTTATCAATAGCACGCACGCCGACGTCTATTATTTTGTAAAACTGAAACTTGTTTATGTACAATCGGTTAACGGCCTCATCGATCGTCATCCACTCTCCAGACGCTCCTCCGCCATGCATCTCTATCATTATCCCGTCTACATTGTGTGGTACCCTTGGACGCGCTAGAGATATTGCAGACTCCACGTTGCGAAGAAACAGTGCCTTGAATTCCTGTTTAGTCACCATCCGAGCCCCTCATTGGTGAATCACCACGGGCGTCATTGCATCGTAAACGAATGGAAGCTGAGCATCCGAAAAATGAACAGATGGCCCCGCAGCAGCTATATCGTTAAATGGGTATCCTATCCTTAAAACGCTTACCGGGATACTCGTGCTCGTGACTGTGAGCGGCATTGCGTTCCAAGGGTTTGCTGCAAAGTTCATAACACCTTCGTATGTCAAGGCAAAGTACTTGCCGCTTCCGTGAGGATTAAATCCGTAATTTCCAGCCTCTCGAAGGTAGTTGAGCTCCGTGTTTCCGACGGCACGGTATATAGGTATGTATGGATCCTGGACACTACCCGATAACCAGTCCACGAATTGCTGGGCTTTGTCAGCTATCCAATCGAATAAACCCGAACTCTCGGCGGCCACGCCAGCCGCTAAGCCTGCAAACGCGGCACCTGCTTCCATGGCTCCAGGGGCAAGAGGTATCGCGCATGCTGGCGCACACGCAACTTGCACTGACCAGCTTGTGATCACCTGCTGGAGCGGCGGAATACCATACCCTGTGCTTATTTGTGATAGCTCAGTATCGGATAACAACTGCCATCCATGGTACCCGCTCATCTGCGCTCCCCGTCCAGTCCGGTCGACAAACATCAGCGGATTGTTGTGCGCGTAGGCGTAGAGGTTCGCCCCGTCCCCGTAGCCGATCGGATCGGGCGAGACGAAGCGGCCGAGCGTCACCGAGTAATAGCGTGCCCGCATGTAGATCAGGCCGGTTTCCGGGTCGTAGCGGTGGCCGGCGTAACGGAACGGGATGCCGCCCCCGCCGCCGGTCTCCGTGCCCTCGCCGTAGGGGCCGTAGACGTAGCTTTCCTCCAGTTCGCCGGCGGCACTGCCCGTCGTCACCGCCGCGGCATAGGCCGCCATCAGCAGCGTCGGCCGCGCCGCCGCCTCGCCCATCCAGCCCAGGTCGTAGCCGCTCGCCGGCACCACCCTGTAGGCCGCCCCGCCGGCCGATCCGCCGGAGACCGCGTAGCCGATCGCCGTCTGCCCCGCAACCGGCGCCCAGGTCACGGCATCGCCGAGACCGAAGGCCGACAGGACGATCGAGCGTTCCGCCGTGGTCTCGATCGAACCGGCGAGAATGGTTTCCGCCGTTCCGCTTTTCGAGGCCTGGGCGGTGATCGGGGGTGTCGTCTGGTCGATGCCGGAAAGCGCGGTGGCCGTGACCTGAAGGCTGCAACCATCCTCTCCGGCGCCACTGGCGCTTACCACCACGTCGCCGGTTCGCGCGCCGGTTCCGAGCGCCGCCTCGTCGAGGGCATAGAGGGCGACCCGGTTGACGCCGTTCACCATCTGCCCGACCAGGCTCAGGGATTGGCCGCCGAAACTGACCGATCCGATGGCGCCGTCCTCGATCGCGACAAAAGCGGTCAGTAGACAACCCTGAAACCGCCGGTCGCAATGAACGTTAATCGTGACGGGAAAAGCTGCGATTCAAAAAATGAACTCAGAGGTCATGACGTGAATCCCATTTAAATCGCCATTTTATCTATAATAATATGGAAATTATATTGAAACGTAAAATATTAATTACCGCTATGGTCCAGTAAAAATTTTTTCGCATGATGTTTTTTTTAGACGTTTATATTCATCGAATTCAAACGTCATCAGTTCATATTCCTTCACAAACAACGATACTTTCTTATCATCAGAGCCAACGAAAATATTAACTGGATGAAATATTTCATAACCATGCTCTTTTATCAAAGGAAGTGATATTTCCTGCCCATGATTCGAGTAAATCGCGTACTTGATTCCTCGCTTTCTGAAATATTCAACAACCACCTCCAATGTGCTTCCGTACTTTATATCTTTCTCGATTTTTATATTGCTGGCGTAAGTGCATTCCATGGATATCTCCGATGGCGTAGCGGCGGCAGTAAGCAAAATTAATGCCGTCATGAGAGCGCAAAATCGAATTTTAGCTATAGTGAACATCGTTCAAGGTACCGGAATTTCGAGGACATAGTATTTATCCCGGTCAATGTGAGATCCTTCGGAAAACGGTTTCAGTTAACGGAGGCCGTGCGACATCGGAAACGGTAACGGCATTTTTGAGGACCTTTCAGCGATAGGCACGGTCGATTCCGTCAAAATTTGTCCCGCCCTACCCCCTCCATCGCTTCGCGATGGCCGTCCGCCATCTCCGCTCTCAGTGATAGCGATTGTTCAATACCCCACCGCCGCCCCCGCCGGCCGACGCGCGTCGTTGGCGCCATACAGGTATCCGGGGCGCACGCGGCCGGAATGGGCGGAATCGCTGCCGGACGAGGCCTTGCCTTCGGCCATGGGGGCCGCCGCGCCGACCTCGATCAGTTCCGCCGCGCCCCAGGGTTTCTGCTCGACCATTTCGTGGCCCATGCCGGTCAGGATCTCGAGCGTGTCCGGCGACAGGCCGTAGGGCTCGTGGAAGACCTTGTCGGGCAGCCACTGGTGGTGGATGCGGGGCGCGTCGACGGCCTCCTGCGGCGCCATGCCGTAATCGACGATGTTCATGATGGTTTCGAGGACGATGGTGATGATGCGGGAGCCGCCTGGGCTGCCGAGCACGAGCAGGATCTTGCCGTCCCGCGTCACCAGGGTCGGCGACATCGACGACAGCGGCCGCTTGCCGGGTTCGATCTTGTTGGCCGCGCCCTGGACGAGGCCGTACAGGTTGCGCACGCCGGGTTTCGAGGTGAAATCGTCCATTTCGTCGTTGAGCAGGAAACCGGTGCCGGGGGCGATGACGCCGGCGCCGAAGCCGCCGTTGATGGTGTAGGTCACCGAAACCGCGTTGCCGTCCTTGTCCACCACCGAGAAGTGCGTGGTCTCGGTCTTTTCGTGCGGGCCGGTGCCGGGCTGCACGATTTTCGACGGGGTTGCCTTGTCGGGATCGATTTCGGCGCGGATCGCCGCCGCGTAGTCCTTCGACAACAGCCGATCGAGCGGATTGTTCACGAAGGCGGGATCGCCGAGATAGGTGTTGCGATCGAGAAAGGCGTGACGCATGGCCTCCACCATCAGGTGGACCGATTGTGCCGAGCGGAAGCCCAGCGCCTTCATGTCGTAGCCTTCGAGGATGGTGAGGATTTCACAGATCGTGGTGCCGCCGGAACTCGGCGGCGGCGCCGAAGCCAGGACATAGCCGCGATAGGAACAGGTGAGGGGGGCCTCTTCGGTGATCGCATAGTCGGCGAAGTCCTTTTCGGTGAGGATGCCGCCGTTTTTGGCGCTCGCCGCCGCCACCGCCTGGGCGATGGGGCCCTTGTAGAAGAAATCCGGACCCTGTTTCGCGATGCTTTCCAGGGTCGCCGCCAGATCGCCCTGGACGAGGCGGTCGCCGGGTTGCGGGGCGGTGCCGTCGGGCCGCAGGAAAATCCGGGCGGCTTCCGCGTCCTGGGAGAGGCGTTCGGCCTTGGCTTCAATGATGTCGGTATCGGCGCGGGTGAGGACGAAACCGTCGCGCGCCAAGCCGATCGCCGCCGCCATCACACGGTCGCGGCCCAGGGTGCCGTACTGCGCGAGGGCATGATCGAGCCCCATTACCGTGCCCGGAACGCCGACGGCGAGGTAGCCATGAAGGCTGAGCCCCTTCACCACGTTGCCGTCGGCGTCGAGGTACATGGTTTCCGTCGCGGCGCCGGGCGCCTTTTCGCGGAAGTTGATGAAGATATCGCGCGGCCCATCCGGACCGGATGCGAGGTGCAGGGTCATGAAACCGCCGCCGCCGATATTGCCGCAGCAGGGATTGACCACGGCCAGGGAGTAGCCGACCGCGACGGCGGCGTCGACCGCGTTGCCGCCGGCCCGGAGAATGGCCAGACCCGCTTCCGACGCCAAGCGCTGCGAGGAAACGACCATGCCGTTTTGCGCCTCGACAGCGGGCTGCGAGGCGGCGCGGGCGCCGTCGAGGCCGGGCGCGGCCAGCAGAACCGCGAGAGCCAGAACCGGGAAGGCCCGCCGCCAAAAGGCGAGGGGGCGGGAAATCGCGTCGTTAGTGACGGCTGTCCGTGTCACCGTGCCGTCCTCCTGGTTGCGGGAGCGATCGGAATCCCGGGCAACTCGCGGTTTCGTTCGTACGGTAGACAACTTGGAAGAGAGTCGGTATGGGGTTCCGATCCGATGCCGATATCCAGATGGGGCTTTGGCGGCGGCCTGCCAAGGCACCCGCCGGCAAAATTCACCGTGGACCGGGTCAGTCCGCGAAATCGAAGGTCAGGTCGGCGGCGACTGAGTTTTCGACGACGAGTCGGGCGTTCGGTAGATCGTTCGACAGCGCGCGTGCGCTTGCGGCGGTGTTGTCCAGCCCCTGATCCAGCCAGCGTCGAATCAGGCGGTTTTCCAAAATAACCGCGTCGACGCGGAGAAAGACGGTGAGGTCGTAGCGGGGAAGCAATCCACGCCAGGGTTCCCGATCCAACAACAGGTAATTGCCCTCGACGACGATGAGCCGGTGATGGCGGCGGATAACGGCGGCATTCTCTATGGCGGCATCCAGGGTCCGGTCGAAGAGGGGAATCGGGACGTCGCCGTCGTTGCCGCGAATCCGATTCAGGGTGCGGGCAAAGCCGTCGGTATCGAAGGTCTGTGGCGCTCCCTTGCGCGAGAGCCACCCGCGTTCGGCGAGTACGCGGTTGCTCAGATGAAAGCCGTCCATGGGGAACGCCGCCGCCGGAACTCCGGCGGTTCCGTCGTTCAGGCGGTCGACCAGTTGTTTCGTCACCGTCGATTTTCCGGCGCCCGGCGGCCCGGCGACGGCGACGATCAGGCGGTCGCGACCGCGGGTCTCGCGAATGACGCGGTCGACAAGCGTATCGAGGTCTGACACTAGGCGGCCATCGGCTGTTCCGGGGGTTCCATGGCGCCGGTCATGATCGCCACCGCGTCGGACATCGATATGGTCTTCGGGTCGACGACCGCGATTCGCCGTCCCAGGCGATGGATGTGGATCCGGTCCGCGACCTCGAAGACATGCGGCATGTTGTGGCTGATCAGGACGATGGGTATGCCCTTCCGCTTGACGTCGAGAATCAGTTCAAGGACGCGGCGCGATTCCTTCACGCCGAGCGCGGCCGTGGGTTCGTCCATGATGATGACGCGGCTGCCGAAAGCCGCCGCGCGCGCCACCGCGACCCCCTGGCGCTGGCCGCCGGACAGCGTTTCGACCGCCTGGTTGATGTTCTGAATCGTCATCAGGCCCAGTTCCGTGAGTTTTTCGCGGGCGAACTGGCGCATCGCGGCGCGGTCGACCATCCGGAACACCGATCCCAGGAACCCCGGTTTGCGGATCTCGCGGCCCAGGAATATGTTGTCGGCGATCGACAGGGCGGGCGACAGCGCGAGGTTCTGATAGACGGTTTCGATACCGGCGTCGCGGGCCTCGATCGGCGAGCGGAAGTCCACCAGTTCGCCGTCGAGACGGATCTCGCCGTCATCGGGAATCAACGCCCCCGATATGACCTTGATCAGGGTCGATTTTCCGGCGCCGTTGTCGCCGATGACCCCCAGGACCTCGCCCGGCATCAGGTCGAAATCGGCGTGATCCAGGGCGACGACGCGGCCGAATCGTTTGACGACGCTGCGGGCCGTGAGAACGGGTTGCACGGTATCGGTCATGACGACACCTTTCGGATCCATTGGTCGACGGCCACCGCGATGATGATCAACCATCCGATGGCGAACACCTGCCAGAGCACGTCCACGCCGGCCAGACGCAGACCCGACTGGAAAACGCCGACGATCAGGGCGCCAATCAGCGGCCCCATGATCGAACCGCGGCCGCCGAACAGGCTGATGCCGCCGATGACGACGGCGGTGATGGACTGCAGGTTGCCTTCATAGAAACTTTGGGGGGATACCGATCCCACCCGTCCGATCGACGCCCAGGCGCCGATGGCGCACACAAAGCCGGCCACCGCGTAAACGGAGACCAGTCGCCGGTCGGTGCGTATGCCGGAAAGCTCGGCCGCCTCCTTGTCGTCGCCGATGGCATAGACGCTGCGGCCCCACGCCGTCCAATTGAGGACGTACCAAAGCGCCAGGAAGATGACGATCATCAGGAACGATCCATAGGTGAACTGGGCGCCCATGAAACCGACGCGCTCGCCGAAGAACTTGAGCGCCGGCGCCAGCTTGTCGAGATCCTGGCTGCGGATGGACTGGGCGCCGGAGTACCAGAGATTGAGGGCGAAGAAGACGTTCCAGGTGCCCAGGGTGACGATGAACGGCGGGAGCTTCAGCCGTGTCACCAGGAAACCGTTCATGATCCCGCACAGCGTTCCCAGCACGAAACCGATGGGGATGGCGATCAGGGGCGGAATGCCGAGGCTGACGGAGAATTTGCCCATGACCACCGAGACCAGAACCATGATCGCGGCGACGGAAAGATCGATGCCGGCGGTCAGGATGATCAGGCTTTGGGCGGCGGCGAGAATGCCTATGATGGAGACCTGCTGCATGATCAGCGACAGGTTGAACGGATGGAAGAACCGGTCGCCGGCGATGAAGCCGAAGACGACGATGCTCAATCCCAACACAATGACGGGCACCATGGTCGGGTACGAGTGGAGGAACTTCTGCACCCAGTCGATCGGCGACTTCCGGCCTTGCGCGAAGGAGGCGACATCCGTCTTGGCGCCATCGCTGGCCTTTTCGAAGTCCTGCTTGATATGAACGGTCGTATCCGTCGTACTCATGTCTCGCCTCCAGATCGTCCGTCCATGGCGACGATGCGCGTGCTCTCCGATCCCGGGCACGAATTCTACCATGGGTGGACGCGAGAAAGACAACCGGCGGGGCAGAGCGGAGTGGATAGCCCCGCCGGCGAAGATCTAGCCTACCGGAGGATCAGCCCCAGCACATCTTCAAGCCTTCCTCCGACGTCTTGGAGGGAAGCCCCTTGACCGGTTGATCGGTAATCAGTTCGACGCCGGTGTTGAAGAAATCGAGACCCGGGGTCACGGCCGGCTTCTCGCCGGTTTCCGCGAATTTCTTGATCGCTTCCACGCCCATGGAGGCCATCAGCAGCGGGAACTGCATGGAAGTGGCGCCGATCACGCCTTCCTTTATGTTCTGAACGCCGGGGCAGCCGCCGTCGACGGAGACGATCGTCACGGCCTTTTCGCGGCCCATGGATTTCAGCGCCTCGTAGGCGCCGGCGGCGGCGGGTTCGTTGATGGTGTAGACGACGTTGATCTCCGGGTCCTTCTGCAGAAGGTTTTCCATGGCCGTGCGGCCGCCTTCCTCGTTGCCGTTGGTCACGTCGTTGCCGACGATGCGGGGATCGTCCTCGTCGCCGATGTCCTTGGGGTCCTTGATGTCGATGCCGAATCCCTTGAGGAAACCGTTGTCGCGCAGGTAGTCGACCGAGATTTCCTGGGCATTGAGGTCGAGGAGGGCGATTTTCGCCTTGGCGGCGTCGGCGCCGAGCTTTTCCTTGGCCCACTGGCCGATCAGTTCGCCGGCCTTGAAGTTGTCGGTGGCGAAAGTCGCGTCCGCGGCATCGGCCGGTTCGAACGGCGTATCCAGCGCGATGACCAGAAGGCCGGCCTGTCGGGCCTGGGTGATCACGGGCACCAGGGCGCGGGAGTCGGTCGGCGTGATCATGATGCCCTTGGCGCCGGACGCGATGCAGGTTTCGACGGCGGCAACCTGGGTGGGCGTGTCACCGTCGATCTTGCCGGCGAACGTCTGCAGCGTCACACCCAGTTCCTTCGCCTTGGCGGTCGCGCCTTCCTTCATTTTCACAAAGAAGGGATTGGTGTCGGTTTTGGTGATCAGACAAGCCCCGATGTCGGCGGCCTGGGCGGCACCGGTCGTCCCGACGACCATGGCGGCAAGAAGGGCAGCTGCAGAGCACATGCTTGTGAGCGATTTCATTGTTTTCTCCCTGGACAGATGAGATTGCGATTCGACGTGGCGGCGGTGGCCTCTGACGCAGGGTCTTGCCGCCGAATGGTCGAAATTCAATCACGGGCGAGCGGCGCCTGTCAATAAATAAATCCAGTGGATTTACTAATTGACATCAAAGGCCGTTACACGCATGATTCCTCTGCCGATGATGGGAGAAGGCCGGTATAACTTCCCGCGGATCGGTGGTTTTTCAGGTCCGCCGATGAAACGCAGCGAGAACCAATGAAAAACGCTCCGACAGGACAGGTCGTCACGGTAGGCGCGGCGACGCAGGTGAAGCGCAGCAACCGCGGCTCGAACCAGGTCGGCGTGCGCCTATACAACGAACGTCTGGCTCTGTCGCTCATTCGTCAGCAGGGCAGCTTGCCGAAAGCCGAGATTGCCCGTCAGACGGGTCTTTCGCCGCAGACCATCTCCGTGATTCTGAAGCAACTCGAAAGTGCGGGGTTGGTTCGCAAGGAAAAGCCGTTGCGCGGACAGGTCGGACAACCGCGGGTGCCGTTTTCGCTGAACCCCGACGGCGCGTATTCCTTCGGCCTGAAAGTCGGCCGCCGGTCCAGCGATCTGATTCTGATGGACTTCGTCGGCGATATCAAACAGGTGATCCACGAAACTTACCCCTACCCGACGCCGGAGGCGGTCAGGATTTTCGTCGAAAATGGCGTGAAATCCCTCCAGGCCTCGCTCAGCGAATCCCTGTGGCCGCGCATTGCCGGGATTGGCGTGGGATGCCCGTTCGAACTCTGGAATTGGGGCGAAGAGGTCGGCGCACCCGAGGGAATTATGAACCAGTGGCGATCTTTCGACATCCGTGCCGAGATCGAGAAAATTACCGGCCTGCCGACGGCCAACTGCAACGATGCCACCGGGGCCTGCGCGGCCGAACTGGTGTTCGGGAACCCGAACGGCTTTCAGAATTTCCTGTATTTTTTTGTTGGAACATTCATCGGGGGCGGCGTCGTTCTCGGTGGCGATCTCTTTATCGGCCCGCAGGGCAATGCGGGCGCGATCGGTTCCATGCCGACCCATTTGCCGGATGGTTCGGGCGGGGTTCGACAACTGCTCAACGCCGCCTCCATTTACACCCTGGAAAAGCGTCTGGTTGCGGAAGGAACGGATCCGGCCCGAATCTGGCAATCATCGGACTGGAAGGATCTTGGACCGGTCGTCGACGTCTGGGTCGACGAAGTCTCGGCGGGAATCGCCTACGCCATCGTCTCGGCGATGTCGATCATCGATTTCGAAGCGATCGTCATCGACGGCGCTTTTCCCCCGAACATCCGGAGCCGGATTCTCGCGGGAACTTCCCGCACGCTGGAAAGCATGGACCTGCAAGGGGTATCGCCCGTCATGCTCGCGGAAGGCATGCTGGGCGGGATCGCCCGGGCCATCGGTGGCGCCTGCCTGCCGCTCCTGTCCAACTATGCATTGGATAGCGGTGTTCTGCTCAAGGCGGTCGGTTGACCGGATTTTGTAGCGCGATGGCCGCCTAGGCTTCCTTTCGGGTGAACATCCGACGTAGTGGCTTGACCCACAACGGACTGGTCCACACGATGATCGCCATCACACCGAGAAAGGCCGCGATCGGCCGTTCGAAGAATCCCAGGAAATTGCCGTCGGCAATGATCATCGAGGTCATGAAGCTCTTTTCAAGCAGCGGCCCCATGACGATTCCCAAAATCACCGGTGCGATCGGAAACCCGTTGGTCTCCATGATATAGGCGATGATGCCCATCACCAGCATGACGCCGACCCCGAACACCGTGTTGTTGATGGCGAACGAGCCGACGATGCAGAAGGTCAGGATCGCCGGCATCAGCAGGTTGCGCGGGACGGTCAATAGGTGACGGGCGGCCCGGATGGCCACGTAGCCGAACGGGATCAGCAGAAGGTTGGCCAGGAAGAAGCAGATGAACACCGCATACAGCATCTGCGGGTTCTTCATGAACACGGTCGGTCCCGGATTCATACCCTTCATATAGAGGACACCGATGGCGATGGCCGTGACCGCGTCGCCGGGGATGCCGAAAACGATGGCGGGGACCCAGGCCGACGATAGACCGGCATTGTTGGACGATCCGGCTTCAATGATGCCTTCGACATGTCCGGTACCGAACTTTTCCGGGGTCTTCGAGAATTTCTTCGCGGTGGCGTAGGAAACCCAAGCCGCCATGTCGCCGCCGGCGCCGGGAAGCGCGCCAATGACCGTGCCGATCGTACTGCCGCGCAGGACGTTGCGGTAATGGCGCAGGAGAAGGCGCGGAATTCCCGCCAGCGGATTGCCGAGCTTGCGGTCCGGCAGTTTGATCTGCGGTCGGACGCCGGAAATATCGCGCAGAACCTCGGACATCGCGAACATGCCGATCATGGCGGGAATGAAACTGATGCCGCCCATGAGTTCGACCGAACCGAAGGTGTAGCGGGGAAGGCCGCTGGTGATGTCGAGCCCGATGGTCGAAATGAACAGCCCCAGGAACAGCGAAATCACGCCGCGGGCGCGATCGTCGGTACTGACCAGGGCCGCCGACGTCAATCCGAGCGAGGCCAGCCAGAAATACTCGAAACTGCTGAACCGGATGGCGATCTCGGCCAGGGCGGGGGCAGCGACGACCAGGACGGCCGCGCCGATCAGGCCGCCGATCGCGGCGCAGACCAAGCCGGCACCCAGGGCCTTTTCCGGTTCGCCGTTGCGGGTCATTGCATAGGCTTCGTCGGTATAGGCCGCCGATGCCGGCGTACCCGGAATGCGGATCAGGGCGCCCGGGATATCGCCGGCGCAGATCGCCATCGCGGTGCAAGACACGATGGCGCAAATGGCCGGCACCGGATCCATGAAAAAGGTGATCGGCACCAGAAGCGCCGTGGCCATGGTTGCGGTCAATCCGGGCACGGCACCGACGAACAGACCGAAAAGCGCGGACACGAAAATGACCGACAGATTCAGGGGGCTGAAGATCAGGGCGAAGGCGGCGAGAATGTGTTCCATGGCGAACGTCGGCCTTTTTCGCGGGCGCGGGAGCTACGATCCGAAGCCGAGAACACCGGCCGGCAAGGGGACATACAGGAAGCGGGTGAAAACGAAGTTCACGGCGAGCGAGCCGATGAGCGCGAAGATTGCGGCCTTCCAGGGCGAAACCCGGAGAATGGTCATGAATCCCGTGGCGTAGATCACGTTCACGACGATGAATCCCAGGATGTCGAACAGCCCGATATAGGCGACGAGACCCGCGACGACCCAAAGCCCCGCGACGATCTTGCGCGGGCTGCCGGTCCAGTCGCCGATGTCGATGACCGATTGCCCGGACCATTCGCGAATGCCCCGATAGAGCAACGGGACCGAGAAGGCGATGAAACCGGCGCCGATCAGGCTGGGAAAGAAGCCGGGGCCGAAATCATGCCCCGGCATATCCGGAAAGGTCAGGGCGCGAAGAATGATGGACAGGCCGAAGAGAGCGACGAGAGCGCCCACGAGGGTATCGTTCATACGCATCGGCCTGTCCTCATTCGACGTTGTTTTACTTCGCGATTCCGACGGCTTTCATGGCGGAACCGAAGTTGGCGTCGGCGGCGGCGAGGAAGCTTTCGAACTTCTCCGGTGCCGACCACGCTTTGCCGAAATTCCGCTTGGCCATGAAATCCTTGAATTTGCCGCTGGCGACGACCTTTTCGAGAGCAGGAACCAACGCGTCCATCACGTCCTTCGGCAGCCCTTTCGGTCCGCCGATTCCACGCCAGGCGCCGACCTGCCAGTCGATGCCGATCGCTTCCTTGACGGTGGGGACGTCCGGGAAGGACGGGCTGCGTTCGGCCGACATGATGGCCAGGGTTTTGACCTTGCCGGCGTCGACCATCGACTGGGCTTCCGGCATCGTCGTGCAGACGATGTCGATGGCGTCGGATACCAGAAGCTGCATCGACGGCGCGGCGCCTTCGGTCGGGACCCAAGGCGCGGCGGTAATGTCGAGATCGAGCGCGACCAGCATACCGGCCAGCGACAGGTGCGCGGCACCGCCTTGATTGGCCCCGGATGCCTTATGTTTGCCGGGTTCCGCCTTGATCCGGTCGATCAGGTCCTTCAATGCCGTGGCGCTATCGTCCTTGCGCACATGGATGGCTTCGGCGTCCATGTTGTACAGGCCGGCGAGGGAGAAGTCCTTGTAGGTCAGCGGCGATGTGCCAATCCAATGGAACATCGAAAGTTCGGTGGTGATGACGCCCAGGGTATAGCCGTCGGGTTTGGCATTCGCGATCGCGGTGTGGCCGACGACCCCGCCACCGCCGGTGCGGTTGACGACGTTGATGGGCTGGCCGAGTTCCTTTTCAAGCAACGAAGCGATGATTCGCCCCGTAGCATCGGTGCCGCCGCCGGCGCCCCATGGCACGATAAGGGTGACGGGGCGTTCCGGCCACGCGGCGGAGGCCGCGGAAGTCAGGACGCACAGTCCCGCCGCCGTGATGGCGGCAATCGAGTGTTTCGACAAAATCCTTTTGAACATCTTCATGTCTCCTCCACGTTGTTCGGGCCCCGGGAGGGAAACAGGCGGCCCGGTTAATTTATGGGTGATACGTGACGTCTTCGTTACGACTTCGAAATATCGACTCCAAGTTCCTTCAACGCGACCTTGATCGCGGTTTTCTGCGCATCCGACGGTTCCGGCATCGGCGCGCGGGGCAACATTCCCGGACAGCCCTGCAAGGTCTGCGCGTACTTGGTGCAAGCCGGCAAATTGTCCGAGAACATGGCATTCCAAAGATTCAACAATCCGACATGGAGTTTCAAACCGGTCTTGTGATCGCCTTTCTGCACGGCGTCCCAGAGATCGATACAGGCCTTGGGCGCGGCGGCCAGGATGGCGGCGATTCCCCCCTTCGATCCGAGCGTGAACGACGGATACAACAGCGCGTCGACGGCGGTGAAGATCAGCTTGTCTTCCGGCGCCTGAAGCAGCAGGTCGGCGAGCAGTTTCATGTCGCCGGCGCTTTGCTTGACCCCGACGACCAGGGGAACTTCTTCCATGATTCGGCATAACAGGGTCGGCGAAAGGTAGGTCCACGGCACGACGTTGTAGATCAGGATCGGCAGGCCGATCGAATCGGCCATTGCCTTGAAGTGATCCACCATGGCGTCGTCCGTCGGCCGGAAAAGGTAGTGTACGGGCGTGACCTGCAGGGCGGCGACTCCGAGATCGGCGACGGCCTTCCCGCGGCGGACCGCGTCGCGCGTACTGTCGACGATGATCCCGGCGACCACGGGAATCCGTCCCGCCGTGGCTTCGACGGTCGACGCCATCAGTCCGCGGAATTCATCCGGATCGATGGTGTGGCCTTCGCCCGTGCTGCCGCCGGCCGCCAATCCGTGCGAACCCTGTGCGATCAGCCAATCCACCTGGACTCGCAGCGCCTGGTGATTGATCTCCCCCTCGGAATCGAAGGGTGTTGTCATGGGGGGGATGATGCCGAAAAGCGGTTGGGTCACGACCTGTTCCTCCAATATATTCCGTATTACGGAATTCAAATCCGATAATGGGGAATTATGGGGAAAGATCCCGGTCTCGTCAACCGGATCACGTTCCTACCTCTCGGCTTCACAGCCTCGGTATCCCAGTTGGCGGCTGATTCTGTCGGCGATGTCGATGACGAGTTCCGCCATCGGTTCGATTCGGTCGCCGGTTATGCGGACGGACGATCCCGATACGCTGATCGCGGCGAAAACCCGGCCGGCGTGGTTGCGGATCGGGGCGGACACGCACCTCAACCCGGCTTGGTGTTCGGCATTGTCCACGGCGTAGCCCCGTTTGCGGATGGTCGACAATTCGGCCCGTAGTGCGACCGGGTCGGTGATCGTGTTTCGGGTGAATGGGCGAAGCCCGTCGCGGATGACCCGATCGACCGTGGCTTCGTCCTGATAAGCCAGGGATGCCTTGCCCACGCCCGTGCAATAGGCGGGCGAACTGGTAATCGTGATCACGGAGTTTGCGCTTCGGCCGTCAGCCTCGCGGTGGTCGACGGTGACGACCCGGGTTCCCGAAAACACGCAGAGATGCACGCCTTCGCCGCTCAGCCTCGTCAACTGGTCGACGAAGGGGCCCGCTTCACGGTGCAGGTCCATGTTCGCGAACACGACGGTCCCCAGTTCAAACAACCGGATCCCAAGCCGGTAACGGTCGCGGCCCCGATCCTGTTCCACGAAGCCGACTTCGCGCAGGGTGGCCAGCATCCGATGTGTCGTGGTCTTGGGTATGCCCGTTCGCTCGGCGATATCGGCGAGCGAAAGGGAGCGGTCGACGATCGAAAAACAGCCGAGAATGGTGATCGCCTTTTGCAGCGATTTGATGCTGTCGCTTCGGGTCTCTTGTTTGTCCGGCATGGGATATCCGTTTTCGGTCTGTGTCCGCTTTCTCGTACCCGACGGCCCAGCGTACCATAATACGGAAATCCGTTTCAGTTTTGAAGAAAGACGTGATCGGCGGCCGCATACAAAACGGGCGCGGCCGATGCCGCGCCCGTTCCGGGTTCGTCGAGAGGTTCCGGAAACGATCCGGAACGTCAGTCGTAGATCTTGCCTTCCCGGTATTTCGCCCAAGCCGTTTCGAACCAGAGATCCGACGTCGGCAAGGGACGGCGGGACACCCAGGCGTGGTTGAAGGTGTCGCCGTCGATAACCGTTTCCAGAACCTTTTCACGGAAGGATTCGTTTTCGCCCGCGATCTTCCATTCGGAGCCCAACTTCGGATGGATGGCCTCGCCGCCGGGATCGAGCACCAGGGCTGAGCCGCGGCTGCCGACGCCGCTTTCCACCTGATGCTTGAGCGCATCCAGATAGACGAGATGCGAATAGCACAGATGACGGTTCCGCAGGGCCTCGCGAAGTCCCTTCGGGTCCGACCGTTTGCCGGGGTTGCATCCCTTCTTGCTCAGACGCCGCCACTGCTCGCGTGCCTCGCCGAGCGCCTGTTCGATTGTTTCGGCGGCGCGGATATGCGCGCCCGCGCGGCTCATGCGGGCCTGGAATTCCGCGCGCTCGTCTTCCCAGCTTCGCGCGGATTTCCGGCATGTCGCCAGAAAGGCGCTGGTCTCGGCGATCGCCGTCGAGGCCACGTCGGCGACCGCGGCGCGATCGACGGTCCATTCCCGATACCGCTTGGCGATGAAGTCCGCCGCGCGCATCGATCCGACCTGCCCGGAATTCAGTGCCGAGCCGCCGGGGCGATAGACGCCGTGAGTGCCGTTGACCTCGCCCACCGGAAACAGATGTTTGATGTTGGCGCTTTCCCACCAGTGGCTGCCCGCCAGACCGCCGTTGTTGTGCTGGGCGCAAACGGCGATTTCCAACGGCTCCGTGTGGATGTCGATGCCGTGGTCGCGGTAGAGTTCGATCGCGCCGGGGTTCATTTTCTGCAATCGCGCGATCGGCAGTCCGATGAGGGCTTCGGATTTTTTCAGATAGGTGTGGGCTTCTTCGCTCAACCCATCGAACGAGAATTGGGTGGGTTCCGAACGGTAGTCCAGGAACACGCGGCGTCCGCGCACGACCGTTTCGACATAGACCAGGATGTCGACGATGGAAGACCCGCCGATCGCCTTGCGCGGATCGAACGGCCACTGGTAGCCCTTCAGGAAGATCATCGAATCGCGTTCCCCGGACGACGTGAAGTACTCGTCGAGGAATTCGCGTTCGTCGTTGCCGTTCTTGTCGGTGGAAATGAAGCGGGGCACCACCTGCATGTAGGTACCGGAAACGTTCCAGCGGAATTTGATGGACGCCATGCCGTACTGTGATTCCGGAAGGCTTTGCGCCTTTGCGCCCGCCATCAGGGCCAGACCGATCGCCCCCGTGTGGACGACGGGATAGACGCTGGTCCGATAGATGCCGCCGGGGCCGCCGACCGCGAATACGACGTTTTCAGAGCCAAAAGCCTGGAGTTCGCCGTCGCGATCCATGACCAGTGCGCCGCAGGCCCGTTTTTCGCCGTCCTGCTCGACGGTCAGAAGCGACACCACGTCGCGCTTTTCCTTGACCCGAATGCCCCGGCGTTCGACTTCCCGGATCAGCGAAAGACACATCTGTTTAGACGTGTAGGGGCCGATCGAGGTGGCGCGCTGGCGCGGATCGTGGTCGGTCTTGTATCCGATATATTGGCCGTAGGGATCCTGTGGGAACGGCACGCCCATGTTGACCAGATTGAGAAAGGCGCGCGCGGAACCCGCCGCTTCGGCAAGAGCGAGATCACCGTGCATGCTCCCGCCCGCGAAATAGGTTTGCGCCATGATGCCGGGCGCGTCCGCATCCTCGCCGCACAGCGAAACCTTGTAATAGGTCTGCTTGTCGCTGCCCGTGTTGATCGAAGTCCCCATCTTGAGGCCCTCGGTCAGGATGAGGATGTCCTCGACCCCCTGGTTGGAAAGCTGTACCGCGGCGTTGAGGCCCGCGGCACCGCTTCCGATGATCAGGGTGTGGACCCATTGCAGCGAAACTTCGACGGTGCCTGCGTCCGTCTTGACCTTCAGCTTCGTCTTCTTGTCCTTGGACATGATCTTCTCCAGCAGCGGCCGGCATCCGCCGGCCGTGTTCCGTTAAAAAGGCGTCAGAGGGTTTGGAGAGTGAAACCCCCGTCGACGTTGATCACCTGGCCCGTCGAATAGGAAAGGTCGCCGCGCGTCAGCATCGCGACAGCCTTGCCGATGTCCTCGGGATAACCCCACCGTTTTTGCGGCGCGATTCCTTCGGCGAACAGACGGTCGTACTTTTCCTTTACGCCCGCGGTCATGTCGGTCTGAATGATGCCGGGCCGGATTTCGTACACCATGATCCCGTATTCGGCCAGACGCACCGCCCAAAGCTTGACCGCCATGCTGAGCCCGGTCTTGGAAAGGCAGTATTCACCCCGGTTGACGGAGGCGACGGTCGACGACATCGATGACACGAAGGTGATCGTTCCGGCGCGGTCGGGGGCGGCGGCCTTCTGTTCGATCATCCAGTTGGCCACGGCCTGGGTCAGGAAATAGGGGCCTTGAAGGTTGATCCGTATCAGCCGTTCGAAACTTTCTTCGGTCGCGACCAGAATGTCGTCGCGCGAGATCGGCGCCACGCCGGCGTTGTTGACGAGATGGTCGAGTCGGCCGAACCGTTCCTTGATCGCCTGGATCATGGCGGTCCGGTCGGCGGCGCTGGAAATGTCGCAGCGCACGTATTGCACCTGGGCGCCGAGTGCTTCGAGTTCCGCCACCGCCTCGCCGACTTCGGAAGCGTCCGCGATGTCGCAGATGACGATATCATTGCCGTCCGCCGCGAGACATTTGGCGATTCCGAAACCGATGCCGCGGCGTCCGCCGGTGACCAATGCGACTTTCCTGGTTTGCTGGGACATTGTCCTCTCCGGATCCTTTCGAGCCTTGACCGAATAACCATACCAAAACGTCGATCTCCGATATCGGGGCCGGAGATCGATCGTATCGAACCGATCGGTTACTTTATGCTCGAATGGCGGGGAAACGCAACCACCGCGCCGAACGATTATCGTTCCGCGCGGCGGTCGGTGGATGGGCGGATAAATCTCAGGCCGAACGCGGCTTGAAGGTCATGGCGACGCCGTTCATGCAGTAGCGCTTGCCGGTCGGGGGCGGGCCGTCGTCGAAAACATGGCCCAAATGGCCGCCGCATCGCGCGCAATGCACTTCGGTACGCGGGAAAATGATCTTGAAGTCGGTGGAGGTTCCGACGGCCCCTTCGATCGGTGCGTAGAAACTCGGCCATCCCGTTCCGCTTTCATACTTTGTTTCCGATTCGAAGAGGGCTTGATCGCATGCGGCGCAGTGGAAGGTGCCCGCGCGTTTCTCGTCGTTGAGGGGGCTGGAATTGGGGCGTTCCGTCCCTTCCTTCCTCAGAACCTGATACTGCTCGGGTGTCAATTCCTTACGCCATTCGGCGTCTGTTTTCGTCACCGGAAACATCTCCTTTCCCGAAGCCGCGCGAGTCCAATTGGGTCCGCCGCGGGCAATGACGCTTCCGGCCAATACCGCGAGGGAACCCGTTACAAGTGTTCGGCGTTTCATGTTGTCGGTGTCCCTTCTTGTGGCAATGCTGGTGAGCCAATTAAGTCGGATCGACGCGTCCGATGGGCAAGCGGCGTCGCGGTCGAAGGGGGCTGTTTACACGGTCATGTGAAATGTTGTGACGAAACGGCGAAGATTCACGTTGACACACGAAGGTCTCAAAACCCGTTCAGGCCTCGGCTCCGAACATCGTAAAAGGTCGACTCGGCGTATGTATTACCTCCACGCATACGAGAGTATGTATATTCGTCAGGTTCCCTTGTGGGTATTATTTCGTGTGTCGGTTTGGCCTGAATATCTCTGGCGCCTTGCCGGATGCCGGAATTGGATGTCTTCGCCAATGCGTGAATATGTCCGTTTCCAAACAACCCGGGCATTCCGTCATCCGTGCCACGACGGTTCGGTTGTTGGGACATCGGGGACGCTGGCGGCGAGTGTTTGCATGTGTAAAGCGAGAAAATGTCAAGAAAAAATACGAAACATGTCTGTAATACGAACCTTATCCCCAAGAATATCCCAGTCTATGACAATGTGAAACCGCGATTCCAATAGATGAATCGCCATGTTTGGCGGAAGTCCTCATGCGAGGCGATGCCACGGTCGCGTCAGCGATCGGCGGCGGAAAAGACAGTTGTGAACGAGGAGAAAACGATGCTTCGGAAAGTTTTGAAAATTTCGGCGATATGCTTCATGGCTTTTGCCGCTGCTCCGGCTTCGGCCGCCGACATGGCCGCCGATGCGCAGGCCTTGGTCAACGAGGCGATCACGCGCTACGACAAGGTTGGTGCGGACCAGGCCTTCAAGGATTTTGCCGATCCCAACGGCGGGTTCATTCGCGGCGAGCTCTATGTGGTCGTGCAGGACATGAACGCGAAGATGGTCGCCCATGCGACAAACCCGAAATTGAACGGCAAGGACCTTGCCAATCTGAAGGATCCGGACGGCGTTCTGATAAACCAGGAAACGATCAAGGTCGTCAAGGCGTCGGGCGAGGGTTGGGTCGACTACAAATGGGTTCACCCCGCGACCAAGAAGATCACGCCGAAGCGCAGCTTCGTAAAAGGCCACGGCGATCTGATTTTCCTGGCGGGCTATTACAAGTAACGATCGTCGGCCGAGGATGAGGAGAGCTCATCCTCGGCCGACGTCACATTCGTTTATGTGAATTTTTTGGCAATTCGACGTTTCCGGTGAACGGAATTGGGGCGGCAATGATGATTCAATCGTTCAAGAACCTGACGGTCTCGTGGAAGATTTTCATGATTCCGGCCATATTCGGCGCGGCGCTGGTTTTGCTGGCGATCATTGCCTTCGACGGTCTGAGGTCGACGCGGCAGTCAATGGAATTTCTTCAGACCGAATCAACCGCCCACATCCTTGAAGTCAATCGCCTGCAGGGACGGATATCGCTGATCCACGGCAACCTGTATCGCATGTTGAGTTGGCTCAACAGCGGGATAGAAGGCGAGCAGATCACGGCGTTGGCCAAGAAAATCGCGGACGATTCTGAAACGGCGAACGGGATCATCGACACCTTGATCGCCGGCATCGACGACGGCTCGTCGGCGAGGGGCGAGGCAGAGAAACTCAAGGAGCAACTGGTCGCCTACGCCGAAGCTGTTCGGGGTACCGCCGAAATGGCCGAAGCCGACGTCGGCACGGCGGTCATCCTCATGGTCGACACCGAAGACCAGTTCGTCGGGCTCGAAAAGAACGTGAGCGGTTTCGTCACCGAATGGGAAAGCCGGGGACAGACGGAATTCGAAACCGCGCAGGCGGCGAGCAACCAGGTAATCACACTGTTCCTGGCCACGGCGGCTGTCGCCCTGGTTTTGGCTTTCGCGCTCAGTTACGTCCTATCGAAAGCGATCGCAGGCCCAATCCGCCGGATCACCGGGGTCATGGGGGCATTGGCCGAAGGCCGACTGGAAACGGATGTCCCCGACCGGGACCGCCGGGATGAAATCGGCCGTATGGCCGAGGCGGTCGATATATTCAAGGCGAACGCCCTCGAACGCCAGCGGCTCGAAGCGGAGGAACGCGTGAAGACCCAAGCGGATCTCGAACGGGCGAACCGAATGGACGAATTGACCCGCGGGTTCGATGAAGCGGTCTCCACCATGCTGGCGCGGGTTACCGGCGCGGTCGGCGGACTTCATGACGCGGCCAACCGGATGTCGGATATCGCGGGCCGGGCGTCGCAACAGACCGCCGCCGTATCAACGGCCACCGAGGAAGCATCGTCCAACGTCCAGACGGTCGCGAGCGCGAGCGAGGAACTCAACGCCACGATTCAGGAAATTGCCCGCCAAGTCGATAAATCCAGCCGTATTTCGCAGGAAGCGGTGGAGACGGCGGAACACACCAACGAACGCATCAAGGGCTTGGCCAATGCGGCGGAGAAGGTCGGCGAGGTGGTGGGGCTGATCAACGATATCGCCGAACAGACAAATCTGCTGGCCTTGAACGCGACGATCGAATCGGCCCGAGCCGGCGAAGCCGGCAAGGGATTTGCCGTGGTTGCCCAGGAAGTCAAGAACCTGGCCGGGCAGACGGCGCGGGCGACCGATGAGATTTCCGGCAAGATAGGAGAAATCCAGACGGAGACCCGTGGCGCGGTCGAGGCGATCGGAGCGATCGTCGACATTATGCGCACCGTCAACGAATATACCACCGCGATTGCCAGCGCGATCGAGCAACAGCGCGCGGCCACTCAGGAAATTTCCCGCAATGTCGAAGAGGCGGCAAGGGGAACCTCAGAGGTTTCCAGCAACATCGTGACCGTTGCGGAATCGGTAAGCGAGACCGGCGAGGAAGCCCGCGGTGTGTTCGGTGCCGCTGACAATCTGAAAAGCGACGCGAAGGCTCTGCAACGAGAGGTCGAACAGTTCCTGAGCGGCGTGCGCTCCTTGTGATCACGCTTCTCGCCCCCGGGATATCCCAAGAAAAGGTGCGGGTTCCGGATGCCATGGCGCGCGAAGGGGTGTGATCGATGCGGCAATGCTTGACGGCTTCCCGGGCCGGGACCGAGGCACAGATTTGAATTTCTGCCGAATCGTGTGAATGCCGACCCGGGAAAACGACCGGTTCCCGGGCGGTATCTGCGGAAACCGAAACGGTACTACCGTTTTGATAAGTTGGCGGGAACGTCAATGTAATATCGACTCGAAAATAAAAAAAACGAGACGAACCATGCGGTTACATTTTCCATACAACTAAAAGGGATTTGATTCGCGCCGCGAGCCGTGTCATGCTGGTTTACTACCTAGAGAACGGGGGCGCGATGCGTTAATCCCCGCGAGGTGGAGGTCAGAAACGTCAAAAGTCAGGCGATAAAACATGACGGCCACGGAAGAACCAGCGCGAGCGGGGTTCGTTGTCGGCGTGGATCAGATCGATGCCTTGATCGGCCTTCTACGCAAGGAAGGCTACGATGTCATCGGTCCGCGTGCCGAAGACGGCGCCATCGTTTACGAACCGGTGGACGGAGTCGGCGACCTGCCGGCGGGTGCCACCGATACACAATCGGGCGGAACCTATCGCTTGGAATGGAACGGCGGTGACGCACTGTTCGATTTCGTCGTCGGACCGCAGTCCTGGAAACGCCATCTCTATCCCGCCGAACAACTCCTCTACCGCACCGTGCGTCAGGGGCGGGGGTTCCGGGTTGTCGAGGAAACGCAAGCCAAACGCTATGCGTTTCTCGGCGTGCGTGCCTGCGAAATTGCGGCAATGCGGATCCAGGATAAGGTTTTCGACAACGGCGATTTTTCCGACACCGGGTACAACACCCGGCGCGGCGCCGCCTTCATCGTCGCGGTGAACTGTACCCGGGCTGGTGGTACCTGCTTTTGCACCTCGATGGGAACGGGTCCCAAGGCGGAATCGGGTTTCGATCTTGCTTTGACCGAACTCAAGAACGACGGTGCCCACGAATTCCTGCTCGTCGTGGGTTCGGATCGGGGGAATGTCGTCGTCAAAGGCTTGAAAGGCCGGGCGGCCGGGGTGGCCGATTTCAAGCGGGCCGACGATGCTGTTGCCGTGGCCGAAAAATCAATGGGCCGGTCCATGATACCGGAAGTCGCCGAGGTCCTGGCCGACAATCTGGAAAATACCTATTGGGATAAGATTGCCGCACGTTGCCTTAATTGCGCCAACTGCACGATGGTCTGTCCGACCTGTTTCTGCACGACGGTCGAGGACGTCACCGATCTGAGTGGTGACAACGCCGAACGCTGGCGGAAGTGGGATTCGTGCTTCAACATCGACTTCAGTTACATCCACGGCGGTTCCATCCGGCGCGAAGGCTATTCGCGTTATCGCCAATGGATGACCCACAAGCTGATGAACTGGCACGAACAGTTCGGGACCTCGGGGTGCGTCGGCTGCGGCCGCTGCATTACCTGGTGCCCCGTCGGGATCGATATCACCGAGGAAGCGCGCGCGCTTCGCGGCCGTTGAGCCGTCTGGGAATTCAGGGGAAACGACAATGGTCGAATTGAAAAGCATTGCCGATCTGATCAGGGACAACGGCTTTTTCGCCGGGATGAATTCGGAATATCTCGACTTGATTTCCGGTTGCGGTGCCAATGAAACCTATCAGGCTGGCGAATACCTCTTCCGCGAGGGCGGAAGCGCCGACAAGTTCTACCTCATCCGCCATGGCGGGGTGGCGCTGGAACTGTACGCGCCGGGCCGCGAACCCATCATCCTTCAGACACGTCGAGACAGTGACATCATGGGGTGGTCGTGGTTCATTCCGCCGTACCGGTGGGAATGGGATGCCCGCGCGTTGCAGTTGACCCGTGTCGTCAGTTTCGAAGCAAACTGCCTGCGTGCCAAGCTGGAGCAGGACCACTCATTCGCCTACGACATGATGAAGCGGTTCCTGCCCGTCATCCACGACCGCATGAAGGCCGCGCGGCTGCAGATGATCGACATGTACGGCGGTCACGAAAAGTGACGGGGGAAGAAACCGGCCATGAACGATCCCATGATTCCCACTCCGTTTCGGGTCAAGCGTACCCGAAAGGAACTGGATGACACCTTCACGCTGGAACTGTCTCCCATGCGGGGCAGCCGCCCCTTTCATTTCTCGGCGGGCCAGTTCAACATGCTTTACGTCCACGGCGTCGGCGAAGTGCCGATCAGTATATCGGGGGATCCCGGCGATCCTTCGGTGCTGGTCCATACGACGCGATCGGTGGGCACGGTCACGGACGCCATGTGGAAGCTGCGCGTCGGAGACACCATCGGCATCCGGGGCCCCTACGGGACGTCCTGGCCAGTGGTGGAGGCCGAAGGCAGCGATGTGGTCATCGTCACCGGTGGCATCGGTCTCGCGCCGTTGCGGCCGGCGATCTACCACATTCTGACCAATCGGAAACGCTACGGTAACGTCGTGATCCTCTACGGCGCCCGGACTCCCGAGGATATCCTCTACCGTCGGGAGATCGAAAAGTGGCGTGGCCGCCTGGATCTGTCGGTCGAAGTGACCGTCGACCGCGCGACCGGCCACTGGGCGGGCAACGTCGGTGTCGTGACCCGGTTGGTCACGCGGGGCGGTTTCGACCCGACCCAAACCGTCGCCATGGTGTGCGGGCCGGAAATCATGATGCGCTATTGCGTCCAGGCGCTGAACGACCAGGGCGTCACCAACGACCGGATCCACGTTTCGATGGAACGGAACATGAAATGCGCCGTGGGATTCTGCGGCCATTGCCAGTTCGGCCAAGCCTTCGTGTGCAAGGACGGCCCGGTGTTCCGCTTCAATGAGATCAAGGACGATTTCTACGTACGGGAGCTCTGAGTGATGGCGGCCAAGCAATCAAAGCCCAAACTCGCGGTTTGGAAGTTTTCGTCGTGCGACGGCTGTCAACTCGGCCTGCTGGATTGCGAGGATGAACTTCTGGCCGTCGCCGGCGCTGTCGACATCGCCTATTTCCTTGAGGCGACGCGCGCCGAGGTAAAGGGGCCCTACGACGTCTCGCTGGTCGAGGGGTCGATCTCGACACCGCACGACGCCGAACGGATTCACAAGGTCCGGCGCCAGTCGAAGACCCTGATCACCATCGGTGCCTGCGCGACGTCGGGCGGCATCCAGGCGTTGCGGAATTTCAAGGATGTCGACGATTTCGTTTCGGCCGTCTACGCCCACCCCGAATACATCGACACCCTCGCCAAATCGACGCCGATCCGCGATCACGTCCGCGTCGATTTCGAACTGCGCGGGTGTCCGATCAACCGCTACCAGTTGCTCGAAGTCCTGAACGCCAGTCTCAACGGCCGCCGGCCAAACATCCCCTCTTACAGCCAGTGCGTGGAATGCAAACGGCATTCGACGGTGTGCGTCATGGTCGCCAAGGGTGAACCTTGCCTCGGACCGGTGGTTCAGGCGGGATGCGGCAATCTGTGCCCGTCGTGCGCGCGGCCGTGCTACGGCTGCTTTGGCCCCAAGGAAACGCCGAACACCCACAGCCTGGCCTCCTGGTTCGACCAACTCGGACAAGGCCGGCGCGAGATCAAGCATCTGTTCCGCAGCTTCAACGCCAATGCGGAAGCCTTCCGGAAGGAAAGCGAGAGTCATGAAAAACCCAAAATCTAAGCCCAAGGCGAAGGCGGCCCCCAAGACCGCGAGCCGGACCATCAAGGTCGATGCGCTCGCGCGGGTCGAAGGCGAGGGCGCTCTCTATGTTCGGGTCAAGGACCAGACCATTCAGGACATCAAGTTCCGGATCTTCGAACCGCCTCGGTTTTTCGAAGCCTTCCTGCGCGGTCGCATCTTTTGGGAAGTGCCCGACATCACCGCCCGGATCTGCGGCATTTGTCCGCTCGCCTACATGATGGGGGCTAGCCACGCGCTGGAACAGGCATTGGGCGTTCGCGTGACCGGTCCGTTGCGCGATCTGCGCCGCTTGATCTATTGCGGGGAGTGGATCGAAAGCCACGTTCTGCACGCCGCGATGTTGCACGCGCCGGATTTTCTGGGGCTCGACGATGCCCTCCAGATCGCCAAGAAAAACCCGGAAGTGGTCGAAAAGGCTTTGCAGCTCAAGAAGCTCGGCAACGACATTCTGGAAGTCATCGGCGGTCGTGCGATCCATCCGGTCAATCTCAAGGTGGGCGGCTTCTACAAGGCGCCGAAGAAGGCCGATATTCGTGCGCTCGGCGATCGGCTGAAATGGGGCATGGAGGCTTCTGTCGATCTGGCCAAACTGTTCGCGACCTTCGATTTTCCCGATTACGAATTCGACTACACGTCGGTCGCGTTGAAGAATCCGGACGAATACGCGATCACCGAGGGCACGATCGCCTCCAGTCGCGGCCTGAACGTCTCGTTCGAAGAGTTCCTGAACCATTTCGGCGAGGAACACGTCGCCCATTCGATGGCGTTGCATGGCGTCTATCCGGGCGCGCCGGAAGGCCATGGCGGTGCCTATCTGGTAGGGCCGAACGCCCGCTACAACGTTAACTACGACCAGTTATCGAGCGATTCCAAACGGTTGGCGGCGGACTGCGGCCTGGGTCGTGTCTGCAATAATGCCTACAAGTCGATTCTGGTGCGCATGGTCGAAACCTACTACGCCTGCGAGGAAGCATTGCGCCTTTGCGAAGCCTACGAGGTTCCCGATGCTTCTTGCGTCGCGGTAGAACCCAAGGCGGGCGAGGGGTTCGGTTGCACCGAAGCGCCGCGAGGCATCTGTTTCCATCATTATCGATTGGACGATGACGGCCGGGTCACTTATGCCCGCATCATGCCGCCGACCGCCCAGAACCAGAAGCAGATCGAGCGCGACCTGCGCGAGGTCGTCGGCGCCAATCTGGACATGGATGACGAGGCGTTGAAGTGGCGGTGCGAACAGACGATCCGCAACTACGATCCCTGTATTTCGTGCGCTACCCATTTTCTCAATCTGACGGTGGAGCGGGAATAGACGGGACGGGATCACGTGTCGTCACCTCTTGTCATCGGCGTTGGCAACCGATTCCGTTCCGACGACGGGGTCGGGCCATTCGTGGCCGACCTTTTGGCGGACAAAAATGTTGCCACGCGCGAGGAAAGCGGCGAGGGAGCGAACCTGATCGCGGCATTCGAAGGTCGTGATTTCGTGATTATCGTCGACGCGATGAAGTCCGGCGCCGCACCGGGGACGGTGCGCCGCTTTGATGCGCACAAGGAAAACTTGCCGCCGGACCTGTTCCACTATTCCAGCCACCAATTCGGTGTTGCCGAGGCCGTCGAAACCGCTCGGGCGCTGGGACGGCTGCCAAACGCCATGGTTGTGTTCGCCATCGAAGGCGCGAGCTACGTCTATGGCGACGACCTGACGTCCGAAGTCAAAACGGCCGCCCGCGCCGTCGCGTCGGAAATTGCGGCCTTGATCGGGTCCGATCGTCAATAATCTTAAGGACAGCGATTGCCTATCGCGCCCTGGAGGGGTAAGACAGCGCAAAAAATGCGTATGTCCGGAGGAAGTCGCCGTCATGAAACCCGTCGTTTTGGTTACCCGCAAGCTGCCCGATGCCGTGGAGGCACGGCTGCGTCAGGATTTCGACGCGCGCCTCAATCCCACGGATACTCTGTATTCCGTGTCGGAAATCATCGCGCGCGCCGACGGGGCGGATGCCATCCTCCTGTGCCATACCGAGAGATTCACCGCGGACGTGTTCACGCGCCTGCCAGAATCGGTCAAGATGATCGCCAGTTTTTCCGTCGGCTGCGAACACATCGATCTGGAGGCTGCGCAGAAGCGGGGCTTGGTGGTGACCAATACGCCAGAGGTGCTTTCCGACTCGACGGCCGAACTGACGATCATGCTGATGCTGGGCGCGGCACGGCGGGCGAGCGAAGGCGACCATCTGGTACGAAGCCGCCAGTGGCGGGATTGGAGCCCGGCGTTCATGGTGGGCACCCAGATGACCGGCAAGCGGCTGGGTATCCTCGGATTTGGTCGGGTTGGGCGATTGGTGGCCAAGCGGGCCAAGGGCTTCGACATGACGATCCACTATAACGACGAAGTGCGGTTGCCGGCCGAACTCGAAAAAGGGGCCGTGTTTCACGAAAGCCCCGACGATCTCATGCCGCATTGTGATTTTCTGGCCATCCATTGCGCCGCGACCCCGGCGACGCATCGCCTGTTGAATGCCGAACGTATCGCGCTGTTGCCCGATGGCGCCATCGTGGTCAATGCGAGCCGAGGGGCGGTGATCGACGATGACGCGCTGATTGCGGCGCTGAAATCGGGCAAGGTCGGCGGCGCGGGGCTCGACGTCTTCAACAACGAGCCCGACATTCATCCGGAGTACCGAGCTTTGTCCAACGTCCTCCTGATGCCGCACATTGGAAGCGCGACACGGGAAGCCCGGGATGCCATGGGCTACAGGGCGCTCGACAATCTTGACACGTTCTTCGCCGGCGACGAACCGAAGGACCGGGTCGCCTGATGGGATGCCGGGGGCCGGCGACTGAGTCGTGATTTAGCGGGCGGTCGCGATCGATTCGACGTCGATTCCGTAAGCCTCGTATAGGGCATCGACCGAGCCGCATTGGCCAAAGCGGTCGACGCCGAGAGGCGTCACCGGATGGCCGCGAACCCCGCCGATCCAGGCCAGGCCCAGGGGATGCGCATCTTGCACGGTGACGAGTGGGGCTCCCGCTGCCAAGCCGCCGAGAAGGCGTGCGAGATGGCAGTCTGTTCCCCGGATGCGCCAGTCCTGGAACAACCGTTCCGGCGAGGTTACGGCCAACAGGCCACGTCCGTCGCCAAATCGTGCCAGCGCGGCTTCGGCAATGGGGGCGATCACGCCGCAATAGACGATGGCCCCGGCTTTCGGGTCTCGTGGCGGGACACGCCAATAGGCGCCCTGCAGGATTTCGGCCACCAGGGGCGCAGACATGTCGCGTTGGGGCTGGTCGACGGGGCGGGTTGAAAGCCGCAGATAGACGGCGCCGCCATCCGGTGCCTGCATGTATTCGAATCCCCACCGCAGGATGACCGCCAGTTCGTCGGCGAACGCCGGCTCGAAGTACGCCAGACCGGGCTGCGCGATCCCTGACAGCGGCGACGAGATAGACTGGTGCGCGCCGCCTTCGTGCGACAAGGTGATTCCCGACGGCGTACCCGCCACGATGAAGCGGGCACCCTGGTAGCAGGCATAAGCGAGAGCGTCGCGGCCGCGTGCAATAAAGGGATCGTAGAGGGTGCCGACCGGCAGTAGGCGCGCGCCGAACAGATCGTGGCTCAACCCCAGGGCGGCGAGGTTGAGGAAGACGTTGTTTTCCGAAATGCCCAATTCCACATGCTGCCCGTCTTCGCGGGCGTCCCATTTTTGTGCCGAAGCGATTTTTCGCTGGTGAAAAACGTCGTCCTTTCGCGCGGTGGCGAAGAGCCCTCGGCGATTGACCCATCCGCCGAGCCCCGTCGATGCCGTCACGTCCGGCGATGTCGTGACGATCCGCTCGGCGATCGGTTCGTCGGAACGCGCAAGGTCCTGAAGAAGGCGCCCGAACGCTTCCTGGGTGGACAGCCGCTCGCCTTGGGGGACTTCCAATGAGGCGGGAACCGGCACGATTTCCGGATCAGTCCAGCGACGGGGGCCGGAAAGGAAGGGCACGGTTTCCAGAAACGACGCGAGTTCGCCCTCGGAAAGCCCGAGCCCGGCGCACGGATCCCATTCCGCCCCTTCGCCGATGTTCATCGACGCACGCAACCGCTCGATCTGGTCGGCCGTGCAGACGCCCGCGTGATTGTCCTTGTGACCGGCGATCGGCAATCCGTAGCCCTTGACCGTATAGGCGAGGAAACAGGTCGGACGGTCGTCCTTCGCACAAGCGTCGAAGGCTTCGAGAATGGTTTCCAGGCAGTGACCGCCCAGATTGCACATCAACGCGTGCAGACCCTCGTCGTCGTAGTGCGACAACAGATCTCGAATGCCGGGCGCGTCGCCGCTGTCGGCCAGGATCTGGGCGCGCCAGGCGCTGCCTCCCTGAAAGGTGAGTGCGGAATAAAGGGCATTGGGGCAGTCGTTGATCCATTTGCGAAGCGCGCTGCCGCCGGTGCGCTTGAACGCATCGCGCATGAGGCGACCGTATTTGAGGGTCACGACGTTCCAGCCGGTCGCACGAAAGACGCGATCAATCAAGCGATAGAGATGATCGGAAACCACGCCGTCGAGACTCTGGCGATTGTAGTCGACGATCCACCAGCAGTTCCGAAGGTCGTGCTTCCATCCCTCCCAAAGCGCTTCGTAAATACTTCCTTCGTCCATTTCGGCGTCGCCGACCAGCGCCACCATCCGACCTTGGCCGCTCTTGGGTAACAGGGAGCGGTTGCGCGCATATTCCTGTGCCATCGAGGCGAAGACCGTGAAGGCGGGGCCGAGGCCAACAGAACCGGTGGAAATGTCGACATCGTCGCGGTCCTTGGTTTTCGATGGATAGCTTTGGGCGCCGCCCAACGCCCGATACTGTTCCAGCGCTGCCCGATCTTGCCGCCCGAACAGGTATTGAATGGCGTGGAACACCGGCGATGCATGCGGCTTGACGGCGACCCGGTCTTCGGGACGCAGGGCGTGAAAATACAACGCGGTCATCAGTTGGACCGAGGACGCGCACGCCGCCTGGTGTCCGCCCACTTTCGTTTTCGCGGAATTGGGCCGTACATGGTTGGCGTGATGGATGGTCCAGGTGGATAACCACAGGACTTTCCGGGCCAATTCCCGCAGGACGTCCAGTTCCTGCGATCCGAAAACCGACGGTGTGGCCGCCAAATCGGGTGTCGGCAATCCGTCCATGGCCGCTTCCTTCCGTTCGTTGCGTACACGGACAGTAGCGCAGGATAGAAGGGCGAATCATTGCAAATATGGCCGATTAAACGTATAAAATGGCAATAAATAACAAGTATAATAAGGGAAAAGAGCGATAAATGCCAAAAGCGAAACTTGATGCCATCGACCGGCGAATCCTGCGCCAATTGCAGGCCGAAGCACGACTCAGCAATATTGGACTGGCGGAAGCCGTCGGACTGTCGCCTTCTCCATGCCTGCGGCGCGTCAAGGGTTTGGAAGAGCACGGGGTTATACGGGGGTACGCGACCCTGGTCGATCAGAACGCGGTCGGCCTTCCGGTCAGCGTTTTCGTCAACGTGACCTTGGAACGGCAGGTAGAGGACAATCTGGCGTCTTTCGAAAGCCGCATCTGCGAATGCCCCGAAGTCATGGAATGCTACCTGATGACCGGAGATTCGGACTACCTGTTGCGCGTGGTCGCGGCCGATCTTCAAACCTACGAACGATTTCTTCTCGACCATCTGACCCGTTTCCCCGGCGTCGCCAGCATCAAATCGAGTTTCGCGCTCAAGCAAGTCGTGTATCGCACGGCCCTGCCGCTAGATCGTGAAAAACAAGATAAACGAAATCCGGGAAAATAAACCGGAAGGGCATTCCCGCTGTTTCGAATCGCTGCGAATTGGTTTACTTTAGCAACAAACGATGTGCGGTCTTTGCGCGGCAGCGTTGTCGCCTCGGCCAGCCAAACAATAACATCTCGCAATTGGGAGAAACGCCATGGACAAAATCGTGCGTATCGACGTCGGTGCCCCGGGAGGTCCCGCAATCAAGGAAGAGTCAATCGGCGATTATGCCGGATTGGGCGGTCGAGGCCTGACATCGGCGATCATCGCAACCGAAGTTCCCGCCGACTGCCATCCGCTTGGCCCGGAAAACAAGCTGGTGCTGGCGCCGGGCCTTTTGTCCGGGACAGCAGCGGCGTGCAGCGGCCGGATGTCGGTCGGTTGCAAGAGTCCTTTGACCGGCGGAATCAAGGAAGCCAACGTCGGCGGACAGGCGGGGCAGCTTCTGGCCCGTCTCGGCATTGCCGCGATCGTCATCGAAGGCGAGAACACGAGCGGCGATCTCTATCTCATTCGTATCGGCACCGACGGTGTCAAGGTTTCGGTCGATAATTCGTTGAAGATGATGACGAACTATCAACTGATGGACAGGTTCCTGCCGGAATACGAAAAGAAGGGCTGCATGATTTCGATCGGCCCCGCCGGCGAAATGAAGATGTCCAATTCGACCGTCGCCGTATCCGACATCGAAGGACGTCCGACCCGTCATGCCGGACGCGGCGGCGTCGGCGCGGTGATGGGAACCAAGGGCGTCAAGGTCATCCTGGTCGATTCGACCGGTGCGGCGCCACGCAAGCCCGCCGACATGGACGCGTTCAAGGTGGCCATGAAGGTGTGGTCGGAAGGTCTCGCCAAGCATCCGGTGACCGGCGAAGGATTGCCCGCGTTGGGAACCAATTCGCTGGCGAACGTGATCAACGAAGCCGGAGCCTATCCGACGAACAACTTCAGCGTTGGACAGTTCGGCGGCGTTTCCCACATCAGCGGCGAGACACAGGCCGAACTCGAAGTGGCGCGCGGCGGCATTGCGACACATGCGTGCCATCGGGGTTGCACCATGCAGTGTTCGGGCATCTTCAACAACGAAAAAGGCGAATTCGTTACCAAGCAGCCGGAGTATGAAACGGTCTGGGCCCACGGCGCCAACTGCGGGATCGACGATCTCGACGCCATCGCCCAGTTGGACCGTCTGGATGACGACTTCGGCCTCGACACCATCGAAATGGGCGCCACCATAGCCGTCGCCATGGAAGCTGGCGTGGTCGAGTTCGGCGATAGCGCGGGAGCCATCCGGCTGGTGCGCGAA
Organism: Rhodospirillales bacterium; assembly: GCA_963675465.2. Taxonomy (GTDB): domain Bacteria; phylum Pseudomonadota; class Alphaproteobacteria; order Rhodospirillales; family Shumkoniaceae; genus JAHDSF01. The sequence continues at coordinate 169,742 of CAXXVY010000004.1, forward strand.
GTCGGCGAGGGCACGCCGCTGGGCCGCATCCTCGGTTCGGGGACGGCGACGACGGCGCGGGTCTTCGGGCTCGAACATGCGCCGTGCGTCAAGGGCCAGGCTATGCCCGCCTATGATCCGCGTGCGATCAAAGGCATCGGCGTGACATACGCCACGACGACCATGGGGGCCGATCATACGGCGGGTTACGCCGTCGCCACCAACATCCTCAAAGTGGGGGGCGACGTGGATCCGCTGGCGATCGAAGGGCAGGCCGATCTGTCCCGGAATCTGCAGATCGCGACGGCGGCGGTCGACGCGACGGGCATGTGCCTGTTCATCGCTTTCGCCGTTCTCGATCAACCCGAAACGTTCCAGGCGCTGATCGATCTGCTCAACGCCTGCTACGGCTGGGAACTGGACGGAGACGGCGTGGCCGCCTACGGCAAGAAGATTCTCGCCTACGAGCGGGACTTCAACGCCCGGGCCGGCTTCACGGCCGCGGACGACCGGTTGCCGCGCTATTTCTCGCGTGAGCCGCTGGCACCCCACAACGTCGTTTTCGACGTTCCGGATACGGAACTCGATCGGGTTTACGCCTGATTGCTCAGAAAAGCGGGCCGGTCGCCGTAATCGGAGGCCGGTCCGCGTCGGAGTTGTCCATGTCGGAATTGGAACGGCGTGAGCCCGCTTGCCGGTGGGAACTTCATCGGCGTGACCTCGGAACCTTCAAGGCCCTGCTTCAGTCGGGTGTCGCGGTGCGGGCGCGCACGGGAACCAGCGTCCGCGCTTTTCTGGTCGATAGCCTGGGGGTCGATCCCGAATACGTCGAATCGGAAATTCAAACCGTGTTCCTCGACAGTCATCCGGTCGACAACCTGGATGCCGCGCACGTGGTCGATGGCTGCACGCTGGCCCTTTCGGGCGCCATGCCGGGACTGGCCGGCGCCACCATGCGCCGTGGCGGCTATTATGCCCGAATGCGCGCGGGGATCAGCCTGGACGCGCGGCCGGATTCAGTCGGCGGCGCGGATAGCGGCATTATTCGGGTCAAGTTGTTCAATCGGCCGCTCGGCGATTTGACCGAAGCGATGACCGGGCGCTCGCTCGGATTCCCACGCACCGCTTTGTCCCATCCGCGATTGCAGCCGTTGATTTCGGACTCGGCGCTTGCGGGCGATGACGCCCTGATCTGGCTCGACGTCCGCCTAGTCGATTAACGAAGACAGAAGGGACGACGGCCTTGCCCATTACTTTGAAATGCTTCGCGACATTGTCCAATTTCCAACCTTCGGAATCGAACTCCTTTCCCATTGTCGACGGAGAAACCGTTGGTTCGGTGGTCGATCGTCTGACCCTGCCGCGGGACAAGATTCACTTGATCTTTGTCAACAGCGTCCGGCGCGATATGAACACGAACCTCACCGATGGCGATATTCTCGGGCTTTTTCCGTCGATTGGCGGCGGTTGACACGGCGATGGCCGATGAGACTCTGGCCGGCAGGCTGAAGAAAAACGCCGGGGAAACGCGGCGGCCGGATGGCCTTTCCGTCGCCACGGTGTCGATGGCGACGATCAAGGACGCCGCCTTGGCGTTCGGCGTGCCGGTGCGCGAGGTCGAAGTCGCGGCCGTCGAAAACGGCTTGGTTCCCCTGCGATATCTCCGGAATCAGGACGCCATTCCCTCCGAGCGGCAATCCGAACTCCTGCGCGCCCGCGTGCTTCTGGTCGGGCTGGGCGGGTTGGGCGGTTCCATTCTCGAACACCTTGCCCGAACCGGGGTGGGCCGGATCGTCGCGGCGGACGGTGACCGTTTCGACGAAACCAACCTCAATCGGCAACTGCTGGCGACGGTCGATTCCGTGGAGACCATGAAAATCGAAGCGGCGCGGGCCCGGGTGGCACAGGTCAATCCGGCCGTCGAATTCGTCGGCATCGCGGCGTTCCTTGTCGGAACCGACTTTGTCGATCGGTGCCGTGCGGCCGATCTCGTGATTGACGCCCTTGGCGGACTGAAGGATCGATTGGCGCTGCATCGCGCGGCGGCGGCTGCGGGTAAGGTCCTTGTCACAGCGGCGGTCGCGGGCTGGACCGGATATGTCGGCGTCGTTCCGCCAGGCGCTGCAGGACCTGCGGATTTCTTCGATGCGGCGGAACCCGGTGCCGAGGACAGCCTCGGCACGCCTTCGCCCGTGGTGGCCCTGGCGGCATCCTTCGCCGCGGCGCAGGCCGTTCGCGTGCTGTGCGGGGTGGCCGGAACCGAAAGCGCGGTGTTCTTTTTCGATTTGGAAAACGACTACTTCGAGAAGGTCTCGCTGTAGGAAAAGGAAAACAATACTTTTTCAGAGCCCGTGCTTTCCGACCGTCTCAAAAACGGATAGATTGCCCTGGATACGGCACGTCCGGCGTGTCGTTGACACGGATTTGTTTTTGAGGATCATTCAATATTCGATATGATAGGCCCGATGAAACGCGCGGTCCCTAGTGTCGTGCCTGCCCCTTCTGCTCCCGGCATCGCCTATGCATGAAATGTCTTTGTGCGAGGGCGTCCTGAGGGTTATCGAAGAACAGGCCCGCATTCAGAACTTTACGATAGTCCGAAGGGTGCAGCTGGAAGTCGGCGAACTGTCGACCGTCGAGCCGGAGGCCATGGAACTCTGTTTCGAAGCCGTCGTTCACGGCTCCGTGGCGGACGGCGCGACCTTGGAACTGATCAGGACGCCGGGGAAGGGACAATGCCGCAAATGCGGGACCGAGTCCCTGATGAAGCACCGGTTCGATCCGTGTCCGGAATGCGGAGCCTTCGGTTTGGAAGTCACGGGCGGTGATGCGATGCGAGTTCTGGAATTGGAGGTGGATTGATGTGTACGACATGCGGTTGTGGACAGGCGACGATCGGCGGCGGTCACACGCATGACCGTGATCACCATCATCATGGCCACGATCATCACGGCCATTCCCATGAGCATGGACATTCGCACGATCACGACCACGGCCATTCCCACGATCACGACCATGATCACGGGCAGGGCGGCGATCTGCGGGCCGCTCACGCGCCGGGAATGGACGAATCGCGCATTATCCAAATCGAACGCGACATTCTGGGTGCCAACGATCGTTATGCGGCGGAAAATCGCGGATTTTTGGCCGGTCGGCGCGTTTTTGCCCTCAATCTCGTTTCCAGTCCCGGTTCGGGAAAGACAACGCTTCTGGTCGAAACCATCAAGTCCTTGAAGGGTAGCGCACCGGTAAGCGTGATCGAAGGCGATCAGGAAACCGGGTTCGACGCCGACCGGATCCGGGAAACCGGCGTTCCCGCGATACAGATCAATACGGGAAAGGGCTGTCATCTCGATGCCCACATGGTCGGCCACGCAATCACCGAACTCGATCCCGAGGAAGGCAGCGTTCTGTTCATCGAAAACGTCGGCAATCTGGTTTGCCCGTCGGCGTTCGATTTGGGAGAAGCCCACAAGGTGGTCGTGCTGTCGGTGACCGAGGGTGACGACAAGCCGCTCAAGTATCCCGATATGTTCGCTGCGTCGGATTTGATGATCATCAACAAGGTCGATCTTCTGCCCTACGTCTCCTTCGATGTGGATCGGTGCGTGGATTTCGCCCGCCGCGTTCGGCCCGATATCCAGGTTCTTCAGGTTTCCGCGACCAAGGGTGACGGCTTGAACGACTGGCTGGACTGGATCAAACGCGGCCGTGAATCGAAGCGGGGACCGCATCGGCGCGCCGCCGGGGAGTAAGTGCTACGTGATCAATGACGGGAAACCCGCCTTCCGACACGTCCGGTTTGCCAAATCGTTGCCGCCGGTGTTGGGTGTCGGGTCCATCCTGAAGAATACGGTTTGCCTCGCGGCCGGGAATGAAGCCTTGGTGTCGCCGGATCTTGGAAACCTCGATACCATCGAGGCCGTCCAGGCGTTCGAGGCGGCGGTGGCGGCTCTGATCGGTGAAGTCGGCACGCGGCCGCGATTCGTCTGTCACGACCTTCATCCCGACTATTTCGGAACCCGGTTCGCCATGGGGTCGGGTGTGGAAACGGTGCCCGTCCAGCATCATCATGCCCATGTAGCGGCCGTGATGGCGGAGCACGGGCGTTCGGAGCCGACTCTTGGCCTTGCTCTGGACGGGTTCGGTCTCGGGCCGGGGAACGAGGCCTGGGGCGGAGAGTTGCTGCTTGTCGATCGTACCGGCTACCGCCGGATCGGCCACCTTCGCCCGATCCAGCAGCCGGGCGGCGATATCGCGGCCCGCGAACCGTGGCGCATGGGGGCTTCCGTGATGCACGCCCTGGACATGGACGAGGACATCCCCGGCTATTTCGGCAAGGTATCGGGGGCTGGATTACTGGTGCAGATGATGGCCGGCAATGTCAATTGTCCGCCGACATCCAGTTGCGGGCGCCTTTTTGACGCGGCGGCGGCGTTGAGTGGACTCGTTCTGTATGCCAAGAACGAAGCTGAGGCCCCGATTGCCCTGGAAAAGGAAGTCCACCGATTGCAGGAAGACCCCGAAGGCTGGGAGATCCGCGATGGCGTTCTTGACCTGTTGCCGATGATGCGCAAGATGATCGGCAAGACGAGCGAATACGGCGCCGGGCTTTTTCATGGCACCCTGGTTGCCGCGATGACCGATTGGGTCGAGCGCGCGGTTCGCGAAACCGGGGTCGGCGAAGTGGTATTCAGCGGCGGATGTTTTTTCAATACCCATTTGCGCGAGGGGCTCCGCAAAAATCTTGAAAACCGGGGTGTTACGCCGCTCCTGCCGCAGATTATGACACCCGGCGACCCCGCTGTCAGCCTGGGCCAGGCTTGGGCGGTCGGACTGATGATGGCTTGACGGCGGTACGGCCCGTTGCGGCCGCGAGCGTGTAATTTTGTGACGATTGGAGTATCAAACGCATGTGTCTGGCAATCCCCGGCAAGGTGACGGCCTTGCTCGATCACGAAATGGCAAAAGTCGATATCAACGGAGCCCTCGTGGACATCAGCCTGTCGCTTGTCGATGACGTCGGCGTCGGCGACTATGTGATCGTTCATACCGGGTTCGCGTTGTCCAAGCTCGACGCCAAAGAGGCCGAGGAGACGATGGCGCTGTTTGCCGAGTTGGGTGAGATCATTGCGGCCGAGGCGGCACGGTGAAATACGTCGACGAATACCGCGATGCCGGGTTGGCCAAGGGATTGGCCGCGGCCATCCGCAAGGAAGCCGATCCGGACCGCACCTACAATCTGATGGAATTCTGCGGCGGCCATACCCACGCGATCTTTCGCTACGGAGTTCAGGACCTGCTGCCGGACAACGTCAACATGGTTCACGGGCCGGGATGCCCGGTGTGCGTTCTGCCGATCGGAAGGGTCGATCTGGCGGTACGGTTGGCCACCGAACACGACGTGATCCTGTGCACGTACGGGGACCTGCTGCGGGTTCCCGGTTCGCATCGCCGAAGTTTGTACAAGGCGCGTGCCGAAGGCGCCGACGTCCGCATGGTCTATTCCACGTTGGACGCGCTGAAGGTGGCGCGCGACAATCCCGACCGCCAAGTGGTGTTCTTCGCCATCGGTTTCGAAACCACAACTCCGCCGACGGCCGTCGCGCTTATCCAGGCGCGGGAGGCGGGTTTGAAGAATTTCTCGGTGGTGTGCAATCACGTGCTGACGCCCGCGGCGATGCACGGAATCCTGTCGGTTCCAGGGGAAATGCGGCTTGACGGCTTCGTCGGACCGGCCCACGTCAGCGCGGTCATCGGAAGCGATGCTTTCGCGCCATTCCCCAGGGATTTCGCCAAACCCGTCGTGATCGCCGGGTTCGAACCGCTGGACGTCATGCATGCCGTCGTGCTTCTGATCCGGCAGCTCAATGACGGCCGATGCACGGTCGAAAATGAGTACATCCGCGTGGTTACGCCGGCAGGCAACGCCAAGGCGCGCGCCCTGATGGCGGAGGTCTTCACGCTGCGCGATGCCTTCGAATGGCGGGGGCTGGGGGCATTACCGAACAGTGCCCTGCGCATCGGCGACGCATTCGCGGACTTCGACGCGGAATTGCGGTTCGGGCTGACGACCGACGTGGTCGACGACCATCCCGCCTGCGCCTGCCCGGAGATTTTACGCGGAATCAAGCGCCCGACGGATTGCAAGATCTTCGGGACCGGATGTACGCCGGACAATCCGATCGGCGCCTGCATGGTCTCGTCAGAAGGGGCGTGCGCGGCGTATTATACCTATGCCCGCTTCCGGGAACCCGCAGCAACGACAACTTCGACGACGGATCCATCATGAACAAGTCCAAGACGCCGGTCATCCGCCCCATCGATTTCGACGGCGGGAGGATCGATCTGACCCACGGCAGCGGCGGCCGGGTCATGGCTCAGTTGATCGAGGAATGCTTCGAAGCGGCCTTCGACAACGACTACTTGGCAAAGCGGGACGATCACGCCTGTTTTTCGCCGCCGCCGGGTCGCATGGTCATGTCCACCGACGGCTTCGTCATCTCGCCGCTTTTCTTTCCCGGAGGCAACATCGGCAATCTCGCCGTCCACGGTACGGTGAACGACGTGTCGATGGCCGGGGCCAGGCCCCTGTTCCTGTCGGCGGGCTTCATTCTCGAAGAGGGCTTCCCGTTGCGGGATCTGAAGATCATCGTCCAATCGATGGCCGAAGCGGCGAAGGAAGCAGGGATCGCCATCGTGACCGGCGATACCAAGGTGGTCGAGCGGGGAAAGGGCGACGGCATCTTCATCACCACGACCGGCGTCGGCGTGGTCGCGGACGGGATCGAGATTTCCGCCGACCGGGCTCGACCGGGCGATGCCGTGCTGGTCAGCGGCTCCATCGGCGATCACGGCGTTGCGGTGATGTCGAAGCGCGAAGGCTTGGCTTTCGAGACGGACATTCTGTCCGATTGCGCGTCCCTGAACGGTCTGATCGCCGACATGGTCGTGGCGGCGCCGGGAATCCATGTTCTGCGTGACCCGACCCGGGGCGGTCTGGCTGCGGTGCTCAACGAAATCGCGCTGCAGTCCGGTGTCGGCGTCCGCATCCGAGAGGCGGTGATCCCGATCAAGGAAGCGGTCCGGGGTGCGTGCGAGTTTCTCGGGCTGGATCCCCTTTACGTGGCGAACGAGGGCAAGGTCGTTTGCTTCTGCGCGGAAGAGGATGCCGAACGGATCCTGGCCGCGATGCGGGCTCATCTCCTGGGACGCGACGCCGCGATCATCGGCACGGTGGTCGAGGACAAGCGGAATTTCGTGACCATGGAAACCGCGTTCGGCGGTAATCGGATCGTCGACTGGATCGCGGGCGAACAGCTGCCGCGGATCTGTTAAGGTCGACGAGCGTTCGAATCGGGTGCTCCCGTCTCGACGATCATCACGATGTCCGAATCCTCGGATAGCGGGCTTCTGATGATTTCCAGGACGGTCACCGGTTCGCCGGGAAACAGGATTCGTCTGAGCTCGCCCAGGGCTTCTTCCTGGGGATCCCCGGCTTCGGGATCGAAGGCTTTCTTGTCAAAGAAGTACTTCTTCCCGCGCGGATGGACGGTGAACTCCGCGATGCAGGATCCGTCATCGGACATCTCAAAGACGACGTCGCAGTCGCGGGCATCGTAATAGCCCCGCAGTTCGGAAATAAAATCCTCCCAGAGAAAACTTCGTCTTTCCCGCCGCTTCATTGCAGGCTCCCGGTTTCCCTTGGTTGTCGGTCATACGGAAATGCGACCGCCGCCCAAAAATTGACACAAAGGAACAGGAAAAACCACTCCATTCCTTGGTCGGGTCGCCCGGTCGCAGGCGCTCGGCGGTCATATCCGTTAACGTTCGCGGCACCGGGTGTTACGATAACTCGGCCCGAAGTCGTTCCCAGGGGGCAGGAGGCTTCATCATGCTCAAACGATTGTCCGTCGCTATCGCTTTCCTACCGTTCGTTCTCGTCGGTTTCGAGGCGGACGCGGCAGCGGAACTGGCGCTAAAACGGGTGATGCTGTCGACCGGCGGCGTCGCCTATTACGAACACGAAGCCGACGTCGAAGGCGACGCGGTGCTTTCGCTCGAAATTCGGCTCGATCAGGTCGACGATGTGCTCAAGAGCGTCGTCGTCTACGACGATATCGGCGGCGTCGGGTCGATTCGCCTGCCCGGGCGCGAACCGTTGCGACAGGTCTTTAGGGATCTGCCGTTCAGTGAATCGGATCTCGCGTCCCCGGTTGAACTCCTAGGTGCCTTGCAGGGCGTGGAGGTCGAAGTCGCCGGGACCCGGACCGTGCGGGGACGGGTGCTCTCCGTCGTGCCGGAAACGGTCGCCCGCGATCGCGAGGGCGAGACCGTCACGCATCATCGGGTATCCCTGATGACGCCGGAGGGCGTCCAGCAGTTCATTCTGGAGGACGCGGGCACGATCCGTTTCGTGGATGGCAAGCTCGCGTCGCAAATCGACAACGCTTTGACCGCGACCGCCCGGCACCGGGTCATGGACCGGCGGATCGTGGAAATCGAGGTCAAGGGCAAAGGCCGGCGTCACGTGCGCGTCGCCTACGTGGTCGCGGCCCCGTTGTGGAAGACCGCGTATCGGCTGACGGTGCAGGAGGGCGGAAAGACCGGACGCCTTCAGGGGTGGGCGATCCTGGAAAACCAGAGTGGCCATGCCTGGAACGGCGTTGATTTGACGCTGGTTTCGGGCAACCCCGTGACTTTCCATCAGGCTCTCTATGAAAGCTATTACGTGGATCGACCCGAGATCCCGGTCGAAGTGCTGGGCCGCATCCTTCCCGGCGTCGATACCGGATCGATGGCGTTGGCCGAGGACCGGGCCATGGGTGCCGGAGCCGCGATGGAAGCACCGATGATGTTGAAGGAATCTCGGGCGCGCCAGTTCATGGCCGAATCCGCGCCGATGGCCGCGCCGCCCGCACCCGCGATGGCTCGGGCCGCAAACCGCATCGATACCCGCGAAGCGGCCACGCACGTCCTTTTCCGCATGCCTAATCCGGTGTCCGTGGATGCGGGCCACAGTCTGGTTGTTCCGATCATCGACGCCGATGTTCCGGCCAGCCGGTTGGCGCTGTACCAAAACCAAATCCACGAAACGCATCCGCTGGCGGCCGTCCGGCTGGTCAACGAAGGATCGAGCGGCCTGCCTCCCGGAATTTTCACGGTCTACGAACGTTCGGCGGCCGATGGCACCGTGGCTTTCGTCGGCGACGCCCGCATGGACGCCCTGCCAAAGGGGGAGGAACGGTTTGCCAGTTTCGCGCTCGACCAGAGGATCCGTGTCGATCGCGAACAGGGCGAAGACCGCCAGTTCCAGCGCGCAAGCGTCAGCCAGGGTGTCCTCCGCCTCTTTACCCTGGCGCATCAGGTGACGACCTACCGCATACAGGGCCCCGCGAAGACGGCCTTGCCCGTGGTCATCGAACATCCGCGTCTCGGTGGTTGGTCGCTGGTGGAACCGGATCCGAACACGATCACGACGACAACCGACGCCTACCGGATCGCGGTCCCGCTTGACGATCAGGGCCGCGGCCTCGCCAAGGTGGTCTTGGAACGGGTCGATACCACGCGCTATGCCCTGGTGGATCAGAGCGGCGATCGACTGATGGCGCTGTCGCGGCACGGCAGCATGCCGGATCGCATGCGTGCCGCGTTCGCCGAGGCGGCCCAGTACAAAACCAAGGTCGAAGCCTTGAAGCGCGCCTTGGAGGATCTGGAAGGCGAGCGGACGGCCATCGGCGAAGATCAGGCCCGTATCCGCGATAATCTGGGCGCTGCGCCCGCCGGAAGCGATCTTCAGGAACGCTACCTGCGCAAATTGGCGAGCCAGGAAGACCGCATCGAGGTGATCGCCAAGCGGATCGAGGAAACCCGCCAAAGGATCGCCGCCGCCGAGCAGGAGCTCGCGGCCTATATCGGCGGTCTGAACTTCTAGCGCGGCGGAGCGGCGCGGCCCTTGTGCGAAGGGGGCGCGCCGCGCTAGCCTTGGCGTCGACGAGGGCGTTCCACGACCGGGGCGACGTCGCCGTTCGCATCGCAAAGGAGCGCACCATGCCGACGACACCGTTCAAGGCCGAAGGGGTCATCCCGGCGTGCCTGCTGCCTTTCGATACGGATTTTTCGATCGATGAGCCGGCATTCCGCAAGCACCTGCGGGATCTGGCCGGCGTGCGCGGCGTGGCGGCGATCACCGTCAATGGCCATAGTTGCGAAGTCCACGCCCTGAATTTCGACGAACAGCGCCGGGTGATGGATATCGCCCGGGATGAACTGGGGAACGAATTGCCTCTGGTCGCGGGCGTTTACGCGGACGGCAGCCTGGAAGCGGCCCGAATCGCGCGCATGGCCGAAGACGGCGGCGCCTCCGGTCTCCTGGTGTTTCCGCCGAACACCCTGGCGATGGGCGGGCAGTCGCGTCCCGAAATGGCACTGCGCCATTTCGCGACCATCGCGGAAGCCAGTTCCCTGCCGATCATCCTGTTCCAATATCCCATGGCCGGCGGATTGGGCTATCCCCACGACACCCTGATCCGCGTGTGCGAGGAGATTCCGACCATCGTCGCGATCAAGGACATGTGCGGTGAACCCATGCGCCACGAGCGTCACATTCGCGAACTGCACGCCTTGCCACGACCCGTAAACGTGATTTCCACCCATTCGTCGTGGCTGATGAGTTCGCTGGTCCTGGGGTGCCGGGGTGTCCTGTCCGGCGCCGGCAGCGTGATCGCGGATCTTCAGGTCGCCCTGTGGGAAGCCGTCCAGGCCGGCGATTTGGCGCGCGCCCAGGCCGTCAACGACCGCATCTATCCGGTCGCTCAGGCGTTTTACGCGCCGCCGTTCCTGGACATGCACAACCGGATGAAGGAAGTGCTGGTCCACATCGGCCGCATGGAAAAAGCCGTCGTGCGCCCGCCGCTGGTCAAGTTGCCCGAGGCGGAGATCCGGTCCTTGATCGCGGCGGCGGAGGCGGCGGGGCTCGCGGCCGAGGGTGCGCGCGATATCGCCGCCTAGGGATTCCCGATGAGCCGGGAACCGGAAGCGTCCGGGGGAGGTTCGGACCCGGCGGCGGATCGCCGCCGGTTCGTCAAGGGCGTCCTCTTGATGTGCTTGTCCATGTTCCTGCTGGCATGCATGGATGCCGGCACCAAGATCCTGACCGACGACCTCGCGGTTCCCTTCATCGTCTGGGTCCGCTTCATGTTTTTTTCCGCCGTTGGGATGGTCCTGGTGCGCGGCCGCGTTTTGCCGACGCTGAGGGCCAGTCGGTGGAAGAAGATGCAGGTATTCCGGGGGCTGTTGCTGACCTGCGAGATCGGGACCTTTGCCCTGGCCGTCCACTATATGCCGTTGGCGGACACCCATGCCATCGGGGCATCCACGCCCCTGATGGCGACGGCGTTGAGCGTTCCGCTGCTTGCCGAAAAGGTCGGGCCGCGCCGCTGGTTCGCGGTGATCGCGGGGTTCATCGGTGTCCTGATCATCATCCGTCCCGGCATGGGGGTGATGAGCGCGGCGGCTTTCATTCCGCTGGTCGGGTCGGTCTTGTTCGCGCTGTATCAGGTGATGACGCGGATGGTGAATCGCGACGACCATCCCGAAACCACCATGCTGTTCACCGCCGTGGTGGGACTGGTCGCTATGACGGTGGTGGGGCCGTTTTTCTATCGGCCGATTTCCCTGGAAAACGCCGGATTTCTCCTGCTGGTCGGGCTTCTGGGAAGCGCGGGCCACTTCATCCTGATCAAGGCGCTTCAGATCGCGGCGGCCTCCGCGCTCCAACCCTTTCACTACACCATTCTGCTGTGGGCGACTGTGGTGGGGTGGATCGTGTTCGGCCACCTTCCCGATGGTTGGACTCTGACCGGCGCGGCCATCGTCGTCGGCAGCGGCCTCTACGCCCTGTTCCGGGAGCGCAGGGTCAAGGGGCTGTAGTCCCGCCGGTTCGCATTTCGCATACCTGACCCGCGCGCGTGGGAATGGCGCGAATTTTCTCGCCATGGTAATCATCAGTTCATGGCGACCTTTGGAAAACGCATGGATGCCGTCGACGCGGCGTGGGCGGTGGAGGTATACGCGACCCTGCGATTGGCGGGGGCCGATCGCGCTGACCAATCTGGCGCAGGTCGCGATCATGACCACCGATGTCGTCATGCTGGGATGGTTGGGGCCGGAATCGCTGGCGGCGGCGACCCTCGGCTCCAACCTGATGTTTCCGCTCATGGTCGCCGGATTCGGGCTCGGCATGGCGACGGCTCCGATGATGGCGCACGCGATCGGTCGGCGGCGCCATGTGGTGAAGGAAGTTCGCCGGACCGTGCGGCAGGGCGGCTGGCTGACACTGCTCTATTGCCTGGTGGTCTGGTGGATCCTGTGGCATACCGAAACCATCCTGCTTTCCATCGGGCAGGATGCGGCGCTCGCCCATGCGGCGGGGATCTACCTTCGGGCGATGCAGTGGGGTGTTTTGCCGGCGGTCGGCTACGTGATCCTGCGGTCGTTCGTCTCCGCCTTCGAACGGCCGGCGTCGGCGCTGTGGGTTTCAGGTCTCGCGGTCGGTTTCAATTTCATCGTCGACTGGACGCTGATCTTCGGTCACTGGGGGATGCCGGCCCTGGGGCTGACCGGTGCCGGTATCGCAAGTTCGCTCGCCAACGCGTTTCAGCTCCTCGCGCTGTTCGGATTCATCCTTTGGGATCGGCGGTTTCGCCGTTACCGGCTGCTCGGCCGCTGGTGGCGCAACGACTGGCCGCGCGCGGCGGAACTGTTGCGAATCGCCTTTCCGATCAGCGGCGCCATGTTGTTGGAATGTTCGGTCATCAACGTGGTGGCGTTCAGCATCGGCCTGTTCGGCGCGACAGCGCTGGCGGCCCATGCCATCGCGATTCAGGTCGCCTCGGTAACATTCATGGTCCCGTTGGGGCTGGGGCAGGCGGCGTCGGTCCGGGTGGGGCTCGCTGCCGGGCGCGGCGACGCGGCCGGCGTGGCCCGCGCCGGCTGGACGGCCATCGCCCTCGGCATCGCCTTCATGTCGATGATGGCCGTGGTTCTCATTGGCTTCCCGATGTCGATCATTGCCGGTTTCCTGGATCTGTTGAACGCGGATGCCGCCGCCGTGGTGCCGCTGGCGGTGGAGCTTTTGGCGATCGCCGCGGTCTTCCAGATGGCCGACGGTGCCCAAGTCGTGGGCGCCGGCGTTCTCCGTGGCCTGAAGGAAACCCGAATCCACTTCGTCGCGGCGGTCGTGGGCTATTGGGTGCTTGGATTGCCGCTGGGCATGGGGCTCGCCTTCGGGGCGAACCTCGGCGCGCGGGGCTTGTGGTGGGGACTGGCGATCGGCGTCATCGCGGTCTCGGCCATTCTCCTGTGGCGCTGGCGCGATCGCGCCCGCATGGTCCCCGTCGTCGCCTGATATCGTCTGACGCCGCAACGCCTTTCCGGCCAGTACGCCGACGCCGAGACGGGGTGCCGCCAAACCCCACCTGAACGTTCGCCGGGACCGTGTTCAAAAGCTCGGTGTTGCCGCGTCTTGATCAGTCGAAATCGATGCGGCCGCGCATTTTCTTGGTCGTGCCCTTGAGCTTTTTGGCCTCCAGGCGCCGACGCTTGGCGCCCAGGGACGGGCGGGTCGGGCGGCGCTTGGGCGGCGGCGGCTTGGCGGCCTCGGCGACGAGATCGACGAGGCGGGCGAGGGCGTCCTCGCGGTTCCGGGCCTGGGTCCGAAACCGCTTGGCCTCGATCACCAGCACGCCTTCGTTGGTGAGGCGATGCCCGGCGAGGCGACGCAGCCGCGCCTTGACCGTGTCGTCGAGGGCGGGCGTGCGCGCTACGTCGAAGCGGAGTTGGACCGCCGTTTCGACCTTGTTGACGTTTTGGCCGCCGGGGCCAGACGCGCGGATGAACCGCTCCTCGATCTCCTCTTCGGCGAGACTGATGGTTGGGGTGACGTAAATCATGGCGGGCACGATAAGAGGCCCGTCCGCCGTGTCAAGCCGCGCGCGTCAGAAGGACGAATGCGGCTCGTCGAGGAAGGCGATTTCCTCGGCCGTGTCCGCGCGCCCCAGGGCGGCGTTGCGATGGGGGAAGCGGCCGAAACGGGCGATGATGTCGCGGTGGCGAACCGCCCACTTCAGGAGTTCCGGGTCGTTCATCGCGTCGAACAGGGCGACGGCGCGGTCCTGGTCGTCGAGGCTTTCGCTGTGTTCGAAGGGCAGATACAGAAACTGCCGCATCACCGGCGGCAGGCGGCGGTCGAACCCGCGCGCGATGGCATCGTTCGCTATTACCCGCGCCTTGGCGTCGGCGGCGAATGTCTGGGCGGTGCCGCGATGCAGATTGCGGGGAAACTGGTCGAGGAGGATGACGAGGGCGAGCGCGCCATGAGGGTCGGAGGCCATGTCGTCGTACCGCCCCTCGGCGGCGGCCGTTACGTCGTCTGAGAATTGGGCGCGGATGCTGGCGTCGAAGGCCTCGTCCTTGGCGAACCACGCGGCGCGGCGGATCGGTGCGCCGGCATCGTCGCATTCCGAGAACCAGAACGCGATGACGCGGTCGCTCAGGGCTTTCGCGGTGTCGCCGGTCATCTGGGCCGATCCGGAATCAGCATCGCCTTGCTATTCGGCGGCGGCCGCGAACGGATCGGGCCACCGCTGCTCGATTTCCTCTGCCGCCTTTCGGGCCTGGTCGGCGTCGGAATGATAGCTGACGACCATCCGTGCGGCGCGGATATCGACGACCGCCCAGGAATCGGCGTGCGGGTCATAGACGACGATGTGTCTCATGGTGTGCCCTCCGGGCGCGAATACCGTCTCCACGACTGAACTATGAAAAGTCCAGACAATTTCCGAACGGGACGCAAGATCCGTGCCGGGGACACTGCTTATCAAGGATCATGCCGACGTTCTTGCGAATCGATGTATTCAAACGCGTATTCTGAATCAAGTACGCGTTTCATCGCGGCGCCGGCCGGCGGTTCGCGACATGACGAAAAAACTCAGGGATGCGGCAAGCGATCCCAGGAGCATCAGGACGGTCATCGGCACCGCCGAATCGTGGATCAGAAGCCCGACCAGATAGGATGCTGCGGCGCCGACCCCCATCTGAAAGAAACCGGCCAGCCCCGATGCCGAACCCGCCCGGGTCGGATCGACGCTGACGGCGCCCGCCAGGGTGTTGGCGATGGTCAGGCCCTGGCCGAAACTGATCGCGGTCATGCCGCCGAAAAGGATGACGGGGGAGAGCCATCCCGATCCGACCACGAAACACAGGACGGCGGCGCTGACGGTGGAGATCGTCAGGCCGACGACGATCAGGCGGTCGAGCCCGATCCGCGGCGCGTAGCGGCCGCTGATGTAGTTCGCGACCATGTACATGCCGGCGTTCACGATGAAATAGAGCCCGTATTCACTCGGCGGCCGGTCGAGAATACGCACCATCACGTGAGGCGCGCCGCCGAGAAACGCAAAGAACACGCCCGATGTGAAGGCGGTGGTCAGGGCGTAGCCGAGGAATGCCGGTATTCTCAGGAGATAGCCGAAACCGAAGAAGATATCGGCGAGACGGGCACCGATGGCGTCCGGCGGCCGGGTTTCGCGCAACGTCATGAAGACCGCCACGGCGACGCCGACGCCGACGACGAGAACGAAGGCGAATCCCGACCGCCAGCCGAACCAGATGTCCAGATAGCCGCCGATCGACGGCGCCAGCATCGGGGCGACAACCATCGCCATGATGATGTAGGCGATCATGCTGGCCGCCTGTTCGCGGTCGTACAGATCGCGCACGATGGCGCGTCCCAACACCATGCCGGCGCAAGCGCCTGTCGCCTGGATACAGCGTCCGACGATCAGGGTGCCGATGTCCTGGGCGGCGAAGCAGAGCGCGGTGCCGGCGATGAAGATCCCCAGTCCGCCCAGAAGGACCGGTCGCCGTCCCCAGCGGTCGGATATCGGGCCGTAGAACAGTTGCGCGGTGGCGAAGGCGATGAGGTACAGGGACAGCGTCAGCTGAACCGCGCCGGCGTCGGCGTGCAGTCCCGCCTGCAGTCCGGGCATGGACGGCACGAAGATATTCATGCTGAGCGGTCCTGCGGCGGTGGCGCTGACCAGGACTGCCAACACGACGATGCGCGACGGTTGGGATGACGACATGTTTCTCGCTCGGGTGAATTCGGCGCACACCATAGCAGCAACGTGCGCCAGGGGCCAGACGGAGACTCGAGTCCTAAAACGGTGGGGCGGACCGCCGAGACGGGACCGCAAAAACTGCGGGAATCCGGGTCGGAGAAACAGACCCTCGACATCGGGAAATCCGCAAACTACGCTGATTGGTATCAACCAATTCGCGGAACCGTTCGTTCCGTTCTCGTGCGCGTGGGGAGCGCGAGAAGAGGCGCCCCGTCAGTGAATGCATTGCCGCTCGGATTGCGATATCCGATGGAAGGATGTCGGATCGTTGGGTGCCGTTGGAGAAGATTACGGCCCGGCATTTACGGTGATCGGCGGGAAGGGAGGTCGGAGGTGTCGCAGGATGGCTTCGAAGTTCTGATTGAATTCACCCAGGCCTACGATGACGGGATCAAGGTGCTCAAGCGTGGGGTCGACGCGACCCCGCTACTGGTTCGCAAATACGAGATGCACCCGGCCGAGGTCATGGCATT
Organism: Rhodospirillales bacterium; assembly: GCA_963675465.2. Classification (GTDB taxonomy): domain Bacteria; phylum Pseudomonadota; class Alphaproteobacteria; order Rhodospirillales; family Shumkoniaceae; genus JAHDSF01. Next base: position 186,375 of record CAXXVY010000004.1, read on the forward strand.
TTCTAACGTCGATGGGGGACGACGCGCGATCACCGCTTTTCATTTCCATCCGGAATTTCCGGACGCCGATCGTCGCGCCTACATGCGCAACCATGAAGAAGGCCACCAAATGGCCCGCGCGGCGGGACCCGATCGCACCACCTTTCGGTTATCGGACTGGGCCGCGGCGCGCGATCGCGCGGTCGCCCTGTTTGCCGGGGCGTTCCAGGTTGTAAGCGCGCTGGCGTTGGGATTCGTGAACGGTCACTTCCGCTGATCGCGTCTTGCGAACTCCGGGGTGCTGTTGCCCGGCAGGTTGTCGCGCGGACGGAACTCCTGGGACCGGGGGCGGTCATCGAACCGGAACCTAGCGAAAACCTCTGGTGCGCCATTGACAACGCCAACAATCCGCGCCATCTATCCGCCGTCGAATTTGCTCGGGTGCGTCCCTTTGACCCTCCCCGGTGTCAGCAGGTCATCTCCCTACGAGTAAATTGATGCCTTTTCGCAATCGTGCGATAGGCAACGCCAGCTTTGGGAGTGGATCCATGGCGACCGGCACTGTGAAGTGGTTTAATGCGACCAAGGGATACGGCTTTATCGCCCCCGACGACGGAACGGCGGATGTGTTCGTTCACATTTCGGAAGTCGAACGTTCGGGACTCGGCTCGATCGCCGAAGGCCAGAAGGTTTCCTTCGAGAAGACGACGGGCCGCAACGGCAAGATGGCGGCTTCGGCCCTCAGCGTCGTCCGATAAAAAGGCCAAGGGGGCGGTTCCCCGTCCCTTTTTTTGGCGGAATGTCGAACCGGTGTCGGCGCTGATAAAGCGCCGGCCCGTTCGTGCCGAGAAAACAGGATTCCAAATTTTTGGTTTCCGGACCGGGGGTGTCGGTTGCCTGGCGGCGGTTTTGCCGCCATGGTCTCGAACCGTGATTTCTTCGTCGCGTCGGCGATGATGGGGAAGAAGGAGGGAGACAGGCAATCGTGGGGTGGCTCTTTCTGGCGGTCGGGATCGTTTTCGAGGTGGCCGGCACCACGTCGATGAAACTCTCGGACGGCTTCGCCAATCCGGTGCCGTCGGTGTTGGTTTTCGTTTTCTACGCGTTCAGTTTCGTCGCTCTGATGTTTGCGCTGAAGCACATCGACCTGAGCATCGCCTATGCGATCTGGGCCGGGGTTGGAACAGCGGTGGTCGCGGCGATCGGAGTGATGATGTTCAACGAGCCGATGAGTCTGTTCAAAGGGCTGTGCATCGGTCTGGTCATCGCCGGCGTGATCGGTTTGCGCGCCGCCGAATCGGCACCCCATTAGGTGATGGCGACGGAATTGATCTTCGACGCGATTGTGGTTCTCGGGGCCGCGCTGTATGCGGACGGCACGCCGTCCAAGGCCCTGGTCCGCCGGGCGCGTCACGGCGCGCGGTTGGCCATCGCTCATCCGAACGTTCCCTTGATCGTCTCCGGCGGGCGGACCCAACGGTCCGGCGGGCCGCGACCTCCTTGGCCGGAATCACGGGTTATGCGTGATATCGCGCTCGCGGAGGGCGTGGCTCCCCACAGGGTGATCGAGGAGGATCAGGCCACCCGCACATTGGAAAACGCGACATTCGTTCGATCGCTGCAGCGTCGCCACGGCTGGTCGCGAATCCTGGTCGTGACCGACGGCTACCACATGCCCCGCGCCCTGATGGTGTTTCGTGCCGCCGGTGTTCCGTGCGGTGGCAGCGCGGCGCAACCCTTTTGGCGCGACGAAAAACCGGTTGCCTCGCTGGCCGCCATTCTGCGGGAAGCGGCGGCGATCGTCTGGTACCGTGCTTGGCTGCTTTCCCGGGTTCGTGAAGGGCGGAACGATCCGAGTGACAGCCGTTCCAATTGACCGTCGCACCCGGCCGGGACTTCCCGATGTGGGCGCTCACCCGGTTTCGGAGTATTGGGGACTCTTTTCGGCGCCGGTCGCGAACCCGGAACGGTTCATTCGGAAAGAAAATCCTTGAACCGCATATCTTCCTCCAAAATATGTCCCATGAACCACGTCAACAAAAAGTCCCGGATTTCAGAAGAGACGCGTTCGGACGGGAGCTCGGAATCGAATCGGTGGCGCAACTGGGACAGCGATCCCTTCAACAGGCGATGCTCTGCGCGCTGGGCATCGACGGACTGGTATCCCCGGCGTTCGAGGAGGGATTCCTCGCGCTTGAAATGCTGGATCGTCGCCTGCTCGACCTGGTCGAAAAGGCCGGTAAGAATCGGATTGGCATGGCCCAATTCGTAGGCCTGATAGAGGTCGTTCAGAAGCGCGATGATCCGCTTGTGATCGTTGTCGATTTCCGTGTCGCCGACGCTGTAGGTATCATCCCAGTCGACAAGGGTCATTCCGCATGCTCCCGACAAGAAAGTTCTTGCATTCCGTCGGTAAGAATACCAGAAAACCTTCGCCGTGATCCCCGAATTCGAACCTTCTCCCGCCGATCGATCGCATCATTCAAAGCAGTCATTCCGCTGATTTGGCATCGCTTCGCGTTGGACCATGTGGTAAAAACCCGCCATGCATAACTACCTTGACTTTGAAAAACCCATCGCCGAATTGGAAGGCAAGATCGAGGAACTGCGCCATGTGGCGGGTTCCGGTGAGATCAACATCGCGGAAGAAGTCGCCAAGCTTCAAACGAAGGTCGAGCGACTCCTGCGACAAGCCTATGCCAAGCTGACTCCCTGGCAGAAAACCCAGGTCGCGCGCCATCCGGATCGCCCCCACACGGTGGACTATCTCAAGGCGCTCATCGAGGATTTCACCCCCTTGGCCGGCGACCGGCAATTCGGCGAGGACGCTGCCATCACCGGCGGGCTCGGGCGTTTCCGCGGTGCCTCGGTCGTGGTCATGGGCCACGAGAAGGGCAACGATACCGAATCCCGGGTCAAGCACAACTTCGGCATGGCCAAGCCCGAAGGCTATCGCAAGGCTCAGCGCCTGATGAAAATGGCCGATCACTTCAGACTGCCGGTTCTGGTGTTCGTGGACACCTCCGGGGCGTATCCTGGCGTCGATGCCGAAGCGCGCGGTCAGGCCGAAGCCATTGCCCGCAGTATCGATACCTGTCTGTCGATTCGGGTGCCGCTGATCAGCGTGGTGATCGGCGAAGGCGGCTCCGGCGGGGCCATTGCCGTGGCAACCGCCAATGCTATCCTGATGTTGGAACACGCGGTCTATTCGGTGATTTCGCCGGAAGGTTGCGCTTCCATTCTTTGGCGCGACGGCGAACAGGCGAAGACCGCCGCCGAAGCCCTCAAGCTGACGGCGCAGGATCTGGCGAAACTGAGCGTCATCGACGAAATCATCCCCGAGCCGCTCGGCGGCGCTCAGCGTGATCCGAAATCCGCGATGATCTCCGTCGGTGATTCGGTCGAAAAGCACTTGCGCCAACTGTCGGCCATGGACGGCGACGCCCTGCGCGCCCGCCGCCGCCAGAAGTTCCTGGAAATGGGTCAGACGGGCCTTTAGATCCATTTGCGTCCCGGTGGAAACATCGAAACCCTTTCCCCGTAAATCAAAGCACCCTGCGTCCGAGAGGAAGCAGGGTGCTTTGATTCCGAATCCGATCACTGCGCCGGCTGATCGAGGATCGTTTCCGTTTCCTCCTCATAGCCGAATTTCGACGCCAACCCGAAATCGTCCAGGACGGTATACAGCGCGGGAACGGCGATCAGGACCAGAACCGTGCCCGCGAACAGGCCAAAGGCGAGGCTGGTCACCAGCGGGATGAGAACCTGGGCCTGAAGGCTGCGTTCCGCCAGCAGCGGAAGCATGCCCATGATCGTGGTCACCGAGGTCAACAGGATGGCACGAAAGCGTTGGCGGCTGGCGGATCTGGCCGCCTCGGTGACCGACAGGCCGCGTTTGCGGCCGAGTTTGAGGAATTCGACCAGCAGAATCGAGTTGTTGACGATGACTCCCGCAAGCGAGGCGAAGCCCATCATGCTGGGCATGGACAGAGTCAGCCCCATGGCCAGATGCCCCCACACCACGCCGACGAGGCTGAGCGGTATAGCAACCATGACGATGACCGGTTCGATGTAACTGCGGAACAGAAACGCCAAAAGGATGTAAATGCCGAGTAAACCCATCGTGAAATCTGCTTTCAACGACGCGGAGGTCTTTTCGGTTTCTTTCGCCTGGCCTTCGAGTTCAACGCGGATGTCGGGGAACTGAGCTTGCAGGCGGGGCAGGAACTTGGTGCGGGTGTCGGCGATGATTTCGGAGGTGTTGGCGAACCGGGTGTCGACGTCGCCCTGGAGCGTGACCGCGCGCGTACCGTTAACCCGGTTGATGCGTGCATATCCCCGGCCGGTTTCCACGATGGTCACGGCTTCGATCGGCACCTGATCGCCGCCCGGCGTCGTGACGTAGAATTCGGCAAGATCGGCGAGACTGTCCTGGTCGAGTTCGGCGAGGCGCACGTCGATCTCGATCGATTCGTCGCCGACCTGAATTTCGCGCGCGACCTTGCCGTAGTAGGCGGCGCGAAGTTGCGACGCGATCGTCTGCGCGGTCAATCCCAGGGCTTTGGCCCCGTCACGCAGACGCAGCACCAGTTCCGGTTTGCCCGGCCGGAGATCGTCCGACAGATCGACCACGCCGCGGTAGCTGTTCAACCACGACTGCATGGCTAAAGATGCCGATTTCAGGGTCTCGAGATCATTGCCGAGCAGGCGGATGTCGATGGCTCGCCCCTGGGGGCCGATCATCGGCTCCGTGAATTTGAGGGCGATGACGTCCGGGACTTCTCCGACCACCTCGCGCCATCGGGTGAGAATGGCGTCGATGGACGCGTCGCGGATCTCTGCCGACAGCAGGTCGATGTTGACGGTCGCGACATGGGGGCCGGTTTCGTGGGCATCCTGGTTTTCGCTGTAAAGCACACTGATGTTCTGCACCAGATCGCGGCCATCCGGTTGGCGTGGCTTGAATTCGGCGTTCACGTTGCGCACCGCATCCACGATGTGGCCAACTACGGCGCGCGTCCGCGACAGCGGCGTTCCCTGGGGCAGGAGTATCCGCGCCTGAACCACGTCGCCGTCGAGATCAGGGAACGCCTGGAACTTCAGGACACCGCCGGCGAGCATTGCGATCGACGCCAGAAGGGTAGCGAAAACGATGCCCGTCGACAGGTACCGCCAGCGGATCGCCCAATCGACGGTCCGCCCCAGAACTTCTTCCCGCGTCCACTCGATGGCGGTTTCCAGCCGGCGGCGGAAGGCGCGTTTCGGCTTGGCTTGTCCCTTCAAGGCATGGCGGAGGTGGTGGGGCAGAATCAGGAAGGCTTCGATGAGGCTGACGGATAGGGTCAGAATCAGGATCGCCGGCATGACGCGCAGGATGATCCCGATGTTGCCCTTGAGGAACATCAGGGATCCGAAGATGCAGACGGTGGTCAGGAACGACGCGATGACACCGGTCTTGACCTCGTTGATGCCGTCGACCGTCGCCTCCAGAAAGGGCTTGCCGCTCGCGAAATGGCTGGCGATGTTTTCGGCGATCACGATCGAATCGTCGACCAGGAGTCCGACGGCGATCAGCAGCCCGACCATGGTGATCATGTCGAAAGAATAGCCGAACACGTTCATGGCGAAGATGGTGCCCAGAAAACAGATCGGCAGGGCCGATGCGACCCAGAATGAAAATCCGAAGCTGAACACCAGCCACATGGTCAGAAACACAAGCACAAGGCCTTGAAGGCCATTTTCTGTCAGCATGGTCAGGCGGTCGCGGACGATCGAGGCGATGTCCTGCGTAACCTCGAAATGCATGCCGGCGGGCGCGGTTCGCCGTTCCTTGTCGAGGAAGGTATTGACGGAGTCGATGACCGACAGCGTGTCGTCGGCGTCGGTCTTGTTGACGGTCAGCAGCACCGCCCGATCGTCGTTGAAGCGGCTCTCCTGCTCGTCCAGTTCGAACCGCTCGGTCACCCGCGCGATATCGCCCAGCTGGATTTCGGCTCCGGAGGCGGCGGCGATCACCACCAGATCCTCCAGCGCGTGGGGCGAGCGTCGTTCGTCGTCGAAGCGGATCAGGACGTCGGTATTGGTGGTTTCGATGGTGCCCGAGGGCAGGTTGATGCTTTGCGCGGCCAGGGTGTCGGCTATTTCCGCGACGCTGAGGCCGTAGCGGCGCAGGACCGTCAGCGGAATTTCGACGCGGAACTGGTGATCGGAGAAGCCGCTGACGGAAACCTGGGTGATGGTGTCGAGCGCCATCAGACGGTCCTTCATACCTTCGGCATAGGCCTTCAGGTCGACCGGCGCCATCGGGCCGGTCACGGCAACCGAGGCCACCAGATCGAAGATACCCAGTTGACGGATGATCGGCGCCTCGGCAACGTCGGGGAACGTGTCGATCGCCTCGACCTCGGTCTTCACATCGTTGAGGAAGCGGTCGAGATCGCCGCCTTCACGCATTTCGGCGATCGCAACGCCCACGTTTTCGCGCGCGTCGCAGCGGACTTCCTCAAGGTTGTCGATGCCGTCGACAACATCTTCAATCCGGCGGCAGACGGCATCCTCGACGTCTTCGGCAGTGGCTCCTGGGTAGACGACCCGGATTTCGATATCGCGCGGCGGGATGTCGGGAAAGGTCTCGCGCTTGACGTTCGGCAGGGCCGTCAGTCCGAGGGCGAGGATGCCGAGCGCGAGGAGGTTCGCGGCGGTCGGATGGGCGGCGAAGAAGCGGATCATCGGACGGCACCCCTCCCTTCCGCTTCGGCCCGGATCCGGGACGCGACCTCGTCATCGGGCGTCGGCTTCAGCAGCATTCCTTCGATGGCGGGAATCAGGTCGGTGACGATCAGCCGCTCGCCCGCTTCGATGCCGGACCCGATGACCGCGAAGTTGCTTTGCGTGAAGTCGATGCTGGCTTTTCGGATTTCCAACCGGTCGTCCTTGTTGGCGACGTACAGACGGTCGCCGTGGAGAGCCGCGCGGGGGACGATGATCCGGTTCGGCCTCGGCGTCCCCCGGAGTTCCACCTCGACGAACATGTTCTTGGTCAACGGCGGCCTGATCCCGGGCCGGGCCTGATGGTAGGGCTGATCGACGGCAACGATGACGCCGACGGTCCGCGTTTTCGGATCGACCGTGTCGCTCAGGCGTTCGAACCGGGCGTCCCATTCGATGACCACCTCGCCGCTGGTCAGCCGGACGACCGCGTCGAGATTGACGAACGATGCGACGTCGGGGGCCGAATGCGTGCCGTCGAAAGGCGAGCGGTCGGATTGCGGAATTAGGGGAACAAGCTTTTCCAAGGGGATCTGGGCGGTGATTTCCGCCATGTCGATGCTGTCGGCGACGACCAGGACTTTGCCTTGCGCCGCGTATTGGGCTTCCTCGATGTTGACTTCGGCGATGCGACAATCGAAGGGCGCGAGGATAGTTGTCCGATCGAGGTCGTGGTTCGCCGATTTGAGTTGGGCTTCGTAGAGTGCGCGCTGAGCATCCAGGACTTGGCGTTCGGCGGGAATCAGGTTCAGGGCGTTTCGGATGTTCTGAACCGAAAGTCGTCGAGTCAGGACGTTGCGTTCCTCCTGATCGACCGTGGCTTCGGAAACGGTCCGTGCCGCGAGCAGCTTCTGCTTGCGCTCCAGATCCTTGAGATTGAGGTCCAGCGCCTTTTGTTCGATCGCGATGGAAAGTTCGTTGTTGCGGCGCTTGGAATCGAGTTCCACGAGTTGCGCGTCGACAGCGCGAATATTCGCGTCGATCTGGGCAACGGCCAAGTGATAGTCGGCCGGATCGATGCGCAGAAGCATGGCACCCTGGGTGATCAGAGCGCCTTTTTTCAGCTGTTCGTTCATCTCCACGATCCGGCCCTTGACCTCGGCGACGGCTTCCCAAACCTTGCCGGGTTCGACGTAGCCATATCCGAGAGCCCGCGGAACGAGTTCGACGGAAGGGACGGTAATGACGCGCACCCGCGCCGACGATTCTTCGAGCGCTTCCTGTTTCGGTCCGGATTTGAGATTCACGGCGATCACGATCGCCGCAATTCCAGCAGCGATGACGGGAAGGATCAGCAGACGCTTCCAGATGGGATAGGGGCGTTCGCTCATGGTGGATCTCCGAGGCAGAGCGCCGGTGAAAGCAGCGGCAGGTTCAGCGATGTCTGGATCGCTTCCACCACGATCCCGGTGATGAGTTCGATCCGTTGGTCGTCATAGCCGGTCCAGTCGAGCCGCCGCCATATGACGGCACGCGCCAGGCCGAATACCATGATTTGGCCGATCATGGCATGCGCGCGAACGATCGTTTCCTGGGCGTCGGGCGATTGTCCCAGAGCGGCCGCGACAATGTTCGTGAAGGCCAAGTGAAGCGGCTCGACCCGACGGCTGTAGATGATGTCGAATGCGCTGGTGGGGTTGGCGTATTCGCGCATGATCAAGGCGATCGGCAAATTCGAATCCGGGCGCCCGAAGAATCCCCCGAAGAACTCGGCAACCGCCTTGGCCATCGCTCGGGAAAGCATTGCCGGGTCGACCGGGCGTTGGGCGGCGGCGCGTGAAAGATCGGCGACCAGGGGATCGAAATGGCGATCCGTCGAATCGAGAAGCCATCCGATAACGGCGAGATAGAGGTCCCATTTGCCGCCGAAATGGTAATTGACGGCGGCGACATTGGCGTTGGCGGCCTTGGCGATGTCGCGAACCGCGACGCCGTCGAATCCACGGGCGCCGAATAGCTTCATCGCGGTCCAAAGAAGTCGGTCGCGGGTGTCGAGTTGTCCGTTGGCGGACGTGATCGGCTCATGCATGGTCGGTTTCATCCCCGAAGAATAAATCAAACATTTATTTAAGTCAAACGTATGTTTTAATCGGGGCGCGGCCCATTTACTCGGCGTCGCACCCTGTCGATTGGATTCAGATAGTGGTTTCTTCGGGCTCGCGGCCCAGGGCGACGATCATCGCCCGCACCGCCTCGGCCGCGCAGTCCATGGCGGTTTTGTCATGGGACCGGACGACAAGGCTGGCACCGAATACGCCGACGCGATTGAACGGATAGCTGCCGATTTCCGTGTCGGGATGGGCCGCCTGGATCGCGGTCAGAGGTTCGGCCAACTCGCCTTCGGGAATATAGGCCGTGATGGCGCGCGACAGCATCGGACGTCCGCCTTTCAAGCCGTGGCGGATGCCGTCGAACATCCCTTGCATGATTCGCGGCACGCCGGCCATCACGAAAACGTTCTCGATCCGGAATCCCGGCGCGGCGCTGACCGGATTGTCGATCAGATCGGCGCCTTCCGGAACGTCGGCCATTTTGAGCCGGGCTTCCGTCAGCAGTTCGGGATTGTCGTAGTGTCGCCGCATCCGTTCAACGGCATCGGGATGGCGAACAAGATGGACGCCGAAGGCCTCGGCGATGCAAGCCGACGTGATGTCGTCGTGCGTGGGACCGATGCCCCCGGTGGTGAAGACGTAATCGAATTTCGACCGCAGTTCGTTCACTGTCGCGATGATCGTCGCTTCGTCATCGGGGATCACGCGGGCTTCGGCCATGCGGATGCCGACCTCGTTCAGTTTTTCGCCAAGGTACTGGAGATTGGCGTCCCGGGTACGACCGGAAAGCACCTCGTTTCCGATGACGATCAGGCAGGCGCGGGGATTGTCGGTCATGGTTTCAGTGCTCATCGGGTCAGGACGGGCCGGCATGAGGTCGTTACAGAAGATCGCGAATCAGGGCGACCAGGGGGACATCGGCGGGCGGCATCGGCAAATCGCCGAGTCGGTTCGGTCGTACCCACTGCAAGGCCTGACCTTCCATCGGACGTGGGGTTCCCTGCCAGACCCGACAGGCGAAGACCGGCATCAGAAGGTGGAAATCCTCGTAGCCGTGGGACGCGAACGTTAGCGGCGCCAGGCACGATTCCATAATGTCGATGTCGAGTTCCTCGCGTAGTTCCCGTATCAACGCCGCTTCCGGCGTTTCGTCGGGATTGACCTTGCCGCCGGGAAATTCCCACAGGCCGGCCATGTGTTTGCCTTCCGGCCGCTGGGCGACGAGGATCCGTCCTTCCGGATCGACCAGGGCCGCGGCCGCCACCAGGATGACGGGGCGGATCCGTTGGCTGGCCGCCTGCCAATCGGCGCGCGACAGTTCGAAACGGTCCATCGTCAGGACTCGCTCGCGGGCCGGCGCCGGATATTCGGCGCATCCGGTCCATGTGAATCCCAATTTTTCCAGAACCCGGCGCGACGCTTTGTTGTCGACGCACGCCAGGGCCACGATCCCTTGCAGGCCCACGGTCTCGAAAATGAAACCGAGCAGGGCGGTCACCGCTTCCGACGCGAATCCCTGGCTCCAGTGGGCGCGCCCCAGCCAATAACCGAGTTCGCCGTGATTTCGTTCGCGGTCCCATTCGATGCCAACCAGGCCGATGGGTTCCCGGGTCCTCTTTTCGATGAGGACCAGGACGAGCGCGGTTTCCTCCGCCATGCCGGTCCGGGCGCCGGCGATAAAGTCGGTCGCTTCGGATGCGCTTAGAGGGTGGGGAATGTTGGTGGTGAAGCGGGCGACTTCCCAGTCTCCCGCCAGCACCGAAATCCGCTCCGCGTCTTCCGGTTCGACGGGGCGCAAGGCGAGCCGCGTCGTGTGAAGAGGCAGGGTCGGCATTCCGGCGCAGGCGGTTGTCGCATCCATGATCGGTACGTTTCTCAGGTCCGGTAGTCGGCGTTGATGTCGATATAGGCGTGGGTCAGGTCGCAGGTCCATACCGTCGCGGAACCGGTCCCGATTCCCAGGTCGACGGCGATGTCGATGTCGCGCCCTTTCATGTGTTCGGCCACCGGGGCTTCGTCGAAGTCCGCGACCGCGCACCCGTTCGCCGCGACCAGAACGCCACCGATGCGGATACCGAGAAGGTCGCGATCGGCTTTTTCGCCGGATTTGCCCACGGCCATGACAATCCGGCCCCAGTTCGCATCCTCGCCGGCGATAGCGGTTTTGACGAGCGGGGAATTCGCAATGGCGAACGCGATGGTTTTCGCCGCGCCGTCGTCTTCCGCGCCCTCGACGCGGATGGCGACGAACTTGGAGGCGCCTTCGCCGTCGCGAACGATCTGATGGGCGAGGTCGAGCGTCGCCTCATGCAGTTTCGCCCGGAAATCGTCCAGCAACGGATCGTCGGCCGACGCCGGGGCCAGATGCTCCGCTCCCTTGCCGGTGGCGAACAGCAGCACGGTATCGCTGGTCGATGTATCGCTATCGACGGTGATGCTGTTGAACGACCGGTTGACGGCGTCGCCAAGCATCGGTTGCAGGATTTCGGAGGGAAGTTTGGCGTCGGTGAACAGGAACACCAGCATCGTTCCCATGTTCGGCGCGATCATTCCCGATCCCTTGGCGATGCCGTTGATGGTGACGTCTACGGTGCCGATCCGCGCTTTCCGGCTGACACCCTTGGTGTAGGTGTCGGTGGTTGCGATGGCTTCGGCCGCTTCGCTCCAGGCCGCCGGGCTCAAGGATTCGTAAAGCGCGCCCAGGTTATCGGTGATTCGCTGATAGGGAAGGGGTTCTCCGATCACGCCGGTCGACGCGGCGTAGACCATGCTTGGCCTGCAAGGTAGTCTTTCGGCCACCGCTTCGACCGTTTGCTCCACGGCTTCGGCACCGACTCGGCCGGTGAAGGCGTTGGCGTTGCCGGAATTCACGATCAGGGCTCGTGCCTGACCGCCCTTCAAGGCTTTGCGGCACCAGTCGACCGGGGCCGACGGACATTTTGACAGAGTAAAGACGCCGGCTGCCGTGGTTCCGTGTTCGAGTTCCGCGAGCAGAACGTCCCTGCGTCCCTTGTAACGGACTCCACAGGCTGCCGAAGCCAACCGAACTCCGGGGATCGGGGGCATGTCGGGGAATTTTTCAGGCGCCATCGGAGACTTGGTATTCATGATGTCCTCTGTTTTCATATGCGAACGGCGCGACCCCCTCGGCCGCGCCGTTGCCGGAAGGCCGATTAAGGCGAAACTTTACATCGGCGAGCCGTCGAGATTGAAGCGTTTGATGTCGGCACCGGCGCGAAGGCCTTCGACCATCTTGCCGACGACCTCGCCCGACAGCTGTTCGCGGAGGCGGTCCTTGACCGCGTCGAACTCGGGAACCGAGCTTTCCCGCTTATCCTCGACCAAGATGACATGCCAGCCGAACTCCGTTTGAACCGGGGTTTCGGAATAGGACCCGATTTCCATGGCGAAAGCCGCTTCGGCGAACGCCGGCACCATTTTATCGCGCTCGAAATAGCCGAGATCGCCGCCATCGGGGCCCGAGGGACCCGTGGACCGCTCCTTGGCCAAAGCCGAAAAATCCGCCCCGCCTTGCAGATCCTTGATGACCGCCTCGGCGTCTTCCTTGGTCTTCAAAAGGATGTGACGCGCCTTGACCTGGCTTTCTCCCGGCGATCCGGCGATCATTTCGTCATAGCGGCTCTTCAGGTATTCGTCGGTCATCGTTTCCTTGATTTCCTTGCGAATCAAGGCTTGTTGCAAAAGCTGGTCGTGGGTCCGTTCCAGCATCCGCTTGAATTCTTCATCGTCCGCAAGCCCCTGGTCCCGGGCGGCGGCGGCCGCGAGCTTGATGTCGATCAGTGCCATGACCAGCGGCTCGAAGACCGCCTGGGTCGGAAATTGGCGGTATTCGTTGGGCAAAAGAGACCGGGCTTCTTCAACGTCGGAACGTAGGATTTCGGTACCGTTGACCGTGGCGACCACCGGATTTTCCGGGACATCCGCCGGCTTGGCTTCCTGGGCGAAAGCGGGCGCCGCAAAGCTGAGCGGCAAAAGAAGCGCGGCAAGTCGCGCATGGCGGTAAATCATCACTGGGATATCCTTTTTCAGACTGGGGCCACAGGCTCGATGCCGAACAAAGCGGGGACGCCTAGCTGTGCCGACGTTCGCGCGCCAACCATATCGCTTCACCGAAAACAAGGATATGGTGGATTGCGCAACCGACGATAATTTTTCACGCCATTCACGAACCGTCGCTTATAATCCGAGATGGGGACGCGGGGAAAAGCGTCCAATTATTCTTCCGTTCATAAAATCGTGATGGGTCATGTTGGGGGACGTACACCGGGAAACGAACAGGGATACCGCGGGGAACCGCGGGCGGTTCGTTGGCCTCTCGCCGGGTAAAATTGCGGCGGTATATGCGGTTTTTGGCGTGTTGTGGATTTTGTTCTCGGATCAGATCCTGCATATGATGGCCGGGGGTTCGGAACTGGAGGCTCAGATACAAACCCTCAAGGGGTGGACGTACGTTTTCGTCACCGCCTTGCTCGTTTACGTTCTGGTCAAGGAGTACGCTTCCAGGCTGGAAAGCCATCATCAACGTGTCCGAGACAGCGAATCCCTGTTTCGGGTCGCTTTCGAGACATCCCCGGACATGGTCACGATCGTCAATCTGGATTCTCGGAAAGTTGTCGCCGTCAACGACGGTTTCACCCGAATCACGGGCTACGGTCGCGACGAGGCGATCGGGCGCACCACTCAGGCCCTGGGACTCTGGGTCGACGACCGGCAACGCGAAAGGCTGTTCAATCAGATCGAAGCGTCCGGTGTCGTCGAGAACATGGAAATCCGGCTTCGCCGCAAGGATGGCCGGGAAGTCCTCTGTCAGTTTTCCTGCCGGGTCCTCGAACTGGACGGACACTTGCACTCGGTCGCGATAAGCCGCGATGTCACGGCCCTGAAAACGGCCGAGGCATCGCTGAACAGGGCGATGGAGGATCTGGAAGACCGGGTGGAGGAACGCACCCGCGCCCTTCGCCAGGAAATTCTCGGGCGCGAAGCCATCGAGCGCTCGTTGCAGGAGGCGAATGAAAAACTCGAGGAACGGGTCGAGGAACGAAGCCGTGAACTCGAAGCTGAAATTGCCGAACGGGTGCGCGCCCAGAACGAGTCGCTTTCGGCGCGTGATGAGGCCGAACGCGCGAACCGGGCCAAGACCGTTTTCCTGGCGAACATGAGCCATGAACTGCGGACGCCGCTCAACTCCATCATCGGGTTTTCAGACGTGCTTGCCTCGCAGATGTTCGGACCGTTGGGGCGCGAACAGTACGTGGACTACGCCCGCGACATCAACGAATCAGGCCGGCAGCTGCTCGAACTCGTCAACGATATCCTGGATATATCGAGGATCGAGGTCGACGCGATTTCGCTGAACGAGATGCACGTGGATATCGGGCGGCTCCTGAAAACCTGCATACGGTCGACCGAAAAGAATATTGCCGACGCCGGGCTGGACTTTGAATGCGATTTGGCCGATGGCCTGCCGGCGTTGTACGCCGACGAGCGGCGGGTGCGGCAAATTCTTTTGAATCTGATTTCGAACGCCCGAAAATTCACGCCCGCCGGTGGTGACGTTCGAATCGCAGCGTCTCTCGATCCGGACGGCCGGATCGCGCTACGGGTTTCGGATACCGGTATCGGAATCGCGCCCGAAGACATGGCGACGGCGCTGTCGACCTTCGGACAGGCGGACGACGATCTGTCGCGGCGGTTCCAGGGCGCAGGAATCGGTCTTCCGCTCAGCCGGAAGCTTGCAGAATTGCATGGGGCGACCTTGACGGTTGAAAGCGCCGTGGGTAAGGGAACCAATGTGACCGTCCTGTTTCCGCAGGAACGAACCGTTTTCCTTCCTCGAACCGAGGGTCTGGAAAGCCGGCGGCCGAAAGAATAAAGTGAGCGCGAGGCGGAATCCGTCGTAATGATGGCCGACCGGGGAGACGCGTCGAGAATGACGAAAAGACTGGGGTTCGAAATACCGGCGCTTGTCGACTTTCCGCCGGAAACCAAGACCTTGGTCATCGGGGCCATCAAGCTGATCCTGCGCCGACTTCGCCGAGATGATCTCCTGCAGGAGGATGTGGCCTACGGTGATCTGTTGGGTGACGCGGGTCGGCTTCACGATGTCATCCGGGTGTTCAAGGCGAATCGCGAGATCGCCGACGATGTGGTTCTCGACACGGCGGGTGCGCCGGTACGCGACGATCGGCAGACACTGATTTGCGGCATAACCCTGGCCCAGATCGAACGCCTGTTGGTCTTCACGTGCGCAAAACGACTTTTCGCGTCCTGGGATGGTTGGGACGGCTCGCGCTCCGCGGGTGCCGTGGTCCCTGAGGAATTGAAGCGGGTCCTGGGGTTCGACTGGCAACTGCCGCTGCTGCGGCTCTATCAGACCGCGATGTCGGCGGAGCATTTCCGGGTGCTCGGAGATTCCATCCTCGCGTTGCGGACACCGCAGGCGCTTATCGCGGCTTCCAACATGGACCCCGGTGAAATCGAAAACCTGAAGCACGCGGCCGGAGAGCGTTTTACGGATGTGCTGACGTCGGCGCCTGACGCGGGGGCGCTCGTCGCCCGGCTGAAGCCTGAAAAATTCGCGCTGTTCTCCGAGGCGGCGGGCGATCGCATTTGGGAATTCCTGGCCGGCGAACAGCAAGTCCGGGGTTACCTGATGGGCGTGGTGGCGGAACGGGTGCGCGCGTTGGGGCCGTCGTTGCCGGACCTGTGCCTCGATGCGGCACGTGTCCTGACCGACCTGCCCTCTGATCGACTCGCGCTCCTGCTTTCGTCCTTCCGCGAGGTTTTCAAGGAAGACGCGCCCCGCCTATTGCAGGATCCGGGATTCGCCCGCGACGTTCTGGCGCCCCTGGTATCGCGGATTCTCTCGGCGCCTTCCGGTTCACAGGATTGTACCTCGCACGAGCACATGACCCGGGAATGGGAGGGATTGAAACCCCGAATCATGGTGTGGATGAGGGTTCGGATCGCGCGGCGTTGAACCCGCTTGTGCGAAAGACGGCGCCTTTCGTTGACAGGAGGGGCACTGGGTTCTATCTCTTGGCGGGACCGGGGGGAGTGCCTCCCCAATTCGATTTCATCAGATCCTTGAGGACTTCCCCATGTTCGGCGCGATCGCCAAGCGTCTCTTCGGTACGGCCAACGACCGCTATGTCAAGGGCCTGTATAAACAAGTCGAAGCCATCAACGCGATCGAGCCCGAGCTCGAGAAGCTGACAGATGCCGAACTCGCGGCCAGGACACCCTGGTTCGGCGAGAGGATCGAGAAAGGCGAAAGTCTCGACGATATCCTCGTCGAAGCCTTCGCGACAGTCCGAGAGGCGGCGAAACGCACCCTCGGCCAACGCCATTTCGACGTTCAACTCGTCGGCGGCATCGTGCTGCACAAGGGACAGATCGCCGAGATGAAAACCGGCGAAGGCAAGACCCTTGTCGCGACTCTTGCCGTCTACCTCAACGCGGTATCCGGCAAAGGCTGCCACGTCGTTACGGTCAACGACTATCTGGCCCAGCGCGACTCCGAATGGATGGGCGCGATCTACAAGTTCCTGGGCTTGACCGTCGGATGCATCGTCCACGGCCTGACCGACGACGAGCGACGCGCGGCCTACGCCTGCCACGTGACCTACGGCACCAACAACGAATTCGGGTTCGACTACCTGCGCGACAACATGAAGTTCCGGCTCGAGGACATGGTCCAGCGGGATTTCAACTACGCCATCGTCGACGAAGTGGACTCGATCCTGATCGACGAGGCCCGGACGCCCCTGATCATTTCCGGGCAGGCCGAGGACTCGTCGGAATTGTATCTGGCGGTCAATCGCCTGATTCCGAAACTCGCCGATGAGCACTTCGAGAAGGACGAAAAGGCGCGGTCGGTCACCTTCACCGAAAGCGGCACGGAATTTCTCGAAAACCTGTTCCGCGATGCCGGTATGCTCAAGGCCGGCGGCCTGTATGATCTGGCCAACGTGTCGCTGGTCCACCACGCCAATCAGGCTCTTCGTGCCTACAAGCTGTTCGAAAAGGACCGCGACTACATCGTCAAGGACGGCCGGGTCGTCATTATCGACGAATTCACCGGCCGCATGATGGAAGGACGGCGGTATTCGGACGGGTTGCACCAGTCGCTCGAAGCCAAGGAAGGCGTGCCGATCCAGAATGAAAACCAGACCCTGGCCTCGATCACCTTCCAGAACTATTTCAGGCTCTATCCGAAACTGGCGGGCATGACCGGCACGGCGATGACCGAAGCCGGTGAATTCGCGGAGATCTACAAGCTCGAAGTCGTCGACATTCCGACCAACGTACCCTGCATCCGGGTCGACAGCCACGACGAGATCTATCGCACGCTGAAGGAAAAGAACGACGCCATCCTCGAACTGATCACGGATTGCCACAAGCGTCAGCAGCCGGTTCTGGTCGGCACCGTCAGCATCGAGAAGTCGGAAGTCCTCGCCGAACTGCTGAAAAAGAACAAGATTCCGCACAAGGTGCTGAACGCGCGCCATCACGAACAGGAATCCTTCATCGTCGCCGATGCCGGCGTGCCGGGGGCGGTCACCATCGCCACCAACATGGCCGGTCGCGGCACCGACATTCAACTGGGCGGCAACCTGGACATGCGGATCCGCCGCGAGTTGGCCGATGTCGAGGACGCGGACGAACGCGCCCGCCGCATCGACGCCATCAAGGCCGAGATCGCCGCCAACCGGGACATCGTTCTCAAGGCCGGCGGCCTGTACATCATGGGTACGGAACGCCACGAAAGCCGGCGGATCGACAACCAGTTGCGGGGCCGTTCCGGCCGCCAAGGCGATCCGGGCTGTTCCAAGTTCTACCTGTCGCTGGAAGACGACCTGATGCGCATCTTCGGGTCCGAACGGATCGACGGCATGCTGCGCAAACTCGGCCTGGAAGAAGGCGAGGCCATCGTCCATCCCTGGGTCAACAAGGCGATCGAAAAGGCCCAGGAAAAGGTCGAGGCCCGCAACTTCGAAATCCGCAAGAGCCTCCTGCGCTTCGACAACGTGATGAACGATCAGCGCAAGGTCATCTACGAACAGCGCAAGGATCTGATGCGCACCGACGACGTTTCCCAGGACGTCACCGAAATGCGCGCCCAGATCATCGACGACATCGTCGCCCGGCACATTCCCGAAAAGGCCTATGCCGAAAAGTGGAACGTCGAAGGCCTGCATGCCGACGTGATGCGCATTCTGGCGCTGGACGTTCCGGTCGTCGAATGGGCGAAGGAAGAAGGCATCGCCGATACCGAGATCCGGGAACGCCTGTCCAAGGAATCGCGCCGCAAGATGGCGGAGAAATCCGTCCGCTACGGCGCCGAAATCATGCGCGCGGTCGAAAAGAGCATCCTTCTGCAACTGCTCGATCAGATCTGGAAGGAACACCTCCTGATGCTCGACCATCTGCGCATGGGCATCGGCTTGCGCGCCTATGGCCAGCGTGACCCGCTGCGGGAGTATCAAAGCGAAGCCTTCGACATGTTCGACGAGATGTTGTCGAACCTGCGAGAACGCGTGACCATGGTGCTCAGCCACCTGGAACTTCAGTTGTCGCCATCCGAAAGCGACCTCTACATGAACCAGCCGGAACCCCAGGCGGGCGTCGAGACCCGCGAGGATCCGGCCCTGACCAGCGGCGAAAGCGGCGGCGACGGCGCGTTGACCGTGCGCAGCCGTCAGGCATCGGGCGCGGTCAATCCGTCCGATCCGTCGACCTGGGGGCGGGTGTCGCGCAATGCGCCGTGTCCCTGCGGTTCGGGCAAGAAGTACAAGCACTGCCACGGGCAGATCCACTGATCGGGTCGACGTCGACGGCAAAATCGGATACCTGAGGGCGGCTTCGGCCGCCCTTTCGGCATCTCCTCGGCGCGGGGCGATCGCGGAGATTTCGGCGGCCGTTCGTGGTAGAACGAAGAGGCGGATTCAAAAAGGGGATACCGCCGTTTTTACGTATCAGGGGGATCGTCACGTGCTTCGCCGTGTATTGTTTCTGCTCCTTCCGGTTCTCGCCGTGTCGGGATGCGCCAGCATGACCAAGGAGGAATGCCGCGTCGCCGATTGGGCGACGGTGGGCTATCACGACGGCGCCGCCGGGTGGGGCGGGGACCGTATCGACGCCCACCGCAAGGCCTGCGCCGAATTCGGCGTCCGTCCCGATCTGGACGGTTATCTGTCGGGACGCAATCGGGGGATCCGGGAATTCTGCCGGCCGCCCAAGGGCTACAGCCGGGGGCTGGAGGGCGATGC
Organism: Rhodospirillales bacterium; assembly: GCA_963675465.2. Lineage (GTDB taxonomy): Bacteria > Pseudomonadota > Alphaproteobacteria > Rhodospirillales > Shumkoniaceae > JAHDSF01. The sequence goes on from CAXXVY010000004.1 coordinate 205,465, forward strand.
CTACGACGGCGTCTGTCCGCTCGACCTGGAAGCGGATTTCATTGTCGCCAATCAGGAAGGCTTGCGCATTTACGCGATGGAACAGGAAGTCCGCCGCCAGGAAAGCGATCTTCGGTCTAGGCAACAGCGCCTCGATCGGGTCCGCGAGGAAATCGCTTCGTCCCAGTCGACGATGGTCGGGTCCAACGATCCCGCCGTCCGCGCCGCCGCATTTGCGCGCATCCGACCCCTGAACATGGAGGAACGGCGTCTGGAACGGGAAGCGGACGACCTCCGCGCCCGCATCCAGGAACTCAAACGGAACGTCCTCGACGAACGTTTCGGCCCCGACTCGCGCTACCGCTGAATGCCACGACGAAGCGGTAAAAGTGCAGGTCCCGCTTGCCTCAACCCGCCGCGACGCGCTAGTTTCGGTCCGCACGCGGGCGTGGTGAAATTGGTAAACACAAGGGACTTAAAATCCCTCGGCCTCGGCCTTGCCGGTTCAAGTCCGGCCGCCCGCACCAAGTCGCCGTCCTCCGATCTTTCCCCAAGCCGTTATGGCAGCGTCGCCAGGAACGCGGTCAGGACGCGGGTGGAGTTCGTCGCGGCGAGGCCGAGGAAGGTCAGGATTTCGTTTTCGCCCGGCCCGCCGCCCGCGAGGTCCGAGAGCGAGCGGATGGCGATGAACGGGACGCCGTTCGTTCGCGCGACATGGGCGACGGCGGCGCTTTCCATGTCCAGGATCCGGGCGTGAAACGTGTCGAACGTGTATTCGCGAAAATCGGCGTTGTCGACGAAGGATTGCCCCGAGACGCCCCGGCCGCCGACCACGATCTCCGGATTGCGTTGCAGGCACCTTCCGTCGGTCGTGCACTTTTCCAACGCGACGGAGGATACCGCCGTCCGCATCGCGGCCAGCAGGCCCGGATCGACGTCGAACCAGAACCGCCTTTCGTAGGTGCCGTCGGGAAGCGTGACGCCGACGGTCCGGGGAAAGATCATACCGTAGTTCGGAAACTGGGGCTTGAAGCGGGACGGCGGAACAAAAGCGCCGTCGACCTCGCGCACCAGGTACGATTCCAGGTATTGCCCCCATTGTTCGGGCACGACGACGTCGCCGATGCCGAGCGCCGGATCGACCCCGCCGGCGATACCGGAAAACACCAGCATGCGGGGCTTATAGTGGTCGACGACCTTCTGGGTGGTCATCGCCGCGTTCACCATGCTGACGCCGGTCAGGAACGCGACCACTTCCTTTCCGGCGATTCGGCCCTCGATCACCTTCAGGCCGCCGAGTTGGACTTCGCGGGCATCCTCGATGCTCTTGCCGAGCAGAACCCATTCCGGCTCGTAGGCGGACATCACGGCGATGCGGCCGGTGGGGGCGGGCGATTCGGCCCGCGCCGCCGGCAAATCCGACATAAAAACGCCGGACAGAATGACGAAGGCGAGGACGGTTCCCCGAAAGGTTCGATTCAACATGGCGATTTCTCCCCGATAGGATCGTGGCATCAAGGCGGCTCTCAAATGGCTTTCGAGATCGCCGCGGTCAACCGCGCCATGTCGTTTTCCCCATTGTAGCCGTGAAACGACACGCGCAGGCGGCCGACTCCGTGCGCGGCCATGAGCCCCGCTTCGGACAGGGCCTTGCCCAGTGCCGCGCCATGCGGGTCGGGGATGGCGATACTGGTACCGCGCCGTCCGGGATCGGCGGGCGTCAGGACGGGAATGCTCCGGCCGGCCAGAAAATCGCGGAATTCGCGGGCGAGACCGGCGGCGTGGTCGGATACCGCCGCCAACCCGGCGCGTTGGAGCGTTCCGATGCCCTCGGCCAGCGCGAGGATGGAAATGAACGCCGGATTGCCGGGTTCGAAAGCGGATGCATTGTTCTTGAACGTCGTCGTGCCGTCGTCGCAGAACCGGTCCATGTCGGCTAGCGAATACCAGCCCATTGGCGCGCGCGATGTCGCCGGATCCGGCAGGTCGTTCCAATACAGGATGCTGACGCCGTGCATACCCAGCATGAACTTGTGGGCGCAGCCGACCACCGCGTCGCACAGGCCTGCCGGAACCGGCAGGACGCCCAACGAATGCGCGGCGTCGACGACGAGCTTGATTCCCTTGGACCGCAGTTCCCTAGAAAGACGATCCAGATCCAGCCGCAGTCCCGTCCGCCAACTGACGTGGCTGACGCACGCCAGGCGGGTGCGGGGGCCGACGGCCGCCAGGATTGCCGCTTCGGGTTCGTCGCCGCCCGGGATGGCGCGCACGGCGACGCCTTGTTTCCCCAGATCGCGCCAGGTTAGGAGCAGGGACGGGTACTCCTCCTTCAGGACGAGCATGTCGTCTCCTGCCCGCCAGTCCATGGAGCGGCAGACGACGTCGAGGGCATGGCCCGTGCTGGGCGCGAACGCGACATGATCGTGGCGGGACGGCTGTCCGATCAGTTCGGCTACGCGCCTTGCCGCATCGTCCTTTGCCCGTTCGAGAACCGCGCGGCCGGACATGCCGTCGGCGCGGGCCTCGGCGTACGCGTGGAGGACTCCCGCCATCGATCGCAGCAGCGGCGCCGCCGAGCCGCAGCACAGGTGCGGCTTTTCCTGCGAAAGCCCATGGAACAAATCCGGGCTCAGGGGCGGGGTCGAGGAAGTCCTTGTCCGTTCGGTCATGCCGACGCTTTCCCGTTTGGATGACGATGGCCGGGAGGATAATCCTTCCGCCGGGCCATGCAAGGGGCCGCGTCGGAGCGCCGCCGCGTGTCCCGAACGATGGCGGGCATTCTCAACCCCCCCGGAATCCGTTAAACCGGGTCTTTCAACGCGCAACCGCGGGAGGGAAGGCGATGTCCACGGTGAAACTGATCGGCGACGACGAGGCGGGGCCGGAGGTGCGGGCGGTGTTCGACGACATCCGGGCGACGCGAAAGACCGATTTCGTGAACAACATGTGGCGGGCCTTGGCGGTCGATCCCGTCCTGCTGCGCCGGACGTGGGAAGAGGTCAAGGCGATGATGGCCGTGCCGGGCGCTCTCGACCCCCTGACCCGGGAAATGCTCTATCTGGCGGTATCCATCGCCAATAGTTGCACCTACTGCGTCCATTCCCATACGGCGGCGGCGAAAGCCAAGGGCATGTCGGACGCCCAATATGCCGATTTACTGACCATCGTCGGTTTGGCGGCCAAGACCAACCACTTGGCAACGGCGCTTCAGGTGCCGGTCGATCCGGAATTCAATGCCGGGTCGGACGCCTGATCCTTCGGTCGGCGCGTCGGATGGCGTATAGTCGACGTCCATCATGTCGGAGCGGGAGAGGTGCGATGCGCGGGTTGCTGGCGAGTATCGGATTGATCGTTCTTCTGGCGGGCTGTGAAACGACGCAAGAAGCGATCCGTTTTCCGCCGGTCGAACCGATCGTCGGCACCGTGACGGTCGGAGACGACCCGTTCGAGGGCATGGTCCTCCGATCCCGGAACAGCACGAATTTAACGAAGGGCAGTACATCGGGCGAAATCGAACAGGCCGCCGTGTGGGAGGTCGACAAGTTCTCCACCGAAGAGGAAATTGCTCTTACGGCGCGGCTGCGGGATCTGTCGTTCGCATCGTCCGGGGATGTCAAGCAGGACGGTCTGACAGCCGACCAGATTGATGATCTCGTCGGTAATCTGGCCGTCTTCATCGCCATTAACACGCGGACGGGGAAAACCTCCATCAATCTGGCCAGTGCCGACGACGTTCAATCGGAATTGGGCAAAATGGCTCACGCCTTTGAGACGTTCGGCGAAAGCATGGCCGCGGCCTATCTGGGGGGGCGCGATTTGGTCCAGGGACAGGAGCTTCATGTCCTGGGTACGCCCGATTTGCCCGGCGACCCGCGCAATGGTGTCTCGGTCGACGTGATCGAGCAGGTCAGCGGGCAAACGACCTACCGGGGCCGGCAGGTGATCGTGATCGATGGCGGCGGAACGATCAACGCGCCGGGCGGAGACGTCTTTTTCGTCAAGGGACGTTCGTTCGTCGACTTGGCGACGGGCATTCATGTGTGGATGGATATGACGATCGAGGCCTTTATCCGCGCCAACGGTGTGACCGTGCGCCAGCACCAGGTCATGGAGGCGGATTTTGGGAAAAACGCGGTCGGGATTTGACGGCCATCAGCTTCCTTGTCGATTCCGCCCCGGGGCCTTTCCGCACCTGACGGACGGGAATTTCGGGTCGTCGGGCTATCGAATGGATGAAAATCCGGTCGGGTGCCTCGGGTCATGTTGACCGCTCCCCCGAAGACTTCCATGATGGCGAAAACGAATAAAGACACACCGTATTCTTCCACTCCCATCACAAGGACACGCTAGCCATGATACAGACGCGTAAATTGGCCATGGCGGCCGTGGTAGGACTGGCGGCCGCGATCGGCTTGCCGTCCGCGCAGGCCGCGACGCCCAAGAACATGGCGGTCATCGCTTGGCAACTGGACGAGCTGATCACGCTCGACCCGGCGGAGGTATACGAATTTTCCGGTGGCGAACTGGCCGCCAACATCTATGAACGGATCGTCTACTACGATATCGCCCAACCCGACGACATCAAGGGCGGCATTGCCGAAAGCTGGACGATTTCCGACGACGGCAAGACGTTCACCTTCAAGATCCGGGACGGCGTCAAGTTCCATTCCGGCAACCCGGTGACAGCCGACGACGTCGCCTGGTCGCTGCAACGCGTCATCAAGCTCGACAAGGGGCCGGCGTTTATCTTGGGCGAATTCGGTTTGACCAAGGACAACGTCGAACAGAAGGTCCGCGCCGTCGACGGTACGCTCATCTTCGAAACCGACAAGGCCTATGCCCCGACCTTCGTGCTCAACTGCCTGGGATCGTGGGTCAGTTCGGTCATCGACAAAAAGACCGTGATGGCGAACGAAAAGGATGGCGATCTGGGCAACGCGTGGCTCAAGACCCACGAAGCCGGCTCCGGCCCGTTCACGCTGAACGCGTGGCGGCCCAATGAAATGGTGATGCTGGACGCCTTCGCTGATTACTGGCGCGGCGCCCCCGCCATGAAGCGCGTGGCCCTGCGCCACATGTCCGAAAGCGCGCCGCAGCGCCTGATGCTGGAAAAGGGCGACGCCGACGCCGCCCGCAATCTCGGCCCCGACGATCTCGAGGTCCTGGCGAAGAATCCGGACATCAAGATCCGCAAGATTCCGCAGGGGGCGATCTACTACCTGGGGCTCAACCAGAAGAATCCGGTCCTGTCCAAACCTGAAGTGATCGAAGCGTTGAAGTCGCTGATCGACTACGTCGGGATCGAAAAGAACATTCTGCGCGGCACCAAGGTTCAGCATCAGACCTTCCTGCCCGCCGGTTTCCTCGGCGCCATCGACGACAAGCCCTATAAACTCGACGTCGAGAAGGCGAAAGCCCTCCTGGCCAAGGCCGGGCTGGCCGACGGATTCAAGGTGACGATGGATGTCCGCAACACCTATCCGACGGCGGAAATCGCGCAGGTCATCCAGGCCAATTGGGCCAAGGCGGGGATCGAACTGGAAATCATTCCCGGCGACAACAAGCAGACCCTGACCAAGTACCGCGCCCGCCAGCACGACATCTACATCGGCCGTTGGGCGCCGGACTACCTGGATCCGCATTCCAATGCCCAGGGATTTGCCTGGAATCCCGACAATTCCGACGACAGCAAGTACAAGCTGCTGGCGTGGCGGAACGCTTGGGATATCCCGCAGTACACCAAGATGACCAACGACGCCCTGGCGGAAAAGGACGCCGCGAAACGGCGCGCGATTTACGAGGAAATGCAGCGCGAGTTCCTCAAGGTCTCGCCTTTCATCATCATGTTCCAGGACGTCGCCGTTATCGCCGAACGCAAGAACTTCGAAGGATTCGAGGTCGGTCCGAATTTCGATGTCGTCTACTATCGCAACATTACCAAGTAAGCCGAGTTTGAATGTCAAACCCTGTTGAAAGCGGGGCGGCGGCAACGCCGCCCCGTCGCGCGGCGGAAGGCCGCCGCGCTCATAGCCGGGCCACCGGCGCCTACCGTTCGTTGCGGCGCGGACTGCACGTCGCGGTTTCCGTCGCCGTCACCTTCATCGGGCTTCTTGCGGTCACGTTCTTCATCGGCCGCGTGGTACCGATCGATCCGGTTCTGGCGGCCGTCGGCGACCGCGTCACAGCGGATACCTATGAACGGGTACGCGAGGAACTCGGGCTCAATCTGCCCTTGTGGGAACAGTTCCTCCGCTACGTCTGGAATGCGCTCCAGGGCAATTTCGGCAACTCGGTTCTGACCTCCAATCCGGTGCTGGACGATATCCGACGGGTTTTTCCCGCCACCCTGGAACTGGCCACGGTCGCGACCGTTTTCGGCGTAATCACCGGCGTACCCGCCGGGGTCGTCGCTGCGGTCTGGCGCGGCCGCTGGGTCGATCACGTCATCCGCGTGCTGGGCCTGGTCGGCTATTCGGTCCCGGTTTTCTGGCTGGGTCTCATGGGGTTGCTCGTCTTCTACGCCAAGCTCGATTGGGTTCCCGGACCAGGACGGATCGATCTGTATTTCGAAGGACTGGTCGACCCGGTCACCGGGGTTATCCTGATCGACAGCGTGATTGCCGGCGAATGGGACGTGTTCTGGAACGCGGTCGGCCACGTGATCCTGCCCGCCTCGATCCTGGGGTATTTTTCCCTGGCCTATATCAGCCGCATGACCCGGAGTTTCATGCTGGAACAGCTTCAACAGGAATACATCACCACGGCGCGGGTCAAGGGGTTGACCGAGCGCGCGGTAGTCTGGCGGCACGCGCTGGGTAACGCCTGGGTGCCGCTGGTGACCGTCATCGCGTTATCCTACGGAACGCTGCTGGAAGGATCGGTCTTGACCGAAATCGTGTTTTCGTGGCCGGGCCTCGGCTTCTACATCACCAATTCCCTGCTGAATGCCGACATGAACGCGGTCCTGGGGGGCACCGTGATGGTCGGGGCGGTGTTCATCGGCCTCAACCTGCTGTCCGACATCCTGTATCGCTATCTGGATCCGAGGGCGCGGTGACATGACGGCTGTTTCAAGCGATCGTAAATCACCTGCCATCGGTCTCCGCGGCTGGCTGTTGGACGAAGTCCCCGCCTCGCCGCGACAGGCGTGGTGCGGCCGCATGTATCGCGGCTGGCTTTTGTTTCAGCGCAATCCGCTGGCGATGACCGGATTGGCGATCATCCTGGCACTTTTGGCGATCGCTGCCATCGGGCCGGCGTTCTCGCCGTACCATCCGTTCGAACAGAACCTCGATCTGCGGCTGTTGGCACCGGGAACGGGCGATCATCTGTTCGGAACCGACGAGTTGGGTCGCGATATCTTTTCCCGCGTACTGCACGGCGCACGGATCACCCTGTATATCGTGTTGCTGGTTGCGGTCATCGTCGCGCCGCTGGGACTGGCGATCGGAACCATCTCCGGATATTTCGGCGGTGTCGTCGACACGGTCCTGATGCGGCTGACCGACATCTTCCTGGCATTCCCGCGCCTGATCCTGGCCCTGGCCCTGGTTTCCGCCCTTGGCCCCGGAATCGAAAACGCGGTCATCGCCATCGCCGTGACCACATGGCCGCCCTACGCCCGTATCGCGCGGGCCGAAACCCTGACCATCCGCCATTCCGATTTCATCGACGCGATTCGGTTGCAAGGCGCATCGTCGTCGCGGATCGTCCTGCGCCACATTGTCCCCTTGTGCACGTCGTCGGTGATCGTGCGGGTGACTCTGGATATGGCCGGGATCATCCTGGTCGCCGCCGGTCTCGGATTCCTGGGCCTGGGCGCACAGCCGCCGAGCCCCGAATGGGGCGCGATGGTGTCGTCGGGGCGGAAGTTCCTGTTGGATCAGTGGTGGGTCGCGACCATGCCGGGATTGGCGATTTTCGTCGTTTCGCTGGGGTTCAATCTGTTGGGGGACGGCTTGCGCGACGTACTCGATCCCAAGAACGGGGCATGACGATGACCTCGCCCCTGTTGTCGATCGACGACCTTCGCGTCGACTTCCGTACCGAAACCGGAATCGTGCAGGCGGTTCGAGGCGTGTCCCTGACCATCGGTCGCGGCGAGCGGGTCGGGATCGTCGGCGAATCCGGTTCCGGAAAGTCGATGACCGGCCGCGCGGTCCTCCGCCTGATCCGGCCGCCGGGAACGGTGCGGGCCAAACGGCTCGAATTTGCGGGGCTGGACCTCCTGACGATACCGGAAACGACCATGCGCTCGATTCGCGGACGGCGGATCGCGATGATTCTCCAGGATCCCAAGTATTCCCTGAACCCGGTGATGACGATTGGGCGTCAACTGCTCGAGGCGTTTCGGACCGCCGAACCGGGTCTGTCGCGGAGCCGTGGTCGGGCAAAGGCGGCCGACGCGCTCGAAAGCGTGCGCATTCACGACCCTCTCCGGGTTATGGAAGCCTATCCGGGGGAGCTTTCCGGGGGCATGGGCCAGCGCGTGATGATCGCGATGATGGTGGCTCTCGGCCCGGACCTTCTGATCGCCGACGAACCGACGAGCGCCCTCGACGTAACGGTGCAGATGCAGGTTCTGGCCATTCTCGACGATCTGGTCAGTGCCAGCGATATGGGCCTGATGTTCATTTCCCACGATCTCGATCTGGTGGCGAGCTTCTGCAATCGCGTCGTCGTGATGTATGCCGGGCGGGTGGTTGAGGAATGCCGTGCCGACGCCCTCCATGCGGCGACTCATCCCTATACGCGGGGGTTGCTGGCGGCCCTGCCGAAAATAGAAGGCGAACGGCGGGAAGAACTTCCGGTCTTGCTGCGCGATCCCGCATGGGCGGAGGAGGGGACATGACGGACCGTCCGTTGATCATGGCGCGCAATCTGACGGTGTCGTTCGTCACCGCCCGCCATGTCGTGGATGCCGTCCGTCAGGTGGATTTCGACGTGGCCGAAGGTGAAATTTTCGGGTTGGTCGGGGAAAGCGGCTCCGGGAAATCGACGGTGCTGCGGGCCTTGTCGGGTTTGTTCGATCATTGGACCGGCACACTGGAAGTCGAGGGCGAAAAACAGGGGCGACGGCGGAGCAAGGCGTTTCATCGGCGGGTTCAGATGGTATTCCAGGATCCGTTCGCATCTCTTCACCCGCGCCATACCGTGGATAGGGCGCTGGCGGAACCGTTGGCCGTTCACGGTATCGGAGACACGGAGAAACGCATCGAACGGGCGCTGACGGATGTCGGGCTCGACCGCTCGTTCCGGTTTCGCTATCCGCATCAGCTTTCCGGCGGCCAACGGCAACGGGTCGCGATCGCCCGAGCGGTCATCCTGGAGCCTCGGATACTGCTGCTCGACGAGCCGACGAGCGCCCTCGACGTGTCGGTGCAGGCCGAAATCCTCAATCTGTTGCGCCGCTTGAAGGACGAGCATCGCTTGACCATGATTCTGGTCAGCCACAATCTGGCCGTGGTGGCGCACATGTGTGATCGCCTGGCGGTCATGCGCTACGGCGAAATCGTCGAACGACTCAACATCGGCGATCTGCGCCGGGGGCACGCGACCCATCCGTACACGCGCCAGTTTCTCGTCGCGGCCAAGGGGTACGACCGGGCGCTGGCGGACGAACTGTTGGACTGAGGCATGTCCGGGATTCCGATCCTGATCGTCGCGGGACCGACGGCAAGCGGCAAATCGGCGCTGGCCGCGGATATCGCCGAGACGTTCGCCGGCGTCGTCATCAACGCCGATTCCATGCAGGTCTATCGAGAGTTGGCCATCGTGACGGCCCGTCCCGGAGACGCGGAGACAGCCCGTGCACCGCACCGACTTTATGGCACGTTGTCGGTCGCGGAGGCGTGCTCGGCGGGCCGCTGGCTATCGATGGCGACGGCGGAGATCGAATCGGCGCGGACCGCGGGGCGGATTCCCGTCGTCGTCGGCGGAACGGGTTTGTATCTGAAAGCGCTGACCAAGGGATTGTCGTCGATTCCGGATGTTCCCGAACGGTTTCGAACCGAAGCCGAAGCCCTATACGAAACCCTTGGCGGCGGCGGGTTTCGGGAACGGCTGCGGACGACTGACCGCGAGAGCGCCGAACGACTGCCCGACGGCGACCGTCAGCGGCTGATTCGGGCGTGGGAGGTCGTCACCGCGACCGGAACACCTTTGCCAGAATGGATTCGCCGCCGCCCGCCCGCAACTGCCGTGGACGGACCGTTCTTCATGATTCATGTTTTTCCGGAGCGGAAGACCCTCTACGCCACCATCGACCGCCGCTTTGCTGAAATGGCCGAGAAAGGGGCGATCGAGGAGGTTGCGGCCTTGTTGCGGAGCGGAATTTCATCGGATCTTCCGGCAATGAAGGCGGTTGGCGTTCGCGAACTGGCCGCTTACCTTCGGGAAGAAATCTCTCTTTCCCAGGCAATCGCATCGGGACAGAAATCGACGCGCAACTACGCCAAACGGCAAATGACGTGGCTGCGCCATCAGACGGTACCGTCATTCGTCGTTGACGCGCAATATTCGGAAAGCCAGCGCGAAAAAATCTTTAACTTTATTCGCCATTCCGTGTTGACCGCACGGATTTGAACGACTAGGTTCCATTTTTAGGCGACCGGGTGCGCTGAGTGCGGGCCGGTCGTTTTTCTTCGGTGGATCGCCGTGATCCGCCGCATCATCGTCGACAAAGGAGAAGGAGTTATGTCGAAGGAGTTGTTCTCGGGTGCTGAAATCGTCTTGAAGGCCCTCAAGGATCAGGGCGTCGACGTGGTATTCGGCTATCCGGGCGGTGTAACCCTTCCTCTCTATGACGAGATCTACAAGCAGAACTTCCTCCGCCATATCCTGACTCGGCACGAGCAGGCGGCCGTTCATGCGGCGGAAGGGTATGCCCGTTCGACCAACAAGGTCGGCACGGTCATCGTGACTTCCGGCCCCGGCGCCACCAACACGGTGACGGGATTGACCGACGCGCTGATGGACTCGATTCCGCTGGTGTGCATCACCGGCCAAGTCCCGACGCAGTTGATCGGCAACGACGCTTTTCAAGAGGCGGACACCACCGGCATCACCCGGTCGTGCACCAAGCACAATTACCTGGTGAAGGACGTCAACGATCTCGCCCGGGTTCTGCACGAAGCCTATTACGTGGCGCGCAGCGGTCGTCCCGGTCCGGTCTTGGTGGATCTTCCCAAGGACGTGCTGGTGAACAAGGGAACCTACATCGGTCCCGACAAGGTCAAGCATCGTACCTACAAGCCGAGGGTGAAGGGCGACAAATCGGCGATCCAACAGGCCGTCAAGCTCCTTGCCTCCGCCAAGAGACCGATCATCTACGCTGGCGGCGGGGTGATCAATTCGGGTCCGAAGGCGTCGAAACTGATGGGTGAACTGGTTCGCGGAACCGGATATCCCTGCACTTTGACGCTGATGGGTTTGGGCGCGTTTCCGTCGTCGGATCCTCATTTCCTCGGCATGCCGGGAATGCACGGGACGTACGAGGCCAATCTCGCCATGCATGGTTGCGACGTCATGCTGGCGATCGGCGCCCGGTTCGACGACCGGGTGACCGGCCGGCTCGGAGCCTTTTCGCCGAATTCGAAGAAAATCCACATCGACATTGATCCCTCGTCCATCAACAAGAACGTGATCGTCGACGTTCCCATCGTTGGCGACGTGGCCTCGGTGCTCGAGGAAATCGTGAACGGCTGGAAGGAAAGCGGCGCCAAGGCGGATGCCAAGGCCCTAAAGTCGTGGTGGAAGCAGATCGACGAATGGCGCGGCAAGAAGTGTCTGAGCTACAAGCCGAACAACGGTCTGGCGAAACCTCAGTACGCGGTCGAACGGTTGTTCAAGGCCTTGCAAGGCCGCGATGCCTACGTTGCCACGGACGTCGGGCAGCACCAGATGTGGGCGGCCCAATACATCGGGTTCGATGAACCGAACCGCTGGCTGACGTCGGGCGGACTCGGAACCATGGGTTACGGGATGCCGGCGGCGATCGGCGCCCAGTTCGCCCACCCCGAATCCACGAGCGTCGTGGTGACCAGCGAAGCCTCGCTGCAGATGAATATCCAGGAATTCGGAACCATCGAAGCCTACAAGGTTCCGGTCAAGGTGTTCATCCTGCGCAACAATACCCTCGGCATGGTTCACCAGTGGCAGGAACTTTTCTACGAGGAACGCTACTCGGAGAGCCAGTTCGAGCAACAGAAACCGGACTTCATAAAACTCGCGGATGCTTACGGCATCAAGGGACTCAGGGCGACAAAGCCCGACGAGGTGGACGGGGTAATCAAGGAGATGCTCGACCATCCGGGGCCGGTCGTGGCGGAGGTGCTGACCGACCCGTTGGAAAACGTCTACCCGATGATTCCCGCCGGTGCCGCCCACAACGAAATCATCCTCGGCCAGGACGCGGCGGATGCCTCGGACTCGGACGAGGGCTCCGCGGAGGGCATGGTCCTGGCTTAATCGCCGGGGCCGCGCCCCTTCGGGCGCTTCCAAGGGCATGACGGAAAATACGGGGGGACGCGCTACCGGCAACGGAGCGAGCGCCCACGAAGCATGGAGTTGCAGCCGTGAACGCAGAAACAGCGAATATCGAATTCCATACCATCGCCGTGCTGGTCGATAACGAGCCCGGCGTTCTGGCCCGCGTCATCGGATTGTATTCCGGACGGGGCTACAATATCGAAAGCCTGACTGTGTCCGAAGTCGATCCCAGGAAAGCTCTGTCGCGGATCACCATCGTCACGTCGGGCACGCCGATGATCATCGAGCAGATCAAGGCACAGCTTTCTCGTCTCGTCCCGGTACACAAGGTTAGCGACCTGACGATCCAGGGGCCGCACGTGGAACGTGAATTGGCCTTGATCAAGGTCGTCGGGATCGGGGAACACCGGGTCGAATCCCTGCGCATAGCGGATGTTTTCCGCGCGAACGTGGTGGACAGCACCAACGATTCCTTTACATTCCAGGTCGTCGGAAGCACCCAGAAACTGAACGCTTTCATCGAATTGATGCAGCCCCTGGGCCTCATCGACGTATCCCGGACCGGCGTCGTTGCCATCGCCCGGGGCAATCAAGCCCTTTAGCACTATTGGCCGGCCACCGGGCCGGATCTCACTTGGAGGATTGACTATGCAAGTCTATTACGACAGGGACGCGGACGTTAACCTGATCAAAGGCAAGAAGGTCGCCATCGTCGGTTACGGCAGCCAGGGACACGCCCACGCCCAGAACCTTCGCGATTCCGGCGTCAAGGACGTCGTCGTCGCCGAACTCAAGGGCGGCGCCGCGTGGAAGAAGGCCGAAACGGCCGGCTTCAAGGTGATGACGGCTTCCGAGGCCGCTGCCTGGGGCGATGTGGTGATGATCCTTGCTCCGGACGAAATTCAGGGCAAGATCTACTACAGCGAAATTCACCAGAACCTGCGCGACGGTGCGGCTGTGGCGTTCGCGCACGGCTTCAATATCCATTTCCGCCTTATCGAACCGCGGCCGGAAGTGGACATTTTCATGGTTGCGCCCAAAGGTCCCGGACACACGGTGCGTTCCGAGTACGTGCGCGGTGGCGGTGTCCCCTGTCTTCTGGCGGTCGAACAGAACCCCAGCGGCAACGCCCGTGAAATCGGGCTGTCCTACGCCTGCGCCATCGGCGGTGGACGCTCGGGCGTCATCGAGACGACCTTCAAGGAAGAATGCGAAACCGACTTGTTCGGCGAACAGGCCGTTTTGTGCGGCGGTTTGACCGCGCTGATCGCGGCCGGTTACGATACGCTGGTCGAAGCCGGTTACGCGCCGGAAATGGCCTATTTCGAATGTTTGCATGAAGTGAAGCTGATCGTCGACCTGATCTACGAAGGCGGCATCGCGAATATGCGGTATTCCGTGTCCAATACGGCCGAATACGGCGACTACATCAGTGGTCCGCGCCTGATTGACGACAGCGTCAAGGATCGTATGAAAGAGGTCCTCGCCGACATTCAGAACGGTCGTTTCGCCCGGGACTGGATGTTGGAGTGCCAGTCGGGTCAGGCCAGCTTCAAGGCGATGCGTCGTCGTTCGGCCGAACACGGCATCGAGGAAGTCGGTGAAAAGCTTCGCGGCATGATGCCTTGGATCACCGCCAACCGGCTGGTGGACAAGGAAAAGAACTAGAGCCTACGAAATCGCAATAAAGAGAACCCCCGGGTGAAAGTCCGGGGGTTTTTTTACGTCATTTGTGCGCAAGCTTACATGTTCGAAATAATTTATAAATATTTGCAAAATACGATATTCAACCCCGGATAAACATCGAGCGAGGCTATTCGACCATGACGATGACGATACGCGGCAAACTCCTCATTATCGGAAGTTCGGGTCTTCTGGCCTTGATCGTTCTGACGGTTTTGGCGCTCAACCTCCTTTACGACCGTATGATCCAGGACCGGGTGGACGCCCTGCGCTGGGTTGTCGAAACCTCCGTCGAGCAAGCGGTCCGCCTGGAGAAGGGGAGCGTCGCGAAAAAGGAAATGACCCGCGAACAGGCGATTTCCCGCTGGCGCGACGTCGTTCACGACATGTGGTTCGACGACATGCAGGGATATCTGTTCGCCTACGACATGAAGGGCGTTACGGTTGCTCTGCCTCCGAATTTAGAATTGGTGGGCAAAAATCGGATCGATTTGGTCGACAAGCGGGGGTTTCCTGTCGTCCGGGAGTTTCTAAAGGCTCCGGTGGCGGGAAAATTGGTTGAATACTGGTATCCAAGAGCCGGCGAAACGGAACCGAAACGCAAGGTCTCGTGGATCCAAAAGATTCCCGACTGGGGCATTGTTGTCGGCAGTGGCGCCTACATCGACGATATCGATGACGATTTCATGCGCGAGGTCATACGCTTGAGCGTGATCGTCGCGGTTGTCGCATTGGCGATGCTGGCGTTGAGTTGGTGGTTTGCGCGCTCCATCACCGCGCCCCTGCGGTCCCTCGGACAAGGAATGCGGCGGCTCGCCGACGGCGATACCGGCATCGATATTTCAACGGACAGAAAAGACGAAATCGGCGAGATGTCGAAAAGCGTCGTGGTTTTCCGCGATGCGATGATCGCCCGCGAGAATGCGGAGCGCGAGGCGGCGGACGCCAAGGCGCGGTCGGAACAAGAACGACGGCGTGCCCTGATCCAGGTTGCAGATACCTTCGAAAAACAGGTTTCCGACGCCCAGGGAACGGTATCGAGTCTCGTCGAACGGCTGATCGATACGTCCCGGCGCATGAAAGGAGCGTCCGATACCGTCGAAGACAAGATGCATGCCGCAGCCGACGGCATTCAGCAGATCTCGGACAATGTGTCGACGGGGGCGAACGCGTCCGAGGAACTGTCGTCGGCCATCGACGAAATCGCGCGCCGCATCACCGAATCGTCGAACGAAGTCCGCTCGGCCTCCGAGCAGGCGGGCGAGGCGAACTCCCAAATTCAGGGACTGTCGTCGGCCGTGAACAAGATCGGAGAGATTGCGACCCTGATCGACGACATCGCGAATCAGACCAACCTGCTGGCCCTCAACGCGACTATAGAGGCCGCCCGTGCCGGCGAGGCCGGGAAGGGCTTTGCCGTCGTGGCCTCCGAAGTCAAAAACCTGGCGTCCCAGACCGGGCGGGCGACCGAAGAGATCACCAAACAGATTCAGGACGTGACGGATGCGACTCGGATGTCGGTCGAATCCATCTCTCGAATCGTGCAATCCATCGAAACCGTCTCGCAAACCACCGAGGCCATCGCGGCCGCGGTTGAAGAGCAGGGCGCCGCGACCAGGCAAATTACCGGAAGCGCGCAGGGAACGGCCAGTCAGGCCGAACATGTGTCTGTCAATCTCCACGAACTTTCCCGTGCGTCCCAGGAAGCAAACGCGGTCTCGCGCGAAGTCGAGGACGTATCAAAGGGACTGACGGAACAGGACCAGCGGCTCAAGTCTGCCGTTGGCTCGTTCCTTGGCAACCTGCGAAGCGACGGGCAGGTGTAAAACCGCGGGCCGGCGGCGCTACCCCTTCTTGCGGTTCCAGGCCACCGAATAGAGGTCGAACCGCCGGTCCTTGAGATTTTGGACGGTACCCGATTGCCGGGCCGCGGCCAGATCCGCCATGTGGAGATCCGCGAAAGCGACCATCTCCACATTGGGGGTGGTATCGGCCGCGATGCCGTCGCGCGCGAACGGGAAGTCGCACGGCGTCAGAATGCAGCTTTGCGCGTACTGGATGTCCATGTTCTCGACATTCGGCAGGTTGCCGACATTTCCCGCCATGACGACATAGCATTGATTTTCGACCGCCCGGGCCTGCGCGCAATAACGCACGCGAAGATAGCTTTGGCGTTCATCGGTACAGAAAGGCACGAACAGGACTTGCGCCCCCTGATCGACGAGATGGCGTGCGAGTTCCGGGAATTCCGCATCGTAACAGATCAGGACTCCGATGGTGCCGCAGTCCGTATTGATTGTTTGAAGCTGCGAACCGCCGCCGATGTTCCACCAATGCCGCTCGTTCGGCGTCGGGTGGATCTTGGCTTGGCGGTGAATAGACCCGTCGCGCAGACAGACGTAGCATATGTTCAGGATTTCGCCGTTTTCGTCGAGCGTGGGGTGCGAGCCGCCGACGATGTTGATGTTGTAGCCGACGGCCAGCCGGCTCAGCAGTTCCTTGAGCGGTTCCGTATAGCGCGTCAGGGTCGCGATCGCCTCGGTGGACGGAATCGGGCTGTTCTCGATGGACAGCAGTTGCAGCGTGAACAATTCGGGAAACAGGACGAAATCGGCCCTGTAGTCGGCGACGACGTCGACGAAGTATTCGACATGACGGCTGAATTCCTCGAACGAAGTCAGGCGCCGCTGTTGGTATTGGACGATGCCCACTCGAACGGCATCGGGCGGCGGCGATCGTCTTTTGGTACGGGATCCCGAATCGTCGGGTACGTATTTCGGATTGCGCCAGACCAAGTGGGCGGCGTAGCCCAACGACTTCCGGTCCTCGATCAGATAGTTGGGGAGAACGCCGATGACCTCGAACCCATTGCGCAATTGAAAGGACAGAACGGGATCGCGGAGTTTGCGAGCCGTCACCTGTTCGGCGTAGGCTTCGGCCGACCCCACCTTCCGCCACAGCCGGGCCAGTCCCGGCAGACGCCCGCCGAAAGCGATCCCCTTCAGCTGCTTGCGGATGCACAGTGCCTTGCGTTCGGTGTAAAGGCGTTGGCCGATGCGAAGCCCCTGGTAGTCGGGGTCGACGCAGACCTCCATACCGTAAAGCCAATCGCCGTCCTCGTCATGGCGCGAGGCGAGGCCGTTTCCGGTGATCTCGACCCAGGTGTGCGGGCCGAGCGCCGAGGATTCGCCAATCTGAAAGGTGGCGCAGTAGCCCACGACTGCATCCTCGAATACGGCGACGAACTGGCCATCGGGGTAATTCTGAATCTGACCCCGGACCTGAGATGCCGAATAGGGTTCGATTTCGGGGTAGGCTTTCCTGCAAAGTTCCCGGATCGCCGGGATGTCCTTGAGCAGGGCATTGCGAACGATGAGAGTCGGTTTGTCTTCTCGAACGCGCGGCATGTGAATCTCCGGTGACGGCGCTATTGTCGATGTGGATAAAAGGCCGTGAGACGATCCTTTAGGCGAATCCCATAGAACACGCAACACCCTGCAATCGATGGCCTGATAGGCAGTCGTTTTTCGCACTGGCGCGGTTGCGTCGCGGTCCCGCCCGTTGACAAGATCATCGGGGCTACAGATCTAGTCCTATCGCCGACGTTGAAACGGATCGTGGTATCCGCAGAGAATGCCAACAACGGGCGCCTGCCGAGATTGGCAAACCGGCGGCGCCATTGACGACGTACCAAAATCGTTTGACGTCGCCGCAATCGATTGGAGCAGGAATCCATGAGCCCCCATACAGATCCGAATCGCGTGATCGTCTTCGACACGACCTTGCGTGACGGCGAACAGTCACCCGGTGCTTCGATGAATCTGGACGAGAAAATCCGGATTGCCCAGGTCCTGGAGGAAATGGGTGTCGATGTGATCGAAGCCGGGTTCCCCATCGCGTCTCTCGGTGACTTCGAATCGGTGCATGAGATCGCCAAGATCGTGCGCAATTCGACGGTCTGCGGACTTGCCCGCGCGACCCGGATGGATATCGAACGCGCTGCTGAAGCCATAAAACCAGCGGAACGGGGCCGGATCCATACCTTCATTTCTACGAGCCCGCTCCACATGAAGTTCAAGCTGCAGATGGACCCGGAGAAGGTCTTCGAGAAGGTCATCGAAAGTGTGACCTTTGCCCGGCGTTTCACGGACGATGTCGAATGGTCGTGCGAGGACGGTTCGCGCACGGATCCGGATTTCATGTGCCGTTGTGTCGAGGCGGCGATCGACGCCGGCGCCGGAACCATCAACATTCCCGATACCGTAGGCTATTCGATTCCCGACGAATTCGCCGCTTTGATCGGCATGCTGTTCGATCGCGTCCCGAACATCGACAAGGCCGTGGTTTCGGTCCATTGCCACAACGATCTCGGATTGGCGGTCGCGAATTCCCTCGCAGCGGTCAACGCCGGCGCGCGCCAAGTGGAATGTACCATCAATGGCCTGGGTGAACGGGCCGGAAATGCCGCGCTCGAGGAAATCGTGATGGCGTTGCGGACGAGAAGCGACCGCATGCCCTTTACCACGGGAATCGCGACTCCGAACATCATGAAGGCGTCTCGACTGGTTTCGGCGGTTACCGGATTCGTGGTGCAGCCCAACAAGGCCATTGTGGGCGCGAACGCGTTTGCCCACGAGTCGGGCATCCATCAGGACGGCGTTCTCAAAAACGCTGAAACCTATGAGATCATGACCCCGGAATCGGTCGGGTTGACGTCATCGAAACTGGTGCTCGGCAAGCATTCGGGGCGGCACGCCTTCAAGAACAAGCTGCGCGAACTGGGGTACGATCTGGGTGACAACGCGATCGAAGAGGCGTTTCAACGGTTCAAAGCCTTGGCGGACCTGAAGAAGGAAGTCTTCGAAGAAGATCTGATCGCCCTGGTGGACGACGAAATCGCCCATGCCAACGAACGCGTGCGTCTGGTTTCGCTGTCGATCGAGTGCGGTACCACCCAGCGCCCGTCCAAGGCGGCCCTGTCCCTGGAAATCGATGGCGAGACCATGAGTTTCAGTTGTCACGGCGACGGCCCCGTGGACGCGACGTTCAAGGCGATAAAAAGCCTGTTTCCGACCAGCGCGCATTTGCAGCTCTATCAGGTTCACGCCGTGACCCGCGGAACCGACGCCCAGGCCGAGGTGTCCGTGCGGCTCGAAGAAAATGGGCGGACGGTTAACGGTAACGCCGCCGATACCGATACGATCGTCGCTTCGGCCAAGGCTTACGTCGTCGCGTTGAACAAATTACTGGTGAAACGCGAGAAAACGGCACCTGCCGCGCTTTCGGCCTAGCGAAGCGGCTTGACCTCTAATATAAAAGGGGCCGGGGAAGTCGACGGGGCTCCCCCGGACCTTTCCATATGCCGTCACGACCCACCAAAGAAGTGAGGACCGATGTTTTCCCGACTGTTCGGTTTTCTGTCCGCAGACATGGCCATCGACCTCGGTACGGCCAATACGTTGGTCTACGTGAAAGGTCGGGGAATCGTTCTGAACGAACCCTCCGTTGTCGCCATCGCCGAGGTTCGGGGCAAGAAGCATGTCATGGCCGTCGGCGAGGAGGCCAAGCAGATGCTTGGCCGAACCCCCGGCAACGTGCGTGCCATCCGCCCGCTTCGCGACGGCGTCATCGCCGATTTCGAGGTGGCGGAGGAAATGATCAAATATTTCATCCGCAAGGTCCACAACCGCCGCAGTTTCGCAAGCCCTCTTGTGATCGTATGCGTGCCATCGGGATCGACCGCGGTTGAACGCCGGGCGATTCAGGAATCGGCTGAGAGCGCGGGCGCACGCCGGGTTTTCTTGATCGAGGAACCCATGGCGGCCGCCATCGGCGCCGGCTTGCCGGTGACCGAGCCCACGGGCTCGATGGTCGTCGACATCGGCGGTGGTACGACCGAGGTCGCGGTGCTTTCCTTGGGCGGCATCGTCTATTCGCGCAGCGTGCGGGTCGGCGGCGACAAGATGGACGAGGCGATCATTTCCTATATGCGGCGGAATCATAACCTTCTCGTCGGTGAAGGCAGCGCCGAGCGCATTAAGGAGGAGATCGGCACCGCCTGTCCGCCCGACGGCGGCGAGGGACGGACGATGGAGATCAAGGGACGCGACTTGATGAACGGCGTCCCCAAGGAAATCACCATAAGCGAGCGCCAAATCGCCGAAAGTCTGGCCGAACCGGTCAGCAACATCATCGAGGCGGTCAAGGTCGCCCTCGAGCATACGGCGCCGGAACTGGCAGCCGATATCGTGGACAAGGGTATCGTTCTCACCGGGGGTGGGGCGCTTCTCGGGAACATGGATTTCGTTCTGCGGCATGCGACGGGGTTGCCGGTGTCCATCGCCGACGATCCGCTCTCCTGCGTCGTGCTGGGAACCGGACGGTCGCTGGAAGAGATGAAGAAACTCAAGGATGTCCTCCTGACCATGTATTGATTCCGCCAATGACTTTGGTGATTAAAAAAACGGGGCGACAGTTTGGTTAGGCAATCTTAACCAATTCTTGGTATTGCTGATTCCTTGTAGGGCAAGGCACTATAAGCCGAGCGGGTTATTCAGTTCGGGGACAACCGTGAACGACAGCTTGCGACCGGTTCATCGAATTGCGGCACCCATTCGTGGGGTGGCCCAGCGATTCGCGTACATGGGCCTGATCCTTGCCGCGTTCGGCTTGATGATCCTCGGTAAAGCCGACGCGGTGCTTGTCGAGCGCATGCGGGCCAATGTGACCGACGCCGTAGCGCCGATTTTGGGCGCGATGTCGAAACCGGTCGCAACGGCCGCCGACTGGATGGCCAACGCCGAATCGATGGTCGCGCTGTACAAGGAAAACGAGCGGCTGCGTGTCGAAAACGAACGTTTGCTGCGATGGCAAGCCGTCGGCCGCAAGCTCGAAGCCGAAAACCGTGAACTCAAGGGACTGCTTAACTTCGCGCCGGAACGGGAAATTAATTTCGTCTCGGCCCGGATCATCGCCGATCACGGGGGGGCCTACGCTCAGAGTTTTGTCGTCAATGCCGGCGCCTTGTCCGGCGTTCGGCCTGGACAGGCCGTCACGACGGGTATCGGACTGGTGGGGCGTACCGATGCGGTGGGCGCCCGTTCCGCCCGCGTTCTCTTGATCACCGACCTCAACTCCCGGATTCCCATCCTGGTCGAGCATTCCCGGATTCGGGCCATCTTGGCCGGGGACAATACCAATCGCCCGCGCTTGATCCATTTGCCGCCGGGCGCGGTCGTGTCGCCCGGGGACCGGATCGTCACGTCGGGGCATGGCGGGGCGTTTCCTCCGGGGATTGCGATCGGGATCGTTTCGGCCGTCAGCGACAACGGGATTTCCGTTCAGCCCTATGTGAATTATGATCGGCTGGAGTATGTTCGCATCCTCGACATGGGGTTGTCCGGAATCTTGCAGCTGCCCCAGAAAATAGTGGGTGAAGGCGGAAAGTAGGTTTGATGAAGCCGTCGATATGGCAGCGGCTGGACCTTCTCGCCAGGCAGTTGACCCCTTTCGGAATTACCCTTTCGCTCGTGGTCGTCAACGCCATCCCTCTGCATGTGCCCGGTGCATCCCGAGTCGTTCCGGTGCTTGCGTTGATGTCGATTTACCACTGGGGAATATTCCGGCCTCGATTGATGCCGGCATATGCGGTTTTCCTGATCGGCTTGTTCCACGATCTGATAGCAGGACAGCCCCTGGGGGTGAATGCGGTGGTCTTTTTGACGGTTTTCGGGATCGTCGCCTATCAAAGGCAGTTTTTCGTCGGAAAATCGTTCGGGATCTATTGGATCGGTTTCTCGGTGGTGGCACTTGCCGCGGCCGTGGAAACTTGGCTGTTGATGGTCGTATTAAATGTGAGTTTGATCGAACCCAAGGCGGCACTATTTCAATACCTGTTGACGATTGGGATTTTTCCCGCTTTGGCGTGGTTGTTGATGCGCTGGCAGCAGGCGTTTTTGAAGCAGGACTGAGATGCATCGGGATGGAGATAGGCAGAAGCTTTTCACCCGCCGGGCGCTGGTTCTCGGGGGGGGCAAGTTTGTGCTGCTTTCGGCGCTTGTCGCCCGCATGTACTACCTCCAGGTCATCGAGTCCGACCGCTATCGTACCCTGGCCGAGGACAACCGGATAAACCTACGCCTGCTGGCGCCGCCGCGCGGTCGTATCGTCGATCGAAACGGTCAGGAACTGGCGGTCAACCGTCAAAATTATCGTGCGGTATTGATCCGCGAACAGGTCAGCAAGCAATTGGGGGACGTTGAAACCGTCCTCGGTTATCTGTCGCGGATCATCGATATCGGGGAGACCGATCATCGCCGGGTCCTGCGCGAAATCCGTCGCAAGCGCAAGTTCGTCCCGGTCACGATTCGCGAGAATCTCGAATGGGAAGAGGTGGCACGGATCGAGGTCAACGCGCCGGATTTACCCGGGGTGATGATCGACGTCGGACAAAGCCGCTACTATCCCTATCCTGAAACGACCTCCCACATTCTTGGTTACGTGGCCGCGGTATCGGAACGCGACCTGAACGGCGACGCCCTGTTGGAACTTCCCGGATTCCGAATCGGCAAGGCCGGGATCGAACGGGTCTACGATCTCGCCCTTCGTGGCACCGGCGGTAACAGCCAGGTCGAGGTCAACGCCTTCGGCCGGGTGATCCGGGAACTGGAGCGCAACGAAGGTCAACCCGGTGCCGAGGTCGTTCTGACCATCGATCTCGAACTTCAGCGTTTTGTCAGTGAACGATTGGTAGGCGAAAGCGCGGCCGTCGTGGTGATCGACGTGCGTAACGGTGAAATCCTCGCGATGGGTTCGACACCGGGTTTCGACCCCAATGCCTTCAACAGGGGGTTGAGCACCGATGAGTGGTCCGCGCTCGTCAACAACCCCATGTCGCCGCTGATCAACAAGGCCGTGGCGGGACAATATCCGCCTGGATCGACCTTCAAGATGGTGGTCGCACTGGCGGCGCTGGATAAGAAAGTTATCACGCCGTCGACCCGCTTTTTCTGCCCCGGCTCGCTGAAACTCGGTGACTCCCGTTTCCATTGCTGGAAGCGGGGCGGCCACGGCTGGATGGATCTGGAAAACGCCATCGCCCAATCCTGTGACGTCTACTTTTACGAGATTGCCAAGAGGACGGGCATCGAAAAAATAGCGGAAATTGCCAACCGGTTCGGCATCGGGGCCAAACTCGGTGTCGACCTTCCGGGTGAACAACCGGGCATTATGCCGACGCGAGCCTGGAAACAGGCGGTTTTCGACCGTCCGTGGACCCAGGGCGAGACCCTCCACGCCGGGATCGGACAAGGCTATGTATTGACCACGCCGCTGCAATTGGCGGTGATGACGGCTCGGCTGGTCAACGGGGGATACATGGTGATTCCCCACCTGACTCGGGACATCATTTCCGATGACGGCGCGGTTGCTCGGGGGAGGGGAGAACCCAAAAGCGTCGGCCTGCCGGCTACGTATCTCAAGCTCATCGTTAATGCGATGTCCGAAGTCGTCAACGGTACGCGCGGAACAGCGAGGGGTGCCAGAATCACCGAAGCCGGTTTCGAAATGGGCGGAAAGACCGGGACGGCCCAGGTCCGTCGTATCACCAAGAGCGAACGCGAAAGCGGCGTCAAGAAAAACGAGGATCTGCCCTGGGAATCCCGCGATCATGCGATCTTTGTCGGTTTTGCCCCCATCGACAGCCCGCGCTATGCCGTGGCCGTGGTCGTGGAACATGGTGGCGGCGGGTCGTCGACGGCGGCGCCGATCGCGCGGGACATATTGCTTAAGACGCAGCTTCGGGGCACCACCTTGCCAACGGCGGGACAACAGGTCCAACGGGAGCTCAAAAAAGAATTGCGGCGGCGGGGGGTGGGATGAGCCTGGCGACGATGAACGAGCCGCAACCGTCGATCTGGTCGAAGTTTTGGCAGATCCACTGGTTCTTCATCCTGTTGCTGACCGCGACTGCGGGCATCGGCTTCGCGATGCTTTATTCGGCGGCGAACGGGAACCTCGAACCCTGGGCCGAACGCCAGATGATGCGCTACGGAGTCGGGATCGCGATATTGATCGCGGTGGCCTTGACCGACATCCGGTTTTGGTTCCGGTATGCCTACGTGTTTTATTTCATGGCGCTGATACTGCTTGGCGCGGTCGAGGTGGCGGGCTTCGTCGGCATGGGCGCGCGCCGTTGGCTGGATCTGGGTTTCGCCAACGTCCAACCGTCGGAGGTCATGAAACTGGCCATCGTGCTGGCCCTGGCGCGGTACTTCCATCGGTGCACGATCGAGGAAGTGGGGCGGATCACCTATCTGATTCCGCCGCTGGCTATGATCGCGGCCCCCGCCGCCCTTGTTCTTCGGCAGCCGGATCTGGGCACCGCCGTGATGCTTCTGTTCGTCAGTTCCACGGTCTTTTTCCTGGCCGGAGTCCGGATCTGGAAATTCGCGCTGGTCGGTGTCGTGACGCTGGGCGCGATTCCCCTGATCTGGCAGTTTCTCCATGACTATCAGAAGAAACGGGTTCTCACCTTCTTCGATCCCGAAAGCGATCCACTGGGATCGGGCTACCACATCATCCAGTCCCAGATTGCCCTGGGATCCGGCGGTGTCATGGGTAAGGGGTTCCTGCAGGGAACGCAGAGCCATCTGAACTTCCTACCCGAAATGCAGACGGATTTCATCTTCACCATGCTGGCCGAGGAATTCGGTATGGTCGGCGGATTGGTGCTGATCGGGCTTTATCTGCTGATCGTAGCTTACGGGTACGCGATTTCCCTGCGCTCCCGTACCCAGTTCGGGCGACTGGTCGGGATCGGCATCACGACCACGTTCTTTCTTTACGTGTTCATCAACATTGCGATGGTCATGGGGCTGATCCCCGTCGTTGGCGTGCCGCTGCCGCTGATTTCGTATGGCGGCACGGCGATGTTGACGCTTCTATTCGGATTGGGCCTCTTGATGTGCGTTTACGTCCACAGGGACGTTTCTATCGGGCGCAGCAGTTCCGGAGAGGATTTCTAAAACTTTCCGCGTTCCGTTTGCCGGACGGCGACGATCGCCTGGTTGGCTTCGAGATAGGCCTCGCGCGACGGTTTGAGGTGACTGAGGCATAGGGAGACCAAGGTTTCGCGATCCGTCATCCGGATCGCGTCGACCATGCGCCGGTGTTCATCCCGCACCAATTCCAGCAAAGCCCGATTGGCAATCGAATAGGACCGGATCGCGTGTGACTTCATCGCGAAATACTCGATGGCCTCGACCAGATAGGGATTGCCACAAGCCGAAAACATGACGGTGTGGAACCGGATGTTGGCACGAAAGGCGGTGGCGAGATCGCTGCGGTCGACCGCGTCACTATGTTCCTCACACAGGGTCTCGAGGGCCGAAAGATAGTCCTGGGCGGGGGGCAGGGGGATCTGCCGCGCCGCTTCGGCTTCCAGCATCTCGCGCAAACCGTACAGATGGTCGATCTCCTGGGGTGTGAAGTCGCGAACCCGGGCACCGCGCCCTGGGATGCGGATCACCATTCCCATGTGTTCGAGCTCGACGAGCGCCCGCCGGATGCCGTGACGCTTGACGTCGAAGCGGGCGACGAGATCCTCCTCGATCAACCTTTCGCGAGGCCTAAGGCGTCCGAAGACGATGTCTTCTTCCAATACACCGACCACCCGACGGATGGCGGCGAGACCGTTTTCGGAAGGTTTTTCCATGGCCGTACCGTCTTTGGATGCCTGAGCGGCTTTCGGTCGGCCGGGCGCGCCGATCGTTTCGCGCGCCCGGCCGCCGCGATTTACTTCGCTGCGACCCGGAAGTCGATGGCCGTGATGTCCTCGAGGAGACCTTGCCACTTTTCATCGGACAACTTGATCAGCGGTGGACGGACGGTCGCCCAACCGGCATCGTCGTGGAAATGCGCCATCAGGCGTTTCAGTGCCGGAACCATCGGGTAGGTCTGAATGGTTTTGCGAACCTGGTTGATCCGATCCTGAAGCGCGTCGGCCTCGGAGGTTTGCCAGTTTTCGAAAACCTTCCGGATTCCTGCCGGATTGGCGTTACCGGTTGCCGTGATGCATCCTTGTCCGCCGGCCCGAAGTCCCTGCAACAGGAACAATTCCGATCCCGGGAAAACGTCGAACTCCGGGAACTCCCTCAACATGGCGGCCGTGTTGTTCCAATCGCCGGAACTGTCCTTGAGCCCGACGACGGTGCCGGCATAGTTCTTCAGCAGCATAGCGATCAGGCCGAGGGTGATCGGCGTCGCGGTCTGCGGGGGAATATGATAAAGATACACCTTCAGGCGGGCGTCGGCCACGCGCTGAATAATTTCCGAAAAGTTGGCGTAGAGCCCCTGGTCGCTGACACCCTTATAATAGAAGGGGGGAAGCATCAAAACGCCGCCGCACCCGTTTTCGACGGCATGCTTGGTCAGTCGGACGCTGTCCGACAGGGCGCAGGCGCCGGTTCCGGGCATAAGCTTTTCCGCGGGAACGCCGCCGGCGATCAAGTCATCCAGCAAGGCCATTTTTTCGTCGGCCGACATCGAATTCGCCTCGCTCGTCGTCCCGAACACGGCAAGACCGTCTGCGCCCTGGCCCAAAAGCCATTTGCAGTGGGCGACGAAACGCTCGCTGTCCGGCGAAAGGTCGGCTTTGAAGGGGGTCAGTGCGGGAACCAGCACGCCTTGAAAGTTTCCAACGGTCATTGCAGTCACCTCGTTTGGCTTCTTGATTGCGGCGGGGCCCGGCGACGCGCCGGAACCCCGGTTCGATAACATATTTCCGTCACGGATCGGTACGGAAAATGACCGACTGCCTTGCCCGTCCGCGACCGGAGGTCGTTTGAGCGCGGCTGTCGGGCCATTCCTGATCCGACGGAAGAAAAGAGGCCGTCACCTGGACGGGAAGACGGCCTCGATAGAACGCGGAAAATTTCGCTATATCTTTCTTTTTATGGGAGACGGCATTCATCCATTCTTCTTTTTCCGGCCGGGACAATCCAAGAGATTTCGACGGTTTCGACGCACGCCCCGAACTTTCTTCGGCGAATCCGCAGAGGTGTCGCCAGAGAGGCGCATCCGCCAGCATTCGGGGGCATCAATCCGAGCTCCTCAAATCATCAATAATCATGATCTTCGTGGGGCGGCAGATTGTCAACAAATTTGTCAACGAAACGCGAATTCAATTGAACGGCCTGCCGCCGCCGGACTATTCATGACCGGAAGGACGATCTCGGCGTCGTCGAAAGCCGTGCGGAGGAACCATGACGGATCAAAAAACCAAGACGGGCATGCGCAAGGGATTGACGAGCTACGGGGACGAGGCGTTCTCCCTATTCCTCCGCAAGGCCTTCATCAAGGCGTTGGGCTACTCCGACGATGCGCTCGAACTGCCGGTAATCGGCATCGCCAATACCTACAGCGCCTACAATCCCTGTCATGGAAACGTTCCCCAGGTGCTGGAGGCGATCAAGCGCGGTGTCTTGATGGCTGGCGGACTTCCCGTCGATTTTCCAACCATCACGCTGCATGAATCCTTCTCCCATCCGACGAGCATGTACCGCCGGAACCTGATGGCGATGGAAACCGAAGAGATGATCCGCTCCCAACCGATGGATGCGGTCATCCTGATCGGCGGTTGCGATAAGACGGTCCCCGCTCAGATCATGGCGGCCGCCAGCGCGGGCGTTCCGGCGATCGAAGTCGTGACGGGCCCCATGCTCAGCGGTAGCCACCGCGGCGTGCGCGTCGGCGCCTGTACCGACTGCCGCCGCTATTGGGGCATGTATCGGGGAGGCGGGATCGACGAGGTGGAAATCAACGAGGTCAACGAGAACCTGGTTCCCACGGTCGGGTACTGCGGCGTGATGGGCACGGCGGCCACCATGGCCTGCGTAACCGAAGCGCTTGGCATGATGCTGTCGGGCGGTGCCGTCATTCCCGCCGTTTCCGCCGATCGCATGCGCCATGCCGAAGCCGCCGGCGTTCGTGCCGTCGCCATGGCGAAGGAAGGCATGACTCCGGACAAGATCCTCACTCCGCAAGCGTTCGCCAATGCCTTTCGCATGCTGTTGGCGATCGGAGGATCGACCAACGGCGTGATCCACCTGACCGCGATGGCGCGGCGCATGGGCTACGACGTCGATCTCGACTCCCTGGATCGCATGGGGCGCGACACCCCGGTTCTGGTCGATGTCAAACCTTCGGGGCAATACTACGTCGACGATCTGCACCGTTCCGGCGGAGTTCCCGCCATTTTGCGCGAAATCAAGGATCTGTTGCATCTGGACTGTCTGACGGTTTCCGGACGGACCCTGGGCGAAGAAATCGATGCGGCGAAGACCGGTTGGCCGCAGGAAGTCATCCGGCCGCGCGCGAACCCCCTGTATCCCGAAGGCGGCATCGCCGTGCTACGCGGGAACTTGGCACCGGGCACGGCGATCTTCAAACAGTCGGCGGCGTCGCCGGAACTGTTGACCCATACCGGACGGGCCGTGGTTTTCGATTCCCTTCAGGATCTCGCCGATAGAATCGATTCCCCCGAACTGGATGTCACGCCGGACGATATCCTGGTGTTGCGGAACGCCGGGCCTAAAGGTGCGCCCGGCATGCCCGAAGCCGGATACATTCCGATTCCCAAGAAGCTGGCGCAAAAGGGCGTGAAGGACATGGTCCGCATATCCGACTGCCGGATGAGCGGAACCGCCTTCGGAAGCATCGTGCTCCACGTGACGCCGGAGGCGGCGATCGGCGGTCCTCTCGCACTGGTCCGCGATGGAGACCGTATCCGGCTGGACGTGCCCGGAAGACGGTTGGAACTGCTGGTTTCGGAACAGGAACTGGAACAACGGCGCGCGTCGTGGACGCCGCCCCGTCATCCCGAAAGCATGGGACCGGACCGGGGCTATCTGAAGCTTCATCTCGACCATGTGGACCAGGCGGATATCGGCGCCGATCTCGACTTCATGGCGCCGCCGGTTACGACGAAGATCCCCTGACATGGGTCGGTGAACGCGCCGGGGGAATGTCCGGCCGGCTTCGCAGGGCTCCTGGTTTCGCTAACTGCTTTTCCTTGGTCGCGTGGTTCGTGTACCCTGCGGCGTCCGAATTTCGCGGTGAGAGTCGAACGTGGCGAGCGGTTTGCGAAACATGGCAAACCTGGAGGCCTGGATGGCTTCCGGGAGAGAGGTCGCGGAAGACCCCAAGGGCGGTCTCCGCGCCTTGATCGCCGAGTCCGATCCGGTGGTCGCAAGACATATAGCGGCGTTGATCGCCGACGTCCATGGCGACCAGACTCGGGTGATCCTGCACGGCGATTGTGAAACGGCCGCGATCGCGGTCGCCAAGAAGCCGCTGGACGTGGCGATCATCGGTTCCGGGATCGACGGGGGCAGGGGGCTCGAACTCGTCAAGATCATCGCCACCGTCGACACCAAGTTGCCGATGATCCTGCTCGGCGACGACGATCGCCCGAACCTCGATGTCGAAGCGATCGAGTGCGGGGCGACCGATTACCTGTCGTTCAAGGGGATGACGGCGGTGCTCCTGGATCGGTCGATCCGCTACGCGATCAACCGCAAGCGCGTCGAACTGAAGCTCCGCGAAAGCAACGATGAACTGATCCGTCATATTTTCGATTTGCGCGATGCCAAGGAACAGGCGGAATCCCAAAATATAGCCTACCTTCGCATGGCCGAGGAACTGGCCAGCGCCAAGGACGAGCTGGAGGATGCCTTCCGTAACGCCGAAGAGAGCGAGCGCCGTTACCGCTTGCTGGCCGAAAACAGCCCGGTGGGGATTTGGCAACTGTCGTCGGATGGCTTGACCCTCTACATGAACGGTGCCGCGCGCGCGATATTCGAGATCGACCGCACCGAGGACCTGCGCGGGTTCACCTGCGATATCCTGTTTTCGGAGCAGGACCGCGAACTGGTCCGCCATATGCGCGAGGAATGGGCGCGTGGCAACCGGCGGGAATCCGAAGTCCGGCTTTTCGGTGGCACCAGCCGGAAGGAAAAATTCGCCGTGTTGTCCGGGGTGCCGGTTCTGACAGCGGGCGGCGTCGCCCAGAGCATCATGGCGACCATCGTCGACATCACGGAACGCAAGCAGGTCGAGGCACAGATCCAGCATCTCGCCCAGCATGACGCCCTAACAGGTCTGCCCAATCGTTCGCTGTTCCAGGACCGGTTGCACCTGTCGCTGGTTACGGCGCGCCGCGCGGGGAAGAAGGTCGGCCTTCTGTTTCTGGACCTGGATCACTTCAAGGATATCAACGACACCCTCGGTCACCCGGTCGGTGATCGTCTGCTGGTCGACGTCGCCGGCCGCCTGAACGAATGCGTGCGCGAAACCGACACCGTGGCCCGACTCGGCGGCGACGAATTCGCGGTGATCTGCCCCAATCTCAACGAGGGCGAGGAAGTCCGGCATCTCGCCGGGCGCATCATCACGGCCCTGGGGCTTCCGTTTCTGATCGACGGCGAAACGTTGCACACGGCCACCAGCATCGGCATATCGCTGTTTCCTTCCGATACCCAGGATCCCGAACAACTCGTGCGCTTTGCCGACATGGCGCTTTACGACGCGAAGGAACACGGCCGCGGAACCTTCCGGTTCTTCGATGCGCGCATGGACGAGGCAGTCCGGCTGCGCAAGGACCTGGAAAACGATTTGCGCTCGGCGTTGGAAGGCGAAGCCTTCGAACTCCACTATCAGCCGCAGGTCCGCCTGGATACCGGCGAACTCATCGGTGCCGAGGCATTGGTGCGCTGGCGGCGCGGCGGCGGCGATCTGGTGTCGCCGGCGAACTTCATTCCCGTCGCCGAAAGCACGGGCCTGATCCTGCCGATCGGCGAATGGGTGCTACGAAGCGCGTGTACCCAGGCGCGGCAGTGGCAGAGAGAGGGCTTGCCGCCGTTTCCGGTGGCGGTCAACCTGTCGACGGTCCAGTTCCGGGATCGCCATCTGGTGCCCCGGGTCGAACGGATACTGGAGGAAACCGGGCTCGATTCCCGCTTTCTCGAGTTGGAAATCACCGAAAGTATGGTGATGGAGGACGTGGAGCGGGCCATTCAGGCGATGCGCGATCTGACCGATATCGGGATCACGTTGTCGATCGACGATTTCGGCACCGGGTTTTCCTCGCTGTCGTACCTGCGGCGGTTTCCGGTCGGCCGGTTGAAGATCGACCAGTCGTTCGTGCGCGAAATTCTCACCAATCAGGACGACGTCACCATCGCGCGGTCTATCATTGGGCTCGGACACAGCCTCAAGCTCCGCGTCCTCGCCGAAGGCGTCGAAAGCCGCGACCAGGCGGAACTCCTGCTGAGCGAAGGCTGCGACGTGGCGCAGGGCTACTACTTTGGCCGTCCCATCCACGCGGCCGATTTCATCGGAGCCCACGGACCCCGTCTGAAACTCGGCCAACGGTAAAGCGACTCCCGAAATCCGACCATGTAACGGCGGTGCGGATTGATCTTGCCGGATGGGTCACCCATTCTTCGCCGGTTTTCGCCCCCCGAGCGCCAGAGTCAGATCGTTCGCCGTCCGCATGACGAGCTTTGATAACGCGGCAATTCTACTGTCCGGAATCCGAATCGTGGGGCCGGAAAGCGAGATCGCGGCCAGGGGCTGGCTGTACTCGTCGTGGATGACGGCGGCGACGCACCGCAGTCCGGCCGCGTGTTCTTCGTTGTCGTAGGCCCAGCCGCGCGCCCGCGTCAGTTCGAGTTCGGCGAAGAGCGCGTCTTCGGTGACGATGGTGTTCGGCGTCCAGCGGATCATGCCCGTTTGGGCGACGATCTGGCGGACGTCGGCGTCGGACATGGCCGCCATCAGGGCCTTGCCCATTCCCGAACAGTGCATCTGGGTCCGGCCTCCCGGGCGGCTGATGGCGCGCATCATTTCGCGGCATTCCACCTGGCCCAGGAATACCAGCTCACCGTCGGCGGCCACACCCAGGTTGACCGTTTCTCCCGCGTCATCGCGCAGTCGCCGCATCAGCGGATAGGACTGAACCACCAGATTGCGCCGGTGCAGGTACACGCTGCCGACGGAAAAGCACTGGACGCCGATATGCCAAAGACCCGACTGCCGGTCCAACTGAACGAACCGCTTCTGTTCCAGGGTCGTCAGCAGGCGATGGGTGGTCGACGGCGGCAGTCCCACCCGTTCGGCGACGTCGACGAGTCGGTAGCCGTCTTCGTTCTCGGCCAGAATTTCAAGCAGGGCAAGCCCGCGGGTGACTGATTGCACGAGTCCGGAACGCTCGCTGTCCCGCTTGATGCGGCGCGGTTTTTCCGGTTTCGGCTCGTTCGCCGCCATGGTGTTTCCTCCCGGTGTTCCATTTTGGATGCATCGAGAGCCTAACAAATTGATGTCATTATGTAAATTAGACGTTTCCGGATCGTGAAAAAAGCATCCAAAATGATTGCGGCCCTGTCGGCGAAGCCGTACCGTGGCCGCGCAAGACACCTTGAGGTGATATCGGAGGTTATAAAGACATGCCCAAGATGACGGCGATGCAGGCGCTGGTCCACGTTCTCGAAAGCGAGGGGGTCGAAGTATGCTTCGGCGTGCCCGGCGCCGCTATTCTACCCCTGTACGACGCACTTCGCACCAGCGAAATCCGTCACATTCTGTGCCGCCACGAAGAGGGCGCAACCCATATGGCCGAGGGCTACACCCGCGCCAAAAAGGGCAAGATCGGCGTGGTGATCGGAACGTCGGGTCCGGCCGGGACCAACATGGTCACCGGCATGTACTCGGCCCATGCCGACAGCATTCCCATCCTGTGCCTGACCGGGCAGGGACCGCGAGCCCAGCTGCACAAGGAATTCTTCCAGGCCGTCGACACGCCGGCGACCACGCGTCCGGTTTCCAAGTGGTCCGAGACCATCCTGGAGGCCGCGCAGGTGCCGTGGGCGGTGCGCAAGGCGTTCAAGATCATGCGCGAAGGCCGCCCTGGTCCGGTGCATCTCGATTTCCCGCTCGACATCCAGGGCGCCGAGATCGATTACGATCCCGATGCCGACAGTCCCCTCGAATTCGCGGCGCCGAAGCCCAATGGGACGGCGATCGAAAAGGCGATGGACATGATGATGGCGGCCGAGCGGCCCCTCATAATGGTCGGCGGCGGCGTCATCCTCGCCGATGCCTCTGCGGAATTGAAGGAACTGGCCGAACTCACCAACACGCCGGTCATGCAGACGCTGATGGGCTGGGGCTCGTTGCCCGACGACCATCCGCTCAACGCCGGTCGCGTGGGCTGTCAGACCGGTACCCGTGGCGGCAACGTCAACTTCCTCGAATCCGATTTCGTGCTCTGCATCGGCAACCGCTTCGCCAGCCGTCATACCGGCAGCGTCGACACCTACCGCAAGGGCCGCAAGTTCGTGCATGTTGATATCGACCCGACTCAACTCGGCCGGGTGTTCGGCCCCGATCTCGGCATCGTGTCGGATGCGAAGGAAGCCCTGGCGGCCTTCGTCGCCTCGGCCCGCGGCCGCGCCCAGAAGGGTACCCTGACGCGGCGGAACGAATGGTCGACCTTGTGCGCTTCGCGCAACCGGCGGCTTCAACGGCGGCTCGACTTCCCCGATAAGCCGATCAAGCCGCAGCGTGCCTTCCACGAAATCAATCGGCTGTTCGGCCCCGATACCCGCTTCATCACCTGCATCGGCCTGTACCAGATCGCCTCGGGGCAGT
This sequence comes from Rhodospirillales bacterium, assembly GCA_963675465.2. GTDB lineage: Bacteria > Pseudomonadota > Alphaproteobacteria > Rhodospirillales > Shumkoniaceae > JAHDSF01. The sequence goes on from CAXXVY010000004.1 coordinate 239,326, forward strand.
ATCAGCAGGTCTTCAATCCGCGCAACTACATCGTCTGCGGCCAGGCCGGCCCGCTGGGCTGGGAAGTTCCGGCTTCGATCGGCGCCAAGCTGGCCGAACCCGAGAAGGAAGTCGTGGCGGTTTCGGGTGACTATTCGATCCAGTTCCTGTTCGAGGAACTGGCGGTTGCCGCCCAGGCCAAGGTGCCGTTCGTCGTCATCCTGCTCAACAACGCCTACCTCGGCCTGATTCGCCAGGCGGAGAAGGGCTTCAAGATGGACTTCGAGGTACAGCTCTCGTTCGAGAACGTCAATTGCCCCGAAAACGGCGGCTATGGCGTCGATTTCGAAAAGGGCATCAAGGCCTTCGGGTGCTTGGCGCGCCGTGTCTTCGACCCCGAGGAACTGGCCGACGCCATCGAATGGGCGCGGCGGGAATCGAAGGCGCAAAGCCTTCCGGCGGTGGTCGAGGTGATCACCGAACGCAAGACCGACATGGCCATGGGCCCGAACATCGACCAGATCACGGAGTTCGAGGAAACCATCGACCTGCCCGAATGACCGCATGGCGGTGGGGGTTCCGGCCATCCTGGAAGCCCCGCCGCTCCCGGTCTACGAACCTTTCGGCCGCCCGCCGTCGCGCGGGCGGTTTTCTTGTGGAAATCGGGGATTTCCCCCTTGCCAAACGCCGGCCCACCCCCTATAAACCGGGCTCTCGCGGGCGCATAGCTCAGATGGTAGAGCAGCTGACTCTTAATCAGCGGGTCCAAGGTTCGAGTCCTTGTGCGCCCACCAATCCGGATCAAAGCTGGGCACTTCGGTGTCCAGCTTTTCCATGTGTGCGAGGCCGGAGAGCAGGGCACTATTTATAGCTCGGCGCGCGTTTTTGCACATTTTAGCGGGCGTTTTTGCACAGCCGGGCGGCGTCGTTTATATAGCGCGGCGCGAGTTTTTAGACATTTTAGCGCGGGTTTTTAGACTCCCCGGCGGCGTCGTTCAGGAGCGTTTCGCGCTCCTCAAGGGGCAGCTTTAGGAACAATTCAATCACGGTAATGGCGAGCGGGTTGACGGCTCGCGCATCCTTGGCCCACCGCGACGTCGTCGAGGGGGCGACCTTGGCGCCGGAGAAGTGTTCGACGAGCAGGGCTAGCCGCTTCTGGGTCAGCCCCGCCTCCTTCAAGAGCGTCTTGAATTCCTCGCCGGTCAAAGCCCTGCCAACTCCCGGAATATTTTGAACTTCCTCAAGGCTTCCGCCTTGTCGGCATAGTACCCCAGCGGCCGGTTCAGTCCATCGGAAAGCCCGAGTTTCACCGACCATGCGTCGCCCTGGAACTCCGGCCGGTAAATGCGCAACCGGTGACCGGGTTTCACTTCCTCGTCGCGGTAAGGCGTCGCGGCCATCATTCGCCCTCCCGGCCCGCGTGAAGGCCCGCCTGATAGGCGGCTTCAAGGGCTGCCTTGACGTCCCAGACCGCGACGTCGTGGAAGTCCAGACCGTCGCGGTTGCGGGTCTCCAGGGTCTCGATCGAGAAGTACTTGGCGGCGATGCGTTCGAGGGTCTTGAGCATTGATTTTCCTCCTGTTTTGGTGAACCGACCATCGCTCTGCCCGGCCCCTCAGTCCAGCAGAATAATACGCCAATGGCGTAATTTGTCGCTGGACTGTCCCGGTATCGAGAGCAATGGTCGGAGCCATCGGAACCCTTATTTTCGCGAGGACAATCAGATGGACAGGCAGTTTCTTTCGACGATGTTCAAGACCAACCTGGAAGCGGCCCGCGAGGAGTTGACGGCCGTCCTGGGCGCCCTGGATACCGGCCTCCAGGATCTGGAGAACCACGGCATTCTGGCGGCCATGGGTGGCTTGCTCGACGAGCCCGAACGCATCGCGCGGGTCGAGCGGCTTCTGAAGGTCTCGTTGGAGATCACGCAGCGCGCCCGGCCCTGAATGGCTTCACACTGGCAAAGAGCGAGGGCGGCTTCGGGGCCGCCCTTCTCGTCAGTTCGATATCAGCAGCTCGGCCGCCCGCATGCCGTTGCCGGACTTGGCCACCGAGTAGGTCGTTTCCACCGCCTCGATCGTGAACGCCCCGAACAGCTTGCGGATCTCCGGCACGTCGTTGAGCGACAGGACGAATCGTCCCTGGATCTTGCCCAGGATATCGGCGAGTCGCTCGAAGTCGGCGTGCTCGCACAGGTTCTTGCCGTAGTCCCGCTCTCCACCCCAATAGGGCGGGTCGAGGTAAAACAGGGTGCCGGGGCGGTCGTAGCGGTGGATGAACGCGGCGCAGGGCAGGCATTCGATGGTAACGGCGGCGAGGCGTTCGTGCATGTCCTCCAGCATCGGCCCCAGCTTGGTGACGTCGAATCGTCCCGGCCGTTCGGGCGATACCCCGAAGTTCCGCCCCGATATCTTGCCGCCGAACGCGGTGCGCTGGAGGTAGAGGAACCGGGCGGCGCGTTCCAGGTCGGTCAGGGTCTCGGGGTCGGTTTGGATCAGCCGTTCGAACTCCGTCCGGCTGGAGATCCGAACCTTCAGGGTGTCGCGGAACTGCGGATCGCCGCTTACGGAAAGAAGCGTGCGACGATGTCGCGGGCCAGCCGAACCGGCTTTTTGGTGACGGAATCGATGCAGCACCAGCAGCTTTCGACTTCCGCCAACGCCTCGTCGCCACGATTGATCGCCGTTTCATAAAAGGCGCGGGCACCGCGCAATTTCTTCAAGACGACCCGAACGACGACATGGTCGTCGAGATACGCCGGACGGCGATAGCGGATTTCGTGTTTCAACGCGACCCACAGATGCGACGTTATCGCCTCTTTCGGGGCAATGCGATGCCAGTGACGGAGCACGGCCTTCTGCACCCAATTCAAATAGACGGCATTGTTAACGTGACCCAATTCGTCGATATCGTTCCTCGCGACGTAAACGTCGTACTCGCAAACCTGGGCGAGTTGAGCGGCCACGGCTTGATCCTCCGATGAAATGTCGGCATATTGTCAGAGATGACAGTAAACGATTTTACATCGTCTGTTAAGGCCCCGCGTCGGCGCCGCCCGCCGGCTGAAATGCGCGCGCGGATCGTTCAGGCGGCGCGCGATCTGCTGCAAGCGGAGGGGCCGCAGGCGATTACGCTCAAGGCCGTTGCCGAAAGGGCGGGCGTGACCCACGGCAACGTGACCTATCATTTCGGAACGGTGGATGCCCTCCATACGGCGCTGATCGCCACGATCGTGGAAGATCTCCGTTCCGCCACATCCGAAGCCGTATCGCATCTGCGACAGGGAGAAGGAGGCGCTCGCGATGTCGTGGATGTGGTGTTCGACGCTTTTGCGTTAGGCGGCGCCGGGCGTCTCGCGGCGTGGCTTGCTGCGACCGGCGCGGATGATCGTCTTGATCCACTCTATGCGACCATCGCCGACCTTGTCGGTTGTTTGTCGGAGGGTGCCGCCGGTAGGAAAGCCGGTGGCGCGGGCGCCATTGGCTTGATGGTGGCAGCGATCCTTATCCCCGCGCTTGCCGACTCGCTGGTCGGTTCCCGGCTGGAAGAGGCCCTGGGCCTGGAGCGGAATGCCGTTCGGCAGGTGACGGCGGATGGATTGGCCAATCTGAGAAAAGCGCGCTCGAAAGCCGCGTCCGGCGAATAACTCGGAAACGGTTCTTGTTCGTATTTACCCCGATACCGGCGTCAGTACGGGCCGGCCGGCGAAGCGGGCGTCCATGTTGCGACGGACCAATTCGATCGAAGCGTGCATGGCCGCCCGCGAACGGCTGCCGACATGCGGCGACAGCACTAGGTTGTTTCGATCGAGGAAGCCGGGGGGAACGGCGGGTTCGCCCTCGATCACGTCGAGCGCGGCACCGGCGATGCGGTCGTCGCGGAGGGCGGCGACAAGAGCGGCGCTGTCGACAACGCTGCCACGTCCGACGTTGACGAGCACGCCGTCCGGTCCCAAGGCGTCCAAGATTGCACCATCCACCGCGTGGTAGGTTTCCGCACCGCCCGGCGCGGTGATCATCAGGGCGTCGCTCCACCCGGCCAGCGCCGTCAGAGAGTCGAAGTAGCGGAAGGGCAAATCGTCTCGGGGCCGGCGGTTGCGATAGCCGATCTCCATGTCGAAGCCGAGGGCGCGTTTAGCGACCTCGAGGCCGATGTGTCCCAATCCGAAGATGCCCATCTTCCGACCGGCGAGGACCGGCATGAAATCGCGCGCTTCGCGCCATCGGCCTTCGCGCACGGCGCGATCACCTTCGGGCACGCGGCGCACGACCCCCAGCAGGAGGGCGAACGCATGATCGGCGACGGTCGGGGCATTCGCCCCGGAACCGTTGGTGACCGGGATTCCGCGTTCGGCGGCGGCCGCCAGATCGATGCCCTCGAACCCGGCGCCGATGGCACAGATGATTTCGAGCCTCGGCATGGCTTCGATGAAAGGACGCTTCAGGCCGAAGGAGCCGTTCGTCTGCACGCCTCGGATCCGCTTCAGTACGGGATCCTCAAGAAGCTGGCCGTGGGTGGCCGGATCGGGCCAGTAATGGACGGCGTAATGCTCGGCGAGATGGTCCCGCGAACCTTGCGGCATCTCGATATTGACCAGGATGTCGATCGTCAACGGACCGTCTCTCCCCCGCGCGCTTGAACCGACACACGGTAACCCGCGCGTCCCGGTCTTGATTTGGGGCGGGACGTGCCGCCATCAAGGCGATGAGCGATATTCCATGGCCGGGGTTCAGCCCTTGCGGGTGTTCGCCCGTCGTTGCCATAGCATTCGAAATGCCGGAAGGGAGAGAATCAGGATGGTAACGACGAACAGGACGCTCGCGATCGGGTGCGCGAAGAAGGCGAGGAAGCTGTTGTCGGTCAGGATCAGGCCCTGGCGCAGGCTCATTTCGAACTGAGGTCCGAGAACGAGACCGATGACCACCGGCGCGACCGGGAACCCGAACAGCCGCATCAGGTAGCCGACGACGCCGAAACCCAGAGTGACCAGCAGGTCGAACGGATTGCCGCGCACCCCGTAGGATCCGAGCAGACACAGGATGACCACCATGACCAGAAGCAACGGTTCCGGCGTGCGCAGAATGCGGGTGAAGACGCGCGACAGCGCGATTCCCTGGAACAACATGATGATGTTGATGGCAATCAGGGCGATGAAGCAGGCGTAGACGGTATCGGCGTTTTCGACCATCAGCCGCACGCCCGGCGTGATGCCGTGAATAATCATCGTCGACATCATGACCGCCGTTATCGCGTCGCCCGGAATCCCCAATGCCAGCGTCGGCACCAGGGCGCCGCCGGTGACGGCGTTGTTGGCGGCTTCCGACGCAATCACGCCGTCGGGTTCGCCAAAACCCATGTTGTCGCGCCGTGGCGACGAGCGTTTCGCCTCTGCGTAGCTGATGAAGGCCGCGGTTGCCGCCCCGGTGCCCGGCAGCACGCCGACCAGGGAGCCGATCGTGCACGACTTGAACAAGATGCCGAGGCGCGGCCGCCAATCGGCCCATGACGGCAGCCGGATGCCCGCGTCTCCCACCGTGGGGATCGGCGTGCGGACGCATTCGCCGACCCGCGCAAACACCTCCGACAACGCGAAGACGCCGACCACCACCGCGATCAGGTCGAGGCCGGCCGACAGCGGGAAGAACCCGAAATCGAAGCGCAGATCGCCGGTGACCGGGTCGGCACCGACCGTCGCGCAGAACAGACCGATGATACCGGCGAGCAAGCCCTTGATCATGCTGCCGCGCGATATCGAGGCGATGCAGGTCAACGCCATGGTGATCAGCGCGAAGGTCTCGATGGGGCCGAATTTCAAGGCGATCGCGGCCAGTTGCGGCGCGGCCAGGATCAGGACCACGCATGAAAACAACCCGCCGATCACCGAGGACGCGGTGGTCCAGCCGAGCGCGCGGTCGGCCTTGCCCTGTTCGACCATCGGAAACCCGTCGAAGCAGGTGGCCGCCGACTGAGGCGTGCCGGGCGTGTTGATCAAGACCGCCGAAATCGAGCCTCCGTAGACGGAACCGCAATAGACGCCGAGCAGGAGCGTAATCGCCGGCACTTGGTCCATGCTGAAGGTGAACGGCAGGCAGATCGTCAGCGCGACGACGGATCCCAGGCCCGGCAAGGCACCGATGACGATGCCGATCATGGTGCCGATGATCATGGCCAAGACGGCCGGGACGGTGGCGACGAGTTCAAGAGCGGGAAGAACGTGTTCCATGGTCAGCGCAATCTCCTACGCCCAGGTGAACCAGGGAGAGGTCGGCAGGCGGATCAGCAGGATTTCGTGAAACAGGTACCAGGTGCAGAACGGGAAGATCACGCCGGTCAGAACCAGTCCCACCGGTTCCCGGTAACCCAGAAACAGGCAAGCGGCAACGCAGAACAGCACGCTGGCGAACAGGAAACCGATGGCGCTGAGCAGAAAGGTGCAGGCGGCGACCAGAAACAACGTTCCGGCCAGCATGCCCCAGCGCTGCTCGGCGACCGGCCGCTGCCGGAGCAGCATGGCCTCGATCACCAGCCCGATCGACAGGCCAATCCACAGGATCAGAAGGATTCGGGGATAGAACATGGGCCCGAACTCGGCACCGATACCCATGTCCTCGTAGTGGGGATCATAGGTGTGGGTCAGAAGCCCCGCCGCCAGCAGGCACAGGACACCGCCGAAAACCGCTCTCGTTCGGGACATCACGACCGTTCCTTCCCATCGCCTATCGCATGGACGGGCAGGGCCGGAAAGCCGTCGCGCCCATCCTGGAGCTTAAGATAAAAAGGCGGCGGTGCCACCCTCGTCCGACACCGCCGCCCGAAGTGAAACTACTTCTTGAGTCCGGCGGCCTTCAGGATTTCGCCGTTCTTTTCGAACTCGGATTTCACGAAGCCCGCAAACGCGGTCTTGTCCATGTACAGGATGTCGGTATTCGTCTTCGCGGAAAATTCCTTGAACCCCTGCGAGGTGGCGGCGTCCTTGCAGGCGGCGTCAAGGCGATCGACCACGTCCGCGGGCGTGCCCTTGGGCGCAAACAGACCGCGCCAGACCGAGAACTGGAGGTCGTAGCCGAGTTCCTTCATGGTCGGCGTGTCTTCAAGGCCGGGGATGCGTTCGGCGGTGAATGCCGCCAACGGCGTGACGTCGTAGCGCGACACCACAACCGGCGTATCGGCGAAGAACTGAATGACGTCGCCCGCCATCGATTTCATGGCGTCCGCAGTTCCCTTGTGCGGCAGGTGCTTCATCTTCAGGCCCATCTTGGTTTCCGCCGCCGCCATGGCGAGGTGCGGGATGGTGCCGGGGCCCGATGAACCGTAAACGTACTTGCCGGGTTCGGCGCCGACGGCTTTCTTCATGTCGTCGATCGAACCGATCGTTCCGCCTTTCTTGGTCATCAGAACGACGGGGCTGGAGGTGATGTTGCACACCGGCGCCCAGGAATCGACATCGTACGGCAACTTGCGAAGATGCGGCTGAATCGCGGCCGGGCCGATCGGCAGGAAGCCGAGGGTATAGCCGTCGGGCTTGGCATTCGCTGCCTCTGCCGCGCCCACGGTGCCGCTGGCGCCGGCGGTATTCTTGACGATGACGTCGCTGCCGAGCGCCTTCGCGAAATACATTTGGAACGCGCGGGCAACACCATCGGTGCCGCCGCCGGCGCTGAACGGAACGATCATCGTCACGGGACGCTCAGGGAACGCGGACGCGGCGCCGGCAACCGCCAGGGTTACGGAAACGGTGGCAAGTCCGGCAATAAATCGCTTTAACATCGTCGTATTCCTCCTTGTAATCGTTGAAGATGTATGATTGGCGTCGGGTTTAGGATTTCCCAATCGATTCTTGGATCCGGGCCAGCGCGGAGCGCGCCTGCCCGATCATGAAAGCCATGTCGCTCGCACAAGCGACGAACCGAAATCCGTTGGCGAAGCATTCCGCGACCATTTCCGGCGCACCGAACACCGACCCGGAAGGTTTACCCACGGCGGCGCAGCGTTTGGCGAAATCGAACACGGCGGCGCGAACCTCGGCATGGCCCGGGTTGCCGCGATGGTCCATCGCCGCGGACAGATCTCCCGGGCCGATGAACAGGGCATCGATGCCGGGCACGGCCGCGATGTCTTCCAGCCGTGCTAGCGCCTCCGGCGTTTCGATCTGCGCGATGATCGCGACGCTATCGTCGGCATGGGCCGCGTAGTCTCCGATCGCGGTGTAGCGACTCGCGCGCGTCATCAGCGCATAGCCGCGCTTACCGACCGGCGGATAGCGGGTCAGGGAAACGATGCGCGCGGCCTCTTCCGGCGTTTCGACCATCGGCAGCATCAGGGTGCGCGCCCCGGCATCGAGCAGGAACTTGATCTTGGTCGCGTCCTGGTCCGGCAGGCGCACGATCGGCATCGTGCCGGTCAGTTCGATGGCCCGCAGACAGGCGGCTGTTTCGGGCAGGGTATAGGGGGCGTGTTCGACATCCACGGTCAGGAAGTCGAAGCCGACCCAGCCCATCGCCTCGGCGGCATTGGGGCTGGTCGACATGCACCAGGAGCCGGTGAGGTTGCGCCCCGCGGCAAGCGCGGCGGTGAAAGCGTTGTTCATGGTCTTTTCGGCCTTTCCTCAGTAGATGCTCGGGTCCTTGACCGTTCCCGGTCGCGCCAGATAGTCGAAATCACTGCCTTCGTTGGCCTGCATCACGTGTTCGGTGAACATCGCGCCATAGCCGCGCTCGTAGGCCGGCGGCGGCGGCGTCCAGGCGGCCCGTCGCCGTTCCAGTTCCGCGTCGTCGACCAGGAGTTCGAGGCTGCCCTCGGACACGCTGAGCCGGATCATGTCGCCGTCGTGAACCAGGGCGAGGGGGCCGCCGACCGCGGCCTCGGGCGAAACGTGCAGCACGCAGGTGCCGTCCCGGGTGCCGCTCATCCGCGCGTCCGATACCCGGACCACGTCTCGGATGCCCTTGCGCAGGACCTTCTTGGGGATCTGCATGTCGCCCCATTCCGGCAGGCCGGCGGCGACGGATCCGCCCATGCGCAGCACGTAGACGGTGTTTTCGTCGATATCGAGCGATTCGTCGTCGATGCGCTTGGTCATGTCCTCGTAGCCGTCGAAAACGATGGCGGGACCGGTGTGCTCCAGCAGGTGCGGGCTCGCCGCACTCGGCTTGACGACGGCGCCGTCGGGGGCGAGATTGCCGCGCACGATGGCGATCGCGGGCCGGTTGCTGAGAGGCGTTTCCAGCGGAAGGATGACGTCGTCGCCATAAACCTTGCTGCCTTCAATCGCCGCGCCCAGGGTTCGGCCTTCGACCGTGATCGCATCCAGATCGAGATGGTCCCGGATCCGCCACAACAAAGCGCGCAGTCCGCCCGCGTAGTAGAAGTCCTCCATCAGATATTTGCCCGAAGGCATCAGATTGGCGATGACCGGGATCCGGCGCGCGGCCTCGGCCATGTCGTCCAGGCCGACGTCGATCCGCAGGCGCTTCGCCATCGCGATCAGATGGACCGCGGCATTGGTCGATCCGCCCAGGGCCATCCAGGTCGTCAGGCCGTTACGGATGGCGGCTTCCGTCACGATGTCTTCGGGTTTCAGGTCTTCCCAGACCATTTCGACGATCCGTTCGCCGACGTCCGTGGCCATGCGCGGATGAGCGGAATCAACGGCGGGAATGGATGACGATCCGGTCAACGACAATCCCATGGCATCGACGATCGAGGTCATGGTGGAGGCGGTGCCCATGGTGTTGCAGGTGCCGTTGGCGCGGGTCATCGTTTCTTCGATTTCGGCCCATTCCTGCTCGCCGATGCGGCCCGCGCGCAAATCATCCCAGAAGCGCTTGGTGTCGGTGCCCACACCGACGCGCTGGTTGCGCCACATGCCGTTCAGCATCGGTCCGGCGGGGAAGAAGATGCAGGGCAAGCCCATGGAAAAAGCGCCCATCAACAAGGCCGGAGTCGTCTTGTCGCATCCGCCCATCAGCACCACGCCGTCGATCGGGTGGCTGCGGATCAGTTCTTCGGTCTCCATGGCCAGAAAATTTCGGTAGAACATGGTCGACGGCTTGACCATGACCTCACCCAACGACATCGCGGGCAGTTCGACCGGAAAGCCGCCGGCACGCCAGATACCGCGCCGAATTTCATCCGCCCGCTCGCGAAGGTGATAGTGACAGGTACTCATCTCGCTCCAGGTGTTGATGAGCCCGATTACCGGCCGGCCGACGAAATCCTTGCGGCGAAAGCCGATCTGCAGGGTTCGCTGGCGGTGAGCGAAGGACCGCAAGTGTTCGGTTCCGTACCAGCGATAACTGCGAAGCGTTTCCGGAGTCTTTCTCGGCATGGTTTCCTCGGGGTCGATTTGTTCGGTCGGCGGGGGTCGTTGGTCGCGATGGTATCGATACCAACGAAATGGTATCGATACCAAATTCGATTGTCAACGGGGACGAATTTGCTTAATTCTACAAGACGAGATCGAACGAGGGGTCAGTTGTGGCGAACCGCCGGATTTCCCAGTCAACCGAAACCGCTTCGCGCGAACGGCGCCGTGTGACCATGCGCGACGTCGCAGTTCGGGCGGGCGTCGGCGCCATAACGGTTTCACGTGCGATCGCGGATCCGTCCAAAGTCTCTGCTGCCTTGCGGGAAAGGATCGAAGAGGCGGTCCGCGAACTCGGTTACGTTCCCAATCGTATGGCCGGCGGCCTGTCTTCGTTGCGCTCCCGAGTCGTGCCGGTGATTGTTCCGGCAATTCACAACGCGGTGTTTTCCGATCTTGTGGAAGGGGCGAGCGGGGCATTGCTCGATGCCGGCTACCAGATTCTCCTCGGCGCCACGGATTATGATCCGATGCGCGAAGAAAGCCTGATCGCCGACTTTCTGGGTTGGACACCGGAAGGAATCATCGTCGTTGGGACCGAACACACCGAAACCGCGACCCGGATGCTGCGCGAGACCGAAGCCACGGTCGTGGAATTGTTCGAACTTGGCCGGGATCCCGTCGACGTCAATATCGGGTTTTCAAATGCCGAGGCGGCACGGGCCATGACCGACTATCTGGTGGACAAGGGCTATCGGAGGATCGCGTTCGTCGGCGCCAATATGGAACGCGACAGGCGGGCGGATCTTCGTCGCGCCGGGTTCAAAGCCCGTCTGGCTGAAAGAAGTCTGCCGGGCGGCCGCGTGCTCGCCTATCCCGGAAAATCGCGTTTCGACGTCGGAGCCGAGGCTTTGCACGAACTGCGGTCGCGGTGGCCGGATACCGACGCCGTTTTCTTCGCCAACGACGTGCTGGCTGTCGGCGCGCTTTTGGAAGCGAACCGGATCGGCCTCAAGGTACCCGATGAACTTGCGATCGCCGGTTTCAACGGTCTCGATATCGGAACTCGGACAACGCCGGATTTGACGACCGTGGTTTCATCGCGTTTCGAGATGGGGCAGCGAGCGGCGGAAGAGATCCTGAAGCGACGAGAAGGAGCTCGGCACGAGCCTTGTGCCGTTGAAATCCCCTATACCATACTGGCGCGCGGCAGCGCGTGAGACGGAACGGCGACCGTTCTTGTCATGGACAGGATTGGGTGCCAAGACGTCCTGATGTCCACGACCGGATTGAAACCGCTTTTACCGACCGACTGCTCGGTCGTGATCGAATCACCGATCCCCGCATCAATTTAGCCCCCGTTTCCCGCTTTGCTGCTTTCCGAACGCGACCGGAATGCGGGGTAATCCCTGGTTAGCACTTTTGAAGCCGCCGCTTGTTCCGACGTCGGAATACGTCATAACATCGCCGTAGATCAAAATCGCGCCGGACCAGGAACGCGGAAGAGGAAAGTCCCAGTGGAATACATCGTCGAACCCGAACGCAAGACGCCCGTCATGATGGAAACCGATGTCCTCGTCTGTGGGGGGGGGATCGGCGGCGTCGCGGCGGCGATAACGGCGGCGCGTTTCGGCTTGCGTGTCCTGCTGGTGGAAAAATACGGCTATCTGGGTGGTTTGGTGACCGCGGGCCTGGTGATCACGACACCGCCGCTCGACAACGGCATCGGGGCCGAATTCGCGCAGCGTCTTCGGAACAAGAACGTCTATTTGCCGTGCCGCCGTTCCGGCGACGGGGAGCCCCTGACCGCTTTCGACCCGGAGATCGTGAAGCAGGATTGGATGGAAATGCTGCGCGAAGCGGGCGCATCGCTTCTCTTGCATACGCAGATTGCCGAGGTCTTGGTGAACGGCGACGAGGTTTGCGGCATTATCGTCGAGACCAAAATCGGGCGGCGCGCGATCCTGGCCAAAATGGTTGTCGATGCCACCGGGGATTCGGATGTCGCGACACTCGCGGGCGCCCCGGTTCGTACCACGGATCGACCGATCACCATGATGTTCACCATGGTTGGTGTCGATGTCGAACGGGCACTTCAAACGCTCGGCAACTGGTCTGGTCTGCGCCGTTTCGTCGGGGATGCCATCGACCGGGGTGATCTGTCGTTCGATCTGGATGTGAATCCCGCGTTCGCCGCGCCGGGGGTCCATGCCGAGCAGCTCGTCTATTCGGACGAGGTCTGCGTTTGGGGTGGGATGATGAACCGGCCCGATGTTCTGGATCCGGTCAATTGGACCGAGGCGGAGATCGTGACGCGCGATCACGCCCACAGATTGAGCGACTTCCTGAAATCGGCGGTGCCGGGATTCGAGACGGCACGGATCGAACACACGGCGGCGGATGTGGGAATCCGAGCGACCCGGATGATCATCGGCGAATCCACCCCGACCCGCGATCAGGTCGCAGCCGGCGAGTTCGCGGATCTCGTGGTGCGGCCTTATGCAGAGCGATCGATGACCTTGCCGTATGGCAGTCTCCTGCCGCGCCGGATCGATAATCTCCTGGTCGCCGGTCGGTGCATATCGGCTGACGACGATATTATGGGGCAACTGCGCTTGATTCCCGTATGTGCAGCGACAGGGCAGGTTGCGGGACTCGCGGCGGCGATGTCGGTATCGAGCGGCAAAAAGCCCCGGAAACTCGAAGTTGCGGCGCTCCGCGGGGCGATGGCCGGTCTCGGTGCGCGTTATTAATGCCGGCCCTCCTTGAAACCGGCGGCAACCGCCCACATATGACGTTTGTCGATAGACGGCCGGACGACTTTGCCTATCGCTGATCCAATCGGCAAAGGGCTTACGATCTTCCTACCTGAAAAAAGCGATTTCGACGGTCCGCGAATGTGGGCAAGCTACAACACTATGCGAGAAAGGGTTTCCCAATGACCACGGGAACCGTGAAATGGTTTAATTCCCAAAAAGGTTTCGGTTTCATTGCGCCGGACGACGGCGGCAATGACGCCTTTGTCCACATCAGCGCCGTTGAACGTGCGGGTATCCAAGACCTGCGCGAAGGCCAGAAGGTCTCTTATGACCTCGTCTCCGACCGCAAAAGCGGCAAGATGTCGGCCGACAATCTGAAATTGGGTTGATTGCGACGCGGCCGGGGGTGGGGTTTACCACGCCCGGCCGCGGCCGGCACCGATCCGGCGATCCGACCACGGATGTACTGGCGGTTCGACAAGGTCGGTGCGGCAACGCCCGATGACTAAGGCGCTTGGCGCCATAACCGCCCCGCGCCTCGACGAGGTTGCGGGGCTGTTTTTATTGCTCCGCCGTCAATGCGTCTCCCACAGACAAGGGGCACTCCATTCGAAGGTATATGAAACAGATCCTTCCAACCGGTTTTCAACAGGGTGTTTCGGCACCGGCCGACAACGACATCTTGCCCGACTCAGCGACGATTCGCGAACGGGCCAGAGCATGGTTGAGGGTCGCTCGCAAGCATGCGCGCCCGGAAACGCCTCGAAGCCTTCTGCAATTGACGACGACCCTGGTGCCACTGGTCCTTCTGTGGGCCGCGATGATGTTTGCCGTTGGCGATGCGTATTGGTTGACGCTGGTCCTCTCGATCCCGGCAGCGGCTTTCACGGTGCGGTTGTTCATTATTCAGCACGACTGCGGACACCGTTCGTATTTTCATTCCCGACTCGTCAACGACGTCGTGGGCGCGCTGATCGGGATCATCACGTTGACCCCGCACAGCTACTGGCGGATGGCTCACAATATTCACCACGCCACCTGCGGCAATCTCGACAAACGCGGGATCGGCGACGTCGGTCTGCTGACCGTGTCCGAATACGCGGCCCTGCCGTTCTGGAAACGATTCGCCTATCGTTTCTATCGCCACCCACTGGTGGTGCTCGGGATCGGGCCGATCTTCGTGTTCGTGGTCAAGTACCGTTTCCCGCTGGACCTTATCCGCCGCCATCCGGCGCTATTGATCAGCGTTATGGCGACGAATTTGGCGATCGCGGGTCTCTTCATCGCTCTCGGGGTCGGTTTCGGTTTTGCCGAGGTCCTGATGGTCCAGATTCCGATCATCGTGATTTCCAGCGCCGCCGGCGTCTGGTTGTTCTTCGTTCAACACCAGTTTGAGCGCACCTACTGGCGGAAGGAAAGTCATTGGGATTTTCATGAGGCTTCGGTGCTGGCCAGCAGCTTCTACGACCTGCCGCAACCCCTGCGGTGGTTCTCCGGCAATATCGGCTTACACCACATGCACCATCTGTCGTGCCGCATTCCCAACTACCGGCTTCAGGCCTGCCTGGCCGACATCCCCGCGCTTCGGAGCATCAATCGCATCGGATTAAGCGAGGGGTTTTCCTGTCTCCGTCTGGCTCTTTGGGATGAAAACGCGGAGCGGTTGATATCTTTTCGGAATTATCGATATGCCCAGTTGAACGTGGCTTGAAGCTTCTGAGCGATATTCGTTGGGAGCGAACGCGCGAAAAAAAGATGTCTTTCAAGCCGCCGATGAGGCGTGCTCGCCTGTAACAATTTTTTTCAAAAAAATCGCGTTCAAGACCGCTGGGAATTCGCCGCCCGAACGTTTTATAGACGGGCCGCGATCCCCTCTAATCCCAACGTCGCGGCCTGATCGGCGGGGACCTTCAGCCCATGGTCCACGTCGGCACCCGGCCGCGTCGTATTGATGAGCCCACGGCGCGGTGCGACCGGCGGAGGCGGGAATCTCTCCCCGCCTCCGCCGTTTCCATATTCTGGCGCAGCGTTGGCTCCCCTATGCGAGACGGAATGCGTACGCGCCGATCGGTGCTTCCCCCCCGCGATGCGGTCGTTTACCCTGAGGCGTTATCGGCGATGACGTCGGACGGACGTCATGGAAACTCAGAGACGGCTGGGAAAAACTTCGACTCTTTTTTGAAAACATCGACAAAAAGAGGAAACCTGGATCATGACCGAACGTGCCATCCCCGAAGCCATGAAGAATCCTTTCAAAATCGGTCTGCGCAACCGGGCACTGATGATCGGCATCTGGAACGGTTCCGCCAGCAACATCGTGACCGAGGTCCTGTCCGGAGCCGGGTTCGACTGGATGTTGATCGACAGCGAGCACTCGACCAATGAGATCCAGACCCTGGTGCCGCAATTACAGGCGATGAAGGGTAGCCCGACTTCCGTCGTCGTTCGCCCGCCGTGGAACGATTTCGTCATGATCAAGCGGATGCTGGATATCGGTTTCTGGAATTTCCTGATTCCCATGGTCCAGACACCGGAAGAAGCGCGAGCCGCCGTCGAGGCAACGCTCTATCCGCCGAAGGGGATTCGGGGCGTTTCCACGTTCTCTCGCGCCAATGAGTTCGGTGCCATTCACGATTACCATCATCACGCCAATGATTGCATCGGTATCACCACTCAGGTCGAAACGCAGAAGACGCTCGACAATCTTGAAGCGATCTGCGCGATCGAGGAACTCGACGGCATTTTCGTCGGGCCGCAGGATCTGGCCTGCAGTCTTGGGCACATCACCAATCCGAACCATCCCGACGTTCAAAAGGCCATCAAGCACGCGGCGGAAGTCGCGGCGGCGTGCGGCAAGGCGGCTGGTATCCTCACTCCGAACGAAGACGATGCCCGTCGTTACATCGGATGGGGTTACACCTTCGTCGCGGTCGGTGTCGACCTTTCGCTGCTCAAAGGGGCGGCGGTGGGACTGGCCTCGCGCTTCAAGTCGAAGTGAGGCTCGGCGCACGGCCGATAATAGAGACGTTCCGACGAGAACGTGATTTGCGCCCCCCGGTTTATCAGCTTTGGGGTGCGGGTAACCGCATTGACAATACCCAATTGGATTAGTAGGCTAATATGCGATAAAAAGTTCGCAAAGCGAACAGCCGCAACGTCGGCACGGGAGGAAGCGAGGCTTCGCACCATGGACATGGTTGGCGAAAAGGCCTCCAGGGAACGGGATATCGTCCGCTCGGTCGTCAAGGCGTTCCATATTCTGGAGAGCTTCACCGATACCGGAACCGATCGCACCGTCGCGGAAATCGCGCGGATTGCAAAGGTCGACCGAGGCGTCGCCTATCGCATGGTCGCAACCCTGGAACACCTCGGCTATCTGGAGCGCGGCAGGGGGGAAAGGACCTTCCGGCTGGCCTTGAAATGCATGGATCTGGGCATGAACGCGCTCGCCGGGTTGGATATCCGTGCCATCGCCCGGCCGAAACTCCATGATTTGGTGCCGCGCTATACCGATGCGGCTTCGTTGGCCGTTTTGGACGGGGCTGAAGTCGTTTACATCGACCGGGTCGAGGAACGGTTGAACCGTTCGGGACTGGTTCGCCGCATCGGGAGCCGCATTCCCGTTTACGGCGCGGCAGTCGGGTTCGCACTGCTTGCCTTTTTGCCCCGAGAACGGCAGATCGCCATTCTGGGTTCGCGCGAACGCGTCAAGCTGTCGGAACGGACAGTCACCGGCTTGGACGACATCCTGGTCATTTTGGAAGCGACGCGCCAGCGTGGCTATGCTCTGTCGGATCAGCAGAATGCTTTCGGATTACGGACGCTGGCAGCCCCGATTTTCGATCGCAATGGCATGGCCCTGGCGTCGATCAGCGCAACCATTGCCGCCGAACGCATGGACATGGAAGCGTTCGAGGCGTTGTCGGCGGGAAAGCTGGTGACAGCCGCCCAGGAGATTTCGAAGGCCTTCAACGCCCTATCCGAAGTTGGTCTGTCTCCGGGTTTGGGATAGGGGCGACCGGCCCGGTGCGGCCGGCGGTACGCGGAATCGACACGGAACGGAGGAGATTTAGAACGTACCGCGACTGATCGCTTGGCGTTGGAATGTTCGCTTTGCGATCCAACAGGCAGAACCGGCCACAACGAAGCCGGACCATATACATCAGACAGGGAGCAAGACATGAAACGGATTGCATCTGTAAATGCGCTCGTATTGCCCTTGGCCCTCGGCATCCTGACGGCCATGGGTGCGAATGGCGCTCTCGGGGCCGGCAAGGTTGTCACAATCGTGTTGTCGGAAGAACCCGATATCATCGACCCGTGTGAATCGAGCCGCTCGAATATCGGACGGATCGTCAAGCAGAACATCGCCGAGACGCTGACCGAGATCGACCCCAAGGACGGCAGCGTCAAGTCACGATTGGCGACGTCCTGGGAACAGGTCGACGACACGACGTGGCGCTTCAAATTGCGGGACGGCGTCAAGTTCCATGACGGGGCGCCGTTCAACGCGGAAAATGCCGCGATCGCCATCAACCGTACGCTCAATCCGAGCCAGGATTGCGAAGTCAGGTTGAAGTTCTTCGGCAACATCAAGCTTGAACCGAAGGCGGTCGATTCCCTGACCTTGGACATCAAAACCGATGCGCCGCAGCCCATCCTGCCGACCTTGATGGGTACGATGACGATCACCGGCCCCAAAACCCAGACCGAGAAGGGTACCCAGAATCCCGTCGGTACCGGACCGTACAAGTTCGTGTCGTGGACACCGGGACAGGAAGTGGTGCTTGAACGGTTCGGCGGTTATTGGGGCGAGAGGCCCGCGGTCGAGGGTGCCCGGTATGTCTGGCGTCAGGAATCCGCCGTGCGGGCGGCCATGGTCGCTGCTGGCGAGGCGGACATCGCGCCGAATATCGCCTTGCAGGACGCAACGGATCCGAACATGGATTTCAGCTACTTCAATTCGGAAACGTCGCGACTGCGCATCGATGTAACACGGCCGCCGTTGGACGATCTCCGCGTTCGTCTGGCGATGAACTACGCCATCGATCGCGAAGCGTTGCGCGGTAGCATCTTCAGCAAAGACGTGGTGCCGATGACCCAACTGGTCGTTCCGGCGATCAACGGTCACAATCCGAACCTGAAACCGTATCCATACGATCCGGAAATGGCCAAGAAACTGCTGGCCGAAGCCAAGGCCGCCGGTGTGCCGGTGGACAAGGAAATCCTGATGCGCGGCCGTCTTGGGATGTACCCGAACGCAACCGAGGCGATGGAGGCTATGCACGCGATGCTTCAGTCCGTCGGCTTCAACGTGAAGCTCCAGATGGTCGAAGTCAGCCAGTGGGTCGAGACCTATACCAAGCCCTATGCCGAGGATCGCGGGCCGGTCCTGCAACAGGGCCAGCACGACAACAACAACGGCGACGCCGTCTTTACCGTCTTCTTCAAGTATGGTTGCGACGGGCCGCAATCGACGATTTGCGACGCCGAGATCGATCGCCTGATCACCGAGGCGAGCGCGACGCCGGTTGGCGAAAAGCGGACCAAGCTGTGGCAGGAACTGTTCCGCCGCCTTCACCAGGATATCGTTTCGGATATCGAGATGTTCCACATGGTGGGGTACACGCGGATCAGTCCCCGACTTGATTTCAGGCCGTCGCTGTCGACGAACAGCGAACTTCAACTGTCTCAAATCAAGTTCAAATAGAACGAGGAGACGACCGGCCGGCTGGTTTCGGCCGACCGGTCTCTCCCTGTTTTCGAGGGATCATGCTCTTCTATTTGGCCCGACGGCTTGTTCACAGCGTAATTTCGTTGATCGGTCTGTTGTTTCTGGTCTTTTTCCTCGCGCGGATGACGGGCGATCCGGGCTACCTGTATCTGCCCCTGGACGCGACTCTTCAGGCGCGGCATGAGTTTTCCGAAAAACACGGCTTCAACGATCCGCTGCACGTTCAGTTCGGACGGTTTCTCGGCGATATTGCGCAGGGCGATCTGGGGACGTCGATCCGAAAGAAACGGCCTGCGGTCGAGGTGGTTGTCGAGGCCTTCCAGGTGACGTTGATGTTGGCCGCGGTCGTGATTCCGATCGCGCTCGCATTGTCCGTGGTGATCGGGGCGCTCGCCGCCTATCGGCCCGGAGGCGCTTTCGACCGACTCTCCAGCGTGGCGTCCCTGATGGGGGCCAGCGCCCCCGACTTCTGGATTGCGATTACCGGCATCATCGTTTTCGCGGTGACACTGCGCTGGCTGCCGACCTCGGGAACCGGCGGTTTCTCGCCCGAATACTGGGTGATGCCCCTTGCGGTGCTGTTCATCCGGCCCTTCGGACTGCTGGTTCAGGTCGCCAGGGGGGCGATGATGAACGTCTTCAGTTCGGCGTACGTCAAAACGGCACGGGCAAAGGGGGTGCGGGAACGGTCGGTCATTTTCGTTCATGCCCTGCGCAACGGCATGCTGCCGGTTATCACCGTCGCTGCCGATCAGGCCGCCGGCATTCTCAACGGCGCCGTGATCGTCGAAACGATCTTCGGATGGCCCGGTGTCGGAAAATTGATGATCGATTCGATCCTGCACCGCGATTTCGCGGTCCTGCAGGCGTCGATCATGGTAACGGCGGTGGCCATCTTCACCCTCAACATCGCGGTCGATATCGCCTACGCGGTTCTCGACCCCCGAATCCGGCACAACTGATATGCAGCAATCGACACCGGAAATCGCCTTCATTCCACCGCCGCCAAGCCGGGGGGCAAGACTGCTCGGCTTATTGTGGCACGACAAGTTCGCCTTCGCGTCGGCGATCCTGGTGATATGGGTCGTCTTATGCGCGTTGTTCGGACCTACGGTGTTGGGAGACGACGCCATCGCGATGAATCTGCAGGTCCGCAATTTTCCACCGCTGACGCTCGATCACGGGTGGTTGTACGTGTTGGGCGGTGATTCCCTGGGCCGGCCGATCCTGGCGCGGATCATCGTGGCCAGCACCAACACCATGGCGATCGCGGCGGCGGCTGTGGCGTTGTCGATGATCCTCGGCGGCGCGCTGGGCATGGCGGCGGGTTTCGTCGGCGGATGGTTCGGCAATATCGTCATGAGGGTCGCCGACGTGATCATGAGTTTTCCATCTTTGCTGATCGCGATGGTCGTCCTTTACATGCTGGAACCCCGGGTAGGTAACCTCGTTCTGGTTCTCGGCGTGACACGGATGCCGATCTATATACGCACATCCCGCGCCGAGGTCCTCGAAGTGCGCGAACGGATGTTCGTTTCGGCGGCACGGGTCATGGGGGCGGGGAATGGGCGTCTGATCGCCCGCCACGTCGCGCCTATCGTTCTGCCGACGCTGACGACGATCGCGACCCTCGATTTCGCCTTCGTCATGCTCGCGGAATCGTCGCTGAGTTTTCTCGGGATCGGCATTCAGCCTCCGGAAATCACCTGGGGCCTGATGGTCGCGCAGGGTCGGAATTACCTTAACTCGGCCTGGTGGCTGGCTTTTTTCCCCGGACTTGCGATCATGTTGACGGCCCTGGCGTTGAATCTGCTTTCGAGTTGGGTGCGCATCGCCCTTGATCCGGTGCAACGGTGGCGTCTGGAAGTTCCGCGAGGCGGCCGTGGTTGAAACCGTCCGTCCCATCCTGCGCGTGCGCGACCTGTCGGTGGCGTTCCACACCAGCGCCGGGGAGTTCGACGCGGTCAACGGGATCAGCTTCGATTTGTACCGGGGCGAGACCCTGGCGATCCTGGGAGAAAGCGGATCGGGAAAAAGTGTCAGCGCCTCGGCGATCATGGGCATTCTCGACAGCCCGCCGGGCTTCATACGCAGCGGTACGGCACATTTGGAGGACCAGAACCTTTTCGAACTGTCGCCGCCCCGGCGCCGCGACCTGATGGGCGAAAAGATCGCGATGATCTTTCAAGATACCCTGGCGCACCTCAATCCCGTCTACTGCGTCGGATGGCAGATCGCGGAATGTTTCCGCATCCATCGCCGCATGGATCGAAAGACCGCCTGGGATCATGCGGTGGATCTGATGAACCGAGTCCAGATCCCGGATCCGGCGCGGCGGGCCCGCGATTATCCGCATCAGTTTTCCGGCGGCCAGCGACAACGGGTCATGATCGCGATGGCTTTGGCGCTGAAACCGGCGATCCTGATCGCCGACGAACCGACGACGGCGCTCGACGTGACGGTCCAGGCGCAGATCCTGGATTTGCTGATCGACCTGCGCAACGAACAGAAAATGGGGTTGATTCTGATAACCCATGACCTGGGTGTCGTAGCCGAAATCGGCGATCGCGTCGCGGTCATGCACAACGGACGCATCGTGGAGCAGGGGACCGTGAGCCATGTCTTCGACAACGCGGAACATCCGTACACGAAACGCCTGATGGCCGCGATTCCTGGCCGCGCCGCTCCAGTACCGGAAAGACGTCCCGAAGCCGGTCGGCAACCGATCCTGGAAGTCCGGGATCTTGCCAAGCATTACGGGATCACCTCGGGTTTGATGCATCGCAATACGGGGCTCGTGGTCAAAGCCGTCGACGGGGTATCGTTCGATCTGTACAAAGGCGAAACCCTCGGGATCGTCGGTGAATCCGGTTCCGGAAAAACAACCTTGGCGCGAATGCTCTTGTGTCTGGAGCCGCCGACTTCCGGCCAGGCGACCCTCTACGGCGCGAACCTGTTCACAATGCGAGGGGCGGACCTGCTTTTGATGCGGCGGCGGATGCAGGCGGTCTTTCAGGACCCCTTCGCCTCGCTCAATCCGACCATGCGCGTCGCCGACATCATCGCCGAACCTTGGCAAATTCATAAGGATGTCGTGCCGAAATCCCAGCGTCGGGAAAAGGTGTTCGATCTTTTGCGCCGCGTCGGCATGATACCGGAACACGCCGACCGTTACCCGCACCAGTTTTCCGGCGGACAGCGCCAACGCATTGCCATTGCCCGCGCGCTCGCCCTCGAACCCGAAATCATCATTTGCGACGAGGCGGTTTCGGCGCTCGATGTGTCGATCCAGGCGCAAATCGTCGACCTGCTCCGCCAGTTGCGCGATCAGTTGGGACTGTCGTACCTGTTCATTGCCCACGATCTGCCGGTGGTGCGCGAACTGGCGGACCGGGTCGTGGTGATGAAGGCGGGCGAAATCGTCGAGGTCGGGCCGATCGAGCAGGTATTCGATGCGCCGCGGCACCCCTATACCGTGGCGCTGCTGGAGGCCAGTCCGATACCCGATCCCGAACGAATGCTCGCGCGCCGCCAACGACGTGGCATCGGCACTAAAAAACGGGAGGAGGAATGGAATCCTTCTTTGTCGCCAATTTGAAGGGAAGGGCGGTACTGGTTACCGGAGCGGGCTCCGGAATCGGGCTCGCGGCTGTGCGGATTTTCGCGAACCTCGGCGCCCGTGTGGGCTTCAATTTCCTGCCGGGCGATGCCGCAGCCGATCAGGTGCTGGAAGATCTTCGTCGAAACGTCGATGACGGAAGGGCGCGGTTCCGGACACCGTGCCCAAGTGGCCGACGAATGCCTATTGAAACGCGTTGCCCAACCGGAAGAGATCGCGGAAGGCATCGCCTATCTCTGCGCCGGTGCGGCATTCGTGACCGGACAGGTGCCGCGCATCGACGGCGGTCGCGGGTACTGAACCGATACCCCGTCTTGAGTGATCTCTTGCGGGGGGAGCACTCTTCACCTAGCTTTTTCGGGTGGTTTTTCCATACCCGAACCGCAAGGATTCCTCCGCCTCATGAACGTTCTCGTCGTTGTCAATCACGCCGATGCGCCTGCCGGGTTGCTGGGGCAGCGGATTTCGGCCTTAGGCGGGCACTATGACGCCTTCGATCCGCATCACCGCTACGGTTCCATCGATCCGACGGTCCCGATCGATCTTCCCGACACCGACATCGGTTACGATGCCTTGGTTGTTCTCGGCGGCTACCAGGATGCTTGGGACGATGCCGCCTATCCCGCGTTTGGGGCGGAGTTGAGCCTGATCCGACGTTTTCACGAGGCAGGCAAACCGGTGCTCGGACTTTGCCTCGGCGCGCAATTGGTCGCCCGGGCTTTCGGCGCGACGGTCCGGCGCATGGGCGGTTTCGAACGCGGCGTCATCGCGGTCCGGCGCGTCGACGGGGCGGCGGCGGATCCGGTGATTGCCACTGGGCCGGGTCCCTATCGAGTCGCATCCTGGCATCAGGACACATTCGATCTGCCCGATGGCGCGCGGCATTTGCTGGCCAGTTCGGAATGTCCGAACCAAGCCTTCGTTATCGGCGGTTCGACCTACGCGTTTCAATGCCATCTGGAGGCGACGGCCGAAACGGTGCGGAACTGGATTGTCCAGGATCGCGCCAGGAACCCGGAAACGGACGGTGCCGTTTCGCGGGCGATTGAAGCCGATTTACACGATCATTTCCCGGCAGTTGCGCGGTTCGGGCAAGAGACGATCGACCGTTGGCTCGGATTGATCCGGGGACGTTGACCCCTGTTTATTTGGAGCGGATGACCGCGATTCCCCCGGCGACGATCACGACCGAGCCGATGATGGTCGCGAGATCCGGAATATCGGCGAACAATATCCAGCCGAACAGAGCGGCCCACACCAGGGCAGAATAGTTGAAAGGCGAAACGGCGGCTGCGGGTGCGGCGGCGAAGGCACGGACAACCGCGTACTGGCCCGAAAGGCTCAGACACCCCATCAGAACCATGATCGCCCAGCCCTCCGGCTCCGGAACAATCCAGACGAAGGGAACGATCAGGCTGGTGACGACCGTGCCGATCACCGCGGTGAAGAAGACGGTCGTCATCGGAGCATCGAACCCGCCCAGATACCGCATCGTGACCTGATTGATGGCGTACAGGAACGCCGCGACGAGGGCGAGGAAGGAGGCAGGATGAACGATTCCCATTCCGGGGCGGATGATAATCACGACGCCGACGAAGCCGATGGCGACACCGATCATGCGCCGCAGCCCGACTGGTTCCTTCAGGAAGGGGACGGAAAGAAGGGCGACGAAAAGCGGCGACGCGGCGCCCAAGGCCTCGACCTCGGCCAGCGGAATGTAAAGCAGGGACGTGGTGATCGCCGCGTTGGTGGTCAGAACCGCAAATCCACGGAGCAATTGAAACCGGGGGCTGAGCGTGACCGCGATCACCGGCAAACGGCGCCACACGATGGCGGCCATCACCACCAGATGAAAAAAGAAACGGGCCCAGATGATCTGGGGGACCGGATAGTCGGCGGTCAGATATTTGGCGGAGGCGTCCATGCCGATAAACAGGAACATCGCGACCAGCATCCACAGGACGCCCTTGCCGACGTCGTTGCCGCGCGTTCTTCGTGTTACCGATGGATAAAGCATGATGGCCTTGCCGCTGTTGGAGCCTAGAGATTTTCGGCGGTCCGCGCCTCGGTCAGCCCGTCGATGACGAAGCGGCGCGCATGCACGGCAAGATCAGCGCTGTCGCGCCACAGGTCGCGCCACACCGCGAGCCGGTGCGACAGCCCCGGGTCTATCACGGCGGAGGAAAAGCTTTCCAGGGATAGCGGCCCGTTGTAACCCATTCGGGCCAGTGCACCGAATACGGCCGGGAAGTTGACCGAGCCCGTCCCGAGATACCCGCGGTGACATTCCCCCACGTGGACGTGGAACAGATGCTTTCCGCACAGGGTGATCGCCTGGGCGGGATCGCTTTCCTCGATATTCATATGAAAGGTGTCCAAGTGGATGCCGACGTTTTCGGCACCGATCTCCGCAACAAGGCCGAGGGCCTGGGCGGCGGTGTTGACCAGGGCGTTTTCGTAACGATTGACGGCCTCCAAGGCTAGGACGACACCGGCATCACGCGCGCGTTCGGCGACCCGCGCCAGGATTTCGATGCACCGGCTTCGCCCGGTCGCGCTGACCGGCCGGTCATACTTGCCCAATGCGGAATGCAGGACGCCGGCAATTCGGGGCGCGCCGAGATCGCGGGCAACCGAAACCGCGTCGTTCAAAAGGCCTTCTCCGCGTTTCGCCGGTTCGGGATCGTCGTCGGCAATGTTGGTTTCGAAGTTCAGCGCCAACCCGCCCGAAGCCGACAGATGGTGGGTTTCCAGCAAGCGCACGGTATCGGTGACATCGATATCGCAAGGCGAACGGAGGGGGATTTCGATGAAATCGAAACCGGCCTCGGCGGTGCCGGCGATTGCACGACGGCGATGTTCCGAATTCCACGAGCCGGCCCAAACCAGGGCGTGACATCCCAACGGATTCATTCGCGCCTCCCGCCGCAAATTGTTCGAAAGTGAAAACTGCTTGCGACCGTATGTTTGATTTCATACACTATAAACCGAATTTGCTTTAAAAAAACCAAAAACGGCGGTCGTCGCTGTTGTTGGCGGTCGTGGATGAGAAGGTAGCGGAATTGCGCATGGCAGGCTTCATTCGGCCTCGGGCTCGCGCCGCCAATCCTTCGGATTGAATAAAGGAGCGGTCCGTTGAAGATCAATGCAGGTAAATTGTGGTCCTTGCGCCGGCTGGCCGACGCCGAGGGCCGGTTCAAGATGGTGGCGGCGGATCAACGCCCGCCCATCATGTCCTTGATCCGCCAGCGCCTGAATGTCGCCGAAGCCGGCTACGACGACGTCGCGTGGTTCAAGGAGATCCTGGTCCGATCGCTGGCATCGGAAGCCTCGGCCGTTCTGCTCGATCCGATCTGGGCCTATTCCCGCGCGGTTTCCCATGTGAAGCCGACACAGGGCCTATTGCTGACGTTGGAAGAGCATGAGTTTCAGGAAACCAAGGGTGGCCGGCTGTCGAGCGAAATCGCGGACTGGAGCGTCGCCAAGATCCGGCGACTCGGCGGCGACGGAGTCAAGGTATTGGCCTGGTACCGGCCCGATGCTTCCCCGGAAGTCTGCGAACGGCAGCAGGAGTACGTGGAAAGGATCGGGAAGGCCTGCGCCGAACACGACATCTGCTTCCTGCTGGAACTTCTGGTCTATCCGCTGGAAAACGAGGCCGGACAGACCAAGGACTATATCGAGCATAGCGCCAAGCGGCCGGAACTGGTCGTCAAATCCCTGGAAACCTTCGCGGACCCGCGTTTCGGCGTCGATATCTTCAAGTTGGAAAGCCCGTTGGCGGCCACTGACGTTCCCGAACCGGGAACGGCTGGCGCCGACGAATGCCAGCACTGGTTCAACGAACTCGGCCGCGTCGCGAGTCGCCCGTGGGTGATGCTGAGCGCGGGAGCGGACATGGATCAATTCCGCCGCATTTTGAACTATGCCTACAAGGCTGGCGCCAGCGGTTATCTGGCTGGCCGGGCCATCTGGTTGCAGGCCGCGCAACTCTTCCCCGACGGCGAAGCGATGGAAGCGGCGCTGAAGGGCGACGCTATAAATTATATGCGTGAAATCAATGCATTGACTGATTCCATGGCCTGCCCGTGGATGGATCACGCCGCGTTCGAAACCGGGGTGGAAATCGCCGGAGCGGGCGCTCAGTTTACCAAGGCTTACGCGGAAGCCCGGCGCTGAACGCCGGGCACGATTTATGAATTATTTTGGAATTGGTGGTGCTTGGGGGACAATAAAAATAACATAATCCAAGAAAAACAAATCTCAGGGGTGGAGTCGTCGTATGGCAGGCGTTCGTTTACGAAAGGTCGTGAAACGTTTCGGCGACAACGAAGTCGTGCATGGCATCGATCTCGACATTGAACACAACGAGTTCGTCGTCCTGGTCGGCCCATCGGGATGCGGAAAAAGCACGATCCTGCGCATGATCGCCGGGCTCGAGGACATCACCTCGGGCGAAATGGCGATCGGCGACAAGGTCATCAATGAACTGGCACCCAAGGATCGCGACATCGCGATGGTGTTCCAGGATTACGCCCTGTATCCCCATCTGACGGTCTTCCGCAATCTGTCCTTCGGGCTCGAAATGCAGAAGCTGACGCGGACGGAGATCCGTGATCGCGTCGAAGCCGCGGCCAAAATTCTCAATATCACCGAATTGCTGGAACGCAAGCCACGCCAACTTTCCGGCGGTCAGCGCCAGCGTGTCGCCATGGGACGGGCGATCGTGCGGCGGCCGAACGTGTTCCTGTTCGACGAACCATTGTCCAATCTCGACGCCAAACTGCGGACGCAGATGCGTACCGAGATCAAGAAGCTTCACCAGACGGTGGCGACGACGGTGGTCTACGTCACGCACGATCAGGTCGAAGCGATGACCCTGGCCGATCGCATCGTGGTCATGCGGGACGGGCACATCGAGCAGATCGGCTCTCCGGACGAGGTCTATAACCATCCGCGGTCGATCTTCGTCGCCGGCTTCATCGGGGCGCCGACCATGAACTTCATCAACTGCCGGTTGACCAACGGCGACGGGGGACTCGGCCTTCACATGCCGGAGGGCATCGTTCTGCCGGTTCCGCCGGAACTGAACGACCGCTACCGCGTCCACGCGGATCGCGACCTGATCCTAGGGCTTCGGCCCGAATACTTCCAGTTGGATGAAGACCACGAGAACGCCAAACCCCAGGCGCGCATCGCGCCGAAGATCCATGTGATCGAACCGTTGGGCTCCGACACTTTGTTCTTTTTCGAAATGGCGGGTTGCGAAGTGGTCGCCCGCATGCCGCCCCTGACCGGCTTCGAACCTGGGGACGAACTGCCGCTCGTGGTCGACATGGCCAAGATGCACCTTTTCGATGCCGAGACCGAAAGGGTGATCTGAGGCGGATGGCTTAACGTAAGGAAAGGCGGGGAGAAACGTTCCATGACTGTGCTGGGCATCGCCAAGGACGCCATTGTGGAAGGCGCAAAAATTCCCTTGGACATCGTTCCGGACGATACCGCCGTCATCCGCCGCTTCGCCGACGATATGCTTTCCGAGTATCGGGAAGCCAAGGCGCGGGGCAGGCGCAAGGTGGTTTTCATCCTGCCGGTGGGCCCCGTAGGGCAGTTCGATCTCGTCGCGGAGCGATGCAATGCCGAAAGAATCAGTTTGGCCGACCTGGTCGTCATCAATATGGACGAGTATTTGACGCCGGACGGCCGGGATTTCATTTCGACTGATGATCCGCTCAGCTTCCGCCGACATATGGAAGATCATTTATACGCCAAGTTGGATACGGCACTCGCGCCAGTACCGGGACAACGGATCTTTCCCGATCCCAGGGATTTGGGTGCGGTGCCGCGTGCCATTGCCGCGTTCGGCGGAACCGACGTCTGTTTCGGCGGGATCGGGATCACCGGCCACGTCGCCTTCAACGACCCGCCGGAGCCCGACGAGACGACGGACGTCGATACCTTCGCCGCGCTGCCCACGCGCGTGGTTTCCTTGTCGCGCGAGACGCGCCTGATCAATTCGATTACCGCGGCGCGCGGCAATATCGATCGGATTCCCCGTTTCGCGATCACCGTCGGGATGAAGGAGATCCTCGAAAGCCGCAAGGTGAGGATTTACATGAATAGGATCTGGCAGTCGGCGATCGTCCGAAAGATCCTGCATGGGCCGAAAACCGAACGGGTTCCCGCATCGTTGCTGCAAGGCCATCCTGACGTCCGATTCACAATCGCGGATTATGTGGCGGAGGTGCCCGAGCCGCAACTTCGCTGACAATAACGATCCGCCCGCCGAACGGCGAAGGACGGAAAATACGGGAGGGAATATGGTGCGTTTCGGTTTGATCGGTTACGGATTGTGGGGGCAGCATCACGCTGCTTCCATTGTCAAGGCGCCGGGGGCGGAACTGGCGGCGATCTGCTGCGGCGACGGCGAAACCGCGGCTGCGGCGCGGCAGGCTTATCCCGGCGTACCGCTGTTCGACGACTACCGGAAAATGCTGGCCGAAGCCGATATCGACGCCGTCGACATCGTTGTTCCCAATCATCTTCATTGCGTGGTGGGAACCGATGCCTTGAACGCCGGCAAGGACGTTCTCCTGGAAAAACCGATGGCCCTGACGGTGGCCGAATGCGACCAACTGATCGCGGCGGCGCGGCGGAACGATCGCGTTCTGACCATCGGCCACGAATTCCGGCTGTCGACGCAATGGGGCACCCTGAAATCGATCGTCGACGACGGCGACATCGGCGACCCGCTGTACGCCAACGTCAGCCTGTTCCGCTTTCCTTACCGGCCCGGCGGCGGCGCTTGGCGCTACGCGCCCGACAAGGTGGGGTCGTGGACGCTGGAGGAACCCGTCCATTTCTTCGATTCCCTGATGTGGTATTTCGAACGGTGGGGCGATCCCCGCTCGGTGACGGCCTTCGGCAGTTCCAAGGGACGCGAATCGGTCATGAGCGACAATTTCACGGCGGTGATGCGCTGGCCCGGATCACTGTACGCCGTCGTGACTCAGACCCTTGGCGGGTTCGAACATCACCATGTCATGGAGATTGTCGGGACCGAGGGATCGATCCGGACCTGGTGGTCGGGAACGATGGATCGGACCCGGGAACCGTCGTTTGAAATCAAGGTTCAACGAAAAGGCCAGAAAACCTGTGATGTGCTGTCGGTGCCGCCCTCCGGCGAACTGTTCGAACTGGAGGAGGAATTGAGGCGCGCGGTGACGGCTTTTAGCGACAGAAAGCCGATCGTATCCGGCGAAGAATCCCGGAAACGAATCATCGTCTGCCTGGAAGCCGAACGATCGCTGACGGAGGACAGGGAAATACCGTTGGCGTTCTGAGGTTGTCGAAGCAAGACGGAAAGTCGACCGACCGGACCCGGATAAAACCGGGACGGCAGAACTGAAGGAGAGGAAACCATGCTTTCGAAACGTTTGCTCCCGATCGCACTCGGCACGGCGTTTGCCATGGCGCTCGGCCTCGGGGCGGCATCCGTTCAGGCCGCCGAAAAGAAGATCTCGATCCTGACCTGGAACATTCCCTATTTCGAAGCGGGGATCAACCAGTGGAAGGAGATGTTCAAGAAGACCCATCCCGACGTCACCATCGAATGGCTGGACAAGAAGGGTACGGAATTCAGCACCTTCTACCAGACCCAGGTGGTTGCAGGGACCGCGCCGGACATCATCGACATCCAGGGCGGGTTGTGGCTGGAATACGCCTCTCAGGGGGGGCTGGTCGACCTGACGCCCTATCTGGAACGGGACAAGGACTACACGAAGGGGATTTACCCCGAAATTCTCAAGAATTGGGTGTTCGAGGGCAAGAACTACGGCGTGCCCTTCTACATTTCCAAGACCCTGCTGTTCTACAATAAGTTGATGTTCAAGGAAGCCGGTCTCGACGGCCCGCCGCAGACCTTCGATCAGCTCATGGACTACGCCTACAAGATGAGCAAGGGCGAGAAGTCGGGTCTGATGACCCTGAACTTCGACTGGCTGTACTGGCCGCTGTTCGCCGCCAACGGGATCGATCTCGTCACTCCCGACCTCAAGAAGGCGGCGTTCAACACGCCCGAAGCGGTGGCCCTGGTCGAAAAGCTGTCCAAGGCGACGAAGGACGGCGCGATCAACAAGATCAGCTGGACCGGCCGCTGGGTAGAGCCGAACGGAGCCTTCGCCGCCGGGACCATCGGCATGCTGAACGCCCATGCGCCCGCCTACTTGTGGTTCAAGAGCAAGGGGCCGTGGGTCAACGAGGACACCGTCGGTGCCACGCATTTCCCCGGCAACTGGTCGACCCCGAACTCCCATGCGTTCCTGATTTCCAAGGGCACCAAATATCCCGAGGAAGCCTGGGATTTCCTTAAGATGATCAGCAGCGGCGACGGTGCCTATGTCTTTGGTACCGCGAGCAACAACCTGACCGGCGACAAGACCGCCAACGAACGGTTGATGACGTATTTCGCCGAAAAGATCCCCGCGGTGGTGCCGGTTCTGAAAACCCAGCTCGAACACTTGGACAAACTCGTCGGCAACTGGCCGATGGCCAAGGACGCCCAGGTGAAGGAAGCTTTCTATCCGGAACTGCAGGCGGCTTTGTTGGGTGAAAAGAGCGCGGCCGATGCCCTGGCCGAAGCCGAACGGAAGGTCAACCGCGTCCTGAGCCGCCGTTGATCGACGACCCCCGACCGGCGGGCGCCGGAAGGTTTCAGCGCCCGCCGGACTTTTCGCGAAGTCGAGGAAACCGCCGCATGGCCTGGCTTTTTCGCAAGAAACGTACGCGGGAACTCGCGCTTA
The DNA here is from genome assembly GCA_963675465.2 of Rhodospirillales bacterium. Classification (GTDB taxonomy): domain Bacteria; phylum Pseudomonadota; class Alphaproteobacteria; order Rhodospirillales; family Shumkoniaceae; genus JAHDSF01. The sequence goes on from CAXXVY010000004.1 coordinate 270,521, forward strand.
TCTGGTTCTTCCTGGCGCCGTCCCTGATCATCTTCGCGCTGTACCGGATCATCCCGCTGTTGTGGAACGGCGTGCTGTCGTTCGAATTCTGGTCGCCTTACAAGCCGGCCGAATTCGCGGGGCTCTATCACTACGAGGAAATGCTGTTTTTCGACGACGTGTTTTGGCAGAGCTTCTGGAACACCGTTGTCTTCATGGCCAGCGCGCCGATCGGCATCCTGTTCGCGCTGGTGATCGCGCTCCTCGTCGACACCCCGATCCGCGGCCGCAATATATACCGGACCATCGTGTTCATGTCCTATCCGGTCATGACGGTGGCGGTGGGGATCATCTGGCAGTGGCTGTACAACGAGAAAGTCGGCCTGATCAATTACGTCCTGATGTCCATGGGCATCATCGATCAGGGCATTCCGTTCCTGGATGATCTCAAACTGGCCCTTCCCGCCGTGATCGTCGCATCGATCTGGCAGGTCGTCGGGTTCTACATGATCATCCTGCTGACCGGCCTGCAAAGCATTTCGCAAAGCCTGTACGAGGCCGCCGCGATCGACGGCGCCAATGCATGGCGGCGATTCGTCCGGATCACCTTTCCCTTGTTGCGACCGTCGATCTTCCTGTGTTTTGTGATCGGCATCATCAATTCGTTCACCAATTTCGACCTGATCTATGTGATGACCGACGGCGGCCCCAGTCATGCCACCGACCTTCTGATCACCTACATCTACCGCGTCGCCTTCAAGCTGGCCCAGTTCGACTACGCTGCGGCGCTGACCATCGTGAATTTCGCGTTCTTCGTCTTTCTCGCCTGGCTGGCCAACCGGCTCGCGGGCGGAGAAGCCGGCGCCGTGGAATCGAGTTGAGGAGGACGGCATGAACCGCTACCCGCGATGGGCGTTCCATCTGGCACTGGGCATCATCTGCGCGTTGATGCTGGTGCCGTTCTACTGGGTTCTCAAGACCAGCCTGACCGGCGAGAATATCTTCGCCTATCCGCCGGCGATTCTGCCCGAGAACGCGCACCCGTTCTATTACGTGGATGTCTGGTATTCGATCCCGTTTTTCCGCTATCTGGTCAACAGCGTCATCGTTTCGGTGATCGTCGTCGCGGCCAATGTCGTTCTGAACGCGATGGCGGGCTACGCCCTGACCCGCGACTTCGGCGGCAAGAAGGGCGTCATCCTGTTGTTCCTGAGCTGCATGATGATTCCGTTCCAGGTGACGATCATCCCCGCCTACCTGATCACCAAGGAACTGGGGTTGTTGAACACGCACCTTGGCATGGCGTTGCCGCTCTGTTCGACGATCGTGTGCATTTTCGTCTTCAAGGCCAGTTTCGACGCCATCCCCAAGTCGCTGATCGATGCCGCGCGCATCGACGGCGTGCCGGACTGGATGATCATCTTCCGGATCATGGTGCCGCTGTCGCAGTCGGCGATCGCGACCAATATCATCCTGGCGTTCATCTGGTCGTGGAACAACTTCCTGTGGCCGCTGGTGATCATCCGTGATCAGGAGATGCAGACCCTGCCGCTTGGGCTCGCCCGGTTCCTGACGGTGGTCGAGGATACCACAGGGGCGCTCTACGCCTTCTGCATCATGGTTCTGATTCCGGGACTGATGATCTTCCTGCTGGCCCAGAAGCAGTTCATCGCCGGCCTGACCTCCGGCGCGGCGAAGGGGTAGGGGACGCGACGATGAATTGGCGTTTTCTGACAAATCGTTACATCGTGACCTTCGGATCGATCGCGATCGTCACGGGACTTTGGAACCTTTACATCGCAGCCAACGACGATGGTATCGTGCGCGGCAAGATCGTCGGATCCGACGGCCGTCCGGTGGCCGGTGCCGAAGTCGTTCTGTCGGAACGAAGTCTCCTGGTCACCACGCCTCGAGACCGCGTAAAGACGAACGATGACGGTGAATTCGTGTTCACCGGACATACGTTCCACCGCATCTGGCTGGAGGCTTCGAAACCCAACGTCGGCACCTACCCGCAAACCGAATACCGGATGTATTTCAAGGGGCAGAACATGACCCTCTCGGAGCCCTTGCGCCTGAAGCCCGACCCATCACCAGCCGGTAACGGATGATCCGCCATGGAGACTCCCACCAAGGAGACGCCGGCCGATGCCCTGGCGCGCATGCTCGGTCAGGACGGCTCGCCCCGTATCGTCGTCGTGCATCAGGACGATGTGGGTATGTGTCACGGCGCCAACGTCGCCTTCGCGGCCCTGGCGGGAAAGGGATTCATCACGTCGGGTTCGGTCATGGTTCCATGCCCCTGGTTTCGGGAGGCGGTGGATATCGCCGCGGCCGACCCATCGATCGATCTCGGCGTGCATCTGACCCTGACCAGCGAATGGGCGCAGTACCGCTGGCGGCCGTTGACCGGGAATGCCGCGTCGACCGGATTGGTCGACGACGACGGCTTCATGTGGCGACGGGTGCCGATGCTGCGCGAACGGGTGGTTCCCGACGCCGCCGAAGCGGAAATGAGGGCCCAGATCGAGACGGCATTGAAGGCCGGTCTCGACGTCACGCATTTGGACACCCACATGGGCGCGGCCCTGAGCCCGGAGTTGGTGGACATCTTTCTGAAACTCGGGCGCGACTACCGGCTGCCGGTTCTGTTTCCCCGTGATTTCGGTCAGTACGCCGGTTGCCTGAACATGGGCGAAATCGACGCATCCCTCTATCCCCCGCGTGCCGAGGCGCTGGAAGCGCAGGGGTGTCCGTTGACCGATTTCTTCGGCCTGACGCCGGGGGTGCCGACGAACGAAGCCGACGCAACTTACCGCTCGATGATTGCCGGGCTACCTCCGGGGTTCGGATTCTTGGCCTTCCATTGCAACGCTCCGGGTGACATCGAAGCCATCATCCCGCCCCGTGCCCAATGGCGGATCGACGAATTCAACCTGTTTCGCGATGCGGGATTTTTGAACTGGTTCGGCGTCCAGGACCTGAAGCCTGTCGGCTACAGGGCGATCCGCGACGGGATGCGCCAAAGCGGAATCCTGTAAGAGCTGAATGGCGCCGGGACCTCGGCTCGTTCAACCGGCCGCAATCGGTGCCGTTTCTCCCTCGGTTATGCGCACGAGATCGCCGGGGGCGATTTCGATTTGCAGTCCGCGGCGACCGGCGCTGACGAAAACGGTTTCGAAGCCTTTGATGCTGTCGTCGGCGACCGTCGTCAGTCGGCGTTTCTGGCCCAAGGGGCTAATGCCGCCGACCTGATAGCCTGTGGCCCGTTCGGCTTCGGACGAATCCGCCATATCGGCGCGTTTTGCGCCCAGGAAAGCCGCCAGTTTTTTCAGATCCAGGGTGGCGTCGACGGGAACGAGCGCGACCGCCAGGCTTTGGCGGGAGCCGTGGTCGATGGCGGCGATCAGGGTCTTGAAAACGCGCCGGGGATCGATGCCGAGTTTTTCCGCGGCTTCAAGTCCATACGATTCGGCGTTCGCGTCGTGATCGTAGCGGTGGATGGCGATGGAAACCTTGGCCTTTTTGGCGGCCACGACGGCGGGAGTCACGGATCATATCCTTGGCGGAATGAGGAATTGTCGGCTTCGGTTTTATCTCACCTCGTTGAGTTTCTCAACGTGACCGACGATGGCCGGCGAATTTCCGCCGAGCCGAGTTCGCTGAAGTCAGAGGATCAACCGCGGGAACGTCGCACTGAATAACGTGCCTTTTTCCGGGTCGGAAACGAAGCCGATGCGGCCTTTCAGGTACCGCTCGCCGAGAAGGCGCATGCTGTAGGTGCCGAGACCGCGGCCGTGCCCCTTGGTCGAAAACGATCGCTTGAAGATCTGAAGGGCTATGTCCGGCTGCATGGCGCCGGGATTGTGGACTTCGAAGCGGATCCGGTCGCCCGGGTTGGTGCAACGGACAGTCACGGTGCCGCCTTCCGGTGTCGCTTCCAGCGCATTCTTGACCATGTTCACGATCACCCGCGACAGGAGGCCCGGGTCGGTTACCAGAGCGGCGTCCTGGCAGTCGTCGGCGAGTTCGAGATGGCGCGTCGTGGTGGAATCGTGATCCTGGAAAATGATCGTGATGTCGCGCAGAAAAGCGAGGGAACTGACGTTTTCACAGGAGCATACCAGTTCGTTCCGCTCGGCGGCGGCGATGACCCGCTGACTGTTGATTTCGTCGATCAACCGATTGGCGCTGAGGCGGATCCGTTCGCGGAACAATGCCTGTTCCCCGGGCGGCGCAATATTCAGGATATCGGCGATTCCCTTGACGACACCGGCGGTATTCAGGATGTCGTGGAAGAAAAGGCGTTCCAGCTCTTGGCGGCGCTTTTCGTCGCTGACATCCTCGATCGCGAAAACGGTGAAGAATTCGTCCGTCAGGTTCATTGCCGTGGAACGCACCCGCAAATTGAGGGCTTCCGCGCCGTTGGTACGTAGGATGCTGCATTCCTGTATGTCCATGCCGGTCTTCTGACTGGCGAGAATCGACCGTACCGCGCCGCATGTCCGGCAGAATTCGGATGTTCCGCACCCATTGGGGGTTTCGGGTGCCAGGGCATAGACGCAGCCGACCGCTTCGCCCGGACGAAGCCCGAGAACGGCCTCCTCGCTATTTACCTGCCCGAAGTCGAGAAAACGCGCGTTGGCGAAAACGATCTGCCGGTTGGCATTGAGGACCAGAACCATTTCCTGAATGCAGTCCATGAGCGTCGGCAACATGGGAGCATGCCGAACCGCCAACGATTGGTGCCTGATTTCGTCGATCGAAATACGTTCGGCCGGTGCGAAATAGGTTTCGGTCAAATCGTTCAGCATCGGATCGCTGCATTCTGTCGCGAGGAGATAAGAACATCGTTGCCGATTGGCTCCAATGGGGCAGTTTATGGTGGAAAACACGCCGTGAATAGCATGTTTTGGGCACCCCATACCTTTGGAAACCGGCGAAAGAAAACCCCTTCGGCCGGTAGCCGAAGGGGGAGAGGAGAACAGAAGGGAAAGTGTCGTTAGAAAGGTCAAAGCACGCCGAATACCGATGGCAACCACATCGCGATATCCGGGAACGTCAACAGAATTATCAATGCCAGGATCTGCAAGGCGATGAACGGCAACAACGAGATGAAGATCTCGCCCAGCGTGATTTCGGGCGGTACGACGCCCTTAAGATAGAAGGCCGCGGGACCGAAAGGCGGGCTGAGGAACGAGACCTGCATGTTCAAGCAGAAGACGACGCCGAACCAGATCGGATCGTAACCGAGCTTGAGAATGATGGGCACGAAGATCGGCATGGTCAAAAAGACGATGCCGATCCAGTCCATGAACATGCCGAGCATGACCAGGATCGCCATCATCAGAAGGATGATGCCCATGGGCGGAAGGCCCAGGCCCATGATCGTATGTTCGACGAAGCGATTGCCGCCCATCATGTTGTAGATGCCGACTAACGCATTGGCGGCCAACGCAATCCAGATAATGGTGCCGCAGGTGATCAAGGTCTGCTTGACGGCGTCCCTCATCATGGGAATGGTGAGTTCGCGCCGCACGGCGGCCGCGACCATGGCGCCGACGGCACCCATGGCTGCGGCTTCCGTGACCGATGCGATGCCGGCGTAAATCGTTCCCAGCACCCAGAAGACCAGGACGACAGGCAGAACAAGCCCCTTGAGCAGACGGATGCGTTCGTCCATCGGGACCATCTCGTCGGCGGAGAGGGTCGCCGGCGCCAGCGACGGATCGAGGTGGACCCGGGCGACGACGTAGACGACGTAAAGCGAGCACAGAAGGACAGCCGGGATGACCGCGGCGATGAACAGGGCGCCGATCGAGGTTCCGGTGGTCAGTCCGTAGACGATGAGAACGATGCTCGGCGGCATCATGGTTCCCAACGATCCGCCCGCGCAAATGGTACCGATTGAGAGTCGCCTGTTATAGCCGAGGCGAACCATCTGCGGCAGTGCCAGCATGCCCAACAGGACGACTTCACCACCGATGATTCCGGACATCGCCGCCATGGTCAGCGCGGCCAAAAGCGTCATGACGGCGACGCCGCCGCGAATCCCGCCCGACCACGCCTGCAAGGCGTCGTAAAGGTCCTTGGCTACCCCGGAGTGATCCAATATGGCGGCCATTAAGACGAACATCGGAACCGCCACCAGGACATAGTCATTGGCCAGACTGTACAGTCGGGTGGCGACGATCGGCATGGCGTTGGGGCCGATGTAGAAATAGGCCAGGCCGAGCGCGATGGCGCCGGTCACGAATGCCAGGGGCAAGCCCAAGAGCATCAAGCCGATGATCGAAACGAGGATGAGAACCGAGACCCATTCGATCCCGATTCCGCCAATCAAACCGCTGCTCATGCGCTTTTCTCCTTTTCACCTTGAACCAGCCCTTGGATGGCCGCCTTGAGGCGTAGAAGAACCTGCACGACGAGCACGATCATCACGAACAGAAACACGCCCTTGACCAGCGGCGGATAGGGCGGATTGAAGGCCGTACCGCTGCCTTCCAGGCGGAAGGTGCCGTCGGGCGCGAAAAACGCCTTGTTGGCGAAACGGAGGAACGCCCACGCATTGCCCGCGGCGAATGCCAGGGTTATCAGGCAAATGAGAATATCGAGAAAGCAGCGGGTCTTGAAGCCGAACAGATTGTAAAGACCGGTGACCCGGATATGGCGATGGCGAGCCATTGCGTACGGGCCGCCAAAGGCAAAGCACAATCCCGCGAACATGATGGCGGTTTCATGGACCCAGATCGTCGGCGCGTTGAACAGATAACGGGCCACGACTTCATAAAAGCTGATCAGAGCAATGGCGACGACGAGCCACGCCCATATGCGCCCCAATTTCTCGACATAGAAATCAACCACGTTGTCGGGTTGCTCCCACGCCGGAAGATCGGGAATACGGTATTTGTCGGTCATGCGGGAAGGCCTCCCTCCGGACCCGGCGCCCTGCCGCAATACTGCGCCGGTTGGTCGTGAAAAGGTCGGCGCGGCCGCCGAAAGGAGACCGCGCCGTCCTCGTTACCGGAACACTCGGAACTTACAGACGACCTTCGGCCTTCAGGTACTTGACCGTCATGTCAAACCATTCCTGGGCCTTCGGGCTCTTTTCGGCCCATTCCTTCCAGATGCCCTGGGCGATGCCGCGCAGCTTGTTGCGCTCTTCCTGCGTCCAGTCGACGACATGCATGGAGGGATCGGCTTTGAGCTTGGCCGCAACGGCGCGGTCGGAAGTGTCGACCTTGTTCCACAGGCGCAGCGCCATCAGGCGGACTTCGCCTTCCAGGATCGCCTTCACGTCGTCGGGGAGGGCATTCCACTTGTCGGCGTTCACGACGATTTCGTTGGTGACCATCGAGTGGATGCCGGGATAGATCGGATACTTGGCGAATTTGTGCAGGCCCATGTTCTCGTTGGTGGTCAACGAGTTGTAGTCGGCCGCTTCGATCACGCCGCGCTCAAGAGCGGTGTAGACTTCGGAAGCCGGAAGGTTCACCGGCGCGGCGCCCATGGCGCTGAACAGCTTGTTGGCCATGCCTTCGGGGGAGCGCAGCTTGACGCCCTTGAAGTCTGCGGGACCCTTCAGAGGTACGGAGGAAACGAACGCTTCGAGGCCGGAGAAATACACGCCGACGACATGTAGATTAAACTGCTTCATGAAGTCGCGGTACCAGTCAAGACCGCCGTATTCGTTCATCAGCTTGTCGGCTTCCGACGGATGGTCGAATGCGGTGACCATGTTGCCGACCATCGCGAAAACGGGGTCCTTGCCCGCGTTGTATTCCGGCGACGAGGCATAGCCGTCAAGGACGCCCATCGAGGCGGCGTCGAAAGCTTCATTGTATTGGACCATGGAATTGATGGGCATGATTTCCCATTCCATCCGGCCGCCGGTGGCGCGTTTGATGTCCTTGGTCCATTCCTGCATGATCGGGAACGCCATGTCGCCGGGATTCCAGTTGGACTGGATTTTCCAGCTCCACTTGGCTTCCGCGGAAGCACTGGTGGCAACGGCGACGAGAGCGGTCGCCGCAACGAGGGTGCGGATAAGTTTCACAATTTCCTCCTTAATGAACCTTGCGATGGTTTCGTGGGCCGCGGCGCAAGCGACGGCTTACGCACTGTCTCATGGCAAGTCTGTAGTTTCAATAAAAATGGTAGCGTTATCATGGCTTTTTATCCTGATTTTGGGAACACGAATTGTTATTTAGTTTCGAAATTTCCGAGCGTGCGAAAAAATCATCCGAATATGACATTATGATAATAGATTAAAAAACCCAATTATCATCATATATAATAACAATATAAGTGGATTGCTTATGATTCGGTGCGCAGCAAGCTGCGGGAGCGTGCGGATTATGCCAAAAGGTTTCTGTCGGAATCCGACGGGATATTTTCGGAATGCGATGTTATCGCAATCAAAGCCTATCGCGGCTTGATCGGAGCGGTTCGGCGACCTGGGCGTCGTCTTCGAACATCCGGCGCCTAGCGTAGTCGATATGGTTCATCATCGCACGCCGCGCCCGGTCGGGGGAATGGTCGCGAAGGGCATCGACGATATCCCGATGTTCGCGCAAGGTCTGACGTAGTCTTTCCTCGGGGTCGATGGTTTCCAGCATGATCCCGAAACTCATGGTGAATCTTACAAGGTTCTCGATGTTGAGGATTGCCGAAACGAACAGATGGTTTTGTGATGACCGTGCGATCGCCGCATGAAATTGAAGATCTTCCTCGATCGCGTTTTTGCCTTCGCGGCGGACGGCCACGAAGGCGTCGTTGAGAGTGGCGATCGTTCGCACGTCATCCTCGGTCGCCCGTGCCGCGGCCAGTGCGGCGATTTCGCCTTCCAGCGCGACGCGAAATTCGAAACATCGACGCAAGTCGGCGATGCTCTTGACCTGATCGGTTCGAGCGGAAGGGGGGGCTGGACGCCGAACGACGACGCTTCCCGAACCCCGACGGGATGCGACCACGCCTTCGTAACGCAGTCGCGCCAGGGCTTCACGGACGATGGGGCGCGAAACGCCGAATCGGCGCGCGAGTTCGACCTCTGTTGGCAGGCGTTGGCCTTCCGGGAAATCGCCGTTGGCGATACCCGAGCGCAGTTTTTCATAAAGCCTGTCCCGCAAGGGGGGCGTCGGCGGGTCTCCCGGCATCGCCGTGTTCTTTCGCTCGAAAGGTGCGTCGCAAGAGGGTGAGCACGTTACAATTAGTCTTACAAATAATTGGGAATGCCTGCAAGAAAAATTACTAAATACATTAAAAACAATAAATTAATACGTTTTGTTCAAATATCACCCCATCATATATGCATGACAAATAAAATATGTGGTCAACCAAATATTGATGTGATATCAAAAATTCGGTGTCCGGTTCGGGGTGGTACGGGCGAATCCATCGGCCCGGCAGTGAACGCTTCGACCAACGACGGATGTATGGATCAGCAGGGCGACGACCCTTCGTTTCGACATGATTACGGGGACGGACTTTCCGGTTTTTCCCGAACAACGTCGAAGAGGGCGATCTGCCACGACAGGAGTTTGATATGACCCGCAAGCAACCCCAGGATCTTCGCAGCCACCGCTGGTTCGGGGTGAACGATCTGCGTTCTTTCGGTCATCGATCCCGTATGCTTCAGATGGGATACGCGCGTGAGGAATTCGAAGGCAAGCCGGTTATCGCGGTGGTGAACACGTGGAGCGAAATCAACTGCTGCCACACCCATTTCCGCGACCGCGCCGCCGAAATCAAACGGGGCGTCTGGCAGGCAGGTGGCATCCCGATCGAAATGCCGGCGATGACGCTGGCCGAGGCTTTCGAACGCCCGTCCCCGATGCTGCACCGTAACCTATTGGCGATGGAGGTCGAGCAGATCCTGCGCCACCATCCGTTCGACGGCGTCGTACTGATGGGCGGTTGCGACAAGACGACGCCGGCACTCCTGATGGGGGCTGCCAGCATGAACATTCCCGCGATCTTCATGCCGGCCGGCCCGATGCTGAATGGGCGGTGGGGCAACGAGATCTTGGGCAGCGGGTCGGATGCGTGGAAGTATTGGTCGGAAATGCGGGCCGGCAACATCACCGAATGCCAGTGGCGTGAAATCGAAGAAGGCATCGCCCGTTCGCCCGGATTGTGCATGACGATGGGAACCGGCATGACCATGACGTCGCTCGCCGAATCCCTCGGTCTGTGCCTGCCCGGGGCGTCGACGATACCGGCCGTTGATTCCAACCACAATCGGATGGCCAGCAGTTGCGGGCGCCGCATCGTCGACATGGTTTGGGACGACCTGAAACCCCGCGACATCATGACGTCGCAGGCGTTCGAGAACGCGGCGGTGGCGCTGATGGCATTCGGGGCCTCGACCAACGCGCTGATCCATCTCATCGCGATTGCGCGTCGGTGCGGCGTTGACCTTAAGCTGCAGGATTTCGATACCGCGGCGAAGAAGGTTCCGGTCATCCTGAACTTGCGGCCCTCCGGCAAGTATCTGGCCGAGGATTGGTATTACGCCGGGGGAATACGGGCGGCGTTGAACGTGGTTCGGGACGCCCTACACCTGGAATGCGTGACCGCCAACGGCAAGACACTCGGCCAGAACATTGAAGGCGCACAGGTTTTCAACGACGACGTCATCCGTCCGATCGACAATCCGATCTTTGCCGAGGGCGGAACCGTGGCCCTTTACGGAAGCTTGGCACCCGACGGAGCCGTGATGAAGGCGGCCGCCTGCGATCCGAAGTTCCTGAAGCACGGCGGACCGGCTCTGGTTTACGATTCCTACGACGACATGATGGCCGATATCGATCGCGACGACCTGGACGTCACGCCCGACCATGTACTGATTCTACGCAACGCGGGGCCCAAGGGCGCGCCGGGAATGCCGGAGTGGGGCATGCTGCCGATTCCGAAGAAACTGCTCAAACAGGGCGTACGCGACATGTTGCGGCTTTCCGATTGCCGCATGAGCGGGACCAGCTACGGGGCCTGCGCCCTGCACATCGCCCCCGAAAGCTGGGTCGGAGGGCCGTTGGTCTTGGTGCGCAACGGTGACCGGATCGAAATCGACGTCAAGGCACGGCGTTTGGATTTGATGGTGCCCGACGACGAGATCGCGGCGCGACGGGCGCAATGGACGCCGCCGATCTCCAAATATCCAAGGGGTTACACGAAGATGTTCATCGAACACGTGACCCAGGCCAATGATGGCTGCGATTTCGACTACCTCGAATATCATGGAGAGGACGTGCCTGAGCCCGAGATCCATTGATCGGGCTTCCGACATTCGGCGGTCAACGAAAGCGGGGGAATCGGCGATGGTGCACCGATTCCCCCGTCGTTTGGAAAAGTCACGGACGCCGAATCTATCCGCGTAGCATCGCCTCGACCGTGGCCTGGACTTCCAGGGCCTGGCGGGCTGTCGGGAGCAGGCTCGGCTTGCCGTCCTTCATGGCGAGCACGTTGTCCATGAGCCGGGGATAGTTCGCGGTTCGAAGATCCTCGATTTCCGCCAACTCGGTTTCCCATGCGCCGCCGTCGGTACTTTGCAGCCAGAACCAGTCGTGCAGTCGGTAGGATCGCTTGGTGCCCCAGATCGTGAATTCCACCCGATCGGGCCCGGTTCCGCCCGAGGATCCGAAGACCTGAACCGGAATGCCCGCGCAATCGAGAAGGGCCGTGATGTGGGTTTCGCACAACGCCGGATCCGCCGGATAGCGGGTATGACCGGCTATCACGCGCGGCTCGCCGATCAGCCGTGTTGCCAGAAACACGAAATGGGACAGGACTTCGCGCGTGTATCCCCCCTCTGCGCGAAACCGCAGCCAGTCGGCATTGGCCTGCCAATCCCGCGGCCATTTCGAAAAGTGCATGATGATGTCGCCGCCGACGATGTCGCCCAGCGATCCATCGGCAATCCGGTTCGTCGTCAGTGCCACCGCATGAGATGTCGATTGCAGGAAATTGATGGCGTTGCGGGTACCGGCCGCTTCCAGTCCGGCGACCATTTCGCCGCTGTCCGCCAAATCGACGCCCAACGGTTTTTCGCAGTACAGTGCCTTGCCGGCGGCGGCGGCGGCCAAGGCATAGGCCTTGTGTGAAACGGGCGGGCTGCCGACGTAAATAAGCTCCGCGTCCCCGCTTTCGATCACCGCTTCCGGACTGTCGAGGATCGGTATATTCGGGAAATCCCTTGCCGTCGCCTTACGCGCGGACTCGGCTGGATCCCAAGCCCCCGTGAACTCGAATCTTCCGTCCCGGCTCATGATCCCGACCATGCGGGACCCCATGACGCCGAGCCCGATCACCCCCACTTTTGTCTTGCTCATTGTCCCCTCCGATAAGTCGCTTTTGGCGTTCACTGTGACGCGGAACTCGTCCGATCACAAGTCGCGTTACGCGGACTGGGGGCAAGTCCGGCCCGGTTACCGGGCGCCGTAGGCGCGGGTTACGGTTTCGAGAAACGCTCGATAGAGTCTTTCTAGCCGCAAAATCGATCCGCTGTCATAGATGATCGGTGCAGCGCTGTTGATGATGCTGGTCATTTGAAGCGCGACGTCGTCGATCGGTGTTTCCGGGATCAGTTCCTCGCGGTCGATGGACATCCGGATTCCATGAGCGACATCGGCCGCCGTTTCGCGGGTGAAGGCGCGCAACCGTTCGACCGCATCGGGACTGAGAACGTCGAAATCGTTGCGCATGCGGGCGATCAGGCTCCACGGACGCCCCGGCCCGTCGCTGTCGTTGAATTGATGATAGCGGTCGCGGTTGAACCCGAAAGTCGCCATGACTTTTTCGGAAAAGCCCAAATCCTCCGCAATCCAGATGGCGCGGAACCGCGCGGCGGTTTCTGCCGCGTATTCGTCGATGATTTCCTCGGCCATCCGCATCTTGCCGCCGAAGTGGTAGTGAAGATTGGCGCGGGTCGTGCCGAGGCGTTCGGCAAGCATGCCGAAACTGAAGCCGCGATAGCCGTGAATGATCAGCAGTTCGACGGCGAACTCCTTGGCGCGCCTTCGCATACCGGATTCGGTCGATGTCGCGGTCGGCTGTTCCATCGGCTTCTCGTCTTCACCGTTCAAAGTCGTGGGACCCCGGGTACAATGAGTTTTCAACCCGATCCATCGGCCGATGGCATTGCGGGCGGAAAAGGGGCTTGATAAACTAACTTACATGTAAGTAAGTTTGCGGTCAAACAAGCACCGTGTCGTGTGTACTCAGCAAAAAGGTCGGGGTCGGATCACCATGCCGTTGCTCAAAGGAATGCGTGTCGCCAGTTTCACCCATTGGCTCCAGGGACCGGCCGCGACCCAGTATCTGGCCGACATGGGCGCGGAGGTCATCCGGATCGAGGCGCCGGGTGGCAGCCACGAACGCCGCTGGTCCGGGGCCGGGGGGCGGAAAGTCGCGGGGTATGGGACGCTGTATCTGGCCGCCAACCGCAATTCCCGGAATGTCGTCATCGACTTGAAGAAACCTGAAGGTGTTCGCGCGGCGAAACGCCTGATCCTCAGCTGCGACGTCGTGGTGGAAAACTACCGACCCGGCGTCATGGATCGTTTGGGGCTGGGTTACGAGACGATCAAGGCGGAAAAACCCGATATTATTTTCGCCTCCGCGACCGGTTATGGCCCGGATGGTCCTCTCAGCAAGGGGCCGGGACAGGATCTGCTGGTCCAGGCCCGTGCCGGCATGGTGGCGCAGACCGGGGAATACGGCGTGCGGCCGTCTCCGATCGGCAACTCGGGAATCGACCAGCATGGCGCGGCGGTTCTCGCGCTCGGGATTGTCGGCGCCTACGTACGCAAGATGAACATCGGCGAGGGCGCGCGGGTGGAAGGTTCTCTTTACACGGCCTGCCTGGACTTCATGCAGGAAGGCCTGACCCATTACTATAGCGGACGGCAGGACCATTCGGTCCTGGCTAGGGATCCCCACCTCGCGTGTTGGTACATCGAGGCGCCCTATGGAACCTACAAACTGAAGGACGGTTTTGTCGTCGTTTCGCTGAATCCGTTCGACAAGCTGGCAAAGGCGTTGGATAGCGAACGCCTGGCTCTGCTTGCGGAGCGCGATGCATGGCAGGACCGCGACACCTGCGCCCGAGAATTCGCCGAAGTGCTCGCGGCGTTCACGTTTGCGGAAATCCAGGCGCGGTTCGACGCTCACGGGATCTGGTATGAGCGGGTCCAGGACTTCGACGACGTGCGGTCGGACCCTCAGGCGGAATACGCCCAGGCCTTCCGTGAGATCCCGGTCAAGGACGAAACGGCGGTGCTGGTCAATCACCCGATTCATTATGACGGCGCGCCGCCGCCCTTCCGCAACATGCCTCTGGATCCGGGTCAGGATACCCGAGCCGTTCTGTCGGAACTCGACTTCACCGACGAGGAAATCGAAACCATGCTGGCGCAAGGTGCCGTCTTCGCACCCACAGGGAACTGAGATCCGAGGGAGAAGACCGATGATGCACACCTACGTAACGGTCGGCGAACAGACGCGCTTCGCCAAGACTATCACCGACGCGGACATGCTTTTTTTCGCGGGGATCAGTGGTGATTTCGATCCCGTTCATACCGACGAGGAATACGCGAAGACGACGTCTTTCGGCCGCCGGATCGCCTACGGACTGATGACGATGGCGCTTCTGTCGGGACCGGAATCGGAAATGTCGAAAAGGATCGTGGAGCGGAACTGTCCCTTCAAGCCGTTGACCCTCGGCTACGACCGTGTCCGCTGCCTTCGCCCCGCGTTCGTCGGCGATACCCTGACCGCGATCTACACCATCGAATCCCTGGACGAGGACCGGAAGCGGTCGGTCGGCGACTGCCGTATCGTCAATCAACACGGAGACGACGTTCTGGTCGCCAAGCACATCATGAAGTGGGTCGGCTGACCGCCCGGCGGCGCGCCACCCGGACGCAGATTTACCAAGGAGATTCCCGATGTACCTGACCGAGGAACACGAAGCCATTCGCGAAATGACGCGGCATTTCGCGGACAACGAAATCCGGCCCGTGGCGAACGAACTGGACGAGGCCGAACGGTTTCCCGCCGAAATCTACGAGCAGATGGCGGGCCTGGGTCTATTCGGGATTTGCGCGCCCGAGGAATACGGCGGCGCCGGCGCCGATACGATGTCGTACGCCATCGTCATGGAGGAACTGTCGCGCGGCTATGCGTCGGTCGCCGATCAGTGCGGACTGGTCGAACTGATTGCCACCTTGCTGACCAAGCACGGCACCGAGGCTCAGAAGGAAAAGTACCTCCGGCCGCTTTTGAAGGCGGAGCTTCGCTGCGCCTACGCCTTGACGGAACCCGAATCCGGGAGCGATCTGGCCAGTTTGCGTACCACGGCGGTCCGTGACGGCGACGGTTGGGTTCTCAACGGCGAAAAGATCTGGATCCACAACGCGCCGGTTTGCGACTTCGCGGTTGTCCTGACTCGGACCGACAAGACGGCGGGACACCGAGGCATGAGCATTTTCATCGTCGATCGGGCCTTGGACGGTTTCAACTCCGGCCCCAAGGAACACAAGATGGGACAGCGGGCGTCCCAGGTCGGGGCCCTGCACTTCGGCGATGTTCGTCTGTCGGCCGATTCCATGCTCGGCGACGAGGGGCGCGGCTTCCATATGATGATGAGCGTGTTGGAAAAGGGGCGAACGGGCATTGCCTCGTTGGCCGTGGGAATCATGCAGGCCGGTCTCGAAGCCGCCACCGATTACGCCAAGGTCCGCAAGCAGTTCGGCAAGACGATCGGCGAATTTCAGGGTGTGCAGTGGATGCTCGCCGACATGGCCAAGGACATTACGGCGGCCCGTCTGTTGGTGCACAACGCTGCCGCGCGCATCGATGCCGGCATTCCCGCGACGTCGGAATCGTCGATGGCGAAGCTGTTCGCGTCCGACGCAGCGGTGCAGCATACGGCGAACGCGGTTCAGATCTTCGGCGGCAGCGGCTTTATCCGGGGATTCGAGGTCGAACGCCTGTATCGTGACGCGAAGATCACGCAGATCTATGAAGGGACGAACCAGATCCAGCGCATGATCATCGCCCGCAACCTCCTGAAGGACTGAACGAAAAAGGGGCCCGCGAAACACGCGGGCCCCAGCGGTGTCGTGGGAGGAAGAGGATCAGCGCAAGGCCAGATTGCGGGATTGCGGCATTTCACCGGCATGAAGCCAACCCGCGGCGCGGGCTTCGTCGTCGCTGCAAAAGGTTTTTAGGTGCGCGTTCTGGACGGTGGCGATCTTGCCATACGCCGGATCCATCGGCGTGAAGTAGGTCCGGCCCGCGCCGGCATCGCCCGCCGCCTTGATCAGGCAGCCCGCTTCGTGGCTTTTGGCGACCGGAAGAATACGGACGCCCATGACCTTCCACGGGAAACCATCCCACAGTTCGGTGGACTTTTCCGCCGTATCCTCGAGCGCCAGACGTTTGCCCTGGCGCCAAGTCGCCGGTCCGACGAAGTCGCTGCTCCAAAGGCCGAGGCCGGTTTCGCGGGCCTTGCGCTCCGCAGCGAGGTAGGACGGCGCGGCAATTCGCGCGTCGACGGTGACCGAACCGCCCCGGACCAATGTCAGGGCGAGGTCTTCCTCCCCAATGTTGCAGATGCCGCGATTGGCGACCGACGTCGTTTCGACGATCGTACAAACGACGGGGCCGGTCTGCATGCGCAGGGTTTTGCGCAGGTTCTGGGCGGCGCTCATGCCGCAAGTCCAGGGACGACCGCCATGCACGCAAAGCTGGCCGATCTCGGGGGCATCGATCCCCATCAGGTCGATGGCGCGGCCGGCGATTTGCAGGGAGTCGCCGTCGATGACTTCAATATCCGATCCCTTTGCCGAAACCTGTTCGACAGCCGACGCCGGCAACGCCGCGAGCGAAAGTCCGAAACCCGCGTAGGCGATGATTGCGAACCGGCGGTAAATCGGGTGTCGATGGGTGGTCGGGTTACGGTACATGGTATCCTCCGCACGGAAAAATCCGCATTCGGTCTTGTTGAACGATCCTTCAGGTCCGCCAGAACGACGGCATAAAGACAACGAGAAGCGTGAAGAACTCGAGCCGGCCCAGCAGCATGCCGATAGCCAGAAGCCATTTCGCCGGGTCGGAGAGTGACATGAAGTTGCCGCTGGGGCCGATGACGGGCCCGAAACCCGGGCCTACATTGGCGACGGCCGTTGCCGCGCCGCTGATGGCGGTCACGAAATCCAGGCCCAGACCCAGAAGGGAGACCGCGATTACGATGACCGTCAGAACGAAGGTGAAGATGAAAATCATCACCGACCGCACGATGTCGTCGGTCAAAGGCTTGCCGTCGTAAGTCATCACGAACACGGCATGCGGATAGATCAGCGAACGCATGTGGCGCCGCAGGATCATCGCCGCGATCTGAAAGCGGAAAATCTTGATGCCGCCGGCCGTTGAACCGGTACAGCCGCCGACGACGGTCAGAAGGAAGAGCAGACCGACCGCGAAGCCGCCCCAGGTCCCGTAGTCGGCGGTCGCATAACCGGTCGTCGTGACAATGGAAACGACGTTAAAAGCGGCCAGACGAAGCGCATCGAGTGCCGCGTAGCCGTCTTCGAGCGAAAGCCACGCCGCTATGCAGGCCGTCGAAATCGCGACGAACGCCAGCATGGCGCCGACTTGGCTGGTCCGCCACGGCCAGTCGCGGTTTGCCTGAACCATGCGGATGTAAAGCACGAACGGCAGGCCGCCGAGCAGCATGAAGGCCGTTCCCGTCCACTCGATGGCCGGGCTCGCGAAATGCGCGATCGAGGCGTCCGAAGTCGAGTAACCGCCGGTCGACAAGGTCGTCATGGCATGGGCAATCGCTTCGAAGGGGGTCATCCCACCCAACCAATAGAAGATCGCGCACGCGGCACTAAGACCGCCGTAGACGACCACAAGCGCGGTCGCGATGGCGCTGGCCTTGGGCATGATCTTGTCCGAGCGATCCGATGATTCGGTCCTGAACAGCTGCATGCCGCCGACGTTCAGGAAAGGCAGGATGGCCACGGCCATGACGATGATGCCGATACCCCCCACCCACTGCAGAAGCGCCCGCCACAGCAGGATGCCGCGAGGCAGTTGGTCGAGATCGCTCATCACCGTCGAACCGGTGGTCGTGAGCCCCGAGACCGTCTCGAAGAACGCGTCGGTAAAGCTCATGCCGGTGTCGGCGATCACGAAAGGCAACGCGCCGACGACGGACAGGCCGATCCAACTCGCGGCGGTCAAAAGAAAGGCGTGACGCTGATCGAGACGGATGTCCGAATGGGCGTTGCCCAGGGCAAGGGCAATGCCGAAAAACATGGATATCGCCGTTGTCCATGCGAAAACGGACCATTCGGGATTGCCGTCGACAAAATCGACGATGGCCGGAAGGATCATGAAAACAGAAAGGGCGCTGACCAGAAGGCCGAACACGAAGAGAATGGCACGTTCTTCACCGACCGCGTTTCCGTCGTTCCAGAACGAGGCCCGAAAGTCCACAGATTTGGCGGCCACGCGGGACGGCGTTCCGGAAAACGTGGGTTGGGTCGCTAAAGTGGGTCTCGTCGCCGTGTATGGCATGGGGTAAACGTCCAAAGGTCACTATCGTCCGCGACGGAAAGGTGCGCCCGGGTCGTGTAAAAAAACCATTCGACTTGTCGGGGTAAGGCGTAAAACATGCGCAAAATCGATACGGAATTTTTATGTCCGACTTCGAGGTCGTCGTCGTAAACTTCCGCTGTCGGGCTTGAAAACCGGGGAAGGAATGCCGGATGGCGGACCGCGAGACCCATAAAAGCGACGAACAATCGCGGCCGGGGACCGAAGGGCGACGGGGAAAGCTTAAAATCTTTCTCGGTCCGGCTCCCGGTGTCGGAAAGACATATGCCATGCTGCAGGCAGCGATTCAGCGGGCGGAGGATGGCCGCGATGTTGCCGTGGGAGCGCTGGATACCCATGGCCGGCCGGAGTTGGAACGGCTGGTCCGTCGGCTGGAGAACGCGGCGCGGCGGGCCGGACGTACGACCACACTGACAATGCCGGAACTCGATGTCGGCGCGGCTCTCGCACGCGCGCCGAATCTTTTGCTGATCGACGACCTGCAGCTTTGGTCAACGCCGCGCGTCGATCATGCTCTTCGCCGCCATCAGATCGTCGAGCGGGCGATCGAAGCGGGAATCAACGTTTTCGCGACACTGGACGTGCAATGCCTGGAAAGCGTCAACGAACGGATCGCCCGAATTTCAAACGTCCGGATGCGCGATACGGTTCCGGATGGCTTTTTGGAACTCGCCGATGAAATCGAACTCGTCGACCTACCGCCCGAGCAACTGATCCAACGGCTTCGTGACGGAAAGGTCCACGTCGCGGATCATATCAACCGGTCGATGCGACGGTTTTTCAGCCGCCGCAACCTGAACGCCCTGCGCGAGGCGGCGATGCGGATCACCGCCGACCGCCTGGATGCGCAGGTGGGCGGGGGCGGGGCCTTTTCCGGCCCGACGCGCGATCACATACTGGTGTGCATCGACGAAACGCCCTTGGCCTTGAAGTTGGTGCGAACCGCGCGCCGTTTGGCGGAACCGCAGCATATCCCCTGGACAGTGCTGTATGTGCAGACCCGTCGTTTCCGTTCGTTGGACGAGGCGTCGAAGGAACGGGTCGCGCGCTCCATGAAGATGGCCGAACGTTGGGGCGCCGAGGCGATCACTCTGACGGCGGAGACCGGTGTCGCGGAGGAAATTCTCAGCTATGCGGAATCACGCCGGTTTACGCGGATTCTCGTCGGGCGTTCGCGGGTCGGTCTGTGGCCGCGGCTGCTGCGTCGTTCGGTTTCGGACAAGCTCCTGACCAAGACACGCAACGCCGAAGTTACCCTGGTGATGCCGGAAACGCCCGAGGAGCGGGAAGGTGGCGCATTCCCCGATTTGGCGCGGGGCGGTCGAACCCTGAGCGGTTTCGCGGTGGCGTCGCTCGCGGTGGCGGGGGCCCTTGGGGTCGCCCATATTCTCGAGCTTTTCATGCCGGTGCCGAACATCACGTTGGTATTCCTGGCGGCGGTGGTCCTGGTCGCGGTGCGGGTCGGGCTGTGGCCGTCGATCTATGCGAGTTTCCTCAGTCTGCTCGTCTTCAACTTTTTCCTGACCGAACCCTATTACACGCTGTCCGTCACCCACGAGGAAGACCTGCTGACGATCGCCTTCTTCCTGGTGATGGCGACCCTGACCGGCAATCTGGCGTCGACAGTGCGCAGTCAAGTCGAGGCCATTCGCCGTTCGGCGCGTCGGATCGAAAACCTCTATGACTTCAGCCGCCGGGTCGCGGCGGCGGTATCCTTGGACGATACGCTATGGGCCGTCGTATCCCATGTTGCATCGACATTGGGGTGCCGGTCGTTGCTGCTGCTGCCCGGCGAAAACGACGCGTTGGAGATCGTGTCGGGCTATCCCCCGGAAGATCACCTGGAGAGCGTGGAATGGACCGCGGCGGAAAAAGCCTGGAAATCCGCCCAGCCCGCTGGGTGGTCTCAGCCGGAAGACGAAGGCGGGGCATGGCTTTTCCTGCCGTTGAAAACCGCCAGCGGGCCCCTTGGATTGCTGGGCGTGGCGTTCGAGGACCAGAACAGCGTCCTCGCACCGGAACAACTCCGTCTGCTCGACGCGGTCGCCGATCAGGCCGCCGTGGCGATCGAGCGCACCCAGCTGACGACCGATATCGAAGAAGCCCGCATTCTTTCGGAAACCGAGCAACTGCGGTCCGCCTTGCTGTCGTCCGTATCCCACGATCTGCGCACGCCGCTGGTTTCGATCATTGGATCTTCGACGACCCTGACCAATTTCGGGGCGTCGCTGTCCGAAGACGACCGTCGCGAACTGGCGCAGACCATCCTGGACGAAAGCCAGCGGCTCAACCGGTTTGTCCAGAACCTGCTGGACATGACGCGGCTCGGTTACGGCGTGCTTCAGCCGAAACGGGACTGGGTCGAATTGCGGGAGATCGTCGGACGGGCCTTGCACGACCTGGGGCGCGCTACCGAAGGATACGAGGTCGAAATCCGGATTTCCGACCGGATTCCGATGCTTTACGTCGATACGGTGCTGATCGGGCAGGTTCTGGTCAATCTGCTCGACAACGCGCTGAAATACACGCCGGCCGGCGGCCGTATCGTCATCGGCGGCGAGATCGATGGCGCAAATGCGGCGGTTTCGGTGTCGGATTCCGGTCGCGGGGTGCCGGAGGCCGATCGGGCGGCCATTTTCGACATGTTCTATCGCGTGCGTTCGGGCGACAAGGAAGCGCGGGGAACCGGCCTAGGGCTGGCGATCTGCAAGGGCTTGGTGCTCGCCCACGGCGGTTCGATCGAAGCCTTGCCGGGACCCGATGGGCGGGGTACAACCTTCCGGTTCCTGGTTCCTCTCCGAGATCTGCCGCCCATTCCGGATCTCGCGGACGATGGCGAAGCCTGAGGCGGGAAAGATGGCGGAAAGCGCATCGTCAAAAATCCTGGTGATCGACGACGAACCGCAGATTCGAAAGTTCCTGCGGATCAGTCTTGCCGCCCATGGCTATCAGGTTGTCGAGGCGGCGAATGGCTTGGAAGGCATCAACAAATGCGCGACCGAGCAGCCGGATCTCGTCATCGCCGATCTGGGGTTGCCGGATCTGGACGGCAAGACGGTGATATCGCGGATCCGCGAGTGGTCCGAAGTTCCGATTGTTGTGCTGTCGGTTCGCGCCGACGAGGACGAAAAGGTTCGCGCCCTCGATCTGGGCGCCCATGACTACGTCACCAAGCCTTTCGGCATTGCCGAACTGATTGCGCGCGTGCGCGTCAACCTGCGCCATCACGCGGAGCCGAACGTGGCGCCGAGTACCGTGACGGTAGGGGATCTGGTCATCGATCTGCCCGGTCGGCGTGTTCTGCTCGCCGGTACGCCGGTCAAGCTGTCGCGCAAGGAATTCGACATCCTTCGAATTCTGGTGGTTCATGCGGGGCGTGTTCTCACCCACCAATACCTGTTGCGAGAGGTCTGGGGACCGGCGCAGGAGGAGGAAACCCACTATCTGCGGGTCTACGTCGGGCATCTGCGCCAGAAGCTGGGCGATGACCCGGAAAATCCCCGCTACATCGTCACCGAGCCCGGGGTCGGATATCGTTTCGATTTGTAGAAGGGGTGGGGCTTTTCAGCGCGCGACGGTTCCCCAAAGATCGTGATCTTCCGCGTGTTCGATGACGGCATTCACGATATCGCCGGGGTTGAGATCGGTCTCGCCGTTCAGGAACACGTTGCCGTCGATTTCCGGCGCGTCGGCATGGGACCGGGCAAAGGCGCCTTCCTCGTCGACCTCATCCACGATGACGGGGAGGGTGCGGCCGATCTTGGCCTGCATGCGCGCGGCACTGATCCGTTGCTGCACCTCCATGAACCGTTCCCACCGGATAGCCTTTTCCTCGTCTGGAACCTGCTCGTCGAAGGCATTGGACGGAGCGCCCCTGACGTCTTCGTAGGGGAAGCATCCGACGCGGTCCAGTTCGGCTTCCTCCAGCCAGTCGAGCAGGAGTTCGAAATCTTCTTCGGTCTCGCCCGGGAATCCGACGATGAACGTGGACCGTATCGCCAGATCGGGACAGTCCCGCCGCCAGTTCCGGATGCGTTCGAGGGTCTTTTCCTGATGGGCGGGGCGGCGCATGGCCTTCAGGACGCGCGGGCTCGCATGCTGGAACGGAATATCCAGGTAGGGAAGGATCTTGCCTTCGGCCATCAGGGGGATGACCTTGTCGACGCTGGGGTAGGGATAGACGTAGTGAAGTCGCACCCACACGCCGAAATCGCCCAGTTCGCGGCACAGATCGATCATGTGGGTCCGAATGCTCCGGTCCCGCCATGCGCGGTCGGCGTACTGCAGGTCGAGACCATAAGCGCTGGTATCCTGGGAAATCACAAGGAGTTCACGGACTCCTGCGAAGACCAGTCGTTCGGCTTCGCGAAGCACCTCGTCGATCGGACGGCTGACCAGATCGCCCCGCAACTGCGGGATGATGCAGAAACTGCAGCGATTGCTGCATCCCTCTGAAATTTTGAGATAGGCATAATGCCGAGGAGTCAGATGAATGCCTTCGGGCGGGACCAGATCCAGGTAGGGATCGTGAACCGGCGGAAGCGCGTCGTGGACGGCGCCGACGACAGCCTCGTACTGGTGGGGGCCGGTGATCGCCAAAACCTTGGGGTGGGCGGCTCGGATTGTCGCTTCGTCCTTTCCGAGGCAGCCGGTGACGATGACGCGGCCGTTTTCCGCGATCGCCTCGCCGATGGCGTCGAGGGATTCGTCACGGGCGCTGTCCAGAAATCCGCAGGTGTTGACGATGACGACATCGGAACCGGCGTAGCTGTCGGTAATCTCGTAACCTTCCGCGCGCAGCTTGGTGAGTATCCGTTCCGAATCCACCAGAGCCTTGGGGCAGCCGAGGCTGACGATGCCGATTTTGGGGGCCGTGTTTTTCATGGCGCCCATATAGGGCCGATCGTTGTCGTCGGCCAGGGAAATTTCGGGGAGGGCGAAATGCGGGCTGCGGCGCTTGAATGTTTGATTTCGCTGGGGCCACCGGATATGTTCGACCGTTCAATCCGAACCATAACAGGAGATGGGGAAAGTGCGCAAAACAATCCTGGCGCTCATCGCGGGCGCGCTTGTAGCCGGCACGATAACGGCACCGGCCACGGCCAAGTCGCTCGTCAACGGGATCGACGCGGCGTTTCCGCCGTTCGCCTACGTGGACAAGGACGGTAAACCGGCCGGTTTCGACGTCGATGCCGTCGACTGGATCGCGAAAAAGAAGGGGTTCGAGGTGACTCACCAGCCGGTGGCCTGGGAAGGGATCATTCCGAACCTGCTGGCCAAGAAGATCGACATGATCTGCTCTGGCATGACGATCACCGAAGAGCGGGCCAAGCGCGTCGACTTCACGGAACCGTACTGGGAGCACCGCAATCAGTTCGTCGCCAAGAAGGGCTCGGGCCTGACGCTCGACAAGGTCCTGACCGGCGGCATCACGCTCGGCGTCCAGCAGGGCACGTCCGAGTTCAAATGGCTTGAAAAGACCGCCAAGGAAAAAGGCTGGAACTTCAAGTACCGCATGTATGACAGCGGTCCGTTGGCGGCCGAGGACGTGTTGAACGGCCGTATCGACGTGGCGGCGATGAATGACGCGCCCGCCAAGGAATTGACGGCCAAGAAGGCGTTGGAAATCGTCGGTCCCTTCGGCGACGTCGATTCGTACGGCTGCGCGACCCGCAAGGAAGACAAAGACCTGCACGACATGCTGAACGACGGCTACAAATTGTTGCGTGCCGACCCGTATTGGCAGGAACTGCTGAAAAAGTACAATCCGTAATAACCGGGTGATCGCAAACCCGGCGTCACGCGAAGGCGCAAGGTCGAACCTCGCGCCTTCGCACCGTTTTTGAAGAGTACCGTCCATGCCCGAAACCTTGGTCATCGCCATCGATGCCTTGCCGGCGCTTTTGCGCGGTGTCGGCGTTACCGTGGGCTGCGTCGTTGGGGCGATGCTTCTGGGATTGATCGTCGGCGTACCGATGGCGGTGGCGCAGGTCTACGGCCATCCCGCATTGAAACGGCTTGTCAGCATCTATGTCTGGTTTTTCCGGGGCGTTCCGATCCTGGTTTTGCTGTTTCTGTTCTATTTCGGACTGTTCCAGCTCCTGGGATTCAATATCAGCGCTTTTACTTCGGTCATTCTCGTGCTCGGCATGACCACGGCGGCCTACCAGTCGCAGATTTTTCGCGGATCCATTCTGGCGCTGTCGCGCGGGCAGTTCCGGGCCGCCAGCGCGCTGGGGATGAGCGACGCCATCACCATTCGGACGATCATATTGCCGCAAGCTCTGAGACTGTCGCTTCCGGGCTGGTCAAACGAGTATTCGATCCTACTGAAGGATTCGGCTTTGGTGTTCGTCCTGGGCGTGCCCGACATCATGGCCCAGGCCCGGTTCATCGCGACCCGAACCTACGAACACCTGACGCTCAATATCGAAGCGGCGTTGCTCTATTTCATCCTGACCTGGATCGGCATCCGGGCCCTGCGGGCCCTGGAGCGCAAGGTCGCCATTCCCGGCTACGGGCATACTTGAGGTTTGTGGGGCTGATGACCAAAAGCAAAGAAACCGTTCTGCGCGTCGAAAACATCTCCAAATCGTTTTCGGACAAGCAGATCCTCAAGTCCGTGAGTCTCGAATTGAACCGGGGCGAACTGAAGGTCCTGATCGGACCCTCGGGCGGCGGCAAGAGTACGCTTCTGCTATGCATGAACCACCTGATCCAGCCGGATTCCGGCAGGATTTTCCTGGAAGGCGAAGAGGTCGACACGAAGTCCAAAAAGGCCCTTTATGCCTTGCGCCAGCAGGTCGGTATGATCTTTCAGGACTTCAATCTTTTTGATCATCTGAACGCTCTCGACAACGTTTCGGTCGCCTTGCGCAAGGTGAAGGGGCTTCCCCGGAAGCAGGCGCGCGAACGGGCGCGCGCGGAACTGGAGCGCGTCGGTCTCGGCGACAAGACGCACAACTACCCGGCCGAATTGTCGGGCGGGCAGAAACAGCGGGTCTCGATAGCCCGCGCCCTGGCGATGGATCCAAAGGCGATCCTTCTGGATGAGCCGACCTCGGCACTCGATCCCGAGATCACCGGAGAAGTGCTGGCGGTCATACGGGCGTTGGCGCAAGCCGGGATGACCATGATCATGGCGACGCACGCCGTCGGTTTCGCCCGCACGGTGGCGTCGGAAATCCTGTTCATGCAAGACGGCGTCGTCATCGAGCAGGGGACTCCGGCGGAACTTCTGGCTGCGGGTTCCGGCACCCGGACCGCGGATTTTTGCAACCACCTCAGCGATTTCGAGTCCGGAGCCTGACCATGGAACCGCTGTCCTTCGTCTGGAACGACGTGGTCCCGGTCCTGAATCAGGGCCTGTGGATGAGCATCAAGGTCATCATTCCGTCGGCGATTTTCGGCTTCCTTCTCGGCGTGTCGCTGGGTGCCGTGCGGACATACGGGGGGCCGGTTTCACGGCGTATCGGCGATGGGTTCACGGCGACGATCCGGGGTACGCCCCTGGTGTGTCAACTGTTTGTTTTGTATTTCGGGTTGCCCAACATCGGTATCTACCTGGAACCCTATCAGGCGGCCGTGCTCGGGTTCATCATGTGCAACGGCGCCTACCATTCGGAATACATCCGGGGCGGCTTGCTGGCGACGCGGCGGGGTCAGCATCTGGCGGCCCAGGCCCTGGGATTTTCGACCTTCAAGTCGATGCTTTGGATCGTCGTGCCGCAGGCGATTCGGCGCGCGTTGCCGGGGTGCAGCAACGAGATCGTCTACATGATCAAGTATTCCTCGTTGGCTTTCGTGGTGACGGTGATGGAATTGACCGGCATGGGAAAGCAGGTCGCTTCGGAAACCTTCCGTTTCACCGAGGTCTTCCTGGTCGTAGGCGCCTATTATCTGGTGCTCGTCACGATGGCGACGGCGTTGCTCAAGCGTTTGGAGAAGCGTTTGCTCATTCCCGGTTTCGGTGTGTCCTGATCGGGACGTATACTCTTATCGCATCCCTATTTGTGAATTCAAAAAAACCCACTGAAATAGTATAATATTTCGTGTTGCGCGGCTGTGGCTCGGTTGCGCGGGACAGGAAATGGCGTGAGGTGTGATATGCAAAAGGTGCTATCGCGCTGGCAGGATGGTCTGACGTTGATCGTAGGAATCTGGCTGTTCGTTTCTCCGGCCGTCCTAGGGTTCGGTGAAAGCGAACCCGTGACTTGGGCGGCTTTGGGCATCGGCGCGGTTCTCATGATTGTCGCATTGTTGTCGTTGGCCACCGCCAAACTCTGGGAAGAGTGGCTGATGGTGGCGGCGGGGTTGGTGCTCGTCTGCGCTCCGTGGATCTTCGGGTTCGCGGCGATCCAGGCGGCAGTCATCAGTTTCGTGATCTGTGGGATTGCCGCCATAGCGCTTTCGGTATGGCGGATCTATCGTGACTCCCACGGTCAGGAAGCTTCGCACGCCTGAGCGATAGAGCGATCAAAACGTCGCGTTCTCGCTGACCGAATGGCGGCGTTCAGGCGCGGTTGATAAATACCGGGCTCGTCCACGCGCGGTGTCCGTTGCGTTGTTTCGCACGCAAATAAAGCACACCGGGTCCCTGTGGAGCGTCGATGTCGATGGTTTCGGAAATCCGTCTGGACTCCGAATCAACGAGCCTCGGATGGAGCCAAACGCTTTCGTCCGACCTGCCGTCGTCGTGTCGGAGCGCCCTGAGGAAAACAGTATCCTGGCGTACGACCGGCGCGGCTGTCGTTATTTCGAGACGGGCGTCTGCCCCGCCTTCCACTTCCAGGACCAAGGCATGGCGGCTGTTCGACGGGTCAGGTCGGGCGGCTGAAAACGATTGAACCCGGATCGTGTTTTCACCGGATCGTTCAATCCGGTGCCGCCGCTCCTCGTCGAAGGGGAAGCTACCGATTTCAGGGAAAAACCGTTTCAGGCGGGCGTTCGAGATCCGGATATCGAAGCGCCAGTCGATAACCGGTTCCGAACTGGAAACCGGGATCATATCCGGTCCCCATGCCAAACGGATCTGATCGGTGCATGCCTCCTGATCGCTGGCGGCGTTGCCTTTGTTCGGGAGGGCGCGATGGATCACGCGACCGTCAAGTACCAGTTCGACCGCCTCCAACGCGTCGCGCCCACCGACGTCGAAGAAGACTTCCATATTCGATTCGGCGGAAATCTCGGCGCCCATGAGCGCGCCGTCGACGGAGAGGCCGACCTCCATGCGATCGCCGGTCAGGGCATAGGTGCGGCGGGCGCGAAGGGCATCGAATAAGGCTCTGCGGCTCAAGTCGGTGGCAAGGATGGCCGTCAGTCCCTCTCCGTGGGCGCCCGGAAATCCGGTGTGGCTATCCGACGATGCCACGAAACCGAACCGATGGCCCTTATTCAACGCCGCTTGGATGGAATCGTCGATCAACTGATCCCGTGAGAGGGGATCGTTTCCTTCGCGCCACGGTCCCGACAGGATTTCCACGACCGGCGAGCAGGCGGTGTTGAAGGCCGCCCAGTTGATGCCTCGGTCTTCCCGGGATCGGTCCAGATGGTGGGGAATCAACAGGGCCCCGCGCTGCTGGCAGTAGGTGCGAAGAATATCGATGCTCTCGGGATAGATCAGGGCCTGATAGTCTTCTGGAAAGATCACGCAGTGGTCCCCGAAACGCCTCGACTGCCATTCGAAACCGAGGAACGGGACGAACGCGCCTTCCCGGTGGTAGTCGGCGATCAGGCACTGAACCCACGGCCAATCGGACTTCAAGCGTTCAAAGCCTCGAATTCGGTCCTTGCCGTCGCCGTCCTCCATCGAGGGGATGTCGTGCCAACTGGCATGACCGGTGAAGGCGAAGAAATCGAGATGCGAACGCGCGATTTCGACCGTACGTTCCATCGACCCGGTGCCGAGGCCGCAGGCGTTGTGATTGTGCAAATCGCCGAAATAAATCCGATAGGGCGACTCGGTCATCGCGGCCTTTCCTTTCCGTCACAGGGCGTTCGAGGCGCGAGACGCCGGCCACGGGTACTTAGACGGTTCCGGTTCGTCCTGTCCAGACACGGATTGCGTGTCGGGAAAAGTAGCTCTCGCCAAACATCGGTAGCGAAACCATGGCGTAATCGCTAATTGTTTACGTGAATCAATGGGCGGCGCCATGACGTGACGTCTCTTGAAACCGCATCTTTCGCTTGAACGAGGTCGCCCATGGTTTTCGAAAGCCCCCTTTCCGGCGACGTAACGCCGGTCGTGTTGGGAGAGGCAAGCCTTGCGGACGCATTCGCACTGTCGGCCGCGGCGGGTTGGAATCAGGTCGATGCCGATTGGCGGATGATGCTGGCCTGCGGTGAGAGCTTCGGCTATGCGGCGCGAGATGGGCGTTTGATCGCATCGGCCGTTATTCTTCCCTATGGCGGGTCGTTTGGTTGGATCAGCATGGTCTTGGTCGATCGCGCTTGGCGGCGCAGGGGATTGGCGACGAAGTTGCTGGGGCGCTGCATCGAACGCCTTGAAAGCCTGGGGCTCGCGCCGGTTCTGGATGCAACGCCGGACGGTGCGACCGTTTACGAGAAGCTCGGATTCAAACCGGTCTTTCCCCTGACCCGCTGGCAAAGGGACGGATCCGGCTCGATCAACGGCAAGCCGTCCGAAGGTTCCGGCCTCCAGGGGCGCGGCGTGCGAACGGCCATCGCGTACGACCGGGAAGTCTTCGGTGGTTCGCGTTCCGAAATCATTGCCTCCCTGGCCACCCGCGCCGGCGGGCTGGGACGGGTGTCTGAAGACGGGCGCGGATTTCTACTCGCCCGAGATGGGCGGGAGGCATTGCAAATCGGACCGCTGTTCGCCGATGATCCGGAATGGGCATTGGAGGCGCTTGACGACGCTCTGCACCGGGTGAGTTCTTCCGTCTGCCTCGATGTTCCCGATTGTCACGCCGATGTAGCGAAACTGCTTCAGGAATCGGGATTTCGCGTCCAACGGACCCTGACCCGCATGGTTCGGGGGGCTCTTGATACCGCAGGCGATCCGAGCCGTATGTTCGTGGTCGCCGGTCCTGAACTGGGGTAGACGCCAGGCGACCATCACATCCTCCTGCGCGCGACCTCTCGACATCGGGAATGGGCACCCCAAATGGAGGGGCACTGCCATGATAGAGAACACCGATGGTCGGGGGGATCGATAGCGATGACGTTTGAACCCGCACGTTACGGCGCGTTGGTCGCCGATGTCCTGAGCGAGCCGCGCTTGATGCCTTTGGATGCCGGCGGTGTCGATGAAAAGGGAAGGCGTATTCTTGCCGATCTCACGGCGGCCGACCTGTTCGCGGATTTCGAGATCGCGGACGCGGACATGGCCCGAGGGTGTCTGGCGGGTCTTTGGCTCTATGTCGGCGATCTGGACCGCAGCCATGGCCTGAGCCAGGGAATTGAAACTCGGGAAGGCAGCTATTGGCACGGCATCATGCATCGGCGCGAGGGGGATTTTTCGAACGCCAAATACTGGTTCAGGCGTGTCTCGAAGCATGAAATACACGCGCCGCTGGGCAACGAGGCGCAGCGGTTGACCCGGGAATCCGGTGAGCCGCACCAAACCTGGATGCCCAATGCAACGGTCTGGGATTCCTTCGAATTCGTCGACCTGTGTGCCGCGGCAATACGCGAATCCGGGGCCTTGGCCGCCTTTTGCCGCCGCCTTCAGGCACGGGAATGGGAACTGTTGTTCGACTACTGTTTCAACGCTGCCGTGACCAAGGGGTGACGTCGCGCGCCCATCCGCGGTCGCCGGCAATCAGGTCGGTTTGGACAGGAATGCGGAAAGACTCTTGTCCTTTCGTCCGATGTGATCGGTCAGCCACGACTTCAGGAAATTCATGGTTTCCATGCTGATCGTAAGCTTGCCGCGCTCGAAATCGGAATAAAGCGCCAGCAGCTTGTCGATCAGGTCCGCGTGAGCCTTCTTGTGATCGGCGGATGCGGCGTAGTGGTGCCGATCCATGAGTCTCTCTTCCGTTGCAAAATGGAAGCGGGTGTATTTTTCCAGATCCTCGAAGACCTGGGCCAACACTTCGCGGCCGCGGCGTTCCATCATGGCTTCGTGAAGGCGGTTGATGATCTCGACCAGTTGTTGATGCTGGGCGTCGATTTCATCGTGCCCGACGGCGAGAGCCGCCGACCATTGAATCAGTTTCATGAGCCCCTCGATGGTGTGACTTGCAATACAGCGCGCTCTCCGAACGGCAGCCCGGCACCCGTTTTTGCGCGGGTGCCGGACCGGATCGATTTTCTTATTGTCTTTCGACTTACATCATTTCGGTCATCGGGACGTGGTCCATGTCATCGAAAACCTTGTTTTCGCCGACCATGGCCCAGATGAAGGTGTAGTTTTGCGTGCCGACGCCGGAATGGATCGACCAACTCGGGCTGATCACGGCCTGTTCGTTGCGCACGACGATGTGGCGGGTTTCCTTCGGTTCGCCCCAAAGGTGGAACACCGCCGCGTTTTCCGGCAGGTCGAGATAGAAATAGACTTCCATCCGGCGTTCATGCGTATGGCAGGGCATGGTGTTCCAGTTGCTGCCGGGCTCGAGCTTGGTCAGGCCCATGGAAAGCTGGCAGGTTTCCAGAACGTCCGGGTGCAGGTACTTGTAGATCGTGCGCCGATTGCAGGTTTCCGCCGCGCCGAGCGTGGTCGGAGAGGCTTCCGCGAGCGTGATCTTCTTGTTCGGGAAATTGCAGTGCGCGGGCGCGCTGGCATAGTAGAACTTGGCGGGGTTCGCCGCGTCCCGGCTACGGAATTTGAGCGTCTTGGTGCCCATGCCGACGAACAGACCTTCCTGGCGGTCGAGCGCATATTCCGTGCCGTCGGCGATCACGACACCGGGGCCGCCGACGTTGATCGTTCCGAACTCGCGCCGTTCCAGGAAATAGCTGACGCCGAATTCCTTTCCACCCTCGATAGACAATTCGGCGCCGGTCGGCATTACGCCGCCGATGACGATGCGGTCGATATGGCTGTAGGTCATGGTGACCTCGCCAGCCTTGAAAACGTCGGGGACCAGAAACTCGGTCCTCATCTGCGCAGTATCCAAGGTCTTGGCGTGAGCGCTATGGATCCCCTGACGAATGTCCATCAATACGTCCTTTTCCTCTGGAGTTGATCCCACCATTCCGCGCGAAACGGAGGCCTTCACGCGGAATGAAGACCTAGCTGCGGGTGCCGATTTGATCCGATATCATTCATGACGATGGCGAGGTTATGCCAGATTTTTAGTGGGACGCAAATGGCTGTTGCGTGATTTTTTCGGTGATCCGGTTCGATTCCGATGACGACTTGTCATGATCGTTCGCGCGCACGATGTTGCTCAGGGGGCGTGGTGCCGTCATGATCGTGCACGAAAAGGGGAGGCGAAAGCGGGCCGATGATCAAAGACGACGCGCAGACACTGTCGGATCGATCCGTCACAGCGAGTGCCGCCGGCGAACGGGCCGGGGCCTTGCGGGAAAAAATCGCGGATTCCTGGCACCGCCGGGCCAGCGAGTCGGCGGGCGACCCGTTCGACAACGCAGTGGAAAAGGCGGTTTTCGATCTTGCCGCGTCGGTGGAACACGGCGAGGTCGGTTACGACGAACTGGACGATCTGATCCAGTTGCTGACCCGGCGGATGTTCGTGGCGCGGGCGGAGCGCCTGGGCGCCTATGTCGGCGAGGTCGATCCCGACGTGAACGCGGAGCGATTCCGGGCGGCGATTCGCGGACTGGCGTTCGATCCTCGGGGCCAGCGCGTCGAATTCGACGATTTTCGCCGCAAGATCGAAGCCGAACTGTTCGGCATCGTTCTGACCGCCCATCCGACCTTCGGCATCTCGGCCGAATTGACCCAGGTTCTGGCCGAGCGCGCCGCCGGCCGCCGGGCGGACGGCGCTCCGATGGACGATGCGGAGCGCGAGGCGATCGACGCGATGGTCCAGTCGGCGCGCCACGGCTTTTCCGAGGCGCCGCCCCTGACCGTCGAACAGGATCTGTCGATGCGCGCCATCGCCCATCTTCAGGAGGCTCTGGAACGCATATACCGCATCGTGCTCGAAGTGTCGGCGGAGGTGTTTCCGGAACAATGGGGCGACCTGATGCCCCGGATGCTGACCCTGGCAAGCTGGGTCGGCTATGATCTCGACGGCCGGGGCGACATTCAGTGGCACGATACGTTCCTGGCGCGGATGCGGGTCGAGTTGATCCAGTTGGAACGCTATCTCGCGGAACTCCGCATGCTGCTCGACTTTTCACGCAGCGGGAAAAACGGCGGCGGAGAACTGCGGACCAGTCTGCGGCTCGTCGAAAGCCGTCTGGTCCTGGCCGCCAACACGGTGCGCGAAGACATCGCTCTTCTGACCGTCGGCGCCGATGATCCCGCCTCGGTCGCCGCCTTCAACCGCCGTTTGCGCGAAAGCCTTGATTCCCGCCTCGTCGATGTCGGCGAACTGACCGAATTGCTGTCGCGGACGATCGAGATCGCCGACCGGGACAAGGTCGAATTCAGATTGCGGATGTCGGTGTTGCGCAGCGCGCTGGCCAACTATGGGCTGGCGATGGCGCACACCCATTTCCGGGTCAACGCCACCCAGTTGGTCAATGCGGCCCGCAAGCTGGTCGGCATGTCGATGTCGCCGGTCGACCACCGCAACCGCCGCTACTATCTCGGGGCGATCAATACCCTGATCGACGAGGTCGAGCCGGTCACCGTCAACTTCGGATCCGTGATGCAGGAACGCCAGACGGCGCGCCGGGTGTTCATGGTGATCGCGCAGATCCTGAAATACGTGGATTCGCGGACGCCGATCCGGTTCCTGATCGCCGAATGCGACACCGCCTTCGTCGTCTTGACGGCACTGTATCTGGCCAAGTTGTTCGGGGTCGAGGAACGGCTCGACATATCCCCGCTGTTCGAAACCCCGATCGCGCTTCAGCACGGGCACGAAATCCTGGCCGATCTTCTCGCCAGTCCGCACTACCGCGCCTATGTCCAGAAACGCGGCCGCATCTGTATCCAGACCGGTTTTTCGGACGCCGGGCGCTATCTGGGGCAGGTGGCGGCGTCGCTGGCCATCGAACGATTGCGGATCAAGATCGTCGAGCTTCTGGTCGAACACGGTCTGGCCGGAATCGAGTTGGTGATCTTCGATACCCACGGCGAATCGGTCGGTCGCGGCGCCCATCCCTCGGGCTTCGCCGAACGGCTGGATTACATCTATCCGGGGGCGAGCCGCGCGCTGTTCGCCTGCCAGGGCGTGCCGGTCAAGCAGGAGGTCAGTTTCCAGGGCGGCGACGGCTACGTGTTCTTCGCCACGCCCGCGATGGCGTTCGCGACGTTGTGCCGGGTTCTGGAACATACCCTGGCGTCGCCCCGCGACGTGTGCGACGTGGCGGCGCGCCGCAAGCGCGAGGACCGGCTGTACGAGGATACCGACTATTCGCTAGAATTCTTCATCACGGCGAAGGAATTCAACGAACGGCTGATGGACGATTCCGATTTCGCCGAACTGCTGGACGTCTTCGGCCCCAACCTGCTGTATCCGACCGGATCGCGCGTGGTCACCCGCCACCACGACGGGCGTTCGCCGACCGATCGCGGCCATCCGTCCCAGATCCGCGCAATCCCCCAGAACGCCATCCTGCAGCAGATGGGGTTCCTGGCCAACAGCATCGGCGGCCTGGGAATGGCGATCGGCAAGGACGTGGACCGGTTCGTCGAATTCATGCGCGGGTCGGAACGGGCGCGGGGATTCATGGCGCTGGTGAAGTACGCCGACGACGTCGGGGATCTCGACGTCCTGCTCGCCTACACCCGGCTGCTCGATCCCGGCCTGTGGCTGCGCCGTGCGGCCCATGCCGGGTCGAACGGCCGCCAGGAACCGATGAAGCGGTTGGCGGCGCTGCTGCACCGGTCCGGGCGCTCGGATCGGCTGGCGCGCATTCACCGCCATTTCCTGCGCGACCGGATGGATTTGCAGTCCGGGTTCGATGCCGTCCGCGATTTCTGGTCGCCCCCCGACGTACCGGAAGCCGTGCGCGAGGACCTGCACCTTCTGCACATCGTCCGCATGGTCCTGATCGGCGAAATCTTCCTGCTGGCGGCACGGGTGCCGCGCTTCAGCAACCAGCCGGACATTACCGTCGACGAAGTGATCGATGATCTCCTGCATCTCCAGGTGGCGCCGGCGGTGCGGGTGCTGGGGCGTGCCTTTCCGCCGTCGGGCGAGGAAATTTCGGACGATTTCGGGGAGGAAGCAACCTATCGCGGCGACATGGCGCGCGGCTACGAATCCGAACACCGGGACATCTTCGTGCCGATGGTGAGGTTGCACGACATGGTGCGGCGGGTGAGTGCCGGAATCATCCACGGTATCGGCGCGGTCGGGTAAAAGGCGGGCCATGAACCGGAGCCTGATCGAGGACGCCGCCGAAGCGCTTCGCAATGCGCGATACGCGGTCGTATTCACCGGCGCCGGGATGTCGATCGAAAGCGGCATCCCGACCTTCCGTGGGCCGGAAGGGCTATGGAGCCGTTACGACCCCCGCTGCCTGGACATCGCCTATTTCCGCTCCCACACCAAGGACTCCTGGATCAAGATCAAGGAAATCTTCTTCGATTTCATGGGCGCCGCCGAACCCAACGCCGGCCACCGCGCCATCGCGGAGATGGAGGCGGCGGGGTATGTCCGCTCCGTCATCACCCAAAACATCGATACCCTGCATCAGGCCGCCGGAAGCCGCCGCGTCCTGGAATTTCACGGCACCATCGCCGCCATGCGCTGCCTGCGCTGCGGCCGCCGGACGCCGTCCGAGGCGGTGTCGCTCCACGTCCTGCCGCCGTGGTGCGGCCATTGCAACGGCGTTCTCAAGCCCGATTTCGTGTTCTTCGGCGAACCGATTCCGGTCGAGGTCGGGCAGGCGGCCTTCGACGACGGCGAACGGGCCGACGTCATGATCGTGGTCGGCTCGACCGGAGAGGTCACGCCGGCGTGCAACATTCCCTACATGGCCAAGGCCAACGGCGCGACGATCATCGAGGTCAATGTCGAGCCGTCGTCGTTCACCGACCGGATCACCGATATCCTTCTTCAAGGGCCTGCCGGGACGGTTCTGCCCGAACTGGCGCGGCTTCTGGGCGGCGCCGGATCCCGGACTTCATGACCGCAACCGGGCAACCCGCACTCAATGCGTCGGATTCCGCCGATCGAAACGTTTAGAAACCTATTAACAATTCGATTTGTCCGGGTTATGGTGAACGCCGTTCCCCTTCGCCCGCCACCCCGTGGTGGTGTCTCCGGCCGTGAGGGCGCGGCGGCGGATCATGGGAACGGAAATCCCGGTGAATTGGCGCGTTTCGTGCCCCGGGGAGGGAACAAAAATCCAACCAAGAGGTATCCGCGCAATGAATACCACGATCGGCTCGAACGCGACGAGCAAGGACATGGCGAACGCCATTCGCGCCCTGTCCATGGACGCGATCCAGAAGATCAAAAGCGGTCATCCCGGCCTTCCCCTCGGGGCGGCGGACATGGCGACGGTTTTGTTCACCCGCTTCCTGAAATTCGATCCGTCCAAGCCCCACTGGGCCGACCGCGACCGCTTCGTGCTGTCGGCGGGACACGGCTCGATGCTGCTCTATTCGCTCGCCTATCTCCTCGGCTATCCAATGATGACGATGGCGGAGATCGAGAAGTTCCGGCGCCTCGACGCGATCACCGACGGCCATCCGGAACTCAACGTCGACTGCGGGATCGAGGCGACGACCGGGCCGTTGGGCCAGGGAATCGCCATGGCGGTGGGCATGGCGCTGTCGGAACGCAAGCTGCGCGAACAGTATGGCGAGGAACTCGTCAACCACTACACCTACGTGCTCGCGGGCGACGGCTGCCTGATGGAAGGCATTTCCTACGAAGCCACCGCGCTGGCCGGGCATCTCAAGCTGAACAAGCTGATCGTGCTGTTCGACGACAACGCGGTCACCATCGACGGCCCCACCAGCATGGCGACGTCGGAACATCAGCCCAAGCGGTTCGAGGCGGCGGGCTGGAACGTGCTGAAGGCCGACGGCCACAATCCGGAAGAAGTCGCCGACCGCATCGCCAAGGCGCAAAAATCCGACAAGCCGACCATCATCATGTGCAAGACGGTGATCGGCTACGGCGCGCCGACCAAGGCCGGCAAGGCCGCCGCCCACGGCGGGCCGCTCGGCGACGACGAGGTCGCCGGCGTGCGCAAGGCCATCGGCTGGCCGCACCCGCCGTTCACCGTGCCGGAAAACATTCTCGGCGCCTGGCGCCAGGCGGGCACCCGCGGCGTCGCCGAACGCGAAGACTGGGAAAAGCGCCTGGCCGCCGCGCCCAAGGGCGCCGAACTGGCGGGTCGCCTGTCCGGCAAGCTCGCCGACGGTTGGGAAAAGGTCATCGCCGGGTTCAAGAAGGATTTCGTGGCCGAACAGCCGACCGAACCCACCCGGACCTCGGCGCAGCGCCTGCTGGCGCCGCTGTCGGAGGCCTTGCCCGCGCTGATCGGCGGCTCCGCCGACCTCACGGCCAGCAACCTGACCAAGCCGTCGAACGGCGTTTCGATCCTGCCCGACGACGTTTCGGGCAATTACATCCACTACGGCATCCGCGAACATGCGATGGCCGCGATCATGAACGGCATCGCGCTGCACGGCGGGTTCGTGCCCTACGGCGGCACCTTCCTGGTGTTCAGCGACTATGCCCGACCCGGCATTCGCCTGTCGGCGATCATGGGGCAGCGGGTGATCTACGTGCTGACCCACGACACCATCACCCAGGGCCCCGACGGACCGACCCACCAGTCGGTCGAACAGCTTCCGGCCCTGCGCGCCATGCCGAATCTTCTGTTCCTGCGCCCGGCCGACGGCGCCGAGGTGGCGGAAAGCTTCGAACTGGCGCTCAAGAACGAAACCGGCCCCACCGCCGTGGTGCTGACCCGCGAAGGCGTGCCGCCGGTGCGCAAGACCCATACCGACGAAAACCTGTGCGCCAAGGGGGCCTACGAATTCGTCGCCGCCGACGGCGAAGCCAAGGTGTCGATCATTGCCGTAGGGTCGGAAGTCTGGGTCGCGCTCGGCGCCCGCGACATCCTGCAGAAGAAGGGCGTGCCGACCCGCGTCGTCTCGATGCCGAGCTGGGACCTGTTCGAGGACCAGCCGGAAGCCTACCGCCGCTCGGTGCTGGGCGAGGGGATGCTGCGCGTCTCGCTCGAAGCCGCCTCGGTGATGGGCTGGGACCGCTACGTCGGCCCCGACGGCCTGATCATCGGCATGACGACGTTCGGCAAGTCCGGCATGCCCGACGAACTGATGGACCACTTCGGCATTACCCCGGAAAAGGTCGCGGCGCGGATCCTCGGCCGTCTCGGCTGAACGCCGGAAACTATTGCGCGAACACGAGCCGCCGTCCCGAAAGGGGCGGCGGTTTTTTCAGGCGCGCGGAACGCCACGTTGATCCGGCAAGCCGGGTAAGCCGGAGGGTGTTCAAGAGAGAAAAGCATGGCGTCCCCTGAATACCCAGAATTACCAGAATTCCGCGTCGTTTCGATGCCGAGTTGGGAGTTGTTTGAGGACCAGCCGGCGATTGTTTCCATCAGGCCGCTTTTACGGACGTGAGGAACGTCTCGACCGCGCGCTGAAGGCTCTCGGACTGCTGCGACAGACTCGATGCCGATTCCTGGACTCGCGCTGCCACGACGCCGGTCTCGTTTGCAGCTTGAGTGACATTGGCGATGCGAGACGAGACCGCTTGCGTGCCGGCCGCCGCTTGCTCGGCATTGCGGGCGATCTCCTGGGTCGCTGCCGACTGCTCTTCCACCGCCGAAGCGATGGTCGTGCCGATGGCGTCAACTTCCTCGATCGTCTTGGTGATTGCTTCGATGGCGCTGACGGCTTCCTTGGTCGACGTCTGGATGGCGGTGATCTGGGCCGCGATCTCCTCGGTTGCCTTGCCAGTTTGGTTGGCTAGGTTCTTAACCTCCGACGCCACCACCGCGAAACCCTTGCCGGCATCCCCGGCCCGGGCCGCCTCGATGGTCGCGTTGAGCGCTAACAAGTTGGTCTGTTCGGCGATGTCGGTGATCAGGTCGACGACCTCGCCGATCTTTGACGCGGCATTCACCAAACCTTGAATCTTGGCGTTGGTATCGTTGGCTTGGCGAACGGCGCCCGCCGAGATCGATGAGGATTGCGCCACTTGCCGGCCGATCTCGGTGATCGACGATGACAATTCCTCGGCTGCGGCCGCTACGGTCTGCACGTTGGCCGACGCCTGCTCGGACGCCGCGGCGCCCCCCGCGGCCTGCTGGGTCGTCATTCGCGCTGTTGAAATCATCGCTTCGGCCGAAGCCAACAGGTCACGCACCTCGGACGCCACTTCTGTGACGGCCGCGGAGGAAGTCGCCTCGAACTCATTGCAGAGTTCCCCAACGCAGGAGGATCTGGCAACCTGCCGTTTTCGCAGGTCATTCTGGTCTCCGACCAGTTTGTCGGCGGCAATCATGTTGTCCTTAAAAATTTGGACGGCGGCTGCCATCTCTCCAATCTCATTCTTCTGATCTCCATACTGCACCACGATGCTCCTGTCGCCGGCCGCGAGTTGCCGCATATTCGCGGAAATCGAGGACAGTGCCTTGGTGATACTGCGGCTGATCATCAACGATCCGCCGATAACAACGAGCAAAATCGCCAGCGCGAAGCCGCCGACGATGATAAGATCACTCATGAAGATTGTGTCGATATCGTCGATGTATATGCCAGTTCCGATGATCCATCCCCAGGGCGCGAAACCCTTGACGTATGAAATTTTCGAGCGCACCGTCTTGCCGTCCGGTGTCTGATATTCATAGAGAACGGTGCCGGCTCCCGCTTCCTTGACAACTTTCACGAATTCCTGCCAATGGTGTTTTCCGCGGGCATCCGTGGAATTGGTCATATCCTCGCCAATGAGATCGTCCTTGGTTGGATGCATAACAACCCGAGGATGCATGTCATTGATCCAGAAATACTGATCGCCGTCATAGCGAAAATCTCTGAGTGCCTCCTTGGCTAATTTCTGGGCTTCTTCGACACTGACGATTTTCGCGTCGGACATTTTGGCAAAATGGCTGACAAGGCTGTGCGCGACCTCGACGAGGTTGCGCGTTTTGACCAAGCGTTCCGCGATAAGATTTTCACGCATCTCGTTGAGGCTTATCCCCCCGATCAGGACATATCCAACGAGCGTAGAAAGCACGATCGCAAAAAGCCGGGTGCCGATTTTTTGTTTATTCAAAAACATTCGCGAATCTCCGAAGTCCGAGCACGAGATGTACGCAAGCCTCCGACGAATTGGATGAAGTCGGCATTTCAACAGTTTGGGGAACGTTTTATATTGGGCGTACAGCGCAGAAAATAATTCCACACGCGGATGCCTCAGGGAGACGCAAATTGGCGTTGTCCAGGCGTCTGTCAACGGGCACCGAAGTTCCTGCAAAATTAAGCATGAAAAAGTCCATACGGAATTTATGCGGAAACCTTTATCCCCTGCCACTCCGCCGGGAACGCGCCAAGCATTCGAGGATCTCGTCGGTCGAATTCTCGATCAGGTGAATCGGCAGGTGCAGGTGCGGCGCGTTGGGGGTGACGAGGCGGTTGAGGTGGTATTGGACGCGCGTCCACGCCGGCAGGGCGGGCAGGGGCTCGTGGAACCGGAATCCCAGGGACTTCTGCAGGGCGTTGCGGCGGTGGACGATGTCCGCGATCCGATCCCAGCCGATGGCGCCCAGCGGCGGCTGGTGAAAGGTGACGCCGGACGGTTCGATGGTCAGGACCCGGTTGTCGCGCCGCACGACCAGGATGGCCATGCGCGCCGAGAGGCCGAGCAGCAGGGCCGCCACGACGATGCCCAAGATTTCGAAGCCGTCGGAATCCGGGCCGGTCCGCGCGGTTTCCTGAAGGCCTAAGACCGTGACGGAGGCGAAAAAGGCCAAGGCGACCGCCATTGTGATCAGGCGCGACCGATTGTAGCGTACGTCCATGCGTCTCCTCCGCTCGCCGGTTTATCCGGTGGCCGCATTGGTGACGGGTTCGCGCGGGCGTGTCCAGCGTTTCCTCAGACCGAACGCTGGAACAGTTCCGGATTTTCCCGCCACTCGTATTCCATCTGACGGGCGGTGAGATGCGCGAGGTCGGGGCCGGCGATCCGCCGCACCAGATGAAGCGCCATGTCGATCCCGGCGGAAATGCCGCCCGAGGTGACGACACGCCCCTCGTCGACCCAGCCCCGGTCGCGCAGGACGGTCAAGCCGGGAAAGTCGCGTTGCAGGTCGTCGGCGTCCTCCCAGTGGGTGGTGACCGACAGGCCGTCGAGAAGCCCGGCCTCGGCGAGCAGGAAGGCGCCGGTGCAGACCGAGGCGACAAGGGCGCGGGTTTCCGCCTGTGCGCGGATCCAGGCGACGACATCGGCCCGTTGTCTTTCTTCCGTCACCACCCCGCCGGGGATCACGACGACATCCAGCTTCGGGTGATCCGTGATGCCGTGGTGAGGTACGACGGGCAATCCGCCCCGAGCCTTGATGGTATCGAGGGAACGGCCGATCAGGTGCACATCGAAGGGCGCCGCGCTTTCGGGCCGTTCGCGCAAGGCGACGCGGGTGGCGACGGAAAAGACCTCGAACGGCCCCGCGAAGTCGAGGACCTCGATGTCGTCGTAGACGAAGATACCGACCGTGCGTTCCGCCATCGCATACCTCCCTATACCAAGCCCCCTCAAGCGCCGGGTCGTTTTCACGGATGGATCGTGATCGGCGTGCCGTTCGGGACGGCGCGCCAGATTTCATCCATCTCGTCATTTGTGACGGCGATGCAGCCCGCCGTCCAGTCGACTTTCGCATGCGCGGCGCCGACGATCGCCATTTTGTCGGAAAGACCGTGGATCATGACGTCGCCGCCGGGCGACACGCCCCGTTCGGCGGCGCGGGCCCGGTCCTCGGCGTCCGGGTAGGAAATGTGCATCGACAAGTGATAGGCGCTGGCCGGATTGCGCCAATCGATGACGTAGGTGCCCTCCGGCGTCCGCCCGTCGCCCTCGCGCTCCTTGTGGCCGAGCGGATTGAAGCCGAGGGCGACCCGGTAGGTCTTGAGCACCGCGTCGCCGTCGTAGAGCGCCAGCGCGCGGTCGTTCTTGCGCACCTCGGTGCGCGTCGCCCGTGCGTCCGGGTCCAATCCTTCGGTTTCCGGAGCATTCAAGAAGTACAAACTCATTGCCGCACCCCCCAAGATGACGGCGGATAAGGGAACGATTATCCGCATGCCAAGCCAACTCCCCATGTCGAAGGTGTCGGAGTAACACGGGAAATTGGCGGCAAAGGGGCCGGTTTGCGGCGATCTCGTGGCGTATTCACGCGCTTTCGCGTCTGAATCGATCGCCGACTGGATGGCCCGGGCTGACGCCGGGCCATGACGATCGAGGGAAGTGCCACTATTCGTCATGCCCCGGCGGAACGCCCGGGGCATCCAGGTTCTCGGCGGTCTTGCGCCGTGCGGCGAACAAAGAGCGGTCAGTACACCGCTTCGATCACGTGCGGGCCTGGTTCGGCCAGCGCCTTGCCGAGTTCGCGGTGAAGGTCGGCGGCATCGGTCACGCGGACGCCGGGCACGCCCAGGCCCTTGGCGATCGACACCCAGTCGAGGCACGGGTTGTCGAGCCCGCACAGGGTTTGCGCCTTGGGGCCGTAGGGCGGGAACCCGCCCTTTTCGCGTTCCATGTCCAGGATCGCGTAGGCCTGGTTGGCCATGATAATGGTGATGACGTTCAGGCTTTCGCGGGCCTGGGTCCACAGCGCCTGCACCGTGTACATGGCGCTGCCGTCGGCCTGGATGTCGATGACCGGCCGGTCGGGGCAAGCCACCGCCGCGCCGGTAGAACACGGCAGTCCGAAGCCGATCGCGCCGCCGGTGATCGACAGATAGGTGTGGTGCGGCGAACCGGCGGTCGCCAGATAGGTCGGCCGCCCGCCGGACACGCCTTCGTCCACCAGGATCGCGCCTTCCGGCAGCAACGCGCCGACGGCCTGGCCGATGGTTGCGGCGTTGATCGCGCCCCTGGGCGCACCGGGACGCTCGGGCAGCGGGTCGAGGGTCGGTTTCTTCGGGGCGCCGATATAATCGGCGAGCGCTTCCAGCGCCGCGACGCCGTCTTCGTTGGGATGGGCCAGGATATGGCGGCTGCAGGCGGTGGGGGCCGGGGTGCTGCGATATTCGCGGTAGCCGAAGAACGTCACCGGTTCGCGGCCGCCGACCAGGACAAGGTCGGTGAGGTCGGCGAGGAAGGCTTCGGCGTCCGGCGGGAAATAGGGGATGCGGTCGGCCACCGGCAGGCCCTGGCCGCGTTCCAGGCGCGTCGTCGACCAGTCGCACAGCAGCTTGCATCCGGTGGCAGCCTGGATGCGGCGCGCGGCCCACAGACCCTTTTCGCGCAAGGCCTTGCCTTCCAGGATGAAACCGGCCTTGCCGGACTTCAACGCCTCGGCGATCGTCTTGATGCGCGCGTCTTCCACCGGGCGGGGCGGGGTCAGCTTCGGCGGCGCGGCGGGCCCGGCCACGTCGGCCCACATGGTATCCAGCGGCACGATCAGGGTGGCGCTGCGACCCGGCGGGCTCATCGCCGCCTCGACCGCGCGCACCATATCGGAAGCCACCTTGTCCGGCTGGTCCGAATACTGCGACCACTTGGACCACTCGGCGACCACGCGCTCGATGCTGGTGTGCAGCGGCGGATCGTACTTGCGATGCCAGGTCGGCTGGTCGCCGACCAGGTTGACGATCGGTGTGTTCGCCCGGTTGGCGTTGTGCAGGTTGGCGAAGCCGTTCGCGAATCCGGGGCCGGTATGCAGCAGGGTCAGGGCCGGACGGTCCGCCATGCGGCCGAATCCGTCGGCGGCGCCGGTGGCGACGCCTTCGAACAAGCACAGGATCGGGCGCATGCCCGGCGCCGAATCCATCGAGGCGACAAGAGGCAATTCCGACGTGCCGGGATTGGCGAAACAGATATCGAGACCGGCGGCCGTGGCGGTCTGGAATAGGGCTGCACCTGCGTCCATAACGAGCTCCGCTTTTTGCGATTGTGCCGGGGATACCGAACCGGCATCCGACCGGCGGCGATCTTGGGGCCGGACGGAATCCGGCGGGTTCGATTTATGGCATCCGACAAGCGGTTATGGCAAGCCCGAGGCGCCGACTTTATCAATAATGTTCGCAGGGTGAACATTTCCGGGGCAATTTTGCCGCAATCAACGTCGTGGTTGCCGGGGGCCGAACATTCGGTGACAATCACGATCTTCAGGGAGAAACGAGAATCATCATGGATAAACCAGTCTACTACGCACTTGTCGAAGGACGCGAAACAGCCTTTTCCGTCGCGGCGAACGCCATGAAGTTCGGGCCGGGGATCCTGGCCGAACTGGGCGACGATGCCCGGGCTTTGGGCTTGAAGCGCGTCGCGCTTTTCGTCGACGAAAAGGTCCAGGACACGGAGTCTTTCGCGCTTGCGATGTCGGCCTTGAAAAAGGCGGGCGTCGATGCCGTACCCTACGACGAAATCAAGGTCGAACCGACCGACCGGTCGTTCATCGCGGCGGCGGATTTCGCGCGCGACGGCAAGTTCGACGGGTTCGTGTCGCTCGGCGGCGGGTCGACCATCGATACCTGCAAGGCTGCCAATCTGTATGCGACCCACCCCGACGATTTCCTGGCCTACGTCAATCTGCCGTTCGGGCAGTTGAAACCGGTCCCCGGCCCCCTGAAGCCCCACATCGCCTGTCCGACGACGTCGGGAACCGGCAGCGAATGCACGGCCAACGCGGTGATGGATCTGGTCGACCAGAAGGTCAAGACGGCGATCAGCCACCGGTATCTGAAGCCGTCTCTCGCCGTTGTCGATCCGAACACGACCTATTCCATGCCGGCAGGCGTGGTCGCGGCGACGGGGTTCGATGTCCTGACACATGCCATCGAATCCTACACGGCGCGGCCCTATACGACGCGGCAACCGGCACCGACGCCGAGCGCGCGGCCGGCCTTCCAGGGTGCGAACCCCTACAGCGACGTCGGCAGCCTGGAAGCCATCCGCCTGGGCGGGAAGTATCTGGTCGCCGCCGTCAACGAACCGGACAACCGCGAAGCCCGCGACAAGCTGATGTTCGCGGCGACGCTGGCGGGCATGGCCTTCGGCAACGCCGGGGTGCATTTGCCGCACGCCATGTCCTATTCGGTCGCGGGGCTCAACCACACCTGGGTCGGCAAGGGCTACGAAAACGACAATC
Source organism: Rhodospirillales bacterium (assembly GCA_963675465.2). GTDB lineage: Bacteria > Pseudomonadota > Alphaproteobacteria > Rhodospirillales > Shumkoniaceae > JAHDSF01. Next base: position 315,467 of record CAXXVY010000004.1, read on the forward strand.
CGATGGTGCCGCACGGCATCGCGGTCGTCATCAACGCCCCGGCCGCGTTCCGGTTTACCGCACACGCGGCGCCGGAACGGCATCTGGAGGCGGCCGAGGCCTTGGGCGCGGACGTTCGGGGTGCGTCGCCCGAGGATGGCGGCCGGATTCTGGCGGCCCGCCTGATCGAGATGATGAAGGCGACGGGGCTGCCCAACGGGCTCTACGATCTCGGCTATTCCGAAAAGGACCTGCCCGGTCTGGTCAAGGGCGGGTACGCCCAGCCCCGCCTGCTGGTCATCGCGCCGCGCGAAACGTCCGAGGCCGACATGGAAGCGATGTATCGCGACGCCATGCGGTATTGGTAGGCACGGCTGCGATCAGGCGACCGGTCGCGCATTCGTTACCAGCGAGCGGTTTCGTTGGGACGCTCCCATCCGCGCGCCCGCGCTTCCTCGTCGCTGCAAAAGTGCGGGACGTCGCGATCCGCGGTTTCGATGACGTCCGGATACCGGGCGTCCGACGGGACCAGGTAAATGCGTGCGCCGTTGTCCGAATGGACGCCGACGATGACGCAAGAAGATGGGTTGAAACGGCTTTCTTCGCTGAGCCGGGTGCCTTCGCGCCACGACTGCGGCGGAACGAACTCCCCCCCCCAAATGCCGAGTTTGGCGTCGCGTGCCTGTGTTTCGATCTCGCGGTACAGAATTCCCGTTCCTTCGGCGACGATGGCGTGACCGGAAAGCAGCATGCTGACGGACAGGTCCGTTTTACCGGATTCGCACGTGGCTTCGATGACGCCGTCCTTCAATGGCTTCAGGTTCACGCAGACGAAATCGCCGATGGTCAATTGAATGTGTTTGTGAAGCGTGTTCGCCGCCACCAAACCGCAATGCCAGGGCTGGCTTTCGTGAACGCAGATTTGACCGATTTCGGGGGCGTCGATGCCGGCAAGTTGTACGACATAGGCGCCGACTTGAATCGTGTCGCCATCGATCACGGCAATCGTGTCGCGGTTACCCTCAATTCGTTCCGGAAGCGAATCCGCCGCAACGGAGAAACCCATGGTCAGGATTTCGCACGCCATCCCGATCGAAATCGCTGTCGCTCCTCGTGGAATCGAAGCCATGACGGTTTTCCCCGATAGATCCGATGACATCAAGCAACTATTGTAGAGACAAGCATTTGAATCAACCACGGTTTCATTTGGTTGTCGGGTTCGCCGGACACTGCGTGGTCCGCGCGGAGAGGGATTGAATCCGCTGGAGGTTAAGTTCCGGATCGGAAGCGTTTCGGTATATTCGGGAGCGGGATGAATATCGCGTCGGTCGCAAATTTCGTCGGTCGGTTTCTGATCGTACTCGCGGGGTTCATGTTTCCCCCGGCGGTTGTCGACTGGGTGGCTGGCAATTCGGACTGGCGCGTTTTCGTCGTATCGGGAAGCTTCACCGGATTTTTCGGGATCAGTCTCTTCCTTTCGACACGACGGCGCTTGACCGCTTTCGGACTTCGGGAGGGGTTTCTACTGACGGTCGTCAGTTGGATCGCGATCGCGCTTTTCGGTTCGTTGCCGTTCCTGTTTACCGAAACACCGCTGAGCGTGACCGACGCCTTTTTTGAAAGCATGTCCGGCCTCACCACCACGGGCTCCACTGTCATGGCCGGGTTGGATCTCATGCCGCCGGGCATTCTGCTTTGGCGGGGGATTCTGCAGTGGTTCGGCGGTATCGGAATCATCGTTTTCGCGTTCGCGATTTTTCCGGGACTGAAAATCGGCGGAATGCAGCTGTTCAGAATGGAGTCGTCCGACAGGTCCGACAAGGGGCTGGCGCATTTGAACCGGTACACGCTCGCCTTGGTGGTCATCTATGTCGGATTGACGCTTTCGTGCGCGGTCTTGTTGTTTCTTTCCGGAATGAACGTATTGGAATCAACCGTCCATGCGATGGCGACGCTGTCGACCGGAGGGTATTCCACATCGGACGCATCGGTGGGGCACTTCCAACAATCGTCGATTCGCTGGATCATTACGGTTTTCATGGTTCTGGGAAGTTTGCCGTTCGCGACCTATCTTCAGGTCATCCGACTGGGTCCCGTCGCCTTGTTCAAGGATGACCAGGTGATCGCGTTCCTGAAGACGCTGATGATCGTGATTTTCGGTATCGGTGCATGGCTTTGGTACGTTGACGATTATCCATTGTCCTTCGCGATCAGAGAGTCCGCCTTCAATGTCGTATCGATAATTACTACGACGGGTTTCGCGACGACCGATTACACCCGATGGGGGTCGTTGCCATTCGGCGTTTTCTTTTTCCTGATGTTCATCGGGGGCTGCGCCGGTTCGACAAGCGGGGGGATGAAGATCTTCCGGCTTCAACTCATCGCAATGAATCTAAGCCGACATGTCTGGCGCCGGGTCTATCCGCACGGTATTCGCACCCTCACGTACAACGGGCAGGTCGTCGCCGACGACGTATCCCGGGGCGTGATGGTCTTCATTTTGATGTTTCTCTGCACGGTAGCCGGGGTTTCGATGATCCTGGAATCGATGGGTTTGGATATGGTCACGGCTATTTCGGCGGCGGTGACGGCTGTGGCGAACGTGGGGCCGGGGTTGGGGGACGTCGTGGGGCCTTCCGGCAGTTTCACGGGGTTGCCGATGGCCGCGAAATGGGTGCTTGCCGCCGCAATGCTGCTTGGCAGACTGGAGTTCGTCACGGTGTTGGTCCTGTTTTCCAAAGCCTACTGGCGGTATTGACGTATGGCGACGCCTGCCGTCGAGCGCTTTTTGCGCCCTGCCTCCGCGATCGTGTTTCCCCTTTCCAAGGGCGCCGGAAAAATTCCCGTCCTACCCCTTTCATAGCCGGGCCATGCGGTTTCCTGTCATATCGGGAGACCGCGAATCAACGGTTTCGAGAGGGCCGATACTGTGGAAGATACGGGATACGGCAACGCGATGACGGAGATCGCCCTGGCCCTGGCCATGGCGTTTTTCAGCATCATGGTCTTGGCCATGATTTCCATGGGGGTGCCGGCGGAAAGCCAGTCGGCCGCCACCACCGGCGCCGTGCTGGCAAAGGCGGAAACGGATGCCGCTCCCGCCGCGAAAGTGGAACAGACGTCCGATGATCGCCTCGTCATATTCCATGACGGGCGTTTCTGGGATCGCGACCTGAATGCCTTGGATCCGCGAGCGATTTCGAACGGGGGACGGATCATCCTCGCCCTCGATCCGTCTCTTCCAATGAAGGATGCGCTGGGCGCCCGTGCCCGGATCGACGCATCGAACCTTGTCGTCACGGCCCTCGACGATCAATGGCTACAGGCCTTGAGGAGCAAGATCCATGATCGCCCATAGTCACAGACTCCGACCTTATGTTCTCTCCCTGGCATTGTTGGGGATCGCCCTCGGTTTGGCGGTCGCCGGGACGGGTCAAGCGAGGGCCTACGCCATCGACGAGAGAGAAAACGTCAAGCGCATGGTGATCGAGGAGGCGCTGAACAGCCGTAACGTTCCGCCCTCTCTGGCGCTGGCGGTGGCAAAGGTCGAATCCAACTTCAATCCATCAGCGCAGAGTTCCGCGGGGGCCCGCGGGGTGATGCAGATCATGCCCGCGACGGGACGCGACGTCTTTGGTGTCGGTGCCGATCGGCTTTGGGATGCGCGGCTCAACGTGCAACTCGGCGTTCGCTTTCTCGACGATCTGATCGATCGCTACGGCGGCCGTTGGGACATCGCACTTTCGCACTACAACGGCGGTTCGGCCGTCGGGACGCCGCCGAACGTCCGCGTTATTCCGGCGACCCAGGGCTACGTGGACTCCGTTATGGCGTGGCAGCGGAAGTTCGAACGCAATGCGACGATTCTCGCCATGGTCGACTCGATTCGCGGTTCGAGCGGTACCATTCCGGTTCGCGGGGCCATTCCCTACACCGACGTGCCCTCCGAATACCTGATGTATGACGATCCCCGCGTCGACCGAGACTGGCGGCATTATCTCGGGGTTGCCGACTACTGGTTGAACAAGCCATGGCGTCGCGAGGCGAAACGGGCCGGACAGGCGCAAGCGGCTCCTATGCCTCAAGCCGCTGCCGAGACGGCTGCGCCCGTCGCCGAACAGGCTCCGGTGGTCGCCGAAGCGTACGAGACCCCGGCGGAACCCGTTCCCTTCGCGGAACCTCGGCGCTTCGACATGAACTACGGCAACGGCTATGGTGGATACGGATACGACCGTCCTTCCGACCAGTTGATGCGGTCCATCGACGAACGAAGGGCACGGTTCCGGGATTTCCTGAATTCCGGCGGCGGTTCCGCGCCCTGGCACTACGGCGGATAGCGCGCCCGCGCGACGCCTCACACGATTGACGAAAGGAACGGCCGGCTCCCGATCGGGGGCCGGCTGCCTTCATGTTTGCGTGTCTCCGAAGGAAAAACCTTTGAATCGAAGCGCTTTGCCGCTATGTCATAGCATCGGGCGGGCGAGGAGACGGGCTTTCGTCACACCGGGCCGGAAACGATGCGGCCTGCGGTGCGGGTGACCCGAATTCCGGTATGACCGAGCGGGCGATTTTGTCGGCCCGGCGGCGGCCTCCCGGTTGGGTGGCGTTCGAAGCGAAGCGGTGCCGGTGCAATGAGCGGCGTGTCTGCGGAACAGATCATTCTCGAAGAGGGGAAAAGCCCCGAACTCGTCGCGGCGTTCCAGCTCGTCGCCGAAGCGGAATGCATGGGCGAGCCGCGCTATCCCCCACAGGCCTGCCGCGATTTGGCGAAAATCGTCGCCTGCCGCAATTACGCCTCGGTTCTGTTGGAATTGTGCCATCTGGTACGCATGGGCGCCCTGATTGGAGGAACGGGCGGTTGGGAGTCCTTTTTCTGGTCCGACGGCCTGGCGCGGGCACGGTTGTTCCGGTCCCGTATCATTCAGGCGGTTCGGCGCCGGGAGCACCTGTCTTCGCAGGTGCAGGCGACGGGCGCGACCGTCGAAATCAATTACGATGACGGAACGTTTGCCATCAGTTACGGTCGAATGCCCTTTTTGGCCGCGGTTCTCGAATTTCTGATCACGACACTCGGATACGATGGATTGATCGAGATTTTCCGTGACATCGTTGACGGGGCGGCGTCGCGCAAGGCCGTTTCCTTGGGCGCCAACGAACTATCCCGTCGTCTTTATGATTATCTGAAAGATCATCTGCCGACCGCGCAGAGCCAGCGGAAATTCCGGCGCCTGATCGCGTTCCTTGACGAACGTGCCGGGTCCGATTTCGATACCTCCGCGATCGACGACCCGACCGTTCTGGACTTCTGGATAGCGGAATCGGCGGTCGGCGTTTCGGACGGTGTGGATTTCAAGACCTTCACGTCGGTCTACCGCTCCTTCGTCCGCTTGCGTCAATCGCTGGAACACGCCGCCGACATGATGGCGATCGACGGGGCTATGACGATCGGCTCGGACCGTGAAGCCGGTGAGGTCGATCCGGCGAATATCCGCGACGGGCTCGAGGCGGTGGAGGAGGATCGGGGACCTCTCGCGGTGCTAGACGAGGATCCGGCTGCGGCGGTGAAATTTCTCAACAAGCGGGAACGTTCGGATATCGAACTGTTGCTTGAGAGCGGCTCGAGTGCGCTGGCGTTGCCACTGTCGTTGTTGCGTTGCGAAATTTTCGGTCGCGGCCAGGGACAGATTACCCAGGCCCTTCGTCGCAAGGCGGGGGCTGACGAGATCGGCAAGCTGATCACCGAATGCGGATCGGAAACCTACAAGGAACGCCAGGAACTCCTTGAACGGCTGTCCGATCACGTCGAGCGATCGATCTTGGCCAGTTTCCATGCCTTGGCGCGTTGCCGGAATCACCAGGCCATCGCGTTGATGATAAAGATGCGGCCCGAGGTCGATTTGGCGGAGGTGGCAAAGATATTGCAACTGGACGCCAAATACGCCGACAACGTGGTGCCGTTGCGGGCGGATTCCGTCTCTGATCGTTTCCTAATACTCCTTGAGGATGCCGATCGTGTCGGTTCCGAACTTTCCGCGATGATGGCGGATGCGCGTCAGGCCTTTAAGGCAATTTCGCGGCAGGGGTTTGGAGAAACCGATCTCGACGATCCGGCGATTGAAGAGGGGCACGCCGTTGGGGCAGCGGCGTTGCTCGAAATCCGGGAACGGATTGCGGCATTCCTCGAACGGTTGGGCACGGTCGTTTTGCCGCGGTCCGACTGGGAACAGCAGTTTGCCGCCGATCGTCTGGTGTTCGCGCGGCAGTTCGAGATCCTGTACGGAGGTAGCCAATGACGGGCACCTGGAAGGACATGAGCCGCGGCCGGCGCCGTCTCGCAGAGAAGACTTTCGAAGTCTTGTCTGTAATGGACGATCTGCTGGAGGCGGAGGACACAGGCCATCGCGGCGCGGCGCGGGAGGTTGGTTTTTCCGATCTGTTCGCCTATGCCTCGGGCGCGTCGGCGGCGCGCGATCAGGATGTTCGGCTTGCGCTGATACGGAACCCGCGATTGCGGCGAGATCTCGACCGGTTGCTCGCCAAAGTTTCCGTTTGCCATTTTCCGCGGGCGGCGGCGGCCAGTTCCGGCGACGTCGATACCCGCGAGGGCGATGGGTTCAAGCTGCGCGTTCGGCGTTCGAAAGCGGTGGAGACGCAGTGCTATGTGATCATCGATATCGATCCGACTTTCGATGCGACGCCGACCGCTCTTTTCGTCAAGTCAAGGGACGGCGGAATTGAAAAATATGCGCTTCCCGAATTGCAGGACGGCACCATTCAGATGCTTGTCGATGCGGAATCGGATCTGGTTCAGAACCTTCGGGACGCGGGAACGGAGGTGTATCTCCGTTGAATTCCGCTCGCGTTTTCATCGCGACCACGGAAGGGCCGTCGGAAGTTCAACGGATTCTCCCGGAGGATCCCGAGGTCCGATCGGTCGTCTGCCTGGATGGTACATCCAAGGCTCTGAGAATCAGCAATGCCTACGACGCTTTTGTCCGGAAACCGACGGGTGTGATCGAGCGGCACTTCGATCATGCCGTTTTCCGCATGGATGTTTCCCACGAAATCAGCAGCGGCAACAGCTGGCAGTTGGGCGCCTTTCTGGCCCACGCGCTGCTGGCGGAAGGACGGCTGGCCTCGGCTCAGGACGAAAACGGCGAGGAAGCGATCCTTGTCACCGGAACGGTCAACCACAACTTGGCGATCGGCCCCGTCTCCCATGTCGAGGAAAAGCTTCGCCGGGCGGACGGTCTGTTTGCCTATCTTGAAGCGCGGCACATTCCTTTGACCGTCGTCCTGCCGGCCGCAAATGCCCGGGAGAATGGCGTCGCGGCGATGATCGACGCCTTGGAAAAGGACGGCATACGGCGGTTCGTCGGCGTCGAAACCGTATCCGACCTTTGCCCGGTCATGGCGTTGCGGCTGGCCGGCATACCTTCGGCGTCGACTCGCACGGCTCTCGTGCAAAAACCGGAATCGCTTCCGGTCATCGAACGGCCGCGGTCATCCGCGACGGGCCGGATTGCGCTCTTGGTGCTTGTGCTTTTGATGGCGGGGGCGGGATACGGAGGTTGGCTGACCTGGAAGGCGGGGATCGAGGACTGGCTGAAGATGTCGCGGGAAGGGCGGTATCTTGATTTGTACACAGGCTTGCGTGACGCCGAGGACGGCGGATGCCTCCCCTGCATGGTCGCTCGCCAAGCCTATATCATGTACGCCAACGCGAACCGGCCGGAAATCGGTAAACTGCGGTTGGAAGCGACCGAACTCAGGGCGCCAGAAGGATTTACGTGTACGACGGTGGGGTTCGGGCGATCGATGCCGGTTGAGCACACCATCGAACAGGTCGACGAAGCGACCTGGAAGACGAGTTCGGGGGCAGGGCTGTGCGCGCTTGAATACCGCTTGCGCAATGACAGCCCGAAACCGCTGCATGCATGGCTTGCTGTGGCGCGGTCCGCCAAGCCCGACGGCATTGCCGACGACGATACGGTCATCAAGAAAGGGACGGTCGGTCCCGGTTCCGAGATATCGCTGCATGTGAAAGTTCCGCGGTGGCCGCGCATCAACGCGACCAATCATGTTCTTGTGATCGTTGCGGAAGCGGATTCAACGGATATCGACCGTTTCCTCGATCAACTCGTTCGCCTGGAGCCTCAGCGCGCCAAGCGGGCACAGCGCACCATGGAAAACACCGGCATCTCGGCGCTCTACTTCGATCACGAGGTCGTCCCTTAAAGCGTTGCGCTCGGTTCTTCGGGGATCGACGCGTTTGATCGCCACTCCGGGAAGCAGGCGCTGGCCGTGGTGCCGACGTTGGGTTCGCTGACGATCTCGAACCGGCCGCCGTGCGCTTCGATCAGTTTCTTGACCAAGGGCAGACCAAGTCCGGTTCCGGAATGACGTCGGACGCCCTCCTGCGGTCCCTGCTGGAACGGCTCCAGGATATGCGGCAGATCCTTGGGAGCGATGCCGACGCCGGTATCGGCGACGGCTAAGACCAACCCGCCATGCGGTCCCAGGCCGGCGGAAACGTCTATGGTACCGCCGGATTTGGTGAACTTGATGGCGTTCGCGAGCAGATTGATAAGAATCTGACTCAGAAGCCGGGGATCACCGCGGAAGTTCGTCAGATCATTGTCGAACCGTTTCCGGATGACCAGTTCCGCGTTGGCCGCCTGATCACGCACGATATCGACGGCGGAATTGACGATGACGGCGAGGTCGCAAAGATCTTCCTGGACAATCAGTTTTCCTGCTTCGACCTTCGACAGATCCAGCACGTCGTTGATCAGCGTCAAAAGGTATTCGCCGCTTTGCCGGATATCCTGGGCATATTCCACGTAGCGCGGATTCCCCAAGGGACCGAAAACTTCCGTACGCATCATTTCGGAAAAGCCGATGACGGCATTAAGCGGCGTGCGGAGTTCGTGGCTCATGTGCGCGAGAAAATCCGACTTGGCGCGGCTGGCTTCTTGGGCTTCTTCCTTCGCCTTACGCATCAGGCTTTCCGCCTGCTTGCGTTCCGAGATGTCGCTGAAGGCAACGAAAATGCAGGGTGTGTCCTGGTAGTCCAGGCATTTGGCGGAAATCAGGGCCCAAAAAGGTGTGCCGTCGGCGCGGCGAAGGCGTGCTTCCATATCTCTGGCGCTGCCGTCGACCAGAAGTCGCTCCAACAATCGGGTTCGCTCTTCGGGAACCGTGTAGAAATCGCCGCAACGCGCGGTACCCAAGATGCGGTCATCGATTCCGAAAATTTCCCGGGCGTGCTGATTGGCGTAGCGGATTTTTTGGTCGGCAATCCGCGTCACGAATAGGGGAAACGGCGATGCGTCCAGAATCGAACGCAGTCTCTCCTCGCTTTCGGAGAGGACCTGGGTCCGGTTCCAGGTTTCGTGGATCATTTGGTTAATCGCATCGGAAATCCGGCCCATTTCGTCCGACGAGGACCAGTCGACCAAAATTGGCTCGCTGTCTTGCTGGCTGTTTGCGGACAGGGCCGCGACGATACGTTCGATCGGCCGGAGTACGGTAACGCGGAATGCGAAAAACGCGCAGGCGATCGCTGCGGCGATGAGAATCACGGCGATCAGGGCCTCACGCCCGACTTCGCCCGTAATCGACTCCCTGACGATGCCGCGATTGATGCTTACCGAGAGGTTGCCGACCACATTACCTGCATAGGCGATGGGTTGCGCCAAGGTCGTGACGACATAGGATTCGATGCGATCGCATTCGACTCCGATCGAGCGCACGGTACGTTGCGAGGCGAAGTCCCGCGCCGAGGCGCACAGTATCGCCGGGCTGCTGGCAACAACGGTGAGAGCGCCGCGTACAGCGGAGTGATCCAGATCCCAAAGAGGTTTCGCCAAGGCGTCGGCATAGGCATTCATCTGGCGTTCGATGCCGTCGACGAGTTGCCGTTCCATTGCGGCGTGGCGGAAAGCGGAAACGGAGGGAATGGCAATGGCGGAAATCGCGAGCAAGGTCGCGAAGAGAATCAGATTAAACTTAGTCGCGACCCGCGAAATCCGGATGGCGCTCATTGTCCGTTCTTTCGAATGAGGTTTGCGGGAAAGCGTTTCATCGACGATTTCGCTCGACGGAATCGACAAAAACGGCGGCATCGTCCGGGTGGAGCAGGTAGGTGAAAACCGTCTGCGAAAGCCGCCGCAAACTCTCTCGCGCCTTTGCGTCTAACCGGGACACGACGATGCCTTCCCGGACGAGCATGGCGAGCGCCTTTTCGGTTTCTTCGGACGCCCAGTTCATGACATCTCGATCCGCCGATGCGATCGCGGTGTCCACAGTGGCGCGTTGGCTCGGAACAAGGCCTTCATACCAATGTTGGTTGGCGATGAGGAAACGGACGGGTGCCTGAATCCGCGCGTCGGTGAAATACTGGATCATTCCGGGATGGCCAAAAGACAAGGCAACGACCGGCGGTTCGATGTAGCCATCGATCATGTCCCGCTCGATGGCGCGGCGTACGTCGGACCACGCCATGATGACGGACGGCGTATACCAATCGCGAAGCATTCCGAGTTCCAGGCGATCTCGCGCGCGAATGCGCAGAGTCCGGAGATCGTCGAGTGAACGCACGGAACGGCGGGCGTTGAAAATACCGCTGAAGCCGCCGATCGGAATTGCGGATAGGACACGAAAACCTCGGTTTTCACCGATCGCGGTCATGGCACGGATGATAGCCGGATCGCGGAGAACCCGGTAGAGATGGCCAAAGGAATCGAACGCGAATGGTGCCATAAAGCCGTAAAACAGGGGTTCGATTTCGCCGAATGGCGTTGAATCGATGGTTGCGAGATCGACGTCGCCATCCACCACCTTGCGGATCATGGCTTCGGCGCTCTCTCCGTCCGCATGCGGGTGGGTATCAATCGCGAAGCCGGTGGGGGCGATGTGCTCCGCGAAACTGGAGATCCAGCGGTGATCGCTACAGACGTCCTGTCCGCGCGGGCAGGGGGATGCAAAGCGAAGAATCTCCTGTGCTTCGGCGGTGACGGAAGCGACAAGGCCAAGGCTACCTAACATAATTGCAAAAAATGGAATCCAAACCGTCAAGCGGCACGACAGTCGGGACGATGGCAAGGGCGTGAACACAGTTACTCTACCTACTGCGGCGGCAAGGTCATCGATTGTGTCGCCATGGTTTTATTCCGGGTAAATGCTTCGGTATCCTTAGCCGGGAAACGATATCTCGCCGACGACCATAGGGGTCGCGAAGGAAAGCCGATGCGGATGACAGGACGAAGCAACACCCGGATGGCTCTGCGCCGAGGAGTAAAATTGTATGCAATTATTTATATCGTTTGGATGGAGGGCGCAAGGGTGAAGGAAACATAGGTAACATTGAATGATCTTGGATGCGTCCTTGATTGAAAATACGGCCCCCGAACAAACACCTTCTAAACCTGTTTTTTCGAAGCGCGATAAAAAACTCCGACACCCTCGAACCCGCAGGAAAAAAACCGCCCGCTCCTTTCATAGACCGGTTTGGAAACCACCAAGCGGGGTAATGCCATGAAACAATTGACCCTGAAGCCAGGCGTGCGACGGATGATTCCGCGCGGTTTGGCCGTTGCCGCGACCGTGCTCGTCGCGGCCGCCTGTACGACGAACGGACAACCCAATCCCCAAGAGGGGATCGGTTTCCGGGAAGCGCGATTCCAAGAAATATCGGCAATGCGCGAATACCGCCAGTGTCGGGACGATGCCCTGGAACTGGATACCCAGGCGCGGACGACCGGTAATACCGGGCGGTATCTCGCCAGTGCCCAGCTCTTGGAAAAATGCGAAGCCGAAATCGGCCCCGAAGCCAAGGGAGTCGCCGAAGAGGAGAGAATGCGTGCCTATGCCTTGGGGATTCAGAATTACCTCAAGGGCGGCGATATCGCCAAGGCGCGCGAGAATCTTCACGCTTTCAAGCGTTCCTTCCCGGACAAGGATCTTTACTACACGGACGGCTCGTCCTTCATCGCGTCGATGGAGGTCCTAATCGGGCAATCCGACGATCTCGCCTTCAGCCGCTTCGGCGCGACCAATATCGGCGACAAGTTGGCCGATGAAATGCGGCGAATTCGGTATTGGCAGCACAATTGATGCTTGCTCGTAAAGGAGATGCAGTCATGAAACCGTTGCCCGTCACGCAACGCGCGGCGTATCCGGCCCTGTTGGGCGGAGCCGCCTTCGGCGTCGTCGTGTTTTTGACGCTCTTTTTAGCGGGCACCGCCTTCGCGGCCGGGACGCCGTCCTGGACGCCCGAGGCGTCGGAACGTCTGGTCAAGTTGCCCAGCAGCTACCTCAAGAAAGCCATCGATCGCGATTTCGAGGGGTCCGAACTGGCCGTCGCGCTTTCCGACGTCAACAGCCAGATCGGATTGAAGGCGCAAACGCTGGGCGATCTTCAAAAGGCGATCGAACAGGCGGAAGGCGACGTCCGGATCGAACTACGGCATCAGTTCCTGGCCGAAAAACGCGAATTCATCCAACTCATGGGTGATCGCCAGGATATGAACCGGAAGCAGACCGAGACGAAAATCGCGCTGTATGAGCGCCTCCTCGACAAGCTCGAAACGCGGAACGCCTATCTCAATCCCGCGGCGGCCGAACTGATCAAGAAACAGGAGGCGGCCCGGCAGCGTTTCGAAAACTCCCTGACCGGTGTCGACATGAAGCTCTTCGGATCGACCACGATGGAAGAGACCAAGTACTCGAAGGATTACGCCAAGAATATGGCGGCGATCGAAAAACTGGTCGTAGCTTTGAAGTCGCATCCGATGAACGTCGAATCCGAAATCGACGGCGAGAAGATGTCGAAGGAGGAATACCTCCGATACCAGATCGGCGAAGGCCAGGCGACCATCGCGCTTCTTGAACAGGAAAGCGGGATCCTCGGCTACATGGCCAAGCTGGTGGCCCTGGACGCGATGGCCTTGGCCGAGGAAGTCGAAACCACCGATATCGCGGACGCCGGCCTCAAGAAGGTCGATGTTTCCGACACCGTCGATTTCTTCGTCGAACAGTAGTTGCAGGAGAATTGCGATGACGTTCCCACGAATTTTTCTCTCCACCGCCGTCGCCGTTCTGGCGTATTCCGGAATCGCGCAGGCCGGCACCATCGAAAACCTGGAGCGCGAACGCGCGATCATGGTGGAAACCCTTCTCGCGCCGAACATCACGGCCGAGGAGCGCCAGGCGAAGATTGCCAACTACCAGCGGCGTTTGGTCGATCTCGAGCGGATGACCCTGCGCGACAAGTCGTTGGAAGGTGATACCAAGCCGGTCGTCCGCAAGGCATTCGAAAACTACGACCTGACCTTCCTGGTTCATGCGGCGGTCGAAAAGAATGCGACCATCGTCGACCACTGGCTGGAACAGATCGGGATTTCGACCCATTCCCTGATGAGCGCCCGGATGGGGAGACGCTAACATGCGGGCACTCGTCCATGCATTCGATTCCGGTGGCCGGGCGGTCGCCACGTTTCTCGGCGCCGTCGTCGTGATCCTCGCCGTGGCCGCAATGTCCACATCGATGACCGCGCACGACGTCGCCGCCTGGGCCAAGCAAGTCTTCGGGTTGACTTTCATCGGACTCATGGGCGGGTTGGTCTTTACGGCCTTTTACTGCTGGACACGCCTGCTTCAGGACCCGGACGACAAGGTTTGGCTCGAAGCGGGCATCGGGGCTTCAAGCGGAATTGCCACCCTGGCGCTGACCTACACGCTTCTGGGCATCAGTCTCGGCGTCGGCAGTCTCGCATCCCAGGAACTCAACCCCGAAACCGTCAAGGAAGTTGTCCGTGAACTGACGGAGAAATTTTCCTTGGCCTTTTTGACGACGGTGGTGGGGCTGCCGGTGTCGGCGGTATTGCGCACGGCTCTGCTCGTGACCCATGCCCGAACGCATCGCCGGAACAAGCGGTTGCCGACAATCAGCGGAGAGGATTGATCATGCGTTTTCTCGTCTTCAATATCGTCGTCGTCGGCGCATTGGCCTACTTGTTCATGGCCGATAGCAGTCCGATATCCAATCTGTTCGACGGTAAGGGGGCAGCGGATGCGAAGACGGTGCAGGTTGCCGACCAGGCGCCTTCCACCGCCGATCCGCTTCCGGCAAGCCAAGCGATCGATACCGTCGTTACAGAAGCCAAGAACGAAATCGGCGCCTTGACCGAGGCTTTCGGAGCGCGGTTCGAGCTCAAGACCACGGAACTCGCGGCAGCGGCCGAACGCGGCGAAAAGGCGGCGATTCAAGCCGAAGCGGTCGCGGAAAAAGTCGAAACGCTGATCGCACGGGTCGAGTCCCTGGTAACGGAGGCCAAAAAAGCTGCCGAATTGGCCGCTGCCAGCGCCGAACAGGCCCGGCAATCCCAGGCGGCAGCCGTTACCGCCGCCGTCGCGCCGTCCGCGGTCACGGAACCCACGCCGGTCCGCGAGGAACCGGTTGCATCGGCTCCCGTCCAACCGAGGCCGCTCGTGCCGGCCGCCCAGCTTCCAACCCGGGAAGTTGCGCAACTCAAGCCGAAAGCAGTCGACTACGCCGCTACGGTCAGCGTCCCGACGGATACGAAACCAGCGGAAGCAACCGTTGCCGCGGCGCCCGCGGTTAGCAAATCCGCAAGCGGAGTCACCATCGCGGAAGGCGAAACTCTGATGTCTCCACGTGACAGACGGCGCGAACTGAATGCGTTGGCCCGGGACATGGAGACCGTCTTTCTGAAGCACGCCGTCGAGTAGACAACGTTCCGCGAGGGGGGGCCGCAAGGGCATGTCCCGATTCAAGCACAATGCCTCCATCGTGGTTTCCGGGCTGTTCGGCGTGTTTCTCGTGTGGCTCGCGCTTCACGAGACCGCGCCGACGGCACCGACCGAACCCGAACAGCAGGCACAGGAAACGACGGAAGCGGAACCGGAGGCCGAACGCCAAATGCCGTCCGAATCCGAGGCCGTCGAGTTGGCAATGTCGGTTCGCCTGCCGCCGCCGCCGAGCACCGAAAAAGCAAAGCCGGCCGCCGAACCGCCGGCTCCCAAACCCGTCGCTGAACCGCCGGCCAAGACGGAACCCGTTTCGGAGCCTCCCGCAAAGCCCGAGCCCGTCGCGGAAACACCGCCGCCTCCCGAGCCGACGCCTGTGCCCGAAACCGTTTCCGTTCCGGTGATCGCGGAACCGCTAGTCGAAACACCGAAAATTCATCCCCTTCAACCGTCGCCGCCGACCGAGCCCGCGCCAACCGAGCCCCTGCGTGTCGAACCATTGCGCCCGACATCGTTCCCGGAGCGTCCGGTTTCCGAACCGGAGCCCGAGATCATCGCATTCAAGCCGATGAAACCGACACCGCCTAAACCGGTCTCCGCACCCGAACCGCTGGACCCGGAACCGCAGTTTATTCCTTTGCGCAAGCCGAAACCGCTGCCCGACGTCGTGAAGGAACGATTCTTCGAACCGCTCCATCCGACCCCGAAACCCCTGCCGCGCCCCGAATCGGCAAGACCGGCTCCGGTCGTGCGGGCGCCGGTTTCACCTCCATCCCCGCCGCGCGCGGCACCGCCCGTGGATAGAACGCCGCCCGCCGAACCGACGTCGCATGAAACCGTCGAGGTCTCTTTTCACGTCGAAACGCCGGTCGTCAGGGAGGGGCGCGCGCTTTTGCGGATTCTCGAACATGGATCCGGTCCCGGTATCGAAATCAACTGGCCGGACAATCGGGGACAGCGGGCGCAACTCTATCAGACCCTCAGCGCGTGCTACGGCATGAAGACGGTTCTCATGGATGCGTCGGGGGGCCTCTTCGTGGCCGACGGAAAACGGGGGCAGGCGTGGCGTCCGAACATGGATCGCTACAGTGGCTTCGTCCGTCAGCCCCAGGGCTACCTGGCCGCCGAAGAGCAGCGCGATGCCGCCGTGATCGCCCGAACTCATGGTCTGGGCAACCGGGCGCGGGTCGTACGGCTGTTTCCCCGCAGCGTCGACGCGGCCCTTCTCGGTGGGCTCAGGACCTTGATCGGCAATGGCTACAGCAACGCGCGCCAGATCGAGGCGGACTACCGCGATACGCCATCGGGGCTATTCGTTGAAAATATCCGGGTCGATGGATCACGATTGTCCGGACGGATTGCCTTCCCGCGCATTCGCTCCGCGCGCTGCATATGATCCGGGGCAAAGGAACGGTACGATGAAGGAAAGGTTCGCTTCGTTCACCATCGCCGCCGCGATCGTCTCCCTGTTGGCGGGATGCACCGAGACCCAATACACCGCCTACGGCAATGCGGAGGAAGATTCCACCGGAATGCTGACGCGCAACGTCGAGTTCGAGGTAACGGGCGACTATTATCGGGAGTTTCCCGACTGCGCGGTCGTGATGCCGTTCCTTGTCGGCGGTGAGCGCCATGAACGGTCGTTGGTCATCGAGAACGCGATCGCCCGCCAGTTGACCGGGCGCTTGTCCCGAACCATAGGCCCGAAGGAACGGGAAAAGATGGCCCGTTCCTGGGGAATCGATACGCTCAATCACGACGACATGCGCGTCTTTTCCCGGCAGGCGCAATGCCGCTATCTGGTTGAAGCAACGCCGTGGGGCGGTGATTCGATCTATGTCGTATTCTGGACCCAGTCGCGGATCGGGCTGGAAATGCGGATGGTCCGCGCTTTCGATGATGAATTGCTTTGGCGGGCGCGGCATGTCGCGACGCGATCCGACGGCGGATTGCCGTTGTCTCCGATTTCCGCCGTCGTCAGCCTGGTGACGGCGGCACATTTGAAGACGGACGGCGACGTCGACGATTCCCTGGCGCACGATGCGGTGCGACGAATGGTGCTGACGTTGCCGGATTCACGTATCTAGACGGCGTATCGCCGGTTGCCAACCGATCGAAGACATCGACATAATGGCGCGAAACCAAGAACCAAAGGAGCCGAGAACAATGACGTACAGGCGAACGCATTTGGCATGGATGGCCGTCGTGGCCGCGCTTGCCGTGGGCGCGTCGGCGCCTGCGTGGGCGAGCGAACCCGTGAAAAGCCAATATATCCTCGGTGAGTTGATTCCGATCAATGAAGACGCGGAATACAAGGTTCGATCGATCGACCTCAACATCGGGTTCGGATACGACTCCGCAGAATTGACCGAAGACGCGAAGATCCAGGTTCGGGAATTGGGGTCTGCCTTGATGTCGTCTCGGTTGGATGGTGCGACGTTTGGGATTTATGGTCATACCGACGCCAAGGGCGCAGCGGACTACAATCTCAATCTTTCTGAAAAACGGGCGCAGGCGGTCCTGGAATATCTGCTTGCCGAGTTCGATATCGATCCCGCGCGCCTGACCGCCAAGGGGCTCGGCGAAACCCAGCTCAAGAATGCCGAAACGCCGAATGCGCCGGAAAACCGCCGTGTTCAGGTGGTGACCCTGACGCCGCCGACACCAAAGGCGCCGGAACCCAAGGCTGATACCGGCGGATTCGTGACCGGGAACGGAGCGAAGACGATGGAATCACCGTCTCAGCCGATGCCGGCGGCCATGCCCGGCGCGATGCCGGAAGCTCCTGCGATGCCTCAGGCGCCGCAAAAGCCGGAATTACCCGAAGCGCCTTCGGGTGCGGGCGGCGCGATCAAGTTCTGACGGCATCCCCGTTCTTCAGCGACGATTCGCGGGGGATGAACAGAACGATCACGTTCGCGATAAGGATCGACGCGGCCAGAAGATAAAACACGGCGCCGACACCCCAGGTGTCGGCGATCAGGCCGCCGACAAGCGGCGCCAGAGTGGCCATCGCGGATTGCGTCCCGAACAAAAGGCTGGTTCCGGCGCCGCTTAGGCTGGGGGGCACCGTTTCCATCATCCAGCTTTGCAGAACAGCCCGGACACCGAACAGGGCGAAACCCAGTGCGGAAACGCCGGCGATCAAAAGCACGCCGTCACCGATCAGAATCAGCGCGACGATAGCCACGGTGCTGAGCGTCAATCCCGCCAGAAGAACGCGGCGGCGCCCCGCGCGGTCGGACCACGCTCCGGCGATAGGCGACGAAATGACGCCGCCCAATTGCATCGCCGTCAGGGTCAGCCCCATCCAGAACGGTTCCATGTGGAGTTCGTCGCTCAGATAGAGCGGCAAAAAGGTAAAGACTCCGATCAATGTCAGGCTTCGAAACCCGGCGGTGACGCAGATGCCGATGACCAGACCGTCCTTGATCACGGGGCGTAGTGCCGCGAGATAGGCGCGCAGGGATATCCGATCCTTCTTTCGGGTATCGAGGCCGGTCTCAGCGCGTTCGTAGGGCAGAAGAACCATCGCTATGACGACGGCGATTGCTACGGTTGGTGCCGCGGTGACGACGGCGGTCATGCGCCACGACAGCCAACCGAGAAGGGCGCCCGCCATCAACGGCGCGGCGGCGTCGCCCAGGTTCGCGCCGAGGACATGGACGGACATGGCGTAACCGCGCGATGACGGATAGCGCTGCGACAAAAATGAAATTGCCGCCGGATGCCAGACATTGACCGAAACACCGATGATCGCGACCAGAAACGCCAGGGCGACGAAGGCATGGGAAATCGCGAACGCCATCATGGCGGCGGCATTCAGCAGCAGAGCCAGGGTCTGCACCACCACGCGACGCCCCGTGAGGTCGATGAGCACGCCGCTGAACGCGTTGGCCAGAAAGGAACTGACATGCATCACCGCCGCCAATTGCCCGACCTGCACGTAGGACAGGTCCAAGTCGCGGGCCACAAACGGCAAAAGAATGTAAAATGCGGCCGTAATCCAGTGAGTGCCGGCATGACCCAGCATCATCAGAAAGGCCGGCCCCTGATCCCGCAAAGGGACCCCGGTCAAACGTTCAACCGTCGATGGCATTCGGATTCCATTTCCCAGGGGTGAGTCCCTGAGGACTGAATTATTGATGAATTTCCTGCCTACACCCTTTTGGACGATTCGAAAAGGGGGATTAATTAGCATTTTCATCATGGCTTTGCCCTACAGTCCGCGCCATCATCGTGACAGGCCGTTGCCACGGCGACGATCACGACAGCCATCCTTCATGGGGACCGGAGAACAGGATATGGGGACCGACGCGACATTCATGGAAGAAGCCTACGCTATGGCGAAAAAGAGTTACGACGAAGGGGGATTGCCGATCGGAGCCGTGCTGGTCGAAAACGGTGCCGTCATCGGTCGCGGACACAATCGGCGTGTTCAACAAGGCGATCCCATCGCCCACGGTGAAATGGATTGCCTGCGCAACGCCGGGCGCCGCCCCGACTATCGGCGGACGGCTCTCTACACGACCTTGTCGCCGTGCATGATGTGTTCGGGCACCATCGTGCAGTTCGGCATTCCCAGGGTCGTCATCGGAGAAAACCGGAATTTCGGGGGAAACGAAGCTTTCCTGCGCGAAAGGGGCGTCGAGGTCGTCGTTCTCGACCATGAGGTCTGTATCGCATTGATGCAGAAATTCATCGCGGAAAACCCGGAACTGTGGAACGAGGACATCGCCCGTACGGATTGACGGAACCACGCGGATTCATGCCGCGGGAATGGGCATCTGCGCCGATCTTCGGTTGGTGAGGCGCGGCGGGATGCGGTAAGACGACACGGAAAAAACGGACACGTTCGGAGGAAAGCATGACATCCGTCGGCAGCACGGCGGTCGCCGCCCAAGTCAGCGATCTTGAAATCGCGTCCCGCGCGGAAACGAGGCCGATCGAGGATATCGGCGCGGCCCTGGGCATTCCCGAAAGCGCCCTCTATCGATATGGGCCCCACAAAGCCAAGATCTCCCTGGACTTTCTGGATGGGCTGGCGGACCGACCGGAGGGCCGGCTCATTCTGGTCACCGCGATCACCCCGACGCCCGCGGGCGAGGGCAAGACGACGACATCGGTCGGTTTGACCGACGCCTTGAGCCGCATCGGCAAGAAGGCCGTAGTCTGCCTGCGCGAGCCCAGCCTTGGTCCGTGTTTCGGTGTCAAGGGTGGCGCTGCCGGGGGCGGATACGCCCAGGTGATACCGATGGAAGACATCAACCTCCATTTCACCGGCGACATTCACGCCATCGGCACCGCGAACAATCTGCTGGCGGCGTTGATCGACAACCATGTCTATTGGGGAAACGAACTCAACATCGACCCTCGCCGCGTTAACTGGCGCCGCGTCGTCGATCTCAACGACCGGGCGTTGCGCGATATCGTGTGTTCCCTCGGCGGCGTCGCGAACGGCTTCCCGCGCGAGGACGGGTTCGACATAACGGTCGCCTCGGAAATCATGGCCGTCTTCTGCCTTGCGGACGGGGTTGCCGACCTGAAACGGCGCCTGGGCAATATCATCATCGGGCAGAACCGCGACCGCGGGAATGTCACCGCGCGGGATCTGAAGGCCGACGGCCCGATGGCGGCCCTGCTCAAGGACGCGATCCAGCCCAATCTCGTGCAGACCCTCGAAGGCAATCCGGCCATCATCCATGGCGGGCCGTTCGCGAACATCGCGCATGGCTGCAATTCCGTCATCGCCACCCGCGCGGGCTTGAAATTGGCGGACTACGTGGTGACCGAAGCCGGTTTCGGCGCCGACCTGGGTGCGGTCAAATTCTTCGACATCAAATGCCGGAAAGCCGGTTTGAAGCCCGACGCCGCCGTGCTCGTCGCGACGATCCGGGCGTTGAAGATGCACGGCGGAGTGGCCAAGGCGGATCTGGCAAAGGAAAACGTCGAGGCCCTTGAAAAGGGGATCGAGAATTTGGCCCGGCACGTGGAGAACCTGCGTAACTTCGGGGTTCCGCAGGTCGTGGCACTGAATCTGTTTTCCTCGGATACGGCGGAGGAAGTCGATTACCTTCGCCAACGTTGCGCCGAATTGGGCGTCGGCATCGTGGCATGCTCGCATTGGCGGGACGGCGGCGCGGGGGCCGAGGATCTGGCACGAAGCGTCGTTTCGATGATCGATGAAACCCCGTCGGAGTTCCAGCAGCTCTATCCCGACAACATGCCGCTGTGGCAAAAGGTTCGGACCATCGCCCAGATGATCTTCGGTGCTCAGGGAATTATCGCGGACAAGAAGGTCCGCGACCGTTTCAAGGAGCTTCAGGATCAGGGATTCGGTCATTTCCCGGTCTGCATCGCCAAGACGCAGTACAGTTTTTCGACCGACCCCTCTTTGAAGGGCGCGCCCAGCAACCACGTGGTGCCGATCCGCGAGGTCCGGCTTTCGGGCGGCGCGGAATTCGTCGTGGTTCTGTGCGGGGAAATCATGACGATGCCCGGTCTGCCCCGCGTTCCGGCGGCCCACGCCATCTCGGTGGATGATACGGGCAAAATTTCCGGCCTCTTCTGAACCACCGGGTCAAAGAAAAACCTCGCCGGCGACTTCCGGCGAGGTTTTTTTTAGGCGAGTTGTCGCTGGAAGCCGGTCAGTCCGCGGCAGCCTCGGTGGACGACGGTATGGATTCGGGCATGGTCTCTTCCTCGTGCACTCCGGATTTCCGATGCGCGAGAACGGTGTAGACCATTGGGATGACGAACAGGGTAAAGAAGGTGCCGACAAGCAGGCCGCCGACGATCACCCATCCGATCGCCCGTCGGCTTTCGGCGCCGGCACCGGCCGCGTAGGCGAGCGGCACCGAGCCCAGGACCATGGCGCCTGTCGTCATCAGGATGGGACGCAGCCGCAGGACCGCCGATTCGATCACCGCTTCGCGCAGGTTCATGCCCTGTTCACGCATCTGATTGGCGAATTCGACGATCAGGATACCGTGTTTGGTGATCAGTCCGATCAACGTGACGATGCCGACCTGGCTGTAAATGTTAAAGGTTTGACCGGTCAGATAGAGGGCGAGCAACGCGCCGGTGATCGACAGCGGCACCGTAAACAGGATGATGAACGGGTCGATGAAGCTTTCGAACTGGGCGGCCAGTAGCAGGAAGATGAACGCGATCGCCAGGGCGAAGACCAGCACCATGTTGCTGCTGGAATCTTTGAATTCCCGGGATTCGCCGGCATAGGCCGTGAGCATGCTGCCGGGCAACGTCTTGTCGGCGGTCGTCTGCAGGAAGTCGAGCGCCTGCCCCAGCGTGTAGCCGGGGGCGAGATTGGCGTCGATGGTGGCCGCGCGGATCTGGTCGAAGTGGTTCAACGCCTTCGCCGTCACGGTTTCCTTCAGGCGGGCGACGTTGGACAATTTCAACATTTCGCCGTTGGATGCACGGACGAACACCTTTTCCAGGTCTTCCGGATTGCGCCGATCCACGTCCGCCAGCTTGACGATCACGTCGTATTGCTCGCCGTCCTTCTTGAACCGGGTGACCTGACGCCCGCCCAGCAGGGTTTCCAACGTACGACCGATGGTCTGTACCGAGATGCCGAGATTGGCGGCCTTTTCCCGGTCGACCTCGATTTCGATCTGCGGCTTGTTGAGCTTGAGATCTGAATCGACGTTCACGAGGTTGGGGTTCTTGCGAACCTCGGCAAGGAATTTACCGATTTCTTCGTTGAGTTCATCGTAGGGGCGGGTGGTGCGAATGACGAACTGCACCGGTTTCTTGCCGAAACTCTGTCCGAGGGAGGGCGGATTGAGGGCGAAGGCGAGTACGCCGGGAATACCCAGCAGCCGGGGAAACAGTTCGCCGGCGATGGCCATCTGGCTGCGCTCGCGCTGATCCCAATCGACGAGATCGAGGAAGGCGATGGTCTGGGTGACCTCCGGATAACCGGTGACCTGGAAGACCTTCTCCCTTTCGGGGACCGAGTTCAGCATACTCGCGATCTGGTGGCCGTAGCGGTCGGTATACTCCAGGGTCGAGCCCTCCGGCGCGATGCCGATGCTCATGACAGCGCCGCGGTCTTCGACCGGGGCGAGTTCCGAATGGAGCCGCTCGTAAAAGACCCAACTGCCGCTTGCGACACCGACGCCGAGCAGGATCACCAGGAATCGGACCTTCATCGCCCAGGTTAGAAGCACCCTGTATCCGTTGACCATGCCGTTCAGGCCGGCTTCAAAGAAGTTGTAGATCGCGTTGTGCTTTGTTTGATGGTGCAGCATCTTGGAGCACATCATGGGCGACAGGGTCAACGCGACGAAACCGGACACCAGAACGGCGGCGGCGACGGTCCAGGCGAATTCGGTGAACAGGCGTCCCGTGGTTCCCGACATGAAGCCGATCGGCGCGTATACCGAGGCCAGGGTCAGCGTCATGGCGATGATCGCAAAGCCTATTTCCCGGCTTCCCATCAACGCCGCGCGAACGCGGGGAACGCCGTTCTCAATATGGCGGTGGACGTTTTCCAAAACGACGATGGCATCGTCGACCACCAGCCCGACCGCCAGCACGATTCCCAACAGAGTCAGCGTGTTGATCGTGAATCCGACGGCCAGCATGATCGCGAAAGTGCCGATCAGGGCAACCGGGATGGTGACGATCGGAATCAGGATCGCGCGGAACGATCGGAGGAACAGGAAGATGATCAGGATCACCAGGGCAACCGCTTCGCCGATGGCATGGTAGACGTTGTTGATCGATTCATCGATGAAGACCGATGAATCGTAGGCAATTTCCAACGTCATCCCTTCGGGTAGTGTCGGCTGGATGTCCACGACCTGCTTCGTCACTGCCTTCGAAACGTCGAGCGGATTGGCGACCGCCTGCTTGACGATGCCCAGGCCCACGACGTTCTGATCACGGAACCGCGTGACGATACGCTCGTTTTCACTACCGATATGGGCGGAGCCGACATCGGACAGCCGTACGAGGTAGTTGTCGGTGGACCGGATGATCAGATTGTTGAACTCCTCCACCGTTCGCAAATCGGTTGGCGCCTGAACGGTGAATTCCCGTTCCGCGCTTTCGATGCGGCCGGCCGGAATCTCGACGTTTTGCGAGCGCAGGGCGGTCTCGACATCCTGGACCGTCAGTTGGTAGGCCGCCAATCGAACGGGGTCGACGGTGATCCGCATGGCGTAGCGCCGTTCGCCCAGTACCAGGGCCTGGGCGACGCCGGGCAGGATCTGCATGCGATCGGTGAGGTAGCGGTCGGCGTAGTCCGACAGTTCCAGGGCGTTGTGACGGTCGCTGCCGAGCGCCATGTAGATGATCGGCTGCGCGTCGGCTTCGACGCGTCGGATCACCGGATCGTCGACTTCGTCGGGCAGGGCGGCACGCACTCGACTGACGCGGTCGCGCACGTCGTTGGCGGCTTCGTTGGGATCGCGTTCCAGCTTGAAGGTAATGGTGATCTGGCTTGATTCCGGGCGGCTGATCGAAGACGTGAAATCGATCCCTTCGATGCCGGCGATCGAATCCTCAATGATCTTCGTGACCTGGGTCTCGACGATTTCGGAACTCGCGCCGTTATAGGTGGTCTCGATGTTGACCACCGGCGGGTCGATATTGGGGTACTCGCGAACCGTCAGGTCCTTGTAGCTCACCGCGCCGACAAGAAGAATCAGGATACTCATCACCGTGGCCAAAACCGGCCGCCTGATGGAGACGTCTGATAGGACCATGGATCATGCCCCTCCGGCTGAGGGAAGAACCATGACGGGCGCACCGTCGCGCAGTTTCTGGTGTCCGGCCGTCACCACGACTTCACCGGCGGCGAGGCCGTCCGTGACCTCGACTTTTGCGTTCTGCCGCATGCCGAGCGTGATCTGGGTGCGGAAAACCTTGCCGTCGACGACGCGGAAGACGAATCGATCCTCGGCGACGGGGATGACTGCCTGTTCCGGGATGAGCAGGGCATTCGGCCGTGTTCCCAGCGTTAGGTTCACGCGGGCGAACAGTCCCGGACGCAGTTTGCCTTCGGGGTTTGCGATGCGGGCGCGGACGATGATGCTGCGCGTTCCGGTATCCAATCGCGGATCGATCGCATAGACGGTACCCTCGAACGTCTGGTCGGCGAACGCGTCGACCGACACCGCGACGGTGCTGCCGACTGAAAGCGCAGTCAGCGCGGTCTCGGGTACCTGAAAATCGACCTTGATGGGATCGATGTTCACCAGATTGACCAGATCCTGACCCGGAGAGACGTAGTCGCCGATACTGACCTGACGCAAACCCACGATGCCGTCGAATGGCGCGTGAATAACCGTCTTGGCGAGCATCGTCTCCTTGTAGCGAAGAGTCGCCTCGTTGACCTTGTGGGTTGCGACCGCTTCGTCACGGGTGCGCGGCGTGCCGGCACCCTTTTGGAGCAGTTCCAACGCGCGGTCGAGATTCTTTTGACTCAGATCGAGGTTGGCCTTCACCTGCGAGATTTCGGCCTTGTAGGTCGATGAATCGAGTTCAAAAAGCGATCGGCCTTTTTCGACCGGCGTTCCCTCGTCGAAATTGATTCGGACGATTCGTCCCGCGATCTCCGGACGCAGGATCACCGATTCGTTGGCGATGATCGTGCCGACGGCGGTAATCGTATGGTACAGGGTGCGGGTTTCGACTTGCGCGGTTTCGACGGGTACCCCCGGCGGGCCGCCTGCCGGTTTCGCCGCGGTTTGTGCGGCTGGCGCTTTGGATTCCTGCGCAGCAAGATAGGGCGCATAGAAAAACCAGTATCCGGCGCCGCCCGCAGCCAACACCGACAGGATAACCACTGCGTTAATAAGGGAACGCTTCATGATTGATTCTTTGCCGCAAAATTAGACTAGACCGTACAGTCCAGTTGGGTCTTTAATCGATGAACGCCGTCACTGTCAACGGCCATAAGGCCGTGGACCGCGCGGAGTCGCTAGAAAGATCGTCATGTTCACGCAAATCCGCAAGGGAACGAGGGAGGATATGCCCGATTCACTTCCGAAATCGCGGACTTCACGCAAAAGAGCGATGATCGTCGAAGCCGCATCCGAGGCCTTTTTCGCACATGGATACGAATCCGTCAGCATGGAATCGATCGCGGCGATGGCCGGAGTTTCGAAGCAAACGCTCTACAATCATTTTACCGGAAAGGAATCGCTGTTCTGCGAGGTTGTCCGCGCCGAATGTGAAAATTTTCTCGATTCCCTGACGGCGATCGACATCTTCCGAAGCCCTCGGGAAGTACTGGCGAGTGTCGGTCGTGCAATGCTGGAATCGATCGTCTTGCCCAAATCGGTTGCTCTGTTTCGCGTTCTTGTCGCGCAGACGGCGCGGCAGGCGGGCTTGGCTCAAGAGTTTTACGAAATCGGTCCTCGGAAGGCCGTTCAATGGCTTGCGGACTATATGAAAGCGGAGACCGCAGCGGGCCGGCTTGCAATCACCGACTCCGAACTCGCGGCGGAAGAGTTCCTGGGCATGGTCACGATGGAAAGCCATTTCCGGACATTGTTCGGCAGTGTGTCGAGAAACAACCGAGATCCGCGGGAAATCGAGAAACGCCTGATTTCCTCCGTCGATACCTTCCTGAAGGCCTACGGTCGGCCCGAGGGATTTCGCTGATTTAAGGTTCCCAGCGGAATTCGGGGATGAAGGCATCCGGTTCGTGAGAGTATTGCCGGAAAAGGTTCCCCAGAGCTGCCGGATCGGGAGGCCAAGGCCCAATGGCGTCGGCATGAATGCCGCTGGCGACCAGGATTTTTCCGAGCCCGGAATTGTGCGCGCCGGCAATGTCGGTCGCCAGTCCGTCTCCGATACCGGCGACCCGCGTACGGTCTTTGATCTCCAGGATTTCGAGCGCGCGATCGTAGATCGCGGGGTAAGGTTTTCCGTGAAAGAAGACTTCGCCGCCCATGTCGATGAAACGCGCCGCCAGGGTGCCGGGACAAGTCACGCGATGCGGTCCGATAATCGCCACGCGATCGGGGTTTGCGCACAACATGGGAATTTCCCGTTCGGCCGCGATCCGGAGATCCGGTGTCCATTCCTCGCCGTCGGACCCGGGTTTCATGGTCCGGGCCGCCATGAGGAAATCGGCGTCTCTGGCCGATTCGACGAATTCGAGATCCAGGCCTTCGATAATCCGGTCCTGTTTTACGGGTCCCAGAAACAGGCATTTAGATCCCAAGGCGGCATGCCAAGAGTCGGCCCGGCGGGTCAAGGCGACCCAGGCGGATTCGCCCGACGTCATCAGACCGCCGTAAAGCGTTCGATCGATACCCATTGCGGCGAGATCCTCGGCCAGCATATGAGCACGTCTCGCGACGTTCGATAAGAGAACGGTCCGCTTGCCGGCATCGGCGAGACGGCGGAGGCAATCGAGGGTTCCCGGAAACGGTTTTTCGCCGTCATGAAGGACTCCCCAGACGTCGATCACGAACCCGTCGAAGCGATCGGCGAGTGATTTCATACCCGGAAGTATGGTCCATCCGGGGTTGGCTGTTCCGCAAATATGGGTCACGCGGCTGAAGGCTCCTGTGCGGCGATGCGATCGGGAAAATCCGTGATGATCGAATCCACGCCCCAGGACAGGAGATCCTGGGCGCGATCGGGATCATTGACCGTATAGCACCGAAGCGCGTAGCCGGAAGAGAGGATCTCGCCGACCCGGTCGGGCGTCAGCGGTGCGTGGTCGCAATGAATGGCCGTGCATTCGGCCGTCTGCATTCGTTGCTCCCAGTCGCCGGGAATGCCGGTGACCAGGAGCGC
Source organism: Rhodospirillales bacterium (assembly GCA_963675465.2). Lineage (GTDB taxonomy): Bacteria > Pseudomonadota > Alphaproteobacteria > Rhodospirillales > Shumkoniaceae > JAHDSF01. Next base: position 343,004 of record CAXXVY010000004.1, read on the forward strand.
CCGATCGATTTCGGGCGCTGCGGCGCGGGCGGCATGCAGGGAATCGATCCTGAAGCTCGATAGAAGCGGCGGCGGCAGATGCTCGGGCCACTCGGACCGCAGCTGTTCCGCAACGCGGAAACCGGTAATGGTTTCCGCGCCCGGCGACGGTTTGATTTCCAGGTTTGCGCCCAGCCCCAATTCGCCGAGCAATTCGATGACGGCCCCAAGCTCCGGCACGGGTTCACCAGCAAATGCCGGAGAGTACCAATTGCCCGCATCGAGTTCTGCTAAATCGCGCCAATTCATTTTCTGGATGGGACCATGGCCATTGGTCGTACGGTCCAGAGTATCGTCATGAAGCAGGATGGCCACGTTGTCGCGCGTAAGGTGGACATCGAACTCCACCCATCGGGCACCGAGATCTGCCGCTTTGCGAAGGGACACGAGGGTGTTTTCCGGTGCATACCCGGATGCTCCCCGGTGGCTTATGATCCGAGGCGGCTCAAACGAGACGACAAAGGGGTGAAAGACCATGCGTAGTTCCGAAACGGGGGAGGAGGTGTCGGACGAACATAACGAACGCTGCGGCCGGGGATCAATGTCAAACCACCAACGAGTCGCAGGTTTCATGGAAACGAAACCCCTTAATGTCGATCACAACGGCGTGATATCGGATAATTTCCTTGATTTCCAATATTGTTGCAGGAGGTTCCGCCACTTACCTCAGTAGGGCTGTTCGGCTGGTTGGAATATCAGAAAATATGCTTATTCGATGATCAACCGAAGGAAAGTACTGGCACTCGGTTTGGCGTGTGTCCCGGCTGTTTACGGCATGGGGTTGCTGGCAGCGGCCGGGTCGGAACCGGATCGTGCGAAACATTTTATCGAAAGTCTGGCCGAAAAAGCCGTCAACGCTCTTGCTGTCAAGGAAATCAGCCCGGAAGAGCGAGGCGAACGCTTTCGCAAAATTCTCGATGACAATTTCGCCGTTGGCACGATCGGCCAATGGGTACTCGGAAAATATTGGCGGAACGCCACCGAATCCGAGCGCAAGGAATACCTGGAACTTTTCAAGCGACTCATGATCGCGACCTATGCGGATCGGTTCGCGAACTATTCCGGCGAAACGCTGTCGGTTCTTCGTTCCGTTCCGTTGGAAGACCGCGATATACTGGTTTCTTCGCAGATCGTAAGTCCCGGTGGGGGCGAACCGATTTCGGTGAATTGGCGTGTAAGGGAACACGACGGCACGTTCAAGATCATCGATGTGATCGTCGCCGGCGTCAGCATGGGCCAGACCCAGCGCTCGGAATTCGGGTCGGTCATTCGGGACAAGGGGGGCAGCGTTGCGGGTCTCATCGAGGAATTGCGCAAGCGCGTCGGTTCCGGGGGATGATGAACGTTCGCGAGCGAATGGGGTGGGTCGCCGGTGAATGGAAATACCGCAACGGTCGAGGCGCCGTCGGGCAAGAACGAGGACTATGAAAACTTTCCTGTGGGGTCCTGGCTTCTGCCGGCCGCCACGCGGCCTCACGTCTCGATTTTCTATGCTTTCGCCCGGGCGATTGACGATATCGCGGATGCGCCGGATCTGGATTCGGAATCCAAAGTATCCCGGCTGAACGGCTTCGAGGAAGCGCTGCTCGGGAACCGGGAAGAACCCGGTTTCGAAAAGGCCGCGCGCATGCGCCGCAGCCTGGGCCAAACCGGAACGACCAACCGGCATTGCCTGGACCTGCTCGCCGCTTTCAAGCAGGACGCGGTCAAGACTCGCTACCGGGATTGGGAAGATCTGATGGACTACTGCCGCCTATCTGCGGCGCCTGTCGGCCGGTATCTGCTCGATCTACATGGGGGAAGCCTCGACGGGTATGTGTCGTCGGATGCCCTGTGCATGGCGCTTCAGGTCATCAACCATCTTCAAGATTGCGGCGACGACTACCGGACTCTCGATCGGGTCTATCTCCCGTCTGACTGGCTGGCCGCGGAAGAATGCACCGTCGACGTCCTGGCCGCGGAATCGTCCTCCCCCGGGCTTCGTCGGGTTATCGATCGAGCGATCGGGGCTTCGCGCCGTTTGATGACGGATGCCTATCCGTTGCCCCGGTCACTCCGCAGTCGGCGACTGGCGATGGAATCGGCGGGAATCATTCGGATCGCCGATTCCCTGTTGGGGCGTCTCGCGGCCGAGGATCCCTTGGGCCCCCGGATCGTGCTTCCGAAATGGCGATACCTTGTCGACTGCCTGGGAGGCGGGCTTACCGCTTTTTTCTCGGGGGGGCGCAGGTGAGTGCGCCGTTGCTTCTTGGATTGACGGTGGCTTCGGCCGCGGTTTGGTTGATCCTTCTGTTCGGCCGCGGCGGATTTTGGCGTCCAGGTCCTTTTCTCGGCGAAGCGGGCGATCTTGATTCCTGGCCGGGAGTCGTCGCCGTGATCCCGGCGCGGGACGAGGCTGATGGCATCGCGGCGGCCGTCGGTTCGCTTCTGGCCCAGGACTACCCGGGCGGAATTCGGGTCGTCGTGGTCGACGACGCCAGTTCGGACGGAACCGCCGACGTCGCACGGGCGGCCGCTCGGGGCGATGACCGCCTCATCATTGTTCCGGGACAACCTCTTGCCGCCGAATGGACAGGAAAGTTGTGGGCGGTCGACCAGGGTGTCGGTCGCGCTTCAGAACGCTTTCCGCAAACGGAATTCCTGCTGTTGTGCGATGCGGATATCGTACACGCGCGCCACGCGGTGCGCCGGTTGGTCGCAAAAGCCGAAAGCGAGCGGCTGGATCTCGTCTCCCTGATGGTGAAATTGAGATGCCTGACGGTCTGGGAGCGACTGCTGATCCCTGCCTTCGTCTTCTTTTTTCGCAAGCTCTATCCGTTTTCGTGGGTCGCCGACAAACGGCGACGGACCGCGGCGGCGGCCGGCGGATGCATGCTGGTTCGTCGTTCGGCATTGGAGCGGGCAGGTGGGATCCGCCGCATCCGCGATCGGGTGATCGACGATTGCGCCCTGGCGGCGGCGGTCAAGGGCGCGGGCGGCGCCATTTGGTTGGGCATGGCCCAGGAAAGCCGCAGTTTGCGATCCTATGAGCACCTTGACGACATCTGGCGCATGGTCGCCCGTACCGCATTCGTGCAGTTGGATCATTCGGTGTTGATGTTGGGCGTGACCATTTTGGGCATGATCGTGATCTATGTCGCACCGGTGATAGGGGTTGTATCGGGGCTGGCATTATGGGAACCGGCGATCTTGGCGGCAGCGGCATCGACCTGGGTCGCGATGGTGTTCGCCTACCGACCGACTGCCTTATACTACGGCCTTTCGCTGTTTTCGGGGTTCCTGCTGCCGTTCGTCGCGGCCCTGTACACGTTGATGACCATTGATTCCGCCTTGCGCCATTGGCGGGGTTTCGGCAATCCCTGGAAGGGACGTCGTTACGATGCACCAATCACCGGGGGATGACGCAGCGGCTTCTGCGGTGCTATCCATAGGGCCATGACTTCCGATCACGATCACCAAGGCGACGACGTCGAAATCGCGCGCATGGTTCGCGAAGCGAAATCGTCGTTCTATTGGGGCATGCGTCGGCTGGCACCCGAACGGCGACGCATGATGTATGCCCTCTATGCCTTTTGTCGCTTAGTGGACGATATCGCCGATGATCCCGATGCGGTTGCCGAAGCCAAAACCGCGGAACTCGATGTGTGGCGTGCGCGGGTCGCGGGGATGTTCGATGGGGGCGCCGATGAACCCGTCTCCCGGACATTGTCCATGGGCGTAGGCCGGTATGGGCTTCGCCGCGAGGATTTTCTCGCGATTGTCGACGGCATGCAAATGGATGCCAGTCCGGCCATTCGCATTCGGGACGATGATGAACTGTTTCTGTATTGCGATCGAGTCGCTTGTGCCGTCGGGCGTCTGTCCAACCGAATTTTCGGCGCCAACGGCGCCTGGGCGGATCAGGTCGCCAAGTCGCTGGGAGAAGCGCTTCAGTTGACCAACATCCTGCGAGACGTCGGCGAAGACGCTGAACTTGACCGGGTTTATCTTCCCCAGGCGCGGCTCCAGGACGTCGGAGTCGACGCGGAAAATGCCGGGACGGTTTTGACATCACCCGCCACAGCATCGGTGTGCGCGGACATCGCGGCCATTGCCGAGGCCCGGTTTCGGACCGCCCGGGCGCTTCTGTCCGAAGGCGAACGCGCCGTCGTTCGCCCGGCTGAAATGATGATGCATGTTTACCACCGGATCTTCGAGAAGCTGAAATCGCGGGGGTGGGAACGGTTGGGCGAACGCGTTTCCCTGTCCAAGGCTGAGAAGCTTTGGATCGTCTTGCGCTACGGGATGCTGTAGCGTGCCGGGCGTCGCGACGGTTCATGTGGTCGGGGCCGGCGTATCGGGCTTGGCGTGCGCCGTTCATCTGGCCAGGTCGGGCCGGCGAATCATCGTTCACGAAGCATCCGGCCATGCGGGCGGCAGGTGCCGATCGTTCCACGACCGGATTCTCGACCGGTTGATCGACAACGGCAATCACATCCTGCTCGCCGGAAATCACGCCGTGAACGACTATCTTCGACTCATCGGCGGCGAGGACGGTCTGACTACGGTCGAACCGGCGTCGTTCCCTTTTGTTGACTTGACGAACGGTGAACGTTGGTCGTTGAGACCGGGGCGATCTCGCATCCCGTGGTGGCTTCTCTCGTCCCGGCGCCGCCCTCCGGGGACCCGCCTCCTTGACTTTCTCGCGGCGGCGAGACTGGCACGGGCATCGGATACGGCCACGGTCGCCGACGCGTTGCGCTGTTCTCCCACCGCCCTGAGGAACTTTTGGGAACCGCTCGCGGTGGCGGTTCTGAACACGCCGATCGAAACCGGGGCGGCCCGTCTGCTGTGGCTGGTGCTCCGAGAGACGTTCTTGCGCGGCGAGGCTGCCTGCCGTCCCCGCATTGCCGTCTCCGGGCTTTCGGCCGCTTTCGTCGATCCGGCGCTTGGATATCTCGCGCGGCACGGCCATGAAATCCGGTTTGGTGAACCGGTTCGCGAAATCGGGTTTTCCGAAGATCGTGCGAGCACCCTCATGGTGGACGGTGGCCCGATCCCGATCGCGGCGGGGGATGCAGTGATTCTGGCCGTTCCGCCGCGAAGCGCGTCTCGGCTCCTGCCCTCGCAGCGGTTCCCCCTCGAATCCCGCGCGATCGTGAACGGGCACTTCCGACTCGGGTGTCGGTTTGACGAAACCCGGATTCTGGGCGTGATCGGTGGATTGTCGCAGTGGATTTTCGTACGCGGCGACGTTGCTTCCGTGACGATCAGCGCGGCCGACGAAGCGGCCAACCTGCCATCTGATGTTCTGGCGGAGCGGATGTGGCCGGAAGTTCGGCAGGCGTTGAAACTGGCGGAAAGCCCGGTGCCGCTTCATCGAATTATTAAAGAAAAAACGGCGACGCTTGACCAATCCCCGCCGAACGTTCAAAAACGTCCAAAGGTCCGGACCTCATGGCGCAACCTCTTCCTCGCCGGGGACTGGACGGCCACGGGGCTTCCCGCAACCATCGAGGGATCCCTCAGGTCGGGTTTTGATGCCGCCGGTTACACAATGAGAATTGTGGATGGGGGTTGAACAAGCGACATCTATCTGTAAATAAAACCGTTATATGAGCCGCTCGATTCAAGAAGCTCGGAAGAAGGACGTTGGCGCGGGGATGCATTCCACGCATGGAAAACTGAATAGAGCACAGCCGCTCGTCGCTGAATCGCTGGACGACGTTGATGTCGCATATCGCGTCGAGACCGCGATTGAGGAGGGATGCGCTTGGCTTGGCGCGACTCAGGCGGATGACGGCCATTGGGCGTTCGAACTCGAAGCCGACGCGACGATCCCGTCCGAATATATCCTGCTGAACCATTTTCTCGGCGACATCGACGACGAAATGGAACAGCGATTGGCGCGGTATTTGCGCGCCAAGCAGGACCTCCGTCATGGCGGATGGCCTTTGTATCATGACGGCGATCTGGACATCAGCGCGACGGTGAAGGCCTATTACGCGCTCAAATTGGTGGGGGATTCACCCGACGCGCCGCATATGGCGGCCGCGCGCGAAGCGGTTCTGAACGCGGGTGGCGCGGAGCGGGCCAATGTTTTCACCCGGATTACCCTGGCGTTGTTCGGGCAGGCGCCCTGGCGCGCGGCCCCGATCATGCCGCCCGAAGTGATGATGTTCCCGCAATGGGCGCCGTTTTTCATCGGCAAAGTCGCCTACTGGTCCCGGACGGTCATGGTTCCCCTGACGGTTCTTTGGGCGCTCAAACCAACCGCCGAGAATCCGCGCGGTGTCGGCGTGCGCGAACTTTTCCGCGAGGATCCGGAACAAGTCGTGGGATATTTGAAGAATCCCACTGGGCATTGGCTGGGTTCCTTGATGCTGGGACTCGACGTGCTGGGCCGGTATACCTATCCGTTGTGGCCGCGGTTCCTGGCCCGGAAGGGGATCGAGAAGGCGCTTGAATTCGTCCGCACCCGTCTCAACGGCGAAGATGGGCTCGGCGGGATTTTCCCGGCGATGGCCAACAGCCTGATGGCTTTCCATGCCATCGGCATGTCGCACGACGCACCGGAGTTCGTGACCGCTCGCAAATCGGTCGAAAAGCTGATCTGCACGCATGAAGACGGCGAAACCTACTGCCAGCCGTGCCTGTCTCCGGTTTGGGATACCGGTCTCGCATGCCATTCCTTGCTGGAATCGGGTTTGGCGCCCGATGACGGGATGGTTCGCTACGCTCTGGAATGGCTGGTCGAACGGCAGATTCTTGATCTGGAAGGCGACTGGATTTCGGATCGTGGTGATATCCGGCCCGGCGGTTGGGCCTTCCAATATCGGAACGACTATTACCCCGATGTCGACGATACGGCCGTTGTGGTAATGGCCATGCATCGCGCCAATCCGGAACGCTATCGCCATGCCATCGACCGCGCGGTCGAATGGATCATCGGCATGCAGAGCCGGAACGGCGGGTGGGGGGCATTCAACGTCGACAACGAATATTATTTTCTCCAGAACATCCCCTTTGCCGATCACGGTGCGTTGCTCGACCCGCCGTCCGCCGACGTCAGCGCGCGCTGTGTCAGCATGCTGGCCCAGGTCGGCTACGCCATCGACAATCCCGTCGTCGCAAAAGCGGTCGATTTCCTGCGCACGGAACAGGAAGAAGACGGTTCCTGGTTCGGACGTTGGGGCAACAACTATGTTTACGGCACCTGGTCGGTCCTGAACGCATTGAATGCCGTCAAGATCGACCCGAACGATCCGATGGTCCGCCGTGCCGTGGATTGGCTGAAGAAAAGCCAACAGCCGGGCGGCGGTTGGGGCGAAGACTGCGCGAGTTATTGGCGCCATCGCCGGTACGAATGCAAGGCGAGCACGCCGTCCCAAACCGCATGGGCGTTGCTGGGGCTGATGGCCGCCGGCGAAGTCGAAAGCGAAGCCGTCGAGGACGGCATCCGGTTCCTGCTCGACGCGCCGCGGGAAAACGGGAAATGGAAGGAAGAGTATTTCAACGCCGTCGGTTTTCCCCGCGTCTTCTATCTCCGTTATCACGGCTACAGCGGCTATTTTCCGCTGGCCGCGCTGGCCCGATATCGCAACCTGAAAACCAGCAATTCGAAGACCCCGGTTTGGGGGATGTAGGTTGTCGGCTTCGCCCCGTCCCGTCGGTTTCGTAACCGGCCTGCGGCGGGAGGCCCGGATCATCCAACGCGCTTTCGGCGACGACGTGGCTTCAGCGTGCTCCGGCGCCGATCCCGCGTGCGCCGCGATGGCCGCGACACGCTTGATCGACGGCGGGGTGCGTCGTCTCTTCAGTGTCGGCTACGCGGGGGGACTCGATCCCGAGTTGAGGACGGGCGCGGTCGTTATGGCTGCCGAGGTGATCGATCCCGGCGGAACCCGTCATCGACTGGATACCGCATGGCATGACGGCGCAAACGCTCAGTTGCACGATAAGATGGCGGTTCGGATCGGCGTGATGGCGGGAAGAGACCGAGCGGTCGCTTCGGTGGCGGAAAAAAAAGAATTGTTTCGTCGGACGGGAGCGCTTGCCGTCGATATGGAAAGTCACGCGGTGGCAGAGATCGCGGTCGCGCGCGGAATTTCGTTCTCGGTGCTTCGGGTCGTCCTCGATGGCCCGACGGCGTCGGTGCCCGAATGGCTTGCCGAAGCCGTTACCCCGGATGGAGGAACCGACTGGCGAGTCCTCGTCGGATGCCTTTGCCGGAATCCGGCATCCCTGCCGGCTCTTATCGGACTCGGCCGGGCCGAACGGCAGGCCGCGTCGGCGCTGTTCGAGGCGTTGCGGGTCTTATGCGGCGTCCTCGCCCATGAACCGGGCATACCATGACCGCGGATCCGCAGCCTGGGCCGGTCTCTGGTTGTCGAGCGGGATCTCGGGTGCAAGGGGACCTTCTGTTCGGACACCCGACATCGCCACCCAGGCAGCCTTGAGCGGATGGGTAACCGTGTCCATCACCGCCGTCGGTTCGTACCCGCAGTGCACCATGCAGTCGGCGCATTTTTCGTAGTTGCCGGTGCCGTAACTATCCCAGTCGGTTTCTTCCATGAGTTCCTTGAACGTCGAAACGTAACCTTCGTCGATCAGGTAACAGGGGCGCTGCCATCCGAAGACGTTGCGCGTGGGATTGCCCCACGGCGTGCATCGGTAGGTTTGGTTGCCCGCCAGGAAATCCAGGTACAGGCTGGATTGGTTGAATCGCCACTTCCGCCCCTTGGATTGACGGAACAGTGACCGGAAAAATTCCTTGGTCGTGTTCCGCTTGAGGAAATGTTTCTGGAGCGGTGCGCGTTCATAGGCGTATCCGGGCGCTATGGTGACACCTTCCACGTCCAGTTCATGACAGGCGAAATCGAGGAACTGCGCGGTGTCTTCGAGTTTCGAGGTATCGAAAAGCGTGCAGTTGATCGTCACCCTGAATCCGCGGGCCCGCGCCGCGCGAATAGACGACACGGCGCGGTCGAAGACACCCGGACGGCCAACGCTGCGGTCGTGGTGATCCTTTAGCCCGTCGAGGTGAATGGAAAACGTCAGGTAGGGGGTCGGCTCGAAGGCATCCAGGTTGCGTTCGAGAATCACCGCGTTCGTACACATGTATACGAAACGTTTTTGGGCGACCAATCCCTTGACGATGGCCGGCATATCGGGGTGAAGCAGCGGTTCCCCGCCGGGAATTGACACGATAGGCGCCCCGCATTCCTCGGCCGCCGTAAGGCATTCCTCGACACTGAGCTTCTGTTTGAGGATGGTTTCCGGATGGGAAATTTTGCCGCACCCCGCGCAGGCAAGATTGCAGCGGAACAGGGGTTCCAACATCAGGACCAGGGGATAGCGCTTGTTGCCGCTCAATGCCTGCTTGACGATGTAGGAACCGACTCGAAATTGCTGGATCAGGGGTACGGGCACGGGGTTTCCTTTATCGGCTAATCGGCTGTCGTTGGCTTTGCGGAATTTTCAAGCGCCTGCCGGAGGACGGATGGAAGTTTGAACTGCAGGCTTTCTTCGACCCCCGACATTTCGGTCACGGAAACGTCGCGCCAGCCGCGAATCTTGTCGAGCAGTTCTTCGATGAGCTCTTCCGGCGCCGACGCGCCCGCGGTGATGCCGAGCGATGTTACGCCTTCGAGCCAACGGGGGTCCATGTTGGTCGCGTCGTCGATCTGATAGGCGGGAACACCGGACAGGGAGCCGATCTCGCGCAGGCGCGTGGAATTCGAACTGTTGCGGGCGCCGACGACAATCAGGGCATCGACTTGGTTGGCCATGTCGCGCACCGAATTTTGGCGATGCTGGGTGGCATAGCAGATGTCCCTGACATCGGGGCCGACGATGCTGGGGAAACGTTTTTCGAGGGTGCGGATGATGTCCCGGGTTTCGTCGACGCTCAGGGTCGTCTGCGTCACGTATGCAAGTTTTTCTGGGGTCTCGACCTCGACCGTTTCGGCATCCGGTATCGACGTGACGAGATGAACGCCGCAAGGAATCCGGCCCATGGTGCCTTCGACCTCCGGATGGCCACGATGGCCGATCAGGATGATTTCACGGCCCTCTGCCGCGTGCCGCTGCCCTTGTAGGTGAACTTTCAGAACCAGCGGACAGGTCGCATCGATGACCGGCAGGTCACGACGCGCGGCTTCCTTTTCGATGGTTTCGGCGACGCCGTGGGCACTGAATACCGTGACGGCGCCGTCGGGAATCTCGTTCAGTTCCTCGACGAAAACCGCGCCCTTGGCCCGCAGGGTTTCCACAACGCGCTTATTGTGCACGATCTCATGACGCACGTAGACGGGAGGACCGTAGATCTCCAGCGCCTTTTCGACGATCTCGATCGCTCGTTCGACACCGGCACAGAATCCGCGCGGCTTGGCCAGGATGACGTGAAGAGGGCCCTCGGTCATGGTGTCCTTTCGGCTCGTCCGGTCAAAATACGACCTACGGTTATGTCTACCGGTGGAACATAGGTCAGCATGGGCCGGGCGTGAAGGGGGGCGGAAATTTTTGCGCAGCAAACCGCCGCTCTCGACGTCCCGAATCTGACTGCTATACTGGCCGCGATCGTGAAGGGCAATGATCGATCGTCAAGACGGAAGAGATATGGCGACCTTGGTGACGGGGGCGACGGGTTTCGTCGGCGCCGCAATCGTGCGGCGCCTGTTGGCGTGGGGGTGGGGAGACATTCGCGTCCTGGCGCGCCCGGCGAGTGACCGACGCAATCTCGAAGGACTGTCGGTGGAAATCCGCGACGGCGACCTGACGGACGCGCCTTCGTTGCGCGCGGCGGTCAAGGGGTGCCGAGCGGTGTTCCATGCTGCTGCGGATTACCGTTTGTGGACACGTCGGCCCGAGGACATGTTCCGCGCCAATGTCGACGGTACCCGCAATTTGTTGCTGGCGGCGGCCGAGGCGGGCGTTGCGCGCATTGTCTACACCAGCAGTGTCGCCACGCTGGGATTGCCCTTAGACGGCGGGCTCGGAGACGAAGACACGCCCGTTCGCTTCGAAGACATGATCGGGCCCTACAAGCGATCGAAATTCCGGGCAGAGGAAGAGGCCCGGCGTTTGGCTGCGGAGGAGGGCGTTCCTGTCGTCGTCGTCAATCCGTCGATGCCGGTCGGACCGGCGGACATCAAGCCGACTCCCACGGGGCGCATGATCATCGAAGCCGCCAAGGGGCGTATGCCGGTCTATGTCGATACCGGTCTGAACGTCGCGCACGTCGACGACGTGGCCGAAGGTCATATCCTTGCGTTCGAACGTGGTCGGGTTGGGGAACGCTACGTTTTGGGCGGCGAAAACATGACCCTGCGCGAGATCCTGGTTCTCATGGCCGAATTGACCGGAGGCGGCCGGCCGTTGTTCGGAATCCCGCACGGTCTCGTGATGCCCATTGCTTACGTCGCCGAGGCGTGGACCCGGTTGAGCGGCGGAACCGAGCCATTCGTGACAGTGGACGGCATCCGGCTCGCGCGCAAAAAGATGTTCTTTTCCACGGCAAAGGCCGAACGGGAGCTGGGATACCGCTGTCGTCCGCCACGGGAAGCCCTGGGGGATGCATTGGCGTGGTACCGGGATCACGGATACCTGAACTGAGGGCGGGTTGTGCGTAGGTTATTAGCCCTGGGAATCGGCGCGGCGGCTGGGTTCGGGTTGCTTTGGTTCGTCGTCGGAAAAGCAGACTGGGCCGAGGTGGGCGCCACCTTCCGGGTGCTCGGGTGGGGGATCGCACTTGTCGTGCTATACCGCTTTTTCAATCTCGCCCTGGATGCGGCAGGTTGGTGGCGGGTGCTCTCCTCTCTGGGAAGGGTGTCGTTTTTTCGTATTTTTTCCGCGCGTTGGGTCGGTGAATCCGTCAATACGCTTTTGCCGGTTCTCCAAGTGGGGGGAGACATCGTGCGGGCTCGAATGGCGACGAGAATGGGATTCGCTTGGAACGATGCGGGGGCGAGCATCGTGATCGATTTTACGGCCGGGCTGGCGTCTCAGTTCCTGTTTACGATCCTCGGTGTCGTGGCGTTGGCGGCGATGCGCCCTGCCGACGACTCGGCATTGGCCTGGGCCTTGTTGCTCGTAGCGGCGGGTGCCGTTCTGACGGTCTTTTACCTGATCCAAAGATACGGTTTTTTTTCCCTCGTCGCGCGGTTCGCGAAGGGATTGCTCGGGACGGGAACATGGGCTCGGTCTCTCGACGAGTCCGTCGACAGCCTGTACCGGGATCGAAGGGCGGTTTTCGTCTGTATATTTTGGCGGCTGTCGTCCTGGATGGCCCACGTCGGTGAAGTCTGGCTGGTCGTCGCATTCATGGAACGCCCGATCGGCCTGTTGGCGTGCCTGGCTATAGAAAGTCTCAGTTATGCGGCGCGTAGCGCCGCTTTCGCGATACCGGGCGCGGTCGGGGTACAGGAGGGGGGAGTCGTGGCCATCGGCCTGTTGGTCGGCTTGGATATGGAAACAGCCTTGGCGCTTGCGCTGGTGAAACGAGTCCGTGAAGTCGCGCTCGGGTTGCCCGGACTCGCGATTTGGGCCGTCAGCGAGCGTGAATCCTTGATCGGAATCCTGGGGCGAGGGCGGAGGTAAATGACCAAACCGCCCCCACTGCGCGTGGCCGCTTTGGTCGATCTGAAACTTTCGGATAAGGCCGGTGGACACGTCAAATGCTGGCAGCGGTTGGCGCGCGCGGCAACCGTGTTTCCAGATGAACTTGATCTCAGCGTCTTCTTTTCCGGCGACGTCGATAGCGTGGAGCGGCTTTCGAAAAATGTCCGCTACGTCGTTCGGCGTCCGGTCTTCAGCACCGAGCGTATTCCATTCCTGTCACATGTTCCCGATCACACCGATCTTGCGCCGTTCCATGCGCGGTTGGCGCGCGATCTTCGGGGTTTCGACGTATTGCATACCACCGATGCCTATTTCGCCTTCGCCCGTACCGCTGAAAGAGTATCCCGGCGCGGCCGCGTTCCCATGATCAATTCGGTTCACACCGATACGCCGGGCTACACGCGGGTCTTTACCGAACGGACGGTCGAGCGGATGTTCGGTCGCGGATTCGTCAAGCGCATTTTGATCGACGGTATTGGCGTTCACGACTGGGCGGCTCGAAACATGGCGCGGAGGCTCGCCGATCATCAGATCGCATGCAAGTTCGCCCTGGTGTCGCGTGACGAGGAGAGAGCGGCCGCTGTCCTTCCCCCGGAGCGGGTCGGGTTGTTGCGGCGTGGCGTGGATACCGATCTGTTTTCGCCGGAGAAAAACGACCGGGAGTGGCTGGAAGCAACTCACGGAATTCCGCGCGATCGGATCCTGATCTATTTTGCCGGGCGTCTCAACAGGGGCAAGAACGTGATGACGCTGGCGTATGCGGTCCGGACTCTGCTCGATCGTGGCGAGAATGTACATCTGCTGTGTGCCGGTGACGGCGAGGACAAGGCCGTCATCGAAACTCTGCTTGGCCGGTATGCGACCTGTCCCGGTGTCGTCGACGAGGCGTTGGCCGCACGGTTTTTCGCCAGTGCCGACATATTCGCGCTCCCGTCCGAAATCGAAGTCTTCGGCAACGTGGTCTTGGAAGCGCTGGCTGCGGGCACCCCGGTGGTGGTGGCAAAACGCGGCGGCATGGGCCGGATACTGAACGGCGACGGATTCGGTTTCGCAATCGACGGCGGAACCGACGCCTGGGCCGCCACTCTGTCGGGTCTGATGTCGGATCGGGTGCGGCTGGTGGACATGGGCAGGGCGGCGCGATCGTGGGCGCTTGAAAATCTTCCCACCTGGAGCGAAGTGTTGCGGGAAGATCTGATGATCCGTTGGTTGGCGGCGGCTGAACAGCGGGGAACGGGCCGTGTTCGGTAGGAATATTCTGGTTCTGGCGCCTCATCCCGACGACGAAGTGGTCGGCGCCGCTACGGCGATCCGCAGAGCGTCGGCCGGAGGTGCGTCGGTGAAGGTGCTCTATCTGACCACCGGCGTTCCTGCGCGGAAGGTGTTGTGGCCGTGGCAACGGCGCGATCACCCACGACGGGTGGCTACGAGGATCGATGAGGCACGCGAGGCGGCGCGGTTTTTGGGTATCGAACCGGTTAAATTCTTGACGACCCCGACACGCGCTTTGAAATCCGCCATCGACCAAACGATGTCCGAGATCGAAAAGACGATCGAGACCATGGCGATCGACCGGATGTGGGTGCCGGCGTACGAAGGCGCGCATCAAGACCATGACGTCGCTCACTATCTGGGATCGCGATTTCGGGACCGAGTGCCGGTGTCGGAGTACGCCGCCTACAATTTTGCCGGCGGCATCGTTCGGTCTCAGTCATTTTTCGACTCTCGATGCGGCGAGACGGTGATCGAACTGACCGACGAGGAGCGGTCCCTCAAACGGCGGGCGTTGGACTTCTATGAAAGCGAACGCGGGAACCTGGGCCATATAGAAACGGTACGCGAAAGCTTTCGATCCTTCAGAGAAGGCGACTATTCGCGGCCGCCTCATGGCGGAACGCTTTTTTACGCGCGCTTCCAATGGGTGCCGTTCCGACATCCGCGTGTCGATTACACCCGTCCCTCGGACGTTTGCCTTGCCGTTGCCGCGCATGCTTTCGGAAATATAAAGGGTTAAAATGGAATATATCTCAACGCGATATGTGAGGTTCCTCACATCATGGGCGCGGTTTGTCAACGCAAACGCCGTTCTCGTGGTGTTAGGCGCGCTGGCGTTGAGCATTTTTTCCGGCTGGTTCGTGGCCACGCATCTGTCGATCAACACGGACGATACCGACATGCTGTCGTCGGAGTTGCCGTTCCGAAAACATGCGATCGAATTGAAAAAGGCATTGCGGTCCGGGGGCGAATCGATCGCCGTGGTCATCGATGGGGCCACGTCGGGAATCGCCGATGATGCGGCCCTGCGCCTGGCGGCGATTTTTCGAAATCGACCGGAAGTTTTCGGTCCCGTTTTCGATCCGGCTGGCGATCCTTTTTTCCGGCGCAATGGCCTGCTCTATCTGGATGAAAGCGATCTCGAAGCGCTTCTAGACCGTCTGGCCCAGGCCCAGCCGTTTCTCGGATCGCTCGCCCAGGATCCGACTCTCCGCGGGTTTTCGCACGTGCTGTCCCTGGCTGCCGAGGAGGTGGCAAAGGACCGAAGCGCCGTGCCCTTCGATCTGGTGCCGGTGTTGAACGCGCTGGCGGAGGTGGCGGAAGCCCGAGCCGCCGGACGCAAGGCTTGGTTCCCATGGCGTGGCTTGGTGTCCGGTGACGCGGCGCCCGGCGTTTCGGATCGCCGGATACTGGTTATCGAGCCGCCGCTCGACTACGGCTCTCTGTCGCCTGCAGCCGGCGCCATGCGGGCGGTACGTCAAGCTGCCCTGGACGCGGGCCTGGTCGAGGAGAACGGCGTTCGCGTCCGCTTGACCGGATCAGCGGCTCTGGCCAGCGAGGAACTCGCCAGCGTCGAAGAGGGCATGGGAATCGCCGGTGCGCTGTCGATGACGTTGGTGCTGGTCCTTCTGGGAATAGGTTTGCGTTCGGTCCGGTTGGTCGCGGCGACGCTTTCTGCCTTGGTCGCAGGATTGGTGTGGACCGCAGCGTTCGCGGTCGCTGCGGTCGGCGAACTGAACATGATTTCAGTCGCTTTCGCCGTTCTGTTCATCGGTTTGTCCGTCGATTTCGGGATTCATTTCGCGCTGCGCTACAAGGAGGAAATCGATCGCGGACTGGCGCGCAAGGATGCCCTGGATGTCGCGGTACAAGGGGTCGGCGGCTCACTGACATTGTGCGCCGTGGCCGCCGCGATCGGATTTTTGTCATTTACGCCGACGGCCTACCGGGGATTGGCCGAACTGGGCGTGATCGCGGCCGGAGGCATGGCGATTGCCCTGATCGCCAACCTGACCCTCGTGCCTGCCGTTCTCGCCCTCCTGCCCCTGAGGCGGGGGCGCTCGGAGGCTCAGTTCCGTTCGCGAACCTTGGGGCAAGTCATTCGGCGCAATGAAAGATCCGTGGTGCGCGCCGCCCTTGTCGTTGCCGTCGTCGCCGCTGCGGCGTTGCCGTTCGCCCGTTTCGACTTCGATCCCATGAACCTCAAGGATCCGGAAACGGAATCGGTTTCCACGCTGCTCGATCTTATGAAGGATGGCAATACATCACCGTATACCATTCAAATATTGGCAAAAAATCTTTCAGACGCAAAACGCATGACGGGTTTGCTGAGGAAAAGCGAGCGTGTGCGAAGCGCGCGCAGCCTTTCCGATTATGTTCCGTCCCATCAGTCGTCCAAGGTGGATCTCATTGCGCAGGCTGCCCTGTTTTTAGCGCCGGCCTTGGATTCCGGCGCCGGGATATCGCCGCCTGGGCACGCGGAACTCTTGGACGGATTGACGGGCTTGCGCCGTAGTCTCAGCCGGTTGGCCGATTCCGGCGGCACGGATTCGGCCGCGGCACGTCGACTTGAACGGGCACTGGGCGCGATCGCTTCGGGAGATGCCGAAGCAATCGGCGCGTTTCAGTCGGCGGTTGTCAGGACCTTGCCCGGTACTCTGGCTGCCCTGCGGATGTCGCTTGATGCCGATTCTTTCGATATCGCCGATCTGCCGGGGAACGTGATCTCGCGTGAAATGGCCAAAGACGGTCGTGCCAAGATCGAAGTCACCCCGTCCGAAGACGTTCGGGATCCGGCGGCGATGAACCAGTTCGTCGATGCGGTGAGGGCGGTGGCGCCGAATGCCGTAGGTTCTCCGGTCATTATCGTCGAGGCGGGACAGACCGTGGTTCGTGCGTTTCGCGATGCCGGCGTTCTTTCTTTCGCGCTGATCAGCCTGCTGCTGATTGTCCTGTTGCGGAACCTCCGCGACGTCGCGATGGTTTTCGCCCCCATCGTTCTGGCGGGGATATTGACCGTTGCCGTGACGGTCGTTTTTGGGCCGCCTTTCAATTTCGCGAATGTCATCGTGCTTCCGTTGCTGTTCGGCCTCGGCGTGGCGAGCGGCATACACCTGATCCACCGGGAAAAGTCGGAAAAGGGGACCGCCGCCGCGATGGCGACGTCAACGCCCCGGGCTGTTCTCTACAGCGCCCTGACTACCATCGGATCGTTCGGCAGCATCGCGCTTTCAAGCCATCCGGGTACGTCGAGCATGGGGTTCTTGTTGACGGTCGCGATTCTGTTGACGCTGCTGGCGACCTTGGTGGTGCTGCCGGCCCTTATGGCCGTCTTCCCGTCCCGTTCCAGGAATTCAGCCTTCTGACAGAAGCGATTCCGATTTTTCTCGCAGGGTCGCGGTCAGGCCCAAGATGCCTGATTCCTTTAGAATTGCGTTGTATTCCGATCGGCGGACCGCCAACTCGCTGATGCCCCGATCCAGCAGAACGTCGACGATCCACCAGCGGGATTCCTGCTTTCTCAGGACATAGGTGATGGCAACGGCGGTTCCGTCGGACAGCACGATTCGCGTGTCGACAAGGACCAGATCGCGCGGCCCCGGGCGGGTTCCCTGGATTTCAAAACGCTCGTGGTCGAAAGCCTTGAATCGGGAAGCATAGGTCGCGGCGCTCATGGCGGAGAACGCCGCGACCAGACCCTCGCGATCCTGTTCGGCCGCAGCTCCCCAGGCACTACCGACGATCACCCGGCACATCCGGGGATAGTCGAAGATCGCGTTCAACTCCGGAAGGAGAATATCGTACCGTTCCCGCGGTCCGATACGGCTCGCCCGCTTCATCACCGAAAGCAGGAGATCGTGAAGGGTTTCCACGACCGATTCGGGGGTGTCGGCGGGTTCCGCCAATGCGGCCGTCGGGTTTCGCGAAAACTGCGCGAAGGCAATCGGCAGGCCCATCATCAGGGCGGCGAACCGTCGGCGGTCGAGCTGCATGGGGATCTCCGGCGTCAATTGTCCATAAGCAACTGATTGGCCTTGCTCTTCAACATTTCGGTCAGGCGGCCGATGCCACCTTCGGCCAACGTTGTAGCGTATTCGCTTTGACGTACTTGGACTTCGCTGATTCCATCGTCAACGATGACATCGATGATTTGCCAGCGTCCTTCGCGGAGAAGGGTCCGGTAAACCAATTTCACCGACGTTTTGTCTGGATTGACGAGGCGGGTCTCAACCAACGTTGTCTTTTGCGGTCCATCCGATTCACCCACGGTTTCGAAAACCTGGCCGGAATAGCCGTCGAAGAGGGTCGCGACCGTCGCGATATTCATGCGTTTGAAGGCATCGGAAACGGCGTCGCGTTGCTCCGGCGTTGCCGTCTGCCAGTAGTTTCCGATCGCGATTCGGATCATCAGGCGAAGGTTGAATGCCGTATCTACGGCGGGCAGAAGCTTTTTGTAGCGCTCCGCCACATCCATGCGACGGGCACCCTTCATGACCTCCAGCAACTGGGCCTGAAAGGCCTCGATCACGGCCGAGGGTTTCGATTCGGCGGCCTGCGTCGCCGAAACCGACAGGAATGTGAACGCGATCACGATCGCGGAAAAAAAACGACGTATACTGAACATTGGCTTTTCCACCTTAGAGTCCGAGCACATATGTCTTTGGTCCTGGAACGGACAGAAACCTAAAGCGTAAGGGGGCTCGTGACAACAGGCTGAAGTGCGGTCATTCAATTGATCCAATCGCGATGTTTCATATATCACGGTTGCCCTTTATGCGGACATGGCATACAACGGAATGGGGACTAGGGCTTTCCCTTTCGGGCCGTTCATCGCGATAGGGCGCGAACATATCAGCGAACGACTGCGGGCAATCGATGAGCAAATTTAAAATCGAAAAATGGATTGTGCGAACGGGGTGTGCGGCAGTCGTCGTCGCTTTCGCGATGGCGGGACCGGTTGCGCATGCTGCGGATTCCAAGACGCCGGAAGCGATGGTTTCCGATGACGTCAACGATCCGATCGAACCTTTGAACCGATTCTTTTTTCAGTTTAACGAACTGATCCAGACGTGGTTTCTGCGTCCGGCCGGGATTTTCTATAGGTCGTTCCTGCCACCGGGAATGCGCGATAGCGTCGGAAATTTTCTCGGGAATCTGTCGGAACCAGTAACGCTCGCCAACGACCTTCTCCAAGGCGAAGGCGGGAGGGCGCAGGCGACCGTCCAGCGCTTCGTCATTAATTCGACCTACGGGATCGGCGGACTGTTTGACCGCTCCACGGAAATGGGCGTTGACCGCCACAAGGAAGATTTCGGTCAGACCATGGCGGTTTGGGGAACGGGCGAAGGCTTCTATCTCGTGCTGCCCGTATTCGGGCCGTCGAATCCGCGTGATGCCGTCGGCAAGCTCGTCGTCGATCCGTTCTTCGACCCGCTTGGCTACTTCCTCGACAAGGATCTCGCGATGACGCGCACGGTCCTCAAGGGGGTCGACGAATACGAAGGCGTGATGGACGAACTTGAACAGATCAAGAAAACCTCCATCGACTACTACGCCGCCCTGCGGAGCATGTATCGACAGAAGCGGGTTTCGGAAATCGCCAATGGCGAGGCGGTCGACCTGCCGCCGATTCCGGATCTGAGCATCGAACTTGAAACGCCCGGGGGCGGTAGACAACCCGCGGCAAACCCGGAAATCACTCGCCCGCGAGAGGCTGTTTCGGGGATCTCTGCTGATGGAACGCAGCGGGTGGCTGGTCGCTAGGTTAGGCAATAACGCAGAAAATGCGAAAACGGATTGCGGCACACGCAGGCGCGTGTGCCGTTTCTGTATTTGTTGTTAAATTACAGCGTCATAACGTGGGCTATTCTTGACAATTCGACTGCGCCGTGTCATATATCCATCGTCGATGCCCATGTGGGGTCGACGGCACTGCTTTGACTTGGCCATTGGCGGGTCATCAAGGCGTATTGCTTCGGAAGGAGAATATGGCCATGAACCATGTTAACGCCTCTCCCAAATAAATCGGCCTGCGCCGGGGGAATGCCCCTGGTGCGTTCGTTTGGCTGCTTCAGTCGAGTTTTTTTCGGGCGCTGACCGGAAACGTCGGGCTCGGGAACAAAAAAGGGAGAACTAGATCATGTCGTCATTCGCTTTGCCGGCCATTCAGGAAGAAGGCGGGCTATCCCAGTATTTTCGCGAAATATGGTCTTTCCCGGTTCTAGCCGTGGAAGAGGAATACATGCTGGCCCAGCGTTGGCGCGAACACGGTGACGTGGACGCAGCGCACCGCCTGGTGACGAGCCACCTGCGCCTCGTTGCGAAAATTGCCCTCCGCTACCGGAGTTACGGCCTTCCGTTGGCCGACTTGATGTCCGAAGGCAACATCGGATTGATGCGTGCCGTCAAGAAATTCGAACCGGATCGTGGATTCCGACTGTCCACATACGCCATGTGGTGGATCAAGGCGGCGATTACGGAATATGTCCTGAAATCCTGGTCTCTGGTGCGCATGGGAACGATGGCGGCCCAGAAAAAGCTGTTCTTCAGCCTTCGTCGCATCAAGAGCAAGATGGACATCCTGGAAGGCGGCGAACTGGCGCCGGAACAGTCGAAGGCGCTGGCCGAGGCCATGTCCGTCAGTGAAAGGGATATCATCGACATGAATCGACGGATGTCGTCGCGCGATGTTTCCCTGAACGCGCCGGTCCTCGATGACGAGTCGGTTCAGTTCCAAGATACGTTGGTCGACGATACGCCGTCACCGGAAGCGATCGTGTCCCAGCGTCAGGAAGCGCGGGTACGGCACGGCATGCTCAAGGATGCCATCGCTGAATTGCCGGAACGCGAGCGGCACATCTTCATGGAGCGGCGTCTCAAGGACGACCCGTCGACGCTCGAGGACTTGGGCAAGGTCTACGGCATCAGCCGAGAGCGCGTCCGCCAGTTGGAAGTGCGGGCATTCGAACGCGTGTCCAAGATGATTCAGAATACCAACCGGGAAGCGGCCGCCGCCTAGAGCGGCGGTCGTTCGCCACATCGGGCCGGCTTTCCTGGCCCACGATCCTTGACAAACCTGGCCGGTACGGACAGATGTTGTCGCCGAAAACAAACGGGCACGCCTCGGCGTGAACCTGGGGATTATTCTGGAGGGTAACGGTAACAATGATCACGATATCGGGTCTGACCAAAAAGTTCGGTCCCATCGTGGCTGTCGACGATCTTTCGCTCACCGTTGAGAAAGGCGAGGTTCTGGGTTTTCTCGGGCCGAACGGCGCGGGCAAATCGACAACCATGCGGATGGTGACCGGATATTTGCCGCCAAGCCATGGCACCGTGGTGGTTTGCGGTAACGACGTTTCCAAGTCGCCGATCGCGGCGAAAAGCCATATCGGCTATCTGCCCGAAGGTGCGCCCCTGTACGGCGATATGACACCCGAGGCGTTCTTGGAATTCGTCGCGGAGGCGCGCGGTCTCGATGGAGACGAGAAAAAGCGGCGTGTGCGCGAAGCGATCGCGACTGTGCAGCTCGACAGCGTCGTCGGTCGCCCGATCGATACCTTGTCCAAGGGGTACAAACGGCGGGTCGGTCTGGCTCAGGCCATCCTTCACGACCCCGACGTCCTGATCCTCGACGAGCCCACCGACGGCCTGGATCCCAATCAGAAACACCAGGTTCGGGCGTTGATACAGCGCATGGCCAAGGACAAGGTCATCGTCATATCGACCCATATTCTCGAAGAAGTCGAAGCGGTGTGCTCGCGGGCGATCATCATCGCTCAGGGCCGGATCGTGTTCGACGGCACGCCGGCCGAGCTTCAGCGCAAATCGTCAAGGCACAACGCGGTTTCCTTGATCCTGAAGGCGGACAAAGCCGATACGGTGAAGACCGCGTTGGAAGGATTGTCGGACATCGAGCGGATCGAACGGGAAGATGGCCCGAACGGTTCGACGACGTTGATCGCCCTGCCGAAAAACGGCCAAGTCATTCTCCACGCCGTCAGCGCCTTCGTTCAGGACAAGAACCTGCCTGTCGATGAAATCTTCGTCGAACGCGGACACCTGAACGATGTGTTCCGTCAACTTACGATGCCGAATTGACGGGAGGGAAAGCCATGCATAACGTTTCGACGGTTTTCAAACGCGAGTTTGCCGCTTATTTCGCGACACCGCTGGCCTATGTTTTCATCGTGATCTTCCTGGCCATGAGCGGCGCGTTCACCTTCTTCATTGGCGGGTTCTTCGAGCGCGGCCAAGCCAGCCTTCAGGTCTTTTTCGCCTTTCATCCCTGGTTGTATCTGTTCCTGATCCCTGCGGTCGCCATGCGGCTTTGGGCCGAGGAGCGTAAATCGGGGACGATGGAACTGCTCATGACTCTGCCGATTTCCACGACCCAGGCGGTGTTGGGCAAATTCCTGGCAGCCTGGGCGTTCGTCGGCATCGCTCTCGCGCTGACCTTTCCGATCTGGATCACGGTCAATTATCTGGGACGGCCCGACAACGGGGTCATCGTCGCCAGCTATATCGGCAGCTATTTCATGGCGGGGGCGTATCTCGCGATTGGTGCCAGCATTTCGGCGACGACCCGCAATCAGGTCATCGCCTTCATTATCGGCGCCGTCGTCAGTTTCGTGTTCCTGACCGCCGGCATGGATGTCGTTTTGTCGTTCTTCCGCGACTGGGCGCCGTCGGCTCTGCTTTCCATCATAACCAGCCTCAGTTTCCTGACCCATTTCGACGCCATCACCAAGGGACTGATCGATATCCGGGACGTGATCTATTTCGCCTCGGTGATCGTCATTTTCCTGATGATCAACGTGATCGTCGTCGATTCGAAGAAGGGAGCGTGAGAAAGCCATGGATCGCCTGAAAAAATTGGATACCAAGGTCCTGGCCGGGCTGTCGGTCGTGCTGGCACTCGTGCTTCTGGTCGCGGTCAACGTGCTCAGTTCGACCACGCTGACCGGGGCACGCCTGGACCTGACGGAAAACAAGCTCTACACATTGTCGGACGGCACGCGCGAGGTTCTGAAATCGATCGACGAGCCGATCACAATGCGGCTTTACGTCTCTCGCGCCTTGACCGATCTCAGCCCGGCTCACGCCAAGTACGCCGAACAGGTGCGCGAGGTTATCGAGAATTATGTCGCCCTTTCCGGCGGCATGATCAAACTCCAACGTATCAATCCCGAACCGTATTCCGAGGCCGAGGATTCGGCGCTCGGATTCGGGTTGCAGGGGATACCGCTGACCAAGGCGGGCGACCAGGGGTACTTTGGTCTGGCCGCCACGAACAGCACGGACGACCAGGGCGTTATCGCGTTCTTCAATCCGCAGCGCGAGCCGCACCTGGAATACGATCTTACGAAGTTGATTTATGATTTGGCGAACCCGAAAAAGAAGGTCGTCGGCTTGATGACCTCGCTGCTGATGGTCAACGATCCGTCCATGAACCAGCGTCCTTGGACGGTCGTCGAACAGATGCGCGAATTCTTCGATGTCCGGCCGTTGTTCGGCGATCTCGACAAAATCGACGACGACATCGACGTTCTCATGATCGTCCAACCCAAGGCGATCAGCGAAAAAACGAAATACGCCATCGACCAGTATCTCCTGCGTGGCGGCAAGGCGATGGTCTTCGTCGATCCGGCTTCGGAGGCCGCAGCTCTGACCGCATCGATGATGCGCCAGCCGCCGGGGGACTCGTCTTCCGATTTCGAGCCGTTCTTCAAAACGTGGGGGATCGAGTACGATCCCAACAAGTTCGTTGCCGACCGCAAGGCCGCTGTACGGGTCGCCTCGGAGCACCAGGGCCGCCAGGTTACGTCGGACTATCTCGCGTGGCTGGAATACGGTGCCGAAAACCTCGATCGCACCAACGTCATGACGTCCGAATTGGGGCGGATCACGTTGGCTGGCGCGGGGTCGTTCGCGCTTGCGGAAGGATCGGATCTTGATTTCGAGAAACTGATCTTTTCGAGCCTGGCCACCGGGATGATGGATGCCGAAAAAATCCGTATGGCGCCGGACCCGGTCGGACTGCTGCAGGATTTCAGCCCATCGGGACAGTCCAAGGTTCTCGCGGCGTTGATCCGGGGCAAGGTCAAGAGCGCTTTCCCGGATGGCGCGCCGAAGGCGGACAAGGACAAGGAAAAGGAAGCGGGCAAGGCGGATGCGGCATCGGAAAAGACCGATACGCCCGAACACTTGACCGAATCCGTCGCGCCTATGAACGTTATCCTCATCGGCGACACCGACATGCTGACCGATCGTTTCTGGATCCAGGAACAGCAGTTCTTCGGCCAGCGCGTGGCCATTCCGTCGGCGAACAACGCCGATCTGGTCATCAATGGGCTTGAAGTCCTGACCGGGAGCAATTCCCTGATCGGCTTGCGCAGCCGCGGCCTTTCGGTGCGGCCTTTCGACAGGGTCGAGGAAATCCGCAAGGATGCCGAAACCCGTTACCGGCGCACCGAGCAGGATCTCCTCAAGAAGATGCACGACACCGAGGAAAAGCTTGGCCAGATCCAAGCTTCAGATTCCGAGGGTGGCGCCATCCTGACCGACGACCAGAAACAGACGATCGAAACCTTCCGGTCCGAGTTGATCTCGATCCGGGGGCAATTGCGCGAAGTTCAGCATGCCTTGCGCAAGGACATCGAATCCCTCGACGTCTGGATGAAGATCGTCAACATATGGGCCATGCCGCTGCTTATCAGCATCTTGGCCATCGCCATCACTATCGCGCGCCGCGTGCGGCGCCGGCGGCGTCATGCGGCCGGTTGAACGTGACGGGCAAAGGATAGAGAAGGAGGCGAAGGAATGAACCCCAAAGGTTTCGTTGCATTGGCGGTCGTGACGATCGCCGTATCGGCCGCCGCAGCCGTCGTGCTCGCCGAGCATCACGGATTTGCCGATGGTCAGAAATACGATGCGCCCGTTTTCCCGGGGCTCGTCGACAAGGCGAACGACGTGTCGAAGGTCGTGATTCGCGATGCCAAGAGCACGTTAACGGTCGAACGCCGCGAAAGCGGTTGGGTCGTCGCCGAAAAAGCAGACTATCCGGCGCGAGAGGATCGGGTACGCAAGCTGGTCGTCGATTTGGCCAGCCTGCGCCTTTCCGAACCGAAGACCCGCATGAAGGAGCGTTACGGGCGTCTCGAAGTCCAGGAACTCGACGCGAAGGATGCGAAATCCCGAAGCATCGAATTGATGGCGCGCGACGCCGTCGTGGCCAATGTCCTGGCCGGAAAGACGAAGACCAACACGGCGGGCAAGGGACCTCAGGGAATCTATATTCGGATGCCGGACGAGGAACAGGCCTGGCTTGCCGCTGGTGAAATTTCGGCGAGTCCCGATCCGCTGAAATGGATGCTGACGAAAATTGCCGACATCAAGGAAGTCCGGACCCGTGAAATCCGGATGGTCCCGAAGGAAGGCGATCAACTTATCGTCGTCCAGGACGAACCGACCGGCAAGTCCTTCAAGATAGGCAATCTCCCGGACGGCGCGGAAGCCGCCAAGGACGCCGATGACAAGCTGAAAAATCTGGCGGATGCCTTCGACATCCTTGAGTTCGTCGATGTCCGATCGGCTTCGGAACTCGATTTCACCAATCCCGATCTGGCCATTACGGTGGCGACGTTCGACGGACTGATCCTCGATCTTTCTGGGGTCAAGGATGGGGATACGATGTGGTTCGTCCTGAACGCGGCTGTCGACGCCGCCGCTACAGCCCCCGCGAAAGAGGGCGCGGAACCCGTGGACGTGAATAAGGAAGCCGAAGACGTGAACACGGGTACCCGGGGCTGGGCGTTCAAGTTCTCGGATTTCAGGATGAAGAATCTTTCGGTCACGCTCGCCGATCTCGTGGCGAAATAAACCAAGGCCGTTCTTTGGATGGCGCAAAGGCCGCATTGCTTTAGGCAATGCGGCCTTTGTCGTGTCGGGATGTCTTTGCGGACCGGTTCCCGCGTGTCATAGTGTTGCAATGATTGTCCTCTTTACCGATTTCGGCCTCGATGGGCCCTATGTCGGCAGTGTCGAAGCGGCGCTCATGGCTACGGTGCCTGGCGTCGATGTCGTGCGCCTGATGTCCGATGCGCCCGCCTTCGATCCGAGAACTTCGGCCTACCTTCTCGCCGCGTTGACCCAGACGATGCCTGTGGGCAGCATTCTTCTGTGTGTGGTCGACCCCGGTGTCGGCGGCGACCGACTGCCCTGCGTGATGGAAGCGGACGGGCGATGGTTCGTCGGGCCGGGCAACGGCTTGTTCGAAATCGTTGCGAGGCGTTCGAAACCAGAGCCGAAATGGTGGGAAATCGTTTGGCGGCCCGAACGCCTTTCGGCATCGTTTCATGGCCGGGATCTCTTCGCGCCCATTGCCGCGCGATTGGCACAGGACGATCGAGGCGGGCTGAAGGCGCGGGACCAGGAACCGTTTCGCCGCCGTGACTGGCCCGATGAATTGGCTCAAATCATCTACATCGACAGTTTCGGCAATGCGATGACCGGGGTACGAGCCGCGTCGGTGTCTTGGGGGACACATGTTTTGATGAACGGGAGGACGCTTCGCACCGCGCGGACTTTTTCGGACGTGTCGGAAGGCGACGCTTTCGTCTATGAAAACGCCTATGGTTTGATCGAAATCGCGGTCAACAAGGGCCGAGCCGACAACATGCTGGAGTTGGAGGTGGGTAGTTCTCTCGAATTCGTCGGTCTGTGAAAAACGTCACAGTGCCCGGCCAGGAACGGTGAAATGATGGTATAGGCCGGCGTGGGGAAGATTCTCCTTTGAAAGGGGTCAGCTTTTGGATAAATCTCGTTCGACGTGCATGCGGAGACGGAGATGACATTTCAAATAAAATTCTGGGGGGTCCGGGGGAGTATCGCCTGCCCGTCGCCGAACCATATCAAATATGGCGGCAATACCAGTTGTATCGAAGTTTATCTCGATGATCGGCGGATCATCATGGACGCCGGCACCGGTATCCGGAGCTTGGGCCAAGACTTGTCGAAATCGAATGTGTGCGACTGTTTCGTCCTGTTGACCCATACCCATTGGGACCACATCAATGGGTTTCCGTTTTTCGGTCCCGCCTATGATCCGAAGCGTTCGTTCCGCGTTCTCGGCGGGCATCTGATGGGTAACGGCAGCATTCGCGACGTTCTGTCGACCCAGATGGACAATCCGATGTTTCCGGTGCCGCTCGATGCGATGCGCGCCAAACTGACGTTGGAGGATTTCAACGCCGGGGAAACACTGGATCTTTATCCCGACGTGCGAATCCGGACGGTGCTGCTCAACCACCCCAACGGCGCAACCGGTTACCGGATCGAATATCGGGGAAAATCCGTCTGCTACGTCACCGACACCGAACACGTTCCGGGGAAACCCGATCAGAGCGTCCTGTCGTTGATCGACGGTGCCGATCTCGTGGTATACGACTGCACCTATACCGAAGAGGAATTCAAGGCCAAGGTCGGCTGGGGGCATTCGACCTGGAACGAGGGCATGCGCCTGTGCCAGGCGGCGAACGCCAAGAAGCTCCTGGTGTTCCACCATGAGCCCGACCATGACGACGCGTTCATGGATCAGCTTTCCAACGAGGCGCAAGAGGCCTGGCCCGGAATCACCGTGGCTCGGGAAGGGAAAGTCCTTAACGTGTGACGGTAGGTTCGGCGGATTTGGCAGGTTCGGCGGATTCGCTGAATTTCTCGATGTCCAACTTGCGCAGTGTGTCCATGCGTTCGGCCAGATCCATCGGATGCACCCGGATGATGACGCGGCGGTTCTGCGCCTGATTTTCCGGAATCGGAACGCCGCGGTCGTCCCGGTTGGGAACCTTGGGCCGCGTTTCGGCGTAACCCGATGCCTTCAGCCGATCTGCTTCCAGCCCCTGGCGGATCAGGAAGCGGACGACCTCGGTCGCCCGTCCGGCCGATAATTCCCAGTTCGAGGGATAGACCGCCGTGTGGATCGGATCGTCGTCCGTGTGCCCTTCGATCTCGATCACGAATGTCCGGTATCGAGGCGCCATGAGCGTCTGGGCCATCTTTTCAAGAACCGGGTTCGCCTCGTCACGGATATTGGCGGAGCCGGGCTTGTAGAAGGCCGAACTCGACAGTTCGATCATGACACCCTGACTGTCGGTGCCGACGTTCACGACTTGGTCGGCCCCCATCGACGCGACGACATCCTCGACATCAAGCTTCAGGATCTTGGTCGGGGATTCGAATTCCTTCTTGCCCATTTCGTTCTGGATGCCCGCCATGACCTTTTCGTACAGGGGAATGTCCACCTTGGAAAAGGAGGCGAGAAGCACGAAGAAGGCCATGAGAAGAGTGATGGCGTCGGCGTAGGTCGTCATCCACCCTTCGTCTTCGGGTTCCTCGTCCAGGGATATCCAGTTGGGGCGCGCCATCGCCGGGCCCCTATCGCTTCATCTTGTCGATGTTGAAGTGCAGGGCCGGATCCAGATAGGAGTTCATCTTGTCCTGGATGAAGCGGGGGCTCTTGCGGTCTGCCAGCAGCGCCAAGCCTTCGGCGACCAGGAAGTTCCGGAACCGCACGATCTGTTCGCGTTGCAGGATCTTGCTGGCCGCCGGCATGAACACCAGTCGTGCCAGCAGCAGGCCGTAGAGCGTGGTGATCAGCGCGATCGCCAGATTGGGTCCCAACTGCGATGGATCGCTGGCCATCTTGTCGAGCATGACGACCAGTCCGATCAGGGTGCCGACCATGCCGAATGCCGGCGCCGAACCGCCCATCGCCTTGAGGATGTTGACCTGCACCGTATTGCGCACGTAGGTCGATTCGATCATCGTGTTGAGGATTTCGCGGACCTCGTCGCCCGTGTAGCCGCTGACCACCATCTCGATGCCGAAGCGCAGGAACTTGTCGCTCTTGGGGGCTTTTTTGGCTTCGGCCTCCAAGGCCGGAAGACCGTTTCTCTGCACCGTGTAGGCCCATTTGATGATCCGGCCCACTTCCGCCTTCAGGATGTTTCGCCCGACCTTGGGCGAATAGATGATTCGCACGATCAGCTTGAGCGACAGCAGCGCATACCGTGGTTCATACGACATAAAGGTCGCGGAAAGGGTGCCGCCGATGACGATCATCGCGCTTGCCGGGTCCGCGAATACGGCGAAATTGTCGGTCGAGGTGAAAATTGCGCCAAAGAAAAGCGCGAAGGCGATGACAATTGATGAAATGGTCGTAATGGACATGAACGGTTCTCGTTCTCGAATCTTCTGCGTCAACGAACAAACAGCGGATATTTCTTGTCATACCGCTGGTCCATGGCGCTGACGAATATACCCGCAATTTGTTTAAAGTTCGAGCGGTTATCGGTAAGGACGAAACTTTCGTCGCATAAAGGCAACCAAAATTCCTTATCGTTCCCGAAACGCTTCGTGTCGAAGTTTCAGGACCGGTTTCAGCAGATAGTCGATGACCGTTTTCTCGCCGGTGTGGATGTCGACGGTTGCCTGCATGCCGGGGGTGATCGGAAGTTCGCCGGCGGCATTGCCCAGGTAAGTCTTGTCGGTCTTCACCACCACGCGGAAATAGGGGGTGCCGTTTTCGTCGGCGCTAGAATCCGGAGCGACCTGGATCACCTTGCCTTCCAGACCACCGTAACGGGCGAAATCGTAGGTGGAAATTTTCACGACCGCCTTTTGTCCGGCTTCGACATAGCCGCGGTCGGTCGGGTTGAGTTTGGCCTCGACGACGAGGTTCTCCCCGCTGGGCACGATCTCCATGATCGCCTCGCCCGGCCGCACCACGCCGCCGATGGTGTGAAAGCGCAGGTTTTTGACGATACCGTCGATGGGGCTCTTGATTTCGGCGCGGCCACGTTGTTCCGTGGCCTCGTTCAGCAACTCGCTCAGGCGTGCGATGTTCTGTTCGGCCTGGGCCAATTGTTCCCTGGCTTCGCGGCGAAAACCGAGACGGGCTTCGACGATGCGTTCGCGGGCCTCGGAAACGGCGGCCCGGGCGCGCGGCACCGAGGACGAGACGACTTCGCTCTGGCCTTCCAGGGTCTTGACCTCGGCCTCCAGTTGCTTGTGCTCCATCTTCGGCGTCAAGCCGTCGCGTAAGAGGTCGGCGGACATCTTGAAGCGTTCCTGCGCCAGAACCAGATTGCGCGCGGTGGCACGGCCCTGGGCCTCCAGTTCGCGGACTTCGAGTTCGCGTTGATGTGCCTGCTCCTCCAGCACCCGGAGTGTCGCCGTGAGTTCGCTACGCCGTGCTTCGAAGGCGTCGCGTTCGGTCCGTACCTGATCGGGCCAGTGCTGCGCCAAGTCGGCGGGAAAAGTGGGTTCCGTTTCGGCGGCTTCCGCTTCCAACCGGGCCTTGGTCAGGATCTGGGTGTCCAACCGGGCCTGGAGTTCCTCGCGGTTCACGCCGGAAGTCGCGAGATCGAGGGAGATCAGCGAATCGCCGGCGGCAACGATATCGCCTTCCTGGACGTGAATCTGCTTGATGATGCCGCCTTCCAGGTGCTGGATCGCCTTGACCTGGCCCTGGGGAATAACTTCGCCCGGCGTAATCGATACTTCGTCCAGACGGGCGAAATGGGCCCAGACCAGGAGCGTTCCGACAATGATCATCACCAGCCACGCGACCCGGCGCCACGTCGGCAGGGGATGCGTGCGCAGCAACGTATCAAGGCGGTTTTCCGGCAGGGTCAAACCGTCGCTCATCCGGGCTCATCCTCCCGTGCCGGGCGGACCGTTGCCGCGGTCGCGGCGCGGACCGTGGCCCGCATGCTGCTTGAAGCGACGACCGTCGGCTGAGGGGCATCGACCGGCGGGGTCGGGGGTACTGGCGTGTCCGGTGCTACGGGACGGAAAGCCGGCCCCAGCACGCGGGGTAGGATGTCCTTGGCGGGGCCTGCGAGCACGATCTTGCCCCGGTCCAACGCGACGATCCGATGGCAGGCGGAAAGCAGCACGGGGCTGTGAGTAACGATGACGACGGTGCGGTCCTGGGCGATCCGGTTCAGGGTGTCGCGGAGTTCGAACTCGGCCTGCCGGTCGAGACTGGCCGACGGTTCGTCCAGGAGCAGGATCGGGGGATCTCCGATCAGGGCGCGGGCGATCGCGATCCGCTGCCGCTGGCCCCCGGAAATACGGCCGCCGGCTTCGCCGATCTGGGTCGCGTATCCGTCGGGAAGATCGATGACGAAGGCATGAGCGCCGGATTCCTCTGCGGCTCGGATCACCGCCGCGTCGTCGGCGCCGGGAACGCGATGGGCGATATTGTCGCGGATCGAACCGGCAAAGAGGACGCTTTCCTGCGGCACGTATCCGATCCACTCCGCCAGTTCGGCGCGGCTGAACTGTGCGATGTCGGCACCGTCCACGAGAACGCGACCCTCGGCGGGACGGTAAAGCCCTTGCAGAAGCTTCAGGAGAGTCGTTTTGCCGCTGCCGTTGCGGCCGACGAGCGCATGGATTCCCGGTTCCGAAAGCCTAAGATCGAGGCCGTCGATGACGGGAGCCGCGCCCGGCGCATACGCGAACGTCGCGCGCTCCACGGTCAGGCGCCCGGTTGGACGTTCGAGCCGGACTTCGCTGTGCTGGCGTTCGGAGGGTAGGGCGAACACTTCTCCCAATCGTCCGACCGCTTGTCGAAATCCTGCGTAGGCGCGCCACTGCGAAACCAACTGGTTCATCGGGCCCAGCATCCGCCCGCTCAGCATGTTGGTGGCGATCAGGGCGCCGATGGTCAGGCGCTGGTCGACGATGGCGATGGCGCCGACCGTCGTCAGCGCGACGGAGGTCATCAGCGTCAGCGTCGTGCCCAGGTTGGTGTATCCGTCGACCCGCGCCCCCCGCGTGACGGCGCGTCCGATGGTTTCAGCGTGGCGCGCTTCCCACAGCGGACGCATTGCGCCGTCGAGCGCCAGCGCCTTGATGGTCGTGCGGCCCGCGATCATCTCGGCGATCAGGCCGTCGCGATTGAGGGTGGAATCGCGCTCCGCCTTGTTGGCGGCGGTGAGGACGGCGCCGGATCGCCAAGCCACGAGAATGAAAACGGGGATGGCCAACAGCAGGACCCAGGCGATGGGTTCGGCAATGACGAAGGCGAGGCCGAGGAACAGAACCGCAAACGGCAGATCCGCGACCAGGATTGCCGAGGCGCCGGATAGCGTGTTGCGCACGGTGTCGACGTCACGGAACAGGGCCTGCCAGAACGCCGCAGGGCGCCGCTCCAGGATTTGGAGGGGGAGCGCCATCACGGTATCGAACAAACGCTGGCCCACTTCGACATCAACGCGCAACGCGACCGTCTGCATGATCCGGGACCGGGACTGTCGCAGGATGTAGTCGAAGATCAGCACGAACGCCATGCCGATCACCAAACCCTGCAAGGTCGTCATGCCGGCGTGATAGACGACGCGGTCGTAGACCTGGAGGACGAAAACGGGAACGGCGAGCGCGGCGATGTTGACGAACAAAGACATTGCCATGACCTCGCGAAAGGTCGGCCATAATGGTTTTAGAAAGCTCCGGATCCAGCCGCGTGGGGTGTCCCCGCCCATAATCCCTATCCGATCCGATGGTTTCGCGGCGAAGTATAGGGACTCCGCATCACGTGCGCCAGTATATTACGGAGGTTTCAGTGCGATGCCAAATCGTGCTATCGTCACCCGGAAATGTGGGGTGACGACGTCGGTGAAGGGGGAAATGCCGTGCCAAACTGGTTTCCATGGCGCAAGAAAGCGTCTGAGTCCCAAAACGGGGCGCGGCGCGGCGGGACCATCCGCCGGTTTTTGACCGTCGACCGCTGGGTCGGAATGGGGCTGTTGGCCGCTTTTCTGGCGTTGTCCGTCATCGATCCCTATCCCGTGGAATTCGCGCGGGAAAGGACTTTCGATCTCTATCAGAAACTGTCTCCGCGGCAGGTCACGCAAAGACCGGTGGCCATTGTCGACATCGACGAGAAAAGCCTGAACGCGATCGGTCAGTGGCCTTGGCCGCGTACGGTCATCGCCCAGATCGTCGCCAACCTGTTCAACAAGGGTGCGGCGCTGGTGGCTTTCGACGTCGTCTTCGCCGAACCCGACCGGATGAATCCCGAAGAAGTCGCGAAATCCCTGCACGGTGTCGATGCGGAAACTCAGGCCAAGCTGAAGGCGATGCCCAGCAACGACGCGCTGTTCGCCGATCTCATCACGCAAACGCGGATTCCGGTTCCAATCGGTAAAAAGACCGTCCAATTGGGCCGCGTGGTGTTGGGGCAGGCGGTGTATTTCGATGCGTCGGTACGGGAAAACGCAGACGGAAATCCCCCGAAGTCGCTTTCGGTCGCGGCGAAGGGCCTGCGAAAAGGCGCGCCGCCGCCACAGGAGTTCTTGCCGTCGTTCGTTTCCATGGTTCGCAACATTCCGGTTCTGGATGACGTGGCGGGCGGCCATGGGCTGTTCTCGTTGCTGCCGGAGCCCGACAACGTGGTTCGCCGTGTTCCGACATTCATGGTCAAAGGCGAGAATTTCTATCCGAGCCTGCCGGTGGAGATGCTCCGTCTGGCGATGGGACAGACGACTTCCATGGTGACGACGGATCTGGACGGCGTTCAGGACGTTCGCATCCGCAAGCCCGGTGGTGGTTTCTTTCAGATTCCGACCGACAGCCAGGGGCGAATTCGCCCGCATTTTTCGGAGCGGGATGACGAAAAGTA
This sequence comes from Rhodospirillales bacterium, assembly GCA_963675465.2. Classification (GTDB taxonomy): domain Bacteria; phylum Pseudomonadota; class Alphaproteobacteria; order Rhodospirillales; family Shumkoniaceae; genus JAHDSF01. The sequence goes on from CAXXVY010000004.1 coordinate 376,608, forward strand.
TGTTCCCGCAGTCGATGTTTTTAATGGCACCGTCGATCCTGCCAAGGTCGCCGGCAAGATGGTTCTCGTCGGAACCTCGGCGACGGGCCTTCTCGATATCCGGGCCACGCCGGTCGATTCAATTCTTCCCGGCGTCGAGGTCCACGCTCAAGTCGTCGAAGCGGTGATGACCAACCAGCTCCTGAACCGGCCGCAGGCGATGAAGCTGTGGGAGCTTCTGTTCCTGGGCGGCGTCGGCGTGGTCATGATCGCGGTGCTGCCGTGGGTCGGCGCGCGCTGGTCGATGGGCATCTTCCTGGTTACGGCCGGCAGCATGGCGACGACGTCGTGGATGTTGTTCGTCAACAATGCGCAGTTGCTCGACGCAACGTTTCCGGTCGCGGCGGTGCTCGTCATCTTCACGGTCATGACTTACCTCGGCTACTCCCGCGAGGCGGCGCAGAAGCAGCAGGTTCGTGACGCTTTCGGTCACTACCTGTCGCCGGACATGGTCGAACGCCTGGCGGAAGACCCTTCGCAGCTCAAGCTCGGCGGCGACAAGCGCGACATGACCATGCTGTTCTGCGACGTGCGCGGATTCACGACGATTTCGGAAACCTTCAAGGCGTTTCCTGAAGGGTTGACCCGCCTGATGAACAAGCTTCTGACGCCGCTGACCGGGGTGATCATGGAGCGGCGCGGGACGGTCGACAAATACATGGGCGACTGCATCATGGCCTTCTGGAACGCGCCGCTGGACGACCTCGAACACCCGCGCAACGCCTGCCGATCCGCGCTCGCCATGCTAGCGGAAATGGCGCCGCTCAACGAACGCCTCAAGAAGGAAGCGGAAGCCGAGGGCCGCAAGCACCTCGATCTGCGGATCGGCGTCGGCATCAACAGCGGCGATGTGGTGGTCGGCAACATGGGGTCGGACCAGCGGTTCGACTATTCGGTGCTGGGCGACGCGGTGAACCTCGCCTCGCGCCTGGAAGGTCAGTGCAAGACCTACGCCGTCGACTGCGTCATCGGCGAAACCACCAAGTCGCAGGTCGAGGATTTCGCCGTGCTCGAACTCGATCAGATCAAGGTCAAGGGCAAGCTGGAAGCCGTGGCCATCTTCGCATTGCTCGGCGACGAAACTGTGGCGGCGACGGAACCGTTCAAGGCTCTGAAAGCCGCGCACGAATCCATGATCACCACCTACCGGACGCAGGATTGGGACGGTGCCGTGGCCGCGCTTGCGGCGTGCCGGGAACGAATGGGCGATTGCAACCTGGTCGGGCTCTACGATCTCTACGAAGAGCGGATCCGCGTGTACAAGGAAAACCCGCCGGGACGCGATTGGGACGGCGTTTTCGTCGCGACGTCGAAATAGTCGTCCGGGATCGCGTGATTGGGATTGGGATGCGCCGAGGCGTTGCCCACATGCAGGCCTGAACGGACGGAGACGATCGGCGTGAAGCGCCGGCCGCCACCACGAACCGGGAGGCGGCGGGTGGACTTTGCATGATGCACGCCTATGAACCGGCCTATCTGGAACTCTATCGCCAAGGCGAACTGGCGCGCCGGGCTGAATTTGCGTGCGCAGCGCTGAGCGCCTGCATGTTCTGCGCCCGGCGATGCGGTGTCGATCGCACCCGCTCCGACGACGGTGCCGGCTGCCGGACGGGACGATATGCCGTAATCAGTTCCTTCGGTGCCCATCACGGGGAAGAGCATCCATTGCGCGGCGAACGAGGGTCGGGCACCGTGTTTTTCGCCCGCTGCAATCTTCGCTGCGTGTACTGCCAGAACGCCGACATCAGTTGGGGAAGCGAAGGCCGTGAAACCGCACCGGAAGCCCTGGCGGCGATGATGCTGGCGCTACAGGATCAGGGCTGCCACAACATCAACCTTGTTTCGCCGTCGCATGTCGTACCCCAAATTCTGGAGGCTCTCGTGATCGCCGCCGGCGAAGGATTGCGGCTGCCGCTGGTCTACAACACCGGCGGTTACGATGCCTTGGAAACGCTCCGGCTTCTGGATGGCGTGATCGATATCTATCTCCCCGATATGAAATATGCCGACGACGTCCAGGCCCGGAAATATTCGGGCGTCGGCGATTACGTGGCGGTCAATCGGATTGCGGTGTCCGAAATGCACCGGCAGGTCGGGGATCTTCGTCTTGATTCGCGGGGCGTCGCCATTCGCGGCCTATTGGTACGGCATTTGGTGATGCCGAAAGGCATCGCGGGCACGGCGGAGGTGATGCGTTTCATCGCCGAAAAACTGTCCCGGAACACCTACGTCAACATCATGGAACAGTATCGGCCGTGTTACCGTGCGACTGAATTTCCTCAACTCACCCGCCGGCCGGGGGTCGAGGAACTGGTCGAGGCGCGACGTGCCGCGCGGAGCCTGGGGTTGCACCGATTGGATGGGCGGTGATTCCGGTCCCGGGAGTCATCCCAACCGATGCAAGAGGCGTTCGGCGGCCACAAGATCCCGGGTGCCGAAACCTTCGCTGAAACGACCGTAGACCGAGGAGAGAAGGTCTCGCGCTTCAGTCGCGCGTCCATATTCGTCAAGGAGACGGGCGAGACTTGTCGACGCGCGCAGTTCCCAGGAAAGGGACCCCTGGCGGCGTGCGCGGTCGATCGAACGGCGAAAAAGGTTTTCCGCAACCACCGCCGCGTCGGCCTTGTTTTCCAGAAGCACCAATTTCCCCTTGGTCCGAAGCAGTTCCGACACGCACCAGCGGATCTCGCCTGGATCCGAATGGTCGATCGCTTGATTGATGGTTGAAAACGCACGTTGAAAGTCACCCGTGCGTGCTTGTGCCAGGGCCAATTTGATCTGGAACAAATGATAACTGAAAGCCGTCGAGTTCGGCGGATTTTCGAGTTCGCTTTCCAGGTGACGCCGGCCCGTCATCCATTCGCCGCGGTTGACGGCAAGAATGCCGCGTAAACAGTTCGCCCAGGATCGAAAGGCTTTGAGATCGTTCTTTTCGGCGATCTCGGAGAGCATGGCGATTCCGCGATCATGCGCCGTGTCATTGCCGGTTATCGAAGCGATGGGACAGACGGCGACGGCCAGAGCATAGGCGAGCGACGGCGGATGGTCGAGCGCGGAGGCCGCCTCGAGGCAGTCCTGGGCCATGCGTGCGGACTGATCCGGAAATCCTTTGTGCCATTGTTCGCGGGCGAGAGCCACGCGCGCGGCGATGCGCGTATCGACGTGGAAGCGGTTGGCTTCCTTGCACGGCGAAAAAGACCAGACCAGCGCGGCGCGGATGTCGCAGAGAAGGTGCGCGGATTCGGACGGGCATTCGGGGACCTCTTGAGAATCCCATTGATGTTCCATGGCACGAAACAGTTCGCGGAAAAAATCCGCGTGCCGCTGCGCGATCCGATCGAACTCTCCGGATTCGAAGAGTTTTTCGCGCGCATAAGCCCGTGTGGGATTCAGCATGCGGTAGAGTTGGAGTGCCCCCCGAACCTCGACCGTCAACAGGGATTTGGCAACCAGACCGGCGACCGTATCGATTACATCATGGATTGACACATTATTCGTCGCGACGACCGCCTTTGCCGTATCGAGGGTGAAAAGGCCGCAAAAAACCGCCAGCCGGCGCAGTATCGCCCGCTCGATTTCGCAAAGATGGTCATGGCTCCAATCGAGCGTCGCCCGCATCGTGCGATGGCGCGGGATCGAGGCTCGTCGGCCGTGGGTCAGCAAGCGAAGACAATCGTCCAGTTGTTCAGAGACGCCGCGCACACCATAGGCTTCGACACGCGCCGCCGCCAACTCGATCGCCAGCGGTATGCCGTCGAGTTTTTGACAGATATCCACGACGGTCGGAACATCCTCGTCACGGAATGCGAAACTGTCCAGGCTGGCGCGAACCCGATCGACGAACAGTTCGACAGCAGCGAATTGGAGAGCTTCGGCCGTGCTTTTCGTCGTAGATAAGTCCGGCAAACCCAAGGATGAAAGCCTAAATACGTGCTCTCCCGCAACGCGAAGCGGTTCGCGGCTGGTGGCCAGGATGTGTACCGTAGGCACGTCCTGAATAAGTGAATTGGCGAACTGTGCCGAAGCCTCGACCAAATGTTCGCAGTTGTCGAGAATCACCAGCGTCGTTCTGCCACTCTGTGCGGCAGGAGAGGGCTGAATTGCGGTGTTCGTCGTCGATGACATACCGAGATGGGCGCGGATCCGGTTTTCGACATGGGAAAGGTCGGACGCCGGTGTCAAATCGAAGAATCGAATACCGCCGTCGTAAACGTTGGTCAGCTTTTGCGCCACGGCGATCGCGACGGTCGTCTTGCCGATCCCGCCCGGTCCGGCGATAGTGACGAAACGCTGGGCGGGCAACCGCGACGCAAGAAGCGCGACCGCACTGTCGCGACCGAAGATCGGAAGCGGATGATGGGGAATATCCGAATGAGGAGAGCGGTTTTGAACGGAGGGAGGTTCTCCTTCGGCAACCTTTGGATACGTGAGAGGCGCGACGAGACAATAACCACGCCCGGGTATCGTCACGATGAATCGGCTGCCATCATGGCCGTCGTGAAGTTTCTTGCGAAGCGCCGAGATATTGAACTTCAAGTTTCGTTCATCGATCGTGGTATTGGGCCACGCACGGGCGATGAGATCCGACTTGCCGATTACTTCACCGGGGCGTTCGGCGAGGGCGATGAGGAGATCGAGTGCTCTGCTGCCCAGTTGGACCGGCGCGCCGGATTCCAACAAAAGGCGGCGGGACGGAATCAGGCGGAAGGGTCCAAAAAGAATTGCGTCTTCGCAGGAATCTACCGCCGGAGTAACCGCCATGGATCTCACTCGATCGTTCCGGTGAGAATTACAGGAATTCTAGTCTAAATGGCAAGAAAGTTATGTAATTACTTTTGAAAATATTAAAAATCATATAGAAGTATGGAGTCTGCGAAGCCGCAAACAAAAATATACATTAGCAAACAAAAAACAACCTGAATACGAGTGTTTCCATCTATGCGTCATCTTGGGTTTGTCCTAGCGTAAATGGACAAACGACCACATTTCCCCGGTTGTGGGAAAGGAGGTCATCAAAAGGACGAATCGCGCATAGATCCAAGGGACTCCCTAATAGAAACGGGAAAGTAAAACCGAATATCGAATATTCGGTCTGTTCTATGTGCTCGGTTTGAATAGCGCGCGGGTCGGGAAACATTCTAGAGGGTGTCGAATGATGTCGTTAGGAAACATGAAAATCGGCGGTCGGCTGGCCGTCATCGTGACTGTGGCCGTCTTGGCCATCGTCGGAATATCCGCCCACCAGTTGACCGTTCTCAAGGACGAAATGCTCAGGGACCGGCAAATCAAGACCGAACACGTCGTCGATACCGCCACCGGCATCCTCGAATACTTCGCCGCGCAAGAAAAGGCGGGAGCCATGACGCGGGAGGAAGCCCAGACCGCCGCGAAGGCGGCCATAACCGGCTTGCGTTATGGCGGAAAGGAATACTTCTGGATCACGACCATGCAAGGCGTGACCGTGGCGCATGGCGTCGATCCGACCCGCGTGGGGCGGAACGGTCGCAACGACAAGGACGCCAACGGGAAGCCCTTTAACCTGGAAATGTACGAGGCGGCCAGGAAAGGCGGCGGATATGTCGACTATATGTTTCCGAAGCCGGGAGAGACGGCCCCGTCGCCCAAGATTTCCTACGTCAAGCCATTCGAACCCTGGGGATGGTTCACGGCTTCGGGAATATACGTGGACGATGTCGACGCCGCGTTCTGGGATGCCGCGATATCGGCGGGTATCGCAGCTTTCGTGATCGGACTTCTTGTCGCCGCAGGGTCCTACGGTATCGCGCGGAGCATCAGCCGGCCGATCGGCGGCATCGCGGAAAGCATGTTGCGTCTTGCCGAAGGCGACAAGTCGATCAAGGTTGAAAACGCGGACCGGACTAATGAGATCGGCGCGTTGTCGCGCGCGATGCAGACCTTTCTCGATAAGACCATCGAGATGGACCGCATGCGCGACGAACAGGTCGAAAAGGACCGGCGGGCCGAGGAGGAAAAACGCGCAGCCTTGCACGATATGGCCGATTCTTTCGAAAAATCAGTTGGTCAGATCGTCAACAACGTTTCCTCCTCGTCGGGCGAGCTCAGCGCGGCTTCGGAATCGATGAGCTCGATGGCCGACGAGACCAATCGGCAGTCGGCTGCGGTCGCCGCCGCGGCCGAACAAGCCTCCGCGAACGTCGAAACCGTCGCGACCGCGGCCGAGGAACTTTCTGGATCGATCATCGAGATCAGCCGTCAGGTCGCGCAGTCGTCGAGAATTTCGACCGACGCGGTCCGGCAGGCGAGCGAGGCGAATGCCAAGGTCCAGGGGTTGGCCGTGGCGGCGCAAAAAATCGGCGAGGTCGTCGACCTGATTACCGATATCGCCGAACAGACCAATCTCCTGGCCTTGAACGCGACCATCGAGGCGGCGCGGGCAGGGGATGCGGGAAAGGGCTTCGCCGTCGTCGCATCGGAAGTCAAGAACCTCGCGAACCAGACCGGAAAAGCGACGGAAGAGATCGCCGCTCAGATCTCGGAAGTCCAGGCGTCGACTCGCGAAGCCGTCACCGCGATCGAGGAGATTACCAAGACCATCCGCGAAGTCGACGAAATCGCGTCGTCGATTGCCTCGGCGGTCGAGGAACAGGGCGCTGCGACCCAGGAAATCGCCCGCAACGTCGATCAGGCCGCGACGGGGACTCAGGAGGTCTCGTCGAACATCGCGGGCGTCAGCCAAGCCGCGACTGAAACCGGCGCTGCCGCCGCCCAAATTCGGGATTCCTCGACAAATCTGTCCCGGCAGTCGGAAAACCTGCGGGTCGAAGTCGACAAGTTCCTGGAAACGGTTCGAGCCGGTTGATGGCTAGGGCGCGGGGGCGGGGACTTTAAACATTGTCGAACCCGCAGCGCGGACAGGCGGCGTCTATGACGGGATAGACGCCGCCGCAGGCCGGGCAAATGCGGCGATCGTCGGCGCCTCGAATCTTATCGGGGAAATTGAATCCGGCCTTCTTTTCGATCATGTCGCCGATGTGCAGATACTCGAAGCCCTCGGACGTGACATCGGCCTTGACGCGCCGTCCCCGGGATGTCCGCGCATAGACGCGAAGGGAAACGCGTTCCTGACCGTGGGCGATCCTGCGCGTAACGAGATGCATGTCCTCGATGACGGCAATCCACGATGCTCCGGTTTTCCTTCGGGCCCAGACGAATAGCGCGGCACTGACGACCAGAAATCCCCCGATCGACAGCAGCGCGTCTTCGAGCGGTGCGCCTTCCGACAGGGCGCTGACGACGATGAATATCGGGATTACCAGCCACGTGCCGCCTAGGAACAGCCAAGCCCACAGGCGCTCGTCTCGGCGGTAGCGGGCCGCCCGGGCCATGGGATTGACGCGCCGCGCTGGCGCGGAAGCGGCGCGTGCCACGACTTAGGAACCACTTGCGGAGTTTGCCCGGTCGTCGCCATCGGGTTCCCCGCCTTCGGGAACGGGCGGCTCGAGATCGAGCGTGACTTCGGCGACCCCTTCGCCGACCAGGTTCTTCTTCCGGAATCCGACGTGTTCCGCCAATTGAAGCATTCGTCGATTGTCGAGCAGGACCTGCCCGACCATTTGCTTGGTGCCCCGGCTCCGGGAATACTCGATCATCTTGTCGAGCAGCTTCCAGCCGAGTTTCTGGTCTTTGAGATCGGACCGCACCACGATCGCGAACTCGGTGCGTTCGTTGTTGGGGTCCGTTGCCGTCCGGACCACGCCCAGGGTTTCGTTGCCGCCGCCGCCGGCTCGCGGCGCAGTGGCGATGAAGGCCATCTGCCGGTCGTAATCGATCTGGGTCAGGCGCGCCATTTCGGTGTGGGGGAGTTCCTTGACCAAACCGAAAAACCGGAACCGGATGTCTTCCGGCGTCAGTTTCGACAGGAATTCGTAGTGCGCGGGTTCGTCCTCGGGGCGGATCGGCCGCAGCAGAACTTCCCGCCCGCTTCTCAGCTTGAACGATTCCTCCAATTCGCGGGGGTAGGGGCGGATGGCCAAACGGGGTTCACTGCCTCCTCTCCAGCGCCGGACGCCGATGCGCGCGTCGACAGCCAAAACGCCCCGGTGGTCGACGAACAGCGGGTTGATGTCCAATTCGACCATGTCGCGCAAATCGACGATCATTTGCGATATCTGTATCAAGACGAGACAGAGCGCCTTGAGATCCGCGGGGGGTTGACCCCGGTATCCTTGAAGCAGCTTGTAGATCCGAGTCCGGCGGATCAGGTCCATCGCCAGACTCATGTTCAACGGCGGAAGGGCAACAGCCCTATCGGCCACGATTTCGACCTCGGTCCCGCCGTGTCCGAACAGGATCACGGGGCCGAAAATCGGATCGGTGGTGACGCCGACGATGATTTCCTGGGCGCCGGGCCGGGACGCCATCTGCTGAACCGTGAAGCCGTCGATATGGGCGTCCGGATGCGCAGCCTGCACGGTCTTGAGCATGGTTTCCGCAGCGGAACGAATACCGTCAGGGGTTTCGAGACCCAAACGCACGCCGCCCGAGTCGGATTTATGCGTGATGTCCTTCGATAGGATTTTAAGGGCATATGGCCCTTTGATCTGTTTCGCGACCTCGGCTGCCTCGTTCGGGGTGGCCGCCGTCAAGGTGCGCACGATGGGAAGGCCATAGGCGGCAAGAACCTCCTTGGCCTCGGCTTCGTTGAGGATGTTCCGGTCTTCCTTGAACGCCCGTTCGAACACGCTTTTGGCGATTTCAATGCGGGGAGAAAATTCGGTCTGGACCTCCGACGGCGTTTCGATCAGCAGATCCTGGTTCCGCTGGTATTCCACCATGTGCATGAAGGCGCCGATCGCCCGGGTCGGCGTTTCGAAGGTGGGAAGCCCGGATTCGCGGAACATGCGCCGGGCGGGCGAAACGGCTTCCTCGCCGACCCAGCAGGTGAGAACGTTGCACGGCGCGTTCTTTGCCGCGTCGACAATCGCCCGAGCCGCCTCGTCGCTGGAGGCGATCGCCGTGGGCGCGTGCATAACCAGGACGGCATCGACGCCTTCGGCCCTGGTCAGGATTTCGAGGGCTTGGTGGTAGCGCGGGCCGGGCGCATCGCCGATGATGTCGACGGGATTGCCGTGTGACCACGTGGACGGCAGAACCTTGTCGAGTTCGGCAAGCGTGGATTCGGACAATTCGGCCACACGGCCGCCCCGTTCGACGAGTTCATCGACGGCCATGACACCGATTCCGCCGCCGTTGGTCATGATCGCCAACCGCTCGCCCTTAACGGGCCTCGCCCGGGCCAGGGTTTCGACCGCCGCGAACAGTTCGCCGATACGGAAGACGCGCAGCATGCCGGCGCGTCGGATCGCGGAGTCATAGACCTCGTCCGAACCGGCCAGGGCGCCGGTATGGGTGGCGGCGGCCTTGGCGCCTTCGGGAAAGCGGCCCGATTTCAGGACCAGGATCGGCTTGTTGCGCGATGCGGCGCGCGCCGCCGACATGAAATTCCGCCGCTGCTTGATCGATTCGATGTACAACAGGATCGCGCGGGTCGACGGATCGCTCCCGAGATAGTCGATGACGTCGCCGAAATCGATGTCGGCGCAATCGCCCAGCGAAGCGAAGTGGGAAAACCCGATTCCGTGGGCACGCGCCCAGTCCAGAACGGCGGTGCACAGAGCGCCGGACTGGGATACGAAGGCGATCCGTCCCGACAAGGCGGGCAAATGCGAAAAGCTCGCGTTCAAACCGGCGTGGGGAACGATCAGTCCGAGACAATTCGGGCCGAGAAGCCGCAGGTCATAGGCACGGGCGCGTTCGGCCATGATGTCCTGAAGGTTTCGGCCGTCGTCGGTCAGGGTCGCGTTCAATCCCGATGTCAGCACGATGGCCGCCCGGGTGCCGCGCTCGCCAAGCTCGCCGATCAGGTTGGGCACCGTCTTGGGCGGCGTGCAGATAACCGCCAGATCCGGGACCAGCGGCAGATGTCCGACATCGGGATAGCACAGCACGCCGGCGACCGAGGGTCGTTTCGGATTGACCGGCATTATGGGACCTTCGAAACCGCCGTTCAGCAGGTTTCGCATCACGACGCGACCGACCGAGCCTTCGCGGTTCGTCGCGCCGATCACGGCTACGGATTGAGGCTTGAACAGTTTTTCCAGGTTCAAGATCGTCATGGCGCCATCCGATTGTCGTCTCCCAGACGATGCCCGCCGTCTTTCGCGGATAAAGGGCACCAATGTCCGATTCATACATGGAACGCGCCCCATTGGCTAGCGCATGCCGCGAAAGTCGGAAAATCGGGAGCGGACGGAAAGGGGGCTATTTCGAGGACAAGACCCAGATTCCCTTCCAGTCTTTCGGCGGATCCGCCTTCAGCCGGGCGCATCGTTCAACATACATATGGGAAGGCTTGTCGTTGGGGTTGAGTTTGAGGGTCTCGTGAAAGGCCTGGGACGCCCCGTCCCAGTTCCCGGCCCGATACTTCTCGAGGCCGTCCTTGAAGTGGTTGAGGGCTTCCATGACGTTTGGAAACGTTTCGGCGTTGTGGAAGTCCAGAACCTCGTACACCCCGACCGGTTCGGTCTTTCCCTTGACGACGACGTAGTCGATGTTCCGGATTCGGTAGACGCCCTTTAGTTTCTGCACGGTGTGATCGCTGATCAGAATGCGCGCGCCGTATTGCTTGCAGGCGCTTTCGAGACGGGATGCGAGATTAACGCCGTCTCCGATCAGAGTGTAGTCCATGCGCTTGGGCGAACCGATGTTGCCCGAAACCACCTCGTCGGTGTTCAGTCCGATCCCCATGTCGACGGGTTGCAGGCCCTTCGACTTTCGGGTTTCGTTCCAGGCGAACAATTCGGTGATCATGGAAATCGCGGCCCGTACCGCGCGATCCTCATCGTCGTCGCGACCGAACGGGACGCCGAAAGCCGCCATGATGGCGTCGCCGATGAATTTGTCCAGCATGCCGCCCTGGCGTTGGATGCAATCCACCATGATGGTGAAGTATTCGTTCAGCAGGCTGACGGTTCCCTGGGCGCCGAGTTCTTCCGACAGAGACGTGAACCCCCGGATGTCGGAGAACAGGATGGTCGCGATGCTGCTCTTGCCGCCCAGGAGGTCGTCGCCGCCCTTGAGCAATTGGTCGGCCAAGCCCGGATCCATATAACGGGCCATGGTCGACTTCACCCGCTTCTCGCTGCTGATATCCTCGACCATGATCATGACGCCGATCTTCTTCCCGTCCCCGGATTTAAGCGGCAGGGACGTGAGATTGACGTACACTGCTTCGTCTGCGACCTTCAGCGCGGCGTCCATCAGGATGTCGGCGGACTGACTTTCGTCGACGGCGGCGATCTTTTCCGCAACCCAGGCATTTTCGCCCGCGAAGAAATCGTCCGCCTTGCGGTCGACGATGGCGTCTTCCTTCACGCGCAGAATCCGGCAACCGGCGGCGTTGCACGTGACGATGCGCCCCTCGGCGTCGATGGTGAGAACGCCGTTCGACATGCTTTGCAGCATGCTCTCGTTGTAGTTCTTCATATCCTGGATATCGGCGAACAGTTTGGCGTTTTCCAAGCCGATCGATACTTGTGCGGTAAAGGCCTTGAGCCGCTGTTCATCTTCGTCGGTGAACGGACCGCCGCGCTTGTTGAGCACTTGGGTGACCCCGATGACCTTGCCCGACTTGTTGACAACGGGCACGCACAGAATCGAGCGGGTGAAGTATCCCGTTTTCTTGTCGAAGGCCGGGTTGAAGCGAAGGTCGGCGTAGGCGTAGGGGATGTTCACGGTCTGGCCGCTGGTAAAGACCGTTCCGGCGATACCGGCGGTATTGGGCAGGCGGATCGTCGCGGCGCCCAATCCTTCGCCGATCTGCGACCATAGTTCGCCTGTTTTCTCGTCGTTCAGGAACAAGGTCGATCGATCGGCGTTCAGCATGCGGGTGGCTTCGCCCATCACCTTGCGCAGAAGCGAACCGAGTTCTATGTCCGACGTGACGTCGGCGACCATGTCGAGGAATTCCAGTTCCTTTTCGCGGCTTTTTTTCATCCGTTCGACGAACTGGGTGCTTTGCAGGGCGATTGCCGCTTGGGTCGTCATGGCTTCGAGCAGCGACAGGTCGTCTTTCGTGAAACCACCGGAACGCTTGTTCAGTGCCTGCACGACCCCGATAACCGTCCCGCCGTAGGTGCGAACCGGCGCGCACAGGATATTCCGGGTCGTGAAACCCGTCGACTGGTCCACCGAACGGTCGAAATGGGGATCCGAATAGGCGTCGTCGATGATGATGCCTTCGCCGGACTGAAACACGTGGCCGGCGATTCCCTGAGCGTTCGCTATGCGGATTTCGCGCCGGAACGTGCCCATGGCCACTCGGGAATAGAGTTCGCCGCTTTGTTCGTCGTTCAGGAACAGGCTGCCGCGTTCGGCATCTGTTTCCTTGGCGATGATTTCCACCAGGGTTTCCAGGACCTCGTCGAGTGATTCGATGGTTGCCATGCGGCGGGAAATTTCGAGCAACATCTCGGCCTGGCGCAATCGGCGTTCGGCTTCGGCCAGGGCCTCTTCGGCATCGGCGATCGACAGAACGGCCGGCTGGACCGGATCGCCGTATTCGTCATTCATGGACCGTCTCCAATCGTTCGCGCAGCACCGTAACGGTTTCCTGCAATTGGGCGACTTCCCGACGATGGGCACTCGCCAGAGCTTGTTTTTCTTCTTCGTGCGCATATGCCGCGTATTCGAGTTCCTCGCGCAACTGCGCAATTGTCGCCCGCAGCTGCAGGATCTCTTCGTGGACGGCTGATGCGTTTTTCCGATTGTCGTCTTCGCGCCCGCACCGCGTCTTTTCTAGTTCGTCCCGCATGACCTGGATCGTGGTCCGCAATTGCTGGATTTCATCGCGGCTGCCCGCTTCGGCGTCTTGAACCGCCTGATCCATTTCGCCTTGGAGTTCGTCCAGCCGATCCCGCAAGGCGCCGATCGTCGCCCGCAACTGGTTCTGTTCATCCGCTGCACGCGTCACGGCTTCCTGGACGGCGTTCGCCTGCTCGAAGGACGTTGTTTCCAGTTTCTCGTGCATGGCCTGAACCGTCGACTTCAGTTGACGGTTCTCACTTTCAAGGGCCTGGAGTCGATCAACTGTCGTATCCGAAGACATGTCCCGGCCGGCCTTCCCGTGGCGGATGATTTTGTGGCATTCTCCACGGGTTCCATCCCAGCCGCAAGGGCTTCTCACGGTCGGTTTCGATCAAAACCACTGATTGTATGAAGGTAAGCAGCCGCGTTGCACTGGAAATGCGGCCATGCATTTCACGTTCTCATCGTGCCGCGTTCCCTTCATACTGGCACCGAATCCGGACCCCAGCGAATATCAGGGAGTTTTCGTCGATGCCCACGACCGCCGAAATTGTTGCGGACCGCCTTCACGCCATCGGTTGCCGTACCGCTTTCGGAATACCGGGTGGCGAAGTCCTGACCCTGGTCGATGCGTTGGATCGCGCAGGCATCCGTTTCGTGTTGGTCAAGAACGAGAACGCGGGCGGGTTCATGGCTCAGGCGTCCTGTCGCGTCGGTGGCGGACCGGCATTGCTGGTGGCGACTTTGGGACCGGGGATCTCGAATGCCGTCAACGCGGTTGCAAGTGCCATGCAGGACCGTATTCCGATGATCGTTCTGGCGGGCCGGGTCGATCCCGCCGAAGCGGCGCGCTACACTCATCAGGTGATCGATCATGCCCGGTTGTTCGAAGCGGTGACCAAGGCCTGCGTCACCCTGGTCGACGGGGCGGTCGACGTGCTGATCGACAAGGCGATCGCGATCGCCTTCGACGGACGGCCCGGCCCGGTCCTCGTCGACGTTCCGGTTGCCTTGGCGGCGGCGGAACAGGTGGAACTCGGGACAGTTACCTTTCCACATCCCGCACCGGCGGCGCCCGCGTCGAGTGCCGCTTTAAAGGACGCACGTTCCTTGTTGGCGACGTCGCGGCGTCCGCTTTTAATCGCGGGCGTCGATGTGCTGAACGACAGGAGCGCCCGTGACGTGGCGAACTTCGTCGTCGACATGCAGATTCCCCTTATTACGACCTATAATGCCAAGGGAATCCTGCCTGAAGACCATCCGTTGTCCATCGGTGCGGCAGCCTTGTCGCCGAAGGCAGACGGGGTATTGTTGCCATTGGTCCGGAAAAGCGATTGCATCGTCTGCGTCGGCTACGATCCCATCGAAATGCGCGGCGGATGGCGCGATCCCTGGCCTGAAAACCTGCCGGTGATCGATATTTCGGCGGCCCCGAATCGCCATTACATGCACGGTTCCCGCCATGCCTTCGTGTGCGATACCGCTGCGGGACTTTTGGCCCTTCGCGAAGGAATCGCGCCACGGATGTATTGGCCGGACCGGGAACCCGATGCGGCGCGAGCGGCGTTGAAAGATACCTTTTCAAGCCATGGCGCCTGGGGGCCGGCAGTGATCGTCGAAACCGTGCGCGCGGTGCTGCCGCGCGATGGAATCGTGACCGTCGACACCGGCGCGCATCGCATTTGGGCCTCCCAGTCTTGGGAATGCTACGAACCCGCGACCATGCTCCAGTCGGTTGGGTTCGGCACAATGGGCTGCGGGTTGCCATTGGCAATCGGAAGCAAGATCGCCCGTCCCGACCGGCCGGTCGTGGCCATGACCGGCGACGGCGGGCTGGAAATGGTCCTCGGAGAGCTTGCCACACTGCGCGACTTGGCATTGCCTTTGGTGATTGTCGTATTCGTCGACAATGCCCTGGCCCTGATCGAAATGAAGCAGAGGTCCATGCAGCGGCCGCGTCGCGCCGTCGATTTCGGAGCGACGGACTTCGTGGCTCTCGCTGGGGCGATGGGGGGCGTCGGCGTGGAAGCGAGAACGCCGGATGATTTGGCATCGGCGCTGGCCGAAGGTTTAACCCGCGAGGACACTTTCACCCTTATCGCATGCCCGATCGCGGACCGAGCCTATGACGGATGTATTTAAACCGCTGCGTATGGCCCGGCCCGGTCTTTTCATATAAAATATACGCGCGGATTTGTGATGCGGGCTGGGGGATTTGACCCGCCCGACGTAGGGGTGCAATCCGCGTCGAGGGGACGTGAACGAAATCGCGGGGTTGGTCCGCGAGCCGAAAAGACCGTTGGGATCGAGAGCAGGGGAACGGAACCATGCGTATCTGCATCCGGATGGTACTCGCCATCGCCGCGACGACGGCGGTTGTCGGCATGTCGGAATCCGCTTGGGCGGCTTCGCGCGGCATTCAGGCCGTCGCGGTGAGCGACCGCGCGGGGCAGCGAATCGCCTTCTACAAGGAAAGTCACGCATTGGTGGTCGGGGTTTCCGGATACAACAACGGATGGCCGAGCCTTCCCGGCGTGCGCAAGGACGTGACCCAGGTGCGGGAAGTCCTGGAGGAACAAGGCTTCGACGTGACCGAAGTGAACGACCCGACGCGGCGCGAACTTGAAGACGCCTATCGCGATTTCATCGGGCGCTATGGTCAGGATCCTGACAATCGTCTGTTGTTCTATTTCGCCGGGCATGGTCACAGTATGACCCTCGGTTACGGCGGAAAGATGGGCTATCTGGTGGCCCGCGACGCTCCCCGTCCCGACCAGGACAAACTCGGCTTCAAGAACGCGGCGCTCAGCATGCAGGTGATCGAAACCTACGCCCGCAACATTGAATCGAAGCATGCGCTGTTCGTATTCGATGCCTGTTTCGCGGGATCGGTGTTCGATGCGACCCGTGCGCTGCCGGAAACCATCGCGCGTAAGACCGGAAGCCCGGTCCGACAGTTCATCACCTCGGGCACCGCCGAACAGGAGGTTCCCGACGACAGCGTGTTCCGGGGTCAATTCGTCGCAGCCCTTCGCGGAGATGCCGATGCCGACAGGGACGGATACGTGACCGGCAGCGAATTGGGGCAATTCCTGGAAAAGCAGGTGACCAGTTATACCCAGGGCGCGCAAACCCCGCGCTACGGAAAACTGCGCGACCCCCTGCTCGACAAGGGTGATTTCGTTTTTGCCCTCGGAACCGCGCCGGATGTTCCGGAAACCGTCCCGGAACCGGTCCGTCCCTCGCAAGGAAGCGGTGGAAGTTCACATGCCATCGAATTGGCCTATTGGGACACGATCAAGGATTCGAAGGATCGTGACTTATTCGACGCCTACCTGAAGAAATTCCCGACGGGGCATTTTTCGGATCTCGCGCGAATCAAGTTGGCGCGTTTGCAGGAGCCAGCGACGAAGAAGCCGGCGGCTCGGGAACCAGCCGTTCCGACGTTGACGAACAATCAAAAATTGGATGGCGCATGGATGGTGGATGATGTGGCTGTCGTTTTCGAGGACGGCCAAGTCTCTCTTTTCGAGGACGGACGGTACGAACCGGATGAAAAGGGCACCTACCAGTTCGTCGGCGACAAATTATCCCTGACCATTGACGGCGACACGGAACTGTTCACCTATACGTTTTCGTCATCGGGGTCATTGCATATCAAGAGTCCGAACGAGGACCTGACCCTTCAACGCATCGGCGCCAAGAATTCGGGATTGACGTCTGAATTGAGTGGACGATGGGTCCAAGAGCAGGATTCGTCAAAGGAACTTGCTTTTGAAGGGCGTTCGCTTCGCGTTTATCAAGACGGAAGTCTGTTGAACGATGCGCCGTACGGGATCTATGGGAACGAGCTGTTCATATGGGCCGATTCGGGTGACACCCATCTGAAGGTCGATATTAACGGCAACCGTCTGACCCTGGATGGGAACGACAAAAGCGCGTTCCAGGCAATGCGGTTTCGACGGCTTCGTTGAACACGTTCGAGTTGAAGCCTCAGATCGGAAGTGCCGAGGAAATCGCTTCGGCCAATGTCGCTGCCACGATGACCAGTCCGAGAAGGAGACCGGCGGTGATACCAAGGGCGGAAAGGGCTGCATCTGCTATATGCTGAACCATGATCGCCTCCAAGAGCATCTTCGTAGGATGAATGAAAGCTTAACGTGATCCTGTCGGGCTCGCAGTGACCACCGTCACAAGAACCGAAAATCGATAAAATTCTAAAAAAAGCGCCTCCCGTTGCGGGAAGGCGCTTTTGATTCAGCGAAGAACCGCGCCGTCAACCGGCCGAGACTTCGTAATTAATGTGTTTGGTGTAGCCATCGAACAACGGGAGGATTTGGGACATCAGCGCGCCCATAGCATCCCGTTCCGGAGACTTAAGCATGACGTCGATTGCTTCCTTGGAGTCGAAAGTCAGTTCGAACGTCTGATAAATTCCCGGGGCGCCATCCTCGTGCCAAGCGCTCCGCAGAATGCGGACCTTGCGGATGCCGGGGTAGGTCAAAAGATGCGCCCGCGCCTTGGTATCGCAGAACGCATCGAACTCCTCCTTGTTTTCGGACTTCACCGTGCCGATGAAGTAACCGCAGCGAACCCACATGTAACGACTCCTCGATTGTCGACCCCCGACCTCGCGGTCACGGGGGTGATCGGCGTGGCGGTGCGTCGATGGATGAAAGGTCAGCCTTCGGCCGCAACCTCATAATTTACGTGATAAACCTTGCCCTCGAACAACGGCATGATTTCCTTTATGAGAACGAGGTTCTCTGCGCGCTGCGGCGAGGCCAACATATTATCGATATCTCCTTCGCGCGCGAACGTCAATTCGATGGTTTGATAGATGCCGGGCGCGCCGTCTTCGTGCCACCGGGCCTTCAGGATGCGGACTTTGAGCAATCCCGGAAAACTCGCGATCTTGTCGCGGATCTTGGTGTTCATGAAGTCGTCGAAAGCCGTCTGGTTTTCGGGCTTGACGGTGCCGACGAAGTAGCCGCAGCGAATCCACATGGCAATTCTCTCCTGGTTGGCGGTCCAATATCAGATATCGACGAAGACACGGGCCGCGGATACGAGGCGTTTCGCCGCGTCGCGGATGTCGTCGAGGCTTTTGCCCGGTTTGTAGAGGTTTGATCCGATTCCGAAGCCGTTGACGCCGGCCGACCAGTAGTCGGTCATATTGATTTCGTTGATCCCGCCCACGGGGACCACCCGGACATCCTTGGGAAGGACGGCGCGCAGAGCCTTGATCACCTTCGGTGGCGCGAGTTCGGCGGGGAAGATCTTCAGGCAGTCGGCACCGCATTTCAGGGCGGCGAAACCTTCCGTCGGCGTCAGTACGCCCGGAGCCGAGTAGAGGCCGCCGGCCTTGGTTGCCGCCACGACTTCGGCATCGAAGTGGGGGGAAACAATCAACCGTCCCCTGGACTCGGCCACCTTTCGGACCTGCTCGGTTGTCGTCACGGTGCCCGCACCGACAACCATGCGGCTGCCGTGTGCCGCCGCGATCCTG
Organism: Rhodospirillales bacterium; assembly: GCA_963675465.2. Classification (GTDB taxonomy): domain Bacteria; phylum Pseudomonadota; class Alphaproteobacteria; order Rhodospirillales; family Shumkoniaceae; genus JAHDSF01. The sequence continues at coordinate 395,002 of CAXXVY010000004.1, forward strand.
TGGATGCTTTCAAAGGGTTCGGGGGAATTCATCGGAACTTCGACGATGGTAAATCCTTCCTCGGCCAGGATGTCCGCGACCGGTATCGCTTCGTCGGGAGTGATTCCGCGAAGAATTGCGATCAGCGGCATCTCTTTCAGGCAGGCTTCGAGGGTCGGCAGGGTGTCCGTCATTGACGTCAGGCCTTTCCTTCTTGCATCATCCGTACGCCACGAAACGGAACCCAACCGGCCGATCCTTGGCGGGAACACCAAGCCGGACAGGTTCCGTTACGCCGGATGATCTCCCAACCGGGAGCTCGTGTCACCATCGGAAAGGCGCGTCGCGAGCCGGCGACGCGCCTTTTTTCGTGGATAGGCTACTCGGCCGCCGCTTTGGCTTGCCCCAGGGACTTGCGGAAAACGGTCATGACGTCATCGCGGGTCATCGGCCGCGCACCGGGAACATTCCCGTCGGCACCGGCATACATCTCGAAAATGTCGTCGGTCATCGCAACGAAATCGCTGCCGTCGACGTTGACGTCGGCAAGTGTCGTGTACATTCCGATACTGCGAAGCCATTCGACGACCGCAGGAGCGAGCATTTTTGCCGCTTTCGCGTCGTCCGCTTCCCGAACGTCGAAAACCCGGCGCGCCAGCTTGGCCCAACGTTGGGGCAGGGCATCGGCGAAGTGATCCAGGTAGGCGGGCAAAATGATCGTCATGCCGCGGCCGTGGCTGATCGGGTAGTAGGCACTGAGCTGGTGTTCGATGAAGTGGATGGGAATGGTGCCGAGGCGCCCCAACGCCTGTAGTCCAGACCAACCGAGCGCCGCGCAAACCGCGATCTGCCCGCGGGCCTCGATATCCTTGGGGTCCTTGAGAACCCGGGCCAGATATTCCTTGAGCGCCAGGATCATGCCTTCGGTCAAGCGGTCGGCGATCTCCGATTCCGCGCCGCTGGAAAGATAGTGCTCAACGAGATGGCAGAAAATATCCACGCCGCCGTCGCCGGTCATGTTCAGCGGCACGGTGGCGATCAGTTCGGGATCGATGATTGCCACTTTCGGGACCCGGTAGGGCGAGCGGCTGAAACTTTTCATCTTGGTTTCGGTGTTGGTGATCACACCGCCGGCGTTGACCTCTGATCCCGCCGCCGAAACCGTCGGAACGGCGATGATCGGGTAGGCGCCCGTGTATTCCTTGGGCTGACGCGTGTTCAGAACCACATAGTCCCACGCGGATCCGCCCGAATAGGCCACCGACGAAATGTACTTGGCCGCGTCGATGACGCTGCCGCCGCCGATGGCGATGGCGAATTCGCAACCGGTTTTCTTGAACAGAGCGGTACCGGCATCGCAGGTCTTGACGCTGGGATTGGGCTCGACCTTGTCGTAGAGCACGGTTTCGATGCCCGCCTCCTTGAGGTTGGCCAGGACCTTGTCGACGATCCACTGGGCGGCCGGTATCGGCTCGAACGTCACCACCATCGCCTTGGTGCCGAATTGCTTGGCGATGGCGCCGAGTTCGTTCACGCGGCCGGGGCCGAACTTCATTTGGGTGGGCAGGGACCAGTCAAAGGGTTGCATCGCATACGCCTTGAAATCTGAAGTTGAAGGGGTGGCGCTATTCCGCCTCGCGCTCGCGTTTCAAATCCGCCAACCTCGTCTTGCGCATCCGGAGGTACATGGAGGTGAGAGCCAGGATCGAGATGATCACGAAGGCGAGCGAGATCGGATGGTTGAACGGATCGATGAAGGTAAGTGGGTCGCCGTGCGATATTTGCAGGGCGCGCCGCAGGTTTTGCTCGGCAATCGGACCCAGAATGAATGCGAGCAGGATCGGCGACAGCGGATAGCGATAGTATTCCAGGAAGTAGGCGAAGATACCGACACCCAGCGCCAGGAAGACGTCGAACGAATTGAACTGCATCGAGTACGACCCGATGATGCAGAGCAGAAAGATGATGGCCGTGAACACCCGCCGATCGAGGGTCAGGAGCTTGGAGAAAAACCGAGCGAACGACAAGCCCACGATCAGCAGTACCACCTGGGCCAGGATCATGCCGGCGAACAGGGGGTAGACGATGTCCAGATTCTCGCGGAAAAAGATGGGGCCGGGCTGGTAGTTGTGGACCATCAAGGCGCCCAGAAGCACGGCGGTGACGGCGTCTCCGGGAATGCCCAGTGTCAGCATCGGGATCATGGCACCGCCGACACAGGCGTTGTTTCCGGCTTCCGAAGCGGCCACGCCCTCCAAATGACCAGTCCCGAATTTCTCGGGCGTCTTGGAGGCGCGCTTGGCCTCGACATAGGAGGCGAAGGCGGCGATGTCGCAGCCGGTTCCGGGGATGGCGCCCACGAAGGTGCCGATCACGGACGATTTGATCAAGGTGAGCTTGACGTTCCAGATTTCCTTGAAGGTCGGGAGGATCTTGCCGACGTTCTTCTGGATTTCCTGGACAATATCCATCTTCTCGACGTTGCGCAGTACCTGGCCGATGCCGAACAGGCCGATGAGCACCGGGATGAAGGTTGGCCCGCCCAGCAGGTTCTGAACACCGAAAGTGAAACGCGGCAGTCCCGAGAGAGGGTCGAGCCCTATGGTGGTGATCAGAAGGCCGAGCAATGCGGCGATGATCCCCTTGAGAATCGAGACTCCGGAAACCGCGATGATCATGCTCATGCCGAACATGGCAAGCGAAAAGAACTCGGCCGGTCCGAAGCGGAGGCCGAAGCTGGCGATCGTTGGCGACAGGAAGGTCATGATCAGGGCGCCGACGGTGCCGCCGACGAACGAGGCAACGGTGGCCGTACCGATGGCCTTGCCCGCCTCGCCGCGTTGGGCCATCGGATAGCCGTCGAGCAGGGTCGCCGCCGCCGCGGGTGTACCGGGAGTACGGATCAGGATACTGGAAATGGAACCGCCGTAGATGCCGCCGGCGAAGACGCCCATCAGCATGAACAGACCTTCCAAAGGCGGACGGCCGAAGGTGAACGGAATCAGCAACGCGCAGCCCATGGTCGCCGTCAGACCGGGCAGGCAGCCGACCGACACGCCGGCTGTCACGCCGACGAAGAGAAAGACAATCAGCCAGGGATCGGAGGCAATCGCTCCCCAGGCATTCAGGAAAACGTTGATATCGAAATTCATGGTCGCATCTCACACTTCCAAAGGGCGGCGCGGGGCATCAATCGCCGAAGAGGGCGGTAACGATCACACCCGGCGGCAAATCGATGATCAGCAGCTTTTCGAAGAGCAGCCACACCGCCAGCGGTGTGACGATCGAGGACCCGAGTTTCTTGCAAAGACCCTTGGCTCCCATGACCTCCATGAGCACGTAAAGGAAAACCGGAGTGGCCAGGATAAAGCCCGTCCAGTCAATGGTCGCCCAGTAGAAGATTGCCAAAAAGAAAGCGATGATCATTCGGGCGAAGCCCCGGCGGTCGATGTGCTCGGTCTTGCGCAGCGACTTTCCCAGGACCGCGTAGGCCACCTGCAATCCCGCGCAGAACACGATGGCGACGCACAGCAACTGCGGGAAGAAGGCTGCACCAAAATACACAACCTGGGCGCCCACGTTTTTATAACTTTCCGCTTCCGAGAAGGCAAACGCGCAAAGTATCACCAACAGGACGCTGGCGATGATATCGGCACGCTTCATGGCAACGAACTCCACTTGGTGGGACCGGAGAGCGAGCGGCCCCGCTCTCCGGTTTCTCGGCTAAGTCCGTAAACGCGACGACGGTTACTGGACCGGCTTGTAAAGGTCGACGGCCTTGAGAGCGGCTTCCATGGTTATTTCCATGTCGGCCAGGAACTTCTCGAAACCGGCGGAATCGGCCCACTTCAAGATCAGACCGCGGGCCTTGGCCGCTTCCTGGAACTCGGGGTCTTCGAAGCACTTCTTGAACCCGTCGGCGAGGACTTTCATGCGGTCGGCGGGTATGCCCTTCGGAGCGCCGAGGCCACGCCAATCCAGGACCGGAGCCTCGAGCGGATAGCCGGCTTCGGCCAGAGTGGGCACGTCGGGGAAGAGGGGGTGACGAACGGTGTTGTTGACGGAGAGAATGCGGACCTTCTTGTCCTTGTAGAATTCCTGGACTTCGTCGATACCGGTCGCGGCGATCGCGACATGGCCGCCGAGGAGGGCGGTGCGCGTCGGGGCCGCGCCGTCGAACGGTACGTAGTTCAGCTTGGCGCCCGCCTGCGTCGCCACTGTGACGAGACCGAGGTGCCAGGCACCGCCCGCGCCGGTGTGACCGGCCGTAAGTTCGCCGGGATGAGCCTTGGCAAACTCGATCAGGTCCTTGAGGGTCTTGAACGGAGAGTCTTCGCGGACCGTGATCGCGCCCGGATTCTGGTTCAAGAGCATGATCAGGCCAAAGTCGCGATAGCTGAGCGGCGCGAGACCGGAAAGGCGGTACCGGGCGAGATCGAAGGTGAGCACGCCCACGGTGTAGCCGTCGGGACGAGCCCGGGCGACGTCGTTCATGCCGATGGAACCGCTGCCACCGGTCTTATTGATCACGTTGACATTAACGCCGATGTGCTTCTGTGCGTTCTTCACGAGAATGCGCGCCAGCGTATCGGTGCCGCCGCCGGCCGCCCACGGAACGACCAGGGTGATGTCTTTTTCGGGGAAAGCGGCCCATGCGCTGGTCGCAAGGCCGAATGCCGCAGCGGCGGCGACGCCCACAAGAAGTGACTTCTTCAACATTGGAAATATCCTCCTCTGATTTATAGGGCGGTGTGTAATTCTGTTTGTGCCCGTATTATTTGTCGCAGTTTAGACGATGTCCTTCAACTGGATGTCGCGGGCGTACTGCGTGCTGATCGAGATGGCTTCCACCGGATTGGACAGAACGCCGATCCCCTCGATGTCGGCTTCAATGACGTCGCCGGGATAGAAAGCCCCCGACGGCGGCGTCGCCGTGGTAATTACATCCCCGGCTTCCAACGTCATGAAATTGGCGACGAAGGAAACGATTTCCTCGAATCCCCGCCGCATGTTCGATGTATTCGATTCGCACTCCACCACGCCGTTCCGGCGCCGGGTCGTGCGCAGGGAATAAAGATCCTTCGGCATTTCGTCGCGGGTCACGATCCAGGGGCCCATCGGCGCGAAGGTGTCGATGTTCTTGCCTAGCGGCTGTAATTCCCGTTCGGTCGCTTCCAGCGATCGGCCGGTGATGTCGCTGACGATCGTGTAGCCGAAGATGTGGTCGTTGACCTCGTCGGGGCTTATTCCCTTGCAGGCGCGCGCAATGACGCAGGAAAACTCCCACTCGTGATAGAATACGCCGTATCCGGTAGGAACCCGGACCGTTTCGCCATGACCGACGACGGCATTCGGCGATTTCAAGAACATCAGCGGCACCGGCGATGGCGGCAGCCCGATCAACTTGCGGTAATCCTCGTAGTTGCCGCCGATGCAGATCAGTTTCGGCGGCCGATGGGAGGCCTTGAACCGGATCTCGCTTTGGGCATGAACGAACGCGGGTTCGGAAGCCTCGATTTCGCGGGCATGATCGAAAGCCCGGCGTGCCAGCAGTAGGGCGCTTTCTCCGCGTTCGACCAGAGTCAGCACGTTCGAAGGCAGTTCGGCGTCGGCTTGTCGTTGCGGGTAATGGGCACCGCGGCGTTTCAAAAGGTCGCCGTAGGCGGCATTAAGGTCGACGACCCTGTCGCTGTCGAAGGCTCCCATGCGGACGATTCCGCCGATTTCGAAGCTACCGATTTTCATGACGTGTCACTCCCCTTCCTCGCGACGGATCGCCAACCGTTTCAGGCGGCATCCTCGAATACGGGCAGTTCCGAACAGCCCATCTTTTCTGAAATTTGGCGCGCTCCCTGAAGCAGGCCACGCACCAGTGCCTTTACCGCATCGGGGCTCGACATGCGATGAATCGGGCCGCCGATGCTCAGTCCCGCGATGACGTTGCGCGCGTGGTCGAAGATCGGTGCCGCGACACAGGCCATGTCGATTTCGCCTTCGCCGTAAGTCACGCAATAGCCACGGCGTCGGATCCGATTGATCTCCTGGTGCAGAACGTCGACGGAGGTAATCGTGCGCTCGGTAAACCGGGTCAGCTTGATCGATTCGAGGATCGCGGCGCGCCGCTCGTCCGGCTGAAACGCCAGGAGAACCTTTCCGACACTGGAGCAATGCAAGGGTGCCGAGCGGCCGATCTTGGAAGTGGTTCCCAGGCCGCGCGGGCTATCGATCTTGTCGATACACACGGTCTGATGACCGTTCAGGACGGCCCAATGAACGGCTTCCTGTAGGGCGGCGGCCAATTCGATCATGACCGGACGCGCGACCGAGTAGAGATCCGTCGTTCGTTGATAGGCGCTGCCGATTTCGAAGGCGGCAACACCCAGTTTGTATTCCTTGGTGCCGGGTTTCTTTTCGATGAATCCGCAGTTCTCGAGTGTGACGACGATTCGATAGGCGGTCGTTCGGTCCAGTTCCATGCGCTTGGCGATCTCACCGACCCGCAAAGGTTCGTTGTCCTTCGCAAGAATGCGGAGAATCGCGCACGCACGCACGACGGAATTGATATTGTAGCGCTCGGATGAATCAAGGGTCATGTTTAAGTGTTCACTATTGCAACGACTGTTTATTATTGACCGGACTCATACCGGCCCGCCTTGAAGCTGTCAATTATTGTTTATTATAATAACGATATGTTCATTATTATAACACTCGGGCGTTGCTTTAGGAACTGCAAATAGCTTGACGATAGGGATCAGCAATCGATGCGTGAATTCGGAGGTCGCGCGACGCGACGACGTCACGGCCAATGACACCGTGCCGGGATCGATTCGGTGGGAACTGATATCTGGCGAGATTTTCGAGAAGAAGAACCGTCGCGTGTTAAAGCGCGTCGTTGTCCTTTTCTCCGGTCCGAATGCGAACGGTTTGTTCAACATCGAGGACGAAGATTTTTCCGTCACCGATTTTCTCGGTTTTGGCCGAGTCGCGAATCGATTCGATAACCGTCTCGACCCGGTCGTCGGTCACGACGATTTCAAGTTTCGCCTTGGGAACGAAATGGATCCGGTATTCGGCACCGCGGTAAATTTCGGTTTGCCCCCGCTGACGGCCGAATCCCTTAACCTCGCTGACCGTCATGCCTTCGACTCCGATACGGGACAAAGCCTCTCTCACCGAATCGAGACGGAACGGTTTGATGATCGCGACGATCATTTTCATGACGTGAATCCTCCCTCGGTGCGTTCTTGCGACGATTTACCGTCTTCTTCAATGACCGAAGGGGCGGCCATGCGTCAAGTCCGCTTCACGTTTGCCGACCAACCCGGTTCGCGGACTCGACCAGTTTCGAGATGAAATGGAGTTCGCGATCGAACGCCAAACCGAACGGGAACGGATAGAGGCCGAGTTTCGTGATTCGGACTTCTTCGCGCATACCTAATCTATTGAACGCGAATCCCCATTGTTCATCGGTAAAGTAGTTGTAGGTGAGAACCGTGTCATACGGGCGGTTTCCGGCCCAGTCGAGAAAGCAAAGGATCGACCATGCGAACAGGCCTTTTACACGGTGATCCTTGAGAATGATCCCCTTGCCGGCCACGCGTTTTGCTTCGGCCAGAAGGACAAGCGGATCCTCGGTATGGTGGAGAACGTCGGTCAACATCACGTAGTCGACGCTGGCATCGGCGTTCGGAAGGACGTTTCCATCGTAGGGACGTGCGGGGATGAGGCAATCGTCATGCACAACGATGTCGAGGCCAGTGACCGACAGATCTTCTCGCGCCGTCGTCAAAAGGTGCGACACCAACCCATTACCGCAACCGACGTCCAGGATCGACGATTCGCACTCGAACAGCGAAGCCAGATGGGTGACCATGCGCGTTGCCCGGCGACGGGAAATCAGCGTGCCGTGGACCTTGGCCAGAAGCCTCAAGGCATTGGAAGACGAACGTTCTTGGGGCATCGCTACCACTGAGGTCGAAGACGGACAATGCCCTCGCTTATACACCGCCGCGACGCTCGAACACCAGAACCACGCCATCGCGAAGACCGGAAGCCGGGGACGAAATCAAAAGGGGCCGAAAATTTTCGACCCCTTTATCAATTGGCTCCGGCGGTAGGATGGGGAGCCAACATTGAAAATTTTAACATATTGATATTACGTAATAAAATATTTCACCAGATCGATTGTAACCCGATTTGTAACCCATTTTGTAACCCAGGGAGCTAGGGCGAATCGGCGTACTTCAAGGCGCTCTCTATGGCTTCGTTATCGGCCTCACGGCGCTCTATCTCTTCATGAAGTCGGCGGAAGATCGGTAGATAGATTTCGCCATGTTCCTTGACGATCTTAGCCGCAAGAGAACGGTAGTAACGAAGTTCATCTATCGTGGGTAGTTCGGAAGGTTCTCTAGATTTCGTGCTTTCAAGTGGCCAAGGACCAGGGATAGACCGGCGACGATTGGCACCTCGGGGCGATTTTTGCACGGTTTTGGTAGGCTTTTCGGCGTTGGTGAATTCGTCGTCGGCGCGCAAGTCGCGGCTTTTCTCTTCCTCCGTTCCGTCGAAAGGACATGGAAAATCGTTCGGCGCGCGCATAGTCGACTCGATTACAGGGATTGAAGTTCCGAAATCAGCGCGTTGCGCTGGCGTTCCATGTCGGCCCGCTCCTGTTCGATCAGGTGCAGGCGGGCGCGGATGTCCCGCGCCTCCCTGTTCAACCGATCAAGCGCAAGGTCGATATCGAACAGATCGGTTTCGACGATCGCCCGTTCGTAGCTCGTATCCCTTGCCCGGCTCATTGGTCCGCCCCCAGCTTTCCGGGCTCAGCGCGTTCCAAGGTGTTCATGCTTGCGCCCCTTTCGCGAAAACCCAGCATTTCACCGTATGGCCGATGCCTTCGCGGATATCGATCGCGCTGCAAACCGCGCGGATATCCTTGAACGGTCGGGATGTGCTGGTTTTGAGATGTTTCTTTAGGTCACCGAGGTCGGCGAGGTTTTGCTTGTTCATCGCCGCGACCTGTTGAACGTGGTTGAGGTTCACGGCGATAAGGTTGGGGTCGCGGGAGTGGTTGAGTTGATCGGCCCCGATGTAGTCGTACATCTCCCAAAAACCGGCGACGATTTCATGATCGGCCATGATGGCGCGTTGCCGTTCGACGGCCGCCGCGAAAAGGGCGGCCATCGTTTCCTTGCGCCACGCCGGGGGCATCGCGACGAGATCGGCGAAGCCGTCGACCAGGGCCATGAGCTGCCCGTGCGTCTTGGCGATGCGGTTGGTGCGGATTTCCGGCCGCGAAAGCATTTCGGCCTCGTACTTGGCGGAATTGCGTTTGAAGGTTTCGAGAACGGCCTTTTCCGCCATCACGGCCTTGATCAGGAACCAGCTTACCGACGTCACTTCCATCGCCGCCAGGGTGTCGGCCGCCTTTTTCGTCGCCGGGGTGTGCCCCTTGGTGTCGAAATACAGATGGATGATCCGTTGCATGATCGCCTCGGAAGCGTTCACGGCCGCGTTCTGCGAAATCAGGATCGACCCCCGGAAAGGCGGTTCATAGGTTTCGTTGCCGCCGTTCTTGACGCCCCGCGCCCGGCTGGGGCGGCCGTTGTAGGCGGTTTTCAGTTCATCCCAATCGAATTGCTTCGCGTGCAACTTGTCGTCGCCGCGATCGCTTTCGATCAGGCAAACCGGCAGGTTCGACACCTGGGAAAAGATGCGGGCGCGGGCGGCCAGGGTCGACTTGTTGGGGTCGAAGCCTTCGTAATCCGACCGCCCGACCAGCTTCCAAAGGAATTCGATCAGGGTTGATTTGCCCGACCCGGCTTCGCCGACGATTTCGAGGAACGGATAGCTTTCCTGGAGCCCGCGGACTTGTTCGGCGAACAGGGAGCCGAAGAAAAAGGCCGTCGCGATCAATCCCTTGGTACCGAACGCCTGATAAAGGGTATCGAGCCATTCCGGTCGATAGTCGCCGCTGGTGCCGATCGACAGGTTTATGGACGAATTCAGGGTCTTGATCGACGTGCGGTCGATTTCGAAGAAGTCTTCCTCGTTGATCGGATAGACCTTGCCGTTCGCGACCGCCACCTTGTTGAAGACATACGCCTTGTGGTCCGGGCTGTAGCCGACGAAATCGACGGTTTCGACCGTCTTGATATCGTTCATGTAGTTCGAAACCAGCCAATTGAGTTGACCGGAGGTGCCGCTGTAGAGCGCACCGGGCGCAACGGACAGAAGCCGCTTCTTGAATTCCGACGCGGCGGCGACCTGAGCGCCGGTAAAGGTGCCTTTTTCGACTCTGGATCCGTGCTGGTATTCGATGCGGGTGTAGTACCAGCTTTCGTCCGTCAGCTTGTTCTTCTGGAAATAGAGGAACTTGATCACGCAATCCGCGATCTTCGACACGCTCGCGGCTTTCACGGCGGCGGCGTGTTCCGGCCCGGTCTTTTCGTCGTATTCGCCGGTTTGTTCGATCAGTTCCAGGTTCTTGGCGAACACGTCAGGCGCGAGGAAGAACCAGTAGGTTTGATGGCCGTGTTCGACGGCGAAGCCGTTGGCTTTCGTCCGTTCCCAGATGAGCACGCCCTTTTCAGCGGCGGAACCCGCCAAAAGCAGGTCGCCGAGGTGGCGATAGAAATCGAAATCCGCTTCGGCCGTTTTCTTGGCCAGATGAACGTCATTCCAATCGGACTTTTTCCGTCCCTTCTGGGGAACCAGGGCGGCGCGGCATTCGAAGCCGTCTTCCTTCGCGATTTCGACGTGCTTGCGCATGTAGCGCTTTCCGGCCGCGTCGTTGTCCAACGCCCAGACGAGAACGACTTTCTTGCCCTTGATCGCTTCCAGGGCCTTGTCCGGGTAGTTGGCGCACGAAAGGGCGGCAACGGCCTTGATCCCGTGCATGTGCAGGGAAATCGCGTCTATGCAGCCCTCGACAATCCACAGTTCGTCGCCGTCCTCGACTGTCATGCCGGGCGGCTGCCACCACAGGCCCTTGTACGTGCCCTCGAAATTGGCCTTGCGGTCCTCGGTGTTGCCGTCCGCGTCGGCGACGATCACGCTTTCAACGAACCGTTCCATGAGAATGCCGGCCGTCCGGTCGATGTCGAAAACGACGGTGGCGGTGGCACGGTTGCCGCGCGGATGCTTGAACAGGCCCTGCCGATACCATCCCTTGATCTTCAGGGGGTCGAGGCCGCGCAAGAACGACAGGTAGGCGTCGGCGGTGGCGTTCGGGGCCTGCGTCGTCGCCGGATAGCGTTCGTTGAATTTGCCGAAGGCGTCGGGATACAGGTCCTTGACGTGCGCGGACCATCCGCAGCGGTTTTCGCGCCCGCATTTGATGACCCACGGTTCTCCGGCGCTGGTGAACAGTTCCTTGCGGCCGCATGACGGGCAAACCCCGCCCCGCAACCAATCGCGAACCTGTTTGAACTTGTAATCGGAAATCAGGTTCCGAACGACTTCATCGCGGATATCGTCACGCATGGCGGCGGGCCTTCGCTGCCATGCGGACTTTCAAGGCCCAACGCTGAAACGCGGCGTCGGGAACCTGCCCTTGGCAAGCCGTCGCGGTGGCGTCGATCGCGGCCGCCGCGCCATGAAGGACGCCGGAAAAGGTCCCCAATGCGCTCGCGATTTCCTGGGGGGCGATTTCTTGCGCCACGCCGGCGACGCCTTCCAGCGCGGCGGCGACCTTGGCGACGATCTTGGCGGCCTCGGCAAGGCCGCCGAGTTGCGCGGGAGATAGGGTGTGGTCCGTCATGATCCGGCCCCCGTGCGTGGGGTTTTCGGGGTAGGGAGGCCGTCCTCGATAAACCAGATGAACCGGTGCGCCGTGGCCCGCATCCGCCACGACAGGGCATGCAGGGCGGCGGCAAGGTCGGGTTTGTCCTCGGCTATCGCCCGATCGACCAGGGCCAGGACATCGTCCGCCCCGTTCGCGAGGTCAACGGCGGCATCGATCTGGACGCGCACGCGGGCGGCGGTCGTGGAAATCGTCGTCGTCATGACCGCGCCCCCTTGCCCGTGGTTTTGGGAAGGGGTTTCCCGGCGGCGTCCTGCAGGACTTCGATCCCGGCGAAGGCGGAACGCCGGAACCGGGCGCAAAGGGTCGAAACCTCTTCGGTCAATTCCGCGTCGCCGGTCCTGGCGATCTTGTCGGCGATGAGCTCAAGGGAAAAGGCGTCGTTCGCCTGTTCGTAAAACCCGACCAGGAGATCGCGCAATCGATGGTATTCCAAGTGATAGGCTGTCATGCCCTTGGTGCTCCTGTGCAGCGATTTGCCGGAGCAGGCGGCATTTGAAGGCCGCTGGCGCTCCGGGGGTTCAAATCTCGCACAGGACGAGCCGACGTGCCTTTAGGGTTTCCCCTTGGACATACGCACGACGCCCCCGGAACATGGGCATAAAAATAGCCGCGAGACTTTCGGGGCGGCATTCCGCCTGTGATGGAGATTTGAAGCTCCACGAACAGGCTACGCCGCCCGCGAATCGAATGCAAGACCGTCCACGCAAAATCGCACACGAATGCACACTCATTGCTTGACGGGCGATTGTGCGGTGTGTAATCTGCACACCAAGGCCAGCGAAAGAGGGGGGCAGGCTTTTGCCGAGCAGCCGCGAAATCATCAAGAGGCTTGAGGCCGATGGTTGGAGCCACGTTCGAACGACTGGCGACCATTGGCATTTCAAAAAGCCCGGCAACCCGTACCTCATCACCGTGGTTCATCCGCGCAAGGACAACCCGGAAAGGTACGTGAGGAAACTGGAAAAGCTGAGCGGGTTGACGCTGCGGTGAGCGGCCCGCTCCCCGTGGGGGGAACGGCAAACGAGGATTGGAGACGAAAGCATGGAACGCAATTACACGGCCTTCATTCTCAAGGACGATGACGGATACACCGTCGTCTTTCCCGATCTTCCCGGCTGCATGACCGTCGCCGACACCTTCGACGAAGCGTTCGCGGCGGCGCGGAGCGTGCTTCCGGGGTATCTGGATACGATGCGTCTTGAAGGCATGGACATTCCCGAACCGACGCCGTTCGAAAAGGCGGCCCCCGACGACGAAGACCGGGACGCGGTGGCGGGGAAGCTCCTGGTGCCCGTGCGCATGCCGGGAAAGATGGTCCGGACCAACATCACCATCGACGCCTACTTGTTGGAATGCATCGACCGGATGACCACCAACCGATCGGCTTTCTTTTCGGAGTTGGCGGAACGCGAGATCAAGCGCCGGGTCGAGGCTTGAGCCGAGGACGAGACCGAGGGCGCGCGTCTTTGTTGACGCGAGTGATTTTTCTGTCATGGATGATCCGTTACGCGGCGGCGCGGGTCATGGGAATGCGAATGTCCGGGTCCGGCATCTTCGACGGTTCCAACGTCCGAACCGGGTGGATGGCCCCGACGAAAATGAACCCGCATTCGGTATTCGTGCAGATGTACGTGACCTCGCGATAGGTCCGCGTCATCTGGTCGGTTTTCACCGTTTTGCAGGTCGATCCGCAGTGGGGACATTGGGTGGTGTTTAGAGTGCGCGGCATGGCGGAAACCCTTGTATTTTCCGTTTTCGAGGATATGAGCCGCACGGAGTTTTTCACATGTTTCATGTGTAGCGCGTCGAGCCGAGGTTGAGTTTTTTCGTTTGGAGTGATCCCACATGTGGGGGATATCGTCCCCCGCAGAACAAAGGATAGTTCCAAAGGCGTCATTCTAACAATAGAAAATATGGAAATTTTTCGTCGTGATACGCTTCCAGGTGGCAAAACCCAGACCAATCTTGCCATAAATGGACAATCCATCACGACGCCGGGGGGCGACCGTCATATGAGTACCAAATCCGATAGTGCCGATTTCCGCGCCAGCTTGGGCGAACGCCTTCGCGAGGTCGCGAAGTATTTCAAGAACCGGGCGCGCGCGGCCGGTGCCGCGAACGTGTCGAATTCGACCTATCAACGATGGGTCGACGGGGAGGTTGACCCGTCGTTTTCCACGCTTGCCCGTCTGGCCCAGGCGGCGGGGATATCCCTGGATTGGCTCGCGACGGGCGAAGGCGACATGTACGGCCGTTCGCCCGTGGCGCTTGAGCAGGACAACAAGCCGGACGAGTCGCGCGCCTATGACGAGAATCTGATGGCGAAGATCGCCGACGGCATTTCCTCGGTCTACCGCGACGAAAACGCCCGCATCGCTCCCGGCCATCTGGCGCGGGCCTCGGTTCGCATGTTCAACACGCTGGTCGCCGCCTACGAAGACCCGATCGAACGCGAGATCGGGATCAAGGTCCTGTTGCAGCAGCTTCGAATGGAGCTTCGCGCGCCGGTTTCCGGCGCTTCCAGCAAAGGCTAGGATTACGGTTGGCGGACGGGTCGAAGATTACGGAAGATAGCCGAAAATCCTAGCGCTTCAACCCGGCCCACGCGGCCGAATTTAAACGCGTTTGCCATCCTTTCGGATCGGAGCCCTTGAGCGCCTCGATCAGGTCCAGGTCCAGGCGGACCGTGACTTTCGCCTTTTTCTGGCCGGCGGGGCGCCCCCGGCGAAGGGGCTTTGCGCCCTCCGGGATTTCCCAGGTGTCGGAGTCCTCGGCGATCGCCTTCTTGATCGCGGCTTCTTCCTCGGGGGTGTTGTCGCGGATCAGGGGGATTTTAGCCATGCTGAAATTCCTTTCTCCATACCCGAATTTCGGCGTTGGTCGCGCGGCGCAGGGAAATGACGCGAAGGGTTTCGCCCCGTTCGGTCACGACCACGGCGAACAGGCGTTCCGTCAGGGGACCGACCGACAATTCGCGCTCCTCGCCATTCACAATCTGCACGTCCAGCAGGATCGAAAGCGACCAGTCCCAATCGCTCATGGCCTCGAACGCGATACCGTGCTTGTCGATGTTTTTGCGGTTCTTTTCCGGGTCCCACTCGTATCGCATCGATATTTTCCTGCCATCCGACAGATTAAATGTACCGACATTTATTGATGTCGTCAACGAATAAATGTCGTGACAAAAAACGAAGAGACTTTGATGGCGAATATCCCCAACGGCATATCATCGGTCTACCGCGACGAAAACGCCCGCATCGCGCCCGGCCATCTGGCGCGGGCCTCGGTTCGCATGTTCAACACGCTGGTTGCCGCCTATGAAGACCCGATCGAACGAGAGATCGGGATCAAGGTTCTTTTGCAGCAGCTTCGAATAGAGCTTCGCGCGCCGGTTTCAGGCGCTTCGAGCAAAGGTTAGGTTTGCGGTTGGCGAACGGGTCGACGATTACGGAAGATAGCGCCCCTTGAATGGTGATCAACGCGCGTTGCCGATTATCTGATTGATCAAAGGGTGTCGCTTTAAGTCACACCCTTTCCGTGTCCAACCCTTTCATACCGTCATCGTATTTCCGGGGGGAGAAGACGATGAACGCCATTACGCCGTTTCTGTTTGATGAAAACCACATCCTGCGCACCTTGGAGCGGGACGGCGAACCGTGGTTCGTCGCGGCGGACGTGTGCCGATGCTTGGAAATCCAAAACCCGACCATGGCCGTCACCAGCCTCGATGATGATGAACGGGATACCCTAACTTTAACTGAGGGTATTCCCGGCAATCCGATCAAAAATATCATCAACGAGTCCGGCCTATATGTCTTGATCCTTCGCAGCCGAAAGGCGATGACGCCCGGCACGGTGCAACACCGCTTCCGCAAGTGGGTTACGGGCGATGTCCTGCCGACGATCCGAAAAACCGGCGCCTATGGGCGGGCCAATCATGCCGACGTGCTGGCGGGGCAACGCCATGCCTTGCAACTGATGGACAGGATCAGGCGGGAAACGGAACCGGGCCTACGCCGATCGCTACACGCCATGCTGGATCAAACGCTATCGGGGATCGGCCTCGACGTGCCGCCGCTTTCCTGCATCGGCGCGGACGCCCCCAACCCCGCGCAAATCACCGCGCCGTTCTGGAATGCCCTGAAAACATTGGATGAAAAGTGCGTCGCCTATAACCACGCCTGTAAACCGGAGTTGATCGCGGTCAACATGCGGCAACTCGATGCCCTGTTTTCCGAATATGGTTGCGATGTCGCGTTAACTGAAAGTCTGCGGCGGGCCTTGAAGCACCTCAAAAAACCGCGCTTCGTGGGCGTGAAGGCTGTTTGTAGCGTTTTGGCTGGAAAAACAGTCAAGTGTTGGGTCTGGGAACGGGAGCGCGAGGGGTTTTCGGACGGTGCCGGATAGGGATAAAACGACGTTCGCCTTTAGTCGTTGGTCCAGGCGCGCAATTCCGTCGTGAACCCGCCACCCCGAACAGGGTCAATCGCTGGTTCGAGTAAAGGCTATTTTTGAGCATCGAATATATCGCCTTTCGCCTTAACCTCATTGCCATACGTTGGCGTTTAAGGTGAAGAAGGTCGAGGGAACGGAAATCCGCGCTCCTGCTTTTTCATGTATACGCAATATGCTGTGTCTATAGTCACGCCTACGTAATCGTCTCCGACAAAAAGACACCCGCCTATGAACGCCGCTTTATATTGTACGCCCTGCGCATCAGTGAAGACCCCCGTTTCATGCGTTTTCTCATCGTGCAGGCCAGCCTCGTACCGACCTCCGTTTGGGAATGTGATGACGTTTGGCCCGTTGGGTTTACCGTCTTTATACTCCAGATCATATCTAGGAGAGCCACCTCGCAGGCCGTAACTACAACGACCTTCGTCCAGCTTATCCCCTCTCCAAATGCCCGCGCATTTCTTACCTGATGAATGCAATTCACCGTACCCGGCCAACGCGTTGTCGTACCAAGTACCGTTTTGCCAAAAGAGGGTCGATGATTCTTTCATCCAGATACCGCCACTTCCGGTCCATTGATCCTGCTCAACGGTGCCTCTCATGACAACGCGGATCGGGCCATCTTCAGTTTCACATACCGTATATCCGGACGCTTTGCCTCCAATCAACCGGCCGAGGCAGCTTTCGATTGCCGTGTCCGATTTAGAGATCAGTTCGCCTTCACCCTCGGCTTTTCCGTTCACGCACTCTCCGGTCCAAATCAAAGTCTCGCCATCTTGCGGATAAGGATTCCAAGCCACGCAATTTTCGTGGTTTCCAAGATGCTGCCATAGACCTGATTCCGCCAAATTTTGGGAGGCATCTTCAGTGCTTACGCATCCAGATAACAGCGCGCAGACGAGCCCAGCGAATAAAATTTTGATCATGATCCCCCCCATCCAAGACGTTACCTGCGCCCTCTAGTGAGCAATACCATAGCTTGCAGATCAAAACACCGTTCTCACGTTATCGCCGATTCTGGAGGGAGTAAGCGCCTTCCAAATAGAGGCCGCATTTCTAGAGTTCGGAGATGAATAGTAATCACTCAATCTGAGCCCCGCGATTTGAAGAAATGGATCAGTTGCATTAACCTCAAGAAAAACGCTCGTATCGGGGCAGCGCTAATCCGTACTGAACGCCCTTATTTCCGTCGTGAACCCGCCGCCGCCGAGGGCGTGGGATATATCGCCCGTGACCCACGCGAGCCCGTCGATTTCTTTCCGCCATCCTTCCAGCTTCAACGGCTGGTTCGCGATGATGTCCGGTCGCCCGTGGGCAAGGGCGATCGTCATTTCCTTCTTCGCCCGTTGCAGTCGCGCCCATTCGGCGTCGGCCGCGCGTCGGGCGGCGGTTTCGTTCGGATGGTCCCGTTTCAGGGTCTTGACCGAGCCTTCTTCACCCGCCAACGCGTAGAGCGTCGTGGACGATCCGATATGCCGCCACTTCGCCTTGACGCCGGTTGTGGTGCCCTCGCGATCTGCGATCGTGAACGCATGGCGGTCGCCGTCGGCGCGGCGGATCGTCGCGGCCGTCAGCGCCGCGCCTCCGACCGTGACGGCGGCCCCGATCGGCGTGAACAGGAGATGGCCGTCCTTCACGGTCGCAAGGGCGTCGTGATCCTCTCCTAGGCGCGTCAGAAAGTGCGCGTCGCTTTCGTTGGTCTGGTCCAGGTGGTCGATCGGGATGCCGTCCAGATCGCCGGAAATCGCCGGCATGAGTCCTTGCCGCGCGGCGATGGTTCGCAGGATGGTGCCGAGGGTCACGCCGTCGTAATCCTGTTCGCGCTGTTCCTTGAACGGGCCTTCGAAGTCGGCCGACCGCGCGGTGATGGCGATGACGTCGGGCGGCCCCGATTGGGCGATTTCGTCGACGATGAACGCGCCCTTATCGATCAGCGCTTCGCCGCGCCATCCGAGCGCGCACCGCAGCGTCACGCCACGGCGGGGAAGGTTCACCGCGCCGTCATGGTCGGATACCGTGATTTGCAGTTCGTCCGCTTCCAAGCCCTGTTTGTCCGTCAACCGCAGTTCGATCAGGCGCGATTGCAGGGTCGCCGTGGCGTCGGCGCCGTCGGCGGTGATCCTGAACGCCGGGATCATGGCAGGCTGTCCATGAGGTTGCCGAGACGGCTGGGCGATTCGTCCGTGGTGCGGCGTAAGGCAACCGAAAATTCGATTTTCCTCGCCGTGCCGTCGTCCAGGAAAGCCGACCGCGTTTCCTCGACACTATCAATGAACCACATTCCTAGAACGGTTCCATTGCCTGCGGTCATGATCCACGCCTTTCCGCCGTCCGCCATGGCGCGAAGCGTATCGAGGTTGGACGGTCCGCCCGTGAGTTCCGGCATGAGAACGCCGTCGATCGTCAAGGCGTCCTCGCCCTTGCCGACCCACTGGTAAGCGGGATCGATACCGACGCGGTTCTGAGCCTGCCAGCGTTGCCCCGTCGATCGCTTGAGGCTGTCGAACGGCGCGGTCTTGAGCCCGAACACGAACAAGCCGAGAGCCAGCAGCATCGATCATTTCTCCCCGTCGTAGAGACGGCCGCGCGCGGCCGATCGGGCGCGGCGGTCGCGTTCTTCCAGTTGGCGGCGGATTTCGCGCGCAAGGGCGGCCTCGTCCATGCCGGGGGCGGCGTGGATTTCCAGGCGATAGTTTTCCTCGTGATGAACCGGGGGCGCGGCGGCCCCGGCCGGGACGGCCAACGCGGCGACGGTCGCGGCGGTCGCGGCGATCTTGGGCGCGGTGGCACGAATGCCGCGTGCCGGCCGGGCGGGCGCGGGACTTTCTTCGTCGTCGCCGCCGCCGAACAGGCCGCCGACCTGATCCGCGACCCAATCGAGCGGCGCTTTCAGAACCTTGAGCTTGCCCGCGATGGCGTCTATCGCCCGGTCAAAGATGCCGGTAATCCCGTCCCACAGCCCGGCGAAGAAATCCTTGATCGGTTCCCAATTCTCGTAAATCAGGGCCAGGGGATGATACGACAACAGGGATTTGAACCCTTCCCAGGCCCGCGCGAACACCGCCTTGGTCCGCTCCCACAGGTCGGAGAAAAAGGCGGTGATCGGCTCCCAATTCTTGATGATCAGCCCCAGGGGCGTGACGTTGAAGAAAACCGCCTTGATGCCTTCCCAGGCCCCGGCGAACACGTCTTTCACGCGGTCCCACAGGGCGGAGAAAAACGTCTTGATCGGCTCCCAATATTCGTAAATCAGGTACGCGGCGGCGGCGATCGCCATGACGATCACGCCGATGGGGTTGGCGGTCAGGGCCATCCCGATCGCCCGGATACCCCCGGCGACGATCGGAAAGGCGATCTTGGCGACGGTGCCGACCAGTCCGACGCCCTTCGACAACAGGGAAAAGCCGGAGGCGAGCCCGCCGACGTTGAGCCCCAGGGCGGTCATGGCAAAGCGCGCCATCGCGAACGGCCCCAGGATGCCCGCGACGGCGACGGCCAGGGTTCCGCCGACGAAGACGAGCCCGGCGACGGCCGCCGCGACCTTGGTAATCGTGCCCGCGAGCCGGGGGTTTTCCTTGACCCAATCGCGCGCGCCCCGGACGACGCCGGTCAACGCCTGGATCACCTCGCGCAACGGCGCGGCGTTGGTCTGCGTCAAGGCGATGTTGAAGCCCTCGACGGCGGAGCCCAGGCCCTTGAGGTCGCCCGCCACGTTATCGCGCATTTGCGCGGCGATCCGCGCGGCTTCGCCTTGGGCGTTCCGCAGCACCTCGGCGAATTGCGTGATTTCGCCCGCGCCCCCCTGTTCGACCAGGGCGGCCATGGCCGCGCCCGCTTCGGCCCCGGCGATGGCCTTGAACGCCCCCAGGCGGTCGGCCGACCCCAGGCCCTCGGTTTTCTTGGCCACCTCGGCCAGGATGTCGACCATCGGCCGCATGTCGCCTTCTGCGGTGCGCACCGAAACGCCAAGATCGGTCAGCGCGCGGGCGGCTTCGGCGGGCGGCGCGGCCATCCGGTTATGCAGGGCGCGCAACGCGGTGCCCGCTTGGTCCGCCTGGATGCCGACGTTGCCGAGCAGGCCCGCCATGGCGGCGGCATCCTCGATCGAGGTTCCGGCTTCCTTGGCGATCGGGGCCACGTATTTCATGGTCTGCCCGAGCATGGACAGATTAACGTTGGAACGCGTGAACGTCGCCGCCAGCACGTCGCCGACGCGGCCCATTTGATCGGCTTCCAGGCCGAAACCCGACAGGATGTTCGAAGCGATGTCGGCGGTTTCGCCCAAATCGGTCGCGCCCGCCTTGGCAAGATTGAGCATGCCCGGCATGGCGGTGAGAATGCCGTTCGTCTTGAAGCCCGCCATGGCCAGAAACTGCATGCCTTGGGCCGCCTCGGACGCCGAAAAGTCGGTTGTCGCGCCCAATTCTTCCGCCTGTTTCCGCAAGCGGGCGAATGCCTCGGACGTGGTGTCGAGGCGGGCGACGGCCGCGACGCCGGATAGGGTTTCCTCGAAATTGATGCCGTCCCCGGCGACGCGGGAGCCGAGCGCCAGGGCGGAACCGCCCGCCGCCATGCCGGACGCCCCGGTAACGGCAAGGCTGGATTGGCGTTGCAAGGTGCGGTCCAGCTTCGCGCGCGCCGTGGCCAGCAGGTTTGCCTTTTTCCCGGCCCTTTCCAGGGCCTTGCCTTCGCGGTCGGCCGCCTTCGCCGCCGCGTCGAGTTCGGTTTTCAGGCGTTTTTGTTCGGTGCCGAGTTTCCGCGTATCAATCCCGGCTTCCTTCAGGCGGTTGCGCAAGGCGAGCGTGCCTTGCGCGTTGGAGACTTCCACCTGTTCCAGCCGCTTTACTTCCTGCCGGGCGCGGGCGAATTCCCCGCGCATTTTCTTCGTCACGGTGTCGGCCGTGGCCATTTCGCGCCCCAGGCGCTGGGCCTTGGCTTGGGCTTCGGCCAGCGCGGCGGCGTTGGCCTTGGCGTCCATCTTCAGGCGGCGGAAAGCGTCGAGGTCGGCCGATACCTTTTCCAGGTCGCGAACCTTCCGCGCGCTTTCGGTGATGGACGAGCGCAACCGCGCGGACGAATCGCGGGCCATGCCGAACGGCTTCGACAGTTTGTCGGCGGCTTGGAGAAGAATGTTTAGTTTCAAGTCGGGCATGTTTTTTTCCTTTCCCTCGCCGGGCGCGTCCTCCGGACGCTTGGCCGCCGCCTCAATGGCGGCTTGCGCGTTCCGCGCTCCTCGCCGGGCGCGTCCTCCGGACGCTTGGCCGCCGCCTCAATGGCGGCTTGCGCGTTCCGCGCTCCTCGCCGGGCGCGTCCTCCGGACGCTTGGCCGCCGCCTCAATGGCGGCTTGCGCGTTCCGCGCCGCTATCCCCTTGCCCGTTCCCAGGCGCGGGCCTCTTCTTCCAGGAAATGGACCGCCAGGCCGTAGGTTTCGGCGTAGCGGTCCAGGTCGAGGGCATCGAACACGGCGGGCGGGAACGAACCGGGAAACGCCCGCATGATCAGCCCCCAGGCGGTCAACGCGTCGTCGGGGATGCCGTCGGTTGAAAAAAATCCCCGAGAACCCCGAACAGGTTCGCCGTGTCGGGCGCGGACAGTTCTTGAAGGTGCGCGGCCGTCAGCGCCGGGGAAGCGAGCCGGGGAATGAGCACGAACAGAACGGACGGGTCCATCTCATGCACGGACAGGAGCTTCACCCCGCGCAAGTCCCCGGCCGTGGGCTTGCGCAAGGTGAATTCGTTCAAGGTTTTCGGCTTGCCGTCGGCGTCGTTTCCGTAGGTGATCGGTTCGAACAGTTTGACGGTTTTCATAGCTGTTTATCCTT
Source organism: Rhodospirillales bacterium (assembly GCA_963675465.2). Taxonomy (GTDB): domain Bacteria; phylum Pseudomonadota; class Alphaproteobacteria; order Rhodospirillales; family Shumkoniaceae; genus JAHDSF01. The sequence continues at coordinate 417,064 of CAXXVY010000004.1, forward strand.
CTTTCCAACCGATCACACGGGCAGGCCGATCGCTTCGCGCATGGCGGCGGTGCGGTCGACGCCCGCCACGATCTCGCGACCGTTGATCATGTCGATTTCGATGAGAACCGCGCCGTTCAGCGTGTACTTGTAGTAGGTCAACGGCATGTCGACCGTCATTTTCGCGGCTTCGCCCTGTTTCGCGTTGCCGGGGTCGATCTTCTGCCAACGGCCGCGCACGGCGATTTCAATGGCGTCAACCGTGCCGTCGGCGTTGTCGGCTTGCGCCGCGCCCATGAAGCGCGCGCCGACGCCGGAAGCATCCTCGACGCCCCACAAGGCGAGCACGTCGGCGTTGAATTCCGCCAGCGTGAAGCTGAGTTGAAGGGCCTCAAGGCCCATATCCAGCTTGATCGGCCCCAGCATGCCGCCGCCTCGGAAGTCTTCCATGGTGCGTTCCAGGGGCGGAAGGGTGATTTCCTCGGCGACGCCCGCGAACGAACGGCCGTCGATGAACAGGTTGAAGTTGGTGAGTTTGCGCGGATACATGCGATTCTCCTCACGCCGCCATTTGCGCGGCGAAATCGACCAGATAGTCGTCCGTGATCTTCTGTTCGAAGAGCAGGTTTTCGAGCGGGGGGACCGGCGTATAGTCGTAGGAAATCGTAACTTTCCCGGACTTCAGGGTTTCTTTCGAGTTTTTCAGGGGATCGAACCACGCGCCCCCGCCGATCAGGTATCCCGAGGCGACCAGTTCGCGGAACTTGGCGTTGACGCCCTCGACGATATCGCGGGCAAGGGTCGGATGCATGGGCTTGTCCACGGCCCAGAAATGCGCTTCCGCCATCGTGTCGGCCAGGACTTGCGCCGTTCGGACGTAGTTTTCGAACGCGAAAAGCGGATCTTCGGTGCAGGTGCGCGAGCCCCAGAACCGGAACCCGTCATTCCGGATCAGCGTCGTCACGTCGGCCTCGTTCAACACGCCCGCGTCGGTGTCCGGTGACTGCAAATCCCAATAGACGCCCTTTGACAAGCCCGTCACGCCGTTGACGGTGACGTTGGAAAGGGTTTTGTGCCAGCCGGTTTCGTTGTCGATCTTAGCGCGCAAGCCGAGCGCGCGGGCGACCGCCCAATCCGTCCGTTCGGCGTCGTTGATCGTGTCCCACGACGTGAAGTCCGGCCAGATCACCATGGCTTCGCGCTGGCCAAAGTTGTCGCGGTAGAGAACGGCCGCGCCCCGATCGACGCAGCCGAACGCCGACACATAGGCGAACGATCGGGTCTGGGAAGCGATCGAAATGAGTTCGGCCGCCACGTCCTTGTCGTCCAGGCCCGGAACGCCAAGAATGCGCGGTTGCACGCCGACGAACGACTTGGCGTCCAGCAGGGCTTGCACGCCGGTTTTCTTCCCGTTGACAACGGTCCCGATCAGGTTGGATTTGGTTTCGGCGTCGTCTTCTCCTTCGGGCACGCGGACGACCACGGTCAGGGGGTTGCACTGGTCCTTGATCGCTTCCAGGGCATAAGGAAGCGTGCCGGACGTGCCGGCCGAATTGATGCCGTCGGCGATGTCGGTAACGAGAACCGGGGTATTTTCCGGGAAATAGTCGGCGTCGGCGGCCTCTCCCGTGGCGACGAGGCCGATAATCGCGGTCTGAATGGTGCGAATGGGCCGCGTGCCGGACGTGACTTCGACGACGCGAACGCCATGATGATAATCGGTGGGCATGATGGGGTTTCCTCCTTTCCGGGGGGATCAAGCGAAGGTGACGGCCGCCGCGAGGGCGGCCCAAATCCAAATTCCCGTATAGACTTCCGCTATCGGCATGCCGGTTTCGAACCCGGCCCCGAGCGTCGGCGTGCGGTGTCCGAGTTCGTAAAGGCCCCCGAGGGCAAGGCCCGCGAGCCCGAACCACGGGCCATAGCCGAACCCCCACAGAACCGCGCCCACGGGGGCGGTCATGATCAAGCCGCGTCCGGTCATGATCAGGCCCTCGACAAGCCGCGAGCGGTCACCGTCGCGGCCCATGTCGCCGCAACCGAACCATCCCAGGACCATGCCCGCGTACAGGGCGGGCGCGAGCGCGAACAAGGCGGCGTCAAACGTGAGCAGGACCGCGAACGCGGACGTGAGAACGGAAAGCGAAATCCGCGACGTGGTGGAGCCCCACCATGCGGCGGCGGACTTGATTGGATCGCCCCATAGGCCGCCGCGAACGCGATAGGCAAGGCCGCCAAGGGGAATGAAGAGAAGGAAAGCGATCATTGCTTCGGCTCCTGTCAGGCTTCGGGCCAATCGGCCCCGGTGTCGTGGGAAAAGAGCGCGTCGAGAGTGTCGAGGGCGGCAATCGCCGCCTCATGCGCATCGGCGGCGGCGCGGATCGCGGCGCGGGCGTCGAGAACGGTTTGCGGAGTGGCGGTGCCGGTTTCGTTCTGCCGGATCAGATACCAGTCGGTCGTGGCAAGGCGCGCGTGCGCGATCGTCTTGACGGCATCGACCAGGACGGCTTGCGCCTCGGCAACGTCCGTGACGCCGTAAAGGGCGTGATCCATCAGCGTGCGGGCGGCGGCATAGTCGGCCGCCTTGGCAATCATGGCCTCGTAATCGTCGGCCGCGCCTTCGCCCGGCCGGACGATTCCGCCCTCGACAGTTTCGACGTGGAGAACGCGCGAACCGCGCCGTTCGTAGTTGACGCCGATCACGCCGACGGCGGGCGCGTAATCAGGTTCAGCAGACTGGAAGGCTTCCAAGGTCTCGAAAACGGCCTCAACGGTTCCGTCGGATATGACGACGATACCGTTGGTTTGATGAATGAAAGCGGGATGCGGGATCAAGGAAACCTCCTTAAAGCGCCATGATGAAAGGAAGGGCCGCCCAGGCGGGCATGGGAGCGATTGTGCCGCTCCATGACGCGTGCTCGTGCGACCATGCATAGGTCGAGTGGTCGCCGTAGCTGGCCAGTGCCGGGGCCGCCGAGTCGTGATTGTGCGGCGCGGAGCCCGAAGGACTTCCCGCGCCGTCGTGATCGATCGCGGCGCTATCGCCGCCCGTGACGTCGAGGGCGGTTTCGTCGTCAACGCCGATCGGTATCCGGCCGCGCAGGTCGGGCGCATCGCCCGTGCCGTCGCAGACGGTCCAACCTTCGGGGATGGTTTCCGTATCCCCGGCATAGGCGAGAACCAACCGGGCGAGCGCGCGGCCCCCCTTGGGCGATATGACGCCGAGCAGGGCATGGAAAGGCGGGCGGGGCACGTCGACCGTTCCCTCGTCCGTGGCGTCGTGTTCGTGTCCGCCCCCGCCCATGTTGGGATGGTCGGTGCTCCCGCCTCCGAAGGCCGCGCCAGCGGGGTGACTGTGCGTTCCTTCCGAACCATAGCGAACGTTCGTTATGGCGCGGGTATCGGAACCCGTCGTTTCGCGGGTGTCGTCGGAAACGCCGAACGCGAACCGGCCGCGCAAATCCTCGAACGCCTCGAACCCGCCGCCGCCCTTCGTGTCATGCAGCCAAGCGACCGCCCCGGCTGGCAAGGGACCTGGTGTTGTCGCCATGATGTAGACGACGGTGCGTGACTGAGGAACAGGAGGATCGAGATCGGCCGCGACGGGGTGGGAATGCGCGCCAGCGGTGCCGCGTTTGTAGTCCGAACCGCCGCTTGAACTGCCCCCGAGGCCGTACAAGGAGCCGTGCGCGCCCGTGCTTGACGTCGTTCCCGCGACTTGATCGGTCAGGCTGCCGCCGAACGTTCCCGTTGCATAGTCGCCGTCGTCCGCGCCGATGATGAACCGTTCCCGCAGGTCGGGCGTATCGTTATCGCCGTCGCAAAGTACCCAGCCGGTCAGGGCGGCGGCCTCGGCAAGCGTTCCTGTGTAGCCGGTAATAGCCCCAACGGGGATGTCGGCCCCGCCGTTACGGATGCTCGTCAGATGGGGACCGGCGAAAAGCATCAGCGCACCTTGCCTTTCAGGGTGAACGTCAGCTTTTGCCCGGCGCTTTCCGAGCCGACTTGCAGCAGTTCGAATGTGACGAGATCGCCCGCCGAGGCTTCGACCATGGCGGCTTTCAGGACGCCCGCCGTGCCCGTGTTGTCTCCGTCGGCGATTTCGGGCGGCGTGGCGTAGACGGTCGCGCCATTGATTTTGATGTCGGCGACGATGGCCGCGCCCGTCGGGGCGGTCTCTGACCGCAACCCTTCGCCCAGGAACGTCACGTCGCGCGTGAGAAGGACGGCACCATGGATTTGAACCGCCACGTCCTCGCCCGCGCCGTCGCCGCCCCAACCAGCCATGAACGGGATATCGTAGGTATTGAGAAGTTCATGCGCGTTCGGGTCCGCGCCGTGTTCCGCGAACAGGTCGGCGACGTATTGACGGCTGGCCAGGACGATCGCCGGATCGATCTTCAGAACCACGTCGGACGCGTTCGAAATCTCCAGGATCATTCGAACGTAAAGGTCTTTGGCCGACCCGGAGGCGAGAACCGGCTTATAGGTGACGGGAACCTTACCGACCGCGAACAGGTTCCCGGCGTCGTCGAAAATCCCGATTTCCCGGACGTGCCATCCGCCCGTTTCTTCGGGAATGATCGCCTCGATTACCAGCCAATTGGCGTTATCGGCGTGAACGTAAATCTGGTTGACCTGCCCGCGCCACACTTCGCCCACCAGCGCGGTTTGCGTTTCGCTCGGCTCGTATTCCGCGCCGTCGCCGTCGCCGACCGCGAAGTATGTGAGCGCGACCGAGGTTCCGAGCGCTTGCGCGTTGGCCAGTTGGGCGGCCCCCACGGTGGTCAACAGGGTGTAGTAATCGGCCATGGTTCCCTCACATCGGATAAAGCGTCACGGTTTCGACGCCGTAGACGGCGAGCCCGAACCTTGGCGCGGCGCCTTGGGTTTCCACTTCGGTAATCGCGGGCGGGAAGACGGTGACGGTTTCGCCGCAAAGGGTCGCGAGCCCGATCTTGGGCGTTTCGCCGCGAACGGTGAGCCACACCCGCAGCCGGTCCAGGTGGGAGCGGACGTTTTTCGCGGCGTCGACCGCCGCCAGAATGCCCGCCTCTTCGCCCTCCGAAACGCCCCGCGTCGACAATTCCACGTCGAGGCGGAAGGTGTAGGGATCGCCCGCGTAATCGAACCATTCGGAGATCGTGACCGCATCGAGATCGAGCGCCGCGAGCGCCCGCTTGACCGCGCCCAGCGTGCCCTTGACGCGGTGAACGTCGAAACTTTGGGCGATGACCTGGCGCTTGATCTTTTCGGACCAAGCCGGGTTCCAGGTGTCGACGGAAAACGCCCAGGCGAGCCAGGGCAACAGGGCGGCCGGGCAGGTTTCCGGGGACCAGACGGTATCGACCGGAACGGGAAGCGCATCGACGCGGCCGCTTGGTCCTTCGATCGCCCGTTCAAGCGCGGTGGCGTTGGGGGGAAGCAGCGAAACCGTCATGACGCCCCCGCGATCGCGACCGCAATTCCGGTGCAATGGGCGAATTCGGCCTCTAGCGGTTCCACGTCGGCGGCCGGTTCGATCAGGGAAACCTTCTTCACGCCGTCGACCCGCAGGGCCTTGTGCAAGCCGTCGATCGTCACGGGCTCGCCAAGGCGGCGTTGACCGGCCGCGAACGCGGTAACGGCTTCCTCGGACGCCGTGCGCACCACATCGGCGGCGGGGCCGTCGTAAATCGTCAGTTCCGCGTTGATCGCGTAATCGATCCGGGTTCCCGCCTGGACGGTCACATGATCGGTCAACGGCCGGGTGTCTTCGTCGTTCAAGGCGGCGGAAACCGCGTCCAAAAGGTCGGCATCCGCGATGCCGTCGCCCTCGGTCGAAAGCACGGTCACGACGACTTCGCCCGGTTCGGGGGACGTGACGGCGACAGACGACACCCGCGCATCGGCGTTCAGCGTCGCCGACAGATAGGCCCCGGACGGCCCGGCGACCGACAACGCTTCGAACGCCAGCAAAACCCGTTCGCGCAAGTCGGCGTCGTCTTCCATGACGGCCTCGACGGGCGGGCGGGCGGTGTCGTCGGCCTCGACGATCGTGAACCGCGCGACGTGATAGCGCGCGGCGATGGCGTCGAGATCGGCCCCGGTGGCGGTCGACAACATCACGGCGCGGGCGGCGTCGTTCACGCGCGAACGCAACAGGATTTCGCGATAGGCGAATTGTTCCAGCAGCTTCACGATCGCGTCGCTTTCCAGGGACGAATCCCAATCGGGAAGGATGGCCGAAAGGGCTTCGACCATGTCCGCCTTGAGGGCCGCCAGGACGGTTTCATAGTCGAGGGCTTCGATCACGTCGGGCGGCGCGAGCGCCCCCAGGTCGATCGCGTTGAACCGGCTCATGACGACGCCCCCAGCGAGGCGGACGCGGACACGGCCGCGCCGGTGCCCACGTCGGCGGCCTCAACCGTGATGACGGCGGAACCGTCGAAACCGACCGACAGGGAAGCGGACGAGACGCGGATACGCGGTTCCCAGCGGGCCAGGGCGTCGGCGGCGGCCGCGATCATGCGCAAGGCCCCGTGGGGTTGCCGGGGGCGTCGACCAGATCGAACAGGCGGGCGCCGTAATCGCGGCGCATCACGCGCGAACCGATCGGCGTCGTCAGAATGTCGGCGATCGATTGCCGGATGTGTTCGGAACGCGAAAGCCGGGCGGCGGTCGAAACGGAAAGGCCGATCATTCTTCCGCCTCCGGTTCCACTTTCGGCGGCGAATAGCCGTGATCGGGAATGCCGGTGACGATCGCGCCTTCTTCCCATGTCTCGGTTTCGAAGTTGACGCCTTCGATATGCGTGATCATCGACGCCTTGCCGTGATGGTCGACCAGATAGCGGCCTTCCTCCCCGGTGTGGATTTCGACGTGTTGGGCGTCGATCCGCAGCGCGCCGACGGCCGAAAGCGTCATGTCGCCCGCGCTATGCACGGTCACGCGCTTCGCGGCGCTGTCATACTCGACGCGGGTTCCGTCGTCCCAAAGGATCAGGTCGACGGCTTCCGAGGTCGAGGGCGGCGGCAGGGCGTCGGAATAGAGAATTTGAACGATGATCGCGTTCGCCGGATCACCCGACGGACAGGCGACCAGGACTTGCGTTCCCGCCCGCAACGGCCGCCAACGGCGGAAGTTGCGGCCGATCTCGGCCGGGATCGGAAGCCACGCCGTTACCCGCCCGTTGATGTTCACGCGCACGCGCGCGGAAGAAGGATCGGCCTCGGCGATTGTGCCGAGGCCGATGAGGTTCGGGATCAAACGTGCGAGTTCGGAGTGTGCGAGGCTCATGCCTGTGAGGATGAGCACACGCGGGCGGGGCGGTCACGCGGATGGGAGTTGGAATAGGGGGATTACAACTGTGTTTGAGGGCGGAGAAAAGAAAACTTGATCTCGAACAAGTGGTATAGAAGAGGCATGGACTTCAAATTTTTTTGACTACGTTTAAGTCAATAATTGGATTGGCATCCAGGGCAGGCGTTCAGGGGATCGAAGCCGTTTCCAAATAGGCGGCCTTACGCTAGATTAAAATTGACGACTTTCGCCAACGTTTGAGGTTGCGACAGGTGATGTCGATTTTAGGGGGCTGACATGAAGCAACATTTCAATCGAGAAAACGTTTTTTGCCTTCTCTTAGTGGTATTGTTTCTGACATGTTCAGTATTTATAGATGCAGAAATTACTTGTCAACAAAGCGCGGCAGTATGCACGCAGTTGATGAAACGTATGACTACATTCGTACCACAATTTTTTGGATACAAAGCCGCGTCTGATTTTGCTATAGGACTTGCTTTTTCTTTGTTAATAAGTAGAATCGTATATATTATAGTCGGCAATGCTACCGACAAATCCATCAAAGAGTTTATGAATGGACAAGACAGTTTTGTGAAATCTACAATAAATGAAATATCAAAAAATGCCTTTGTCGGAGCATTTGGAGCGTCATTTCCACAAAGATATATAGATGAGATATTGCGTACATCAATAACAAGGCCATTGTATAGGACGGGATTTGAGGCAAGATATACGTTGCTCAATCCTGCCAGTGGCCACGGAGTGATAATGCATGCCAACATCCGTCATAGAACGATTAATTGTGGCAAGAGAGATGAGTCAATCACGCCAGGGCTAGTTATTGATGCAATAAAAACGAAAGAATTTATAGAAAATACTAATATAGAATCAATAAAAGTCGACGGAATTGAATTGCTTACCGAGCATTTGAGAAATCGTTTTCTTAATCAACTTAAAAATGAAAAATCAGATAATATTGAAATTCGAACCAAATCAATAAACATACCACCAGGTCAGCATGTTGATCTTGAAGTTATTTACAGTATTCTTAAAAATTTCCATGACAACGAGGTTCACAGGTCTATTCTGCCGACCGACGGCCTTACTGTATATGTTACTGACGAGACTGGACGGTCTTTGAAAGTAGGCGCATCGACAGTTCATAGAGCGCCATTCCATCTTGATAATTTTGGGCTTCGTGAAGCGGAGAAGAAGTGGGAGCTCAAGACCCCCACCCTTCCCCACAATGGCTATGTCGTTTACTGGATGGATGAGGTACTTCAAAGAAAGTGCATGGAGTGCGGAACTCTGAAGGACGGCGGTAGCGTCCAAAAACACGGTGCTGCTTAAAACAGGGCCTTGCTATATCTCTTCCGACGGCGCCATCGTCGCCAAACACTGTAACGTCACGATCTTGGCGTCCAGAATGCTCCTACGAAAGGATCGAAGTTGCAGCTTTGGCTGCTCTTTGACGCGCGAGAGTATTCGACACGAACCAATCATGCTCGCGAACGAGCCGCAATGTCGTTTCTACATGGCCAAGGCTAGATTCTGGCTGTCCACCATGGACTACGTCCGGCCGAAACGGCTGCATGGAGACAACAGCAGCTGCGGCTTTACGCTGTCCGTAGCAGAAATCCGCCCTTCCGTTTCTGGCCCTAAGTGGTCACGAAATGAGTCAGAGCCGTTTCAAAAGCCGCTCAATGACCTCCGTCCGAATCCACTCACGATCCCCCACCGAAATCCCCAGGACCGGGCGGGCGGGATAGCGAACGCGGGGGCCGCCCTCGGCAACGGCATCCATTCCACCGAATTGGTGAACGGCGGCAATGCGCGCCGTTCGCCCCTCATAGCCGATTTCCGCGCCGTCGGCCTTGACCTTCACGCGCATGCGCCGGGCGGCCCGCAACCCGATCAGCATCCTTGCCGCCGTCCGCACCTTGCCGCGCGGCGACTTCTTGCGCGGTTTCCACTTTTCGCCGTCGGGCGCGACCTGCCGCGTGATGCGGGCTTGGTTCCGTTTCCGCAGGTCGCGGGCGATGTCGCGTAAGAGGCGCTTGCGGGCGGCGGGAGCCAACGCGGCGACGGCGGATTTGAGCCAGTCGTCGAGGTCGGCGAGGGCGTCGGCGCTCATGCGTCGGCGCTTTCGGGCATGTCGGGAAAGAGCGTGTCCATGCCGATCGCCAGCGCGTCGGCGTCGGGTTGCGCGTCCAGGGACAGTCCGCCCGCGACTTCGGCGACGCCGATCACTTCGGACAGTTCCACGGCAAGGGACACGTCCGATTTCTTGTGGTCGATCACGTCGACATGGAACTTGATCGCATCCGGTTGGGCGGACGGGTTTTCCGCGTGAAGCCAGCGGACCAGGATGAAAAGCAAATCCTGCGGTTCCCCGGTGAAGTCCGTGACGATCAGATGCGCCGTGTACGTCACGGCGAAGTTCTGGTTTCGCTCCCCCCGGTGGGAAACGACGGTTCCCTTTTCGGCGAACGTCAACAGGTCCTTCGCCTTGATGCCGAGGGGGGATTTCAGGAGGGCGTTGCGGGCGGATTGGAGCTTTTTCATTTTATATTTCCCTCGCCGGGCGGGGCCTCCGAACGCTTGGCCGCCGCCTCAATGGCGGCTTGCCTTCGGCCGTTCGGCCTGGGACTATCAGGAATTCCGTGTAGGGCGGGCGGTTGCTCATCATCCGGCCATGGCTTTTGTGAAACGCTCGCCGAAGATGACGGCGAATTGAGCCTTGGCCATCGCCCATTCACGAGGGGGCATTTTCCACTCCTTTTCGGATCGGTTCAAGACCAGGAAAAGCAGCTTCATCGCGGCATCGTCATTGGGGAAGTGCCCCCTGGCCCGGACCGCCCGGCGCAGCTTGGAATTCAGCGCCTCGATGGCGTTCGTTGTGTATAAAATTCGACGCACATCGCCGGGGAAGGCATAGAAGGGGATGACCTCGCCCCAGGCGCGGCGCCAACTCTGGGCAATGGCCGGGTATTTTCGGCCCCAGGGACCTTCTTCGAAAGCCGCCAGGGCCGCTTCGCCGGCGTCGGCGTCGATCGCGCGGTAAATGTCCTTCAGGGCCGCCGCGACGGTCTTGCGGTCCTTGTAGGAGACGAAGTCGAGGCTGTGGCGCATCAGGTGCACGATGCACGTCTGAACCGTCGTTTCCGGAAAAACGGCGCGGATCGCCTCGGGAAATCCCTTCAGTCCATCGACGACGGCGATGAGGATGTCCTCGACGCCCCGGTTCTTCAGTTCGTTCATCACCCGCAGCCAGAACTTGGCGCCTTCGCTCTGTTCCAGCCACAAGCCCAGGATTTCCTTGCCGCCGTCCGCCCGCACGCCGAGGGCGATGTGGACGGCCTTGTTGCGGACCGTCCCTTCGTCGCGGATCTTGGCGCGCAGGGCATCGAAGAAAACCAGGGCATAGGCCGTTTCCAGCGGCCGCGCCTGCCAGGTCGCGATCTCCTCCAGAACCGCGTCGGTCACCGCGCTGATCAGATCCGGCGAGACCTCGATGCCGTAGAGTTCGCGCAAATGCCCGACAATCTCCCGCGTGCTCATGCCGCGGGCATACATCGAGATGATCTTGTCGTCGAAGCCCGGAAACCGCCGCTGATACTTGGCGATGAGCTGCGGATCAAAGCTCGCCTGGCGGTCGCGCGGTACCTCCAGTTCGAACTGCCCCGTATCCGTCGTCACGGTCTTCCGGCCATAGCCATTGCGGCTGTTCCCGGCACCGCCTTCCCCGGAAAGATGGTGATCCATCTCCGCGTTGAGCGCTCGTTCGGCCAACGCCTTCTTCAACGTCTCAAGCAGGCCGTCCGGACCAAATGCCGTCTTGGCATCCGCGCCGGCCAATAGCTGATCCAAAAGAGCGTCCGGGATCTTCGGTTCCTTGCGTCGGGCCATGGGAATTCTCCTTTGCTCCCATTATGCCCGCCCTACACGGAATTCCTGATAGTCCCTTCGGCCTCGGGGTCACTTCGCCCGCCAAATCTTGAGCCCCAGGGCGGCGAAGACAACGGCGCTCATGAGCGTGCCGAAGTCGACCCCGAGGGCTTGCAGTTCCGTGATACCCGCCTTCACGCCGTCCAGAACGCGGCCGTCCCCGGTGAACGCGAGCCACAGCGCGCCCCCGAGAATGCCGACAATGGGAAAGGTGATGATCAGGGTTACATACTCGTCCTTCCAAGACGAATCCGTTTTCCCGACCGCGATATTTTCCCATTCGGCATCGGTCAACGTTAGGGTTTGCTCGCCTTCCAGGCGGGCCTTGGCGATTTTCGCCTCCGCCGTTTCGGCGGCCTTCCTGCGGTCCTGATACTTGCCGATCACGTCGGAAACCGGGGAAACGAGAGACGAGAGAAAAGAGCCGATGGCGGTGAACATGGAACGGACTCCCAAGGGTTCATGTGAGCGTCAAGCCGCCATTGAGGCGGCGGCCAAGCGTCCGGAGGACGCGCCCGGCGAGGGGAATGAAAACTAAGCGGGTTGGACAACCCGCTTTAGGAACCATCCGAACACAAAGCGCTCGTCCTTCTGGCGGGCCTCGGCAAGGGCGATGTAGGCTTCGCCTTGAAGGGCGTTCAGCGCCGCGACCAGAACGGGCGCGGCGGCGGCTTTCCGGTGATCGAAGAACGCGGCCAGGGCGGCGACCGTGACCGGCCCCATAACGCCGTCGACCGTCATATCCGGATAGACGGTTCCCTGAAGGTTGAACGCGTTCAACGCGCGTTGAAGGAGGGCCGCCGCGCGGGCAACCCCCATGTTGATGCCCGTGTCCGCGAGTTCCGCCGCGACGGCTTCGTTGACGGCCGCGACGTCGTCGAGGCAAAGGGCATCCCAATAGCGCCCCGAATAGATCGCTTCGGCGACCGCGCGCGGCATGGCGCGCATGTCCCCGGCGTATCCGGCTTGCCGCGCGGCCCGTTCGGTAATGCCGAAATTGGTTTCCCCGCCGCTATCGGCCGGGTCGTTTACGTATCCGCCCTCGCGGGCGATGATTTCCGCGATGACGCGGTCCTTAAGCGGCATGGGAGCCCCCCTTTTCCAGGCGTTTCTGGGCAAGGCGATAGTGGAGATGCTTGTAAGTCAGGTTCACGGCGAACGTTCCGAGGGCGATACACAGGCCCGCGAGCGCGATCAGTTCGTTGAAGGAAAGCGACCACGCCCCGACCGCGAGGCCGGACAGATAGGACGTTGTCGAAAAGCCGGTTTTTTCCATGTTCAGTCCTGTTTTTCATTTCCCTCGCCGGGCGCGTCCTCCGGACGCTTGGCCACGGCCTCAATGGCCTTTGGTTTCCAGACGTGTCGCGGGTTGATCAGTCCCATAGGTTGACGCCCGTTTTCGTGGGCGTTTGCTTTTCGGGCAGGGCGATCTTGGTTCCGCGCGGCAGGACCGGCCCCAGGGCGGAAAGACCGGGGTTGGCTTCCAAGACGGCGGACGACATGGACGTGTCGCCGTAGACGCGAAGCGCGATCAGGTCGACGGTTTCGCCGTCCATGGATCGCGTCGCTTCCATCAGATCAATTCCACGATCGCGCGCGGACGGCCGGTCATGCGGGCCAGCGCTTCGGCCGACTGCCGCGCCCAATCGTCGGCGATCGGTTCCAGGGCGTCGGCTCGGTCGTGTCCGGATTTCGTGCTGTCATAGTCGCGCGTGGTTTCCAGCAGGAACGCGCGGGCGCGGGCATAGACGCCGGTTTTGTAGAGGATCACCTTTTCCGATTCATCCCCGTACAAAACGGCCGGCACATTCGCCAGGGAGCCCGCGGACTGGCTTTCCCGCCAACGGCGAACGGCGGAATTCACGTCGATCATGGACGCGCGCACGGCCGCCGCGACCCGTTCGGCCCCGAAGATGTCGCCCAAGCCCGTGCGCGCCTTCAATTCCGCCGTCGAAAGGTCGGGGAACCATCCATCGTTGATCACGGTGACGTCGGAAGGTTCGGCGGGGGTCGAGGGGATAAAGGTCATGGGAAGCGCCGATCAAAAAGGGGTGGCGGCGGGCGAAAGGGAGGTTGAAGCCAAGGCTTCTTCCTTTCCTCCGCGCCCGCCGCGCCGGGGGGATCAGGTTTCGGCGTCGGCCTTTTCGGCTTCGGCTTGTTTCATCAGGCGGTTCAGTTCGGTTTTCACGCCGCATTTCGGGTCCAGGTCCAACGCGGCCTTGAGGTGTTCGATCGCGGCCGCAACGTCGGTATCCTTCAACGCCAGTCCGAGCGCCTTGCGCGCCTTGGCGCGCACTTCGTCCGGCATGTCGTGACCGTCGGTCAAATCCAGCGCGGCGCGGATGGTTTCCACGGGCACCGCGCCCGCTTCCTTCAAGGCCGCGTCGGCGATTTCCTCGACGACGGCGGTTGCCGTGTCCCGGTTGAACCCCGGCGGCATCACGAGATCATGACGCAGGGCATGAGCCGCGATGTCGAGCGCGCCCTCGTATTCCCCGGCGTCCAACCGCCACACCATGACGGTCATGAGGACGTCGTCCTGGACGCCCGCGCCGGAGGCGAGAACGCCGTCGACATAAGCGGCGTATTCCGGCAGAAAGCCGCGCTTGGCCTCGATTTTCGCCTTGACGGATTGGATTTGCTTCAAGGCGTGGCGATGTCCGAGCATGAGCGTTGCAACGCGGTCGTTCATGCTGCCGAGGGTGGCGGCGGGGGACTTGGCGGCGGCGCTGGACTGTTTCGCCGCCAAGGTCCGCTCGAAATGGCGGCGGGCGAGGGAAGGCATCAGGCCCACCCGCCCGAGCCGTCGGGCTGTAGAATGCCGTCGATCAGCGCGCACGCGCCGAAGTCCTCGACCACATAGGCTTCGTTGACCGACTGGAAATCCTCGATCCGGTCGCGCTTGGGGTTGTCGATCACGGCGCGGCGGTGCGTGTTGTTCTGCCAGTAGATCGACAGGTTCGACGCCTTGGTCAGCAGGATCGACGTCGACGGGAAGAACGGAACCGTTTTCGACTTCCGCCCGCCGATCGTCTTGTTGAGCAACAGGGTTTGCAGGGCGGCCCGTTCGGTCGGCGCGTCGTTGCCCGCGATCAGGGAAAGGTATTTGTCCGCGATCAGGGAGCGCCCCATGATGGCGACGATTTGCGGGTCTTCCTTGTGCCAGTCGTCGAGAAGGCTTTCGCCCGCGTCGTAGACCAGGGCGTCGAGGTTGGCGTAATCGCCGCCGGTGCCGACCTTGATGGCCGACAACACCCGTTCGGGCGCGGCGGCGCGGATGGCGGCAAGCCAGCCAGTATTGACGTCCTGCAAGAGCGGATTGGCGGCGATGTCGGTTTCCGCCGCCGCGCTTTCGCCGTTCCAGCCGATCATGAGGCGGTCGCGGGCGATTTGCAGAACGACATGGTTCCGGACGCGGGTCTGGAAATCCGGGAACTTCGCCCAGGCGTCCAACTGCGCGTACTTGAGGTAGCTATCGAAGTTGGTTTGCTTGCACGCGTAGCCGGTGGCGTCGAGCGCGGCGATATTGCGCGGTTCGCGGTCCTTCGCCGTGGTGTCGGTGCGACCGGCGACCGGCCCCGAGGCACCGAGCCCCAGCTTTTCGCCGGTCTGATCCTCGACGCCGACGACGTTGACCTCTTGCAGGAATTCCGCGCTTTCCCGCACGCGGTCCTCAAGGGTCTGTTCGACCGAGGGCGCGACCGCGAATTTCACGGCCGCGTCGGGGATGCCGTTCAAGGCCGCGAGGTGAGCGGAATAGGCGTTGAAGGCGAGGCGGGTTTCGTTGCGCATGGGTTCAGCAATCCGTCTGGTTCGAGGGGGCGCCGCCGCCGCTCGCTTTCGGGCGCGGCGGGGTGGCGGGGTTGTTTTCGAGGGAGGCTTTCAGGGCGTCGAGGTCCGCGCGAAGGGACTTCACGTCGTCCACGCCCGCCTTGGCGTCGGTTTCGGCCCGCAAGGCGGTGATTTCCTCGGCAATCGCCAGGGTCGACTTTTCGAGTTCGGCGAACGCTTCGCCGTCCCGGTGCGCCTTGCCCGCCAGCAGTTCCTTGACGCGGGCGAACAGGGAAGGCCCCTTGTCCGGCTCCGGGGCGGCCTCTTCGATCGCGCGCGCGCCCTCGACGGGTTCGGAGAACAGGTTTCGCGGCGCGTTGTCGCCGCCCCTGGACAGGGAGAATTTCAGCATCTCCGTTCCCGTCGACGCCGGGCTGTCCGTGATGGCGAGGCCCGCCAGATAGGCGTTGCCGGTGCCGGTGAAGTTCGGATCGATTTCGACCGACCAGAAAACTTTCTGGCGATCGGCCGCGAGCTTGAGCAGGTCCGGCGTCGCGTCGATTTGCGCCAGCAGGACGCGGCGGCCCTCGTCGTCGGTTTCGGCCTTGACGGCGGTCACGTCGCCGTAAGCCTGAAACACGCCGTCGGGAAGAAGGGAGCGGAGGTGTTCGCACCAGATCCGCGCGCCGTAAACGGACGGATCGTAGGTCGCGGCCATCTGGTCGATTTGGGCGGGGGTGATCTCGCGGCCGTCGACGGTCTTTCCCGATCGGGCGACGCGGAAGAATTTCGATTTCATGTCAGGCGCTCTTGCAGCTTCGGGGGACGACGTTTCCCCAATGCTGCCGACACGAACGCGCGAACCGCAAACGTCGGCCGGTTGGAAAGGGCCTATTCCAACCCGTGAACCCGCGCGCGGTTCATCGGCGCCGGTACCCTATCGGCATGATGAACCAAGATGCCGAAAGCGACCGCCTCACCGCGCGCAATCTGTTTTGGCGGGGCTACAGCCCGGCCGAAATCGCGCGCACGCTGGATCTCAAATACGGGACCGTCGACGCCTGGAAGCGCCGCGACGAATGGGAGAAAACCCCCGTCGCCGTGCGCGTTGAGGCCCACGTCGAGGCCCGGCTCATGCGGTTGATCGCCAAGGTCGACAAGAGCGACCGGGATTTCAACGAGATCGACCACCTATCGCGGCTTCTGGAACGCACGGCGCGCATCCGCAAGTTTTCCGAGGGCGGGCGCGAAGGCGACCTCAACCCCGCGATCGAGAACCGCGCCAAGGGCCGGAAGAAGAAGCAGGCGGAAAAGAACGCCCTTTCCGAGGAACAGGTGGAAGCGCTCATTGACGCCTTCCACAAGGGGCTGTTCGGCTATCAGGAAACGTGGTTCCAGGCCCGCAAGAAATGCCGGGTCCGCAACATCCTCAAATCCCGCCAGATCGGCGCGACGTGGTATTTCGCGCGCGAAGCCTTGGTTGACGCGATCGAGACCGGCGACAACCAGGTCTTTTTGTCGGCGTCGAAAGCCCAGGCCCATGTGTTCCGGGAGTACATCGTTCAGTTCGTGAAGGAGGTCACGGGCGTTGAGCTGCGCGGCGACCCGATCACGCTTTGGAACGGCGCGACGCTGTATTTCCTCGGCACCAATTCCAAGACGGCGCAGTCCTACCATGGACACGTCTACCTGGACGAATACGCCTGGATCACCAAGTTCGCCGAGTTCCGCAAGGTGGCGTCGGCCATGGCGACGCACAAGAAATGGCGGATTACCTACTTTTCGACGCCCTCGACGATCAACCATGAAGCCTATGCGTTTTGGTCCGGCGCTTCGTTCAACAAGGGGCGCGCGAAAGACAACAAGGTTGACTTCGACGTGTCGCACGCGGCCCTCAAGGGCGGCTTGGTGTGCCCGGATGGGCAGTGGCGGCAAATTGTCACGATCGACGATGCCGAGGCGGGCGGCTGCACGCTGTTCGATATAGGGCAGTTGCGGCTTGAGTATAACGATCACGACTTCGCCAACCTGTTTTCGTGCGAATGGGTCGACGACACGGCGGCCTTTTTCACCTTCGACGAAATGCAACGCTGCATGGTCGACAGTTGGTCCGTATGGGCGGATTTCGACCCCCACGCGGCGCGGCCGTTCGGCGACCGGCCGGTGTGGCTCGGCTATGACCCCGCGCGGTCGCGCGACAACGCCTCCGTCGCCGTGATCGCGCCCCCGGATGTCGAGGGCGGGCGGTATCGCGTGCTCATGCGCCTTTCGTTCGTCAACGCCGACTTCACGGCGCAGGCCGAAGCGATCCGAGACCTTTGCCGCCGCTTCAACGTGCGGCACATCGGCATCGATACCTCGACGATCGGCATGGGGGTTTTCGAGATGGTGCGCGCGTTCTTCCCGGCCGCCGTGGCGATCACCTACACCATCGAGGTCAAGACGCGCATGGTGTTGAAGGCGAAGGAAATCATATCCAAGCGGCGATTGGAGTTCGACGCCGGATATTCGGATATCGCGCTGGCGTTCATGGCGATCAAGCGGACCATGACCCCGAGCGGCCGACAAGCCACCTTCGCCGCCGCCCGTTCCCAGGAAACCGGACACGCCGACGTCGCATGGGCGATCATGCATGCCCTGGATCGCGTCGGGTTCGGCGATTTCGACCCGTCGGCGGACGGCCGACGGTCCCGCAGCTTCATGGAGATTTATTGATGTCCGATGCGCCCCAATTCGAAGCGTTCACGTTCGGCGACCCGGTTCCGGTCCTGGATCAGCGGGATTTGTCGGGCTATTTCCATGCCGCGTTCAACGGCAAATGGTACGACCCGCCCGTGTCGTTCGACGGCCTCGCGCGGGCCTTGGGGGCGAATTCGCATCACCGATCGGCGATCGAAGTGAAGGCGAACATTCTGGCGTCGTGTTTCCGGCCGCATCGGCTTCTTTCCCGGCACAATTTCAAGCGGCTGGCCATGGATTACCTTGTGTTCGGCAATGCCTACGCGGAACGGCGGAAGAACCGGCTTGGCGGGGATTTGGAGCTTGCGCCGATGCTGGCGCGCTGGACCCGGATCAAAAAGGACGGCGCGGCGGTGATGTTGATCGAAGGCCGGGAGGTCGACTTCGAGCCGGGCGCGGTGTTCCACCTGCTGGAGCCCGATATCAACCAGGAAATCTATGGGCTGCCCGGCTATGTGGCGGCCATGCAGTCGGCGCTTCTGAACGAGGCCGCGACCCTGTTCCGGCGCAAATACTACGTCAATGGCTCGCACGCCGGGTTCATCCTCTACATGACCGACGCGGCGCAGAACGAGCAGGACGTCGACGGCTTGCGCGACGCGCTGAAAAGCGCCAAGGGGCCGGGCAATTTCCGCAACCTGTTCATGTACGCGCCGAACGGAAAAAAGGACGGTATCCAGGTTATCCCGATATCCGAGGTCACGGCGAAGGACGAGTTCTTGAACATGAAGAACGTCACCCGCGACGACGTTCTCGCCGCGCACCGCGTCCCCCCGCAGTTGATGGGTATTATCCCGAACAACACGGGCGGGTTCGGGAGCGTGGAACAGGCCGCGAAGGTGTTCGCAAGGAATGAGTTGACGCCGTTGATGACGACGTTCGAGGCGATCAACGAGTGGGTGGGGGAGGGGGTGATAAGTTTTAATCGATACACGATAGACTCGTAAAAAACAAATTTTTACATGCTTAATTAAAATCATTTAATATCCATTTGGTTCTTGCGACTTCTCGAATATATAGAGAAGTGAGAGTATAGGCCTTTGTGGACGCAAAATTTTCCCTGAAAATCAGGTTCATTATCGCCACGAAATACGAACCGATTCCTAGACTTGTAAATAGTACCTAGCGCCCCGGTTCTATAAAGATCTAACAATATGTCAGCTGGCTTGTTCTTGCTCAATAAACGCTCGACGCTTGTTAGCTTTTTGGATTTACTAATAAGTATTTCTTCAAATTCTCCTATTAAAAAATCTTTATTTATTCCCGTTAAAACTTGCTCTACTCCTTCTATCGAAAATGGATCAATAGAAACTGTTAAATGATGGCTTATTTCCATCCAACTGCTATTCGAATACTGCTTTTGTACCCGCGAAATTAAACTTTCAGATATATTATACGCGTCCCCCTGTTTTTTCTTACAAAATTCGAATAATCTGACGAAATCTCGTGGACGATGCCACGAAAGGTCTAATATATATTTTGGCTCTAGTTGTTCTTGGTTGTTTTTTCTAAAATATCTTGGCCATATAAAGCTTTGATAGTCACCAATTTCAGCGCTTAAAAGCCCTTTTCTTTTTTCAGACAAGGCAATTTTTTTACATATCATCTGAATTAGAGGATGATTTATATCTATTGCGCCAGATTCTCCCCAGTTCATGCTATATCCAAACTGCTCTAATCTCTTATGAACTTCTTTTCCTAATGATTTTATCTTATTTAATACTTCAGATCGAATCGCGGCAATCAAATAAACGCTTTTTGTTTCATAACTATGGAGGGAGTTAATATACTTAATCGCCGTAATCAAATCTCTGATTAGTATGCAATCTAATTCTAATAAAATTCCAGATCCAGTTCTTGGGTCAATTTCATCAAAAAGTAAATAAAACGGATTTTCTTTTACAGGAGAAAGAGATCTATATAACTCTATCGCTTTTTTTGTATATTTATGAAAAGATATTTCTTTATTATCTGGATTATCAAATTCGAAATCAAACTCTGCACTTGGTGATGCGCTAATTTTTACTTTTCCTGACCTAATATTAGGTAAAAATCTATATAATTTTTTCTTGATTTCAGATGAAGATATAGAATAAATAAACTTTGTAAAAATACTAAAATTGTCATCATCTTCAAATATAAGACCTTTTTTTGAATTTGATATTTCACATATTCTCTTTAATATTATGTACTCCCATACATTTTCGTAATCCAAACACCTATATATCGATCCCCTTTCTTCGGATTCCAATTCCGTACCATTTAGAAAAGCTTCTTTAACATCTTCGTATATCTCTTTTGGAAATTCAGTTCTAAACCTAAACAACTCTGGTCTAATAATGGATAGATTATCTCGAATTATTTTTTCTTCAAGATAACGTAAAAATGATGTTTTTCCTGTTCCTTTGAGGCCATATACAAAAAATTTCTCTCCCTGCAAATATTCGGAAACCACTAGTCCTTCTGGTATATAGAAACTTTCGTAGAATATGTCGCTTGTTTCAAATGATCCAATTTCAAGTTCATCGGTCGCATCAATTGATCCGAAGTAAATATCTTTTATTTTTAATCGCTTATCATGAGAAATAGGATTTTTAGCTTGACTAAGTTTTAATGTTCCCTGCTTTTGCCTTCGTGAATTTTTTGTGACCATAACCTGTTCCTCCTAATTTTTATCAAACAGATATAGATCCATTTTGCCTTTATAGTTCGGAAAAGTTCTATGCTTACAAGGTGAATGGGCTAGTGGAAACCTTCGAGAAGTCCAACCCTCGCAATATCACCTACGCCGAAGGAACCTGTCCTGCCTACGTAATCAAATTTGGCAGTGAGTACAGCGTGGACATCGCTGCGTCTCGGTCAAAATAAAAACCGACCGATCGCACGATGATTTTTCTTGCTGGCTGAACATCGCCTGTTAAGCCGTAGATCAGATTTGCTTCCATCGCTATGGCTCTTCCAAGGCCCGATTCCGCTCCCAGTAGCAACATTCTCAGTATGCTATGAAAGTCAAACCCGTAAAACGAGAAAATAGGCCGCAGGGCACGATCTCAAGAAAATGCTGCAAGAAGCGCAATCTCCCCCCGCCACGCCTGCGGCTTAAACATGCCGAAAATTCAACGGTGCCGAGATGGCCGGAAAGGCGCTGATTTCCTGCCTTTTATAGTGTATCGTGACGGAAGAATAAATTTGCAAATATCGGCACAAACTTAAAACCTATAATTTCCAATTTTCTTAGATAAAATCCGGTCATCCAAAAAGTCTGGCGGTATATCTCCGGAAAAGTGCAATCTATCTAATTCAACCGAAAAATTGCCATTAACACATTGATATAAAACAAAAAAAAGATTGTACTAAAAGTGCAACCAAATCCAATTTTTCTACAACCAAAGTGCTATGTGAATGATTTATATAGTATTTTTAACTCAACGAAATTGTACTACAAAAGTACAACCAGATTGCATTTTGGTTATACAAAAATTGTACTATCGTATTTAACTAATATATCCGTTTTTTCAATATGTTATATGCCTTTTTCGGTACTTAGTTGCACAGGTTGCACTTTTCCGGAGTGGTCGGAAATTTTAGACCTATATTCGATCGAGGCTTGTTTTCATATCAAAACGCGCCGTTTTTGCATTCGGCCGCGATCGCATCGAGCCTAACCCTGTTTCGAAGCTGATTTGTCGACGGACGGCCGGACCTTACGCTATCGAATGCCTGAAAGACGGATAGCGCCAGGGCTTCCAGGCGTCGCGGCCGTCGGCCGAGAGCCAGGGCTGGCATTCTTGGGAAACTCTGTAAGGGGGGTGTGTCCGACGCCACAAAAAACGAAGCGACGGCATTTCCAACCCAAACAAATAATGTTTCCTATGCGGCTTATTTCCTGGATTTTTTCCGGCCTCTCACGCCGGTAACAGGGGTTCGAATCCCCTTGGGGACGCCATTTTGGAGACTCCGCCCGCCTCCCTGGAAATCCCCCCTCTTGTTCGCCCCCGCGATCGCCGCCGAACGATCGGATTGAATGTCGACGTCGATCAACCCCGGGACCTCGTCCCCGAAACGGTTCGCCGGTTCATCACCAGCGTGTACCAAGGAGGATTAAGTCTGGCTGCCGATGCCTATAGCAGCTTGTCCCATAAGGGGCCGACCACGCCGAATTTGTGAAGCTGTGCCGCGGAATCGAGCGTGTCGCTGACGGGGAAAACGCGTGTGGCGTCGCTTGACCATTCCTCCGTCAAACGCCGTTCCATCCGGGTGCGGTCGATCTTTGGGGAAAAGTAGAACGTCGGCGGCAACAGGTCGGTATCGGCGGCGATCAAACCGTCCCGGATGGCCCGCTGGTGGATCGGCGCATCGGGCAGAATCCGGATACCGCTGAACCCCATGACGACCGTACGGCCAAGGGCGCGGATGTTCTCCAATCCCTCGGCGAAGGTGTGTTCGTCCTCGTCCGGGCCGCCGAAGATGACGAAATGCGCGGTCGGGATCTCGAACTCGTCCGCCAGGCATTGCGCCGCCAAGACGTCCCGGAAGCGAAACGGTTTTTGCATGCCGCGGAGCGTGGTATCGGACGATGCGTCGGTCCCGAACTCCATCGCCTGGAGACCGGCGCGTCGGAGTAATTCCATCGCGCCTCGTTCCAGGCGCGACGGTTGAAAATACGCGCACCACGGCAGCGTGTTGCCATGCCTTACGAGCGCCTCGGCAACGGCCAGATGGTGCCCCTTGCGATCGTTGAAGACCGAATCGGTCAGGAACACGTATCGACCGCCGTAATCCTTGCGGATCCGGAGAAATTCCTCGGCGACCTCGTCCGGATCACGGAACCGAAACGTGGGGCCTTCCAACAGGGGGTAGGAACAATAGGCGCATCGGAACGGACAGCCGCGCTTGGTCTGGACATTCAGCATGCCGCCGTTCCGGACGTAGAAATCCGTGACGGCCCGGTCGTAGGCGACGGGGCGCCAGCGTGCGTTCGATTGCGCCGCGCCGGTCAATAGACGTTGCGGCGGGCGTTGGCCGTTTTCGAGGGTATGGGCGAGACGGCAGATCGCCTCCTCGCCCTCGCCGACGATGCCGTAATCGACGCCGAGGTGGGTGATCAGTCGTTCCGGAAACAGGGAAAATCCGGCGCCGCCCGCGACGATGGGTGCATCCGATTGCGCGCGGATTCGCTGGATGATTTCCCGCGCGCCCTCGATGAAAAACCTGGGATCCGCGCTGTCGACCGTATCGATGTTGCGGATCGAGACGCCGATCAATTGCGGCGCGAACTCCGAAACGATCCCGGCGATCCCGTCCAGACCGCCCCGCGCAAGGACGTCGTATTGCCGGACGTCGCAGCCCTGAAGCTTCAGGGCGCCGGCCAGATGGGCGATGCCCAGCGGGTGAACGACGTACGGCGTCGTGGTCGTGTTGACGGACACCAGCAGACAGTGAAAAGCCATGTCTTCAGTGGTCGATCTTGCGGAAGATGAGCGACGTGTTGATTCCGCCGAAAGCGAAGTTGTTGGACATCAGGTATTCGGTTTCGAGGCGGCGGGGCGATCCGACGATGTGGTCGAGTTCCGCGCATTCGGGATCGGGATGGTCCAGGTTCGCCGTCGGCGCCCACCATCCCTCGCGCATCATTTCGATTCCCAGCCAGGCTTCGATCGCGCCGCAGGCGCCCAGGGTGTGGCCGAAATAGCTTTTCAAGGCATGAACCGCCACTTTTCCACCGAAGACGTCGGCGGTGGCCCGTGCTTCCGCGACGTCGCCGCGGTCGGTCGCCGTGCCGTGGGCGCTGACGACCTCGATCGCATCCGGCTGGAGCCCCGCGTCGCCCAGCGACAGGCGGAGCGCGGCTTCCATGGTCGCCGACGTGGGTTGGGTGATGTGATTGCCGTCCGAATTGGTTCCGAACCCGACGACTTCGGCATGGATCGTCGCGCCGCGTGATTTGGCGCGCTCGTATTCCTCCAGGATTAAGACACCCGCCCCCTCGCCGATCACCAGCCCGTCCCGGTCCCTGTCGAACGGACGCGGCGACAGGTGAGGCTCGTCGTTGCGGACGCTGGTGGCGTAGAGAGTGTCGAAGACCGCCGCCTGCGACGGGCACAACTCGTCGGCGCCCCCCGCCACCATGACGTCCTGGAAACCATGCTTGATCGCCTCGTAGGCGTAGCCGATGCCCTGGCTGCCCGACGTGCAGGCGCTCGAGGTCGGAATGACCCGCCCCTGGATGCCGAAGAACACGCCGATGTTCACGGCGGCGGTATGGCTCATCATCTTGACGTAGCTGGTCGCCGTCAGGTCCCGCATCGTGCCCTTGGACATCAGGTCGGCGAAGGCGACGACCGGGCGCGTGCTGCCGAACGAGGATCCGAACGCGACGCCGGTCCGCCCCGACCCCAGGACCGGATCCCGAGAAAGCCCCGCCTGTTCGAGCGCGCGTTCGGTCGCGTACACCGACATCCGGGAAACCGGCCCCATGCTCCGCAGGCGCTTGCGCGGATAGCGGTCCTTGACGTCGAAATCGGGGACCGGCGCGCCGAGCCGGGTGTTCAGATCCAGGATGAAGGACCACTCTTCCATATACCGCACCGCCGTTCGGCCCGCCGCGAAGTTGCCCCGAATCGTCGGCCAGTCGTTTCCCAGACCCGTGACGCCGCCCATTCCCGTGACAACAACCCGCCGCATCAGAACATACCCCCATTGACCGATATGACTTGGCGCGTGACGTAAGAGGCTTCGTCCGAGCACAAGAAGGCGACGACACCAGCCACGTCTTCGGGCTTGCCGATCCTCCGCATGGGGATCATCCGCTTGACCTCGTCCCTTGGTACCGCGTCGAGCATCTGAGTCTCGATCAGTCCCGGCGCAACGCAGTTCACCGTTATGTCCCGCTTCGCCATTTCCACGGCCAAGGATTTTGCCGCGCCGATAAGCCCGGCCTTCGACGCGCTGTAATTGGTTTGCCCGCGGTTGCCCGTCAAACCGGAGACCGAGGTCATGACGACAATGCGGCCGCCTTTGCGCGCGGATACCATGGGCATTACGATCGGATGGAGAACGTTGTAGAATCCGTCGAGGTTTGTCCGGACCACATGGTCCCACGCGTCACCGTCCATCGCGGGAAACGCGGCGTCGTCCGCGACCCCGGCGTTGAGCACGGCGCCGTAGTAGACGCCGTGAACTTCCTGGTCGCGCGCGAGTTCCGCCCGGCAACTCTCGCGGTCGGATATGTCGAAAGACAGGGAGCGGGCTTCCCCTCCCGCCGCCTCGATGCGTTGGACGGCGTCGGCGGCACCTTCGGCATCCCGCCCGAAGTGGACGACGACCGTGAAACCGGCCGTGGAAAGCCGCAACGCGACGGCCTTGCCGATCCCTTTGCTGGCGCCCGTGACAAGGATGGTTCTCTTCACGATTCATAATCCATTCGTGACGGTTTGAGCGCGTTGGCCCGGGTCTCGTAGACGGTGAGACGCGCCGCCGCGACAACCGCGTTTTCCAGGAAGATCCGACAGTCGAACGAACCGATCTGGCCGTCGGAGTACAAAAGCAGGGCTTCCACCCTCAATATGGCGCCAACATCGAAAAAAGCAGTCGAGAGAATGAGCTTTCGCGTCCCGAGCAGAAAACCCACCTTGACGGGCTCTTGTGTTTCCAAGGCATTGACGCCCTGAAAGACGCCGACGGTCTGGGCCATGTACTCAACCCCGACGTACGTGGGAACCCGGCCGTTATTCATGAAAGGGGAATCGTCGGAGATGCGAACGATCGTGCGCACGCCCGTGTCGTCATGGGCATCGATCGCATCCAACAGGACCATCGGCGCCGCGTGCGGGAGGACATCGGACAAAGGGTAGGGACAGGCCTTCATCCTTTAGCGTTCTCCGCCGACCAGGACACTGACATTGTTGCCGCCGAAGGCCATGGAGTTGCTGAGCATGGGGATGAACCCGTCCCTGTCGAACCGCGCCCCCATTTCGGCAATCGCTATTTTCGGTAGCGTCTCGTCGGATACGCCGTCCCAGACATGGGGCGGAAGAAAGCCCGGATTGAAAACCGGGCTCAGGGTCAGCCACAGAAAGCCGAGTTCGTTGGCGCCCGCCGCTCCGAGCATGTGGCCGGTCAGGGGTTTGGTCGAACTGCAGGGGATGCCGCCACCCAGAACCGCCGCCACGGCTTTCGCCTCCATGGCATCGTTCATGGCCGTTCCCGTGCCATGAAGATTGACATAGGCGATGTCGTCGGCCCGGATACCGCCCTGCATCAGGGCCGTTTCCATGGCCCGGCGCGTGCCGGTCCCTTCCGGATCCGGCGCGCTGATGTGATGGGCGTCCGAGGTCTCGCCGATCCCGAGGATCCGCACCGGCCCCGGATCACGCGTCACCAGGAACGCCGCCGCCCCCTCCCCGATGTTGATCCCTCTGCGATTCCGGCTCATGGGGTTGCAGAGGCCGTCCGAGAGGGCCTCAAGGGCCCGAAACCCGTTGACCGTGAGCTTGCACAAGGCGTCGGCTCCCGCGACGACGGCCGCGTCGCACAGGCCGGCGCGAATGAGGCGAGAGGCGGATCCCAGCGCCTTGACGCTCGACGTGCACGCGGTCGAAACCGCATAGGCAGGTCCTGTTGTGCCCAGACAAGCGGCGGCAAACGCCGCCGGATCGCCCATGATCTGGACGTTGTAATGGTAGGATTGCGGAAAAGCCCCATCCGTGACCCGCGCGCGGACAGCCTCTTCACCTTCCGCGACTCCGGAAGTGCTGGTACCGACCAAAACCGCCACGCGATCCGACCCGTAACGCGCGATGCATGAACGGATGTCGTCTTCGATCTCCTGCAACGCCGCCAGCAGCAATCTGTTCGTTCGCGAACTTCGTTGCTCCAGCAGGCCCGGTATCTTCGGAAGTGTCCCCTCCACACACCCAGCCGTCGCACGGTACCCGGGGATCAAGTCATCGCGCGCAACCATCCCCCCTTGCGAACCGGCGAACAGATTTTTCGCAACCTCGGCTTTCCCCATACCCAGCGGGTTTACGATTCCAAGCGCGTTGAGATAGAGGGGCACCATCAACGGATCTCCCTGGAATCGATGTCGATTTCGTAACCCAAAATGCGATTGGCAAGGCTCAGGCGGCCGTTCCAGACGTCTCCCGCAACCGTATCGTAGGAGATGTGAACCACGGATCGGCCATCGAAGAGGATGTCTCTCGTGCCCGCTCGTTCGCGAAGCGCGTACCCCTGATTTTCCAATTCGGCTTTCAGTTCGGGGGCGGGCCAATGTGAGAAGACGATATCCGCCAGGACATTGCCGGGGTTCACGCCGTCCGGCAACCATTCCGCCCTCTCGCTTGTCACGCCATCGACTCCCCAGCGAAGATGAAATCCGCGGCGCCCGAAAGGATCCAGCCCCACGGCTTCCAACCTGTCGTGGTTTACCGACAGGCGGACCTGAAGGGAAAAAGTTTCGCCTTCATACCGCCCCGTAAGCATTTGAACAACGTCGACTGCGCGGGTCGGCGCGCGCCATGAAGGCAGTCGAAAGACGGATCCAGGCCCAAGAAAAACCGTGGCTGCGTCGGGTCCGGAAGTGTCTGTCGGTTTCGAAGTGCATCCGAATGCGGCGAACAAGACGAAAACCCAAAGCAATCTCCGAACATATAAGCGAAATCCGCATTTCATTCGAGGCGGATGCCATATGCCACACGATGGCGCGATATCGATCGGCGCGAAGCTATGCATCGGCATCCGCCGCTCGCTGGAAAATGGCCTGTCGCGACTCCGTCGTCATCGATAGCGGAGCGAAGAGCCAAGCCAGGACAATACCGATAAAAACCGTCACCCCGAATGCATGAAGCGGAAGCATCCCGCTGAAACCCAGAAGACCGAATGCCAGGATCGTGGAAATGGCGGACAAACTGTTGGCCAGGATTGTCGGTTCGGGATCATGCCGCCCCAATTCGTGGCAGAAAAGGGAGAAATCCAACCCGATGGCGAAAACGAGGATCAGCCCCATGACATTGAAAAACGTGATCGGTTCACCGATGGCAGCGGCGACCGGCAGGGTCAACACCGTTGCCATAGCCGGGGGTAAGATCACCCGAACCGCTCTCTGTGCGCCATAGCGAAGTGCCAAGAAAAAGGCGATGACCGCAATTGCGGTCACCAACAACGACGCCGCCTGGATCCGGTTCGAACGAAAGCCGTCGTTCATCGTGCGCACTCGATCGACGAAGTGCACGCCGCGAACGCGTTGGGACAGGGCTTCGAGTGATTCCGCGTTTTCGATCCCGGACAGAGTCACCAAGTGGATGCGATCACCGCCCTCGGTCCCGAAATCCAACCAATCGAGCCAAGGCGCGGATCCGCTTTCGCGCAGGCTTTCAAGCCGCAATGGTTCCTGCGGGACATCGGCATACCCGGCCTCACGCGGTGCGCCCAAAGCCGCACGCTGACGATCGAGGAGCGGGACGATCAACGCGTTTTGAACTAGTGCACGATTCTCATCCTGGCGCCGAACCGAAGGAACAAAGCGGGAAACCGACCGGTATCCGGAAATCACGCCATCGCGGACAAAGGCATTCAGATGGACTGTAAGTTCCTCCTCGATCTGCAGAACCTCTTCCTCGTCGTTTCCGGTGATGACGAAAGCGCGGGCGACATCGTCCACGCCGGTCCAGGCCCGGATGTGTTGTTCCTCGGCTTTCAGATCCGGCGGCAGTGATTGGAAACGGCGGATATCGTCCTGGAATTCCAGCCGCGTCACTCCGAACAAGGCCGCGGCGAATCCCAGTCCACACAGACCGAAGCGCATACCTCGCCAGCGGTTCCGCCACCAAAAGGCGGGCACAGCCCGCGTCCATGCCGCGACGGTCCGCCGCATATCCCGTTTGGTTCCACGATCGAAAAGGGGGAACACCGCGACGACGGTCAGATAGGAGGCCGTCAGCCCGCCGGCCGCGAAGACGGCGATCTGACGTAAGGCGGGAAACGGTGCCAAGGCAAGAATCAAAAAGCCGATGAGCGAGCTTGCGAACCCGAGTGAAAGCGCCGTTCGGATTCGGTCGAGCCGTTCGCGGGGAGACGAGACGCCCGCGGCGAATCTCTGGCAGGCGTAGTGAAAGGCGTAGTCGACCGAAAGACCGATCAGGCTGCCGCCGAAGGCCGCAGTCATGACATGGACCTTTTCGAACGCGAAAAGTGTCGCGGCCGCGCCGCAAAGAAGTCCCGCCCCGACCGCGACGAGGCTCAGCACAAGAACCGATGCCCCGCGAAACACGAGAAACTGAAGCAAAACAACGCCGACCAACGATACGGCGCCGATAACCGACGCTTCGCGGCGGCCCTCCGCGAGCCCGCGTCGCGCGTAGAAAACCGCGCCGGTCTTGTCGATGCCGAGTGCGGGCTCGTCTTCCCGCAAGGCGTCGATTTCCGCCTCGACGGTCGTGACGAACGCCGCCTGAAACGCGGGATCGAACGCGCTTCCCGACAACGTCATGGTCGACAAGACCGACGCCGGGCCGTTTGGATCCGCTTTCGGCGCTTCGGATCCGGACAAGACGTCCTGCAGGTCGTTCAGATAGCGCGGGAACAGCAGGAACGGGTCGCGCGCGATCGAACCGGAATCGGATAAGCCGAAGGGCGACATCGCTTGACCGAGAGCGCGTTCGGCCACCAACGCCCCGTCGCCAGCCGACAGCAGGGCGCGGTCGTCTTGCGACAACAGCGCGGTCCGGTAGGGGAGCAGGATCGCGGCCAACCGTTTCGCGGTTTCCGAATCGCCGGCATCGGGGACCGCGAGCCCGGCATTGCGCAACGCATCCGAAATCCGGGCGGACGCCTTTTGCGCGACCGTGCGCTCCGGATGGGTCGCCAGGAAGACGACTCGTCTCGAAATCTCACCCGCCATGTGCCTCTGGATATCCGCTTCCCAACCGTGGTCGGCCTGGTTGGGAAGAAGCGACAGAATATCGGTTTCCAATGGCAGCCCGTCGAAGCAGCGAACGGAGGTGTATCCAGCGGCCAACACGATCAGAATGAGCCAAAGACCAATAACAGAGCGTCTCATGGCGCGCCGGTCCACCGGACGCCGCTGAACTCGATGACATCACGATCGCCGGAGGCCCGAGAAAGGGTCACGGTTTCCACGAACTCCGAACCTTTCAAGAAGACTTCCTGAAACGGGAATTCGGGGAATCCGCTTTCGGGATGAAATCGAAGGGACCAGGTTTTTCCTTCCCGGACGGGGCGGACATTGAAGCGCTTTTCGATACCGGCCCAATCCCCACGAAGCGACGCATCCATTATCTCGAGAACCAACGACAGGGCTGGAAAACGGGAAGCCGGAAGCCGCATTGTTTCATTGTCACGAATGGTCTGGGTAATCCCGGAAGCGGAGATGTCGACGCGCGACGGAAAGGGAGCCGTCGTTTCCCAGACCAGTTGCCGACCCGGTACGAGCTGAAAACGTCCATGTGAAGTCAAGGGTTTTTCAAAACCGACCAGAATGCGGTGTTGGACGAAATTCCCGGAAAGGATGTCGTCGGCGTTGCTTGCCGAACTGGCAACAACCGCCATTCCGATCAGGGCGAGGGCGATCAAGAAGCGCATTGTGCTTTCCGTACCTTTTCGAACAGGATCGGTGGCGATTCGTAACACATTTCACCGGTTTGACCGTCGACCGCGACCTGGATGGTTTGTCCTTTCGTCAAAGTTTCTCCCGACGTTTCATCACGAATGACGTAGTCGATCTTGATCCGCATCTCGTATTCGACCAGAGTCGCCGTCACGACGATGCGCTGACCGAAACGCGCGGGTCCGATGAACTTGGTCCGCATGTCGACAATGGGCCAAGCGTAGCCCGAATCCCGCATCTGCGGATAGTTGTAGTCGATGACGTTCAACAGGGCGCAGCGGGCTTCTTCGAAGAACTTGGCATAGTTCCCGTGCCAGACCACCTCCATGGGGTCGAGGTGATAAAATTGAACGGTCAAGGGAACGCTGGCTGAAATCATCGAATTAGGTCTCTTCGCGGTACAGCGGCCATTCCTGGCCTTGAATGCGGGCGATCAGGCGCTTGAGGTCCGCTTCGAGTGGGCGATCCTCCGTGACGAACGGAATGTCTTCGGCCAGCATTTCGAAGTACGAACGCAGTTCTCCCGTCAAGCGGTCCGGATCGATTTCACCGCTTCTCACGCGCAGTTCCAGGGCGTGGCGGACCGCGACAAGGTGCGCGGCCGCCGTCTGCTCGGTCAACTCCAGGACACGCAACGCGTCGCGGGCGGCGATTGTGCCCATGCTGACCTTGTCCTGGTTGTGACATTCCGTGGAACGCGAAAACACGCTGGCGGGCATGGTGTTCTTCAGAGCTTCGGCCGTCCATGCCGAAGCGGCGATCTGCACGGCCTTCAATCCGTGGTTGACCGAACGGCGGGCCGCCGGTGCGCCTGACAGATTGGCGGGAAGTCCATTATTGAACTTTTCGTCGACGAGCAACGCCAGTTGCCGGTCCATCAAATCCGAAATGTTGGCGACCAAGACCTTCAGGCTGTCCATGACGAAGGCGATGTGCCCGCCGTAGAAATGGCCGCCGTGGAGGATGGTTCGGTTGACCGGGTCGACCAGCGGATTGTCGTTGGCGCTGTTGAGCTCGGTTTCGATCAATTGCCGGAACAGCGGCAAGGCATCCTGCAAGACGCCGATCACATGCGGCGCGCACCGTATGGAATAGCGATCCTGAAGCCGGCCGGAATGGGGCTCGTTGGTCGGCGCCCCGATATCCGAGCGAATGCGCGTCGCGATGCGTTCCTGTCCCGGGTGCGGCTTGGCGCGGAACAGGACGGGGTCGAAATGACCCGGATTTCCGAGAAGCGCGAGACTGGACATCGCCGTCAGCCGCGATGCGAGCCGCGTCATGTAGTCGGCGCGCATATAGGCCAGAACCGCCAAAGCGGTCATGACGGAGGTCCCGTTCATGATCGCCAGCGCTTCCTTGGGGCGCAGGCGGATGGGACGCAAACCGAGCCGTTCGAAGGCAACGCGCGTCTCGCAAATCGCGCCTTCGTGAATGACGTCGCGCTCACCGATCAGGACGGCGGCGACGTAGGAAAGCGGCGTCAGGTCGCCGCTCGCCCCGACGGACCCTTCCGCGGGAATGACGGGAACGGCATCGTGATCGAGGAGTGCCGCGAGAAGCTGCAAAAGCTCCATGCTGACGCCGGACATGCCATGGCACAACGAGGCGAGACGCACGGCGACGACGGCCCGCGCTTCTTCCCGATTCAGGGTCCGCCCCAGACCGCATCCGTGAAAGCGCGTCAAATTGATGGGCAGGTCGCCGACGAGGTCGAGAGGAACACTTTGGGTACACGAATCGCCGTACCCCGTCGTCACGCCGTAGATCACGCCGTCTCGCGCCAGCATCTCGTCGAGGAAACGAACCCCGGCCGAGATACGTTCGACGAATGGGGGCGCCGCCGACAACCGACTTTTCCGCGTCGCGCGCGCGATATCGTGGACCTCTTCCAGACCCAACGCCTTGTCGCCGAAAACGATCTCGGAACGATTGATCATGGCGCTGCATCTTCCTGCCAAAAATCATAAAAATTGAACCACTGATAGGGATACGCTTGGCAATGGTGCTGCAGGCGCGCGACATACACGGACAAACAGGCGTCGATATCGCCGATCCGATTGCCTCTGGATAACGTGACGGATTCGAAGAGCTTCTCGAATGTCACCCGATACTTTCGACCGTCCTTCAGGCATTGCATCGTGTAAACCGGGCACTTCAACAACGACGCCAAAATGATCGGGCCGTGGGGGAACGGCGCGGGGTCCCCGAAGAAGGGAATCCGGGAAGTCCGGAAGTTCCCCGACAACGGCACTCGGTCGCCGGTGATGACGATCCATTCCCCTTTTTCGAGACGCGATTGGAGGTCGATCGCGTGGCTCGGGCTCAAGTCGGCGACCTCGACGACCCGAACCGCCGCGTCCGGATTGATCCGCGTGATCAAGCGATTGAACCGAAAAGCATTTCGCGTGTGGGTCAGAATATTGATCTCGACGCCATGCTTGTGGCGCGACAGGGCACGCGAGACCTCGATGTTGCCGAGGTGGGAGGCGATGACGACGATGCCGCGTTTTTCCGCTACCAGTCGATCGATTTCGGGTTCGTCGGACAACACGAGATCCGAAACCGTGATGTCGCCCATCCAGACGGCGAACTTGTCGAGCGCCATATCTCCGAAGGCACGGAAGTGCCGGAACAACCGTCCCCAACCGACGACGGGTTCGGACCCTTCCGCCCCGAGGACGCGGCGCCAGTAGGCCGCGGCCCAACGGCGCTGCCTGTGGCCGGTCAGAAAGAAGTAAAGGATGATCGGTTGCATCGCGAATGCACAGGCCGAGCGCCCGAACAACCGATAGACGCCGGCGAGGAAGGAAAGTCCCCAGGACGCGCCGCGTTCCTGGAGTTCCGCCCAGTGCGACGTTCCCGTTTGAGGATCGCCGGCTTGGCGATTGCGGATGACGGATCGCATGCGGGCGATCATGGTGAACACCAGCCGCGTGTGCATTTTCGTGATGCGCCAGTTGTCGCGCCACAGGTCGAAGTTCGACAAATTGTCTTTTGGATAGGCGACCGCGACGGGCGTCATAATGACGGGAACGCCGCGCCAAGCCATGCGCACCATGATGTCGGTGTCGAAATCCATGCGCGTTCCGACCGGTTCCCGTTCGACGACATCCAGCGCCGCGCGCAGCGGATAGACTCGAAACCCGCACATGCTGTCGGTGATCCGCAAGGACAAGGTTTCAACCCAGACCCAAACGTGGGTCATCCAACGGCCAATCGTTCGTGATTTCGGCGCCGTGTCGTCGTAGATCGGCTTTCCGCTGACGAGGGCTTCCGGCCGCGCCCGGGCCAGATCGATCAGTCGGGAGGCCGCGCCGATATCGTGTTGTCCGTCGGCATCGGCCTGCAGGGCATGGGTGAAACCCTGATCCCAGGCGAGCCGAAAGCCGGCGACGACGGCGGCGCCCTTGCCTTGGTTGGTCGAAAGACGGTGGACCCGGACGCCGTTCTCCGGATCATGATTGGCGGCGATCGCCGCTCGCGCAGGTTCGGCGCTGCCGTCGTCGACCACCAGGACGCTCAACCCGATTGCCCGCAGCCCCGCGATCACATTCGGCAGATTGGCATGATGGTTGTAACTGGGAACGATGGCGCACGGGCGGAATGTCATTGCGGCTCCACGACGAGTACGCCGAATGACGTGGGCTGATCGCCTTCCCGGTATTCGAAACGAATTCTGCCGCTGGCCGGATCGGCTTCGATGCGAAGAAGCAGGACGGCATCGGGGGATACGGTGCGCACGAACTTCAGGTTATGGACTTCCCGAACGGTGAGGGACCGCTCCAGCGCTTGTTCGGCGAAATGGACCGCCCAATCCAGTTGGGCGACGCCGGGCAGGATCGGCCAGTCGGGAAAATGGCCCCGGAACTGGAACAGGTCGCGCGGTACGAACAATTTGAACGCGTGCCCTGTTTCATCGCTACGGCGCGAACGCACGATTGGAAAATGGCGGGTATCACGCCAAGTTTCTCCGGGCTTGCTCGAATCGAACAGCGCCCGCATGGCTTCCAAGGTTCGCTTACCCTGATTGTTTGTCGGGATTTCGTCGACGAACCGCCACCGGCGCGGGCAAACCGCGGGTTCCAGCTTCAAACCGAGTTCGGCTCTCAGACGGCGCGAGAGTCGAAACGGCCCTTCGGCCGCCAGAATGGCGCGCCCCTCTTCCGTAAGCACGACGACCGCCGCCAAGGAAGACCGTTTGTCGTCCGCGATCAGGGCCGCGGCGTCGCGAACCCACGGGGACTTTGTCAGCAATCCCTCGATTTCCGGAAGCGACACCCGCTTTCCTTCGACCTTGACCACGCGGTCCGCGCGTCCGGTCAACACGAACCGGTGGTCGTCCAAGAAAGTGGCCCGGTCGCTCGTCGCGCTCCAGGCGCCGGTGTCGAGATAGGGCGAGCGGATTTCCAGGATACCGTCGTCGCGCGAACGCACCTCGATGCCGTCGAACGCGCTCCACGGGGCGTTCGCGGCGGTTTGGCGACGCCAAGCCACGCCGCCGGTCTCCGTACTACCGAAGACCTCGATCGGGCATGACCCCAGGATGTGTTCGCAGGTCTTCGCGGCATCCGCGGGAAGGGGCGCTCCGGATGAAAACACCAGGTCCGGATGGTCGCCCGGGTCCAGCGCGTCCAAAACCGGAAACCGGGTCAGGTGCGACGGACTCGACACCACCGTGATACGGTGGCATCGCATCGCATCGAAAACGGTTTCCCAATAGTCGGCCGAACGGGAATGAAACGGCCGGCCGGCCGACAACGGCCAAAGGATCTTGAACAGCAATCCGTAGATGTGCTTGTGCGGCACGGTGGCGAAAACCGATCCATCCCCGATGGCGCCGCCCCAAGCACGTTCCAGGTTCGCGACTTCGGCTTCCAATTGGCGCAGACGTTTCCGGACCCGTTTCGGCTTTCCGGTCGATCCCGACGTCAAAATGATCAAGGACGCCTCTTCGAACGACAACGGCGCCATCGCCAAGGGCCCGGTTGGTCCTTCTTGCGCCTGCCGATAGGCTTCCTCCGTCAGAACGAAGACGTCCTGATCGGAAATCTCGCGGATGGTCTCCGGACGGTCATTAGGCAGCAGAAGGACCTCTCGTCCGGCGTGCAGCGCGGCCATGAGGCCGACGAGAAACCGAAAACCGTCCTCGTCGACCAGCGCGATCGCCCCTTCGGACCGCTTTGAGATCCAGTTCTTCAGCGTTGCCGTTTCCTGTCGCAAGACCGAGAACCCGAGCCTCTCTTCGCCACGGATCGACACCAGGGTGTCATCGGCGACGGGGTCGGTCAGCATGCGGGACAGGGCGATCATTCCCCGATCTCTCCGGCATCCGTCACATGCGAGGACTTGACGCGCTGTCGGTTGACGAATTCCAGGGCAAAGACCGTGCCCATGAAGACGTAGGACAGGAACCCGTTATAGAGCGTCCAGATCTCCAACGTCGCGTAGGCGGCCGTCCACGCCGAGATCGCGGCATTGGCCACGAGTGTCGCCACCCAAATCAGCGTCACCGCGCGAGCGTAGCGGACTCCACGTTCGTTGAGCTTCGGTTCCATGACGCGTGCGATGCGTTCGACGACCGTCGGCGGAAACATCACCGAAACGCCGAACGCGGCCGCAACGCTCAAACTGATCACGACAGGGTAGAGTTTGACCGCCAGGACATCGTCGAATGGCAAAAGGGCCGCGATGACGCAGGCGGGAGCGATCAGGACCGGAGCGAACGCCCCCAACCGCGAACGGGATGGCTGAAACGCAAGCCGGAGAACCAGCAACCCGATCGCCACGAGTCCAACGGACATCGCCGAAAAATACAGCAGGCCTAAATACACGAGAATCGGATAGGTCAGACCGACGACAACGAAAAGCCCGCTCGCGATCCGGCGCCTATTC
Source organism: Rhodospirillales bacterium (assembly GCA_963675465.2). Taxonomy (GTDB): domain Bacteria; phylum Pseudomonadota; class Alphaproteobacteria; order Rhodospirillales; family Shumkoniaceae; genus JAHDSF01. Next base: position 453,299 of record CAXXVY010000004.1, read on the forward strand.
CGAGACAAGATCATAGACGCGATCGACCACGTCCCCGACGGTCCGCACCGACTTGAATTCCTGGGGCGGGATCTTTTTGCCGGTGAGATCTTGGAGTTTGACGATCAGATCGACGGCATCGATGCTGTCGAGATCCAAGGTCTCGTAGAGGTTCGCCTCCAAGGAGATTTGGCTTTCCGGAATCTCGAAAATATCCTGGAGGTACGAACTCAGATTTTCGTAGATTTCCTGCTTGGTCATTTGCCCGCCTCCCCACGGCTGGCCAAAATAAAACGGGCCAAATTTCGAACCGTCGCGAAATGCGTCTTCACGTCGTCGGACTGTGAGTCGAACTTCACGCCGTATCGCTTCTGGATGGCGATTCCCAATTCCAGTGCGTCGATGGAATCCAGGCCGAGGCCTTCGCCGAAGATGGGATTTTCGCTGTCGATTTCCTCGGGAGAGAGGTCCTCGAGATTGAGTACCTCGACGATCATCCTTTTGAGATCGAGTTCGAGTTCACATGTCGTAAGCGAGACCATTGTGGAGCTTTCCTAAAAAATGGGATTCTAATTTACGGGTAATGGCGCGGGTCGCCAGCGGTCTGTTCGCGTTTTCGAGTTCCGCCTTTAGATCGAAACAAGGTTCTATCGCGATCCGAAAACGCGGCTTTCGATCCGGAATATGGAACCAGCGGCTCCCTTTCGCGAGCGTTGCGGGAACGCACGAGATGGTCACCAGTTCAACCATCACGTCGCGCTGCGCGATGATATTGGCCACACCACGCTTGAACTTCATCGGGCGGCCGGGAACCGTACGCGATCCTTCCGGAAAGACGATCAGGTTGTTTCCTTCGGCCAGGGATTGAACGCATCGGCCGATCAATACATCCGGATCCTCGTCACTTCGAATGTAGTCCGCGGCGCGGACCACCCCTCCATAGAAGCGATGGCGCCACAGCGAATGCTTCACGACACATTGTGCCCGCGGCAGGACCGACATTAAAATGACGACGTCCAGGAGAGTCGGATGGTTTGCGATCACAAGCCGCCCCGTGCAATTCTCCAACCTTTCGCGTCCCGAAATCTCCAATTCGAGAATCCCGACGGCCTTCGCCGCGGCCAGCCATAGGCGAAACGACTTTTGAACGAGGCCCTGCACGCAGTCGCGCCGGCGCCGGCGATCACACGTGCCCCATGTCACGACGGGGAACACGCAGGCGACCATGAAAAGTCCACCCAGGCTGAATAACAGGCTCGCGAACCCCGTCATCGCCAGACGCCAAGCATAATCAATGTACTTCAGAACCGGCATGACGGCACCAATATCGGGTCGAACGGCCTTCCCAACTCCAAAGCGATTCCAACCCGAGAAGAAAACGGATGAAGGTGGTCGCGGAGAGCGGCATTTCAGCGTCGGCAGCTGACGGCGCCAATCCGAACTCGCATTCCATGCCTCCCGTTCCACTTTTAGCAATCACGAGGCCAAGAGCCAGTGTCGCGGGAATATCCCCCGTGAACGGACCGTAAAAATCCGAAACGGGCTCGTCGTAATACACCAGCAGGACGGGCCCGGTTCCATCCTCCGAGACCAGCCCCAAAGCCTCTATCATCCCGGCGCAGAACGAATCGTTTCCCGCCGCGACGGCGGTATGGGCGTTCGTATTCCGCCGATCGATCGACAACACCCCCGCGAGTGCGTTGTGAACGGATATGCTGAACATCGCAGGCGATACCGGTTCGCCGTCCGCCAGGCATTTCAGCATCTCCAAAGTCGGGGCACTCTCGCCGTGCTTCGAAGCGAACACATAGCGCATGGTTTCAGCGGTCGCCAATTGGCCCCCGACTCGTAGCGCCGCCTTGCCCAGACGGGTCAATCGCCTGCGGAGCATGGGGGCGATCGCGACACCCGTCGGGGCATCGAGGCCCTTCATGTCGGCGTCGCCGTTCGCCCACGAAAGCCAATCCCCAGGCGTTTCGATTCCCGGCGCCCACGCGGCCCATTCGATCACGGAAAAGGAAACCAAGCCCGTCACCTTTTACGTCTTACGTCGTGTTACGGCCGTATGCCCAATGCGACCGTTTGCAGATCGGTATCGATGTCCTTTTCCAGATAGGCGATCCACCGATTATAGTTGCGATGGATTTGATAACCGTTCGCGAGAAGATTGGCACTGGAAACGTAGCGAATGGAATAGACGCTTTGATTATAGGTAATGTCGACTTCCGCGAAATGCGTTTTGTAGTTCAACGTGCCGTGAATTTTCCCGGTTCCGACGGGGTCCATGACCCAGCCTCGATTGATCCCCGCCTGAAGGATGACCCGTTCGATCGTCGCGGTCGGCAAATTTTGCGCCGTCAACGGAATGGGATGGTTCGACACATTGTGGATGGGTTGCAGCCGCCCCATGCACGACGACAGCGTTGCCAATGTAACAAAAACAACAAACAACCTTTGAATGATTCGCATATCTCCCCCTCGACTTTTTGCGAACCCTAAAACGATTGATTCTTGTAACTCTTGGGCGCCTCCATGTCAACTTTTGGTAAAGCGGAAACCCCGAAAAACAAGTAGTGCGATGATAAATTCTAGCCCGAAATATGAGGCGTATTTTTCCCATATTTCAAAAAACAAAGGATGATATTCACCGTCGCCCTATGCTTTGACGGTGTTCGTTTTCGGCCCGGCCGGCAATTTCGGGTCGCACGACATCGCGACACCGATCCTCGGCCACAACCCGAGAGTGCTCCGCTTTTTGGGTCGACGGCTATGCCGTTGCATGGTGTCTGATGGCCGATCGGCCCGTTACTGCAATGGGATGGAATAGTACAGCGTGACCGATTCCGATCCCGGGTTACGGTCACCCAGACCGGCGTTCGACATGTGCGAAAACGCCAGCCCCAACCGCGAGCGGTCGTCGAAACGATAGGCGATTTCCAGTTGCGAGCGGATCTCCAACGGGTAGTCCAGATCCTTGCCGCCGCCCTTCACGAAGAATCCCGGAGCGACGCTGGGCGAAACGACGATCCGCCGACCGAAATAGAAATCCGACACAATGCCCGCATAAGCGTGCAGGGACCCGTCCGAAGTGACCATGCCGCCCACCAACGGCTTGAACAGCCAATAGCGCAGGCTCGGGCGGTACTCGACCCGCATTTCCGCCGCATCGTCGTCACGGTTGACGACATCGTACCAACCGGCCCCAAAGGATACGAAACTCGGATCCTCGGCCCATGCCGCGTTTTGGGGCACGACCGATGCCAGCACAACACACACGAGAGCGTACCTATGAAGAGCCATCATCAGGGCCTTGCTTTCGATTGCACACGCGGAGACAGCATAGTTCCGTTTCCGAGGTAAAATCAAATGCAACGAAAGCGCTTGGCCAGAACGGATTTTCGACGTTCACGCGTCAGCTTGTGGTTGCGGTCGCGCAACGACATTCCCCGCCATCCGCACCAGGGGAATGACGACCCAGCGACTAATGATGATGGGCGCTTGAAAATGTGAACCAGAATATGAGAGCGTCGTGCATGTAATCGGATGCATATCCGGCCTTTAAAAAAATTCCAGCATTCGCCGGGAAGCGAGTTCGGAGCGAGTTGGATGATGGTATGGGCTGAACGCGCCTCCACCTGGGCGATGACAATTCCATGGGGTAGCCGACTTACCCTGCCCGGGAGGACGCTCTTGACGGCTAGGCTCGAGAGAACCCGTCTCATGCCGACGCGCCATCAGTTTAACGGCGAAACTGGCGCTTACGGCGTTGTGGGACGCCGCGCTCCGCCGTGAATGACCCAATCGAACAAGGGTCTCGATGCGCCTCGCGGGACTTCCAGATCCCCGCCGCCTTACAAGATACATTGCGGCGTTTTCCGCACACAAAGTGCGGTCGGCGTAACCGTGCGGCTGCAAGCCGATCGGAGTAAAGTCGTCAGCGACCGCTTTTGGCTTCCATCCTGGCCAGCGCCGCGCGGGCCAGCACTCGATAATCCTCGGGCACGCCGTTGGGAAAATCGCCCGCTGTTCCGAGGTCGACGAACCAGTCCTGGCGGCGGGCGATGGCGTCGGCCATGATACCTTCCACGCCCAGTTCGTTCAGGGTTTCGCGCACTTCGCGCATCTCGGCGGCGCGACGGCGGCCGTGAACCATCACCCGCTCCATCATGTAGCCGGCCTGTTTGGCCAGATCCATGCCGGGATAGACGTTGCCGAGCGAGTTGAGGATGCGCTCGTCGACCCCGGCCTTGACGGCGGCGAGAACGCTTTCGACCATCAGGCTTTCGAAACCCTTCACCAGTACGCTACGGATCATCTTGATCACCGAGGCATCGCCGACGCGGTCGGAAATGAATTCGAACTTCATGCCCAATCGAGTCATTGGTTCGATGGCGGCTTCAGCGCCGGGACCGCTGATAAGGAGCGGTGTTTGGTGGCGCCGGGGATGCACGGGCGCCATTACCGCGACATCGACGTACAAGGCGCCGGTAGCGGAAATCCGGTCCGCCGACTCCCGCTTGCGGTTCGGCGAGACCGAATTGATGTCGAAATACAAAGTGCCGGGACGCAGGGCGGGCACCGCGCTGATCGCCGCATCAAGGCTGGAATCCGCCGTCACCGCCGAAAAGATGAAAGAGGCTCGGCGCAAAGCACCGATCGCGCTGTCAGCGCCGTTGACGTCGTATCGCTCGTAGTCGGCGATCTTTTCTGTGCGGGTGGTCGCGACGTCGGTCTTGATGTCGTAGACGTCGACATCGATTTCCGCTTCCGTCCGCCATCCGCTCACGAACGCCTGTGCCGCTTCTCCGAATCCGATAAACGCGATGCCGTCGTCGAAGCTCTTCCCAACGCTCATTTTCGATCCATTTTTCTGTTTTTCCATTCATGCCGCCAACGACAAACACGCAAACCCATCAATACGGTATCGATGGGCATACGCCGCCCCATTATCCGGCGATTTTTCCGGCGCTACGAGGCGCTTCCGGCGTGGTGACGGTCAAGAAACGCCAACGTCCTTTCCCGGGCCGGAATCGCGGCTTCGAGAACGTATGTCTTGCGCGCATCGTTGGCGAAGGCATGCCCTGCCGCGTAAACGTGGCATTCGGCGTCGGGGAGAGCGTCGCGGACGGCCCGGATCACTTCCGGCGGCGAATGCATCGTGTCCGCATCCCCGAAATGGAACAACATCGGGCATTTCGGCGGCGTCCCGAGATGGCCTGTCAGTCGGGTACCATAGTAGGAAACCGCCGACGTCAAATCCATCAGACCCGCAATCCGGAGCGCCTGCCCGCCGCCCCAGCAGAACCCGAGAAGGGAAACGCCGCGGCCTCGATCGACCTTCTTTACCGCGGCCTGTACGTCGCGCAGGACCGCATCGCCATTCAATCGCATCATGAGCGCACGGGCGGCATCCGGATCGTCGAACGGAACGACCGTCCGCGGCGACACCCGGTCGAACAGGGCGGGAACGATCGTTTCATAGCCATCGCCGGCATAGGCTCGGGCGACGGATTTCAACTGCTCGGTCAGCCCGAAGATTTCCTGGATGACGACCAGCCCACCTTTGGCTTCGCCTTCCGGCGCGGCGATATAGGCTTCGAGCGTGAAGCCGTCCGAAGTCGTCAGCGTGATCATACCGCCAGTCGTCGCCATCGCCTTTTCCTCCACCCGGTGGACATAAAGCCGTCGAACGCGTTCGATCGATCGACGGCGTCCAGAAGACTACCGAAAGGTTAGATATATGCATAATTGATGTTACTGTTGCATATCATCATTATCGGTGATCTTACAAGGGAACGGCCGGTGAAGAACACGTCCTTTGACATGAACTTGATCAAGGTACTGAATGCCCTGTTCGAGGAAAGAAGCGTGACGAAAGCCGGGGAACGCCTGGGAAGGACGCAATCCGCCATAAGCAATTCGCTGAAGAAAATGCGGGATCGCATGAACGATCCCCTGTTCGTCCGGGGTGCCGACGGACTCGTTCCGACCCCGAAGGCGAAGCACCTCCAAGACCACGTCCTGTCGATTATCCGGTTGACCGACCTGTTTCTGTCCGATAACGGCGGTTTCGATCCCTCGTCGGAGGTCGGCAAGATCCGCATCGGCGCACCGGACCGCTTGAGCCTGCCGATTGTCCGGCCGTTGTTGAAAAGATTGCTGTCCGAAGCGCCCGAACTGTCGATCGATCTCGTGACGGTCGATCGCGAAAAGGCCCTGACCCTGTTGGACGACGATCAGGTCGACGTCGCCATCGGATGGATCGATCCGCCGCCCAACCGTTTCACGGCGCATTTTCTTTTCCGTGAGCGGTTGGTTTGCCTGTGCCGCAAGAAACACCCGTTGGCGGTGGCGGGACGTGCCATGACACTTTCGCAGATCCTGTCGTTTCCCCATCTGGTCGTCACGGCTGCCGGAGACCGAAAAGCCGCGTTCGACATCATGCTGGAAAAATTCGGCCTGCAACGCCAAACCCGGATTTCCGCATTCAACTTCGCCATGGTTCCCGACCTGTTGAAGGAAGGCGACCTTATTGGCGTCTACACCCGGCGGATCGCCGAAGTCCTGGCACGGGACCACAACCTGGCCGTGATTCCGCTGCCCGTCGACATCGACGCCATCGACCACCACCTGGTCTGGCACAACCGCTACCATTCCGACCGGCGCCATCAGTGGCTGCGCGAAACGATCTTCGCCGAGGTCGGAGAGGACCCCTCGAAGGATCTCGAACCCGGCGTTCGCCTTTGAAGTACCGGCCGCCGTTTGTCTGACGCCGCACCGTATCGGCGCGCGAACCTTCCGGCAAGGCGAAGCAGAGGCGGTTCGCCGGCCGCGCGGGTTAGAGTACCTCGGCCAGCGCCTGGACCATCACGAAAAGCGCGGCGAACAGCAGCATGATCTGAAACGCGACAAAAAACCGCCGGTCATTCATGCCGCCGAAGATGCGTGTTCCCAGCATACCCGCGCCGACGGACACCGGCAGCAGCAGCACGGCTTCCAGAATCAAAGACACGGTAATATGGCCGCCGATTCCGAGCATCGTGGTTCGCCAAAGGACCACGAACGAGGCGAGCAGTAGGATCGTGCTGCGAAACAACACCCTGTCGGGGCACAGGACCTTCACGTACAGCGAAACCAGAACCACCCCGCCGACGCCGATCAACCCCGCCATCAGTCCCGAGATGGTGGCGAGAATCACGCCGACGACGGAAGATCGCCGCCGGATCGCGCCTTCGAAACGCCGGAACAGATTGAGCGCTTCCGCTCCGACGACCAGAAAAATCATGGTGCCCATGACCAGTTTGAGCCAGGAAGCCTCCAGGCGGCCGAAAATCCACACGCCGACGATGATGGTCGGCAGGTAGATCATGACCAGCCGCCCTGCCAGACGCCGGTCACCGGCGCGCACGCATTGCGGGATGAACTGAATATGGGTCAAGAGATTGGACAGAGCGGCCAGCAGAACGGCGTGGTGCGGCCCGATGATCAGCGAACCGAAAACGACGATCGGCGGGACCGCGCCGTAACCAAAGACGCCCTTGATCGTGAAGGCGTAAACATACAGCACCGCCAGGAGGAGGAGACCTGGGACGGAGACCCCCTCGAATACCGGAGTTCCGAATACTTCCATGGGCGATCACATCCGCATCCGCGCGCGGTTTGCGCGTTGTATCGGCTCCGATATTGTCGGTATGTGGAAGCGTGGGTTCGGGACCGAACTCAGTCCACGAACTTGCAACCCCTTTCGATCAGGAGCTTGTCCACCCAGCTGCGATCGACGCTGCCGTTCTGGATGGCCGCCATTTGACGACCTTCGGCCTCGTGCTTTGGTCGCGCGACGTCCAAGATCCGTTTCGCGGCTGCGCGCGGCACGGCAAGCACGCCGTCGATATCGCCGAGAACCAAATCGCCCGGTTGAATCACCATGCCGTAAAGGGCGATGGGAAAGCCGATCTCGCCCGGTCCGTCCTTGTACGGACCGCGATGGGTAACCCCCAAAGCGTAGACCGGCAGGTTCTGGTCCAGAAACGCCTGGCGATCGCGAATGGCGCCGTTGATGACGAAACCCGCGACGCCGCGCTTGATGGCGTGCGCCAGCATCAACTCGCCCATCAGCGAATTGGTCGTCTCGCCCCCGGCTTCGTACACGATGACGTCGCCGGCTTCCGCCATGTCGATCGCCTTGTGGAGCATGAGATTGTCGCCCGGCCGCGAACGCACGGTGAGGGCGGGACCGGCCAACACGCCATCACGGTGCATGGGGCGCAGGCCGCATCCGCCGGAGTCCATGCGCGCCATGCAGTCGCTCACGTTGGCTACCGGAATCTCCCGGAACTGATCGACCAGATCGGACGAAATGCGGTCCCAGCTCTTCTTGATGCGAAATCCTTCGCTCATGTCATCGATCCATTGCAGTGGGAAGTTTGAGCCTATTAAAAACCTTCAGCGCATTCTTGTAGTAGATTTTTTCCCTGTCCTCGGCGCCAAGGTTCGAATTGGCTTCGATATACTGCTTCGTGTCATCGAAGTAACGTCCGGTATCCGGGTCCTTGCATCGCACCGCGCCGTGCATTTCCGAAGCGAACAGTATGTTGTCGACCGGCACCACGTCCGCCAGCAGGTTGATTCCCGGCTGATGGTAGACGCAGGTGTCGAAGAATAAATTGTCGGCCATGAGCGCGGCGGGTTCCCGGCGCTTCATGTCGATCGCGATGCCGCGGTACCGGCCCCAATGATAAGGCACGGCGCCTCCACCGTGCGGAATGATGAGACGAAGGCCCGGGAAACGTTCGAACAGATCCGATTTGAGAAGCTGCATGAAGATCGCCGTGTCGGCATTGATGTAATGCGCGCCGGTAAAGTGGAAGTTCGGATTGCACGACTGGCTGACGTGGATCATCGCCGGCACGTCGAGCTCTTCCAGCTTTTCGAAAAGCCCGTACCACCAGGGATCGGTCAACGGCGGGTCGGTCCAATAGCCCCCGCTGGGATCGGGGTTCAGGTTGCAACCGATGAAACCCATCTCCTCGACGCAACGCACCAGTTCCGGAACGCAATTGGCGGGAGAAACGCCCGGCGACTGCGGGAGTTGGCAGACGGGTGCGAAATTCTCGGGATAGAGGTCACACACCCGCTTGATGAGAGTGTTGCAGTTGCGCGACCACTGCCGGCTCATTTCCTCGGTGCCGACGTGGTGGCCCATGCCGCCCGCGCGCGGGGAAAAGATGGTCAGGTCCGTGCCGCGTTCCCGCTGCAACCGCAACTGGGTTTTTTCGAGACTTTCGCGAATCTCGTCGTCCGCGATGACGGGTGCGTCACTGCCGGGATTTCCCTTCGCGTCGATCTGCGCCGTGCGCCAGCCTTCATGTTGAGCCGGTGCCGTCGTGTAATGCCCATGGCAGTCGATGATCATTTGGTTTTCCTTTCTTTTTTTGAAGAGCGGTTCCCTTCAATCCGACCCGGCGGCGGATGCTCCCTTACGACCCGGCACTATCTGCGACGTTGTCCTTGGTTCAGCCGAACCTGCGACCGACAAATTTCCGGACAGGTTCACGGAACCACGTCGAGACGAGCAGGACGACGGTCAGGATGAACGTCACCGCGCAGATCGGGCTGTCGACGAGATAGAACATGTCGCCTTGCCCCATGATCATGGCACGGCGGAAATTTTCCTCCAGCATCGGGCTGAGCACGAAACCGATCAGCAGCGGCGCGGGCGCAAACCCGTATGGGCGCAAACCGTATGAGACGAGACCGACGACCAGCATGATCGCCACGTCGGAAACGCTGTTGTGCAGCGAGTAGCAGCCGACACAGATCAGAATCAAAACCGCCGGGTACAGCAGTCGGTAGGTGACATTCAGGAAAGATACCCACAGGCCGATCAGCGGAACGTTGATGATCAGCGCGGCGATATTCCCGATACCGAAACTGGCGACGAGGCCCCAGAACAGAACCGGTTCCTGGCTCATGAGCAGGGGACCCGGTACGATCCCGTGAATCATCAGGGCGCCGATCATGATGGCCATGGTCGGGGTTCCCGGAATGCCCAGCGACAACGTCGGCACGAACGCGGACTGCGCGGCGGCGTTGTTGGCCGATTCGGGCCCGGTGATTCCTTCTACCGCGCCTTTGCCGAACTCGTGGGGGTATTTGGTCAGCTTCCGTTCGACGGCGTAACTGAGGATGGTCGCCATGGATGGGCCGGTGCCGGGAAGCGGGCCGAAGAAACATCCCGATATCGCGCCGCGGATCATCGGCCAGAACGACCGCTTCCATTCCAACAGCGTCGGCATCATGGACTTGAAATCGATCCGGTGCTTGATGCGCTGGCGTTCGTTGCGGCGAATGGACAGGATGATTTCGGAGAAACCGAAAAGGCCCATGGCTACGGGAACCAGATGGATGCCGTCGAGCAGGTAGTCCAGGCCGAAGGTGAAGCGTTCGGCCCCGTCGTAGATATCGAGGCCCACGATCGCCAGCAACGCACCCAGTGCCACCATGATGAAGTTCTTCTTGGAATCCGATCCGCCGATGGTGGACACCGCGACAAAACAGAAAACGATCAATGCGAAGTATTCCGCGGGGCCGAAGGCTTGCGCGACGGCAACGATCGCCGGGGTCAGGACGGCGACAACGACCATGCCGATGAGGCCGCCGACGAAGGATGCGAAGGTGGAAAGGAACAGCGCCCGACTGGCCCGGCCGCTTTGCGCCATCGGATAGCCTTCGAGGCAGGTGATCGCGGCGGCCGGCGTACCGGGGAGGTTGAGCAGGATGGAGGACTTGGATCCGCCGTATTCCGCCCCGTAGTAGACGCCGGCGAGCAGGACGATACCGGTGGTGGGATCCATGGAAAACGTCGCGGGCATCAGAAGCGCGATCGCCGCGAGCGGTCCGATGCCGGGAATGACGCCGATGGCGGTGCCGATGAAGACGCCGACGAACACGGCCAGGATATTTTCAGGCTGAACGGCGGTCGCAATGCCAAGGAGCATATTTTCCATGATCAGGGCATCCGTATGGCCGGAATGGGGAGACCGAGCGCAAGGGAGAACAGCAACCAGGCCGCCACCCCGAACAACGCCGCGTAAACAATGAAGAACCTGTAGCCGCCTTCCGACTGGCCGGCGTAGGCGACGATCATCGACAACGCGACGGTCGGTACCATGCCGATATTTTCGATCAACGTTATGAAAACCAAGGCCGAGGCAACCACGCCGACGGTACCGCGGACATTCACGGCGATCGGTTCTGTTTTGTCCCCGAAAATGACGCCGAACAAGGCGATGATACAGATGAGGCTGGACAGGATGAGCGGATAGGCCCCGGATCCGATGTGAGTAACGGAGCCGATGTTTAAGTCGATTGAAAGACTAAATGTGGAAGCTCCGAGAATCACTAAGAACAACCAAGAAAATCTTTTGGCCAAGGCAGGTTACTCCGAAACTAAAATACGGTCCCGGAACACCGGATCGACATTCCGCGGTCCCAGCCGTGAGCAATCGAGCCAAAACCGACGCGCCCGATTGGGGCGCGACGGCTTTTGGAGGAGGAAGATCAGATCACTTCTTCTTGAAGGCGGGATTCTGAAGAACCTTGCCCCACCATTCCGATTGCTCGTTCAAGTATTCGGCGAATGCGGCCGGCGATGCGTCCACCGTAAGCTCAACACCCAGCGACTTGAACTTCTCGGAGGCTTCCGGCGATTCGCCCAAGGCCTTCATACCCTTGAAGAGAACGTCGACGGCTTCCTGCGGGATGCCCGCCGGGCCCATCAGGCCGTACCAGGAACCCAAGACGAAATTATCGAGGCCGGCTTCCTTGGTGGTCGGGACGTCGGGAAGCAACGCGGAGCGCGTCTTCCTGGCGACCGCGAGCGCCTTCAGTTCGCCGGTGGGAAGGTGGGGAAGGAAGCTCGGGATGTTGTTCATGTTGACTTGAACACGGCCGGCGATCAGATCGTTGATCACTTCGCCCGCACCCTTGTAAGGGATGTGGACCATGTTGGAGTCGGTCATTTCGTTGTACAAAACGCCGGCAACGTGCGCGGTCGTGCCGACGCCGCCCGACGCGAAGTTGATCTGCTGCTTGCCCGACGAGGTCAGCGCGATCAGCTCCTTCAGGGTTTCGACGCCGAGCTTCGGATTGACCACGATGAGGATCGAGGATTCCGCCGCGTTGCTGATGGGAGTGAAATCCTTGAGCGCGTACTTGACTTTGTGCAGGTAGGGATTGATGGAAATCGATCCGGCGGTGCCGAACAAAAGCGTGTATCCATCCGCTTCCGCCGCCGCGGCGATGCCCGCGCCGACCGAACCGCCGCCACCGCCGCGATTCTCGATGATGAAGGGCTGTCCCAGGTCCTTGGACAGAAAGTCCGCGGTGACACGGGCGATCAGGTCGGTGTTACCGCCGGCGCCGAACGGAACGATGATCTTGACGGCCCGTTCCGGATACGCGGCTTGCGCGGCGGCAACGGCACCAGAGGCAAGCGCAATGGCCGTCGCGGCCAGTCTCGTGAATTTTGTAAGCATTGACGTTCTCCCTTTCTAGGGAGACCAAAGCATGGCGGGAGAGTATTCGCCATTTCAATTTCGCTATGCGGATAGCGAATATGTTTATATGGCGGAGGACGGGCGCACTAAATTAAAAATCATCGAATTTTGACGGCGTTTCTAATACTCATGAAATTTTCTGAACTTCTTCAATCAATTTATACTTTGCGAAATAAACGTGTACGGCGGCTTCGACAAAGCCGCCGTACGTTATTGCAAAGCCCGGGTGACGCCAGATCAGGAAAGGTGCTGTTTGAAGAACGCGATTGTGCGCTCCCACGCGATCTTGGCCTGGGATTCGTTGTAGCGGGGGGTTGAATTGTTGTGGAAACCGTGGAGAGTGCCTTCGTAGGTATACATTTCAAAGGTGGCGCCAGCGGCTTCCAGGGCGGCGCGGTAACCGTCGCGTCCCGCGTTGACGCGCGGATCATCCTCGGCATAGTGGATTAAAAGCGCGGCCTTGATTTTCGCCACGTCATCCGTTGCCGGCGCACGTCCGTAAAAAGGGACACCCGCATCAAGGTCCCCGCCCATGACCACAGCCAGATCGTTGATCACGCCGCCGCCATAGCAGAACCCCGTGGCGCCGAGCTTTCCGTTCGACAGCGGACGGGTTTTCAAATACTTGGCGCTGTTCAGCAGATCGGTGAAAAGTTTCGCCGGATCCAGGCTCTGCTGCATCACCTTGCCGTCATCATCGTTGCCGGGATAGCCGCCGATGGGCGCCAGCCCGTCCGGCGCCAAAGCCAGGAAACCGTCGACCGCGGCGCGTCGGGCGACGTCCTCGATGTGCGGGTTCAGGCCGCGGTTTTCGTGCACGACCAGTACGGCTGGAAACGGTCCGTCTCCGGTCGGTTGCACCAGATAGCCGCGCATCTTGCCGGAGGTTCCGCCCGGCGAATCGTAGTCCACGTAGCGCGCCTTGATGCGCCCGTCGGTGAACGAGATGGTTTGAGCTTCGGCATAGCGCGGCAGCAAGGCCTCCGCCATGGCCAGCGCTGAACCGCCGACCACGGCAAGACCGGCCGCACGGTTCAAGAATTCGCGCCGGTTCATTTGGCCGTGGCAATACTCGTCATAAAGCTCATAGACTTTTGAATCGATGGGGGGCTTGTCCATGTGGTCCTCGCGCTTCGGTTTTCGGATCTTCCGGAACTGCAAACGTGGAGGTTGGGGCCGGGTGCGAACATTTCAATTTATCTTTGAGAATTAACCGCGACCTTCGAGCGTGGGACTCATGGATTCGATTGGTTGACGCCCCCGGATGACATTCTCTTTGATTCGAGATACTTCACGGACAATGGATGATAGAATTGGCCGCAAAGCGATGCCGTGACCGTCGAATCACATCCAAAAGGATCACGCCCGGAGCGGACGGCACCCCAGAGAATCGAGGCCGAAGCGTGCCGATCCAAATCGACAAGAATTTTACCCTCAGGCACCTTAAAACATTCGTGACCGTTCTACAGAACGGGCGAATTTCGACCGCGAGTGAGCAATTGCGCCGCAGTCCCTCGGCGGTGTCCCGGTCGATCGGCATTCTGGAAGAGAAGTTCGGCCGGCAACTCCTGACGCGCCTTCAAACCGGCGTGTCGCCGACGCCCGAAGGGGAACTCGTTGCGGCGCGGTGCCACATCATTCAGGCCGAATTGTCGGAACTGCGGGAACGGCTTACGCAGGCGCACGAAGGTGGAGTGCGCGCCAACGCTTCGGCCTTCCAGATGAACGTCGATGTTTCACGTCTGCGGGCCCTGATCGCCGTACACGATTTCGGGTCGGTCCAGCGGGCCTGCCAGCTTTTGGACGTGTCGCAGCCGGCGATTTCGACCTCCATCCGCCATTTGGAAACCGATTTGGGAGTGGAACTCTTTTCGCGAACGCCAACGGGCATGATCGCCACGCCGGCCGGCGTTTCCAGCACGCTTTGTTTCAAGCGCGTGCTGTCGGAACTGCGGAAGATAAAGGACGATGTCGATTCTTTCGAGGGGACGCCCTCGGGACTCGTCTGCGTCGGCGGGCTTGCCTATTCCCGCCGGGCGCTCCTCCCCGAAGCGATCAAGCGTATTCTCACGCAATACCCGCAGATCGTCGTGCGCACGGTCGAGGGGCCTATCGGCGTACTGCTGGCCGCGATGCATGCGGGCGACATCGACGTCCTCATCTGCGCCCATCCTAATCCGACCTTGCTCGATGGTGTTTCGGTCGAACCGATCGTGCAGGATCCCTTGGCATTGTTCGTTTCGGAAGAACACCCCCTGGCGCACCGTAAAGCGCTGTCGGCCGAAGAAGTCCTTCGCTATCCGTTCATTCTTCCACCGCTGGGCAGCGTAACGCGCGATTTGGTGGACGATGTCTTCCAAAGCAACGTTGGGCGGCCGCCACAGGGATCGGTTGAAACAAGCTCTTCCTCCGTGATCCGATACCTTTTGCTCAACTCGAATCAGATCTCTTTTCGGTCGATGAACGAGTTTGATACGGAGCCCTCCCCTGGGCGCATCGTTCTTCTCGATCTGGACTTTCCGCTGCCGAATCGCACGATCTGTGTGCTGCAACGAAATGACGTCAAGCGGACCGCGGCGGTAAACGAATTCCTGCACATCGTGCGCCAGATCGCTTCCAACTGACGCGTCCCGCCGACTCGGCTGACAACTGAAACACACGTTATCGGGCCGGGTTTGTATCCAGCGCGAAACGGGATGGGAATTTCCGGTAGCCGCCGGATGACCGAAAAACGGCTCGTTTCCTCATACGCCGATCAATCGCCGTGCAAAGCCCTTCGGAATCGGTTCCGTGACCGATCCCGGAGGTTCCCTCATTGTTTGCGCGGAATCCGGGCAATCGGGATGCCCTGGTGCGGCGTTCTCTTCGAATTCGGATTGACACGGTTTTTTTCGGACTTACAGTGGTCTGACCGCTGATTTACCGATATAAGACCAATTCGGCGCAAGCAACACCGGACGAGCGAACATCCGAAAAGGACATCGAATGACCGACGACGACGCGGGGATCAAAGCGGATGACGACGGCATCGTGGCGCGGTCGAAACCGCACGGATTCGACGAGATTTTCCGGTTCTTCATCAAGCAATTCGCGTCGGGACGACTGAACCCGGGCGACCGCCTGCTGCCCGAGCGCGATCTGGCGCAGAAGCTGGAGGTCAGCCGTCCGTCGCTGCGCGAGGCCATGCGTGCAATGGCGTTGCTGGGCCTGATCGACATCCGCCCCGGCCACGGGACCTTCGTCCGGCCCCCGAACATGACCGTGCTGCACGATTTCTTTTCGGTCATGCTGTCGTTCAATCCGGGTTTCCACCAGAACGCGGTGCTGATCCGCCAGGCGATCGAATGCCAGGCCGCGCGGACCGCGTGCCGGACCGCCAGGCCCGAGGATTTCGAGGCGATGCGGCAGGCCCTGGACGAGCTGGGGCGGACCGAACGCGACCCGAAGGCGTGGGGCGAGGCCGAGGTCGCCTTTCATGAAAGCATCGTCCGCGCCACGCACGACGACGTCATGATTTTCGTCTACGAATCGTTGCAGCCCCTGATCCAACGCGACCACGAAGAACGCCGTCATGTCTGGTGGAAAGCCGCCAACGGCGAATCGATCATGGTTGCCCGCCACCGCGACGTGCTGGAGGCCATCGCGACCGGCGACGTGGAACGGGCGGAAGAACGCATGCGCTGGCATTTCCGGATGCCGGGCGAGGTTTCCTCGTTCCTGCCGGCAGAAGAGCCGGAAGAAAGCGAGGAGTCATAGGGCTCCGGCGCCCGGCTCGAATGCCGGACCGAAGCCCGTCAAGGGTAGGGCGATGAAATCAACAAGAAGCCGTTCATCGCCGCGATTGTGTTCAACCCTGTGGGAGAAACGACCGATGAGGAAATTCGTACATCTGTTGGCCGCGCCGTTGCTCGCGGCCGGTTTGTTGGCAAGCCCGGCTTTGGCCAAGACGATCAAGATCGGCCACGTCGGCGCGCCGGTGAGCCCGCAACAGCAAGGCGGGGAGGTTTTCGCCGCCCTGGTTGCCTATAAGAGCAAGGGTGATCTGGAAATCAAACTCTATCACTCTGCGACGCTGGGCTCCGAGCAGCAGCTTCAGGAAGGCGTCAAATCGGGCACTATCGACGGCCTGATCGCGGGCACCTGGGAACGTTTCCTGCCGTGGGCGGGTGTGTTCCAGACGCCATTCATCTACCGCGACTTCGATCACTTCATGAAGGTGGTCACCGGCCCGGTGGGTCAGGAACTTCTGGCCGCGGTCGAAACGGAATTGAACGTCAAGCCGCTGTTCATCCTGCCGCACGGATCGTTCCGTCGGCCGACCAACGAGGTCCACGCGATCACCAAGCCCGCGGACATGAAGGGCCTGAAGATCCGCGATCCCAACGTGCCCGCCTATTCAATCGTCACCAAGGCGATGGGCGCGGTTCCAGTACCGATGGACTTCGCGGAACTCTACATGGCGTTGTCGCGCAAGGTCGTCGACGGCCAGCACAACCCGTTCTCGCACATCGTCGGCTCCAAGTTCTACGAAGTGCAGAAATACGTTTCCCTGCTGCCGTACGGCTTGCCGCCGCATATCGTGACGCTGAGCAAGAAAGCATGGGATGGCCTGAACGAAGACCAGCAGAAGATCGTCATGGAAGCGGCCAAGGAAACCGCGATCATGGCGCCGAGTCTCGGTCTCGCGCAGGAACGTGAATTCATCGATCTGGTAAAGTCGAAGGGCATGCAGGTCGCCGAGGAGAAGGATATCGACCTCGATGCGTTCCTGAAGATCTTCAACGAAGTTTGCGTGCCGCAACTCAAGGAAGCCTATGGCGCCAAGTGGGTGGACGCGATTCTTTCCGTCAAATAGGCGCAACCGGCGGCGGGGGCTCCCCTTGGTTTCCGCCGCCGATCCGCCCAAGTCCGCGAAGGGAGTCTAGATCATGGAACCTTGGGTGGTTCTGCTGATCCTGTTGGTTGTTCTGTTGCTGATCCGCATGCCGATCGCGGTGGCGCTGGCGCTGTCCGCGACGCTTGTTCTGATATGGACCGAAGGCGCGGACACCGCAATCCAGGTCATGGCGCAGCGCATGTACGGGGTGACGCGCAGCTGGATCCTGCTGGCGATCCCCTTCTTCATGCTGGCAGGCACCATCATGGAAAGCGGCGGACTGACCCGCCGGATCGTCGCCTTCGCCGGCGCGATCGTCGGATTCCTGCCAGGGGGGCTGGCGGCGGTCAACGTCCTGGCCAGCATGTTGTTCGGCGGCATCACCGGATCGGCGTCGGCCGATACCTCGGCATTGGGCAGCATCCTGATCCCGGCGATGAAACGCCAGGGCTATTCCGGACCGTTTTCGGCCGCCGTCACCGCCTCGTCGTCCTGCATCGGCATGATCATTCCGCCGTCGATCCCGATGGTGCTGTGGAGCTTCGTTTCCGGTGTCTCGCTCGGCAACCTGTTCCTGGGCGGCATGCTGCCCGGCATCCTGGTCGGCGTGATACAGATCGTCATATGCTCGATCATTTCGGCCCGGCGCGGCTACGGCGAACGGCAACCGTTTTCCGCCCGCGCCGTCATGGCCACCGCCAAGGACGGCATCCTGACGCTGATCGCGCCGTTCATCATCATCGGCGGGATCGTCTTCGGCGTCTTCACCCCCACCGAGGCGGCGATCGTCGCCGTCGTCTACTGCCTGTTCCTCGGCATGGTGGTCTACAAGGAACTCAAGGTTCGCGACCTGCCGGGCATGTTCCTTCGTGCCGGCGCGATGTCCGCGATGGTGCTGTTCATCGTCGCCGGATCGACATTGTTCTCGTTCGTGCTGACCATCATGGACGTGCCGATGCTGATCACCGAGAAACTCCTGGTTTTCGGCGACACGCCGGGCATGTTCGTTCTGGTCACGGCCGCCCTGTTCCTGGTTCTGGGCGTGTTCATGGACATTTCGGTGATCATCCTGCTGGTCGGCCCGATCATCGCGCCGCTCCTGCTGAAGATCGGGGTCGATCCGATCCAGGTCGCCATGATCTACATGGTCATCCTGGCCGCGGGGCTGGTCACGCCGCCGGTCGGCCTGTGCCTGTTCGTCGCGTCCGGGATCAGTGGCATACCGGTCGAGAAAATCGCGCGTGAATCCTTCGTCTTCGTGATCGGCATCCTGGCGATCGCGGTACTCATCTGGTTCGTGCCCGGGCTCGCCCTGTGGATGCCCGGACTGATCGGTTATTGAGGAGGGAGAAACCATGGAAACGGGACTGAAACTCCTCGACTCAGCCGCCGAAGTCCTGACCCGGTTGTGCCGCTGGCTGCTGGTTGTCGTGTTCCTGATCATGGGAATCGCGGTCATGGCGCAGATCGTGCTCCGCGCGTTCGGGCATTCCTTCATCATGATGGAGGACGTTGCGATCTTCGGTTTCTTCTGGCTGGTCTTCACCGGCATGGCCGTGGCCTTCCGCGACAACCTTCACGTCAAGGTGGACTTTTTCGTGGACCTGTTTCCCGAACGGGGGAAATGGGCGATCCACATCCTGGCCCAATCTCTCGTCATCGCGTTCCTGGCGCTGTTCACGATATCGGGGGTGTATTTCACGCTCCAAAATATCCAGCAGCATGGTATGCAGCTGCGGATTTCGATGGCCTGGGTGTACTTCATTCTTCCCGTGACATCGTTCGCGGGGATGACGGCCGTATCGGCGGCTTTGGCGGCGGACGTGGTGCGCCGCAAGAAAAAAGGAAGCACGACATGAAAACCAAGGGCGTGGTCCTGGTCGAACCCGGCAAGATCGAGATCGTCGACCGTGAGCTGAGCGTCGGTACCCACGACGTTCTCGTCGAAACCGAAGTCGCGGGCATCTGCGGCACCGACAAGAATTTCTATGTCGGACGGCTGCCGAAGATGAACGGCCCCGGATACCGCAAAAACGACACGCTGGCGCAGTTTCCCTATGCCATCGGCCACGAAGGCGGCGGCATCGTGCGCGAGGTCGGCCATGGCGTGCGGCGTTTCAAGCCGGGTGACCATGTCATGAATTTCGACGTCAACGCGACCATGGCCGATTTCTTCGTCGCCGACGAAAGCGACTTGGAACTGTCGCCGGCCGGGTTGGACACCGAGGTCGCCTGCATCGGCGAGGCGGTCGCCTGCGCCATGTTCTCCGGCATGCATTCGAACGTGAATCTCGGCGATACCGCGGTCGTCTACGGGGTCGGTTTCGCCGGGCAGATCATCGCCCAGGCGATGAAGAAAAAAGGCGCTGCAACCGTCATCGCCATCGACATAGTCGACGAGAAACTGGACTTCGCCAAGTCGCTGGGCGCCGACGTCGCAATCAATGCCGCGAAAGACGATCCGGTCGCCGCGATCCTGGATTTGACCAAGGGCCGGGGCGCCGATGTGGTGGCCGAGGTCGCGGGTGTCGACCGGACGATCAACCAAGCGATAGAAAGCGTCCGTCACAACGGTACCCTGATCTTCTACAGCTGGGTGACCCAGGATGTGACGATCAACATCTCGCGCCTGCATCACGACAGCCTGAACCTGATCAACACCGGGCTGGTCCACCACACCCGCCAGGAACGCACGGTCTGGACGCCGTGGGCACTACGGCCGGTGGAACTGGGGCAGATCCAGGTGCCGCCGCTGTTCAACCGGCGCTTCAAGCTGGAGGACGCGGTCGAGGCGTTCCGCCGCGACGCCGAGGACGGCGCGACCGTCAAGACGCTGCTGGTCGCCTGATGCTCGCGGTGGATCCCGTCCGCAGTCCCGGCGTCATCCTGGCCGACGACCTGACCGGTTCCAGCGAAATCGCGCTCGTTCTCGCGGAAAACGGCCTGGGGGACATCGCCCTGATGTGGCGGGGCACCGACGGGATTCCCGTCCAGCGCAGCGTCGTCGTCAATTTGGACACCCGCGACCTGCCGACGGACCAAGCCCGCCACCGTATCGAAACGCTGCTCGCGGAACGGCCGGAAGTGCGCGAGCGGCTGATCTTCAAAAAGGTCGATTCCACCGCCCGGCGTCACCTGGCGGTCGAACTGGCGGCATGCCTGTGCTATCCGGAAATCGACGCCGCGCTGGTCGCACTCGCCGCGCCCAACGACAAACGCCGCACCGTGGATTCGATTCACTACGCCGACCGCGTGCCGATCGACCAGTCGCCGTTCGCACGGGATCTGGCCTGCCCGACCGCGCACCTGCCGACCCTATTGACTCACGGGACCGATCTTCGGTGCGCTTCCGTGCCATTGTCGGCGGTGCACGCGGGCAAGGACGCGACGGCTCGCGCGATCGAGGCGGCGATAGCCGCCGGCAACCGGGTCATCGCCATGGACTGCGTGACGGCCGAGGATCTGCGCGTGATCGCCGATGCCGCGATCGCCATGCCGCGCCGGGTCCTGCCGGTCGGGTCCGCCGCGCTCTTCCGACAGATCGTCGCCGCCGGTCGCGCGGTCGGACGGGACGGCAACACGCTGCCGGTACTGGTGGTGTGTGGTTCCCTGCATCCGCACTCACGCGGACAGGTCGACCGCCTCCTGGAAGCGACGACCCTCGTACTGGAGACCGGAGATCCCGTACCGTCGTTCCAAGGGCATCCGGAGCAAGAAGCCATGATCGGCCACGCGATTTCGGCCCATCTCGCCGCAGGGCGAAGCGTCGTGTTCGCGACGCCGCCGGATCTCAGCCGCGGCGGCGACCTCGATACCATCGGACCGCGCATCGCGGATTGGACGGGCCGGATCGTGCGATCGGCGTTGGAGGAGATCCGCGTCGCGGGGGTGGTCGCCATGGGGGGGGCGATCGCGGCGGAGGTCATCCGAGCCCTGGGCGGGACCGGCCTGCGCGTCCGAGACCGCCTGACGCCGGTCGTTCCGGTTCTGGAACTGGTCGGCGGCCCGTTCGCCGGTCTGACAATGATCACCAAGGGAGGCGGAGTCGGCACCGAGGACGTTCTGATCGATGCGGTAGCCCGGCTTCAACGCAACGGATTTGCCTCGACGGAGGGCAATGAGGCGTCAGCCGAACCGCCCCCACGCAACATCAAGGAGTCCCAACCCATGACGACGAAAACGGAAACCCGCCCGCTGATCGGTCTCACGATCGGCGACCCTTCCGGCATCGGCCCCGAGATCACCGTCAAATCGCTGGCCGATGCCACGGTCTACGACGAATGTCGCCCGCTCGTCATCGGCGACGAGGACATCGTGCGCAAGGCCTGCGCGATTTGCGGCATGGATTCCGAAATCCACGTCGTCGCGACACCGGATCTGGGAACGTACCGGCCCGGCGTGATCGATGTCTTGGACATCCACGCCATGGATTCGGACAAGCTGGTGTACGGAAAGGTCAGCCGCGACGCCGGAGCCGCCGCGCTCGCCTACATCGACCGGTCGATCGACCTGGCGCTGGAGGGTGCCATTCACGGCGTCGCGACCGCACCGATTCACAAGGAGGCCATCCATCTGGCGGGATGCCCCCATCCAGGACATACCGACATTTTCGGAGTGCGGACAAAGTCGGAGACCTTTACCTCCATGCTCGCGGTCGGCGCCTTCCGGGTTTTGCACGCGACCCTGCATTGTTCCCTGGCCGAGGTCTCCAAATCCCTGACCCGGGAACGCGTTCTCAAGATCGTCACGTTGGCCCATTCGGCGGTGAAGGATCTGGGTATCGCGAACCCGCGCGTCGCGGTCGCGGGCGTCAATCCGCACGCGAGCGACGGCGGCCTGTTCGGCGACGAGGAAGCGCGGATCATCATTCCCGCGATCGAGGACGCCCGGCGGGCGGGGATCGACGCTTCGGGTCCGATCCCGCCCGATTCCCTGTTCATGCGCCTGCGCGGTGGTGCCTGGGACGTGGCGGTCGCCATGTACCACGACCAGGGACACATCCCGACCAAGATGATGGGATGGTTCTGGGACGAGGGGAAACAAACGTGGACCGACCTCAGCGGCGTCGGCGTGACCGTCGGCCTGCCGATCGTGCGCACCAATCCCGACCACGGTACCGCGTTCGAAATCGCGGGCAAGGGCATCGCCAATCCGCAGGCGATGCGCGAGGCGATTCAAGTCGCCGCCCAGACCGCAAAAGGACGCGGACTGATCTGACGCGACCACGATCACGAGCGGAGAATTGCTGGTACAAGGCTGCGGAGGGCACCCTCCGCAGCCTTTTCCGTGCGCCGGAGCGGATTTCGGACCGTCGCCGAACACGACCGGATCCGGCGATGCATACGGTAACTGTGTACGCGGTTGTATTAATAATTATTAGCACCATCTGAGTTCAAAGGCTCAAGCCCAGCGCAAAGACTTTTCCATGTGGTGTTTTGGGGGGAAGGGTTAAGGGATTGAACCATGTACAGCGTACAGTCGACGATGACATCGCCTAAGAATTTCGGCGAATTCGCGGGCGTGGTGGAAACCTGGCGCGGCAAGCGGCCCGAAGGCGCGTTTCCCCGCTGGTGCGATTACGACATTCCCGATTTCCGGAAATGGATCGGATACGTCAGCCTGGCCCGCGTGATCGAAAATCCGTTCGATCTGATCTACGAGTATTACGGAACGGCCCTGTGCCACTTCGCGTCCCAGGACATGACCGGCCGCCTGCTTTCCGAGTTTTTCGGTCCCGACAACCACGATCAGCACAGACGGACCGTCGGTTACCTGGAAACCCTTTGGCACGAAAAGGGAATCGGCGTCCAGCGCGTCACTTTCGATACGCCGAACCGGGAGCGGATTGACGCCTCGGTGATCGACCTGATCGTCGGCAAACGAACGCCCGACCCCACGCACATACTCAGCTACCTCTACGTCCATCATCGATCCAAACCCTACGCGCCGAGCCCCCTCGTCTGGCAAGCGCCGAATCCGGAAGGGTGGCGTATCGCGGGGGATTGAGCGCACTCCACAGGTTTGCCGAAGCACGCCGCCTGAAAGTTGAACCGAAAGGCCGTCACGGCTCGGACCGAGCGGCCAGATCTTTCGGGCGGGTGCCGGCAAGCGTGGCCTCGGCGAGCGTCTTTCGAATGACCGCTCATGCGCCCGGAATTCCCACGTCCGCCAATCGAAAGGCGCCACGGCCGCTCCGAGAAACACCGGTCACGTCGCCCCGGCGGATTTCGTCACGCCGGGCGCTCCCGTTCCAGCAGAGCGCGTTTGCGTTTTATCCTCCAGCGATACCCGTCGGTGCGGATGACGCGATGGTAGGGGATGGCCACGGCGATCGTGTTGGCCGCGCAGGCTCCGGCCACCGCGCGTGCCGAGCCGGGCGCACCGATCCGTTCGGCGATCTCGGCATAGGTTGCCGTGGCGCCGGCCGGGATGTCGCGCAAGGCCTGCCAGACCCGCTGCTGAAACGCGGTGCCCCGGATATCGAGCGGCAGGTCGAATCCCCGCGACGGCGTTTCGATCAATCCGACGACCCGGGCAACCAGGGTTTCGAACCCTTCGTCCCCGCCGACCAGATGCGCGCGGGGAAAGTGATCCTGAAGCTCGCGGACGAGGGGTTCGGGGTCGCCGCATAGACCTTCGGCGTGATCCCGGTCACCGCCTTGAACACCCGGTGAAGGTGGTAAGGGCTCAACCCCGCCTGTCGGGCCAGATCGGTGAGGCAGGGGATGTTCTCCGCTGTTTCGAAGACCCGGCACACGGCGGCAATGGTTTCGGCGTGCCGCTCGGTCAGCGACGGTTGGTCAGGCCGGCACCGCTTGCAGGGCCGGAATCCTTCCCGCTCGGCGTC
Source organism: Rhodospirillales bacterium (assembly GCA_963675465.2). GTDB lineage: Bacteria > Pseudomonadota > Alphaproteobacteria > Rhodospirillales > Shumkoniaceae > JAHDSF01. Next base: position 477,558 of record CAXXVY010000004.1, read on the forward strand.
GTTGCTGGTTGGATGAAAACGGACGTTTTCCGGCCTGGCGTGCCGGGACGGGCAAGACGGCCGGCAGTAGACCCCCGTGGTCGCGACCGAATAGACGAAGACGCCATTGAAGGCCCGGTCGCGTTCGACCACGGCCCGCCAGCGTGAATCCCGTTCGACGGCCGTTCCGGCGATTTGAAGCGGTTCGGTCGTTGCGGTCATCGGTATCGGCCCTCCGGCTTTCGGCGATGGGGACCCAGTCTAACGCCGCGCCGCGCCCGGCGCACTCCGGCTCTTGAGGTCGAATTCCGCCGCCGGCGCTCCCCGGGAAAGATCGGATTTACGGAAAAAATAGGGTTCGCTTAGGAACCATTTAGGAACCGTCGCGGCGGGGCCGCGGATAGGATGCCGCCACCAACGCAAACATGGGAGACACGCCTATGACGCCGTCCAATCACGCTCTGGCGCCGCGCTACGACATATATTTCGGCATTCACAAGGGAATTCGCGCCCTGATGAGCAACACCCTGCTCGCCGTCGGTCGCATGGATTCCGAAGACGAGAATGAAACCGCCGGCGTTCTCGAACGGGTCCGCGTCCTGCTGGAATTCTGCCAGGCGCACCTGGATCATGAAAACCGCTTCGTCCATACCGCGATGGAAGCCCGCCGCCCCGGGTCGTCGGGCGCGACCGGCGCCGACCATGGCGAGCACGAACACGCGATCCTTGCCCTGATGACCGCCGAGCGCGCCCGCTTCCTGGCCGGCATGCGGAACGCCATGCCCGCTCCGGACTTCGCCCATGTCCTGGGATTCGTCCATACGATTCTCGACGACGACGACCGCCGCACGCTGGACCGGGATCTCGCGACGCCGGTCGCGGCCTGAGACCGATCAGGCTTCCGGCACTTCGACGATCCGAAGGGGGCGGTCGACGGCAAAACGAAAGCGGCCGCGCCCGGTTTTCTCGATCCGGACAAACCCGAATCGCTCGCCCAAGCGGCGTTGCAGCAGGATCAGACGGGTTTCCAGGTTATCTTCGAAACTCGGCAATCCGATCACCGGATCGGCCCGCAGTTCGCGGTTGGTGAAATCGCACCGCCGTTCCAGGACGTGCGCGCACGCCAATTTCCAGAAAATCGCTCCGGCAACGCCCTTGATCAAATAGTCGTCCCCCAGGAAGACGCTGCGGTCGGTGGCAAAATACCGCACCGAAACCGCCGAGTCGGCATGGGGATCGGTGGTATCCCGGGGGCCGAAAACCGGATCCGCGGCAACCGCGGCATGGCGTAACGCCGGTATCAGCGCCCCCATGTGGGCGGTCAGGATCGCCACCGCGTCCTCCTCTTCGTAACCGAAACGTCCGTCCTCGGTCCCTTCCACGTAGACAACGCCCAGCAGGTGGTCACCCCTGAGAATCGGAACCGCCATCTGGCTGCTGGGCTCGGGCAGTCCGGGCAGTGGGATTTCGCTCTCCAACGCATCCGCCAGTCCGTGGCGCTCCGCTTGGCAGCGAACCGACCGGCCGTAGCGGTATTCGGAACTGGCATACATGATCCGGATCGGCGTGCGTTCTCTCGCCGCAAGGCCGACGACGCCGTCGCCGATGCGGATTTCCGACCCGGCACCGGATTCCGCGTAACCGCGACTGGCGATCGTGAACAGGCGTTCGAACCGTTCGTCCGGAAGAAACAGGATGGCGTGGTCGACGGCGAATCCGTCGGCGAGGATCGACAGGGTCTCTTCGAACAAGCCGTCGAGATCCGCACAGGCCGAAAGCCGGGCGATCCCTTGGCGAATCGCGGGCAGGTAGCCGTTGATCCCGGTTCGCGGCGGCATGCGGCCGCCGGGAACGTCGTCCAAATCGCAGGTCGCGATGGTCGCCGGGATCGCTCCTTCGAGACAGGGCCGGATCGTTTCAAGAGTCAGGTGGCCGGACGTGGGTGCAATGCGCTTCCCGCACTCGGACCGGGGCTTTGATCGAACGCGGCCGTCGGCTGAAACCGAATCGCGATCAGATCGTCGATCGAATAGCCGAGGAAATTCCAGATGAATCCCGGATCGTATTCGAGCATCGCCAATTCCGCGGCCAGAGCCTTGGTCTGTCCGGCGATCCGCATCGCATCGTCGGCAGATGGAACCGCGATGATGGCGCCGGCCCCCTTGAGTTGAATGGCACGATTGGTCTTGGGTTGGCCGAACACGGCGGCGATCGCGGCTTTTTCCCCGAACACATTCCAATAGCGCGCAGGCCTTGTCCTGTTCGACGAAGATCGTCACGTTCCTGCCCGCCGCGGTGACCCGGCACGCCAGCACATGAGCCATGGCCGGAAAACCGCCGCCGCCGCGCGCCGTTGCGATGATGGCGACCCCGGACTCGATAAACCGGATATCCCCGCGTTCGAGAACCATGACGTCCTCCGCCGTTGCCCAGGTGGGTCCTGACGAAGGCCGGACATCCGGTGCGCCTTTATGTGGCGCCGAAAATCCACTCTGCAAGATGGCTCGAAAGAGGGACGCAGAGCCCCGAAAATGAACCAATATCCGCTCACGAGAATGTGAGACGCGATCTCTCCAAACCGTCCCGCGTCTCCCCCACTTGTTCGGAGGGTGGTCCAGCCATCCGAAAGATCCCCTTCGCAAATCACGGCCTTGGCGAAACGGGATCTCCGTACCGCGATCATGGCGCCGTCGTCGCAACACCCCGCCATCGGCTTCGGGTTGAATCGGCGCCGGAAAATGGAGTTCATCATGACCCATCGATTGATTCGTCGCACGATCCGCTCTTCCCTCATCGGCCTCGGCGTGCTCGCCATCGGAACGGCCATCGGCCTTGCGCCAACCCTTGTCAAGACAGTTCAGGCCGAGGAGGGCACCGTCCCCGGACCGGCGACCACGCCGACGACCGGCGGCGGCAATGAATCCGGTTCCGGTACCCGCGGCAGCGGATGCAGTAACAGCCGCGTCAACGCGTAGCACCGGATCGGACCACACGCAAAAGGCACGCCGGGCACCGGACTGTTTTCCGGAAAAATGATCGTGCCCGTTTGATGGCGATCACAGATTTGTCACAGCAAGAATGCCGTCAAGTCACGGCCGGGACGTCACTTTTCCCATGGACGCGTTTGTTCGCGGATCGGGAAAAGACGGAAATGAGCGTGCGTTCATTCGAAACCGGCATGCCATGCGTTTCGACGACGACGCCACCGGCTCGGCGCCAATCCTGCCGCGTACGCCAGACCAAGGGGCGGCGGTCGGCAACGCCGGCCGGGGTGCGGAAAATAAGTGTCAAACGCGATTCTTATGACTATATGACAAGGGTATGCGGATCAATCGGGGTCATGTTCCGAACCTGTACATGGCAGCCGGTCTGGTGGGGGAATATCCGCAATGCGGCTAAGGACTTGGACGGGCCGGAAGGTTATGCGTTTCGGATGGCGGAGTACATTGACGGCGATTTGGACAACCGTCGCGGTGGTCGGATTGTCCGGATGCGAGTCGTTCCCATGGGAGACGTTCCAGTGGCCGAATCAGGCACGATCACGGCCCGACAAGGCCGTTGCGACGCCGTCAACGGCCGAGCGCCCCGAAACGGTCGCGGTCGCGCCGACTCCGGTGAAGCCACCGGGTCTGCCGGATCGCCCCGCGCCGGCCAAGCCGAAGGTCAGATTGCCGCCGCCGCCGGCCAAACCCAACGTGGCATCACCGGAAGGCGAGGAAGTCGTTGCCTTGAACGCGCCGGCATTGCCCGAAGTGCGCCCCCTGCCGCCTGCCCGGCTTGTCGGCCTTTCAGAGGCCGGGGCCGAATCGATCCTGGGCAAGGCGACCGCGATCTCGGAACAGCCGCCGGCCGTGGTCTGGCAATACGCCAACAATGACTGTCAGCTTTCGCTGTTTTTCTACATGGACGTCAACAAACGCCTTTTTCGCGTCCTGACGTACGAAGTCACCCCCAAGTACACGGACGCGGCACGCTGCGTCGGAACCTTGCACGAAAGCCATGCCAGAAACATCCACTGAGACAAGCATCGGTACCGGCCGGATCTTGATCGTCGACGACGATCCGCTTTTTCGCGAATCCATCGCCCAGAATCTCGCGGATTCGGGATATCACGTCGCCGATTTTCCCGACGGCCCCTCCTTTTTCGATCGGCTGGAGGATGGCGAGGGCGCCGACCTGATTCTTCTGGACTGGAAAATGCCCGGAATGAACGGGATCGAGGTTCTGCGCAAGCTCCGCGTCGTGCGTCCCGAACTGCCCGTCATCTTCCTGACGGTTCTCAGCGACCAGATTTACGAGGAAGCGGCCTTGCTGGGAGGCGCCGTCGACTTCGTGGAAAAATCCCGGAGTTTTTCGATCATCCTCAAGCGCGTCGAAAATATCCTGAAGACACAGAAGGTCCTGAAATCCGACGCCCGGTCGGACGCGCTCGCCAGCGTCGTGACCCTGGATGCGCTGACCTTGGACGTGCAGTCCCATCGTGCGTTCTGGCGGGATACCGAAGTCGACCTGACGCTGACCGAATTCGGCATGGTCCGGTTGCTGATGGCGCAAAGCGGGCGCGACGTCACCTACCGCGACCTCTACGACGTCGTGCACGGGAAGGATTTCCAGGCGGGTTACGGGACCGAAGGCTATCGCGCCAACGTCCGTTCCGCCATCAAACGCATCCGCCAGAAATTCCGGGATCTGGACCCGGACTTCGACGAAATCGAAAACTACCCGGGTTTCGGTTATCGGTGGCGGGCCCGGTAAGCCGATGGCTCGAGGCGGAAGACCTGGCGTTCCCCGGCTCTGGTCGTCGTTCGCTTCGAAACTGCTCATAACCCTCGTCATCTTCGGCTTCGTTCCCGGATTGGTCTACAGCCTGTTCAGCCGGGCCGATGCCGAACGCAATGCGCTGCTGCTGCGAATCGTCCAGGACCAGGGCCGCGTCGTCGCGGAAGCGGTGTTTCCGTTTCTCGAAGACTTCTCGCCGACGACGGCGGCAAAGCTCCGCGACCTGCTACCGCGCCTGGGCACGCGGGGAACGACGATCAAAATACTGTTCCGTCCCGTCGAATCCATCGACCCCGCCGGGTTCTTTTTCGTCGCCTCGGTTCCCGCCGTGCGCGGCGTCGACCTGGATACCGAACGCAAGGAAATCATTCGGACCGGCCTGCTATCCGAATTCAAGGAAACCTGCGCCGGCGAAAAATCGCTGGCGTTCCGTTTCACCAATGCCGCCGGTGGCCCGGAAGTTCTGACCCATCTGGGATCCCGCGTCGCTTCCAACGGATGCTGGGTCGTGCTGACCTCGGTGGCGCGCAGCGACATCCTCAATGCCTCGGTCGACCGGCCCTACTGGCAGACGCCGCAGCTTCGGATCGCGGCGATCATTTATCTGCTCATGGCGGTCCTGATCCTATCGATCTTCGCCGACGCGTGGCGCAACCTGAGACGTTTTCGCGACGCGGCCCAAGCGATCCGCGCTGGAAGCGGCAAAGGCGTTTCCTTCGTCTCACGGAACCGCATCCCCGAACTGTCCGCGGTTGCCGAGGACTTCGACGAACTGGTCACCGCCTTGAAACAGTCCGAAAGCCTGATCCGCCAAGCGGCCGAAGAAAACGCCCATGCGTTCAAGGGACCGCTGGCCGTGATATCCCAGGCCCTGGAACCGATCCGGCGCGCCCTGCCGTCAGAGTCGGAACGTGCCCACCGGGGTCTCGCCATGATCGAACAATCGGTCACGAAACTCGATGCCCTGATATCCGCGTCACGGCGCCTGGACGAGGCAACGGCGGAAACGATTGCGCGGCCGTTGCAACGAATCGACATCTCGCCGTTGCTCGGCAACCTGACCAGTGCCTACGTTTCGATCGCAGACCACCAGGGGATCATCCTCGAACGGCGTATCGCCAAGGATCTCTGGATCCTCGGCGACTCTGAATTGCTGGAAACCGCTGCCGAAAACCTAGTGGAGAACGCCTTCGGGTTTGCTCCCTCCGGTTCCCGCGTCACCCTGACGGCGATGGTCGTCGACAAGCGCGTTGCCATTGTCGTCTCCGATCAGGGACCGGGGGTTCCCGACGAAGATCTGGACAGGATTTTCTCGCGCTACTTTTCCACGCGGGATTCAGCGGATGGCGGCACTTCCAACTTCGGCATCGGCCTTTGGATCGTGCGCCGCAATGTCGAATTCATGGGGGGATCGGTCAAGGCGGCCAACAATCCCCAGGGCGGGCTGCACGTCCTGATCGAACTTCCCCTGTCCATCTGATCCGCCAATCGGACTCATCCCGATCACAGAATTATCACTCCCGACGTACGCCGATGACACGTCGAACGCGCTAATAATTTAGATAAAATTTTAGAGTTCGCCGAACCACTGATACCGCGCGACAGGAACCGGGAAATAACGGATTCGGCGGAGAAGGGATTGTGAGATGAAGGAACTGAGGCTCGTCGACGCCATCCGGGGTTCCGGAACCATGCGCCGCGACCCCCGTCCGCTCGGCGTGGCGGGGCGCAATGCGGCACTCGGGGCGTTGCTGGTCCTGATTACCGGCGGCAGCGTAGCGATCGGAGCCGTCGTGGGCGGATCGCTGGGTGCGGCCATCGGTTTTCTGAGCCACGACAATCCCCCGACCACCGAATTTGTCGCCGAAAACCCGGTTCCGGTCGTACCCCCTGAACATGCCCGCGACCGCAAGCAAATGTCCCGGGGCGTCCCGGTCATGGTGGTAGATGATCTGGAAAGGTTCGTCGTGCGGGACGATCCCCGGCCGCCCCGCTGATCATCCCCATTCCGAACTTCCCATAATTCGACCGAATCCGGAACAATCGGGCGCGTCTTGGGCATACCCCTACGCGTGCGCAGGCGCTTTCCCGATCGCGACTCGGCGTCGCGTCCAACTCGGATGTGGCGCAAACGATGCGCTGGCGATCAACCCAATGGCACGATGAGGATGGTAAAGGAGGGGGGGATGGGAGGCCGGATTAGGGGCTTGGGGGGACCGGCCTCCCATCACTCAACGAATTCCCGGAGAGGGCTTGCCTGCGGGGAGAAGGCACCGGGTTTCGTTGGTCTTCGCTTAATCCGGTTGCATCCCAACCGGACACCGTTCCTTTCTTCAGTCGGCGGAGGGGCTATCTTCCGCCGGGGGCTTGAACTCCATGGTCGAACGCGTCATCGCAAAGGTCGGTTTCGAAAAGGCGTACAGTTCCTTGTCCAATACCGACCCCAGGTTCCAGAACGCGATTACCAGGGCGACCACCGCTCCGAGCCCAATCACCAGGGCTTGATGAAGGCGACGCGAAAAGCCCTCACTGCCGATCGAGCGTATCATCCAAGTGACCTCCTGGATCTCGCCGTTTCCGAAAGGGCGTTCCCTGTCCCATTTCTCGGATACGGCCTGCGTTCATCTTTGTCGTTTCCGCCACCTTCGAGACGACGACGACCCGATCACTCTGCCCCGGAACGGCCCGCGCGTGGTGCGACAAAAATGGGATAAGCACGCAACCCCTGTCACAGGATTGACACCGGTGGCCGGACGCGCCGGAAACGAGAGCGGCGATCATATTGAAAACAAGTGACTTGACGGCGTTGATGTCACCGTCGATTTTCTATCTCGTCGCCGAAGATACCGGTTGTCACGCGGCGTCGACGGGTGTTTTCCGCTGGAAGGTTTTGGACGATTGACGCAAACCAGTACACGGTCCTCGGAGACCTTGAGCGAACGCATATACCGGGTACTGAAGTCGAGGATCGTCGCCGGGCACCTCGTTCCCGGACTCGTCATCAAGGAAGCCGACATTTCTGAGACCATGGGCGTCGGGCGGACACCCGCCCGGACGGCGTTGTTGAAGCTTGCCCGAGAATCCCTGGTGGTCAAACGTCAGGGTCGGGGCTTCCGGATTCCGTCACCGCGATCGGGTTCCCTGGAAATCCGACGTCCGCTCCTGGAGGTCGACGCCGCCCTGCGCGACGAATTCGGCCCACCCGCCTTGCTGCGGGACTGGCGCCATACCGTGTTCCCGGTCGTGGAACGGGCGGTCGCCTCGTGCCTGATCTTCGGTCGGTTTCAGATCAATCAGACGGTCCTGGCGGAGCACTTCGGCGTCAGCCGCACCATCGCCCATGAAATCCTCGTCAATCTGGAACGGGTCGGATTCGTCCACCAGGAAGGCAATTCCCGCTGGTATTGCGGACAACTGAGCCTCGACGAACTGAAGGAAATGTACGAACTGCGCTGGACCCTGGAACCGGTGGCGTTGCGCCAGGCGGTCCGCGCGGTCGACATCGGTCGGCTGGTTGAAATCCGGGACCGGACCCGCGAACTGGCCGCTCAGAGCGACTGGAGCGCGGAAACGCTGAACGATATCGAAGCCGCGCTGCACGTCGACACGGTCCTGAGCTGCACCAACCGGCGCATGTCCAGCGTGCTTCGGTATTGCCAACTGCCGATCATCGTGACCTACGGCACGGTCGCGCGCAGCGCCGCGAACGGCCGCCTGCCGACCGGGATACCGGAAACGCTCGCCGAACACATCCTAATCCTGGACCAGCTGTGCGCCGGCGCCGTCGACGAAGCCGCGGAAGCGCTCGGCCGCCATATCAGGCACGGCTTCGAATTCGTGCTTCCCCACTTCACCGATCTGCCTGCCCTGCCGGGCGACAAGCTGCCGCCGTACATCACACCGGTCTGATCCCAAAAACGCAGCCAAACTTCATCCATCGGAGACATTCCCATGACCGAACCCGACTACAAGGAACTGTTGCGCAATCAGCTCAAGAACCGGGCAATGCTCTATTACTACTTTTTCGACGAAGCGCGGAAAGTCGTGGGCGAAGAGCAGGCCACCGCAATCATGAAAAGCGCCATTTATCGCCGCGGCGTCGACGCGGGCAACAAGCTGTCGTGCAATGCGCCTTCAGACATCCAGGGTCTGAAAGAAGACTTTCTGGCATCGGTTCCGGGCGGAGACGTCTACTTCAGCCCCGAGGTCGAACGCTGCGATTCCGAGGCGCTCGATATCACCATGCATGAATGCCCGTTGCTCGAAGCCTGGAAGGAAGCGGATCTCCCCGAGGAGGACGTCGTCAAGATCGCGGCGATCGCCGGCCATATCGACGCCGGCACCTTCGAGGGCGCGGGCTTCGGATTCCATTCGGAAACCTGGGAACCCGGCCGCGAAGGCTGCTGCCACCTTCATATCCGAACCAAAGACTGACCGACCCGACAAGTCATGCCCCCGGGTCACGCCCGGGGGTGACGTTGTCGTGGAACCGGTTCAACCCGACTGCGAAGCGGTTTGGCGCGTCAGCAGGATTTCCGCACTGTCGTTCCAAACATCCATCTGAACGATCTTGCCGTCACGCACGACGAGCCGGTCGAGATACCTGTTGCCTTCGAACGCGGTGCCGTCCGGCCACGCCCCGTATAGAGTGCCGATGCTGTAGACCACCGAGCCGTCGGGGGTTTCGCAAACGTCGAAAAAGTCGAACTTCTTTTTGACCGACTGATACCGCGCTCCATTGAACGCCGCGATCTCGCGCGGATGGGCGAATGGCCGTCCGCCGGTGAATGTGATCTTTACGTCTGGGGCGATATAGGTTTGCGCCTTCACCGGATCGGGTACCATGGTGGCATCCAGGAATTCACGGACAAGGCGGACATCGGGGTGTTCAGCGGACATGGGCGACTCCTTGGCGGCACGGACAATGAAAACAGCTTGATTTTTAGACATGTGAATTCATAGTGCGTATTTATTAGTCTAATTTTTGTTCCTTGAACATGTCGATCTCGATCTCGCGGAATCGAAACAGCCCCGGAACGCCGCGCCATGGATTTTCTGCTGAGAAACGCCCGTATCCCCGGGCATGAAAGCGACCTTCTCGACATCGCCGTCGCCGATGGGCGTATCGCCGCGATCGGTTCCGGCTTGTCGCGCGGAGACGGCGCTCTCGTCGTGAATGCCGGGGGAAAGCTCGTGTTGCCCGGATTGGTCGAAACCCACATCCATCTGGACAAAGCCTGCCTGCTGCAGCGGTGCCGAAACGAGGAAGGCTCCTTGAAGGGCGCCATCGCCGAGGTCGCATCGGAGAAGCGCGCCTTTACCGAGGGCGATGTTTACGCGCGCGGGGCGGGGGTGATCGAAAAGGCCATCCTCAACGGCATAATGCGGATGCGCACCCACGTCGAGGCCGACCCCCGCGTCGGTCTGCGCGGTTTCCATGCGGTGCGGCGGCTGGCGCGGGAATACGCGTGGGCGACCGACATCCAGGTCTGCGTCTTCCCGCAGGAAGGGTTGCTCAACGATCCCGGAACCGAGGACTTGCTGATTGCGGCGCTGGAAGACGGTGCCGACGTCCTCGGGGCCTGCCCCTATACCGACACCGATCCGGAGGGGCAATTGGAGCACATCTTTGCCCTGGCCAAGCGGTTCGACGTCGACATCGACATGCATCTCGATTTCGACCTCGATCCCGACCGGATGGATCTGGATACCGTCATCCGCTTGACCGAACGGGAAAACTACGGCGGGCGGGTCACGGTCGGCCATGTCTCGAAATTGTCGGCCCTGCCCGCCGACCGCTTGGCGGCCGTCTCCGAACGGCTATCTTCGGCGGGAATCGCCGTGACGGTTCTGCCGTCCACCGACCTCTTCCTGATGGGCCGTGATCACGATCATCTGATTCCGCGAGGCGTCGCCCCGGCCCATGCGCTGTCGGAACGCGGCGTGCGGTGTTCGCTATCCACCAACAACGTTCTGAACCCGTTCACCCCGTTCGGCGACGTCTCCCTGATCCGGATTGCCAATCTGTTTGCCAACATCGCCCAGTTGGGCCGGCCCGACCAATTCGCCGCGTGCATCGACATGGTCACCAGCACCGCCGCCGGGATCCTCAATCTGGCGGACTATGGAATCGCCGTGGGCAATCCGGCCGACCTGATCGTCATGGACGCGCCCGACCGGGCCACGGCCCTGTGCGAAATCGCTCCGCCGTTGCGCGGCTTCAAGCGCGGACGCCAGACCTTCGAACGCCCACCCGCCGTGCTGATGAAGTTCTGAAAGGGTGTTTAGCCGTCGTAACCCTCGACGATGACGAGATCGCCCACGGAAGCTTTTTCGCGCAGTGACTTGGCCTGGGCATATTCGGGCGAGCGGTAGCAGTCGAGCGCCGCCTGATAGCTGGGAAATTCCAGCACCACGTTGCGGGCGCGCGCGGAACCCTCGGCGACCTCGCCCTTGCCGCCGCGGACCAGGAACCGGGCGCCGTATTTCGCGAATGCGGCGGCGTTCGCCGCGACATAGGCCTTGTAACCTTCCGGATCCGTCACATCGACGTGCGCGATCCAATATCCCTTGGCCATCGGTTCTGCTCCTCGGTTATCCGGTTGACTCACAAGATCCTATACCGGCCGGTCCAAGGGCAAGCCCAGAACGACGCGCGCGACGCCGTCGAGCACCTGATCAACCGAATCGCAGGCGTGAATGCCCGCGATCGCCGGACCATCGAGGAGACTGAACACCGGGCGTTCGAATTGCAGGGCGAACGCGGCCTCCGAAATCGTGCCGTAGCCGCCGCCGATGGCGATCAGGCAAAGCGCGGCGCGGGCGACGATGGCATTGCGGGCGATACCGATGCCGGTGGCGATCGGAACCGTGACATGGGGATTGGCCGATTCCGGGGAACCGTCGGGCAGGATGCCGACGCTGATGCCGCCGGCCCCGGCCACGCCGCGACAGGTCGCTTCCATGATTCCCTGGCGACCGCCGCACACCACCGTCATTCCGGCCTCGGCGAGCACCCGTCCCATCGATTCCGCCGCCGCCAATTGATCGGGCCGGGCTTCGCGTCCGCCGATGACGCCCACCGGCACCCGGCAGCGGTTCGGCCACCCCTGAACGGCAATCAGGGCCTCGGCGAGCGAAACCGTCGTTCCCCGCATCGCCGATCCGGAATCCGACCACCGCCGTCCGACCGGATCGAACACGCGGCCGTCGGCATCGGCCAGGCGCCGGTTTTCGGAATCAAGAAGCAGAGTCACGGTGTTCCCTCCACGAGGCATAGAACTCGCCGGCGGCGAGAACCAGCGCGCACAGCGCCAGCAGAACGACGGACAAGGCCGCCGCCGACGGGAAATCCGCGCCGGTATCGGAAATCCGGCTGTACAAAATCAAGGGCAAAATGTTGACCTGGGTCCCGACCAGGGCGAGCGCGGTCCCGTATGCCCCGATCGCCACCGCCGCGACCAGACAGTAGGCGGCAACGGCGCTCGGCAGGACTTGCGGTACCAGCACATCGACGACCGCGCGCAACTTGGTGGCGCCGAGGGATTCGGCCGCCGCGATCTGCGCCCGGTCGAAATTGACGAAAACCGGCAGCATGATCAGCACCACGCGGGGAATCAGGTAGTAGGAATAGGCGAAGGCGAGACCGACCGGGCTGTACAGAAAGCCCGAAAACGTCGCCGGATCGCTGCCCAGGTGCGCCAGCGACAGGGTCACGAACCCGGAACGGCCGAACGCCAGGATGAACCCGTAGGCAACGATCAGCCCCGAAAACGTGAGCGGCAGCGAAATCCAGAACAGCAGTTGGGTCCGCACGTGTTCCGGCATGGCGGAAAGATGCCACGCGACCCCGAAACCGATCACCAGGGAAAACGCCGGCGCGGTGGAGCCCAGAATCAACGTACCGCCCAGACCCCGCCAAAAGATGCCGTCCTCGAACAGCTTGACGAACGCGGCGGCGCCGTCGGTGAACGCTTCGGCGACGACGACGCCGAGCGGCACGATGAAAAACAGCAGAATGACAAGCGCGCCGGGGGTGGCCATCAAGGCCAACCCCCTTTTCTGCGCAACGGTTCGTTTATTGGCCAAGGACCAGTTTCGCCCAGTTGGTGTCAATATCGGATTTCTTCGCCGCCGCCTTGTTCAGATCGAGAGGCCGCAGTTGCGGCGCGTCGGGGAAGCGTTCGGCGATATCGGCCGGAAGTTTGACGCCGGGAACCGACGGCCGCACGAAGCCTTCGGCGAACGTGGTCTGGCCTTCGTCGGTCATGATGAAGTTCAGCCACAGCTTACCGGCGTTGGGGTTGGGACCGTTCTTGACCAGGCTGATCGCATAGGGCGCGGCCACGGTGGCTTCCTTGGGCAGCACCACGGCGATGTCGTCGCCCATGCCGTCCTTGTACTTCGCCTTGAGACCGTCGTTCTCGTAGCCGATCCAGATCGGGATCTCGCCCTTGAGGAACTTGGCGTAGGGCGTGGTACCCTCGACCCTCAGGACGTTGCCCGCCTTGTGCATCTTCGCCAGGTATTCGACGCCGGGCATGACGTTTTCCATGTCGCCGCCGTTGCCGTAGTTGGCGGCGAAGGTCAGGACCTGACCCTGGCCGGTGGATCGGGGGTCGAGGTACACGACCGCGTTCTTGTATTCGGGTTTCAGCAGATCGGCCCATGATTGCGGTACGTTCTTGACCAGCTTGGTGTTGACCAGGAATGCGACCGTCAATTGGTGGATGACGAACCATTCGCCGTCGGGATGGCGGTAGACGTCGGGGAGACGGTCGAAACTCGTGGGCTTGAAGCCGGCCACCAACCCCTTCTTGGCGGCATCGATCGCCGAGCCGCCGAAATAGTAGGCCGTGTCGGCCTGCGGACGGTTCTTGGCCTTGTCGAGCGCCACGACGGTCGCGCCCGAGCCGAGATCGTTGTAGGCCATCTCGACTTCGGGATAGCGCGCCTTGAAACGCTTGAACATGGTGCCCCAGTTGGCCCAGGTCGGGCCGGTGTCGAATGAAACGACCATGCCTTCCTTGGATGCCGCTTCATAGAGGGCTTGCTCGCCCGAATACAATTCGGGGCCGTCGAACGCCATCGCGATCGTCGGCAGGACCGCGACGGCGGCGCCGAGCAGCAGGGTACGGACTGTCGTCATCTTCTCCTCCTTGATTGCCATCGACCTCACTCCGGCAGAAGTCGCACGTGCTCCGGCCGGATACTCACCGCATGAATCGCATCGCGGCGGTTGGTTTCGCCCAGGATGACCGAATCGCCCACCGCAAGGTCGTACCGCCGCACCGCTCCCAGGAAACGGTCGCGGACGAGCCGACCTTCGAAGACATTGACCGCGTCGGGGATTTCTTCCGCCGCCACGTTTTCCGGGCGGACCAGGACCGCGACCCGTTCGCCGGCCGCCAATCCCCCGGTTTCGGCGCGCAAGACGCCGAACGGAACCTCGACCACGTTCTCGCCCCGCACGGTTCCGTCCCACAGGTTGGCCACGCCCACGAATCCGGCGACGCCGCGGGTCGCGGGTGAATCGTAAAGTTCGCGCGGTTCCGCCACCTGAACCAGACGCCCCTTTTCCATGACCGCCACCCGGTCGGCCATGGACAGGGCTTCTTCCTGATCGTGGGTGATATGGACCGTCGAAATGCTGAATTCGCGCTGCAACCGTCGAATTTCGTCGCGCATTTCGCCGCGCAGGCCGGCATCCAGCGCCGAAAGCGGTTCGTCCAGCAACAGGGCCTTGGGTTGAAACACCAAGGCTCGCGCCAGGGCCACCCGTTGCTGTTGCCCGCCGGACAAGGTCTGTGGGCGCCTGTCCTCGAATCCCGCAAGACCGACGCGCGCCAACGCCTCGACGGCGAAACGATGGCGTTCGACCGGCGCGGTCCCCCGGATTTTCAGCGGATAGGCCACGTTCTGCCAGGCGGTCATGTGGGGAAACAGCGCATAGGCCTGAAAAACGACACCGAGTTGACGGTCCCGCACCGGGCGGTCGCCCACGTCCTCGCCGTCCAACAGCAGGTGGCCCGAATCCGGGATTTCGAATCCGGCGATCAGCTTCAAGAGGGTCGTCTTGCCCGATCCGCTCGCGCCGATCACGGCGACCAGTTCGCCGTCGCCGATATCGAGGTTGATGTCGAACACACCGACATCGGTGCCGGGATAGGTAAAAGAAACGGCGCGCAGACGAATGCTCATGTTGCTCTCTGTCGATAGGTACTGGCGGAACGCGCGGCGGCCGCGCCACCCGCGGCCGCGACCAGGGCCAACCCCAGCAGAACGACGGTCGCGGCGCAGGCAAAGCCGGTCGCGCCGTAAAAAGCTTGGAGCAGGACAACGGGATAGGGACGCGACAGGAAGCCGGCGACCAGGTTCGATAACTGGAACTCCCCGATCGACAACGCCGCCACCATGATCAACCCCGATCCCAGGCTGTGGCGCAACAGCGGCACCACGACGTCGATGAACCGTTCCCGGAAGGACGCGCCCAGGGATTCGGCGGCCAGTTCCAGCGCATCGAGGTGCAGATGCCGCATGTCGGCCACCAGGGTCTGCAACAGGTACGGCAGGGTCAGGACCACGTGCCCCGCGACCAGCAGCCAGATGCTCCCCAGCCACGGCAAGGCATCGCTCGAAAAGATCAGGATGAAGCCGAAGGCCAAAACCAGGGGCGGCGCCGCGATCGGCAGGAGAAACACGATCCGCGCCGCCACCAGGACCCCACGCGAGGCGCTGCGATACAGCGCATAGGCCAGCGGCACCGCCAGCAGGGTATTGATCGCGCAGGTCGCCGCCACGACCTCGAGACTGACGACGAAGGCCCGTCGGAAGCTGCCTTCCCCCCACAATTCCAGATACCACGACAGAGTGAAACCGCTGGGCAGCAGGGAATTGGTCCACGATTCGCCGAAGGAACCGACGAACAGCAGGGCGATCGGCGTGAACAGATACAGCAGATAGAGTCCCGTGAGTATCGCCACGGCGGTTCGTTCCCTCCCGACCAGCCCTGATTTCCGGGCTGAAATGTTCGCGCGACGTCGCGAATTTCCCGGCGGGCCATGATCCGAACATATCGGATGTAAATCTGACAGTTCGATTATGGGATATCATGGTAAACTTGCCCGCTCCGGGAGTCAATCAACCCGCCGATTAACTATCAAGGCAACATGACCATTTGATGACATTCTTGTGTAATTTACAATAAGTTATGAATAATCAAACCATTCCAAGAGTTTGCGGAAAGACAAATGAGGTGCCCAAAAGCTGCCTTTTCCCTTAACAAATCAGGCAGTCTGATTTATGATCAACACGACAATCTGCCCGATCCGGCAATTCGCCGTCGCGCGTGCGAACGCAACCCGTGTATAAGTCGGCCACCCGCGGTACGCCGCGATTCCGAGGATCGAATTCGAACGAAGGTCTCATGCCCGAAACCCCCGGCCCCCGATACCATCAGGTCAAGCGGCGGATTCTTGATTTCATCGAGGAAATGCCCCTGCAAACGCGAATTCCCTCGCGCAACGAACTGGTTCGCGATCTCGGGGTCAGCCGTACCACCATCGACCGGGCGATTTCGGAACTGATCGGCGAAGGCTACCTTTACGCGCGGGACGGCAGCGGCACCTACGTGGCACGGCACGAAGGCGCCGGATTGCCCGCGAACGCCGCCATGCGGTCGTGGGGCGTGCTTTTGCCCGACCTTCGCCACTACACCTATCCCGGAATCCTGCGCGGGATCGAGCACGTCGGTTTCGAGAACGGCGTCAACGTCATCGTCGGTAATATCGAGAACCAGGCGGCACGGCAGACCACCTACCTGCGCAATTTCCTGAAAAGTCGAATCGACGGCGTCATCATCGTGCCCGCCCGTCCCAATCCGGCCGAGGGGCTGGAAGAACGACTTGCCACGATGCTGCGTGAACTGGCGGACGCCGGCATCCCGTTCGTCTTTTGCAACCGCAACACGTCGGGCATCGACGCGCCGCAGGTCCTGTGCAACGACTTCCACGGCGCGTTTCTCGGCGCCCGTCATCTATTGGAACAGGGGTATCGGCGCATCGCCTACATCGCGCACCCCCGCTACGCGATCTCGCTCAACCGCTACATGGGTTATGCGAGCGCGCTCGCCATCGCGGGCATCGCCGAAGACGAAACCCTCGTCGCCTTTTCCGAATCGTGGGATTTCGAAGCCCCCGGCCACCTCGAACTGGGTCGTATGCTGGACGGGCCCAACCCTCCCGATGCCGTCGTCTGCTTCACCGACATGATTGCCAAGGGCGCCTACCGCGCGGTTTGCGAACGCGGCTTGGTTCCCGGCCGCGATGTCGGCATCGTCGGTTACGACGACAGCATGGTGTGCGTGTCGCTCGACGTCCCGCTGACGTCGGTCAAAATTCACTCCTACGACATGGGCCGCCGCGCAGGAGAATTGCTTCTGGGGGCCAACGCGGGACCATCCGATCCCCACGCCGCCATCATCCTGGCACCTGAACTGGCGGTCCGCCAAAGCACCGCGCGGGGATGAACCGCGCGGTGGCGGAACGGCGGAATCAGGGGTTGGCCGCTTCGTCCGTGATCGCGGCCATGGCGTCGGTCAATGATTTCAGCAGGTCCTTGTCGACCTTGACCCCGTAGGTTTCGACGATTCGCGCGGGCGTCCAATAGCCGATATTCACCAGATTCCCTTCACGCCACACCAGGACGTGCATCGGCAGATCCAGGCCGGCGATCGGCTTGCGCAGCATGAACGGCGTGCCGAGCTTGGGATTTCCGAATACCACAAGCGTACTCGGTTCCATGTCCATTCCGACCGATTTCGCCCCGGCGGCGTGATCGATGGTGGCGAAAACGGTCGCTCCGCGCTTGGCGATCGCCGCCTGCAGCCGCTCCACCGTGTTCGCGACGTTGTAGGCGCTGGTCTTGGTCACCAGGGTCGGCATTTCCGCCTGTCCGCGAGCGGCAGGCAGGATCAGGCCCGCCGCGATCGCGAGGGCAAGCAAGAGGTGGCGCATGAGGGAGTTCTCCTTCCTTGTTTGATTGGGACCGTTCGGACGTTCGCGGCCTCCGTGTGATGTGGGCCCGTTCCCGGCGAACGGCAAGCGGGCGGCCCGTCAGTCGGCCGCGTTCTCGTAGACCGACATGGCGGTCTGGACCGCGGCGCCGAAGGGAAGCGCGTGCCCTTCGCGCGCCAGACAGGCTTCCAGCGCGGCGAGGCAATGGAGCACGTTTTCCTTGCGGCAGGCGTAACCCATGGTGCCGATGCGCCAGATTTTGCCGTGCAACGGCCCGAACGAGGTCCCGATCTCGATTCCGAAATCGTTCAGCATGCGGCCGCGCACCGCGTCGCCGACGACGCCGTCCGGAATGTACACGCCGGTGACATTCGCCATTTTGTGGTCGAGATCGCCGAAGATCGACAATCCCATCGCTTCCAGTCCCGCCACCAGGGCCCGGCTGGCCAGAGCGTGGCGTGCGAAACTGGTATCGAGCCCCTCGCGCAGCAGGATGCGGAAACATTCCCGCGCGGCGTACAGCATCGACGTCGCCTCGGTATGGTGATTGAGCCGGCTTTCGCTCCAGTAGTCCATGAGCATGGCGAGGTCGAAGTAATTGGAGCGGATGATCCGGCCGCCCGCCGCCTCGTATCCGTCGGGACGGATACCGCGTTCGATGTGCTTGCGTGCCTTGGCCACGTCCGCGATCCGGTCGTTGAAGGTGATCGGCGCCGAACCCGACGGGCCGCTCAGGCATTTCTGCAAACCGGCCGTGGCCGCGTCCAGGCACCAGTCGTCGACCCGCAAGTCGTTGCCGCCGATACTGGCCGTCACGTCGGAATAGAGCAAGATATCGTGGTCCCGGCAAATCCGGCCGATGTCCGCCAGCGGCTGGAGCATGGTGGTCGAAGTGTCGCCCTGGACTATCGCGACCATCTTGGGATCGTGCTCCTTGATCGCCGCTTCGATCCGTTCGGGCGGAAACACGGTTCCCCAATCGGTTTCGAAGATCCGGACATCCGCGCCGCAGCGTTCCGCGATTTCGGCCAGCAGGTGACCGAAACGTCCGAAGATCGGGATCAGAACCCGGTCGCCCGGTTCCAGAACCGACACCAATACCGTCTCGATGGCCGAACGCGCCGTGCCGTCGATCAGAAAGGACCAGCGGTTCCGCGTCCGGAAAACCTGGCGAACCAGGACCATGACCTCGTTCATGTATTCGGTGAACGCGGGATCGAACTGGCCCAGCAACGGCGCCGACATGGCGCGCAGCACGCGGGGATCGGCGGTGATGGGGCCGGGCCCCATCAACAGGCGCGGCGGCGGGTTCAGTTCATCGAACAGACGGGCGTCTTCGGTCATGGTCTCGGGTCCTTGGCGACAATCAGCGAACTTCGATGGCGAGGGCGGCGAGGCGGGCGGCCTCGGCCGTGGTGGGCGCGACGAAAACGCCGCAGTTTTCAAGAATTTCGATCTGCCCTTCCAGGCTCTGCGGATCATCGTCCGTTCCGACCACCGAGGCAAGGATCAAGGGCCGCTCGGTGTGGCGCTCCAGGACGGCACGGATCGCGCCCGCGGGATCGGCATGCGCGCCCCAACCGAGCACGAGATCGATCAAAACGGCCGCCGTTTCCGGGTCGGACAGCACCCGTTCCAGCGGCGCGGCGCGAACCCCGGGATCGATCATCGGATGGGGACGGCCCTTGGTGAATTCGTCGTCTCCCAGATCGATCAGCGCGTGGCTCTCCGAACCACCCAACGGCGACGCGCCCGGGACCGGAACGTTCGACGCCACAGCCAAACCCCGGCCCAGCAACACCGCCTGTGCCTCGGCGCACAGGGTACCGCCGGCGAACAGCCCGCGAATCCGCGTCCGCGCGGCGCGAAGCCCCCTCGCCGCGTCGGCCACCGCCGCCTCCAGTTTCCCGGAAGCACGGATCGGCCGTCCCAGAACATCCGCCGCCGCATCGGCCAGCAGCCCCACCAGCCGGGCGTTCGCGGGCATCGGCAACTCGCGCGCACCGGGGAAACAGACGGTAAACGGCTTCAGGCTTTCGGCGATCCTCCCGACCACCCGTGCCAGCACCTCGGCCGACGGCGGCTTGGAAATCAGAACAATCCGTTGCGTGGCCGGGTCGGCGTCGAGCAGGTTGATCGCCGCCAGGGTGGTGATGCCGCCGACTTCCGCCTTCAGATCACGACCCCCGGTGCCGATCGCCTGGGAGATTCCCCGGCCGCCTTGGGCCAGCAGGCAACTGACCTCCTGCAATCCGGTGCCCGATGCCGCGACGATTCCGACGTCGCCGGCCGGTACCGCGTTGGCGAAGGCCAGCGGCACGCCGTTGAGGATGGCGGTGCCGCAGTCCGGACCCATCATCAGCAGCCCGCGTTGCCGCGCTTCGCGCTTGAGCGCCACCTCGTCGGCAACCGGCACGTTGTCGCTGAAGATCAGCACGTGCAGGCCGCGCCGCATCGCCTTGCGCGCGGTTTCGGCGGCGTATTCGCCGGGCACCGACACCACGGCGACATTGGCGCCGGGCAGGGCGTCCAAGGCGCCGTCGAGGCTGCGTGGCCGGTAGCTCGCGGCCGCGGAACCGCCGCCGGCCCGGTTGGCCAGGAGATCCTCGGCATGGGCCAACGCATTTTCGGCCGCCTTTTCATCGTCCGCGATGACGGCGACGACCAGATCCTCGGGCGTCGCAGCGCGGCCCGAATCGTCCAGCAATCCGGCTTCTTCCAGGATCTTGAGATTCGATGGCGTGCCGACCATCATCGAAGCCTCGGCGACGCCGGACTGTTCCGACAGCCTTCGCGAATGGCGCATCAGGGCGACCGAATCGAGATAGAACCCCCGCCGGACCCGATTGACGACGATGCTGGTGCTCACGAGTTGTCCAACTCCTCGGCAAAGGCGGCCAGGGCTTGTTCGAAACAGGCCATCGGGGCATTGACGACACCGGCGCCGACCTGCCCGATACCCGGTTCGCGATGGGCGATGCCGGTATTGATGGTCGGCGCGATGCCGGTTTCGACCACTTTCCGGATGTCGATCCCCGACGGCACACCTTGGAAATCAAGCGCCGGAATGGTCCATTCCGGGTTGCGGCCAAGTGTGATCTCACCCATGCGCCGCGTGAAATTCAGGGATTCCGACGCCGCGCCGGCGCCGACGAACCCGGCCACGGCCGGCGAGGCCGCCATGGCGAAACCGCCCAGGCCAATGGTTTCGACAATGGTCGAATCCCCGATATCGGGGTTGGCGTCGGCCTCCGTGAAACCGGGAAAGTACATGCCGCGCGGCATTTCCACGGGCGCGACGAACCAGCGTGCGCCGGTGCCCGAGACACGGATGCCGAAATCGGTGCCGTTGCGGCTCATGGCCGTGACGACGGTGGAGCGGGGAATGCCGCGGACAGGATCCATGATCGCCTTGCCGGTGACCATGGCGACGTTCAGAAAGAACTGGTCGTTGCCGCCGATGAAGGTCAGGACCTCCGCCAACGCGGCGGGGTCGCCCGCCGTACGCGCCAGAGCCGGGGCCATTTCGCGCAGGAACAGACTGGTGCAGGCGACATTGCGCTGGTGCATCTCGTCACCCATCGACAGCCCGCGCGCGACGATGCCGCGCAACGGCAGGCCGTCCCGTTCCTTCAGCGCCGCCGACAGGGCCGGCGCCAGTGAATCGGCCAGCCAGCGCAGCCGGGCCCGCACGCCTTCGTCGTTGCCGCCGAACCGCATCACCTTGCCCAGGCCTTCGTTCAAGGTGCAGTAGGCGCGGTTGCCGAAAGCCCGGTTTTCGACGACCATCACCGCCATCGACCGCGTGGTCATGCCGGTCATCGGACCGACGGCATCGAAATCGTGGTTGGGGCGGAATGCGATGACCCCCGACTCCGCCATTTCGGCCGCGTCCTCCAACGTGTCGGCCCAACCTTCGAAGACGACGGCGCCCGCGATCGCACCGCGCAACGGCCCGCACATGCGGTCCCATCCGATCGGCGGACCGGCGTGAAGGATCATCCGATCTTCCAAGCCCGCGATGACCTCGCCCGCGGGGCGGACGTCGACCAGAACCGGATCCCCCGCCAACATGCGCCGCAGCGCTTCCTCGTTCGCCTTGTCGATTGTTGCCGTCACCGTACCGATCTCCTCCCCATCGAGCAAAGTCGCCAGTATTTCCCGCATCCGCGGATTGCCACGTGCCGGCGGGCTCCAGTCGACCTGGACGACCGGAACGCCTTGGCGTTCCAGATCGTTCGCGAACAGATCGAGCCCGATGTTGACGACGCGCAACGGCCGATCCGGTGGCGCCAGCTTGGGGTGTTCCTCCGACATCGGCCATCCTTTCCCAGTTCGTCGATTCACGCGATCTCGGTTTCTATCTCGTCGGCCTCGGTCAGGTTGGCCTCGATCAGCTGCAGCCGGACCCTTCCCGATTCCTTGAGCGCCGCGACGACGCGTTCGCAAAAATAGCTCAACAGACTCATCACCCCGACATAGCTGTCGAAGATCGACACCCCCCGCGTCTGGCAACGAAACGTCCACGACGCGAGCGATGCCGCCTGGACCGACCGGGCATCGGTAAAAAGCGCTGTGGTGACGCCCTGGGAACGCAACCAGGCCAGGACCTTCTTCAGGACCGCCGGCCGGCGGCGCAGGCCGACCACGACGACCGCATCACGGGCGGTAACGTTTGCCAGATCTTCCATCACGATCTGGCCGGGCATGGGCAGCAGGATTACGTCGGGGCGGGCCAGCGTCAACTGGTGGCGCACATAGGACGCGAAGAAATGACTGTTGCGCATGCCGACGAGGTAGACCCGATCCGCCCCGGCGACGGCGCGCACGGCCTCGTCCAGATAGTCCGTCCGCACGCTTTCAATGGTCCGGGTCAGGGCCAGAAGATCGTTTTCCAGATGGTCGAACAGCCTGCGCGATCCCGATACGGTTCCCGTGTTGGGCTGGTTCATGAACAGGGGATAGCCCGCCGCCCGGGCCTCGCGGACCTCGTCGCGCAACGCCCGGTAGTCGCCGTAGCCCAATCGTTGCACAAGACGGGTCGCCGCCGCCTTCGAGACCGCCGCACGCTTGGACAATTCCGTCGCCGAATGGGTCGCGACCAGACTCGCATTTTCCAGAAGCAGATCGGCGATCGCCCTCTCGCTCGGCGGCAACGCGCCGTATTGGGCGCGGAGGCGTGCATCGAGCGATGGCTTGGCGGCGTTCAACGGTGATCTCCTTCGGTCGAAAAACCTGCGCGGGACAATATTCCGGTTGTAAAACAAACGTCTCAGAACATCGAGGATCTAAAACTAATGTTTCATATTTTCGTTGACAAGAGAGTTCGGCATTCGTTCAATAGTCACCCATTGAAGCCGAGGGGCGGCGGCATAAAAAGAACGGATTTCCGACTCACGCATTTGTTGCGGGATTGGGTAAATTGAAACAAATGGAACAAGTTGCCGCCGTCGCGGGAACGATCAGCGAGCGTTTGAACGCGGTCGTCGAACGCGCTGTGGTGGCGTTGTTGGTCGTCCTGGTATTGATGGTCTGGCTCGGCGTCCTGGTGCGCTACGTCATCCCGTTACCCATCACCTTCACCGAGGAGGCCTCGCGCTATCTGATGATCTGGATGGCCCTGCTGGCGGTCAGTTGCGGCATCGCGCGCCGCGAACACATCGGCGTCACGCTGCTGTTCGACAAGCTGCCGCGCCGGGCTGCCCGGACCTTGCTGCTCGTGCTCGACGTCATTGCCTTCGCCTTCTTCGGCCTGCTTTTCGTCTATGGCGTCGGTTTCGCGGTCGGCGGTGCCACCCAGTTTACGATGATCTACCAGATCCCGAAAACCATACCCTTCGCTTCGGTTCCGGTCGCGGCAGCGCTGGCCTGCATCCAACTCGCCCTGGTCGCCTGCCGCGATCAGGTCCGCGCCCGGGTCGAACCCGGCGTCGACCGCGCGGCGGGGGAGTGACATCATGATCCTGGTCGCCGTCACCTTTTTCGGCCTGCTGATACTGGGAATGCCCGTCGGCTTCGTTCTTGGCGTCGCGGGCGTCGCGGGGCTGATGCAGATCGGCGGCGAGAACTTCGTCGCCATGGCCCCCAAACGGCTGTTCGCCGGCCTCGACCTGTTTCCGTTTCTGGCGATGCCGTTTTTCATTCTGGCCGGCGAGATCATGAACCGTTCCGGAATCACGACCAAACTGGTCAATCTGGCCGATTCCCTGGTCGGCTATTTCCGGGGCGGCATGGCCCACTCCAACATGGTCGCCTCGGTCCTGTTCGCGGGCATCACCGGCGCCGCCACCGCCGACGCTGCCGCCTTCGGCAACACCCTGGTTCCGGCGATGGTCAAGAACGGCTACACGCGCTCCTTCGCCTGCGCGGTCACGGCGGCCGGATCGATCATCGGCCCGACCATCCCGCCATCGACCCTGATGGTCATCTACGGTTCGCTGATGGGCGTATCGATCGCGGGCATGTTCGCCGCCGGAATCCTGCCGGGACTGTTGATCTGCGTGATCTGCATGGCGGTCATCGCCCTGTTCGGGAAACGCTGGAATCTTCCGAAGTCCGACATGAAGCCGAGCCTGCGCCACATCGCCAAGACGGCTTGGGACAGCATGGCGGCCCTGGTCATGCCGGTCCTGATCCTGGGCTTCATCCTGGGCGGCGTCACCACGCCGACCGAGGCGGCGTCGATCGCCGTGGCCTATTCCTTGATTCTCGGCGGACTCGTCTATCGGGCGCTGACGTGGCGGGACCTCTACGAGATGCTCCGGCGCACCGCCCTGATCACCGGCGTCGTGTTTCTGATCATCGCCTCGGCATCGATCCTCGGCTGGTGGATGACCTTCAACCAGATCCCGCAGGCCATTGCCGCCGGTTTTCTGGCGATTTCCGAGAATCGGTTCGTCGTCATCGGGTTGATCGTGCTTCTGCTGCTGTTCATCGGCCTGTTCATGGACATCAACGCGACACTGATCATCCTGGCTCCGGTTCTGGCCCCGCTGACGGCGGACATCGGGATGAACCCGGTCCATGCCGGGGTCATGATCATTCTGGCGCTTAATATCTCGCTGATGACACCGCCGGTCGGCGCCTGCCTGTTTGTTCTGTCGTCGGTCACAGGCGAGCGGATCGAGGCGATTGCCCGCGACCTGTGGCCGTTCCTGATCGCGGAGGTATTGGTCCTCCTGGTCATCGCGTTCTGGTCCGACCTGACGCTCTTCATCCCGCATCTGCTGGGTTTCTAATCGTTGAACCATGAAAAGGAGAGGTTTCCGATGACTCTGAACAAGACATTCGCGGTCGCCGCGACTTTCGCCCTCGCTGTCGGGCTCGGCGCAACATCGGCATCGGCCGAAAAGGTGATGAAGCTATCGCACCTCAACCCCGGCGATCCGTTCAACAACCTGTCGGGCGCCATGACCAATGTGTTCAAGGCCCAGGTCGAAGCCGGCACCAACGGCGGCATCAAGGTTCAGCTGTTCCCCGACGGTCAACTCGGCAAGGACAACGAAGTCATCAAGCAGACGATGGACGGCGTGATCCAGTCCAACATCTCGTCTTCGGGCGGGGTCGCCCAGCACTATCCGCTGGTCGGCGTGTTCGACCTGCCGTTCGCCTTCCCCAACATCAATGTCGTCGATCAGGTCTTTGATCTCGGCAATCCGTTCGGACAGAAGCTGGCCGCCGACATCGAGGCCAAGACCGGCCTCAAGGTCATCGGACTGCTGGACAGCGGCGGCTACTTCGCGATTTCCAACTCCAAGCGGCCGATCACCAAGGTCGAGGACATGGACGGCCTGCGTATCCGCACCATGACCCTGCCGACCCACGAAACCATCATCTCTTCGCTGGGCGGCAAGCCGACCCCGCTGCCGTGGGCCGAGGTCTACACCGCCCTGCAAACCGGTGTCGCCGACGGCCAGATGAACCCGATCCCGATCATCGCCTTCGCCAAGTTCGAGGAAGTTCAAAAGTACCTGACCCTGACCCAGCACATCGTCACCCCGTATGTCTGGTTCATAAACAAGGACTTCTACAATTCGCTGACCGCCGATGAGAAATACGTGGTCGACTACGCCGCCCGTGACGCGGTCATCGCCGGTCGCGGGATTTCGCGGATTATCGAGGCGTCCAGCCGCGGCCTGCCCTATCTGGCCTCGAAGATGGAAGTCAACTCGCTGGCACCGGCGGAACTGAAAAAGTTCGCCGAAAAGGCCCAACCGGCCGTGCGCAAGCTGATCGAGGACAAGTTCGGCGCCGAGGGCACAGACATGCTCGACGCCATGATGAAGCAGGTCGAGGCGACCAAGACCAACCTGTAAGCCCGAACCGAACCGTTGCGGCCGGGCGCTCCCAGCGCCCGGCCTTTTTTACGAGAAACCGATTCCTGCTATCCCGGCGCGACGCGAAGGAGAATGGGCGATGAAGAAGTTGGGTCTGGAGACGACGATCGTTGACGGAGGCGTCTACCGGAACACGGTATCGCGTTTTCGGGATGCGGGGATCGTTCTGCCGACGTTTTCGGAACTGGCGGCCCCGTCGACGATACCGGACGGGATCCGGGACCGGCTGGGCGGGGTGGACCCGGACGCGCCGAACCCGCTGAACCTGTTCCGGGTGCATTGGCACAACGCCCCGGACCGGCGGAGCTTTTCCGCGGTTCCCAACTATATCGAACTGCCGGAGGCGCTGACGGGGGTTGCGGCGCGCATCCTGGTGGCCCTGGGCGACCGTTTTCCGATGATCCGCGCCCACAAGGTGCTGGCGGCCTACGGCTGCCTGGCGCCGCGCATCGTCACCGGCCAGTTCGACCCCACGGTTCACCGCGCGATCTGGCCGTCCACGGGCAACTACTGCCGCGGCGGCGCGGCGATTTCGCGCATCATGGGCTGCCGCGGCGTCGCGGTGCTGCCCGAGAACATGAGCCGGGAGCGCTTCGCCTGGCTGGAGGACTGGGTCAGCGAACCGGGCGACATCATCCGCACCCCGGGTTCGGAGAGCAACGTCAAGGAGATCTACGACACCTGCGCCGAGTTGGAGAAGGATCCCGCCAACGTCATCTTCAACCAGTTCTGCGAGTTCGGGAACTATCTGGCGCACCGGCTGTGCACCGGCCCGGCGCTGCACCGGATCTTCGAGGACGCCACCCGCAGGACCCCGAAGGCGCGCCTGTCGGCCTACATCTCGGCGTCGGGATCGGGCGGCACCCTGGCGGCGGGCGACTACCTGAAGGACGCCCTGGGCGCGCGGATCGTGGCCATGGAAGCGCTGGAATGTCCGACCCTGCTGTCGAACGGCTTCGGTGAACACAACATCCAGGGCATCGGCGACAAGCACGTGCCGTTCATCCACAACGTGATGAACACCGACATGGTGACGGCGGTCAGCGACGTCTCCACCGACCGTTTGTTCGTGCTGTTCAACACCGATGTCGGGCGGACCTATCTGGTCGAGCGGCGCGGCATCGACGCCGCCCTGGTGGCGCAGCTGGCCCATGTCGGGATCTCGGGCATCTGTAATATCCTGGGCGCCATCAAGGCGGCCAAGTACTGGAACCTGGGTTCCGACGACGTGGTGGTGACGGTGGCCACCGACGGCGCGGCGATGTACGAGACCGAAACCGCCAAGATCCTGCGCCAGCGCTTCGCCGACCGGTTCGACGCGGTCGACGCCGGCGAGACCTGGGCCGGGTGCATGGCGGCGGCGGGCACCGACAACCTGCTGGAGACCACCCACGCCGACCGCGCCCGCATCTTCAACCTCGGCTACTTCACCTGGGTCGAGCAGCAGGGCGTCAGCGTTCCCGAATTCACCGCGCGGCGCGATCCCGCCTTCTGGAACAACCTCCTCGACCTCCTGCCCCAGTGGGACGAACAGATCCGGAAGTTCAACGCCGAAGTCGGTGTCAACCGGGTCTCCGCCGCATGACCGTCGTTTCGTCCGTGTGCCGGGGTTGCGGTGCGAAGGTCGATCCCGTACGGGCCCTGCCGTTCCGTTGTCCCGAAGCCCGGGACGGCGACGGCATCGACCATGTGCTTTTGCCTTCCGCATCCAACGTACCGGCGGCGGCGTTTCCGATCGACCGCAACTCGGCCAATCCGTTCGTCCGGTATCGGGCTCTGTTCCTGTCACACCGTGCGGCGTTGACGAGCGGTTTGACGGACGCCGGCTATGTCGAGATCGTCGAATCCCTCGATGCCGCCGTGACCGGAGTCGACGGCCGAGGATTCCGGGTCACGCCGTTGACGGCATACCCGGAAGGCCATCCCGGCAGTGGCGCGCTTTGGATCAAGAACGACACCGGTAATGTCGCCGGATCGCACAAGGCCCGCCATGTCTTCGGGGTCATGGTGTACCTGCGCGTGATCGAAGCGCTTCGGCTGTCCATCGCCGAAGGATTGCGTGGCCGCCCGCTGGCGATCGCGAGTTGCGGCAACGCGGCCTTGGCCGCCGCCGTCGTCGCTCGGGCATCCGACTGGCCGATCGACGTCTTCATCCCGGATGACGCGGAAGCCATGGTGGTCGCCCAACTGCGCGAACTCGGCGCCCGGCTGCATGTCCAGACCCGGGCCGAGGGGGTCGTGGGGGACCCCTGCGTCCATGCCTTCCGCGCGGCCGTCGAGGCGGGGGGCCATTCCCTTCGGCGTTCAGGGCAACGAAAACGGTCTCGCCATCGAAGGCGGACAAACCCTGGGCTACGAATTGGCGGAAGCCTTCGCCGCCCAATCCATCGCGCCCGACGACTTGTACATTCAGGTCGGCGGCGGCGCGCTCGGCAGCGGGACCTATCGCGGCCTGTCCCAGGCGCGCGATCTGGGTCTGGTCGCGGCCCTGCCGGCGATTCACGCCGTCCAGACGCGGGGCGCCTTTCCGCTCCAACGCGCCTTCGAGCGGTTCGTCGCCGACCACGGCCCGGATTTCGATGCCGACGCGATGGTCGAAGCCGCGCATCACACCGCGGTCGCTACATGTGGCCGTGGGAAGACACGCCCCCACAGCG
Source organism: Rhodospirillales bacterium (assembly GCA_963675465.2). GTDB lineage: Bacteria > Pseudomonadota > Alphaproteobacteria > Rhodospirillales > Shumkoniaceae > JAHDSF01. Next base: position 506,322 of record CAXXVY010000004.1, read on the forward strand.
TCGCCCACGGCATTCTGGACGATGAAACCTACGACTGGCACGTGTTGATCGAGGCCATGATCCGCACCGGCGGCCGACCGGTCATCGCCGAGGAGGCGACCCTGGTCGAGGCCCACCGCGTCGCGAATCGGATTTTGGGATTCCGCGCATCGCACACGGGATCGTCCGGGGTTCGCCGGATTCCTGGAAGCGCAGCACACCCGCCGGTACGAAAACCGGTCGGCCGTCGTCTTGATGACCGGCGTCGAAACGTCGTCCGGCTAGACGGAAAGCACGAGACCGGCGCCGTCGCTGCGCGGATCGCTGGCGGCGGTGCAGCAGCCGTCAGCCGCCCGTGCGATGGCGCCCGCGTGGCCCATCATCTCGTTCAACGCCGGCACCATCTCGACATCATGACCCGCCGCCCGCAAGCGGTCGACGGTTCGCGGATCCAGGCCTTCCTCGATTTTCAGGGTGGTGGTCGTTTCGCCCCAGGTCCGCCCCAGCAGCCAACGCGGCGCCGCGATGGCGTCGGCCAGCGGCTGGCCGTGGCAGACGTGGCGGGTGAAAACCGCGGCTTGCGTTTGCGGCTGGCCTTCGCCGCCCATGGTACCGTAGACGAGCGTGCGGCCGTCGTTGAGGTCGGCCATGGCGGGATTGAGGGTGTGGAACGGCTTGCGTCCCGGCTCCAGGGCATTAAGCGCATCGCCATCAAGAGAGAAGCTGCATCCCCGATTCTGCCAGACGATTCCGGTGCGCGGCGACACCACCCCCGAACCGAATTCCCAGTACAGGCTTTGGATCATGCTCACGGCGCGGCCCTCGGCGTCGATCGTCCCCATCCAGATGGTATCCCCGGCCGTCGAAGGACGGGGCCAGGGAAGGGCACGGCCGGGGTCGATTTCGCCGGCCAGGGCATCCAACGCGGCGGAATCGAGGAAGCGGCGCGGATCCTCGGGCAGCCGTCCCGGATCGGTCACGACGGCATCGCGGATCAGGAAGGCCCGTTTGGTCACCTCGACCAGACCGTGGACGTGTTCGAAGGAATCCAGAGTACCGCCGTCCAGGCGGTCAAACAGGGCCAGGATGATCAGCGACGCCAACCCCTGCGTCGGCGGCGGGAAGTTGTACAACGTGCCCCAACGGGTCGCCGCCGCCAAAGGCGCCACGATCTTGGCGACATGACTTTCCAGGTCGGCCAGTGCGATCGGGCTGCCGGCATCGGCGAGATCACCGGCCAGGATGCGGGCCAAGTCGCCACGGTAGAAATCCTCCAGCCCCGCGCCACACAGGTGGCGCAGGGTCGCCGCCAAGGCCGGATTGCACAGCGTCTCTCCGGCCTTGGGCGGAACGTCTCCCGGCGCGTAAAGGGGCGCGAATCCGGGAGCGTCTTCCAGTTCCCGCCATTTTCGCGCCGTGTTGGCGGCCTGGGTGCCGGTTACCGTGATACCGGTTTCGGCATGGTCTATCGCCGCTCCCAGCAGCCGCGACAGCGGCATCGGCGTGCGCCACCGCCCCGTAATCTCCAATGCCGTCATCCAACCGGAAACCGCTCCCGCCACCGTGTTGGCGGCCAGCGGCCCACGAGACGGGATGACCGCGTGGCCTTCGGAACGGTAGCGGCCGATCGTGGCCGCCGCCGCCGCCGCACCGCAGGCATCGATGGCGATCGGATCCCGGCCCGGTTCCTTGATCAGCCAGAAATTATCGCCGCCCAGCCCATTCATGTGCGGATACAGGGCGGCGATGGCAGCCGCCTGGGCAACCATGGCTTCGACGGCGGTTCCACCCTCCGCCATCACCGACATTCCGGCCTCGGCGGCCAAGGCATGGGGGGCTGTCGCGGCGAATTGGGGACGGGACACGGCGGTTGCTCCTTTTCGACAGGCGATGAAACCGGGGCGCCGAGCCCCCCGCAGGTTTACTTCGCGCGACCGGTGCCGCCAAGCGGCGATTCGATCACCCGAGTTCGAACGTCGTCACCCCGAAGACCCGGCCGACCGGGATTCCGGGGTCGCCCTGCGTATACATGCGGGCGGTTTCGAAGACAGGGTTCATCCGGTGGCGCCGCGCCAGATCCAGTGCCGCCGTGTTGGGGCGCGGGATGTCGAGATACAATGGCCTTTCCTGTGCCCGGGCCGCCAGACCGCAGAAGATGCGCTCGGCGATTTCGGCGTCGTCGGCAAACAGCGGCCCGATCTTGCAGCCGGACCGGCACGTCCGCACGACCCCGTAGCCCGCAATGGCGCCGTCCCTCACGACCGCCAGACCCTGGCTTTCGGGAAGATCGATCCAGCGCCTGAGAAAGGATTCCCGCGGCGCACCGAACAGCCTCGCGTCGTAGTTCGCCAGCGCCGGAAACGTAACTTGGCGCAATTCCGTCAAGCCGGCGGGAATCGTCCCACCGCCGCGTCCCTCGTATCGTTGATTGGCGTAGGCGTACTGGAAACCCGACTTTCGGTAGTTGTCCTGCTGAGCCACCACGCCGTCGAGGCCAACGTTGCGTGTCCCGGCATGGGCCATGCCGGCTTGCCAAGTCTTCATGCCCAGGCCGTGGCCGCGATAGTCGGAGCGGACGATGTAGAAGCCCAGGAACGCGAATGCCGCGCCATACCGCACGACCGATATGCAGGAAACCGGTTCGCCGTCGGCGATGCCGACCAGAAAGCCGTTCGGATCGGCGGCGAGAAACGCCTCGGCATCGTGAAGCCCGGGATTCCATCCCTCCTCCGCCGCCCAATCGATCGCCTGCTCGAGGTCGTATCGCGTCATTGTCCGGATGACGAATTCGAGATCAGCCATGGTCGGCGTTTCCCTTCCAGGGATGTTCGCGCCGCCAATGGCGGGCGATGTCGAGGCGTCGGCAGACCCAAACGTCGTCGTGCCCGGCCACGTAATCGAGGAAGCGGGCGAGCGCCGCGGACCGGCCGGGACGCCCCGCCAGTCGGCAATGCAGGCCGACCGACATCATCTTCGGCGCGGTTGCGCCCTCGGCCCGCAGCATATCGAAGGTATCGCGAAGGTATGCGAAGAACTGGTCGCCCGAATTGAATCCCTGCGGGGTCGCGAAACGCATGTCGTTGGCATCGAGCGTGTAGGGGATGATCAGATGGCCTTCGCCGTCCGGCCGTTCCACCCAGTAGGGCAGGTCGTCGGCATAGGAATCGGCGTCGTACAGGAAATCGCCGTGTTCCATCGCCAGTTTCTGGGTGTTGGGGCTGGTGCGCCCCAGGTACCACCCCAGCGGAGGCGCGCCGGTGACTTCCGTGTGCAGGGCGACGGCCTTGCGCAGGTGATCGCGCTCCACCTCTTCCGGGATGTACTGGTAGTCGATCCAGCGGTAGCCGTGACTGGCGATTTCCCAATCGGCGGCCTTCATCGCGGCGACAGCCTCTGGGTTGCGGGACAGCGCCAGGGCGACGCCGTAGACCGTCAACGGCAGGTTCCGCTCGGTGAACAGGCGGTGCAGGCGCCAGAATCCGGCGCGGCTGCCGTATTCGTAGATCGATTCCATGTTCATGTGCCGCACACCGGCCAACGCCTGGGCGCCGACGATTTCGGACAGGAACGCCTCCGACGCCGCATCCCCGTGCAAGACGCAGTTTTCGCCGCCCTCTTCGTAATTGATCACGAACTGAATGGCGAGCCGGGCGCCGTTCGTCCAGCGCGGATCCGGCACATTGCGACCGTAGCCGACCATGTCGCGTGGATAGGACGTGTCCATGTTTCCTCTCTCGGGATTTCAGGGATCCGGACGCCCTTCCGGGGCGTCTCCGGCGAACCGCCCATGGTAGACCTTCGCGCCAGGGGCCGCAAAGGCGCCGTGCTTCGACGTCGACAGCCCCATCGCATGAAGCGATTCGGCCATCTTGACCGCCGCGACGACGCCGTCAACCACCGGAATGCCCAGTTCCGATGCCATCCAATGGGCGAAGTCCGTCATTCCGGCGCATCCCAGAACGATGGCTTCGGCGCCATCGTCTTCGACCGCGCGCCGGGCCTCGGCCAGGACGCGGTCACGGGCACCGCATTCGGGATCTTCCAGGTCCAAGACCGGGACGTCGGCGGCCCGCACGGCGCAACACTGGCGGGCCGCGCCGTAGCGGTCCAGAAGTTCGTGAAAGACCGGAATGGACCGCGACAGCGTGGTGACGATGGCGAACCGGTAGGCGATCCGAGTCGCGAAGACAATGGCGGCCTCGGTATGGCCGATGACGGGACACGCGGCGATTTCGCGCGCGGCAAAAAGGCCGGGGTCGTCGGCGCACGCGATCACGACGCCATCGGCGTCCGCATGGTTCCGAATCGCCCGCAGCATGCCGGGCACCGCGAACGCGGCATCGTAGTGGCCCTCGACGCTGACCGGGCCGTCTTCCGGATTGGCGGCGATGATCGTGGTTCCCGCCGCCGCCGCATCGCGGGCCGAGCGGCCGATCCGCGCCGTCATCGCCGCCGTGGTGTTGGAATTGACGACCAGGATGCGCATCGGTCCGCTTTCAGACGCCCTTGCCGGCGTCGGATCCGTGGCGGGCGCGCCGGCGCTGCAGGGTCACCGCGGTGATCAGGCACAGCCCGACGACGGCGAAGGAAAACCCGGTCGTCAGAGATCCCAAAGCGTACAACACCGGCGTCGTGACGTTCGTCGTCATGCCGTAGATTTCCAGGGGCAGGGTGTTGAAACTGCCGGCGGTCATCAGGGTGCGGGCGAATTCGTCGTAGGACAGCGTGAACCCGAACAGCGCAACGCCGATGAGACTGGGCGCGATGATCGGCAGCACGATGTAGCGGAACGTCTGAATGGCGGAGGCGCCAAGGTCGCGCGCCGCTTCCTCGTAGGATTTGTTGAATCGGTTGAAGACCGCGAACATGATCAGCAGGCCGAACGGCAGGGTCCAGGTCAAATGCGCGCCCAAGGCCGACGAATACCAGGTCGGCTCCCAATCCAGGATGTTGAACAGCAGGCCGATCCCCAGGCTGACCAGGATCGACGGCACGATCAGGCTGGCCACCGCCAGGTAAAACACGAAGGTCGCGCCCGGGAATCGGTTGCGAAAGGCCATGCCCGCCATCACCGAAATCGTCAGGGTCACGACCATGACGATCAGCCCCAGCTTGATCGATCGCGAAAACGATCCGCCGAAATCGCCCACCGCCTGCTTTTCGAACAGGTTCACGAACCAATGCGTCGACACGCCGTTCATGGGAAAGGTCAATCCGCCGTCGGGTCCCTGGAACGACAGGATCACGATGGTCGAAATCGGCCCGTACAGAAACAGAACGAACAGGGTGAAAAACGCCGCGAGGCAATAAAAACCGACGGAACGGCCTTCCCGATTCATCGTCACAACTCCTTGCGGACGTCGACGATCCGCATCATCGCGGCGACCATGATCAATACGATGACCAGCAGAACCACCGCATTGGCCGCCGCCGCCGGGTATTGCAGGAGGGAAATTTCGTTGGACATCGAAACACCGACCGACGCACTTTGGCCGCCGCTCATCAGACGCACGGTGATGAAGTCGCCCATCACCAGGGTGACGACGAAGATCGAGCCGATGGCGATCCCCGGCTTGGCCAGGGGCAGCACCACCTCGCGCACCACCTGCCAGCCGCTGGCACCGGCGTCGAGAGCCGCCTCGATCAGCGAACGGTCGATCCGCATCATCGAATTGAAGATCGGCACCACCATGAACAGGGTGTAGAGGTGGACAAAGGCCAGAACCACGGCGAAATCGGAAAACAGCAGGAATTCAAGCGGTTCGTCAACGACGCCGAGGGACAGAAGGGCGGAATTGAGAATCCCGTTGCGGCCCAAAAAGGGAATCCAGCTGATCATCCGGATGATGTTGGAAGTCCAAAACGGGATCGTGCACAACACGAAAAGCACGATCTGCCAAGTCATCGATCGAACGTGGAAGGCCAGGAAATAGGCCACCGTGAATCCGATCGCCAATGTCAGCGTCCAAACGATGGCCGCGTATTTCAGGGTGTTCAGATAGGTCGACAGGGTGACCGGCGACGTCAGCAGGAATTCGTAGTTTTCAGTGATGAAGTCCGGAATGATCCGGTATTCGTCGTAGTCCCAGAAGCTGACGACGACGATCGTCGCGATCGGCACCATCAGAAAAAAACCGAGCACCAACACCAGAGGCGATACCTGGGCATAGGTGATGGCGGGTTTCGCGAATGACTTTTCCCGGGACATGCTCGGTCGCTCCGGTTCGGTAAAAATGGCGCGGCGCCGCGCAGAAATCTTCGACTTCACGCGAATGTTCGCCATTCGCCTTGGCGGTTTTCCGACGGCCCCTCGGGGCCGCCGGAAAACCCCGTCTCCGCATCGACGTTATGGGGTGCCTAGCCCCTCCCCGTTATGCTGCGATGAATTCGTTCCATTTGCGGATCATGTACTTGTTCTCGTCCATGACCGCGTTCCAGCAGGCGACGGCACCCATGCGGTCGTAGAACGATCCGCCGTCGCGCACGGTGCCGGCCTTCTCCATGACCTTGCCTTCGGGGCTCAGAATGTCGCCCTTGGCCGGCTTGCCTTCCATCCAGAAGCCCCATTCGTCCTCGGACATGAACTTCTTGGCGGTGTCGAGGCAGGCGCTGTAGTAGCCCTGGCGATTGAGATAGGCGCCCACCCAGCCCGACAGGTACCAGTTGATGTACTCGTAGGCGGCATCGAGTTCGATCCCGCTCAGATGCTTGGCGAGACCCAGTCCGCCGCCCCAGGCGCGATAGCCTTCCTCGAGCGGCTGATAAACGCAGGGGATGCCCTTGGCGCGCACGGCGGCGACGGCGGGCGACCACATCGACTGGATCACGACTTCGCCCGAAGCCATCAGGTTGACCGATTCGTCGAAGGTCTTCCAGAACGCGCGGAACTGGCCCGCCTTCTTGGCTTCGATCAGGACGGCGATCGTCTTGTCGATCTCCTCCTTGGTCATGTTGCCCTTGTCGGCGTACTTGATGACGCCCATGGATTCGCAGACCATCGCGGCGTCCATGATGCCGATCGACGGGATGTTGAGGATCGACGCCTTGCCCTTGAAGGCCGGATCCATCAGATCCTTCCAGTTCTTGATCGGCTTGCCGACCAGGTCGGGGCGGATGCCCAGGGTGTCAGCGTTGTAGATGGTCGGGATCAACGTCATCCAGTTGGTCGGTTCCTTGGCGAACTTCGTCGAATCCTTGCCCTCGACGAAACCGACCGAATGCGGCGCCGTGCCTTGGGCGATCTCGGATTCCGGGGTCAGCTTGCCCGTGATGAAGGTCGGGACGATCTTGTCGAAATACTTGATCTTGCTGACGTCCATCGGCTGCATGTTGCCCGCCGGGAAGACCTTCTTGCAGATCCAGTATTCGATGTCGGCGATGTCGTAGGACTTGGGCTGCGTCACCGCGCGTTGCGCGACCGCGTCGGAATCGAGCGCGGTCATCTGGATGGTGATGCCGAGGTCTTCCTTGCACTTCGCGGCGACGTCGTTGAGGTTGGAAACGCCGGTGCCGAACTGGCGAAGGGTCACATTCTTGATGTTCTGCGCCCAGATCGTCGGAAATCCGGTCACGACCCCGGAGCCGATCGCCGTGCCTGCCGCCGCCGCAGCCGTCGTCTTCAGAAACGAGCGACGGGAGAGACCCGCCTTGGTCGGTTTTTCAGTCGTCATTGCAATCTTCCTTCCTGTCCTGGCCCCTCTGGCCCTTGGTGTGGTTCAAGCACATGGACCTCTTCCGCGGCCCATGACGCCACGACGCCGTCTCCCACCGACAGCGGCGCCGCGAAGAACGCGGCTTCGTTCAAGTCCAGCACGAGTTCGTCGGTGTCCGGGCAGCTCAGGGCCACGCGCACCCAGGAACCCTGGTATTCGATTGACGTCATGCGGCCCTTGACCGCGTTGAAAACGTCCGGTTTTCCACCGGATTCCACCGGCGCGATCACGATGCGGTCGGACCGCACCGCGAAACTCATGGTCTCGCCCGCCCGGGCGCCGCCGGTCGCTGTCCGGAACCGGGTGCCGTTGGCCCCCTTCAGGATGGTCTCGGCGTCGGACGACCGTTCGACGGTACCGGTCAGAACATTGTGGCCGCCGATGAACCGGGCCACGAATTGCGTTCGCGGAGCATTGAAGACATCGCGCGCGGCGCCGGTCTGTTCGATCTTCCCGGCGTTCATCACCACGACCAGGTCGGCAAGCGCCATGGCTTCCTCCTGGGAATGGGTGACGTGAACGAAGGTGATCCCCAGTTCCTTCTGCAACCGCTTCAGTTCGCTTCGCATGCGCGTGCGCAGGAACGGATCCAGGGCCGACAGCGGTTCGTCCAGCAACAGGACATCGGGGTTGGTGATCAACGCGCGCGCCAACGCCACGCGCTGCTGCTGGCCACCCGAAAGCTGATCGGGACGCCGCGCCGCGTATTCCGACATATCCACGGTTTCCAGCATCGCCAGTGCCTTGGCACGCCGTTCCGCCTTGGGCACGCCCTGCATCTTCAGGCTGAAGGCGACATTGTCGATGCAGTCCATGTGCGGAAAAAGCGCATAGTTCTGGAACATCATCGCGGTGCCGCGGCGGGCCGGCTGCAGATCCGTTACGTTGTGGTTGCCGATCAGCACATCGCCTTCGGATGCGATTTCATGTCCGGCGATCATGCGCAGCATGGTGGTTTTGCCGCACCCGGATGGACCAAGGAGACAGCAGTAGGTTGCCGCCGGTATCTTGAGGTTGACGGTATCGACCGCGACGGTCGTACCGAACCGTTTGACGACACCGACGATTTCGATCGATCCGCGTTCCGCTTTGTTCGTGACCGTTTCCGGCATGGGGCAAATGACCTTCGGCCGCTGGCTTGACGTATTGTTTTGTTCACAATCCAATGCCAGTAGACGCAAACGTCATGCCAAGGGCGCTTCACGGCCAAGGGCCCGGATTCGTCAAATTTCGGCATCGATTGTTTACAAAAAATGACTTAAAAATAATCTTATTTTATTTTTGTTGCATAAATAATAGCCATATTGGTTTTGGCGTAAGGGCCTTCGACATCGGAATAGGCCTGTTTGCCGGCATAGATAAAAACTTCCGGCTACCGGCTACCGAACCAGCAAAATATTGTGCAGCCTTTGTTCGACAAAAAGACGACACGAAGCCTCCCAACTTGTTGACAATTTATTATATAAATGTTGAACATATTGTCGGGAGATTGAGATGGCTGCACGGACAGAGGCCGACCGAAACCTTGATGAATCGCCGCCCTCGGATCCGGCGTCCGAACGACATATTCACGACCGGATCCTCAACGCGATCGTCGAAAGACGGGTTCCGCCAGGTTCAAAACTGCCGGAACACGAACTGGCGTCAATCTTCGCGACCACTCGAAGTCGGGTACGCAAGATCCTGGGACAACTGGCCCAGGAACGGATGGTGGTCCAGATCCCCAATCGGGGATCGTTCGTCGCCCGCCCCAACGTCGAAGAGGCGCGCGAGGTGTTCGAAGCCCGGCGCGCGATCGAAGATGCGCTAATCCGCGCTGCCGTCGCCCGATGCGACACCGCCGACATCCAGCGTCTGCGAGAGCACGTCCGCGCCGAACGTCGTGCCACGCGCAATCACGACCGCGTCGCCACGATACGTTTGTCGGGGGACTTTCATCTTCTGGTCGCCGCCGCCGCGCGCAACGGCACGATGGCGGACTTCCTCGCCCGATTGATGGCACGCAGTTCCCTGATCGTCGCGCTTTACGAACGGGTGTCGTCGGCGGATTGTTCGCACGAGGAACACACCGCGATCGTCGATGCCCTGGAATCGGGCCACGCCGACTCGGCCGCCGCACTGATGGCGAAACACCTCTCCGAAATCGAAAGCCGCCTCAACCTCAGCGAAGAGAGCGACGATCGCATCGATTTGCGCAAGATCTTCGGCTGACGACGGCGCCGAACCGGCGCCTTTTCGCGATCGGCTCTTGCCAAAAAAGCGTTTCCCATCCCATAGTTGATCCCGACGTTTCGTTCTTGAACCCTGGGGGGCCGACATGCGGGGACGAACGACGGCAATCGGCGTGTTTGCCGTCGGCATCGCGTTTTTTTTCGACGGCCTGACCGTGCCGGCTTTCGCGGCGGGCGACGGTACGCAGATCGTATCCCTGGCTTCAGCGCCGGACGGCGTCCTGTACGCCGCGACCGCCGAGGAGGGAGGGCTCTACCGGTCGGAAAACGGGGCACGATCATGGCAGCCGATCGGACTTCAGCTTCCGCCGACACGGATCTCCGATCTGAAGGTGGCCTCGGACGGCACCGTGTGGATTGCCACCCACGAAGGCGCCTTCCGGTCCCGGGATCTCGGAGAACAATGGACCCGGATTTCCGAACATCCGCTGGCCCGGATTTGGCCGCTCGATAGCGGCCCCGTGTTGGTTCGGCCCTGGGGACGCGGGCTCCGGAACCTCGACGATCCCGAAACCGATCTCCCATCGACGACCGACGCCCGCGTTTTCTCGCTCGCCGCCTCGCCCGACGGGCGTTTGTGGGCCGGCGCCATCGGCCGCGGCGTTTTCACTTCGTCGGACGCAGGGAGGACCTGGTCGGCGATGTCTTCCGGTCTCGCCAATCGGCATGTCCTGTCGCTGGCGGTGCTGGCGGATCGCTCGATCACGGCCGGGACTTACGGCGGCGGCGTTTTCCGCCTTCGCGACGGGGTTGCATGGACCGCCGAATCGCAAGGCCTGCCGGCCCTGTCGCGGGTCCAGGCCCTGGCGACGATGCCGGGCGGACGAAAAGTCGCGGGCACCGCCGACCACGGCGTCTTCATCTCGGACCCGGGGCAGGATGCCTGGCGGACCGCCGTCTCCGGCGACTCCCCGCCGTGGTCCGTGAGCGCGCTCCTGCCGCTGGATGAAAACCGGATCCTCGCCGGAACATGGGGCGCCGGATTGCAGCTCGTGGCGCTTGATTCCGGAACCGCCCGACCCGCGATCCTGCGGGCGTCAGTCGTCGCCCTTCATCGCGACGCGGCGGGAAACGACTACGCCGTGCTTTCCGCGGGAACGGTCTTCCGCGCCACGTCACACGGCTCGGTCTGGACATGGTTCGCCGACGCCCCGACCGAAACGACGGCGTTCTACGTGGGATCGAACGGCGATTTGATCGCGGGCACCGATACCGGCATCCGAACGTCGGCCGACGACGGCCGCTCCTGGGTTTCCGCTCCGTCGGAACAATCCGATGCCCGGATCATGGGCTTCGCCGATGACGGCAGGAGCGGCATTTTCGCCGCCACGTTCGAAGGCGGCTTGCTGCGGCGCTCGCCCCCCGACAACCACTGGCGGACGGTTCCCCCGTTGGCGGACGCCGGATTCCAACGATTCGCGGCCGTCGCCGACGGTGGAAACGGCAAACTGGCGGTCGCCAGCGACGACGGCCCCCTGCTGTCCGGCGACGGCGGCAAGACCTGGCTGCCTTTCGCCATGGCCTACGGCGCGGCCAATGTGGCGTTTGAGAAGGCGGGTGCCGCCTACATCGGTCGCTGGGCGGGGCCGGGCCTGTTCCTGTGCCCCGGAGATAAGCCGGACGACTGCAACCTGGTCGATGCCTGGGGCAGTAGCTCGTACATGCGCCGCGTCGGTCCGATGACCGTCGCCGGCGACGGGGCTCTGGTCGTCGAATCGCCGGACGGAATCGAGCGGGTCGTTCGGACGGGACCGAAAAGCTGGAAAAGCGAGGGCGTGTTTCTGGCCAACACACGGGTCAACGCGATGACCACGCGGCTTGACGGTACGGTCCTCGCCGCCACCGCCATGGGCCTTTTCGCTTCATCCGACCAGGGCCGCCAATGGGCGCTGGTCGAACTGGCAAGGTGACGGGAATGGCGATATTCACGATCCTGCGTCGCGTCCTCTTCGCCTTCGGTCTGTTGGCGGGCGCGTTCCTGGCATTGGACGCCCACGGACCGCTCCTGCGCATCTCGGTTTCGGACATCGGCAAGATGTACGAAAGCCAATACGCGCCTCGTCCCCGATTCGGCGCCATGGAGGCCGCTCACGAACTGATCCGGCGGGATACGCCCTACGAACCGCTCGCCGTCTTCGTCGACAGGAAGATGGCGGACCGGACGATTGCGGTCGAGGGCCCCGCCTGGAACGCCTTTTTCTCGGAACTCGAGGCGGCAAACGCCGATCGGCCTTCGGCGGACTGGCAGAAGCGAAGGGGATCCGGCTACGCGGACGGATCGTTCTTTTTCAAAACCGGGGAAGCCCCCCTGAACACCGTTTTCCCCGTCCTGCGGGACAAGGGCATGTCCTTTACCTACCTGCGCCTGCCCGATGCGACCGGTCCCCGGTTCGCCGATCTGGTCGTCACCGATGTGAGCGATGCCTCGACCAAAGCCCCGCCTACGCTTCTGTACATCTATCGGTCGATCGCCCCCTGGTTCGCGGCCGGGGCACTTGCGGCCTACATCCTGTTGCCCTGGCCCCGCCGCTTGCGCCCCGATGCCATACGGTACACGCGCGCCACATCCGTCGTCCTGCCGGACATCCTGGCTGGCGTGGTGATGACGCTTTTTTTCGCGATGCCGATGTTCATCGTGGCGGGCAACTCGTCATCGGGATCGATTCTGGACTTCGCCGACGAAGGTTGGGGAATCATCACCGCCGCCCTATGGCTGCTGGCGGCGATTTTCGCGTCGATCTTCGTTTTCACGGCGCGTTACGAGGCATTCCAGCTCGTCATCGAGCCTATGGGCTTGCAGATCGTCACCATAAAACAAAACAGAACCATTCCCTTCTCGAAAATGGAACGGATCGAGTTTGCGGATTTCCGTCCACCACGATGGTTGCGGATCCTGATGTTCATCGGCGGCATGGTCAATTGGCGGCTGATGGGGCAAGCACTGCTTCTGGAATCGCGGCGGGATTGGGGAATTACGATCGTCGAGCGAGATGGGCGCCGCACCCGGATGCTGGCCAATTTCATTCCGGATTTCGATCGCGTTTTCAAGGCGTTGAAAAAGTCCCGGATTCCGTTCGACAAAACCCTGACGGCGTTCCTGGCCGGTAGCTGAACGCCGTGCGCGAGAAAGCGCTTTCAACACGTTGACAGGGTTGTTTCCGGCCTGTAATTTAGCAATAACTAATTTAGGGTAATATGAAACATGGCCCGTCGAAACCGGCCGTACGCGTTGCAGAGGAGTCCGTCTTCAGATGTCGAATAGCACCCCCGCATCGCGCGGCGGCATTGGCGCGTTCCTGCCGCCATTCCTGGGTCTCTATATTCTTTGGATCATCTTCGTCGGCAGTTTCGACGTCCAGGAGTTGATCGCCGGAGCGGTCGTTGCGGCATTTGCCGCTGTCCTTTCGTCGCGCGTGCTCGAGCAGGCCGATCTCAAACTGCCGTCACCCGCCCGCCTCGGCCGAGCCGTTCTCTTTCTCGGAGTCCTGGCGGTCGAAATCGTCCGCGCGAACCTGGACATGGCCCGGATCGTTTCCGCGCCGCGCATTGCGATCAAGCCGGGAATCGTGAAGGTACGCACCACGTTGAAAAGCCCCCTGGCACGACTGATTCTCGCCAATTCGATTACCTTGACGCCGGGCACCCTGAGCGTCGACGTCAAGGGCGAGGACCTGTTCGTGCACTGGGTGAACGTCGAAGCCGACGACCACGAGGCCGCGACCCGCAAAATCGTCGCCGGCTTCGAGAAGCACCTGGAGGTCATCTTTGGCTGAAATCATCCTTATCGCCGCCCTGGTCCTGGCCGCGATCGCGCTGGTGCTGGGGGTTTACCGGCTTCTGGTCGGGCCGTGCACGGTGACGCGGGCGATCGCCCTCGACGTCCTGACCCTGATCGCCATTCCGCTCCTCGTCGGGGTGGCGGTCTACGCGGGCCGCGCGGTTTATGTCGACGTGGCACTCGTCTACGCCATCCTGTCGTTCCTGGGCATCCTGGCCTTGGCCCGCTATCTGGAAAAGGGGCTGTAACGGTGGCGGTACTGCAAATCCTGGGGGCGCTGCTGACCCTGATCGGCGCGGTGTTCATGCTCCTCGCCTCGGTAGGTCTGATCCGGATGCCGGACCCGTACAATCGGATCCAGGCGGGCACAAAGGCCAGCACCTTGGGCGTTGTCCTGGCGCTTCTGGGTCTGGGGATCTACGAGCCGGGCTGGTTCCCCAAGGCCGCGGTGATCGCGTTGTTCGTTTTGCTGACCAACCCGGTTTCCAGCCATGCCCTGGCCCGTGCCGCCCACTCGGCGGGCGTTCCCCTGACTCCGGACAGCGTCGGCGACGCCCTGAGCGAGCCGGCCAAGGCCCCCGAGACCGCCACCGAGGAGTCCCAAGCATGATCTTCGTCGACCTCCTCGTATGCATCTCCATGATCGCCGCCGCCGTCGCGGCGGTGTTTCAGCGCAGCCTGTTGTCGGCGGTAATTCTGGTCGGATTCGTCAGCCTGATGGTCGCCTACCTGTTCCTGCGCATGGACGCCCCCGACGTGGCGATGACCGAAGCCGCCATCGCGGCCGGGCTGACAACGGTGATTTTCCTGATCGCCATCCGCCGAACGGAGGACGAAGAGAAATGAGGGAGATCCTCACCCCGATCGCGCTGGCGTTGCTGGCCTACGTCCTGTGGCAGGCCGCGCCGTTCGTGCCGCCGGCCGAGATCAGTGAAATCGGCCGCCACTTCATCGCCCAGGGCGTCGCCGAAAACCGCGGCGCCAACATCGTGACCTCGGTCATCGTCAACTATCGCGGCCTCGACACGCTGGGCGAAGTCTCGGTCCTGTTCCTGTCGGTCACCGGCGCGTCGTTCGTGCTGCGACGCCGCGACGGCATCGCGCTTTCAAGCCCCGAACCGGCGAGCGAACTGGTGGCGACGGCGGCGCGGCTCCTGTTCGGGCCCATCGTGCTGTTCGGGGCCTACATTTTCGTGCACGGCCATCTGACCCCGGGCGGCGGCTTCCAGGGCGGGGCCATCGTTGCCTCTGCGGTCCTGTTGCTGCTGCTCGCCGATCGTGACCGCGCCATGGCCCACGGTCTGCTGGGGTGGATCGAATCGCTGTCCGGTTTCGTCTATGTGATCGTCGGACTGATCGGATTGGCCGCGGCGGGATCGTTCCTGGCCAACAAGGGATTCCTGCCTCTCGGTGTATGGAACACCCTGTTTTCGGCAGGCCTGATTCCGGTGATCTATATCCTGGTCGGGCTTAAGGTCGGATCGGAACTGGCGGCGCTGCTCGATACCATGATGCACGCCGGCGAGACCGAAACCGCCCCGGCTACCGGCGAGGGGAGTGCCCAATGATCGAGCCCACGGCCCTCTATACCCTAACCGGCGGCCTGTTGATCCTGATCGGCTTCGCCGCCATCATGCTGAAGCGCAATCTGATCAAGATCCTGCTCGGTTTCAGCCTGATCGAGGCCGGGGTCCATTTGATGATCATCGCATTCGGCTACATACCCGGCAGAACGGCCCCCATCATCGACGATGCGACGATGATGGCGGACGCGCAGGGCGGGATCGCCGATGCCACCCTCTTCGTCGACCCCGTGGTCCAGGCCATCGTCCTGACCGCCATCGTCATCGCGGTCGGCGTGACCGCCCTGATGCTGGCCTATGTCGTCCGGCTCTACGCCGTTCACCGAACCCTTGATGTCAGCCGGTACATGAGCTTGAAATGGTAGAGCCCGCCCTTTTCATCGCGCTTCCTCTGGGAATCGCCTTTCTGCTTCCGCTCGCCGCCCGGCTGGGACTCAACGCCGCCCGGACCCTCCATCTGGCGGTTCTCGTCTACGGCGCCGCGCTGGCGGCCTATTGGCTGTCGACTCTCGGACTCTTCAGCGGCGCCTATGTCGACATAGAAACCGGCGGCTGGCCCGCCCCCTTCGGCATTCTGCTGCGCCTGGGCGGACCCGAGGCCGGCCTTATCCTCGCCGCCGACGTGGTGGCCTTCTTCAGCGCGCTTTACCTGTGGCCGCGCGCCCAGGACGGTGCCGGGGTCCGGGCGCTGGTCATCCAACTGATGATCGTGCTGGGCGCCCACGGCCTGATCCTGACCCGCGACCTTTTCAACATGTTCGTTTTCATCGAAATCGTCGCCATCGGGTCGTACGCGATCGTCCTGCACGGCCGCGAAGGCCCGGCACTGGAAGCGGGCCTGAAGTACATGCTGGTCGGCGCGGTGGCGTCGGTCCTGATCCTGCTGGCGACCGGCCTTCTGTATCGGTTCACCGGAACTCTGACCATCGCCGATATGGCGGCCCGGCTCGACGGCGTCCCGGTCCTGGCAATCTGCCTGACCCAGGTCCTGCTTCTGGTGGGTTTCCTGGCGGAACTCAAGCTGTTTCCGGTCAACGGACCGGCCATCGACCTGTACGACGGCGCCGATCCGGGTGCGATGGCGCTGATCGTCGGCACTGCCGGCAACGCGGTGTTCTATGCCTTCACCAAGGTGTTCGCGCTCTATCAGCTCGACCTGTGCCACACCACGGTGATGGCCGTCGGTATGATGACCTTCGTGATTTCCAACCTGCTGGCCACGCGTCAGGTCCGGGTTCGGCGACTGCTCGGCTATTCGTCGTCGGCCCAGGTCGGACTGCTGGTCTTCCTGTGGCCGCTGGTCGACCGCCATCCCGAACTGATGATGGCCGCCGCCCTGCTGCTGATCAATCACACGGTCGCCAAGGCGGGCCTGCTGTGGCTGTCGGGCGTTCACGGCGGCGAGCACATCGACGACTGGACGGCCGCCTTCCGCCGCCGACCGTACCTGGGACTCGCGTTCCTGGTCCTGGTGTTGTCCATCGCCGGCCTGCCGCCCTTCCCCGGGTTCTGGGGAAAGTGGGACGCTCTGGTCGCCCTGGCGCGGGACGACGCCGCGTGGATCTGGATCGTTCCGCTGCTGATCGGCGCCTTCCTGGAATGGGTCTACTATTTCGGTTGGGCGCGGCGGCTCTTCATGAAACCCGACGAAGCGCCCCGATCGGCTGGAGCCACGCCGGTCCCGACCGCTTCGGCCGCGCCCTACGTTGCCGCCATCGTGTCCTTGGTGCTCGGACTTTGGGTGCTTCACGACCGCTTCCTGGCCGCGCGGCCGGAACTTCTGCCCGCCGCCGGTCTCCTCGTCGCGGGGATCGTCATCGTGTTGCTGCGCGGGCTGCCGTGGCGGGTTCTGGGCGTGCTGTCGCTGGCGGCGATCGCCGTTACGGCAACCACGGTGCTGCGGGTATCGAGTCCGATCCATCCCCTGGCCGGGCTGTTCCTCGGCCTGATTCTGACCGGCGCCATGCTGCTGGCGCTGGGGGCTCTCGCCTTCCGCGAAGGCGGCCGCAACTACTGGGGCATCTTCGCGATCCTGACCGCCGCGCTGGTCCTGGTGGTGCAGTCGGTCTCCATCCCCGCAGCGCAATCGCTGCTGCTGTTCTTCTTCGCCTGGGAAGTCATGACCTGGGCCAGTTGGCTGCTGATGGGCGAAGGCCGGCGATCGGCCGATGCCGGATACGTCTACATGCTGTTCTCGGGCGCGGCCGGCATGCTCATCCTGGGCGGCCTGATGGTCGCAGAGGGCGGTGCGCCCGACGCGGTACTCAAGATCGCGGCCCTGCAGGGAACCCAGGCCGTTTTCGCGTGGGTGCTGATCGTCGCCGGCGTCGCGATCAAGTTGGGATCGTGGGGCGTGCACATCTGGGCACGAGAAGCCTATGCCGAAAGCCCGGACACCTTCACCCCGTTCCTGTCGGCAGTCGTTTCCAAGGCGCCGATTTTCGTGCTCCTCGTTCTGGTCGCCGGGGTCAACGTCGGGGTTGTCGACACCGCGCTCGGCGCCATCGACCCCATGCATCTGCTGGCCTGGGTCGGCGCCTTGACGGCGTTTTCCATGGCCCTGCTGGCGGCGATCCAGGAAGACGCCAAACGGCTGCTGGCCTATTCGTCGGTCGGGCAGGTGGCCTACATCGTGGTCGGCTTCGCCCTGATGTCACCGTTGGGCTGGTCGGCGGCGGTCTACCTGGCCGTCAACCATTTCCTGTTCAAGGCGCTGCTGTTCCTGGCGGTCGCCGGGGTCATCTACCGCACCGGAACCCATACCTTTCACGAGCTCGGCGGTCTCATCAAGAAGATGCCCTTCAGCTTCGTTTCGGTGCTGATCGGCATCATCGCGGTGTCCGGCGTTCCGCCGCTGTCGGGCTTCATCGGCAAATGGCTGATCTACGAAGCCGCCGTCGAACGCGGCTGGCTGCTGCTGACCGGCGTGTTGATGTTCGGCACCATGATCGCGTTCCTCTACCTGTACCGCCTGATCCATTCGATTTTCCTGGGACAGTTGAAGACCGCGCACCGCACGGTCCGGGAAATCGGCTGGCCGAGCCTGGCGGTTCAGGGCACGCTAATCGCCCTGATCATGGTGCTGTCGGTCTATCCGCAGATCCTGCTGGAGCCTGTGGCGGCGATGTTCGGCCCCGACGGCGCCGCGTTCACGGCCGCCGGTTTCGCCCGACCGGACTTCGTGTCCGAAGCCGCCCTGGGATTCGAACCCGGCGGGGTCATCACCTCGCCGATGGGATACGCCAATCCGACACTGGTCATGATTATCGTCGGCGTCCTGTTCGCCCTGCTGCTCGTCACCCTTCTGCTGGTGGCGCCGCGTCCCAAGTGGGTCCGGCAGATGGACATGGTGTACGCCGCCGAAGTGCCGCCGCCGCCCGAGGAAGCCCACTATGCCTACGGCATGTTCCGGCCCTACGAGCGGGCATTCGCGCCGGTGCTGGCGCCGCGCTTCACCCGGTTCTGGGACGGCGCCGCCGAAACCCTGGGCGCCGTGACCGATGCGGGACGGCGGTTCTACACCGGCAATGCCCAAACCTACCTGCTGTACGCGGTGGCGATGATCGTCATCCTCGCCGCCGTCGCCGGGAGCTGATCCGATGTCCCCTTCGCTTCCCTATCTCGAACAGGCCGCGTGGACGGCGCTTTGGGTGGTTCTGGCCCTTGCCTACGGGCTCCTGCTGGGCGGAATCATCCGCAAGATCACCGGCCGCATCCAGGGCCGGATCGGACCGCCGGTCTGGCAGCCGTTCATCGACCTGCTGAAGGTCGCCTTCCTGCGTTCGTCCACCTACCACGGCGTCATGATGTTCCTGGCGCCGGTATTCCGGGCGGTGGGCGGCATCGGCCTGCTGGTCCTGATGCCGATCGTGGTCGGAATCCCGATCCTGGAGAACTTCTCGTTCTCCGGCGATCTGCTACTGATCATGTACTTCTTCTTCTTCGGCCAACTCGGCATGGCGCTCGGCGCCGGCGAGGGCGGTCACCCCCATTCGCCGCTCGGCATTTCGCGCGGCCTGTCGCAAATGACCGCTTTCGAGTTTCCGTTCGCGCTGGCGATGATCGCCCTGGCGGCCCAGAGCGGCAGTTTTTCGATCCGCACCATCGTCGAAGCGCAGCAGGGTGGCGTGCTCGACTGGTACCTGTTCCAGAATCCCCCGGCCGCCATCGCCGCCTTCATCGCCCTGGTCGCCATGAACATGTACTCGCCGTTCGACGTGGTCGGCGCGCCGCAGGAAATCCCGGTCGGGCCGCGCACCGAATACAACGCGGCCTTCCTGTCGCTGATGTTTTCCGGCGTTGCCGTGCTCACCGTCGCCAAGCTGGTCCTGTTCGTGAACCTGTTCCTGGGCGGATCGACCGGCATCTTCGATTTCCTGATCAAGACCTTCCTCGTCTATTTCTGGAGCGTCTTCGTCGGCGCCGTGTTCCCGCGCTACCGCGTCGAACAGGGCATCCGATTCCTGCTCAAGTGGCCGGCCCTGGCGGGTATCGCCGGGTTGGGCCTGGTACTTCTGTGACCGGAGGACGGCATGGACCGCTACGATCTCGATAACGTCTACGTTTCCAAACCGCCGGCCGGTTCGCGCCCCCACGCCGACATCGAACCCGGCTGTTTCCTGGGCGAGGACGAAGTTCCCGGACCTCTGCCGCTGACCGAGGCGTTGGCGAAGATCAAGAACTGGGTACGCGCCAATTCACTCAACGTGCTCGCCTACGGAACCGGCTGCGGCGCCATCGAAATGCGGCCGCTGGCGACCAGCCGTTTCGACATGGAACGGCTGGGCATTACCGGCGCCCCGACCTCGCGTCAGGCCAACGTTCTGGTCATCAGCGGCTACCTGTCGATCAAGACCCTGAAGCGGGTAATCCGTGCCTACGAACAGATGCCGAATCCGAAATGGACGGTCGGATTGGGCTCTTGCACCATCAACGGTGGTATGTACTGGGATTCCTACAATACCGTTAAGCAGGTCGACCTGTATCTGCCGCTCGATATTTACATCAACGGCTGCATGCCGCGACCCGAAGCGCTGATCGAAGGCTTTAAGGGGCTGATGGAACGGATCAAGGCGGGCGAAGCCAACGGCTGGAACCAGTACCTGGAGAACCTGGAGCGCTATCGCGAAAACCAGCGCAAGGTCATCAAGGATTGGGCCATGCCGGCCTACAACTGGTAGGGCCGGAAGGGACAGCGATCATGCAAGACACGCTTGTTCAACTGGAATCCCGTTTCGGGCTGTTGTCCCATCGCGAACAACGTCCGGATCTGGCCGAGGTCTGCGTCGACGCGGCCAAGATCGTCGGCGTGCTCGACTGGCTGAAGCGTCATGGCGGCTACAAGCATCTGACCCACTTCTCGGTCGTCGACTGGATCGAGGACGGCGAATTCCAACTCGTTTATATCCTGAGCGATCCTTACCGGCATCACGGCCTGATGGTTTCGGCGCGCATCGACCGCGCAACGGCCGAAGCCGATTCGATCCATACTCTGTGGCCGGAAGCGGTGACCTACGAACAGGAAATCAACGAGATGTACGGCATCGGCTTCCCCGGCAGCCCGCGTCAGGGCGTGCCATTCCTTTTGGAGGGCTGGGACGACATGCCGCCGATGCGCCGCGACTTCGATACCGTGAAGTACTGCGAGGAAAACCTCGCCTTCCGGCCCGGACGGCACAGCGTCGATCCCAAGGATGTCCGCGCCCGCTTCCAGGCCGAACAGAAACGCTTGGCCGAAGCCGCCAAATCCGTCAACGACGACGCGCCGGAGCAATGACATGAACGCCTTCCCTGAAAACCCGAGCTCTGGAAACGTCGTTGAACTGAAACCGGCGGATCGCCGCGAACCCGCGCAGGAACTCGACACCCGCGCCGTTCAGCTTTGGGTCGGTCCGCAGCACCCGGGTATTCCAGGGAACATGTCGATGCAGATGTGGGTCGAGGGCGACACCATTCAGCAGGGCATCACGCACGTCGGCTATCTCCACCGCGCCTTCGAAAAACTGGTCGAGCGGCGGACCTTCTACCAGTCGTTCCCGCTGGTGTGCCGGATCTGCGTGCCCGAGCCCGACACCAACGAATACCTGCTGGCCGCCGCCGTCGAGGAACTGGCCGGCATTGCCGACAAGATCCCGCCGCGCGCGCAGTGGATTCGGACCTTGGTCCTGGAGATGTCGCGTCTCGCCGCATTGCTGATGGTCGTCGGCGGCCAGGCCGGCGGCATGGGGCTCGGCGCCGCGCCGCAGTGGATGCTGGCGCTGCGGGACTATGTGCTCGACCTGTTCGAATCCCTGACCGGCGGACGCATCTATCATATGTACATCGTCTACGGCGGCGTTCGGCGGGACATTCCCGAAGGCTTCGCCCGTCATGTCGAGGAAGTCCTGGAACGGATCGAGGAGCGTCTGCCCGCCATCGACAACGTCGTGTTCGAAAACGCGGTGTTCCGCCAGCGCGCCATGGGCGTCGGCGTCATCCCCAAGGAATGGGCCGACAAGACCTGCCTGACCGGGCCGGTGGTGCGTGCCATGGGCCTGCCCCGCGACATCCGCAAGGACTACCCGTACCTGGTCTACCCCGAACTCGATTTCGAGGTAGTCACCGAGAATGCGTCCGACATCTATGCTCGCGCCATGGTGCGGCGGCGTGAGATCGATCAGGCCATCGATCTGATCCGCCAGATCATGGCCCGCATGCCCAAGGACGGCGAGGTCTTGGCAAAGACCGGAAACTGGCTGCGCTGGACCGTTCCCGCCGGTCAGACCTATGTCCGCGCCGAGGCGACGCGGGGCGAGTACGGCTACTTCATCGTCACCGACGGCACCGACAAGATCCGCCGATTCCACGTCCGGGGTCCCAGTTACGTCCATGGCGTTTCCCTGCTGGAACGCATGCTGCCGGGGCTGAACATCTCGGATCTGTATCCGCTGATGGGATCGTTGCAGGTCTGTCCGCCGGAAATAGAACGATAGGATACAAACGATGAGCTACATCAAAACCGCCGAGGAACGAGAACAGCCGTCGCGCGACATCAACTATCGCAGCCGCGAGGAAAGCCGCGTCGGCCTCAAGCACGTGCTCAAACCGTTTTCGGCGTGGCTGAAGGCGTTCTCCAAACCCTATACCGTGCCGCTGGGCGACACGCTTCGGCAGGCATCCGACAATTATCGGGGATGGCACGTCAACGATTCGGCGGCCTGCACCGGATGCGGCAATTGCGCCGCGATCTGCATGAACGTCGCCATCGATATGGTCGAGATCGAGACGACAACCAAGAAGGATACCGGCCTACGCCCTAATATCGACTACGGCCGCTGTTGCTGGTGCGGTCTGTGCGTGGACATCTGTGCCACCGGTAGCCTCGGCCTTTCGGACGAGTACGTCTGGATCGGAGCCAATCCGGACGATTTCCGCTACACGCCGGGCGTCGACGCCAAACCATGGGACGAATCGGATCGCGGCTGGCGCAAGACACGCAAGAAATCGGCGGCCTGATTCGATCCTTCGGCCCTGAACCCGAAAAACCCGAAAAGGGTTGCCCTTCCGCAATCCCTCAGCGTATGGATATTGCATAAATCGCACGTACGTTGAACCGGAAGCAATAAGGAGGGGCCGATGCTTCGTACCATCGTGTTTGCAGGCGCACTGTGTTTCGCCGTTTTTTCGGCATTCGCCGACGAGATTTCCGATTCGATCGACGAGGCCAAAACGGCCTATGAGGCCGGCGACATCGCCGCCGCCAAGAATGCGCTCGACTACGCCTCGCAACTGCTGGCCCAGAAAAAGGCCGAATCGATGACCACGGTTCTTCCCGAACCGCGCGATGGCTGGCAAGCCGATAAGATCGAGAGTCAGGCGATGGGCATGGCGATGTTCGGCGGCACCGGTGCCAGCCGCCGCTACACCAAGGGAGACATGGACGTCGAGATCCAGATCCTCTCCGACTCGCCCATGCTGCCGCAAATGGCCATGATGATGACCAATCCGCAAATGGCCGGAGCCATGGGCAAACTCATCAAGGTCGGTTCCCGCAGGGCCATCCAAACCTCCGACGATGATATTCAGTTGATTATCGCAAACCGTTTCCTGGTCATGGTCGAGGGTCAGGCGCCAATGGCCGAAAAACTCGCCTATGCGAAGGCAATCAACTACGACGCCCTAGAGTCCATGCAATAGTTAGGGGGATTTGCCGGGGCGTCCTCAAATCAGGCCTCCCGGTTTCGACACTGCATTCCTGAATACGAAAGCGCCTTCGACACTCAAGTCGAAGGCGTTTTTTATTCGGTCATTGGTCGAAGGTTTCAGATTTTCGATAATTTCCTGAACTTCTTCATTTTTTACGAATATTAATATCATTTATATTTGCAGTCAAAATATTATACATTAACCGCGCTCGCGCTATCGCGCCGTATTTCCCGATAGAATACGGATATCTCGCATACGCGATACGACGTACAAAAAAGTTGAGTACGCCTAACGCTCTGAAATTAACTTATATTAGTCCCCAGACATTTACTTTCGAGTCGAAACTATCGGTGCTTTCTTGCTGCGGTGCGAAAATTTTTAGCCAATCGTGTCTGAATTCTGTTGCAATTTGAAATCCAAATATTCAAGAATGCATATACAATGTTTATTTGGAATATGAACGATATTTATAAGAAATAGAGATTCACAACGGTTCTCATATCAGTAAATTCTTATCAATAATCGGAAACGACAAGTAACCATGCGGTTCGCAAAAACAAGTAACCGCATTCCAGGAGCGCCCGAATGACACGATCCAAAGCTTCGTCATCCGCCGGAATCGAGAACCAGGCCCAGACTGACGCGGTCATCGCCGACAACAAGGGGACCCCCGGTGGGCTCCTGACCATTCTTGAAAAATTGCAGGAACAAAACCGTCACAAATACCTGCCCAAGGAGATGTTGAAGTACGTGGCGCGGAAAACCGGTACGCCGCTGTCGCAGGTTTACGGCGTCGCGACCTTCTATTCCTTTTTCAATCTGGAACCACAGGGCGACCATTCGGTCTGCATCTGCCGCGGAACCGCCTGCCACGCGCGCGGTTCGCGCAACCTGCTCAACAGTTCCAAGCTGATTCTGGGCGTCAATGAACCCGGCGAGGTGTCGGCCACGACGGCGGACAAGAAATTCACCGTGCGGACAGTCGCCTGTTTCGGACAATGCGCCCTGGCCCCGGTGGTCGAGGTCGACCGCGAAATCTATGGGCGGATGAACGAGCGCGAACTGCGCAAAGTCATCGAAAAGATTGAGGAATAGGAGACCGGCCATGAAGATCGTCGAGCTTGAACAGCTCAACACCGTCCGCCGCGCCGGTCTGGCGAAGCTGCGTCCCGGACGCCCGCGCATCGCCGTCGGATTGGGAACCTGCGGCATCGGCAACGGCGCCGAGGACGTCTATCAGGCGTTTCTGAGCGTCATTGATGCCAAGGGCCACGACGCGGTCGTCACCCGGACAGGCTGCTTCGGCTTCTGCGCCGAGGAACCGCTGGTCACCGTGTCCATCCCCGGAAAGCCGGCCGTCGTCCTGCGCCGGGTCAAACCCCAGGACGCGGAAAAAATTCTGGACGATATCGCCAAAGGCGTAGTTTCGCCGTCGCGGGCGCTGTGCCGGATCGACGCCTGGGACCACCTATCGGGTGCGGTCAAGGACGGCTCGGGCGCCCTGACCGGCGTCATCGACTACGGCAAGGGGTTCGACGACATCCCGGTGTGGGACGAGATCGGCTTCTACAAGGGGCAAAAGAAGATCGTCCTGCGCAACGCCGGCATCATCAATCCGGAAGATATCGAGGAATACATCGCCGTCGGCGGCTACGTCGCCGCCTTCCGCGCCATCCGTGAAATGAAGCCAGAAGCCGTCA
Organism: Rhodospirillales bacterium; assembly: GCA_963675465.2. GTDB lineage: Bacteria > Pseudomonadota > Alphaproteobacteria > Rhodospirillales > Shumkoniaceae > JAHDSF01. The sequence goes on from CAXXVY010000004.1 coordinate 531,489, forward strand.
TCGACGCGGTGAAGAACGCCCGTCTGCGCGGCCGCGGCGGCGCCGGGTTCCTCACCGCCACCAAGTGGGACTTCATGCGCCGGGCCGACAGCGACGTCAAATACGTCGTCTGCAACGCCGACGAGGGCGATCCCGGCGCTTACATGAACCGCAACGAGATCGAAAGCGACCCTCACAACCTGATCGAAGGCATGTTGATCGGCGCCTTCGCCATGGGCGCCGGCGAGGGCATCATCTATGTTCGCGCCGAATACCCGCTCGCCGTGCACCGTCTGGAACGGGCCATCGTACAGGCCCGCGAACTCGGCCTGCTGGGCGATGACGTCATGGGCAGCGGCTTCTCGTTCAACCTGCGCCTGGTCGAAGGTGCGGAGCCTTCGTCTGCGGCGAGGAAACGGCGATGATCGCCTCGCTCGAAGGTCTGGCCGGCCGGCCGCGCCCGCGCCCCCCCTATCCCGCCGAAGCCGGCCTGTGGGGCAAGCCGACCAACATCAACAACGTGGAAACCTGGTACAACCTCCCGGTCATCCTCAACATGGGTCCGACCTGGTACTGCCGCACCGGCACCGAAACAGTCCCGGCACCAAGGTCTTCTCGCTGGTCGGCAAGATAACCAACACCGGTCTTGTCGAGGCGCCCTTCGGCACGCCGCTGAAGACCTTCATCTACGACATCGGCGGCGGCACCGACAACGGCAAGGCGGTCAAGGCGGTGCAGACCGGCGGGCCGTCCGGCGGCTGCATTCCGCCCGACATGTTCGACACGCCGGTGGACTACGAAAACCTCGGCGCGCTGGGTTCCATCATGGGATCGGGCGGCATGGTGGTGATGGACGAAGACAACTGCATGGTCGACGTCGCCCGCTACTTCGTCGAGTTCAGCCACTCCGAATCCTGCGGCAAGTGCATTCCCTGCCGCGTCGGTCTCGATCAGGCGCTGCGCATCCTCAACACCGTCGCCGAGGGCCGCGCCACCGAGGAAGACTTGTCGACGCTGGAGGAACTCGGCCGCGTGATCCGCGACACCGCCTTGTGCGGGCTGGGACAGGCGGCCCCGAACCCGGTGCTGACGACGCTGCGCTACTTCCGCCACGAATACGAAGACCATATCCAGGAGAAATGGTGTTCGGCCGGCGTGTGCGAGGACCTGTTCCTCAGCCCGTGCGAGAACAGCTGCCCGCTGCACATGAACATCCCGCGCTTCATCCAGCTGTTCAAGGAGAACCGGCTGGAAGAAGCCTTCGAATCGGTGATCATGGACAACCCGCTGCCGGGTTCCACCGGCCGGGTCTGCCAGCATCCCTGCGACGACCGTTGCCGCCGCGCCGGCGTCGATCAGGCGGTGAACATGCGGGAGATCCACCGCTACATCGCCGACAGCGTTTACGGCACCAAGACCGGCGACCGGGTCCTGAAAAAAATTCAGGCCCACAAGCTGCCGGGTAGCGGCAAGGCCGTGGCGATCATCGGCGCCGGACCAACGGGCCTGACGGCGGCGTTCTATCTGGCGCTGCTGGGGCACAAGGTCACGGTGTTCGACGAGAACTCCGAAGCCGGCGGCATGCTGCGCTTCGCCCTTCCGGAATACCGGTTGCCGAAATCGGTGGTGAAGCATGAGGTCGATTTCATCCAGGCCATGGGCGTCGATTTTGTCTTCAACACCCGGATCGGTGTGGACAAGACACCCAAATCCCTCAACGAGGAATTCGATTCGGTCTTCCTCGCACTGGGCACCTGGGAAGCAGCGCCGTTCGACATCCCCGGCGTCGGCTGCGAGGGCGTCATTCACGCGCTCCACTTCCTCGACAAGGTCTCGCACGACGACGGTCCGGAACTCGGCCAGCGCGTCGTCGTCATCGGCGGCGGCAACGCGGCGATCGACTCGGCGCGCACGGCCGCGCGCATGGGCGCCGATGTCACCATCGTCTACCGCCGCACCCGGCTCGACATGCCCGCGATTCCCGAAGAGGTGAACGAAGCCGAGGAAGAAGGCGTGAAGTTCGTCTTCCTGGCCTCGCCGCACCGGATCATCGCCGACGGCAAGGGCCACGTGAAGGCCATCGAGTGCGTCAAGACCGTGCTCGGCGAGTTCGGCAAGACCGGCCGCCGCCGCCCGGTGCCGACCGACGAAGTGACGTCGATTTCGTGCGATTCGATCATCCTGGCGATCGGCGAACGGGTGGACACCGTGTTCACCGGCGGGTCGGGACTGAATCTGAACCGCGACGGCACGATCAAGGTCGACCGCCACTCCGCCGAATCTGAGATGGACGGCGTTTTCGCGGGCGGCGACGTGGTCACCGGAGCCTCCAACGTGTCCAATGCCATGTCCCATGGTAAGCGCGCCGCCGAGATGATCGACGCCAAGCTGATGGGCAAGGGCCGTTTCCGCCAGATCTTCAAACCCTTCGAATACAAGAACGATGTCGCCATCGATCCCCAGGGTGGAGAACGCAACGTCTCGGCCACCATGCCGGCGAAGGAACGCGTCTGCGGGTTCAACGAGGTCATGCTCGGCTACACCACCGCACAGGCCCGCCACGAGGCGGAACGTTGCCTGCGGTGCGACGCCGGCGAGGTGTGCCCCGCCGAATGATCCCGACCTTGATCGAATCCAGGAATGAGTAAGGAGAGCGACTGTGTCCAAACAGGTTAAGCTCAAAATTGACGGCGAGTACGTCACCGTCGAGGCGGGGACGCACCGTCCTCGACGTCGCGCGCGAGATGGGCAAGTTCATCCCCGCCCTGTGCCACATGGAAGGCCTGAAGGGCGTCGGCGCCTGCCGTCTGTGCCTAGTTGAGGTCGCCGGCGTCAATCGCCTGCTCCCGGCCTGCACCACGCCGGTCAAGGATGGCATGGCGGTCAGCACCAATTCCGACCGCATCGCCGAGTGCCGCCGCACCATCCTTCAACTGCTGTTGTCGGAACGCAACCACACCTGCGCGGTGTGCGTGTCCAATTCCAACTGCGAACTGCAGGCGCTGGCCGCCGAACTCGGCGTCACCCACACGCCGTTCCCCTATCGGTTCCCCAAACTGCCGGTCGATGCCTCGCACGAGCGGTTCGTCATCGACCACAACCGCTGCGTCCTGTGCGGCCGTTGCATGCGGGTCTGCCGCGATGTCGAGGGCGCAAACGTGTGGAACTTCGTGTCACGCGGAATCAACGTCATGATCGCGGCCGAACTCAACGATCCGTGGGGGGATTCCGACACATGCACGAACTGTGGGAAATGCTTCGAGGTCTGCCCGACCGGCGCCATCGCCATGAAGGGCAAGGCGATCGGCGAACCCAGCAAAAGCGCCGGACGCATCACGCATCTGGTGGCCGCGCGCGGAGAAAAACGATGAAGAAGGTCAAACTGGCAACCGTTTGGCTGGACGGTTGTTCCGGCTGCCACATGTCCCTGCTGGACATGGACGAAGCCCTGATCGACGTGACCCAGATCGCCGATATCGTCTACGGCCCCCTGGTCGACATCAAGGAATTCCCCGAAGGAGTCGACGTGGCCCTGGTCGAGGGTGCCGTCAGCAGCAACGAGGATCTGGAAAAGGCCCACATCATCCGCGAGCGTTCCAAGCTGGTGGTCGCGTTGGGCGATTGCGCCGTCACGGCCAACGTGCCCGGCATGCGCAACCAGTACTCGGTCGCCGACATTCTGTCGCGGGCCTATGTGGACAACGCCACCCTGCAGCCGCAACGGCCCGGCGAAAATCTGCCCACCCTACTGCCGGGTGCGCGGCCGCTGCACAGCGTCATCAAGGTGGATCTCCACCTGCCCGGTTGTCCGCCCGCCGCCGACGTGATCCTGAATTGCGTCGCCGAACTGTGCGCCGGGCGCATGCCGAAAGTCACCCCGAAGTTCCGGTTCGGTTAAGGAAGGTCGACCCCCATGCGTACCATTACGATTGATCCGATCACGCGGGTCGAAGGCCACGGCAAGATCACCCTGCATCTGAACGACGCGGGAACGGTGGAAGACAGCCAATTCCACGTCACCCAGATCCGCGGATTTGAAAAGTTCTGCGAAGGCCGGCCGTTCTACGAAATGCCGTCCCTGATGGCGCGTATCTGCGGCATCTGCCCGGTCAGCCATCTGCTGGCGTCGTCCAAGGCATGCGACTCCATCATGGCGGTGCGGATCCCGACCGCCGCGCGCAAGCTGCGCGAAATGGTGCACATGGGACAGACGATCCAGTCCCACGCGCTCAGCTTCTATCACCTGTCGGCGCCCGACCTGCTGTTGGGCATGGACGCCGATCCGGCCAAGCGCAACGTCGTCGGCCTGGTGGAAAAACACCCGGAAATCGCACGGCAAGGCATTCTTCTGCGCAAATTCGGCCAGCGCGTGATCGAGGGCCTGGCCGCCGAACGCGTCCATCCGTCATGGATCGTGCCGGGCGGCGTTTCCAATCCGCTTGATCCGGATCTGCGCGACCGTCTGCTGGCGGAACTGCCGGACGTCAAGGATTCGGCGCTGCGGACCCTGGATCTGCTCAAGTCGGTGCTGGACAACTTCAAGGACGAGATCGCCGCATTTGGTAATTTCCCGTCTCTCCACATGGGAACGGTGGACGAGGACGGCTTCCTCGATCTCTACGACGGCGGTCTCCGCTTCAAGGACGCCGAGGGCGAGATCGTCGCCGACCACATCCGGGCCGAGGACTACGTCGATTACATCGGCGAAGCGGTGGTGCCGTGGTCCTACCTCAAGATGCCGTACTTCAAGCCGATGGGTTATCCCGACGGTCTCTACCGCGTCGGCCCGCTGGGGCGGATGAACGTCATCGACCGCACCGGCTGCCCGGCCTCCGACCACGAGCTGGAAGCCTTCCGCGACCGTTTCGGACCGATCGTCTCCAGTTCGTTCCACTTCCACTACGCGCGGCTGATCGAACTGCTGTACGCGGTGGAAAAGCTCGGCTGCCTGCTCAAGGACCCCGACGTTCTGGGCAAGAAAGTGCGCGCCAACGCCGAACCGAACTGGCCACGAAGGCGTCGGCATCATCGAGGCGCCGCGCGGCACCCTGGTCCATCACTACAAGGTCGACGACGACGGCCTGATGACCTGGGCCAACCTGATCGTCGCCACCGGCAACAACAACCTCGCCATGAACCGCAGCGTGCAGCAGGTCGCCGAAAAGTTCGTCAAGGGAGCCAAACTCAAGGAAGGCATGCTCAACCGGATCGAGGGCCGTCATCCGCGCCTACGATCCGTGCCTCAGTTGTTCCACCCACGCGGTGGGCCAGATGCCGCTGGAAATCCAGTTGCTCGGGCCCGACGGATCGCTCGTCGATCGTCAATGCCGGGATAGTGTTCTTTAAGGTTCGGAAACGCCAAGAAACCAAACAGGGGCCTCGCCATCGGGCGGGGCCCCAATTTTATTCGTCGCCGGGAATCGCGTCGTAACGGATTTCGACGACTTCGACCGACATCGGTCCTTGCGGGGTGCGGACCTCGACCGTATCGCCTTCGGTGGCTTTCAGCAGCGCGCGCGCCAAGGGGGATACCCAGCTGATCCGGGCCGGGCCATGGCTCGTTTCGTCCTCGCCGACGATGGTCACGGTGTTTTCCTCGTCGCGGTCGTTCACGTAGGTGACCGTCGCGCCGAAGAATACCTGGTCGCGCCGGGTCTGGCGGGTGGGATCGACCACCTCGGCGATTTCCAGGCGTTTGCCGAGGAAACGGATGCGGCGGTCGATCTCGCGCAGGCGTTTCTTTCCGTAGATATAATCGCCGTTTTCCGACCGGTCGCCATTGCCGGCGGCCCAGGAAACGATCTCCACGACCTTGGGGCGCTCGACCCGGCTCAACTGACGCAATTCATCCTGGAGCATCCGATAGCCGGGCGGCGTCATGTAGTTCTTCGCTCCGGCCGGGCGGGCGGGCGCTTCGGATTCGTCATCGGACGGACGGATCGGGGATTTCGTGGGTCTCATCTCGTCATCCTTCGCCGCCGATTCGGGTAAACAGTGCTTCCAGCCATCCGGGGGCACCGCCGCCGTCGGGTGTCAGGCCGGGCAACGGTTGTGGTGCCAGGTTTTCATGGGCCTTTTCCATGAACGCCTTCCAGGTTCGCGCGGGAAGAGCGCCGCCGGTCACGCCCTTGGTCGACGCGCCGTTGTCGTTGCCCATCCACACCGCGGTTATCAGGTTCGCGGTATAGCCGACGAACCAGGCATCGCGAAAGTCCTGACTGGTGCCGGTTTTGCCGGCGGCCGGGCGGCCGAAGGCGGCCGCCTTGCCCGATCCGTTTTCCAGTGTCGCCGCCATCATCCGATTCATCGCCGCCACCCGTTCCGGCGCGATCACCCGTCCCGGTCCCGATCCCGACCGGCTGTAAAGGACGTTGCCGGCCGAATCGCGGATCTGGGAAATCCCGTGCGTCCAGACCCCGAACCCGCCATTGGCAAAGGGCGCGTACGCCCCGGTAAGTTCCAGAACGCTGACTTCCGAGGTGCCGAGCGCGAGTGACGGCCGCGTCGTCAGATCGGATGCGATCCCCAGGCGGTGAGCGGTCTTCACGACCTTTTTCCAACCCGCCTTCTGGCCGACCCGGACCGCGACCGAATTGATCGATTCCGCCAGCGCGCGGGTCAGGGTGACCGGGCCGCGGAACCGTCCGTCGAAGTTGGCCGGCGACCAGCCGTCGATCGTCACCGGCGCGTCGGTAATCTCGGATTCGGGGGTCAGTCCCGATTCGAGGCCCGCGAGGTAGATGAACGGTTTGAACGCCGATCCCGGCTGTCTCGCCGCCTGGGTCGCCCGATTGAACTGACTGGCACCGTAGTCCCGCCCCCCCACCATGGCGCGCACGGCGCCGTCGGGGGCCAGCGCGACCAGCGCCCCTTGGCTGACCGCGAGGCGGCGGCCGTCCGTCGACAGCACCCCGGCGACGGCGGTCTCGGCCTGGCGTTGCAGCGCCGGATCCAGGGTGGTGGCGACGACCAGATCCCTTTCGCCCGGAGCCACGAAATCGGGAACCTGCTCCAACACCCAGTCCACGAAATATCGCCCCGGACGGACCGAGGCGGCGGCAAAGGTGCGCCGCGCCGCCGGACTGGTCCGGACGTCCGCCGACGGGATGAAACCGGCATCGGCCATGGCGTTCAACACCACCCGCGTGCGACGGGCGGCGGCGTCGGGATCATTCAGCGGATTGTAGCGCGACGGCGCCTTGAGCAGCCCGGCGATCATCGCCGCTTCATAGACGTCGAGTTCCCGCGCCGGTTTGTCGAAATACTTCATCGCCGCCGCTTCGATGCCGTACGTTCCTGCACCCAGGTAGACCCGGTTCAGATACAGGGTCAGGATTTGGTCCTTGGTGAACTTGCGTTCCAGCCACAGGGCGAGCAACACTTCTGGATCTTGCGCTTGGCCGTGCGCTCCGGATTGAGAAACAGGTTCTTGGCCACCTGCTGCGTGATGGTGCTGCCGCCCTGAACGATTCGGCCGGCACGGGCATTGGTATAGAAGGCGCGCGCCAAGCCGATCAGGTCGATGCCGAAATGATGGTAGAAGCGCCGATCCTCGATCGCAATCACCGCGCGCGGAACGTGGGTCGGAAGTTCCGAAACCTGAACCGGCACGCCATACAGGTCCCCGACCGAAGCCAGCATCGTTCCGTCGACCGCCAGCACCGTCAGCGACGGCTGGCGCTTGGCGTCCAGCGCCTGATCGACGTCGGGCAGGTCATAGGCATACCATGCGCCGATCCCCATCACGGCGACCAGCCCCCAGATCGCCGCGACAGTGGTCCATTTCAGGCACCAGATCGCAAACCGGCGCGTCCAACGGCGCGACGATGCCGTTGTTGTCCGGCGCTTGGCCGGCGTCTTGCGGACCGTCGACCGCCGTCGCGGGAGATTTTTAGCCGGTTTCCGTGTGGGCGCGGTTTTTTTTGCCATGGCCCGACAATGCCCGGTTCCCGGTTAGAAAGCGGTTAACGGCCATTGTTCGCGTCCCCCTTGGAACCGCCCGGACGGGATGCTAAACATCCCCCGGCGCAACGGAGGACGCGGGCGTGGACGACGGCAAACTGTGGATGACCCTGCAACGGCATCGGTTGTGGCGCGACGGCCACGAGGACGGCGTTCGCGCCGATCTGTCGGGCCGCGACCTGCGTGGAAAGAACATGCGGGAAGCCGATCTCAGCGACGCAAGCCTCGCCGACGCCGACTTGACCGGCAGCACCCTGGAAAGCGCCAACCTGACGGGCGCCGATCTCCACGGCGCGACCCTGCGCGATGTCAACCTGCGCAAGGCCGATCTGCACAACGCCGATTTCAGCCATGCCGACCTGCGCGGTTCCGATCTGCGAGCCGCCGACCTGACCGGCGCCGATTTTTGGCGCTGCAATTTCCAGGACTGCGTCATCACCCCCGACGCCCTGCACAAGGCGTTGCGCTGCCGCGGAACCTAACCGGCGTGATCGCCGATTGCCGTCTCACACGTCCAGATTCGCCACGTGCAGCGCGTTTTCCTGGATGAATTCGCGGCGCGGTTCGACCAGATCGCCCATCAGGGTGGAGAACACCTCCTCGGCGGCATCGGCGCGGTTGACCCGAACCTTGAGAAGCGTGCGGGCGTTGGGATCCAGGGTGGTTTCCCACAACTGTTCGGGGTTCATCTCGCCCAATCCCTTGTAGCGCTGTATCGAAATGCCCTTGCGGCCCAGACGATTGACTGCTTCCACCAGCGACACCGGCCCGGTAATGGGATGCGTCGTGTCCTTGACCATCAAGGTTCCGTGCTTCTGGTAGGTGCTTTGAAGCTCCGCCGCCCATTCGTCCAGGCGCCGGGCCTCGGAACTCTCGATCAGGGCGCCGTCAAGGACATGGCTTTCGGTCACGCCGCGAATCGTCCGGACGAACCGGAGACCGCCGTCGCTTTCGGGCGATCCCACCCAACCGCGTTCGGCGGCCGGTTCCACGGAGTCCAGGCGCCTGGCGACATAGGCCGCGGCCTCGTCGGCCATTGTCCGATCCGAGAGCACTTCGGGATTGAGGGCTCCGGCGATCGCGGCCTGTTCGACGATGCGGACCGGGACGTGGAAGGAAAAGCCGTTCCAGCAATCCCTTCGCCGCGCGCGCGCGGTCGACCAGGGCGCGCAGGTCGTTGCTCGCCACCTGGATGCTGCTTTCTTCCATTTCGAACACCGCGCCTTCGTCGATGACGGCGTCGCGGAGGTAGGTTTCCAAAGCCGGGTCGTCCTTCAGATAGACCTCCGACGATCCCCGTTTCGCGCGGTAGAGCGGGGGCTGGGCAATGTAGAGGTAGCCCCGCTCGACGATTTCGGGCATCTGGCGGTAGAAGAAGGTCAACAACAGGGTCCGGATGTGACTGCCGTCGACGTCGGCGTCGGTCATGATGATGATCTTGTGGTAGCGAAGCTTCTCGACGTTGAAGTCGTCGCGCCCGATTCCCGTGCCCAGCGCGGTGATCAGGGTTCCGATTTCCGCCGAGCCCAGCATTTTGTCGAAACGGGCCCGTTCGACGTTCAGGATCTTGCCGCGCAGAGGCAGGATCGCCTGGGTCGCTCGGTGACGCCCCTGTTTGGCCGAACCGCCGGCCGAATCACCCTCGACGATGAACAGTTCGGCCCGGGCGGGATCGCGTTCCTGGCAGTCGGCAAGCTTGCCGGGAAGCGAGCTGATATCCAGCGCGCTTTTGCGCCGCGTCAGTTCGCGGGCCTTGCGCGCGGCATCTCGGGCGGCGGCGGCCTCGATGATCTTGCCGATGACCTTGCGGGTCTCGGCGGGATGTTCCTCGAACCAGCGGTCCAGCCCCTCGCCGACGACGCTTTCGACCACCGGCCGGACTTCGGACGACACCAGCTTGTCCTTGGTCTGGGACGAGAACTTGGGATCGGGGACCTTCACCGACACCACGCACGTCAAACCCTCGCGTGCATCGTCGCCCGACAGATTGACCTTGGCCTTTTTCGCCAACCCGCTGTCGTTGGCGTAGGCATTGATGGTCCGGGTCAGCGCGCCGCGGAATCCCGCCAGATGGGTGCCGCCATCGCGCTGGGGGATGTTGTTCGTGAAGCACAGCGTGGTTTCGTGATAGCTGTCGTTCCACTGCATCGCCAGTTCGACGGTAATGCCGTCCCGTTCACCCAAAACCGAGATCATCGGCGAATGCAGCGGATTCTTGGAACGGTCGAGATGCTCGACGAACGCTTTCAGGCCGCCCTCGTAATGCAGGTCGCCGTCTTGGGATCGACGTGGCGCAGATCGGTCAGGATCAGCCGTACGCCGGAATTCAGGAACGCGAGTTCGCGCAGTCGGCTTTCCAGGGTCGCGAAATCGAACTCGGTCATGGTGAAGATTTCAGGCGACGGCTTGAAACCGATCTCGCTGCCCCGCGTGGTCCCACCGTCGGGCCGTTTCGGTGCCGGGCCGGTGACGGTCAGCGGACTTTCGGAAACGCCATTGCGGAACCGTATCATGTGTTCCTTGCCGTC
>CAXXVY010000005.1:0-206584 GCA_963675465.2 Rhodospirillales bacterium
ACCCTACATCGCAGCGCCGATCTTTCGTCACCCCGGACAGGACCGGTTGTGGCGGATGTTCCGGGCCGAAAAGAAGTCGCCAGGAGTGATTGCCCGCAACGTGTTCAATATCCGATCCTGGAAGGACTATCTGCTCGCCGACGCCCACAAGGACGTTCTGGCCCTGGCGATCATCCTCACCTACAAGGAGGCCTTGCACGTCCTCGAAGGCGCGCCTCGGCCCGTCCACGCGCCGAAGCCCATCACGCCGGCGTTGCGGGGATGGTTCGCGGCGCTGCCCTGGGAGGCCCCGGATACCGCTTGGGAACACCCCGCGTTCCTACCAGGGGTCGGGCTCAAGTTGGACGGCGAAGGAAAGGTGCTGTTCCCGATGCGCGACGCCGACGGCCGGGTGTGGGCGATCCGCGCCGTGGACGAACACGGCGGCACCTGCGACCTCGGCGACCTGTCGGCCCGGCCGGGGCTGCGCCATGTCATCGACCGGCGCAAACGACTTGCCCCGGGCAGCCCGTGGCGCGGCACCATCGTGCTCGCCACCGGCTGCGCGGCCGGTGCCGAGATCCACCGACGGACCGGCTCGCCGGTCGTGATCGCGGCCCGCGAACGGGATCTGCCCGAACTGGCGCGGTCCCTGCGCGCCCGACATCCCGACAATCCCATCGTCATTGCCGCTCCGGAGAACAGCCGTGCGGCAACGCGGGCGGCCAAAATCGCCGGCGGCCGCGCGACGACGCCCGAGGTCGTGATCGCCGAAGGTCCGACGCGGGAGATCGTCATCGACGCCGCGACCCGCTGGGTGGCCCGGTCGGCGTCGGCCGGCCGGGTCGTCTCGGTCGACCCCGACGTCGCCGTGGACTTGCCTGGGAAAAGTGGAGAGCGTTTTTCAGTTTATGCGGCCTCGGTCTCGAAGCGGCATGGGCTTCTGTATCCCAGGGCGGAATGTCGCCTGATGGGATTATAGAAGCCGTCGATATAGCGGCCAATGGAGATATCGGCCTGTCGGCGTGATTGCCAAATGGTCCGCCAGATCAGCTCGGATTTGATGGTCTTGAACACGGTTTCGACCATCGCGTTATCAAAACAATTCCCTTTTCCGCTCATGGACGGGATGATCCCGTGGCTCTTGAGGAGCTTTTGATAATCCCCGGCGCAATATTGGCTGCCGCGATCGGAGTGGTGGATCAGCCCCGCTGCGGGTTGCCGTACGGATAGGGCACGTTTCAAGGCCGCCAGCGCCAAATCCTTCTTCATGCGGTCGCTGGTCGCCCAGCCGACGATGCGGCGCGAGAAGAGATCGAGAACGATCGCCAGATACAGCCAGCCCTCGGCCGTCCAGACATAGCTGATATCGGCACCCCATTTCCGGTCGGGACCGTCGGCGGCGAAATCTTGATCCAGAATGTTGGGCGCGACGGGACCCCCATGGGCGCTGTCGGTGGTTTTCTTGAAACGGCGCCTTTGCAACGCTTTCAAGCCGTTATCCCGCATCAGCCGGGCGACGCGATGCCGGCCGACGCGGATGCCTTCTTCCTGCAATTCCACCACCATGCGCGGACTGCCGTACGTTTCGTGCGACAGGCTGAACTGGCTGCGGATATGGGCCAGCAGCACCATGTCGTCCAATTGACGGCGGCTGGGCTTGCGCTCTCTCCAGGCGTAGTAACCGCTGGCGCTGACGCCGAACACGGCACACTTCCGACGGACCGCCATCGCCTTCTCCGCAGTGTCGATGTGTCGGAAGATCATCGACTTGTCTCCTTGGCGAAGAAGGCCGCAGCTTTTTTTAGCAAGTCACGCTCAGCGCGCAGGATCTCGTTCTCCTTGCGAAGCCGGGCCAGTTCCTTGGCCGGGTCATCGTGCGGACCGGAAAACAGGGCCGCCTCACGATGCTGGGTCAGCCACTTGCCCAAAGTCGATCGGCCGATCCCAAGATCGCCGGCCACCTGCTCGATCGTCCGTCCGCTGGTTTGGACCAGCCGAACCGCCTCCCGCTTGAAATCATCGGTGAATTTTCTCATCCCGGAAACCGTCATCTGAATGTCCTTCGTGCAAAGTTACCATGCACGCTCTCCACTTTTCCCAGGCAAGTCCACCGAGGCCATGGGTGCGTTCGTGGACGATGCGCTATCGGCCGATGATGCTCTGATGGCGCGGACGGGAGCCCGGGCGCAGGTTCTTGCTCCGGATCCGGCGCGGGACCGCCTCCAGCGGCTCGGTCGATGGGTGTCGGAATCCGCCGGCGCCGGAAAGGCGGTTGTCGTCGATCCGGACGTGGCCGAGGTGATGGCGGCGTTCGTCGAGGATGCGCTTTCGGTGGAAGACGCAGCCGCCTCCCGGGTGCCCGCGTCGGACGAGAACGTGGACCGGCGCGGCGATCTCGGGCGCCGAGCCGTCGATGCCGCCGGCGCCGGCGCCGTGGTGCCGGTCGACCGCGAGGTTGCCGAGGACCTCGCGGCGTTCCCGGAGGACGCGGTCTCGGCCGAGGATGCGCTTCGCGCGAAGGCGAAGCCGGACGGGAAGAGCCGCAAGGGAACGGCCCGGAACCGGCCGGGAATGGAACGATGATTTTGAAGCAACGGCGTCAGACGGCTACCGCAACGCCATGAATGAGCTGCAATCATGACCGAGAATCCGCTCACCCCATATATGTTCGACGATGATCCCGTGCGGGTTGTCATGCGCGACACCGGTCCCTGGTTCGTTGCCGCGGATGTCTGTCGTGCGATCGGCATTCGAAACAACCGGGATGCCGTCGCGAGCCTGGACGACGACGAGAAGGATGTCGCTTTAACCGACACCCCTGGAGGCCGGCAGGAGGTGATCATCATCAATGAATCGGGATTGTACACTCTGACGCTACGGAGCCGCAGGGCGGTGACGCAAGGGACCGTCCAGCACCGCTTTCGAAAGTGGGTCACCTCCGAGGTCATCCCCTCGGTCCGCAAGACCGGCGGTTACGGCAGGATCGCGCCCCGGCCGGGAACCGTCGCCGTCAGCGAAACCGAACTCCGCCTCCTTCAGACGCTGGAAGGCACCAATCGGCGGTTCCTGGAGACGCAAGCTCGGCTGTTCGAGGAACTCCGGGAAAAACAAGCCCAAGAAGCGGCGACCCGCATCGCCCGCAACCTGATCCTCCACACCGGTCTATCGAACGCTGAGATCGGCCGGGAAGCCGAGTTGCCTCCCGAGTACGTCGCCTATATTCGTGCGACGATGGATTGATGGCCACCGCGTCCGGCTTTCGATATTCGGCATTGTAGCGGCGTTGAGATACCTCCCTTCGTGCGAACGGCCCCGCGTCGAATCGACGCAGGGCCGTTACCGTAACATCAATTGGATGCCGCCTAACGAACGCCACAAAAATGGCTCGGTATCGGCCATTTGTCAAGCAAACGGCCCCGCATTGCATCAACACGGGGCCGTTGCCGTAGCGTCAATTGGATTCCACCTCACGAACACCATGAAAGTGGCTCGGTGTCGGCCACTCGTCAAGCAATGCGGCGCATCCTTTCGGGAGAAAAAGAAGGCAACGATCGCAGGAAACGGGTTAAAAGAGCCCGCCACATCGAAATGTGGTCGCGGACCAGAACGTCGAAAGGTACACTCATGGGATCTCTTCCCGACCATCCGATCTCCCCGGAATCGACCCCAAGCGGCCAGATGCCGCTGACACCCGAAATGCTGTCCGAAATGCTGAAGGTAGAGGCCCCGTCCGGGCCGGTCCTCGTCCAGGGCGTAGCCAGGGAACTGCGCCACTGGGGGAAGGGAAGCATCGCTTATGTCTTTGGCCGGCTCGCTCTTGGAAGGGCGTCCATCGGCTTCAGGACGCATCCGGAATGCGCGCCTTCCGAGGGACAGGCGGTCATGATGAACGGTGTCCTGCAAATCCAGCCCGGCACCAAGTCGGAGGAGGACTGGCGCGCGACGCATGTCGTCATGCTGATTGGAAGCGTGGTCGGCACTTGGGATCCTCGGGAAGATAGCGAGCCGGTGTTGAAATTGCCGGTGCGCGACGAACGGGTTCCCTTGGCGGAATTCCTGTCGGAGAACCGCGCGGAGAACCTGCTTGTGCTGACGACCGGAACCGCGCGTGCCGATATCACCCGCGTCCTTTCGGACGCCGGCGTGACCGAAAGACCGGTGTTCATGGAGGCCAATTTCGGTTCGGCCGCGGAATTCCTGGGAACGATAAGGCAGCTTGGCAGCCAGCGGGACATCGCGGGCATTGCAGTCGCTCGGGGCGGCGGCGGCGGACAAGACCTGATCGGCGGTTCCCGCGAGATCATTAGTGCATTGATCGAACTGGATGTGCCGTTCTATGCCGCCTTCGGCCACGCAACCGATGTGGCTCTCATCGATATGTATGCCGACCAAGCATTTCACGCGCCATCGGGGTTGGGCGGTGAAATTGCTCGTTCCGTGAAGGAGAAGATCCGTCGGCAAATACAGGACCGGGAATATAACGAGAAAGTCCAATTAGTCGAAAAACTGGATGACAGGCTCAAATTATTGGAGAATGACCTTCAACGCACGGCATACGTTCATAGAGGGGGAATCTCCTTTTCCTGGAAAGTCATTGCCTTTGCGATGGCCATTTGCGCGATCTTCCTTGCCCTATTGTTCGGCCTGTTCCCGACGAATTGAGTGCAGACAACGAACCCGTTCCTGAGTGCCCGATCATGGGATAAATTTTAGGATCTCTTCGAAAACCTTCCGCTACGGCATCGCGTGGCGGAACGAGGGTTTGCTCCTGCCTGAGCGAAACCAGGACATCTCTGTGTCGTGTCGTTCCCATCAAAGGGCGAATCGTCCCAGCATCGCCAACAATTTGATTCAAACGCGTTGAGCATCCGAAGGGTGCGAATAAGCGTGTCCGCCCGTAAGGCGGCGCGCGGTGATATCACCGCGCCTATCCTGCCCTAGGACGACAGCGGAAAGTCCGGGACCTTCCGGGACGAATCGGGACATCGTGGCTTTTTACCGTCAAATATCGGGACACATCGGGATATTCCGGGACACTTCGAGATTTCGACGTGAGCCGTGACTAAAAACCGTTAGATTCCAAGGTGCGGTGAGATAATAACCGGTAGGTTTAAATGTGTTTCGGAATGCAAGGTATGCGTTCCTTCTCATTGCATTCGCTCCCGCCGCAGGTCATAACCCGCTGCCATGAATCGCCGCTCCCGCCTCCGCATCGCCATTTACGCACGCTATAGCACCGATCATCAGAACCCCGCCTCGGTCGACGACCAGGTGGGGCTTTGTCGTGCGCTGATCGGCAATCAGTTCGGCAAGCGTGCCGCTTCGGTCGCGGTGTTCTCCGACGCGGCAATCTCTGGTGCGACGATGGAGCGGCCGGGCATGAACCACCTCTTGAAGGAGGTTGGCGCGGGCAGGTTCGATATCGTTGTCGCCGAGGGGCTCGATCGCGTATCGCGAAGTCTCAAGGACATTGCTACCATCCACGAGGCTCTGAATTATCATGGGGTCAAGATCTGGACCGCCCATGAGGGTCAGATCACCGATTTGCACGTGGGTCTGAAAGGTACGATGAACGCCCTGTTTCTCCGCGACATGAAGGAGAAGGTCCGGCGCGGCCTCAACGCCCGGGTGGCGGCCGGGTATGCGGCATCCTCCTGCGCCTACGGCTATCGGGTAGTCCGCGGCGTGGTCGACGACAAGGGCCGGAACGTCAACGGCGTCCGCGAGATTGACGAAACCGCAGCGGCGGTGATCCGCCGCATCTACCAGGAATATGCCGACGGCCGCCGCGCTTCCGAAATCGTCGCCGGACTGAACCGCGACGCCATTCCCGCGCCGGGCGGTGGCCTGTGGAAGAAGAATGCCCTCCTCGGCTCTTCCCGGAAGCAAGAGGGCGTGCTGCGCACCGAGATCTACCTGGGCAAGCTGGTGTTCAACAAAACCCGGGTGGCCCGCGACCCGGTGTCGAACAAGAAACGATACATTCTCCTGCCGGCGGAACAATGGACGCGCGTCGACGTTCCGCACCTGCGCATCATCAGCGACGAACTGTGGGCGGCAGTGCGCAAGCGCGACCATCCCCAGGTACAACAGAGAAAGAAGAAGCCGCCTCGAACTCTCACCGCCCACAACCAGCACGCCCTGAGCGGCTGGGTGGTATGCGGCTGTTGCGGCAGCCCGAAGAACCTGGCCAACGAGTCCCGCTACGTCTGCTCGGGGTATCGCTACGCGCGCACCTGCAAGAACTCGCGCGGGACCAAGGAGCCGGTGCTGCTGGACGCGGTTTTCGACGAACTGCGGGTCCGCGTCACCTCGGGCCGGGCATTCCGCCCCGCTCTCGAAAAGGCCTACGCCGCCGAAATCCGCGAGAGCAAGCGCCTGTTGAAGGCAGCCGCCGACATCGAGGCGAAAATCGCCCGCCTGACCAATGCGATCGCGGAAGGCGTCAACCACAAGGCTGCCACTCAACTTGTTATCGGCTTGCAGGACGAACTCACCCAGATTCACGAAAAGGTGGATGCTCTGGCGATCCCGGTATTACCTGACGAGGATACGATCCGGCGGCGCCTGTTCGAAACGCTTCACAAAGTCAAGGTGGACGGCGACATCCGCGACCAGCGGATCGTGTTCAATCACCTTCTCAAGGCCGTCACCCTGACGCCGATCATCGAACAGCGGAGCGGCGAAACCGTCGCGATCGAATTGAAGGAAGAAGGTTGGCCGGGCTTCTGGCGGGAGATCGCCAGCTAAATGGCGAGTCCCAAGGTTTCAATATTTTCGGTTTCGGCGACAAGCCTTTGGTATAATCCTTACCCAAGGGCGGCGAGCCATCGAGATCAACCAGTTGCTTTTCCTTCGGTTTGACCTTGATCGACCGGTTCGCCGGCATGAACCGTGATAATGATACAAACGTGCTGAATTCCTGGCGGTAGAATACTGAGAGCAGTCTGCTCGCTTCATTCGTGAAAAGATTGATCTCGGATCAAGACGTGGTCAGCGCGGCTTTGAGCGAGCCCTGATCGAACGGTAGACTGAAGGCCAGATCAATATTTAGAAGAACTAGAAGCGCTAGGTGGATGGGCGCGCCAATCTCAACCTACTTCAAGTCAGGTTGATCGGCGCATGAGCCAGCCAGTGCTACATCGAAAGTGAGTCAGACCCATTCATGCACGCCAAAACATAAGAATGAGATCGATCAGATACTCGCCGATGCGGTAAGATTAAGCTTATCATTTACGGCCGCGAACGACCGTCTAGTGCGCCCTGTTCGTTTGGGTTGCAGTGCAAGGCGCCAATGTTATCTTCGTATTCGCGAGCAAATGGGGGGGGTGCTTGGAGGTATGGCGTTTAAAATCACAGCGCGAACCTTGCTGGAACTAGGCGCCGAGTTAATCGGTTCAGACGCAGTTGCTCTTTACGAACTTGCAAAGAATTCTGTCGACGCTCGTTCTCCGGTTGTCCGTATCAGGGTACAATCGGTGTTGCCTTATTCCCGTTATCGGCATGCCCTCGACCTAATTGACGACGGCAAGATGCCTTTGGCTGAAATCCGTAATACCATCGAACAGTGGATCCTGTCTGACGCGCCGTCAGGGGCGGCACGCCCATTGCTCCATTCCCTTAGCGGGGTGAAAGACGCTGATGAATTTAGACGTCTGCTGACCGAAGGCTACAAGGATATCAACTTCGTAGAAGTCTCTGACGACGGCGAAGGAATGTCGTTTCACGATCTCGAGGACGTTTTTCTCACAATTGGAACGCGATCTCGGTGTGAGGAAAAGAGAACTTGGGATGATCGCGGCGAGGCCCCCTCTCATCCGCTCCTGGGCGACAAAGGCGTGGGCAGACTTTCCGTCATGCGACTTGGGGATCATCTATCGGTAAGAACCACCAAGGCTGGCGAACCACGATGGAACGACCTCAGGATCGATTGGACGAGATTCAGCCACGACTCTGACGCTTTGCTGGAAGAAATCACGGTTGCACCAGAACGTGGTCCTCGAAAGGACGACCCGGATACACAAGGGACAGTCATTCGTGTTTCTCAATTGAAGGGCGACTGGACGCGAGCGAAGTTTGGCGAGATGCTGAACTCGGAATTTTCGCGCATGGTTGACCCGTTTGACCGCCGCCGTGGTAATCGCCTTTTTCGCATCACGTACAATGGCGAACCGGTAACATTGCCGCAAATTCCGCAACGACTATTTGATCAGGCCCATGCGAAGGTCTCCGCGAATTTCGATTACCTGCCAAATAGTCAATCGCAACTTGTAATTGAAATAGATTACCGACTAAACACGCACAAAAAGTTGGTAGTGACGTTACCGGAGGTGCGGCTCGTCTCCGTAACGAAATCACGTTCGACACGTGTCCTTCGTCGTCTTGGCCCATTCAAAGTAGAGTTTCTGTGGTTTAATAAACTCTTCCTTACCGCAGTTGAAGGTCTCGGGACTAAGTCGGATGTGCAGGCCATGGTCAGGCAATGGGCTGGCGGGCTCATGGTCTTCCGAAGCGGCTTTCGTATCAACCCTTATGGTGGCGGTGACGACGATTGGCTCCAACTCGATAAGCGGGCTTTCGGGCGACGCGGCTACAAGCTAAATCGCCAGCAGATCATAGGGCGCGTAAACCTCACTTGGCGTAACCGCCGACTGATCGAACAGACCAATCGTGAGGGCTTGGTCGATAACGAGTACAAGGAAGCGCTAGTCAGTATCCTTCAAACGATCCTCGAGGATTTCAAAACATTCAGCCAGAACATTGAGGATGAGCTTAAGCAGGAGGACCTTACCTCGGTCGATACATTGAAGGCGCGGGTCTCCAAATCCAAGACCGAGATACAACGGCGCATCAGGGAAATTGCCGTCGACGCGCCGGAACAAGCTGGTCCACTCAATGAAATCGAGCGCCTAGTAAAAGCTCTAGCGTCGCAGATCGACGACGTCGATGCGATCATTGACGATTACAAGGACGAGCGACGAAAGTTCGTTCACCTCGCTGGCCTGGGCCTGATGGTAGAACTGATTTTACACGAACTTGGGCGGAGCAGCAGTAGCACCCTCAGTACGCTTGAGGGCGTAGATAAAACCCAACTTGCGGGAAAGCTGCCGGCCGTTTTCCAGACGCTCGAAAGTCAGCTACGAACGCTACAAAAGCGTATTGAGACGCTGGATCCATTGAGCGCCGCTCGACGGCAAACTAAAGAAAGCTTTTCCGTCGAGGAGTTGGTTCAGGAAATCGTTGATGCGAGAGACGCTCAAGCAGAGCGGCACAGGGTCGTAGTCACGATCGACAGCACCTCGAAACAGCCGTGGCGAATAAAAGCGGTTCGCGGAATGCTGATCCAAATCTTAGAGAACCTCCTCTCGAATTCTTTCTATTGGCTGAAGCAGCAATCGGTGGTTGAGGCCGACTTCAAACCACGCATCCACATCGAGATTGATAAATATGCAAGTCTGATAGAAATCGCTGATAATGGCCCTGGAGTTGAAGTTGCTGAGGCGGAAGAGATATTTAAACCTTTCGTTACAGCCAAACCAGCCGGCGAAGGACACGGCTTGGGGCTCTATATCGCCCGCGAGTTGGCCGATTATCACAATTGGACGCTCAATCTCGTCGGCCCACCCGAAGAAAAGGTGTGGCGGCGCTTCTCTCTCGACCTTAACGGAAAAATCAAATGAGCGAGAACCTTGAGTTAGCCGCGAAAGTCGGTGGTGTAAAACTGTTGGCGATCGTAGACGACGCCTACGATCCGCCCCGCGGATCAGAAATATCCGAAGATGCGTTCAACCGGTTTGTCCAATCGATCGAGGATGATCGTGAGCGGATCGTCGCACTCGAAGCCGCCAGTGAGTTCATAGAAAATGACCTGGATGATTGGGAGACTTTCGCCGCCAATGCAGAACTGATTGATCACCTTTGGAATCTCAGCGTAGGTGTCAGCGCACATTCCGCGATGACCGACGGGGTGTTCCAAAGTTTGGATATCCTGTTCTCCGATGTCAGTCAGGACCGCATCAGCAAATTGCAGCAGTTGAAACCGCTCGAAAAGCTTCTCGCTGCGACCAAGGTGCGCATCATGAAGCTAGGCGCTGATCCCGAGCCCCGAATTGTGGCGCAAGCGAACGTCGTTTTCTTGGATCTTTTCCTGTCGGCAGACGTGCCCCCCAATCCGATTTCTGGCCCAACGCCACGAACCGTCTTGGAAAAGGCGCGGGACCGCGCGGAGCGGTATCTGGACGACGTCAGGCGGGAGACGGAGAACGATATCTCAGCAGTGCCACCGGCGTTCATATTGATTTCCTCACTCGGAACGCAGCAGATTGCGAAAAACTTCCGAAAGCGGACATCGCAGACGGCCTCTCGCTTCCGCTTCGTGCGGAAGCAGGCATTGGAGCGAGAAGACCCCCAGGATCTCCTCGCCATCGCAGAAATTCTCAGAACCTGTAAGGCGAGTTCGCTTTTTGAACCGCTTCGCAAGGCGCTCCCGGCAGTCATAGGCGAGGCCGAAGAGTGGGTGGCCGAACGACTTGTTGATCTCGATATCGCAGATTTTGCGAGGTTGTATGAGCTGAGCATCCAATCTGAAGGGCAAATGATCGAAGACTATATTAAAGAAGTCGTTGCGGGCGCTGTAGCTGAGCGCATTATGTGTGCCTTCACCAATCGTACGCCGACCAAAGATAGACCCAACCCGTTCGCCGAAGTCCCGAGCCACTTCACAGAAGCCCCTTCCAACGCAATGGCCGAGTTGTACAGCGCTACGCGCATGACGACTGACCGAGGCTACCGTGGACCTGACGACAGTTTACCTGTGTCAGGCGATTTGTACCTTGAAGGAGACTTGCCAAAACAGCCCAGCACATCCTTAGTGGATAGGACCGTGAGCGCCGTGATGACGCCGATCTGTGATCTGATGAGCCGTAATGGCAAGGAACCTGCGGCGACATCCGTGTTGATGCTCCAAGGAATACTCTGCCCCACCTACCACAAGCATAAGCTCGATCCCCAGATAATCATCGTGGATGGCCGATTTTATGAGGTAGATTGGGGGATGAAACATCCTCTAGCTATCCCGCTGAAGGAACTTAGAGAGGATGTTCTCCGAAAGAAGAGGACTTGGCTCGGGCGGTTAAAGGCCGAACACTTTCTCGCTCTTCAATCAGATTACCTTTCGTCCTTCGCAAGAGTTGGACTTTTGAAAGCACCTGCTCTCTTTGAACCCTTGGCTGGGAGAATCTGCGTCAGAGAAGCGGGAAATATTATTGATCTCGATGAGGGGTTTGATCTTACGAGCGGTTTTGCTTTCCAATCCCCGCAGCGAGGAAAGGATGCCTCTAAGCAGCCGGTGTTTTTTACACGAACATTCCTAGAATATTTCCGAGATATCCTGCAGCGAACTGCTGAGTCAGAAGAACGGCATGGCGAGACTCAATCAAAAGCCCGCGGTCTCTTGGAGCGTATGGATCAGCTCATAATGATGGTCATGCTTCGTCAGCCTGCGTCGCATGGGATAAATGACTATATGAAAGTCGCGCTTCTCGACCAGCAAGCGATCATTCCAGATTCGCCAAATCACGTCCTCCTTGTCGTACTAACAGCCTAGGAGACAAGGCACGATCTTATGAGTGGTCTAGAGGCTGCAGATAAGGCAGCCTTCGGGCTCATCTTCATCAGTTGCCGCGCCGGCCAAAACAGCGGATAGCGGCAGATTTTCCCTTCGAGCCGCGCGCTGTTTCCTCGCCACCTCCCAATTGCGTTCGATCTGCTCCATACGATCAGGTTGCTCTAGTTCTGTGAGAGACTCGCCGCCGCACCACGTAAAATTCTTGCTAACTGCAGCGCTCCGCACTTCATATTCCTTTGCCCTCTCGAAGAGGTCAGGGTGCTGCCGTTTCAGCCGGACCCATTCGATTTTTTGCTGATAGAAGCAGAAGTAGCAGCCTGAGCGCGATCGACCCCATTCCATATAAGGCGGGAGGCCAAGGCCGCTGTCTTCCAGAATCCGGATGACATCGGCCCGCACCAACCCATCTTCCCTGAAAGGATAAACCGCGGTGATGTTCGGCTTTGTGCTGATGTAGCCCGTGCGCTTCTCGTCAGCACGCAGACCTACATAATTTATCGTCGGATCATCGCCGATGTAGGCCTCAAATGGCCTTAGTTTGAGCATTTTCGTACACCACCGACGATGGTTCGAAGGTAACATATCACCATACACAGAGAGCCAATGCTCGAAAGGATCCTCTGGCGTCGTCCGGGTTACCGGGCGCCCTAGAATGCTCTCCAGCCGAGCCATATAGTCGTATGTCTCAGGCAATTCTTTGCCTGTATCGTGAAAAATATACTCCATCTCTGGCACGCGGTCGCGCAGGTAAACGGCCAGCGCTGCGCTGTCCTTCCCGCCAGACAGGCTAAGTACATGACGGATCATCCGTGATCGCTCTCCGGCTTGTGATCCGGCTCGGCCTGACCTTCGTTTTCTTGCATGCTTGCTAGCGAGAGAAGTGCCGCGACTGTATCGAGGGAAAGCTTCGACTCAGACACTAAACGTTTGATCGCGCCTAATGCTGTTGCCTGGCTTTCGTTCAAGACAGCAATATTCACCACGACCGCACGCTCGGTGCCGTCGCTCTGCGTCAAAGATATGCGGACAGCCTCTTGCGGAGATCGCTGTCCGCCAAAGTTGATAGCTTCAACCCTACGAAACTGAGCCGTGAGATCTGCCAACTTCGAGCGCCACATATCGACGTCCCGATCAAGCCACCGCGCGGGTGGCTTGCCCAGGAGTGCACCTCCAAGGGCTTCCGTCCAAGAATCTTCTGACAGCACGGCATCGGCGAGTCGCAATACGAACGTCCGCAATTGCTGCTCCCGCACTCTGAAGCTTAGAGCGGCTGCTCGCTCAGCGAGAGAGTCTCGAGACGATGCCGCCAATGCTGCAAAAAGCTCAGACCGCATACTTTCGAGTAGTTTGGGGTAACAACCACGCAGCTCGCTTATTGCTGTGTCGAGCCGGGAAACGAACTTTATTACCCGCTCGGCGTCTGCCGGAGTGTCAAGGCCGAACGCCTCCAAGCCACACGCAGTCGGTAGATCGCTAAAGAGGAGGTCAACCGGGCTGCGCGCCTCCGCGAGTGCCCTACGGACGCCGAGTGCTTCTACAGTAAGCGATGAAGAGCGCTGAACATAGAATGGGAGCTCAACACCAAAGCGGATCAGGGGATCTACAACTACGCGGATGCCAGTGTCGTCGCTAGGCCGATCTAGAAGTTTTGCTAAACGGCGAAACACATCTGCACGGACACCCTCAAGCGACACCAGCTGGAGAGCAAAGTGCTCTGGCGACTTCAAGATGCGCATGAAAGCCGCCCCATCCAAACGCGGGCAATAAGTTCCCCTCTCAAAAAGCGCGACTCGGTGCCCAGCCGCGACCAGCGTCACGGCCAGTAGAAGCGGAGCCAGCCCGCGACGTACTCCATACGGCCTCGCCTCAATGGTCGCATAGATATCGGACAGCGACACACGGCCACCGTCCTTGGCAAGGTGTTTCTCGATCGCGGTGAGCGCCGGAGCGAGACGGAGAGGGTCATTGTCCGGCGTGGGCGGGCCAACGATCCACCCGTCTTCCTGCTTGCGGTGCAGACCGCCGCGCCGAAGTAGCGACAAGTAGAGGGCGCGCTCAGGCGGATTCTTATTCGCAGCAAAGCCTAGGTCCGGGTGGTCGGCATTGGCAAACATCCGCTCGATTAGCCGCTGCCGAGCCGCGGCACCGGCCGAGGTAAGAGCATGCTTGTTCACGAGTTCATTCTCAACCAAAGGCGACTGATCGTAGATCTGCTCACAGAGTGTCGAGATGACCGAATGGATCGGCCCGTCCACCCCTATCGTCTTGCCCTCCCAGAAAACCTCGAGCGAAACCATGGGAGCGCGACCGCGAAGACCAAGTGCGGCTTCAACGGCTGTGACAAGACGGACCTCCAGTTCCGTAACCGTGCGTTCGATCTCCGCAGACGCGTGGGCGTCTTCTTGAAGCGTTGCTGCGTTCGAAATGACCCAGCGATGCCGCAGGAGATCTACCATTATTGGGCCCAACTCAGGCATCGGCGGAATGGCCACCGCCAGAATCGTTGGATCTTCGGCCGTCACTTCGGCCGACCAAGCACGAGCGATACGGAGATCTTCTGCGTTCGCGCAATGAATGGCGATAATTCCCCCATCGGCGTCCATGTGTCCGCAATATTCCCCAAGCTCGGACGCATAGGTGCCCCGGATCGCGAAACGACGGTTAGTGCCAGTTAGGATCGAGTGACGCCGCGCAAGCACATGGGGTCGAATCGGAAGACCAGCCAAATGGTGCGGTAAATCGCGGAGGACAGATCGCACATCCACCGCATCCTCGGCCTCGTTCCAAATCGAGGACAAATCCACCCGTCGACTCGTCCACAGCCGCAGCTCGGACCGACCCGGCCGACGGAAGAGAAGGCCATCAGTAAGGAGCCTGGCAACAGCGCTGTCGACATCGCCAGACGCAAAGATCGGGAAAAGGGCGGCACTTATGCTTTCTGTCGTAGCGGCGAAGCCTGGTGCATCGATCAGGTTCAGAATACCGATTGTCTTTAAGACCGCTGTCTCGACAGCATCCGCGTCGGCGGCTCGGTCGAGCACCTCGGAGATGCGCGACCACTCGCCGGCACCAGCGCGTGAGGTGAGCCGATGGCCGAACGAAGATGCAACATAATCGAAGAAGTGGTGGATGGCATAAAAGCCGTCCGCAGGGGACGTATCAGCAGCAAATGCGCGAAGCCCATTCTGCTCCTCACTTGCGGCAAAGCCGAAAAGAGATCGCTCGTTCTGCCCATAGTTAGCAAAGAACCTTGCCATAATAGGGATCGCTGCAGGATGAACCGGCCAACATCCACCCACCCCTGTGCCGTTGCGAGGGCCGAGCCAACCCAGGGTGCGGACACGTGCAAGAACCTTGTTGTAGAGCTCGATAACCTTCTTGGGTAAGTCGGTCTCGTTCACGGAGAGAGCTGCTGATAGTAGAGCCGCTGTGTGCGATAGTGGATGGTCGAAAACCACCTCGTCGAAGCGCTCGGCCACCTTCTCCCATTCACTTCGCCGCGCGGACTGCCAATCTTCAGCGTAAGACTGGAATCCTTTGTGGAGGATCAGGATAATTGCTAGCGGAGTATCTCCTGAGCGGACTGCCGCCTCGGCAAGCGTCTGCAAACGATAGACGTCATGGCCTTCTTCCTCATCGGCAGCCTCTAGAAACTTGCCCATCTCGTCCACGACAAGCAGCAGGCCATCGAAACGGTTGGACGCCCGAAGCGCGTCGCGAAGAGCAACGATGGCATCAAACGGGTCCGCCAGGGCGGCAACTGCCTTCTTGCATTTGGAATCGATCAGACCCTTCATGGCGAGCACTCGCGAAATCGACGCGGAGAGTGACGCGGCAAGGCCTTCGCGCGAGCCTGTGACGAGCAGCGGAAACATCCGCGGTGCATCACCGATCTCTTCTACCAGCCTCCGCATCGGCATGTCCGCGTCGGCAATACGCGGGTCCAGCGCTTGCACAAGCGCAAGCGCGAGCGCGGACTTTCCTACGCCGAAATCGCCGATCACGCGCCAAGCGCGGCGGGTGCTGTCCGCATGTATGCCTGAAATGATCTCGGCAGCGCTGCGTTTGAGCCAAGGGGTCAGTACGAATGAGCGTCCTGCGGACGGATCCGTCGTATCGCGTTCCAGCGCCACAGATCGGTAGAATACCCCCGGGTGGCCGAGAAAGTTTGCAATCATTGAAGGTCCGGTCATGCGTAGACCTCCGCGAGTAGGTAAGAAGGTTCGATCGGACTCACAGCCGTAATGTTGCCCGCATCTCCAGAAGGCCGATACGACCAGAGCTTGGTCGCGCACTCAAGATGATTACGAAGCTCCTCTGGCTCAAGTCGAAAGGTCGCGCCGGGAGACCCCTCGCCATGCGCGAGGTCGCGGAAGGTGATGATCGGCTCCACCGGCCGCCGCGACTGCCAGTAGCTAGCGATTGCATAGTCCACCACAGAGTTCCCGATCTCGTTTATCGGGATCCGGTCGAGAGCGAAGACGGGTTCGACTCTGGCCGCGCCGCCAGGGCGGCGTCCAAGCCTGCGCAACAGACCTAGATCGACCAGCGGGCTATCAAGCGCATCTTCAGGAGATGTAGGCTTCAGTGAGCCAACATAGCTCTGGACGAAAACATCGGCATGTTGCTGAAGGGTAACATCCGAATGCTGGTAGCCCAGGCGTTCACCCTCAACACGCATCTCAGCCAGAAGCTCGGAGCGTGTGAAGTCGGGCCGCATGCGCCGGTAAAGGATATGTTGCCACGCGAAAAGCGGATGCTCGGTTGCTGCGCTGAGCTGCCAGTGGAGAAGCCATTGAGTCTCGGTGCGCTCTATGTAGGGGTCATGGCCATTCTCTCCGAAGATCGCTTCACCAAACGGCAAGAGCGACCAAGAGCGATCGCGAGGCGAGGCTACATTGAAGGACTCCAGCCAGAAACGGAGCGAGCGCACCATATTCTTCCCGAGGCCGAGCTCGAGGATGGCGCGTTCGTCGTCAGAGAGCGCACTAGGCTCCCTAGCGATCAAGCGCACGGCCTTGGGCAGCCATGCGAATCTGCAGGCGAAAGTTTCGTGTCCGCTAAACCGCGGTCGGACCGCGACGGCAACGGTCATGCGTATCTCCTGGCGGGCTTTACGGCGCCTAGCGCAGCGGAGATCAAATTACCGGCTTTTTCGATCTCGGCCTCCGTGTTGAATCGGCCAAGGCCGATGCGAACGCCACCTTCTTTAGCCCAATCGGGAAGCCCCATCGCGGACAGAACGTGTGATGGGCCGGGAGCTCCCGACTGGCAGGCAGCACCGGTTGAAACTGCGACGCGTCCCCAGAGCCGAGCCACAACGGCTTCGCCGGGAAGATGAGGCGTGGAAACATGCAAGCTGCCAGCAAGTCTCGAGCCAATCGCGCCATTGATACTCAAGTCCGGCACGGCCGCCACAAGGCGAGCCTGCAGAGCGTCTCGCATCCCGGCAAGTCGCCTCTCGTCGGCTTGCCTTTCAGCCACACGAATCTCCATTGCGAAAGCAAGAGCGACTGCAGCCGGAGTATCAGGACTGCCGAATACATCGTGCGCGATGTTCGCTGCATGGCTGCTGAGCTTGCCGACGAGAGCCCCAGCGCGGCGCGGCCCATAGGCTTTGGCACCACTTACAACCACTAGGTCGGCACTCGCGGCTGCGGACATGTCGATCCGACCAACCGCCTGGCTTGCGTCAACCAAATGCCGAGCGCCATGACGCTCTGCAAGAGCATTGATTGCAGCGAGATCGCTAATCGTACCAACCTCGTTGTTTGCCGCCATGGTGCAAAGGAGATCCACCCCCTGGGCCAGCGCCTGTTCCAGTGCGTCTGTCCGAGGCATTGCCGTATCATCCACAGCGACGATTGTTAAGCGAAGCCGCCCTTCGCCTTCAGCCCGCCGCAGTGCGTTGAGCAGAGCCGGATGCTCAACTGAGGTTGCGGCGACTTGCGCCGGTCTCCCGACGACCCGCGCGATTGCGTCTTCGACTGCGAGCCACAACGCGGCAGAAGCTCCGGGCGTAAAGGTGACAGATTCGGCCTTGCTGCCGAGCGCTCGCAGCAATGTTTCCGCTGCGCCATCGATCGCTCTATCTGCTTCCTCACCGAACACATGCTCCGCGCTGTGAGCATTGCCAGGATACTTGATCATAGCGTCACGGTGGCGCTCAGCGATACGCGGATCCACCGGGGTAGAGGCCATATTATCTAGATAAATCGTCAAGTCGTTGTCCGCCTCAAAAAATTTTCTGCAGGCTACACGACAAATCTGCTGAGGTCACTAGACGACGGTTCGTGTCGAGCGCACCCTGCAAACAACAGCTCTAAGAAAGGGGCCGGCGAAGCTGCTTTGGAGCAGGGTTTGTAATGCAGCATGACAGGGAGCTGAACCGCCCCGGGATTGCCGGAGGCTGTTTGGTTAAAGTCTATGCGGCGACCGGGGTTTGGTCGAGCATGGCGTAATAGCGTTCCTCGGCTTCGGCAGGCGGAATGTTTCCAATAGGTTCGAGAAGGCGGCGGTTGTTGAACCAATCGACCCATTCGAGGGTAGCGAATTCGACCGCCTCGAAGCTGCGCCATGGCCCCCTGCGATGAATGACCTCGGCCTTGTAGAGGCCGTTGATGGTCTCCGCGAGAGCGTTGTCGTAGCTGTCGCCGACGCTTCCGACCGAAGGCTCGATCCCGGCCTCGGCCAAACGTTCGGTGTACTTGATCGAGATGTACTGGCTGCCCCGATCGCTGTGGTGGACAAGTCCACCGCGCCCTTCCGGTTTGCGCTGATGAAGCGCCTGTTCCAGGGCGTCGAGGACGAAGCTCGCATGGGCCGTCCGACTGACCCGCCAGCCGACGATCCGCCGGGCAAAGGCGTCGATGATGAACGCGACATAGACGAATCCCGACCAGGTCGCGACATAGGTGAAATCGGAAAGCCAGAGCCTGTTGGGCGCGGAGGCATGGAACTGTCGATTGACGTGATCCCGCGGGCAGGGCGCCGCCTTGTCGCTGATCGTGGTGCGTACCGGCTTGCCGCGGATCACTCCTTGCAATCCCATCTCGCCCATCAGCCGCTCGACCGTGCAGCGGGCGACGGAAATACCTTCGCGCCCGAGTTGCCGCCAGACCTTTCGAGCGCCATAGGCCGCGAAGTTCTCGGCAAAGACCCGGGTGATCTCGGGCTTCAACGCCAAGTCCCGCCGAGCCCGCGCCGACAGCTTGGCGGGATCAAGGCGGGCCGCGACATGGGCGAAATACGTGGAGGGGGCAATCGGCAACACCTTGCAGATCGGCTCGACCCCATGGGTCCCACGATGCTCGTCGATGAAATCAATCATGGCTTGAACCGGCGGTCGAGCTCCGCCTGGGCAAAATACGCCGACGCCTTGCGCAGAATCTCGTTGGCCTGACGCAGTTCCCGGTTCTCCCGCTCCAGGGCTTTCAGCTTGTCGGCCACGTCCGTGGCAAGCCCGGCCCGCCGGCCGCTGTCGATCTCGGCCTTCTTGACCCACTCATGCAGCGTCTGCGCCGCGCAGCCGATCTTCGCCGAGATCGACACCACCGCCGCCCAACGGGACGAATGCTCGGCCTCGTGATCCAAAACCAATCGAACCGCGCGCTCGCGGACTTCCGGGGAGAATTTGTTCGTCGTTTTGCTCATCATGGCTCCATCCTCTCAGGAGTTGGAGCCTCCGGCAATCCCGGGGCGGTTCAGAAGAAGTATTACAGATTGAATTCAGCTGACTGCATCAATCAAGTTAACCGTGTCAAAGTTTAGAAGAAACTGCGCGTATGAAGAACTGAAGAGATCCGAGACATAATCAGCCAAATCCACTTCCTCACTATCTTGATCAACGCCTCGTTTGAGGTCGTATTTTCGTGATTTTGTCGTGGCGAAGATGAACAGCGTGTGAAAGTAAACAGCACTGATGTAGCGTCGCTCTGCTAGCTCTACTGCCTCAGATGAGCGGGCGCCCGTGTTGAAGTCCTTTAGGACCCGGCTGTCCACGTTGACGTAGATGCGCGACAGTTGGTCATCTTCAACATAGGGGTAGACCACGACATCGTGGCTCATATCGATACCCGCTTCGTTGATCTCTTCCCATGATTTAAGCCCTACACCTCCCGCTTTCGAACACAGGATTAGCTCTGGGATGCCCAGTGGTGGTTCGACGTCGGGTTCCTTGCGGGGTGGCTTTTGTTCGGGGGCAGTGATCTGAA
The DNA here is from genome assembly GCA_963675465.2 of Rhodospirillales bacterium. Taxonomy (GTDB): domain Bacteria; phylum Pseudomonadota; class Alphaproteobacteria; order Rhodospirillales; family Shumkoniaceae; genus JAHDSF01. Next base: position 19,822 of record CAXXVY010000005.1, read on the forward strand.
CGAGCACAGTCTCGGTCAAATCGCCATCTGGGCTGGTGAGAGTTGCGGTCAGCTTGACTGTATCGCCAACCTTCGTTTGTCCCGTCGCCCGGAGTCCAATTTTGATCGTTCCGTTTATAGGACTGGAACGGACGATATTCAGGAGCCCGCCTTGTCCGCTCGGTTCTGGCACCCCACCATTTCCGCCACCCCCACGCGATGGTCGCATGAGGGAGAGTGATAAGTTGCCTGGATCGTCTGTCCGATCGAAATAGTCGTTTTCAACATCAGTCGCAAATGCAATCGTGCGATTTCCGCCCTCAGGTAATCGGTAAAGCTTAAGGCCATTTTCCTTCATATCACCTCCCTTTGCGCGGAAGGCCGATGGGTATCGCCGCGGATCGAAAGGCGGTGCGTCACGTGGCTCGCGCTTGGGGCGTTGCAGAGAATTACGCTCCTTGATCGCTGCAGATCCGGGCCTCTTTTCAGAGATATTGAAGGTCTGCCGGAGGATACGAGACAGCGCGTCATTCATTGGCATGTTACGCGTGATATCGCGAAGCATTTGGCCGGCGTCACCACTGTCGACGCCAAGGCTCGACTTACGACGGCGGGAAATCTCTTTAAGCTCACTTGCTAAAAGCATATCCCGCAGATGCTTCCGGATTGTGTCGGCTTTTTCCCCCGCCTTAAGCCGGTCGCGCGAAGCCATGAACAATTCATTACGAATCTCGAGATGAAGATTGGAGCAGTCGACATGAACTAAGAGATAATCCTTCAATAACGGCATTTTTAGTGCACGACTTACAAACTCGGATGAATAGTACCCGTGAACCTGACCATTAAGAGAGAACAGAACAGTCATGCTGTTCTTGAAATATTCGCGCTGTATGTATTGTTTCGTTTCTTTTACACCTTGGCCGCGGGATCTGGCCTTAAAGACATATACTGTGACGCCAAGTTCCCCTAACTCGGTAGTGCGCGACACTTCTGAAAATTTTGTCTCAGTTGTCTCCGTATCGGCCTCAAGGCGGCGTTTGAGGCCATAAACTGGGGTTACCGGTGCGCGGTTGTCCGGATAGCGTTCATTATTGTCGATAGTCAGAAACGGGAGTGCGGGTTCGAACAAGAACTCATTGAGGCTGAGATTTAAGTCGCGCGAAATTATGGAACGCGAGCCCTCAGGTAGACGATAGGAATAGAGTTTTAAAAGAGACCCGGTATGGAACTTCCTACCTTCCAGGCCGGCGTCCAACTCGTCGACATCTATTGCAGCCACTTTCCCATCGAAAATAAGATATTCATACCAAGTGTTCTTGCGGTTAGCGGCCTCTGCAAGCGCAGGCGGGTGGCGACGGAGTAGCGTGAAGCCAAGCGGCTGGGAACCGTCATAGAGTTTGCTTGCGACGAGCTGGAGCCGAAGGTCGCCACAAAATGCGATCGCTCCGGCGCCACCCATATTATACTTGCCCTGCACGAAGTGGACGTCGTTCTTGTTGCCGCGCAAGAGCGACAAAAAAGTTCCCGGGAAGTCGGCGGGGGCCTGCCCGACTCCGTTGTCATATATGAGCAGCGATGTGTCGCGGCGCGGTCCGCTCGCCACAATCTGTAAATCTGCGGCCTGACGCCGCCGCGCATCTCCCAAGTCCCAGTTTCTATGATCGGGGAAATACCGATCGAGCGCCTCCTTGATGCTTCTTGGTGCGACTGGCGATCGTATGTCTACACCGTCTTGAAGCACCTTTTTCTCGAGAATGGCGTCAATTCCGTTTGTGATCTTCTCGACAAGTGCGGGTACTGGATGTGCCTGCTGGTTTTCGATTACCCCGAAGAACGACTCGTTGTCGCCGTAAGGTGTCCATTTTGATGCGTCTAAACTCAACCCCTCTGAGTCCAAGATTGCTTGAACCTCACTTTCAGTGCCTGCGTTCAGTAGGCGCATGAACAACTTACGCATCGCCTTCCTCCCTCCGAACCAAGCCATCTCGCTCAAGATCGGGTTGGTCAAACAACAACGCCTAGTCGTGTGTGTTGACGTTGTCAATCGGGATCGGAACAGGTGCTATTCCCTCGCCGCGATGTTTTTCCCGTCGTTGAACTGGGGGGAGGGCAAGGGCGGACGGGCCGGTGGGAGATCCTCTAGCCTGCACGCTGCCGAGGAAAAAGGAAGGGTTGGGGAGATCGACCCCGGACGGCTCGTCGCGCCTTACCTTTGCGTGAGCGGGCGGCTGCGGCCCTGAGGCCAAGTTCCGACTTGGTTTCGGTCGAGCCGACGCCTCGATGTCTTGCAAGCGCGGTCGTCTGTGTGACGAGCGCTGGTAACCGTAATGCGGGCTAAATCCGTTATCGGGCCAAGGGCCACTCTGGGACGCGAATGGTGACTGATACCGTAGAGTATCATCGCCTGATCAGTTTTCTTTCTGTTCACCCTATTTCGTTGATACCTGATCACTTTGTGATACTCAGGCAAGCCTTGATCTGCGTTGTGGTGCATGTTTACGGATATGTGATTTTATATGATACTTTATACGACAGAAAAAAGTATTATCATTAGCGAATGATCCTAAGGAGTTTGCATTATGGCAACGCCCATTCACCCCAAAGCGTTAAAATCCCTCCGCGAACGAAAGCGCTGGACGCAGGAACAACTTGCTGAGGCCACCAAGGGTCCGAACCGGGTCAGCCTGCCGACGATCAAGCGCATTGAGAGTACAAAGGAGGGCGCCTACCCGGCCAACGACCGCGTCGCGGAAGCATTGGCGAAAGTTGTTGGCGTCAAGATCGACGAGCTTTCGCAGCCCCCCTCGGAAGAAGCGGATCGCGAAGCGTCTCTTCGGGAATTTGGCTATCGGCCACTGCGCACAATGCTCGATGCTGAGACGGCTCTGGCCTTTAACATGGTTCAGCACATCTACGGCATTCCGATTCGTTCCCAGATCGAGATGGCCCCGCTATTCGCGGCATTGCTTGCAGAAGGAAGCCTGGCTTGGCGACGAAAACGGGTCGAAGCCATCGAAGAATCCTCCGCCCACCTTCAGGAACTGGGCGGTGGGCATTGCGCTTTCGTCTATGCCACGTGGCGTGTGGATGAAGGCGCCGCTGAGGAACGCGAGTCGATTGAGGAACGCGATCTGTTCGGCGTTCGGGCGTCGGAGCAAGCTTTCGACTGCGGCTACGATCGTTCCACCAACAATCCCTTTGCCGACTATCTTGAGATGTTCGCCCAAGAGGCTCAGGCCAAGACGATCACGTTCGACAAGGACTTTGGCTGGAAGACCAGCGAGGGTCTGCCAACGTACCGAATTGGCGCTGACATCATCAGTCAGCTGACTGGGGAGGATCCCGACGCTGAATATGCCCTTCTACGCAGGTACGTCCGGATTAAGGACATTCCGGACGATCTCCTCGGCGACGAGAAGGAAGCCGAGCGCGTTGCGTGGATGATCGGCCGGATTCCTGAAGATGAGCTCGCTCAAAGAAGAGCCGAGCGCGAGGAACTGTTCGCACTCCTCGGAGACCTTGACGTCGCGGATTCCACACAAGCTCCGGATGAGGCGACGGGAGGCGATAATGCTTGACCTTCATTCCACAAGTCATGCCGAAGCGCGCGTGCGTCAGCGTGGCTTCCGCGAGGCCGATGTCGACTTGGTCCTCAGAGTCACCACGCGGGTCGCCAACGATGCTTTCTTTCTGACCGACAAAGATGCCGCGCGGGAAATCGAGTTGCGGCGGCGTGAGATCCAGCAACTCGAACGCTTGCGCGGTAGCAAGCTCATAGTCGAAGGCGGCACTCTGATTACGTTCTTTCACGCCGACGCAAAACCTACTCGGTCCACTGGCAGGAAGCGCGGGAGGCAGTCATGAAATCCGAAGTCGTTGACCGCACGGTTCTCATCCGTCTACCCGCAACCTTCATCGACGCTCTGCTCAAAATGCGCGGGGCCTTGGACAAGGACCTCGCGTCCGTCCTTGAAACGGGTCTTACCAGTTGTTCCGCATCAGTCATTGAGTTCAGTCCAGAGAAAAAGGCGACAACAACCAAGCCGTCGAGCGGAAAGCATACAACAGAGTTCTTCGGAATTCCTTTCGTCACGAGAACCTTGCCCGAGGCTTTCGCGGAGATCGTGGACATGACCGCTGAGGTCGCCCCGGAGGCACTAGACAGTTTGTCGGAGGTCAAAGCGCGCACGAGGCGGTTCGTGGCCCGCAGGCCAGAGGCGATTCACCCAGGAAACCCCGGATTACCGGTCATGCAAACAACTTCCGGCTGGTGGATCAGCAAGAACGTTGGACAAGAAGATCTAAAGCGGGCACTCCGCGCCCTTTGCAATGCCGCCGGCCTCACATTTGGTAGAGATGTGAAGTTTCCTTTAGAGCGTTCCTCCGAGTGAGGGACGGAGGTCGGGGACAGCGCAAGCGCAAGCGATCCGGCGACCGTACACATTCCATTTACATGATTTGCGGCCAAGGGAGTCGTCCGAACATTCCACGTGCTTGTCCTCGGGATCGGCAATAGGCGTGCATCTACAGTTCTGGCATTTCTTCGACAGAATCTATCCGGTTCATGGGCACTCTCTTCCGGCAAGTCCAAAGACGGATCGTTCGATCGCCAGCCTGTTGCTCTTTGCGCGGCGGATCATAGCGCGGAAGTAGCCGCCAGGAGATGTGACGTCCCGCTCGATCGTCGCGCGGTCGGCGAGCAGGACGCAGAGCGCCGCCGGATACGGCCCAACGATCTGGCAGGCTTCGCTCCAGGCTGCGCGACCGATGCCGAGTTCTGGGGAGAGGCTCCGGGCGGCGTCGACCAAGTCGTCGGCGGTCGGTGGACGACAGGGAAAGGGCAGACGGGCGCGGAAGCGATCGGAGGCGGCCTGGACGGCGAGCCGGAAGGTGACCCTATTCGCGCCGGTTTCTTCCGGTGTCACGAAGGCGGTGCCCTCGTAATCATCGCCGAAAGAGGCATGGCGCCGACACTCATTCGAAAGTTCGGCGGGGCGCCCTCGACGCGCCGCCCCGGCGGGCTTTCGGGCTGCGTTGTCCCCCTCGGGACTACAACCACCCGTAAGGGTGGATTGAAGATCAAGTGAAGGATCTATGTGTCGGAAATTTTCTTCCGACCTGTTGGAAATTTCCCCATCGCTTCCACAGGTTTTCCCGGAGAGAAGCAATGTTTTCAGTTCTCGGGTCGCCGCCTCGGCCTGGCGGATCCGCGATTCGAGAGCGTCGATGTCCGTCACCTCATGGGTGGAAACCCGTGCCCCTATTCGTCCGACGATCGACCGCGCCCTTTCCGCCTGCGTGTCGTCGCCGATGGCGAACACGGCGTTCGCCAGTCGGCGCACTTGGCCCCGAACCGCCGTCAGTTCGCGCTTGCGCCGCCGCCGCCGCTCGTGCTCCCTGTCGAGATCGGCCTTGAAGGCACGAAGAGACGCCAATGTTCGCTGCAAGTTCGTCAGTTCCAAGCCGGAGGCATGGACGATTCGTCCGCTCTCCTTGTCCCGCTGGCCATAGCGGCGGCAGCTTGGGCACGAAACCTGACAGCCGAAGGCTTCGGCGATGGCGCGCTCATGATTGTTGACTTGGCGCGGCGTGATCCCGCGCTCCGCCGCCGTTTCCTCCACGGATTGGTAGACGACGGCGCGGTTGCCCGGCCGCCAGTCCATCGCTCGCGTGCGCCGGATCAGCCAGACGAGATGATCCAGGGCCGCGCGCCCAAGACCAAACCGGTGACTAACCACGGGCAGCAGGTCGAGCAGCTCGCCGCGAATGGACGAGTCGTCCTTCATGGTCCCTCCTTGCGGAAGGGCGTGCCCCAAAAACAGGGCAAAAAGGCATGAATCATCCTGTTCAGAGAAAACATCGTTTCTCCGTTGACCAGCGATCCTCCGGCGCGGTAAAAAGATTGTCGCCAAACGAATCTTTTTACGCGCTGAGAGGTCGCCCAATCCTTAGGATTAGCGGCCTTTTTGCTTATGTAATGAGAAGCGCGCGTCCCTCCATCCACAAGCAGCACTTGCGGACGCCACCCAGATCGTAGTATCACGACCAGGAATCTACGGGACCAAAAATTTGTGGCGTCCCCAAGGGGACGCCTAGACACAAGCTTTGCATTTCATGCCCTATTGCCAGGCTTGGAAACAAAGCCGATCTCGTCTTTCCGGACGGTTTTGGCGGCGAAGTGAAGCTATTCGTGCTTCTGTGCCCAATCTTTGGATTGCCGGAGGGGGGGGAACGTAGGGCGAAAAAACCGCTTTATGGTTTCATGGTCGCAAGGAGCGATGAAATCGGAATTCTTGCGAACCGGACGAATGTATCCGATACCGCATAAGGCAGGATGATCAAGTCGCGGTGGCGTAGCGCGCCGCAGGTATAGACGACGTTTGGAACATAACCTTCCCTCTCCGTGGGTTCGGGCCGGATCAACGGTTCGCGCAAACGGGCGAGCACCCGCGACGGATCGGACTTGTCGAGCAGGACAGCGCCTATGGAGTATTTGCGCACCGGGCCGACTCCGTGGGTCAGCAGGAGCCAGCCCTCGTCCAGTTCGACCGGCGAGCCGCAATTGCCGATCTGCACGAATTCCCAGGGGAACCGCGGCGTCAGAATCACCGCGCCGCCGTTCCAGGTCATGAGATCATCCGAACTAATGAGATAAAGGTTCTCGTTATCCTGCCGGCCGATCATCGCGAACTTGCCGCCGATCTTGCGTGGAAACAGCGCCATGCCCTTGTTGTACGAGGCGTCGCCGCCGAGCGGCATCATTCGGAAGGATACGAAATCGTCGGTCTGGATAAGCTCGGAACGGATGGCGCGCCCGCTGTAGGCCGTGTAGGTCGCATAATAGGTGCCTCGCCCGGCGTCGTCGAAGGCGACGAAACGGGCGTCCTCGATCCCATTGGCCTGCTGTTCGGTCATGGGAAAGATCACCCGCTCGCAGATCTCGTCGGCGTTGTCGAACCTCACATCCATGGTCTCGCCTTCGGGCCCGCCGGAACGGCCGGTCACTCGTGGGAGGGAAGCAAGTCTGGCTTTCATGTCGACGGTCACGTTGCCGTCGCCGTGAACCACGCCCGAGCGAAAGGTGAGCGACGATATGTGGCCCTCGCCGACGGCGCGTAGGCTTAGGACAAAACGCAAGTCCCCCTCGGGCAGGCCCGTCTGATCCGGGTGGACGACGATGCTTGGGTTGAACAAGGCGGAAGCTTCGAACGAATACTCGTGCAGGAAATAAGCACCCACGAGCCGACGCTGGTCGCTGGTGAAATTGGAATGGGGATTGAGTGCCACCTCCATCTCGTCCGCTCGGTCCTCGAAGGTCCCGAGCAAGTTGCGGTGACGACCACCGAAATTCTCGATCACGTCGGCGAGTTGTCTCGTTGTTGTTTCCGGATCGAGCGCCAGAACCCGATCGGTAATATGGTTGGCCCTGATCCTGTCGGGCAGGTTAAAGCCGCGCGGTTCGGTCGCGGGCCGGAACGGACGGACGATGACTCGTTCGGGATCGGGGTTCAGCTTTATCGGCAGGCGATGCAAGTTCGGGGAAAATGTCAAGATATCCTCACGGGAGCAGTGGTTGGAGCGGAGAGAACGTGAATGTCAGGCCGTCCGCGACTTTCTCGATGCGTGCCGTGCGTCATCAAGGCTCATTCGGGCCATCCGTCGGATATCGGCCAGTCCGAGAAGATAAGAGACGATCGACTCACCGCCTTGGTTCTCGTTGACTCGATCGGGATGCAATCCGTCACGACAGCCCCCGGTATCCAAATCGATCAACGAGTTCGACAAGTCGTTCTCGCCGAGGAACCACGCGAAGGCGCGATCGGCTTCCTGTTTCCATTCCGGATCGCCGCTGGCGCGAAAAGCGGCGAGACAGGCCGAAATCGTCGCGGCGGCTTCCAGCGGTTGCTGGTCGAAGGCTTCCGAAGGTGCCTTCAGAATCCCGAACCCCTGCGACCCGACCGGCCTGAACTGCCCGGATGGAGATACTTGCTGCGTCGTGAGCCAGCGTAGCGACGTCAATCCCGCCTGCACGCAGTCACGGAGATTCTTCGATTGCCCAGTGACGATCAGCGCTTGCGGCAGACGTGCATTGTCATAAGACAAGCCCTCTTCGAACCACGACCAATCCGGTGTCGCGGTGGTCGACAGCGATGTCATCAACCGGTCGATCAACAGAAGCCGGATCCGCTCGGCTGTTCGGTCGTCTCCATGAACGGCGCAATAGGCATCGAGGCCCAGTAGTGTGAAGGCGAAGGCGCGCGGCGAGCGGAACTCCTCCACGACCGATACGGCGTCAGCGAAGAGTGCGGCAGCCCAGCGGCGCCGGGAAGGACTGGCGTCATCTCGACTACATTCTCCGATCGCCCAAAGCGTGCGACCGTGGCTGTCCTCGGACCCTCTGTCTTCCATCCAACGCCGATCGAAACTCATGAAGTTCCGAAAGCGTCGCGTGTCGGGATTCCAAGCATGCTGCACGAACGCGGCAAAGCGGATCGTCATGATTTCCGGCAGGCTCGAGTCGTCGGAACGCTGCAACGTCGAGGAGAGAAGCAGGCCGCGCGCATTGTCGTCGACGCAATAGCCGTGGGCGCGATCCGGCACCGAATGGACCGCGTGCTGTAGAAGGCCGGTGTCGTCGCACATCGCGATCAGATGCTCGATCCGGAATTCCGGCGGCACGTCGATCGATGGGATACGCGCCAACACCGGGCGCCGGGACGCCGCCGTGATTCGCTGCTTCAGGCGAACGCGATCGAAGAGGTCGATATAGGTATCCGCAGTCCGGGGCCAGGTCATGGGGCGACTGCGGTCGTAGGCGAGCAAACCCATGGCTTGGCGACGCTCGCCATCCGTCAACAAACCCGAAATGGCGCGGCCGATGGCCCCGTGGTCGCCGAAGGGAACCAGAATTCCGCCGCCGTCCGCCAGAAGTTCGCAGGCGTGCCAATAAGGCGTCGAGACGATGGCCCTGCCGAGTCCGAAACTGTAGGCGAGCGTCCCGGACGTCATCTGCGCCTCTTGAAGATAGGGCGTCACATAGACGTCGCAGAGCGAGATCTGGCGCAACAGAGTTTCCTGATCGACGAACTGATCCAGAAAAACGACGTGATCGGTAACGCCAAGCACGGCAACCCGTGTCCGCAAGCTTTCGCGGTAGGCCTCGCCTTCGTCGCGTACCAGATGAGGATGGGTTGCGCCGAGCACCACGTAGACCGCATTGGGACAGGTCGCGAGGATCGATGGCATGGCATCGATCATGACTTCGATGCCCTTGTTGGGAGAGAGCAGTCCGAAGGTGAGAATGACGGGACGGTTGGCATATTCGGTACCGGCCTTTGCCGTGTTGGAATTCTTGAAGGGAACATCCGGAACGCCGTGCGCGATAACCGAGATCTTGTCCGTCGGAACGCCGTAAATTTCCTGCAGCACGTCGCGGCCTTTCTCGGCCATCACGATCAACCGGGCCGATGCCGCGACAATCCGTTTGAAGACACTGCGCTGGACGGCTGTCGGGTCGTCGAGCACCGTGTGCAGAGTCGTAACGACGGGGGCGGTCAGGTGCGACAAGAGAGCGAGAATATTGCCGCCGGCCTCGCCACCGAAGATCCCGAACTCGTGCTGAAGCGAGACGACGTCAACCTGGCTGGCATTGAGAAATTCCGCCGCGGCCAGATACTCCTCGGTTTGGTCGTCCTTGATCTGTATACGCACGCTCGGCGGATAGGCGTGGATTTTTCCGCGATCCGTCATGGCGACGATGAATGTTTCAAGATCCCGGCGCCGTTCGGCGACGGCTCGTTGAAGTTCCGATGTGAAAGTCGCGATCCCGCATCGCCGCGGAAGCGAATTTCCGACAAAGGCTATGCGGCTGAGTTTGGTCATGAATTTCGCCCTCCTGATGCATGGAAGATGGCCAACGCGGGCGGCTTCCCGCTAACCAGACCGGCTGCGCGTCGAAAGCGGCAATCCGACTCGCGAAGGTCGATCTCGCGGCGCGTCCACTACCGCGAAGACCGCGCCAAGATCGCCCGACCCAAAGGAATGGCGGATTTCAATGCACTGACCGTTCAAGATACCCGGCGTAAGAAGGATAGCGGGAGACTCGGAAACTACTCAAAGTCGCGCGTCGCGTCGGAACCTTCAAAACCGCGCGCGGAACGATCGATCGGACCGACACCCGGAAGGATCGAGAGCCATCTCTCTCTTCCGGGCGGCGCGGAAAAGCGCCCGCCCATCCCGGTCCGCCGATACTCATCGGACGTGTTCGGGGACGACGTGATAATAGATGGAAAAGAAATGGAAGGTGCTGCCGGCGACGACGAACAGGTGCCAAATGGCATGGCCGTACGCCAGACGTTTCCATACATAGAAGACGACCCCGATGCTGTAGGAGAGGCCGCCGGCAACCAGAAGGCCGAGGCCCCACGGCGCCAGGGCGCCGAACAATTCGCCGCTGAACGACAGAAGCGGCACCCATCCCATGCCCAGATAGATGGCGAAGGCCAATTTCTCGTAGCGGTCGCCGTTCCGGGTAAGAAAAGCCGCCATCTGAAGGGCAATTCCTCCCGCGGCGAAGCTCCAGATAATGGCGAGCAACGCCCACTCCCGCCCCGGCGACAGGAGTAGACAAAACGGCGTGTAGGTTCCCGCGATCAGAAGATAAATTCCGCAATGGTCGAGCGCGAGGAGTATCTGCTTGGAGCGGGGTTCCCAAATTGCGTGATGCAGGGCGGAAAACGAAAACAGCAGGATCAACGAGCACCCGAAGACAATGACGGCGGGAAGGCTGCCGGAACGCCCCATTCCCTCGGCCTGATTGACCAGGAATATCAACCCAGCACCGCTGACAAACGCGGCGACCGCATGGGTCGCCGCGTTCAGATGTTCCTCGGACCTTGAATACCGCTCTATGTTTACTGAAGAATCGAGGCGCTGACTCTTGGCCAATCGACGATCGATGCCCCGCATTAACGCGATTCCAGATGTGCGAGCGCGATGAAACGTATTTCCGCGACGGCGCCGTCGCCCCACTCACAAGCACGGATTACCTTCATCGCCACCTCGAACATGGCTTCGCCGGTTTCCTGTACGGCACGAAATAGAGTGTCGGCACCGCTGAATCCGGTTCACCCAAATTTCCGGTCCCCTGACCGTCCGTTATCATGTTGATACGCGACCCCTTTGCGATTTTCTCCGGGCTTCAGCGGCTTGCTACGGGCGATACCGACTTGGGTTCGCCGAGGGGATTTTCATTCGTGGCGCCAACGCTTTCCGGGTTCATGCCCTTGAGAAACTTGAAAAGATCGCTGTCGGTGGACAGGACCAGGGTCGTATTGTCGGCGATGATGGATTTGTAGGCCTGCATGGTCCGGGTGAATTCATAGAACGCCACCGATTCCGGGTTTTGGTTGTAGGCCGTGGCATAGATTTCGGTGGCTTTCGCGTCCGCGACACCGCGGATTTCTTCGACCTGCTTGTAGGCTTCGGATTGGATCTTGTTCAAATCGCGCACGCGGTTGCCTCGAATTCGGGCGGCTTCGCCGTTGCCTTCCGACAGGAATCGCTCGGCGATCTGGCGCCGTTCGCTGACCATGCGGTCGTAGATCTTGGGACGGACGCTTTCGTTGTAGTTGATCCGTTTGAACCGGATATCGAGCAACTCGATCCCGAACACCCGGACCTTTTCCGCCGCCGCGGTGAAGATTTCTTCTTCGACCAGCTTGCGCCCTTTCTGGATCGGCACCAGGGCGCCCATGTCGAGTTTCCGTTCCGCATCGGTCAGCAGGGTGTCGCGCAACGGCACGCGGTCCTTGGTGGTGCGGATGATCTCGATCAGTTCGTGCTTGGCGACGGCGTTGCGCGTCTCGCTGCCAAGGATGTCGTCGAGGCGGGATTGCGCGCTGCGTTCGTCGCGCAGCCGCAGGAAATACTGCAGGGGTTCGGTGATCCGCCAGCGGGCGAACAGGTCGACCGAAATATAGAGCTTGTCCTTCGTCGGCATGTCCGAGGGGTTGCCGTCCCATTCGAGAATCCGCTTGTCGATCGGGTTGACGTCCTGGATGAAGGGCAGTTTGAGTTTCAGGCCGGCGGTCTTCACGGGGTCGCCGACCGGTTTGCCGAACTGGGTGATGATCACCTGTTCGACTTCGCTCACCGTGTAGATCGCGCTTGTCGCGACGTACGTCCCGGCGATCAAGACCACGGCGATGGCGATTTGAATGATTCGGTTCATGGCCGGTCTCCCGCCTTCTGGTCGAGGTTCAAGAACGGCAGGATGCCGCGCGACTGTTCGTCGATGACGATCTTGGAGCGAATGCCCGGCAGGACGTCCTGCAGGGTTTCGATGTAGATGCGCCGGCGCGTGACCTCGGGCGCCTTCCGGTATTCCGCCAGCAGGGCGCTGAATCGCGCGGCGTCGCCTTCCGCCTCGTTGATCCGTTTGAGTCGGTAGCCGTCGGCTTCGCGGATGCGCTGGTCCTTTTCACCCTCGGCCAACGGGATCACCTTGTTGTAATCGCGCCGTGCCTCGTTGATCAGTTTCTCTTTCTCTTGCTGGGCCTGATTGACTTCGTTGAACGATTCCTGCACCGGTTCGGGCGGATTGATGTTCTTCAACTGCACCTGGTCGATGCTGAGCCCCATCGCGTATTTGGTCGAAAGCGCTTGCATCTTGGTCAGCGCCTCGGATTCGATTTCCTGGCGGCCGATGGTGATGACCTCGTCGACCGTGCGGTCGCCGACGACTTCCCGCATCACGGATTCGGAAACGTAGCGAAGGGTCTCGGTCGGTTCCCGAACCTCGAACAGGAACTTGACGGGATCGGAGATCCGGTACTGGACCACCCATTCCACCAGCGCGGCGTTCAGGTCGCCGGTCACCATCTGCGTTTCCCGAAGTCCTTCACGGGGGCGCGGGCTCTGGAAGCTGTCGTTGGCCCCCGGCGTCGAGAACCCGAATTCCTGCTTCAACTGGCGCTTGACCGGTACGATGGTCGCCATGTCGATGCCCAAAGGCAGCTTGAAATGCAGGCCGGGCGGGACTTCCTTGAGATATTTGCCGAAACGTTGCACGACGGCGACCGAGTCACTCGGTACGGTGTAATAGGCCGTCCAAGCGCCCATTCCCGCCAAGACAAGGAGAGCGACGACGATCATGCCACGATGACCGCCACCCGGCATGAGTTGCTTGAACCAACGCTGACCGTTGCGGACCAGGTCCTCGATTTCGGAACCGGCATTGGTTCCCCTTCCCCAGGGACCGCCCTGATCGCCGTTATCGTTCTGCGAAGCCATATGCGTGCTCTTTTCCTGTCGCGATGTGATTTCTGTTGCCCGGGTACCATTTGCGATTCCGCCGACCGAGCCGAATGGCGTGCCGGAGGGAGGAAACGATCATTCCTTCGTTTTCGCCACGTTCAGCCTTATCTCGGCCGGGTTTCCTAACGACCGATCTGGATTCCCTCCGAAAGGCTTGGCACGCCAAAGAAGCCGGAGAGAGATAGACCGACAGCAATCATCACGGCGAAGTTCATGATGGTTCTATTCCGATTGCTCAGCGGCACATAGGAGTTGGCGGCCCAGAGAAGCACGCCGACAATCACCATGACGACGCCAAGACTGAAGGAAGACATGAAACTCTCCTCATTTGCCGGAGGATCGCGTTCGCTTGTCGCGGCTCCGGTCGGAATGCGGAAACGCCGAGACTCCGGCGTAGAACGGCCGGTTTTCATTCCGGAACATGCCGCCACGATATCGGCCATGCCCAACAAATCACTCTAGTGCCAATGGTCTCGGCGCGGCAGGTTCGGAATGTACTCACTCGTCGGTGCCGGATTGCGAAACGCCGTCGCCGAACGCGTCTCGCCGCACATGACGGTTGGGGCACCGATGCGGTTAGGCCGGCATTGACGTGATCGTTCGAACGATGCGTTGACGCACGTCTTCGGGTTGGGCGCTGACGGCATCGGCAAGGCGCCAGAGTTGTCGGCGCAGCCCGTGAATCTGGTCGAGCAAGGGGAGGATCACGGCCATCGTATCCTCGTCAAGTTCAAGATCGTTCGAAAACTCGAATATGAGGCCGACGCGAGCGACATCGATTTCGCGGAACCGATAGCCGTCCGGGCCGCGTTCCGGTATGACCCAACCACGCTCGATCCAAACGAGAAGCGTGCCACGCCGAAGGCCCTTGAAACGTCCGAGAATTTCCGTTTCTTCCAACACGGTGTCATTCTCCCATTTCAGGGCGCGGGTCATAGGTGTGGTCCGTGGCCCAGTCCGCGACGAATGCCTGAAGTTTCTCGTCCACCTTTGCCGGCAGAACGACGTGGAGCGTTATCAATTGGTCTCCGGCTTTGAGATTGCCCGACGCCGGCACGCCCTTTCCCTTCAGCCGCAGCGTGTCGCCGGTATTCGCCCCGGGCGGAATGGTCATCGTGACCGTTCCCCGGGCCGTCGGCACCCGCACCTTGGCTCCGAGAACGGCCTCGATCAGCGTTACGGGTAGGTCGACCAGAATATCCTGTCCACGTCGACGGAATATCCGATGCGGTGCGACGCGGACCTCGACATAAACATCGCCGCTTGCCCCGCCCCCGATTCCCGGCATTCCCTTGCCCCGCAGCCGAAGCAGGTGGCCGTCTCGGTGAGCGGGCGGGACCGAGATATCGAGCGTCTTGCCGTCGGGCATGGTGACGCGCTTCTTGGCGCCGTTTACCGCATCCAGGAATGACACTTCCATACGGTATCGGACGTCACCGCCCCGCATGCGGATATGGACGTTTTCGCCGCTTTGCCGTTGGCCACGAAAGAGATCGGAGAAGATGTCTCCCAGGTCTTCAAACCCGGCGCTCGACGCATAAGGGTGATCGCCGGCGGCGGCGTATTCGCGGTAAAATTGTCGCGGCGCCTCCTTGCCTTCGGCGTCGATTTCGCCGTTGTCGTACCGACGCCGTTTATCGTCGTCCGACAGAATATCATAGGCCGCCTGAACCTTCCGGAACGTGTCTTCCGATGCCTTGTCGCCGGGATTGAGGTCCGGGTGATGTTTCTTGGCGAGGGCGCGATGGGCGACAAGGATGTCTGCCCGTGAAGCGTCCTTCTTGACACCGAGAACCTCGTAAAGCTCTTCCGCCACGGATCGACTCCTTCGGACTACCTTGGTTTGATGGGCGGCGAGAGAGATGTTCCCGCAATATCCCGGGACACCGCGTCGCCAGACAACCGATTGAAATGCATGGCGGCCGAAATCAACAACCGCGATTGGCTTGGCTTGGGGCGGGGGCGAGAAGATCGTCGCCGATCCATATTCGTCGCGGATCGGTAAAGAGAAAGAAGGCGCGGCCGGTATTCCCGGCCGCGTCCCATCGAGACGGAATCGACTTTTTCCGGACCGTTAACGACTTGATACACGCGTCACGAAGTCGATCGCGACCCAACGGTTCTCTTGCTCGCGCACGCCGTTTCCAGTCATCATTCGGGGATCGTTCTCGCCCACCCAATCGGTCTCGATGATGTTGTATGCGACGCCGTTCGCGATCAGATGGCTCCGTACCGCCTCGGCGCGGTTCTGCGACAGGATCATGTTGTAGGGGCCGGGGCCTGATGAATCGGCATGACCGACCAAGCGAACGTCCTGTTGGGTTTCACGGATGGTCCGGATCACCTGATCGAGCGTGGTTCGTGCTTCGGCGGAGAGCTCGGATGCATCCCAATCGAAGAATACCAGATGAGGATAGGGCCGGATTTCCGGTGATTCCGCCGGGCTGGGTGGGGCGTTCTGCGCCATCGGCGGCACCGGCATTACCGGAGCCATCGCCGTCTCGGTCGCGAGCATGGCAACCTCGAACCCGTTCTTGCAGGCGGCGATGTGGTCGAATTGCCACCCCTCCTCCTGCTGTTCCGCCCAGCAATCGAAATCCGCCTGCGCGCGCGCCGCGTTCTCGGGCACCGTTTCCGCCGCGCCGGCGTTCAACGCCCGCATCAGGCGACCGCGCGCATTTTGCAATTCCGCGACCTTGTCGTCGCCCTTGATATATCGGGATTCCAGGTTGTCGGGTTCGAACCGCTTACCGGAAGCGGCGGCCATCGACTTGTCGGCGTATACGACCGCGTCCGACCAGTCGGCCATTTCATAGGCTTCGAAGTTGGAAAAGTCCTTGTAGTTTCGGGCAAGGTGGCGATTGAAGTCGTCGCCGTTCATGTTGACGGTGTTCATTTCCGGCACGTGCGACGTCGAGCACGCGCCCAGGATCATCGCCGGCAACGTCGCCGCGACCAGCCAGCCCATTCGTGATATCGATCTCATTTCGGTGTCCTTCCATGTTGTCCCCCGCTCTCCGGCACGTCGGCCGGTGCGTCGGGTAACCCGTCCCGCCCGAAATCATCGCTTTTCAATTTTCGTTGACATCTGCCGCCGGAGAGAAGAGCGCGTCTCGGCGAAACGGTCGGCTACCCCGCTTGGGGGTGACGATACACCATAGCGCCCGCGATACCCGCGCGGCAGCCTCGGAAACTACATATGAGTGAAATCCGGTTGAGAAGGGCGTTCAATATTCCCTGTCGAACACCGTCGTCAATCGGCGCTGTCGGCCGCGGCCAGCGCAAGCCGGGCCAGAGCGGGCAGAGACCTCGAATCCGTCTTCTTCATGATCGCGGCACGATGGTTTTCAACGGTGCGTTGGCTGATGCCGAGATCGGCCGCGATGTTCTTGCTGGGGTGCCCGCCGAGAACCAGTTCCATGATCTGGCGCTGCCGCGGCGTAAGGCTCGCCACGCAGTTTGCCGCATGCCCGCGCCAAGCGTTGAGTTTGCCCGAGTCCCGCGATAGTTCGAGGGCACGATCGACACCGGCAAGCAACTCGCCGGGGCCGATCGGTTTTTCAATGAAATCCAAGGCCCCCACCTTCATGGCGTGAACCGCCATTGTCACGTCGCCGTTGCCGGTAATCATGATGGACGGAAGATCTTGCTTGGTTTCCTTGAGATGCTTCAGCAGTTCGAGCCCGCTCATGCCGGGCTGGTAGGCATCGATCAACAGACACGCCTCTCGCCCGGTGCGTCCGGATTCGAGAAACGCTTCGCAACTCTCGTAACACCTGACGATGTGGCCTTCTCGTTCGAGCACGTCGCGAATCCCCTCTCGGATATTCTGATCGTCGTCGACGACGAAGACGACCGGTTGCTCGGGCGAAGCGGCAAGGCTCGGATCGGGTTTCGGATCGACGAACGGCGATTTCGGAAGCATCCGTTGGATCGCGCGGGACAGATTCTTCGTTTTCACCGGCTTGTAGAGATGGAGACATTCCTGGAGCGCGATTTCGCGCAAGGTATCGGTCGAAATGTCGCCTGTCAGAATAATGGCGGGAATTTCGCGATGAAGCGTCTCTCGGAGCTTGGCGGTGAATTGAAGCCCGTTCAGTCCATTGGGCAGATTGTAATCGGCGAGGACGAGGTCGGGCCTTGGCGTTCCACGCGCCATCAGTTCCAGCGCAACGATGCCGTCCGGCGCGGATTCCGTTCGATGTCCCTCGTCCCGCAGCAGGATTTCAAGAAGTTCGCGTACCTCGGGTTCATCCTCGACGATCAGGATCGAACCGGAGCGATGAGGAGCTTTGGCGACTTTCTCTTCCTCGTCTCGGCGGCGCTCGAGATCTCGCGTCGGCGAACCGCTGGGCGGAATCGCGACGTCGATGGCAAAGACCGAACCCTTGCCCACGTTCGAACGAACGCGCACCGGATGGTCGAGCAACTCCGCCAGGCGTTGCACGATGGATAGACCGAGACCGAGACCTCGGCGGGATTCGTGGCTGGGATTTTCGAGCTGATGATACTCCTCGAAAATCTTCTGGATGTCCTTGTCGGGGATACCGACGCCGGTGTCCCAGATTTCGATGCTCAACCGTTCCCCATGTCGACGGCAGCCAAGCAGAATTTTCCCGTTTCTGGTGTACTTCAGGGCATTCGCAAGCAAGTTGCGGATCATCTGTTCGAGCAGCAGCGGATCGCTGTTCACCGAAAGACCGCAAGGGACCGCGCGAAGAGTAAGTCCTCGCGCCTGCGTATGATAGGAGAACTCGTCCCGCAACCGGTCGAGCAGGTTCTTGATCGGAAAAGCGCCCTTCTCGGCACGGACGGCGCCCGCCTCGATCCGGTTGATGTCGAGAAGCGCGTTCAACATACCGGATGTGGCGGCCAAGGTCTCGTCGAGCCGCCCGACCAGTTTCCGCGCCTTGTCCCCCTCGACGGTTCGCGCCAATATTCCCTGAAGCAGGGCAAGAGTCTGAAGGGGCTGGCGGAGATCATGGCTCGCGACGGAAAGAAAACGCGATTTTGCGGCACTGGCGAGTTCGGCTTTCCGCTTGGACACATCCAACGCATCCGCGGCGCGCTTCCGCTCGGTGCTGTCGGTGAAGGTTATGACCACGCCTTCGACATCGTCGTCCTCCGAACGATACGGCATGATCCGGCGATAATACCAAGTGTCTCGCCACGCTTCGATTTCTCGATCGATCGGCGAAAGCGTTTCCAGCACGGTGCGCGCATCCGCCAGAAGCACTTCGTCGGCGGCCAACGATTTGAGATCCGAGAGCGGCCGCCCGACATCGCCCGGAATCACATTGAACAGGGATTTGGTGGCCGGCGTGAAGAATCGGATCTTCAGGTCGCGGTCGAGAAAGATCGTCGCGACATCGGTGCTGTAGAGAATGTTCTGCAGATCATTGGCGGTCGTCCGCTGACGTTCCAGAGTCTCCTGTAGCTGACCGTTGAGAGCCGTGAGTTCCTCGTTGAGCGACTGCAACTCTTCCTTGGATGTCAGCAGTTCCTCGTTCGTCGCCTGGTATTCCTCGTTGACGGACAAGGCTTCGTCGTTGATGGCGATCTGTGCTTCCGTCGAAATTTCGAGGCTGCGAATGGCCGCCTGAAGCTCGTTTCTCGTGGTCTCGAGCTCTCGTTCGAGTTCCTCGACACGCGAGATTTCACTCGCCGTGATCGGAAGGCTCGCATTGGGGAGCCGCGCGGGATCGTCGACGAAGCAGATCAACAGCAGATCCTCTCCATCGTTCCGGATCGGCTCCACGACGATGCTGTAGGACGACTCGTTCCCGTTCCCGATCGTCCGGCCACCGGGAACCACGACGCGTTCGTTCTCCTGGTCGGCTCGCTGGATTGCCGCGCGCAACTTGGTTCGCACGTCATCGCGCGCCATGGCGAACACGTCGAACGTCGGGGTTCCCGGCACCACCCGCAGATATCGGTCGGTCGGCCCCAGGGAATAGAGGCATTCGTACTTGTGGTTGATCAGGATTGCCGCCGGCGCATAGGATTCAACCACCCGACGGCGGCAAAGATCGGCCAAGGCGGCCTGGCGCGAAGCCGCGTGACCTTGACCCAGGGACGCGGCGTTTCTTGGGCCGTCGCCGACATTCATCAGATAGGCCAATTCTCCCGGCCTCGATCGCCCGATGTGTCGATAGAGCCTGTCGGCCTTGGAGATCGTTTCGAATCGACCGTCGACATTGCCCACGGCCTCCGAATTGCCGAGAAGGAGGACGCCGCCATCGCGCAATGCGAAATGAAACAGCGAAATGACTTTCGCTTGCGCATCCGGTTGCAGATAGATGAGGAGATTCCGGCAGGAGATCAGGTCCAGGCGCGAAAACGGCGGATCGGCCAAAACATCCTGGACCGTGAAGACGACTGACGCCCGCAGCTCAGGCGATATTCTGTAACCGTTGTCCTCTTTCTTGAAGAAGCGCGAGAGCCGTTCCGGCGAGACCTCCGCCGCGATCGATTCCGGGTAATACCCTTCCCGGGCTCTGGTGACGGCATCTGGATCGACGTCGGAAGCGAAAACCTGCAGCTTGACGGACCGCTTCGTCGCCGCGATGTGCTCGCGAAACAGCATGGCGAGCGAATATGTCTCCTCGCCGGTGCTGCATCCGGCAATCCAGATGCGAAGGGGGTGATCGGACGTCGCCTTGGCAACCAAGTCGGGGACGGTATTGTCCGCCAGGAACTCGAATACCTTCGGATCCCGGAAGAAACTGGTGACGTTGATGAGCAGGTCCTTGGCAAGAAGGTCGAGTTCCTCGGCGTCGCTTTTCAGGACATCGACGTACCGCGACATGTCGTCGGTTTCGATCGCGGCCATCGCCATTCGCCGCTCGATCCGGCGCTGCAGCGTGCCCTGTTTGTAGCATGTGAAATCATGGGGGGTGTTCGATCTAAGAAGATCGATGATCTCGTTCAGCCACCCTCCCGAGGCATCCGGCGGGCTCTTGTTCGCGTCCTTGCGCGCGGACCCGATCCGTCGGGCATATGTGACAAGCGCTTCCGGTATCTCCGCCACCGGAAGGACGAGGTCCACGGCACCGGTCCTGATCGCGCTGCGCGGCATGCCATCGTGACCGGCCTCGTCGGGATCCTGGGCGATGACGAGCCCGCATTGCTCCTTCACCGCCTTCAGCCCCAGGCTGCCATCCGCGCCTGTCCCGGAAAGGACCACGCAGATGGCGCGGTCGCCGAGTTCTCCGGCCAACGAACGCAGCAGAAAGTCGAATGGCAGGCGCGCGCCGTGGTGCTCCCGAGGCTTGGTGAGACGAAGGGCTCCGTCTTGAATGGACAGATAGGCTCCGGGGGGAATGATGTGGACGCCATCGGGTTCCAACCGCATCCCGTCCGTGGCCTGCCGCATCGTCATCGTCGAATGCCTGGCCAATAATTCGACCATCAGGCTTTGGTGAGTCGGATCGAGGTGCTGGATCAGAATGAATGCCATGCCGCTGTCGGGCGGAAGGGCGTCGAAGAATTTTTGGAAGGCTTCGAGCCCCCCGGCCGAAGCGCCGATGGCCACCACCGGAAAATCATCGCGCGCATAGCGAACCAAGTGGGGCGACGAGGCCGCACTGCTTACCCGTGGATTTTGGAATTCGGGCATCGACCCACCATCCTGCGCCGTGCGCTGAACCCAGCGCAATAATTTAGATTATATAAAAAAATAGAAAAAAGTCAATATATAATGAAAAAACGCAGTTTTCTCATTAGGCAATAACTTTTAACTATTTTCCCACCTGGCATTATAAGTATATACCGATACAAATATTTTTGTAATTTCAGGATATATTTTTTTCATGAAATATTTTCTACACTCAAAATAGTACAAAAGCATTTCATCCAAAAATATATTATCCGTATTCAGCCTAAAACAGAAAATCAGCAAATGGAGAAATGACATGAACCGTACTCTGATTGCGGCGGGAGTTCTCGCCTGCACCGCGCTCGCCCTTGGCGCGTGCGGCAGTTCCAATACGGATCGCGGCCTTTCGGGCGCCGGCATCGGTGCCGCGGGTGGCTTGGTGGCGGGCGCCCTGGTCGGCAGTCCGGCGACGGGCGCCTTGGTGGGCGCTGCCGTGGGCGGCGCAACCGGTGTCTTGACCGACCGCGACCAAATCGATCTTGGCAGACCGGTCTGGGATTGAATGTTGGTCCGATCTATCGCCAGCGCGGGGAGTGTCGACGACGCGTGGTCGATGGTGACCCGCGGCGGCAACGGCCTCGGAGAGTCTCTGAGTAGTTTCCGATTCTGTCTTCTCCGAGCCGTTTGCCGCTAGATTCACCCCGTGGGAGTTTGCGCCAGCCGAATGCCGGAAAAGCCGAGCGAAGGCAGGGCGATGGAGCGCGTCGCGCTCGAATATCAACTCGATGATAGCGGGGCGATCCTTGGGCGATGGCGTCGTCGCGTGAACGGCGCCGCCCCGGCCATGTCCCGTCAACCCAAGAAATTGGAATTGAATAACCATGACTATAGCGCGTCTTCTCGTTGTCCTTGCGCTCATCGGCGTTCTCAACGTGTCGGTGACGGCCTGTTCGAGCACGTCGACGAGCGAAAGCACTGGTGAGTACGTCGACGATTCGGTCATCAGCAACAAAGTGCGTGCCCAACTTGTGGGTGACAAGGATTTGAACCTCTTCAAGATCGATGTCGGAACGTATAAGGGTGTCGTCCAATTGAGCGGCTTCGTGAATTCGAGTGAAGCCAAAAACCGTGCCGAGAGAGTCGCTTCGAACGTGAGCGGAGTTTCCCGGGTGCGAAACGACCTCGTCGTCAAATAGGCGGCGGAGCATCGGTTGGTGCCGACGGCGGGAAGCGGGGCCGGCTTGATGGCTTCCCCGCGATCGGCACCAAAACGGCTTTCGTGTCGGCAGGACCCGACTCCCCGCCGCTTTTCATGCGGCACTACAGTGACCGTTTTTCCTTCACCGGAATAATACGTGACCAATGACGTTAATTTTTTCGCACGCATAAAACATATAATTAATTATTTTTATATTTGGTTGCTTTGAATTTGTTTTCGTACATATGAAATGATACCGAAATTTATTTATCTTATTTTGTAATTCAGGCCTTGGGAGGTCCCTCCATGACAATGCGGCCGTTGCAGGATCGGGTTCTGATTCGCCCGAGCGAGCCCGAGACGAAGACCTCTGGCGGAATCATCATTCCCGAAACGGCGCAGGAAAAGCCGGTGGAAGGCGACGTCATCGCCGTCGGTCCCGGCAGTCGCGACGAGAAAGGTGCCCGACACGCGCTCGACCTCAAGACCGGCGACCGCGTGCTGTTCGGGAAATGGTCGGGCAGCGAGATCAAGTTGGAAGGCGAGAATTTCATGATCGTCAAGGAATCGGACGTTCTGGGCGTGATCGAGGGAGCGGCTTCGAAAACATCCGCTCAGAAATTGGAGATGGAATAATGGTTGCCAAGGAAGTCAGACTGAACGGCGACGCGCGGGAACGCATGTTGCGCGGTATCGAAACGCTTGCGAACGCGGTGAAGGTGACTCTGGGGCCAAAGGGCCGCAATGTCGTGATCGGCAGGTCGTACGGCGTCCCGCGGATTACCAAGGACGGGGTCACGGTTGCCAAGGAGATCGAGCTTTCCGATCGTTTCGAGAACATGGGGGCGCGGTTGGTGATGGAGGTCGCGACCCGGACCAGTGATCTCGCCGGGGATGGCACGACGACCGCGACCGTGCTGGCTCAGTCCATCGTGCGCGAAGGCTTGAAGGCGGTTGCCGCCGGCATGAACCCCATGGATTTGAAGCGCGGCATCGACATCGCCGTCGAGGCCGTGGTCACCGAGATCCAACGGGTCTCCAAGAAGGTCTCGACAACGGCGGAGATCACCCAGGTCGGAACCATCTCGGCCAACGATGATCGCGAGATCGGGGAAATGATCGCAAAGGCGATGCAGAAAGTCGGGAACGAAGGCGTGATCACGGTCGAGGAGGCGCAATCCCTGGTGACCGAACTCGACATCGTCGAGGGCATGCAGTTCGATCGCGGCTATATCTCGCCCTATTTCGTCACCAACGCCGAGAAAATGCTGGCCGAGCTCGAAAATCCCTACGTTCTTCTGTACGACAAGAAATTGCCCGGCATGCAGGCCATCCTTCCTTTGCTCGAAGCCGTCGTGCGAGAAGACAAGCCCCTCCTCATCGTTGCCGAAGACATGGATGGGGAGGCGCTGGCGACGCTCGTCGTCAACAAGCTGCGCGGCGGCCTTAAGGTCACGGCGGTCAAAGCGCCCGGTTTCGGGGATCGACGCAAGGCGATGCTCGAGGATATCGCCGTTCTGACGGGGGGCCAGGTCATCAGCCAGGACCTGGGCATCAAATTCGAGAACGTCACCCTCGACATGCTGGGCACGGCGAAGAAAGTGGTGATCGACAAGGACAGCACCACGATCATTGACGGAGCCGGCCAAAAAGAAGCCATTCAAGGCCGGTGCGACCAGATCCGCGCGCAGATCGAGGAGGCGACCTCGGAGTACGACAAGGAAAATCTGCAGGAGCGCTTGGCGAGACTGGCGGGTGGCGTCGCGATCATTCGCGTTGGCGGCGCGACGGAAATCGAAGTGAAGGAGCGCAAGGACCGTGTCGACGACGCGGTGCACGCGACGCGCGCGGCGGTCGAGGAAGGCGTCGTCGCCGGCGGCGGAGTCACCCTGCTCTATTCCAGCCGGGAACTCGGACACCTGAATTCGGCGAACAGCGACCAGAAGGTCGGCATCGACATCGTGCGTCGGGCATTGCAGGCACCCGCCAAACAGATCCTGATCAACGCCGGCGAGAACAGTTCCGTCATCATCGGCAAGCTGCTGGAGAAAGGCGACACCGCGCTCGGATTCGACGCCCAATCCTGTACCTATGTCGACATGATGAAAGCCGGCATCATCGATCCGACTAAAGTCGTGCGCCTGGCCCTTCAAGGCGCGGCATCGATCGGCGGTTTGCTGATCACCACGGAGGCGATGGTTGCCGAAAAAAGGGATACGGGTTCTAGGGAGGAATTGGGTTTCTAACGGGAAAGCCCGCCGATCGGGCGAAATTTAGGCCTTAACAACGACAGACGGGCTTGGCACGCGTTTTTGATCGGGACGAGACGCCGAGCGTCTTCGTCCCAAGGCGCGAGACGAAGGCAGGCCAGGCGGTCACGAAGACCGATACGGTTGAACGTCTGTAAATCCGGTCGTGCAATCCCGGCGGCGATTGTTGGGGATGGGCCACGACAGGTGATGTGAATCATGCATCTGGGTCAGCATGGCGTATTGGCTCTGACTGACTTTTGATGCAATTGAGGCGAATACTCGCGTTGGTTTCATAAAAGGAATCAACGTCATGCAGCAAGCTTTCCGGCCGTCGTCATTGTTCCGCCCGATTTTGTCGTGGACGGGGTCGCGACCGATGCGGCAGGCATGGTGATCGCCGTCCGTACGATGAGCCGGGCCAACATCTGTCCGGATTTCCTGGGCCACCTCTGAAAACGGCGGCGAACAAAACCGAACGGGAGGTTTCGACTCAGTTGCGGCCGCTTCGATAGTCCATGAATACTCATGGGCAAACGGCAGCTTTCTAAATCGCGGATCGGCGCGTTTGACGGCAGAAATGGGCGTACGTCAGTCGTTCCGGCGAATCTTCTCCAGCTTGCTTCCGGTTCATGGGAGATCTCTTTCCGCAAGTCCGAAGACTGATCGATCAATCGCCAACTCACCGATCGGAGCACGGCATACCAAGGCGCGGAAGTCGCCTCCCGGGGATGTGACGTTCCGCTCGGCCGCCGCGCGGTCGGCGATCAGGACACACAGCGCCGCCGGATAGGGGCCGACGATCTGGCAGGCTTCGTTCCAGGCCACGCGCCCGATCCCGAGTTCGGGCGACAGGTTCCGGGCGGCGTCGATCAGGTCGTCGACGGTCGGTGGACGACAGGGAAAGGGCAGGTGGGCGCGGAAGCGGTCCGAGGCTTCCCGGCCCTGCGCTCCGGCACCTTGTACTTCGACATCAATTCGGTCTCGCCCAACCGCAAGCGGGAATCGGCGGACCGGATCGCCGCCACCGGTGCGCTCTACGTCGACGTGGCGGTGATGGCGCCCGTGCATCCCCGCCGCCACCAGACGCCGCTGCTGATCAGTGGTCCGGGCGCCGAGGCGGCGGTCGCGGTGCTGGGCCGCCTGGGCATGAAATTCGAACTGATTTCGGACCGGGTCGGCGACGCCTCGGTGATCAAGATGATCCGCAGCGTGCTGGTCAAGGGCTTCGAAAGCCTGATGGTCGAAAGCGTCCTCGCCGCCGTCAAGGCCGGGGTCGACGAACGAATCCTCGCCTCGCTCGGCAACGTCTATCCCGGCATGGATCTGGCCAAACAGGCCGGCTACATGATGGAACGGGTCATGGTCCACGGCCGTCGCCGTGCGGCCGAGATGCGCGAGGTGCGCGAAACCCTGGACGAACTGGGCATCGAGGGCATCATGGCCGATGCCATCGCCCGCCGCCAGGACTGGTTCGTCGACCTCGGCACCGCCGCCGATTTCCCCGACGGCGTGCCCGAGGATTATCGGAAACTGGCCCGCGCGGCGCTGGCCCGGCTGGCGGCCAAGCGAACCCGCTGACGACTCTACTCCGATCGGCTTGCAGCCGCACGATTACGCCAATTCGTCTCGGAAACGCTTAACGTGATGGGGTTTTCACGAGATGGCGTCCCCAAGGGGATGAGAGGAACCGCAGATAACAATCCGCAGAACGCTTGATTTTCGCCACTGTTGACCGCATTATGTGTGTGGGAAACGTGTGTGGGGAATGGCTCTATGTACCTCGTAAAGCGGCGGCGGAAGTGGTGGGCGATGCACGACATCCCGGCGGAACTTCAACCGGTCATCGGTGAAGGCGTCCGGTTCGCCCAGTCCCTCGGGGTCGAGGATAAGAATGCCGCCAAGCGCCGTGCCGCCGTGTTCGAGGTCAAGTGGCGGGCGAGGATCGAACAGGCGCGAACCGGCGTCAAGGACCCGATGGAGAAGGACGCGCTGTTCTACCGCGAGGCGCTCAAGGATGCCACCGAAGGCGAACGCGAAGTCCTGCTTACCCTGATCGCCGATGAAGCCGAGGAACTGGTCGAACGGGCGGCCTCACGCAAGGGCATCCTGGATCGACGGGACCCCGCCTACGCCGAACTTACCGAACACGATGACGCGACACGGTTCTACGCCCTCGCCACGGGGAAGATGGTTCCCATGGGTGAGTACGTGGAGGAATGGCTGGCCACGCTGGACAACGAGGCCAAGTCGAAGGACATGAAGCGTACCACCGTGCGGAAGTTCGCCGAGCGCTTCCCGTACGTCCGGGACGTCAAACGCAAGGACGTCCAGGGCTGGGTGAACGATCTGGCGACCGAGGAAGGCAAGAAGACAGCCACCATCCGCCGCGCTCTGTCGGAGCTTCGGGGCTACTGGTCCTACCTCGTCTCGATCGAAGCCGCCTCCGAGAACAACCTGCCGTTCGAGAAGCTCACCGTTCCCACCGTCAACACCGAGGACGAGCGCGAGCCGTTCACGCCGCAGCAGGTCGTCGATCTACTCGCCGCAGCGGAGGCCAAGGCGGACGAACGTCTTGCCGATGCAGCGCGACAAACAAGATGAGAGTTCAGCGTCAATCAAGGTGAGAATGCCGTTGGACGGGAACGAAACGAGGGCGTAGCCCGACCGAAGTTCCCGTCCAACGGCAGCGGCCCGTTAAGGGGCCTTCTGGTGTTCGCAACCGGCCGGGTATGCCGGTGGTTTTCCGGATCGGAGGAACCGCCTCGTGCCCGGCCGTCACGTAACCGATCACCAGATGAGGCTCTACATGAAGCTCAAACACACCCATTCGACGGCCGTTGCCGCGGCGAAGGCGGCGATCAGCATTGCCACGGCCTATCGCATTGAGAAGGATCCGAGGCTGCCCTCACAAAAGAAGGCGCTTCGGGAACGTCGCCGTCCCGACCCGCTTGCCGACATATTCGATTCCGAGATCGTGCCGTTGTTGAAGGCCGCCCCCGGCCTGCGTCCCGTCGCCATCTTCGAGGAGATGGTCCGGCGACATCCCGAACTGGGGAGCGGTATTCGTCGAACGCTGGAACGGCGCATCCGGGCGTGGCGCGCCATCTATGGCGAAGAGCAGGAGGTCATTTTCCGACAGGTACACGAACCCGGCCGGGTCGGCCTGTCCGATTTCACCGACATGGGCGACGCCGCCGTCAGCGTCGCCGGTCAACCGCTTGATCATCGGCTCTATCATTTCCGGCTCGCCTACTCCGGGTTCGAACATGTCCATGTGGTGCTGGGCGGCGAAAGTTTCGTCGCCCTGGCCGAAGGCCTGCAGAACGCCCTGTGGTTGCTCGGCGGCGCTCCCCACGAGCATCGCAGCGACAGCCTGTCGGCGGCCTTCCGCAATCTGGACAGGGACGCGCATGCGGATCTGACCCGCCGCTGTGAAGATCTCTGCGCGGGACCATCAGGAATTCCGTGTAGGGCGGGCATAATGGTGGACTTGCCTGGGAAAAGTGGAGAGCGTTTTTCAGTTTATGCGGCCTCGGTCTCGAAGCGGCATGGGCTTCTGTATCCCAGGGCGGAATGTCGCCTGATGGGATTATAGAAGCCGTCGATATAGCGGCCAATGGAGATATCGGCCTGTCGGCGTGATTGCCAAATGGTCCGCCAGATCAGCTCGGATTTGATGGTCTTGAACACGGTTTCGACCATCGCGTTATCAAAACAATTCCCTTTTCCGCTCATGGACGGGATGATCCCGTGGCTCTTGAGGAGCTTTTGATAATCCCCGGCGCAATATTGGCTGCCGCGATCGGAGTGGTGGATCAGCCCCGCTGCGGGTTGCCGTACGGATAGGGCACGTTTCAAGGCCGCCAGCGCCAAATCCTTCTTCATGCGGTCGCTGGTCGCCCAGCCGACGATGCGGCGCGAGAAGAGATCGAGAACGATCGCCAGATACAGCCAGCCCTCGGCCGTCCAGACATAGCTGATATCGGCACCCCATTTCCGGTCGGGACCGTCGGCGGCGAAATCTTGGTCCAGAATGTTGGGCGCGACGGGACCCCCATGGGCGCTGTCGGTGGTTTTCTTGAAACGGCGCCTTTGCAACGCTTTCAAGCCGTTATCCCGCATCAGCCGGGCGACGCGATGCCGGCCGACGCGGATGCCTTCTTCCTGCAATTCCACCACCATGCGCGGACTGCCGTACGTTTCGTGCGACAGGCTGAACTGGCTGCGGATATGGGCCAGCAGCACCATGTCGTCCAATTGACGGCGGCTGGGCTTGCGCTCTCTCCAGGCGTAGTAACCGCTGGCGCTGACGGCGAACACGGCACACTTCCGACGGACCGCCATCGCCTTCTCCGCAGTGTCGATG
The DNA here is from genome assembly GCA_963675465.2 of Rhodospirillales bacterium. Classification (GTDB taxonomy): domain Bacteria; phylum Pseudomonadota; class Alphaproteobacteria; order Rhodospirillales; family Shumkoniaceae; genus JAHDSF01. Next base: position 48,531 of record CAXXVY010000005.1, read on the forward strand.
TGTCGGGAGATCATCGACTTGTCTCCTTGGCGAAGAAGGCCGCAGCTTTTTTTAGCAAGTCACGCTCAGCGCGCAGGATCTCGTTCTCCTTGCGAAGCCGGGCCAGTTCCTTGGCCGGGTCATCGTGCGGACCGGAAAACAGGGCCGCCTCACGATGCTGGGTCAGCCACTTGCCCAAAGTCGATCGGCCGATCCCAAGATCGCCGGCCACCTGCTCGATCGTCCGTCCGCTGGTTTGGACCAGCCGAACCGCCTCCCGCTTGAAATCATCGGTGAATTTTCTCATCCCGGAAACCGTCATCTGAATGTCCTTCGTGCAAAGTTACCATGCACGCTCTCCACTTTTCCCAGGCAAGTCCAAAGAGTCAGAAGCGCTCGGGATGGAGCAGCACGTAGACGAGGTAACCGAGCAGCAGCAGCGCGACCGCGCCGCCGATGATGAGGTCGAGGCTCATGGATGGTCTCCCCCACTCAGCCGAGGAACGGCAGCACGCGGGCCAAGGCATCCTGGAAGCTCGGAACCATGTACGCCGTGGCAAGCACGCGGAAGGTCACCACGGAGAGCGCAACGATGAAGAACGCGCCGATGACGGCCGTGGTTTTAAGCGCGGCCTTGAGGCAGGAAAGCGTCTCCGCCGACCTCTCGGCTGTCGGTCTCTTGGTGAAGAGGCGCTCGCCGGCAATGAAGGCAATGGTGTTCATGATCATCTCCTGTGTCGGGGCGACGGGGCCGAAGGGCCTCCGTCGCGAACTATTCCGTTCACACAGGAATCTGGGCTGCCCGCCCGTTAAGCCGCCATGCGAGAAAAGGGGCCAGCCGGTTAAATCGACGGGCTCGTTTTAACGCAATTTTTCCGCCGATGAGCCGGGCGCCTTCAATGCGAAAAATCAACGCCGACAAAACCACGTCCGCAACCACTGACCACTCGGAAGGAAAATGACATCAACAAACCGCCAGGAGGACACGATCACGTAACCCCCCGTCCCGACCAACGGGTAGTCGCGATGCGTCGGAATGCGCAGTTTGAGGGGGCGCTCTTGAGCTACAAATATGCACTTGACGACATATTGCCTTGACGCCATATTTAGGCATGCAATGGGAAGTGATCTTTCATAGGGCTTTCGAGGACGAGTTTGCGGAACTGCCGGAATCCGTCCAGGACGAACTGCTCGCGCACGCGGGTCTGCTGGCGGCATTTGGTCCGCAGCTCAAGCGCCCACGCGCGGATACCCTGAACGGGTCAAGGCACGCGAACATGAAAGAGCTTCGCTTCGACGCCGACGATGGCGTCTGGCGGGTCGCCTTCGCGTTCGATCCGGAGCGCAAGGGGATACTGCTGGTGGCCGGCGACAAATCCGGCCAATCGGAAAAGCGGTTCTATCGCCAACTGATCGCCAAGGCGGACGAGCGATTCGACGGCCACCTTGAGGAGTTGAAGCGGAAAGGAGGTCGATGATGGCGACCACTCTCAATACAATGTTGGATCGCTTGCCGGCCGAACGGCGGCAGCGGATAGACGCACGCACGGAGGAACTGATCGCGGAAGAGCTGACGCTTCGCGACCTCCGAAAGGCACGCGACCTGACGCAAGAGCGCATGGCCGAAATGCTGGATATCGGGCAGGACAGCGTCTCACGCCTCGAACAGCGTTCCGACTTGCTTCTCTCCACGTTGCGCAGCTATGTCAGCGCCATGGGTGGAACGCTGGAACTCGTCGCGCGCTTCCCGGACCGTCCTGCTGTTGTTCTCTCCGGACTGACTGGCCTTTCAAACGACGCAGCCAAACCGAGACGAAAGAGCAAGTCCCTTAAACAGGCACAAGCGTAAACGGTCGCCATTCGTGGCGGCTGTCGACCGTCCCTTGCGCCTTTTCGCTTAGTTCGGACTGTCCGGTCGAATCGTGGGAGTACAGAGCGACCGGCACGGCTGGTAATTCTCCAGAAGTGACAGCGGAAGGCCGGGACCGCTTGCGCGATTCCGGCCCGGTCCTCACTCGGCGGCGATGGAGAAGACTGCGCCCTCCACCTCCGCCTCGCCGTGTTGCGCGGTGCGCATCACGGGCGGGAGCCATCCGGTCCCGGAGAGAAGCTGTTCGGCGCTCTCCGCCATCACCGTCTTCTTCAACCCCGCGATGCGGTCGGCGGCCTTGTCGCCCACCGCTTCCCGCACGGCGGCAAGGATCTGCGCTTTGGTAACTCGGCCGAAGTAGGCCCGCACGCCCGGCGTCCAGTGCGCCGTCATGTCGAGGGAAACCGCCGTCGCCAGCTTTTCCGCTGTTTCATGGGCGTTCGCTTTCCGCTCCCACGGCACCTTGACCGCGTTGACGGTGAGCGAGGTGCAGTGAGCCAGCAGGGCCATCAGGCGTTCATGGTCCAAACCGGAGACGAAATCCCACAGGTCCGCAACATCACGCGGCACCGCTGCCGCCCATGCGGCGTGACGGTCCGCCAGCGCCTGGGCCGGAGCCGTGTCCTCGATCCCTTCGGCGTGGGGAGCGAGATGGGTGCTGGCGGGGCGGATTTCGAGACAGGACGCTTCTTCGTAACGATAGAAGGTCTGCGACGCCAGGGCGTGAACAACGGCGATCAGGGCTACGTCCGGCCGTTCACCGAGGGCAAGACGCAGACCGAGGGTGCGGTGCGCGGTGAGGTCGCGGACGAGGGTATCTGACAACGGCTTTTCCTCCTTGCCGTCCCCCTTCCCGCTCTCGCCGCCGTTTTCCTCTTCGGTTTCGCCCTTGATGACGGCTTCCTCTCCGATCGTTTCCGGGGCCTCGTCCTCGGGGCGGATGAAGCCGCGCTCGATGCGAACGGTGCCGTCGTAATTGAGGATCACAAACGCTCCGCCGCGCGCGCCTGCGAGGCCAACGGTGCGGTGGTTGTCAGCGATCCTTGAACGGGGCTCGGAAGATGCGAACGGGAACATCGGATTACGATTGCGTATCAGCAGGAGGAACGCGACGACAATGACCACGCGACGCCGCTACTCGGTTGCCGAGGTTCAAGGGTTCGTCGACCTGTTCCGGGAGCACGACTCGAATATCAGCCCCGAGCAGGTCGCCGGAATGGACAAGCTGGTCGCGGTGTTGAGGCACTACGAGCACATGTCCGATGCCGATATCGAGGCCGAGATCCAGGCGAAGTGGCATCGGAGCTGAAAAGGGCCATCAGCCGACTTCGCGGGCCTTCGGTATCGCCCCTCGCGGGCTGCGAAAAGCCGCATGTCGGGCTCCGAATGCTGCGCGACAACTCTCATCAAAATTTTCAGGCTCACGCGATGTGCCGTTCCTTTCCGAGCAAGCCGAAGACGGATCGATCAATCGTCAGACCGCCGCTTGGGGCACGGCGTACCATGGCGCGGAAGTAGCCGCCGGGAGATGTGATACCGCGCTCGAACGCCGCACGGTCGGCGATCAATGCGCATAGCGCGGCCGGATAGGGGCCGACGATCTGGCAGGCTTCCCGCCATAGCATGTGACCGATCCCCAGCTCGGGCGCTAACTCTCGGGCGGCGTCGACGATATCTTCGGCGGTCGGTGGACGGCAGGGAAAAGGCAGATGGGTGCGGAAGCGGTCGGAAGCGGCCCGGGTGGCCAGCCGGGACGGGATCCGATGGGCGCCGATGTCTTCCGGCTTCACGAAGGGGGAACCATCGTAATCGTCCTCGCAATCGGCATGGCGATCGTGCGAAAACCCGGCGGGTTTTTGAACGGCGTTGTCCCCCTCGGGAATACAACCACCCGTAAGGGTGGATTGAAGATCAAGTGAAGGATCTATGTGTCGGAATTTTTCTTCCGACGTGTCGGAAGTTTGCACATCGCTTCCACAGGTTTTCCCGGTGAGAAGCAACGCCTTCAGTTCGCGGGCGGCCGCCTCGGCTTTTCGGATGAGAGACTCGAGAGCGCGGACGTCCGTCGCCTCGTGGGGTGAAATTCGTGCTCCGATTCGTCCGACGATCGACCGTGCCTTTTCGGCCTGTGTGTCGTTGCCGATGGCGAAAACGACGTTTGCCAATCGACGCACTTGACCCCGAGCTGCCGTCAACTCCCGCTTGCGTTGTCGCCGCCGTTCGTGATCGCGGTCGAGGTCGGCCTTGAACGACCGTAAAGCCGGAAGCGCCTGTTGCAGGTTCGTGAGTTCCAAGCCGGAGGCATGGACGATTCGTCCGCTCTCCTTGTCCCGCTGACCGTAACGGCGGCAGCTCGGGCACGAGGCATGACAGCCGAAGGCTTCGGCGATGGCGCGTTCGTGGTTGTTGACTTGGCGCGGTGTGATTCCTCGTTCGGCGGCCGTTTCCTCCACCGATTTGTAAACGACGGCGCGGTTGCCCGGCCGCCAGTCCATCGCTCGCGTGCGCCGGATCAGCCAGACCAGATGATCCAGGGCGGCGCGCCCCAGACCGAACCGATGGCCGACCACGGGCAGCAGGTCGAGCAACTCGCCACGCATGGACGAGTCGTCCTTCATGGTCCCTCCTTGCGGAAGGCCGTGCCCCCGAAACAGGGCAAAAAGGCATGAATCCACCCGTTCGGAGAAATCGTCGTTTCCCCGTTGACCTGCGATCCCTCGGCGCGGTAGAAAGGTTGTCGCCAGACAAACTATTTTACCGCGCCAAAAGGTCGCTCAATCCCTTGGATTAGCGGCCTTTTTGCTATGTCATTGAGAAGTTCACGCGCCTCCCACCCACAAGAGCCCCTTGCGGACGCCGAATCGATGGTGGTATCACCATCTGGATTCTGCGGAGGTGGATGGCGTCCCCAAGGGGATTCGAACCCCTGTCGCCGCCGTGAAAGGGCGGTGTCCTAGGCCTCTAGACGATGGGGACGCAGGGCCGTCGGCGTGTCGCAGCTAGGTAAACGGTATGGCGGTCAAAATCAAGCCCTGATTACAGGAAAAACGTTTCGCGCGAACTGAGGGTTTCTCGTTGGTGCCGCGCGCGGTAAACTCCAAGTTCAGAGATCACATCGACCGCGCGTCAAGGGCGGCTCGGCAACCATCTCAAGAACAAGGATGCGGACGAATGCTGCACGGGAAAGTGCTCGTGGCACAAGGCGGAGGCCCCACCGCCGTTATCAATGAGTCCCTGGTCGGATGCGTCATCGAATCCCGGAAGTTCCGCGAGGTCGAGCGCGTCTACGGCGCCCTCCACGGTGTTCGGGGAATCATCAACGAGGATTTGCTCGATCTGACCCAGGAAACCCGCCATAACCTCGAATTGGTGGCCAAGACCCCCTGCTCCGCCCTCGGTTCCACCCGCGACAAACCCGACCGTCGTTATTGCCAGGAAATCCTCCGCGTCCTCAAGGCCCACGGAATCACGACCTTCTTCTACATCGGCGGCAACGATTCTTCCGACACGCTCCGGATCGTCAGCGAGGAAGCGAAGCACGACGGCTATCCGCTGGTCTGCATTCACATCCCGAAAACCGTCGACAACGATCTGGTGCTCAACGATCACACGCCCGGCTATCCATCGGCTGCGCGTTTCGTTGCGTGCGCCTTTGCCGGCGTCAACCGCGACAACTGGGCCCTGCCCGGGGTCTACATCGGCGCCGTGATGGGCCGTCACGCCGGTTTTCTGACGGCGTCGTCGTCGCTGGGGCGTCGCTACGACGACGACGGCCCCCACCTCATCTACCTGCCGGAACGCCCGTTCCACATCGACCGCTTCCTGTCCGATGTCAAGGAAACCTACGAACGGCTCGGGCGCTGTATCGTGGCTATTTCCGAAGGGGTTCACGATGGTGGCGGCATTCCGATCATCGTCCAGATGAGCGACCGGGTCGAACGGGACCAGCACGGCAACATGCAGCTTTCGGGCACCGGGGCGCTGGCCGATCTGCTCAGTTCCATCGTTCGGGAACGGCTTCAGGTCCGGCGCGTCCGTTCCGATACCCTCGGCTATCTGCAGCGTTCCTACCTGGGCGTGGTTTCCGACGTCGATCAGCGCGAAGCCCGGGAAGTCGGGGAAAAGGCCGTCCAATACGCCCACTGGGAAGGACGGGACGGTTCGGTGACCATCCACCGTTGCGGTTTCTATGCCTGCGAGTACAAGCTGAGTCCGCTCGGCGCCGTTGCCGGCAAAACCCGCGTCATGCCCGACGAATTCATCAACGCCGAGGGTAACAACGTCACCGAGGCCTTCCGCTACTACCTTCGCCCGTTGCTCGGATCCGGAATGCCGGACGCCTTCCGTCTGCGCATAAACATGGTTTCGAAGATTCTCAACGAAGGGGCGCCGCCGGTCGACAAGAAAGACATCTAGTCGATTCGAGAGCAATTCAGTCTGGCGACGCCGTTCCCATCGCCGTGGCGGCGTCGTCGATCTGGAACTGAGGGGTTCGGGAATCGCGCCAGGTGTTGATGCGGGCGCGCCCCGCGACGTGGATCGGAACCCCGCCGCTTTTAAGCAGCAGACTTCCGAGATCGGTGTCGAGCGCTCGAAAGGCGATTCCATCGACCCGTCCGCCGGCGGCATCGACAAGAACGCATTTGACGTGTTTCTCCCCGACCACGCCGGCCCATCCGACCCGTACGCCGGACAGGGCAAAACGGGGCTCGGCATTTCCCGAACCGAAGGGACCGACCTGTTCAAGGGTGGAGACCAGGCTTTCGCTGATACCGCCGATCGACAGCGCGCCGTCGAGTTTGAGTACCGGCTTCAGATCGTCCTCGGCGATCCGCGCGGCGACCCGCTCGATCAGGAAACGCCGGAAATCTTCGAGATTGCGTTCCTCCAGCGCAAAACCGGCCGCCATCGCATGGCCGCCCCCCCGGATCAGGAGGCCAGCCTGACGGGCGGCGAGAATCATGGCGCCGAGGTCGACTCCCGGAATTGACCGGCCGGACCCGACACCTTCCTCGCCGTCAAAGGAAATCACGCAGGCGGGCCGATTGAAGCGTTCCTTGAGACGGCTGGCGACGATACCGATCACGCCGGGATGCCAGTCACGTCCCGACGACAAGATGATCGGTGCGCCGTCGGCGCCGTCCGTGCTCTCGATTCCCATCAGGCTCGCGTTGAGGACGTCGGTTTCGATCGCTTGGCGGTCGCGGTTCAAATCGTCCAGTCGCTTTGCGATCCGAACCGCTTCATCGGGGTTTTCCGTCGTCAGCAGGCGCACACCGAGATCGGCCTCTCCGACCCGGCCACCGGCGTTAATCCGGGGGCCCAAAACGAATCCCAGGTGATAGGCCGTCGGCCTTTCCCGTACGCCGGCTACATCCGCCAGGGCTTTGATACCCGGGTTGGAGCGGCCTGCCAGGATCTTCAGGCCCTGGACCACGAGGGCACGGTTGACGCCTGTCAGCGAAACCACGTCGCACACCGTTCCGAGGGCGACCAGATCCAGCCACTGCAACAGGTTGGGTTCCGGATTGCGGGCGAACCATCCATTCTCGCGCAATCGGCGGTTCAAAGCGACCGCGACCATGAAGGCGACCCCGACGGCCGCCAATTGGCGGTGCGGCGTCGTCTCGTCCAGGCGGTTGGGATTGACGACGGCCAAGGCCGGTGGCAATCGCTCTATACCGGCGTGATGGTCGACGACGACGACCTCGACTCCCTCCGCCCGGGCGGCCTCCAGCGCTTCATGCGCCGTGGCGCCGCAATCGACGGTCACGACCAGTCCCGATCCGGCGCGCGCCAGACGGATCAAAGCCTCGGGATTGGGGCCGTATCCTTCGAGCAGTCGATCGGGAACGTGATGGTGGACGGTCATCCCCAGGGCACGGAAATACCGGGTCAGCAAGGCAGTCGCCGTGGCGCCATCGACGTCGTAATCGCCGAAAATGCCGACCGTTTCCCGTCCGACGACGGCGCGGGCCAAGCGGCCCACCGCCGGGGCCATATCCCTCAGATGACCGGGATCCGGCAGGGAATCGCTCAAGCGAGGATTGAGAAAACGCGATACGTCCCCGATCCCGACGTCTCGGGCTGCCAAGACGCGTGCCACCACATCGGGGAGACCATGGGCCTGGCCCATGGCCAATGCGGTCCGGTCGTCATAGGTACGCAACGCCCACCGACGACCGGATACGGAATGCGATACGCCGAGGTAAGGCCGCCCCTGTTCGGTATCGGGCATCCGATCGGCCATCAGGAAACCGGGGCGTGCGCCTGTGCCGGCCGTTTCCTCTGTCCGTGGTGATGGGCTTCGAGGTAGCGGATGGTGCTCGTTTTAGAACGCAGGATCAGCGAGTGGCTAACGACGACGCCACCGCGCTCACGGCGAACGCCATCCAGCATCGCGCCGCCCGTGACGCCGGTAACGGCAACCGTCACCTCGCCGGAAGCCATGTCGTCGACCGTGTATTTGCGGTTCAAGTCCTCGATGCCGGCTTCGCGGGCCAATCGCTGGTCCTCGTCGTTCCGGAAAACAAGTCGCCCTTCCATCTGGCCGCCGACGCACGCCAGGGCCGCCGCCGCAAGTACGCCCTGCGGCGCGCCGCCGACACCCAGGTACATGTCGACACCGGTCTTCGACCAGGTCGTGGCGATGACGCCGCTGACGTCGCCGTCCGAGATCAAGAGAATGCGGGCTCCGGATTCCCGGACCTTGGCAATCAAGTCGCCGTGGCGTGGTCGGTCGAGAATGCAGACGACGAGTTCCCCGACCGAGACGCCGCGCGCTTCGGCGACATGGCGAAGGTTTTCCGCCGGATGCCGGTCGAGATCGATGATTCCCTCGGGCAGACCGCCGCCGACGGCGATCTTGTCCATGTAGATCCGCGGTGTCTTCAGGAAAACGCCGCGTTCCGCCATGGCGATGATCGACAGGGCATTGGGCTCGCCGCGCGCCACGGTCGTCGCACCTTCGAGCGGCAACAGGGCGACGTCGACTGCCGGCCCCCTGCCGTTTCCGACCTTTTCACCGATGTACAGTTTGGGCGCGATGCCCTCGAGTCCTTCCCCGATCCGAACCGTGCCGTCGATCGACAATTTTTTCAGCGATTCATGCATGGCATTGATCGCCGCCTGGTCCGCCGCCGTCGAATCGCCGCGCCCCATGAATCGCGACGCGGCGATCGCCGCCGCCTCGGTGACACGAACGGCGTCCATCGCGATGTTCCGATCGTGGAAGGTCTCGTCGTTCATGCGGCTGCCTCCGAGACAGGTCAGGGTTTACCGTTCAACGAAACGATCCGGATGATTCTGGGCGTTTCGACCACGGCGCCGAGTGCGCCGATCTTTCCAACGGCGCGGCCGAGCGCGCCCTCCTCGGTGTCATGGGTGGTCAGGACCACGGGAACGGCCTCGCCTGGCGAACGGCCGCGCTGCAGCACCGATTCCATGGAAACACCGAATTCGCCCAAAGCTCTCGCGATATCGGCGAACACGCCGGGGCGATCCAGGACCATCAGCCGCACATAAAACGCGCTACGGATCTTTTCCATCGGCGCCGGCGGAAGATCCTTGAGGCGCGATGCCGGAATGCCCAGCGTCGGCGCGGCCCTGCCGGTCGCAATATCGATCAGGTCGGCGACCACGGCCGATGCGGTAGGACGTTCACCCGCGCCGCGGCCTTCGTACATCGTGGTATCGACGAAATCGCCATCGACGACAACCGCGTTGAACACGTCCTCGACGTGCGCGATCGGATCGCTGAGCGGTACCATGCACGGATGCACCCGGCGTTCGATTCCGAACTCCGTCTGCCTGGCGATTCCCAACAGCTTGATCCGATACCCGAGTTCGTCGGCGAACTGGATATCCAGCGGCGAAACGTGGCGGATGCCCTCGATATGAACGGATGCGAAATCGATACCGCATCCGAAGGCGACGCTGGCCAGGATCGTCAGCTTATGGGCGGCGTCGACACCGTCGACGTCGAAAGATGGATCGGCTTCGGCGTAGCCGAGCCGTTGGGCGTCCGCCAGAACGTCATCGAATGCACGGCCGGTCTTGCGCATCGTCGTCAGGATGTAGTTGCAGGTCCCGTTGAGGATACCGTAGACGCGGCTGACGCTGTTCCCGGCCAGACCCTCGCGAAGGGCCTTGATGATCGGGATGCCGCCGGCAACGGCGGCTTCGTAGCGGAATGCCAAATTGGACTTCTCGGCCGCCAACGCCAGGGCGGTGCCGTGATGGGCGATCAACGCCTTGTTGGCGCTGACCACGTGCTTGCCCTTCGCGAGAGAGGTTTCGCAAATCGTCTTGGCGATGCCGTCGGCGCCGCCGATCAGTTCCACGATAACATCGGCGTCGGTTTGCTCCAGCATTTCCAGGGCGTCGGTGTGAACCTTTGCGTCCGACACCGGCAACTGGCGTATCTTCTCGACATCGCGTTCGGCGACCGCGACGATGCGGATCGGGCGCCCGCAACGCTCGGCGATCCGCTCTTCGTTGACTTTCAGCAGCTTCACGACTCCGCCGCCGACGGTGCCCAGCCCGGCGACGGCGACTTTCAATGACTTGTCCATTTTATCATTTTCCCCGCGAATCAGCCGGCTCTGGCGACTTTGTTCTGTTCCGCCTTTTCAAGGATTTCCGAGCCGCGATTCAAGAATGCCTTGATGTTTCGAACTGCCTGCCGCGTACGATGGCGATTTTCGACCAGTCCGATGCGGACATGGCCATCGCCATTTTCGCCGAAGCCGATCCCCGGCGAAACCGCGACATCGGCCGCCTCGAGCAGCAGTTTGGAAAACTCCATGGAACCGAGGTGCTTGAATTGCGGCGGAATCGGAGCCCAGGCGAACATGGTGGCCGGCGGCGACGGAATGTCCCACCCGGCGGCGGCCAGTCCTTCGATCAGGACGTCCCGGCGTTCCTTGTAGCGGTTGCGGATTTCCGCGACGCATTCCTGGGGGCCGTTCAGGGCGGCGACGGAAGCGACCTGGATCGGCGTGAACGCGCCGTAATCCAGATACGACTTGTTACGCGTCAGGGCGGCGATGAGCTTGCGGTTGCCCGTCGCAAAGCCGATCCGCCATCCCGGCATCGAATACGTCTTGCTCATCGACGTGAACTCAACGGCGACATCCCACGCTTCCCTCAACTGCAGAATCGAGGGCGGCGGTTCGTCGTTGAAGTAGATTTCCGCATAGGCGAGATCGGAAAGAATGTACACGCCGTGGAATTTGCAAAAATCAACAACCTGCCGATAAAAATCGAGCCCCACGACCTCGGTCGTCGGATTGTTCGGGTAATTGAGGACGATCGCCGTCGGCTTGGGCACGCTGTGCTGAATGGCCCGTTCCAGTGCCTTGAAATATTCCTCGTCCGGATGAACGGGCACGTTTCGGACCGCAGCCCCCGCGATGATGAAGCCGAACGGATGGATCGGATAGCTCGGATTGGGAACCAGCATGACATCGCCGGGGCTCGTGATCGCCGAGGCGAGGTTGGCCAACCCTTCCTTGGATCCGAGGGTCACGATGGTTTCGGTCTCGGGATCGACGTCGACACCGAACCGCCGCCCGTAATAGGCGGCCTGCGCCTTTCGCAAGCCCGGAATGCCGCGGGAATTCGAATAACGATGGGTTCGCGGATCCTGAACGGTCTCGATCAGTTTCTGGACAATATGGGGCGGGGTCGGGGTATCCGGATTACCCATCCCGAAATCGATAATATCGCGGCCGGCAGCTCGGGCAGCGGCCTTCATCGCGTTGACTTCTGCAAACACGTAGGGCGGCAACCTTCGAATGCGATGAAATTCCTGTTCCATTTCTCCACCAGCCTTATAAGAGCATAAGGGAGCACACCGTCGGTGTGCCCCTCATGCAACCACGAAAAGGGTCGATACGGCCCCGGTCAGTACTCTACGTAAATATCGGTACGGCGATTGCCGGCTTCACCGGAAGGCATGACTTCGTAATACATCGGCTGCCGGTCAGCGCGCGCCGCGATCTGGATCCTGTCGCCTTCCACGCCGAAGCTCATCAGAGCCTTTGCGACGCTGTCCGCCCGCTGGGCCGATACTTCGTAGTTCACCATGGAATGACTAACCGGATCCATGTTGCGGGTTCGGCTGCTGGCGTGACCGACGACAATCACACGCCGCCCTCCCCGCTGTTTGACGATGGCCGCGACATCCCGCAGAACGCCGCGATCCCGCTCATCCAGCGATGCGGAGCCGTTGCCGAACTGGATCGTCGCAACCCGTGTCGCGTTTTGTTCCGCGCCGGGGGCTGCGTCCAAGGCTAGCGCACCGTTGGCCAGGGCGGATGCGCCGACTTCGCCGGAATATCCCGAACCTGTAGCGAGCGTACCGTAGGAAGATGTCCCGGCGCCGCTGTCTTCGAAGCTGATTCCGTCTGACGAAATCACGACGGTCGCATAGGGATCGGATGCTTGTAGGTCCGGCATGACCGGTGCCGCCGGCGTTTTTGCAGCAACGGCTCGGGTCGGAAGCTGAGCCTGCATATCGGACTTCGCCTGCATCGCCGGTTTAGGCGCGGCGGCAGCCATCGGCGGCTCCGGCATTTTCGGCGGTTCGATCGGCGTCGACATGGGCGCAGTCTCGGCCGAAGGCGAAGCGGGTTTCGGCGTTGCCGGAACAACCGGAACCGCGGGGGCTGTCTTCCCCTTGTTGGGATCGTCAAGCACACTCGTTGCCGCGCCCTGACGGGTCACGGATTCACCGTAGGACCGATTGCCCGTATCGCCGACGAGGCCTCTGGCAGGTTGGCGCTGAGCCACGACTTTGCCGACGTCCGGCGTATTCCCGAGTTTCGGAAAGTCGTCGCCCGACCCCGGAATGGGTTTCGGTTGGGCCGATTGGGTTTCCGCGACGACGGGTTGCTCCGTGTCGTCGCCGAAAATGGCATCGGAGGCCCCCTGGTACCATTCCACGGGGTTAAGGTAGCCGGGGATTTCCGAACAGCCGGACAAAATGACCGCTGCCGCGACCGTCGCGAGGAGCGAAAGCCGCATTCCGCCGCGCTGCGTGCGCACCGATGTCTTTTCGCCGATCTTGCGCGCCATGACTGTCCGAGCCTCCATCAACCCCGTCACCCGAGAAATCGTCTTTTCTATTGTCGCCGTAATAACGTCAACATGCATCAACTTCGTTAACACTCATTTACACGCACCGATTTTGTCGTATCGGTGTCCCCCCTCTTCGGAATCCGAAAGGTTTCCGTCGACGATCTTAAAGGATCGACACAGCCACAATCAACCGCGCGCTCGGGCATGCCGTCGAACGAAGCGAATTAATCCAGTCCAAGCCAGTATCGCATAACCGCGGAAACCGCATGAGGCTGTTCCATGGTCGACAGGTGTCCGCTGTCCTCGACGACGACCAGCGTCGCACCGGGGATCCGTTCGGCCATCATTTCGTGGAGCGGCAACGGCGTCAACTTGTCCTGCCGGCCGCAAAGCACCAAGGTCGGACACCGGATATCGGCCAGGGATTCCTGGCTGTCCGGCCGGTTCATCATGAGTGTCTGGCCACGAATGAGGGAGGCGTTCCCGACGCGGTCGGTCATCGCGACGACTTTCTGCACGAAAGCCGGGTCGGACAACCTTTTTTCATGCATGAAGAACGGGAGATATCCTTCAATGATCGTTTTGAATTTTCCGTCTTTTGCCTGGGCGATTGCACTCCGGCGGCGCTCGACCGATTCCGGGCTGTCCGCGACGGGCGTGGTATCGAGCAAGGCCAGTTTGCTGACGCGGTCCGACGCCTTTTTCATGATCTCGAAGGCCAAATAGCCGCCCATCGACAATCCCGCCAGTGCGAACGTGCCCGGAAACGTGTCGAGCAATGCCTGCGCCGCGACGTCGATGTCGTCGTAGGGGGCCATATCGAATACGGCGGGCTCGCAAACATCGGTGAGCGTTTCCGCTTGGTGAGTCCAAAGCGCTTCGTCGCAAACCAAGCCGGGAACCAATACCAATCGTGTATTCGCCATCATGATCTCCTGTTTATTTTTATCACGAACAGCCACATGCCACCGGCACTATATATCAACCTAATACAACCAATAGCGGAAAAGTGCACTGACCGCCTGCGGCTGTTCGAGCGGTGACAGATGCCCGGCCTCTTCGACGACGACAAACGTGGCGTGGGGGATGGAATCGGCCATTTCCGCATGCACGGAAACCGGGGTCAGCGCATCTTCCCTTCCGCATACGACGAGCGTGGGACACGAAATGGACCCCAAATCCCGGCGGCCTTCCGGTCGGCTCATGATCATCGTTTGTTGCCGGATAAACGCATCCCTGCCCACCCTTTCGGCCATGTCCATGACGGAGGATGTCAGGATTTCGTCTCCGAGCGCGCGCTCATGTACGAGCATGGGCAGAAGGCGACGGGTGACCCCCTTGAAATCGCCGCGTCGCGCCAGGTCGATCAACGATCGGCGCTTGCGCTCCTGCTCCAGGGTGTCGGCATGCGGCGAGGTATCGACGAGCGCCAGGCGCAAAACCCGGTCCGGCGCTTGACGCATGATTTCCTGCGCCAAATATCCCCCCATCGACAGTCCGGCCAGGGCAAAGGTTTCCGGCAATTCGGTCAAGACCGTTCGCGCCGCTTCGGCCAGATCGGTAAACCGGGTCAGATCCGGAACCTGGATTTCCGCGACGTCCGTCAGTGTCCGGATCTGATGGAGCCATAATCCCTGATCGTTCAGGAGGCCGGGCAGCAGGACAAGGGGTATCCTATGGCTCATCGTTCGCTCTTTCCGTTCCGGACTTTTAAAAATTATCGGATTAGGGCGCTGATTTCCTTGAATTCGGGCGTCCCGGATTTTTTCAGCCATTCGAAGACGACCATCTCAGTCGTCACGACCTCCGCTCCGGCGCGGGCCATCCGGTCGAGCGCGATGCGTTGACTTTCCGCCGCTCGGGAAGAAACCGCATCGGCGACGACGGCGGTGTCGTATCCGCCCTCAAGAAGATCGAGCACCGTTTGAAGGACGCAGACGTGCGCTTCGATGCCGGCGACGATCATATGTCGCCGATCCCGCTCCATCAGGCTTTCACGGTAGGCGGCGTTGTCCAGGCAGGAAAATTCGACCTTTTCGACGATATCGTCGGCGAATACCAACTCCGAAAGTTCCGGAACCGTCGGTCCGAGACCCCTGGGGTACTGTTCCGAAACCAGAATGGGGATTCCCAGCCGACGCGCGGCAGTTACCAGGATACCGGCATTGGCGACGACCATATCTCCGGTGTGCATCGCGGGAACCAACCGAGTCTGTATATCGACGATCAAAAGGCACGTTTTTTCGGAACTGATCTTCATACGATGGACCCTTATTCCGGCCACGAACGCTGAAAACGACTCCCCGGACGGTAAGACCGTTCCCGTCCTCGGACAAGGCCGTTAAGAAATAAAAAACGGTTCCGGGAAGTTGGCGCATTGACACACGGCTCTATTGTCCTAATATCGCGCGACTAATTGTGGATAATCGAGGCGCGGTTGTCGTCCCGCTTCATGTAACCCAAAGTAGGGCATGGGTTTTTCAGATCTCGGACTCGGTGATAAGGTCCTTCGCGCCGTTGAAGACGCGGGCTACGTCACGCCAACTCCCATCCAGGAACAAGCGATCCCCATCGTGCTCATGGGGCGCGACATCATGGGTGTCGCGCAGACCGGCACGGGCAAGACAGCTTCGTTCACCTTGCCAATGATCGATATCCTCGCCGCCGGGCGGGCCAAGGCGCGCATGCCGAGGTCGGTGATTCTTGAACCGACACGTGAACTGGCGGCCCAGGTGGCCGACAATTTCACGACCTACGGCAAGCATCACGCGCTCAACAAGGCGTTGCTGATCGGCGGAGAATCGATGAGCGATCAAATTCGCATCATTGATCGCGGGGTCGACGTTCTGATTGCGACTCCCGGCCGTCTTCTCGATTTGTTCGAGCGCGGGCACCTGCTGCTGTCGGATGTCAAGATCCTGGTGATCGACGAAGCGGACCGCATGATGGACATGGGGTTCATCCCCGATGTCGAGCGGATCGTGAAAATGGTGCCGAAGCTCCGTCAGACGTTGTTTTTCTCGGCCACCATGGCGCCGGAAATCCGACGGCTGGCCGATGCGTTCCTGATGAATCCAAAGGAAATAACGGTTGGCCGGTCGGCGACGCCCGCGGAAACCGTGGAACAGTTCCTGGTAAAGGTCGCCACGCCGTCGGATCGCCGACCCGGCGTCCTGCAAAAGGAAAAGCGCGATGCGTTGCGGCGGCTGATTCATGCCGAGGACGTCAAGAGTGCGCTCGTCTTTTGCAATCGCAAACGGGATGTCGGTATTCTGCACCGGTCGTTGACGCGCCATGGGTTCAGCGCCGCGCAGCTTCACGGCGACTTAGCTCAGGCCGAACGCATGCAAACCTTGAAGTCCTTCAAGGAAGGATCGGCCGTGCTGCTCATTTGCAGCGACGTGGCGGCGCGGGGTCTCGATATTCCCAATGTCAGCCATGTTTTCAATTTCGACGTCCCGAGCCATGCCGAGGACTATGTTCACCGCATCGGACGGACGGGTCGCGCCGGCCGTAAGGGGCGCGCCTTCATGTTGGTCGCCGACGAAGATCGGCGGTACATGGCGGCTATCACGAAACTGATTTCGGCTGCGATCGCGCCCTACGATTTGTCGTCCAGCCCGCCCGAAAATGCCGAGCGGGCGGCGGAGAAAACGACATCGGAAACCCCGGTTGTTTCGGAGGAGCGCGAGCAAAAGCGAAGCCCCCGCCGCCGAAACGATCACCGAAGAGAAAAAGTGCCGGAGCCGAAATCGGAAGAAATGCGCGAGATCGCAGTCTCCGAACCGATCAGCCCCCGGAAGCCCGTGGCCGCCAAACCGGAAAGCAAGCAGGAACCGCGCAAGGAAAAGCGTGAAAGAACCGAACGAGCCAGCCCCGGCCCCGTGGTCGGCCTGGGGGACCATGTCCCTGCGTTCATTCTGATCGAGCCTTTTGGTTCCAAGCGAAAATAACGCTTCGGAGAAATGGCATGCGCACGATATTCGTGAACGTGAAATGCGAGTTGGGGCGTTCCTATGACGTTGCGGCCCAGGCCGCAGATGCGATCGATCAGGTGTCCGAAGTCTTTTCGATATCAGGCGATTACGACCTGTTGATGAAGTGCAACCTTCCGGACGATACCGATATCGGGCATTTCGTGAACGAACGAATTCATGCCCTCGACGGGATCAAGGACACCTACACGATCATCGCCTTCAAGGCTTTTTCGTAGCTCTTTCCGGGGTCAGACGCAGTTTCCGTTCAAAGGTCGCGCGGACCGTGTCCAGCCGCAGTGGAACGCGGATATATTCGCCCCGCTCCCACAGCGCGACCTGGTCGATAAAAGCCGGACTGCCGAACCATCCGTCCTGTCCTCCGAGAAGAACGAAATCGTTCGCATCAGGATCCGAAAGATCGGAGACGTGGCGCGCCTGCGATCCGTATCGGACTCCATGCACAGAATCCGCTTCCAGTTGATGGGCGGTTTTCATCAGCGTTTCCTGACTGCCGCCGACAGGCAGGTCGGAAAAGCGATAGCGGAATCCCACCAACGGCAAATTCGCGAAGGCATGATCGAGACGCAGCCGATGAACCGCGCCCCAATGCCCGTATTTGGCGGCGGCATCGGCGGCGCGTTCCAGCGCTGGTTCGGCAAGTTGCCGCAGCGTGTCGGGGGCGATCCCCTTCACGTCTTCCCACAGTCGGTCCTTCGCGGCACTCGATCGCGAAAATCCGGCAAACTCATCGCTTCGACCCAGAAAGCGATAGACCTCTTCCGCGAAGGTCCCGAAAAACGCCTCGAAGGCCAGCGCGCCGATGGAGTCCGCCCCGTAGTTTCCGTCCCATCTTTGGATCGTGTCCAGGGCCGCGATGGCGTCGAGACTTTCCGGGCGCCAATCGCCTTGCCGTAAAACACCGATTAGCCCGTCTTTCAGCCGGCGACTGGAGGGCGCTGCAACATCGCGTTGCCAGTTCATAAGATCTCGTGGCGTGACGGCCTCTTGCTTGCCCAGGAGGAATCGAAGCCGCTCGATTCGGTCCTTCGGCGAAAAAAAATAGCTGATCGGCACATTGGATGGGCCCGGGCGATTGTTGGCCGAAGCGATGGCGCCTTCTGGTGGATTGAAGGTCGCGGGCAATTCACGACTGGTGGCGAAGGCCTGCCAATCATCGTGCGCCGTCCGAGGATCAACGAATATGTCGTTGGGAACAGACGCATTTCTTTTTGGCAAACGCGCCGCGGAAACCTGACCGATGTTGCCGAATCGGTCCGCGTAGAGCATGTTTTGCCCCGACACGGCGTAATTTTCGAATGCGTCGCGGAAGGATTGCCAGGAGTCGGCCCGGCTCGCCCGAAGGAATGCCGAAAACTCATCTGATTCTTCGTGCCCCATCCATCGAAGTGCCACGGTCCGGTCCGTCTTTGCGGGGAACGCAGGCGCATCCGAAATCACCGGCCCCCAGGGACTGATGCGGACATCGACGCTTTCGTTCATCCAGTAGCGGATTTTGACGGTATGGGTTTCCGTTTTTAGGATCGCGGGGTTCTCGCCGGAGATATCGACCAAATCGCTGCTCGCCGCCCGCATGTTGGTGCCGCCCCATGCGATATCGGGGTTTCTTCCAAGACCGAAGATCGGCAGGCCCGGCGGCATCAATCCGACAACGTGATAGGATGGGGACTTCAATCCGGCGATCAGCCAGAAATTGGGAAGTGAAATGCCCAGATGCGGGTCGCTGGCGATCAACGCGCCGCCGCCGCCGGACCGGTGGCCGGCGATAACGATGCTGTTGCTGCCGTTTCGTCCCTTCCCCTCCAACAGGTCGGACAAAACCGATGCGTCGCGGTTGCCGGCGATGGGATATTCGGCCGAATCTCCGAAACTCGACGGGCTGCGTGCCCCGTACCGCAATGCAGTCCGCCATATCCGAGGCCAATCGGGATGGCTTCGCAGCGGGAGCAAACCGAACCAGGCCAGCCAGTTGACGTCGACACCCGCCAGTCGACCGAGGGTAATGACCTCTTCGACCGTCCAGGGTTCCCTTTCGAGCCCCAGTACGGCGAATTCGTGCGGCAGGTCGGCGATGTTCTGCTGATAGTGGTTGAGACCGTCGACAAAGCGCGTCAGCCAGAGCCGCGTGTCATCGGGAAGTCCGTCGAGAATCTTCCGGGATGCCCGTTCCAGGCCGAGTACGCGCAGTGAACGATCCACACCGACGAAGAAAGGCCCGGTCATTTCCGATATTCTGCCCTGGGAAATTCTGCGCGATATTTCCATTTGCCCCAGGCGTAAATGGGCATGAACCATTCCCAGCGCGAATGCCGCGTCGCCGTCGGTTTCGGCGTCGATAAACGGGACCATGCGGTCGTTCCAATAGATACTGACCGGTCGCTCGAGCGGAAGGCCTGCAATAGGAAACGACGCCAACCTTTCGGACACGCCGGTTTTAGGCGGAACCGGTGTGAGAACCGCGCACCCGCCGAGGAAAGACGCGGCGACCAGCACCGCGAACCGGCGGATGATTGAAGCATCCGATGGAGTATGACGTGGCCGCTTTGCCATGACCCCCTCCCCGTCTTGCCCGAATAACGATCATATAGCATCGACGGCCGGATTTCGGTGAAGCCGTTCACGGAAAATTCCGGCCGACCGGGAAGCAATAAAAGAAGGCGGCCTCGGGCCGCCTTCTCCCTTTATTCGCAAAAGCGCGAAACGCTAAACGTAAGCATCCTGCAACGGCGCGAAGCCATTGAAATTGATAGCGGAATAGGTAGTCGTGTAGGCGCCCGTGGATTCGACTCGGACAATATCACCGGGCTTCAAGGCCGTCGGCAACGTGTAGGCGCTTTTTTCGTACAGAATATCTGCGCCGTCACAGGTCGGCCCTGCGATCGCGACCGGGCCTTCCTGACCGCCGTCGTGCGGCGTGTGGATCGCGTATTTGATGGCTTCGTCCATCGTTTCCGCCAAGCCGCCGAATTTCCCGATGTCGAGGTAAAGCCAGCGCAATTCGTCGGTCGTGGATTTCTGGGAAACCAAAACCACTTCGGAAAACAGTACGCCCGCCTCGCCGACCAGGAACCGGCCCGGTTCCATCACCATGCGCGGGCGGGAATCTGGAAACGTGCTCGCGATGGAATCCTCGATCGTGTTCGCGAAAAGCTCGATCGCGGGGACGTCCTCGCGATAGCGAATGGGAAAGCCGCCTCCGATATTGACCATTTGCGGCACGATGCCGGCGGTTCGGAGGGTATCGAACACCTTTCCGACGCGGTCGAGTGCCACGCCCCATTGCTGCGGCCGGGTCTGTTGGGAGCCGACATGAAACGACAATCCGTAGGGTACCAGGCCAAGATCGCGCGCTTTGATCAGGAGGGCGGCGGCCATATCGAGTTCGCAGCCGAACTTTCGGGAAAGCGGCCAGTCCGCGCCCCCGTTCGGGACCAGGATTCGGCAGTAAACTTTGGCATCCGGAGCCGATTCGCGAAGCTTTTCCAGTTCGGATTCGCTGTCGAATGCGAACATGCGGACACCGAGCTCGTAGGCATAGACGATATCGCGCTGCTTTTTGGCCGTGATGCCGTAGGAAATGTCATCCGGCGCGGCGCCGGCGGCGAGGCAGGCATCAATTTCGCCGGGACTGGCGGCATCGAAGTGGGAACCGAGTTCGACCAGCCGCCGCAAGATTTCGGGAGCAGGGTTCGCCTTGACGGCGTAGAAAATTTCGATTTCCGGAAGGACTTTTCGCAAAGTCAGAAAACGCTCGGTAACGACGTCGAGGTCCAAGACGAGGATCGGCGTCTGAGGTCGTCGCTCGAAAAAGAAACGTTCGATTTTAGGGGTCATCAGTTTACTCCCCACTCCGGCCGCGGCCTCAGCCGCGTATCGTCGATACAGAACTGCCCCGGCTATGCCGAGAACAACCGAATGCTTTGGGTCGGGCAGGACGGCGTTAGGCCGTCGTCAGACTCGAGTGGGGGTTTTTCCGGCCGAGAAGCGAAATGTACTCCATATGCGAAGCACGTCCGCCTTCACGGCCACACCACCCCGTCTCTTTCGACAACGCGCGCAAAGCGGCTGCGAGGGAGATGGGGACGCTCATCGGGCCTTCGACCATTGTGTTCGCTCCTCCCGGAGAGCCTGCCGGCAAAGCCGGCCCGTACCAAGAAGAACGCCGGCGCCTCCGACCGAGTACGGTGGTCATTGGCCCGCGCGTGGGATGCGGGTTATACGCTCTTTTTTGTTAATGAAAAGACCAAATTTTCGGTTGTTGCCAAATTCTTGAAAACGGGTGCATCCGATTGGAATAGCGGGGGAATTTCAGAAGGCGCATCGAGCGTTTCCGCTGTGGCGAATTTGCCGCCGTATCGGGCCTGATTCGGAAGAAAAATGCCGATCCCTAACGGGGATCGGCATTCCTTCGACTCTCTCCGAACGTGCCGGAGAAACCGTTACGAAGATCTATATCAGTCCCGCCAGAGGCGACGACGGATCGGCATAGCTCTTCCGGGGCATGCGGCCGGCTCTGTAGGCCAACCGTCCGGCCTGAACAGCGTGACGCATGGCTTTTGCCATGAGGATCGGATTCTTGGCCTCCGCGATCGCGGTGTTCATCAAGACGCCGTCACAACCGAGTTCCATGGCCACGGCCGCGTCCGACGCCGTGCCCACGCCGGCATCGACCAGAACCGGGACCTTGCTTTGTTCCTTTATCAGACGGATGTTGACAGGGCTCTGAACGCCGAGGCCCGAGCCGATCGGTGCCGCCAGCGGCATGATCGCCACGCATCCGATATCCTCCAGACGCTTCGCCATGATCGGATCATCCGAGCAATAGACCATGACCTTGAATCCCTCGGAGACCAGGGTCTCTGCGGCACTCAGGGTTTCGACCATGTTCGGGTACAGGGTTTTCTGGTCGCCCAGCACTTCCAACTTCACCAGATCCCATCCGCCGGCCTCGCGCGCCAGGCGAAGCGTCCGCAAAGAATCGAGCGCCGTGAAACAACCCGCCGTATTCGGCAGGTAGGTGAATTTCTTCGGATCCACGTAGTCGACGAGCATCGGCTGGTTCGGATCGGTGACGTTCACGCGGCGGACCGCGACGGTTACGATTTCCGCACCGGATGCTTCGATTGCCCGCGCGGTTTCCTCGAAATCTTTGTACTTCCCGGTTCCGACCAGCAGGCGCGAGGTAAAACGTCGGCCAGCCACAAAGAAAGGATCGTCTTCCACGTCAGGTGCTCCTCCGCCAATGAAATGAACGATTTCGAACCGGTCTCCATCCGAAACGTCAATGCTCTCATATTGCGAACGGGGAACGATTTCAAGGTTGCGCTCGACGGCTACTTTACGGGAATCCAGGCCGATCGAACGCAGCAGGTTTTCAACCTTCATCGGAGCGTCCAACGTACGCTCCTCTCCATTTATGGTCACACGCATGAGAATCGTCCATTTAGTTGCACGAGACGCGAAGGTCGGGGTCCAAATCCGTTCCGCGGGCCAACCCGACCGGGCCTGCGGAATGGCTCCGAGGCGCCCGATCACTGTCCCGATATTTGAAATACCGCCCCTAACATAGACAAAAGTGTGTGTTACACAAGCCCGCGTGCATGCTATAACCCGTCAGCGTTTTCCGTTCGAACGGAATGGTCCGTGATCGGCGCGCCCAGCACGAATCCCAGACGGGTTTCGCCCTAGTCCCTACAGAGACCGGTGGCCAAGCTCGTGTGAATTGGGGTTCCGTCGCCGCACGGTTTCCGGGACAGCGGGAGAAAAAACAGTACCGGCAGCGTTCGCCCGCATCCTTTGCGATTGAGCCGCGCCCTGATCGTCACGAAGGGAAACCATGTCGAATAAAGAGAATATCAAGGAACTCAACGAGGATCTGGTTCGCAAACTCGCTGAGATTCTGACTGAAACCGGTTTGACGGAAATCGAATACGGCTCCGGCGACTGGCACGTGCGAGTCAGCAAGACACCGGCGCCGATCGCGTCTTTTTCAGGCGGCGGCATACCGGCTGCGCCTGTGGCGACCGGTAGCGGCGAGGGAAAGTCTCCTGCGGCGTCGAGCGAATCGTTGTCCAATCATCCCGGCGTCGTGGTTTCGCCGATGGTTGGCGTCGCCTATACGCTTCCGGATCCCGATTCGGCGCCATTCGTTCAGGTCGGTGATAGCGTGAACCAGGGGGATACGGTGATTTTGATCGAGGCCATGAAGGTCTTCAATTCCATCAAGGCCCCCCGCTCCGGCAAGGTGACCCGCATCCTGATCAGCAACGGCGCCCCCGTCGAGTTCGGCGAACCGCTAATGATCATCGAGTGATGCCGCATGTTTGAAAAGGTTCTGATCGCCAATCGTGGCGAAATCGCACTCCGCATCCACAGGGCGTGCAAGGAAATGGGCATCCGCACGGTCGCGGTCCATTCCACTGCCGATGCGGACGCGATGCATGTGCGTTTGGCCGACGAATCCGTCTGCATCGGTCCGCCGGCCGCCCGCGACAGCTATCTTAACAAGGTGGCGATCCTTTCGGCGGCGACCATATCGGGAGCCGACGCCATCCATCCCGGTTACGGTTTTTTGGCGGAAAACGCCGATTTCGCCGAAATGGTAGAGGAACACGGGTTTACGTTCATTGGACCATTGCCGGAACATCTGCGTCTGATGGGCGACAAGATCCGGGCCAAGGAAGCGGCGAAAAAGGCCGGTCTTCCGGTCGTTCCGGGGTCGGACGGCGCCGTGACCAACAAGGAAGATGCCCTGGCCATCGCCGAAAAGATCGGATACCCGGTCATCGTCAAGGCCTCGGCCGGTGGCGGCGGCAAGGGCATGAAGCTGGCCAAGACCCGTGAAGAACTGCCGGCGGCGCTCAAGCTGGCGAGCAGCGAGGCTCAGGCCAATTTCGGCAATGGCGAAGTGTACCTTGAAAAGTATTTGACCAAGCCGCGGCATATCGAGGTCCAGGTCATCGCCGACGCCTACGGTTCGGCCGTTCATTTGGGCGAACGCGACTGCAGCATGCAGAGACGCCACCAGAAAATTCTCGAAGAAGCCCCCTCGCCCGCTTTAAACGCGGAACTGCGCGCCAAGATCGGAAAAACCGCGGCCGATGCCGTGCGGGCGATCGGTTACCGAAACGTCGGCACGATCGAGTTTCTTTACGAAGACGGCGAATTCTATTTCATGGAAATGAACACCCGGCTTCAGGTCGAACATCCGGTGACCGAGATGATCACGGGGTTCGATCTGGTGCGTCAAATGGTGCGAATCGCTGCCGGTGCCCCCCTGAGCTATACCCAGGATAAGGTGCAGTTTCGGGGGCACGCGATCGAATGCCGGATCAATGCCGAAAATCCCGTGACGTTCATGCCATCGCCGGGGACGATCGGCGACTATCACACCCCCGGCGGGTTGGGCGTTCGCGTCGATTCGGCCTTGTACGCAGGGTACAAGGTCCCGCCTTACTACGACAGCATGATCGCTAAACTCATCGTCCATGGCGGCAACCGCAACGAATGCCTGATGCGGCTACGCCGCGCTCTTGACGAGTACGTGATCGGCGGCGTGGAAACTACTTTGCCCCTCCACCAGCGCCTGATGGCGGCTCCCGATGTGATCAACGGGACCTACGACATCCACTGGCTGGAGCATTTCGTCGACAAGAATGAGTAAGCCGAGGGACAATTCGACCCGGCTTACTCCCGAACTGCTCTTGCGCGCCTACGCCATCGGGGTATTCCCGATGGCGGAGCGCCGCGACGACGAAGGCGTTTTTTGGGTCAGCCCCAAACGGCGCGGCATCATTCCCCTGGACGGTTTCCATGTTTCCTCGCGGCTCGCTCGAACCGTGCGCCGCAATGTTTTCGACGTGCGGTGCGATACCGACTTTCGGGCGGTCGTCGAGGGATGCGCCGAGTCCACCGAGCGCCGCCAGGACACATGGATCAATGGCAAGATTTTTCAGGCGTATTCGGAACTTCACGATCTGGGATACGCCCATAGTGTCGAATGCTGGATCGGCGACTCCCTGGTCGGCGGTCTTTACGGCGTGGCGCTTGGTGGCGCTTTTTTCGGGGAAAGCATGTTTTCACGGCGCCAGGATGCCAGCAAGGTCGCCCTGGTGCACTTGGTCGCGCGGCTGCGCTATTCCGGTTACGTCCTGCTCGATACGCAATTCGTAACGGATCATCTCCTGCAGTTCGGCGCAATCGAGGTCCCGGCCGAGGAATACCTGCGGATGCTGGACAACGCCATTCAGGTTCCCGCTCAGTTCTACCGGGCTCCGCTCTCCCGCGAATCGGGGGAAGAACTCGACATACTGCTGCGGCAATCCAGAACCCAAACGTCGTAAACCGGATGCTCCATCGCCGAAAGCGCGGGACTGGAAGCGAACATCCATCCCCGGAAAAGGCTTTTCGACGGTTCCCCGGGCTTGGCTTCCCAAATGTCCAGGAATGCCGCGCTTTCCGGCGTTTCTTCCGGGGGACGCTTTTCACATGTCCGCGCGACGATTTCCAGGGTGCCGAAACGAACGACCTCGCCGATCGGCGCCTGAATGGTCGACACCCGCGCCGTGACTTTGTCCAAAGCCTGGAGAACTGCGATATCGAGCGATTCGGCCCACGCCGCGGAAGCCACCCATGCGGTGCTCGCCACGCCCAGAACCGCCAATGTATGCAACGGTCCGATTTTCGGGAAAAAGAAGGACATCGGTCTCCAACCCGGTTCAGTCGCGGAATTGTTTGGATCAATCCTCATTTCGGTGGAACCGCCGGAACGAAGGAAAATTGATCGATTACGATAACTTGGCGCGTCGTATCTGCGCTTGGCAGGACGCAGGGCGCTCTAGGGTTTATCGCCGCCGGTCGCCAGGAAGATGATTTCGCCGACCTGATCTTCCAGGGACCGGTAATCCTTGGTTTTCGCGATACGGCCCGCTTCGGCGATATAGGTCTTTTCGCTTCCCGGCTCCAGACGGACGTATTTTCCGCCGAGAAGGCCATCGCCTTCGATGGCCGCCACAGTGTCCGTGGGTAGTCTTACGTCGTTCCGAATCGACATCGTCACCACGGCATCGAAAGTCGCGGGATCCAGGCGCTGGTCGATGACGGTTCCGATCTTGATTCCGCTGATTCGGACGTCGCTTCCCTTTCCCAGGCCGCCGATTTTGTAGAACGTCGCCGTTACGGGGTAACCGGTTGCCGTCCTAATTTGCGCTGTCTCGTATGCGAAGTAGACGAATAGCCCCGCTACCAACAGGACCACCGCGCCCATCACGCTTTCGATCAGATTACGTCCCATGACTATCTCGTTCCGCCTTCGGTTCCGGCGCTTTCCGACGCCGAGGGGGAGCCCAACCGGGCTCGTCCGCGCGTGATGATCAGGTCGAGAAGATCGCTGACGATCATCGCATCCTGCGTAAATCGGATTCGGTCTCCGGAAGCCAAAATCTTTTTGTCGCCACCCGGTTCGAGAACCATGAATTTCGAACCGAACAGGCCATCGGTATGGATCGCGGCCGAGGTATCGGCGGAAAGATGGATGTCCCCGTCGATTCGCATCGCAACGACGGCCCGGTAGTTGCTGTCCAGGTCCATTGCTTCGATGGTGCCGATTCGAATCCCACCGAGCCGGACTTCGTCGCCCTGGGCCAATCCGTCCACCTTGTTGAAGGTGGCGGTAACGAGAATATCGTTGGACGTGGCTTCGGTGACCAGTTTTCCATAAGGAAACATGAGCATCCCGGCGATGATCAGGATCACGAACGATCCGACCAGGGCCTCCTTGATGTCAGTCGCCATCCGAATCGCCCCGCTCTATTTCGGAGACCATGCCTCGTAATCGCTGTCCGTTGGCGCGTGGACGCCGTCGCGAAGTTCATGCCCCTTGGGCCGATAGGCAAATTGGGTTCCGGACAGGTTGGGAAGATGCTCTTTCTGCCAATCCGCCGCTTGCGCCGCCTGTTCCATCAGGGGAACGTCGGTGGTGTGGTGAAGCCACGCGCTCCATTCCGCGGGGACCTTGGACGCTTCGGACTTGCCTTTGTAGACCACCCAGCGCCTTTCACGGCCATTCAACTTCCGCCCCTTTTTCCGGTAGTACCGATTGCCGAACGAATCGGTTCCGACCAGCATTCCATTGAGCAGGGTATAGAGGCGGGTGCCGATCGTCATGCCGTTGCGACTCCTTTGAAACAGGGCCTTCCGCGAAGGACCGACACTATTGCATGGGTATGCCGTTCCGTCCAGTCCGACACCGAACCGGCCTTTTTCGATCCGGTTTCGGGTTGTATCCGATACTTCCGGTTCGCTTCGGGAGCGCCGGAAGCGAGTCGAGCCTGGCGAGTCCATCCGAGTGTCGATCCACCCCGTTTAAATACCGGTCGAAGCCGAAAATGCAAGGTCTTGAAAGCTGTGCTTTATTCGATTTCGCGATGGGGCTTGCCGTCGGTTCGTCGCGCTTTGAGTGCGGATCCGGATTTCGCTGCAATTTTGTTAAAATAACCCTAAACATCTAGATATATGTCAAGGTCAATTTCCAGGCACAAAACCTTGCGTCCCTTTCGGACTGTGGGTACAGTGATCGAACAGTTCCTCGGCACGGGGCGACGGTCGGTCCAGCGTCTCGTGCCATACGGAGGTCCGCCACAGGGAGGTGACGGGGTTCCGAATTCAAACAACGAAACCATAAGACTTCGGGTGTTGGTATGCGGATCACGCGCTTCTACACGAGTGAGGACTCGTCTCCTTACAACGACTTCGGCTTTCGGTCGGCTTCCAGCGAAATCCGGAATCCGGACGGCGGTCTGGTATTTCAGGCCAGCGGAATCGAATTTCCGGACCATTGGTCCCAAGTCGCCTGCGACGTTTTGGCGCAGAAGTACTTCCGCAAGGCCGGCGTGCCGACGGCGTTGAGGCCCGTGGAGGAAAGCGACGTTCCGGCTTGGCTGTGGCGGCATGAAGCCGACGACGAACGCCTGGAGAAGCTTCCGGCCGATGAGCGCTCTCGTGGTGAAAACAGCGCCAAGGAGGTCTTCGACCGTTTGGCGGGAACCTGGACCTACTGGGGTTGGAAAGGCGGATATTTCGATTCCGAATCCGACGCCCGCGCCTATTTCGACGAAATGCGCTACATGTTGTGCGCCCAGGTCGGCGCTCCCAATTCCCCGCAGTGGTTCAACACCGGGCTCCATTGGGCCTACGGGATCGATGGCCCTTCCCAGGGGCACCACTATGTCGATTTCCGTTCCGGAGAACTGGTTGCTTCCGCGTCGGCATACGAACATCCGCAACCTCACGCCTGTTTCATCCAGAGCATCAGCGACGACCTCGTAAACGACGGCGGTATCATGGATCTTTGGGTCCGTGAAGCCCGGTTGTTCAAGTACGGATCGGGAACCGGCACCAATTTCTCCGCCCTGCGCGGCGAAGGCGAATCGCTTTCCGGTGGCGGGCGCTCCTCGGGCCTTCTCAGCTTCCTGAAGATCGGCGACCGGGCGGCGGGCGCCATCAAGTCTGGCGGAACCACGCGGCGTGCCGCCAAGATGGTGGTCGTCGACATCGATCATCCGGATATCGAGAACTACATCGACTGGAAGACGCGAGAAGAGCAAAAGGTCGCCGCGCTCGTCGCTGGCTCCCGCTCCGCGAAGGCACTTCTGACCGTGGTCATGGATGCCTGTCATCTGGACGATTTGGGAGACGACGTTCGTTTCGACCCCCGTGCCAACCCTGTTCTCAAGGCGGCGATCAAGGCGGCCCGTCGGGCGATGATTCCGGAAAACTACGTCCAACGGGTTATCCACCTCGCCCGGCAGGGTTTCACAGAGTGCGATTTCCCGGAATTCAATACCGATTGGGACTCCGAGGCGTTCATGACCGTTTCCGGTCAGAATTCCAACAACAGCGTCCGTGTCACCAACGATTTTCTCAACAAGGTCGAGACCGACGATACTTGGGATCTGATCCGTCGAACCGACGGAAAGGTCGCCAAGTCCGTGCGTGCCCGCGAGCTTTGGGAGCGGGTCGGCTATTCGGCATGGGCATGCGCCGATCCCGGTATCCAGTTCGATACGACGATCAACGAGTGGCATACCTGTCCGGAAAGCGGACGGATCAATGCTTCGAATCCGTGCTCGGAATACATGTTCCTCGACGACACGGCGTGCAATCTGGCGTCGCTGAACCTGATGATGTTCCAGACCGAGGACGGCGGGTTCGACGTGGCCG
This sequence comes from Rhodospirillales bacterium, assembly GCA_963675465.2. Lineage (GTDB taxonomy): Bacteria > Pseudomonadota > Alphaproteobacteria > Rhodospirillales > Shumkoniaceae > JAHDSF01. Next base: position 77,676 of record CAXXVY010000005.1, read on the forward strand.
CCTTCTCCTATGCGGTGCGGCTTTGGACGATCACGCTGGAAATTTCGGTGTTGATGGCGCAGTTCCCCGCGGCACGAATCGCCCAGTTGTCTTATGAATTCCGGACGCTCGGCTTGGGGTACGCCAACATCGGCGGGTTCCTGATGGCGGCCGGATTGTCCTACGATTCCCTGGAAGGCCGGGCGATTTGCGGGGCCGTGACCGCCTTGATGACCGGCACGGCCTATGCCGCCTCCGCCGAAATGGCCGAGGAACTTGGCGCTTTTCCGGGATACGAAGACAACAAATCGGCCATGCAGCGGGTGATTCGCAATCACCGCCGCGCCGCGATGGGTGAAAAGCGGGGTTACGAGGGATTGTCGATCTCTCCGGTTCCGCTGGACGCCGCCCACTGTCCGCACGAAGACCTGCTGGCGGCGGCGCGCTCGGCGTGGGACGATGCCTTGGCCCTGGGTGAAAAGAGCGGTTTCCGCAATGCCCAGGTTTCGGTTCTCGCACCGACGGGGACCATCGGTCTGGTCATGGATTGCGATACCACCGGCGTCGAGCCCGACTATGCGCTCGTCAAGTTCAAGAAACTCGCCGGCGGGGGGTATTTCAAGATCATCAACCGCATCGTTCCGATGGCGCTGGCGCGGCTCGGCTACGACGAAAGACAGATCGGCGAGATGATCCATTACGCGGTCGGTCACGGAACCATCGAGGGTTCGCCGGCGATCGACACGAATGCCCTTAAAAACAAGGGCTTCACGCCGGAAGTTCTCGCCAATCTCGAAGCGGCGCTGTCGTCGGCCTTCGACATCAAGTTCGCGTTCAACAAATGGACGCTGGGCGAGACATTCTGCACGGAGGTTCTCGGCATTCCGGCGGAGCGTCTCGACGATGTGTCGTTCGACATGTTGACGACGCTTGGATTCTCCCGTGCGGAGATCGACCGTGCGAACACCTATGTTTGTGGCGCCATGACCCTGGAAGGCGCGCCGCATCTGAAGCCCGAACATCTGGCGATCTTCGATTGCGCCAGCCCGTGCGGGCGCGTCGGAAAGCGGTCGCTGTCGGTCGAAAGCCACATTCGCATGATGGCGGCGGCGCAACCGTTCATCTCCGGCGCCATTTCCAAGACCATCAACATGTCGAACGGCGCCTCGGTGGCCGATTGCATGGAAGCCTACATGCTGTCCTGGCGGCTGGGCCTGAAGGCCAACGCCCTGTACCGCGACGGTTCCAAATTGTCGCAACCGTTGCAGGCCTCGCTTCTCGACGATGAGGAAGACATCGATGATCTGGTCGATGAAATCGTCGAGCAGCCCGCTGCCGTTCGCGCGGAAATCGTGACCGAACGGATCGTGGAACGGATTATCCATCGCGGCAATCGCCGGCGGCCGCCGGATCGCCGCAAAGGGTATACGCAGAAAGCCAAGGTCGGCGGTCACAAGGTCTATCTGCGAACCGGTGAATACGAAGACGGCAGGCTGTCGGAAATTTTTATCGACATGCACAAGGAAGGCGCCGCCTTCCGCAGCCTGATGAACAACTTCGCGATCGCCATCTCGATGGGGTTGCAGTACGGCGTGCCGCTGGAGGAATTCGTTGATTCGTTCACCTTCACCCGGTTCGAGCCTTCAGGCATGGTGGAAGGCAACGACACCATCAAGATGGCGACGTCCGTCGTCGACTACATTTTCCGCGAACTCGCCGTTTCCTATCTCGGACGCCACGACCTGGCGCATGTGGAACCGCGGGATCTCGCACCGGACCGCGTCGGACCCGGGGACAAGAGCGCGCTCGACGTCACGTCGGACCCGACGGCGATGGAAGTCATCGACCAGTACGCAAGCCAAGGCTTTGTCCGGCGGAAGTTCCTCGTTTACAAGGGCAACCGCTTGGCTGCCGCCGCCGCCACGGCTTTGGAATCGTCCGATGGTTCCTTGGCCGCTGTGGGCAGCGACGCCGCCATCGCGGTCATGTCGTCGGAGGGAAACCTGTCGGTCGAACGGGTGCGAACCGCCCGTATGCAGGGTTATGAGGGCGACGCCTGTTCGGAATGCGGCAATTTCACGCTGGTCCGCAACGGCACCTGCATGAAGTGCATGACCTGCGGTTCCACGAGCGGGTGCAGCTAGACCGGTTGGTCGACGCGAGGAAGCCTTAAAACTCCGTCATCGTAAATCGCCAAAAGGGGCGCCTGATCTGGATACAAGCGCCCCTTTCGAAACAGATCCGGCGGGTGGAGGCCGGAGTTTGACCTCTCCGGTCCGAAATTGCCGGGATCACATCGTTATGATCTTGCCTGTCTGGGCATCGACCGTGACACGGGCCATGCCGTCGGACTTCTTGACGTCGATTTGGTAGACAAGGGTGCCGTTATCGCTTGTCGAGCGGACGGACGTCACCGTTCCATGGATCTTTTCTTCCACCTTGCGGATGGCTTCGTCCATGGTCAGCCTGTGGGGCGATTCAGACTGCGTCGTGACGGGATCGTGTTGAAGTCCGATTTTGTCGTGGTCTTCGCCCGCCCAGACCGGCGAAGCGGAGCCGATCGCCATCGACAGAATCATCGCACTCGACATCAGTTTTCGGTTCATGATTTTCATCTCCAAGATCAGGGTTCGCATATCGCGAACCAACGGCGCAATCATAGAAAGAAAGACATTCTCGGAACGTGGCCGGAAGATGAATTCGCGCTTATCTTGCGGAGCGTGCCGTTCCCGAACGGAACACATTATCGATATTCGCGGGCGTCAAGCGCCTCGACCCTTGACTCCGCCGGCGGTTTGCCTTCGGCTGTAGACTTTACACATGCAGTGATGAAACTGGAGACCAATCAAATGTCGGCGGATGCCACGAAAAAAGAACAAATCGTCATCAGCGCAAAAGCTCTCGAACGCTTTATCGCAGCGATCTTCTCGGCTGCAGGCTGCGAGACCGGAGAAGCACAACAGGTCGCCCACTATCTTCTTGACGGAAACCTGACCGGCCACGACAGCCATGGCGTCATTCGAACCAGCCGTTACGTCTCCTGGATCGGCGAACGGGTTTTCCCCGGCCGGGAAGTCTCGATCGCCAACGATTCCGGGAACATGGTCGTCATCGACGGCAATTTCGCGTTCGGCCAAGTGGTCGGACCCAAAGCCGTGGAACTGGGCGTCGCCCGCGCCAAGAAGCATGGCGTGGCGGTGGTCGCCGTCCGCGATTCCGGACACATGGGCCGAATCGGCACCTGGGCCGAAATGGCGGCGGAGCAAGGAATCGTATTCATCTCGTTCGTCAACGTGCGCAGCAGTCTCCTCGTCGCACCCTACGGCGGCACCGAACGCCGCATGTCGACCGCGCCGTTCACGGCCGGGATCCCCGTCACGGGAACGGATCCGATCATCCTCGATTTCGCGACTTCCGCGGTTGCCGAAGGAAAGGCCCTCGTCGCGTTGCGCGGCGGTAAGCCCCTTCCGGCCGACGTCCTGATCGAGCCGAACGGAAAGAGGTCATCCGATCCGCGCGTTCTTTACGGCGACGTATCTCCGACTCAGGTCGCCAACCCCATGAACGGCGCGGGCGCCTTGCGCGCCTTGGGCGAACACAAAGGTTCCGGGTTGGCGTTCCTCGTCGAAATTCTCGCGGGAGCCTTGACCGGAGCCGGCTGTGCCGGTCCCCTGCCCCGGGCCTACGCCAACAACATGCTGGCTATCTTCATGGATCCGGAAGCACTCAACGGCAACAGCGGCTATGCCGAGGAAATCCGCAGTTACGTCGAGTTTTTCAAGAGTTCCCGACCCGAAGAGGCCGAGGGCGAGGTCCTGATCCCAGGTGACAAGGAACGGGCATTGCGCGCAGAACGTCTGGCCAACGGCATCCCCATGTCTCCGGGGGCCTGGAAGGATCTGACGGCCACGGCGTTGCGGCTCGGTCTTTCCGAAGACGATATCGCGCGTCTGACGACCGACTGAAACGCGCAAAGACGGACTTGAAAACATCGAGGGAGCCGCGAGGCTCCCTCGTTCGTTGGCGGAAGCGTTCAGCAACCCCAGCGCAGCGCGGCCGTGTGCACCGGGGCATCCCAGAGCGACAGCAGATCATCATCGATACGTGACAGCGTGACGGAACATCCCGCCATCTCCAGAGACGTCACATAACTGCCGACCAGGGAACGTACGATGGTGACGCCGTGCTTTTCGGCCACGATGCGCGCCGCGTTGTACATCAGATAAAGTTCCATTGCCGGAGTGCCGCCGAAGCCATTGACGAAAAGGATGGAATCACCCTTTCCTGTCGCTCCCAAGTCGTTGACGAGCGCGGTCACGATCTCGTCGGCAATATGGTCGGCCGAGGCCAGGGGCACCCTGCGGCGGCCCGGTTCGCCGTGAATACCGACTCCCATTTCCATTTCGGCATCGCCGATTTCGAAGGTGGGTTTGCCTGCCGCCGGCACCGTGCAACTGGTCAGCGCTACGCCCATGGATCGCGTGTTGGCGTTGACGCGCTCGCCCAACGCCTTGAGTTCCTGCAGTCCGAGCCCGTTCTCCGCGGCAGCACCCACGATCTTTTCGACGATCAGAGTGCCGGCGACGCCGCGGCGTCCCGTGGTGTAGAGGGAATCCTCGACAGCGACGTCGTCGTTGGTCACGACCGTCGCGACCTCGCCTTCGGCCATTTCGGCCGCCATTTCGAAGTTCATGACATCGCCTTCGTAATTCTTGACGATGTAGAGAACCCCGGCTCCCGTATCGACGGCCGCCGCCGCGGCCAACATCTGGTCCGGCGTCGGCGAGGTGAAGACTTCGCCGGGACATGCCGCATCCAGCATTCCCCGGCCGACAAAGCCGGCGTGCAGCGGTTCATGCCCGCTGCCGCCACCGGAGATCAGGGCGACCTTGCCGGGCTTCAACGCCGATCGCAGGACGAACCGGGCGCCTTCGCCGGTGCGCACGATATCGGCATGGGCGGCCGTGAAGCCGGAAAGGCTTTCATGGAGAACGGTCGAGGGGTCGTTGATCAACTTCTTCATTGGGTTTGCTCCCTCCCAGTTACGGCGCGATCGGCGATCGGAGGCCGGCTATTCGGATCGGATCATCGCGGCCATGCGGTAGGCGAGATCCCTGATTAATGTGTCGAGTTGGCGGTTTTTCTCGGCATCGCCAAGATCGGGTACCGAAATCGACAATTCGCGGTGTTCCGGTCGGATTCCATCTTCGGCCGCCCGGCCGGGGTGAGCTCGGCCGTAGGCATCGAGAAACCGGTTCCGCTCGCCGGGCGAAAAACGGCAGACTTCGAAAATCCGCGCCAGATGACGTGCCGGTATCGGCACCTTGTACGCGGGGTTCGAGATTTGGGAAATGAAACTGCGGTTCTTGCCGAGCGCATTGGCGAGTTTGAACCGGGTCCCTGAAGGACGGCGATCGAGGATCTGTCGGAGAAGAGCCTTGTATTCGACGACGGCGGGATCCGCGGATTCATCGGACTTGAACGTATCAGTCATGGCGATCCCCGCGATGTCGCGCAATCGCGGCCTTGACGGATGCCAAGGCCGCGGGGGCAACGGAAACGGATCGGATGCCGAGATCCAGGAGTGCGTCGATGTACCGCGGCGATCCCGCCATTTCTCCGCACACGCCGACCTCGCGTCCCGTGGCCATGCCGTGCGACACGGTGCGTGCGATCAATTCGAGAACGGCCGGATTCAGGGGGTCGTGAAGTTCGGCGAGGCGCCCGTTCCCGCGATCCGCCGCCGTGACATACTGGATAAGGTCGTTGGTGCCGATGGAGAAAAAATCAGCCCCGAATTCGGCGATGCGCAGGGCGGCTGCCGGAACTTCGACCATCATCCCCAATGGCGGAGACAACATCGATAAGTCGCGGGTGACTGAATTGATGATCGTTCGGGCGGCAGCAAACTCTTCCGGACGTGTGACCAACGGCAACATGATCTTGAGGTTTCGCCCCTGCCCGGCCCGAACGAGGGCGCGGATCTGGATTTCGAAGACGTCGGTTCTGAGCAAAGACAACCGAATGCCGCGAATCCCCAAAAATGGATTGGCTTCGCCGTCGACCGTCAGTCCCGGAATCGGTTTGTCGCCGCCGGCATCGAGCGTACGCACGACGACGGGCCGTTCACCGGCCCACGCGAGGATCTTTTCATAGACCGCCTGCTGTTCCGCCTCGCCTGGCAATCCCGTCCGGTCGTGAAACAGAAACTCGGACCGGACCAACCCAATGCCATCGGAGTGACGGGGATCGACGCGGGCGAGATCGTCGAGCCCTCCCACATTGATCGACACATAAACGCGATCGCCGGATGCGGTCGTGGCTTCCGTGGGAAGGTAGGCGGCTTCTTCGGCTTTACGCGCCTCCCAAGTGTCGCAGCGTGCGGCAAAGGCCCTGCGGATTGCGATGTCGGGATCGAGAACCAGGCACCCTTCCTCACCGTCGAGAAGCGCGAATTCGCCTTGGATCTGGATATCGAGGCCGACCAGCATCGGGACGCCCCGCGACCGGGCAAGAATGGCCACATGGCCGTTGACACTTGCGCCCGACAGCGCCAGCCCACCGGCGACCGCCCAATCGATTTCAAGAAAACGCGAGGGAGTCAGATCGTGACCGCAGACAATCGCGCCTTGGGGAACGGTCATTTCCACGCCGGGAACGGAAAATGCGTCGAGAACCCTGTCGCGCATATCGGTGAAATCCGACGCCCGGGCCTTGAAATAGGCGTCGGCGGATTGCGCATAGTCGTCGATCTGCTCTTGGCAGACCGCGCTCCATGCCTGATCTGCGCTGCTTCCTTCGGCGATCTTGCGATAGGCCGGATCCGTCAGCGCGTCGTCTTCGAGCATGGCGAGTTGGAATTCCAGAATATCGCGGGATTCGTCATCGTCTTGGCTCGCCATGAGGGTCGTGAGCGTTTCGACTGCCCGTTCGATCGCGGATCGAAGCAGAACGCTTTCACCCGATACATCCTGACGCGGTATGGAACGCGAAACCGCGCGATCGGCAAGCCAGATCGGACCCGCCGCCAGCCCGCCGCAGGCGATTTGGCCGCAAATGTGAACCGGATCGTCAGGCCGTCCCCTCGTCATCCCGGAATTCCTCTCTGACAAGCTTGACCAGGGCATCGAGCGCATCGCGAGCGTCGTCGCCGACCGCTTCGAAATGCAGGACGGTATCTTTCGGTGCCTTGGCGGCCATGACCTTCACGATGCTCTTGGCATCGATCCAGGGTCCGTCTTCGGCCATGGCCAACCGGATCCGCGATTGAAAGCGTTTCGCCAGTTTGGTCAGTTTGACAGACGGCCGGGCGTGAAGGCCGATATCGTTGGTCAACCGGATGGACGCTTGAGCCATGGCCGCGGTCATGTTCGCGTCTCCGTCCGTCATGCCGGTGCCAGTTCTTCGGCCGCCGCGCGAACCTCATCGAGCGATGCGCCGCCCGACGCTTCCGCCGCTGCGATGATCGATCCCTCGACAATCGGCGCGTTGCAGATCACAACGTGGTCGCGCCTCTCTTCGGGAAGCATTTCAATCGCCATTTCGCTGTTTGTTTCCGCACCGCCCAGGTCGACGAGAATCGCGACGCCCCGGGCCGACCAAGCCCGATCGATCGCAGCGAGGATCTTGCCGACATCCGAACCCAGACCACCGTCGGCGTTTCCGCCGCAATAGGCGACGTTCACCTCGGATCCGACCATCTGAAGCACCATGTCGGCGGTGCCTCGCGCGACATCTTCGGAATGAGATACAATGACGATGCTAACGGTTTCCGTCATGATTCCGCTCCCAGTCCGCGGCACGCCACTTCGATCATCAGGGCGCTCGAACGGGCGCCGGGGTCCATGTGTCCGATACTTCGGTCGCCGAGGAATGACGCCCGACCCCGGGTCGCCTTCATTGGAATGGTCGCATCGGCACGCGCGTGCGCGAACTCGGCCAACCCCGGCAGACAAGCGGCTCCTTCCCGCCGGAGCAACTCCGCCACGGGAACGAGCACATCCAGCATGGTTTTTTGCCCGGTTTCCGATTTTCCGCGTTTGCCGACGGCTTCGACCCCTTGGGCAAAGGCATCGACGATCGCGGCCAAATCCGGCGTTTCCACTGCGCCCAGGGTTTTCCCCATCGTCATGAAAAGGCTTCCGTACAGGGGACCGGAAGCGCCGCCGACATTCATGACCAGGGTGGTTCCCACGGCCTTGACGGCCTCGCCTGGGGGGCCGGCGCAAATCCGGTCGAGTTCCTTTTTTACCGCTTCGAATCCGCGCTTCATGTTCAAGCCATGATCGCCGTCACCGATGTCGCGGTCCAACTCGGTCAGTTCGTCGGCGGCCGCGATGACCGCGTCGGCGATATCGGCGATCAAACCGCGCAGATCCTGTGGTGACGAAAAAGGCATATCATTTCCTCCGTCGGGTCCGAGCGTCATTGGAATGATCTCGATAGCCTGTAATTTACTAAATTGTTTATTTTGTTTAGTCATTTCGGTTGCCTAACGTCAATCGGAATCGGCTTAATTACAGTGAAAATTAGAGATGATACGGGAAAGAAATGCAGCGCTCAGGCTATTTTGCTAAACATATTCCGATGGCGTACTCTTGGTCTGCACGGACATTGCCGTTGACGTGGCACACGCCATGGCGCACGAAGCAAGGCGGAAAACGATCCGCAAATCCGACAGAAAAGGAACATCAGCATGGCCGGCCGCATCGAATCGCGTTTGAAGGAATTGGGTATTGACCTTCCCACCCCATCGTCCCCGGCGGCGAACTACGTGCCGTACGTGGTGGCGGGAAATCTGTTGTTCATTTCCGGACAGTTGCCTGTGTGGGATGGCGTCCTCGGCCACAAGGGCAAGGTCGGCGAGGCGATTTCCATCGACGAGGCCTACAAGGGCGCGCGCATCTGCGGCTTGAACCTGATCTGCCACGCGCGTAACGCCTGTGGCGGCGACCTCGATCGGGTCCGCCGCGTGGTCCGTATCGAAGGCGTGGTCAACGCGCCGCTGGCATTTACCGATCATCCGCGCGTGATCAACGGCGCCTCCGATCTGATGGTCGAGGTTTTCGGAGACGCGGGGCGGCACGCCCGGTTTGCGGTGGGGGCGTCGTCTCTACCGCTCGACTCCGCGGTGGAAGTCGCCGCCATCTTTGAACTAGCGTAATCGGCTATTGGGGAAACGACGACGTCAAGGCGGCGCAACAGATGTGATCGCTGCTCGCCTTGGCGTTTTTTTTCAGATCGAAGATCAATGGCGCGATATCATCGAACGATAGCGTCGTCTTGCATGGCGGAAGCTGAAGCGCCGCCACGGACACGGTCAACAGCGGGAACCGGCGATTCACGCCGTGCCGGTCAACACCCTCCAAATATCCCCGGGCTCGGGATTCCGCATCGTAGAAAGTCGTAATTTCGACGCAGAAACGTTCGATCACCTTCCGGATCGCCTCCAAGGCGTCTTCCTCGTCCATACCTTGGGCACCGACGAAATAGTCGTCACCGCCGACATGGCCGATAAACCAGCGTCGCCCGATCAAGGCCTTTCGCAGAATATCAGCGAACAGCACAATCGCCCTGTCGCCCTGGCGAAAGCCGAAAGCGTCATTGAACGGTTTGAAGTTGTCGAAATCGAAGTAGTAGAACTGGCACGGACGTTCGGCTCCTGCCAGGATTTGCGACGCATATCGGTAGATCGCGTTGTTGCCCGGCAGTTGCGTCAGGGGATTCTGATCGCGCGCCGCGACGGTGTTCTTTTCGTTCAGCAGTTCGAGCAGCGCAAATCCGTCGAGCAGGCCGACGTACTGCATGTTTTCGACCACGATGACGCCGTCGTGGTGCTCCGACGCCGTGAAGATTTCAAGAATACGCTCAACGCTGTCCGAAAGGTTGACCACCGGGCAGCGTCTCAAAAACCGTTCGAGCGATGGGCGCACCGACGGATTGTGCATGAGTTCCCGGCCGTAGAGGGCGTAGGAGAACGTCTTGAAGTCGGCCTCCCGAATCAATCCGACCGGATGCCCGGCTTCGTCGACGACCGGCACCACCGGCACTTCCTTGTTTTCGTGAAAATAGTCAAAAATCTCGGGCATCGCGGCGGAAACGGGAATCGGCTCGAAGTTTTTCAAACGGCTGGATATCAGTGCGCAGTCGTCGCCGGTGTTGCGGCGGTCCCTCAGGGCGAGGACCTCGATTTCGGGGTATCGGGTCAGCAATTCCTCGACGCTTCGCGTCGGTCGGTGAACCAGGTAGCCCTGAATCAAATCGCATCCCAACCGTTTGCAGACGAAATATTCTTCGACGGTTTCCACGCCTTCGGCGATCACCGATGCGCCCATCAGGTGAGCCATGTTCACCAGATGAGCGACCAGCATTTCCTTTTTGCGGTCGTTCTGGATTCCGGAGATAAAGAACCGGTCGACCTTGATGACGTCGGGTTCGCAGTAGTACAACATCCGCAGTTGCGAGAAGCCGACGCCGTAGTCGTCCAACGCGAGCTTGTAACCCTGTTTTCGATAAATGGCGAACACCTTATCGAGATTGTGGGCGCCGTGGACGTCGTGCTGTTCCGAAACTTCCAGATAAAACGCCGTCGCCGGGACGCCGTTCTTTTGGAGAAAAACGGCGGTTCCGCCGGGGTGATAGTCGGGAAGTTCGATGAAGCGGTTATCCAGGTTATAAAAGAGTTTGCGGCCATCGCATCCGGGAATGGTGGAAAACTTGGCGATCGCTTTTTCTCGAAGCGAGAGTTCCACATCATAGAGAATGCCGTCGCGGTAGGCTTCATCGAAGACCTGGATGATGGCGTCGAACCCGGCCGCTTCGTATCCGCGCAACAGGGCTTCGAAACCGAAGCTGACTCCGTTGTGAACGTTGACGATGGGTTGAAAGGCGAAATCCAATTTCTCCAGGACCGAAGGCCAGTTCCGCGTCGGACTCGTATGAGTTTTCCAGACGATCGATCCGGCTTCGGACGACCGCTCCTCGGACGACACCAGTTTGCGGGCACCGTCAAGCATTGCACACCCCCTCCGTACGGCGGCCACGCGGACGTTTACTACGCGACCCCTCTTCCTTCGCCTTGGCCGGATGTCGTCGGCAGTGACTACATCCATATGCCGCCAAGGAACAAAGGATAGGCGCGGGCTTGCGGGCGCCAAACCGGATTGATATGAAATTTTCGTGAACCACAACAGATTGTGCCAATCCCGCGGGTCGGCCTATTTTTGGCATCTTGCAGATGCGCCTTGATTTGCCCATGTCCTAGGCGAAGCCGATGCCGCACGGAAGCGAACCCATAACCGTCGCCATTGTCGATGGCGCAGCCGCCCTTCCACCAGGGATATGGAACGGCTGTGCGGGAACCGAAAATCCGTTCGTTTTCCATGGATTTTTCACCGCCCTCGAAGAAAGCGGATCGGCCTGCGCCGAATCCGGCTGGATGCCGCAGCATCTCGTCGCCAAGGATTCATCGGGGACCGTCCTGGGAATCGCACCGCTCTATCTGAAGAATCACTCCTTTGGTGAATACGTGTTTGATTGGGGATGGGCGGACGCCTATGAGCGCGCCGGCGGTAACTACTATCCAAAGCTGCAGTCATCCGTCCCGTTCACACCCGTTACCGGACCGAGGTTCCTGGTTCGGCACGACGCGCCCGGAACCGTGCGGGATGCGTTGATCCTTGCCATGATCCAAATTGCGGAACGCTCGGGTATTTCCGGTGTTCACGTGACGTTTCCGCGCCGCGAGGAATTCGAAAGCCTGAAGGATCACGGTTTCCTGCCGCGCATCGGCCAGCAGTTCCATTGGGTGAACGAAGGCTATGCAACATTCGATGATTTCCTTGCCGCGTTGTCTTCGCGAAAGCGCAAGGCCATCCGCAAGGAAAGACAAGCCGTTCGCAATTCCGGAATTGTCATCGATGCCAAGCGCAGCGCCGATATCACCGAATCCGACTGGGATGCCTTCTATCGCTTCTACCGCAACACGTCGGACCGGAAATGGGGCCAGTCGTATCTGCAACGGTCTTTCTTCTCTCTCCTCCATGAGCGATTGGGAGACCATGTTCTCCTGTTCATGGCACTGGAGAACGGCCGACCCATTGGCGGCGCTTTGAACCTGATTGGCGGTTCGACCCTATTCGGCCGAACATGGGGAACGATTGCCGACTACAGATTCCTTCACTTCGAAACCTGTTATTATCAGGCTATCGACTATGCGATCCAACATGGGTTCGGGCGCGTCGAGGCCGGTGCCCAGGGATCGCACAAGATCCAACGCGGCTACCTGCCGGTCGAGACCTACAGTGCCCATTGGATAGCGGATCCCCGATTGCGCGACGCATTGGAGCGGTACCTCCAACAGGAAAGGGAGGCCGTACGCGACGAGATGCTCGACCTGTCCGAGGGCTCGCCGTTTCGCCGTGCAACTTCCCCGCATCGGCTCCCCTAACCGAGACTTAACGATTCCCCGCTATCCTTTGTCGCCATGTTCGCAAATTCAAATCGACGATTGGCGAGAGCGCTGATTCTTGTCGCGCTTTTCGCGATGGGAGTCATGGTGGATGGCGTTGCTTCAAATGCCGACGCGGCCGGACGTTGCGTCCTTTTGACGAAGAAGGGCACGCGCGAAACGTTGACCAATCGCTGTGACGCCTGCCGCGAGGTTCATGTCCGACGCGAAAGGACCGGCGGCGGCTTCCCGACGGACCGGGTCTATTCGCTGCAATCCAAGTCGTCGCTGAACCTGCCGTTTCGCGGAACCGGGAGAACCCGCATCACCGCCGACGCATCCTGTGACGGCAGCGAACCCACCGATTCCCTCGGCGAAGAGGAACGTTGCATCGCCATCGTTCCCAACAGCAAGGCGGGACCCGTCCTGGTGAATACCTGCGAGGTTTGCCGGGTCGCCGTTATCGAAAGCCGCGAACGCGCGGGGCTGCGCCGGTCGCGAACCTATGCGGTGGATGGTCGATCCTATATCCCCTTTACCGACGTCAACGCCCTTGACGCCCGTATTCTGTCGCAGTCTGAATGCAAGTAATTCAATCGTATACGACTGATTCCTAACAAAATAAATAAAGAACGGGGAGTCGATGGCTCCCCGTTCCGCCGTTGAATAGCGTCGTCGAAATCAGGCTGCGGGAACCGGTTCGGTGCCCTTGTCCCGTTTGACCGGAAGTTTCGGTTCGGTGGTCTCTTCCGGATAGGAGAAATCGACCTTCTCGCCGTCGACATTGACGCTGACGACGCCGCCCTTGGCCAGACGACCGAAGAGAATTTCCTCGGCCAACGGTTTCTTGACGTGCTCCTGGATGATCCTTGCCAGCGGACGCGCGCCATAGAGTCGATCGTAGCCCTTTTTCGCCAGCCAGTTCCGCGCTTCGTCGGTCAGTTCGATGGTGACGCCGCGATCGGCGAGTTGGGCTTCCAGTTCCATGATGAACTTGTCGACGATCATGGCGATCACGTCGGGTTCCAACGCCTTGAAACCGATGATCGCATCCAGACGGTTGCGGAATTCCGGCGTGAACATGCGCTCGATCGCTTCCTGATCGTCGCCGATGCGTTCGGTGCGTTCAAAACCGATGGCCGGTTTCACCAGATCGGCGGCGCCGGCATTGGTGGTCATGATCAGGACCACGTTCCTGAAATCGACGGTCTTGCCGTTGTGGTCGGTCAGTTTACCGTGGTCCATGACCTGGAGAAGGACATTGAACAGATCCGGATGGGCTTTCTCGATTTCGTCCAACAACAAAACCGCATGGGGTTGTTTGTCGATGGCATCGGTCAAAAGGCCGCCCTGGTCGAAGCCGACATATCCCGGCGGCGCGCCAAGAAGGCGCGAGACGCTGTGCCTTTCCATGTATTCGGACATGTCGAAGCGGACCAGTTCCACGCCGAGAGTGCGCGACAACTGGCGTGCGACTTCGGTTTTCCCGACGCCCGTCGGTCCCGAGAACAGATAGCATCCGATCGGCTTTTCGGGTTCGCGTAGTCCCGCGCGGGCCAGTTTGATCGCGCTCGCCAACGAATCGATCGCCTTGTCCTGCCCGAAGACCATGGTTTTGAGGTCACGGACCAAGTTGCCCAACGCCTTGCGGTCGTCGGTTGACACGCTCTTGGGCGGGATGCGAGCGATCTGTGCGACCACGTCTTCGACATCCTTCACGGATACGGTCTTGCGTCGCCGATTCGCGGGCTGAAGCATGCGCGAGGCCCCCACCTCGTCGATCACGTCGATCGCCTTGTCCGGAAGCTTGCGGTCATTGATGTAGCGCGCCGACAACTCCACCGCCGTACGGATCGCCGACGTCGTGTAGCGCACGTTGTGATGCTTCTCGAAATAGGGTTTCAATCCCTGGAGGATCTTGACCGTGTCCTCGACCGAGGGTTCGTTGATGTCGATCTTTTGGAACCGGCGAACCAGCGCGCGGTCCTTCTCGAAATAGTTTCGATATTCCTTGTAGGTCGTTGAACCGATACAGCGAAGCGTGCCGCTCTGCAACGCAGGTTTGAGAATATTGGACGCATCCATCGATCCGCCGCTGGTGGCGCCGGCCCCGATGATGGTGTGAATTTCGTCGATGAACAGAACGGCGCCGTCGGTTGCCTCCAGTTCGTTCATAACCATCTTCAGGCGTTCTTCGAAATCACCGCGATAGCGCGTACCGGCCAGGAGTGCGCCCATGTCGAGGGCGAATATCGTCGCGTCCAGAAGGACTTCGGGAACCTCGCCATGCACGATTCTGCGTGCCAGGCCTTCGGCGATCGCGGTCTTGCCGACGCCGGGATCGCCGACATAGAGTGGATTGTTCTTGTTCCGGCGGCACAGGATTTGAATGGTCCGCTCGATTTCGGGCTCTCGGCCGATCAGGGGGTCGATACGGCCCTTCAGCGCCTTTTCGTTCAGGTTGACGCAATAGGCATCCAGCGCTTCCCTGCCCTTTTTCACGACCTTTTCCGTGGCTGCCTCCTCGTCCGCGCCCCGGATGGTCTGGCTGCGCGCCTCGCCGGGGACTTTTGCGATGCCGTGAGAGATGTAGTTCACCGCGTCCAGGCGCGACATGTCGTGCATCTGAAGGAAATAGACCGCGTGCGACTCGCGTTCCGAGAAAATGGCAACCAGGACGTTTGCGCCGGTGACTTCCTCCCGCCCCGAGGATTGGACGTGAATGGCGGCTCGTTGCACGACTCGCTGGAAACTGGCCGTCGGCTTCGGATCCGCGGTCAGCGCTATGACGAGCCCCTGCAATTCGTTTTCCATGAAATCGACAAGATCGTCCCGCAACCTTTCAAGATCGACGCCGCACGCCCTCAGGACCGCCACCGCATCCTGATCCTCGGTCAGCGCGAGGAGAAGGTGCTCGAGCGTCGCGTATTCATGATGGCGTTCCGTGGCATGAGCCAAGGCGCGATGCAGGGTTTGCTCAAGATTTCGCGACAACATGGGCGTCATTCCTTTTCTATCGTGCACTGCAACGGATGCTGATTCTGGCGCGCCAAGTCCATGACCTGGTTGACCTTCGTTTCCGCCACCTCGTATGTGTAAACACCACATACCCCGACGCCGCGTTGATGCACATGAAGCATGATGCGAACCGCTTCTTCCTGGTTCTTTCCGAAGAACTTCTCCAGCACACTGACGACGAACTCCATCGGAGTGTAATCGTCATTCAACATCAGGACTTTGTACATCGACGGTTTCTTGGTTTTGGGGCGAACCTTGATGGAGACCCCCGTAGACGGCATGCCCCCGTCGTTCGGTCGATTAGCGCCGCTCATCGTGCCTCTCGATTGCCTCACCATGGATAACTCACCCGCTTTGATAACTATATATGCCTGTGCCCGAACCTTCAAAACCCCACCCCGCAATAGATTTCCCCGCGTGGTTCCCGGCGGCCGCGGTCGCTGCGGCCCGGTAAAACCCCACCCCGCAAGCACCCGGCACTTGCGGGGGTCTTTTTTTGCCGCCAGAACCGGTGACGGGTCAGTCAAAATCGCCACCGTCGTCGCCAATCGTACCTCCGTTAACCCTTTTTACAGCCGTTCAGATTAACAGTGGATTACGTTCACAAGAATGGTTTGCCTGAATTCAGGCGGCGACGACCTCGCATTTTTCAGTTAGGATCGCACAATCCGCGAGGGGGCAACGGATCAAAAAGGATCATGCGCGACTTTCGTATTTTTTTGGGGGGGCGAATCGTCACCCTGTTTCTGGTGGCGGCCTTTGCCGGATTTCTGACCAACGAGGCTTCGGCGAAATACGCCTCCATCGTTGTCGATCCGGATACCGGACGAGTCATCCATTCGGTCAATGCGGACACGCGTAACTATCCCGCGTCCCTGACCAAGATGATGACCTTGTATTTAACGTTCGAAGCGTTGGATCAGGGCAAGGTCAAGCTCGGCACGCCTCTGGCCGTTTCGGCGCGGGCGGCGCGGCAGCCCGCCTCCCGATTGGGATTGCGCGCTAAACAGACGATCACCGTCCATCAGGCCATCCTCGCGCTGGTGACCAAGTCGGCGAACGATGTCGCCGTTGTCGTCGCCGAAGCGTTGGGCGGCACCGAGCGCGATTTCGCCCAGAAAATGACGGCGACGGCAAAACGCCTCGGCATGACTCACACCACGTTTCGCAATGCCTCCGGGCTTTACAATCGCGGCCAATTGACCACGGCACGTGACATGGCGACTCTGGCCCAGGCCTTGATCACGGATTTCGGGCACCACTATCACTTTTTCGCGACCAACGCCTTCACGTACGAAGGACGCGTTCATAAAAACCACAACAAGCTGCTTGAATCCTACGACGGCACGGACGGCATCAAGACCGGATATATCCGGGCCAGCGGATTCAATCTCGTTGCTTCGGTTCAACGGGACGGGCGTCGGCTGATCGGCGTCGTCATGGGTGGCAAATCGTCCTCTTCCCGCAACAGCCACATGGTGTCCTTGATGGACAAGGGATTTACCACGCTGTCCAAGGAAGACGGTCCGGATACCGGTTTGCAGACAGCCGCCGTAACCGATACCGGTCCGGCGGAGGAAGCCGAAGGCGATGCCGACGGCGGCGAGGACGTGGCGGCGCGCGGGGGCGATTGGGGGGTGCAGGTCGGTGCTTTTCTCGCTTACGATCCGGCGTATGCGATCGCGGTCAAGGCCGTGTCGCGGGCGCCGCGAAATCTCGAAGTCGGAACGATCAAGGTCGAACCCCTGAAAACCCGGAAGAGAACACTCTACCGCGCCCGGGTGCTCGGAATCGAGAAGGCCGATGCATACCAGGCTTGCAGCGCTCTCAAGAAACGCCGCATGGATTGCATGGTCCTGCGTGTCAAAGAAGGGGTATAGTAAAGACACCCGACAATCGCGGTTATCCGGCGCGTTCAATAATATCGAAACCGAGCTTCATACAAGAACATTGACACCCGTGACTCACGGAAGTCATGGAAACGTCGTATTTTCATGAATGACATATGACTTGAAACTGAACCTGCACCGGCATCATAAAGCCGCCCCCACGTGCGTATCGTAGATGTGCGTAAGTTGAAAAATACAAAGAATGTTTGACGTATTTACGCTTTTACTGGTTCTGGCGCTCACCCATTTTCTTTCGACCGCAGTACTCGCCGTTGTCTGGCGGGTGAACAAATCCATCCCCGGTATACGCGAATGGGCGATCGGGCGATTCGTCGGCGCCGTCGGATTCGCAGTTCTCGGTTTGCGCGTTTGGATCGATCCTCCGGCGATTATCGTTTTCGGCAACGTCCTGGTTGCCGTCAGCGTCTATATCGTCCTGATCGGGCATCGGCGTTTCGCCGGGCGTTCCGCGTATCCTCACTGGCCTTTTGCCTGGACCTTCTTGGTTTACCTGGGCGTTTTTATCTATTTTTCGTTCGTAACGACCAATTTTCCCATCCGAACGATGGCTTCTTCGGCGCTTTATGTCGTGTACGCACTTCTTTCGGCCCACGCTCTTTGGCCCAAGGATACCCGCTCGGACGGCGTTTCACGGATGTTGGTGGCGTGTCTCTTTGTTTTCCACGCGGCATTCAACACCCTCCGTTTCGGTCTTTCGTTCACTGATCCCGCGAGTTCGCAGATACTCGAAACGTCGGCTTTGTCCATTGCCACGCTTATCGAAGGAATCGCCGTTTCGCTGGTCTCGGCGATGGGATATGTCACGATGACCACGGAACGTCTGCAAATTGGCCTGAAACAACAGGCGCAAGTCGATCCCCTGACGGGCGCCTATAACCGACGCGCGTTCTATGCCCAGTCAGAGAAAGTTCTCTCCCGCCGGGTCAAAAAACAGGGGGCTCTATCCTTGATTCTGCTGGATATCGATCATTTCAAATCAATAAACGACGGCCACGGTCATGCTGTCGGCGACCGCGTTCTTAGGCAACTCGTCGACTGCGTGCGCGGGCTTCTGCGAGGTTCCGACATTTTCAGCCGTTTCGGCGGCGAGGAGTTCGTGATCCTTCTGCCGACGACGAATTTGCAGGAAGCGATGACCATCGCCGAAAGGATAAGACTGGCCGTCGAGAAGACGCGGTTCGATCTGGGCGATACAGAGGGCTGCGTGACGATCAGCCTGGGTGTGAGTTCGATCGGCAAGACACAGGCGTCCGACGCCATCAATGGCTTGATCGACGAAGCCGACAAGGCCCTCTATCGAGCGAAACATTCCGGACGAAATGTCGTGGCGCCCTACGCGGCGGTCAATCCATAACGAACCGCGGAAACGGATTCCCGCCCATTGCCGATACAACAGCAATCGATGCCCACGCACCGACGGTAAGCGTCTCGCAGAAAGCCTATTCGACGTCGCCGGCAATAATGGCGCCCCTCGACGCCATCATGTACAGGCCGATATGATGGGTGATTCCCTGGGGATGGCTCGCCGTTTCCGGCAAACCAGCCGCGAACGCGTTTTCCCGGGAAAGGTCGTAGGTCGCGCAAGCGCCGTCGTGGACGACGACATCCCGGAGATCGCCGAGCATGCCGTGATTGCGCGCCGATAGCAGGGTCAGGACGAAATCCATAACGCAGATATCGGTGCAAATGCCGCCGACGATGACGGCGTCCAGCCGGTTGCGGACAATCCAATCGACGACGAGGTTGCGACCGGATAGGACATCGATTGCGCCGACAAAGCCATTGATGCAGTCCTTGGGCATTAAGGTCACACCCTTTGCCCTTTCCACCCATTTCAATGCGGGAACGAGTTCATCCTCTCCGGTGCCTCGTTCGCAGTGCGGCGGATACGGAGGTTCGGCCTGGCCGGGTTGATGGGAGTCGAGAAAAACCAGGATGGGGCGGCCAGCATCGACAAACGATCGAGCCAAACGGTCCGTTTCCCGGATCATTGCGTCGACCTGGATGTCGGGGGCGTGCGGCGCGAGGTTGCCGCCCCCCACCGTCGCGAAGCCATTGACTTCGTCGACGATCACCAAACCTACCCGGCGCAAACCGATTTCGAAGCGTGAAACCGGTGCGACCGGAAGATTGGCGCGCAATCCGTCGAGTACGCTTTCGACAGGCGTCATGAAGTCTCCTCCCGACAGAGAATTCCGGGTTGATTTTAGTCGAAAGCCGGTGGCTCTATCCCGCTGGCCTTCAGTTCACCGACCAGTATGCGCTTGAGAAGGTCGAGGCCTTCCGTGGTTCGTGCTTCGCACCGGGCCACCAGCACGGCTTGGGTGTTCGAAGCCCGCAAAAGCCACCATCCGTCCGGTGTTTCCACACGTACGCCGTCGATATCAACGACCTTTACGTCCGGTTGCGCGGCCAGGCGTGCCTTGACCTCGTTGATCACACCGACTTTGCGGTCCTCGGGGCAATCGAAACGCAGCTCCGGCGTATTGACCAACTTGGGCAGGGAATCGCGAATCTCGGTCAGAGAGGTCTGCGAATTTCCGAGAATGGACAGAAGCCGGACGGCGGCATAAAGGGCGTCGTCGAACCCGTACCATTTGTGCTTGAAAAAGATGTGGCCGCTCATCTCTCCGGCCAGGGGGGCGCCGGTTTCCACCATCATGGATTTGATCAGGGAATGCCCGGTCTTCCCCATCAACGGCTTGCCGCCCATTTTGACGATTTCATCGAAAAACACGCGACTTGCCTTGACGTCGGCGATGATCGGAGCTCCGGGGATCTCGTCGAGGACTTCGCGGGCCAGGACGACCAGGATCTGATCGCCCCACAAGACCCGTCCCTTAGCGTCGACAATGCCGATTCGATCGCCGTCGCCGTCGAACGCGATCCCGGCGTCGGCCTTTTCCGCGATCACCGCCGCTTTGAGTTGTTCCAGATTTTCCTCGACGGTCGGATCAGGATGGTGGTTGGGAAACGAACCGTCGATTTCGGCATTCAGCAGGATATGTCGTCCGGGGAGTTTTGCACACAACCGTTCCATGGCGACGCCGGCCGATCCGTTTCCCGAATCCCACACCGCCGTGAGCGGTCTGCCCTCGCGGAAGTCCTTGAACAACCGCGCGACGTAGGTATCCATCAGGTCGCGTTCGACCAGGGAGCCCCGCCCTTCGGCAAATTCGCCCGATTTCGCGATCTCACCGAGTTTTTGAATGTCTTTTCCGAAAAACGGCTTGTTCTTCAGGACGATCTTGATGCCGTTGTATTCGGGCGGATTGTGCGATCCCGTAATCTGGATGCCGCCGTCGGCCCCCAGTTCGTGCGATGCGTAATAAAGCATCGGCGTCGGGCCGCATCCGATGCACTCCACGTCGATGCCGCAGGAACGGAGGCCGTCGATCAGGGCGTCGGCAAGAATTGGGGAACTCGGACGGCCGTCGTAGCCGACTACGACCTTATGACCGCCCGCCAACGCGACGATGGTTCCGAACGCCCGGCCCACAGCCCGCGTATCGTCGGATGTCAAGGTATCGCCGACAATACCGCGAATGTCGTATTCCCGAAGGATGGTGGGATTCAAGGTGCGTCCGTTTGGCATCGAGTTCTCCTCAGGTTATGACGGTCGGAGCCTCCCGGCCCGTGCGTTCCCGGATTCCGGCGAGGACATCCGCGGCCTTGATCAGACCGTCTAGGGCTTCCTGGGTATCGATATCGTGCTTCCTGGCGTCCGGTTCAAAGCGTTCCAGATAAACCCGCAAGGTTGCGCCTTCGGTTCCCGTCCCGGAAAGGCGAAAGACAATTCGGGATCCGTCGTCGAACAAAACCCGAATCCCCTGGTGTCCGCTGACGCCACCGTCCACAGGATCGGTGTAGCTGAAATCGTCGGCGCTTTCGACTGTCAGTCCTTCGACCACGTTTCCGGGCAGTGTCGTCAGGGAATCGCGAAGCCGTTTGACGAGGTCTTCGGCAGCGGCGCTGTCCAACGCTTCGTAGTCATGCCGCGAATAGTAGTTGCGGCCGAACCGCCGCCAATGGTCGCGCACGATCGATTCAACCGATTCACCCTCGCGGCCGGCCAGAACCGACAGCCACATCAGGACGGCCCAAAGACCGTCCTTTTCGCGGACATGGTCCGATCCGGTGCCAAAACTTTCCTCGCCGCAGAAAGTCACTTTTCCCGCGTCGAGCAGATTGCCGAAGAACTTCCAGCCCGTCGGTGTTTCGTAGCAGTCGATTCCCATGGCCTCGGCCACGCGATCGGCGGCGCAACTGGTCGGCATCGATCGGGCTATGCCGGCGATTCCCCCGGAATATCCTGGCACCAGCGCCGCGTTTGCCGCCAATATGGCCAGGCTGTCCGAGGGCGTTACGAAGAATTTGCGTCCGACAATCATGTTGCGGTCGCCATCGCCGTCCGAAGCCGCGCCGAAGTCCGGAGCGTCGGATCCGAAGACCCGATCGACAAGGTCATGGGCATGCACCAGGTTGGGATCCGGATGTCCGCCGCCAAAATCCTCGAGCGGTACACCGTTGACCACGGTCCCGGCCGGGGCACCCAACCGCCGTTCCAGGATGTCGATCGCATAGGGGCCGGTTACGGCGTGCATGGCATCGAAACACATTCGGAATCCGGAACGCATCAAACGCGACAGGATCTCGAAATCGAAAATCTGTTCCATCAGTTCCGCGTAGTCGGCCACGGAATCGATGATTTCGATCGTCATTGCCCCCATGTGGGTCGTGCCCTCGCGGTCGAGGTTCACGTCGGGCGCGTCGAATACCTTGTATTCGCGGATCTCGCGGGTTCGGGCGTAAACGGCATCGGTCACTTTTTCCGGTGCGGGACCGCCGTTGGTCACGTTGTACTTGATTCCGAAGTCCTCGTGCGGACCGCCGGGATTGTGGCTCGCCGACAGGATGAAGCCGCCGAAGGCGCCATGCTTGCGGATAACGCAGGATGCGGCCGGCGTCGACAGGATGCCGCCGCGACCGACGAGGACCCGGCCGAACCCGGCTGCGGCAGCCATCTTTAGGATGGTCTGGACGGCGGCGCGGTTGTGATAGCGACCGTCACCGCCGACGACCAGGGTTTTGCCTTCGAAACCCGAAAGAACGTCGAACACCGATTGAACGAAGTTCTCGAGGTACCGGGCCTGTTGAAAGACCGGCACTTTCTTTCGCAGGCCCGACGTTCCGGGTTTCTGCCCTTCGAACGGTTCGGTCGGGATTTGTTTCACGGACATGCGAACCTCCTATGGGCGATGGATGTTGATCTAAAGTTCCGGCGCGATATGGGGGCGTCCGACGCAATGGTAGTAGAAACCGGCTTCCGCCATGTCGTACGGATTATAAATATCGCGCAAGTCGATCATGAGCGGTGCCTTGAGGAGGTTCTTGACGCGCTTGAGATCCAGGGCACGGAATTCGTTCCACTCCGTGAGGATTACCAAGGCATCGGCGCCCCCCATCGTTTCATAGGCGGTATCGCACCAGACGATGCCGTCGATCTGCTTTCGGGCTTCGCCCATGCCCTCAGGATCGAAGACCCGAACATTGGCCCCTGCGTCCCGCAGTTTCGGTACGACCACGAGCGACGGGGAATCGCGCATGTCGTCGGTATTCGGCTTAAAGGTGAGTCCCAGGACCGCGATCGTTTTTCCGCTGACGCTGCCGTCGCACGCGGCAATGATCTTTTCCGCCATCTTCTGCTTGCGCTGATTGTTGATGTCGACGACGGTTTCCACGATGCGCAGCGGCGATCCGGCATCGCGCGCGGTGTGGACCAGCGCCAGCGTATCCTTCGGGAAGCATGATCCGCCGTAGCCCGGTCCCGCGTGTAGGAACTTTCGGCCGATGCGGCCATCCAGTCCGATGCCCTTGGCGACGTCCTGAATGTCGGCTCCCACTTTTTCGCAAAGATCCGCGATCTCGTTGATGAAGGTGATCTTGGTCGCCAGGAAGGTGTTGGCGGCGTACTTGATCAATTCGGCGGTTTGCCGAGTGGTGAAGACGATCGGCGTTTCAATGAGATAAAGCGGACGGTAGAGTTCGCGCATGACTTCGCGCGCGCGGTCGGTTTCCGCTCCGATGACCACGCGGTCGGGACGCATGAAATCCTCGATCGCGGAACCTTCGCGCAGGAATTCGGGATTCGACACGACGTCGAAGTCGGCATCGGGCCGGGTTTCGCGAATCACCCGTTCGACTTCACCGCCGGTTCCCACCGGGACCGTCGATTTGTCGACAACTACCGTGTAGCCGTTCATCGACTGGGCGATTTCCCGAGCCGCCTGATAGACGAAGGACAAATCGGCGTGGCCGTCGCCGCGGCGGGTCGGCGTTCCGACCGCGATGAACACCGCATCGGCCCCCGTCACCGCGTCGCGGAGGTTGGTGGTGAAGGACAGGCGCTCCGCTTTGACATTGCTGGCCACCAGGGATTCAAGCCCAGGTTCGTAGATGGGCATCTCTCCGCGATGAAGCATGTCGATCTTGTTCGCGTCGTTGTCGACGCAGACCACATCGACACCGAACTCGGAAAAGCATGCTCCGGAGACCAATCCGACATACCCGGTGCCAATCATTGCGATGCGCATGACGTTGTCCTTTTTTCTTGCTTTCGGATTCCGGCACTGGCCGGAATTTCGCTCTCGGCGATATCAAATGAGGGATTTCAAAACGTTCCGGACGTCCTTGGCAAGGTCGTCGCGCGACAGCGCGAAGGCGACATTGGCCTCGATGAACCCGACCTTGTTGCCGCAATCGAAGCGTTTGCCATCGACCCTGAAGCCGTGGAACGGCACCGCACCGATGGTCTTGGCCATGGCGTCGGTCAGCTGGATTTCGCCCCCCGCCCCCGTCTCGTGCTTATCCAACTCGGCAAAGACTTCAGGCTGAAGCAGATAGCGCCCGATGATCGAGAGAGTCGACGGCGCTTCCGCCGGCGCCGGCTTTTCGACAAGGCCCTTGGCGCTGGCCAGCTTTCCGTCATCATTCACGACATCCAGGATGCCGTAACGGTTGGTAAACTCACGCGGAACTTCTTCAACGGCGACGATGTTCCCGCCGACGCGGCCGTAGACATCGACCATCTGCTTGAGCGCGCCGGGCTCGGCGAGGAACAGATCGTCCGGCAGGACAACCGCGAAGGGTTCGTCGCCGACAAAAGCACGCGCGCACCACACCGCGTGTCCCAGGCCCAACGGGCGTTGCTGGCGAACGTAGGAAATCAGTCCGGGTTCGAGCATGAGATCGCGCACGGCTTGCAGCGCATCGTCCTTGCCCTTCTGTTTCAGCACGTCTTCGAGTTCATACGCGTGATCGAAATGATCCTCCATCGCCGCCTTGCCGCGCCCGGTCACGAAGACGATTTCCTCGATTCCTGCCTCGACCGCTTCCTCGACCGCGTACTGGATCATCGGTTTGTCCACGACCGTCAGCATTTCCTTGGGAACAGCCTTGGTCGCCGGCAAGAAACGAGTGCCGAGACCGGCGACTGGGAACACGGCCTTTCGAATGGGCTTTATCATAAATCCCCCAAAAACAGTGGGTTGTAAGGATGGGCGAACCGAAGGGTCATTCAACCGAAACTAATGCCACAGGTAGGCGACGACCGCAAGACGGCCAGGATGGTACCATCCCGTTTCATCATCGCCCCAACAATACGTCCTTTGCTTCGTTGATCTTGGCGGCCAGATAGGACGTTCCTCCCCGGTCGGGGTGGACATTGGCCATCAGGCGATGATAGGCGGCCTTGATTGCGCCTTCGTCGGCGCCTTCCTCCAGGCCGAGGATCTGGAGCGCTTCCTCCCGCGTCATCGCACCGCCGGCTTTCGCTTTTGGTCCCGTGTCGTCCCGCCAGCCCTCGTGGACGCGGTCGAGATAGGTTTCCAGAACCTGCGAGGACTGCGGATCGTCGGTGCATCGGCGCGCCAGATCCATAATTTCATGGCGTGCCATGCCGGATAGCAGCCTTCCGGCGTAGGGCCCCCCGATCACTTCGCCATCGAGTTCTCCGGTATCGTGATCGAGAACGACGCGAAGATAGCGGGTCTGGACTTCGCTTTTTTGTCCGGTGCCGAATCCGTCTTCGGATCCCTGCCCCATGGCTTCCCCCATGCGGCGAAAGGCCTTGGCGCGGCGCTGGAACATCCGATAGCGCATCAACCACGGCAACAGGGCCGGCGCCAAGGCCATCAGCCAAACCAATTGACCGGACAACGCCATCGCGACGACGATTACGACACCGCCGGCAATGGCGCCGATCCTTAGCGCCCGAACGACGTCTTTGGGTTCGGCATAGGCCATCCAACGCACGACCAGCATCAGAATGCCCAGGATCGCCAATCCGAGCAGGAAGTAAGGCACGTCCTACCTCCGCTTCATCTGGTTCGCTATCCGCAATACCGGTTCACCGCCCTGGCGCGCGAAATTCTCCAAGGCCCGTTGGCCGCCGGCTGCGAAAACGGCAACCGCACCCAGAAGCTCTTTAAGAAGATCCGCGCTCGCGGAATCGAAACGGCAATAGGCGCCCCCCGACAATTTTGCGATCTGCTTGAAGGCAAATACCGCAACCGGATCGTCGCCTTCGTGGAACATGAAGGTGGGAACGCCCAGAACCCCGAGTTCGCCCGCGAGATGGCCGAGTTCGTCGACATCCTCTTCCATGCTGTCGCCAACGTAGACCAGAGCATTGATCCGCTTCGAGCGGGTTTCATTGATGGCATGGCGAAGCACTTTCTGGATCTGCGTTTGACCCGCCATACAGAATACCGATGTCATGAGCCGCAGCAGTTGGCCGGATGTGGAAACCCAAGGACTGACCTTGAATTCCCCGAACCCCCGGAAGAAACAAATCTGGAGGTCAAGACCGCCGAGGGCAGCGGTCGCTTCGAACATTCGGCCCTGAATGTGTGCCGCACGGTCCCATGTAGGTTCCCGGCTCGCCGTCGCATCCATTGCGAAGAGAAGCCGTCCGCGCGCCCCGCTCGAATTTCTGACCGGCGCCTGAGCGACCTTGCGCAGGAATTCCGAAACCTCCAAGGACGTTGTGCTGGTTGTCGGTACCTTGTCTCTTTCGGACGTCATGGCCTGACCGTTGCTCTCATCCAAGAGATAGTACGCCAAAACGGGAAGCGCTACTGCCCCGGTAATCCGGGCCTTTATGTCATTCTGATCGCATTGACCAGCGAACGGACTTCCTGGCGGGCCGCGACGTGGGAAATATTGAATTCCATGTCATCGGCTTCGAGATCCATCATGGTCAGTCCCATCGGGAAGAGTTCGCGGAAAATCACCCGTTCGCCGAATCCCGGCACCGTCCGGATACCGAACCGCTGCGACAATTCGTGCAGGGCCTGTTCGACGGCGCGCTTGTTCTTGGCGTCCAGACTGCTCAGGCGATTGCGCATGACGATCCAATCGATGCTGGAGCGTTGTTCCGACGCCCGTTTGACCTTCTGTTCCCATACCATTTCGGCATAGCGGCTGGGACGCTCGATCCTCAGCGACTGACCGTTGATCCGGGCCAGCACGTCCAGATCGACGAAACTGTCATTCAGGGGCGTGATCAGCGTATCGGCGAAAGTGTGCGCCAAACGATTGAGAAAGGTGTCGGCCCCCGGCGTATCGACGACGATGATATCGTTGGCCGTCATCAAGTCGGATATCAACGCGACGAAACGTTCCTTCTGTTCGGTGTGGGCGGCGGTGCGGTTCTCATGCATCATCCGCGACATTTCGTCGAGAAACGATCCTTCGTCGCGGGACCGCTTCGCTTCCGGTTCCGTGTCGTCCGGACTGTAGGCGACGAAATGGTCCGGCATCGGCAGGTCTCGCCCCCGTGCCTCCATATGAACGCGCCTATTTTCGATATAGCGCGACAGCGTTCCCTGTTTCGTATCCATATCGATGCTGGCGACGGATTGCCCCCGCCGCAAAAATTCGACGATCAGGTGCATGGCGACGGTCGATTTGCCGGTGCCGCCCTTGGTGTTGCCGATGACCAGGACGTGGGCGCGTTTTCGGTTCATGCAGGTCGCACCCAAACTGCGGTATCGTGGAAGGCCGCGCCGCCGGCCGGCGCAATCGGATCGGCCCCGACCAGATAGTTGATTCCCCGGCCTTCGACGAAAGCGTTGTTCGGCCACACGCCTTCGACGACGACGACGCCGCGTTGGAGGCCGTCGAACGCCTTGGCGTGGAGCGCGACATTGCCCCGGTGATTCCCCAGGCGCACGAGATCACCCGTGGAGATCCCCATGGATTCGCAGTCTTCCGGATGCATCAGGACCGTCGGCCGTTTCTGGATTTTCCGGGACATCGGCGTTTCGGTGAACGTCGAATTCAGAAAGTTCCAAGACGGCGCGGTGACCATCCGAAAAGGACGGTCGTCCCGCGCCTGTTCGATGAATTCGGCGTGGTCGGGATACCGCGGCATCGCCGCGAAGCCGCTCCCCAGCGCCTGCCAATCGGGCGCGAAGTGGAAACGTCCGTCGGAAGTCGCGAAGCCGTTCAGGTAATGCGCGTCGTCGAAATCGGGCATGCGGTCGCAACCGCCGTCGCGCAGCACAGTTTCCGCGTCCGGATACCCCGACGCCTTCAAGGTCTTGTCGATCAAGGCCCAGGCATCAAGGGAAAATCCCGGATGGCCAGCTCCCAGACGTCGGGCGAGGCCGCAAACAACCTCGTGATTGGGGCGGGCTTGGGCGAAGCGTTTGATGACCGGTTTCGCGACTTGAAGATGGGTATGGCCGCCGGCGGTATACAGATCCTCGTGTTCCAAGAATGTCGTTGCCGGTAGAACGATATCCGCCATTTGAGCGGTTTCAGTCATGAACTGCTCATGCACGCACACGAACAGGTCGTCTCGAAGGAAACCTTCCCGCACCAGTGCCGATTCCGGGGCCACGGCCACGGGATTGGTGTTTTGAATGATCATGGCCTTGACCGGCGGGCCATTTCTCAACGCTTCGGCGTTTCCCGTCAGGACCCGGCCGATTTGCGACATGTCGAGTTCCCGCACGTTGGAATGGGCGGCGTCGGAACCCTCGATGAGCGACTTGTCGAGGCCATAGATCCCCGAATGGGAATACAGCGCCCCTCCCCCGAGGTGTTGCCAAGCCCCGGTTACGACGGGAAGACAACTGGCCGCGTGCATGATGACCGCCCCGTTGCGGTTACGGGTCAATCCATACCCCAGCCGGATGAAACTCTTCTTTGACCGGCCGTACAGGCGCGCGAATTCGAAGATCTCTGCTTCCGGAATACCCGTTATCGTTTCCGCCCACGCCGGGGTCCGGTTTGCGAGGTGTGCTTCGAAGCCATCGACGTCGGCCGCGAAACGGTCGAGGTAGTCGCGATCGGCGAACCCCTCCTTGAACAGCACGTGCATGACCGCGCAGGCGAAGGCGCCATCCGTTCCGGGATTGACCGCGATGTGCTGATCCGCCATTTCGGCCGTCGGATTGCGATAGGGATCGATGACCACGATCCGGGTGCCGCGTTCCTTGCGCGCGCGCCGGGCCCATTCGACCACATGGACCTGGGTATGGACCGCATTCATGCCCCAGATGACGATAAGGTCGCTTTCTGTCATTTCGCGGGCGTCGGCGCCGCGGACATCGCCGTGCCCGGCCCGCCATCCCGTGCGCGCCACCGTGGCGCAGATCGTCTTGGCTTGGCGCGAATAGCCCATGACATTGCGCAGACGTTCCAGGCCGTCGCGTTGGACATGCCCCATGGTGCCGGCGTACTGGTAGGGCCACACCGACTCCGCGCCGAATTCGTTCGCGGCTTTGCGAAAGGCGTCCGCGACGATGTCGAGCGCCCCCTCCCAGCCGATTTCCTCGAACCGCCCTTCGCCCTTCGCGCCGATGCGGCGCAAAGGCACGCCGAGCCGTTCCGGATGGTGAACGCGATCGGCGTATCGGGCGACCTTGGCGCAGATCACGCCGCGCGAATAAGGATTGTCCTTTGGACCCCGTATCTTGCCGACGGTTGCGTCGTCAAGCAGTTCGACCTCCAGCGCGCAGGTGCTGGGACAATCGTGGGGACAAACGGATCGAGCCGTTTTGTGGGGCATGACCGTGGAAGTTCCTTTTTCCGGATCGCTTCGTCGCCAAATCTAACGGTGCTTCGAGGCTCCCGCAACCGGATGAGAATTGGGGGTTCGCCAAGCCGGTCGTCTCAATACTCTCGAAGCCGGTTTCCCTTTTGGTTCGCGTGGTTTAAAAACGGGCTAAGGGACATCGGAGACTGGAGAGTCGAACATGAGGTCCGGTCGGCTGGGATTCGTGACGGCTATCGCATTCGGTATCACGGCGGCTTTTTGGCAATCGGCGGACGTCCGCGCCCAAAGCGCCGGATCGTACCCCGAACTGACCCCCGGCGCACCGTCGTCGTCGGACATCCCCAACTACCCCGAGGAAATGCGGCGTCTGGTCGAGAAGCTCACCAAATACGCCCGCGGTCTGAAAAGCGACTTCATTGTTATTGTCCAGAACAACTTGGAACTTCTTGAAAAAACAGATGATATGGAGATCGGAGTAAAAGCGCCGGCCAAGGCCTACGCGCGTTCGATCGACGGGGTTCTGCAGTCACCGCTCTTCTTCGGCAAGGAGGAACTGGACGAAACTCTACCGGAAGACGAAACCGAGGCCTTTCTCAAATATACCGAAATCGCCAAGAATGCGGGCCTGAAGGTCCTGGTGATGGACCACGGCAAGAAATACAAGACGGCTCTGGACGCCTACCGCCAAGCCCACAAACGCGGTTACGTGTCGTTTACCGCCAACGCTTTTGGCCCCCGGATCGGTGCGGTGCCGGGACTGATCGGGCGTCCCTTCAACGAGAATCCGAAAAGCGTCGTATCGCTGGCCGATGTGCGGAACTATCTCTATCTGCGGAACACGCAGCGATTCGGCCGCCAGGACGAGTTCGCATTGAAGATCCACGACTACAACCACGACATGGTCGTCGTCGACATCTACCACGGCCGCACGCCGCTACAGCGCCAGGCGGTCGAAACCCTGAAATACAAAAAGCTCGGCGCCCGGAGGCTGGCGGTGGCTTATCTCAATATCGGCCAAGCCTCCAGTTACCACTACTACTGGAAGCCGGACTGGCGCGAAGGGGCTCCGACCTGGATATCCGCTCCGATTCCCGGTAGTCCCGACGACTATTACATCCAGTATTGGGATCCGGCTTGGCAACAGATCCTCTATGGTTCCGAAAACTCGTACATTTTCGGCATCATCTCCCAAGGCTTCGACGGCGTGGTCCTGGATGGCCTTCAGACCTATCGGTATTTCGAAGGCGATTAGGCAGATTTCCCGCCAAGCCTTGATGTTCAGGAAACCAGCCGAGCCTCGAAGCGCACGGTCACGCGGCTGCCGATTGTTCCGCCTATCGTCACGGTACCCTGCAACTGGTCTTCGGCCAGGGTCTTGAGAAGCCGCAGTCCCAGCCCGCGGGTTTCGGGAAGCTTTGGCTCGGAGGGCATTCCGATACCGTCGTCGGATACCACGAGTTCCACCAAACCCTTTTGACAGTGACGCAGGAATACCGAAATTTTTCCGCGTGCTCCTTCGGGAAAGGCGTGTTTGAGCGAATTGGAAACCAGTTCGTTGATGATCAATCCGACGGGAACCGCCTCGTCGAGCACAAGGGATATGGGGGCGATCTTCGTGTTCCAGGAAATATGGCCAGCATTCATTCCATAGGCGCGCCATAACGATTCCATGAGGTTTTCCACGTAATCGCGGAAGTCGACCCGCGCCAGGCTCGATGACCGGTAGAGTGTTTCGTGAATCAAAGACATGGCGCTGATGCGGTCGCGGCAATCCGCCAGGGCCGTTTCCACGTCGGCGTTGTCGATTTGTCGCGCCTGCAATCGCAAAAGGCTGTTGACGACCTGCATGTTGTTTTTCACCCGGTGATGCACTTCGCGGAGAAGCGCCTCCTTTTCGTCCAGTGCCGCGCGGGTCCGGCGCTCGGATATCCGGCGTTCGGTGATGTCTTCGGCCGTTCCGCGCACGCCCGCAAATCGCCCGCATCGCGAGGCGAAGACGGGGACGCCGCTGACAAGGAAATAGCGGTCGTCGCCGTGGGCATCGCGAATCCGATAGACGACGTTTCGGAAAGGCGCCCGCCAATCCAGCAGTAACGGTTGGTCTTCACCGTCAAGAAACTCTCCCAACTCATAGAACGTTCTGCCCCAAAGCCCCTGCGGCCAATATCCAAGCACGTCCTGGGCACGGCCCGACACGTAGCGAAACCGGAAATCGGCATCGGCTTCCCATACCCAATCCGACACCATGCGGATCAGGTCTTCCAACCGACGTGCCAGCCATTCCGCCGGCGGTTCTCCCATTTCCGCTTCGGCCTTGACCGCCAGATCCAAAGCGGTCAACCGAACGGAACCATCAAAATTGTCGTTGTCCATGACTGTTCCGGGTATCGCGATAGTCGTTTGCTGCCGACACCATGAAGAACGGCGGTTGAGGTAATTGTCAAGCGATCCGCCACCACGGAAAAGGGCCGGAGAAACTCTCCGGCCCTTGAAACCGAGAAACCGATCCTGAAGTGCGATCAGTCGAGTTTGTCCAGTTCGATCCAGCGCTTTTCCTTGTTGCTGCGATGGGCGGCCGCGACCAACTGAAGCCCCTTCGCCCCTTCGACAAGGCCATGGCGCCATTGGCCTTCGCCATAGAGATGGCGGATGAACATCTCCCATTCGATTCGGAATGCGTTGGTGAATTCCTGCGTATCCGGAACGGTGAGCCAATCGTCGAAATAGTTTGCATTGGCCCGGTTGTCCGGATTCCAGACCGGGCGCGGAGTGTTGACATGGCTCTGCGTCCAGCAGTCGTGGAGGCCCGCAACGGCCGATCCCTTGGTGCCGTCCACCTTGAAAGTAACCAGATCGTCGCGCCGAACCCGGACGCACCAACTGAAATTGATCTGGGCGACGATTCCGTTTTCAAGTTGCAGGATCGTATAGGCCGAATCGTCGGTATCGGCATCGAACGGCTTGCCGGATTCGTCGAACCGGGTCTGAATATCGTTCATGGCCAAACAGACGATGCTTTTGATGTCGCCGAAGGTCTGGCCGATCACGTATTGCCAGTGGGGCATCATGTCGAGAATGATGCCGCCGCCGTCGGCAAGGCGGTAGTTCCAGGACGGCCTCTGGGTCGGTTGCAGGTCGCCTTCGAACACCCAATAGCCGAAATCGATGCGTACCGACAGAATCTTCCCGAAAAAGCCGGAGTCGATCAGCATCTTGAGCTTGCGAAGACCGGGAAGATAGACCTTGTCCTGCACCACGCCGTGCTTGATCCCGGCCTTTTCCGCGAGCTTGTAGATTTCCAGCGCATCCTCGAACGTGTCGGCGGTCGGCTTTTCCACGTAGACGTGCTTGCCGGCCGCAATCGCCTTCTTGACCAGGCCGGCCCGCAACTGCGTGCTCGCGGCATCGAAGAACAGTTCATCGTCCTTGCTGGCCAAGGCGGCGTCGAGGTCGGTCGTCCACCGATCGACGCCGTGTTCCGCCGCCAGTCGGCGCACCTTGTCGGCGTTGCGTCCGACGAGAATGGGATCGGGCATGATCCGCGTTCCGTCCGCCAACGGAAGGCCGCCTTCCTTTTGAATTGCGAGTATCGAACGGACCAGGTGCTGGTTGGTACCCATGCGACCCGTGACGCCGTTCATGATGATGCCGAGACGCCGCTCTGCCATTCTTCCGTCACTCCTCTTCTTTTCACTTTCGCGGCGATTGACCGCGTTCACGCTAGCGGACACGCCATTTCGGCGAGCCCAGACCATTCCGGTGCCGCACCCGCGGCAAACCCTTTAACATCGAGAGACCCCAGGGATACGCGGCCGTCCCGTACCTTGAGGCAGACAACGCCCCGCCGGCGTTCGTAAAGATCCGAATGTGCGGCGAAAAAAGCATCCTGTTCCTTCGCCGGCGCACCCGCCATACCGCGAACATAGTGGTGGCCGTTGCGTTCCACGTGGCGAATGCCGAGCAAAGAGACCAATGCCAGATCCTGCTGGACCGAAAGCCCCGGCTGACAGGTCAGGTCTTCACCCGAAAGAATGAAGCGTTCCTTATCGACCGCCGCGTTCCACGAACGGCAACGTGCCGCGTTGACGATCGATTTGTAGATCCCCTTGCACGTCTTGCTGGAAACCCCGCGATAGCCGCGCGCCCTTGCGGTCGGAAACGCATCGAGATCGGCATCCGACTCGTCGATGATGACCGGACGGAGGTCGGACAACGCGGCGACGTCGGTATCGAGCGCCCAGGCTCGACCGATTGGTTGTTCGAGGAACAGGATCGAGTCGACGAACTTGGCCAACGCGGGGGTCGATGCCATGCGTTGCCAAAGATCCAGAACACCCGCCAGGTCCCGGAATTGTTCGTTTCCGTCCAGGGTTATGCGGTAACGGTCGAAGCGCAGTTCCAGCAAGCGGGCGATGTCGGTCAAGCGCGCCAGATCGGCTTCGGGTTCTCCGCGAACCTTGATCTTGTAATACGTGCAGCCATAGACGTCGGCAACGTCTGCCAGGGTTTCCGGCAAACCGTCATCGATCGGTTCGACCGCCGATTCGGCGCTATTTTCCAAGCGGTCCGCCATTCCGACCGTGTGACGGACATGGAGGTCGTCGCGCGGTCGAAGCGAGGCCAGGAAGCCGGAGAAATCGAACCCGTCGAGATCCGCAAACAAAGCGGATTGCGTAATACCGGCGACGTTCGCCCGCATTCCTTCCCAGAAAGAGGTGCCTTCCGCCTTGCACACGGCGTCGAGAACCGCGCGATCCAACAATGCCGGTCCGTATCCCGATACCAGGGGATTGAGGTCACGGGACCTGCCGACAGCTATCTGCTCCGCATGACAGGCGGCGAACAGACCGAACGCGGTCGCCGCCCCCGCGGCCCGGTAGTTATCCGCCGCAAGAAACAAGGCTTCACGCAGTTGGTCGAAATTGCGCTCGTTCGAAAGGTCCGGGTTCTTGTCGAACCATTTGGGGCCCATCATCTCGGCGGCGGCGCCCCAGAATTCCCCTCGGCCCTCGACGTCGACGCGCACCAGCGCGTAGGCCTGGGGCGCATGGGTCAGCGTTACGATGCCAAACCGGAACGGCATCCGAAGAACGATGGGACGCTCGAACAACCGAACGTCCTTGACGGACACCCGGGGTGCATTCATCCGATGGCCTCGAGAATCCCGCGGATGTAACCGATCGACCGCGCTGCCGTCGCCGCGCCGTCTGGCTGGTAGACGAACGGTTCGACCGCTATGACGCCGTCGTAACCGACATTCCGGATCGCCTGGAAGATCGGGGTGAAAGCGTTGTTGCCCTGTCCCGGTCCCCGGCGATTGGTATCGTTGACCTGGATATGGGCGATCTTTCCGGTCGGATGCCACTTTTCGATCAGGGACGGAACGGAAATTTCCTCTGCTTGGCCGGAAGCCGACGTATCGATCATGGTCCGGACACTCGGGCTTCCGACTTCGTCGATCAAAGCGGCGGCTTCGGCGACCGTATTGATGAAATTCGTTTCCCGGCGCGCCAAGGGCTCCAGGCAATAGGTCACACCGGCCGCCTCGGCCGCCTGGCCTGCTCGTTTCAATGCCTCGACCGCGCGATCACGGGCCGCCTGCGCATCTTCGCCTTCGGCAACGGAGCGCTGGTGCGGCGATCCGTGGACAAGAACCGATCCGCCCAGATCCGAACACAAACCGATCAGGCGTTCCATGACGTCGACAGTGCGTTTCCGGACCGCTTCGTCCGGGCCGTTCAGCGAAAGGCCCTTCGGCGTTACCAGAAGCCAATGCAAACCTGTTACCGTGATCCCGGCATCGGCGGCCGCGCGGCGGATTTCGGACCGTTTGGCGGCGGGAAGGAGATGGGGGTCTTCGCCCAACGTGAACGGCGCTACTTCAAGCCCATCGTAACCGAGTTCGGCGACGAAGGCGCATTGCGCCGCAAATTCCATGTCGGCTATGACTTCGTTGCACAAGGCAATTTTCATCGCGCCCGCCCCTCTATGTAACCATATGGTTACCTTAGCACGTCGGAGGCCGATGGTCAAGATGCCGGGGTGCCGTTCCCGTTGCCGCCATTTCGCTTGAATGCCCCCAAGACCTTGCCGATCCCGCGTCGAACAGGCGAGAAACTGAGCAAAACCGTGACGATCGTGATGAAGGCGAGCACGGAGCAGATCGGGCGCGTGAAGAACGGGGTCAGGTCGCCATCGGTCAGGACCATGCCGCGACGAAGGTTTTTGTCGAGAATATCGCCCAACACGATGCCCAGAACCAGCGGTGCCATGGGGTACTTCATTTCGCGGAGCACGAATCCGACCGCACCGAAGGCGATCATTACCCATACGTCGAACAGGCGGTCCTGGATCGCGTACGAACCGATCGCGCACAGAACGAAAACGGCGGGCATCAGGCGTTCGCGCGGAATCGACAGGACCTTCAAGAGCCCCCGTGTCATGGTCAAGCCGAAAATCAGGATCGCGATCGAGGCAAAGAACACCATCGCGACGACCTTGAAGACGAAATCCGGGAACTCGAACATGATCATCGGCCCCGGCCGAACGCCGTGGATGAACATCGCGGCCAGTAGTACGGCTGCCGGGGCGGAACCGGGAATACCGAGCGTCAAAACAGGTATCAGGGCGCCGGGAACCGCCGCGCTGTTGCCGGTTTCCGCCGCCATCAGCCCCTCGATCGACCCTTTGCCGAATTTTTCCTTTTCCTTGCTCGACCGCCGCGCTGCGGCGTAGGAAACCCACGCCCCGATATCCTCTCCGACACCAGGCGCAATCCCCACGATGGTTCCGATCAGGCCGCTGCGAATGATCGTGCGCCAATACTGAAGAACGTCGCCGATTTTGGGGATGATGCGGTCATCGGCCTTGCTGATCACTTCGGCGGCCTTGTTCCGCATGACCGAAAGGACTTCGGAAAATCCGAATGCGCCGACCATCGCGGGAATCAGCGCGAAACCGCCGAGCAACTCCGTCTGATCATAAGTGAAGCGTTCATAGGCATGAATGCCTTCCTGGCCCACCATCGCGACGGAGAGTCCCAAAAACCCGGCGATCCACCCCTTGATCGGATCGTCGAGCGCCGTCAGGTGGCCGGAAATGACGACCCCGAAGACGGCCAGCCAAAAGAATTCGTAGGACTGGAAATTCAAGGCGTAACCGGCCAAAAACGGTGCAAAGGTCGCGAGGATAAACATCCCTATAATGGTGCCGAGCACCGATCCGGATGTCGCCACGCCCATCGCCCGTCCCGCCAACCCAGCCTTGGCAAGCGGAAAACCGTCGAGAGTCGTCGCCGCGCTGGCCGGCGTCCCCGGAATATTGAGCAGAATAGCGGTGCGGCTGCCGCCGAAAATGGCGCCGACATACATGCAGACGAGAATGAGCAGCGCCACATCGCTATCGAACTTGAAGGTCAGTGTCGTCATCAAGGCGACGCCCATCGTCGCGGTCAATCCGGGCAACGCCCCGACGACGATTCCCAAAAACGTCGATGCCGCGATGTAGAATAGATCAATGGGGGACGCGAAGTAGACGATCGCGTGGAGAAAGTTCATAAGAGAATTCAATAACGTATCCACGGCCTGCACTCGCTAGGGCTGATGTTTGAAGTCGTTCATGGCAGCGTGACGAGAAATCCCTTCTCGAACGTCAACGAGACAACGGCCGAGGTTGCCGCGGCCAGGATCACCGCGACGAGAATCCGGCGATTCCGTTGCGCTCGACTCAGGCCGGGCTTCCATTCGAAGATCGCGACGAACAATCCCACGAAAACGAATGTCGCCAGCCAATAGGGAACCCTGCCGAGAAGGCCGCCCGCGTAGCCGATGCACAAAACCAGCGTCAGAACCAAGCGCCCGCTTTCCGGGCTGAAAAGCGAGCCCCGGATGTTCTCCGACGACACATCGAAGACATATCCGCGGCGAGCAAGCGAGCGAATGAACAAGCCGATTGCGAGAAGCAGCAGGATGACGCCCAGGAACCCCGGCACGACGCCCGGCGCGCTCCAGGGATTGATGCCCTGGTCCTCGAGACGCGGCATCCGATAGGATTCGACGACCAGCGCAACGGAAAACACGAGCAGAACGACGCTCGTGACAAAATCCGCCCTGTTCATGGTTTCCGGCTTCATGAATTCCCCAACATCGTTCGCGTATCCGGAATGGGAGACGGGCTCCCTCGTTATAGGAGCCCGTCCGAGTTCGTCAAACTTGGTTACGGCCGCTTCCAGCCGAGATCGGCGGGATTGACTTTCGCCTTGCCACCGTCCCACAAGGTCCAACCGTTTTCGAGAACCGAGGGAAGACCCGTCTTGTAGGCTTCTTCGCCGTAGATCGCGGCAACCACCTGGCCACGGTTCATCGCGAACTTCTTCAACGATTCGGAATTCGCGATCTTGGTTTCCCAGACCTTGTTCATCGTGTCGACGACTTCCTGGGGGATGCCCTTGGGCGCCCAGATGCCGAAATAGATCGGCTGCGCCGAGAACTTCGGAAGCCAGTTGGTGATCGGCGGAACTTCGCCAACGCCTTCGATTTTGAAGGCATTCGGGGCGACGACCGTCAGCGGACGCAACTTGCTGCCACGGATCATTTCCATTTCTTCCGAAAGCAACTGGGCGGTGGCAACGGTTTCACCCGCGACCGTCGCGATGACAGCAGGGTTGCCGCCGTCATAACCGACGCTCTTGTAGTCGCCGCCCCACATCGCCTTGATGGCTTCCATCGTCGAATGTCCGCCCGAGGGAATGCCGGCGTGGGCGACGGACAGATCCTGCGGCTTCGTCTTCATCCAATCGAGGAATTCGGCGAAATCCTTGATCTTGACCGATGGGTTGATCGAAATAATGGTCGCGTTCGCCGTATTGAAATACAGGTGCCAATCCTCGAGCTTGGTGTCGAGGGAGCCGCGAACGATGTAGGTGCCCAGATCCTTGACGGCGCCGGCCGCCCAGGTATAGCCGTCCTTCTCCGCTTCGAGCACGCTCTGGGTTCCAATGGCGCCGCCGCCGCCGGGCTGATTGACGACAACGACCTTCTGGCCCAAGGCATCTTCAAGATCGCCCTGAATCGCGCGAATGGCCTGATCGGTCGAACCGCCGGCGCCCCACGGCACGATGATACGGATGGGCTTGGTCGGTTTCCATTCCGCTTGTGCGGCCGGCATGGCAAGGGCCATGGCGATCGCGGAAAGGCCGATCATGAGACTGAATTTGCGCATGCACTCCTCCTCTGAAAATTTGATTCCTGTACCGACGACCAAAACAACCCGGATTCTCCGTGTGTCAGAGATCGTAGCCAAGACGGCGCGAATTGTCGTCAGTTTTAAGGGGTAGCGTCAAGGGCTCCGTAACCGACCGGTGAATATTTTCAAAGACGCCGGTTACGCGTTACTCATGGCTTTAGATAACTCATGATAACGTCCACCACGTGTGTCCTGCGGATGGAAACCGCTGATTTCGTGGTCAGATCCCGATCGAAGATAGCGCTGAGGGTGAAGATGTTCGACAGGTAGAAATAGCCGACGCCCGCGATGGAAATATACAGATGCACCGGATCGATATCGGAACGGAATACGCCCTTGGCTGCGCCCAAATCCAGGATTTTGCGCAGTTGTTCCACCAACGGGGAATGCAGCGCCTTGATCTTGGGCGACTTTTTGACGTGCTCCGCCCGATGGAGATTTTCGTTGTTCAGCAACGCGATGAAATGCGGGTTTTCGATATAATAATCAAAGGTCCCTGCGACGAGGCGTTCCATCGCCTCTTCCGGTTCCGCGTCCTCGAGCCTGAGATCGTGTTCGTGACCCCGGATTTCCTCGTAGATCCGCTCCAGAACGGCTAGGTAAAGATCGTCCTTGCTGTTGTAGTAATGATAGATCAGGCGCTTGTTGGCCTTGGCGCGGTCGGCTATGGCATCGACGCGGGCGCCGCTCAGGCCATAGGCGGAGAACTCGACCGTAGCCGCATCGAGGATACGCTTGCGTGTCCGTTCCGGATTCCGTTTGGCCATTTTCTGGTCCCGTCGATCTTTTCCCGCCACCGACGCAGCCGCCGGCACCCCCGTTCTTTAATCGGGCTTTGCGGAATTTGCAAAAAGTAAATCGACGGTCCGTCCATTCGCCGTCTTGGCAACGGCGACAGGGCGTTACATGTAAAATCCGATATGCCAGGGCAGGAATTCGTCCTCGCCGTAGCCGAAGACTTCGCTCTTGGATTTTTCTCCCGAGGCCGTGACAAGGATTTTGCGGAAGATTTCCTCGCCCATTTCCGCGACCGATTTCGTACCGTCGACGACCTGACCGCAATTGACGTCCATATCGTCTTCCATGCGCGCGAACATCTCGGAATTGGTCGCGAGCTTGAGACTCGGCGTCGGCTTGCAGCCGAAGCACGATCCGCGCCCGGTGGTGAAGCAGGCGATATTGCTGCCGCCGGCCACCTCTCCGGTCACCGACATCGGGTCGTAGCCGGGGCCATCCATGAATACGAATCCCTTGGTTCGGATCGGTTCCGCAAATCCGAGCACGTCGGTCAGGTTGGTTGTGCCACCCTTGGCAACGGCGCCCAGCGATTTTTCAAGAATCGTCGTCAAGCCGCCGGCCTTATTGCCCGGCGACGGATTGTTGTTCATCTCGCCGCCGTTGCGTCCGACGTAGTCTTCCCACCACCGGATCCGCGCCAGCAGTTTCTCCGCGACGTCGTCGCTCACCGCGCGCGAGGTCAGAAGATGTTCGGCGCCATAGACCTCCGAGGTTTCCGAAAGGCAGACGGTACCGCCGCAACGAACCAGGAGATCAGCCGCGGCACCGAGTGCGGGATTAGCGCTGATGCCGGAGTAGCCATCCGAACCGCCGCATTGCAGCGCCAGGATCAGTTCGCTCGCCGGAACCGGGCGGCGTTCCAGCTTGTTCGCCTCGATCAGCATCGCCTTGACGCGTTCGATGCCTTCCGCCGTCGTCTTGACCGAACCGCCGCATTCCTGGATTACGAGCGGATGGAAGGAATCACTTTCGGCGATTTTTTCGACTTCCATCATGCGGGCGAGGTTGTTGTCCTCGCACCCCAGGCCGACGACGACGACTCCGGCGAAGTTCGGATGTCGGGCATACCCGGCGATGGTCCGACGAATCACGTCGGCCGGTTCGCCGTTCGTATTCAGGCCGCATCCGCTGGAGTGGGTCAGGCCGATGACCCCGTCCACGTTCGGAAAGGCGTCAAGCATACCCGGAGCCTTGAAGGCGTCGGCTATCCGTCGGGTCACCGTCGCGGAACAGTTCACGGTTGAAATGACACCGATATAGTTGCGCGTGCCGACGCGTCCGTCAGCGCGCACGAAGCCGTTGAAAGTGGGGACTTCGGTTTTCGGGAAATAGAGGGTATCGGACTTCTGGGAGCCGAATTTGTGCTCCAGATGAACGGCCTCGCAGGCGACGTTGTGGACATGGACGTGTTCGCCCGGCGCGATGTCTGCGGTGGCAACGCCGATGACCTGACCGTATTTGCGAATCACCTCGCCTTTGCGGATTGCGGCGGCGGCTACCTTGTGGCCGGCGGGAATGATTACCGATGCGACCGTCACCCCCTCTCCCTCGATGTTGGTGCCGGGGGCCAGTTTATCGATCGCGACGATGACATTGTCGTCTTGATTGAGACGAAGAAACGCGCTTTTGGCCATGACCCGCATCCGTTTTCCGTTGGTGTTCGCCGCCCGCGGTGGGGGCGTTTTCGAATGCGAGCATGTAAAGGCTTCGAAACGGGCGCGCAAGGGTATCGTTACCGTTATCAATATAATTATCGATTGGTCGGGCCACATTACCCCTTGCTCCCCACGGCCGAATCCGGCATTTAGCAGGACAATTTCACAAGCCCCGAAGGCTCGCCGTTCGTCCTTTCCCACTCTTGACCGACGGCACCCGGCCTTGTACGGGAGAGGAAAACCGCATCTCCAACCGTATCGGAAGAAGAGGAAACGCCATGAGCTCCGCCCTCGTTCTCCACGAAGATCGACTGTTTCCGGCCGACTCGACGATTCGTGGAATTGCCCGCCGTCTGTATGCCGAGGTCAAGGATCTTCCGATCGTCAGTCCTCACGGCCATACGAATCCCCAGTGGTTCGCCGACGACCTGCCTTTTGGCGATCCGACCACATTGCTGCTGATCCCCGACCACTATCTGTTCCGGATGCTCTACAGCGTCGGTATTCCCATGGAATCCCTGGGCATTCCGCGCCGTGACGGCGGCCACAGCGAAACCGACATGCGCAAGGCATGGAAAATACTGGCGGAAAACTACCACCTTTTCCGGGGCACGCCGTCCCGCGTATGGCTCGATCACGTTTTCGCCGAAGTTTTCGGCCTCGACGTCCGCCTGTCGGCCGAAACCGCCGATCTCTATTTCGACCACATCAACGCGTCGCTGCAAAAACCGGAATTTCGGCCGCGTGCCCTCTTCAAGCGCTTCAACATCGAGGCGATGTCGACGACGGAATCGCCGCTGGACGATCTCCGGCATCATCAGAAAATGCTGGACGACGGCTGGGACGGCCGAATCGTCTCCGCGTTCCGACCCGACAACGTGGTCGATCCCGATTTTGACGGATTTGCCGACAACGTGGTGCATCTCGGCGAGATCACGGGCGAGAACACCGCGACCTGGAACGGCTACCTGAAAGCCCTGGCGAGCCGCCGCGCGTACTTCAAGAAGATGGGCGCCACGTCGACCGACCACGGCCATCCCACGGCCAAAACCGCCGACCTGCACCTGATGGCCTGCCAGCGCCTGCTCGACAAGGTGCTCAAGGGCAAGGTCGCGCCGGAGGATGCGGAACTGTTCCGCGGCCAGATGCTGACCGAAATGGCCAAGATGAGCGTCGACGACGGTCTGGTGATGCAGATTCATCCGGGTTCAGCGCGCAACCACAACAAAGACGTCTACATGCGCCACGGTCGGGACATGGGCTGCGACATTCCGACCCGGACCGACTACGTGAACGGCCTCAAGCCCCTGCTCGATCGTTTCGGCAACGAACCCGATTTCACGCTGATCCTGTTTACCCTGGACGAAACCTCGTTCTCGCGCGAACTGGCGCCGCTCGCCGGACATTATCCGTGCCTGCGTCTGGGGCCGGGCTGGTGGTTCCTGGATGCCCCGGAAGCGATGACCCGCTACCGCGAGACGGTGACCGAGACCGCCGGTTTCTACAATACCTGCGGCTTCAACGACGACACCCGCGCGTTCCTGTCGATTCCGGCCCGTCACGATCTGGCGCGGCGCATGGATTGCGGCTTCCTGGGCCGTCTGGTCGCGGAACACCGGATCGACGAGGACGAAGCCGCCGAGGTGGCCAAGGATCTCGCCTACAATCTCGTCAAGCAAGCCTACAAGCTCTAGGCTGGAGGAAACCGAAACCATGGAACGTCTGAGCGCCCGTACGCTCGGCACCCTTCCCCGGGGTGTGTCGGTTCCGACCTACGACCGTTCGGCGGTCGAGATCGGCATCGTGCACCTGGGGCTTGGTGCCTTTCACCGCTCCCATCAGGCCACCTACACCGAGGACGTCATTTCCAAGGAAATGGGACCATGGGGCATTTGCGGGGTCGATCTTCTCGGCCCCGAAATCCGCGACCGCCTGGCGTCTCAAGATTACCTGTACACCTATCTGGAACAGGGGCCGGTGGAGCACAAGCCCCGCATCGTCGGCATTCTGCGGGACGTGCTGGTCGGCCCGGAAAATCCGGCTGCGGTGATCGACCGTCTCGTCCATCCGGGGACCAAGATCGCCTCGATCACGGTGACGGAAAAAGGCTACTGCCACGATCCCGCGACCGGAAACCTGAACCAGGATCATCCCGGTATCCAGCACGACCTCCGGAATCCGAAGGCGCCCAAGACGGTGATCGGGGTCCTGGTCGCTGCGCTCGACCGCCGGCGTCTCGGCGGCGCCAAGCCGTTCACGGTGCTGTCGTGCGACAACCTGCCCAGTAACGGCAAGACCGTCGAAAAAGTGGTCAAGGGATTCGCCGGCCTCCTGAACAAGGATCTTCTGTCCTGGATCGAGGATGAAGTCGCCTTCCCCTGCACCATGGTCGACCGTATCGTTCCCGCGACCACGCCCGAAAATATCGCCGAAGTCGCGAAATTGATCGGGCTTTCAGACGAGGCGCCGACGGTGGGTGAACCGTTCCGCCAATGGGCGATCGAGGACCGCTTCACCCAGGGCCGCCCGAACTGGGAACGCGCGGGTGCAGAATTGGTGTCCGACGTCGAGCCCTTCGAGGAAATGAAGCTGCGGTTGCTCAACGGCAGCCATTCCACCCTTGCCTATCTGGGCTATCTCGGCGGTTACCAGCACATCGACGAAACCATGGGCAACCCCGCCTACAAGAAGTTCGTGCGGGCCATGATGGACCAGGAAACCACACCGGCGGTCGACATTCCGGCCGGTGTCGACATCGAAGCCTACAAGGACT
This sequence comes from Rhodospirillales bacterium, assembly GCA_963675465.2. GTDB lineage: Bacteria > Pseudomonadota > Alphaproteobacteria > Rhodospirillales > Shumkoniaceae > JAHDSF01. Next base: position 121,567 of record CAXXVY010000005.1, read on the forward strand.
CGCTGATAGATCGGTTCTCCAATCCCTCGGTGAAGCACCGCACGTGGCAGATCGCCATGGACGGTTCGCAGAAGCTGCCGCAGCGCTATCTCAACACCGTCCGCCACCGCCTGGCGGCGGGTCAGGTGCCGCAACGGATCGCGCTTTCCATCGCGGCATGGATGCGCTACGTCACCGCCATCGACGAAAATGGCCAGTCCATTGATGTCCGCGATCCGTTGGCCGATCGCTTCAAGGCGATCGCAGCCCAGGTCGGTAGCGATACCGATGGCTTGGCCGACGGCCTTCTCGCCGTCCGCGAAGTGTTCGGCGACGAATTGCCGAAGGTGGAGCCTCTTCGCGCGGCAATCAAGGCGGCGTTGAAGACGCTTTATGCCGAAGGCGCCAAGGGCGCGGTGGAAGCGTATCTCGGCTGACCGCCTTCACGACGTTCAAATCGAAACGACCGCGCCGGGAACGACGCGGTCGTTTTCATTCCGGGTTACGCATGGCGTGTCGGGAACACTATCCATGGATGCTGTTTCGGCTGGACAACCAGTGGTATCGTGACGAAAGCAAAGGGTGGGACTGAGGAGAATCCGATGCTTCGTAAAGTCATGACCGTCACCGCGATGGTGGGACTACTGTTTGTCGCACAAGCCAATGCCGACGAACTGACTCCGGAAAAGAGACAGGACATCGTCAAATTGTTTCAGGTGACGAAGGCGCTCGAATCAACAAACCAAGTCGTTCCAGCCATTTGGAAGGCGCAGTTGCCGCTCTTTCGTCGCGCGGTCCCGAATGTGTCGCAAGAAGAGCTTTCGGTCATCCGGGATTTGCTGGTCGAAAGTTTCCGGTCCGCGTCGGATGAACTGATCGACATGATGATTCCGATCTATGCGAAAAACTTCACCCATCAGGAAGTGGAGGATTTGCTCGCTTTCTATCAATCGCCCGTGGGTATGAAGACGGCTGAACTCATGCCGGTGCTTTTCCAGGAATTCATGGCCGAGGGGCAACGCTGGGCGCAGAAGGTATTCGTGCGGATTCAGCCCGAAATCGAGGCGCGCCTCAACGAGATCCGGAATTGCAAACCTTAAGTCCCCGCCGAAATGGGGCGGGACATTTCATGCGAAAAGAGGTTCGATTTCGTCACTCGACCGCTATTTGGATGTCTGCCGAATGCACGCGGTCGCTTCCGGATTTGACTTTTACCTTCGTCGGTCCGATATTGGTCAACCAGAAACCAGTTTTGTGGACGCTGCCCGGATCGACGCATGAATTCAGACGATACTCTGACCGCCCAGTTTCGTGAACTCGAAATCAAGCGGCCCTCCGACATGATCATCCAACAGATCCGCAATCTGGTGTCGTCGGGCGTCCTCAAACCGGGGCAGCGGCTTCCCTCGGAACGTATTCTTTCCGAACGTTTCGGCGTCGGTCGGGGGCATGTTCGCGATGCCCTGCGCAAACTGGAGTTCTACGGCATCGTCAAAACCCTGCCGCAAAGCGGCACCGTGGTGGAGAACATCGGTGTCAATGCCCTCGAAGGCCTCATCACCAACGTGATCGGTCTGAAGGAAATGGATTTCGTGACGTTGATGGAGGTGCGCGAAGTGCTGGAGGTGCAGAGCGCCAGGCTCGCTGCCGCGCGACGTTCGCCCACCCAGTTGGACGACATCCGGAAAGCCTTCGACGAACAGAAACGGGTCGTCGAACGGGGCGAACACGGGTACGAGGAGGATCCCCTCTTCCACCTGAAGATCGCGGAAGCTTCCGGCAACCACGTGCTGAGATCGCTGGTCGGACTGTTCACGCCCGACGTCATCCGATTGACCCAGCGCCACCACACCTGCCGCGAGGAACGGTCCCGTTTCGCTTTGGAAGAACACCGCATTATCCTCGCCGCCATCGAAAACGGCGATCCGGACGCGGCGGCCCAGGCAATGAACCGCCATATCGTGCGGTCGCTGGAACAGTACCGCTCCATTATCGAAGAAACCCGCCATTCGTTGACCGACGCCGTCGATTGATCCCGGCGTTCGTATTTTGACATCCCCAGGATTGGAGAATCCGATGCAGGAACTGATTCGCGCGTACGACAACAAAAACCAACCCCTTTTGCCCGGCGGTTCGGGGATTCTTCCGAAGGTCTATTTCAACCTTTTGAAACTCGCCCAAGGTGAAAGTTCGGCCTTGCATTTGCCGGAGTTCGAGACCGTTCTGGTCGTCCAGTCGGGAAAATGCGACATCACCGTGGATGGTACTGTGTTCTCGTCGGTGGGCGGTCGCGCCAGCATCTGGGACGGCATGGCCGATTCGGTCTATGCCCCCGCCGGTGCCGCCGTCACCATCAAGGCGATCGAGCCGATGGAAATGGCGATCGCGGGCGGTGCCTGCGACACCAAGTACGCGCCCTTCCGCATCACGCCAGACGAAGTGGACATCGTGCGCGTCGGGTCATCGGAAGCCCATTGTTACCGAGAAATCTGCCATGTTCTCGGTCACAACGGCGCCGGCCGCGCCGGCAATCTGCTGGTCAGCGAACTGTATTGCGAAGCCGGATGCTGGTCGGGCTATCCGCCGCACGCGCACGGCGTCGATCGGGGTGGCGACGAAACCCAGCATGACGAGGTCTACCATTACCGTTTCAATCCCGATAACGGCTTTGGGGCCCAGTACTGCTTCGATGAAGAGCAGCAAGGCGTGGTGCACATGACGCGTAACGGCGATACCTTCGCGTTCTCCAACGGCTTCCACCCCACGGTGGCATCGCCGGGGCACCGCGAGTACGTGTTCACCATTCTGGTCGGTCATTCCCAGCGCTCGCTCGTGCAACGGTTCCACGGCGAATGGTCGTATCTGGCAAAGACCATTCCCGGCGTGCAGGACATGGTCGACAAGTTCAAATAGGCGTGGGCTCTCGGGGCGGCGCCTCGGCGCCGTCATCCCCTTCGCAACCTGAAAAGAAAAACCAAAGAAAGGTGAAACGATGATCAAACCCGATTTCGACCTTGCCGGAAAAGTGGCCCTCGTCACGGGATCCGGACGCGGACTGGGATTCGGCATGGCCGCCGGACTGGCGGCGGCGGGCGCGAAACTCGTGCTCAACGACATCAGCGAAGAAAACCTGGCGAACGCCAAGAAAAAACTGGCGGATGAAGGCCTTTCAGCGGAGTCAGCGATCTTCGACGTGACCGACGCGGATTCGGTGGCCGCGGGCGTGAGCGACGTCGAAAGCCGGGTCGGCCCCGTGCACATTCTGGTCAACAACGCCGGGATTCAGCGCCGCTATCCCCTGGCCGAGTTTCCGGACGAGGAATGGCAGAAGGTCATGGATCTGAACCTGACCGCGCCCTTCCGCATGGCCAAGGCCGTTGCCAAGGGCATGATCGAGCGCAAGGCCGGAAAGGTCATCAACATCTGTTCGATCAACGCCATCGTCATGCGCCCGACGATCCCCGCCTACACCGCGGCCAAGGGCGGACTGATGCTTCTGACCCGCGCCATGGCCGTCGAATGGGCCCAGCACAACATTCAGGCCAACGCCATCGCGCCGGGCTACTACGACACCGAGATGACCAAGCCGTTGGTCGACGACCCGAAGTTTTCCGAATGGGTGGTCAACCGAGTTCCGGCTCGTCGCTGGGGCCGTCCCGAGGACTTGGCGGGTACGGTGGTGTTCCTGGCTTCCGAGGCGTCAAATTTCGTCAACGGGCAGATGATTGTCGTCGATGGCGGCATGACCTGTTCGATGTGACCGGGGGTGATCCTGAGATGACGAAGGCGATGTTCGATCTGACGGATCGCGTCGCGCTGGTAACCGGCGGCAGTCGCGGCCTGGGGCTAGGAATGGCCCGAGGTCTCGCCGCCTGCGGTGCGCGCGTGATCATCAATGGCTTGTCGGAAGCAAACCTCGCGGCGGCAAAAGCGTCGTTGGCGCAAGAAGGACTGGACGTGGAAACCGTCGCCTTCGACGCCACCGATCCGGAAGCGATCGTGCAGGGAACGGCCGAGGCCGTCCGGCGCTGCGGTCCCATCGATATTCTGGTCAACAACGCCGGCATGAATCGTCGGTCGCCCCTGATCGAGGCGTCGGACGATGACTGGAACGCCGTCATCAACGCCGACCTCACGGGTCCTTTCCGCATGGCCAAGGCGGTTGCCGGCGGCATGATCGAGAGGCGTCGCGGCAAGATCATAAACGTCTCGTCGATCGCGGCGATCGCCGCAAGGGCGGGCATCCCCGCCTACACCGCGGCCAAAGGCGGCTTGACGCTGCTCACCCGCGCCATGGCCGTCGAGTGGGCGCAGTACAACATCCAGACCAATGCCATCGCGCCGGGGTATTTCAAGACGGATCTGTCGCGGCCCTTCCAGGAAAACCCGGAAATGAACGCCTGGATCGTCGGGAAAACGCCGGCCAAACGGTGGGGCATGCCGGATGAACTGGCGGGAGCCGCCGTTTATCTGGCATCCGATGCCGCCAATTTCGTCAACGGTCAGATGCTGGTGGTGGACGGCGGATTTACCTGCGCCATCTAGCAATTCACCATTTGGAGAATTATGACGGATGCGGCTAAGATGGCACGGCCGTGTCTCGTTGCATCCGGAAACAAGGGAGATACTCATGTCGGACAAGGCGGAAATCGGTTTGATCGGTCTGGCGGTCATGGGCCAGAACCTCGCGCTTAACATCGCGGAAAAGGGCCACGGCATCGCCGTCTACAATCGCACGACCGCGACCACCGAAAAATTCGTCGCTTCCGACGAAGCGCGAAAGTACGGCGTGATCGGCACGAAGAGCCTGGAAGAGCTGGTTGCCAGCCTGAAATCTCCGCGCCGGATCATCCTGATGGTGAAGGCCGGTGCCCCGGTGGACGCGCAGATCGACGGCTTGCTTCCGCTTCTCGACAAGGGCGACATCATCATCGACGGCGGCAATTCCCACTACCCCGACACCATTCGCCGTGAAAAAGCCCTGGCGGAACAAGGCATCCTGTTCATGGGCAGCGGCATTTCGGGCGGCGAGGAAGGTGCGCGCAACGGTCCGTCGATCATGCCGGGCGGCGCCAAGGCGGCCTACGACCTGGTTTCGGAAATCTTTTTGGACATATCCGCGAAGGCCGGTGCCGACAACAGCCCTTGCTGCACCTACATCGGCGCCGACGGGGCGGGCCATTTCGTGAAGATGGTCCACAACGGCATCGAATATGCCGACATGCAGATGATCTCCGAGGTCTACTACCTCATGAAAAATCTTCTCGGCATGTCGTATCCCGAAATGCAGAAGACCTTCGCCGAATGGAACCGGGGCGACCTGGATTCCTACCTGATCGAGATCACAACCGCGATCCTGGACCGCAAGGATCCGGAGACCGGCGGTCCCATTCTCGAAGTCATTATGGACCGCGCCGGCCAGAAAGGCACGGGCCGTTGGACGAGCGAGGCCGCCCTGCAACTCGGCGTACCCGCGCCGACCATCGCCGAGGCCGTCTTTGCCCGCGTTCTTTCCGCCTACAAGGACGAACGCGTCGAAGCCGAAGCGTTTTTCGGGTTCACTCCGCCCCGATTCGACGGCGACAAGGCAGCTTTCGTGGCTGCGCTGCGCGATGCCCTGCTCGCTTCCAAGATCTGCGCCTATGCCCAGGGCTTCGCCATCATCGAGGCCGCCAAGAAGGAGTACGACTGGGACGTCGACATGGGCGCCGTCAGCATGATCTGGCGCGGCGGATGTATCATCCGCGCACAGTTCCTGGAACGCATCAAGGAAGCCTACGACCGCAATCCCAGTCTCAAGAACCTGCTGCTCGATCCGTATTTCAAGCAGTGCGTCGAAAACGGTCTTTCCGCTTGGCGCGATGTCGTCACCACGGCGATGCGCCAGGGTTTGGCGATCCCGGCCCTGTCTTCGGCCCTGGCCTATTTCGACGGCTACCGTACCGGACGGCTTTGGGCCGACATGATCCAGGCGCAACGCGACTATTTCGGCGCTCACACCTTCGAGCGGTTGGACAAGGAAGGCTGGTTCCACGTCGAATGGGCCAAGCCCTGAATTGAACGAAAATAGCCGGCCCCCGATTGGTGGGGCCGGCGCGGAACGGCGCAATACGGAAGAACCGCAACAGGGAGCGTTGAATGATCGTTGTTCTGATGGGAGTAAGCGGCTGCGGCAAATCGGAAATCGGCACGCAACTCTCCGAAAAATTGAATGCGCAGTTTGCCGAGGGCGATTCCTACCACTCCGATGCCAACCGCGAAAAGATGCGCAATGCCGTTCCTCTGACCGATGACGACCGTTGGCCGTGGCTGCGCTCGATCGCGGCGGACATCGATCGCTGGCTGGCAGAAGGACAAAACGCGATTGTCGCCTGTTCCGCCCTGAAGCGCGTCTATCGCGATATCCTGATCGGCGAGCGCCAAGGCGTGCATCTGGTGCACCTCAAGGGATCGTACGATTTGATTTATTCGCGTTTGACCCAGCGCCAGCATGAGTATATGCCCATCGGGCTTTTGAAGAGTCAGTTCGCGACCCTTCAGGAGCCGGCGGACGACGAGAACCCGATCACCATCGATATCGCGGATCCGCCGGAAGTCATCGTCGACAACATTGTGAAGGCCCTGCCGTCCGTTTGACGTAGGGCCGGAAGCGATAACGACGGGTTCGCCCCGCCCGGGGCGACACACCCGGGAGAGGGAAGAATGAAGGATACCACCCCGCGCGACATCGAGGCCTTGAAATCGGAACTCGTTGCTCTGCTGGACGAGAGCCGGGTATCGACCTCGGCTGCGGTCCGCGAGCAGCACGGCCACGATGAGTCCTATCACGCGCCTCAACTGCCCGACATCGTCGTCTTCCCCCATTCGACGGAGGAAGTCAGTGCCGTCGTCAAGGTCTGCGCAGCCGGGAAGATCCCCGTCGTTCCCTTCGGCACCGGTACCGCGTTGGAAGGCCACGTATGTGCGGTCCGCGGCGGCGTGTGCATCGACATGGGGCAGATGGACAAGATCCTCCGGGTCAGCGCCGAAGACATGGATGCCACGGTCCAGGCCGGGGTGAGGCGCAAGCAGTTGAACGAATACCTGCGCGACACCGGACTGTTCTTCCCCGTCGATCCCGGTGCCGACGCGTCGATCGGCGGCATGACGGCGACCCGGGCATCGGGCACCAACGCGGTCCGCTACGGCACCATGCGCGAAAACGTGATCTCGTTGACCGTGGTTCTCGCCGACGGCCGGATCATCCGCACCGCGCGCCGCGCCCGCAAATCGGCTTCCGGCTACGACCTGACGCGGCTGTTCGTGGGATCGGAAGGCACGCTCGGAGTCATCACGGAGATTACGCTCAAGCTCCACGGCATCCCGCAACATGTCGCCGCGGCGATTTGCCCCTTCCCCGACATCGAAAGCGCCGTCAATACCTGTATCGCGACGATCCAGTGCGGCATTCCGATCGCCCGCATCGAATTTGCCGACGCAGACCAGATGGCCGCCGTCAACAGCTACTCCAAGACCGATTATACGGTGGCCATGACGCTGTTCCTGGAATTCCACGGAACCGAAGCCAGCGTTGCCGAACAGATCGAGATGGTGAAGGACATCGCCGCCGAATACGGCGGAAACGAATTCCAGTGGGCGACCCGCCCCGAGGATCGCAACCGGCTTTGGGATGCCCGCCACAACGCCTATTATGCGGCGCTGGCGATGCGCCCCGGATCGGGCGGCATGATCACCGACCAGTGCGTACCGATATCCCGCTTGGCTGAATGCCTCGTCGAAACCCACAAGGATCTCGAAGGCACGACCATCCCGTCATGCATCGTCGGTCACGTCGGCGACGGCAACTTCCACACCATGATGATGATCAATCCGAAAGACACCGACGAATACGCCGAAGCCTCCGCCATCAACGAGCGCATGGTCTATCGCTCGCTGGATATGGACGGCACGGCGACCGGTGAACATGGGGTCGGACTCGGCAAGAAAAAGTACATGGAAGCCGAACACGGCGCGGCGTTGGATGTCATGCGGATGATCAAGGCCGCGCTTGATCCCGACGATCTCATGAATCCGGGCAAGATCCTTTAGTCTTCGACACCCGGGATTCAGGCAAACATAGGGCATGCCTCTCGGCGCGCCCTTTTGCCTTGCCGCTAAGGTATCGGGCCTCTCGGGGATCCGTGCCGTCCGAACGCCTCCACGACAAGCGTTCCACATAGGCGTTGCCTTAATATTATTAAAATGTAATGTTGTCGCAAATTCAATCTACTGAAACGACATTCACCGTTGATTGATCTTGGCGAGGATCGTGGCTATGCGGACCGACGCGACCGGGACGAACGCACTGATGGTATTACCCAAGGCGCTGATCTTCGTCTCTTTGGTCGTCGCCATCTCCATCATGTCCGTGGGATTGTGGGGCGAAAAGCCGGATACCGTCGACTATCCTTCGGCGATCGTGCAGGCACCAGATATGACGGTGGAAGCATTCGGCGTTGCGAATGACCTTAAGAAAGACGCCTTGAAGGCGCTTTTCGATCTGGAGGCGCCGGCGGACCTGCAAAAGCCGATCGCGGCATTCGGCATCCCGCTGAAAACGCTGGCGGAAAAAGCGAAAAAGATTCGTGCCCTTGAACAGGAACACGAATCCAAGAATTGGTTCAAAATTCCGCTCAAGTTCGGACTGTGGTTCGCCTTCCTGATCGGCGTCTATCTTCTGCTACGGCGGAACCGCGTCACGTCGAAAAACCGGAAATGGCTCTATCTCGGATCGGCCGCCGTGTTCGGCATCGTGTTGGGAGCCGATCCGAGCCCAATGGGCACCGTCAAGGACGCCATCGCGCTGTTCGGCGCCGAGGGCGTCATCTTTCCGCCGCGCATGATCGCACTGAGCGTCTTTCTGCTTACCGTCCTTCTCGCCAACAAAATGATCTGCGCCTGGGGCTGCCAATTCGGCGTGTTGCAGGATTTTCTGTTCCGGCTCAACCGCAATGCCAAGGATCGCAAGGGTCGCCTGCGCCAGTACAAAATCCCCTTTGCCGTCACCAATACGTTCCGGATTTTGTTTTTCGGCGTGTTCACCGCCGTCGCGTTCCTGTGGGCCTACGACCTGGTCGGCCTGATCGATCCGTTCAAGATCTTCAAGCCGCTGTCCCTCGAAACGACGGGCATCGTCTTTTTGGGCGCCATCCTGGTCGCCTCCCTCTTCGTCTATCGGCCGTGGTGCCATTTGTTCTGTCCGTTCGGACTGGTCGGCTGGATGGTCGAAAAGATCAGCGTCGCCAAGATCAATGTCGACTACGGCAAATGCGAGGGGTGCCTTTCCTGCGTCTCGGCCTGCCCGTCAGACAGCATGAACGCGATCCTGAAACAAGACCGGATCATTCCCGATTGTTTCGCCTGCAACAGTTGCGTCGAGGCCTGCCCGAGCGGCGCGATATCGTTCAGGATCGGCCGCCGCGCAGCCCCGCCCGAAGGCAAATTCCGCGACTTGCCGGAAGAGAATTCATAATCTGGACGAATGCCAGCGTCGTGACGGACACGGAATTGCCTGATTCCGGACCTAACCCGGCCATAATCCCGGACAACAATTGTGTCTTTAGCGATCCAGCCCGGGAGGATCTCCGCCATGCATCGTTCCATGATTCGAAAAATCAGCCGCGCGGCCTGTTTCTTCTCGGCGCTCGGCATGGCATCGTTCGCCCCACCGGCCTACGCCGACGTTCTGACGCCGACAATCGAAATCGATAAGCCCGTCATGCGGGCCGACCAGGACGATGCCGTCTACGTGTTGGTTCGCTTCGAGGTTCCGGAAGCCGATACGGTCGGCGAAAGGGACCGCTCCGGTCTCAATCTCGCCCTGGTGCTCGACCGGTCCGGCTCGATGGAAGCGAAGGGCAAGCTGGAATTTCTGAAAAGCGCGTCCAAAACCGTCATCGATCGCTTGGAGTCCCACGACCGGCTGGCCATCGTCGAATACGACGACAAAGTGACCGTCCTATGGCCGTCGTCGCCGGTCGAAGCCAAATCGATGATGAAGCGACGGGTCGATGATCTGGAACCGCGCGGAGCGACCGATCTGACCGGCGGCATGATGGCGGGGGTCGATCAAGTCCGTGGCGCGTTCGATGACGCGCGAATCAATCGCGTCCTGTTGCTGTCGGACGGTCTGGCTAATCGCGGCATCACCGATCCTTACGAAATCCGAACGCTGGTCCGAAAAGCCAAACGCAGGGGGATTCGCATTTCCACCCTTGGCTTGGGGCTGGAATATAACGAAGACCTGATGCAGGACATCGCCGAAAACGCCGGCGGCAACTACTACTTCGTCGAAAACCCCGATCAGGTGGCAGGCATATTCCGGCGCGAGATCCTGACCCTGTTCCGAACCGTCGCCCGCGACGTAAAATTGCGTTTCGAGGGCGAACGCGCGGTCGCGGGGATCGAGGTGTTCGGATACGAAGGCGATGTTTCAAACGGTCGCCTCGATCTGGCCATGGATGATTTCTACGCCGGGGAGGCCCGATCCCTGCTCTTGCGCCTCGACGTGGTTCCCGGTGCGCGCGGCCGCCTCGAACTTGGTACTCTTCGCCTTTCCTACAAGGACGTGGGCGCCGACCGACAAAAGGAATTCTCCGCTCCGATTACGATCAAGGTGTCCGACAGCGATTCGGAGGTCCAGGAAGCCCGCAACGACAACGTGACGGTCGAAGTCGCGATGGTCGAGGCGGAAAAGAGCCACCGCGAGGCGATACGCCAGTTCCAGAAAGGCGATTACAAGGGCGCCGAGGAAAGCATGAGCTCATTGGCGACGGATCTGGATCAGAGGAACGCGCGACTCAAAGACGCGCGGCTGGCGGCCAAGATCGAGGCCCTGCGGATCGAACGGGACCAGATGAACAAGGCGGCGACGGCCCCCGCCGCTGCCGCGCCCGCCATGATGTCGGGGTTCGTGAAGTCCAGCAAGCAGCGCCTCTATCAGGCCCAGAAAGGTCAGCGCGGGCTCTACATGCTGCAAAAAGGCGACAACGGGTTCGACGTGGAACGCCTGCAGAAGGCGTTGGCCGCCTCGGGCCACTACACGGGTCCGATGGACGGCGCCTTCGACGACGACGTCGCCCACGCCTTGGAGGCCTACCAGAAGGACCACGGGCTCGACGTCGACGGAATCGCGGGGCCGAACACCCTGCAAAACCTCGGGCTCTACTGAGAGCGCGTCAACGCGGGAGGCGGATATCCCGGTTTGAACTCTGCGGCGGGCCGATCACAGGCTCCGGGCTACCCGAAAGCCGAAGAAATAGTTCTGCTCCCACGCATCTGTTCCGTCTCGTTCGGAAGGGCGGAGGACTTTGAGATCATCCGCCCACGTTCCTCCCCGAAAAACGCGCCCGTAACAAGGACCGCTCGTCAGCGCCGCGCCGTCGACGGGGGCATCGGAATAATTGGCAATACAATCCTCAACCCATTCCTGGACATTCCCCAACATATCGAAGACGCCGAAGGCATTCGCGCGAAACTGGCCGACCGGAGCCGTCTTGGGAAAGGGATCGCCGCACCCCCCGTCACAATTAACGTATGAGCAACCGTCGCCGTCACCCCACGCATACTCGGTTCGAGTCCCCGCACGTGCGACATATTCCCATTCCGCTTCGCTCGGAAGCCGATAGCTCGATCCGGTTAGACCGCTGAGGATCCTGGCAAAGTTCTTGGCGTCGTTCCAATTAACTTGTTCGACTGGATTGCGGGGCCCCTCGAAAGCGCTTGGATTGGTTCCCGTGACCGCCTCGTATTCTTCTTGCGTGATCTCAAAAATGCTGATCGCGAAAGGTCTGGCAAACGTCACCCGATGAACTGGGCCTTCGAGGACATTGAGCCCGAAGTTTCTCGACGGAGCGCCCATGTCGAAGGCTCCTGAAGGTATCACGACCATTTCAGGTCCGCAAAAGAGGTTTGGCGGATATGCGCCGCGCAACGCGATTTTTCCACCTTCGCAATCTCGAAATACCATACCGGGAACGAGGGAACGGCTCGGCAACGGAGCGGTTTCTTCCGCGCTATCGGGTATAGGCCTCTCTTCATGTACCGCATGCGCCATGACGGGCAACGGCCGTAGCAGTCGTGTGTCCATCCACGTTGCCAGAAGTAATTCCACAAACTCTTGGTTGATTTTTCCGTCCGCCGTCAAACCACGTGAAGACTGAAAAGCCTTTGCCGCTTTTTCAGTCCGCGGCCCCAACATACCGTCCGAGATGCCGGGATCGTATCCAAGACCGGTCATCAACCTCTGCGCTTGGAGAATCAGATTGTTCGCGGTTGACGTTTCCGCCACTCCATACGCCTGGCCTTGGTCGGATACGGGAGCCGGAAGTGGGGTTCCAGTCAAAAACGCCAACTTGAGACGCGCGGAGTCAGCGTATTCGCCGTCTGGAAATTCCGTTAGAAACAAATTGAACAGGAGTGGATTGCGGCTTTCGACGATATCCTTCCAGACTTCTTCCTCGTTTCCAGAAAAGAACTTCCCCTGGGGTTGGGATGAGATTCTCAAATTAAGGGTTCCGGTCAAAGATGTGTAACCCCACGGCATCTGTCGGGCTGATGTCACTTCTAAAACGCTTCGCGCGGTATCTTTGAACAACGTTTCCAGAGTCAATTCCCGTTTTTCGAGCGCTGACACCAATGCGCCAGCAAACACGCCGTTGCCTCCGGAGGAACTTTCTTCGGACTCTTCGTTCGGTTTCGCCGAAAACAAAACGGCCGTCCCCCTGACCGTGCGCGGTACGAGCAACGCCGCCACGCCTTTTGCTTCCTCATCGGTTCCCAAAACCGGTAACAGGCTATCGGTCGCCGATCGCGCTCGACTCAACGACTTGTCCAGGTCCACATCCAGAATAAGAATTTGAGCGGCCGCACCGCCTCGTACCATAGCGTTCAGAAACACGGTGGAATCGATCGCTGCAAAAGGCAGTTCATCCACGCTTCCAATTCGAACGTCCGACGGAATCAGATAGATCCGACCGTCAAGTTGAACGCCATGTCCCGAATAGTACACCAACGCGATTTCCGACTCGAATAAGCGCCTTTCGAAGTCGGCCAGTCCCCTGACCATATCGCGTAGTCCGGCATTCGATTCGAGAAAAACCCGGAAACCGAGATGTTCGAGGCTTTTGGCCACATCGAGGGAATCTCGTACGGCCGTATTCGAAGTCTGTAGCGTCCCGTAATTACCGTTACCGATCACCAACGCAAGGCGCTTGCCCGCGACGGCTTCGGTCGAGACCAAAGTCACGAGGATGGCTGACAATATTACATTTACAACAGTTCGGATCATCGTTCGTGCCCCAAAAACGATGGTTCGTCTCTTGTGGTGCCATCTCGATTGTGATGTAAGAACACGAGCTTAACAATCGGTTCAATGACGCAATAAGAGTTTACCGTCAGACATGAAAAACGGCCGCCCGGTTTTCCGGACGGCCGTTTTCGCGAACGGCAAGAAGCGAACAGGATTTACTTCTTCACCAGGAACTGTTCGTTGACCAGGTTCTTGACTTTGCCGTGCTTGAGGAAGCTCATCGCGACCTCGATCGACTTGCGGCGCAGGTTCACGATGCTCGACGGGCTGTAGAAGGCCGAATGCGGGGTCAGGATCAGGCGGTCGTCGATCCAGGCTTCGCGCGCGGCCCAAGCCTTGATCAGCGGGTGTTCGGGGTTCGGCGGTTCCTGCCACAGAACGTCCAGACCGGCGCCCTCGATGACGTCGTTTTTCAGGGCGTCATACATATCATCCAGGTTCACGCATTCGCCACGGCCGGTGTTGATGAACAAACAGTTCTTCTTGGCGTGCGACAGCGATTCCTTGTTGATGATGTTCCGGGTTTCCTCGGTCAGCGGCGTGTGAATGCTGACGATGTCGGAACCCGCCATGAGTTCTTCCAGCGTTTCGGCACGGCCCAGATTGAGCGACAGTTCCGTTCCGGTCGGACGATAGGGGTCATAGAACCACACGTCGACGCCGAAATTGCGGATCCGCTGCGCGAACGCGGTACCGATGCGGCCGAGGCCGATGATGCCGACCTTCTGGTCCTGCAAGCGCCGGATCTGTTTCGGCTTCTTGAAGTTCCATTCGTGAACGGGATCGAGCTTGAGATTGCGATCGTGGCTGACGATGCCGCGCGTGAATGCCAGCAGAAGCGCCACCGCGTGTTCCGCCACATCCATCGTGCCGTAATCAGGCACGTTGCACACCGGCACGCCACGTCCGCCCCAATACTTCAGGTCGACGTTGTCGAAACCGACGCCCGCGCGAACGACGAGGCGGCAGTTTTTCAACATCGCCATTTTTTCGTCGTCGATCAGGATCTTTTCATACAGGACAAGGGCGTCGGCCGCTTCCCATCTTTCCGGCGCGATGTAGTTATCGGCGCCCGGTTGCCAAAGACAGAAATCGATCTCGACGTCGCTTCCGGCCGTGGCCTGCTCGATGTCGGCATCCGGATAAAAAAGGTCCGGGATCAGAATGCGCATTTTTAGACTTATCTCCCTTGAGACGATATCTGGAAAATGGAAAGGATTGGGCCCCCCGTCGTGTCTGGAAGGCCTTCTGGCGGGCCCCGTTTCGGCCTTTTCGGCCCAAATCCGTCACGGCCAGAGTTTACCATGTCCGGTCCGGATTTTAACAGATCTCTTTATCGATAATACAAAAAAATGCAATAGCATCCATATGGCGTTTCGGTGTCGAACTCATGCCGACCGGCTTACTTGCTCCTTCCCCTTTCAGCGACGGAGACCGGCGCCGCAACCTTCTCCGCCGAATGTTCCTTGAACCCTTCGACCGGACGCGCTACCGATGGGGGGAATTTTTACGACGGTCCCGGCGTCGCGCCGATTTCGGTTTTCCCACACGACCAGCGAATTCGGCACGGCGACTGGAATTGTCCTCACCACCGTTTCGGAGAGACGATCATGCCCGGCGTTCTAAACGGAATTCGCGTTGCCGCGTTCACTCATTTCGCGGCCGGCCCTTTGACGGCGCAGTTTCTGGGGGCCTTGGGCGCCGACGTGATCAAGATCGAGGCGCCGTTCGGCGACTTCAACCGGCAAGGCATCCGGGACCAGGATGGCCGTTTCGGCGGTCTCAGCCCCTATTTCGTGACCTTGAACCGCAATCAGCGCGCCATCTCGCTCGACCTGAAGAGCCAGTCCGGCATGGAAGCCGCTCGGCGCCTGATCCGATCCTCTGACGTGATGATCGAGAACTTCAAGCCGGGCGCGTTGGACAAACTCGGGCTCGGCTATCCGGGCGTCCGCGACATTCGCGACGACCTCGTATATTGTTCGATCTCCGCCTACGATCGCGAAGGTCCGAAGGCGAACGAACTCGGTCAGGATCTTCTGATTCAGGCCCTGAGCGGATTCGCCAGCCTCAACGGGTTTGCCGGCATGCCGCCGATGCCGACCGGAAGCTATCCCATCGACGCCTATGTGTCGTTTTGTTGCGTTATCGGGATCCTGGCGGCGCTTCGTCACCGCGACGCCACGGGGCAAGGCCAGTGGGTCAGGGTCGACATGATGTCGGCGGCCTTGCACCTGATCGCCCAGGAAGCCTCCTATGCGATGAACGTCGATCCCGTCCGTGAACGCAGTGCCGCCAACGTCGTCCACCCCGACCAAGCCGCGCCGTACGGCGTTTACGAAGCGGTCGACGGTCAAGCCTTCGTCATGAGCATCACGGCGCCGGAGACACTTGCGAAGCTTGCCGAAAAACTCGGGATTCTGGAAGAGATCGCCCCCTATCTCACCACGCGTGGCATCAAGAACGACCGCGACCGCGTCTCGGAGGCTCTCGCGCGGGCATTGAAAAAACTGAATCGCGACGACGCGCTGGCACTTTGCAAGTCCCTGGGAATCTGGGCGGCGCCGATTCGCAGCATCGTCGAGGCCTTGGACGATCCGGCGGTCGTGGCGCGCGGCATCGTTCGTGACGTCGATTCCCCTTATGCCGGAAAACATCGGGTGGTCGTGGAACCTCTCCACATGAGCGAAACGCCCATCGAGTTTTCGCGCCCGGCGCCGGCCCTGGGAGCGCACTCTCGCGAAGTTCTGAGTGAACTCGGTTATTCGGAGGCGGAAATCGACGCCATGGCCGCCGAGGGCGCGGTCAAGATCGCCGATTCCTGACCGCTGACGAGATCGAGCCGCGATTCGGAGAAACCGCCGGATCGCGGATACATTAGCCGTATTCAATATCATAGAGCGATATTCTTATGTATCGCATGAAAATTATTGCCGTGGGTTTCAGCCGACGAGCATGCGGCGCGCGGTTTCCAGTTCTTCCTCGGTGTCGACGCCAAGCGGCACGGTGTCGACCACGGCGGCCTCGATCCGCATCCCGGCTTCAAGCGCGCGAAGTTGCTCCAGCTTTTCCCGGGCTTCGAGGATACCACGCGGCAGGGAAACGAATCGCGCCAGCGTTTCGCGCCGGTAGGCGTAGATTCCGATGTGATGATACAGATCGCCGTCGCCCCAAGGCACGGTGGCGCGGCTGAAATACAACGCCCTGCCCGTGGTTTCGCCGGGGCGAAGGCTCAACACCGCCTTGACGACGCTGGGATCGACCCGCTCCTTGTCCTCGCGGATGACCGCGACCAGGGTCGAAATGTCCACTTCCGGATGGGCCAGGGGGGCGAGTACCGCGCGCACCGCCCACGGGTCGAGCGTCGGCAGGTCGCCTTGTAGATTGACCACGGCGTCGTGCTGCGCGTCCGGATCGACTATCTTGAGCGCCTCGTAAATCCGGTCGGATCCCGAGGGGTGGTTGGGGTCGGTCATCACGGCGAGTCCGCCGACCCGCGCGATCGCCTCGGCAATGGGTTCGTCGCCGCATGCAACGACCACGGGCCCGACCTCCGCCTCCATGGCGCGGCGCCACACGTGTACGATCATCGGCTCGCCGCCGATGTCGGCGAGCGGCTTGTTGGGCAGACGGGTCGATGCCAAACGCGATGGAATGGCCACGACCGGCGAAGTGAACCCGGCCGTCATCGCTTTCTCTCCGGTCGCGCCGGCGCACCGGGGATCGGGGTCAGGACCGGTTCTCCGGCAAAGTATTTGTCCATGTTGGACATGCACAGATCCGCCATCGCCCGCCAGGTCTCGCGCGTCCGGCTTCCCATGTGCGGCAGAAGGACGACATTGTTCATTGAAAGAAGCGGTTCCGGCACGTTGGGTTCGTCGGCGAAGACGTCGAGTCCCGCCCCCGCAATGCGTTTCTCGACCAAAGCCTTGACCAAAGCCGGCTCGTCCGCCACGGTTCCACGCGACGAGTTGACGAAGAACGCCGTCGGTTTCATGGCGTCGATAACGGCAGCGCTGACCAGACCGCGGGTCGCTTCTCCGCCGATGCAGGTGCAGATCAGAACATCCACGGATCCCGCCATTTCGACGAGATCGGCGAAATATGGAAAAGCGACACCTTCCTTGGGCTTGACGTCGCTGTAGACGACCTTGGCGCCGCAGGCTTCCAGGCGGCGCGATACCGCCATGCCGATCCGGCCGAGACCGACGATTCCGGCCGTTTTGCCGATGATCGACGACGCCATGCCGAATTCGTCCTTCTGCCATTCCCCGCCCCGCACGAAGCGATCGCCTTCGATGATTCGTCGGGTGACCCCCAATACCATGGAAAGGCACAGGTTTGCCGTTTCGTCCGTCAAGACGTCCGGCGTATTGGTGACGATGATGCCCCGTTCGAGCGCGCCGGCACTGTCGATGCCGTCGTAGCCGACGCCGAAATTCGCGATCAGTTCCAGATTGGGAAGTTGATCCATGAAGGCGCCGGGAAAGCGGGATTCGCCCCGGGTGACCGCAACGCGGATCGCCGTCGGGTCGATTCCCGGAATTGCCGCCGGCCCCGAGTGCCCCGTCAGGTCATGCACGGTGTATTGCTTCTTCAGCATATCGATAAAAAACGGCTGAAGGTATGGGACGATGAGGATGGGCTCGGACATCGGGGGCATTCTCCTTGGTTCTTTTGCTCCGCACATATTTAACGGCAACTCGGGACGCCGTCATCTGTCGTTCGGCATCGACCTTCTCGCGCCGCACGATTCCCGGACGACCAGTTCCGACGGGATGACGATCCTCTCGAACGGATTTGACGGATTTTCAATTCGGCGCAACAGCAGATCGACGGCGAGTTCACCCGCTTCGTCCGCCCGGTTGGCGACGGTCGTCAGTCCCGGATGCCACAATTCGGCATCCTCGACGCCGTCGCAGCCGACCACGGCCATGTCGCTGCCTGGTTCCAAACCGTTCCGGCGCAAGCCAAGCATGAACCCAAAGGCGATGACGTCGCCGAAGCACAACGCGGCCGTTACCCGGGGATCGATCGATATCACGGTATCCGCCGCCCGACTGCCCCCCGCGCGATCGGTGGAGCAATCGATCAGAAGCGATTCGTCGACCGAAAACCCTGCTTCACGCATGGCATCGAAATGGCCGGCACGGCGTTCGCGCCCCGTGGAGATGTCGGCATTACCGCCAATGACGGCAATCCGGCGGTGTCCGAGAGACAACAAATGCCGGGTCGCGATTCGGAAGGCTTGAAAATCGTCGGCGACGACCGAATCAACCGGCGCGTCCGGAACATGGCGGGCGAAGCAGACGGTGGGGAGACCGCCGGTTCGGACATCCGGTATCGATTCGGGTCGCGATCCTTGTGCCGGGCAGACGAGAACGCCATCGGCACCGTATTCACCCAGAGCCTGGAAGAAAAACGCCTGTCGTTCGACGTCGTCGCTGGTGTCACACAGGAACAGCATCCGTCCACATTGATTCAACCGGCGGGAAGCGGCGCGCAAGACCTTGACGAAGGCGGGATTGCGAATATCCGGCACCACCACGCCGATGATTCGCGACTGGGCGGTCCGCAGATGGGCGGCGCCGCGATTGTAGACATAGCCGACTTCCGACGCCAAGGCGCGGACGCGGTCGCGAGTCTCCCGTGATATCCGCGGACTGTCGCGCAAGGCAAGGGAAACCGTCGCAGCCGAAATGCCCAACCGCTCGGCCAGATCCTTCATTCGGAGGCGAGTCACGCCTTCTCCAGCCATCGTTTCCTCGCCATTAATTGCTGCCACGCGGACCAACCGGCGGCACTGCTTAATCGATTGAACGAGGTCTTGACCCCAATCCAAACCAAGCCTAGACTCCGGGCAAAACTTACCCCTGTTTGCCAGTTGCGTAAATCGATTAACTGGTCATCACGCAAGGAGGATGTCGTGAAGAAGCTTCTCAACGATCCGAAAAATTTCGTCGATGAGATGTTGGACGGCCTTTGTGCCGCCCACCCTGAATATTACCGACGGACCGAACCGGGCGCCCGCGTCATCGTGCGCGCCGACGCGCCGGTGAGTGGAAAAGTCGCCATCGTTTCGGGTGGCGGTTCCGGGCATTTGCCTATTTTCGCGGGCTATGTCGGCCCCGGGCTCCTCGACGGCTGCGCGATCGGTGAAGTCTTTTCATCGCCCTCCGTGGAACAGATTTCGGAAGCCATGCGCGTTGCGAACGGCGGTGCCGGCGTTCTGCGGCTCTACGGAAATTACGGCGGCGATTGCATGAACTTCGACATGGCCGGCGAAATGCTCGAAATGGAAGACATTCCGTCGACGACGGTCCTGTTGACCGACGACGTCGCCAGTGCCCCGGTTGCCGAGAAACAAAAACGCCGCGGCGTGGCCGGCATGGTTTTCGCCTACAAGATCGCCGGCGCCAAGGCCGCCGAAATGGCCGATCTTGCGGAAGTTACGCGGATTGCCCAGAAAACCGCTGATTCCTGCCGTTCGATCGGTGCCGCTTTGACCCCCTGCACCGTTCCGCTCGCTGGCAAACCGACCTTCCAGATCGGCGAAAACGAGATGGAAATGGGCATGGGCATCCACGGCGAACCCGGTGTCTGGCGCGGACCGTTGAAAACCGCCGACGAGATCGCCGCGGAAATGATGGACAAGTTGCTGGCCGATCAGCCGATCGCGGCGGGCGACTCCGTGGCGATCCTGGTCAACAGCCTCGGCGCGACCCCGCCGGAGGAACTCTATGTTCTGTACCGCTATGCGGCGAATCGCCTCAGCGACATCGGCGCGAAGAACGTCATGCCCCTCGTCGGCCGCTATGCGACGTCAATGGAAATGACGGGTGCGTCGTTCACCCTGTGCAAACTCGACGACGAGTTGGAGCCGCTGTATCGCGCCCCGGCCGAATGCGCTTTCTGGAAGGTCTGAACCATGTCCCTGACGACCACTACGCTCAAGGCGGCCTTCGCGAAAATCGCCGCGAAAATGGATGCTTGCGCCGAGGAGTTGAACGCGCTCGACGGCGCCGTCGGTGACGGCGACCTGGGTATCACCATGTCGCGGGGCGCCCGCGAGGTGATGGAACAGATCGACTCCCTGCCCGATGATCTGGGCATGGCGTTCATGAAAACCGCCCAGGCCTTCACCAAGACTTCTGGATCGACTTTCGGCACCCTGATCGCTACCGGACTCATGGCGGCCGCCAAGGCCACCAAGGGCCGGACCGAAGCGCCGTGGACGGAAACGCCTGCCCTGCTTTCGGCTGCGGTCGAGGCGATGATGGCTCGAGGCAAGGCTAGTCTCGGCGACAAGACGGTTCTGGACGGCCTTGATGCCGCCCGGGCCGCCATCGAGGGGCATTCGGAACCGACCGAACAGGTCGCGGCAGCTCTGAAGGCGATCGACGCCACCCTCGACGCTTTCCGCGATAAACCGAACAAGGTCGGCCGCGCCCGTATCTTCGCCGACAAAACCATAGGCTTGAACGACCCCGGCATGATGGCGCTCAAACGGGTGATCGAAGGACTTCAAGGCTAACCCAACTGTGAAGGGCATAATATGTACCGTCAAAATCTCCTGAAAAAGAAGCTTGCCCAAGGCGAAAAACTCTACGGTCCGTGGGTTCAGATCCCGCATCCGGAAGTCGCCGAAATCCTGGCTTTCTGCGGATACGATTTTCTGATGCTCGACAACGAGCATGGCCCGGGGGACCAGTTGGTCGTCGCCGAGCAGTTGCGCGCGATCCAGGTAACGGACGTGACCGGCATCGTCCGGGTTCAGTGGAACGATCATGTCCTGATCAAGAAGCTGCTGGACGTCGGTGTCGAGGCGGTCATGATCCCGATGATTCAGAACGTCGATGAAGCCAAAGCCGCGGTTGCCGCCTGCAAGTATCCGCCGCAGGGCATCCGAGGTATCGCCCATACGGATGCAAGGGCCAGTGATTACGGCCTCCGTGCCATGGACTACCTGCATACAGCCAACGAAAACGTCTTCGTCATCGGCCAGATTGAATCGGTACAGGGCGTCGAGAATGCCGAAGCCATCGCCGCCGTCGAAGGTCTTGACATGATCCTCATCGGTCCCTTCGACCTGTCGGCAAGCCTCGGTTATCCGGCCGAGTTCGACCGCCAGGAACACAAGGACATGATGAACCACACGATCGACGTGGTGAAAAAGGCCGGAAAATACTTGGGGACAACGCCCTATGGCGGCCGTTCCCTCGGCGAACTTTACGAACGTGGGTTCGACCTGATCGTCGGCAAGCCCGACGTCAGCATGCTGCGCGATTCCGCGTTGGAACAGGTCAAGTTGAAAGAGGCTTATACCGCCGCCAATCGCTAAACCGATATGTCAAGATTTTTAAATATCTTGACGTTCAAGTTGCGAAAGGCACAATTCACCAACCAAAGTCCGTAGAATGTCTTGGTGTAGGAAATCGTACGGACAAATAGCACAAGGGGAAGAAATATGCCCAAAATGTCGATTCTGAAATCCCTCGCCCTCGGCATCGCCGCCGTGGGTGTTGCGGCCTCCGCCTCCACAGCGGCGTTCGCCAAGTATCCGGAACGTCCCATCACGATCATCATTCCGTGGGGCGCGGGCGGCGGAACCGACGCCACGGGCCGCATGATCGGCACCGTTCTGCAGAAAGAACTCGGCGTTCCCGTGAATGTCGTCAACCGTACGGGCGGCCAAGGCGTGGTCGGCCACTCGGCCATCGCCACCGCGAAACCCGACGGCTATACGCTCGGCGTCATCACCGTGGAAATCGGCATGATGCACTGGGTCGGCCTGACCGAGTTGTCGGGCAAGGACTATACCCCGCTCGGCCTGTACAACGCCGATCCCGCAGGTCTCCAGGTTGCGGCGGATGCGCCGTACACCAGTGCCAAGGACTTCATCGAGGCCGCGAAGAAGGGCGGACTCAAGGGTTCCGGCACCTCGCAGGGCGGTATCTGGCATCTGGCGTTGGCCGGCATGCTTCAGGCCGCCGGCGTGGATCCCGCGACGGTTCCGTGGGTTCCGAGCACGGGCGCCGCGCCCGCGTTGAAGGAACTGGTCGCCGGCGGCGTCGACGTCGTCACCTGCTCGCCCACCGAAGCCGGTCCGTTGGCCGACGCCGGTAAGGTGAAGATTCTGGCGGCCATGAGCGACAGCCGTATGAAGGCGTTCCCCGACGTCCCGACGCTCAAGGAAGCGATCGGCGTCGATTGGGTCATGGGCGCATGGCGCGGATTCTCCGGACCGAAGGACCTGCCGCAGGAAGTCGTCGATGTTCTCGTCCCGGCGTTCGCGAAGTTGGTCAATGATCCCGACTTCGTCGGGTTCATGGACAAGCGCGGCTTCCCGATCGTTTACAAGGAACCGGCCGAGTTTGCGAAATGGATGGAAACGTCCGATGCAAACCTCGGCGCCGTCATGAAGGCGGTCGGTATCGCCAAGTAACCGACTTTATCAGGGTAAGTTCACAAAGATGCGTTTCAACGACGCCATACTCGGGGTGATCATCGTCGCTTTCGGCGTGTTTGTGATCGCCATGGCGAGTACGTTTTCTGGACTGCCGGGCCAAGATTTTGGCCCGGCGTTCTTTCCCACCGTCGTCGGGGGCATCATGTTGGCCTGCGGCGTCATTCTCATCACCAAGGGGTATGCCGTCCGCAAGGAAGTCGGCTGGGTCGAATTCGGCGAATGGGCCAAATCCCCTCGGCACATCATCAACCTGATTCTGGTGCCGGTGGCGATGATCGTCTACATCGTCGCATCCGATTTTATCGGGTTCGTGCCGATTTCATTCGTCGTTTTGTTCGTTCTTCTCGCGCGCTTCGGCGTATCGGTGGTCGCAAGTATCGTTCTTAGCGCCGCCACGACCCTGATCATCCATACCGTGTTTTATAAGTTCCTGCTGGTTCCGCTTCCATGGGGCCTGCTCGAACCGCTTGCGTGGTGAGGCGGCCGTGGACTTCACGATAATTCACGAAATTGTCGAAACCCTTCTGGGCCATAACGTCGGACGCGCATTCGAACTGGTGTTCGACCCATACACCTTGC
The DNA here is from genome assembly GCA_963675465.2 of Rhodospirillales bacterium. Lineage (GTDB taxonomy): Bacteria > Pseudomonadota > Alphaproteobacteria > Rhodospirillales > Shumkoniaceae > JAHDSF01. Next base: position 144,942 of record CAXXVY010000005.1, read on the forward strand.
TCGTGATCGTCTGCTCGGCACTGTTCGGTCTGTTCGTGGGCTCCATTCCGGGCCTGACGGCGACCATGGCGACGGCACTTCTGGTCCCGATCACGTTTTTCATGGAACCCATTCCGGCGATAGCCGCCATCGTGACCTGCGTGGCGACCGCGATCTTCGCGGGAGATATTCCGGGCTGCCTGCTGCGCATTCCGGGAACGCCCGCGTCCGCGGCCTATGTCGACGAAGCCTACGCCATGACCCGCAAGGGCGAGGCGGAGCGCGCGCTGGGCACCTCCTTGACGTGCGCGGTTTTCGGCGGCCTTTTCGGCACCATTGTTCTAACGCTTTTAGCCCCGGAACTGGCCGATTTCGCTCTCAATTTCAGCTCGTTCGAGTACTTCTGGCTGGCCTGCCTAGGGCTGTCGTGCGCCGTGGTCATATCCGCGGGAACCCCCCTCAAGGGCGTGGTGTCGCTTTGTCTCGGGCTGTTCATTTCGACGGTGGGCATCGGCGTGATTGCGGGCTATCCCCGCTACACCTTCGGCAATGTCGAACTGATGGGGGGAGTCAGCTTCATTCCGGCCATGATCGGTATGTTCGCCGTGTCGGAAGTGTTGCGTTACGTCACCACCACAAAGCCGCCGAAACGCGTGGTCCAGCAATCGTTCGACCACATGTTCCGCGGCATTGGCTCGACCTTGTGGCGTTATAAGGTCAACCTTTTTCGCGGCAGCACCATCGGCACCGCCATCGGCATTCTGCCGGGTGCCGGAGCCGATATCGCCGCCTGGGTGTCCTATGCCGTCAGCAAGAAATTCTCCAAGGAGCCGGAAAAATTCGGCACCGGTCATGTGGAAGGCCTGGTCGACGCGGGATCGGCGAACAATGCCGGTCTATCGGGCGCCTGGGTCCCGGCACTGGTGTTCGGCATTCCAGGGGATTCCATCACCGCCATCGTCATCGGCGTGCTGTTCATGAAGGACATGACGCCGGGGCCAACCCTGTTCCTCTACCATCCGGAACAGATTTATGCGGTGTTCCTTCTGTTCTTCGTCGCCAACATCGTTCTGTTCCCGCTGGGCTTCCTGGCCATTCGCGTATCACGGCAAATTCTCCGCATTCCCAGCGAAGCGTTGATGCCGATCATTCTGATGTTCTGCGTGGTCGGTTCCTTCGCCATCAACAACACGGTCTTCGGCGTCACCGTCATGCTGGTGTTGGGCATCATCGCCTATGTGATGGAGGAAAACGGCTTCCCGGTCGCTCCGACGATCCTGGGAATCGTTCTCGGCTCGCTGCTGGAAGAAAATTTCATCACGTCGATGATCAAAACGGATGGTACCTTCCTGGGATTTTTCGAACGTCCGATCGCCGGTACGCTTGGCGTCATGACGATCTTGATCTGGGTGGTGCCGTTCCTGGTCTCCATCTATAAAAAGCGTCTTGCTCCGGCGAAAGGGCTCTGACCGGAGCCCTTTCGCCTCGGCACTTACGGCCGCACTCTGGGAGGAAAGCCATGCGTCTCGTCCAATTTCTTGCCGGCAACGGCGGTCGCAAGGTCGGGATGGCGACCGATGACGGTGCCACGATCACGCTCCTGAACCATACGGAATCCGTTTATGTGCTGGCGCGCGCCGCCATTGCAGACGGGCGCCCCCTGGCCGACATGGTCCGCAGCCGAGTGAGCGAGACCAAGGTGGACTATCAGGCGGTCGCGGACGAAGGACGGCTACTGCCGCCCGTCGACCATCCGGATCCGGCCCACTGCTACGTCACCGGCACCGGGCTGACCCACCTGGGCAGCGCCAGCGCGCGCAACGCCATGCACGTCGATTCCGACAAGGAAACCCATCTGACCGACTCCATGAAAATGTTCAAATGGGGTGTCGAGGGCGGAAAGCCGAAAGACGGAGACGTAGGGGTCCAGCCCGAATGGTTCTACAAGGGTGACGGCAGCTGCGTCGTCGCTCCGGGCGCGCCGTTGACTCTCCCCCCCTTCGCGCTCGACGGTGGCGAGGAACCGGAATTGACCGGTCTCTATCTGATCGGTCCCGACGGAACGCCTTGGCGCCTGGGATTCGCGATCGGTAACGAGTACTCCGACCACGTCATGGAGAAGCAGAATTACCTGTACCTCGCGCATTCCAAGCTTAGGACCTGTTCATACGGTCCCGAATTGCGCCTTGGTCCGCCGCCCGCCTCGGTAACCGGTTTTTCACGCATTTACCGTGAGGGAAAGCCGCTATGGGAAAAGCCTTTCGTCAGCGGCGAAGACAACATGTCGCATTGGTTCCGGAACCTGGAACATCATCACTTCAAGTACGGCCTGTTCCGTCGCCCCGGCGATTTGCACGTCCATTTCTTCGGAACCGCGACCCTGAGCACGGCCGACGGCATTCGTCCGCAGCCGGGTGACGTGTTCGAAATCGGTGCCGAAGACTTCGGCAGGCCGCTGCGCAATCCGATGACTGCCGAAAGTGGCGGAGCCGTGGCTGTCCGGGACCTCTGATCGCGCGGTCGCGGGCAGGAATTCGTTGTCATGACGGTGTGGTTTACCTCGGACACCCATTTCGGCCACGCCAACATCATTCGGTTCTGCAACCGGCCCTTTGAGTCCGCCGATGCGATGAACGAAGCCCTGATCGCGCGGTGGAACGACCGGGTCGCACCCGATGATACGGTCTGGCATCTCGGCGATTTCAGTTGGCGCGATCCCCGGCCATACCTGAGCCGGCTGAACGGCCACAAAAACCTGGTGATCGGCAATCACGAACCGATGGCGTCGGTCCATGCCGGCTGGAGTTCCGTTCAGAGTTACAAGGAACTCACGGTCGACGGGGCATTTATCATCCTCTGCCATTACGGCTTGAGGGTATGGAACCAGAGCCGGCGCGGCGCCTTGCATTTTTACGGCCACAGTCACGGGCGTCTACCCGGAGACAGCCAGAGCTGCGATGTCGGCGTCGACTGCTGGGACTACCGCCCCGTCGGCCTAGACGAGATCCGTCAACATTTGTCGACGCTGATGAAGCGGGACGAAGACGCCATCGAATTTCGTACCGACCGGCGGTAAAGCGCGGCCCATACCCGTCGCCGCCATATCGATTGCCTCGCGCGATTCAGTCGGCATCCTCGTCAAGACCCAGTATGCTGCGATAGAGTTTGACGGGATCGCCGTATTGTTCGCGGAGAATGGCATCCGGTGGGAAGGTCACCGCCGTTTTCCCAACCGTTGCGCGGGCGATGGTCGCTGCGGCCGAGCCGTGACCCGGAACCTGGACGACGCACAAGGCACCGCTCGTTGCTCCCGGAATGCGGCTCAAAAGAGCCCCGGTCTCCGAAATGTCGTGGAGCCTGGCCATCGTCGCGTATCCGTCGAACACGACGCGCACCACCCGACACTGATCGATCCTCGATTTTTTGCGGCGCTCGTCGCTGGCCACGGCCTCTTCCTCCGTCACGGGTACTCTTTATCAGTAGTGGTCGCCCCCTGGGATGCCTTGCGCGCCGCCATCGAGAGTCGCTCCCACCTCTCGCGCGGCTCCGAGTTGGACGATCATGTTTTCCAGTTCGCCGGCGATCCGATGTATCGCGGTCGACGCGTCGGCGAGCGTTCGCGCCGTTTTAGAGCTGCTTTTGACCTTCGCCGTGACTTCCTTGGAAATGTGGTAGACGTCACGCGTCCCTTCGGCGGCCCCGGTGGCATCATCCGCGATGACATGGCTGGTGTCGGCCATGCTTTGGACCGATATTGCGATCCGATCCACATCGTGGCTGGCACTGTTCATCTTGTCGACGATGGCACCCGACATTCGGGATTCGGCATCGACGGATTCGGTGATGTCGCCCATTGCCGCGGCAACCGTATCGACCGCTTCGGTTATACTCGTGATCGCGTCGATCGTATTGTGGGCGCTATGGGTAATGAGAGAAACCTTTTCATCGACTTCCTCGGTCGCCCGCGCCGTCTGGTCGGCCAGGGCCTTGACCTCCCCGGCGACAATGGAGAAGCCCTTCCCGGCCGTTCCCGCACGCGCGGCTTCGATCGAGGCGTTCAATGCCAGGAGACGGGTCTTGGCGGCGATATCCCGGATGGCCAAAAGAACGGCGCCGATTTCTCCGACGGAGCCGGATAATTCGTCCACGGTCATATTCGCCGTCGTGATCCGATTTCGGGCGACAACCACGGTGTCGGCGGCATTGCGGGCATTGTCCGCGATGCTGCGAATGGCATTCCGCATTTCGACGACATCTTCCGATACGCCTGATACGTAGGTGGAAACGCTGCGGGCGCCGTCCGATATCGACGCGACATCGCCGTCCAATCCGGTAACGCCCTTCGCCATGGCCTCCACTCGGCCGGAAATGTCGGAGGTCTTGACGGCGACATCATTGGCGCGCTCTTCCATTTGGATCGCGTCGACGGACATCGAGTCGGAAACCGATTTCAGATCCACGGCCGACTTCACCAGGGTATGGGCATTGCCAGCGATGCGCAGCACCATGTTCTGCAACTTGTCCATCAACTGATTGAACGCAAAGGCAAGCTCTCCGGATTCGTCACCCGTGGATGCATCGAGACGGCGGCGAAGATTGCCGTCCCCAACCGCGACTTCCATCAACGCCTTCTGCAACATTCCGGTCCCCAGCGTGGTGCCGTGCTCCGCCGAATTGAGGCCTTCGAGTTCATGTTCGGGAGAAACGCGAAGCGGGTGTACCGCATCCAGAAGTTTGAAAAACAGGTAGGAGATTCCGAAGCCCCATAGGAAGGCCAGACCGACGCCCTCCATCTGTACGAGAACCTGGGTCAGTCGATCGCCAGCAGCGAGCTTTTCGGGCATCGCCAACGCGCCGGCCATGATCGTTCCCCACGCCCCGCAAGCGCCGTGTACAGGTACCGCGCCGATGGCGTCGTCGATCCGGAAGACGTTTTCCAGGACATGCGCCACGAATACCACCAGAATGCCGGCGGAAACGCCGATGAAGACCGCGCCCCATGAATTAACCGCGTCGCACCCCGCCGTGATCGCAACCAAGCCGGCGAGAACACCGTTGATCGATCGGTCGGGGCGGAACAGGTGATCCCAGTACCGCCCGACAATCATCGACGATATCCCGCCGAATCCGCCAGCGAGAACGGTGTTGGAAATGATCGGGGCAAAATCGGGTGTTCCCGCCGTCGTTGATCCGCCGTTGAATCCGATCCATCCGACCCAAAGCAACAAGGCCCCGGCCGTTGCGAGAACGGCGGAATGTCCGTGAATGGGGATGGCCTTGCCGTCGGCCGTATATTTTCCGATGCGCGGCCCGATGACGATCACCGCCGCGAGACCGATCCAGCCGCCGACCGAGTGGACCACCGTCGATCCTGCGAAATCGATGAAGCCCTGATCGGCCAAAAATGCCGCGTTTTCGCCAATCAGGAGATTGCCCCAAGCCCAATGACCGAAGAACGGATAGACGATCGCCGAAATGAAAACCGTGACGATGAGATAGCCGGAAAACCGCATGCGTTCAGCAACCGCGCCGGATACGATGGTGGCGGCGGTCCCACAGAACACCAACTGGAAGATGAAAAACGCGGACGTCCAATGATCGGTTTCCGCCCACCCGAACATGCCGGTACCGACGTAGCCGCTCACCGAGGGACCGAACATCAGCCCGAAGCCGACGACGTAGAAAACACCCGTGGCAATCACGAAGTCGGCGATGTTCTTTTGCGCGACGTTGATCGAGTTTTTCGAGCGGACCATGCCTGCTTCGAGCAACAAAAACCCGCACTGCATCAGAAAAACCAGCGTCGCCGCCGTCATCGTCCACACAAAATCCAGATTGGTCTGGACGGTCTGTGACCGGGTTTCGACCATCTGCCGGATGGTCTCGATATCTGCGTCGCTCAGGGCCGCCCACGCGGTAGCCGGGACCATTCCTGTGAATGAGACGGAAATGAGGAAAATAAACCAAAGCGCGCCACGGCCGTCGTGTTTGCACATATTATAGACACTTGTTCAGGCATGAGTGAATCTTGTTCATATTTAACAATATTGCATTTGCGTCAAATTTCCACAATATGCAAATCGGAAATCGCTTTGACGTTTTGAATTGACGCTATCTTCTAAACTTCTGCGTCATTTGGTTGATCTTTTCCGGTGTCGTTCGACTCTTTTTTTCGGACGAAAAAAAGAGGGCGCGCTTTGAAAGGCGCGCCCTCGTCAACCGTCTTCGAGGTATTAAAGCGGCAGGATATAGGCCGTTTTGACCGTGGTATAGAATTCGCGGGCATAGGCCCCCTGTTCGCGCGGACCGAAGCTCGACCCTTTCCGGCCGCCGAACGGCACGTGATAGTCGACGCCGGCGGTTGCGAGGTTGATCATGACCATGCCGGCCTCCGAGTGCCGTTTGAAATGTTCGGCATATTTTAGTGAACAGGTGCAAATCCCCGACGAGAGTCCGAATTCGGTATCGTTGGCGATTTCCAGCGCTTCGTCGTAGTCCTTGACGCGAATGACCGACGCCACCGGGCCGAAGACCTCTTCCCGATTGATGCGCATATCGTTGTGCGTATCGGTGAAGAGAGCCGGCGACAGATAAAAGCCTTCCGTCTCCCGGTTGAGTCGTTCCCCGCCGCAGACCAACGTCCCGCCTTCGTCGCGCGCGATCTGAACGTACGACAGGTCCTGTTCCAATTGCGAAGGGTCGGCGACGGGGCCGATTTGGGCGCCTTCCTTCAGGGCGTGGTCGACCTTCAACGCCTTCGTCGTCTCACCCACCGCCGCGACGAAGCGATCGTAGATCCCTTCGGTGACGATCAGACGGCTGCTGGCGGTACAACGCTGTCCGGTCTGGTAAAACGCGCCGTTCACCGCCACGGAGACCGCGACGTCGAGGTCGGCATCGTCTAGTACGACCAAGGGGTTCTTGCCGCCCATCTCCAACTGGACCTTGACACGACGCGCGCCCGCTTCGGCCGCAATGCGCTCGCCGACACCGACGGATCCCGTAAAACTGATCGCGTTGACGGCGGGGGAACTCGTGAAAACGTCGCCGACTGTAGACCCCTTCCCCATCACCAAATTGAAGACGCCTTCCGGCAAGCCCGCCCGCGACAGAATCTCGGCCAGCGCCCAACCGCAACCGGGAGCGATTTCCGCCGGCTTGAAGACGACGCAATTGCCGTACGCCAGCGCCGGAGCGATTTTCCACGCCGGGATCGCGATCGGGAAATTCCAGGGCGTGATGATGGCCACGACCCCGACCGGCTCGCGGGTCATTTCGGCGATGACCCCGGCACGCACGGAATCGACGCGTTCGCCGGTGATACGTAGCGTTTCACCCGCGAAGAATTTGAAGATCAGCCCGGCTCGCGTGACTTCGCCGATCGCTTCGGGCAGGACCTTGCCCTCCTCGCGCGCGAGCAATGTTCCGAGTTCCTGCTTCCGGGCCAGGATTTCACTGCCTACCGCGTCGAGAATGTCATGGCGGGTTTGCGGCGAACTCATCGACCACGACGGGAACGCGGATTTGGCTGCGGCGACGGCACCTTCGGCTTGGGCGCGGTCGGCGCGCGCATATTCGCCGACCACGTCCGAAAGATCGGACGGACTGACGTTGCGATTGACGTCGGCGCCGTCAACCCAGGCACCGTTAATATAGTTCTGACATTGATTCAAACCGGTTCTCCTGGCTTTGCGGCCCGACCACAGGCTGTGACGCGTTGCCGCAATTCAAATGATTTCCCGTTTTCTTAGGTTGCGCATCAGCGCGGAGACACCGAACTTCCAAGGCGTAATCTTGTCGCAGACGTTCACGCGGTTGACCAAGGTTCCCAATTTTGGGGAAGCGATGGCCACGCGGTCGCCTATCTTATGTGTAAAGCCCATCCCGGGTTCGTCCCGGTCTTTGATGGGCGCGAAAAGAGTCCCCAGAAAGAGGACGAAACCGTCCGGATATTGATGATTGTCATTGATCGTCTGCCCGACAAGATCCAACACGTCGCGGCTGATGGCGGTCATGGTGCTGAAGCCATCCAGGACAAAATCGTCATCGCCTTCTACCCGAAGCGTGACATCGGCCTTGCGCACATCGTCCAATCCGAATGTGGCATCGAACAGGCGGACAAACGGCCCGATGGAGCAGGATGCGTTGTTGTCCTTGGCCTTTCCCAGCAATAGCGCGCTTCGTCCCTCGAAATCGCGAAGATTGACGTCGTTGCCCAGCGTCGCGCCGACGGTCTTGCCGCTGCTGTTGACGACAACGACGATCTCGGGCTCCGGATTGTTCCAGGTCGATTTCGGATGGATGCCGATTTCCGCGCCGACGCCGACGGCCGACATCGGCTGTGATTTGGTGAAGACTTCGGCGTCGGGCCCGATGCCGACCTCCAGATACTGCGACCACAAGCCGCGCTTGATCAGCGCCGATTTGAGGTTCATGGCCTCTTCGGAACCGGGCTTCACGTTGGCGAGATTGGTGCCGATTTCCTTCGCAATGGTCTTGCGGATCGATTCGGCGGCGCCGGTATCCCCCTTCGCCTGCTCTTCGATCACCCGTTCGATGAGGCTGATCGCGAAAGTCACGCCCGCCGCCTTGAGACTTTGCAGGTCGACGGGGGCCAAAAACGACGGTACGCCAGGATTGGGGTTGTCGGACAGGGTATTGGCGAGAATCGATTCCAACGTTCCCAAAAGCGGCAAATCCCGTGCGGCCCTGACCGTTTCGGCCGGATTTGGAAACTCGAACAATTCCGTCGTCGTCGGCGCGATAACGCTCAGATCGTAAACGCCGGATTCGCGAATCACGACGACCGATGGTCCTGCGGGATTTCCCGGGACCCAGGCTCGTCCGACCAATGTTCCCGCGTAGCCGTCGTCGGGAAGGCATGTCTTGACGTCGAGGGCGATCCTCATCTCCCCTACTCTCCTTTTATATTCTTTATCCGGGTTGGGTTATCGGTTTTCACACGGAAGGATGCTCATGTCGAACATTCGACCCCTAACATAATCGCGTCGTCGCCGAAGGCAAGCCTGCGAATGCGAATGCGGGTCGACAACGTGATGAATTATCGGAGAACGACTCCCCAACGGATCGTTTGCATCGTCGCCTGCTAAGCCGTATGAATCGTCGTATGGTAGATGCCGAGGCGGATTAACCGGCGTTTTGGCGAGCGGTAATGCTGAGTATATTTTCAGCGCCTTATAAGCTGATTTCGTTAGTGAGAAATCAACCATACTCCTTTGTATTAACAATATAGTTTGTGTTTTTAAACGCGTAACCGTTGGTTCGCTATCGGGAGTACACGAGGGCAATCCACCGATTGCCCAATATTTAACCACGCCGAGCCTTGACAGAAAACCGCGAAGAATCTAAAAATTGAGACATCGGTCGAGGCTGGCCAGATGATTCAGCCATGGAGAGGGATAGGATGCCTGCAAGCCGCTATTTCCATAAGATGATTTCCGCCGCGGCGATGGCCGTCTGTGCGTTGGTTGCCGCAAACGCCGATGCGGCGCCCAAGTATATCGCCAAGATCGGACATCTCGAAGCGGCGACTCAGCCGCGTCACCGCACGTTGGAACAGGTCGCCGCCGTCGTGAAGGAAAAGACGAACGGCGATGTCGAATTTCAGCTTTTCCCGTCCTCGCAGCTCGGCAATGCCCGGCAGATGATTGAAGGGACCCAGTTCGGGTCTTTGGAATCCACGGTCATGCCGGCCGCGTTCCTGGGCGGGTTCAATCCGGTGGTATCCGTGTTTGACATTCCGTTCGTTCTTCCCGAGGATTCGGCCAAGGCGAACGCCCTGCGCACCGGCCCCTTCGGGAAGTATGTCCTGGACAGCTTTTCTTCGCGCGGCATGACCGCGATCATGTTGTGGCCGAACGGCCGCAAGAACATGACGTCGAACAAGCCCTTGGCCGCGATGGCTGACTTCAAGGGCCAGAAGTTCCGCGTCATGGATTCCAAGATCCTGATCGAACAGTTCAGCGCGGTCGGTGCCTCGGCCATTGCCCTGCCCTTCGGTGAACTCTACACGGCGCTTCAGACCGGCGTCGTCGATGGCGAGGAAAACCCCCTCGACACCATCGCGACCATGAAGTTCCACGAAGTGCAGAAATATCTGGTGGTTTCCCAGCATGGCGCGATGGAGGATGTCGCCCTGTTCAACACCGCGTGGTGGAACAGCCTGCCCGAGGAATACCGGACGATTATCGTCGAGGCATTCAAGGACGGTCAGTCGACAATCGAAAAGCTGAAGGCCGAAGCTCACACGCAGGCACTTGAAAAGATCAAGGCTGCGGGCGTTGAAGTCCGGGAACTTGGTGCCACGGAACGCACGGAATGGCGGGCGGCCATGGCGCCGACGTCCGAAGCCGCTTTCGTCGCGCGGACCGGCGACGAAGGAAAAAAGGCGTTGGAAATCTACCACGCCGAAATGAAGAAGTTGGGCCTGGAATAGCCTTCCACGCCGATCTTTCCGAAAGGCGCCCGCGTCATGCGGGCGCCTTGTCGGTTTTAGGAGAACCTTGGGCGTGACGCTCCTGAACCTCATCCGCGGCATCGAACGCAAACTGATTTCGGTTTTGATGATCGCGATGCCGCTGACGTATTGCCTGAATGTCGGCGTGCGTTTTTTCGCACCGTCCATCGCGCCGCGGCTCGCCTGGATCGAGGAACTCGTCCTGTTCGGTCTCGCCTGGCTGGTTTTCACCGGCTTGGGGTTGGCGCTCGAACGGGGACGGCATATCGCGATGACCGCGCTGTTCAACCGCCTGTCTGCGCGGTCTCGGCGCGCGGTCGGTGCCCTCGTCAATCTGGTCGGCCTGCTCTTCTGTCTTTTCATCACCAATGCCGGTGCCGAACTGACCCTGTTCGTTTGGAAGAGTGGCCAAGTCAGTCCGACCCTGGACGTTTCGATGGCTTGGCTTTATGCGCCGGTCCCGGTCGGCTTTGCCTTGCTGTCGCTCCGCTATCTTTTGGAACTTCTGCGACGCGACAATCGGTTCACACTCGCCGAACACGGGCGCGAGTCATGAGGATTCGGACATGATTGTCGTTCTTCTCTGCGGACTTGCCGCCGCCCTGCTGATTCTGGGTTTCGAGATGCTGGCCGTGATCGGCGTTCCGAGCGTCTTCGCCTGGCAGGCGTTCTATCCGACGATGCCGGTCATCGTCATCCCGCAGAAGATGCTGGGCGGAGTCAACGTCTCGACCCTGCTGGCAATCCCGTTCTTCATCTTTGCTGCCGACCTCATGGCGCGCGGTACGATCGCCACGCGCCTGACCGCGCTGATGAAGACGAACCTCGGACACCTTCGAGGTGGCATCGGTCATACGGCCGTGGCCTCGTGCATGGCGTTCGGCGCCGTTTGCGGGTCCGCGCCCGGCACCGTGGCCGCCCTGGGCCGGATCCTGTATCCCGAACTTCGCGGCGCCGGATACTCGGACCGGTTCTGCCTTGGCCTGATCGCGTCCAGCGCCGAATCCGCGCTCCTCATTCCGCCGAGCATTACGCTGCTGATCTACGGTTGGCTGACGGGAACTTCGATCGCCGCCCTATTCGAGGCCGGGCTGGTCATCGGCATCGTGCTCGGGCTCGGTTTCATGATCCTGGTCATGATCGAGACCCGTCGGCACGGCGCCGTCGCGGCAACCAAGGCATCGCGTGGCGAAAGAATCGCGGCCGTCAAGTCCGGTGTCATGGCGGTGGGCATGCCCATCATCGTGTTGGGTGGAATATACGGCGGGATTTTCACGGCCACCGAAGCGGCGGCCGTCAGCGTTTTCTACGCCCTGCTCGTCGAGGTCGGAATATATCGGAGCTTTGGTTGGCGGGAGATCGTCGCCATCGCCGAGGGAAGCGCCATCACGGTGACCGCCGTGTTCATTCTTTTGGCGATGGGCTCTCTTATGTCGTATTTCATCACCCTCGCCCGCGTTCCCGACATGCTGATCGCGTTCATCACCGACATGGACGTCGGTTGGATCGCCTTCATGCTGATCGTCAATATCGTCCTGTTGATCGCCGGCATGTTCATCGATCCCAATTCGATTCTGCTGGTGCTGGTTCCGACCCTGTTTCCGGTTGCCGTTTCGCTGGGCATCGACCCCGTGCATTTCGGGATCGTTTTTTGCCTGAATATCTGCATCGGCATGATCACACCGCCCTTCGGGCTGGATCTGTTCGTCGCATCGTCCACGCTGGGACGGCCGGTGGAAACCATCATTCGGGGGATCGCGCCGTTCATCCTGACCAATCTCGTGGTTCTTGCCCTGATCACCTACATTCCCGAATTGTCGACGGCGGTTCTCCGTCTCACCGGTCATTGAGGCAACGATGTCCGACAGACTTGAGCCCCTTTCCGTCGTTTCCGATTCCCCACCGCGCCGCGCAGAGGACGGGCTTGGCCGGGTTTTGAGCAACGACTGGGTGAATGCCCGCTACAAGCATCTGGTCCTCGCCGCCGGGGCGACGGCAACCGCGGCGGCGCCGGGGCAGTTCTTCCATCTCCAGTGCCCGTCGACCGAAGCCGACCAACCGTTTTTCCGCCGGCCCATGAGCTGCTACGGCGCCTTCCCGGAAAAAGGCACCATCGAGTTCCTCTATAAGGTCGTCGGCGCCGGGACGCGGGGGCTCGCGGAATTACTGCCCGGAGATGATCTGCCGATCCTCGGCCCACTGGGCCAGGGATTCCGCATCGACCCGAGATGGAAGAGCCTCGTCGTCCTCGGACGGGGTGTGGGCCTGGCGACACTGGCACCACTGGCCGAAGCCGCGGTCGCCGGCGGCTGCTCGGTGACCGCCATTTTCAGCGCCCGCGATTCCGTTAACGTCATGTCCGTGCAAAGATTCGCCACGACGGGTGCGACGACTTGCGTCGTGCTGGACAGTGACGGTTCGAGCGATCCGGACAACGTCGAAACAATCCTGCGGGACCTGCACGCGGACGGGCATGCCGACGCATTTTTTACCTGCGGCTCCACGCGTCTGATGCTGCTCATGCAGCGTCTTGGGCGGGAACTGGGCGTTCCCGGGCAGGTCGCGATGGAGCAGCAGATGGCCTGCGGCCTCGGAATGTGTTTCTGTTGCGTCCGCGATTTCAAGGTTGGCGGCGAGATCGTGAACAAGCGCGTGTGCTGGGACGGCCCCGTCTTCGATCTGGCGGAGGTCTTGCCATGACCGATCTAGCCGTCCGCATCGGCGCCTTGCGCCTGCGCAATCCGATCATGCCCGCGTCGGGAACCTTTGCCGAGGGGTTGGCGAGCGTGATGGACGTCACCTGTCTTGGAGCCGTGGTCACCAAGACCATCACGAAGGAACTGCGGGCGGGCAACCGCCTGCCCCGTGTCGCCGAAGTCCGCGACGGCATGCTGAATTCCATCGGCATTCCCAGCAAGGGCATCGACTATTTCCTGTCAAAAACGCTGCCGTTCTATCGGGCGTTGGACGTTCCCCTGATCGTCAGCGTTTCGGCACCGACGGTGACCGGATTTGTCGAGATTGCCGGTGCACTCAGCGTTCCCGGCGTTACCGCGATCGAAGCCAACATCTCCTGCCCGAACCTCGAAGAGGACGGCAGGGCCTTCGCCATGGAACAGCGTTCGACGGACACCGTGGTCGCGGCCCTGCGGCGGGCGACCTCCCTTCCGCTCTGGGCGAAACTGACACCGAATACCGGAGACATCGCCGCGGTCGCCCGTGCCGCCGAAGACGCGGGCGCTGATGCCCTGGTTGTCGCCAATACCATTCTGGCCATGGCCATCGACGTCGAGACCCGGCGCCCCCGCCTGGGCAACATCATGGGCGGCTTGTCGGGACCGGCGGTCAAACCGATCGTCGTCCGCATGACCTACCAGTGCGCCCGAGCGGTCGGCATTCCGGTCATCGGATGCGGCGGAATCGCCACCGTGGAGGACGCGGTGGAATATCTGCTGGCCGGCGCCACGGCGGTTCAGGTCGGAACCGCCACTTTTCTCGAGCCCTCCGTTATGCGTAAGATCATCGGCGATCTCGACTCCTGGTGCGAAAAACGGGGCATCGAGCGCGTCGGAGATCTGGTTGGCGCGGTGAAGGATATCGATCTCGAACTTGTCCCCCATGAATACTGAACCTTCAATCGCCGCCGCCTTCGCGGTCGGCTAGGGCGTGGTGTTTTTCCATTTCGTACCGGAATTGCCCGCAACACGCTCGCCGTTTCCGAATGCATTCCAATGGTTCCCGGCAGTTTCGTCGCCAAATCCCTTTTCGCGCTGCTCGCGCTTGGCGCGACGCGCCCTTCGCATCCGACTGCGACCATAGAGGAAGCCATGGTTTTCGGCTTGCGGGTTCTTTTCACCTTTGGCGCGATCGGCGCCGGTTTGGCCATTCCCACCCATTTCCTGCGCGGACGGGATCTTTGATCTGCGCTCCGCCGTGTTCCGCGATCATTGACAATTCGGTCGTCGAAGAAGAATCTACGCCGTCTTAATCGCATCCAAGCGTCCCGGCCGGCCTCCCGACCGACGACGTGACTCATGGGAAAGGTCGGATAATGAGTGAAAAAGAAAACAAGAAGCTGCGCAGCCAGTTGTGGTTCGACAACACCGAAAATCCGGGCATGACCGCCCTGTATCTTGAACGCTATCTGAACTACGGCCTGACGTCGGGCGAATTGCGTTCCGGCAAGCCCATCATCGGCATTGCGCAGACCGGCAACGACCTCACCCCCTGTAACCGGCACCACCTTCAACTCGCGGAGCGGGTCAAGGCCGGCATCCGCGATGCCGGCGGCATTCCGATGGAATTCCCGGTTCATCCGCTTCAGGAAACAGGCAAGCGGCCTACCGCCGCCCTGGACCGCAACCTGGCCTATCTGGGACTGGTCGAGGTCCTGCACGGCTACCCGCTCGATGGGGTCGTGCTGACTACCGGATGCGACAAGACGACCCCGGCCTGCCTGATGGCGGCCGCGACAACGAACATGCCGTCGATCGTGCTGTCCGGCGGTCCGATGCTCGACGGCCATTATCACGGCATGCTGGCGGGATCGGGCACGGTCATCTGGCATGCCCGGGAACTCTACGCCGCCAAGAAGATCGACTACGATACGTTCATCGAGATGGTTTCAGCTTCCGCACCCAGCGTCGGACACTGCAACACCATGGGTACAGCGACCTCGATGAACTGCATGGCCGAGGCTTTGGGCATGTCGTTGACCGGCTGCGCGGCAATCCCCGGGCCCTACCGCGAACGCGGTCAGATGGCCTATGAAACCGGCCGTCGCATCGTCGATATGGTCCGTGAAGACCTGACCCCGTCCAAGGTGATGACCCGCGAAGCGTTCGAGAACGCCATCGTCGCCTGTTCGGCCATCGGCGGTTCGTCCAACTGCGTCTGGCACCTGATCGCCATCGCGCGCCACATGGACGTGCACCTCGTCACCGAAGACTTCCAGACGCACGGCCGCGATATCCCGCTGCTCGTCAACTGCCAACCGGCGGGCGAGCACCTGGGAGAGGGCTTCCACCGCGCCGGCGGTCTTCCGGCGGTCATGAACGAACTTCTGAAGAAAGGCAAATTGAACGCCGATGCCTTGACCGTCTCGGGCAAGACGATGGGCGAAAACGTCAAGGATCGGGAAATCGAGCGTCCCTCGGTGATCCGCCCCTACGACGACCCGTTGATGGAACATGCCGGCTACTGCGTTCTGACCGGCAACATCTTCGACGAAGCGATCATGAAGACGTCTGTCATCAGCAAGGAATTCCGGGAAAAATTCCTGTCAAATCCCGATGATCCGGAAGCCTTCGAGGGTACCGCCGTCGTGTTCGAAGGTCCCGAGGATTATCATCATCGCATCAACGATCCTTCGCTGCCGATCGACGACAACAGCATACTTTTCATGCGCTATACCGGTCCTGTCGGCTATCCCGGTTCCGCCGAAGTCGTGAACATGATCCCACCCGATCGCATGGTCTCCGTATCCGGCGCGGGCCTGCCTTGCATCGGCGACGGCCGACAGAGCGGCACCTCGTATTCGCCATCCATCCTGCACGCATCGCCCGAAGCCGCGATCGGCGGCAATCTCGCCATTCTGAAAACCGGCGACCGGGTTCGGGTCGACATGCGCAAACGCCGCGTCGACATGCTGGTCTCCGAGGACGAGCTCGCCGAACGGCGCAAGAACCTCAAGCTGCCCGAACTTCGCCACCAAACTCCGTGGCAGAAGATCTACCGCGAAGGGGTCAGCCAGCTTTCGACCGGTGCCGTGCTGGAAGACGCGGTTGGATTCCATAACATCATTCAGGACATCCCGCGCGATTCCCACTAATTGCAGCGCTAACGATTGAAGAACGCCCCGGATCGTGTCCGGGGCGTTTTTCGATGCGGTTTCCGTAAGGCTGCCATGCGGTGGTTTGGACTTCATACCACCGTGCCTAAATGATAGGATCCGCCACCGTTTACGGAAAGTGGGGGCGCTCTGTCCCCGTTGAGTGAGAGATACGATGATCAAGGTATTGCGCGCCAAGTTCCACGGGATTCGCGTGACGGGCGCCGATCTGAACTACCACGGTTCGATTACCCTGGATCCGGAACTGTGCCGGATGGCCGGGTTCTACCCGATGGAATTCGTCGAGATCTGGAGCAAGGCAACCGGTTCGAGGTTTTCCACCTACGTCATCCACGGCAAACCCGGTTCCCGCTGCTGCATCCTGAACGGCGCGGCGGCGCGTCTGGTGTCGGCCGGTGATGAGATCATCATAGCGGCTTCCTCCTACGTCCAGCCGGCGGAACTGAACCAGATCCGCCCGACGATCCTGACTTTCAAGGACGGCAACGAGATCGACGAGATCCTCCATTACGAGGTTTTCGAAACCCCCGAGGATCCGCACGCCTTTCGTATCGTCGACGGTTCGCGCGAAGACGCGGCCTGATCCCTATTTCGGCGGCAATCCGCAGCGGCGCTGGATTTCCCGGTAGACGGCGCTGTGATCGAGATCGCCGTCGCCGTGGTCGCACAGTTCCTGGAATGTTTGCAAGGCCAGGCGCGCAAATCGCAAATCCAAACCGTTTTCCGTCGCGACGCTAAGCAGGGCCTTCTGGTCCTTCACCTGGTTGACGGCAACGCCGCCGGGCTTCCAGGCGCCGCGGATCATGCGTTCGCCATGCTCGCGTAGAATGGTCGACTGCGCAAAACCGCCCAGCAAGGCACTGCGGACCGCCGCCGGGTCGGCGCCGCCGCGTTCGGCAAAAATCAAGGCTTCCGAAACCGCGCACATCGTTATCGCGACTATGTTCTGGCTGGCCAGTTTGGCCATCGTCCCCGCCCCCACCGGCCCCATGTGGGTGACCGTGCCGATAACCTTGAATACAGGGGCCAACAATTCGACCTGCGCGGCCTCTCCGCCCGCCATGATCGTTAGAGTGCCTTCCGTCGCGCCGATCTCTCCGCCCGATACCGGAGCGTCGATGTAGTCCAGCCCCAGTAATCTTGCCTTCTCCGCCTGCTCTTTCGCTTCGTGGACCGAAATGGTTCCCATGCTGACGATGACGCCATTTTTCGTCATTCCGGCAACCGATCCTGGATTTCCCGTCCCGCTCCCGAAAAGTACGGAGTCATTTGCCGGACCATCGGTCAACATGCTGATCGCGATGTTTCGCCCCATGCAGGCTTCGCCGACGTCGTCGTGCGCCAAGACGCCGTGAGCCGCAAGAACCCGAGCCTTTTCCGGGTTACGGTTCCACGCCGAGACGTCGAAGCCGACGCGAGCCAACCGCCGGGCGATTTGCGCCCCCATCACGCCACAACCGACGACCGCGATCTTGAAGCCCGAAGTCATTTCCGATTCTCTCCCGAATTACCATTCATGCGGCGTTGCATAACATGATGCGACATAACATTCCACCAGCCCGCTCAGCGCATCCGGCACGCGCGCATGGGTTCGGCGAGAATGAATTCAATTAAAATATTTTGCATAACATTCTACCCATCCGCATTCTCCGAATATCGCGTTTTGCATCTGTTCGCAAAATGCATTAAGCAAAAAAAAGTCAATAAAATTGTTGGGTTGCTTTTCAATACTGAATGGTGAATGCTCTCGAACGCGTTATCAATAACGAAGCTGCGAGCCGGGCCGTTCCTCTTCGAAAATCGATCAAGGCCCAAAAGAATCCGGTATTTCTGGACTCATCACGGGAGAAGCGAGATGAAACTCCGTTACATTGCCCTTGCGGCGGCTGCCGCCGTTGCCATTGCTGGTTCGGCCCAAGCGGCCGAAAAGCTGAAGTGGGCCCACGTTTATGAAACAAGTCAGCCTTATCACACTTGGGCGCTTTGGGCCGCCGACGAACTGAAAAAGCGTTCGAGCGGCAAGTATGAAGTCGAAGTGTTTCCTGCCTCCTCGCTCGGCAAGGAAGTCGACATCAACGAAGGCCTCAGCCTCGGCACCGTCGATATCATTTACACCGGCAATCAGTTCGCCGGCCGCGTCGCGCCCGACATTTCGATCGCCGGGTACCCCTATGTGTTCGCCAGTGTCGAACACTGGAAAAAATACATGGCCAGCGACCTGTTCCAGGAAATCGCCAACGAATACCAGACGGCTGCCGGCCACAAGGTCATCACCGCCACCTATTACGGTCAGCGTCACGTGACCTCCAAGAAGCCCGTCAGCAAACCGGCTGACATGAAGAACCTGAAGATCCGCGTTCCGAACGCGCCGGCTTATACGATCTTCCCGAACGCCACCGGCGGCAATCCGACGCCGATCGCCTTCGCCGAAGTCTATCTGGCGTTGCAGCAGGGCGTGGTCGACGCGCAGGAAAATCCCCTGCCGACCATCCAGGCCAAGAAGTTCTATGAAGTTCAGAAGTACATCAACCTGACCGGCCACATCACCGACAGCCTGCTGACCATCGTCGGCGGACCGCTATGGGATGGCCTTTCGGACGACGACAAGAAGCTGTTCGACACCGTTCTCAGGGAAGCCGCCGCCAAATGCACGGCCGAAGTCGAACAGAAGGAAAAGGATTTGGTCGCCTGGTTCGAGGCCCAGGGCAACATCGTCAACAAGGACGTCGACATTGCCGCCATGCAGGCCGCGACCGCCGTCTACTACAAGGACAACAAGATGCCCTGGAAGGATTCGACCTGGGAACGCCTGCAGGCGCTCAAGTAGGACCGACCAAGAAGTCAATAAATTTGCATAACGCGTAACGCTTACTTGGATGGACGAAAATGTCGACACCGAATGATGCCGACCTGACGGTTATGTTGATGGATACCGATCCCGGTGCCTCCATGAAATGGAGCGACTACAGCTGGGAAGATTATCTGACGTTGGGCATTTTCTGGCTGCTGGCGATCGACGTTTTCGTCCAATTCTTCACGCGTTACGTCCTCAACGATTCTCTCGCCTGGACCGAGGAGTTTGCGCGCTATCTGCTCATGCTCACAGGATTCATCGGCGGTTCGTTGGCGGTTCGCAAGAACAGCCACATCATGGTCGAATTCTTTTATCGATATGTCGGGCCGGGTACCGGACGGTTTCTATCCACCGTCGTCGACGTTTCCCGCGTCCTCTTCTTTTTCGTCATTGCCCGGATTTGTTTCAAGTTGGCAGGCAAGACCAACCAGATGATGGTGTCGGTCGATATCCCCAAGAGCATCATCTACTACATCATCGCCGCCGGACTGTTTTGGATGGGGGTTCGGGCGGTGCTGGTGGCGATCCGACACTGGCGGCAGGGGGGCAGCATGCTCAACCTGTCCAATACCGCGCAAAATTAGTCCGCTTTTCGAGGGAGACGTTACGTGGCAACGCGCCTTAGCTGGTCCGTCAGCGCTGTTCTCATTGCCCTTCTAGCGTTCGTCACCGTCGGCTTGGCGGTTATGGGCGAAGGGCTTTATTTCCTGTTCGTCTGCGTATTTCTGCTGCTCGTGATCGGCGTTCCAGTGTCGATCGCGCTGGCCGGGTCGTCGCTCTTGTGGGTTTTCATGTTCGGCGGACGCATTCCGGATTTCGTCGTCGTGCACCGAATGGTCAACGGCGTCGACAGCTTTCCACTGATCGCCATTCCGTTCTTCATCATGGCCGGGACCCTGATGAACTCGGTCGGAATCACCAACCGCATCTTCGATTTCGCCAAGGCCATCGTAGGCTGGCTCCCGGGTGGATTGGGACATGTGAACATCGGTGCCTCGATCATCTTCGCGGGCATGTCGGGCGCGGCGGTGGCAGACGCCGGCGGTCTCGGTATGATCGAGATCAAGGCGATGCGCGACGCCGGGTACGACATCGACTTTTCGGTCGGCGTCACCGCGGCATCGTCGACGATCGGCCCGATCATTCCGCCCAGCCTCCCCATGGTCATTTTCGGCGTGATGGCATCCGCGTCGATCGGCAAGCTGTTCGCGGCGGGTTTCATCCCCGGCCTGCTCATGGGCGCCGCCCTGATGATCATGGTCGCCTACATGGCCCATAAGCGGAACTATCCGCGAGACACGGACTTTTCCTTCGAAAATCTTTGGAGGTCGTTCCAGGGTGCGTTCCTGTCCCTGATGACGCCCACCATCATCGTCGGCGGCATTCTGACCGGCTGGTTCACGCCGACCGAAGCCGCGATCATGGCGGTGTTCTACGCCGCCTGCCTGGGCGTCTACTATCGAACCATCACGTTGAAGCGGCTTGTCCATGTCAGCATGGAGACGATCGAAACCACCGCGATCATCCTGCTGATCGTCGCTGGCGCGTCGATTTTTGCCTGGATTCTGACCAGTAACCGCGTGACCGAACATTTTGCGCAGTTCATTCTGTCGACGATCGAGAATCCCTACTTGGTTCTCATCATGATCAACCTGATCCTGTTGCTCGTCGGTTGTTTCATGGAGACCATCGCGGCCATTACCATTCTCGTTCCCGTCCTGTTGCCATTGGTGACCAAGATCGGAATCGATCCGGTCCACTTCGGGGTTATCATGGTGCTGAACCTCATGATCGGATTGCTGACGCCTCCGGTGGGGATGGTGCTCTACGTTCTTTCGAGGGTATCCGGACTGAAATTCGAACGCTGTGTCGCGGGAACCGCCCCTTTCCTGATTCCCCTGATATCGGTCCTGATCCTGATCACGTTCGTACCGGGCTTTTCGATGTGGTTACCGAACCTGATCTACAATTGATCTTTCGGAAACGTTTCATTTTCAAACGGCCCGCTCCATTCCGGCGGGCCGTTTTCTTGAAAGGCGGCCGATAACGGCATACTGTTGGGAAAACTTTGGCACCAGGATGGAGCGGTAATTTTCATGACCGAAGGCAAACCGATTGCCATGACGATGGGCGACCCCTGTGGTGTCGGCCCCGAAATCATCTGCAAGACTTTGAGCGACATGAGCGAGGAAGAGCGCGCCCAAACCGTCGTGATCGGCGATCCGGTATTCCTGGAACGCGCGGCGAACATCGTCAATGCCGACCTCGTCTTCGGTTTCGCCTTCGACGATTTGCCCGAGGGCGTCGTCGGCGTGGTCGCCGTACCCACGCATGGCCAGGATTCCATTAAGGTCGGCTCCGTCTGCGCGGCCGGCGGGGAATTGGCCTACCGCTGCGTCGAAAAAGCCGTCGAACTCGCCATGAACGGCGACATCTCGGTCATCGTCACGGCGCCCTTGAACAAGGAAGCCCTGCACGCCGCCGGCCATAATTACGACGGCCATACCGGATTGCTCGCCCACCTCTCGGGTGCGCCGTCGTCCTTCATGCTTCTGGCTTCCGAAAAACTGTCAACGGTTCACGTGTGCACGCACGTTTCCTTCCGCCAAGTGCCCGACCGGGTCACCCGAGAACGGGTAATGGAAACCATCCGGGCCGGCCGCGACCATTTCCGCCGACTGGGTATCGACAATCCCCGAATCGCGGTGGCCGGCCTGAATCCGCATAGCGGCGAACACGGCATTTTCGGCAACGAGGAAATAGACATCATCGGACCCGCGGTTGAAGCCGCCCGCGCCGAAGGCATCAATGTCAACGGCCCGATTCCGGCGGACACGGTCTACTATCGAGCGGTCAAGGGCGAGTTCGACTTGGTGGTTTCCCAGTACCACGATCAGGGCCACATTCCGTGCAAGTTGATCGCCTTCGACGAAACCGTGAACGTTTCCCTTGGGCTTCCGATCATGAGAACGTCGGTCGACCACGGCACCGCGTTCGACATCGCGTGGACCGGCAAGGCCGACCACACCAACATGAAGGCCGCCGTGCGTTACGCCCGGCGCATGGCCGGCCTGGCCGATCGCTGAAATGCGTGTCGCGATCGTTGCCGACGATCTGACGGGGGCGATGGATACCGCCGCCCCCTTCGCCATGAATGGTTTCAGAACCCGGGTGATCCCGTTGTCGGCGGCGATCGCTTCGTCTTCCCTTGACGATGTCGACGTCGTGGCCGTCAACACGGAGACTCGGCACTGCCCGCCGGACGTAGCGCGCGACGTCGTCCGCGCCTGCCTTTCGACGCTTATTCAGGGACGGCCGGAGTTCATCTTCAAGAAGATCGATTCCACGCTTCGCGGCAACGTGGCGGCGGAAATATCCGAGACACTGGTTCGATCGGGGCGGCGGGGGGCCATCGTGACCCCCGCCATGCCGTCGCAAGGGCGGACCCTGAAAAACGGCATGCTCTTCATTTGGGAAGCTCCCCTGTCGCTCACGGCCATCGGTCGCGACGCACTGACACCGCCGCCCCGGGCACCCTTGATCGAAGAGTTGCGGCGCGGCGCGTCCGATCTCGAATGGCGTCCGGCAACCGTTGGTACGGAAACGGCCTTCGCCCCCGGATGCGGTTTCGTCTACGACGCGGAGACGGCCGAGGATCTTGCCGCCATTGCACGGATCGCCATCCGTTTTGCCGGAAACGTGCTCATTTCGGGATCGGGGGGGCTGGGGGATGCCCTTGCCAAGGAACTCGGGGGCACTGTCATCCCGACTTGCCGACCGGTCAAACTGACTGGACCTTTGGTGTTCGTCGTTGGATCACGGACACCTCAAGCTACCGAACAGGTCGAAACCTTGACGGAGTCCGAGCGGAACTTCGCGGTCGTCGCGGCGTCGGACGGCGATGTGACGCCGACCGTACTTGCGGACATCGTCTCGAAGAAACCCGATGTCATCTTGGTCTTGCCGCCGAAGAAAAAAAGCGATGCGGCGGCGGTCGCGGTTCATCTCGGCAAAACGGCTCGTCAGATCGTAGAGGCGACGTCCGCCGAAGGCATTGTGATGACCGGAGGCGATACCGCCCTGGCCGTTCTGCGGGCACTGAAAGTCTCGACGATCGATGTTCTCGGCGAGATCGTTCCCGGGATCGCCTTAGGCCGGACTCAAATCCTGGACCGCGAGATATCGACCGTGACCAAGGCGGGCGGGTTCGGGGATTCGTCTATCTTCGCCGTCATCCGCGATCACCTGCGTCACGGGTGACGCGGAACCTCAGGTCGCGGACTCCCGGCTCTCGCCGAGTATCGTTCGGGCCCCCAACAGATCGCGTGTCTGCAGGGACGGTTCGAACCGGTTGACCAAGTTCGCAAGCGTCTCGAATCCCGTGCGGCGCGCGGACCGGCTCGATACCACCCGCAACAGGGACGTCGCCGCGCGCAGTTCCAACAGAAGCGATCCTTGCGAACGCGCAAGGGTCATGGCGTGGCGCAGATCGACTTCGGCTGCGGCCGGATCACCGGCCATCATGGTCTCGGCCCGTATGCGGTGCAGTTCCGGCAGGAACCAGCGCTCGCCCGATCGCTCGATCCTCTGAAAGGCGTCTTCAAGCGTTGCCAACGCTTCGTCGTACCACGCGGCGCGGCTTAGGGATTCCGCGATCTGTCCCAGGAAAAAGGGGACTTCGATTTCCACGGCATGGGATTTGAACGTCGCCAACGCCCGTCGTACATCGTCCAGCCCCTCCTCCACGCGCCCGTCCCCGAGTTTCTCCAGGCCTTCGTGCATACGAACCAGATCGATCCAATAAGCGATCCCGCGCGCCTCCGATATCGCCTTCAACCGATCCAGATGGGTCCGGATGAGATCCTCGTCGCCCAAAAGGCGATCAAACAGAAGCGTGTTGGCAAGCGCCAGCGATTCCGCGAAACGCGACATGCCTTCGGAACGGCGCAGGACGTCGCGCGCGGTGGCCCGGGCGTCGTTCACCCGGCCCGACAGCAGTTCGCTCCAGGAAAGATAGCAAAGCGCCGTTATCGGGAACTGCATGTCCACCAGCCGTGCCGGTTCCTTGACATCCTTGGCGGCGGATAAAGCGGCATGGAATTGTTCCCGCGCCCTGTCGATCTGGCCCGTGAAAAACGCGACGCATCCCAGCGACTGGCGGGCCAAAACCGCCGCGACCTCGTCGCCGCGTTCCACGGAAAGGCGTTCGAATTCCCGACCGATCCGTTCCATTCCCGGAAGGTCGGGGCGATTGAAGATAATACCGAATTCGAGTCTGAGCGTTTGAATGAGTACCGAGGAGTTCGAGAGTTCCTCAGACAGTTCCCGCGCCCGGCGGCAGGCCTCCAGAGCCTGATTTTCGCAAGAGAAGCGTGCGGAACGACAGGTCTCCGCGACGGCGACACGAAGCGGGAGTTCCCGTTCCGAACGGACACGCGTCGCCGGCATGCGCTCCACGACCCGAAGGCCCGCTTCGAGATGGCCCAAGGCCTCGCCATAACTGCCGCTCCGCAGTGCGTTGCGCCCGGCCTCCAGCCACCATTTCGCGGCGGTTTCGAAATCCTCGGCGCTATCATAGTGGCGGGCGACCAGTTCGGGGTGCCGCTTGGCGAAATCGAACGCCGCCCCGACCATCGCCTGGGCGATACGCCGGTGCAGTTCCCGTCTTTTCCGCATCAAGAGCGTCCCGTAGGTCACCTCCTGCAAGAGGCCGTGTCGGAAGGTGTAGTTGATCTCCGATCCGATGGTTGATCGGACGATGAGGCCCGATTGTACAAGCACTTCCAATCCCGCTTCGATGCGCTCACCGGGAAGGTCAGCAACCTGGGCCAGAAGCGAAGCGGCGAATTCCCGGCCGATCGTCGAAGCGACCTGAGCCACCTGTTTCGCCGTTTCGTCCCGATCCAACCGCGACAGGAGAGTGTCGTGAAGTGTTTCCGGTACCGTAATCGGCATTTGGCTTTCGGCCAGGATTCCTTCGGGTGACGGCACGGGGACCTTTCCGCTTTCGACAAGCGCCCGGGTGACCTCTTCGAGAAACAACGGAATACCGTCGGTCTTGCGTACGATTTCACGCAGTACCGATTCCGGTAGCGGCCGTTCTCCGGCAACCAGAGTGACCATTGCCGCCGATTGTGCGCGGGTCAACCGGTTCAGTTTCACCTGAGTCGCGTGGGGGAATTGAATCCAGGGACATGCGAAATCGATCCGGTATGAGACGATCAGCATGACCGGAAGGTTCTCGATCCTCTCGGCGAGCAGGGTGAGAAACTCCTGGGTCGACGGATCGATCCAATGCGCATCCTCCAGAACACAGAGGACGGCGCCGAGTTCAGTCACCCGTTCGATACGGCGCACGAGCGCTGTAAGGATATGCTTGCGGACACTTTCACCGGCGTTTTCGGATGTTCCGTCGTTCATTGACAGGCCCATCAACTCAAGGAATTCCGTCTCGTCGGACGATGCGTCCGGAGCTTCGCGCAGCAGTTTGCGGAGTTTTTCGCGCCGGATCGACACGTCGTCGGATCCGCCCAGCCCGGCCGTAATTTCGATTTGGCGGATAACCGCCGAAAACGGCGTGTCCCGATAGTGCGGCGAACACTGGTAGGAAAACCTGTAACGACACTCGCCGGCCATTTGCGCAATGAAATGCTGGATCAGCCTCGATTTTCCGATCCCCGGTTCCCCGGTGATGAGAACGACCTGTCCTTCCCCCTCCTTCGCCGTGTTCCATCGATCGATCATGAGCATCCGCTCGTGGGTGCGGCCGACGATATCGGAAATCGGGTGTTCGTGAATGGCGTGAAAGCGACTCTCCGCGATCCGTTCGCCCACGACCCGCCAGGCGCGGACCTGCTTGGAAAAGCCTTTAAGGACCTGTTCGCCCATATCCTCGTAGATGAACAATCCGCCGGCGAGTCGCCGCGTCCGGCTCGCGCAGACGATTTCACCGGGATTGGCCAAAACTTGGAAACGCGCGGCCAGGTTCGGTGTTTCTCCGATCACACTGCGTTCGGCCGCGTCGCCTTTTCCGATCAGATCGCCGACCACGACAAGCCCGGTGGCGATACCGATCCGTACGGCCAACCGTTCACCCCGGTTGCCCGCCAAGCCATTCACGGCTTGAACCAATGCCAACGCGGCCCGAAGCGCATTCTCGGCTTCGTTCTCCCGTGTTTTGGGATAGCCGAAATAGGCAAGCAGCCCGTCGCCCATGTATCGGGCCACATGTCCGCCGAACGCTGCGATCGTTTCAGCGCAGGTCCGCTGGTAACCCGACATCAAATCCCGAAGATCCTCCGGGTCTTCGCGGGTCGCCATCTCGGTCGATCCCACGAGATCGCAAAACAGAATCGTGATGCTGCGGCGTTCGGCCTCATCTGACGGAGCTGCGGTACTTTCTTCTGGTGCAAAGGAATGAGGCTTGCTTCGTTCGGCACCAATGGCCTCAAGTAGCCGGCGCCGATGGCCGACGAGTTCGACTCCCAATTCCTTCAGGTCGTCGGACGTCAGGGATCGGAGCGACGCCTCTTCGACCGCGTGATATTCAAAACTCGACGCATAGCGTTCGAGCCCGAGCCCCTGCAGCCACTCGCGAATAGCCATGCCCCTGCCTCAGTCAACGCCATTTTTTTCTTTGTCAGCTCTGAAGATGTAAACGCGTCAATCTGCCGACAAGTGCGGATGCGTCTTATTGGTATTTATTTCGAACGGTTTATCGCGCCCTGAAGTCGAGCGAGCACCGCCTTCGCCGAAAAAAGAAACCGCCGCAAAAGCGGCGGTTTCAATACGATGTGAACCGGTGTTCCGATGCGGTCAGTCGTCGCGGCCGCTGGCCTTGATGTTGGCCAGGGCGCCATCACGCACGAACCATACATCGGCTCCGCTTCCGACGAGATTGTATCCCCGTTCGAACATCGCCTTCGGGGAGTCGACGGCCGTGGCTAGGCCGCCCAGGAACTTGCCGGATGCCTTCACGGCATTTTCGGCCCGGCGCATTGTGGCGATGAATTCAGGATCTTCGAACTGAGCCATCTTGTTCATGCTCACCGACAGATCGAAGGGACCGATAAAGACCATGTCCACACCCGGGACCGCCGCGATCTCCTCGACGTTTTTTACGGCTTCGACCGTTTCGACTTGGCAGATGATCAGAAGGTTGTCTTTGTATTCTGCGGGATACCGCTTGGCCTGCAAGCCGTAGTCCGATGCCCTGACCAGCGGATAACCGGCTCCGCGCACGCCTTCCGGCGCAAATCGGCAGGCGGCGACCACGGCCTCTGCCTCTGCCTTTGTATTGACGCTGGGGACCATCACGCCTTCGGCGCCGGCATCCAGGATCCGTTTCATGTATACGGCGTCGTTCCACGGCAGCCGGACCAGAGCCGCGGCCGGCGTCGCCGACACCGCCTGCATCAGGCTGATCGCGTTGAGCAGGTCTCCCGGCCCATGTTCGTGATCGATGAGAATCCCGTCGAAGCCGGCGAGACCCACGACTTCCGCCGCGATGGGACTGCACAGATACTGCCAGCAGATGAGGGTCCGCTTTCCTTCCTTAAGTTTCTTTTTGATGGGGTTCTCACGAAACATGGTTCTTGTCCTATTCTTGAGGGAGTGGGGTTCGGGCAAAAGGCCATCCGACGCCTGTCAGCCACCGCGACCGCCGACAGGCAATGCGCCTAAGGGCACAATGATATCAATAACCCCGTGGAATATGCCATAACTCCCGTAAGAATTTTTAAAACGCATTCTGCATGCTCGAAGCATCGTTGACACGGGCAGCCAAAGTGGCCACGCTCCGTCATCAATAATTCTCCGGCATCATGGACGTCGGGGCCGCCGATCCATCATCCCGGAGTTTCCAGGAGCACACAGAGGGGAGTAACGACGCATGACGGATAGACTCGCGGGCAAAACCATCGTCGCGACGGCCTCGGGGCAAGGTATCGGGCGCGCCACGGCACTGGCATTCGCACGAGAAGGCGCGACGGTATGGGCGACCGATATCAATGAATCCTCGTTGAAGGCACTCGCGGCGGAATCACAGAACATTAAAACCCAAATCCTCGATGTTCGGGATGAAAAGGCCATTGCCGCGCTCGCCGAAAAGACCGGCGCGATCGACGTCCTGTTCAATTGCGCGGGCTATGTGCACGCCGGTTCGATCATGGATTGCGCCGAGGAAGACTGGGATCTTTCCTTCGACATCAACGTCAAGTCGATGTACCGCATGATCAAGACCTTCCTTCCGGGGATGGTCGCATCCGGCAAGGGAACGATCGTCAACATCGCCTCGGTCGCCGGTGCGGTCACCGGTGTCGCCAACCGCTTCGCCTATTGTGCCACCAAGGCCGCCGTCATGGGCATGACCAAAGCGATCGCCGCCGATTTCGTCAAACAGGGAATTCGCGCCGTCGCCGTTTGCCCCGGAACCATACACTCTCCGTCGTTGGAAGCCCGCATCAACGCGACCGCAGATCCGGAAAAAACCTGGGCCGAATTCAACAATCGCCAACCGATGGGCCGCCTCGGAACCACTGAGGAGATCGCCGCCGCGTGCGTCTATCTGGCATCGGACGAAGCATCGTTCGTGACCGGTTCGATCCATCTGGTCGACGGCGGATGGACCATGTGAGAAGCCGAAAAGGAAAGCCGACATGAAACTCTTGCGCTACGGCCCCACCGGTGCCGAAAAACCCGGTTTGCTGGATTCGGATGGCAAGATCCGTGATCTTTCGAACGTCATCGCCGATATCGACGCCGCCGCCCTGGCGCCGGAATCCCTGGACCGCCTGCGTGCGATCGATCCCCGTTCCCTGGCTCTGGTCGACGGCAATCCCCGGCTCGGCCCTTGCGTTGCAGGCGTCGGCAAGTTTATGTGCATCGGCCTGAACTATTCGGACCATGCTGCGGAATCCGGCATGGCCGTTCCCCAGGAACCGGTGATTTTTTCCAAGGCCACCAGCGCCATCATAGGCCCGAACGACACCGTGATGATTCCCAAGAACTCGAAGAAAACCGACTGGGAAGTCGAACTGGCTTTCGTGTTCGGCAAGGAAGCCCGGTATGTCGACGAAGCCGACGCGTTCGATTACGTTGCCGGCTATTGCGTCTGCAACGATCTCAGCGAACGGGAATTCCAACTCGAGCGATCGGGGCAGTGGGTCAAGGGCAAGGGGTGCGACACCTTCGGTCCGATCGGCCCGTATCTGGTGACCAAGGATGAAATCCCCGATCCGCAGAATCTGCGTTTGTGGCTCGAAGTCAATGGCGAGCGCATGCAGGACGGCAACACGTCGACCATGGTGTTCGGCGTCGCGACTCTGGTCAGCTACCTTAGCCGTTTCATGAGCTGGCAGCCGGGTGACGTCATTTCCACAGGCACGCCGCCGGGCGTCGGAATGGGCAAGAAGCCCGCACCGATCTACCTGAAGGCCGGAGACGTCATTCGCTTGGGCATCGATGGCCTGGGCGAGCAGCAGCAGAAAGTGGTCGCCTACCCCGGTTGATCGACGTTCAGATCGACGCATCGCGGTCGTATCCGAGGGCGCGTCCGTTTTTCATTGGCCATGGGGTTCCGCCCCATGGCCAATTTGCTGCCGATAAGCCGCGTGCGACTTGGACAAAGGTGCATTCACGCTGAATTGCGGATGCGCAACGTTCCCGAGTCGCGAATTCGCCATCGCGCCGGATCCAAACTTTTACAAATTCATTCACCAAGAGAATGTTACATATCCGGAACATATAATATGTCCCGGATCGGAATTAATGTCATACATTAATAATACATACGAACAATATGTACATGTTGTATAAAAAAACATTTTCACCTTGACCTTTGCAGAGACCCTTCGCGTGTCGTGACTTAGCATCTTGACAGTGCGGGGCGTCGGCGTGCACCTTTAAATCAATATTTCGGAACTCAGTTCCAATAATGAAACTGCCGAATCAACTCGCCCTTGGGCATACCCCGAAAGGCGGAGGGTCGGAAGGAGGGATCGTGACGATGAAACGAGGGCAAAAAATGCTCGCGGGTGCCTAACAGGCCGCTATTCCCTGTTTCCGGTCCGCCGCCGAACCCGATCCCGTCGGGATCGGAATAACGCGCAACCAAACCAGACCAAGGAGACGTCAATGCACTTCAAGACTCTGACTGCCGTCATGGGCGCCGTATCGGTCGCCGCCCTTCTCAGCGCGCCGGCTCAGGCCGTTACGTTGAAGCTTGCCCACTATGCGCCTGAAACCCATCCCGCCAACAAAGCGGCCCACATGCTGGCGGACGCCGTCGCCAAACGGACGAATGGCGAAGTGGAAATCAAGGTCTTCCCCGCCAACCAGTTGGGAGACGGCAACGAGGTTCTGGAACAGCAGATCAACGGAGTCATCGACCTGAGCCTTCCGACCCAGCCGATGCTCGACAAGTACGGCCCCAAGGGCAACAAGCCGTTCGCCGTCGTCATGCTGCCCTTCGTCTACAAGGACTATCAGCATGCCTGGCGCGTCCTCGACGGACCTTTCGCCGAATGGATCGCGCCGAAGTTCGACGAACTCGGTCTTGTTCACTTGGCGAACTGGGAATGGGGCTTCCGCAATCTGACCAACAATAAGCACCCGGTTATGACGCCGGATGACGTCAAGGGCCTGAAGATCCGCACCCCCGGCGAAATCCAGCTCCAGGCGACCATGGAAGCCGCCGGCGCCGTGGTGACCAAGATCAATTTCTCGGAACTGCCGATGGCTCTTAAACAGAGCGTCGTCGACGGCCAGGAAAACCCGCTTTCGGTGATCTATCACTACAAGCTGTATGAAGTTCAGCCGCACCTCGCGCTGACCTATCACGTCTACAATTCGATGATGGCCGTCGCCAGCAAGAAGACCTGGCAGAAGCTGACCCCCGAACAGCAGACGATCCTCAAGGAAGAGGCCCAAAAGGCCGGGCAATGGTTCCGCGACGAGCAGCAGAAAGAAGAGAAAGATCTGGTCTCCAAGCTGAAGGAAAAAGGCATGCAGATCACCGAGCCCGATCGCGAAGCGTTCAAGGCGAAGATGCAGTATGCCTATGACAAGATTTCCGAATACGCCGGCAAGGACAATGTCGACAAGTTCCTGAATATTGTTGCTGAAACAAAGTAACTCTATACCTACAACAACATTTCGTACCCGAAGAACCCGGTTCGGGATGGAGAACGTCACATGTTGACTATCGCTATCTTTGCGGCACTCATCGGTATGGTTCTTCTAGGCGTTCCGATTTTTGCCGCGATGGGATTGACGGCGGCCGGCACCTTTATTTTATTGGGCGACGCCTTCGTACTGCCGATGATGGCGCAGCGCATGTACGTGGCCACCACGGGCTTTACCCTGTTGGCCATACCGTTTTTCATCCTGGCCGGGAACCTCATGAACTCGGGCGGAATCACCCAACGGGTGTTTGATTTCGCCCGGGCCCTCGTTGGCCATATCCGTGGCGGACTGGGCCATGTCAACGTCGTTGCGAGCATGATTTTTTCCGGAATGTCCGGAGCGGCGGTAGCCGACGCGGCGGGGCTCGGCCTCGTCGAAATGAAGGCGATGACAGAGAACGGTTATGACAAGGAGTTTTCGGCGGCGATCACCGCGGCGTCCTCCACCATCGGCCCCGTGGTCCCGCCATCCATCGCTTTCGTCATCTACGGCAGCGTCACGGGCGTCTCGATCGTCAAACTGTTCATGGCGGGTTTCGTGCCGGGCGTCCTGATGGGCCTTTCGATGATGATCGCGGTCTATTTCGTCGCCAAGAAGCGAAATTACCCCAAGGACCCCCTACCTTCCATCTCCCATGTCTGGAAGACGTTCATCGACTCGCTGCTGGCGCTGTTCATGCCGGTGCTGATCATCGGCGGCATTCTGGGCGGCATTTTCACGCCGACGGAGGCCGCGGTCGTCGCGTCGATATACGCGCTGATCGTCGGCGGAGTGGTCTATCGCGAATTCAGCCTCAAGGACGTCCCCGAAATCGTCTGGGAGTCGGTCAAGCAAAGCGTCCGGGTTCTGTTCATCATCGCGACCGCCGGATTTTTCGGCTGGCTGATGATCCATCAGAGCATCCCGGAGAAGGTCATCATCGGCATGACCTCAATCACCGACAACAAGTACCTGCTGCTCTTGATCATCGTTTTCGTGCTGCTCGTCCTCGGGTGCTTTCTCGAAGGCATCGCCGTCATGCTCATCACCATCCCGATCTTCCTGAAACTGATCGAGCAATTCCAGATCGATCCGGTCCAGTTCGGCGTCATCATGGTGCTGTGCTCAATGCTCGGGCTGCTCACGCCACCGGTCGGAATGAGCCTCTACGCGGTTGCGTCGATCAGCGACGTCCCGATCGGCCGCCTGACCCGTGAGATCGCGCCCTATCTGCTCGGCATTTTTATCGTAACCCTGATCATCACTTACGTACCCGAGGTGTCCCTCTGGCTTCCCAACCTCCTGATGCCCGAATAAGCCGGCCGGCCCCGATCGGAGAGCGACCTGATGCACGCACTATTGACGATTGATCACATTCTGGGCCGGGCGATGCGCGGATTCTGCATCGTGAATCTGCTTGCCTTGACCCTGGTCCTTGCCGGTGTCGTTTTCATCCGGTTTTTCGATGTCCACATGGTGACCTCGAACGCCGATATCATCGAGTGGTTCAAACTCAGCTGGTCCGACGAGATCATCGAATGGCTGATGTCGTCGCTGATCTTCGTGGCCGGCGCCGCCCTGTGGCGCGACCGCGAACACTTCAAGATCGACGCGGTTGCCGATAAAGTCGCGGGAACCCTGTTCGGGCGTGTTTTTACGTTTTGTATCGAAATCCTCGCTGCGGCGTTCATTCTCGCCTTCACGGTTTACAGTTTCGAATTGACGACATCGGTGGGCCGTTCCTCGCCGATCCTTGCTTGGCCGATGTCATGGTGGTATGCCCCGATGCCGTTCGCTGGCGCCATCATGTTCATCTACTCCATCCGTAATCTCGCCGTTCAACTCGACGGTCTGCTGGGTTTCGGATGGTTCATCGAAAAAGCGAAGGAACAATGAGCTGTCTGTCCAAAGGTTTCGGAATTATCGAACTGGTCGTCGCCAACCAGACCAGCGGGATGACGTTCACGGAAATCGTTTCCGGAACCGGCTATCCCAAGGCGAGCGTGCACCGCATGCTCAAGGAACTCCTGGATATCGGAGCGCTGCGGTTCGAACCTGAAACCGGACGGTACCGGGGCAACCTGAAACTGGCGAGCCTTGGCACTGAAATCATCGGGAATTTCGATCTGCGCGATCACGTCCACCCCTTCCTGCAAGCGCTTCACGAAGAGACCGGGCACACCTGCGCGCTCGGAGTGAAGGACGGCAGTGCGGGTGTCTACATCGACAAGTGTGAAACCTCCGGCTATGCGATCAAGCTTTACTCCGAAGTTGGGAAGCGTTTTCCGCTGCATTGCACGGCCTTGGGCAAGATCCTGCTCGCCCATTGCGAGGAAGACGAGCGCGAGCATCTGATCGCCGGCAAGCCGCTGGAACGTATTACATCCAACACCATCGTCGATCCGGCGACGCTTCGGGACCAACTTGCAAAAATCGCGTTGCAGGGCTATGCCCTCGACATGGAAGAAATAACACGCGGCGTCATCTGCATCGCCGCGCCGCTGTTCGGATTCGGAGGCCTTAATGTGGGCGCTATCAGCGTCGCTTTTCCCTCTTACATCGACAGCGATCGCGGCATCCAGGTCGAAATAGACGCCGTCAGACGCCAAGCGTCCAGGATTTCAAACGCATTAGCAGAAGGTAGAAAAGCATGATTCTTGACAAATTCAGCTTGAGCGGCAAAAGCGGCATCGTCACCGGCGCGGCGGGCGGCATCGGCCGCGCCATCGCACGCGGCCTGGCCGAAGCCGGCGCCAATGTCGTCGTTGCCGACATCAACGAAAAGGGTCTCAAGGAGACTCAGGCCTACGTCGCCGAAGTAGGCAAGTGCGAAGCGATCGTCGTCGATCTGACCAAGAACGAAAGCATCGACAACCTGGTCGCCAAGGGACAAGAGGCGTTCGGCGACCTCCACTTCGTGTTCAACAATGCCGGCGTCATCTATCGCTCACCGGTCGAGGATTTTCCGCAAGACCAGTTCGAACTCGCGCTGCGCGTCAATCTAACCGCGCCGCTGTTGCTGACCCAAAAGCTGGCCAAGGTGTGGATCGAAAAGGGCATCAAGGGCAAGGTCGTCAACACCTCGTCGCTGATCGCCGTCCAGGGCGGCCGCTTCGTGCCGGGTTATTCGGCGACCAAGGGCGGCATCACCCAGTTGACCAAGACCATGTGCAACGACTGGGGAAAGTACGGCATCAATTGCAACGCTATCGGCCCCGGCTGGGTCGAAACCGACATGACCGCGGCGTTGCGTTCGGACCCCGAGCGCATGCCGGCCATCACCAGCCGCATCCCGATGGGCAAGTGGGCCAAGCCGGAAGATCTTGTCGGCGCAGCCGTGTTCCTGGCTTCCGAAGCCTCTTCGTACATCAACGGCCACGTCATTTTCGTCGATGGCGGCTGGCTTGCGTTCTGAGCATTTTTGACCAAGTTTCCGCGTTTGCGGGAAATGCCGCCGTATGGCGGCCCGTGTGACCGAGCGAAAAAGGAGACCATCCGTGGCATATGCACCGAACAAGAAATCCAAGTACTGTTACACCATCGAGGATATCCCCTTGGTTCCGTTGACCAAGGAATCCAGCACCCGCTTCGTCGCGGCGGGTCCCGCCCTTCTCAGCTTCATCACCAATCCTCCGGGATGCGTGTTCCCGCTGCACAGCCATCCGGCCGTTCAGATCCTGGTGATCCTGGAAGGAACGGAACAGCATAAGTGCGGTGACGAGGAATTCCTGATGGAAGCCGGCGATGTCTGCGTGCATCCGTCCAATGCCATTCACGGCGGCACCACGACCACGGGCTTCCGCGGCATCGACATCTTCGTGCCCGCCCGCGAGGATTACCTCGAACTGATGGCCAAGCACGGCCTGCCGATCGACGGACCCAAGTAAGGCGCCTCCGTCTACGACGAAGTACGGAGCCCGCCTTCCGGCTCGAAAGCGGGCTCCGATTTCTATCGACACTACATTCGAACGAGGTTCTTTAAGTCATGTCGAATTGGGATTTCCGCTTTCCCACCCAGGTAAAGTTCGGTTGGGGCCGGCTCTCGGAAGTGAAGGAAGCCGTCTCGGAACTCGGTGGCGGGAAGGTTTTCCTGGTCGCCAGTACCGGATTCAATGCCGCGACCGGCCTCGTGGACCGGATCCGTTCACTCCTGGACGGGTACGAGGTCGTGGTTTACGACACGGTCGAGGAAAACCCCTCGATCCAAACGGTCGACAAAGGCGCGGCGCTCTGCCGGGATTCCGGATGCGGGATCATCGTGGCGGTCGGCGGCGGCAGCCCGCTCGATGCGGCGAAGGCGATCGCCATGCTGCAGAAAAATCCCGGTTCGGTTCGCGAGTACCTCGACCAGGAGCGCACCTGTTCCGCCAAGGGCCTGCCGCTCGTCGCCATTCCGACGACGTCGGGTACCGGCAGCGAGGTGACGCCGTTTTCCGTCATCACATACCCGGAAAAGCAGTCCAAGCCGGCCATTGCCCCGGTTCAGAACTTCCCGACCATCGCCCTCGTCGACCCCGAACTCACGATGTCGATGCCCAAGGCGGTTGCCGTTTCCACGGGCCTGGACGCCCTGTGTCAGGCGGTCGAGGGATTCTGGTCGACCCGCGCCAACGAGGTCACCCGGGCCCTGGCGTTCCGAGGCATCGTGCTCGCCATGCGCAACGTCGAGGCCGCGTGCACGACCAAGGATAGGGAATCGGTCACCAACATGGCGCTCGCCAGCAACCTGACCGGCATGGAAATGTCGGCCATCGGCAACACGGCGATCCATCCCCTTTCCTATCCGGTCACCATGGATCACCACGTGCCG
Source organism: Rhodospirillales bacterium (assembly GCA_963675465.2). Lineage (GTDB taxonomy): Bacteria > Pseudomonadota > Alphaproteobacteria > Rhodospirillales > Shumkoniaceae > JAHDSF01. Next base: position 181,075 of record CAXXVY010000005.1, read on the forward strand.
CACGGTTTCGCCTGCGCGCTGTTCCTGCCCGCCTTCCTGCGTTTCAACGCCGACGCCATCGCCGAACCCTTCGCGGACCTGCTCGCGACTCTCGGTTTGTCGTCGGCCGACGCCATGGCGGATGCCATCGACGGCATCATGGAACGCCTGGACGCGCCGCGCCGCCTGAGCGACGTCGGCATTGTCCCGGCCGAAATCCCCGGCATGGTCAAGCGCGGCATCGGCGGTTCCACCGCCTGCAACCCGAAGCCCCTGACCGAGGCCGACATCATCGCCGTGTGCGAGAGCATCGCCTGAAATCCATCGAAGACGGAATCGACAAGGGCGGCCCCGGAAACGGCGGCCGCCCTTCGACTTTTCGTTCTTGCGATTTGCGCCGTCGAGCGGGCAGTGCTATAGCCCTACCTCCGACGCCGTACCGAGGCGTTTTCCGACCGGAGTTTCATACCCACTTGTAGCGACATGACCGATAGAATCCGATCCAAACAGCACATTCATCTCGACGCCGTAGGCGGCATCGCGGGCGACATGTTTCTCGCGGCCTTGATCGATGCCCGTCCGGAGTTGTTCGCGATCGCCCGCGACGCGGCCCTGGCGGCGGGATTCCCCGCCTCCGGCACCATCGAGCGCCTGGACCACAAGTCGGAAGGCTTCGTCGGCACGTGGTTCCATGTCGCGATCCCGCGCGACCACGACCACGATCACCACCATGATCATGGTCATCATCACGGCCACGGCCACCATCACGGTACCCACGTCCACCACCGCGATATCGTCCGCATGATCGACGACAGCGGCCTCGGCGCCGCTGTAAAGGCGCGGGCCAAGGCGATCTTCGCGATACTGGCGGAAGCCGAGGGCGCCGTCCACGGGGTGCCGGCCGCGGATGTCGCGTTCCACGAGGTCGCGGACTGGGATTCCGTCGCCGACATCGTCGGCGCGGCAGCAGCGATCGAGGCACTGGGTGACGGCACCACGTGGTCGGCATCCCGATTGCCGCTCGGCTCCGGCACGATCCAGACCGCGCACGGCCGCATCCCCGTGCCGGGTCCGGCCACGGCGCGGTTGCTGATCGGCTTCGAAACCGTGGACGATGGCATCCCCGGTGAACGCATCACGCCCACCGGCGCGGCCATTCTGGCCCATCTGCGGCCGACCCAGGGCGCCCGCCCGGCGGGCCGTGTTGCCGCCTGCGGCCATGGATTCGGCACCAAAGCCCTTCCCGGCCTCGCCAACATGCTGAGGGCCTTGTTCCTTGACACCGTCGAGACGGACACGGATTCCGCGTTTGGCGAGGTTGCGGTCATCGATTTCGAAATCGACGACCAGACGCCCGAGGATCTGGCGGTCGCGTTGGATATCCTGCGCCGCGAACCGGGCGTGCTCGATGTCCTGCAAACGCCGGCGTTCGGCAAGAAGGGCCGGATGATGGCGAGTATTCGGGTGCTTTGCGATCCGAGCGTCTCCGACGCGGTCGGGGATTGCTGCCTCAACCAGACGACGACGCTGGGCCTGCGCGTGCAGACGGTCCGACGCCGCGTCCTCGACCGCGCCATGCGGACGGAAACCACGGCCGAAGGCGCCGACGTTCGCGTCAAGACAGCAAAACGGCCCGACGGCCGTTTGACGGCCAAGACCGACATCGACGACGTTGCAATTCTTGGCTGTGGTGCCGAACACCGTATTGCCGTCCGCCGGGAAGCCGAAGCCCGGGTATTGGCGAGAAGCGACAACGAGGAAACATGAGCGATCTTGCGGTTTCGAAGCTCCAATCCCTGCACGGGATTCTTTCCGGATATGGCAAGGTGACCGTCGCGCTGAGCGGCGGACTCGACAGCATGACGCTGGCTTTCGTCGCCCATCGCCACCTTGGCGACAAGGCCGGCATGGTTCATGCGGTTTCGCCGTCGGTTCCGCCCGAAGCCACCGCCCGGGTCAAGGCCTATGCGGCGCGCGAAAACTGGAACGTATCCTTCGTCGATGCCGGTGAATTCGCGGACCCCGACTATCTTGCCAACCCGCTCAATCGCTGCTTTTTCTGCAAGACCAATCTCTATGGCACCATCGCGCAACGCAACGGCGGCGATCACGTCATCGTTTCGGGTGCGAATACCGATGATCTCGGCGATTTTCGCCCTGGCATGGATGCAGCCGCCGATCACGGAGTCCGGCATCCCTTCGTCGAAGCCGGTATCGGCAAGGCTGTGATCCGGGGCATCGCGCAATCCTTTCAACTCGACGATCTCGCCGCGCTGCCGGCATCGCCCTGTCTATCCAGCCGCGTCGAAACCGGTATCCCGGTGACGGCGGAAGCGCTCGGGTTGGTGCACGACGTCGAAACCCGCATTGCCCAATGGCTGGCGGATCGTGGCATACCGCCCCAGTCGGTACGCTGTCGCATCCGCAAGAACGGCGTCGCGGTCGAACTGGACGGAGACAGCCTGTCGGCCGTCACGTCCGATGCGGGAACCTCCGTCCGCGCCGCCGTGGACGGGATGGCTGTGGCGCATGGCTATGGCGGCCCGGTACCGCTGGAACTCTACCGTATGGGAAGCGCCTTCCTGAAGGGCGACGCGGCATGACTCCCGAGGCGGTTTTCGATGCGGCGCGGGCCGCGCGGACCGGCTTGCCCGAGGCCATATTCTGCCAGGGAAAGACGGCCAGCCAGATTGCCGATATCATCGGATCCGCTCGATCGTCCCTGCCCTCGCTTCTGATGACCCGCCTGGACAAGGAGACATTCGACCGCCTGCCCGCCGAAATACGGGCGCGAATCGATTACGATCCGATTTCCCGAACCGGACTCTATGGCGAAATTCACCGGCCCGCCGGGTCCGCCGAAGTCGCCGTCGTGACCGCCGGAACCACCGACGTCGCGGTGGCCAAGGAAGCCGTGCGCACGTTCGGCCATGCCGGAATTCCCGTACACGAAATCTATGACGTGGGCGTTGCCGGCCTGTGGCGGCTTCTGGATCGGATACCCGAATTGTCACGGTTTCCCGTCGTCGTCATGATCGCGGGCATGGACGGCGCGATATTCAGCGTACTGGGCGGGTTGGTCCCGGGTGCGGTAATCGCCGTTCCGACTTCGACCGGGTACGGTGTTTCCCACCAAGGCGAAACCGCTCTTCACTCGGCATTGGCCAGTTGCGCGCCCGGCATCACGGTCGTCAACATCGACAACGGGTATGGCGCCGCCTGTGCGGCCATCCGTATTCTTCGGGCTCGGGATCGGAACGCCTCGGCACCCTGACGGTTCGGCCTTATCCGGCTATCCGTGACTGGAATAACCCACGGGCGTTCTGTAGCCGTGGGACGCCGCCTTGGCCAGCCTCATGGCCGCCTCGCTCTCCTGCGGGTCGAGCAAGACCGTCGTCTTGACCTTCGCCGCGCCGGTACCCACGGCGCGCAAAACGCACGCTGCGCATTCCTTGTCGCCGGGAAACTCGGCGATGGCGACGCCATCGTAGTCTCCGAAGGCGAAGTAGTAGCCTTTCAAGGTTCCCTGAAAAGCCTCGACGAGTTTCGCGAATTCGACGGAACGGTCATGCGGCGTATCGACCAAGGCCTGGATCTGGTCGTCGTCGTAGGACCATTGAATCATGTAGTGGCTCATGCCATGTCCTCCCGTTCGAACATCCTGAAATAAGGTTCGTCGGGTCAACCGGCGCGTTCCGATCCTTCAACCGCAATTATCCCACCGGCCCGCCATTCGCGCAACGGATTGAAGGATTCGTCAGGGAATTCGGATTCCGTTGACGGCGCGGTAATCGGCAAGGACCTGATCCATGACCCACGTCGCGCGAATGCCCGATTCACCGGTGCTGGCGCAGACGCCGACGCCGTTCATTTCGTTGACGATGGTCTGGATAAGCGGCTGATGAACATGTTTCGGGAAACCGACATCGAAGGTTTGCTTGCCTTCCTGGGTCTTCAACTCGATGGGATTTGGCGCATAGAACGAAAACGACAACTCGCCCTTATCGCCGACGATCCAGGTCCGTTCATAGTTGTCGTAGGCGACGAAATTCCAGGTTCCCGACCCCTGTACCCCGCCCTCGAAACCGAAGCAGGCGGTCACCATATCCTCGGCCGCGTACAGTCCGGCCTGGTTCGTCGCGATGCCGCGCACCTCGCGGATCGGGCCCAGCACGTAGTCGAGAAAATCGAAAACATGGGACCCGATATCGACGAAGACACCGCCGCCGCCGATGGCCGGAACATAGCGCCAGGACGCCGGGAGCTTTTCGAAACCTTCGACCGGGGTGGCTTCCTGGTGGTGGACAACCACATAGCGAACGGTCCCGATCGCCCCGGAATCGACCAGTTCCTTGACCTTGAGAAACAAAGGCATGGCCCGCCGGTAAAAGGCGACCCAGAGGGGAACCTTCGCCGACTTGCAGGCCTCGATCATCGCCTTGGCTTCGTCGTAGGTGCGGGCAACGGGCTTTTCGACCAGGACGGGCTTGCCGGCCGCGGCGCATTTGAGAACGTATTCCTTATGGGAATCCGGCCGCGTCGCGATATAGACGGCGTCGACATCGGGATCGTTGATCAACTTGTCGGCATCGTCGTACCAATGGGGAACGTTGTTGCGCTCGGCATACGCCTTGGCGAGTTCCCCGTTGCGCCGCATGACGGCGACCAAGGACGAGTTTTCGGCCCTGGAAAAACCCGGACCGCTTTTGACTTCGGTCACGTCGCCACAGCCGAGAATTCCCCAGCGAATCGTTTTCATTGTCGAACCCCTCCTTGGAAAAAAGGCCCCGGCCTTCGATCGGCCGGGGCCCGTGTCCCGAGACCGCGAAAAGACTTAGCGCGCCATTACGCGGAATTCAACCATCAGACCATCAGCGCGCCGCCGTTGACCTGCATCATCTGTCCGGTCACCCATCCGCTGGCTTCGTCGGACGCGAGGTACAGGTACGCCGCGACCACGTCCTCGGGTTGGCCGATCCGCCGGGTCGGCAAATTGGCCGCGACCTTATCCCAGTAGTCGCGCGGCGTGTGGTCGACGTGGAACCGGGTTTCGACGAAACCGGGCGCGACGCAGTTGGCACGGATGTTTTCAGGCCCGTATTGCACCGCCATCCAACGGGTAAAGGTTTCGACGAATGCCTTGGCGCCCGCGTAGACGCCCGCGTTGTTACCGCCGCCGTTGCGCGCGGCCAGCGAACTGGTACTGATGATGTTGCCGTGACCCTGCTTCTTGAAGTGCGGGTAAGCGGCCTGACTGGCGAACACCACCGACTTGCAGTTCAAGTCCATGACGAAGTCGTAGGTGTCCTCGTCGATGTCCATGATCCCCATGCGCTTGACGATGTCGCCCGCATTGTTGACCAGGACGTCGAGCGAGCCGAAAGCCTGCACCGCCTTCTCGACGACCTCTTGAGCGACGTCCTTCTTGCTCATGTCACCCATGACCAGCGCCGCCTCGCCGCCGTCGGTCTTGATGTCGGCAACGACGCCTTCGGCCGCCGCACGGCTGGAAAAGCCGTGAACGATGACTTTCGCGCCGCATTTCGCGAATCCCTTGGCGGTCGCCGCGCCGATGCCCTTGCTGGATCCGGTGACCAGGACAACCTTGCCTTTGAGATCTTCGTACATGGAACCTCCTATCCGGAAAGATGACTGACGAATTCGAATTGACGCCGCCCGCAAGCGGCATGCGGGGGGCTTCCGCCCCCCGCTAACGTCCGCGCCGAAGCACGGCGATGTACTCAATGCCCGGGTTTACATGAACTTGCCCATGAACAACCGCGGCAGCCAAAGGATGACGTCGGGGGCCAAGATCACGAACATCAAGACCATCAACATGGGGAACAGCACGATCAACACGTCCCGCATCGCGTCGATCAGCTTGATTTTTCCGATCGCGCAGGAGATGAGCAGACACAAGCCATAAGGCGGGGTCACGAGACCGAACGCCAGTGAGATGACACCGATGATCGCGAAATGCACCGGATGCATGCCCGCGTGATCGGCAACAGGTGCCAAGACGGTACCGACGATGATGATGGCCGGAATGGCGTCGATGAACATGCCGATGAACAAAAACGCGCCGGCGACGATGAAACCGGTCGCCGTCGCGCCCGCCCCCCAGGTCGCCATGACGTCGATGATCGCTGCCGGGATCTTGAAGTAGGCCAAAATCCAGCCGAAGGCCGAGGCCGTGCCGACGCAGAATAGCGCGATCGCCGCGAACCGGGCCGAATCGTACAGAACCTTCCAGACCTCGGCGGTGTCCAGGCTTCGGTAGACGAACAAGCCGATCAGAAAAGCGTAGAGCACCGCGACGACGGATGCCTCGGTGGGCGTGAACCATCCGCCGACGATACCGCCGACGATGATCAACGGCGTCATCAGAGCCAGAATCGCTCCGCCGAACGCTCGCACGAAGTCCATGAACGTCGCGTGCGAATAGACTGGATAGTTGTAGATTTTGGCATAGACGAACACGAGCGCCATCTGCGATCCGGCAATGAAGATTCCGGGCACGACGCCGCCCAGGAACAACGCGCCGATCGACACCGACATCAAACCGCCCCACACCACCATCAGGATACTCGGCGGAATAATGACGCCCATGACGGCGGAGCAGGCGGTGATGGCGACGGAGAAACCGGTGCTGTAACCCTGTTTCTTCATCGCGGGAATCAGGATCGAACCGATGCCCGCCGCGTCGGCGTTCGAAGAACCGGAAATGCCGGCGAACAACATGCTGACGACGACGTTGACGTGCCCAAGGCCACCAGGGAACCGCCCCACCATGGTTTGCGCCAACTTGATCAGGCGGTCGGTAATTCCAGCGCTGTTCATCAGATTGGCGGCCAGCAGGAAGAACGGCACGGCCAGGATCACGAAGGAGTTGTAGGCCTTGAACATCTCGTAGGCCAACAACATCGGCGTCATCCGATCGTCCATGAAAAAGACCGGGACGCAGGCCAATCCGAGCGCGAAAGCGACCGGCACCCGAATGGCGACCAGAACGCCGAATACAGCGAACAGAACGGAGCCGACGAACAGAGGGGACATTACAAGGCCTCCTTCGGCTGAATGGTGGGTTCAGAGGCCTGTTGCATTTGGTCGGACCAGGGTTCGATCCCCATGATGCGTTGAATGTCCTCATAAATCTTGGTGGACAGGAAGATCGTCCAGGTGACGCCCGCCAACGGCCATGCGATATAGATCAGGATCATCGGCAATTCCGAGATTTCCGAAATCTGGTACCACGCCGTTTCCGAAAAATCGTAACCGAAGATGATGAAATTGACCGCGATCAACATCATCGAACCGTGAACGACCAATTTCGAAAATCCCTTGCCCCGCAGGGTCGTCGGCGTCGGCAACAGATCGACATCGAAGTGGGAGTCATCCTCGGCCGCGATCATCGCGCCGACCATGACAATCCAGATGAAGCAGAAACGCGCGATTTCCTCGGTCCAGATGTATCGGGGAATAAGCCCTGTATAACGCGATAGGATCTGCATCGTGACCGGAACGATCAAGAGCCCCATCAACACCGTCAACAGGATCTTGAGAAAGCGGTAGTATCCGTCGCGGGCGCCGCTCGCGAGCCTTCCGGGAATGATTCCGATCAGGACGCTAACGACGATCATGCAGGTGGTCGCGACGCCTTTCGTCCAGACTTCCGCGGACACGACTTCGAAGGCGAGCGCCGAAAAATGAAGAAGGACGGGCACTGAAAAGACGATCAGAGCCCCGGTTAAAATGGGCGTCACCACCCTGTTTTGTGTGCGTGGAATCTGTGTCATGCGAAATCCCCAAAAAACCAAGGGGTTACAGGTCAATCACAACCGGGGGCGGGATCACCCGCCCCCGGAAAGCGATGCGGCAACGCGCCGCTCCGACTACTTCGTGGCGTCCACGATGTCGAGGAAATCGCCGGCGCCGACTTCGTCGGCGAAGGCACGACGCACCGGGGCCGCGGCCTCGATCAGCTTGTCCTTTTCGGTGAACGGGACCATCTTCAGCCAACCCTTGGCTTCCATATCCTTCATCACCGATTCGCTGTCCGCGACTTCTTGATCGCGACCGGCTTTACCGGCGGGACCACCAGCCTTGACGATGGCTTCCTGCAGGTCCTTCGGCAGACGGCGGAAGGTCTTGCCGGCAACGCCGAGCGGACGGATCGTGATGGCGTGACCGGTCATGGAGATTTCCGGACCGACTTCGTAGAACTTCATGGTCTTGATGCCCATGGCTTCGTTCTCGGCCGCGTCGATAACGCCGGTCTGAATGGCGTTGTAGACTTCCGAATACGCGATCACGGTCGGGGCCGCGCCAATGGCTTCGAACATCTTGGTCTGGATCGGCGCGCCCATGACGCGGATCGGGAGACCTTTCAGTTCTTCCATGTTGCGGATCGGACGATTGACGATCAGGTGGCGGGTTCCGCCCCCAGCAAATCCGACCATGAGAATGTCGGCGCGCTTGTACAGATCGTCGATCAACGGCTTCATCGCCGCTTCGTTGGAGAGGACCTTGCTCCACTGATCGATGCTGCGATACAGGAACGGCATGTCCATGATCGCGATCTTTTTCGAGAAGGTCGAGGCATGCGACGGCGAGAAGATCGCGTAGTCAACCGAAATACCCTGGTTCATGTACGCGACGTAGTCTTTCTCCAGGCCGAGTTCGCTGTTTTCGTGAAGAACGAAATTCAGCTTTTCGGGGCCCTTGTAGTTTTCCTTCACGAGTTTCTCGAACGTTTCGAGCGCCGTATTGAAGGGGTGGCCATGACCGAACTGGCTGGCGCCGTGCAGCGTAATTTCGGCGTGCGCGGTAAACGCAAAGCCTGCGGTCGCCAGAACGGCAATCGTTGCCTTGAGCATTTTCATTACTGATTTCTCCCGATTTTATCCAAGTTGGAGACCTTGCGGGTCGACTCCCGTCTTTTTAGTCTTGGGTCAACGGTGACCTTTCTACCCTGGGGCATGCCCCAAGAGGTACAATGTTTCGACACGGCGGACAATACGGGCGTCATCATGCCCCCCTGAACCTGGGTGCCCGTCGCGATCGAAACGCTTCAAAACCTTCCTTCGCGTCCTCGGTCGAAGCGCATACCGCACCGGCCAAGCCTTCCAAAGTCGATGACAATCCGAATCCCGCCGTCGCATTAAGAACCTGTTTGGCCGCCTGAACGGATAACGGCGCGTTGGCAGCGATCGCCCGCGCGGTTTCCAGAACGGCGCCGTCCAGTTCCGAATCGACGTGAAGCACATTGACAAGGCCCCACCGCTCCGCCGTTGTGGCGTCGACGGGCTTTCCGGTCAGGATCATTTGCTTGGCGCGGGCCATGCCGACCAAAGCCGGCAGACGCCCGGTACCGGCCCACCCCGGCAGCGTCGCGATCGTGACTTCCGGCATGGCGAAACGCGCCGTATCAACGGCAAAACGCAGATCGCAGGCCAGAGCCAATTCGAGCCCGCCGCCATAGGCGATTCCGCGAATTTTAGCGATGGTCGGTTGCCTGAGGCCGGCGAGGCGGTCGAAAAGCCGATGCCCCCGCCGAACCCATGTCCGCCACATATCGAGATGACTCAGGGTCGACCAGGCGTTGATATCCGCCCCCGCACAAAATGCCCGGTTCCCGGCGGCTTCGACCACGACGACGCGGACCGCGTCGTTATCGTCCAGTTCGTCGATCGCCGCCCCCAACCGGGACAGCATGTCCGGATCCAATGCGTTCAGCTTGGAGTCCCGATTCAATATCAACCGCGCGATACCGTCCTCGATCGATACCAGAACCGTCGATTCCTCGGTCATCCCAACGCCTCCATCCCCACGGATTCCTTTTCGCGCGACATCCAGGCGCCGCACGAATCACGAATCACCAGCTCCCGCGGCGGAATGACGATCCATTCCGATTCGCCGGCGGGGTCTTCTATGCGCCGCAGCAGCAGGTTTGCGGTTTCCTGCGCGACCGATTCCGCCAGGATCGATACCGTGGTCAGCGCCGGGCGCCACAGCGCCGTATCCCGGCGATTGTCAAATCCGATGACCGCGAAATCGCGCCCGGGTTCCATTCCATGGTCGTTCAAGCCCTTCATGACCCCGAACGCAACAAAATCATTGATGCAGACGGCCGCCGTCGGATGCAACGCCGAAGCCAGGACTTGAGAAACCATCGACAACGCGACCTCGGGCCGCGTTTCACAGGGAAAAATGAGGCTACGATCATATTCGATGCCATGGCGTTCGAGCGCGTTGCGGTACCCCATTTCCCGCTCTACCGCCGACGAATTCCATTTAGAACCGCCGATGAAGGCTATTCGGCGATGCCCGAGCCGGACCAGATGGTCGATTGCCATTTCCATGCCGAGAACATTGTCCTGGCCGACGTAGTCGGTATTCCGATCCGTGACATAACGGGTCGCCTGAACGCATGGCAATCCGGACGCCCGCAATCGGTCGACGACCTCCGGAGAAGTTTCCCGGGCGGGACAAAGGACGATGCCTTCGACGCCTTGTTCGCGCATCCGATCGATGATCATCTGCTGCCGCGCGGGTGATTCGCCGGAGTTGCCGAAAAAAGCCACCCAGCCTTCCCGCTCCAAAGCCGCGTCCAGAGACGCCGTGAATTCGCTATAGAATGGATTGGTCACGTCATTGATGACAAGCCCGACCGTTTGCGTACGCTGCGAACGCAACGCCGCCGCACCACGGTGATAGACGTATCCCAGTTCGCCAATGATCGCGAGGACGCGTTCGCGCGTTTCCGCGCGCACCAGAGGGCTGCGACGTAAAACCAAAGATACCGTCGACTTGGAAACGCCTGCCTGATCCGCGATATCCATCAAGGTTATGCGACCCGTAAGCCCGCCTTGAATTTTAGGCATGACACTCAAGACGTTTTTCCCTCGTTGCGCATCAGCGACGCAAGCAGTTTATTTTTAAAACGATCTAAGATGATCAAGTGAATATATTCGTTTCAACTTAAACACTTAGCCGTATTGAGAACAGCGTTTCGCGCACGCCATTTGGAACGATCCAAAGCCTATCAACACAATTCCGAAGAGTCAACAAACCGCGAGCATCGTTATCGGTGTGAATACGATTTTATACTATCTCACGGCTAATGCCCCTGCTCGACGGACGCGAGCCGACGAACAGGGGCATTCGGATTCCGGCGACGGCGTCACCGCGGAGAGAGTTTCAAACCCATCGGTTCCGGCGAGAACAGGCGCGAATCCATGACCTTCAAATCGTCGGCAACCCGAAGGTCGATTTTCGCCTGACCGAGGACGTCCTTGCGCAAATCGATACCGGGCGCGATTTCCGTTACGACCAGACCTTCCGGCCGCAACTTGATGACGCACCGTTCCGTCACGTAGGTGACATCCTGTCCGAGTTCACGGCCCCGCCGACCGCTGAACGTGACGTGTTCGACATTGGGCACGAATTTCGCGAATTTTCCGTCCTGATCAATCCGTACCTTGCCATCCGCGACGTCGACCTTGAGACCGCCGGCGGTGAAATAGCCACTGAAAACGAGTTTGCGGCCCAATGACGTGATATCGATGAATCCGCCTATTCCCGCCGTCACATGCGGTTTCGCGGCGAGGCGCGACACATTCACGCTGCCGTCGGCATCCACTTCCATGAACGACAGCAGCCCGCAGTCCTCGCCGCCGCCCTGGAAATAGGTGAACTGGTACGGGGAAATGATGATTGCCTGCGCGTTGGCCGCGCAACCGAACACGAAGCCTTCCAAGGGCACGCCGCCGACCGCCCCCTGCTCGATCGCCCAGGTTACCTGCCCGTGCAGTCCTTCCTCGATCAGAATACGGGGCACCAGCGCCGAGATTCCAAAACCGAGATTGACCGCGTCGCCGTCGCGCATTTCCATCGCGGCACGACGCGCAATGACCTTGTCGGTCCCCCACTCCACGGGCGGAAACGACGAAAGCGGGCGGCGGGTCTCTCCGCTGATCGCCGGATCATAGAGCGTTTCCGTCGCCTGCCGCTGGTCGGGATCGACGACCACGAAATCGACCATGGTCGACGGAACCTGAACCCGTTGCGGAGCGATCGAGCCCCGCGCCGTGAGCCGTTTGACCTGCGCGATCACGATGCCCCGCGAATTGCGGACCGCGAGCGCCACGTCGATCGCCCCCAGATAGCCGCCTTCCTGTTCCATCGAAATGTTGCCGTCCTCGTCCGCTGTAGTACCGCGGATAACGGCGACATTGGGCACCACGTTCTTCAGATGGAGCCATTCCTCGCCACCGAATTCGACGACCGATACCAGATCCTCGGTGGTGCAATCGTTCATCTTGCCGCCTTGGCGGCGGGGATCGATGCAGGTATCCAGACCGACCTTGGTCAACACGCCCGGGCGTTTGGCCGCGACGTCGCGCAACATGTCGAAAACAAGCCCGCTCGGCAGGTTGTAGGCTTCAATCCGGTTTTCTCTGATCATCGTCCAGATATGCGGTGATGGTTTCGACGAAGGCCCGCTCGGCAGGGATCCGGCAACCACACGCTTCAACAATCCGTCCGTGGCCAAGTGATCAACGCCAGGAATGCCGTACATGTCCCCGGCAGCGATGGGATGAATGGTGGTCAATGCGCACGGATGGCCTTCCGCGTCGAAACGATCACGGATCGCCTTCAACATGCGGTCCGGGCAGTTCAATCCGCTTGAGGAATTGACGGCGACAACGGCGTCGTCGGGAATGAGTTTCGCTGCGTCGTCGAAAGATATGACCCGGGCCGTCATGAGGTGCCTCTTGCGCTGTTGCTTCGCGATTTCGCCGCCCCCGTGACGCCGGATGGCTACAGGTGCGACGTTTCCGGTTTTAGCACGGGAAACACGGCGGAAAAAAGGGCGAGAGTATCCTTTCTCGATCCTATCGGGATATGCGGCACCCGCCGTTGCGAATGCAAAAGAAACGCGGCGACCCGAAAAACGGGCGCCGCAAAGTCGAGGGAGAAACGTTCAGGGAGGAAACGAGGGATCGATCGATCCGGACGTCGGGCCTTAGAAAACCCAGACGGCGCTCATGAACCCGGAAAAGGCGCCTACGGTCGCGATCAGTCCGAGCAATCCAGCGAATTCTTTCATCGGGGTAACCTCTCAATGCTGCGTTGCAACAAACATATCAAGAGTCACCTCAAGCGGCTTATGCTCTTTCGGTATGGCTGGCATCCACACTCTGCACGTCTGTATCCATCTGGTGAATTGGCGTTCGGAATGCCGCGTCGCACAGAGCCTATATCCAAAATGGACTTCAGCGCCATGCGCAAGACGTTCCTGACTGAATATTCAAACATTATGGGATGGCGGCGATTTGGATGACAGTCACGGTGTTCGGAATATGACGAGGCGAAACGGCTGGGTGCATCCGTTCGATCGACCCCATTCGGCCCCGTGCCGCTTCGAAACCGTGTACCCGTTTCTCGCTCGGGAGGGAGATCGCTGGTCCCCTTCCCGGCGAGACACGGATTGCAATTTCATCGGGTCCTCAGATCGCCCAGGAAAGACTGGTCACGGCGGTAACAGCCACGGCCACGGCGAACAACCCGATCATTCCAAAAAAATCCTTCATGACATTCTCCTTTTGCTCATTCGAACGACTCAAAGATAGCAATTACACCGACCGGTTACTTATGCGTTTTGTGCATGGCGGCATATTCCATTGTGCAACGCAATACGTTTTCATTTCCCGTTGTTTTTTAATGTTTTGTGACGCTTTACGCCTGGATATGGCTATCAATCCATTTCAATGGCAACGCCAGTTTCGACGTATTCCCGAGTTTTTTTATCAGTTTTTTTCGCGTGGAAGCTTTCTTGAAGGTACCCGTTCGCCGTGCTAATCCTTGCCGTCGCATACCGATTTCAGGGAAGTTTTTCCTCGATTTCGACGACACCCGGTCGAACCGACATTCGCCGTCATGAAGGAGACCACAAAATGCAACTGAACTTGGACGGAAAGCGCGCCCTCGTCACCGGCGGCAGTCAGGGGTTGGGCAAGGCAATGGCCCAAGCTTTCGCATCGGCCGGCGCGGAGGTACTGATTTGCGCGCGCCGCCCCGATTGCCTGGACCAAGCGGTAAAAGAAATCGATGCCAGTTCGTCGGCGGCCGTTTACGGAGTTTCCGTCGACGTTTCGACCGTCGACGGCTGTGCGATGGCATTCCAGGCGGCGGTAGACCGCATGGGGGGCGTCGACATTCTCGTCAACAACGCCGGCCGCGCCACAGAGGGTCCGTTCGAAAGCCTGACCGACGAAGCATGGCAGGACGATCTCGATCTTAAGATATTTGCCGCCATCCGGCTGTGCCGCCACGTTCTGCCTTCGATGCGCCAAAACGGATGGGGCCGAATCCTGAACGTGGTGTCGACGGGCGGCAAAACGCCCAATCCCGGAGCGGCGCCGACCGACGTCTGGCGGGCGGCAGGAATCGCGCTCACCAAATCCCTGGCCGGGGAAGTCGCCAAGCACGGCATCACCGTCAATGCCTTATGTACAGGGAAAATTCTCAGCGAGCAGTGGCCACGAATTCACGCGAAAAAGGCGCCGGATATCTCATACGACGCATTCGTCGCCCGCATCGGCGCCACGGTGCCGATGGGCCGCATGGGCCGTCCGGAGGAATTCGCGGCTTTCGCCCTCTTCCTGGCGTCACCGGCGTCCTCCTATATCACCGGAACCGCCGTCAACGTCGACGGCGGATTCTGCCCCATTCCCTGAACATGCCACTCAGGAGGCCACAGGCATGAAATACATCGTGGTTCGCGGTCCAGGCGGTGAAGTACCGATCCTGTTCGCACGCGCCCTATATCACCGTTCGGTTGCCCTTCAGTTCGGAGGCCCGGTCGCGGTCATCTCCGCCGGATTCGCCCGGATGTCACCAGAAGGGATAGAATGCTTCGGCTCATCGTCGAGTCTCGGCATCGGATCGAGACCGGACGCTGACACCACTCTTTTCAGGCGCCACCTCGAATCGGCGGCACCCGTCGTTCCGGACTCCGATTCCAAAAACGATTGAGGTTCTGCCCTAATCGGGGAAATCGGCTGTTCGGATAAGAATGCTGCCATCCTTTTCCCGCTTACGGGAAGCGTACCGTCGCGATGCCAGGCTTTCGATCACGGCGCGATGAGCGTCGAAAGCCCGGTACGCGGGTTCCGGCTTGGCGGCCAGTGCGCCGCATTTCGCGACCAAAGCGTCGCCCGTCACCCGGCACGTGACGTCCTTGCCATCAGCGACCGCGGGAAAGGCGATCGCGGTTTTGGCGGATTCCCAGGTCCGGAATTTGATTGGAAATCTCAATGACATTGACGCTCTCCCAACCTTGATGACCACGGTTTCTATAATGATAGATTTACCGCGTTCATTCCGCAATGCCACTCCGCAAAATCAAAAGTCTCACGCTTGGGTCGACACACGGTATCTTTTCGTCGGATAGCGATGGCATCTGTCGAAATGGAGGGATATCGTTGACCTTGCCGCTCGCACCCGGACGTTTCCAAAAGAACACAAACGAGATCACCCCATGTCAGACACCAATTCGCCGTCTCGCGACGATCCTTCGCGGCACCCCATCATCGCCGGCATACTGTTCATGATCGCGGCTGTCGGATGCTTCGCCGCGATGAACATGTTCGTAAAACTCGTCGGACCCGGCTATCACCCGTTCGAAGCGGTGTTTTTCCGAAACTCTATCGCTGCCGTCATGGTGATCCCCTTCGTCTTTTTTTCCGGCGGATTGAAAATCCTCAAAACCAAAAGGCCGGTCGGGCATGCCGCACGCTCGTTGATGGGCTTTGCCGGTAACGCCAGTTTTTTCGCGGCCTATCAAACCATCGCCCTGGCCGACGGCATGGCGATCGCCATGTCGGTGCCCATTTTCGCAACCCTTTTCGCGATACCGATCCTGGGAGAGCGAGTCGGTTGGCATCGATGGGCGGCCATTCTGGTCGGTTTCGGCGGCGTGCTGATCGCTCTGAAACCCGGCGGATCGGTCGCCACCGGCAGCCTGTTCGCATTGAGCGGCACTTTGTGCTGGGCGATGACCATCAGCTTCGTCAAGAAACTGTCGACGACGGAAAGTCCCTACACCATCGTTTTCTACTACATGCTCACGGGCGCCGTGATCGCAACCGCCAGTCTGCCATGGATTTGGGTGACACCGTCTCCTCAGGCCCTGCTGTTCTATTTCTGCGCCGGAATCGTCGGCGGACTGGGGCAAATCACCATGACGTTCGCCCTCAAGATGGCACCGGCATCGGTGGTCAGTCCGTTCGAATATACCCAAATCGCCTGGGCTGTTCTGTTCGACTTGGCAATCTGGGGCGCGACTCCGGCCACGACGACGGTCATAGGCGCCGCCGTGGTCATCCTGACCGGACTTTATATCTTCCGCCGCGAATCCAGAAGGCCGAGTCAGTCCAGCAAAGCCAAGGGATGAGGCAGGCGCCGGCCCGTGAAACGCTCGGTCTGGTCACGGCATGAAAATCCCGTGGCGCACCGCGTCTTGTCGGTGCCGTCGCCGAGACGTCCGGCCCATCCGATGTCGAAGAGTCGCTTCGACGTTTCCAGATGCCGAGCTTCGTGTCCGTAGGCTCCCGCCATGCCGCAACATCCCATCGCCGGCGCGCTCGCCTTGAATCCCAACCGATTCAGGACCCGCCGCCATTGTTCTCCGGCCAGGGGGAAGGCCGTTCGTTCGGTACAATGCAACAGAACTTCCACCTCTCGACCACCACCGATGTCTTTCGGCCACGCCGAATCGCGCCCCGCCGAGAGCTCGTTCGCCAAGAATTCCTGAAGGATCATAACTTCGGGAATGGCGCCATCGCCGAGCAAACGACGGTATTCCTGCCGGAGCAAGGCCGCGAGGGCGGCATCGACGACGACCAGCGGCCGCCCCGATTCCGCAAGGCCGCGCAGATGCGCCGTAAAGTTTTCGGCCGTCTTGCGGAAAAGCCGCCGGAATCCTTTGACGTGCAGGGTCATGCCCGCGAACTTCGCGGGGGTGACGATGGGCTCGTACCCGAGACGGCCCAGCGCCGACACGACGCTCATGACGGCATCGGCCTCGAAATGGGTCGTGAAAGTATCCAGGACGACGATCACGCTTTTGTCGGATACCAGCCGCTTCAGGGCTGCGGAATCTTGTATTGCGGCACCGTCGGCGGCAAGCCGGGCCCTCAGCGTCGGAACCGAGAACGCCGGCGTGTCCACGAGTCCAAACGCAGCCCGATTGAACCATTTGACCGGCGAAAGCCCCAGGAACAGGTTGGCGATCGGCGCGAACCGGGAGGCCATGGGCGCCTGGGATTCCGACAGTGCCAACATACGGTCCAGGAGCGGCCTGCGCTTTTTTTCATGGTAACGGTCGAGAAACAGGGACTTCATCTCGGGAATGTCGACATGGATGGGACAGGTGCTGGTGCAGGCCTTGCATCCCAGGCAACCGTCCAAGGCGGCGTAGACGTCGTCGGCCGCCTCGTTCGCCGTAGGATCGCCGACTCGTTCCAATTGCCACCAGGCCCGCAGAAGATCCGCCCGCCCCTTCGGGGAATGGCGCGGATCACCGGTCCCCTTGTACGACGGGCACATGGTGACGCTGGTGGAATAGGATTGGCACTGGGCGTTGCCGTTGCACCGGAAGGCATTCTCGAAGTCGGTGCCGCCGGAACCCGCACCGGTTTCGACGTCGACATTGGTTTCGCGGAACGGTGTCGCCTCGATCGGCCACAGCGCCGCCGGGTCACCCGACGGGCTGACCAGCTTGCCGGGATTGAGCCGGTTGTGCGGATCGAAGAGACCCTTGATCCGGGCAAATCCGCCATAGACTTCGTCGCCCACGAACTCGCGCAGGTACTGGCCGCGCACGCCCTTGCCGTGCTCTCCCCAAAAGATCCCGCCGTGTTTGCGAACGAGCGCCAGTACGGCGTCGGAGATCCGCTTCAGACGCTGGCGATCTGCGGCATCGGAAATGTCGAGCGCGGGTCGGACGTGAATGCATCCCACGTCGACATGGCCGAACATGCCGAAGGTAACGCCCTCGGATTCCAGCAGCGTGCGGAATTCCATGGCGAAGACGCTCAGGTTTTCGGGCGGCACCACGCAATCCTCGACGAAGGGAACCGGACGGCGCCGCCCGGTTACGCCGCCGAGCAGTCCCACGGCGCCGGAACGGATGGCCCAAAGCCGAGTCGCCTCTTCTTCGCCCTTTGCCTCATGCCAACCGACCACGGTGTCGTCCGTGTCCAACGCCGACTTCAAGGCTGACAGCGTGGTTTCGATCGCGCCGAGGTCGTCGCCGGCGTATTCGACGAAATTGCAGACCGGCAATCGGCCATCGGGTTGCGGAGTCCGGAGAATTTCGGGCAGCGGGCGAGTAAGCCCTTCCCGGTGGGCAATTTCCTGAATGGTGTCGTCGATGGTTTCA
Organism: Rhodospirillales bacterium; assembly: GCA_963675465.2. Taxonomy (GTDB): domain Bacteria; phylum Pseudomonadota; class Alphaproteobacteria; order Rhodospirillales; family Shumkoniaceae; genus JAHDSF01. The sequence continues at coordinate 199,502 of CAXXVY010000005.1, forward strand.
ATCGCCGTCGGTTCGAAACGCAAAAGACTACGCGCCGACCCCAGTGCGGCAGCGAAGTCCTTGTATCCGATGACCAGAAGGCGCTTGAACTTCGGCAATTTCGTCAATTTGACCCGGGACTTGGCGACCAGTCCCAAGGTGCCCTCGGCTCCCACGAACAGTCGGGAAGGATCGAACCGCTGGTCCGCGGTTGCGGTGTTGACCAAGTCGTATCCGACGAAACGCCGCCGTAGATCGGGAACCCGTCCACGTAGCGTTTCCCGGTGACAGTCGCAGACGTGTTTGACTTCCGTGAGGAGTCCGGAAATCCCCGCTTCTTCGTTGTCGGCCATCACGCCACCCTCGGCGTCGCACGCCAACGGCTTGGCGTCGAAGGTGCGTCCATCCGCCAACACGACCGTCAGCGAAAGAATGTTGTCACCCGTCTTGCCATAGACCCGCGACCCCTGCCCCGATGCATCGGTGCCTATCATTCCGCCGATCGTGCAGCGGTTGGCGGTGGAGGTGCTCGGTGAAAAGAAATAGCCCAGGGGCCGGAGGATATCGTTCAGTTCATCACGCACGACTCCGGCTTCGGCTTCGGCCCATCCGCCCTCGACGTCGACATCGATTACCTTGCGCATGTGCCGGCGAAAGTCGATCACGACGCCGGTGTTCAGGGATTGCCCGTTCGTTCCGGTTCCCGCCCCCCGGGCGGTAAACGGCATGTCGCGAAATTCCGGAGCGTTGAGCACCGTGACGGCACGGCGCAGATCGTCGAGATTGCGGGGCGCCAGGATGACATCGGGCGTGATCTGGTAGACGCTATTGTCCGTCGACGCCGCGACGCGCGATCCCCAATCGGCGAAGATATCCCCCCGGAAATCCGCAGATCTCAATTCCGATTCCAAAGCCGCCACGCGACCGGATTCCGATGGCGCGCCCGTGTTTTTATTGTCCTTCAAGATTATCCCCGCAGCGTTGAATAGACTTACCGGTGAGAAAATGGTGACCAAATCGGCTAAGAACCATAATCTCGCCAAAACAAAAGAGACGATGCGCGAAAACCGCCGCCGGTTCCGATTTGGTATTTCCTGAAACCTATCCTTGTCACAACAGACATGCAAATTCCATTGAATTGACTCGTTTTCGCACAACGCGACTCAACAAAGTCATGATCTTGTCGCTGCAAATTATTCTCATTGCCGGCATACGATCAGCCGCCGCCGGATCCCTGGGCAACGCCTTGTCGCGTCGTGGGGAACGCCGCGGACACTTCAAGTTGGGAGACGAAAGGGATGAGCAGCATTTTCGAACCAGCGACTTGGACAACCGCCGAAGTAGAAGCAGCCATGACGGGTCTGCGGATTATCCATATTATGGGTTTGGTTCTCGGCCTGGGCGCCGCAACGCTTCTGGATCTGTTATTGGTTCGTTACGTCCGGGCCGGCGAAATCACCCGCGAAAGATACAAAACCGTCGCATTCATATCCCATATCGTGACGGCCGGGCTCGTCATCCTGTGGATCACCGGGCTCGGTTTTCTCGCCCACTACTGGGCTTCCACCCCCGAAAAATTAGGCAATCCCAAGATCTATGCAAAGATGTCGATCGTCTTGATACTGACCCTGAACGGAATCTTCATTCACCGGGTCGTTCTTCCTTACATGAAGCGACGGATCGGCGGATGCCTGTTTGACGGCATGAGCAAGGTTCGACGCACCCTGTTCCTGACCTCCGGAGCGGTTTCGGTCACGTCGTGGTACGTACCGATGCTTTTGGGCAAGATTCCCCAGGTCAATTTCGTGGTCCCGGCCACGACGATCCTATTGGCCTACGGTATCCTTGTCGCCCTGGCGGTCATCATGGCCCATATCCTGGCCCAGGCGGCTTTCCCGTCTAGGCCGACCGTCACCATCACGCGGGCGGAATACGAAGCGCTTCTTTCCGGATTGGGACGGTCGCTGTCGCCAATGCGCGCAGCGGCTGCGGGGTGAAAGCGCCGATTACGACCATCATACCGTGATTGCGGGGGTTGGATCAGCATGTCCAACCCCGATTTTTCAAACCTGAAGTCGATTCCTTTCCTTCACGACGGCTCGGTCAAACAAATTTCCGTGACGGAGAATTGTAGCCGTCTCTCATCAGCATGGTGCGCACCGTGACGGTCGTGCCCCCCAGAGTTGCGGCCGAACCTCCAGCCGATGTAATGTCCAACACTCGGCGAGTCGCCAAACGGCGGCCGAAACCAAGACAAGACGGGATGCGGGATCCGGAATGCTTGAACCCCAACCGCCGAAGCGAGACGAGAAAGCCGGTCGCGCCGTCATCGTCGTCGACGGTTTGAGTTATCGCTACCCCCGACAATCCCGCCCCGCCGTGGACGCCCTCCGTTTCGATGTCCGGGATGGGGAGATCTTCGGCCTGTTGGGACCATCCGGTGCCGGCAAGACGACAACTCAGCGAATTCTCACGCGGCAGTACCGCCAGTTCGACGGCGGGGTCGACGTCCTGGGCAAACCGCTCGCGGACTGGGGACCGGCATATTACGAGGAAATCGGCGTCGGCTTTGAGTTGCCCAATCACTACGTGAAGTTCACCGCGCTCGAAAACCTGCGCTTTTTCGCCTCGCTGTACACTCGGAAATGCCGGGATCCCATGGAACTGTTGGCTCTGGTCGGCCTCGAAGATGTCGCGAACAAGCGGGTCGAACAGTTTTCCAAGGGCATGCGGATGCGGTTGAACTTTGTCCGGGCCTTTCAGCACGGCCCCCGATTGCTGTTCCTTGACGAACCGACAGCCGGACTCGATCCTGGAAACGCGCGAACGGTCAAGCGCATCATCCGGGAGCTTCGAGACCGAGGAACGACAATCGTTCTGACCACGCACAACATGAACGATGTCGACGAATTGTGCGATCGCGTTTCCTTTATGGTCGCCGGCCGCTTCGCTGCCCTCGATCGGCCGGAAGAGCTCAAATCGCGCTACGGCCGCCGCACCGTTGCGGTCACGCACGGTTCCGACTCCGACATTCAATGCGACGAATTCCCGCTGGACGGTCTGGGAACCGATGTGCGTTTTCTCGATCTCCTTCGGACCCGGACCATCCGCAAGATCCACAGCCAGGAAGCGACGCTCGACCAGGTATTCAACGTTGTTACCGGCGTGCGGCTCGGTGCAATCGAATGACCGCCGCCCGCGTTCTTTCCCGACTTCTGATCTGGGATATCCGGTTACAGGCCCGCGAAAACATCTATCTGTTCACCGTCGTCACCACGCTCGCATTCTGCACGCTCCTGTGGCTTCTCCCGGAACGGGCTCCCGACACGATCGTGACCGCCATCCTGTTTCTCGATCCCGCCGTGGTTGGAACCAGCTTCGTCGCGGCAATCGTGCTTATGGAAAGAAGCCAGAACACGCTCGTCGCCCTGGCGGTGACGCCGGTTCGGACCGGCGACTACCTGTTGTCGAAGGTCGTGACGCTGACCGTTCTCACCTTCGTCGGCGGCATGGCGTTGGTGTGCGTCGCCTATTTCCCGGTACCTTTGGGACAAGCATTGCGGTTCATTGTCGCGATGGTTTTCACCGGTGCGATGAGCGTGGCCGGCGGCGCGCTTCTAGTCGCCACCGCAAATTCCATGAATCATTTCATCGCCCGCGCCGCTGCCATTTACGCAGTCCTCTATCTTCCGTTCCTGGCTCACTTTGGTGTCGTCGACGGTGTCTGGGCCTGGATTCTCTTTGCGCCCAATCCCGGACACGCGGTGCTGCGCGCGTTGCTTTGGGCTGCCGATCCGGCCAAGGTATCGGTCGCGGAAACGATTTATGCCTTTGTAACGATGGCTTTGCTGACAACCGCCTTCTTCGCCCGGGCGAATCGCCTTCTGCGAAGCGACACCGTTCGCGATCCGGCCTGAGGGAGGGATATGCACGGATACACAGCCCTTCTCGTCCAAGACCTCAAAAGCATCCGGCGCGATGCGGTGATGGTCACGGTCGTCGGAATGATGGTAATACTTCTCGTTGTCGCGGCGGTTCTCCGCCAGACCGGGACTTTGGAACCCTGGTGGGTCGAAATCCAGATCGTTCTGCTCCTCGGATTCATGCCTGGTTTCGGTTACCTGTTCGGCATGCTGATCGTCGACGAAATGGACTCGGGGGTTGATCTGGCGTTGGCTGCAACGCCCCTGCCCCGTCGGGGTGTGCTGGTCGCGCGGACGATGATCGGCACCGGTTTCGTGCTCGTCTACGCCTTCGCGATGGTCCATGCGACACGTATGATCGCGTTGCCGCTTCATCTCTGGATACTGCCGATCATCGGTCTCGCGTTTTCCGCTCCGTGGACGACCCTGGCCGTACCGGCGTGGTCGAAAGACAAGGTCCAGGCGCTTGGCCTGTTCAAGGTTTTGAACCTCTACATCCAACTCGCCGCGGTGCCCCTGTTTCTTCCGCGCGACGCGTGGTACGCGAATCTGTTTCTTCTTACCCCGTCAACATGGTCGGTCAGAGGAATCCTGGCCTACATCGACGGAGACACGGTGGCGGGGACCCTGTGGTCATCGGGCGGCATCGTTTTCTTTGGCGGCCTCGTCGGGCTCATCGCAATATCCTACGAACGGAAACAATTCCGAACCGGCCATTAGCCCTGACAGTGCTCCGTTAGCATCACCCGCGTCCTCGCGACAGTCGTCGTTCGCGGTATTTTTCCATGAATGCTCCGGCTATGATACCGCTCGGCAATGCCACGGCGCCGAGACCGATAACCGCGAAGAACCCGGCCGCCACCTTTCCGATTACGGTTTCCGGATAGACGTCACCGTACCCGACGGTGGTCAGCGTCGCCACGCCCCACCACATGGAACGGACGATGCTGCCGAACTTTTCAGGTTGTGCGGCGCTTTCGGTAAGATAGAGAACGACCGAGGAGAGATACCAGAGTACGGCCGAAAGCGACAACGCGACGGTGAGTTCCTGAATGCAGGACCGCAATGCGTCGAACACGAGACGAAAGGCCGGGATGTAGCGGGCCAATTTCAGTAGCCGGAGGACGCGCAGGGAACGCAACGCGCTCGGCGGAGCGTAACCGAAGGCGAGCCAGCACAGTTCCGGCCCAAACGCGATAAAGTCGAAAAACAGCATGAACGGATTGGACTTCACGTAGCGCCAAAGTCCTCTCCCTCCTTTAAACTACGCGTCGGCACCGGCCGACCATATTCGCAGTACGAACTCGGCGCCGAAAATCCAAAGCACCATATCGTTCAAAAGACCGAATGTCCCCGCTTGGCTGGTGCGGAACTCGTGTTCGGTTTCCACGGTGTAGAGAACCATGCTGAGCAGGATCACGAACACCAGTATCCAATTGGTGAACGATAAATTTTTTGTCCGGGTCCGATCGGATTCAAGTTGGTCTCGGACCGTTCGCCGCATCGAACGCAATAGTTTTGCCATGTCATCCCCCTTCCGCAGCCGAATTCCGGAGAGATCGAACTTTCGGTGGAACTCGGGATTTTCCCCGCCCCGATAGCGTTTTCTAACAACCGGATGCACGCACTTTCGGCTGTGGAAAGATATTTCCTGGCTTCATCCGACATCGCGGATTGATCGGGATTCTCTCCGCGGCCTTTCCGGAAGATACCAGCCCTTTCAGCCGGTACAGAGTCCCGCGTATTCCGAGTGGGCTACTTTCGCCGAACTCCGCGACGTCCGCGGCAGGCGATCGTTTCCGCTCCGTCGGGTTTTCTGCTACATCTCATGATGATCGGCACTCGCCGCACAACCGCTTTCAAGCGATCGCGTTGCCATTGCGGCAACCCGAATTTCCCCGTAAAAGGCCGCCATGCTCGAAGTCATATCGATTACCGGCGTCGTATTTCTGGTCATCGTCATCGGCTATTTGGCCGTCAAGTTTTCGCTTTTCTCAGAAAGCGATATGCGCGTTTTCGGGAAATATGTCGTCAATTTTGCCCTGCCGGCTTTGATCTTCCGGGCCGTCTCGGGACGCGATATCGGTGAAATCCTCGATATCGGCTGTCTCTCCGCCTATTTCGTCGCATCCGTATCGATGTTCGCCTGCGGCTACGTCTTGGGACGCAGGGTTTTTAACCTCCCACCGGCGGCAAGCACGTTTCAGGGCATGGGCATGTCCTGCTCCAACAGCGGCTATTTCGGCTATCCGATACTGCTGATGGCGATGCCACCGATTGCATCGACCGCACTGGCGCTGTGCATGATCGTCGAAAACCTGATCATGATTCCCCTTGTTCTGATCAATGGCCGAGCGCGCCTACGGCGGACACATTCGCGGTCCTGCCCTCGCGGCCCAGATCGCCGGTCGCCTCGTTCGCAATCCCATCGTCATCGCGCTCGTGGTCGGGCTCGGATTTTCCCTGCTTGGAGTGCGCGTACCCGGTTTCATCGGCGAACCCGTCAATCTTCTTGCCGCATCAAGCGTGGCGGTATCGCTGTTCGTGATTGGTGGAACATTGTCCGGATTGACGCTTCGCGCCATCGACGCACGATTGGTTCCGGTCGTCGTCGGCAAACTTCTGTTGCATCCCCTGGCGGTGTGGATGGCCCTTGCGATCGCCGCATCGGTTGGATTTGTACTCTCCGACCAGAGTCTGGCCCATGCCATGGTTCTGATGGCCGCCATGCCGACAATGGGTATTTACCCGATCCTGGCGCAACGTTACGGCCAGCAGAACAGTGCCGCGCTCGCAATGTTCGTGATGACGGGGGTGTCGTTTTTCTCGATCAGCGCTTTTCTCTGGCTGCTCGAGTCCGCTCCTCCGGTATGACAGCGGCGGCCACCACGGCGGGATTCCGAAGCCTCAACCCCATCTAGTGTCCTGATCGATAAATTCATGCGATTATCTCGTCGCTAATTGTGCGGGAGATGATCGATGGGAAAGCCAGCGGTTTTTATCCGTCTGACCGAGGATGAGCTAGGGCAGCTTGAGCAATTGGCGTCACGGAGACGGACGGGCGCAGGGCTTGGCGAAGCGCGCCCAAATTGTGCTTCTGGCGGCGAATGGCCTTGAGAATCGGGAGATTTGCGCGGAATTGGCTTTGTCGCCGAACACCGTCGGCAAATGGCGGCGGCGC
>CAXXVY010000006.1:0-281655 GCA_963675465.2 Rhodospirillales bacterium
GGCGGAGGAGGCGGCGGCGTCGGGATTGGCGGCGGAGGAGGAGGAGGCGGCGGAGGTGGCGGAGGTGCGGGCGGCGGCGCATCGACAACGTCGATGCCCACATCGCCTTCAGGTACGTCGGGCTCTCCATCCGCAGCCGGTTCGTCTCCGGCTGCGGCCAGTTGTTCACCTTCAACCGGCGCTTCGCCCTCGGCATCGCCGTCGGCAGCCTCGCCTTCACCTTCACCGTCCCCGCCGTCCCCGTCGGCTTCACCCTGCTGTTCTTCGTCCGGATCGGCGGGTTGTTCGTCGTTGCCCTCTCCGGGCGTCTGCTCCCGCGCCGGTCCGAGGCCGCGCATTTCGCTGGGAACGCCGGTATCGGGATCGAGACGAATCCCCGACGCCTGACCGAAGGAGGCATTGAATTCCGCGGGCGTCATGGTAAAGGTCCGGGCGACGCCGCCGCCGATCGAAATGCCGCCCAAGGCGGTGTTGACGGTAAAGACCTGGCCGCCCGGGGTCGAGACGACGATCTCGCCCACCACGCCGTTGGGTTCGGGAATCAGCACGACCTGGAGCCCGTCGGCGCCGCCGTCCTCGGATCCCACGTTCAGCGAACCGGCGGTCCCGCGGATACCGATGGTCGCCACCGGGGTTTTGATCATCATGCCGTCGGGCTGGGTCTTGGCGATCTGGCCGCTGACGAAGGAAAACACCCCCGACATCACCGAAACCGCCGCCGAGCCGCTTTGCGCCGCCGGATCGTAGACCATGTCGTCCAGGATCATCCGGCCGTCGGCACCCAGCGAAAAGGTCGTGTCGTCGGCGAAAACCAGACCGACGAAGCCGTCTTCACCGGTTTTCAGCTCATCGTCCTGAAAGACGGAATCGCCCTCCGTCAAGGCGATTTCCTGACCGCCGCGCACGACGACGACGCGGCCTTCCAGGGTTTCGACGGTTCCGATCGGCTCCGGCGCGGTTCCCCCGTCGGCCGCGGCCCACTGGCCGGGAACCAACGGCCCGGCGAGTTTCACCGCCCATGCGCCGTCGATGACGACGCCGCCCGGCGCCGTCAGAGCCGGCGGAGTGGGCTGATCGAAGTAGTCGCGGATGACGATGGTGTTCCCATCCGGCCCCATGAGCGCCAGATCGGGGCCCATGCGCACGAATTCGGCTTTGACCAGCCAGCCGCCGTCCGGAATGGCGACAGTTTCCGAAGATGCGGCATGCAGCAGGACGACCGATGATTCCGTACCGTCCGGTTGACCGATGGGGATTCCGCCTTGGGTGAGGGCCACGATTGAAAACCTTCTGTTTCAAATGCCGACAGCGCGTTTTGCGCCGATTTTCCTCAGGACTGCTCAAGAGCGGAAGCAATCATCCCTCGGTCTGGACGAGCCGGACGAATGGACACAAAAAAAATAACAGGAATTTCAGGCAGAGCAAATCGGCAAAGTTGGTCGAGCCTAAATGACATCGACGAGGCGCGCAAAAATCCCCGAGTTCCGGGCTTCTAGAAGCGCGTACGCCCAGCGTTGAATTCGATTAAGCAATTCCTATTGTTTCTATTTGGCCGACAAACGGGAAACGCCCCGAAAACATCCGCTGATTGCGGGGTTTTCGGGGCGCCGATTCGGAACCTGTCGACAGGTTTACAGGAACGGAGCTTCGGGCAACGGCACGAGAAACGCCGATTTGAACAGGAAATAAAAGCCCGAGACAAAGGCGATGCAAATGATCGGATAAACCGCGAGTTTGAATTTCGTCCAGGGATCGTACATCGCGATCATGAGAAGCGCGAAGAAGACGCCCAACCCCGCAATGTAGAACCCGACGTACGGCATGATCAGGGCGCAGACCAGCATCGCGACGACAAGCGCCACGCGCCGAACCGTCGAACCTCCGCGCTGCGCCGTTTGCGCCTCCAACGATTCGGTGAGTGCGCGGGGCGGCAGGATCAGATTCCAGACAATGAAAGCCAGACAGAGGACGACCATCGTCACCGCGATCGCCCGCGGAAAGACGTACGAATCGGAATCGATCATCTCCAGGGTATCCCAGTAGGCGATGATGCCGACCAGAATGAACACGGCCGACATGACCATGCCCTTGATGTCTCTTTGGCGTCCCGCCATGTCAAGCACTCCGTCCGCCGCGCAATTTCCGCGCGACTATTGGCTTCACGATCGGGTAAAGAAGCGACAGCGCGATCACCACGATCAAAGTGAAAGATATCGGTCGCGCGAAGAACCCGATGATCGGATTGCCCGTCGCAGAACCGATGGTCCACCCCTGCACAAAACCCTGTTCCGCGATACTGCTGAGAATCAGCCCGAGAACGATCGGTGAAGCGGTAAAGCCCAATCGGTTGAGAACCCAACCGATGACCCCCAACACCACCATGATGACGATATCGGAAATGCTGTTGCGGATGGCGAAGGTTCCGATAACGGTCATGAACGCCACAGTGGGCACCAACACCGCTTTGGGAACGGTAATGATGAACTTGTAGGCATAACGACCGATCAAAAGCCCCGTCGGCAGCATCAGGATCGTCGCCAGGAACAACCCGTAGATGAACGTGTAGACGATCGAACCTTCGCCTTGCGTGAACAGGTTCGGTCCGGTTCGAACCCCCTGCACCAGGAGAGCCCCCAGGACCACGGCGTCCGGCGGCGTTCCGGGAATGCCCAGCACAAGTGTCGGGATGAACCCCCCGCCGACCGTCGCGTTGTTGGCGGCCTCTGTCGCTTGGACACCCTCGGGTTCGCCGGTTCCAAAGAATTTCGTGCGTTTCGACGAGCGTCGAGCCTCGGAATAAGCGACCAAACCGGCGATCGACCCACCGGCACCCGGAAGAATTCCGACAACAGTCCCGATGATGGAACTGCGAATGACGTTGAACCAGCCCTTGCCGGTAATCCGCAAAGCTTCGGGAAGCCGGAAGCCGCGGGTTTCATGGGTAACCTTCAAATGGCGGTCCGGCGTCGCCACCAGATCGATCAAAACCGGAATGCAGTAGAGGCCGATCAGGGCGGACACCACTTCGATGCCGCCGAGCATGACCTCGCTGCCGAAGGTGAAACGAATGTCGGCACTGACCTCGGCAACCCCGACACAGGCCAGCAACAGGCCGAAGCAGGCGCCGATCAGGCCCTTGAGAGTGTTCCCCTCGGACAATGCCGAAATCAGGGTCAGACCGAACATGGCCAACCAGAAATATTCGGTCGGGCCGAATTCCAGCGCGACCTCGGCCAAGGGCGGCGCGAGTCCGAGAAGGAACAGAGCGCCGACCAGACCACCGACGACCGAGGCGAGACAGGCCAAGGTCACGGCCAAGTCGCCGTCTCCGCGTTTCGCCATGGGGTAGCCGTCGAAGGTCGTTCCGATCGCCGACGGCGTTCCCGGCGTGTTGAGAAGAATGGCGGAATAGGCGCCGCCATAGACGGCGCCCGTATAGATGGCCCCCATAAGAATGAGAGCGGAGGCCGTTTCCATCGAAAACGTCAAGGGTACCAGCACGGCGATGGCCATCGTCGCCGTCAACCCAGGCAACGACCCGATCACCGTACCCGAAATGACCCCACCCAGGGCCAGCAGTACGTTGATCGGCGTCAATGCCTCCAAAATAAACTGATAACCAGGCATAAGTTCACCACCGTGCTGGTTTCATACTTCCGCGTTGAGTCACTCAGTCGCGGATATTACTTGATAATTCCGGCGTCTTTGGCGGCTTTCGCATAGATTGCTTTCGCCTTGGCCATGTACTCGTCCATCGCCTTGCCGTACTTGACGTTCAGGATAGCGAACCCGCCGTCGAGCATCTTTTTGACGAATTCCGGATCCTTGTTGATCTCCTCGATCATGTCGGCGAGCTTCACCCGGATTTCTTCAGGCGTCGAATCGGGAACCGCGATGCCGCGATAGGCGCCACCGACCAGATCAAATCCCAATTCCTTGAACGTCGGAACATCGGGGAACGCCGGGTGGCGTTCGTCCATCGCGACGGCCAACATGCGGGTTTTTTCGTATTGGCGCGGAACCGTGGTGTACCCCCACTCGCCCGTGACCTGACCGCCCAGAATAGCGGTCACGGCCGCGCCGGTTCCCTTGAACGCGACATAGGTCGTCTTGATGCCGGCCATTTCATCGAATCGAACCTGCGCCAGATGGTTGGCCGAGCCCTTGCCGGAACCGCCGAAGGTAACTTTGCCCGGATTGGCCTTGGCATAGTCGATCAGTTCCTGAAGGGTCTTGAACTCACTGTCCTCCTTCACGACGATCGCATCCGGCGTGTAGTGGAACATGTAAACGTTGGTGACGCCGTCGGTCGTATAGCCCACGTCCTTCTGCAGCGGCTGCAACACGATATGCGGCAGGTTGGTGCCCATGATCGTGTAGCCGTCGCCCTTCATCTTGTTCAGCTGCGACCAGCCGACAGCACCGCCGCCGCCGGGCTTGTAGGTCACGACGAAATCCTGTCCGAACTTCGCCTTAAAGAAGGGCTGCTGCAAACGGGCCGTGATGTCGGACTCGCCGCCTGGCCCAAAGGGGATGTAATAGGTAACCGGCTTGTCGGGGAATGCCGCAGCGCCGCCGGCAAAGCCGAAAGCCGCGACCACAGCCGCCGTCGCGGCCGTGAGAATCATCTTGCTCGTCTGCTTCATTGGTTTCCTCCTTCACTTGCGGCCGAGAACGGCCGCTTTTGCGCGCAATATGAACTCAATGATCGATCGGTTGCGTAACAAGACCGCCGCGCGCTCGCAAAGGCACGCGACGCGTGGAATGTCGTGACCGGCAAAGCTTGATTTCAGGCACTTTCACCGTTTCGTTCACACCCGATGTTCTCGGATAAACAGGGTGCTCCCGTCCTGAAAACCCACTGTCCGTCCCCTCCATTATTATTCACCGTTTGGTGAAAGCGCTTACTTTTAAAGGCTAGGTCCAGTTGACAATTATGTCAACTGGTGTCACCCCGCGAAAACATTCAAGAACGTTTCCGGCGCCGTTTCAGGGGTTCATTGCGTTTTTCCGAAGGTTCACGGAAGACAAAAATGATCCGCAGCCAGATCGGTGACGAATCCGTGCGCCGGCGCATGGGTGATCATCAAATCGACCCGGGCCGCGAGTGCCGCTTCTTGTGGCGTGACGCCGCATGCCCAGAACACCGGGACGATGCCTTGCGGGATTTCATCGACCGGCGGCCCGAACAGGGGCCGCGTCAGATCTGCGCCAATCGCGCCGGGATCGCCGACGTGCACCGGCGCACCGTGATTGAACGGAAACCGGCTCGAGACCTGAACCGCGATGATGGCCTGGGCCGGAGTCAACCAACGCATGGTCACGACCATATCGCCGTGAAACCGCCCCGCCGCCACCGTCGGGATTCGGGAACGAAGCACCCAGCGGTCGCGCGTGGTCGGTACCCCCGCCCGCTCCAAAGCCTGATCGAACGTGATGCCGGAACCGATCAGAAAGGCGACGAAATCGTCTTCCCAAAGATCGCGCAAATCGGTGACATCGGGTTGGCGCGCGCCGCCCCTGTAGACCGCATAACGGGGCAAGTCCGTTCTCAGATCCGCGCCGGGCGCCAGAATCCGGGGTTCGGGATCGCCGGGATCGGTAACCTCCAGGACCGGGCATGCCTTGGCATTGCGCTGGCAGTAAAGCAGGAATTCGAAGGCCAGCGATTCGCGGACGATCACCAGATTGCACTGGACATAGCCCATGGCCAACCCGCGCGTCGTTCCCGTATGCCGGCCGTCCCGGATCGCACGACGCGCTTCCCGGCTCGGCAGTGGCTGGGCCGGGCTCACGACGTCGGCCATCGGGACATGTCCGCCCCCTCAAGGAGGCTTTCGGCCTTCTCCAGGGCTTCCTTGCGCGGCGATAAGCGGGACGCAACGGGACGCGGCAGCCCGAGACCCGGCGCTACGGGCAGGGTCGCGTCGATACCGGCCTTGGTGATCGTCAAGGCCCCTGGCGGCAACGACGGATCATGGGCCGGTTTCGACAGGCCGTCGATACGCATCAGGTCGCGTTGCCACTGAACCCGGGTCGCAAGCGCCCACATCACATCGCGATCGTCGAAGATATCCACGTCGTCGTCGAGCGCGACGAAGGTCCGATGACGGCGCAGCGACAACGCGGCGGCGAGAGCGTCACGAACCTCGCCGGGGCGCGGCTGTCGAAACTGCAGGTAGATGTTGAAGCGACGCCCTGAATAGGGCGCATGCACGTTCAAGAGCGACGGCGCGACCCCGCGCACGACCGAATAGATCTTGCCTTCGATTGCGAGATTGTCGGGGATCAGGTGATCCCGCAAACCGGCCCCGCAGTCGGCGTAGATCGCATCCCGGCGCATCGTGATGCGCTCGACCGCGATCGTCGCGCACGGCATCTGCAGTCCCATGTAGCCATGGTATTCCCCGAGAGGTCCGTCGGCTTCCCAGCGGTCCTTCTCGATCCAGCCTTCGATGACGATTTCCGCGTCGGCGGGCACATGAAGGAGATCGCCGTGGGTGATCGTCGGAACCAGCCGAACCGCCCTCCCCGCCAAGCCGCCGGCGGCACCCCAATGGCTTTCGGGATAGCCGAGCTTCGCCTGCGCCCCCGCCATCACGGCGGGGTGGTGACCGATCCAGATCGCCACCGGGCAGGCTTCTCCGCGTGCCCACCACCGTTTTACGTTCTGCCCGTTGTGAGAGACGCGGGCGATGTGGCTGGTCATGAAACGCGGGCCCCGGATGGCGCACCGTTGGATCGATGAATTGTCGATCCCGGTTTCGGGATCGCAAGTCACAATATGGGCCGCCGTCAGGTAGGGGGCCGCGTCGAACTGATGCTGGGTCAGAACCGGCAACCGCGTCAGATCGGCGGCTTCGCCTTCGAATACGATTTCCCGAACCGGAGCATCCGAACCGTGGACGAATTCGGGTGGCACCGGCCGTGCGGAAAGGCGCGAAAACTCCCGCGCCGCGTTCCGATGGTCGCCGATTCCGAAGTAGCGCGCCACAATCACCCGGCTGGCGAACAGATTGGTCACCAACGGTAATGGCGATTCCGAACCGTCCTCGAGACGGGGACGGTCGACCATGAACACGGGATAGCCGCCGGTTTCTTCCGACGCGTGATGAAGTGCCGTAATTTCGTGAACCACCGAAATCGGTGATTCGATCCGGCAGACCGGCTGTCTGGATTCTGCCAAGAAACTCCGCAGATCCTGGTCCGCTCCGCTCACGGCTCGACCACCTGGGCCGCATCGTCGGGCAGGAATTCGGCGTGGCAATGAGGACACACCAGACGGACCGTTTCCATGGCCAGAAGTTCCGGCGCGACCGGGAACCATTCCGCGCAATCACGGCAGGAAACCCAGGCCGTATTCCCTTGCTTTTCCCATCGAGGTTGGCGGGGATTGACGCGGATTCGATTGGATTTCGCGCTCATTCGCGGGGCCACTCCTTTCCATCCAGTTCCGATAGGATCGCCCGTGCCCGGTTCAACGCCGCCGCACCAACGCTCAGGCGCGGCGAAAATGGTTTGGGAAGGCCGGGGCCGGGCGCGGGCGGCAGCGTTGCGTCGATACCGACCTTGGCCGTGGTCGCGGCACCCGGCGGCAACGCCGGATCCAGATTGGGTGCGGTCAGGCCGTCGACCTCCAATACGTCGCGACCCCACGTCATCCGAGTCGCCACCGCCCAAAGAATCTGCGAATCATCGGCCAGATCGAGATCGTCGTCGACGGCGATCGCCGTCCGGATCCGCCGATAGCCAAGCACGGTGGCGAGCGCGTCCCGCGCCTCGCCGAGACGGGGATCGCGAAACGCCAAATAGACGTGAAATCGCCGTCCGGAAAACGGCACATGCACGCCGCGCAATGACGGAGCGACGGAACCGACCATGCGCCAGATCCGCGCTTCCATCATCATGTTGTCGGGAACCAGGTGATCCTCCAGCCCTGCGCCGATATCGTGATAGCAGGCCCCACGGCGATGGCTGACGCAGGTGATATCGATCACCGGCGCGGCGATTTGAGGCCCCATGACTCCGGTGTACTCGCCGAAGGGGCCGTCGGCTTCGCGAACATTGGGCGGGCATAGCCCTTCGATGACGATTTCGGCATCGGCGGGAACCATCAGCCGCTCTCCGAAGGTCCGGCTCGGCACCAGCCGGATTGGCGCATCGCACAAACCGCCGGCGACAGCCCAGTGGCTTTCGGGGTAGCCTATCTGCATCTGGGCCGCCATCGACACCCGGGGGTGGTGGCCGATCCAGATCGCCACCGGGCAGGCGTCGCCCCGCGCCCAGAATTTCTCGAGGTTCCGGGCATTGTGCGAACCGGGATAGGGATAGAACGACAATCGGCGGGAGCCGCGCAGACAGCACCGTTGAATCGACGTGTTATCGATGCCGGTCTCGGGGTCGATCGTGGTGCAGTGCCCCGCCGTCACGTAGGGCCCCAGGTCGCCTTCATGCTGCCGCAGGATCGGCAGCCGCGTCAAATCGACCGCCGGGCCTTCGGCGACGACGTCGTGGACCGGCGCGCCTTCGCGGACGATGACCGGAGGAATGGTCCGGGCGGATCGTTCCGCAATCACTTGCCCGACGCGCCCCGGATCATCGATATCCATCACGGCCGCGTTGCGTGTTCGGCTCGCGAAGAGGTTGGTCACGACGGGAAACGACGACACCCCACCATCGGGCAGACGCGGGCTGTCGACGACGACGACCGGGTAGCGGCGCCGGGCCGACAGCCGATGCTGCAGGGCAGTGATGTCATCGACCACCGACAGTTCGCCGACGGGCCGGAAAACCTGGGCTGAAATGCCATCCAGATAGCTCCGAAGGTCGATCGACACGCTATTTTTCCCCTTGCGGCTGCGGTCGCAGGCGTATTCCCGATCGAACGCACCAGATGCCCATCACGGCGATTCCGGCGATACCGATCCCCCACACCATGTGGCCGGTCGGAGAAAAGATGACGACCAGGGATGTGGCGCCGATCAGGATCCGCTCGATCACATTGAGCGATCGGATGAAATAGCCGCTCAGCGCGATCGCCCAGGCCCCGGTGCCAATCATCATCGACAGGAACGCCGCCGCGATCCAAAGCCAGGGCCCCTGGCCCAGCAAGGCTTCGTCGAACGCAAAGGCGAAGGGGATGAAAAACGAGACCAGACTCATCCTGAAAGCGAGAATGCTGGTCTTCATCGCGTTGCCCCGCGCCATGCCGGCGGCGGTGTACGAGGCCAGAGCGACCGGCGGCGTGATCATCGACAGCACGCAATAGTACATGACGAAGAAGTGCGCCGAGAGTTCCGGAATGCCGAGCTTCAGAAGCGCGGGCACGAACAGGATGGCGCCGATGATATAGGCCGCGACCGTCGGAAGCCCCATCCCCATGATGATGCAGCCGAAAATGATGAAGATCATCGCCCCGATCAGGGTGCCGCCGCTGATCTCGATCAGACGCGTCGAGAACTTGAGGGCGAGGTTGGATTGAATGGCCACCACGATGATGATGCCGATGGCGGCGATCGGCACCGCCACCTGCGCGGCCTGTTTGGTCGCGTCTTCGATCGCCCGCATCAAGGCTTTCGGACCAAGCCAGGACTGGCGCCGCAGATAGGCGGTCACGACGCAGGCAAAGATCGCGTAAACCGCGGCTCGGGTCGCGGAATAGCCGTAGACGAGCAACCCGATCAGCACGACGGGCGGCAGGAGCAGGTAGAGCCGCGGCAGGATCGGTTCGTGGGCGAAATCTTCCGCGCGATCGAGCGTTCCCGCGCCGGTTCTCCGCGCCGTCAGATCGACGGCGACGAATATGGCGATGTAAAAGGCCACGGCCGGTATGATCCCCGCCAGGGCGATCCGGCCGTAGTCGATTTGAAGCAGTTCGGCCATGACGAAGGCCGCGATTCCCATCACCGGCGGCATGAGTTGGCCGCCCGTCGATGCGATGGCCTCGGTCGCCGCCGATTGTTCGGCCGACAGCCCGGAGCGGCGCATCAGCGGAATGGTGAACACCCCGGTGGCCGCAACATTGGCGACCGCGGAACCGCTGATGCTTCCCATCATGCTGGACGAAACGATCGCCGTCTTGGCGGCGCCGCCCGTTGTCCGGCCAACCAGACGCAATCCGATATCGATGAACAGCTGGCTGCCGCCGATGGCCGAGTAAAAGGCCCCGAACGCCACGAAATAGAAGACGAACTGGACCGACGTCGACGTCGTCACCCCCAAAATGCCGTTGGCCGTCATCGTCAGCGATTCGATCGTTTCCTCCAGACCGAAACCGCCGAAGCGAAGCCACCCGGGAAACAGTGGTCCGGTGAAAGCATAGGCGAGGAACACCAGAATGACGCCGAGAAGCGACCACCCCACGACACGCCGAACGCACTCCAATAAAGTGACCGTCGCGACGATACCGAAGGCGAGATCGAAGCCGAAAATCGGATCGATGGTTTCCATGCGCCCGGTCAACCTGTCGGCCTGGGACAGGAAATACCAAACGGAAGCCGCGATACCCGCCAGCAACAGCGCATCGACGGCGTGCGATACGCCCCGCCCCAATCGTTTATCGTCCAGCGGGGACCACAGAATCACCAGCGCCATCGCCAAAAGCAGGTGCATCGGCCGCTGGATCATCGGAATGAACGGATATTGAATAATGTAGATCTGGCCGCCCAACCAAAACATCCCGAGCGCGAGCCGAGTCAGGGATATCAAATTCACGGTCGTCGCCCCCTCCCCTCATGCGGGTCGGGAGCCGCGTCGACGCGACAGCGGCTCCCGAATGATCGATCGGGCTACTTCAGCCAGCCGCGTTCCTTGTAGTATTTAGCCGCGCCGGGATGGAGCGGAATACCGGTGTTTTCCGGCTTCCAGGCTTCCTCGGGCACGAAGCTCGCCCACGCTTTGTGCGCGGCGACCATGGCGTCCTTGTTTTCGCAAACGGTCTTGGTGATGAGGTAAGCGAGGTCGTCGCTCATCGACGCGTTGGCAATCAACTGGGTACCGAAGTCGACGCTTTGTGTCGGTCCGCTCTGGCCCTTGAAGATTTGAGGCATCTTGCTGGGCGCCAAACCTTCCTTCGCCAATTCCTTGACCGCCTTCTCGGGCAAGTCGAGGAAGACCACCTCTCCGGTCAGGGTCGCCTCGGTCGTCGCGGGATGGCCGCGTGGGGTCGACTCGAAATAAATGTCGGCCCGACCGTCACGGATCAACGTCGGCAGTTGGCTGGCCGCGACCTGCACGATTTCTCCGCCGTCGGACAGGATCTTGGCGCGATTCGTGCCCAACGCCGCGAGAAGCATGTCCGCCACCACGGGCACCGTGCTTCCCTTCGGCTTCATGACGATGCGCACGGGTTTGCCCGAAGTCAGGATTTCCTCGAGCGTCTTCTGGCCGGTCTTATCGATGAAATCCTGCCGGACCAAGGCATTGAACCAGACGGGATTGAGACCGCCCACGAGCGATCGGACATTGCGATACTGCTTGCCCGCATAGACTTCGGGGTGGCCGTTCCAGGCCCAAACCGCGGTCGCGACATTGGCCAGGCCGAACTCCGCCTTGCCGGTATCGACCGAAATGACGTTGCCGACGCCGCCGCCCTTGGCCACGACTTCCACATTCGAACCGGCGGGCAGAGCGTCCTGAAGCAGTTTGGCGAGCGTGGCGCCGAACACATACCAGGACGAACCCAGCGGCATGGCCTGAACCTTCAGGTCTTCCGCCTTCGTCAGGCTGGGCAACACCAGACCGGCGGCAACCGCCACGGCCGCAACCGACGTCAAGAATTTGCTGGTTTTCACGGTTTTCCTCCTTGTTATCCTGGGTGCTTGAACAACCCTTTTCTTGGTCTTCTTGCCCCATCTCGGGGGTGTCAGGCCGCCGCGTCCTTCAAAAGTCCCGCATTGCGAACCGCTTCGACGATGGCGTCATAGGTCGCCCCATCGGGAATGCGGATCGGCGGACGGACGGTCATGGAGCTCATGCGCCCGGCCAGAACCATCGCGGCCTTCATCCGCGCATGCGCATCGCTCGACGGTTCGCCACGCGAATAGACGACGTTTTTGAGAGGATCGATACGACTCTGGATCTGCTGGGCGGTCTTCAGATCCCCGTCGCACACCGCCTTGTAAAGCGCGGTGATCAGGTCGGGAATGAACGACGCGAAGCCGACCAAAGCCCCATCCAGGCCTTGAACCAGGGATGCCAGCAAATATTCGTCGTGACAGGACACGATGGTGCATCCCGTCCCGGCACCCCGGATCGCGGCGATGTCGCGCTGGTACTTGGACATTTCCCGCGTGCCGATCTTGAACGTCCGTACCCACGGCAACTTGGCCAGTTCGGCAAGCAGTCGGGACGAATACGCCGCCTTGGTCCAGGCCGGATAGATGTGAACGACGAGATTGATATCGACCGCCTTGCCGATGGCGGTGAAGTAGTCGATGACGTGTTCCTCGCGCATCCCGAAGCGCAGCCAGATGTGCGGCGGCATGATCAGCAGCCCCTTGGCGCCGGCCTCCTTGGCCATCCCGGCATGCTCGCACGCCTCGGTGACGTTTTCGCAGTTGATCCCGGAAATGACCGGCAGGCGACCCGCGACCTGGTCCGCAACGATCCGCGTGACTTCGGCGCGTTCCTTCGCCGACAAAGCGAAGACTTCGCCGGTATGGCCGTTGGTAACCAAGCCGCCGATGCCGTCATGCCCGGCGAGCCAGTCCGTAAACTTTCTCAGATCCCGCTCATCGATGCTCAGATCCTGCTTGAACGGGACCTGCATCGCCGGAAGAACTCCGCGGAAGGGTTCGATGATCGCCATGTTTTCCTCCTACCGATGGACGTGTCAGGCCGACTCGGCGATCGAAGCCGAGGTCGCCCCGGACTGTTGAACCAGTTTGCCGATATCCGCCGCGGCCTTCATCACGGGCTCGGCGGTGCTTTGGATGAACTCCGACAGCGGCATGCGCATGGCGGGTGCCGCCACGCTGACCGATGCGGAAGGATGGCCGTCGACGTCGAGCACCGGCGCCGCCAGCAGTCGGAGACCCGAAATGACTTCCTGGTCCGACACAATGAAACCGTCGCTGCGAACGCGCGACATCCGTTCCTCGATTTCATCAAGTGTCGTCGGCGTTACCGGCGTCAATTTGACCCTTGGTTTCATTTCGAGGATGCGGACCGCTTCGGTTCGTGGCAGGTGCGCCAGTATCGCCAATCCGATGGTCGTATAGTAGGCGGGCAACCGCGAACCGACGCGGACATCGACGCCGAGCCGAACCAGGCCGGCGTTGACGCGTTCGATGTAGACCACGTCCGGTCCGTCGAGCGCGGCCAAGCTGGCGGCTTCGTTCACCTCCCCTACAAGGGAGCGGAGAACGGGCCGCGCCGCAGCGCGCAATTCCGTCCGCGCGATCGCGTTGAATCCAAGATCAAGAACCTTGAAGGTCAACCGAAACCGACGCGTATCCGGAACCCGGTCCAGATATCCCAGGGAAACAAGAGTATTGACCAGACGGAACACCGTTCCGGAATCGAGCCCGGTCCGTCGCCCGATTTCGGTCAGCGTCAATTCGTTGTCCGATGCCGAAAAGGCTTCGAGAACGCGGAAGCCCTTGGCCAGAGACAACACGAGGTTCTTGGTATTGTCGGTTACGACCGGCAACATCTCCTCCCTGGAGACTCCGAAATTTTTCGGAATGCGAATATTTTTTCGCTTATTAATGTTGAGTTTATGCCTGGGATTTACCGGCGTCAACGGCTTCATTGGTGCGCGCTTCACGGCGACGCCCACCGTCAGGAAAGTCGCGGGTTGGTTATGACGCACCCCTCCGCAATCCGGCGAAATTGATCGTTTCCGAAAATACTGACATAGCCGCCCGCGTCCAACGGGCCGCAGGGTGCCTCAAGATGCCGGCGTCAGCTCCGGTTCGCGATCCCCTGCTGGATCCGGTTGAGGGTATCTGCCGCAAGACCGCTGATCGCGGGAACCAGTTTGGCATCGTACATGCCGGGGAACAGCAACATGTGCTGCGCGAACGCATCGACACGCCGTCCATTGGGGCCGACGAGTTCCCAATCCACGAGCGCCTCGCCCGTATCGTCGAATTCGCCTCGTTTCCGGAAACGGCATTTCAGGACATAGGCGACCTTTTCGCCGGCCCGGGCCCGGCGGAAGCCCCTTTCGTCCATGGTTTCCCAGATCACCGAACGGAACATGCGTTCGATCTCGCCGCTTTTACCTTTGCTCGACTCCACGAAGACCAAGGGCACGCCCGAAAGCGCCGCCGGGGGAACCGTCGATGCCTGATGCATCGGCGCGGAAGGCGCCACAAGTCCCGGATAGGCCCCGAACGCCGCGTAGGCGGAGGGCGGCGCGATCGGCAACGACGCGATTTCCGGCACCGGACGCCGTGCCACGAAAGCCGCCACCATTGGATCCTGGGCCTCGGACAGGACCGATCCGACGGCCGGAGCGGGTAAGGAAAGTGGGGTTCCGTTCAGATATGACGCCCCCGAAGGTGGCACCATCGCGGCATCGAACCCATCGGTCGCGAAGGCCGTTTGTGCCGCCGGAGCCGGCAATGTCAAGGCCACCTGATCGGGTGTGGGCTTGGCGACGACGCCCCATGCAGGCATCCCAAGATCCGAGACGAAGGCGGCATTGGCATCCGGGGCAGAAAGCGACAACGGGACCTCCGCCAGCATCATGGCCGGCGACGGGGGAACCGATCCGGCATCCGTCCGGGGTTCGGCGAAGGCTGAACGCACGGTGGGAGCGGGCAGCGTCAAGGCGACCCGATCGGGCATCGGCTTGTCGACGACGCCCCACGACGGCATGTCCGCGAAGCCATGGACCGTCGAGCGGACATCAGGCGGGGCCAGAGACAACGTGACGTTGCTGGGAACCTGTTTTGCCCCGTAGGGCTCAGGCACCGAGGCAAATGCGGCAACGTCGAAACCCGTGTTGGCCGCCGGCGGCGGCAGGGTCGGCGCCATATCCCCGGGCATCGGCTTGGGCAACGGATGCATTTCGAAAACCGGGATGCCGCCATCCAGAACCGCCGTTTGTCCGGTGGCATTCGGCGACTGCATGATCGGAAACGAGGAATCCGTGCTGCAGGCCCCCAAAACCAACATGGCGGCCACGGATTTCACGACGACGAACCGAAACATGGAGTCCTCCTCCCACATACCGAATCCCCCCTGAAGTCGGCATGTTCAAGAGCGCCGCATCGCAAGCCAATTGTCAAGGGACAGTACGGATTTTCAACGCCGCTCCCGCAAAGCATAACTTGTGTTTTTATGTTCCTGTATGTATTTTTTTCTTCTATTCCCATTAACGGTATTTTTTGCTCTTTTTTGTTTAAACAGTCCTGAATTCCTGGTAGCAACGACCATGTCCGAACTTGTAGAGGCGTTTCTTCGGGCCGCTGCGCTTATCGTCGATGGCGATGCCATTTTGCTCGAAATCGTGGGGCTTTCACTTCGCGTGAGCTTGACGGCAACGTTCATCGCAGCCCTTCTCGGGATGCCGTTGGGCGCGGCGGCCGCTCTTTTTCGCTTCCCCGGACGAAGCTTCTTCATCGTTCTCCTGAACGCCTTCATGGGACTCCCGCCCGTCGTTGTCGGCCTCTTCGTCTATCTGTTCCTCTCACGTTCCGGACCGTTCGGCTTCATGGGCCTGCTGTTTTCGCCTTCCGCCATGATCCTGGCGCAGGTGATCCTGATTCTTCCCATCGTTGCCGCCCTGACCCGCCAGACGATCGAGGATTTGTGGAGCGAATACGAAGAGCAGCTCCGATCGTTCGGAGCCGGTCCCGCGCGTGCGCTGCCGACCCTGCTGTGGGACGGCAGATTTTCCCTTCTGACCGCAGTCCTGGCCGGGTTTGGCCGCGCCAGCGCCGAAGTCGGCGCCGTCATGATCGTCGGCGGAAACATCGCCCACGTGACCCGGACCATGACCACCGCCATCGCGCTCGAAGTCAGCAAGGGTGAACTGGCGCTCGCCATGGCACTGGGAATCATCCTGATATCCCTATCGGTGGGGATCAACGCGTCGCTTCTCGTCATCAAGGGTACCGCCCTGCGGTGGAGGATGGCATGAGAACCCCCGACTCGGTTCTCCCCCTCGTCCTCGACGGCATCGGATTTGCCGTCAACGGCGTGACGTTGATTCGAAATGTCTCATGCCGGTTCGATGGTGGCCACCGCACCGTGATCATCGGACCCAACGGCGCCGGCAAGAGTCTGTTGCTGAGGATCTGCCATGGGTTGATCCGCCCAACGTCCGGCACCGTCCGCTGGCTGGGCGCCAGCGACATCGATCCCGCGCATCACCAGGCGATGGTTTTTCAGCGCCCGGTCATGCTGCGCCGGAGCGCCGCCGCGAATGTCGATTACGCCTTGGCAACGCGAAACATCCCTAGGCGCGAACGCAAGGCCCGTGTTGACGAAGCGCTCGAACGGACGGGGCTTTCGCGCCTCGCCGATCGGCCCGCGCGTATTCTGTCGTTCGGGGAACAACAGAAGCTCGCGCTCGCCCGCACTTGGGCGCTGAAACCGCAGGTACTGTTCCTGGACGAACCGACAAGCAGTCTCGACCCCGCGGCCACCCATGCGATCGAGGAGATCATCCAGGCACTCCACGCTCAGGGTACCCGGATCGTCATGACGACGCACGATTTCGGCCAAGCGCGCCGTATGGCCGACGAGATCCTGTTCCTGCATCGGGGAGAAATCGTCGAAAAGAGCCCGGTCGGGCCGTTTTTCGAAGCCCCCCAAACCGACCTTGCCCGCGCATTCCTGAACGGAGAGCTGCTGTGGCGGGACTGACGACGAAAACAAAATAGCGAGGAAGTGAAGGAGATCATTATGCGTAAAATAGGATTGATGACCGCGATTGCCGTTTCCCTGTTGGCCACGGCTTCGATGGCCGCCGACAAGTTCATAACCGTCGCCTCGACCACGTCGACCCAGAATTCTGGTTTGTTCGAATACATCCTTCCCAAGTTCGCCGAAAAAACTGGAATCGAGGTCCGCGTCGTCGCCGTCGGCACCGGCAAGGCGATCAGCATCGCGCAGAAAGGCGATGCCGATGTCCTTTTCGTCCATCACCGTGCCTCCGAGGACAAGTTCGTCGCCGAAGGTTACGGCGTGAAGCGCTATGACGTGATGTACAACGACTTTGTCGTCGTCGGCCCCAACTCGGACCCGGCCGGAGTCAAGGGCATGGCGGATGCGCCGGCCGCCTTCAAGAAGATCGCGGAGGCGAAGGCCGCCTTCTGTTCACGCGGCGACGACAGCGGCACGCATAAGGCCGAACTCGCGATCTGGAATGCGTCCGGACATGATGCCCGCAAGGAATCCGGCAGTTGGTACCGCGAAACCGGATCCGGCATGGGCGCGACCCTGAACACCGCTTCCGCCATGAACGGCTATGCGTTGGCCGATCGTGGCACGTGGTTGAGCTTCAAGAATCGCGGCGACCTCGAAATCGTCGTGCAGGGCGACCAGCGGCTCTTCAATCCCTACGGCGTCATCCTGGTCAACAAGGAAAAGCATCCGCACATCAAGGCCGAGATGGGTCAGGCCTTCATCGACTGGCTGGTTTCCCCGGAAGGCCAAAAGGCCATCGGCGAATTCAAGATCAACGGCGAACCGCTGTTCACACCGAGCGCGAAGGGTTCCTGAGCCCTTACGACCGCGCGAATGGAGAAACTGGGTCGGCACGCGGCGTGCCGGCCCAACTTTTTTGAATGTTGTTTTTTCTTTTCCTCCGCGCCGGTCCGGTTAAGATGCGTGCCAATCCGACAAACCATCGGGGAAGGGAAAGCATCATGAAGACACTGCGTCTGATCCTTGCGGCCGCCACCGTTGCCGGCCTCGCGTCCGCCGCGTTCGCCGCCGAAAAGAGCGTCGCCGTTACCCAGATCGTTGAGCATCCCGCGCTGGATGCCTGCCGAGAAGGCGTCAAGGACGAACTCGCAGCAGCAGGATACGAGGTTGGTAAAAATCTCGACTGGAGCTACGAGTCGGCTCAGGGCAACACCGCCGTCGCCGCCCAGATCGCCAAGAAATTCGCGGGCGACGAACCCGACGTCATCGTCGCGATCGCCACTCCGTCGGCCCAGACCGTCGCCGCCAGCGCCAAACGCATTCCGATGGTCTTCAGTGCCGTGACCGACCCCGTCGGTGCCAAGCTGGTCGAAGCCTGGGACAAGCCCGGCGAGTTCATCACCGGCGTTTCGGACCGGACTCCCATCGACCAGCATCTGGCGTTCGTTAAGCGCCTGGTTCCGAACGCCAAGAGCGTCGGCGTCATCTACAATCCCGGCGAAGCCAACGCCGTGTCGATCCTCAATTCCGTCATGACCGAGGCCCCGAAACTGGGGCTGAAGGTCGTCGAGGCGGCCGCGCCGCGTTCCGGAGACGTCCTCGCCGCCGCGCGCTCGCTCGTCGGCAAGGTCGATGCGATCTACGTCGGCACCGACAACACCGTCGTCTCCGCCTTCGAGGCCGTGGTCAAGGTCGGCATCGAAGCCAAGATCCCGGTCTTCGCCGGTGATACGGCATCGGTCGAACGCGGCGCCGTCGCGGCCATCGGGTTCGACTATTACGACGTCGGACGGCAGACCGGAAAAATCGTCGCGCGCATCCTGAACGGCGAAAAGCCGAGCACCATCCCGGTGACGGGCGTCGAAAAAATGCAGCTTTTCCTGAACCTGAAAACGGCCGCCGAAATGGGCGTCGCGATACCCGACGCCATCGTCGCCGAAGCCGAGAAAGTTTTCCGCTGACCTTTTGAACGGACGTGCGTTTTGAGTCTCATCGCGTTTCTGGGGGCGGTTGAAACCGGCCTCATCTTCAGCCTCGTCGCCCTGGGGGTCTATCTTTCGTTCCGCGTGCTCCAGTTCCCGGACTTGACCGTGGATGGAAGCTTTCCCCTGGGCGCGGCGGTCTGCGCCACCCTGATCGTCGCGGGTGTCAATCCCTACCTGGCCTGTCTGGCCGCATTCTTCGCCGGCGTTGGCGCGGGCTTGATTACCGCTTGGCTGAATGTCCGATTGAACATTCTGCATCTCCTCGCGTCGATCCTGACCATGATCGCCCTGTTTTCGATCAATCTCCGGATCATGAGCGGACCGGTGGTGCCGCTTTTGGGCGAGGCGACCGTCTTTTCGCCGCTCGACGATCTGCCCATCCCCAGCTATTGGTCGCTGCCCGCGATCCTGCTGGTGATTGTGATCGCCACGAAGTTCCTGATCGACTTCTTTCTCAGTTCGCAGATCGGCGCCGCGATGCGGGCAACGGGGTCGAACCCCCGCATGGCCCGGGCCCAGGGGATTAACACCGGCGGCTATATCCTGCTCGGAATCGGCTTGTCGAATGGTCTCGTGGCCTTCGGCGGCGCGTTGTTCGCACAAAGCCAAGGCGCCGCCGACATCACGCTTGGGGTCGGGACCATCGTCGTCGGCCTAGCGGCCGTGATCGGCGGCGAGGCGGTGATCGCGCCACGAACGCCGTTCCTGGCAACGATGGCCTGCATCCTCGGATCGATCCTTTACCGGATCGCCGTCGCGCTCGCGCTCAACGCCGATTTCATCGGGCTCAAGGCCCAGGATCTCAACCTCATCACTGCCGTCCTGGTCGCGGCGGCAATGGTGCTGCCGACGGTCCGCACGCCGGTCAAGCGCGCCTTGCTCAGGGGGCGCACGAAATGATCGACGTCCAGGGACTGAAAATCACCTTCAACAAGGACACGCCGATGGAAAGCCGCGCTTTGCGCGGCCTCGACCTGTCAATTCCGGCGGGGCAGTTCGTCACCGTCATCGGCAGCAACGGCGCCGGCAAATCCACCTTCCTGAACGCCCTTTCGGGCGAAGCCCGGCCCGACACCGGCCGGATCCTGATCGACGACACCGATGTCACCAATTGGCCCGCCCATCGCCGCGCCGCCTTGGTCGCCCGCGTATTCCAAGACCCCATGGCCGGCAGTTGCGCCAACCTGACCATCGCCGACAATATGGGGCTGGCGGCGGCCCGAACCGGCCGCCGCTCCTTGACCACCGCCGTACCACGAAAAATCCGCGCCGAATTTCAGGAACATCTGGCCCGGCTGGAACTGGGGCTGGAAAACCGGCTCGACGACCCGATGGAACTGCTGTCCGGCGGGCAACGCCAGGCTGTCAGCCTTCTGATGGCCACGATACGGCCGATGAAGATCCTGCTGCTGGACGAACATACCGCCGCGCTCGATCCCAAGATCGCCGCCTTCGTCCTCGGTCTAACCTGCCGCATCGTCGCCGAGCAAAACCTGACGACACTGATGGTAACGCACAGCATGCGCCAGGCCCTCGATGTCGGCGACCGCACGGTGATGCTGCACGAAGGCCGGGTCGTCCTGGATGTCGCGGGGTCGGAACGCAAGGGCATGAAAGTCGAAGACCTGCTGCACATGTTCGAAAAAGTCCGTGGGCAGGAACTCGACGACGACAAGCTCCTCCTCGGCTAAAGCCATCGCGGATGAGGCTTCGTCTCGGCGTCCTCGCGTTTTGGCTTTCCGCTTTTCCCGCCTTTGCCGGGGACACCCTCGACGGAGTGTATCGCGGTGTCCTCGCATGCAGTGCGACCCGAGACTCTCCGGCATTCGAGTGGGCGATAGCCTTCGTCGTGCGGAACGGGCGATTGACAAGCGAACGCGGCCTCGCGGGTGCCAACGGTTGGGAACGGTTGACGGGTGTCATCTCCGACAACGGAACCGTCGTTGTCGAGGGGCGCTATGTCGCCGGCATCGAAAAGCCGATCCACTATACCGGTCACATTGACGCGGGACGGCTCCGGGGCGAAGGGCAGCGTGGCCCGCGTCGCTGTTCGCTGAACGCCGAGGCGACGCCGAAATCCGGCGTCCGTCCCCCTTATCGGGGAATTTCCTATCCCGAATCGCGCCGATTTCCATCAGACGCAACCAGGACTTCTTCCTTCGCGTGCCGACAGCCGATCGCCCCGATCCGGGATCTGACAATGGCGCCCTTTTATCGGCGGGACGATCCCACGCATTCCATCGTCGACGCGGACGCCCTTTCCGCCCATGCCCGGGCGGTAGCTCCACTAAGGGTCTACCTCGACGGCATCGCGAAAATGGGGGACCGCTGGTTGGCGGGCGAACCACATCCCGCCCCCGTCGCGGCATGCATGGCCGAATGGCTGGATATCTGGGCTTCTGCACACGCCATGCTGGGCGCCGTTTCACGCCAGGGTTCGAGCGAGCGGAAATGGGCCTTGGCCACCCTCGCGCTGAATTACGTTCTGCTGGCGCGAGTCCCGGGGATCGACGCCGATCGACGGCGGCGAATAGAGGAATGGCTCGGCGACCTCGCATGGGCGATGGTTCCCGACGACGCCCGTAAGCCCTTCGCCGACCAGAACAATCACCTGAACTGGGCCGCGCTTTCCGCGCTGTCCGTCGCGGTGGCGATTCAGGATGACGTGTTGTTCGACTGGGCGGTCGACGCCGCCCGCGGCGCCATCGCCAACATCGCCGACGACGGTTCGCTTCCGCACGAACTCCGGCGGGCAGCGCGCGCCACCAATTATCATATTTTCGCTCTGCGCCCCCTGATCCTGACCGCCGAAATCGCCGCGGCGAACGGGCTGAACCTCTACGCCGAACGAGAAGGCGCGCTTCTCCGGTTGGTCACCTTCACGCAGGCGGCGATCGCCGATCCGAACATCGTCACCCGCCGCGTCGGCGTCCCTCAAGAACGACCGGCGGGCCGCCCCCTTGCCACCGATATCGCGTGGATGGTGCCGTACATGGCGCGCTTCGACACCGCCCCGGTGCCCGCCCCTATGCGGGCAACGGCCGGGGCGATCCTTTTCGATCGATGGCTGGGCGGCGACTTGAAGGTGCGTTTCGGCCTCCCGGCGACGACGGAAGGCCGTTGACCGGTCAGGGAGAGTTCCAGATTACCCGGCCGAGATTCGAAATATCGTATCCGGCCATCGTCGAGACTCTTTCCGCCATCGCCGGAGATCGCGCGAAAGCCAGCAGCGTCTGGATCGGCTTTTCGAAATAGGCGCGTCGGCGCAGCAGAAGATCGTACCGTTCCTCGTGCAGCGGAACGAAGTCCAACCGAAAGAGCCGCGCGACCGACTCCACGCCCAGGCCGACATCGGCGTGCCCTTCCAAAACCGCCAGGGCCAGATCGGTTTCGCTTCTCGCCGGCTGGGAGAGCGGCCGCAGATCGGACAATTCGACCCCTTCGGTCTCCAGCAGATACGACAGCAGGATCTGGCTTCCCGCCTCGGCCTGTCGGGTCACCACGCGGGCTCCGGAAACCACAAGTTCCCGAATCGAGGAGATCGCCAGAGGGTTTCCCGGAGCAACGATCAACCCCTGCTTGCGGCGTGCCCATTCGATCAGAACCAAGTCGAGACCATGGCAGGTGTCCGAAACCAGGGGCAGGTTGTATTCCCCTGTCGCAGCATCGAGAACGTGTAGGCCACACGCCGAGGCTTCGCCCTTGGCCATGCGCCGCAACCCGTCCAGGCTGCCGCCGGGAAGTACGGCCAGTTCGCACCCCGATTCCCGGATCGCCCAATCGAACAACGGATCGTGGCTGCCCACGGCGACGGGCGGAGACGGCAGGAGACCGGGCAAGTCGTCGGGGAATTCGGTCCCGTGCGCAATCCAGGCGTCGATCAGGTCTCTCGGGAACAGCCATTTGCCGGTCACGCGCGCGCAGGGGATACGCTTTTCGTGAACCAGATCGTAGACCTTGCGTTCCTTGATGCGGAGGTATTCGGCGACCTCCCGGGTGGTCATCAGTTCCGACATGGGGCTTGCCTATGAATTATTGGCCCATACTGCGACTTATCCGAGGCGATGTGCAATATTCTTGCAATGGAAACCGGCCGGTCGGTCCGCTGAAATATCCCTTCCTTGGTTGGGGACGACAAACTGTTGCCAACCTTATATTATGAATCCATAAGGCAATAAGAATCGGGAACGGGAGCGTTGGAGATTGCCGATGATTGACCCTTACGGGCGCCGCATCACGTATCTTCGTGTGTCGATAACGGACCGATGCAACTTCCGTTGTTTCTACTGCATGTCAGAGGACATGGAATTCCTGCCGAAGACCGACATCCTATCCTTGGAGGAGATCGACCGCGTATGCAGCGTCTTCGTTTCCCGCGGCGTGCGGAAGCTTCGAGTTACCGGCGGAGAACCCCTGGTTCGGCGCAATGCGATCGCGCTGTTTCGCTCCCTCGGCCGCCATCTTGAAAAAGGCGACCTGGACGAACTGACGCTGACTACCAATGGCGTCCTATTGACTCGCCACGCCAAGGAACTCTTCGATTGCGGCGTCCGACGCGTCAATGTGTCCCTGGACACACTGGATCCGCAGCGCTTCGCCCTGTTGACCCGTTTCGGTCAGATCGAACCCGTTCTCGAAGGCATCGCTGCGGCCCGGAAAGCCGGACTCAAGGTGAAGATCAACACCGTCGCCTTGCGCGGGGTCAACGACGACGAGGTCGAAGATATCGTGCGGTGGTGTACCGAACACGGTTCGGACCTGACTTTTATCGAAACCATGCCGTTGGGCGAAATCGAAACTCAGCGGACCGATCACTACCTGCCGCTGACGGAAGTACGCGCCCGTCTCGCCCGGACGTGGCACCTGGAGGATATCGACGACTGCACCGGCGGTCCGGCGCGGTATGTCCGGATCGTCGAAACCGGCAGCAGAGTAGGCTTCATCACGCCGATGACCCACAACTTCTGCGAAACATGCAATCGCGTCCGCTTGACCTCCACCGGGACGCTGTTCATGTGCCTGGGACAGGAAGATTCCGTCGATCTGCGCACGCCGATGCGTGAATCCGACGACGACGCCATTCTACACGCCGCCATTGATTCCGCCGTGGCGCTAAAGCCCAAGGGTCACGAATTCACCATCGATTCGGAGACCAAACGGCCATCCGTTGCCCGGCACATGAGCATGACGGGCGGATGATCGCCGGCGGGCCGTCCGCACCGAATCGACCAGCAAAAAAAGCGGGCGCTCGCTTACGGGCGAAGAGCGGTCAGGTACACCGACAGACCACCGAGACATTCCTGAAAAACTTCAATGCTCTGGGCATTTTTCGCTTGGCCGAAGGCCCCCTGAAGCGCCGCGATCACAAAAGCCGCGGTTTCCTCGGAATCGACGTCGCCACGGACGGTGCCGTTCTGCTGTCCGCGACGGAACGCTCGGGCCAACCCCTTTCGCCAATGACGATAAAGGGATTCGATCCTCTGGCGGAAACCTTCGTCGACCGTTGCCATTTCCTGGGCGAGGTTGTTGACCGGGCACCCTAGCCGGACGATACCGGGCAGATCCGACGCCATCCGGCCCTGGATCGCCTGGGCCAGCGCCTCGATCGGATCGTCGGCCGCGTCCAAGGGACGCAACCACCAGTCGTTGACATATTCCCGGAGTATTTCATCGACAAGGGCGTAGCCAAGAGCCATCTTGTTGGGGAAATGATGGTACAGGGCGCCTTTGGTGACATTCGTCGCCATCAGAATATCATTGAGGCCGGCGGCCTGAAAGCCGTACTTGTGAACACGCTCGAACGCGGCGTCCAGAATGGCCCGGCGGGTTTCCAATGGGTTTCGAACACGGTTCATACCTCACAGTATGTTTCATGGCGGCATCTTTCGCAAGCGAACGGATCGGAGTAAGGTGCCCTGGTTTCCCCACACAGCCTCTGAGCCGGACGTTCCCATGGAATTCAAGACCATCGCCATTACCGCCTCGGAACGAATCGAGGGCGCACGGCGCGCAGAAGAGGTTATCAAAGGCCTTTATAATCACGTGTCCCCCGAGAAAGCCGACGCCATCGTCGCCCTTGGCGGCGACGGGTTCATGTTGCAGACCCTTCACCGGTTCATGGATCACGGGAAACCGATTTTTGGCCTGAACCTCGGTTCGGTCGGCTTTTTGATGAACGATTACCGGGAAGACGGTCTGATCGAACGTTTGCGTTGCGCCCATCCCATCGAACTGGATCTGCTGCGCATGACGGCAACCGATATTAATGGCGAAAGCCATCAGGCCCTGGCGATCAACGAGGTCTCGCTGTTGCGCGAAACCCGCTTGGCGGCCAAGATCCGGGTTTCGGTCGACGGCGTGGTCCGGCTCGAACAGATGATCTGCGACGGAGTCCTTGTCGCCACTCCGGCGGGCAGCACCGCCTACAACAACGCCGTCCACGGCCCCATTCTTCCCTTGGGCAGCGAGGCTCTCGCTCTCACGCCGATCAGCGCCTTCCGGCCGCGTCGATGGCGTGGCGCCCTGCTGCCGCAGGATGCGCAGGTGGAATTCGACGTCATCAATCCGCGCCAACGCCCCGTCAGCGCCGTGGCGGATTTCACCGAGGTACGCGAGGTCGCGCACGTCAAGATCATGCGCGATCCGGGTCGAGCCCCGACACTTCTGTTCGATCCTGAAAGCAGTCTGGCCGAACGCATCATCAAAGAGCAGTTCCTGCCATAGATCACTTTCGGCGCATTTCGTTCGAAGGCGCCGGGCAGGCTTTACGCCTGCCCGATCAACGTTTCTATTTCCCCACAGACAGGAACGGAACGCTGCCGCCGGGAATCATTGTTGTCGGTAGCGCTCCGTTCCAGCGCTCGGCCGCGATAAGGCTGACGAGTTCGGGATTCGCCCGAAGCGCGTCGCCCTTGGCCCGGATCGCCATGGCTTCCGCTTCTCCTTGCATCTGGACCGCATCCGCCTTGGCACGGGCGTTGGTGCGAACGGCATCCGCCTGTCCCGCGGCCGTCACGCGGGCCTGTTCGGCCCTGACCTTGTCCTGCTCCAACTGCTGAGTCAGCTTAGCCACTTCGACTTCCGCCTGCATCCGGGCCTCGATGGACTTCTCGTATTCATCCGAGAAATCGACGTTCTCGACCTGAACCGCCTCGACAAAGGCTCCGCTGGCCGTGACCGCGTTCTGGACGGCCAATTGCATTTCCGTATTCAGGCGCGCGCGATCCTGAATGGCGTTGACCGCGTTGAACTGGCCAAACACGTTTTTGGTCTTTTCGAAGACTTTCGGACTGATGACCCGATCGAACACGCCTTCGCGCCCGCCATATTGGGTGTAGACCTTGTCGACGGCTCCGGGTTGGATTCTGTAGTTGATCGACAGTTGCACGAATGCAGTCTGCTGGTCCTTCGAATACATTGCGAGTTTTTCGAAGGTGCCTTTAAAGGTTTGAATGCTGATTTTCTTGACACTGTCGATCAGTGGAATTTTGAAATGAAGGCCGGGTTCGGATACCGAGACGATGGCGCCGTTACGGAGGACTACGCCCCGTTCTCCCTGATCGATCGTGTACCAGGAACTCCATATAATGCTCAATAGAACCAGGGCGGCTGTCGAAAAAGATACGATGGTCCTGTTCACTTTTCAGTCTCCCGTTTTGAAACGTTCGTTATTCGATTGACGCTAGCGAACCTCTCCGCGTCGCTGTTTTTAAGCGGGCACGCCGCGAACCGTAACACGCCGGGCGAATCATCGCGGGAATACGCAAGATTTTCGGGTTCACGGTCCCGCGCAAGTTTCACTCAGCCACCGTTGTACGTACAAAGAACGTCGCCTTAAAGTGGCAGTCCGGCGTTTCATGTTTCCGCTCAATAAAAAAACGCTCTATAAGACCCCGTCCCCCCTGTTGTCGAGGAACAGTTCCTGTCGTGAACGCTGGCCAATCGTCTTCGTCATCTTCCGGAACGCGGTGGATGTGGGTTGCTGCCACCCTTGCCGTCGGTGCCGCAGGGGGATCGGCATTCTTCGCATTCGGCCTGCCGCTGCCGTGGCTGTTGGGCGCAATGATCGCGACCACACTGGTTGCACTGGCCGGAGCGCCCCTGCGCGCGTCGCCGTCAGTCCGAAACCTGGTGATGGTTGTTCTCGGGGTCATGCTCGGCGGAACCTTTTCGCCAGAAATGATATCGCACGTCGCCAATTGGACGACGACGATCGGCATCCTTTTGGTCTATGTCGCGATCGTCGCGGCGATTTTGTTCGCCGCCTATCTGAAGTTCACCCGTTTCAACCGGCCGACTGCCTTCTTTTCCGCCGCGCCCGGCGGTTTCGGCGAGATGGTCGCACTCTGCGGCCTGTATGGCGGCGACATGCGAGCGGTATCGCTGGTGCACAGCGTGCGCATCCTGATGACCGTCTTTCTGATCGCCCTGTGGTTCAAGATGTTCGAAGGGTACGTTCCCGGCGGAAGCGCCAATGTAGCGGCCCGCCTTTCGTCTATCGCCCTTGACGATGCCATGATTCTGATCGGATGCGGCATTGTCGGATTCGCCGGGGCGCGCGTGCTGCGGATTCCAGCCGGGCCCTTGCTGGGGCCGATGGCGGCCAGCGCGGTGGTGCACCTCTTGGGTTTGACGGCGGCGCAACCGCCGCAAACGCTGATCGCGGCGTCCCAGGTCGTCATCGGCGCTTCAGCAGGTTGCCGGTTTACGGGAATCCGCCTTCGCGACGTCGTCGGCGCCGCCGCGGCCGGTGCTTTATCAACGGCTTTCATGTTGGCGACCGCCGCGTCCTGCGCCTATTTCCTGGCACCGCTTGTCGACGCAACGTTTCCGGTTCTGCTTCTGGCATTTTCACCGGGCGGACTGGCCGAAATGTGCCTGATCAGTCTGTCGCTCGGAATCGACACCGCGTTTGTCTCGACTCACCATTCCGCGCGTTTGATCTTCCTGGTCGTCTGTCTGCCGTTCGTTTTCCGCTACGTCTTCAACCGCGCGACCAGCGACAAGACCGGCTCCGCGGACTGATCCCGCCACCGAGCGAAATTACCGATGATCGGCGCCGACGGCTTGGCTCACCGACGTAAAGCCGTCGGCCCGGAGCAATCCGACCAAATCGCGTTTCAAGCGGTTGAGCAGCCCCGGCCCCTCGTAGATGAACGCGGTGTAGACCTGAACCAGCGACGCTCCCGCGCGAATCTTAGCATAGGCCATCTTTCCCGATTCGACGCCGCCACTGCCGATAAGCGGCAGACATTTTCCGACGCGGGCATACATCTCGGACAGAACCTGAGTCGACAGGTCGAACAACGGCCGGCCGCTCAAGCCGCCATCTTCCATGCGTTTCGTGTCGCGAAGGCGGGAAGGCCGCATCAGTGTCGTATTGGTGCATATCAAACCGTCAATGCCGAGGTCGAGAGCGACCTGCGCAATATCGTCCAACTCGGACCCCGTCAGATCCGGGGCAATCTTGAGCAGCAACGGCGGACGCGAGATGGCGCCAAGACGCGCCCGTTCCGTCAACGCCGCATCCAGGATCTCCGACAGCGCGGATTTTCCCTGCAAGGCCCGCAATCCCGGCGTGTTGGGTGACGAAACATTGATCACGAGATAATCGGCGATCTCGGCGAAGACCTTTACCCCTGCCACGTAGTCGGTAACCGCCTGCACGGTATCCTTGTTCTTGCCCAAGTTGACGCCGAGCACGCGCGTTCGCTGCCGCCGCGCCACGCGCGCCGCCACGGCACCATGGCCGTCGTTGTTGAATCCCATGCGATTGATGACGGCACGATCCTTCGGAAGCCGGAACAACCGGGGCCGGGGATTGCCCAACTGCGGTCGCGGCGTCACGCTTCCAATTTCGATGAATCCGAATCCCTGGCGCTGCAAGGGATCGATCACTACGCCATTCTTGTCAAAACCGGCCGCGAGTCCAAAGGGATTGATGAATTCTCTGTCCCACAGAATCGAGGAAAGAATGGGGTCCTCGAACGCCCTCAGGCTGGGCGCCATGCGGTGCTGGGCTGACCAGACGGTCAGTTCGTGCGCGGTTTCAGGATCCAACAGATGCAAAAGATGGGTGAAAGCCCAAAGCGTCTTGTCGAGCACCAGCGTTTTCCTCGCCACGAGTCGGCCGGCATGGATTGTCGGCCGGTTGAAATCGAGCCTCATCGGATGGCCGCACAGTAGCGCAACGGATCAGTCGCGTACCAGCCTCTCGTTGTGAATCGCAGGGGTTTTGCATTTCGGGAACGTAACATTCGCCTTTTGCAAATGTGTCGGGCGTTTCCGATCACGACCGTCGGGAATCCCGACCCTTTCATGCGACTGAAAATGGCACGCTCTTTGCGTCCCTCATGGCATGAAATTTTTTCCGCCGACACATCCCATACGGGATTGAAAGTGCCGACAAGAAAAGAAAGGGTTCGGACATGGGTAACCAAAAGGCATTCTTTTTGATGAAACGGCCCCAATCCGCGGCGCTGAATATGTCCCTCGATATTTTGACCTCGATCTACACGACAGGGCTCAGTGTCGTTCCGTCGGCCCCCACCGCGGATATGATCGATGCCGCCCTTCAGGCCGGCGCGCGTTCCCGCGAGGATGCCGAAAACATCTACCACGCGATGATCTCGGCAAACGCCTAACAGGGACCATGCAGCCAGTTCTTTCCTAACCCCCAGCACCGAAATCCTCCCTCGATCGGCCAAAGAAAAAGGCCATCGGCGGCAACGCCGATGGCCTTGAGGCTTGGACAGGAGGAAATACGCTCGTCTACCACTCGATCTTTTCGACATTGTCGAAGGTCAATTCGCTGCCGTCTTCAAGCTGTATGGTTCCGGAAGAGCTTTCGTCGAAAGTGATGCCGTGATCAGTTTGGGTGTAGTCGGACTCGACCTGGAGTGTCCAACCGGATTCGACGCCCGGTCCACCGGAAACGGTATCCAACTGAATGGTATCGGCCCAGCCATTACCGCCGTCGAAATAGTCGCTGCCGTCACCGGATCCAAATATGAACAAATCGTTGCCGGCGCCACCGTAGGCATCGTCGTTGCCCTCACCGCCAATCAACGTGTCGTCGCCGCCGTTCCACGCGTCGGTGCGAATGTCGCCATAAAGGGTATCGTTGCCGGATCCGCCTTCGACGGTGTCATTGCCGAGCCCGCCGTTCAGGACATCGTCGTCGTCGCCACCTTGGAGCAGGTCATTGCCCTGACCACCATAGAGCGTGTCTTCGCCCGCGCCGCCGGTCAGCGTATCGGCGCCGCCCGCTTCCCACTCGCTGGAAAAATCTCCGTAAATGGTGTCGTTGTCGGCACCGCCATGCAATTGATCGTCACCCGATCCGCCCTGGATCGTATCGTCGCCATCGCCGCCGTAGATCAAATCGTCGCCACCGCTGGAACTGGCGTAATCGTTCTTTACGCCGCCGGACAGGACATCATCGCCCGCGCCGCCGTAAATGGTGTCGTCGCCGGAACCGCCATAGACCGAATCGTTTCCGTCGCCGGCATCGATCAGGTCGCCACCATCCGCCGCAGTATGCCAGTCGTTTTTGACGCCACCCCAGATAACATCGGCTCCATCGCCGCCGATCAGGGTATCCGCGCCGCCGCCGCCGTAGATGCTGTCCTTGCCTTCGCCACCGAACACGGTGTCGGCACCATCGGCAGCGCTGTAAAAGCCTTCTTCGTCACCCGCCAGAACATCGTTGCCGTTGCCGCCGGCGATCACGTCGGACCCTTGCATTCCAAAGACCGTATCATGGCCATCCCCGGCAACGATGGTGTCGTTGCCGTCGGAATTCGTGGCGTAGGTATAGTCGCCATAGAGCTTGTCGTTACCGTCGCCACCGTCGATCTGATCGTCTCCAGCGCCACCGACGATGGTGTCGTTGCCATCTTCGGCAAAGATGATGTCATTGCCGCCGTCGCCGGTTTCCCAACTCAGATCGCCATAAATCCGATCAACGCCGTCCTTGGCCAGCATCGCCTGGCCGCCTGCTCCACCGGAATGCGTGTCGTTGTGGTCCGTTCCCTCCCAGTCCCAGGTGGTCGGGCGTGCAATGACCGGCTCGTCGAGGATGATGCCTTCCGGCTCTTCGACCACCGGATCGGCAGCAGCCGGCGGAGCCGGTTCGGCCATGGGGCCGTCGTCTTCCAAGCTGTCCAGCGAAACGGCTTGGTCGGAGAACACGAAGACTTCCGTATTGAGGATCGTATCCGTCCCATCACCGTCTTCGCGCAGATCCGTCACGGTGATGCTGCCGTCTTCGTTGATATTGACGTGGTAGTCCTCGCGCAATCCGGAGAAGATCACCCGATCCGTGCCCGAACCGCCGTCGATCGTATCGTCACCGGCCGAACCGATGATGGTGTCGTTGCCCGAACCGCCCTGGATCTCCTCGATGCCGCGCAGTTCGGTGGCGCTGAAGTCCAACCTGTCGTTGGAGCTGCTTCCGCTGATGACATCGGTGCCGTCACCGCCGTCGATCACCTCGACCGACTGCTCGCCGCCGAACGTCCCGTTGATCCCGATCGTATCGTCGCCCGACGAACCCAGGATCGTGTCCGTGCCGTCGCCGCCCGTGAACCGGTCGTAGCCGTCGCCCGTGCCTTCCACCAAGAAGGTGTCGTCGCCCGCGCCGCCCTCCAGCGCATCGTTGTTCGCGCCGCCCCGGATCGTATCGTCACCGGCCGAACCGATGATGGTGTCGTTGCCCGAACCGCCATGGATCTCCTCGATGCCGCGCAGTTCGGTGGCGCTGAAGTCCAACCTGTCGTTGGAGCTGCTTCCGCTGATGACATCGGTGCCGTCACCGCCGTCGATCACCTCGACCGACTGCTCGCCGCCGAACGTCCCGTTGATCCCGATCGTATCGTCGCCCGACGAACCCAGGATCGTGTCCGTGCCGTCGCCGCCCGTGAACCGGTCGTAGCCGTCGCCCGTGCCTTCCACCAAGAAGGTGTCGTCGCCCGCGCCGCCCTCCAGCGCATCGTTGTTCGCGCCGCCCCGGATCGTATCGTCACCGGCCGAACCGATGATGGTGTCGTTGCCCGAACCGCCCTGGATCTCCTCGATGCCGCGCAGTTCGGTGGCGCTGAAGTCCAACCTGTCGTTGGAGCTGCTTCCGCTGATGACATCGGTGCCGTCACCGCCGTCGATCACCTCGACCGACTGCTCGCCGCCGAACGTCCCGTTGATCCCGATCGTATCGTCGCCCGACGAACCTAGGATCGTGTCCGTGCCGTCGCCGCCCGTGAACCGGTCGTAGCCGTCGCCCGTGCCTTCCACCAAGAAGGTATCGTCGCCCGCGCCGCCCTCCAGCGCATCGTTGTTCGCGCCGCCCCGGATCGTATCGTCACCGGCCGAACCGATGATGGTGTCGTTGCCCGAACCGCCCTGGATCTCCTCGATGCCGCGCAGTTCGGTGGCGCTGAAGTCCAACCTGTCGTTGGAGCTGCTTCCGCTGATGACATCGGTGCCGTCACCGCCGTCGATCACCTCGACCGACTGCTCGCCGCCGAACGTCCCGTTGATCCCGATCGTATCGTCGCCCGACGAACCTAGGATCGTGTCCGTGCCGTCGCCGCCCGTGAACCGGTCGTAGCCGTCGCCCGTGCCTTCCACCAAGAAGGTATCGTCGCCCGCGCCGCCCTCCAGCGCATCGTTGTTCGCGCCGCCCCGGATCGTATCGTCACCGGCCGAACCGATGATGGTGTCGTTGCCCGAACCGCCCTGGATCTCCTCGATGCCGCGCAGTTCGGTGGCGCTGAAGTCCAACCTGTCGTTGGAGCTGCTTCCGCTGATGACATCGGTGCCGTCACCGCCGTCGATCACCTCGACCGACTGCTCGCCGCCGAACGTCCCGTTGATCCCGATCGTATCGTCGCCCGACGAACCCAGGATCGTGTCCGTGCCGTCGCCGCCCGTGAACCGGTCGTAGCCGTCGCCCGTGCCTTCCACCAAGAAGGTATCGTCGCCCGCGCCGCCCTCCAGCGCATCGTTGTTCGCGCCGCCCCGGATCGTATCGTCACCGGCCGAACCGATGATGGTGTCGTTGCCCGAACCGCCCTGGATCTCCTCGATGCCGCGCAGTTCGGTGGCGCTGAAGTCCAACCTGTCGTTGGAGCTGCTTCCGCTGATGACATCGGTGCCGTCACCGCCGTCGATCACCTCGACCGACTGCTCGCCGCCGAACGTCCCGTTGATCCCGATCGTATCGTCGCCCGACGAACCCAGGATCGTGTCCGTGCCGTCGCCGCCCGTGAACCGGTCGTAGCCGTCGCCCGTGCCTTCCACCAAGAAGGTATCGTCGCCCGCGCCGCCCTCCAGCGCATCGTTGCCGCCGGAGCCCATGATGAAATCATCGGCGTCGCCACCGGTCACCCGATCGTTCCCGGACAATGCGTCGTAAATTACTTCGGCGCCGTATCCTGCGAGATCGGCAAGGTTCACGGAATCGTTGCCGTTGGTGAAAGCGCTGGAATCAATGCTTCTCTGACCGCCCGATTCGTCCACGATCAGTTCCTCGATGGAAATCGTTCCATCGGCAAAGCTGAAATTCTCGACGTTTGTCACAATATCGGTGCCGTCCCGGTTTGCGACCGTATCGACGACCGTAATGCTGCCGTCGTCATTTTGAACGATCTCGTATTCCGACCGATCGCCCGAGAACACCGCCATATCGCTATCGGCACCACCATCAAGGACGTCGTCGCCCCGCCCGCCCGTCAGGGTATCCGCGCCGGAACCGCCAGCGAAATCATCCGCACCAACGCCGCCGACGATTGCATCGTTGCCGGCTCCGCCGACCACCGTCGCCTGGGCGTAGTTACCGTCCAAGGTAACGTTGTCGTCTCCGGCACCGGTGTCGATATTCGAGCGCGTGACACCCTTGTCGCCCGTTACGGTGATGTCGTCGTCACCCGATCCGGTGTCGACATCGAAGACGTTGCTCCAACCGGCGTCGTTGGTATAGGCATCGATATCGACGACATCGTCACCCCCACCCGTCGAAATATCGCCACGCTTGGCGCCGTCGATAACGACGGTGCTGCCATCGATGGTGCCATCACCGTCCTTGTCGCTGTCCCCAAGATGCACGTCGGATCGGACGAACCCGTCGAGCGAGACTTCCGCCGCGCCGTCACTGGTCGCTTCGGCATTCTTGACCGTATTCCATCCGCTGTCGGCCGAAGCCGAAGCCGTGTCGCCATCCTCATACGTCACGCTGACACGATCGGATGCGCCCATGCCGCTGACGCCCATCTCCGTAGCGTCGTAGACCTCGGCTTGACCAAAGGCTTCGGCATCATCGACAACGAAATTGGTTGCCACGTCATCAAAATCGGGATCGGCCGCCTGCTGATCGTTGAAACGAAATGTAACATCGGCTTCCAAACGGGGCGCCTCATCGACCTGGACGTCAAGCGTACTGGTCAAAGTAGCCGTGCTCCCGTTTTCCTCGATCGCCACGGCAGTGATTGAAAGCTGGAAATCGGCATCTGAGCCGGCCGGCGGCGTGACGGTCAGGCCGGACAACTGGCTCCCGTCCAGCGTCCACGTGCCGTCGCCGTTGTCGGTTCCCGCAGACAGCACCGCGCCGTCGGGAACGCCCGCGATGGTCACCGACAGGCTTTCCGAACCGTCGAGATCGGTCAACGAGGCCGACACATCCAGGGAGATCGCCGTGTCTTCGTTCCCCGATACGTCGGACACCGACAGCGTCGGCGCATCCGCCACCGCGTCGACCCGTACGTCGAGGGTATCTGTGACGGTCGCCGTGCTTCCGTTCGCCTCGGTCGCCACGGCCGTGATCGAAAGCTGGAAATCCGCATCGGAATTTGCCGACGGCGTGATCGTCAGGCCGGACAACTGGCTCCCGTCCAGCGTCCACGTGCCGTCGCCGTTGTCGGTCCCCGCCGACAGCACCGCGCCGTCGGGGACGCCCGCGATGGTCACCGACAGGCTTTCCGAACCGTCGAGATCGGTCAACGAGGCCGACACATCCAGGGAGATCGCCGTGTCTTCGTTCCCCGATACGTCGGACACCGACAGCGTCGGCGCATCCGCCACCGCGCCGACCCGTACGTCGAGGGTATCTGTGACGGTCGCCGTGCTTCCGTTCGCCTCGGTCGCCACGGCCGTGATCGAAAGCTGGAAATCCGCATCGGAATTTGCCGACGGCGTGACCGTCAGGCCCGACAGATCGTCCGCGCTCAGCGTCCACGTGCCGTCGCCGTTGTCGGTTCCCGCAGACAGCACCGCGCCGTCGGGAACGCCCGCGATGGTCACCGACAGGCTTTCCGAACCGTCGAGATCGGTCAACGAGGCCGACACATCCAGGGAGATCGCCGTGTCTTCGTTCCCCGATACGTCGGATACCGACAGCGTCGGCGCATCCGCCACCGCGTCGACCCGTACGTCGAGGGTATCTGTGACGGTCGCCGTGCTTCCGTTCGCCTCGGTCGCCACGGCCGTGATCGAAAGCTGGAAATCCGCATCGGAATTTGCCGACGGCGTGATCGTCAGGCCGGACAACTGGCTCCCGTCCAGCGTCCACGTGCCGTCGCCGTTGTCGGTCCCCGCCGACAGCACCGCGCCGTCGGGGACGCCCGCGATGGTCACCGACAGGCTTTCCGAACCGTCGAGATCGGTCAACGAGGCCGACACATCCAGGGAGATCGCCGTGTCTTCGTTCCCCGATACGTCGGACACCGACAGCGTCGGCGCATCCGCCACCGCGCCGACCCGTACGTCGAGGGTATCTGTGACGGTCGCCGTGCTTCCGTTCGCCTCGGTCGCCACGGCCGTGATCGAAAGCTGGAAATCCGCATCGGAATTTGCCGACGGCGTGATCGTCAGGCCGGACAACTGGCTCCCGTCCAGCGTCCACGTGCCGTCGCCGTTGTCGGTCCCCGCCGACAGCACCGCGCCGTCGGGGACGCCCGCGATGGTCACCGACAGGCTTTCCGAACCGTCGAGATCGGTCAACGAGGCCGACACATCCAGGGAGATCGCCGTGTCTTCGTTCCCCGATACGTCGGACACCGACAGCGTCGGCGCATCCGCCACCGCGCCGACCCGTACGTCGAGGGTATCTGTGACGGTCGCCGTGCTTCCGTTCGCCTCGGTCGCCACGGCCGTGATCGAAAGCTGGAAATCCGCATCGGAATTTGCCGACGGCGTGATCGTCAGGCCGGACAACTGGCTCCCGTCCAGCGTCCACGTGCCGTCGCCGTTGTCGGTCCCCGCCGACAGCACCGCGCCGTCGGGGACGCCCGCGATGGTCACCGACAGGCTTTCCGAACCGTCGAGATCGGTCAACGAGGCCGACACATCCAGGGAGATCGCCGTGTCTTCGTTCCCCGATACGTCGGACACCGACAGCGTCGGCGCATCCGCCACCGCGTCGACCCGTACGTCGAGGGTATCTGTGACGGTCGCCGTGCTTCCGTTCGCCTCGGTCGCCACGGCCGTGATCGAAAGCTGGAAATCCGCATCGGAATTTGCCGACGGCGTGATCGTCAGGCCGGACAACTGGCTCCCGTCCAGCGTCCACGTGCCGTCGCCGTTGTCGGTCCCCGCCGACAGCACCGCGCCGTCGGGGACGCCCGCGATGGTCACCGACAGGCTTTCCGAACCGTCGAGATCGGTCAACGAGGCCGACACATCCAGGGAGATCGCCGTGTCTTCGTTCCCCGATACGTCGGATACCGACAGCGTCGGCGCATCCGCCACCGCGCCGATGCTCACATCGATCGTATCGGTGATGATGGCCGAACCGCCGTCCGCCTCCGTGGCTTCGGCGATAATCGAAAGCTGGAAGTCCGCATCGGAATCCGCGGGCGGCGTGATCGTCAGGCCCGACAGATCGTCCGCGCTCAGCGTCCACGTGCCGTCGCCGTTGTCGGTTCCCGCAGACAGCACCGCGCCATCGGGAACGCCGAGAATGGTGACACTCAAGCTTTCGGAACCATCGAGATCACTCAGAGACGCCGTGATGTCCAAAGCGATGGCGGCGTCTTCAGAT
Source organism: Rhodospirillales bacterium (assembly GCA_963675465.2). GTDB lineage: Bacteria > Pseudomonadota > Alphaproteobacteria > Rhodospirillales > Shumkoniaceae > JAHDSF01. The sequence continues at coordinate 36,841 of CAXXVY010000006.1, forward strand.
CCTGCCGCATCACTGACCGACAATATCGGTTCATCGGCCACGCCTTCGACGACGACGTCGAAGGTCGATGTCGTGGCGGAAGTATCCCCGGAAGAGGTTTCGCGGGATACGGCCGTAACCGTCAGCTGAAAATCATCGGACGAATCAGCGGGCGGCGTAATGGTCAATCCATCGAGATCGCCGGCCGACAGTCGCCAGACGCCATCACCCAGGTTTTCTCCGGCGGAAAGGACCGCGCCTTCCGGAACATTCGCGATCTGGATCGTCAGAACCTCAGAGCCGTCGGTATCCACGAGGCCCGCGGTGATTTCCAGCGGGATTGCGGTGTCTTCCTCCCCCAGGGCATCAGCGACCGATAGGGTCGGCATCTCCGCCGTATCGTCCACGACAGCCGTTTCGGTGTCTGCACCACCAATGGCCGACGGCACGATGTCGAATTCCGGCCCAGCGGCAAAGGCGACCGGGTCACTTCCGATAGCCGGATCGCCCAAGGAGGTGGGTTCCAATCGGTCAATCGGGCCGAAACGTCCTCCGCCCTGAGTAGGTCCCGCGTCGGGAACGCCGAATTCGTTAGCGGGCGGCGCGGAATCATCGGCCGTCGCGATGGCGGCAGCGGGATCGGCGTCTTCGGAAATATCGGAAAGCGGTTGCGAGGCCGGGTCGGTAGTGGCCGCAGCCGGAGCCTCGCTCGCGTCAGTCGGGTCAAGCGACGCCGAAGCGGGAGTCGGAATCTCCGTCTGCTTCTGGCTCCCTTGATGGATCGAAGCGAGAACGGTCTGGTCATCCGCTTCGAGGTCGTCCAGTCCGGGTTGCTGTTCAGCATCCAAATCGGGTGTTTCGACGTTCCGCAGTACCGTCAGGTCGTCGAGAACTTTTTGATCGTCGCCGCTTCGAGTCGGTGGCGGGGTTTCTGAGCCGGTTTCTTCGATGCCGTTGTTTAGTTCTTCCGCCATTCGCCTACTCCATGGATTTCGCAGCCAATCGATGCCAACCGTCCCGATGGAGACACGGGCCGACATTCCCACATGACGAACTTCATACCATAGGCTGACAGTTGCACACACAGCCTCGGCAATTAAGGTCATGCCGATGCGCTAATTTGCAAATCTCTCGCAGATGCTTTGGGGACGGTCACACCCAAGCTTAAAAACCTATTAATTTGTTCGGGATCAGTAGCAACAAGATAACAGCGCCTCAAAAGCGAGACAAAGCAGAGAAACATCCCGAATAGGTCGCACCCAATACCAAATCGAAAGCGCCAAGTTTCTTGACTTTTAACTGAACTAGATCAATAACACTCATATAATTAATTGAACGAGTATCATTCCTCGCAAGGTGCACCGAAAGTTGCCTAAAATGGGGTCCGTCGACAGCAAATATCTTTTGGAACTTGCACGGGACCGCTCGGCCGCAGGTCGTCGAAAACTGGGCGAGGCGCTATCCGATATTTTTCTTAAGGCATCGGAAGATCTATCTGAACGTGAACAAACGCTCATGTTCGATATCCTGCGTCGTGTCATCCACGATATGGAAATGGGCGTCCGCCGTGTCGTCAGCGAGCACCTTGCGGGCCTCCCGGATGCCCCCGGCGATCTGTGCCGGGAATTGATCAATGACGAAATCGAAGTGGCGTTCCCGCTCCTGGCCCAAAGTGTCGTTCTTCGGGACGACGACTTGATCGGCGTTGTCCGCGAACGAACGCTCGAGCATCAAATGGCGATCACCATCCGTCACTCGCTGAGCGAACAGGTGACCGACGCCCTGGTCGAAACCGGAAATTCCGGCGTCATCCGCAGTCTTCTTCAAAACGAAAACGCCCGAATTTCAAAAGCAACGATGGAATTCCTCGTCGAGGAATCGCGGCGCATGGATTCGTTTCAGGAACCCATACTGCAGCGAAACGATCTCGACCCCATGCTGGCGAAACGGATGTACATGTGGGTTTCGGCAGCGTTACGCCAATTCATCCTGGTGCGGTACGATCTCGATACCACGGCCATGGACGATCTCCTGGAACAGGCGGCCCTGGACCAAAGCGAGTGGAAGCCCGCCGTCAAAAAGTCCGTGACAGCTTCGGAACTTCTGGCGGAATCGATCGCGCGGGAGAAAACCATCGAACCGGAAGTGCTCGTCGATGCCCTGGAAGCCGGCGAGGTCAACCTTTTCGTCTCGTTGTTCGAGAAATTGACGGGATTGCCGGACCACATCGTCAAGCGCATCCTATTCGACCCCCGCATCGAAGGCTTGGCGATCGCGTGCAGGGCCGTCGAGCTTTCCGAAAACGATTTCTGGAAGATCGCTTCGTTGAGCCGATTGGCGCGACCGCATCTGGTCGCCGATCACCCCTTGGAGAAAGGCCCGCTTCTGACCCGATACAGATCTCTCGACCCGAAGGATTCGATGGCGTCGATACAAACATGGCGGCGCGACACAGATTATCTATTCGCGATTCGCCAGTTGGACGATACCGGGACCGTCCATGGATAATCGAGCGCCCATAACCGACCGCGACACGATCGGTTCTGGTTTGTCTGTGCTGCAACTTCGCCGCCGAATCGACGATCTGACCCGCCTGATATCGGATATGGTTTGGGAAACCGATGCCGACCTCCGTCTTCGGTCGTTGTCGTTGCGCGTCGTGGATATCCTCGGCTTCCATCCACAGGTCTATATCGGAAAGCTTCTGTCCGAGTTCGGCCACTTCCTATCGCCCGCGGGAGACCAGATTTCAATCGATCTGCATGCCCCGTTCCGGGACGTCATGTTTATGGTCAAAAATCACGCGAACGAAGACAGAATTCTTCTGGTGAGTGGTCTTCCCGTTTTCGACGAAACGTCGGGGCGGTTTCTCGGGGTTCGCGGAACAGCCCGCGACATCACCGCAAATCGCTTAGTCGCCGAGGCCCTGCGTCAAAGCGAGGAACGGCTAAAACGGGCCATCGAGGCTTCCAACGACGCCTTCTGGGAATGGAATGTCCCTGGCGAAAAAGCCTACTTTAGCGGAGTTTGGGCTCGCCTTCTGGGGTTGGCGTTTCGAAATTCCATGATCGATATCGCGGACTGGAACCAGGCGATCCACCCGGAGGATCGCAAGCGGACCACACACGCATTGACGGAGCGGCTCTTATACGACGTCTCGTTTGAACTGCCGGAGTACCGGGTCCAGACAGCGGACGGTCGCTGGATATGGATCCTGACACGCGCCCAGGTCGTCGCCCGCGACGCCGACGGAAAAGCCGAGCGCGTCGTCGGAACCCATCGTGACATCACCGGTCGCATGGACGCGGCAGAAAAACTTCGGATGGCCAAGGAAGAAGCCGACTTGGCAAACCGCGCCAAGACGGAATTCCTCGCCAACATGAGCCACGAACTCCGAACGCCACTGAACTCGATCATCGGTTTTTCGGATATTCTGGCCAACGAAACCTTTGGGCCTATCGGTCGTCCCGAGTACCAGGAATATGCCAACGACATCAATGAATCGGGACGCCATCTTCTCAATCTGATTTCGGATATCCTCGACGTTTCCCGCATCGAGGCCAATGGTCTTCAATTGGTCGAAACCGCCTGCGACCTTTCTCGACTTGTGGGATCATGCCTGCGCCTGGTCCGCGAGCGCGCTGGAAAGGCGGGGATCGAGATCAAGAAGGACCTGCTCGCCGATCCGCCGGCGCTCTATGCCGACGAACGCCGGGTTCGGCAAATCGTCCTCAACCTACTGTCGAACGCCCTGAAATTTACGCCGCGGGGCGGAACCGTGACGGTCTGCGTCAGGCGAAACGACGACGAGGAACTCGTCATCAGCGTCGCCGACACCGGCATCGGCATCGCCACCGAGGATTTGGAAGCGGTCATGTCTCCCTTCCGTCAGGTCGACGGATCGCTGGCCCGTCGGTACGAAGGCGCGGGCCTGGGGTTACCGCTCAGCAAACGTCTGGCGGAACTGCACGGCGGAACGGTTTTCCTGGAAAGCGAACCGGGAAAGGGAACGGTTGCCAGCGCCGTCTTTCCGCGCCATCGTATCCTCGACCCGATCGGGCGCTGAACAGTCTTCCGACCTTAATGCCTTGGAGAATAGAAAATGGAACGTCCACGCGCGTGGCAAAGGATGTTGAGTGGTCGCCGCCTGGACCTTTTGAACCCTTCGCCGCTCGATATCGAAATCGAGGACATCGCGCATGGATTGTCGCGCGAAGCGCGCTGGAACGGGCAGACAACAGGCGAGTGGGCATTTTCCGTGGCCCAGCACTGCATTCTCGTGGAACAACTCGTGGCGCACCTCAAACCTTCGGTGTCGATGTCGTGGCGGCTTGCCGCCTTGCTGCACGATGCGCCGGAATACGTGATCGGAGACCTGATTTCGCCGTTCAAGGCGGCGGTCGGTCTTGACTACCGAAACTTTGAAAGCCGCCTGACGGAAGCCATCCATATCCGTTTCGGCCTGCCGCCCCGGCTTTCGGTGGAAGCCAAGGCCTTGATAAAACGCGCCGACAAGGCCTCCGCCTATTTGGAAGCCACGCAACTGGCGGGGTTCGAGCCTACCGAAGCCCGCCAGTTATTCGGAACGGTTCGAGGCATTTCCGGGATCAACGTCACGCCGCGCGCGCCCGAAGCCGCCAAGGCCGCGTTTCTCGAACGGTTCGCCGCCCTCAGCCGTCATGTCCGGCGACAGGGGGAAGGTCCCCGCCGTCCAGACGCCACCCATCGCGATAACGCCGCCAGAGAATAACCGCGCCCGTGATCGCCACCGCGCCACCGACCACCGGCCGTTCCCAACCATCCATCATGAACAGCGGCGGCGCGATAGCCAGACATCCCAGGGGAAAATAGAGCAAAGTCCAAAGCTTCTTGCCGTGGTGGCGCTGGTACCAGGGGAATACGACGGAAAAGAGCGCGACGATCAGAAAGAACAATGACCACGGCCGGGTCAGGAACAGCGTCAGGTCGTCGCTGATGGCCAATGCGCGGGAAAGATTGAGTTCGGCGATGTTGCCGAGCACCACCCCGAGAATCATCGGCGCTAGCGGAAAACCCAGTTTCCGCATGACGTAACCGAGTACCCCGAACGTGAACAACGTCCAGACGTCGAAGACCACGTTGTTGAGGGCGAACACGCCGATCGAGCAATAGGCGAGAATCACCGCCGTCAGCCTGTACATGGGAACCCGCGTGATGCGGACGAACACCTGAAGCCCCATCGCCTGCAAGCCGATCATGAAAAAGTGGGCGACGAAGAACGCGATGAAGATCCCATAGGCCAGGACCGGCTGATCGTGAATGAAGGAAGGACTGGGAACGACGTCGTGAATCACCAGGGCACCGAGCATGACCGCGGTGATGATGTCGCCCGGAATGCCTAAGGCCATCATCATGATGAGGGCACCGCCCGCCGTCGCGTTGTTCGACGATTCGGAAGCCACGATGCCGTCGGCAATACCGGTTCCGAATTTTTCGGGATTACGGGAGGCCTTCTTGGCCTGGTCGTAGGCCAGGATATTCGAGATCGAACTGCCGGCGGCGGGAAGAATTCCCGTGAACACGCCGATCAGGGACGATCGCAGCAGATTGAGCCCCCGGCCAAGCACGACGCCGATGGCCTTGACGTGTTCAATGCGGACGGCGTGGGTCGCACGTTCCATCAATGGCTTTTTCGCCATCGCAGAATCCTCGACGTCGCTCAACAGCTGGCTGAACGCGAACAGCCCGATCAGAACCGGGAGGAACGCGAAACCTTGCCTCAGTTCATCGTTGCCGAAGGTGAACCGTTCGATCCCATTGATACCGTCCTCACCGATCGTCGCCACGAGCAGCCCGATGAAACCGGCGATCAACCCCTTGAGCAGGTTATCGCCTGCGAGACTGGCCGTGATCGTAAGGGCAAAGGCGACCAGGGCGAAATAGTCCCAGGGACCGAATTCGAGCCCGAGCTTGGCCAGTTGAGGAGCCAGCGTCACCAGCAGAACCGCTCCAATGGTGCCACCGAAGAACGACGACCAGACGCCGATCCCCAGGGCCAGTCCCGGCTGCCCTTTCCGGGCCATCGGAAACCCGTCGAACGTCGTGGCGATGGATGACGGCGTGCCGGGAATGCCGGTGAGAATTCCCGACATCAGGCCGCCGGACAGCCCACCGACATAGACGCCCAACATCGTGGATAGGCCCTGGATCGAAGTCATACCGAACGTGAACGGCAGCGTCAGCACGACGCCCATCGCGATGGTAAATCCGGGAATTGCGCCGGCGATCAACCCCGCGACCACGCCGAGCGCCAGGAGGAAAAGCGTCTGCAACTCGAACACCGACGCGCCGGCATTCATCAGGTTCTCAATGATCATCGGATTCCCCTCCAGGGCCGAACCAGCCCCTTCGCCGCAACGAACTTTTTGGCGGCAAATGCGCCCTTACAGCAGGCCATGGAAGAAATCCCCTTCCGGCAGCAAGACCCCCAAGGCGAAGCGAAAGATCGCCCACATCGAGACAATCATGACCAGGGCGATCAAGGCGTGGACGACATGATGGCGGAGCGTTCTTTCCCCCAGAACGGTCAGCGTCAAAAAAACGAACAGGACACCGCCGACCAGCATGCCGATATACGGAATTGCCAGGAGAAAAAGAAAAAACAGAAGGAAGCACCAGATCGGGTTGCGATACCGGGCGATCCACGAGCCCCACGCCCCATCCGAGTCCTTGACGGGATCGGCTTCGGGCCGCCCCACCGACCGGGACAGATACATCAGAACCAACGGTGTCAAAGCGGCCAGTATGGCGCGCGGCCAAACTTCGGAACCGATGGTGACGTAACCCATGTCCTCGATCAAAAAGGACTGCCACCAGAACACCGCGCAAGCCAAGACCAGGACAAGAGCGACCCAGAAATCGACCGAAAACCGTCTCGACATTTCGACCTCGCCACCGAACGTATCAACGGATATCTCCCCCCGCCATCGCAGCGGGGGGAGATATCGAACATCAATCCTCGGAATCAGTTCTTACGCTTGTAGAAGCCGAGCTTCTTCGCCACGCGTTCCCAATGGGCGTAGGTCTTCTTGAAATACTCGGTCGTCGCTTCGGGCGACATGTAGATGATCTCGGTTCCCTTGGCCTCGATCGCCTTGATGTATTCCGGATCGGAAGTCACCGTTTTCGCCGCTTCCGAATAGTGGGCGAGGACGTCGTTCGGCGTGTCCTTGGGAAGCATGAGGCCACGGTCGGTACCGTAGACGACGTCGTATCCCTGTTCCTTCAAGGTCGGCAGTTCGGGCAACTGCGGATAGCGTTTTTCCGAACTGATACCGAGCGCCTTGAGTTCGTTGGTCTGAATGTATTGCTTGGCCGCGGCAAGGTTGATCTCGCCGAGATTGATGTTGTTGGCCAGCAGCGCGGTCATGCGCTCACGCGTACCTTCGTAGGGAATGTGCTTGAATTTGACGTCCGCCGCATCCTCCATAAGCAGGAAAAAGAACTGACTGGTCGACCCCAGGGTCACGCCAGCCAGGACTTCGCCCGGATGTTCCTTCGCGTAAGCGACCATTCCCTTCGCGTCGTTATAGGGCACCGAGGGATGGGCGCCGATGATCGCAGGCGTACGGGTCAATACCGTCAGAGGTTCGAAGGCGTCCCAGGTAAAATCGACGCGTCCGGTAAAGTAACTGGTGATTGCGCTTTGGTGTATGGCGAACAGCGTGCATCCGTCCGGGCGCGCCCCGACCGCTTCCTTGGCCCCCTTGTTTCCGCCCTGGCCGCCGATGTTGACGACCTGAAGCGCGGGTTTGATTTCCTTCTTGTTGTAAATATCGACGAAGGTCCTGAACAGAATATCGGTGTCGCCTCCGGCTCCCCACGGGACAATCAATTTGGCGGTACTGCAGGGGATGTCCGCGGCAAGGACGCTCGCACCCGTGCCGATTGCAAACGTCATCGCAACCGCGGAAATCGTCATACGGATCAAAGCCTTCTTCATTCCTCATCTCCCTCTGTGTCGCAGCGAGATTTAACGATTCGGAAAGGCCGCCGGTACGAACTCCGCCCGCGCGATTTTCTTGTCAACAGCCTGTTTTCAATTGGCAGCGGAACCTTCCCGTTATCGCTACAGCGATCGAAAACAGAAGCTTAGCCGAATGTTTAATCCTTGACCACCCCGCTCAAAAGTTGCCCACTTCATCGTCGGAAATACCTGATAACGGAGAGAGTCGAAATGTCACCGCTACATTCGGAAACCCGGTTGACCGTGGGCATCGGCGGCTTTGGCGCGATCGGCCGCGTCGTCGCGGGACGCCTGGACGCCGGCATTCCCGGGCTCGAACTCGTCGCGGTTTCCGCCCGAGACCGGAACGGAGCTATTGGTCGAATGTCGGGTTTTCATCGGCAAGTCCCCGTTGTTTCGCTTTCGGAACTCGCCGATCACGCCGACGTGGTCGTGGAATGCGCCCCGGCGGCAGTGTTCATGGAAGTCGCGGCCCCGGCATTGGAGAAAGGCCGCGTTTTCATGCCGCTGAGCGTCGGACAATTGCTCTCTCATCCTGAACTCGAAGACATGGCACGGAAACACGGCGGGCGAATCATAGCGCCCACCGGCGCTCTTTTGGGGCTCGATGCCGTTCGCGCCGCCTCGGAAGGCGAGATCCGATCGGTTCGCATGGTCACCCGCAAACCGCCCATGGGGCTTGCCGGCGCCCCCCATATCGAAGCCAACGGCATCGATCTGGTGGGACTCACGGAGCCGCTCAAGGTTTTCGAGGGAACGGCACGCGAAGGCGCCAAAGCCTTTCCCGCCAACGTCAACGTTGCGGCGGCACTCGGGCTTGCCGGCATCGGTCCCGACAGGACTCTGATCGAGATCTGGGCCGATCCGGGCGTTACGCGAAACACCCACCGCATCGTCGTCGATGCCGACAGCACGCGATTCGAAATGCTGATCGAAGGCGTGCCGTCCGAAGACAATCCCCGGACAGGCAAGCTGACCCCGCTGAGCGTCATCGCCGCGCTACGCGGTCTTGTCGCGCCGCTCAAGGTCGGGACATGACCTGATCACTGCCGCAGCCGACCGTGGCCTCGTTTAGAGTTCCGAGTGTTAAATATGACGCACGGCACGCGAAGCGGCCATTGAGGCAGCGGCCAAGCGGGCGGAGCCTGCGCCCGGCGAGGGGGAAAGCATCATGCGTCCTATTAAACGCATGATGCTCTAGTGTCCTGATCGATAAATTCATGCGATTATCTCGTCGCTAATTGTGCGGGAGATGATCGATGGGAAAGCCAGCGGTTTTTATCCGTCTGACCGAGGATGAGCTAGGGCAGCTTGAGCAATTGGCGTCACGGAGACGGACGGCGCAGGGCTTGGCGAAGCGCGCCCAAATTGTGCTTCTGGCGGCGAATGGCCTTGAGAATCGGGAGATTTGCGCGGAATTGGCTTTGTCGCCGAACACCGTCGGCAAATGGCGGCGGCGCTTCGCGGAGTATCGCATGGACGGGCTTCACGACGAGCCTCGCCCGGGAGCGCCGCGAGGAATTGGCGATGACGAGGTCGCGGAGACGATCCGGTTGACCTTGGAAACCACGCCTCCGAATGCAACGCATTGGAGCTTGCGGTCGATGGCCCGTGCCGTCGGGTACGCGCCATCGACGATCCATCGGATTTGGAAGGCTTTCAGCCTTCAGCCGCACCGCGCAGAGACCTTCAAGCTTTCCACCGACCCGCTCTTTGTGGACAAGATCCGAGATATCGTCGGCCTGTATCTGTCCCCGCCGGAGCACGCCCTGGTGTTGTGCGTCGATGAGAAGAGCCAAATTCAAGCGCTTGATCGAACCCAGCCTCTGCTGCCGATGCGGCCGGGCCAAGCGGAACGGCGCCCTCATGACTACACGCGCCACGGAACCTTGTCGTTATTTGCCGCCCTCGATACGGCCACCGGCAAGGTAATCGGGCAGTGCTTTGCGCGGCACCGTGGGGCAGAGTTCCTCAAGTTTCTGCGCGAGATCGAGCGCAATGTTCCTCCCGATCTCGACATCCACTTGGTCATGGACAACTACGCCACCCACAAAACCCCAGCGATCCGCAAATGGCTTGGGCAGCGACCGCGTTGGCATGTGCACTTCACGCCGACTTCAAGTTCCTGGATCAATCAGGTCGAGCGGTTCTTCGCAGACTTAACCGAAAGGCAAATCCGTCGTGGCGTGCATCGTTCCACGACCGAACTCGAAGCGGCTATCCTCGCCTACATCGAAGCCGTAAACGCCGATCCAAAGCCATTCAAATGGGCCAAGTCCGCCGATGACATCCTGGCCAGCATCAAGCGCTTCTGCCTCGCCACACTGAAAACAGCTCAGACCCAAACCCAAATCGCAGGAATTTCCGAATCGGGACACTAGCGAACGTAGGAAGCGCCGTTGATGTCGATTGAGGTTCCGGTCGCGTGGCGCGCCAATCCGCTCGCCAAAAAGGCGGCGATGTTCGCGACATCTTCCGGAGCGGCCATTTCGCCGAGGGGGATGTCCTTGACCGCAGCGGCCTCTCCATGCGCGGCAACGAAGTCCTCGGCCATATCCGTGCGCACGAATCCCGGCGCGATCACATAGGCAAGGATGTTGTCGGCGGCGAAACCGCGCGCAATGGACCGGGAGAGCGCCACCAAGCCGGCCTTGGACGCGGCATAGTGCATGTAGTCGGGTGTGTCGCCCCGGAACGCCGCCCGGCTGGCGACATTGATGATGATGCCGCCACCCTCCGACCGAAAATGCTTCAAGGCTTCGCGGCTCAGATTGGCGGCGGCGACCAGATTGACTTGTAGCGTTTCCCGCCACGCCTCCTGCCAAGCATCGAAAGGATCATCTATAGCGGTCGGCGTAAAGATCCCCGCGTTGTTGACGAGAACGTCGACGCGCCCCTTCCAGGCCACGGCCTCGCGCCATAAGGCCAGGGGACCCAGAGGATCGTCAAGATCCGCCTGCACCAAAAGCACGCGCTCGGCGGACATGGATGCGGCGACGTCGCGGGCCTGGGCCCGGTTCCTCCCATAATGAAGGACGACATTCGCACCCACGGACGACATGACCCTGGCAATCGCGGCACCGATGCCGCGCGAAGCCCCCGTCACGACAATAGTTTTTCCCGTCAGGTCGATCATGTCTGGCAGTATGCCCGGCGAATACTTTCAGGCGCAAGCGCCGGGACGATCACTCGTCGTTGGCGACATACTTGAAGGCGACGTCGGCCGCCACCGGGCGGGAGAAGAGATATCCCTGACCGGCGTTGCATCCCATCGCCTTCAGATTGCGGGCATGATTGAGGGTTTCGATACCTTCCGCGATCACGTTCTTACCGAGATTGGAACCGAGCATGAGGATCGAACGGACGATCTCGGACCGCGCGCCTTCCCGATCCATCGGAGCGACGAACGATCGGTCGATCTTGATGGTGTCGATCGGAAAATTATAGAGATGGCTGAGGCTTGAAAAACCTGTTCCGAAATCGTCGATGCTCAGCTTGATCCCAAGGGATTTGAGCGCGTTCAGCGTCGCCTTGGCGGCAATCGGGTTTTCAATGATCGCGGACTCGGTGATTTCGAGCTTGAGGTTGCTCGGATTGAAGCCGGTTCGGTCCAGGATATTTCGGACCCGCTCCACAATATCGGGCTCGCGCAACTGCGCCGGCGAAACATTGACATTCAATATCACGTCGTTGGCCTTGCCCGGCTTTAGATCCTGCCAACTCCGAACCTGACGGCACGACTCTTCCAGGACCCACTCGCCGATCGACTTGATCATGCCGTTGTCCTCGGCCGTCGGGATGAACGTGCCCGGCAGGACGAGGCCACGTTCCGGATGCTCCCAGCGGATCAATGCCTCGAAGCCGATCAGGTGGCTGTTGTTCAAATCGATGATCGGCTGATAGTGGACACGGAATTCGCCGCGTTCCAACGCCTTGCGAAGGTCGTTTTCCACCCGCAACTTGCTTGCGGCCGCCACCGCCATCCCGGTCTCGAACGTCACGATGTGGCCGCGGCCCTCGCCCTTGGCCTCGAACATCGCGACATCGGCGTCGCGCAGCATTTCCGCCGCCTCGCTGTAGGTCGGACCGCCCATGGCGATGCCAACGCTGACCGACACGTAAAGTTCCTGGTTGTCGATCCGGAACGGTCGCGAAAGCGCTGTCTGGATGCGATCGGCCAAGCGCTTCGCGTCGTCCGGCGATTCCAGGTCCTCGGCCAGGATGGCGAATTCGTCGCCCCCCATTCGTGCCAGCGTATCGGCGCCGCGCAGGCATTCAGCCAACCGGTTCGACAGTTCGCGCAGCAAGAGGTCACCGAACAGATGTCCCAGACCGTCGTTGACCAGCTTGAAGCGGTCGCAATCGATGTACAGGATCGCGAAACGGAACTGGCTGCGCCGGTGCGCGCGATTGATGGCATGCGCCAGACGGTCGAGAAACAGGGCTCGGTTGGGGAGCGTCGTGAGGCTGTCGTGAAGGGCGTCGTGCAGCAGTTGTTCCTCGACGCGCTTGCGGTCGGTGATGTCCTCGACCGAACCTTCGAAGCGCAGGATCTCTCCCTGCTTTCCCTGAATGGCCCGAACGTTTTCGTTGACCCAGATCACCGACCCGTCCTTGCGCCGCACCGCCGAAACGAAGCCGGTGAGCGCGCCGCGTTCCTTGAGCAGGCGGATCATTTCGGCGCGCCGTTCCGGATCGACGTATATTTGCCGGCTGACGTCGTCGACGGTCGCGATCAACTCGGATGGCGTTTCATAGCCGAGGATTCGCGCAAGCGACGGATTTGCCTCTTCGATACACCCCTCGACGGAGGTCAGGAAAATTCCTTCGACGGCATTTTCAAAAATACTGCGGTACTTGGCTTCGGCGGTGCACAACGCGTCGAACGCGGATTTTTCGGCGGTCGCGTCCTCGACCACCGCGGCCAGCATTTGCGGACGTCCGGCGCGGTCCCGGACCGCGGTAACGATGATCCGGACCCGGAGCGTCTTCCGATTATCGAGAGGGAGATCGCGAACGAAGCGGAAATTATTGACGTCCCCGCGGATCAGTTGCGCCAATTGAAGTTCGACGGTTTCGTCGCCGGGCAGCCCCCGCGACAAGAAAGGTTGCCCGCGCAGTGTTTCCTCGACGGATCCGATCATCGTGCATAGAGAATGGTTGGCCCTGAGTAAGCGGCCACTCAGTCCCAGAAAGGCCGTGCCAATTCCGGTTTCCTCGAACAGCGCCCGGAAAAGCGCACGCTCGCCTTCGTCGTTTTCCGGCTGGCCGCTGGGGGCCGACCTCACGGGCACACCGCCCTTCGGTTCGGCTCTCGAAACGGTCTTCCAATACTTGGGAAGACCCGACGCATCCATTTTTTCTGCTCGCCCCTCAGTTCGTAAGATATTTTCTTCGTCGCGCTAAGACCAACAGCTCTTTGCTTCATGTATGCAAGAAAGGCTGTCAGAAGTATCTCGGCAGCTGCCTGTTTCTCTCTCCTATCGGAAATATTAGTAAGAAAACGAAGAGTAATGAGAGATCCGTTTGTGGAACCTTGCCGGAACGCGGGAGCTCCATCGTTAACCATGATAGCAACGTTGAATCAAGACTCTCCCCTCCCCGGCCCGGCGATTCCGGACGACACCCTTTAGCGTGAGTGTGGTGGCTTTTAGTAAAGACACGGTAAACATGTTGGAAAACGACTGGCCGGAGTCTTGAAGGCGCCGTGAATCAGCAGATTCTGTATTCGGACAATAATTCCCGTCGTTGGGAACGGGAAGATTTTTCCGGTTTTGCGGGACGACGCGGGGAAATATTCCCGCCGCAAGTCCTCCGGACCGTTCACGGCGCATGGGATTTTCCTACTACGGCGGACGGCAGGCCGAGGAAATCGTCCAGGGAATAAAACCAGAAATGCCGTTCGCGTTTTTCGCCGGCGGAAATCAAGGCCTCGCCTTCGTCCCGGACCTCGGCGAACCGCGAAATCACGCCTGGCGGCCGACCGGCCGATGTCACGTAGAGCACGCGTTTTCCGTTTTCGAGGGTAATCGGTGCTGTGAGCTCATAGTGATTTCCCGGCGCCGATCCATCCCACCAAATGACCACCGGAATTTCCCTCTCCGGAAGATAATACTTGAGCGTCGCCGTGATCATCCTGTCGTCGGCCAGAACCGCCGTATAGCGCCCATCCGACAAGCGTTGCCGGACTTCACGGCCCAAGTCGTCCCAGCCGCGCACCTTGGCGAAAGGATCGTTCGACACAAACGACGGCATCCCGGCGATTCCCGCCACTTCGAGATAAAAGATCAAGGCGAAGGCGCCGTGAAGCCAAAGCGAGAAGTTTCGGACCCAAGGCCACCGGTTCCGCGTCAGAACCGCCGCGACGAGAACGACAGCGGCGGGAAACGCTGTCGCCGCCCAATTGGCATGGGCACGCGACAGCAAGGCTTGAACCGTGATCGCCGCCAAGACCGGGGCTGAAAACAGGGCGAGAGCACGATCTTCAGCCCCAGCGCCCCGCCGGAAGGCGCCGACGATGGCGATCAGGAAAACGACCAGGAGCAAGGGTCCGATCAAACCGAATTGAGCGCCCGCGAATTCGAGCATTCTGTCGGGATGCAGCAACGGTCCCTGCCAGTTCGCGTTGTCGGCCGTATGCCCGACCGTCGCCCATCCGTTGGCCAGGTTCCATAGAACATTCGGCATGAGCAACGCCACGCCCAACGCCAGAGCCAACGGGCCCCGCCATCCCGACAACGCGTCGCGCGTCGGACGGTCAACGATGACGACCATGATCGCGCAGGCGACAAAATACGCCATCGCGTACTTGCTCAGGAGGCCGAACCCCACAGAGATACCCAGGACGACCACCCACGCGGTTCCGCCTCCACCGCGCAGTCGGGCGACGGCCAGTAAGGCGATTGACCAGAACAGAAGCAACGGCACATCCGTGGAAACCAGGGCGGCTGAAAACGAAACCGCGGGAAGCGTCGCGTGCAATACCGCCGCCCACATGCCAACGCGGGAATCATAGAAGGATCGCCCGACGCCGAAGAGAATCAGGCTCGTAATGCCGTGAAGAAGTGGAGATCCGACCCGGACGCAGGCTTCGCCGTCGCCGCAGACCGCCGTCGTCGTCGCGATCATCCACGCGACCATCGGGGGCTTGGAGTAGTAACCGAACGCCAAATCCTGCGCCCAGGTCCAGTACTGAGCCTCGTCGCCCTGGAGGTTGAAATCGCTCGCAAACAGAGCGATGACGCGAATTGCGGTTAACGCCGCCACCACGAGAACGGCGATCGTCAGGTCGGATATGGGCCGGCGATGAGTCATGAAGTTTCCGAACGGACACGGAGCGACATACCCCGATCAGGTCATGGGTAACGGCTTTCCCCTCCCCGGGTCAAGGGCGCTATCGACCGCCCGTCGAAGTCGCCGTTTCGACAAACGGAGACTTGTCCCGAGCGCGCGGACGGGCCACACTACGGCCGCCCGGCGCCGTACTTGCCGCGCCCTGAAAAAGAAGATTCGAGCACTGGAGTGAAAACCCTATGAAAAATTATCGGATTGCCGTCATTCCCGGCGACGGCATCGGAAAGGAAACGGTCCCCGAAGGCATCCGCGTCCTTGATGCGGTCGCTTCCAAATTCGACATCGCGTTCACGTGGGACTGGTTCGACTGGAGTTGCGAAACCTACGCCAAGACCGGCCGGATGATGCCCGAGGATGGCCTGGACCAGATCCGCAACCATGACGCCATCTACCTCGGCGCGGTCGGATTTCCGGGAGTTCCGGACCATGTGTCGCTGTGGGGATTGCTGATTCCGATCCGCCGCGATTTCCAGCAATACGTCAATCTGCGCCCCGTTCGCCTCTTCGAAGGCGTGCCGTCGCCTTTGGCGAATCGCAAACCCGGCGACATCGACTATTTCGTCGTTCGTGAAAACAACGAAGGCGAATATTCGAACGCGGGCGGACGCATGTTTGTCGGCACCGACCACGAACTTGCGATCCAGGAAAGCATCTTCACCCGCCGCGGAACCGACCGCATCATCAAGTATGCGTTCGATTTGGCGATGAAACGGCCGAAGAAGCACGTCACCTCGGCGACCAAGTCGAACGGCATCAGCATCACCATGCCGTTCTGGGACGAACGGTTCCGGGAAATGTCCAAGCAATATCCGGACATCCAGACCGATCAGTTCCACATCGACATCCTGACGGCCCATTTCGTGCGCAACCCGCACTGGTTCGACGTCGTCGTCGGCAGCAACCTTTTCGGCGACATTCTTTCCGACCTGGGTCCCGGCACCACCGGCACCATCGCCATTGCACCTTCGGCCAACATCAATCCGGAAAAGACGTTCCCGTCGATGTTCGAGCCGGTGCACGGTTCGGCGCCGGATATCGCCGGCCAGGGGATCTGCAATCCGATCGGCCAGATCTGGTCCGGTTCGATGATGCTCGACCATCTCGGCCATCCGGAAGCCGCGGATGCCGTGATGAAGGCGATCGAAACCGTTCTTGCGGAAAGCCCCGTCAAGACCCCGGACATGGGCGGCAAGGCCTCGACCGAGGATCTCGGCAAGGCCATCACCGACGCTCTCTGATCACGTCGGGCCCGCGCTTCGTCGCGGGCCCGCGTTTCTTTTCCCGTCCTCGATCAATCCACGAGCCGCAAATCGCTACGGTAGTGCATATCGTCCGTGCGGCACCAACTCACCCGCCATTCGATGATCCGACCGCCCACGGCATGGACGACTCGATCGACCTTCAGCACGGCGGCCGGCGATTCCAGCCCGAGTGTCCGTGCCAACGCCGTGTCCGCCGTCACCGCCTTGATTTCATCCACGACGTCCATGACAAGAATGCCGAAGCGGCGTTCGTAGTATTGAAACGCGGTGGTCACGCCATCCAGATCCGGCGGCCACGTGAAGTCCGGAAACAGTTTTTCGGGCACCGAAAACCGGTCGATCACGCAGGTGCGGCCATCACTTTCGCGGATTCGGTTCACCCGCCACACCCGTTCTCCCGCCCGCAAATCGAGCTTGCGGATTTCCGCTTCGTCGGCGACCGCGCGCTCGCAGCCGAGCGTTCTGTCGACGGGGTGATTCCAACGCCCGTCATCCGATACCAGCCGAAAATAACTGAGAACGGAACGTTCCGCCGTGATCCGGCGAACCACGGTCCCCTTGCCCCGTCGTCGATCGATCAGGCGGTCGGCGCTCAGAAGGTCCAACGCCTTGCGCACCGTGCCGACACTCACGCCGTATTCCCGGGCCAACTGGACCTCGCCGGGGATCAACTCGCCGGGGCGCCATTCCTGCCGCAGGATCCGTTCCTGGACATGGGCGGCGATTTTCTTGAACGCGGGACTCAGGTCGATGTCTCGAGGCAGCATCGGTTGGATTCCATTTCTCTATAGAATAGAGAATAAACGTTATTCTTCTCGGTTTACAAGTCGGTCCCGCCACCGGAGTATTCGGGATCGTCAAACGCGGCGAGCGCTTCGCCACGTATTCAGAAGCTCGGGATGTTCCTTCATGAAGATCGTCGATATCGTCGAGAAGACCGGTTCTCTCCAGTCCAATATGCGCAACGCCTTCATCGATTTCAGCCAGATGACCGTCAGTCTGGTGGCGGTCGTCACCGATGTCGTGCGCGACGGCCGGCCTGTGGTGGGTTACGGGTTCTGCTCCAACGGCCGTTACGCCCAGGGCGGCATTCTGCGGGAGCGCTTCATTCCCCGGCTGAAGAGCGCCGATCCCGCCGATCTCATGGACAAAACCGGCGAGAATCTTGATCCTTTCAAGATCTGGAACCGGATGATGACGAACGAGAAACCCGGCGGCCATGGCGACCGTGCCGTAGCCGCCGCCGCTCTCGACATGGCGGTGTGGGACGCAGTCGCCAAGATCGCCGGACTGCCGTTGTGGAGGCTGCTGTCGGACCGCTTCAACCAGGGCGGCTCCGACGAGTCGGTTCTGGTCTACCCGGGAGGCGGCTACTACTACCCCGACCGTATGATCGAACGCCTGAAGGAAGAAATGCAGGGGTACCGGGATTCCGGCTACCGCATCGTCAAGATGAAGATCGGCGGCGCCGATCTCGCCACCGACGTGCGCCGGATCGAGGCGGTGATCGACGTCACCGGTGACGGCGGACTGCTGGCGGTGGATGCCAACGGCAAATTCGACCGCGATACCGCCCTGGCCTACGGCGATGCGATCGCGACCTACGATCTGTGGTGGTACGAAGAAGCCTGCGATCCGCTCGACTATCAGCTACAGGCCGAATTGTGTTCACGCTACCCCGGCCCGATGGCGACCGGCGAAAATCTGTTTTCGCACCAGGACGTCCGCAACCTCATCCTGTTCGGCGGCCTGCGCAACGACAAGGACTGGATCATGCCGGATCCCGCCCTGGCGTATGGACTGACGGAGACCCTGAAGATCATAGAGGTATCGGAGGCTCTGGGATGGCCGCGTCGTCGGCTCGTGCTGCATGGAGGCACCCAATTGTCGCTCCACATGTCGGCCGGGCTGCAACTGGGCGGGACCGAGACCTATCCCCTGGTGTTCCAACCCTACGGCGGCTTCTCGGACGGCGCCGAAATAGAGGACGGCTACGCCCGCCGACCGGACGACATCGGTCTCGGAATCGAGAACAAGCAGGCTTTGTATTCGGTCATGCGCGCATTGGCGCAATAGGCCGCGGGAGTGGCACCGCCCGCTCCCCGCGTCGCATGCTTGACGACGACGCGGGAAGACGACCGGGTCGGAGATGCTCAGACGGCGGAGAAGCGGTAGACCGTCGTCTCGTGGTAGGTTTCGCCGGGACGCAGGACCACCGACGGAAATTCCGGCTTGTTGGGAGAATCGGGATAGTGCTGGGTTTCCAGGCAGAATCCCGCCGACGCGCGATAAGGCGCGCCACCCTTTCCGACCTTGGAACCATCGAGCTTGAACGCGGTGTAAAGCTGGACGGCCGGCTGGGTCGTCAACACCTCCATCCGACGGCCCGAGGCGGGCTCCGTGACTTCGGCGATCTTGCGCATTTCGCCCGCCTTGCCGTTGAGGATGTAATTAATGTCGTATCCGCCCAACCCGTCGGGCGTCGTCAACGAGTCGCGCCCGATCGGCTTGGCGGTGCGAAAATCGTAAGCGGTGCCTTCGACATCCAGCAATTCGCCGGTCGGAACCTGGGCGGTATCGGTGGGCGTGACACGATCGGCGTCGATCCAGAGGACATGGTCGAGAATGTTGCCCGACGCGTGGCCCTTTAGGTTGAAATACGAATGGTTGGTCAGGTTGACGATCGTCGCCTTGTCGCAGATTGCCCTGTAATCGATGCCGAGCGCCCCCTTGTCGTCCAACGTGTAGACGACCGTCACATCCAACGCACCGGGATAACCGGCGTCGCCGTCCGGGGAATGAAGCGTCAGGCGCAACGAATCAATCCCTTCCCCGGACGTCGGCTCGGCGTTCCACACGGCCTTGTCGTATCCCTGGCCGCCGCCGTGCAGATGGGCGCCGCCCATGCCGTTCTGTTCGAGTTCATAGGCCGTCCCGTCGAGCGAAAACCGACCGTTTCCGATCCGGTTGGCGTATCGTCCGACAAGTGCCCCGAAGAAGGGGTGACCTTTCAGGTAGTCTTCAACGCCGTCGAAACCCAACATGACATCAGCCGAAACGCCGGCGCGGTCGGGAACGTCCAACCGAACGATGATGCCGCCGTACGTCATGATCCGGGCAACGACGCCGGAAGAACTCGCAAGCGTATAGAGATCGACGTCGCGGCCATTGGCGACGCCAAAGGGCTCTCGTGAAATGGTCATTGAGATTGTCTCCTCTGCGGTGTCACGGGCACGCTTGGGCGGCACCCATCACCGGATTTCGAATTAGCGAAGTTTGGCCGGGGAGTCGATCACGGATTTAGAAGAAACGGAGGGGGGGCGAAATTTGCCTGATCAGCGCCAGATTTCCAGAAGGCGGGGCGCTTTCTCGATGATCTCGGAGAGAATTTTTTCCGACGTTTCCAGATCCGCCATGGTGTCCGCGTCGATCCGATTCCGATAGCGTTCCTGGACGAATAAGCGATCCGCGTCGTACAGCGTTTTCAATTCGCGCATGAAAATTTCCCGCGAACCCAAGGGCAGATAATCTTCCTGAGATACGATGCGAAAGAACTTGAGCGCGCCCCGGATTAGAACCGACCAGATGGCGACCGTCAACTGGTCGAATTTGTCGAGCAGTTCCGGAACCGTATCGTCTTCGAGTTGCCCGATCCTGTTTTCGATCAGGATCGAAAAGGTCCAGCACGCCGACATCAGATCGCGGAAACGCAGATAGTCGTCGAGACGGAGAAACGACAAGTCGTCGTTGACCATCAAGGAACAGGCGGTCATTTCAGTGATCCGCTGCTCCAGGATGCCCAGGAAGTGCTTCGCCTCCTCGCGGATGAGGTCTTCCTCCGCACTGGGTTTCTTGGTCCAGGCGCGGATCGCGTTTTGTCGGCGGTGTGTCTTTTGGGGCTCGTCCATTAATTCTCAATCTATCGTTTCGAGCCGTACTCGGATGCCCCTTTCGGCGGAATCCATAGTGCTTTAGGTCGGTGTTGTGGCATGAAAGTCAAGCAATAAGGTTCGGGGCGGCCGAAGCCGCCCCTTTACGATTCTCTTGCGATACAGAATAGGACTTTCGGATCGCAATCACTCGGCGACTTTGGTATCGGGCACGGGCTTGGCCTCTTCCTTCGTCGACTCGGCCGCCGCGGCAACCTTCTTCGGCTTTTCCTTCAAGGCGCCCTGGAAGAACATCTTCGACTTTTCGCGCGAAACCGCACGATAGGCGATTTCATGATGCAAGGCGTCATCGGGACAGGTGTCCGAGCACACGCCGCAATATACGCAGGCGAAGGAGTCGCATTCCCATGTCGCCGCCTTGCGGTCCACAGTGATGCACTGCGCCGGACAGGCCATCTGGCAGCGGACACAGAAGGTGCACTTTTCGACGTCGAACACCAATTCGCCGCGGACGTCCTGGAACGTTTCGCGTTTCTCGATCGGATAGAGTCGGGTCGACCGCTGCGAGAAGAAGTTCCGGAAGATGGTGGGTGTCATGTTCAACATAACGGAAATTCCCTTTTCTCAGCGTTCCGTGCAACTGATGCACGGGTCGATCGACAGCACCACGACGGGCACGTCGGCGAGTTCCAGTCCGGGAACCATGGCGGTCAACGGCGGAATGTTCGCGAACGTGGGGGTCCGGATGCGAACCCGGTCCAGGTACTTCTTGCCGCTGCTCTTGACATAGTACAGCAATTCGCCGCGCGGTTGTTCAACGCGCGAGATCGCTTCGCCTTTCGGCCGCCCCTTGACCGGCACCGCCAATTCCGAATCCGGCAGCTTGGCGATCGCCCGGCGAACCAGTTCGACCGACTGCAGGACTTCGCGGAAACGGACGTTGGCGCGCGCGTAGCAGTCGCCGTCATTTTCTACAACGGGTTCGAAGCCCACCTCGCCGTAGGCGTGGTAGCCGAGCATCCGCATGTCCTGGGCGACACCGCTGCCGCGAAGCATCGGCCCGGCGGCGCCGAGTTCGTAGGCCTGCTCCTTGGTCAGGACGCCGACGCCGACGGTCCGTTGCTTGACCGTGTAGTCGTCCATCATGACGCCCTTGAGGCGCGCGACTTCCTTCTCGACCCAAACCAACTCGTCGAGGATCCACTTCTGTTGTTCGGGGGTCAGGTCGCGACGGACACCGCCGACCACGTTCACCGAAATGATGACGCGGTTGCCGGCCGTCGCTTCGTTGATGTCCATCACCTTCTCGCGGATGCGCCAGAAGTGCATGAACAGGCTTTCGAAGCCGAAGGCATCCGCATAGAGGCCAAGCCACAGAAGATGGCTGTGAATGCGGTGCAGTTCCGACCACACGACGCGCAGGAAGTCGGCGCGCGGCGGTACCTTGATGTCCATGATCTGTTCGACCGCGTCGCAGAAGGCAGCGGCGTGAATCATGGAACAAATGCCGCATACCCGTTCGACGACCTGAACCATCTGGTTGTGGTCACGAATTTCCGCCAATTTTTCGAGGCCGCGGTGCACATAACCAAGTGCGGGCACCGCTTCCTTGACGATCTCATCCTCACAATGGAGCGTGAGGTGGATCGGTTCGGGAAGCACCGGGTGCTGCGGCCCAAAAGGTACGATTGTACGAGTCATGATCAATCCTTCATCGCCTTGTCGGGCCCCGGTCAGGCGCCCTGTTCCGCAGACTCTTCCGGTTTGCTCTGCACCACCGTGTAACGGCACAGCGGATTGGGGCGCACGGAATCTTCCATGTACAGCGTTCCGCCGAAATCGACCGCGAGACCGTCGAAGACCAGTCCGAACTGGTCACGAATCTCGTTTTCGACCAAGAAGGTCGCAAGATAGACCCCGGAAAGGCTCGGAAGATTTTCAGCCTTCTTTGCGGTCAGACGCAGATTGATGAGATTCAGATCCTTATCGAAATGATACAGGATATCGATGTTTTCCTCGTCCATGTCCGTTGCGGTCATGGTGACGAAACGATATCCGTCCTTTTTCAACGCCTCGACCTTACCGATCAAGGCGTCCGCAGTGATTTCCTCTACTTGATGGATCACAACGGTGTCCTTTCTTCAAAATTCCTTGGATCGGGTCCGATCACTCGGCCGCCACGGCCGCAGCCGCGGCCTCCTGCTTTTCGGCGAGTTTGCCCAGCGCTTCGACGACGCCGTCGATGATCGCTTCGGGCTTGCCGGGGCATCCGGGAACATAGACATCGACGGGAATGACCTTATCGATGCCGCCCACGACATTGTAGGCTTCGCGGAACACCCCCCCCGTCAGACCGCACGCGCCGATAGCGACCACGACTTTCGGATTCGGCATCTCGTCGTAGATATTCTTGAGGATCGATTTGTTGCGGTGATTGACGCAGCCGGTCACCAACAGGATGTCGGCGTGCTTGGGATTGCCGACATTGATGATCCCGAAGCGCTCGACGTCGTAAAGCGGCGTCAGGCAGGCCAGGGTCTCGATGTCGCACCCGTTGCAGCTGCCGCAGTCATAATGCAGAAGCCACGGCGATTTGATGCGGGATTTCTTGATGAACTTGTCGAGCATCTTTCGGACCCCTTCAGCTTACATACAGCCCGGCCAGCGCCGCGACCGACAGGCCGAGACCCGTCATCCACAGCTTGCCGAGCATCGCGCGCCATGTCAGGCGTGCCGTGATGTTGTCGACGAGAATCTCCGCCCCGTAGGTCAGGACCAACAGGATGAGGATGGCATACCAGGACGTCGCCCAGAACAGGGAGACGACGCCGAGGACAAGCACGACCTCGTACCAGTGGGCGACCTCGGTCAGAGCCAGGTATCGGCCCGAATACTCCGTATAAACGCCCCGAACCAGTTCCTGGTGCGCGTGGTGCGAACCGGAAATGTCGAACGGCGATTTCCGCAGCTTGATCGTCAGAGCATAGCCGAGCACGACGAACAGCAACACCATCGGCCAGACGCCATGCTGAAGCATCAGCGGGCCTTCCAACTCATAGACGGCACTGACGTTGAAACTGCCCGTCGCCAGGAAGATCCCGACGAAGACAAGGATCAACAGCGGTTCATACGCCATGACCTGGAGAAGTTCGCGCTGTCCGCCGACCTGGCTGTAGGGTGACGGAACGCTGAGCGCTCCGATGACCAGAAAGACCGCGCCGACCGCCTGGACGAAGAAGATGATCAAGAGGTCCATCTGCAGGAAGAACATCACGCACGACGTCGCCGCCGCCGTGAAGTACATCCAGGAGCAGAAGGCGATCCAGACGTTCGCGACCTTGGTTTCCTTACCCCACAGCTTCGCCGTGTCATAGAACGGCTGCAACACCGGAGGACCGACGCGGGACTGGCATTTGGCGGTGAGGATACGATCCACGCCGCTGATGAGTCCGCCCGCAATCGGCGCGACGATAAGCCCGACGAGAAACCAGACGAGGGTCCCCAAATCGAGGCCGTTACCTTCCAACCCTTGCATTAGAGGATCCCTCCCATGGCGAAGAGAAGCACGAGCAGCGCCCCGGCGGTCAAGTTGCCCCACTTGGTCAGCTTGTCCTCGCCGAAAACGGCCGGCATGTAGTAGTTGCTAGTCATCAGGGCCACCGGCTTGCGCATCGGGCCCGTGTACGCGTTCGCCATGTCGGGGCTGGTGATACCCGCCATGTAGGGCGCGGCGAAGGACTTGCCGTCCCGGGCCTTGCGCAAGGCGTTCACCGCGACCAGGAAGCCGATCACGGCAACGACGAACAACGGGATGACAGCGAACGAACCGCCGGCGTAGGAGAAGCCCCCGCCGACCGTATCGAACGGCCCCACGTTATCGATCATCACCAGCGGAGCGACCATCTTGGAGTAGACCCACGGGGACAGGAGGCTGAGACCGACGGCCCCGAAGCACAACGACAGCAACGGCCAGCGAATGAGCGACGGCTGGGTTTCGGCCTTGAACTTATCGCCCGACTCGACGCTCATCAGCGTACCGGCCCACCGCGCCCAATACAGCACGGTGATCGCGCTGCCGAGCGCCAGCATGACGATGACGAACAGATTGCCGACCGACGATTCGATGGCCATCCACTTGCCAAGCAGCATACCGAACGGCGGCAGAATCATGGTGATGATGCCGGCCATCGTGATCAAGGCGGTCACAGGCATTTTGCCGTAGACACCGCGCATGTCCTCGATGTCACGGCTGCCGATCCCATGCTCCACGGTCCCGACACAAAGGAACAGAAGTCCCTTGGACACGGCGTGGAAGATGATGATCAGGATCGCCGCGGTGATCGACGCCTGGGTGTTGATGCCGGCGCAAGCCACGATCAGGCCCAGGTTCGAGATCGTCGAATAGGCGAGGATCTTCTTGCCGTTGGACTGGCCGACCGCCAGCGCCGCCGTTCCGAGGAACGTGAACGCGCCGCACAGTGCCACAGCCACCGCCAGATAGGTGTCGGAGAAAGCCGGAGCAAACCGTACCACTAGGTAGACGCCCGCCTTGACCATGGTCGAAGAGTGGAGCAATGCGGAAACCGGCGTCGGAGCCACCATGGCGCCGAGCAGCCAGCTCTGGAAAGGCATCTGCGCCGCCTTGGTGAAGCCGGCGAAGCACAGCAGCCCCAACGGAACCAGCATCATCCAACTCTTGTCGCCGCTATTGATAATGTTGGCGATATCCATCGAACCGGTCTGATTGTACAGCCAGAGGATACCCATCATCAGGGCGACGCCGCCCAGGCTGTTGATCCACAACGCCCGAACCGCGTTCTTCGTTGCGATTTCGGTTTCATCGTGTCCGATCAACAGGAACGAACACAGCGTCGTAATCTCGAAGAAGAAATAGAAGTACTGAAGGTCGTTGGTCAGAACCAGGCCGTTCATCGCGCCCAGGAAAGCAACCAGCACGAGGAAGAAACGCGGCTGCTTGGAGCGTTCGAGATGCAGATGGTGTTCGTGTTCCTTCATGTAGGGAATAGCGAACACGCAGATCAGAGACCCGACGATCGAGATGATCAGAACCATGACCAGGGCCAGCGTATCGATGACGAACGTCGGATACGTCTTGGGCGCATGATCGAGCATGAACAACTCGAGGTAGCCGCCCATCAGGCCTTGGATGATGGCCAAGGTCACGATGATGGCATTCTTGTGCTTGATACCGAAATACAGGATCACCGCCAGCAGGACGAAGTCCGCCACCAGAATGATCTTGTCGATCGGCAGTCCGATCAGCGTTTCAGGCGCATAGGTCGGCGCCGACTGAAAGCACAGCGCGACGGACGCCGCCGCGAGGATGCCGGCCGTCGCCACGACGATCAGGGATCGCACGGCTTCGGCACGGAGAATGTAACATCCGAGTCCGGCCAGGAATGGCAGAACAACGAGAACAAACAGAAGCGAATCGAGCATGTCTGCACCGCTCCGAGTTAAAGAGTGCGCGCGTTTAGACGAAAACGCTTAACGCGATGGAATTCGGCGGTCTGGTTTTTATGGCGGGGGTGTAACCCGTAGACGGTAAAATTTCAAGATTTATACGCATCGATTCGCCACCCCCCACGCGTGCGCCACAGAGATCACCGGCATCAAGCATTTGAAATATTTAGAACTATTACAGTTTAGCATGACCGTAAAAAAAATGTTGCGAAAAAGCGCCGATTCTCCCCGGCGTCCGGCATTTTGTTACATTATTTTCAAATGCTCACCTCTCTTATGTAAGCGTTTTTCACTTTAAGATTTATTCGCGACATTTATTCCGGCATGAAGACGAGCATGGGGACAACCGCTATACTCGCCGACCACTCCGGCAACCCGCAAAAACGAGGAGACGTCGTCGCATGTTGAAAATTCTAGGGCGCGCCAATTCAAGCAACGTTCAAAAGGTGCTCTGGTGTTGCGCCGAACTCGGCCTTCCCTTCGAGCGGGAAGATTACGGCGGACCTTTCGGCCGCAACAAGGAACCGCAGTACCTGGCGCTCAATCCCAACGGATTGGTGCCGACGCTGATCGACGGCGACACCGTCGTTTGGGAATCCAATACGATCTCCCGCTATGTAGCGAACAAGGCCGAAAACGATACCCTCTATCCCCGTGCGGCGGGACCGCGCGCGGCGTGCGAGCAATGGATGGACTGGCAGCTGAGCGTTCTCGCGCCAGCCATCACGCCCGTCTTTTTAGGACTGGTGCGCACGCCCGAGGATCAACGCGATATGGCGGCCATCGATGCCGCCCGGGACCGTACGGCCACGGCCATGAAGATCCTTGACCAGCGGCTCGCCGCGGCACCCTACGTAGCCGGAGACCATTTCACCGTCGGTGACATCCCCGTCGGCGTCATGGCCTACCGTTGGTTCGAAATGGCTATCAAGCGGGAAGACTTCGCCAATCTGAAAGCTTGGTACGATCGGCTCTGCTCGCGCGACGGCTTCAAGAAGCATATTGCCGTCGGTCTCAGCTGATCGGCGGTTGTCGTTTCGACAACGGGCGGGAACCGCAAGGTTCCCGCTTCTCCGTCCCGGGCCGATCGGCCGTCAGGCCCCCTCTCCACCATCGCCGTCACTTTCCAACCTGCCGCGCAGCGTCAACATGATCTGGTGCGCCGTTGCGATGTCCACGAGGTCGAAGCCCTCCGACAAAGCGTCAACCCACGGCACCTGACGGTTCGCGGCAGCATCGAACGCGCGCTTTCCCTTGTCGGTGAGCACAACGAGTTGCGCGCGCCGGTGATGCGGATTGGGTTGAAAAACGACGAGTCCCTCCTTCTCCAGATCGTTGACGATGCGCTGGACGTTTTGACGGCTGGCGCCCATGTCGCGCGCCAGCCATGAGACCGGTTGCGGCCGGTCGGCCGCGACGATGCTGTCGAGCACCTGCCAGCGTGCGCTCGTCAGGCCGAATTCGCCGACCAGCCTGTCACCCGCGGCAAGCAGTCGGCTGTTGAGCCGAAACAACTCGAGAATGAGGCCGGTCACGGCTTCTCCGGCCGGAGTACGCGTTCGATCGTTCATACGTCACCACACACCATCATTGACAACATACTGACATTTTGTCATGAATGCGTCCAGGGATATTGATCCTGCGGAAACACATCGTCTAGAGCCGGAAGAAAGGTACTGGAATGCTTTTAAAGGATCGAGTCGCACTCGTCACCGGAGCGAGCCGTGGAATCGGCGCCGCGATCGCCAAACAACTTGCAAAAGAAGGCGCGGCCGTCGGCGTGAACTACTTCAGCAGCCCGGACGCAGCCCGGGAAGTCGTTCAACGGATCGAAAAAGCGGGCGGACGCGCCACCGCCGTGCGCGGCGACACGCGCAACAACGGCGAAGTGGAAGCGATGGTTGCCGAGGTCGAACGGACTCTCGGGCCGATCGACATTCTGGTGGTAAATGCTTCCATGAGTTTTCCGATGGTGCCGTTCCTGGATTTCAAATGGGCGGATTTCGAGGCGAAGTTGATCGGTGAAATCGGCTCCGCCTTCCATGCATGCCGTGCGGTGGTTCCGGGCATGGTGGAGCGTGGCCACGGCGCCGTCATCGCCATCAGCAGCACGCTGTCGCGCCACCCCGGGCCGGGCTTCAGCGCCCATACGACGGCCAAGTCGGGGCTTGACGGCTTCATGAAATCGCTGGCCCTCGAACTCGGGCCCCAAGGCGTCCGCGTCAACGTGATCGCGCCCGGATTGACCGAGACGGACGCAACCGCCCATCTCCCCGCCGAAATGAAGGCCGGCATCGCGCAGCAGATCCCGCTCGGTCGTTGCGCCGTTCCGGACGACATCGCCACCATGGTGACCTTTCTGGCTTCGGACAACGCCGCCTACCTGACCGGCGCGTATATCCCGGCCTGCGGCGGACTCTTGATGCTTTAGGGCTTCACCATCCTCGCACAGGAAGACCGCGCGACATCAATGCCGTCGGCGGTGCGAGACGAAAAGCGCGGAGAGGCGAGAATGCCCGCCTCTCCGCGGGTTTCAGAGTGCCGCGAGCATCCCCGGCGTGATCAACGTCACGCCGCCTTCCGTCCGATAGAACCGCTTCGCGTCGAGCGCCGGATCCTCGCCGACCACCAAGCCTTCGGGGATCACGCAGTCCCTATCGACCAGAACCTTGCGCAGGCGCGCTTTTCGGCCGATCGTGGAGTTCGTCAAAATCACGGAGTCTTCGACAAGGCAGTAGGAATTGACCCGCACCCCGGTAAACAGAAGGGATCGTCGGATCACCCCGCCCGAAATGATGCACCCCGCAGAAACCAGCGAGTCAACGGCCATGCCGCGGCGCTTTTCGTCGTCGAAGACGAACTTGGCCGCCGGGCGTTGCGCCTGATAGGTCCAGATCGGCCAGTCTTCCTCGTAAAGATCCAGCGACGGTGTCACCGTCGTCAGATCGATATTGGCCTCCCAATAGGCGTCAAGGGTTCCGACGTCCCGCCAATAGGGCTCTTCCGACGCCTCGTTCAAGATGCAGCTATCCCGGAATCGATGGGCGTAAACCTTTGAATTATCGACGAGATAGGGGATCAAATCCTTTCCGAAATCGTGCGACGACGAATCCTCGCCGGCGTCTCTTTCCAGCTGATCAAGCAACAACGAGGCATTGAAGATGTAGATGCCCATACTGGCAAACGAGCGGCCCGGCAAATCGGGAATGGTCGGCGGATCGGCGGGTTTCTCCAAGAAGCCGATGATGCGATCCTCGGTATCGACGTCGACGACGCCGAACTGAGTCGCCGCGGCCTTGGGGACCTCGACGCAGGCCACCGTGACCTGGGCGCCGCGATCGAGATGCTGCGCCAGCATCCGACTGTAATCCTGCTTGTAGACGTGATCACCGGCCAGAATGAGGATATAGGCGGGATCGTGGGCCCGGATCATGTCCAGGTTCTGGAAGACCGCATCCGCGGTTCCTCGATACCAGTCCCCGCCGCGCTGTTGCTGCGCCGGCCAGATTTCAACGAATTCGCCCAGTTCCGCTCGCAAGAAACCCCAGCCCCGCTGTACATGCTGGATCAGGCTGTGGGCCTTGTACTGCGTCGGTACCGCTATTTTCCGGATGCCCGAATTGATGCAGTTCGACAACGGAAAGTCGATGATGCGGAACTTGCCCGCGAACGGCAGCGCGGGTTTTGCTTCGCTGTCGGTCAAGCTCATAAGACGGCTACCGCGTCCCCCCGCGAGAACCAACGCCAGAGTCCGCTTCATCTCGGTGTTCAAATCGTAAGAAAAATCCACCCTTCCGGTCATATTGATCTCCCTACCGGGCTTTCCCGCACCGGCGCTCGAGCAATGAACGGATGCCCGCTTGCCGCCGGACTCATTGGGCATAGCCTACCATTTTTGCGGATCGCCTGCGAAATCATTCGCACCACAAGGACGAATTCCGGCGCGCCGAATCGCCAACCGGATGAAATCGGCGCCGCGTCCAGCTAAGGCTTGACTCTCCTATTATTGCGATTAATTCTCATTTGCATAGCGATTGCCGTTGAATGATATTGACAATCACTATCATGATGTGGTCAGTTTGATGCGGGAGAGAGAAAACACCATCGCTTTGCGATGGTGCAATGCGTTTAAAAGCAGACGGTTCGGAGCTCTCCGCATTGGAGAGGCCCTAGGTTTTGGGCGAGAGGCCTTAATATAAATAGGGCTTATTTCAATTGCGTGATTGGCGGCGCAAGTAAAACCAGGCAACCGAAGTGCCTAACTCGATTGGGGGTGAGGGTTTGGTTCATGATCAGTGAGAAAGACACATCATTGCTGGAAAAATTGAGATCATATCTCGAAGAACACAATCGCGCCTCTCTGGGTCACCTATCCCTTCATTTTCGCGTTCCGCCCGAACAAATTCGCGACCTTCTGGATATCTGGCTGAAAAAGGGAATGATCACTTACTATCCGGGTATCAGTACCGGCACGTGCGGCGATCCCCATGGCGCGTCAGACAACCTGATTTTCGAGTGGATTGACGATAATGGCGAGTAGTCACCCCACATCAAAGCAGCCCGACACGCCGCACTCGCCGATGCCGCAGGACTTTTCAGACGTCCCCAGCGGTTCAGTCAAAACGATTTCCTCCCATGCCCTGTTCCCAAGGGGACTCAAGGAAATCCGGATCGACCACGAAGGCACGGAATATCGGCTTCGGATCACGAAATTGAACAAACTCATCCTCTATCGCTAGACGACCGTCCCGTCGTCACGGCGCGACATCCACCGACCACCAGCCCGCCAGCCACCGTGCTTTCCCAAAACGGCAGCAAGCCCGCGCAAAGGTCTCCGGAATCACACCCAAAGGAGCATGCGTCATGGCTTGCACACGTCTTTTCCGCTACGGGGTCGCTTTGACCCTCGCGTTCGTCACTCCGACGACCGCATCGATATCCGTTTCAGCTACCGATGCCGATTATTCGACCACCGAAAAGCCGATCGTTTCCGGCGAGATTTCCTTCGAAGTGCAGAACGACTGGACGCATGACACCGAAAATTCTTCGGAAATGAATGATCTCAAGCTCACGATCGAACCCTCCTTTCGCGTTCGCTTGACGCCGGAATGGTCGATCAATGCCGGTCTCACCCTCGAGTCCGTCACCGACGCGACGCCCGGAAAGGACCGCGCTTTCGAGGACTTGGGGCTATACGCCAAAGTACTCACGTTGAACTACGAGGAGGGTCCCTACGCCGTCTTTGCGGGCAAATTCTCGCCAAACTTCGGTATCGCCTGGGATGCCACGCCGGGAGTCTTCGGCACGGATTTCGCCGAGGATTATGAAATCTCCGAGCAACTCGGATTTGGCGGAGCCTTCACTTTTGCCGAGGGGCGGTTCGGCACACATGCCGTTTCCGCAAGCGTGTTTACCGCGGACACCACCTTCCTGAGCGAGTCGGCATTCGAAAACCGCGGCCGCACGCGAAAGTCCAACGGCGGGCTGTCGAATGCCGAAAGCCTCTCCTCCATTGCCGTCGGCCTCAACGGATCCGAATTCGCGGACGTCCCCGGTCTGCGCTATCACGTGGCCCTCGCCCATCGGAAAGTCGATACGCTGGTCGAAGACGGCGTGGCCGTCGCGGATGCCGATATCGAGGACGAAAGCGGTTTCGCCGTCGCTTTGGAATATCGCTATGCCCTGACCGACGATTTGTCCGTCACCCCTTTGGTGGAATGGGCCGCTTTCGATAACAAGGACGGTAAAAGGGGAATCGACCGGACATACGTGACAACCGGTGTTGGCGCCGAATACCGGGGTTGGAACGCCGCACTTTCCTATACCGGCCGCTTTACGGAGACCCCCGGTCAAGCCGACATCGATGACAGCCTGTTCCAGATATCCGCGGGGTATGCGTTCGATTTCGGTCTCGGGATCGACGTCGGATGGAAACATACCACCGAAAGCGATGCCGATTCGGGGACGTTCGGCGTTCTGGCGAGTTACGTTTTAGCGTTCTAGGGACGATCACCGGCCCGGAATTCGATCACTTTCTTCAAGCTGCGGCAAACTGAAGGTACGCGGGTTTCAGCTCGCGTACCCTTTTTTTGGCCTGATCTCGCCAATGGTATTCGATCCCCGGATCGGTCCGCGTGGCGATTTCCTCTCCCGTTTTCCCCCGTGTTCGTCCATAGTTCGGAGAAAAGGGGTTTGATACTAATATGCGCATACTTTATCTGACGTCGGAGGCATACCCGCTTGTCAAAACGGGCGGGTTGGCGGATGTTGCCGGAGCCTTGCCGAGAGCCCTTCGGGAAGCCGGCGAAGATGTCCGGATGGTCCTTCCGGCCTATCCGTCGGTGCTCGACCGCGCCGAGGGCAAGGGAGTGCGGGTTTCCGTCGGCGATCCTTTGGGGATTGGCGAAACGGGGCTTATCCCGGCGAGATTGCCGGGTTCGGATCAGTTTCTTTGGCTGGTCGACAACCCGATCTACGATCGAGCGGGCGGACCCTACGTCGATTCCCAGGGAGAAGGCTGGCGCGACAACCATATCCGGTTCGCCTTGCTATCCCGCGTCGCGGCAATGATCACCGTGGCCGGGGGATTCCTCGGCTGGAAACCCGATATCGTTCACGCCAACGATTGGCAGACGGGCCTTGTTCCCGCCTATCTGGCGCGGTGGGACGGCGTCGTCACCCCCACGGTGTTCACCATTCACAACCTTCATTACCAGGGAAATTTCGATCCCTGGGTATTGTCCTCCGTCGCGCTGCCGCCCGAGATGTTCTCGCTGTCCGGCGTCGAGTTCTTTGGCCGCGTTTCGTTCATGAAGGCCGGTTTGCAGTACAGCCGCAAGATCACGACGGTCAGCCCGACCTACGCGCGTGAAATCCAGACCCCCGAATTGGGCATGGGCTTCAACGGCCTGCTGGCATCGCGCTCCGCCGATCTTCACGGCATCCTGAACGGTGTCGACTACGACATCTGGAATTCCGCTGCCGATCCGCATATCCCAGCGCGCTATTCCGCGTCCCGCATGGCCGGCAAGGCCGAATGCAAGACGGCACTCCAGCGCGAACTCAATCTCACCGAAGATCCGAACGCCCCGTTGATCGGCATGGTAACCCGCATGACCGGCGAAAAAGGTTTGGATCTCGTTCTCGATGCCTTGCAGCCGATCCTGGAAACCGGAGCCCAGTTGGCGATTCTAGGCGCAGGCGATTCCTATCTCGAACGATCCTTCGCCGTCGCTGCCGCCGGAAAACCGGGGCGCGTCGGCACCCGGATCGGATTCGACGAACCCCTGGCCCACCGCATACAGGCCGGTAGCGACATGTTGCTTGTCCCGTCGCGATCGGAACCCTGCGGCCTGACCCAGTTGTATGCGCTCCGCTACGGCACGTTGCCGATCGTGCGCCATACGGGCGGCTTGGCGGACACGGTCATCGATATCGGCGACATGGATCTTGGCACGGGTCTTGTATTTGGCGCTCCCGATCCCAACGATTTGATCGACGCGATTCGCCGCGGTGTCGAACTGTTCGCGCGCAAGACGGACTGGCGAAAGGTCCAGAAGCGCGCGATGAGCGAAGACTTCAGCTGGCTGAGGGCGGCTCGCGGTTACGCAGCCCTCTATCGCGACATGTTGTGACGCGCCGACCGGCGCGGCTTTAGAACAAAAGGAAAAGACGCGTCATGATGAGAGACCTCGCGGAAGACGCCTTGAAGACACTCCCCCGGCTCGACGTCAACGATGTCGATGCGGTGAAACGGGAACTGGCCGAATGCATGCTGCATGTCGTCGGCAAGGACCCCAGCTACGCCGAAACACGGGATTGGCTCTATGCGATCGCCTATGTGATCCGAGGCATGCTGAGCGAGCGCTACATTCGCAGCACCCGAGAGATGTATCGAAACGATGTCAAGCGCGTCTACTACCTGTCGATGGAATATCTGATCGGGCGGAGCCTCACCAAGCAGCTCATCGACCTCGGGCTTCTTGACACCATCAAGCAGGCCCTGTCGGATTTCAAGAAAGACTTCAACGAAATCGCCGACGTCGAATTCGATGCGGCCCTCGGAAACGGCGGTCTGGGACGTCTGGCCGCCTGTTTCCTCGATTCCCTGGCGACTCACGACTACCCGGGTTTCGGCTATGGCATCCGCTACGACTACGGAATGTTCAACCAACGGATTGCGGAAGGCGAACAGGTCGAGCAACCCGAAAACTGGCTGCGCTACGGCAATCCGTGGGAATTCGAACGCCCCAACGTCATCCACCTCATCAAGTTCCATGGCCAGGTGATCACTTTCAAGGACAATGACGGTCGCGAGGTGACACAATGGATCGGAACCGACGACGTCGTCGCGATGGCGATCGACTTGCCGATTTCCGGCTATGAATCGAGCGGCGTCGCCAACCTGCGGCTATGGACCGCGCGTTCAACCCGTGAATTCGATCTGCAGCATTTCAACGAAGGCAACTATCTGGAAGCCGTTCGCGACAAATCGCTGTCGGAAAACATCTCCCGCGTGCTGTATCCCAACGACAAGACCCAGGTCGGTCAGGAATTGCGGCTCAAGCAGGAGTACTTCTTCGTCAGTGCGTCGATTCAGGATCTGATCGGCCGCTACATGCGCAACCACAAGAACCTGGACGAACTGGGGCAGAACATCTCGATCCAGCTCAACGACACACACCCGGCGCTGGCCGTCCCGGAACTGTTGAGAATTCTGATCGACGAGCACAATTACGACTTCGACAACGCGTTCGACATTGTCCGCGAAACGGTCTCTTACACCAATCACACGCTTCTTCCCGAAGCGCTGGAAACGTGGCGCATCGAGATGCTGGAGGCGGTGTTGCCCCGGCACTTGCAACTGATCTACATAATCAACGACCGTTTCCTGCGTCGGGTGCGCCATACCTTCCCCGGAGATTCGGGCGTTCTGCGCCGGCTGTCGCTGGTCGACGATGCGTCGCATTCCATTCGGATGGCGCATTTGGCGATCGTCGGAAGTCACAAGGTCAACGGCGTCGCGGCCCTGCACACGCAGTTGCTGCGGACTTCGATGTTCCCCGATTTCGACCGGCTCTACCCCGGAAAATTCGTCAACATGACCAACGGCATCACGCCGCGGCGCTGGCTGCTGCAGGCCAATCCCCAACTCTCCGGCCTGATCACCGAGGCGATCGGCGACGGATGGATCCGGGACCTTTCGCAACTGCACGGCCTTACTCCTCTCGCCGAGGATTCCCAGTTCCGCAAGCGGTTCCGGGATATCAAGCTGGCGAACAAGAAGCGCCTGGCAAGCCTCGTGCGCGAGCGGACGAAACTACGTATCGACCCGGATAGCCTTTTCGATACCCAGGTCAAACGAATCCACGAGTACAAACGGCAACTCCTCAACCTTCTCCATGTGATCACGCTGTACAACAAGATCCGGGATGGAAAGTCCGAAGGGCGCGTACCGCGCACGGCCATTTTCGGAGGTAAGGCCGCCCCCGGATACTACATGGCCAAGCTGATCGTCCGTCTGATCAACGACATCGCCGAAACGGTCAACCACGACCCCCAGGTCAAGGATCAACTCCGGGTCGTGTTCTTCCCGAACTACAACGTGACGTCGGCGGAAATCCTGATCCCGGGAAGCGACCTGTCGGAGCAGATTTCCACCGCGGGAACCGAGGCGTCCGGTACCGGCAACATGAAGTTCGCGCTCAACGGCGCCTTGACCATCGGCACGCTCGACGGCGCGAATATCGAGATTTTGGAAGAGGTCGGCGAAGACAACATTTTCATTTTCGGCCTCACGGCCGAAGAGGCTCACGACCTCCGCGTACGCGGTTACGATCCCGGTCGTTTCTATATCGCCAATCCGGATCTAAAACGGGCTTTGGAAATGATCGCCGGCGGATTCTTCTCCCCGGAAGAACCGAACCGCTACCAAGCCATCTTCGATGCCCTGATCAAGCACGGGGACTTTTTCCTGCTGCTGGCCGACTTCGAGGCCTATGTCGCCTGCCAGTTGAGCGTCGAGGAACTCTACGCAACCCCCGATGCCTGGACCCGCAAGGCAATCCTGAACGTTGCCAACATGGGAAAATTCTCCAGCGACCGAACCATCCACGGCTACGCCAAAGATATTTGGGGCATCAAGCCGATGTCGGAATAGGCGCCGTCAGTCGTCCGGGTCCAACGGTCGCCGCCGTTCGTCGGCGACCGCCCGGCATATGGCGCGGACTTTTGGATCCGAAGCGATGGATTCGACAGGGACGGAGAGTTTTCGACGCCAGTTCGGATAGGAGTCGGTGGTTCCCGGCATGTTGAGCTGGTCGGATTCGCAGAACACGTCGTCGAGGTTGACCATCGTCAGCAATGCGGGCGAACGCGCCAAGAACCGCTCCACGGCCGACGTCAGACCGAACACTTGGTCATCGCTCGTTGCCTCTGGGCACTGGGGAAAATCCGGGCGCAGAGTCCCCTGATCGTCGAGCGCGGCGATTAGGAGTTCCCTGTCCCGCGCACGTTCCGCCGCTTCGGCCGCGGCCGACTCCGGCGATTCGGACAGTCCCAATTTGTTTCGCCATTCCAGATCCCGCCCCATCCAATGGCCGGCGATCGTCGGAAGATCGTGGGTGGTGGCTGTAGCGATCGCCAACTCGGGGTAGATCTCCGGCCTTTTGTAGAGACCGTTCGGATACCGTTCGAAATAGAAAACGCGATAGGACAGGATCGCTTCCTCGGCCATGCGATCCCGAAAGCCGTCCGGAACCGTTCCCAGATCCTCGCCGATCACCACGCAGCGATTACGCACGCTTTCCAAGGCAACGACCCCGAGCAGATCGTCCATGGGATAGCGCACATAAGCGCCATCCATCGGCGACGCACCGTCGGGTATCCAATAGAGCCGCATCAGGCTCATCGCGTGATCGATCCGCACGCCCCCGAAATACCGCATGTTGGCGCGCAGAATGTCGGCAAAGGGCGCATAGGCCTGGTCGCGCAGAGCCAACGGATGAGTCGGGGGGTTGCCCCAATTCTGCCCCTGCGCATTGAAGGCGTCCGGCGGCGCGCCGAAACGCATGGCCCCGACGACGACGCCCTGATTCGCCCAGGCATCCGCACCACCCGGCTCGACACCAACCGCCAGGTCTCCGTAGAGTCCGAT
The DNA here is from genome assembly GCA_963675465.2 of Rhodospirillales bacterium. Classification (GTDB taxonomy): domain Bacteria; phylum Pseudomonadota; class Alphaproteobacteria; order Rhodospirillales; family Shumkoniaceae; genus JAHDSF01. The sequence continues at coordinate 73,969 of CAXXVY010000006.1, forward strand.
CCCCATGCCTTTGGTTTCGGCCCGTTGCGCGACTTCGGCGAGTTGGGAATCAAGAAGCCACTGGATATAGGTATGATAGGAAACCTCGTCGGCGTTGTCCTTCGCGAAGCGTTGGACCGCGGGCGAATCCGGATTGCGGAATTCTTCCGGCCAGCGCTGCCACGGACCTCCCTTGAACTGATTCTTCAGCCCTTGATAAATGGCGTAGCGTTCAAGTGCGCTTCCCCGCTCGGCCCGGAAGCGCTCGAAGGTCGAGCGACGGTCCGAGGGGGTTTCGCCGGAGGGGTTTTGCGTCTCGAACGCGGCATGGAGATGCCTGAGTATTCCAAGTTTGAACTCGACGATCCCTTCGTAATCGACGTGGTTTTTTTCCCGCAACGCGGCCGCCACCACCGGAATCCGCAACGCCACTTCGTCCAGACCCGCGAATTCGGGAACCGCGGTGACGTCGAGATACAAGGGGTTGAGGAACACCCGGCTGGACGGCGAGTATGGACTGGGAATGGACGGCTGTCGCAGCATGGTCGCGTGAAGCGGATTAATACCCACGAAATCGGCGCCCAGGGTCGCCGAGGCATCGACGAAACGGGTCAGGGTTCCGAAATCCCCGTTCCCCCAGTTTGAAGCGGATCGAAGGGCGTAAAGATGAGTGCCCAGCCCCCATATACGTTCGTTGCGGTCGAACGATTCGGGCAAATAGCACCTTTCGGGCGCCACGATAATCGTCGATTCCGAAAGCGTATCGGCTCCCTCGAGCCGCAGGCGTTGGTATCCAGGCGCGATGCGGCTCGGCAAATCGATGACATATCGCGAATACCCGATTCCGTCGACCGTGCGGTTGTCGATCGGCGGCGCATCGGCCGGCCGGAATTCGTCCTCAAAGAGGACGCCGTTATCACAGACCAGACGCCAACGGAAAGGCCGCGAGGCATCCTGATCGGGAATGGAGATCGGGACGCCGAAACGGCCCTCGGCCGGCCCCAAACGGAATACTTTCACGGGAGGCAGAACGCTTTGCCAAGGCCCGTTTTCCAGCATGCGGAGCGATGCTCGAACCCCATCGTCGGATCGGGCATCGAACCCCATGGCACCGAGAATGGCGCGCATGCCTTCGGGAGTCGTTTCGTGATATCCGCCGAATATGTCCCAGAAGCGCGGTTCGACACCAGCCATCTCCGCAAGGCGTTCCAGGTCCCGATCCGCGTCCATAGAATCTCCCTACAGCCAAAAAGCCATGTGGTCGCAATGCCGACGATCAGTCGTCCACTCCACCCGTCAAGGGCAGGTGCGCCTGGCTGTTTTCGGATCCTTCATCGTCCACGTTTTCCAGAAGAACCAGTGACCGCCCAAGCAGCGGATAGGATTCCCGCTCGCGCATCAAGGTGCCCCGGCCATCCTCGATTAGATCGGGTCGCGCGGTGTCGATGGCAACACGCCACCATATTCCCAATTCGGCCGGGGGCAGCGAGAACGGAACCGTTTCGTGGTGGGCGTTGAACAGAACGATAAACCGCTTGTCCGGCAGGTTCGAACCGCCTCTGTTCAGATAGTCGCCAGTATCGCCGCCCAGATGGAAACCGAAACACCTCGCGTAATGAAGCGTCCATTCATGGTCGTACAGTTCGCGTCCGGCCGGTGCCAGCCACGTGATATCCTTGAACTTGGAATTCCCGACATGCGATCCCCGGAAAAAGCGGGGACGCCGGAAAACCGGATGGTTCTGCCGCAGGCGAATCATCTTCTTGACGAATTCCAGGAATTCCCGATCTTCGTTGCGGGCGAGGCTCCAATCGATCCAACCGATTTCATTGTCCTGGCAATAGGCGTTGTTGTTGCCGAGTTGCGTCCGTCCCAGTTCGTCGCCGGCCTGGATCATCGGCATGCCCTGGGACAGCATCAGGGTCGCGATAAGATTGCGTTTCTGGCGAAATCGCAGATCCACGATGTCGGCAAGGTCGGTCGGCCCTTCGACGCCGCAATTCCAACTGTTGTTGTTGTCGGTGCCGTCCCGATTGCCTTCCTGATTGGCCTCGTTGTGCTTGTGGTTGTAGCTGACGAGGTCCTCCAGCGTGAAGCCGTCGTGTGCCGCGATGTAATTGACGCTGGAACGTGGCCTCCGCCCCTTGTGTCCGAATACGTTGCTCGACCCGGTCAAGGCATAGGCAACGGCGCCAATGACACCGCCGTCGCCGCGCCAGAATGCGCGAACCGTATCGCGGTATTTGTCGTTCCACTCCGACCACCCGGGAGGAAACTGGCCGACCCGATAGCCGCCCGGCCCCAGATCCCACGGTTCCGCGATCATCTTGACCCGCGACAGCACCGGGTCCTGACGAACGGCGGCCAGGAAGCCGCCCGAGGTGTTGAACCCGCCGGCATCGCGCGCCAGCGTGGTCGCCAGATCGAAGCGGAAGCCGTCGACATGCATTTCCTCGACCCAGAAGCGCAACGAATCCATCACCATCTGCAGCACGCGGGGATGGCTGAGATCCAGCGTGTTGCCGCACCCCGTGTCATTGACGTAGAAGCGTTCGTTGCCGGGAATCAGGCGGTAGTACGACGCGTTGTCGATCCCCCTGAAGCACAGGGTCGGGCCTGTTTCGTCGCCTTCGCCGGTGTGGTTGAAGACGACGTCAAGCAGCACCTGGATGCCCGCGTCGTGAAAGCTGCGGACCATGATCCGGAACTCGTTGATCTGTCCACTCGATAGGTAGCGTGTATCGGCCGTGAAGTAGCAGAGGGAATTGTAACCCCAGTAGTTCCGCAGGCCCCGTTCGATCAAATGCCGCTCGTCGACAACCGGATGAATCGGCAACAATTCGATGGCGTTGACGCCCAGATCGTTCAAATGTTCAAGCACACGGGGAGACGACAGCGCGGAAAAGGTTCCGCGTTGCGATTCCGACACGCCGGGCAGCCGCTTGGTCATGCCGACGACATGGGCCTCGTAAACGATCGTATCCTGCCACGGCACATCCGGCGCTTGATCCCCGCCCCAATTGTAGACGGGATCGACGACCACGCATTTGGGCATGCTGCGCGCGTTGTCGTGACGGTCGAACGACAGATCGCGGCGGGAACTGTTGATGTTGTAGCCGAAAATCGATCGGCTTCTCAGCAGCTCGCCGGATAGCGCGCGGGCATAGGGATCGACCAGAAGCTTGTAGGGATTGAACCGGTGCCCACGCGCGGGGTCATAGGGCCCGTAGACGCGGTAGCCGTAGAGTGTGCCCGGCACAAGATCCGGCAGGTATCCGTGCCACACCTGATCCGTATATTCGGGCAGCGAAATTCGTTCGCGTTCCACCCGCCCCCGTTCGTCGAACAGGCAAAGCTCCACGCGTTCGGCATTTTCCGAAAACAGGGCGAAATTAACGCCCCGGCCATCCCAATGCGCCCCCAGGGGATGAGGCCGACCGGGCCAGACGGGTCTTTTGAAGCTGTTCATGGCCGATCGGGTTCCGCTTGAAGAATCACGACCGCCAACGGCGGCAACCGCAGTGCCACGGAATGCGCTTGGCCATGGACGGGAACGGCTTCCGCGTGGACGCCGCCATAATTCCCGACATTGGAACCGCCGTAGCGTTCGGCATCGGTGTTCAATACCTCGTGATAGTAGCCGGGGGACGAAACGCCGATCCTGTATCCTTCTCGCACTTCCGGCGTGAAATTACACACGACCACAACCGAATCGTCTTCGCTCCGCCCGTTCCGGACGAAGGAAAGCACGGTCTTTTCGTGATCGCTGCAATCGATCCACTCGAATCCCCCGGCTTCATGGTCGTTGGCATGAAGGGCGCCAAAAGACCGATACAGGGCATTCAAGTCGCGCATCAATAGCCGGACCCCGTCGTGATGCGGATCGTCCAGCAGATGCCAGTCGAGACTTTCATTGTGGTTCCACTCGCGCTCCTGCCCGAATTCCCCCCCCATGAACAAGAGTTTTTTGCCGGGATGGGTCCACATGAAGGCGTAGTAGGCCCGAAGATTGGCGAACCGCTGCCAGCGATCGCCAGGCATTCGGTTGATGATGGATCCCTTGCCGTGAACCACCTCGTCATGAGACAGCGGCAACACGAAATTTTCTTGGAACGCGTAGAGAAGACCGAAGGTCAGATCGTTGAGGTGGAACCGGCGAAAGATCGGGTCCCTAGACATGAAACGGAGCGTGTCGTGCATCCACCCCATGTTCCATTTGAACCCGAATCCGAGCCCTCCGACATAGGTGGGCCGGGATACCATCGGCCAGGCGGTCGATTCCTCAGCGATCGTGAAGACATCGGGATGCCGCTCGTAGATCTGTTCGTTCAAGCGGCGCAGAAACGCGATGGCTTCCAAATTTTCGTTGCCGCCGTAGACATTGGGAATCCACTCCCCCGACTTGCGGCTGTAGTCCAGGTACAGCATCGACGCCACGGCATCGACCCGCAGGCCGTCGACGTGATACTGGTCCAGCCAGAACAAGGCATTCGCCAGAAGGTGGTTGGCCACCTCGCTACGGCCGAAATTGTAGATCAACGTGCCCCAATCCGTATGCCGGCCTTGGCGCGGATCGGCGTGCTCGTATAGATGGGTGCCATCGAACCAGGCCGGTCCGTGCGCGTCGTCCGGGAAATGACTGGGGACCCAATCGACGATGACGCCGAGTCCGGCTTGGTGGCAACGATCGATGAACCGACGAAAATCGTTCGGGGTGCCGTATCGGCTGGTCGGCGCGTACAGGCCGATCGGCTGGTATCCCCACGATCCGTCGAAGGGATGCTCGGTAATCGGCAGCAGTTCCAGATGGGTGAACCCCATTTCGACCGCGTAGGGAATCAGACGGTCCGCCAATTCCACGTAGGTCAACGAACGGTATCCCTCCTCGACGACCCGCTGCCAGGATCCGAGGTGGACTTCGTAAATAGAAACCGGAGCATGGCCGTTGTGACGCTCGCCCCGGCAATCCATCCAGTCTCCGTCCCGCCACGCGTAGCCGTCGAGATCATGGACGACGGACGCCGTTTCGGGCCGCAACTGGCCCCGGAAGGCGACGGGATCGGATTTCAGGGGAAGAAGGGTGCCGTCGGTGCCCAGGATTTCGTATTTGTAGAGTGCCTGTTCTCCGACCCCAGGAACGAACAGTTCCCAGACCCCGCAGCCGGGGTGGCTTCGCATGGGATGCCGGCGGCCATCCCAGGCGTTGAATTCCCCGACCACGCTGACCCGCCGCGCATTGGGCGCCCAAACGCAGAAAAGGGTTCCGTCCACGCCTTCATGGCGGATCGGATGGGCGCCGAGTTTTTCGTAGGCCCGCATGTGCGAGCCCTCCGCCAGAAAATATCGATCCAGATCGCCGAGAACGGACCCAAACCGGTAGGGATCCTCCAACTCGACGACGTCATCGCCCCAGCGAACCCGCAGACGATAGGAAATCGGATCGGCCGCATCCGGAAATTCGATTGCGAACAATCCCGCGTCCCGGACTCGTTCCATACGCACGGGCCCACCACCGTCGCCGTATCCCACGACCCAAACGTCGTCGGCGTCCGGCAGGAAAGCCCTTATCACGATCTTGTCGCGGCGCTTGTGCGCCCCGAGGTAAGAAAACGGATCTGAGTTCTCGGCGTTTACGATTGCCTCTGCAGCCCGGTCCAACTGCACACCATCCATTAAAAGGCCACCCCGCTCCCCCTAAAATTACGTACCGCGACGGCCTGCATGGTGGACGAGCGACGCCCTTTCACGCGAAACGTCATCCGTCGGCCTAGACTTCCTTTTTCTTGGTCGTCCGCTTGGCCGGCGCTTTTTTCGGCCCGGCGTCCGCCTTGACCGCCTTCGTCGTCTTGGCTGCCTGGGGCGCTGCCGCGGCGCGCTTGCTCGGGGCCGCCTTCCTGACGGTCGCCGACATTTCGACGGCAACGGCTTCTGCCTGCGTCAAAATCTCGCGTTCCGCCGCCAACCAGTGTTCCAACTCCTGACCTTCCGGCCGACCAGCGGCCTCCCACTTCATGAAAGCCAGTTTACGCACATCGTCATGGCTCGGAGTGTTCATGTTCTTTACCCCAATTTCGAAGAAGAAAAAGAATGGCAGGAAACACCCCCCCTGATTCGCTTGAAGTTTAGTTGTTTCACGAAAAACCACCATAGGGAAAATGGTCGCAATCGCCACGGGTTAAAGAGACGCGACGTCAAAAACATGGGGTTTTTCTCGATCCCCAGGCGCCTGGTCAAAGCTCGGTATATTTGCGCGCTGTCCCGCGAGCACGCTCGACGGGATATTTCGCGGCGTTTTGGTCAATTTTCCGCGCAGCGCATTCGGACAAATCGATGCCGGCCTTTTCGCAAACCAGCAGGAGATACAACAGGATATCGGCCGCCTCCTCGCCCAGGCGCTGACGAAACTCGGGGGCGCGGACTCGGGCGTCGATTTCCGCATCCGACAGCCATTGCGTCAATTCCAACAACTCGCCGGCTTCGATGGACACCGAGGAGATTAGATTGCGCAGACCGTGAAACGGCTGCCAATCCCGTTCGTCCCTGAACGCGATCAGACGCCGGGTAAGTTCGTGAAGATCCGTACCCAATATCCCCCCGTTTCCGGCAGGCTCGAACGTTTACGGTCCGCGATCAACCGCCTTGTTTCCGGCCGATGGTATCGAGAAACACCTGCTCGCTTCCGGCCCGAAGAAATTCGACCGCGCATCCCAGCATTCGATCCTTTCCGTCGACCGCGGCCGGGCAGGATTCATCGGAAATATGGGCATGGGTTTCACGTTCCGAGGGCTCGTCGGCCGCAAGCGCGCCCGGAAGGTCGGCTTCGCGGGGCGGCTTTTGGACTTCCTTGGAATCGATCGTGATATCCGGAATAACACCCTTGCCCTGGATGGTCTTGCCCGACGGCGCATAATACAATTGCGTCGTCAATTTGAGCGCCCCCTTGTAGGGAAGCGGAATGATGGTCTGAACCGATCCCTTTCCATAGGAGCGGCGCCCCATGACGATCGCCCGGCCGTTTTCCTGAAGGGAACTGGCGACGATTTCGGCGGCCGATGCCGAACCACCGTCGACGAGCACCACCATCGGCAAGCCTTGGGCCACGTCGCCCTCCTGGGCTTCGAACACACGATTGAGCCGCGACCGACGTCCACGAACCGAAACCACCACGCCATCGTCCAGGAACGCGTCGGCAACCGCGTAGGACTGATCCAACAATCCCCCGGGATTGAGCCTCAGATCCAGCACGACACCCGACAACCCCTGCGCCGCACTCGCCCAGAGTTCGGACATTGCCTCGATAACGCCTTCTTCCGCGTGTTCGCTGAAGCTGGCGACTCGAACGTAGCCGACGTCGCCTTCAAGATGCCAGCGCACGGCCCGAATACGGATGACATCGCGAACGATCGTGACATCGAAAGGCGCTATATCGCCACGCTGGATCGTCAAGACGATCGATGTCCCTGGATGACCACGCATCCGCTGCACGGCGTCGATCAGAGCCATTCCGGCGATGGAGGCTCCGTCAAGGTCAGTGATGAGGTCCCCGGGTTGCAGACCGGCGCGGGCCGCCGGCGTATCCTCGATCGGGGAAACGATCTTGATCGCCCCTTCCTCGGCTGCGATCTCGATCCCGAGACCGCCGAATTCACCCGACGTCGCCACGTGCATTTCGTTGAGTGCGTCGGGATTGAGATAGGCCGAATGCGGATCCAGAGATGCCATCATCGACGACAGGGCCTTCTCGACGACTCCATCCGGCGTCACTTTGCCTTCGGCGGCGAGATCCTTAAGCCCCTTGATGGCCGCGTCGATCAAGCGCGGTTCGTCGACATCCGATACGTAGTCGCTTCGAATACGACGCAACGCATCCCTGAAATGCGCCTTCTCTTCTTCCAGATGATCGGGGCCTTCGACGACGATGCTTCCGAGTTCGATGTCGAGCCGCGCCAATTCCGCCTGGGTTTCGGGGGGAAACGTGTAACCGTCTCCCCAAACCGCCTCAATGACACGGGTCACGGGCGCCTGATCGCCTTCCTGACAGCCGGCCAACAATGGAATGAAGGCCGCTCCCACGATCAAGCCGACGCCAACGGCAAAAACCTCAGAGCTTCTTTTACGTGGTTTCAATCAAGTCCTCCGAATCAACAGTCCAGCGCCAGGAGACCGTGGGATCCGCGTCATCCGTCCGCCGTGATGCGGGCGATCAGTTCGGTTTTAACGCGTTCCGCCTCTTCGTTCTCGATTTGGCAGGTTCCGGCATTTTCGTGTCCGCCGCCGCCGTAGTCGAGCATCAAATTTCCGATATGGGTGTTCGATGTGCGGTTGACGATGGATTTGCCGACCGCAAAAACCGTGTTCAGGCGATGTAAACCCCACATCGCGTGCATCGATACGTTGATCTCGGGGAAAAGCGCGTAAATCATGAAGCGATTGCCGGCATAGATCGTCTGCTGGCCACGCAGGTCCAGGACCCCCAAATTGTCGTGAACCGTCATGCAGCAACGAATCTGGTCGGAATGCCAATCGCGATGCTCGTTGTAAAGCTCGACACGTTCCCTCACGTCGGCTAGGGACAAGATTTCTCCGATCGCGTGATCCCGGCAATAATCGATCAACTCCAGCATGAGCTGATAGTTGGAGATCCTGAAATCCTTGAAGCGTCCAAGGCCGGTGCGTGCGTCCATGATGTAATTGAGCAAGGCCCACCCTTGGGGGTTGAGGATGTCCTCGCGCGTGAACTGGGCTGAATCGCTCTTGTCGACTGCATCCATCATTTCGAGGGAAACCCGGGGAAACCGAGACGCCCCTCCGAAATGGTCGAAGACGACGCGGCTCGTCGAGGGCGAGTCGGGAATACTGATGTAGTTTTCCGGATTCTTGCCCAAACGCGTCAATTCGCTGGCATGGTGATCGAAGGCGAGATGGACTCCTTTGACGTAGGGGAGATTGGTCGTGATATCGTTTTCCGATATCAGGATCGTGCCGTCCTGCATGTCCTTGGGATGAACGAACTTGATGTCCTGAATCATTCCCAATTCCTTGAAAAGGACGGCGCAGACCAAGCCATCGAAATCGCTGCGCGTCACCAACCGAAATTTCTTTTCCCCCATCGAAGCTTTCCTCGCTTTTTGTAACGTTTCGCCACGCCCGCACCCGCCTGTCATGGCGGCAATCGTATCGTACGCCCGATGATTTTCCGAAACCTTAATTGACGGTCCCAGCCCGCCGCGAAAAAAGCTATTCGCCGGGCGCGTTTCGCCCCCAGGCGGTAATTGCTTCGCCGATTTCCACGGCTTTTTCGCGGGTCAATTCAAGATCCGTGAACCGCCGGCCCTCGCGAATTCGAACGCGCAGGATCGTCAAGCCGCCGTCGATTTCCACTTCCTGAAGCCGTACTTCACGTCCCCACGGTGCCTGGACCGACCCCAGTTCCTTCACATCCACGTAGATCGACACGTCAAACCTCCGCCAGTTCATATCGTCCGAACATTGCGATGGCGCATTGCATACGCCCCACAGCCAGGCGTTCGCCACGGCACCCAGAACCCGGCCCCCGGAACCCGGGGATGGAATCCGACCATACCGCCTTTCGCCAAGCATGGCATCCCCGTCGAAAACCATCCCGGCCACGAGGTTCGTTGCGAATGGTTATCGTTTTGAATCTTAGTGTTTTTCACCGTTTCGAGAAAAGAAACCTCTTTATTTGTCGGGCCAAATTAGTTTATACGACTAACAGATATGAAAGCGATTACATCGGTATGTCTGTCGGGGAAGCGGGTTATTTTTAGGTCAACGTTCAAGGATGATGGCAGGCCAAGATGCCTGCGATACAGAGTTCTCATGACACGCCTTGCACAGACCGGAGAGACCGTGCTTTCGGGACAAACAGTCCCGGAATGTGCCGATGTTTCTGCCCCTTCGGCTGCATGCCGAAGTCCGGGTATTCGGTGGATAAAGGCGGAATGTTTTCGATCTCTTCTCGCGAACTCGTCCGATTGCAGCCTAACCGGCTCGCCTAAACGAACTGGATTTCTGTGGAGGTAATGTCCATGGCCAAGAAATTGCCCGAAACACCGCTTCTCGACCAGTTGGAAACCGGCCCCTGGCCGAGTTTCGTGACCGGCCTCAAGCGCCTCGCGAAGTCCGAAGGCAAACAATACGCCGATCGGATGAAAAGCCTTCTGGGGCAACTCGAATACTCATACGAGACCCGTCTGGGGTATTGGAAGGGCGGCGCCATCGGCGTACGGGGTTATGGCGGCGGCGTAATCCCCCGCTTTTCGGAGGTCGCGGACAAATTCCCCGAATCATCCGAGTTCCACACGCTTCGCATCCAGGCGCCGGTGGGCATGCACTATGACACCAAGACGTTGCGCAAACTGTGCGACATCTGGGAAGAGCACGGAACCGGGCTGATTTCCCTGCACGGCCAAAGCGGCGACATCATGTTCCAGGGGTGTTCGTCCGACCAGGTTCAGCCAGCCTTCGACGCCTTGAACGAATTCGGCTTCGACATGGGCGGTGCGGGCCCCGCGCTTCGTACTGCGGTGAGTTGCGTCGGCATGGCGCGTTGCGAATACGCCTGCTACGATACGATCGCCGCGCATCGCCGGATCTATACCGACCCCGAATTCCTGGACTACATGCATCGGCCGTCACTGCCCTATAAATTCAAGTTCAAGTTTTCGGGTTGCCCGAACGACTGTTCGAACGCGATTCATCGCTCGGACTGTTCGATCATCGGGACCTGGGCCGACGACATTCAGGTCGACCAGGACGAATTCAAGAAATACGTCGCCGCCCAGGGTCGGAAGGACATCATCGACAACGTGATCACCCGTTGCCCGACCAACGCGATCAGTCTGAACGACGACGACACCATCGCAATCGACAACAAGAATTGCGTCAAGTGCATGCATTGCATCGACAAGCTGACCAAGGCTTTGTCGGTCGGCAAGAAACGCGGCGTGACCATCTGCATCGGCGCCAAGCACACGCTCAAGATCGCCGATACCATGGGCACGGTCGTGGTGCCTTTCATGCCGCTTGAAACCGAGGACGATGTCGAAGCCCTTTTCGATTTCTGCCTCAAGGTCTTCGAATTCTTCATGGACAATGCGCTGGAGCACGAGCGTATCGGCGAAGTCATCGATCGTATCGGTCTGGCCGATTTCCTGGATGCCCTGGAACTCGACGCCGATCCGAACATGATCATCGAGCCGCGCCGCAACTCCTACGTCGCGATGGACGATTGGGAAGGCGAAGCCGAAAAATGGTTCAAACGTAAGGGATCGGCCGCGGCCGCCGAATAGGCGCCGTCCCCCCGCACGCCAAGAATTCGAGGAGATGGAAAATGGAAGAACTGCGTAAACCCATCGAAAGCGGCCCCCCCGATCCGTTCCCGTTCATGCACCCCGTGATGAAAAAGAATTACGGGAAGTGGAAGTACCACGACATCCCGCGAACCGGCGTGCTGATGCACGTCGCGCAGAACGGCGACAAGATCTACACCATCCGCATCGGGACCCAGCGCCAACTCGACGTATACTCGATCCGCACGCTGTGCGACATCGGCGACCAGTATGGCGACGGCCACGTCCGGTTCACCACCCGAGCCAACATGGAATTCATGGTGGCGGACGAAGCCAAGATCGAGCCGCTGATCCAGGCCCTGACGGACGCGGGTTTCCCCGTCGGCGGCACCGGACGGACCATCGGCCAGTTGTCCCACACTCAGGGTTGGCTGCACTGCGACATTCCCGGCACAGATGCCTCGGGCGTAGTCAAGGCGATCATGGACGAGGTTTACGAGGACTTCGTCAACGAACGCATGCCGGCGAAGGTCAAGATCGGCACCCAGTGCTGCCAGCTCAACTGCGGCGGCCACAACGACATCGACATCAACGTTCAGCAGACCCGGCCGCCGGTCATCAATCACGAACTGGTTTCGAAGATCTGCGAGCGCCCCACCGTCGTTGCCCGGTGCCCGGTCGCGGCCATTCGGCCCTGCGTCGTCAACGGCATGCCGTCTCTGGAAGTCGATGAAAAGAAATGCATGTACTGCAGTGCCTGTTTCGGGCCCTGCCCGCCCATGCGGATCAATCATCCGGTCCACACCAAAATCGCGATCTGGGTCGGCGGCAAGAATTCGTCGGCGCGCAGCAAGCCGGACTTCCACAAACTGGCGGTTTCGAACCTCCCCAACAACGCGCCGCGTTGGCCCGAAGTCTCCGCTGCCTTGAAGGTCATCCTCGAAGCCTATCGCAGCGACGCCAAGAAGTACGAACGCATCGGCGAGTGGATCCACCGCGTCGGATGGCCGCGTTTCTTCGAACTGACCGGCCTGCCGTTCACCAAGTACCACATCGACGATTGGCGGGGGGCGCGACACACCCTCAACCACTCGGCGCAGGTCCGGCTGTAGGGCGGGGGAACGAACGGCGATGAAATTCACCGTGATCGTCAACGAAGGTCCGTTCATCCATGAGGCTTCGGATTCCGCGTATCATTTCGTCAACGCGGCACTCGACCGGGGCCACGAGGTCGAACAGGTTTTCTTCTATTTCGACGGTGTGAAAAACGCGAACAGACTTTCGGAACCGCAGTCGGACGACCGCAATCTGGTCAAACTGTGGGGCAAAGTGAACACCGAACGTGGCGTGGATTTGGTGGTCTGCGTGGCCGCCGCGCTTCGCCGCGGCATCAAGGACGAGAATCTGGCCGAGGGTTTCCGGATTTCCGGTCTCGGCCAACTGATGCAGGCCTGCATCGATTCCGACCGCACCGTGGTGTTCGGCGACTGAGGCAAGGAAACGACGATGAGCGAAACCGACGTCTACGAAGACGACGAAACCAATGAGAACGCCCGGAAGTTCATGTTCGTCAACCGTAAGGCTCCTTACGGGACGATCTATGCGCAGGAAATTCTCGAGGTGGTCCTGATCGCCGGTGCCTACGAACAGGACATCACGGTGGTCTTCATGGATGATGGCGTCTTCGCCCTCAAGAAGGGCCAGGATACCAAAGACATCAATATGAAGAATTTTTCGCCCACGTATCGAGCTCTGGATGGCTACGACGTCGAAAAGCTATACGTGGACAAGTCGTCGATGGAAGCGCGTGGCTTGGTCCCCGAGGACCTGGTCGTCGACGTGGAAATCAAGACATCGGAAGAGATCGGCCGGCTCATGGAAGAGCAGGACGTGATCATTACCGGCTGAGAGGCGGAGGGGACTGATGCTGCATCTCGTGAACAAGTCGCCCTTCGAACGTCGAGCGCTGGAATCCTGCCTGCGTTTCGCCGTCAAGGGCTCGGCCATACTCCTCTACGAAGATGCGGTTCTAGCCGCCGTGGAGGGGACCGCATTCACAGAGGTTGCCCGCGAAATGGCGGGGAAATACAAAGTGTATGCCGTCGGCCCGGATATCAAAGCCCGCGGGTACGACACGGAGAAAGTCGTTCCCGGAATCACGGTCGTCGACTATGGCGGCTTCGTGGATGTTGTCGCCGAGAACGGTCCCGTGCAATCCTGGACGTGAGGCAAGACCCTCGCGGCCACCGCCACGGCTTGGATTATTGGAAGACGTTAAAGAAAGGAGACGGCTGACATGGCCTACGAATTGGAAGGCAAGACCTTCGAGCACGACGAGGAAGGGTACCTGACGGACATCAACGTCTGGACTCCGGAACTCGGGGCGTTGATCGCCAAGCAGGAAGAACTCGAACTGACCGACGAGCATTGGGAAGTGCTCAATTTCCTGCGCGACTACTACAACGAATATCAGATCGCGCCCGCGATCCGCGTTCTCGTGAAGGCGGTCAAGAAATCGATGGGCCCCGAAAAGGGCAACAACAAGTACCTGTACGAGTTGTTCCCCTACGGACCGGCGAAGCAAGCCTGCAAGATCGCGGGCCTGCCCAAACCGACCGGTTGCATCTGATCGTATTGAAACGGCGGGGACCGTCGGGGTCCCTGCCTTTCCCCAATCGTGGCGGAGGGGGACGTTAAGAGATGTCGGCCGTGACGGTCTTATACACAGTGTTGATGTACGTGGCGTTCGCCGTGCTTTTCGGTGGGCTTGCCGTGCGGATATTGGGGTATTTCAGGACTCCCGTTCCGCTCAAGATCTTCCTGGCCCCGGCACCTCTGACCAAGGCCGGCGCAACGTGGCGCGTTCTTCGCGAAGTCTTGCTCTTCGAAAGCCTGTTCAAGTCAGTTAAATGGATCTGGATTTTCGCGGCACTTTTCCATGCGTGTCTGGCGTTCGAATTCGTCGCCCATTTGCGCTACATCATTTATCCCCTGCCCGCGCCTCTCGCGCTGATGCAGCCGTTTGCCTTCTTCGGCGGACTCGGTTTGCTGGCGGGGATTGGCGGCTTGTGGGTACGCCGGCTGTTCATTGACCGTAACGCCTATATCAGTCAGGTTTCCGACCATCTGATGCTCGCGCTTCTGGCGGCGATCGCCCTTGCAGGCCTGGGCATGCGGTTCGTCAGCCACACCGATATCGTCGGCGTCAAGGCCTTCATGTTGGGCTTGATTTTGTTCGACTGGCAGCCGCTTCCGGAAGATTTCTTCCTGCTCGTTCATCTGTTCCTGGTGGCGTTGCTGATGATCGTCCTGCCGTTCAGCAAGCTGCTCCACATTCCGGGCGTCTTCTTCAGCCCGTCGCGCAATCAGTTCGACGACGCGCGCGAACGGCGTCACCTCGCCCCTTGGAACGCCGCGTACGATGCGCGCCGCGAAAGCTGATTCCCGTTTTCGATAAGGAGTATCGCCGTGGCAAAAACCGAGATCATCGCGCCGGAACTGGAGGAACATCTCCCCGTTCCTCCCGTCACGGAAGGCGCCCTCGGCGCACCCCGGTCCTACGTGGCCAAGGAAGAGATCCAGGCCCAACTCAATTTTCCCGGCAATCTCGTCGAAAATTGGGAACAGCGTGCCGTCGACAAACTCGAGGAACTGCTGGGCAAGCACCGTTCCTTAAAGGTGTATCTCGACACCTGCGTCAAGTGCGGTGCCTGCACCGACAAGTGCCAGTTCTTCTTGGGCTCGGGCGATCCCAAGAACATGCCGGTCGCGCGCGCGGACCTGCTGCGTTCGCTGTATCGTAAGCATTTCACGACTGCGGGCAGATACCTGCCGGAACTGGTCGGCGCCAAGCCGATGACCGAGGAAATGCTGGAAGAGTGGTATACTTACTACCACCAGTGCTCGCAATGCCGCCGCTGTTCATTGTTCTGCCCCTACGGGATCGACACCGCCGAAATTTCGATGGCGGCACGCGAAATCATGGACAGTATCGGCCGCGGTCAGAAATACACCAATGAAATCATCGCCAAGTGCCTGACCATCGGCAACAACCTCGGCCTGCGCGAACCGCCTTTGCGGGGGATTCTGGAAGATTGCGAGGAAGAGATCGAGGAAGACACCGGCGTTTCGGTGAAACTGCCGCTTGATGTTCAGGGCGCCGACATCCTTCTCGTCACCCCGTCGGCGGACTTCTTCGCCGAACCCCATATCGAAGGTCTGATGGGCTACGCGAAGGTTTTCCATCAGGCCGGCGTGAGTTGGACCATATCGTCCTACGCTTCGGAAGCCGGTAACTTCGGCATGTTTATTGGCTCCTACGAGAATCTGCAGGCCGGCGCCATGCGCGTTCGCAAGGCGGCCCTTGATCTCGGCGTCAAACGCATCGTCTTCGGCGAATGCGGCCATGCGTGGCGCGTCGCCTACTCTTTCCTGAATACGCTGGCGGGTCCCTGGGATTTTCTCGATCCCAAATATCCGGTGCCGCAGCACATATGCGAATTCACCACCGAACTGATCAATCGCGGCGGTCTTGCCCTCGATCCCGAGGTCAACGACCACCGCGTGGTGACCATGCACGATTCCTGCAACGTCGCGCGCGCATCGCGCATGGGCGGTTTTCCCGGCGGTCAGTTCGAACTGCCGCGCCAACTGATCCGCGCCAGTTGCAACCACTTCTATGACATGCATCCCGACACGATCCGGGAAAAGACCTTCTGTTGCGGTGGTGGCGGCGGTCTGTTGACCGACGAACTCATGGACGTCCGCGTTGCCGGCGCCAAGCCGCGCATGCAGGCGATGAAACAAGTCATGGACAAGCACGGCGTCAACACGATGGTCGCCATTTGTGCCATCTGCAAGAGCCAGTTTACCAAGATTCTCCCGATCTACGGATTCGATGCGGAAACGATCGTCAGCCTGCACCAGTTGGTCGGCGACGCCATCCAGTTGGGGGAAAAGGAGTAACCTGAGCGGACGTCGCTTGGCATCCGCGATACGGGCAAGGGAAGGAAACCATGGAACAGCTAAACGTGTCGTTCCGTCGTTACGAAGAAGGCGATGACGAATACGACGATCTTTCAGAAAAGGTCTTCAACGCCGGAACCTCTTTTTGGTGCCCGACCTACGTCAACAAAACGGCGCCCTGCCAAGCCGAATGCCCATCGGGCCACGACATCCGTACGTGGCTCAACGTCGTTGCGCGTCGGGTAAAACCGACCAGCGATCTGTCCTGGCAGGCCTACGCTTTCCAGGTCATGACGGCGGCCAATCCTTTCCCGGCACTGATGGGGCTGACGTGCCCGGCGCCGTGCCAGGAGAAATGCAATCGCGAGGATGTCGAGGGACACGTTGCCATCAACGCCATCGAACATACCGTCGGCGATTGGGCGCTGAAGAACAGCGCCGCTCTGGTCAAGCCTGAATCCGAAAGCGGCAAGTCGGCCGCCATCATCGGCGGCGGTCCCGCCGGTCTTTCCTGCGCCTATCAGCTCCGGCGTTTGGGACACCGGGTGACGATCTTCGAAGCCAATGAATTGCTGGGCGGCGTTTTCGAGTACGGGTTTTCGGAAAAGGATTGCCCCAAGGACGTGGTCCGCGCCGAAATCCAGCGCATCCTGGACATGGGCGGCATCGAGGTCCGTACAAGCGTCCAGGTCGGCAAGGATGTCGCTCTGGAGGAATTGGACAAGACCTTCAACGCCGTGTTCTGGAGCGCCGAACCGGGGCCGCGGG
Organism: Rhodospirillales bacterium; assembly: GCA_963675465.2. Lineage (GTDB taxonomy): Bacteria > Pseudomonadota > Alphaproteobacteria > Rhodospirillales > Shumkoniaceae > JAHDSF01. The sequence goes on from CAXXVY010000006.1 coordinate 90,993, forward strand.
ACCGGGAAGGACACTTTACGTCGCAAGCCGCGGCGCATCCCGGTCTGCCCACAACCGAAATCGGCCAGGGCTGGAAAGCCGCCCGCGCCATGGACGCCCATATGCGTGGCGAACCGGCGCCCGACAAGCCGAAGCTGGATGTCCACCACTACGATCTTGCCGCCGAGTTGGCGGCTCGGGGAATGGCGCCGGAAACCTATACCGTCGGCGGCGCCCGTGGAACCGACAAGGCGGCGTTTTCGATTCACAATTACGAGGACCGCTCGCGCGACAGCATCATCACATCGAAGGAGCTTTTCCTCGGCCATTTCAAGGAAACGCCGAGAATTGAACGGTCCCGGAACGCCGATGGCGTTCTCGAGCCGTTGTCCGAGACCGATGCGATCAAGGAATCCCGTCGCTGCATGAGTTGCGGCATGTGCTTCGAATGCAGCGTCTGCATCCAGTACTGCCCGGTGGATGCGATCTATCGGCCCAAAAGCGCTGCGCGCGTTTACGGCCGGTTCGTCGACACGGACTATGCCAAGTGTATCGGCTGCCAGATCTGTCGGGACGTCTGCCCGACCGGTTACATCCAAATGGGGTTGGAGCGGACCTGAAGCGAAAGAATGGCTGTCGACGCCGGTCGCCGACAGCCGTTTTCGACTGGGCGAAAGAGGGAGTAATCGAGGCATGAATCGTTCGACCGGGCTGATTTGCGCGCTGGCGATCGCGTTCGCCGTGGGGCTTGTTTGTCCCGCGCCGGCGAGCGCCGACGGAAGAACGCCGGTGCCGACCCTGGCAACGCCCAAGGGCGAGAACTGCGTGGCGCCGAAAGAGGTCATTCGCCGCAACCACATGGACCTGCTCAAGGAACAGCGCGATCTGACCATGCATCAAGGCATTCGCGGCGGCAAAAACAGCCTGCGGCAATGCGTCGAATGCCACGCCAGCCCCAACCCGGCCTATACCGACAAGGTGGTTCTCGACGTATCGCAGTTCTGCGATCAGTGTCACACCTACGCCGGCGCGCAACCCGATTGCTGGACCTGTCACAACCCAGTCCTGGACAAAAAATTCGACCGTATGACTTGGGATCAGCGTGAGGATCCGAAAGCGCTCATCGCCCGATTGTCCGCCCATCTCAAGAACGGGAGCGCTCCGCAATGAAAAAGACGGCCAACGCTCTGGGGCGGCGCGATCTCTTGGCGGGCGCCGCGGGTTTGGCGGCGCTGTCCCTGGCCCCGAACCTTATGCTGATCGCACCCGCCGCCGCCCGTCCCGCCGGCGAAGCCGCGTCGGACAAGAATCGCTGGGGAATCCTTATTGATCTGACCAAGATGGACTCGCCGACCTGTGATGTCTGCGTCGCCGCGTGTCAGGCGGAAAACGGCTGGCATTCCGAAGGCGGTCCGACCGACACGCAATGGATCCGGCGCGTCGATCTGAAGGATGAAGCCAGCGGTCGCGCGCTTTCCCTACCGGTCATGTGCCAACATTGTGAATCACCGCCATGCACCGACGTCTGCCCGACCGGCGCCTCGTTTCGGCGCGCTGACGGAATCGTTCTGGTCGACCGCCACCTCTGCATCGGTTGCCGGTACTGCATGATGGCATGCCCGTACAAGGCACGCTCGCTGACCTTCGACGCGGTTACGGACCAGATGTACAACGCGCCGCGCGGCAAGGGAACGGTCGAGGCTTGCACGATGTGCGTTCATCGTGTCGATGCCGGCTTGGAACCCGCCTGTGTCGAAGCGGCCAACAAGGTCGCACCGGGCGCCATGACCTTCGGCGATCTCAAGGATCCGGACAGCGCCCTTTCCAAAAAGGTTTCCGAAGCGGCCGTTACCCGGATCCGCCGCGACCTGGGGCTCGAGCCCGGCGTCCTGTACCGTGGCCTGTAGGAAAGAGGGCGAGAACACGATGAAAGAGCTGACGTTCCGCGAGATCGACGGTCGTAGCGTCAACTACTGGGCGTTTCTCGGCATCCTGGCCGCGGTGGCCCTGGCTGGTCTCGGCGCCTTCGCCTACATCGAACATCACGGTCACTCGGTAACCGGTATGACGAACCAGTTCGCCTGGGCCGGTGGTCACGTGGTGTCGATCTTCATGATCGCTGCCGGTGCCGGCGTCTTCGTCATCGCCTCAATCGCGTCGGTATTCAACCGGTCGATCTATAAACCCCTGGCGCCGCTGGCGGGTTTGCTGGCAGTTACCCTTCTGGCCGGCGGTCTCGCTGTCGTGGCCCTCGACCTCGGCCGGCCCGACCGCTTGACGCTCACCATGGTGAACTTCAACCCGAAGTCGGTTCTTGCCTCGAATATCATGCGCTACCAGGGATTCATCGGCTTGGTACTGCTGTACCTGTGGTTCCTGATGGACTGGCGTTATACCAAGTGGCTCAAACCGGTTGCCGTCTTCGCCTTTCTGTGGAGCCTCACGCTCAGCACCGGCGTTGGTCTCGAATTCGCCTTCCTGATCGCACGAGAGGCTTACGACGCCGCGATCATGGGGCCGATGATGGTCGCTTCGTCGTTCATGTACGGCACCGCCGTTCTGCTCCTCGTCGTTCTGATCGCCTATCGCGTGCTCGATCGCCCGGTGGGTGACGTCATCGTAAGGCGACTCAAGAACCTGTTGGCCCTGTTCGTCGCCGCGGGACTCTACTTCGTGTTCGTGCACTACCTGACCATGGCCTACGGCACGGAACATCACGGGTTTGTTTCGTTCCTTCTTCTCCACGGCGGCCCAATCACCACCGTTTTCTGGATCGGCCAAATTCTTTGCGGCTTGATCCTGCCGTTGATTCTGTTTTACGCCCCGGCGTTCTGCCGGTCGCGGCCCGCGACCATTACCGGTGCCGCGCTGGTCGTCGTCGGCGGATTTTCGCAGATGTACGTGACCTTGATCGGCGGGCAGTCCTATCCGCTGGATCTGTTTCCCGGTTTTGCGGCGGCAAGCAGCTTCGCCGACGGCGCATTCAACACCTACGCGCCGACCTTCGTCGAATCCATGCTGGCGATAATGTCGATCCCGATCGCCGCGATCCTGATGTCCCTGGCCATAAAATTCTTCCGCTTCCTCCCGGCCAGCCTTGAAGACGAGATCGTCGATCCCCATCACAAGCCGGCCGGCGCCTGAAACGAGCAAAGTTCGGCCGGATTCGGTTCGAAAGGCATCCCTTGGCCAGCATCGCGCCAGGGGATTCCTTTCGAAGGAGTCTCGATCCGTACTTTGATTGCTTCTAGAATTGGAGGACGATTTCCGCGGACACCGGACTTCGACAGGATCGGACCATGGCTCATCTGTATGTATCGGCGGCACACAAGTCCTCGGGGAAGACAACCATTACCATCGGATTGTGCGGCGCGTTGACCCGACGGGGGCTGGCCGTTCAACCCTTCAAGAAAGGTCCCGACTACATCGATCCGATGTGGCTGACGATGGCCACGGGAACCGCCTGCCGCAACCTGGACTTCTTCACGATGGCCCGGGACGAGATCGCGGATGTTTTTACCCGCCATGCGGCCGAAGCCGACATCGCCATCGCCGAGGGCAACAAAGGGCTTCACGACGGATTGGATGTCGACGGCGCGGACAGCAATGCCGCGATGGCCAAGCTACTCGGGGCCCCGGTTCTGCTGGTCGTGGATACCCAGGGCATGACCCGCGGCATCGCCCCCCTGGTTAGGGGATTCGCCGATTTCGACCCCGAGATCGTCATCGCGGGCGTAATTCTCAACAAGGTCGGCAACGCGCGACACGAAGCGAAATTGCGGCGCGCCGTTGAACATTACACCGATATCCCGGTTCTGGGCGCGGTCTACCGCAATCCGGAGATGGAGATCGTCGAACGGCATCTCGGCCTTGTTCCGAGCAACGAAGCCGCACAGGCGCGCGCCAAGATCGACGCGATTTCCCGGTTGGTCGGCGAACAGACGGACCTGGACCGCATCGTTGCGGTGGCCCGAACGGCAACGGCACCGGCGACGCCACGGACAGTCACGGCACGATCGGGAACCCGGGATATCCGCATCGGCATCGCCCGCGACCCCGCGTTCGGCTTCTATTATCCGGAAGATCTCGAAGCCATGGACGCCGCGGGTGCCGAAGTGGTCCCCATAGACATGATTCATTCCACCCATTTGCCGGAAGTGGACGGGCTGTTCATCGGCGGCGGATTTCCCGAAACCCAGATGATGTTTCTGGAACGGAACATCACGCTGCGGGAAGATGTCCGCGCCGCGATCGAAAACGGCCTGCCCGTTTACGCGGAATGCGGCGGCCTGATGTATTTGGCGCGACGGATTACCTGGAAGGGCAGTACGTCAGAGATGGTCGGCGTGATTCCCGGCGATATCGTCGTCAACCCCCGGCCCGTCGGGCATGGCCATGTGCGGCTGCGCGAAACCGACCGCCATCCCTGGCCTTATGACAACGACGCCGAAATCGTGGGTCACGAGTTTCACTATTCGACGTTCGAAAACCTCGACGACCGCGGGCTGTCCTTTGCCTATGATGTCGTCCGCGGCGTCGGATCCGACGGACGGCGTGACGGGATCATACATAAAAACCTTCTCGCCAATTACGCGCATCTGCGCAGCGTCGGCGGCAACGATTGGGCGCGTCGGTTCGTGGATTTCGCCCGCGCCTGCAAAACCGGTCATCGCCGGTGAAGGAGACTTAAGTGAGCCGAATTCATCCCGTGGCCATTGTCGGCGCCGGACCGGGCGATCCGGAGCTTTTGACCGTCAAGGCTGCTCGCCTGCTGTCGGAAGCCGACGCCATCGTTTACGACCGGCTGGTCGCCCCCGCGATCCTGGATCGGGCGGCGCCCGGCGCCACGCGCATCTTCGCCGGAAAGGCCCCGCACGACCATCATATGACCCAGGATGAAATCAACGACCTTCTGGTCAAGCTCGCCAAAAGCGGCCGTAAGGTCGTCCGGCTCAAAGGTGGCGATCCCTTTATTTTCGGGCGGGGCGGAGAGGAAGCCGAACGTTTGGCCTCGCTGGGCATTCCGTTCGAGGTCGTGCCCGGCGTGACGGCCGCCACCAGTTGTTCGGCCTATGCAGGCATCCCGCTGACCCACCGCGGCCTCGCTTTGGGCGTTCATTTCGTCACCGGTCATTGCCAAGGCCAGACCGACAAGTCTCTGGAGCTGAACTGGCGCTGTCTGGCGGACCCGGAATCGACCCTGGTGGTCTACATGGGGTTGGTCAACGCCGAGACCATCGCGGAAAACCTGATCGCAAACGGCTTGCCGCCGACCACGCCGGCGGCAGCCATTCACAAGGGGACGACACCGGAACAACGCGTCGTGATCACGACGATCGCCGAACTCCCGTCCGAAGTGGTCAAGGCCGACCTGCTGCCGCCGACCCTTTTCGTGATCGGCAAGGTCGTGTCTCTGGCAACCATTCTCGACTGGTTTCGACCGGGCTGCGGCGATGCTGATATCGAAGCCGTCGTCTGAGCCTTCGTTCACACCCCCGTCGCGTTGGCGCGACGCGACGCTCCTGATCGCGGGGCACGGCTCGTCGCGCATTCCCGACAGCGGCAGGGCAACGCTCGACCTTGCCGCGGCGATCGCGAACCGCCGTTGGTTCCGAGACGTCCGGACCGGATTCTGCAAGGGCGCGCCGGCCTTATCCGATGCCCTCGACGGAGTCGATACCGAAAACATTTACGTGGTGCCCAATCTCGCATGTCGCGGACACATCTTCGACGCGGTTCTGTCTCCCGCGCTCGGATCCATCGGTCCGGTTACCGAGATTTTCAACAACGGCCGGCGGCGGCGGCTGTTTCTGTGCGAACCCGTCGGCATGAACCCCGCATTGCCCGGCATCGTTGCCGGTCGCATCCGAGAGACGCTGAAGACAAGTGGCGTCCGGAAGACCGACGCGGTGGTCATGATCGTCGCTCACGGCAGCAGCCGGGGGGCGGAATCCTATCTTCAGACACGCACCGTGGCAGAGGCCGTCAGCGCTATTGCGGGCATACGCACGCGCGCCGTCTTCCTGGAGCAGACGCCCCGTCTCGAAGACTGGCGCGCCCTCGCACGTGGCCGATTTGTCCTGATACTGCCGTTCATGGTCGCGACCGGTGTGCACGGCGCCATCGACATTCCGCGATTGGTCGGAATCGATCTTTCGGACGCCGAATTGTCCGCCATCAGCCGACAAGGATACGCCGGACCGTTTGATATCGGAGACAAGAGCATCCTTTACTGCCGGGCTGTGGGCAGCGAGCCCGGATTGGCGGACGTGATCGTCGACCAGGTGCGGCAGTTCGACCGCCGCAACTTGGACAACTGACTGTCGTCTATTCGTCGGCTCCCGTCGCTCGCGACAGCAGGATGTAAAGCTTACCCATATCCGAGGACAGGAAGGTCGAGGCCAGAATACCGTCGTGGTCCCGGGCTTTCGCCTCGTTCAGCATGGCCTCGAATTGACCGAGATACCGTCCCACATATTCGCGGAAATCGGTGTCGCGCTGATATTTCTGCCGGATTGCGGCCAGCTTGCTGCGGTCCCGGAACCCCATCATCTTGCGCACGAAGACGGCTTTTTCGCCCTTGGTGTAACGACGCCAATCCTCTTCGGTGATCGGGGCTTCCATTAGCCGCGCAAGATCGACAGCCACCGACTGAAGGCCTTCGGTGATGAAGCTGGCCCGACGCAGGAAATCATCCAACCCACCGCGCCGGGTCTGCTCCGTGAGGTGCGAAAGCAGCGTATCGGCTTCGCTCGCCACGGTTTTCAGTTCGCGGGTGCGCTGGTCCATGGCCTCGGAGACGGATTTCGCCTTCCGCATCGCCTCATCCGAGGTCCGTGCCAGGGCCTCCGAACCGCTACGAACAATCTTGTCCCAATTTTCGACCGTTGCCAAAGCGCGGGTCGCCGCGCCATCGACCTGATCGGTCTGGACTACGAGATTCTCGCCGAACGCCGCGAGCCCCCTTTCGGCGTGGGTGTAGATCTCGACGAGATCCTCGATCTGCCGACGAAGCGCATCGCTGGAATTATCCAAGCGGCTCTGCAATTCCTTCGCGACCTGTTCCGCATCGCCGGCAAGACCGCGGATCACGGTGCCGGCTTCGTTCAGGCCGGCCACGTTACGGCCGGTCACCTTCCCCGCATCCGCCGCTTTCCGGACCAACCCGTCGAACGCCTGGGCCAGATGCCCGGCCATTTCCTGGTTGTTTGTGACCAGATCCTGCGCCCGGCTTTGCAAAGCACCGGAAACCGCGTCCATGTCGACGGCGGTTTTCTGAGACGCCGCCAACAGGGTCTCGATACGGGTCTGAAGCGACTCGCCCACCTCGGCCAAGCGTTCGGTCGTGATTTCACCGACCCGCTCCAACTCCCGCGTACGGGTTTCAGCCGCAAACCCGAGTTTCCCGATGCGCTCCGCAATATCCGTGGATACGGAACCGAGTTCCGCCGCGTTGCTGGTGAACGTCTTGGAAACCAGGGTCATCAATTTGGTCGCCCGGTCCACCGCCGTTGCGATTTGCCGGGATTTCTCGTTCAGGCTCTCTCCGACCGCCGCCATCGATCCGGTGGCACTGTCGCCGGCCCGCGCGATTCCTTGGGTTTCCGTACGAAGCACTTCGGACAAGGCGCGCAGGCGCTCCTCGGCATCGCCATGCGCTTCGCGCAATGCCTCGACTTGGCTGGAAAGCAGTGCCCCGACCTCGTCCAACCGTTCTCCGGCTCCTTCGAAGGTGTTTTCGAATTGGGTCGCGCGTTCCTCGAAGGTCGAACCGATTTCGGTAAGACGGTCAATGGCCGCATCCGATGCCTCCATCGCGTGCCGCGCCGCCTCGTCGAGATCCTGTCCCGTGGCCGCGAGACGCCCCGAGGTGTTTTCGAAAATGTCGGCAACCGTCGCACCGCTGGCGCGAACGATTTCGGAAACCTCCCGGAGACCGGTTAGGGCCCGCAACGTCGCATCGTCCAGTTTTTCGATCCGCTCGGCGGTCTCGTCCGCCGCCTGACCGAGTTCCTCGGTGTGGTCGCGCATGGTCGCGCTGGCGGTTTCGATCCGCTTCGCGGCAAGATCGCTGGCGTCACCGAGCCCTTCGGCTTGGCGAAGCATCGCCCCGGAAACGAGCGACAGCATTTTCGTCGCCCGGCTCGACGCCGAAGCGACTTCGTGCACCTGCTCGGAAAGCGTGGCCCCGACATTCCGCACGGTGTCGGACGCCTGCTTGGCGACATCACCGACGCCTTCGCCCTGCTGTTTCAGCTTTTCCGACACGTCCTGCATATGGCGCGCGACGTCGTCGCACGCCGCAATCAGGTCCTCACGCCGCTGACGGATCTGATCGCCCACCGATGTCAGATGGCCTTCGGCATCACCCGACGACTGCCCCAGATCCACCGCGCGTTCGCGCAGGGAATTCGCCGCGCTCTCCATCGCGCTGATGCTGTCGCGGGAACTCTCCGAGAGATCACCGGCCTGCTCCAGCATGCGGCGGACGATTTCCTCCATGCGCGTGAAAACCGCTTCGGAATTTCGCGAAAGGTCCTCCGTTCGTGCCTGGAGAACGTCGTTGAGTTCTCCGATACGGCTGACCGCCGATGTCGAGACCGAATGAACGCCCGACAGCGATTCGGAAAGCTCGCCAACCAACTGCCGGGCCCGACTGGCGGTTTCTTCCACTTCTCCACGTTCCCGGCGCAGACCTTCGGCGACTTTGGAGATCGCCGCCCCCCCCCGTTCCGATGCCTCGGAAAGGCCTGTCGCCCCCTGCTCGACGGCCTTGGTCACCAATTCGATGCCGTCCGCGCTTTCGCGGGCATCGCTGACCAGTCGCGCAGCCCGCACCTTCAAGGCTTCGCCGACTTCCAGGAAACGACCCAATATCTGCCGGGCAATGTCGCCGATTTCGCCCGTGCGCACCCGCAACGCTTCGGACGCACCCCCGATACTGTCAACCGACCGGTTGACGATTTGCGAAAGATTGTCGGCGCTTTCGCCAAGGGCCGTATTGGTTTTCTCGACTTTGGCCAACGCTTCCTCAGCCTGACCGGTAAGACCGTTCGTTACCGTTTTCAAAGCATCCGCCAACGATACCGCCCTGGCCTCGGCGTCCTCGGTGGATCGCCTCAGGTCGCCGACCTGATCCTGAACCCGAGATCCTGAATCGTCGATCCGCTGTGCGACGCGGTCGGTTATCCGGGCCAGTTCCGTAGCCTGACTTTCGAGCTCCCGACCGGTATCGTGAACCCGTTGAACGATACGGGCCGAGTTTTCATCCAAGCTTTCAGCCTGCTTGACAAGACCGGTTTCGACTTCCGCCGCCCGTTCGGCAACGGTGCGGCCGATTTCCTGCAACTCCGAGATCTGCGTTTTCAGCGCTTCGCGCATTTGAGCGGACTGCTTGGCGGCGGTTTCCGTGCGCGCGGTCAGATCGACGGCATGTTCGTGCAGGATTTCGGCATCGCCCTTCAAGACGGTCGAAGCGTTCGCCGTCGCATCGTGAATCTGTTCGACGCGGCGCCGCAGTTCCTCCGCGGCATCGCGGGTCGCCGACACGGCGGATGTCGCGGCATCGGTCATTTCTCGACTGCGGTCCTGGACCAGCTTTACCGTCTCGGCAATGCGGCCGGCGCTTTCCTCGGACGATGACACCATCTCCGCCGAACGCCGGTTCAACGTTTCGCAGACTTCCTCGACCCGCGACGCCGTGCGATCGGACGACGCCGTCAAATCGCGGGAATGGCGGAACAGGACGTCGCCGATTTCCTGAACCCGTCCCATGGCCTTTTCGCTGGCACCGACAAGGGACTCGGTCCGGCGGTGAAGGGCTTCGGCCACCGCCTGGGCCTTCAGATCCGCGTCTTCGGACGCTCGCGACAATTCGGATGTCCGCTTGCGAACAGCTTCCGACGCGTCGAACGCGCGCTTGGCTGCGTCCTCGGACGCTTCCGTCAACATCTGAGCCTGCCGCCGCAGCGAATCCGTCACCACCGACAACCGGGCTTCGGCGCGCTCGGGCGGATAGACGATCAGCCGCATGTGACGGCGCAGGCTGGCGGTTTCGTCGCGAATTTGCCGATTACGTTCAAAGAACGCGATCACCAGCCACAACAGCGCGACCGGGGTCAGGACGCCCGCCGCCATTCCGCCAACTTCATGGGGAAGCATCAGCAGGATATCGGACCAGGCCATCTGTTCGCCGATGACCCGGAACGACAACACCAGCCACGCGGCCGAAGCGAGAATGCCGGCGACCGGCAGCAAACGGTAGCGCACGTGGAAGGGCGGCCGCCAATCGTCGATATCGCCCGTCGACATGATGGGCCTTTCCGCCGGCACGATGGGCGCCGCCAGCAACGCGGTTTCACGTACGTCGTCGCGTGCCGTGCCTTCTTCGATCGCCGAAATCGAACTCCGTTGACGTTCGACCATCCCTGCTCTCCCGATAAACCGACAGGGCCGCGCCGTTGCGGGCACGTCCCGAATGCGTGATTCACGCCGAATCTCAAGGCATTAAAGCACGTCAACCCTTAATATAAGGTTTGTCGCGGTTCATCCCCGATCGTTCGGGGAACCGTCGCGTGGGCACAAAGCGCGGGACGGGGCATTCCCCCGTCAATCAATAGAGATGCTGGCCGCCGGTCACCCACAGTTCCGAACCGGTCACGTAGGCCGTATCTTCGGAACAGAGCTGGTATATGGTCGCCGCGACGTCCCACGGCGATCCCATGCGTTCCAGGGGAATGCGGGGGATCAGGACCTCGTATTCCGGCTGGATCATTTCGGTTTCGATTTCGCCCGGAGCCACCGCATTGACCCGTACGCCCAGGGCCGCGAATTCGTTGGCCATTTCACGGGTCAGACCGGACAACGCGGCCTTGGATGTGGCATAGGCGGAGCCCGCGAAGGGATGGACGCGATGACCCGCGATCGACGTGACATTGACGATCGCGCCCTTGCCCCGATGCAGGGCGTTCGCGAACCCGCGAGACAGGCGCAAGGGTGCGAACAGATTGAGCTCCAGCACATCATGCCAAGCGTCGAGATCGCCGTTCAGGCAGCCCAACCGCTCCTTGATCGGCGATTTCGGCGACATGCCGGCGTTGTTGACCAGGGCGTGAACCGGATCGTTGCCCAGCACCGCGTTGGCGCGGGAAATGAAGGTTTCCAGGCTTTCCTCGTTACCCAAATCGGTCGGCAGATGGAAGCACCAATTGGGATCGAGTTTGCACTCCTTCGGCACGTCATCGCGCGAGCAGGTGATGATCCGCCACCCCCGCTGCAGGAACAAGATCGCCGTCGCATGGCCGATGCCCCGGCTTGCGCCCGTCACGATGACGGTTTTGCGGTCGGCGTTTTCCGTCATGTCAGCTCCACTAATGCGAATGATTCTCAACCAATCTCAGTATAGGGCCGGCGATGTCCCCTTGGGAAGAGCCGCGTAACGACCGGCCCGATCGCAGCCGAACGGGCGGCTGCGATCGCTGCGTGTCTTCCTAACGCGCCATGAAGACCGGCAAGGTCGCGTGCCCCAGGACATGCTGAGTAACGCCACCCAAAATCAACTGGCGGAAACGGCCGCGCGTATAGGCCCCCATGACCAGAAGATCGGCACCAAACGCTTCGGTTCCACTCAACAGGGTTTGCGCCGGAGACTTGTCGGATTCGCGATCAAGAACCCGCGTTTCGACTTCGACGCCATGCCACATCAGGAACTCCGTCAGTTCCGCAGCGCCTTCGCCCCGAGTCCGGTCGGTTCCCACGGTCAGGACCGCGACCTTGTCCGCGCGTTCGATAAAGAGCATAGCCGACGCGACGGCGCGGGCCGCCTCGGCGCTGCCGTTCCAGAAGATCGCTATCTTCTTGCCGATGGTAGGTGTCGCTTCCGGCGGTACGACCAAGACCGGCCCGCCGGATTCGAAAACGGCGGCATTGAGGACCATGGACAAGCCGAGGTTCGATTCCGTGGTCGGACGAGGAACCACCGTAAGATCGGACAAACGCCCACGATGCGCCGTGATTTCGTCTTCGCGGCCGATCATTTCGACCCAGCGTACCGTCACGCCTTCCGACGGTCCCGGAGCGTCGCTCAAGGGCGTCCCGTGCTTGACTCGCAGGCGTTCAAAGACTTCGTGTGCCCGATGCTCTCGCGAATCAGCTTCCTTGTCGGCCAGTTGAATCATTTCCTCGATCATCGCACCGGACATGCCCTCACCCAGCAGGGGAACGGCGCTTTTCGAATCCGCGCGGACGTGCAGCACGTCGATATGCGCCCCAATGAGAGCGGCGACTTGATACGCCGCTTCGAGGGCTCGTTCCGTCACCTCGGTGCCGTCAATGGGAACCAGGATCGTGCGAATACGCATGGCAACCTCCTTTTCGCCCCCATGCATCGGCATGGGAACGATTGATTTGCGTCCATTGTATCGCATTCCGAGGCGGTCGGCAGTTCGTTTTTCGAACCAAACGGTTCCTAAGCGTCGACTTTAAAACACTTTTTTATTGACTTCGCGACATGGGAAATCCCGGAAACCGCGTCGATGGCGGCCCACTCCATAGTGGTCAAGTCGTAAGATTCCTGGCACCGCGCCACGGCTGCCGTGGCATCGGAGGCATCGCCTTTTCGTTCCGCGATTCGCCGCAAACGAAGTTCGAGCGGCGCCTGGAGCCAGAAGCCCTCGAAGCGAGCATCAACGTCCCTTGCGATCTCCTCGATCGCCGCCCTTTCCGCCGGCCGCGCGAACACGGCATCGGCGATTACGCTTCGCCCTGATTCCAGGGCGATCCGGGCTTCGGCACATACCGCGTCGTATGTCCGCACGGTCATTTCCCCGGCATATCCCGCCGCGGACAGATTTTCGTCGAATTGCCGCCCCACGAGACGTTTGCGGACAACATCGGAACGGATCACCCGCGCCCCGCAAAGCGGCGGCAGATCCGCTGCGAGTATTTGGGCGATCCGGCTCTTGCCGGTACCCGACAAGCCGCCGATGGCGACCAGACGCGGCATCGCGGGGCGAAGACACCGTTCGGCCATATCCATGTATGCCCGAGACAGCGCGGCGCGCGTCGGAGCCTCCGCCGCCTTGGGATCGCGATGGACATCGGCGGCGGCCACGTGCGAGCGCACAACCGCGCGAAGCCCCATGAACAGGGGCAGCGCCGCAAAGCCCTCGGTATCGCCGGTCCGGTCCGCATATCGGTTCATCAGCCGATTCGCGGCATCGACACGATCGCGAAAGGCGAGATCCATCAGCAAGAACGCCAGATCGTAAAGAACGTCGATGTTGGCGAGGCCTTCGTTGAACTCTATGGCGTCGAAGGGAACCGGACGGCCGCCGAATAGACAGACATTGCCGAGATGCAAGTCGCCATGACAATGGCGCACATATCCGGCATTCCGCCGCGCATCCAAAAGCGGAGCCACGGCAGAAAGCGCCGTCTCGAGCGTTTTGAAAACCCGGTCGACGTCGGGTTCCGCTATGACGCCTTCGCCCCAATCGCGAAAGCACTGCCGGTTGCTGCGGATGATTTCGGCCAGTCCCTCATGCCCGCCAAGGTCCGGCCGCCGCGCCGCGCGTCCATGGAACGCCGCGACCTCGTCCGCGAGCGCCACGACGAGGTCGTCGTCGAAGGCTTCCCGCTCGACCACCACGTCGAGAGAATCGCCGTCGCCGAATCGGGTCATGTCCACGAGCCATTCGACGGGTTCGCCGTCACCATCGAGGGTCAAACGGCCGTCCTCCCGCCGCGTGACCGCGATCACGCCGCGATACAGTTCGGGCGCCATGCGGAGATTGGTCGCGACTTCATCGACGCAGGCACGACGGCGCAATTCGGAAGTGGAGTAGTCGAGATAGGGATAGCGAGCCATACGCTTCAACTTCAAGGCCCGTTTCCCGCCCAGAAAGACGACCGATAGCGGCGTTTCCCTGATTTCCACGCCATCGATCCCAGCGTCCCACGACGCCGGGTCGGAAAGAAATCGGATAACCGCGTCCTGTTCATCGATCGTCACAGCGCCGTCATCGCCTTGCCATCGTCACGCAACCACACGTAAATGGCGGGAATGACCAACAACGTCAACGCGGTCGACGAGGCCAAGCCGAACACCAGTGAAATCGCCAGTCCCTGGAAGATCGGATCGGCCAGAATGAAGGCGGCACCGATCATCGCGGCCACCGCGGTCAGGAAAATCGGCTTGAAACGGATAGCGCCCGCTTCCAGCAGCACGTCGCGGATCGGCGCGCCACTATCCTGCCGGTGCCGAATGAAATCGACCAGGAGAATGGAGTTGCGCACGATGATGCCGGCCAGCGCGATGAAACCGATCATGGACGTCGCGGAAAACGGCGCGCCGAACAACCAGTGCCCGAACACGATCCCCAGAAGCGTCAACGGCACAGGTGACAGGATGACCAGCGGCAGTTTGAAGCTTCCGAACTGGCCGACCACCAACAGGTAGATGCCCAGAATCGCGACCGCGAAGGCCAGCCCCATGTCGCGGAAGGTGACGTAGGTGATTTCCCATTCGCCGTCCCACAAAATCGAGACCTTGGATTCGTCTCGCGGCTGCCCGTGAAGACTGATTTCGGGCTGACCCGCCGACCCCCAGTCCATCGCGTCCAGGGTTTCCTGAACGGCCATCATGCCGTAGATCGGGGCTTCGAAGCGACCGGCCAGATCGCCCGTCACCATCTCGGCGAAATGCCCGTCCCGCCGGAAAATCGGGAAACTCGCCTTTTCCCGGAAGACCTGAACCACGTCGCCCAATTCCACGTTGGCGCCGGTGTCCGCCGCCGGCCCCGGCGCGGCGACGGGGGTGGCCAATAGCCTTTGATTTTCGAACAGTTCGGATTTCGGCAGCCGGATCGCGATTTCGACCGGATTCCGTCCGTCGCCACGATGGGAATAGCCGACGCTGACGCCGCCCATCAGGGTCGCCAGGGTATCGTAGACGGCCTCTTCCTGGACTCCGTGAAACTCCAGATTCTCCTGATCGATACGGAAGTGCAACCGGTCGCTCGGTTGGCCGAACGAATCATCGACGTCGACCACGAAATCGACGACCTCGAAGGCGTCGCGCACTTTTCCGGCCACCGCCCGGCGGCTATCGCCATCGGGCCCATAGACCTCCGCCAGCAGGGTCGCCAGCACGGGCGGTCCCGGCGGCACCTCGACAACCTTGACCGACGTCCCCTCGGGTACGGGAAGACCGCGCAAGCGCTCGCGGACTTCCAAGGCGATCGGATGGCTTTCGCGATCGCGTTCCCCCTTGGGCTGCAAATTGATTTGCAGGTCGCCTTGCTCGGGCCTGCTGCGAAGATAGTAGTGTCGCACCAAGCCGTTGAAATTGAACGGCATGGACGTGCCGACGTAGGACTGGATGTTGACCAGTTCGGGGATGTCGGTCAGCCGGTTGGCCGCCAGCGTCAGAACCCGGTCGGTTTCTTCCAGGCTGGAACCTTCGGGCAGATCGACGACGACCTGCAGTTCCGACTTGTTGTCGAAGGGCAGCAATTTGACCGTAACGTCCTTTGTATAGAACAGGACACAAATAACCGCCGTCGAAATTCCAACCACGACCAGAAACGCCTTGGAACGCCAACGCCCGACCAGCAGCGGCGTGGCGATCGCCCGGTAGAACCGGCCCATCGCCCCTTCGTCGTGTTCGGCGCCGCCTTCGGACGATCCCGATGGATTCTTTTTGCGGACAAGCCGCAGCAGCCACGGCGTAATGATCACGGCGACGAAAAACGAGAAGATCATAGCCGCCGAAGCATTGGCGGGAATCGGGCTCATGTACGGTCCCATGAGCCCGGATACGAACATCATCGGCAACAAGGCCGCGACGATGGTCAGGGTGGCGATGATGGTCGGATTGCCGACCTCGGCTACGCCCTCAATGGCGGCGGTCACCGGATCGCGGCCATCCCGCATGCGCCAGTGACGCACGATGTTTTCCACGACCACGATCGCGTCGTCGACAAGGATACCGATCGAGAAGATCAGGGCAAACAGGCTGACGCGGTTGATCGTGTAACCCATGAGATGGGACGCGAACAAGGTCAGGAGGATTGTCGTCGGAACAACCACGAGCACGACGATGCCTTCGCGCCATCCCAGAACCAGGGTAATCAGAATGACGATGGACACCGTGGCAAGTCCGAGGTGGAACAGAAGTTCGTCGGCTTTCTCGGACGCGGTTTCCCCATAGTTCCGGGTTACCCTCGCCTCGATTCCCGGCGGCAGGATCGATCCCTTGACCTGTTCGATCCGTTGCACCACTTCGTCGGCGACCCACACCGCGTTCGCGCCCTTGCGCTTGGCCAGCGCTACGGTCACGGCGGGTCGGCGTTCCAGGTTCCCCGCCGCGGATTTTTCGAAATGCCAGACCTCGTTTTCGACCGGTTTCGCGCCGACGACGACCTTGGCGACATCGTTCACGTACACGGGCCGCCCGTCGCGCGTGGTTATCAACAGCAGGCCTATGTCCGGAACGCCCTTGAGGGTCTGCCCGACCACGACCGGAAGCGCTCGGTTTTTCTCTCGCACCTGCCCTACCAGGAAGGATCGGTTGGCGTTACGGACCTTGTCGACCAGTTGGTTGAGCGTCACGCCGTACAATGAGAGTTTCTCGGGATCCGGCTCGACCCGGATCTGATCGGGACGGCCGCCGACGATGAAGGTCAGGCCCACGTTCTCGATCTTTATCAGTTCGTGCTGCAGTTCCTCGGCAACGTCGTACAACGCATTGTCGGACCAGCGGGCAACGGCGTCGCTTTTCGGCGTCAGGGTCAGGGTAACGATGGGGACGTCGTTGATGCCGCGCCCGACGACGAGCGGTTCGGGGATTCCCAGCGGAATGCGGTTCAGGTTGGCCCGAAGCTTCTCATGTACGCGCAGGATCGCCTCGTCCTCGTCGGTACCGACCAGGAAGCGGGCCGTGACCACGGCGCCATCGTCCTCGGTCTGCGAATAGACATGTTCAACGGCGTTGATCCCCTTGACGATATCCTCGAGCGGCTTGGTCACCAGTTCAACGACGTCCGACGCTTTGAGGCCGTTGGCCTCGATGATGACGTCGACCATCGGCACGCTGATCTGGGGTTCTTCCTCCCGCGGAAGGACAACCAACGCCAAGGCCCCTAAGGCCAGGGAAGCGAGAAGGATAAGCGGCGTCAACGGCGAGCCGATGAACGCGCGCGTGATCGTTCCGGATATGCCAAGCTTCATGACGGCAGCCCCCTTTGCGTTGCCGCCCTAGAAATTCATCGGCGGAAGGTCGGACTCGACGATGACATCGCCATCCTGCAATCCCGACAAGATCTCGATGCCGCCCTCTACGACAAGCCCCGGTTGAACCACCGCCTCGATCCCGTTTTCGAGCTTGACGAAACTGACGCCCTGCCTGCGGAACAGATATTGCGTTGGGATCACGTAGGTTTCGCGCGATCCGGCGGCCACGTAGACCCGCATGCGTTCGCCGACAAAGAAATCGCCCAGCCCGTCGACGTCGATATCGGCGACCACTCGGCCCTGTTTGATTTCCGGATAGACTTGGCGGATCCGGCCTTCCCGCAATGCCCCGCCGGACGCCGCCTCCATGCCGCGCGGTCCAATCAGGACCGCGTCGCCGACAGCGATGAAACGGGCGTGACGTTCCGGTAGGCTCATGCGGAGGATGTAAGTCTCGGTTGCGATCATCGCGACGGTCTCGCCAGCCAGAACGACGGCTCCCTCGGTCACGTCGACTTCAAGCACGCGTCCGGTCTTGGGAGCCAAAACGTCGCCCTCGGTCCGCTGTTCGATAACGACGTTGCGCTCGGCTCGTCGCGCTGCGAGTTCCCGATCGGCGACCTCCAAGGCGGTCTGCGCCTCGTCCAGGCGGGCCTGGCTGATCGTGCCCGACTGGCGCAAGTTGCGCGCGCGTTCCATCGCGGTCTTGGCCAGATCCTTTTGCGACACCAAGGATTGGATCCGGGCATCGATCGCCGATATTTGAAGACGTATCTTGGGATCGGCGACGCGCGCGACGACTTCTCCTTCCTTGACCGCACTGCCCTCGTCCACGGAAAGCTGGATGATCGTGCCGCCGATCCGGGTTCGCGCCGAAACCACGTCGATGCTTTCGACGGTCGCGAAAACGGCCTTGCGGTCGGCCACCGAGACCCGCTCCACTTGCAGCGGCGCCGCCGACACCCGCGCGGTCACTGCGGCCGCCAGGATCAAGATTCCGAAAAAGGTTGTTCGCATCATCGGCTTGACTCCCGTCCTCGTTCGATTCCGTCGGCCTGTTTCGTTCAAATGCCGCCCGAACATGCGGCTTGACTTATATATTAGGTTTTACTAATTTATCAACCTCGAAAGAGACGCCTTGACGGCGCGATTTCCTCACCCCTTATTCATCCGACGCGATACATGGTAACCGTAGGGAGCAACCCATGTCCATCGACCGTATTGTCCTGGCTTTCGCCGGAACCGTTATTCTCGCCAGCACCGCCTTGTCGGTTTGGCACGATGTCAACTGGCTGTGGCTGACCGCCTTCGTCGGCGCCAACCTTCTACAGGCTTCCTTCACGGGTTTTTGCCCGTTGGCGATGATCCTGAAGAAAATGGGGGCCAAGCCGGGCAACGCGTTTTCGTGATCCGGCGATGCTTGAGCAAACCATCGGGACCGGTTAATACGGTCCCATGAAGGTTGCGCTCATCCAGTCCGATGCCCGTAACGACAAGGCGGCCAATCTGCGCCAAGCCGAGGCGCTGATTGCGGCTGCCGTATCGGCGGATGCGCCCGATCTTGTCGTGTTGCCGGAAATGTTCAGTTTCATGGGCAACGACATCGCCGGGAAGCGGGCGGCCGCGGAAAACCTTCCCATGGGAGATTCCTACGCCTTCTTGCAGAGAACGGCGCGCCGGCACGGAATACACATCCACGGCGGCAGCCTGTTCGAAAAGGACGGCAACGCGATTTTCAACACGACCGTCGTGTTCGATCATGCGGGCCGCGAGATAGCCCGTTATCGCAAGATCCATCGTTTCGACGTCACGACCCCGGATGGCCGGGACTATCGGGAGTCCGATCTGGTCGCGGGCGGAAACGATATCGTCACCTATGACGCCTGCGGTTATCGGATCGGCTGTTCGATCTGCTACGATCTGCGCTTTCCCGAGCTTTATCAGGCTCTGATGCGGGCGGGTGCCGACGTCATCGCCGTCCCGGCCGCCTTCACCCTGATGACGGGGAAGGACCACTGGGAAGTTCTGTTGCGCGCCCGCGCGATCGAAACACAGACCTATGTCCTGGGTTGCGGTCGGATCGGCCCCTTTGCCGACGGGAAGATGACGTACGGAAACTCGATGGTCGTCGATCCTTGGGGACACGTGATCGCCCGAATGTCGGACACCGTGGGTTTCATCGGCGCCCGGGTCGATCGCGACTACCTGACGAAGGTCCGCGCCGGCATTCCCGTCTCCCGGCACAAGGTCATGGCCCCCTAATCGATGTTCAGGCGCGGTTCGACCACGCCGGCCGGGTCCTGATGGATGATCACCTCGGCATTGGGATAGGAATCCTGGATGATGCCGAGAACGTCCAGCGTGATGGCGTGGGCTTCCCATAACGGCAGGTTCCCGTCGAGTTCGAGATGAATTTCGACGAACACCCTGGGGCCGGAAGACCGGGTCCGCATGTCATGAACCCCCAGAACGCCCGAATGGCTGTTGGCGAGGGCCGAGATTCGGTCCCGGTCGTCGGTGGGAAGTTCGTGATCCATGAGTAGATTGTAGGCCGTCTTGCCGATCAACCACGCACTGTGAAGAATGTAGCCGGCGATGCCGATGGCGAAGACCGGATCGGCGAAGCGCCATCCCAATTCGCGCGACAGAACCAGGGCCACGATTACGCTGACATTGACCAGGATGTCCGTCTTGTAGTGCAGGGAATCGGCCCCGATCGCGACCGAACCGGTACGGCGCACGACGTATTGCTGAAAGACCACCAACCCCACCGTCAGTACGATCGCGATTCCCATCACGATCATGCCGATCTCGGAATTGGTTACGTCGCGCGGATTGGCCAAGCGTCGCATCGCTTCGACCAGGAGAAAACCGGCCGAACCGCAGACGAACGCGGACTGCGCCAGACCGGCCAATGGTTCTGCCTTGCCATGACCGAAGCGGTGTTCTCTATCCGCCGGCTGCAACGCGTGGCGAACCGCGATCAGATTGATCAGCGAGGCCCCGACATCGACCACGGAATCGATCAACGTCGACAAAAGACTGACCGAATCGGTCATCAGCCAGGCGGCGAACTTGACGGCGATCAGGAAAATCGCGGTTCCGACGGACGCGTACGTCGCCCAACGCATCAGACGGGCGGCTTGCTCGGGGGTCGTTTTCGGTGTCGGGCGAGCGGACATGGCGGTTTCTCGGCGTTCAAGGAAACAGACGTTCGGTCGTCCACGCCCCGTCCGTCATCGTATAGACGAGACGGTCGTGCAACCTGAAGGGTTTGTCCATCCAGAATTCGATCCGATCGGGAATCAGACGCATCCCCGTCCAGTGAGGCGGTCGGGGAATCGCACCGACATGGAATTTCGCGGCGTACAACGCGACACGGCGTTCCAGATCCCATCGTCCTTCCAGGGGACGGGACTGTTGCGACGCCCAGGCGCCGATTCGACTGTCGCGGGCACGCGACGCGAAATAGGCATCGGCCTCGTCTTCCGATACCGGAACCAGGGGTCCTTCGATCCGGATCTGGCGGCGCAGGGATTTCCAGTGAAACAGAAGTGCGGCGACCGGATTCGCCTTCATTTCCATGCCCTTGCGGCTCTCCATGTTGGTATAGAACACGAAACCGCGCGAATCGTGGCCTTTCAGCAACACCATGCGGGCGGAGGGCCGACCGTCCGGCGTCGCGGTCGCGAGCGTCATCGCGTTGGGGTCGTTCGGCTCCTGCTTTTCGGCATCGGCGACCCATGCGTCGAACAGTTCCAACGGGTTCGGTTTCACTTCGATGGTCATGGTCGGTCTTGGTCTTTCGCTCGATTTTCGGAATTCGCCGTCGTCGGGACTCCGTTATCGGCTCTACACCTTTCGCTCCGATGGCACAACCGGATGCAGCAACCGGCGATCCGAATGAATTGCGCGTCGTCGGACTTGTGCCGGGGAATTGTCGCCAGTATCGTGATCAACGTCACTTTCCCGCCGGTTAAGCTTGGTCCATAAAAGGATTGTGACGACGGTGCGCATGGGATGCTCGCTAAACCTGCCATATTGATAGAGGGCGGATTTGGCATCGTGGCCATCACCCCTTGTGAACGGATACATCGCTCTTGGAGGCGGAAATCATGACCATTCATCGCTTTGCAACGGCTCTTGGAATCGCGGTCGTCGCCGGAGGGCTTCTCGGCGCCTGCCAGTCCAACAATCAAGGTCAGATCGGCGGCACGATCGTCGGCGGCGCGGCGGGCGGAATCCTCGGTTCGCAAATCGGTGGTGGGTCCGGTCGCACCGTAGCCACGATCGCGGGCACTCTTCTCGGCGCCTGGGTCGGCAATTCGGTCGGCCGCTCGCTCGACCAGCAGTCGCAGTATCAGGCCCAACAGGCGCACGTACAGGCCCTGAACTCCGGCCAGCCGATCCAGTGGAACAACCCGAACAACGGCAATTACGGTTCGGTCACGCCGATGCGGGATGGCTACAACCAGCGAAGCGGCGCTTATTGCCGGGAATTCCAGACCCAGATCGTCGTCGGCGGACAGGTCCAGAACGCCTACGGCACCGCCTGCCAACAGCCCGACGGCAGTTGGCGGATCGTCGATCAGCGCTGATAACCCCGATCGCCATCCGTTCTAGGCATGAAAAGCCCTTACGACATTCTCGGTGTTCCGAGAACCGCCACCCGGGAGCAGATCAAAGGGGCTTTCCGCAAACTCGCGCGGGAAAAGCATCCCGATCGCCAACCCGACAATCCGCGAGCCGAGGATGCGTTCAAGGAACTGTCGGCGGCTTATGAACTGCTGTCGGATCCGGAGCAACGCGCCCGCTTCGACCGCGGCGAGGTCGACGCGACGGGCGCGCCGCGCGCGCGCGCGTCGGCTGGTGCCTATGCCCGCCGCAGGCACGGCAAAAACCCCTTCGAACGCTTCTTCCACCGAGAGGACGGCCCCGACGGGGAGCGCGGAGCACCGATCAAGGTGAACGGCACCAACGTGTCGTATACGTTGCGCGTGGCTTTCATCGAAGCGGCGCGCGGTATCACGAAACGTGTCAGCATGACCAATCTGGCGCGTCTGGACGTCCGCATTCCCCCCGGAACGAAAAACGGCACGGTTCTGCGCCTTAAGGGTCAGGGAATGGCCGGCCTCGGAGGCGGCAAACCGGGCGATGCCCTTATCGAGATCATCGTCGAACCCCATGCCTTCTTCCAGGCCGACGGAGCGGATATCCGGACCGAGATCCCAGTGACGCTGCAGGAAGCCGTCCTCGGCAGCCGTATCGACGTACCGACCGTCGATGGCGCGGTTGCACTGACGATTCCACCCAATTCCAACACCGGCACGGTGTTGCGTCTCAAGGGCAAGGGATTGTCCAACGGCGACTCGGGACGCGGGGACCATTACGTCAAACTGCGCGTCGTTCTTCCGCCGAGACCAGACAAGGAGCTCAGCGATTTCGTGGCCTCCTGGGGACCGAAGAATGTCTATGACGTCCGCAGAGACCTTTTAAAGATCGACTAGTTGTCGCCTTCCAGCGCTATCAGGGACCGCAGGCTCACCGCACCGCTGTTTTCCTGGGCCGCGCGCAGTTCAGCCAGCCGTTCTCGAAGGCCGGCTTGCCAAGCCCCGGCGCCGGGTCGTTTTTCGGTCAACGTCAAGGCAAGTCCCAGTTGATCGAACAGTTCGAACAGACGCGCGCTTCCCAAATCCCGCGCCAGCACCCAACCGTCGTCGGCCGTCCGCTCTATGTAACCCGATGCCCGCAGTTCATCGAGCACGGCGGTCATCGCCACTTCGCCAAGCCCCGTCGTGGCCAGAAGTTCGGATCGATCGAGCGCGCCGCCGCGCTTCGAGGCCGTGAACAGACGCTCCAACACCGCCAGCGCGGCTTCCAACTTCTGTGCGCCGACGATACCGCCCTGGACCGGATCGCCCTTTGCCGCGAGCCAGTCGGTTATCGCCGCGGCCAGGACCCCGCCCAGCAGTACCACCATCCAGGAAAAATAGAGCCAGATCAGGAACAGGGGCACGACCGAAAGGGCGCCGTAGATCGTGTCGTAGACCGCCGCATTGACGGCATAGACGCCAAACGCCTTGCGTAGAATGCCGAACAGGACACCGGACAGGACGGCCCCGAATATCGCCCCGCGCGGACTGACGCGCCGGTTGGGCACGATCAGGAAGAAGACACTCAGGGCGACCACGACCAGAAGTGTCGGCAACGCGCTTGTCAGGATTCCCACCGAGGAAACGATATTTCCGACGCCGATCCCCTTGCCCATCGCGACGATGTAGGTGGATACGGCGAAACTCGCGCCAAGCAGGATCGGTCCGAGCGTGATCAGCGACCAGAAAACGAGAATGCGCGAACGCCAGGCACGGGGCTGACTGACCATGAAAATGCCGTTCAACGCCGATTCGATGGTGGCCAGTATCAGCACAGCCGATGGCAGCAGCCCCAGCAGCCCCATCACGGTCAGCCCCTTGGTGTTCTGGACGAACTGGTCGATGTATTCGCGCACGGTTTCCTGCGACATCGACGGCAGGACATGTGCGAAAATCGCATCCATCAAATCGTCGCGCATGGTTTCGAACACCGGAAATGCGGCGAACATCGCAAAAGCGAAGGCCATCAACGGAACGATCGCAAGCGCGGTCGAATAGCTGAGCGAAGCGGCCATTCGCGGGCATTGGGCATCCATGAAGCGTCGGATCACATAGTTTGCGAAAGGCCGAAACCGATCGTGAACCGTCTTCCAATCCCATTTTTCGATCACCGAAGCCCCCGTGACGATTGACTGCGAATGGCGGTCATTATAATTCGGACGCCGCAAAGGAGAACGCGAAAGACACACGGAGTTCGCGGAACCCTATATTTTGCGCTTTGGCTCCTTTCGTGTACGATCCGTTCCCGTGGGTTCTGCCAACCAAACAGTTCGCTTTCGCCGTCCGCACGCCAAGAGGGGGTTTCATGACCAACGCCGCGCAGTTGATGTCCGGAAAAAAAGGCCTGATCATGGGCGTCGCCAACGACCGTTCGATCGCGTGGGCGATTGCCCAAGCGGCGCGTGAACACGGCGCGGATCTGGCCTTCACCTACCAGGGAGAGGCGCTTCTGAAACGAGTCAGCCCCCTGGCGGCCAGCGTCGGTTCGGAAATCGTGCTCCCCTGCGACGTCAGCGACATGGCATCGGTCGACGCGGTGTTCGATACGCTCCGCGACAAGTGGGGGCGCCTGGATTTCGTCGTTCACGCCATCGCCTACTCCGACAAAGAACAGCTCAAGGGCAAGTACCTCGATACAACGCTCGAAAATTTCCTGAACACGATGAACATCTCGTGCTTCTCGTTCACTGCGGTTTGCAAGCGCGCGGCGGCGTTGATGACCGGCGGCGGGTCGCTGGTCACGTTGACCTACCTTGGCGCGGAACGGGTCATGCCGCACTACAACGTCATGGGAGTCGCCAAGTCGGCACTGGAAACCAGCGTCCGTTATCTGGCCGAGGATCTGGGCAAGGACAACATCCGCGTCAATGCCCTGTCCGCCGGACCGATGAAAACCCTGGCCGCATCGGGAATCGGCGATTTCCGCTATATCCTGAAATGGAACGAATACAATTCCCCGCTTCGACGCAACATCACCGGACGAGATGTCTCGGGAGCCGGATTGTACCTGATCAGCGATCTGTCGAGCGGCGTCACCGGCGAAACCCATCACGTCGACTGCGGCTACCACGTCGTCGGGATGAAGGCGCCCGACGCGCCCGATATTACCGTCGCCTGAAAACAGGAGGCCTCGTCCCGGTCATGCCCGGCAATACCTTCGGTCAAAGTTTCCGTCTGACCACGTTCGGTGAAAGTCACGGCCCGGCGATCGGCGGTATCGTCGACGGCGTGCCGCCCGGCATCGCGCTGACCGAAGAAGACATCCAGTTCTACGTCGACCGTCGAAGGACCGGACGCACGCGTTTCACCAGCCAGAGGCAGGAACCGGACGCGGTTCGGATTCTTTCCGGCGTCTTCGAAGGATCGACCACCGGCACACCGATCGGATTGGAAATCGTCAACCAGGATCAGCGCTCCCGCGATTACGGGGAGATCAAGGATTCCTTCCGCCCCGGTCATGCCGATTATACCTACCAAGCGAAGTATGGTATCCGCGACTATCGCGGCGGTGGCCGGGCCAGCGCCAGGGAAACCGCGGTGCGCGTCGCGGCCGGCGCCGTGGCTCGCAAGGTCCTGGGGCCGGCTATCGCCATTCGCGGCGCCCTGGTCCGCATGGGCGAACATGCCATCAACCGTGACCGCTGGGACTGGGGCGAAGTCGAGAACAATCCCTTCTGGTCGCCCGATCCGGCCATCGTTCCGGTCTGGGAAGACTATCTGCTGGGCATCCGCAAATCCGGGGCATCCATCGGCGCCGTCATCGAAATCGTCGCTTCGGGCGTGCCGGTCGGTCTCGGAGAACCGCTATTCGACAAACTCGATGCCGATATCGCCAAGGCGATGATGAGCATTCCGGCGGTCAAGGGCGTCGAGATCGGCGCCGGTTTCGCCGCCGCCGCCCTCACGGGCCCCGAAAACGCCGATGAAATGCGGATGGAAGACGGAAAAGTCGTGTTCCTTTCAAACAACGCCGGCGGCGTTCTGGGCGGAATTTCGTCGGGCCAGGACATCGTGGTCCGATTCGCCGTCAAGCCGACCAGTTCGATCCTCATTCCCCGACGATCGGTCAACGTCCAGGGAGAAGAAATCGACGTATCGACCAAGGGCCGTCATGACCCCTGCGTCGGCATCCGGGCCGTGCCGGTCGGCGAAGCCATGATGGCTCTGGTTCTGGCGGATCATTTGCTGCGTCATCGAGGCCAGTGCGGCGCCGTATAAAATTTTGGTGGCCATTTACGCATTCTTTGAATTAGCGGACCTTGAATTAAGAACCACTCCCAATTAGGTGTTGAACCACGGTCGGCCCGCCGGAGGCCGCCGAAATGTAGCAACGCCAGAATCAAGGATCGCTTGGCATGTTCATGTCCCCCAACGTTTCTGAAGTTGATGTCCGCACCGCCAAAACCTGGCTCGATGCCGGCGAAGCGGTCATGATCGATATCCGCGAAAACGAGGAATGGAACCAGGAACGCGTTCCGGGCGTCGACCTTCTGCCGTTGTCGGCATTCAATCCCGCGCAACTTCCCGCCGAGAAACTTGGGAAACTCCTGATCCTGTGTCGAAGCGGCCGCCGTGCCGAAATGCTGGCGCAGGCATTGTCCGCCCAGGGTTTCCACAAAAGCCCCGTGGTGGTTGCGGGCGGCATTCTTGCGTGGCGGGCGGAAGGCCTGCCGGTCGAGGAAGGCACGCCGAAGGCACCGCACTTCTCGGTGATCCAGGGCGGAAAGGCCGTCGCCTAGCCGCCGCCGCGCCGGTATCCGGCTGCCAGAAGAAATTCCTTGTTGCCCTCGGGCCCCAGGATGGGGCTGGCGGTAATTCCGATGACCGTCCAGCCGTCGAGACCCGACATCCATGTCGCGATGGTGTTGCAGACCTCCTGGTGAAGGGTCGGATCGCGAACGACGCCCCCTTTGCCGACATTCTCTTTGCCGACCTCGAATTGCGGCTTGATCAGGGCGATCAGACGCGCCCCCGGCGCGGCGAGCGACATGGGCGCCGGTAGAACCGTCCTCAATCCAATGAAGCTGGCGTCGCACACGATCAGCCCTATCGGTTCCCCGATCGCCTCGGGGGTCAGGTAGCGGGCGTTGGTCCTTTCCATCACGACCACCCTTGGATCCTGGCGCAGCTTCCACGCCAGTTGTCCATGCCCGACATCGATGGCGTAAACCTTGGCTGCCCCCCGATTCAGTAAAACATCGGTAAAACCGCCCGTCGAGGCACCGACGTCGAGGCAAGTCAATCCCGCGGGATCGACGTCGAAACGATCCAGCCCCTCGACGAGTTTAAGCCCGCCGCGAGAAACCCAGGGATGGTCGCTGCCCTTGAGTGAGAATTCGGCCCCCGGGTCTACGAGTTGACCGGGCTTGTCCAGACGGCGCGTCCCGGAGAACACCATGCCGGCCATGATCACGGCTTGCGCCCGCGACCGGCTTTCCGCCCAGCCGCGTTCCGTGACCAGTTGGTCGAGCCGGATCTTTCGCGGCTTGTTCGTCGATTTCGCGTCGCCGGCCACGTCCCGGTCTAGGCCCGGACCCGAGCCGTCGCATCGCGCCCGAGAGCCCCGAGGACGACATCGGCAATGCGCTTGGCGTCCAATCCCGCGCTCGCGTACTGGCTTTGCGGCGAATCGTGCATGATGTAGCGGTCGGGCAATGTGATCGGACGCATCTTGAGTCCGGCATCGAGCAATCCCTCGTTGGCGAGGAATTGCATCACATGCGCCGCGAAACCGCCGGAGACGTTTTCTTCGACGGTCACCAGAACTTCGTGGTTCATCGCCAACCGCCGGATCAGATCCTCATCCAGAGGCTTGGCGAAACGCGCGTCGGCGACCGTGGTCGACAGGCCGAGAAGCGCCAGATCCTCTGCCGCCTGCAGTGAATCTGTCAGCCGCCCGCCGATGCTCAGGATCGCCACCGCCGTGCCTTCGCGGACAATCCGACCCTTGCCGATCTCCAGGAGTTCCGGCTGTTCGGGAACGTCGATCCCAATCCCCTCTCCACGGGGGAAACGGAAGGCGATCGGGCCTTCGTCATAGGCGGCGGCCGTCGCCACCATGCGTGCCAACTCGGCCTCGTCGCCGGGCGCCATGACCACCATGCCGGGAAGGCAGGTCAGATAGGTCAAGTCCAGCCAGCCGGCGTGTGTCGCGCCATCGGCGCCGACCAAGCCTGCGCGATCGACCGCAAAACGAACTGGAAGCTTCTGCAGAGCGACGTCGTGAACGACCTGATCGTAAGCCCGCTGCAGGAAGGTCGAATAGATCGCCGCGAAAGGCCGATAGCCCTCGCAGGCCAACCCGGCAGCGAATGTCACCGCGTGCTGTTCGGCAATGCCCACATCGAAGCACCGTTCGGGGAAACGCGACATGAACCGGTCCAGGCCGGTGCCGGCCGGCATCGCCGCCGTGATCGCGACGATGCGCGGGTCCTTTTCGGCTTCGCGCACCAGGGAATCCGCGAACACGCCGGTATAGCTGGGCGCGTTCGCCTTGGCCTTGACCTGTTCGCCGGTGACGACATCGAAGCGGCTCACGCCGTGAAGCTTATCCGCCGCGCGTTCCGCCGGCGCATAACCGTGCCCCTTCCGGGTCACGATGTGGAGAAGCACCGGGCCCAGGGTCTTGTCGTCCCGTAAATTGCGCAGAACGGGGAGCAGATGATGGAAATTGTGCCCATCGATCGGCCCCACGTAATAGAACCCCAGTTCCTCGAACATAGTGCCGCCGGTGATCAGGCCGCGGGCATATTCCTCGGCCTTGCGAGCCGTCATTTCCAGGCCGCGCGGGAAACGCTTGACCATCTCGACGCCGAGATGGCGGATCGATCGAAACGGCTTCGATGAAATCAGGCGCGACAGATAGGCGCTCATCGCCCCCACGGGCGGCGCGATGCTCATGTCGTTGTCGTTCAGGATCACGATCATCCGCGAATCCATAGAACCGGCGTTGTTCAAGGCTTCGTAGGCCATGCCCGCGCTCATGGCACCGTCGCCGATCACCGCGACCACATGATTTTTCGCGTGTTCGAAATCGCGGGCGACCGCCATACCGAGCCCGGCCGAGATCGACGTCGAACTGTGCCCTACACCAAACGTGTCGTAGGGGCTTTCCGAACGAGACGGAAATCCCGAGGCACCACCGGCCTGGCGCAGCTTCTGCATCGCCTCGCGCCGTCCCGTGATCAATTTGTGGGGATAGGCCTGATGGCCGACATCCCAAACCAAACGATCCTCGGGAGTATTGAAGACGTGATGCAACGCGAGGGTCAATTCGACGACCCCGAGGCTGGAACCCAAATGCCCGCCGCACCGGGAAACGATCCGGATCGTTTCCTCGCGGATTTCCTTGGCCAGCTGGATCAGCTGCGGAATATCGAACTCCCGGATATCCGACGGAGTACGGATCTGGTCCAAAATGGGTGTTTCAGACATCAAACTCGATTGTCCTCCCGGCTTTCTCAGCTACGCCGCTCGACGATATAACGCGCGAGTTCGCGCAACGGATCGGCCTTGCTTCCGAAAACCTCAAGGTGATGGACGGCCTGGCTCTTCAACAAATCGGCTTGGGAACGGGCTCGTTCAATGCCGAGCAGCGAAACGAAGGTCGCCTTTCCGGCGGCCGCGTCCTTGCCCGTCTTCTTGCCGACCGCCTTTTCGTCTCCTTCGACGTCCAGCAGGTCGTCGGCGATCTGGAAAGCCAATCCGATGTCGTGGGCATAGGCGGCAAGGGCGTGGTGCATGGCGCTCGGCGCCTTGCCCAAAATCGGCCCCGCCTCGCACGACACCAGTATCAACTTGCCGGTTTTCAACCGTTGCAGCCGGGTTATCTCCGGAACGTCCAGATCGCGGTTCTCCGCCAGCAGATCCAGCATCTGTCCACCGACCATGCCATCGTGACCCGCAGCAGCCGCCAACGCGACCACCAGATCGCAGCGAACCTGGGGATCGGAATGGGTCTCGATACGGCCCAGAATCTCGAACGCCTTGGTCAGGAGGGCGTCACCCGCGAGGATCGCCGTCGCCTCGTCGAATTTCTTGTGGCAGGTGGGGCGGCCCCGGCGAAGATCGTCATTGTCCATCGCCGGAAGATCGTCGTGGATCAGCGAATAGCAGTGAACCATCTCGATGGCGGCGGCGACCCGCAGGGCGCAGCTCGGCGCGACGCCGAACAGTTGCGACGTCGCGACGACCAGAAAGGGGCGGATGCGCTTGCCCCCGTCCAGGGTCGAATAGCGCATGGCGCGCATGAGTTGCGCTTCCGGGCAGTCTTCCAGCGATAGAAGTTGGTCCAAGACCTCTTCCGTCGCCGCCGCATTGTCGGCAAGCATCTTCACGAATTCTGTCACTGCCCCCTCACTTGATATCGGCCGGTCCGGCGTCAATGGTCCCATCCGGCGCGAGAACGATCTTTTCCACCCGCTCGCGGGCTTCCTGGAGTTTCGCTTCGCAGTGGCGGCGGAGTGCCACGCCCCGTTCATAGGCCCGTATCGCTTCGTCGAGTTTGCCGCTGCCGTCCTCGAGTTGCCGAACGATGCGTTCGAGTTCGCTCAAGGCGTCCTCGAATCCCATTTCGGCGATGTCGGTCGGTGCGGTGTCGTCCGCCATGGAACCTCCGTTGAACAAGCGCGGAAGTCTACGCGCCGATCGGGGAATCGGCAAGCCCGGGGTCCGGAAATTTCATATGATCGGCGCCGTTTCGTGGCGACTCGCGATCGTCAATTACCCATCAGCAACCGCACATGGGAAGCCACGCATCCCGCCAGGACATCCGGCGCGTAACCGCCCTCCAGAACCGAAACGACCTTGCCTCGGCAGCAATCCTCGGCGATGTCCAGCAGGTTTTCCGTTACCCAGTCGAAATCGTTGATGTTCAGGCGCAACTGGGCGAGCGGATCGGACATGTGGGCGTCGAAGCCCGCCGAAATGATCAGCAGATCGGGCTTGAACGCGCGCAAACGCGGGAAAATCCGGTCGACATAAACGGCCCGGAATTCCTCCGATCCCGCTCCGGGGCGCAAGGGCGCGTTGACGATGTTGCCGACGCCTTCCTCGTATTCCATGCCGGTTCCCGGATAGGCCGGCCACTGGTGGCTCGACCCGTAAAACATGTGGGGATCTTCCTCGAAAGCGGCCTGAGTGCCGTTGCCGTGGTGGACATCGAAATCGACCACGGCGACCTTGTCGAGTTTATGGACGGCCCGCGCCCGGTAAGCGGCGACGGCGACATTGTTGAAAAAACAAAACCCCATGGCCCGGGCCGCTTCGGCATGGTGCCCGGGCGGGCGAACCGCGCAAAAGGCATTGCGCGCCTGTCCGCTGACCACCGCATCCACGGCCGCGCACGCCGCGCCGGCCGACCGAAGGGCCGCCTCGCCCGACGCGGGCGACAGAACCGTATCGCCGTCCATCGGGTAGTATCCCGACTGGGGAACGTTCTCCAACACGGATTCCACGTAATAGGGCTTGTGCACGCGCTCCAGATCCCGGATTTCCGCCTTCGGCGCCTCGCACCGCTCCAATCCCCAGAACGTCGGCCATTCCAAGGCTCCGATAATCGCGCGAAGACGTTCGGGACTCTCCGGATGCCCGGGGCCGGGATCGTGCTCGAGACAGATGGGATCCGTGAACAAAAACGTGAACATGATACGCGACTAGTCCCAAACGCAACGCCCAGAAAACCGCCGTGAGACGATCATTTGGTTGCTCGGGGCGCCAATTCCATATGCGCGGCGACGCTCGCTGTCTGCGGCGGTTTCCGCGCGACAAAAATCGACAAACGACACGGGAATCCGGAATCTTCCGGTCAGGTGATCCGTTCTTGCCTTCCTCCCCGGCACCCTCGCCGAAACCCCGCGATCGGTCGTCGGAGGTTTTTCTTTGTCGAGAATGCCTTATCGTTTCTTTTTCCGGGACGCGAATGTTTTTCGATCCCCAAAAAAATCATAGGCGCCTTTTCAACCCGCTTGAAGAACAAAATGGCTGCATCTTTTCCAATCGTCCCTTACCGGGAGTTCGGAAATACGGCATTAGCGGCTGGCGCCATTCCCATCGTAGCGGATACGGTGATTCATCCAGGGCGTTAGATCCAAGCCGCCGACCGGCCGCCCCTCCTTCTTGACAGTGACAATCATTCAACCTCTAATAAGACGTGTCGACCGCTTTGAAGGGAACCGAATATCCGTTCAATCGCCATGGCGTTTGCCTTTTCTTTTTTCGCATCTGCGAAATCATGCTGGCGTGCCACGCCGGGACGGGTATATTATTGATTTCGAATAGGTAAGGGTCCGTTCCATCCCAGGACCGGGCACGTCGGGGGTGGAGACGCAGCAAATAATAGTTGCGTTTAGGCAGAGAAATGGAAATCGAGACCTTACAGGAAAATGCCCGGCAGGCCAGTACCCTGCTCAAGGCGATGAGCAATGAACACCGTTTGATGATTCTGTGCCAGTTGACGCGCGGGGAAAAGTGCGTCGGGGATCTGGAACGGATCGTCGGATTGAGCCAGTCGGCGCTTTCGCAGCACTTGGCACGATTGCGTCGCGACAATCTGGTTTCCACGCGGCGGGAAGCTCAAACGATCTACTACTCGTTGGCAGGGCCGGCGGCCCGCGCGGTCATCGAAACGCTCTACGATCTGTATTGCGGCGCAGAGACCGGCGCCGGCGAGTCTCCGGCTTGCGACGTGGCCCTCGCGAGCACATAAGGTTTTCGGCGCTCGGATTTTCATACCAGTCTCGTGCCGGAGACGGGCTGGCCTGTTGTCGCACGACAACCGGGACGGATTTTTCCGATTAACGAACGTATCGATGGACGCCGTCCGGAGCGGTAGTTCGCTGAATCACGCCCCGATGCATGAGGTAGTGCAGATGGGCCAACGTTTCGCCGATCGCGAAAAACAACTGGTGATCGTCCAGTTCGCGTTCGAACAGGTCGCGGAGCACGGTCGTCGCATCACGCGGTTCGGCACACGCTGCGGACGTCGCCGCCAATCGGTCGTCATGATGATGCAGAAGTTGGCGGGCTCGCAGATGCAATCCCGTGAACGGCCATCGGTGACTCGGCAGAACAAGGGTTTCCGCCGGCAATTCCAGGAAACGCGGCAGGCTTTCCAGATACTCGCCCAAAGGGTCGGCATCGGCGTCGACGGGCCAAACGCTGATGTTGGGACTGATTTCGGGCAGGATCTGATCTCCCGAGATCAAGATTCCCAACGCCTTGCAATAAAGGCCCGCATGCGCGGGTGAGTGGCCGCGTCCGATCAGTACGGTCCAGTCATGGTTTCCAATCGGAAACGTTTCGCCGTCCGTCAGTGCGTGCGCGAGATCGGGAATCGGCGTAATTCCCGCCGCGTAATGGCCGACCCTGTCGCGGCACAGGCCGTCAAGCGCGGGCGAAAACCCCGCCCGCCGATAGAAGTCGACAAAATGCCCAACTTCCTTATCGGCAAAAGGAGCACCGAGCAATCGTCCCATGCGCCATTCGATTTCGGGCATCCACAAGGGCGCATCGAACCGCTGTCCGAGCCAGCCCGCCAACCCCACGTGGTCGGGATGAAAGTGGGTCGCGATGACGCGCCGAACCGGCAAGCCGCCAAGGACATCGGAGAACGCCGTCTTCCATGCCGCCCGGCATTCCGCCGTGTGGATACCGGTGTCTACGACGGTCCACCCGCCGCCTTCCCGGATCAACCAGATATTGACATGGTTCAACTTGAACGGAAGGGGAAACCGCAGCCAGAACACGCCGGGCGCGACTTCGGCCGTCTGTCCGGGATGGGGAACGGCAATCGGTAGACGACGTACGGAATCGGCGGCATTCATGGGGAAACCAAGGTTCTGGGCGAGGAAGTTCACGATAGATGGTCGGCCGAATCGGGCGTGATTACTCTCGCCTAATCGACGCCCCGTGTTTTTCGTTCCTGAACGATCAGCCACTTGAGTTCTTCGCGGATGACCTCGGTATGGCGCGACGGTTCGGCTGCGTTGATCGAAGTGATAATACCGACGCGCACGGATGACGGAAAGCGGAAGAAATTTTCCAGAAACAAGAACTTGATGCTGGGGCGAATCGTTTCTGCGAGCAAAAGGCTCGAAACCAGACGCATCCGGACTTCCTGCCGCAGGTTTCCGGCTTCGGTCAACTGAAAGAACTCCTGAACGAACTTGCGCGGCGAAAGCGTGCCGTCGATCAGATCGCGCAGGTTCTGCCGAAGCGCCGTCGTGTACTGCCGCCGCGTGGTGATGATGAAAGTCGAAGCGTGCCGGCGGACCTTGGCGATCGCCGCCGGGTGAAAATCATGCTCGGTGATCAGTTCGACGCAGGTCCGCGCGCCTTCGTGCTTCGACGTTTCGCCCACGAGCGAAAACACACCCGCAAGCAGTTTACTGCGGGAACCGAGCGGCCCCATCCGCGTCACGGCCGCCACCGCCATCGGACTTTCAGGATCGCGCGTGGCCATCACCGCCAGCGGCAGGGGATCCTCAAGTCCCATGAGGTCGAGGTCGTTGTTGAGCAGGAATTCAGGAAGAAGAATACGGCTTTCCTCGCCGGGGACGCACACGGGTTCGTGCTCGCGATACCGACGCTTGATATCCAAGGCCGTACTGATGCCGTCTTCCGTGATTCCCAGATCTTCAGGAACCAGTTTCGCCATGTCCTCTTACCGTTTTGTGCGCCGCATCCACCCCCGCATCGGATGGCATGCGCACAAATACCCGCGTCTCAAAAAACCATTTGGATATATATAACAATCTGCCTGGGGAAATGCTTCATTTATTTTTCCATAACCGCCCGGCGGTTGGTGGGGTATTCCACTAAATTTATCAGTATTTTATTGATTTTTGCACTAAGCCATCCTTCGCCATAACGCTCGTTCCGGCGAAGCGGCGTCGAACCGACCCGCTTTCCATCCACCAAGCAAGAACAGCCAGCCATCGCTATTGTCGGCCCCTGCCATTGCCGCAAAATTCAAATGCTTTTTTCTCGGAAATGGCCACTCATTCCGCAAAACATTGACGAATATCCTATAGGTTCACTATATTAAAGTATCGTTGGATTTTGGATCTTGTTTTTCAATTGTATTACATCGGATTCGAAAGTTGTTTCCACCATGAAACCGCGGCAGGCCAACAATCGGAAAAAAGTCGCGGGAACGAAAACCGGTCCTGACAATGCCCGCCGTAGTTCTAAAAATTGTTCCGTTTCTAGCGGCAATACCGTTGCAAACGACCGCATCAATACGGCTCGCCATTATTCCATTCTTTGCAACGCAGACGAAAATTCTCTCCGTGCCGATGAATGCCTGGTCCTTTCCGAGGACCTAACGGAAGCGGAGAAGACCGTCGAACAATTGCCCGACGTCGGTCGAATATTGGGAAGCCGCCAGAAAGCCACGTCGACAAGAAAGCTGCGCTACCCGGATGCACGCTTCATCGACGGCCGTTTCATCGCGCTGGACACGACCAAAAAGCCGGAAACCTCGGGGTCCGACGAATAACGGCCCACCCGACAGCGTCCCAG
Source organism: Rhodospirillales bacterium (assembly GCA_963675465.2). Taxonomy (GTDB): domain Bacteria; phylum Pseudomonadota; class Alphaproteobacteria; order Rhodospirillales; family Shumkoniaceae; genus JAHDSF01. The sequence continues at coordinate 126,377 of CAXXVY010000006.1, forward strand.
ACCGGCAATAATTGCCTCCCGGCCCGGCAATTTTATCCGCAGCTGGAGAATACTGACCCCATTGCGAAAAATTACCCTCATGATTTCATAGCGTTTTTGGTGGCACGCCTTTTGCGACAATCGGCATGCCCACAAAACCGAAAGAATGACCGAGGGGGAAACCGTGGACACAACAGCCATTGACATCTCCGCGCTGACGTCTAGCAACCTCAGCCATTCCGATCTTGTCTCCGCGGTCACCGAACTGGTCGCTACGATGTGGAGTCGCGTCGACGGTCACGCTTCCGACGATGCCGAAGAACTCCAAAAGGCGGCGGCCAGCGCCTTGAATGCCGCTCTGGATGCCGATCGACGCATGGCCGAACTGAGCCAGCGCATCCACGATCTCGAGGAATTGGCCCTGACCGACGCCTTGACCGGCGTCGCCAACCGCAGGGGGTTTCAAGGTGAACTGGCGCGGTGTCTTTCTCATGCGCGACGGCATGGCGAACGTGGCGTTTTGATCAGCATCGACCTGGATGGCTTCAAGGAAATCAACGATACGAACGGCCATCTCGCGGGCGATCGGGTTCTCCAGCATACCGCCAAGCTATTGGCCGACAACGTCCGTTCGACGGACACCGTCGCTCGTATCGGCGGCGACGAGTTCATGGTTCTGTTGACCCATACGTCGTGCGAAGACGGCTTGGCTCGCGCCCAGTCCCTGGAACAATGCCTCAACGGGTCTTCGATCGCCTGGGAGAACAAGGCCATTCCCATTCGCGCGAGTTTCGGAATGCGGAGTTACACGGGTCATGACACGCTCGAACACCTCATCGGGCGTGCCGACGAAGCCATGTACCGAACCAAGAGAATTCGCGCCGAATTCATTCGCCAGTCCCGCGCGGCGGCCTGATGGCCCCTACCGAACAGCGGGACGGCGAGTGACCGGCGTTTTCAAGCGAAGAAGGTCTTCGCGGTGCGTATCGACAGCCGATCCTTCGTGATTCCCACCCCGCCCGCTTCGCGCGCGACGGGGCGGGAACTGGTTGCCGTCCAACCGCCACAGCTTCCAACCCGGATTGGTTCCGCAGGGTCCGTAAACGCGGTCGCGCCCCCGGCGTCCAGGCTTCGGGAAACGGCGGGCAACACCGATATCCGGCATGCTTCGCCGCGCGACATGCTCGATCTGAGTCTCGACCTTCATCTCGCCGGTTACCTCGATTGGGATGAATACGCGATGGTCGCCTTTCAGCCCGAACTTCATCCCGATTTCGACAAGACGATCGGGGCGTTGACCGGCATCCATGCCAGCCCCGACCGTCCCCGCGACCAATTGGGTCAATGGGAGGAGCGGCTGGCCTTCGAACACCGCTATCCGGCGGCGGATACCAAGATCCGGGAGAGGACCGAACGCATCGTCGCGGTCTTCCGCCAGCTTGACCTCCCCATCAGCGTCGTCGCCTAGATCTGGATCTCGGGAGGCGGCGGCGGCGCGGCAGTTCGGCACGGCCAAAGAAAAGGGCCGGCATCCCTCGCCCGGGACCCGGCCCCGATCCTGTTCCGCCGACCGGCTTATTCGGAAGCGGCGGCGACGGTCTTTTTCGGTTTCGGCAGGTTGATCTTGATGTGCAGTTCCCGCAGCTGCTTTTCGCTCACGGTGCCGGGCGCGCCCATCATCAGGTCCTGCGCCTGCTGGTTCATCGGGAACATGATGACCTCGCGCAGGTTCTGGGCGTCGGCCAGCAACATGACGATGCGGTCGATACCCGGCGCCGACCCTCCGTGCGGCGGCGCCCCGAACTTGAAGGCGCTCAGCATGCCGCCGAACTTGCTTTCCACCACCTCGGGGCCATAGCCCGCGATCTCGAACGCCTTGTACATGATGTCCGGGCGATGGTTCCGGATCGCGCCCGACGACAATTCAATGCCGTTGCAGACGATGTCGTACTGGAAGGCGAGGATGTCCAGCGGGTCCTTGGTTTCGAGCGCTTCCAGGCCCCCCTGCGGCATCGAGAACGGGTTGTGGCTGAACTCGATCTGGCCGGATTCCTCGTTCATTTCGTACATCGGGAAATCGATGATCCAGCAGAATTCGAACTTGTTTTCCGTGCGCAGCCCCAGTTCGTCGCAGATCCGTTCGCGCGCCTGACCCGAGAACCGATCGGTGGCCTTCCTGTCCAGGCAGACGAAAAACACCGCGTCGCCATCCTTGGCCCCGACCTTTTCCTTGAGCCGCGCGATGCGGTCGGCTTCCAGGTTCTTGCCGATCGGGCCCTTGACCTCGCCGTTGGTATCGAAGACCACGTATCCGAGACCGCCCGCGCCTTCGCCGCGCGCCCATTCGTTGAGCTTATCGAAGAAACTGCGGGGCTTGGCGGCCGCGCCCGGCGCCGGAATGGCCCGCACCACGGATTTCTTTTCCGCGATGTTACGGGCGAACAGGCCAAAGCCGCCGCCGTCGAATTCCTCGGTCACGTCGGCCATGACGATGGGGTTGCGCAGATCCGGCTTGTCGGAACCGTACTTCAGCATCGATTCCGCGTAAGCGATGCGCGGGAACGGTGCCGGGCTGACCTCGCGACCATTGGCGAACTCCTCGAACACACCGTGCAGCACCGGCTCGATGGCCGCGAAGACGTCTTCCTGCGTCACGTAGGCCATTTCGAAATCGAGTTGGTAGAATTCGCCCGGCGTGCGGTCGGCGCGGGCGTCCTCGTCGCGGAAGCACGGCGCGATCTGGAAATATCGGTCGAAACCGGACACCATGATCAGCTGCTTGAACTGCTGCGGCGCCTGCGGCAACGCGTAGAACTCACCGGGGTGCAGGCGGCTCGGCACCAGGAAGTCGCGCGCGCCTTCGGGCGAACTCGCGGTCAGGATCGGGGTCTGATATTCGACGAAGCCCTGCCCCACCATGCGGCGGCGGATCGAGGTGATGATCTGGCTGCGCAACAAAATGTTGGCGTGCATCTTCTCGCGCCGCAGGTCGAGGAAGCGATACCGCAACCGCACTTCGTCCGAATAGTCGCCGTCGCCGTAGACCTGCATGGGCAGGACGTCGGCCGCCGATTCGACGACGAGGTCGGCGACCTGCATCTCGATCTCGCCGGTCGCGAGGTTGGGATTGATGGTGTCGTCGGAGCGCCGGACGATCTTGCCGGTCACCGTGATGACGCTTTCAGGCCGCGCTTTCTCGGCGATCGGGAAAAGATCGCTGGAAACGTCGATGACACACTGGGTCACGCCGTAATGGTCGCGCAGATCGATGAACAGCAGATTGCCGTGATCCCGCTTGCGGTGAATCCAGCCGGAAAGACGGACTTCCTGGCCGGCGTTTTCAATACGAAGTTCGCCGCAAGTATGGGTGCGATAGGGATGCATCGAGGGAAGGCTCCTGTCTACGCGCGTGATCGGTTGGTCGTCATCGGGAAGAATGGATTCGAGAGCGGACACGCCGCAACCCGCAAAACCACACCGACCGGCGCGTTTTGTCAAGGACTGTCTGGAGGAATCGCTACCACGCGGTTGGTCTTTCCGGACGGAAAAATGCTTAAGCAATAACGCTGCACAAAACCTCGACTGAATAGGCACGATTTTTACGATATGAAAATGGCTATGCTTCACAACTGGCGTTTGAGCAAGCACACTCTCCTGACGTGCTGCTGATCATAAGGGGGAAGATCATGGCAACGTATATCCGTGTTGCCGGGCTTTGCGATACGCTGGTCGCTTTTACATGCGTAGCATCCTTCGCGCGTTTCCATTCCGAAGAAGTTCGCTTGGCACGATACCTACGTATCTGGCCGCCCGCCCCTTCACGACACTTGACGTTCGGGCCATCGGAATATCGTGGGGGACGTTTTGGTCTCTCCAGCAATCACTGACATGAGCCCAAGGTTGCCGACATTTAATTGTCAATCTTTCCAACGTCGAACATATTTATTTTAATCCCTTGAGGAAGCACTGGCTATGCGAGCGAAGATCCGTACCACCCTAATAATTGCCATTGCCACCTTGGCCATAGCGTCGTGCACGACAAATCGGAGTCTATCCGAACAAAACGAAAGTTGTTATCGTACATCGATAAAGGAATTAATTGACACTTCTAGAGCAATGGCAAATCAAGGAAAGATTGAAGAAAATAAAAATTTCCTATTTTCTGCAGTAAATAAAATAGATTTTGCCATTAAATGTGCAACAATTCGAAAGTTTAAAAAACCATTAACATACCTATATTTAATTCGAGGAAATATACATCTGGATATTGCAAAACTATCCAATCCGAATCCGAAGAGAGTGTTTCTACGGCGCGCGAATGCCGATTTGTCAAAGGTCATTAAAGAACTCAAAAATTCCGACTCGTTTGAAATGAGGGGATTAGCCTACGAGGCTAGATCTTATGCACAAATAGAGCTACTGGAAATTGACGGAATTGACGAGGCAGAAGGTCATTATGGATATTCTCTTAGTGATATTATTAGTTCAATTGAATTGATTTACGACGCGAAACCGGTAAATCATGAAAAATTGACTGAAATATATACAAACAAGGCGATAGGCGCCGGAAGAGCTTCCGCTAAAATTACTGGTTCGAAATCCGTCGACTGGGCGAAAAACGGTGTTCTGTACGCAACCGTTGCCATGAACCATGCCCAGGAAAATGGGCTTTCTCTGGGACAAGCCTTTGCGCAAGAGGTTCGCGCCGAACTGCGACGACGAGTCTTCGATGCTCAAGGAATCGAGGGTGGAATCGAACCTCTCCGTGAAGCTGTCCTGGACCATCAACTCGCTTTCGAAAAGCTAAGCCCGGAAATAGGAAAGCACTGGGCGATAAGCGTAAGATCGTTCGCGTACACGCTCTTTAAATTGGCAGTGTACGGGCCCTCTTCCGAGCGGCTCGATCATATAGCGCGAGCTGAAGAGATCCTGGATACGCTCCTAGAAAAAACCGGCAACGGTCGCATTGAAAAAATAAGAGAAAGGGCCAACCTTTTTAAAGAGAATCTTAAAACTCTGAAATATCTGCACATATGCACAAAAGAAAGCATCCAATCTTCAATTGTAACCATGAGTCTGGAACTGGATAATTACGAGAAATATCTGGTAAAATACATCAACAAAGAATTGTCATCTGACATGACAGCTGTTCATTATGGAATAAGAGTACATAAATACACTGATTTTCCCGGAGAACTTAGGAGATACTTTGAGAAATACAAAAATTACGAGACAAAACTACGTTTAATAAAACTTAAGGTTGATACTAATTCCTGCCGTAAACTCATGTTAGAATTACCGGAGCTGATACAGGCGGATGGAGGTTCGTTTAAGCAAGAGCCGTAAAAGAACTCTATTGTATTTGTCGAGTACCCGTTCACCGTAGCATACGGAAAAACCGTGTTGCATGGACGTTTTCTCGAGACCCGCTTACTGGAGCGCTTGTTTCGGGTGAGTTCCTCCCCAGAAAATCACCTGCCCACTGAAATCGCGAATATCGACGGAGAGATCAGAGACGGTCTCCGGTGGAAAGTCGTTACCGCCCTTCACAACCGTCGCTTGAGAAGGCATACTTTCATCCCTGCGCGGACGGCAATGGGGGGATATGTCGATGCCACGCTTTCGGGCCATGACGGATCGGCGGAACACGTTTCGTGCGGTCACGGTTGCCGCTCAGACTTTCCTGCTCGTCTTCATCCTATCAGGCTGCGCCACCGACAAACGGTTCGCGTCGGGCGGAAACCGCTGTTCGCTGGATGAATTCAAGACGCTGCTGATCAGTACGGACAACACGATCCGGGGCTATTGGTCCGGGGGCTACTCCTCGAAATTCGACGAACATTTGCGCCGACTCGACGCCATGATGGACGATTGCGAATCGACGAAACTCCTTTGGAGCGTTTTGGCCGTAGCCAAGGGCGATCTCTTGAGGATCAAGTCCATTCATACGGAGGGATCCGCTTCGACATCCCTGTTGAGGGAATCGTTGAAGCAGATAAACACCGCCATCGACACCATGAATAGGATCCGGCCCGACGATAAAAGAGTTTTTGTTCCGATGCGAATCAGCCGCGCATCCACGCTGTCCATGCTGGGCGGCAAATCGCCCTACGATGAATCCATCGATTTGCTGTCGCGATCGATATCGGAACTCGATGCCGCACTCGAAATGATCGACCCCGGCAGCCCCGCGGAAACCGAAATCCGTGCCCGAACTCTTTCCATGCGCTCGGGAAACCACTTCATGCTGGGAAAACGATTGAAGCGCAAAGAGGCGATCGCGCACTTCAAATCCGCCTTGGCCGATGCCGAGGAAGCCTATCCCATGCTGTCGTTGGAGGGAACGCCCGCGGAGTGGCTGGTCGCGGTCACCACCAAAAGCGGCGCGCGCTTGCTTATGGCCCGTGAATCGGATTGGAAAAATCCCTCCATGATTCGGGACGCCCTGCATGAATCGGAAACGGCCTTGAGCCAAGTCGACAAGACCCGTTTTCCCTGGCATTGGGCCGCCTTGCAGGGCGACCGTTCGATTATCCTTTTGATGGCATCGACGCATCTCGACGACGGAAATAACGGAAAATATCTGCGCGAGGCGGAGTTGGCGGCGGAAGAGTCTTACGCGTTCATGACCGGTTCCGAGGCACCCGAATTCCGCAATCTCGTTCGGTTGAACCGTGCGATGGTTTCGTTTCTCAAGGGAGTCGTGTCCTGCGACCGGTCCCGGGTTTCCCAGGCGCTTGAAACGATCGAATCGATTCGGGAGCGCGACGATTCGAATTATCGCACGCAGACCCTCATCGACATGATGTCCCAAATGCGTGCCGTCCTCGAAGCCATGGAAAGAGGCCTTTGTCCGTCCCTGCCGCTGCGGCAAGTCGTGGCGATTTGACGCGGGGATTCTTTATCAAACCATGCGGAGTTTGGGGCAGGTTTGGCACCGCTCCGGCGGGCGGCGGTCCCAGAACGAACGGCGGAACCGGACGTATTCCGGCTTCCACCAGATCTCGCGGAGGTTTTCGCGGGTCAAATCGCCGAACACGAACTGACCGTCTGCGATGGCCGCCTCGTCCGCGGACGTGAATCGTGAAAGGATGCATGGCGTAACTTTGGCATCCGTCCCGACGACCAGGCACAGGCCATGGGCACGGTCGATACAGACACCGCGATAGGGCCGTGGACGCGGCAAATGGAATTCGACGGCCAATCCTCTGGCCCTGCCGTCGGCGGTGACGGCATCGAAACGCGCGCGCAAGGCTGCGTATTCGGCGTCATCGGCAGGCGCCAGGATTTCGGCCCGCATATCGGGGCTGGCCGGATAATCGAGCGTGCTGACGACCACGGCATCGACGCCTCGCCCCGCGAAGGTTTCCGGAATGCGTTCCACATCGTCGAGATCGGAGCGGAGCAGCATGTAGGCGACGTTGACGCGCGGCTGACGCGTGCCGGCATCCCGCCGCGCCCGTTCGATGGCGTCGATGCCCGCGAATACGTCGGCGATCCGGCATCCCCGCCGCACGGCGTCGTTGCGTTCATCGATACCGGCCACCGAGAACGCGATCAGATCAAGCCCTTCATCGACAAGAACGCGGGCGAAATCCCTGTTCAGTTCCCGCCCCCCAGTCGTCGTTCCGACACGGCACCCGGCCTGCTTGGCCAAACGCAACATCTCCACGAAATCGGGGTGGAGCAGCGGTTCGCCCCATCCCTGAAGGTGGAGATACGGCACCCGTTCGCCACCAGCGCGCAGTCCGCGCGCGATCCCGGGAAGAATGCGGCGGTAAAGATCCACGGACATGACCGCCTCGGGCCAAGCTCCGGACCGACGAAACGCGGTTCGCGTGCAGTAGGTACAGGCATTGTGGCAGGCGGTGGTGATCTCGACCTGGACATGATCGAGCAACGGCCAGAAGACCCAGTCTTTCAGACGTTCCCGCAAGCCTCCCGGCAATAGATTGGCCATCGTCGCCGCTTCCTTCTCCCGATTCCCTTTTGGCAAATTCTACACGTGCATCGTAGTGACCTAAAGCAACGGATCGCAAAAGCCCGCCAACTTTACAACCAGGAAAGGATGTCGCATATATGTCACCGTTCCCTCGTGTATGGGGCCCACGTCGAACGCCGCCGTGCCTTGAACCACCTTTGCATTCGCGGCTCGCCGTATCGCCGGCAGCACGCCGAACGACTTTCGATCGGGACGACAACCCGTCGTAAGCAATTCATACGTCGCGAGGACGTTCCGTTCTTTCGGGAACCGAAATTTCCGTGTATAGAACCGGTTCATGACACTTATAACCGATCGCATCGAAGCCGCTGAATTCTGCGAACGCCTTTCGGGCGCCGACTATCTGACTGTCGATACCGAATTTCTGCGGGAAAAAACCTATTGGCCGCGCCTCTGCCTAGTTCAGATCGGTGGCGAAAACGAAGCTGCGGCCATCGATCCGCTGGCCGAGGGAATGGACCTGCAGCCCGTTTTCGACCTGCTTTCGAACCCGCGCATCCGCAAGGTCTTTCATGCCGCCCGCCAGGATCTGGAAATCTTCCACCACCTGACCGGGCGCCTGCCGACCCCGGTATTCGACACCCAGGTCGCGGCCATGGTCTGCGGTTTCGGCGATTCCGTGGGCTACGAGACCCTGGTCGCCAAGCTGACCGGCGCGCGCATCGACAAGTCATCCCGATTCACCGACTGGTCACTCCGCCCCCTCAGCGATCGCCAGATCCACTATGCCCTGGCGGACGTCACGCACCTGCGCAAAGTCTATGAAAAGTTGCGCGCCAAACTGGAACGCAACAGTCGCGAAGGCTGGCTGGACGAGGAAATGGCCACCCTGACGGCAACGGCGACCTATGAAAACGACCCGCGCGAATCGTTCAGGCGGATCAAGGGCAAGGGAGCCAACCCGAAATATCTGGCGATCTTGCGCGAAGTCGCCGCGTGGCGCGAGAACGAATCGAAGACGCGGGACCTGCCGCGCAACCACGTACTGCGCGACGAAGCCCTGACCGAAATCGCCCACCATGCGCCGACCACGGTCGCCGCGCTCAGTCGCGTACGCGGACTCAGCCGCAAGTTCGCCGAAGGTAACGGTGGCGCCGCATTACTCAAAGCCATCGCCGACGGTCTCGCGGTTCCCGAGGATCAGCGCCCCCATCCGGAGAACCGGGCCGAATTGCCACGCGGTATCGGTCCTATGACCGAATTGCTGAAGGTGCTGCTGAAAATGCAGTGCGAGGAGGCGGACGTCGCACAAAAGATGGTCGCCACGACGTCGGACCTCGAACAGATCGCCGCCGATGGCGAAAAAGCGGATGTTCTGGCGCTCAAGGGATGGCGCCGCAAGGTGTTCGGAGAATCCGCGATTCGGCTGTGCAAAGGCGAAACCGCCCTTGCCGCCAGCGGTCGCAAAGTCAAGCTGATCCCGGTCGAACCGTCCGCGACAAAGTGAGCGTTCAGCCGTTTCCCGAAGGCGTGGGAAGGTCGGCACCGAAACCATCGGTGCCGCCTTTTTTATCCGCGGATCAGTCCCATTCCAGCAAGCGCCGCTGACCGGTCAGCGCCCGGATTCCGGTAACGTCCTGCATCGTTTCCAGGCATCCCTTATAGGTTCCGTCGCGATCCCGAACCGCGAAGTAGCGGATGTGCAGGAATCGGCCCCCCAGTTCCAGCCAGAATTCGGCGACCTCACGTTCCCCCGACCGGAACCGTTCGAGGATCTCGTTGACCATGTGTACGCTTTTCGGCGGATGGCAGTTCTGAACCGATCGACCGATAACGCCGGGACTGCGGGGAAAGATCCGCTCCTTGCCGTCCGAATAGAATCGTACCTTGTCGTTCTCGTCGACGAACGAAACGTCGAACGGCAGATGCGACAGCATCAGATTCAGGGTTTCCAGCGTCAGCCGGCCCGTCGACAGATTCAGCTCACCCGTGGGTAGGGCTCCATTCGTCGCGGGGAATGCGTCATCGACTTCCGGTGTTTCGGGCGAGATCCAGGCAAATCCGATGTCGCGATGACCACGGCGGATTTGACTCCAATCCGCGTCGGTCAATCGACCGATCGCCATCGGGAATAGGATGTTTTCCTCCTTGAAGATCATCTCGCGGATCTTGAAGATCGCGTCCTTCGCCGCGCCGGTTGCCCGGGGACAATCGCCCGAAGCCAGATGGGCCCGAGCCGACTTGATCAGCCCCCGGATATCGTCATGGTGACCCCACATCACCTTCGGCGGGCCGGATATGCCCAATCGTTCCAGGGCGGGGAACAGTTCGTTTTCCTTCTTCACGTAGTGCAGGTCGATCCGTCCCAGGGTTTGCAGCAAGCCGTCAAGATGACGCGACACAGAACCGAGATCGTCCCCCGAACCCGTCAATGCGGACAAGAGTTCTTCCGCCACGGATTCGGCCGCGCGGTTTTCAGCCATCAGATCCCGGACGGGGTGGCCTTCGGGCACATCGATTTGGGGGGCGTTGCCCTGCAGCGACTCGCGGAAGATTTCGACATGAACGTCGCACATGCTTTTGATTTCGGATTCGGGCATGCCTTCCGCGATCAGCGCCTGCTCCATGGCCGCGACGTCCTCGGGCGACACGTCCTTGATCAGTTCGCGGAATCGCTTCTTGATGTCGTGACGGGAAGCGCCCGCGTGCAGGTCCCGGATGATCGCCTTGAGGATTTCATGCCGGGAACCGTTCGACGCTTTCGAATCATCCGGATCAAGGCGATTGATCGTCAGCGATTCGCCCCGTTCGTCCCAGACCTTGCGGGCGATCCCGATCAAGAGAGTATCGAGTTCCAGGCCCACCGCTTCCGCCGCGTCGGCCAGGGTCTCGCCGCCGGTCGCGCCGCCGCCGACGTAAGTTGCGAGGAAAGGATAGGCGGCGACCAGGTCCGCTATGACCGTCCGTGCCGAAATTTCCATGTTATACTCCGTTTTTCCGAGCCCGATGCCCCTTGCACCACGGGAACAAGCTGGTGCATGGATAGCGTCGATTCCGGCCGTGCGAATTGACCGGCGTCAAATCGCTCCGAAAATTTTGACCACGATAGGGGTGTGTTTGATTTCATGGTATGTCCCCCGCCCCCGAAGTCGCCATCGACAGCCCCCACCCTGCCCGGACTGAGTGCCGCCGAAACCCGCTTGGTCGCGCGGATGCCCCTGTTCGCCGCCCTTCCACCGCCCGCCCTGACCGCCCTTCTGGAAGGCGCGACCGTGCGGCAGGTCGCAAAAGGCGCCACCCTGTTTCTTCAGGATGATCCCGCCGACGCCTTTTTCGTGGTTCTGGAGGGCTGGGTCCTGCTTCACCGCATCGGCGAAGACGGCCAGGAAATCGTAATCGCGGTCTTCGGGCCCGGAGAATCCTTCGCCGAAGCCGCGATTTTCGGGTCGCGCAACTACCCGGTCGGCGCCCAGGCCGTCGAAGATGTCCGGCTCCTTGCCGTTCCCGCAGCCCGCTTCGTGGCCCGGCTGCGCGAAACGCCGGATCTGGCGCTGGGGATCATGGCCGCCATGTCGCGCCACCTGCGCTACATGGTGCAACAGGTCGAACAACTCCATTCACGTTCGTCGGCCGAACGGCTCGCGGCATTCATCTGCCGGCTGAGCCGGGCCGAGAGTGGCGCCGACGTCGTGTGCCTGCCTCTCGACAAGGGTTTGATCGCGGGCCGGCTCGGCATGCGGGCCGAAACCCTGTCGCGCGGTTTCGCCAAACTCAAACGGGAAGGCATGGCAACCGTCCATGGTGCCGAAGTCCATGTCCACGACATGGCGCGTCTGAGGGCCTTCGGCGGAACCGACGATTAGCCTTCTCGTCCCGAACGGAACACCAACCCCCGTGCAATTTTAGGGCGATGATCCCCCACGGCCGATCGTGCGTTGATCGATCGTACACCACTCCCCAAATCAGAAACGCGGTTTCCGGCCGCGTTTCCGATCCAACCAACGACGAGGCAGACCCATGCTCAACATCGCGGTGCTGATTGCGGGTTTCATGGTTTTTATCGTGCCCGACGCGGCCGACGCCGGACCGGCGGCGGGGGGCCCCCTCGAATTGGCGCAGGCCCAACGCCCATTGGTTTCCGGCGAGCGGGTCCGGGTCAAGAAACTGGCCCGCGACATGGAAAGCGCCATGCAGACCCTCAATCAGGGCGGCGTCGCCCCCTTTCAAGACCCCGCCTATGTTCAAAAATGGCAGCAGACGGTCGAGAAGTTCCGCGCAGCACTGAAAAAGTACCCGCAGACCGACGATCCCGACATTCGGGCCGGCGTCGCGAAACTGGCGGAACTGGAAAACATGGTGGCCTTCGGCATTCGCGAAGCGGACAAGCAAAAAGCGGAACTGGGCGACGTTCAAGCGATCCTGGCATCGGTCGAAAACTCTTTGCGCACCCATCGCGCCCCGCAATGGCTGCCACCCCCGTTTAGCGAAAAAGAGGTTGCCGACTGGGTAAAAAACGCCGCCCTGGCCCAGCAGACCGCAAAAAAAGCACTCGCGGAAATCCAGCGCATCGCCCCCACCGCCAACCTGCCGATCAATCCCGGCACGGTGCAGCAAGGCGCGCCCTATGACAAACACGATCTCGACCGCCTGCAGAGTTTCGCCAACAGCATCCTCAGCGATGTCGAGGGCGCCCTTGGAGAAACGGTTGCCACCTTGAAAACCCGATTCGCCGACCAGGACGGCTCGCTCGCCTACTATCGCGATCTCGACCCCGCGAACGAAAAGCACCGTATGACCGCGTTTCTCGCGGAAGGCGTCGAAGCGGAGATCTACGGCGGCCTCGACAGGCACCTCGCCTTTGCCCGCTCGGTGGTCGCCTATCAGCGGGCGTTCGGAAAGGAGCCGACCGCCGCCTCCACGGCGCGGGTCGACGAAATCATGGCGTTGCGCGAAGCTTACGCCGAGAAACGATCCCAGGCGATCGGAGCCTCGAAACTGCCGGAACCCAAAAGCACCGATGCGGAGCGGATCGCCATCGCCGAGCAGATCCTTGCCGAACCCCGGTACGAATTCGGCCGACACGGCCCGGTCGTGCTGACGACGAAGGACATCGTCGAGCGTCAAAAAACATTGAGTCGGGCCGAGATCAAGGATGTCGACGTCAGTCTGTCCGGCAACATCACGCTGTCGGGCACCGAAACGACCTGGAACTACGCCTGGCGGGAATTCAAATTCGCGACCCCGATCAAGGAAAGCGACGCCGATACGTGGTACATCTGGTGGATCACCGCCAAGAACTTCTCGTCGGGGTGGGAACGCACACCGATCGGCGAATGGGTATCCGGCGCAGCGACCAAGGGCGACCTCATTCTCGAAAAGAACTTTCCGAACTAGGCGGCGCTGGCCGCTATTCCGGATGCTTTTCCAGTTGCCCCATTACGGCTTCGACACCCAGGGCCCGCCCGAGAGACTTGAAACGGCGCTCGACCGCTTCGCTCCAGTAAATGTCGCTTTCTTCGGGCAGCAAAAGAGTGACGGAATTCGATTCAAGGCGAAGCGCGGTCCGGTTCAGAAGTTCCGGCACGCCGCCCGACAGCGTGAACGCCAATCGAAGCGCCCGGCCGACGATCTGTGCCCACTTCGCGTCTTCTTCGGACAACAGCGACCGATGACGCCAGACCGTGGGAAGGCCATCGTCGCCGCCGTGACGGGCGCAAATCGCATAGGCCAAGGCGACCCGCTCGGCGTGAGTGACACCGGTGAACGGGCTGCGCAGAACCCGCCGGAACGCGGATTCGGGACGATAGTCCGGATGTTCCATCCAGGCGACGTCGCCGAGCAACGCCGCCGCATGGCGCAAGCGGAATTTGTCGGGTGCCTCCCCCGGAAACAGCGGGGTCATCCATCGAAGGAGGTCCAGGCCTTCCACGCGGAACCGCCGCCGTTGACGACCCAAGGCGTCGCAAGCACTGATCAACGGATCGGCGTTTCGGACCTCGGGTGCAAGGTTTTCGAAATACTGGCCTTCGCGCATTCCATAGACCGAAAAAACCAGCTTGGACGGCTCCGCGATCGCAAGCAGGCGCTCCATCAACATAGCGGCCATCGGCAACGTCTCGATACGCCGTGGCGACAGGCGCGGAATGGACTCAAGCGTCTTGCGGCTCAGTCCCGCGATCAGATGAGAAATTTCGATCCCTTCCGATAGGGATAATTCAAAGCCATCCAAAACATGCAGAGGATAGCCGGACTGGTTGATCGCGATCCGGGCCAGCGCCCGCCATGCGCCGCCGATGGGATAGAGGTTTCGCCCCTTGGTCTTGCTCAGCCAGTCGAGCGATTTCAAGCGTTCGTCGACAAGTTCGATCGCCCGCTCCCGCTTTCCGCCCGACTCTTCGAGCAAACGCAGCGCGCCCAGGGACAGGGTTGCAGAATCCCCGAAGGTTCCGGCATTGAACATGACGAGATCGAGACTGCCGCCACCAAGATCGCCCATCAACCCATCGGCGTCAGGTCGTCCCGAAATCACCCCGATTCCAGCCAGCCGGGCTTCGGCCTCGCCGCTCAGAACTTTGACCGGCTCGCCAAAGAGGCGCTGGACTTCGTTCGCAAATTCGGGACCGTCCCGAGCGTCCCTCACCGCCGCCGTGGCCAGCAGGTCGATGCTGCGGACGTTCATGACCTCGGCCAACTTGGCAAAGCGCGTCAGGCATCGAAGCGCCATTTGAACCCCATCGGGGTTCAAGACGCCGCTCGCGGCAAGACCGCTACCCAGGGCGCAGATCGATTTTTCGTTGAAGACGGGGAACGGGGTCCGGGCGGGCCCTTCATAAACTACAAGACGGATTGAATTCGATCCGATATCGACCACAGCCACGCGATCATCGCGGGCTGCCGCATTCGCCCCGTCGCCCGAAGTGGCGGACCCGTCGAGTTTCATGCGCACAGAGCCTTAGGTTAGGACCGGGCCTTCTCTAACAAAATCCGACGTCAATCACCAGCATGAATCCGGGATCACCGCATCCATTTGGAACTTGACCGCCGATAGACGCAAATTGTCGTTAAAGATTAAGGCATTTGCGATTTCTGCGATCCCGTTCATAATGGCCGGCGTTTCAGGGGTCGGTCGCGTTCCCCGTAGAAGGACATTGCGCCGTACGCGAGAGATCGAAACGGCCCCGAGAGCGCCAATCTGACCACCGCTCGGCTGACGGAATGCCCGAAATCATCCTTGAATTCCCCCCGGATCATCTTCGCAAACTGAAAGAGCATCCGCTTGTACGCGCGCATGCGCGCGGCAGGACCGCGACCCGCGACGTGGCCGTGACGTATTTCGATACGCCCGATACCTCGCTGAGACGGCGCGGTGTTCTTTTTAGCGTGGAACGAACCGGGCAGCGTTTCGAACAGACCGTGGTCTTCGACGGCATCACCGCCTATCGCGGGCCGACCGCCACAGACGCCCCCGCGATCTCGGCGATTGACGACATCGAAATCCGCAACCGCGCGACCCCGATCGGCCCGGCCGGACTCCGGCCCTTGTTCCACCGCGCGGGAAAGATAAGCCGAAAGCTTCTCGTGCTGGACGGCGACGTTCCCGGCGCGGTGGAATTCGAAACGGGCACGGTATCGACCGATACCCATTCCGAGCCCTACGGTCTTGTCCGGATCGCCAACGATGGCGATACGGCGGCGCCGTCGGCCGAATTGGCCCGGAACCTCGTCGACTCCGTACCGATCCGGCTGAGTCGCTCGTCGATCGAAGATCTCGGGTTTGCGCTTGCGACAAACACCACGCCGACATCGGTGAAAGGATCGAAAAGGCCTTTGCAGCGGGAAGCAAGCGTTGAAGAATCGATGGCGTTCATGGTCCGGTCGTGTCTGGAACACCTGATCGCAAACGAAGCCTGCACCCTGCAGACCGAAGATCCCGAAGGCATTCACCAGATGCGGGTCGCGATGCGTCGGATGCGGTCGGCGCTTCGTCTTTATCGCGACATGCTTCCGCCCCATCAGTACGAGCATTTCGTCGGCGAACTTCGCTGGATAACCGGCGAAATGGGGCCAACTCGGGACCTGGATGTGTTTCTGGCGGAAATCGCCACGCCCGTTGCCGCTAATTTCAGCAACGACGATGCGGGATTTTCCGCGCTCGACCGGATCGGACGCATCGCGCAGGACGAAGCGCGATCGGCTTCGCGCCAAGCCATTTCCTCGCCCCGGTACGCCCGGTTTATCCTGGATCTGACATCGTGGCTTGAACGCCGAGGATGGCGCGAACAATCCCTCAGCGAAACCTCTGCCCAATTGTTCGGTCCGGTCATCGACCTGTCCGACGCCGTCCTCGACAAACGCTATCGACGGGTCCGCAAACGCGGCCGGACCTTCGAGCAGTTGGCGCCCGCGGAACGGCATCAACTGCGGATCGATATCAAGAAACTCCGTTACGCGCTGGATTTCTTCGGATCGCTCTACCGCGCGAAGGATGTCGAACCCTTCGCCAAGCATCTGAGCCGCCTTCAGGACGCCTTGGGGTACGCGAACGACGTCGAAGTCGCGCAACATATCGTCGATTTTCTGACAGGCCGAAGTTCCGAAGGCGACGAGACGGGTATGCGCCGGGTCGGGGGTCTCGTCATCGGCTGGCATACCCATGCCATGACACTGTTCGAACGCGAAATCGGCGACGACCTCGACACGTTTCTTGTCTGCCGGAAATTCTGGACCAAGCCCGCGCGGGCACAGAACGTGGGGACGCCGTAATGCTGACGGTTCTGGTGACGAACACGAAGGGCGGATGCGGCAAGACCACGCTGTCGACAAACTTGGCGGGCGCGTTCGCCCGATCCGGTTTCGCCACCGTTTTGGCGGATTGCGACAAGCAGCGGTCCGCCCTGCAATGGTCGGAACGACGGCCGCGCGACCTGGAAACGATCAAGGCCGTCGACTGGGTCAAGACGCTCGCCTCTCCGCCCAAGGGCACACAGCGGATGGTCGTCGACGCCCCCGCCGGGCTCCGCCGCAAGGATTTGGAAGTCCTGGTCAAGGCGGCGGATGTCATCGTCCTGCCGATCCTGCCTTCGGTCTTCGACGAAAACACTTCGGCGACGTTCCTCAAAACGCTCGATGAACTGAAGCCCGTCCGCAAGGGCAAGCGCTCCGTCGCCGTTGTCGGCAACCGTATGCGCCTGCGAACGCCTGCGGCGGCACGTCTCGATCGCTTCCTGACCGGTCTGGGACACCCGGTCGTCGCCCGCCTGCGCGAATCCCAATATTACGTTTCCGCAGCCGAACGCGGATCGAGCATATTCGACTTGGCGTCCGGGCGCGTTCGAAACATCCTTGCCGACTGGGCGCCGCTTTTGGCGTTCATCGACACCCTCGCCGCCGCTGACGAGAACCGTTGATCGGAGTGACGCCGCCATGTTCAGGACCGCCGAACTGGGCCAGATAACGACGAAGGCCGAATACAATCAGGTATTTCCCGTACTCCGCTTGCGCCTTCTGGAAATTCAGCAGCGATTGCGACGGGCGAACTTCCCGGTCATCGTGGTTTTCGCGGGCGTCGACGGCGGCGGCAAGGGCGAAACCATCAACCTTCTCAACGAGTGGATGGATCCGCGTTGGATCCAGACCCGGGCGTATCAGAAGCCGTCCGACGAGGAACGGGAACGGCCGGTATTCTGGCGTTATTGGCGCGATTTGCCGGCCAACGGGCTGATCGGACTTTTCCTCCGGTCGTGGTATTCCGAGCCCGTCCTGGAACATGTCTACGGCAAGACCGACGACGATCAGTTCAACTCTTCACTGAACCGAATCCTGTCGTTCGAAAACATGCTCGCCGACGACGGCGCGGCGATCCTGAAGTTCTGGATGCACCTGGGCAAGCAAGCCCAGTACGACCGTTTCAAGCAATTGGAAGCCGACCCCCTGACCAGTTGGCGCGTAACCCAGAAGGACTGGGATCACTGGGAGATGTACGAGAAGTTCATCACGTCCGCCGAAAAGACCATCATGCACACCAATACCGGCAGGGCGCCTTGGCATATCGTCGAGGGCTCCGACGAGCGGTTCCGGAGCCTGACGGTCGGCACCCTTCTGGCGGAAGCCATCGAAAGGCGCCTGGACCAATATGAAGCCGATATGGTGCGACAGGAGAATGAGTACGGCGCCAACGACGACGAAAAACGCAAGAAGCACAAGAAATCAAAATCAGACAAATCCGACGCCGCCGGGCCCGAGACGATAACGGATCTTCTCCCCAAGGGCTCCACGGTTCTGAGCGGTCTCGATACCGATCTCACTTATGACGGCGAGGACTTCGCGCAGGATCTAGAACTGCGCCAAGGCAAGCTGAACCGCCTGTCCCGCGAAGCGCGGGAACGCGGCATTTCGTCGGTTCTCGTCTTCGAAGGCTGGGATGCCGGCGGCAAGGGTGGAGCGATCCGAAGGCTGACAGCGGCGCTCGACGCCCGCTCCTACCGGGTAGAACCCATCGCCGCCCCCACCGACGAAGAAAAAGTCCACCATTACATGTGGCGGTTCTGGCGCCATTTGCAGCGCGCCGGACGTATCCTGATCTTCGATCGCAGCTGGTATGGACGTGTCCTCGTCGAAAGGGTCGAAGGCTTCGCAACCGACGCGGAATGGCAGCGCGCTTACGCGGAAATCAACGATTTCGAACAGCGCCTGATCGATCACGGCATTGTCGTGATGAAATATTGGATGCATATCACCAAGGACGAACAACTTCGCCGGTTCAAGAACCGCGCCAAAATCCCATATAAGCGGTGGAAGCTTACCGAAGAGGATTGGCGGAACCGCGAAAAGTGGGACGAGTATGAACAGGCGGTCAACGACATGGTCGCCCGGACCAGTACCTTTATCGCGCCATGGACCTTGATCGAGGGAAATGATAAGCGGTACGCCCGGCTGAAGGTCATCGACACTTTTTGCGAAAGACTGGAAGGGGCTTTGGCGGCCGCCCCGGCAAGGCCCGCCGACGACACACCCATTGAAAAGGCCGTGAGGCGCGGATGACGATCGAGAAGACCGAAGCAGACGAACCCATCGAGTCGACGACGCAGGAGATCCCCGCGGCCGAATCCCCCGAGACGCCTGCCGCCAAGACAAGGCAGCCGCGCCGCGCCGCCGCGCGAAAACGGGTCATATCCTCCTTGCCGCCGGGCGAATTGTATCTGAATCGGGAGCTCACTTGGCTGTCCTTCAATCGCCGGATTCTCAGCGAAGCCAAGGACGCCCGCGTTCCGCTTCTGGAGCGGGTGAAGTTCCTGGCGATCGTGAGTTCGAATCTCGACGAATTCTTCATGAAGCGCATCGGCGGCCTGAAACAGCAAATCGGCGCCGGGGTTACCAAGCGGACTCTCGACGGCCGCACGCCGCAGGATCAGATTGTCGAGTGCACGGCGATCATCCGCGAGCTCGAGGAAGAAAAACGCCGGATTTTTCTGTCGCTGATCATCGAACTCAAGAAGCACGACATCCGCATCTTCAATTACCAGGAACTCAACCGGCGCGACCAGAAGGCGTTGCGTGAATTCTATATCAAGAACATCTTTCCGCTGGTCACGCCGCTGGCCATGGATCCGGCCCATCCGTTCCCCTTCATATCGAACCTGTCGCTGAACCTCCTGGTCACGATGGAAGATCTGGACAAGCATTCGCCGATGCTGGCCCGGGTCAAGGTTCCGATCGGCAACAATGTTCCCCGTTTCCTCCGGGTCGGCAGCGGTTTTCATTTCGTGCCGCTGGAACAGGTGATCGCCCACAATCTGGATCTCCTGTTTCCGGACATGACGGTCAAGACCTGCGAGTTCTTCCGCGTTACCCGGAATTCCAACACCGAACGGGACGAAGAGCGCGCCGACGACCTGTTGGACATGATCGAATCCGAACTCCGCGATCGCAAGTTCGCCCCCATTGTCCGGCTCCAGTGCGACGCCCGGATGTCGCCCATCCATCGCGGAATGCTGGCGGCCGAACTCGGCCTCGATGAGCATCAGGACGTTTACGATATCGACGTCATGATTGGAAAACGCGATTTGTGGGAGATGGCGCTTCTCGATATTTCCGACCTGCGCGACCCGTCGCACCAGCCGATCGACAACGTCCTGCTGCCCGAAAACGAGAATATCTTCCACATCATCCGTGAAAGCGGCCCCGTCCTCCTGCACCACCCTTACGAATCCTTCACAACCTCGGTGGAACGGTTCGTGCGGGAGGCAAGCCAGGATCCCAAGGTTCTGGCGATCAAGATGACGTTGTACCGGACGTCGGCCGGAACCCGCATCATCGACTATCTGGTCAACGCGGCCATCAACGGAAAACAGGTCGCCGTCGTCATCGAACTGAAGGCGCGTTTCGACGAAGCCGCGAATATCGGGTGGGCGAGCCGCCTCGAAGAGGCCGGCATTCACATCACCTACGGCGTTCTCGGGCTCAAGACGCATTCCAAGACGACCCTGGTGGTACGCCGGGACTATGACGGCCTGCGCCGCTATGCCCACGTCGCGACCGGCAACTACCACGCCGGAACGGCTCGGCTGTATGCGGACCTTGGTGTCCTGACCTGCAATCCCGAGGTCGGCCACGACCTCACCGAGCTGTTCAACTACCTGACCAGCGGCTGCAAACCAGGGCGCGAATACCGTAAAATCCTGACCGCTCCCAATTCCATGAAACCCGCGCTCCTAGCCAAAATCGAACGCGAGATCGCAGGGCATGCGGAAGACAATCCCGGCCTGATCCGGCTCAAGACGAACGCCTTGGAAGACCGGGAGATCATCGAATCGCTATACCGTGCCTCCCAGGCGGGCGTTAAGGTGGAACTGATCGTTCGCGATACCTGCTGCATCCGCCCCGGCATTCCCGGCCTGTCCGAAAACATCACGGTCACCAGCATCGTCGGGCGTTTCCTGGAACATTCGCGCATCTACTACTTCCGGAACGGCGGCAACGAAGAGTTCTATATCGGGTCCGCCGATCTCATGCGCCGCAATCTGCAAAACCGCGTCGAAGTCATCATCCCGATCGAGCCGCCGGAGTTGCAGAATGAATTACGTAATGTCCTCGAACTGCAACTCACCGACCGGCGGAACGCCTGGGAGATGCAGCCGGACAACACCTATGTCCAGCGCAGTCCGGCGGAAGGCGAAACCCCCATCGGCTGCCAGGAACAACTGATTCTGATGGCGGAAGAGCGGCTGAGGGAATTCAGGCGCCTGCGCAAGCGGCGTCTCAAGGCGATCGCACGGCGACCGTCGTCGCAGTGACCGAGTGACGAGGGCCTTCCGTGAAACGTCTGCTTCTATTGCGTCATGGCAAATCCAGTTGGGACGACAGCTCGCTGGACGATATCGATCGCCCTCTTTCAAAAAGAGGGCGAAAGGCTTCGGATTTGATCGGCCGTCATCTCGAGCGGAATCGACTGCGGCCGGAATTGGTGTTGTGTTCGCCGTCAAGGCGAACCCGCGAGACGCTTGCCCGCATCGAAAAATCATTCGACCGGATCTTGCCTACCCGCATCGACGGCGCTCTTTACGAGGCCACGGCCGAAAGTCTGATGGACCGGGTCCGGCACATCGAAAACATGGCGGAGACCATTCTGGTTATCGGCCATAACCCGTCGATTCAGGATCTGGCTCTGACGGTGGTCGGATCGGGCGATTTGGAAGCCCGCAACCAGTTGGTCGAGAAATATCCCACCGGCGCGCTCGCGACGATCATTTTCGAAATCCGCAACTGGTCGGAACTGCTACCGAGCGGCGGCTTCCTCGAAACCTATGTGCGGCCGGGAGACCTCACCTAGCCTGTCCTCGCTTTCGTTGCCGGTCAGGACAATGGCACGATTACGTCCTTCGTTCTTGGCCCGGTAGAGCGCCTTATCGGCCAGATGATAGGGCCCACCCCGCAGTTCCAATTCCTCGGGCCCCAGGCACGAGATCCCCACCGACAGGGTCACGTGCCCGGCGGGAACATTGCCCGTATGGCGAAGCCCGAGCCGAGCCATATCCTTGATCAGCGACTGCCCCAGAGCGGTTGCCTCGGATACGTTGTCGGCCAGCGTCAGGAGAGCGTATTCGTCGCCGCCGATCCGGAACGCCAGATCGTCGATACGTTTCGTCCGCTTCCGCACGATATCGCCGACCGTCTTCAAGGCACGGTCCCCGGCTTCGTGGCCGTAGAGGTCGTTGAAGATCTTGAAATGGTCGAAATCGATCAAACAGAAAACCAGCCGCCGCGAACGGCTTTTGGCCTTGGAGACATAACGCGGCAATTCCTCGGCGAAACTGCGCCGGTTCAACAATCCGGTCAGCGGATCGGAAACGGCGAGCCGCCCGAGACGATGCTGCCGGTCCAAGGTCACGTGCCACCGCCATACGACGAAGAGGATGAGGATGAACAACGCGACGTCGCACGCGAGAAACGCCTCGGTAAACCGCCGGACACCTTCCTGGTGTTTGACCAACGAGGTGTAGTGATACTGCCGATTGGCGCTGGTGATCAATCGCGCACAAACGGCCAAATCGGCAATGTGCTGACGCAACGGATCGATGGCACGGAGATCCGGTGGGCCATCCAAGGCTCGGAGTTTATCGACTTCGGCTTCGAAGAGGCTGATCGTTTTGTCGGCGCAAGGAAACTTGTCGTAAAACACCTGGTCCATGAACCCCAGCGAACTGTCGAAATAAACCAGCGCATCGGTTAAGCCGCCGGGGGTGTCGCCAAGAATCGTGCGCAACAAGGCATCGAACCCCGCATAGGCCATCCGCACGGATTTGTCGGCCATATGCTCGGCGCCTCGCAGCGTTTCGTTTTTCAGAAAACGGTCGAAGACGTCTTCGTGCGAACGCCAGATCAGCGCGGTATTGACCAGAAATCCCGCGATCAAGAGGCACAGCGCGAGCGCGAATCCGGGACTTCGCGCTCTCAGAACGGTCAGGCGATCCCGAATGGATGTCATTGAATGGTCACCTTCTTGATCATCCAGACCCATTCATTGAAACTGTACTTGCTGGAAAGCCGAGCGTGATCGTACCCGCGATCGACGATGCGAAACGGCCCCTTTTCCCGATGGCCGATTCGCCGGCCGTCCTGCCGGGTCACGAGATAGAGGTTGCCGCCCCCCCAATTCGGGGTCTCGAGAGAATAGGCGTAATCGTCAATGCCCGTAAAAGTCGCTTTTTCCGCACTTTCTCCGCCGAAAAAATGAATGAACGCCTGCAGCGGCACGCCGGAATATTCGATTTCGCGTTCCACGAAGGGATCCATCTCGACAAAGGATTCCAGGCCGAGAGCTTCCACTTCCGACACAGAAACCGATCGGGTGGTTCCATCGGCTCTCTGAAGTTCGAGCGTCAAATCCTGCGCATGGACGCCATCGATTCGCACTGCAAACAAGCCGACAACCAGACCCATAACCAATGCGAATGCGCGCATAGACATCCCCCGACGCCTCCTAACACCTGAGGTTTATCATTATCGTCCGACAAATTTACTTAAAAATAATTGCTCACGGTGGCGACAATAAATCAGCCACGATCCGAGCGAAAACGGTGACTCCCGTCGCGATACAGTTTTCGTCCGGATTGAATTCGGCGCTATGCAGCATGGAGCACCCGTCGCCGCCCGACCCGAGCCTCAAATAAACGCCGGGGACGCGTTCGGCGAAAAGAGCGAAATCCTCGCTTCCCATTGAGCTGTTTGGCATCCGGACCACCTTGTCGAGGCCGACAACCGCGCGCGCGGAAGCCAGGACCGGGGCCTGATAGTCGGGGTCATTCCTCAACGCAGGAGATTGTTCCAGGAAATCCAACCGCGCCGAGACCCCAAATGTTTCCCCCACGCCCCGCACCATGCGGGTCAACGAACGCCGCAACCGGTTCCGCGTCTCGGCGTCGTGCGCCCGGAGCGTTCCTTCCAGCCGGACATCTCGGGGAAGAATGTTGCGCACGGTCCCACCGTGTATCTGGCCGATGCTGATCACCGCCGAGTGGAGCGGATCGCGCTCCCTGCTGACAAGTGTCTGGACTTGCATAATCAAATGCGCGGCGGCAACGATCGTGTCACGGGCCTTGTGCGGATGGCCGGCATGACCCGACACGCCCTCGATCACGATATCGAAAGCGTCCGAAGAAGCGAAAACCGGACCGTCATGGTACCCCACGGTTCCGGCCGGCAGCGCCGGCCAGTTGTGAAAACCCAGAACGACGTCGACCGCAGGGTCTTCCAGGACGCCGTCTGCAATCATGGCACGCGCGCCTTCGAGCGTTTCCTCGGCCGGCTGGAAAATCAGTTTCACCCGGCCCCGGAGCTGCGCACGTAACGACTGCACGACACGGGCGACACCCAGCAGAACCGCCGAATGGACATCGTGCCCGCAGGCGTGCATCCGTCCCGGTTCCCGGGACGCGAATGGAACAGCCACCGCCTCGACGATCGGCAGGGCATCCATGTCGGCCCGGACCGCGACCGTTCGTCCGCGCCCTTTTCCGCCTTCGATTGTCGCAACGACACCGGTTTTTCCGACCCCGGTTCGGCAGGTGATGCCCCACCCCGAAAGCAGTCGGGCGATCTCAGCCGCGGTGTTGAATTCCTGGAAAGCCAACTCGGGCCGGGCATGAACACTGCGCCGGAATCGGATCAGGTCATCCTCGATCCCAGCGACCCGATCCCGAATCGCTGCGTTCAACCGGGCTTCCCGCTCGAAGGCGTCCCGCGCCAAAGGAAAATTCAAATCACCGAGATCCGTCATCGTTCGCCCGCTTTCGCCATGTGTTTCCAGCGTCGTACCGCGTCAGGTGGGAAGAGGCGGCGAAGGTTTCCACGCCTCCGTCGCCGTCGTCACAATCCGACGCCGTCCGCCATTTCGTCGAGCACCATGCGTGCGAGCGGAACGGTCACTCCGCGGCCCTGCGACAACGCCGTTTCGTCGGCGTGTGCCACAAAACGACGCACCGCCGCAAAAGATCGCTCGATTCGGGCAACGACATAAGAGATCACGGCGGCATCGACGGCAATCTGCCGGTCGCGAAACTGCTTGACGATAACGGCGCCGATCAAGGCTTCGTCGGGCGCGCCTATTTCGACGGAGGCCGCCGCCATCAAGCGGGACCGCAAGTCGGGAAGTCCAACCGTCCACCGCGCGACGGGCAAGCGTGCGGTCACCAGAATCGTCCGCCCTGCGTCTCTCGCGGCATTAAGAAAGTGCAGAAACGCTTCCTCGTTCTCCGGTGTCAGCGGCGTTCCCCCGCCTTCGATCGTCGCGGCTGGCGCGTTTTCGAAAAAAACAACCGGGTTTTCACTCCGCATTGCGGGTAAGTCGATCGTGTGAGCGCCGGAACACGCGCGGAACACTTCGGCCAAATGAGTCTTGCCGCACGCGGGCGGGCCGTGGATCACCAGCGTCGGCGTCGGCCAGTCGGGCCACCGATCGATCCACGCCACGGATTCCGCGTTACAGGGCGCGACCAGAAAATCCTCGCCCGAAAGCGAGGGCCTATGGCCGAACGCCAAGGCCAATTGCGATTCTCGGCTCAAGCGGAATTCTCTCCGGATTCCGTTTCGGTTTCGGGCATGCCGCCGTGGTACAACGCGCTTGTCCGATAGCGTTGTGTCCAATACCGGACCAGAACGCCGATGGCCGCAGCGACCGGAACCGCCAACATCACCCCGGTGAACCCGAACAGACCACCGCCGGCGAGCAAGGCGAATATCACCCAAACCGGATGCAGCCCGATACTTCCGCCAACGATCTTGGGCGTGAGGAAATTACCTTCGATGAGCTGACCGGCGAAGAATACCGCCGCCACAATGGCAACATCGACCCAACTCGGAAACTGTGCGATCGCAATTCCGACGCTGGTCAGCAGACCCAGAATGCTGCCCAAATAGGGGACAAACGAAATCAACCCCGCCCCGAGCCCGATCACGAATCCGAAATCCAGCCCCGTCAGCGCCAACCCCACGGCATAGAAGAGCCCCAGAATCAGGCAAACCAGCGCCTGCCCACGGACGAAGGCGGACAACGTGCGATCGATTTCTGCGATCAGCATGCGGATGGTCGGTGCCATGTCGCGGGGCAGCAAGCCGTCGATCTTTTCAACGATCCGATCCCAGTCGTTCAGCAGATAGAAGGCAACCAGGGGCGTAATAACCACCAGGGACAGCAGTTCGAAAACGGCGACGCCGCCGCTCAGCACCTGCTTGAACATTTCGCCGATCCAGCGCACGCCTTCGCCCACCTGCGACGTCGCGAGGTCGCGAACCTGGGTGATCTGCTCCTGCGACAAGGTCATTTCCAAACGCTGAAGCAGAGGAGTCGCATGCGCCTTCAATGCATCGAGATACCCCGGGAACTTACCGACGAACCCCACCACCTGGATCTGGATCAGAGGGATAAAGATCAACAACCCAAGGACAAGGGCGACGACGATCACCACCGTGATGATGACCGTGGCGATGGTTCGCGAGCAGCCCCATTTCTCCAGTCGATCCGCAACCGGGTCGAGGAAATAAGCGACCAGCGCGCCGGCGACGAAGGGCATCAGGACGCCCTTGAGCAGGGTCAGCATCCAAATGACGATGACCAACGCCAATCCCATGATCAACCAGCGCCGTTCCAACTTCATGGTTCAGGCTCCATGGCCGAGGCCTGCCGCCCCCACTTGATCACATAGGCCGTACCGGACCACAGCGTCGTCCCGGCGACAAAGAAGCTCAGGACCAGTTCGACGTTCAGGTCGCGCAACTCAAAAGCCAAGCCTCCAAGGACCAGCGCGGCGAGAACGATCTGGGCCGCGGTGTTCAACTTGCTTATCAACAACGGCTGGGGCTGCAACGGTCCGTTGAGGGTTTGAAACAGAACCGCTCCCGCAATGATGACCAGATCGCGAAAGACCACGAGGATCACCAGCCATGTCGTGATCGAACCCTGGTAACCCAACGTCACGTAGACGCTGACGAGCAACGCCTTGTCTGCAAGGGGGTCGAGAAACCCGCCGATGACCGATTGAACGTTCATCCGGCGCGCCAGGAACCCGTCCAGCGCA
Source organism: Rhodospirillales bacterium (assembly GCA_963675465.2). GTDB lineage: Bacteria > Pseudomonadota > Alphaproteobacteria > Rhodospirillales > Shumkoniaceae > JAHDSF01. The sequence goes on from CAXXVY010000006.1 coordinate 153,368, forward strand.
TCACTCAGTCCGGCGGCCACGAACGCCCAAAACGCGAACTGAAAATGTCCGCGCAACAACAACCAGACGATCACCGGCACCAGCAGGAGCCGAATGAACGAAATGAGATTGGGGGCATTCACGTTCGATTCACCGTGCCGTGTTGGTCCGCTCAGCAACCATAACAATCCATCCTGCTTCACTCCATTTGAGGCCGAGATCCACCTGTTCCAAGGCAAGAGTCAATTGCTCGGGCGTTCCGGCATATACCAGATTGGCGCGCGCTTCCCCCCGCGATAGGAGTACGACATCAATGTTTTCAATGATCGCCACGGCATTCAAGCGTTCCTTGATCTCCAACCAGTCCGCCAGACCGGTGATCGGAACGGAAACCGGCAGCACCTGACGTTCACCGACCGGCAACAGGTTTTCTCCCTTCCAGTCGTCTTCCAGGCGGTTGGTCAGTTCCTGCGCCGCGCGCGCAAGAAGCGATTCCAAGGTTTCATCTGGCGCGGCCTGCATGGTCGACACCGTCGTCGGATACGTGACGGACCGGCTGAAACGCGAGACCGTGACCCGGAGTTCGGCCGGGCTGGTTCCGCCGGCGCTTTCCAGAGCGCCGAGAACGACCAGGGAATCACCGGCGCCATAACGATCCGCGATCGCCTGCAGGCGTTCCGCGTCTCCCGCCAGTGCCTGGTCGACGCTGATCGACGCGATATCCGAAAGATCTCCCAACGGCAGCACGGTGGGAACGAGTCCGATCACCGGCGTCCGATTTTCCCAGGCATCGCGCCAGGGATTGGGATCGTCCCAAAGACCGAACCCGTTGCCTTGTCGATAGACCGGAAGAACGAGAACGGGTTTACTGACGGTTTCGGAGAACGCGATGTCGTGATTTCGCAGCAAGGCGCGAATCTCGTCGGGTTTGAACCGGTAGGCCAGCGACGCGATGTAGCGCACCGGCGAGGTCTTTTCCCGAATCACAGAAAAGTCCCGAACAAAAAGCGCGATTCCGCTCCCCCCGGGGATGGGCAAACGGTCCCAGTCGGCGCGCAGGGTCAACCGGCGGAGCATGAATTCGAGCGCCTTGCGTTCGGCCTCCGCCAGCGCCTGCGTGCGCGCGAGGTTGGCGTTTTCCGCCGTGACGTCGACGTCGACCCCCCGCACTTCGAAAACGTCGCTTGCACGAACGACTCCGCATCCCGCGAATATCCCCGCGATCAACACGACGATGGCGAAAGGACGAAGGCAAGCGTCCCAAGTTCTGACAACGAATGTTGGTTCCATGATTGCAAACCGTTCCGGAAGAAGTATCCTCGGCTCTCCTTGGCCGCCTAATGTATCACGTTGAACGCGAGGAGGAAGGAATTAGCGGATTAAGTTACAAAGGCGCAGGCGTGGACATCGACGCCGGAGGCGCCCTGGTTGACGCCATCAAGCCGCATGCCCGGTCTACCGGTCGACGCGGAGTGATGGACGGGCTGGGCGGGTTCGGAGCCTTGTTCGACCTGAAGGCCGCCGGATACGAAGACCCTGTCCTCGTCTCAGGCACCGACGGCGTTGGCACCAAACTGAAGATCGCCATCGCTGCGAACAAACATGCGACCGTCGGGATCGACCTCGTCGCCATGTGTGTGAACGATTTGGTGGTCCAGGGCGCGGAACCGCTGTTCTTCCTCGATTATTTCGCGGTCGGGCAGTTGGACGTCGATCGCGGGACCGAAATCATCGCCGGTATTGCCGAAGGATGCCGCCAGGCGGGATGCGCCTTGATCGGCGGTGAAACCGCGGAAATGCCCGGCATGTATTCGGAGGGCGATTACGACCTGGCCGGATTCGCCGTAGGCGCCGTCGAACGATGCGCGATCCTGAGCGGCGACGCTGTCGCTGCGGGCGACATGGTTCTGGGGCTCGCCTCGACGGGCCCGCATTCGAACGGCTACTCCCTGGTTCGCCGCATCGTCGAAAAATCGGGTCTCGGATACGACGCGCCCGCCCCGTTTTCGCCGGATCAAAAGCTGGGCGACGCCTTGCTGGCACCGACACGCATCTACGTCCGTTCGTGCCTGGATGCGATCAAGGTCGGCGGCATTCATGCGCTGGCGCATATCACCGGCGGTGGACTGGTCGAAAACGTTCCCCGCGTGCTTCCCGATTCGATGGCCATGGACATCGACATGGACAACTGGACCATGCCGCCGGTTTTCCGTTGGCTTTCCAGCGTCGGCGATGTCGCGCCCGAGGAAATGGTCCGAACCTTCAATTGCGGCATCGGCATGGTCGTCGTCGTCGCACAGGAAACGGTGGATGCCGTGAAGAAGGTCTTCACTGAATCCGGCGAAACCGTTTTCGAAATCGGAAAGGTTTCCGAACGACTCGTCGACGGACCTTCCGTCATCATCCGCAACAAGGAGTCGGTATGGCGCGGATGAAACTCGGCGTCCTTGTTTCGGGACGCGGCAGCAACCTGCAATCGCTGATCGACGCCTGCGCCGCCACCGACTTTCCGGCGGAAATCGCGCTCGTCGTCTCGAACGTCGCTGGCGTCATGGGGCTGGAACGAGCGGAAAAGGCCAAGATCCCGATCGCCATCATCGACCACAAGGCCTACGCCGATCGCGAATCCTTCGAACAGGCGCTGGACAAGGCGCTCGTCGATGCCGGAGTCGAACTCGTCTGCCTGGCCGGGTTCATGCGGATATTGACCGACTGGTTCGTCCGGCGATGGCTCGACCGCCTTGTCAACATCCACCCGTCGCTCCTGCCGGCGTTCAAGGGCCTGCACATCCACGAACGGGTCATCGAGGCCGGCGTCCGTTTCACCGGATGCACGATTCACTTCGTGAGGCCCGCGATGGACGATGGCCCCATCCTGGTCCAGGCGGTCGTGCCGGTTCGCGACGACGACACTCCCGATGTCTTGGCCGCGCGCGTGCTCGAACAGGAGCACCGCATCTACCCTCTCGCCGTGCGCCTGATTGCCGAGGGACGGGTACGCGTGTCTTCGGAACGGGTGCGGTTCGCGGATGTCGTGAACGCCGAAGGCGCCCTGATGAATCCGGCGGCGCCCTGAGGTTACCGACAGCCGGGCACGCCGCCGCTTTCAGGATTCCGTCGGTTTGAGATACCGGTCGTACATGCCTTCGGTCACGCCTTCGTGGATCGTCAGGTGTTCCAGGGTAAACGCCTTCGCCTTCGCTGCGGCGCGTTCCTTGACGGCATCCAGAATGTCCGCGTGGTCGCGAATCGACTTTTCCAGGACGTCGCGGTCGTGGGACAGGCGATTACGGATCGACTGCACCTTCGACGAAATCGAACGGTAACCCTCGATCAGATAGTCGTTGCCGCACAGATCGAAGATGTGCTGGTGAAACGTCGCGTCGTCGCGAACGTAGTCGGTCAGGCGTTCTTCGGCGATATGGTCACGCATGCGTTGGACGACATCGCCGAGCGCGGCAGCCAATCGCGCCGGGTTGCGTTGTATGGCCATTTCAATGGCGCTCGGTTCCAGGACCCGGCGAAATTCCGCGATCTTTTCGATCTCTTCCAGGGTCAGCTTAAAAACAAACGTGCCGATACGCGGTCGGATCTCGATGATGCCCTCGTTCTTGAGCCGCAACAGGGCTTCGCGGACCGGCGTCTTGCTAATGCCCAGGGCCAAAGCCAGTTCCTTTTCGGACACTTTGGTGCCGAGGGCGATCAAGCCGTTGATGATGGCGTCCCGGATGCGGTCGGCGGCGAAATCGGTCATCGACTGGGGCGGAGAGGAACCGTCGCCGATCTTCACCTGTCCCATGGTCAGCATTCGTATTCTCCTTCCCTGCCTTTGGCACCGCCGTCCCTACAATAGGGCGAACAGGGGCCTTGACTCCAGAAAAATCTGCTGTCTAATATATCACATATCACGACACCCAAAAAGCCCTTCGGGAGAGAAGCAATGTCCATGAGACAGAGAATTCGGCCGATCATCGGCGGCATCGCCGTGGCCTTGTCGCTGGCGGCCGTCAACGCCGCCGCCGCCGATCCCGTGATCATGAAGTTCGGGATCAACAACCCCGTGAAGGAATTCAACCAGGCCTGGACGTCGCATCAGGTGCTGAAGAACGAAATCGAGGCACGTAGCGGCGGAAAGCTGAAGGTCGAATTGTATCCCGGCGGCCAACTCGGCAACATCGAATCGATGGTCAACCAGGTCCGGCGCGGCACGATCCAGGCGACGGACCCCGCGGACGGCCATTTCGCCACCACCTATCCGCTGATCCAGATCCTGTCGATCCCCTACCTGTTTTCCAACCGCGAGGTCGCGTGGAAGGTGCTCGACGGTCCGTTCGGCCAGAAGCTGATCGAGGACATGGCCCAGAAAACCGGTCTACGTCCCTTGTTCTGGCAAGAAAACGGCGGGTTCCGGCACTACTCCAACAGCAAACGCGCGATCCATTCCCCGGCCGACATGAAGGGGTTGAAGATCCGCACCATGAACATTCCCCTTCACATGAAGATCGTGGAGGATCTCGGCGGTTCGGCGACCCCCATCAACTGGAGCGAACTTTACACGTCGCTGCAGACCGGCGTGGTCGACGGCCAGGAAAACGCCATCCCGACTTTCCTGATCCCCAAGCTTGAGGAAGTTCAGAAACACATCGTACTCGACGGTCATGTTTACGGCGTCATGACCGTGCTGGTAAACGACAAGTGGTATCAGGGTCTCGAACCCGACTTGAAGGCCGCGATACAAGGCGCGGTGCCGGTGGTGCTGGCCGCCAACCGGGGACTGAGCATTGCCAACGAGGTCCAGGGCATCGAATACCTACAAAAGCAGGGCGTCGAGATCTATGCCCCGACCGCCGAGGAAAAGAAGCAGTTCCGCGCCGCGAGCCAGGGGTCGGCCGTGGAATGGCTGAAGAAGAACGTGGATCCGACCTGGGTCGACGCGTTGCTCGACGCCGTCGCCAAAGCCGAAGCCGGGCAGTAATATCCGCCCACCGGACGGGGCGCGCGCATCGCGCCGCCCCGTTCTTCTTACCATTTAGGAGGCTTGCGTGCCCGGCGAACGAATCCTCGACCGCATGGTGGCGCTGTGCGGGTCGCTGTCGAAAGCGGCCTTGGCGATCATGACCCTGATTGTGCTTTCGCAGGTCGTCACCCGCTATTTTTTAGGCTTTTCCTTCCGATGGTCGGAGGAAGTGGCGCGCTACTTGATGATCTGGATGGTGTTCCTGTCGGCCTCCGTCGTGCAGCGGCGCGACGGCCACATCCGGGTCGACTACTTCGCCGCCATGATGTCGCCAGGAGTGACCCGCGCGTTCTCCATCCTCAGCCGAGCCGCGATCATCGGCTATCTCGGCGTGCTGATCGTGCAGGGGTGGACCACCGCCGTCTTCATGGAAACCACGCGTTTCGCCTCGATCGACGTCTCGATGTTCTGGGCTTATCTGGCGCTGCCGGTGGGCGGCTGCCTGATGGCGCTGTTCGAATGCGTCAACCTGATCGGCGACATCCGTTCGCCCGTTCGTCGGGCCGGGGATTGAATCATGGCTTTCGGAATTAGCGTCGCCCTGTTCTTCGGATTGCTGTTCGTCGGCGTGCCGGTGGCTTTCGTGCTCGCGGTCTCTTCGCTCAGCTACCTGTTGATCACCGGCAACGACCTCTATCTGGTGGCCGAAAGCCTGTTCAACGGCATGAATGTGTTCGTGCTGATGGCCATCCCGTTCTTCATCCTGGCGGGCGAGATCATGAACCGTTCGGGCATTTCCGAACGGCTGATCGAATTTTCCAATCTGATCATCGGCCGGATACGGGGTGGTCTGGCCCAGGTCAACGTTCTGGCGAGCATCCTGTTCGCGGGCATTACCGGCGTCGCCCTGGGAGAAATCGCGGCCCTCGGCCGGGTGTTCATCCCGAACATGGAAAAGCAGGGATACGACCGCCCCTTCGCGGCGGCGGTCACCGCCTCGGCATCGCTGGTGGGGCCCATCATCCCGCCCAGCACGATCATCGTCATCTACGCCGCCGCCATGAGCGTTTCCATCGGCACCATGTTCGCCGGTGCCATTCTGCCCGGATTGCTGATCGGCCTGACCGACATGGTGGTGGTCAAGATTCTTTCGGAACGTCGCCGATACCCCAAGCGCGAAGTCCCGATATCGGTGAAGCTCTTCGTCGGTCGTCTGCGCGATGCGACGCTGGCACTGGTAATGCCGGTTCTGATCGTCGGCGGCATCCTGATCGGCATTTTCACGCCGACCGAAGCCGCGGCGGTTTCCGTCGCCTACGCGGTCCTGATCGGCGCCTTCATCTTCCGCACCCTGAAGTTCCGGGACCTGGGACCGATTCTGGGCAACTGTGCCTATGATTCCTCCAAGCTGTTCCTGATCATCGCGGGCGCGGCGTTGATTTCGTGGATTTTCGGGGTCGAAAACGTGCCGCGCATGGTCGAACAGGGATTTACCACCCTGACCGACAACCCCTACATCCTGATCCTGATGATCAACGTCTTCTTCGTCATCATGGGCATGTGGCTCGACCCGGCGGTGATGATCATCCTGTTCGCCCCCGCCGTCGCCCCTCTCGCCTACGCCATCGGCATGCACCCGATCCAGTTCGGCATCATGATGATAGTGAATGCGAACCTGGGTTTCTGCACGCCCCCGGTCGGCAACGTGCTGTTCGCCATCTGCGACGTCGCCAAGATCGGTATGGCGGATCTCAGCCGCGCGATCGCGCCGTTCCTGATCGCCAAGTTCCTGATCATCCTGTCGCTCGGCTACATCCCCGCCTTGTCCCTCACCCTTCCCCGCCTGTTCGGCCTGATCGATTGACCCGCGCCATGAACCGATTTCCCGAATACGAACGCTACGATGCGCTCGGCCTTGCCGATCTGGTGAAGCGGGGAGAAGTCAGCCCCGCCGAACTCCGCGCCGCTGCGCGCGAACGCATCGACCAGGAAAACCCCGCGCTCAACGCCGTCGTATGCACGTTCGGAAGCGATGGGGAACCGGCCGTCCCCGAGCCCGATTCGTCGGGGCCCCTCTATGGCGTTCCGTTCCTGGTCAAGGATCTCGGCGTGCACTGCAAGGGAACACCGACAACAGCGGGAAGCCGGTATCTGGACGGCGCGATCGCACCCGGCGACAGCACCATCGTGGAACGCTACAAACGCGCCGGCCTGCAGATTCTCGGCAAGACCAATACCCCAGAAATGGGCCTCGTCTCGGTGACCGAACCGGTCTTCACCGGACCGACGCTGAACCCCTGGAATCCCGATCGAAGCGCCGGCGGTTCCAGCGGCGGTTCCGCGGTGGCCGTCGCCGTCGGCATGGTACCGCTGGCCAACGCCAACGACGGCGGCGGCTCAATCCGAATCCCGGCCGCCCATTGCGGCTTGTTCGGCCTGAAACCGACCCGTGCGCGGACGCCGGTCGGCCCCGATGTGGGAGAGGTGTGGAGCGGACTGACCGCCTATCACGCGATTACCCGCACCGTACGCGACAGCGCGGCACTCCTGGACGCGACATCCGGACCGGCACCGGGCGATCCTTACGCCGCGCCTTTTCAGGTTCGCCCGTTCCTGCAGGAAGTCGGCACCGGACCCGGCCGGTTGCGTATTGCCGTGACCACGGCCGCACCCGGCGGCTACCCGGTTCATCCCGATTGCGTCGCGGCGGTCGAAAAAACGGCCCGGCTGTGCGAAAGCCTGGGACACCATGTGGACGTCGCCGCCCCTGTCTTCGATCTTGCCGGCTTGATTCCCCATTTCCGCACCGTCTGGGGCGCCAACCTGATTGCCAATCTGGCACAGATCCGCAAGGCCGGGCGCCCGGCGCCGCGACCCGGCGACCTGGAAACCGTCACCCGACTGGTCGCCGAGGAGGGGGCGCACAGAAGCGCAAGCGACTACGTCGAATCACTCCGGGCCTTTCAGCGCGTGGGCCGCGACTACGCCGGATTTTTCGGAACTTACGATGTCCTGATCACGCCCTGCCTGACCCAGCCGCCGTGGCCGCTGGGCGCCGTCAGCATGATGGACGACGACCTGGATCACTTTGTGGATACACTCTTCGCCCTGCAGGCGTTCACGCCGCAGTTCAACGTCACCGGACAGCCGGCGGCATCGCTTCCGCTTCACTGGAACGACGAAGGGCTTCCCATCGGTGTGCAAATCGCCGCCGGCTTCGGCGGCGAGAGCACTTTGTTCCGATTGAGTTCCCAGCTGGAAAACGCGCAGCCTTGGTTTTCGAATCGCCCCCCCGGGACGCTCCGTTAACCGACAATTTCCATTTCGGAAAAGAAGAAGGCTATTTCCTTGGCCGCGGTCTCAGGAGCGTCCGATCCGTGAACCGAATTCTGCTGGACGCTTCGGGCGAATTCCTTCCGAATGGTACCCGGAGCCGCGTTGGCGGGATTCGTCGCGCCCATGATTTCGCGGTAGCGGGTGATCGCGTTTTCGCCTTCCAAGACCTGGGCGACGATGGGCCCCGAGGTCATATATTCGCACAAGTCATCGAAAAACGCCCGTTCGGAATGAACGGCATAAAAAGCCTGCGCCTGTTCGCGGACGAGATGAAGCCTTTTCTGGGCGATGATCCGGAGACCGGCTTCCTCCAGCTTGGCGATGATTTTACCGGAAATATTACGCGCGGTCGCATCCGGCTTGATGATGGAAAGTGTCCGTTCGATTGCCATAGTACCCCCTGATCCTCCGGCATGATTCGATTTGAATTTTTTGACCGGGACAGCGGCCGAGATCTACATAAGAACCAAAGCCGCCAATCCCAAGACCGGAGTGATCCCGTTTTAGAACGATCCTGCATTCCAGGCAACCATGTGCACTCTTATCGCGAACCGTTTTCCGACATGCGTCATGCCGCGGATCGATCCGGTTCGACATTGTTTCCCGTCCACTGATGCTCAAGACCTATTTTATCTCCGGCGCCGTCGTGCTAAAGACGCGCCGCCATGCTTCAGATTACCGACCTGACATTCCGCATCGGCGGACGCCTTTTGTTCGACAGTGCCGGAGTCGTCGTCCCCGAAGGCCACAAGGTCGGACTGGTCGGACGCAACGGCTCCGGTAAGACCACGCTGTTCAACCTGATCACCGGCGAACTGACGCCGGAGAGCGGTTCCATCACCGTACGGGCCCGTACCCGGATCGGCCGTGTCTCCCAGGAAGCGCCCAGCGGATCGCGGAGCCTGATCGATACCGTTCTCGATGCCGACGAGGAGCGTTCCGGTCTTCTTGCCGAGGCGGAAACGGCGGCGGATCCCTTGCGCATCGCCGAGATTCACAACCGTCTGGCCGACATCGGCGCCCATAACGGCCCCGCTCGCGCCGCAACCATTCTCGCCGGCCTGGGATTCGACGAAGAAAACCAGAAACGCCCGTGTTCCGAATTTTCGGGCGGCTGGCGCATGCGCGTCGCGCTCGCGGCAACCCTGTTCGCGCGACCCGACCTGCTGCTTCTCGACGAACCGACGAATCATCTCGATCTCGAAGCGACGCTATGGCTCGAATCCTATCTTTCGGGGTGGCACGGCACCCTGGTCGCCATCAGCCATGAACGCAACCTGCTGAACACGGTCGTCGACGGGATCATCCATCTCGACGCCACCAAGCTGGTCCGCTACGCCGGCGGATACGATCGGTTCGAACGAACGCGACGCGAGCGCCTGCTCCTTCAGGAAAAAGCCCAGGTCCGGCAACAGCGCGAACGGGAACGCATCGAAGCATTTGTCGAACGGTTCCGCTACAAGGCGACCAAGGCCCGTCAGGCGCAAAGCCGCCTGAAAATGCTGGAGCGCATGGAACCCATTGCCTCGACGATCGAGGAATGGACGCCGAATTTCGATTTCCCCACCCCCGCGCCGCTACCGCCACCGCTGTTGACCCTGGAAGGAGTCAACGTCGGATACGTTGCCGACAAACCGGTGCTGCGGAACGTCAATCTGCGAATCGACAGCGACGATCGGATCGCGCTTGTCGGCGCCAACGGTAACGGAAAATCGACCCTGGTCCGCCTCATTGCAGACCGGCTGACGCCGGAAACCGGAACCGTAAAGCGTTCGGGAAAATTGCGCATCGGCTATTTCGCCCAGCATCAGGCCGAAGAACTGGTTCCCGACCAGACACCCTTCGACCATATGGCGCGGCTGATGCCCGACACGCCGCCCGCCAAGGTCCGTTCCCACATCGGGCGGTTCGGTTTTCAGGAAAACCGCGCCCTGACCCGGGTACGCGATCTTTCCGGTGGCGAAAAGGCCCGGCTGCTGTTCGCCCTCATGACCTTCAATTCGCCACACGTCCTGTTGCTGGACGAACCGACCAACCACCTGGACATCGACGCCCGCGAAGCCCTGGTGCAGGCGTTGAACGCTTTCGATGGCGCGGTGATCCTGGTCAGCCACGACGCACATCTGGTGAGTCTGGTCGCCGACCGGCTGTTACTGATCGACAACGGCACCTGTTCGACATTCGACGGCGACATCGACGACTACCGGCGCATGCTTCTCGACCGCCGACGGGACGAACGCCGCGCTGAACAGTCCACCGGCGCCCGCGACGAACGCAAGGAACAGCGGAAGGCACGTGCCGTCCTTCGCGCCGAAACCGCCCCGTTGCGCAAGACCGTCAAGGACACTGAAAAGCGACTCGACGCCCTCGCCCGCGACAAATCCGAGATCGAATCGCGACTGGCCGACCCGAAACTGTACGCGGGACCATCCGAAAAGGTCGTCGAACTTCAGAAACGGCTCGCGGGAATCGAACAGCAAATCGCCGAAGCCGAGGAAACGTGGTTGAAAGCGTCGGATTCCCTGGAACGCGCGCAGAGCGAAGAAGACCCTTCGGTCTGTGGATAAATGTTGGAAAACCCTGAATAACTTTGGCTTCCCCGCGACACATCAATGTGTCACACCTTTGTCACGCTCAAAACGATGTCCGATAGAAAACGCCGAGGCATCGCTCGGCGTGGCGATTCCAACTCAAACCAACGAGGGCCGTTGAAATGACCCAGGACAACACGATCGTGCTCGACGTGCACGAACGCCCCGCGCCGCCGCTCTGGCTGGCGCTCAGTTTTCAGCATCTCTTCGCCATGTTCGGCGCGACCGTTCTTGTCCCGCTTCTGACCGGGCTCAACCCGGCTGTGGCCCTGGTGACGAGCGGCCTCGGCACCATGCTTTACATCGCGATCACGGGGGGACGCATTCCGGCCTATCTCGGGTCGTCGTTCGCCTTCATCGGCCCGATCATCGCCGCCACGCAGACGGCCGGCGCTGGCGCCGCGCTGATGGGATGCGCCGCAGCGGGCGTCGTCTACGTCGTCGTCGCCCTGCTGATCGCCAAGTTCGGCGTGAAATGGCTCATGCACCTGCTGCCGCCGATCGTCATCGGCCCCGTCATCATGGTGATCGGACTCAGCCTGGCAACCGTCGCCATCGAGATGGCCAACGGAACGGTCGCCGGTGGTGACTACGACATCAACAAGTACATCGTCGCCCTCATCACCTTGGTCACCGGCATTTCGGTGGCCGTTTTTTTCAGGGGCGTGTTCGCGCTGGTGCCGGTCCTGATCGCGATCATCGTTGGTTACATCGCGGCGCTCGGGTTCGGCTTCGTCGATTTTTCGAAAGTCCTTGAAGCCGACGTGGTCGTCGTTCCCGAGTTCCTGTTTCCCTGGGCTTCCGCCGATCCGATCTTCATCCTGGGCGTGATCGTCGCCATCGCGCCGGTGGCGCTGGTGACCATCGCCGAACACATCGGCGACCAGACGGTTCTGAGCAAGGTCTGCGGCCGCAACTTCCTGGAAAAGCCGGGCCTGCATCGCTCCCTGCTCGGCGACGGCCTGGCAACCATTCTTGCCGCCGTCCTGGGTGGCCCGCCGAACACGACCTACGGCGAAAACATCGGCGTCATCGCCATTACCCGCGTGATGAGCGTCTTCGTGATCGCCGGCGCCGCGACGTTCGCCGTCGCGCTGGGCTTCCTCGGCAATTTCGCGGCCTTCCTGTCCTCGATCCCCAGCCCGGTCATGGGCGGCGTCTCGATCCTTTTGTTCGGAGTGATCGCGTCGTCCGGGTTGCGCATGATGATCGAGAAACAGGTCGACTTCAGCAACAAGCGGAACCTGATCATCTCGTCGGTCATCCTCGTCGTCGGCATCGGCGGCGGTAAGCTGAGCTTCGGCGGTACCTTCGAGGTTTCGCCCATGGCCTTGGCCGCCGTGATCGGCATCATCCTCAATCTGCTGCTTCCGGGCCGCGATGCAGTCGAAGACACCAAGTCGCTGTTCTCGTCGGAGGCTCAAGGCGCCGAATCTCCGGCCGAATAGCGAACGGCCCTCGTATAGGAAAAACGCCCGCCGGGGGAACCTGGCGGGCGTTTCTTTTGGCCGTTCCTTTTTGGAACGTCCCGTACAACGGCTATTTGGTGCCGAACAACCGGTCTCCGGCATCACCCAGACCGGGAACGATGTAGGCCTTTTCATTCAGCCGTTCATCGAGATTGGCGACATAGACCGGCACGTCCGGGTGGCAGTCGCGCAGCACGGCCACGCCCTCCGGCGCGGCGACGAGAGCCAGCAGACGGATGTTCGAATCCTCGACCCCGTGCTTGTTCAAGACGTCCAGCGCATGGGCGGATGAATACCCGGTCGCCAGCATCGGATCGGTGATGATGAACAGGCGGCCTTCGACTTCCGGAAGCTTGACCAGATATTCGACCGGGCGCTTGGTCACCGGATCGCGGTAAAGCCCGATATGCCCGACCCGCGCCGACGGCATCAGTTCCAACAACCCGTCTGCCATGCCGGTTCCGGCCCGCAGGATGGGGACAATGGCAACCTTCTTGCCCGCAATGACCGGGGCCTCTTCCATCACCGTCACCGGCGTCTCGATCGGCTCGTGTGTCATGGGAAGATCCCGGGTGATCTCGTAGCCCATCAGCAAGGAGATTTCCTTGAGCAGGGTGCGGAACGTCTTGGTCGACGTGTTCTTGTTCCGCATGTGAGTCAGCTTGTGCAGGATCAGGGGGTGATCGAGGACGTGAAGGTTAGGAAATTCCGGATGGCGTATCATTGAACTCTCTGTCTTTCTCGTTGCGCTCCAACCAATACCAGGAGCGGGGTCGTTTCGGCAAACCCTACCCTCACACAACGGTCGATTTAGCCAGCCCGGCGAAAACCGCCGCTTCCCGAGGCAACGATGACGCCGCGTAACGCGTGGATTCAGCCCCCCACGCATTCGCGGTTTCCAGGATTTTCGCCATATCCATGCCCGAAACCAGACCGTGGACAAGTCCGGCCGCGAACGCGTCACCGGCACCGGTGGTATCCACGGGTACGACCGCTGGCGGTATTTTTTCCAGATCGCGATTCGCCGAATGGGCCGATGCGCCGTGCTCGCCTTTCGTCACCACGATCCATTGCAGGCCCGGCCCGGCAATGCGCCGCCCGGCGGCGAACGGTGCCGCCAGGATATCGGGACCGACATCGGAAGCCGACGTCACGATGACGTGGGCGGGGCGGCACAACGTCCCGAGCGGCGGCACGTGCGCGATCGTCAACACTGTCTCGGCCTTGGCGGCCAGAAGGTCCGCGATGCCTTCCGAGCGGCTCCGCACATAGACCGCATCGGCCGGCAGTTCGAACAACCGAAGCGGGGCTGCCGCTTCCAATGCGCGCCCGAGGTTGACGACGGTCCTTTCTCCGGCTCCATCAACCAGAATGATGGAGCGCGTCGAACGGCCCGGCACGCGGACGATGGCGGAAATATCGATTCCGAGCGCACTCAGTTCCCCGAGGATCCAGCCACCGGCATCGTCGTCACCGACCACGCCGACGATCGCGACCTCGTGACCGGCGTGGGCCAATGCCGCGCCGGTGTTCGCCGCTCCGCCCCCCAGACGACAGCCTCGTCCTTCGCCTTCCAGATGCGCGCCTTCTCGGAGCGGCTCCGCCAAAACGACGATTTCATCCACCGACACGGAACCGATCACGACGATACGCGCCATGCCATCCCCCTGATTTGCCCTCGAAAGGGTATCCGGGGCGATAGCAGCGCATCAAGTCATTGTGTGCCGGGACGCGTCGGGGTATCTCAACGGATCTTCCCTCTCCGCGCGAGGACGCCGGTTTTTCGATGAACGATCGCCTCTCATCGTCGCAAGCTTGGCTCGGTCCACGGCTTTCGCTGTATTACGCCGCCTACTTCGGCGTCGTCGGCGTCCAGATGCCGTTCTGGCCGGTTTGGCTTTCCTCCCGGGGATTGGACGCCGGGGCGATCGGCGACCTCGTCACCGTCAGCGTCATCGCCCGGGTGATCGCGACGCCATCGATCGCCTATCTGGCGGATGTCCGCGGCGAAAGGAAACGGCTGATCGTCGTCTTGGGCGTCCTGGCGCTCGGCAGTTTCATTCTGTTTCAGTGGACCCATTCGTTCTGGCCGATTCTTGCGATCAGCCTGATTTTCTTTCCCGCATGGGCCGGGCCGATGCCATTGACCGAAAACGTGACCATGACAATTGTCCGCGGACATGGGCTCGATTACGGTCGCATTCGCCTTTGGGGGTCATTGTCATTCATCGTCATGGCCTATCTGACGGGCCGGGTTCTCGTCGACCGGTCGGAAACCGTCATCTACGGACTGGTCGTGGCAACCCTGGCCGTCCTCGTCGGTGCGAGCCTGAGCTTGCCGAGCGTGTCCAGCCACCGGACCGAAAGAGCGCGCGCCCCGCTCCGCACCCTTTTGTCGAACCGATCGTTCGTGACCTTCCTGATCGCAACGGCGTTCGTTCAGGCCAGCCACGGCGTCTATTACGTCGTCGGCACGCTCCATTGGCGATCCGTCGGTTTTTCCGATGACACCATCGGGGCTCTGTGGGGCGAAGGCGTACTCGCCGAAGTGCTATTGTTTCTCTTCAGCGCGCGGATCGCGAACCGCCTATCGCCGACACATCTGATCGTTCTGGGTGGATTGGGCGGTTCGCTGCGCTGGATCGCAACCGGCTGGACGGATCATTTGGCCGTC
Organism: Rhodospirillales bacterium; assembly: GCA_963675465.2. GTDB lineage: Bacteria > Pseudomonadota > Alphaproteobacteria > Rhodospirillales > Shumkoniaceae > JAHDSF01. Next base: position 168,374 of record CAXXVY010000006.1, read on the forward strand.
ATCGTGGTCGCGCAGATATTTCACGCCCTGACCTATGGCGCTGTTCACCTGGGAGCCATGCACCTGATCGCCCGCACGATTCCGGCCTCGATATCGGCGACGGCGCAAAGCCTCTATTCCGCTCTCGCCATGGGGCTCGGCATCGGCGTCGCCACCTTTGCTTCGGGCCGCCTTTACGCGACGATGGGATCGAATGCATATTTCGTTATGGCGGTGCTGGCGGGATTGGGAGCCTTCATTGCGCTGTTCATCCGCATGGGAAAACCCGCACGTTGATTTAGGTCGATTAGCAGAAACTTAATGAGTTTGCCGGTAAATCTCGATTGTGTACAATTGCAGGCGGGCTTTGGGCGATTTTCGTCCAGATTCACGAGCCGCGTAGGCGTTCCGGATTGCGGTACCCGGTTTCATTGATGGGGTCGCCGCGTATGTCGGATGCGACACAGTGGGAGACGGGGCCGTGTTCGGTTTTATGGACGTCATTCTGAAGATGTTCGGTTTCACCGATCTTCAGTATTTTATTGCCATTTTCTGCCTTGTCATCTTCCTGTGCAATCTGCTGGGCGGCCTGATCACCAGTATCATCCTGGCCTATAGCGGTCCGATCCGCCCGCGCAGGATGGCGGAAAAACTGTCCGTCCGTTGGTGCCTGTTTTCGGATCTGCTGATGATCGTCTTCGCAGTCTACTATCATGCCGCGCTGGTCCACTCCATCGAACCTTCGCACGTGGTCTATTGGCTGTTCGCGTTGATCGCCGCGCCGCTCCTGGCGTTTATCGGATCGCAGATTACCGGGCTCGTCTTCGCCAAGCGGATCGAGGACAACAAACGGGAATATATCCGCCGGGTCAACGCCATGCGCGCGGCCAAACGCGCCCGCGCCGAACAGCGCGCATCATCGACCTAGACGTCCGGGCAATCAGCGTTTCCGTTCCCAGCGACCCTCGGGCGACTGTTGCCAGTACGCCAGTTCGAAACCGGCATCGCGATACTCGGTCCAGCGTTTCCGGGCCGTAGCCACCGCGTTCTCATCCCGGCCATCAAAAAGCTCGAAGCAACGATCGAAGGTTCCGACGGTCGCAGATACGGCGCCGTCGGTCAGGAACAGGAAACGCGCCTGGTTGGGGTTTTCGTCTTTGGTCGTCAACCAGACCGGTTGCCGTTCGGGGCTGCCATCGCGGGCGGAACCGTGCGGCAGCCAGGAATCCTGGTGATATGTCCACAGCAGGGCATTGAGGGATTCCACGCGTTCCGTCGACGCCGCCATGACGACGGCCTTGTTGCCGCCCTCCAGAGTCTTTTCCAACAAACGCGGCAGGACGCGTTCAAGCGGCATCGACTGGAGATGGTAGAACGCCACTTCCGTCATCCTGCCCCGCCTTTCAAAAGCCGTCTCGGTGCTGCCGGATCACTCCGACTCGTAGCGTTTTTCCACCAACTGGTTAAGCAATCGGACACCGAACGCGGTTGCCCCCTTCGGAACCACAGCGGCATCCTTCTTCGACCAGGTCACGCCCGCGATATCCAGGTGCGCCCATGGCGTCTTGCCGACAAACCGTTGCAGGAACTGGGCCGCAGTGATGCTCCCGGCCCCCCGGTTGGCGCCGATATTCTGCATGTCGGCGATGTCCGACTTGATCAGCTTGTCGTATTCGGGGGTCAGCGGCATCCTCCAAACCCGTTCGCCGACGGCTTCTCCCGCTTCGAAAAGCCGTCGCGATAATTGGTCGTCGTTGGAGAACATTCCCGCCTTTTCGCTGCCGAGACAGATGATGATCGCCCCGGTCAATGTCGCGAGATCGACCATGAACTGGGGTTTGAAGCGCTCCTTGCAGTACCAGAGGGCATCGGCGAGAACCAACCGTCCCTCGGCATCGGTGTTGAGAACTTCGATGGTCTGCCCCGACATGGACTTGACCACGTCACCCGGCCGTTGGGCCGTACCCGAGGGCATGTTCTCGACCAATCCCACCACGCCGACGGCGTTCACGCGCGCCTTGCGGCCGGCAAGCGCCTTCATCAAGCCGATGACGACCCCGGCGCCGCCCATGTCCCACTTCATGTCTTCCATATTCGCGGCGGGCTTGATGGAAATGCCGCCGGTATCGAAGGTCACGCCCTTTCCGACAAACGCGACCGGTGCCTTGGCCTTGCCTTTACCATTGGGATCGCCGTTCCACTGCATGACGACGAGCTTGGATTCACGCGCGCTGCCCTGCCCCACCCCGAGAAGGGCGTTCATGCCGAGTTCGCGCATCTGCTCCTCGCCCAGGACCTCGACGTCGATTCCGATGTCGCTCAACGACTTGGCTCTCTCCGCCAAGGTCTCGGGATACAGAATATTGGCAGGCTCAGAGGCGAGATCGCGGGTAAAAAAGACGCCGTCGGCGATCTTGTCCAGGGGATCGAAGATCTTAGCTGCCTTGGCGGGCGTTTCGCACAAGATACGGAGAGCCTTCATCTCGGGGCCGTTGTCGTCGTCGTCCTTCTTGGTCTTGTACAAGTCGAAGCGGTAGGAGCGTAGCCGTGCTCCGAAAGCCAGTTGCGCCGCCATTTCCACGGGCTTCAGATTGCACCCCTCGATCGGATCCACCCAAACCGCGACGCTTCCGTCGACGGCCCGTCCCAGTTCGGCGACGATCTGTCCCCCGACGGCCTGCATCCGCAGAGTGTCGATTTCCTTCGCCTTGCCGAGACCGACCACCAGAATCCGTTCATATTTCGTCCCGGCGGGTGCGATCAGAGACACGCTTTGATCCGTCTTGCCCTGGAACCGACCCGTCGATATGGCACGGACGAGACTACCGCCCAGCTTCTCGTCCAGCGTCGCCGCGCCAGCCGTGAGTTTCCGGTTCTGCAAGACGCCGACGACCAGCACGCCGGATTGCGGTAAAGTCGGTTTCGCGAACGTAATCTCCATGCGTGCACCCTCCGCCAAACAACACTGTTATGGAACCGCGAGGCATCTGCCATCGCGTTCCGCCCTTCAACATTGAGTATGATCGCCCCCGAATCAAGGACTTCCGTCCTGACTCGCAACATCTTACGCTTGTCCCGTCATTCCCGGCCGGCGAGTGCGGCTTCCGGACCGGGATCATCGTCTGCCCGCCCATCCACCAACCAGAAGATTCCCCCCGGCAGGCTCGCCAATGCGAAGAGGAATCCGACGAGCAGGGACACCGCCGTCGCGCCCTCGGTGGATACGCCGACCAACGCGAAAGCCGCGATCATCGAAACCTCCCGCACCCCCCATCCGGCAATCGAAACCGGAATCGTCGTCGCCAGGATGACCAACGGAAACAACGCCAGGACCACGGGATAGGATACATCCTCGCCGATCCCGATCAAAAGTGCGAACGGCGCGACGCATAGGTTCGCGTGCCCCAGGATCGCCCAACCCATCACTTTCAGGCAACTCACGGGCGCCAAGAACACACGACGGGCGTCAGCGGCCAGTTCGGCCAATCCCCGGACGACGCGCCAGCGGCGCATAGCGGTCGGCATCTTGTCCAACAGCATGACGGCGCCCAACCCCGCCGTCCCGGCCGCCACGAGCCCGACGACCGATGGAGTGATCCAGGCCATTTCGTCGGCGGCAACGACACCGGAAAGCGCGGGCAGCATCGCGACGACGACGATCGCCAATGCGTAAACGGTTGCCGCCCGTTCCAACATCACGCCGTTGAAGGCCGCTCCCAATGAATTACCGGCTTTGTAGAGTTTGTAGATCCGCACGGCGTCGCCACCGACCGCGGACGGCAGCGCTTGGTTGAAGAACGTTCCGATCCAGAAGATCGCCAGGATTCGCGCCATCGGGAGTTCCAGATCGAGCGCACGCAGAACCGCCCGCCAACGCAGGGCGCAAAACAAATATTGGATCAGAAGCATCGCCACCGCGACGGTCAGCCAAAACGCCGAGATTTCGGACAGCCGCAGCCATACCAGACCGAGGTCCAGATTGCGCAGAACCAACCATATCAGCGCGACCGATACCGCGATCTTGAGTATCGGACCCACAATTTTGCGGAACATGATGAATGGTCAAACCGTGAGCGAATTTCAGCCCTACCTTGGGCGAAAACGTCGGGTGTGTAAAGTGGGCTCGAACGCCGCGGTCAGGTTCCGTCGACGATACGAACCGGGCGTCGTTGGCGGCCCCAGGCGCCGGGCGGCCCGTCGATAACGCCGGCGAACGGCGTCCCACAATGACGGCAACATCCGTGATCGTCCAGGTTCCAGATCGTCAATTCGAACCAGTCCCGACCGATCAGCAACGCACCGCAGGCATGGCAGTAACTGCTGTCGTATTCCGGATCGTGAACATTGCCGACATAGGCATAGCGGATGCCTGCCGCACAGGCGATTTCGCGGGCACGGCGCAGCGTTGCCGATGGCGTTCGAGGCCGGTCGGTCATCTTCCAGTCGGGATGAAACGCCGAGAAATGAACGGGCACATCCGGCCCCAGGGCTTCGGTCACCCATCGGCAAAGAGCTTCGATTTCGGCGGGCGAGTCATTTTCTTCCGGAATGAGCAGCGTCGTGATTTCCACCCAGACATCGGTTTCGTGCTTCAGATAGACGAGCGTATCCTTCACCGCCTCCAACGAACCGGTACACAGGCGCTTGTAGAAACTCTCTGTAAATGCCTTCAAATCGACATTGGCGGCATCGATGTGCCGAAAGAATTCAACCCGCGGCGCGGCTTCGATATAACCTGCCGTGACGGCAACGGCCCGAATGCCCTCGACGTGGCATGCCTGGGCCACGTCTATCGCGAATTCCATGAAGATGACCGGGTCATTGTAGGTGAACGCAACGCTGCGGCATCCCATCCGTTTCGCCGCCCGAGCGATCATTTCCGGCGTTGCCGTGTCCGACAGTCTGGCGAATTCGGCCTCCCCCCCACCGGGCACCGCGGCGCCACGCAACAACGTGTCCAGATCCTTTTCGTTGGCCTTGCTGATCGAATAATTTTGGCAGAAACGGCAAGTGAGATTGCAGCCGGTTTGTCCGAAACTGAGGATCGGCGTCCCCGGAAGGAAGTGATACAGGGGTTTCTTCTCGACCGGATCAACGCAGAATCCGGACGCCAAGCCATAGGTCAGAAGCCAGATCCGTCCCCGCGCCGCGCCCCGAACCGAGCACAGCCCGCGTTGGCCGTCGTGCAGCCGGCAGCGGCGTGGGCAGAGATCGCACTGTATACGCCCATCGTCCAAAAGCGTGGCGTATCGCGTTTCCAGCAGACTCGACATATCCGTTCGCCAGTTTGGAGCTATGATCTTATTCTTAAATCACACTCTAATGAAGATTCACCGTTTTTCCCCGCAAAGTAGAAAAGAAAGTTATAAAGTTTTTGGCTGCGGTTATGCCAACGAGTCCAGTCACTCGAAAACACCTTGAAAAACAGTCCATTCGGGTCTCTCCCTCGGCATAGCGGATAACCGATCGGTTACTATACCGTTCGCCGCGCCCCTACCCTATTGCGCGGAACTTCTACCTATGAGCGCCTCCTTTGCTGGAATAATTACAATTAACATAAAATGCATGGTGCCTCATGCACCGTGGGGGCGGGGGCGCGTTGATGGAAACGCCGAGCCGCTAGGACGTAAGGGGAAACTTAGGGGCTAGAAAATGGCAAATCTGAACGGTACTTCCGGAAACGATACGTTGACCGGAACCTCTGGGGATGACGTGATCCAGGGTTTCGGCGGCGACGACATTCTTGCGGGTGACAATGGTGCGGATACCCTCGTCGGCCGACAGGGTGACGACACGCTCGACGGCGGCAATGGGGACGATGTTCTCGACGGCGGCAGCGGCGACGATGTTCTGAACGGCGGCGCAGGGGATGACGAACTTGACGGAGCCAGCGGCGAAGATCAGTTATCCGGAGACGCGGGTAGCGATATCCTGAACGGCGGATTCGGCGCCGACACCTTGAATGGCGGCGGCGGCGAAGATGTTCTTCGCGGCGACAGCGGTAATGACACCCTTTACGGTGAAGGGGGCGACGACGTCATCCGCGGCGGCGACGGTAACGATGTCGCTTACGGCGGAGGTGACGACGACCAGATCTATGGCGAGGTCGGCAGCGACACGCTCGACGGCGGTGGCGGCGACGATCTGCTTGTCGGAGGCGATGGCCAGGATACCTTGACTGGCGGTTCCGGCAACGACGATCTCCAGGGTAACGCCGACAACGACGATTTGTCCGGCGGCGCCGGAAACGACACCCTGAGCGGCGGATCCGGCGAGGACGACCTGTCGGGCGGTACCGGCAACGACGTGCTGTACGGCGGTTCCGACGCCGATGTCATCAACGGCGATTCGGGGAACGACTTCGTTTCGGGCGGTTACGGCGGTGATACGATTTCCGGCGGCGACGGCTGCGATGTTCTTCTGGGCGACAGCGGTGACGATGTCATTGACGGTGACCAGGGCAACGACATCATCTGCGGCGGCGACGGTCGCGACGTAATCGATGGCGGTCTCGGCTACGACCTGCTTTTCGGCGGCGAAGGCGGCGACACCATTGACGGCGGCAGCGGCGACGATCGGCTTTACGGCGGGTCGGGTGACGACACCCTGTCGGGCGGGTCGGGCAATGACAAGCTTTCCGGCGACTGGGGGGACGACGTCCTCGACGGCGGCGCGGGCAAGGACAAGCTCTACGGCGGCGACGGCAACGACGTCCTGATCTGGGACGAAGACGACATCCAAAGCTCCGGTTCGGGCCACGGCGGATGCTTCGGACGTTTTTCATCCGGTTTCGGCGGTCGCGAGGAAACCGTCTATGACGGCGGAGACGGTTTCGACATCCTCGACGTCACCAATGGCGACGGCGACATCGATTTGACCGGCAACGCGGTGAAGAACATCGAGGCGGTCATCGGCGACGGCGACGAGACCGTGACGATCAGTCTGGAGAAAATCCAGGCCGAAAGCGACAGCGACAACCTCAACAATCGATGCGCCGACGATCCCTTCGACGACACCTTCATCGCCCTGGGGCTCGAACAGCTGAACATCGAGGGCGGCAGCGGCCTTCGGCTTTCCCGGTGCGGAGACCTGCGCCAGGGGTGGGAGGCTTCGTCCACCGATACCGTCGACTACGACGCCGGAGTCGACCCCGCCTATCAGGCCGCGCTGGATGTGGCCACCAACGCGGGCCTCGACCTGTCGGGGTTGACCTTGAACCTCTTCGTCTTCGTCGACGAACGCGGCAACGAAGTCAACATCTGGACCGATCTGAGTCTCGACCAGATCTCGTTCGGCACCGGTACCGACGTCCTGGGTGGTTTCGCCTGACCGAAGCAACGGGGCATCCGGCGTTCCGCCGGGTGCCCCCCTTCTTCGGGAAAATCGCTTGGGGGGCGATATGAAGCCGAAACAAACGAACGAACTGAAGCGCGTCTTGGGCTCGGCGCGCGGGGCGATGGCTTCTGTCGCCTTTTTCAGCCTCCTGACCAATATTCTTCTACTGGCGGTGCCGATCTATTCGCTGCAATTGTTCGACCGCGTCCTGAGCAGCCGCAGCATGGAGACCCTGGAACTGTTGACGGTGACCGTCGCCGGACTCCTTTTGGTGCACGGCGTGCTCGATCTGCTGCGCGGATTGATCCTGCAGCGGGTCGGACTGCGTATCGAACACCGGCTGAGCGGCGCCATCGTATCGGCGGCGATCGACGAAGCCGCGCGGGGCAACATCCATTCCGCCCATGGGCTCAACGATCTCAAGGAGATCCGAACGGTATTGACCACGCCGTCGATCTACGCGCTGTTCGACGCGCCGTGGTCACCCGTCTTTCTGGTCATCATCTATCTGCTGCACCCGCAACTGGGCATGCTGGCGATCGCCGGAACCCTGGTTCTGGTCGGGCTCGCCCTGGCCAATGCCTGGGCCAGCCAAAAACCGCAGAACGGATCGGCCCAGGCGGCCATCGATTCGGCACGGGAAATCAACGACTATCTGCGCAACGCCGAGGCCGTTCAGGCCATGGGAATTGCGCCGCGTATCGCCGCCAAATGGGAACGCGACAATGCCGAAATCCTGTGGCTCCAGGGTCTCGTCGGCCGTCGTGTCGCCTGGGTAAGCGCGATCACCAAGGTTTCGCGCCTGTTGATGCAGATCGGGATCATGGGATTGGGCGTGGTCCTGACGTTGCGGAACGAACTGACGCCCGGCGGCATGATCGCCGCATCCATCATCATGGCACGCGCACTGAGTCCGGTCGAACAGACGGTTGCCGTCTGGAAGACGTGGGCGTCGGCGTGGAGTGCGTACCGCCGTCTCGATACCGCGTTGGACCGCATGGCTTTTGCCCGCACCGCGGTCACCCTTCCCGAACCGAGCGGACTGCTGGATCTTTCCGGCGTCAGCTATCATGCGCCCGGCGGCATCGCCCCCATTGTTCACGGTGTCGGTTTCCGCGTCCCGGCGGGCGCCGCCATCGGGCTGCTCGGCCCCAGCGGCGCCGGCAAATCCACCCTCGCGCGCCTGATCACGGGTATCTATGCGCCCACCCGCGGCGAAGTGCGTCTGGACGGCGCCGATTTGGCGAAGTGGAACCGTAACGACCTGGGGCGTCATGTCGGTTATTTGCCGCAAAACCTTCAACTGGTGGCGGGCACCGTGGCCGAAAACATCGCCCGTTTCGACGCGGCACGATCGGAAGACATCCTCGCGGCGGCACGCATGGCCGGCGTCCATGACATGATCGTTCGCCTGCCCGACGGCTACGACACCCGAATCGGCGAAGGCGGGCTCATGCTTTCGGGCGGCCAACTTCAGAGAATCGGCCTCGCCCGCGCGCTTTTCCGGCTGCCGCGGCTGATCGTGCTGGATGAACCGAATGCCCACCTGGATCCCGAAGGCGAAGCGGCCCTGGGCGCGGCGTTGGAAACGTTGCGCGCCGAACGCAGGACGGTGGTGACGGTCAGTCACCGGTCATCGATCCTGCGGTTCATGGATTACTTGGCCATCATGCGCAACGGTGCCATTCAGGAGTTCGGCGCACGCGATACCGTTCTCGAAGTATTGCGGGACGCGGCACGCACCGCGATAGCCAATCCGGACAAGACCGCGGGAACGCGCCCGCTCGCGGCCGTTGCGGAACCGGCGTAGAGACGGCAAGGGGAAACGCACATCATGCCAAGTGAAATCGAATCGGGAATTTCGAACGTCGTCGCCTTGAAGTCGGACCGCCGTTTGCACCTGGGAACCGCTTCGCTGACGCTTCTTGGTTTCTTGGTAGCGGTTTTCGGGGGCGGCGGTTTTGCAATTTGGAGCGGAACGGCGGAATTGGAATCGGCCGCCCTCGCCCCTGGCGTCATCGTCGTCGAGAGCCGCCGCAAAGCCGTCGCGCATCTGGAAGGCGGTATCGTCGAATCGCTGTTGGTTCACGAAGGCGATCCTGTCGAACGAGGGCAGGTTCTGCTTGTCCTGGCCGATGCGAAACCACGCAGCCAGTTGGAGCAGATGGACGCCCAATACCGGACGGAGCGCGCGAAATACGACCGCCTGATCGCCGAACGCGACAGCACCGACGAAATCCGCTTTGCTCCGCACCTCTCTAGCAATGCCCAAATCCCGACGGTAGGCCGCGTCCTCGCCATGCAGAAAAGCCTATTTTCGAAACGGCGCAAGGTCCTGGAAGGGCAGATCGGCGTCATCGGCACGCAAAAAGACCAGGTTCGTCGGGAAATCGGCGGACTGACGGCACGCCGGAACGCGGAAACCAAAGCGCTGGGCTATCTTGAAAAGGAACTCGGCGGCGTGCGGGAGCTTCGGGAAAAGGGATATGCCCGGGAGCCGCATCTTCTGGCACTCCAACGCGAAAAGGCCACATCGGAGGGCGATATCGCCGATCTGAATGCGCAGATTGCCCGCGCGGGCCGACGTATCGCCGAGCTGGACCTGCAGGAAATTCAGATCCGCGACGAATTCGCCCAATCGGTTACCGATGAACTTCAACTTGCGGAACGGGCTCTGCAGGAACTCGAAGCGACAATGACGGCGGCCCGGGACGCGGTCAACCGCATCAAGGTCCGTGCGCCACAGTCTGGCATCGTCGTCGGACTCTCGGTCAGCACTCCCGGCGAAATCATCGCCGGAGGCGAGACGATCATGGAAATCGTCCCCGAAAAGGATGAACTGATCGTCGAAGCCCTGGTACGCCCCGAGGACATCGACGTCGTCCATGCCGGACAGACGGCGCGCGTCCGGTTGAGCGCCTACAGCTATCGGTCCACGCCCCCGGTTTCCGGGACAATCCGCTATCTCTCCGCCGACCGCGTCAAGGATGCGCAGACCGGCACCTCCGCCTTCCACGCGCGTGTGGAACTGGACGTCACGGAACTCGGAAGGTTGGAGAATGTTTCACTGTATCCCGGCATGCCCGCCGAAGTCATGATCCTGTTGGGTCGGCGAACCTTTTTGGACTATCTGGTATCGCCCCTGCTGCAGACTTTCGACAAAGCCTTCCGAGAATCGTGACCCCACCCGTGCCTGAACACCCCCTGCCCTTTACACCGGACGGAGGCGGCTCTACCTGTTACCAAGGAGGACTTCGAGAGGGAGCCATCATGAGTTCGGTTCGCCGCGCCGCGGTAGCGGGCGCTTTCTATCCGGAGAACCCGGCCGCGCTGGAAGCCGCGGTACGGTTGTATCTGGCCGAATCCGCCGCGATCGACGATGCGTCGCCGCCCAAGGCGGTTATCGCTCCGCATGCGGGCTACATCTATTCGGGGCCCGTCGCCGCGTCCGCCTACGCCCATATCGCTCCGCTGCGCGGCAAGATTCGGCGGGTCGTCCTCTTGGGCCCCTGCCACCGGGTCGCCGTGCGCGGCTTGGCGGCAACGGCCGCCGATTTCTTTGAAACGCCGTTGGGCCGCATCCCCATCGACCGCGAAGCCGTGAACCGCGCACTAGAATTGCCGCAGGTTCACCGCCTAGATCAGGCGCATCTGCAAGAACATAGCCTGGAAGTACAATTGCCGTTTCTGCAGATCGTGCTCGGCGACTTCGAATTGGTGCCGTTCGCGGTGGGCGATGCGTCGCCGATGGAAGTCGGTGCCGTCATCGATCTCCTTTGGGGCGGTCCCGAAACGTTGATCGTCGTCAGTTCGGATCTAAGTCACTATCTCGGCTACGACACTTGCAAAAAGGTCGACGCCGGGACCGCCGCGGCCATCGAACGGATGGACGATACGGGCCTGGAGCGCGATCAGGCCTGCGGCAGGATCCCCATCGCCGGCCTGCTTCACGTCGCAAAGCATCGAGGACTTGCCGTCCGGACGCTCGATGTCCGGAATTCGGGTGACACCGCCGGCCCACGGGATCGCGTGGTCGGCTACGGATCGTGGATGTTCAGCGAACCGGAAAATCGCCAAGTCCCTGAAGAAGACGACTTCGGCGCGCGAACCCGCCTGTTGCTGGAACGACACGGCCCTACTCTGCTGCACATGGCGGCTGCATCGATCGAGCACGGAATGACAACCGGCACGCCGATGAAGGTGATCCTGGCCGAACAACCCGCGGATCTGCGCGAACCGGGTGCCGCTTTCGTGACGCTGAAGATCGACCGAAAGCTGCGGGGGTGTATCGGCAGTTCTTCCGCCTATCGTCCCCTGGCGACCGACGTCGCCGACAACGCGTTCGCGGCGGCGTTTCGGGATCCGCGCTTCAAACCGGTCACGAAAGACGATCTCCCGGATCTTTCCTTGTCGATCTCGGTCCTCAGTCCCCATGCCGAGATGACGTTCCGTGACCAGGCGGATCTTCTGCGACAACTCCGACCTCGACACGACGGCCTGATCATCGAAGACCATGGCCGACGAGCCCTGTTCCTGCCGGTGGTATGGGAACAGCTTCGCGATCCCCGCTTATTTCTCGAACACCTGAAGACCAAATCGGGTTTGGACAAGAATCATTGGTCACCGACCTTCAAGGCTTGGCGTTTCGTCGCGGAGGAAATCTCCGATTCGGAACTCCCCTTCCCCCGGACCATTTGGAGCAACGTCGGTTGACTGGCGTGCGGACGCCAAGCCCATATGGCCGTCCTCGAATACAGCAACAGGAGAGCACCATTGACCGTTGAGATCGGAACACGTTTTGTCGATCAGGTGGTAACGCTGGCAATCGACGCCGGGAAGGAGATCATGAAGATCTACAATTCCGGTTTCACCGTGGAAACCAAGGATGACCGTTCTCCGGTGACGGCTGCCGACAGGGCTGCGGAAGCCGTGATCACCGAGACCATCATCAGCCAGATCACCGATCGATTTCCCATCGTCGGTGAAGAGGCCTTTTCCGAAGGCCGCATCCCGAACGTCGCCGACACCCCCTTCTGGCTGGTCGATCCCCTGGATGGCACCAAGGAGTTCATCAACCACCGCGACGAATTCACGGTCAACATCGCACTGATCGAAGAAGGTCGCCCGATCCTCGGCGTTGTCTACGCCCCCGCGAAAGGCACGGCTTATTACGGAAGCCCCTTGGGCGCCTTTTCGTTCACCAACGGCGGTACGCCGCGCGCCATCGCGTGCCGGTCGATTCCGTCGGATGGCCTGACGGCGATCGCCAGCCGATCGCATCGCAGCCCCCAGGTCGACGAATACCTTTCCGGGTTCGAGGTCGCCGAGTCGATCAGCGCGGGAAGTTCGCTCAAATTCTGTTTGGTCGCGGAAGGCAAGGCGGATCTGTATCCCCGTTTCGGACGAACCATGGAATGGGATACCGCCGCGGGACATGCCGTCTTGGCTTTCGCGGGTGGCGAAGTCGTGAAAGCCGACGAAAGCCCGTTTTTGTATGCAAAACCGGGTTTCGAAAACCCGGACTTCATTGCGCGGAGCATCCAAAAATAAAACGAATGCATTGCGGGGCGATCTTGACCTAGAGACCGATTCGCGAGACAATACAGGTGTTGAAGTAGTGACGCTCTGCGCCACGAAATAGCCGTCACAACCCGTGTGACGACTGCAGTGCCGGGTCATTACCGCGGGTGGTCCGTGCCGATAGCAGAACAGAAGTCAAGAGAGCCGAGGATTTAGGATCCGCGGCTCTCACTCTATGGTCTATTCACTTTCCCTATTGTACGGACTCCTTCGAACCGACCGTGAAACATCCCCTCTTGTTCCCTTCCGATGCCGACGGAATTTCGGCGGCGGCCAACCTTCTGCGTGACGGCAAGTTGGTGGCGTTTCCCACCGAAACCGTCTATGGGCTGGGCGGAATCGCGACCGCCGATCGCTCGGTCGCCCAAATTTTCGCGGCCAAGGATCGGCCGGATTTCAACCCCCTCATTGCCCACTTTCCCGATGTCGAAACCGTCGGCTGGGATGTCGTCATGACGCCTTTGGCCGACCGACTTGCCGCGCATTTCTGGCCGGGGCCTTTGACCCTTGTTCTCCGCCGTAAAGTCGATACCCGGATTTCCCCTCTCCTCAGCGCCGGACTGGACACACTGGCGGTACGCGTACCCGCGCATCCGGTGGCACGAGCGCTGCTGAGCGCGTGCGGCATTCCCGTCGCCGCCCCCAGCGCCAACCGATCCAACCGAATCAGTCCAACGACACCCGATCACGTCCGCCGCTCCCTGGGCGGGCGGATCGACGCCATCCTCGACGGCGGTCCTTGCCCGGTCGGATTGGAATCGACGGTCATCGACGCGACGGGGGAACGGCCCGCTCTCTTGCGGCCCGGAGGGCTGCCGGTGGAAATGATCGAGGACATCGCCGGCCCCATTCTTTTGCCGGACGTTCGCTTCGCTTCCGACGCGCCGCGCTCGCCCGGCATGCAAAAGCGTCATTACGCGCCCGCCGTTCCGTTGCGATTGAACGCGAAATCGGCCGGGACCGGCGAAGTCCTGCTCGGCTTCGGCCCTCAGGCACCCTTGGAAGGACCGAACCTGAGCCGCGAAGGCGACCTGACTGAAGCGGCAGCGAACCTTTTCCGACTGCTTTGGGAACTGGACCGGCCCGGCGTATCGGGCATTGCGGTCATGCCCATCCCCGAAACCGGCCTCGGCCGGGCCATCAACGATCGTCTGCGGCGGGGTGCGACGCCACCGGAAGCCGACGACTCCACGCAAGGCATCCCCCATGAAACCGGCGCCTGAAAAGCTGATCGACACCCTTAAAGACATCGTCGGCTCCAACGGCTGGCTTTCGAACCCGGCGGACATGGCGCCGTACCTGGAAGAAACCCGCGGTTTCTATCGCGGTTCATGCCATCTGGTCGTGCGGCCCAAGACGACAGAGGAAACCGCCTCCGTGGTGCGAGCCTGTGCGGATGCCGGCGTACCGGTGGTTCCTCAAGGTGGGAACACAGGTCGGCAGGGTGGCGCCGTGCCCGATGGCGGCATTCTCCTGAGCACTTCGCGGCTCAACGGCATTCGCGACATCGACGCCGCGAATCTGACCATGACCGTGGAAGCCGGCTGCGTCTTGGCAACGATCCAGGCGGAAGCGGAAAAGGTCGGATGCCTGTTTCCCTTGAGCCTCGCGGCGGAGGGAACCTGTCAGATCGGCGGCAACATCTCCACCAATGCCGGAGGGCTGCAGGTTCTGCGATACGGAAACACACGGGACCTGATTCTGGGACTGGAAGTCGTTCTGCCGAACGGTCGGGTCTGGAACGGTCTGCGCGGCTTGCGCAAGGACAACACCGGTTACGATCTCAAGCACCTGTTCATCGGCGCCGAAGGAACGCTCGGCATCGTCACCGCGGCCGTCGTCAAGCTTTTCCCCGCGCCGAAGTCGGCGGAAACCGCGCTGGTTGCCTGTCGTTCCCTGGAAGACTTGTTCCAGACCTTCCGCGTCGTGCGCGACCGTTGCGGCGAAAACCTGACTGCCTTCGAAATGATGCCCCGGATCGCCATCGAATTCGTCCTGGCGCACGGTCGGGATTTCACGGATCCCTTCGATGCGCCGCATAGCCATTACGGACTGATCGAACTTTCCAGCCCGACCCCGAACGCCGATCTTCGAACGGCACTCGAGGAGTCCTTGAGCCAAGCCCACGAGAACAATACCCTCGAGGACGCCGTCATCGCCCAGAGCAAGGGACAAGCGGCGGAACTGTGGCGGATTCGGGAAACCGTCCCCGACTCCCAAAAGCCCGAAGGCGTCAGCATCAAGCATGACGTGTCGGTGTCCGTTGCCCGCGTCCCCGAGTTCGTCGCCAGAGCTTCAAGGGCTGTCGAAGCCGCGTTGCCCGGCGTTCGCGTCGTCGCGTTCGGCCACATGGGCGACGGAAACGTTCACTTCAACCTCACCCAGCCCCGAAACGGCTCCTCTGACGGCTTCATGGCGGAATGGGAACGGATGAACCGCATCGTGCACGATATAGTCGTCGATATGGGCGGCAGCATCAGTGCGGAGCATGGGATCGGCATGCGCAAAAAGGACGAATTGGCCCACTACAAGCCCGCGGTGGAGATTGACCTGATGCGCGCGGTCAAGGCCGCGTTGGATCCCCGGGGGATCATGAATCCCGGAAAGATCGTCGATCCTTAACGGCCCCTAAAGCGTTTGGATGTTAATTCTCGCGATCAAGGCCGTTTCGCTTGATCTTTACAAGGATATTGAGCACTTTCCGACCGGAAAGCGGTAGGTGATGGGACGACTTTCGCGATATATCCTGTTCCAGCTCGTCGTCGGGATGATCCTCGTCACGGCGGGGTTGACTTGCGTCATCTGGCTGACCCAGTCCCTCCGGTTCATCGACTGGATCGTGAATCGCGGCCTCACGGCAGGAATGTTCGTGTACCTGACCATGTTGCTGCTCCCCAGCTACCTGACCGTCATCCTGCCCATCGCCCTCTTCGCCATCGTCGTCTTCACCTACAGCCGGCTGATCACGGATCGCGAACTGGTGGCCATGCGCGCCTCGGGCGTCGGGCAGATGGGCCTGGCGAAGCCGGCGCTCATTCTGGGACTTTTCGTCACGGTGCTGTCCTATGCGATCAACGTCTATTTCCTGCCTGAATCGTATCGATTGTTCCGCGACCTCCAATGGGAGTTCCGTAATCGTTTTTCGCATGTCCTTCTGCAGGAAGGCACCTTCAACGTCATCGAAAAGAACTTCACGGTCTATGTGCGCGAACGCGCCAAGGACGGGCAGCTTCTGGGCATCCTGGTCCACGACGCGCGCGACCCGGAAAAACCTTCGACACTGATGGCCGCGCGCGGTGCTTTGGTGCGAACCGAGGAAGGCTCGTCTCGTGTAGTCCTGATCAACGGTAGCCGCCAGGAATTGGACAAGAAGAAGAACGGCTTCACCATCGTCTATTTCGACCGCTATACGGTGGATCTTCCCCATTCGGGCGAAAACGGCGACCCGCGGCACCGTGAGGTCGAGGAGCGTGCGATCGCAGAACTCCTGTCCCCCGAAACCGACAAGGACCTGAATCCCAACGATTTCGGACGCTACCGAACCGAAGGCCATCGGCGTATCCTATCGCCGCTGTATTCCTTCGGTTTTGCGCTGATCGGATTGGCAACGATTCTGTCGGGCAGCTTTACAAGGCGATCACAGCCCCATCGGGTGACCCTGGCCGTGATCCTCCTGATCATCGCCCAGGCAATCGAACTGGGACTGAGAAACCTCTGCGCCAAGAATCCCGAACTGATACCCCTGATGTACGTGAACGCTTTCGTTCCGATCATCCTCGGCTCGATCTTCCTGATACGCGGGCCCAGGTTGCACGCCGGTTCGCATACCGACGCGACGGATACCGCCGATGCGGGACGAGGCGTCTGAAATGCGCATTTCCACCACCCTGTCCTATTACATCAGCCGTCATTTCCTTATCGGGTTCCTGGCAATCCTGGCGATTTTCCTTTCCCTTATATTCATGATCGATACCATCGAATTGCTGCGCCGTTCCGCGACGCGTCCGGACGTCACTTTCGGGATGGTGCTCGCCATGGCGCTCTTGAAACTGCCGCACATGGGTCAGGAGGTTTTTCCGTTCGCGGCCCTGTTCGGCGGCATGGCGGCGTTTTGGCGCTTGACGCGCAACCACGAACTCGTGGTGACGCGCGCATCCGGCGTTTCGGCATGGCAATTCCTGTTGCCGGCCTTGATTCTGGCCATCCTCCTGGGGGCCTTCAAAGTTGCCGCCGTCAACCCACTCGCCTCCGCCACCCTGGCCCGCTACCAGCGGCTGGAGGCATTGAACCTAAAAGGTCAGGAAAACGCGCTTTCGATTGCCGCCGGCGGGCTATGGCTGCGCCAATCCGGCGCCGACGGCCAGTCGGTGGTTCACGCCAATCGGGTCCTGCAACACGGCGCGGAGGTCGAACTGTTCGACGTGATCGTGTTCGTCTATCACGGGCAGGACGACTTCGAGAAGCGAATCGACGGCGAATATGCCCGCCTGGAAGATGGCTACTGGCATCTGAAAAACGCCTGGATTTCTGTTCCGGAACAGGTATCGCGGCGCGAAGACGAGTATTGGCTGAAGACGGACCTGACCCTGGACAAAATCCAGGACAGTTTCGCGGCGCCGGAAACCATGTCCTTCTGGGCGCTTCCGCGTTTTATCGAAACACTTGAAAAAGCGGGGTTCTCGGCCGTCAGGCACCGGCTGCATTGGCACACGCTGCTGGCAACGCCGCTATTGATGTGTGCGATGGTGTTGATCGCGGCGACTTTCACGTTACGGCATTCCCGCCGGGGGGGCTCCCTTTACATCATTGCCGGTGGCGTGTTGACGGGGTTCGTGCTCTATTTCTTTTCCGACGTGGTGTTCGCGTTGGGGCTATCGGACAGCATCCCGGTAACACTGGCCGCATGGACACCGTCCGGGGTGTCGACGCTGTTGGGCTTGGCGATGTTGCTGCATCTCGAGGACGGTTGATCGGATGGGAACGGTTCAATCTCAGGTTCGGCGCCGACGTTTCGTGGCGTGTCTTTTGGCGGGGACAATGGCACTTGCCGCGTATCCGTCCCTGGCCCAGACGACCGAAGAACTTCCCATCCATTTCAGTGCCGATGAAGTGAATTACGACCGAACCCTGGACGTCGTTTCGGCTCGGGGCAATGTCGAGGTCCAGCACGAAGATCGGATCCTGTTCGCCGACACGATCTCCTTCAACCAGCGGCAGGATGTGCTCACCGTATCCGGCAATGTAACGTTGCTGGAGCCGTCGGGCGAGGTGCTGTTCGCCGACTACATGGAAGTTTCCGGCGACCTCAAAGACGGAATCGTCTCGGACATCCGGCTGATTTTGTCAGACAAGGCGCGTCTCGCCGCCAATGGCGGGCGTCGTATCGGCGGCACCGTCACCGAATTAGCAAAGGCTGTGTATTCCCCGTGCGAAACTTGCGCGACGAATCCCGACAAGCCGCCGCTGTGGCAGGTCAAGGCAATCCGGGTCATTCACGACAAGGAACGACGGACCATTGAATATCGGGACGCCTGGCTGGAAGTCGCCGGTGTTCCCGTGGCCTACACGCCTTACCTTTCGCATCCCGATCCAACGGTCAAACGCGAAAGCGGTTTTCTCGCTCCGTCCTTCGGCAACTCGTCGGATCTCGGGTTTTGGGTGCGCACGCCCTATTTCTGGGCCATCGATCGTCAAAGCGATCTGCGCATCACGCCCACGCTCACCAGTTCCGAGGGTCCGGTTCTCGCCGCCCGTTATCGGCGCAAGTTCATGCAGGGCGAAATCGAAACCCAAGCCAGCGTGACGATGGATTCCAACGATGACGTCTTGGGGCATATCGATGCCGAGGGCCGCTTCGATATCGACGACACTTGGCGTTGGGGCTTCGACGCGAAAAGGACCGCCGAGGATACCTACCAGCGACGCTACGGTTTCGAGTACGACAACGTCCTGACCAGCCGACTTTTTGCCGAAGGCTTCCGCCGCCGCAACTATTTCAAAATCGAGGGACAGGCTTATCAGGATTTGCGCAATGGCGCGGACGATAACGATTCGCCCTATGCCATTCCAATGATGGAGTACAGTCGTCGCGGCGACCCGGGCAATCACGGCGCCTATACGACCTTGGATGCCGATATGGTGGCCCTGACCCGCCCCGATGGCGCGGATACGCGGCGGCTGTCCCTGGTCGGCGGCTGGCACCAGCCCTACACCGGCCCAATGGGCGACATTTACGAACTGTCGGCGACGCTGCAGACCGATGTCTATCACCTCAGCGACTTCGTTCCGGAAGGGGCGTTGCGGGCGAACGACGGCATCGAAGGCCGGGCGTTCCCTCAGATCGCGCTCGACTGGCGCTACCCCCTTGTCCGCCAAAGCGGCGCCTTCAGCCAGACGCTGGAACCCATGGTCTCGCTGATTGCAAGCCCTTACGGAAACAACCCAGCCTCGATCCCGAACGAAGACAGTCTCGACTTCGAATTCGACGACACCAACCTGTTCAGCCACAATCGTTTCGTCGGCTACGATCGGGTCGAAGGCGGCCCCCGGGTGAATTATGGCTTGAAATGGGGCGTACACGGGAACCGGGGCGGAAGCACCACGGTCCTGGTCGGACAAAGCTACCGCTATCACAAAGACAGCACCTTCGCCGAGGGATCTGGGCTGGAAGACAATTTTTCGGACTATGTTGGCCGGATCGTCGTCTCCCCCCACAAGGACTGGTCGTTCTCCTATCGTACGCGGATCGACAAGGATGATTTCGCCGCACGCCGCAACGAGATCTCCCTGGGTATGAGCACCGATGCCTTCTCGTTTTCGACAAGCTATAATTTCTTCGACAAGCTCGAAGGTAGCGAATTCAGCGACCGCGAGGAAGTCAGGGGAAGCGTGGCGGCCAAGCTGTCACGGTACTGGCGGACCACCTTCGACGCGGTACGGGACTTGGCCGACGAAACGGGCGGCATGCGCAGCGTCGGCCTCAATCTGACCTACGAGGACGAATGCTTCGTTTTCGCCACGGATCTGCGCCGAGACTATTATGAAGACCGGGAACTGAAGCCTTCCGATTCGATCATCCTCCGGTTTTCGTTCAAGACGCTGGGAGAGTTTCAAACAGACGCGCTGTGACCACTTCCGCCAAGCAGGCGCATTGTGGGATTATTCCGGCTCTCGGGTCCCCGGCGTCGCGTCATTGATAGGGGAAGATAAGGTCGTTGCGATTTTTTCGGGGTGGGATGTCATGTTAAAGAATTTTCTGATCGTCTTTGCGACGCTCGCGGCGTTGGCAGGGCGTGCCGATGCCCAGGAAGTCCAAGGGATCGCGGCCGTCGTCAATGACGACATCATATCCGTCCGGGACCTGCAGGAACGGATGCAGTTGGTCGTCTCATCGTCGAATATTCCGAACCAACCCGAAGTTCTACGACGAGTCGCCCCCCAGGTTCTGCGGGTCATGATCGACGAAATTATCAAATACCAGGAAGCCAAAACGGCGGGGATCGACATCACCCAGGCCGACGTCGATGATGCCATGGCCGACATCGAACGGCAGAATAACGTTCCGCCGGGCCAGATCGACGTGTTTCTCCAACGTTCGGGGATTCCCAAAAACGCACTGGCCGAAAAGCTAAAGCGCGAACTGGCCTGGGGTCGCTACGTGACCCGACGCCTTCGATCCCAGGTCCGAGTCAGCGAAGAAGAAATCGACGAAGCGCTTCAGCGGATCGAATCCAGCAAAGGCGAAACCGAACTGAACCTCGCCGAGATTGTTCTGCCTTTGGATACCGGCGGACAGGTCGCGGAGGCCCGTGCCTTGGCGAGTCGCTTGATCGAACAGTTTCGCGGCGGCGCCGATTTTTCGGCCTTGGCCGAAAACTTCTCCCAAAGCCCGTCCGCGGTCGTCGGCGGCGATCTGGGATGGATGAGCGCCCAGCAACTCGATAACGAAGTGTTCGATGCCCTGAAATCGATGGACAAAGGAGCGATTGCCGGACCGATCGAATCCCCCATGGGGCTGTCGATATACCTGCTCAAGGACAAGCGGATATCCCAAGGCCTGACGGGACCGGAAGTCACGGTAGAGTTGACGCAGCTTGTGGTGCCCGTGGCGCCGAACGCCGGCCATGTCGCCCTATCCGAAGCGACGGCGAAGGCACGCCAGTTGGTCGCCAATGTTTCGGGATGCTCCGCCTTCCGCAGGGCCGCCGCGCAAAGCGGATCGCCGCTTTCCGGGGATCTTGGCGAGGTGAAGATGTCCGGGCTGCCCCAGGATGTCCAAGGCGTGGTCGGCCGGCTTGCGGAAAACCAGCCGAGCGCCCCGATCGCCACGGCCAACGGGCCGACCGTCTTCATGGTTTGCCGTCGCAGCGGAGGCGCCGATGCCGCCGCTCTGCGTGCTCAGGTAAGGACCATGTTGGTTCGCGAAAAGCTGGAACTGGTCGTGCGCCGAACGGTCCGAAACAGCCGCCGGACCGCGTTCGTCGAAATTCGGATCTGAACGGGACATGACGGATATGCCGACACCGCTCGCCATCACCATGGGGGAACCGTCGGGCATCGGTGGTGAAATCCTGATCAAGGCATGGCGAAACCTTGCGAATGGCGATATGCGGTTTTTCGCGCTCGACGACCCTGACCGCCTTCGTGCCCTGGCGGCAAAAATCGGCGAGAACCTGCCGATCCGTGAGATCGGCCATCCTCAAGAAGCCGAAACCGTATTCACCGAGGCGCTCCCCGTGCTGCCTATCCCGTTGGCGTTCGATCCTCGGCCCGGCCATCCCGATCCTCGGAACGCGCCGTCCGTTCGGCAATCGATTGAACGGGCGGTGTTCCTGACCATGGCGGGGCAGGCCGGCGCGGTCGTCACCAACCCGATCCAAAAGAAGTGTCTCTACGACGCCGGCTTCACGTGGCCTGGCCATACGGAATTCCTGGCATCGCTGGCGCCCGGCAACCCGCGCCCCGTCATGATGCTCGCGTGCGATGCAATCCGGGTAGTCCCTGTGACGATCCATGTCGCGTTGGAGGAGGCCATCCGGACACTGAACCGCGATGAGATCGTGGCGACTTCAACGATCACGGCGGCGTCCTTGCGGAGCGATTTCGGCATTGCCGCGCCGCGCCTCGCCGTGGCCGCCCTCAATCCCCACGCCGGCGAAGAAGGGACGATGGGGAAGCAGGAAACGACGATCGTCGGCCCCGCAGTCGATGCCCTGCGCGCGAAAGGCATCGACGCGTTCGGCCCCCTGCCGCCGGATACCATGTTCCACGAAGCCGCCCGCGCCAACTACGATGTCGCAATCTGCATGTACCATGATCAGGCGTTGATTCCGATCAAGACCCTCGATTTCGACGGCGGCGTCAACGTGACCTTGGGATTGCCGTTCGTCCGCACCTCCCCGGATCATGGAACCGCTCTGAACATCGCGGGGACGGGGCGTGCCAATCCACGCAGCCTGATGTCGGCCATAAAAATGGCCTGGGGCATGGCAAGCCGTCGCGCGGCCCCCCCCGCTTCGGGGGCATCGCGTTGACCAACGGAGAGGCGGCATCTGGCCTTCCGCCGTTGCGCGAGATTATTGCCCGTTTCGATCTCGGTGCGCGCAAATCACTGGGACAGCATTTCCTGCTGGATCTCAACATCTGTCGCAAGGTCGTTCGATCGGCGGGTCCGTTGGGCGATGACACGATCGTCGAAATCGGCCCCGGCCCCGGCGGGCTGACACGCGCGCTTTTGGAAGCCGGCGCCCGCAAAATCGTCGCGATCGAAAAGGACCGGCGGTGTATCGCCGCACTGGCGGAAGTGGCCGAAGCCTATCCGGAACGTCTCGAGATCATCGAAGCCGACGCGATGGAGATCGATCCAAGAACCGTCGCTCCGGCACCGCGGCGGATCATCGCCAACCTGCCCTATAACGTCTCGGTCCCATTGCTGATGGGATGGCTGCGCCATGCGGAGGTTTTTTCGGGTTTCACCCTGATGTTCCAGAAGGAAGTCGCCGATCGTCTAACGGCTGTTCCCGGCACCAAGGATTACGGTCGGGTTTCCGTCATCGCGCAGTGGCTGTGCGCCGTCCGTGCGGCGTTCAATCTGCCACGAGAAAGCTTCACCCCGCCGCCCAAGGTCGCCTCGACCGTCGTCAATCTCGTGCCGAGAATCCCCCCCCGCACGCCGCCGTCGTGGGAGGCCGTCGATGCCGTGACCCGCGCCGCCTTCGCACAACGGCGCAAGATGCTGCGCGGCACTTTGAAGGGATTGGGGCTGGACCTTGAAGCGCTGGGAGTCGATCCGCGCCAGCGTGCCGAGACATTGAGCGTCGACGATTTTTTGCGTCTGGCGCTCAGCCTCGAATCCAAAAGCTGACGACACTCAGTTGCCGCACAACGATCCGACGAAAGCCGGCAGGCCGATGCGGCGCTGACGACGGTGCCGCTCCGCATGAAGGATGGCCTGGACGGTGGCGATGCTTTCGTTCAGGTCTCGGTTGACGACTACGTAGTCGTATTCGGCCCAGTGGCTCATTTCCGCGGCGGCCTTTGCCATCCGGGTTTTCACGATTTCCTCCGGATCCTGAGCCCTCCGCCGAAGCCGCTTTTCAAGTTCCTCCCGCGAAGGCGGCAGGATGAACACACCAACCAGATCATCGCGCGCCTTGTCGCGCAACTGCTGCGCTCCCTGCCAATCGACATCGAACAGGACGTCCCGCCCGGCGCCCAAGGCATCGTTCACCGGCTGGGCCGGCGTTCCGTAGTGATTTCCGAACACATAGGCATGTTCGAGAAACGCGTCCTCGTTCACCATGTCCTGAAACCGGGTTTCGGATACGAAGAAGTAATCCTTCCCGTGCCGCTCGGCGGGGCGCGGCGAGCGCGTGGTCGCCGAGACCGACAGCGCGATATCCGGATCCCGTTCGAGAATGGCGCGTGCGATCGTGGTCTTTCCCGCCCCGGACGGCGATGACAGAACCAGCATGAGCCCCCTGCGGCGGACGCCTTGTCTGACTTCACTCAATGTTCTGAACCTGTTCGCGCAGTTGATCGATGATCGTTTTGAGTTCCAGGCCGATACGGGTCAGCGCGACATCCGATGATTTGGAACACAGGGTATTGGCTTCGCGGTTGAACTCCTGGCACAGGAAATCCAGCTTGCGGCCGACGGCACCGCTGCTTGCCAGAAGTTCCCGGCCCGCTTCAACATGTGCCGCAAGGCGGTCCAGTTCCTCTCGAACGTCGGCCTTGGCGGCCAACAGCGCGGCTTCCTGGACCAAGCGATCCTCCGACAACGCGGGCGCGGATTCCAAGAGAGCGGTGACCTGAGCGCGAAGTTTCTCGAACAATGCCCCGGGCTGCGTCGCCGCTGTTTCCGATGCACGGACCGTCAAGCCGGCAATACCGTCAAGATGGCCGGCGACGATGGTCGACAGACGCTCGCCTTCGGCGGCCCGGTTCTCGGCCAGGGAGCCAATTGCCGCATCGAGATCGCGCAGAACCGCCTCGGCAAAGCTTTCCTCTTCTTCCTCGCCCGGTACTTCCTCGACGGTTTCCAGGATTCCCCGGATGCCGAGAAGTCCATCCAGTCGCGGCGGCGCGGCATCGGGAAACCGCTCACGCAATTCCGGCAACAGAGCGATCACCTGATCAAGAACGGCGCGATTAACGAGGACCTCGCCACCTTTGTGTTCGGACGCCACCGTCAGCGTCAATGAGATGTTGCCGCGTTGAAACCGTCGGCTCACCCGATCACGCACGTCGGCCTCGATCCGCTCGCATCCATTGGCGAGTCGGCATCGAATTTCCCGTCCCCGCCCGTTCACGCTCCGGATTTCCCAAGTCCAGGACCGGCGGGTATCACCACCCTGGACCCGCGCGAACCCCGTCATCGACGAAATCGTCACACCTGTCTCCTGTATCAGTTCTCCAGACGGTTATAGTCATCGCCGCCGACCGCAACAAGCGATACACCGCCGGGAACATTTCCGCTATAAGGCAAGCATGAGCGTTGCGAGCCCCTTGCCCGAAACCATCCTCATCTCCGGCGCGTCCAGCGGCATCGGCGAAGCCTTGGCCCTGGTCTACGCGCGCGCCGGCACCACGCTGGCCCTATCCGGCAGAGACAGGGACCGACTGGAGCACGTCGCCCGGGCCTGCCGGGAAAAGGGCGCGACGGCGATGACGGAAGTCGTCGACGTGGCCGACGCCCACGCCATGCGGCAATGGATCATCGGATTCGATACAAAGACCCCGATCGACTTGGTGATCGCGAATGCCGGCATTTCGTCTGGCACCAGTGGCGCGGACGATGATGAAGAGCGCTATCGCGCGCTCTTCGCCGTGAATGTCGACGGCGTTCTCAACACCATCCTGCCGATCATCCCCCGGATGCGCGCCCGACAGACCGGACAGATCGCGCTGGTCAGTTCAATAGCGGGCTACCGGGGTTTCGCCGGGGCCTCCGCCTATTGCGGCACCAAGGCTGCGGTCAAGGTTCTGGGCGAGGGACTGAGATTGGAACTGGCGGAATTCGGAATTCGCGTTTCGGTCGTCTGCCCGGGTTACGTCGTCAGCCGGATGACGGACAAGAACAAGTTTCCGATGCCGTTCATCATGTCGGCGGATCGCGCTGCGGACATCATCGCCAAGGGACTTCGGAACAATCGCGGCAGAATCACCTTTCCGATACCCATGGCCTTCATCGTATGGCTTCTGAGCGCGATGCCTCCGGCGTGGATCGACCCCATTCTCCGCCGACTTCCGCGCAAGGATTAGGTTTGCCGCGGCTGCAACCACACGGTCCGGCTGGTCAATATTGTTCGTTCATTTCCAGTTTCACCACACCGATTGTCAGCAGCAGGTTGGCGAATCGGCGCTTTTCCCCCGTGGCGACAACAAGGGTCGTAAACGGCGAGCAAACGGCATCGTAAAAGGCAAATCGTTCGAGTCGTTTCAGTTCGAGACCCGACGGCAGCATCTTGAGGTATTCGTCGTGGATGGGAGCGGCCTCGCCGCTCGGTGTTTCCATGACGGCGGCGTCCTGCACCGGAATCACCTCGACCAACACATCGAGTACGTCGGTTGTCTTGGGAATGCCCGGCGTCAGATTCAGGTATACCACGGTTGCGTTGGGCCCCGAACGCGACAGGAACGGGTAGTTCCCGTCGGCGATCAGCACCTGCGAGAAATGGCCCGAACTGCCGAGTACGCGCAGTATTTCGGGGTGGAGTAGCCGGGTCTTGAGCATGCGACGGTTCGAGTCCTTCTTGATCGTCGTCGTCGGCGAGCGGCAAACGCCTAGGAGCAGTAGACCCCACCGTTGATGTCGATGGTCTCGCCGGTGATGAAGCCGTCGTATTCGGACGCCAAAAAGACGATCGTCCGGGCGACGTCGTAAACATCCCCGGCCCGTCCCAGCGGAATACCACGGATCGTTTCGTCGGCGGATTCTTTCGTCGTGTGCGTGTCGTGAAACCGCGTTCCGAGGATCAATCCCGGCGCCACCGCATTCACGCGAATGCCCTTGGGGCCCAGTTCGTTGGAAAGCGCGCGGGTAAACGTCAATACCGCGCCCTTGGTCATCGAATAAACGAGGGATCCCGGATGACCGCCCTTGCGTCCGGCGAGCGACGAAAGATTGACGACTGACGCGCCGTCGGCCTTGGCGAGATGCGGCGAGGCTTCCCGGGTCACCAGCAACATCGACGCCATGTTGATGTCGATGACCTTCTTCCAGAACGCCAAATCCACCTCTTCGAGGCGACGGCGTTCAACCAACCCGCCGACATTGTTGACCAGGACATCCAACCCGCCCAGGAAACCGGCAGCTTTTTCCACCATGTCGACGGCGGCGCCTTCATCGGTCAGATCGGCCTGAAAATATGACGCCCGGCGGCCCAACGATCCGGCCAACGCGACGAGTTCCTTCGGTCCTTCCTCGCCCATGAAATAGTGGATCGCGATATCGCAACCGGCTTTCAGCAACCCTTCGGCCACGGCTTTGCCGATCCCCTGTTCGGCACCCGTCACGAGAGCCCGCTTGCCAACCAGTGATCCCATATTCAACTCCTTGCATTCAGGCGCGAACCGGAGTGCGCCCCCGCCATTATTCGGTTGTTTCGTTTGTGGATTGCCCATCGCGTTGCGCGCGCCAGCGGGCGACGTTGCGATTGTGTTCGTTGAGGGTACGGGAAAACGCGTGCCCACCCGTTCCATCGGCAACGAAATAGAGTTCGTCGGTTTCGGCCGGATTCATGACCGCCTCGATCGCCGCGCGCCCCGGATTGCAAATCGGCCCGGGTGGCAACCCGTCAATGACGTAGGTGTTGAAAGGCGTTTCGCTCTTGAGATCCTTGCGCGTCAATGACCGCCCCAAGGGTTTGGTGCCGATCGACAGACCGTAGGCCACCGTCGGATCGGATTGAAGTCGCATGTTCTTGCGTAGGCGGTTGACGAAAACCGCCGAGATCCGGCTTCGCTCCTCTGGCAAAGCGGTCTCTTTTTCGACAATCGACGCCAGGATCAGGGCTTCTCGCATGGTTTTGATCGGCAGGTTGGGTGCCCGATTCCGCCATGCTTCCTGCAACGCGTGTGCCATCGCCTGCGCCATGCGCTCCACGATTTCAGCGCGACCATCGCCGAACGAGAAATGATAGGTCTCGGGCATCAGCATGCCTTCGCCCGGCCACATCTCGATTTCCCCGGTCAGGCCTTCGACCTGTTCCAAGCGCGCCAGCACCTGGGCTGTGGTCAGCCCCTCCGGGACCGTAAGCCTGCGCACGACGGTTTCGCCGCTGACCAGAAGGTCGACGACCTCGCGGGGCGATATGCGAGCGCGGAAAACATACTCGCCGGCGCGCAGGGCCGTGTCCTTGCCTTCGACCCGGGCACCGAAGCGAAAGACCAGGGCATTCGCGATCACGCCAAGTTGCTGCAACTCTTTTGCAACAGTTTCGACACCGCTTCCCTTGGGAACCACGGCGACCACGTTTGCCGTCAAAGGACCGGGGCGGACGTACTGGGCATATCCCCAGACGAACACGCCACCGGACCCGATGGTCAGAACGACCAGAAGGAAAGTGAGTACGAGCGCGAGGCGGCGCATGCCGCTTCGCCTCTCTCTAACGAAATTCCCTGAAGATCAGGGAAGCATTGGTTCCACCAAACCCGAAGGAGTTGGAGAGCGCTGCTCGCACCTTCCGTTCCTTGGCCTGATGGGGAACGAGATCCATATCACACCCCTCCGAAGGATTGTCGAGATTCAAGGTCGGAGGAACGATGCCGTGGTTGATGGCCATGATCGAGAAGATTGACTCCACGGCCCCGGCCGCCCCGAGCAGGTGACCGATCGCCGATTTCGTCGACGACATCGAAACCTTAGACGCGGCACTGCCGAAGGCACGCTTGACCGCGCCGTGTTCGATCTCGTCGCCCAACGGCGTCGAGGTCCCGTGCGCGTTCACGTAATCGATATCGTCCGGCGACATGCCCGCCTTGCCAAAAGCCATTTGCATGCAACGGAAGGCTCCGTTGCCGTCGGGGGTCGGCGCCGTGATATGATAGGCGTCGCCCGACAATCCGTATCCGACCACTTCGGCGTAGATCTTGGCGCCACGTTTCTTGGCGTGTTCGAGTTCCTCGAGCACCACCATGCCAGCACCCTCGCCCATGACGAAACCGTCCCGGTCCTTATCCCACGGGCGAGAGGCTCTCTCCGGCGTTTCGTTGAAATTCGTCGACAACGCATTGGCGCGGGAGAACCCGGCGATACCCAATCGGCAAACGGCAGCCTCGGCGCCGCCGGCAACCATGACGTCGGCATCCCCGCAGGTGATCATCCGAGTCGCATCGCCGATCGCATGCGCGCCCGTCGAACACGCCGTGACAACCGCCGAATTCGGGCCTTTGAACCCGAACTTGATGGACAGATGGCCCGAAATCAGATTGATCAGGGAGGCCGGAATGAAGAAGGGACTCAGTTTCCGGATATTGCCGCTTTCGACGAGAACCGCGCCCGCGGCAATGACGGGAAGCCCGCCAATTCCGGAACCGATCATTACGCCCGTACGGCAAAGGGATTCTTCGTCCTCCGGCATCCATCCCGAATCCTGGACGGCCTGAATCGCCGCAGCAAGACCGAAGATGATGAACGCGTCGACCCGACGCGCTTCCTTTGCCGGCATCCAATCGTCCGAAACGAAGCGGCCGGGAGCGCCTTCTTCCGTCGGCACCTGCCCGGCAACCTTCGCCGGAATATCGGACACGTCGAAAGACGTAATGGTGCGAATACCGGATTCGCCGTTAATCAACCTATCCCACGTGACCTGAACACCGCACCCCAAAGGGGAAACGAGTCCCAGGCCCGTGACAACTACTCGCTTCATGATGCCCCGCGATTCAGTACGCGCACCGATCCCACAATACGGTCACGGCATGACGGGCGATACCCGTCACGCGCGTGCACCGATCGCTCAGGACTTCTGGGATTCGATGAACTCAATTGCGTCCTTGATGGTCAGAATCTTTTCGGCGGCGTCGTCGGGAATTTCGCAACCAAATTCCTCTTCGAAAGCCATGACCAGTTCGACGGTGTCGAGACTGTCCGCTCCCAGATCGTCAATGAAGCTGGCGGTATCGGTCACCTTCGCTTCCTCGACGCCCAGGTGTTCGACCACGATCTTTTTCACACGATCGGCGACGTCACTCATATTGTCTTCCTCGGTTCGCGATTGTTGATGGTTGAAATCCAGCGTGGCCCCCGGATACTGCGGGTCTAGCCCATGTCGGAAGGAGCGTTTCGTAGCATACTTTTCCGCGCTTGGCCAGAACCGAAGGGCGCCTACGGGCCACTCAGATCATGGCCATACCCCCGTTGATATGCAGGGTCTGGCCCGTCATGTAGGCCGCCTCCTCGCTGGAGAGGAACGCGACACAGTTGGCAACGTCCTGCGGCGTCCCCAGACGCCCGCTCGGAATGCCCGAAATCAACTTCTGCTTCTGGTCGTCGCCGAGAGCGTCCGTCATCGGTGTCGCGATGAAACCCGGCGCCACGCAGTTCACCGTGATGTTACGCGAGGCCACTTCCTGGGCCAGGCACTTTGACATCGCGATCATGCCGCCCTTGGAAGCGGCGTAGTTGGCTTGCCCGGGATTGCCTGTCACGCCGACGATCGACGCAATTCCGACGATTCGACCCCAGCGCCGCTTCATCATGCCGCGCATCGCCGCGCGAGCCAGACGGAATCCGGCGGTCAGATTGACCGCAAGAACGAGATCCCAGTCATCATCCTTGAGACGAAGCGCCAGATTGTCGCGCGTGATGCCCGCGTTGTTGACCAGGATATCCATGGACCCCATCGCCGCCTCGGCATCCTTGGCGAGAACATCGGCGGCCCCCGTCTCGGCGAGATTGCCGACGAAGACGTGACACCGTTCCCCCAGTTCCGCGGCAAAGGCCTTCAAGGGCTCTTCGGCCATGTCGGCCAATCCGACCGTGGCACCCTGGGCATGCAGCGTACGCGCCACGGCGCGCCCGATTCCGCCCGCAGCGCCCGTCACCAACGCACATTTGCCCGCAAGCTGAAACATGGTGTCTTCCTCCTCGCTGGTTCTTTTTAGGCGGCTCGCTAGGCGTTGGCCAAGAAACCTTCGATTTCGGTAGGCGTCCCAATGGATACGCCGGACAGTTCGCGATCGATCCGCCGCGCCAAGCCGCTCAGCACCTTGCCGGCGCCGATTTCCACCAGCGTGTCGACCCCGTTCTCCTTCATATAGAGTACGCATTCGCGCCAACGAACCGCGCCGGTCACCTGTTCGACCAGAAGCCGCCGGATGTCGTTCACATCGTCGACCGCTTCCGCAACGATATTGGCGACCACCGAAACCACCGGCTTGCGCATGTTCACTCCTGCCAGGGCTTCGGCCATGATATCGGCAGCGGGCGCCATCAACGGGCAATGGAACGGCGCGCTGACGGGGAGCAACACGCTCCTCTTGGCGCCGCGTTCGGAAGCCAGCGCGATGGCCCGCTCCACCGCTTCCTTGGTGCCGCTGATGACAATCTGGCCCGGCGCATTGTCGTTCGCCGCCGAGCAGACCTGGCCGTCCACCGTGGCGTCGGCCGCCACTTGGCGAACGGCATCGATATCCAGCCCTAAAACCGCCGCCATTGCCCCTTGTCCGACAGGCACGGCCGCCTGCATGGCGAGCCCGCGCGTCTTCAACAGACGCGCCGCGTCGGGAAGGGTAAAGGTCCCTACCGCCGCGTGAGCCGAATATTCTCCGAGCGAATGCCCGGCGACGTATTGGCACGCCTGTGTGATGTCGAGACCGCCTTCCTTTTCCAGAACCCGCATCACCGCCATGCTCACGGCCATCAGCGCCGGTTGGGCATTCTCGGTCAGCATGAGATCTTCGCCGGGCCCTTCGAACATCAGGCGGGAAAGATTCTGACTCAGGGCATCGTCCACTTCCTCGAACAGTTCGCGCGCGCACGCGAACGCGCCGGCGAGATCCCGTCCCATGCCGACGGCCTGCGACCCCTGGCCCGGGAAGACGAATGCCTTGGACATATTATAACCACCCACTCACTGAAGATTCGACAAGGCCGGCAGTTGATAGCGGCAAATTTGACGGTGTCAAGCGCGACCGTCCGATTGTCGGACAGTCCCCAGGAAAAACGCCAGCCACTTCGAGATCCCTCATCTGCGTTTCGACAATCGACGTGTTTAGAAGGTCCTTGTTTCTTGCGTGTCAAGAACTTTCGTGTATAGTGCGCCGCTTCTATCTCCGTGCCGGGGTGGTCCCGGCTATGCTTGGTGCCGATGGCACTGGGTTGAGACAAGCCAGATGGAGACTTCATCCATGCCATATTACGAGTGCGTGTATATCGCACGCCAAGACATTTCCGTGACTCAGGCGGAAGCCCTCAACGCCAACTTCCAGAATGTCATCGCCGAAAACGGCGGCGAAGTCACGAAGCTGGAATACTGGGGCCTTCGCAACCTTGCCTATCGTATCAAGAAAAACCGCAAGGGCCACTACTCCCTGATGAACCTGAATGCTCCGGCATCGGCCGTCCAGGAAATGGAACGGCAGATGCGGCTGCATGAAGACGTGCTCCGCTGCCTCACGATTCGCGTCGACGAACTGGAAGAGGGGCCGTCGGTCATGGTTCAGAGCCGCGGCGGCGACCGTGGCGGACGTCGGCGTGAACGTCGCCCTGAACATTTCAGTGACGGCGGGTCGGAACGCGGTTCGGATCAAGGAGTCGAGTGATGGAAGATCGCGATAGCAACACCGCAGACAAGCCCGCTGGCGGAGGCGCACGCCGTCCGTTCATGCGTCGTCGGAAATCCTGCCCCTTCACGGGCAAGAATGCGCCGAAGATCGACTACAAGGATGTCGGCCTGCTGCAACGGTACGTATCGGAACGCGGCAAGATGGTCCCGAGCCGGATCACCGCCGTGTCGGCAAAGAAGCAACGCGAACTGTCCCGCGCCATCAAACGCGCTCGCTTCCTCGCGCTCTTGCCGTACGTACTGAAATAGAAACGCGAGGCGTGCGGTTCTTTCGGGATTCCGTTTCCCGAAAGACGGCAATTCAAGGAGCGGTCCGGCGGACATGAACAGATTGGCCCTCATCGCCATCGGTGGCGGGAGCGCAAGCGCCATGATCTTTCTGAGCGTCATGGTGAGCCCGATTCTTGGGCTGTTCTTGTCCCTCATGGCCCCGCTTCCGCTGTTCCTGATCGGACTCGGAATCGGGCCTCGTTTGGGAGCCCTGGCGGGCATCGCCGGTACGGTGGTGACGGCTGGGGTTGGCGACCTGCTGATGGCGGCGAATTTCCTGTTCGGCAACGCGATCCCCGTCGGGATCGTCCTGCGGCAAGTCTTTCAGCGCCGTGTTCGTCTCGACGGCACGGTCGAATGGCAATCGTCCGGATGGGCACTGAGCTGGCTTTCGGTTTTCGGTTGCCTGGGCGCGATCTTGGCCTGGAACGTCAGCGATGACGTAGCCAAATCTCTGAGACAGGCCATGAACGTCACGGCGGCCGGGCTTTCCCCGGAACAGATAGAGGCGGCCGTTTCGACCGTTGCGCCGCTGCTTCCGGGAATGCTCATCGCGCTTTGGATCGTCATGTTGGCGATCAACGGCGCGATCGCCCAATCCGTGCTGACCCGGAACGGGGGAAACAAACGCCCCAGCGAACGGCTTCAGGATCTCAGGCTGCCGGAATGGCTGTCCTGGGCCTTGGTCGGGTCGGCGGTGGTGGCCTTGGTCGGCGGTGGCGATTTCACCATCGTCGGGCGTAATCTGGTCATCATCCTGAGCGTTCCGTTCCTGTTTCTCGGACTGGCCGTCATCCATCTGCTGGTCCGCCGTACACCCTTTCCGCACGCCGTCCTCGCGATTTTCTATTTCCTCCTTATTGTCACCGGCTGGACGCTTCTCGTCCTTCCCGGAATCGGCATGATCGAACAGTGGGCCGGGTTGCGTCGACGCTTTGGCGCGCAGCACGAAGGCCAGGAGAACGAACCATGGAAGTGATCCTTTTGGAGCGTATCGAAAACCTGGGTCAAATGGGCGACGTCGTCCGTGTCAAACCCGGGTACGCTCGCAACTATCTTCTACCCCAGCGCAAGGCGCTGCGGGCGACCGACAAGAACAAGAAAGTCTTCGACGAGCAACGGGCTCAGCTTGAGGCCGTAAACCTGAACCGCCGCCAGGAAGCCTCGGCCGTGGCCGCCAAGATGGATGGCGTGAGCGTCATCCTCATTCGCCAGGCGGGCGAGGCCGGACAGCTATACGGTTCCGTCAACACCCGCGACATCGCCACTTCAGTGACCGAAAGCGGGTACTCGATCGAACGGCAACAGGTGCGCCTCGAAACGCCGATCAAGGCGCTGGGCCTGTATGACATCCGCGTCAGCCTTCACCCCGAAGTCGCCGTTACGGTGAAGGTTAACGTCGCCCGGTCGGTTGAAGAGGCCGCGATCCAGTCGAAGACCGGCCATGCCATCGTGGGCCGCGACGAGTGGGATGAGCCGAAAGCCGCCGCGGCTCCGGCCAAGGAAGAGACGGCCGACGACGCCGTTGAATCCGCGGAGTCCGACGAGATCGTCGAAGCCGACGCGTCGGACGAGGAAGACAAGGCCTGAACGGCGACGAACCGTACGCGGTTTTAGTTGTCTTGGGCGAGCATCTCGCCATATAGTAACTGTATGGCACAAGGGTTGTTTCAACCCGGTTAGGCGTATGGGCGGAGTAACCGCCCGGACCAATGACCGAAACGGAGTTGGAACGATGTTACTGGCGAGAGTGCTCGCCCAACTTGTCAAAGTTGGGCAATTGACGGTTATCGACTCGACCGGAAAGGCTCGCGTGTTCGAAGGCGAGCCCGGACCGGTCGTGACGATACGAATCACCGATCCTGCCGCGGCGCGTGCGATCGCGCTCCACCCAAATTTATGCCTCGGCGAAGCCTACATGGAGGGAAAGCTCGTCGTCGAAGACGGCGGGACGCTCTATGATTTGCTGGACCTGTTCGGGCATAATCTGGCCCGATTCGGCCCGCATCCTTTTGCGCAGATGCAAATTCGGGTCGACCGCGTCTTCCGCTTTCTTCAGCAATATAATCCGATGTCGCGGGCGCGAGCCAACGTTTCGCACCACTACGATCTGTCGGGCCGTCTCTACGACCTATTCCTCGACCATGACCGGCAGTATTCCTGCGCCTATTTCCCGCATGGCGGCGAGGACCTGGAAACCGCCCAGGATCTGAAAAAGCGCCATATAGCGGCCAAACTGCTGATGTCCCGCAACCAGAAAGTCTTGGATATCGGCTCGGGTTGGGGCGGCATGGGGCTGTATCTGGCCCGAGAAATGAATGCCGACGTGACCGGTGTCACGCTGTCGACGGAACAGTTCAACGTTTCCAACGCCCGTGCGCAGAAAGCGCGACTGTCGAACCGGGCGCGGTTCGAACTCAAGGATTATCGTCTTCTGGAAGGAACATTCGACCGCATCGTTTCGGTGGGCATGTTCGAACACGTCGGCGTCTATCACTATCGGACGTTTTTCGAAAAAATCCGAGATCTGCTGGACGACAACGGAGTCGCCCTCCTCCACACCATCGGCCGCATGGAAGGCCCCGGAACCACCAACCCCTGGATTCGGAAGTACATTTTCCCCGGCGGCTATATCCCCGCATTGTCGGAAGTGTCGTCGGCGATCGAAAAGGCCGGGCTTTGGATTACCGACATCGAAATATTGCGTCTGCACTACGCGGAAACCCTGCGTCATTGGCGCCAACGCTTCATGGGGAGCTGGGATGAGGCGGCGGAAATCTACGACGAGCGTTTCTGCCGGATGTGGGAATTCTATCTCGCCGCCAGCGAGATCTCGTTCCGTCACCTGCGAAACTGTGTTTTCCAGATCCAGTTGACGAAGCGGCAGGAAGCGGTGCCCCTGACCCGCGACTACATCACCGATTGGGATCGGGATCTGGTTGGAAAGTCGCGTCACCGCGCGGCCTGAGACGAGCTTTATCCACACGGTATGCACATATCAACAAACCGTTCGGTCGGTTTGGCAAGTTATCCCGTAATATCCGATATTCGCGCGTTCCCGGAATCGGATGCTTCGCGTATTCTGGTTTTTTCGAGTCCAGAAAAATGTGAACGATGCCCTCCCCCATAGCGAATGCCCGATCGGCGGATCTATCCGGCGCCAATGAAAACGGCCCTCATTTTCGTACGCTGCCCCATAACACGGCGGCGGAAAAAGCGCTGTTGGGCGCCCTGCTCGTCGACAACCGGGCCTACGAGAAGGTATCGGAATACCTAAGGCCGGAGCATTTCGCCTTGGCGGCCCACGGTCGCATCTACGACGCCTGTTCCAAGCTGATCGAACAGGGCCGAATCGCCGATCCGATCATTCTGAAAGGCTACTTCGAACAGGACGACTCACTGACGGAAATCGGCGGCGCGGCCTATCTGGCCGAACTCGCGGCATCGGCCGTGGCGATCATCAACGCCGGCGAATACGGCCGCGAAATCTACGATCTCCACCTGAAGCGCGAACTGATCGCGTTGGGCCAAGAGATGGTCAACCGCGCCTACGACGGGGAGATCGAAGACCCCGCACCCGGCCAAATCGAAGGTGCCGAAGCGCGGCTCTACGAGTTGGCGACGGTCGGGGAGTTCGATACCGGGTTCAAGTCGTTTCGCGACGCGGTCCTGTCGGCGATCGAAGTCGCCGAAAGCGCCCACAAGCGTGAAGGCGGCCTGGCGGGCGTGGCGACGGGATTGGTGGATCTGGATAAATTGCTGGGCGGCTTGCACGCTTCCGATCTGTTCATTCTGGCCGGACGCCCTTCGATGGGCAAGACCGCCCTGGCCACCAACATCGCTTTCAACGCCGCCTACGACCATCACAATTCGGACGGCAGCGAAGGTGCCATCGTCGGCTTTTTCTCACTCGAAATGTCGGCGGAACAATTGGCGGCCCGTATCCTGTCCGAACAGACGGAAATCGCGTCGGACCGCATGCGCAAAGGCGAGATGTCCAACGAGGAATTCCAGAAACTGGTCGCTTGTTCGCAGAGCCTTTACCGCATGCCGATTTTCATCGACGACACCCCTGGTCTGAGCGTCAGCGCGCTGCGAACCCGCGCCAGGCGCCTGAAGCGCCAGCACGGCCTGGGGCTCGTGGTCATCGACTATCTTCAGCTTCTGTCGGGCAATCCCAACTCCCGCAGCGACGGCCGGGTCCAGGAGGTTTCGGAAATCACCCGCGGCCTCAAGGGACTCGCCAAGGAACTGGACGTTCCCGTGATCGCGCTGTCGCAGCTGTCGCGCGCTGTCGAACAGCGCGAGGATAAACGCCCCCAACTTTCCGATCTTCGGGAATCGGGCTCCATCGAACAGGACGCCGACGTCGTTGGATTCGTCTTCCGCGAGGAATACTATTTGGAACGCGCAGAACCCTCGGCCCGGAACGACGAAAAGGAAGACAAATACCACGAACGCCAACAACGATGGGAACAACGGCGCGCCGAAGTCCGCAACGTCGCCGAGGTCATCATCGCCAAACAGCGGCATGGTCCCATCGGCATCGTGAAGCTTTTGTTCCAGGGCGAATTCACCCGCTTTGGAAACCTCGATCGCGAACACACGCCTAATTTCTAGAGCCCTCTGTCTCCCGCCGAATGCGGATAGATTGCTCTAGTTTATTGTAATCGATCAATTTATCCTCGCTTCGGTGATTCCTCCGGAATGAGGATTGTTCTAGGATACCCTTCATGCCCGACATCGATCATTGCGGTGCGGTGCTGACCGTCGATCTCGACGCGATCGCCGCGAATTGGAGGAAAATGCGCGACCGTCTCGGCGGCGGCGAATGCGCCGGCGTGGTCAAGGCCGACGCCTACGGCACCGGCGCGGAACGGGTTGCGCCCGCGCTGTGGAGCGCGGGATGCCGGACGTTTTTCGTCGCCCATGTCGACGAGGGCGTGGCCGTTCGCGGCGTGCTGCCCGAAAAGGCGGAAATACACGTTCTCGGCGGTTGTCCGGCGCATTGCGAGAAAACCTTCGACACGCACGACCTGATCCCGGTGCTGAACGGCCCCGATGATATCGCGCGCTGGCGCGCCCATGCACACTCGGACGGAAAGAGCCGCCCCGCCGACATTCACGTGGACACCGGGATGTCTCGCCTGGGCTTAGAACCGAAGGATGTCCGCCGTCTTACCGACGCCCCGCAGGGGCTCGACGGGATCGACGTGCGTCTGGTGATGAGCCATCTGGCCTGCGCCGACGAACGGGATCATCCGATGAACGCCGAACAACTGGAAATCTTCCGCCATGCCCGCAGATTGTTGCCGATGGGTCGCGGATCGTTCGCCAATTCGGCGGGCATTCTTCTCGGAAGCGACTTTCACTTCGACATCGCCCGACCCGGGATCGCCCTTTATGGCGGCGAACCCGCGTCGAACACCTCGGCGAGACTGTCCCAAGTGGTTCGGCTGCAAGGAAAAATCCTGCAAGTGCGGGAGATTGACACCCCCCGGACCGTTGGCTATGGTGCCACCCACCGGGCGTCTGGAAAGACGCGGATCGCCACGGTCGGTATCGGCTATGCGGACGGATATTTGCGATCTCTGAGCGGACGGGGCGCCGCGATGATAGGAGGCGTAAGAGTGCCGGTTGTGGGACGGGTTTCGATGGATCTGATCACGCTCGACGTGAACAACGTTCCCGAATCCGTGGTCCGTACCGGTGCTCTGGTCGATCTGATCGGACCCGAGTTGTCGGTCGACGACGTCGCCGCCGCCGCGGGAACCATTTCCTACGAAATCCTGACAAATTTGGGACACCGTTACCATCGCGCCTACGTGGGCGACGGAAAAGCCGCATGAACTTTCTGGCCGTCATCGGACGACTCTGCATCGGTTTCCTGGCATCGACAGGACGGCTGGTGCTTTTCGCGCTCGACGGCCTGTCCCATTGCGTTCGCCCACCATTCTACCCGCGCATCATCGGCCGCCAGATGATCGAGGTCGGCTACTTCTCCCTGCCCGTGGTCGGACTGACCGCCGTATTCACCGGCATGGTCCTGGCCTTGCAGAGCTACACGGGTTTCGCTCGTTTCTCGGCCGAGGGCGCCGTTGCCAACGTGGTGGTCCTGTCGATGACCCGGGAACTCGGCCCAGTCCTCGCCGGCCTAATGGTGGCGGGGCGCATCGGCGCCGCCATGGCCGCCGAAATCGGTACCATGCGGGTGACCGAGCAGATCGATGCCCTGACGACCCTGTCCACCAACCCGATGAAGTACATGGTGGCGCCGCGTCTAATTGCGGGCGTCCTGATGTTGCCGCTGATGGTCTTCGTCGCCGACATCATCGGCGTCTTCGGTGGATATCTTGTCGGCGCCTACGAACTCGGCTTCAATCCGTCCAACTATCTTCAGAACACCTGGGAATTCCTGCAGATTCAGGATGTGGTTTCCGGTCTGGTCAAGGCATCGGTCTTCGGTTTCATCGTGACCCTTATGGGCTGCTTTCACGGTTACCATTCGCGGGGGGGCGCCCAGGGTGTCGGCGCAGCCACCACCAATGCCGTTGTTTCCGCCTCGATCCTGATCCTGTGCTTCGATTACATCCTGACCATGATGTTCTTTGCCAAATGAGCACCACCGCGCCGAAAATCCGCGTTCGCGACCTGCACAAACGCTTCGGCGACAAGGTGGTGCTGAACGGCGTCGACGTGGACGTCGGCGTTGGCGAGTCCCTGGTCGTCATCGGCGGATCGGGGACGGGCAAGTCGGTCCTGATCAAAAGTATCCTGGGTCTTCTGAAACCGGATTCCGGTAGCATCCAGGTGGATGGCGAAGAAGTCGTGGGCATGCCTGGCCGCGAACGCGAACGGGTCAATCGCAAGTTCGGCATGCTGTTTCAGGGTGCGGCGTTATTCGATTCGCTGCCGGTATGGGAAAATGTGGCATTCGGACTGCTCGCCTCCAAGAAAACCAACCGGGCGGACGCGCGCGAGATCGCGCTGACGAAACTCGCCCAGGTCGGACTGGCGGCCGAGGTCGGCGGGTTGTTCCCGGCGGAACTGTCCGGCGGCATGCAGAAGCGCGTTGCATTGGCACGCGCCATTGCCGCAGACCCCGAAATCATTTTCTTCGACGAACCGACCACCGGACTCGACCCGATCATGGCGGACGTCATCAACGATCTGATCATCAAGATCACGCGCGACGTCGGTGCCACAGCGCTGTCCATCACCCACGACATGGCGAGCGCCCGCAAAATCGCCGACCGCATCGCCATGCTGTATGAAGGCCGGATCATCTGGGCCGGTCCGACGTCGACCATCGATTCCTCGGGCAACGAACACGTCGACCAGTTCATCAACGGCCGGGCCGAGGGACCGATCCGCATGGCGGTGCGGGCTTAAGCGACCACCTTACGGAAGAGTGACCCGCCCGCCGCTCGCGACCACGACCTGACCCGTCGTGTAGGCGGAACGATCCGACAGCAGAAACACGGTCATGTCGGCGATTTCCTCCGGCTTGCCGATGCGGCCGAGCGGCGTTTCCCGCATCATCGCCGCCTGGGCATCCGGCGGGACGGTGTGTGCCAGTTCGGTATCGATCAACCCCGGCGCCACGCAATTGATCCGAACATCGGGGCCCAGCGATTCCGAACAACAACGGGCGAACGCGATCACCGCCGCCTTGGACGCGGAATAGGCCGCCATCCTGGATCGGGGCCGCAACGCGGCAACGGAGGCGATGCAGACGATCCGCCCGTAACCGCGCGCCACCATGCCCGGGGCAATGGCAGCGACGGTCAGGAACGTTCCGTCGGCGTTGACGGACATCATGTGCCGCCAGTTTTCGGTGGAAAAGGCCAGGGGTTCTTCGGGCACCGTGGTCCCGGCGTTGGCGGCCAAAAGGTCGATCGGCCCCATGTCGGCGGCAATTCGATCGACCATCGCACGAACGGCGTTTTCATCCGCGACATCGGCCTGATAGGCGCGCGCCATCCCACCCTTTTGCGCGATCAGGGCACAGGTTTCTTCGGCGGCAGCGGCATTGGCATTGAAATTCACCGAAACGCGCGC
Organism: Rhodospirillales bacterium; assembly: GCA_963675465.2. Lineage (GTDB taxonomy): Bacteria > Pseudomonadota > Alphaproteobacteria > Rhodospirillales > Shumkoniaceae > JAHDSF01. Next base: position 208,888 of record CAXXVY010000006.1, read on the forward strand.
GCCTTCCGCGGCCAAGGCCAAGCAAATCGCGCGGCCGATTCCGCGTGAACCGCCAGTGACGAGGGCCGTTTTGCCCCTGAGTCCCGTTTCCATGTTATCGACCCCTTGTGTCCAGAACCCCGAATCCCGTAAACGTATCACGACAGAGGCGCGTCGTGTGATTCCTCTTCGAGACCGAAAGACCATCCCTTGCCGCGCACCGTAGCCACCTATGTCTGCCAGGAATGCGGCACCAGCCATACCAAATGGAGTGGCCGGTGCGATGGATGCGGCGCCTGGAACACGCTGGTCGAAGAGGCCGCCTCGGCGGCACCGCCCAAAGGTCTTCGCGGTGCCAAGGGCAAGAAAATCCATTTCGTCGGGCTCGAAGGATCAGGCACACGTCCGCCGCGCCGGGTCAGCGGCATGAACGAATTCGATCGGGTGTGCGGCGGCGGCCTTGTCCCCGGTTCGGCGCTCCTGGTGGGCGGTGACCCAGGAATCGGAAAATCGACGATTCTGTTGCAGGCGGCTGCGGCCCTTTCGGCTTTCTGTACCTGCGCCTATATATCCGGCGAAGAAGCGATCGAGCAGTTGCGCCTGCGGGCGGATCGGTTGGGGCTGTCGAAGTCCCCGGTACAATTGGCGGCGGCGACCTCGGTTCGCGATATCGTTTCAACCCTGGACGACTCCGATGCGCCGGACGTGGTGGTTATCGATTCGATCCAGACGATGTATGTCGATTCCCTGGATTCCGCGCCGGGCACCGTCGCCCAGGTTCGCGCCTCGGCCCAGGAATTGATCCGATTGGCGAAGCGGCGCGGATTTTCGGTCATCTTGGTCGGACATGTGACCAAGGAAGGAATGATCGCGGGTCCCCGGGTCCTGGAACACATGGTCGATACCGTTCTCTATTTCGAAGGCGAACGCAGCCACCAGTTCCGGATTTTGCGCACCGTCAAGAACCGGTTCGGTCCCACCGACGAAATCGGGGTCTTCGAAATGACCGACGGCGGCCTTGTGCAGGTGACCAACCCGTCCGCTCTGTTCCTCGCCGAACGGCAGGGCGAAGTCAGCGGCGCCTGCGTGTTTGCGGGGATCGAGGGCAGCCGGCCGGTCCTGGTTGAAATCCAGTCCCTGATCGCGCCGTCGCCCTTGGGAACGCCGCGCCGCGCCGTGATCGGCTGGGATTCGTCGCGCCTGGCCATGGTCATGGCCGTGCTCGAGGCGCGATGCGGGCTTGCCCTTTCGGGCATGGACGTGTACTTGAACGTCGCTGGCGGGCTCAAGATCGGCGAACCCGCCGCGGATCTGGCGGTGGCCGCCGCGTTGGCTTCGTCCCTGTCCGGCGTTCCGTTGCCAGCGGAAACGGTTGTCTTCGGCGAGATCGGGCTTTCCGGGGAAATTCGGCCCGTCGCCCATTGGGATACGCGCCTGAAAGAAGCGGCAAAACTGGGTTTTGCCAAAGCTATCGTCCCGCAACGGCGCGGCAATACCGGCGGTAACGGCCGAAAGTCCGAAACCGTCGGAATCGAAACGGTTTCGGTGACCCATTTGAACGAATTGTTGAGTCTTTTCCGCCAACATTCAAGCCAGCGAGCGGACGCTTCGGCATCGGCCGACCGGAAACGCATCCTCGCCCCAGCAGGAGCGAAAAACCATGAATGACCTGCCGGTCAACGTCGTCGATATCGTCGTCGGTCTAGTGTTGCTGATTTCCGGCTTTCTCGCCTATATGCGCGGCTTCGTGCATGAGGTTCTTTCGGTCGGGGGGTGGATCGGCGCGATCCTGGCCACCATCTACGGATATCCCTACGTCCGGCCTTTCGCCCGTGAACTGATCCAGGTCGAACTGATTGCCGATATCGGCGCCGGAGCGTCGATCTTCATCGTCACGCTGGTGGTCCTGTCCCTGTTCACGAGAGCCGTCGCCAACCGTGTCCAGGACAGCGCGCTCAACGTTCTGGACCGCTCGTTGGGTTTCCTCTTCGGATTAATCCGCGGAGCCCTGATCGTTTGCCTCATTTACCTGGGGCTGACCTGGGTATGGACCCCTGCCGAACATCCGGAATGGATGCAGACGGCCCGTAGCATGCCGCTCATTCAACGCGGCGCCGAGGTTCTCCGCCGGCTGGTCCCGGAAGACGCCATGAACCGGGCTGCGAACGCGGCCCGCGCCACCGAACAGAAAACACGCGAAGCGGTCGAAGCGGAAAGGCTGGTTAGGGAACTGGTCCGCCCCCGCGCGGAAAACACTGAATCAACAACGGAACCAGCCTACGACCGGCGGCAGCGCCAGGGGCTCGAACGGCTGATTGAAGGCACGCGCTAACCGGGACATTCGAACGAATGGCAACCACGAATCCTTTCGACGACGACAAGCTTCACGAAGAATGCGGCATTTTCGGCATCTTCGGTCATGACGAGGCGGCGGCCCACACCGCGTTGGGGCTCCACGCCCTCCAACATCGCGGACAGGAAGCGGCGGGAATCGTCACCTTCGACGGCGCCCATTTCCACAGCCACCGCGCGTTGGGCCACGTGGGCGACAATTTCGGATCCGGAGACGTCATCAAACGATTGCCCGGGTCGATGGGTATCGGCCATGTCCGCTATTCGACCACCGGCGATACCCTGCTGCGAAACGTCCAGCCGTTGTTCGCCGACTTCGAATTCGGCGGTCTGGCCATCGCCCACAACGGCAACCTGACCAACGCCTACACGACCCGAAAGCAGCTGGTCCGGCGCGGTTGCATTTTTCAGTCGACCAGCGATACCGAGAACATTATCCACCTGATCGCTATCAGCCTGTACGCGACCGTGGTCGACCGGATCATCGATGCGCTGCGCCAAGTCGAAGGCGCCTATTCGCTGGTGGCGATGACGCGGTCGAAACTGATCGGCGTTCGCGATCCCATGGGCGTGAGGCCCTTGGTTCTGGGTCGCCTTGGCAATAACATCCACATCCTGGCCTCGGAAACCTATGCGCTCGACATCATCGGCGCCGAGTTCGTGCGCGATGTCGAGCCGGGCGAAATCGTGGTCATCGACGCCGACGGCGTACGCAGCATCAAGCCCTTCGCCAAGGTCCCGCAGCGGTTCTGCATTTTCGAATACATCTACTTTTCCCGCCCCGACGCTTTGCTTGAGGGACGAAACGTCTATTCCATTCGCAAGCGCATCGGTGCCGAACTGGCGCGGGAAAGCGCCGTCGAAGCGGATATGGTCGTTCCGGTGCCGGATTCCGGTGTTCCCGCAGCCATGGGATACGCCGAGGAAGCCAAGATTCCCTTCGAATTGGGGATCATCCGAAACCACTATGTCGGCCGGACCTTCATCGAACCCACAGAACAGATCCGCCACCTGGGCGTCAAACTGAAACACAACGCCAACCCCTCGTTCCTCAAGGGCAAGCGCGTTATTCTCGTCGATGATTCCATCGTGCGCGGAACGACGTCGACCAAGATCGTGGAAATGGTCCGCCGTGCCGGGGCGGTCGAGGTCCACATGCGGATATCCAGCCCGCCGACAACCGATTCGTGCTTCTACGGCATCGACACCCCGAGACGGGAAAAACTTTTGGCGGCGAACCACGACCTGGAGGAAATTCGGCGACTGATCGGTGTCGATTCGATTGCCTATATCTCGATCAACGGCTTGTACCGTGCCGTTGCCGAAGTCGATCGCGACAACGACCAGCCGCAATTCTGCGACGCCTGTTTTTCCGGCGACTATCCCATCCGTCTGACCGACAAGGAAGGCGGCCCGGTCCCCGAGCAACTCTCCCTGCTGTCGGAAAGGAATTAGGGCCTTGGCCGATCGGGAAGCGAAACCGCCCCTGGACGGCCGAATAGCCCTGGTCACCGGCGCATCGCGCGGCATCGGGCGGGCGGTGTGCCGCAAGTTCGCCGCCGCCGGAGCTCACGTCATCGCCGTTGCCCGGGATCAGGCAGCGCTCGAATCACTGGATGACGAAATCCGTGCCGACGGTGGCGCCGCGACGCTGGTTCCCCTGGACCTCCGGGACCACGATTCCATCGATCGGATGGCTGAGGCCGTGTCCGGCCGCTTCGGACGTTTGGACATCCTGGTCGGGAACGCCGGCCTTCTGGGCGTACTGGGACCACTGCCTCATGCCACCGACCCGACGACCTGGGAAGACGTCATGGCGGTGAATGTCACGGCGAACTGGCGCCTGATCCGGGCGTTCGACGGCCTGCTGCGCGCCTCCGACGCGGGCCGGGTCCTTTTCGTCACCTCCGGAGTCACCGAGGCGCCGCGCGCCTATTGGAACGTCTATGCGGTGAGCAAGGCGGCACTCGAAATGCTGGCGCTGACCTACGCCGCCGAAATGGTCAAAACACCGATCCGGGTCAATGTCATCGATCCCAAAAAGACTCGGACCAGCATGCGCGCCGCCGCCTACCCCGGCGAGGACCCCACCACCGTCAAGTCGCCCGACGATGTCACCGAGGTTTTCATGACCTACGCCGCACCCACCTGTACGCGGCACGGAACGGTGGTCCGGTACGGTGAAAACGTCGATGAAACCTAGGCCGTGAACTTATAAATCCGCAAACACCCCTTTGGCCTGCCGACCATCCCTGCAACGGCCTCGTGACGGTGGGAATCCGGCTACCCTTTACATGACTTGGCTTCCGTGATGCCGAGATAGCAAGGCATCATTCCGGCAGTCCGGCCGCCCGCAAGTCGGCGACAACGCGGTCGAAGTCGAAGCTGTTTGCATACAGGAAACGCTCTTTAAGCGTGGCGATCCGGGTGTCCGGCGCAATTTCGAGCAAGCGGCAGATATGAGCGCGCGCCTCGTCGTTCCGGCCGAGCCCGACCAAGCACAGGGCAACAACGGTGAGGCCCGGCCCGAAGACAGGATTGGCTTCCAGCCCCCGCCGTGCGCACACCAAGGCTTCTTCGCGTTGGCCAACAGCCAACATTGCGGCTGCGGATGTGGTCTCGGAAATATGGCGCAACGGATCGAACGGGCTCAACCGGAGCGAGCGCTTGGCGTGCCACAGGCCTTTGTCGGGGTGCCCGAGGATCAAGTTAAGCACCGCACTGACGATATGCGCGGTGGCCGAGCTCGGGTTCTGCGCCAGCGCTCTCTCTACCATCGCAAGCGCGACGTCATGGTTGCCAGAGAGCGAACTCATGGCAAAGGCGGCAAAGGCGAGCGCCGTGGCATCGTCCGTCCTCGCCGCAGCGACTGCGTCGGCATGGCGTAGCGCCGCCTCCCGGTCGGCCGGCGCCCTCCCGCCCCACAGGAAGCGCTGCTGCAGACAAAAGGCGGCAACTCCGTGCGCCTCCGCGTAATCGGGATCGAGCGCGATGGCGTCGTCGAGAAGGTTCAGTGCAGCCGCCCACCCGGCCGACGTGAAAGTGTCCGACTGCTCCAGCGCGTGTAAATACAGGTTGTAGGCATCAAGGTTGTCGGGACGCTTGCGCTTGGCGCGCTCGATTTCCGCCCGGCGTACCGAAGGCTCGATCGCCGCGACGACGCCGGCCGTAATCTGATCCTGAAGGTCGAACACGTCGGCGAGCGTGCCGTCGAATCTTTCGGCCCATAGATGCCCACCGTTCTCGGCCTCGACAAGCTGAGCGGTGATGCGGACGCGGTCTCCCGCCTTGCGCACGCTACCCTCGAGAACATAGCGCACCACAAGGTCCCGGCCGACCTTCCTTATATCGGGCGAGGTGCCCTTGTAGGCGAAGGTCGAGTTGCGTGCGATCACCGTCAGCCACCGGAGACGTGCGAGTCCGGTGATGATCTCCTCCACCATGCCGTCGGCGAAGTATTCCTGTTCCGGGTCGCCGCTCATGTTTGCGAACGGCAGTACCGCAACGGACGGTTTTTCCCTGGGTGGCAGCGGGTGGTTCTTCCCGGGCACAGGGAATGTGTCTCTCGGGGGCACCGTGCTCGCAATAGCGGACTGTTCCATTGGCATGGGATGCCAAAAATAGATGCGGATGGGTTTGGCGATATTCTTGAACTGCAAATATCCACCGTCTTCAAAAACCATATTGGTCTTGCCGTCGATCTGCTCGTGGACGGCGGAAGATATGCACACCCCCCCGGGCACCGCCGTCGATTCAAGGCGGGCGGCGAGGTTCACGCCATCACCAAAGATCTCGCCGCGGTCCTCCATCACATCCCCCAGATTGACGCCAATCCGGATCAGCACCTTCCTGTCATCGGGAATCCCTAGGTTCCGGGCATGCAGTTCCATCTGGACCACATACGAGGCCTTGACGGCGGCAACGATGCTGGAAAACTCCGCGAGAATGGCATCGCCAGCATATCGCAAGACGTTGCCGCCTTGAGCTTTGATGGTTTCAGCGGTGAAATCCAGGGAGTCCATAACCAGCCGGTGCGTCCCTTCCTCGTCCGCACCGGTTAGTCGGCTATACCCCGCAACATCCGCGTAAAATACCGCAGCCAATTTTCTTGATACGCCCGGATCGGACATCCACGATCACCTTCCCGACTTACCGATCGAAGCCCGCAGTTCCTCGTAGTTCGTCTGATCGACTCAATGCACTATTTTATGATGTTTTTTGTATGATATGTTCTACTTTATATATATGGACATTTGTTTGTATCGATTCCTGAATGCGGTTCGGCGGATCGCAACAGGATCATGGCCTCATTTGGCATCTGTGTCTTGAATACTCAAGGACCGCGGCCGACCTGGAAGCGAAACCGCTGATGAAACCTATATGACGTTCCGTCCCCGCCAGTGGCGCAGAACGGACGCCAGACATCGTGCATCCCCGAGCGCATCGTGGGCGCTTTCATGATTGGGCAATCCGATCAGGGACGGCATGCGTGAACTCACGAGTTGATTCTCCGGAACATCCAGGATTTCGGAAAACACGGCCTTCAGGTTCCTCATATCCTCAAGCACGGACTGTGGCGGCATCTCGTGGTAAGCCGCGTTCTCCATCAGCACATGATTGTCGTGGCCGAAACAGTACGCCGCCGCATCGCCTTCGGACACGAAGCGGATAAAGCGTTGCAAAGCCTCGGGAAAGGGCCGCCCTTCCCGATCCACGCGATCCTGGGTGATACCGGTCAGACCGACGAAATAGGGGCTGAGATCCGGATGGCGTGCCGGACGAACGATCTCGTTGAATGCCGCGATTTCGCCGAAACCGTTCGCCGCGTCCAGCTTGACGGCGCCAATCTGGACGACATCGCAATGGCGACCTTCCTGGCGAAATCCGCTTTCGAAAAACCCGGGCCAAGAGGTCCATTCCAGGTCGAACACCACGACTTGTCGTTCCTGTATCCGCATTCTCATCCTTTCTGAATTTCAGCCAGGGCCGCTTCGAGGCGCCCCCAGGATTCAAGCGTCCCCGGTAATCCGAACCGAAGCCAATCCCGATGATCGGTGAATCGGCGCACCAGGATACCGCGGCGTGCGAGTGCCTCGTGACATTCGACGGCGCCCGGATACCGGACCAAGCGAAACAGATCGGTACCGCCGATGACATCAAATCCTCGGGCCGCCAATAAACAATCGAGACGCGCGGCATCGCCATACAGCCGCCTCCGGGTTTCGTCGATCCATGCGCGGTCGCGGAAGGCCTCGGCGCCGGCCCAAAGCGCAGGACCGGATACCGCCCATGGTCCCAGGGCGTCCGCCAGGGCATGGGTCAATTCAGGCCATCCGAGAACGAATCCCAAGCGATACCCGGCAAGACCGAAAAATTTTCCAAACGACCGCAGGATGATCAATCCAGCGTCGCCTACATGGCCGGCGAGGGAGATTTCGGGAGTCACGTCGCAGAAGGCTTCATCAACCACAAGCCATCCCCCCCGGTTCGCCAACGCCTGCTTGCGCGTCAAGAGATCGGAAGAGGATATCCGCCGACCGTCCGGGTTGTTCGGATTCACCACGACGACGACATCGGCATCATCCAATCCCGAATCGTCATGCCGGAAAACACTCACCTGATGGCCCGCCAAGCGCCAGACATGCGCATGTTCGGCATAAGTCGGCCCCCACACGACAACACGGGAGACCGGGCGCAGACGGGGCAGCCATTGCATCGCCGCCTGGGTTCCCGGACTGGCGACGATCGCACCGTGCTTGGGCGCACCATAATAGGACCGCGCCTCTTTCAGCGTATCGGCGAGATCGCGGGAATCGGGCAACCGCGCCGCAACGGCCCCTGGCAGAGGCGCAAGCGGGATCGGCAATGGATTGATCCCGGTCGACAGGTCGAGCCAAGGGAAAGCCGGTTGTCCGAAATGATTTTCCGCCGCGGCGGGATCGCCACCGTGATCGGGCTTGGTCAAGCGCGTCATGGAAATCGTCTACACGCACTGTTCCCGGTTGTCCACGTCCTGCGGCTACAGCAAAGCCGGATGGCCGTGTTCGTGCGCCTTTTCCGATACGTCGCCGAGCAGACGGTCGGCCGGGAAATGGACGACCACCGATGTCCCTTTCCCCATCTCGCTCGCGATCGTCAGCGTGCCGCCGTGCATTTCCGTCAACCGCTTGCTCAACGGTAGTCCCAAACCCGTACCCTCGTAGGAGCGGGTCAAAGACCCCGCAACCTGCCCAAAGGGTGCCAAAACGACGGGGATATCCTCCGGCGCGATTCCGATGCCGCTATCCGTGACCGAAATGGCGAGCCGCCCGTCCTTTTCGATCCATGCCCGAATGCGGACGCGCCCCCGCGTCGGCGTGAACTTGATCGCATTCGACAGCAGATTCAGAAGGATTTGGCGAAGGCGGCGCTCGTCCCCCTTGAAGGGCGGCAGACCCGGTGGAATGTCGAGTTCGAGTTCGACTCCGGCCTTCTGCGCACGCACTTTTACAATACGGCAGCAGGCTTTCAAAACCATCATCACGTCGACCGTCGATTCCCTGAGCGGCATGTTGCCCGATTCGATCGACGACAGATCCAGGATGTCGTTGATGACTTCCAGGAGATGCTTGCCCGATTCATTGATATCCAATGCATATTCGAGGTACTGGCCGGGAACGATCGGGCCAAACATCTCGCCCTTGATGACGTCCGAGAATCCGATGATCGAGTTGAGCGGAGTCCTTAATTCGTGGCTCATGTTCGCCAGGAACTCGCTTTTGGCCCGGTTGGCGAATTCGGCTTCTTCCTTGGCCAGCCTCAAATCGTCCTCGGTTTTCTTGATCTTGGAAATGTCGAAGATCAATCCGCGCAGACCGACGATGTCCCCATTCCGCCGTACCGGAGCCGAATGAATAGCGACCGGCCAAGTTCGTCCGTTCCGATCGAGAGCAGTGTATTCGTTGGGTTCTTCGACGCTGCCGTCGATCCCCCCAAGCACCGGCGATTTCGCGCGCTCCCGATCCTCCGGGATCAGACAGTCAAGCGGTGTCACACCTTTTTTCAGTTCCTCCTCGGTGTAACCCCATATGCCGATCCCCTTTCGATTGAGATATAGGATGCGCCCTTTCTGATCGGTTTCGAATACGACCTCGGGCAGGAGATCGGCAAGTTCGCGGAACTGCGCTTCGCTTTGCCGAAGCGCAGCCTCGGAATCAGCCTTGATCCGTTCGCGTTCCTGGCGCAGTTGCTCGTATCGAAGCAGATTGGATTTGAAAACGTCCATCGCGCGGGCCAGATCGCCGATCTCGTCCCTGCGGTCGGTGTGAGGAACATCGATTTCCCGATCCCCCTCGGCAAGTCTCAGCATGCCTCGACGGATTGCCTCGACGGGTCGCGTGACGCCGACGCTGACATAGATCGCGGTCGCCGTAACAGCCAGGATGATCAGTGCCATGACGGCGCCGATTATGACCAGACGGCGCAGAAAGATGTCCTGCACGTCGCCGATGTAGATCCCGGAACCGACCATCCATCCCCAGGGCTCGAACTTGGCCACGTAGGACAGCTTCGGTATCGGCTTGGTGGTTTCGGGGACCGGCCAATAATAGGTAATGAAGGCGCCGTCCCGAGTGGCAAGGAGATCAACGGCACCCTTCAGAAACCGGTTGCCGTTGATGTCCTTAAGTTCGGAAACATCCCGGTTTTCCAGTTCCGGCCAATAGGGATGCATGAGCATGCGGGTATTGAAATCGTTGATCCAAAAATAGGACCGTTGGTCGTACCGCAAGGACTTGACGGCATTCAGCGCCCGATGCTGCGCGGTATCTTTGGAAAGAATGCCCTTTTGGGCCTCTGTCGCGTAAAATTCGAGCAGCGAAATCACGACCTCGACGGTGTGGCGGACTTTCGTCTGCCGCTCCAGCATCAAATTATTGCGCAACTCGTAGACGGCCAAACCTCCAATGGACGCCATTCCGATTACCGCAACGCCAACGATAACCAAATGGCGCGTCACCAAACGGAGGTTACGCAACATCATTCGCTTTAGTCCGCCCCGTACTCTGCTAAAACCATAAAAGATAAATCATTTTACGAGGACGTTCTTAAACTAAAAAGCAAGAAATGTCCGCGAAGTTTCCTGGCACCATGCCTCATCGGTTTCGCACGGTGCGAGCGGCCGCTTCTCCTTCGCGAACCTGCTGGCTGTTCATCCGTTTGGCAAGTCGATCGCGCGCGGCCAGGGGGTCGAATTTCGCGTTGAAGGAAACGATGCCGTCGCGCTGCCCGACGGCCCTGGTATACCAAGCATAGGCTTTGACGACGTCGGGTTGGACTCCCCATCCTTCATCGTAGATCGTTCCCAGCAGATATTGGGAAACGCCATGCCCGCTTTCCGCGGCCTTGCCGAACCATTCCACGGCGGCCCCCAAGTCGTGGGCGACGCCTCGTCCGTAGAGGGAAAGCCATCCCAAGGCGAAATACGTTTCGGGCGTTCCGCCCAGATTCACGGAGATCCGGTACCAGTCCGCGGCCTGATTGTAGTCGACGCGGACGCCGTCGCCGGTTTCGTACATGGCGCCGATCAACCGCGCAGCCTCGGCCGATCCGCGATGCGCGGCACGGCGATACCAGACGATCGCCGCCTCGGCGTCGGTATCCGTATTGGTCCCGGACCGTAGCCAATTCGCGATGGTCACCTGCGCGGCGATCTCTCCGTTCTCGGCCCTGTCCCGCATGACGCGAAACGTTTCTTCCACCACCGCGCGCCGCGCGGTTTCGGCTTGTCGCTCGTTGTTCAAGTGGACCAACCACAACGCCGCCAACGCAAGTGCGGCAATAGTCACGATCAGAAACGCGAGGCGCTTCAATAGGCCAATCCCCGGAAAGGCGGACGCCTCGGCTCCAACCGAATATCAGCGTCGCGGTACGTTGTGGTCGTTGCTTCCAAGTTCCTGCTGCCCGCCGGGATACGGCGATGGGCGGTCGTAACAGGTGACCTCCCCCAGGGTGCTATAGCAATGGACCAGGGGAGTCAGGTGTTTCTCGTCTTCGACGCAGTAGGTCAGGCCGCGTTCGAGTCGCACCGAAGAACAGTGCTTGCCGCTGTAGAACGAGATCGCATGATCGGCCAACGTCTTGTCGGTAGCAATGACCGAAGCGCCTTCGATAAGCGTCGCGTCGCTGCAAGACGCGACCGCAACCACCATACAAAGGGCGCTCAGCGTTACGCGGACCTTCATCGATGCCCCTTGTCGTTGTGATTGAAAGAACTCGGGCCAAGGGCAGACCGAGAATGTATCGGCTGCACGGTTCGGCTCTTTTGAAGAATGATCGGTCGCAGGTTAATGTCACGTTAAAAACCCGACGCCGGCAGAGGTTTGATCAGGTTTTCAGTCGCGAACACGCCGGCCCTTTCAATCCCGACCAAGGCCGCACAAATCATAGCGTGAACCGGCGGATACGGGCGCATGGCGCCAGTCGGCTTTCAGCATCCGGATAAACATGGAGGGATATCATGGTCTCGACGATTGCTCCCATATGCGACTTCGGGTGGAAACCGACTGAGTTCAGGCTCGCGGGCGTGGACGGCAAGGTCTACACCCTGGCCGACATCCGCGGGCCGCAAGGAACCCTGGTCGCGTTCATCTGCAACCATTGCCCCTACGTCAAGGCCGTCGTCGACCGCTTGGTACGGGACGCGAGCGAACTTTCACGCGACCACGGCATCGGCGTTCTCGCGATCATGCCGAACGATACGGCGAAATATCCCGAGGATTCCTTCGAAAACATGAAAGCCTTCGCGAATACCCACCGCTTCACGTTTCCCTACGTCATCGACGAGACCCAGGAAACCGCGAAAGCCTGGGGCGCCGTCTGCACACCGGATTTCTTCGGATTCAACGCCGACATGGAACTTCAATACCGCGGCCGCCTCGACGAATCCGGCCGCCAGGCCGCATCCCCAGGCATCCGCCGGGATCTGTTCGAAGCCATGGTAGGCGTCGCCCGGACGAGTAAGGGCCCGCAAGAGCAGATCGCCAGCATGGGCTGTTCGATCAAATGGCGCGATCCAAGTTGACATCCGTGTTTTGCACGTTTGCGTTCCGCACGCCGCCCGGATATCTTAGCGGCCGGTCGGGCGACGGTTATTCGGCGGCCGAATTTGAAATCCTGGAATCTGGAGTCTTCCGTGGCCGAAAAGGACATCTTGCAAGACAGCCTCCTGCGGGAGATCGATGATGAACTTCGACATGAGCGCTACGCAAAGCTCTGGAAGAAATACGGCAATTTCATCATCGGTGCCGCATTGGCGCTGGTCTTGGGTGTGGCCGCCTTCAAAGGCTGGCAGTATTGGGACATCAAGACCCGCACCGAACAGGGCGACCGCTTCGCCGCTGCGTTGGAATTGGCCGGATCCGGCGAACTGACGGATGCGCGCAAGGCCTTTACCGATCTGGCAAAGGATGCGAACCAGGGATACGCGATATTGGCGCGATTCCAGAACGCCGCGATTTTGGCCAAGGACGGCCAGAAGCGGGAAGCGCTCCAGGCATACCGGGCCATCGCGGACGACAGCAATATCGGTACGAATTACCGTGATGTCGCCCTGGTGCTGAGCGGCTATCTGGCGCTCGAAATCGACGTCTTCGGCGATTTGGAAGCGCGCATCGACCAGCTTTCCAAGGATGCGGGTCCCTGGCGTCCACTGGCGCGGGAACTTTTGGCGCTTTCGGCGTACAAGAAGGGCGAGGTCAAGGCGGCTCGGGACATATACCAGGAACTGTCCCAAGATGCCGAAGCCCCGGCGGCCATCCGTTCCAGGGCCGCGTTGATGCTGGATGTCCTGGCAAGCTAGGCGGCGCGACGACCGCCGGTGGAATGAAGTACGGAGGCACCAATGGGAACCGTTCAGCGATTCATGATCGTCCTGCCGGCGATGCTGTTGCTCGCGGCATGCGATACTTGGTTCGGAAAAGCGGAAGATCCGCCACTGCCGGGTGAACGCTTATCGGTTCTGCTCCATGAACGGAACCTGGTGCCGGATCCTGAACTGGCCGACAGCGAGATAAAATTGCCGCCGCCGTCGCCGACCGACGACTGGCCGCAGGCCGGGGGTTACGCGAATCACGCCATGCATCATTTGGAAATCAACGAGTCGATTTCCCGCGCGTGGCGATCCGATGTCGGTACCGGGTCGGACAGCACCGACCGAATTATCGCCCCCCCCATCGTTGCCGAGGGTCTCGTCTTTACCATGGACGCGGAAACGACCGTAAGCGCGTTCGCTCTGGATACCGGACGCGAGAAGTGGGCAAACGATCTGACGCCCGACGACGAGGACGATGGCCATATCGGCGGCGGTTTGGCCTATGAAGGCGGAAAGGTTTTTGTGGCGACCGGTTTCGGGCAGGTCATCGCCCTGGCATCCGCCACCGGCGAAGAACTGTGGCGCGTCGACCTCAAAGGACCGATCCGGAGTGCGCCGACCGCGCGCGGCGGCCGTGTCTTCGTGATCTCGGTAGACAACAAACTGACGACCCTGAACGGCGCCACGGGCGAAACCTTGTGGACGTATTCAAGCATCTCCGAGGTTGCCAGTCTTTTGGGCGGCGCAAGCCCGGCGGTGGATTCCGGCGTCGTCGTCGCACCATTTTCATCGGGTGAAATTTCGGCGTTGCGGGTGGAAAACGGCCGCGTTCTTTGGACCGATGCGCTGGGAGCCTACCGGCGGACAGATGTGGTGTCGACTCTGTCCCACATTCGAGGCCGTCCGGTCATCGACCGGGGTGTCGTCTATGCCGTCAGCAACGGCGGCGTGATGGCGGCCATCGATCTTCGAACCGGCCGGCGCATGTGGGACAAGGATATCGGCGGCATCGAAAGCCCGTGGGTGGCCGGCGATTACGTTTATGTCCTGACCAACGAGTCGGAAGCCGTCTGCCTGTCGCGGGAGAGCGGGAAAATATTCTGGATCACGACGCTCCAAAGGTTTGAGGATGAAGAGGACCGTACCGATCCGATCATCTGGACGGGACCGGTTCTGGCCAGCGACCGATTGATCATCGCGGGATCGCAGGGACGCGCCGTCACGTTGTCCCCTTATACGGGAGAACTGCTCGGCTACGAAGAACTGCCCAGCGGCGTGGAAAGCGCGCCGGCCGTCGCTTCGCGTTCGGTACTGTTCCTGTCGAGTGACGGCTCGCTTTCCGTTTATCGCTAGCACCTGGCCATAAAACCCATGTCCTTCACCCTCGCCATCGTCGGGCGGCCGAACGTCGGCAAGTCGACCCTGTTCAACCGTCTGGTCGGAAAGCGGCTGGCGATCGTCGATGATTCGCCCGGTGTAACCCGGGACCGGCGCGAAGGGCGCGGCCGCATCGGCGATCTGGAATTCATGACCATCGACACCGCGGGCCTGGAAGACGTCCGCGATGAGTCCCTCGAAGGTCGCATGCGCGCGCAGACGAACCAGGCTGTTTCGGAAGCGGACGTCGTCCTGTTCCTCGTCGACGCGCGTACCGGTATTACCCCGGTCGACGAGTATTTCGCCGACTGGCTTCGGAGCCAGCCGACACCGGTTATCCTGGTCGCCAACAAATGCGAGGGCAAGGCCGGAGCTCCGGGCCTTTACGAGGCCTATGCGCTCGGACTGGGCGACCCCCTGCCGCTTTCCGCCGAGCACGGCGAGGGATTGGCCGATCTTTACGAAGCCCTGGCGCCCTTCCGACACGAGACGGTCCCAACGGAATCGCTCGATGCAGAACTCGAACTCGACGACGCTGCGGAATTCGACGAAGACGAAGTCGAGCCGACGTGGCGTACGCTTCCGCTTCAACTGGCGGTCGTCGGGCGCCCCAATGTCGGGAAATCCACCCTGATCAATCATCTGATCGGCGAAAACCGTATGCTGACCGGCCCCGAGGCCGGGATCACGCGGGATTCCATCGCGATCGGCTGGTCGTTCGAAGGCCGCCCGGTGCGGCTCGTGGATACCGCGGGTCTCAGGAAAAAGGCGCGGGTTTCAGACCGGATCGAGAACTTATCGGCCGCCGATACCATGCGCGCCATCCGGTTTGCCCATGTCGTCGTTCTCTTGATCGATGCCCAGAACGGATTGGAACGCCAGGATCTGAACATCGCGCGCACCGTCGTCGACGAAGGCCGCGCTTTGGTCATTGCCGCCAACAAGTGGGATGTCATCGATTCGGGTCGGGAGACCCTGGCTGCAATCCGCGACCGGATTGAAACCTCGCTGCCGCAGGCCAAGGGATTGGCCGTCGTCACCTGTTCGGCCCTGACCGGTCGCGGAGTCGACCGGCTGATGAAGGCGGTCTTGGAGACCTACGAAACCTGGAATCGCCGCATCTCGACGGCACAAATCAACCGCTGGCTGGAGTCCTCGACCGAGGCCCATCCGCCGCCTATCGTCGCCGGACGGCGTCTGCGAATTCGCTACATGACCCAGGCGAAAAGCCGGCCGCCGACCTTCGTCGCATTCGTGAGCCGCCCCAAGGAAATGCCGGAAGCCTATATCCGATACATGATCAACGGGCTTCGCGAAGCGTTCCATATTGACGGCGTACCGGTCCGGATTCTTCTGCGCGGCGGAAAGAATCCCTACGTGAAATCCTAGATCGCCCCGTGTCCCTTCCGGCGGCGGGGAGGCCTATTTCCTCTTCCCGCAGCATTGGGTCGCTGCGGCTTGGGCACCCGCCATGGAAAAGGCCGGAACGCTTCCGCATTCCGGCCCTTGCCCGATCCGTTGGATCAAAAGGTCAGGGACTGAGCCCGCACCACGTGCGGCAAGTCGCTGATGGCTTCCAACACGGTTTCGGGAACCGCCTGATCGACTTCGATCAGCACGATCGCATCACTACCGGCTTCCAGGCGGCCCAAATTGAAGGTCGCGATGTTGAGACCGGCATCACCCAAGATCGACCCGACCCGGCCGATGAAGCCGGGCTTGTCGTGGTTGGTGATGAACAGCATGTGCTTGCCGAGCGCCGCCTCCATTCGGATCCCCTTGATCTCGACGATCCGGGGTTCTCCGTCGGTCGACAGCGTCCCCGAAACGCTTCGCGTCTGGGATTCCGTGGTGACGATCAGACGAATCAGGTTTTCGTGACGGCTGGCGCGTTCGCGCTTGGCCTCTGAAACCTCTATGCTCCGCTGTTTGGCGATGGCCGGAGCACTGACCATGTTGACGCCTTCCAAAGCCGGACTCAACAGCCCCTGGAGAACGATGGCGTTCAGGGGCTTGGTATTGAGCGCGGCGACCGGTCCTTCGTATTCGATGGTGATCGCCTTGATCGCTGTCTTGGTCAACTGCCCGGCGAAGCTTCCCAACTGTTCGGCCAGCTTCATGTAGGGCTTGAGTTTCGGCGCTTCTTCGGCCGAAACCGACGGCATGTTGAGGGCGTTCACGACCGCGCCTGTCAGAAGATAGTCCGAAATCTGTTCGGCGATCTGAACCGCGACCTTTTCCTGTGCTTCCGTCGTCGAAGCACCGAGATGCGGGGTCGCAATGACGTTCTGCATCCCGAACAGGACGCTTTCCTTTGCCGGTTCCTTGGGGAACACGTCCAGTGCGGCCCCGGCGACCTTGCCTTTTTCCAAAGCCGCTTTCAGATCCGCCTCGACGACGAGACCACCGCGCGCGCAGTTGATGATGCGCACGCCGTCCTTCATCTTGGCGATGGTGTCCTTGTTGATGATATTGCGGGTCTGATCGGTCAGCGGCGTGTGCAGACTGATGAAATCGGCCCGTGCGAACAGATCGTCCAGGTCGACCTTCTCGACGCCAAGTTCGTCGGCACGGTCCGGTGTCAGGAACGGATCGTAGGCGACGACCTTCATCTTGAGCCCCTGAGCCCGCACGGCGGCGGCGGAACCGATATTGCCGCAACCGATGACGCCGAAGGTCTTGCCCATGAGTTCCACGCCCATGAAGCCGGATTTTTCCCATTTGCCGGCGTGGGTGGAAGCATTGGCCTGCGGAATCTGCCGAGCCAAGGCCATGGTCATGGCGATGGCGTGCTCGGCGGTCGTAATCGAATTACCAAACGGCGTGTTCATGACAACGACGCCGCGTTGCGTCGCCGCCGGAACATCCACGTTGTCGACCCCGATTCCGGCTCGGCCGATGACCTTGAGGTTCTTGGCGGATTCGATGATTTCGGCGGTCGCCTTGGTCGACGAGCGGATGGCAAGACCGTCGTAATCGCCGATGCATGCGGCGAGTTCGGCCGGCGTCATGCCGGTTTTTACGTCCACCTCGACACCGCGCGCTTCGAACACGCGCGCCGCAAGGGGGCTCATCTTATCGGAAATCAGAACCTTGGGCATGAGTCTCTCCCCTGTCAGGCGTTGGTCGTCGTGGCTTCGGCCTTGGCGGTCTGGAAAGCCCAGTCCAGCCAGGGGAAGAGCGCCTCCAGATCCGATCGCTCGACCGTGGATCCGGCCCAGATGCGCAGGCCCGGAGGTGCGTCGCGATAGGCGCCGATGTCGTAGGCGACGCCTTCGGCCTCCAGTAGGGCCGGCAGGCGCTTGGCCACGGCAGCCTTTTGTTCGGCCGCCAGGGATTCGAACCATGGATCGACGATCTTGAGACAGACCGACGTGCAGGATCGGATCGCGGGGTCGGCGACCAGGAAGTCGACCCAAGGCGTTGCGGCAGCCCAAGTTTCGATCGCCGCCAGATTGGCCTCGGAACGACCGACCAGGGCCTTGAGGCCGCCTTCGGATTCACCCCATTTCAGACCATCGATCGTGTCCTCGACCACCAGCATCGAGGGCGTGTTGATGGTTTCGCCCCGAAAAATGCCTTCGATGAGCTTGCCGCCTTTGGTCATGCGGAAAATCTTCGGCATCGGCCAGGCCGGAACATGGGTTTCGAGGCGTTCAACGGCACGCGGGCTGAGAATGAGAACGCCGTGCGCGCCCTCGCCGCCCATAACCTTCTGCCACGAATAGGTCACGACATCCAGTTTGTCCCAGGCCAAATTCATGGCGAACACGGCCGAGGTGGCATCGCAGATCGTCAACCCCTTGCGGTCGGCGGCGATCCAGTGACCGTCGGGCACACGAACGCCCGAAGTCGTGCCGTTCCAAGTGAAGATGACGTCGCGATCGAAATCGACCTGCTTCAGTTCGGGAATCTGCCCGTAATCCGCTCGGAACACCCGGACGTCCGGCAGCTTGAGCTGCTTGACGACATCGGTGACCCAGCCCTCGCCAAAACTTTCCCAGGCGAGCATATCGACGCCGCGCGGTCCCAAAAGCGACCACAT
This sequence comes from Rhodospirillales bacterium, assembly GCA_963675465.2. Taxonomy (GTDB): domain Bacteria; phylum Pseudomonadota; class Alphaproteobacteria; order Rhodospirillales; family Shumkoniaceae; genus JAHDSF01. The sequence goes on from CAXXVY010000006.1 coordinate 227,490, forward strand.
CGCCATTTCAACCGCGCCGGTATCCGACGCCGGGACAACGCCGATGCGATAGTCGTCGGGCACACCGAGAACGGCACGCGTGCGATCGATGACTTCCTTGAGCTTCGCTTTGCCGAGCTTTCCGCGATGGGAGCGGCCTGCGGCAACTCCGGAAAGCGCGTTCAACGTCCAACCGGGACGCTTGGGGCAGGGGCCTGAAGAAAAATTGGGATTCGCCGGACGGACGCCCGGATGGGGGAATTCTGGCATGGTTTTACTCCCTTCCTTCCAGAAGAGTCGCGCCCCGTTGGGGGGACGTGGCCCACGGCACTTGTACGTGGACGCGCCCTGCCCGGTCAATCGGATTTTTTTGCCGGACCGGAATCCTTTGCCCTCGCGAAGGCCTGCTGACCGTTCGCCGATAACATTTTAGGCATAAACGGAAGGGCTCGTGAAATATTCATCTTCAACCTGGGCATCAATGCGATAGGATGTGACCCGCTAAATGCGGAGGGGAGAAACTCGCCCCATTTCGACAAGGACATGCCGTGAATTCGAAACCTCTTTCGCTCAAAAAAGACGCCGCCATCCGGCAACTGAACGCTCAGCCGGAACGGGTTCTCATCTCGCTCGTGCGGTCGCAGACGATGGACGTCTTCGCTTCGACGCTTTCGCCCGAATTGCAGGAGCGCCTGACCGATATCCGCCGCACTTCTCCCGACGGGACGAAAACGTCGGTCGAACGAATCGAGGCGATCAAAGGTGGCTATCGGGTCTTCATCGACGGGGCTTCCAGGGAAGTCGTCACGATTACCGAAGAGGACGCGGGACCCTTCCATTTTTCGTATGGCGGCGGTCTGTGCAATCTCAGCAAGGACCTGGAGGTCATCCTCGACGTCATTGCGCGACGGAGGGAATCGACTCCCCCCCTGGCCTATCTGACGTGGTCCGATGCCCAGGACGCGTTTCCCGGACGGGTCGTGGACGGATCCTCCCGCAAATCCCTGATACTCAGGGCCGAAGGATTTCCCAAACTGATCCTGACCGAGCGCGGTCCTTCCTATGACGCATTCTCGGTCGATCCCTGGGCAGCGGAACAGGAGTTCTACGGTTCCGGCAACGATCTCATCGTCATCGGCCAGGAACCGGTGGATACCGAAAAGTTCAACTATATTCTGAAGCGCAAGTTGAAGGATCCGGGGCTGCGGGTCTTCTGGCTGGTCGGAGGCAACCAGCTTCGAAAACTGTACACGGAATTCCGACGGTTTCTTTCGATCGTCGACGTCGTCAGTTTGAACCTTGCCGAAGCCGCGAAGCTGTTCGCATTCGAACCGCTGCAGAACAAGCACAAGAACGCGAGCGAACTGCACATCATGTACGCGCGGGAAATCAGCCGGCGCGTCCTCGATTACGGCGCCAAATACGTCGTGATCACCGATGGCGCCAAGGGCGCCAGCCTCGCCCGGAAAAGCCGCGGCGGGCACGTCGAGTTCGTATATTCGCCTCTGATCCAGGAAAAGTCGATCGAGGTCGACCGTTCCGTCCACGAAGATACCGGATGCGGCGACAGCTTCGCTTCCGCCATCGCCGCGTATTACATCACCCGGGGCGACAGTTTCAAACTCAACGAGGCCGCCAATTTCGCCCATTACGTCGCCGGCATCATCTATCAGCGTCCCCGCCCCCATCTGACCGACGACGACAAAGTCTTCGTCGGCATCGCTCACGACCGGGCAAAACGATCGGGCGTCTTCGTCGGCAAGCACGAGATGTTCTGGCGGTCTCAGTGTCAAATCCGCCCCACCCGCGTATCGCACAAGGGACCGCGCGGGAACGTGCTGATCTGCATCTACGGCGACGATCCGTCGAACCCCGAACAGCCGCCGGTAACCGGCGCCGGGCTCGCGGTCGAAAATTTGGCCCGCATGTGCCAGGACGGCACCTATGCCATGGCGTCGCTGGTTCACGTCGTGCCGCGAATCACGATCAATCCCGCCGGGCGCGGGGGCATAAGCATGCAGGTCATGGAGCCCGAAACCTTTGCCCTGCGGGCCGAACGCGGCGATTTCTGCCTGGAGGTCGGGGATCTCGAAAGTCCGCGGTCCCGTAACGGCGTTCTTCGCGAGCATCTGGTGGGCAAGGAAGGACTCTACGTATTGCGGACCACCCTGCTGGAGGTCCTGGAGATCCTGTCTTCGGAAGATTTCGCCGAATTGTTCGGAGACATCAAATACTGGCACTTCGCCACCGAGGACGTGGACGAGCGCATCGTCTGGCACACCAAGACCCGGGGCGTTTCGCGCGAACAAAGCGAGGTCATCATCCGTCAAGCTCTTCGCGAGAACATGGCCCGGGCGCTCGGCCCCAATGTCCGGTTCGCCAAGGCGCAGTCCACCAACCTCAATGAATTCGAACGCGAAATGACTGAGGATCTGGTCCTTCGGCTGGACGAGCTTCTCACCGGGGTCTTCCGCACGCGGTGATGGCGGACGTGCTCAAGCAGAACGGCGAGCCGATGATCGGCCCGCCGTCTGTCGTTGTCTTAAACCGCGTGCTAAACGATTGTTCGATCAGAAATTGATCACGGCCGCCCCACCGGACTGCCGCGGCGGCGGCGCGGATGCGGGCGCACTTGCCGGCGGATTCGAAGCGGTGGCGGGCGGCGGCGCGGACGGCTGCTGGACCGTCGGGGCCGGCGGCTGCGGCGGACGGACCGGATCGGCGGTCCCCGAAGTCTGCGTTCCCGCATTCGAGCCGACCGCCGTCACCTGCATTTCATAGAACGGCTGCTGGCTTGAACTGCCGCTGGTCAGCCGTTTCCCGGCGCCGTTCTGCATCACCGTTTCCCAACTGGGATTCGACTGCTGGGTTTCGTTCTGCAACGACTTGATGAAACTGATGGTGAACAGACTTCCGTTGCTGGTCGCGATGGAGGTTTCCCCCGGGATAGACGATGCGCCGGTTACGAAGCCTTTGTATTCGGTAAACAGGCGCCGATAGCCTTCGGTGCTGCCTCCCGCGGCCTTCTGAAGTTCCCGGACCTGAACGTTGACCACGTTGTTGCAAGCGTCAACCAGGGAAATCGCCAAGCGCGCGCCCTTGGATTTCAGGGTATCGGCGACCCAACCGAAATCAATCGTGTTGTTGGAGTGGAAATAGAAATACGGCCAACGACCCTGCTTCGTCGGGGTACGGAACCCGTGGCCGGAATAGTAAAAGAAAACCACGTCGTCCGGCCCGGCTTGAATGGAATTCACGGCGTTTTTCACGTTGTCGATCGTGAAATCACTCCCCGCGTAGACCCGATCCTTCAACGTCAGACCGGCCGCCTGTGCCACGGCCTGGATTTCCCCCCCCATGATTCGAAGATCCTTGGCCACCATCGTGCCAATATTGCCGTCATCGGTATCGATGACGAAAATCGCATGCAAGTCAGCCGCCGAAACGATCCCCGGCAGGCTCACGGCGGCCGCGGTCAGCATGGCGGTCGCCAACGTTTGAATGCGGGTCCAAGCGTACATCGTTCATCTCCCCTATCGGGTCATCCCCATCACGTCGCCGCAGCGCTCAATCGAGTTTGAAAACGGTTTCGACAACGGCCTTCAGCCGGTCGGCCGCCGGATCGAAATCTTCGCGCTTCTTGGCTGGCCCATGTTCGAACTGCCACATCGTACACTGGAAGGACACCAGGATATCGACGAAGTCTCCGCCCTTCACGAATCGGAACGCAAATTCCGGAACCATCGGGCATTTCTTGGTGTTGACGAAGTCGTAGCTCTTTTCATCCAGGATCAAGCGCCGAAATTCGTCGATGGCGCCAGGATCCAACGCCGCGCCGCGCGCCTTCCAGTAGTATCCCGCGATCGCCCCCGGGCCGGTCGCATTCGGATCGGCTTCGAGGGTGGGTTTGAGCATGTAGGATTCGACCCGGTCCGCCGTCCCGATGACGTCGGCGGTGGGTCCACCAAGAAAGGCCGCAATTCGCGGCGAAGGCGACGGGCCCGTCATGACGCCCTCCGTCCCACTCTGATTCGCCTGACATCCCGCTGCGACACCGATCGCCGCGACACAAAACGCCGCGCGCAAGACATGTCGCAAGGTCCTGCGAAAGGAATACATCGCGCTTCTCACCATCCGCCTCCATCTCCTCTGGACCGGGCTTTGCCCGTTGCGTCGTACCTATGAAAGGACGAGAACCCTCGGTTGCTTCACCGTAGCACAGCGGTCGCGACGAAGCCACGCTTCGCCCGCGTCACGCGTTCACAGCTCCGAGTCGGATCAACGCCCGGAGGGGAATGGGGATGACCTTAAAGGCCGAAGTACCAGGGCGCGAAGATCGAAAAGACTCCCCACAATACCAGGATCAGCGGCAGCCCCGCGATCGTATAGTCGGTAAACCGGTAATGGCCCGGCCCCATCACGAGCAGATTGGTTTGATATCCGAGCGGGGAAGCGAACGAACAGTTGGCCCCGAACACCACGGCCATCGCGAAAATGCTGACTTCGACATTCAATTGCTGCGCCATATCGACGCCGATCGGCGTGAACAAGACAGCGCAGGCATTGTTGCTGAGGATGTTCGTGAACACCGCGACGAGCAGGAAGAAGATCGAGAGCACGGCCGCCGCCCCGTAGCCGTCCAATGCCTGGACGATGTTCCGGGCGAGAAATGCCGCGCCTCCTGTTTCCTGCAATGCGACGCTCATCGCCAGGGCCGATCCGACGGCGGCGACGATCGTCGGATCGACGCTGCGCGCGGCCTGACGAACATTCAGCACCCCGAAAGCCACCATGGCGGCGGCGCCGGACAGCGCCGCGATCACGATCGGCACCAAACCGGATGCCGCGACCAGAATGACCACCGCAAAGATCAGCATCGCGGGGACGGAATGTTCGACGAACGGCAATTCCTGTGCCGAGGATTCGATCAGAACGACGTCCCGTTCGCCCCGTAGGGCGCGAATCGCCTCATGCGTACCCTGGATCAGAAGTTCGTCGCCCGCTTCCAGGCGAATATTCCCCATCCGGGCGCGAATCATACGCGACCGCCGCTGAATGCCGAGGACGATACACCCGGTCCTGCGCCGGAAGCCGATCTGGGTCAGGGTCTGCCCGATCATGCGAGAGGCGGGGGCGACCATGACCTCGACCACGACCCGTTCGCGTCGTTGCAGCAAACCGTCGGTATCGAGATCGCCGTCTTCCAGATCCTTCAAATCCGGGGTAAGCAGCCCGTGATCCTTGGACAAAGCGTCGGTCAGGGCCTTCCGTGTCGCGGCGACGATGAACACGTCCCCCGCGCGAACGGTGTATCCCTCGAACGGAGGCAGAATCGCCTCCTCGTCCCGCTGAATCAGGCGGACGGTGACGTCGGGAAGCTCCGGAAACAAGCCGCCTTTCGCCGCCGCCCCCAGAAGTTTCGCCGTCCCCGACACCGTGATCTGCGCGATGAACTGACGGCCGCCTCCGGTAAACAGCGTATCGATCAGCGATGCGCGCGCCCGCAAGAGATGCGGCGCGATCAGAAGGACATAGAGAAACCCGCAACCGCCGACCACCAGCCCTGGAATCGTGAAATCGAAGAAGTGAAACGGTTCCTGCCCTCCTTCGATCAGGGCGCTGTTGACAAGCAGATTGGTGCTCGATCCGACGACGGTCGTCATGCCGCCCAGGACGGCGGCGTAACTGAGTGGCATCATGACTTTGCTCGGCGAGACGCGAATCCGGGCCGCCAACGTCTGCATGATCGGAATGAAGATCACGACCACCGGCGTATTGTTCAGAAACGCGCTCACGCAGAAAACGATCGCCATGATTCCGGGAACCAGCAGCCAGGCATGGCCACCACCCAGACGCATCAGATGCTGGGCGCCGGTTTCAAGGGCGCCGGTCCGCACCATTCCCTGGCCGATGACCAGGAGAGCGAGAACCGTGACCAGGGCCGGATTGGCGAATCCCTGCAGCAACCGCCCCGCATCCAGCGTGTTCTGGCCTTTCGGCCCCTCGACCGGGAAAAAATGGAAAAAGAGGAGCAGAACGCAAACCGTGGCGAACGACGTCACTTCCAACGGCCAACGCTCGCTCGCATACATGATCAGCGCCACGACGATGATCGCGAACGTTCCCCACATGTGGAAAGTCATCGTGTTTTGAATTAGCGCGTCCATGCCGCTCCGTTTCTTCTACGCATGACTGATTCCGGCCGATCGGACGCACGCCGCCCCGATCCGCGAGCAGAGATCCACCCGGTTCATGATAACGTGATGGCGAATGACACGCACTTAAAGAGGTAGGCAGCGACTATTCAAAACGACTCGGACCTTAGCCGGACGTCTTGTTCATGCGAGTATTTTCTTGATGTCGTCGACCCCAGCCACCTGCCCGGAGACCCGGAGTGTTTCACCGACCATAAGCGCCGGAGTCCGGACGATACCGGCGTCGACGATTGCGTTCCGGTCCGTCACCTTGAGCAGTTCGTAGTCGAGCCCGAGCTCCTTGGCCGCGGTTTCCGCGTTTTCGGCCAACTGGCTGCACTTCGCGCATCCGGAACCGAAAATCGTCAATGTCACCATCTCATATCTCCTCAGATTAAAAAATTCCCGTAAACGATGCCGCACAGGCTCGCCATGCCGACCACGAGCCCGACATAGACCAGTGTTTTCTCGGTTCCAAGGACTCCCCGAATTACCAGCATGTTGGGAAGCGAAACCGCCGGCCCGGCCAGCAGGAGAGCCAAGGCCGGCCCCTTCCCCATCCCGGCACCGATCAGTCCCTGAACGATCGGGATTTCGGTCAGAGTCGCGAAATACATCAATCCGCCCAGGATCGATGCCGCGAGATTGGCAGAGATGGACTCGCCACCGACCACAGCGGCGACCCACTGCGACGGAATCAGGCCTTCTCCTCCGGGAGTTCCCAGCAGGAAGCCCGCGACCAGTACGCCTCCGAAAAGCAGCGGCAGGATACGCTTGGCGAACCACCAGCTTTCTTCCGCCATGCGGCGATCCTCGCCGTCCCGCAAAGCCGCACCGGCCACGAACGCAGCCGCGCCGACCGCGAACGCCAGCGATTGAATTTTCGGAAACGCGAGCGCCACGCCGAAAGTCGCCGCCACTGCGATGAACAGCCATGGCGATGGCCATTGCCAACGCCGAACCAGGAACCAGCCCAAAACCAGGGAAAGTGCTGCGGTGATCGGCCATTTCCATTCCGCCACGGCTTGCCAAAACCCGTCGCCCATTTCGGTCCAGTTCGCGAAAACCAGAATGGCGATCATGGCGGCAAGCACGAAAGTCCGCCCGCCTGGGCTTCGCGAGCCGTCATCATCCAGCAGCAGAAACCCTTTCGCAGAGGACGCCCGTTCCTTTTCCTCCCGGCGATAAATCAGGTGCATCAAGGCGCCGATAATCGCGGCGAATCCGATCGCTGCGACAGCCCGGGCAATACCGAGTTCCAGCCCCAGCACCTTGGCCGTAAGGGTGACCGCCATTATGTTGATTGCCGGCCCCGCGTAGAGAAACGCTACGGCCGGCCCCAATCCCGCGCCACGCCGGTAGATGCCGCCGAACAACGGCAGGACGGTGCACGAGCATACCGCGAGAATCGCACCGGACACTGAAGCCAGCCCATACGATATCAGCGGCGGCGCATCCGGACCGAGATGGCGCAGCACCGAATCCTGCCGGATATAAACCGCGACCGCCCCGGCGATCAAGAATGCCGGCACAAGACACAGAATCACATGTTCGCGCGCATACCAGTTCAGAAGGGCCAAGCCTTCCAGGACCGCCCCTTCGAAGCGGACATCGCCGATCGGCATGGCGATCGCGGCAAGGAAGACCACGACGATGGCCGCGAATAACCTGCCTTCGATTTTCAGATCCATGGCCGATGCATCTCCCGATTGGAATCGCCGGAAACCGCCTTAGGCTTCCGGAAACCAATGGCGGGTCCGGTTGGCGAACGCGACCAGCGACAACATGACCGGCACTTCGACCAGCACCCCGACGACAGTCGCCAGTGCCGCGCCGGAGTTCAGACCGAACAGGCTGATCGCCACGGCGACCGCGAGTTCGAAAAAGTTCGAGGTGCCGATCAGGCACGCCGGAGCGGCGACGGGAAACGGTATGCGCCACAGATACGCCCAACCGTAACCGAGGGCGAAGATGCCGTAGGTCTGCACCAGCAAAGGCGCGGCGATCAGGGCGATCAGCAGCGGTTGTTCCAGGATGGTACGGCCTTGGAAGCCGAACAACAGAACCACCGTCGCCAGCAATCCCAGGACGGAATAGGGTTTCAACCGGCGGGTAAAGGCCGCAACCCGGACGCCGTCGCCTTCACGGGATAAACTGCGCCGCGTCAAATAACCCGCAGCCAACGGAATGACGACATAGAGGACGACCGACAGCAACAAGGTCTGCCACGGCACGGCCACGTCGGTCACACCCAGCAGGAAAGCAACAATGGGCGCAAAGGCGAAGATCATGATGACGTCATTGAGCGCCACCTGGGTCAGGGTATAGGTGGCATCGCCGCGGGTCAGTTGGCTCCAGACGAACACCATGGCGGTGCAAGGCGCCGCGCCGAGCAGGATCATGCCGGCGATGTATTGCTGGGCGTTTGCCGGGTCGACAAGATCGCGGAACAGGATTTCAAAGAACAGCAGGCCGAGCATGGCCATGGTGAAGGGCTTGATCAGCCAATTGATCACGACCGTGACGACCAACCCCTTCGGTCGCTCACCGACATGGCGAAGCGAGGCGAAATCGACCTGAATCATCATCGGATAGATCATGATCCAGATCAGGACGGCGACCACGAGATTAACGTGTGCGAATTCCATCGCCCCCAGAAGTTCGAACAGCGCGGGTATCTGGTCGCCCAGGAAAACACCGGCGGCAATGCATAGACCGACCCAGAGACTGAGATAACGCTCGAACACGCCCATGGGCGAGGATTCGGCACGCGCTTGCGCCGCATTGGATTCGATCGTCATTTATCGACACCTCGACATGTTTTCCACACCGCCGATTTCCGGACGCTAGTTCACGGGAAGGCGGCCGATTTCATCAATCCGGTTCTTGATCGCGATTCGGTCCAAGGCCTCCATTCGGAGATTCGCGAAAACATCGATCCGATGGCGCAGCATGCGAAAAACTTGGCTGAACTCGGCCCGTGTTTCCGCCGCAGAGCCCTTGAAAGCCGCCGGATCGGGCACGCCCCAATGCGCGGTCAAGGGCTGGCCGGGCCAAACCGGACAGATTTCCCCGGCAGCCGAATCGCAGACGGTAAAAACGAAATCCATCATCGGTGCGCCGGGCACGGCGAATTCGTCCCAACTCTTGGAACGCGGATCCGCCAACGGCATGCCCGCGATGCGCAGGGTCTCCAACGCCACATGATTGACCGTGCCGGTCGGATGACTGCCGGCGCTGAAGGCGTTGAACCGCCCGGCACCCAAGTGGGTGAGAAGTGCTTCGGCCAGGATGCTCCGGGCCGAGTTTCCCGTGCAGAGGAACAATACGTTGTACGTCTTGTCGGACATCGGAATAGCGCCTTCTTCCATTCCCGGCTCTTCGATTTCCACGGGTTCACGTGAGCCGCAAAGAACGTCGAGGGGAATGCCCTTGATTTGTTCCAATCGATTGCGGTCCGCAGCAATGACACGATCGTCGTTCATCGCCCCGACGAGGAGGGTCTGCAGAATTGGGGCGTAGGGATTTAACGCCCGACGGCCAAGGGTGTAGTAAACCCAGCGGCCATCCTTGCGCGCCGATATCATCCCCGCCGTCCGCAGGATCGCCAGATGTTTCGATACGGTCGCCGGCGCCAGCCCCAGCAAGGCGGTGACTTGGCAAACGCACAGTTCGCCCCATTCCAGCGCCTTGAGAATGCGCAGACGATTGGAATCGGCAATGGCCTTGGCGACGATTTCGAACTGCTCGATCATGAGCATCCCATACATCATTTCGTTAAATCGCGAAATAAGAAAATGCAGTTGTGCAGCCGTGCAACCCGGACAAATGCCTCTTCGCCGCCCCGATCGATCGGGGCATGATAGGCGGCTTGGGCGAGGAACCATCGCGATGCCGCCCGAAAACGTTATCGAAAGCCTTCGACACGCCGCCGACCCCGCGCGGTTTGCCGTCATGGCCCGCTTTGGAATCCGCACCGACCGCGCTCTCGGAGTCAGCATTCCGGATCTTCGGCGCATCGCCCGCACCAGTAACCGGAATCACGAACTCGCCGCATCCCTCTGGGAGACGAATTTCCATGAAGCCCGCATCCTGGCCGGCATGGTCGACGAACCCGCCCGGGTCGATTCGGCCCAGATGGAAAAGTGGGCGCGGGATTTCGATTCCTGGGACCTGTGTGACCAGGTTTGCTCCAACCTCTTCGATGCCACCGTCCACGCCTGGAGCAAAACCGATGCCTGGAGCACACGCCCGGAAATCTTCGTTAAAAGGGCCGGATTCGCGCTGATGGCCTGTCTGGCCGTCCACGACAAGGCGGCGCCGGATTGGGCGTTTCAAGGATTGCTTTCGTTGATCGAACAAGAGTCCGACGATGATCGGAATTACGTCCTCAAGGCCGTCAACTGGGCCTTGCGGCAAATCGGCAAGCGGAACGCCCTCCTTCGTATCGAGGCGATCGCGGTGGCCGAGCGGATCCGCGCTCGCGGCAATCGAACGGCGCGATGGATCGCATCCGACGCCCTGCGCGAACTGAACGATGAAAAGGTTCGTGCCCGTACCGAGTCGAAGACGTTTGGGACCCACCGTTGAATTCCGCCCGTGGCCCTGCGATAAAGGGAAAGGGTTGACGTTTCAGCCCGAGGGGCGCTTTGGGAGGGAAGAATGACGTTCGGGCTTCGCTTCGCGGCACTGGCTGTGGTCGGCATTCTTGCGGCGGAAACCGCGTCCGCCCTGACATACGACGAGGCACTCGACCGCGCCGGGGACGAGATGGCCGCTGCGGTGGGGCGCCAAGGCCTCAACAAGGGTAATCGGATCGGAATCGCGCCGTTCATCGGCGGCGCGGGAGTGGCCTGCGAACCCTTGGCTTCGATCATGCAATCGGGTGTTCGGCGGGCACTCATCAAGCATCTGGGACGCATGGGACACAATGCCTCGGTCGTTGAACTGACCGACCCGGATGTGGTCGATGCCGTCGTCGCGGGAAACTGGCGGCGCGGTCGGGAAGGCACGGCCCGTTTGACGGTCAAGCTGGGCGACGTCAAGAGCATGACCTTCGCCGACCTGGGCATGGAGGAGGTCATCTTCGAGACCGAATCCCTGCCGCCCGACGCGCAGCGCTGTCTATTGCAGTACGAACCCGTCGAACGTCTGATCACGGCGCGCGAACCGTTGTTCGCCCGGTCCTCGCCGACGCCTTTGGGAACCCGGATCGCCGAAATCAAAGTTGGCGAGTCTTTGTGGATTTCCGCCCGGGTCACATCGGAAGGCGGCGACAAGTGGTTCGTCGTGCGGCTTTCGGACGACGAATCCATGCCGGTCGGAATGCGGGAAAGACGCGGGTTTGTCTATGGCCTCGTCATACCGTTCGATCCCGAAAAGGATATTCGGATCGAGGAACTCGATTCGACGTTCGTGGTCGTCACCACCGCCAAGATCCGGTCGTTGCCGATGGCCCGCTCGGAGGAACTCACGCGACTCGCCCCCGGTACCGAGGTCGTGGTCACGGGAAAGGTCCGCGATACCAATTGGCTGCGCGTCGTGTGGCAGGAAGGCGATGCCTATGTCTACGGCGACCAATTGAAGGAAATCGATTCCGCCGAACTTGCCGGTTGGGAAGAGATCAAGGAAACCGACGATCCGGCCGCGATCGAGGCCTTCCTCGCCCGTTGGCCGAGCGGACATTTCGCGGACCGGGCCACGGATCGCCTGAAATCTCTGGGGCCCGTTCTCAAGGTAAGCCTTTGGGCGGCGAGCAAGTCCTTCCGCGAAGGAGAACTCATCCGCTTCAGTCTCAAGGGAACGCGCGACTTCTACACCACGATCATCTATCAGGATGCGCAGGGCAACCTGGTCCGCGTGATCCCGAATCCGAACCGGGGACAAACGCTCTTCAAGGGAGAAGTCACGCACGTCATTCCCGACCGGAAATTGGATCGCTTCTTCCTGAAGGTCAGCCCCCCTTTCGGCGTCGAGACGATCTACGCCTACGCCAGTACGGAACCGATGCCGGAAATCGCCGGCGATGATATCGGCAACGGCCTAACCCTGGTCAAAAAGACCCTGGGACAGGTCCAGGCGATGCTGCGTGGCGAATCCGGCGGCAAGACGTCTGCAACCAAGACGGCGGGCAAGCCGGGCGATTTGGTCGAAACCAGCTTCCGCCTGCAAACACGCCAATAACCGCGCCGGTTACGCGGGCATCGACCGCCTCGGCAACATGACCTGATCGCGTGCGTAGAGGATACATCTTTCGGCAAGGACGTCGGTGGCGAAAATCACCGGCTTACCGATTTCCGCCGATGGAAGAACGAACGGCAATTCGGCGCATCCGGCGACGAGGAATTCGGCGCCGCGCTGACACAGCAGGTTCGCGAAGTTGACGATGGCGTTTCGGACTTTTTCGTCTCTTTGACCGACTTTAAGCGCCCCGAGAACCTTCTGGAAAACGGCGCGTTCCTTGAAATCGAGGTTGACCGGCTCCAGGTTCCGCTGACGCAACGCCACGTCGAAGATCTTGGCGTCGATGGCGCCCTGTTCGGCCAACACGCCCACCTTCTTGACGCCGGGGTCACGCCGCAGAACCTCTTCGCAGGCTTCCTCGACCAGACTGATGAACGGCAGTTTCACGGCTTCACGTATCGCCGGTTCATAGACATGCGCCGACGCGCAAATCATGACCAGGAAGCCGGCGCCCGCGCGTTCGAGGCTTTTAGCCATTGCCGTCAACGCCGATTTGGGCGAAGGCCCCTTGCCGGCGATGGCCAGGTCGCGATCAGGAATCCGGGGCAGACTGTTGATGATGACGGGAATATGGTCCCTTTCCTGGCTCGCCCCACTTTTGGCGATGATCTTGCCGTAGAAATCCAAAGTCGCCTCGGGTCCCATCCCGCCCAAGACGCCGACGATTTTAACGCGCCCGTTTTCAGACATCCCTCTAACCGCACTTCTCGAAGTTGTGTGAGCAACCACCCATTTTGATGGGAGGAATCGTATTAGACCGGACGGCGGCATGTACCGGCCACCGTTCGCGTCGACTCTACGTTTACTCCGGGGAATGCTGAATTCAAGCGCAAAAACGGCGAAGCGCGAACGCTTCGCCGTACGTCAATTCCGAATTGAATATGCCAGACCCCAATGGATCTTTTTCTCGATATGCGTCCTGCCGGAAGCCGTCTTCCCGCCGGATACTCAACCTTGGGTAGATTCCAACGCCGACACCCGCCGTCAGGAGCCGATGCCGCCGATCAGTGTGTACTTGATCTCCAGGTAGTCGTCGACGCCGTACTTGGAGCCTTCTCGGCCCATGCCCGATTCCTTGAGACCGCCGAACGGAACGACGGCGTTCGACATCAGCCCCTCGTTGGCGCCGATAAGGCCGTATTCGAGTGCTTCGGAGACACGGAACACCCGGCCGACGTCGCGGCTGTAGAAATAGGCGGCGAGGCCGAATTCGGTGTCGTTCGCCATGTGGATCGCCTCGTCCTCGGTCTTGAACCGGAAGACGGGCGCCAGCGGGCCGAAGGTCTCTTCCCGCGCCACAGCCATTGCCGGCGTAACGTCGGTCAGGATGGTCGGCTTGAAGAACGTACCGCCCAAGGCATGGCGGGTTCCGCCTTCCGCGATCTTGGCCCCCTTGGATACGGCGTCGGAAATATGGGCCTCCACCTTTTCGACCGAGGTCTCGTCGATCAACGGGCCCTGGGTGACGCCCTCTTCCAGGCCGTTACCGACCTTCAGCGCGCGAACCTTGGCGGTCAACTTTTCGACGAAAGCGTCATAGACGCCGTCCTGGACCAGCAATCGATTGGCGCAGATGCAGGTCTGACCGGTATTGCGATACTTCGAGATCATCGCGCCTTCGACCGCGGCGTCGAGATCGGCGTCGTCGAACACGATGAACGGCGCGTTGCCGCCCAGTTCCATCGAAACCTTCTTGACCGTTCCCGCACACTGTTCCAACAGAACCTTTCCGATCTCCGTCGAACCGGTGAAGGTCAGTTTGCGCACGATGGGATTGGACGTCAGTTCGCCGCCGATCGCCCGCGCCGAGCCGGTGACGACGTTGAAGACGCCTTTGGGTATGCCGGCGATCTTCGCCAGTTCCGCGAGCGCCAGCGCCGAATACGGGGTTTGGCTGGCGGGCTTGACCACCATGGTGCAGCCGACCGCCAGGGCAGGCCCGGCTTTCCGCCCGATCATGGCATTGGGGAAATTCCAGGGTGTGATGGCCGCGACGACGCCGACCGGCTGCTTCATAACAAGACAGCGCGCGCCCTTTTTCCAGGTCGGAATGATATCGCCGTAGACCCGGCGTCCTTCCTCGGCGAACCATTCGATGAAACTGGCGCCGAAGGCAATCTCACCCTGGGATTCCGACAGGGGCTTGCCCTGCTCCACGGTCATGAGGACGGCCAGATCCTCCTGATGGGCCATGATGAGTTCGTACCAGCGGCGCAGGATGTCGCTCCGCTCCTTGGCCAGAAGGGATCGCCAGGCCGGCAGAGCCGCTTCCGCCGCCTCGATCGCCCGGCGCGTTTCGGCGGCTTCCATCATCGGCACGGTGCCGATCACCGAACCATCGGCCGGATTGGTCACTTCCAGCGTTTTTCCGGAATCGGCGTCGACCCAGGCACCGTCGATATAGCACTGCTGACGGAACAGCGAACCGTCCTTGAGTTTCATGACTCTCTCCCCATGCTTGCTCGAAAATCCAGAAAAGCGCGGCGCGGCCATCCGGGCGCGCGTCAGCCACCTTCGACCATCACCATCATGTCCAACGAATCCCCAGGGTACAGAGCGTCGCGCAGCTTCAGGATCTCGCTGCCGCGCAGAACCAGCACGCCCCAGGGCTTGGTATCCTTGTCTTCCCATTTCGTGAACGGAGCCAGCTTCGGTTCGCGTTCCCGCAATGCGATCAGAAACGACGCCAAAGTCGTTTCGCCATCCAGCGCTTCGGCGCTTTCCGCCCCCATGAAGCGGTCAAGCGGCGCATGCCAAGCGACACGCACCGGCGCCGATTTCGATACCGAGTCCGTCATTCGGCCCTTTCTCCCATGCCGCCTATCGTCCGACATTCACCGACCGTCGAACGAGATGTAATTTCATTTGTGCGAAATGCAACATTTTTTGCCCATATTTTTTCGTTAGTAAACATTTATGGTTTCCCCGTGCGCGTCCCGTTGACGTATTCTAGGATTTCAACGTTGGTCTTAGTGTCCTATCCTCGCTGTACCGTAGGAATCGTCCGCGAGGATGAGATGAGAAAGGTCGTGTCACCGTGAAACTCGAAAAAGTAAATATCAAGCTGCAAGGCGGTTTCGACTATCCCTTTCCGCGCATGGTTCCGGTCGAACAACGGTTTCCGCGCCTGCGGATCGACGATGTCGAGGCAACTCTCCGTGCCAGCTTTCAGGGGCTCGGACCCGTCGACGTCGCGGGAAAACGAATCGCGATCACGGCGGGCAGTCGCGGCATCCCCCAAGTCGTGTCAATCTACCGTGCCGTGATCGATCAATTGAAGGCGTGGGGCGCCAAGCCTTTCCTGGTGCCGACGATGGGCAGCCACGGCGGCGCCACCGCCGAAGGCCAGCGCGAACTGATCGAGGGCTTCGGCCTGACGGAAGAAGCCATGGGCGTGCCGATCCTGTGCAGCATGGACACCGTCCAGGTCGCATCGCTCGGCGACGGCACCCCCGTCTTCTGCGATCGCCACGCCAGCGAGGCCGATGGAATCGTCGTGGTCAACAAGATCAAGCCGCATTCCAACTACAAGGCCGACTACGAAAGCGGTCTCGCCAAAATGATGGCCATCGGGCTCGGCAAGCACAAGGGGGCGGTTCACTATCACCACCATGGTTTTGGCCGGTTCCATGAACTGATCCCCAATGTCGCCCGCACCTTCATGGCGACCATGCCGGTCGTGTTCGCCGTCGGGATCGTCGAAAACGCCTACGATTCGATCGCGATCCTGGAAGTGATCCGGCCCGAGGCCTTGCTGGCGCGCGAAAAGGAATTGCTGGCCGAAGCCAAGCGGATCATGGGCAAACTGCTGGTGCCAACCTTCGATGTGCTGATCGTCGATGAAATCGGCAAGGCCTATTCGGGTCAGGGCATGGATCCGAATGTGACCGGCCGCGCAACCTCGGGACTGCCCGGTTTTCCCGACACCCAGGTGCAGCGTATCATCGTGCGGGATCTGATCGAATCGACCCATGGCAACGCAGCGGGTATCGGAAACGCCGACCTGATCCCCATGCGGTGCGCGAACAAGATCGACTTCGGCGTGACGTACATCAACGGCATCACCGCCACCAATCTGGCGGGCACGCGCATGCCGATGGTCGCCAACACCGACCAGGAATGCCTGGCGATCGCCGCCAAGACCTGTACCCTGGTCACGCCGGAAACCATCAAGATCGTCCGCGTTCGCAACACGAAAAAAGTCTACGACATCTGGCTGTCGGAGACTTTCCTGCCGGAAATCGAAGGCCGTAACGACATCGTCGTGACCGGTGATCCGGAAACGATCCGGTTCGATTCGGAGGGCGCCCTCCTGGGCTGACGGCTCTTGAATCCCCTCTCCCCCGGGCGCATCTGTGATTGGCCCGGGGGACAATCGGACACGACCGGTTCGTGCCGACCACCGAAGCGAATTCCTTTCATTTCCGCGATGGGGGGAACCCAGCATGAAACCCGTCGTCAACATCGATGACCTGGCACTGTCGACCCAGCAGCATGGCGATGTGTTCGAAGCCCGCATGGCATCGATCGGCACGACGATCGGCGCGCGAAAATTGGGCTACCGCGTGACCGTGGTTCCCGCCGGGAAACGTGCTTGGCCCTACCACGCCCATATGGCCAACGAAGAGATGTTCTTCATCATCGAAGGTCACGGGACGCTACGCCACGGCGATCAGATCTATCCCCTGAGGCCTGGAGACGTCATCGCCGCACAACCCGGCGGTGTCGCGACCGCGCACCAGATCATCAACGATTCAGACGCGGATCTGAAATACCTGTGCGTTTCGACCATGCAGGAACCCGACATCATGGTGTATCCGGATTCCGACAAGTTCGGCGTTTTCGCCGGATCGGCGCCCGGCGGGGACAAGCAGCGTCGGACTTTCTCGTACTTCGGCCGCACCGAAAACGGCGTCGATTATTGGGACGGCGAAGGCGATCTGGGCATCCCGGAGTCGTCGAAATAGACGCTTGCCGCCGTCAGTGACCCGGCATCGGCCCGACCAGCAACGCCGGATCCAGGGCGTTGTCGAACAGGGCGATCCCCCAGTGCAGATGGGCGCCGGTCGCGCGGCCGGTCCGGCCGACTTTTCCGATGATGTCCCCTTTGCGGACCGATTGGCCGGTTTCCACCGCAATCTCGCTCATGTGCACATAGATCGAATTCAGGCCATGGCCGTGGTCGATCACGACCGTTTTGCCCGTATAGAACATGTCGGGATGGACCAGGGAAACCGCCCCTTCGGCGCAGGCGGCGACCGGCGTGCCTTCGGGCGCCGCGATGTCAAGTCCGCGGTGGGGACTGCGTGGTTCGCCGTTCAGAACCCGCTGGCTGCCGAAAACGCCTGAGACACGGCCATGGATGGGCCAGACGAAGCCCGACAGGAAGCCGGCTGACGGCGACTCCAAGGCCCGCACCCGGGCAATCAGCGCGTTGTCGGCCCGAATGCGTTTCAGGATTTCGGGATCCGGCGTGACTTGGCGTTGCGGGAGCCCGTCGATTCGCTGGATTTCCCAGTCCCGTCGCCCGATGGCGAGCGCACGGTTGTCGATCACGCCGTCGCGATGGACTATTCGCAATGCCGCAGTCGGCGCTGCGTCGCGCCCAAAACCCAGCAAGAAGATGCCGTCGGGGGAAGCTGTCACGACCTTGCCGTCGAGCAGAATCGTCGCGCCGGGATCGGTACGGCCGACGATCAGTCCGCCTTGGACCTGGGGACCTTCCAACCGGGTTTCCGCCGCCGCTGCCGAGATCGCGGCCGCGACCACCATCATGGCGGCCACCGCCGAGCGTCGCAACCAGGATTTCATAACAGTTCCCCCTGCCGTCCATCCCCGCCATCCGGGCGCCGCGCCTTACGGGGCTTCGCCGGTTTTTTGGAATGAAATCCACCGTCGACCGCCGTCACCCGAACCCCCGCCGTTCCGTCCTTGAACGCCAGCGCCAAATCCTGTCCCGGGCTCAACGATGCCGCCGAGGAGACCGGGTTGTCGGCGGCGTCGCGAACCAGCGCAAAACCTCGGTCCAGCACCCTGGCGTAGGAATAGCTTTCCAGAAGGGCATGCCAGCGCTCCAACCGGTCGGCCCGATCCTTCAATACCCCGGAAACGGCACGGTCAAGAGCCCGCGATTCGGCGGATAGTCGATTTTCGCCGTTTTCGATCCGCCCCCGCGGCGGCACGATCCGGCCCGACATCTGCGCCAGACGGGCGGCCTTGCGCTCCAGTCCGGTACCGAGCGCATTCGACAGCCGTTCCGACCAATCGTCAAGGCGCTGGGTCGCGGTTTCCAGTAGGCGCGGCAAATCGGGCAGGCCCCGCGCCAAACCGTCCAACCGCGTTTTCCGATCGTCCAAAGTCCGGGAGACGGCCCCGACGAGGCGGGTGCCGGACTCCATTACCTGAGCCAGCAAGTCAACCCGCACCGGAACCGCGATTTCTGCCGCCGCAGTCGGTGTCGGCGCACGCCGGTCGGCGGCGTAGTCGATAAGCGTCGTATCGGTTTCGTGCCCGACGGCGGAAATCAGCGGGATGGCGCTGGCGGCGGCGGCGCGGACGACGACTTCTTCGTTGAAGGCCCAGAGATCTTCCAGACTGCCGCCGCCCCGCGCAACGATCAGCAGTTCGGGCCGGGGAACCGGTCCGCCCGAAGACAGGGCATTGAAACCCTCGATCGCCGCTGCGACCTGTTCGGCGGCGCCGTCTCCCTGGACCAGAACCGGCCACACCAGGACATGACGCGGGAACCGCTCCCGCAGACGATGCAGGATATCGCGAATCACCGCGCCGGTCGGCGACGTCACCACGCCGATAACGTCGGGCAGGAACGGCAACGGCCTTTTGCGCTCGGGATCGAACAGGCCTTCGGCCGCAAGCTTGCGCTTGCGGTCTTCCAGCAATTTCAACAGCGCGCCTTCGCCCGCCAGTTCCATGGTCTCGACGACGATCTGATATCGCGATCGGCCGGGATAGATGGTCAAGCGCCCACCGACCACGACCTCCATCCCGTCCTCGGGCGCCATGCCCAGACGCCCGGCAACGCCGCGCCAGCACACGGCGTCTAGGACCGCTTCGGTATCCTTGAGCGCGAAGTAGAGGTGGCCGGAACCCGCGCGCTTGAAGCCGGAAATTTCCCCACGCACGCGGACGAAGGCAAAACGGTCCTCGACCACCCCCCGCAGGGCGTCGGATAACTCCGAAACACTCAGGACCGGCAGATTGTGACCGGTTTCGCCATTGGTTGACGCGGTATCGCTCATCCTGCACACTGCCTTTTCAGATCGATACTTATGGCGTTTAGCGCGGGTCAAACTCAAGCAGAGGATGGAGAAATAATGAACGTTCTCGTAATCGGGGGGGGCGGACGGGAACACGCGCTGTGCTGGGCGATCGCCAAATCCCCCAAGTGTTCCAAGCTCTATTGCGCGCCGGGCAACGCGGGCATCGCCGAATTGGCCGAATGCGTCGACATCGATGCCGAGGATTTGGGCGCGATTGTGCGTTTCGCGGCGGAGAAGGCCGTCGATCTGGTGGTCGTCGGGCCCGAAGGCCCTCTGGTAAAGGGCGTCGTGGACAAGTTGAACGAAGCCGGCATCAAGGCGTTCGGGCCGTCGGCCAAGGCCGCGCAGCTTGAAGGCTCGAAGGGCTTCATGAAGGATCTGTGCGAAAAGTACGATATTCCGACCGCGGAATTCGGCCGCTTCGACGAACCCGAGGCCGCCAAGGAATTCATACGCGTCCACGGCGCGCCCATCGTCGTCAAGGCTGATGGATTGGCGGCGGGCAAGGGTGTGATCCTGTGCCGCAATGAACAGGAAGCCTACGCCGCCGTAGACCACATCATGATCGAACGCGCCTTCGGCGCCGCCGGCGACGAAGTGGTGATCGAAGAATTCCTGCGCGGCGAGGAAGCGAGCTTCTTTGCGCTGGTGGACGGCACGCGCGCCGTCCCGATGGTTTCCGCCCAGGACCACAAGGCCGCCTACGACGGCGACGAAGGGCCGAACACCGGCGGCATGGGCGCCTATTCGCCGGCGCCGATCGCCCCCGCATCCATGACTCCCCGGATCATGGCCGAGATCGTCAACCCCACCATCAAGGGCATGGCCGCCGAGGGTTGCCCCTACAAGGGCGTCCTGTTCGTCGGCCTGATGATCGAGAACGACACCCCCAAGGTGCTTGAATACAACGTCCGCTTCGGCGATCCCGAATGTCAGCCGATGATGATGCGGCTGAAATCCGACGCGCTCGACGCCCTGCTTGCCTGTGCCGAGGGACGGCTCGACGAAATCGACCTGCAATGGAACGACGACGCGGCACTGGTCGTCGTGATGGCGGCGAAAGGCTACCCCGGATCATACGAAAAAGGGACGGAAATCAAAGGATTGGGCGCCGCGGGCGCACTGGAGGATGTCGTCATCTTCCATGCGGGCACCAAGGCAGACGGCGACACGGTGCTCGCCCATGGCGGCCGCGTGCTCGGCGTCACCGCGCACGCGCGCACGGTGGCCGAGGCGCAAAAGAAAGCCTACGAAGCGGTCGACCGGATCGACTGGCCGGAAGGCTTCTGCCGACACGACATCGGCTGGCGCGCCGTGAAAAGGGAACGCGGGGAATAGAGACGCCGTCGCGCCCCCGCGACTTTTCCGTATTTTCCGAGGATCAACGTCGTTCCTGAAGGTCTTTTTGAAACCGTCTGAACTGCCTTTCGCCCCTGGCATAGCGACTACCATGAATCCAATGATTTCCTTCGTATGAAATATTGATCGGGGCTTCAATGTTGTACCACGTATCCGTTTGGTTAAACATGACGTAGGGCGTGTATTCCGGATGCAAAATGGCAAGCGGGTATTCGTGAGGCCGCATTCTCAAATTTTTACTTGTTGCTTCGAGCAATAATACCTTTTGATTTTTAAACAACACCACCCACGCATGCCCTTGGCCATTCACCTTGCCCAATGCGACGCGGGAATCTTCGCCCAGTTCGATAAGCCAATCGGCAAGCGCGATGGCGTGATCTTCGCAGTCCCCTCGCGTATTGTAATAGGCTTCCCGGCTTCTCTGCCAAACCTCGTCTCTTCCCGGATAGGTCAAGTGATCGCTTTGATATTGCTTTTTGCGCGACAAAGTGAACAGTGGTTCCCAAATGTTGTTCGTTGAAAAGGGTAAAAATCCTTCAAGAAAATAATTAACCGCCCTATGCGGACCCATGGAGCTTGGTGAGAACGTGGAATACGCCCCATTAGTCACCATTCCGCTTCCAATTATTCTGTATTTTTCGTCCATACCGCCAATATTAACCGACGAATCAACATTTTTATGATATTTTTTCCAATAATATTTCTTAAAACCATCGATATATTCTATTAATTCGTTTTCATCTTGCCATACGTTACGGTCCAATCTCAATATATGGCCGTTTTGTTCCGATGTTTCTTGGGATTTTTGGTTTTTCCTTTCTTCTATGTTAGCGCGATCCTGCCTATCACCCGTCGTTTTGTCGTCGATGGAACCTTCGCCGAGAACGATCACCAAGAGCGCCGGCACAAGCAACGCCGCCACAAGAAGACGTTCCCGAATTGATTTCCGCCGATGGTCCGGGTTTTTCCGATTGCCCAGCATGACCTTTCCAGACATTCAACCAATATGGTTTTTGGCATACCACGGGTTCGACGTTTCAAGGCGTACGGCAAAGAACAGCCGACGCCAAGAACCGCATCACCCCTTGAATCCAAAGGTCACGATCAGAGCAACAAACAATAATATTGTCGATGCGAATATGGATGCTGCAATATTACCTTTTTTTATTTCTTCTTCGAGATCAATCTTCTTCAACAATCGCTTGTCGACTATGCTTAAGAAAACGATACCGACATACAAAGCGACCAACGTATAGGCCAGATTCACGCCTAAATTGATCGACGTGGCGATCAGAAAGTCGAACTCCATCATATCCCCCCTCGGATTCCCGGAATGGCCCTTTCAAACAATGGTTGTACCATATCAGGGTCCCAAACCGCGCTGAAAATTCACCCCGGAAATACGTCGACGAACCTTGGGAGCAATGCGATTCGACGCCTTCCAGTGACTGCGGATCGCCGCTCGCGGTAAGGCAGGCGGCTTCCGACTTCTATCGCCTCGCCCTGAAAAATTCGCTCAAGATCTCTCCGCAGCGGATCTCCTGTATCCCGCCGACGATCTCGGGTCGGTGATGGCAGGTTGCGTGTTCGAACACCCGGGCACCGTGCTCCACGCCCCCGCTCTTGGGATCGTACGCCCCGAAATGGAGCCTGCGGATACGGGCGAGCGAAATCGCCGCCGCGCACATCGGGCAGGGTTCGAGCGTCACGTAGAGGTCGCATTCGGTAAGCCGGGGATCGCCCAACGCTTCCGCCGCCCGGCGCAACGCGAGGATTTCCGCGTGCGCGGTGGGGTCTCGCCGGGCCTCCACCTCGTTGCCGGCGGCGGCGAGCACCGTGCCGCTCCGCGCATCCGTCACCACCGCGCCCACCGGCACCTCGCCGCGAAGGGCCGCGGCTTCGGCCTCGGCGATCGCGCGTTCCATGGGGGATTCCGTTTTCATCGTCTCACCTTAATCGATTCGTTGCCTCGCCGCATGGGGCGATCTACATTCGCGACCATGAACAGACCCTTGATCGGCATCACCCTCGACCACGAAGAACCCGGCGGCTATTCGAAGTTCCCGTGGTATGCGCTACGCGAGAACTACTGCGGCGCCGTGGCCGCCGCCGGCGGACTGCCGATTGCCCTGCCACACCAAACCGAACTGGCGCGGCCATACCTGGAACTTCTCGACGGCCTGATTGTGACCGGCGGCAATTTCGACGTCGATCCGGTGCTGTTCGGCGAAAACGTCCGGCATGCATCCGTCAAGACCAAGGACCGGCGCACGGCCTTCGAAGCGGCCATCCTGCACGGCGCGCTGAAGCGCGATCTGCCGGTTTTGGGGATATGCGGCGGTCAGCAGTTGCTGCATGTGGTCCTCGGGGGCAGTTTGATCCAACACATTCCCGACGAGGTTCCCGACGCGTTGGCCCACGAGCAGCCCAATCCGCGCGACGAACCTGGGCACGAGATCACCATCGTGCCGACGACGCGGTTGCGTGCCATCGTCGGAACCGACACCATGAACGTGAACAGCGCCCATCATCAGGCCGCCAAGAATGCGCCGACGGGCATCGTCGTCAACGCGATCGCACCCGATGGGGTGATCGAAGGAATCGAAGCCCCCGCCCACCGGTTCTGCATCGGTGTCCAGTGGCACCCGGAATTCGGAATCGACAATGGGGATCGTAAATTGATGGAGGCGTTTGTCATCGCGGCATCCGAGACCAAATCATGACCGGCGAGGAAGTCAAGGGCGAACGCGTCGCCAAGGTCGTCGCCCGCGCCGGGGTCTGTTCCCGCCGCGACGCCGAAAAGCTGATCGCGGACCGGCGGATCGCCGTCAACGGGCGCATCATCGACACCCCGGCGACCCTCGTCACCAAAGGCGACGTGATCACTGTCGACAAAAAGCCGGTTAAGGCCCCCGAGGAAGCCCGGCTTTGGCGTTACCATAAACCATCGGGCCTCGTGACCAGCCATCGCGATCCGCAGGGGCGTCCCACGGTTTTCGACCGTCTTCCGGACGAATTGCCGCGCGTGGTTTCCGTCGGTCGGCTGGACCTGACGTCCGAAGGGCTTCTGCTGCTGACCAACGACGGATCTCTGGCCCGGCGGCTGGAACTGCCCTCCACGGCTTGGACCCGGCGTTACCGCGTACGGGTTCACGGCCAAGTCGACGAGGCACGCCTCGCGACACTCTCGAAAGGCATCACCATTTCCGGCGTGGCCTATGGGCCGGTTTTGGCGGAACTGGATCGCGTTCAAGGGTCCAACGCCTGGGTCACCGTTTCCCTGAAAGAAGGTAAGAACCGGGAAATCCGCCGGATCTTCGAACACCTGGGACTCAGCGTCAACCGGCTGATTCGCATCGCCTACGGCCCGTTCCAGTTGGGTAACCTGAAGGCCGGTGGCATTTCCGAAGTCCCGCGAAAGGCGCTAAGGGAACAACTGGGCGGCATCCCCGGCGCCCCAGTCCGGGAGCGGCACAAGTGAGAATAGTCGCCGGCAAGCACAAGGGACGGCCGCTCAAGGCGCCCACCGGTCACGACGTCCGCCCGACCTCCGACCGGACGCGGGAATCGGTCTTCAACATTCTCGCACACGGCATCGAGGATTTCGATTTCGACGGCATTGCCGCGCTCGACGTCTTCGCTGGGACCGGCGCGCTCGGGCTGGAAGCGTTGTCGCGCGGCGCCGCTTTCGTAACCTTCATCGAACAAAGCGCGTCCATCGCCCGCTTCATCAAGGAAAACGCCGCTACCCTGGGTGAGTGGAAGAACGTCTGCGTGCTCTCGCTCGATGCGTCGCGTTTGCCGCCGCCGCCGCGGATCGCCCGGACTCCCTGCCCCTTGGCTTTCCTGGATGCCCCCTACAACCAGGATTTGACCACCCCCGCCCTTCTGGCCATGTCGCGCAAGGGGTGGCTGACGGAAGGCGCTGTATGCGTCGCCGAGGTGGCAGCCAACGAACCCCTGGACTGTCCGCCGGGTTTTACGCTTTTCGACGAACGCGTGTATGGCGCGGCACGAGTCGTTTTCCTGCGCCACACGGCGTAGGCCGACTTAGGATCATTCGCCGATGCGGGATCGAAACCGCTCTCCGGTCGCGATATAATCTTCGCGCGAACAAACCGAGCACGGCATTCCCGCCGAGAAAGAACGGAAAACGGCCCATGACCGACATCGTCGTATACGGCATTCCGCAAAGCACCTACGTGTGGACCACGCGGATGGTTCTCGAGGAAAAGGGCGTAGCCTATTCCCTGGAAATTCCCGATTGGCGCAGCGACGCCTACCGAGAGCACCATCCCTTCAACAAGATGCCGGCGTTCCGTCATGGCGCCGTCAAACTGTTCGAGGCGCCCGCCATTACCGCCTATCTGGAGGAGGTCTTCCCGGAACCCGCCCTTCAGCCCGCCGATGCCGCCGGTCGCGCCCGCATGAGCCAATGGATCAGCGCTTTCGGCGATTATTTCTATACCGAACTGATCCGTCACATTGTCCTGGAATACGTCTTTCCGTCCGCCGAAGGCGGAAAGCCCGACCGAACCAAGATCGATGCCGCCCTCCCGGCCGTGGACAGGCAGCTGGACGTCGTCGATTCGCTCCTCTCCGACAAACCGTGGCTGATCGGCAAACTCCTGACCCGCGCCGATCTGTTTCTCGCCCCGATGATCCACTATCTCCGGCAAACGCCGGAAGGAAGTAAACTGATGGAGGGCCGGGAACACCTGAATCGATGGTATGACGCCATTCGACAGCGCCCGAGCTTCACTTCGACGACCCCGCCGTCGCCCTGATCGGAAAAACCATGCCCGAAGCCGACTCACCGTCCAGCCAACCCGCCGAAAGTCTCGACGAATCCGCCGCGCCGCCGGAAAATCTGTGCATCATCTGGAGCACCGCCAACCGCGAAACGGCGCTTGAACTGGTGTTCATGTACGCGCTCAATTCGAAGCTGCGAGGATGGTGGAAGCGTGTCAAGCTGGTGGTCTGGGGCCCGTCCGCCCGCGTGCTGTCGGAAGACGACGAATTACGGGATCATGTTTTCGCCCTGCAGCGCGAAGGGGTCGAAGTCTGGGCCTGCAAACGGTGCGCTGACGATCTGGGCGTCGCCGATCGGCTGGCGG
The DNA here is from genome assembly GCA_963675465.2 of Rhodospirillales bacterium. GTDB lineage: Bacteria > Pseudomonadota > Alphaproteobacteria > Rhodospirillales > Shumkoniaceae > JAHDSF01. Next base: position 253,662 of record CAXXVY010000006.1, read on the forward strand.
CCGACGGGATCGTGGTCGCCTACATGGGCGCCCCGCTGACGGAAATGCTGAAGGACGGTTGGAAGGTCCTGACGTTCTGAAAAGGGGCCGGCCGAGCCGGCTCCCTTTTCGCGCCATTCATTGGTCCGGGCTCGCCGAGTCAAGCCAACGGATAGGAAATCAGGCCGTCGGCCAGCTTGGGCTCGAACCACGTCGACTTCGGCGGCATGACCAGCCCGGCATCCGCCACCGCCATCAGATCGTCCATACCGGTCGGGAACAGCGAGAAGGCAGCCTGCCATTCCCCACCGTCGACCATGGCCTGAAGAGCCTCCAGCCCTCGTATTCCGCCGACGAAATCGATACGCGGATCCGTCCGGGGATCGCCGATACCAAGAAGCGGATCGAGCACATGGGCGGTAAGCAACCGGACATCGAGCCGATCCAGGGGCGAGGCGTCCTCGCCGGGACGGGCCTTAAGAACAAGCCGGTACCACCGACCACCCAGATACAGCCCGAACGTGCCTCGGCGATCGGGACGAACCGGCGCTCCCATCGGCACGACATCGAATTCCTGGCCGAGCTTCGATACGAAATTCGCAGCGCTCAGCCCACCGAGATCGCGGACGACCCGGTTGTAGTCGAGGATTTTGACCTCGTCGATCGGGAAACTGACGATGAGGAAATGGCTGGATAACGCGTCGCCGCGTGCTTCGGCCACCCGTGCGGCCGCCGCCGAACGATGGTGTCCATCTGCAATATAGATCGCGTCCATCTTCCCGAACGCCCCGGTGATCGCGTCGATATCCGCGTCCGCCGACACCACCCACATCTGGTGGCGCACGTCTCCCAGCGACACGTCGGCGGCCGGTGCGCCGCCGGTCGCCCGTTCGACGATTTCGTCGAGAACCGAGTCGCGCGGATGCGCCACCAGGACCGGTCCGGTCTGGGCATCGACGGCATCGATTTGACGGACGCGATCGGTTTCCTTGTCGGGACGGGTCAGTTCGTGCCGACGAATTCTGTTTCGGGCGTATTCGGCGATCGATCCTCCGGCCACGACGCCCGTCTGGACGTGGTCGGCCAGAATCATTCGGTAGACGTAGTAGCAAGGCTTGACGTCGCGAATCAGGACGCCGTCTCGTTCCATCGCTCGAAGGTTTTCAGCCGCCTTGACGTAACATTCCGGGGCATGGGAATCGATCCCGTCGGGAAAATCGACTTCCGGGCGCGATACGTGCAGAAAGCTCCACGGGCGCCCGGCCACGAGCCCGCGTGCCTCGGCTTCCGAAACAACGTCGTAGGGAGGGGCGGCAACATCCGCCGCGCGGCCCTTCGCCGGGCGGAGGCCGGCAAACGGGCGAACGATTTCGTCGACAGTCATCGTCTTCCTTTCGCCCGAGCGGCGGATCGGCCGCCCCGGCCCCAGTGTCGAGGGCGACGGCACAAGACCGCCTTACCCTCCGCCAATCCGGATCAGTCGCCCGCGACGTCGGGAAGTTCTGCAAACGCCTTCTGCAAGGCGTCGTCGTCGTGGGCTTGATCCACCAATTTGTCGGACATGTAGTCCATATAGGCTTGCATGTCGAAGTGTCCGTGTCCGGAGAAGTTGAAGAAGATCGTCCGGGCGACGCCCTCCTCCTTGCATTTCAGGGCTTCGTCGATCGCGGCCCGAACGGCATGCGTCGTTTCCGGCGCCGGGATGATGCCTTCCGTCTTGGCGAACTGCAGCCCCGCCGCGAAGCAGGTGTTCTGATGATAGGCCCGACCTTCGATATAACCGAGATCCGCGATATGGCTGACCAGGGGCGCCATGCCGTGATACCGCAGCCCGCCGGCATGGATGCCCGCCGGCATGAAGGTCGACCCCAGGGTCAGCATCTTCATCAGTGGTGTCAGATGGGCGGTATCGCCGAAATCATACGCGAAACGGCCTCGCGTGATCGTCGGGCAGGCGGCGGGTTCCACGGCGATGATCTTGACATCCGGGCCGCCCCGCAGCTTTTCGCCCAGAAACGGGAACGCCGCCCCGGCGAAGTTGCTGCCGCCGCCGGCGCAGCCGATCACGATGTCCGGATAGTCGTCGGCCATGTCGAACTGTTCCATCGCCTCGAGCCCGATCACCGACTGGTGCAGCAGAACATGGTTGAGCACGCTTCCCAGCCCGTACTTGGTGTCGTCGCGCCGAGCCGCCATTTCCACCGCCTCGGAAATGGCGATTCCCAGGCTGCCGGTGCAATCCGGATCGGAGGCAAGAATCCGCCGGCCCGCCTCGGTCTCGTTCGAGGGGCTCGCGACGCAGCGTGCGCCATAGGTTTCCATCACCGCCCGGCGGTACGGCTTCTGATTGAAGCTGACCTTGACCATGTAGACGTCGATTTCCAGGCCGAAGAAAGTTCCCGCCAAGGCCAGCGACGTGCCCCACTGGCCGGCGCCTGTTTCGGTCGTCATCCGCTTGACGCCCTCTTCCTTGTTGTAGAACGCCTGAGCGACGGCGGTGTTCGGCTTGTGGCTGCCTCCGGGGCTGACGCCTTCGTACTTATAATAGATACGCGCGGGCGTCCCGAGAGCCTTTTCCAGGCGGCGGGCGCGATAGAGCGGCGACGGCCGCCACAGCCGGAGAATGTCACGAACCGGGCCGGGGATTTCGATTTCACGTTCCGTGCTGACTTCCTGGGCGATCAACGCCATCGGGAACAGCGGCGCCAAATCCTGGGGGCCGATGGGTTTACCCGTCCCCGGATGCAAAACCGGCGGCAAGGGAACGGGAAGATCCGCCGCGATGTTGTACCAGTAACGCGGCAGCTTTTCTTCACCCAGCAGATATTTGACGGTTTCACTCATGGTTGCCCCTCCGGAACGTTTGTTGTCTTGTGGTCCCTTTCTAGCGGCTCCCATCGGGGATTTCCACCGTCCGAAAACGAAAAACGGCGCCGTCGACACGGCGCCGTCCTTCGCGTGATGGCATCGTGTTCAGCCCTTGTCGATCCGAAGCGCCACAAACCGCAATCCGCCTTGGCCGTCGATGAGAAGGAGCACCGACTTGCGACCCGATTTCTGGGCTTCGTCGATCATTTCCTGAATGGCTTCAGGCGATCCGACTTCTTTCTGGCTGACTTCGACGATCACGTCGCCCGGGCTAATGCCCTTTTCCGCCGCGACGCTGTTGTCCGCGATTTCGGTTACGACGACGCCCTTTGTCGAGTCTTCCAACTCGAACTGTTCGCGCAGGGCCGGTGTGATCGACGAAACGGTCAGCCCTAGTTCCCCGATATCCTTGGATGCCGCCGCCACCGGAGCTTTCGTATCGCGGGAGGCGACCTCGGTTTCTTCGTCCTTGAGCGCACCGACTTCGACCTGAAGGGTCAGCTCCTTGCCGTCGCGCCACACCACGACGTCCACCGGCTTTCCGATTTCCGTCTCGGCGACGATTCTCGGCAATTTGCGCATTTGCGAGATGCTCTTTCCGTCGAACGACAGAATGACATCGCCAGCCTTGATTTCGGCGTCTTCGGCCGGGCTTTCCGGAATAACCATCGAGACGAGGGCCCCGTCCGCCGTCTTCAGGCCCAGCGGTTCGGCGATTTCTTCCGTCACCGCCTGGATACGCACGCCCAGCCATCCGCGCCGGACCTCGCCGTATTTGATCAACTGGTCGATGACCGGCTTGGCCGCCGCGCTGGCATAGGCGAAGCCGATACCGACGCTGCCGCCCGAAGGCGAAAAGATCGCGGTATTGATGCCGATGACTTCGCCTTTGATGTTGAAGGTCGGCCCGCCGGAGTTGCCCTTGTTGATCGAAGCATCGGTCTGCAGGAAATCGTCGTACGGACCGGCATTGATGTCGCGGCCGCGCGCCGAAATGATACCCGCCGTCACCGTGCCGCCAAGACCGAACGGGTTGCCGATGGCCAGGACCCAGTCGCCGACCCGGGATTCATCCGAATCGCCGAACGAGACGAATGTCAACGGCTTGCTGGCTTCGACCTTGAGAACCGCAATATCGGTCTTGACGTCGCGTCCCACGACCTGGGCCTCGAGCCGCGTGTCGTCGTGCATGATGACCGTGATCTCGTCCGCGTCCTGAATTACGTGGTTGTTGGTGACGACGTAGCCCTTGGCATCGACTATGAACCCCGAACCCAGGGACGTCGCCTTGTGAGTCCGCTGTTCCGGCCGGTTGCGATCGAAGAATTCCTTGAAAAACTCCTCGAACGGCGAACCCGGTGGGAGTTGGGGCATTTCCATGCCGCCGCGGCCCTCGACCGTCTGTGTGGTCGAAATGTTGACCACTGCCGGCAACAGGCGTTCGACGAGATCGGCAAAACTATCGGGCGCCGGCCTCGCCGCCGCCGGTCCGGCCACCAGGAAGCTCAGAACCAGCCCGACGACCGGGACCAACAGTCGCCGGCGCGGACTTGCCATCATCGTTTCCGTGATCACCATCGTGTCTCCTCGTCTGCCTTGCCCCGCCGCACGGAGCCTCTTTATTCGAGCCAAGTTCAGTCACATCGTCCGATGCGGAATAAATATGGCTTAAATGAGGCGCGGTTCTAGCCCCGCGCCATCCACACGACCAACAGGCCCGCCGCCGCCAGGAATAAACCGCCGTAGCGAAGAACGCTCGACGGCTGCTCGACGACCTGCAACAAGATTTTCTTCATGCCTTCGGGGGCCAAGGCATACACGATTCCTTCGATAACCATGGCCAACCCGAGCGCGGCTAAAAAATCCACCATCAAAAATCACCCGCGGGCTATCAAGAGAAACGGCCGGCTTGCGCCGTAGCGCAGGCCAGCCGTTCGTCCCATGCGGAAATCAGCGAACCGAGTATTCGCTACCCGATCCCGCCATGTTGCCGAAAAACCGGAAGAAATCCGAATCCGGCGGGCCGACGTAACGGGTATTGTCGCTTCCCAGGCCTTCCTGCATCGCCTGCATGGACGCCCAGAAATCGAAAAACTTCGGATCCTGTTTGTAGGCTTCGTTATAGATCCGTTGGGCTTCGGCTTCGCCTTCACCGCGCAGGATCTCCGACTGCCGTTGAGCGTTGGACACGATAATGGTCCGTTGCTTGTCGGCATCGGCACGGATCCGCCGTGAATCACGCTCGCCTTCGGCCCGGATCTTCCGGGCTTCCTGCTCGCGCTGAGTCTGCATCCGGTTAAAGATCGCCTGACTGTTTTCCTGCGGCAGATCGACGCGTTTGATCCGAACGTCCAGAACGTTGATACCGAAGGACTTGCTTTGCTCGTTGACCCGGGACGCGATGACCTTCATCAGATCGGCACGTTCCGCCGTCAGCAGGCGCGCAAGTTCGACATCGCCGAAAACCGAACGCAGGTTGGAGTTGATCACGTTCGCCAACCGCAGTTCCATTCCCTGGAGATTGGAGACCGTCTTGAAGAACTCCAACGGATTGACGATCCGATAACGGGCGAAGGAATCGACAACCAGTTGCTTCTGATCCCGTGTCGGCACTTCCTCGGCATCCGCGTCGAAATCGAGAACGCGCTTGTCGAAAAAGCGAACGTCCTGCACGAACGGTACCTTGAAATGCAGGCCCGGATCCTTGACCTCGCGCCTGGGGTCGCCGAACTGGAGCACGAGTGCCTGTTCCGCCTGATGGACCGTGAACGTGGCCGAATAGCCGACGAACCCGATAACGATAAGCAGAACCGCGATGATGAGAGAGGGTCCGCGCATGGTCAGTTCCCTCCCGTTGTGGTTCGCGGCGACGTGCCGCCGGCTTTTTGCCCGCGCGACAGTTCATCCAGGGGCAAATAGGGCACGACCCCGGTCCCACTGGTTCCGGAATCGATCAGCACCTTGTCCATACCCTTCATGATCGCCTTCATGGTGTCGAGATAGATGCGCCGGCGCGTGATGTCTTCCTCGTTCTTGTATTCGTGAAAAACCGAGAGGAACCGCTGGGCTTGGCCGGTAGCGATGGCGATCTTCTGCTCCCTGTAGCCCTCGGCGTCCTTGATCACCCGCTGCGCTTCGCCTTCGGCCCGCTCGACGATTTCGTTCAGGTAGGCGGTCGCTTCGTTGATGACCTTCTCCTTGTCGGCACGTGCGGCCTGCACGTCGCGGAAGGCATCGAGAACGTTCCCCGGAGGATCGATCTTCTGGAGTTGCACGTCGGTGACTTCGATTCCCGCTCCGTACTCGTCCAGGATGGTCTGAATCAGGGTTTTCGCATCGCCTTCGATGGACACTCGGCCTTGGGTCCGCGCGAATTCGAACTCGTTCTTGCCGATGAGTTCGCGCAAAGCGCTTTCCGAGGCATCCTTCACGGTGCTGTCCGGATTACGGACATTGAACAGATACTTGCCGGCGTCCTTGATGATCCAGAACGTCACCGACTGAATATCGATGATATTCTCGTCACCGGTCAGCATCAGGCTTTCCTCGGCGACCGAACGCGACTGGCCGGTTCGCTGTCCGGGAATGGTTTGGCGGAATCCGACGGGTGTGCGGTTCACGATCGTGACCTTCGGCTTGTACAGTTCGCCAATTGGCGGCGGAACGTACCAGTGAAGTCCGGCTTCAGTCGTCTCCACCCACTTACCGAAGCGCAGGACAACGCCCTGCTCCTCCGGCTGGATTTTATAAAATCCGGACGCGAACCAAAGGGCGATCACCGCGAGGAGCACGAGAACGAGCCCCTTGCCACCCCCAACACCGCCCGGCACCAACTTCTTGAATCGGTCCTGACCCTTGCGCAACAGATCTTCGATATCAGGAGGTCTCTGATTCGAAGGTCCGCGGCCCCAGGGTCCTTGACCGCCGCCTCCGAATGGGCCGCCGCCTTGGGGTGTCCAAGCCATAAGTTCGATTTCCTTTCCGATTGCGTGGTTGCACGAACTGTGTTTGAGATAGTCGCGCTATCTTCGTATATGTATCCCCTCTCGCGTTATAGGGCAGCGCGCGTTCCTTCGCAATGCGCGGGGGACTTTTTCAGGCAACCAATATCGGTCCCAAAGCTGGAGTTTTCAAGAATGGTGCAGGTTTCGGAACAAATGATCCTCGAGACACTCGGCCGTGTCACCGACAAAGAAAGGGGCGGTGACATCGTCTCTCTGGGTATGGTTTCCGGCCTGAACGTCCTGGACGGCAACGTCTTTTTCGCGATCGAGGTCGATCCGCAACGCGGTTCTCGCATGGAGCCGTTGCGTCAGGAAGCGGAAGACGCCATCAAGGCGATTCCGGGCGTCGAATCCGCAACCGTCGTTCTGACGGCCGAACGCGATTCCTCGCCTCAACCCCAGCCGGAACAGGGGCAGCATCATGGCCATGCCCACGGGCCGGACGCGGTGCTGCTGCCCGACGTCAAGGCGATCATCGCCGTGGCATCCGGCAAGGGCGGAGTCGGTAAGTCTACCGTTGCGGCGAATCTGTCGGTGGCGCTGTCGCAATTGGGCATGAGCGTGGGCCTTCTCGATGCCGATATTTACGGCCCGTCCATGCCCCGGATGATGGGAATCAAAGGCGAACCGTCGTCGAGCGACGGCAAGACCATCAACCCCATGGAGGCGCATGGGATCAAGGTGATGTCGATCGGTTTCCTGGTCGAGGAGGAAACGCCGATCATCTGGCGTGGCCCGATGGTTATGTCCGCCCTGGAACAGCTGATGCGCGACGTCGCCTGGGGCACCTTGGACGTTCTGGTCGTCGACATGCCCCCGGGCACCGGCGACGCTCAGCTGACCATGGCCCAGCGGGTGCCGCTGGCGGGCGCCGTGATCGTATCGACGCCCCAGGACATAGCCCTGGCCGACGCGCGCAAGGGGCTCAACATGTTCCGGAGGACCAACGTTCCCGTTCTCGGACTTGTCGAGAACATGAGCTATTTCGTCTGTCCACACTGCGGCGAACGGACCGAGATCTTCAGCCACGGCGGCGCCCGTCGCGAAGCCGAAATGTTGTCAATGGATTTCCTGGGCGAGGTCCCGCTGGACATGGCGATTCGGGAGACCTCGGACGGCGGCACGCCCATCGTCGCGGCGGATCCCCAAAGCCCGCACGCCCAGGCGTTCCTGGCCATTGCCGGCAAGGTCAAGAGCAAGCTGGAAACGTTGGTCGACGAACAGGCGTCCGAGGCGCCGAAGATCGTCATCCAGTAGGCAGGAAAGCGAACGCCGGAACCGTCAGTTCCGGCGTTCGCGGCGTCTCGTAAGATAAAGCGCCAAGCCGGCAAGACCGGCGATATAGCCGAGACCGCCAAGGATGTCGTGCAAACGCACGTCGTCCCGCCACGCGTCGATATCGGCGCGCAGCGGGTTAACCTGACGCGCGACGGCAGCCTCCACCACCGCCTGAAGACGGGTCTCGTCGATGGATGCCGCGACCGGTCCTTGCGGAGAATTCTGCGCCTTCTCGATTCTCGGTTCCGTCCCCCCGGAAGAAGAAGCCGCCGCTGCACCAGGTAGCGATTGCGAGAATTGTCCCGCCGGAACCAGGAATTCGGCGCGGTGCCCGTCGCCGAGATCGACGACGAGACGATGATCCATTCGGGATTCCGCCGTCATTCGGAATGTTCCATCGGCGGCGGTCGTCAGCCGCCCCAGGACTACGCCGTCCGGCCCCAGGACCTGAACTTCCGCGCCTTCGATGCGCTTACCGCCGGGCAGGTAGGCGTAGCCCGAGATCTCGGCGCCTTCGACGGTAGCGAAGACCTTGATCTTGTGCGCCCATGCCGGACCGGCAAGCAAACACAGTACGACCGCGAAAGCCGCCGTCAGCCTACGCATTGGCTGGCGTTTCCCCCGCGTACCGCAACGCCAGCGCTTCGGGTTTCACCTTGCGCAGGAAAGCGACGACCGCCACGGTGAATGCGGCTTCGACCGCCGCGACAGGCAGATGGGCAAGCAGAATGAGCTTGGCGGCCGGTATCAGCGCCTTGCCACTGAGTGCCAGTTCCGCCGCGATGCCGCTGGAAACCATGACGACTCCCAAGGCACCGGCCGCAGCCGCCGCGACGAGACCGATATTTCCCGCCCCATCGCGGACACGACTTCCGAACAGATAGAAGCAGAGAACCCCCGGCAAAGCCATGTTCAGCACGTTGGCCCCGAGAACCGTGACGCCGCCGAAGCCAAAGAACAACGCCTGAAGTAACAGAGCGACCAGAAAGGCGGGAAAAACCCGCCATCCCAAAAGCAATCCCGCCATCCCCGCCAGAAGGGGATGAACGCTGGCAGGGCCGATCGGCAGGCGCACGAGCGACGAAACGAACAATGCCGCCGTCATCAGGGCGACCTGGGGGACGTCTTCCGATTTCATGGACCGCAGGCCGATGGCGACACCGCCGACCGCCAGGACCGTCGTCGCCACCACCACGTCGCCCGACAGAACACCGTCCACGAGGTGAGCCATTCCGGTTCTCCGCCTTAGGGCATGTCTTGAGTGCGGACCCACATGAGCCCGCCGAGTTCGACCGGCACCGACCGACCTTCCGGATTGATCATGGGTTTATCGCCTTCGACCAGCGCTGCGAATCCCCACCACCCGGCCTTGGGCATCACATAGCTGAAGACCCCCGCGGCGTCGGTCTTGACGACCTGGGTCACGAAGGGTTCGGCCGGGGCTTCGATCCGTCCCTCGCTTCGATATTCGACCTCGACGGTGGCGAAGGGGACCGGCTGGCCGTCGCGCTTGACGATGCCGCGAAAGGCATTCCCCGTCCACAAGCCGTAGGGGCGCGTCAACGGCGCGATTTCGACCGGCAGTCCGACTTCGGCATCCCAGCCTTCCTCAGCCCCGAAGGCATCGACCACCACTTTGGTGTAGTGGATGATCATCACGCCTTCGGCGGGTTCCCAATAGGGTGCCGGTTCGACGTAGAAGACATAATCCCCCGGCGCCTTGACCGAATAGTCGGCGCCAAACGCCGAAGCGCCGTCGATCGTGCAAGGCTTCAACGAGGCCGCCAAGTCTATGTTCCGCCCATCGACGACGACCCCGAAACGGGTCGGCGCCGCCATTTCCATGACGGGACCGTTTTCCATCGGATGGGTGAAGCGGATGTCGAACGAAACCGCCGTCCCGCTTTCCGGCGTCACGATGTCCTGCGAAGGAATAAGTTCCTGGAAGTGGGCCGATGCGGAACCTGAAAGGGCCAACCCCGCCGAGAGGGCGATTGCGAAACTGAAAAAAGGCGATTTCGGATTGAATCGGAAGGCGTCCGGCATTTCGGAATTCTATCCTTGGTCAGGGCCGCTTCTACGTTGGAGTCGATGCCAATGAAAAATTATGCGACTTTGTTGCGACGTCTTAAAAAAGCGGCGCCAAACTCGCCCCCCTGCCGTCGAAATATTATGCGACTTCGTGTCGGATCAAACGTAGTATACGCCCCATGGGTCGCGTTGCAAGCATTCTGTGCGGAAACGATCGGTTCATTGCCATTGTCTGATCTTTGTGATATTAGGTACTTTACAATACAAAGTTTATTGGCCGGATCATGAACGATCTCAGACGAGCGCTCAGCGACATATCGGACATTCGAGGCCAAATCGTCGCCAGCACCTGTTTTCGCGGTTTGGGCCCCGCGGCACTGGCCGCCACCGGGGCACTGGCTTTCGTCACTGCCGTCGCCCAACACTTGTGGTTGGACGATCCCGGCGGCCAACCGATGATCTACTTTGCCGGCTGGGTCGCCACCGCGGTGTTTAGTGTCGCGATTATCGGGATCGAAATGTTCCGCCGCGCGCGACGGATACACGCCGCTCTTGCCGATGACATGATATTTGGTGCCGCCCTGCGGTTTCTTCCGGCGGGTATTGCCGGACTGGGACTGGCGTTGGTCCTGCTGCGTTTCGCGCCCGAAACCGTATGGATGCTGCCCGGTCTTTGGGCGATCCTGGTCGGACTCGGTATTTTCGCATTCGCCCGCGCCTTGCCGGGAATGATGATTCTGGCCGGCGCTTGGTATTTCGTCGCCGGTTTCGCCGTTCTGATGGTGGCGGCACGGGACCATGCCTTGTCGCCGATGTTGATGGCCGTACCGTTCGTGATCGGCCAGTTTCTCCTGGCCCTGCTCGCCCGCCTTGCCGCAGGAGGACTCGTTGAAGAAGACTGACACCATCGAGGCGCCCTATTCCTACGAAGGGCTCGATCGAGTCATTCACGAGAAAGCGCGTCTTGGCGTCCTGACATCGCTCATAACGCATCCCAAGGGGTTGGCCTTCGGTGAACTCAAGCACCTGTGCGGACTGACGGATGGTAATTTAAGCCGCCACCTCCACGTCTTGCAGGAAGCGGGATTGGTCGACATCACCAAGGGTTACGACGGCAACAGGCCGCTCACGACTTGCCGAATCACAACCGATGGCCGACGGCGGTTTCTCGATTATCTCGACGTCCTCGAACGCGTGGTTCGGGACGCGGCCGATGCGATGGAAGAGGAGACCGCCGTTTCCGAGTTCTCAAAACTTCACCCGGCGTAACGGGAATTTTTTTGCAAGGAAACTCTGCAATGCAAAGTATTCTTCATCACAAACTTCATGTCGGAATCATCATGGATGGCAACGGGCGTTGGGCAGCGGCCAGGGGGCTGTCGCGCGCCGCCGGTCACAAGGCTGGCGCCGAGATCATCCGGCCGATCGTCGAAGCGGCGCCCGGGTTCGGTATCGGCGTTCTGACGCTCTATGCGTTTTCGAGCGACAATTGGCGTCGGCCCAAGACCGAGATCGGCGCGTTGATGAAGCTGTTTCGGGACTATCTCCTCCGGGAAGCGCGGCAACTTGCCGACACCGGCGTTCGTCTCGACATCATCGGCCGCCGGGATCGATTGTCGAAGGGGCTGGTCAACGCCATTGACGGTGCGGAGGCCACGACCGCACATGGGGAAGACCTGCGTCTTCGCATCGCACTCGACTATTCCGCCCGCGCATCGATCCTGCGCGCGGCACGGTCCGCCACTCCCGACGAAATCACCCCCCATGCCTTTTCGCGATTGGTCGCCGGTGGTCCCGACGTCGGGGATGTCGATCTGATCATTCGCACCGGCGGCGAACACCGCCTGAGCGACTTCCTGCTATGGGAATCGGCCTATGCGGAACTCTACTTCGAGCCGCGCATGTGGCCGGATTTCGGCCCGGAAGAACTGGCTGAAGCCATGAAAAATTTCCGTCGGCGAGAACGCCGTTTCGGCGGACTTCTTTCTGATTCCGCCGCAGCATGAACGTAAAAGCCGAATGGAGCGGACTTCGTAAAGGGACCATCATGCGCATCCTCTTGATCAATGTTCCCCACCCGGCCATCGGCAGCCGAATACCGGATGACCACCTGCCGCCGCTCGGCCTTCTCGCGATCGGCGGCCCGTTGATCGACGATGGGCACGATGTCCGTTTGATCGACGGCGAGTTCGGCCCGATGCCCACGCGCCGGCTTGTCGAGGAGGCCGCGCGCTTCGGCCCGGATGCGCTGCTGTTCGGCCATTCGGGGTCGACGTCCGGTCACCCGGTCATCGCCGAAGTGGCAAAAGCCATGGCTCGTGCGCTCCCCGGCGTTCCCATCGTCTATGGCGGAGTGTTTCCGACCTTCCATTGGCGCGAGATCCTGTATGACGAGCCTTACGTCACCGCGATCGTGCGTGGTGAGGGCGAGGAAACCGCGCGACGCCTGATCGCGGCGCTCCGCGACGGCAAGTCGCTCACGACCGTACCCGGCCTGGCCTTCCGCGACACCCAAGGTCCACGGATAACGGCGCCCGCCGCCGTGATATCCGATCTCGACGCCTATCGCATCGGATGGGAACTGATAGATCACGAAATATACAGCTACTGGGGCGGTTTACGCGCGGTCGTGGTGCAATTCTCGCGCGGGTGCCCTCACCAGTGCAGCTACTGTGGGCAGCGCGAATTCTGGATACGATGGCGCCACCGCGACCCCGTGCTTTTCGCCAAGGAGATTGCGCGCCTCCACCGGGAGCATGACGTCAAGGTATTCAACTTCGCCGACGAGAACCCGACCGGATCGAAGGACGCGTGGCGTGAATTCCTCGAAGCCCTTATCGCGGAAGACGTCGATGTCATACTGGTCGGGTCGGCACGGGCGGAAGACATCGTCCGCGACGCCGATATTCTGCATCTTTACCAAAGGGCCGGCTGGCAACGCTTTCTGCTCGGCACCGAAAGCACCGACCAGAAGACCCTGGACCGCATCCGCAAGGGGACGGCGACGGCAACCGACCGGCAAGCCATAAGGCTTCTGCGCCGGCACGGCATCCTGTCGATGGCGACGTGGGTTGTCGGTTTCGAGGAAGAGACCGACGCGGATTTCCGACGCGGACTGCGGCAGCTTCTCGACTACGATCCCGACCAGATCCAGGTGCTCCACGCCACCCCGCACCGCTGGACGCGCTATTTCGTGGAGGCGTCCGAACGGCGGGTGATCCAGGCCGATCGGCGGCTATGGGACTACAAGCACCAAGTCCTGGCCAATCGCCACATGCCGCCGTGGCGCGTGGCGTTGTGGGTCAAAGTCATGGAGATGATACTGCAATGCCGACCGAAAGCGCTTGGTCGGGTGTACTTTCACCGCCAACGCGGCCTTCGCCGAGCCATGCGCTGGTACACGCAAATGGGGCGCCGGGTATGGCCCTACGAAATATGGCGTTTCTTCGTCGATCGGCGAGAAAGCAACGGCCCGCCCGTCCGTCGGTTCTGGGACGTACCCCGAGAAAACGACGCGGAGGCGAGACCTAAACCGAGACGGGCCGCTTGACGCGACCAACGGGATGGGGATCCGACTTAAGCCGCCAACCGCTTCATCAGCCATGCCATATTTTCGCCGAGACGGGTCATGGTGCGGATACCTTCGTCGTCGGCTTCGACTTCGCCGCGATCCCTGCCCCGGCCGATGTTCCAATAGGACGAGCCCGGAACGACCATTTCGCTGATGAAGAAGAAATGATTCAGGGTGTCGAAAGCGTGCATGCCACCGGCCCTGCGTACCGCGATCACCCCCGCGCCGACCTTCCGCTGCAAGAGGCTGCCGTTGGTGCGGGTCACCATGCCGCAGCGATCGATCAGGGCCTTCATCTCGGTCGTGATATCGGAAAAATACACCGGCGAGCCGAGAATGATGCCGTCGGCTTCGACCATCTTGGCGATCCAGGCGTTGACCTGATCATCGGTGGTCGAACATTCCTTGTTCTTTTTCTTGGCGCAGGTAAAGCAGGCCTTGCACCCCCGGATCGGTTGCCCAGCCAGCTGGATCAGTTCGGTTTCGATCGATTCGGCCTCCAGGGCTTCGAAAACCTTGCGGATCAGGATGGCGGTATTGCCATCCTTGCGCGCGCTGCCATTGAATGCGACGACTTTCATCGTTTGTGCCTCCTTTCCTCGAACCCATGCCGATCGTCAGACCTTTTCGGCGCGAACGTCGGCTAGAAATCCCCGGACTTCATCCATCAGGCCGTCGGCGGGCTTTTTCAAGTCGTTTGCCGCCCACAACACGCTGATCGCCGAACCGTACGACGCGGCGGCCGACCGGGTAACATCGACGATCGCACCCGAAACCTTTGCCGCATCCTGAGTCACCGACTGGGTATTTCGGGCGATGGCCTCGGTCGCTTCGCGTTGGCGTTCCACGGCTTCCGCCACCGCATTGGTGACCGAGCTCATGCGTTCGATGGTTGCGGAAATCCCCTCGATCGCCGTAACCGCGGACTGGGTCGCACTCTGTACTTCGGCGATCTGGTTCGCGATTTTCTCGGTCGCCTTGACGGTCTGATTGGCCAGATTCTTGACTTCGGCCGCGACGACGGCGAATCCCTTGCCGGCCTCGCCCGCCCGCGCGGCTTCGATGGTCGCGTTCAACGCCAGCAAGTTGGTCCGGTCGGCGATATCGTCGATCAGGGCGACGACGTCGCCGATCTTTCCCGTGGCCTCCGCCAATCCCGCGACCTGGGAACTAACGGTACGAGCCTCGGTCACCGCCCCCGACACGATTTCGGAAGAAAGATCGGTCTGCTGCCCGATCTCCGCGATCGAGACCGATAAGGCGTCCACCGACGACGCGACGTCTTCGATGCTGCTCGACACCCGGTCACTCGCATCCGACACGTCCATCGAACGGCTGCCCTTCTTGCCGCTCCGGCTTCCCATCTTTTCCGCCGTCCGCTGGATCCTTCCGGCATACAGCAGCAGGGATTCGACGAAGGATTTCGAATTATCCTCGAACGCCGCTGTACGGACTTCCAATTCCCTGTTCTGGTTCGCTGCCTCGTGAACCTCGACCGTCTCATGAGCTTGCGCCGGACGCCGCGCGATATCGCTCATGGATCGGGCGATGAGTCCGAATTCGTCGTTCCGGTTTTCCAGCGATGTCAGGCTTGCCGTTCCACCAGCGGCCAAGATCCGCGCCGCGTGTGCCAGATCGGACGCGGGGCTCAAACGCCCGCCCCCCCAGATCGCGGCAACAACGGCCGCCACGACACCGACGATACCCGCCGCCGTTGCCGGGATCGGGCCAATCCACGCCAGCGCGGCGGGAACGAGTGCGGCCAAAACCGCGACCGCCGCCAATATCCAAATCGCCCGATTCACCGAAACTACCGGCCGCCCGCGAGCCGCCTCATTATCGACTACAGACATTTCCCCCTCTTACTCAATCTTTGTTCCGGACATAAAGCCGGTTAACGCGCGTAAAACCGCCGTTTCGGGCCGGAAATTCCGAACCCGTCCCGATTGGCAACCTGCCGAATTCGTATCCTGCGCAATAATAAGGAGGGAATCCATTAAAAACCGATATCGTTTTGAAATGCCCGAAACATCCAGGAGGGCTTGACACGCGCCCCGCATCTGGTGTCGAACGACCTGCCCGGCGATGCGATACGGCCAAAATCGATGCCGGGGGCCGGAACAAGGGGAACGGAGGAACGCAATGGCTTTGGATTCGTTGATCGCGGTGGATTGGGGGACGTCGAACGCCCGGGTGTTTCGGCTCGACGCGACAGGGTCGGTCATCGAGCGCCGCGAGACGGACCAGGGCATTACGAACGTTCCCGGGAAACGGTTTGCCGACGCCCTGCGCAACATGGCGGGCGATTGGATCGACTCCACCCCCGGCGTCCAGGTCCTGATGTCGGGCATGATCGGCAGCCGTCAAGGCTGGGTCGAGGCCCCCTACGCCGACTGCCCGGTCAGCGAGGACGAGCTGACGGACAAACTGGTCCGCGTTCCCGAATTCGATTTCGTCCGTATCGTTCCCGGCGTCCATTATTGTTCGACCAACGACCGCCACGACGTGATCCGGGGCGAGGAAGTCCAGATTTTCGGCGCCTTGCCCGAAGGCGACAAGGGCCGTCGCGTCTTCTGCCTGCCCGGCACGCATTGCAAATGGGCCCTGGTCGAGGACGGCCGGTGCACCTGGTTCGCGACGGCGGTTACCGGCGAGGTGTTCCGGGCGCTGGAAAAACACACCATCCTCGGCGCTCTCATGAGCCCCTCGGACACCGAGGCGGGAGAAGCCGGTCCGGCGGGGTTCCGCAGCGGCCTGGAACGGGCGCGCGAGGACGGCGGCGTCCTTCACCACCTTTTCAGCACGCGGGCGGACGGTCTGTTTTCGGCAATCCCTGCCGAAGGCTTGCGCGACTACATGTCGGGCATCCTGATCGGTAATGAAATCCGCGACATGGTGGCGATGACCCGGGCGACCGAAGTCGCCCTCGTCGGCGCCCCCGCCATGAACGCCCGCTATGTCGAGGCACTGAAACTCTGGGGCGTCAAGCCGACACCGATGGATGTCGACACGGTGACCGTGAAGGGACTGGTGCGGATCGCCAAGGCCCTGGGGATCTGAACGGAGCCGGCCGCCTATCGGGCCAGCCGGGCGGCCGCCCGTAAAACATCGACCAGATCGAGCAACCGGGCGACGTAGTGGTCGACGACGACCAGACGCCCCTCGCCTTCGCCCTTCAGAACCGTTTCCAGGGCACCGACAAGACGGTTCAGGCGGCGTTGGTGCAATCCCAGCGCCCGTTGCGCCGGGTCGGTCACGACGCCGGCGAACGCCGCCAGAACGGCCATGCCCCCCATGACGGCGCCGGTCATGCCCGCGACCAGCAAGGGCGAGGCCGCAACGGGAAAAACGCCGTACCACACCGCGCCCAGGCTGCCGCCGAGCGGGAAACTGGCCACCGCCGCCGAATGAGCGAGTCCGGCCGCCAGGGTCGGCCCCAGGGAAAGCGCGCCAGGCGTGAACTTGCTGAAAACCATCGCTCCGGCCCCCAGGCTGGCCAGATTGGCGGCGATTTCGGCCGCCGCGGCCCGCGTTCCGGCATAGGTCACGAGCATGTCTTCCAGATGGGCCCGGAAATTCGGGTCATCGGCCCGCTTGCCCAGTTTCACCAGCCACGGCCACAACGCGGCGTCGACCTCCGGGTCGTCCAGCACCCGCACCAGCAGCGCATCGTGACGGGACTCCCGATTTTTTTGCCGGGCCGGGAGTTCGAGAAGATCGGTCTGAATGAGCCAAGCGATTTCGCGGGCGACGTCGGTTTCCAACAGGAAATGCCGCCGGCCGAGCCAGTCCGATGCCGAACGCCACCCGGCCTTGCGCAAACCGAACGCCATCGACGACGACGCCAGCGCCGGTATCGCGAGCAGGACGTTGGCCGGAGCGCGGAGCAAGTCGGCGCCGACCGCATGGCGATGAAGGCGTATCGATCCGCGCAAACCGAAATGCCGCCGGGTGAAATCGGGAATGCGGGCACGCCGTTCGGCCAGATAGCCGTCGAATGCGCGTTCGACGGCCGCGCGAGCCACCGCCACGTCCAGGACGGCGGCGGGAACGGAATTGTCCCGGTCTTCGTCAACGGCGTCCACGCGCATGCCCCGTTTGCTGATTCGTCGCGGGGATAATTTAGGCGACCCGCACCGGTTCGTCATCCTCGGATCGGTTTATCCGTGTTCGGCGCAACCGGCCGCCCTAACCCAGGCGCCACCCGTTTTCCTGGAATTCCTTGATCCGGTCCAAGGTCAGGCCGCGCAGGGTTTCGGCGATTTTTTCGCGCTCGACGCCCCAGAAATCGTGCATCGGACAAGGATGCTCGCCGCCGCAATTGGGCAGCCCAAGAAAACAGCGGTGGCACCAGTCGTCGCCGTCGACGGCGGTGACGATGTCGTACAAGGTCAGTTTCCGGGCCGGACGCGACAGCACCAGCCCACCCTTATAGCCCCGCTTACCGAGAACCAATCCGGCATGCTGGAGCTGATTGAGCATTTTCGACAGATAGGGCTTGGGAATCCCGGTCTTCTCCGCAATATCCCGGGCCAGAACCATGACCTCGCCATCGGGATCGAGACAACACAGGGCGAGAATGGCGTATCCCGCCGTCTGGGAAACCGCTAGCAACGAACCAACCCCACAATTCCGAGGGCCGAAGACCCAAGCCGATGAAAAATTTTTTGTATGTTAGACGCTTTTATTACCTTGCGGTATTTAAATCTGGAGGGGCCGCCGCATCCGCGACGGCCCCTCCCGGTCTTGCCTCGGACAACGACGGTCAGACGAGATAGCCGTCGGCGTCGAACTTGAAGGGTTCCGCTGCACCAAGGGCGTGGATGTCATCGCGCCCCGCCACGTCCTCGAGCACCTTTTCCGACACCCGGATATGGACAAGATCGTTGGTGTTCTTGACCCAGACCACGCGCGCATCGGCGGGCTCGACCTTGTTGCAGGTGCGCAAGGCCACGACGATGGCTTCGTGATCGCTGTTGGTGATGATCGGCAGCATCGACGGGCCCAATTCCGTCGACGTGATCGAATTGGTGTAGGTGTAGCCGAAATCGACCTTGTTGGCGCAGCGGATGGTCGTCAGATCGGCGAAACCGATTCCGCAGGCGTTTCCGTTGCTTTCATGGGTCAGATCGCGGACAAACAGTTTCTTGACCGGCGGCGTGCCGTAATCGACGCCCTTGGCGGTACCGCGTCCGGTCACGTTGGGGTCCATGCCGGCGCCGCTGATGTTCTTGCCGAGCTGATCCACGATCAGAAGATCGATTTCCGGCATCAGCAGTTTGGCCATCGCATCCTTGGCCATGACGAGCAGTGCTTTTTCGCGGGCGTCGAAGTCTTTTGGCCGGACGGCTTCGATTTCCATAACACCGTGATAGCCGTTTTCGACAATGGCCACGCCCATGACGATCGGCATGTGTTTCAGCACCGTGCGACCGACTTCGGGGATCAGCCGGTGGAATTCGGAAAAGCCGTGCTTATGCAGAACCGTCGCGCCGGCATGCTTGCCCAGGCCGATCGCGATCATCTTGTACAGGCCGCTTTCGTAGTCGCCGCGGAAATCCGTGTGCGGCTTGACCCGGTTGCACACCACGACACCGTCGGCCTGACTGGCGTTCTTGTCGAAATAAACCGGGGTCCCGTCTGCCAGCTTGGTCACTTCGACCACGTCCATGGAGGCCTTGATCGGCACGCCCATCGTCGCCTCGGTGATGCCGTATTCCTCCAGCACCTTGAGCTGGCCTTCCACCGTCGCGCCGCCGTGGCTCGCCATCGCCGGAACGATGAAGGGCTTGGCGCCCCAATCCTTGAGCTGACCGATGATCGCGGCGATCGTCGCGGCAATCCCCGTAATGCCGCGGCTTCCCGCCGTAACGGCGATGGATTTGCCCTTGAACGCGGCGGGGTCGAATTTCGACGTGATTTCCTGGCGGACCTTGGCGTCGATATCGTCGATCTTGCCGCTCGCGAACCTTTGCTCAACCGGGACCATCTTGGGGAGCGGGCAGTCGAGCCCGCCGGGCAGAACGATATTGACCTTGTCGAGTTTCATTCCCGCATTCTCCAATCATTCGAGCGGCCTTGCGCGACGAGCGCGGACCGCTTTCGCTTCGAATCGCCGGTTTTCGGGGCACGCGGCCAATAAAGGCGGGCGCGCTCGCCCATGCCAGCCATCCGCCACACTATCGATAATCCCCGGAAAACAAAAGGGGATGTATCCAGGACTGGAAAAAAAATTTCGTTTGGTATAAAACCCCGCTCGAACATGGGCCATGCGGGAGCGCTCGTGCGCGGCACGGCCCGGTCCCGGACTTTTCTCGGGAAGGATCCGGTCGCTTCTCGCAACATCGTGCGCATCCGGGTTGGCCATACCGCCGGGACGCGCGGACATATTCCATTGGAACCGTATGCTGTTTCCAGTTTTCGACTTCCGTTCCTGCGCGGACTCTTTCCGTGCGCGGCGAGTCGACGGCCTTGCCTTCCCCAAGGTCAAGCCTGCCCCCTGTCAAAAATCCAAAACCGAAGGTCAACATGTATACGATCGAGAACAAGACGTTCGACGAGATCCAGATCGGCGATTCGCGTAGCGTAACGCGGACTCTGACGAAGGAAGACATCGAAATTTTCGCCGTCGCCTCGGGCGACATGAACCCCACCCACTTCGCGGACGCGACGAACGCGAAGCCGCTGGGTCACGGAATGTGGATCGGCGTTCTTCTGTCCAACATGTTCGGCAGCAAGCTGCCGGGCGCGGGCGCGGTCTACAAGTCGCAAAGCCTGCTCTTCCATCGCATGGTCGCGCTGGGCGACACCGTAACCCTGACGGTCAAGGTCACCGGCAAGGACACCGCCGAGCAGTCCATCACCTTCGACTGCGTGTGCATCAATCAGGACAACGAGAAACTCGCGACCGGCGAAGCCGTTTTGTTCGCGCCGAAGGAAAAGATCGAGCCCCAGGTCCTGCCGACCCGGATGGCGCGGGTCAGCCGCCAACACTGGGTCTTCGACGCGCTGGTCGAACGGTGCCAGGAAATCGCCCCCGTCGGCGTCGCCGTGTGCCACCCCTGCGATCGTGTCTCGCTGGAAGGTGCCCTACAGGCGGCCGAGAAGAACCTGATCCGCCCGATCCTGGTCGGCCCGGAACAGAAGATCAAGGAAGTCGCCGCCGAAAACGGATTCGACCTGCGCGACCACGAGATCCTGAACACCAACCACGAACTGGCCTCGGCCGAGGAAGCCGTCGCGCTGTGCCGGTCGGGCAAGGCGGAATGCCTGATGAAGGGCAGTCTGCACACCGACGAAATGATGCGCGAAGTGGCCAAGAAGGACACCGGTCTGCGTTCCGGCCGCCGCATCAGCCACGTCTTCATCATGGACGTCCCGAACTATGACCGGATGCTGCTGATCACCGACGCCGCGATCAACATCTACCCGACGTTGGACGACAAGGTCGACATCATCAAGAATTCGATCGACCTCGCGCAGGTTCTCGGGATCGAAGAACCCAAGATCGCCATTCTTTCCGCCGTCGAAACCGTCTATCCGAAAATCGCCTCGACCCTCGAAGCGGCCGCCCTGTGCAAGATGGCCGACCGCGGACAGATCAAGGGCGCGATCCTGGACGGCCCCCTGGCCTTCGACAACGCGATCAGCGCCGAAGCCGCCAAGATCAAGGGCATCAAGTCCGAGGTCGCCGGCAAGGCCGACATCATGCTCGTCCCCGATCTCGAAGCCGGCAACATGCTCGCCAAGCAGTTGGCCTATCTGGCCGATGCCGAAATGGCGGGTATCGTTCTCGGCGCCCGGGTTCCGATCATCCTGACCAGCCGCGCCGACAGCGCCCGCGCCCGCCTGGGCTCCTGCGCCGCCGCGGTTCTGCTCGCCCATGCCCGGCGCATCGGCCAGCAGAAGAAGATGACCGGCGGGAACCCCTGATCCGGGACTATGAGCGACCCTGTCAAAAGATAATAGGATACGACTGATGACCGACGGCATTCTCGTCATCAATGCCGGTTCCTCGAGCATCAAGTTCACGATGTACATGGCCGAAGGCGACGCCGACCCCAAGGTCGGCTCGAAAGGCCAAGTCGAAGGAATCGGAACCAAACCGCACTTCATCGCCAAGGGCGTGGACAAGAAGGTCCTGGCCGAAAAGTACTGGGACGACCCCAAGGCATCCCATACCCAGTTGCTGAAGCACCTGATCGACTGGGTGACCGCCTACCACAGCGACGTGACGCTGAAGGCGGCGGGTCACCGGGTGGTCCACGGCGGCACCAACTTCTCGGCTCCGACCGTCGTCGACGGCGCGGTGATCGCGGAACTGGAACGCCTGATTCCGCTGGCGCCCTTGCACAACCCGCACAACATCACGCCGATCAAGGCCCTGAAGGAAGAATATCCGGATCTGCCGCAGGTGGCGTGCTTCGACACCGCCTTCCACCGCACCATGCCGAAGGTGGCGCAGACCTACGCCATTCCCCGGGACCTGACCGAGGAAGGCATTGTCCGCTACGGCTTCCACGGGTCGTCGTTCGAATACGTCGCCCAGGCGCTCAAGAAGCTCGCGCCGGAAATCGCCGACGGCCGCGTCGCCATCGCCCACCTGGGCAGCGGCGCCAGCATGTGCGGCATCGCCGGCGGCAAGAGCCAGATCACCACGATGGGCCTCACCCCGCTGGACGGTCTGGTCATGGGCACCCGACCGGGGCGCATCGACCCCGGCGTGCTGCTGCACCTGATGCAGCAGAAGGGCCTGAGCGTTTCCGAACTGGATACCCTGCTCAACAAGAAGAGCGGCATCCTGGGCGTTTCCGGCCTGTCCAACGACTTCCGGGACATCGAGTTCTCGACCGATCCCAAGGCGATGGAAGCCATGGATCTGGTGATCTACCGGATCATCCAGGAAACCGGTTCGATCGCCGCCGCGATCGGCGGCTTGGACGGCATCGTCTTCACCGCCGGCGTCGGCGAGCATTCGCCGATCATCCGTGCCCGCGTGTGCCAGTCGATGGCGTGGCTGGGCATCGAACTCGACGAAGAAGCCAACGAGAAGAACGCGTTGGTCATCACCAAGCCGTCGAGCAAGATCAAGGTCATGGTCGTTCCGACCGACGAGGAACTGATGATCGCAAAGCACACCCGCCGGGCGTTGAACGGCGCGGCGAAGTAGGACGCGCGATCGCCTCACTTCGCGTTTGCCAACGGAAACCCCGGGCGCTTCGTCCGGGGTTTTCCTTTGGCTCCGAGCCTCGAAATTTCACGGGGAAAGGCGCCAAATCGATACTATGTCCACTGAATTCCCACGTTATTCTGGAATAGTAAAATCAATAATAAATGATCCAAATAGCGAATATAAAATAAATATTGTGTATATAATAAATTTAACTTTTTCGTTTTGTGTTGAATCAACAAACAATTATTATTATTGGGACCCATAAAGCGATATATATGTCAGTATTACTGCTCATTTATACTACCATACATACACGAACGTAAAAATAATTTTATAAACATTGATTGTTTTCATCTCTCCCTCCAACTCTCCTACCTGAATCGCAGCAGCGGAGATAGCAGGAACTCGATGGCATGCCGGGTGCCGGTCTTGATCTCCACCGTCGTCGCCATGCCGGGCGTGAGGTCGACGATCTTGTCACCCACCCGCATCGCGGTTTCGGCCAGCGCCACGCGGGCGTTGTAGACGAGCCCTAGATCCTCGTCCTGGATCGCGTCGGTCGACACGTCGGCCACGTCGCCCCGGATCACCCCGTACTTGGTGTAGGGGAACGTGTTCAGCTTGACCTCGGCCTCCTGGCCGACGGCGACGAAGCCGATGTCCTTGTTCAGGACCTTGGCTTCGACCGCCAGCGTTTCTCCGTCGTGTACATAATGGGACACTATGCAAATCTCCGCCGTCACTCTTCAAAAGACCGCATTTCGCATCTTCCGAAAATTCATCTTAATCCAGCCGGCTCCAAATTGAGTATCATGTCCCCGGAACGCCCGGATCCAAGCTAATTTGTGTTATTGTACTGTTTATTTTTGATGTGTTCGTCGACATTTTTACCCCCCCTCCATATGTTCAGAACGACGAACCGTCACACGGAATTGATTTCTTTGTCTCAACTTTAATATTTGTTGAATGATTATCTTTGTTTCCAATAATTATATCAAATTTTTGCATTGCATAAATATAACCTGGCCCTACAATAACATCACCATCTACGTATTTAACAGGCCTCACGGAGCAGTTGTTACATATAGAATAGTATGAGCAGACAACAGAATTAGTATTACTGCACGCAACATTTATATTTTTCATTTTTAATATAATATAATTTATATCTGTTCCAGGTGGATATCTTTTGTTTAACTCTTCTTCCATATAGTCAGGACCACCAGCGGCAAGGTTCCCTAAAAATGGTCATGAAAAATAGTTGGCAATGGGCAGCAAAAAGATAACGTTGGTATTAATATTATATAAAAATATTTGCGCAAGAGAGCGATGTATGATATAGATTTTATTTTGCAATACCTTATAATTTTATTTTGTTTTAGGAAAAAATGGTCATAGCCTTTTGCCTCAGTTGGATCCAATTGTTGAGAATCCTTAAATTACGTTGACACTATACTTATTTTTCCCGACAAGTTCAGCATGGCCACGTCGCCTAATCATGTATCATGTTTCCGAAATACTCGAACAAAGCGGACGGTGAGGCGAGCCGATCTTGCCATCGGACAACCATAGGGCGCGCACTGTTTTCCGTCAATTGCCGACCACCCGGCCGTGCATGGATCACCACGCAAAACCGCCGCGATTGCACACCCCGCGCACCATCCGGCTTTCAACGCCCCGCCAGCCCCGGACTTCGCCCTGGAAACCGACGGCCACTTGCCATGCTGTATGCAATATATTAATATTGGATACATAAATCCGCGACCCCACGCGGAAACCGTTCAGGAGGCAACGTCATGGCCCTATCGCCCTATTACGCCCCGATCGACGGCGGCGACGGCACCTTCGTCGTCGAATCCACCAAGGAAAAATTCGGCATCGGCGCGTTGCGCGAAGTCGGCGCGGACGCCAAGAACCTCGGCATGACCCGCGCCGCCCTGTTCACCGACCCGCGCGTGGCCAAACTGGAACCGGTCGCCCTCGTCAAGGCGTCGCTGGAGGCCCAGGGCATCGACGTCGCGGTCTACGACGCGGTGACGGTCGAACCCACCGACGTGTCGTTCAAGGCCGCGATCGCGTTCGCGGTCGACGGCGGATTCGACGGCTACGTCAGCGTCGGCGGCGGTTCGGTGATGGACACCTGCAAGGCCGCCAACCTGTACGCCACCCATCCCGACGATTTCCTCGCCTACGTCAATCCGCCGATCGGCGGCGGCAAGCTGGTTCCCGGCCCGTTGAAGCCGCACATCGCCTGCCCCACCACCTTCGGCACCGCCAGCGAATGCACGGGCATCGCCATCTTCGATTTCCTGGAAATGAACGCCAAAACCGGCATTTCGACCGCCGGCATCAAGCCGACCCTGGGGATCTGCGATCCTTCCACCCTGGCGACTCTGCCGCCGACGGTGCTCGCCTCCAACGGCTTCGACGTGTTCAGCCATGCCGTGGAATCGCTGACCGCGCGCCCGTTCACCGCCCGCCCGGCGCCGAGCGAACCCAAATACCGCCCGCTCAGCCAGGGCGCCAACCCGTACAGCGACATCAACTGCCTGGAAGCGATCCGGCTGATCGGCGAAAACCTGGTCGCCGCCTGCCGGAACCCCGACGACATGCGCTACCGCGAACCGCTGATGTTTGCCGGCATGCTGGCGGGCATCGGCTTCGGCAACGCCGGTTGCAACCTTCCGCACGGCATGAGCTACGCGGTGGCCGGTCTGGTCAAGGACTTCCGCGCTCCCGGCTGGCCGCAGGAGGAACCGATGGTGCCGCACGGTTACGCGGTGATCGTCAATTCGCCGTCGGTGTTCCGTTTCACCGGCCACTTCTGCCCCGAACGCCACTTGATGGCCGCCCGGGCCCTGGGGGCGGCGACCGAAGGCGTGAACAAGGAACCCGGCGACATCCTGGCCGACGCGGTTATCGACATCATGAAGGCCGCCGGGATGCCCAACGGCCTGACGGGCGTCGGCTACGGCGAAGACGACCTGGAGGCCCTGACCGCCAAGGCCTGGCCGCAGAAACGCCTGATCGACAACGCCCCCGGCCCGGTCAGCGAAAGCGACCTCAAGGCGATGTTCCGGGGCGCGCTGGCGTACTGGTAACCGGCGCCGCGACGATGGCGACACTTTATTGTCGGTAACGGCCGCATGATTTGCCCTTGTGCGCGGTGCCCGATCGGAAAGCGGAGGCTCGGGTCGCGCGAAACCGTTTGCCGCGTCCCCGGCGTTTGATGGCATAATTCTTCCGAACAACGATCGAAGAAGAGGGGGGTACGCGCGTGCTTTGGATCGTCTTGGGAATCGCCGCCGCGGTGGCGCTGTGGCTGGTCGCCATCTACAACCGGCTCGTCCGGCTCCGCAACATGGTCGAGGAGGGGTGGAGCGGTATCGACGTTCAGCTCAAACGCCGCGCCAACCTGATCCCCAACCTGATCGAAACGGTCAAGGGCTACATGGGCCACGAACGGGGCGTCATCGAGGAGGTCACCCGATTGCGCACCGAAAGCGAACATGCCGAAGGCGCGGGGGCGCGCGCGTCGGCCGAGGGGCGGCTCGGCGTCGCCCTCGGCGGGCTGTTCGCGGTCGCCGAAAACTATCCCGACCTGAAGGCGAGCGCGAACTTCATCGAGCTGCAAAAGAGCCTCGGCGAAATCGAGGAGCAGATCCAGCTCGCGCGTCGTTACTACAATGGCGCCACGCGCAACATGAACATCGCCGTCGAATCCTTTCCCTCGAATCTCGTCGCCGGACGATTCAATTTCCGCCAGGCCGAGTTCTTCGAAATCGACGACGCGGCCGAGCGCGCCTTGCCCAAGGTCTCGTTCGGCACGGGCGGCGGCGCATGATCCGGATCGTCCTGGCGGCGTTGTTCGCGTGTTTGCTGGCCGCGACGGCGGCGGCGCGCGAATCGGTCCTGTCCTACCAGAGCCGGATCGCGGTCGGCGCCGACGGCGTGCTGACCGTCACCGACACCATCCGCGTGCGCGCCGAGGGGCGGGACATCAAGCGCGGCATCTATCGCGGTTTCCCCACGCTCTACCGGGACCGGCGTGGCGCGCGCGTGCGGGTCGCCTTCGACGTGCTCGAAGTGTTGCGCGACGGCAAGCCCGAGCCTTTCCATGTCGAATCGGAGCAAAACGGAAAAGTCGTGTACATCGGCAACGCGAATGTTTCCCTGCGGCCCGGCGAATACACCTACGCGCTGACCTACCGCACCGACCGCCAGATCGGCTTCTTCGCCGAATACGACGAACTCTACTGGAACGTCACCGGCGCCGATTGGACGCTGCCGCGCGACAGCGTCGAGGCCGTCGTCGTCCTGCCGACCGGGGCGCATGTAGTGCAGAACGCCGCCTACACCGGGCTCTCGGGTCAGCGGGGCACGGCCTTCGCGATCGACAGCGATCCGGAAGGCAACCCGCGCTTCCGCACGACCCGGATCCTGAGCATGGGCGAGGACCTGACCGTCGCGGTGGCCTGGCCGAAAGGTTTCGTGACCGAACCGACGGGAAGCGACCGGCTGTGGTACGCGCTCTCCGACAACGCCGACGCGTTCGTCGGCGCGCTGGGAATGCTCGCCGTGCTCGGCGTGTCGCTGGCGCTGTGGTGGGCGGGTCGGACGCGACCCCCGCGCGCGGCACCATCATTCCACTGTTCGCGCCGCCCAAGGGCCTGTCGCCGGCGGCGGTGCGCTTCGTCATGCGCTTCGGGTTCGACGCCAAGGCGTTCGCCGCCGCGATCGTCGACATGGCGGTCAAGGGATACCTGGAGATCGATGCCGAAGGACGCGATACCGTCGTGCGCATCCGGAACCGTTCTGCGAAGGATCTTTCGCCGGGGGAAAGGAAGGTCGCTGAGGCGCTTTTCGGCGCGACGCGCGATTTGGTCGTGCTCAAGGACGACAACCACGCCATCCTCGGCGCGGCGCGCGACCGCCTGAAAGAGACGCTCAAGGGAGAATACGGTCGCGCTTTTTTTAACCGCAACATCCTCTTCCTGATCCCGGCGCGGTTCTGACGCTGGCGACCTTCGCCGCCATGGTCGCCGTCGCGCCGAATTCCGAGGAAGCGGTCGCCGGGATGACCATAGGGGT
>CAXXVY010000007.1:0-86034 GCA_963675465.2 Rhodospirillales bacterium
CCGCCGACCGGGTGCGCGCGCACGCGCATCGCGGTGCTCGACCCCGCGCCGGCCCCCCGCGAAGGCCTGCCCGACGCGGTGCTGCGCCGGGTCGACGTGATGACGCCCAACGAAACCGAAACCGAGTTCCTGACCGGCATCCGGCCCACCGACGCGGCGGAGGCCGCGCGCGCGGCCCGCGCCTTGCGCGACCGGGGCGTCGGCACAGCGATCGTCAAACTGGGTGCCGGCGGCGTTTATTTCCAGGGACCGGACGGCGAGGGCTTCGTGCCGCCCTTTGCGGTGACGCCGGTCGATACCGTCGCCGCCGGCGACTGCTTCAACGGCGGATTGGCCGTCGCCCTTGCCGAAGGCCAAACCCCTGGCCGAGGCGGTGCGCTTCGCCGCCGCCTGCGGCGCCATCGCCGTCACCCGCCCCGGCGCCGCCGCCGCCGCCCCGACGCGGGCCGAGGTCGAGGCGATGCTGGGGAGCCGATAACCGGTTACGTTTCGCGATACCGGGTTGGCTTCGGTGTGACGGTATAGGTGCCGTCGGGCCGTTCCTCGCACACGATGTCGCCGACGTTGGGATCGCTCAGCAACACGGCGACCTCGTCGCCGACCTCCGTGCGCGGCACGTTATCCACCGGGTGGGGGATTTCCGCCATGTTTCGATCTCCCTCTTGAACCAGTTCCGGACACGTTCAGGTCCGGAAGTCGTCGAATCGCTGGGCCGCCTTGTTCAACAGGGGCCTGAAGGCGCAGTCGGCGCGGATGTCGGCGGGGCGGAAGCCGGTGCCGATCTCGGTTTGCAGCCAATCGAGCATCCTGTCGTGATTGCCCGCGATCTTAAGCCAGTCGCGATAGCGGTCGGCGAGTTCCGTTTCGCGGTCGCACCAGTTCAGTTTGCGGACATCGGCGGCTTCCAGGGAATTGTCCCGGAAATCGCCGCGCAGGACCGCGAAACTGGGGATGGGGACACTGAGCCCCTGATCGGTCACCCGGACGTCGAATCCCTGGTAACCGAACACGAGGGGGTGTTCCAGTTCTTCCCGCCATTCGATCGACCGGCCGCCGAGTGTCGCGAATCGCGCCAAGCCGCCGGGTGTCGCGAGACCACCGGTATTGAAGGCTTCGCCAAGGTAGCGTTGCAGGACCTTGTGGGTCTCGACGAACTGATCGACGGCCTTTGCCGAATCCTCGGCGGTCTTGCCCGAAAGGTCCGGGAACGGAATCGACTGGGCTAAGCCCACGTCGGCCCCGAAGGCACCGCCCTTGGTGGCGACCAGCGACGCCTCGATCTTCTTGACCAGGAAGACGCGGGTCACGACGCGCAGGTAGACATCCAGCCCCGCGCCTTTCGAAACCCGGGTCAGGACGCGGGCGCGATTCGAATCGCCGGAATACCAGGCATGCAGGCGACGATAGAGCGATTCGCTGTCGACCCCGTAGGAATAGCGTTGCTAAGGTTCACCGAGCCGCGCGCTTCCGTCGCGCCGAGCAGCCCGAGCCCCACCGGAATGCCCTCGATCGGCAGCGCCAGCCGGAGTCCGCCGCTTCTCGACACGTCGAATTCGTAGCTGGGAAAGGCCGTCCTCGCCATGGCGATGCGCGCGCCGTCGCCCAGGTCCAGGCACAGCGTTTCGCCCGGCGGTTCGGGGCAATCCGTCCGCCATTTTCGATTCCGCGTAGAAGGTTTGGAAATCGACGGCGCTCAGCCGGGTCACGAGCTGGTCCAGCGGGAGGAAGCCTTCTTCCCGGTACAGCTTGACCTGCTCGCTCATGGATTTCGGCACCAGGAACACATCGCCGGGCTGCAGATCCTGGCTGAGCGGATAGACCGGAATCACTTGGCTGGCGCGGATGGTCAGCGACCAGTCCTTCGCGACGTCCTCCAATTCCGGGGCCGGATTGGCGGCGCAAACCGGCGAGCACGGCCGCGACCGCCGCCGCGCACCACGCCGGAACAAAACGCTTCGATTGCATGGCACAGCCTCCCTGTTGGTCCGATCGGCAGGCACGCGCTTGGGATGCGGCGATCGTTCGCGCGTTTTTCTTATGGATACTATGTGCGAACGCGGTGGCGGATATTCCATTGCCGCGTGCCGCGAATGCGCCCCGGCGCCGGCAAACGGGCTACTTCATCAACCGGGCGATCAAGAATCCCAGGGCGGGCGGCGGCAATGGCCGCGCCGGCGACCGTTCTGGCGCGGTTCTTGGTCGCGGTATCGACCACGTCGACGCCTTCGTCCGGCAGCTTGCCGAACAGATCCTCGGCCTCGGCCAGCACTTCGTCGATGGACAGGCCCAGGACCCGGCAACCGTTGCGCAGGTCGGCCAGGTCGAAAATCCGCCAGACCCCGGTTGATGCGTGACCAGGTGGACTGGCTGATTGCGGATTCGGTCAGGAAATCTTTCTGATTGAGGCCGCGGGCCTTCATCGCGCGCGCCAAAATCTGCGACAACGATCATCGAATAGGTGGCCTGATTGGCGCATGAATCGGCTG
Source organism: Rhodospirillales bacterium (assembly GCA_963675465.2). Taxonomy (GTDB): domain Bacteria; phylum Pseudomonadota; class Alphaproteobacteria; order Rhodospirillales; family Shumkoniaceae; genus JAHDSF01. The sequence continues at coordinate 2,487 of CAXXVY010000007.1, forward strand.
ATGTAGTCATATTGACTATTTTTTCAAAATAGACAATTTAATCCAATATGGTGATGAAACCACCTTACGACAGCTCAGGCGCAAAGGCAAAGGGCATGCAGGATCTGACGACGCAACCGGTTGCCGGCACCGTGGTCGCCAAGGGGACCTGGTTCGGCCGCCATCTCGGGATCGCGACAGGCGCCGGGACCGTGATCTCGGCGTCGAAATACCACGGCGGCGTGGTCGAGGAGACATTCGCCCGGTTCCGCGGCGACGGCGACGTGGCGATCGAACGCCAGCCCGCCCCCGGTGAAGGCGCGGACGTCGTCGCGCGGGCGCGGGCGCTGGTCGGCAGGCCCTACGATCCCGTGTTCTTCAACTGCGAACATTTGGTCAGCGAGGCCTATGGCGAGGGTCGGGCGAGCCCCCAGTTGCGCCGCGTGGCCCGGATCGCCGCCGTCGTCGGTCTGACCGTGGCGGGCATCGTTCTGGCGCGCGGGCGCCGGATCGTTTGAACGCCGGGTCATCGATCTGATCACAACCGATAAGACGGGTCGCGATGCCGTAACTCTCGCGTTGTTGTGAACAGGAGTGACCGGCAGCGGCCGCCCGGAACGTCCCGTCCTCGCCATATCGACAGTGGGAGCCGCGCACATGGGGATCGTGACGCGGCAGTCACTCGACAGCAGCGGGACAATATGATGAAAACCCTCCGATATGCGGCACTGGCGGTTCTCGCGGGTCTTTCGTTGGCGGCGTGTTCGAACGACATGCACGACGACAAGATGGCGGATGCCAAGATGAGCGATGCCAAAATGGCCGACACCAAGATGTCCGGCGACAAAATGGCCGATGCCAAGATGACCGGCGAGACGATGATGCCGGCCGGCGTCATGATCGAGCAATCGGCGAAGGGCAAAGTCCTGACCGACAAGATGGGCATGTCGCTTTACATCTTCGACAAGGATCAGCCCGGCATGTCGATGTGCTACGACACATGCGCCAAGAACTGGCCGCCCCTGATGGCGTCGCACGACGCCAAGCCGACGGGCGACTTCACCGTCGTGGAACGCAAGGACGGCACCATGCAGTGGGCGCTCCACGACATGCCGCTTTATACCTGGGTGAAGGACACCAAGCCGGGCGAGGTCAACGGTGATGGCGTCGGCGGCGTCTGGCACGCCGCGATGGCGCCCGGCGACAAGATGATGAAATAGGACCGGCGCGAAGCCGGGATTCGGTTCGAGAAAACGCGTCGCGGCCAGAGACCGCCGTCGGTGCCCGGTCGTGGCGCTCCATGTCGACCCGCCCCCCAGGGGGCGCGATTTCGGCCATCGTTTGGGATCCGACACCCCGTGACGCCTTCTTCCGACGTTGACATCATCTTCGCGCGGTTGCCGGATATCTCCCCCGACGAAATCGTCGCGCATATGTCCGATCCCCGGGTCGTCGAACACATGCCGCTCGTCGACGGTCCGTGGGATCGGTGCGTTTGCGACGCGTTCGTCCAGGCCAAGGAAGCCTGTTGGCGTCGCGACGGCCTCGGACATTGGGCGATTCTCTGCGACGGCCGGTATGCCGGTTGGGGCGGATTCCAAAAAGAAGGCGACGCGTGGGATTTCGGTTTGGTGCTGAGACCCGACCGTTTCGGACTGGGCGCGCGGATTACCCGAAAGGCGATCGCGTTCGCCCGGGCCGACGGGCGTATTCCCGCCGCGACGTTTCTGTTGCCGCCGTCGCGAAAGCGCCTTGGCGGGCTTGAACGGCTCGGCGCGAAGTTCGTCGGCACGGTGGCGTACGCCGGCCACACTTTCCTGAAATACCGCCTGGACATCGAGGCGCCGACAACCGCGTCGCCCCCCCTGTCGACGGGCGGGTGACGCGATCGCGGAAAACGCCGCCCCTCGGTGGGGCCGTTATTGGTTCTTCAGGTCCAGCGCCTTGGCCAGGCGCAGGCGCAGGGCGTTGAGCTTGATGAAGCCCTGGGCGTCCTTCTGGTCATAGACGGTGTCGGCCTCGAAGGTGGCGATTTCCTCGGAATACAGGCTGTAGGGCGACTTGCGGCCGACCAGGGTGGCGTTGCCCTTGTACAGCTTCATCCGCGCCGTGCCGGTCACGCGCTCCTGGCTTTTGTCGATGGCGGCCTGGAGCATTTCGCGTTCGGGAGCGAACCAGAAGCCGTTGTAGACGAGTTCCGCGTAGCGCGGCATCAGTTCGTCCTTCAGGTGCATGGCGCCCTTGTCGAGCGTCAGTTGTTCGACGCCGCGGTGGGCGTGGAACAGGATGGTGCCGCCGGGGGTCTCGTAGACGCCGCGCGACTTCATGCCGACGAAGCGGTTTTCGACGATGTCCATGCGGCCGATGCCGTTGGCGCCGCCCAGCTCATTGAGCTTGGTCAGAAGCTGCGCCGGGGTCATCCTGACGCCGTCGACGGCGACCGCGTCGCCCTTCTCGAAGTCGATCTCGACATAGGTCGGCTTGTCCGGCGCTTCTTCCGGGGAAACCGAGCGGGTGAAGATGTATTCCTCGGCTTCGTGCCAGGGATTTTCCAGCGCCTTGCCCTCGCAGGAAATGTGCAGGAGGTTGGCATCGGCGGAATAGGGGGCCTCGCCGCGCTTGTCGTGCGGGATCGGGATCTGGTGTTTCTCGGCATACTCGATCAGCTTGGTCCGGGAATTGAGATCCCAGAGCCGCCACGGCGCGATGATCCGGATGTCCGGCTTCAGGGCGTAGTAGGTCAGTTCGAACCGGACCTGGTCGTTGCCCTTGCCGGTGGCGCCGTGGGACACGGCGTCGGCGCCGGTGGCGAGCGCGATTTCGATCTGGCGCTTGGCGATCAACGGCCGCGCGATCGAGGTGCCGAGGAGGTAGGTGCCCTCGTAAAGCGCGTTGGCGCGGAACATCGGGAACACGTAGTCGCGGACGAATTCCTCGCGCAGGTCCTCGATGAAGATTTCCTTGATGCCCATGGATTCGGCCTTGCGGCGGGCCGGTTCCAGTTCTTCGCCCTGGCCGATGTCGGCGGTGAACGTCACCACTTCGCACCCGTAGGTATCCTGCAACCAGCGCAGGATGACCGAGGTGTCGAGACCGCCGGAATACGCGAGAACAACCTTTTTGATATCGCCGCTCATGACTTTAGCGCCTTGTTCGATTCGAGGTTTCGGAAAGTCGGAAAGCGCGGAGTTTAGGGAATCTTGGGCGTCAATCCAAGATGGGATCGCGATTCCCTCTTGATCTTTTCGGAGATATGTAACACTTGTAATTAAACCCGCGCATCAGACGCGGAACGCCTGAGTGGACTTGTTACGGCTACGGTCGCGGATCACCGCCGTGGCGTTTGGCTTGGGAGTTCCGTATGCGTCGGTTGTTTTGGAGTGTCCTGATCGGAATCGTCGGGTTTTCGACGGTGTTCGTTGCCGCGGCGATCTATGTATTCGTGGTCGCCGATACCGTCAGGGAAGTCGATCAGCGCATCCGGTATACCCACGATCACATGCGGGATCATTTCAGTGTGTTTGCCGCGCTTTTGGCCGAAAGCGAACACGACATCATCGAGGATCTCGAAGAAATTCTGCCGGAACTCGGCGATTTGATCGCCAAAGAGAATCGGACGCTCGGGGACATCCCTCTCAAGAATTGGATTACGTGGGCCGAACGGTTCGGGCTCGGCAGTATTGGGGTTGCCGGCCCCGACCTGCTGCTCAAAGCCGGAACCATGGCCTTCGAACCCGGCGACAAGCTGCACGGCGACGCGTCGGATATCGCGCCGCTGGTCGGCCAAGGAAAGGTTCTGGCCGAACCGGCCGAAATTTCCGAGCGCACGGGGCAGATGAGAATGTCGGCCTTCTACAGCCCGATCGGCAGCGATCTCGTGATCGGGGTGGCGGTCGATATCCAGAACTACGTCATCCAACATTACTCCCCGGCCTTTGCCGGCTATCTGTTCAAGTCGTTTTTCGCGGAATGGTCCGATAGCCCTGAACTGTCCGAAGCCAACGCCCTGGTCGTCGATTCACGCGGGATCCATCCAATCGGTCGGCATGACGGCGACCTGCCGCCCGATCTGGTCGAAGCCTTGTCGAAAGAGGACAGGGTCACCCGGCGCCATGGGTTTCAGGTCGATGTATTCAGCCGTCTCGATCTGAATAGCGGGCACCCCGGAAAACCGCGGACGATGATCGTCAGGACCCGTTTCGATCTCTCATCGGTCAAATCGATCTGGGTCAGAATTCTCGTCGTTTCCCTCGTCGTACTCGCCGTAACCGGAGTTGTTGCCTACGGGGTTTCGCGCCGCTTCTTCGATCGGGTTCTTGTACGCCGCGTGAACGCGATCACCGAATCGCTGGCGGCGATTGCGTCCGGCAACTACGGAAAGCGGGTGAGTGTTGCGGGACATGACGAAATTACCGCGATCGGGGAGGCGGTGGATCTGATGCGGGGCCGGTTGCGGGAACGCGACCGTCAGATCTCTATTGCCTATGCGACATTGGAAAGCAAGGTCGCCGATCGGACGCAGGATCTGGAACGGGAAATCGAAGTCCGCAAGGAGTACGAGGAACGCTTGCGCGATCTGGCGATACACGATCCGCTGACCGCGTTGTTCAACCGGCGCGCCTTCGACGAACGCCTGCGAGAGGAGTTGCGCCGCACGGTTCGCTACCAACGTCCCCTTTGTCTGATGATGCTCGACATCGATTTCTTCAAGCGTGTCAACGACACCCACGGGCACAACGCGGGAGACGAAGTCCTCGCGGGGATTGCCGACGTCCTGCAGACTTCGGCCCGCGAAAACGACATGGTGGCGCGGTTGGGCGGAGAGGAATTCGCGGTCCTGATGCCGGAGACGACTTCCGATGCGGCGGCACGGGTCGCCGAACGGTTGCGGAAGGCGGTGGAACGGAAGTTGTTCTCGACCGCGGCCGGCGATCTTGCGATCACGATCAGCATCGGGGTTGCTGTGTGGGCCGGATCGATCGCCGATGCGGCGGAATTCGTCAATGCGGCCGACGGGGCGCTTTATCGCGCCAAGAACAGCGGCCGCAACCGCGTGTGCATCGCCGGCGCCGAAACGCCGGACGGCGCGGGCCCGCGTCGTGCCGCCGAGGCATAGATCCTCTCGCGGCGCCTCTGAAACGCACGCCAATGGGTAATCGTTTTGTTTCAAAAAGATCGGAGTATTGACAGCCGATCGACGGAAAGCGGGCCTCCGGGCGCCGAATTCTGGCGAATTTCCGAAGCGTGGAAAAAGCCATAAAAAAAGTAACACAATCCTTGATTCGTCGCCCAACCCTGGCGTAATTTATTACATACGAATATAATAATATTCTTAACTGAGGGTGCAAACGTGATACCTATACGTGAAATGACAGGCCGCCGGGCCTTGGTGGGGTTCGGTGCGGTGATGGCTGCGGGGGTTGCCGTGGTCTTTTCAACTCCGGCGATGGCGACCAACGGCTTTCTCAGCTATTGCATCGGCGCCAAGAACTGCGGCATGGGCGGTGCGGGTATCGCCTTGCCTCAGGATTCGACGAACGCCGGCATCAATCCGGCGCTGCTGTCCCGGGTCGGCAACGAGGTTACGATATCGCCGGGCTGGTTCCATCCGGAACGCTATCGGGATCTGTCCAACGTTCAGAGCGGCACCGTGAATAGCGCCGCCAAGAACAAGGAAGACAGCCAAGCCACCGACTTCGTCGAGGGGTCCGGCGGCGTCAACTATCACCTCGCCGATGACTGGACGGTCGGCCTGTCGCTTTACGGCAGTGGCGGCATGCACACCAAGTATACCGAAGGACGAATCGAGGCGGCGGGCGCCGGGGATTCGACGGTCCGCTACCGCCTGCTGCACATGGCCCCGACGGTGACCTACCGGCCCGATGCCGACTCCGCCTACGGCGCCAGCGTCATCCTCGGCTATTCGGATTTCAAGAGCAACTTCGCCACGCTGCCGAACCTGCTGGAAACCAGCGGCGGCCTGAAGCCCGACCGGGCGTTCGGCATCGGTTTCCGGTTCGGCGGATTGTGGGACCTGAACGATACCGTGACCGTGGGCGCCACGGTCGCGACGCCGGTGTGGTTCCAGGAATTCGAAAAATACAACGACTTGTTCCTGGGGCCGGTGAACACCCCCGCCAACGCCGGCGTCGGGCTCGCCTGGAAGGCGACGCCGGATACGGACGTGGCGCTGGACGTCAAATGGATCGCCTGGGGCAGCGAAAACACCCTGGGCGAACGTCCGGCCAAAGGCGGCTTCGGCTGGAACGATACGCCGGTGTTCGCGGTGGGCGTCCAGCATCGGTTGACCGAGGACCTGACGGTTCGTACCGGGTTCAACTACGGCCCGTCGCCCATTGCCGACGACGCGGTCTTCGCCAACGCCATGTTCCCGGCGGTGACCGATTGGCATCTGACCGCCGGCGCGAGCTATCGGCTGAGCGATTCCTGGGAACTGACCGGCAGCGTCTTCTGGGCGCCGCCCGCGTCCCAGACCGACGAAGGCAATTCGTCGGACATGTTCAGCGCCATGGGCGCCGGGACCGAGATCGGCATGTGGCAGGTCGGCGCGCAGATTGCCGTGACCTGGAGCTTCTAGGTCAATCGGTACTCCGGTGGTTCCATCGGAGTGCCGATCATTTGACCGATGGTCTTGAATGAGATCGGCCTGCGTTTTGGTGATCCCGCCGAAACGCAGGCCGATCTTTTTTACGATTCAGGCTACCGCATCGGCGGGCATCGCCGTCCGCTCGTCGTCGATTGCGGTCTTCAACTGACCGCAGGCCGCCATGATGTCGCGGCCGCGCGGTGTGCGGATGGGGGCGGTATAGCCTTCCTCGGCGAGCAGGTCCGAGAAGCGCCTCATGGCCTGAGGCTCCGAACATTCGAACGGCGCACCCGGCCACTTGTTGAAGGGGATGAGGTTGAATTTGGCGGGGATGCCGCGCACCAACTGGGCCAGCCTTTTGGCGTCCGCGGGCGAATCGTTGACCCCCTTCAACATCACATATTCGAAGGTAATGCGCCGTGCGTTGTGGACACCGGGGTAGGCCCGGCAGGCCGCCATCAGTTCGGCGATCGGCCAGCGCCGGTTGATCGGCACCAACCTGTCGCGCAATTCGTCGGTGGCGGCGTGGAGGCTGATCGCGAGGTCGCACCCGATCTCGTCGCCGCAGCGCGCGATCATCGGTACCACACCGGAGGTGGACAGGGTCACCTTGCGCCGCGAAAACGCCATGCCTTCGTTGTCGAGCACGATCTTCAGCGCCTTGGCGACGTTGTCGAAATTGAACAGCGGTTCGCCCTGCCCCATCATCACGATGTTGGAAAACAGGCGCTTTTCGGTCGGCTTCGGCCACTCGTCGTAGGCATCGCGGGCCAACATGACCTGCCCCAGGATTTCCGACGCGGTCAGGTTGCGTTCGAATGCCTGGGTACCGGTATGGCAGAACTGGCAATTCAGCATGCAGCCGACCTGGCTGGAAATGCACAAGGCGCCGCGATCTTCCTCGGGAATGAAGACGCTTTCGGCTTCGCGGCCGTCATCGAAACCGAGCAGCCATTTGCGAGACCGGTCCTTGGAAATCAGGTCGCGGACCACGCGGGGGCGCCGCACGACGAAGCAGTCGGCCATGCGCGTCTGCAACGGCTTCGAAAACGATGTCATGCGGCTGAAATCGGTCTCGCCCTTGTTGTACAGCCACAGCCACATCTGTTTGGCGCGAAACGGCTTCTCGCCAATGGCCGCGAAGGCATCGACGAGTTCATCGCGCGACAGGCCGATCAGGTTCAGGGGCGGTTCGTTCATGACGGCATACATAGGCGATCACGCGGCGAATCCCAAATGGAAATCGGCGGCGGAACGGCGGGCGCGACGGCCCGGGAATCCGTCAGGTTCGTGGTCGCGGGCGGGCGGTCCCGGCGAAAAATGGCGGAATGCCTGGGGTTTAGAAGCTGTCATAAAAGTGCAACAAATCTTTAACGTAAACGTAACTCAGTTGTTATAAAACTTTTGTTTGTTTTGAGTGTAGTCTCAGAGATACTCGCCGGGAGAGACAAGAACAAGGACCCGGGCGACAAACGTCGAAGGCGAGATGTTTTGGTGATTGGGGGGCCTGGGGAGGAACACGTGGACCCGCTGCGTTTTAAAAACCTTGAAGTCCGTTTGGCCGACTCCGCCAGGGAGATCGAGGCGGCGCAGGCTCTCCGGTACAAGGTCTTCTTCGAGGACCTCGGCGCCAAGCCAAGCGACGAAGCCCGGCGGACCGGTCTCGACGCCGACCACTACGACAACGTCTGCGATCACCTTCTGGCGATCGATCTGGATCGCTCCAACGGATTGCCTTATGTCGTCGGCACCTATCGGCTGACGCGGCGGTCGGTGGCGAAGGCGAACTACGGCTTCTATTCCGAACAGGAATACGATCTGACCTCACTGTACGACTACCCCGGCGAACTGGTCGAGATGGGGCGTTCCTGCGTTCATCCCGATTACCGCACGCGCGGTGTCGTGCAACTGCTGTGGCGCGGTATTGCCGACTACATTCACATGCACGATCTGGAAATCATGTTCGGCTGCGCCAGTTTTCACGGGACCGAGCCGGAAGCCATCCGCAAGTCGCTCGCCTACCTGTATCAGCGGCATCTGGCGCCCGAGGATTTCCGCCCCCGGGCGTTGGACAAGTTCTACGTCGACATGAACCCCACCGGCATCCCGGAAGACGCCACCGAAATGGAAGAGGCCAACAACGCCTTGCCGCCCCTGATCAAGGGCTACCTGCGGTTGGGCGGATTCGTGGGCGACGGCGCGGTGATCGACCATGATTTCAATACGACGGATGTTTGCGTTTTGGTGAAAACCGACCAGTTGACGGCGAAATATCATCGCCATTACACGCGACCCTTGGGGGAGGCGAAGAACTAGCCTTGCAGCCGTCGAAATTTCGTGCCCTGGTGCGCCTGTTCCTGTTCGGATCGGTGACGGCAATTCTTGTGCCGCCCTATCTTCTGTCTATGCCGTTCAGCAGCCGCGCGGCGCGGGCCATCTCACGTTTCTGGTACGGAATCGTTTGCCGTCTGGCCGGATTGCGATTGCGGTTGCACGGCACGCCGAGCACCATCCACCCGACGCTTTTCGTGAGCAATCATGTCTCGTATCTGGACATTCCGATCCTGGCGTGGCTGATCGACGGCGTCTTCGTCGCCAAGGCCGAAGTGGCGTCGTGGCCGGTTTTCGGGTTTCTGGCGCGGATCGCGCGGACGGTCTTCATCCAGCGCACTGCGGTGCATGCCGCGCGGCAACGCGAAAAGCTCGCCCGCCGCCTGGTCATAGACAACCTCATCCTGTTCCCCGAAGGCACCAGTTCCAGCGGGCTTCAGGTGCTGCCGTTCAAGAGCGCTCTGTTCAGCGTTGCCAAGCACGGTCCCGGCCCTTCGCACGTCAAGGTGCAGCCGGTGTCGGTCGCCTACGTGGGCGGCCGCGACGGCGTGCCGCTGATCGACGGGCGCCAGGACTGGTACGCCTGGTACGGCGACATGGTCCTGGGGTCTCATCTGCTGAACGTTTTCGCGCTTCCCGGGGCGGACGTGGAGGTCACCTTCCACGATCCGGTCGATGCCGACGGTTTCGAAACGCGCAAGGAACTGGCCAAGTATTGCCACGAACAGATTGACGGCGGCGTTACCGCCGCCCATGCCGGGGCCAAAGTGTTGGAAGCCGCCTGAGCCGTTTTACGGCGCGGGCCACCGGCAATTCAAATCCCCTCATCCAAACACGTCGGCCCTGCGAGCGCTCGGACCTGGAGGCGTACTCAGCCTCCGTTTTCCTGGCGCTTCGCCTGTGCGATGGCATCCTTCAAGTTCGTGTAACGAAATCCGCCGAAATAGAAGTAATCGACGGGCGCGCAAATGATGCCCAGTTTGGCCATCGCGGCGGTTTCGTCCGGAGAGAAGGATGAGCTGGCGGTCGTTTGGTCCGATGATGTCATATCGCGGTCTCCCATAAAAAAAGGACTGAAATAAAAACGGCTTCTAGAACTGCTTGCCCTTCATCCAGGACTCGACGTCGTTATGAGCCTGCGCCGTGGGAATGTTCATGCGGATCTTGATCATGGTTTCGAGTTGGACCGGGTTGACGATCGAGGAGAGATCGAAGGTCGTAAGAAAACCCCATCGTTTTTGGGCGTCTTTCAGGTATCCCTTTTTGCGCGCGACAACGTCCGCGCTTTCGCCGCCTTGATATCCGAACATGATGATTCTCCGCGAGAGCGGGCAACCCGGAAAATGGGTACAGGCACCGCACAGCCTGAAACGTTCGATCTGGGGCGCTCCCTTAATTAGATATGGGTGCTAAAAATAACTAAACAACTTATATTTAACGACCCTGTCGTTTATATTTATTTTTATTTGTACACCAATGAATACTATCGGCGGAAAAAGCCATATTTTTTATTTTCCCCAATATGGATAAAATATAGTAGAGGCATGCGAAAGGCGCACCAAGCGGCTTCGCCGAAGTTCGGGCGGTTTTCGTTGAGGATGCGATGGCAGATAATACCAAGCGGCACAATGAAAAACTCATTGGACCGCTTGGCAAGCGCGACCGCGCGTCGGCGCTTATGCGCCGTTATACCAACCAGCATGAAGAAAGACTCACGTGGGGGATTCCCGTGCGGCTGAAAAAATGATTCAACATGGAAAACAGAGGAGTTTTCCATGGCACGAGCGATCCCCCTCCGTGACGACTACAGTGGCGAGGACCTTCGTCGTCTTGCGCGTTCGTCGGGTCACGGGCGCCAAGTTCGGCGCCTGTTGAGTTTGTCGATGATCTATGACGGATCGAGCCGCAGGGAAGCGGCGGCCCATGCGGAGGTGGATCTTCAGACGCTGCGGGACTGGGTTTTGCGTTTCAATGCCGAAGGACCTGAAGGCTTGATTGATGCCAAGTCGACGGGGCCGCACCGCCGCTTGACGGTGGAACAGCGAGCCCTGTTGGTCACCGTGATTGACGATGGACCGACGCCCTATATCGATGGCGTGGTGCGTTGGCGATTGAGCGACTTGGTTTCCTGGATCCAGCGGGAATTCGGCGTTTCCATGGACGAAACGACCTTGGGGCGGAACCTGCGCGAGATGGGGTATCGGAAACTCTCGGCTCGACCACGTCACCACGCCCAGGACGCGGAAGCCATGGAGACATTCAAAAAAAATTCCCCGCCCGAGTGGCGGAGATCCGATCCGGCCTCCCCGCCGGAACAGCCATAGAAATCTGGTGGCAGGACGAAGCCAGGGTCGGCCAAAAGAATACGATTACGCGGCGTTGGGCGAAACGCGGGACACGTCCCGCCGCCCCCAAAGACCAACGGACGCGCTCGGCGTGGATCTTCGGCGCCGTTTGTCCGGCCCGAGGCGTCGGAGCGGCCTTGGTCCTGCCGGTCTGCAACACCGTCGCCATGACCCTGCACCTGACGGAAATCTCGCTCGCCGTCGCCTCCGGCGCCCATGCCGTCGTGATCGTCGACCAGGCCGGATGGCACTTCTCCAATGCCCTTCACGTCCCCGAAAACATCACCCTCGTTCCCCTGCCGTCGAAGTCGCCCGAGCTCAATCCGGTGGAGAATGTGTGGCAGTTCATGCGCGAAAACTGGCTCTCAAACAGAATCTTCAAGTCCTACGTCGACATCGTCGACCACTGTTGCTTCGCCTGGAACAAGCTCATCGACCAGCCGTGGAAAATCATGTCCATCGGAATGCGAAAATGGGCATATCAATGATTCTTTATGCAGGTTGGTATTAGCCAAGGGTTCCGGAGGAACCCGCCCAGCATGAGTGGAGGCATCGATAAGTCATTATCAATGCCGGTTGGTTCTCCACATGAGGTTGCTGCGTCAAGTTTTTTGTTGACCCTCGAGAAGGCGGCTTGCGGGTCCTGGTTCTCTTCGGCGTCGTCCCTCGGGTCGCGCCATCATGCCGGTCTTTCCGCCTTCCGAACCTGAGCGAGGTGCTCTGTATCAAACGCAAGCGTTCTTGCAACCAACCGTCCCGCACTCATCGCTCCGGTTCGACCCCTCAGGCCAAAACAATACGCGTCGTTTCAGAGCCCCCGTTCAGGCCACAACCACCAGGCGTTCGTCATAGTGCGTGCCGCTTTTCCACAGCCGCAACAGCAGGCAGGCCAACTTGCGGGCCACCGCGACACGCGCCTTCTTGGCGCCGATCCGTCGCGCAAGCTTGAATCCCCAGCTCTTCAGCGGCGACTGCCCGCCCGACGTGGTCAACAGACAGTTCGCCGCTTCGTACAGGTAATGACGGGCCATGCCGTCGCCCTGCTTGCTGATCTTCCCCACGACATCCCGCTCCCCGGACTGGTGGCGTCGCGGCGTCACACCGAGGTAGGCTCCCACGTCTCGTGATCGTTTGAACCGCTCCGGGTCTTCCACGGCGGCACGAAGGCCGGGGCGGTGACGGGACCGACGCCGGGGACGGAACTCAGATGCCAACACGGCTTCGAGGTCCGCACGTAAGCGTGTACCTGCTTGTCCAACGCAGCAATCTGAACCTCGATCGCCGCCAACGCTTCCAGAAGCGCGTTCACGCACCCGTAAAGCAGATCGTCGTGACGGGTCGCCGCCCGCGCCGCCTCCTCGAAGCGCTTCGTTCCCTGGCGCCCGCCGAGCGTGATCCCGAAGGGCCGCAACATTCCCCGGATCTGTCCGAAAAACGTCCGCTTGTTCCGCATCAACTGATCCCGCGCCGACAACAGCGCCTTGAGACGGTGGCTCTCCTCCGACTTGACGAACACCTCCGTGAACCAACCCGTGCGTAGCATCTCCGCCAACGCCCGAGCGTCGGCCCGATCCGTCTTGGTCGGCCGCGCCTTCACCGCGTCCGCCGCTCGCCGGGCATCCATAACCACCACCGGAAGCCCGAACCCCTTCAGCGACCGAGCCAACCACGGCGTCGACGAACCCGTTTCAAGACCGACCTTCGCCAGATCGCCCGCCCAGCGTTCCAGGGCTCGGAAAATCAATTCCGGGTGCGTGTCCGCCCAGCCCTCCCAGACAATGGTCCCCTCCGCCGCGACAACGCAGACCGCCGTCCGCTTGAGGCTCACATCCAATCCAACGTAATATGGCATCGCTGCTCTCCTCTTTGGGTTTCCACCAGAGAGCGTCTTCGCTCTCGGGGAGAGCAGCAACCTTCATGTATGGGATGTATAAGATGATAGCCGGGCGTGGCCGCCGTCAGTGCAGTTCGGTACGGATCTGCTGGCGGAAGACGTCGATCGGAACCAGCTTTCCCTTGATTTCCTTGAACCAGAACTGCCATCCGTTGCAGGCGGGGGCGTGTTGGACGTAGGCGCCGACCTGATGGATGGACCCCCGGAAATCGGCGGTAGCCAAGGTGCCGTCGGCGCGGACGCGGGCGGCATGGCGCTTGGCCTGGTCGACCAGGATGTCGCCGACCGACAGTATGCCCCGTTCCACCAGCCAACCGAAGGGGACGCGGGGCTCGTTGCGTTTCGACGGCGTAACGACCAGGGCGGGATCTTCGACCGGGGTGATGGCATCGATCCGATCACGTGCGATCGCGGCGTATTCGGGATCGCGTTCCAGGCCGATGAAATGCCGGCCCAGTTTCTTCGCCACGGCGGCGGTGGTGCCGCTGCCGAGGAAGGGGTCGAGCACCACGGCGCCGACATCGGTCGAGGACAGGATCACCCGGTGCAGCAGGGCTTCGGGCTTCTGGGTCGGATGCGCTTTGCGTCCGTTGACCTTGACCCGTTCGCCGCCGGTGCACAGCGGAAACAGCCAATCGCTGCGCATCTGAAGGTCGTCGTTGAGGGCCTTCATGGCTTCGTAGTTGAAGCGGTAGCGCGCGTTCTTGGACTTGGAACACCAGATCAGCGTTTCGTGGGCGTTGGTGAATCGGCGGCCGCGGAAATTCGGCATCGGGTTGGTCTTGCGCCACACCACGTCGTTGAGCACCCAGTAGCCCAGGTCCTGCAACGCGGTGCCGACGCGGAAGATGTTGTGGTAGCTGCCGATCACCCACAGGGTGCCGTCATCCTTCAGGATGCGGCGCGCCGCCTTGAGCCAAGCGCGGGTGAAGGTGTCATAGACCTGGAACGATTCGAATTGGTCCCAGTCATCGTCGACGGCGTCGACCATGGAATTGTTGGGTCGCCGGAGTTCTCCCGCCAATTGGAGATTGTAGGGCGGGTCGGCGAAAATCATATCCACCGATCCGGCCGGAAGGGAATCCATCAGCGACACACAGTCGCCGACGCGGATGTCGTCCAGGGGGAGTTTTGTCAATGTATCCATGCCCCGCAGAATGATTCAGCGAGGACTCCGCGTCAAGAAATAAAGTGAATCAAGATGTTATAGCGATTCCTTCACGCAATATCTAGGAGTCGGGGCGCTGTCGCGCCCAAAATCTTGGCAATCGGCGCGAAGCTCTTCCGGTGGTGAGGCGTGACGCCGAAGCGTTCCAGCGCGACGCGATGCGTTTTCGTGCCGTATCCGGCGTTGCGTTCCCACCCGTAGGCCGGGAACTCCGAGGCGAGTTCCGCCATCATGCGGTCCCGGGCGACCTTGGCGACGATCGAGGCGGCTGCGATGGACAGGCTTTTGCCGTCGCCTTTGACGACGCAGTGGGCCGGGCAGGCCAGCGTCGGTGCCTTGTTGCCGTCGATCAGGGCGATGGCCGGCGGTCGGGGCAGGGCGGCGACGGCGCGGGTCATGGCCAGCAGGCTGGCGCGCAGAATGTTGATCTCGTCGACCTCCTCGACTGTCGCGAGCCCCAGTCCGACTTCGGCATGCTCCCACAACAACGGCGCCAGTGCTTCGCGGCGTTTGGCGCTCAGGCGTTTCGAATCGTCCAGACCCGTCAGAATCGCCATCGTCTCCGTATTGCGGGGCAGAATCACGGCGGCTGCCACGACCGGCCCCGCCCATGGCCCGCGTCCGACCTCGTCGACCCCGGCGATGGGACCGGCGAACCCTTCTTCAAGCGTAAAGTCCGGCATCGCGGTCTCCGTCATCTGTCAGCGGCAGGGCGACGGTGATCGTGGTGCCGCGGCCCCGCGCGCTGTCGATGCGGATCGAACCCCCGTGCAGTTCGACGATCCGTTTGGCCAACGGCAGGCCGAGTCCGGTGCCGTTGTGGCGGCGGTGCAGGGGCGTTTGTTCCGCCTGCCCGAAGGGAATGAGGGCGAGTCGGATATCGTCGTCGTTCATGCCGATCCCGGTGTCGCTGACCGTCACCGTGAGGGTCGTGTCCGTGGTTACGGCACCGATCGCGACGGAACCCTCCGGCGTGAACTTGGCGGCGTTGTAGATCAGATTGGTGAAAGCCTGCCGCAAGCGGTCGCGATCGGCGAACAGCGGCGGCATTTCCTCCGGAACGTCGAGCCGCACCGTCACCGTGTTGGCGTTGAGCGCGGGCCGGCAGGCGTTCACGCAATCCCCCAGCAGGACCGAAATTGAAATCCAGGATTTCTCGATCGGGAGCTTGCCGAGGTCGATCCGCGACATGTCCAGAAGGTCGTTAATCAACCGTAATAAATGCCGGCCGCTCTCGTTGATGTTTCCCGCGTATTCCCGGTAGGTTTCGGGCATCTCACCCAGGATTTCCTGCCCCATGACTTCCGAAAAGCCGAGGATCGAATTCAGCGGTGTCCTCAGTTCGTGGCTCATGTTGGCGAGAAAGTTGGATTTGGCGAGATTGGCGGTGACCGCCTGATCCCGGGCGGCGCGTAGATCGGCGGTCCGTTCCGTGACGCGGCGTTCCAGGTCTTCGTTAAGCATGCGCAGGCGCGTTTCAGCGTTCCGGCGATCGGAGATTTCCTTGTTCAGAGCCTGGGTCCGTTGCTGAACGGTTTCCTCCAATCCGTCCCGGGTCCGCGACAATTCCCCCTCGTAGGCCTGTTTTTCAAGCCACAGACGGGCGACGGCTTCCCGGAAGCCATTGAGCTTGCCGATGACCTTTCCCAGTTCGTCGTCGGCATGTCCCCGC
The DNA here is from genome assembly GCA_963675465.2 of Rhodospirillales bacterium. Classification (GTDB taxonomy): domain Bacteria; phylum Pseudomonadota; class Alphaproteobacteria; order Rhodospirillales; family Shumkoniaceae; genus JAHDSF01. The sequence continues at coordinate 18,483 of CAXXVY010000007.1, forward strand.
GGCGGTGCCACCATGCCGCGACCCGGCGCATTGGGATCGATGGCGTCCAGATTGCCGGCGATACCGATCAGGGGACGGCTGACCATGACGTGGAAAATGCCCAGGAGCAACAAAGCCAGAATGACGTTGTAGGCGAGATTGAGAACGAACATCTGGACGACGCGGTCGTAAAACATCGCCAGACGGGCATCGACATCGACCGTGACTTCGAGCGTTCCGGTGATGAGTTCGGAGCGCACCGCATTGTTGAGATCGATGTGGTAGAGGCGGATGCCGTCGGTCAGCCATTCGGTGACCGGGCGGGTGGCGCTGATATTCCGCATCCTTTGGGCTCGGGCGAGAATTTCCCCGGTCTCGTCCCGAATCACCGTCCTCAGAAAAAAACGGTGTTCCAGAAGCCCGTCGGCGATCTCCCAGGCGATGGTTTCGTTCAGGGTCAGTACCGCATTGGCCGCGGGCCGACTGGCCGAGGCCATCGCCCCGTTCACGTCGTTGTCCAACCGGCGCATGACGGCGCGAAAATCGAGTACCGCCTGAACGGTGCTGAAAACCAGCCCGACCAGAATGCCGACCGCGATCGCGGTCCGTGCCAATTTCCAGGAAATCCGCGTTGCGAACGCACTCATCTCCTTGCGCTATCCCGGCGTGTCATGCATTTCCTCGTCTTTTTTTCCGGCGTCGTTCCTTGAGCGCCGTGTTGAATATCAACGCTGGGCTGCCGGAATGCAATCGGTTGTCGCGGCATCGGCGAACTCGTTTGATGATTGCGGCGTTCCGAAACCCGGATCGGTCGTCCAGAGCCATGGATATCATCATTCCGACCGGTATGGATCACACCAATCCTCCGGCAGCCACGCGGCTTTTCGCTCGGAAAGGAAGGGATTCGGGAGCCGTATGACGTGGCGTTGCGCCAATCCGGCGCGGCGGATGTCGTCTCCGAAGTAGGATTGGAACAAGGCGTCGAAACGGCCGTCGGCGATCATCCGGCGCAGCCCGCTTTCGACCCGCTCGGCGAGGCGTGGGGTGCGCGGCGAGACGAAGACGTAGCTCGGCAGCGGGATGTTGAGCGCGAGACGGGGTTCGATGATCACATGGGGAATGCGGTCCCGCATGGCTTCCATTTCGCCGAAAACCTCGTTGATTCCGCGCGGCAGGAAATCGGAGCGCCGGTATTCCAGCATGGTGAAGACGCCGTCGTAATCCTGCGCCTGCACGACGTCGAAACCGGCCGCCTCCAGGATCTGGGTCGTCGACCATTGCGACCGCAGGCCGACCCGCAGCCGCTTCAGGTCCTCGACGGTTCGGACGCGGTTGAAACGCTCGCGGTCGTCGGCGTGAATCAGGAGAAGCCGGTAATCCAGAAGCCCCCGCAGAACCGGCACCCGGATCGTCAGCAGGGCCGCTTCGAGGTCCGGCTTGGTGGGGGCGATGTGGACGTTGAGGAGATGTCCGCGAACGAGTTCCCGCAGCGTGCGGTCGCGGGGCATGGCGGGGAGGCTGGCGTCGAGCAGGAAGGGGCCGTGGGTATCCTCGGTGGCTTTCAGGGCCGCGCGGATCAGATCGACCTTGTAGCCGACGCGGGTGTCGCGCGCCGAATGCCCGCCTTCGACCCGCACCACATCGGAAGCCGCCGCCGGAACGCCGGTAATCATCGCCGCCGCGACAACCACGTTCACCAGGAGAGCCAATGCGCGCATCGCCCGCCGATCCCTTGCCCTTGTGGCCGGAAGTGTATCACGGCCGGCCCCGGTTGTCCCGGCGCCGCGCGGGCGGTCAGTCGGCGACGGGTTCGCGCATGGTGACGAATTCCTCGGCCGCCGTCGGGTGAATGCCGATGGTGGCGTCGAACTCCGGCTTGGTGGCACCGCATTTCAGCGCGACCGCCAGGCCCTGGATGATCTCCGGCGCGTCGTCGCCCAGCATGTGGCAGCCCAGGACCCGTTGGGTCCGGCGGTCGACGACGAGCTTCATGAAGGTTCGTTCGTCACGGCCCGACAGGGTGTGCTTCATCGGCCGGAACCGGGACTTGTAGACGTCGACGGTGCCGAAGGCCAATCGTGCCGCCGCCTCGGTCAGGCCGACCGTCGCCAGCGGCGGCTGGCTGAACACGGCGGTGGCCACGTTGGTGTAGTCGACCGTGGTCGGGGTGCCGTCGAACAGGGTGCGGGCCAGCGCCGCGCCCTCCGCGATCGCGACCGGGGTCAGGTTCATGCGGTTGGTCACGTCGCCGATCGCACGGACGGATTCCACCGATGTCTGCGAGTAGGAGTCGACCGCGATCGCGCCGTTGGCATCGGTCTCGATACCCAGGGCTTCCAGCCCCAGGTTGGCGGTGTTCGGGCGGCGGCCGGTGGCGTACATCACCAAGTCGGCGCGCAATACGCTGCCGTCGTCCATGTGGACCGCGTACTGGCCGTCGATCTTCTCGATCTTCACCACCAGCCGGCCCGATCGCACGTCGACGCCGCGCTTGACCATCTCTTCCTGAAGATACTGGCGCAGTTCGTCGTCGAATCCGCGCAGCAGCGCGTCGGCGCGGATCACCTCCGTGACCTGGGTGCCGAACGCATTGAAGATGCCGGCGAACTCCACCGCGATGTAGCCGCCGCCGACGATCACCAGCCGCCGCGGCTGTTCCATCAGGTCCAGCGCCTCGTTGGAGGTGATGGCGTGCTCGATGCCGGGGATTTCCGGCAGGGATGGCCACGAACCGGTGGCGAGCAGGATGTGTTCGGCGCTCAGGGTCCTGCCGCCGACCCGCACGGTGTGGGGATCGACGAGGACGCCACGCCCCCCCAGAAGATCGACGCCGGACGATTTCAAAAGGCTGATGTAGACGCTGTTGAGGCGGTCGATCTCCTGGTTCTTGGCGGCGATCAACTGGCCCCATTCGAATTCCGGCCGCGACGCCCGCCAGCCGAAGCCCTCGGCATCCCTGAAATCGTCGGCGAAACGCGACCCGTAGACCAACAGCTTCTTGGGTACGCAACCGCGGATGACGCAGGTGCCGCCGACCCGGCTGTCCTCGCAGATCGCCACCCGGGCGCCGTAGCGCGCCGCCATGCGCGAGGCCCGCACCCCGCCCGATCCGGCGCCGATGGTGATGAGGTCGTAATCGTAACGCGCCATGCCGTTGCCCCTGTTCCTATCCGGCCGCCCCCGCGCGCCGGTACGCCGTATCGTTCCGATATCGGAATGACTTGCTTCTCTTGAACGTCAAACCCTCAAATGTGGATCGCTCGTCCATCCACGTTCAGCGCCGCTTCCTTGATCGCCTCGGCCAGTCCGGGGTGGCCGTGGGACGATCGCGCCACGTCCTCGGCCGAACCGCCGAATTCCACCGCGACCACCAGTTCCTGAATCAGGTCGCCGGCCTCCGGTCCGATGATGTGAACGCCGAGAATACGGTCGGTGGCGGCGTCGGCCAGAATCTTGACGAAACCGTCGCTGTCGCCGTTGCAGCGCGCCCGCGAATTGGCCGAAAACGGATACTTGCCGGTCTTGTAGGCGATGCCGTCCTTTTTCAGGCCTTCCTCGGTGCGGCCGAGCACCGCGACCTCCGGCCAGGTGTAGACGACGGCGGGAATGGCTTCGTAGTTCACGTGGCCCGACTGTCCGGCGATCTTTTCGACCACGGCGATGCCTTCTTCTTCCGCCTTGTGGGCCAGCATCAGGCCGCCGATGACGTCGCCGATGGCGAAGATGCCCGGCACGTCGGTCTGGTAGTCGTCGTCCACCGGTACGAAGCCGCGGTCGGTCACCGTGACGCCGGCGTTTTCCAGACCCAGCCCGGCGGTGTGGGGGCGGCGCCCGATGGCGACCAGCACCACGTCGGCCGTCAGTTCCAGCGTGTCGCCGCCATCGACCGGTTCCACGGTCAGGGTGACGCCGGTATCGCTTGCCGTCGCGCCGGTGACCTTGGACGACAGCATGAAGGTCATGCCTTGTTTCTTGAGCGTGCGTTGCAGGGTTTTGGCGATCTCGCCGTCCATGCCGGGCACCAGGCTGTCCATGAATTCGACCACCGTCACCTCGGCGCCCAGGCGGCCCCAGACCGACCCGAGTTCGAGGCCGATGACCCCGCCGCCGATCACCACCAGATGGCCGGGTACCGCGTCCAGCGACAGCGCGCCGGTGGAGGTGACGATGCGCTTTTCATCGACCGTCACGCCCGGCAGCGGCGCGCTTTCCGACCCGGTGGCGATCAGGATGTTTTCGCATTTCAGGTCCTCGGTCGCGCCGTCGGCCCCGGCGACGCGAACGGTATCGGCGGACTGGATCGTTCCGGTTCCGATACGGTAGTCGACCTTGTTTTTCTTGAACAGGGATTCGATGCCTTTGGTCAGGCCGACGACCACCTTGTCCTTGCGCGCCATCATGCGGGCGAGATCCAACTCGACGCTGGCCTTGATGCCGTGTTCGGCGAATTCGTTCCGGGCCTGGGCGTAGTGGTGCGACGATTGCAGCAGCGCCTTGGACGGGATGCAGCCGACATTGAGGCAGGTGCCGCCCAACGTGCCGCGCTTTTCGACGCAGGCGACCGAAAGGCCGAGCTGCGCGGCACGGATCGCCGCGACATAGCCGCCGGGCCCGCCGCCGATGACCACGAGATCGTAGATTTTTTCGCTCATGGATGTCCCCCTTGTCGCGCCGTCGTTCCCGCCGCCGGGCCGGAACGGCAGCATGATAAGCCCTCATCCCGCGAATGTCGAAGGATGAGGGCGTCACACATGTTAGGAATTGTCGGGCGAATTCAAGGGCCTTGACGGCGCGCGGGATGCGCCGGATCGGCTGGATACTCCGGCGAAGTCCGGGTCGTCCAGGGCGACGGTCGGGGGTCGAGGATTTATCATCGTTTGTAAAATATGTATATATTGTGAAAAACACAATTACATGTCATCCTGAGCCCCATCCCCCGAGCCCAGGAGCCCCGCATGAACGATTCTTTCCGCATCCGCACTCCGTATGAAGACGACTTCGAAACCACGCCGACGGCTGCAGAGATCCTGTACGGCGGCGCCGCGCCGGATACCCCGTATCTGCCGGACGCCGACAAGCCGCTGATCGACGGTGTGACGGCGGGGCTCGCCAAGGCGCGGGAAACCGCCGATCCCGCCGACCTTTGGGAACTCGCCCGCCAGGTCGGGGACATCAGGCGTTCGCGTCCCGAACTCGAAGACCATCTGCCGATGGACGCGGTTGGTGTTCATGACGACTTCTGGCGCGCCTACGACGAGGAACAGGCCGTTTCCACACCCGCCGGCGGCCGTGAAACCCCGGAAGACCGCGCCCGCTTCCGCGACGCCGCCGCCGCGAGGACGTTGGCCGGCCTGAAAAGCGCCCGAACGGACGCCGCCGGGTCTTCGTTTGGGAAGAGTGTTGAGAATAAATCAACGACGTTGCCGATGTCCGCGACCCTTTCCACCATCGCCGCGTGGCCGGGCGCGGAGATCGCTCCCGGCGGCGGAGTGATCCTGCGGCCCCGGCCCGGCATGGCGGCGGGCGGCGGTTCCTTGGACTTGGGCCGGATCGCCGGCGAAGCCGGAAAAACCCTCGGCCGTCAGGTGATCAAGCGCGCGACGCCCCTCGCGCCGCTGGTCGCCTTTGGCGAGGCCTACAGCCCATCGCCGACCGCGCGCCGCCGCACGGTCATGCTCGACGACGGTCTGCGCTTCACCGGGATGAGCGATGAGATCACCGGATCGTTGCAGAAACGCGACCCGGAAACCGGGGAGTGGACAACGCTCAATGCCGACGCGGCGATTCTGACCGACGCCGAGGGCAACCCGTTCGTCACCGTGACCGAGCTTCCGAACGCCACGCCCCCGAACCGCCCGACACCGCCGCTGCCCGACAGGACCGAAACCATCCCGGACCCGGTGGATACCCGCATTCCAGGCTTTCCCGGTGAGGCCATCGAAAAACCGGCCATCGAAACCCTGCCGATTCACGAGGAAGAGCCGTTTGTCGAGGGCTATCCCGACGATAGCGAAGAGTTCTCCGAACCGTATATCGCGGAACAGACACATCTGATTAAGGACCCGATTCCGATGGGAAAGGGGAACGGACTTCCCCAACCGACCGCCGAAGTCGTTTCCCGCGAGAGGGACGAGAAGTGGCAAAGGGTGATGGAAGAGTTTCCTTTAAAGGAAGGTTTGCTCGACGGCTACGGGAAGAGGGTGACCAATATCAGCCGACCCGAGGAGACGTTCGACGACGCGCAGAAAGATTTTGAAGAAATCATTTCAGTACTCGGCGTGCCAAAGGAAAAGATCAAATGCACGGACAACAATATATGGGTGTATGAATCGCCGGATGGACGCAATGCAGTCACATTGCGGACAAAATCCGGAGATGGACGCACAACGATAGAAATTCACGTTGATAAGTTAGATAAAGCAACGGACCACGCCTTCAAGATCCGTTATGGTGCAAATCCACGGTAGGAGAACATCGGAATGCCGGTCCCACGTTTGTTGTCAAAGGAGGAGTTCGATCGGGACTGGTTGGCGATTGGCCGCCGGGTCGTGGGTTGCGACGGTTTTCGCGGCTGGCAAGTACCCGCCGTCAGCCCTTTCGCTCATACGGAATGGCAGGTCGTTCTGATGGAAGACTCGCCGATCTCGCCAGGGTCGGTTACCCAAGAATGTTGGGACGGGTGTCCTGAAACAAGCTATCCCACAGCCCTAAAACTCGAGCATGTGTACGAGCCGTTGATGCGGACTCTCCGGGACCGCGGGACGACCGAAATCTGTCTGGTTGACGAGACCCTTTCTTATGATGAAAGGCCCCATCCTTTGGTTATACCACCCATCGAAAGCGATCTCGGATTTGCCTCCAAGGAATTCTCGTGGAGTAGGCCTTGTCTGGTCATCGACCGGAGCGCGGACTGGGGACTCGCCTGTTATTACGACAGATTCAGCCTTCTCGGCGGCACTGCCGAATTCATTAAGGGATTTTTCGCCAACGCCGGCGGTGAGCGCGCTGTGCAATTGCGCTTTTACTGGTTCGCCGATACCGACGCGGAACCCTTGCCCGTAGAGATCTTCGAAATCTGTGGCTGGGAGCCGCCCGAGTATTCAAGATTCAGGTTCCTCGACGGCGAGGAGATTTTTGAATATGCCCCGTTGTGGTGGAACGAGATGAGATAGGAAGCCCCGCGAGGTGCCGATCCCGCCTCTCCGTTCTCGGCGGGTAGGGGGATTCCGCGTTGCCGCATCGTTTTTGCGGAAATGCCGAGGACTCTGGTTCAATAGTCCTTCGGCCAGATTTCGTACCAGACGCGCAGGTTGAGGTGTTCGCTTTCCTGCCCGAGCCGGGCGGGCCGGCGGCCGTGCTTCTTGCGGATGGCGCCCGATCGCTGTTCATCCGTGGCGAATGTCCTGGATAGCCCGGACTGCGCCGGGCTATGACGGTTTGGGCGGCATGCTTTTCCGTCATTCCCCGGCAACGCCCGGGGAATCCAGCGGGATGGGCGCCAGGACGCGACGAACGCCCTGGAACCCCCATCCCATCTCGATCCTCTCCCCCCAAGGGGCGGAGAGAAAGATCCTAAACGGCGAACCCGCGACCGAAAAGACGGGCGGCGGGGGAGCCGCCGCCCTTGTGGGTTTCCGTCGCGCTTACTTGGCCGCGTCGCGGACCTTCTGGACCAGGCCGTGGCCGATTTCCTTGTCGAACTGGTCGACGATGTGCTTGACCGAATCCTGGAACGGCTTGAGGTCGTCGACCTCGTTCACCTGGACGCCGGACTTCTTGATCAGTTCCATGCTCTGGGCCCAGGCGCCGGTGATGTAGTCGATCTGGTGATTTTCGGCCGCGCGTCCGGCCTCCAGGATCGCCTTCTGGGTGTCGGGCGGGAAGCCGTCGAACTTCGCCTTGTTCATGACAACGACGTTGACCGAGATGGAATGGCGGTCCATCGAGTAATACTTGATGACGTCCTTCCAGCCCCACGAAACCACGCTGGCCGGGTCATTCTCGCCGGCATCCACGGTGCCGAGCTGGAGCGAGGTGTACAGTTCGGAGGCCGGCATCGGGGTCGGCAGCATGCCCATCGACTTGAACATCTCGACATAGACCGGGCTCTGCATCGACCGGATTTTCAGGCCGTTGGCATCGGCGACCGTCTTGATCGGGCGGACGTTGTTGAAGATGCTGCGGAAGCCGGGCAGCACGAAGGCGATCAGCTTCACGCCGTCGTCCTCGACCTCGGACTTGATGAAGTCGCCGACTTCGCCCTGGACCACCTTCTTGTAGTGGCCAACGCTTTCGTACAGGTAGGGCAGGTCGAAGATCTTGGCCGACGGCGCCCAGCCCAGGATGTAGGTGGTGGCGCCGACCGCGATGTCGACCGCGCCGCTTTGCGCCATTTCGGCCAGTTCGCGTTCGTTGGAACTGAGGGCGCCGGAATAGAACGTCTTGAGGGTGATTTCGCCGTTGGTCTTTTCCTTCAGCGCCGAGCCGAGCACCGTCAGGGTGTCGCCCAGGAAGCCGCCCTTTGGCGGCTGGCTGGTCGCGGCCTTCAGCGTGACTTCCGCCTGGGCCATGCCGGCGGAAAAGCCGAGGATCGCGGCGACGGCGGCCGTGGTCGCCAGAACATGCATACGGTTCTTCATCGTGTTTCCTCCATTTCCTTGCTTCGTTGAAGGCGCTTTCGGCGCCTCGTTTTCCGTCCTCGGCCGACCGTCAGCCGAAGAACAGATTCGGGACGAACTCCACCAACCAGGGCACGTAGGCGATAAGGATCAGAACCCCGACCATCGCAATGCTGAACGGGATCAGATCCTTGGTGAACTGTTCGACGCTGAGGCCGCTGATCGCGGAGCCGATGAACAGGCACGAGCCGACCGGCGGCGTGGCGAGGCCGAGAGCCAGCCCGAACACCATGGTGACGGCGAAATGGGTATCCGAGATACCGATCGATTCCGCCAGCGGCTGGAAAATGGGCGTGAAGATCAGGATCGCCGGCAGCGGGTCGAGAAAGGTGCCGACGATGACGTAGGTCACCAGCATGCCGGCGGTGATCAGCACGGCGTTGTCGGTGATCGAGGTGATCCATGCGCCGACCGCGTCGGGAACCCCGGCGATGGCGAAGATCCACCCCATGACCATGGCCGTTCCCAGGCAGAACATGATCGCCGAAAGCCGCGCGCAGACCAGGATCAGGCTCTTGTAGAGCACGCCCATCGGCGGCATCCGGCCGAGCAGAATCGGGCCGACGATGATGGCGTAGATCACCGAAAGGTTGGCCGCCTCGGTGGGCGTGACCACGCCGCCGAGAATGCCGCCCATGATGATCACCGGAATACCCAGGCCGGGCAGGCCCAGCCACAAGGCCACGCCCCGGTCGCGCCAGGACATCGGTTCGGCCTTGGGGAATCCCTTGATGCGGCCGTAGGCGATCGAAATCGCCAACTGGGCCAATCCGGCGAGGATGCCCGGGACGACGCCGCCGAGAAACAGTACCGCGACCGAATTCGCCGTCGCCAGGGCGGCGATGATCATCAGGCCCGACGGCGGAATGATGACGCCGATGACCGACGATACCACGGTGACGGCGGTGGCGTAGCGGCGGCTGTATCCCTGCTTGACCATGGCCGGGATCATCATGCTGCCGACCGCCGAGGTGTCGGCGGTGGCCGCCCCGGTGATTCCGGCGAAGAACATGCTGACGACGATGTTGATGTGGCTGAGCCCGCCGCGGATATGGCCGACCACCGCGTTGGCGCACTTGATCAGGCGGTCGAACAGCGGCGTCATGCCCATCAGTTCGCCGGCCAGCATGAAGAACGGGATGCACAGCAGGATGTAGTTGTTGATGCCGCCGAAAATGCGTTGCGGCACGATGATCGTCGGGATTTCGGGGTTGAAGAACTTCAGGGTCACGAACGACGTGATCAGCATCGCGTAGGCGATCGGCACGCCGATGAACATGAGCGAAAAAAAGATGATCAGCAGTATCGTTGCGGTCAGCATGGCTGTCGGCCCCCTAACGGCGTCGGGATCAGGAACGGTCGCGGACGACGGGTGCGGTTTCGGCGTTGGCGCTTTCGCTTCCGATGGCCTCGAAGTAGGTGGCTTTGCCGCTGATCAGGATTTCGATGCCGTTCCGCAGCCGGTTGATCATGGTCAGTCCGACGGCGACGGGCAGGGCGATGTAGATGAAGTTGAGCCGGATTTCGAGAACGGCGGAAATGCCGCGCGCGCCCATTTCGCCGAACTTGAGCCCTTCGAACAGCAGGTAGGCGAGCGCGGCGAAGACCAGGACTTCGTCGAACAGCCAGACGTACCGCTTCTGGCGCTCCGGGATCATGTTGATGAAATAGGTGATGCGGAAGTGCACCTTCATGCGCTCGGCGATCGAAACGCCGACGAACGCCAGCCAGATGAAGGCGAACCGCGCGACCTCCTCGGTCCATGGCACCGGATTCTTGAACACGTAGCGGCTGGCGGCGGCGACGAAGACGACGACGACCGTCGTCAGCAGCAGGAATATGGACGCCGCCTCGTTGGCGATGTCGAATGCCTTGAGAAATTTTCCTAAAACCGGCTTCATGTTTCCTCCCGGATGCTTTTTTATGGCTTGAGCGGCACGTCTCCGCCCGAAACGCCGAAGGCCCGTTCCCGAAGCGCCGCCTCCGGCGTCAAATCCGATGTCAGTCGTTCGTGTTGCTCGCGTGATTTCACGAGATGGCGCCCCATGGCGGCGGCGGCGGCTTCGGGGTCGTGGTTCTCGATCGCGGCCAGGATGGCCTGATGCTCGTCGCGCGCTTTTTCGGCCCGGCCGTCGCGGCAGGTGTCGCTGCGTTCCGAAACCTTGATGATGTCGGGGGTGAGAAGGCTGATCAGGGTTCTCAGCAGAACGTTCCCCGAGCCTTCGGCGATCTTGAGATGAAAGACGGCGTCCTCGTCGAGCCCGGAACCGCCCGCAACCACGGCGCGCGCGTGGGCATCGAACGCAGTTCGAATCTCCGTCACCGTTTCCGGCGGGGCGCGTTCGGCGGCCAGATGGGCGGCGTGGATTTCCAGGAAATTGCGCGCTTCGTACAGACTTTTGTAGTCGGCGCCGCCCGGTATCCCCAGGACGTTCTGGATCAGGCCGTCGAGCGCCCGGACGCCGATGGTTTCGACGACGGTGCCGCTTTGCGGCACGGTTTTGACGATTCCGTAGAATTCCAACTTTCGCAGCGCTTCGCGGACATGGCCGCGACCCACGCAAAAGCGTTCGCACAGAATCCGTTCCGGCGGCAGGCGTTGCCCCGGTTTCAGGATTCCCGTCGCGATCAGCTTGCGGATCTGTTCGATGATCTGATCCGACGGCCTCTTGATCTCGATTTCCTCGAGATGTTGAGCGACGACGTGGGGATTGGGTGCGTTCATATTGGTAACCAGTACGCCGATGGCTAGTAACTGGTAAACCAATTTTCCCGCTGGTAAAAATAAGAGTCAACCCTATTCCACCTTTCGATGGTGAATCGGCGGGCTCTAGAAATGAAAACGGTCGATTTTGGACGAAAATCGGCGTTCTTTTTATTTCGAATACGGAACGTGCGGCACGAATCGCGAGAACCGCAGAATGAATCCGGAGTGTCGCGTTCAGTTATTGCCGACGCATTCGTCGCGGCTGTAGACCACTTCGTCGATCATCGGCGGCCGTCGCGGAATTCCGCGTGATATTCGCCCGCGTCACGTCAGCGATTCGGTGAGCGCCAAAAGCTGGCTCGACGCAACCATCTTGCGTCCGCCAGGAGTTTGTCTCCTCTATCGTCGGGTTTCGCGCTCGGTCATTCGTGTGCGGCGCGACTCGTCACCAGGGCGAGACGAGCGTCGTAAAGACCGCCGCGATAGCAGCCGATGAAGTGGCTGCTTTTGCAGGTTGCCAAAGGCACGGGCCGGGGCTGCTGCATGGCCCCCCCCCCAGTTGCTCGGGGAGGCCGGGATCGAAATCCCACCAGCCATTGACCCGCTGGCGGGTCTCGCCGTGGATTACAAGGTCGGCGTGTCGCTTGGTTCCGATTTCGGCGCCATTGTTCGCTAAAAAGTACTCACGATCAGTGCCGTCGGCGAAGTTCTCCATCTTGAAGTGAAAGTTCCAACTCCGCCGTCTGGTTTCCTGTCTTTCGGTCGCGGTCAAGGCGTCGAGGGCGCGCGGCAACGCTTCGCGCAGGCGCAAACCCAGCCATTGCGGCATCATTGGGCATCGCTTGTCGGGACACAGGGCATCGCCGCGCGAGTCCTTGGATGGCGCGTTCGGATCATCGTAACCGGGTAACTCGCCCGGCACGAAACTTTCGGAGCGCAGGCGCAGCAGTTCGGGCTTGTCCCAGGGCCGCACGTCGAAGTCGATCGTCTCCTCGCGTTGGTTTCTCCGGGTGATGTGGATCGCGAAGTAAAGACAATCCAAATCAAGATAGGCGAAGTCGATGGAGTCCGACGCGGGAACCTTCCAGTCCCACCGCCGCGTCAGGCGCAACGGCGAGAGAAACTCCGGCTTTCGCCCCGGAAGCGGCACGGGTATGAGGAGTTGGCTGCCGTCATCGTTTGCCAGAAACGGGTCGGTGGCCGCGCGCTCTTTGAAATAGGCGGACAGTTTCGGATTGCCCCGGCCGGCATGGACGGCCACTTGCAACGCTTCCATGGCCGGCAAGCGGTGAACGGATTCGCCGGGTTCGCACAGGCGCCACGGCTTGGCGGGTTCGTCTCCCAAGGGTGGCAGGTGGGCGCAAAGCACCGGCGGATTGCCGCCGCACCAACCGGTGGCCAATGGCTTCTGCGTGCGCACGATCCCGGTGCGCCAGCTTTCCAAGTGCCAACCGCCGACGGTCGAGAGTTCTTTCATGGGGCCGCCGACCGCCATGCTTTTTGGAAAGCAGGTGAGGGCATCGACCGCGAAGCTGTCGAGGCGCCGCCACAGACCGAAGGGCGGCGGTTCGGGAAAGCTCTTTCCGTAGTCGAGGTACCACACGCGTCCCCAATCCCCCGGCGACAGCAGGGATTCGACCAGAAGTTCCGAGCGGACTTCCGGATCGCGATAGGAGAAGCGCATCCAGTGGCGGTTGATCGACGCCGCGATGCCGGACATCTCGCGGGGAGGAACCCGACCGGCGAAGGCGAGTTCCTGACCGGTCAGTCGGTGGCGGATCGCCCACTGCGCGTAGTCAATATCGTACCAACCGAAATAGTGCTCGTACACCTTGCCACCCAAGGCGGTTGTGTAAGTGTTTTGAGGTACCCCGAGTTTGTGCAGCTTGCGGCGAGTTTCTTAATGCGACGATAACGGGCTTTGCCGTTGACGATCGCCCGACAGGCGGGAAAGCAAGAAGGCCGGCATGCAAAACGGGCGGCGGGAAATCCCGCCGCCCGTCCTCGATTCAGCCCGTCGGCGCGTCAGCGCGTCGGTACCGGGATTTCGTTGGTGTAGTCGTAGAAGCCGCGCCCGGTCTTGCGGCCGAGCCAGCCGGCCTCGACGTATTTGACCAGCAGCGGGCATGGCCGGTACTTGGTGTCGGCCAGACCGTCGTGCAGCATGTTCATGATCGTCAGGCAGGTGTCCAGCCCCATGAAATCCGCCAGTTCCAGCGGCCCCATCGGGTGGTTGGTGCCCAGTTTCATCGCGGTGTCGATGGCGCTGACGGTGCCGACGCCTTCGTAGAGGGCGTAGACCGCCTCGTTGATCATCGGCATCAGGATGCGGTGCACGATGAACGCGGGGAAATCCTCGGCGCTGACCGTGGTCTTGCCCAGCCCTTCGACGAAGGCGTTGATGGTCTGGAAGGTGTCTTCCTCGGTCGCGATGCCCCGGATCATTTCCACCAGTTGGATCGCCGGAACCGGATTCATGAAGTGGACGCCCGCGAATTTGCCCGGCCGATCGGTTTGCGCCGCCAGCCGGGTGATCGAGATTGACGAGGTGTTGGTGGCGATCAGGGTTTCCGGCGGCAGAACCGGACACAACTTCTTCAGGACGTCTTTCTTGACCTGTTCGTTTTCGCTCGCCGATTCGATGACCAGGTCGCATTCGGCGAACGGCCGGTATTCGATGCCGGTCCGGATGCGTTTCATCACCTCGGCCTTCTGGGCGGCGGTGATGAGCGACTTCTTGATCTGGCGGTCGAGTCCGAGTTCGATCTGGCGGATGGCTTCCGCCAGTTTTTCCTCGGTCAGGTCAAGCAGGTAGACGTCGTGCCCGGCCAACGCGCAGACATGGGCGATGCCTTGCCCCATCTGTCCGGCCCCGACGACGCCGACCTTTCCGATTTGCTTGGGCATGTCCGCGCTCTCCGTTCCTGAGGGAAGTGACCTCTATCCCTGCGCTTCGATGGCGTCGACCAGTTCCGGCAGAACCTGGAACAGATCGGCAACCAGGCCGTAATCGGCCACTTGGAAAATGGGCGCTTCCTCATCCTTGTTGATGGCGACGATGACCTTGCTGTCCTTCATTCCGGCCAGATGCTGGATCGCGCCCGAAATACCGACGGCGATGTACAGGTCGGGGGCGACGACCTTGCCGGTCTGGCCGACCTGATAGTCGTTGGGAACGAACCCGGCATCCACCGCCGCGCGCGACGCGCCGACCGCGGCGCCGAGCTTGTCGGCCAGGCTTTCCAGCAGCGTGAAGTTCTCGCCGCTCTGCATGCCGCGGCCGCCCGATACGATGACCCGCGCCGCCGTCAGTTCGGGGCGGGCGGATTCGGTCAAATCCTGGCCCACGAACGACGAAGCGCCGGGGCCGGATTCGGTCACCGCCGCTGCGACGGACGCCGACCCGCCTTCGGTCGCGGCGGCTTCGAACGCCGTGGTCCGCACCGTGATCACCTTGACGGCGTCGGCGGAGCGCACCGTTGCCAGCGCGTTGCCGGCGTAGATCGGACGCACGAAGGTGTCGGGGCCCTCGATCGCGACGATGTCGGAAATCTGGGCCACGTCCAAAAGAGCGGCGACGCGCGGCAGCACGTTTTTGCCGAAGGTGTCGGCGGGAGCGAGGACGTAAGCGTACCCGGCGGCCAGCTTGGCGACCGTGGGGGCCAGATCCTCGGCCAGCGGGTGGGCGAACGCGGCATCGTCGGCGCACAGTACCTTGGCGACACCGGCGATCTTGGCGGCGGCGTCGCAGACGGCGCCACAGGCCGATCCGGCGACCAGCAGATGCACTTCTCCGAGCGCGGCGGCCGCCGTGACGGTATTCAGGGTGGCGGGCTTGATCGCGCCGCCGTCGTGTTCGGCTAAGACCAGGACGCTCATCGGATCACCTTGGCTTCGTTCTTCAGTTTGTCGACCAGTTCCGCGACGCTGCCGACGATGATGCCGCCCTTGCGCTTCTGCGGCTCGACCACCTTGAGGACGGTCAGGCGCGGTGCCGGGTCGACACCCAGATCGGCGGGGGCGATGTTCTCGATCGGCTTCTTCTTCGCCTTCATGATGTTGGGCAGCGACGCATAGCGCGGCGTGTTCAGACGCAGGTCGACGGAAACCACCGCCGGAAGCGACAGTTCCACGGTTTCCAGACCGCCGTCGATTTCGCGCACCACGGTGGCCTTGCCGTCGGCGATCGCCAGTTTGGAGGCGAAAGTGCCCTGCGGCCAGCCGAGCATGGCGGCCAGCATCTGGCCGGTCTGGTTGGAATCGTCGTCGATGGCCTGCTTGCCGACGATGACCAACTCGGCGTTTTCACGTTCCGCCAGCGCCTTCAGCATCTTGGCCACGGCCAAGGGCTCCAGCGTCGCATCGCTCTGAACCAGGATGCCGCGATCGGCACCCATGGCGAGCGCTGTACGAAGGGTTTCCTGGGACTGCGCGGGCCCCATCGAAACGGCGATCAGTTCGGTCGCGATGCCGGCCTCTTTCAACCGCACGCCTTCCTCGACGGCGATTTCATCGAAGGGATTCATCGACATCTTGACATTGGCGGTCTCGACTCCCGTCTGGTCCGACTTGACGCGGACGTTGACGTTGTAGTCGATGACCCGTTTGACGGCGACAAGGACTTTCATTGACGACCTATATTTGGTGAATCGTGATTGTCTGCCCGCGTCCGAACGCGAACCCCCAAATTTCCCAAAGAAAGCGCTTTCACGTTGGCGTAGTAAAGCATTTTCAGGATTTCGGACAATAACCGCCGTGTTTCAGCGTGTCAACGCCGCCCCCCCGCCGCGAAGCGTGGCGTATGAGGCTACCGGTGCGCGCCGGGACGCCACGGAACATCGTTCCGGCCGTCGTCGTTGGCACGCCGGGCGAGCACGAACAGCAGGTCCGACAGGCGGTTGACGTAGCGCACGGCCTCCGGGTTGACGGGGTCGGACCGGATCAGGTCGATGAGCGCCCGCTCGGCGCGCCGGACCACGGTCCGCGCCAAGTGAAGATGGGCGGCCAACGGCGACCCGCCCGGCAGGATGAAGGATTCCAACGGCGTCAAATGGCCGTTGGCGTCATCGATCCGGCGTTCCAGGCGATCGACCTGGCCGGCGGCGATGCGCAGCCTGCCGGCGCCCCTGTCCGGGGCGGTTTCCGGTACGCACAGATCCGCGCCCAGGTCGAACAGGTCGTTCTGGATTTCGGACAGCAGGGCGTCGGTTTCCGGCTCCGCGTGCAGGCGGGCGGTTCCGATGGCCGCGTTGGCCTCGTCGATAGCGCCGATGGCTTCGACGCGGGGCGCATTCTTGGAGACCCGGGAGCCGTCGCCCAGGCCAGTGGTTCCGTCATCTCCGGTGCGGGTGTAGATGCGTGTCAATCGGACCATGCGGCGCGCCTCTCGGTCTTCTTCGGACGTCGCTAAAATATAGGGGCGGCCGAAGTGCCGACGCCATACCGCGCCGATGTTTTATGCGCCCTTGGCGCCAGGGAAGCCGACGGGAATCGGCTTGACCTCCCGGCCCGGGGCGCGTTCGTTTTCGACCACGGGGTGGAGCTCCTCGGTCAGGTAGCGAACGACGCCGGCCCGGAATTCGTCGCGGATCAGCCCCCAGGTCACATACAGGCCGCCCCGGTTGTTATACAACGTGATGTCGCGGTCGGCCGCCAGTTCGTGGAACGTGCGCGCCAGATTGGCCGAGTGGCCGACGAAAACCCATTCCGGTTGGGTGCCGGCATGCCAAAGCACGAAGACGCCGCCGACTTTTTCCAGTCCCTCTTCTTCGGGATCCAGCATCAAGAACCGATGAAACTTTCCGTTGGCACCTTTTTGCCAGATGCTTTCGGACTGCGTCTGAGTCATGGGCGGTCTCCGCAAATGGGCCGATTCCCGATTCGATACCGGCCGAGAGTCATCTTAACCACCCCATAGGCGCCTGTCGCCGGGAAAACCCGGTGCGTGAACGGTTTGTCTTGGAATTCTACCGATTCGCGCATGATCGGCGCGGTTCCCGGTCGGTCATTCGGCTTAACCAAGCGGAGCCGTTGCCCGGGTCAGCCACGCGGCGGTGGCCTTGTCCAGAAGCGGCTTCAGTTCGGTTCGAACACGGGCATGGTAGGATTCGAGCCATGCGATTTCGGCCGGGGTCATCAGATCGGTTCGGATCAGGGTGCGGTCGATGGGAGCCAGGGTCAGTGTCTCGAATGCCAGGAAAGGCCGTTCGTTGGCGCCGGTTTCGCCGTCGACGACGGTCAAAAGGTTTTCGATCCGGATCCCGTACGCTCCGGGAGCATAGAAGCCGGGCTCGTTGGAAAGCACCATGCCCGGTTCCAGCGGCGTGCGGTTGGCGAACTTGGAAATCCGGACCGGTCCCTCGTGGACCGACAGAAAACAGCCGACCCCGTGACCGGTTCCGTGATCATAGTCGAGACCGGCTTCCCAAAGCGGCCGACGCGCCAGGGCGTCGAGTTGCGATCCCGTCGTTCCCTTGGGAAACCGCGCGGACGCCAGGGCGATGTGGCCCTTCAGGACCAGGGTGAAACGGGCGCGCATGTCGTCGGAAGGATCCCCGATGGCCAGGGTTCGGGTCACGTCGGTGGTGCCGTCGGTGTATTGTCCTCCGGAATCCAACAGAAACAGGGTACCCCTGTCCAGCCGCCGGTCGGTTTCCGCGCTCAGGCGGTAGTGGACGATCGCGCCGTTCGGACCGGCGCCGGCAATGGTGGCGAAGCTGGCGCCCCAGTAGGACGGATCCTCGCGACGGAGGGCTTCCAGTCGCGCGGCGGCTTCGGATTCCCTTACCGTTCCGTGTGCCAGCGCCCCGTCGAGCCAGTTCAGGAATCGGCACAGGGTGGCGCCGTCTCGGCGGTGCGCTTCGCGGATGCCGGACATTTCGGTCTTGTTCTTGCGAGCCTTGGGGATGGCGCACGGATCGGGGTGCCACGCCACCCGCGCCCCGGCGGACCGCAGGCGCTGGTCGACCCAGGCGGGCGCTGCGTCGCGGGATATGCCGACGGGCGACTTCGCGGCGCCGATCCGGTCGAGCGCCGGTCCGAGGCTGTCGAGCGGGCAGACGCGGATGGCGTCGCCCAGGCTCTTGGTCAGGGAGTCGGGAAGCTTTCGGGGATCGACGAAAAGATCGACCGAGGCATCGTCATGCAGGATCGCGAAGGCCAGGACCAGAGGCGAAAACGGCACGTCGCCGCCGCGCAGGTTCAACAGCCAGGCGATTGAATCCGGCGCCCCCAGGAAAACGGCCTTGAGATTCGCCCGCTTCAGATCCTGGGCCAGGATCCGGCATTTTTCCGATGCGCGCAGGCCCGTGTACTCATCTTCCAGCCGGCGGACCGGCGACAGCGGCGGCGGCGGCTGATCGTCCCAGATGGCATCGATCGGATTGTCGGCGCAGGCAACCAGCCGCCCTCCCGCCTTCGCCGCCGCGGCGGCATAGATGTCCACCTGCGCCGGCGTCATCAGCCAGGGATCGTATCCCAGGCGGACTTTCGCCTTCAGGTTTTCGGCGATCCATTCGGACGGGGGATTTTCGATCAAGTGGTGGATCTGGAAGTAGGCGCGATCGACTTCGGTGGCCACTTGAAGGGTATAGCGACCGTCGACGAACACCGCCGCATCGTCGGGCAGGATCACCGCCATGCCCGCCGAACCGGTGAAGCCGGTTGTCCAGGCCAGCCGTTCGGTTCTCAGCGGAACGGTCTCGCCCTGGAATTCGTCGGCGCGGGGAATGATGAAGCCGCCCAGCCGGCGCCGTTTCAATTCGGCGCGCAGACGCCGCAGACGATCCCCGCACCTGGGCTTCAGGACCAGTGCGTTGGCGGCTCGGGTGCGCGCGACCATGTCGCGCAGGATGGAACGGGTCTCGCCGTCAAGGTCGCGACACTCGTCGACCAGCGTCAGCCATGCGCTCGCATCAAGAGCTTCGGGCGCCGCCGCGACGCCTTCGACGACCGACAGAACGTCGTCGATATCCATGCGGCAACCGCGAACCTTCAGCCGGGCTCCCAGGGATCGCCATTCGTTGTCATTGATGAGACGCGTCATGCCGTTCTCCCGCGACCCGCTTTATGCCACAAAATTAGGTGGGAATAGGGCGCGGAGCAAGGGGGTGAAGTCGTCATGCGTCGGACGCATGGGTGTCGCCGGGAACGGTATGCAATCCACGCATTGCTGCGCCGCAACATTCGCACAAGAAAGATTCGCAAAAAGGCGTATCTTTCCTAATGTCAGCGAACCGGACGGTTACCAATCGATCGCGGTTCGGAAAAAACCCAACACACGGAGCAAGGAGCTTCACCATGACGCAGAATAGCGTTGAAACCAAATACACCTTTCCCTTTGGCGAAGGCCCGATCGACTGGAATGCCGTCGAGGAAGTGGTTCGCGACGCCCACGTCGCCCAGTCCAAGGCCATCGGCCAGGCCCTGATCGCTTTGTTCCGCGGTATCGGCCGTACGTTCATGCGCACCTTCGAGGCCATTTTCGAAGCTGCTGCGGCGTCGCGCCTGTACTCGGATCTGAACTGCATGAGCGATCGCCAGCTCGCCGATATCGGCTTGGAGCGTGATCAGATTTCCAGCTTCGTCGCGAAGCAGATCTTCAAGCGGGGCGACCTGCGGCTCAAGGACGGCAAGATCGTCGAGATGCCGCGCAGCGCCGTGAAGGCGCCCGTCGTCAACGAACCGGTTATCAAGCGCGCTGCCTGATCCGGTTTCCATCCGGTGTGGGTTTGCCCGAGGGCGGGGGTCCCAAGCCCCCCTCCCGGACCCCACGCGGGAGCGGTCGGTGCCTCTTTTTGAGCCGCAAACGCGAATCCTTTGCGATTTTGCACCGCAATACAAAGTTCACACAGTTCGGAAGCCCGCCCCGCGATCATCGGTGATCGCCAACCCGCGCGAGCGCTGAACGTACCTTCGGACCCGTTCGTTCAGGTCCTCAATCCCCGTACGATCAATTCCCATACCCCGTCGAACGCGGCGTCAATACCGGGATCGCCCCAGTCCGGGGCGTGAATCGGATTGTGGAACCGGACCGTCGCGCTGAACACCGCGTGCGCCGCGGCTATCGGATCGTCCACCCGGAATACGCCTTGCCGCACGCCGTCTGCGAGGATGCGGGCAATCTGCCAGACCAGGGTTTCCACATGGGCGTGGACGACATCGCGCGCCGCCATTGCCAGCGCGTGGTAGGTGGCGAACAGCGCGGGATCGTCGCGCACCTTGTCCCGCTTGACGGCGATCAGGGTGTCGAACCAGCGGCGCAGGCGTTCGGCGGCGGGATCGTCGCCGGCGGCGATGGCGGCCAGGGGCGCCGACACGCGGCTCAGCCATCGTTCCGCCACGGCGTCGCGCAGGTCGGCCTTGCTGGCGTAATGGCGATAGACCGTGCCGTGGCTGACGCCGAGGGCGCGGGCGACGTCGACCACCGTGGTCTTGTCGGGGCCGAAACGGCGCAGGCACTCCTCGGCGGCGTCGAGGATGCGTTCGGCTGTCAGCGGCGGCTCGGTCACGACGGCTGTTCGCTGTCCAGCATCGCCATCTGCCGCGGCGCGTAGCGTTCGCCGGCCGCCGCGCCGGGGGGGGCCGCGCGTTCGATTTGGGCCAGGTCTTCGGGCGCCAGCATGGTCTCCAGAGCCCCCAGGGATTCGGCCAACTGGTCGCGGCGACGCGCGCCGATCAGGGGAACGATATCCTCGCCCCGACTGAGAACCCAGGCGGTCGCCAATTGCGCCACCGTGATGCCGCGGGACCGGGCGATGGCGCGCAGGGTTTCCACCAGATCCAGATTGCGGTCCAGGTTGCCGCCGGCGAAACGCGGCCCGTGGCTGCGGAAATCGCCGGACGCGCCGCTTCGTTCCCTGCTCCAGTGGCCGCTGATCAAGCCGCGCGACAGGATGCCGTAGGCGGTGACGGCGATGCCCAATTCGCGGCAGGTGCCCAGAATATCGGCCTCGATTCCGCGCGAAATCAGCGAATACTCGATCTGCAGATCGGCGATCGGATGCACCGCCCGGGCGCGGCGAAGGGTCGCGGACCCGACTTCGGAAAGACCGATATGGCGGACGTAGCCCTGCCGGACCAGATCGGCGATCGCGCCGACCGTGTCCTCGATCGGCACGACGGGATCGAGACGGGCGGGACGATAGATATCGACATAATCGGTGCCCAGGCGCCGCAGCGTGTAGGTCAGAAAGTTGCGGACGGCGTGCGGCCGGGCGTCGATGCCGAGGAAGGCGCCGTCGGGCCCGCGCAGGGCGCCGAATTTGACGCTGAGGACCACGTCCTCGCGATTTCGTCCGCCCAGGGCTTCGCGCAGCAGCAGTTCGTTGTGGCCCATGCCGTAGAAGTCGCCGGTGTCCAACAGGGTGATCCCGGCATCCATGGCGGCGTGGACGGTGGCGATGGCCTCGCTCCGGTCGGCCGGGCCGTACAGGTCCGACATGCCCATGCATCCCAATCCCACCGCCGAAACGGCGGGACCGGCGGCTCCCAGTCGTCGCGTGTTCATATCCGTCTCCCGTTCAAAACGTGGCGGGCGGGCGCGGCGCTTTGCCGGCGGCGCCTCGTAAACGGGATATGGCGTTCAAATGACAAAAAACAATATATGTTATTCGATCGCCGTGATGGCCGCCCCCCGCTTCACGGTGTCAAACCGCCGTCGTCGACGATGCGCAGGGCCAAAAGGTCGCTGTGGGTGGTGATGATGGGCGACGGATCGACGCGAACGCACGATCCGGCGTACTTTCCGCCTACCGTGAAGGTGCTGACCTGGACGTTGTCGCCGTCGATCCACGCCAGGGGAAACAGTTCCTGATAGATCCGGTCGCGGTCGTCGAACTGTCCGGCGGTCGCCTCGACCAGGCCGTTTTCGCCGTCGACGATTTCGATGTTCGATCCGCAGCGACCGACGATCGGTTTCACGACATGGCCATTTTCCGCCATTTCCGGAGTCAGGTCGTAGCGGGTGTCCAGCAGGTTCGGGTGGCCGGGATACAGCTCGCACAGGATCGGAAGGATCGCCTTGTTGCTGGCGATCAGGGTCCACAACGGTTCGAACACCATGACCTCGGGCCGCAGCAGGACGTCGACCAGGCGCGGCGGCGAGCGGCGCCGGTCGCGGTTCCGGTGCAGGCGCAGGTCCTCGTCGTCGTCGCTGCATTCGGCGCGGATCTGATCGATCGCGGTTTCCCAGGCCCAGGTTTTCCAGACCCAGTTGATGCGCACGCCGTCGGCGTCGGTGACGCAGCCGTCGTCATCCCAGCGCAGGCCGGAAAGACCGGTGATGATCTTGCAATCGATTCCGGCTTTCTCGATTGCCGTTTTCATGTACAGCGCGTGGTAGGTTTCTTCCAGATCGTTGTCGCGCATGATGTGCAGCACGCCGTCGACGCGGCTGCGTTTCCAGGCGCTGATCAGGCTTTCCGTCAATCCGTCGCCCGCGCACCGCCCCACGTCGCAACCGTAATGCGCGGCCCAGCGCGTCTGGATCTTGCCGCACTCCATGTGGCAGGACGCGGAATCGGCATTGTATTCGTAGGCCTTGATGCCGCGGTCGGACATCGAGAAATCGAACCGGCCGGTGATCATCCGGTTGCGCCGGTTGTCCCAGGACTGGTGAATCCGGGGCCACAGCGCGGGCGGCAGATTGAACCGCCGCAACAGCGCATCGTCCTGCAACACATGATTTGTGGCATGCAGGAACATGTTGTGCAGTTCGTTTGTGGCGTGCTTCAGTTCGCGGGCGGCGGTCTCGCTCATCACGAAATAGCGGTGACGGTCGGTGTCGCGGCTGCTCAGTTTGCAGCTCTTCATCATCGCGATGTAGGCGGCCTCGTCCGGGTGGGCGGGGTCGAGCCATGCGTCGTCGGATGCCGGTGG
This sequence comes from Rhodospirillales bacterium, assembly GCA_963675465.2. Taxonomy (GTDB): domain Bacteria; phylum Pseudomonadota; class Alphaproteobacteria; order Rhodospirillales; family Shumkoniaceae; genus JAHDSF01. Next base: position 41,724 of record CAXXVY010000007.1, read on the forward strand.
CGATTCGACGCGGCGCGGCACCAGGTTCAGCAGGTCCGGATCGGCATCGGCCACGGTTTCGGCATGGGTGTCGTCGTCGGTCTGGATCACCCAGCCGAGAATGCGCGATTCGGGATAGGTGCAGGAGATCCGGTAGCCGCCGTCCGCCGATACCGACGCGGCCAGTTCGCGTGAAAAGTCCCGGCCCTCCGGCCACTTTCCGTTGTCAACGTTCTGTTCCAGGCAGCGGATGCAGTCGTCGAATACCTCGGTGACCACCGCGACATGGCCTGTGACGTCGAATTCGCCGCCTTCGTCCCAAATCAGCAGGCATCCCGGTTCGGGCCGCCGCTTCGATCCGTTGCGGAAGGACCGCAGGGGCAACAGGGCGCCGTCTTCAACCACCCGCACCGATCGCAGGTTAAAGATGTCGTAGGCCATGGCGATGTCGTCGAAAACGTACCCCTTGTTGAGGTACAGCCAGCGACGGGCCAATTCGACGCACTGCCATTTGTAGCCCATGAACAGGCCGTCGACGTAGCTGCGGAAATCGCGCCGCGTCGGCATCGCGATCTTGTCCACGGTGTCGTAGTCCGACGAATAGACCGGCACACCGCCCGGGCCGACGCCGAGAAGGTCGCCGAACTTGGCGGGCGGAGTTGTTCTTTCCTGATTCACGGCGGCTATTCTCCGAGCGGGGCGGCTGGTCGATGAAGAAGTGGCGCAGCAATCGGCCGAGTCAAGTGGCGCGTGCGGGCCGCCTCAACGGAAATCCCCCATCGCCGCCCCTTGCGCGACACCGTCCGATCGGCCAGATTCAGGGCCGAGATCAAATCCACGATTCCGGCGCCGTCCGCGCCTTCGCCGCCGCCTGCGCGCGCGGCTCAGCAACCACCGCAAGGAGAAACTCATGAAGTTCAACTATTTCATGCCCACGCGCATTCTTTTTGGCGCGGGCGCGCTCGACCAGTTGGCCCAGGTGGCACTGCCGGGCACCAAGGCGCTGATCGTGACGTCGGCCGGTCCGTCGATGAAGGCCAACGGCTACCTTGAGCGCGTCGTGGGTCTGCTGCGCCAGAACGGGGCGGAAAGCGTGGTCTTCGACAAGATCCAGCCCAACCCGGTCAAGGGCCACGTCATGGAGGCCGCGGCGCTGGCCCGTGCGGAGGGTTGTGACTTCGTGGTCGGCCTGGGCGGCGGCAGCAGCATCGATTCGGCAAAAAGCATCGCCATGATGGCCAAGAACCCCGGCGACTACTGGGACTACGTCGGCGGCGGATCGGGCAAGGGCAAGCCGGTGACGGGGGGCGTTCTGCCGATCGTCGCGATTACGACGACGGCGGGTACCGGGACCGAGGCCGATCCCTGGACCGTGATCACCAAGGAGGACTCCAACGAAAAGGTCGGCTGGGGAATCGACATGACGTTCCCGACCCTGGCGGTGGTCGATCCCGATCTGATGATGACCGTGCCGTCGACCTTGACGGCCTACCAGGGATTCGACGCGTTTTTCCATGCCGCCGAGGGCGTGATCGCCAACTGCGCGTCGCCGATGAGCGACCTGTTCGCGCTGAAAAGCATCGAACTGGTCGCGCGCTGGCTGCCGGTCGCCGTTGCCGACGGATCCAACAAGGAAGCGCGGGCCAACATGGCCCTGGCCAACATGCTGTCGGGGTTCGTCGAGTCGACGTCGTCGTGCACGTCGTCGCATTCGCTGGAACATGCGCTCAGCGCCTACCATCCCGAAATCGCCCACGGCGCCGGCCTGATCATGTTGTCGGTAGCCTACCACGGCTTCTTCGTGAAAAATATTCCGGGAGACCTCTACATCGCCATGGCGCGCGCGATGGGCGAGAACGTCGATGCCCTGCCCGAGGCCGAACGGCCCCAGGCCTTCATCACCGCGCTGAAGAAGATGATTTCGGCTTGCGGACTCGATGGTCTGAAAATGTCGGACTTCGGCGTATCGCGGGACGAAATCCCGACTCTCGCCCGGAACGCCCGCGAAACCATGGGCGGTCTGTTCCAGGTCGATCGCCATCCCCTGTCGGTTGCCGAAACCGAAGGCATCCTCGAAGCCGCGTATCGCTGATCGCGGGCCGCTGCCGACGGTGCCCCGCTTGGGGTGCCGCCGGCCGGTTTCATTGTTTCGGCTTTTCCTTGTCCGCCGGGGCATAACCCCGCGCCCGCATGCAGCGATCGACCAGGGCGCGTTCGGATTTGCGCGCGTCGTAAGCGGCCATGCGGGAGCCGAAGGAACTGGTGCGCCCCATCGTCGGGTCGCCGTGGGCATCGAAGCGCCGGTCCAGGTCTTCGTCGACCTTACGGGCGGCTTCCCGCCGGCATTGGGTCAGATCGGATTGCAGCCGGGTGTCGTCGGACCCCGGTTGCTGCCATTGGGTCTGGCCGGCGCAACCCGCCGCCGAGATCAGAGCCAGGACGCAGAGAGTTTTTGCGATCGCGTGCATGGGGCCAAGGTAATCCGTCCCGCGCGCGCGTCAAGGCCGGATCAATCTGCCCTCCGGGTGAATCGTCGGCGCGCCGCCAAACAAAAATGATCGCGCACCCCATCCGCATCCGACGTGATGCGGGGCGTTCTGGAAGCAGGGGGTTCCGTCAGGAATACCGGCCCTTGATCATTTCGTCGAAGAACTCGTCCTTGGAGGGGGCTTCCAGGAAGGCATCGTAGATGTCTTCTGGGACCCCTTGGTAGGCCCGGGTTCCGCTGGCATTAAAGGTGACGTAGAGCTTTTCCGTCGCGGCTTCGTATTCGATGCGACCAATCACGGCGTCATGAACATATGGCATGAAAAATCCCCCAGCGTTCACAACCATGAATTTTACAAATTATTTCATATTTTGCAAGCCGAACCTCGAATTCCGGGGCGTTTCGGGGCCGCTTTCAACGCCGGGCTTGCATGGCGGCGGATTATCGGGACAATCGGCCGAATCTTCGTTCCCATCCCACCGTGAAGGAGCGGCAAGCACCGTGAGCGATAAGACGTCGGGCGACGACGGCAAGGGGCAGGGCGGCAAGGGGCAGGGCGGCGGCGCCAGCGCCATTTGGGGCGGCCGGTTCGCGGCCGGGCCATCGGCCGTGATGAACGCCATCAACGTGTCGATCGGATTCGATAAGCGCCTGTACCGTCAGGACATCGCCGGTTCGCGCGCCCATTGCCGCATGTTGGCGGCGCGGAAGATCATCGACGGCGATGCCGCGGAGAAGATCCTGTCGGGCCTGGACGCGGCCGAAGCCGAAATCGATGCCGGGACCTTTCCGTTCCGCGACGCCTACGAAGACATCCACATGAACGTGGAAGCACGGCTGGGCGAACTGATCGGCGATGCCGCCGGCCGGCTGCACACCGCGCGTTCGCGCAACGACCAGGTGGCCACCGATTTTCGCCTGTGGGTACGCGACGCCATCGACGCCATGCGCGGAGCCGTCCAGGAACTGCAGGCAGTGCTGATCGATCGGGCCGAGGAACACGCCGACGCGGTCATGCCCGGATTCACGCATCTGCAATCGGCGCAGCCGGTGACGCTGGGCCATCACCTTCTCGCCTACGTGGAGATGCTGGGTCGCGACAGGGGCCGTCTGACGGACGCGCGGACGCGGCTGAACGAATGCCCGCTGGGTTCGGCGGCGCTGGCGGGAACCTCGTTCCCGATCAGCCGCGAACGCACGGCGCGGGACCTGGGCTTCGACCGGCCGTGCGCCAATTCCATTGACGGGGTTTCCGATCGGGATTTCGCGATGGAATACCTGGCGGCGCTGTCGATCCTGTCGGTCCATCTGTCGCGGCTGGGCGAGGAAATCGTCCTGTGGTGCTCGGACCAGTTCGGCTTCCTGCGGTTGTCCGACGATTTTTCGACCGGCAGTTCGATCATGCCCCAGAAGCGCAATCCAGACGCCGCCGAACTGGTGCGGGCCAAGGCCGGACGGGTCATCGGCGATCTCAACGCCCTGCTGGTGGTGATGAAGGGACTGCCGCTGACCTACGGCAAGGACATGCAGGACGACAAGGAGCCGGTGTTCGAGGCGACGGACACCGTCCACCTGTGCATCGCCGCCTGCGCCGGGATGCTGCGGTCGGGCACCTTCAACACGAAGCGCATGCTCGCCGATTCGTCGAAGGGGTTCACCACCGCCACCGATCTGGCCGACTGGCTGGTGCGGTCGCTGGGGATGCCGTTCCGCGAGGCGCACCACGTGACCGGGCGGATCGTCAAGATGGCGGAGTCGCGGGGCTGCGGTCTGGAAGACCTGTCTCTCGAAGACGTGAAGGGCGAAGATCCGCGCATCACGGAAGACGTGTTCGCGGTACTGGGCGTGCGGAACTCGGTTCGCAGCCGCACCAGCGCGGGCGGTACCGCGCCCGACAATGTTCGTGCCGCCATCTTGGAGGCGCGGCGTCGTTTTCTTACATATTAGAACGGTTCGAAAGGAACATCGGCGATGATCCGAAGACTGGGCATCCTGGTCATGGTCCTGGTGCTGGCGAGCGTGGCCGGCGCCTGTGGGCGGCAAGGCGATCCGGAACATCCGGAAGGATCGCAATATCCGCGCCATTATCCCGCGCGTACATCCTGACGACGGGGCCGGAAACCAGGGGGCATCGATGGATCATTTCGCGTATCGGGGCGGGCGGCTGCATGCCGAGGACGTCGCCGTTGAAACCATTGCCAGGGAGGTCGGTACGCCCTGCTACATCTATTCCTCGGCCACGTTGAAGCGGCACTTCTCGGTGTTCGCCGAATCGGTGGCGGGTCTGGACGCGCTGATCTGTTTCGCGGTCAAGGCGAACGGCAATCTCGCGGTCCTGCGGACCCTGGCGGGGATGGGCGCGGGCGCCGATGTGGTGTCGGGCGGCGAAATGCGGCGCGCCCTGGCGGCGGGCATTCCGGCCTCGCGGATCGTGTTTTCCGGCGTCGGCAAGACCCCGGCGGAAATGGCCGAGGCGCTGAAGGCCGGGGTGTACCAGATCAACGTCGAATCGGAATCCGAACTCGACCGTCTGTCCGGCGTGGCGGAGTCTCTGGGTGTCGAGGCGCCGGTAGCCTTCCGCGTCAACCCGGACGTGGACGCCCACACCCACGCCAAGATCACCACCGGCCGCAGCGAAAACAAGTTCGGCATCGACATGGGCCGGATCCGGCAGGTGATTTCGGGCGCCGGGTCGATGCCGGGAATCCGGGTGGTCGGACTGGCCATGCACATCGGGTCGCAGTTGCTGGACCTGGAACCCTTCCGCGAGGCGTTCGTCAAGGTCCGCGCCCTGTTCGAGGGTCTGCGCGACGCCGGCCACGACCTGGACCGGTTCGATGTCGGCGGCGGCCTGGGCATTCCCTACGCCGACATGCCGACGCCGCAGCCTGCCGAATACGGCGCGGTGGTGCGCGAGGCGCTGGCGGGCCTGGAGTGCCGCGTCATCCTGGAGCCGGGCCGCGTGATCGTCGGCAACGCCGGGATCCTGGTGTCCGAGGTCCTGTACGCCAAGCAGGGCGCGACCCGGAAATTCCTGATCGTCGACGCGGCGATGAACGATTTGATGCGCCCCGCCCTTTACGATGCCGCCCACATGATCGTGCCGGTGATCGAACCGTCGGACGACGCGCCCCGCTTGCCGATCGACGTGGTCGGTCCAATATGCGAAACCGGAGACACCTTCGCCGTGCAGCGGCCGTTGCCGCCGATGAACGAGGGCGAACTGCTGGCCTTCCGTTCGGCGGGAGCCTACGGCGCCGCGATGTCCTCCATGTACAATGCCCGCCCCCTGGTCCCCGAGGTCCTGGTCCAGGATGGCGATTACGCCGTGGTGCGCGAACGCATCACCGTCGATGACCTGCTTTCGAAGGAAAGGGTCCCGCCATGGTTGGAGGTCCCCGCCTGACCGAACCGAGAGGGGGGGAACCTTTCCGCCCGACCTTGCGGGCGGTCGTCCGGCGTGCCGTCCTGCTTCGTTTGTCGCGGATTGCCGTTTTCGCCGAAGACGCGTGGCCGGGTTTCTGGCCGCCGGCGGCCATCGTCATGGCCTTCCTGGGGTTCGCCTTGCTGGACCCGGCGCGCTTTCTGACGCCGTGGCTGCAACTGATGGTACTTGCGGCCTTCGCGGTCGCCCTCGCGGTGACCGGGTTCCGTGCCTTCCGGCGGTTGCGCCTGCCCAGCCGCATCGATGCCGAACGGCGGCTGGAAAGGGATGGTGGGCTGGCCCACCGCCCGCTCAGCGCCGTGAAGGACTCCTTGAAACAGGGGTTCGGCGATACCGTCGCCGAGGATCTGTGGCGCATTCATCAGATGCGCGCCCGCGCCGCCGCCTGGGGCATTGCCTTGCGGCCGCCGCGCCTGGGCCTGTCGCGGATCGATCCCCGCGGCCTGCGTACCGTGGTCGTGATGCTGTTCGCGATCGGGCTTGCCGATGGCTGGCGGGATGCGGACGGACGCCTGATGCGGACCCTGATGCCGCCGATCGACGCCGAGGCCGCGGTACCGCCGCGGGTCGAAGCCTGGCTGACGCCGCCCCGTTATACGGGCTATCCGCCGATCTTCCTGGAAGCCGGGGCCGAGCCCGCCGCTAACGCGATCGAGGTCGTCGAGGGCACGAAAGTCTTTGCGCGCGTTCTTGGCCGCGTCGTCAAACCGATGCTGGATACCGGCGCCACCACGACGCCGTTCGCCATGCTCGGCGGCGACAAGACGACCCACCAGATCGAGGCGACCCTGACCGCGGGACCGGAGATCCGGATCCTGGACGGCGGCCGGGTACTCGGAGAGTGGCCGATCATCGTCCGGCCCGACCGGGCGCCGGAAATTGCGCTGGCCGAAGATCCGTCGGGCGATCCGCGCGGACGGTTGATCCTGTCCTATCGCGTATCCGACGATTTCGGTATCGCCGAGGCCTCGGCCGTGATCCAACGCCGAGGCAGCGGCGACGAAGCCATCCGCTTCCGCCTTTCGGCGCCCCTGGCGCGCGGCGACGATCCGGTGCGCGCCGTTCGCGACCTGACCCGTCACTACTGGGCCGGAACGCCGGTGCAACTGGTGCTGGAGGCGACAGACACCAAGGGTCAGACGACCCGCACCGAACCGCGGGACATGATTCTGCCCGAACGGCCGTTCCGCCACCCGGTCGCGCGCGAAATCATCGCCGCGCGCAAGGAACTGGTGGATCCGAATCCGGTCACCAAAGGGCGGGCCGGGGTTTTGTTGGGCATCATCCAGGGCCGCCCCGAACGGTTCGACAACGACATCGTGGTGTTCCTGGCGTTACGCTCGGCGCAGGGGCGGCTGCGTTTCACCAAGGATGCCGAAGCCGTCGCTTCCGTGCGGGATCTGTTGTGGGATACCGCGCTCCGGGTCGAGGAGGGCAACCGCGCCGTTGCCGAACGCGACCTGCAACGGGCCGAGGAAGCCCTCGAACAGGCGCTGGAGGAAGGCGCGTCGAGCGAGGAAATCGAGCGTCTGACCCAGGAACTGCGCGAGGCGATGAACCGCTTCATGGAAGCGATGATGCGCCAGATGGCCGAAATGGGCCTGCAGCCGATGCCCATGGACCCCTCCATGGAAATGAACAACATGCAGGACCTGGAGCAGATGCTGCGCGATCTGCAGGAAGCCGCGACCACCGGCGCCCGCGACGCCGCGCGCGAGATGCTGTCGCAACTGCGCCAGATGCTCGAATCCCTGCGCAACGCGCAGCCGATGCAGGCCGACGCGGAGCAGTTCAAGAAGGCGCAGGAAATGATGCAGGCGCTGCGCGACCTGATCAAGCGGCAGCAGCAACTGGCCGATCAGACCTTCCGCGAACGCCAGCGCCAGCAACAAGGGGCGGAGAGGGGCGAGATGCCCGACGAGGATGCCCTGAAACGGCTGCGCGAATTGATGGAGCAGCAGGAAGCGCTACGTCAGAAGCTGGGCGAAATGATGATCCAGGCCGACGAACTGACCGGTCAGGTGCCGGAGAACTTCGGGCGTGGCGAACGGGCGATGAAGGAGGCCGGCGAAGCTCTTGGTGCCGGTGACGCGCAAGGCGCCGGGCAGGCCCAGGCGGAGGCCCTGCGCGAATTGCAGCAGGGCATGCAGGGCATGGCGCAGTCGTTGTCGCAGCAGATGGGGCGGATGGGCTTCGGCCTGATGCCCGGCAACATGCGCGGCGGCGGTATGCGGCGCGGCATGGATCCGTTCGGCCGCAATCCGCGCAACGAGGACGGCCGGGGCACCGCCGGCGGCGAGGTGGAAATCCCGGACCGCGACCAGACCCGCCGCGCCCGTGAAATCCTGGAGGACCTGCGCGGCCGCGCCAACGACCCCCGTCGCCCCGAGCCGGAACGCGATTATATCCGGCGGTTGTTGGACTTCTATTAGGGGAAAGACGATCTTCGGCCGTCCATCGGACGGCCGAAGTGTCGTTCAGAGCAACCCGGCGCGCCGACGGTCAACCGTTCCGAAGGCGCGGGGTAATCTCCGCTATTTCGCAGCGAGGATCAGGCGGACGCATTCGCGTGCGACGTCGGAATCCGAAGGCTTCTCGGCGCCGGGCATCGTCGACCATCCCTGATCCTGGACGAATTGGTACTGTTTCCAACTGTCCACGCCCTTGAGTTCGGTCAATTTCTGGCCGTTTTCGGGGTTGGCTTCGAACTGGGCGACGCAGATGGGGGCGAGGCTGTCGACCATCGCCTTGGCGGCGGAGGCGCGCGCTTCGGTACCGGCGGCGGACGCCGTGATCATCCAACCGGTCATCGACAACACAATGAGCGTGGCTACGATGCCGAAACCTGCGCCCGTTGCCAGGGTTTTAATCTTTTCCATGTTCATGGTCTCTCCGATCCCGGCCGAAGCCGGTGCTGCTGCTTCCGCCGCGGAATCCCGCCGATCAGGGCCGCAAAAACGCAACGCGCCACACGAAAGGCGCGGAAGCGGCCCGCCGTGCGGTTTCTTCGCAGTGCCGCTTTCGTTGCCGCTTCGGCTACGACCGTTATGAAAGCAGGACCCGGCGCTGGATTTTAAAAATATTCATTCAATGCGCGCCATCGAAAAGAATGTTGAAATAATTATATACGATTATTAAAAAATAACAATAAAATTATTTAAATCATGATTTATTTGAATCATTTCCATCGGTTTAACTATTGTTTGTTGCAATCGGAATGGCATCTGATTCTTTCTCGAAACGTAACCGGAATTATTTTTATGGGCAGGGAATAGTATGCCGAAACAATGGCTCTGTGCGTTCCTGCGGCACGAAGTCAGGCGGAAAGAGGTTATCCAGGTATGTTATTCCGGCATGTGACGGTCGGGACTATCCGGTCCCGTTCGCGCGATGTCAGATCACCTTCAGCCGCCGCAGGACCAGCCATTCGAGCCCGCCGAGTCCCGCGAGCGTGGTGGCGACGATCCAGAACGCCAGCGGGTTTTCGGTCCCCGGAATGCCGCCGACATTGATGCCGAGCAGGCCGGTCAGAAAGCCGAGCGGCAAAAATAGGGTCGCGACCACCGTCAGCAGGTACATGGTGCGGTTGGCATTCTCGGCGGCCCGGTGGGCGGCGGCGTCGGCCAGAATGCCCGCCCGTTCGCGGATCGCTTCGAGATCCTCCAGGTAGCGGGTCACATCGTCGACCAGATGGCGCAGAGCGGTGCGCTCGCGTTCCGACAGCCACGGTACGTCGACTATGGCCAAGCGCGATAACGCGCTTTGCTGGGGGGCGATGAAGCGCCGCAGGGTCGCGACGACGCGGCGCATTTCCAACAGGTGCGATCGCTGTTCGCCGTCGGGGCTCGTCGCTTCTTCCATCGCATCGATGCGGTCGTTGAGATCCTCGATCAGGGCTTCCAGCCGCGAACAGAGGCCATCGGCCAATTGCAGCGCGAAATCGCCGGGCGTGCGCGGTCCGACCTCGTCCGCGTCCGACAATCGGCGGCGGATGTCGTCGGCCGACATCAGCCGGTGCCGGCGAACGGATACGATGCGGGTTCCCGCGATCCAGGCGCGAACCGAGATGAGATCTTCCAGTTCGGCGCCGGCATTGAGGTTCACGCCGCGGAGATTGAGCAGAACGCCTTGCTGGAAGGTTTCGCAGCGTGGCCGGGTGTCGGGGGCGAACAGGGCATCGAGCACGCCGACGGGCATGGTCGGTGCCGCCATTTCCGCCAGTTCCCGGGAATCCTCGCCATCGATGAACAGGTGCAGCCAAACGATGTCGGACCGGTCGGAATCGGGGATATCGCCCGCCGCATGAATTTCCGTTCCGCCGCCGTTGCCGTCAAACACCCAACCCGTGATCAATCCCGCCATCGCCGTTTCTCCACGCCGGTTCGAGGGCGGCCATTCTACCTGTTGTCGCGACTGTGCCGAGCGATCTTTTATCGGCCCGCCATGGTCGCGACGTCCGCACCTTCGAATGTTTCAATAATAACACGGAGGATCGTCGCGGAATGGCGCATCACTGAAATTCGAGCGATTTTTGGTTTCGGATATGAAACAAATATCAACCGTCTGTGTCTTATTACGATGAAGAAAAGCTCATTAATGAAAAAATATATAAGATAGCAAAGCTTTAACGCGTTTTTCATAAAATAGTATTCAACCCTTGTTAATTTGTCGTTTTTGAAATACGATGATTTATCGTCGACGCAGAACAAGATCGGGATCACGGATCGACCAAAAAGGTCCGGTGGCGGCATGATTGCGGCGTTTCGCGGTGTCCGGCGGGTGACTAACGGGATGTTTTGTCGTTGATGTTCGTGCTTGAAATCGCCAAGGGCGCCGCGCTGATTTTTTCCCTCGCGTATCTTCAGGGACTGCTCGGCCGTCGTGTGGCAAAGGAAAGCCTGAAGGGCCGTGTTCTCTCGGGAACGCTGTTCGCCCTTGTCGCCATTCTCGGGATGGCCGTGCCTTTGCACCCGGTGCCGGGGGTTGCGATCGACGCGCGTTCGGTCGTGATATGCATGGCCGGTTTCTGGGGTGGTCCGGTCGTGGTCGCGATTTCCGGATTTGCCTCCGTCGTCTTTCGTCTTTGGTTGGGCGGACCCGGCGTCATGACGGGAACGGGGATCATCGTCTCGTCGGCCATCGCGGGGCTCGTTTACCGCTACCTTTATCGCCGGGAGATCGTCGGAAACGGGGTCGTTCCCCTGGCGGTGTTCGGGATTGCGGTCCATGTCTTGAATTTTCCCTGGACCTTGAGTCTTCCCGGCGATATCGCCGTGCAGTTCATGGAGACCGTGTCCCTTCCCATATTCGTGATCTTCACGCCGGCAACGCTGGTTCTGGGGCTGCTGCTGAAGGACATCGACAAGCGAAGCGCGGACGAGGCACGGCTGCGCGAAAGCGAACAGAACTACCGGGATCTTACCGACGGGTCGATCGAGGGCATCGTCATCCATCGCGGCGAAAAGCCGCTGTTCGCCAATCAAGCCGCGGCCCGGATCCTGGGGTACGACAAACCCGACGCCATCCTGTGCGCCGGTAATTCGCTGGATTTCATGGCGCCGTGCGAACGCGACCGCCTGCGCGGTTACGGCGCGGCCCGCTTGCTCGGAAAACCCGCGCCGGACGTCTACGAAGTCCAGGGCTTGCACAAGGACGGATCGATCGTCTGGCTCTTGATGACCGCGCGCGTGATCCAGTGGAAGGCGCAGCCGGCAATTCAGAGCACGTTCCTGGACATCACGGAACGAAAGGTCGCGGAGGCCGAACTCCAGCGCCAGCGGCGGTTCGTCGGAACCGTTCTCGATTCTCTTTCGGACGGCGTCATCGTCTGCGACGCAGACGGCGAATTCCGGTTCTTGAACAAGGCGGTACGCGCAACGCATGGAGAAGCGAACAGTCCTCTGTCCAAAAGCAGCCGGGATGCCTGGCGTCTCCTACGTCAGCCGGACGGCGAATCCCCGGTGATTTACGAGGATTTGCCCCTGGTCCAGGCTCGTCAAGGCCGCGCCGTCCAAAACCGGGAGTATGCGATCCAGTTGCCCAACGGCGATCGTCGCGCCGTCCTGGTGAACGCCGCGCCGATGTTGGACGAAGCGGGCAACCCGAATGGGGCGGTCGCGGTGATCCGCGACATCTCCGACCGCAAGCAGGCCGAGCGGGCCTTGGCCGAAAGCGAGGAGCGCTACCGGGCACTGGTCGAAGGCGCGATGCAGGGAGTCATCATCCATCGCGACCACAAACCGCTGTTCGTCAACCGGTTGTGGGCGGAAAGGTACGGCTACACGGTCGACGAAATCCTGGCCTTGGAGTCGGTCCTGCCCCTGATCGCGCCGCCGGAGCGCGCCGAGGCGGTGCGCAATCGCGAACGCCGCATGTCGGGCGGTTCGGCGCCGGGGCGTTACGAGTTCCGCGGTGTGGCGCGGGACGGGTCGTGGGTCTGGCTCGAAAACTATTCCCAGATCGTAACCTGGGACGGGGAGCCGGCCATCCTGTCCACGATCATCGATATCGAGGAACGCAAAAGCCAGGAACGGGCCCTGACGGAATCCAAGGAGCGGGCCGAGTACGCCAATCGGGCCAAGACCGAATTCCTCGCCAACATGAGCCACGAACTGCGTACGCCGCTCAATTCCGTCATCGGATTCGCCGAAGTCCTGGAAGGGGAGTACTTCGGCAGCCTGGGCAGCGCGAAGAACCGGGAATATGTCCGGGATATCAAAAATTCCGGGCGGTTGCTGCTGCGCCTGATCAACGACATCCTCGATGTCTCGAAGATCGAGGCCGGCGCGGTGGAACTTTCGGAGGAGATCGTCGATCCGGCCGAGATCCAGCGGTTCTGCATCGCCATGATCCGGGAACGCGCGAACAAGGCCGGGGTCGAACTGGTGTCGGAGCCCCAACCCGGGCTTCCGTTCCTGCGCGCCGATGCGACGATGATGAAGCAGATCCTGCTCAATCTTCTGTCCAATGCCGTCAAGTTCACCGCGGGCGGCGGGTCGGTCGAAATTCGCATGGAAATCGACGAAAATGGCGCGCCTGTTTTGCATGTCATCGACACCGGGATCGGAATATCCCCGGACGATATCGATGCGGTGTTTGAGCCCTTCCGTCAGATCGGTAACGTCATGACCCGGCGCAGCGAAGGGACCGGGCTGGGGCTGTCGCTGGTCAAGGCGCTGACGGAACTCCACGGCGGTACGGTATCGATCCGCAGCCAACTTGGCAACGGAACGACCGTCACCGTCCGCTTGCCGCAAGAGCGCATCGTGGGACGCCAATAGGTTCCGCCATCGACGCGGGATCTCAATGCGGCGTTGACGAAAGAAACCGCTCCCTTCACCATGACCCATTGCTCGGCGTCTTCGGGGGCCCGGGCGATTTTTCGGGGGAGAGGATTACATGCGTTCGCTGCGGTTTGTCGGGCTTTGCGCGTTCGCGGCGGCGGCTTTGTCCGCGTGCGCCGAAGTTGCGCCGTCCGGCGCCGAACCGGCACTTGAAACAATCGATTTCGATGCTCTTCCCCCTTACGGGACGGCCGACCGGACGTATGGCCGCCGCCCCGAAGGCAAGATCCTGGTCGGCGACGCCGGACGCAGCGGGTGGTGGAACAGCCGGTACATGGCCTGCGATATTCGGGACAACGCGGAACTGGCCCTGGAGATCTGCCGCGACGCGTCCGGCCTGGCGTGCACCGTCCAGGCGCTCGGCGATCGCGACGTCACGGGGTTGAGCGAAGGCAGGCTCCTGTCCGCGATCACCGCTTATCAGAAGCGAATCACGGCAATGGACAAGCTGCCGGAATCGGCGTGGACACCGGGCGTCGCGTTCGCGAGCCTGTTGATGGGCGAGGACGCTTGCGATCGGTGCGTATCGCGAAGCCGCATCACCTTGGAGCAGTTGGCGCCATGCCGGGGGCATTTCGGGGCGAACCTTCCGCCGCACGGGATTTGCGAATTCTCGTGGCGGGACGAGGATCTGCGCCGCGACGGCCTGCGCGCACGCTCGGTGGTGACGGTGACGGCGGAATGCGACGACGGCGCGGCTTACGAAGGCCTTGTCGTGATGAACGGGCCGCGGGACGGTTTAGGCGCGATGACGTCGCGCGATGGCGGGCATCTGTATCTGCTGTCCGACGATACCGCGTTGACCGGCGATTCGCCGGTGGAATTCGGCAATGCGTGGAACGCCAAGCGCGCCGAGGCGGGCGATCTGGTCGGCGGCGATGAACTGCCCAAGCGGATTGATCCCGGCCCCGAAAGTAGATGAACTGATTGTTTCCAGTCGGTTCGCGCCACCCTCTCTGTCAAAGGACTCCAACCATGAAGCCTACCGCTTTCGCCGCTATTCTCGCGGTTTCTCTGTGCCTCGGTCTTGCCGCCGGCCCGTCTCCCGCAGCCGCCGCGGAAGACGGGGACACCACGCCCCGGATTGCCGTGATGTCGGCGTTCGCGCCGGAGTGGCAAACGCTGCTTGCCGCCACCACCGGGCAGCAGGTCCACACCATCAGCGGCCAGTCCTTCATCACCGGTACGCTGTCGGGGAAGGACGTGGTCCTGGTTCTCTCCAACGTCAGTATGGTCAACGCCGCCATGACGACGCAAATGGCGATCGACCATTTCGCACTGAAGGCAATCGTCTTTTCCGGCATCGCGGGCGGTGTGGATCCGTCGCTTTCCCTCGGCGACGTGGTGATCGCCGACCGGTGGGCTTCGTATCTGGAGGCGGTGTACGCCCGCGAAAGCGATGGAAAATACGCGCCGCCGCCGTTCATTCCGACGCCGTTCCCCAATTTCGGCATGGTATTCCCGACCTACACCGAGATCGGCAAAGGCATTGGCCAGGAGCCGGAAAAACGATTCTGGTTCCCCGTGGACGCCCGTTTGCTGGACGTCGCGCGCAGCGTGTCGGGAAAGACCGTGCTGCGGCACTGCGTGGACAAGGACACCTGCTTGAGCGTCAAGCCCAAGGTCGTCGTCGGCGGAAGCGGTGTTTCGGGAACCGCGTTCATCGATAACGCCGCTTTTCGCGATTTTATCTTCAGCACCTTCCAGGCCAAGGTCGTGGACATGGAAAGCGCGGCGACCGCCCAAGTCGCCCATGTCAACGGCGTGCCGTTCATCGCCTTCCGCAGCCTGTCCGATTTGGCGGGCGGTGGTGAGCACGCGAACGAGATGAATACTTTCCTGTCGCTGGCCTCGGAAAATTCGGCCAAGGTGGTGGCCGCGTTCCTCCGCGCCCTGCCCTGAACGCTCTGAACCCCGAAGCCGTCTCCGGCCGCTAAATTTGTGCGGCGGCGCCGTCGAGGGGATGCACGCGGCCGTCCGCCAGAACGTGGATGGCCGTGCAGGCGGCGCGGGCGAGATGGATATCGTGGGTGATCGCCAGCACGCCCATGTCGCGCTCCGCCGCCACGTCCAGCACCAGGCGCATGACATGCGCCTGGATCGAAACGTCCAACATCGCCGTCGCTTCGTCCAGGACCAGATAGTGGGGTTCCAGCAGAAGGGCGCGGGCCAGCGACAGGCGCTGGATTTCTCCGCCCGACACCTGTGACGGGTAGCGGGTCAACAGCGCGGAATCAACGCCGACGCGGTCGAGCATGGCGGCAAGGTGGTCGCCGCGGCGGCTGCGGGGGCACAGGTCGTGGAGGCGGAACAGTTCGCGGAAGGCGAAGCCGATCCTCAGCCGCGGATTGAAGGCGGCGTCCGGATGCTGCGGCACGTATTGGACCGTGCGGCGGGGAGCGCGGTCGCGCGGGACGCCGTCGATGGTGACGGTACCGCAATCGGGCCGTATCAATCCCAACAGGATACGGGCCAGCGACGATTTTCCCGACCCCGACGGACCCAGCAGACCGGTGACGCGTCCGCGCGGCAGGCACCAGTCCACGCCGGCCAAGACCAGCCGGCGCCGGCGGCCCATGAAGCCGTCGCGAAACCCGAGAGAGATTCCGTCAAGTTCGATCATGGCGACGGCAGGCGACCAGGGTATCGCCGATACGGGTGAGAGGAGCGGGCTCGGTTGCACATCGCGCGTCGGCGCGTTGGCAGCGGGGAGCGAAGGGGCAGCCGAAAACCGTCTGGTCCGGCGTCGGGGCCGAACCGGGGATCGGGGTCAGGCCGCGTTCCGGCGCCGCATCCAGCAGCGCCCGCGAATAGGGGTGGCGCGGCGCGCCAAAGAACGCACGCGCGGGGCCGTCCTCTAGCACTTGGCCGGCGTACATCACCGCCACGCGGTCGGCGATGGCGGCGGCAAAGCGAAGATCGTGGGTCACCACCAGCATTGCCAGATCCGGATCGTCGGTGCGCGCCCGTTTGAAAACATCCGCGATCTCGTTCACCAGACGGGAGTCCAGTCCCTTGGTCGGCTCGTCGGCGATCAGTATCCGGGCGCGGCAGGCAAGACCGACCGCGATCAACAGCCGCTGGCGCATGCCGCCGGATAACTGGTGCGGGTAGAGGCCGTGCGCGCGTTCATCCAGTCCGAGCCGCGCCAGAAGCGCATGGGCTTCGAGCCGGGCGGAAGCTTTGGCCATACCGCGCGTGCGGCGGAAAACCTCGGCGACCTGGGTAACGGCGCGCAGGCAGGGATTGAGCGCGGCCCCGGAACCCTGGGGGACGAAGGCGACGCCTCGGCCCCGGATCGCGGCCATTTCCCGCCCGTTTTGCAACAGCAGGTCGGTGCCGTCGAAATGCACGGCGCCATCGGTCCGGGCACCTTGCGGCAGCAGCCCGGCCACGGCCAGTCCGAGCATGGATTTCCCCGACCCGGATTCGCCGATCAGGGCCAGGGTTTCGCCCCGCCGCAACGCGAGGCGGGCATGGCGCACGGGGTGGAGGGGCGGCGTTCCGGCAAACCGGACACTCAGTTCGTTCAGACCGAGCAACGGTTCGTCCATGCGGCCCAGATCAAGCGGCGACATCAATCCTCCGTCCGGCGGGGGATTCGGTGCCGCCGGTCAACCGGTTGGCGAGAAGCGTGAACACCATCATGAACAGAAAGACGAAGAATCCCGGAACGATCGCCAGCCAAGGCGCGCGATAGAGGTAGGGTCGCGATTCCAGGATCATCGCGCCCCATTCCGGTGTCGGCGGCTGCAAGCCGAGCCCCAGAAACCCCAGTGCCGCGACATGCAGCACGGTGTGGCCCAGGTGCAGCGCCGCCAGTCCGCCCAGAGGCGGCAGGATGTTGGGAAGCAGATGACAGAAAAGAATGCGCCCCGGACCGGCGCCGACCACGCGCTCCATCAGCACGAAATCGGATTCCCGTAACTGGGCGGCCCGGGCACGGGCCAGCCGGGCGTACTTGACCCATCCCGAAAGGCTCAGCGCCAGGATCAGCCCCAACGGTCCCTGATCGAGATAGGCCATAAGGACGATGGCGAACACCAGGTGCGGCAGGGCGACCAGCAGATCCAGGACGATGACCAGGGCGGAATCCCCCGGCCCACCCCAGTATCCGCCGGCCATGCCGAGGATGAGTCCCGCGGCCAGGGAAAGTGCCACCACCGCGACCGAAAGCCCCAAGTCCCACAGGAACCCGTGGGCGATACGGGCCAGGACGTCGCGGCCCATGGCATCGGTTCCGAAGGGATACGCCGCCGACGGCGCGTTCAGGGCATCGGCCAGCGACATCGCGATCGGATCGCGGCCCAGTCCGGCGGCGACCGGTACCAGCAAAAGCAGCGCCAGGACGGCCCACCCGATGGTGCGGGGGTTGGTCAAGGCGTTCAACTCCGTTTGCCGGAAAAGCGGATGCGGGGGTCCAGGACATAAAGCAGCACGTCCCCCGTCAGATTGGCCAAAGAGACGAAGGCCGCGATGAGCCCGACGGTGGCCAGGAACGCGGGGATGTCGCGGACATCCAGCGAATCGATCAGATAGCCGCCAAGCCCCGGCATGGAAAAGACGCGCTCCACCACCACCACGCCGCCGAGCAGAAATCCCAGTTGCAGCGCCGCGTAGGGGATGACCGGGATGATCGCGTTCCGCAGGACGTGGCCCCGGAACACGTGGCGTTCCGACAGCCCCTTGCCGCGCGCGGTATCCACGTAGGGTTGGCGGGCGGCATCGCGCAGGCTGGCGGTCATCAGCGCGGTCAGGGCCCCGAACTGCCCCAATGCCAGGACCGAGACCGGCAGGACGTAGTGTTGCCAACTTCCGGCGCCGCTGACCGGCAACAGATCGAGTCCGATGGAAAAAGCCAGAACCAGGACGAGCCCCAGATAGAAGTGCGGGATCGATACCGAAACGACGGTGGCGGCGTCGACCGCCAGTCGGGTCGCGGCGCCGGGGATGGCGCGGATGGCGGCGACCAGCAAACCGGTGATCAGAAGGGTGAGCGCGGTTGCGGCGAAGGCGAGCGCGAGGCTCGGTCCGATCCGCATCGACAATTCATCGAGCACCGGCAGGCCGGTGATCACCGACAGTCCGAAGTCCAGGTGTAGAGCCTTGACGGCCCAGTCGGCGTATTGGACCAGAAGCGGATTGTCGAACCCGAAGCGGTCGGCTACGACGGCCAGATCGGAGGCGGTGCCGACGCTTTCCGGGTCGCCGATGAAAACCCGGCGCAGCACGATGTCGGCCGCGTCGCCGGGCGAGAGGTGGACAAGGACGAAGGTCAGCGCGGTGGCGAACACCACGGTGGCGGCGGACATGCTCAGGCGCCGCGCGATGAACGGGATGAATGTCACGACCGACCCTCGCCCTTGTTTTCCGGACCGTCCTAGCGATCCAACCGTAGGCCGGTACCCAGACTGTAATCATGGGCGACCGGATTGAAGACGAAACCTTTCACGTCCGGCTTCATGACGATGTTGACGCCGTAATGGCTGATCAGGATCGTCGGTTCCTCGTCGGCGACGATGTGCTGAATGGCGTCGTAGGCGGCTTTGCGGGCCGTCTCGTCGGGGGCGGTCAATCCGTCGGCGAACAGGGCGTCGACGCGCGGATTGGCATAGCCCCAGACATTGTTGTCGCCCTGGGACTCATAGTGGGACCGCAGAAAGAAATCGGGGTCCGGGTACATCGCGGTGGCCGAAGCCGCGATCCGCATGTCGCCGGGTTTCATCGCCGTGAGGATAGCCGACCAGTCCAGGAGCTTGACCGCGGCCCGGATGCCCACCTGCGCCAGCATGCCTTGGATGGCGGTGGCCATGGGCGGCAGGCCGGGACGTTGCGGATAGGTGTAGAGGGTGACCGAGAACGGCGTGCCGCCCTTTTTCCGGATGCCGCCGCGATCGATCCAGCCGGCTTCGTCCAGCAACGCTCTCGCCTTTTCAGGATCGAAGGCGGGAACCGCCAATCCGGACGCGGCGAAAGACATGTGGCGGGAAAACGGCCCCGCCGCGGCTTCGCCCATACCGAACAGAACCTTGTCGACGATCGCGGTGCGGTCAATCGCGTGGCTGACGGCGTGGCGTACGCGGGGGTCGGCGAAAGGACCCTCGGTCAACGAACCGAACGCCATCTGGTAGACCCGCGCGGTAATATGGCGCGAAGCCTGGAATCCCTTGGCGGCCAGCATGTCGAGATCGCCGTAGGGGACGTCGGGAACGAAATCGACGTCGCCCTTCTGGATTTCCAGGGACCGAGTCGACGGATCGGGGACGGATCGATAGACGATCCGGTCGATCGACGCCTCGTCGCCCCAATAGTCGGGGTTGCGTTCCAGAACCACGACGCGGGCGGCGCGCCGCCATTCGGCGACTTTGTAGGGACCGGTGCCGATCGGCATGGTGATCACGCCTTCGGGTGTCTTGGCCGACGTCGGCGCGGCGATCGCCAGGTAGGCCCGTACCAGGGTCGCGGGCAGCATCGGGACCGGACCATGAGTGCGGATGCGCACGATCCCTTCGCCTTCCGCTTCGACCGTGTCGACCTTTGTCATCGACTTCATGGCCGGGGAAATGGTGAAGGCGCGAGTCAGGCTTTTGACGACGGCGTCCGCAGTCAACGGCGTACCATCGTGGAACCGGACGCCGGCACGCAGAATGAATCGCCATTCGGATTCACCGTCGCGGTGCCATTCCGCCGCCAAACCGGGCTTCAGGGAAAAATCGGGGTTGGCTTCGACCAGGGTCTCGACAACCATCGCCTTTTCCTTGATGAACGTTCCGGCACGGACCGGGTCCAGGTTGTCGATTTCCCACATTTCGGCGACCTGCAGGGTGTTCGTGGCCGTGGCGGGCGCGGCATGGATCGCCGGTGCCGCAACGGATGCGGCGAGGACCAGCGCAGCCCATAAAAGACAAGTCTTGGGTGTCATGTTCATTCCTCTTTTTGTGCGACGACGATATAGCGGCGGCCGGGCCGATACAGTATTTTGCGGCCGAGAGGCGCGCGGGTCCGTTCGTGGGCGATGACGGCGTTCAAGTCGTCGACTCCCCGGATCGAAAACCCCGCGTGTTCCAACGCAGCGGCCAGCGTTTCGGGCGGCATGCCGCCGAAATAAGGCAGGTTGGACGGATTGCCGGGATAGAGGGCCTGCCAATGGGGGTCGTGGCCCGGCGTGGGCGCCAACCGTTCCAGGGCGCCGGCGATCCAGGCGCGCAGGCGGTCGCCTCGGGTTCGTGGTGTCCATGATCCTTCCACCGGGACCACCCGTCCGCCGGGAGCCAGAATCCGATGCCAATTGCGGAATGCCGCTTCGGGATCGGGCAGCGTCCAGACCACATGTCGGCAGACGATCCGGTCGAACGTTCCGGGATCGAAGGGCGGGTTTTCGGCGTCGCCCTCGCGGAAGTCGGCTTTCAATCCGGCGGCGTCGATCTTGGCCCGGGCCCGTGCCAGCATGTCCGGGGCCAGATCGATTCCGGTGACGGCGCAGCCCATTTCCGCGAACAGCAGGGACAGGAACCCGGTGCCGCATCCCACGTCCAGGACCCGCAGGCCCGTCCGGGGTTCGGCGTTGCGTTCCAGCGCCTTGCGCCAAAGGACACGATGGATGTCGTCGCAGAAGTCGTGGCCGAAATCGCCGTCGTAGGCGCCGGAACGATCATTCCACATCGCGGCGATCCGGGTTTTCAGGCACGATGCATCGGGTGCCGACGCGGGAAGCCCTGCGGCGGCTTCGTTTTTTTCTGTGTATGACATTTTCAATTTTCGTATGAATTGCAATGTGTGACGAATACATAAATCGTCATACGCAAGCAAGGTTTTTTTGCGGCGGCCGGACGGTTTTCTTGACCCTCCGGTCGTTCGCAGCCGATCATGGTTGCCGAGGCTGAATTCGGCGGAAATAAGGGGGCGCGTGCGATGGAGCGGGTAACGATATCGTTGGAGGACGATCTGCTGACGCAGTTCGACGCCTATATCGCGCGCAAGGGCTACACCAATCGGTCAGAGGCGATACGCGATGTCATCCGGACCACGCTGGCGGCGGAAACCCTTTCGGAACGCCCGGACGTGCCCTGCATTGCCTGTGTGACCTACGTCTACGATCATATGGAACGCAATCTCGCGAGCCGCCTGACCCAGACCCAGCACGACCATCACGATCTCGGGTTGTCGACGTTGCACGTTCACGTCGACCGCGATACCTGCATGGAGGCGGCGATCCTACGCGGTTCGGCCTCCGAGGTCCGCGTTTTCGCCGACCAAATGCTGGCGCAGCCCGGCGTCCGCAACGGTCAGGTCCACATGGTCGCGGTCGAACCGCGGCGGGGCGGTGAACGGCACGAGCATGATCACGCCAAGGGCCATGACCACGGAGAGCTTGATCCTAACGATTGACGGGAACGTGGTTTCGGCCGGGGGGTAGGGAGCCGTGATCGACCTGGACGTCCGGACGCTGTACGTCATCACCATGCTGTTATCGTGCCTGGTCGCGGGCGCGATGGCCGTGCTGTGGCGGACCAATCCCTCCGATCAAGGGGCCCGCGGCTGGGCGATCGGCGCCGGATTGATTGCGATCGGGGCGCTGATCCTTGCGCTGATCGGCGTCGTTCCGTCGGGGGTCGCCCGCATCGTCGGCAACCCGTTGGTGGTCGGCGGCTACGCTTTCTTGTTGTCGGGAACGGGGCGGTTCGTCGGCCGTTCCGTCCCCGACTGGTTGCCGGCGGCGTCGGCGGTTTTCATGGGTTTGGTTGTCATCTTCTTCATGTACGTGGTGCCCAGTTTCGACGCGCGGGTCGTCATCATTTCGGCCCTGTGCGGGACGATGGGGCTCTGGTGCGCCGGAATTCTTTTGTTCCGGCCGGCGCCCGGGATGGCGCTGGTGCAAGGCATGGTCGCCTTCTTCTTCCTCTTTCATGCGATTCCGTTGATGGTCCGTGCGATCCTGCCGCTTGTCGGCGCGGCACCTTTCTCGACCCTTTTCGAACCGGGTTTGTTCCAGTCCATGGTGTCGATCGGGATCATCGTCTCTTACGTCGGATTCGGTTTCGGTGCCGCAGCGATGACCCATCGCCGCCTGCATTTGCATTTGAGCCACTTGGCGACGCACGATCTTTTGACCGGGACGCTAAACCGGCACGCCATCGAGGAAAACGCCGCCCGCGAACGGGCCCGCGCCCGGCGCCAGGGTTATCCGCTGTCGCTGCTGATGTTGGATATAGACCACTTCAAACATGTGAACGACGCCTACGGCCACGAAGCGGGGGATGCCGTCCTGCGCGCGTTCGCCGGCGTCGTCCGGGTGTCGTTGCGACGCGACGACATCCTGGGGCGCTACGGCGGCGAGGAATTCGTGGCGTTATTGCCGATGGCGGATCGCGCCGAGGCTTTGGCGGTGGCCGAACGAATTCGTGCCGCCGTCGCGGCGACGCCGGTCGCGTATGCCAACCGAACCATCGGCGTGACAGTCAGTATCGGGACGGCTTTGTTCGCTGACGGCGAGGGGGCGTGGGAAGCGGCGATCCGGGCTGCCGACGATGCCCTTTACCGCGCCAAGCGCGAAGGCCGAAACCGGGTCGCGGTATAACCCTTAGTCGCTGGCTGCAAGGGCTTCGGAGTCGCGCAGGGTGCGGTCCGGGGGAAAGCGGACGATGGCGGTGGTGCCGACGCCGAGGATGCTGTTCAGATCCAGGCTTCCGCCATGCAGTTCGGCCAGACGTTTCGACAACGGCAGTCCCAGGCCGGCGCCCTGGACGTCGCGCGAATAGGGATCGCCCCCCTTGCCCAGGGTGTTGACGGCGGTACGGGTGGCCTCGGCATGCATGCCGATCCCGGTATCGCTGACCGAGAACATCAATCCGCCCCATTCGTCGACGCGGGCACGCAGTTCGATCCGGCCGTCCCGCGGCGTGAACTTGATGGCGTTGGACAACAGGTTCAGGGCGATCTGTTTGACCTTGATCTCGTCGCCGCGCAATTTCGGCAAGGTATCGGGAAGGGTCAGGCTCAGGGTCACGCCGACTTCGCCCGCGCGGCCCTTGATCAGATTGTGGCACGACGCCAGCGCCTTGGCAAAGTCGACCTCGGATTCGCGCAGCTTGATGCGCCCGGTCTCGATCTGGGAGATGTCCAGCAGGTCG
The DNA here is from genome assembly GCA_963675465.2 of Rhodospirillales bacterium. Taxonomy (GTDB): domain Bacteria; phylum Pseudomonadota; class Alphaproteobacteria; order Rhodospirillales; family Shumkoniaceae; genus JAHDSF01. The sequence continues at coordinate 65,109 of CAXXVY010000007.1, forward strand.
TTGATCAGGCCCAGCAGATGGCGTCCCGCATTGCCGATATCGACGGCGTATTCCCGGTATTTGGGAATGGTGATCGGCCCGAACATTTCCCCGGCGACGAGATCGGCGCCGCCGTTGATGATGGTCAACGGCGTGCGCAGTTCATGGCTCATATTGGCCAGGAATTCGGTCTTGGCCCGGTTGGCGAATTCGGCCTGTTCCTTGGCGTCGGTGACTTCCGTGATGTCGGTATGGATGCTGACGATGCCGCCTTCCCGGGTCCGGTGTTCGTTGACCAGGAAACAGCGTCCGTCGGTCAGCCGATGGGCGTGGGGCCCCCGTGGGTTCAGGTGGCGTTCCATGCGGCGACGCTTCCAACCTTCGGGATCCTCGCGCGCTTCGGCGGTTTCGCCGTTTTCCACGAACGCGTCGGCGAGTTCCGAGAATGATACCCCCGGAACCATCAAGGGTGCGATGCGCTGATAGAACCGGCGGTAGTTTTCATTGCACAGCACCAGACGGTCGTCGGCGTCGAACAGCACGAACGCCTCGCCGATGCTTTCGATCGCGTCTTCGAAGCGTTCCAGGGCTTGCGCGGCGCGTTTCTCGCTTTCGCGCAAGGCATCCTCGGCCTGTTTGCGCGCCGTGATATCGATCCCCACGGTCCCGATGGCGATGATCGCGCCGTCCTTGTCGTGGACCGGATATTTAATGAGGACCCGGTTGTTCATCCGGCCGTGACGAAAGACGCTGACCTCCCGTTCCGTGCTTTCCCCGGTCGCCAGGACGTGTTTCTCGGTGGCATCCAGGTTGCGGAACTCCGGGGTGTCGAGGGGCATGAAATCGCTGCCCTTCTTGCCGATGATGTCCTCGGCGCGGCGGCCGAGCCATTCCTCGTAGGGTTTGTTGAGCAGCAGATAGCGACCCTCGGAATCCTTCAGGTTCAGGCAGATCGGGGTGTGTTCGAACACGGCGCGGAGCCGGGCCTCGCTCAGCATGAGTGTCCGTTCCGCCCGCTCGCGTTCGGCGATTTCCCGGCGCAGTTCGGCGGTACGCTCCTCGACCCGGGCTTCCAGCCGGTCGTGTGCCTTCCGCAACTCCGCGGTCTGGCGCCGCACGGTCCGCCGCAATACCGCCACCCAGGAGAAAACCAGGCCGATGGCGAGGCCGACTCCGCCGATGGTCCAACGGGCGTATTCCATGAAAAGCTCGGTCGGCATCCCGCGCGGCTCGACGAAACCGAACCACTTATTGTAAATGTCGTCGTAACGGCCGGTTTCGCGGACGATTTTCAGGCCTTCGTTCAACCGGGCCAACAGGGCCGAATTGCCTTTACGGACGGCGAACCCGTAGCCGCGATCATAGGCGTCGATCAGCGGCCCCGTGACTTTGAGATCCAACAGCTTCAGATCCCGGATGGATACGAGGGCGACCAGACGCGGCAGCAGCGCGTAGTCATGTTTGCCGCTCACGAGCATCCGCAGAGCGTCCTCCACCGTGTCGGTCGGGAAAATTTTCTCCGATATGTCGTTCCGGATCAGCCAGTCATGGACCGCGTCGGCGCGCATGACGATGATTTCGCGGCCTCGCAGGTCGCCGACAGTGGCGATGTCCGGGGAATCGGCCCGCTTGAAAACCGAGCCGTGGGCGACGGTATGGGGAACGGTGAAGTCGAAGATCTCGGCGCGATCCGGGGAATAGGCAACCAGGGGCAGCGCATCGATTTCGCCCTTCGTCAGGGCGTCACGCATCTCGCTCCACAAACCCGTCCGGAAGGTGACGTCGATTTCCATGACCTCGCCCACGGCCTTCATCAGCTCGACGCTGAACCCGTCGGCCTCGCCGTTCGGTCCAATTAGGGCATAGGGGGGATAATCGGCTTCGCTGCCGACGACGATGCTCATCCGGTCGCCGTGGTCGTTCCCTTGCGCTCCCGCCGGATGGGACGTTCCCAGCAGAATAACGACGAGGAGAGCGAGCGCGCATATCGGACGTGTCGTCATGAGACGTTTCCCGGAGTGTCCGCGCGAATTTCAAGGATTATCGGGATATACCGGAGTTGCCGCAATTCCTTTGATGCCTGTTGGGGGGGGGCGCCACGCAAAATTCTGCTTCCTCCCAAGATGGAAGCGTTATAAAATACCATAATCGGCTGGGCGAAACGCCTGGAAGGCTGTGCTGTCAAGGAGATTGCAGATGGAATACACCACGCGCTGCAAGGGCTTCATCTGCATGTTGCCCGTGGTCGTCTTCGTTGTCCTGGTCGTCGTATCGATCGTCGAATCGGTTTGACGCCCACGGGGCCGTGATCCTCTGAACCTGCGTGACGAGGCCGTTCCTGCTGGAACGACCTCGATCCTTTATGGGGACTCGGCGATATTCGACGGATACCGGGAGGCGCGGCGACGCGCAAAAAATCGCGGGGACCGAACGGGCCCCCGCGACGATTCGATCCGCTATCGAGCCGGTGCAACCGGTTTGCGGGTCAGCGCCAGCCGCCCATACCGGGACCGCCCTGCTGCCAGCCGCGGTGGCCGTGCCCGCGCTGCCCGCGCTGAGCCAACGCCTGGCGGCCGAATCCGCCGGACAGAAGCGTGACGGCGGCCTTTTTTTGATCGTCGTCCAGAACCGCCAGCAGCGCCTTTTCGGAATCGGCCTGCGCCTTCAGACCCTGGGCGCGGGTTTCGTGCATGCCCTGCATGAACGCCAGCCGGTCTTCGGCGCTCATCTCGCGCATGGTCTGGGGATTCATGCTTTCGCGCAGAGCCTTGCGGGATTCAATGCGGCCGGTCACCGCCTTGACGTAGCCGTTCCACGCTTCTTCCTGATCGACGCGGATGGCGAGTTTGGTCTTCGCTGAATTCAGAACGTCCTCGATGCTGGCCTGCGCAGCGGCGGGACCGCCCCACGCCGGGCCACCCTGCATGCCGGGATTCCCCCAACCGGGTCCGCCCTGCATGCCGGGATTGTTCCAGCCCTGGCCGCCCATCATGCCGGGTCCACCCCAGCCCTGCTGTGCATAGGGACAATTGCCGGGGCCACCGCCCCAACCCCACATGCCGGGGCCGGCGAAGGCCATGGATCCGGCGAAGACGACGCCACCGACAGCGGCGGTAGCAAGAAGAAATTTCATGGTCCGTTTCATAGTCCGGCTCCTGTCATGGTGAATTCGTTCATGACGCATTTCACACCGGCGACGTTTCGCCATTGTGTCGGCGGAACCGGAAAAGTGTAACGGAAGGTAACCGGCAAAGGCGAAGGTTATCCGGTTGGACGCGGCGGCGGGTGTCTGGCCGGACTATCGGGCCTTGCGGGCTTCGGCGTTCATGCGGTCGTGCCTGCTTCGGACATCGGCCGGCCAGTGGCTTTTGATGAAGGACAGGACGGCAACGATATCGCGGTCGCTGAGTTTGTCTTCGTAGCCCGGCATGTCCGTCGGATAATCGTCGCCGGCGAAGGCCTTGGGGCCGAACTTGGTGATCAGAAAGAGATCCCGATCGGAGTGATGCCAAGTGTGACCGCTCGCGTCGTGCGGCGGCGCCGGCAATTTGCCGTCGGGATGGCGCTGGGTCCAATCGGGTTCACCCTGCAGCCGGACACCGTGGCACAGAGCGCACTGCTGCATATAGATGACCTGGCCCGCGGCGACCAGCGCCACGTCGTCGGGGCGGAGTTCGACATCAACGGCTGCCTTGGATCCGTGTACCAGAAGGGTGGTTCCCGCCACCAACAAACCGGCGGTGACGGAAGCCACAGCCAGCACGAATACCATCCGCTTTTTCAACGCATACTCTCCCGCCCGGCACCGGCGCCCGGTTTCTTGGTGATCGCGGCCGCCAACCGTCTACATATAGGAAATGCAACGTCAAGGGGAATAGGAAACACGCGCCGCCAATACCCCGAAAGCCCCGCACGCGGGCGACAACGCGGCCCCATCCCCCGGCGTGATGAATATTCCCTCAATTTCTGTCATAGTATTGGTGGTGGGGTGGAATGCAGGGGGCTGATATGCGCGTTTCGATGTGGGGTGCCGTGATTTTCATGGGGGTGTCGTGGTTGATGGCGGGTTCGGTTGCCGCCCAGCAACCCTTGCCGGAATGCGACGGGTCGGGGACGTCGGCCACCGTGGGTGGCGGGTCCGATGACGCATCGGGAATCGGTCAGGTGGTGGTTCCCCGGGACGGCGGACTCGGCCAGGCGCTCGTAGGCGGCATCGTCAACGGCGTCGTCAACGGTTCCCAGTGGATGGGCGATGCCTACGGCCGCAATGTTCCCGCGGATTGGTGGGGCTGGGCGCCGGGTTCCGGATCGCAGCCACCGGCCGCGCCGCCGCCGCAACCGCAGCCGACTTCCACGTCTTCGCCGGGACCTTATGGCTACGGTTTGCCGTACGGCGATCCGGTCGCGCGCGGCGCATGGAATCTGGGGACCTGGGCGGGAACGCCCAGCGCGCCGCAACCCGCGCCCCAAACCAGCACGCCGCCTTCGGTGCCGTCGTCGACCGGCGTGTGGACGCAGCCGATGCACCGATGAATTAGTCACCCGATAGAACGTTGACCAAAAAACCGGAGACGCCAAGCATCTCCGGTTTTTTTCGAGCCGATCTAGGGGGCGTCAGGCGAACGACCGGAGCCCGTTGGATTCGACGGTGGCCGGCAGCAGGCGGCCTTCGTCGTCCCATCCCCGGAAGGTGTAATAGTCGCTCAGCAACTGATCGATGGGCGGCGGATCGAAATCCAGATCCTCCGCCTGTTTCTTGCGCCGCCGCAGGCGGATCGGCAGGGTGTCGTCCTTGGCGGTGACGCCGCGCCGGTTATTGATCATCCGTTCCAACTGGAACGATCGGGTGCCGATGGCGAGGAAGCCTTCCGGATCGATTCCCCGGCCGGTGATCAGATTGTACCATTCGACGAAATGGCTCAGGGTCGCGGCGTTCAGGGTCTGGGTGAAGTTGCACCAGACCATGCTGTCGCGCATCCGCATCAGATCCTGGAGAATAGCGGACTGCTTGGCCTTGCCGTCGCGCTGGCGGCCGGGGAAGGGCTCCGGGTAGCCCAACTCTTCGAGCGTGGTGTGGTTCTCGTACAAGTGGGCCACCGACGACATGTGGCAGCCGCCGCGGTTGCAGGTGGCATAACCCAGGGCCTGCCCCCAGCTGAAACGCGGGTCGTGCATACCCAGTTCCAGGCCCTTGACCTCGATGGCGTATTCGGACGCGTTGCCGCCGATGCGGGCCACCGCGGCGCGGGTTCCGTCTCCCAGCAGCGCGCCGACCGCGCCCTGGCGCATCGCCATGCGGCGCACGATTTCGGCATAGGTTTCGGGGCGCCGGAATCCGATCTCCAACCCGTCCAGGTCCTTGGCGGTCAGCAGGCCTTTTTCGACGCACTCGTTGGCGAAGGCGAGGGTGCCCGAAACGCTGATGGTGTCCACGCCGAGCCGGTTGCAGATCTCGTTCAGGTGGGCGACCGATTCCAGGTTGTCGTTGTTCTGCAGACTGCCGAAACCGCCGAGCGTTTCGTATTCCGGCCCCTCGATCACGCCGCCGGTCTTGTACGGGCCGTCCTTGACCTCGACCAGACGGCCGCACAGGATCGGGCAGCGGTTGCAGCCGGCGCGCTTGACCTGGATGGTCTCGGCCAGGGTGGTGCCGGTCAGCTTCTTTACCAGTTCCGGTGCCCGGGCGCCGCGCCAGTTGTCGATGGGCAGGCTGCCGCCCTTGTGGATGCCGTCCATCGCGCCGGGTGTACCGTAGGTGCGGAAGAACTGCAGCCGTTCCTTCATGTAGGGCAGGCGCTCGGTGACCGCCGCCTTGAGCCCGGCGGCATCGTAGGCCTCGGGCAGGGTCTTGCCGGCGTCGGTGATGATCACGGCCTTCAGGTTCTTGGACCCCATCACCGCGCCCATGCCGCCGCGCCCGGCGACGCGGGTGTGGCGGCCGTCGTGGACCACGTTGGCCATGCGGTTGAGGATCTCGCCCGCCGGGCCGATCACGGCGGCGGATGTCTTCTTGCCGAAACGCGCCTTGATCGCGTCGTCGGAATCGAATGTGTCCTGGCCCCACAGCCAGGCGGCGTCCTCGATCCGCGCGGTGTCGCCGTCGACGACGATACAGACCGGCGTTTCGGAGGCGCCGGTAACGACGATGCCGTCAAGATGGCTTTCGCGCAGGCGTCGGCCGAAGGTGCCGCCGGAAATCGACGAACAGAAGATGCCCGTCAATGGCGACAGGGCGATAACCGCGTGACGGGAACCCGCCGGAACCGGGGTGCCGGTGAACGGGCCGGACATGAAGATCACGGGGTTGTCGGGGCCCAGCGGGTCGGTCGAGCCGTCGATCAGGCGGGCCAGAATCGCGGCGCCCAGGTTGGAGCCGCCGACAAAGGCTTCGGCATCCTCGGTCCCCACGGGGTGGAACGCGACGGTCCGGTGGGTCAGGTCGACCCAGGCCAACCGATCATGATAGCCGTACATGGTTATCTCCCATTACGATGTTCATATCCGAACATAGAAAGCGATTACATTGTATCAAAACGGACATGGCCGAACAAATCGGCCCATAATGTTGTTGTAAATAGAAAAGTCGGTCGGCGCAAGTCGCACAATCAACCTGCGGGCGACGTGGCCGCCCGGTCTCCGCCGACCATACGCGCCTCGCCTTCAGCGTGATCGGCCGCTACGGCATACGACCGTTTTGTCCACCCAGCGGTAAGGACCGTAGTGGCCGTCAAGATGATAGGCCGGCCATACGTTGTACTCCGCGCCCTCCACGCACGGCAGCGACGCCTGGAACCGGAACGCGCCGCCTTCGGCCAACGGTTGATTGCGGGCGGTGTGCCCGAAGTCGCACAAAACACCGTCCTTGCGGCATCCGGCGAACACGCCGTTCGGGCCGAACGTCAGGGTATGGCCCGAAAGGTTCTTGTAGACGAATCGGATATCGATCCTCGGCGGCGTTCCGCCGATTCGGGCCGAGAACGAATTGCCGACCTGGATGCCGTCGCCGGAGGTGTCGGCGGCGGACGGTCCGGAAGCGGCGAAAACGGCCAGTGCGGAAATCAAGGCGGTCCATACGGTTTTCATGATGCGCGCTCTCCACGCCGAACGGTGGAACGTCAAGGGCAGGTGTCGCTGCATTGAAGGGCGCCGTCGCAATTGGTGAAATTGCCTGGGCAGTTCGGGTGATTGATCGATGTCCAGACCCAGGTGCCGTCAATCTTCCGGCATTCCGAACTGATGCGGGCGCCTTGCCAGGTCGTGTTGCGACAGGTTCGCCAGGCGGTGCCGCGCAAAGGACATTTGAGAACGCCGTTGTCGTTGGAAATCGAACCGGACTGGCATGGCCCGTACCACAGCGATGTCGAATTGTGTTGGCCATTGCGTTTTTTGCACGAACAGGACAGCTTGTCGCCACTGTCCGTGCAGTTATCGCATGAGTTGGCGTAGTTGCCCGATGCGCCGGCCCGCGCCGGGGGCGGCTCGAAGGCGATCAGGATCGCCGTCGTCAGGAACAGAATCAAAACCATGAAATTCGCACGAGTCATCGACATTTCCTCCTCGATTGGAAAATGCGGACACGGCAAAGGCCTTGGCCGGGGTTGGCGTTCCTCCTCGAATGCGCTGGTTTGCGGAAACCCGCGATGCTTGATCGTACCGCACGGCCCCTGCGGGCGGCTGGCCTCCGATTCCGGTTTCTTGAATATTTTCCTGTATCGTATATCGAAAGGAGCGCCTTGGCCAAGGTGCACCCATACACAATGAAAAATAAAAATCTTACAACACAACCAGAAGGTATGTGTGGTGCGCTGTTACCGGGTATCGAAGGCCAGCCGGAACCGCGATGCCCGCGCGTTTGGCGGGCATCCGATATTCATGCGTCGAGGGCGCCGGAGGGGGCGGGTGTTATTCGCCGGGATCGTCGGGATGCTTGGGGGCGATGTGCTGCTGGTGGTCGATGACCTTGCGCCGGATTTCCCGTGTGCGTGAAAACGACTCGTACAGCATGCCGCCCTGATCGCGCCGGATCGCCCGTTGCAGCGCAGTCAGATCCTCGGTGAAGCGGCCCAGCATCTCCAGCACCGCCTCCTTGTTGACCAGAAACACGTCGCGCCACATGGTCGGGTCCGACGCCGCGATCCGGGTGAAATCCCGGAACCCGCCGGCGGAGAACTTGATGACCTCGTCCTTGATCTCGCCCTGCAGGTCGGTCGCGGTGCCGACGATGGTGAAGGCGATGAGATGCGGTACGTGCGAGGTGATGGCCAACACCATGTCGTGACGGGCGGCGTCCATGACCTCGACCCGCATGCCGGCGCGGGTCCACAGTTCGCGGATCTTCTTCACGGCCGTGGCGTCGGCGCCGGTCGCCGGGGTCAGCACGCACCAGCGGCCGTCGAACAGTTCGGCGAAGCCCGCCTCGGGGCCCGAATGCTCGGTTCCGGCGATGGGGTGGGCGGGGACCAGATGGACGTTCTGCGGCAGCATGGGGCCGATTTCATCCAGGACTACCTTCTTGGCCGACCCGACGTCGCTGACGATGCACCCCGGTTTCAGGGCCGGGAAGATGGCGGCGGCGATGGCGCGGTAGGCGCTGTGCGGCGCGCAGATCACCACGAGATCGGCGTCCTTCGCCGCTTCGGCCGGACTGAGGGAAACGGAATCCGCGATCCCCAGTTTCAGCGCGGTATCGAGTGACTGCTGGGTGCGGGCGCTGACGGCGATGTGGCCCACCAGGCCGTCCCGCTTCATCAGGCGGGCCAGCGACGATCCGATGAGCCCGATGCCGATCAGGGCGACGCGCTCGAACAAGACGGTTTTGGTATCGGTCATGGTCAACTCATGAATTCCCTGAGCGCATCGACGACGACGCGCATTTCATCCTCGAGTCCGATGGTGATCCGCAGGCAATCGGCGAGCCCGTAGGCGCCGACCCGGCGGGCGATGACACCGCGCCCGCGCAAATACGCATCGGCGGCGTTCGCGTCGCGTCCCGATTCGGCCGGGAAACGGACCAGGATGAAGTTGCAGACGCTGGGCACCACTTCCAGCCCCAGGGTCCGGATCTGGTCGGCCGTCCACGGCAGCCAGCGGTCGTTGTGGCCGCGCGACCGGTCGATGAACGTCACGTCGGACAGTGCGGCGACTCCCGCCGCCTGGGCCGGAGCGGAAACGTTGAACGGGCTGCGGACGCGGTTCAGGACGTCGGTGATGGCCGGCGACGCGTAGGCCCAACCCAGCCGCACGCTGCCGAGCGCGTAGATCTTGGAAAACGTCCGCAACATGACGACGTTGTCGAAACCGTCCACCAGTTCGACGCCCGCCGTATAGTCGTTGGCCGCCACGAACTCGGCATAGGCCGCGTCGATGACCAGAACGATATCCTCGCGCAGGTTTTCCCGCAGCCGCCGCATGGCGTCGGCGGGAATATAGGTGCCGGTGGGATTGTTGGGATTGGCCAGGAACACGATGCGCGTGCGATCGCTCACTTTCGAAAGCAGGGCATCGACGTCGGTGGTCAGATCGGCCTCCGGCGCGGCGACCGGAATCGCGCCCACCGTACGGGCGGCTATCGGGTACATCAGGAACCCGTGGGCGCTGTACAGCATCTCGTCGCCGACGCCGGCGTAGGCGCGGGTGAGCAGGCTGATCAGTTCGTCCGAACCGGCGCCGCAGACGATGCGGTCGGCATCGAGGCCGTGGCGGGCGGCCAGCGCCCGGCGCAATTCCGTGCAGCCGCCGTCGGGGTATCGATGGAGCTCCGCCGCCACGGTCCGGTAAGCTTCGGCCGCCTTGGGGCTGGGGCCGAGAGCGCCCTCGTTGGACGCCAGCTTGATCACACGGGTCAGTCCGGCGATTTTGGATTCGCCGCCCACATAGGGCGTGATGTCCATGATGCCGGGGCGTGGGGTAGGAGCAGTCATTGCTCGGGTCCTTGCATGCTTTCTTGTTTTTGAAGTCTGAAAAAAATCGCGCCGGATGGCGAGAATCACTCGGCCGACGGCGCCAGCTCGTCGTCGCTGAGGGGCTTGGCGTAACCGCCGAGCAGAACGATCGATCCGACCGGGCGCTTGAGCGCCTCGATGAACGCGTCGATGCGCGCGTCATCCTTGGCGAGGTAGTCGTCGACCTCGATCAGATAGAGCGGGGTTCCGCCGGAATGGGAGTCCATTCGGGGATGGACCATGGTCGGCGGCAGGCCGCACTTGGTCAGCGTGGCCTGAATCGTTCCCTGGGGGATCGGTTCTTCGGTTTCGAACGCGAAGAGCGAGCGATCGCGTCCCGAGGCTTCCTGTTCGATGGGGCAGATCACCAGGGCTTCGGTATGTCCTTCGCGGCCGTTGCCGCGGCCTGCGAACGGCAAACGGAAAATGACTCGGGGGCGTTCCCCGCCCGCGCCCATCAAGTAGGGCCACCAGGGTTCGGGGTCGTCGATGCGGGGCAGCGGCAGAACGCCGGCCGTGGCGTCGCCGCGGGTGACGGCGGTGATCACCTGCTGCGCCGACCCGTGACGGGTCATCGGCAGCGACAGGCAGAAGTGATCGCGCGCCAGATCCCAATAGGCGTCTTCGTTTTCCTTGGCGTAGACGGCCACCGAAAACGGTCCCTCGATTCCGAGGGTGGCCATGATCAGTTCCCGCCAGATGCGCAGGAGATCCCGCTTGGGGAAAGCCCCGCGATGGCGTTCGACCAGACGGTAGGCGATCTGCGCTTCCCGCGCCGCGCGGACCTTGACCGGCTGGTCGCGCTTGAGGTCGCACACCTTTTCGATAACCTGGGTGCGGCGGACGATCAACTCATGGAGTTGTTCGTCGATGTCATCGATTTCTCGGCGCAGAGCGCGCAAAGCCTCGTCTTGTTCAGGCATCGCTTCCAACGCATCCTTATCGGGTGATCGCGGTTTTCCCCGAGGGAAAGCGGAATAGTGATAAAGGCTCACGTGCGCAAAATCAAAGAAAACATTGCGGTCGAGTGTGCCGCGGCGTTGATCCCACCAGGGGGCGAAACAGCGCGCCGGCACGTAAACCCTATGGGAATAAGGGGCGCGGACCAGTATATTGGAAAACAGCCCGTTCAGGCGAAAAAGGACCGCTCGTCAGCGTCCGCGGGCGGTTTATCTGGAAAGGCATGTCGCCGACGATAGACGAGGGATTCATTGCTACCACCGACATCGCCCCGCAGGCGCATCCCCCGCAAGGATCATGCGAACGTCATCAATGCCGTCACGGTCTTGGTGTTCCTGGTATGCGTCGTCTTTGTCGAGATTTCAGTCGAACGTTCAAGCGCGGAGATCCACGTTCAGGAAAGGCGGCTTCAGATCACCGAGCAGGTGACGACGTTGCGCGCCCGCATCGAAGGCGCGGTCAACAGCAATCTGTTCCTGGTCCGCGGCTTGGTCGCGACCATGGCGCTCGATCCCGACATGGATCAGGCGCGTTTCGCCTCGATCGCCGCCCAGTTGCTCGAAAGGCCGTCCCTGGTCCGCAATATCGCCGCGGCGCGCGATCTGGTCATCACGCACATGTACCCGATGGCGGGCAACGAAACGGCCGTGGGGATGGACTATCGGACCATTCCGGAACAGGCGGAGGCGGCGCTGCGCGCCCGGGACTCCGGCCAGATGATCCTGGCAGGGCCCGTCGACCTGAAACAGGGCGGTCGCGGGATCATCGGGCGGACGCCCGTCTTCATGCCTTCCGCGGGCGGAGGCGTCGGGCACGGCCCGTTCTGGGGTCTGGTGGCGACGGTCATCGATGTCGACGCGCTGTACGATGCCGTCGGCCTCAACATACCGGATCTGCCGTACACGGTCGCCCTTCGCGGCCGTGACGGGACCGGCACCGGCGGCGCGGTGTTTTTCGGCGACCCGGCCCTGTTCGACCAGGAACCCGTTTTGTCCCTGGTGACGCTGGTCGGCGGAACCTGGCAGATCGCCGCCGTTCCCCGCGCCGGGTGGCCCGACGCGGCACCGCAGCGTTGGACTATGCGCGGGCTGGCGCTGCTGATCGTGCTGTTGATCCTGGGGCTGTCGGGTGTGCAGTACCGCCATTCGCGGATCCAGCAGCGGGTTCGCGGCGAACTGATCGAGGCCAAGGAGCGGGCCGAATTCGCGAACCGGACCAAGACCGAATTCCTGGCCAATATGAGCCACGAGTTGCGTACGCCCCTGAACTCCGTCATCGGTTTCGCCGAAGTACTGGAAAGCGGCGTCTTCGGGCCCCTGGGTGCCGACAAGAATCGGGAGTACGTCGGTGACATCAAACAGTCGGGAACCCATCTTCTGCGGTTGATCAACGACATCCTGGACGTTTCCAAAATCGAGGCGGGCGCGGTCCAACCCGACGAAGAGACGGTCGATCTCCGCGAACTTGCCGCCGATGCCCTGATGATGATCCGGGAACGGGCCGCGAAAGCCGGGGTCCGGCTTGCAACCGAGATTCCCGACGGGTTTCCGCCCTTGTGGGCCGATCCGACGATGGTGAAGCAGATCCTGCTGAACCTGCTGGCCAACGCCGTCAAGTTCACGCCCGCCGGCGGCCGCGTTGTAACGATGCTCGCCGTAGACGCCGACGGCAGCGTGTTGATCAAGGTCGCGGACACCGGCATCGGTATCCGCAAGGCCGACATCGCCCGCGTCGTCGAACCTTTCCAACAGGCCGGAAATTCGATGACCCGGCAGCACGACGGGGCGGGACTGGGGCTCGCGTTGGTCAAATCCTTGACCGAACTGCACGGCGGGATCCTGAAAATCGACAGCACGGTCGGCGTTGGGACCACGGTCGCCGTCCGTTTCCCGGCGAACCGGGTGATTTCAAGCTCCGATGTCGCGGACGGGTGATGCCCCGGCGGCGAATCGGCTGTTGACACCCCGACCCCGCGCCCCTAGCTATGGAGACCCCTTTGGTTCGGCTATTTATCGCGGATTTATTTGAATGACCGTCAACTCGGGTCGCGCGGCGCCGCTGGCGCAAGGCGTCGTCGATACTTCTTCATTGCCCGGTCCCCGAGCCGTCTTCGGTGCCGACGAACCCCTGCGGCTGGACAGCGGCGCGCAGCTGATCGGGTTCACCCTTGCCTACCGGACCTACGGCACGCTCAACGCCGATAAATCCAACGGCATCATGGTGTGTCACGCCCTGACCGGCGACCAGTACGTCGCGGAGACCCATCCGGTAACCGGCAAGACGGGTTGGTGGGACCTGATCGTGGGACCGGGGCGGGTGCTGGATACCGACAAGTATTTCGTCATCTGCGTCAATGTCATCGGCGGCTGCATGGGGACCACGGGGCCGATGGAGATCGATCCCGCCACCGGCGAGCCCTACGGTCTGAACTTCCCGATGATCACGGTCGCCGACATGGTGCGCGCCCAGGTGATGCTGATCGATCGCCTGGGGATCGACAAGCTGTTCGCCGTGGTCGGCGGATCGATGGGCGGCATGCAGGTATTGGAGTGGGCGGCGTCCCACCCCGAACGGGTATTCGCCGCCATTCCCATCGCGACCGCGCCTTTCCATTCCGCCCAGAACATCGCGTTCAACGAGGTCGGACGGCAGGCGATCATGGCCGATCCCGACTGGCACGGCGGCGCCTACCAGAAGTTCGACACCCGGCCGCACCGGGGATTGGCGGTGGCCCGGATGGCCGCGCACATCACCTATCTTTCGGAACCCGCGTTGCAGCGCAAGTTCGGCCGCCGCCTTCAGGACCGGGAAACGGTCACCTACGGGTTCGAGGCCGATTTCCAGGTGGAAAGCTACCTGCGCTATCAGGGGATCACCTTCGTCGAGCGCTTCGACGCCAATTCGTACCTTTATATTACCCGGGCCATCGACTATTTCGATCTGGCTGCGCGCAACGGCGGCGTCCTGGCGGAAGCCTTCCGGAACTCGCCGGTGCGCTTCTGCGTGATTTCGTTTTCCTCGGACTGGCTGTACCCGACGTCGGAAAGCCGGCGCATCGTCCATGCGTTGAACGCGGTGGCGGCGAACGTAAGCTTCGCCGAGATCCAGTCGGACAAGGGGCACGACGCCTTCCTGCTGGACGAGCCGGAATTCTTCAAGGTCTTCGGGGGGTTCATCGCCGGTGCCGCGGACCATCGCGGGCTGCCGCGATAAGGGGGCGGGCATGATGATTTCCGATACGGTCCGCAAGGCCATCCGCGTCGACCTGCAACTGATCGCCGACATGATCGAGCCCAACACCCGGGTGCTCGACATCGGGTGCAGCGACGGCACGCTCCTGGAGTATCTGGTTCATTTCAAACAGGTCGACGGCCGGGGAATCGAACTGTCGACCGAGGGCGTCAATGCCTGCGTTAGCGCCGGACTTTCTGTGATCCAGGGCGACGCCGACACCGATCTGGTCGAATATCCCGACCACTCGTTCGACTATGTGATCCTCAGCCAGACTCTGCAGGCCATGGTGTCGCCGCGCCAGGCGTTGGACCGGCTGCTGCGGATCGGAACCCGAGCCATCGTGTCGTTTCCCAATTTCGCCCATTGGCGCTTGCGCACCTATCTGACTTTGAAGGGCCGCATGCCGATGAGCGGCACGCTGCCCCATACCTGGTACAACACGCCCAACATCCATCTGTGCACCATCCGCGATTTCGTGGCCCTGTGCGACGAGATGGGCGTGACGATCGAACAGTCGCTGATGGTGGATCGCGCGGGGGTCGCCCGCGCCATCGGATCCCATGTCCGGTACGCCAATTTGTTCGGCGAGCAGGGCGTCTTTCTACTTCGGCGATAGATCCGCATCCATTCTCCGACCCGTCGTCCCGGTTTTGACTTCCGTGGACAGGTTGCGGTTGTTTCATGGGGATGGGTGTCGTACAAAGAAGAATACGTATTCAAAACCGCCGAATGACCATTCTTTGATTTGACGGTTTCCGGCGTGCGATCGCCGGGGCCGCGTTTGGGGAGGGGTGGCGGGGCGTGCCGGTCGGGCACGTCTTTAGTGCCGGGGAAGGTCCGATGAGCGCATCGGTACGCCTATTGGTGGGTGGCTTCGTCGTGATGCTGATCCTGTTGGGCGTCCTCGGTTTCGGGGCGATCCGGGTGGTCGACGATCTTTCCGATCTGACGACCAAGATCTACCGACATCCGCTGGCGGTCAGCAACGCCGTGCTCGAGGCCGACGCGGCGATCATTGCCATGCATCGCGACATGAAGGACATCGCCATGTCTCGCGATCCCGCCGCGATCGACGTCGGCGCGGCGGCGATCGAAGAGCTGGGCAAGCGGGTCGAAGGCCGTTTCAACCTGATCATGGAACGGTTCCTGGGCGACAAATCCAAGATTGAGCGGGCCCGAGACGATTTCCGGCAGTGGACGGAGATCTGCGTTGAAGTGGCCGAACTGGCGCGCCAGGGGCGGCGGGACGACGCCATCGAACTGACCCGGGGCGTCGGTGCCAAGCAGGTCGAACTCATGGCCGTCCGCATGGAGGGGCTGATCGATTTCGCCCGAGAAAAAGCGGCCGAGTTCCTCCAGAAAAGCCAGTCCGAGGCGCAGCGGAACCAGGATATTCTGCTGGTGCTGATGGCACTTATGGTGGTGGTTTGGAGCGCGATTTCCTTTGTCGTCGTCAACCGGATTAGGGTCACCGAAAAGGCGTTGTGTCTGGCCAAGGACGATGCCGAAAAGGCCGACCGCGCCAAAACCGAACTCTTGGCCAGCATGAGTCACGATCTGAGAACGCCGTTGAATGCGATCATGGGATTTTCCGACATGATCGCGAACCGGATTTTCGGCCCGGTCGGTGATCGCCGCTACGAAGAATATGCCCGAGACATCCGGGATTCCGGGGAATACCTGGTCAGCCTGATCAACGACATCCTGGACCTGTCGAAGATCGATACCGGGCGCTACGAAATCGAAAGCATGAAGCTGGAACTCCGCGACATTCTCGGCTCGACCATGCGCATGATCGAACCCCAGGCGCGCGAGGCGGGAATCGCCACCGAGATCCGAGTCGCCGAGGGCACGCCGGCGCTGTGGGCGGACCGCCGCGCGGTGATCCAGATTCTGACCAATCTGCTGTCCAACGCCGTCAAGTTTTCGAATCCGGGCGGGACCGTCCGGGCCGACGCCTACGTCGACGACGACGGATCGCTGTGCATCCGCGTCGCGGACGATGGCATCGGCATGAATCCTGAGGATATCGACCGGGCCCTGGAACCGTTTCAGCAGATCAACAGCCGGCTCAGCCGAAAGCACGAGGGCTCCGGTCTCGGCCTGTATCTCTGCCACAAGCTGGCGAAGCTCCATGGTGCGACACTGGACCTGCGGAGCGAGGCCGGGTTGGGCACGACGGTCGTCATCGCCTTCCCGCGCAAGAGAATCGCCGATCTCCGTCTGGTGGGATGACCCTTTTACGGCCGCGGCGTCAGATCAGGCCGAAATAGCTGGGGTAGCGTTTGGCCATCCGCTCGACCATGTCGCGGAACGGCTCCAGGTGTTCGCGCACGGCCGCCGCCGCCGCCCAGCCGTCCCCCGAACGAATGGCTGTCACGACCAGTCGGTGACCGCCCAGAACGTGTTCGTAGTGGTCCGGATCCGGCAACAGAAGCCGCCGCACCCGGTCCATATGGGCCTTGGCGCTGTGCAAGGCGCGCCAGGTCGCGGGATGGCCGGCCTCGGACAGCAGGGTGCAGTGGAATTCCTCGTCCAACAGGTAGAATACGTCCCCCGAATCGGACATGGCGCCCGCCCGTTCGTGGCGCTCCTGCACGGCGTTGAGGGCGTTGGCGGCGGCTTCGGCCCGCGTTTCCGCGACGATGCGGGCGGCGGATTCCTCGATCGCGGCGCGCAGGAACAGGGCGTCCAGCGCGTCTTCGGCCTTGATCGGGGCGACGAAGGTTCCGCTTTGCGGAAAGATTTCGATCAGCCGCTCGTCGGCCAGGCGTAAAACGGCTTCGCGCACCGGCGTGCGGCTGACGCCGCGTTCGGCGGCGATATCGCGTTCGCGCAGCGGCGTGCCGGGAAGGCGTTCCAACCGGACGATTTCATCGCGCAGCGCCCGATAGATGCGATCGGCCGCGGTTGCCCTTTCGTTGAGTGTCGGCCGCGATGGCAAGATCATCGTTGTCTCTCGGTCAGAATTCGTATACTAATATATCAAATTGCATATCAGTGAAAAGAACAACTTGATCGATCGGGACGACAGAGCGGACTATGGATCCGTTCGAGCCGTGCGATACAGCAGGACCGGTCGAAAGAAGGGGAGTTACGGCGGTGCCGAAGGAAACCATCGTGGTCGGGTGCGACCAGGCGGGATATGACGCGAAGTGTACTATCAAGAGCTACCTTGACGAGTTGGGTTTCGACGTCCTGGACGTCGGCAACGATTCGGCCACCGAGGTCGTGAACTACCCCGTTTACGCCAAACGGCTGGCGGAGGCGATCCGCGACGGCAAGGCGAAACGGGGATTTCTTTTCTGCGGCAGCGGCGTCGGCGTCTGCATGGCCGCCAACCGCTATCCCTGGATTCGCGCCTGCCAAGTTTACAACGCGACGATCGCGCTCTATACCCGTGATCACAATGACGCCAACGTCGGCTGTTTCGGCGGTCAACACATGGGCTTGCTGCAGATTCGCGACTGTGTGCGAGTTTTCCTGGAAACCCCGTTTTCCGGCGTCTCGCGGCATCTTCCCCGTCTCGACATGATCGCCGATCCCTTCGGCGATTTCTAAGACTCTTCGCGATTCCCATCCCGAATTCGATACCGAATTTCGCGTTCGTCGTGCATTCAATTGCAACCTGGAGGAAACCATGACGTACAAGACTCTTCTTGCCGCTTCCGCGGCCGCCATTCTGACCAGCGTCGTCGCCACCGGCACGCCGATGGCCAAGACGTTGAAATGCTGGGCCAACCACGCGATGGATTACCCGGTCAACGTCGGCATGGTGAACATGGGCGACATCATCAAGGAAAAGACCGGCGGCAAGTACGAGATCAAGGTCTATCCGTCGGGCACGCTGGGCAATGAAAACAGCATTATCGACCAGGTGCGCGCCGGGATCGTCGACTGCGCGACCCTGAACAGCGGCCCGATCAGCGAGATCGTCCAGGAAGTCAAGTTCCTCAACCTGCCCTATCTGTTCAAGTCGCCCCAGCACATGCTGCGCGTGATGGACAGCCCGGTCGGTCGGGAAATCGACGCCCTGATCCTGAAGTACGACATGATGCCGGTCGCCTACTACGGGTCGGGCGCGCGGTCGTTCTATACCTCGAACAAGCCGATCAAGACGCCGGAAGATCTCGAAGGCCTGAAGATCCGCGTCATGTCGACGGCGGTGTTCGTGGACACCATCAATGCCTTCGGCGCCAAGGCGACGCCGATGCCGTTCTCCGAAGTCTACACCGCGCTCAAGACCGGCGTGGTCGACGGTGCCGAGAACAACTGGCCGTCCTACGAATCGACCGGCCACTTCGAGGTCGCCAAGTACTACACGCTCGACATGCACACCGTGACGCCGGAACCGGTCGTGTTCTCGGCCAAGCTGTGGGCCAAGCTTTCCGATGAAGAGAAAAAGATCTTCAAGGAAGCGGGCATCGCCTCGCAGGACGTCATGTATGCCGAGTGGGACAAGCGCGTCGCCAAGTCCAAGGAAATCGTGCTGAAGAACGGCAACGAGGTCTTTGAACTGGATCCCGCGCCGTTCCAGGCCAAGGTCAAGCCCGTTTGGGACAAGTACGTCACCGACGATGCGACCAAACAGCTGATCGACCGCATTCAAGCCGTCAAGTAGCTTCCTCCTGGGGTGGTCGGGGACGGATCTCACTCCCTCCGTTCCCGGCCGGCCTCGCCCGTTTCAAGCCGATCACGGGTCCCATGCGCGCATTTCTTCGAATTTACGGCCGTCTGATGGACGTGATCGCCCGCGCGGCGATCATTTTCTGCGGCTCCTGTCTGGCCATCCTGGTCACCGTGACAGGCTGGATGGTCTACGGACGCTACATCCTGAACGATCCGCCGACCTGGGCCGAAAACACGGCTTTGATCCTTATTCTATTCGTTTCGGCCTGCGGGGCGGCTGTGGGCATCCGCGAACGCCTGCATCTCCGGATCGTCTTCGTTCTTGAGCACGTTTCGCCCGGAACGAGCCGGACCATGGAACTGACGGTCAACCTTTTGATGCTGATCTTCTCGTTCGTCATGATCCACGGAAGCTACGGCGCGGCGGCGCAGGTCTGGGCGTTCCCCGATGCCATGCTGCCGATTTCGCGGGGCGTCTACTACATTCCCATGATCATAACCGGGATCCTGATCGCGTTGTTCGAGATCGAAATCCTGGCCGGACTGCTGACCGAACCCGTTGCGAACGGGGCGGGGGAGGACGCCTGATGGAAATCGAACTCGGGCTTTTGCTGCTCTTTGGTCTCTTCGTGGTGTTCCTGGTGATCGGGGTGCCGATCGCGTTCGCGCTGGCGATTTCGTCGCTGGCCGTGATGATGTACGAGGGCAATCCGTCTTGGCTGCTGTTCCAGCGCATGACGGACGGCATGAAGATCTATTCGCTGCTGGCGATTCCCTTCTTCATCTTCGCCGGCGAGGTGATGCTGCGCGGCCGCATCGCCGACCGTCTGGTCGAACTGGCGACGGCCCTGGTCGGCTGGGTCCGCGGCGGACTCGGCGTGGTGAACGTGTTCGCCAGCATGCTTTTCGGCGGCATTTCCGGTTCGGCGGTGGCCGATACGTCTGCGTTGGGCTCGATCCTGATCCCGATGATGCGCGACAGCGGCTACGATACCGATTATGCCGTCAATGTGACGGTGACGTCGTCGGTCGCGGGCATCCTGATCCCGCCCAGCCACAATATGATCCTGTACGCGGTGGCGGCGGGCGGCGGCATTTCGATCGCCAAACTGTTCTTCGCCGGCGTCGTTCCCGGCGTGCTGATGTGCATTTGCCTGGCGGTGGCGTCGTGGATGGTCGCGGTGAAGCGCGGCTACCGCGCGGAAAAATTTCCCGGCTTCAAGGGAACGTTGATGATCGCCCTGGCGGCGATCCCGGGCCTGATGACGGCGGTGATCATCATCGGCGGCGTGTTGACCGGCATTTTCACGGTGACCGAATCGGCGGCGATCGGCGCGATCTACGCCTTGGTCGTCACCATCATCGTCTACCGCAATCTTTCCCTGAATGGCCTTCTGGAATGCCTGGGCGCGGCGGTGCGGACCACGGCGATGGTCATGATCCTGGTCGGCGGGGCACAGGGCTTTTCGTGGCTGCTGACCATCTACAGCGTTCCCGACATGATCATCGAGGGCCTGACCGGGATTTCCGACAACCGCTATGTCGTGTTCTTCCTGATCAACGTCATCCTGCTGTTCCTGGGCATGATCATGGACATGGCCGGGCTGATCCTGATCTGCACGCCGATCTTCCTGCCGGTGATGGTGAACTTCGGCATGGACCCGATCCAGTTCGGCATGATCATGATGATGAACCTGGGCGTCGGGCTGTGCACGCCGCCGGTCGGCACGCTGCTGTTCGTCGGCTGTTCCATCGCCCGCATCAAGATGGAGGACACGGTGCGGACGATCTGGCCGTTCTATGCCGCGATCTTCGTGTCGCTGATGCTGCTGACCTATATTCCCGAAGTCTCCATGGCCCTGCCGACCTGGCTGGACACATTGATGTAGGGCGGGGGTTTCCGATGGGTGCCGGCGGCTGTATAGTCCGCCGCCCGTCCCATCGGCACCCGGGAGGCCCGCGATCATGGAAATGGCGACGTTGCGAACCGAGCGTCTCGTGCTGCGGCCGTGGCGCGACGACGACCGGGCGCCCTTCGCGGCGATGAACGCCGATCCGGAAGTCATGCGCTATTTCCGCCGCCCCTGGACCGCGCCGAAAGCGACGCGTTGGTCGACCGCATCCGCGCCCGATTCGGCGACGACGGCTACGGCCTGTGGGCGGTCGAGGTTCCCGGCACGGTG
>CAXXVY010000008.1:0-812616 GCA_963675465.2 Rhodospirillales bacterium
CCCCGATGCATTCACCGCAGATTGTCCATACGAATCTCAGCGACAAAATCTTTGAGAACATCAAGGAACGGATCACGCGCTGGGAATTCCGTCCCGGCGACCGGCTGATCGACAGCGACATCGCCGAGCAGTACGGGGTCAGCCGCAGTCTCGTGCGCAACGCGCTGACGCTGCTGGTCAGCGAGGGTCTGGTCGAGGTTCATTGGCGGCGTTTTTATGTTGCGCACTATTCGCAGAAGGACATTCGCGACATTTTGCATCTGCGCCGCCTGTTGGAGCTTTCGGCGATCGAGGCGGCGATCCGCGGCACCACCGAAGCCGAGTTCGCCGACATCGAGGCCCAGATGGCCGAGGCCGAACGCCAGGTTGCGGCCGGGAACCTGGAGAGCTTCTACGCCCTCGACGTCGAGACCCACCGCCTGATCATCGACAAGGGCGACAACGACTACATCAAGAAGGTCTACGCCACCCTGCAGACCATCCTGCGCATCGTCATCCGGTCCGACTTCGACAAGTATCCGAAGATTTCCGAGGCGTTCGCCGAGCACAAGGTGCTCCTGGACGCCTGGAAGCGCCGGGATGCCGCCGCCGCCACGGCCGCCCTGGCCCACCATCTCGACGGCGCCGAAGAGCGCGTCATGGAGAACTTTGCCCAAAGCAACGCCGACCTGGACGCGGAGAACGCCGAGTCTCGGCCGCTCACCCTTTTGGAGAGGGAAGAATAAACGATGAAAGCACTCGTACTGACCCGCCCCGGCGAATTCGAGGTTCAGGAAGTCCCGGTGCCGAAGCCCGGCCCCCACGAAGTGCTGTGCCGCATCCGCGGCGTGGCCATCTGCGGCAGCGATCCCGAGATCATCCGCGGCGGGCTGGCCGGCATCTGGCCGCCGGCCTATCCCTTCATCCCCGGCCACGAATGGTGCGGCGAGGTGGTCGAGACCGGTGACGGCGTGCTCGACTACAAGCCCGGCGACCGGGTGGCCGGCGAGGCGCACAAGGGCTGCGGCTACTGCCGCAACTGCCTGCAGGGCCGCTATAACCTGTGCGAGAACTACGGCGTTCCGGAGACCGGCCACCGCCACTACGGTTTTGTCTCGCAGGGAGCCTACGCCCAGTACAACGTCTATTCGATCCGCGCCATCAACCACCTGCCGGACGTCATCTCGTTCCGCGAGGGGGCGCTGGTCGATACCGTCGGCGTGACCCTGCACGGCATGGAACTGACCGGCATCACCCCCGGCGGCATCGTCGCGGTGATCGGCCCCGGGCCGATCGGCATGATCGCGATGCGGTTTGCCAAGGCTCTGGGGGCGGCGCGGGTCGTCATGGTGGGCCGCGGCGCGCGTCTGGCCGCGGCGGCCACGATGGGGGGCCGACGACGTGATCGACTTCGAGAAGGTGGATCCGGTGCAGGCGGTGCGCGATCTCGCGGGCGGACTTGGCGTCGACGAGGTATTCGAGTGCTCGGGCGCGCCGGGCACGTTCGATCAGGCGGTGCGCATGGTGCGCAAGGGCGGCAAGGTTTCGCTGCTGGGCGTGCCCAACGATTCGGTGCGCGAGGCGCTGCCGTTCAAATACATCGTGCACAACGAGATCGCGATCTTCGGTTCGCGGGCGAACCCGAACGTTTCGCGCAAGATCATCGGCATGATCGCCGCGGGCCGGGTGCGGGTGAAGGATCTGGTCACCCACACGTTCCCGCTGGAGGACTTCGGCGAAGCGCTTGACACCTTCGTCGGCCGCCGCGACGGCGCCCTCAAGGTGGTGATCGAGCCGAACGGGCCCGAGGCGTGATCGTCCGCGGACGCGCGGCGCGTCCGCGGCATCGAGGCGACGGCGGAAGAACGGGAAGGAACCGATGGTGACAGGGTCGCGGATTACGATTGTCGGGGCCGGCCTCATGGGGCCGGGGATCGCGGCCTCCGCCGCCCTGGCCGGCTGCGAGGTGGTGTTGTTCGACGAGATCGACGGCAAGGCCGCCAACGGCAGGGCCGCCGCGCTCGGTCACCTCCGCCAGCTGGCCGAGGGCGGGGTCGTCGAGGCGGGTGATTCCGAGCGCGCGGCGGTGCGCATCCGCGATGCCGCCGGCAGCCTGCAGGCGGCGGTCGCCGGGTCGTTCTGGGTGATCGAGGCGATCACCGAACGGCTCGAACGGAAGCAGGCGCTGTTCCGCGCCGTCGAGGCGCATGTCGGTACGGACGTGATCCTGACCAGCAACACCTCGGGTCTTCGGATCTCCGACATCGCGCGTGACCTCGCCCACCCCGAACGGGCGGCGACGACCCATTTCTGGTTTCCCGGCCATCTGGTGCCCCTGGTCGAAATCGTCATGGGGGAAAAGACGTCGGAAAGCGTCGCCGTGCGGCTTTGCGACATGCTGCGCGGCTGGGGCAAGGCGCCGGTCATCGTGCGCCGGGACCTTCCCGGCCAGCTCGCCAACCGCATTCTCCAGGCGATCATCCGCGAGGCCAGCGCGATCGTCGAGTCGGGACTTGCCAGCGCCGAGGACGTGGACACCGCGGTCAAGCTGGGCATGGGCTTGCGGTTCCCGGTCTGGGGTCCGCTGGAGCACGTCGATACGGTGGGGATCGACCTGTGCCTGTCGGTCCAGGATGCGGTCCTGCCCAGCCTGTACAGCGATCCCCGCGCGACGCCGATGTTCCGCCGTCTCGCCGAGGAAGGCCACAAGGGCGTCTCGACGGGACACGGCTTTCACGACTGGACCCGCCGCGACCATGGCGAACTCGTCGCACAGCGCGACCGCTTCCTGCTCCACGCCCTCAAACTCCTCAACCTCGGACGGCCGTGTGACGGCAACACACCGGATGGAGCGGCGGCTCCCGCCAGAAAGTGAGTATGAACATCATGCCTTATTCTCGGACAGACATCTTGCAGCGAGTCGAGCGCGCGCTCGCCGTCGTTCGCTACGGCGCCGTGGTCGTATCGGCGGCGGCGCTGTTCGGGGTCGTGCTCATGGTAACCGCCGACACCTTTTTCCGATTTTTCTTCCTGGAGCCGTTTCCCGCCACTGTCGAAATCAGCCAACTCGTCGAACCCTACGTGATCTTCCTGCCGATGGCGTTCGCGCTGTCCGCCGACAGCCACGTCCGGGTGACCATGCTGACCGGCCGGCTCGGGCCGAAAGCGGGGTTTATCAGCGACTGTCTGGCCTACGCCGTCGGTTTCGTCTTCTTCGCCGTGATGACCTACATCAGCTGGATCAGTTTCTGGAAATCGTTCGTCATCAACGAAACGGTGTTGGCGGCGATCAAACTGTACTGGTGGTCGGGCAGGTTCGCCATGCCAGTCGGCATGGGGCTGATGACTCTCGAATGCGCCTATCAGCTCCTGCGTACGGTGCATGTGCGAAACGACGTGACGGCGGAGAATTGAGCCATGAGTTCACTTGTCATCGCCCTGATCGGCATCGGCGCTCTGTTCTCGCTGCTCGCCCTCGGCGTTCATATCGGCATAGCCCTTGGCGCCGTCGGCTTCCTCGGCACTTGGGCCATCGTCGGACTGGAACCTGCCCTTTGGGGTTCGGTAAACGTGTTCTACGACAAGGTTGCGTCGTTCGCCCTACTACCGGTGCCGATGTTCATCCTCATGGGCTACATGGCCTCGACGGGTGACCTGTCGCGCAACATTTTTACGTCGTTGAACAAATGGGTGGGCGGCGTGCGCGGCGGCATCGGAATTGCCACGGTGTCGAGCTGTACCTTGTTTGGCACCATCTGCGGCACTTCGCTGGTCACCTCATCGGTATTTTCGGTCATCGCGGCGCCGGAGATGCGCCGCCAGGGCATGGACAAGCGCCTCGCCTACGGCATCTGCGCCTCCTCGGGACTGATCGGCATGCTGATTCCGCCAAGCATCCTGATGGTCGTCTACGGTGTGCTTTCGGGCGATTCGGTCGGCAAACTGTTGATCGCCGGCATTTCGCCGGGCCTGCTGCTGACGGTCGTCTACGCCGCGGTCATCCTGCTGCTGGTGCGTTTCAAGCCGGAGCTCATGTCGGGCGACACCGAAGGACGCATCACATGGCGCGATCGGTTGATGAGCCTGACCGGCCTGTGGCCGGTGATCATCGTCGCGGGGGTCATCTTCGGCGGACTGTTCGGCGGTGTCTTCACGCCGACCGAAGCCGCCGCCGTCGCCACTTTCGTGGTGTTCCTGATCATCGTCGGCATCAAGCGGGCGAATTTTTTCTCGGCCGTATGGCCGGCCTTCGTCGATACGGCAAAGGTCTCGGCGATGATCTTCATGATCTTCGGCGGTGCCGCCATCTTCACCCAGTTTCTGGTCTTGTCCGGAGTCGCCCCGAAGGCGGCGCAGATGATCATCGGCATGAACCTGTCGGTCTACGGATTCCTGTTCGCCGTGGCCATGCTGTATCTTGTCCTCGGTTGCCTGCTCGACTCGATTTCGATGCTGTCGATCACGATTCCGATACTGATGCCGGTGGTCCGCGCCATGGGGATCGACCCTATCTGGTACGCGATGGTGGTCATCATGGCCATCGAGATCGGCATGATCACGCCGCCGGTCGGGTTGTGCGTCTACGGCGCCAAAGCCGTCGCCGAGCCCGACGTGACGCTCGAGGACGTATTCACGGGCAGCTTCCCCTTCTTCGCGGCGTCTTTCCTGGTAATGCTGCTTTACATCTTCTTCCCGAAGCTGAGCACCGTGTTGCCGGCTCTGATGGGCTGAGTCCAGAAGAAACAAGGAAATCCCATGGCCATGAAATTCCTCATCCACCGCGGCGAAGGCCGCAACGAACCGATCAAAGACCTCGACGGCGCATCGCGCGAAATCCTGGTCGACAACCAGGAGGCGGCGGCCGAGGACATTACCTTCGGCTTCAGCCGGTTCGAACCGAAGACGTCGATCCACAAGAAGCACGCCCACACCGAAGCCGAAGAAATCATGTACATCCTCAAGGGGCGCGGAATCTCGGGCCTCGGCGACGAGGAGTTCGAAGTCGGCCCCGGCGATACGATCTGGGTTCCGCGCGGCGCGGTGCACTGGTTCTACAATCCGTTCGACGAGGCTTGCGAGTTCGTGTTTTTGTATACGAAGCCGTCACTGGCGAGTGCCGGTTACGTTCTGACCGAATAATAGAACCCAGCCGTCCGCCGCCACGGTGAGCGGGAAACGTGAACCTGCGTGGTGACGAAGACTTCTGATTCCCAATGGGGAACGCCGTGCCGCATGCCAATGGCGATGCAAGCGGCGGTCACGGCTTGCCGGTTTCCTGGCCGTTCCTCCGAAACGATGACGAGCCATCTCCGACCGGCCTTGCCGCGGGCCGGGCGGTACGGCGACAGCGCGAAAAGTTCCATTCCTCGAAACGAATCGACGACGTCGCGACGGCTTTCCGAGCCGTCGCGAAGTCTGCTACTGCTATATGTCCTTGCAATCCCGGGATGACCGCGGGAGCGATCGCGGACAGGGACGGAAGCCGGCGAAGAGACAAGACTTGAAGACGCCGATTGGCGTCGCCAAGGTTGGTAATGCAAAGCGTGGCGTTACCGCTTTCGTCTAAAAACGCCGGTTGAAATCGAAGGGAGAATAATGATGACGGTCCATTCGGTTCCGAAAACTCTCCGGGACCTTAAAGCGCGGGACTACCGCATGCTGATCGACGGGGCCTGGGTCGAAACGGCGGGCGGCGACATGTTGGAACGGATTGCGCCCAGCCACGGCGTCGTTGTCAGCCGCTATCAGACCGGCATGAAAGCGGATGCCGAGCGCGCCATCGCGGCCGCCCGTCGCGCCTTCGATCGCGGCTCCTGGCCACGCCTGACCGGAGCCGAGCGCTCCGACGTCCTTCTCAGGGCGGCGGCGCTGATTGCCGATCGTTGCGAAGAGCTCGCCTTCCTCGACACCATCGAATCCGGAAAGCCGATCACCCAGGCCAAGGCCGAAATCGCCGGCGCCGTCGACATCTGGCGCTATGCCGCATCCCTTGCGCGCGATTTGCGCGGCGAAAGCTACAACACGTTGGGAGACGGAACGCTCGGCGTCGTTCTGCGCGAGGCTATCGGCGTGGTTTCGATCATCACACCCTGGAATTTCCCCTTCCTGATCGTCAGTCAGAAACTGCCTTTCGCCCTTGCCGCGGGTTGCACGACGGTCGTCAAACCATCGGAACTCACATCGGGCTCGACACTTGTTCTGGGCGAAATTCTGTCGGAGGCGGGCATTCCGTCCGGCGTCGTCAACATCGTTACGGGAACCGGCCCGGAAGTCGGAGCGCCAATGACCGCTCATCCCGACGTCGACATGGTTTCCTTCACCGGTTCGACCGGCGTCGGACGCCTCACAATGACCAATGCCGCGCAAACGCTAAAGAGGGTCTCGCTGGAACTCGGCGGCAAGAATCCGCAGATCGTCTTTCCCGACGCCGATCTCGATGCCTTCGTCGATGCCGCCGTCTTCGGGGCCTATTTCAATGCGGGCGAATGCTGTAACGCCGGTTCCCGGCTGATCCTGCACAAGGGCATCGCGAACGACGTCGTCGCACGGATCGCGGAACTGACGAAAAAGGTCCGTGTCGGCGATCCCCTCGACCCCGCGACACAGGTCGGCGCGATCATCACGCCGCAGCATCTCGAAAAGATCACGAATTACATCGATACCGCCCACGACGCGGGGGCGGCCATCGCCTGCGGCGGGCAACCGCTCGACCTTGGCAAGGGCCAGTTCATGACGCCCACGATCCTGTCGAACGTGGCACCGGATATGGCGATCGCGCGGGAAGAAGTATTCGGGCCCGTGCTTTCGGTTCTAACCTTCGAGACGGCCGCAGAGGCCATCGAAATCGCCAACTCGATCGATTACGGTCTGTCGGCGAGCGTCTGGAGCCGCGATTTCGATACGTGTCTGACGATCGGCCGCCGGGTTCGGGCCGGTACGATCTGGATGAATACATTCATGGATGGCGCTTCGGAACTGCCGTTTGGCGGTTACAAGCAGTCTGGTCTCGGCCGCGAACTCGGCCGCCACGCCGTAGAGGACTACACCGAAACGAAAACGCTCAACATGCACATCGGCGCTCGCACGGGATGGTGGGTGCCGCGCGAATAAGGCCGTGTTTAGCCCCCTTCGTTTGGTTACGCCGAGATAATTTCGACAGACGAATGAATCGGCACGCCTTCATTGAACATCGAACGACACGATCCCCAGAAACCTTCATGTGAAAAATCGATCCTGATGATATCATCCGCTCCAGAATCCGTGGGTTCCAAAAGTTAGAATCAATCCACTGGATGGTTCCGCCATTCCACCAAACGAGCGAACCCGATGTCCGACCAAACGCCGAACGCCACGCCCATCACCCCGCCGAACTTGCCGCCGCCGCAGCGCGCCGTCGAGGGAGACCGGAACCATCTGCTGGGCGTCGGCATCGTGCTGCTGGCAATGTTCGTGGTGCCGTTCACCGACGCCGCCGCCAAGTTCCTGACCGGCCGCTTCCCGGTTTCCGAGATCACTTGGTTGCGCTATGTGGTTCACCTCTGCGTGTTGCTCCCGTTGGTTGTTTGGCGCGAAGGATTCCGCGCGTTGGTGCCGCGACGGCTCGGCTACCAGTTGCTTCGTGGCGTGTTCATGGTCGGATCGACGTTCATGTTCTTCCTCGGGCTGACGAAATTGCCGATGGCCGACACGCTTGCGCTGGTCTTCCTCTATCCGATGACCGTAACCGCGCTCTCCGCCTTTTTCCTCGGCGAGCAGGTCGGCTGGCGGCGATGGTCGGCGGTGGCGGCCGGGTTGGTCGGGACGCTCGTCATCATTCGCCCGGGCTCGGACGTATTCCAATGGTGGTCTTTGATTCCCGTGGTCGGCGGCACGTCATACGCCTTCTACTTGGCGATCACGCGCGCGGTCGGCCCGACGGCGCCGCCGCTGGTTTCTGCGGTTTACGCGGTCATCTTCGGCACGGTGGCGATGCCTTTGTTGCCGTCGGAGGCCTGGGTGATGCCGATGGGTCGCGACCTACTGATCGCGGCGTCCATGGGGATCGGCTCGGCCCTCGTCCATTTCCTGGTGGCGCTTGGCTACCAGAAGGCACCGGCGTCCCTGCTCGCCCCGTTCGGTTATGCCGAGATGGTGATGGCCGCGACGCTCGGCTACCTGATCTTCGGCGATCTCCCTGACACGTGGACTTGGGCCGGTATAGCCATCATCATCGCCGCCGGCGTCTATATCTCTATCCGAGAGGGCCGGGCGTCGGCCCGGAACTGACCGTCTTTCCGTGCCCCGTCGCACTGCCGACAATACAGAACTATAGCAAATTCTTATATTTTAAGCGGTTCTTTGAACTAGTGAAATCGTCACGAGACGGCAATAATCGCGCCAAGAAACCAAATCCATTGGATGGAGAGTATTCAAGCCATGGCCGACACCAAGACGGCTCTTGTCATCAGCGCTCACGCCGCGGATTTCGTCTGGCGTGCCGGCGGCGCGATCGCGTTGCACCAGGAAAAGGGTTGGGACGTCACCATTGCCTGCCTTTCGTATGGCGAGCGGGGCGAGTCCGCGAAATTGTGGAAACAGGATGGATGCACCCTCGACGGCGTCAAGGCCGCGCGCCGCAAGGAAGCGGAAGCCGCAGCCAAGGCGTTGAACGCCCATGACATCCAGTTCTTCGATCTCGGCGACTATCCGTTGGATTTGGACAAGGACGCGAAATTCAGGCTGGTCGATCTGATCCGCAAGGTTCAGCCGAAATTCATGATGAGCCACTCGTTCTACGATCCCTACAATACGGACCATATGTACGCGACCAAGGTCGCGATCGAATGCCGGATGATCGCGCAAGCCTGGGGCCACAATCCGGGAGAAAAGGTCCTGGGCGCGCCCCAGCTCTATTTGTTCGAACCGCACCAGACCGAACAGATGGGTTGGAAACCGGACGTGTTCCTCGACATCACCAAGGTCTGGGAGAAGAAGCGCGCCGCCATCGAATGCATGGAAGGTCAGCACCACCTTTGGGACTTCTATACCAACGTGGCCGAAAACCGCGCCAACCATTTCCGGCGCAATTCCGGCGGCCAGGCGGGCGGCCGCGCTGCCAAATATGCCGAAGGGTTCCAATCCGTCTATCCGCGCACCGTGGACGAACTGTCATGAGCTTCGTCGTTCAAAACATCGAACGCGCTGATCAAGCGATCATTGATGGACTTGCCGAATGCGGCGTCGCGACCGTTCACGAAGCGCAAGGGCGTAAGGGGCTAATGGGCTCCTACATGCGGCCGATCTACGCCGGAGCCCGCCTCGCAGCGTCGGCGGTTACCGTATCCGCGCCGCCAGCCGACAACTGGATGCTCCACGTGGCGGTGGAGCGACTGCGTCAAGGCGATATCGTGGTGCTCGCGCCGACATCGCCGTCGGACGCGGGATACTTCGGGGAACTTCTGGCGACGTCGATGCGGGCGCACGGCGGCGTCGGCCTGATTATCGAGGCCGGCGTGCGTGACGTCCGCGACCTGACCGACATGCGTTTTCCGGTCTGGTCAAAGGCCGTCTCGGCACAAGGCACCGTCAAGGAAACCTTGGGGTCGGTCAACGTTCCGATCGTTTGCGCCGGTGAAATCGTCAACCCTGGCGACGTGATCGTCGCCGATGACGACGGCGTATGCGTCGTGCGCCGCGAAGAAGCCAAGGCCGTTCTCGAAAAATCCCGCGCCCGTATCGCCAACGAAGGTGACAAACGCGCCCGATTCGAGGCCGGAGAGTTGGGACTGGATATCTACAAAATGCGGGAACGGCTGGAGCAAAAGGGGCTCAAGTATCTCTGACGGCATCCCCTACATATGGATGCAAGGCGGCGCGGCCGCGTCATTCCACGGCCTATCCTTACCATTCCGTGCGCCTGCCTATTATCCTGTCGGGTTAGGCAGAATGCGGGCGGCCACGCTGGTCAGGATCCCTCCGTCGCGCAAATAGCGCAATTCATCGAGCGTATCGACGCGGGCGGTCACCTGGAATTCGCGGGAGGTCCCGTCGCCGCGACGCAGAACCGCGCTCAACCGTTTGCGGGGAGCCAGCCCGTCGATCGTCTCGATCACAGTGACCGTGCTCTCCGCATCGATGCCCAGGGTTTTCCGCGATACGCCATCCGCGAACTCCAACGGCAGGACCCCCATCCGCACCAGATTGGAGCGGTGAATGCGTTCGAAACTCTCGGCGATCACCGCCCGGATGCCCAGCAAGCGCGTCCCTTTTGCCGCCCAGTCGCGGGCCGACCCGGCGCCGTACATCTTGCCTGCGATAACGACGACCTCCACTCCAGTTCCCGCATAGGCCATTCCGGCATCGAACACGTTGGCGACGGCGCCGTCCGGCATACAGCGCGTCCAACCGCCAATTTCCTCGACCATCTCGTTGCGCAGGCGGACATTGGCAAAAGTGCCGCGCACCATCACGTTGTGATCGCCGCGACGCGCGCCATAGGCGTTGAAGTCGGCGGACTGGACACCAGCCTGGATCAGATAGTCGGCGGCGGGACTTTCCGGAGCAATGGCGCCGACCGGCGAAATATGGTCGGTAGTTACCGAATCCCCAAGGATCAGTAACGGCCGCGCGCCATCCAACATCGGCTCGCCCGCCACGAATGAACGCGGCAGGTCGAAGAACGGCGGTCGTTGGAAATACGTGCTCCCTGTGGGCCAGGGGAAGAGCGATCCGGTGGGAGCGTCGAGCGCCCGCCAAGCCTCGCCGCCGTCCAAAACCGCCGCGTAACGCGCAACGAACGGATCCCGGTCGATTGCGCTTTCAAGGACCGCATTGATTTCGGATGCCGACGGCCAGATGTCGTCCAACATCACCGGATGTCCCTGGGCACTGAAGCCCAGCGGTTCGACTTCCAGGTTCTTCAGAACCGAGCCCGCAAGGGCGAATGCCACCACCAGCGGGGGCGAAGCCAGGAAATTGGCTTTGATCTTGGCGTGGATACGGCCCTCGAAATTGCGGTTTCCCGACAACACGGCGGCAACGCACAGATCTTCCCCGTCAATCGCCTGGATGACTTCGGGTGCGAGTGGCCCTGAATTTCCGACGCACGTCGTGCAACCATACCCGACGACATCGAAACCGAGCGCCGCGAGGTCATCCGATAGACCGGCACGTTCCAAATAGTCATGCACGACGCGCGAACCCGGCGCCAACGAGGTCTTGATGCGCTTCGCCACGCTCAAACCGTATGCTCGCGCCTTGCGGGCGAGCAATCCCGCCGCGACCATCGCCGCCGGGTTCGAGGTGTTGGTGCAACTGGTGATGGCGGCAATGACGATATCGCCGTCCTTGAGGTCCTCGGTCGAAGCCGGAGCGGGACGATCGCCGATCAGGCCGCGCGCAGCCGCCGGCACCTCGGCCACGTCGCGCCGCTCTTCGGGTCGTTTCGGGCCGGATACCGTGCGACGCACCACCGACAAGTCGAATTCGACGACATCCGCGGCGTCGGGCACGAAGTCGGGGTCGAACCAAAGACCGTTGCGCTTCAGGTAGCGTTCCACCCGTTCGATCGAACCACGGTCGCGCCCGGTCAGGTTCAAGTAGTCGAGCGTCCGTTGGTCAGTAGGGAAAAACGAACAGGTCGCGCCGAACTCCGGCGTCATATTGGCGATGGTGGCGCGATCGGTAAGGGGCAGCGCCGCGACGCCGGGACCGAAAAACTCAAGCAGCGAACCAACCACGCCGCGTTGGCGAAATGTCTCGGTCAAGGTCAGAACGAGGTCGGTGGCCAGAACGCCCTCGGGCAGCGATCCATTCAATTTGACGCCGATCACCGGCGGTACGAGCATCGAGACCGGCTCGCCAAGCATGACAGCTTCGGCTTCGATGCCGCCCACTCCCCAACCGACGACTCCGAGTCCGTTGACCATCGGTGTGTGGCTGTCAGTGCCGATCACGGTGTCCGGCAATAGCCAGGAATCGCCGTTGACGGTTCGTGCCGCGACCACTTCGGCCAAGTATTCGATGTTGATCTGATGGATGATCCCCTGGCCGGGCGGCACGATGCGCAAGCCTTTGTAGGCCTGCTGAGCCCATTTCACAAAGGCGAAGCGCTCGGCGTTGTCGCGCATTTCACGGGCCAGGTTGGTCTCGGCCGCGTCGCCGCAGCGCACGGCGTGAACCATCAGCGAATGATCGACCACAAGGTCGGCCGGCACCTCGGGATTGATCGCCGTCGGATCAAGACCGCACGCGGCCGCCTTATCGCGAAGCGCGGCGAGGTCGATCAGCACCGGCATGCCCGCATAGTCCTGCATCACCACGCGGGCGGGACGGAAGGCGATCTCGATCTCGCGGTTCCAATCGGCGGGACGCGCGGCGACGGCACGGATGTCACCCGCGGTGACCGATACGCCGTCTTCGTTGCGCAGCAGGTTTTCCAGGAGGATGCGCAGAGTGATCGGCAGTCGCCCGATACCCCCCAAGGCCGTGGCTGCTTTTCGGAGGTCGACGATATGGTGGCCGTCGACTTCAGACCGGATGTCGAAGCTGTCAATCACGGATCGTCTCGGCCAAGGTCGCATCGACGATGATGCCGCGTCGGGCGTATTCGTCGATCGTTTCGTCGGGAAATTCGAGGCCGCGCAAAAGATCACGAGTGTCCCCACCGGTCAGCGGCGGATTGGCGCGTATTTTACACTTGTAATCACCGATCTCGATGGGTAGGGCCGGCAACCGCGTGTCCACGCCCCCCGGCAGCACGGTCCTCAACAGCCGTTCGCCCGCCAACAGGTGCGGGTTATCGAACATATGCTCGGGCCGCGCCACATGGGCAAACGGCAATCCGGCACCGACGCATTTGTCCTCGAGCTCAGTCACCGTCATGGTTGCGAACATGTCGGCGACAATGGGCTTCAGACGGGGTTTGGCTGTGATCCGTTGGTTGTTGGTGGCGAGTTCCGGATCGTCGAGCAGGTCCCGGCGCCCGAAGGCTTCGCAGAACTGCTTCCACTGGCGGTCCGACGTGATGCCGAAGAACACCGTTTCGCCCTCGACCGTTTTGAACTGGTCGTAAATCGCCCACGCCGAAACGCGCGCGGGCATCGGTGGCACCGGCTCGTCCGATAGCGAGGCATAGGCCAAATGCTGTCCCATCAGGAACATGACGCTTTCGAACAACGACGCCTTGACCAAGGTTCCCTTGCCGGTTTTTTCACGTTCACGCAACGCGACCAACACGCCCAGCGCGCCGAAGAGACCGCCCAGCACGTCGACCACCGAGGACCCCGCCCGCAACGGTTGGCCCGGAGGGCCGGTCATGTAGGCCAGGCCACTCATCATCTGAACGACCTCGTCCAAAGCGGTGCGGTTTTCATAGGGACCGGGCAGGTATCCTTTCAGGGACAGATAGATGATGTGGGGGTGGGTCTTCACCACAGTCTCGTATCCGAACCCGAGGCGATCGATCGTGCCGGGTCCGAAATTCTCGAGCATGATGTCGGAAATGGCGAGCAGCCGGTCGACCACCTCTTTGCCTTCTTCCGTCTTCAGATCGACCGCGATGCTTTTCTTGTTCCGATTGTAGAATGGGAAATATCCCGTTCCGAAACCGCGCAGATTGCGGGTCGGATCGCCCTTGGGCGCCGGCTCGACCCGGATGACTTCCGCGCCGAGGTCGGCGAGCACCAAACCGGCCGTCGGTCCCATGACGGTATGGCCGAAATCGAGGACGCGGATGCCGTTTAGCGGCAGGGGAGATGCGGCGCCTTCTTCGTCCGTCATTTGATGTAAGCCTTTCCTTCCATCAACAAGCGGGCTGTGCGACCGACAACCGCCTGCTCGATCGTGATCCCTTCGGGACCGGATCCAACCTTCGCCGCCACTTCAAGGCAGCCCCCGGGATGGCCGATACGGGCGGAATACGCCGCACCCCTGTCGGGCGGATTACGGAAGACCTCGCGGACCAGGGTCCCTTCGAGGCCCGCGGCTACCGCCGTTCCCGCCGCGCCGGCGCCTGGATAGGCCTTGGAAAACTGATATCGCGACAAGGAACGGGAATAGACGTCCTGATCATCGGCCGAGACTTTTTCCTTGTTGGTCGTCAGGTAGTCGACCGGCTCCGCGA
The DNA here is from genome assembly GCA_963675465.2 of Rhodospirillales bacterium. GTDB lineage: Bacteria > Pseudomonadota > Alphaproteobacteria > Rhodospirillales > Shumkoniaceae > JAHDSF01. The sequence continues at coordinate 14,081 of CAXXVY010000008.1, forward strand.
CCGCGTAGACCAGGGGGTTCATGCTGACCTGCAGTTCCTCGTCCGCGTTCGGGCCGGTGATGAAGTCGAGGTGCGCGGCAACCACCTTGCGCACCGATTCCAGGCGGCCCACGAGCACGTCGTCGGCCTGCAATTCGTAAATCGATTTCGATGTGTCGAGACCGATGTCGCAGGCGCGCACGAAGATGTGGAAGTTCGCCATGTCGACGACACTGGCCTCGATTTTACCGAGGCCGGGAATGTCGAAGACGTCGCGTGGATTGCCGGTCGGCAGCACGCCTTTGCTCAACGCCGACCCCGCGAAATCGCCGAAGTCGAGATCGATACGGGCGCCGGTTCCGGGGACTCCGCCGATCGCGAAATCACCATCAACGGCGGGCGCGCCGTCGAGCATGGGGACGGTGGCGCGCAACTGGCGTCCGGTGTTGACCTGATGGACACGGACGTGGGCTATGCCGTTCTCGACACGTCCGACACCGATCATCGCGCCGTACATGGCCGCGCCCGACGAAATATTCCCACAGTTCGAAGACCAGTCGATGCGCGCCATTTCCGTACCGACCTGTCCGAACAGGTAATCGACATCACAGTCTTCGCGTGTCGGGGGCCCCATGACGGCAACCTTGCTGGTCAGTTTGTCGGCTCCGCCCAGGCCGTCGATCTGCCTTCGATCGGGCGTCCCGAAGACCTTCAACACGACCTCGTCGCGCTCGGCTCCCGCCGGCGGAAGATCCCGGATATCGATGAACACGCCTTTTGAAGACCCGCCTCGAATGATCTTTGCGTCGATTGTCCTCATGTTCCGTGCACGTTCGATCGGCATTTGCTGGTGTCCCCGTAAAATCCTGACTGTCCGACAATTGGAGCCGGCCGCGAATGCCGGCAAAGTTGGGATGGGCGGCGGAAAAGAATCCGCCGCCCGGATTTCCCAGTCGTAAGCTACTTGAGCAATTTGGCGTGTTTCTCGATGGCTTCGACGAGTTCCTGATAGGTCGCTTGCGCTTCCGCCGTATCGGCGAAGATGATCTCTTCACCGAGGTTGGAAATCAGGAGTTTCACCGACTTGTCTTCCAAAGTCGCCTTGAACCCGGCGGCGAGTTTCGCAACGCGATCGTCCGGTGTGTCCGGATGGACACCGATCCAACGCGGCTGTGCCAGTCCCTTGTAACCAAGGTCGCCGACCCACTGGATCTTTTTGCCGTACTGCTTGACGAAGGCATCGCTGTCGGGACGGGCGCCCACATTGAGGACCGGAACGGCCTTTTCGCCGAGCGATACCGTCGTGGCCGGCGTGACGACGGCCAGACTGATGTGACCGCCCAGCAGATCGGCAACCGCCTTGCTGGTGCCGGGGTACGGAACGATGGTGACGTCCAGTTTCGCCTGGCTGAACACCGCCGCCGCGCCCAACGTCTGCGCCAGGGTACCGCCGATGGTCAACTTGCCGGGATTGGCCTTGGCGAAGGCGGCGATCTTGTTCCAACTGTCGAAGTCGGAATTCGGTTGCCCCAGCAGGTGCACATTAAAGTCGGATACGATGCACACCATTTTGATGTCGTTGACCTTGATCGGTGAATTCGCCTCGGTCATGACCGAAATCATCGGGCTCAGGCTGCCGATCATGATGGTGTGGCCGTCGGCCGGATGGCCCTTCAAATACTTCCACCCGACCGAGCCGCCGGCACCTGCCCGAACTTGGACGTGCATGCCTTGGCCGAAATGGTCGAACGCCGTGGAGGCCAACACCCGGGCCCAGCGGTCCTGACCGCCGCCGGCGCTGTAAGGGACAACGAACTTGATCGTTTCGGAGGGAAAGTCTTCCGCGGCAGCCGGTACCGACATGAGGGCCGCAGCCCCAATCGCCGCGGCGGCGACGGACATCAACGTATTCCTGGCTATCCTCATATTGAGCCTCCTTTGCTCGCTTATTGTGTGTTAACGCGTGTTCGCCATGGATCTGCAAAGCTTCGTTTTACAACCCGGCGATCAAGGGAAACGCCGGATCAGGCGCCTAGTTCCCGAATGCGGCGGTTAAGCTGCGAACGGGCCAGTAAAACCGTCAATCCCACGGTCAAAACGGCGAGGGTAATCGCGAGACCGCTGCCGAACATCGCAGGGATCCATTCTCCTTGGTTGATCAGAAGTGCGCGGCGCAGGCTTTCCTCGGCCATCGGGGCGAGGAGGAACGTGATGATCAACGGCGCTTCGGGGATCTTGAACATCCGCATGAAGTAGCCCATCACGCCGAAAATCAGCACCAGGAGCACATCGTATGGATTGTTCTCATAGGAGTATGCGCCGACGATCGCCATCACCAATACGACCGGCACCAGCAGCGTAACGGGCAGGGAACCGAGTTTGGCGTAAATGCCGGCGAAGAAACGGCCGACGAACAAATTGACGAAATTCGCAACGAGCAGGATCACGAACAAGGAATAGATCGCCGTCGGGTAGAGCTCGAACATACGCGGGCCGGCAACCACGCCTTGGATGGCCAACGCGCCCCCCAACATGGCGGCAATCGTACTGCCGGGAATACCGAAGGCAAGCAGGGGCACCAAGGTCGGGCCGCATGTGGCGTTGTTGCCGGATTCGGCGGCTGCGACGCCTTCAAGGCGGCCGCTACCGATATTTTTCTTCGGCGAGACCTGCTTGGCGATGCCGTAGGACAGGAAAGCGCCGACCGTGGCGCCCAGTCCGGGCAGCACCCCGACAAAGCTTCCGACGCCGGTGCCGATCGCCATTTCCTTCCAACAGGACCGGTATTCCGCAAAAGTAAGACCTTCGGATTTGCCCAATATGGCTTCGGCGGTCGATTGCACCTGATCATGCGCGACCAGAGCCCGATTGCGAACGATCTCGACCAATTTCTCGAGCATGGTCGCGACCGCGAAGAGGCCGATGATGAGCGGGATCATGTGGATACCGCCCGACAACCACCATTGGCCGAAGGTGTTCCTGGATACCATGCTGACCGGATCGGAGCCGATCGTTCCGATGAAGAGACCGATGGCGGCCGACAGGAATCCCTTGGCGAAATGATCGCCGGACAAGGCCCCCAGGAGCGCGATGGCTAGAAACATCAGCCACAAACGTTCTGAAGGACCGAAATTCAAGGCGACCAAGGCCAATGTCGGGGCAACCAGGATCGTCAGAACGTCGCTCAGGAAATCGGCGGTGACCGAAGCGTATAGCGCCATGTGCAGGGCTTTTTTGCCTTTGCCCTTTTGCATCAGCTTGTAGCCGTCGATCACCGTGGCGCCGGATTCCGCGGTTCCCGGCGTCGCGAAACTGATGGCCGATATCGAACCGCCATAGATGCCGCCCTTATAGACGCCGATCAGGAGGCCGAGCGTCGCGGGCAAGCTCAGCGTAAATGTCAACGGAAGAAGCAGCGCGATCGCGGGGGCCGGGCTCAGTCCCGGCATGGCCCCGACACCGACACCGACGGCGACTCCGAGAAACAGCCACAGCATCGTTTCGATCTGAAAAACGACGGACAGGGCTTCGAGCAGTGCATTGACGTCAACCATGGATGATCCTCGCCACGAAATGCCAGAACACGCCGTCTTCGACCTCTACGTCCAGGAGGTACATGATCAGTCTGAGTGCCGACGCTACGGCGAGACCGACCAAAAATGCGGACCAGACTGGTCTGTAGCCGAGGATTGCGGCAGAACCGCCAACCAAAAGGATCACCATCGGGATAAAGCCGATGATGTCCATGGACAGAAACGCCAAGCCGAGAACGGCCGTTGCGACGAGCACGATGATCAACGCACTCAGGCGAAAACGCGCGACGTCGGGATCCACCGTCTTCGCTTGGCCGTCAAAGATGAGAATAAGCGCGGCCAAAATCATGAAGCCGGTTGCAAACAAGGGGAACCCCCCCAGAAGAAATCCATCCCGCAAGACGCGGCCGGCCCAGTCACTGAATACGATTGACGCCGCCAATGCGGCAAAACACGCCAGCAGGCCGATACCGATCCCGCGGTTCGTGCGGAAGAACGGCGCGCTGATTTTTTTACCGCCGGTAGTGGCGGAATTTTGGATAGTACTATTGAGACGGGCATCCACCGCCACGTCGTGCGATCTCTCGGTCACGTCGTTCACTCCCGACAGGGTTATTATTTTCTTTATTATCAAACCCGAATTTATTCAAAGATCCCAGCTTCTCTTCGGTTGGGATTCGTGAAGACTTTACGATTATTGAATTTTCGTGGACTATCAAGAACAAACCAATCAAGATGGGTGTGAGAAAAAATCAAACCCAACGCCGATTTACCAACAACCATGCGATATTTGCCACGCTTCCACGCCCTGCGCGCATTCGAAGAAGCCATCCGGACCGGAAGTCTCAGTGCGGCCGCGCGAAACCTTAACGTTACGCCAGGCGCGGTCAGTCGCCAAATCAGCGCACTTGAAGCCCATATCGGCGGCTCGCTCATGCGACGCCACCACCAAGGAATTACGCCCAACGAACGGGGTATGAGACTGTTTCAGCGTCTGTCGGCGGCCTTCGCCGAAATCGAGGATGCCGTTCGCGAATCTGTCGGCGAATCACGGCAGGAAATCCTCACCTTGATGACCTTCCCCACCTTTGCCGTGCAATGGTTGATGCCGCGTCTGCCCCGCTTTTACAGCCAAGCGCCGCACGTCGATCTGCGCATTCGTACGTCCGTCAACAACGCTCGGTTCGATCGTGAAGAAATCGACGTCGCCTTGATGATCGGCAATGGACGATGGCCCGGTTTGTCCACGGCTTTCCTGTTCCGACGGGAATTTACGCCCGTGGCCAATTCCGACCTGCTGCGACAATACGGCCCGGATCCGCATGACGCATTGCTGCGCACGCGTGTTCTGTATTCGACGCCGTATCTCCGTTTATGGCAACTGTGGCTTGATCAGGCAGGTATGCGCGATGTGCCGCTCGACCGGGGCATCTGTTTCGACAACTCTTCTCTCGCCTACCAAGCGGCGCGCGAGGGGGCGGGTTTCGCCCTCGGACAGCGGGCACTGGTTGCCGAAGATCTGAGGTCGGGGCGCTTGATTGCACCGTTCGATCTGGTGCTGGAAGCGGACCGCCAATACCATATCGCTTGGCGCCGACAAGACGCCGACCGCCCCGCGATCAAATCGTTCGTGGACTGGATCCGTTCGGAAGTCGAATCGAGCGGCAACGGCACCATCGTGAACGTATCAAGTGCGGACCCGTGATTTGCTTTTCAGGCGCCGGCCAGAACACGAATCGGATTTCCCGTCAACCACGCTTCGATGTCTTCCACCGCGTGACCGTAGGCGAGGGGGAACATCTCTTCGACCACATACCCGTTATGAGCCATGAGAATCGCGGGCTCGATGCTGCGCAGCGGATGATCCGCGGGCAAGGGTTCCTCGTCATAGACGTCAAGTCCGGCCCCGGCGATCCGCCCGTGAGTCAGCGCGTCGATCAGGGCCTTCTCGTCCACAATGGGGCCGCGCGAGGTGTTGATCAAATATGACCGGGGCTTCATCAATGCGATTTCACGCGCGCCGACCAGCCCACGGGTCCCGGATGTCAACGGGAGGTGAAGCGTGACGATATCGGCCGTGGCCAGAAGCTCGTCCCTCTCAACATACCGCGCGCCATGTTCCGCGGCTTTTTCCGCCGTCAGATTGCGACTCCAGGCAATCACGTCCATGTCGAAGGCCAACCCGACGCGGGCGACTTGACGACCCTGCCGGCCCAAACCGACGATTCCGAGGACCCGGCCCTTCAAGCCGATACCGCATGTCACCTGCCATGCGCCCGCGCGCATGGCCGCATTCTCGCGCGGCACATCGCGTACCAAGCCGAGAATGAGCGCCCAGGTCAATTCCGCCGGCGGATGGGTTGGAAGCTCGGTTCCGCAAACGAGAATGCCGCGCGATTTTGCGGCGCTCAGATCGATCGAGCGGTTGCGCATTCCCGTCGTAACCAGCAGCCGCAGATTTGAGAGCCGCTCCAACAGGCTAGAGGGAAACGGCGTGCGTTCGCGCATGGCAACGACGATCTCGAAGGGGGATAGTTCGTCGGCGACCGTGTCTTCGCCACCGAGATGGCGATCGAAAACGGTGATCTGCACACCTGGAATTCGGCCCCAATCCGCCGATCCAAGCGCACGGTTCAGGTAGTCATCGAGAATCGCAATCCGAACCATGGACCGGCACCTCCCCTACAACACCTCGATCAATAAACGAAAAACAGAAAATATCGAAACGACCCAAAACCGGGTTCGGAGGGCAATCGAACACCTTCGGTTGCTCATCCACCCGGAATTCCCCGACCATACACTGTGGCATCTACAAATACGGGCAATAGCCGCCTGGATTCAAGGCTGTTTGACGACGATTGGCCGCGGGTGGGCGACCGAGCGGCCGTTCGTCTATTCGGCACCAGCAAAAGCGGAAGACGATAGACACAAGGACGGCAGTGCTTTAATTGGATTAAACGTTTAATTAGGCCCGCTATACGGGAGGGGCAATTGGTCCATCCGCGCCCAGGACCGAACCTGAACAAGATCGCGGCTGAATTCGGTGTATCGACGGCGACCGTGTCGAACGCCCTATCCGGCAAGGGTCGTGTTTCAGCGGAACTGATCGAGCGAATCCGCGCGAAGGCAACCGAAATCGGGTATGTGCCGAGCATGGCGGGCCGTGCCCTCAGGACGGGTCGAACAGGTGTGCTTGGTCTTGTGCTCCCGGACATTGCCAATCCCCTTTTTCCGCAAATCGCACAGGCGATTGAATATGCCGCGAGCAATATCGGCTATGGCGTGCTGATCGCGGATTCGCGAGGCGAGATCGCGATGCAGACCGAAGCGGTCAACCGGCTGATCGAAAAAAACGTCGATGGTATCGTGATCGTCCCCCGACGCGGCACGCGCATTACCGACATCGGTTGTCCGGTCGCCGTGATTGACAGCCCGTCAACACCCGGCAACACTGTCGCCGCCGATCACTGGCGGGGCGGGCAGGAAATCATCGAACACCTCACCGGACTGGGCCACCGAAAAATTCTGCTGATCGGCAATAATCCCTCTTCCATCGTGCAGAATGACCGTATCGGCGGAATGAAGTCGCGAATACCATCAGGAGGAAAAGCCGAGGTGCTTTGGATCGAGCCGCGGGAGCAGGCAGAAGGCAAAGGGTGTCTTCTCGGCTTGGCGGGCAAGATCGCGGAAGGCTTTACCGCCATTGCCGCGGTCTCCGACCTGCACGCTCTGAGGGCGCTGACCGAATTGAATCACGCCGGCATCGGTGTACCAGAGGAAGCGAGCATTACCGGCTTCGACGATCTCGTCTGGGCATCGGTCGTGACACCCGGACTGACCACGATTCGAATGGATATGCCGCGCATCGCCGAGATCGCCGTCGGCGCCCTGGCACGCGTGATAGAGGCCGGGAACGACGAAAACTGCCGGGCCGCGACCGGCGCCGTAGCATCCGCGGAAACGACAAAAGTACCCATGCAGCTGGTGGTTCGGCAAACAAGCGCCCCGGCTGCAAGCCCAGCCCCCGAGATACCAACCCAAGCTCTGGAAGGAAAATGCCTATGCTGAACAAGACGATGCTGGCTTCGGCCACGGCACTGATGCTGACGATGGGCATTGCCCATGCCGAGGATAAGACGCTGACGATTTCCGTCTATGCCTTCGCGCAGGACGCGTTCAAGGAAATCGTCTACGCCCCGTTCGAAGCCCTGTGCGGCTGCAAGCTGGTCGTCGAGACCGGCAACAGCGTCGAACGGCTGGCCAAGATGGAGGCCAACAAAGCCAATCCGGTCGTCGACATGGCGGTCATGTCCATGGCCGATGCGCTTGCCGCCGCGCGCGGCGGCCTGATCGACAAGATCGACACCGCCAAGCTCTCCAATTTCGGCAAACTCTACGATGTCGCCAAGGATCCGAACGGCGACGGCATGAGCGTCGGCTATACCTTCTACGCCACCTCGATCATCTACCGGACCGACAAGCTGCCGAAGATCGAATCCTGGGCCGACCTTCTGAAGGACGACATCGTTTCTCACATCGCCTTCCCGAACGTCACCACCAACCAGGGTCCGCCCGCGCTCTACATGCTCGGCAAGGCGCTCGGCTCCGACACGCCGGACCTCAAGGCCCCGATCCAAGCCATCGGCGCCAAGGCAGACAAGATCGTCACCTTCTACGTGAAATCGTCGCAACTCGTTCAGTTGATGAAGCAGGAAGAAATCTGGGCCGCGCCGGTCGGCCGGTTCTCGTGGGCACCGTTCACCAAGCTCGGCTTGCCGATCGCTTGGGCGACGCCGAAGGAAGGCCAAACCGGCGGATTGAACGTCATGGTCATGACCAAAGGATCGAAGAACCAGGACTTGGCGTTGAAGTTCATGGACTTCTGGTTGTCGACCGACATCCAGACCAAACTGGCCGAGAAGCTGGTCGACAGCCCGGCCAACGCCGAGGTCAAGGTTTCCGACGAAGTCGCTGGCAACATCACCTATGGCGAAGAAACCGCCAAGACCCTGAAACTCATTCCGTCCGCCGTCGCGCTCGACAACCGCGAAGACTGGCTGTCGGAATGGAACACCAAGGTCGCGCAGTAACGTTAGATCGCGGATAGTCAAGCTCGTGCCGGGACATGACCTTTGTAATCCGTTCCGAGGTCGTGTCCCAGCCGACCGATCCATCGACTGAGGGCGAAAGCTTATGTTTCATAACCGGGCCGAAGCGCTGGCGCTCGCCCTGCCCGCGGCGGTTTTCGCCGCCGTGGTGTTTCTCGTGCCGGTCGGCATCCTGCTGTCCGAAGGTTTCCAGTCGGCCGAGGGCTGGACGCTGTCGGCGTATACGGACTTCTTCAGCCTGCCGCTCAACCGCACTGTTTTCCTGCGCACGCTTCGGCTCGGCGCGACCGTGACCCTGGTTGCGGCGGTGATCGGCTATGCCGCGGCCTACGCGATCATCAGCCTGCCCCCGTCGAGTAAAGGGCGGATGATCGGACTCGTCGCACTGCCCTTGATGATTTCCCCGGTGGCGCGCACCTATGCCTGGATCGTCATCCTCGGCCACACCGGCATCGTCAATCAGGCATTGGTGGCCGTCGGCCTGAGCGACGAACCGGTTCGGATGCTGTTTACCGAAACCGCCGTCTTCATCGGCCTGTTGCAGCTTTTCATGCCGCTGATGATCATCGCCCTGGTGAGCGCGCTTGAAAACCTGCCGCGCGACGCGGTTCCAGCCGCCCGTGTGCTCGGCGCCAACTGGTTCCAGGTGTTCTGGAAGATCATCCTGCCGCTAACCAAGGAAGGCCTGGTGATCGGCGGCACGCTGGTCTTCACGGGTTCGATGACCGCCTACATCACGCCGGCCATCCTCGGCGGGTCCAAGGTTTTGATGTTGGAAACACTGCTCTATCAGCGCGTCACCGTGGCCAGCGATTTCATTTCGGCGAGCGTCATCGCCTTCATCCTCATCTCCATGAGCTTTTCCGCCAATTTGCTGTTGAAGCGACTGGCGACGGCAAGGAATCGCAAATGACCCGGAGTCTCTTCGTACCCATCGCCCTCGGTCTCGTGCTGCTGTTCCTGATCGGCCCGTTCGTGATCATCGTCGCGGCTTCGTTTTCGGCCGGCGACACCCTGGCCTTTCCGCCGCAGGGTTTTTCGCTGAAATGGATCATCAAGGTCTTCACCGTCGAAAGCTTTCGCGAAAGCTTCGCGATGTCGATGTTCCTGGCGATCGGCGGAACGTTTACCGCGCTTCTGCTGGGCGTTCCGGCTTCCTACGCGATGTCGCGCTATAAGCTGCCGTTTTCCGAGGCCGTGCGCACAATGGTCTCCGCGCCGATCATCGTACCCGGCATCATCGTCGGTCTCGCGTTGCTGCGGTTTTTCGTCGTGCCGTTCCAACTGAAGATCACGCTGGCTCTGTTTCTCGCCCACACGGCGCTGGTACTGCCCTACGCGGTGCGCGTGGTCTCGGCCAGTCTCAACAATCTGCGTCCCGAAATGGAGGAAGCCGCGGTACTGCTCGGCTCATCGCGGCTCGGTGCGTTTTTTCGGGTGGTGCTGCCGAACATCCGCGGCGGTATCCTGTCGGCCTTCATCCTTGGCTTCGTCACCAGCTTCAACCAGGTCCCGGTATCGCTGTTCCTTTCCGGTCCAGGGGTCAGGACACTGCCGATCGACATGCTCGGTTACATGGAGATCGTGTTCGACCCGTCCATCGCGGCGCTTTCCTCGCTGCTTGCCTTCCTGTCCATCGGCATCGTTTTCGCCGCCGAACGTTTCCTGGGGTTCTCCCGATATGTCTGACCAAACGTTTCTGACCCTCGATAAGCTTACACTGGCCTACGGCAAGACGGTCGCGGTCAAGGACCTCGACCTTCATATCCACAAGGGCGAACTGCTGGCCCTGCTTGGGCCGTCGGGTTGCGGCAAGACCACAACCATGCGGGCGATCGCGGGCCTGTTGTCGCCGACGGGCGGCCGCATCAGCCTCGACGGGATCGACATCACCCGCATGGCCGCCAACAAGCGCGCGGTCGGAATGGTTTTCCAGTCCTACGCCCTGTTTCCGCATCTGTCGGTGTTCGAAAACGTCGCCTTCGGCCTGAAGCTCAAAGGGATGAAGGGCGCCGAACTCGAAACCAAGGTCGGAGACGGGTTGAGAACCGTCAACCTCACCAGCTTCAGCAGCCGCAAGCCGCCGGAACTCTCCGGCGGCCAGCAGCAGCGCGTGGCGCTGGCCCGCGCCATGGTGATGGAGCCCAAGGTGCTGCTGCTCGACGAGCCGCTGTCCAATCTCGATGCGCGGCTGCGGCTGGAAATGCGTACGGAATTGCAGCGGGTTCAGAAGGAAAGCGGCGTGACCATGGTTTTCGTCACCCACGATCAGGTCGAGGCCCTGGCTCTGGCCGACCGGATCGTGGTGATGAAGGACGGCGCGATCGAGCAAATGGGAACGCCGGAAGAGATCTATAACCAGCCGATTTCCCGCTTCGTCGCCGATTTCGTCGGCTTCGAAAACATCTTCGAAGTCCGCGACGGCAAGTTCGTCAATGATCACGGCGACTTCCAGGTGCCCCACGCGCTGCCGAAAACGGCGGGACTGGCTTGGCGCCCCCGCATGCTGCAACTCGGCTCGGGTCCCTTCCAGGGCACCGTGCGCGGTATTTCCTTTGCCGGAGGCACGCGCGAGTACGTCCTCGACACACCGTTCGGCAACCTGAAGGCGGAGGTCGACGCGGCCCTGCCCAGCCACGTGTTGGGCGCGGAAATCGCCTTTGACCTCCCGGTCGAAAACGCCGCGCAACTCAAACGCTTCGGGTAATCCATGGGGATCTGGATCGATACCGACATGGGTTTCGACGACATCGCCGCGATCCTGACGGTCGAACACGCCGGGCCCTTGATCGACGGCGTTTCACTGGTCTTCGGCAACGCCCCGCTCGACCAGGTGCGCCGCAACGCGGCGGCGGCGCGACAGACGTTCGGTTGGCAATTCCCCATCGCCATCGGCCGCGAAAAAGCCGTCCTCGGACAAGTCGAGACGGCGCAAAGGATCCTCGGCCCCACCGGCATTCCGACGCTGGGACGCACCCTTTCCGCCTGCGACCCGGAATCGGGGGAAGCCGCGTTCGCTGCCCTTTCACGTTGGCTGGAAACGACCGACGGGCCGCGCCGCATCCTGGCGCTCGGGCCTTTGACGAATATCGCCGCGCTTGTGCTGGCGCGCCCCGATCTTGCCAGACGGATCGATGACCTGACCTGGATGGGCGGCAGCGCGGGAGCGGGAAACCACACCGCTTCCGCCGAGTTCAACGCCTACGCCGACCCGGAGGCCGTAGCCATCGTACTGGCCCACGGTCTGCCGTTGCGGATGGTCGATCTCGATTTCTGCCGCAAAATTCTCAGTCGGCCGGAGGAAGCGGAAGGTCTCAGGGCGCTCGGCGGAGACAATGCCGAACTGTTGGCCGATCTGTTCGGAGGCTTCATCCATATCGCGATCCAACGCGGTCGCCCGGCAATGGCCCTCTACGACCCGGCGGCGGCGGCGGCCTTCATCCGCCCCGATCTGGTTACCTTCCGACCCGTCGGCGTCGCGATGGAGCTTTCCGGGACGGTCACCCGTGGTCGCACCGTGGTCGAAACACGGTCGACCCACGCCACCTTCAACGCGGAACTCGCGGTCGAAGTCGAGACCGATCGGCTGAAATCCGTGATCCTGGACGCGCTTACGGCAGCGGCAAGCCCCCTTTCCTAGCTTGCCGCCAATTCCCGCTCGACAAGAGCCGACCAGAAGGCGACACCGCAGGGGATCGCCGCGTCATTGAAATCATAGGCGGTATTGTGATGGAGCGCCCCATCGACAGCCGGGCCGTTGCCGAGCCAGACGAAACAGCCCGGCACCTCCTGACCGAAAAACGCGAAATCGTCCCCTGCCGTCGACGGCGGAAAGGTGCCTCGGACCTTGTTTCCGAACACGCTTTCAGCGGCATCGAAGGCCCGGCGTGCGGCGTCGGCATCGTTAACGACCGGTGGGATGCGGCGTTCGAAACGGTACTCGGCCCGAATCCCGTACATTTCGGCGGTTCCCCGCGCCAAGCGGCCGATTTCTTCATCCAATTGGTCGCGCACGGTAGCCGAATAGGCGCGCGCGGTGCCGCCGATGGCAACGAAATCGGGGATAACATTAAGGGCTTCCGGATTGCCCGCCTGGACCGAGCACGCGCTGACGACGGCGGGTTGCAAGGGATCGACCACCCGACCGACAATGGTTTGCAGGGACGCCAGGAACGTGGCCATGGCCGTGATCGGATCGCGGCCAAGATGGGGCTTGGCGCCGTGGGTGCCGGTACCGTGAAAGGTGACGTGCCAACGGTCGGACGAGGCGAGTTGAGGGCCCTCGACGACCGCAATCTCATCGACGTCGAGCCCCGGCATGTTGTGGAGTCCATAAACCGCATCGCACGGGAAAAGACGGAACAGCCCGTTTTCCAGCATCTTCAGCGCGCCGCCCCGCCCTTCCTCGGCCGGCTGAAAGATGAAATGCACGGTGCCGGAAAACGCCCGAGTCCGGGCAAGGTAGCGCGCCGCGCCCAGCAACATCACCGTATGCCCGTCGTGACCACAGGCGTGCATTTTGCCCTGAACAGTCGACTTGTGGGAGAGTTCTCCCGTTTCCGGCATGGCCAACGCATCCATGTCGGCGCGAAGTCCGATTGTGCGCGTGCCGCTGCCGACTCTAAGCGTGCCGACGACGCCCGTTTCGCCAAGGCCGCGATGCACGCCGATCCCCGCCTCTTCGAGGTGCCGGGCAACGATATCGGCTGTCCTCACCTCCTCGAATCCGAGTTCCGGATGCGCGTGCAGATCGTGGCGCAACGCCGTGAGATAGGACAGATCGCCGGAAATCGTGTCGGGAATGTTCATCGGTTTGAAAGCACCTTTCATGGCACTGGTAAAGTGGGGGTTGCGTGGACCGCGACAAACCCTGACATTGCCGGAATTCCTATAAATTGAAGCGACTCGGTCGACAACGAAGAAAAGGACTGGCCCCGAATGCAGCCCCATGACTTCTGGCAGGAGATCCATGCGCCGGAGACCTTTGGCCTCACAGAAAGCCATATCGGCTTCTTTCCGACCTCACTCGACGACGGCCGCCAGATAAAGCTCCCGATCCGGCCTCTCCCGGATGGCAAACATGCGCTTGCATCCCTGATCATCAATCAGGCCAGCTTCGAGGTTCAGGGCGCGCTGGCCAAGGCGCTTGCCGATAAACTCAAGGCTTTCGAACCCGAAATCGTCGTGGGCCTGCCGACCCTCGGTTTGACGCTTGCCAGCGCGGTCGCCTGCGAACTCGGCCACAGTCGATATGTCCCGCTCGGGACTTCGCGGAAATTCTGGTATTCGGAAGAGTTTTCCGTCGATCTCTCCTCGATCACGACGCCCGACCAGCGCAAGCGGCTCTATGTCGACCCGCGCATGTTGCCGCTTCTCGAAGGCCGGCGTGTGGCGCTGATCGACGACGTGATCTCAAGCGGCGCTTCTATGCTCGCCGGCCTCCAACTCCTGTCGGCCTGCAAGATCGATCCGGTTGTTCTTGGTGTCGCGATGGTCCAGACGCAACGCTGGCGCCTCGGCCTTGAAAACCTGGCGCCAGCCACTTCCGCCAAGGTCGTTGGCGTTTTCCACACGCCGATGCTCACAAGGAGCCCACAGGGCGACTGGACCGAACTCCGGTCACCCCCATGAGTCCCGTCGACGCAACCGGCTCGCCGATGTGAAAAGGCCGGTAAACACCCCCCTCCGGCGGCCGGACAACACAGCGCAGACACTCAACGGGTCAATTCCGGTATCACTCATCCGTCCCGCTCTCTTATGAAGTCCATATCAAGGTCCAGCCCCAGGCCTGGCTTATCCGGGATGGGCATGAAACCGTCGATCGGAACGGAGGCATTCTTGAACACATGCGCGGTGATTCCTTCGAACATCAGGAGACGCTCGAGGAATGGCGCGTTCGCAAAAGCGGCCACCAAGTGCAGGTGGATGTTTTCCATTGCGTGAGGTGCGAACTTCACGTTCCACGTCTGCGTGAGCGCCGCAATCTTCACCATTTCCGTATAGCCACCGGCGCGGGTGCCGTCGGCCTGGACGTAGTCGGCCGCTTCGTTCACCAAGAGATCCCTGATTCCAAACTTCGTGTACTCGTGCTCTCCGGTGGCGAGCGGGATGTCCGTGCCCCGCTTGAAGCGCGCGAGGCCGGGAATATCGTCCGCGAATACCGGTTCCTCGAACAGCAAGATGTCGAATTCGCGGATGTTGTTCGCCAGTTGGATCGCGGTCGCCGCGTCGAAACAGTTGTTGGCATCAAGAAGAAGATCGATGTCCGGACCGACAGCCTCGCGAACCTTGCGGACACGCTGCGCGTCGCGTCTCGGATTCTTGCCGCCTTCCACGCCGACCTTGAACTTGATCGCCTTGAATCCGCGGGCAACCATACCTTTCATTTCGTCCACGAGTTGGTCGTCGGAAAACGATGTCCAACCGCCGCTCGCGTAGACCGGCACCTTCGTTCTGTTCCCGCCCAGTAGCCTGTAGATGGGCATGTCGAAGATCTTGCCTTTGAGGTCCCACAGCGCGATATCGACCGCACTCAAGGCGCAGAACGTCAGTCCTTTTCGCCCAACGCCCCGCAGATATTGGAAAAACTCGTCCCAGAGGACCTCCGTCTCGAGAGGATCGCGGCCGATGAGCATCGGAGCCATGTTGCGCAAGATGAGTTCTCGCGTCGCTTCGCCGCCGACCTCGTGATAGGTGACGCCGATTCCTTCGAGTCCCTGGTCCGTCGTTACACGGACGATGAGGAAGCCGATGCTTTCAACCTTACGCGTTGAGTCGGCAAAGCCGCCAGCAACGAGTTCGGAGACGAGGTGAACGTCAATCTTTTTGATCTTGTGTAGCATTTTGTTTTCCCTGCAACAGCGACGCCAATCTGTCCGAACAAACGGGACCACCTCTGACATCATATCGGATGATCCCTGCATCAGTAGTGTGCCAAATGCGGAAACTTAATGGCTACGCTCCATTTTCATCGACGAGAGCGAATTTGCGCCAATTTCGATACATAGTGGGCGAAAGCGGCAGGGAGGCAGATGATGACGGCGTACTGGGCAAAAAAGCCCAGTACGGACTTTTCGAAGTCCCAGAAATCGAACGAATAGTATCCGGTCAACTTGTAGCCGATGTTCCGCTCGGTCCAGGCGTAGATGCCGTAGGCGACAACGGCGACATTGAGGACTCGCAATATCACTGTCCTCTGCAGGTTGGAAGGTGGCATCGCGGCGGCCCTGCCCAAGATCGTCATGATCATTTTCCAATGCAGGCCCAAGTGGACGGCGCCAAGAACCAGGAACCAGTTGGCGGTAAACGTGTGGATCGACCGCGTCGGCAAATCCAGGTTTGTCTTTGGAAACGCTGCCAGAAGTTTTGAATCGAGAAGTCCTGTGACGAACAACGTCAACGCAGCGGCAAGCAACAGAAGATTGACGGCCGTACTCACCACGCGCCGCACGCCGTAGTGTCCTTTGACGATAGCCGCGTACCACCGCCGACTCCAGACGGTATGGACGATGAACAGAATCAGGAGGGACGCGCCCGCCACCTCATGCCAAGTCGCACCCGTCCAGCCATAGGCGAACGCCCTCGGATCCGAGGTCACGGTTCCCATAACGATCAGGTCGGAAACGCCGGTGTTTCCGGTGTCGTCGAAGAACACGGCGAAGGAGCCCCCTGGAACCAAGAAGGCGACGTCCCCGTTCTTGAAGGCGTTCCGACGGGGAGCGTTTCCGGAAAGCGGCTTCGCAACCTTGCCGTAATATTCGCGGTCGCCCCATCGCGTCATTTTCATTGTCAGGGCTAGCGTGGCGATGAAATTGCGCGCGGTGGGACTGTCGACCAGGGTGGCGGTGATCCCCTGGTCTGCAACCCGCGCTTCCTCGAAGCGCTGATGGGCTGGCCGGACGGCTGGACCGATATCACCTCGCCGGTAACGGGGTGGTTCCCCTGCTGCGGCGCATGCGTGCCGCGCTCTCAAATCCGACCTGATGGAAATTGCTTAAAAACGCTGTTTGAGGGGCCTTCAACGGCCTCTCAAAACGGTCCCGCTCGAAAAGCGATTAGTTCAAAACCCAATGACCGTTGGATCCAAAACCAAATGGCCGGCTACAAATTAACCCATTGAAATTTATAGCCATGGGCTGACAGCTTACGTGCCAGCCTATAACATCCGACAATAGAAAATATCGCGTGACTCAAAAGGTGCGACTGGAGACTCTCTGAAACCCGCAGGAATCCTTATACCAACCAGCATGAAGAAAGACTCACGTGGGGGATTCCCGTGCGGCTGAAAAAATGATTCAACATGGAAAACAGAGGAGTTTTCCATGGCACGAGCGATCCCCCTCCGTGACGACTACAGTGGCGAGGACCTTCGTCGTCTTGCGCGTTCGTCGGGTCACGGGCGCCAAGTTCGGCGCCTGTTGAGTTTGTCGATGATCTATGACGGATCGAGCCGCAGGGAAGCGGCGGCCCATGCGGAGGTGGATCTTCAGACGCTGCGGGACTGGGTTTTGCGTTTCAATGCCGAAGGACCTGAAGGCTTGATTGATGCCAAGTCGACGGGGCCGCACCGCCGCTTGACGGTGGAACAGCGAGCCCTGTTGGCCACCGTGATTGACGATGGACCGACGCCCTATATCGATGGCGTGGTGCGTTGGCGATTGAGCGACTTGGTTTCCTGGATCCAGCGGGAATTCGGCGTTTCCATGGACGAAACGACCTTGGGGCGGAACCTGCGCGAGATGGGGTATCGGAAACTCTCGGCTCGACCACGTCACCACGCCCAGGACGCGGAAGCCATGGAGACATTCAAAAAAAATTCCCCGCCCGAGTGGCGGAGATCCGATCCGGCCTCCCCGCCGGAACAGCCATAGAAATCTGGTGGCAGGACGAAGCCAGGGTCGGCCAAAAGAATACGATTACGCGGCGTTGGGCGAAACGCGGGACACGTCCCGCCGCCCCCAAAGACCAACGGACGCGCTCGGCGTGGATCTTCGGCGCCGTTTGTCCGGCCCGAGGCGTCGGAGCGGCCTTGGTCCTGCCGGTCTGCAACACCGTCGCCATGACCCTGCACCTGACGGAAATCTCGCTCGCCGTCGCCTCCGGCGCCCATGCCGTCGTGATCGTCGACCAGGCCGGATGGCACTTCTCCAATGCCCTTCACGTCCCCGAAAACATCACCCTCGTTCCCCTGCCGTCGAAGTCGCCCGAGCTCAATCCGGTGGAGAATGTGTGGCAGTTCATGCGCGAAAACTGGCTCTCAAACAGAATCTTCAAGTCCTACGTCGACATCGTCGACCACTGTTGCTTCGCCTGGAACAAGCTCATCGACCAGCCGTGGAAAATCATGTCCATCGGAATGCGAAAATGGGCATATCAATGATTCTTTATGCAGGTTGGTATGACGTGCCAGCCTATAACATCCGACAATAGAAATAGAGGTCTGCAGAATAGGTCGGATTCGATGTGAAGGACTTATGCCGTTTCCGGCGCTGAATTTCCAAAATAAGTCAGACTCTTTTTCAAATAATGTCGGACTGAGCTTCACTTTTTGCAAATTTCTTCGGACCGGAAAATCGATTAAAAAAACCATTCTATATCAATGAGTTAATTAACGAACCTCGCCAATCGGCAATCACGATATTTCGCGCCAAGATTTCTTAGGTCAGGAGCCATCGAAAATGGACTTGCCTGAAGTTTGTTTTTTTAACGGCTTCGCGTCCATTCCAGACGTTCGGTTGATCTATTTTCCTTCCCAAGAACGGAACTCGCAATGGCTATCGATACTGGATAATTTTGGGTGCCGTTGCCACACGTCTTGCCGCAAGCCGACTTGAGGGTTTCGGCCTGCGGCATCGCCAAAGCAAATTGCTATTTCAGAAGCGTCGACGGCTTCACCGATCGATCGGACCTCGCGCGCCCGGGCTTCCAGCCGCGAGATATCCGTTACTCTGCCCGGTTTCCCTGTGGCTTATCCAGAAAGAGTAGAGAGCTCCGCCGAAGAGTTCGAAGCGCAAGCGGATTCGCTGCCCCCGCAGATCGCTCACTTCTTCGCGGTCGGTCCAGCGGACCTTCATGGCGGTTCCGTTTCCCGTGACCGGAACGCAGTCCGCGAGCCGATAACCGTCGATCTCGTTTCCTTGGTCGTCGATCAACGCCACCCGCAATCGTCCGCGGACGAGCGAGGCATTGACGAACAGATGGCAGCCGCTGAAAACGACCGGACGGGTCAGCAAGTAACCGCCATCGTCGTCGGCTTCCAAGCTCGCGAAACCATCCCGTCGCAACACGGCCATTCCGGTGGCGCCGCCGGCGTCCCAATGCGGGGAACCGTTTCGCCGTCCGCTGTAATAGAAGTACAGCGCGTCGCCGACCACCAGGCATCCGCCGCCGACCGACTGGATATTGCCCCAGTCCCAGGCTTGCGGGTCTTCGGAATGAGCTTTTATGAACGGACGGCGGTCCGGACGGTGCCAATGGAAGCCATCACGACTGAAACCCAGCGCGATCTGGTTCCGCTTATGGATGTTCCGCTCGATGCAGATGGGATTTTCCGGTCCCTGGTGGATGGAAAAATAGCCGAGCAGCAGGCTCTCGTAGGCGATGGCGTCGAGGGTGTAGAGCTGGGTCGGTTGGTCGGGGTAGTCCGGATGGGGAGGATCCAGATCGTCGGCGCCGACCCACGGTACGGCGGGACCGGTCAGATTCGTCAATCCGGCGCCGAGGTCTACGTGGTCGCGGAACAGCCGAATGCGATAGTCCTGGTTTCTCCGTTCATCCGGATACATGAATTCGAGGTCGCGGATGCTGAACACCCACCGTCCGCGAAACGGATCGTAATACACGGTCGAGCGGTCGCCGATCGGCTGGTCGCGCGGCGATTCGTCGGTCACGGTCCAACGAATGCCATCGGGCGACGACAGGTAGGTGTAGGTGTAGTAATTGCCGGTCGCGTATCCGAGCAACCTCATCTTCATCGTTCGGCGCTGCTTGACGGTCAGGAACATCTTGAACCGGCGTGCGGGGTTCTCCTCGAAATGGTCCAACCATACCGTACTCGAATCACGGGGCAGCTCGCAGACGATGTTGGTTCCCGGGACCACGTCCAGCTCCGGCCGTTGCCAGTGGATGCCGTCCTCCGACTGGGCGTAGCAGGTACACCACATCTCGTTTCCGGCATACCAAAGCTTGTAGAGCCCGTCGGCGGGGTCGTACCAGACGCCGTCGCTGAATGGCATGGCGAATGGAACCTCGCCCGTTTCCCAAGGCTTTTCGGGCGCCAGCATCGGGTTGGCCGAGTGAGGTTCGGGACGGTGATACACGCGATGCAGCGACGTCCGATCGATCAAAAAGTCATCGACGAACAGCTGGCGGCCGACGTCGATCGGGATCACATCCGGCGGCGTCTCTAGATAAGGGACCCGCATCGGCCGTCGCGAAAGCGTGCTCGGCGCCAAAGGCCAGTCCGCGTCAAGAACAATTCCGTTGTGAAGGATGCTCTGGTTGGTTTTCATGATGATGGCTCGTTTTCATTCGGCGATTGGATGGCGATCGTATCGGACCGGAATTCCGCACCGTCGATCGGCAATGGAAAATGGCAGGCGGTGATGCGGCGGTTTCCAGCCCCGTCTGTTCCCTCAACGAGTGGGGGTGTCTCGATGGCGCAGACCGCCATCGCATGCGGGCATCGGGGATGGAAGCGGCAGCCGGAAGGTGGATCGATCGGGCTCGGGACCTCCCCCCGGATAAGGGCGCGTTCGCGCTTGGCCTGCACCTTGGCCACCGGAACGGCTTCCAGAAGCTGGCGGGTGTAGGGATGTGCCGGGTGGCGGATGATCGTCTCGGCGTCGCCGTGTTCGACGATTCGGCCGAGATACATGACCGCGATTTCGTCCGAAAGGTATTCGACGACCGCGAGGTCGTGAGAAATGAAGATGTAGGCGAGCTGGTATTTCGCCTGTAGTTCCTTGAGCAGATGGATGATCTGCGCCTGCACCGAGACATCGAGCGCCGAGACGCTTTCATCGCAGATGATCAGTTCGGGATCGACGCTGAGCGCTCGGGCGATTCCCACCCGCTGTCGTTGACCACCCGACAGTTCATGCGGATAGCGCTCTATGAAATCGGGACCGAGGCCAACGTCGTGCAGAAGGGTGGCTATCCGTTCACGGCGCCTGTCCGCATCAAGTTCCGAATGAATCTTCAAACCCGCTTCGAGCGTGGCGCCGATGGTCCAGCGCGGATTGAGCGAGTTGTACGGATCCTGGAACACCATCTGCACCCGGGAACGAAACCTCCGCAGGTTCCGATCGGTCAGGGTTTCAACGGCGAACCGTTCGCCGTCCCGGGCGTGAAAGACGATCTGTCCCGCGTCCGTATCGACGAGGCGGATGATGGCGTTACCCACCGTCGTCTTGCCACAGCCGCTTTCGCCGACGAGGCCCAGGGTACGGCCTCGCGCCAAGGTGAAGCTGACTCCGTCAACGGCGTGCACGGTACCGACCATCTTCTTGAGGAAACCGCGCAGGACGGGAAAACCCACCACGATGTCCCGCACGTCGAGGATCATGTCGTTCATGGCCGAACCTCCGCGTACAACCAGCAGCACACGGAATGAAAGGGTTCTGGATCGATCCGTGGCGGTGGCTCGTCGAAACAGCGCGGCAGGGCCTGGCCGCAGCGGGCGGCGAATGGGCAACCTTTGATGCCACGGCTCGAAGAGGGCACCTCGCCGGGGATGGGCACCAGCTTCTTGCTTTTCTCTCCCAACACAGGCACCGAGGCGAAAAGCCCGCGGGTATAGGGATGAAGGGCGCCGTTAAAGATTTTCTCCTTGCTTCCCACTTCCACTTGGCGACCGAGATACATGACCGCGATGCGGTCGGCGATTTCCGCCACCACGGCCAGATCGTGGGTGATGAAGATGATGGCATTGCCCGATTCCGCCGCGATCCGTTCGATCAACGCGAGAATCTGTCCCTGGATGGTGACGTCGAGCGCCGTGGTCGGCTCGTCGCAGATCAACAATCGCGGTTCGGCGGCCAGAGCCATGGCGATCATGGCGCGTTGGTTCATCCCTCCGGATAGTTCGAAGGGGTAGCTTTTCGCGCGAATCTCGGGAGCCGGAATTCCGACCCGACGAAGCAGTTCGACGACGAACTCGCGGATTTTCACCCAGGTCAGGCCAGTGTTGCAGCGAAGGGTTTCGGCGATCTGATCGCCGATCGTATAGACCGGATCGAGCGCCGCCGCTGCTTCCTGGAAGATCATGGCGATCTCCTTGCCGCGCAGGCCGCGCATGACTTCGCCGAATCGTGGGGCCGCCGCGATGTCGATCACGGAGCCGTCGGCGCGGCGGAACAGGATGCTTCCCCGCGCGATCCGCCCCGACGGAGGCAACAGGTTGAGGATGCTGTTGACGACCGTCGATTTGCCACAACCGCTTTCGCCCACCAGGGCGACCACTTCGCCCTCGTTGACGTCGAAGGAAACGCCATGCACGGCGGTGACGGTCTCGTTCTCCTGAACGAATTCGATCTCCAAGTCCCGGACCTGCAACAATGCAGGGGACGCGGATGCCCCGTCCGCTTCCAGCTTTCGGTGTGTAAGTTTTTCCATCGTCAGTGCACCTGATGGGGGTCGAGCGCGTCCCGAAGGCCGTCGCCGACGAAGTTGATGGCGAGCACGGTTACCGTGATGAAGAAACCGGCGAAACCCCACATCCACGGGTAATTTTCGATGATTTCGAGTTGCCGTGCCGACGACAAAATGTTGCCGAGCGAGGGCGTAGGCGGCTGTACCCCGACGCCGAGGAAGCTCACGGCCGCCTCCAGCAGCACCAGCGAAGCCACCTGGAACGTCGCATTGATCGTGATGGGCCCGGCGGCGTTGGGCAGAATCTGGCCGAAGAGAATCGCCCGGTCTGAAAGGCCAATCGCCTTGGCTGCATCCACGAACGTGCGGGTCTTCAGCGACAGGTATTGCGCCCTCGTGATGCGGAACATCCCCGGCCATCCCAGGAGGCCGAACATGACGATCAGAACGTCGAGACCGGGGCCGATCACCGTGGCCGCGGTCATGACGATGAGCAGCATCGGCATCGTCTGAATGATCTCGCTGATCTTCACCGCGAGCGCGTCGATCTTGCCGCCGTAGTATCCACTTACGGCGCCAAGCGTGATGCCGATCCCGGAGGTCATGCACACGGCGGTCAGCGCGACCAGCAACGAGATCTGGCTTCCGACGAGGACGCGGGTGAACATGTCGCGCCCCAGGCGGTCGGTGCCGAACAGGTGTTCGAGGCTCGGCGGACTGAAACGGGCCTTGAAATTCATGGCCTCGACGGCATACGGCGACAACACGGGTCCGGCCAGCGCCAGGAACAGGATCGCACCGAGAAAATAGAGGCTGAACACGGCGAGACGATTGCGCCTCAGCGCGCGCATGTAGCGACTTCCGAACAGACGGGGCCGCCAAAGTTGAGTGACTGTTTTTCTTGCTATGGCGCTCATGGTATTACCCCAGACGAACATGCGGATCGACGAGCGCCGTGAAGATGTCGGCCAGAAGGCTGATCACGACGACAAGGAAGGACAAGATGGTCAGCACGCCCATGACGATGGGGTAGTCGCGATTGATGATCGCATCGACGATCAGCGTGCCCATGCCCGGCCACGAAAAGACGTTCTCGATCACCACCGCTCCTTCGAACAAAAGCAGCATTCGGAAGGTCAGAATGACGACGATCGGGATTGCCGCGTTCCGCAGCACATGAACGATGTAGACCCGACGGCGGCGCAATCCCTTGCTGAAAGCGGCGTGAACGAACTGCTGATTCATGGTTTCGAGGAAGCTGGCGCGGGTGTAGCGCATCAGCGCGGCCACCAGCGTGAAGCCCATGACGAAGGCCGGCAGGATGACGTGTGAAATCCGATCCCACAGGCCGTAGTCACCGAGAGGGTGACGCCCGCCAAGCGGCAGCCATTCGAGATTGATCGAAAACAGATAGATGCAGACGATGCCGGAAAAGAACTCCGGCACGGAAAGCCCGAGCAAACCGACGAATGTCAGGGCGTGATCGGTCGCGGTATGACGTTTCAGCGCGCTGAGAATGCCGAGGCCGACGCCTGCGACCGTCGAAAAGATCAGTGAGGCGAACACGAGTTCGAGTGTCGCCGGAAGCCGGTCGAGAATGATGGAAGTGACCGGACGCCCGGAAACCAGACTAAAGCCCAGGTTTCCTTGCGCGACCTGGGTCAGCCAGCCGAAATAACGTTCGTGGGGAGGACGATCGAGGCCAAGTTGCGCCCGCAGATTATCGGCCATGGCTCCGGCCATGTCCGGCGGAACGAGTGCGTCGGCGGCGTCGCCCGGCGCAAGTTCCAACAAGATGAAAATGACGATGGAAATGAAAAGAAGAGTCGGTATTGCGCCGAGAACCCTGCGCAATATGTAGTTCAACATGACGACACCCACTTTTCCCTTTTTGCGGGAATGTTGAGGCCACGGGACACACGAAATCCTTTCGGGAGATCATACCCGAACGGGTAGCGAACCCGTTCGGGTATGCGCGATCGAAGGCGTCGATTACTTCGTGAAGGTCCAGTTTTGGAACTTTACGTCCTGCGGATAGTAGCCACCGGGCATGGCGATCGGTCCCATATCGAGATCGGGGCTGACGATATTAATGATGCCCGGTGAAAAAAGCGGAAGATCGATGGCGTTGTCATAAATCAGCTTTTGCGCCGCGTAATAGATCTTGCGCCGTTCGGCGGGATCGGAAATCCGCCGGCCTTTCTCAATCAGGGCATCGAATTCCGGATTACTGAAGCCGGTATAGTTGGTCTTCTGGCCAGTCGAGTATTCACCGAGCCACGACGGATCGGCATAGGCCTTGCCCGCGTACATCACGTTCGCCAGCGGCGGCTTTTCCTGATAAATCATCCGAACCGACTCGGCGCTTTGAATGAAACGCGGCACGGCGTTGATGCCGACCGCTTTCCAATACTGCTGGATGGCGGCCATCATGTCGCGGGTCGTCTCGTCGGAATAATAGTAGAGAAGGTCGAACGCCTCTCCCTTATAGGGGGATTGGGACAGGTATTTCTTGGCGAGAACTGGGTCGTACTTGCGTTCCGGCAGGGTGTCGTTGTGCCAATAGCCCGGCCCCATGTATCCCTCGACCTTGGTCGCCTTGCCATCGAAGAACGCATCGATCAAGGCATCGCGATCGATCGCGTGGATCATCGCGAGCTTGAAGTACTTGTCGCTGTAGGGAGCATTGGACGTGACGCGGAGCACCTGAAGCCGCGGCGATTGCACGCTGATCACCTTGTAGCCCAACTTCTGGGCTTCCTTGGCGAGAGCAACGTCACGCGTATACAGGTGATCGACCTGCCGGCCCTTCACGGCGACCGCCGGGGCGATATTGCGCCGGTAGAGTTCGCGAATCTTTGGGGCGCCACCCCAATAGTCATCGTTGGCGACGTAGTGGACGTATTCGCCGGGGATGATCTTGTCGACCTTGTACGGGCCGGTTCCGACCGGATGCTCGAAATAGTCGATCCGGGGCCAGTCGGCGACCGGGATCTTATCCAATGCATGGTGCGGCAGAATCGACGACGCCGCGATGCCGAACATGAAAACGCTGTCCGGCTCCCGCAGCTGGAAACGGATGGTGTGGTCGTCGACGATCTGGATGCCCGCGATGTGATCCGCCTTTCCTTCACGGTACGCCTGATACCCTTCGAGTGCCGAGAAGCTCCCCGTCGACCAGATGGTGTCCTTAGTCCGGGTCGCGGGATGATTCTGCACCTCATAGATGAACTGCACGTCTTTGGCGGTGAAATCCGTTCCGTCATGGAACTTCACGCCTTTGCGCAGATGGAACGTGTAGGTCTTTTGATCGGCCGAAATCTCCCAGCTTTCAGCGAGCTGGGGAACTTCCGGCGTATAGTCCGCCGACAGGGCGACCAACGCCTCGTAGACGAACATCCACTGCTGATGATCCCCCAAAAAGGCCGGGACGAGACTGGCCGGAATCGGGTTGGAACCGCCGACTCCTTGGATGAACGTCAATGGACGATCCCCGGCGGCATTCGCGACGCCCGAAAACAAGCCGGCGAGAACTGCGCCGGCAACGAGGGATACCCTTAAGCTTTTTCGGAGGAGTAGACACGTTGGCTTCATTGTTTCTTCCCTTTCGCCAAGATTGCTGTTTTTCGACGATGCCGCGACAGCACGTCGTCCGGTCGTCCTGACACACGGCCGGAGTGTTCGGGTGGAAAGCGACCCATCACGCTAAAACAACCCCTCAAACTACTGGTCTAATATTTAGCATCTTGAATTTTCAGCGTCAACGAGATATCCAAGGGTGCATGGCCGTCATCGACACGGACACCTGAACGCATCGTGATCCCGGCCGTATCCGGCCGCTGAAATACCCGAAAAGGGAGAGAAGACTTGAGAAAACCAGCCCGTGAATTCTTCGCCGCGTTGCCGACCCCTTTCGACGCGAAGGGGACGTTCCGCCCCGATTTGATCGAAGCCGTGGCCGAGCATGTCATCGCCCAGGGCCTGCAGGGGCTCTATGTCGGCGGAACAACCGGCGAATGGCCCGCCATGGCGCTTGCGGAGCGTCTCGATTTGCTTGGAATCGTCGCCAAGGCTGCGGGAAAGCGGGTAAAACTCTACGCCCATGTCGGCGCCCTGGCCACACGGGACGCCTGCATCCTGGCTGAAGCCGCGGGACCGTTGGGTTACGACGCCATTTCGGCGGTTCCGCCGTTCTATAACGACTATGCCGCCGACGAGATCGCCCGGTACTACGGCACAATTATGGAAGCATCCGATCTTCCGATGGTGCTCTATTACATTCCGTCACGGACCGGCGGAAAGTTCGACGTCGATTTTCTCGAAAGGCTTTCGGACTCGGATCAGGTATTCGGAATCAAGTTCACCGACATGAACATCTTCCTTATGGAGCGGGTCGTGTCGAGAATGCGGGGGAAGTACCTCTATTACGGTTGCGACGAAATGCTGCTGGGCGGCCTCGCCCTGGGAGCGAACGGCGGGATCGGAAGTACCTACAATTTCGCAGGCGAGCGTATACTGAAGATCGCGGAATCTTTGGACAACGGTGATCTTGA
This sequence comes from Rhodospirillales bacterium, assembly GCA_963675465.2. Taxonomy (GTDB): domain Bacteria; phylum Pseudomonadota; class Alphaproteobacteria; order Rhodospirillales; family Shumkoniaceae; genus JAHDSF01. The sequence continues at coordinate 40,844 of CAXXVY010000008.1, forward strand.
AACGGCCCGAAGGCATCAGCGCATCGTGAACGGCTATCTCGAAGCCATGTTCAAGGCGGGTCTGCTTTCCAGTCTCAAATACCTGATGAGGAAATTCGGGGTGGACTGCGGCGAGTGCCGCAGGCCCGTTGGTCCTCCGACCCTCGAAATGTGCGCCGCGTTGGATCGGGCCTACGAAGCCGATCTCCGCGACCGCGAAACGGGTGACGCTTCGGAGGCCGCGTGACCGACGGACAGGTCATTTTGCGCTTGGTCTCGGCGCGCTGCCCGTGGGAAAAGCGCTTCATGACGGTGTGTAACCACGCCGACGCGATCAAGAGCAAATTGCGGGGTTCTTCATGCGACGACGCGTGATTTCAAAGCGACTGTCCGATCAGGTTGAGGAGCAGATCCTCGACATGATCCGCTCCGGCGAATACCAGGTCGGCACTCATTTGCCGTCGGAACGCGAACTGACCGCGATTTTCGATGTCGGTCGCTCGTCGGTTCGGGAGGCCTTGTTCACCCTGGAACGCAAGGGCTTCGTCAAGATGACCCGGGGCGACCGGCCGAAGGTGACCCACCCTGATCCCGACACGCTGATCCGAGGGTTTTCCGACGTCGCTCAAGGGGTGCTCACCCAGCCCAAGGGAATCCTACATTTCGACCAAGTGCGCCAGTTTTTCGAATGCAGCCTGGCTTATTTCGCGGCCGAGAACGCGACCGACGACCAGATCCGCAATCTCGAAGTCGCATTGCAGGAAAATGCCGCCACGATCGGCGAGAATGCACGATTCAGAGTCACGGATCTGGCCTTCCACCGGGTGCTCGCGGAGTTGACGGACAACCCCATCATCCTTGGCGTCCACGAGGCGCTGGCCGACTGGGTGATCCAGAAGCGTGTCCTTATCGGTGACGCGCTCGAAAGCAACAAGGCCAGCTACAAGGGGCACGAACTCGTCTTCAACGCAATCCGGGATCATGACTCGGCGGCGGCCTACCGGGCTATGGCGGACCACATAGCGCGCGCGGCGAACGAATACCTTTTCCCGAACGAAACGCGGATGCAACGCGTAGCGGAAGAACAGGGCTGATCGGCGCGCATTTGGAATCAAGGCAGGAAAGATCGATGAAACGCTCGGAAATCAACGCTTACTTGGCGGAAGCCAAGGAATTTTTTGCCGAACATCGGTTTATTTTGCCGCCGTGGTCGAATTGGTCGCTGGACGAGTGGCAACGGAATCCGGAACTTTCGCGTTGGTGCCGCGACCACCAGATGGGCTGGGACGTCACCGATTTCGGGGCGGGCGATTTCCGTAGGCGCGGGTTGCTGCTGTTCTGCATCCGCAACGGGCGCCCGGACACCACGGGGGAAATCCCCTATGCCGAGAAGATCATGGTTGTCCGAGAAGAGCAGGAGACTCCCTTCCACTTCCACGTAAAGAAGGTCGAGGACATCATCGTTCGCGGTGGCGGCAACCTGATCATAGAAATGTACCCGACCGATCCCGCAGGCCGTCGTCTCGACCAGTCGGTGACGGTCCGGACCGATGGACGTTTACGTACCGTCGCCCCCGGTGCGCCTCTGCGCCTCGTTCCCGGTGAAAGTATTACCGTTGAGCAGGGAATCCTCCACCGGTTCTACGCGGAAGTGAAGAACGGAACCGCCCTGGTGGGAGAGGTATCCAAGGTCAACGACGACCTGACGGACAACTATTTCCTTGAACCGAAGACCCGCTTTTCAGCGATCGACGAGGACGGACCGGTCCTGCATCCCTTGTGGAACGAGTTACAGGTTTCTTGATTGGATGTTTCGATTGACAAAATACCGAGTCCTCATAAGCCAGATCGCCCTCTTGAAGACACGCAGTGCGACGCGCGATAGAGGTGGCCGGATTCGTCTGAACAAGAATCGGTTCCGGATAAGTGGAACCTCTGCCGTTTGTCCTTTTGAAGTGCTGATTTCCGGTTGTAAAAGTCCAGATAACAACTGATCGACGAACACGTTGTCGCGCCAGGAACCTTTGCCGGCCGTGCTTGGCGAGTGCCTCCTCGACCGCTTCGAGGCAGAACGCCGCTTCCAGCGTAATCGACAGCCGCCAAGCCAGGACCCGCCGACTGAACCAGTCAACCACGGCGGCCAGGTAGACGAAACCGCGCGCCATCGGAATGTAGGGGATGTCCATCACCCACACCTGGTTCCGCCGTGTCCGTTTTGCCATGTTCTACCAACCTGTATAAAGAATCATTGATATGCCCATTTTCGCATTCCGATGGACATGATTTTCCACGGCTGGTCGATGAGCTTGTTCCAGGCGAAGCAACAGTGGTCGACGATGTCGACGTAGGACTTGAAGATTCTGTTTGAGAGCCAGTTTTCGCGCATGAACTGCCACACATTCTCCACCGGATTGAGCTCGGGCGACTTCGACGGCAGGGGAACGAGGGTGATGTTTTCGGGGACGTGAAGGGCATTGGAGAAGTGCCATCCGGCCTGGTCGACGATCACGACGGCATGGGTGCCGGAGGCGACGGCGAGCGAGATTTCCGTCAGGTGCAGGGTCATGGCGACGGTGTTGCAGACCGGCAGGACCAAGGCCGCTCCGACGCCTCGGGCCGGACAAACGGCGCCGAAGATCCACGCCGAGCGCGTCCGTTGGTCTTTGGGGGCCGCGGGGCGTGTCCCGCGTTTCGCCCAACGCCGCGTAATCGTATTCTTTTGGCCGACCCTGGCTTCGTCCTGCCACCAGATTTCTATGGCTGTTCCGGCGGGGAGGCCGGATCGGATCTCCGCCACTCGGGCGGGGAATTTTTTTTGAATGTCTCCATGGCTTCCGCGTCCTGGGCGTGGTGACGTGGTCGAGCCGAGAGTTTCCGATACCCCATCTCGCGCAGGTTCCGCCCCAAGGTCGTTTCGTCCATGGAAACGCCGAATTCCCGCTGGATCCAGGAAACCAAGTCGCTCAATCGCCAACGCACCACGCCATCGATATAGGGCGTCGGTCCATCGTCAATCACGGTGGCCAACAGGGCTCGCTGTTCCACCGTCAAGCGGCGGTGCGGCCCCGTCGACTTGGCATCAATCAAGCCTTCAGGTCCTTCGGCATTGAAACGCAAAACCCAGTCCCGCAGCGTCTGAAGATCCACCTCCGCATGGGCCGCCGCTTCCCTGCGGCTCGATCCGTCATAGATCATCGACAAACTCAACAGGCGCCGAACTTGGCGCCCGTGACCCGACGAACGCGCAAGACGACGAAGGTCCTCGCCACTGTAGTCGTCACGGAGGGGGATCGCTCGTGCCATGGAAAACTCCTCTGTTTTCCATGTTGAATCATTTTTTCAGCCGCACGGGAATCCCCCACGTGAGTCTTTCTTCATGCTGGTTGGTATTCGTTCTCCTGATCCCGCGGCACCCTCGCCGCTCTCAGGCAGAAAACCCACTCGCCCTTATGTTCAAATTTTCCGGGCCACCTTTCCGAATAGAGCTCGAAAAGGAGAAGCGAAACAAATCTCCGCGTGAAGGAGCTGCGTGTAGCGAGCGGTACTTCCGACAGGCATCTTCCAGACTCTATTCAGCGGAATGGGCAGCCTTTGGTGTTGGGTCGACCGCGCTGATAAAAGCTCGAGTTGCGGTTTCGATGTCTTCACCGATCAGTACAAGGTATCGACCACTCGCCCGCACATTCTCATCCATCGTCGGGGTCAATCTGAAGCTGCCGGGCACATGTTGGCACACGCAAGGCGTTCCTTCCCCGGCGATGTCCACCACACCCTTGACCCGTAGTACACTTGGCGGAAGGCTAGACAGCGCGCTGCGCAAGGCGTCACCGTCGAGGGGGGCCGGAATCGACCAGAGGCGGCTGGACAGCCCGTCTTCCAGATGGGTATGGCCAGCGGGATGAGTACGATCGCCGCAATCGGGGCAGTATTCGTCATGCGGATGACACCGGCATTCGTGGTCGTGGCCGTGATCATGATGGTGATCGTGCCCCCCGCAACAAACGTGGGCGGGTGCATCCGGCTGCCGTTGCGCCGCAGTGTTCACGCCGTAAATCATGGCGGGTGAAATGTCGCCGTGGTCGATCCGGTGAATCGCGGCCGTGGGATTGAGGTCGCGGATCGCCGCCTCCGCCGTCCGGACGGATTCGTCGGGCGCGTCCGCAACCTTGTTGAGCAGGACCGCATCGGCCAACCGCACCTGATCGCGGGCGACGGCGTAACGCGCGAGCGTCTCGACACCGAGCCGTGCATCGACCAGCGTGGTGATTGACGAGAAGACCAAGTGCTCTTCCAGGTCCGCAATTTCACCCAGCAGGTTGGCGGGATTGGCAAGCCCCGTGGTTTCGAGCACCACGTAGTCGGGCTGGTAATCGTGGAGAATACCGGACAGCGCGGCTTTCAGGCTTCCCGCGAGCGTGCAGCAAACGCATCCTTCGTCGACTTCGGCTACCGCGTAGTGCTGACCGAGCAGGCGCCCGTCGAGCCCCTTTTCACCGATTTCATTCTGGATCACGGCAACGAAGCCGTTGCGCGAAGCTTGATACTCGATGAAACGCGACAAAAAGCTGGTCTTCCCGGAACCGAGGAAACCGGTCAACACGATCAGTTTCGGCAGGTCCGTAACGCCAAGCGCGGTTTTGTCGAGGCTGTGGCGCGCGTCCGCCTCGCTGATCCGCCACCAGACCGCATCGGCGTATTCCCGCGGAATGGGTGCCGGGGACGTCCAATCGACTTCGATCGCGGCCGGCGCATCGAACGCTGCCGGCGCCGCGCCCCAGCCGAGGGCAAGGCGCGCGTCGCGGGCGTCGTCGCAAGGCTCGGTATCGACCTGACCCGAGGCGTCGTAAGTCCACGCCTGGCCAGGAGCGGAGTGGCGTGACAAACGGCTGGGTGACGCCCCCAATGCCTGCCCGATCGAGGCGGCCAGCGCCTCGACGAACGGCGCGGCCAACGCGAAGGCGGTGATATCTTTGTCCCGACCACCGGGCGGGACCGCCTGTTGCGGTCCCTTGGGCGTATCGACAACGACCCCGTCGCGCGCCACGATGATCGCGCGTTCGGCCGCATCGACCACCAGGGCAGCGCCCCGGCCGGAATCGAGGATGAATTCAAGATTGGCAATGTGGAACAACCCGCACATCTCGGGGAATGCCGGGAAATCGCGTACCCGTTCGATGTAGCCGTCGGCCAGCACGGACAGGCAGGCTTCGACGGAAAAGCCGTCGAGCGGTTCATCTTCCGCCGCCGGGAAATAGTTCAATGCGAACTCCGCCCGGCCGAGGCCGTCAGCGACCGAACCGGACAGACACGTGAGACCGTAGACGCCGGGCCGCCCCGCCACCCGGGCGGTCAGGCTTTCCGGAAACCGGGGGCATTCGCGCATGCCCCGCCAGTTCAGCCGTTGGCGCAACCCGGGCACGAAATTGATCCGCAAGAGCGCGGCCCCCGGAAGCGCCGCCGCCGCGCGGCCCGGATCGGACAAGGTGGCGGGAGGCAGGAGTTTGTCGAAGTCGAGGGGCATGGGGCGTTTCCTTCCGGACAAAGACGGAATCGGCGGGCCGGACGTAACGGAACGGCCCGCCGAAACCGGTGGCGATCGTCAGGCGAAATGCAGGGTGTCGCCGTTCCCGAGGTAGGCCATGTCCTTGGAACGGTGCTGGGCTGTTCCCTGGACGACCGGATAACCCTGGGCGATGAACTTCTTGGCGCAGAGAACGCCGGTGCAATGGTTGCAGCCGATTTTCTCGAAGCCGTAGTTGCGCAGAGAGATGACCAGATCGTCGTACTTCGGATCCCAGTCGTCGAAGGGCGAGATGTGCAACCCACCGTAGATGCCGTGGAAGTTGTCGTTTTCGTACTTGATTTCCTTGATCGCCGTTTCGGCGAACTGGATGATCCCCTGATGGCAGCAGCCGGTGACGCTGACCAACCCCTTGCCGGCAACGTTGAAGTAAAGCGACTGTTCGCCGTAAACCCGGCAGATGATCGGCACCGGGAAGACGTAACTGGCCATGCCGGGAATGTACTTGTGCAGGCCGTTCTTGATCGTGGTAACCGTGCCCTTGTGGCCGGAATCCTTGATGTACTGCAGCCCTTCTGGATAGAAGCCTTCGGGGATGAAGATCGGGATTTCCGGATTGTACTTGAGGGTAACGGGCAGGCCCCAGTAATGGTCGAAGTGCTCGTGCGAGATGATCAGCGCCTCAATCTCCTTGTTGCGGAGCATCGCGTCGATTCCCTCGCGCTTGAAGCTCTCGTCCATCCACTTGTAGGACCAACCGGAGTCAAGCAGGTACTTGTGCTTCTTGCCGTCCATTTCCTCGACTTCGACCAGCGCGGCAAAACCACCGGCGTTTTCGGGATGGACGGTGTTCTGGTCGATGATTTCCCAGGCTTCCTCCAGGCGATTGGGCAGAAGGTGTTTGATCTTCGCGATCCCTTCTTCGTAACTGCCCTTGCCCAAGCCCTTGCCGTTGCCGAACGGCGGCCAGTTGTAGTCGTACTGGTTGACCAACAAGCCGCCGGCCCCCTTGATGTCGCCCATCAGGGCCGCGTTTTCGAACCAGCTGGTTTCCGAAACGTTGGTGACCTTGACGCTTTTGCAGACGCCGATATCGGCCATTTTACGTTCGGCTTGCGGAAAGTGGCCCTTGCGAGCCGACGAATACGAATACAGCCCCATCGCGCCGACCACGCCCAGGCCGAGCCCGGTGGTGGCACCCTTGAGGAAACTCCTGCGATCCGTTCGAGTCATCTTTCAGTCCCCCGTTTCGATCAGTTGATGATGGTGAAGGCTTGGGTGACCGTCGGCAGCAGCGCGACGACGACGAAATAGATCGCCACGCCGGCGGCGGCACCGACACCCAACCCGATACCCCAGCGACCATTCGGCCGTTCGCTGGCGAGTTGCGCGCGATGGGCGGCATGCATGGCCTCCATCTCGGCTTCGCTGCGGGTTTCCAGCTTCCACGCCGGCCAGTTGTCCATGAACCAGTGATGCACCAGCATCAGGTTGACCAGCCAGATCATCGGAATCATCGGGAACTGTTGCGGATGGGAGAACCCCTTCTGGGTGCCCAGGAAGAGATGCGACGTCTTGTAGTAGACGATGTACAGGACAACCGCGCCCACCACGGTGATCAGGGTGCGGATGGCGGCATTGACCGGCAACGAGTACTTGGTCGGCCAGCTCTCGCAGTAGAAGTGCAGGAACAAGGCCGGCACCAGGAAGAAAATCGCCATTTCGCCGACGTGCAACCAGCGCCAGTCAGGCGAGAAATCGCGACGGGTACCCCGGATCGCTTCGCCCCACACCAATTCCTGGGCGAAGTAGAGGAAGAAATGGACGGCGACCGCGATGGCGATGATGCCGAAGAACGTGGCGATGCGCCGCAGCCAGGCATTCTGGATCAGGTTGAACGGATAGCGGCCCCAGATGGTTTCAACCAGCCAGACCACCACCGTGCAGCACATGATCCACGAAATATGGAAGTTGCCGGAAACCGTGTCGGCGAACTCTTCCCAATACGGAGGGGCGATCGACGTGAAAGACTGCCAAGGATCGTACAGGATGCCCATGTGCGAATGCATGGTCACGAAGTACACGATCGTGGATAGGAAGAAGGTAACGAGCAGAATGGTCAGTCCGCGGACCGGCTGGGATAATTTTTCCCAAGGCGAATTTTCGAAGGCGACCACCCAGGCCGGCGACAGCCACGACGCAATCGCCGCGAACATCAGAATCGCCAGACTGGCGTATTCGATCGCGAAGAACGACGTGATGCCGGGCAGCTTTTCAAGCTGTTCGGGGTTGAAGTAAGCTAGGCCGTAGTTGCCGAGCAGACCTTCGAAAAAGCCTTTGATCAGCACCAACAGGATCAGTACCGACACGGCGGTCAGCACGACGCCTTTGAACAGCGGATGGGCGGTTTCCAACCACTGGCGCTTGAACGGCCAGAAGTCGAACAGATAGACCATCCAGATCATCATGATCAGCCACCAGCGGCAGTACATGTAGCCCACATAGGGCGTGTACATGCGCATCACGCCGCGCGGATCCTGGAAGATCCACCACGTCGCGTAGAACACCGCCAAAAGGATGACCAGACTGACCAAGGCCGGTATCGGCCCCGACCATCGCTTGACAAGTTTGCGTTCCTCTAGGAAACCTATTCCGTACCTTTCCATGAGCCTCTCCTATTGGGCTACGAACGGGCGACGGGTCATGGGAAGGACCCGGCCCGCGGCTTTCCCCGGCGTCTCCGGGCAAGGGACAAACGCCGGGAATATGGTCGCGGGCCGGACCCGGCCCGCTTCGGGTCAGGACCGACGTTGGTCCCGCATCTTGTTCAGGACCGCGCGCAGCATGGTGTCGCGATCCACGGTGCACGGATCGAGACCCAGGCGCGCCGCCTCCTCGATCAGCATCTCGTCCGGAAAATCGGCTTGCAGCATCGCCAGTTCGGCATCGTCGGCCGCCGCGGGTCGGTCGCTCGCGCGTGCGCCGTTCGCCGCCGAACCGTCCGCCGGCTTCAGCCAGCCGCGCAGGAACTGTTTGCGCGAAATCGCCGCCATTCTTGTCATGGCCTCTCCTCCGGCGCGATCCCGGCTTCGGCATCCGAATCGGCGGCGAAGACCGAAGACAGCGGCACTTGGCGCAGCTTGGAAAAAGCGGTGGCGGTGTTGACGATCTTGCGGCGGGTCGCCCGACGCGCGGCATCCGGGTTGCCGCTCTGCAATGCCCGAAGAATGTGTACGAAATCGCCGAAGATCTCGTTTCGCACCTCTTCATCAAACGAGAAGAACCGCGGAAACATCACCGAGGCGCTGGCGTAGAGCAGGCGGACGACTTCGCCGATCACCGGGTTGTCCGTGCTTTCGGCGATGATGTCGAAGAATTCGCCGGACTTGTCCTTGATTCGGTCCATGTCGCGTTCGACGATGGCCTGACCGATATGGGACACCGCGCTTTCCAGCGTGCGCAGCGACATCGGCTCCATCCGCCTCGCAGCCAGCGCGACCAGTTCCGGCAGGCACAGATACGCCGCCTCGAACCGCGCCATCAGGATGGCCATCGAATCTTCACCGGCAAGGGTCTCGATCGACGCTCTGGGTTCCAGCGCGGTCAGGTAGCAACCGCTTCCCTTGCGGATGCGAACCATGCCGCGCGCTTCAAGCCGCTTAAGCACGCTGCGAAGCGTGTTGCGGCTGACACCGAATTCCGACGCCAGGATGCGTTCTGCGGGCAGCCGTTCACCGATCGCCCAGGCGCCCTGCGCGATCGTACCGACCAGCATGACTTCAAGACGTCCTTCCTGACCCATGTGCGTTACGTCATTTGGCATTGGTAGAACCAATTTATAACGTACTGGAGCGTTTTTGCCCCACTCTTATGTTATAAAATGACCATAAACGGGATATCAGCGGCGTCAAATACTTTTTTGGTTCTACCAATTTGGCGTTTTTCGTTCGTTGAGCATCTCTAAATTCTTTCACGCAAGGCGCAAAGGCCATATGATCCGGCGGTGTTTTCGCCTTGCCCGCACCGCCCAACCATTTGCCGGCGGACGAAACGGAGCGGAAATCCGTCCCTTGCTGCAACCCGCTTCGGGTGGAACCATTGGAATGACGACGATCGGAATGGACAGCCCCCTTTACGGCGAATGGCGCAATTGCCTGGGCGGTGCCTGCGTTCTGCTGTGGCGGATCGAGGTGCAGAAATCGCGAATCGATGTCCTGAGCGAAAAGGCCTGCAAGCACATTTCGGTGGATGTGGTGCAGTTGATCAAGAACCCGGATTTCCGGCGCCATTACGTGCACGAGGACGATATCGAACAGCTCAACGCCGTCATCCGATCCCTTCAACGCGGCGAGGGAGGATCGGCGGTATTCCGCTTGCCGACCCGCAACGGCGGCACCGCTTGGCTGACGTTCGCGGGGTACGCGGACGCCACCAACCCGGGCTATGTTTGGGGCCACGTCAGCGACATCACCGATGCCGTCGCCGCCATCCGAGCCAAGGGTATTGCCACGGCGACGGGCCGCAACGGCCATCGCACGACGACGATCGCCGAATCATTCGATCCCGCGATCGCCGAAGACGGCCGGATCGAAACCGTCCTCGAACTCTTGTTCCGCAATCAGGTCGGGCCGACGTTCGAGGGGATTTTGTTCTCCGACATCATCCAGCGGAAGAACGAAGTGGTGGTCTACAGCTTCGGCCAACCCTTCGAAGGACTGGAACAGGCCAAGGTGTTCAACTACGAAGGCACCATCGCGGAAACGGTAATGACCTTCGGTCTCGATCATCTGATCGTCGACGATACCTTCGACAGCATCAAGGCGATCGATTGGGCGCTGTTCATCCCTTCGGGTATCCGGTCGTATTTCGCCAAACCGTTCTTCCAGGGCAAGGGCCTGCACAGCGTACTGATTCTCTGCTCCACGTCGCCGCGCCAATTTTCCGAAACGCGCATCGGCGAATTCGAACCCCTTTATGCGCCCTTCTCTGAATCGGTGCGTCGTTGGCGCAAGGCGAAAAAGCGCAAATAAGCGACGTCCCGCACACTGAACTGTGCATACGAGTACGGACCAACGACCGCTTTCCCTTTCCGTGCCGGGAAACGGACATTCCGCTTCCGCGAAGGGTTTCGGGCGCCGGGAGGCGTACGAAAGCTTCCGAGGAAGGAACCCGCGGGCCGTCTGCGAAGGTCTATGGGGATTTCGGTTTTTGGTTTGCCTCGCGGCGGATGGAACAGAGGGTGAGAGACGTCGCGATGGGCGTGGACAGGCGGTCATGGGAACGGATCGGGCAACGTTTTCGCTGTAAACGGCCGACACCGAGGCTTGTCACGGCGGCGATGATGATGGCTGGCACAAACGGGGCCGTTGCCCGAGGCATAGAAGCCGCGGGGTGTTGCGACGTTTGGCCATGCCGGGTCATGGCGGTTTCTCCCGGTTCGGTGGCGCGCCGACAGGAGGCGCACGGGGCTGATGACCCCGCTCGAAAACCTCGACGACCACCATGCGCCCGCCGCAGCAGGGGCATGGCGGGGAAGTATCGGAAGGCTCTTCCGGCGTATCGACCTCAGGCGACGGGGGGACGGCCAGAAGCGTGCGGATGCGTTCGAGGCCGGCTTTGCGACCGGATGCGGCAAGCAGGCCATAATGCCGGATGCGATGGAATCGGAGCGGCAGGACGTGGAGCAGGAACCGGCGGATGAACTCGTCGGCGGGGAGTGTCATGACGCGCTGCCTGTCGGCACCGTCGCGGCGATAGTCCTTGTAGCGGAAGGTGACGCCGGTCTCGTCGAAGGCGATCAGGCGATGGTTCGAGATGGCGACGCGGTGGGTGTAGCGGGCGAGATAGGCGAGCACGGCCTCGGGGCCGCCGAAGGGAGGTTTGGCATAAACGACCCAGCGCTTCTTGCGGACCGGGGACAGATGGCGCAGGAATGCTCGCCTCTCGGCCAGATGAGCCATGGTGCCGAAAAAGGCAAGTCGGCCGGTGTCGTGAAGCGCGATCAGGCGCGTGAGAAACAGGCGGCGAAACAGCGCGCCCAGCACCCTGATACCAACCAGCATGAAGAAAGTGTGAATCGGCGTGGAGTCTAGATGCCGATCCGCATCAGAAGACATTGAAATGCCTTAGTTTGACGGGGTCATGCGCGGACGCTTGTTCACAGCTGTCGATATCGCGAACCTTGAGATCTGAAACTTCGGCGACACGGAGACCTGCGCCATAGGCGACCGACAAGGCCGCCTGATGCTTGAGGCAGGTCGTCGCGTTCAACAAGCGGGCCACCTCGTCCCGGCTCAGCACCATCGGCAACTTGCGCGGCTGGGAGAACCAAAAAATCGTGCTCGAAATTACAAGAAAACCGCATCCGAATCCGCCGTTTCCTGCGAAAACGATTTCTTGACGGTGCCGATTTCGTAAACAACGTCAAATGGTTGCCCGTTGCTCACGGTCGACGGATTATGATTCCGGCAAGACGGTCGACACGTTATACGCGACGAATCGGAGTAATTACTTTCCAATGAAATTCGGTCTACGCTTTTCAAAGAACGCCTGGATCCCCTCTTCGTAGTCGCGCGTGGATTCGAGTGGGCGGCGCAGTGCGTCGTTCAGGTCGCTGGCGCCGTCCATCGTAAGGTCCGCACCCTGGTTGACGAGGCGCTTGACCGCGGCGGTCCCCAAGGGGCTCGACGCTTTGAACGTTTCAGCCAAGGCGAATGCCCGAGACAGGCGTTCCTCACGCGGCACGACCCATTCAACAATACCGAGTTCCAGCGCCTCGGCGGCCGGTACGCGTCGGGCTGAAAACAAAATCTCCTTGGCCCGCGCCCGGCCGATCACCCGCGGCAGCACCATCGGGCCTCCGGCGCCCGGATACGCCCCGAGGCTCATTTCGGGGAACGAGAAAATCGCTTCCGGCGTCGCAATCCGGAAATCGCAAAACAGAGCCAACTCGAACCCACCGCCCATGCAATAGCCGTGAATCGCGGCGATCACCGGCTGCGGCAGGCGCCAGATCGCCTGATTGACGCGGAACAGGCGGGTCCGTTGCGCCCACTTGTCATCGGGATTCATGTCGCGGCGTTCCTTGAGATCGGCCCCGGAACAGAACGCTCTTTCGCCCGCCCCGGTAAGGATCACGCTACGCAGGTCACGACGCTGGCCGATGGCGTCGATCCGTTCCGCCAACTCGATCGCGAGCGCGTTCGAAATCGCGTTATGCGCATCGGGACGATTGAGGGTGAGAAGGACGACACCGTCTCGTTCCTCTTCAAGTAGAATGGGCATGGTTCCTCCCTATTTCACAGGCTTGCGGTCGGTGACGAGGGCCCGCGCTTCCTCGGCGGGCATGTCCAGCCATCGGTTTAGGACTTCCTCGGTGTCCTCTCCCAACAGGGGCGGGGCCGTCCAACCGTCGGCGACATCGAACCCGGTGTACTTCACCGCCGGACCGATCGTATTCAACTCGCCGTATTCCGGATGGGTCAGCGGCCGAACCATTCCCCGATGCAGCGCCTGCGGGTGAGTAAAAACGTCGGCCATCGTGTTCACCGGCGCGCACGGCACATTCGCCTCGCGCAGGCGTTCCAACAGATCTTCCGTGCGCCATTCTAGAATTTCCGCGTCGAGAATACCGTGTAGCGCTTCGCGGTTCGCCGAACGATCGGCCACGGTAAGGAAACGGGGGTCGCCGATAAGCTCGTCGCGACCGATGACGGCCATGAACGATTCGAAGAGGTTCTGCATCCCGGCACCGATAACAATCCAGCCGTCAGCCGACCGGAACGCCTTGTAGGGCGCCTGGGAAGCGTGTTCCGAACCCCATTTTCCACGACTGCGTCCGGTCGTGAAATACTCCGTCGCGGCGTCGACCAAAAACGAGATGCCGCTTTCGAAAAGGCTGGTCTCGATACGGCGTCCACGGCCCGTTCGTTCGCGCTCGTAGAGGGACGTGACGATGGCGCCCATCGCGTACTGCCCGCAGATCAGATCAAATGCCGAAGTGCCGAGTTTGATCGGCGCGCCACCGCGCTCGCCTGTGATGCTCATGTAGCCCGCTTCGGCCTGGATTGTCAGGTCGAATCCGCCCGTGTCCCGAAACGGTCCGTCGGCGCCCATACCGGACATGCAGGCATAGATCAGCCCTGGATTGGCTTCGGCCAATTTTTCGTAACCGAGCCCAAGACGCCCCATGACGTCGGGCCGAAAGTTCTCGACCAGAACGTCGGCCTTGGCGGCCAGCGCCCAGGCGGCATTGCGACCGGCTTCGGTTTTCATGTCGAGGACGGCGGAGCGCTTGTTGCGGTTGACGGCGAGAAAACTCATGCTCTGCCCCTTGTGGAACGGGGGACCTTGCCGACGGATGGGATCGCCGTCCGGAGCCTCGATCTTGACGACGTCGGCGCCAAGGTCGCCCAGCAGCATCGTGCAGAACGGCCCGGCGAACAGGCGTGTAAAGTCAAGCACCTTAATTCCGGACAAGGGTTTTTCCGTCATCAAGTCGATCTCCTCCTGTAATCGCGCGAGCGCTTCATTCGTAACCGATCGGTGTTCGTTCGATGGCCAGGGTACCGTTACCGCCGAGGCGGCACGAAACGTGGCACAACCAAGGCTCATCGTCGCGTCGCGGAAAGTCGCGCCGCTGGTGGGCGCCGCGGCTTTCCGTGCGGGTCGATGCCGAAAGAGCCACCATTCTTGCCGACAGCACCATGTTCGCCGCCTCGATCGCCGCCACGGCATCACCGCCGGACAAACCGGCGCGGATGACTTGATCAAGGCCGTCCAGCGTCCGCAGGGCGTCTGTCAGGCCGACACCGTGCCGATGCAGACCGACGTGGCGCGACATCAGTGAGCGCACGGTATCCTTGATCTCGGCCGGACGAGGACCTCCGACGCATCCCTCCTGGGAGTCGCGGAAAGTGGCTACAAACGATGCTTCTATCCTTGGCCAGTCGCGTCGGGTACCGGAGCCCCGCGATGCCACGGCAGCGGCGGCGGCACCGGCCACGGCACCGAAAACCAGGATGTCGGTTCCGCCGTTGCCAGCGAGCCGGCTGGCGCCATGAACGCCGCCCACGATTTCGCCGCCGGCGAACAGGTTGGGCACGCCGGTCCATCCGTTTCGATCGATGGCAACGCCGCCCATTTGGCTGTGCGCGGCCGGTCGGACCCGCGGACACGTGACGGCCGGATCAACGCCGGCTCCGAGGAGACGTCGCCGATGGTTGACATAACCTTCGAGGACGGACGCGGGCAGAACGGTGGCATCGAACGCAACGGTGTCATCCGGGAATCCACGCCCCTCATCGATCTCGCGCCGGATCAAAAGGGCGAGTTTCGCCTTCTCGACGCCCCTCTCCCCGCCTTCCGGATTGTGGCGAAGCATGAACCGTTCGCCCGATGCGTTGAGCAGATGGGCTCCGTCGCCAAGCATCGCCGTCGGCATTTCCATTCCGGCGCATTCGGGCGGAAAGACCGTCACGGTCGGTTCGAACTGGACGAACTCCATATCGATCAGGCGCGCACCCGCGCGTGCCGCCAAGGCGTAACCGTCGGCCGCCACGTCGGACGGATAGGTGGTGTCCGCGAACAATCGGCCAAGACCGCCGAGGGCCAGGACCACTGCGCGCGCCCGCACCGTGAAGGGAACCCCTTGGCGATCGACCAGAAGGGCACCGACGACCTCGCCTCCATCGGTCAGCAAACCGACAGCCTTGCAGGCCGTCAGCGTTCTGACGCCCGTCAAGTCGCAACCGGCCTCAAGCGCCTTCATGATGGTGACCCCCGTTCCATCAGGAACGAATACCGAGCGCGGGTGGGTGTTGCCCGAAAGATGTCGCCGGCGGAAATGGCCGCCATCCGTGGCAAACGGCACGCCTACGGCGGCGAGATCGCCGATCGCACCCGCGGCGCCACCGACGAGGACCTCGACGAGGCCGCGATCGTTGATGCCGCATCCGCCACGCACGGTATCCTCCGCGTGGACGGTGACGGAATCACAAACGGCATCGCCGAGCACCGCATTGCACCCCAGCAGATACGGCGACGCGCCACGAGCCCAATGCACCAATACGACGGAGGCTCCGGCCCGCGCCGCGGCGATCGCCGCCCGACGGCCGGCACCTCCTCCGCCAAGCACCAGAATATCGGTTTGAACGGACTCGTTCGTCGTTGCGGGCATTTCAGGCCTCGGCGGGGCCCATATCCGCCGTCTTCGGGGTGCGCCCCTTGCGATCGAACAGGACTCGACTGAGAACGGCAAGACCAAGAATGCCGACACCGATCAAGTCGGTCCGCCAACCGGGCGTAATCAGCATCAAGGCGCCGGCCAGCATCACCACGCGCTCGAACCACTTGGCATGACCGAACAAGTACCCCTGCACGGCGCCCGCGAGGCCAATGATCCCAAGGGTCGCGGTCAAAACCGCCAGCGCCACCCGGAAGGGATCACCGTCAAGAAGAAGCGCCGGGTTATAAACCCACATGAACGGCAGAATGAATCCGGCGAGCGCGAGCCGGAACGCAATCAGTCCCGTCGTCATCGGGTTGGCGCCGGCAATGCCCGCACCGGTGTAGGCGGCTATGGCTACCGGCGGCGTCACGTTCGCCAGAACGCCGAAGTAGAATGCGAACATGTGCGCAGCCATCGGCGCGACGCCGAGCTTGGTCAGCGCCGGAACGACCAGCGTCGCCAGCACGATGTAGACGGCCGACGTCGGGAGTCCCATGCCCAGGACGAGCGAGATCAGCATGGTAATGATCAGTAGCGGCATCAGGTGGCCGCCCGACCAATCCACCATCATCGACGACAGACGCAGTGCCAGTCCGGTCAACAGCATAATGCCGACAACGATGCCGGCGCTGGCGCAGGCGGTCGCAACCTCCAGCATCGAGTTGCCGCCGCGACGCAGCGCCAGCCACAGTTTGGGCAAAGTCATCCGCGTGTTGCCGCGAAGCCAACTCACCGCGATCACGGCCACGATCGACCAAAAGGCGGACATGATGGGCGTGTACTGGATGACGACCAGCAGATACACGAGCAGGATCAACGGAAGCACCAGATGCCAGCCCGTCTGCAAGACCCGCCACGAGTTCGGCAATTCGCTCCGAGGAATGCCTTTGATGCCCTGCTTGGCGACCTGGAAGTCAACCATTAAGAAGACCGCCAGAAAATAAAGGATGCCGGGGAAGATGGCAGCCTTCATGATCGAGGTGTAGGACGTGCCCATGATCTCGACCATGATGAAGGCGGCGGCGCCCATGACCGGCGGCATGATCTGACCGCCGGACGATGCCGCGGCCTCGACCGCGCCTGCGAAAGATGCCCGAAGCCCCGCCTTTTTCATGACCGGAATGGTAAAGGCGCCGGTGGCTGCGACATTCGCCACGGCGCTGCCCGACACGGTTCCCATCAGAGCGCTGGCCAGAATGGCGACTTTGGCCGGACCGCCCCTCAACCAGCCAAAGGCCGCGTAGCTCCAATCGATGAAGAACTTGCCGGCCCCGGATACGTCGAGAAAGGCGGCGAAAATGACGAAAATCGCGACATAACTCGCCGACGTCTGGAGCGGGGTACCCGCGATCCCCGAGGGCGAGGCATACAGAACGCTGACGACGCGTTCGAGATCATAGCCCCGATGCGCCAGCGCCCCGGGAAGGCTGGGCCCGACGAAGGCGTAGACCAGGAAGACAATGGCGATGGTCGGCAACGCCCAACCCATCATCCGTCGCGTGCCTTCCAGGGTCAGCAGCACCGCAATGCCGCCGAGGACGGTGGTCGTCAGTGTCGGGTCGCCGGCGCCGCGATCGGCGATGTCGAGGAAGTTGATCGCCATGTGCCCGCCCAGCGCGATCGCACCCGCGATGCACGGCAGGTCGATCGCCCAGCGCAGGTGCGCGAACCGGGATCCTTCGGGCAGCGAGGGCCTGACCAGAAAGATGATGACCAGGGCAAAGGTCAGATGAAGGTATGCCTGTTGCAGCGTCGCCAAGACGCCATAGACGCTCAGCCACAGGTGAAAGAGCGAAAACGCGACGGCAATCGCCGCCGCCATCGACATCACCGGTTCACTTCGGACGGCCTGCAACCAGGTACGTTCAGACATGGGGGAAAATCCTGTTTGGGCCGAAATGCGTTGTCGCCGGCCGATAGAATGGCAATCGTAAAATGGCGGGCGACCGCCCCATCGATCGTCGACGGGACGGCCGCCGATCCACCTACTTCATAAGGCCTTTTTCTTTGTAATAGATCTCCGCTCCCGGATGCAGCGGGACGACGCCGATCAGCGGGTCGAGCGCATCCTTGATGTTCCAGAATTTGCCGAGTGCGTTGGCGTTTGTCAGTTCGGCGGGATTTTCGAGCAACGTCTTCACGATCGCGTAAACGGCCTCGTTCGACACGGTGCTGGCGGCGCACAGCATCGCGACCATCTTGAACGTGCCGGGGATGTCGTTGGGATGGCCCTTGTAGGCGCCACCCGGAATCGCGGCTTTGGACCAGTAGGGGTATTTCTGGATCAACTTGTCCAGGACATCGGGATCCGGGTTCACGAACACCACGTCTTCGCCGTTGGTGCTGGTGATGTCGATGACCGTTGCGGTTGGGGTCGAACTCAGTTGGAGGACCGCGTCGACGCGACCGTCGCGCAGAGCGCCGGGTCCATCGCCGTGGCTGATGTATTCCGGCGTCCAATCCTCGTTCATGACGAGACCGTGGGCTTCGATGACTTCCTTGCCGATCGAATTGCCGTCCGATCCGGTCGAACCGAGCGAGATCTTCTTGCCCTTGAGGTCCTTGATCGACGTGATGCCGTTTTTCTTCAGCGTATAAAGTTGCCAGACGTTGCCATGGCCGGCCATGACACCGAGGTGCTTGTTCTGCGGGCCTAGGCTCTCGAACTTTCCGATGCCCTTGACGCCCTCAAAAACGGGCTGGGCCGAAATCAGCGCCAATTCGAGCTTGCCGTTGTTGATCAATTTGACGTTGTCGACCGAGCCGCCGGTGATTTCGGCGTTGATCTTGAGTTGAGGATAGTGCTTGGCGACCACGCCGGCCATCGCGCCAGCGAGCGGAAAGAAAGAGCCACCCGCACTCGAAGTGCCCATAGACATGAACTGTTCTTTCGGTGCCGCCATTTCGGCCTGCACCGGCGCCGCAGCCGCGGCGAGCAGAGAGACACCCAAAATCAGCGTCGAAAATCCTTTGACGGTCCAGTTACTCTTCATTTCCAGTTTCCTCCTGTCATTGGGCAACACGCAAAAAATGTTCGAATGCGCATTATCCGGCCTAATTTGTGCGCCCCGAGTTTCAGGGCATTGTTCTCCGCAATCCGACGTGCCGGCGTTCACCGCGCGCCGGCGACGGCGGAAAATTCGCTTGCCTCGGCGATGACTTGAGTCGCCGCTTTCATCATGAAAACCACGTCATTGCCGCAGAGATTGAGCGTCATCCCCTTTTCGATCCACGTCTTGAGCGCGGTGCCCGACATCAGATGAATGCCCGAGAACTTGCTCCTTTTACGAGCCGATGCAATTACGCGATCAAGGGCGGCGATGAAATCCGGATGGTCGAATTGGCCGTATATCCCCATGTTTTGCGAAAGGTCGTTCGGACCGACGAAAACGGCGTCCAAGCCTTCGACATCGAGAATCGCATCGACGTTTTCGACGCCGAGAGGAGATTCGATCTGCGCCATGAGCAACGTTTCCGCGTTGCTGTCGTGCATGTACTGGACGGCATTTTCGATTTTTTCGAAGCCCGTGTGCGGGCGCAGCAGGGAAACGCCGCGTTTGCCCATCGGGTGGTACTTGGAATATTCGACGAGCTTCCTGGCTTTCTCCGGCGTGTCGGTATTCGGCAGCAGCAACCCTGCCGCCCCCATCTCCATCATCTTCAAGACGACTTCGCGTTTCGCCTCGGGCACCCGGACGACACCGGGAATTCCCGCTTCACGGGCGAGCGCCAACATGTCCGCAACGGAACCGTAATTGAACGCGCCATGTTCACAATCGACGATAAAATAATCGAATCCGCAGATTTTTAGAATTTTTACGATTTCGGGATTGGCGAAGATGGTGATCATCGTTCCCAAGATGCGTTCACCCCGCATCAGGCGCGCCTTCAGATCACTTTTCATCACGATACGTTCCCTGCCCTTTCCGAGTTTTCTCGAACATCGCTCCCCGCAATCGCCGTGCCAAGCCCTGGACCTCCTTGTTTTCCGACATTAATGGGCAGAGCGTCCCCGTTCATCGACCAAACCGCAACACAAATGTGTGGCACCTGCTACATAGTGTGGCATATGATGGCAACATGACTGGAAGCGCTTGATGGTGCGAGCGGTCCTGTTTCACGGGCCGTCGAACAGGCATTCGAAAGGATGAATGGTGCCGAAAATTGTATTGATCGCGCCGGACAAGGAAGTCTTCCTGCAATCCAAGACCGTGATTCAGGAGCTTGGCTCGGAAATCGACGTGGATATTTTCCTGGCCAGAGAAGGTCGGGCCGTCGCCTTGGCAAGGAGGCTCGAAAACACCGATGTCGAAGTCATCATTTCCAGAGGCGGGACCGCCCAGCTGATCGCGCAATCGAATGTCCGAATCCCGGTCGTGGAAATCCCCGTTACGGTCGAAGACTTGGTTTTCCTTATGCGCGAGGCTAAACGGATCACGGGATTGGAGCGACCGAGAGCCCTGATCGCCGTTTTCACCAACTGGTTGCGCGACGTTCAAACCGTCGCGGAAATCATGGGGGTCGATCTGACGGTCTATCGGCGTGAATCGGAAGCGGACACCCATGCGATCATCGCGAAGATATCCAGGCTCAACGCGACCGATTTCGACATCGTCATCGCCGGCAAGAAAACGCTGGTCACCGCCATGAAGCGGGGCTTCAAAACGTTGCCGCTGAGTACCGGTCGCCTCGCGCTGAAAAGCGCCTTTCTCGAAGCGCAACGGGTCGCTCTCGGGCGCAAGATCGAAAAGGAACACGCACAACGCTTCACCGCATTGGTGCAATATTCAGCGGAAGGAATCATCAGCGTCGATCAGGATAGGATCATCCGGGTTTTCAATCCTGCCGCGGAACGTTTTCTGAATTGCGATGCACAGGAGATGATAGGACGGCGGGTCGACGTCTGCCTGCCTTTCATCAATATCGACCCTTGTCTGACGACGGGCCAGGAATCGATCGGCCAGACCCTTCGGTGGAGCAACATATGGCTTTCATTCAATATCGCACCGATCAAGGTCTATGAACTCATCACCGGTGCCGTCATCACTTTCCAGGACATTACCCGCATTCAGGAAATGGAGGCTCGGTTCCGAAACGAGGTATTGGCCAAGAAATTCATTGCCCGCTACACGTTCGACGATATCGCCGGAACATCGCTGCGAATTACGGAAGCCAAACGCATCGCGCGGGAGATGGCGGCCGTCGAAGCCACGGTGCTTGTCAGCGGAGAGACCGGAACGGGAAAGGAACTCTTCGCGCAGAGTATCCACAACGAAAGCCGCCGAAAAACCGGCCCCTTTGTCGCCCTGAATTGTGCGGCGTTGCCGCCGAACCTGCTCGAAAGCGAATTGTTCGGCTACGTCGAAGGCGCGTTTACCGGGGCAACGAAAAAGGGCAAGCCCGGCCTGTTCGAAATGGCGCATCGGGGAACCATATTCCTCGACGAAATATCGGAAATGGACAAATATGGCCAGAGTCGGTTACTGCGCGTCCTGCAAGAAAAACTTGTCATGCGTCTTGGCGACGAAAAAAACGTTCCCATCGATGTAAGGATTGTCGCGGCAACCAACCGGAATCTTTCAAAGTTGATCGATGAAGGCCTGTTTCGTCATGATCTCTACTTCCGCCTAAAAGTACTCACGCTGAATTTGCCGCCGCTCCGCGCCAGAATCGGCGATATCGAACAGCTTGCAGAATTTTTCGTCAATAAATACAATCAGTTGCACGGAAGGCATCTGAAATTTACTCTCGACTCCTACGACTATCTGGCCCAATACGCTTGGCCGGGAAACATTCGGGAACTCAGGTTTTTTATCGAGCGTCTGGTCGTAATTTCAAAAGAAAACTTGGTAACTCCAGATGTGATAAAGAAATACTGGGAGGATGGATATGATGAACTGCCCCCATATCCGACAGAAAATAGAAAATTATCTGAGATTACCATTTCGGAAAAAGATAAAATAATTTCAATTCTTGACAAATGCAAACAAAACAAAAAAAGATCAGCTGAAATGTTGGGTATAGACAGAACGACTTTATATCGAAAACTGAAACGCTATGGCATCCAGTTGGACGGAAAGATCGCTTCATAAGATGAGAACGGGGCGACGCCGTCGTCTCTGTTCCGGTACCGTAGCCGGAAAACCGTCGTTCAAATCGTCCCAATCTTTTGGGCAGGGATTACACCCTGCCCGAATTTCCGGACCGGCCCCTCAATATCAGGATCAGACGGCAGAAGTCATACCTCCGTCGACGTAAAGAATGTGGCCGTTCACGAAGCTGGACGCGGCCGAACTGAGGAACACACAAGCCCCGACGAGTTCGCTCACATCACCCCACCGACCGGCGGGCGTGCGCTTGGACAGCCACGCCGTGAAGTCGGCGTCGGCGACCAGCGCCCGGACACCTCGAAGAACCTTCGTGGAGAGCGTTATTGAGGCGAGACTACCTGTCGACGTGGCTTGAGAGGCGCATTTCCGGGCGGTTTTAGACCTTATTTCCGTTGAGGCGTCGGCGTCGGAGCACGGTGTCCGCCTCGACATGTAGGATCGAGGGTTGCCCCGATTTGGGGCCTATCCTCATACATGGGAGGCGGACATGACGGAGACTATCACGTTTGTCGGTCTGGATGTTTCGAAGAAGACGATTTCGATCGGGGTTGCGCCGTGTGACCCGCGCGAAGCGGTACGATATTTCGGGACCATTGAGCATACGCCGGACGCTTTGCGGCGGGTCTGCAAGACGCTGGGCGGAGGTGGCTCCACGCTTCATTTCTGCTACGAGGCGGGACCGTTCGGCTATCATCTGCATCGCCGTTTGCAGGGTTGGGGCCATGCCTGCGACGTGATCGCGCCGTCGTTGATTCCGCGGAAGCCGGGTGATCGGGTCAAGACGGACCGGCGGGATGCGATGAGCTTGGCGTCGTTGTTGCGGGCGGGGCAGTTGAGCGCGGTATGGGTTCCCGATGCGACCCACGAGGCGATCCGGACCTTGGTGCGCCTTCGGGGCGTGGCCGCGGGCGATGTCGTCCGAGCCAAGCAGCAGATCCTGGGGTTCTGCCTGATGCACGAGCGGGTGTATTCGGGCGGACGGAGCCACTGGACCCGAAGCCACCGGCGTTGGCTGGTGGAACAGAAATTCTGCCACGGCGCCCTGGCGTCCGCCTACTCGGAGCTCATCGACCGGCTTGACCGTGCGGAAGCGATGTTGGCGCGGAGCCGCGCCGAACTCAAGGATGCCCTTTCCGGTTGGGCTTTGTTTCCGGTGGTGGAGGCTCTTCAGGCCTTGCGCGGGTTCGATTGGGAGAACGCGACCATGATGGTGGCCGAGATCGGTGACTTCGATCGCTTTCCATCGCCGCGCCACCTGATGGCCTATGTGGGCCTGGTGCCGTCGGAATATTCCAGCGGCGAGCGCCGCGCACGGGGCGCGATCACCAAGGCCGGCAACGGATTGGTGCGTCGGGTTCTGGTCGAGGCGGCCTGGACCTATCGCTTTCCGGCACGCCGGTCCCATGCGATCCGGCAACGCTCCGACCATCTTCCCGAGCCGATCCGTGAGCGGGCCTGGAAGGCGCAAGCCCGCTTGTGCCGCCGCATGCGCCATTTGGGCACCCAGGGCAAGCACGCCAATGTCGTGCTGACGGCGATTGCCCGGGAACTGGCCGGACATGTCTGGGCTATCGCTCGCATGGTCCAGCCGAAGATGTCGTAGGCCGTTTACGATATCGCCGAACATCGCGCGTTCGCTTGCGTGGGCAGCGGCGACAGCGGCACTTAAGGGGAATTCCCGATCCGGGTTATGGGCCGGAACCATCCGACGCCCGATACTTAGAGTGAGGACCGCCCCGTCGCGCAGAAGGTCATGCGGTAAACAACCCGCGGATGAGAGCTTGATGGACCGTCGATCGAAGCCGCTCTCCGCTGCCCGCCAAAGCGAACGCGAAACCGTAAACGCCCCATCTTCCCTCGGGTGTCGAGACCTCGTTTGTGCTTGACACGGAGGGGGACATAAGAGCCCGCATTTCTCACGAGAGGGGTGTATCGGGGGCTGAAATCGGAGAAAATGTGAGTGCGAACAAACACTTACTTCGACTTCGAAAGGCCTCCCGATGCGAACACAGTGTAACCCGGAACCGATGCTGTTTGCACGCGTTGAAGGACGCGCCGTGGTCGCCGATTTCGGCGGCGGAGCGATGACATCGGACGCGGGCGCGCTCCTGCTGGGGGCGACGGATCGCGCGATCGGGCTGATCGACCGGTTCGCGGCATGCTTCACGGATCGTCGGGCGGGCGGGCGGGTGGTGCATGACGTGCGCACGCTGGTCGGGCAGCGGGTATTCGGCCTCGCGCTGGGCTACGAGGACCTGAACGACCACGACGATCTGCGCTGCGATCCGGTGCTCGGCACCGTTCTGGGGCGGCTCGAGGCCCGGCGTCCGGGCTGTGCGCCGTTGGCCGGCAAGAGCACGCTGAACCGGCTGGAGCGAAGCCGGACGGCACCGGGCCGCTATCACAAGATCGCCCATGATCCGGACGCCGTCGCCGATGGGTTCGTCGATCTGTTCCTGGACGCCCACGCCAAGGCGCCGGGGCGGATCGTGCTCGATCTCGACGCCACCGACGATCCGATCCACGGCAACCAGGAAGGCCGGTTTTTCCACGGCTACTATGATGCCTATTGCTACCTACCGCTCTACATCTTCTGTGGCGATCATCTGCTGGCGGCCAAGCTGCGGCGCTCCAACATCGACGCCGCCGCGGGCTCGGTGGAGGAAACGGCCCGCATCGTCGGCCGCATCCGGGCGCGATGGCCGCGCACGCGCATCCTGCTGCGGGCCGATTCCGGCTTTTGCCGCGAAGCGTTGATGGCTTGGTGCGAGGAAAACCGGGTCGACTACGTCTTCGGCCTGGCGCGCAATACCCGGCTGGTCGAAGCGATCGAGGCCGACTTGGCCTGGGCCGAGGACGATGCGCTGCGCACCGGCCGCACCGCACGGCGCTTCGCCGATTTCCCTTGGGCCACGCGCGACAGTTGGAGCCGACGCCGCCGCGTCGTCGCCAAGGCCGAATGGATGCCGGGGCGCGGAGAGGCCGGCGCCAACCCGCGCTTCATCGTCACCTCGCTCAAGGTCTCCGAGGTCGGCGCCCGCGCCCTCTACGAACGCGTCTACTGCGCGCGCGGCGAAATGGAGAACAAAATCAAGGAGTGCCAACTCGACCTGTTCGCCGACCGGACCTCCACCGCCACCCTGCGCGCCAACCAGCTCCGTCTCTGGTTCGCTTCCATGGCCTATGTCCGATCTTGCCGAAGATATGGTCGAAGAGCCGGTTGAAGGTTTTTCTACTAGCAGGCGGCTCGCATGACGCGCTGTCCGCGCGAACCCCGCTCCTCTGGCAGTTGCGTCGCTGCGAGCAGTGCTTCTTCGGCGTCTAGACCCCACTCCGATTCACACCCGCGTCACGCTCATCGGGGAAATGGCCGACGCCGGAGCTCTGCACGACCGCGGAGCGTCTCTACGTGACGAAATTCGTGCTGTAGCGGCGGGCCATCTCCCCCGACCTTTACGTCGAGAAGGTGAAGGTGGCCACCGGTTAGCGCGGATCGTCGATCGACACGCCGGCCGGCATTCCCGCAATAAACCCCGCCACTAGTCCGATTTGGGCCTTCAGCATGTCTCTGCCGTCGCTGGTCGCGCACCCCCTGTTCTCAGCCGCGACCAGCAACTCAGTCCGTCGGGTCATGCTGGCTATGTCGGCAACCAGCGTCGAGGGATCGAGGCCGTCAAGAGGCACCGGAAACACGTCGTGAGGACGGAGCCCAACCGGGCTCGCGTTGATGAGGACCTGGCACCCGGATACGTCCGGGACATCCCTTGTCGCGATCTCTCGTCCGCATTCGCGGTTGACCATGGATACAGCGAATTCGACCGCTGTCGCATCGAGGTCCGCGACGTGAAGCCTGCCGATTCCTTCTGCACATAGAGCGTGGGCGATGGCGCGGCCAGCCCCACCGGCCCCGACCAGGATGACGGAGGCACCCCGCAATCCGGATCTGCGCTCGCCGAGGCCGAGGACGAATCCCTCGCCATCGAAGAGCGCCCCGTACATCGTGCCGTCGCTCTCCCGCCGAACCGTATTGACCACGCCGACACTCTCGGCGGCCCGTGTCAGGCGGTCGCATCGCTGTGCACCAACGATCTTGTGAGGCACGGTCAGTGCGAGGCCCGCCACGTTCGGGAATCTCGTGAAAGCTTGCCATGCCACTTCGAACATGGAAGCCGTCACGTGAAATGGAACAGCAAACATGTTGAGCTTGTGTTGTGCAAATACCGGATTGATAAGGCTCGGCGTAAGGACCTGGGCGATCGGATCTCCGAAAAGGGCGTAAATCCGCGAATCGCCATTCAAGTTGGGAATCGTATTCATCGGTTACCTGACAAAACTGTGGATTCCGTGCTTTGGTCCTTGCGGGTCGTCATGTCGCCAATCCGAAGAACTTGGGCAACGTCATCGAGATCCAGGGAAGGTATGTGACCAGAAACAAAATCACGACCTCCGCCGCGATGAAAGGCGTGATCGCTCTGGCGCCCCGTTCGACGGGCAGCTTGGCAATCGAACACGCGATGAAGAGGCAAAGGCCGAGCGGCGGCGTCCCGCAGCCAATGATCAGGTTCAGCACCATGATAACGCCGAAATGGATGGGGTCGATGCCATATGAAACGGCGATCGGCGTCAGGATCGGCGCGAGGATGATCAGGCTGGCCCCCCCGTCCATGAAGGTACCAATGACCAGCAGCAGGATGTTGACCAGCAAAAGGAACAATACTGGGGATTCGGAAATGGTCTGGAAATACGCACCCAATACGACCGGCAACTGAAAGACCGAGAACACATAACCCAGGATCTTCGCGCAGCTGATGATCATCATCACGGAGGCAGTCAGGGTCGCCGTGTGAAGCAGCATCTTCGGAAGGTCGCTCAGTTTCAGCGACCGTTGGATGACATATCCGAATACCAGGGCATAGAAGACGGCAAGACTCCCCGCTTCGGTCGGCGTCACGACGCCCCCGAGAATGCCGCCGACGATGATGAATGGCATTCCCAACGGCCAAAGCGCGTCTCTGGTGATGCGGATCTTCTCGTCGAGCGGAATCGCCTCGCGCCGCCGCGGAAACTTCTCTTTTCTGTCCAGTAGTTGAACGGTGACCATCAACGAAAGCCCAATCAGTATCCCGGGGATCACGCCGGCGATGAAAAGCGCGCCGATAGACGTGCCGACCGACACCCCAAAGAGGACCATCATGATGCTCGGCGGAATGATCGGCCCCACGGTCGATGAACTCGCAGTGACGGCAACACTGAATTCCTTAGAGTATCCTTCCTTTTCCATCGCCGGGATGAGGACGCTGCCAACGGCCGACGTATCGGCCTGGGCCGATCCGGTGATGCCCCCGAAGAACATGCTTGCCAGGATGTTTGCATTCGCGAGACTCGCCGGCATGCGACCGATGAGCATGACCGAAAACCGGACGAGCCGGTCCGTGATACCCGACCTGTTCATGATCTCGCCGGCGAGGATGAACAGCGGAATAGCCAGCAATGGGAAAAAACCGATCCCCGAATAAAGGGACTGGGGAATGGCAATGAACGGGTCGCCGAAGGTCGGACCAAGGCTGATGATTCCGAGGCCGACGACCCCGGCAAAGCCCAAGGAAATGTAAACTGGCACGCCGATCATGATCAGCGCGAACAACAGCGCGATGATGGAGAGGCCCGCAATCATTGCCGCGCACTCTTTTCCGTCTCAAAGTCCCTCTGCAACCATGAACCGCATATCTTCTTGAGCATTTCGTAGAGGATGAGGACACTGCCCACGGGAATGATGCCGTAGGCGATCCATAAAGGAATGCCGATCATGGTGGTGAAAAGCCTTCGCGAATCGTAGGCGTAGGTTCCCGAGGCCCAAATCAGGACGACGATGAAGGTCAGGCTTACGGCCGTTCCGACAACCCGCAGCAAGTGCTGCATGCCCCGCGGAGCCGCGTTGAGCAGCATCTGCAGGTCGGTATGCGTGCCGTTCCGCGTCGCAAGCGCCGCACCGAACAGCACCATGAGGACCATCAGGTTGATCGCAAGTTCATCGATCCAAAGGATTCCGCTCGACAAAACGTAGCGGTAAAACACCTGAACGAGCACAAGTACGACAACCGCCGCCAGCGAAAGAACGCTGACGGTCTGTTCGACGAACTTGAGAACCCTGTCGCCCACTAACATCGTATCTCGAAAGGCCATCTTGCTCGGATCGTCCAATAAAAACAATTGTCGCAACGAAAACATACCAGCCGGTGGCTTCTGGGACTATGATGACGCCGGCCGCTCGGCATCTAGAATAAGGCCGGCCGCTTTGCGCGGCCGGCCTAGTTGTCTGTTGGTTACTTTCCATCCCTGACCGCGACGATGGCGGTGTAAAGCGTCTTCACGTCGCCGCCGGCGGACTTGAGGAAATCGTTGACCATGGGGTCGACCGCTTTGCGGAACGCGGCCTTGTCGACCTCGTTGATCTGTACACCCTTGTCTCGCAGCATCTTCATGTCTGCAGACACCGCCTTTTCCCACTTCTCGTTGAAGTCCTTTTGCGAGGCCATGCCCGCCTTCACGACGGCTTCCTGCAGATCGCCAGGCAACTTGTTGAAGACCTTCAGGCTGATCATCTGCGGATCGGGAATGATGAACTGCTGGGTCAGAGAAAAGTATTTCCCGACCTCCCAGAACTTGTTGGCCGCGATTACCGGCGGCGAGTTCTCCAGGCCGTCGATGGTACCCTGCTGCACGGCCGTGTAGACTTCGCCCCACGACATCGGGATGCCGGTAGCCCCCATGGCGGTGATTGCCTTCGCCAGGATGGGGCTCTGCATGACGCGAATCTTGACGCCGCTCAGATCCTTCGGCGTCGCGACTGGGCGCTTCGCATTGAAAATGCTGCGCTCGCCCATGTTCCACCACGCGATGATCTTGACGCCGATATCCTCGGCGCTCTTGTTCAGAATGTTCGCCACGCGAGGGTCGGATACGACCCGAATCGCGTCCGCGCCGTCATTGAACACGAATGGGAGCGCGAAAATCGACCACAGCTTGCTGAAGTTCTCGAGGTCGGTCGCCGCCACATCGGTCATCTCGATTGAGCCGTTGCGCAGCCCCTCGACGCTCTGGATCTTGTTCCCGAGTTGGGAGCTTGGATAGAACTGGAAATCGAGCTTTCCGCCCGAGAACTCATCAAGGTACTTTCCAATTTGCTTGGCGCCGTCTGCCTGGGCGCCGATCGGGGGGAACACGGCGGCATACTTCAGCACGATCTTGTCGGCCGCGCTCGCGGTCGTTGCGCCGATTACGCCTCCCATCACGATTGCGGCCGACATCGTTGCCGCGGTCCAAATCGCAGCCTTCCTTCTTAATACGTTTGCCATGTTATCCTCCATTTTGACGTGTCGTGTTTTCCGAAACTGCGAAATTCGTCAAAGGACGAAGCCTACCTCGTCCCGCGTCCGCTCTCCCGCGCATACTTCGTGACGGACCGCCGTCCCTGGGATTGTTCCGAAATCGTGGCAGGCCAGGATCGATCCGCACCGTATCGTCACGCGCTCACCTCACGGATCTTTTGGCGGTAGAACTCGGTGCCGGCAACGATCTTCTCAAGGATCACGTCAACGGCCCAGAACCGTTCGAAAAGGTCGTCGGGCATAGCCCGGCAGACGATCGTTTCAACGTTGCCCAGCTTCTTTTGATACGCCTTGGCCAACGCCGGATAGCCCATTGCTTCGGCGGTCGCCGCCAGCGAAAGGAACACCGACAACTCCGAGGCCAAGGCTTCGTGGTCTCGCCAGTTCCGATACAGCCAAGCGTATAGGTCGGGGTGAAAGTTGGTGAACACCCCGCAAAATCCCCGCGAGCCGAACTTCATCGCATCGTATGCGATGGCGGCATTGGCGTTGATGATCGCTATGCGGCCGCTCGCCACCAGACCCAACCGCCGCCGCAGGACACCACGGTCGCAACAGACGTCCTTGAGAACGGAAAATCGCCCGGTGCTGTCCACCCAGAGCAACTCGTCGTCACTCAGAAGGCGGCGATAGGGCACCGGGCACTCGTACAGCCCGAGTGGCAGGCCTTCAGGGAGGCGATCCAAGAGCCATGAAAGATTCTGTTTGAACGCATCGGCCCCTGTTCGGTCGGGATCGAGGTGATTGGTCACCAGAACCAAGGCGTCGATGCCCGTGGCGGACATCGCTTGAAGCTCTTCCAGTTGGGCTTCCCGGTCGTCGGCCACGTGTCCGGAAGCAATAACCGGAAGACGGCCCGCAACTTGACCGACGACGGCACGTGCGATGTCCAAGCGTTCGTCGAGGGTCAGGAATTGCATTTCACTCGACTGGCAAACGGTGAACAACGCATCCGCGCCATTAGCCAAGTACCAACCGGTTAGGCGCTCAAGGGACCGGAAGTCCACGGTTCGGTCATCGTGGAAAGGCGTAAGCATGACCGGAACGATGCCATCGATTCCCGTTCCGAAATTGCGGTCGGTCCGGGCCGAAACGTCCGATCCGACGCCATCGTCGGCTCCGTTCGACCCTTCAGGCAAACTCGCTATTCCACGTTCCGCCGACATTTCATTTTTAACCGGATGAATCGACCTCACGTCGGGGCCTCCTGCTAAACGGTGGAAGCAAGGGTTCATGCCTGGCACGCACTGATACAACAGCACATGTTAGAACACTGTTCTGATTAAATCGATCGGTCCATCATGTCAAGCGCGATCGGCGGCATAGCACAAGGTTCCAAGTGTCCAGGGGATTCCCCGACGGAGAACGTGGCCACTTTTCCTTCTGGACGGCCAACTAGGTCCTTGCCTTATATAAGAACAATGTTCAAATTAGAACTCGCCGAGAATGCACACCCTGAATTGGATGCGCAGGGCCCTTTTGGACTTCTTTTCCGTGGATTTAGAATCATGACACGTCAAGCCTCCTTCGCTGCCGAACGATGCCTCGCCATCATCGAAATGCTCGCGGCGGCACCCGATGGCCTCGCCCTTTCAACCATCGCAAGCGACCTGGACATCCCGAAAAGCGCCGTCCACCGATTCCTACAGGTCTTGGACAACCGCGGCTACGTCCGCCAGGACGACACCTATCGCTATCGATTGACCATGCGGTTGGTGCAAATGGGCTTCAAATTCCTGGCCGGCAGGGGGGCGTGGGAAGTCGCCCAACCGATCCTTGACCGCCTTGCCGAGCTCTCGGGCGAATTGGTCCGCATGACCGTCGCTGATGGCGATACGTTGGCATGGCTGGGCGCGGCTCAGGGAGCCAAATCGGGTCTGATCATCGACCCCGTGATGGGATCACGGGTGATCTTGCATGCCACGGCAACGGGCAAGATATGGCTCTCCTCGTTGCCGATCGACACGGCGGTAAATTTGGTGCTCAGGCGAGGTTTTGGATCGCCGAAGGAGCATGGCCCCAACGTCATCCAGTCCACCGAGGCGCTGATCCAGGAACTGAAGCTCACGCGCGAACGGGGATACGGCTTGGTAATCGAGGAGGCGGACCCGGGTGTCGCGGCGGTCGCCGTCGGCATCACCTCGCCCAACGGCGACCAGGAAGGATTCGTCGGCACGCTGAGCGTCGCGGGGCCGATCTACCGCGTGACCCGCGAACGCCTCGAAGGGTTCGTTCCGCAACTGAAGGAAGCCGCTCGCGAGATCGCCGAAATGTGGATGATCATCGAAAGAGGTCCCCGGAGCGAGCGTCCGCGCCAGTCGCTCGATCGGTTTCCCGACCGGCGGTCCGCCGTGTCGGTCGGAGCCGACTGACTGCCGTCCGAAGAGAGGTCAATCCGACCGCACGGAGACGATCACGGGAATGAATCCGTCCCACTAGCCGCCGATCGTGTGGCCACAGTCGCGGTCTACTTGAAGTGGTAGATCCTAGTTTGTCGTCCGTGAAGAACCCTTTTTTTGCTGATGGGGGTTATTAGGCCGGAGTGATTCCGGCCTGACGGCATTTGGTGGTCGATAGCGTCCACGCCAGGATCAGGGACAAGAAGAACTTCAGCCACCGGAGCAGGAGGCGGAAGTTGTGGCCAGCGCCCGAGAGGATGGCGTTGATGCGGTCGCCGTCGCGGCCATTGAGGAAGTTACGGTCGAGCCGGCCGTCGCTCTTCATGTGGCCGATGACCGGTTCGATGGCGCTTCGGCGGCGCAGTTCGGGGCGGATGGCTTCGGTGGGGGCTTTGTTGCCGGAGCGCCAGACCGTGAAGCGGTCGAGACCGTGGCCGCGATAGCCCTTGTCGACAAAGATCCGTTTGACGGTGACGCCGGTCCACGCTTGCGCGGCCTCGACCGCGGCCTTGAGGGTGTGGCCGTCGTAGGGGGTGCCGTGCAGGGAGTCGATGTGGACCACGAACTGGCCGGCGGGGCTGCGGGCGTTGGTGACGGCGACGGTCACCTTGCAGCCGAACTCATAGAGCTTGGCCGCCTTGCCCTTGCCGATGCATTCGACCTCGGGGGTATGCAGGGAATAGTGGAGAGCGTGCATGGTAACTTTGCACGAAGGACAATCAGATGACGGTTTCCGGGATGAGAAAATTCACCGATGATTTCAAGCGCGAGGCGGTTCGGCTGGTTCAAACCAGCGGTCAGACCATTGAGCAAGTGGCCGGCGATCTTGGGATCGGCTGATCGACATGACGAAAATCCGGTCGCAGAGTCCGACCGCTTCCTCGATGGAATGCGTGATGAAGAGAACGGTCTCCTTTGTTTCTAGCCAAATCGTTTCCAGATCGTGTCGGATCAGCGTTCGGGTTATCGCGTCACGAGCGCCGAACGATTCGGATCAGAAATTCCCAGTCGTGCAGAAGCCCGACAAACCATAGAAGTGGTTCGTACAGTTTTTTGCCAAGCCTGATCACGGGCGTCACCGAAGGATTTCCCGCCGCCGCCACACAAGTCCCCACGCCTGAACCACTCGGCGGCATAGCAAACAATCTTCCGTCATGTGTCCGGGGCTGTTCCATCGATATCGTCGCGGTCGGCGCGCCGATGGGTTCTATCCTAACATCAATCCACCGCAGTTAAGGCCAAATGTCTGACCGACGTAAAGACGAGCACGTGGCGAGGCCAGAAACTCGACGGTATCGGCCACGTCATCGGGTTCGCCGAATCGCCCCAACGGCAGTTCCTTCATACGCTCGGTCTGCCAACCATCACCGAACGACGACGAAATCTCGGTTGCGATGGGGCCTGGAGCCACGGCGTTGACGTGAATGCCGCGGCCGCTGAACTCGCGCGCCAAGGACTTCGTCAGGCCGATGATACCGGCCTTGGCCGCCGCGTAGTGGCCAGCCTCGGCGACGCCCACTTGGCCCAGTCGCGAAACGATGTTGATGATGACGCCTTCCCCGTTCGTCAGCATCCCGCGAACCGCCTGCTGGCAACACAGGAAGGTGCCGCGCAGATGGACCGCAATCATGCGGTCCCATTCTTCCACCGGCAATTCCTGGAAGGGGACCCGCTGTTCGTAACCCGCGTTGTTGACCAGAAGGCTGCACGGGCCGAACTCCCGTCGGCAGACCTCGAATATTCGTTCGACGTCCTCGGCCCGCGAAACATCACCTTGCGCGGCGACCACCCGATACCCGGCGTCGCGCAACGACTTGGCTAGGGATTCCGCGGTTCCATCGGAGACCGAGTTAGCCACCACTGCGACGCCGAGACTGGCCAATCGTCGCACAACGGCCGCACCGATTCCGCGCGCACCACCGGTCACAATTGCAACATGCTTGCCGATTTCTTTCACGAATCCGATCGCTCCATGAAAAGGGATCTCCAACACTTTTCTGGCAATTGGAGATGTTGGAACAGCGTTCTATTTATAACGATTATTCACAAAATGTCATCAGGCGATTTGCTCGCGCGCGAACCAAAGGAGGCTTCCGTCCTCGACCCCGACCAACAGGTCGGGTCCACTGTCGGGCCGCCAATTGACCATTTCGGGCGAGCACGCGTGCATTCCCAAAACCAGGGGCGCACCGCGGCAGCGCAACGGCCGGGCTGCCGCGAAGTACGGGACGGCCCCATTATCGCCGACGTTCTCGAGAACGAAAATGCCCGCCTGATACGTCGTGTGGCGCGGCATGCCGGCGGACCCAGGCGGCACCGAAGCGCGGTTGTGGGTTCCGAAGAGGATGTCCAGGCGACCATTCCCGGTCCAATCGCCTATGCTCAGCTTAATCCGCCCCAGGCCGCCCCCCGAATCTTCGGTGAACCGAATCGGCGTCCCGTCGGCATAAGTCAGTAGCCGTTTGGTGCCGAGTTCCTCATCCGAAAGGCGCTCGTAGCTGGCCAGCACGCCTTCCTCGTCCAGGGTGACGTACGATAGGCGGCCGTCGCGCCGCCAATCCGCGACCGCCGGGCGAACCCGCCAGACCGTAACCAGCGGTTTCCTCGCGACGGTCAGTTCTCGGGGAGCGGCGAACCGCGGCGGATCGCCGCCCAGGTTGCGAAAGAACAGGTGCCGTCCGTGGATGTCGCTCATAAGAAGATCGGGCCGGCCGTCGCTGTCCCAATCCGCAGCCGCCGGACAAGTGTAGCCGAACTTGTATTCACTCGGGCCTTGGATCGAACCCGTAGGCCCCGCCGCAACGCGCACCTTCCGCCCTCCCGCGGATACCGCGTGAACGGGTCCCGACGTCGGCTTCCCCGGGACGCCCAAACCGGGCAGAAACAGCAGTTCCCCTGCGCTGTTGCCGACGATCACGTCGATGCGCCCCTTGCCGGCCCAATCAGCGGCGGCCGGCACCGGCAGCGCCCCGACCCGCAGCGGCGCATCGGCACACCGGACGGGAACCGGACGATCGAAGACGGGTACGCCACCGACGGCCCCTGCGTTTCGCACGAACCACACGCGACCGTCCTCGGCCCCGACCAGCAGGTCCATGCGGCCGTCGCCGTCCCAGTCGACAGCCGCCGGAAGGTGGATACAGTGGGGCAGCTTCAATGTCCCCTTCTTGGCGGCCAGCATACGACCGAGACCAAAATTTCCGTCGGCCTCTCTCGGGAAATAGTACAACTCGTCGAGGAAACTGCCGCACACCAGGTCGTCGCGCCCGATCCCCCGGAAATCGCCCAGAGCGGGCGCGAGTTGGCCGTACGTCTCGATCGGAACCTGTCCGGCAATCAGGGGTGTTCCACGAGCCAGTCGGGGTTCGGCCGGTGTGCCGTCGTTGCGAAAAACGTACAGACTTCCGCGCAGGGGCCCGCCGCGCCAGCGGCCGTCCGTCGAGTACGGCCTGTACCCGGCGACATTCCATTCCCTGCCCTCGGGCCAATAGTCGCGCCAATGGTCGGTACCCAGAAGAAGTTCCATTTGGCCGTCGCCGTCGATGTCATGGAACCGTGCCAAATGGAACAGTTCGCCGTCGCGCAGCCACTCGGCGTCGGGCGATAGGACGATCGGCCGCCCGAACCGCGGGCTGCCCCGTTCGCCGTGATTGACGTAGAGATGCAACTCACGCCGCAGGCGCGACGTCGACAGCAAGTGGAACCGTCCGCCGTCGGGAATCGCCGTAACGAAGCCGGAAATACCCTGGACAATCCCGCAGTCGATCAACTTTGGTGTCCCGTCGGGATGCTGGCCGATCTCCTTGAACAACTGGACACGCCCGCCATAGCACGCATCCCAGGCCGAGATAAGCAGATCCCGGCCGCCGTCGCCATCCCAATCAAGCACCTCAACGCAGGTGATGATGCCACCACAGATCTGCCGACGCCGGACCGACGGGTGAAAGGCGAGCTCGTGGTCCCCGTATCCCGGGTCCTCCCACGCCGGAATGATATCCTCCCACCGCTCTGTGGTCATAGCGTCGGCCCATCGTTTCGCCGCCGGACCCGACCCGGCCGACTGCGCATCGAACA
Source organism: Rhodospirillales bacterium (assembly GCA_963675465.2). Lineage (GTDB taxonomy): Bacteria > Pseudomonadota > Alphaproteobacteria > Rhodospirillales > Shumkoniaceae > JAHDSF01. The sequence continues at coordinate 76,543 of CAXXVY010000008.1, forward strand.
GCCTGCCCGACTCCTATCCATTCTTCCTCCCTTTCGCTCTCGATCCGTTTTAGCAGAACGTTCCGACAACCCGCTGGCAGCGTCTCCTAAGCCAATTCTACGACCCGCCCCTCGCGAGCCGAGAGATAAGAGGCATCCATGACCTTCTGTACCGCCTCAGCCTCGCGCAGCCCGACGGAGGGCGGCATGCCTGCCCGCAGTTCCCCGATGACGTGTTCGACGAACTGCGGATAGAGGTGGTCGGTCTCCAAGTCGACGACATGGTCCCGTCCGTTCAACTGCTGGTGTCTTCCATAGGATCTAAAGCCGCCCTCGATGGACCGTACGTATGCCTTGGTCGAGGCGATGTTGAATGAGAATTCCCGTTGTTCCCCGTTGGCCATGGGAAACGTGTATCCGGTCTCGATGGTGACAACCTCACCGCCCGTCATCGTCATCGTGAGAACGGCATAGTCTTCGATCGGAGTGCCGTGCAGTCGGCTGCTGGTCCGGCAACCGACGCGGGCGACCTCGGCCCCAGTAAGAAATCGCGCCAAATCGACAAAATGCCCGCCCAGGTTGACCAAGCATCCCCCACCGGCCTGGCCCGGGTTCAGCATCCATCCGCAGCCCTTGCTGGAATAGCGCGACGGCGGACCCGCGATGAACCGCACGGACATGTTGCTGAAGGTCGACGGTATGCCGCCCTCCAGGTCCTCGATTCCCCGACACAGCCCGCCAAGCCGCTGAATGAACGGCACCGCGACATAGACCCCCGCGTTCTCGGCCACCGAACGCAATCCGGCGATCTCGCGGGCGTTCAGGCCGCAGGGCTTTTCAATAGCGAAGGGGATGCCGCGTTCGATCAGCGCGTGGCCCATTGCGGACATATCGGCGTGGCGACCGAACGCGAACGCGAATTCGACGTCGCCGACCTCGTCCAGGAGCGTCCGGTAGTCGGGGAAGTACGGGCAATGAAACCGCCGCGCCACGTCTTCGCCGGCAAACGCTTCGCGGTCCGAAACGCCGACCACACGCAAGTCGAGCTTTTCGATGCCGGGGAAATACAGCGGGACATGCCAGTGGCTGACCTCCAGAATGATTACCCTCATCACCGTCTCCTCCCCACCCGGGACATCCAGCCCCGGTGAATTTGTGTACGGTCCGCCGTTCGGCCGGCCGCCGCGCACTACACGACTGTACGAAATCGCTCAATGCAGGTCTTCACGACCTCGTCGGGATCCCGGTCCCACCAAGATTCCGAGAACAATTCGACCTCGATCGGGCCATCATAGCCGGCCGCTTCGACCCATCCCCGGATTTGCGGAATGTCGATGACACCGTCGCCCATCATGCCTCGGTCCGACAGTGGATTCCGCGTCGGGACGAGCCAATCGTTGATGTGAAAACCGACGATCCCATCTGGCCCGCAACGCCGGACTTCCGATTCAAGATTCGGATCCCACCATACGTGGTAGACGTCCACTACGACCCCGACCCCGGGGCCAAGATATTCGCGCAGATCATTGGCTTGCGACATCAGGTTGAGCGACGAACGTTCGGCGGCATACACTGGGTGCAATGGCTCCAAAGCTAGAACTACGCCGGCGGCACGGGCGTCGCCCACCAATCGTTCCAGCGCTTCCGTCGCACGGGCTCGGGCCGCATGGATGTTCTTGGAGCCCGGCTCCATGCCGCCGGGAAAGAACAGAAGGCAATCGGCCCGCAGCGCGGCAGCTTCGTCTATGCCCCGCCGGGCGTCGTCGAGGGCGTGGTTGAAATCGGGCGCATCCGGGCCGGTGAACGGGCCGATTCGATTAAGGCCGGTCACGCGCATCCCGTGGCCATCGAGCAGGGCACGCGCCTCTCCGAGCCCGCATTCAGCCAACTTGTCGCGCCAGACGGCGATCGATCGTAGTCCGTGGCGATCCAGCCCCTCGATAGCCTCACGCAACGTCCAGCGTCGGCGCATCGTCGCCTGGTTGATCGCCAATCGTGTGAGATCGTCCAAGAGACCCCCTCTTTCCTATCGATAGTTTGGCCCACAAACGGGACGATAGACGTCATGCCGACGCGCTATTTCATCGATGATATCTTAATCAGAACGACGTTCCAATTAAAATTCTCGTTCTTCTTGGAGCGCAAGGATAGCCTCGGGAGCGGATCTGTGATCCGGTCGGGCGACGTCCAGCTCATGTCGACGGACCGTCGGCATCACCCATAGCAGAATCACAACAAGACCGAGCCCGTGCATTTTCCCGAAGATCTGGATCCTGTGCGGCGCGACAAACAGGATGAGAATCCGTGACAACCAGGATGAGAACGCCATCGGCAGCTTCGAGTATGGCGGCGGCGTAGAGGTCGATGACGAGCACGCGGCTGCACCGTTTCGCCGCGCGGAAAACGACTTGCCGGTCCGCCAATGTGGAACCATAAATAATGGATCGATCACCCCCGGGCCGTGTTTGAGGAAATGGAATCAGCGTTCAAAAGGAACCGATTTCGGAGGGAATTGACGCGCATCGGCTCTGCCTCCGTGAAGCTTAGAGTGGAACGGCTGCAGAGCTTCCTAAGCTTCACTGGGAAAGAACACGCGCGTGTCCCGGGACCGCGACCACAGAGCGGGTCGAAGACTTGCACCTGATCTGAAAAGGCCAGGGCCTTTCGGAACCGCCTTCGCATCAGCCCGGTGATCCACCGCTCCAGCCAGGAACCGACCACCGGTATCGACTATGCCGTGGCTTGGCAGACCTCCGCCAAATCTCTTATCAGTGTGTAGTTCTCGCGGTCGTCGACGGTATTCCGTCAACCGCGCATTGTCAGGTTCCCCGGTTGGCGGGTTCGTTTAGGGATGCAGGATTTCGATGCCGCATGGCTCCACACCGTTCAATTTGAGCTTGGCCATCTGAAAGTGGATGGGGATTCCGGAACGCACGGTGTTCTCGTTGAGCAGGTCCAGGATGTGCCCATCGTCGAGCAGGGGGTGAAACGCTGGCGCCAGAAGCACGACCTCGATCCGGCCACATTCGCAAATCGCGTCTGGTGAGAGGCCCCGGCGGCTTGCAGATCCTTGTTTGGCAAAGTCCGGAAACGTGAAAATGCCGTCCCTGGCCAACAGGTCTCGCATGATCCAGGCATAGCACAGCGCTTCGGAGACGATGCCGAGTTTCGTGTTCTTTTCGTCTTTCAATTCGAAGATCCAGAGACCTCGGTTGTCGTCAACACCGTACAGATCGATCGCACTTTTGCCTCTGGGGAAGATGGCGTTCTTCGCTTTGACGTCTTTCTCGAAGACGCCGACGGGGAGTTGACGGAAACACTGTCTGTCCTTCAGATTGAAAGTCTCCCCCAACAGGCAATTGCCCTCGGATACCAACCTCATTTCGAGAGCGGCCTCCGAACCGTTGGCTTTCTTAGCTTCGGAATCACCCCGGACATTCAGAAAGCATTTCCCGGCGGAACGCACTTTGCTCTTGTTCAATAGACATTGTTTGTCCACTCCGAACCACTGCCCATACGCTTCGAGGAATTTGTCGACGCGGTAGAGGAAGCGTTGATAGTGCAGGTATTTGATTGGAGGGCTGCGGCCTTCGGCTCCTTTTGTCGCTTCGCCAAAGCAGCCTTCCGGCTCTTTCCATCCCAACGTAGCCTGCTCGACTCCACACCACGCCTTGAGGGCGAGAATCCATGCTTCGAACGCAGCGGCATCCGTCTGCATGTTGCTGGTCACAGCCGATTCCGAAAGGTAGATCCGCAGGTTCGCGGCGTCGCCAGAAAAGGTCAACGCATCGGAATTCATTCCGGGCACTCGAATCCGTCGGCCCTCGCCGCCGGCCATTTTAATATGGGCCTCTCGCAGCGATTGTTCCCAAGAAGCGTTGTCCATAGGATATCCCCCTTTCGATTTCGACGTGTTTCGCGCGGACGGTTCAGGCGCGACTTCCCACTTTTCGCCGTCCTCGTGGCATTCGACGTTGTCGAAAAGCCGGAAATAGTCTGACGGCCGATCGGTGTGGATTGGGACGACCCGTTTCGGGTTTATGGCGCGCGCCAGTTTTTGCAGTGCATCGACCGTCGCATGGCCCGATGTGTGGATATGCGTCATAGGCAACTCGAGCCGATCCCGCCAGTCCCGCAGCGGCTTGGTCTCAGCCTCTCTCAGATATCCGCCCCATTGCGACCAAACCAGATGGGCCCCGGTGAGACATTTCGCGTCTTCGAGATCCTTCTTCATCGAATCTCGGAAAAGCACGGCCGCGCGCGGCGCCAGGCCGGCGAGATCTTCGGGAAACACGCGGTTGGCACTGTGACGACGAAGCAGTTCAAAGGCGTTGTTCTTCACGATCCAGGATCTCTGCCATTGCGGCACGAATAGCCGAACCTCGGGCCAGTGTGACTGCGGGATGCTCTCCCGGCCGGTAGCTTCGAGGATGGCTGCGGCGTAGAGGTCGATGACGAGTACCCGCTTGCTCCGTTTCGCCGCGCGGAAGACGGTCACGACGCGGTCGATGTTCTGAGCCGAGGCAGCGACGAGCACCATGCCGGAGGTCGCGCTGAACAATTCGACAAAACGGTCTTCGAGTGCGCTTTCAGTGGGGACTTCCTCGGTGCCGTCGCGGCCGAGCATCGTGCCTTCCATCAGCAGAGTGTCGATGGCGGGTGGCGGATCGTCGATCAGGCGATGGACGAGACTGCCCTTGCGGCCGTGGTCGCGCAGGTCGCCGGTGTAGAACAGGCGGTTGCCGCCAGCCTCGACGAGCACGGCGTACGCGTCGAAGGCCGAATGGTCGACGAGGAAGGGCGTGATGACGAAGGGACCGATGCGAAGGGTCTTGCGGTCCTCCAGGTGCCACCGGACCTTCAGAACCTTGCCGTTCGATACGAACGGGGCGGCGGCGGCGATGATGGTCTCGGCGGCTTTTCCCATGGCCAGGGGAACATGCTCTTCGATGATCCGCGCCAGTCCGAAATGGTCGAGATGGGGGTGATACCAACCTGCATAACGAATCATTGATATGCCCATTTTCGCATTCCGATGGACATGATTTTCCACGGCTGGTCGATGAGCTTGTTCCAGGCGAAGCAACAGTGGTCGACGATGTCGACGTAGGACTTGAAGATTCTGTTTGAGAGCCAGTTTTCGCGCATGAACTGCCACACATTCTCCACCGGATTGAGCTCGGGCGACTTCGACGGCAGGGGAACGAGGGTGATGTTTTCGGGGACGTGAAGGGCATTGGAGAAGTGCCATCCGGCCTGGTCGACGATCACGACGGCATGGGTGCCGGAGGCGACGGCGAGCGAGATTTCCGTCAGGTGCAGGGTCATGGCGACGGTGTTGCAGACCGGCAGGACCAAGGCCGCTCCGACGCCTCGGGCCGGACAAACGGCGCCGAAGATCCACGCCGAGCGCGTCCGTTGGTCTTTGGGGGCCGCGGGGCGTGTCCCGCGTTTCGCCCAACGCCGCGTAATCGTATTCTTTTGGCCGACCCTGGCTTCGTCCTGCCACCAGATTTCTATGGCTGTTCCGGCGGGGAGGCCGGATCGGATCTCCGCCACTCGGGCGGGGAATTTTTTTTGAATGTCTCCATGGCTTCCGCGTCCTGGGCGTGGTGACGTGGTCGAGCCGAGAGTTTCCGATACCCCATCTCGCGCAGGTTCCGCCCCAAGGTCGTTTCGTCCATGGAAACGCCGAATTCCCGCTGGATCCAGGAAACCAAGTCGCTCAATCGCCAACGCACCACGCCATCGATATAGGGCGTCGGTCCATCGTCAATCACGGTGGCCAACAGGGCTCGCTGTTCCACCGTCAAGCGGCGGTGCGGCCCCGTCGACTTGGCATCAATCAAGCCTTCAGGTCCTTCGGCATTGAAACGCAAAACCCAGTCCCGCAGCGTCTGAAGATCCACCTCCGCATGGGCCGCCGCTTCCCTGCGGCTCGATCCGTCATAGATCATCGACAAACTCAACAGGCGCCGAACTTGGCGCCCGTGACCCGACGAACGCGCAAGACGACGAAGGTCCTCGCCACTGTAGTCGTCACGGAGGGGGATCGCTCGTGCCATGGAAAACTCCTCTGTTTTCCATGTTGAATCATTTTTTCAGCCGCACGGGAATCCCCCACGTGAGTCTTTCTTCATGCTGGTTGGTATTAGTTCACTCCGTCGGCACAAGCACGGATAACTGTGCCCTCAGCATCGGAGTAGATCCATTCTTGGCTGGCCAATTTCCGCTCCGGGTCATTTGCTGCCAAAGCACCTATACGTCGGCAGTGTCCTCTTAACCAGTGTTGAACCCGAAACCGGACAGTCCCTTCACGGCCCAATGCAGTTGTCCGATTCGATCTCTTGAAGTCTTTTTCGCGACGGGATCCAATCTCTAAGCGCGCATAGTCGCAGCTTATGAGTCCAGTCGCACCTTTTGAGTCATCTGACACAAAAACTGGTGGGCCCGGTAGGACTCGAACCTACAACCAGACCGTTATGAGCGGCCGGCTCTAACCAATTGAGCTACGGGCCCCACCGTTGGCGGGAATGTGTTGAGATAGCAGATGAACCGATCGCCGGGCAAGTCCTTGCGCTGTCGGGCGGCTCGTTTCCGGTCAAACCGAAGCGTGACCCAGGATCAGCCGGAACGGCGCCTTGAACAAATCGTACACCAAAAGGGCAATCAAAACCCCGACCAGGGCGTAGCCGAGGCTGGCGGGATCGATCGGGATCGCCGGCTGGAACGCCTGGAGTGCCGCGAGCGCAACGTCGGGCTCCATGTCGCGGGCAAAGACAAAGGGTTTCATGAACACGCCGGAATCCCGGATCGCATTCAAGGTCACTTCGATTTCGTGAATTCGGTTTGTCGCCGCGGCGCTGAGAAGTTCGCGGGAAGCCTTGTCGAGGCTGGCGAATTCCGGCGCATTGGCAATCCGATCGAGATTGCGCGCGGCTTCGTCCAGATGGCCGCCGAGCCGTTGCAGGTACTGATGAATATAGGCCTGAAGCTGGGAACAGGAAACGCCGACCAGTCCCGCGAAAACCGCCCCGACAAATTCATCCAGCTTGCGCGCCAACCAGCCCATGGGCATCCCCCGGCAATCGGTTTCTATCCGGCGGCGTGATTCGTCCACCGCTCGACACCAAACCATACCGGATTTGCCGACTGTTAGGAACGCCGATGGAAAACCGACGCACCTGCGGCGTCACCGCTTCCGCGATTTGGGGTATTTCTGATTGGCATTCGACATACCCACCGCCATTAATCGCACATTGAGCTTTTCTTCCTGTGCCGCGTTCTGCGCGGCCCGGGAGCGCGGAAAGAGCTTCATCAACAATCGCCGCAACCAAGTCATGCGGTGCTTCCCCAAGTGCTTTTCGGTTTCGTCCGGATCCCCTCCCCCTTCGTCGGCGGAGTGCCTGCCGGTCTGCATGGGCGCACGCCCCGTTCCCGACACCGATCGCCGCTCTTTCAAGAGACGGCGATGATACCTGGGAACCTACGAGGGCATTGTGTCGAATTTTGGGCAAATTCGCAGGAATTCAACGGGAGTCGCGAATCGAATTCCTCGGCGGCCGCCACTCTTTCGGTGCCATTTCGAACCCGCCGAAATCGAATGCGGGCGCAACGACGCATCCCACCAGGGACCAATCGCCGAGAGACACCGCAGATTGCCATGCGTTGGCCGGAACGACCGCCTGCGGTTGTTCGTTCCCGGCCCAGTCGGTACCGAGTGTGTGTACCGTCGCAGGTCCGTTTTCCGGCGCGATCGAAAGCCGCAACGGCGCGCCGGCGTGAAAGGCCCAGATTTCCACCGCGTTCACGCGATGCCAAGCCGATACCTCTCCCGCCCGAAGAAGAAAATAGATCGACGTCGCGACGCCCCGTTCTCCTTCGGGTGCTTGATGGCGGTAGATTTCGCGGAAACAACCGCCTTCCGGATGAGGGCTCAGATTCAGGAACGCGATGACTTCGTCCGCCGTCATGACGATTACGACGGGTCCGCGAAAACCGTCGCCTTCATGGATGACCTTTGCGAAAACGAATCGTGCCACGCGGCGATCGGCGCGTACGACGTGCGCCATTCCCCGACAGCCCCCCGGAAATCCAGATAGGCCAACGCGCATCCAATCGCGATCTGACCGATGGTCATCGGAGCCGAGGAAAGGGCTTCGGTTTCCTCGCCCAGCGCGGCAAGCGACCGGGTAATCTTGGCACGCTGCTTGGCCAGCCACGCCTGCGACCGTTCGCCTTCGGGCCGCAGGACTTCGTAGCGGACGCCAACGGCGGCATCCAGAATGCCGTCTCCCAGGGCCTGCCAACGCAACGCGCGCCACCGCGATCCGCCTTCTGCCGGAAACAGGCGTTGGCCATCATGCAGGCTGTCCAGGTATTCGCAGATGACCCGTGAATCGAAGAGCGTCTCGCCACCATCCGTGACCAGCGTCGGGATTTTCCCGAGCGGATTCTCCGCCAGAAGTTCCGCTGACGCTTCCGGAACCACCAGCGCCAGGACACGCTCGATCCGTGAATCCAGACCGGTTTCGATCGCAGTCACCCGAACCTTCCGCACGTAAGGCGACGTCGGCATGAAAAAAAGTTTCATCGGCATTCCTCCGGATCGGTCTGGCATCGAAACCAGCCTGTATTGCGAATGCGCGCATCATCCGCCAGTCGACGGCCTTCGTCCACCCGTATCGCGCGTCTTCGCGCGAACCATGGTCAAAACCGGTCTTTCCGACTCCGCACTGCGGCGAACACCGATTCCGCGCCCTGCCCCGCCAACCCCGCAGCGTCCTGGAATTCGGCGACGTCGGCTCTGAGGAAGGGGTTAGCGGCTTTTTCCTCTCCCAACAGCGAAGGAACCGTGGGTTTGCCCGCTTCGCGCAACGCCACGATCTGATCGGCGCGCCGTTTCAGAATCGTATTGTCCGGTTCCTGGGTCAGCGCGAAATCGGCGTTGGACTGCGTGTATTCGTGGGCGCAGTAGACCCGCGTGTCGTCGGGCAAGGCCCGGATTTTGAGAAGGCTGGACCACATCTGGGCCGCGGTCCCCTCGAACAGGCGCCCGCATCCCAGGGAAAACAACGTATCGCCGCAAAACAATATTTTCGAATCACCGAACCAGTAGGCAATGTGGCCGCTGGTATGACCCGGCACCTCGATGACCCGCGCCGCGTGTTCGCCGAACCGGACCACATCGCCTTCGGCGACTTCGACGTCGATCCCCGGGATCCGGTGCGCATCGGCCGTGGCGCCGATGATGGTGCACCTTGTGGCGTCCTTGATTTCACGATTGCCGCCGACATGGTCGGTATGGTGATGGGTGCAAAGAATTTGTGTCAGGCGCCAGTGCTTTCGTTCCAGCACCGCGAGCACCGGCGCGGCGACGGCCGGATCGACGACGGAACAATCACCCTTCGCCGGATCGTGAATCAGATGGACGTAGTTGTCGGACAAGACCGGGATCGAAAGAATTTCCAGATCTGACATGGCCTATTCCTCTCCCATGGTTTACCGGGGCTTGAAGCCAGACTAACATCTCGGTGCGAACGCCGAAAGACCGGGGCAGGGAAAACCGGAAACAGCCATGCGTCAGGACGTCATCGATATCCGGGATTTTTACAACGGTCCGCTGGGACGATTGGCCCGTCGGATGATCCGGCGCGGCGTACGCCTGTTTTGGCCGGATGTGACCGACATGAACGTGCTCGGGATCGGGTATGCGTCGCCGTTCCTCGAATCCCTTCGCGGAGAGGCACAACGCACATTGGCCTTTATGCCCGCGCAACAGGGCGTTCTTCACTGGCCCACCGACGCCCCGAACCTGACGGCCCTGGTCGACGAGGAGGAATTGCCGCTGCCGGATGTCTCGATGGACCGCATCCTGCTCGTCCACGCCATCGAAACCGGCGATTCCCTGCAACCGATGCTTCGCGCGGTCTGGCGGGTGCTCGCCGGCGGCGGACGTCTCCTGGTGGTCGTCCCCAACCGCCGCGGAATTTGGGCGCGCCTGGAGCGCACGCCCTTCGGCTACGGACAACCCTATTCGCAGGCGCAGATTTCCCGCCTCCTTCGCGACAACATGTTCACCCCGATTCAGTCGCTGGGCGTGCTCTACGCACCGCCGACGCGCTCGCGGATGATCCTTTCCGCCGCGCCCGCCCTGGAAGAGATCGGGCATCGATGGTTCGGGCACTTTTCGGGCCTGATCATGATCGAGGCCACCAAGCAGATCTATGCCGGCACGCCGGTGCGCATTCCACGCCGGGAACGGGTCTTGATCCCGCAACGGGCGCCGAAAGCCTATCCGCATCCGCGGTCGACGGAGAGCGACAAGTGACCCTGCCGACTCCTGTAGGAGCGCGCCGACCACACGCCGTCCCGGCGCTGGTCGGCGAACTTCTAAACACGGTCATGCCGCCACGGTGTCTGGGATGCGGAGAAGTCGTCGAAAGCGTCGGGGGACTCTGCGCCAAATGCTGGACCGCGGTGCAGTTCGCAACCCCGCCCCAGTGCGTCGTATGCGGCCTGCCGTTTCCGTTCGACCCCGGTTCCGACTTCCTGTGCGCCGAATGCGTCCGAGAGCACCCGCCCTATGCCCGCGCCCGCGCGGCCTTGATTTATGGACCGGGCAGCCGCCCGATGATTCTGGCCTTCAAGCACAGGGACCGAACCGATGCCGCACCCGCCTTTGCCGCGTGGATGGCACGAGCGGGCGCCGAACTCCTGGCCGACGCCGACGTCCTGATTCCGGTGCCGCTGCATTGGACCCGCCTGTTTGCGCGACGCTACAATCAGGCGTCATTGCTGGCCCATGCCCTGAGCCACCTGTCGGGAATTCCAGTCGCGCCGGACATCCTGAAACGCAAGCGCAGGACACCGACGCAAGGCTTCCTGACCCGGAGCGCACGGTTCCGCAATGTCCGAGGCGCCTTTTCGGTTCCATCGTCCCATGCGGAAGCCATACGCGAAAAACGTGTACTGCTAATCGACGACGTAATGACCGTTGGCGCCACCGCGATGGCGTGCACCGCCGCACTGTTGAAGGCCGGCGCCGCAATCGTAGACGTGCTGACCCTGGCCCGCGCGGTAAAAACCGAGACCTGATCCGGAACCGCCTTTACATGCGGTTCCGGCCGTCTATCTTAGAGAAGCTTCAAACAGAAACGACGAGTACGCCCGTGCCCCAGATTGAAATCTATACCACGCCCTATTGCCCCTATTGCCATCGCGCCAAGGCGCTGTTGCGCGACAAGGGCGTCAGTGTCGTCGAAATCGACGTGATGGCACAACCAGCTCGGCGTGACGAGATGGTTCAGCGCTCCGGTGGTCGCCGCACGGTGCCGCAAATTTTCATCGGTGAACGCCACATAGGCGGATGCGACGATCTGGTGGCACTAAACCGAAGCGGCGGCCTGGATCAGTTGCTCACGTCGTAACCGCGTCTTCCCGGAACCGGTTCCAACGCTCGGGTTCCATCCCATAGCTTTACAAAACATCGCGGGTCCGTCTTGCGGGTTGCTTGTCCCGAAGCTGCGAATATGCTGTAAGCTTTCCAGCCAACAATCGGATATCGCAGATGACCGACCGGGAAGAGCGTGCAAAATTGGCCTTGAAAGACGACAAGAGCATGCATCTGGTTCGCCGCCTGGTGCGCGAATCGGTACGCCCCTACTTCGGGTATCTGGTTATCGCCGTCGCCGCCATGGGAATTGTTGCCGCGATGACAGCCGTCCTCGCCAAGCTGATGGAACCCATGGTCGACGACGTCTTCAAGGCGGAAAACCCCGATATGTTGTGGATGGTGGGAAGCGGAGTCATTGCGGTTTTCACGATTCGGAGCCTTGCCACCTATGCCCAGGAAGTCCTGGTCGGTTACGTCGGACAACGCATCATCGCCGACACCCAGAACCGGCTTTTCGGCCACTTGCTGCACCAGGACGTCGCCCTGTTCCAGGACCGGAACTCCGGGACCCTGATCTCCCATTTCACTTATGACATCAACGCGATGCGGAACGCCGTTTCCAATGCCCTGGTAGGGTTGGGACGCGAAACGCTATCCGTCATTTTCCTGGTAGGGGTGATGTTCTACCAGGACTGGTTGCTCGCTCTCATCGTCCTGGTGGTGGCGCCTCTGACCGTGATCCCCGTCAATGGACTGGGGCGGAAGATGCGCCGGGTATCGACCCAGACCCAGCAGGAGATGGGGGCGTTGACAATGTCGCTGTCCCAGAGCTTCCTGGGGATCCGGATCATCAAGGCCTTCGGAATGGAAGACCACGAACGGTCGAAACTCGGCCGCACCGTGGATGCGATCCTCAAATTGACGTTCCGGGCTGTGAAGGTTCGTGCGGCGGTCCAGCCCGCCATCGATTTTCTCGGCGGCATCGCCATTGCCGCCGTCATCATTTACGGTGGCCACCGGGTGATGACGCACGAAACGACGGCGGGCGCGTTTTTTTCATTCATCACCGCCGTCATGCTTGCCTATCAGCCGATCCGGGGGCTGGGAAAGGTCCATGTCAGCCTTCAGGAAGGCCTGGCCGCCGCACAGCGGGTCTTCGCGCTGATCGACCGCGTGCCCGCGATCCGCGAAAGCGGCCACCCTGTCTCTCTTCCGCGTGAAGCCGGCGCCGTGCACTTCGAAGATGTCCATTTTTCCTACGATGGCGAAAAGGCGGCACTCAACGGCGTCAGTTTCGAGGCCCCGGCCGGCAAGGTCACGGCCCTCGTCGGGCCATCGGGCGCCGGCAAAAGCACGGTCTTCAACCTGATCCCCCGCTTTCATGAACCGCAAAGAGGGCGTGTTCTGGTTTGCGGGCACGACGTGCGCGAGATTTCCTTCCGCTCGCTTCGCGATGCGCTGGCCGTCGTCGGGCAGGAGGTCGTGTTGTTCGACGACACCGTGCTCAACAACATCCGCTACGGTCGCTGGAACACGACGGATGACGAGGTTCACGAAGCCGCCAAGGCGGCCGCGGCCGACGAGTTCGTCCATGCGCTGCCGGACGGCTACGACACCTATGTCGGCGAACAGGGACTTCGACTGTCAGGAGGCCAGCGCCAGCGGATCGCCATCGCGCGCGCCATTCTCAAGAATGCGCCGATCCTGTTGCTGGACGAAGCGACCAGTGCGCTCGACACGGAATCCGAACGGCAGATTCAAAGCGCCCTGGATCATTTGATGCGGGGCCGCACGACCATCGTCATCGCCCACAGGCTGTCGACCATCAAGCACGCCGACGTCATTCACGCGTTTGACCGGGGCCGAATCGTGGAATCCGGAACCCACGAGGCTCTTCTTGCGCGCGACGGCCTCTATGCCCGGCTTCACGCCCTTCAGTTCGCGACCGAGAAATCCCACGAAGCGGCCCCCGCCGAAGCCTGATCGTCGTTACGACGCCGCGCCTTCGGCCGCACTGTCGACGTCGATATCGAACTGTTCCGGCGTCAGGAACTGTTCGGCGTATCGTCGGTGGATGCCCGACCGCAGGAACAGATCGTAAAGATCGGAATCGATGTGCCGATCCTTCCGCATGAATTCCATGATACGAAGCGCCTCGGTGAGTGTCTTGGCCTTCTTGTAAGGACGGTCCGAGGCGGTCAGTGCCTCGAAGATGTCGGCAATCGCCATGATCCGCGCGGGAATCGACATGTCATCCTTCGACAGTTTGCGCGGATAGCCGGTCCCGATCATGGTCTCGTGATGCGCTCCGGCATATTCGGGCACGCGCTTCAAACGCGGCGGGAACGGAAGCGATTCCAGCATCCGAATCGTCTGGATGATGTGTTCGTTGATCTTGAACCGTTCCTCGTCGGTCAGCGTTCCACGCCGTATCGTCAGGTTGTGCAGTTCGCCGAAATCGTAAAGCTGCTCCGGCACGTTGATGTCGAAACGCAGTTCCGGATCGGCGAAAGCGTTGCCGTTGCCCTTTCTCGAAATGCGGTGTTCCGGCTTGTCGGCCAACAGCGGTTCGTCGACCGGCACCGCCTCGGGCGCGATTTCCGCCTTTCTTTTCATTTCGTCTCGCGACAGGCCCAGACGATCGTCGAAGTGCCGCTTCCACGTCTGCCGCGCGATCGTCCGCAGCCGTTCGATATCCGCGTCGCTCATGAACTCTCCGCCGACGTTGCATTCGGCCACGAACGCGAAATCGGCAGTCAATTCCGACCTTCGGCGATCCAGATCCAGACGTGACTGATCCGGGTCGCCGCCATTGGCCAGGACGCGGTAATAGTCGATTTCCGCGTCCCTCAGCAAAACTTCAAACCGCATGCGGATTTCGTGGATGCGGTTGTAAATGGTTTCAAGCTTCGTCGCCTTGTCGACGACATATTCAGGAGTCGTGACCTTGCCGCAATCGTGCAGCCAGGCGGCGACTTCGAACTCCCGCCTTTCGACATCGTCGGACAAGGCGAAGTCCTTGAAGGGGCCATCGCGGCTCTCGGTCGCGGCCTCGGCCAGCATCGTCGCCAAAACCGGAACCCTTTGACAGTGGCCGCCCGTATAGGGCGACTTCGCATCGATCGCGCCGGCGACGAGCTTTATGATCGAATCCAGAAGACGTTCCTGAGCTTCCATCAGGTTCTGGTTGTCCAAGGCAACGGCCGCCTGGGCTGCCATGGCCTCCGTCAGTTCCTGATGTTCCCGCGAAAACGCGACGATCCCCCCGGCAACGGGATCAATGGCGTTGATCAACTGCAAGGCACCGATCGCCTTCGAACCGAGGGGAATGAGCGGCACGGTCAGAAACGAACGCGACCGATAGCCCGTCTGCTCGTCGAATTCGCGCATGCCCGAGAAATCGAATTCCTCGACCGAATGGGCATCGGGAATGTTCACGCTTTTCCCGATCAGGACCGCGTGGCTAACGACGTTCCGGTGGTTCTCTTCGCCCGAAACCGGGTCGCGTAGCGGGACCGCCCCGAATTCAAAGGGGTTGTCGGCCTTCCCGCCACGGGGCAAGCCCAAGGTGTCGTTATAGACGATCGCGAATTCCAGACTGTCGTTTTGATCGAGCGTGTAGAGGGTGGCGGCATCCGCCCGCGTGAACGACATCGCCTTGCGCAGAATCATTTCCATGAGCCGCCGGCTTTCCTTTTCGGCCGAAAGGGAAATTCCGGTTTCGATCAAATCGCGCAGATCCTTCTGCGTATCCAGAAGGCTGTCCCGGTAATCGCCGATCGACTTGTCCATCGATACAAACGTGTCGGACAGCGCCTGAATTTCCGTGATCCGCGAATCCACGGGTTCGGCCGAGCCGAACCGTAACGTCCGGATTTTTTCCACCTCGCCCGCCAAACGACGTATGGGACGTGCGATTCCGGACGCCCCGACCGAAATGATGACGGCGAACAGGCACATGACAATCGCGGCCGAAGCCAGGGCAAGGGTTCCGAAACGCCAATACGGCCCCAGAAGTTCGTCGAGAGGAGCGACGATCGCCATATATTCGCGCCGGTTTTCCGACAGCGGCGCGATCAAGCCCAGAAAGGTAGAATTGCCTTCGACCAGGGTTCGAGTCTGGCTCGCCTCCCCTTCGCGGGCAATTTCCAGAACCTGATCGGCTGCGGGAATTCCAATTTCATCGATGTGAGCCATTTTCAGGCCGGGCGTCGCACCTTCATTTCCGCCCGACGGCTTGACGATCCGATTTTCGTCGGGGAAAGCTATCATGCCCCCCGATACCTTGAACGTATAGACCAGGGTGTTCTCGGTGTATTTCTGGCTGGCCAGGAACTCCGAAAGCGCCGAAAGCGTGATGTCAATAGCCACGACCTTGGCGGTTCCTTCAATGCTTTTGACGAAGGACAGCCCCGGTTTTTTCAGGTTCGAGAACACATAGGGACCGACCTTTCTGATCCGGTCGGATTCCCGTGCGGATTGGTACCAGGGCCTTTCGCGCGGATCGTAGTCGGTCGGCTTCGTCAGGAGACCCAACGGAGCCAGTTTTTCGTCGTAGAAACGCCAGGTCTGCAAGCGTTTTCCCGGGACGTCCTCGCGGACCGTCATCGAAGCCCAACGTGCATCGCCGGGCGCGCCAATCTGCTCGGCAAGTTCGGTACTTGTCAGGTTAATCACTTCGTAAAAGGAACCGTCCTCGTGTCCGACGTAAAGCCCGTAAAACGACTCGCTGTTGGAAAGCGCGCCCGTGAACACCTTGAGAGCGGGGCTCTCGGTGCCGGATGAAGGAAGGACACGTATCGCGTCGACCTTTTCAACGATCGAAATCAGATCCTCCGCGCGGCTTTCGAGATTCCGTACGTGGCCCTCCACATGCCCCGCCATCTCGGTGAACACGCTTTCGGAGGCGAGCAAGGCCAGCCGGCGGCCGAAGTATAGACCCTCGCCCAGCAGGACCCCCGCGAGACCGCCGCATACAAGCGCGAAGGCAAGGAGAACGGTGATCGTGAAAGTCCAGGTGTTCTTTATGCTCATCCCCCACCTGAATAGCTGTAAATGAGCCGCGATGGACTACCGTATATTATCTCATTGTTTCCGTCCCGTTATAAATAAGGGGCGATCCCCTCGAGGACATCGTTCCGCAAGGGGATCTTCGCCTTAGCGTAAATCGGAGATCCGTTACGAATTCCCGCCTTTGCCCTCGGCGGGCGCAATTGTGGACAGTCCATGAACGTGGACATCGCGTTGCGGGAAGGGAATTGAAATGCCTTCGCGATCGAAGGCCTGCTTGATACCCTTGGTCAAGTCGAACTTGAGCCCCCAGTAGTTCGCCGCGTCGCACCAGAGCCGAACGATCAGATCGACGGAACTCTCCCCCAACCCGCCGACGACGGCCATCGGCGCGGGATCACCGTGAACGCGGGCATCGGCCGTAACCGTCGCCAGGGCGACCGCTTGGGCCTTGTCGATATCGTCGCCGTATCCAATTCCGATTCCGATATCGAGGCGCCGCGTGGGGTTGGCACTGTAGTTGTGGATCGCCGTCCCCCAAAGCTGGCTGTTGGGTGCCACGATCTTGACGTTGTCGGGCGTGGAAAGTTCCGTCACGAACAACGAGGTATGCTTGACCGTCCCGGCCAGACTCCCGGTATCGATATAGTCGCCCGATTTGAACGGCCGAAAGATCAGCAACATGACACCAGCCGCCACGTTGGACAGAGTGCCCTGCAATGCCAAGCCGATGGCGAGGCCAGCCGCGCCCACCACGGCCACGAAGCTTGTCGTTTCGACGCCGAATCTGTCGAGTACGGCGATAAGCGTTACCGCCAAAACGACGTATTTGACAAGGCTGCCGAAAAATTCGCACAACATGTCGTCGAATGACTTGACCCGGCCCAAACCTCTTCGGACCAGTCCGCCCGCCCAACCGGCGGCCATCCACCCGGCGACCATGATGACGACGGCTCCAAGGACATTCAAACCGTAGGCCGTCACCAATGCGACAATCTGATCAATAATTTCCTGCGCCTGTTCGGTCCCGTTCACGGCACCCCCCTTTTCGGCTGTTCATGGTCAAGGAATGTTCAACTAAGTGGTTGTGGCCGCTTGCGAATGCAAAGGGAGAAGTAACAATCATTTCGGCAATACGTAATAGTATAACGTATAGTTTATGGCCAGAGAATTTAAACACCCGTAAATATTAAGGACAACCTTGAGCGTTTCATTCTTTTCGAATATGCTGAACGCCTAATCTAACTACCGGATTACGAGCTGTCGCCGTGCTCCACTCCGTGACATTGACGCCAGCCCCAAGCGCGTGAGGGACGTCGCCATGCAAGTGTTCCAGGTCGGGCGCCGGATTGCGGCCACGATCGTCTTTCTAACTGTTGCCGCTTTCTCGTTCACCGTTCAGGCGGTGCCGGCGTTGGAATTCGGCACATCGCCGTCGTCCACCGCCGATCACGGACAGTTCGAAGTCCTCAATCAGAAATTCGAAACCGGCCCCCAGGTCACCAAGGCCTGTCTCAGCTGCCATACGGAAGCGGCCAAGCAGATTCACAAGACCAAGCACTGGACATGGGACTACGAGAATCCGGTCACGGGCCAGCGCCTCGGCAAGCGCAATGTCGTCAATAATTTTTGTATATCGGCCGGTCCGAATATCGCAGCCTGTTCGTCGTGCCACGTCGGATACGGCTGGAAAGACGACAGCTTCGATTTCGCCGCGCAGGAAAACGTCGATTGCCTGGTCTGTCACGATACGACCGGGACCTATGACAAGAAGGCGCTTGAGGACGAGGACGCGAAACGACGCCCCAATTTGAAGAAGATCGCCCAGTCCATCGGACGGACATCGCGCGAAACTTGCGGGGCCTGCCACTTCGCGGGTGGCGGCGCCAAGGCGGTGAAACACGGCGACATCGACCCGAGCCTCAAACACCCGGACTATTTCGTCGATGTCCACATGGACGCCGACGGGCTCGATTTCGCATGTTCGACATGCCACACCTCGGATCAGCATGCCCTTGCAGGCAGCCGTTATGCGCCGACCGCCAAGGACACCGCCGGCATCGACGTTCCCGGACACATGTCCGGGGGGCGGGCGTCGTGCGAATCCTGTCACGGGCTGACGCCGCACCCCAATGACAATCATCCGAAATTGAACGACCACACGGACAGGGTGGCCTGTCAGACATGCCACATCCCCGAATTCTCCCGCGGCGATTTCGCGACCAAGACATGGTGGGACTGGTCGACGGCGGGCAAAATGGGGCCCGACGGCAATCCTTTGGAAAAACACGACGAAGAAGGCACGGAAATCTACAACGCCAAAAAGGGTGATTTCGTCTGGAAATCGTGGGTAAGGCCCGAATACGCTTGGTTCAATGGCGTCGTCCGCTACACCCTTCCCCGTGACAAGATCGATCCCGGGTCGGTGGTGGGAGTCAACCGGATCAGTGGCGATGCCGCCGATCCCACCGCCCGGATTTGGCCATTCAAGGTCATGCGCGGCAAGCAACCCTACGATTCGGGCAACAACAATCTGGTCCCCGTGAAGACGACGACCAAGACCGGATACTGGACGACATTCGATTGGCCCTCGGCGATCGAACAGGGCACCCAGGCGATGGGCCTGGACTACAGCGGAAAATTCGATTTCGTCGAAACCGAAATGTGGTGGCCGATCGCCCACATGGTCGCACCGGCGTCGGAGGCGGCACAGTGCAACGAATGCCATACCACCGGAGGACGGCTGGCCGATCTGACCGGTTTCTATATGCCCGGCCGGGATTCGTTCCAATGGCTGACTCTGGGAGGCTGGCTCGCCGCGGCGGCGACCCTGATCGGCGTCCTCGGCCATGGCCTGCTGCGAACCTACTTCGCACTGCGTCGTCGCACGCATTGACGAGGAGAGCACAATGAAAGCGAAAGCTGTTTTCGACTTCGCCCTCACCCGCCGGACCGTGCTGTCAGGAGCCACGCTCGTCGGAGCGGTTTGGCTGCTGGGCTTCCCGGACGAGGCTTGGGCAACCCCGGCGGACGCGAAGGGAAAAATCCGGGAACTGACCGGGGCGGACGACCCCGAAAAGGCCCGCGTCACCGTCGAGTTGCCCGACATCACCGATCAGGGGCCGTTGACCCCCATTCGTGTTGTCGTGGACAGCCCGATGTCCGCCGAAGACTACGTGAAGGAAATCCACATCGTCGCCGAACGCAATACGGTACCGGAAGTGGCCAGCTTTCGGCTCGGCCCACACAACGGCCGCGCCGAAATCACCACGCGCATCCGAATCAAGGAATCACAGATCGTCGACGTCGCGGCGGTTATGAATGACGGATCGGTCTATTTGGGGCGGGCGCGATGCCGGGTTACCGGCGGCGCGGGAGGATGCGGATGAAACCGACGACGAGGAGAAGCAGGCGATGACACATCCGGGCCCGCGGCTGCACGTTCCCGAGCATGCCCAGGCGGGCGATATCGTCCGCGTGCGCGCCAAGATTCCGCATCCCATGGAAACCGGTTGGCGCAAGGACGTCCACGGTGACGCGATCGCGCGCAACCGGATCCACACGTTCGTTTGCATGTTCGAAAACCAGGAAGTCTTCGGAGCCGAACTGCATTCCGGAGTGGCGAAGGATCCCTATCTTTCGTTCTTCATGCGGGTGGAACGAAGCGGCACCCTGACAGCGACATGGAAAGCGGACGACGGTGCCACGTTCACCGCCCAGGCGGTGATCGAGGTCGCATGAATTGCCGACAAGAACAAGATCGGGACCCTGTTCGCCCCTGACGGAGGCATGGTTTCCGATGGCGGTCACCGGCTACCGCCGGACGCGATCGGTACGTTGATCTGATTAATGGAGGTCAGTCCATGAAACGCCTATTCGGTTTAACCGTCCTGTTCGTGACGGGTTTCCTCGCCTTCGGACCGGCGCAGTCCGCGGACGTGCCGGCAGAGGTCAAGGCCGTGTACTACAAGAACATCGTCGACACCCAGGAAATGGCGAAGCTGGCAGTCGTGCCGGTTCGCGACGACGTGCTCGTCATCGATTCCCGCCCGGCGCGGAAATACGAGGAAGGCCACATCCCGGGCGCCGTCAACATTTCCGATTCCCAGTTCGACAAGAACGCGGGACTTCTGCCTGCCGACAAGAAGACAACGCTGATCTTCTATTGCGGCGGTCTCGCTTGCCCGCTGAGCCACAAGTCTGCCGCCAAGGCGGAAGCCCTGGGCTACGGCGACGTCAAGGTCTTTGCCGAGGGCTATCCCGGATGGATCAAGGCGGGGCATTTGGGTTCCTATGGGCCGAAGCAGGTGAAAAAGCTTCTCGACGCCGGCAAAATCACCCTGATCGACGCCCGGCCCGGACGAAAGTTCAAGGAAGGCAACGTTCCGGGTTCGATCAACATTTCGGATTCCCGGTTCGACAAGGAAGCCGACAAGCTGCCCGCGGACAAGGCCGCCGAGCTGGTATTCTACTGCGGTGGCGTCAAATGCCCGCTGAGCCCGAAATCCGCCGACAAGGCCAAGGCGATGGGCTACACCAATGTCATGCTGTTCCAGGGCGGCTACCCGGTCTGGGTGGAGGCTTTCGGCAAGGCCGAGCAGGTTACCGACGCCCCGGCCGCAACGGCCCCGGCGGCAAACGCCGATGTGAAGATCGAAACCGGCGATTCCCCCGATTCCATCACGGTTGAGTCGTTCAAGGCCATTCTGGCGAACAAGCCCGACATGATTCAGATCATCGATGTCCGTGATCCCCACGAATTCGAAGCGGGGTCGTTCAAGGGAGCGATCAACATTCCAATCGACACCATCGAGGACAAGATCGACGATCTTCCTACCGGAAAGCCGATCGTTTTCGTCTGCGCCACCGGAGCACGAAGCGGCGAGGCCTTCGACATCGTCAAGATGGAAAACGAGAGCCTACCGGTCTACTTCCTCGATGCGCAAGTTTCCTACAAGGGCGGCGACGCATTCGAGATTCAGTAGCGTAGTGCCGGCGACAAAGGAATTGATGGCGCCGGCATCCATTTTGACGGGTACAGGCAATAAGGGGAAACGGCCGCCATTCCGATGGCGGCCGTCTCTCGTATTGAACTAGCCGTGCCCGATCAGCAGGCTACGGTCCAACGCCGCCATCGCAGTACGGATCGACACGTATCCGACGACGACCGTCGCGATTCCCAGCAAAATCAGGGAAACGGCCGACGGCACGAATCCTCCCATCTCGCCGTAGGTAAACGCGGACAACGCCAGGGCATCGAGGGGAAATGTGTAGGCCCACCACGACGGAGCAAAGGGAACGACCGTGAACAGCCGCGGCCGGGAGACGAGAAGCAGGGCCAGAAAAACCCCGAGATGGAACAGAATGCGTCCCAGAACATCGACCCCGCCGACGAACCCCGAATAGGAAACGAACCCGATTGTCGGCGGAGCGATCATGATGAACAAAGTCGGCGTCAAGCGCGCGGGCATCGGCGGGTGGAAAACGATCCGGTAGATGACGATGGTGAAAAACACGATCCACATCGTGAATCCGACTGAAAACAGGAACCACGACAGTTCGACATACCCCAGTTTCAGTCCCAGGATCGGAGTCACGATGTTTCCGACGACGGGGATAAACCATGCCGGACTCAGATGCGGAATTTCATGCCCGACGGTGATCCACCGCCCCATCAATCGCAGGGTCAAGGCAAAATGGCCGAGAGAGCCGGCCAGCCAAAGCGCCTCGGCAAAGGCCTTTGAGTACGGAAAGGCCGCGGAGGCGAACAAGATCACGCTGATCGTCACCGCGGCGAAAAAATTCGACATCACGGGATGGTCGAATTCCTTGGCGACCGTTCCGGGAAAACGCTTCCACTTGGCCGCAAAAGCAAGAACAACCAGGGTAAATCCGATCAGGGAAAGGATAAGAACGCCCTCCCCGATATTCGCCATTAGGCCTTCCCAATGCAGGACGTGGGCCGCCTTCCGCCATGCGAGCCCTAACCCGGTCACTCCCATGCCGACCGCGAAAAGTCCCACGGGAAAATGTTCAAGGGACGACGCGGGAACGTTACCGATTGGTGCGGCGTCTTTGGTGGGGGCGTTCATGGATCTCTCCTCGGTATTCACGGCAAGCCGCTAATTAGTATATTATAATGTATAGTCAAGAGGTGTTTTGACGACGGTATCCGAATCCGACCGTGAAGACACGTCCCCTTTCCATTGTCGTGAATCCATCCCTTTGCCCAAACGCACATTACCGGGCCTTGAAACCCAGAAGAAAACCATGATCCCGATCGCGATCATCCGTCTGGAACACATAATACGTATTTTTTCCTATTTTGGCCGTCGTCTTGATTCCCTTATGAAATCCGGATTTCATGAACGGATAACCGATTGATCGATATCAGAGTTCCACGGTGCCTTCGGTCTCGCCCTTCAATAAGAGGTATATATTCTCAAATTATGTTCTTGATTTGTTCTGCCTCTTTTGCGACGATACCATCCTTCATTAGCCACAATTCCGCGCAACGATGAACGGCATCCGTCGCGGTCAATAAACACATGGGAGAACCTCATGACCAACATGCACGACCGACGTCCGTTTTCGGCGCTATTCACTCGGCATCAGGGTACCGCCGCTTTTTCGCGGCAAACCGTTCCGCCAGACGATGATTTCGAAGAGCACCTCATCGACTTGCTCGGTGCCATCGCCACGATGCAGCTTGTCTCCCGCTTCGACAGCCAGGAAGGTGCCTACCTGATTGCCCGAATTCACGATCACGCCGACGCTCTACGGCGAGCCTACTATCGAAGCGATGAAAGGAACGACTGACCGGGGCTAAGGATTTTCCGCCCCGGCCGTGCCGTTACCCGAAGCGCGTCGTCACTTCCCGCGAACACCGAGAATGTCGAACAATTGAGGCACATTGGGGCCGACTTCACCCGACCACTGCCGGTTTGCGGCATCGTAGAGTTGCTGGATCGCCGCGGCGCACGACGCGGGGGATTGAGCCGCCTCGGCCATGGCCACGTAGTAGCCCACATCCTTGATCGCATTGGCGACGGAAAAGCGGAATCCGGAATCGTCCCCTTTCAGGATATAGGGCTGGAGACGGTCGAAAACGGTGGAATTCGCACCCCCGGTCCGGATGACCTCGCAGAACGTCGACAGATCTACGCCTCCCTTCGCGGCACACGCGAACGCTTCGGCCAGCAGCGCCGAATTTCCCAGCGCCAGGAAATTGTGCAAAAGCTTGAGGCGATGCCCGGTCCCGACGGGACCGGCGCGAAAGATGTTCTCGCCGACCGCCTGCAAAACCGGCATCACGGCATCGACGGCTTCCGGATCTCCCCCGACGATCAGGTTCAGGCGGCCTTCCTCTGCTTCCTTGGGCGTACGGGTCATCGGCGCATCGACCAGACGGCCACCGACGGCCGCCACGGCCGCCGCTTCCTTGAGCGTCTCATCAGGCATCGCGGTCGAAAAATCGATGACGAAACTTCCCGTCTTCAATCCGGCCAGCACGCCATCCGCCCTGTGCAGAACGTCGGCCACCTGCGGCGACCCGCTGACACACAGGAGCACGGCATCCGAAGCCTCGGCCACGGCTTGGGGCGTCGCGGCCGCGACGGCTCCCGCTTCCAACAAATCCGTCACGTCCCGATTACCGGGATGATCCAAGAATGTCAGGGAAAAGCCGGACCGAAGAAGACTGGCCGCAAGGCCGTGCCCCATCAAACCGACACCGATCAAACCCAACCGCATGCGTTCCACCATGGCGCCCTCCGTTTTTGTCTTATCGTCGGTGCCAGTTTGAACCCGGGATTGCCTACGGGCAAGACGATGGCGACGCATCCGGCAGATTTGAGGATTCCGGAATGGCCATCGTCACGCCGAGAATGCGGGGCACGGATTCCAAGACCGCCTTGTGGGTGATGGCGTCGCGTCCATCCTCGCCCAGCCCCAGTCTCATGAACGGATACAGGATAAGGGCCATCACGATTTCCGCAGCCGCCCTGGGATGGGACACCTGGAATTCGCCGTCCGTCATGCCGCGTTCGATGACGTCGGCGAGAACGGGGACAATCCTGACCTGATAGGCCGCGCTGATTCGGAAACTGAGCCCCGCGTTCGGCGGTCTTTTCAGAATTTCGAAAAACGCGCTCTCGGATTCCAGACGGGCCAGAAGCAGCCGGGTGATCAGAAGGATCGTCGTCGTCGCGTCACCACTGCGGTCCCGAATATCGCGCACCTCGGTCGAGAACCGGTCGATCATCGCATCGACGACATCCTCGAGGATATCCTCGCGTGTCTGAAAGAACTGATAGAACGCCCCGATATCCATGCCCGCGCGTTCGGTGATGTCACCGATCGACGTCGCTTCGCACCCCTTGATCCGGAAAAGCCGGCTGGCGGCTTCAACCAAGGCTATACGGGAATCTTCGGGCGCGACCGCGTCCGTAGTCATGATCGTCTATTCCTCCCCCACAGAGGATTATGCACGCGGGTAAAATACGGACCACGGGACTCGGGGTCAACAACCCTTCGGCATTGACAGTTATCGGTTCCCGTTACACATCTTTTCCGGACCGCCGAGGAGTCGCCTGAATGCATTCGCCCGTCATGTTCGTCCCGCCGAAACGGCCCGCCATCGACGACGACCGGCCGTTTCGGCTGGTATCCGACTATGAACCCCGGGGCGACCAACCCGCGGCCATCGAAGCGTTGCGTCGGGGCATCGTCGACGGCGAGCGCGATCAGGTCCTGCTCGGCGTCACCGGTTCCGGAAAGACCTTCACCGTCGCCCAGGTCATCGCGTCGCAACAGCGCCCGACCCTCGTCCTGGCCCCGAACAAAACCCTCGCCGCGCAACTGTATTCGGAGATGAAGAATTTTTTCCCCGAAAACGCGGTCGAGTACTTCGTCTCCTACTACGACTACTACCAGCCGGAAGCCTACGTCCCGCGCACCGACACATACATCGAGAAGGATTCGTCGATCAACGAGCAGATCGACCGCATGCGTCATGCCGCGACCCGTTCCCTGTTGGAACGCAACGACGTCATCATCGTCGCTTCCGTGTCCTGCATCTACGGTATCGGTGCGGTCGAAACCTATGCCCAGATGACGGTGCGGATTTCGCGCGAGGACCGGATCGACCGCCAGGACATCATGAAGCGGCTCGTCGAGCTCCAATACAAGCGCAACGATATAGGATTCGGGCGCGGCGATTTCCGCGTCTCCGGCGACGTGGTGGAAATCTTTCCGTCGCACTACGAGGACGCGGCATGGCGGATTTCCCTGTTCGGCGACGAAGTCGAAGGCATCTGGGAAGTCGATCCCCTGACCGGACAGAAAACCGCCGATCTGGAGTCGATCGTCATCTACCCCAACAGCCACTACGTGACGCCGCGCCCGACACTGCAACAGGCCATTCCCCTGATCAAAAAGGAATTGAAGGAACAGGTCGACCGGTTCGTCGCCGACGGCAAGCTGCTGGAGGCGCAACGGATCCAGGAACGCACGGCACTCGACTTGGAGATGCTGGAAACCGTCGGCCATTGCAGCGGCATCGAGAACTATTCCCGCTACCTGACGGGCCGCAACCCCGGCGAACCGCCGCCGACCTTGTTCGAATACCTGCCGGAAAACGCGATGCTCGTGGTCGACGAAAGCCACGTCACGGTGCCGCAGATCGGCGGCATGTTCCGGGGCGACTGGAACCGCAAATCGACCCTGGCCGAGTTCGGTTTCCGCCTGCCGTCCTGCGTCGACAACCGGCCGCTCAAGTTCGAGGAATGGGACGCGATGCGGCCGCAGTCCATCTTCGTTTCCGCCACCCCCGGCCCGTGGGAGATGGAGCGCACCGCCGGCGTCTTCGTCGAACAGGTGGTGCGCCCCACCGGCCTGATCGACCCCGAGGTCATCATGCGCCCGGTCGAGATCCAGGTGGACGACCTGCTGGCCGAATGCCGGACCTCCGCCGCCAAGGCGCAGCGCGTTCTGGTCACCACCCTGACCAAGCGCATGGCCGAGGACCTGACAGAATACCTGCACGAACAGGGCATCCGGGTGCGCTACATGCATTCCGACATCGACACCCTGGAACGGATCGAGATCATCCGCGATCTGCGCCTCGGCGCCTTCGACGTGCTGATCGGCATCAACCTGCTGCGCGAGGGGCTCGACATCCCGGAATGCGCGCTGGTCGCCATTCTGGACGCCGACAAGGAAGGCTTTTTGCGCTCCAAGACCTCGCTGGTGCAGACCATCGGCCGCGCGGCGCGCCACCTGGAAGGCCGCGTCATCGTCTATGCCGACCGGCTGACCGAATCCCTGAAGTACGCCATCGACGAGACCAACCGCCGCCGCGAACGCCAGACCGCCTACAACCTGGAACACGGCATCACGCCGGAAAGCGTGCGCAAGTCGATCTCCGATGTGCTCGAAAGCGTCTACGAGCAGGACTACGTGACCGTCGACACCGGGGTTTCCGGCGACACCCACCTTATCGGCCACAACCTCAAGGCCCATCTGGCCGAGTTGGACAAGCGCATGCGCGCGGCGGCGTCGGAACTGGAATTCGAGGAAGCCGCCCGCCTGCGCGACGAGATCCGCCGCCTGGAAGCCGCGGACCTCGGTCTCGGCGCCCCCGGCGTCTCCAAGGCCGCCGCCACCAAGGCCGGGCTAGGCCCCCAACGCCCGAAGAAACGGCGGAAGGAGCCAAGGCGGGGACTGGGGCGGTGATTTTTCAATTCGAAGACGGGAACTCGATTAAGGATATCATGGGCAAGAAAAAAGATTTTGAACTATTTTTTTTCAAAAACTATACGGCAAATCCACTTATTTGCCGTGAAACAAATGTTGCGTAGTTATCCGTCATTCCAGAAACAAAATCATTTATATACAAATAACAATTATATAAATCTTCTGGAATATCAGCCCCCTCATCTCTAATATACTCAACAATACGTTTCGTCTTAAAAGATAATTTTTCATCAACGCCACCACATTTCACAAAATCTTGTGCAGAATTACAAAATGCTGACAACAAAATATCTATCGTCGAATACACTCCTATTTCTATATGAACCTTGCGCCTATGCGAAAAAATCCTCGATTTCGCAAAAGTTTTTGATTGTTTAACAACAAATCTAACGTTTCTATCGCAATAATCTAAGATATCTCCTTTTAATTTTCCATCCATAATCAAATCATATTTTTCTTCGAACGCCTTAACAACACCATCAATCAGCTTTTGCATTACTTTCCCACGTAAGTCATACACTTTTCTTCTAGCCGCAGCGGGTGGTAAAGGACTTTCCCTAACATCAGGAATATCGATAATTCTATTAAGTATCTTCCGTATATCTGAAATTCTAAGCAACCCCAACTCGATACCGTCTTCAATATCCATAAGTGCGTAACAAATATCATCAGCCGCCTCCACTAAGTAAGAAAGCGGGTGGCGGCACCATACATCATCCGATACTTCAAATAAACCCAAACACTTCGCTATATCTCTTAAATATTCAACCTCTGAATGATAGCAAGAAAATTTTTTTCTTTACCATCGGGAATATTCGATGAAGTCCAAGGATATTTTAAGTACGCCCCAAGAGTTGGCAAAGAAAGTCGCATCCCACCATCGCAAAAATGATTTTCCAACCTAGTAATGACACGAAATCCTTGCGCATTCCCCTCAAACGTACTGATGTCGGAAAACTCGCTGGAAGCTAAATCATCTTTTATTTTCAATTTATTCGACGAGAACCACTCCCGAATAGCGTACTCTCCAGCATGACCAAAAGGCGGGTTTCCAATGTCGTGTGCGAGACACGCAGCCTGGACAATAGATCCGATATCTAATGGGGTCGTACCTTGAGGAAGAGCTTCCTTTTTTTCTAAAATCAGCCCTATCTTTGTCCCAAGCGTTCGCCCGATTGAAGCAGTCTCGATGCTATGCGTGAGCCGATTATGTACGTGATCATTGTGCGGTATTGGATGAACTTGCGTTTTTCCCTGTAGTCGGCGAAATGCATAAGAGAAAGCAATTCGATCAAAATCCTTTTGAAACGTGGAACGACCTTCCAAACCTTCGTCCGAAGGCGTTTCCTTAAATCGTTCGCGGATCAATAGTTTTTCCCAATCGAGCAGGGACATATAGCCCTCCTGAATACGTATTCAAATATACAATATACCGCTGATTTGGAATAAGAGCCATTCAATCCTCCAAACCAAAACAAATCCGGAATTGATGCATTTACGAACGGGGAAACACAGGCTTCTAGGTCGCCCTACCCCTTGACCGCGAACACCAGATAATTAACGCCGGGGTCGTCGGACAGGGCCCATCCGGCGCGGGGGGCGTCGAAGGCGACGCCCTTGATCGAGACGATGCGCAGGCCCGAGGCGCGCAGGCGGGTACCGAGTTCGGAGGGTTTGACGAACTTCTTCCAGTCGTGGGTGCCCTTGGGCAGCCAGCGCAGCAGGTATTCCGCCCCGACCTTGCCGAGCATGAACGATTTGACGGTTCGATTGAGGGTCGCGAGCACGAAGGCGCCGCCGGGCTTGACCAGGGCGCCGCACGCCCCCAGGAACGCATCGAGATCGGCCACGTGTTCGACCACCTCCATCGCCAGCACGAGATCGAACGCTTCCGTCTTCTCTTTCACCAGATCCTCGGGCGTCGCCACCCGGTAGCCGATCGCCAGTCCCGACGTTTCGGCATGGGCTCGCGCGGCACGAATGTTCTGTTCACCGGGATCGATGGCGGTCACGTCGGCCCCCAGCCGCCGCATCGGTTCGGAGAACAGGCCGCCGCCGCATCCGACATCGAGTACCGTCACGCCGCCGAGCGCGCCGACATTTTTCGTTTCGCGGCCGAAATGCGCGGCCGCCTGTTGACGGACATAGTCGACCCGGACCGCGTTGAAGCGATGCAGGGGCCGGAAAGCGCCCTCCTCGTCCCACCAGGCGTCGGCCATGGCCTCGAACCGGGCAACTTCTTCCGCGTTCGCCGTCGCCCGTTCTTCCCCGTTTCGTGTGCGTGATTCCATCGGTTCTTCCATCTATGATTTTCCCGGCAAAATCGGGGGGCCGGGGTTGCTTCGCTGTTGACAACAGAGTATGAATACCCGCCCTTCGCACTGCAACTGGCTCCGTTGCCCAATTTCCCCGCGCGGAATGACCGGCGGACGGAATTAACCCGGCGCATGAAGGCTTCTGATTTCGGCGGTGGCCCGATATGCGGCGGCACTGTCGCGTTTGGAGTATGGGGAACATGGCGCGAATTGTAATGAAATTCGGCGGCACGTCGGTCGCCGACACCGACCGGATCAAGGCGGTCGCCGAACGGGCGAAGAAGGAATACGACGCCGGCAACCAGGTCGCCGTCGTGGTTTCGGCGATGGCGGGAGTCACCAATCAGCTTGTCGACCACGTCAAGAAAGTGAGCCGTCTTTACGACGCGCGCGAGTACGACGTCGTCGTCGCGACCGGTGAACAGGTCACGTCGGGCCTGCTGGCGCTGGCGCTTCAGGAACTGGGCGTCAATGCCCGGTCCTGGCTCGGCTGGCAGATCCCGATCGTCACCGACGGCGCGCACGGCAAGGCGCGGATCGAGACCATCCAGACCGAGGAAATGATCGCCCGCATGGAACGCGGCGAGATCCTCGTCATCCCCGGGTTTCAGGGGCTTGGCCCCGACAACCGGGTGACGACGCTGGGGCGCGGCGGCTCGGACACCAGCGCGGTCGCGGTCGCGGCGGCGCTCAAGGCCGACCGGTGCGACATCTACACCGACGTGGACGGCGTCTACACGACCGATCCGCGGATCGTATCCAAGGCACGGAAGCTCGATAAAATCAGCTACGAGGAAATGCTGGAACTGGCATCGGTCGGCGCGAAGGTCCTGCAGACCCGCTCGGTCGAAATGGCCATGCGGCATCACGTGCGCGTGCAAGTATTGTCGAGCTTCAAGGATGAACCGGGCACCCTTGTGGTGGATGAGGACGAAATCGTGGAACAGGAACTCGTTAGCGGAATCGCATACAGCAAGGACGAAGCGAAGATCACCCTCGTCAACGTCCCCGATCGGCCGGGCGTGTCGGCGGCCATCTTCGGCCCGCTCGCCGATGCCGGTCTCAATGTCGACATGATCGTGCAGTCGGTGTCCGCCGACGGCGACAAGACCGACGTTTCGTTCACCGTCGGAAAGGGCGAACTCGACCGCGCCGTTTCCCTGGTCGAAAAGCAGCGCGGCGAACTGGGATTTTCCCAGATCCTGTCTGATTCCAACGTCTCCAAGGTATCGGTGATCGGTCTCGGCATGCGCAGCCACGCGGGCATCGCCGCGCGGATGTTCAAGACCCTGGCCGAGCGCAGCATCAATATCCTGGCGATTTCGACGTCCGAAATCAAAATCAGCGTCCTGATCGGCGAGGAATACACCGAACTGGCGTTGCGGGCACTGCATACGACCTACGGATTAGACAAGGAAGATTGACGCGGGCAATGGCGGGCGGTTCCATTTCCACGCGATTGGACGGTCTTTGGGAACGGGGGTGCGCGTTTCTGGGAACGCGGACGTCGCTGCTCGGCGGAGCGATGTCCTGGGTGTCCGAACGCAACCTCGTTGCCGCCATTTCGAATGCGGATGCCTTCGGCGTCATCGCGTCGGGGAGCATGCCGCCCAATCTTCTGAAGCAGGAAATCCTGGCGACCCGTGCGCTGACGGACAAGCCCTTCGGGGTCAACCTGATCACCCTGCACCCCGAACTCGAAGGACTGATGGACGTCTGCATCGAATGCGGCGTCGGACACGTGGTCCTGGCCGGCGGTGTTCCCACCGCCGCGCAGATCGACCGTCTGAAGACAGCCGGCGTAAAGGTTATGGGTTTCGCGCCGGCGCTTCCCCTCGCCAAACGGCTGCTTCGCAACGGAATCGACGCCCTGATCATCGAAGGATCGGAAGCAGGCGGCCACATCGGCCCCGTTTCGACAAGCGTTCTGGTTCAGGAAATCCTACCGCATGTGACCGAAGTGCCGGTATTCGTCGCGGGCGGCGTCGGTCGGGGCGAGGCCATCGCCTCCTATCTGGGCATGGGGGCGGCTGGGTGCCAACTCGGTACCCGGTTCGTGTGCGCCACCGAATGTATCGCCCACACAGACTTCAAGAAGGCCTTCATCCGCGCCAGTGCCCGTGACGCGGTACCCACGGCGCAGATCGATGCCCGGTTTCCGGTGATCCCCGTTCGCGCGATCCGCAACAAGGGGACGGAACGATTCGTCGAAATCCAGCGAGCCGTCATCGACCGTTTCCAGCGCGGCGAGGTCAACCAGAAGGAAGGCCAGCTCGAAATCGAGCATTTCTGGGCCGGAGCGCTTCGACGCGCGGTCATCGACGGGGATGTCGAATACGGATCCCTGATGGCGGGTCAGAGCGTCGGCATGGTAACGTCGGAACAACCGACCCAGGAAATCCTGAACGAACTGATACGACAAGCCCATAACGCGTTGGCCGATCGCTGACGCCGAGGATGGCTCGAATGCAGCCGGTACAGACCTCCATTTCGACGAGGCGGCTTCTCGCTCGCGTACGCGATGTGATGGCGGGAAGCGCGTCCGCTCAGGAGCGTTTGAACGAAATCGTCACCATCATCGCCGCCGAAATGACAGCCGACGTCTGTTCGATTTATGTCCGACGCGCCGGCGACGTACTCGAGCTGTTTGCAACCCAGGGGCTGAGCCCCAACGCCGTTCACCTGACGCGATTACGGGTCGGCGAAGGCCTGGTCGGCGACATCGCGGCAAGCGCCCGGCCTCTGGCCATTTCCGATGCGCAACACCATCCCCAGTTCGCGTTCCGTCCGGAAACCGGAGAAGAGATTTATCAGTCTCTCATGGGCGTGCCTATCCTCCGTGACGGCAAGGTGCTGGGAACGCTCGCCATTCAGAAGCGCGACCGTTACGTCTTTTCCGACGAGGAAACCGAAGTCCTCCAAACCGTCGCCATGGTCCTCGCCGAATTGGTGGCCGGCGGTGAACTGATCGGTCGTGACGAATTGCAGCCCGCCGACGGTATCGGAATGCTGCCGTTGCGCATTCGAGGCATGCGCCTGAACACGGGGCTGGCGATGGGCACGGCGGTTCTTCACCAACCCGAGGTCCGCATCGCGCACCTGGTTGGCGAGGATCCCGACGCCGAGGCCGAGCGGCTGGATCAAGCCGTGGCAGACATGCACGGCGCGCTTGACAGGATGTTTCAGGATTCCCTGCTTCCCGGCCACGGAGAGCACCGGGATGTCCTGGAAGCGTACCGGATGATCGCCCAGGATGCTGGCTGGCTGAAACGGATACGCGACGCCATCGCCACCGGGCTTTCGGCGGAAGCGAGCGTCAAGAAGGTACAGGGGGACCTTCGCGTGCGCATGGTGCAGTTGACAGACCCCTATCTTCGCGAACGCGTCCATGACTTCGAGGATCTGGCGAACCGCCTTCTCCAGCATCTGACCGGTCTTGCCACCGACGCACCGCAGGATCTCGGCGATCCACCGAAAGAGATGATTCTCGTCGCGCGTTCCATGGGACCGGCCCAACTCCTGGACTACGACCTCGGACGCCTACGTGGCCTCGTGCTCGAGGAAGGCTCCCATACCTCCCACGTCGCGGTCATCGCCCGCGCGCTCGATATCCCCGTCGTCGGACACGCCCGCGACATCCTGCAGCGGATCGAAGACGGCGACTTGGTCATCGTCGACGGCGACAACGCCCAGATTTTTCTGCGCCCGAGCGAGGACATCGTCGAGACGTTCCACGAATCGGTGGAATCGCGCCAGCAGCGGAATGCCGCTTACGCAACGTTGCGCGATCTGCCGGCGGTCACGCTTGATGGCGAATCCGTCAGCATTCATATCAATGTCGGCCTGCTCGCCGATGTCCAGCAACTGAACGACTCGGGAGCCGATGGCATCGGGCTGTACCGGACCGAAGTGCCGTTCATGGTGCGCTCAGGCTTTCCCGATGTCGAAGCGCAACGGGAGTTGTATGCGAAGGTTCTGGATCAGGCCGGCGAACATCCGGTCGTCTTCAGAACCCTGGATGCCGGCGGCGACAAGATCCTGCCGTACTGGACGACGGCACCGGAGGAAAATCCGGCGATGGGATGGCGCGCCATCCGGGTGTCTCTCGACCGTCCCGCCATGCTGCGGCAACAGTTCCGGGCGCTGATCCGTGCCGCGGCGGGCAGGGATCTCAAGCTCATGTTCCCGATGGTCGCCGACGTTTCCGAATTCGAGGCCGCCAAGGCACTCTTGAATCTCGAACTCGAGCGGGAGCGCCAAAGGGAAGGCAGGGAACCGCAGTCTTTGAAAATCGGCGCCATGCTGGAAGTACCGTCTCTGGCTTTCCAATTGCCGGCGCTCCTGAAAAAGGCGGACTTCATTTCGGTCGGCAGCAACGACCTGTTGCAATTCCTGTTCGCTAGCGACCGGGGCAATCCGCGCCTTTCGGACCGATACGACCCGTTGTCGCCGCTCGTTCTTTCATTCCTGAAAAACGTCCTGGCGGAATGCCGTTCCGCGCGCGTTCCGGTCAGCGTTTGCGGCGAAATGGCCGGACGCCCGCTTGAAGCCATGGCCCTCGTCGCCATCGGATTCAGGGACCTTTCCGTGGCTCCGCCGGCAACCGGCCCCTTGAAAGCCATGATTCGCAGCCTACACTTTGGAGAACTTAGACGCTATATGGACTATCTATATGATCTTTCCGATAGAAGTGTCCGTGAAAAGCTGCGTTCGTTTGCTCGCGACCACGGTGTATTGATTTGATAAGATCTCTATTCGACCTTGAATTTTTAAGCTGAATTGACAGAATACCGGTCGAGCGAAAATTAAAGTCGCAAACGTCCGAGCCCGCATAGACCGCTTATTGTTCCTTAAGACGATCAATTTGGAGTTGATTGTCATAAAATCGACGTGAACGTGGGGGCTAAGTGAACAATAATTTAAGAGTTACGTTTTAGCATCGGGGCCGGGTAAGCGTATGGACAGTGGTAGCGAACATATGACCGAACAGGGGGTTGGTGCGCTTTTGCAGGCCTCGCGTCTTCGTTGCGGTGAGGATCTGCAGGACATCGCCCATCACTTGCGGATCCGGTACACCTATCTGCAGGCGCTCGAGGACGGCCGCGTCAAGGATCTTCCCGGATTGACCTATGCGATCGGGTTCATCCGTGCCTACTCGGAATACCTCGGTCTCGACAGCAACGAAATTGTCCGCCGCTTCAAAAGCGAAACCTCGAAGGTCGGCAGGAAAACCGAACTCGTTTTCCCGACTCCGATTCCCGAAGGCGGGATTCCAGGCGGTGCCATCATCCTGGTCGGCGTCTTCGTCGCCGCGCTGGCCTATGGCGGCTGGTATGTCAGCACGGTGCGGGAAGGCCTGTTCGACGACTACATTGCCCCGATTCCCGATCGCCTGATGGCGATGATTTCCCTCGACCCCGCAGTCGAGTCTCTGCCGGCCGAACCGGAACCGCCGTTGCCGGAAATCGCGTCGGAAGCCCCCTCGCCCGCGGAACCCTCGCCGTCGTCGGCGACGGCCGCAGTACCAGCTATGCCGATGGCCGAGATTCCGACCGACACCCCGGCCGTCGCCACCGCGCCGGCGCCACCCGCGATGCCGGTGCCGAACGTCGAAGTCGCGGCATTGACACCTCCGCCTCCGGCATCGACACCTCCGGAAACGCCGAGCGCACCGCCGGCTCCTGTGGCGCCGGCCCCGTTGACGCCCGAAACCGCGCGGGCACCGGCACCCGTGTCCCCGCAAGCCCCCGCCGAGGCAACCCGGGTTGCGCCCCCTGCCGCCCCCTCGCGCGTCGTTGAACCGACTGCGGCGGAACAAGCCCTGCTCGATGTCCCAGCCGCACCGCCCGCGCCGCCTCAGGCCCCGCCGCAGATATCCCAACAGGCCGCGGTATCGGCAACACCGGCATCGGATGACGGCCGCGTTTTCGGCATGGAGAACGAAAATTCGCGGATCACCCTGCGGGCGACCATGGATAGCTGGATCCAAATCCGCGACAGTATCGACAACCGACTGGTCATGACCCGCCTGATGCGGACCGGAGACCGTTATCGCGTGCCGGCCCAGGAAGCCCTGGTCCTGGTCACCGGGAACGCCGGCGCTCTTGAAATCATCGTCGACGGCGCGCCGGTCCCGTCTTTGGGCCCCGTAGGCGCGGTACGGCGCAATGTGCTGCTGGACGCGGAAAAGCTTCTGGCGGGATCGGCGGCGCAAAACTAGCCCCCCTCTTGAACCCGCACACCCGATCGACAACCTTGGCGATGGGGCGGTTGGAATGTCACGGTTCGCCCACCGACAACCAGACGCGAGCATCCCATGACGGAAACGAGCTATCGCCAAATCCAAAGGCGCGCCAGTCGCAAGATCCTAGTTGGTCCCGTCTCGGTCGGAGGCGATGCGCCGATCAGCGTCCAAACCATGACGAACACGGATACAGAGAACGTGGCCGCCACCGTGGCGCAGATCCAAGCCATGGTCGCCGCCGGTGCGGACATTGTTCGGGTTTCCTGCCCGACTGAAGGATCAACCAAGGCTTTGGCGGAGATCGTCCGGCAGGTCGAGGTGCCCATCGTCGCCGATATTCACTACCACTACATGCGCGCGATCGAAGCCGCCGAAGCCGGCGCCGCCTGCCTGCGGATCAATCCCGGCAATATCGGATCGTCCGAACGCGTGCGCGCCGTGATCCAGGCGGCCAAAGACCATGGCTGTTCGATCCGGATCGGAGTCAATGCGGGCAGCCTGGAAAAATCGTTGCTGGAAAAATACGGCGAACCCTGCCCGGAGGCGATGGTCGAAAGCGCCATGGCCCATGCCAAGATTCTCGAAGACAACGACTTTCTGGAATTCAAGATCAGCGTGAAAGCCTCCAACGTGTTCCTGGCGGTGGCCGCCTATCGGGGACTGGCACAGGCCTGCGACTATCCGCTGCATCTTGGCATCACCGAGGCGGGCGGATTGCGGCGCGGCACCGTACAGTCGGCCTTGGGAATCGGCGCCCTGCTTTGGGAAGGGATCGGAGATACGATCCGTGTTTCCCTGTCCGCCGATCCGGTCGAGGAGGTCAAGGTCGGCTTCGACATCCTGAAGGCCTTGGATTTGCGCCATCGCGGCGTCCGCATCATCGCCTGTCCGTCGTGCGCCCGTCAGGGCTTCGACGTGGTATCCCGAGTTGCCGAGTTGGAAAACCGTCTCGCCCACATCGAAACACCGTTGACGATTTCGATCCTCGGATGCGTGGTGAACGGGATCGGGGAAGCCCGGCATTCCGAAATCGGCATCGTCGGCGGCCAGAACAACCGCCACGCGGTTTTCCTGGATGGCCAGAAGGATCATGTGATCGATGACGACAATCTGATCGATCACCTTGTCGAGTTGGCCGAGGACAAAGCCGCGCGCCTGAGGGCGGCCCAGTCCGAAAAAACCTGATCCCACAAGTGGCGTCGGCCGCGCGATCGGAGTTTTTCGGTTGCTAATCGGCCGACTCTTTGGCTTTATCCGCTAGCCGGTTGGCGACGACCATACCGGAACGAATGGCAGCACCTCATCGGAAAACAGCCCCCATGCCCTCCTTGCAGCCGGTTCGCGGCACCCACGACATTTTGCCCGAGGAAATTCTGCGCCACCGTCATGTCGAACAGACGGCGATGGATGTTGCGTCCCTCTACGGATTCGCAGAAATCGAAACGCCGATTTTCGAATTCACCGAGGTTTTCGCACGGACATTGGGCGACACTTCCGATGTGGTGACGAAGGAAATGTACACCTTCGAAGACCGGGGCGGCGAACGGCTCACGTTGCGGCCGGAAAACACCGCCGGCGTCGCGCGCGCGTTCATTTCGAACGGATTGTCGCAGCGCCTGCCGCTCAAGCTCTGCTACCGCGGCCCGATGTTCCGCTACGAGCGTCCGCAAAAGGGCCGGCTTCGCGAATTCCACCAAGTCGGGGTCGAACTGTTCGGTGTCGAGCAGGCCGTCGCAGACGTCGAGGTCATCGCTCTCGCGGCCCAGTTCCTGGACAGTCTCGGCTTACGGGGCAGGGTTCGATGCGAACTCAACACCCTCGGCGACATGGAAAGCCGCCAAGCCTACCGCGATCGACTGGTTTCCTACCTCATGGACTTCCGCGACCGCCTTTCCGAAGACAGCCGGGAACGCCTGGAACGGAACCCGTTGCGAATTCTGGACTCAAAAGACGAAGGCGATCGCGGGATCATCGAAGGCGCCCCCGCGATGGCGGACAGCCTGACCGACGCGGCGAGAAAGTTTTTCGACGACCTGCGCGACGGTTTGAACCGGATCGGCATCGATTTCAGGCTCAACGACCGGTTGGTGCGCGGGCTCGACTATTATTGCCATACGGTGTTCGAATTCGTCACCAATGATTTGGGCGCCCAGGGAACGGTACTGGCCGGTGGTCGCTACGACGGGCTGGTTTCGCAGATGGGCGGACCGAAGACGCCCGGGGTCGGCTGGGCGGCGGGCGTGGAACGTCTCGGAATGCTGGTCGAGAATGCGCCGGCGGCACCGCGACCGATCTGTATCGTTCCCTTCGGCAGCGCCATGACCGCCGATGCCCTGGCTTTGGTCCAGCAACTCCGTCAAAAAGGATACGCGGCCGACTTGGGGTATTCGGGCAACCTCGCCAAGCGCCTGAAGCGGGCCAACAAGATGAACGCGCGCGCCGCCGTGATCATGGGCGAAGACGAAATGGCTCGCGGCGCGGTGACGCTGCGCGACATGGACTCCGGCAATCAGACGGAAATCCCCCTGGACGATCTCATCGACCGGCTGTCGGCTTTTCGTTAGAGTGACTTCTCCCAGCCCTCCGATTCCTCGAAAGAAGAGGCGCGCCGATTCGGCGCTCCCCTGATCCGACGGGGAACAGAGGCGATGTGCGGTGAAATAAAATGGACCTGAACGAAAAACTGGACCGGGTCGTCACCCGCCAC
Source organism: Rhodospirillales bacterium (assembly GCA_963675465.2). Taxonomy (GTDB): domain Bacteria; phylum Pseudomonadota; class Alphaproteobacteria; order Rhodospirillales; family Shumkoniaceae; genus JAHDSF01. The sequence continues at coordinate 114,948 of CAXXVY010000008.1, forward strand.
GAAGAGTTGTCCGCGCTACTGGCCGAGGAAGGCGCGTCCTCGCCGGACTTCGTGGAACGGTCCAAGGAATACGCCGAATTGTCGGCGATCGTCGAAGCGATCCGCAAACTCCGCCGAACCGAAGCGGACATGGAGGATGCCCGCGCGCTGGCCGCCGATCCCGGAGCCGACGCGGACATGCGTGAACTGGCCGAGGCCGAGATCGAGGATATTAAAGGCCAACTGCCAGCGATGGAGCATGCCGTCAAGGTCCTCCTTCTGCCCAGAGACGCGGCTGACGAAAAGAACGCGATCCTGGAAGTTCGGGCGGGAACCGGTGGCGACGAAGCCGCTCTGTTCGCGGCTGACCTCTTTCGGATGTACCAGCGCCATGCAGAATCCCAAGGTTGGAGATTCGAGCTCATGGACATCAACGAGACGGGTATCGGCGGCGTCAAGGAGGCCACGGCATCCATCGCCGGACGGGGCGTGTTCGCCCGCATGAAATTCGAATCCGGCGTCCATCGCGTTCAGCGCGTGCCGGCGACCGAGTCCGGCGGCCGCATTCATACGTCCGCGGCCACCGTTGCCGTCCTACCCGAAGCCGAGGAGGTGGATATTCATATCGATGCCAAGGATCTTCGCATCGACACTTTCCGCGCACAGGGCGCCGGCGGCCAGCACGTGAACACCACCGACAGCGCCGTGCGCATCACCCACCTTCCGACCGGGCTCGTCGTTTCCCAGCAAGACGAGAAGTCGCAGCACAAGAACCGCGACAAGGCCATGAAAGTCCTGCGCGCGCGACTCTACGACATGGAACGCGCGAAGGCCGCCGCGGAACGATCGGCATCTCGAAAAAGCCAAGTCGGTTCGGGCGATCGCTCCGAACGCATCCGAACCTATAACTTCCCACAGGGGCGCGTGACCGATCACCGCATCGGATTGACCCTCTACAAGCTGGATCGCGTGCTGGAAGGCGAACTCGAAGAACTGATCGACGCACTGACAGCCGAGGAACAGGCCGATAGGCTCTCGGAACTCGAATGAATGCCGAAACGGCAGGTGAAGCGATCGATCGAGTGGCCGAGCGACTGGCTGCGGCGGGGATACCGTCGGCCCGATTTGAGGCACGCCTTCTTGTCGCCCACGTTCTTGGCCTGGAACCGGCACGGCTGATCGGGTGGCCGGAAACGCGGATGGACGGAGCCGCCAATGCACGGCTTCGGGAATGCGCGAATTGGCGCACGCAAAGAGTCCCCATGGCCCACATCCTCGGCTACCGGGAGTTCTGGGGACTAAGGCTCACAATAAGCCCCGAGGTCTTGATTCCCCGGCCGGAAACCGAAACCCTGATCGAGACGGTGATCACAGCCCTGCCCGATCGGCATCGCTCGCTTCGCATCCTGGACCTCGGCACCGGTTCCGGCTGTATCCTGTTGGCGCTCCTTCATGAATACCCCGATGCCCGGGGTCTGGGCGTCGACGCCTCCCCGGAAGCACTGTCCATGGCCCGAAGCAATGCCCGAAGCCTGGGCTTGGACGCTCGCTGTGATTTCCGGCAAGGAGATTGGTGTTCGGGCCTGAACGGACGGTTTGATGTGATTGTCTCCAATCCGCCCTACATACCCGATCCCGATATCGACGCGCTCGAACCCGAGGTCTCGCTGTTCGACCCCCGATCGGCGCTTTCCGGTGGCGCGGACGGACTGGCGTGCTATCGCCGTCTTGCCGACGACGTTCCCGTTCATCTGGCTCCCGACGGTCTTCTCTGCGTGGAGTTCGGTCAGGGGCAGGAAGAGGATATCGAACGGATACTCGGGCAACGGAACTTCCACATCCTTCGGATCGTGCCGGATCTCGCAGGGACGAACCGCTGTCTTTTGGCGTCCCATCGGAAAAACTTGTAACCTCAGTGAAAAAGGGACTTGGAATAAGTGCGCATCCCGTCTAACTTGGCGGAAGCGGGTGGCCTTTGGAGGCCACGGGGTTAGCCCCGCGGATGCCCAAGGCATCCTTTTCCCCTGACGACCAATTTCAGCACTTCCTTTCCTGACGGCTGATGAGCCGGAAGAATCGTGTGAGCAATTGGCCGTACCGGGACCGAAATCGCAGCATACTAATAAAACTGGAAACATGAAACCTGGACCCAACCCAAGACGATCCCGTTCCCGTAATGGCAAGAGATTCCAGCCGGTACGGAACCAAACGTTCGAGAGCAATGGCCCTGACGTGAAAATTCGAGGATCTGCCCAACAGGTGCTGGACAAATACCTCGCACTTGCTCAGGACGCATCGTCATCCGGCGACCGAGTAACTGCGGAAGCCTTTCTCCAACACGCCGAGCACTATTTTCGCATTCTCCATCTGGAAGGCGAAAACGGCGCGCCCAACGGCGGCCAAGGTCGGCCCAACCAGCCGGCCCGCACGCCCGAGAGCGTCGGTGGCGACCCCACCGAGGATCGCGAGGACTCAGAGCCGTCGCCCCAGATCACGCCGGAAGCCGAACCGGAAATGGCTGTCGCCGAAGTGCAGGACGAAAAGGTCGCGGACCCACAACCCGCCTCCTGATTGCCGCCGCAGTTCAGTGTATTGCCGTTTCAGGAGAAGACTCCGATGCCTCGAGCGATCGAGAATGTTTGCGTTTTCTGCGGCTCACGGCCTGGAAACGATCCCGCGTTCGCCCAAACGGCGGCGCGGCTTGGAGTCTTGTTCGTGGAGAACAGGCTTGGCTTGGTTTACGGCGGTGGCGGCATCGGCCTCATGGGGATCGTCACCCAAACGGTTCTGGAAAACGGCGGCTGTGTCACGGGAGTCATTCCGGAATTCCTGATGACGCCCGAGGTCGGCAACCCGAACGTCACGGAACTTCTGGTCGTGCGTACCATGCACGAACGCAAGATGACGATGTTCGAACGGTCCGATGCCTTTATTGCGTTGCCCGGTGGTGTCGGGACCTTGGATGAAGTCGTCGAGGTCATTACCTGGCGTCAATTGCGCCAACATGCCAAGCCCGTCATCCTGGTCGACGTTAACGGCTATTGGACCCCCTTCGTCGGCATGATGAATGCGGTCGTTTCGGCGGGTTTTGCTTCATCCACCCTGCCCGAACTCTTCCGCGTTGTCCCCTCCGCCGATGCGGCTCTGGAAGCCCTTGAAGCACTCGAATACGCCAACTGATACCAACGAGAACTGCTCATTGTGCAGGTTGGCAAGCGCGATTGCGCTTATGCGCCGTTGGCCATGGGTTTCGGAGAACCCCACCCGACGTCTGAAGGGGCACTGATAAGTTAATGTCGATTGGCGTGAGCCTGTTAGGGTAAGTAGCCAAACGCGCCGACGGTTATTGAAACCGGAAATTTCGGATTCCAAAACAAGAAAGCCGGGTCACAACCCGGCTTTCCCTCAGTTCCGAAGAACCCAACTCTCTGAAATTCGCTTCTCTTCGACGGTATCGGTGCGCTTTACGGGCAGCGACCGATCTCTGCCAACCAGTTCCGGGCCCTAATTCGATTCAGCACCGGAAACGGCGCTTCTCGCGGCCTGCTCGCGATCGACGGCAAAGAATATGATCAGATTGGCGAAAAAGCCGACGATCAATCCGTCGATCCCGGCGGGCGCGCCGAGCGCGTAGTTCCACAACGCAGCCCCGATGATGCCGGCCAACGCGCCCGCCACGAATCGGCGCTTGGTCACGGCGAACCCGAGCACGGCGGCGCCCAACGGCACAAGAACAGTCGGCGCCCAAAAGTTGTAGGCATAGATAAGGATGTCGAGCACGCTGTCGATCGACAAAGCGAAGGCCACGGACAGCACTCCCACCAATAGCGTGACGAGGCGGGCCAGACGAAGTTCGGCGGCCGGCGCCAGCCGCGTGCGGCGCAGTGGCCGGACAATATCGTTGCTGAACGCGATGGCCGCCGAATTGAGAAAGGAATCCGCCGACGACATGATGATCGAGACGACCGCAGCCGCCACCACGCCCTGGGCAATCGGCGGCAAGGCTTCCTGGATCACGAAGGGCATCGCCAGATTGGCGTCGATTCCCGGGTTCAGTGCCAAAGCAACGAGGCCGATCAGCCCGGTTATGGCGAAGAACGGAATGGAAAAAAGGCCGCTCATGAGAGTTCCGTTGGCAACCTTGCGGGTGTCCTTGCCGATCATCAGTCGTTGCAGATAGGGCGGGACCAGGGTTTCGCCCAGCACGAAGGTCAGGAACAACGATGCGAAGGTAACCAGCGCCGCCGGTTCGGTCGGCAACGAAAGATGGTCGGCAGGAATGTGCGCGACCACGGAACTCCACCCCCCGGCATGCTGAATACCCAGGAAGAGTGCCAACGGCATACCGACGGCCAGAACCACGAACTGGACGATATCCGTCCATACCACAGAGCGCATCCCGCCCACGGTAGCGTAGACGATGACGACACCGCATCCCAACATCACGCCCCACACGCGGTCCATGCCGAGAAAGAGGTTGAAAATGTAGCCGGTGGCGCCGATTTGCGCCCCCAAAATGCCCGCGCACAGCATGACGCTGAAAACACCGCTGAACAACCGCGCACCGCCGCCGTAGTGGATTTCCATAATATCGCCCACCGATATCGCATCGGGATAACGGCCCATTTTGGGCGCGATGAAACGGGCCACCAGAATTTCTTTCAGACTAAACCCCCATAGGGCGACAATATTGGCAATCCCGACCAAATATACCTTTTCCGCGTTGCCCATCGAGAATCCGCCGCCAATGAAAGAGGCCGATAGCGTGGCGAAAACAGCCAATGTTCCGAACGATTTTCCGGCAATAGCGTATTCTTTCAATCCATTTATGTTGCGACCGCTCCACAGTCCAACCAAAAGTACTACAGCCAAGTAAGTTAAAATAATCGAATTCTGCACGAAACTGCCTTCTCTCCTGGAATTATTCTTGTAGGGATGTCACACAAGCACGCGATACGTGTGCGCTGGAGGTTTATGACTACAAGAAGAAAAAAACGAAGGCTCCGTTTTCTGGCGGAGCCGGTCGTTAGTAAATGCGTTCAAGTACACTGTCAATCACCGCGCCTCTCCATCCGTCCAGCCATTTGACAAATGTCGGATTCGACGGGAGTCTACCCGAATGACCGCCGTTTTACCGAAGACGCCGACACGTATCCGGCTTTCCAACATCGTCCGGACTTCGATCGGACTCGCGGCGCAGTTCGACCAGGACCTCCTTGGGAATCAATCGGAAAGCCAACCAAATGCCCAAAGGAACAAGGATAAGGTCATCCAGATATCCGAGAACCGGAATGAAATCCGGTATGAGGTCGATCGGACTCAGGGCATAGGCGGCAACGGCGGCAAGCAGCCATTTCGAGGTACGCGGAACCCGTTCGTCGGCAAGAGCAAGACGCAGGACACGCGCTTCCCTCCGGGCTTTCCGGGCGGCTTTTTGAAACCACGGTTCTGCTTTTCGCGACGTCATAAACGCATTGTGCCGCCCAGCCGTAATGACGTCGATACCTGACAAGAACAAGGATGGCCGCCAAGTCCCTGCGGTTGGCGGCTATCCCGAGTAAGGGCTACTTGCCGATTTCGACCAGCAGCCAGAAAAAAAAGAACATCGCGCCGACGGCCAGGGAGGCGTAGGCGACGTATTTGATCCGTTCCTTCATGGGAAGGACAGGCGTTTCGGACATGGCTGACTCCGCAACATGCAGCAACATTGCACACATGCCGCGCTGTTTGCTCTTTGCGATGAGGGGAATGCGTGATCCGCAGCCCGCGGAAGCACATGCGAGGCAAGAGGAACTATGATTTCAAATCTGCCCGCCTTCAATACTTCCATGCCCTAAAAATTCCGCAGACACGCTTCGGTTTTCCCGATGCCCCAGGCTCGGCCTTTTTAAAGTCCGGGAGCAATCATCACCTCTCGTTCACGCATCCGTGTACAACATAACCTTGAGCCCGAAGGCGACATCCCCGATATCATCTGTGTCGGCGCGGAAAACCGGTACCGTACCCTCATGAAGACGCGAACTCTGCAATCATACCTTGGGAGATCCTGGATGAAGAGAATCCTGCGAAAATCGGTCGTGACGTCGCTATCAATCGTGACAATCGGCATGCTTTCCTTCGGAGCATTCGCCAACGAAGCGGACGTTCAATATCGCAAAGCAACCATGTCCGCGTTGGGGGGGCATGTGCGCGCCCTGGGTGCCGTCGTGCAAGGAAAAGTTTCGCATGACGAGGACTTGATCCTGCATGCCAGGGCCATCGGAGACTTGGGCAAGATCGTGCCCCACATTTTCCCCAAAGGTTCGGAAGGCGACGGCACCAAGGCCAAGTCGGCCATTTGGGAAAATCCGGACGAATTCCAGAAGGCCGTCGATGGCTTCGTAAGCGCCTCGGGAAAGATCGGAAGCGCGGCCGACAAGTCAGCCGTTGCAGCCGCGCTCGGAGAACTGGCTAACTCCTGCAAGACTTGCCATTCCACGTTCAAGGACTAGTACCCGGTTCGAACATCGCTTGGCATCCGCGCCCCCCCCTGCATCACGACGGATGCGGGGGGGGCAACGCCAAAGAAAATCGACACGCGGTTCCGCAGAGGTCAGGTTCTGTCCGGTTATACGACCACAGCGTAAACGACCCCGACGCAGACGGCGAACAGGGCCGCCGCCAGCCAGCCGCTGACGAACCGGGGGGATGAAACGCCAAGCCCCTCGGGACGGCGTCGCCGACCGGTGATCATGGGGCCGATCAAATCCACCTTTTTATAGACGGCATAGAACACGGCGGCACTCACGTGTACGGCGATCAGGGCAATAAGCAGATTGCCGACTGATTCATGAATCTCCGTCAAAACATGACTGAACCGACCCGAGACGAGGTACGCCAACGGCGCTTCGAACAGGATATCGTCTTTGGTGAACAGCCCAAGACTGCCCTGCAGTAGAAGCAGAACGAGCATGACGACGATAACCCATCCGCCCAAGGGGTTGTGTCCGAGGTGGATCTCCGCTTCGCGACGAAAAAGGCCACGCGCATAGCCGAGAACCACGGATGGCGATCGAACGAAACCCGAAAATCGCGCGGTATCGCTCCCGACGATGCCCCAAAGAATTCTGAACAGGACCAGGGCCAGCACGGCGAACCCGAAATAGGGATGGAGATCCATGTTCTCCCCCCCGGTCACGATCGCGCCGATGACCACCACCACCAACGCCCAATGAAAGAGACGTACAGGCAGATCCCATATTCGCATATGACTTGCCGTATTCGCCTCGCTTTTTGTTTCCGGCATTCCGATCTCCCTAAAGACGTTCCGGTCGGCATCAATGTCGTCCCCCTCGCCCAACCGTTCAAGTCCCGTCGATCACACGTCGTCCATCGTTGCGCGCCGTCGAGACAGGTATTAGTGTGACCAAGATTTTTCTTAGGGATATTTGCGACCGGAACCGGACCGTATAATGAATCGTCCTTTGCTCATCGCCGCAGTCGGCGGCGTCGTTGTGTTGTTTGCCATTGGCTTGAATTTCGTTCTTTTGCAAAAGGACGTTGCCGAAACTCCGCCCGAACAGCAGTTGGCAACGGAAGTGGAAGCCGCGGCACAGGCCGCGGAACAGGCACGACTGGAATCCGAAAAGGCTGAACTGGCCGCGCAGAAGGCTACGGAAGCAAGAGCGGAGGCGGAAAGAGCAAAGTCGGAAGCCGAAAAAGCGCGCCTCGATCTGGCAAAGGCGGAAGCCGCGCGTACCGCGGCGGAAGCCGCGCAGACCGCCGCGGCAAGGGCCCAGGAAACCGCAGCGGCAACTGAAGGAAGCGACAAGGACGCCGCCGTCGACGCCGCGCAGAAAGCCGCGCAGCAGGCCCGACTGGAAGCCGAAAAAGCAGCAGCAGCGGCCAAGGAAGCCGCCGCCGTGACGTCGGCGCGCGAAAATGCGGCAAAATCCGCCCAGGAAATAGCCTCCCGCGCATCGGTCGAAGCCGAAGAAGCGAAAACCACGGCTCAAAAAGCGGCGAAGGCCGCGCAAGCCGAAGCCGCCGCTGCCCGCGAGGTCACGCGGCAAATGACGCAATCCGGCTCGGAAACCACCACCCCACCGTCGGATGCCGCCAGCCCGGTCGTGAAATCGGAAACCGTCCCGGAGGTTCGCGCGCCGTCCACAACGATCATCCCACTCCGTGTGCCGGACGAAGCCAAACCAACCCTCGACGCAAGCGACAAGACGCCACCATTGCCGCATAGCTCTGTACCGCAAACGTCGCAACCCAAAGCCGCCGCCACGGCTGCCAGCCAGCCGACGATGGTCGGTTCGGCACCTGAGACGGCCCAGAAGCCCAGGCCTGAAGCAAACGTTCCGGAGAAAACCGCGAATACCGTTTTGGCCGCCGTGGAAACGCCGTCAGCATCTCGGCCGGAAGAGCCGAAACCGGCCGTCGTTCCTGATTCCACAGGAAAGGTCGCATCGGCGCCGTCGTCAGAGCCCGTCGCGAAAAAACCGCAACAGCCGGCCACCGACGTCGCTCCGGAAACACCGTTCGTCAGTGCGACCCCCCCGGCGACATCTCCGATCGCGCCGCCGCCGCCGCTCCAGGCCACGGACAGGCAACCTGCCGCGCCCTCATCATCAATGGTGTCGCCGCAACTCCCACGCGCAACAGAAAAACCCGTTGCCGAACCGTCGAGCGCTGCCGTTCCTGCGGCAACCCCGCCGGTCCAAGTTACCTCGTTGCCTACTTCCGGGAGCAAAGCCGATCGTTCCGCCGCCGCGCCGAAATCGCCGAGTTTCGATATCGTGCGGATTGAAACGGACGGCAGCGCCGTCCTGGCCGGTCGGGCAGAGCCGAAAAGCACGGTCGTCATCGAATCCGATACGGGTGAAATCGGACGCACGACCGCCAATCGTGAAGGTGAATGGGTCTATATCCCCGACGAACCGCTCGATCCGGGAAATCGCGAACTGAGTTTGAAATCCATCGTCGGAGATCGCGAACTCCCGTCGAAATCCGTTGTCGTCATCGTCGTCCCCGATCGGGCAAAGCCACAAGTTGCCGCGGCGTCCACGCCTTCCGCGCCGGCTTCGCAGCAGGGTGCGCTCGCGCTCGCGGTTCCGAGGGAAGGCAAAGGTGCGAGCCGGGTTCTGCAAAAAGTCGAACCGGAAAAATCGGACATGGCGTTGACCGTGGATTCCGTAGACTACGATGATTCCGGCAACCTGACGATCAGCGGCCGAGCTCCGGAAAAGCAAACCGTACAGGTCTATCTGGACAACGAATTCGTCGGCCGCAACGTCGCCGACGACGAAGGCCGGTGGGCACTGAACCCCGAACCCGGAGTCCCAACGGGCCTGTATACGCTCCGCGCCGATCTGGTGGATGCAAGCGGCAAGGTATCAGCCCGCATATCGTTCCCGTTCAGCCGGGCCGAGCCCATCATGAAACTGGCGCCCGGATCGTTCATCGTTGTGCAACCCGGAAACAGCCTGTGGCGCATCGCCCGGCGCGTTTACGGCGAAGGCATCCAGTATCACGAAATCTATCAGGCCAATGCCGAGCAGATCCGCGATCCCGATTTGATTTACCCCGGCCAGATCTTTTCGATGCCGCAGGCAAACTAGCGCCAACAGTCGATGAAACTCGGCATCGCGGAGCGGCGGGCACCGTGATCCCGTTCCGATTCTCGACCCGCCCACGCGGGGGAACCGAATAGTGAGTGACGTTCTCGCGGTCGATATCGGTGGTTCCAGTCTTCGCGCCGCGTTGGTCGACGACACCGGTGCCCTGGTGGATCTGGCTTCAACTGCCGACGTGTCGGTCGTTGATCGTGAATCGCGATCGGAGATCGACCCCGAAGCGTGGTGGCGGGCCCTTCAGGACACGGCGGGGATTCTCGGCCAAAGGCATTCCAAGGCATTCGATGCCGTCGCCGCGATCGCGATTTGCGGCCTCACCCGCACACAGGTCTTCCTCGATGACCAGGGCCATCCCTTGTGCCCGGCAATGTCGTGGAAAGATACCCGGGCCACAGCCGACATTTCCCGCCACGCCAAATCCCTGGAGCGGTTGGGACATCCCGAAAACGCCCACTTCGGCCCCTATCACCCGGCCGCACGCCTATTGTGGTTGCGGCAGCACGAAGCCGATCGCTTCGACCGCCTCGCCGCCGTCGTCGAGCCCAAGGATTATCTCAATTATCGGCTGACCGGCGCGATGGCGAGCGATGCCATCTCTCAGGCGCGGCTCGTCGCATCCGCGGTTCCTCGGAACGGGGTCTCGCTCTTGGATCACCTTGGTCTCGGAACGCGGTTCCTGCCGACCTGGAAAAAGCCTTCGGACATCGTCGGGACGGTATCGCCCAATGCGCCGCCGCCGTTCGACCGACTGGCCGGCAAACCGGTCGTCAACGGTTGCCACGATACCTACGCCGCCGTTCTAGGACTCGGCGCGCTCAGGGCCGGATGCGCCTACAATATTTCGGGAACCACGGAGGTCCTCGGCCTGTTCGGCCCACGACCGGCTGAGGCCGAAGGTCTTGTCTCCGTCGATTGGCAGGGATACCACCAGCTTGGAGGTCCCAGCCAAAACGGCGCCGACGTCCTTCGCTGGCTGTTGCCGACCCTCGGGATGGACGCGACGACACCGGAAGCGGTATCCCGCGCCTTGACGGCGCTCGACACGGAGTCCCGCTCTCTTTCGCCGCTCCTGTTCCTCCCCTACCTGCAGGGCGAGCGCGTTCCTTTCTGGGACCCTGATCTGCGCGGCGCCTTCATCGGTCTTAACCGCCACCATACACCTGGCGACATGCTGCGCGCCACGCTGGAAGGCGTCGCATTTCTGAATCGGATCGTTCTCGAACGGGCCGAAACCGCGTTCGGCATCACCGCAGACGAAATCCGTTTCGGCGGCGGCGCCGCCCGGTCATCGACCTGGGCATCGATCAAGGCCGACATCCTGAAACGCCCGGTCGTCGTCGGCGCGGCAGAGGAACCGGGTATCCTGGGCGCCGCCTTGCTGGCGCTGACGGCTACCGGGAGGTTTCCCTCTCTGGAAACGGCGCAGCGCGCAGTCACGACGGCAGCGGCCATTCATCACCCGGACTCCGAAAAATCGGAATACTTCGATCGTCTCTACGCAGCGTTTCTCGAAGCGCATGCAGCCAATCGGTCGGTTTCACGGCACCTGGTTCGTTTGTCACGAAACGGCTAGGGGCTTTTCCGGAGACGCGTTTCGAAGTATGCAGGGGCACCTGCCGCAACACTCGGGACGGAGAAGGTTTTTGATGCGCGACGTTATCGAGCAATACGGGACCGCAATCGCGGGTGCGATCCTGTTTGTTTTCTTCCTGATCTTCGCGCCAAACTTCGGCAGCATCGCCAATCTCCTGAACGTCCTTAAGCAGTCCAGCTTCCTGACCCTTCTGGCCATCGGCTTCACGTTCGCGCTGGTTACCTCGGAACTCGATCTGTCGTTCGCCAACGTGGCCAGCCTCGCAGCCGTCGCGTGCGGCGGGCTGATCCATAACGGTTACCCCTATCCCCTCGCCATTCTCGCCGGATTGACGATCGGGCTGTCGTGCGGACTTCTCAATGGAATCGTCGTGACCGTGCTTAGGGTCCCGTCCTTGATCGCCACCCTGGGAACGGCGTCGATCGCCAACGGGCTCGCGTTCATGTTGACGGATGGCGTCGCTTTCGTTGGACGCTGGGATGCCGGTTTCCTGTGGCTTGCCCGGGGGACGGTCGGCCACTTCCCGATATTGATCGGCTGGACGGCGGTGATCGCCGCCATCGCGATTTTCGTGCTCAAGCAGTCTCCCGTCGGCCTCCACATGCTGTTCGCGGGCGAAGCGCACGAGGCCGCACGGCTCGCCGGCATCGCCACGAAACGCATGAAGGCTTTGGGACTGACCCTGTCGGGCCTTCTGGCCGGCGTCACGGCTGTCCTGCTCACCGCCTCGCTCAGTTCCGCCGCGCCTAACATGGCGGGGGACTACCTCTTGACCGCAATCGCCGCCGTCCTGTTGGGCATGACGATGTTCGAACCGGGCCGCCCCAATATCCACGGATCTCTGGTCGGCGCTTTGATCATCGGCACCATGAACAACGGTCTCGTGTTGCTGGGAGCGCCGTATTATCTTCAGGACATCATTCTCGGACTGATCATCGTCGCGTCAGTGACCTTGTCGGCGAGCGTACTCAAGAAAGCCGCCTTTGCGGTATGAAGCGCACAATCGGAGAGGGGAATCCCATGATACGGAAAACAGCCTTGGCTCTTGCCGCCGCCTTGACCGCCACCACCGCCCCCGCCTGGGCGTTTGATCTTGGCATCGTCGCGTTTCAGATGTCGTCCGAAACCCACGCGCGGGTGGCCAACGCCGCGGAAGCCGCGGCCAAGGAAAAGGGCTGGACCGCCACCGTGCTGAATTCCGACGGCAACCTGCAGAAACATGCCCAACAACTGGATGATCTGATCCAACGCAAGGTCGACGGGATCGTCGTCGCCATGGGCAAGCCGATCCAGGCCGACCTTCAGTTCGAAGCGGCGAAAACCGCCGGAATACCCATTATCACGATCATGAGCGGAACAAGCCCCCACACCTTGTTCGACGTACAGGTCAACGAATACAAGGTCGGCGCCGAAGCCGCCTTGCACCTTTTGGGCCTGATCAACTACCAGGGCGCCATCATGACCGAAAGGTTCGAGGGCAATGTCGGAACCCGCATCCGCGGCAAGATCCTGGATGTCGTGCTGTCCGAAAACACCGCCGTTTCCGTCGTCGCCAGCCACTCCATGGCCCGCACGAAGAGCTGGCGCGACGACGTGCGCAACGGCATGCAGGCTTTGATTTTGCAGAACAAGGGCAAATTCGATGCGATCTGGGCGTCCTTCGACGGCCAAGCATTCGTGATCGACGATCTGCTACGCGAACAGGGATATAATAAAGGTGACCTGCCGCTCGTCAGCATCGACGGCGGCGCTGAAGCTTATCGCCGCATCGCCGACCCCGAAAGCATGATGACGGCCACCGTCGCCATCCCATTCGAGGACATGGCGGTCAAGGCCGTGGACGCCATGGATGCCATCGCGGTCAACAAGCAGCCGCGCGAATCCGTGGTCACCGGCCCCTACCTGTATACGAATGCCATTCTCGTTGACGCGTCCAACGTCAAGAACTTCCTGAAGTAAGCACAAAAGACCGGTCCCTCGAGCGGGGACCGGTCACACGTCCGCCAAGGAGCTTCCGTTGCCGCCTCTTCTCAGTCTCTCCGGCGTTTCAAAAAACTACGGCGCCGTAGCCGCGTTACGCGGCGTCGATCTCGACGTTCATGACGGCGAGGCGCTGGCGATATGCGGCGATAACGGCGCCGGCAAGTCGACCCTGATCCGGATCGTATCCGGCGCCGAACTGCCGTCCGGGGGCACGTTGGCTTTGCGCGGCACCCATGTCCGTTTTAGGAGTCCCCATGACGCCCTTCTTCGGGGCGTTGCGACCATCTACCAGGACCTCGCCCTGGCGCCGAAATCCATGATCTACGAGAATGTCTTCATGGGTGCCGAACTCACGCGGCCCTTCCTGCCGTTTATCCCGCGGCTGGATAAAAACGGCATGAAGATCGCCGCGCGGGGCTACTTGTCTCAGCTCAATGCCGACATGCGCGACATGACGGCACGGATCGAGAATTTGTCGGGCGGACAACGCCAGGCGGTGGCCATCAGCCGCGCTCTGCATTGGAATGCCGATCTCATCATTATGGACGAGCCCACCGCCGCGCTCGGCGTCCGGGAAACAGCCCAGGTCATCGATCTGATTTCGAAGTTGCGGCAACAGGGCAAGACCGTTGTCCTCATTAGCCACAATATGGCCGACGTCGTCGCGGTGGCCAGCCGCGTCGCGATCCTGAAACAGGGTCGCAAGGTCATCGATCGGCCGCTTGACGGCCTCACCGCCGATGACCTGAGCCACATGATCATGAGCGGCGAAGACGTCGCCTGAAGAGTTCCGGTATTCCTAGATCGCTTTGCCGGCGGCGGGCCCGATCGGATCGGTCAATCGGCGCAAACGCGACGACGCCGTCCGCGCCAAGTCGACCAACAATGCGCGGCGACGCGAAGCATGCAGCGGACGTTCGTCGGGTTTGCGCGTGACGATCGCAGAAAATCCGTCCGCGACCATCAGCCCCTGGTTTTCCGGAAGCCGGTCTTCGGGAAAACCGTCGGGAACCGCGAAGAAAAAGAAATCGCAGTAGTCTAAATAGTCGGGCCATTTGGTGTCCGATCGCCAATCGGCCATCGAGGTCTTCACCTCGACGATCAGCAGATGTCCCTTGGCATCGGCCGCGAAGATATCGGCGCGACGACCGTTCGGCAGGGTGAATTCGGCGATGCCCGAAAACCCCATGTCCTCCAGCAACCGCAACACGCCGCGCGCAAGGGTTGGCGCATCGGGCGATTTAACTTCCGTTGTCATACCAACCTGCATAAAGAATCATTGATATGCCCATTTTCGCATTCCGATGGACATGATTTTCCACGGCTGGTCGATGAGCTTGTTCCAGGCGAAGCAACAGTGGTCGACGATGTCGACGTAGGACTTGAAGATTCTGTTTGAGAGCCAGTTTTCGCGCATGAACTGCCACACATTCTCCACCGGATTGAGCTCGGGCGACTTCGACGGCAGGGGAACGAGGGTGATGTTTTCGGGGACGTGAAGGGCATTGGAGAAGTGCCATCCGGCCTGGTCGACGATCACGACGGCATGGGTGCCGGAGGCGACGGCGAGCGAGATTTCCGTCAGGTGCAGGGTCATGGCGACGGTGTTGCAGACCGGCAGGACCAAGGCCGCTCCGACGCCTCGGGCCGGACAAACGGCGCCGAAGATCCACGCCGAGCGCGTCCGTTGGTCTTTGGGGGCCGCGGGGCGTGTCCCGCGTTTCGCCCAACGCCGCGTAATCGTATTCTTTTGGCCGACCCTGGCTTCGTCCTGCCACCAGATTTCTATGGCTGTTCCGGCGGGGAGGCCGGATCGGATCTCCGCCACTCGGGCGGGGAATTTTTTTTGAATGTCTCCATGGCTTCCGCGTCCTGGGCGTGGTGACGTGGTCGAGCCGAGAGTTTCCGATACCCCATCTCGCGCAGGTTCCGCCCCAAGGTCGTTTCGTCCATGGAAACGCCGAATTCCCGCTGGATCCAGGAAACCATGGGACTATCAGGAATTCCGTGTAGGGCGGGCGGTTGCTCATCATCCGGCCATGGCTTTTGTGAAACGCTCGCCGAAGATGACGGCGAATT
The DNA here is from genome assembly GCA_963675465.2 of Rhodospirillales bacterium. Taxonomy (GTDB): domain Bacteria; phylum Pseudomonadota; class Alphaproteobacteria; order Rhodospirillales; family Shumkoniaceae; genus JAHDSF01. The sequence goes on from CAXXVY010000008.1 coordinate 130,200, forward strand.
GAGCCTTGGCCATCGCCCATTCACGAGGGGGCATTTTCCACTCCTTTTCGGATCGGTTCAAGACCAGGAAAAGCAGCTTCATCGCGGCATCGTCATTGGGGAAGTGCCCCCTGGCCCGGACCGCCCGGCGCAGCTTGGAATTCAGCGCCTCGATGGCGTTCGTTGTGTATAAAATTCGACGCACATCGCCGGGGAAGGCATAGAAGGGGATGACCTCGCCCCAGGCGCGGCGCCAACTCTGGGCAATGGCCGGGTATTTTCGGCCCCAGGGACCTTCTTCGAAAGCCGCCAGGGCCGCTTCGCCGGCGTCGGCGTCGATCGCGCGGTAAATGTCCTTCAGGGCCGCCGCGACGGTCTTGCGGTCCTTGTAGGAGACGAAGTCGAGGCTGTGGCGCATCAGGTGCACGATGCACGTCTGAACCGTCGTTTCCGGAAAAACGGCGCGGATCGCCTCGGGAAATCCCTTCAGTCCATCGACGACGGCGATGAGGATGTCCTCGACGCCCCGGTTCTTCAGTTCGTTCATCACCCGCAGCCAGAACTTGGCGCCTTCGCTCTGTTCCAGCCACAAGCCCAGGATTTCCTTGCCGCCGTCCGCCCGCACGCCGAGGGCGATGTGGACGGCCTTGTTGCGGACCGTCCCTTCGTCGCGGATCTTGGCGCGCAGGGCATCGAAGAAAACCAGGGCATAGGCCGTTTCCAGCGGCCGCGCCTGCCAGGTCGCGATCTCCTCCAGAACCGCGTCGGTCACCGCGCTGATCAGATCCGGCGAGACCTCGATGCCGTAGAGTTCGCGCAAATGCCCGACAATCTCCCGCGTGCTCATGCCGCGGGCATACATCGAGATGATCTTGTCGTCGAAGCCCGGAAACCGCCGCTGATACTTGGCGATGAGCTGCGGATCAAAGCTCGCCTGGCGGTCGCGCGGTACCTCCAGTTCGAACTGCCCCGTATCCGTCGTCACGGTCTTCCGGCCATAGCCATTGCGGCTGTTCCCGGCACCGCCTTCCCCGGAAAGATGGTGATCCATCTCCGCGTTGAGCGCTCGTTCGGCCAACGCCTTCTTCAACGTCTCAAGCAGGCCGTCCGGACCAAATGCCGTCTTGGCATCCGCGCCGGCCAATAGCTGATCCAAAAGAGCGTCCGGGATCTTCGGTTCCTTGCGTCGGGCCATGGGAATTCTCCTTTGCTCCCATTATGCCCGCCCTACACGGAATTCCTGATAGTCCCGGAAACCAAGTCGCTCAATCGCCAACGCACCACGCCATCGATATAGGGCGTCGGTCCATCGTCAATCACGGTGGCCAACAGGGCTCGCTGTTCCACCGTCAAGCGGCGGTGCGGCCCCGTCGACTTGGCATCAATCAAGCCTTCAGGTCCTTCGGCATTGAAACGCAAAACCCAGTCCCGCAGCGTCTGAAGATCCACCTCCGCATGGGCCGCCGCTTCCCTGCGGCTCGATCCGTCATAGATCATCGACAAACTCAACAGGCGCCGAACTTGGCGCCCGTGACCCGACGAACGCGCAAGACGACGAAGGTCCTCGCCACTGTAGTCGTCACGGAGGGGGATCGCTCGTGCCATGGAAAACTCCTCTGTTTTCCATGTTGAATCATTTTTTCAGCCGCACGGGAATCCCCCACGTGAGTCTTTCTTCATGCTGGTTGGTATCATAGCCCGATTCTCCGCCCCCCGACCAAATCGACAACTGGAAAGTCGTTCTCCCGACAAAAAAAGCCCGGCTCACGCCGGGCTTTTCCACGACAAAGACGCTCAGGCGTTTACCACTTATCCATCGCAGCCTTAAGATTGTCATCCAACGCCCCGAGGAACTGCTGGGTCGTCAGGAACGGCGTGTCGGCGCCGATGAGGATGGCCAAGTCCTTGGTCATCTTGCCGGATTCGACGGTTTCGACGCAGACGCGCTCCAGTGTTTCGGCGAACTTCTGAACATCGGGCGTGCCGTCGAACTGGCCGCGATAGTACAGCCCCCGGGTCCAGGCGAAAATCGACGCTATCGGGTTGGTCGAAGTTTCCTTGCCCTGCTGATGCTGGCGGAAATGGCGGGTGACCGTGCCATGGGCCGCCTCGGCCTCGACGGTCTTGCCGTCGGGCGTCATCAGCACCGAGGTCATCAGGCCGAGCGACCCATATCCCTGTGCCACCGTATCGGACTGCACGTCGCCGTCGTAGTTCTTGCAGGCCCAGACATAGCCGCCTTCCCACTTGAGCGCGCAAGCGACCATGTCGTCGATCAGGCGGTGTTCGTAGGTGAGCCCCTTGGCGGCGAACTTGTCCTTGAATTCGTTGTCGAACACTTCCTGGAACAGATCCTTGAAGCGACCGTCGTAGGCCTTGAGGATCGTATTCTTGGTCGACATGTAGACCGGCCATCCGAGCGTCAGGCCATAGTTCAGGCACGCCCTGGCAAAGCCCCGGATGGATTCGTCCAGGTTGTACATGCTCATGGCGATGCCGCCGCCCGGGAAATCGAACACCTCGCGTTCGATCGGCGCGCTTCCGTCGGCGGGCTGGAACGTGAGAGTCAGCTTGCCCGGTCCCGGCACCACGAAATCGGTGGCGCGATACTGGTCACCGAACGCATGACGGCCGATGACGATCGGCTTCGTCCAGCTTGGCACCAGCCGGGGAATGTTCCGGCACAGGATCGGTTGCCGGAACACCGTGCCCCCAAGGATGTTCCGGATCGTGCCGTTGGGCGATTTCCACATTTGCTTGAGGCCGAACTCCTCGAGCCGGGCCTCGTCCGGCGTGATGGTGGCGCACTTGACGCCGACACCATATTTCTTGATGGCGTTCGCGGAATCTATGGTGACCTGATCGTCGGTTTCGTCCCGGTATTCCATACCCAGGTCGTAATACTTCAAATCAATATCGAGATAGGGAAGAATCAGCTTTTCCTTGATGAACGCCCATATGATTCGTGTCATTTCGTCGCCGTCGAGTTCGACGACCGGCGTCGCGACCTTGATTTTCGACATCCGTCTTGCCTCCTGTCGATTGCATGCGATGTGCGTGGGCGTCCGTCGGGGTGCGCCCCGGGATTACGCGCGATTTATGGTTTCGGGCCCGGACAGCGCAAAAGTATTCATTCCCCCCCGCCGATTTCAAGACCTCACGTGTCGAAGCCCTATTATCGTTGCGTCAATTTGAACTCGATCCGACGATTACGGCGGTACGCGATTTCGTCGTCCCGTTCGTCGAGCGGATGCAGATCCCCGAATCCGGCCGCGACCAGCCGTCGAGCGGGAATGCCCTCGGCGATCAGGAATTTCACCACCGAAACCGCGCGTGCCGTTGAAAGCTCCCAGTTCGACGGAAACCGCGGCGTCGCGATGGGACGGCGGTCGGTGTGCCCGTCGACGCGCAGAATCCAGTCCACGTCTTCGGGGATGACTTCTGAAACCTCGCGCAGGGACATGGCGAACCGACGCAACTGTTCGCGCCCCTCGATTCCCAATTCCGCCTCGCCGCTGCCGAACAACACTTCGGACTGAAACACGAAGCGGTCTCCGACGATGCGCACGTCCTGACGCTCGCCCAGGACCGCTCTCAGCTTTCCGAAGAACTCCGATCGATACCGGGCAAGTTCGGCGACCTTGGTCGCCAGCGCCTCGTTGAGCCGCTTGCCGAGAGAGGCGATCTGCACCTTCTGATCGCGATTTTTCGCTTCGCTGGCGTCCAGGGCTTCGCCCAACGCGCCGATCTGGTCCCTAAGCGCCGCGATCTGCCGATTGAGCAGGTCGACCTTGTTCAAAGCGGTTTCGGAAACCGTCTTTTCGGTCTCGAGGGCTTGCCGGCTTTCGTTCAGACGCGCCTCGAAACGGCTCCGTTCCTGCTGAGCATCGGTGGCCGTGCGGTTCCGCTCCAGTTCGGCTGCGGTCGCCTTGTCCCACGCCGATGCCAGGTCGGTCTGGAGCGATTTCATTTCCGCGACAAGACGGTCCCGTACTCCGATGGTGGCGAGCAGATCCTGCTGCGTCTTTTCCAGATCACCGCGTATTTCACCCGCCTCGGCGCGTTCCAGCGCCAGCGTGTCGGCCAATTCCTGTATACGGGTTTCCAGGGTCGAAACCGCTGATTGGCGCTCGGCCTCGGCGGATTTCAGATCGGCGCGCAGATCCCCGCTTTCAGCCTGCAGATTGTCGCGGTTTTCCACGACCTGCTTCAGTTCCGACTCGAGAGTCGCCAAAGCTGTGCGCAGTCGATCAGCCTCGGCCGTCTGTTCGGCGAGCCGAGTTTCAAGTGCGGCGATCCGCGCAGCCGATTCCCGGGCTGCCTTTTCGGATTCGGATTTGGCATCCACCAACGACTGTTCAAGGGCTGCGACTTTCGCCGTCAACGCGTCGCGCGACACATTCGCGGCATCGAGTTCCGATTTCACCGAATCCAATTCGGCCCGAGTAGTTTCAGCCTCCGAGCGGGCATCGGCAAGCGACTGGGTTAATTCCTTGATTTGTTCCGCCTGCTGACGCATCGCAGCGCCCCGTTCGGCGCTGACCTGGGCGAGTTCGTCCTCCAGCCCCTTGATGGCCTGCCGTTGAGCGTTGTTTTCGGAGCGAAGAGCCTCGATCGTCTCGACCGCGTCGAGGATGCGCTGTTCGAGGTATCCCAAGGATCGCTGAATTTCCGGCAACGACCCCGCCGATTCGCCGAGGTGCTGGTCCAAACGCCGTTTGACATCGCCGTAGGTTGGCGAATCCGCACCGGTGTCCTGAGCCATCCCCCCGACGGGCCAAGTCGCCAATACCACCACGATACCGAAGGCCCTAAAGCCGTTGGCCAATCTTGTCATCACCCGCTTGGGACCCTTCGTGTGGTCCATCCTTATCCTTGCCCTCAAATGGATATAGCAGGTTCGACTCTTCAACGCGAATCTCCCGGATCACGCCTTGTCCCTTGACTTGGCGACCCATTCCGGGTGCTCTCTGGTCAACGCCCCAGGGATGCGAGACTCATGAGCCCCGAAGAAATCATCAACCGCGTCCTGTTTCGGGACCGACTTGCGATCGTCATCGACAAACCGGCCGGTCTGCCGGTCCATTCCGGGCCCGGCGGCGGCCCCAATCTCGAGATGTTTTTCGATGCGCTAAGCTTCGGCCTTCCCCGGCCGCCGGCGCTCGCGCATCGACTGGATCGCGACACCAGCGGCTGCCTGATCCTTGGACGGCAGCACACCGGATTGCGGCGATTGGGCAAACTGTTCCAGCAGGGCCGGATCGAGAAAGCCTACTGGGCGATCGTCGACGGGACGCCCGCCGAGCCGGAAGGCGTCATCGATCTGCCCTTGGCCAAAAAAACCCCGGCATACGGTTGGCACATGGCCGTGGATGCCGACGGCCAACCGGCCCGGACCGAATACCGGGTGCTGGGAAGCGACGGCCGGAAATCTTGGTTGGAACTGCATCCCAAGACCGGTCGGACCCATCAAATCCGCGTGCACTGCGCCGCCATCGGGTGTCCGGTCGTTGGCGATCCGGTCTACGGACCGGATGATGCGCAATCCCGGATTTCACGGTTGCATCTGCATTCGCGATCGGTCCGTATTCCGCTGTACGCGGACCGTGATTCGATCGCGGTGGAGGCGCCGCCGCCGCCCCACATGGTTCGCGCACTCAAGGCTTGCGGTTATTCCGGATAAGCGTCACCGGCCCTTCGCCTTGTCCGGACGGCTGACCGCCACTCGGCATTTCCGGATCATCCGCCGGCTTATCCGAAACGGGATGCGCTTCGGCCAAACGGCGGACAAGCTTGCGATGGGACCGGACGCTCAGGGGAATGCTCAAAAGATACATGACCGTGACGATCGTCATGGTCAGCCAGGTCTCGCTCACCAACAAGGCCGCCAGCATGCCCGCGATCAGCATCGTCGGCAAAACCCAGTTGACCGGAACCTTGAACCGCTTGAAGGAATAGGTCGAAACGCGGCTGACCATCAGGATTGAAACCAGGATCAGCACCGCTCCCGAAACCTGGGGAAGACGGACGTCCGGCGCCCAATCCTGAAACGAGATCACGATCGGCAGCAGGACAATACCCGCGGCAGCGGGCGCGGGAACGCCGACAAAGAAATTCCCCGCCCACGTCGGCCGGTCGGATGCATCCATCAAGGTGTTGAAGCGCGCCAACCGGAGTCCGCAGCAAACCGCATACAGACACACAAGAACCCAACCGATTCCACCCGCGTCGCGCATGATCCAGAGATAGTGGATAAGTGCCGGCGCGACGCCGAAAGCGATAAAATCCGACAATGAGTCGAGTTCCGCGCCAAACCGACTGGCCCCATTGAGAATACGCGCGACCCGTCCGTCCAGTCCATCCAGGACGGCGGCGACCATGATCGCCACGACGGCATATTCCCAACGTTCCTGAATGCCGTAGCGCACGGCGGTCAAGCCCGCGCTCAAAGCCAGCAGCGTCAGAATATTCGGAATCATCCGATTGAAGGGCAGTCCCTTCAGTGTCCGGCGGCGAAGGGGCGTTTTGGTCATCGCTGAATACTCTCTTCAATCACCGCACGACGGCGTCGCGCGGCGGTTCCTTGGTAAGGAAATCGGCAAGGACCGTTTCCCCCGCAAGGGTTCTTTGCCCAACCGCCACCAACGGGGCGGTGCCGTTGGGCAGGTAGACGTCGACACGGCTGCCGAAACGTATCAGTCCAAACCTTTCGCCGGCCTTAACGGCCTGTCCTTCGGCAACGAAGCATTTGATCCGCCGTGCGATCAATCCCGCGATCTGCACGAAGGCCAAATCTTCGCCACTGGGAAGTTGCAACCGATAGCATTGTCGTTCGTTGTGTTCGCTGGCCTTGTCCAGGGACGCGTTGAAAAATTTTCCCGGATGATAGCGGATGGTGCGAACGGTTCCGTCGCACGGGACGCGGTTCACATGTACGTCGAAGACGTCCATGAAAATGCTGATGCGCGGCCTCGGTTCGTCGCCCATGTCGAGCTCCGGCGGCGGCGCGGCGGCGGAAATCGCCTGAACCAATCCGTCGGCGGGGCAAATCACCAAGCCGTCGCGCGTCGGCGTCAATCGGTCCGGATCGCGGAAAAAGTAGGTACACCATGTCGTCAAGATGGCGCCGATCCAGCCCAGGGGCTGCGCGACGGCCGCCAGGGCCACCATGGCGACTCCCGATACCGCTATAAAGGGCCAACCGGCCCGGTGGATTCGTACGAAAGGCCGCATCTCGGGTCTCTGTACCCCCCTGTTGAAACCAAGCGAAAACAGTGATTCTATAGAAGCGGAAGGCCCGCGTTAAGAGTCCGGTTCTCGTCAACCGTCGGCCATGATATGTATGGCCGGAATGACGGCCCTTCCGTCGCCGAAGCAATAGGGTTACGGCTTGTCCGAACAATACCGCCAGAAAAGGGACGTTGCGCGCGAAATCGTCCGTATTGTCGAGGAAAACGGCGCCGATATCGCGATGAGGGTGACCCCCGAGGGGCACGTGGAGCGCCTCGGGACGGATCGCCGGATTGAATTCACGTTCAAATATCGCGGATTTCTGTTCGCCGTTCGCGCCGAACCGATCGCTTCGGGATGCTCGGTCCGCGTTCACGCCAATCTCGGTCAACTGCCCTTTTCCATCGAAAGCGCCGATGACCGCGCCAATGCGTTGGCGATCGTCGACGCCGCCGTCACCGCCCTGGGTGGACGGATGCGCATCGATGCCGGGCAAAGCATCCTGTTGCTCGAGGATTTCGAACTTGACGGCCCTTTCGAACTGGCCACCGTCATGTCCAAGACCGTCGAGCTTCTGGTCGACTCCAAGCCCTATCTCGAACTGCTTAGCGTTGTCGTCAAGCCGCCGGCGTTTCGTCGTCCCAAAGCCTGAACGGATCGACGATCAGAACGTGCCGCCGTTCCACCCCCACAAGGCGCCGCGCGCATTGGCGAATTCGATGTAGACGCGATCTTCTGGAATACCCAACGCCGATTCCATCAGGGCGCACAACACCGATGAAAGGTCCGACGTCAGGTCTTCCGGCAAACCGATGCTCTTGAGTTCCAGATACGCGGTCGGGGCGGCTTGCCCGGCGAAAACCATCGGCCGTTCGCCTTCCACCGCCACCATGACGTAGCGTTCCGGTTTTCCCAGCTTGTCGGCGACCGCCTTGGACGCCGCCTTGAGAAGCCCGTCGACATCGCCGTCCGCGAGCTTCACGTTGGTTTGAATTTTCAGGTACGGCATCTTTTCTCCCCTAGTTGTCAACGGTGCGTCGTCGCGGTCAGCGGATCGACAATGCGGTTTCGCCCAGCCCGTCGATGACACATTGCACATCGTCCCCGGCCGAAAGCCAGTGGGTTTGAACGACGCTGCCCAAGAGAACGAAGCTTCCGGCCGGCAACGTCCCCCCCAATTCCGCCGTCCGGCGGGCCAGCCACGCCAGGGCGTTGAGAGGATGGCCCATGACATCCGCGCCGGCACCAGTTCCGACCTCGACGCCATTGATCCTCATCGAACCCCGAACCCGGAGAAGATCGACGTCGCGCCAGTGTGTCACCGGTTTCCCGAGAACAGCTCCTGCATTGAAAAAGTCATCGGCGATCAGAGGATGGATCCCGAGAGACGGATAGTCTTCGTAGCGGTCCTCGACCACTTCCATCGCCGCCATCACCGAGTCGACGGCTTCCGCGATGGCGTCCTCGTTCAAAAAGCCGGTATTCGCCGACAGGGGCCTGGCCAGACGAACGGCGATCTCGCATTCGACCCCCACCTTCAAATAATCGTCCGCCCGCAAAACCGCCTCGCCGTCGCTCACCGTCGACGCGAACACGCCGCCCGCGCACGGTTGCCGGATATTCAGATAGGCCTGCATGACCGGCGTCGTGCATCCGATCTTGTAACCGGCAATGTCGCCCGCACCCGCAGCGGTCATCCGACCATGCAATGCCGCCTGGATGGCATAGGCGTCGTTTTCCGTGCGCGGCGATTCTTCCGGCGGCAAAGCGGAAATCGGCGTTTTCGCCAAACGCCATGCCGCGATTTTGGCTGCGGCCCGTTCGATTTGCGACGGTTTCATCGTGCCGTCCTCCGACCCGGTATCTTCCGGTTTCGCGCCAACCTAGGTCGGGAAATGCCACCGAAGATCCTGGATCTGTTCGTCGGTCAGTGCCCGGACTTTCCGGCCGTTCAAGAGGAAGTAGAGCCTGGCGGTCTCTTCCAGTTCCTCGGTCGCATAGACCGCGGTGTCCAGCGACTTGGCGGACATGAGGGTTCCGTGGTTGGCCAGCAGAATCGCGTGATGATCCTTGGCCAGGGCCGAAACCGCGTCGGCGAGAGCCAAATCGCCCGGCCGGAAATACGGCACCAGCGGCAATCGGTTCACCCGCATGATGTAATAGGGCGTGATCGCAGGCAGCACATCGGCGGGATCCAGGCCATCCAGGCAGGAAACGGCCACGGCATAAGAAGTGTGCAGATGGACGACGGCCCGGTCGCGGGGACGCTGTCGCAGCATGGCGAGGTGCAGAAAGACTTCCTTGGTCGGTTTGTCGCCGTCCAGGTGCCGGCCATCCGGATCCACCTTGGAAATCCGAGCCGGATCCAGCCGCCCCAGACACGAATTCGTCGGCGTACACAAAAGCGCCGAACCGTCATCGAGCATCGCGCTCATATTGCCGGTGCTACCGCCCGATAGCCCGCGATCGTAAAGCGACTTGCCGTGCAGGCAGAGACTTTCGCGAAGTTCGGATTCGGTCATGGCGTTTCCTTCCTTTTTGCTTCTTCCGGGTTCCTGGATATCACCGGTGGTCCAAAAGATCTCGTGCGACCTGTTCGGCCAGTTTCACAAACAGTTTATCGCCAGGCCCCGAAACCATCTTGATCCGGCCCGTCACCTCGGAAACCATTTCATCCTTGCTGCAGAACACCGCTTGCACACGGATTTCCCCGCCAGCCGTATCATTGGCGAATTCCGGCACTTCACCCCGGCAAAGTGACCGGCCATCCGTCGATGCCGGGGCGTTGAAGGCCAAGACGACCCTGATCGCCGGCCGAATCGCGATGAGCGGATCGTTGGTGAAGGCCACCTTTCGCCAAGTCACCGCCCGCGTGAAGGCTTCCAGGACGGCCTCTACCGTCTCGTTTTCCCGGCTCGGAAACGGCGTTCCGTGAATTTGGGCCAGGACCGGCCCCTCCTTGCTCGCATACACGAACAGGGATTCGACGAGTTCCGTGCGTTTGAAATGAACCACCGTCTTGGGAACCTCCCCTTCGCAGGCGGCAAGAAGCAGCCCGGGAAGTCCCAGGATCAAACCGATGACCGAACGCGTGCGCATGACGAAGCCTTTCCGTCAGTTGAGGGTTCTCAAAGCGACGCGCGCCGGCGCCCCGTCGGCCCCCGGGATTTTGAGCGGCATGCAAATCAAATCGTAGAATCCCGCGTCAACCGCCGAAAGATCGATGCTTTCCAGCAGCAACACCCCCGCTCCGAGCAGAATACGATGGGTGGAATGGCGGACGGGATTAGCGAACAATTCGACCGAAAGATAGTCGATCCCCAGCAGCTTCACACCTCGCGTTGCGACCCATTGGGCTCCGGAGTCGTCCAGTGCCGTGAAGTCCTCGTGAAAACTTGGCGGTGTTTCGGCGAAGAATGCCGAGTTGTGGGATTTGATCAGCAAGCGATCGACCCCTTTCGGAATGCCGGCAGAGTCCAGCACGCGGGGCGTGACCGTCGCAGCCCCGCCGACATCCGCGACATAGCAGCGTCCGATCAGGGTTTCCAACGGCCATCGTTCCACCCCGTGGCCATCGGCCAGCGAGTGGAAGGGCGCATCGATATGGGTGCCCGCGTGGCAACTGAGCGTAATCCGTGAAACGTTGGCCGGAAAGCCGTCCTCGATCCGGCGGTGGCGTTCGATACGCGTCGGGTTCTGTCCCGGCCACACCGGCATTTCTTCAACAATCGGCACCGTGACATCGATCAGTCGGGACATGAGTTCCTCCTCCGCTTTAGTGTCGTTCGCGCCCGGCGGCTCAATCCTTCGCGGAATCCATCCAGATCGTTACCGGCCCGTTGTTGACCAGATCGACTTTCATGTGCGCCGCAAAGACCCCCGTTTCGACGCACACCCCCATCCTTTGCAGGCTGTCGCAAAACCGTCCATACAGGAATTCCGCCTTATCCGGCGCGGCGGCGCCCGAAAAGCTGGGGCGGTTGCCCCGTCGCCAATCGGCGGCCAGCGTAAACTGACTGATCGCCAGCACCCCGCCGCCTACATCCTGCACGGATCGATTCATCTTGCCGTCGTCGTCGGGAAATATCCGCATCTTCGCGATTTTCCCGGCGAAAAGATCCGTTTCCGCAACCGTATCAGCGTCCTCGACGCACAGCAGCACCAGAAGTCCCCGGTCAATGGCACCGACGATTTCCCCGTCGACGGACACCGATGCCCGGTCAACGCGCTGCAAGACCGCCTTCATCGCCGGCCTCAGGTTCCCGCGACCGTCAGACCGTCCACGCGGACGGTGGGCGAATCGGTGCCGTAGCGAAAGACCAGATCGTCGGCTGGGGTCATATTCATGAAGATATCCTTCAGGTTTCCCGCGACCGTGAGCTCGCTGACCGGATGGGCGATTTGCCCGTTCTCGATCCAGAAACCGGCCGCCCCGCGACTGTAGTCGCCGGTCACCATATTGATGCCGAAGCCGATCAATTCCGTCACGTAAAAACCGTTTTCCACCCCCGCGATCAGGTCGGCGGCCGACACCCGGCCGGGAGCCAGATACAGGTTGGTCGTCGACGGCGACGGCGGGCTCGAGGGGCCTCTCGACGCATTGCCGGTCGTCGACAAGCCCAATTGGCGCGCCGAGGCGAGATCCAGGATCCAGGTCCGCAAAACGCCGTTGTCGACCACGGGCTTCGTCCAGGTCGCCACGCCTTCGGCATCGAAAGGTTTCGACCGCAGACCACGCTTGCGCAACGGGTCGTCTATGATGGCAATGCCCGGTGCAAAGACGGGCTTATCAAGGCAACCCTTCAAAAAGGTCGTGCCACGGGCCACCGACGGGCCGTTCACCGCGTTCGCCAGATGCCCGATCAGGCTGCGCGCGACACGCGGGTCGAAGACGACGGGGACGTGGGCCGTTCGAACCTTCCGCGGTTTCAGCCGACGGACCGCCATCTCCCCGGCTTCGCGGCCGACGGCTTCGGCCTCACGCAAATCCGAGGCGTAGACGGCACTGGTGTAGTCGTAGTCGCGTTCCATCGCCGTGCCTTCGCCCGCGATCACCGAGACCGACAGGCTGGAGTAGGTTCCGGCATAGGTCCGCGCGAAACCGTTGGAGGCGACGAGGGCGATCTCATGGCGACCATGGGCGGCATTCGCCCCTTCGGAGTTCGTTACCCCGGGGACCGATCGCGCGGCGTCCTCGGCACGGGCCGCCCAGTCCGACAGTTCTTCGGCGGACGGCTCTCGCGAATCGCACGCATCAAGGTCCGGAACATCCCCCGCCACCTGCTCCGGTTCGGCCAAGCCGCTCCACGGGTCTTCAGGCACCGCACGTGCCATGGAAACCGCGCGCTCGACCAATTCGGTCAGGGCATCGGGTTTGGTGTCGGAACTCGACACGATCGCCTGCTTCTTGCCGATCAGCACCCGCAATCCCAGATCCGCGCCTTCGGACCGCTCCACCTGCTCGACCTCACCCAATCGGCGCGACAATGAAACCGACGTACCTCTGATCCAGACGGCATCGACGGCTTCCGCCCCGGCGGCCCGCGCCTTGGCAACCAGTCCGTCCAAAAGATTGAGGGTGTTTTCCTGGTCCATTCCGTCCTCACTTCGGTTTCGATCGGCGTTCCACTCGCGTTACTTAACGCGCGCGTGCCGCTTATGGAAGGGCCGGCGTGTCCGTCCAATCCGATGGCGTTCGAAAACCTTTACTGGCAATTGGGTCAAGGCCGTCGTTGACCGCAACCCGCCAAGCCGTTAATACCAGGAGTGAAAAGCAGCGACGCTGCAAGGATGTTCACTCGTCTCAAGAGGCACGTCCCATGGCAACCTCCCGATTGAATCGGCCGATTTCGCCGCACCTCAACGCGTACAACATGTTCAGAGTCACGTCGTTCCTGTCGATTCTGAACCGGATCACCGGATTCGGTATCGGCTTCGGTCTTCTGTTCATGATTCTTTGGCTCGGCGCAGCCGCCTACGGCCCCGATACCTACAACACAGTCCTACCGTTCCTGACCTCGTGGTTCGCGTGGTTGGTCTACCTCGGCGTTTCAGGGGCTCTTTTCTATCACTACTTCAACGGCATCCGGTTCATGTTCTGGGACCTGGGCTACGGCTTCGAAATGCCGACGGTGTTCAAAAGCGGCGTCGTCATGGTCCTGTTCGCGGCAGCGGCGTTCGCCCTCTTTTGGGCGTTGGTCGTGTCGCTCTATTAGGATTCGGGAGAAACCACAATGGGCACGCACAACTGGCAATTCGGACGCGATCCGTCGTCCCGCCAGACGCCGCTCGGCCACGCGCGCGGCACGGGCGCCGGCGGACATGGAACGGGCGACTGGCTGATCCACCGCCTGACCGCGATTGCGATGATCCCGCTGATTCCCTGGTTCCTGTATGCGCTGTTTACCGGCGTCGCCGCCGACCACGCATCGATGCAGGCTTGGCTGGGTAAGCCGGGAAACATGACGCTGATGATTCTGTTCATCATCTGCGCGTTCTGGCACGGGCAGCTCGCCTTCAAGGTCGTCGTCCATGATTACGTGCATACGGTCTGGCGGGAGTTCACGGTGCAATCGCTGATCAAATTCGGTTGCCTCGCATTGGCCGCGTTTGCGATCGTATCCGTTGTCCTGATCGGCCTGGGGGGCTAAGCATGCCAAAAGCCTACGAGATCATCGATCACGCCTATGACGTCATCGTCATCGGCGGCGGTGGATCCGGCCTGCGGGCCACGCTCGGCATGAGCGCCGCCGGCCTCAAGACCGCCTGCATCAGCAAGGTCTATCCGACCCGCAGCCACACCGTGGCGGCCCAGGGCGGGGTCGGCGCCGCGCTCGGCAACATGGAAGAGGACGACTGGCGCTGGCACATGTACGACACCGTCAAGGGGTCGGACTGGCTCGGCGATCAGGACGCCATCGAATACATGTGCCGAAACGCGATCCCGTCGGTGATCGAACTGGAACACTTCGGCGTTCCGTTTTCCCGCACCGAAGACGGCAAGATCTACCAACGCCCCTTCGGCGGCCACATGCGAAACTTCGGCGAAGCGCCGGTTCCACGGGCCTGCGCCGCGGCCGACCGCACCGGCCACGCGATCCTGCACACCCTTTATCAGCAGTCGTTGAAGCACAACGCACAGTTCTTCCCCGAATATTTCGCGATCGATCTGATCATGGGGGACGACAAGGCGTGCAAGGGCGTCATCGCTTGGTGCCTCGACGACGGCACCATTCACCGCTTCCGCGCGCATATGACCGTCCTGGCAACCGGCGGCGCGGGCCGCACCTATTTCTCGTCCACGCTGGCGCACACCTGTACCGGTGACGGCAACGGGATGGTCGCGCGCGCAGGCCTGCCCTTGCAGGACATGGAATTCCTGCAGTTCCACCCGACCGGCATCTACGGCGCCGGCTGCCTGATCACCGAGGGCGTGCGCGGCGAAGGCGGTTATCTAACCAACGCCGACGGCGACCGCTTCATGGCGAAATACGCCCCGACCGCCAAGGACCTGGCGTCGCGGGACGTAGTCAGCCGCGCCATGACCATTGAGATACGGGAAGGCCGCGGGGTCGGCCCGCACAAGGATCACATCTACCTGCACCTCGAACACATCGACGCAGCCATCATTCACGAGCGTCTGCCCGGCATCGCCGAGACGGCCCAAATTTTCGCCGGCGTCGATTGCACGAAGGAACCCATTCCGGTCATCCCGACCGCCCACTACAGCATGGGCGGCATTCCGACCAACTACCACGCCGAGGTCCTTCGCCCCACGGCTTCGGACCCGGACGCCGTCTGTGCGGGTCTGATGGCGATCGGTGAAGCCGCCTGCGTTTCGGTTCACGGCGCCAACCGGCTCGGCACCAATTCGCTGCTCGACCTGGTGGTCTTCGGCCGGGCCGCCGCCTTGCGGGCCGCAGAGATCCTCAAGGCCGGCAGTGCACTGCCGCCGCCCCTGCCAACAGATTCCGCCGATTTCGCGCTGGATCGTCTGGACCGGGTCCGCAACGCCACCGGATCGCGTCCGACCAGCGAAATCCGTCTCGAAATGCAGCGGACCATGCAAAACAACGCCGCCGTTTTCCGGACGGCCGATGTGCTGAAGGAAGGCTGCAAGCTGATCGACAAGACCGCCAAGACATTGGGCGATCTGAAGCTTTCGGATCGCTCGATGATCTGGAATTCCGATCTGGTCGAAGCGCTGGAACTCGAAAATCTGATGATCAGCGCGCGGGCAACGTTGTATTCGGCGGAAGCCCGCACCGAAAGCCGAGGCGCCCACGCCCGCGAGGATTTCCCGAATCGCGACGATGAAAATTGGCTCAAGCACTCGGTCATTTCACTGGACCTCAAGGGCAAACCCAAGATCTCCTACCGCCCGGTCCACATGAAGACGCTCACGGACGAGGTCGACGTGATCCCGCCCAAGGAACGGGTCTATTAGGGTACAAAGGGACAAGCGATGGTTCACTATGCACTCCCCGCGAACTCCCGGGTCGTCAAGGGCAAGGTTTGGCCGGCCCCCGAGGGCGCCAAGAATGTGCGCGAATTCCGGATCTATCGCTGGGATCCGGATGCCGGCGGCAATCCGCGTATGGATTCCTATTTCCTGGATCTGGACAAGTGCGGCCCGATGGTTCTGGACGCCCTGATCAAGATCAAGGACGAAATAGACGCGACCTTGACGTTCCGGCGGTCCTGTCGCGAAGGTGTTTGCGGCTCCTGCGCCATGAACATCAACGGCGGCAATACGCTGGCCTGCACCAAGGCGATTTCGGACATCAAGGGTACGGTCAAGATCTATCCGTTGCCCCACCGGCCCGTGGTCAAGGACCTGGTTCCGGACCTGACGACCCCGTTTGCCCAGTATCAGGCGGTACAGCCTTGGCTCAAGGCCGATACGCCGCCGCCGCCGGATCGCGAACGCCTGCAAAGCCCGGAGGAAAGGGCTCGACTGGACGGGTCGTGGGAATGCATCCTGTGCTTCTGCTGCACCACCAGTTGCCCGAGTTTCTGGTGGAACGGAGAACGGGGATATTTCGGCCCCGCGACATTGCTTCAGGCTTATCGCTGGCTACGGGATTCAAGGGACGAGGGTACCGGCGAACGCCTGGACCAACTCGAGGACGAACGGCGGCTTTACAGTTGCCACACCATCATGAACTGCACCGCGACCTGCCCTAAAGGATTGAACCCCGGCAAGGCGATTGCGGAAATCAAGAAAATGATGGTGACCCGCTAACCGCAAAGGCGGACCGCGGGCCGATGGAAAATGCCCGACGTCGTTTCGGCGTTGGAGTGCGTGTGGTCGATCGGTGGACTCGTCACCTGTACAATGACCGATCGGCCGTTTTTTCGGTATGTTCCGATGAATCACCGATCGGCGATACGACCTGACGACGTCCACCCGGAACAGTGTCTCGATGACGCTTTGCGACGGACAGGCTTTAGACTTGGGACCCTTGGAAAGGGCGCTGTTCGCCGTTGCCCGGGACGGAACACTCGTTGTCGATGACGAAGGAATCATTCGTTACGCCAATACCGAGGCCGAGCGCCTGTTCGGCCGGAGGCAAAACGACCTCATTGGTCATTCCCTGAGTGATTTCCTGTCGGAACCGACTCCCGTTTCGAAGAGCCTTGCGGCAACCATTCCGCCGGACCACAAGGCCGATCGGAACACGGTTTCGGAGTTTCCCGTTCGCGTGGTTAGCAAAGGCAACACCCCGGTCCCGGTAGAAGCGGTCGCGGCTCCGGTTTCCGGCGATAACCGGCTCCGCGTCCTTTCCTTTCGCATCGTCGATACCGATCCCAAGTTCCACCGCCGACTGGCCGTCGCCGTTGAAGGCATCCCAGAAGCGTTCGCGATGTGGGACCCGCGCGGACGGCTGGTTTTGTGCAATAGCCAATACCGGTCGATCTACGCGCGCCTCGCGGACATTCTGGTTCCCGGCCTTCGGTTTCGCGATTACCTGAAAGCGGCGCTGGACCGCGGAATCATAGAACTCGGCCCCGGCGACGATCGGGCAAAATGGATCGCCGACCGCATACGGCGGCACCGTCTTCCCCATCGGATCACCGAGACCCGACTGTCCGACGGCCGCTGGGTCCAGATTCACACCCACAAGACCGAAGACGGCGGCATTGTCGGCGTCCAAACCGACATCACGCACCTGAAACTGCGCGAAAGCCAACTTGTTGAAAAGGAAGCGTTTTACCGCCGGTTCGCCGACGAACTGATCGCGACTCGCGAGCGGTTGAAGGAACAGACCACCCGATTGGCCAGCCTGGCCGAAAACCAGTACGTCGCACGGGAACGAGCCGAAGCCGCAAATTTGGCCAAATCGCAATTCCTTGCGGTGATGAGCCACGAATTGCGAACGCCGCTGAATGCCATCATGGGGTTCTCCGAAATACTCCGAATGGAAACCTTCGGCGAGCTCGGCAGCACAAAATACAAGGAATACGCAAACGATATCCACAACAGCGGCGACCACCTTCTCGCGCTCATCAACGACATCCTGGACATGTCAAAGATCGAGGCGGGGAAATACGAACTTCATCCCGAGCCATGTCATTTGGAAGCCGTGGTCAACGACAGCATCAAGCTCATCGAAGGGCGCGCGGTCGACGCCCGGGTGACGATCGTCAATCGGGTCGTGCCACTGAAAAAGCCCTTCATCGCAGACACGCGTGCCGTCAAACAATGCCTGATCAACCTTCTATCGAACGGAATCAAGTTCACACCGCGAGGCGGAAACATCACGATCGAAAGCCTTGTCGATCGGTCAAGTGTCTTCATCCGCGTGATCGACACCGGCATCGGAATCCCATCAATCGATTTGCCCCGAATTACGGAGCCGTTCGCACAGTCGCGGCAAACAGCGAATGATCGTGTCGAAGGTACCGGACTGGGCCTGTCACTGACGAAATCCCTTGTCGAACTGCATTCCGGGGATCTGGAGATCCATAGCGTGGAAGGCCAGGGAACATCAGTAACCCTGCGGTTTCCGAAGCGAGGTCCGATGGCGGCGTCGGTGACGGTCGAACCCGCTGAATCCTAATTAATTAGATTATACTTATAAAGCGCGGAACGTCTGGTGAAAATCGGCATCGCCCTTGCTCTTGCGAGTGAAAGGCGTTACTTAACGGAAACAAGATTCCCCGCCGCCAGGGGTTTTTGGCGTCGGGTCGAGAGAAGACACCGCAACCGGGGGATGGTTTCATGAAAAGAGATAAAATCGCGCTCATCGGTGCCGGCAACATCGGCGGCACTCTGGCCCACCTGATCACCCTGAAGGAACTGGGTGATGTCGTGCTCTTCGACATCGTCGAAGGAGTCCCTCAGGGCAAATCCCTGGATATCGGGCAATCGACATCCGTCGAGACCGTCAATTCGACGATTACGGGTGCGAACGACTACGCGGCGCTCGAAAACGCCGATGTCGTCATCGTGACCGCCGGAGTCCCGCGCAAGCCGGGAATGAGCCGGGATGATCTGATCGGCATCAATGCCAAGGTCATGAAATCCGTGGGAGAAGGCATCAAGACCTACTGCCCCGACGCTTTCGTGGTTTGCATCACCAATCCCCTGGACGCCATGGTATGGGCGCTACGCGAAGTCAGCGGCCTGCCCCACAACAAGGTGGTGGGAATGGCGGGTGTTCTTGATTCGGCGCGGTTCCGCTATTTTCTGGCCGAGGAATTCGGAGTCTCCGTCGAAGACGTGACGGCCTTCGTGCTCGGCGGCCACGGCGATACCATGGTGCCGTTACAGCGCTATTCCACCGTCGCCGGCATTCCCGTGCCCGATCTGGTGAAAATGGGCTGGAGCACGCCGGAGCGCATAGAGACCATCGTCAGCCGCACCCGGAACGGCGGTGGCGAGATCGTCGGTTTGCTCAAGACCGGTTCCGCATTTTACGCGCCTGCCGCGGCGGGGATCCAGATGGCCGAATCCTACCTCAAGGATCAGAAGCGCGTGCTGCCTTGCGCCGCGTATTGCGACAAGGAATACGGCGCCGGTGGTCTGTATGTCGGCGTGCCGGTGGTGATCGGTGCCGGGGGCGTTGAAAAGGTCGTCGAAATCGAACTGAACGAAGAAGAGAAGGCGCTGTTCGACCAGTCGGCAGCGGCCGTGCGCAACTTGATCGACGTGACCAAGGGTCTCATGGCATAGTTCAACGCGTACCGTCGCCCGAATGAACAGATCTCAACGATAAAACGGATCGCTCATGAACATCCATGAATACCAAGCCAAGCAATTGCTGGCGAAATATGGCGTCCCGGTGCCGAAAGGCGGCGTCGCCTACACGGCCTACGAGGCGAAATTCGTTGCCGAGGGACTCAAGGGGCCGGTCTGGGTCGTCAAGGCCCAGATTCACGCCGGAGGCCGGGGCAAGGCGGGCGGCGTCAAGGTCGTCCAATCGGTCGAGGATGTCCGCAAAATCGCCAAGGACATGCTGGGCATGCGCCTCGTCACCAAGCAAACCGGTCCGCAAGGCCGCGAAGTCAAGCGCGTCTATGTCGAAGAAGGCTGCGAAATCGCCAACGAGCTCTATTTGAGCATGCTCGTCGATCGCGGCTCCGGACGAGTGACGGTGATCGCCTCGACCGAAGGCGGCATGGACATTGAGGAGGTCGCCGCCAAAACACCGGAAAAAATCCTCAAGGTCGCCATCGACCCGGCTTTCGGGCTGCTGCCGTATGTCGCCCGCAAGATCGCCTTTGGCCTGGAACTTCAGGGCAAACAGATCGGCCAGGCGGTCAAGCTCATGCAGTCTATGTACAAGGCGTTCATCGAGATGGATGCCAGCCTGGTCGAGATCAATCCGCTGGTCGTCACCCGCCAGGGCGACGTCCTGGTTCTCGATGCCAAGATGAACTTCGACGACAACGCCTTGTTCCGGCACAAGGACATCGAAGAACTCCGCGACACGGACGAGGAAGATCCGATCGAACTGGTCGCAGCGGGCGACGGGTTGAACTACATCAAACTCGACGGGAATATCGGCTGCCTGGTCAACGGCGCCGGACTGGCGATGACCACCATGGACATCATTAAGCTCTACGGCGGCGACCCGGCCAATTTCCTGGACGTCGGCGGCGGCGCAACCAAGGAACGGGTCAGTGCGGCCTTCAAGCTCATCCTCTCCGATCCGGCTGTGGAAGGCATCCTCGTCAATATCTTCGGCGGCATCATGCGTTGCGATGTCATCGCGGAAGGTATCGTCGACGCCGCTCGCGAAGTCAGCCTGAACGTGCCCCTCGTCGTTCGCCTTGAAGGCACCAATGTTGAAAAAGGCAAAACGATCCTGAGGCAATCCGGGCTCGATATCGTGTCAGCGGACGATCTCGCCGACGCGGCGGAAAAGGTTGTCCATGCCGTTAAGGAGGCCGCGTGATGGCCATTCTGGTCAATTCCGAAACGAAGGTGATCTGCCAGGGCTTCACGGGGGCTCAGGGGACGTTTCATTCCGAACAGGCGATCGCCTACGGCACCAAGGTCGTGGGCGGGGTGACGCCCGGCAAGGGCGGGACAACGCACCTGGAGGTGCCCGTCTTCGACACCGTCGCCGAAGCCATAGCCGCCACGGGCGCGAATGCGTCGGTGATCTATGTTCCGCCGCCGTTCGCCGCGGACACGATCCACGAGGCGATTGAGGCCGAAGTCCCGTTGGTCGTTTGCATCACCGAGGGCATTCCCGTTCTCGACATGGTCAGCGTCAAGCGGGCTCTTACCGGCTCTAAAACCCGCCTGATCGGCCCCAACTGCCCCGGAATCATCACTCCGGGAGAATGCAAGATCGGGATCATGCCGGGACACATTCATATGCCGGGCAAGATCGGGATCGTGTCGCGATCGGGTACGCTGACCTACGAGGCGGTGGCGCAGACGACGGCGGTCGGTCTCGGACAAAGCACCTGCATCGGCATCGGGGGCGATCCGGTCAACGGGACGAATTTCATCGACTGCCTGGAAGGGTTCTTCGCCGACGAAGGCACCGAAGCCGTTATCATGATCGGCGAAATAGGGGGAACGGCGGAAGAAGAAGCCGCGGAATTCATCCAGGCGGCCAAGAACCGGAAACCCGTCGTCGCCTTCATCGCGGGTCTCACCGCTCCTCCGGGACGCCGCATGGGCCACGCCGGAGCGATCATATCCGGTGGCAAGGGTACGGCCGGCGACAAGATCGAGGCACTTAAAAGCGCGGGTGTGCGCGTCGCGGACTCGCCAGCGGCGATCGGACGCACCATGTTAGAGGCCTTGAACGGGTGAAACGCCAACTTGGATATGAGGGACGGGACCGTGACAAGCGGTCCCGCCACCGGAGATTATGGCCGGAAACATCGAGTCGTTCCTAACGGGTACCAACGCCGTCTTTGTCGCAGAACTTTATGAGCGTTATTTGAACGATCCCAACTCGGTGGATGCGAGTTGGGTTTCGTTTTTCCGCGACCTGAAAGACGAAAGCCCAACCCTGGCCGCGGATCGCAAGGGCGCGAGCTGGGCCCCCCGAGACGGGCGCGTCGTCCATGACGAAGTCGCGGAAAGCCCGGCATCGGGCCCCGGTGCGGGCGTGCCTCACGGCGGCGCCGATCGCGCCAAAGTCGAAGCCCGCATTGCCGCAGCATTGGGGACCGGTGACAGCCGTCAAGCCATCCTGGATTCGATCCGGGCGCTGATGATGATCCGCACCTACCGGGTGCGCGGCCATCTGATCGCGCGCTTCGACCCCCTGGGGCTGGAAGGCAATGCCCATCATCCGGAACTCGACCCGAGAACCTACGGCTTCACCGAAGCCGACATGGACCGGCCGATCTTCATCGACTACGTCTTGGGGTTGGAAACCGCGACCTTGCGAGAAATTCTCGAGGTCCTGCGCGAAACCTACTGTGGTGCCATCGGTGTCGAATTCATGCACATCATGGACCCGGACGAGAAGGCGTGGATCCAGCGCCGGATCGAAGGCATCCGAAACCAGACCAATTTTACCCTCAAGGGCAAGCTGGCGATTCTGGAACGCCTGACCGAAGCCGAAGGATTCGAACGCTTCCTGCACGTCAAGTACGTCGGAACCAAGCGTTTCGGTCTTGACGGCGGCGAAGCCCTCATCCCCGCGCTGGAACAGATCCTCAAACGCGGCGGTCAACTGGGGGTTCGCGAGGTGGTTTTGGGCATGCCCCATCGCGGCCGCCTGAACGTGTTGGCGAACTTCATGCGCAAACCCTATCGCGCCATCTTTTCCGAGTTCCAGGGCAATGCCATGAACCCCGAGGACGTGCAGGGGTCGGGCGATGTGAAATATCATTTGGGGGCGTCCGCCGACCGCGATTTCGACGGCAACGTCGTCCACTTGTCTCTCACCGCCAACCCGTCGCATCTGGAGGCCGTCAACCCGGTCGTCCTGGGCAAGACCCGGGCCAAGCAGGAACAGCGGAACGACGCGGAACGTCGCCAGGTCATGCCCCTCCTGATGCACGGCGACGCGGCGTTCGCGGGCCAGGGTCTGGTGGCCGAAAGCCTGATGCTGTCACAACTGTCGGGATACACCGTCGGCGGCGCTATTCATTTCATCGTCAACAATCAGATCGGCTTCACCACGTCGCCCCGATATTCGCGGTCGTCGCCCTATCCTTCCGATATCTCAAAATCGATTCAGGCGCCGATCTTCCACGTCAATGGCGACGATCCGGAAGCGGTCGTCCACGTCGCCCGTATCGCCACCGAATTCCGCCAGGAATTCAAACGCGACGTGGTGATCGACATGTTCTGCTATCGCCGCCACGGCCACAACGAAGCGGACGAACCCTCGTTCACCCAGCCGATCATGTACAAGACGATCGCCAAGCATCCGACAACGCGGGCGCTTTACGCCCAGAAACTGGTTCGCGAAGGGGCGGTTACGGAAACCGAGGGCGAGGCCCTGAACACCGATTTCCGCGCCTTGATGGAAACCGAGTTCAATAACGCGACCAATTATCGGCCGAACAAGGCCGACTGGTTCGAGGGTGAATGGAAAGGGTTGGCGAATTTCGTCGGCGAGGAGGAAATGCGCGACGACGACAGCGCGGTTTCACCCGAAATTCTCGCCGAAATCGGCACCGCCATCTCGACGCCGCCGGAGACGGTCAAGGTCCACGGCAAGATTGTCCGTCAACTGGCGGCCAAGAAGGCGATGATGGAAACGGGTGCCGGGATCGACTGGGGAACGGCGGAAGCCCTGGCATACGGATCCTTGTTGGTCGAAGGTTACGACGTTCGACTGTCGGGACAGGATTCGGGACGGGGCACCTTTTCGCATCGCCATTCGGTACTCATCGATCAGAGCGACGAAAGCCGCTATGTACCGCTCAACCACATCCGAAAGGGACAGGCCCGGTTCGAGGTCATCGACAGCCCCCTGTCCGAAGCGGGCGTCCTCGGGTACGAATACGGCTACTCTCTGGCCGAACCCCACGCCCTGGTCCTTTGGGAGGCCCAGTTCGGGGATTTCGCGAACGGCGCCCAGGTTATCATCGACCAGTTCATCGCATCGGGTGAATCCAAATGGCTCCGCCTGTGCGGTCTGGTGCTCCTGCTGCCGCACGGATACGAAGGCCAAGGGCCGGAACACTCATCGGCCCGGATCGAGAGATACCTTCAGTTGTGCGCCGAAAACAATCTCCAGGTTTGCAATTGCACCACGCCGGCTAACTTCTTCCACGTGTTGCGACGGCAATTGCACCGGAATTTCCGGAAACCACTGGTCATCTTCACACCGAAATCCTTGTTGCGTCATAAGTTGTGCGTTTCGGATCTCAAGGACTTCGGCCCCGGAAGCCGGTTCCGGCGGATCATTCCAGAGACCGAAACGCTGGTTGCCGACGATAAGGTCCGGCGGCTGGTCCTGTGTTCGGGCAAGGTCTATTACGACCTTCTGGAGGCGCGCCGGGAACGCGAGATCAGCGATGTCGCGATCGCCCGGGTCGAACAGCTCTATCCCTTGCCTTGGCAGACCCTGATCGACGTCATCGGCCGCTATTCGAACGCGGATGTGATCTGGTGCCAGGAGGAACCCGCCAATATGGGGCCCTGGAGTTTCATGTTCCCGAGACTGACCTATATTCTCGAGGAACTGGAACGCGCGGACCATCATCCACTGTTTGTCGGACGCACGGCGTCCGCCTCGCCGGCCACGGGGCTCGCAAAAAACCACGCCAAGGAACAGAAACGGCTGGTCGAAGACGCCTTGACCGGCGATGCGGATTCCCTGCAGCAGCCGTTCCAGCGGATTCAGCAGTGGGCGGCCTACATCCGCAACGCCAAAAGAGCGCAAGTGAACTAGGGGGAAAAAATGGCGACTGAAATTATCGTCCCGGCCCTGGGAGAATCCGTAACCGAAGCCACGGTGGCAAAGTGGTTCAAGGCCGTTGGGGATTCGGTCTCTATGGACGAACCCCTGGTCGAGCTGGAAACCGATAAGGTCACGCTCGAAGTTAACGCACCTTCCGACGGAACCATCGGGGAAATCGTGGCCGACGAAGGGTCCGAGGTCGCGGTCGGCGCCGTCCTCGGACTGATCTCGCCCAGCGGCGAAGCGGCTACGCCCGCCAAGTCCGCGCCGGCACCGGAATCCCGGCCCGAACCGGAAGCGCCGCGTCCGGCATCGGCGCAGAAAACGGACACCGCTCCATCGCCGGCAATGGCATTGTCACCGGCTGTGCGCAAGCTGGTCGAAGAAAATCGGCTAGACCCGGACCGCATAGAAGGATCCGGAAAGGATGGTCGGCTGACCAAGGGCGACGTCCTGAATTTCATGGAAAAGCGTGAACCGGCGCCCGCGACGAAACCGGTTGCAGCCAAGTCTTCGGAACCGCGGCCGGCGGTCGAACGCGAGGAACGCGTGCGCATGACGCGCCTTCGCAAGCGGATCGCCGAGCGGCTCAAGGAAGCCCAGAACACCGCCGCGATGCTGACCACCTTCAACGAATGCGACATGACCAACGTCATGGAAGCCCGCAAGTCGTTGCAGGACTCCTTTGAAAAGAAGCACAAGGTCCGCCTCGGCTTCATGTCGTTCTTCATCAAGGCCTGCATCGTCGCCTTGAAGGAGTATCCCGCCGTCAATGCCGAAATCGACGGCGACGATCTCGTCTACAAGAATCATTACGATATCGGAGTCGCCGTAGGGACGCCGCAGGGTCTGGTCGTTCCGGTACTGAAGGACGCGGATCAGGCCGGTTTCGCGGAAATCGAGGCCTCGATCGCCGATCTGGGACGGCGCGCCCGCGAAGGCAAGTTGACCATGGATGAACTCCAGGGCGGCACCTTCACCATCACCAATGGCGGCATTTACGGATCGCTGATGTCGACGCCGATCCTGAACCCGCCGCAATCGGGCATTCTGGGCATGCACAAGATCCAGCAACGACCGATGGTGATGCCGGACGGTTCGCTTCAGGCGCGGCCGATGATGTATTTGGCGCTTTCCTACGACCACCGGGTCATCGATGGTCGCGAAGCAGTGTCGTTCCTGGTGCGGGTCAAGGATTGCATCGAGGATCCGCGCCGGATCCTGCTGGACATCTGAACCCGCTTCGGAACCGATCGCCATGCCTCGCGCGGAAAGCGGCGCGATCCGTTTTTCCCTGGCCTTTACCTTGGAAGGCGTCGCCTCCTTGGGGCCGGGCCGGATCGATCTTCTCGACGCTATCGGGAACACCGGGTCGATTTCCGCCGCCGCGCGGTCGATGGGCATGTCGTACCGCAAGGCCTGGCGGCTCGTGGATGATCTCAATCGTTCCTTTTGCGATCCGGTGGTGGAAACCGCATTCGGCGGCGCACGTGGCGGCGGCGCCCGCTTGACAGAAACCGGGCGACGGGTCAGCGAAATTTACCGTCGCATGGAACGAACCACCCTCGAAGCAAACGCCGACGCCATCGCGGACCTCAAGTCATATCTTGCCGACACTCCGGATCGCTCCGACGGATGACGGGATGCGTCTGCCCTCCGTCCCGCCTTTGGCGGCGAACGAAGAGTTCACCTCCAGTTATGCATTGAAATACATAAGCACAGTGATGCATAAGAAACTCTCACCCGAAAGCGGTCGTCCGACGCAGTTGAGTCTCGGCAGCTTTTTAACCGGAGGGGGGGGAAGGGAACATGAGATTTTTATTCCGGCATACCGTTGTCGCCGCCGCGATCATGGGATTCGCCATCTGTCCGCGCGCGTCCGATGCGTCCGAAGCGAACATCGCGGTGGCGGCCAACTTCACGGCCGCCGCCAAGGAAATCGCCGCAGCCTTCGCGCGCGTTACCGGCGACACAGTGAACCTGAGCTTCGGATCCACCGGCGCGCTCTACACGCAGATCGTCAACGGCGCGCCGTTCGCCGCCTTCCTGGCGGCCGATACCGTGCGGCCGAAAAGGTTGGAGACGGAGGGACACGCGGTCCCGGGAAGCCGGTTCACCTACGCCGTCGGCCAGATCGTTCTGTGGAGCCGCGACCCCGCGCTGATCGATTCCGAAGCGCGAGTCCTGCGTTCCACGACCTTCGGCAACCTGGCGATCGCCAATCCGAAAACGGCGCCGTACGGTGCCGCTGCCGTCGAGACGTTGCGGAATCTCGGGCTTTGGGACGCAGTGAAGGACCGGCTCGTACGGGGAAGCAACATCGCCCAAACCCACCAGTTCGTCGCGACCGGCAATGCCGAACTCGGCTTCGTCGCGTTGTCGCAGGTGGCGCTCGACACCAGGGGATCCATGTGGCGGGTGCCCCGAAACCTCTATGCCCCGATCGCCCAAGATGCCGTATTGTTGAAGGACGATGGGGTCGCCTGCGCGTTTCTTGAATACCTCACAGGTTTGGAGACGGCGGCCATCCTGGACAAGTACGGATACGGAAAGCCCTGAACCGAAGCGATGATCGAACCGGTACTTCTGAGCATCAAGTTGGCGTCGGTCACCACCTTATGCCTGCTTGTCATCGGCACACCGATCGCATGGTGGCTGGCGCGGTCATCGGCATGGTGGAAGGAGGCCGTTGGAACGCTGGTCGCCTTGCCGATCGTGCTGCCTCCCACCGTCTTGGGCTTCTACCTGTTGATTCTTTTGGGTCCCGACGGTCCAGTCGGTGCACTGGTCGAGGCGATAGGAGGGGAGAAACTGGTCTTTTCGTTTCCCGGTTTGGTGATCGGGTCGGTCGTCTATTCGCTTCCCTTCGTTGTCCAGCCGATTCGGAATGCCTTCCAGGCACTCGGCGACCGGCCGCTGGAAGTCGCTGCGACGCTGGGCGCCTCACCGATCGACCGGTTCCTGACCGTGGCGGTCCCCCTGGCCCGACCGGGCTTCCTGACCGGTTCGGTGCTTGGATTTGCCCATACGATGGGAGAATTCGGCGTCGTCCTGATGATCGGGGGTAATATTCCAGGTCGGACCAAGGTGCTGTCCATCGCGATCTATGATCACGTGGAGTCCCTGGAGTGGTCGCAAGCCCACATCCTGGCCGGAGGCATGCTCGCGTTTTCATTCCTGGCGATCCTGGCGATGACGGTGCTGGAAAAGCGCATCGGGCGGAGGATACCGTGACCGGAGTCACCGCGCGATTCCGGGATTCCGTGGGAACATTCGACTTGAATGTCGAGTTCCAGACGCCCGGTTCCGGCGTGACCGCGCTGTTCGGACCTTCTGGTTGCGGCAAGACAACGGTCCTTCGATGCATCGCCGGACTTACAAGGCCGCGCGAGGGATTTCTTTCCGTTGCCGGAGAGATCTGGCAGGACGGGGAGAAACACCGCCCCTCCCATCGCCGCGCCGTCGGGTATGTTTTTCAGGAAGCCAGCTTGTTTCCTCACCTTTCGGTCCGGGCCAACCTGATGTATGGCCAGCGACGCGCGCCCGGACGAACCAACGGCGTCGGTTTCGACGAGGCGGTCGCCATGCTGCGACTGGAACGGTTTCTGGATCGCGCGCCCAGTGGCTTGTCCGGTGGGGAACGGCAACGAGTGGCGATCGGTCGCGCAATTCTGGCCGCACCGCGGTTGTTGTTGATGGACGAGCCGCTCGCGGCGCTGGACCGGGAAAGCAAGGACGATATACTGGGTCACCTGGAAGCGCTTCGCCCCCGCCTATCCGTGCCCGTGATATATGTCAGCCATGCGGTCGGTGAAGTAGAACGGCTGGCCGATCATCTGGTCGTCCTGAACGGCGGCCGCGTGACGGCCAGCGGCATCATGGAGGACTTGGTCAGCGACCTGTCGCTTCCGTTCGCGCGCCGATCCCGTGCCGGTGTGGTCCTGAACGCTCGTGTTGCCGACTTCGACGCACGATACCACCTGACGGCGCTCGAAGTCGCGGGTGGGATGCTTTGGGTGGCGGGCGCCTTCGGGTCCGCGGGGACCGAACAACGGCTGCGCATTCTCGCCGTCGATGTCAGCTTGGCACGCCGCCCGCCCGAGGGATCGAGCATTCTCAACATTCTGCCGGCACGTGTCGAAACCACCGCGACCCTCGACGACGCTCAAATCAACGTCCTGCTTCGCCTCGGCGAAGACGGCGAAGGTGTCCGTCTGCTGTCGCGCATTACGCGCAGATCTTGGGAAACCTTGAATCTGACCGTGGGGTCGCGGGTCTTCGCGCAAATCAAAAGCGCCGCAATCGCCAACCGCACCAAACCCGGTTGACCCCGGATTTCAAGCCCTTTACGTCTGGAGACCTGGAGACGCGGTCTTACGGATAAAGGGGTTCCCATGAACGACGAAAGGCTCGTTGGCGGACTGACGATCCGCCGCCTGACGGGAAGCGATCTGAAGCGGCATATCGGCGCTTTGGCCGAACTTCGGATCGTCGTCTTTCGTGACTTCCCCTACCTGTACGACGGCCATGTCGACTATGAATCCAATTATCTGCAGACCTATGTGAATTCCCGCGACAGCGTTCTGATCGCCGCGTTCGACGGGGAACGCATCGTCGGCGCGTCGACCGGTCTCCCCTTGGAACACGAAACCGACAATATTGTCGCGCCTTTCAAACGCTTCGGATTCGACATCGGTTCCGTCTTCTATTTCGGCGAATCGGTACTCCTCCGGCACTATCGGGGACGGGGTATCGGGGTCGCATTTTTCGAGGAACGCGAATCATGGGCGAGAACGCTGGGACGCTTCTCGTTCGCCAGCTTTTGCGGCGTCATACGTCCGGCGAACCATCCGCGCCGACCGGATGATTTCGTACCGCTGGATTCGTTCTGGCGCCGACGCGGTTATCACCCGGTCGACGGCATGGAGGCCGTTTTTCGCTGGCGCGATCTCGACGAAAGCGACCAAAGCGACAAGCGCATGCGGTTTTGGATGCGATCGCTAAACAACAACGTTTGAGAAGACCGGGAAACGGTTCCGTTTCCCGACAACCGTCATTCGAGTCCGCAGGCCGCGTTCGCTGCGCTCAGGGCGGCGGTAAAGCCCTTCAGGGAATAGGTATCCGTCGTCTCGGTTCCCCGGCTCGACGTCCCCTTGACAACCATTTTCAGGCCCATCTTCATCGCGGCCACGAGTTTCTCGTCGCGGTCCTTGTCCCATGCCCAAGCGTTTTCGCCATCGGTGAAAAGCTCGAATTCGACACCGTCGATATCGACGATGACCTTCCCGTTTTCCTGGTAAGCATATCCGGCGGTCACGCTCACCTCGCCGATTCGTTTTTCGGCCGGCCGATGGGTAACCAGGACGTAGGTATCGCCCCGCTTGGTGTAGTCTCCCACTTCCTTTTTCGGGATGCTGCCCGCATAGCAGACCTTGGCGCCGTTTTCCGTAACGGCAAAGGCGCTCCAGTCATCGAAATTATCGATGAGACCCGACCCTTCCTGCGCCGACACGACGCCAGGCAAGGCCACGAAAAGCACCAAGGCAAAAGACAGGGCAAATCCACGCATGCCGAGAAGATAACCCGCACGGGACGGTTTGCCAAGCGGCTCCGGCGCGCAATTTATGGGAACACACACAAAAGATATATGGGTATATTTAATTGTTGACCTGTTGGTAATTTTATAGGTATTGTCCCGCCATCGGCGATCGCCTACCCGCGGGCCGATGTAGCCGACTGGTGTTGGCGCGTTTTCGCAGTCAGACAATATCGACAAGGAGAATCCCCGTGTTCTGCTATCAGTGTGAACAGACGCTCCGCGGCACAGGCTGTACCGACGTGGACAAAGGCGTGTGCGGCAAGACCGACGATGTAGCGACATTGCAGGACCTGCTGTTGCACGCGGCCAAGGGCGTATCGATGTACGCTCACCGAGCGCGCCAATTCGGCGCCCGGGACGAGCGTATCGATGCCTTTATCCTTGATGCCCTGTTCACAACGGTCACCAACGTGAATTTCGACCCCCTTGCGATCGATCGTCAGATCCGCAAGGCGGCCGAACTCATGGGAGAAGCCAAACGCCTTTACGAATCCGCCGCGCGAACCGCCGGCGAAAAGCCGGAGGTTTTGTCTGGTCCGACCAATTGGACACCGGGGCCGACGACGGCGGACCTTGTCAACCAGGGCAAGGCGGTTTCCATCGTCGCGCGCATGCGCCAACTCGGTGACGACATCACCGGCCTCCAGGAACTTTTGACCTACGGCGTCAAGGGCATGGCCGCTTACGCCCACCACGCCTATGTTCTGGGCTTCAAGGACGATGACGTTTTCGCCCACGCCCATGAAGCCCTGGATTTCATTACCCGCGACGACAACACCGTCGAACAATTACTGGGCATGAATCTGAAGTGCGGCGAAGCCTCGGTGAAGGTCCTCGCTCTCCTGGATGCCGCCAACACCGGCGTCTACGGTCATCCGATTCCGACGCCGGTCCCGATGGGGCACATCAAGGGCAAGTGCATCCTGGTTTCGGGCCACGATCTGCTCGATCTCGAGGAATTGCTGAAACAGACCGAAGGCAAGGGCATCAACATCTACACCCACGGCGAAATGCTGCCCGCGCACGGCTATCCGAAACTGAAGCAGTACAAGCACCTCGTCGGCCATTACGGCGGCGCCTGGATGGATCAGCGCAAGGAGTTCCCGAACTTCCCCGGCGCCATCCTGATGACCACCAACTGCCTGCAGGAACCCCGCAAGACCTACAAGGACCGGATCTTCACCTCGGGACTCGTCGGCTGGACGGATATGACGCACATCGCAGATCGTAAATTCTCCGCGGTGATCGACGCCGCCCTGGCCGAACCCGGCTTCACCGACGACGTCGACGGCGGCACCCATATCGTCGGCTTCGGCCACAATGCCGTCCTCGGAGTCGCGGACACGGTCATCGATGCGGTCAAAACCGGAGCGATCAAACGATTCGTTCTGATCGGCGGTTGCGACGGTGCCGAAACCGGACGCAACTACTATACGGATCTCGCCGAAACCATGCCCAAGGATTGGGTTGTCCTGACCCTGGGATGCGGCAAGTTTCGGGTCGTCGGGCGCGATTTGGGCGAAATCGGCGGATTGCCCCGCCTCCTCGACATGGGCCAATGCAACGACTCGTTTTCGGCCATTCGGGTCGCCCAGGCGCTGGCCGATGCCTTCGGCACCGACGTCAACGGCTTGCCGTTGAACCTCGTGTTGTCCTGGTACGAGCAAAAGGCGGTCTGCGTCCTGCTGGCCCTGCTGCATCTGGGCGTGAAAAACATCCGGATCGGTCCGAAGTTGCCCGCTTTCGTGACCCCTGCCGTTCTTCAGGTCCTGGTCGATACCTTCAACGTCATGCCGATCGGTTCGGTCGAAGAAGACCTGAAAGCCATGGCGGCCTGACTCGGACAATTCCACTCGGATATTCCAAGGGGGCGGGATTATCCCGCCCCCTTTTCGCATCCGATCATCGAACCGATCACGCCAAATCGACGTCACGGAACGAATGCCGCCTTTGAAACGATCGCGTCGATGGTCCGGCGGGCGACCCAGGCTCCGTGTCCGCCGACGGGCGGAAGACGATAGCCGGCCACATAGAGAGCACCGCCGTCCCGGGATATCACGCGCAAAACAGCCCCGTCGAAATCGCTGTCGGAACGGCTTTCACCGAGGAATCGACCGTCGGATCCGAACGCGCCGAGCCAACGGCTTCCGGGGCCGAAGCTTCCCCCTTCCAACTGCCCTGCGGCCACGCAAACGCCATTGTTCGCCGTGGCAACCCCGGCGATACGCCCCACATCGGCGCGGACCAGATCCCATATCGGCGTTCCGTCGGCTTCGAGCATGCCGATCCAGCCCGCTTCCTTTTCCTCCGATGCTTCCGACCCGGTTGCCGTCGACGGCCGCAAAACATGCGAGCCGGCGAAACACAGGCGCCCTTCAGCCATGACGGAAACCGCACGGATTTCGCCCAACTGAACCTTCGACCACGGCCCCAAAACCTCGGTCTCGCCCGACGTCAGATCCACGCGAATCGCCCAAGGCTTGAAGTAATGAACATCCAACGGCAATGCATTCGCATTGAAGGCGTATCCGACGATAACGGCATGAGCCCCATCCATCACCGCCATGTCGTTCACGCCGCCGCCTTCCGGATAGGTTCGCGTCCAGATCGGACTCCCGTCCGCGGACAGGAGGCTCATCCAAGCGATCTGCGGATCGTCCGGCTTGACCCGGACAAATCCGCCGATCAACAGGCGTTCGTCACCCGCCTCACGCACCACCACGGGCTGAATTTCGAATGCCTCATCAAGCGTGTATTGCCACAAGGCCTTGCCGTCGGGCGCGATGCGTTCGATGCGACCGGCAATGCGCTGAAGCTCACCGCCTCCCGCCATGCGAACCGTTTCGCCGCTGACGATCCACGCTGCTACGACGTCGTTACCGACGACTGCAACCGCGGGACCACCGAGAGCGTAGCCGTCCTTGGACGTATGCACCCAATCGACCGATCCGGTGTTCCCGTTGACCCGGGCGACCGAAATCCGCCGGCCGTTTCCCGATTCCAGAAAACCGACGTAGGCCGAGCCATCCTTGGCCACATCCAGCCCGTAGACGACATCCTCGGGCCCACCCAATCCTGTTTGCCAGTCGGCTTCGACCGCCCCCAAATGCCCGGCATACAGCAACGCGATGCCGCCGACGACACCCGCGTACCGGGTCGCAATCCGTCTCATCGTGCCTCCGTCGGTCCCCCTTCGAGCTTCCCTTTATCATGGCCCATGAAAGGGGTACGGAGAAAGTCCGTTGTCAACGTACAGGCGAATTATTCGGCATAAGCGATGGGGTCGGCGCTTCCGGCTTCGCGAAATCCCTTCAAACGCAGGGCGCAAGCATCGCAATGTCCGCATGCCCGACCGTCGGGGGAGGGATCGTAGCAACTCCAAGTCAGACTGTAGTCCACGCCGAGGGACAGGCCCGCGCGAATGATGTCGGCTTTGGTCATGTCGATGAGCGGGACATGGAATGTCACGGTTCCCGTCCCCTCGACACTCGCTCGGGTTGCAAGATTGGCCATTTTGGTGAACGCCGCAATATATTCGAGACGGCAATCCGGGTAGCCCGAATAGTCCACCGAATTGACGCCGATGAAAATATCCCGGGCGCCCAGGACTTCGGCCCAGGCCAAAGCAAAAGAAAGGAAAATCGTGTTCCGGGCCGGAACGTACGTCACCGGGATTCCGACCGCCATATCGGCATCGCCACGATCTTTCGGCACGTCGATATCGGCCGTCAGCGCGGAACCGCCGAAGGCACGGAGATCGATATCCTGAATCACATGGCGTGCGACACCGAAATGCCGGGCAACCGCCGTTGCGGCATCGAGTTCGCGATCGTGTCGCTGGCCATAACGGAACGACAGTGCGTACACGTCGAAGCCGCGCGAGCGGGCGATGGCCAGCGTTGTTACCGAATCCAGTCCGCCGCTCAACAACACGACCGCTTTGGAGGACGATGTGGTCATGGTTCAGCGAATCAACGCTTCGTTGCGGCGAACGATCCACCAAACGGCAATCGCACCGATCATCTTGCTGGCGGTCATCGTGGCGACGCCAACCGGTGACAGCAACCCGATTCCGCCCAGGAAGACCGCACTGTCGATCGGCGTCCCGAGAAGGCTGGAAAGCAGGATTCTCTGCGATAACGGCCTTCCGGTAAAACTGTAAACGGCCCAATCCGCCAACTCGCTGACCAGAAACGCCGCAGCGCTGGCCATGGCGATGAAAGGATCCGCCATCAAATAGGAAATCGCCACGCCGACGAGCATCGCCAGCAGGATCTTGTGTCCAATTTCACGCTGGGCGAAATCGCGTATGACAAAAACGAAGCCGACGACCAAAGACACCGGCGGCCACATCGTGCCATCCGGCAACTTAACCAGCGGCGCAACGGAAAACCCGTAGTTCACGAGCACGATCAGAAAAACGTAAAGTAGCGTGTAGCGGTAACGCATCGGATTGTCAGCTTCTTGTCGGATCTCACGAGACGGCGCTATCTAACACATTGGTCGGCGAATGGCGAGGGCAAGGTGGAAACGGTCAAACAAGCCATCCGGGAACGCGTGATCGAAGACGGCTTCGATACCGTCGGGTTTTCACCAGCCGAATTGCCGCCGGGTGCGTCTGCCGGTTTGGCCACCTTTCTGGCCGATGGCCGCCAGGCAGGCATGGAGTGGATGGAAACCGGAAGCGAGCGCCGATCCAACCCATGCGCCTTGATGCCGTCGGCACGGACCGTCATCGCCCTGGCCGCCAACTACGGACCCGACACCGATCCGCGGGCGAAGCAGGCACAACCGACGACCGGCGCCATTGCCGCCTACGCGAGTGACAAGGATTACCACGACGTTCTCAAGAAACGGCTAAAGCACGTCGCGCGCTGGATGACGACGACCTATTCCTGCGACGTCAAGGTCTTCGTCGACACGGCGCCGGTCATGGAAAAGCCGCTTGCCCAACAGGCCGGCATCGGTTGGCAGGGCAAGCACACCAACCTCGTTTCCCGCCGATTCGGCTCCTGGCTGTTCCTGGGGGAAATCTTCACCGATCTCGATCTGCCCGCCGACAGCCCGGAACCCGACCATTGCGGCCAATGCGACCGATGCCTTCGCGCCTGCCCCACTCAAGCCCTGCCGGAACCCCACCGCATTGATCCGAGGCGATGTATTTCGTACCTGACCATCGAACACAAGGAAGATATCCTGGAAGAACTGCGTGCTCCGATGGGCAACCGGATATACGGGTGCGACGATTGTCTGGCGGCCTGCCCCTGGAACAAGTTTGCAATACCGACGCAAGAACTCGTCTTCCGGCCCCGTCCGGCGGTCCGATCGCCACGGCTCGCCGATCTTGTCGAACTCGACGACGATGCCTTCCGAAGGATGTTTTCCGGATCCCCGATCAAGAGAACGGGGCGCGACCGGTTTATTCGCAATGTCCTGATAGCCATCGGGAACAGCGGCGACCCAGCCCTTCGCCCGGCGGCCGAACGTCGGCTGTCCGATGCATCCCCCCTGGTTCGGGAAGCGGCGCGTTGGGCCGTCGAACGCCTGCCGGAAGATCGCGACTGACTACAAAAGGAAAAAAGCGCCCACCAGAACCCAGACAGCGATGAAAATGGTCTCGACGAGCATGAGACTGACCGGAACCATGCCCACAGCCGCCAACGCCTTCAACGACGTCTTGACCCCGAGAGCGGAGATGGCGGCGACGAGACACCACCGCGAAACATCGACCAGGAACAGCCGAATCCCTTCGGGGACAACACCCAGACTGTTGATGGCGACGAATACGCAGAAGAGGATCACGAAGACCGGAACCGGCAATTTGCCGACCTGGCCGCCGCGCGCCCGGAAGAACAGCGACAGCGAAAACACAACCGGGACCAAAAGAGCGACCCGGAACAGCTTGGTCACGGTCGATATGTCGCCGGCTTCGGGCGAAACGCTGTAGCCCGCGCCGACCACCTGGGCCACGTCGTGGATGGTCCCCCCCAGGAAAATGCCCGCCGCACGATCGTCCAGCCCCAGGGCTGAGGAAATGATCGGATAGATCACCATCGCCAGAGTGGACAGCGTCGTCACGGCGATGACGGCGAAGATCGTATTGCGTTCGGATTGCGGATGCCGGGGAAGAACCGCCGAAATCGCCAGTGCCGCCGAGGCGCCACAAATTCCGACTGCACCGCCCGTCAAAACGCCGAACGCCCCGCCTCTGCCGAATATCCGTGCCACAAGGACACCAAATAGAATGGTCAGGACGACGCCGGCCGCCACCCATCCGATGGACGTCAAGCCAAGCCCCATGATCTGTTCGACGGTGATCCGCATGCCCAGCAACGCCACACCTGCCCGGAGAACGGACTTGGCCGTAAATTCGATACCGGGATGACAGGAGGCTTCCTCCGACAAAAAATGAAATGCCAACCCCAACAGCAAGGCGAACAGCATTTGGGGAGCGCCGTAATGGTCGGAAAGAAAGCGGGCCGCCGCGGCGATGGTCAGGCACACTACGAGGCCCGGGAAGAAGATCTTGACCCGCGCGAGAACGCGCTCGGTAAAGGGTGGTTGGCAAAGGGGGGAGGACACGATTTCGTCGATCCATACGAAGGGGCCGCGCGCCAGCGGCAAGGGCGCGCGAGACATAACGCCGCGCCCACTTCATTACAACCCCACATAAAATAGGGCTTTAGGCGCTTCAGCTTTACAACCCGAATATAGAGGTCAAACCAGTCCTTTCTTCCAAAGCTTCCATTGTCGCGTTACCGAGTGCCGTGACGGGTTCGCTCGCTGATTGCAGAACAAGGGGAAGTATTCCGACATCGCCCGGCGACACCATAAACACATCGCCACGGGCCAAAACCCAGTGCACTGCCATGCGGATATCGGTCTCGTCTTCCAACGGCTGGTACCAGACCGATCGGTTCCGCTCCGCGCCGGCGGCCCAAGGACCGCGCGCGACCGCCTTGATGACCTGAACGGCGATATCGCGTTCGGCACAAATTCCGCGTGTCGTTTCAAAGTCTCCGGCGTAGGTCGGGTGCTTCGATGCTATCCAGTTCCACGGCATCAAGACGGAATCGAAGTCGAACCGTTCCAGGTTCCTGCGATGCATGGCCGCGACCGTCCAACTGTGGCCAGTGACTCCGATGAAACGGACCAGACCTTGCTCGCGGGCCTCGACCAAGGCTTCCAGTGCACCTCCTTCCGACAGGGCCTGATCGCATTCGTCGGGATGATAGAGCGCGTGAAGCTGAATCAGGTCCAGATGATCCGTGCGCAAGCGGTCCAATGACCGGTAGAACTCGGTCTTGGCACCGAGATAATCCCGCGCAGCGGTCTTGGACGCGAGGAAAAAGTCGCCGCGATGCCTGTCCATCCAGGTACCGACCCGCGTTTCCGCCTCTCCATACCGCGGCGCGACGTCGATGTGATTGATGCCGTATTCGAGCAACTGTTCCAGCACCCTTTCCGACGTTTCATCGTCCACGGACCAGAGAGCGGCACCACCGAATATAACGACGGAACTCATATGTCCCGTCCGCCCGAACGCGCGCTTTTCTATGGCCACGGCCAGCTCTCCCGCACAGGTGGTGGAGATCCTTTAATTTACCTTAGAAATTCCACCGAGTCCCGATGCAAGAAAGCACACGTCGCCTGCGTACGCGCATGCTGAATTCACGATAATTCGCGATAGGGTCAGTCCATTGCTCTAAAATGCCCGTCATAGGGGGAATGTTGGTGGGGTACGATGAAAAGTTGTCCGATCGGGGGACGGCATCGGATATTTTCTGAAAATTCGCGATACGACTTCCAAGAGGATCATGACCGCCGACCGCCCCGAGCAATCCGGATCGACGATTTCGGACCTGCTGCTTGACATCATGGAAGAGGGCGTCATCGGCGTTTCCGGCGAGGGGCTGTGCGTTTTCGCCAACCACGCGGCGTCGCAGATCCTGGGCGACGGTTCGCCGATGACGCTCAAAGGAATGCATATCCGGGAGTTCATTCCGGAAGGCTTCGGTTCCGGCAGCAGCGCGCGCGCGCGCCTGTCCACGCCGGATTTGGACTCCCATGCCGGAACGCTAACCTTTCGTCGCACCGACGGAAGTCCGGTCAAGCTCCGATATTATGCCCAGCGGCTCGATGCGCCGCATGGCTATTGCGATCGCCTGCTTGTATTCACCCGCGCGACCGAGAACGGCGAGACGAGCCGCGCGCTCCGAGAGGCGGAAGAGAAGTACCGGGGACTTTATCAAGCGATGCGGGACGGGTGCGCATCTTTCGATGCCGACGGGCGTATCGTCAAATTCAACCAACGATTCAAGGAAATCCTCGGATACGACGAGGCTGGGTGCTGGACCCTTTGCTACGACGATATTCTCGCCGAAAGAAGCCGCGAGACGGATTCCCGCGTCAAGGCGACCGAACTCGCCGATCGGCATTATTCGTCGCCTTACGAAGTCGAATACCGCCGAAAAGACGCCTCTATCGTGCCCATCGAGCTCCAAACTTATGTGCGCCTGGATCGAGATAGAAGACCTGCGGGCTTTTGGGTTATCGCCCGCGACATCACCAAACGAAAGATCAAGGATCTCGAGCTTCTGAAGTTGTCGTACGTGATCGAGCAGAACAGCGCGATCGTCGTCATCACCGATACCAAGGGGCGGATCGAATACGCCAATCCGAAGTTCGAGGAATCGTCAGGCTTTTCGGCTGAAGACGCCGTCGGCAAAACACCGAGCATACTCAAATCGGGCGAAATGCAGCCAGAGGTCTACAAAGAACTTTGGAACACGTTGCGATCGGGCAAGGAATGGCGCGGCAATCTTCAGAATCGCCGCAAGGATGGATCCCTCTATTGGGAAGACGCCCGTATCTATCCGCTACGCGATCCGGGCGGAAACATCACCCACTACGTGGCCATCAAGGAAGACATCACCGAACGCAAAGCGATCCAGGAAAGACTGCACCATCAGATCAAGCATGACGACCTGACGGGTCTGCCCAACCGAACCCTGGCCTTCGACCTCTTGACCGAACGCATCGACCGCGCAATTCAAGATGGCAGCCGGTTCGGTCTGTTGGTGGTGAATATCGACGGATTTTCGCGAATCAACTCCGAAATCGGCCAAGAAGCCGGTGACGACGTTCTGTCGGAGGTCGCGCGACGGCTGGAAGACGCGGCCCTGCAAAACCTGTCGCTGATAGCCCGACTCGGCGGCGACCGCTTCCTGGTGGGCATTGACGGCTTCCGGTCGACCGCGAGCCTCGAAGTCGCCGCCAGGGCCATTCTCGCGCTCATCCACGAACCCTTCCCCACCGAGCAAGGCAAGGTCACGCTATCGGGAACGATCGGCATTGCGGTTTTCCCCAACGATGGCAACACGGTCGAGACCTTGCTGCGCAATGCCGAAGCTGCAGTCAGACAGGCCAAAAGTATCGGCCGCAACACCTATCGGTTCTTTATCGCCGGAAAGGGCAGCGACCGATCGTTGCGGATGGAATCCCTCATGCAAACCGCCTTGGAGCGGAATGAACTCTACCTGGAATATCAACCCATCATGAACGCGTACGACCATCGGTGCACCGGTGCCGAAGCGCTCATTCGATGGAAATCGCCGGAAGTCGGTTTCGTTTCGCCGAACGAATTTGTTCCGCTGTTCGAGGAGGCCGAGCTGGCCCACACCATTGGTCGTTGGGTTCTCCAGGAAGCGGTCGCGCGGGCGGGCGAATGGAACCGGCAATCAGGCAACGACAACTTCATGTCCGTAAACGTAAGTCCGCGCCAGTTGCGGCGGGCCGAGTTCGTGGACCTGGTCGCCGACACGCTGAACGAGCACAATTTGCCACCGGAATGCCTCAAGCTTGAAATCACCGAGCGGCTATTCATCGAAAGCCGTCCCGAAGTTCTCGCTGTTCTCGAAGCACTGAACGAACTCGGTGTCATCCTGACGCTCGATGATTTCGGCACCGGCTATTCCGCCTTGGGATCACTTCACAAACTGCCGATCCGCTGCCTGAAGATCGACCGCTCCTTCGTCGAGTCGATCGATCGGGATTCCCGGGAATCGGCCATCGTCCAAGCCATCAACAACCTGTGTGAACACCTCGGCATCGTGACCGTCGCGGAGGGAATCGAAACCCGGAGACAGGCGGAAATGCTCGCCGAAATCGGGTGCGATTACTTGCAGGGGTATTACTTCTCGCGATCACTATCTTGGGACGCCCTGATGCGCGCGGGGTTCGCATCGATCCAGCATCTTCCGACGGAATGAAACAACAATCGAAGAACTTCAGAGACAACGAGGGAAATCATGGAAGGCAGCAAATTCGCCGGGATTCGGAAGACCGCTGCACCGGGATCCGGTTTTACGGAAAAGAACCTGTTCCATTGCGGCGATCCACTCAAATGCCTGCGACATCTGATCGAGGGACAGTACCGCCTGGACGTAGAAGGCGACGACGAACTCGCGGTGACGGTTCGCCGCCTGATCGATCATTTCCGTCAGAAAGGCGTCGTCCAGTTGGAGCGCACGGTCGAGTCGTCCATGCAGGCCGCCGATGCGATGGCGTCGGTTTCGTTCGTGGCCGGTGACATGCGAGAGATCAATTCGGATGCCCAGGGAATCGCCTCGGCCGCCGAAGAGATGTCTGCTTCCATCAACCAGGTCGCCCAGACCAGCAACGATGCGGCGGGGCTGGCGCAGACCACTCGAAAAAGCGCCGGAGACGGCGTCGACGCCGTCGGACAGGCGGTCACCGACATGAATCAGATTTCTGACAATGTCGAATCCCTCGCAGACCAGGCCCGCAATCTGAACGGAGCTTCGGAGCAGATCGGTGAAATCGTGAATGTCATCCAGGCCATCGCCAAGCAGACGAACCTTCTGGCGCTGAACGCGACCATAGAAGCCGCGCGAGCCGGCGAAGCGGGCAAGGGATTCGCCGTCGTCGCCGGAGAAGTCAAGAATCTGGCCAATCAGACCGCGCGCGCGACCGATGAAATTCGCAATCAGGTGGTGTCTATCCGTTCCGTCATGGACCAGATCACCTCCGCCATGGCCCGCATCCAGAACGTCGTCGACAGCGGCCAAGGCAGCATCACTGAAGTCGGAAAATCGATTTCCGAGATCGTCGGCAACATGGACGAGGTATCCCGATACATCGGCGATACCGCGAGCAGCCTGACCCAGCAGACCGCCGCGATGAACGAAATTTCGGCGTCAGTACAGCGCATCACGACCCTGACCGACCGCGGACAGAAAAACGCCGAACGGGCAATCGGCGCCGTCAGCAAAGCCGAGGAAATCGTCGAAAAGAACCTGTCCGAACTGGACGGACAGGACATACCCCACGCGATACTTTACCGGGCGCAGTCGGATCATTTCCTCTGGAAAAAGAGACTGGCCGACATCCTTGTCGGCGGCAGCGCTTCTGCCACCAAATTGACGGACCATCACGGTTGCCGGTTCGGCAAATGGTACGAATCGGTCAACGATCCGAAGCTTAAGGAGAACCCCGCCTTCCGCGCCCTGGCCGAACCCCACAAGCAGGTCCACCAGCATGGACGGATGGCCCTTGAACTATTTCGTAAAGGGGATCGCGAGGGAGCCGAGCGTGAGTACGAAAAGGTGGAGGCAGCCTCTTTGGAAGTGGTGAAATTGTTGCGGCAACTTCTCGCGACCCTCCGCCAATCCGAGACTCATCGCCCCGCCGCGACTCTCCTGGGAGCCACCATAACCTGAAAGCGCGCGGCTACAGCATCGTGAAACCACAAGACTTTTACCGAAGTATGGAATGCGGGGCCGTTTTCCCGACGGCGGAATGATCAGGGAACGCGTCGTCGCCAGACCAGACCCGTCTTTAGATTGCGCCCCACTACGGACTGTTCCTTAAGAATAAATAAAGATTATTAGGCAGAAGATCCAGCAACCCCAGGTTTCCCATGCATTCCGAAACAGAACATTTGACGGAATGCATGGGTTCCAATTTCGATTGAGGGCGAGCATATTGGAACGAATGCAAGTTCGGCTGGACAGTCTGAGAACGGGCGTCCTGGAACTGGCTGAAACAATGGGAAGCTGGCCCTATTTTCTGGCGATTCAGCGCGGATTGGCCCTGGTCCTTCCGTTGATCATGGTGGGAGCCCTGGCTCTCCTGATCAAGGAATTCCCGGTACCCGCGTTTAGCGACCTGCTGGACGCGGCGCTGGGTCAGCACTGGCGAACCGTGTGTGAAAACCTGATTGCAGGGACCTTCGGGATCGCCTCGCTCGCTGTTCTGTGCGCCTTTAGCGGCACGTTGACTTCACTCCACAACCAACGACACAAGGGGCAGTTCGTCAGCCCCATCATGGCCGCAGTGCTGGTCCTGTCCTGCTTCTTCGTCGTCGCCGCGCCCACGGAAACGGCTTCCTGGAAGGGGATTTTCTCGATGGACAAGGGGTTGCTTGTCGCCCTATGCGTTGCCATCGTGGGGTGCGG
Organism: Rhodospirillales bacterium; assembly: GCA_963675465.2. Lineage (GTDB taxonomy): Bacteria > Pseudomonadota > Alphaproteobacteria > Rhodospirillales > Shumkoniaceae > JAHDSF01. Next base: position 172,823 of record CAXXVY010000008.1, read on the forward strand.
TTTATTCCTTCGCCTTTCGCAAATCACCCTGCTGCAATTGCCCCTTAAAGTCGTGGGAAACGATCCAGTGATCCGCGACATCCTGACGGTGATGCCCGCCGGCATGGTCACGATCGTTCTCTTCGGCGTCATTCGGGCAATATTCGAGAGCTCCGGGATATCGGATCTGCATGGAATGGCCGGTGATCTGCTGACCGCGCCCATCGCCGATTCGGGCGACAGTATCGGCTTCGCGTTGGGTTACGTGACCCTGACCCAGGTCCTTTGGTTCTTCGGCGCACATGGACCCAACCTTCTTTTTCCCGTCGAGGAAAACCTCCTCGTTCCCGCAGCGCTGGCCAACATCGAAGCCGTAGCGCTTGGTGCCGAGCCGGCCTTCATTTTCACGAAGCAGTTTTTCGACGCCTTTACCCGCATGGGCGGCTCTGGGTGCACCCTTTGTCTTATCTTTGCCATCCTGGTCGGAAGTCGGGATGGCGGCGTCCGCAAGCTCTGCCTATTCGCCCTGCTGCCGGCTTTGTGCAACGTCAACGAGCCGCTGTTATTCGGCATTCCCCTGGTTCTGAACCCCATTTATCTGATTCCGTTCCTGCTGACCCCCATCATCCAGACCTTGGCTGCCTATGGCGCGACCCTTCTCGATCTCATGCCCCGCACCGCGTCCGAAGTTTCGTGGACAACCCCCGCATTGATAAGCGGAATGGTGGCCACCGGCTCCCCATCGGGTTCGATTATGCAGGCGGTGAATCTCCTGCTGGGTATGACGATCTATTATCCGTTCGTGCGACTCGCCGACCATCTGCGCGAACGGCAAGGATCGCGTGTTCTGAATGCCCTGTTAAAAACGGCGGAAAGCTGCGAAACAGGTCCTCGCGGACACAAATGCCTCGACCATCCCGGAGAGGTGGGGCGCTTGGCCAAAGCATTGGCCAATGACCTGGAAGAGGCTCTGGCGGCCGACGCTCAACTTTTTTTGGAATACCAACCCCAAATCGATGCCTCGGGAAATCGCGTACACGGAGCAGAGGCGTTGTTGCGCTGGAGGCACCCATCCTATGGCCGCATTCCGCCGCCCATCACCGTGGCCCTGGCAGAAGACATGGGATGCATAGACCGGCTGGGCCTATTCGTTCTCCGGGAAGCGTGCGCGCAACGGTCCGCGTGGAAAGGCAGTGTTCCCGACGATCTCGTCATTTCCGTGAACGTCTCGCCCCGTCAACTCGTCGACCCTCTGTTTGATCGGAAAGTGTTGGACTGCCTTGTGGAAGCGGGGCTGGCCTCGCGTCTGCTCGAGGTTGAAATCACCGAATCCATGGTGATCGAACCTGACGGCCGAACGATCGAATCACTCCATCGACTGCGGGACGCGGGCGTGCGCGTGGCGATTGACGATTTTGGCATGGGTCATGCCTCGCTACGCTATTTGCGGGAGTTTCCCGTCGATACGGTCAAGATCGACCGCTCGTTGACGATGGCGAGCCTGGGCGACGTCAACGAGCATATCGTGCGTAGCATCGTGGAACTGAGCCATACCCTCGGCATCATGACGGTGGTCGAGGGCGTGGAAGAGAACCACCAACTATCGCGCTTCCTGGAATTGGGATGCAAGACGTTCCAAGGTTATCTGTTCAGTCGTCCGGTATCGGCCGAAGATTGCGTGGACTTCATCCGCAAACGCAACAACGCGAACACCGACAAGCCTTCACCCGCCTGATGCTCGGCGATGTCGTCGATCCGGCATCTTTAGCGCCTTGCTGTCGCGGGGCGTGAATATTCATGCCGACCAAAGAACGTGTTCCGGGGGATTTCGAAACGCGGAATCCGACCGTTCCCTCATGTGTACGACTTCACTGCCAATGATTCTCAAAATTTGAGCTAGACGAAGTCCCGGGACTTGGAGATATTCGTTTCAAAGGGACCAAAGCGTCCTGATCGGAGAGGCGAGAGATCATGACATCACCGGACCACCATCCCCCTTCGTGGTCCCGACGCGGTCTGTTTTCCCTGATGGCCGCCGGGACCGCAGCATTGTTCGCCGGCCCTGCGCTGGCAGGCATCGCCAAAATTGAACACGAACGACGCATCAAGCTCATCAATCCACACACGGGAGAACGTCTCGATACCGTCTATTGGATTCAAGGGACCTACGTTCCCGAAGTTCTGGATCAGGTGAACTTCCTACTCCGTGATCACCACAACGGTCGGGTACACGAAACCGACCCGGCGCTCCTGGATGTTCTTCACCGGGTTCGCAGCAACCTTGATACGCGCAATCCCTTTGAAATCGTCTGCGGCTATCGATCCCCCACGACCAACGAAATGCTGCGTAAGAAAAGCACCGCCGTGGCGAAACACAGCTACCATGTCTACGGCAAGGCGATCGACATCCGCATGGATGGCGTGGCGATCCGGGATCTACACAAGGCCGCGCTGTCCTTGCGCGCCGGCGGCGTCGGCAAGTATCCCAAGTCGAAGTTCGTCCATATCGACACCGGTCCGGTCCGGCACTGGTAGCCGACCGAGACCATCGACGAACAAGCGGCTGTCAATTGTCGCACTCGTCCCGACCCAGGGCATGGCGGAGCACGTATATGCCTCGCTCGGAATCAGGCGCCGCTCCGTGCGCGACCAGATTGTCGGACGACAGAGCCGACAGTGCTGCGGCACGCAACGCCACGTCGTCATAGGCTTCGACCAGAATTAACCGGCGTACATAGCTGTCGGGATTGCGCCGCAAATGCTTTTCGTGGTTGTCGGTTTGGCTTCGTTCCAAGTCGCCGATCAAGAGATGGGCGCCGGACAACCCCGGGCGCGTCGCCAGTTCGGGTAACGCGATTCCCGTCAACCAGTCTTCCAGAGCCTTTTCCTGCCCTTCCGCCGCCGATAGGCGAAGAGCCAGCACAAAAGCCCCCACACCGCGACCGAAGGATGCCGCAACGGAACAGACGGTCCTCGACGTCTTACCGAATTCGGAAACGATTCGTTGTGTCCATGGTGTGGGATTGTCCAGGCGGGCCATATAGGCTGGTGCGCTCAGAACCGACGGATCAGCAACTTCATACCAGATGACCCATTTCGGACCCAGGCCGGTATTGCGGTACCGTCTCCCCCTGAGGAACCCGCGAAGCCGCAACCGTTCCGGCATGTGTTCCTGGGAGTGCCACGCTTCATAATCGGAATCGAATCCCTCATTCAGGTCATGCCAGAAAAAGAGACTTCCCGTGCCCAATACAGCCATGGCGTCTTCCCTTTCAGCCGGCCGGTTGCCGGACGGGATGGTACCTTGTAGAAAAGGGCGTTCCGCATTTCGCCGCCGATGAAAGACGACCCATGAACCGCAGCCCGTTCGACGAATTCGACACGCCCCGCCTGATTCTCGACCAAGATCGACTGCATCGCAATGCCCAACGCATGCGCGCGATCGCCGATGGGCACGGCGTCTTATTGCGACCTCACGTCAAGACCAACAAATGCCACGAAATCGCCGAGATTGCGACGGCGGGGCGCCGCTCCGGCATCACCGTTTCGACCCTGAACGAGGTCGAGTATTTCGCACGCGCCGGATATTCCGACATTCTTTACGCGGTCGGAATCACGCCCAACAAGTTCCCCCGTGTCGAATCCCTGACGCGCGACGAAGGCGCGGATATCCTGCTGCTGACCGACAGCATCAACGTCCTCGAGGCGGCGGATGCCTATGCCAGGTTGCGTGAAATACATTTTTATTTCCTGATCGAAATCGATTGCGGAGAGCACCGGTGCGGCGTGGCACCCGGTTCCGATGCGGTTACGGCCATGGCGCGTTACGCCGCCGCGTCGCCGAATCTCGATTTCCGGGGTGTTTTGACCCATGCCGGTCATTCCTACGGTTCCGACGATCCCATTGCGATTCGGGAAACCGCGGCCCAGGAAGTCGGCTCGGCGGTCCAAGCCGCCGCGCGCATTCGGGAATGCGGCATCGAAGTCCCGATCGTCAGCATCGGATCGACGCCCACCGTTCTCTATGCCCCCTCGATGGCGGGCGTGACCGAGGTCCGGCCCGGCGTCTATCTGTTCTTCGATCTCGCGCAGTTTTCGCGGGGAATCTGCGGGCGCGACGATATCGCGCTTTCGGTTCTGGCCACGGTAATCGGGCACAATCGTACCGTGAATTCACTCTCGCTCGATGCCGGTGCCTTGGCCCTGTCCAAGGATCTGGGCGCGAACACCTTCCTGCCCGGCATTGGTTACGGCCAAGTGTGCGATGCCGTAACTCTGGATCCATTGGGTTCGTTGACGGTCGGTGCCGTTCATCAGGAGCACGGTACCGTCAAGCTGCCGGCGCCCGAATGGTTCGACCGGCTTCCGATCGGGGCGATGGTCCGGATTCTGCCCAACCACGCCTGCATGACGGCCGCCGCCTACGACCGCTATCTGGTTCTGGAAAACGGTGTTCCGAAAACGGAATGGCGGCGAACAAACGGCTGGTAGGGGCATCGACGCGCCCGCACCGAGCTCACGCCCGACCGACGGATAAAGATCCGAAAATTTCGAACACCGCTGCCACGGCATCGTCGACCGCGGCCTCGACCGCGGGGCTTAATGACTCTCCGAACTCGAAGGTTTCGGCGGTCACGGCCACCACGACGATCCGGGATCGCCCGCCGTACAACGTCGCCGCCAGTTGGCTCAGCGCAGTCACGCCCATTCCGTGCAGCCCCGTCGCAACGGGTTCCGCCGAAGGCTCAAGGCAGCGGACCTCGCCCGGCGTGTCGCCCACCGCCGCATCGACGAAAACGGCGATGTCCGCACCGGCCAGAATCTCGGCGTGTTCCGGCAGGAGTTGAAAGGGCGTGATGACATGCAGATCCGCCGCTTCGGGACCCAAGCGTTTTACCGCCTCGGATTCGACGCACTGCGCAACGACCGCGCCGATGCCGTCATCGCGACGCAAGGTGTTGCCGTATCCGACGACCAGCCGTTTCATGATCCGTCGACCCGCCCCTTCCACGGAATGTAGGCGGGCACCCGGCTACGGTATGCCGCGTAGACCTCGCCGTGCATTGCCAGCAGGCGGCGTTCTTCCAGCTTGGTTCCAACCCACAGATAGACGCTCCCCCACACGGCGGTCGCCAAGCCGAGTTCGTTGACCGCACCGCCCCACAAGATCAGGAAGCCGGCTGCGTACAGGGGATGCCGGATGTAGGCCAGCAGGCACCGCGTCGTCAGCGGTTCCTCATCGCCGTCATCGGAACCGCCCGGGACCACCTGCGCGACGCCCGCGAACCGTTTCGTATCGTAACAGCGGGCGCCGATGATCATGACACACCAGCCAAGAATGAAGACCGTCCCCTGTACGGCAAGGAACCAGTCCGGTAGGTCGAAAAGAGCCGGAACCGGGAACAAGACCGCACCAAAGGCGAAGACAAGAATCGTCGAAACGGCGCCAAGCACGTTGTAAGTCAAGCGATAGGCACGCCCCAGAAACGGGCGCAGCAGGCTTTTCGCCGCCTCGGAAGCCAAAAGCGAATGCACGACACCGAAAACTGCCCAGGCCAGCGCGTACCAAGCGTGAACCTGGATTCCGGACATCCGGTCACCTTTTCATGCGCGTGACGAGACCGGTGGTGCTGTAGCCGGAAACAAGATCGACCAGCAACAATTGCCCGCCATTGGCTTTCACCACATCCGCCCCGACCACTTCGTCGGGTGCATAGTCGGCCCCCTTGACCAGCACGTCCGGTTGGATCGCCTGGATCAGTTTCAGGGGCGTGTCCTCGTCGAATCCCACCACCATGTCGACGGTGCTGAGAGAACCGAGAACCACGGCGCGGTCCCGCTCCGTGTTCAGTGGGCGTTCCGGGCCCTTGTTCAGACGGCGAACCGAATCGTCGGTATTCAGGCCGACCACCAACCGGTCGCACGCGGCGCGGGCACGGGCCAGAAGCGTCACGTGCCCCTGGTGCAAAAGGTCGAAACAGCCATTCGTAAACCCGACCTTGAGCCCCTTGCGCCGCCACAGCCGGATCCGGTCGAGCGCGGGTTCAAGCGCCAGAACCTTGGCTTCGGCATCCGACAGATCGTGGTGGTGCAAGGTCTGCACGACATCGGAAACGTAGGCCACCGCCGTCCCGACCTTGCCGACGACGATGCCGGCGGCAACATTGGCCAGCGCGGCCGCGCGCGGCATTTCCGCGCCGATGGCCAACGCGGCGGCGAACGTCGCGATCACCGTATCGCCGGCACCGGAAACATCGAAAACCTCCCGCGCCTCGGTCGCCAGATGCGTCACCTCGCCTTCGGCCGGAACCAGGGACATGCCGTCCTGGCCCCGCGTCGCCAGCACGGCGTCGACGCCGCACGTCGCGATCAGATGCCGCGCCGCCGCCACGATTTCGGCGTCGCTACCCGTCGGCATCCCGGTCGCCTGCGCCAGTTCGTTTCGGTTGGGAGTCAGGACTCCGGCGCCGCGATAGCGGGTATAGTCGCAGCCCTTGGGATCGACGATAACGGATTTCCCCGACGCCCGCGCAGCGCCCACAAGGTCCGCGATCAACGACGACGTCAGCAACCCCTTGCCGTAATCCGACAAAACGACGATCGCGCAAGCATCCAGCGCAGCGAGCGCCGCCGTCCGCAGAGCCTCGGCGTTCTCGACCTTCGGTGCCGTGGTCGTCTCGCGGTCCGCCCGCATCATTTGCTGCGTCCCGGCGACAAAGCGGGTCTTGATCGACGTCTGCCGGCCGGTTTCGATCACCAGATTCGATCGGACGCTCGCATCGGATTCCAAAAGTGCCATGACCTCGCGTCCCGGCGCGTCGTCGCCGACGATGGAGACAAACCGAACCTGGGCGCCGAGCGCCACCAGATTCCGCACGACGTTTCCCGCGCCGCCCAGCATGGCGTGCTCGCCCTCGACACGGAGTACGGGAATCGGGGCTTCGGGAGAGATCCGTTCGACTCGACCGTGAACGAAACGGTCGAGCATGATGTCGCCGACGCAGAGCACCCGAGCCCCGCCGAGTGCCTCGACCAGCGAAACCAGGGCCGAGCGATCGGTCATACCAAACCCAACTCCTGCTCCAAGGCACCGCACAGCATGTGGCCGATGGTGATGTGCATTTCCTGAATACGGGCCGTCGTCTTCGAGGGCACGACGATCAACGGATCGGCAAGGCCGACCATACGGCCGCCGCCCTTGCCCGACAGGCCTGCCGGAACCGCACCCACACGCTTGGCGGAGTCGAGGGCGCGAACGATGTTTTCGCTGTTTCCGGAGGTCGAAATGGCGATTACGACATCCCCGGGTTTGGCCAGGGCTTCGATCTGACGGCCGAAGATGTTGTCGAACCCGATATCGTTGCCCGCCGCCGTAAGCGCCGAGGTATCGGTCGTCAAGGCGATGGCGGCGATCGGCGCGCGGTCCTTGATGAAGCGGATCGACAACTCGGTCGCCAGATGCTGGGCATCCGCGGCGCTGCCACCGTTACCCAGAAACAGGATCTTGCCGCCGTTACGCACCGACTTCGCGCAAACACTGACAAGCCGGACAAAGGGTTCACGGACCGCCGCGATCGTCGGCGCGACGACATTGACGTGCTCTTCCCACTCGGCGGCGACATAGGCTTCAAGATTCATGACCGAACTCCCGACAAATTCATTTTGCCAAGGGCATACCCCGGAAAAAGAGGCCATGCAACAGATGTCAGAGGTTGATCCGGCAGCCTTCCCGCAACGAATCCATAATGGCCAGGGTGGCCGCGCTGCTTTCGACCAGTTCGGCCTCGTCGATCGGCGCGGGACCTCCCGATGTGACCGCCGAAACGAAAGCCGCAACCGCATCCCGGAATCCCTTGTCCTGTACCCGGGCCTTTTCGGTCGAGATCTTACCGTCGTTCACCAGAGTCAGGGTTCGGAAGTTGTCGATGGTGGCGACCGAACCGCCCGAATAACCTTCGATCAATTCCTTGCTGAAGGCCGTGTCGCCCAAAGCGGTGTAGGCGATGGTGGCCAGGCTGCCGTCGGCAAAACGCATGGCGACGGTCAGATCGTCGCACGTTCCCGCCGTAACCTCGACCGCATCGGCCTGCACCGACGCGATCGGCGCGCCGACCAGGAAACGGGCGAGATCGATGAAATGGCAGACCTCGCCGACAATCCGGCCGCCGCCTTCGTCGGCATGCAGCCAGCTTTCCGGGGGCACCGCCCCCGCATTGACGCGAATGACGACGAACCGGGGGCCGCCGTGCGCGGCAAGCCGTTCGCGCATGCGCACGGACATCGGGGCGAACCGGCGATTGAACCCGACCTGGACAAAGCCGCCGGATCCGTTCCGCGCCTCGACCACGCGGTTTAACTGCGCCGCCGTCATGGCCAGGGGTTTTTCGACCCAGACCGATTTCCCAGCCGCCAGGGCCTTCGCCGTGAGTTCGGCGTGACTATCGTGGCGGGTGGCGATCAAAACGGCATTGATGTCCGGATTGTCCAGGATCGCCGACACGTCGGTCCCGGCAAAGTCGAAGCCGAAGGCACCGCGCGCCTGCTCAGCGTTGGCGCCACGCCGGGTCACCACGGTGTGCAGCCGCACGTTTTGCAGCCGCTTGAATTCCGGCAGCAGGACGGCCTTGGCGAAATTGCCCGCGCCGATCACCCCCAGAACGCAGGCTTCGCGGACCGGTGCCGAAACCGCGGGAAACGCGATCCCGCTTTGGAGTTCGGCCCGCGCGCCATCTCCATCATATCGAAGCACGACGCCGAGTTGAGGCTGCGTTCCTTCGGCGACCAGGGTATAGGCTTCCTCCGCCTTGTCGAAGGTGAACCGGTGGGTCGTCAGCATCGCGACATCCAGGCGCGGCGTTCTTTCGGGCGACATCAGGCGGACGCACTCGGCCAGGTTTTCCGTTTCCGTCCACCGCACGAAGCCCGGCGGATACTTGACGCCCCGCCCCTCGAAATCGTCATCGTATCGGCCCGGTCCGTAGGAACGGCTGACGACGATCGACAGTTCCTTTTGCATGAATTCGCGGTAGGGGAACGCGGTTCCGGTCAGCCCGACCATGGCGACACGCGCCCGATCGCGCGCGATCAGCGCGGCGGTGCGGAAGGGTTCGCTCGACTTGGTCGCGGCCGCGACGACGACGCCGTCGCACCCCAGCCCCCGGGTCAGTACCGAAACCGCTTCCTCCAGGCCCGGTGCCGCCGGATCGAGCGCCGCCTCCGCCCCGGAACGCGACGCCAGGGCCAACCGGTCCGGATTGGTGTCCAGCGCGATCGGCCGCGCCCCCGCCAAGCGAAGGAACTGAATGGCAAGTTGTCCCAGAAGACCACAGCCGATGACGGCCACCCAGGCCCCGAGCACCGGCTCCGCGTTGCGCACGGCATGAAGAGCAATCGCCCCCAGTGTCGCGTAACAAGCTTCCTCGTCCGGGACGCCATCGGGGATCGGCGCGACCAGATTGCGCGGCACGACGTTCAGTTCGGCATGATTGGCGAGTCCCGCCCCGGCCACCGCGACCCGGTCGCCGACGCGATAGACGCCCTCCAGCCCTGCACCGACGGCAACCACCTCGCCCGCCGCCGAGTACCCGAGCGGCAACGGTTCGTCCAGACGCGCCATCACGGCGCGCATGGTGGCGGCAAAACCGTCGCGTTTTGCCTTCGCCAGAACCTTCTTGACCAGATCGGGCCGTTGACGAGCCTTTCCGGCCAGGCTTTTCTTGGCGAAATCCATCAACATCCGGTCGGTTCCGGCCGAAATCAGGGACGCCCGCGTGCGCACCAGCACGCATCCCGCCTTGACTCCAGGGGAAGGAACCTCGCGCAAAGCCAGTTTGCCTGTGCGCGTACTTTGGATAATTTGTTTCATCTGTCCCCCGGACCGTCACGCTTCGAACGAACGCAACGGCCTCTATAGCCGAGCGTCGGCTACATTTGAACCCCGGACGCCTCGACAAGCCGATGCAACTGACGGATCATCGCATCCTTTTTGGCGGGATCGCTGACCCCTTCGGTGTATTTCTCGACAAAGTTCGGCTGTTTCAGATATCCCAAGACCGCCTCACCCGCCAGTCGCTGGGCGTTGCCTTCGGTCAGAGCCCCCGACGCACAGAACTGCAGGAGCCGGTTGGCGCGGGTATTCAGGGAGTCCTCGGGCGTGTCCAGTTTCTCGATGATCTGCTCGTCAACAAGGAATTTGCAGAAAATCTCATCCAGCCGTTCCGCCAGGACCTGATTGATTCCGCCGGGAAGCCGGCAAGATTTCGCCAGCCGCTGGAGGTCCGATATCTCGACCATGCGTTTTCGCATCGGCAGGCGATAATAGGTAAGGTCGTAAATTTCAGTGATTTTTGCCATGCGCTCACCGAGGGCGAGAGCGAGGACGTTCAGATTGTCTTGGCCGAATTCCGTCTTCGAGACATCGAGAAGGCAGCGAATCTGAGCATGCAGCTTGTAGACCGGATTCACCAACTGTTCGATGACGCCGAGCAGGGCCTGGAGCGTTTCCTCGGTTCCCTTGGCCGCCATCCCCTGTTCCGGGTTACGGGAGAATCGCCGGGTGAAGGCGTTCAGGGTTTCGTGCCCGCCCACGAACGCATAGCCGTCCAGGACCTTCTCCAGAAGTGCGCGAAGAGCCGTTTCCTCGTCGTGGGCGTTGCCGCGGGTGAGTGGCCGACGGCTGCCCAGTTCCCGGGAGACCCATTCGCCCAAAACCGCTCGGCTTGCCGGCATGGGTTTTTCGGCCATGGTGCGAGCCAAGGTGTGAAGGTTGGGGGAATCCCACTTCTGGGCCGTATAGATGCCCCGGTTCAAGCCGATCAGAACGTTGAGCACATTGGCAAGATCCGGCTGCTTGCCCAGAAGTTCGCGCATGACGGACGGCAGGTCGAGCAGTTCGGCGATGACGCCGTCCAGCAGGGCAGACGCCCAGGGCGGCAGGTCGTCCTCGGCGATCAGGCCCAGAACGATTTCCAGTTTTCCTTCGTAGACCATAGCCGACGACAGATGCTTGGTCAGCGCGGTCATCACGGCGTGGCGGCGGCCTTCGGCGGGGACACCCGCCTCGACAGCTCTGATCAGTTGACCGAAAGCCATGGCCTTCATGTCGATGATGTCGGTCCGGCGGGCACGGTCCACGACCTGCTCGAACATTTTGTAGAGCAGCTTGCTGCGTTCCTTGACCGCGCCGCCGGTCTTGCGTGACTGGATCCGTGCCACCCGATCGATGGCGCTGGGCAGCAGGGCATCCGAATCGTTGAGTTTGACCAACGCGCGATGGGTATGCAGGAGTTCGGTCGGCGTCAGCACCATGGCCTCGAGGAATTCCCTTAGAAGGCGCCCAATCGTGCGGCGGCCATCGACCTCGAAAACCTGTTCGACGGTTTCGCATACCGGCGCATCGTCGATGGCCGTGACGTTGATCTTTTTTTCAACTCGCTTCGTCGATTTCTGGGAGAAAACGGTCTTTTCGTTGGAGAGCCCGTCCGACGTCATGCGATCGCGGACGACCTCGACAGCTTCGTACTGCCCCGAATCAAGAAGGGTCTCCGCCCGCGTCAGCGCTTCCTTTTCGCGTGGCGAGACCGAATGGATTTCCCAACGATTGTCGATTTGAACGCGGATCTCGTATTGTTCCCGCCCCGGCATCCTCACTCACTCCCTCATCAACACTTCTGTTTTTTGTCGCCGACCGAAGGCTGTGCCTCCATCGTCGATCATGAGTTTTTTTCCTGTTCGACCGAATCGTCGTCCGAAATTCCGTCCGGCGGCACGTTTCCCGCCGCGTTGTCTTCGCGCCCGGCGGATTCTTCGTCGACCGACGGAACGAACTCGCTCGGCGCAAGATCATCGCCGTCGCCGTATCCGTCCTCCGCCGCCTGTTCCGCCAGACGATCGAAAAGATACAGGGAATCCTCGTCGAATGCGTCGTCTTCCGCGCCGGCCCGACGTTTGGGATGGGCCCACCAGAACAAGACGCCGCCCGGCACACCCAGGACAAGCCACCCAGGAAACGCCATGATCGTCGTCAGCACCGGATCCCAGATCAGGGGATGCAGGGCTTCCACCTTTATCTGAAGCACGACCAGTTTGCCCGGCCACAACGCATAGGCGACATCATAGGCCGACAGCAACCATCCCCCGGCACCCGGTACTCCATGCGCCACGGTCTCGGCCACCGCCGCAAAGAAAGCGCCGGACAACAAAATCAGACCGATGACAAACAGAATCGCCATGACCAGATGAATAAGGGCTCCGGTAGGCCTAGGACAAGCATTCTCGTCGCGCCGATGTTCGACGCGGCTGGTTTGCGTCGGCCGGGGGGGATGGAGTATAGCTGCTGGGACCGCCGTTTTGCAGATCACGAGACCTGTCATGACCCTGTCGAACCGAGCTATCCCGCCGCTCTCACCCATCCTGCTCGCAGGCCTTGCCGTTCGGCCCCTGCCGACGGCCCTGTTGCAGCCCTTTCTCAACGCCGCGATGCGGGCCGTGCGGACTCGCCATCCCGATCTTTTCGACCGCCTTTCCGGCCTGGATGACCCGACATACCTGATCGATCCGGTGGACTTGCCGTTCGTCTTCGTTCTTCGGCCGGATCCCGACGACCCCCACGTGCGGGCGTTGCCGGATGGGGATGGCGTCGAAGCGACCGCGACGATTCGCGGCCCGTTCCTGCGCCTGATCGAACTCCTGGAAGGGCGAATCGACGGCGATGCGCTGTTCTTCACCCGCGCCCTGACCATTGAGGGCGATACCGAAGCCGTCGTCGCCCTGCGCAACGCGGTGGACGGCGCGGAAATCGATGTCGTGAACGACATTCTGACGCTGTTCGGTCCCCTTGGCGGCCCGCTCCGCCGAATCGCGGGCGTGGCCGAGTCGGTCTTCTGCCGTGTCGCCGACGATTTGGAAACCTTGCGGAACGCGGCCACCGCGCCACTCGAACGCCGCGCCGAAGCCCAGGCGGCGGAGATCAAGGCCCTCGAAGAGAAGCTTGTAGATCTGAAGCGCAGAACCCAGGTTCAAGAACCGAGCCGCCGCGTGGCCCGTAAATCGAGAACGGAAGGGAAATCATGACTTCGATGATGGAACTCGTTTGTCCGGCCGGAACGCCGGCCGCGTTGAAAGCGGCCGTCGATGCCGGCGCCGATACGGTCTATCTGGGTTTCCGCGACGAAACCAACGCCAGGAATTTTCCGGGCCTGAACTTCAACCGTGACGAATTACGCGATGGTGTTGCCTATGCGCACGATCGTGGGTCCCACGTCTATGTGGCCATAAACACCTACCCGCGCGCGGGCAACCTGGATCCCTGGCATCGGGCCATCGACGACGCCGCCCGGTTGAATGCGGACGCGATTATCGTCGCCGACATCGGCCTTGCCGATTATGCCGCCCAAAATGCCCCGAATATCCGGCGGCATCTTTCGGTCCAAGCGTCGGCTTCGACGCCGGAGGCCATCAATTTTTACGCCGAGTCCTTCGGAGTTAAGCGAGTCGTCCTGCCGCGCGTGCTTACGCTGCCGGAAATCGCCGAGATCAATAAAAAAATCTCGGTCGAAACCGAGGTGTTCGTGTTCGGCGGCCTGTGCGTTATGGCGGAAGGACGGTGTTCCCTTTCGTCCTACGTCACCGGTATTTCGCCGAACAAGGAAGGCGTCTGCTCGCCGGCCAGCCACGTGTCCTACAAGGAGGAAGGCGACCGCCTGGTGACGAAGCTGGGCGGCAAGACCATCAACACTTTTTCGCGCGAGGAAAACGCGGGCTATCCCACTCTGTGCAAGGGCCGTTTCCGGACCCAGGACAAGGTCAGCTACCTGTTCGAGGAACCGACGTCGCTTAGCATCCTGCATCTTCTGCCCGAGTTGGCCGCAGCCGGGGTCAAGGGGTTGAAGATCGAAGGGCGGCAACGCGGCCGGGCCTACGTCGCCCAGGTCGTCAAATCCTTCCGCAAGGCGCTCGACAACTTGGCGCAGGGAGCCCCGGTATCCGCCGCCGAACTGATCGCGGTCACCGAGGGCAGCCGCGAGACTGCGGGCGCCTACCGACGCAACTGGCATTGAGAGGCCACCGCATGACGATCCCGGAAAACGGCGCCCTGACGCTTGGCCCGCTCCTGTTCAACTGGACGCCCGAGAAATTCAAGGAATTCTATTTCCAAATCGCCGACGAAGCCCCGGTCGACACGGTCTATTTGGGCGAGGTCGTGTGTTCTAAACGCGCGCCTTTCTTCGATCCGGTCATTCCGGACGTGATCGAACACCTGGAAAGCGCCGGCAAGAAGGTGATCCATTCCACCTTGGGTCTGATCATGGTCGCCCGTGAAATGAACGGCATCCGCGCCTTGGTCGAAGGCGAGGGTGAGCGGATGATCGAAGCCAACGACATCTCGACGGTTTCATTGCTGGGTGGGCGCCCGCATGTGATCGGACCGTCGGTCAACGTCTACAACGAAGGTACCCTGGCCTATCTCCTCGGCAAGGGGGCGGTCCGCATCTGCCTGCAGGGGGAACTGCCGGGCGATTCGATCGCGGTTCTCGCCGCCGCCGCGAAGGGGGCGGAGATCGAGGTCCAGATCTTCGGCCGTCTGCCGCTCGCGAATTCGGCCCGTTGCTACCATGCCCGTTCACGTGGGCTGCCGAAGGATAATTGTCTATATGCCTGCGGCGACGACACCGACGGGATGGTCCTCGAAACCATGGACCACGAGCCGTTTCTCACCGTCAACGGCACCCAGACGATGTCGTATTCGTACTGCAACCTTGTGGCGGAATTGGCGGAAATGCGCGCCAACGGTGTCACCCATTTCCGGCTGTCGCCCCACGACACCGACATGGTGGCGGTGGCGCGGATCTATCGGGACGTTTTGGATGGTTGCCTCGATGCCGCCGACGCGGACGTGCGGCTGGCCGATTTGATCCCGAACGCTCCGTTTTCCAACGGCTTCTACCATGGAGTCGAAGGATCGGCTTTCGTCGGGGACCGTGAGGCCGCCGAATAGGCGGCCTCCCTCTCGATCAACGCGTTTGCGCTTCGGCTATTTGTTCGTCGTTCCCGACTGCGGCTGGTCGATCTTCATGGCGCCGACCGCGAACAGGATGATTTCCAGCACCTGTTCGTAGTTCGCGAAATGATCGGTGTTGATGACCAGATCAAAGTTGGTCGGTTCGTTGAGCCGGGAGCGAAACATCCGCCAAACGAACTCGCCCCGAGCCTTGTTGGTTTCCCGAACCTTGCGGCGCGCATCGCCGAGCCCTATCCCCTCCCGTTGCGCCAGGCGCCGGGCACAGGCCTCGACCGACCCCGTGATGCGGATACGCAACACGTCGCGGCCCGCCAGAATGATGTGCCCGCCGCGTCCCTGGATGATGCCGCCCTTGCGATAGATGCCCCGAATCGTCGTTACCAAGTTCGACAGGTAGTCGTCGCGGCTGACGCTTTTGCCGAAAATCGTCGAATAGAGCCACGCGTCGCTTGCGGCGCTGACCCGCTCATGCAAGGCCTGCAACAAGGCCGCGTTGACTTTGTTGCTCTTGGCCACGGCGTCCAGAATCTCGACGTCAAAATACTCAACACCGAGCCGCTTCGAAAGCGCGCGGGCGATTTCCTCGCCGCCGCAGCCGAGATCCCGCGAAAGGGTGATGACCGCCCTGCGTTCCGCGACTTCCTCAGGCGCATGCGCGGGCTTATTGGCCTTGATGAGGGCTTGGATGACACCCTGCGTATTGACCGACATCGACCGATCTCCTTTTCCGGGGCGGGCGCGGCAGCTTGAAATCCGTACAATCCGCCACGCTTATTGTGAAACCGAACGCCAAATTGAGCAAGCACCCGCAAACGCGAAAAAGCGTTGAAGTCCAGGGCCGCCTCGGCTAGGTTTGCGGCCCGCATCCTTGCGGAGGGATGGCCGAGCGGTCGAAGGCGCGCGCCTGGAAAGTGCGTATACCCCAAAAGGGTATCGTGGGTTCGAATCCCACTCCCTCCGCCACCCCCTGGCAAACCGCCGTTTCGCGAAATGGACGTGCCGACCCGCGTTTCCCGCCGCCACGACGGTGTCATCCGCCGGGTCATATCGGAAGGTGTAGCGCGATGTCCGGCTTTTAACCGCCGTAGGGCATCAAGGCCGTCGCCGGGCGGCCCGACGTATTGACGTACACGGTCTTCTTTCTCAGGTAGGCGTCCAGGCCGTGGACTCCGTCTTCGCCGCCGATGCCGCTGTCGCGGTACCCGACGTGATAGCCCTGCACGCTTTCCGGACCGACCCGGTTGACATAGAGTTCACCGAAGTCGAGATCCGCCACGGCGCGCATGACCTTTTCCAGGTCGTTGGTGAACAGATAGGCCGACAGTCCATAACGGGAGTTGTTGGCGGTTTCGAGCACCGCATCGAAATCGTCGAACGGCAGGATGGGAATGACCGGGCCGAAGACCTCGTTCCGCATGATCTCCATATCCGGGAGCACGTCGGCCAATACTGTCGGAGCGAACCAGTTGCCGCCCGGAGTCGGCGCGGTTTCCGGCGCGCCGCCACCCATCAGCACGCGGGCGCCGTCGCTCCGCGCGCGCTCGACGTAGCGGGCGACCTTGTCCAGTTCCTCGCGGCTGACCTTGGGTCCGATGTCGGTCGTTTCCAACATCGGATCCCCGATCCGGAGCTTGCCGCTGGCGGCGACGAACCGCTCGACGAATTCGTCATAGACCGGACGCGCGACAAAAGTGCGTTCATTGCAGATGCAGACCTGGCCGCAGTTCATGAAGCGCGACGTGAGCGCCGAACGCACGGCGAGGTCGAGATCGCAGTCTTCCATCACGATGAAGGGCGCCTTGCCGCCCAGTTCCAGCGACACCGGGGTCATCCGGTCGGCGGCGTTGCGCATGATGATCTTGCCGGTCGGCACGCTGCCGGTCATGGAGATCAAATCGACCCCGTCGGACGTGCACAATTGTTTGCCGACGGTTTCGCCGGTGCCGGTGACGATGTTGACGACTCCCTTCGGTACCCCTGCCGCCTCGAATATCCGCGCCATCGCCAAGGCTGAAACCGGCGTTTCCTCGTGCGGCTTGAGCACAATGGTGTCGCCCGCGATCATTGCCGGGGCGACCTTGCGCGAGACCAAGGCCAAGGGGTAGTTCCAGGGAATGATCGCGGCAACGACACCGACCGGAACGCGCTGAATCCAGATCTGCTCGCCGGGATGGTCGGACGGCAGGATTTCGCCCTGGATGCGACGCGCGAACTCGGCGAAATAGTCGAAGAATTCGGCGGCGCCGGCCGCCTCTCCCCGCGCTTCCAGAATCGGCTTTCCCTGCTCGGAAACGACGATCCGCGCCAACTCCTCGGCCTGTTCGCGAACCAGCGACGCAATGCGTTTCATGACCTTGGCGCGTTCGATCGGCGCAGCGCTGCCCCAATCCCGTTGTGCCCGGCGCGCCGCCGCCAATGCCGCGTCGACCTGATCCGGTGCTGCTTCGGGAACGCGGGCATAGACCTCGCCCGTCGTCGGGTTCAGGACCTCGCTATTTTCCTTGGCTCCGACAAGAGCCCCGTCGATGAGCATCTGCCAGTCGTTGGATTGCGTGGTCATGAAAATCTCCCATGTTGCGGAAATCAATTGAATCGATATGAGCGGCCCTCGGACGCCGATGCCGCACGGGTGCCGGGGAAGGAAAACCAGCATAGCGAAACCCGCGGTGGTCGCGCAACGGAAGCACTTGTGATTGTGCTGTCTATCGGGAATCAGTGATAGCCGATGGTGGGACAGGCGAAGCCGTTGGCCTTCAATCCCCAACCAACCGCGCGGCCGCATAGGAGTCGAGCACGATTTCCGGACCGGCGAAGGGCCGCGCCCGGTTCTTGAGGAAATCCAAGTCGGCGGCCGCATCGACAAAGTTATTGGCATCCAGGACAATCGCCTGACCGTTGTGCAAAGCAGGATCGAGATGGAGCCGTTGCGGTACTTCGCTCAAATTGGCAGCCCAGAGTGTCAACCGGCCCTCCCTTTCGGCAGCGAGAGCGAGAATACGGCGTTCATCCGAAACCGTGACCTCACGCATGGCTGCACCGCGTAGCGCCGCCAGCCCGCGCGCGACATGATAAGTGGGGAACACTCCCCCGACGGCGTCAAAAAACGGCTGTTGCCATGACTGGCTCGTATGAACGAGACCGAACGCTCCGACCCCGCCGCAAAACGTAATGGCCTCGGCGCCGCCATAAGCGAAACGAGAAAAATAGCCAAGATTCCATACCGCTCCGAACAGACTGCGCTGGCGAGGATCGTTGAATGCCGTGGCCATACGGACATTTCCCTCGGCAATAAGGCGTTTGTCGTTGTAAGGGTTATCGCGCACGCCGATGCCGCTCGGACCGACGACGTAGGGCATCCCGCCAGCGATGATACGGGCTGTCGCGGCGATATGGGGCAGCGTCTCAAGGGTTTCCGAGACGGAACGGTCGTCGGCGGCATGATTGATCGCCGACGTCTGGAACGTCACCAGATCGATGTCCTCCATCGGCGGGCGTTTGCGGTTCAATTCGGTGAAATAGGCGAACATCCCGCCACCCAGGCGCACGCCGGGAAAGGCCTTCCGCGCGGCGTCGTAAAGGTCCGCCAACGGCGGACACGGCGGCCACGTGCTTCCCGGAAGGACCCCCGACAGGTCCGCCGCCGGAGACACGAAAATGGCATCGAACGGCGATCCCAGCGCCGCCACGGTCGCGCCGAGGCCAGCCAGTTCCCCGGCAAAGCCGTCAATCGAGCGGACCACCAGTTGAAGCCATGCCTCCGCACCGAGTGCGCCGGCGATTTGGGCCGCCTTTTCCAAGTGCGAACGGTTATGCCCAAGATTCGGATCATGACGGAACACGGCAATGCCCGGCGCAACGGTGCGAAGCATGTCGGCATTGGCCGCGGTCGCATCCATGTCCGCCGGATCGATGCCGATGCCGAGGGCCGGCACGGTGCCGAGCGGTGCGCCGATGCGCAACGAAACATCGTCGGACCGACCCCTCGCCTCGGCGGTTTTTCCAATGACCGATACGGTCACCGCCTGCGCGACTTCGGTTCCAGCCGCCAGGGCGTAGGGCCAAGGCAATCCGAGCGGGCGGCAATAGGTCTTGAACGAGGCGTCGGTCCAGTTCCGCTGGTCCTCCATCTCGAAAACGTCGCCCTCCATCCGGCAGGTGACCCGCGCGCCCGGCGCAAAAGCATGCGTAATGGCGCGCAGGTTCGTCATCGGTTGGTAGGGGGCAATGAGGTCGGGAAACCGAACCGTCGCCGATAGTCCGTCGGCGTCCTCGATCGTCGCTTCCGTGCCCGCCACGCCATCCAACGGATGCAGGACTACAAACCCGGTTCGATTGGTGACGAATTCGGTCGCCGCTCGTCCGTGGGCCTCGAAACGCAGGTATCCGTCCGCGCGCGCCTCGATAACGGCGTCGTATCGGAAGGTTTGATCCCCGTCGCCGACGACGGCGGAATAGGTGACTCGGAATGTCTCCGGGGTTTCCTCGATCGTCAGGTCGGTGATCTCCGGGGTATAGGTCCCCCACACCGCATCCCGCGCGATAAAGGAAACGGCGCGGATCAATTCGATTCCGCCCAGGCGGATATAGCGCAGGTTGCCGGCCTCGAATTCGGCGCTCAACGGCCCGGCGCGCAGGATCCGCGTCGGCGCGGGCGGTTCATCGGTTCCGAACAAGCGAATGGTGCGCGTGGGATTCCCGGTCATGGTCTTCATCCCCGTGTACGGGTGCTGATGAGACGTTCGGCAAGAACGGCGGCAATGATGATGCCGCCGATAGCCGATCCTTGCCAGAAAGGCGATACTCCCATCAGATTCAGGCCGTTGCGGATCATCACCATGATGAAGACGCCGATCAGGGTTCCGATGATCGTGCCGCGCCCGCCGTACAGGCTGGCCCCGCCGATCACCACCGCGGCGATGGCATCGAGTTCGAGAAGGTTTCCCGCCAGGGGGTCGATGGAGAGGATCTGGCCCGACAGCAGGACGACGGCGACGCAGGAAAGCGCGCCCGAAATAACGTAAGGCAACACGCTGTAGAACAGAACATTCAGACCGGCGGTCCGGGCCGCCTCGCTGTTGGAACCCACCGCATAAATGGTCCGACCACCCTTGGTATGGGTCAGATAGAGCCATGCGATCAGATAGAGCACCAGCAAAATCAGCACATTGGTCTGAATGCCGAGGAATGACGTATAGACGAGGTTGCTCATGGCCTCGGGAATATCCGAAATCGGCTGCTGGCCCGAAAAGATGTAAGCCAGACTGCGGCCGATAGCCATAACACCGAGGGTAACGACGAAGGCCGCCATGCCGAAGGCGCCGATCAGAATTCCAGTGAACAACCCGATCCCAGCCCCCGACAGGACCGCCAGGAAAATGGCGACCGGAATGGGAAATTCCCGCAAGGCGAGGCCGAGGATGATTCCGGTTACGCCGGCCACCGAACCGACCGACAGGTCGATACCGCCGGTCAGAATGACGAACGTCATACCGATGGCCACGATGCCGATGACCACGGACTGATCCAACAGGTTCAGAAGATTGTTGGTCGTCAGGAAATAGGGCGACAGGATCGACAGGACGATCGCAATCAGCAGCGCCAACCCGGCCATGCGGATTTCCAAATGAGAAACCCATCGCTTCAGGAGGGAAACGGGGCTTGTTTCGGTTGTGGTCGTCATTGGAATTCGCTCCGTTGCGCGGTCGCGTTGCTTCTGAACATGGTCTCGATATCGATCCGAATACGCGTCGAATCGGGTGCTTTCCGGCCCGGCGGCAGGACGATGCCGATGGTGCCGAGATCGTGTCCCCGATGTCCCTTGACGTCGACGATCATGCTGGTGAGCCCCGTCTCGGGGTCACGCACGAAACCGCCGTTACGCGCCTTCAAGGCCGACCCGATGCGGGTTGCGGCGAAGCGGATGGAATCGCCCGCGCCGAACCCGGGATCCGCCGTCTCCGCGGCCCCGGCATTGGTCAGACAGAACAGGGTCTCCTTGTCCAGGATCGCCCAGAAGGCGTTGGCGCCGTGGGCCTGGGCAAGGCTCTGCAACAGCGTCCGGGTCCGTTCCATCGAACTGCGCGGCGCCGCGAACAGGGTGAGTTTTTCCTCGTCGAGCATGGTGCTGGGAACGTCGGCGATGGACATGCCGTCGCTCATGACGATGATCCGCTCACACAAGCCGATGAGCTCCTGGAAATCGGACGAAATGACCAGGACTCCGATACCTTGCTCGGCGATATCGTGCAAGATGGCATAAATGGATTGACGGGTTCCGATGTCAACGCCCTTGGTCGGTTCGTCGAGGATCAGAACCTTGGGTTCGAGGAGCAGCCACCGCGCGATGATGATCTTCTGCTGCATGCCGCCGGAAAAATTGAGCAGGCTGGCATCGCTCAAGCGATCCTTCGGCAGTTCGAGCTTCGCCAGAAGTTCTTCGACCTTGGCCATGCGGCGGGTGTAATCGAGGCCGAATCCCCGATGCGCGCCCAGATGCCCGAGGAGCAGGTTTTCCTTGACCGATAGGTCGGGGACGATGCTCTGGGTCCGCCGGTCTTCGGCGACGAACCCGATCCCAGCCCGGATCGCATCCGCTGGGCGTTTGGGCCGAAAGGGAGCTCCGGCCAGAAACACCTCGCCGCCGCCGCGCCGCCGCAGGCCGAAGAGAACCTCGGCGGTTTCGGATCGACCGGCGCCGACCAGACCGCCAAGCCCCAGGATCTCGCCGGCGTGAAGTTGAAAGGAGACGTTGCGCACCCGGGGCGCGGCGGACAGATTGCGGACATCCAGGGCCACGGCTCGCTCCGGAGGTTCCGCATCCGTCGGCGTTGCGTAGACGCTGCCGATATCACGGCCCACCATCAGCCGGATGATGTCGGCCTGGGTCAAGGACGTGGTCTCGACACCGGCGGCCACCGTTCGCCCCTCGCGCATCACGGTCACGCGATCGGTAATGGCGAACACCTCCTCCAGACGGTGGGAGACGAACACCAGGCTCCGGCCCTCGTCGCGCAGCCGACTCATGAGGTCGAACAGACGTTCGACCTCGCTGGGGCTCAGGGACGAGGTCGGCTCGTCGAAGATGATCAACTCGGCGTTCAGAACCAGAGCTTTGGCAATCTCGACCAGTTGGCGCTGGGCCGCCGAAAGGTCTCGAACCTCGGCATCGAGGCCGAGAGCATCGGCTTGGCCGAGCCCGGCGAGCACCTCGGCGGCGCGACGGCGCATGGCGGCATAGGACAACAGGCCACGATCGCCGTAACTCGGCAGAAAGATGTTTTCGAGCACGGACAGATCGGGTGCCAGGTTGGTTTCCTGCATGACGATGGCGATGCCGGCCTGAAAAGCATCGCGCGGACGTCGCAGGACAAGGGGCCTGCCCTTGAAGATCAACGTTCCCCGGTCGGGCGGGAAATGCCCGGCGACGACTTTTGACAGGGTCGACTTGCCGGCGCCGTTGGCGCCGATCAACGCATGGATTTCACCCCGCCCGAGTTCGAAGCTCGCCTCCGCGAGGGCGCGTGTCCGGCCGAACGTCTTGTCGACACCGGTAGCCTGGAAAAATAGGGACATGAACGGACCAATGACGTCAGCGAGGACGGAAAATGGCGCCCGGCGGGAATCAACGCCCCGCCGGGCATGTTCGGCAAAGACGAATTACATCTCGTTGGCGAACACGTTCAGTTTGATCTTGTCGAGATTGGCGTCGATGTTCTTTTCGGTCGCCACCATGATCGGCACCATCAGTTCCTTGGGCGGCGTGCCGCCCTTCAGATGCTCGACCAACGCCTCGGCGGAGTTCACGCCCATGAGATAAGGCTGCTGCATGCCGGAACCGACGATGGACCCCTTTTTGATCAGATCGACGAATTCGGGAATACCGTCGAACGCGGCGATCAGCACTTCACCTTGGCGACGGGCGGCCCGAATGGCCCGCATGGCGCCGAGAGCCTGCTGATCCGACTGGATGAAGATGCCGCGCATGTCGGGATTGGCGGTCAACATGTCCTGCGTGTACTTGAATGTCTCATCGGCGGTGAAGCTTTGCATCTGCTGCAAGCCCGCCTCCTTGGTGATACCGGCCTCCTTCATGGCGTCGCGGAAGCCTTGGGTGCGCAACTGGCCGTTCTTGCGCGCCTGGGGGATGGCGATGATGCCGACCGAGCCGTCGGTCCAGCCCTTTTCCGTCAGCGCCTCGGCCAAGGCCTTGCCGACGCCGTGGGCACCGGCCAGATTGTCGGAACTGATGAACGAGACAAAATCGCCGCTGTTGGTGCCGATATCGGCGATGACGACCGGAATGCCGGCTTTCTTCGCCAGATCGAGGACGCTGGGGCAGCTTGAGCTGTCGGTCGGAGAAATGATGATGCCCGCGACGTTGCGCGCGATGACGTCCTGGGCATTGCGAAGCTGTTTCTGGGCGTTGTTTTCCGAATCGAGCGCCTGGTAGGTGTAGCCGCCTTCCTTGATGACCGATTCGATGCCCTTCGACAGATAACGCCAGAACGTGACGTTCAAGGAAGGCGTCAGATAAACGATTTCCTTCGATGCGGCCTGCGCCGGAACAGGCGCGGTCATGCCGAGCCCCACAAACGCGGCGGCACCGACGACGGCAAGAATGAATGTGCGTCTGATCATCGTTTCCTCCTGGATTTATGTGTTTTATCGGGCGGTCCATGTTTATTTTTTGATGAAACCGCCCCTGGATTTCTGAAGTCCTCTTTCTCGGTGGGTCGCACTCCTTTTGGCTGTCGGTCGAATCCATTGGATCACGTTCGAACAGAAGGGAATTTGTCGTGACGAACGGTAGCAAACGCTCTCACTGCGGTCTTCGCGACGTCACCACTCCCGTCATGATTTAATCATGGGCAGTAGTGGGCACAAAGCGCTCCACACGGAGAAATACGTTTGAATCCGCGCAATGAAATGCGGTTTTCCGCGAATGCGGACACGGAAAAACGCACCATCCCATTGGCAAAGGAAGTTTCCAGAATGGGAAAACCGGAGTCCTCGTGAGCCCGTCACGACCGGGATCCCCCACACCGACAAGGGTCGAACGTTGTGCGTTAATGTGCTAATGAACCGACGGTGGAAACAGGAGCCAGAAACGACCGATGGAACGAAACCGAGTCATAATGGTCTACCCCTTTCAGGGGTTTTCCGGCACCTACGCAAAACATATGCCCCTAAGAATCTGACTTCCGTATTGGGCCGTGCGAGGGCAGCCTATCAGACGGTGCGGCAGCATGGAGGACGCAATAAGGTCCCATTCCCGTTCGGTCAGGTCGCTTGCATAACGCCGTCCCCGTCGAGCATAGTCGGATCGAGTGGTTTTGGTCCAGGCCATGATGATCCTCGCTCAGTGTCGCAACCGAACAAAATCACAACGAATTGAAACCACTCAACTCTTTTCGGGTTGAGCTCCGAGAAACGTAATGATGCGCCACATCGGCGCGCTTGAATAGCCTTGTGCTCGCCGCCTAGAATACCGGTCTCGGCGTGTCATCCCTGCACCGCCATGCTTCGGCGACGGATCCCTATGTACGATTATTTGTCGATGGACTACATCGCAGGGGAACAGATCCTGATTGCCCTGGCGAGTCTCTGTTATCTGGTCGTTTCCCTTGCCGTAGGCCGTCTGGTCCGAGTCGGCGGTCTGCCGGGTGCCGCATTCGGCTTTCTCGTCTTGGCGGCAGCAAGCAACTTAGCTCTCTCGCTTTTCCTCTGGCTGGGCATCGGTCTGTCCTGGTTCGGTTGGGCGATAGCGGTCATTGTCGCCACCATCGCCGTCCCGTTGCGTTTCGTGATCACTGGAACGCGGAATGCGCGTAATGGCGATAATGCCTTTTATTTTGCGATCGCGGTATCCGTAGTGTGCCTTTTTATGGCCGTGAACGTCATCACGCCCTTGCCCGCAGCCGGCTATAACTTCTATCAGGCATGGAATCCGCTTTACGTCTCGGGAGCGTTCGACATCGGGCATTTCCCCTGGCCCCGCGACATCAACTTAGGTGAGGGCTTTCTGACCAGCGGCCTATGGTACGGGCTCGATACGCTCGGACTGATCGCCCTGCATACCTGGGTAGCAGGAGGACAATCCGGGGTAGCCGGGATGGCCGCTTCGGCGACCGCCTCGATCCTGACCATCCTGGTCCTGCTGCATCCACTTCGCCGTGACCGGGTTGCCCTGCTGCTGTTCGTGTTTGCCTGCCTGGTATTCCTGCGCTACGGTTCCCCGTTTATGCTGGCATTCGCCAATGATTGGCGCGATAAACTGCTGCCGTTGGCTTCCGCGCTCGCGATCGTTTCCGTGCTGTCGGGAAACGGTGCCAGCGCGTTGGTCCGGGGCTACACCGCGGCTGCGTTCATGGTGTTCGCCCGGAATTACGGGGCGGTGATCGCGGTCCTTTGGGGCGCCGCGTTCGCAGCGACGGAGCGGATCCGGTACCGGCGCTTCTCCTGGGGGCCGTGGATCCTCGCCAGCGCGCTGCTAGGAGTGTTCACGCTTCGCGACGTCATCCTGGTTCTGAACAAAGGGCTGTTCTATCCCCGCATTAGTATTACCGCGCTGCATCCGCCAGGATTCGCCAAATCGTTCTGGGGCACCCTGGTCGACTGGGGATTGAAGCCCGATCCTTCGGTCTTCCAGTTCGGAATTCCCATCGGTACGGTGTCGATCCTGGCCCTGGCAATCGGGCTGTTCCGATTCCGCCAGCGCAGGACGGGCATCCTGCTGCTGTTGACACCGTGGCTGGTCTTGGCGGGCCCGCTGGTTCTCGAAGCCGTGACCGGTTACCGCAAGGGCGTCGGATTCAGCAAGCTCTACCTTTGCGCGTCGTGGTTCTTCGTCTGGTATCCCTGTTTCGTCCTGGCCGCGACCCGGGGCGGTGAATGGCTGCTGCACTTGCGTCCGCTGGCGCGGTGGCGCCACCGCCTGCCGTGGGCCGCTCTGCTTTCCAGCGTTCTGCTTCTGGTCGTCGCGGTTGGATACAAGTCCTATCGTGCCGGAAGTTTCAGCACCTATTGGAAAGGCGCCACGGAAAGCTACCTGCACAACAACACCGACTATGAAATCTATCGGCAGATCATGTCGCTGCCGGAAGCGGAACGCACCGCCGTCGTCGACCGGCCGATCCTGTATCTCTATTACGAGCCAGGCATCGGGCTGCGCTATTTCCTAGGGGGCGACTTCTTCGACGACCGAGACTTCTGGAGCACTCCGGTACAGAACGTCATTGCGGATTCGGGCTCGCTGACCGAGGCGTGGGAGCGGCTCGGCTGCCCCAACATCTATCACGGCTATGAACCCCTGACCCACGGCTACGGTAACTGGGTCGAATACACAGCATGGCGGAAGCTGATCCCCGAGATCGAAACGCTGTCGGATCACCAGTGGATTGCCCAGCGAATCCGGGTCGAACCCGGCAGCTTCTACGTGACCGATCCGACGAAGGCTTCATCACCGTACTGTAGATAGGGTACGGCCAATACGGTAATGTCCGTCCGGGCGCCCCGTCCCAGTGCGGCGATATTCCAGGAGGAGACCTCCGGTGCGAGAGATGTACCCAACTCCCAGTCTGCTCGATGAAACGCGTTCGCGCCGCGACGTCCTCGTGTCGGTCGCGGTTCCTGCGCTGAACGAAAGCGAAACCCTGCCCACCCTGTACGAAGCCATCCGCACCGTGATGGAGGGCGAACAGTGCCGTTTCGAACTGGTGGTCGCGGACAATGGCAGCTCGGACAATTCGCTCCAATTACTGCGCGCGTTGGCCGAAAGCGATCCGCGGGTGCGGTATGTGCCGCTGTCACGCAACTTCGGACACCAGGGCGGACTAATCGCCGCGCTCGAACACGCCGAAGGTGACGTGGTGATCTGCATGGACGCAGATCTCCAACACCCTCCGGCGACGATCCCCCGCCTGCTCGAGAAATGGGAACAGGGCTACGACGTCGTCAACACGCGCAAGCAGAGCCGCGAACGCATATCCGCCGCCCGGCGCCTGAACGACGAATTCTATTACTGGCTGGTGAGCCGACTGTCCGGCATTCCGATGCGGGATCGCCAATCGGACTTCCGGCTTATGGACCGCCGGGCTCTCGACGCCTTGATGACGTTGCCCGAAAAAGGAAAGATCCTGCGCGGACTGTCGTACTGGATCGGATTCGTACACACGACGGTACCATACGACGTCGGTGTCCGGCACGCGGGCAAAAGCCGCTATCGCCTGAGCGCTCTAGTGCGGTTCGCAACCGATGGCCTGATTTCCTTTTCGGTCCTACCGTTACGGCTGTTTTCGATGGTAGGAACCTGCGTCTCGTTGGGCGCGCTGCTGTACGGAGCCTTCGTTTTGGCCTACTGGCTGATTGAAGGCGAACAGAGCCTGCCGTCGGGGTGGACGTCACTGGCTATCGGCGTCTACTTCCTAGGCGGCGTCCAGCTCGTCGGAATAGGTGTTCTGGGAGAATACATCGGCCGTATTTATGACGAAACGCGATCCCGGCCCTCCTATCTCGTACGCGGAAAGCGCGGCGGCAAGAACCCGACTGAGCCTGGTGTCTGAACCGGAAACCGCCTTACGACCGGGCGGGTTTGCGCGCGACAACCTGCATGACGTCAAACAAGTTGAGCGTAACGTGCCAGTCGGTGAACGGCAGGCGTGCCAGCCGCCGGTAAAGCCTTGGCCGTTTCATTCCCACGGCGACGACACCGAACAGGATCATGCCGATGCTCCGACTGATACCAGGGTACGAAACCGAGACGACGTCCAACCCGACGCGGGAAAGCAGTCGGCACATCGTCGAAGCGGAAAAGTAGTGCAGGTGCGTGGGCGGATGGACCATACGCCACTTGCCCTTGCGCAGACGGGCGTTGAGGCTCCCGACGTCGCCGGTGGTTAGGCACATGATACCGCCCGGTTTCAGGTCGCGCACCACCTTTTCCAATACTTGATCCGGTCGGTTCAGATGCTCGATGACGTCCCACAGACAGATCGCGTCGACCGGTTCGGGCAGCGCGTGGTCGAGATAGTCCCCTTCCGCAGTGTTTATTTTTAGGTGATTTTTCGCATAAAATACCGCCTCATGGTTGATGTCGATCCCTGCAACGTCGCCGAAGCGCTGGTGCGCCTCAGCCAGAAAAAAGCCATAGGCGCAGCCGACTTCGAACAGCCGGCATCGTCCAGAATCGGGCAGCCACCGCACCATCGTATCAAGCCGGCGCCGAAAATTGCGCCGAAGGCTCGTTTCCTCCTTCCGATAATCCAGATATTCGCTGCCGTGAAAATAGTCGTGGCCGTAAACGGCGCGGATGTCTTCAAACGTCAGTTCCAGATCGGCGGTCAGGAAACCGCAATCCCGGCATGCCACCAGCCCCAGATACCCTGCCGCTGCACCGAGATGGTTTCCGCCGCAGACGAGACAGGAACGGCTTGCCGGGGCTGCGACTTCTTCATTGGGAGGGGACATCGTCACCGGCGACTTCCTGAGCGGGGAGGCTTTATGCGACCGTACCGTTTGCCGAGTTTTGGAATATGACCTACGATGACTACGCGAAACGCGCGCCTGAGGACTCCGGAGGGGCCTCCACTACGGCGTAGCAGCGCGACCCAAGGGGATAGCAAAGAAAGCGATGGAATGAAAGTTCTCGTAACCGGCGGCGCCGGATTTGTCGGAAGACACGTCGTCCGGCGACTGGTACGAGAAGGCCATGACGTGGCCATCCTGATACGGGAACACCACGTCGACTCGCTCGAGAGCCATCATATTACAGTCTTCGCAGGAGACGCCCGCGACCAAAACGCTGTGTCGCAGGCGGCAAGCGGCTGCGACGCGATCGTTCATTGCGCCGCAATGGTCGGTGCCGACATCTACGCCCGATATCCCGTCGAGACGATGGAAACGGAAATTGACTCTCTCCGGGCCGTCTGTCATGCCGCATTGGCGACGGGGAATTGCAAGGTGTTATACCCGTCGACCAGCGCCGTCTACGGCGGTGACTGGAATGTCGCCGCCTACCGCGAAGACGTTACGATCGTGGCGTCGTCGAACTACGCCATCGCCAAGCGGTTCAACGAATTGTTTCTATACGCGCAGTACCTGGAAAATAGCCTGGAATCCGTGTCGTTCCGGATCTTCAACGTCTACGGTCCGGAGCAGGACAAGCGACTGGTCATTCCCCGATTTATCGAAAACGGCTTGAAGGGCGAGCCGCTCTGCGTCTACGGAGACGGAGAGCATCAGCGAGATTTCGTTTACATCGACGATGTCACCCAGGCGATCGAATGCGGCCTCGCCAAGGTAGGGGGCGCGGAAATCGTGAATGTATCGTCCGGAAAGGGAATGTCCATCGGCGATCTCGCCAGAAGCATCGTCCAGGCAACCGGCAACCATTCGGAAATACGTTTTCTGGCTCTGCCTGACGAACGGACGTCTTTCGAAGTCGTTCGCTGCGTTGGTTCATCGGAAAAGCTCACCCGCATGACAGGCTGGGTTCCCTCGACATCGTTCGAACAGGGACTGCGTATGACCGTCGAATCGCTGCGCAGCTAGAGCATCGTGCACGAAGTCGGAATCGGGCAAAGGATTCCCGAGATGCGTGAAATGTGATTCATCCTCTGCAGAGGTGGATCATGGGCAAAAGCTATTCGATTGATCCGCGTATACGGGAGGAATCATCTGTCCAATCGGGCCATTCGTAGCGGCCCACAACGCCGTGAGCCCGGCGTTCCGCTGTCAAACTGATGGCGCGCAGGCTGCCGCCGCCCTCCATAATCGAGGCGACGGGTCCTCTTCCGGTCTCCTTATCGCCCGACCTCAACCCGATCAAAATGGCCTCCACTAGACTCAAGGCCCATTCGCGCGCCGTCGCTCGAATCTTCGAGGCCCTCGCCCAATCATTCAGCGATCTCTGCAACCTCTACCAACCTCAAGAGTACTGCAGGCCGGTATGCATCCTGTTAAACGCACGGGATGTATAAGTCACCCCTCGCAAATAACCCAGACCACATATTCCTTCATCTGGTCGCCGATGTCGGGTGGCGAGAGGACGGCCGTTTTCCGGGTTTCGGTATAGGGAATGCGGTGAGCATCGAGAAATGTCTTTGCCACCACGTCCTTGATCGCGAAATTGACGTTCTGGGGAACCGCCCCCGAAGTCAACAACCCGTGAAGATCATCCAGTCCCGAGACGATGACGCCAATCACGTTGCCCTTGGCATCGACGAGCGGGCCGCCGCTGTTCCCCGGCTGAACAGGAACGCTGATCTGCAGGTCGCGGCTGTTGTTCTTCACCCCGGACAAAGCGCTCAGGTTACCGACCGTCAGGTTGCCCAAGGTCGTCAGGGTACCGGGCAACGGATAGCCATAGGTCATGACCACGTCGCCCTGGCGGTAATGGGCGCCCAGGTTGAACGTCGCGAACGTTTTGACTTCGGTGCGGACGCGAATAACGGCGAGATCGTTTCGGCTATCCCACGCAACGACATGTCCCGCTTTCAAGTCGCCGTCAGGAAGCTGGATGATCAAATCACGACATCCCTGGACTACGTGGTTGTTTGTGAGGACATGGCCTTTCGTGTTGATGAAGAAACCAGTACCGGCGGAAACGGTGCCTCCCTCTTCCTCTTCTTCACGTTTCCCCTTGTCGGGCTCGGACGTCGATGCCTGCTCGTTCGGGGTCTTCAGATAGATCTTCGCTTCCTCCTCCGGCAGCCCGTAGGCAAATCGGACCGCTCGACCCGAATCATCCTTGCCATAGCCATACCCCGATGCCGAGCCTATGGCATTGAACTGGATCTCCGCCCAATGCCCGTCGTTGCATTGAAAAAGTCCGATGCCGTACTTCGCCCCCGTGTAGCGAAACTGGCCGGCGCACCGGCTGCCGTCGGCGCTGGTCATTTCGATCGTCCCCGACCGATCCATGTAACCGGTAGCAAGCCCCCGATAGACCTTGTCGCCGACTTTCCCCACGACATCCGCGCTGATGCTGCAACCCGCGAGCAGCAGCGCCATCAATCCCGATACCAACGCCCGTTTCATGCCCCCACCATGGTGCCGTTCGCTTGCCCCCTAGAGCATCGCCAAGTGCGCCGGAAACGTCAAGACGTTCGGCACAACTGTTGCCATATAAAATCGCGAACGTGTTCGCTTCTAGGCCGCAGATCCGGCGCCGGGCGGCCGACCCGACATTGCGCTCATCCGCATCCCTTCAGGGTGCGACCGCGCCCGCGAGGCGTGCCGTGCGTGCCGGAAACGCCGTGCCCGAGAGTTCCAGTAACAACTTGCGCCGCACCGAATCCGTGAACCGGGCAGTGGCATCGGCGGTGATCACGAAGCTGCCGGGACCGCCGATGATGGTGTTGCGGAAGGCTTCGGCCAGATCATAGGTCACGGGCGGGCCGCTGCACGTCAGGCACAGAACGGCGAGACCGTTGATGACGATCCCGGCGGCCAGCGCCCGTTCGCGCGCCGGGGCGACGGGAATTCCGGAAAAGCTGTTGGCGCTGTCGCCGGAAAAATCGATGACCCGTCGCGTTCCCTCGATATCGTTGCCGTCGAGCAGCGCATGCGCGGCGGCGATCGCGCTGCCGATCGCGTTGCCGCCCCCCGCCCGGCGCGGCGCCGCCAGCAAGGCATCGGCGAAAGCACGGGCCGAACCGGCGCCGTCGATGACCGTCCAGGGCACCACCACGTCCTGCCACGCCGCGTCGCCCCATTCGACATAAGTGATCGCGACCCGGCGATACGGGCCCGCCGCGATGGCGGCCATGACCTCGGGGTGGGTGATCGCCGAAGCATAGCCCTGGCGCTGGAAGCGGATCTCGGCGTCGTCGATCGACCGGGAGGCATCGGCCAGCAACACCAACTCCAGATCGACGGCTTCGGTGGCCGCGGCATTGCCGGCCATCACCCCCAGGAGCAGAACGCCCGCCATCAGCGACCGTTTCATGTTCTCACCTCCCTCGGCCGATCACAAAGAGTGCATCGTCCCGCACACCGGGGAAGACGTCGCCGCTTCCCGGCGAGCGGGATCGATTCACTCAGGTGGGGATTTTCTACGCATGAAAAACCGGTACCCGAACGTCGTGCCGATCACGACCGCGTCATTCCAGGCTTTCGCCGAGGCGGGCGATGCGGTTCGAACCCGACCGTTCAGCGGTCCGTCGCCGGAGCGACGAGCTCCGGGACAAGAGTCTTGTCCGAGACGATCCGCTCCGCCGGAAAACGAACGCTGATCGTCGTTCCCTGCCCCGGAACGCTGACGATCCCCAGTCCGCCACCATGCATTTCGGCCAGTTGCTTGGTAATCGGAATCCCCAGTCCCGCGCCCTCGTGCCGACGGTTCAGATAGTCCGATTCCACGCGGCCGAAGGGGCTGAGGGCCACGTCGATATCCTGATCGGACATGCCGATGCCGTCGTCACTGACGTCGATCACCATCCCCGCGGCATCGTCGACCGTCAACGTCACCCGGATTTCGCCGCTTTCGGAGTACTTGATGGCATTGCTCAAGAGATTGAGCAGGATCTGGTTGACGCGAAGTTGGTCGGCGAAAAGGCCCGGTACCGTTTCGGGAACCTGTTCGACAATCTCGATTCCTTTTTGACGGGCGTTTTCGGCGACCATGGCGATCGCCGAGGCAACCTGGGCGGGCACATCCACGGTTTCTTCGTGCAGTTCGAATTTGCCGGCATCGATCCGCGAGAGATCGAGCACATCGTTGATCAACTGCAAGAGATGGTTTCCGCTGTCGTTGATCATCCTCGCGTAATCGGCATAACGATCGGACAGGGAACCGAACATCCGTTCACGGATGATTTCGGAGAACCCCAGAATCGAATTCAACGGAGTCCGCAGTTCATGGCTCATATTGGCCAAGAACCGGGATTTCGCCGCGTTGGCCTCGTTCGCCTCGGCCGCGGCGAGAACCAGTTCGCTTTCGGCCTGTTTCCGGGCGTTCACCATCCGTTGGGCCTGTTGGGCGAGGCGATGGAATTCCTGGAACTCCATGCTTTCAGGCTTAAGTTCACGTGACGAGCCCTCCGCCGTGTTGCGGAAAAACGTATCCAGGCGTTCCACGCTGGTTCGCATCTGCCCCACGGCCTGACGAATGCCCAACGACGTCACGACGAAAATCAAAAGAGCACTAAGGATGATGGCAAATCCGAACTCTTTGATTTGCTCGATGTGTTCAGCCGAAGCGGATTCAAGACGGGCTTCGAGATCGGAATGTGAACTGCCGGCGCCGACGTACCAGTTCCACTCCGGAATTCCGGCGACGAACGTTACCGGACCGGCCGCCGACTGCCCCTCTACCTGAACCGGAGGCCGATGCAGGAATCCGCCCCCGTCCCGGCCGATGGCAATCGCCTCGTCGAGAAAGGTGTCTCCGATCGGGATCGACGTGCCGTTCTCCGGGTCGACGGACTGGAATAGGACTTTCCCGTCGCCATCGACGACGAACAGAGTGTCGATGCCGTTCGGGTTCGTTCCCTCCAAATCGGAGAGGACCCGGTTCATGACCGCCCGTTCGATATCCCCGAGATAGACTCCGGTTCCCAGCATCCAGTTGAGATCGTCGACGTAGGTGACGAAAGCGATTTTCTCGTCCCGATCGCCGCCCGAAAACGGTTTCTGCCATACGTACCGGACAAAACCGGCGCCCTCGTCATGCGCGGTCGCGAGCATTTTTCTGACCGCGACGGTTTCCGTGGCGTCGAAAACCTCGGTCGCGACGCGCCCTTCCAAGGTCGGATCCGGCGGGTAGACGCGCAGGATCTGGTTGTCATCGATCGCGAAGATGTAACCCTTGCCGTTGTCGTACCAGACAGAATCCAGCCATCGGGTCGCAAGGCTTTCTTTCTCTTCCCGGTCGAGTTCGCCGGATTTTTTCAGCAGGCCGTGGAGTTCCCAGTGGGCCTTGCCCATCCGCGTTCGGGCTTCATTCTTCGCGTCTTCCAGGATGCTCGCCCGATCGAGATCGATCTTCCGGCACACATGCAAAACGAAAGTGGCGAGGCGGTCGCGGGTTTCGCGTTTCGCGCGCTCCCGGATCGTCTCTGCATCGACCGTATAGCGATAGAACTCGTATGTGGACTCGATGGACACGAGAATTCCGACGCAAAGCGCCACCAACAGCCCGATTCGCCTGGCCAAGTAACGGATGATCGTCGGTTTCGGGGGAGAGTCGTTTCCTTGCGTAACGACGACCGGATGTTCGGAATCGGAAGCCTTCACGTTTTCAACCCACTGCAGCAGACCCGAACATCAAATGACTCAATCCCGGAAACCGCTGCAATCTAAATATATCACGGAAACCTTAGAATCCCGCCCATACCGGACTCGGAAGATCATATACCAGCACCCGGCGCCTCGCCAACGATATTGCTATTATTTCCCAAAAGTGACGTTGGTGTCGCATTGCGTAAATAGCCACTTCAGGATCGCGCTCCCGGAACCAGTCGGCCTTGAAATTCCGGAGGCCGTCTAGCCTCCGACCCGCTCGTGATCTCCGTCGAGCGCTAAGGGATATTGGGCGGTGATCTGCCGAACTGCCTCGGTTTGCGCCTTTTCAAATTCACGGCGGATGTCGTCGACGCTTACGGAGAGGTCAAAGCGTTGGTATTCAACGGCGATGTGAGCAGCAAGCGCAGCGTCATCCCGAAGATCCATGGCGGCCATGACGAGTTCCGTCGCATAGGACGACGCATTTTCGGCATCGAGGCCGATTTGTTCGGCAATCCAGAATCCGACGAGCTTGTTGCGTCGCGCTCTGATCTTGAAAGATTGCTCCTCGGCCATTTTGTAGCGTGCTTCCTCACCCTTGTCCCGTTCACGCAACTTGTCGACCATCGCCGTTACCTCCGCCTCATTAACAAGGATGTGATTTCACGTTCCATCTTTCGCAAGCATCATCGCCAATCCCGGCCCTTGACACCATGACCATGCCGCCCAACCTGCCCAAAACGTCTCGAGGGCATTCTTCGAGAAGTCCGTCTTTACGGAGGGTTCGTCATGAAACTGGTCGTTCTATCGATTTTACTTTCCCTCGGCTTGACAATGCATAGCGCCAAGGCTTTCGAATCGCCGAAAGACGTGACCGTTTCGCCGACCAAACATGGCGAGGTATTGGCCGACACCAAGGGTATGACCCTTTATACTTTCGATCAGGATTCGGCCGGGAAATCCGTATGTTTGGACAAATGCGCCGAACAGTGGCCTCCGCTGACGGCCGGCGCCGAGGCCACGCCGGTGGGCGATTTTTCGGTCATCGAACGGGACGACGGCACCCGGCAGTGGACATACAGGGAACAGCCTCTATACGGCTGGTTCAGAGACGAGAACCCGGGTGACACGACGGGCCACGGCTTCAGGGGCGTTTGGCGCGTCGCCAAACCGTGATCACTCGCTTCCGTCTGGCGTCGGGACTGGTTTTGTTCATCTACGTCCTGACCCACCTGACGAATCACGCCTTTCTGCTGATATCCGCGAATGCGGCCAACGCCGCTCAAACCTACCTGTTGCTTCCCTGGCGATCCGCCTGGGTGGAACCGCTCCTTCTGGCGGCCGCGACCGTCCATCTTTGCCTGGCCTTCTGGTCGCTGTGGTCGCGCCATACCCTGCGTGTTCGCGCCTGGGAAGCGACCCAGATCACGAGTGGCTTCGCGATTCCCTTTCTTCTCGTGACGCATCTTGTCCCGACGCGCATCGCGGAACTGGCCGCCGGAACCAACGCGGATTATTACCTTTTGCTTGTCGCGGAGTGGATCAACTCGCCGGCTACAGGGATCATGCAGATCCTGCTGCTCGTCGTCGTCTGGCTTCACGCCTGCGTCGGGTTGCACTACTGGCTGCGTGTCAAACGTTGGTACATTTCCGTCCAGGGTATTTTGCTCTCATCGGCGGTTGCCTTGCCGCTGTTGGCGATCTCCGGGTTCGTCGCCGCCGGCAACGCGATGCGGGCTCAGGTCTTCGTCGATCCCGAACTGCCAAGCCTTATCCTCGACGACGCCAACTTCGGCGAAGCGGCCGCAACTTTCGTTACCAAGGCATCCAATGCCGCTTGGCTGACCATGACGCTATTGATACTCGGTGTCCTGGCCTTGCGCGGCATGCGCCGGTTTTCCCATCGCTGGCGCCGCACGCCGCTGCTCACCCATGCCAACGGATCGGCTTTTCGCGTGGTGCCCGGAGCCAGTATTCTCGAAACCCTTCGCGCCAACGGCGTCGCGCATGCCTCGGTCTGCGGCGGCCGTGCCCGCTGTACCACTTGTCGGGTCCGGGTCGTCCAGGGAAGCGACACCATGCCTGCGCCTTCGCCCCTGGAAGCGGCGGCGTTGCATCGCATCGCGGCACCCAAAGGCGTACGCTTGGCCTGCCAGATGCGTCCCCACAAGGATCTGACGGTCGCCCCCTTGCTGCCGGCGAGCGCCAAGGCCACCGACGGCTACCGGCACGGCGGCATGGAGGGTCGCGAAGCTCCGGTCGCGATCCTTTTTGTCGATCTGCGGGGGTCAACCCGTCTCGGAGAGTACAAGCTGCCGTTCGACGTCCTGTTCATCCTCAATCAGTTTTTCGGGGAAATGAAAATCGCCCTGACGATCACCGGAGGACATTACGCCCAGTTCAACGGCGACGGACTCATGGCGCTTTTCGGACTTGATGGAGCGGCCCGTGACGCCTGCCGCGACGCCCTGCGCTGCGGTGAGGAAATGCTGAAACGTATGGACCAGTTAAATGACCGGTTGAGCGATGAATTGCAGACCCGTCTGAAGATCGGCATCGGCATTCATTTCGGCGAAGCCATCGTCGGCGAAATGGGACCGCCAAGCGCCCCTATTGTCTCGGCCATTGGTGATAGCGTCAATACGGCTGCGCGGCTGGAAGGCCTGAGCAAGGAACACGGCACGCCCCTTGTCGTCTCCGAAGCCGCTATGGATATGGCAGGAATTCGAGGAGACCCTGAAACCCGACACGAAAGAACGCTCCGCGGACGAAGCCAGCCGATCGCTTACTACGCTTTCGGCAACGAGGCCGAAAAAGGAACGGCCGCGGAACCGATTTCCGCGGACGTCCCGGTTCAACCGGCGTGATTACCGCCTAATCGAAAACCACCCTCGGCAACCAGAGCGCGACCGCCGGGAACGCGATCACGATGCCCAGTCCGATCAACTGCAAAATCACGAACGGGACGATGCCCTTGTACAGATGTTCCATCCGGACCCCCGGAGGTGCCACGCCCTTCATGCAGAAGAGCGAGAACCCGAACGGCGGCGTCAGGAAGCTTGTTTGCAGATTCACCGCCATGATGATCGCGAACCAGACGAACAGTTCGTCGCCGCTCACATGATCACCGAAATCCAATATCTTCAAGATCGGGTACATGATCGGCAGCATGATCAGGGTGATTTCGAGCCACTCGAAGAAAAAGCCGAGAATGAACACGAGTCCCATCAGCAGGAACAGAATGCCCCACGAGCCGATGTCCATCCCTTCCACGAAATCGATAATGACGTCATCCCCGCCAAGCGAGCGGAACATGTAGGCGAAACAGGTGGCCCCGATGACGATGCCAAACACCATGCCTATGGTGAGAGCCGATTGCCGGGTCACTTCCTTCCACATGGTCCAGTCCAGGCGACCCGAGAAGATCATCAGTAGAACCGCACCCGCGGCGCCGACGCCGGCGGCTTCGGTGGGCGTGGCCCAACCCAGGATGATCGACCCCAAGACCAGGAACATCAGGAACACGGGCGGCAGGAAGCTTCGCGTCAACATGCGGAACCATTCCGCAACACCGTGCGGCATGTCGCCTTCCTTCATCGCGGGCGCCCACTGGGGCTTGATCAGTGCGATGACGATGATGAACACGACGTAAAGTCCCGCCAGCACGAGCCCAGGAATCATCGCGCCCACGAACAGGTGCCCGACGGAAATGCTGAGCATGTCGGCCATGAACACCAGCATGATGGACGGCGGAATCAGAATGCCGAGCGTACCCGACGCGCAGATCGCGCCGCCGGCGAGGCTTTTGTTGTAACCCGCGTCGATCATGGGCTGATAAGCCAGGACCGTCATCAGGACCACCGACGCCGCGACAATGCCCGTCGCCGCCGCGAGAATAGTGCCCATCACGGCAATCGAAATCGCCAAGCCGCCGGGGAGGCGCTTCAGCAGGACCTGCAAGGCCGTCAGCAGATCCTCGGCGACCCGACTACGCTCCATGGTCGTGCCCATGAAAATGAACATGGGGATGGCCGTAAATATCGGATTTTCGCACGCCTGCCCCCAAACGCGGGCGGCAATATTGAAGAATTCGACAAATGAAAAAACTCCGAAAGCCCAGCCGAGAAGGCCGAACAGGATCGACGTCCCCCCCAAAACCAACGGCACCGGGAACCCGGTGAAAAGCAGCGCCACCAGGCAGAGAAACATAAGTACGCCAAGGTGGTCGATAATAAGATCGAGCATGAATTCAACTCCCCGTGGGCGGCGGACATTGCGCCTTTGCCATACCCGTAATGCCTTCTATTCCAGCTCTCGACCGCCCTTGGTGGGATCCACCTTCGAAGCGGCGACCTCTGAGACTCGCTCGCGCAGTTCCTCGGGACCGAACAGGAACAGGATTGTCCGCAAAAACACCCCGACGCCCCCCGCGAACAGGAACAATCCACCGAGGGGGACAAACGCCTTGATCGCCCACCGGTTGTTCAACCCCATGCCCGACGACGATTCCTCGTTCTGAACCCAGGCGATATGGGCAAAACGGGAACCGTAGTAGACGAGCACGAACGTCATCGCGGTCATGAACACGACCACGCCCACGAGTTCGATGTACGCCTGAAAACGCGGAGACCAGTGAGCACGGAAAATATCGATTCGGACGTGGCGGTTGCGCAGATAGGTATATCCCAGCGCCAGCATCACGACGACGGTGTGCAGGTGCCATTCCGATTCCTGCAGGTACGTCGATCCCAGTGTCATGAAGCGGCGCGTGATGACGTCGAAAACCGTCACCGCGATCAATGGATACATCAGCCATCCTGCGAGATAGCCGACATGGCTCACCAACCAGTCAAGCCGATTGTAGAGGCGAAGGGCAAATGACATGGAAAAATCTCACAGCCAGAAACATTCCGAAATCAAGGGCGAGGGCCGGACCCTGAACGGAGCCCGACCCCGCATTCTCAACTCAGATCACACGACTGGTGATCAAGGCATCGCCAAGTCTTGCCAGTACTTGTACTTCGCGCGGAACACGGCGAGATCGTCCCACACTTTCTTGAAGAACGGATCGGACGCCTGATATTCGGCCGACACTTCTTCCCAGGACGCCTTGAAAGCATCGAGGAATTTCTGATCCCACTTGTGGATGGTCACGCCTTCGGCCTTGATCTTGGGCAGCACGTCGGCGTTGCCGGCTTCGCCCATCGTCAGGAAGCGCAAGGTGGCGCGATCGCAGACGGCTTCCCACTGCAGTTTCCAGCGGGGATCAAGATCGTCCCATTTCTTCTTGTTGATCAGAACTTGAACCGTCGAATAGGGCTGATGCCAGCCGGGGAAATAGTAATGCTTGGCGATTTCGTAGAACTTGAAGCTGTAGTCCATGATCGGCATGGAAAATTCGCTGGCGTCGATGACACCGCGTTCCAACGCCGCGTAGATATCGCCGGCAGCCGTCAACTGTGAATTGACGCCCAGTTTTTCCAGCGTCTTTCCGCCCAGGCCGAAGATGCGCATCTTCATGCCCTTCAGCTGGTCCAGGCTGGTGATGGGTTCGCGGAACCAACCGGAGGCTTCCGGAGAGTGCGTGCCGCAAATCAGGATCTTCAAGTTGTGCTTGGCGGCCACCTCATCGAGGAACTTGCCGCCGTTGCCGAATTTGAACCACGCATTGTATTCGACAGGCCCCGGCCCGAACGGGTAGGAGTTCAAGAGCGCGAATGCGGGTTCCTTGCCCGGCCAGAATCCGAGGGGCGAGTAAGAGCAATCGATCGAACCTTCGGACACCGCATCGAAAATCTGCATGGCGGGAACCAGGGCGCCCGGTTCATAACCCTTGAGCACGAAATCACCACCGGAAAGCGTGTTCATCGCTTCGACGATTTCCTGCTGCATCTGGCCATGGCCCGTCAACGTCGACGGATAGGCCCACGCCATTTTCCACCGCTCCTTGGCGGCGGCATCAACGGAAGAAGCCGTATAGGCCACGCCCGCAAGCGCGGTAACGGCGAAGACGGACATCAACGTTCGTGACAGTTTCATGGGTTTCTCTCCCGATTACAGTTGATTGTCGCCGATACTTTTCGGACTCAACCCCGTCCGGATCTT
The DNA here is from genome assembly GCA_963675465.2 of Rhodospirillales bacterium. Taxonomy (GTDB): domain Bacteria; phylum Pseudomonadota; class Alphaproteobacteria; order Rhodospirillales; family Shumkoniaceae; genus JAHDSF01. The sequence goes on from CAXXVY010000008.1 coordinate 213,147, forward strand.
TTCGGCGTGTGGAACGCAATTCCCCTTGCTCTTGCTTTTTTCGACAGGGAATCACGGCACTCGGCTTAACCTCCTTTTTTGTTCTTTCCCAACTCATATATTGGCACGACATATGTTCGATTGCCGCGCTTCGACCAGACGGGATTGTCCTGGACCCGACGGCCAACCCCACCCACTCCTCACGCGCTTTCACGCCCCAAAACCCGATATCCCAGATCACGCCGAAGCAGCCCAGGGTCGCGGCCGGCGATACGCGCCACAATCATTTCCGCCGCCATCTTCCCGATTTCGAAACGCGGAGTCGCCACCGTCGTCAGGCGGGGCAAGATCTCGTGCCCGAGTTCAAGGCCGTTGAATCCTGCAATCGCCACGGTCCCGGGAACATCAATGCCGCGGCGCCCGCATTCGAGAATGGCGCCGACGGCAAGGTCGTCGTTTGCGAAGAAAACCGCATCGGTTTCCGGATATTCGCCGAGGACCCGCATGATCGCCTGACCGCCCAGCCGGATCGTCGAATGCTCTTCGTAGCTGACAACCGCGACGGGATCGACCCCCTGAGCGAAAAGCGCGTCGCGCAGACCGGCAATCCGGCGGTGGGCACGTCGGTCTCGCCCGCTTATGGGCGTTACCAAGACCATCCGCCGATAGCCTTTGCGCAGAAGATAGGCGCCCATCGCCCGACCCGCGTCGAAATGCGAAAACCCGACATTCATATCGATGGGATCGTCGGTCAATTCAATGATCTCCACCGCCGGGATGTTGGCGGACGCGATCATGTTCCGGGTCCGCTGCGTGTGATCGATCCCGGTGATGATCATGCCGTCGGGCGACCAACTCAGAAATGTCGCGGCCACGAACTCTTCTTCCTCAAGGGAGTAGTGCGTGTTGCCGAGCAGCATCTGAAGGTCGTGTTGCTGGAGCACCGCCGAAATTCCCTCGACGATATCGGGGAAAACCGCGTTCGACAGCGATGGGATAATAACCGGTATCGTCCAGGTCCGCGACGACGCCAACCCGCCGGCCAATCGATTCGGGACATATCCGAGTTCGGCAACCGCCTGCTCGATTCGGAGCCGCAGTTCCACCGATACGCTTTGCGGATTTCGGAACGCCCGCGACACGGTCATGGTTCCGACGCCAGCGCGTTCGGCCACGTCCTTCGCTGTGACGCGTCCCTTCCGCGACCGTCGGCGGCCACCTTCTGACGGCGGGTTCGAATCCATTGTCGCCCGTTCTCCGGTCCCTTAGGCCGACAGTGTGCCTCAATTCAGCGCCGAATACCACACTATTTTGGTAGCGCTACCGCATGGGACCTGCCTCAACAATTTCGGATTCCGAGCACCTCTTCGTTCGCCCTACCATACTCGAACGCTTCTAATTTCAAACTTCTTCGCGGCGCGTCCTTTGCTCGCCAAGAAGATCAGTCATGCCTTGTCTCGACTCGGTTGATAGCGCTATCATGTTTATGCCTGTTTCCCCCGACTGCAAAAGGGCATCCTTGGGGCATGAAACAGCGCCACGCGCACGAAGAGGAGGAAAGAATGTCCGAAATCAAGACGGTCGGCGTCATCGGGTTGGGCGCCATCGGTATGGGAACCGCGAACTCGCTGCTGCGGTCGGGACTCGATGCATACGGGTGCGATATCCGCCCCGAGGCATTGGAGAAATTTGCGGCCAGCGGCGGCAAGACGGCCACGACTCCGGCCGAACTCGGCAAAGTCGCCCAGGCCGTCATCGTCATGGTCATCAACGCGTCTCAGGCCCGCGAGGCGCTTTTCGGCGCGAGCGGCTTGGCCACCACGATGCCGTCGGGTGGCATCGTCATATCCAGCGTCACCATGTCGCCGCAAGACGCCATCGAAATCGGCCAACGCCTGTCCGAGCAAGGCATCCGAATGATCGACGCGCCCTCCAGCGGCGGCGCCGCGAGAGCGGAACAGGGCAAGACCTCGTTCATGGCATCGGGCGCACCGGAAGATTTCGAGGCCGTAAAGGCCGTGTTCGACGCGACCTCCGAACGCATCTACCGGGTCGGCGACCGGGTCGGCCAGGGATCAACCGTCAAGACGGTCCATCAGTTGATGGCCGGCGTCCATATCGCCGTGGGCATGGAAGCTTTGGCGTTCGGCATCAAGATGGGCGTGGATCCCGCCACGATTTACGAAGTCGTCACGGGATGCGCCGGTAATTCGTGGATGTTCGAAAACCGAGCCCCCCATATCCTGAAAGGCGACGTCACGCCGTTGAGCGCCGTCGACATCTTCGTGAAGGATCTGGGAATAGTCCTGGACGCGGCCCGCTCCATTCGGTTCCCGCTACCGATTTCGGCCGCCGCCCATCAGCAATATCTGGCGGCAAGCGCCGCCGGCTACGGCAAGGAAGATGATTCCGCGGTGATCAAGGTCTATCGCGATCTGGCCGGATTCGAATTGCCCAAGGGCCCCAACCCCGGCAAGTAACGAGAAGAGGATACACCAGCATGACCATTCTGCTCGGATGCGTCGGCGACGATTCGACCGGCTCCACCGACTTGGCCAACACCCTCGTCAAAAACGGTTTTCGAACCGTTCAGTTGATCGGCGTTCCCCAACCGGACCTGGAAGTGCCCGAAGCCGACGCAATCGTCGTCGCCTTGAAATCCAGGACCGCCCCCCTGAAAGAGGCGCTCGATGAATCGCTGCAGGCCATGCGCTGGCTTCAGGGAGCCGGAGCCAGGCAGTTCTTTTTCAAGTACTGCTCCACATTCGATTCGACCGAGGAAGGAAACATTGGACCGGTGGCGGAAGCGATGCTGGAAGCCCTTGGCGGCGATCTGACGATCGCCTGCCCGGCCTTTCCGGAAGCCGGCCGCACGATCTATCAAGGCCACCTGTTCATCGGCGACACGCTTTTGTCCGATACCCACATGCGGACCCATCCGCTGACCCCGATGACCGATTCGAACCTCGTCCGTTTCCTCGGCAAACAAACCAAGCTGCCGGTAGGACTGGTCAACATCTTCGACGTCGACAAGGGGCCGGAGGCTATCCGCGCCGCCTTCGAGCGGCTCAAGTCAAAAGGCGTTCGAATTGCCATCGTGGATGCGCTGAGCGACCGCAACCTGCACGACATCGGCACCGCGTGTTCCGAAATGGCCATGGTGACGGGCGGGTCCGGAGTCGCCATGGGACTGCCGGAGAATTTCCGGAAAGCCGGCTTGGCCAAAAAACTGGAAGCGGCGGAACTGCCGGCGATCGGCGGCGCCGAAGCGGTAATCTCCGGAAGCTGCTCGGCGGCCACCCTGGGTCAGGTTCAGGCAATGGAAGGCCGAAAGCCCGTGCTTCGCATCGACCCGATGGCGATCGCCGAAGGTCGGGACGTCGTCAATGAAGCGATCACCTGGGCGGAGACATTCCTAGGCCGCGAATGCCCCATCATCGCGTCGTCGGCGCCCCCGGAGACCGTGAAGGCCGTTCAGGAAAAGCTGGGCCGCATGAAGGCCGGCGACATGATCGAAAAGGCCTTTGCCGCCATCGCCGTGGGCTTGGTCGAACGCGGTGTTCGCCGACTGGTCGTGGCCGGTGGCGAGACTTCGGGCGCGGTGGTCAACGCACTAGGCGTCAAACGGCTGCGGATTGGCGCGGAAATCGATCCGGGCGTGCCGTGTACCGTCAGCCTCGAGGAACCCAATCTCGCCCTCGCCCTCAAGTCGGGCAACTTCGGGGCGCCCGACTTCTTCGAAAAGGCCTTCAGGATCATGCCCTGAGCCCCCGGACCATCCTCCTCTCTATCCGAACGGGGCCGGTCACGGCCCCGTTTTTTTGTCCGACGTGTTTGGCATTCCCACCGGAAACGCGAAAGGCCCGCGAACGCGGGCCTTGATCAACGATTCGATAAACGACGCCTATGCAGCGCTTTCGACCCGTTCGTTGGCTTTTTTGATCCGCTTCTTCAGACGGACCACTTCGGGCGACAGTTCATCGTCGCGCGTGGACAACAGGTACGCGTCCAGGCCACCGCGGTGTTCGATCGATCGAAGCGCGTGGATGCTCAGGCGCAAACGAACCGTGCCGAGCACGTCACTCGTCACCGACGTGGACTGCAGGTTGGGCAGAAACCGACGACGGGTCTTGTTATGGGCGTGGCTGACATTGTTGCCGGTTTGAACGCCCTTGCCCAAGATGGAGCAGCGCTTCGCCATGATCTCATCCTCGCAAACAAAAACAACGGCGCCGAACTGGCGCGGCGCCAGGAAGACGGCTTTTTAAGGGAGGAAAGGGGCCGCGTCAAGGGGCGTGACTCATTTTCGTCCCGATCCGGCGTAACAGGACCTCTCGAGGCCGACTCACGCGTTTGTGTAGATGTCGACGATCGAAATTACGGCCCGTAGACGCCACTTAGGCGGCGTGCACAAACCAATAGGGAGAGATCGAATGCCCGAAGGATTCACCCGGCGCGACGTCGTGCGCGGCATAGCCGTCGGCGTTCCCCTTGCCGCCGCATTATCCGATCCGGCGATCGCAAAAACCGTGGCAGCGGGCCTGGAAACCATCAGCATCGAAACCGCCGGCGGCCGTACCGTCTCGGCGGCCCTGGCCGTGCCCGCGACATCCAAGGCTCCGGCCGTTCTCTTGATCCACGAATGGTGGGGACTCAACGATCAGATCAAAACGGTCGCGGCGGAATTTGCTAAGATCGGATATGTCGCCCTCGCCGTCGATCTCTACGGCGGCAAGGTCGCCGGATCTCCGGAAGAAGCAGGCGCGATGATGCAGTCCGTCGATTCGGACGCGGCGACCGACACGCTCGTCTCCTGGATCGATTGGCTTCGCGGCCACGACCGCGCGAATGGAAAAATCGCCACCGTCGGATGGTGTTTCGGCGGCGGTTGGTCCCTGAACGCCTCGATCGTCACTCCGGTCGACGCCACGGTCGTCTATTACGGCCGCGTTGCCAAGACCGCCGGGGAGGTCGCACATTTGCGCGGCCCAGTGTTGGGGCATTTCGCAACCCAGGACAAGTTCATCAACAAGGCGATGGTCGACGGATTTGAAAAGGCGATGCGCGACGCCGGAAAACCGTTCACCACGAACTGGTACGACGCGAATCACGCCTTTGCTAATCCGACCGGTGCCAGCTACGACGCAGAGGACGCGAAACTCGCGTGGTCTCGCACCTTGTCCTTCCTCAAAGAAACGCTCTAGGCCGCTCGGAACAAGCGCCTTACCGCCCTCTGCGCGTTTCAGGCGCGGGGGCGGTCCCGGGGCGCGAAGGCTCTACTGTCCGTCGATCACTCGACAAACAGGAAGGCCGCGATCGGCGCCTTGGGATCGGGGGCGTTGCGAACTTCAATCCGCCCGCCCGCTGGCAGGATGAATTCCCATGCGCCCGGCGAAACGCCGCTCTTGTCCGGCAAACCGTAGATTCGGAAATAATATTCCTCGTCCTTGCGTAACGCCGGATTACAGGTCGCGTCCTGCCAGTCGCAACACTCCGTCTTGCCGGGCAGAACGTCGCCGTAGAAGTCGAGTCGTTTGCCGTCGGACGTCGCGACGCGGTCGATGTGAATCCACTTGTTCGAGTCGTTCTTAAGGCAAAACGCCGAGGCGGAGCCCGCGGCAAGCATCACGATACCCGCCGCAAAAATATTTGCAATTTTATGACCTGAGCGCACTGGACGCCTCCCGGGCGATAATTGAAATGCTAGTAACAATAAGAAAGCTGAAAAACGACCTCCGGTCAACCCGGACGAAATTCCTTACGCAACGCGCATGCGGGCCTTGTTGGTTTCCTCGTCGAACAGGTCCGCGATGTTGCGCATCATCACGCCTCCCAACTCCTCGACGTCGACGATGGTGACGGCGCGCCGATAGTACCGCGTGACGTCGTGGCCGATACCGATGGCGGTGAGTTCTACCGGTGATCGATCCTCAATCCACGAGATTACTTCGCGCAGATGGTTTTCAAGGTAATTTCCCGGATTGGCAGACAGGGTCGCGTCATCAACGGGCGCCCCATCCGAAATCACCATCAGGATTCGGCGTTCCTCCGGGCGGGCAATCAGTCGTTCATGGGCCCAAAGAAGCGCTTCGCCGTCGATGTTTTCCTTCAGCAGCCCTTCGCGAAGCATCAAACCCAGGTTTTTCCGCGCTCGCCGCCACGGCTGATCGGCTGCCTTGTAAATGATGTGGCGCAGATCGTTCAGTCGGCCCGGATTCTCGGCCTTGCCTTGCTCGACCCATTTTTCGCGACAGCGTCCACCCTTCCAGTTCCGGGTCGTGAACCCCAGAATCTCGACCTTGACGCCGCACCTCTCGAGCGTTCGAGCCAGGATATCGGCGCTGATCGCCGCGATCGAAATCGGGCGCCCGCGCATCGACCCCGAATTGTCAATCAGAAGGCTAACCACGGTATCGCGGAATTCAGACTGTTTTTCGAACTTGTACGAAAGCGGATGCATGGGATTGACGACGATCCGCGCCAACCGGCCGCAATCCAGGAGCCCCTCCTCCAGATCGAATTCCCACCAGCGGTTCTGACGGGCCAGCAGTCGCCGTTGCAGGCGATTGGCCAGCGCGGACACGACCCCCTGCAAATGCGCGACCTGTTGATCGAGTTGGGCGCGAAGCCGGATCATTTCTTCCGGCTCGCACAACTCGACAGCAGCCACCGTTTCATCGAATTCGCGGGTAAAAACGTCATAACGGAAATCGCGGGGATAATTGTCGGGCCAATTCGGATGCTGGTGCGTGGGTCCCGACGGCCGTTCCTCGCCGCCGCTCTCCACATGATCTGGATCGACGTCGCCGTCGACCGAATCCGGGTCTTCGGCGTCGACGTAGGTCGTATCCGACTCCAGTTCCATGTCACCACCGCCCTCGGCGGTCGCGCCATAGGATTCGGGCTGCTGCAATTCGTCCTGCTGTTCGCTGTCGCCTTCCTCGTCGTCGCCCGCCTCGTCGACCGGCAGGTCGAGGCACCGGACAATCTGGCCCAGTTCCCGTCCGAAAGCCTCCTGATCACCGACAAGTCCCTCAAGGCGGTTCAGGTGCGGACCGATCCGCGGCTCCGCCCACTCCCGCCAGGCATCAACCATTGCCCTCGCAGATGGCGGGGGGGCGTTTCCGCTCAGCTTCTCACGCACCATCAGGCCAATGGCTCGCGGAAGCATTCCCTCTTCCCGCGTATGGATTTTATCGAATCCGGAAACCCGGCAGATATCGTCCCAAAGAATCGCGAGGTTGTCCGTGAGCCCAGCATAATGCCGCCCCCCCAAGGCCTCGACGCGCGCCTGTTCGACCGCATCGAAGACCTCCCGCGCCTCGCTGTGCGCGGGGGCCAAACGGGCATGCACGGCGTCGTCATGAAACCGCAGGCGGACCGCGACCGAATCCGCGACGCCGCGCATCCGCGACACGCGCTCCAACGACAACTGGCGTGAAGGTAACGGCAATCGCACCTCGGTGCCCGTCGACGACGGCGCGCCGTGGGCATAGGTCACGTTAACTTCCCCGTTCGCGGACACGGCCTTGAGCGTTGCCGTGGTTACCCGCTTGAGAAGTTCAAGAGGTTCCTCTTCCTGTCGGCTCACCGGCATCCGCCCTTGTCATGCGCTCAACGTGGAGGCCACGGATTCGGGCAACTCCTGGCCAAAGCACCGTTGGTAGTATTCCGCGATCAGGGGCCGCTCCATTTCGTCGCACTTGTTGACGAAGGTCAGACGGAACGCAAACCCCAAGTCGCCCAGGATCTCCGCGTTCTCCGCCCACGTAATGACGGTTCGCGGCGACATCACAGTCGAAAGATCCCCGTTCATGAAGCCGCGCCGGGTCAACTGCGCCAATTCGACCATCATCGAGATCGTCTTTCGCCCTTCCGCATTGTCGTATCCCGGCACCTTGGCCACGACGATCCCCAGTTCGTCCTCGAACGGAAGATAATTCAGGGTCGCGACGATGTTCCAGCGGTCCATCTGGCCCTGATTGATCTGCTGCGTGCCGTGGTAAAGGCCGGTGGTGTCGCCCAAGCCGACCGTGTTCGCCGTCGCGAAAAGGCGAAAGCACTTGTGCGGACGGAGGACCCGATTCTGGTCCAACAGAGTCAGCTTGCCCTCGATTTCCAGCAGACGCTGGATAACGAACATCACGTCGGGACGGCCGGCGTCATATTCGTCGAAGACCAACGCGATCGGGTGCTGAAGCGCCCACGGCAGCATGCCTTCGCGAAATTCGGTGACCTGCTTGCCATCCCTCAGGACGATCGCATCCTTGCCGATCAGGTCGATCCGGCTGATATGACTGTCCAGATTGATCCGTATGCAACCCCAGTTCAGGCGCGCCGCAATCTGTTCGATATGGGTGGACTTTCCCGTCCCGTGATAGCCCTGGATCAGTACGCGCCGATTGTGGGTGAATCCCGCCAGAATTGCCAACGTCGTGTCGCGATCGAACTGATAGGCCTCGTCGATGTCGGGAACGTATTCACCCGGTTCGCTGAACGCCGGTACGAACAGATCGCTGTCGATCCCGAACGTGTCGCGCACGGACACTTTCGTGTCCGGGGTGTTGAGCGGAAAACTCAATGCGCCCGTATCGATGGAGGCGAGCGAAGTCATGCTTTAAATCCTTATCTATTCACCGATCGTCGATCTCTGTGAGAGCCATATCGGACCACATGGCCGGGCTTCAAGGGGCTAAGCCGCCCATCACCACATGGTATGCCTGATTTATCTGCTTGAATTTTTCCTCCGCCGCCAAGGAACCGCCGTTCGCATCCGGGTGATGCCGTTTGACGAGTTCCTTGTAACGCGCCTTGACGGCGGCCACGGTCACGGGTGCCGAAAGCCCAAGAACATTCAGGGCTTTTTCCCACGGGGTCAACGCTTTCTTTTTCCGCTCCGCTTCGGACGGTTCATCCGAAAACAGCCCGAAATCGTCACGCACCCGGTCCGAACCGAGAATGCCTTCGAGCCGGAAACCCATCGGCCAAGTCGGCCTGTTCCAAGTTGTGTCCTTACGGACGTCGGCCTCGACCTCGTCATCGCTCATGCCCTCGTAATAGTTCCAGGACGCATTGTATTGGCGCACGTGGTCGAGGCAGAACCAGAAGAAGAAGTTGAGTTGTTCGCGGGATCGAGGCGCACGGTACTCTCCGGCCCCTTTGCATCCGGGCCAGTCGCAACTCCGCGTCGTCGCGTGATGATGGCCACGCGAGCCTGCGGCCGATTTCCGATCCAGTGTCCGCATGCCCTATTTATGATGCCAGCCGGTATTCGAAGCAAGTCACGAGAGCGACCAAATCATCCAACGATCCGGACCGACCGGAATTCGGAATCCGAAAAATCCGTTTTTACATAACACCTTATTACAAATTTCGCCAAAATCGATAATTCAGAATTTACAATGTCACATAAATCTGGCACAAATATATTGATTGCACACGTATTCAATACCACCTGCGTTCATGATGTTGATAGTCTTGCGAGCGGCGGATCCTTAATGTCCCGCCATTCGGGGGGAGCAATGACAAGCAGACTGGTTACCAGAAACGTTACCATCAATGGGCATCGCACCAGCCTTCGGCTCCAGACAGAAATCTGGGATGCTCTCGGGGAAATCTGCCAGCGGGAGGGGATGACTCTCAACGATCTCTGCTCCCTGATCGACGAGCGGTGCAACGGCAACAGCCGCACCTCCGCAGTTCGGGCGTTCGTTGTCACCTACTATCGAACCGCAAATCATTCGGGCCAGACATCGTCTCCGTCGGTATCGCTGGCGGAAAGCGACGATGACGAATCCCTCCATCCGAGAATGATGAGAATCGGTCGCACGTTCCGGGATTTGAGGATCGAACTGACCAAGCTCCTCAATGCGGGGAACGTGCATATCGCCTACCGTCAGAAAAGCGTTCTGAAGGAAGCGTACCACCTGCGTTCCGAGCTTCTCGATTTTCTCGCGGAAGTCGACGACACCCTGGAACTGGCGGATCCGCTGACCGGCTTGTCGGGGCGCGACGGCATTTTCAGGCGGCTGGAGCGCGAACGGATCGAGATTGAGCGTTCCAACACGCCGTGCAGCATCGCCCTCGTTGGTCTCGACCATGTGGAATTCATCGGCGGCGGCTATTCCAACACCGACAGGATTTTGACGACCGTAGCGGAATATTTGATCGAAAACAGCCGCCAACACGACGAAATCTATCGGTGTGACGACCACACGTTCGTCCTGCTGCTGCCGCGGACCACACCGGACAAGGGCAAACGGGTCATGGATCGCCTTCGCCGGGGTCTCGCCCGCACCGCGATCCGGCTTGACGACGGGCGCGTCGGGTCGATCACCGCGTCGATCGGTGTCGCCCCGGTCTTTCCGAGCGATCCGAGCGAAACCACCCTTGAACGAGCCGAAAGCGCCATGCGGACGGCACGCGAGGCGGGCCGGAACCGGGTCCGGATCTGGGAAACGGATCGCGGAGAGCCCAACCACCCCGAGTCGATGGCTCGCGCCCCTTATGCAAGCCCTGTCGAACAGACCAGCCAACAGCCGGCAAAGGTCGACTGAGGTTTGGGAGGCTGCCCGTCGCCGTCGCCGTGTCCGGGAACCTCGGCCGTTCTGTATTCGCCATGGCGAAACCGGCATCGGATCCAGCTGGGATCGGGTGATATCTCCCGATCCCGGTCAATCTGATCGATTTTAAAAAGGAATGCACGGCTGATCCGCTCCCGACCGGACGCGGATCGTTCTACGCGCCGTAACGATCGCCGAAAACGAACGCCTCGGTTTCGCGAATGTGGTGTTCAAGCTCAACTTTGACCGCCGCATAAAGATCTCGAATGGAGACCATGCCTACGACCCGCCCGTTGTCGACAACCGGCAGGTGGCGGTACTCCCGCAGACGCATCAACTCCAATGCGCTCAGAGGCGAATCGTTCGGCGCCAGCGTATCCGGATTCACGGTCATGATATCCGCCAAAAGCGTTTTCTTGGGGTCGAGATCGCGCGCGATGACCCGCCGCGTGATATCGCGTTCGGTTACGATGCCCGTCAGTTTGCCTTCCTCGTCTTCGACGACGACGGCGGCGACATTGCAGTCCGCCATTTGCTTTGCCGCCTCATAGACGGTGCTTTCCCGCACCAACTGGCATATCCGTTGATTATCAACAATATTGGGTATGATTTTTAAATCCATGGCGTCTCCAAACCGCCGATACCGGCGTTGCTTTCATTGGAAAGTAAGTACGCCACCGCATAAAAACAATCTTACGGGCAAGGCGGAGAAAACGTTTTTTTATTTTTCACTTTCGCCCGCCCCGGCCCCCGTGGCCGGTGGCGTTATGCGGATCGACGTTATTTGGTGACGCACGCGGCGTAGAATTTCAAACCGAAACCCATACAAGAGAAAAGTCTGGCCGACTTCGGGAATTCGGCGGGTCTCGTGCAGGACAAGGCCCGCGACCGTCGAGGCTTCCTCGTCCGGCAGCGACCATTCGAACCGGCGGTTGAGGTCACGAATCGTCACTTGGCCGGTCACGACGCAACTTCCGTCGGGCTGGACCCGCACTCCGGGCACCAGGACGTCGTGCTCGTCGGATATGTCCCCGACGATCTCTTCCAGGATATCCTCCAGGGTCACGATTCCCATCAGGCTTCCATATTCATCGACCACGAGCGCGAAATGTTCGTGCCGGGTTCTGAATTCCTGGAGCTGATCGAAAAGAGTGGTCGATTCCGGAATGAACCACGGGCTCGAGGCCAAACTGACGACGTCCAGTCCTTCCAGCGAGCTTCCATGGGCTCTCACGGCCCGCAACAATGCCTTGGCATGGAGGACACCGACGATATCGTCGGATGTCTCGCGATAGATCGGTATCCGAGTGTAGGGGCTGTCAAGAACCTGCGCCACGACCGATTCCGGCGGATCGTCCGCGTCGATCAGCGCGACGTTCCGGCGGTGGATCATGATCTCGCCTACGGTGACGTCGGCGAGATCCAGAACGCTGCGCAACATCGCCCGCTCGGTACGGACCGTCTCCTCGTCCGCCTGATGGAGTTCGATCGCACCGCGCAATTCCTCCTCTGCGTCCTCGTAGACTTCGGTCGCCCGATAGTCGGAGCCGAAAACCTTGAAGATGCCTCGAACGATCGCGTTGACGACCCGCGTGAACGGCCCCAGTGCGACGACGATGAAACGGACCAGCGGCGCAATCGCCGGGGCAACCGAATTGGCATGTCTGAAGGCATATGTCTTGGGCATGACCTCTGAAAAAACCAGAACCAGCAGAGTCATCCCCACGGTCGCATAGACGACGCCAGTTTCGCCGAAATAACGGATCAGGACACTTGTCGCCAAGGCCGAGGCAAGAATATTGACGAGATTGTTGCCAAGCAGCAGGGCGCTGATCAGCTTTTCCTTGTGTTCGCGAAGGCTGTTGACGATCCCGGCCTTGTGATTCCCTTTCTGCTCCAACTGGTGCATCAGGGGCCGGGACGCCGCCGTCAGCGCGGTCTCCGACCCGGAAAAGAAGGCGGAAAGCACGAGCAGGAGGGCGATGGCGCCCAAAGTAACCAACATTCTTCGCCTCTCACAGGTTCATGCGTCTTGCGCCCGACCGCGCCAAGACGTCATCCGCCGCCCGTTGCGGCCATCGCCTTGGCAACGGCGTCATCCAGCAGTTCCCGCACGACGCTTTCGGGAACATCCCGCGTCACGAAGGCCTGTCCGATGCCGCCGAGCAACACAAAAGTCAGTTTACCGCCTCGGACTTTCTTGTCGCGGGCCATGTGCTCCATGAGCAGATCGACGGTCCAGGTTTCGTCGGCGAGCCCTCTCAGATCGACCGGCAAGCCGCGCGCCGACAAATGGTGGCGAACCAGATCAGCCTCGGATTCCGAACAATACCCCAATCGAGCCGAAAGCTCGAACGCCATCACGGTTCCGATCGCAACCCCCTCACCGTGCAGGACACGTTCTCCGAAACCCGTCTGGGCCTCGATCACGTGGCCAAAGGTATGCCCGAGGTTGAGCAGGGTCCGTCGGCCCGCTTCCTTCTCGTCCTCGGCGACGATCGCGGCTTTCGACCGGCAGCTCGTCAATATCGCATGGCGGCGCGCCTGCCGGCCACCATCCCTAAGATCCGCGCCGTTGACGCTCAGCCAATCGAAGAATTCCCGGTCGTCGATCAAGCCGTACTTGACGACTTCCGCATATCCTGCGAGCAGTTCGCGGCGCGGCAATGTATCCAGGGTCTCGATATCGACGATCACCATCAAGGGCTGGTGGAACGTTCCCACCAAATTCTTGCCGCGCGGCGTATTGATTCCGGTCTTGCCGCCCACCGAGCTGTCGACCTGGGCAAGAAGCGTCGTGGGAATCTGTACGAAAGGCACACCTCTCAGCAGGATGCTCGCGGCGAAACCGGAAATGTCGCCGACCACGCCGCCGCCCAAGGCGATCAAGGTCGTCGACCGTTCGACGCCCAGTTCGAGCAGATGATCCATCAGGCGTTCGAGATGGGAAAAGCTTTTCGTACTTTCGCCCGCGGGAAGGATGACCGTCGAGTTGCTGATATCCGCGTCCTTCAGCGAAGCTTCGAGCACGGCCAAATGGAGAGGCGCCACGTTCGAGTCCGTGATCGTCACCGTGCGGGGTTGGGGTAGGATGGGCCGCAGACGCCACCCCGCCGATTTAAGAAGGCGTTCGCCGATCACGATATCGTACTGCCGACCTTCGAGACCGACGCTCAACGTATCGATCCCCCTATGCCCCGTCGCTGTTTCGCCAGCGGTCATGTTCTGTCGTCTCCCCTATCACTCTGCTGGTCCACAAGGGCAACCAAAGCCCCCAGGACATTGTCCACGGTAATTTCCGGCGCTTCGTTACGCGTTTCCACGAGAATATCGGCTTCCGCGTAGATCGGATAGCGTTGGGCGATCAGGCGTTTCAATGTTGCCTTCGGATCGCTCGTCTTCAGCAACGGCCTGTGGGAATGCCGACTGACGCGTCGGTAGAGTTCGTCCACGTCGGCCTTCAGCCAAACCGATATCGCCGACTGCCGGATATGCTCGCGTGTCTGCGGATCCATGAAGGCGCCGCCGCCCGTCGCGAGAACCTGTGGACCGTCGCCTAAAAGCCGTGCGATGACCTTGCGTTCGCCGTCGCGAAAAGCAGGTTCCCCGAATCGGGCGAAGATATCAGAGATGGAACACCCGGCCGCCTTTTCGATTTCGTCGTCGGCGTCGCGGAACGGAACGCCCACCCGCGCCGACAGCCGCCTGCCGACACTTGTCTTGCCGGCACCCATAAGCCCCACCAACACAATTGGCGTGCGCACGAGACGAGGGTGAAGCATCATGAGGGTCTGGAAGGCATCGTTCGTGGAAATCCCGCCGGATCGTTGAAAGTGTAACACCTTGCCGGTACACTGCCGGAAATTCGACATAATCGATCTTTATTGCAAACTCAACTAGGCAACACCAACGGAAAGGTCTCTCCTCGACGCAAATAGATCATGCGGGGAACCTTCCCACCCATTTCGCCAAGACGTGATCGAGGTCCGGATGAGAAGTTTTTCACGGTTTTTGATGTTTCTTGTCGTCGTGGCCATCGTCGGCGGCGCGGCGTTCCTTTCAACGTGGGACATCCCCGCCCCGGTCTCCAAAGTGGAGAAGGTCATACCTGATGAACGTTTCCCGCGCTGACGGCACCCGGCCGGTGATCCGGCAATTCTTCATCGCCACCTTCGGCATTCTGGCGTTTGCGTGGCCGGCCGCCGCTCAGGCTCCGTTAACCGTCCCGCCTGAAAATAACGGTACGGTTTCGACGCGACCGGAAGGCGCGGCACCCCGCGCGCTGACACCCAGGCGATTGTCGCCCGCGGTTTCTTCGCCGTCGCAGGGAACGACGCCAAACGTCACAGCCGACCAACCGACGGCGCCGGGCGGCATCCAGGTCACGCCCCTTTCGGCGGTGGACCCCGATTCCGTCGGCGCGATATCGGCCACCGACGGAGGCTTCGGCGCCGACGTTTGGGCGGGAACTCCGGCTCCCGTGGTCATCGCGCTGCTTGAGGAATTTCCCATCGCCCAGTCGTCGCGGACGCTCCGCAAACTATCACAGCGACTCCTAATGTCCAGCGCCGAGGTTCCCACCGGGCAAATGGAGATCGGCAGTTTCATCGCACGCAGGGTTTCCTTGTTGGCGGAAATGGGCGATCTGGACGGCGCGACACGTCTTCTCGACGTGACGCCCAGCCGTATCAGCAATGAACATCTCGCGTGGACCGAAACGATGGTCCGTTTTCTAGCGGACGATAACGTTCGGGCCTGTGCGATCGCGGGCGGCCGCATCGCGGAAACCGACTCCTCACGATGGCAGAAGGCATTCATTTTCTGCCAAATCCTCTCGGGCGAAAAGGACAAGGCCGCTCTCGGGCTTTCCTTGATGCACGAACTCGACGATAGCGATGAAGCCTTCTTCCAGTTGGCCGAAGGCCTGATATCCGGCAACCCCGCTAAACTGGAAAGCTTTGCCGCGCCGTCGCCCTTGACACTGGCGATGGCCCGGGCGGCCAAGGTCAGCCTTCCCGACGACGCGCTTTCGTCCAACCGCCCCCGGGTGTGGAAGCTGATTGCCACGGATCCGAAAGAACCGATCGAGCGACGATTGGACGCCGCCGAGCGCGCCGTCGCAACCGGATCCATGCCGGTCCAATTCATCCGGGATCTCTATCGGGAAATGACTTTTGCTCCCGAAGAACTTTCGAATCCCATCAGCGCGGCCGCGATGTTGTCGCCGCAGCACGCTCGGGCCCTGCTCTATCGCGCGGCAGCCGCGCAGGCGATCGCCACAGCAAAAGCCGAAGCAGCAGCCCAGGCCTTCGCCCTTTCGCGAAGCGACGGACGTTTCAGCCTCGCCGCCCGCATCTTCGAAGATGTCATCGCGGCGATCCCGCCATCACCGGAATTCACCTGGTTTGCGCCGGACGCCATTCGGGTCCTCGTTTTGTCCGAAACCCCAGCGAGTGCAGGACACTGGTCCGACCTGCTTCAGTCCAGTGCCCGTTTTCGTAGTGATGACGCCGCAGCCGCGCGCCGCATTGCGCCTCTCATGCGAATCGCCGGAATCCAGGGGCTTGGATCTTGGTCCGACGTCGCCTTGAAGAAATGGTGGGAAGACATAAAGCCCACGGAAAGCGCCTCCGACCAGGGTACCTTGCTGTTCACGCTTCTCGACGCGGTGGGAGATTCCATACCGCCGACCATGTGGATGGAACTGCTGAACGGATCTCCGCGCGATGTTGTCCAAGTTCCCCGTGCGCCGTGGTGGCTTATCCTGGAACGCGCGAGCGCTTCCGGCAGGATCGGCGAATCCGTTCTGGCATCCGTCGTTTCACTTGGTGACGGCGGCGTGGTAGAGGCCGCGCCCATCGTCCTGCATCGCGTCATTACCGCGCTCAGGGCAATTCACCTTGACGCGGAAGCGCGCGCGATCGCCTTGGAAGCGGCAGTCGAGGCTGGTTTATAGGTCGGGCCATGCCCGCGCGACCGATGGCAGCATCCCGACATATCGGAACCTTTCTCGAAGCGATCCAAGCCGAGCGCGGCGCGGCGACACATACTCTGGATGCGTATCGCCGTGATTTGACGGATCTGGAAGGGTTTGTCAGCCGACGCCGTCTCTCCGTGGACAGCATCGACACGGAAATCATCCGCCGCTACCTGAAACAACTCGATGATGCCGGCTATGCGCCACGCACCGCCGCGAGACGGCTTTCGGCGATCCGCCAGTTCTTCCATTTCCTGCATGCCGAGGGGATTCGGGCCGACGATCCGACTCTCGCCATCGATTCCCCTAAACTCGGGATGACCCTGCCGAAGTTCCTGAGCGAAGCCGAGGTCGACATGCTGCTCGCCGCAGCCCGAAATCACGACCGCCCCGAAGGACTGCGCCTGATCGCCCTGATGGAGATCCTTTACGCGGCGGGGCTTCGGGTCAGCGAATTGATCGCTCTTCCCTATTCGGCGGTGGCGCGCGATGTCCGCGTTCTCGTTGTCCGCGGCAAGGGAAACAAGGATCGCATGATCCCATTGACGGAACCCGCGCGCGATGCCCTGGACGCCTACAAGCCGGTCCGCGAACATTTTTTCCCGAAGCAATCAACACTTCGGCGAAAAAAGGCTGAGAAGTGGTTGTTTCCGTCGCCTACAGCCGCGGAAGGCCACATGACCCGGGCCCGCTTCGCCCAGATTCTGAAGGACCTGGCCGTCGAGGCGGGAATCGAACCCCGCCGGATATCCCCGCACGTGCTCCGGCATTCCTTCGCGAGTCATCTCCTCGCCCACGGTGCGGATCTGCGAACACTTCAGCAATTGCTGGGGCACGCCGACATTTCGACGACCCAGATCTATACCCATGTTCTCGAAGAGCGGCTCAGAGCCCTCGTCACACGCTCCCACCCCTTATCGGGAGCGCGAGAAGGACGATAACGGCACGCCGGTACGATCAGTCGGAATTCACGTAATGGGCCAGTCCCACGAAGGCGGGGAGCGCATGCGTGACCACATACGTCGGCATGGCGGCGACATAATCCGAAAACCGGCCTTTGTGCTCGAACCGTTCGCGGAATCCGGAGGACTGGAAATACGGAATGAATCGTGGCACCACGCCGCCAGCGATATAGACGCCGCCGCGCGCATCCAGGGTCATTGCAAGGTTGGAGGCCGCCGTACCCAACAATCGACAAAACACCGCCAGTGCATCCGCGCAGGTCGCGCAGGTTCCCCCCAACCCGCGCCGCGTCACCTCGGCCGGCGTTATAGACGAATCCGGTTCGACGCCGTCGAGTTCGCAGATCGCCGAATAGAGATTGACCAGTCCCGGCCCCGTCAAGGCGCGCTCCGCCGAAACATGCCCAAATCGCCGGCGAAGGATAACGGCAATGGCGGCTTCCCGATCGTCGACGGCGGTAAGAGTGACATGGCCGCCTTCGCAGGCCAGGGGGACCCATCTCCCCGCGATCGGAATACACGCCGATACACCAAGACCGGTTCCTGGGCCGATGGCCGCCATGGGGAAACCGGATAGCGGCGTCCCCCCGCCTACCCGTTCCGCGTCGTTGGAACCGAGATGGGGCAAGGCCAAGGCAAGCGCCGCAAAATCGTTGATGACCCGAAGATCGTTCAAGCCGAGCGTCGTGCGAACCTGCTCGATCGAAAAGTCCCAATTGCGGTTGGTCAACGACACCCGGTCGCCGACCACCGGGCACGCCACGTCGAAAGCCGCGCGGTCCGGTCGGCGATTCGGCTTGACAGCGGATAAATAGGCTTCCGCCGCTTCGGCCGGTCCGGGAAAGTCGACGCACGGCAATATCCGCACGTCAAACACCTCACCCACCCGGTTGCATAAACCGAAGCGGGCATTCGTGCCGCCGATGTCGGCGATAAGACGGAGAGTTTCGCCCATGGCCTGGGAACTATTCGAAAGGAGCATTGCTGAGAGCTTCAATGAAGTCATCTCGCCACTTCGTCAATGAGTTGGTTTTCAAAACGTCCATCATCGCTTTCCAACGCTCCCGTCTCTCTTCAAGCGACATGGTGAGCCCTTGCGCGATTGCATCCGCGACACCGTCGGGATCATACGGATTGATAATCAGCGCCGAGTCGAGTTCACGCGACGCTCCGGCGAACCGCGAAAGCACAAGAACGCCTGGGTCCTGCGGGTTCTGAGCGGCGACATACTCCTTGGCGACGAGGTTCATGCCGTCCCGAAGCGAGGTCACCAGCCCGATCTTACTGGCGCGATAAAGTCCCGCCAGATCCTCGCGGCTGTAACTACGGCTCAGATAGTTGATCGGAATCCAGTCGAATTCGGCGTAGTTGCCGTTGATGTGCCCCGCTTCCGCTTCCAGCAGATGGCGGATTTCCTTGTATTCAGGCACCTCGGACCGCGATGGAGGCGCAATCTGAAGCAACGTCGCGTTCCCCCGGAATTCGGGATAGTTCTTCAGGAGGCACTCGAAAGCGCGAAATCGTTCTATCAGCCCTTTGCTGTAGTCCAGCCGATCGACGCCGATGATCCATGCCCGGTCACCCAGGCTTTCCCGCAAATGCTTGGCGATGTCGGTCGTCGCCGACATGCGACCCGCTTTCTCGAACTCCTCGGTATCGATCCCAATCGGAAAGATTTCGACCCGGAGCGTACGGCCGTAAGCATGAATGAGATGATCGCTCATGATGCCGCCCCCGGCTTCGTGAACGATGTAGTCCAGGAAAGCCCGCAAGTCCCGATCTGTGTGAAAGCCGACCAGATCATAGGCGCAAAGAGCCCGCACGATTTCCGAATGTTGCGGGAGGGCGGTGAGGATCTCCATTGCCGGAAACGGCGTGTGCAGGAAAAAGCCCATCGGCCTCTCGATGCCGAGCTTGCGCAGCTCTTCGCCGAGGGGAATGAGGTGATAGTCGTGGACCCATATCTTGTCGTCGGATTTCAGGAGAGGAAGCAACTTACCAGCGAACATCGTGTTGACTTCCTGGTAGCCGACGTAGTCCCGCTTCGTGAAGGTCGTGAGCCCTAAACGATAGTGAAACAAGGGCCAAAGGGCTCTGTTCGCATAGCCATTGTAGTACTCCGCGTACTGGCGCCGGTTGAGATCGACCGTCGCATAGGTCACGGGGCCGACGGAAAGGATCGTCGGATCGGGGTTGGGTTTCTGAACGGCCTTGCCGCTCCATCCGAACCAAACCCCGCCATGTTGTTTCAGGGCATCCTGGAGGGCGACGGCCAGCCCCCCCGCTTTTGCCTCCGTGTCGGTCGCCACAGTGACGCGGTTCGAGACGACAACCAAGCGGCTCAAGATTCATCCCTCCAATTTGTTTCCGTTATTGGCCTCGCTCCCGAACTAGACTGCGGCGAAGCCGACAGCATCGGCATTAGGCACGGCTAACGTCCCGGAGGATCCATTGGGACTCCCGCCGAGACGAATTTTCATTCCTGCTGTCTCTCTTAATTTGGGACGCAGGTCCCAATATCTCAACATTTTTCATGCTACGAAATTCAGTGGGTTGAGAAGTCAGGCACGATATTTCCGATTAAGTCATCAACGCGGATATCGACTTTCGGTAAAGGATACGAAATATTTCCGCCCGCGCTCCAGCCAGCGATTTCAACCAACATAGTCGTCAGCGAACATCCGCCATCCGGCGAACCCGCGCACCACGGTGGTAATCCAGCACATGCCGCCGAACACGACAGCCGCGGGGGAGAACCAGGACGGAACGAGGCAGACGAAGACGAAAAACGCGATGGTTTCCGTTCCCTCGGTAAGACCGCCCAAGTAATAGAACGCCTTTTTTCCCCGGATATCCGTCGTCAATCCACGCTTTTCGGCGATGATGGCAAAAGCCAGAAATGACGCCCCGGTACCGACGAAACTGAAAATCAGAAAAGCCGCGGGACGGGCGAATGTCGGCTCGGCCAAAGCGAAGCCGAAGGGGATAGCCGAATAGAAAACGAAATCGCAAACGATATCCAGGTAACCTCCCCGATCGCTCCCGCCCGTCGTGCGCGCGATGGCACCGTCAAGCCCGTCAGCAAGACGGTTGACAAGGATAGCGACCAAAGACAACCCGTATAAGTTTAAAGCCAACAGAGGTATTGCGATTATTCCGATAACGAACCCAATCAAGGTAACGGCATCAGCCGATACTCCGCGGTGCGCCAATGCGGCGCCGACGGTTTCGAGCGGCGGATCGATCCATCGGCGAAGCGACGCATCGAGCATCGAGACTCCTCGCGGAGCACGCTCCGTCAAGAATTCAGGTGGCCTTTCCTTTCCCGACCGGAAACGGCCTGCCAACCTTCCCGCCGAGCATCATACGCAATCCGCATCCGAGAAGATATCCCTAGCGGCGCACGCCTTCGCGATCCGTCCGGAAATCGGACCGTGAAGTCCAAAGGATGCGTCGAATTCAAAACACGTCACTGCTTGGATATTTGAACGCCGCGATGGGTTATGTTATGCCCCTTTCGGGCGCGTTTCGAAGCGCCGAAATTGAAAACAGGCCGTTCCGTCCGGCTGCCGCCGAGGATGGCCGATCGAGGAGGTACACGGACCATGAAAAAAATCGCTTTTCCGGCTCTCGTCGCTGGCGTGGGACTGATGGCCGCCGCATTCATCGGCGGAACGGCATCGGCCGAAACCCGCATCACTCTGAAATCGGCGAAATCAACCTCGTCCTACTATCAGATGATGGTCCAGCTTTCAGAAGCTCTTAAGGCGGGCTCCAGCGGCGCACTGATTGCGACGGTCGAGGAAAGCCAAGGCTCGGTTCAAAATGTCAAGGAAGCCGCAAAGCGGCCCGGAAATTACGTCTTTACGACGCCTCCCAGCCTGATCAAAAGCGCCCTCAAAGGCGCCAAACCGTTCGAGGCCGATCCCGGTTATCAGGAAATCCGGAGCCTGTTCGCCATTCCCTATCTGACGATGCATTGGGTCGTGCGCGCCGATTCCGGTGTCGAAACCCTTTCGGATCTCGCCGGTCAGGACTTCATTCCGGGCGGAAAGGGCAGCTTCGGACAAAGGCAGACGGAATCCGTCTTCAAGGCCCTCGGCATTGACGACAAGGTCAACACCGTCAATGTCGAACTCAACGCGGCGGTGCCCGCCGTCAAGAATCGGCAGGTCGTGGGATTTGCGACCGCCGGATCCTTCCCGGCACCCAACGTTATGGAACTCGCCGCCGGCACCAAGATCCGGCTTCTCGGTCTGACCGATTCCGATCTTGAAAAGATCGGTTCCGTCGGTACCGTCATTTCGATTCCGTCGGGGACCTATCCCGGCGTCGACGAACCCGTCCGCACGCTGTCCCTGCCCGTCGGCGCCTACACGACGGCGCGGATGGATGACGACACGGCCTATGCCCTGACGAAGACCTTCTGGAAACAGAACGACGAGATGGCCAAGAAGGCCGCATGGTGGGGCGCCATCACGCCGGATACGATCGCGACCCTAGCGGCGCCGCTGCATCCGGGCGCGTTGAAATACTACCAAGAGGCCAGTGTTTCCGTTCCCGATTCCCTGAAGTAAAATGGGCGGCTCGGCGCTGCCGGATACTCCGCCGCCGAGCCGTTTCAATGTCCCGCCGCAAAGAAAGACAATGAACAATCGATCCACCGGCCGCGCCATTACGGTCGCCGTTACCGTATTTGCCGTCGTTTCAGTCGCCTATCACATGTGGCTTGTGTTTTCCGGTTTGCTCCCGAACCTGATCACGCGGCCGCTTCATATGTTTTTCGCGTTGCCATTCGTCTTTCTCTTCGGCGTCAAGGGCGGCCGTCTTGCTCGCTGGGTCTCGGCCGCCTTTGGCATCGCCGGCATGGCGATTTGCGGCTGGATCATCCTGAATCAGGATTCCCTGAACGATCAATACGGATCGCTGGAAGGCGAATTTCAATTCGTCCTCTCCATCGCCCTGATCATCGTGATTCTCGAGATGGCGCGCCGGGCCATCAAATGGGTTCTTCCCGTCGTCGCCATCATCGTTCTCGGTTACGGTTTCCTGGGCCCCTACATCCCCGGGGAATTCGGCCATCCCGGCATTCCGATGGATTCGTTCCTGGGTACCCTGACCATCGCCGAGGGCGGCGTTTGGGGATCGCTGACCGGGATTTCGGCCAATGTGATTTCGGTGTTCATCGTTCTGGGTTCCCTGGTCGGCGCCGGCGAAGCCGGGGTCGGATTCATGGCCTTGGCGACACGCCTTGCGGGGCGGTTTCGCGCGGGGGCGGCGAAAGTGTCGGTCCTTTCCTCGGCCCTTTTCGGTTCGATCTCGGGTTCGGCATCCGCAAACGTGGCCTCGACCGGCGCGGTGACGCTACCGACGATGAAGCGCCTCGGATATCCGGCCGATCTGGCAGCCGCCGTCGAGGCCGTCGCCTCCACGGGGGGACAGATCATGCCGCCTTTGATGGGCGCGGGCGCCTTCGTGATGGTCGAAATGCTGGGGATAACCTACACCGCCGTGATGGCGGCAGCCTTACTACCGGCCATCCTTTTTTTCTGGGCGAGTTGGTCGGGCGTAGACCACTTCGCCATGCGTATCGGGCTCAAACCGATGCACAGGGATGAACTCCCCTCCTGGCGTCTGGTCGCGCGAACCGTGCCGTTTTTCCTGATCCCGTTCGGCCTGCTCCTGGGCATTCTTTTCGCGACGGACCGGACCCCGCAATACGCGGCAGGTCTTTCCGTGATTGCTGCGGCGACCATCCTGGCGATCAACCAACGCGGCCAATTTTCCCTGCCGAACTGGTTTCGCCGCGCGCTTTCGGCATCCGTCGAGGCCGCGCGCCAAATCGCTTCCATCGCCGCGATCGTATTGTGTGCCGGCCTGATCATCGGAACGCTCAACCAAACGGGACTTGGCGTCAAGATCACGTCGGTCATCATCGGATTGTCCGGCGGCAATCTGTGGGCCGCTCTCGGGCTGACGGGACTGGCGTGCCTCCTGCTCGGGATGGAGGTGCCGACCACGGCCGCCTACGTGATCTGTGTCTCGGTCGCCGGCCCCGCTCTCGAAAGGCTCGGCCTGCCGCCGCTTCACGCGCACTTGTTCGTATTCTGGTACGCGTTGCTATCGACCATCACGCCACCGGTTTGCGGCACCGTGTTCATTGCTGCCGGCATGGCTGACGCGCCATGGCTGCGGGTAGCCAGCCGGGCTATGCGTTTGGGCGTCGGTCTCTACCTTGTTCCCCTGGCGTTCGTCGCAAACCCGGCTCTCCTTGATCCCCTAAGCATGCCGTTCCTTGCCTTGCTCGCTTTTGTCAAGGTTTCTGCGGGCTTGTGGCTGATCGGTGCCGGAATCGCCGGTCGGTATCGGAAATTTTGGCTGGAAATAGCCTGCATCGTCGGCGGGTTGGCGGGAATCTTCTTTCTTCCGTTCTGATCCGCCGTTTCCATTGATATCCCCCCCGTGATCGCCATCTTCCAGATACCGAAACGAAAGCATTCCCGGGAGAGAAAACCATGCAGGCCCCGGTCTGGGACGATCGATACAGTGTTGGCATTCCCGAAATCGATTCCGACCACCGACGCCTGATCGATCTCATGAACGATCTGTTCGTGATGTGCGTCGTCGACCAGGACGGGGAGGAAACCCGGGTACTTCTCGACCGGTTGATCGATGCCACACTCACCCACTTCGCCCATGAAGAGGGATTCATGAGAAAAAGGGGTTACCCGAACTTCGAACAGCATCGTGCCGAACACCGCATCCTGATCGCGGAAATCGAGACTCTGCGCACCGACTGGATGAAGCGGCAGAAAGCCGAGGCGGCCATGTCCATTCTGAACTTCCTGCGCGAATGGCTGATCAACCATATCGAGGCGGAAGACCGGAAGTTGGCTCGGATTTCCAAGAGCGTTTCCTGAAACGCCCACCTAAGCCGGCAAGAAAACGGGCGGCAGTCTGCCGACGCATGACAAGACAGTTGCTGAGGGGTCGGGGGAATTCCTTTTAGAAAGCATTATCAGCCGACAGCCGGGCAACGGACGTCGAAGCCTTGACCGGTTGACCGTCCAAGACCGTCTCCTGACCGTCAACCACAAGGTTCATGCTTTCAGGCAATCCGGCAACAAGAACGTCGGATCCGTCTTCGCGCAAGAATTCTCCCGACAGAAACCGGATCGTCCCGTCGTCGGCAACGATCTTGACGCCGATTTGCCCTTCGTCGGAGAGGGTCAGGGCGGCACGGGGAATGCGATGGGCTTGTATCGTACCGACCATGATGCCGAGATCCGCCGTCAATCCTTCCGAGATCCGGCCGTCGTCGTTGGGGATCTCAACCTCGACTCTGAAGGAACGGGTTTGCGGATCCGCAACGCGGGCGATGTAACGAACCCGGCCCGTCAATGTAGGACCGGTCACCAAATGCACGTTCGCCGTATCGCCGACGGAGACCGCGGTCCGATCTTTTTCGGCGATATGGCCGACGACCAGGGTGGGATTCAAATCGATCAACCGCGCCAGAACCGTGCCCGGTGAAACCACTTCGCCGATTTCGACGGGGATCGCATCCAGGATGCCGTCCGATGGCGCTCGAATCGTGGTATGCGACAGTTCGAGTTCCGCAGCAGCCACCGCAGCCTTCGCGGCTTCGAGTTCCGCCTTTGCTTCGGCCAGACTGACCGGTGAGCGGAAATTCTTTTGCGCGAGCCGCGATGCCGCGTCGTGGGTAACGCGCGCCATCTCCAATGCCGCCTTGGCTTCTTCGTAGCGCGCCTTGCGGTCCTCGGTTGCCAGCCGCAGGATGACGTCGCCTTTGCGCACGAACGATCCTTTGTCGACCGGCCTTTCGGCGACCCGCGATTCGATCTCGGCGCTGATTTCCACCGTCTTTTCCGCTTCGGTCCGACCGAACAATTCCAGAATATTGCTTTGGTTCCCGGAACGTGACGCAACGACCTCGACATGGGGAAGCCGTGCGTCCTTTGTTTCGGTTGTCTTGTCCTGGGCCGGCACTTCCGCGCTTTGCAACTGCCCCGACGCAATCCAGGCCACGGCAACGACGGAGACCAAAGCGGAAACGAGGTGAGATCGGTGAAATTTAAAGGGCATCAGAACCAAGCTCCAGCGGCGGATACCATGAAGAGCGGCGCGAGCAGGGCGACGCCGCCCAAGACTCCCCCTATGAAAAGGCGGACCAGCCTTTTCGCTTCGGAGATTTTCATCTTTCCGCTCATCCTCGTCTCCAGTACGATCCGGGGCACGAATCAGACCACTTTCCAGGGATGTACTGTGCCGCTTCGCACCGTCACGGTCTGTTAATCGCTTCACAAAGGCCGACGTTTGCGGACGGCGAGGGGGAGGAGACGTGAAATCGACCCAGGGTCAGATCGATAAACGCGCCTTGATCAAACGGCACGCCTTGTTTCAAGGTCTCGAAGACGAAGTCATCGATCGAATCGTCTCGCTCGGCGTGACCGAACGCCTGAAAATCGGCGAGACCTTGTTCATGAAGGGCGACAAGGGAGATGCGCTTTACGGCGTCCTGAGCGGTCGCGTTCGCATCTATGCGAGTGCTCCTAGCGGAAAGGAAGTCACGCTCAACGCCATGGAACCGGGCGACATGTTCGGCGAGATCGCCCTCCTCGACGGGAATCCGCGAACCGCGGGCGCGGTCGCCGAAACGGATACCGATCTTGTCGCCATCCATCGCCGTGATTTCCTGGCCTACCTCGAACACGAACCCCGGTTGGCGATGCACTGCATCCGGCTGTTGTGCGACCGGGTGCGGAGGACAAGCGAACTGGTGGAGGACGCGGCCTTTCTCAGCCTGCCGGCACGTCTCGCGAAGCGCCTGCTGGTACTCGCCGACCTTTACGGCAAGGACGACTCAGCGGGCCGACGGATCGGGCTCCAACTTTCCCAGCGTGAAATCGCGCAAATGATGTCGACGACACGCGAAAGCGTAAACAAGCACCTTCAAGCCTGGAAACGCGAAGACTGGATCGATCTCGCGCGCGGTTCGGTGGTTATCCGCGACGCCGATGCCTTGCAGGGAGTCATCGATTCCGGGCTCGACGGCGATTTCTGACCGGTCCTGTTAATCCGACCATTCGGGCATGACCCGGATCGCCTCGCCGAGCGCCATGTACAGGTGATAGAGCAGCCGCGTCGGGGCTTCGGCTTCAAGGATCTCGCCTTCACGTGAAATCCGATTCCGCCAAACGCCCGTTTCGACGTCGACATAGGTACCGAACAGCGTTTCGAGCACCCGCCAGGCTCGTTGTTTCGCGTCCTCGTCGCCCAGGAACTCCCATCGCGCCAAATAGGCCTTCAACGCTTCGGTCTGCGGCCACAAGAGTTTGGCCGTTTGAAGGGGCGTTCCATCGGCCATGACTTCGTCATAGGCCGCGAAGGGAAGCGAAGGATTTGTTTCCCAACCGTGCCGGATCGCGAAACCGTAGAGAAAATCAGCGATCGGCAAGACCGAATCGTCACCGCTCAGACGCCTGTAGTGAAGCAGCAGCCAAGTCCATTCCATATGATGTCCGGGTTCGCGGATCAGGCCGCGCGGCGCCGGATAATCGGACCAATCCCGCCCCATGAATTCGCGCAAGGTTCCCGTGGCGGGATCCCGGAAACGCGTTCGCAACAGATCGACGATTCCGGCCGCGCGATCGATCCATTCCCGTTCTCCGGTCACCTCGAACATCGCGAGCAGACCTTCAAGCAGATGCATGTGCGGATTTTGGCGGCGCGGCAGCGGATAGTCTTCGCCTTCGGTCCACGTCCGTTCATGGTAGCCCCCAAACTCGGGATCTGCCAGAACGGCATCGATAAAATCCATTGTCTTGCGCGCCCAAACCAAGGCTTCGGGGTCGCCCGTCGCCTTGTGATACCAGGCCATCGACAAAAGAATGAACCCCTGATCGTAGGCATCCTTGAAACCATCGGCGACCGAGTCATCCGCCGTTCCGTCGCGCCCGGTGCGGGTGCGCCACCCGCCTGCGCGGTCATCCCACATATGGCGGACCAGGAAGGTCTTGCATGAATCGGCCGCTTCGCGGGCCCACGGCCCCGCGCCCAGGGTCATCGCGTGGGCGTAGGTATACAGGCATCGCGCCTGTGTCAGTGCGGTTTTAGGATCGCCCGGAACCGGCCCGCCATCCGCGCAGATACGGTTCAGAAAACCGTGATGCTCGCGATCCAGGACATGATCGGCCCAATATCGGAGAGCGACGTCGATGGTCCAGTGGCGAAGCCGAGGCACTGTCATGTTGATTTGTCTCCGACTCAATACCCTTTGAAAGCTGGACGATCTGATAGCACGACCACGCCGTCGGCGTGAAGAAAAACCGCGCGAAACCTAGGCAGGCCGTACGGTCATCGTCCCTCCGCGCAGATTGACTTGACCGCCGCCGCCTGACGGGCGACATGTAGGGCGTCGCTCTTCATCGATAATCGGCAAGACAAAAAGGAACTACTCATGGAATATCGTCGCCTCGGTAAATCCGGGCTGAAGCTCAGTGCGCTTTCCTTCGGCTCCTGGGTCACGTTCGGCAATCAGGTGGACACCAGCCTCGCCGAGACCTGTTTGAAGGTCGCCTTCGATGCCGGCGTAAACTTCTTCGACAACGCGGAGGCCTATGCGAAGGGCAAGTCCGAAACGATCATGGGCGCCGCCTTGCAGAAACTGGGATTCCCGCGGGACGAGTTTTGCGTCTCGAGCAAGGTCTTCTTCGGCAGCGCGCAGGACCCCAAACCCAATCAAAAGGGTCTGAGCCGCAAACATGTCGTCGAAGCCTGCGAGCATGCCCTGAAACGGCTTCAGGTCGACTACCTGGATCTTTACTTCTGCCATCGTCCCGATCCGGAAACACCGATCGAGGAAACCGTGCGCGCAATGCACGACCTCGTCCAACAAGGCAAGATCCTCTATTGGGGAACCTCCGAATGGCCGGCCGACGCCATCATGGAAGCCTATCGCATCGCGCGCGAACAACACTTGGTTCCGCCGACCATGGAACAGCCGCAGTACAACATTTTTCATCGCCAGCGGTTCGAGGAAGAATACGCATCCCTGTATGAAGACATCGGGCTGGGCACGACAATCTGGTCGCCCCTGGCTTCCGGCGTCTTGACGGGCAAATACGCCGACGGCATTCCCGACGATTCGCGGATGCGGGTCAGCGGCTACGAGTGGCTTTCGTCGCGCGTGACGGCGGAACGTGTCGAAGCGACGCGGAAAATCGGAAAGATCGCGGCAGACCTGGGAACGACGTCCACCCATCTGGCGATCGCCTGGTGTCTGAAGAACAAGAATGTCAGCACCGTCATCCTCGGCGCATCGCGAGCGTCGCAGTTGGAAGACAACCTGAAGGCGATGTCGGCCGTCGATCTTCTGACGCCCGATGTCATGCGGGCCGTCGACAACGCCGTCAAGGGAGCCTGACGCCCCGGATGGTCGACGGCCGTCCCAAACGCAACCAGGAGAAAGGAACGAGGTCATGGATTTTCTGTTGTCCGAGGATCAAGAAGCGATCCGGGACATGGCAAGCCGCTTCGCGCGGGAGGTGGTCGCCCCGAAGGCGGCGGAGATCGACAGAACCGCGCAGTTCGATCGGGCATTGTACAGCCAGATGGGCGAACTCGGTCTGCCCACCATGACTCTTCCCGAAAGCTATGGCGGAGCGGGGGTCGATTCCCTGAGTTGGTGCCTCGTCATCGAGGAAATGGCCAAGGCGTCGACCCCCGTCTGCAACACGCTCGTCCTGTCCAAGATGACGGCGGATATCATCCATACGTTCGCCACCGACGCCCAAAAATCCGAAATCCTTCCCAAAATGGCGACCGGAGATTCCATTTGCGCGTTCGGTTTGACCGAACCGGGCGCGGGTTCCGACGCCGCCTCGATCCGCACCTCGGCGCGCCTTGAGGGCGATGAATGGGTGATCAACGGCCAAAAAATGTTCACCACCTGCGCAGAGGTGGCGGATTGGGTGATCGTCGCCGCCACGATCGACCGCGACCAGCGCTCCCGTGGGATACGCTGCTTTTTGGTTCCCCGGAATACGCCGGGTTACGAGATCGGCAAGAAGCTCGACCTCATGGGGGTGCGCGGCGAAGGCACCTGCCCGACCTATTACGACAATTGCCGAGTCCCCAGAGAAAACCTGCTCGGCGCCGAGGGTTTCCGAACACTGATGAGCACGCTGGACGGAGCGCGCGCCGGCATCGCCGCGATGGCGGTCGGTCTGGCACAGGCGGCTTTCGACGAAGCGCGCGCCTATGCCAAGGAACGGATACAATTCAACCGGCCCATCTCCGAATTCCAGTCAATCCAGGAAAAACTGGCCAACATGTCGATGGAAATCGACGCTGCCCGAATGTTGACTTACAAGGCCGCCTGGCGACGGGACAAGAACCTCGACTACGTCAAGGACGCTTCGCACGCGAAACTGTTCGCTTCCGAAATGTGCGGGCGAACGGTCGACCAAGCGTTGCAGATTTTCGGCGGCTATGGATTTACCAAGGACTATCCGATCGAACGTTTCTACCGCGACGCCAAGATCCACCAGATTTGGGAAGGCACCAGTGAAATTCAGCGCATGATCATTGCGCGCAATGTCCTTCGCGACGACTGATATTCACCAGCAAAGCTGGTCGTCCGGCATTCGGCGAGCGGCCGGCTTGCGTGCCCGAACCATTCCGCCATGACGTAACAATTGTGTTTCAAAAGCAATTTATGTAATGTCTGCGAAGGAAACAGTTCGGATGCCATGGCATGCCAAAATGCCCTTCATATGATGACTGTCCGTATCGCAGCACGGGAAAGCCGTCGCGCAATCAGCAACATGCCCTGGGCCCGCACTACTGCTTCGAAGAACCCGAGGGATGCGCCCGATATCTTGCCCAACACGCCCTGGGTTACGATCGTGTCCCCAGGGATCTCGGCCCCCATAATCACGAACGGGCCCGACGTCTGATTACCATCGGATAAGGCGGATCGCGTTTCGCCGGTTCCGGCCTCCAAAAAGAAAAGCCCACGCCGATCGGGCGTGGGCTTTTCAAAGCAAGCAAAACTGGTCTTCGCAGGCGACAGCCCGATAAAGGCGTTACCGCGAATAGTATTCGATGACCAGATTCGGTTCCATTTTGACCGGATACGGCACGTCGGCCAATTTCGGCGCGCGAATGAAGCTGCCGCGCATCCGATCGTGATCGACTTCGATGTAGTCGGGAATATCACGTTCCGGCGACTGTGCCGCTTCAAGAACCAAGGCGAGTTGTTTCGACTTGTCGCGGATCTCGATGACATCCCCGTCATTGATCAGATACGAGGGAATGTTGACCCGATGTCCGTTGACACGGATGTGGCCGTGATTGATGAATTGCCGCGACGCGAAAACGGTGGGAACGAATTTCATCCGGTAGACGACGGCATCCAGACGGCGTTCGAGCAGCCCGATGAGATTTTCGGAGGTATCGCCGCGCCGGCGTACCGCTTCGCCGTAGTAGCGGCGGAACTGCTTTTCGCTGATATTGCCGTAATAGCCCTTCAACTTCTGCTTCGCGTTCAGCTGCAAACCGTAGTCCGAAGGCTTGCGCGCGCGACGCTGGCCGTGTTCGCCGGGGCGATATTCGCGACGGTTGATGGGGCTTTTCGCACGACCCCAGAGATTGACGCCGAGGCGCCGGTTGATCTTAAACTTCGAAGCAAGTCTCTTGCTCATGATTCAGACACCCGTTGTCCGGTTGTTAATGTCCCGATAGTTCCGACGCGACAAGGCGCGGACCGGGCCAATTCGCCCACTTTCTCGGGAATGAGGGGGCGGAGTATAGCGGCGGATTTCGCGGAGTCAAACCCGAAGCGACTCGAAGGTCATGTCCTCGGGTCTATCGGAACGCGGCGGGCAAGCCCGAAATCGTCCTCGAACGCCGCCGCCGCCGCAAGCAGCGCCGCCTCGCCCCGCGGCCGGCCGACGACCTGGAGCCCGATGGGAAGACCGGCATCGCTGAAACCGCAAGGCAACGAAAGGGCCGGACAAGTCGTCAGGGTGATCGCGAAGGTCATCGTCAGCCAATCGACATAGGTTTCGAGACGGGTCCCCTCGATTTCCTCGACATACCGAACGTCGACATCGAAAGGCTCGACGACTGCCGCCGGGCACAACAGCAGATCGTATTCGTCGAAGAATGCCAGGGTTCTGGCGAAAAGCCGCACGCGCGCCCGCTCGGCACGGCCGATTTCATCGGCCGTCAACGCCAAGCCTTTTTCGATGTTCCACACGATTTCCGGCTTCAGTCGATCCCGGTGTCGTTCCAACACCGGCCCGAACGCGGCCGCGAAACCGGCGGCCCGCAGAACTTGGAAGACGTCGCGGGCTTCGCGCAGGTCCGGTGCGGTCTCCTCGACGGTCACACCCATGGCGGCGATCCGTTCCACGGCGCGCCGGCATGCCTCGGTAACCTGTTTTCCGACCGGCAAAAAACCCAGGTCGGGGCTGAATGCGACGCGACGCGGCAACCGCGGCGACTGCGCGGCCGTCAGGTAACCCACTTCCGGAGCGGGACGGGAAAGCGGGTCCGCCGGATCTTCCCCCGCCATTGCGTCCAGCATCAGGGCAACGTCGCGCACGTCGCGGGCCATCGGCCCCTCGACCCAAAGGTTTTCGAACAGTGTCGCGCGCGGCGAGCGGGGAACGCACCCAATGCCTGGCCGCAATCCGACCACGGAACAAAAACTTGCCGGCGTGCGCAGGGATCCGCCCAGGTCGGACCCCGTCGCCAGCCACGCCATGCCGGTCGCCAGGGCCACGGCGGACCCGCCGGAAGAGCCCGCGCAACTCTTTGCCGTATTCCAGGGATTCAGCGTTTTGCCGAAAACGTCATTGAACGTATTGGCCCCTGCGCCGAATTCGGGAGTGTTCGACTTCGCCAGAACGTTGGCGCCATGCCGTTCCAGACGCGTGATCGTAACGTCGCTCCGGGTAGGAACATGATCGGCATGGATCGGCGATCCGTAGGTCGTTCGAACCCCGGCGACTTCGTTCAGATCCTTGACCACGATCGGCAAGCCCGCAAGCCGGGCATCGAAAGATTCGCTCGCTGCGCGAGCGCGAGCGCGATCGGCGCAAACGGTCGGCAGGGCATTCACAGAGCCGTCGACGGCCTTGATGCGCGCGAGAGCGGCGTCGATCAGTTGTTCGGGCGTCACCTCGCGGTTTCTCAGCAAGGCGACGACGTCACAGGCGGAAATCCGGATCAGATCATTCATGGTGGATTTCTGGTCGACCGATCTCGATCTGTAAAGGGTAATCCGACACCGATACGGTAAGATGGAAAACCATGACTCTCAGTCCCATCCCCAACAGACGTCATGGGGCCCTGTTTGCCACGGCCCTGTTCGTATCCCTTCTTTTCCGTCCCACCGGGCCATTCGGAGCGGAAGAACCCTTCCGCGTGGGGTTTCCGGCCCTGTGTTCGCCAGGAGTGGATTGTTGGCTGGTAAACAACGTCGACATCGATCCCGCCAGCGAAAGGAGCCTTGATCACGCCTGTGGAACGGCAACCTACGACGGTCACGACGGAACGGACGTTGCGCTGGCCGATTTCCCGGCAATGCGCGCAGGCGTGCCTGTACTGGCCGCGGCGGCGGGAACCGTGGTCGGCGTTCGCGACGGCATGCCCGACGTAACGGTAAGCTCGGATGAATCCAGGGCCGCGGTCCGCAACCGCGAATGCGGAAACGGCGTCCGGATCGACCATGGGGAGAACTGGGTCACGCAATACTGCCACATGCGCAAAGGCAGCCTGACCGTGCGCAAGGGAGACTCGGTCGATCGCGGGCAATCCATCGGCCTGATCGGAAACTCGGGATTGGCGGAATTCCCGCATCTGCATTTTCAGGTCGAATTCAACGGCCGAGTCGTGGACCCCTTCCTCGGCCCCTCGGACGCCGCCAAGTGTAGCCAGGGACATCCGATTTGGCGGACGGATATCGATGCGGACCTGAGCTATAAACCAACGGTGATCTTCAACGCCGGATTCGCCTCGTCCCTTCCCGACGCGCCCGGCGTCCGCGAGGGTCGGTATGCGGACATCGAACTTCCCGCCCGCTCTTCCGCTCTGATTTTTTGGGCCGAGCTTTACTGGGTCCGGAAGGGCGACCGGGTCACCATAACGGTGAAAGGCCCCGACGGTCGGATCGTGCATAACCGGACGATCATCATCGACCGTTCGCAGGCATGGCGGTTCCTCTATTCCGGGTTGCGCCTGAAATCGGATGCATGGCCGGGTGGAACGTACGCCGGCCTAGTCGTTCTCGAGCGCGATGGCCCGCCGGTTTCCGAGCGATACGCCGCCGAGAGATCGGTGGTGGTGCGGTAGTCGTCAGCCCTTCGGCCGACGCGGGACCAGTCGGGGGGACGCTCTCAAGATCTTTCGGCGAGGGGATTCCGCCGAAGACCGCTGGCGGCGATCGACGTCTTCAACCTTCGCCTCCCTGCTCAGCGCGCCTTCGATGTCGAATAGATCGGCGGAATGAGGACGAACGGACTCCCGTGCTTCGACGGCGCGTATCGTTCGAACCACCGTCGGGTGGCGATCCGGGGGCTTGTGACGGTGCAGCAGGTGGACCCGCGCAATTGCCTTGAGCGCGCGTGCGACGAAAAGGGCGCTCCTGCGCCCTTCGCACCACCGGACATATGCGGCAACCGTCCATGGATGAGCCGGCATCGCGCGCAGTCTTCTATGTTCACACCATGCCGCGAATTCGCGCCAAGCCTTCTCGGCTTGCGCGCCGCGTATGCCCCGCTCGGTCCGTCTATTTCGCGATGGGAGCACCCGATCTCTCCCGGTGCAGAATATACAGTCCACTCGCCGCGATGATGCAGGCCCCCAGGATCGTCCAGATATCGGGGAAATCGCCGAACAAGAAATAACCGACGGCAGCGGCCCAAATCAACCGCGTGTAGTCGAGCGGAGATACGACCGCCGCCGGAGCCGCCTCGAACGCCAAAACCAACAGGTAGTGGCTGATCGCGCCCACGACCCCGAGCCCCACCATCAGGAACCAAGCCAACGTATCCGGAGGCTGCCAATAAAACGGAACCGCGATCGAACACCCTACGGCACCGACGACGGAACTGAGCACAATGGTGGTCAGTGCATTGTCCGTCCGGCTCAAAATCCGCGTCGTGATCATGTAGAAACAATAGGTGACGGCCGTTCCCAATGCGAATAAGGCGCCGACCTGCATGACGCCGAGTCCCGGCCGCACGACGACCATCGCACCGCCGAAACCGACCAGAACGCATATCCAGCGGCGGATGCCAACCCGTTCGCCCAGAATCGGAACCGAAAACGCCGTGACCAGGATCGGCGCCAGAAACAGAACAGCGCTCGCGTCGGCCAACGGAACCGTCCGAAGCGCCTGCGTGAACAGAAATGTCGCGAGAACCAGAAGCGACGAACGCACGAGTTGCAAAACCGGCCGAGCCGTTCGGATACGGCCTTTCCATCGGAAGCGCAGAAAAATCACAAAAGCGAGCAGATGGAACGTATTGCGCGCCCAGACAATCTGAAGAACGGGATAACTCTGACCCAGGTATTTCGTGGTGCTGTCCATCAGGACGAAAAGCATCACGGCGATGATCATGAGCACGATGCCCCTCGTATACGAGGGGCGGTCGGTCAGCGATGAAACCGATGTCATTCGCCGGCGGCCTTCTTGGCGTTCTGATCCCAGATCGCCTTTTTCCGATAAATGGTGGAACTGCTGACCCCCAGGAAATGGGCCGCTTTCGGGATGTTGCCGTCGCAGAGGGCGATGGCCCTCTCGATCGCCTCGCGTTCCACGTCGGAAAGCGGTCGGATCGCGGACGCCAAATCGCCGGAAGCCGCCATATCCTCGTCGACGTCGAGACGCGCGTCGACTGGGACGGAAAGCGGATCCTGTCTCCCGCCATTCGCGGTCTCACCCACCAAATTCCGTAAAGGTTGCGGAAGCATCGAGGCCATCAACACATCGCCGTCGTTCAACACGATGGCGTTGCGGATGACGTTCTGCAGTTCGCGAACGTTGCCCGGCCAGTCGTGGCGCGCCAACGCGGTTTCGGCATCCTGTGTAAATCGCTGAAACCGTTTTCCTTCCTCCCGGGCGAAATCGATCAGGAATTGCCGGGCGATGAGAAGCACGTCGTCCTCGCGCTCGCGCAGAGGGGGAAGAATGATGGGAACGACGTGCAGCCGATAATACAGGTCTTCCCGGAAACGGCCGCCCCGGACTTCCTCCAGGGGATCCTTGTTGGTCGCGCAAATGAAGCGGACGTCGACGGTTTCGGGCTTGGCCGCGCCGACCCTTTGAAAGCTTCCGGTCTGAATGAACCGCAACAATTTGGTCTGCAGGCTGAGATCCATCTCGCAGATCTCGTCCAGGAACAGCGTCCCGCCGTCCGCCTGGGTGGCGGCACCGTCGCGGTCGCCGAGCGCGCCCGTAAAAGCCCCCTTCACGTGACCGAAGATCTCGCTTTCCATCAGATCCTTGGGAATGGCGCCGCAATTGATGGCCACGAACCGGCTGTTCTTGCGCGGACCCAGATTGTGGATCGCTTCGGCGCATACCTCCTTGCCGGTACCGCTCTCACCGGCGATGAAGACCGTCGCCTTGCTCGGCGCCGCGCTTTCGATCATCCGGTAAACGCCCTGCATCGGCAGCGACCCGCCAATGAACCCGCAAAACGTCTTGCGATCGAAATCGTTCTTGTAGGTTTCGACGATCCGGCTGAGCTTCCGCCGCTCCAGCACGTTCGCCAGCGTGATGCGCAGCCGCGCCGCATCGAACGGTTTGACCAGAAAGTCTCCCGCGCCCAATCGCATGGCTTCGACGGCATTGCTGATCGATCCGTGGGCCGTAATCACCACGGAAGCGACCGCCAATTCGTGCGACGCGATGTGGCGAAGGATTTCGAACCCGTCCATGTCGGGCAGGCGCAGATCCAGTAGGATCGCATCGGGAACCGATTCTTCCAGTTCCTCCAGCGCGCGCGCGCCCGTCTCGACCGCGACGACGTCGTAGGGATCGTTGCGAAGGTAGCTCAGGTAGACGCGGGAAAGAGATGCCGTGTCCTCGACCAGAAGCACCCGCGCCTTTTCGATTGTCGTCATGCGTTCGAGCCCCCGCGTGGAAAGCTTTCTGACCGTACTCGCACCGATGACGCCGTGCAACCGAAAGGCTGTCCCGGACCGGCAACGATGCTTTGAACTCTTGTCAACCGTTCTCCGGCCGGACAGCCGCTCAGGCGCAGCCTCGTAACTTTGGCAAGGTATTTGCTGGTAAAGCGTCCGAGGGAGAAGATCAACGCACTTAAAAAAATCAGGGCGAGTGATGAAAATGACCCGAACCGAACAACCCGTCGTCAAGGCCACGGAAATCCCGAATCCCTTGGCGTCCCGGAAAGCCGATCCGTTCGGAGCGGAAGTCGACGAGGATGCGCTGAATCGACTGCGGGAAGATTGCGGCGAGGAATTCGATCTCGTCTATCGCAGTTTTTCGCATGAAGTCACCACCCGGCTCGGCAGGATCCTCAAGGCCGTCGACAACGGAAACATCATCGCGCTCGGATACGAGGCTCATGCTCTT
The DNA here is from genome assembly GCA_963675465.2 of Rhodospirillales bacterium. Taxonomy (GTDB): domain Bacteria; phylum Pseudomonadota; class Alphaproteobacteria; order Rhodospirillales; family Shumkoniaceae; genus JAHDSF01. Next base: position 250,263 of record CAXXVY010000008.1, read on the forward strand.
CACAGCACGGCCGCAACCTTCGCACTGTCCAGGTTGGGTATCGCAGCGGCGATCATCGAATCGGCCTGTCGCAACGGGGATCTACCGCGAGCGCTCACACAGGCCCGCGAACTTCCCCAATTAGCCAAGCACGCGATGACCGCATTGGAACGGCGGCTCCAAAACGCCCACTGAATGGCACGTACCGCACCGCCGTCGCATCCTGCAACGCACATTGCAAATTTCAGCGCCGCATCAACGCAAACGGCGCACCTAACCGTCTCGCCCCGCACGTTGGCGCACCCAGATCCGCGCTCTCGACGAACGGCCTTCGGCATCCACGACCGTGATGACAAAACCGCCTTCTCCGGCCGGTGCCCACGATACGGAGCGTCGAACGGGGCTGGTATCGAGCGGTTTTCCCTGAACGAGCCAACGCAACGGCTTTCGCCCCCCTTCCGCCTTGAGCTGAATTGAATCGCCCAGGTCGTTTCGGCCAGACATTTCGACGACGGCGCCATCGAGCGGGAACAGGATCGTCGGCTGGTCGCTTCCCCGGACAACCGTTTGCACGGACTCCGCGCGGCCCGTTACCGTGCGCATCGGCGGTGGCAATTCCCACGTCCGAGCATCCAGGATATCCGGCGGCGGCGGCAGGATATCGCGATCGCGGGGCAGAGGCAGATTGTCGAAGACCTCGGCGACGATCGGTGCGGCCGTACTCCGCCCGGTGCGGCCGGTTCCGAACCCGCCCGCGGGCCTGCCCACCCAAACCCCAACCGTGAACCGGGAATCGTAGCCGATCGCCCAGACATCCCGGAAGCCATAGGACGTTCCGGTCTTTATTGCGACCTCACGCCCACCGGAGACGAACCGCGCCCCCACCCGGGGCAGCGGCGGCGGAGCGCCGCGCAGGATGCGCGTCACGTACCAGGAGGCCTTTTCGCTCAACAGGAAAACCGGATCGCCTTTCGGGCCATCGGGAATCACGGCCGGCATGACGACACGACCCCGGTTCGCGAGTCCGCCGTACAGAGCCACCAGATCCCAGAGCCTGAAACCGATGCCTCCGAGAACGGCCGGCAATCCGGGGCGTTCGGTCCGCGAGTCGAGAACCGGATGCACGCCGGCATCCTCGATCGAGCGGACGAAAACAGCCGGACCGACGGCATCAAGCACCGCGACGGCGGGTACGTTCAGGGACAATTGCAACGCTTCGCGGATCGTGATCCGCCCCCGGTATCGGTTGTCGAAGTTGGTCGGCGCATAGTCGCCGAAGCGGGTCGGCCGGTCGTCGACAAGGGTCTCCGGATGCAGGTTCAACGCATCGAATGCCAAACCGTAGACGAATGGTTTCAGGGTCGACCCCGGCGACCGGACGGCTTGAACCATGTCCACGTGTCCTTGACGGGCATCATCCATGATGTCGGCCGAACCGACGTAGGCTCGGATTTCCCGAGTATCGTTTTCCATCACCAGGAGGGCGACGGTTTCGTCGTCATCCAGGCCCGAGGCATGACGGCGGGCAAGATCCTCCATCGTCCGCTGTAAATTCCCGTCGACGGTCGTTCGAATACGGTCGGTGCTTCCCGCGTGCCGGGCGAGGTCGCGGGACAAGTGGGCCGCCATCATCGGTGCATCATGCCGCTCGGAAGGAATCGGCTCTTGTTCGGCCAAGCGCTCGTCTTCCGCTTCCAGAACGCCCTTTGCCGCCAGACGGTCCAAAACCTTGGCGCGGGCGGCCATCGCGGCAGCGGGAAACCGGTCGGGTCGCGTACGCGACGGCGATTGCGGGAGGGCGACGAGCAGAGCCGCTTCAGCCGCCGACAGGGACCGGGGAGACTTGCCGAAATAAAGCCAAGACGCCGCCGTCACCCCCTCGATATTGCCGCCGAAGGGTGCGAGAGTCAGATAGATCGACAGGATCTCACTTTTATCGAAATGCCATTCCAACTGGATGGCCCGCAGGGCTTCAACGGCTTTCGAGACCAAGGTTCGGGGTCTCGGTTCCAGAAGCCGAACGGCCTGCATGGTCAGCGTCGACGCTCCTGAAACCGGCCGCCCCGAGGCGGCCCACTGCCCTACCGCGCGTATGGCGGCCAGCGGATCGACTCCGAAATGGTCGTCGAACCGCTGGTCCTCGTAGGTTTTGAGGAACGTCAGATAGCGCGGGTCGACGCCTTCGGGCCGGGCCGACATCCGCCACATTCCGTCTCGGCTGGTGAACGCCCGCAACGGCCTGTCGTCGCGGTCGACCACCAGCAGCGACCGGTCCAGGTATCGATCGAGTCGGGGCGGAAAAGCGGCATCCAGCGCCAGCAGGCCCGCGATCGAACCGGCAAGAGCAAAAACACTCCACGGGATGACACGTTTCCAGCGCATGCCGCTTCTTCCTAGCGCGGAGAGATCACCACGCTGCCCATATCCGACCGTCCCCTGTGGCGCGGTTTGTACATGTCTTCGACATGCACGGCGGGGAGACGATAGGTCCCCGGCGTCACTGCCCGCGCCAGATAGGCCAGGACGAAGTCCCCGTCGTCCTTTTTCAGGTCGAACGCGGCAATGTACCGATCATCCTGGAACTCCTCGTGTTCCGTATCGGTCAAGGCGGGCAACCACGCGAACGACTTGGTATCCCGGCGATCGGCGAGACGGGCATTCTCGACTTCGAACCCGGCAGGCAGCAGGTCGACGACCAGGGCCTGATGTTCCAGGTTGGTGGTCGCCCGCCCCTTGATGACCGCGACCATCAAGTCGTTCTGGCGAACGGATCGCGGATCGATCGGCTTGCCGTCGAGATCGAGGAAGACGCGGGAAATGTCAAACCCGTCGGAGTGGGCCGGTTCCTCGGTCATCGGAACGCCGGATACCGTGGCGACATGCCAAATCGGCGCTGCCCCCTTGTTTGCGTAGGTCAGCCCCTCCGCGAGGCCGGTTTCGCTGGGACGGACCTGCAACGGCGACGTTCTCTTCTCGGTGAGGCGGCCGTTGATTTGCAGTGTCATCGGATCGTTGCCGTCACCGATTGCGTTTGCCGCCATCAGGATCCACGCCATTTCCTGCGACGACAGGTACTGTTCTTCGGACAGCCGCTCCGACAGGGTTTCGAACAGTTCGTAAACGCTCCGTCCCGTCCAGTCGCGGAACGGATTCTCGATGACCGCCGAGGTCTCGTTGGTCACGGCCAGGAAAGCGGCGAGATCACGGAGCGGAGTCCCGTAATCCCGGAACACCGCGCGTTTCATCAAGGCGGGTTGAGCTTTGGCGATCATGACCCGTGCGCGATCGGCTTCGCCGTACAGCGCTAATGCCGCCCCAAGGTGCGCTGCCGCCAGGGCCGTCGGCATACCGTCGACATTGGTATCCATGAAATAGCGGACATTGCCGACATCCTTGTCGCCCGAGAGGGCCAGAACATAGTGGGCGTAGGCGCGTGCCGATACGTCGGCAGGACCGTTCGATCCGTTTTCGCGCACGAAACGCCGCAGCCAGGACAGTCCATTGTCGTAGGCAAAGCCTGGAACCGCGTACCCTTTTGCCTTGGCCCGATTCAGGAAATCCAAGGCATAGGAGGTCAGCCACGGTTCCGCTCGGCCCGCGCCGCTCCACAATCCGAAGGCCCCATCGGCACGTTGCATGTCGAGGACATGCCGAATGGCCTCCCGCACCCGGTTTGCCGTTGCCGAATCCGCTCCCTTGCCGCCCCAGGCGGACGCGAGATCGGCCACATAGAGCAGCGGCAAGGCCCGGCTTGTCGTCTGTTCCAGACAACCGTACGGATAGCGGTCCAATGCCTGGAGAACGCCCGCGACATCGAGTGCGGGCCGCGGACTGAAACCGAGCGACGTTTCGGCGGTTCCGGGGCGGAACTCCTCCGTCAGTCGTCTGCTGTAGGACACACTTTCGCCGGGCTCCATGCGCTTGACCACGCGACGGACAACCGGGAACTGCGCCGGACGCACCGCGAGTGTGCGGACACGTTCCAACGACCATCCTTCCGGGCCCTCGACACGCAACCGTATCGCGGCATCGCCCACGTCGCGCGTGGTGATCGGGAGGGAAAACACGCGGGAAGTCCCGGCTGCCAGATCGACATCGAACCGGCCGGTTTGTGCGAGTTTCGCTACGCCGTCGACGGAAAGGTCGACGGCATAGGTACCCGCCGCCCCTTCCAGGTTTCGGAGTTCGATGGTAATGCGCCCTTGGTCTCCGGGGGCAAGAAAACGCGCCGTGGAGGTCTGGACCAGCACCGGATCACGCACGATCATGGCGCTCTCGCCGGATCCGACGGCGCCACGGCTGCCGGCAACAGCCATCAAGCGCAGCCGACCGTTGTAGTCGGGAATATCCAGGCCGATGACCGCCTTGTCGTCACCGTCCAGCTTCACGATGCCGGAAAACAGCGCGGTAATCCGAACGTCGACCGGCGGCGCCCCCGCGCCTGCCGCGAGACGGGGATCGCCGCCACCGCTGCGGATCCGGCCACGCCGTTGCGCCTTGGCGTCGATGAGCCGGCCGTAGAGATCGCGAATCGAAACCCCCAGTTTGCGCTTCCCGAAATAGTGGGACACGGGTTCGGGCGTCTCGAATCGCGTGAGTTGCAGGACACCTTCATCAACGGCGGCCAAGGTGACGTAGACGTCATCCCCCGGCGCCGATCCGGAAACCGTAACGGGAACGTCGACCCGCGTTCTCGGGCGGACCTGCTTGGGCGCCTCGATGGCGACGCCGAGCGTCCGCGGTCCGGCATCAAGGCCGAGCCATGCCAACCCGATCGCGCGGCCCGGCCCCCGGCTTTCCCCGTCCGGACGGAACGCCGTCGCCAGGACATAGGCGCCGACCCCCCAGTCGTCCTTGAAAGTCAGGTCGACCTCCGCGCCTTCTTCGGGCAACGAAACCAGGCGGGTTTCCAGTACCCGATGGTTTGCGACCACCACCAAGGCCTCGCCCGCGAACGGCGCCCGGACGTGAAGGCGAACCGCATCGCCCGGCCGGTAGACCGGACGGTCGGCGACGACCTCCAGCGTATCCGGCGTGTCGCCGGCGGATGGCGCGACGAACCACCCCGCCTTGAAGCGGACGCTGGTCGCGGCACCGGTTTGCGGGTCGTAGACTTCCAGCCGATAACGGCCCCAGTCAGTCATCGTCGCGACCTGGGACGGTTCTTCGGAACCGACATTCAGATCGCCGCCGCCGAGAGGACGATCGATGACGTTGACTTCGTAATCCCAAACGCCGTCGCGCAGGAACCAGCGAAAATCCCATTCTTCACGAATGAAGGCGTATTTCAGGTTTGCGGACCGGCGATTGCCGTCGCGGCCGAGAACGATAACATCGAAACCGGCCTCGGTTCCTTCCTTGACCGATCCTTCCTTGAACCGGGAGCGCACGCCGACGGCGTTGTCGTGCTGACGGATCGGTACTGTCAGACTGCCGGTGGCCGGACGCCCGCCGGCTTCGAACACGCCCGCGCGAATGACCGCCTTCAACGGCACCGTGACATCGGGAACGCCGTTCAAGACCGTCACCAACGACAGGCCACCCTTGGCATCGGTCTGTCCCGCCGGAAGAGTCACGCGAACGGGCCGGACCTCTTCCTCGGTCAGGCCGAAACGATAGCCGGCGAAAGCCTCGAACGGATGGTCATCCGGCAGGATGACCAGTTCCGCTTCTCCGTTCAGACCGTCCGCCGGAGCGCCGTAAAGATAGTCGGCCTGCACCGACACCGAGAACGATTCACCCGGCGTCAATTGTGCGGCGGCGCTGGCCAGTTTCACCTCAATGCGCGGTGGCACCACATCCTCGACGAGGACCGGCAGGGTACCGATCGGTTCGGCCTTCGGGTCGACATACGCCTGAACCGTCCATGACCCCGTCCACGCGTCAGCCGAGAACGGCAGATCCAAGGCGTAGAATCCCGGTGCCGTCGCCTTGACCACATGACGGGCGGACTCGGCGCCATCGGGACGAAGGACTTTGAGCGTCAACGGAACACCATCGACCGCCATCGCGGATTCGTCGCGAAGCAAAGCGGCGACATGCGCCGATTCGCCGCGGCGATAGACGCCGCGATCCGAATACAGAAAGACGTCCAGCGGCCCCGGCGGAGTCCGCCCGCCGACACCCCGATCGCTCAGATCGAAGGGAACGCCGTCCAAATCGAGAAACGTGAAGTCGCCGTCCGCCGTCTCAGCGTACAGCGCCCGGGGGCGTCGCCCGCCCTCTCCGCGCAGAAGGGCGGCGCCGATGCGCGCCCCACCGTCGGCATCGGAGACGGCCTCGGCCAGCACGTCATTGTCCCGGGACATCAGGCGCACGGTCACGTCGGCCTTGGGTTTCGCGGTTCCCAGCGATCGCGTGAAAACCGTCAGGCCGTCGTCGCCGCCGAGAACCGAAAGGCCGAGATCGGACACGACGAACCATTGCGTCGCCCTGTCCTGCCATTGTTCCAGTTTTTCCGCCGCCGGCTCCGCCACCAGGATGTAAACGCCGGGCTTCGGCGTCCCCAGAATTGTGCCGACATCGAAAGCGGTGGTAACGCGCGTGTTTTTTTCCGACGGCACGTCCATCTCACCACTCCAGATGACTCGGCCGTCCTGTTCGCCGATATAGTCGGTGGAGTAGGTGTTCAGAAGCCGTTGAAACCGCTCTCCGTTCAATTCATGGATCAGGTTCCGTTCGTTGATCCGGAGGATGCTCAGCTTAACCGCCTCCACGTTCACCGTTTGCACGGGAATACCGGTGCTGCCGGTTCGCGGCAGAACATAGGTCCCGCCCTTGAAGGCGACACTCGGCGAGCGATCGCCGATGGCGGCTTCGAAAGTCTCCTCGACGCGCACCTTGGTTCCATCGGCGGCGGGCAGGCCCGCGCGGATGGTGACTTCATAGGACTGACCGTAATCGACCCCGTCCACGCACAGGTTTTGCTGCCGGGCATGGATGCCGCCCTCAGGTTCCGGCGTTACGCGAACGTAATCCTCCAAGTGAAGCGATTTTGACTTGGCAATCGGGCGGCGAAATTCGACGCAGATTTCGGGGCGGTCCGAGTTCGTGTTGACGGAGAGACCGACGGGCTGAAAGCGAATCTTTTCAAGCGTCCCGAGCAGGGCCGAACGGACATCCGGAGAGACATTCAAGGTCAACGCTTCGTCGACAGCGGCGAGTGCCGTGGAATGGCGGCCTGATTCGGCGAACGCCGATCCGACCAGGGCCAATGCCGTTCCTTTTTCATCGCCGCTTCCCGCGACGCGATACGCCTGATAGGCCGCCGCCAGGGCCTTCGCATTGCCCCGATCCGTGCTTTGCCAGGACATCGCCAGACCGACCCAGGCCGAGGCGTCGCGCGGTAACCGTGCGACCAGTCGTTCCTGGATGTCACGTGCCTCAACCCAGCGTTCCTGCTGCAACAGGAGTTGGGTGTCGGCACGCAGATTTTCGACGCTTTCGGATTTGGCGGGTGCCACCGCCGCGAGTTCACCGACGTACAAGTCGGCGGCGCTTTCCGCATCGAGATCCTCGAAGGCCATGCCCTCCGAGCCCGATAATACGATCAGGAAAAGAGCAAGAATTCGCGCAGCCCACGCCATGACAGCCTCCCAGCGGTTCTTGAACCCCGAATATTCCGACGCACGTCACCGTGTCGATCGGAACACCAACAGTATCACAGGAATGATGGAAGGATTGAGGCGATGTTACGACAATATAACGGCGAGAGACCCCAGAATCATGACCGGCCAAGCGCATAACGGTCCGAAAACGAGTCTCCACAACACCGAATGGGGAACGAACCCGACGCCGTGGATGAAACCGCCGCATACGCCGAACAGGGTAAGGGCGATCATTCCGTGGCGCCAGCCTTCGATTTCGGCGCCGAGAAACCGGGGATAGAGAAACAACCCTCCGCTGATCGCCAGGGCAAGCAAGAGACTGGCCGCCCTGGCGATCCACGAAGAAGATGCCTTTCGCGCCAATTCAGGCGACATCGTCGTCGGCATGCAGTTCATACCAGAGTGCCGGCACGACGGCGAAAGCAACCGCGAACCAAGTCCCCAATATCCAAGCGAGATACCACATGGCGTCTACTCCCGTTCAATAGGTGGCTTCGCGGTTGTCCTCGACGTAGCGCGCCGTCACTTTGCCCCTCAGCACCCAGAACACCCACGAGGTGTACAGTATGATGAGCGGAATGAAGATGGCCGTGGCGAGCAGCATCAGAAACAAGGTCATATGGCTGGAAGACGCGTCCCAGACCGTCAGGCTGTGTCCCGGTTCGAGACTGCTGGGCATCAGGAACGGGAACAGGCTCAAGCCCGCCGTCGATACCACGCCGAATACGCTGAGGCTGCTGGTCACGAAGGCGAGAAGGCTGCCGCCCTTGCCGACCGTCAAGATGACACCGACCGCGCCCAGGATCCCGAGAGCCGGAGCGATGAATGTCCACGGCATGGCCCCGTAGTTGTGCAGCCATGCCCCGGCCTGAACCGCGACCTCTTTGCCCACCGGGTTGGAGGGACCGGCGCCGGCCACCTCCGAAGTGATCACGTAGCCGTCGACCAGCACCCAGATGCAGACGCCGGCCAGTACGAACAGGACGATGGTGGCCACGGCTGCACCGCGTGCCGCCGCCGCCGCCCGCTGTTCAACCGGCTGGTCCGCCTTGACGGCCAGATACACGCCGCCGTGCATCACCAGCATCGACAGGCTGACCAGACCGCACAGCAGGGCGAAGGGATTGAGGAGAGCGAAGAACGTCCCCTCGTAGGTCAGCCGCAGGTCTGCGTCGAAGGAGAACGGCACGCCCAGCAGGACGTTGCCAACAGCGACGCCGAACACCAGCGAGGGGACGAACCCGCCGATGAACAGGCCGGTGTCCCACACCCGCCGCCATGTCGGGCTCTTGACCTTGCCGCGAAACTTGAAACCGACCGGCCGCAGTATCAGAGCCGCCAGCACCAAGAACATGGCGATGTAGAAGCCCGAGAAACTCAAGGCATAGAGCGGCGGCCAGGCGGCGAAGATGGCGCCGCCGCCGAGGACCAGCCACACCTGATTGCCTTCCCAGACCGGGCCGATCGTGTTGATCACAATCCGCTTTTCAGTGTCGGTCCGGCCGACGAACGGCAACAGCACCGCCGCGCCGAGGTCAAAGCCGTCCATGATAGCAAAGCCGATCAGGAGAACGCCGAGCAGAAGCCACCAGATGACCCGGAGTGTCTCGTAATCGAGGAACATTATTTGTGCCATTTGGACACCCTCCCCATTCAATCGGCTTCGGCCCCGGCCACGCCGCGCGCGGGCCGGTGGTTCGAACGGTCAGCATACGGGCCGATCCGGATGTACTTGGCCATCAGGAAGACATCGACGACCAGCAGGCTCGAATAAAGAATGAAGAAACCGGCCAGACTGAACAGCACGTTGCCCGTGGTCGTGCTGGAAACGCCCAGGAAGGTGGGCAGGACCCCTTCGATGGACCAGGGCTGACGCCCGTATTCGGCTACGAACCAGCCGAGTTCGGCGGAAATCCAAGGCAACGGCAACGTAAGCAAGGCCAGGAGCAGGAATCCCCGGTGGCGTTCGAAGCTGCGCCGGATCGAGATCACGAAGGCCGCGAGGAAGAAGGCAATGAAATAGAACCCGAGCCCGACCATGAAGCGGAACGACCAGAACAACGGAGCCACCGCCGGGACGGTATCCCAAGCGGCCTTTTCGATCTGTTCTTCCGTGGCGTCCACGACGTTCGGCGTATAGCGCTTCAGCAGGAGACCGTAGCCGAGGTGATCGACGTTTTCCTCCAAAGCGGCACGCGCGTCGACGTCCTGACGATTGGAGCGAACGAGATCCAGCGCGCCGTACGCCACCATGCCCTGTCGGATTCGCTCTTTATTGCCTTCGACCAGATCCTTGATCCCGGGAACGGTCTGATCGAACGTCCGCGTGGCAATCAAGCCCAGAAGATAGGGGATCTTGATTTCGAAGTGGTTGGTGCGGGCTTCCCGGTCCGGGAACGCGAACAGGGTGAGACCCGCGGGGGCCTCTTCGGTTTCCCACATCCCCTCGATCACGGCGAGTTTCATTTTCTGGTTTTCGTTCGCCGTGTAGCCGCTTTCATCACCCAGGACCACGACGCTGAGCGACGATGCCAAACCGAAGGCCGAGGCGACGACCATCGACCGCTTGGCGAAGGAGACGTTGCGGTGACGCAATAGGTAGTAGGCGCTGACGGCCATCACGAACACCGCGCCGGTCACGTATCCCGCGCTGACGGTATGCACGAATTTCGACTGCGCGACCGGATTGAAGACCATGTCCCAGAAGCTGGTCAGTTCCATGCGCATGGTTTCGAAATTGAATTTCGCGCCGACCGGGTGCTGCATCCAGCCGTTGGCGATCAGGATCCAGACCGCCGACAGGTTCGAACCGATGGCCACCAGCCATGTTACCATCAGGTGGCCGTACTTGGTCAGTCGATCCCAACCGAAGAAGAACAGGCCGACGAATGTCGCTTCGAGGAAGAACGCCATCAGGCCCTCGATGGCCAAGGGCGCGCCGAAAATATCGCCGACATAATGGGAATAGTAGGCCCAGTTCGTTCCGAACTGGAATTCCATCGTGATCCCGGTAGCCACCCCCATCGCGAAATTGATGCCGAAGAGAAGGCCCCAGAATTTAACCATATCCCGCCAGATCGCCTTGCCCGTCAGGACATAGACCGTCTCCATGATGGCAAGGAGAAAGCTCAGTCCCAACGTCAGCGGCACGAAAATGAAATGGTAGGCGGCCGTGAGTCCGAACTGCAATCGGGATAGCTGAACAAGGTCCAGGTCAAGCATTTCCGCCTCTCCCTTCCGTTACGACCGACGTTGTTCCCAAAAACGGTGGTCCGACCTCGGGATCAACCCGAACCCGGTTGTCAGGCCCGAAGAAGACAAAATAGAGAACGGCCAATGCGATGATCTTGAAAGCGAATACGACCACGATTTCGCGCCCGATCGGTCGCTTGTACCAGGGCACGTGCAAGCCTTCGTCGCGATCAAGATCGTTCAAACGCGCGCTCCACGTTCCACCGTCCCCCCCAATAGGACCTTGAGGGGTGAGGATAATAGGAACGATAATTTTAGCCAATCTAAATATTCGACTATATGTCGGGTCGCGTTGCGTTTTTGCCCGGTTCCCACGACTATTCCGTCCCGACTTCACCGGTGTACCCACCGCCGCAAAGCACCCCATGGTGGACCGTCGATAATCGCAAATCGGCCCGCAGTTGATTTATCGGCGCATTTGCTCGATACTGGGCGGTAACGAAATCAGATGCGGAAAGTGAACTTTCCGCGCCGATACGGTTCGTAGTGGGAACGATCGTCTCGGCTCCAACGTGACATCCGCGCCGAACAATAAAGGGAAGGGCGCCTAGGGGCCGGGTCTCGAAACGACGAGGCCGACAATGTTTGTGCGTATGCCCTTCACCGGTCACGCGCCGGAACCGACGGTTCTGGAAGCTTCGACCAAGATATCCGGCGACGGGGTCACCGTCCCCGACGGGTTTATTCTTTCATCGGCCGCGTTCGATCGCGTGGGCTCCGATCTCCTCGTGACGGCCAGGAATGGCGATCAACTGGTGATTCGCGACTATTTCGACGGCGAACCGCCACGAGACCTGATTGCGTTCGACGCCGTCGCGATGCGTGGGACGCTCGTCGAAAAATTGGCGGGCAGCTTGGCCGAGGGCCAATACGCCCAAGCGGGCGCAGCCGACGCCGCCGCTCCGATCGGCCATGTCGACAAGGCGACGGGCACCGTTATCGCCATCCACGCAGATGGCAGCAGGGCCAGTCTGGGCGAAGGCGATCCGGTGTTTGCCGGAGACGTTCTCGAAACCGGTGTCGATGGCGCCGTCGGCATCGTGTTTGCCGACGATACGACGCTTTCGCTGGCCAGCGACGGACGCATCGTCCTTGACGAGATGGTTTACGACCCCGTCACCCAAAGCGGTTCGATGGGAATCGAGCTGGTCCAGGGAATGTTGTCCTTCGTCAGCGGCCAGATCGCCAAGACCGAACCGGACGCCATGACCGTCAAGACGCAGATGGCGACCATCGGCATCCGTGGAACCAAGGGCGTCATCCACTTGCCCGAGGGCGAAGGCTTGACTGTGGCATTGACGGTCGACCCCAACGGTCAAACCGGAGAGATCGCGGTCACCAACGCGGCGGGCGTCCAGGTTCTCAACCAGCCCTTCCAGGCGACTCGCGTCCTCAGCTCCGCTTTGCCGCCTTCGACGACGTTTACGATGTCGGCCGAGGAATTCAACAACACCTATTCCCGCGCCCTAAGCGTGCTGCCGGCACCGGCGCAGAACCAGGACGGAAATGAGTCGGACGAGACGTCTCCCGGCGCCGACGGAGAGGAACCGGGCGACTCCGGTGCGGATACCACCGGAACGGAACAGGGCGGAGATGCATCTCCGAACGGCGGCGACGATGGCGCCGATCTCTCGCCCGCGACTCCGCTTCCGGCAACTTTTCAGCCGGCCTCGCTTCAAGCGCCCGCGCCGGTCGCGCCGGTAACCACGCCCGCACAAACACCATCCGTCGCTCCGACCATCAACACGACAACCGCGACCACGACGACAACCACCACGACAGATGGAACCACTGTTCCGCCGATCGAACCGACACCGACGGACACTTTACTGACTCTGGTCGGCGACGCCAGTAACGAGACCCTCACCGGCACGGTCCTCGCCGACTCGATCAGCGGCGGCCTCGGCAGCGATATCGTTACGGGCGGCGATGGCGACGATCTGCTGAGAGGCGATAACCAGTTGAACGGAGACGCCATAGGGTCACCGTCCAATGCGTCGGGAAATGGAACCCTCGTCAACAACCTGGGGGGGAATGCCGGTTTCGGCGAAAACATTCTTGCCATCGGCGACGACAACAGCGTCTTCGTCGATCTGTCATCGGTCTTTTCCGGAGGCCTGACCTTCGGAGGAACGACATACACGGGCCTTTACATCAACAACAACGGCAACGTGACGTTCGGTGCCGCCCAGGGAACGTTCACCCCTTACGCCATCGACGACGATACGGAACTGCCGATCATCGCGCCGTTCTTCGCCGACGTCGATACCGACGGCGGCGCGACAGGCGCGACACCGGGCGGCAACTCACAAGGCACCAACCAGGTCTATTGGGATCTCGATGCGCAAAACGGCATCTTCACGGTGACCTGGGACGACGTCGGCTATTACAGCAACGGAACCGATCTGCTGAACGCATTCCAACTGCAATTGTACGATCTCGGCGGTGGAAATTTCGACATCGTCTTTCGTTACGAATCCATCAATTGGACTACCGGATCGGCCAGTGATGGCGTGGGCGGTCTGGGAGGCACTGTTGCCCGTGCAGGCTTTTCCGCCGACAACGGCACATTGTTCTACGAGCTTTCCTTTTCCGGCGATCAGGATGGGATGCTGGCACTCGAAACGACGACGGGCAACGCCACCTCGGAAAACGACGGTATCTGGGCTTGGCGAATCGAGGGCGACAGTGTCACCGCCGGCGATCTCGGCGGCGCCGACACGCTGTTCGGCGGATCGGGCAACGACACCCTTTACGGCGATTGGGGCAACGACGTGCTCTGGGGTGAAGCCGGCGCCGATGTCCTGACCGGCGGCGCAGGCGCCGACATTTTCCGTTATGTCCTCGATTCTCTGGACACCGACGGCGGCGACATGATCCTGGATTTCGAAGCAGGGATGGACGTGCTGCGCTTTGGCGATCCCTCGATAACCCAATTCGCGCCCCTTGGGGAAGAGAGCCTCGTCACCGTGGCAAACGAAACCGATATCGGCAACGTGACAACCGAAGCCCGGTCGTCTGTATTTGTCTATCTCGCCGATACCGGACAATTGTATTACGACTCGGTCGGCGATTCGTCGGCCGGGTACCAACTGGTCGCCACCCTCGACGGTGCACCCGCGATTACCGCGGCCGACATCGAAATCGGAGCGATCGCCGCCTAGCTCTATCTACGATCCGGTGGATGACAACACAGTTGGGCATCTTATCCGCGTCCGAAAGGACGCAGGATGTTCGATCGCCCCGATCGGCTCCATTGCCCGACACCTCTCGACATCAATTCCCTGGATCGCGATCAAGCCCTTCCGAAGCGCCACGGAACGGTTCAGTCGACCTTTCGGCAGAGATCAACCGCAGGCGACAATAGCCGACATTTTTTATCGGATAATGGTCGCAATGAGTCATCAAATTTCCGTGAGGATAACGGTTTTTATCGGCAATAAATGGCGGAATTCCAGGGATATTTGCGCATATCCGACGAAAATGCGCGGTTCGGTCTGGACCCACATTGAAGATAGGGTGAAATCCACATACATAATAGATGTAGACGAAACGACCCCTTCGGCAAGTGGAGGTGTTTGATGGCAACGGTCAAGGCATTCGCAATCGCCCTTCCGCTAACGGTTCTGATCGCTGCGGTTTCGATGCCCGAAATTGTCTTGAGAGCACCCTACTGAACTTTCTTTCCGCCTATGTGACGCCGATCACTGAAGGAGGATGCGGTTTCGTCGACACTGTTGACCGTAATGAGTTTCTTCGTGTGGATCCTTTTTCCCTCCCTGTCAGACTCGCCGGATCTTCGGATCCGGCTTTTCTTTTGCGCCGAACCTTGAATCGGAGCCGTGATCAGGGGGTGTTCAGGACGTCGATTTGCGAGGCCTCTTCCCGCCTGAGGGAAATCAAATCACCACCGAGACGCAACTCGATCGGGTCGTTCAACGGTGCCCTTCGAACGACCGCGACGACGGCCAAAGGCACCAGTCCTAGATCCATCAATCGTTGCCGCACCGCGCCTTGCGCGCGCAAACGGATAATCCGGCATTCGCCGCCAGGCTCGATATCACCGAGGGTCAAGGTTGTCGCGCCTCCTCCGTGATGGCGGCCCATCCCGCGACGTCCCCCACCTTCCGTCGTCGTTGGTCCCTGTCGTCGTTTGCGAGCGCGAACAGCCAAGCCCCAAAAGTTTCCGAACATTGAGCCCCCAAAACGCCACACGATGCCACGCTGCTTTTCGGCATCGCCGCTAATGGATATGATAATATTTCTCAATTGCGATCATAGGCGTTTGAAGGCCAGGGGGCAACGGCGATTTGGTTACGGACCGAACCTCCACGGAGAATCATTTCAGTCGAGTACGATTTGGTCACCTCCTCTTTTGATGGCGTTTTCGGCCGCGCCCATGCAGCGGTTCAACAATGCCAAAGAAGTGCGGTCGTCGCTGCGCAGGCGAACGACACCGATCGACGCCACGAACCCGACCAGGGAGTCGCTATCGTCGGCGATGATTTCGCGGATACCCCGCCGCAGACGCTCGGCAACGGTCTGGGCCGTGCGACGCCCCGCTTCGGGCAGAAGTATCCCGAACGACGCCCGGTCCATTCGCCCCACCATATCCACGTCACGCGTTCGTTCCCGACAGACATCCTCGACCGCCTGGCCGAGCGCCTCATCCCAATTCGCGCCCAGGATTCCGCCGCCCGACGGGGTAAACCGCAAGACGATCAATGAAAACACGCTTCCGAATCGGCGGGCCCGTCTGAACTCCGCTTCCAGGACCGCCAGAAACGGCTTGTTGACCCGATAAGGACTCGGCGCCCGTTGAACCGGCGTGGTCTTTTTTACGGCGTCGCCTCGGGCCGGTTCCGGATCCGGTCGCCGGTGGATGAAGGCCGCGTAGGCATTGGCTTCGTCATCGAGAACCTGGGGATAAGGGACGACCCAAAGGTCGTAACGGAAATCCGTATTTTCCGCGCCATGAACCATGATCGGCGCGTTTTGGGCGATCGTTTCAAACGAATCGGCGGACCAAGATTCGCGATCCGGCTCCGATACCGGCATGAAGGACGTGAACAGGGAGTCGACACCCGTGCTTTTTCCCGCCCCCGCCAACACCTTCTTTGCCACCGCATTGGCTTCCCGGACATGTCCCCATCGATCGAGATGCAGAACCCCAAAGGGGCTGAGACGTCCGAGGACGCTGACCTGGGCGCCGAGACGCCGGTCCTTGCGGTCGCGGCTTTGACTATCCGTGACATCCTTCAGGGCAACGAGGATCTCGGTCAGGCCGGATCGCGGGCGACGGATCACAACCCCCGTCTCCTGAATCCGCCGGATTCCGGCACCGGGACAATTGACGTGATAGGTGATCCGGTAACGGCCGCCGTCGGAAACCGTTGCCGATACGGCATCGAAGATTTGGGACTTTTCCGGTTCGTCGACCACGTCCGACAGTCCGAGGCTCCGATCATGGATCCGGTCCACGGGAACCCCCAACAAAATCGAGATTCTCTCGTCCACTTCGGCGAAAGTCCGGCGCGGCTCGTGGTAGACGATTGCCACGACATCCTCGGAAATATCCGTGAGATGCTCCCAACGGACGGAAGTGTTCTCCCGCACGTTCGATCCGGAACGGCGATCACGGCGATAGAAGGCGATTGTCGATCCGACCATAACCGACAGGGCCGCCATGACGGCGACGGACGCGACGAATTTTTCGTCCGGTTCCAGGTCAACCCGGACGATCAAGGCGAAGCTCGCGCATGCCGCTGCGAACAGTCCCCCCGATATGAGTAGCGCGTCTCCGATCGTGCCGAACAAGCGCCTTTTCGCGCCATTCGGAGTCAATCGGAGCTGCCGTCCCTCCGACATCGGAATTTCTTCCCCGTGCTTAGCCCCAAGACAGGAATTGACCCTACATCATGAAAAATCAATGAAATAGCCCTATTTGATTCGGCAATGCGCATTCGGGTGGACAATTATCAATATGTCTCTTAGATCACCCGGGAATCGCCGATTTGTCGAAAAGGACGCCGTATCGCTTCGATGATTCCGTCCCCGAACGTCCAATGCGCTCCCCGACAAAGCGGCGGGGGAGTTCCGAATTCATACGAGGAGTATTCATGACTTACGGACCCGCGAATGATCGTTACGACGCCATGGCCTACAATCGGTGCGGACGCAGTGGCCTCATGCTGCCGGCCTTGTCGCTCGGTCTATGGAACACCTTCGGCGAAACGTCGACGTTCGAAAACGCCCTTGCGATTTTTCGGCGCGCGTTCGACCGCGGGATCGTTCACTTCGATCTCGCGAACAATTACGGCCCCCCGCCCGGCACCGCGGAAGAAACCCTGAAGAAGATCCTCGAAAAGGATTTCAAGTCCCTGCGTGATGAACTCGTCATCTCGACCAAGGCCGGCTATCCGATGTGGAAAGGCCCCTATGGACAATGGGGTTCACGCAAGCACCTTCTGGCAAGCCTGGATCAGAGTCTCGCTCGGATGGGCCTCGACTACGTCGACATCTTTTATTCCCACCGTTGCGATCCCGACACGCCGCTCGAAGAAACCATGGGTGCCCTCGACGCAGTTGTCCGCCAAGGTAAGGCGCTTTACGTCGGGATTTCCTCCTATTCGCCGGAAAAGACGGCGGCAGCGGCAAAAATCCTTCGCGACCTGGGAACACCTTGCGTGATCCATCAACCGTCGTATTCCATGTTCAACCGCTGGATCGAAGGCGGCCTTCTCGACACGTTGGGACAGGAAGGCGTCGGCTGCATAGCGTTTTCGCCGCTCGCCCAGGGATTGCTCACGACCAAATATCTCGACGGAGTGCCGACGAACTCCCGTCTGGGCAAGGGCGTTCCCTTCTTCGACCCGAAATATGTCAACGAAGACAACATCCGCCGCGTCCGCCTGCTCAATGATATGGCCGGAGAAAGAGGTCAAAGCCTAGCGCAGATGGCGATCGCCTGGGTCCTGCGCGAACCGCGAATCACCTCCGCCCTGATCGGGGCCAGCCGGCCGGAACAGATCGACGAAAACGTCAAGGCCCTGGAAAATCGGTCGTTCACGGCCGAGGAATTGAAGAAGATCGACGATATCGCCGTGGACGTCGAAGGCGTGAACCGCTGGGCGCTTTCCAGTTCACATCGGTAAGAACACACCGGGCCGGTGTCGTTCCAACGAATTCGGCCCCCGGAGATATTTCCGGGGGCCGGATCGATCGATTGCAATAGAGCCGTCGCCCCCGATGTCAACTGGATCGGATGTTGGCGATGAACCGGTCGACGTCCGCGCGCAACGTTTCCGACTGAGCCGACAATTCGGTCGACGTCCGCAAAACTTCCTGCGCCGAACGCCCGGCTTCCGTCGCGTCGGCATTCATGGTTGACACGTTTTCGGCGACCTCCTGACTGCCGGCGGAAGCCTGCTGAACATTGCGCGAAATTTCCTGGGTCGCCGCGCTTTGCTCTTCCACCGCGCTCGCGATGCCGGTGTTGATTTCACTGATTTCGCCGATCACCTTTCCGATCGCCGCGATCGCGGTCACAGCCTCACTGGTCGCCCCCTGAATGCCCGAGATCTGGGTTCCGATCTCCTCGGTCGCGCGGGCGGTTTGCGTGGCCAGGTTCTTGACCTCGGAAGCCACGACCGCGAAACCCTTGCCGGCATCGCCGGCCCGCGCTGCTTCAATGGTGGCGTTGAGAGCCAAAAGGTTGGTCTGCTCGGCTATGTCCGTGATCAAGGCCACGACCTCACCGATCCGTTGTGCCGCCTGGGCCAGGCCCTGGACCGTCTTGTTGGTCGAAGCCGCCTGCTCCACGGCGCCCGAAGCGATCCGGGACGCTTCCACCACCTGACGTCCGATTTCGGCGATCGACGACGAAAGTTCCTCGGTCGCCGACGCCGCCGTGGCAACGTTCGACGACGATTCCTCGGTCGCCGCCGAAACCGCTACCGACTGTTCGGAAACGCGTTCTGCGACGGCGGTCATGGATTCGGCCGACGCCCGCATTTCGGTTGCCGACGACGACACCGCTTCGACGACGCCCCTTACGCCGCGTTCGAAATCGTCGGCCAGAGTCAGCATCGACCGACGCTTTTCTTCCTCGGCGAGTCGGCGCTGCTCTTCCTGCTCCTGTTCCATTCTCTGAACGGCCTCGGCGTTTTCCTTGAAGACCTGAACCGTCGCCGCCATTTCGCCGATTTCGTCCTTGCGACCGAGATGAGGAACATCGACATCCAATTCGTTGTCCGCCAAACGCCGCATGACCGCCGTCATGGCCCCGATGGGGCTGGAAATCTTGCGGCCGATCACCACAGCAAGAACCAAACCGATAACCAAGGCACCCAGTGTCCCGAATGCAATCCAGAGATTGCTGACATCGCGGCCACGGTTCATTTCCGCGTTCTGCTCTTCGAGCGCGGCGTTGACCAGTCCCGTCACCGTTTCATGCGCTGCGGTCATCGCCGCCAACGCGTCCTGCTGCTCTCTGAGGGCGCCCGTGACGGTCTCGAAGCTTTCGCGATAGGCTTTCGTTGTATTCAAAATGGTATCGGCGGACTTTCGAGAATTCTCGTCACTGGCGGAACTCTGCAGCTTGGCGGCAACGAGAACGATGCCGGTGCTGCTGGCTTCGGCCTTCTCCACATCCTCTTTCGTGGCACCACCGGCAACGACGTCCCGTTCGGCCAATCGCAATTGGGCCACCAGGGTCGTCATGCGTAGGGCTTCGCGTTGCCCGGTCACGATCTTGTTGGCAATGGTCCGCGCTTCCTGCGAGGCCGCGGCCGCTTTTTTCTGGAGTTCGCGCTGGGTTGTCTCGAAATTTTTGATCAGCGCCTCGAGCGCCTTCGACGATTCGCCGATCGCCAACATGCCGCTGACGACATCGCCACCCTCGGTGATGGCGCTATAAAGAGCTTCGAAAGCCTTTGCGTAGGTGTCGCCGGCCTCCGGAATCTTGTCGCTGATACCGGCCAATTCCGGCGCTTTATAAACGGCCTGGAGCCGCTTCGCGGCGTCGGCCATCTGCTGGATGGATTCGCGAACGACCAATGCGTGATGGTCGCCGCTTTCCGATTCAAACCGTGCTTCCGAAATCAGCGACCGCAGGAAGGACTGATTGATCTCGCCGATCAATCCGCTCATCTGCAACTGGGTTTCCTGCTCGGTATCCGCCTGCATCAAGGTCCCTTGCTGCAGATTGTATTCTATAGTCTGCGCGCGCGTTATGCTTGTCGTCTGTTGGTCGATTTCCTCCGTCTTCTCAAACATCTGACGAAGGCGTACCTGGTTCTCGGCATCCAACCGAACGAAATCGTCGATGCCGGTTCGATAGGCGGCAATCGCCGTGCGGACATCATCGACGTTGATGGCGCTGCCGCCACCGGCGAATGTTTCCAACGCCGCGGTCGCGGATTCGAGATTGGCGCGCGCGGCATCCGCGGATTCCATATTCCTGGTTTCGCGGTACGCGGCCGTATTGACGGCGGCGGCGGCAACCGCATCCGTCATTTGTTTCATCCTTTGGGTCGCGTCCACCTGTTCCGAATAGGCGTCCAGCCCTTTCCACCCAAATCCACCAACCACGGCCGTTGTGGCCAAAACCGCGACGAATCCGACCGCGATTTGGATTCCTATGCGCATGACGTTTCACCCCGAACTTTCGTTCTTCCAAGTCGAACCGATTGAAAAGCCGCGAAGACCGCTTCGATTGAAATCCGCCCCCACCGACCTCAAACTTCGAATAGTCGATTAATGACCCGAAACATTAAAAAAAAACGTAAACATCGAAGGCTGCGGATCACATTTTGGAATATTTTCGACTTTTCCGCCGAGTTCAGCCAAAATAAACAACCACAAAGCGATCCATAAGCGCACAACAACCGCCTGGGTTCACCAAACTCCTCCCGTACGAAACACCGCGCCCGCCAGGACACCCAACCTCTTCAACAAACAGGCTCTTGACTTCGTTGAAATTGCGGGTGGAAATGGCCGGTGGGAATAATTATTATGTAGAAAAAGAGAAAACCCATACGGAGGCCATGGTTTCGCCCCACCCCATGCAGGTCCAGTACAAGGTCGATGCCCGTTCCGGCATCATCGAGTTTTCGATTTCCGGAACCCTTTCGGTTGACGGCTACCGGGATCTTGCCACACGTCTTGTATCGGACCCGAATTACATCCCCTTTCTCGATCGCATCGACATTTTCGATAACGCCGATTTTTCAGGCCTCAAATCCAGCGATCTCAAGGCCATCATCGAGATGGAAATCGAATTCCTTAAAAAGCAAGCCGGCGCGAAACGAAGAATAAAGGTTCTCGTCCTCAGCGGCGAACAAGAGAAAATCCTGGTCCGCCTGTACGAAGCACTCATTTCCTCGCTACCGGAATTTCCATCTGAAAATCACATTGCCCGCTCGCCGGACGAAGCCCACGCCCTCATCAAGGCGCTTCGGGCGCAAAGGGAAGAATTCCGCGCCGGTTAAAAATAGCCGCCACATGCCCCGGCGATACCGGGATCAATTCCTTCATGGACGATAAACCGGCACCACGTAAGGGCCTTCGGGCACGATCGCGATTTCGCGTTCCCCGGACCGCGCGACACACGCCGCCAGCGTTTCGTTGAGACGATCGGTGATGGTGACGCCCGTCAACGCCCGATCGGCTTCGGAAAGCCCCGTGCAATAAAGATGAACCGCCCCGACCCGTAGGGAGCGGAGTTGCATTTCAGTTTGCCATTCGTCGATTCGGGCGTGGGATTGAGCACCGATCGCATTCAGGAACCCATCGGCCCCCAGTTCGAGCAACCGTTTCTGGGCCGCCACGTATTCCGGCGAGCCCATGCCTTCCGAGCATTCCGAAACGATCACGAGCTCACCGCCGGGCTCCAGGATATCCAGGGGGCCCACCATGCCTTTGACGGTCTGGTAGTAGGTCTTGTCCAACGGATATCCGGCCGCGCTGGTCAAAACCGTCTTGAACCGCCGATGGACCGGCACCTCTGCGAAACGTCGCACGAATTCGACAGCCCGCAGATGACTTTCGACGATCTCGCCGAAATTGACGAAGGCCAAGCGCCTTTCCTCGTCAATGACGGTGTTGATCGCCAAAGCGCCGCCAAGCATGCGCACGATGGCCAGCTGCTCTTCGTGCAAGGGATTCCCGTCCAATGAGCAGTTCACCGCGCGGGGATGTTCCATGAACGCTGCGTTGTGAAAGGTCGTTATCGTCTCGGCATGTGCCACGCCGGGAGCGATAACCTTGCGCCCCCCCGAATAACCGGCCATGAAATGCGGTTCGACCAATCCGGTGGCGATGCGCAGGTCCGCCTCGGCAAAGCGCCGATCTATGCGGACCCGGGTGCCGCGCGGCGTCAGCCCCAGATCGACATGGGCGGCATCGTCCCGCGCATCGTGATTTTCGACGCGCACGGCCCGCAACACCCAGGAATCGCCGACGAGCTCTTCCAATTCTCGGCCTTCGTTGGGACGGTGAAGGCCGGTGGCGACCAGGACGGTGATATCTTCGGCCGATATCCCGGCATCCGTCAGAGCCCGGATCAGCGGCGGCAGAATCAACCCATTGGGAACCGGTCGGGTGATATCGCAAATCAGAATGCAAACGGTTTTTTTCCCACGTGCCAGTTCCGTCAAGGGCGCAGCCCCCTCCGGCCGTTCAAAAGCACGGCGAAGCGCCACGTCGGGATCGGGGATCAGTGGCATCGGCGGTTTTCGAATCACGGTCGGCGCCATGTCATCCGGCAGGTTCACATCCATGCCGTGGCGACCGAAATTCATGCGGATACGCATACCCAGGACTCCATAGGACTTTCACAATTCATCATCGAGAATACCAGCATCGCGATCATCGACAAGAGCGGCCAGAAACCAAAAAAGGAAATGCCGAACCGCAACAACCGCCTATCGCGCTAATTTCGTAACCGATTTTCGCTGAAAAACCATTGATTCTTTCCGACGAGTCGGACAGAACCATAAACCCGTCGACGACGGAGACCGGCAACCCCGAATCTTGACCGCGGCTTTTCGCGTTCCATCGAGAATGACCGGTCGGGACACCCCAATCTCGACGCCCGGGGGAACGCCGCATGCGCCCCTTGGTTTCGAATGACGCGCGACCATAAAACGGAGGAAGAATTCATGCGCATCGTCAAAATGCTCGCCATCGCAGCGACGGCCTTCGCCATGGCCGCGCCCGCTTGGGCCGAATACAAGGCCGAATACAAGGTTTCGACGGTTCTGCCGTCGCCCTTCCCCTGGGGCGTCGCCGCCGACAAGTGGGTCGAACTCGTGAAGGAGCGGTCCCAGGGCCGCATCAACCTCAAGATCTATTCCGGTACGCAGTTGGTTTCGGGCGACCAGACCAAGGAATTCACGGCGCTGCGCCAAGGGATCATCGACATGGCGATCGGATCGACCATCAACTGGTCGCCTCAGGTCGTGGAACTGAACCTGTTTTCGCTGCCGTTCCTCATGCCCGATCACAAGGCGATGGACGTCCTGACCAGCGGGCCGGTGGAAGAAAAACTGTTCGATGCCATCCGTAAGAAAGGCGCGGAACCGATAGCATGGGCCGAAAACGGCTTCCGTCAGGTCACCAATTCCAAACATGAGATCCGGACGCCGGACGATCTGAAGGGCCTTAAGATCCGGGTCGTCGGTTCGCCGCTGTACAACGACATCTTCACCGCGTTGGGTGCCAATCCGACCCAGATGAGCTGGGCCGACGCCAAACCGGCGCTGACCACCAAAGCGGTCGATGGCCAGGAAAATCCGATCACGGTGTTCAAATTCGCAAAAATTCACACCGTCGGCCAAATGTTCATGACCCGGTGGAGCTATGTCGGCGACCCGCTGATCTTTGCCGTCAACCCGCGAATCTGGAAAAGTTTTTCGCCCGAGGACCAGAAGATCCTGCGCGATGCCGCGATCGCGGCTGGCCAGGAAGGCATCCGGGCTTCGCGTGACGGAGACGATGTCGCGGCCAAGGAAATCACCGAACTCGGCGTCAAGATCACGGTTCTGACCGAAGCCGAGAGGGCGAAATTCGTGGAAGCGACACGCGGTGTTTACGAGGAGTGGACAAAGAAGATCGGTCCCGATCTCGTCCGCATGGCCGAGGAAGCGATCGCCAAGCGTTAAACGTCATCATGGCCCCGTCCCCCCGAATCATCGGGGCGGACGGGGCCTTTCGTTTTATCACCGAACTCGGTATCGAGTTGTTTCGCGAGAAGACCGTGTCCGAACCGTTACCATCCGAGGAAAGCGACCTTCAGCCCACCATTCGGGGGACGCTAAAGATCGATGAAGCGTTGGGGGCCGCAGCCATGGCGGCCATCTGTTTGATCAGTATCGC
The DNA here is from genome assembly GCA_963675465.2 of Rhodospirillales bacterium. Taxonomy (GTDB): domain Bacteria; phylum Pseudomonadota; class Alphaproteobacteria; order Rhodospirillales; family Shumkoniaceae; genus JAHDSF01. The sequence continues at coordinate 274,478 of CAXXVY010000008.1, forward strand.
CAACGTGGTCGTTCGCTACGCGACCGACATCTCTTTCGCGTTTACCGAGGAGTTTTCGGTCTTTCTTCTGGTTTTCATGACCTTGATCGGATCGGCTTTCGCCTTCGGCACCAACGGCCATATCCGGATCTGCTTTTTCATCGACCGCCTTCCGCCACGCGGACGTTGGTTCGCGGAACTGTTTGGCGTCGTGTCGACTCTGATCGTTTTCGCAATGGTTTTGTATTACGGCGCACTTTTCGCCTATGACCAGTGGGAGTTCGAGGAGACGTCGGCGGGCCTCGGGTATCCGACTTGGATTTACAGCATCTGGTTGCCGATTCTCGCGGCGGTCATCATGCTGCGGGTCACTCAGCGCGGCATCCGGACGCTGAGGGGCCACGCATGATCGAAGCGAACATCGCCCTTCTCGGCTCCTTCGTAGTGTTGCTGATCTTGGGCCTGCCGATCGCCGTCGCCTTGGGTCTGTCGGGACTGGTCGGCATCCTGATCGGGCTGGACGTCTATGCCCTCGGCACCATCGGCACCAACACCTACAACGGCATCGCCAAGTATCCGTTGATCGCGATCCCGTTGTTCATCCTCACCGGCATGATCTTCGAGCGTTCCGGCGTTGCCGCGAAACTGGTCCAGTTCGCCAGCGCCGTAGTCGGGCCGCGTCGGGGCGGCCTCGCAACCGTCGCCGTCCTGGTTTGCCTGATGATGGGCGGCATGTCCGGTTCCGGCCCGGCCGATGCCGCTGCGGTCGCCACGGTCATGATTCCGAGCATGATGCGGGCGGGCTACCCGCGGGCATTTTCGGCCAGCGTCATTGCGGCGTCGGCCTCCACCGCGATTCTGATCCCCCCCTCCATCGCCCTGATCATCTATTCGATTTTGGTTCCCGGCATGGATTTGCGCGCGCTCTTCGCCGCAGGAATCTTCCCGGGGCTTCTGGCCGGACTCGCCATCATCATTCCGACCATTCTACTGTCGCGCCGCCACGATTTCGGAACGAACGAAGACACGAAGCGGCCGCCGTTCTGGAAGAGCTTTACCGGCGCGATCCCCGGTCTCCTGGCACCGGTCATCATTCTCGGCGGCTTGCGAAGCGGTTTGTTCACGCCGACGGAAGCCGCCGTCGTGGCGGTCTTTTACGGACTGTTTGTCGGACTTCTCGTCTACCGGACCATGGGAATCCGCGACATCTATCGCGCGATGGCCGAATCCGCGCAGACGTCGGCCGTGATCATGATCATCATCTCCTTGGCCGGTATCTTCGCCTGGGCGGGCAGCACCCTTGGCGCCTTCGACATGGCGGCGAAAGGTTTGTTCACCTTGTCCGACAACAGTACGGTGGTCCTGATCATCGTGATGATCGTCCTGTTGCTCGCGGGTATGGTTCTGGATGGCGTATCGATCTACCTGATCACCTTGCCCCTGCTAATGCCCCTCATGAAGGGATTCGATTGGAATCCGACTTGGTTCGGCGTCCTGATGGCAATGAATATCGCCATTGGGCAGTTTACGCCGCCGGTCGCGGTCAATCTGATGGTAACGGCCAAGATCGGTGGCGTTCCGATCGAATCGACCGTTCGTTGGGTCTTGTGGTTCGTCGCCTCCATGACGCTCGCGATGATTCTGGTCATCGCGATCCCGGACATCGCGTTGTGGCTGCCCGAAGCACTCGGCTACGTCACGGGTTGAAAAACAACCTGCATGCAGCTTTCTATATTTGAATTCACTTCCATTGATAACCGGATTGTGACGTCCATTATTGCGATTTTCTACATTTCCGGGTAACATTGGTTGCGTCGTAGACGTGACGACCGTGACTGCGGACGGCCAACGATTTTCCAACAGCAAATAACGTCCGCAACTCAATCAAAGTATTGATGATCAACGAGAATGACCGCCGAAGGGGGCTCGGCAAAGCCAGCCCCGGCACGCGCATTCCCTGGGAGGAAGAGCATGACTCGCATTCAGCAACATCGATACATCGATTTGAGCCCCGAATACCGTTCGCAAGGCGAAAACCCGCCCTCTCCGGAACGACGGCGCTTCCTTGCTGCTGCTGCGGCCTTGACGGCGGTCACGGCCATGGCGCCAGAGGCGTTCGCACGCAACTTCGGAGTCGGGTCCGAACCGGTGCGTTACCCCGATCCCGACGTCATCGTTCTCAGCAACCGGTTCAAGGCCAAACTCGGCAACACGGCGATCACCCGGTTGTATCACGGAACGCTCTGGGCCGAAGGGCCGGCGTGGAACGGCGTCGGGCGCTACTTGCTGTGGAGCGACATTCCGAATAACGAACAATTGCGTTGGATCGAGGAAGACCAGCACGTTACCCGGCGGTTCCGCTATCCGTCCGGGAACAGCAACGGCAACACGTTCGATTATCAGGGCCGGCAGATCGCCTGCGAACATGGCAACCGCCGGGTCGTTCGCTACGAATACGACGGCTCGATGACGGTCTTGGCCGACTCTTATGAAGGTAAGCAGTTCAACGCCCCCAACGACGCCGTGGTCCATCCGGAAGACGGCGCCATCTGGTTCACCGATCCGGGTTACGGCAGCCTGATGAACTACGAAGGCCACCGGTTCAATACCGGTTCGGTTCAACCTTTCCGAAAAGAGGCCGTCTACCGGATCGACGCCGCTTCCGGCAAGATCGAGCGCGTGGCCGACGAACCGTTCAAGCCCAACGGGCTGTGCTTCTCTCACGACTACAAGAAAATGTACGTCGCCGATACCGGATCGTCACACTACCCCGAGGCCAAGAACATCATCTGGCAATACGATATCGACGGACCGAAGCTGAAGAACCCAAGGCCTTTCGCTGATATGGAACTGAACGGGAAGTCCGGATTCGCCGACGGCATCCGATGCGACGAGGACGGAAACATCTGGTCGAGCGCGGGATGGGTCGGCGACGGCTATGACGGGGTTCACATCTTCGCCCCTGACGGCGAGCGGATCGGCCAAATCCGTCTGCCGGAAATCTGCGCCAACATCTGTTTTGGCGGGTCGAAGCGGAATCAGCTGTTCATGGCCGCCAGCCAATCGCTTTATTCCGTCTTCGTGGAAACCCGAGGCGCCCACATCACCTGAGCGCACGCGCCGTCATGGGCGGAACTTGGGGCGCGGCTTCCGGTCGCGCCCCATTTCCTACATCGAAGCCATGAAACCGCCATCCACGAACAGGAGATGTCCGTTGACGTAATTCGAGGCGTCAGAGGCCAGGAAAATCGCCGTGCCGGCGAGATCGTCCGGAATCCCCCAGCGCTCGGCCGGCGTCTTCGATTTCACCCATGCGTCGAATTCGGGGTCCTCGACCAGCGAGGTATTCATTTCGGTCGCGAAGAAACCGGGCCCGATGCCGTTGGCCTGGATATTGTGTTTCGCCCATTCGATCGCCATCGACCGGGTCAACATCAGAATCGCGCCCTTGCTGGTTGCATAGGCCGAGATGGTCGGCCGGGTGACGGCGCTGGTGAGCGAACAGATATTGATGATTTTTCCCGCTTTCTTGGCGATCATCCCCTTGACCACGGCCTGCGTGACGATAAAGGCGGCGTTGAGGTTGATGTCGAGAACCTTCCTCCATTCCGCCATCGGGAAGTCTTCCAACGGATAGCGCAGGTTGATGCCGGCGTTGTTGACCAGAATATCCACGGTCCCGTGCTGAGCGACGATCTTCTCGACTCCGGCCTTGACCGCGGCTTCGTCCGTGACATCGAACAGAGCGCCGTCACACTTAAGCCCCTCGTCGAGCAGGCTTTGCTTGCCGCTTTCCAAGCGCTCCGCATTGATGTCATTCAGAACCACGGTGGCACCGGATCGCGCCAATCCGCGCGCCATCGCGAATCCGAGTCCGCGAGCGGAACCGGTAACCAGCGCAAGTTTGCCACTCAAATCAAAAAGAGAACCCGACATTCATTGCTCCATTGTCCATTCCATGGATGTTCTTTTCGGCTCCTATTGCCGTCGGGAGCGTGAATAGCGCGGTTCGCACGGCCGTGTCCATTTATAATTGGTTTACTAGTTCTACAATTTTAACCCGAAACCATCTTGACCCGATCGCGATGAAAGATGATTGTGCAACAATTCTGCGATTTCTTTTCCCTTGACTAAAGATCCCTTTACGCCATGCCGCTACGCGCGATCGAATCCCAACGTCTCTATCAGCAGGTCGCGGCGCAGATCGCCGACATGATTCGGAACGGCGAATGGTTGTCCGGTTCCCGACTGCCGCCGGAGCGCGATATCGCCAAACTGCTTGGTGTCAGCCGACCGACGATTCGGGAGGCCATGCTGGCCCTGGAACTTGCCGGTTTCGTAGAAGTCCGCACAGGCGCGGGGACCTACGTGCGCCAGTGGATCGGACGCATCGGCACCGGTTCCGCGGACAACGACGACGCGGGACCGAGCCCGTTCGAGATCATTTCCGCCCGCCGCGTCGTCGAGGGCGAAATCGCCGCGATTGCGGCAACCCGGATCACCGAGGCCGAGATCGAAGCCATCGAATCGACGATCACCCGCATGGAACTGGATACCACCCTTGGCATGCATAAGTGCATCGGCGAAGACAACGGGGACTTCCTGTTCCACACGCGACTGGCCAGCGTGTCGAACAATCAGGTCCTTGAATCCATCGTCCGAAATCTGTGGGAAAATATGCGAAGCCCGCTCTACGTTCAGTTCAGCGATCGCATGAGTCTCCCCGCCATGGGCCAATCAAGCGTGGAACAGCACCGGGCCATCTTGGAACGGATCGTCGAAGGCGATGCGCCCGGAGCCCGGGAAGCGATGCACAGTCATCTCGACCTCGTGGTCAAATTTCTATTGCGCGACGACTGATCGAAAATTCCGCATCCTTCGATTGGATTGCGGATGTGGTTCATACCATGCTATGGCATTGAGTTAAATCAACCAGAGGATCGAACGTTTTCCGGTTTCGGAAAAGGAGCGGGTTCCCGGTGATGCCTTATACGCCAAGCCTGTTGCCCTCTGCGCTCGGTGAAAAAAGGCGCCCCGATCCCTTTACGTTATTGAATAACGCCGCGCAATGGATTGGCCCTACCATTTGGCCTCTTGGCCAGAACCCTTGCGTGGGTTTTCTTCAGGTGCTAGTTTCCCGCCATTCCAAGGGACGGATGTCCGACGCGACGAAATCGCGCATCCGTTTTGCTGGAGTGGTAGTATGAAACCGTTCTGGTTTCTCCGATCGTGGAGAGCGTGAGTCATTTTAGACTCGTCAAGCATGGACTTTACGCCGGATGAGATGTTCTATTGAATCGCGAAGCATCATGAGCCGGAAAGGCTGGTTGCCTCGCTTTTCAAAACGCTCTTCGCATAACGCAATCGTTCGCCGTCAGGCGGCAAAGAGAAAATGGGAGTGAATGCTATGAAACGACGCGACATGCTGCGCACGGGTGCTGCGGCCTTGGCCGTCAGCGCGTGTTTGATGACCGCCGGCACGGCCGGCGCGGCCGACAAGACGGTTCTGAAGGCCGCCGACGTCCATCCGCTCGGATATCCGACGGTCGAGGCGGTCGTGAGCATGGGCAAGAAGCTCGCGGCGGCGACCGACGGTCGTTATGATATCCAGATGTTCCCGTCGATGCAGCTCGGTTCGGAAGAAGCGACCCTGCAGCAGACCCAGATCGGCGCGCTCGCCATGACCCGCGTCAGCGTCGGCCCGGTTGGCCCGATCGTTGACGACGTCAACGTCTTCAACCTGCCCTTCGTATTCCGTGACGAAGAGCACATGCGCAAGGTAATCGACGGCGAAATCGGCGCCGAACTGCTGCAAAAGATTACCGACAACCCGAACGCCGGCCTGATCGGCCTGTGCTGGATGGATTCCGGCACCCGTTCGGTCTTCAACAAGGTCCGTCCGATCACCACGCCCGAGGACCTCAAGGGCCTGAAGATCCGGATGATGGGCAACCCACTCTACGTCGAGACGATGAACTCGCTCGGCGGCACCGGCGTTCCCATGCCGATGCCTGAAGTCTACAACGGCATCGCCACCGGCGTCGTCGAAGGCGCCGAGAACAACCAGCCGTCGTATGTTTCGTTCAATCTCATCAGCGTTGCGAAGTACTATTCGTTCACCCAGCACCTGATGATCCCGGAAATCCTGGTCTTCTCGAAGAAGATCTTCAATTCGATGTCGGCCGACGATCAGAAGCTCATCCTCAAATTGGCCCGCGAGGCGCAGATGGAAGAGCGCGCACTGTGGGACAAGAAGGTCGGCGAGGCGATGGAGAAGATGAAGGCCACCCCGGGCGTCGAAATCAACTACATCAAGGACAAGGCACCGTTCCAGGCGGCCGTGAAGCCGGTGTGGGACAAGTACGGCGCGAAGTATGCCAAGCTCATCGAGCGCATCAACGCCGTGAAATAATCGTCTGATACCTGTAAGACCGGTACGGCCCCTGCGGGAGCCGTGCCGGTCAATGTTCCGCGGAAGGGGCGAATTTCCCGATGAAGCAAGCCTATATCGCAGCCATGGATCGGCTGTATCTCGTGTGCATGTGGATGGCCGGGTTGTCCTTGGTCGTCTTGACCACGATCATCCCGTTCAACGTCTTCATGCGATACGTCATGAATAGGGGGCTGAGTTGGCCCGAACCGCTCGCCATTATTTTCATGATCGTGTTCTCGTTCTTCGCCGCGGCTGTTTGTTACCGGTCAGGTGTGCATATTTCGGTGATGTTGCTTGTCAACAAAACCACGGGATGGCGGAGGACGCTCATCGCCTGGATCACCGAGATCGCGATGGCCGGATTCAACCTGTTTGTCCTCTATTATGGCGTAATTCTCATCAACACCACGTGGCACAACTACGTCGCGGAGTTTCCGTCCATCCGGGTCGGGCAGACCTACTTGCCGTTGCCAATCGGCGCCGTGATCACGTTCCTTTTCATCGTCGAACGTCTGTGGACCGGCAAGTTCTTCCCCGTTTCCTCCGCGGCCGACACGTCGGCCGGTACCAATTAACTCGATTGAGACTGGAACCCGGCCATGGAACCCTTCATCCTACTCGGTAGCTTTGCCATTCTCGTTACCATTGGCATTCCGATTGCCTACGCTCTCGGCATGGCGGCCGTCGTCGGCGCCATTTACATCGATCTGCCGCTCGAAGCCGTGATGCTGAAGATTTCGGACGGCGTCGACGATTTCGCGCTGCTCGCGATCCCGTTCTTCGTACTCGCCGGAGCGATCATGGCCGAAGGTGGGCTCGCGCTTCGTCTCGTCAATCTGGCGCGCGTGTTCGTCGGCTTCATTCGCGGCGGCCTATCACTGGTGAACATCCTGGCATCCACCTTTTTCGGATGCCTTTCCGGCTCGTCGATCGCCGATACGGCTTCGGTCGGTTCGGTCATGATTCCGGAAATGGAACGTGCGGGATACCCGCGCGTGTTCGCCACCAACGTCACCATTTGCGGTTCGGTGCAGGCCATCCTGATCCCACCGTCCCACAATGCCGTGATCTTCTCCTTCGCGACCGGCGGCACCGTGTCGATCGCGCATCTGTTCCTCGGAGGCGTGGGGCCCGGGTTGCTGCTCGGACTGACCTTAATGAGCCTTTGCCTCTTTTTCGCCCATCGCCGCAACTACCCCAAGGGCGAAGCCATCCCCCTGCGCCAGGCGCTGAAGATTGCGGCCGATGGGTTGTGGGCCTTGTTCACCGTGGTGATCATCCTGGGCGGCATTCTGTCGGGTATCTTCACGGCCACCGAATCCGCGTCGGTGGCGTGCCTGTACGCCTTCTTCATCACCATGTTCGTCTATCGCGACTACAAGTGGCGCGACATGCCCCTGCTCATCCACCGGGTCGTTAAGACAGTCGGCATGGTGATGATCCTGATCGGGTTCGCGTCGAGTTTCGGCTTTCTCATGGCCATAATGCAGATTCCGGCCGTGATCACGAATGCCTTCCTGACCGTTTCCGACAACAAGATCGTCATCCTGCTGCTGATCAACCTCATGTTCCTGGTCCTCGGCACCCTGATGGACATGGCGCCGCTGATCCTGATCTGCACGCCGATTTTGATGCCCGTGATCCAGGCCTTCGGAATCGATCCCGTGCATTTCGGCATCCTGATGATGGTGAATTTAGGCATGGGCCTGGTCACCCCACCCGTCGGCTCGACCCTGTTCGTCGGTTGCGCCATCAGCGGATTGTCGATGGAGAAGGTGGTTCGCGAACTGTGGCCATTCTACATCGCCATGCTATTCGCCCTTGCTTTGATCACCTACGTTCCATCGATCACGCTTATGTTGCCCAACGCCGTTCTGAACTAGGCGGCCGGCCATCGGCAGACATGAAAGCCCCCGCCAAAGGCGGGGGCTTTTTTTCCAGACGTCGGCTCTTGTCCGGATTGCATGACGGCGATAATTGTGGCAGAGCGACGCGGGCCGCGAACCATGTTCAACGGGAAGCCCGGTCGGAGGAACTTGTCCGATGCCGCTGGGCCGAACCGAGGGTTTGCGCGCGCATGTTGAGAAAAGGGACCGTTCGCCTTCGATCGCGAAGGCCAAGCGGAAAGGGAGACGCGTTATGGAAGTCCGAAAGCTGTTCGCCGCCGCCGGCATACTGGCCGTAACAGCCAGTGTCGCCTCCTCCATGGAAATCAAGTCGAGCGACGTCCATCCAATGGGCTATCCGACGACGGAGGGGATCAAGTTTCTGGGAGAAAAACTGAGCGGCTGGACCAACGGCCGTCTGACAGTCAAGATATTCCCGTCCATGCAGTTGGGCGGCGAAAAGGAAGCCCTGGAGCAGGTTCAGATCGGAGCGCTTGAAATGACCCGCGTTTCCGTCGGCGTCGTCGGCCCGATCGTCAAGGAATTCGACGCGTTCAACCTGCCCTACTTCTTCCGCGATGTGGATCACATGCATCGGGTCGTCGATGGCGAAATCGGCACCGAACTGCTGAACCGCCTGGAAGCGGGCGGACTGATCGGCCTGGGCTACATGGACAGCGGATCCCGGTCCTTTTACAACAAGGTCCGCCCGATCAACACTCCGAAAGATCTCCAAGGATTGAAAATACGCGTCATTCAGAATCCGGTCTTCGTGGAACTCGTGAATTCCCTCGGCGGCAGCGGCATTCAGGTTTCGTTCAACGAGCTCTACACCGCGCTGCAAACGGGGGTGGTGGACGGCGCGGAAAACAATCCTCCGACTCTCTTCACCCACAAGCACTATGAAATCGCCAAGTACTATTCGCTGACCCGCCACCTGATCGTGCCCGAAATCTTCGTTTTCTCGAAGAAGATATGGGACGGGATATCGCCGCTTGACCGGCAGTTGATCCGCAAGGCCAGCGTCCTCGCCGTCGGCAAACAACGCGAATTATGGGCGGCCAAGGAAAAAGAGGATATCGAAAATCTGAAAAAAGTCGGGGTCGAGATCAATGAGATCGCCGACAAAACTCCCTTCATCAAGGCGACACAGACCGTTCGCGATAACTTTGCCAAGAAGGGCTCCGCCTTCAGGGAAATCATCGAGAACGTCATGACGTTCAAGTGACGACATTGACTCTCGATCCGTAAATCAGAGCGACGGGTAGCGCCGCGAGATGCGGCGGCCTATGCCATTCTCCGTTTCATCGCATGAATCGAGGATGGACCCGTTGCCGAGCCCGCACGGCGATTCCGGTTATATCCGTTCCGATCCGCCCGCCCGTGAACGCGGAACAGCCGTGACTCAAGGACGACGCAGCGGAGCGCCGTCCGGAACCGAATAGCGATCCATGTCCGTCAGGTCGACGCCGTCGAGTTCCATGACTGTGATCATCGCGATATTCAGAACACGCATACCTTCCTCGAGATGTCCGCCGAGGACACGGTTCCGGTCGGCTAGGCACACATGGGCGTGAACGCGCCCGTCCATGATGTATCCGGTCGCGGAGACGATGTCGTAGGGAAGATTGTCCTCCCACGCGAAGATGTTTCCCGGCGGAATATTCGTCGTCTTAACGACGTGGAGACCGTAACTTTTAACGGCGCCGAGCCCGCCCACGATCGCGCCGTGCGCGATGCCCAGATCCTTCACCGCCCGTTTCAATTCGACAAGAATGTCCTCGTCCGGTTCGAAACGAACGATGGCGATCCGATTTCCTTTTCCTTCGTGAATGAACATCGACAGACCTTCGATCCAATGGCGGGAATGGTGAACGCCGCGATAACGGTTTGATTTCAATCCGATATCGGTGTTGACCGCGCAAACCAAAAGTCTATATATTATATTCTATTGAAAATAGTCTAGGCCTTTTACAGAAAGTCTTCCATGCCTCCTCCCCGCATATCCGACCCCACCCCAGACTACGCACACCTGCCGCCCCTGGCAGATCACCAGAACCTCGCCGAAACCGTCTATCAGTACCTGCTGGCTGCGATCTCGGGGCTGTCGATCCGTCCCGGAGAGACGCTGAACGAGGTTCGCCTGGCACACCGCTTGGGCGTCAGCGTCACACCCGTGCGCGAGGCCTTGTTGCGCCTGTCGAGCGACGGCCTGGTGGTCCGCGAACCGCAAAGGAAACCCCGGGTCGTTCTGCTTTCCGAACGAGAAATCGAGGAATTGTACGATGTTCGTGGCGCGCTCGAGTCCTTCGCGGCGGCCGAGGCCGCCACGCACGCCACGGACGAGGACCTGAAGCGGCTCGAACGCCTCCAACACGAAGGGCAGCGACTTGCCGATGGCGGCGATCCCGAACGCTATGACGGTTACAACGACGAAGTCCACGAAACAGTCATGCGTCTCGCCGGGAACCATCTGTTACTCCGCATGATGCAACCGATTCGGGTCAAGATCCGCCTTTGCATGTCGATAACCTCCATGCTGCCCGGTCGACGTCTTCACGGCGTCATGGAGCACGAAAAACTCATCGGTCTGATTCGAGCGGGCGATGCGAGCGGTGCATCCCATGCCATGCGGGAACACTGCACCGCCGCCAAGCGTGCCTTCCTGGAGAACTATTCCCGGATCGAAACCATGCACAACACGACGCGGAAAAACGGCTTCGCCGGAGACGATGCGCCGACGGGGAGGGCGATTTCGTGAAAAACTGGATTCTCGCCGCGAGCTGCACCGCTTTCGCGGCCGCGTGCTTCATCGAGACGCTGTCGTTTCCGAGCGCGGGCGCCATGTATCGCAGCCCGGCCATCTATCCCCAGGTCGTCATCGCGATCATCGTGGTCCTGTGCGTCGTCTTGGTGGCGGGCGAAGCGCTTAAAAAAATGCAATCCGCAACGCCGGCGTTTCCATCAAAAGCCTCGCTTCGATTGCCGGTTCTGCTGGTCGCGGCGCTGGTCGCCTACTACGTGCTGATGCCGCTGATCGGTTTCGTCATCGCGACCTTCACGTTCATCGCCATCGTGTTCATGCTTTTCGGGGGCCGATTGCTTCCGGGAAGCGGCTTCGCCGCCATCATGACGGCCGGGCAATACGTCCTTTTCGCCGTCTGGCTGGATGTCCGCGTTCCCGATCCCGTCATCGCTTTCATCAAACATTCGCTCAGCGGGTAAGAGGAACGGATCTTGGAATTCGGACATCTATATGTAGCCGGTCTTCACCTGGTTTTTTCCGCCGACGTCCTCCTGCTTCTGGCGATTGGTGTTTTTTTCGGTATCGCCATCGGCGCACTGCCCGGACTGACGGTAACGATGGCCGTGGCCATTCTGTCGCCCATCACCTACAGCCTGTCGCCGCTGGCGGCGATCCTGACGTTGATCGGAATCTATTGCGGCGGGAACTACGGCGGATCGATTTCCGCCTGTCTGGTCAACATTCCGGGCACGCCGTCGGCAATCATGACGACACTGGACGGCTACCCCTTGTCCCAGAAGGGTCAAGCGGGAACGGCAATCGGCATCGCAACCATCGCTTCCTTCCTGGGCGGGTTCGGCAGCGTCGTGGTGCTGTCTGTCTTGGCGCCCGTCATCGCGCAGTTTGCATTGAACTTCAATTCCGCGGAATTCTTCGTACTCGGCGTGCTGGGCGTCAGCCTCATCGCCTACGTTGGCCAGGGCTCCACGCTCAAGGGCCTGCTCGCGGGTGCTCTCGGGCTGCTGTTGGCGACGGTCGGCGTCGATCCGATGATGGGCTACCCCCGGTTCACGCTCGAAAGCGACGAACTGGTCACCGGAATCAGTTTCATCACCGCGATGATCGGCATGTTCGGAATCGGCGAAGTCCTGGTTCAGGCGGAAACCGCCGATCACCTCAAACGGGCGACACAATCCATCCGTGGCATCTTGCCCTCTCCCCGGACGCTCCTCCGCTTACTTCCCGTGATCGTTCGCTCCTCCTTCATCGGGGTCATCATCGGCGCGATCCCCGGTGCCGGGGGCACGATTGCCTCAATCATCGCCTACGGCCAACAAAAACGACTGTCAAAAAATCCGGATGAGATGGGCAAGGGCAGCCTCGAAGGTATCGCCGCCGCCGAGGGCGCCAACAATGCCTGCACCGGTGGCGCGATGCTGACCATGATGTCGCTGGGCATTCCCGGCGATGCCGTCACCGGGATCATGATCGGCGCCCTGATGATCCACGGCCTGCGTCCGGGTCCGATTTTGTTCAGCGAGAATTCCGAACTGGTATCGGCGATCTTTATCGGCATGTTCGTCGCCAACATTCTCGTCTGTGCGTTCGGGCTTTCGGCCGCCCGGTTTTTCGCACGGGTCATTACGGTACCGAAAGCCTATCTCAATGCAGCAATCCTGGCTTTCGCCGTCATCGGTTCGTTTGCGATTCAAAACAGTCTGTTCGACGTCGGGGTCACCTTGGTGTTCGGGGTCATCGGCTATCTGATGGTCAAGTTCGACATTCCCCGGGCACCGCTGGTCTTGGCGCTCATCCTCGGACCGTTGATGGAAGACAATCTGCTTCGAAGCCTGCTGCTTGTGAAGGGCGACGTTCCGACCTTCCTCGCCACCCTCGTCACGCGCCCGATCAGCGCATCGATCCTTGTGATCCTCGTGCTTCTGTTCGTCTACCCGGCGGCGAAAGGCATGGTGCGTTCCGCGTTTACGCGCCGCGTCCCGCCCGCCGTTCCGACCAATTCGTCCGAGATTTCCAATTCGCGTTGACGTCCGGCCGGTCTCACCACCGGCCGGTTCATCGCGTGAAACAACCAAAAGAGAGGAGACTCCAAATTGACCAGAACCGCCCTAGCAATGATCGCCGCAATGATGGTTGCCGGTACCGCACAGGCTGCCGACACCTATCCGTCCCACGATCTCGACTTCATCATCGCCTATTCGGCAGGCGGCGGAAATGACCTGATTTCCCGCGCCCTCGCCCCGTCCCTGGAAAAGACGCTCGGCGTCGAAGTCGTTCCGACCAATCTGCCCGGCGCGAGCGGCGCAACCGGCGGCAAGAAGATCGCCGCGGCAAAACCCGGATACGCCTTCGGTGTGTATTCCAAGACGCTCGTGCTGATCCAGTACACCGGCTTCAGCAAGATCGACATCAAGGACTTCACCCCGGTCGCCCAGCTCGTCGACGACATCGCGATCGTGACCGTTCCCAACGATTCGCCCTTTAAGAGCCTTGGCGATCTGGTTAACGAAGCCAAGAAGAACCCCGGCAAAGTCCGCATGGGCAACGCCGGCACCGGCGGCCTGTGGCATCTGGCCGCTGCCCTGCTGGAAAAGAAGACGGGTGCGAAATTCGACCATGTTCCCTACAAGGGGGGCCGCCCGGCCCTGATCGCCACCGCGGGTCATGAAATCGAGGCCACGATCACCAACATCGCCGAGGCTGCGGCCCTGTTGGAAAACAACAGCCTCCGCGTCGTCGGCGTCCTAAGCGGCGATAGGAGCAGTGCATTTCCCGATGTCCAGACCGCCAAAGAGCAGGGCATTGCCATGGAATTCCCGGTCTGGCGGGGTGTCTTTACCGCCGCCGGCGGCTCGAAGGAAACGATAGAAAAGTTGGCGTCCGCCTTCGAGACGGCGATCAAAGACCCGAAGTTCATCGAGTTCGTCAAGACTTCAGGCTTGATCGCCAAGTTCCGCGGTCCGGATGAATTCGCCAAGCTCGTCGCCGAAGAAGACGCCTTGTACGCCGAACTGCTTCAGGATCTCGGCCTGAAGGTCAGTTCCCCCAAGTAGGCCGTTCGTTCGAAAATGAAAAGGGCCCCCGGTGAATCGGGGGTCTTTTTTCCGTCCCTGCAGCCGCACTTTTAAAACCCGAACGCCTCGGCGGGATTGTCGCATAGCGCCTTCGCAATAATCGTTTCGTCGCCGATCCATTCCAGCATCATATCGAGCAGCGTTTCTTCAGACGGGGGATTGTCCTGCCTGAAATGCGGCCAGTTGCTGCCCCACAACACGCGCTCCGGCGCGTTTTTGGCCAGGACCTTGGCCAGCACCCCGACATCGTCATAGTGCGGCGGCCCGACTTTAGAGGTTTCGTAGGGTGCCGACAGCTTGACCCAGGTATTGCCTGCTTCCACCAGATCGAGCAACACCCGAAAAGCCGGATGATCGGCGCCGACCGGCTCCAGGAACTTGCCGGTATGGTCGATGACCAGTTTCGACTTCAGTCGACCCAACAAATCCGCCCGCTCTGGCAGAAGCCGGCCGTCCATCTGGACCTGGACATGCCATCCGAACGGCGCAACCCGCGCCGAGGCATCTTCCAACGTATCCCAGGACAGGATTCCTCCCGGCAACATGTGGTATCGGACCCCGCACACCCGGTCGTCGGCCAAAGCGGCGATGTCGGCCTCGGCGACATCCGGCGGAACGACGACCACCCCCCTCGCCCGTTCGCCCAGGGCGTTGACCGCATCCAGCGTGCAACTGTTGTCGAACGCATAGATCGTGGGCTGCACGACGACGCATCGCTCCACGCCGATCCGCTCCAACATCTTGCGGTAGGATTCGACGTCGGAGACCGGCGGGTGAACATTCGCCGTCGGCGCCGGAGGATACTTGGCGTAATCGCCGACGATGTGCATATGGGAGTCGATCGCCCCCTGCGGCACACTCACCTTGATTGCGCTTTGTGACACGGTGAATCTCCTCGACTTGGCCGCGGAACCGCCCGATCTTCGGGTTTGCGGCCCGCGGACTTCGTTTCTTTCCGCACTATAGCAAAAGAAAAGGGCTCCAGGGGGATGTCCCAAGAGCCCTTTCCACGTCGAATTAATCGGCCTCGGTCAGTCCTCGGCCCAGTAGCGTTCGGTGATGATCTTCTTCTCGGTGAAGAAATCGATCGCCGCGGTCCCCTGCCCCTTGGTGTCACCATACAGCGACGCCTTCATTCCGCCGAATGGCAGATAGGCCACGGGCGCCGGAATACCGACGTTGATGCCGATCATTCCCGCCTGAGCTTCCATCTTAAACTTGCGCGCCCAGTAGCCGTTTTGGGTGTAGATCGACGCGCCATTTCCGTATTCATGGCCGTTGATGATGGCGATGGCCTCATCCAGTGTGTCCACCTTCAGGATCACCTGGACCGGGCCGAAGATCTCGGTTCCGTGAATCTCCATACCCGGTTTGACGTCGGTGAAAACGGTCGGACCGACAAAGTAGCCCTTTTCCGCCCCCGCGACGGTCAACCCTCGTCCGTCGAGAACCATGGAAGCGCCTTCGGTGACTCCCGTAGCGATCAGCCCTTCGATTCGGGCTTTCGCAGCGGACGAAATCACCGGCCCCATGACCATGCCCTCATCGGCGACCGCCGGATCCATCGGATCGGCAACGACCACTTCCCGCGACGCCGCGACGAATTTTTCGACGATCTCGGCGTGTACGGCGTCACCGACACAGACGATCGCAGAAGATGCCATGCAGCGCTGGCCCGCGCAACCGTAGCCCGACGTGATCAGATTGCGGACCACATCATCCATCTTGGCATCGGGCATGACGACCAGGTGATTTTTAGCGCTTCCCAGCGCCTGATACCGCTTACCCGTCCGCGCGCAGGCCTCGGCGACGATCTTGGCCACCCGCGACGATCCGACGAACGAAATGCCGGCGATGTCCGGATGGTTCAGCATCGCTTCGGCGACGACCTTGTCGCCGTTGACGATATTGATGACGCCATTTGGAAAACCCGCCTGCTCGATCAGCTTGCCGATCTCCTGAAGCGTACAAGGCACCTGTTCGGATGGCTTGATCACATAGGTGTTTCCAGCGGCGACCGCGTAAGGCAGGAACCAGAACGGCACCATGCCCGGAAAGTTGAACGGCGGAATCATGCCGAACACGCCCAACGGCATGCGAAGTACTTCGCCGTCGATGCCGCCAGCGGCGGAAACCAGTTTATCGCCTTGCTGCAGGATCGGCATGCCGCAGGCGGCCTCGACATTCTCGATCGTGCGCTTCATCTCCGCCCGCGCGTCCGGGAGGGACTTACCCATCTCCTCGGTGATCTGGCGCGCCAGGGCTTCCTTGTTTTCGTTCAAAAGATGCGCAAGCCGGAACATCGGTTCGACACGGCGATCGGCCGGCGTTTCCGCCCACGCCGGGAATGCCTTTTTCGCGGCCGCGACGGCGGCATCCAGATCCTTCGGTCCGCACAGCGGAACCTGGGCGACGATTTCCGTGGTGCTCGGGTTCTCGACGTCAAGCCAACGGCAATCCGCCGGTTCCGACCAAACGCCCCCGATGTAGTTTTTTAACCTGATCATGACTCTTTTTCCTCCCGTTCGGCCGGATGCGAACAGGCATCAAGCCAATGCGTAATCAACAGGCGATAGTTTTCCGCCACCGCGTTTACAACCGCCGCATCATCCATCACCCCGGCGAACCAGGCTTCGGCCGCCTGCTGCCAGACGCTTCGCCCCACCGCGAATCCCCGGCACGACTTTCGCTGCCGCGCCAAGGTAAATCCGCGAACAAGCTCCACGATCGGCACGTTCAGCCCCAACAGAAGAACACCCCGGCACAAGGGATCACGTTGGGTGATCACTGCCTCGATCGCATCCCACGCCGCCTCTTCCGCCGGCGGCTGCAATTTCCACCAATCGGGCTGGATGCCGGCCTCGTAGATCATGGAGAGGGCACGCGACACCGTATCGGTCCCATTGGGTTCCGACAAGCTCGGAATGACCTCGATCAGAAGCTCCAGCTGGTTGGCCAACCGGGCTTCGTTCAGCGCCCGCAGGCGCGACAGCTGGACCTCTCTCAATTCCTCCGGATCATCGGGGTGGAAATAGGTCAGGCATTTCACGACGTGGTCGTTGGGCCAGGCACGCAGAGCGACTCCGACGTTGTCGCCTGCCATGAAACTGACTGGAACAGATCCCTGGACTTCGACCGGCCGCGCGATCCAACTCCCCGACCCGGTCAACCGGCACAACGTATCCAAGCCGTAACGGTCGTCCAGCAGGATGCCGGTCCCCGGGCGCCCCTGCCCGGCCTTTTCCACGCCCTGGGCGATGAGCTCCTTGAAGGCGGGAATGCGCGAACGATCGCCACCATGCCGGTCCGCGAGTTCCTCGAACTGGCGCCGGTGATCGAACGCGACGCAGAGAACCTCCGGCCAATCGCCGCGCCGGTTGGTGCTCCAGTGGATGTGGTTCAGGTGTTCGTCTTCCCGCAGGCGGTAGTGGGGGCTGCCGTTTTGCAGAAAGTCCTGGAGTTCCGACCATTTCGGAGCTTCGGGCGAACATGCGTGACGGGACACCACGATGGCCCCGCATGCATTGGCATAGGTACAGCACGTCTCCAGTGGCTCGTCCCGCAGCCAGCCGCGCAGGAAACCGGCCATGAAGGCATCACCGGCGCCGAGCACGTTGTAGACCGCGATCGGAAATCCCCGGCCGATGATGCCGTCGTCGATGCGTTCAGGGATGGCATCCGGATAAACGACGCACCCCATCGGCCCCCGCTTCAAGACCAGAACGGCGTCGGTCAGACCGCGAATGCGGCGCAAGGCCTCCAGCGTGTCCGTGCTGCCGCCCGCGATGTGGACTTCTTCCTCCGTGCCGACGACCAGATCGCAATCGGGAAGGATCGAACGAAGGTGGTCGCTGACACCCGCATCGGCCACGAAGCGGTTTTCGCCCAGGCCCTTTCCCGTCAGTCCCCAAAGGACCGGCCTGTAGTCGATGTCCCACGCGACTTTCGTGCCCGATTGTCGCGCGTAACGCATGGCGGTCTGGCTGGCGCGGAACACCTTTTCGGTGGAAAAATGGGTTCCGCTCACCAACATCGCCTTCGACGACGCGATGAATTCAGCCGAAAAGTCGGTTTCCTCGATCGCCATGTCGGCGCAGTTTTCCCGGTAGAACAACAGGGGAAACGTCTTCTTGTCCTTGATCCCCAGGATCGCCAGCCCGGTCAGACGGTCCGGGTCGGTGCGGACATGGCTGACGTCGACGCCTTCCGCGATCATCGTTTCGCGAACGAATCGCCCCATGTGTTCGTCACCGACACGGGTGATGATCGCGGTGTTCAGGCCCAACCGCGAACCGCCGATCGCCGTGTTGCACGGACTGCCGCCGATGTATTTCGCGAACGATCGCATGTCTTCGAGCCGGCCGCCGATTTGCTCGCCGTAGAAGTCCACGGCAGCGCGACCCAAGCCGATGAAATCGATCCGACGTTCATTCATTTCGGATCTTCCTCCGTTCTTTGTTTGCTGTTCGCTTCCATCTTGATTCCCAAGCCGACGACGAGACTCTGGGCCAGGCACATCGGCGCCACCAGACTCCGAAAGGACCGGTCCTCGGCCTCTCGAATTTCAAACGTCACGCGTGCCTTCAATGCGACGGGACTGATCGCGCTGTCGGTAAAGGCGACCACCGGCACGAAACGCCGCTCCAGATCCGCCAGGACATCGATGACCTCGGGCGCGTAAGGCGCGAAACTCGCGACGATGAAGATGTCCCGCGGCGTGGCGAGGGCGGCCTGCTGCCGCAAGATGCCGCCCGTCCCATCGACCAGACGACTCCGTCTGTCCATCCGCCCCAGGGCATAGGCCAGATAGAAGGCGATCGGGAACGACCGCCGCAAGCCGAGGACGTAGATTTCCTCCGCCCCGAGCATCAGGTCGACGGCGCGGTGCAGGCTTTCTCGCGGCGTCGTTTCCCGCAGGTGCTGAAGCGACGATACGCCCTGGTCGACGAACCTGTTCAGGACATCCGACAGTTCGTCGAGTCCTTCGGTCCGCCGCAGGCAGTGAATACGAGCGCGGTAATTCGGCGTTTCGGCGATCAGGCGGGAGCGAAAGACCTTTTGCAGATTCGTGAAACCGTCGTAACCCATGGCCTGGGCGAAACGGACCAGACTCGACGGCTGCACGCCGATACGGGCGGCGGCGATGGTTATCGTCTCCAGCGCCATGCGCTCCGGCCGGTCCAGAATGTCCTTCGCGATCCGCTGCAATTGGCCGCTCAACCCTTCGAAACGGGCGACGATCAACTCCTTCAGGGAATCATATGATTCCGGAGCCCCGGCCCCGCCCACAACCGAATCGTTCGTTTTTCTTGCCACGTCTTCCTACCCGCGTATCCTTCACCGACGCGCTATCGACGCCGAGCGGAATTTGAACATTTTTTCTTAACGTTGACAAGAAAAACAAAATTCGTTCTAATTCAGGCAAAGCCTAGCGGAAAACCGCCAAAACAGGGAGAAACCCATGCCCGAAACCGCTACGGACCGCATTGCTCCGGTCATCGACTTCGAATCCGAATTGTCGGGTCTGTTCGATCTTGAAGGCAAGCTGGCCTATCTGCCCGGCGGTTACGGCGGGATCGGTGAAGCCGTGGCCTGGGCGCTGGCCATGCGCGGCGCCAAGGTCGTCGTTTCGGGCCGCGACCGGGCGAAAGCCGAAACCCTGGCCGAAACCCTGACGACCAAGGGATACAAGGCCGACGGGTTGGCGTGCGACGTCACGAACGTTCCCGAGATCCACGCGGTCGTCGACGGAATCGTGTCGAAAAACGGCCCCATCGACATCCTCGTCAACTGCACCGGCCTGCAGATAGAGCAACCACTCCTGGAGGTGACGGAAGAGGCTTTCGACGCCGTCTACAAAGTCAACCTACGTGCCTCGATGTTCCTGGCGCAGGCCGTCGCGCGCCATCTCGTGGTGGCGGAACGACCGGGCAAGATTGTCCACTATCTTTCGGTGCGCGCGCAGTTGGGCCTGCGCGGGCGCGGCTATTCCGCCTATTGTTCGACCAAGGGCGGCCAGGTCATGATGATCAAGCAGCATGCCATGGAACTCGCGCCGCATCGGATCAACGTCAACGGCATCGCCCCGACGTTCGTCTACACCGAACAGATCCGCCACGTGATGGAAAACCCGGAATTCCGCAAATACCTCTATGAGCGGATTCCCCTGGGGCGCATCGCCGATCCCAAGGACTGCGTGGGACCGACCCTGTTCTTCATCTCGCAGGCGTCGGATTTCATCACCGGCCAAACCCTGTACGTGGACGGCGGCATCACGGCGAGCCAATAGCGGGCCGCCGTCGTCCAATCCAGCGAACTGGTTGACCAGACGCCAAAACACCCGTTTTGTCTTGACCTCGCCCCAAGGTTGGAGTTCATGGCATTCGCAACCGGCCTTTATTATTGATCCACAAGAGATAAAGAGAATCCGCATGTCCACCGCATCTGGCGCCGCGATCAACCCGGAATTCGCGGGTTTGATGATCGACGAATCCTACAATCCCTACCGTGTCTGCATTCAGGGACTGGCCAACGAACCGATCACCGTTCGGGCGATTCTTCAACGCGCCGAAAAAATGCTGAGTGACGAGCCGGGATTCGCGGGGCTCGGCGACATTTCCCAGGCCGCCATCGTCCGCCGCTTGGCCGACGACCGGCCACGGATCTGCATCATCCAGGGTTCCGCCGATCATCCCGCGCATCTGTTCGATCACGAACAGATGCTGCGCGCGGCCGCGCGGGTCTGGCAAAACGGCGGCGTCCCGTTCACCTTCGGCGTGCCGGTGATCTGCGACGGCACCGCGCAAAGCAACATCGGACAAAGCTATTCGCTGGCGTCGCGCAACCACACCGCCATGGCCGTCAACATCAACTTCGAAGGCCACTGCTACCACGCCGCCTACGTGCTGTCGGGCTGCGACAAGTCGCCGACCGGTATTCTGTCGGGATTGGCGGCAGCGGATCGGGCGCGTCGCGAAGCCGAACGCGGTCAGGCGCCGGTCTGGGCGGTCTTCGCACCGTCCCACGTCCTGCGCGGCGGCGAAATTCCCGCGGAGACCTGGGCCAAGATCAAGACGATCGGCGAAAAGGCCGTGGCGGGCGGCGATCCGCAACTGGCGAAGGACATGGCGGACAACGCCAAATACATTCTTCAATGCTCCACCGACGAGGCGTTTCTCGGCCAGTTCAATCGCGCCGTCAAACAAGGTTTTTGCACCCGATCCGAGGCCGACGCCCTGCTCGATGAACTGGCCGCCGCCACCTGCCACGACAAGGGCGGCGTCTGTGCCTTCAACGGCACCGGCAACTCGTCGCGCACCCTGATCGCCGCCCTGGGCTTCGCGCCCCGGCAAGTCGAACTGCTGGTCGACGAACCCGAAACCAAGGTCGTGTTCGATACCGTCGATCAATTGTTCCGCGTCTTGAACAAGCCGGAATACAGCGTCATCAACGTTCTGGCGCGCAATTACGCCAACGCGGTGCGCATCCACATGGCCACCGGATCGTCGACCAATCTGATGCTGCACATGCCCGCGGTCATGCGCCACGCGGGATTCGACGTCACGCTGGCGGATTACGGCAAGGTTCAGGATTCCCATCCCGTCCCCGACATTTTCGCCCACAGCCTGACCGAGGGCCGGGACACCTACGCGCTCGCCTGCCAGGCGAAAGAGGGCAAGTCCCGGGGCATGGAAAGCATCGTCAAATCGCTGGTCGATCTCGGCGTCCCGATGGATCTGGATGCCCCGACCATGGCGGGAGCGACCTGGGGCGAACGGATCAAGGACATGGCCCATGCCGCCGATCCCGATCTGCCGGAAGAAAAATCCGTGATCCGCGCCAAGCCGATCCGCGACATGTCCGGCACCGCGATCCTGAAAGGCAACTTTTTCGCCACCGGCGTGGTCAAGGTCGCCAGCATGTCGACCGAGCAGTACGATCGCTTCAACGGCCGAACCTTTATTGTCCGTTATTACGAAAACGAACATCTCTGTTCCGACGAACTACAGGCCGGCGATCTGGTCAAGACGCTGTCGGCGATGGACGGGTTGAACGAACCGCTGCTGGCCGCCGTGCGAAAGGCCAATGGCGGTAGCGGCCCCGGCGATTTCAAAGCAATGGTCGACGAAGGCACCCTGGCTTTCGCCTTCGTCATCGGCGGCCAGGGGCCCAAAGCCTTCGGCATGCCTGAAATGTTCGCCCCAAGCCAGCACCTGCGCCATCACGGCGTCCTCGAACGCACATCGATCCTGATGACGGACGGCCGCTATTCCGGCGTCACCAAGGGTGCGTGCATCGGCCATGTCACCCCCGAAGCCTACGAAGGCGGCGGCATCGGCACGCTGAAAAACGGCGATGTCATCCGGGTCGACCTCGACGGTCACCGAATCGACCTTCTGGATCCCGAATCGTTCCTGAAAGGCGTCATCGCGCCGTTGGAAGACGCGCCGTTCGCGGAACGCGCCGCCCTGGTCACCGAACGCCGTGCCCGGTTGGAAAAACGCCGGCGGCAGATCGCCGCGTGCAGCCTGCTCGATCACGTCACCGATGCCGAACGCGGCGTGGTGCCGGAAGGCGTGAACGAACGCGCGATGGAGACGTGGCCGATAAGGGACTGACGATCGGCCGAAGACAAAAACCAAGGGGGAGACCGCTGGGTCTCCCCCTTTTCTTTCGGCCTACGTGCGCCGTCCGGTCACGCGAAACAGGCGCCGAACCGGTTGGCCAGGAAGTCGGACAGGGCGATGTCTTCCTGACGCACGAATCCGCGCTGCGGCAATTTGCCTTCGCGCAGGAGATCCAGCATCGCGCACACAGCCGCCGCCGAAGCGGTCTGGATGGCGCTCTTCTTCCGGTTCATGACGTCGCCGTTGTAGATCTTCTTGACATAGTTTTCCTCGGTCAGGCGGCCCTGGCGCATCCCGGTGACGGTCACGAAGATCATCACCACATCCTGCTCGGTGACGGGAATGCCGTTTTCCAGGACGGTCTTGAACAGATCACGCCGCCGACGCATGCCCAGATCGTCCATCAGGAAACGGATCATTTCCAAATGGCCGGGATAGCGGATGGTCTTGAAGGTCACATTGCGCGCCTTGCCGACGAAGCTATCGCACAGGGTCCCCAGACCACCGGCGGTGTTGAAGGCTTCGTATTCCTCGCCGTCCAGCGAGAAGCTTTCGATTCCCTCCATGGGCTCCAACGTCGCGAGCACGCCGTTGCGCACGGCTTCGCAGGCCCCGGTATACTCGCCGAACAGGCCATCGACGTTCCATGTCACGTTGTATTTGAGCCGGTTCGACGGGTAGAGCGGCAGGAAGCCGACTCGGACCTTGATGTCGAGCGGCGGCCCCAGACGCCGGGCCAACTCCTGGGCGGCAATTGCCACGAAGCCCGGCGACACGCCGCAATGAGGCACGCAGGCGCAATCGGACCGGATCATTGCGGCGCGCACTTCCCGAGTCGTCTGTGCGTCCTCGGACAGGTCGAAATAATGCTTGTCCAAATCCGCTGCGACGCTGGCGATGGCGGGGTTGACGTAGTGCGGGCAGGCGCTCAGCACCGTATCGACGTCGCGCATCGCCTTTTCCAGGTGTTCGGCATCGGTCGCGTCGAGATCGAGCGCGGGCAGCCCCATGTCGCGTGCCACCGCCAAGCGTTGATGGTCGCAATCGGCGGCGACGATTTCGTAGTCACCCGCACCGGCCAGCATATCGGCCACGGCCTCTCCGACCCGGCCGAGCCCCAACAGCAGGACTTTCATGGCGCGCCCTCCTCGTCTGATCCGAGAGATGAATCGCACTCCGGCGGGGCGGCGGTCAAGCGTCTCGGCACTCGGCTTCCCTTATCCCGTCCCCGCGCACTCCGGAATCCAGCGCCGATTTCCTCGGTACGCAAGGACGGGACAAGAAGCCGTCGAACGCTTCAGATGACGACGACCTTGGTTTCGCTCATTTCGCGAAGGGCGATACGCACGCCTTCGCGGCCCAGGCCGCTTCCCTTGATACCGCCGAAAGGAACGTGTTCGAGCCGGAAATCCGGCCCCTCGTTGATCATGACACCGCCGACGCGAAGTTCGCGACCGAACCGCATGACCAGCCGATGATCGTTGGTGTAGACCCCGGCCTGAAGGCCGTAGGCACCGGCGTTGATTTCGTCGATGACGGCGTCGGGATCGGTGAAACTGCGGACACTGAGAACGGGTCCGAACGTCTCTTCGCGAATCACTTCGGCGTCGGCCGGCACTTCGTCGAGAACGACGGGATCGACCATCGTACCCTTGCGTTCGCCACCCGCCAGAAGCTTGGCGCCCATCGCGACCGCGTCGCGGACCCGGCGCACCACTTCCTCGGCGGCGCCTTCACTGATCACCGGCCCCATATCGGTGTTGTCGTCCAATGGATCGCCCAGCCGCAGCCGGTCGACCCGCTCGAGAATGCGGTCGAGAACGATGTCCTTGATATCGGCGTGCAGATAGAGCCGTTTCACGGCGGCGCAACTCTGGCCGGCCAGTTCGAACCGGTGGCTCATCACCGTCGCGACCGCCGCGTCGAGATCGCCGTCAGGCATCACGATCAGCGGATCGTTGCCGCCCAGTTCCATCAGGCAGCGCTTCAATCCAGCCGCGCGGTGCAGGGCCAACCCCGCCGCCGTTCCGCCGGTAAGCGACAGGATGTCGACCGGAGCTTCGGCCAGCGCCGTCGCAATCTCATTGCCCGAACCGCAAACGACTTGAAATACGCCGTCGGGCCAACCGCATTTCGTCGCCAGGATTTGAAGCTTCACCGCCGTCAGCGGAGCCTTGGATGCAGGTTTGGCGACGACCGTATTGCCGGCCGCGATCGCGGGTCCGAGCTTGTGGCACAACAGATTGAGCGGATAGTTGAACGGCGTGATGGCCGCGACCACCCCAGCCGGTTCGTAGGTTACGTATGCCGTCTTGTCGGGCGCGCCCTCCAGGACGCCGCCGTTGATGATCTCGCCGTCCAGGAACGTCGCCGCATCGCCGGAAAGGCGTAGCGTGTTCTGGGCGCGCCGGACTTCGTTTCGCGACTCCCTGATCGTCTTTCCCATTTCCAGGGTGATCGTCCGCGCCAGATCCTCGGCGTTTTCGGCGATTGCCGCCGCCAGTCGATACAGAAGCGCCTTGCGGTCGCCGACCGTGGTGCGCTTGAACGTGTTCCAAGCCAACCGAGCGTTGGAAACCGCGTCGGCAACGTCCTGGCGATCGCATTCGACAACCGATCCCACGACTCGTCCGTCGTAGGGGCTTCGCACCGTCATCCCGGCTTCCTCGAATACTGACAAACTTTCCACCTTCTCAGCCACCGCCATCGCCATCTCCCACCAAAAAGCGCTTCAAAAGACGCAAGAAACCCTTGCCGACGCAAATGCATGCGCCGACACGCCAAGATCAGCGATCAAATAATAGCCATTGCCCGACCGCGAATTCTTTCCACGCCGCCGTCAACAATGATCTTGTTCTTAAATGTGGTTGGGGTCGATACAAGATCATCCGCCAGAAATCGTCGTTTTTTTGTAATTGACATCATCGGATGCCGCATCTGGCGCGACGGCTTGGCCCAGTGCTATGGTTCGCCGCACGCGTCGATGTTGCGAAACGAAAGGTTGTCTTCCCGATGGCGGACGTCAGTCTGAATCTGCTGCAAGTGTTCTATCTTGTGGCCAAGCATGGCTCATTTTCGGCGGCCTCGCGGATTCTCAATATTTCCTATCAGTCGGCCGCCAACCACATTCGGCGGCTGGAACAGATCTTCGCCGAACCCCTGGTCGTTTCCGGACGGGGAACCCGTTCGATCATGCTGACGCCGCGCGGGCGGTCGCTCTATCGCCTGCTGGCGCCGGAATTCGACATCATGCTGGAAAGGTTGTCCGAAATCGTCGAACGCCAGCGGCCGGTCCTGCGGATCGGGCTTCCCGCCGCCGTTCTTCTGCACCTGTTTCCTTATGCGATACCCGCGTTTCGCGCCCGCCATCCCGACGTTCATCTCCAGATGCTCGAACGCGACACCGTTCTGTCCGATCTGCTGACCGACGGCTCGCTCGACGTCGCGATCAGCGAACGGTTTTTCGGCGACCCCGCCATCGTACAGCGGATGATCGGGACCTATCACCTATCACTCGTCTATCCCGAGGACTGGACCGCCCCGGAGGATTTGAACGCCATTCCGGGATGGGCGGTCGACCGCCCCTTCGTCACCTACGAGCCGGGCCAGACGCTCCGCAACGTGTCGCTCGACTACCTGTCATTGGACGGCCGGGTGCCAGAAGTGATCATGAGCGCCTCCAGCACGGCATGCGTGAAGCATCTGGTGGTGGACGGCATGGGTTTTTCGATCATACCGGAGTGGTCCGTGGACTCGTCGGACTGCGGTGTCCGCACCATCCGGCTGACCAATCTCGCCGCCATCAAGCTTTACTTCTGCCAACCGCAATTCTTGTCGGACAACGCCTACGTCAAAGCGCTGTTCGACGTTTGCGCGACGATGCTGGAGCAGCGCATGGCGCGCCTCTGAACGAAGGCCCTTCCACCGTCAGGAGACGGAGGATCCCTCGACCCCCTTCGCGGATTCCGGCCATGTTAGGTGTTCCTGCATGGCCGTCCGGGCCGCTTCTGCCTGCCCCTTTACGATTTCGTCCAAAACCCGGCGATGCTCGTCCGCGATTTTGCCGTAGCGCTCATGGGCGGGCGGTTCGTTCATTGTTTCGAACATCGGATCGAACTTCCTCTGCCACAGAAGATCGGCGATGTCGACCAACACCGAATTCCGCGTCGCGGCCGCGATCCGGCTGTGAAACAAGCGGTCCCAATTCCGGAGCGCGCGAAGCGGCAATCCGTCGCGGCGCATGTTGACGATCGTCTCTTCGATTCCGCGAACGTCGTCCGCCGTTCGGTTCCGGGCCGCCTGGAATGCCAATTCGCCTTCGACGATCCGCCGTGCCGCCGCGAGTTCGAAGGCCACGGGACCCGGATCGCCCCCGGGGGCCGATGAAAAACGGTAACCGCCGCTTTCCGGCTGCGGCAGGACAAAGGTTCCCGCCCCGACGCGGATTTCGATCAGCCCCGCGGTTTCCAGCGCCACCAACGCTTCTCGGACCACGTTCCGGCTGACGCCGAAGGTTTTCGCCAACTCGCGTTCCGGCGGAAGACGGTGTTCGGGTTTATATTCCCCATCCCGTATCATATTGCCGATCTGGTTGGCGATTTGCTGGTATATCCGTTGCGATTCGATCGCGTGAAACGGCATTGGCGTTCCCAATCATCCCTGATCTTCAAATTTTTGCCGTCAGTATAGAAATCCAACCGGTCAAATGGTAGGGCCAATAATGAGGCGGTGACCTTTTACCGCGTTGAGCCGATGACATCGCCGTGAACAAAACTTGATGTGCATCCAAGGGTCGCGATCCGCTAAGATCGTAA
This sequence comes from Rhodospirillales bacterium, assembly GCA_963675465.2. GTDB lineage: Bacteria > Pseudomonadota > Alphaproteobacteria > Rhodospirillales > Shumkoniaceae > JAHDSF01. Next base: position 302,055 of record CAXXVY010000008.1, read on the forward strand.
CCAAAACAGTTGATCCGTCGCTTGGCGCGCCGGATCGACGTTGAAAACCTCGCACGGAGGCCTTTCATGCGCCCGTATGCCGCTATCGTGATCGCCGCGATTGCCGCCTTCACTGCCATTCCCGGCCATTCGGCAACCGATTGGCAAGACATCGAGAACCGCGCCAAGGGGCAGACGGTCTATTGGAATGCATGGGCTGGAGACGAGCGGATCAACGCCTACATCGAATGGGTCGGCGAAGAGGCTCACAGCCGGTTCGGCGTCACGGTCAGACACGTGAAGGTCGCCGACATCGCCGAAACGGTTTCCCGCATTCTCGCCGAAAAATCGGCAGGCCGAGAACAAGACGGGACCACCGATCTCCTATGGATCAACGGCGAAAACTTCGCCCGGATGAAGGAACAGGCGCTGCTCTACGGTCCTTTCACGCCGATGTTACCCAATTTCGCGCTGGTCGACATCCGGGGAAAGCCGACGACACTGGTCGACTTCACCGTGCCGACCGACGGCATGGAATCGCCCTGGGGCATGGCGCAGATCGTCTTCATCCACGACGCGACGACACTTCCCGATCCGCCGCGCTCGATATCGGCGTTGCTGGACTACGCCAAACACAATCCGGGCCGGTTGACCTATCCCCAACCCCCGGCCTTTACGGGAACCACGTTTCTCAAACAAGGGCTCATCGGCGTGACGCCCGATCCGTCGATCCTGGCCAAGCCCGTCACGGAAGGCAATTTCGCCGCCGCCACCGCCCCGCTTTGGGCCTGGCTCGACGAAATCCACCCGCATCTGTGGCGGTCGGGAAACCTGTTCCCCCGCAATGAACCGGCCATGACTCAATTGCTTGCCGATAGCGAGATCGACATTTCGTTTTCCTTCAATCCCGGTTCGGCGTCGTCCCTGATCCGGCAGGGCATTTTACCGGATACCGTCCGCACCTACGTTTTGGACGGCGGGACCATCGCCAATACTCATTTCGTCGCCATCCCTTTCAACGCGAAGGCAAAGGAAGGCGCGATGGTCGTCGCCAACTTCCTGTTGTCGCCCGAGGCCCAGGCCCGAAAACTGGATCCGACTTATTGGGGTGACATGACGGTCTTGAACCTCGATGCGCTGACGCCGGCGCAAAGGGAAGTCTTCGCCAAACTGCCGCGCGGCGAGGCGACCCTTCCGCCCGACGCCTTGGGCACGCCGCTGCCGGAACCCCATCCTTCCTGGATGACGCGGATCGAGGAAGAATGGCGGCGCCGTTACGAGCGGTGACCGGCCGCCGACAGACTTCGGGCCTGCTCCGCTGGGCGCCGGCCATGACCCTGGTCCTTTTTCTCGGACCCGTCGCCGTCGGCATGGCGGGAACGCTGGCACCCGCGTTCGGCATTCTGCCGGTCCTGGGCGGCGAGTCGCCGAGCCTGCAGCCGTGGCGGGCGCTTTTCAACGAGCCCGGTTTGCCCGGGGCGCTGACTTTGACAATCACGACCGGCATTTCGGCCACCGCTATCGCCATCGGTCTCACCGTCGCTTTATGCGCCTGGTGGCACGACCACGCCGGCTTCCGAATCCTGCGACGCCTGCTTTCCCCGTTTCTGTCCGTCCCCCACGCCGCCGTGGCACTGGGTTTGGCGTTTCTGATCGCGCCGAGCGGCTGGCTGCTCCGCGTTCTTTCGCCGTGGGCCACGGGATTCGACCGGCCGCCCGACATCGCCCTGGCGCCCGATCCGTTCGGATTCACCCTGGTGGCGGCCCTGGTGATGAAGGAAGTGCCGTTCCTTTTGCTGATGGTGATTGGCGCCTTGGGACAACTGCGTGCCGACGATTCCCTGCGTCTGGCCCGGACGCTCGGATATGGGGCGGCAACGGCTTGGCTGACAGTTGTCTTCCCGGGGGTCTATCGGCAAATCCGCTTGCCGGTGTACGCCGTTCTCGCCTTTTCGCTCAGTGTCGTCGACGTCGCCCTGGTGCTGGGTCCGACCACGCCGCCGCCGCTCGCGGTCCTGGTGATGCGTTGGTTCAACGACCCCGATATCGCGATGCGGTTCCAGGGATCCGCCGGCGCCGTCCTGCAAATGATCTTGGTCGTCGGTGCGATATCGGCCTGGTTCGCGATGGAACGGGTGGTTGCCTATTGGGGCCGGCGCTGGATCGCCCGAGGGAACCGCGGTGTCGCGGTCTGGCCGAACCGTCTGCTGCGCGGCGGCATCGGAATGGCGATCGCGGGCCTTTTCGCCGCCGCAGCCGTCGGCATCCTCGGCATGTGCCTGTGGTCGTTCACGCGCGTGTGGCGGTGGCCGGCGCCGCTCCCCGAGACATGGACGATGGAAGCCTGGATTCGGGGCGCCGATACCATCGCTTGGCCCTTCTGGAATTCCGTCAGCGTCGGGCTAACGGCGGCAGCGCTGTCACTGGGACTTTGCCTCGCCTGCCTCGAACAGGAACGGCGGCGCGGGTTCGCGCCGTCGCATCGCGCTCTGTGGCTCCTGTACACGCCGCTCATCGTCCCGCAGATCGGTTTTCTTTTCGGCCTGCAGATCTTCATGGTCGTTCTCGGTTGGGACGGTGCCTGGGGTGCCGTGGTCTGGAGCCATCTCATGGTGGTTCTGCCGTACGTATTCCTGTCGCTTTCCGACCCCTTTCGCGCGCTCGACGCCCGTTACGATCAAAGCGCCGCGTGCCTCGGGCTGGGACCCACCGCCACATTCTGGCGCGTCCGCGTCCCCCTTCTCCTGCGGCCGATCCTGGTCGCAACCGCGGTCGGGTTCGCGGTCAGCATCTCCCAATACCTGCCGACGGTTTTCACCGGTGCCGGGCGAATCCCGACCTTGACGACGGAAGCGATCAGCCTGTCGGCCGGGGCCAACCGTCGCGTCGTCGGCGTTTACGTCCTCTTGCAGACGGCGCTTCCGTTCGTCGCCTTCGGCATCGCCACCCTCTTGCCGATCTGGCGCTACCGCACCCGTCGCGCGCTCCGAGGCGGATCATGAAGCACGACGACAGGACGCTGCGGCTGCAAGACATTTCAATCCGGTTGAACGACCGGCCACTGGTATCGGCTCTCGATCTGATCGTCGAGCCCTGCCGGGTCACGACCGTCATGGGACCGAGCGGTTGCGGAAAGTCCAGCCTCTTGGCATTCGTGGCCGGCATTCTGGAACCGGCATTCGACGCGTCCGGAACCGTGCTGATCGGCGGAGACGACGTTTCAAACCTTCCGCCCGACGCGCGCCGTTTTGGCTTGCTTTTTCAGGACGCACTCCTGTTTCCACACTTGTCCGTCGGGGAAAATCTGGCCTTCGGGCTGGCACCCCGGGTGACGGAAAAACGGCAACGGCGGCAACGGGTCGAAAATGCGCTCCGGGAAGCGGAACTCGATGGCTTCGCGGATCGCGATCCGGCGTCCCTTTCGGGGGGGCAACAGGCGCGTGTCGCACTGATGCGCACCTTGTTGTCGGAACCCCGCGCCCTGTTGCTGGACGAGCCTTTCTCCAAGCTGGACGCCGGACTGAAAGAACGAATTCGCCGTTTTGTTTTCGATCATACGACGGCTCGCGGTCTGCCCGTACTTCTCGTAACGCATGATCCCGCCGATGCCGATGCCGCCGGAGGCCCCATTCTTCACTTCGGATCTAACACATGAACGCGATCTTAGCGCTTTCCGACTTGCAAGGCCTTCGCATTCGCCCATATCCCGGGGACAAGTCGCCGCCGTTGCATGCGGCGCGTTCACGCCGAATCGGAGAAATCATGCTCCACAATCTCGCCAAACGGCTCGCCCTGTTCGTCGTTGTCCCGTATCTACTGATCGCTTCGGCGGCATCGGCTCGCGTGTTCGATCCTCAGACCGCCGTGCTCGACAACGGCATGCAGGTCGTCGTGGTTTCGAACCACCGCGCGCCGGTTGTTTCCCACATGGTCTGGTACAAGGTCGGCGCCCAGGACGAGCCCCTTGGCAAATCGGGAATCGCCCATTTCCTGGAACACCTTATGTTCAAGGGCACCGACACCTATCCCCAGGGCGAATTCTCGAAGCGGGTGGCCCGGAACGGCGGATCGGAAAACGCCTTCACCGGCCAGGATTACACCGCCTACTACCAGACGGTCGCCACGGACCGGCTCGAAATGGTGATGCGGATGGAAGCCGACCGCATGACCCACTTGGTTCTCACGCCTGAACAGATCGAACCGGAACGCCGGGTCATTCTCGAAGAACGCAGCCAGCGCGTGGACAACAATCCCAGCCAATGGCTCGGCGAACACATTTCGGCGGCCCTGTTCATGAACCACCCCTACCGCAAACCGATCATCGGTTGGGAACACGAGATCCAATCGCTGTCGGTGGGCGACATTCTGGCTTTCTATAAACGGTTCTACGCGCCGAACAACGCCATCCTGGTCGTCGCAGGCGACGTCACCTTGGACGACGTCCTGCCGTTGGCAAAAAAATATTACGGGGCGATCCCGCCGTCGACCGGCGTGACTCACCTGGAATTGCGCGAACCGCCGCAACGCGCCCCGCGAGACGTCACGTTGACGAACGCGGACGTCAAGCAACCACGCTGGAGCCGGACCTACCTTGCACCCAGCTACCTGTATGGCGCGACGGAACACGCCTATGCCCTCGAACTGATTTCAACGATCATGGGCGAGGGAGCCACCAGTCGGCTGTACAAGTCGCTGGTCGTCGACAAGGGTCTCGCCGATGCCGCGGGCGCCAGCTATAGCGGGGCCGACCGCGGACCTTCGACATTCGTCGTCTATGCGACGCCGAAGCCCGGTGTGAGCATCACCGAAATCGAATCCGCCGTGGACGAAGTCATCGACGACGTAAAGGAGAACGGCTTCACCACCGAGGAAATCGACCGCGCCAAGAACCAAGTCCGGGTCCAGGCGATCTATGCTCGCGATTCCTTGCAGACGGGCGCCTATATCCTGGGCGCCGCGCTGGCGGAAGGCCGGACCATCGACGACGTGGAAAACTGGCCCGACCGCATCGCCGCCATCACGCCGGAAGCGATCGAAAAGGCCGCCGCCTACGTTTTCAAACCGGAAAGTTCCGTGACCGCCAAACTCTTGCCGATCCCGGCCGGGAAGAAAAAGGACAACCGCTCATGATCCCCCGCCTTCGTTTGCTTCCGCTTCTTTTGGTCATCGGGTTCATCAGTTTGATACAGCCGGGAACGGCGCGGGCGGTCGACGTAAAGCGCGTCGTTGGAACCTCCGGGGTCGAGGCTTGGCTGGTCGAAGACCACGCCAACCCGATCGTCGCCCTACGTTTCGCCTTTCGCGGCGGCGCCGCTTTGGATCCCGCGGGCAGGGAAGGCTTGGCGGACATGGTCTCGTCGTTGCTCGACGAAGGCGCGGGCGAACTTGGAGCGCAGGAATTTCAGACCCGGCTGGAGGATCTGGCCGTCGAGATGGGATTCGATTCGGGGTACGACTCGTTCGGCGGCAATCTCAAGACCCTGACCGAACACACAGACAACGCCTTCGGATTGCTTCGTCTGGCTTTGACGGCCCCCCGTTTCGACCCCGACGCCGTGGAGCGCATGCGTAGCCAGCTCTTGGCAAACATCCGCCGGACTTCCGAACGCCCCGGTTCGGTTGCCTCGGATGCGATGTTGAAAGCCTTCTTTCCGGATCACCCCTACGGGCGACGGTCGGAAGGGACGCTCGATTCAGTGGCGGCGATCACGTCGGACGATTTGCGAACCTTCGTGCATCAACGATTCGCCCGCGACAATCTCGTGATCGGGGTGGTCGGCGACATGACGCCGGAGACGCTGGCGAAGGCGCTGGACGCCACGTTCGGCGATCTCCCCGAACACGCGGCATCCTGGGACATCACCGAGACCGAGCCCAAGACCGATGGCGGAACCGTCGTCATCGTCAAGGACGTGCCTCAAAGCGTCATTCTTTTCGGACAGAAGGGGCTGAAACGAGACGATCCGGATTTCTACACCGCCGTGGTCCTGAACCATATCCTGGGCGGTGGAACCTTTACGTCGCGTCTCTTCGGCGAAATTCGTGAAAAGCGGGGGCTCGCCTATTCTATCGACAGCTACCTTAACCCAATGGATCACACCGCGCTGTGGCTCGGAAATGCCGGCACGGCCAATGAACGGGCGGCGGAGACGATCAAGCTGGTCCGCGACGTTTGGCGGACGACCGCCGAGAACGGCGTCGCCGAAGACGAACTGCAGGACGCGAAGACCTATCTGACCGGATCCTTCCCTTTGCGTTTCAATTCCAGCGCACGGATTGCCGGCATCCTGGTCGCCATGCAGATGGGCAACCTGGGAATCGATTACCTCGACCGGCGGAACGGCCTCGTCGAGGCGGTCACCTTGGATGCGGTCAACGCGTTGGCCAAAAAGCTGCTCGATCCCGATCGACTGACCTTCATCGTTGTCGGAAAGCCGGAGGGGCTTGCAGCAACCGATTCGGGCCGGCCCCCATCGAACGAGAGCCGCCGATCTCTTTGACAATCCGGGTTTCGCGGCTTCTATTCCAAAAAGCCGGGATCCGTCCGTTCGGTTGGACCATGGTAGTCGACCGCGCCGTGGGCGAGTGCATGGCAGGCCAAGCGGACGGTCTTCGGAATCTCGACCGGCAAACCATTGCGTTCGCCCCGCTCGTAATATTGGATCATGCGTGTCTTCAGACCCAACGCCTCCGCCGCTTCATTCTGCGACAGCTTCATCACCTTGCGCCAGCGTTTAAAATCACAAGGTTCCATGAGGACACCTTTTCGATTCGACGGTATGTATTCTATCCAAACACCCCCTCGGTCGGAACCCCATACGCACCAAGTGCGGCCATCGACCGCATTCCGCTTCCGAAATTCACCGCGAAATCCGCAAAGGCGCGGGTCGCCGAAGGTAATTCTCTTGTCGGATGATCGACACCGCCGTGTTGGCGCGATCACGCAACACCCGCGCCGCGCCAAATCAAGCAGCCGGGATTTTCCCAAGCAGATCTGGCTAGCCCATTGAGAAATTGCTAGTATCCCGCCGCCCACCTCGCGCCTGGAGGAGATTCCCATGCCCGCTCTCAAGAAGACTTCCGCCTGGAGTGCTCTGAAAGACCATCACAAGATCGTCGAACGACTCCGAATGCGGGGGCTCTTCATCGACGATCCGCATCGGTTCGAAAAGTTTTCGCTCCAGTTCAAGGACGTCATCCTGGATTACGCCAAGAACCGGCTGACCGACGAAACGATGGCGCTTCTGTTCGATCTCGCGCGCGAGATGGAAATCGAGTCCTGGCGTGATCGCATGTTCAGCGGCGAACCGATCAATTCCACCGAAGGCCGGGCCGTGCTTCACATCGCACTTCGGAACAGGTCGAACCGCGCGATCACCGTCGATGGCGAAGACGTCATGCCCAAGGTGCAGGCGGTTCTGGACCATATGCGCGCGTTTTCCGAATCGGTCCGCGACGGTTCGTGGAAGGGGCACAGCGGCAAGCGGATCACCGATGTCGTCAACATCGGAATCGGCGGGTCCGACCTGGGCCCCGTCATGGTCACCGAGGCTCTGAAGTCCTACCAGAAACCGAACTTGCGCGTTCACTTCGTTTCCAACGTCGACGGCACGCACATGGCCGAAACGTTGAAAAAGCTGAAAGCGGAAACGACGCTGTTCATCGTTGCGTCAAAAACCTTCACCACTCAGGAAACGTTGACCAACGCCGCGACCGCACGTGAGTGGTTGGTCGAGAAGCTCGGCAGCGACGAGGCCGTTTCCAAGCATTTCGTCGCGTTGTCGACCAACACCAAAGCTGTTCGCAAATTCGGTATCGATCCCGCCAACATGTTCGAATTCTGGGATTGGGTGGGCGGCCGATATTCTCTTTGGTCGGCCATCGGCCTGCCGATCGCCATCGCCGTCGGCATGGATCTTTTCGAGGAATTGCTGGCCGGCGCCCACGACATGGACGAACATTTCCGCACCGCGCCGCTCGAAATCAACATGCCGGTGATTCTCGCCCTTCTCGGGATCTGGTACGCGGATTTCTTCGAAGCCCAGACCCACGCCGTACTACCCTACGACCAGTATCTTCACCGCCTACCCGCCTACCTTCAGCAGTTGGACATGGAAAGCAACGGCAAGCGGACCACCCGCAAGGGGAAGGCGGTCAAGTATCCGACGGGGTCGATCCTTTTCGGCGAACCGGGGACCAACGGCCAACACTCGTTCTATCAGTTGATTCACCAGGGCACGCGCCTTGTCCCCGCCGACTTCATCGCCGCCGCCGAAACCCGGAACCCGGTCGGAGAACACCATCCCATCCTGCTGTCCAACTTCTTCGCCCAGACCGAAGCACTTATGCTGGGCAAGACCGCAAACGAAGTACGTAAGGAATTGAAAGCGGAAAAGCGATCGGCCGAGGAAATCGAGACCCTGACTCCGCACAAGGTGTTCGAGGGCAACCGGCCCACCAATTCCATCCTCGTCCGCCGATTCGATCCCCACACCCTGGGCATGCTGATCGCCCTTTACGAACACAAGGTTTTCGTCCAAGGCGTGATCTGGCGCATCAATTCCTTCGATCAGTGGGGCGTGGAACTGGGCAAGCAGCTGGCTAAAAAAATTCTTCCCGAACTTGCAGGCGGGGACCAAGTGGACACACATGATTCCTCGACCAACGGCCTGATCAACGCCTACAAGGAATTCCGGAATGGGAAAAGTTGAAGCCCGCAAAAAACCATGCAAACGCGCCGAAGAATGCTGCATGTACGCGCCATGTCAGCGGTCGAAACTGAAAAAGGCGGGAAAAAAAGCCGATATTACCGATTTCCCGTTGGAAATAGCGGTCGAAAGCGGCGGCGCGGTCGTGATTGCGTATCCTGTAAAAGACAAGGATAAACTTTCGTCGAAGAAAAAGAAAAAAGAGAAATCGAAAAAAGACGGAAAAAAGAAATCGCAGTCAAAGAAAAAGAAGTAGATAGAACCGGTTAGCATGTCCATTCGGCTTCTTCCTCCGGACCTGGTGAACCGAATCGCTGCCGGCGAAGTCGTGGAGCGCCCCGCATCCGCCGTCAAGGAATTGGTGGAAAATGCGCTCGACGCCGGCGCCCGCCGAATCGATGTCGCGGTTAAGGAAGCCGGCAAATCCCTGATCGTCATAACCGACGACGGCGGCGGCATGAACCGTGACGAACTGAGTCTCGCCGTGGATCGGCACGCCACGTCGAAACTGCCGACGGACGATCTCGTTCATATCCGATCCCTGGGTTTTCGCGGCGAGGCGCTCCCCTCGATCGGCGCCGTCAGCCGCGTGACGATCACGAGCCGGACTGAAAATGCCGAATCCGCGTGGGAAATCCGCGTGGAGGGAGGGCGGAAATCCGACCCGCAGCCCGCGGCCCACCCCGCGGGTACCCGAATCGAAGTCCGCGATCTGTTCTACGCGACGCCCGCACGGCTCAAGTTCCTCAAATCCCAGCGGGCCGAACTGGCCCATATTTCCGATACCATCAACCGGCTCGCGATGGCCAATCCCGACGTCGGCTTCACCCTTCGGGACGGGTCACGCACAATTCTTCAATTCCTTCCCGGCCAAGGCAATTTGTTTGAAAGCCGTCTCGACCGCCTGGGCGCGATCCTGGGGCGCGAGTTCCGAGACAATGCCCTGGCGATCGATGCCACCCGCGAATGCGCCCGACTGACAGGTTACGCGGGGCTACCGACCCTCAATCGCGCGACATCGACGCACCAGTTCCTGTTCGTCAACGGCCGGCCGGTCCGCGACAAGCTTCTCTATGGCGCGGTTCGAGGCGCCTATGCCGACGTCCTCGCCTCCGACCGCCATCCGCTCCTGGCGCTTTTTCTGGACTTGTCGCCCGAGGACGTCGACGTCAACGTCCACCCCGCGAAGACGGAGGTTCGCTTCCGCGACGCGGGGGTCATCCGCGGCCTGATCGTCGGCGCGCTCAAACACGCCTTGGCCGAGGCGGGACACCGCGCCTCGACCTCGGTCGGTATCGGACTGCTGGGACACGCGCAGGATGGCCAGACGCCGTCCAAGCCGGGATTCGGGCATTACGGCACCGGGCGACCGGGCGCTCACTTCCGTCCGTCGCCGGGACTGCGGGAAACGGCGTTGGACTATCATGCGCCGCTGGCGAATTTCGACGTGCCGCCCTCGGCCCGATCGGACGCCCCGGCCTCGGACGCGGCCGATGATTCCGACCTGCCGGACTACCCTCTCGGCGTCGCGCGCGGCCAAGTCCACAAGACCTATGTCATCGCGCAAACCCGGGACGGTGTCGTCATCGTCGATCAGCACGCCGCGCACGAACGACTGGTCCACGAACGCATCCGGGCGGCGCTCGCCGATGGTCCGATCCAAAGCCAGGGACTTCTGATTCCCGAGGTCGTCGAACTCGACGAATCCGCGGCCAACCGTATTGCGGAGCGCGCCGACGAGCTTCGGGAATTGGGGCTCGTCGTCGAATCGTTCGGTCATGGCGCGGTGGTTGTCCGCGAAACTCCGGCCCTCCTCGGCGAGACCGACGTCCAGGCTTTGATCCGCGATCTCTCGGACGATCTGGCGGAATTCGAAGAGGCGGCGACATTGAAAGACCGGCTGTCGCAGGTTTGCGCGACGATGGCCTGTCACGGCAGCGTGCGAGCGGGGCGGGCGCTCAATTCCGCGGAAATGAACGCCTTGCTGCGCGAAATGGAAGCGACGCCTCTTTCCGGTCAATGCAGCCATGGCCGACCGACTTACGTCGAACTCAAACTGACCGATATCGAGAAACTCTTCGGACGGCGCTGATAACGTTTCGCTATAACAAAACGTTGCGCCGCGCCACGAACGGGATAGAGTCAAGGCATGCGAATTCTGGTCATCGAAGACGACAAAGAGGCGGCGACCTACCTCGCCAAAGGGCTCCGGGAAAACGGATACACCGTCGACCTCGCACATGAAGGCGCCGAAGGTTTGGCTTTGGCATCGAATGAACCGATCGACCTCTTGATCGTCGACCGGATGTTGCCGGGGATCGACGGGCTGACGATCGTCGAAATGCTGCGCCGGAACGGCAAGGCGCTTCCCGTCCTGATCCTGAGCGCACTCGGCAAGGTCGACGACCGCGTGCGCGGCCTCCAGGCCGGGGGCGACGACTATCTGGTCAAACCCTTCGCATTTTCGGAACTCCTCGCGCGGGTGCAGGCCCTGATGCGGCGCGGCGGTGGCGGTTCCTCGACGGAGACGATTCTCCGTGTCGGCGATCTGGAACTGGATCTTCTCGCCCGGACCGTAAACCGCAACGGATCGCCCATCGATCTCCAACCCCGGGAGTTCCGCCTGCTTGAATTTCTGATGCGGCATTCGGGCCAAGTCGTCACCCGGACCATGCTGTTGGAAAAGGTCTGGGATTATCATTTCGATCCCCAGACCAACGTGATCGACGTTCACATCAGCCGACTGCGCCAGAAGATCGACCGGGATTTCCCCGAACCGCTTCTTCACACCGTGCGCGGGGCCGGGTACTGTCTCCGTGCACCCGATACGTCTTCTTAAAAGCGTCGCATTCCGGCGGGCGCTCGCCTACATCGGCATTCTCGGCGCCGTCACTTCCGTTGTTCTGGTTTTCATCTATCTCAACGCCTCGACCGTCGTCGGTCAACAGACCGAAGCGACGATCGAGGCCGAGGTCCGAGGTCTTGCGGAGCATTACCAGGAGTTCGGTCTGCCGCAACTGGTCCGGGTGATAGAGGCACGTGGACGGGGCGATCCGGGGCTTCGGAGCATTTATCTGCTCGCCGATCCGAAATTCGTCCCGCTGGCCGGAAACCTGTCGGCGTGGCCGAAGGAAGGCCGAGGGGAACCGGGCTGGATCACCTTCAGCATCACCCGCGGCGAAGGCAAGCAGGCGGTGGTCCAATCGGCCCGCGCCCGGACCTTCGATCTTCGCGGCGGGCTTCATCTTCTGGTCGGCCGCGACATGGCCGAGCGGGCCTCCCTTGAAAACCTGATCATGAAGAGCCTGCTCGGTGCCGCGTTGGCGACCGGCAGTCTGGCACTCTTCGGCGGTTTCGCGATGAGCCGCGCCATCCTGCGCCGCATCGACGCGATCACCACGGGCAGCCAAGCCATTCTCGAAGGCGATCTGAAAAGCCGCATGCCGGTGACCTTCCGCGGCGACGAATTCGACCGCCTGTCGCAAAGCCTGAACGCGATGCTGGACCGGATCGAAATCCTGATGAACGGCATGCGCGACGTCGCCGACGGCATTGCCCACGATCTCCGCAGCCCGATCGCCCGCCTGCGCGGCCGCCTGGAACGGGCGGCGATCGAGGACCAGACCCCATCAAGCTATCGGACCACGATTGAGGAAAGCCTGAAGGAAACCGACGGCATCCTGGCGACGTTCCAGGCCGTTCTGGACATTTCCCTGGCGGAATCCTGGGCCTTGCGCGAGGAATTCGAGCAGGTCGATCTAGGAGAAGTCGTCGAGTCCGGCGCCGAACTCTATCAACCGGTGGCCGAAGACCAGGGCCTATCGTTCAAAGTGTCGACCGAAAAAGACCTATGGGTCCGCTGTCACCGCCATCTCGTATCGCAGTCGCTCGTCAACCTGATCGACAACGCCGTCAAGTATTCCGAACCCGGGGGTACGATCTCCGTGACGGCCCGGTCCGGCACCAACGGCCCGGAAATTATCGTCGCCGATCACGGTCCCGGCATCCCCGAGGACGCTCGCGAAAAGGTCTTGCAGCGATTCGTCCGGTTGGACGCCAGCCGTACGAAGCCTGGCAACGGCTTGGGCTTGGCGCTCGTCGCGGCGGTCGCGCGTCTTCACGATGCCGGGCTTTTTCTGGAAGACAACGAACCGGGGCTACGGGTCCGGTTGTTCTTTGCCGATCACGGCAGCGTTTCCCGGCAATCCAATCGGGCGTCTTCGAACTGATGGCAAAAAAGAAACGGCCACCCCGGGGATCCGAGGGGTGGCCGTTCGTCGACCCGCCTTGGGAGCTGCGGACTAGGCGGACCGAAGGGAAATGGCGACGAAGCGCTCCTCGCCATGCCGGTTGACCAGCAAGAGCACGGCCTTACGACCTTCGAGGGTGGCGCCGCGGACTTCGGCCCGCACTTGGTCGGGGGTCGTAACCGCCTTGTTGCCGACCTTGGCGATCACGTCACCGGCTTGGATGCCTTTCTCGGCGGCGGGGCCGTCGTTCTTCACGTCGACGACCAGGACTCCCTTAACCGTTTCGGGAATGCCATATCGGCTTCGGACTTGGTCGGAAAGCCCGGCAACGACGATCCCGAGAGACGCGCCATCGGAAGGCTCGTCGACAGACGCGGATGCGACCTGTGCCTCATCATGCTGCTTCCCGATCTGGGCCCGCAGAGTTTTCTCGCCGCCGTCGCGCCAGATCGAGAGTTTGGCCTTGGTACCGGCATCGATCTTGGCGACGACACGCGGCAGAGTCTTCATCTCGTCGATGGTCTGGCCATCAAAGGATAGGATGACATCGCCGGCCTGGAGACCCGCCTTCGCGGCCGGGCTGTCCGGTTGAACGGAAGCCACGAGAGCACCGTGCGCATCCTTCAACCCCAGGCTATCGGCGATGTCTTCAGTCACCGGTTGGATGCTCACACCGAGCCACCCGCGTTCGATCGAGCCATGTTCGATCAACGTCGCCACGATGTCCTTAGCCATGTTGGACGGAATGGCGAAACCGATGCCGATGTTTCCTCCGTTCGGCGAATAGATCGCGGAGTTCACCCCGATCACCTCGCCCGCCTCATTGAACGAAGGGCCACCCGAATTGCCGCGGTTGATCGCGGCATCAATCTGCAAAAAGTCGTCGAAGGGGCCGGAGTGCAGATCGCGGCCGCGCGCCGACACGATACCTGCGGTCACGCTTCCGCCCAGGCCGAACGGGTTGCCGACGGCAAGCACCCAGTCGCCGACTTCGATTTTGTCCGAATCGCCCATATTGACATGGGTTAGCGGCTTGTCCGATTTGACCTTGAGAACCGCCAGATCGGTCTTCGGATCCGCGCCGACCAATTCAGCCTTGAGTTCGGTCCCGTCATTTAGAATGACGACGATGTCCTCGGCATTCTCGATCACGTGATTGTTGGTCACCACATGGCCGTCGGCATCGATGATGAATCCCGACCCCAGCGCATGGCCCTTCGGCCCGGGCGCGGAATTGGGCTTGCGTCCGTCAAACTGCTCGAACTGGTCGCCGAAGAAACGTTTGAAAAAGTCCTCGAAGGGCGAACCCTGCGGGAAGGGCGTGCCGCCAAATTCCCGCGCCGTCGTCTCGGCCTTCATCGTCGTCGAAATATTGACGACAGCGGGCGTCACCTTCTTGGCGATTTCGCGGAAGCTCGGTGTTCCGTGAGGGGCAATGGTCGACATCTCGGATGTCGAGGCATACGCCGGCGCGCTCTGTCCGATCGAGCCGACGAAAGCGCTTCCCAGGATGGCAGTGGATAGAACCGCCGACGCGGCGATCATCGCGGTGCGGCTTTTCAGAAGGCTCTTGAACTTCATCGTCCTACTCCTCGTGTTCAACGAAACATCTGGAGAGGAAGATGGGCTCGACTGCCTTACCGTGTCCTGTCGCCGGGATTAAACTTTCGTTAGGTTCATTGCGCGCGAATAATTCGGTTTTTCAAAGCCTTCGGATCATTCCGCAACACGCGGCAGTCTTTCGAACTGCGATCCGCTCTACGCCCCGGCCTTGGCCGGAGCCTTTCGGTACAGGCGAATCATCGTGGTGACGTTGGCGACTGCGATCGTGCCTTCCAGCATGCATCCGCCGATCGAACCGCTCAGGATATTGTTCGTAAGCCATAGCGCGGTGCTGAATAGCAAGGCCAGACGCATCGGGATGCCGCGCAGCAGAAAGATGGCCAGCGTCGCGACGGTGGAACCGACCACCGGCAGCCAGGCCAAGGCGGTCGTCGCGAAAACGCCGCCCATGGCGACGCAGGCTGCCGCCATGGCAACGGCCACGACCGGGGACCGCGTCTTCAGTGCCGCGACGGACCGCACACCCGATACCGCCGCGCTCGCGGCCGCGGCGGGATTTCCAAGGAGCGCGAAGTGGACGATATAGGCTAGGCATTGGCCGATGTTGAAGATCTTGAAACGTCGGTCGTCCTTTTGCAGAAAACCGCCGACTCCCAACAGGAAAGCGACGTAGCCCACGATTTGGACCGGCGAAAATATGTCCATGACTCGCGTCCGGGTGGCAGGAATTTCAGAGAGGCAGACTTCCATACGCCCCGATGTCGGGGGATGTACAGGGAAAACTCCGAACGCGGCCGATGAGGCCGGCGACGATCAGACGTTGAACCGAAACAGCATGACGTCGCCGTCTCGCACGATATAGTCGCGGCCTTCCTGGCGCATCTTGCCCGCTTCCTTGGCCGCCACCTCGCTGCCCGCGGTGACGTAGTCGTCGTACGCGATCGTTTCGGCGCAGATGAAGCCACGTTCGAAATCGCCGTGGATGGTTCCCGCCGCCTGCGGCGCCTTGGTCCCCTTGGCTATGGTCCATGCCCGCGATTCCTTGGGGCCCGCCGTGAAAAACGTGATCAGGTCCAAAAGCGCGTATCCCGCGCGGATGACCCGGGTCAGGCCGGTTTCCTCAAGCCCCAGGGTTTCCAGGAATTCGCGGCGCTCCTCGGGATCGGTGAGTTGCGCGACTTCCGATTCGATCTTGGCGGAAATGACCACGGCGCCGGCGCCCTCGGTGCGTGCATGCTCCGCGACGGCTGCGGACAGGGTATTGCCGTCGGCGGCGGAGGATTCGTCGACGTTGCAGACGTACAGGACCGGCTTGGCGGTTAGCAGTTGCAGCATCCGGAACGCCTTGCTGTCCTCGGGAAGGATCTCGACCGACCGGGCCGGCTGGCCGTCGCGCAGGGCCACAAGGATCGGCTCGATCAGCCGCACCTGTTCGCGCGCAGCCTTGTCCCCGCCCTTGGCCCGCTTCTGCAAGGGGTCGAAGCGTCGCTCCAGGCTATCCAGGTCGGCGAGCAGCAGTTCGGTGTTCACGACCTCGGCATCGCGCACCGGATCGATGGTGCCTTCGACGTGGGTAACCTCGTCGTCCTCATAACAGCGCAGGACATGCACGACGGCATCGACTTCACGGATATTGGCGAGAAACTGGTTGCCCAGGCCTTCTCCCCGGCTGGCGCCCTTGACCAGCCCCGCGATATCGACGAATTCCAGTTGCGTCGCCACGACCTTGGCCGACTTGGCCAAACGGGCCAGAGTGTCCAGGCGCGTATCGGGAACGCCCACCCGTCCGGTGTTGGGTTCGATGGTGCAGAACGGATAATTGGCCGCCTCGGCCGCGGCCGTTTCGGTCAGGGCGTTGAACAGTGTCGACTTGCCGACATTCGGCAAACCGACGATCCCACATTTGAACCCCATGTCAATCCCGTGCCTGCGGACCGTTCGGGTCCGGGTTGGTCGTTTTCGGTTTCGCCGGCTGCATGGCCAGCGCCACCTTATTCATGAATTCCGGCTCGTTTCGCTGAACCAGAAACGGAAACGCGGATGCCATGGCATCCAGCAGTTTGAACACCCAGTCATCCTCTTCGGCCCTGGAAAAATCCTTGAGCACGTGCCCGACGACACGATCCCGATCGCCCGGATGGCCGATGCCGATACGCACCCGCCTGTAATCGGCACCGATCTGACCCTGGATACTGCGCAGACCGTTATGGCCAGCGTGTCCGCCTCCGGTCTTGGTGCGCACCTTCCCGCCGGCCAGATCCAGTTCGTCATGGAACACAAGCACGTCCTTGGTCCGGACCTTGTAGAACGACCGCGCCGACAGGACCGAACGCCCCGATTCGTTCATGTAGGTCAGCGGCTTGAGGGCGATCACCTTTTCCCCCGCCACGTCGCCTTCCGCCACGACGCCATGGAATTTTTTGCGCCAGGACGAAAAGCCATGGCGGCGGACGATTTCGTCCACCGCCATGAACCCTACATTGTGGCGATTTCGCGCGTACTCGAAGCCCGGATTACCCAAACCGACGAGAAGTAGCATCGAAACCCGCCCCTAAGGCTTACCCGGCCTCAATCGCCTTCTTCCGAGTCCGCGCCTTCCTCGTCACCTTCGGCCGACGCCTCGGAACGGACGGAGGACGGCGCCGCGATGGTCGCGATGGTAAAGTCGCGATCGGTGATCGTCGGCTTGACGCCTTCCGGCAAATTGACCGCACTGATGTGGATGCTGTCGCCGATGTCGAAACCGGTAAGATCGACTTCGATCACTTCCGGGATCCGGTCGGCCGGGCATTCCAGCTCCAGCTCGCGTCGAACGATGTTGAGCACTGCGCCGCGCTTGATGCCCGGGTTCGTTTCCTCGTTCAGGAACACGACCGGGACATCGACGGTCACGATGGTATCGGCGGAGAACCGCATGAAGTCCACGTGCAACGGACGATCGGTTACGGGGTCGAACTGAACGTCCCGCGCGAGCACGCGGTGCAGGTCATTGGCCACTTTGACTTCGAAAACGGAGCTGTAGAAACTCGCCTTGCGGAGTTGCATCATCAACTCCACGGGTTCCAGGGAAATCATCAGAGGGTCGATCTTGTTGCCGTAAATCACGGCGGGTACGCGCCCTTCACGGCGAACCGCCCGAGCTGCCCCCTTACCGGCCCGGTCGCGGATTTCCGCGTTGAGAACGATAATATCTGCCATTTCTTCGGTCTCCTTCGTTGACCATGAGTTCCGGCCTCCAGGGGTGCCGGAACGGTTAAAAGCCGCCCCGATAGCGGAACGGCGGTAAGACCTTTCGACCTCAGTCGAACAGGCTTGAAACGGATGATTCGTCGCTGATACGGCGAATCGCCTCGGCCATCAACTGCGCGATGCTCAATTGCTCGATGTTGTGAGAAACGCGCACGGCTTCGGTGGCCTGAATGCTGTCGGTGATTATCAGACTGCGCATCGGCGAGGACGAAACCCGCGCCACGGCCCCGCCCGAAAGCACGCCATGGGTCACGTAAGCCGAAACATCGGTCGCACCTGCCTCGATCAGGGCGGCAGCGGCATTGCAGAGCGTGCCGGCCGAATCGACGATATCATCGACCAGGATACAGCTGCGTCCGTCGACGTCGCCGATGATGTTCATGACCTCCGACACGCCGGCGCGTTCACGTCGCTTGTCGATGATCGCCAAATCAGCGTCGAGCCGCTTGGCGATGGCGCGGGCGCGCACCACGCCGCCGACGTCGGGCGAAATGATGATCGGCCGTTCCTTGGCAAAGCGGCCCTCCATGTCCTTGGTGAACACCGGCGCGCCGTAAAGATTGTCCAGCGGAATATCGAAAAAACCCTGGATCTGTCCGGCATGGAGATCCAGGGTCAAAACGCGGTCGGCGCCCGCTACGGTGATCAGATTGGCGACCAGCTTGGCCGAAATCGGCGTTCGCGGGCCCGATTTCCGGTCTTGCCGCGCGTAGCCGAAATAGGGAATGACCGCCGTGATGCGGCGGGCCGAACCGCGCCGCAAAGCGTCCAGAGTCACCAGCAGTTCCATGAGGTTGTCATTGGCCGGATACGACGTCGACTGGATGATGAAGACATCCTCGCCACGCACGTTTTCCTGGATCTCGACGAAAACCTCCATGTCGGAGAACCGGCGAATGCTGGCCTTAGTCAACGGCAGATTGAGATAGGCCGAGATGGCCTCGGCCAACGGCCGATTGCTGTTGCAGGCCAAAACTTTCATGTTCTTGTGACCTTTCCGACGTCGCTGGCGGCGGAAGACGTCCCCGCTGCTGTCATCGAGATGTGCTCAGGAGACGCGTCGCCCCCTCGCGCCAAAACGCGGCGGAATGTAGCAACGTCGGGGGGTCCTGTAAACGCCAAAACCCGCCCCGATCCCATCCCATCTGACCGGAATTGCCATGAACGACCCGCCGTTGGGCCGAATCCGCGCACCCCGACGCACATGGAGCCCGATTCAAAAATCCGACTTGCCCGGCACCGTCACCCGGCCGACACGTCTCAACCTAGGGCGACTCCGATTCGCCGCCGCCCGACGACGGGTGGGGCGGAGGCAATTCGAGATCCTGCCCGGCTGTCCGAAAACCGGAAGTATCATCGTTTTTCCGGGCCGGTCCCGATTTGTTTCGGGCGCTTTCGATCAGGGAAAGGATTCCGTCGACCGCTGCTTTGGCGGCAAACCCCGCGACCTCGCGCCAGGGACCGTCCAGCCGTCCCGCCGGAACCGCATTGGCCTGAGTCGCCTCACCGATCCGGGTGCCCGATGTATCCGTCAACGCCCAGACGATTCGAACCGGCTGCATCCCATTGCTGGCCTTGCCCACATCAACGTTACCCGACAGAACCGCCGAGGCCCGTTCAGCGCTCTCGGCCAAATCGACGCCTTCCAGCGTCAAGGCGGTACGCAGGGCACGCTGGAGACTCTGGTTTCCGTCGCCCGGAGCGCCTTCCACGGCCGCGAAGTAAATCGGAAAGGCCGTCGCCGCCTGGACGGGACGATTCGGTTCGTCGGGCGCGGCAATTGCGGCGAAACGGCGTGCCACTCCCAAGCCGATCTCATGCAGCAGCTTCGGGTCGCCATAGTCCCATCGCCACGGCGGTCCGGGGATGGGCTGCGCATGTTCGCCGACCACGCTGTTGCCTGAATCCAACAATTGCCAATGAACCGCGCGCGGCACGCCGCCAGGTTCGAATTCCACCCGACCTTCGAGTACGAAACGGCGTATCTTCGGCGGATTGACGTAGGCTGGCACATCCTTGTCGTTCAGTGCGTCGGCCGCCGCTTCGGCGAGCAATCGGCCCATCGGTGCCGTCGTGCCTTCGACCGCGACGACATAGACGCCGGGAATATCCTCGATTTCCAGGAGAGTATCGGCGGCTTGACCTTGCTCGCGACCAAAGGGTTGCGGCAACGGCCCACAGGCCGCCGTGGCCAGGACCAACGCCACCAGCGTTCCGCGCCAAGCGCCTATTCGAATGGCTTCAAGCATATGGCCGATAATCCCCGACCGAATTCCGCTTCGCCCCGCAACACCGACCGGCGATAGCTGAAGAAATGGTTCTCGTCCGCGCAGGTGTCGAGATCGAGATCGTCGACATTGCCGATTCCGGCCCGGCACAGACGCCGGACGACATAACCGGCAAGATCGAACTGGTATTTACCGGGCCGGTTTCCGGCCTTGAAAAAGGGCGTGACGTCCGACTCCGACTCCATGAAACGCTGACGGAATTCCGATCCCACTTCGTAAGATTTCTGCCGGATGCAGGGGCCGACCGCCGCGACGATTCGGCTTCGTTGCGCGCCCTCGGACTCCATCAGATTGACCGTCGCTTCCAGGATGCCCGCCAATGCCCCCGCCCATCCGGCGTGCGCGGCACCAATCACCCTGGACTCCGCGTCGGCAAACAGCACCGGGACACAATCCGCCGTCAGGATTCCCAGCGCGATTCCGGGAACCCGGGTCACCAGTCCGTCGACCTCGGGAGCATCCTCGCGGGTCCAGGCGCCGTCGACCCGAACGGCCCGTGCGGAATGAATCTGACGGGCGGTCACCAACACGGCCCCCTCGATGCCAAGTGCCGCCGCCGCGATGGCCCGGTTTTCGGCGATCGCCACCGGATCGTCACCCGATCCCCAGCCGCAATTCATCGCCGCGAACGCGCCCCGGCTCGCGCCCCCTTGCCGGGTAAAGAAGGCGTGTTCGATGGCGTCTGAGGAAAGTGTCGGAGATTTCAGCATGAGCGCATTATGACCGTCGACGAAATCGTTGCAAGGCACAGCGGCAAGGTTTTGGGCAATGAATTGTTAAAGATGCGGGAGCGGACGCCGGATCGGAACCGAGGACCAGCCCGTAGGTCTTGCTTTCGGATAGGTCGTCGGTCAATAGTGCGCCCGGTCGATCGTGACCGATCCCCTCTCCATTCCGTTCAT
Organism: Rhodospirillales bacterium; assembly: GCA_963675465.2. Classification (GTDB taxonomy): domain Bacteria; phylum Pseudomonadota; class Alphaproteobacteria; order Rhodospirillales; family Shumkoniaceae; genus JAHDSF01. The sequence continues at coordinate 322,994 of CAXXVY010000008.1, forward strand.
GACTGGCATCCGATGAATTCCGAACAATACATCCTGACCATCTGCTGCACCGATACCGTCGGTATCGTCGCCGCCGTTTCCGGGTTCATTTCCGAACGCAACGCCTTCATCATCGAATCGTCGCATTTCGGCGATCCGACCAGCGGACGCTTTTTCATGCGTACCGTTTTCCGCCGCGAGGAAGGCGCGCCGACGATCGAGGAAATCCGTACCGGCTTCGACGCCATCGCAGACCGCTTCGGAATGGAATGGGCAATCCACGACACCAGCCGCCGCGCCCGCGTTCTCATCCTGGTATCCAAATTCGATCACTGCCTGAACGATCTTCTGTACCGCTACCGCACCGGCAGCCTTCCCATCGACATCCCGGCGGTGGTTTCCAACCACCGGGACCTGGAGCGCCTGGTCGAATGGCACGGCATTCCCTTCCATTACCTGCCGGTAACCCGAGACACCAAGCCCGACCAGGAAGCGCGTCTGATCGAGATGATCGAACGCAAGGAAATCGATCTCGTGGTCCTGGCGCGGTACATGCAAATCCTGTCGCCGCAACTGTGCGGAGCGCTGAGGTGGCGTGCCATCAACATCCACCACTCGTTCCTGCCGTCGTTCAAGGGTGCCCGCCCGTATCATCAGGCGCACGAGCGTGGCGTCAAACTGGTCGGCGCCACGGCCCACTACGTCACGACCAATCTGGACGAAGGCCCGATCATCGAGCAGGCGGTGGAGCGCGTGGACCACACCCATGCGCCGGAAGACCTGATTTCCCTGGGACGCGACATCGAGAATGTCGTCTTGTCGCGCGCGGTGCGCTGGCACGTGGAACGCCGCGTCCTGCCCAACGGCACCAAGACGGTCGTTTTTCGTTGACAATTCGGAAAGGTGCCTAGTCGAACCCGTGCGGGGCGTCCATTGCCGGATGGCAAAAACCGATGACCTTGAACAGTCGGCCCATTTCTTCGGGATGAACCAGTCGCCGATAGGCGCTCTGGATTTCGTCCCGTTGCTCGGGTGAAGCCGAGGAAAGAAGCGCTTCGCCCCGCTCACGCAGTCCGAGACTCTCCAGGAACGCGGACTGGGTCGTGGGGCCATGAACCCGCGCGCCGCCAGAGCGCGCGGCTTCGGCCAACGCCGCGAAATCCACATGGGCCGTCAGGTCGCACAATCCCGGTTGCCCCAGCACGTCGGTGAACTTGTGGGCGCGAACCGCCTGCAGGGTCTCGCCGAAGCCGCTTTCCAGGTGCCCGTAATCGATGATCAAAGCCGCGCCGCCGTCTTCGGCCGCCCGTTCGGCAATCGTTCGCGCGATTCCAATCCCGGCTGGACAGACTTCAACCACGGAATCGACCGGGGCATCCCGGAGGGATTCCGGAACCATCGGCGCCACCGGAGACGGCGGCGACAAAACGAACCGGAGGCTTTGGCCGTCAGCGGCCAAATCCACGAGAACTTCCCGCCACCCGGCGGCCGTTCGGCTGAACTGGCGAATCGGCAACGCGTCGAAAAATTCGTTGGCGATGACAATCGACGGACCGCGAGGGATTGCCGTCAGATCGCCATGCCATTGGGGTTCTTGCGGCAATCCGCTTTCCGACAAGGCACGTTTCTGGAATGCACGAAAGAAAGGGCTGACTTCGACCAGATGGACGTTCGCCGATTGACCGAATTCCGGAACGACGCGAGCAGCGCGCAAGGCGTCGGCCATCAGCGTCCCGCGCCCCGGCCCCAGTTCGATCAAATTGAACGTGTCCGGCGACCCCATGACCTGCCATGTGACGGCGCACCACAATCCGATCAGTTCACCGAACATCTGGCTGATTTCGGGCGCGGTCACAAAATCGCCGACCACTCCCAGGGCATCCCGCGCCATGTAATACCCATGTTTGGGGTGGGTCAGGGACTCGGCCATGAATTCTGCCACCGTAATGGGCCCGTCGCCGGCGATGCGGCGGACAAGAAGGTCGGAAAGCGTGCTCATGGATTTGTCCGTTTGCTTTGTGATCGCACGGCGTGAACGATGAACCCGATGCCGACCAGCGCCATCGGCGCGCTGAGAACCTGCCCCATGGTCACGTTCGCGAAAAGGAAACCGAGAAAACCGTCGGGTTCGCGGAACAATTCCGCGATCGAACGGGCCACCGCATAGCCGACCAGGAAACTTCCGGTCAGGAGACCGCCGCGTTCGCGGACCCAACGGCTCCGCGCCATCAGGAACAGAATCGAGAACAGAACCAACCCTTCCAACGCCGCTTCGTACAGTTGGCTCGGATGGCGCGGTATCTGTGCCGGATCATGCGGAAACACCATCGCCCATGGGACCTCGGCGGCGCGACCGTAAAGCTCGCCGTTCACGAAGTTGGCCAAACGGCCGAAGAACAGTCCCAAGGGCGCGACCACGGCCAACAGGTCCGACAACGTCCAAAGCCGGATGTGGCGCCGCCGGACGAAAAGAAGAGACGTAACCGCGACTCCCAAGAAGCCCCCGTGAAAGGACATGCCTCCCTGCCAGACTTCAAGGATGCTCACGGGATGGGCGAGATAGTACGAGGGTTTGTAGAAGAGGACGTAACCCAACCGTCCGCCCAAAATCACCCCCAACGTCGCCCACACCAGGAAGTCGTCGATGTCCGCTTCCTTGATCACGTCGGGGCCGCGTTTTGCCAGGATTCGCGTCAACCACCATCCCAAAAGCAGCCCGGCGATGTAGGCCAGCGCGTACCAGCGAATCACGATCGGGCCGATTTCGAAGGCAACCGGATCGAACGCGAAAGAGGTCATCACGAAAGTCATGTGTCGAAGCCTTCCCCGCCCACCTCAAAGAAACGGATCTTCGGCGTCCAGAAAATCCCGGACATATCGCGTCACCCCTTCTTCCAGCGGCGTGAACGGCCGGTCGAACCCCGCTGCTTGCAATCGGGTCATGTCGGCTTCGGTAAAATACTGGTATTTGGCCCGGATGTTTTCCGGCGTCGGAACGAATTCGACATCAAAGGGAACACCCAGCGCTTCATAGACGGCCCGGGCGAGATCCCCAAACGTCCGGGCTCCCCCGGTTCCGCAATTGTAGATGCCGGAAATCCGGGGATGATCGAGTAACCACAGAACCACGGCGACGCAATCGCCAACCCAGATGAAATCGCGAAGCTGTCCGCCGTCGGGGTAACGCGAATCGTGGGATTGGAAGAGCCGAGCCGTTTCCTTCGCCTTGGCGCGGGGGAACAGGTGGGCGACAACACTTTTCTGGCCGCCCTTGTGATATTCGTTGGGGCCGTAGACGTTGAAAAACCGCAATCCCGCCCACTGCGGTGGACACGGGGCGCCGGAGGCTACCTGCCGCGCAACCCAGCGATCGAACAGAAGCTTGCTCCAGCCGTAGGCGTTCAGGGGCCGCAGATTGGACAGGGACGAGATCGACTCGTCGTCGGCGAATCCCATTGCTCCGTCGCCATAGGTCGCGGCCGAAGAGGCGTAGACGAAACGGATCCGATGAGCCGAACACCATTCCCAAAGGCGACGCGACAATCGAAAATTGGTATCGACGATGAGATCGGCGTCGGTTTCCGTCGTCGCCGAAATGGCGCCCATATGAACGACGGCGTCAAGGAACATTCCCTCGCGTTCCAGGAAAGAGTCCAGACCATCGGGATGGACGATGTCGAATAGTTCTCGCTTGGCGAGATTGCGCCACTTTTCCCCGCTCCGCAGTCGGTCGCAGACCGCCAGACGGGTGTCGCCGCGCGCCTCCAGGGCCGCGACGATATTGGAGCCGATGAAGCCGGCGCCGCCGGTCACGAGTATCATGAGTTCCCCCGGTTCTACTCCAGATCGACCGAAATCGAGGACATGGACGCCGTTATAGGACCCCGTGCCCGGCACCGCAAGACGGAGCCCCGGTTGCGGGAAGGCCTTTCCCCGACCATAATAAGAGAATGATTATTTGGCAGCGGATTGTCTGACATGCAGAACAAACGCATTTACGAAGATCTATCCCGCGTCGCCGAAGGCGCCGCGTCGGCCTTCCAAGGGGTTCGCGAGGAATTGGAATCCCTCGTGCGCCACCGGGTGGAGCGCCTGATCAACGATCTCGATCTGGTCCCCCGGGAAGAATTCGAAGCCGTGCGCGCCATGGCAATCCGCGCCCGCGAAGAGCAGGACGCCTTGAAAGCGCGCGTTGCGGAACTGGAATCAAAACTTGCGAAATCGTCCGCCGACAAAGCGGACAACGTGTAACGCTAGAGTCACGAATCTGAGGTCAAGCTCCTGGTTTCACAAGGACTTATCCACAAAAAACGTGGACTTAGACTTGGGCGGCGCTTGCACCGTGGATACCCCTCTGGCAGTCTAGGGCTTGGTTCAATTGGTGGCGATCCAACAAGATATCGGGGTTGACTCCATGTTTTGTGGAATCGCTTTCCGGTCCACCGAAGCACGTCTGAAGACGACGGAAATGGAGGAGCGGAGATGAAGGAAGTCATCACGTACGACGAAGAAATTGAATCCCATCCCATCGACGTCGTCGAACGGTATGTCTCCTCGAACGACTGGAATTACGATCGCCAGGGCGACAACGAACTGGTTGTCCAGGCTCCGGGCCAGTGGTGTGACTTCAACATGTTTTTTGCCTGGAACGCCGATTTGGCGGCCATCCATTTCACATGCGCGTTCGACATGAGGGTACCGGCCGAAAAACGGACGGTCGTTCACGACCTACTGGCCAACGTCAACGAAAAGCTATGGCTCGGCTATTTTTCCCTGTGGCGGGAAGAAAACCTGCCGATGTTTCGGCACGTGCTGCTGGTCAGGGACACCGACGGCCCGAGCCTGGGCCAGATCGCCGAACTCATCGATACCGCGCTCGGCGAATGCGATCGGTTTTATCCGGCATTCCAGTACGTGATTTGGGGAGGAAAGAACTCCGCGGACGCCATAGAAATGGCGATGGTCGACACCATGGGCGAAGCCTGAGCGCGTCGTCTGCACCACCGGGAAAGCGGGAGGCCGAATGAAAGCCACGCTGTTGTTGATCGGCTGCGGAAAAATGGGGGGCGCCCTTCTTGAGGGCTGGATCGAGAAGGGCCTTTCGCCCCGCTCCATCATCGTCGTCGAACCGTCAGCCGATATTGCCAAGGAACTGGTCGGACGATTTGCGTTGAATGTCGTGGGTAACGCAGACGACGTGCCTGCGGATCACCAACCCGACGTCGTGGTACTCGCCGTCAAACCCCAGATGATGGTCGACGTCGTCGCCAGGTACAGACCGTTCAAAGGGAAACGGTGCGTATTTCTTTCTATCGCGGCCGGCCGCACCATCCGGTTCTTCGAGCAATCTTTGGGGGAGGATGCCGCCATTGTCCGTGCGATGCCGAACACCCCGGCGGCCATCCGGCGGGGAATGACGGTTGCCTGCGGCAATGCCAATGTTTCCCTCATCCACAAGGAACTCTGCATCGGCCTGCTGGACGCGGTCGGTGACGTGGCCTGGATCGAGGACGAGTCGCTCATGGATGCGGTGACAGCGGTATCCGGCAGCGGTCCCGCCTATGTATTCCTGTTGGCGGAAACATTGGCCCGAGCCGGAGTCGAAGCCGGTCTTTCCGAGGAACTGGCCACCCGGTTGGCTCGGGCGACCGTTTCCGGAGCCGGAGAACTCCTGCACCGATCCGATCAATCCGCCGCGAATCTGCGGCAGAACGTGACCAGTCCGGGCGGCACAACCGCAGCCGCCCTGGGCGTTCTGATGGGAGAAGACGGTTGGCAACGCGTCGTCGATCAGGCCGTCGCCGCCGCTGTGAGGCGGTCTCACGAACTCGCGGGATAACAGTCGCTTCACAGCGGGACGTTTTTTCCGCACAATCGGCGTTTGTGGACATCTTCGACCCTAGGTGAGAGAGAACGTCCATGACTCGAGAATCGAAATCGAAGCCGAACAGCGACACGCCGGACAGCGCCGGGCCCACTCCCGCGGTGGGAGTCCCCGGAGACCGATCCGCGGATCTGCGAAGCCGAATTGTCGATACCGCATTGAGCTTGGCGGAAACGAGAAACTGGTCGCGATTGACCCTGTCCGAAATCGCCGAGGAGTCCGGAATCAGCCTGGCTGAACTCCACCGGAATTTCACCTCTAAGAATGAAATTCTGGAGACCTACTTCCGGTCGGTCGACCAGATGACGCTCGCCGGGGCCGAGAGCGCGCGGGGATCGATACGCGATCGTTTGTTCGATGTCGTCATGTGCCGGTTCGACGCTTTGTCGCCGCGCCGCCACGCGATATTGGCCATACTCAACGATCTGCGTTCCGACCCGGCCACCGCATTGAGCCTCCTGCCCGGTTTCTGGCGGTCCTTAACCTGGATCGTAGAAGCCGCCGGCGCCTCGCCGGTTGGACTGCGCGGATTGGCCCTGCGTAAGGGATTGGCCGTCGTCTACCTGAACGCCTTTCGCGTCTGGATCGATGACGATTCGCCGAGCCTGGATAGAACAATGGCCGCCCTGGACAAGGGCCTTCGATATTCCGAACGCCTGGTCGCCATGTTCGGATTGGACGATCGGCAGGAAGAGCTCACGCGACAAGAGCCGGAGCCCTCTGACGCGACCCCGTCGCCGTCTTCGTGACTCAGGGAATCGCTATTTCCACTCAACCGGCGCCGCGAAAATATAACCCGCGTTGCGCAACGTCTTGATGAGAACGGGTTTCTTCGGGTTAGGCTCGATCTTTCGCCGCAACCGCAGAACCTGTACGTCGATACTCCGGTCGAACGCCGTGGCCATTTCGCCCTGCGTGTAGTCGAGCAGTTGTTCGCGGCTCAAGACCCGGTTGCGGTGGGAAACGAACACGGTCAGAAGGTTGAACTCGCCCGGAGTGAGTTCGATGGCTTCCTTCTCGGGCGAATACAATTTCCGTTCATTGAGGTCGAGGGTCCAGCCGGCGAATTCGGCGATCTTTCCGGGCTCGCCGGCGCCGATCTCCTCTTTCGCGTCGCCCTCGGTCCGGCGCAGGACCGAGCGGATCCGTGCCACGAGTTCCCGGGGGCTGAACGGTTTCGAGATATAGTCGTCGGCGCCTACTTCCAGACCGATGATGCGATCGACTTCATCGCCCCGGCCCGTCACCATGATGATCGGCATGTTGGTTCGCTTGCGCAACTGCCGAGCAAGATCCAAACCGTCCTCTCCCGGAAGAATGAGATCCAGGATCACCATGTCGATCAGATGCTTGCCGAGCATCTCGTTCATTTCAGCGCCGCTTTCCGCCGTTTGAACGCGATAGCCGTGCTCGGTCAGATAACCCTTCAGCAGTTTCCTGACTGCAGGGTCGTCGTCAACCACAAGGATTTGCTTGCCCATTTTATCGACAGGAGTTGACGCCATATCTCCGTCCCGTTCAGAACCACGCCCGGCACCCGAGAAATCCCGACCTCGAGGCCCGCCTCACCGTATTCGACACGAAGGGAAAAATTTGAAACGCACCCGGATCAATCGAAGCTTACGCTCCACCGTCAATGCGTTATCAACCTCGTGTCTCCCTCCGGAAATCCATGTTGTTTGAGCATTCTAGCACAGAGTCTTTATCCCTCTTCAACGTCGAAATTGCAACGGGATTGTGTATCGGCGTCACAGAATGCCTACAAACACGTACACACACGTAATGATTCCTGGAGCAAAGTCTCCGCCCTCATGATTGAAACGCGTGACGCGAATTTCAATCAGTCAAGGCGGCCAACGACCCGACACCCCGAACGCCAATGACCATGCCGTGCTTGGGCCCTAGTCAAACCTCGTGTTTCGGTCGGTTGGCGTAGATCTCCGGCGACCGTGGATTACCGAAGGAAATCTGAAAAGTTACCGGTGCCGCCGAAGTCGACACAATCGGATTGGACACGTTCCGCTTTGTTACCGCCCGTCGACGTCCATGTTTCCGTAAGAACCGCTATTACGCGATTCCACCATCATCGACGTCAACACGTCGCCGCGATGACGTCGATTCACCGCTTCGACACTCCGGCTTCTTGTATCCGGACAGTCCGTTCCTGGTCGCCTAGCCTCGTCGTTTTCCTGGCAAGTGTCTTAAAAAAAAGATACATCTGGAGTTTCCTTGAGCTCTGTTCGACGAAACCTCACCCCGAAGAGATTTCGTCCAATTAGAACGAACCGGAACGCGATGATGCTGCGACGTATGTCGAAGGGTCGATTTTCCCTAAAGCCTTTGCTGATTTTGTCGGCTGTCGTGGCCGTATTATTGATGCCGAGCATCATTTTTTCTATCGCGCCGCCGAACGACCACTATCTGACTTGGCCGATCGTCGCTTTGATCCGGGACATTCTCCTGTTTGCGATCGCCGCCTATCTGTTTTTCAAACTCGGCGGCATGACGACACGGGTCAAAACCGACCCGTCTCCCGAATTGCCCCGTGCCATTCTCGATGAACTTGCCGATGGGATTGCCTTATTCGGTCCCGACGACAAACCCCTCTACATAAACGACAGCTTCAAGGACATTTGCGGCGAGAGCTTGCCGACAACAGCCGATCAAGCAATGCAACTGTTGAAAGACAGGAACAGCTCCCGAATCCCGCCCCTCTTCCGGACGACCCCGGTCGGATCGGCGATCATCATACCGAGCGTCAGTCCAGAAAGAGTGGCGTATCCGGTCGAAGTACCTCACCGGAATCTTGGATTTGAAGCCATTCTGGACGCTATCCCCGTGCCGATCGTTGTCTCGAACCTGCATCGAGGAACGATCCGGCACGTAAACCGCGCCGCAAAGAAGATGTACGGCGTCAACGAAGCGAACGGCAAGCCTTTGACCGTGGTGTTCAAAGCCGCCGACGTGGCACGGATTTTCGAAAACCTGCCGAAAGACGGTACGGTATCGGAGAATGAGATCGAAGTCGTCTCGAGTGGTCGCGAAGCAAGGTGGATCAAGGGATGCTCCGTTACGGCCGATATTGGCGGTGAGACGAGCCTGATAACGATCGCTATCGGTGCCGTAGCGTCGGGGGCCAACGCAGAAACCGACCCGTGGCAAAAATGGCTGGAGGCGGTAACCGCGTTCGTGAACGGAGACGTCATCGCCGTTGACCGTTCTGGCATCATACAGGCGATCGTGCGGGCAGCCGATGCCGACCAGTATTTACCCGGACAATCCTTTGTCGATACCCTCGACGTCGAATCCCGAGACGATATGCTCAACGCGCTCGCCCGATCGGTGGCCACGGGCGACATCACAGAATTTCAGTCCGGTTCGGTATCGGGAATTCGGGTCATTCCCGTCAAGGACGGCCACCAGATCGATTCCCTTCTCTTGGTGTTTGGGCAGCCCCCTTCGAAGAGTGAGGAAAGCAACCAGCGGGATACCCGAAACCGGTCCCGCCGCCTGTTCTTCGACAATCCGTTGCCACAGTTGCTGGTCGACCCGAAAACCGGCCGAATTGTGGCGCTCAACGCCTCGGCTCGAACGTTTTACGGTTATGGAGACGTCGGAGACCTCGATCTCCATTTCGATGCCGTCGATTCGCAGGGAATAGGCGCCATTGCGCCGCTCGGTGCGGATGGAGAAAGTTCGAAACAGATTGCCTACCGGTCCTCGCACGCTCTCGAATCCGGAGAAACGCGTGAGGTCGAGGTTCGCGGCCGCATCCTGGAGGACGACGGCAGGCGGCTGGCCTATCTGGTCGTGAACGACATCACCGACATGAAACACGCATCCGAGGCCTTGCGCGAAAGCGAAGCCAGGTTCCGCGCGGTATTCGAACATGGCCCCGTCGGCATTGCGATTCTCGATCTGAACGGCCGGGTCATTCGCGCCAATCCGACATGGCAGGACACGTTGGAGTATTCGCACGAAGCGTTGCGGTCGCTCTCGTTCGTCGAGTTGTCCCATCCCGACGATCGTCGCCGTATCGAACGTCACCTCGACGCGACGGTTTCTTCCACCGTGATCGGCGAATCGTTCGAGGCGCGCTTTATCCGTCGTGACGGCCAAGTGCTCTGGGTGCAATTCTCCGCCGCGCTGCAACGTGACGAAAGCGGACGTCCGCAGTTCGTCATCGTGATGATGAGCGACATCAGCGAACGAAAAGCCGCCGAACAAGCGCTCCGCATGAGCGAGGAACGGCTTCGGGCGATCATCGACAACTCGCCGGCCATGATCTACGTCATGGACCGTCAAGGACGTCATCTGCTCGTCAATGCCCGGTTCGAGGAACTGACGGGCCTGAGCGAATTCGAGGTCCGAGGCAAGACCGCATTCGACTACCTTCCCCAGGACACCGCGGAAAAGGTCATGGCCGACATACAGCGGGTCATCGACAGCGGTGTGCCCCTGACTCGGGAGGAAAGCATCATCGTCAGAGGCGATGAGCGCCTGTTCGTCACCGTGAAGTTCCCACTGTTCACCCCGGACGGCACGGTTTACGGGCTGTGCGCGATCGCGACAGACATCACCGAACATCGTCAGACCGAAGAATCGCTCCGCCAGGTTCAGAAGATGGATGCCATCGGGCAATTGACCGGCGGGGTCGCGCACGATTTCAACAATCTCCTGACGGTCGTCCAAGGCAACCTCGAATGGCTGGCCGAGCGTCTGAAAGACGACGAAACAGGCGTCGGGCTTGTGGAATCCGCTTTGGAAGCGTCGCGTATGGGATCGTCCCTGACCCAAAGGCTGCTGGCCTTTTCGCGCAAACAATCCCTGAAACCGGAAACGGTCAATCTTCAGGAAGCCGTGCTTCGTGTCGATCCCCTGCTGGTTCGGACATTGGGCGAGACGGTCGCGTTGCAGACGCAGATTCCCGGTGGATTGTGGAAAGTCCGCATCGATCCCCAACAACTGGAAAACTCGCTTCTCAACCTTGCGCTCAATGCCCGTGACGCAATGGCCGGCGGCGGCACGCTGACCATCGAATTGTCCAATGAATCCCTGCCGGCAGACACGGCGAACCGGCGCGGTATTGAACCCGGAGATTACGTGCGGTTGATGGTCTCGGATACCGGTACCGGCATGTCTCCCGAAGTCATCCAACGAGCCTTCGAACCCTTTTTTACGACCAAGGAAAAGGGCAAGGGCACCGGACTGGGGCTGAGCATGGTCTATGGCTTTGTCCGCCAGTCGGGCGGATTCATCGACATAGAAAGCGAACGCGGCCAGGGAACCCGGATCATCATCCATCTCCCGCGCGCCGATGTCGAGGTGCCCGCATCGGTCAAGGTCAAATCGACGGATTCGGAATCGCTGCCCCGCGGAACGGAAACCGTACTCGTGGTCGAGGACGATCCCCGGGTCCGCCGATTGGCCGTCGGTATCCTCGAATGGCTGGGATACGCGGTTCTCGAAGCTGACGACGGACCGTCGGCGATCGAACTGCTCGAAGACAACGACGATGTGGATATCGTCTTTTCCGATGTCGTCATGCCCGGCGGCATGTCCGGTTTCGACGTTGCGGCGCAGGCGCGAGAGATCGCTCCTGAAGCCAAGATCCTGTTCGTTTCCGGATATTCCCATGAAGAAATGGAACGCGTTGGCGTGGTTCCGGCCGAAATCGAAATGCTGCCGAAGCCCTTCACGCGTCACGAACTCGCCCAGAAAATACGTGAAGTGCTCGACCGGTAGGCGGTTTCGCCTACAGCGGAATGCGTACGCGTACCCGCAACCCGCCGAGCGGCGAGTCGAGGAGTTCGACATCGCCGCCGTGCCCGCGTATGACGTCCCGCGCGATGGTCAGTCCGAGCCCCACCCCCCCGGTGACGGGGTTGCGTGACGATTCGAGCCTGAAAAACGGTTTAAAAACGTCTTCGCGGCGATCTTCGGGAATTCCGGGACCGTCGTCGTCGACGAAAATCTCGACATTTCCCCCGCTCAGCCCTGCCCTGACGGTCACGTTCTCGGCATAACGCACGGCATTTCCGATCAGGTTGGTCAGGGATCGCTTGACCGCATTGGGCCGCAGTGGCAGGACGAGACCGGGTTCTGCGTGCAAATCGACGGGTTCGTTCTGGCGGCGATACTGGGAAACGATATCCGTCAGAATTTGGCCAAGATCGGCGGACTCCGGCGCTTCGGTCCCCTCGCCACGCGCAAAGGCGAGATAACCTTCGAGCATCGTCTCCATTTCCGCGACATCTTCCTTGAGCTCGTCGACCCCTTCACTCCCGCCCAGCATCGCCAACTGAAGTTTCATCCGGGTCAACGGGGTCCGCAAATCGTGCGAAACACCCGCCAGCATCTCCATCCGCTGGGTAATCTGCCGAATGATTCGCTGCCGCATGGCAATGAACGCGGTCGCCGCTTGTCGGACTTCCATCGCGCCCTCGGGCTTGAAGCGGACCACGTCTCGTCCCTTACCGAAGTTGTCGGCCGCGACGGCCAGTCTCCGAATTGGTTTGACCTGATTGCGCATGAAGATCGTGGCGACGCCGAGGAGAATCATCGACGACCCCACCATCCAAAGAACGAACACATATGTGGTCGAGCTGAAAAGACGCTTCGTCGTCGTGACGCATTCAAGTATTCGATCACCCAATTCGACGTCGATGATCACATAGCGTTCGAGTGAATCCGTATCGACCCGGAACGGGCGTCGAAGGTTGCTTCTCAGCGTCTGGATCAGGATCGTATCCATCGAATTCGTCGGTTCCTGAATCCCAAAACTTTTCCCTTCCTTGGGCCGGAAAGTGATGACGATCTCCAATTGATCGGCGGCCATTTCAAGGATGCGCCCGTGTGCCTCCTCCGGCGTGTTTTCCAACAGGCGGATTACGAACGCGATGTCCCCCGATACGCTCCGGGCAAGTCGCAGCGCCACGCGCGACCAGTGGTTTTCGAAAAAAATGTAGGCCGAAATCAACTGGAGCAGCACAAGGGGAGTGACGATGATCAGGAGTGACCGCCCGAGGAGACTGCGCGGAAGAATGCGCTTGATCGAAAGCTTCAAGGAAGTCTCCTCAATCCGGCCGCAGGATATAGCCTTTGCCGCGAACCGTCTGGAGATATTGCGGGATCTTGGGATCGTCTTCAATCTTGCGCCGCAGGCGGGTAATCTGGACGTCGACGGCCCTGTCGCCACCGCTCGCACCCGTCCGATCGATCAGGTCTTCCCGGCTCAGGGTCCGGCCGGCACTTTCGGCCAGCGCCTTGAGAAGTGCCGTCTCGACCGAGGTCAGCCGAACAACATCGTCACCGCATCGCAACTCCTCGCGAAACAGGTCGAAGACGAATGGCCCGAAGCGCAACGCATGGCCGCCCCGGGGTCGGGCATTCCGGTTCGCGCGGCGCAAGATCGCGTGAATGCGCAGCAGAAGTTCCCGGGGCTCGAACGGTTTGCACAGGTAATCGTCGGCGCCGCGCTCCAAACCGGCGATCCGATCTTCCGCTTCCCCCATCGCGGTCAGCATCAAAATCGGCGTTTCATCGCGTGCCTTCCGATCGGCCGCGAAATCGAGACCGCTTTCGCCGGGCATCATCAGGTCGAGCACGATCAAATCGAATGCAATCGTCGACAACTTCACGCGGGCGTCGGCAGCGTCCTGGGCGGGTTCAACCAGAAAACCGTTCTCGCTTAAAAACTTGCGCAGAAGTTCTCTCAGCCGATCGTCATCGTCGACAACAAGGATATGGGGAGCAAGGTCGTTCATCGCGGCGCGATTATATCGGAGGCACGGCCCACTTCGCCAGTCACAACACGGGCTCGTCGCGCCCGGCGCCGGAAGTCGTACGAATCGTCACGCGATGCCGATCTTCCATGTTGATGATTCCCCGCAACACGGTCCTGAAGCCTTCAACCGCTTCTGCGCCCGCGTCCCGACAGGCCGCCGCGACCCGAAGGATTTGCTTCTCCGTCAACAGGTTCTCCAGATCCCTGCCCTTGTCGGTCAACCGCAAGAGGCGACGGCGGCGATCTTCGGCGTCCGTCGTCTGGATCACAAACCCCTCGCGTAACAACTGGCTGAGAACCCGCGACAAACTCTGCTTGGTGATCTTCAGGATCTCCAGCAACTGAGTGACGGTGATGTCGGGATTGCGTCCGACGAAATAAATCACCCGGTGATGGGCTCGCCCAAATCCGAAGCGGGCGAGAATCTCGTCGGGCTCCGCCGTAAAATCACGATAGGCGAAAAACAGCAACTCTATCGACTGGCGCAACTCCTCTTCGCGAAGGAAAAGCGGATTTACCCGGGTTTTATGTTGGTTCATGCCTCATTCCTCAGCGCGCCCCCAGAAAACGAACATAACGCAATCGATAAATAAGTCAGCATTGTTGACTCATATGCGAAGAAGTGCTACTCAACGCAACATCATTCCGATTAACCATTATATTATGAAAGAAACTTCCATGGCTGGAGCCCCTTTCCACGATCGCGACGGATTCATCTGGTTCGACGGCGCCCTGAAACCCTGGCGCGAAGCCAATGTCCATGTGCTCACTCACGGCCTTCACTACGCGAGTAGCGTATTCGAAGGACAGCGGGCCTACAATGGTAAGGTTTTCAAGCTTCGCGAACATACCGATCGTCTGGCCTTCTCGGCCCGAGAACTCGGATTCGAACTGCCGTTCACGGCCAACGAAATCGACGCCGCCTGCGCCGAAGTCATGAAGGCCAACGGCCTCACGAATTGCTACATGCGGCCCGTGGCATGGCGCGGTAGTGAAAAAATGGGCGTGGCCGCCCGAACCAACGCGATCCATGTGGCGATCGCAGCATGGGAATGGCCGTCTTATTTCTCCCCCGAAGCCCGCATGAAGGGTCTGCGTCTCAAGACCGCGATCTGGCGGCGGCCGGACCCGATGACCATCCCCGCCCGGGCCAAGGCATCCGGACTCTACATGATTTGCACATTGTCCAAGCACGACGCCGAAGAGATGGGTTACGACGATGCGCTGATGCTCGACTGGCAGGGACGGATCGCGGAATGCACCGGGGCGAACATCTTTTTCGTGTTCGGCGACGGCAAGATCCATACCCCGATACCGGATTGCTTCCTCGATGGCATCACCCGCCGAACGGTGATCGAGTTGGCTCGTACAAGGGGCATCGCCGTCATCGAACGGCGGATCATGCCGGATGAACTGGGCAGTGCCACCGAGGTTTTCGTGACGGGAACGGCAGCGGAAGTCATGCCGATCGGCGAAATCGACGCCCACAAGTACGCCGCCGGTGAAATCACCCGGAACCTGACGTCGGACTACGAAATCGCCATTGGCAAGGTTCCGGCCTGAGCCTTTGCGACGCAATCGCCTGGCAGCCTCATTGCATCGACAATCGGAAGGGCCGGGAACGATCCCTGCCCTTCTTCTCTCAAAGTCGATTTCTCAGCCCAAACCCAGTCCCGGTTTCTCCAAGGCGTGATCGACGAGTTCGCCGGTGATGTACTCGAAGGCTTCGTCGATTGAATCGGTGCGCTTGAAAAGACTCAGGTCCTCCCGGCTGATCGTTCCGTATTTCACCAGGGCATCCAGATTCAGGACCTCGTCCCAGAATGCGGTGCCATAAAGAACGATCGGCAATCTCTTCAGGACCTTGCCGGTCTGAATCAGCGTCATCGTTTCGGCGAATTCATCCAACGTGCCGAACCCGCCGGGAAATACGATGATCGCCTTCGCCAGATAAACGAACCAGAACTTGCGCATGAAGAAGTAGTGGAATTCAAACGCCAGTTGGCGCGTGATGTAGGGATTGGCGAACTGTTCCATCGGAATCGAGATGTTCAAACCGATGTTCAGACCTCGAGCCTCCGAAGCGCCGCGGTTCGCCGCCTCCATGATCCCCGGCCCGCCGCCGGTACAGACCACGAACCGCTTGTTATGCCCTTCCAGATGTTTCGACCACTCCGTGAATCGCGCCGCAAGTTCCCGCGCATCTTCGTAATAACGCGACATTTCGAGCATGGTTTCCGCGTGCGCGACGTCACCGCCGTCGCCACGGGCTTTTTCCAGGTCCGCCAGCGCGGTTTCCCGGGACGGAATACGCGCCGAGCCAAGAAAAACAATGGTGTCGCTGACCTTCTGGGACTGGAACCGGGCTTCCGGTTCAAGATACTCCGCCAACATCCTGACCGGTCGCGCGTCCTTGCCGGTCAGAAACTCCTCGTTCCGGTAGGCTTTTATGGGTTTCTCGAACTTGTCCGTCATCGGAACCTCAAGGTCGCGTCAGTGGAGGGAAAATTCGTTGAAATCGGCGATGGTCGGTATCCCCGGAGGAAAGGGATTGTCCGCGCCTTCGGGAACGCGGCCGACAAAATCAACGCCGGTTTCGCGCGCGGCGTCATGGTCGGTCATCGCGTCTCCGATGAACAGGCAGCGTTCCGCTGGCAAGTCGTGCTCCGCCATCAGGGCGCGGACCGTGACCGGCTTGAGCGGCGGCGAACCGTGGACGCTGACGAAGAAACGCGACATGTCCCGAGCCTCCACAATTCTCTCCATCTCCGCCTGCGGAGTTCCGGAAATCACGAACATTTTCATCCGAGCCGCCTGTTCTTCCAATAGCGCCCGAACGCCATCCACCCAAGGGCATTCGACCACCGCCTTCTCGACCTGCTCGGAATAGCGCCGTCCCAGAGCGGCCAAAGCCTCTTCGCTGAGATCGATCCCGAGAAAACGCTTGTGACACGTTCGGATCTTGATCAGCCGCGACAGGCCGGCATTGGCCTGGTGGTGGGCCACGACTTTGGCGACGACCGCCTCGCCGAACTCCTCGTAAAGAGCCCGGAAGGCGTCTGTCTTGATGTCGGAAGATTCGGCGAGCACGCCGTCGAAATCAAAAAATAGGGCGTCGTACGAAATGGCGGCTACTCCTTACTTTCCTTGGCGGGCCAACGGTTGGCGGCGGCGGTGTCGCTGGTACGCGCATCGACCCAACGCCGACCGTCACCGGTCTCCTCGCGTTTCCAGAACGGTGCTCGGGTCTTCAGCCAGTCGATGAGAAATTGGCACGATTCAAACGCGTCGCCGCGATGGGCGGATGCCGTCGCGACCAGGACGATACGGTCGCCGGGTTCGAGATAGCCGTAGCGGTGAATGATCAGCGAACGCTGCAACGACCATCGCGACAGAGCTTCCGCTTCGATCCGCTCCAGTTCCCGTTCCGTCATTCCGGGATAGTGTTCGAGCGTCATCGCGCGAACGGGGCGATCGGTAGAGAAATCACGGACAAGGCCGACGAATGCACAAACACCGCCGATTGACCGGTCGCCTTCGCTCAGGGTTGTCATCTCGGTGCCCAGATCGAAATCGTCGCGCTGAACCCGGACCGTCACCCTTAGCCTCCCGTCACCGGCGGAAAGAAGGCGACCTCGTCATCGGCGCTCACGATCCGATCCATTGCGGCGTATTCCTGGTTCACCGCGACACGGACAATCGACATATCCTCGAACACCTTGGCGCGTCCCGAATCCACCCCTTTCAGCCAATCGATCAATTCGCCGACGGTTCCGACGGAGACGGGGGGCGACACGGATTCTTCGCCGATCCCGGCGCGGTCGCGGAGATAGGCGAAATACAGCAGCTTCATTGCATGACCTCCGAGAACGGCAGGAAGTCGACGAGATCGCCCTCTTCTACCACTTCGGCATCCTCCGGGAGTTCGACAAGGCCGTCTGCCGCCACCATCGACGAAAGAACCCCCGAACCCTCGGTACGGAACTTCACGGCGAAAAGCCCGTGGCCGGGCCTCTCTTCCAGATGGGCGCGAAGCCATTCCCGGCGCCCGGCTTTCTTGCGAAAGGAAAATCCGGCACTCACGCGGAACAGATTCGGTTGAACTTGGACCACGCCCGCCCGACGCAGAATCAGGGGCCGGGCAACGCGCAGAGCCGTAACCAGAGCGGCCACCGGGTTTCCCGGCAACCCGATGAAGAAGGTATCATTGATCCGCCCCATCGCGAGCGGCCGACCGGGCTTGATCGCCAACCGCCAGAAATCCAGCGTCCCGAGATCCCGGACAGCGTCCCGGACATGGTCCTCGTCGCCGATCGAAATCCCCCCCGAGGTGAAAAGGACATCGTGGGATTTCGAAGCCGATCCCAGAGCCCGGCGGATGGCCGCTGGATCATCCGGCAGAATGCCGAGATCCGTCAACCGGCAACCGAACGTTTCCAGCAGGCCCATGAGGGCATAGCGGTTGGCGTCGAACACGCAACCGGCACGAGGGACCGCATCGGGGTCCTGGATTTCGTCGCCGGTCGAGAAGACGGCGACGCGAAGCCGACGATAGACGGTGAGCCGGGAAAGGCCGAGCGCGGCGGCCATCGCCATGTGCTGGGGCGCCAATCGGGCTCCCCGCCGCAAAACGCGGTCACCAGGAGCCAGATCCTCGCCCGCGCGACGAACGTTAGCGCCTCGTTTGACGTTTGCCGGAAGGACGACAACGCCGGAATCCGCCGTCCCGACATGCTCCTGCATCACGATGGTATCGCATCCATCCGGCACCGGCGCCCCGGTAAAGATCCGATAGGCATGGACCGGCTTGACCGGTTCATCCAGCGGGTGCCCCGCGGCGATCCGACCACCGATCGCCATGCGGGTCTCCGCCGACGGCCGAAGGTCGGCATGCCGGAGCGCGTAACCGTCGACGGCTGAATTATCGTGTGGCGGTAGGTTGCGCGTTGCCGCGACATCCTCGGCCAGAACCCTGCCCCGCGCATCTTTCAAAGCGACGACCTCGGTTTCCGCGACCGGAACCACGAGACCACCAAGAAGGTCCAGGGCGGATGCCAATCGCAGCGGCGCGGACTCCGAGCCGAAACGTTCGTCGCTAGGTCCTGGCACGGTTCTTCTCCGCCGGCAGACGGCACTGAACGACGATGAAGTCGGCGATGGCCTTAACGTCGTTCAGATCGAGAGTCGGAATACGGAGATCGGCGACCGGCGCATCGGAAGCCAGGGCGACGATCGACGTATCGTACTGGCAAACCGGTGATTTCCCCATCGCCGGCCGGTGAACTTCCAGCTTATCGAAGGGATAGCTCCGGAAGCCTTCGACGATCAGGAGATCCACGGGAGACATCCGCGAAACGAGCGTTCCGAGATCCGGTTCCTGATTTTCCGGCAGTTCATGAACCAGCGCCCAACGATAGGGCGACGTCACCAGGACCTCGGTGGCTCCGGCCTTGCGGTGGCGGTCGGAATCCTTCCCGGGCCTGTCGATGTCGATATCATGATGGGCGTGCTTCACGGTGGAAATCCGCAGTCCGCGGCCGGTCAACTCCGGGATGAGCTTTTCGATCAGGGTCGTTTTACCGCTGCCGCTCCACCCGATAACACCAAATATTTTCATGACTCCGCGACCGATCCTTCATTGCCCGGCGTATCGGCATCGGTCAGATGGCGAAGCCCCGCCCGCAGGTAGTCGTACCCCGTAACGATGGTCAGCACCGCCGCGGCCCAAAGGCCCAGGACCCCGATGTCGGTCGTCGACAGAGGCCCGAAATCGGGCCCCGCGTTTCCGGTGATCAAAAAGCCAAGGGCGACGAGTTGGATCGTCGTCTTCCATTTGGCGAGCTTGGTGACCGGAACGCCGACCTTGATTTCCGCGAGGAATTCGCGCAGTCCGGAAACGAGGATTTCGCGCATAAGGATGACGATCGCCGGCAGAAGCGCCAATCCGGCAACCCGCCCGACGCCGACCAGCATCAGGATTAGAGCCGCAACGAGCAACTTGTCGGCAATCGGATCGAGAAAACGCCCCAGTGCGGTTTGCTGCTTCCAGGCGCGTGCCAAGTGACCATCCAGGAAATCGGTCACGCCCGCCATGACGAACATCGCCAGCGCCAGCCAATTCCCGAACGGCGCGTCAAGGAACAGCGCCGCGACGACGAACGGAATAGCGAGTATCCGTGACAGACTGAGAATATTAGGCAGGTGTTTACGCATGATCCGCCGTCAGGACAATTGCTTGCGGTGCTGAACCGTCGGCATTCTAGTCCTCCCCATGGAACCAGTCATAAACTTTCTTGGCGATTCCCCGGTCAATGCCTTCCACCGCTTCCAGATCCTCCAAACCCGCCTGGGAAACAGACCGGGCCGAACCGAAATGGTGGAGCAAAGCTTTCTTCCGTTTTGCCCCGATCCCCGGAATGTCGTCAAGAGTGGAGACCGTCAGAGATTTGGCACGCCGTGCGCGGTGAGTTCCGATCGCAAACCGGTGCGCTTCATCCCTGAGCCTTTGAATGAGGTAGAGTATGGGACTCCGTTGATCAAGGACAATGGGTTCCGCGTCGGGCACGAATATCCTTTCTCGTCCCGCATTCCGGTCGGGTCCCTTGGCCACGCCCACCACCGGCACGTCTTCGATGCCGAGGTCGGCGAGTACGCGTCGAACCGCGCTCAATTGGCCTGCGCCGCCGTCTATCAGTAAGAGATCCGGCCACTGTCCCCTCGTACGGTCCGGATCTTCCCGCTGGACTCTGGAAAACCGCCGGGTGAGCACCTGCCGCATCATGGCGAAATCGTCGCCCGGGTTCATGTCCTCTTCGGCAGGGCCATCAGCGCCTTCGGCGATTCGAATATTGAATTTGCGATAAGCATTTTTGACGAAGCCTTCCGGGCCGGCAACGATCATCGCCCCGACGGCGTGCGCGCCCTGGACGTGGCTGTTGTCGTAGACCTCGATGCGCTCGGGTATCGATTCCAGTCTCAGCGTTTCCGCCAATCCTTCCAGAAGCCGACGTTGCGCGGCACCTTCGGCCAAGCGCCGCGACAGCGCTTCACGGGCGTTGGCGACGGCGTGTTCGATCAGTTTCTGCTTGGTCCCCCGCGTCGGCGATTCGAGACGGACGCGTCGTTCCGCCTTGACCGACAACGCGGCAGCGACCAGCCCGTGGTTTTCCGTCCGGTGACTGACCAGAATCAAAGGTGGCGGCGGCTTGTTGGCATAGAATTGGCCGACGAAGGCTTCCAGGACTTCGGCAATCGTTTCGTCGCGGGCATGGCTGGGAAAATAGGCGCGGTTGCCATAGTTCCGCCCGGCCCGGAAGAAGAAAACCTGAATGCACGTTTGTCCGCCATCCTGATGGGCGCCTATGACATCCGCCGCCCCCAAACCGGCCACGTTGATATCCTGGTGAGACTGAATCCGCGTCAGAGCCTGAATTCGGTCGCGATATTGCGCCGCTTCCTCGAATTCGAGCCGATCACTGGACTCCTGCATGCGCTTGGCCAGTTCCTGCTGAATCGCTTGGCTTTCCCCTGATAAAAACCGGCGCGCCTGCTCGACCAGTGCCGCATAGGCACCATCGTCGATCCGCTCCACGCACGGCGCGCAGCAACGCTTGATCTGATGCAGCAGGCAGGGGCGGGTTCTTCCGGCGAAAACCGAATCCGAGCAGGATCGCAGCAGGAACGCCCTTTGAAGGATCGTGAGGGTCTCGTTGACCGCCCAGGCGGATGCAAACGGGCCGAAGTAGCTCCCCTTCCGGCTTTGCGCCCCGCGAACCTTGAGCACCTGGGGATACTTGTGATCGGCGGTAACCAGAATGGACGGGAATGATTTGTCGTCCCGCAGCAGGATGTTGTAGCGCGGCAGGAACCGTTTGATCAGATTGGCCTCAAGAAGGAGCGCCTCGGCTTCGGTGTGCGTGTTCACGAACTCCATCGCGTGCGCTTCGCGAACCATCCGCCGAATACGCGGGGTAAGGCGTTCCAGTTTGGCGTAATTCGATACCCGCTTTTTCAGATTCTTCGCTTTGCCGACGTAGAGAACATCCCCCGCCACCGACAGCATCCGGTACACTCCTGGTGTCGACGGCAGCGTCCGGAGATGCGCCGAGATCATCTCGACACCGTTGATTTTGCGAGACTCCTCGAGGGCTCCCGGCCCGGTTTTCCTAGCTTCGGTCTCGGCCGAAGGCTTTTCGCTATCCGATGCAATCATGAGTCGCGTTTCTGTCGACATCCGAGCGGTAAATATGGTGAATTCCAACTATCCACCAAAACTGTGGATAAGTTTGTTGAAAGGCGAGAACGAATCGACGATGCCCCTGGCAAACTGTAACGTTTTGTCGGATTGCCTAATTTTTGGGCAATTCGTTAACAATTTGATTTTTAAGAAATTTCGCGACTCGCAACATTTTCCCGGACGTTTCGAAGCGGCAACAAAACAGAATCGTCACAGATTTGCAATGATTGGTAACCTGTGAACAACTCGCCACGCCCCTTGGTTTTCAAGGCACTGCGACCACGATGCGATATCGCGCTGCCTGCGAATTTATGACGCGGCGTTGAAGCGTTCGATTTCAACCCCAACGCTTGTTGCATCGGAAAAAATGTCAAGCTTTTCGACACGGACTCTGACCGATCGGATTCGCGGATCCTGCAAACACATCGAAGCCACATCTTCCGCCAACGTTTCGACCAGATTGACATGGCCGCTGGCCACGATACCCCGAATTCCGGTGGCGATTTCCTCGTAGCAAACGACATTCGCCAAATCGTCACGAAGGGGTTGGTCGTTTTCCAGAACCCCGAGATCGACATTGAAACGAACGCGCTGCGGCTTCTTTCGTTCGTGCTTGTGCACACCGATCGAACACGTCAAAACGAGATCCCGAATGAAGACGTGGCGCAAATGCGCCAGCGCATCGGCAATTCGCATGGGAAAAACGGCTTTGACGGGATTGGCGGTCATCTGCTGGATCCTAAACGTCGGCGCGGCTTTCGTCTACGCCCTTACTCCATCGAATGGTGACGCGGCGCACCCGAAATCTCTCCAAGGTGCTGTCCGCCGTCCAAGGCGATCATCTGCCCGGTCAAGGCAGGCGCGTCAAGGATGAAACAGACCGCGGCGGCAATCTCTTCGGGTTCCGTGCGGCGGCGAAGCGGCAATTCCGACCACTGGGCCCGAAACTGGTCCTCCGTCTGCCGCGGACTGGGCAGGACCGGGCCGGGCCCGATCCCGTTGACCCGGACGCGCGGCGCAAATGCCATCGCCAGGGTCTGCGTCAGCGTCCACAGGCCCGCCTTGCTGAGCGTATAGGATGTGAAATGCGACGTCAGGTTCCAGACCCGCTGATCGATGATATTGATGATGTTTGCCGTCGTATCCGCCGGCAAATGGCGTTCCAGCGCCTGGGACAGCACGAAAGGAACCCGCAAGTTGATCTGCATGTGTGCATCCCAGGAATCGCGCGTAACCGTGGTTGGCGAATCGTATTCGAAGATGGAGGCGTTATTTACCAGACAAGTGATGGCACCGAGCGACTCCGAGACTCGCGGGATCAATTCCGCGGTTTCCGTCTCGTCACGGAAATCAGCGGCAAAAGCCGCCGAACGGCCTCCGGTTCGTTCGATCTCCGCCACGGTCGCGGCGGCGGCTGCTGCCGAATCGTTATGGTGAACGGCGACCGCCCACCCCCTTCGTCCGAGTTCAAGCGCGATGGCTCGCCCGATTCGGCGCGCGGCGCCGGTGACGAGAACCGTTGGCGTGCGATTGGACTCTTTTTCCACGAGCGTCGCCATCTCTCCTCCCGGTCGTCATGGCCATGGCCGGCAATCTGCCGTAACGGCCGAACAGGTCAGTCTTGTTTTACGAAAAATGCCCCGCAAACCGTCTCCGACACAACTCCCGCCACACGACCGAAGCGCGATGACAGCCCGAATCTCCGTTGATCGACAGCACTTTCGGGATCCATGCCGTCCGGATCATTCCCCAAAACAGACCTTCATTTTTGGGAAACGGATTGTGACGACTGCGCGATGGACAAGGCGATGGGCCGAAACTCATCGACAATGGCGCCATAGACTTCGCGTTTGAAATGAATGGCGAAACCGGGCACATCCTCGATCGAAACCCATTTCCAGGCATCGAATTCGGGATGGCGGGTCGTCGCGACATCGATCTCCGAATCGCGTCCGAGGAACCGGACTGCAAACCAGCGCTGACGCTGCCCGCGATAGCGCCCCTTGAAGGCTCGGCCGACCAATTCCGCCGGAAGATCGTAAACCAACCAGTCGTGGCTTTCGGCGATGATATCAAAATTGTCAGTGCCGATTTCCTCCCGCATTTCCCGGCGGAGCGCTTCGATGAGGCTTTCACCGCGGTCGATCCCGCCTTGAGGCAGCTGCCATGCGTCGCCTCCCGAGTCGACCCGCCGGGCCACGAGGACTTCGCCCTTATGGTTGAACACGACGGCTCCGACACAAGGTCGATAAGGCAGCGCTTCCCTTTCGGCATTCATCACAGGTCTTTTCCCTCAACGAGGGCGGACACGGGTACAAGAGCCAGTTTCTTGCCTTCGAGCGTCCGCGACCAGGACGACAAACGCTTCAACGCCACGGGGGAGGGCTTAACGACTGCCATCGCACCGTTTTTCTTTCTTGCCAAGGATTCGAGCTCGGCCAGACGGAAATCAATGGCCGCTTCGGAAAGCGTGTCGTCCAACAGGATATCCGCCTTCACCAACGGGATCATCGTCTCCGCCCCCGCCTTTTCGACCGCGCTGTGATCACCGGACCGAGTGTCGACGTACATAAGCCCACGCATCTTCAACGTCTCGAAAACGGAGCGAACCTGATTCAGGGTCGACAGGAAGCGACCGCCCATAACCGGCGTGATGCCAACGTAGCCGGTCCCCTTGGCGAGAATCTCGTCCAGTTTGACGGCATTTTCCGAGACCGAGACGACGGTCTGCAACGCAAGCGGGCCGGCATCCCGTGCCGGGAAACGGTTCGGTTCCATGGGAACTCCCAGGAAAACCTCATGCCCCGAACGCCGCGACGCCGCAATCCATTCCGGAATATCAGCGGCGTAGGGCGAGACGACAAACGAAACCGGCCCCGGTAGATGCTCGATCGCGATCTCGGCGATACCACGGCTCAGACCGATTTCTTCGACCAGCACGGCAATCCTGGGAAACCCGCGCGAATGGGGAGACGGCGCGGCATAGGTCTTCCAGGGCTTTCTCCCATCGGCAGCAATCTTGGGTAGCGGACCGGCCGGCCCTTGTTCGACCAACGCGGCGATCGGCACTTCGGGGAGAGGTTTGGCCGGTGCGACCGCCGCAGCGGCGAACGACGCCTTCGAAACACCCGGAATGACCACGCCTCTTCCGGGTTCCTCAGCCACCGTCGCGATTTCATTCAAGGTCTTCGGTGCGTTGGAACCGCCGTGGTCCATTTCCGGTGCCGCGGGGGGATCGGCCACGGTCGGATGATCGTTCTCTGCCTGAGCCTGCGCCCCTGACCCGCCGGATGGCGGCGCCTCGACATGAGTAGTCTCGCCCGTGGACGTCGCCGCCACACCACTATCCGAGCGCAAGGGCGCCGCACCGGGTGAGTTGCCGTTTCCCGGCGCGTGTAATACGCCCCCGGTCCGAGGCGGGACATCCATCACGACACTGGGGAATCCGGACCCCGCATTTCCCCCATTCCCGATCAGAAGGAACCAACCGCCGGCGCCAAGAGCACCCAGCAGGCATAGGGCACCCAAAGAAATGGCGATCCGCCTCAACGGCGCACCGCGCCGCGCCTCCGGATCGGACATTTCATCATCGTCGTCGTCGGCCAGGATATCGTCGTCGAGGTCATCGATATCCATGTCGCCGGAGGTGTTCTTCCGGCGCGAAACCAACCCCTTCAGCCTATCGCCGATACCCACACCTGCTCTCCGCTCAGCTTCGATGCCTTTTCGGCTATCGGATCGTCAAGGAAGCCGGCTTTGCTTGAACATCGCCACGCCACGCAACAGGTCGAGCGCCCTGGCCAACTGGAAATCTTCCACAGCCACCGTGTCCGTTCCCGCCGCGGCCGTTTCATCGCCGGGCTCGGGTTCGGCATCCTCCGGCGCGCCGTTCGCACCGTCCCCGTTGTCGTTTTCAAGGGCACCACGAAGGTCGGCTTCACGACTCCGACGCCCCGTGGGCTCCAGCAACTCGACGCGCGCCTGCGGAACGATGATGTCGGGCTCGACGCCGACCTGCTGGATGGAGCGTCCCGACGGCGTGTAATAGCGGGCCGTCGTCAAACGCATGGCACCATGTCCGGACAAGGGAATCACCGTCTGGACCGATCCTTTGCCAAAAGACTTCGTTCCCATGACGATGGCGCGACGCTGATCCTGCAGGGCGCCGGCAACGATTTCCGAAGCGGACGCGGAACCGCCATTGATCAGGACAACCAAGGGCAAGCCATCCACGACGTCACCTTCGCGGGCGTTGAACCGTTGCGTTTCTTCGGGATCGCGGGAACGTGTGGAAACGATCTCGCCTTTTTCCAGGAACGCGTCCGAAACCTTGACCGCCTGATCCAGCAGGCCGCCGGGGTTATTCCGCAGATCCAACACGATCCCCGACAGATCGTCACCGATTTCCTCGCGGAAACGGTCAACGGCCCGTTGAATGCCGGTTTCCGCATTTTCGTTGAACTGCGTCACCCGGATATAGCCGACATTGCCTTCGAGACGCGATCGAACCGGCTGGATCTTGACCACGGCACGCGTGATCGTGACATCGAAGGGCTCCTGATCCGAGCGGCGAATGCTCAGTTTCAGATTGGTCCCGATTTTGCCGCGCATCTTCTCGACGGCTTCCGAGAGGGTCATACCCAAAACCGGTTCGCCGTCGAGATGCGTGATGAAGTCTCCGGCCTTGATCCCGGCATGGAACGCAGGCGTATCGTCGATCGGGGACACGACCTTGACGAGGCCGTTCTCCATCGTGACTTCGATCCCGAGCCCGCCGAAAGCGCCACGGGTATTGACCTGCATCTCCTGATATCCCGTCGGATCGAGGTAGGAGGAGTGAGGGTCAAGCTCCGAGAGCATGCCCCGGATCGCCGCTTCGATCAGTTCCTTGTCGGAAACTTTCTCGACATAATCCGCCTTCACGCGTTCGAAGACATCGCCGAACAGATTGAGATACTTATAGGTATCGTCGTCGTTCGATGCATTCTGGGCCTGGACCGCGGGCGCCATCAGCCACGCCGTCGTCATTGCCGCAATCGCCACTCGCCACTTCATCCGTTTACCCCGCTTCCGTTCCGAGCCAACCACGGCAAAGGATTGATCGGCTGTCCATCCCGCCGAAACTCCATATAGAGTACCGGGCGTTCGGCCCCGCCGTCGCCCATCTTGCCAACCGGCTCGCCCGCGATAACGCGATGGCCGGGAATTCCGTCGATCTCTTCCAAACCCGCGAGCAGGCTATGATATCCCTCGCCGTGATCGATGATCAAGATTCGCCCGTACCCGCGAAAGGGTCCGGCGAACACGACTTCTCCGTCAAACGGCGCCACAACCTGTGCACGACCGCGGGTTTCAATATCGATTCCCTTTCGCGTCAGTCCCTTGGCGGCTCTCTGACCGTAGGCTCCGACCACCCGACCCGCAACGGGAAACGGCAATTGCCCCTTCGAATTGGCGATTGACCGGATCGCTTGCAAGCGCCGCGCTTCTTCCTCTGCCCGAAGACGCGTCTCCTCCTCTTCGGCCCTAAGACGCGCTTCCCGTTCCTCGCGATCACGGGCTTCGGCTTCTATCCGGCGTTTGGCTTCCTGGACCTGTTCAGCCCTCAAACGCGTTTCACGTTCCGCCCGTTCCCGCCGCTCCCGTTCGACTCGCTCAACCAAGTCCTGGAAATCCCGCGCTTTTCGGGAAAGAGCCTGAAGACGGTCGTCGAGTTCCCGCGACTGGGCATCGAAAGTCCGATAGGCAAGGCGCCGTTCCGACAGAAGAGAATCGAGTTTTCGGCGATCCGTATCGAGAAGTTTCTGCCTGTCGGCCAGAGTCGCCTTACGCTCCTCGATTTCCGTCCGCGTCTCGCGAATGGTGTCGAGATTCCCACGGAGCCCCGCGGCGACTTCCTCGAATAACGGCGCAGCCGAGCGCAGGGTAATCGCGGCGCGGACGGTATCTCCCGGGGACACGGGCTGTGCGATCACCGCTTCCGGTGGGAAACGCGCCATGCGCACCATCGCCGCCAAAACACCTGCCGACAATCCGCGATGGGCGTTCAGACGCTCTGTGGCCTGTTTTTCCGCCGCTTCAAGTTCCTCGATGCGATCCTCAAGGCGCAAGGCATCGTTTTCCAATTTCCGAATGGCTTCCGCCGAGACGACCAAGTCCCGCCTCATTCGTGAAACTTCCTCGGCCGCCTCGCGGGCAGCGCGACGAACTTCGTCACGCTGCTTGCGACTTTGCTCGATCTCGCGTTCGACGTTTTCGAGATTGTCTCTCGGATCGGGCGGGGCGGCCAGTGACGCTTCGATCGAACCGAACGCCAACAGCGCTGAAACGATGAACGCGATCGTCCGGCGGCCCGCGCCCGTCACGTCAATCCGCCGCCGCGTCCTGAGCGCGGCCTTCCGCGATCAGCGACCGACCCGTCATTTCGACGGGTTGCGGCAGTCCCATCAGTTGAAGAATCGTCGGCGCGACGTCGGCCAACATCCCGTCCTTCAGGTCTCGCGCCCAGTCCGGCCCGTTGACGAGCAGTACAGGCACCTTGTTGGTGGTATGCGCCGTGTGGGGTTCTCCGGTTTCCGGATCGCGCATCAATTCGCAGTTGCCATGATCCGCGGTAATGATCAGCGACCCATTGGCTTTCTTCACCGCCTCGGCCAACCGTCCGATTCCGGTGTCAACCGTCTCGACCGCCTTGACGGCGGCATCCAGAAAGCCGGTATGGCCGACCATGTCGCCGTTGGCGAAATTGATGACGACCAGATCGTACTTTCCGCTTCCGACCGCCTCGACCACCTTGTCGGTGACCTCGGGCGCCGACATCTCCGGCTGCAAGTCGTAGGTCGCGACCTTCGGGGACGGCACCATGATGCGGTCCTCGCCTTCGAACACGTCCTCGCGGCCCCCGTTCAAGAAGAACGTGACGTGCGCGTATTTTTCGGTTTCGGCGATACGAAGCTGGGTCCGGCCGGCATTCGCGACGACCTCACCCAGAACGTTGGTCAGTTCCAGCGACGGGAACAACGCCGGGAAAAACGGATTCAGATCCTGCGAATATTCGACCATGCCGGCAAGGGCACCGAACGCGATCCGCCGCGAGCGTTCGAACCCATCGAACGCCGGGTCCACAAGCGCGGTCAGAATTTCACGCGCCCGGTCGGCGCGGAAGTTGGCCATCAGGAAACCGTCACCGTCGCGCATTCCGTCGTAACCGTCGACCACGGTCGGAAGCACGAATTCATCGGTGCGCTTTTCGGCGTAACTCGCCTTGACGATGGTCACCGGATCGGAACCCGATCGGCCTTCCGTTTCGGCGTCGACCAGAGCCCGATAGGCCTTTTCGACCCGGTCCCAGCGCTTGTCGCGGTCCATCGCGTAATACCGCCCGGTAACCACGCCGAAAGTGAGGCGCGGGATGTCCTTCGTCGATTCCACGAAATCGGCCAGATAGCCGGCTGCACTCGACGGTGGCGTATCGCGCCCGTCAAGCATGGAATGGACGATCACCTCAACACCCGACGATGCCACGGCACGCGCAAGCGCCGCCATGTGCTGCTGCATCGAATGAACGCCACCCGGCGACATCAGCCCCATCAGGTGGCAGCGTCCGCCGCTTTTTTTCAGGCTGTCGACGAAACGCCCGAGCGTCTTATTGGCTGCAAGCGAACCGTCGGACACGGCCTGGTCGATGCGCGGCAGATCCTGCATGACCACGCGGCCAGCACCGAGATTCATGTGTCCGACTTCGGAGTTGCCCATCTGTCCCGCGGGCAGGCCGACGCTTTCGGCCGATGCCTCCAACAAGGCGCCGGGCACCTCCTTCAAGAAGCGATCCCAATTGGGCGTGTTGGCGATGGCGACCGCGTTCTGCTCGCTGTCGTCGCTGTAGCCCCACCCGTCCATGATGCAAAGGACGACCGGTCGGATGGATGTGCTTTTCACTGTATCTGACATGGGGGGTTATATAAGCCGATTTTTCTGAGGTTCGATAGGATGGCGCGGTATCAGCGCCTGGGCGTCCAAAAGATACGCTCGCCCACCCAAGCGTGCAAAAGAAATTGCGGTGATTTTTCCGGCTCCGGGAATGGGTTCCCGGCGATCGCAAGCGGTTACGGTCGCACGCGAGCCGACCCGGACATTGGATTTCGAATGCCGATACCGATACGCCTTTGCCGATTTCAACAATTTCGGACCGGTGCGGCGCGACGGGCAACGGCGCGTGGTGCCGGCGAAATAGCCGACAGATCATTGGCCGAGTTCGAGTGTCGGCATACGATCAATGAGCATCGTGAAAAGATCGTTCACTCGAACGCGACGAACACTCGGCACCATCCAGCGCCGGATCCGTTTTGCCCCCGGTTTCCTGGAGTTTTTGGCACACCGCTGTTGCTTCATCGCGATCCCGCGTGATGAGCAACACTTCTCCGGCCCGAACGACCGTCCAGTAACCTTCGACAGACTGGGATGGTTCGACCGTTGCCAAAAGATACGCCTTGTCCATACCCGTCAAATTCATTGACCCATTCACCCCGGCCGAAAAAGCAGCGCTATATATCTTGTTTCAAATTGGGCAAACTTAACGCCAAAAACAATCATATAGCTACAAATATTACCAATCAATAGAAATTCGTTACATATACATCAATTGCCAACACCCTCAGTGAGGGCATTGTGATTCAGACAATCACGATTTTCGTGCGCATTATCGGTGCGCCCAGGTAGCGGTCCATGTGGCGCGGACATTTATAGGAGTTTTGCCATATAAAAAACTGATGAATTGAAAAACCCCTAGAATTTGTATAGCATTACGAGGTCGTCTGGAGTTTAGAGATGACTCGAGACGTTTTCCACGGTGATCCGGACGCTTCCCCCATTCGTTTCGGATCCAATAAAGCGTGTGCAATCACCTAAGGGCCGCTTCGATCGGGAATCGGCCTTTTTTGTTCCTGGTTTCCGCCCCAGAAGCGCGTGGCGAAATCGGATCCCGACAATAAAAAAGACCGACAAAGAGTCTTTCACCCATCGAAGCAGGAGGGCTGGTCCTTGCCGCAGGATCGGATAAGCCGCCGGCAAGGCGGGGTTCACAGCCGCGTGGCATGGGATATTGCCGCCCGAATTTTCGAGGGACGGTATCCATCCGGTTCGACGCTGCCGAACGAAGATCAACTGAGCGCGGAGTTCTCGATTAGCCGAAGCGCGTTACGCGAAGCGCTTCGCCGGTTATCCGCCATCGGCTTCATCGAGGCCCGTCCTCGCACGGGAACCCGGGTGCTTTCCCGAGAAAGCTGGAATTTCCTGGATCCGACCGTCGTCGATTTGCAGATCCGGTTCGGCAACACCCCGTGTTTTCTCCGCAATCTCATGGAACTCCGCAATGCCATAGAGCCGACGGCGGCGGCCCTTGCGGCCGAACAGTCGGACTACTCCAAGCTCGCCCTGATTGCCGCGGCGTTTGGAAAGATGGAGGAAGCAGCCGGTGACAGCGCGAAATTCAACATCGCCGACATCGACTTCCATCGGACCATTTTCCTGGCCGCCGACAACGAACTTCTGTGGCCAATCGGCCGGCTCGTCGAAAGTGCCTTGCGCGCGGCCTTTTTCGCCCAGGCGACCCGGGAGACCATCCAACGTACCCTTCCCCGCCACCGCAAGGTTCTTGATGCCATCCTCGGCCACGACAAGGCGGCCGCCTCATCGGAAATGAGCACTCTGATTCTGGAATCCTGTCTGGAAATCGACGACCAGTCCGAGATGCCGATCAAGCCCCGCATCTGACAGCAAACCTTTAGCGCCGAATGCCGCACGCGGCAGGGATCGCCTATCCCCGAACCGCGCGCGGAAAATCGGTGGGCAAAAGACGTCGTCAGCCCTTGACCGCACCTTGTGTCAGACCGCTGATCAATTGCCGCTGCACGAGCATGAACAGGACCGTCGCGGGCAAGGCGCCCGCCACGCCGCCCGCCGTCAACAGCCCCCAGGCGATTTCAAACTCGCCGATCAGGGTCTGAATGGCCACGGTGATGGTCTTGACGTTCTGCCCGGCGAGGATCGTGGCATACAGGTACTCGTTCCACGACGTGATGAAGATGTAGATCCCGGTCGCGGCGACGCCCGGCCGGCACAACGGCAGAATCACCCGCCACAAGGCCCCCAGACGCGAACAGCCGTCGGTCATCGCGGCTTCGTCGAGGCTGACGGGAATTGCGTTGATGTAGCTCGTCATCATCCAGGTCGCGAACGGAATGCTGAAGGTCGAGTGCGCGATCACCAGGGCCGGGTAGGTATCGAGCAGGTTCAGCCAGCGCATGATCACGAACAGCGGAATGATCAGCAGCACGATCGGGAACATGTTGATGACCAGGAACTGGAGCATCAGGTACCGGCGCCCCGGAAACCGGAAGCGAGAGAATGCATAAGCGGCTGTAACGCTGAGGGTCAAACCGACGATGACCGTCAACGAGGCGACAATCAGGCTGTCCATCATGTTGCCGAGAAAGCTCGTGTGCCCGAACAGGCGTTCGTAGCTGTGGAATGTCGGATGGGCGGTCCAGTAGGCGACCTTGTCGGTGAAGAGTTCTTCCTCGGGTTTGATCGAGGTGATGAACATCCACAGATACGGGCCGAGCGTGAACGCTATGATCGCCAGCAAAGGCAGTTCGATCACCAGGAAACGTTTCAAGCGGCTGCGTTTTCCGACCATCATCGGATCCCCTTTCCGACGCGGCGGAGATAGACGACGACCACCGACAGCAACAAGAGCGTGAAACTGACCGCAAGCGCGGAACCGTAACCGAAATCCATACCGCTATAGGTTCGGATGAACGAGTAGAGCGGCAACGTGTAGGTATTGTAGCCCGGACCGCCACCGGTCATGACGTATATGACGTCGATCGAGTTCGCGACCCATATGGTTCGAAGCAGGAAGGCGGTGATCATGACCCCCTTCAGCCCCGGCAGCGTAATGTGCCAGAACTGCTGCCACGTGGAGGCCCCGTCGATTTCCGCCGCTTCGTAGTAACTGCGGGGAATGGCCTGCAATCCGGCCAGGAACATGACCGCGAAGAACGGGAACCCCTGCCACATGAGCGCGACGATGACCGAATATAACGCTGTGTCGGGATCGGCGAGCCACGGAACCGCCGTGCTCAGGACGCCAATGCGGAGCAACAGATCGTTCAAGACGCCGTAGTTCGGATTGTAGATCCACGACCACATGAGGCCGATGACCACGCTGGGCAATGCCCAGGGAATGATGATGAGCCCCCGCGCCAAAGTCCGCCAGGGGAACTGGCAGTTAAGGAGCAATGCCGTCACCAAGCCGAGCAATGCCTGCATGGGCACGGTCACGCCGATCCAGATCGCGGTATGCTGGAGGGAAATCCAAAACACTTCGTCCGAAAGGGCGCGGATGAAATTGTCCAGCCCGATGAACGTGATCCCCTTGGGTTTCCAAAGAATGTAGTTGTGCAGGCTCATGTACCCCGCCTGCAGCATGGGCAGGAAGATAATGAGTAGCGTGGCCGCGACGGCCGGAGACAACAGCACGTACGGCAAGACCGGGAATTTCCGGTGCCGCCGTTTCGGAACGGCTGTGGGCATAATCGTGGTATCGATGGGCATGTTCTTTTCGAACCGTTTGACGCTGGGGAAGCGGGAAGACGGGGGCGAGGCGCCCCGAGGACGCCTCGCCGACTATCCGGCGATCAACCGCCGTGGTAGTGCTTTTCGAAGTTTTCCATCATCTGCTTCGGTGTGATTTCACCAAGCAGCGCGCGCTGCATGTTGGTCGGCCAAACGGTATTGACGAATTCACCGGTTTCCGGAACCAGCGGCAGGATGCCCGCGATCGGCACGGAATCGACCGTCGCGTCGACAAAGCGCTTTTGATGCAGGGTCCACGAAGCCGTACCGGACTTTGTCACCGGCATTTGCTTCGTTTCCATGTTGAATTTGACGTTGTTCTCGCCGGTCGACAGGAAGGAGATCCACTTCCAGGCGGCGTCCTTCGACTTCGCCGACGAGAAGACCGCCGTCGATTCGTCGCCGAACGAGGTCCAACCCTTGCCATCGCACAGCGGAACCCGAACCGCCGAGACCTTGTCGCCCAAGGCCTTTATCATGCTGTCCGACGAGCCGATATGGTGGATGGTCATCGCGGTCTTGCCGGCCCGGAAGGCGCCGGTGATTTCGTTGAAGCCGTCATTCGGGGCCGACGGCGGGAAAATGTGGTGCACGCGATGAAGGTCGACGAACCACTGTGCCGCGTTGATCGCCTCGGGGGTCACCATGCCGCCCTTTTCGAAGCTCGCGCCCATCGGCAAGGCGAACGACAGGAAATGGTCATGGCCGCCCTTGGCGCCGCGAAGACCGAACCCATAGACGCCGTCCTTGGTCAGGGCCTTGGCCGCGGTCAGGAAATCATCGCAGGTCTTCGGCGGTTCGAGCCCGGCTTCCTTGAACAGATCCACGCGGTAGTAGAGGTACAAAGCGACGTACTGAATCGGCAGGTAGTAGTGCTTGCCGTCCGGACCTTTGGTGATGTTCCACAGGTTCGGCAGAACGTCATCCTTCGCCGACCACTTGTCGATGTAGGAATCAATCGGAACGAGCGCGTCCATTTCCATCAACTGGGGCAAGGCCCACAGCTTCACCATCGCGGTGTCGGGTGCCTTGCCGCCGATGATCGACGTGAACAACTGGTCGTAGTAGGAATTCCAGGGGATGCTCTGGGCATCGATCTTGATCCCGGGATTCTCGGATTCGAATTTCGCAACCAGTTCCTTGATGGGATTTTCCGGGTTGTCGAAATGATACCAGAACGTGACTTTTTCTTCCGCCGACGCAGCCCCGGCGGCGAGCCCCACGGTCGCAGCGAGGGTCAACAAGAATTTACGCATGGGCCTTCCTCCTTTAACTTCAAACATCGGACATTAATTTCCCGAAACCATCACACGTCACCGACGCGCGACATCAGGGATACCGAACCGCCGCACACCGTATCGATGTGGCGGGTTATCGCCCTTTTCACCTCGACTTCCTCGCCGGCCCTCAGTGTTTCGACGATCGGCCAATGGCCCGCAGCGGTTTCCTGCAGGGTTCTTCCGCCGGGTGAGAGGGAAATCTTGAAACGATGGACGTGCAGCAGGCAGCGCTCCAGGATCGGTTCCAGGGCGTTCAGTCCTGCATTCTGAAAAACTTGCATATGAAATCGCCGGTCGAGTTCGCTAAGTTCGAACTCGTCGCCCTCTTCGGCCGCCGCTTCCATGCTGCGGACAAGTTCCGAAAGATAGTCGATGGCGGAGTCGTCGATCTTGGCGACGGCATAGGACGCGCCGCGCGTCTCGATCAATTTCCGCATCAACAGCATCTCGACGATTTCTTCCGAAGTGATCGCCGAGACAATCGTCCCGCGGTAGCCGAGTCGGTTGACGAGACCTTCCTCCTGCAGACGCAAAAGCGCCTCGCGCACCGGGCCCTGGCTGCAACTGAACATCTGCGCGACTTGAAGCTCGCCCAGCGGCTCGGCGGGCCGCAACTCCCCCAGGATGATCGAGCGCCGAAGGGCTTCATAAACGCTTTGGCTCTTGTTGAGGCGCCTTCGTTGAAGCATCGGCGTCTTCGGCATCAAGAGCGTTCCTCCAAGTTTCGATAGCCGTCGTCGGCGTCTGTTATTGATTTTAATATCGATATTGATATCATTCCCGACAGGTCGATGCAAACGAAGAATCCGGCTCCAACTTTTGGGGTCGCAGCCGTTGGAAGGGGGCGTCGTGTCCGAAATCGTTCTCTCGAAAGTCTTTAAGCGTTACGGTCCGGTCGAGGTGGTTCACGGGATTGATCTCGAGATCCGGGACAAAGAATTCATTGTGCTGGTGGGGCCCTCGGGCTGCGGCAAGTCGACACTGTTGCGCATGGTCGCGGGGCTCGAGGAGATCTCCGAAGGCGAAATCCGAATCGGCGGCGAGGTGGTGAACGATCTGGAGCCGCGCGATCGCCAGATCGCCATGGTTTTTCAGGACTACGCCCTCTATCCCCACATGTCGGTCGCGGAAAACGTCGGGTTCGGCCTGCGCATGCGGAAGTTCGTCGCCGACGAAATCCGCAAGCGCGTGGGCGACGCTGCCCGCGTTCTTCAGATCGATTCGTACCTCGAACGGCGGCCCGGCCAGCTTTCCGGCGGCCAGCGTCAGCGCGTCGCGATGGGCCGCGCGATCGTGCGTCGACCAAACGCCTTCCTTTTCGACGAACCGTTGAGTAACTTGGACGCCAAGCTACGCGTCGATATGCGTACCGAAATCAAACGTCTCCATCGCGATCTCGAAACAACGATGATCTATGTCACTCACGATCAAGTCGA
Organism: Rhodospirillales bacterium; assembly: GCA_963675465.2. Classification (GTDB taxonomy): domain Bacteria; phylum Pseudomonadota; class Alphaproteobacteria; order Rhodospirillales; family Shumkoniaceae; genus JAHDSF01. The sequence goes on from CAXXVY010000008.1 coordinate 359,232, forward strand.
AGCCATGACTTTGGCCGACCGAATGGTCGTCCTGCGCGACGGCTATATCGAACAAATCGGAGAACCGGAGGAAATTTATAAGAATCCGGGCAATATCTTCGTTGCCGGCTTCATCGGTGCGCCGACCATGAATTTTCTGCCGTGTTCGGTACTCACCGAGGGTGCCGAACCGATGATTCGGATTTCCGACACCTTGAAATTCCCGGTGCCAGGGCCGTTGCGCGACGTCGTCGCCCGGCAGCAGGGGCGCCCCCTGGTCACCGGCATTCGTCCCGAGCATATGGGCGCCCGAGCAAACGAGATCGATGGCGAACCTTGGCGCGTCGTTACCTCCGCCGAGGTCGTCGAACCCCTGGGTTCGGATACACTCGCCCATGTTCGAATGGGCGAGACCAATGTCGTGGCGCGCGTGGAACCCGGAAAGGTCCGCGGCGCCGGCGATCCTCTTGAACTCGTTATCGACCCCGGAAATGTCCATCTTTTCGACGCCGAGTCGACGCGGCGCCTGACCCCTCAATGAGCACTGATGACGCCGCCCAAAAGGAGAAATCAACAATTATGACGCAGTCTCAACCCAGCACCCGCGACTTGGCAAACGCGGTTCGCGCTCTGTCGATCGATGCCATCGACGCCGCGAAATCCGGACATCCCGGCATGCCCCTCGGCGCCGCCGATATCGCGACGGTGCTGTTCACCCGGGTCCTCAAATTCGACGCCGGCGCGCCGACATGGCAGGACCGCGACCGGTTCGTGCTTTCGGCCGGTCATGCATCGGCGATGCTCTACGCCATCACCCACCTCTCCGGCTATCCGGGCATGTCCCTCGAACAGGTCAAGAATTTCCGCCAGTTCAATTCACTGACTCCGGGACACCCCGAATACGACGTAGAAACCGGAGTTGAAATGACGACCGGCCCGCTTGGCCAGGGTCTCGGATCCGCGGTCGGCATGGCCTTGGCCGAACGGGTACTGAACGCCCGCTACGGCGATAACCTCGTGAATCACTACACCTGGGTTCTCGCCGGGGACGGCGACCTGATGGAAGGTTTGAGCCACGAAGCAATTTCGCTGGCCGGCGCACTCGGACTCAGTCATCTGATCGTCCTGTACGACGACAACCACATTTCCATCGACGGCCCGACGGACATCGCCTGTGTCGATGATGCGCCCGCCCGCTTCCGTGCCTGCGGATGGAACACACTGGACGTCGACGGCCATGATGCCGATGCGCTCGAAGCCGCGATGATCGGCGCCAAGTCCGCCGACAAGCCCACCATGATCCGTTGCCGCACCCGGATCGGATTCGGTTCGCCCAGCCGCGAAGGCAAGGCGAGCGCCCACGCCGGCGCCCTGGGCGCCGAGGAAATCGATCGCACCAAGAAGGCTCTCGGTTGGGCCTACGGTCCGTTCGAGGTTCCCGAGGACATCCGGTCGGCCTGGGCCGTCGCCGGATCCCGCGGCAGCGCGGAGCGTTCGGCCTGGGAAGGCCGCCTCTCCGGCGCCGATGCCAGCGTTCGCAAGGCGTTTCTCGATGCCTGCGTCGGCGCGTTGCCTGCCGACCTGGACAAGACGATCAATGAAATCAAAAAGTCGGCCAGCGAGGAACGCCCCGTCGGCCCCACGCGCCAGATGTCCGGCCGCGCCTTGGAAACCCTGGCCCCGAAAGTCGGGATCTTCCTCGCCGGATCGGCCGACCTGACCCCCGCCAACAACACCTGGACGGCCGACAGCAAGTCGATCGCCAAGGGCGATTTCAGCGGCAATTACGTCCACTACGGCGTTCGTGAACACGGCATGGCCGCGGCCATGAACGGCGTTGCCCTGCATGGCGGGTTCATCCCCTACGGCGGCAGCTTCCTGACCTTTACCGATTACTGCAAGCCGTCAATCCGTTTGGGCGCGCTTATGAAAAGCCGCGTCATCTACGTCATGACTCACGACTCGATCGGCCTCGGAGAAGACGGCCCGACCCACCAGTCGGTGGAACACTTGGCCGGATTGCGCGCCATTCCGAACGTCCTCGTTCTTCGGCCAGCCGATGCGGTGGAAACCGCCGAATGCTGGCAAATCGCCCTGGAAAACGAGACGGGACCGTCCGTTCTGTCCCTGAGCCGTCAGCCATTGCCGACGTTGCGAACCGAGCATACGGACGACAACCTGTCGCAGAAGGGCGCCTACGTCCTTGCCGAGGCGAAAGGCGTCATGCGAGTCGTTCTGGTCGCAACCGGCGGCGAGGTCGTCATCGCGATGGGGGCCCGCGACCTTCTCCAGAAGGAAGGCATCGGTACCCGCGTCGTTTCCATGCCGTGCCGTGAGTTGTTCGTCGCCCAGCCCAAGGGCGCCCGCGACGAAATCATCGGCGAAGGCGTCGTCCGCGTCGGCGTCGAAGCGGGCTCTCCGCTCGGCTGGGGCGAACTTCTGGGACGCAAGGGTGACTTTGTCGGAATGCCCACCTTCGGCGCCTCGGCTCCGGACACGGTTCTTTTCAATCACTTCGGCTTCACGGCCGAGGCTGTCGCGCAACGCGCGAAAGCCTTGCTCTGATTTCCTCCCACTCCAGGATTTCCTGACCGGGGACCGCGTTTTCGCGGTCCCCTTTTTCTTTTCCAGGACGGCCTTGAGCTCCGAACGCCCGCATTCCATAATCGCGCCTCATTCCGGAATGGGAAATGCCGATGACATCCAAAGCCACTGACCCCGCCATCAGCGGAGAAACCCGACTCTACGTTTTCCTGGGCCACCCGATCGCACAGGCACGCTCGCCGCACTTGATCAATCCGATGTTTCGGGAACGGGGAATCGACGCAGTCATGGTGGCGATCGACGTCGCCCCGGCGGATCTGGATCTGGCGGTAGCCGGCTTCAAGGTCATGACCAACATCGACGGCATTGTCGTGACGGTTCCCCATAAGGCAGCGGTTATGGGCCATGTCGACGAACTCCGCCCCACAGCACGGGCAGTGGGCGCCGTGAATGTGATGCGTCGCGAAAGCGATGGCCGCTGGACCGGTGACATTCTAGACGGGCTAGGTTTCGTCGCTGGAATGCGGAAACAAGGCCACGCCCCCGAAGGTCGGTCCATATTGCTGCTTGGAGCCGGCGGGGCGGGCGCCGCCGTTGCCCATGCCCTGGCGGGTTCGGGAATTCGAAAGATCAGCATCTTCGATGTTGACGAAAATCGGTCCCGCCAGCTCGTCGAGCGGTTGACGGACCTGTACGACGGGCTTGAGGCCGAAACATCCGCCCCCGTACCAAACGGTCACGACACCGTCGTCAACGCAACGCCTCTCGGCATGAAATCCGGCGACCCGCTTCCCATCGATCCGGAAGCGCTCACATCCGGACTTCTGGTTGTCGACGTCATCATGAAGCCTCCAGTCACGCCGCTTCTCGTCGCGGCCCGCAACCGGGGTTGCCGAATCCACGAAGGCGCTCACATGCTCGACGGCCAAATAGGCGAATTCATCGAATTCTTCATCGACCGCAAGTGAGCGAAACACCGCCACGTTCCGCCCAATGCCGTAAACCCCTTTAAATTCAAGGGGAGAAATTCAACATACATACATGAACGGTTCATCGAAAAATAAACGTGGAACGTCGGAGAAACGTCATGATCGTACGCTCGATCGACTGGACTTCCGACATGAGTGTCGGGGACGATAAGCTTGACGCCGATCACAAAAGAATGATCGGGATCCTGAACCGCCTCGCCGAAGCAATTTCCGCCGACAACGTGTCGGAAAATCTGGGCGGGATCTTCCACGAACTGCACGACCACACACGCGAGCACTTCTCACGCGAAGAAGCGCGCCTTGCCAAAACCCAGTATCCCTTTTTCGAAGGCCACAAGGCCGAACACGAACGCTTTACCCATCAGATGAACGAATTAGCCGACCGTTATAACGCGAGTCCGAATACCGATACCGCGAACGAACTGATGCGCCTGCTGCACGAGTGGCTGCTCATTCACATCAAGGAACACGACCAGCAGTACGCTCCATACCTGCGACGCTGATCATCACGCCGAACGGGCCCCGCACGTTCAGGTATTTCTTGCCAGCCACCGATGGGTTAGGGTGCGTCGGCGTCAACAAGCAACGGACGGAAATGGACACCTTCATCGGTCAGGATCTGACGTGTGTCCGAGGCGAACGCCGGGTGTTTTCCGGATTGGCGTTCGATGTCGCCGCTTCCGCCGTCTTGACTCTCGTCGGCCCCAACGGCAGCGGCAAGTCGAGCCTGCTGCGCATGATGGCCGGCCTGTTGCCGCCCTTCGCCGGCTCCATGCTCTGGAGCGGCCACGACGTAACCGACGATCGCGACGCGCATCGTTCCCGCGTTGTCTATGTCGGGCATCAGGATGCGGTCAAGCCGGTTTTGACCGTGGGCGAAAACCTGGAATTCTGGGCCGTGATGTCCGGCCGGGACGCAGCGTCGGTCGACAAAGCTCTGGAAGGCATGGGCATTCGCCATCTTGTGGACGTCCCCGGGAGATTTCTGTCGGCGGGTCAAAAGCGGCGGCTCAACCTTGCACGCATTCTGGTATCGGATGCAGCCCTCTGGCTTCTGGACGAACCGACGACCGCCCTCGACGCGTCCGCCATCGAGGCGCTGAAACGAGCCATCGAACGCCATCGAGCTGCATCAGGCATTGTCGTCCTTTCGACCCACTCCGACCTGGGACTCGGGGATACGTCATCCCTGGATCTGGCCCGATACGCCGTCGACCAGGACCAGGAGGCCGCCCCATGATCCGCTTCTACGCAATCCTGCGCCGAGACATCCGACTAGCGCTCCGCCAGGGCATCGACAGCGTGATGGTCGTGGCGTTTTTCGTGCTTGCGGTCATTCTGTTTCCGTTCGGCGTCGGTCCCGATCCAAACCTGTTGGCCCGGATCGGCGGCGGCGTGGTTTGGGTTGCCGCATTGCTCGCGTCCATGCTGTCCCTGGAGCGGTTGTTCCAGACGGACTACGAGGACGGATCCCTGGAGCTTTTGGTGCTGGCGCCCTTTCCCTTGGAAGCCGTCGTTCTTGCCAAAGTCACCGCCCACTGGTTGACCACCGGTTTGCCGCTCATCATCGCCTCGCCTCTGTTGGCGCTGCTGCTGAACGTCAGTGGCGACGGCTACGGCGTTCTCATGGTCACACTGGCCCTCGGCACGCCCACGCTCAGCCTGATCGGCGCCGTTGGCGCGGCGCTTATCCTCGGCTCCCGACGGGGCGGCGTCCTGCTTTCGCTGCTGATCCTGCCGCTTTACATCCCCACACTCGTGTTCGGAGTCGGCGCCGTAGAATCGGTGATTTCCGGATTCGGGTCGCGGCCGCCGCTTCTGATGCTGTCGGCCATGGCCATCGCCGCCATCGCCCTGTGTCCCTGGGCGGCAGCGGCGGCAATCCGGCAGGCAATGGAATGATGGAAACCGTGCCACACGCTTTTGCGACCATTGCGCACCGGGACGGACATCCCATCTCTATCGCGTTAAATAGCGTTTTCTGATATTCGTAGGGCTCCATGCTGAACCGCCTTTCCCAACCCGACTGGTTCTTGAAGAACGGCCCCAAGGCCGCGCCGTGGCTCGCGGTTCTGACGGTGGTGACAATCGGGGCCGGATTGGTGCTCGCACTTTTCTTCTCGCCGCCGGATTTCCGGCAGAGCGAAAGCGTGCGGATTATGTACGTCCACGTACCGGCCGCATGGATGTCCCTTTTTTGTTACAGCTGGATGGCGGGAACCAGTGCGGTCGGCCTGATCTGGCGGGTTCCCCTGGCCCATATCGCCGCCGAGGCCGCGGCGCCGATCGGCGCCTGCTTCACCTTCCTGGCGTTGACGACCGGTTCCCTTTGGGGCAAGCCGATGTGGGGAACGTGGTGGGCCTGGGATGCCCGCCTGACCGGAGTCCTGATCCTGTTCTTCCTGTATCTGGGATTCATCGCGCTGCAAAACGCCTTCGACGACCCCACGCGCGGCACGCGCGCGGCGGCCACGCTGGCGCTTGTCGGCTTCGTGATGGTGCCGATCATCAAATTTTCAGTCGACTGGTGGAACACCCTTCATCAGCCGTCCAGCGTCTTCAAGATGAACGGCCCGGCCATTCATCCCACCATGCTGATTCCACTGCTGCTGATGGCAACGGGATACACGACCTACTTCTGCTACGTGCTGATCGTGCGCATGCGCACCCACTTGAATAACGCCCGCATTCGGGCGGTCCGATTGCGACAGGTTCACGGATAGGAAGCGCACCATGGAATCCATCAACGCTTTTTTCACCATGGGCGGATACGCCGTTTTCGTCTGGCCCAGCTACCTGTTGACGGGCGTGGTCCTGGTCGGATTGCTCGCCCTGAGCCTCAAATCGAGCAGGTCCAGCGAACGCACGTTGGCTTCCCTTAGAAATCGCACGCGTAAAGAGGCCGATATCGATGCGTCCAAAGCATAAAAGGCTGACCTTCGTCCTGGTCGGCATGGCGCTGCTGGGCGTTGCCGCGGTGTTGGCGCTCAATGCGATGGAAGAAGGGATCGTCTTTTTCCACAGCCCGTCGGAACTGACGGAAAACAAATTCCCCACAGACCGGCGGATCCGGATCGGCGGTCTCGTCGAGGAAGGAAGCGTCAATCGTTCCGGGGGATCGATCGTTGAATTCAAGGTCACCGACATGGCCAACGCGGTGAAGGTCCATTACGAAGGGCTCCTGCCCGACCTGTTTGCCGAAGGCCAGGGCGTGGTGGCGGAGGGATACCTGATCGGCGACGTTTTCAGGGCCGACGAAGTCCTGGCCAAGCACGACGAGAATTACATGCCGCCGGAAGCCGCCGAAGCCCTGAAGAAAAGCGGCTACTGGGAACACATGAAGGAATCGATGGAGCAGTCCGGGCAGATGGGGGGCCAAGCCCGTTGACGAACGCTGGGAGCCCCTGATGATCGCCGAAATCGGACACTTCGCCCTTACGCTCGCGCTGTTCGCCGCCGTCATCCAGTGCGTCCTGCCCCTGGCCGGCGCGGCGCGTGGTATTCGGCCGTGGATGGCGGTCGCGCAACCCGCCGCCCTGTCTCAGGCGGCCCTGATCGGCATCGCCTTTCTCGCCCTTGTCCATGCCTACGTCACCAGCGATTTTTCGCTGATCAACGTCGCCCAGAATTCCCATTCCGCGAAGCCTCTCATCTACAAGATCGCCGGAACCTGGGGAAACCACGAAGGCTCGATGCTGTTGTGGGTTCTGGTTTTGGCGACGTTCGGCGCCGCGGTCGCCGTGTTCGGCACCCGCCTTCCCGAAACGTTCAAGGCGCGCGTCCTTGCCGTTCAGGGCGCGATGGGGATCGGCTTCGTTCTCTTCATCCTGCTGACCTCCAACCCGTTCGACCGGATATTCCCGCCTCCCGCCGACGGCAATGGCCTGAACCCCTTGCTGCAGGATCCGGCGCTGGCATTTCATCCGCCGTTCCTCTACCTCGGCTATGTGGGATTCTCCGTCGCTTTCGCTTTCGCCATCGCCGCCCTGATCGAGGGCCGCGTCGACGCGGCTTGGGCGCGCTGGGTCCGCCCCTGGAGCCTGGCATCATGGATTCTGCTGACCATCGGCATCGCCTTGGGTTCGTGGTGGGCCTATTACGAACTGGGCTGGGGCGGTTGGTGGTATTGGGACCCGGTTGAAAACGCATCGTTCCTGCCTTGGCTGGCGGGTACGGCTTTGGTCCATTCCGCCATCGTGGTCGAGAAGCGCGGCGCGCTCAAAGGCTGGACGGTCTTCCTGGCAATCGTCGCCTTCGCCTTCAGCCTGCTGGGGACCTTTCTTGTCCGCTCGGGTGTCCTGACCTCCGTCCACGCCTTTGCCACCGATCCGACCCGCGGCGTCTTCATCCTGATGCTTCTGGCCGTCGTGATCGGCGGATCGTTGATTCTCTACGCATGGCGCGGTCCGGAGTTGGCGGGCGGCGGCCTGTTCCAGCCGATATCGCGCGAGGGCGGGATGCTGCTCAACAACCTGTTGCTGACCACCGGCGCCGCCGTCGTTCTGCTGGGAACCCTGTACCCGCTTCTGGTCGATGCCGTCGGCGCCGACAAGGTTTCGGTCGGCGCGCCGTTCTTCAACCTGGTTTTTGTCCCGTTGATGCTGCCCATGGTGGCGGCAATGGCGGTCGGCCCCTTCCTGACCTGGAAACGCGCCGATCTGCCCGGCGTGCTCGGTCGGCTCAAGATCGCGGCGGCGGTATTCCTGGTCACGGCGATCGCGGTTTGGGCGATCCGGTCGGAGGTATCGATTCGTGGACTGCTGGGCATGGGCCTGGCGGCATGGCTATTGGCCGCCACCGCCGCGGACGTCGCCAATCGCATGCGGCTGTTCCGAGAACCGTTGAAAGACAGCTTCTCGCGATTGTTCCGAATGCCGCGTTCGACCTTCGGTATGACGCTTGCCCATGCCGGGCTGGCGGTGGCCATCGTCGGCATGACCGGTGCGTCGCTGTGGCAGGAAGAAAGCATCCAGACCATGAACCCGGGCGAAACCGTTGTCGTCGGCGACTACGACTTTACGTTCAACGGCGCGCGCGAACAGCAGGGCCCCAACTACGTGGCGCTCCAGGGCGAATTCACCATCCGCAGCAACGGGAACGAAGTCGCGCACCTGACCGCCGAAAAACGAAACTATCCGGTGGAGAACCGATCGACGACGGAGGCGGCCCTGGACGTGAACGTCTGGCGGAATCTCTATGCCGTCATCGGCGATCCGGCACCGAACGGCATCGGCTACGTTACGCGGTTCTACGTCCATCCGTTCGTCATGTGGATATGGGTGGGCTGCATGATCATGGCGGGCGGCGGCGCCGTCAGCCTGAGCGACCGGCGATATCGATTCGGCATCCCGATGTTGCGCCGCCGCCGGGCCAAGGAAGCCGCCACATGATCCTGAAGAGGCTGCTGTTTCTGGTTCCCCTGGCCGTGTTCGTGGTGATGCTCGTCTATTTCGCCGTCGGGCTGACCAAGGATCCGCACCGGATAGACTCGGTTCTGATCAACACGCCCTTCCCCGAACTAGAACTCGCCCCCATGCCGGGACAGGAGACCGGTTTCAAGACCGACGATCTCAAGGGACAGGTGAGCCTCGTCAACGTGTGGGGATCCTGGTGCGTGGCTTGCCGGGTCGAACATCCGTTCCTTCTCGAACTGAAGGAGCGCAACGTGATCCCGATCTTCGGCATCGACTGGCGGGAGAAGGCGCCCGGAGACGGGCCGGCATGGCTCAAACGGCTGGGGACCCCCTACCATCGGATCGGCTACGATCCCGAAAGCCGTGCCGCGATCGCCCTGGGGGTGACCGGCGCCCCGGAAACCTTCGTCGTCGATCGCAACGGGGTCATCCGCTACAAGCAAATCGGGCCGTTGCTTCCGGAGGTGTGGGAGCAGACCATCCGCCCCATCGTCGAGGAGTTGAGCAAGCGATGAAAGCCTTGGCGGTCGCGTTCGCCCTCGTCTACGCGCTTCTGTGCGGCATTCCGGCCCATGCGGTCGAGCCCGACGAGATCCTGCCGGACCCGGCCAAGGAAGCACGCGCCCGCGACATCAGCCAAAATCTGCGATGTCTGGTCTGTCAGAACCAATCCATCGACGATTCCAACGCAGAACTGGCCCGCGACCTCCGCGTGCTGGTCCGCGAACGGATCTCGGCCGGCGATACGAATGACGAAGTGGTCGACTACGTCGTTTCGCGGTATGGCGATTTCGTTCTGCTGCAACCGCCGTTCAAGACCAAGACCCTGGGACTGTGGATCGGCCCGGCAATCATTCTGTCCGGAGGACTGGCGGCGTTGATCGTCTTTTTCCGGCGACGTTCCAACGTGTCGGCCTCTCCGCCGCCCCTGACGGAAGAGGAAAAGCGCCGGCTCGCCAAGCTTATGGGAGACCCCACACCGTGACCGTGTTCTGGATCGCCGCGACGATCATGGTATTGGGTTTTCTGGCCGCGATCGCCTGGCCGCTTTTCAACGGCACGACACGCACCGAAGAGGAGGCCTTTGCGCCGGATATCCTTGTCTACCGCGATCAAATCAAGGAGATCGATCGGGATCTCGAACGCGGAACCATCTCGCAGGGAGAGGCGTCGGCGATCCGATTGGAGATTCAACGCCGTTTGCTGTCAGCCGACAGCAAACGCCAGTTGCGCAAAAGGCTCTTCCGCGCCACGTCCCCGCGCAACGTGCTCATGGTCGCGATTATCGGGATATTCGTGGCGACGGGCAGCACGGCACTGTATTTCGAGGTCGGCGCACCGGGAGCACCCGATCAGCCATTCGCGTCGCGTACCGCCGATCGCGCGATGGCCCAACAAAATCAACAGATGCTCCAGATGGCGACCCAACTGAAGGAACGCCTGGATCAGAATCCCAACCAGCCCGAGGGCTGGCTGCTCCTCGGTCGGACCTACCGGACGCTTGACCGGTTCCAGGATTCGGCGGTCGCTTTCAAACGAGCCGTCGAAACCAGCAACCGTGCCGCCGAAGCCCTGTCCGCCTACGGCGGGGCGCTGGTCCTGCTCAACCAGGGGGCCGTGACGTCGGAAGCCCGCGACGTCTTCGCCGAAACCATCGTGAAAAATCCGCGCGACGGGCGAGCTCGATTCTACGTGGGACTGGCAAAGGAACAGGCCGGCGACTTGCGCGGCGCCTTGCAGGAATGGATCGATCTGGCCGCGATGGCCCCGCCGGGTGCCGCTTGGCTGCCGCAGGTCCAGGAAAGGATCGCCCAGGTCGCCAGTCAGGCCGGAATCGACCCTGCGACGATCAAACCATCGGGAACCGTGCCGGACCCGGGTTCCTGAGACGATCATCGAACCACCCCCTTGCGTTTTGCCTTGTCGGCTCTCATAAATGCCGGAAAATCACCGGGGAAGCTGATCTGGGGATAATCCATCGTCCCTTCCATCGAATTCAGATCGCGAGGCGGCAAGCCATGATGACATTCAAGACCATCGACAACCTCGACGTTGCCGGCAAGCGGGTGCTGGTGCGCGCCGACCTCAATGTTCCCATGAAAGACGGGGTCGTGACCAACGCAACCCGTATCGACCGTACGGCCCCGACGCTGACGGAGCTTGCGAACCGGGGTGCGCGCGTCATTGTCATGACTCACCTGGGTCGGCCCAAAGGCGAACCGAAGCCGGAATTTACCCTGAAGCCGGTCGCCGAGGCCCTCGCCAAATCAGTCGGACGCCCGGTAGCCTTCGCGGCGGACTGCATCGGCCCGGAAGCCGAGAAGGTGGTGGCTGCAATGAAGGACGGCGACATCGCGATGCTGGAAAACGTCCGCTTCCACAAGGAAGAGGAAAAGAACGACGCGGCGTTCGCCCAGAAACTCGCCGCGCTCGGCGATGCCTACGTCAGTGATGCGTTCTCCTGTTCTCACCGCGCCCATGCGTCGACGGAGGCGATCGCCCGCCTGCTACCGTCGGCCGCCGGACGTCTGATGCAAGCGGAACTCGAGGCTTTGACCGCTGCCTTGACCGCACCCAAGCGTCCGGTTGCGGCCGTCGTCGGCGGCGCCAAAATTTCGACCAAACTCGACGTCCTCGGCAACCTGTCGAAGCGCGTCGACCTGTTGATCATCGGCGGCGGAATGGCCAACACCTTCCTGAACGCCAAGGGCGTCAACATCGGGAAGTCGCTGTGCGAGCACGACATGGCGGAATCGGCCCGCGCCATCATGGCCGGTGCACAAGAGGCGGGATGCGAAATCGTGCTGCCGACCGATGCGGTGATCGCGGATGAATTCAAGGAAGGCGTGGCCTCCAGCACCGTCGCGATCGACGCGGTGCCCTCCGACAAAATGATCCTCGACGTCGGCCCCGATTCGATCGCCGACTTGTGCCGGCGACTATCCGCCTGCAAGACCGTGGTGTGGAACGGGCCGCTCGGGGCGTTCGAAGTTTCGCCGTTCGACGTCGGAACCAACACGGTGGCCCGAAAGGCGGCGGAACTGACGAGAAAGGGCGCGCTGCTGAGCGTCGCCGGCGGCGGCGACACCGTATCGGCCCTGCAACATGCGGGAGTCGGCGATGCCTTTTCCTACGTTTCGACGGCGGGCGGCGCCTTCCTGGAATGGTTGGAAGGCAAGGACCTGCCCGGTGTCGCGGTCTTGAAGAAATAGCCTTCCGGCAACAGATCGGTTCTCGGCGGCCTCGTCTCGAACGTTCGGGACGAGGCCGTTTTTCGTCCGCTCCGTTCCGTCGCCGGACGCGTCGGGCGAAACCGCTTGCTCCGGCCCCTCGGTCTCGGCCACACTCCGCACCATGTCCGAGCCACGCAAATACGGGCCTTCGATTCACCGCGTTCCCGACGGCGACAATCGGGAGCGGCTGGTGTGCCCGGACTGCGGCTACGTCGTCTATGAAAATCCCAAACCCATCGTCGGTGCGGTCTGCGTCTGGGAAGACAAGATCCTCCTGTGTCGCCGCGCCATTCCGCCCCGCCTCGGCTACTGGACGATACCCGCCGGATTCATGGAAATGGGGGAATCGACGGGCGATGGCGCGGTACGCGAGGTGTTCGAGGAATCAAAGGCCCGAATCCGAATCGGCGCGTTGCTCGGTCTGTTCGAGATCCCCTGGATTGGCCAAGTCTGCGTATTTTATCGCGCAGTCATGCTGTCGCCGGAATGCGCCCCCACTCTCGAAAGTTCGGAGGTCGGGCTGTTCCGATGGGATGCCATTCCCTGGCCGGAACTGGCCTTTCCCAGCATAACATGGGCTTTGGAGCGCCACGCCGAAAATGGCCCCCCGGTTGTCCATGTCGCAACCCGGACAGCCGATCCGACTCGTTGACGATCCGTTAACGAAGTCGCGTCAAAATCGGAATCATGGCAGAATCGTCTGGAGTGTCCAGAAACACCCTCGCGCCCATGGGACGCGCACGCGACACGTTCCGCACCATGCGGGATGTCAATGCGCGCACCAACGTCATGGCCGGCAGCGACGATGCGACAAAGGCCGGGCTGGAACGTCTGCGCCGGTTGATGTCGTCGGGGCAGGAACTCAGCGCCGACGTTCCCCGCGGCTACTATCTCAACATTCTTGTTTAGACCGACCGTCGGCAAACAGCGCCTTTGCCGCAGCCGCCGCTTCGGCGATCCAGGTGGTACGTTGTTCGTGGCTGCTGGTGATTACGCTCGCGAACAGGCGACGATCAACCGTCCCGACCCCGCAGAAATCGAACACGCAAGTCCGCCACAGATTGTCCAAGGGATCGCCGTAAAGCGCGCGTTCACGTTCGAGTTCCGTATTCGACGTAACGACGACCAGGGCCGCCTTCGCCGGCAACAGACCGATCGGCCCGAACGTCCCGTCCGCCAGGGGGCCGAACCGGTAGGCCCGGCCATTCCTCAGAACGCGATCCAGCCATCCCGTCAAAATCGCCGGCGGCTGTGCCCACCAGTTCGGGTGAACGATAACGATGCCGTCGGCCTCCGAGATCTCGTCCGCATGCCGCTCGATCAAAGGATCGGCCGTGCCTTGACCCGTGAACTCGTCCGTTTGCATCAGGGGATCGAATTTTTCGGCATAGAGATCGTGGTAGTTGACGGAAACGCCAGCATCCTGAAGCGCGTCGCGGATAGCCGCCGCGATGGCGTGGTTGAAGCTTTCCGGATTGGGATGGGCAAGAATCAGCGAAACGGACATGGAGAAACCTCGTCTGAATCATCGAAGCGCCGCCGCGAAATATCGGCCGCGACGGATAGAGGACGGAAATGGAAGGATCTTCGACCTCGGGAATGCGCAGTGTGCCCCCAACGCGACAACCTTGCAACCCCGCGCGAAATTGACGACGTCAGGCAAAAGCGGATGGGCGATCAGGCCGCGAGAGAGAAAAGTGACCCGCGTTCCAGGTCGCTTCCGGCGAAGGCGCTACGACGATACGCGGCCGCGGCACTGGCATGAAGCGATTGCGATGCAGTGGTACCGGACTCCGATTCACGCTGCCGTTCCTCGCGCAACTCGGCTTTCGCTTCCGCCAGGACCTGTTTGGCCGCATTGGCAACGGCCCGGTCCTGAGCGGACGGCTCGGCGGGAGCCAGCGCCGCCCGGATGACGGTCTCCATTTTCTGGATCGTCGCTTCCGCCGAATCCTCAGAGCGGGTATCGATGGAAACTTCGCCGCTTACCGCATAGCGACCGCCATCCGGTCCATTTTCGTATTCGTACACAGGAAGTCCCGTATACGGGCCACCGGTGCGCGCATGGGCTCTTTCATGCGCACGAACCTCGGCATCGCGGGCCTTGAGTTCGTCAACCCGGCGGCGATCTTCGTCGCTCAGGTCGTCGGGGTTGGAGGAAGGATCTTCATTGCCTTCCCGACTTTTGGATATGGCCTGAGGGCGATTTTCACGCCGGATTGCGCCGCGCAATTCCGGCGCATCATCGACGATAGCATTGGCGCGGGACTCGGCAGGACGCACATCTCCCACAAGCGACGGGAGGCGTTGGCCGATCTGAACGAGGGAAACCGCGAAATCCATGGCATTCTGCCGATGAGAATTTGTAACACTTGAGTGTATCCCACAAGCCAGCCTTGGTCAAACCCAACCGCAAGGCACCCAAAAGGCCGATTGATGTAACCCGGCGCTTGACCGCGGGGCCTTCAATTCGCATTCTCGGCGGCGATGAAAAAACGCCCCGCCTTTTCGATCGCCCTTTTGGCCGCCATGATTGCCCTACTCGTCTCCGCCGTCGCATCGGCGGGCACGATGACGGTCACCGTCGAAGGTTTGCGATCGGACGAGGGTGTCGTCCGGGTCGCGATCTATGACGGACCGGATGGCTTTCCCGACCGCAATGCGATCTTCCGCATCGCGTCGATTCGGTCACATAACCGGCAGGCCAAGGCGGTTTTCACAGGATTAGCGCCCGGGCGATACGCTATCGCGGTTCATCATGACGAGGACATCGACGACGAATTCGACATGTTCCTGTTCCTTCCCGTCGAAGGTTTCGGTTTCGGAAACGACGCCCCCCTCGGATTTGGACCGCCGTCCTTCGACGCCGCCTCGGCGGATGTCGGGGTGGACGGAAAGGACCTCGTGGTCCATATTCGCTATTGAATCGCCTCGGAGGGCATCGTCCTCCGTAAGCGCCGCGTCGTGGAACCGGTTCCCGTGAGCGGCTCCCACATTAACGTTGCAAAAGGAGCGACCGGATGGCTACACACGCGAAAATTGCCGCAACTCTTCTTCGAAGTGCCGCGACGTTTTTCCGTGACATCGCCGGGCAGAACCCGGCGATCACCGACCAGATGCTGAAAAATGCCAAAACCTATGACACCGTCGCGGACTTGGTGGAAAGCGATCCGTCGGGAGATATGCCTCTGCCCTCCGAGGGCGATGAAGCCGACGAGTCGGAAAGCAGCTAGCCGGTCGGCGGGCGCGTTCCCGCGAATGCCTCCGCGATGCGCTTACGCCGCTTGAACATCAGGACGGCGGCGACAAAGCAGAGGATTCCGGCGACGGCGAAGGGAAGGCGCAGTCCGAACACTTCGGCCGCGCCGCCGATCACCAGGGCGCCGATGGCCGGGCCTCCCCGGAAGGTCAATCCCCAAAAACTGAGAACCCGGCCGCGGACGTGATCGTCGACGGATGACTGGATCAAGGTCTGCACGCTGATGCCGGCGGTCGACACGCTCGTCCCGAAGATCACCAGGATGACGATGGCCAGATAGAACCATCCGGCCATGGCGAAAATCGCCAACGTCAATCCCGAAACCGCCGACGATACGATGGCGACCGTCGTCAGACCCGCCATGGTATCGCGTTGCGCGAGCCATACCCCACCGACGATGGCGCCGAGTCCGACCACCGAGGTCAGGGCTGCCAAGCCCTCCGCCCCGCGCGCGAAAACCGCGTCGGCAAAACCGGGCAGAAATTCAAGAATGGGACGTGTCGTCAGCACGGTGGCAATCATCAGCAGCATGATCGGACCGATGGCGGGATGTCGGGCAACATAGGTGATGCCCTCCTGGATCTCGGCCAGGAGAGAGCCCGTGCGCGGCCGCAACCCGGTGCCTTGGGGAAGGCGTAACTGGAGAACCGCAGCGATCATCACGAGGTACGTCAGGGCATTGAACAGAAATCCGGGCGCGACGCCGAGCGAGGAGATGATCAAGCCGGCGATGGCCGGTCCGATAAAACGCGCGGTATTGAAAATCACCGAGTTGAGGGCGACCGCCGACGTCAGGTTTTCGGGCCTGACCAAGGCCGGGATCAACGACAGGCGCGCCGGCTGCTGAAACCCGACCGTGATGCCGAATATGAGCGTCAGGACGAACAGGATCTCGATCGTGATCAGATCGGTCGCCACGAGGGCGAATAGGGACAAAGCCTGAAGCGTCGAAATTACCAAGCAGATCAACAGGACCCGCCGACGGTCCATGTGATCCGCCAGGACGCCGGCGAAGGGACCGATGATGACGACCGGAAACAGATCGGCGAAAGCCACCGCGCCCAGCCAGAAGGATGACTTGGTCAATTGCCAAGCCAGCCAACCGACGGCGAGGCGCTGCACCCAGAACCCGATCAGCGAAATCGCGTTGCCCGTGGTGTAGATCGCGTAGTTTCGGTTTGAAAACGCGCCGCGAATCGCGGCGAATCGAGATGGTCGACCGGGCATGATATCAATAATCCCCCTGACGTGATGTAACGCCGGATCGCGCCCGTTGTCAAAGCGCTATTTTTTTAGGGATTAAGGCCCATGAGGGAGCGCGCGAAGACCTTGGCCTCAAAGGGACGCAAGTCGTCGACGCCCTCGCCGACACCCACTGCGTGAACCGGCAAGCCGAATTTTTCGGCCAGGGCTACGACGACGCCGCCCTTGGCCGATCCATCCAGCTTGGTCAGGATCAGACCTGTGATATCGACCATGTCGCGGAAGGTTTCCAACTGCGCGTGAGCGTTCTGCCCAACGGTCGCGTCCATGACCAACAGACAGGAATGCGGTGCCGTATCGTCGACCTTGCGCAGGACGCGGACGATCTTGACCAGTTCGTCCATCAGTCCCTTCTTGTTCTGCAATCGCCCGGCGGTGTCGACGATCAGGACATCGGCGCCTTCCTGCCGGCCGCGTTGCAGGGCGTCGAACGCCAATCCAGCCGGATCCGCCCCCTGGGCTCCGGTGACGACGGCACATCCCGCCCTCTCGCCCCAGATCTGAAGCTGCTCAATCGCAGCGGCGCGGAAGGTATCGGCCGCAGCCAAAAGCACGGAATGTCCCTGATCGCGATACTGGCGGGCGATCTTGCCGATCGTCGTCGTCTTGCCGCTGCCGTTCACGCCGCACACGAGAATGACATACGGTTTTCGACCCCCGTCGATGACCAGCGGCTTGGCGACCGGCCCCAGGATCTCGGTGACCTGTTCGGCGAGGGCTTCGCGTACCTCCTCCGCCGTCACATCCTGATTGAAACGCGTCCGGGCCAGCTCAGCCACCATCTTGGCTGAGGTTTCGACGCCCAGATCGGCCGTGATCAGAAGATCCTCGAGTTCTTCCAGCGCCGCATCGTCAAGCTTCCGCTTGCGAAACAGTCCCCCGATACCGTCGGCGATCTTCGATGACGAACGGCTCAGACCCGCCCGCAACCGCGAGATCCAGCCGCCGTTTTCCCCGCTCATGCGGCCTCCGCGATCAGGTTGTCCTCGTCGAGGCCCACGACGCGGCCCCGGATGATGGTGCCGGACTCGGCCTCCCGGGTCAGACGGATCGGCGCATAGTGGCGATCGCGCCCCGCCGTCCCCGTTTCGACCAGGATTTCGGCCGGAGTACCGACACGGCCGGTCAAATAGCGCGTCAGGGCCGCCGTGCCCGCGCTCCGCAGACGCCGGGCGCGTTCCTTGGCAACCGCTTTCGGAACCTGGGGCATGCGGGAAGCCGGGGCACCGTCGCGGGATGAAAACGGAAAAACGTGCAGGAACGTCAGGCCCATTTCCTCGACGGCCGACAGCGTGTTCTCGAACATGGCCTCGGTTTCGGTCGGGAATCCGGCAATCAGGTCGGCGCCGAGGGTGATGTCCGGTCGCGCATCCCGCAATCGCGCGGCCGCATCGATGGCCTGGGCGCGGGAATGACGCCGCAACATGCGCTTCAGCACCATGTCGTCGGCGGCCTGGAGGCTCAGATGGACGTGGGGCATGAAACGCGGCTCGTCGGCCAGCAGGGCGTAGATGTCGTCGTCGATCGCCGCCGGGTCGAGCGACGTCAACCGAAGCCGCGCCAGATCCGGCACTTCCGACAAAACCCGGCGCGCCAACCCGCCCAGGGTCGGCCGACCCGATCCGTCGCCGCCATAGGATGCGACGTCGACGCCGGTCAGCACCACCTCGCGGTAGCCGTTGGCGACGAGTTCCGCGACTTGCCGGACCACGGCATCGGCCGGCATGCTGCGGTTGGGGCCACGGGCAAATGGAATGATGCAGAACGTGCAGCGGTGATCGCAACCTTGCTGAACCTGGACGAAGGCGCGAGTCCGGCTTTCGAAACCCGACACCAGATGCCCGGCGGTTTCGCGCACCGTCATGATGTCGGAAACCACCATTGGGGCCGAGGCGGCCAGCGCCGCGCCGTCCAGTTTCTCGTTGTTGCCGAGAACCCGGTCGACCTCGGTCATCGCCGCGTAGGATTCCGGGTTCAATTGGGCCGCGCATCCGGTAACGAAGATCCGGGCATCGGGGTTTTCCCGGCGCAGCTTGCGGATCGATTGGCGGGCCTGACGCTCCGCCTCCGCCGTCACCGCGCAGGTGTTGACGATGATGACGTCGTCGTCCAAACCGGCTTCGACGGCCTTGTCGCGAATGACCTCGGATTCGAAGGTGTTCAAGCGACACCCGAAGGTAACCAGACGCGGCCCGGCCATGCCTAGGCTCCCATCAACAGGGTCCCGTCCAGGGTCCCCCGGAAGCTGACGGCGACCGGTCCGGTCATCAGGATGTGATTATCCGGCAGCCATTCGATACCCAGGGAACCGCCGTCGAGGATCACCTCGGCACGGCGGTCGGTCAGGCCACGGCGGCTGGCGGCGACCAACGCCGCGCACGCCCCGGTGCCGCAGGCCCGAGTGACGCCGACGCCGCGTTCCCACACCCGGACACGGATCCGGCCGCGGTCCAGAACCTGGGCCGCCTCGACATTGGTGAACCGGGGAAACATCGGATGCTTTTCGACCAACGGCCCGTCGCGTTCCAAGGCCACCGCCGCGACATCGTCGACAAAGAAGACGGCATGCGGATTGCCGACGCCGACGGCGCTGGGCGCCGACAAGTCGCCGACGGTCAAATCCAGCCGATCGGTATCGACGGCCTCGGCCAACGGAATGTCGCGCCAATCCAGGTACGCGGGTCCCATGTCGACGGCGATGCGCCCGTCGCCGGAAGCCTCGGCGTCCAGCAGGCCGGCGACGGTCTGGATCACCGCGTGCCCGTCGCCCTTTTCGCCCATCAGGATCGAGGCGACGCAACGGGTAGCGTTGCCGCACGCTTCAACCTCGCCGCCGTCCGCGTTGCGGATGCGCATGAAGGCGTCGGCCAGACCGTCGCGGGCGGATTCGACCACGATCAACTGATCGCACCCCACCCCCGTGCGGCGATCGGCAATCGCGCGCACCTGGGCCTCGCTCAACGCGAGATCGCTCCGGCGGGCATCCAGAACCACGAAATCGTTGCCCAGGCCGTGCATCTTGATGAACGGTACGGAAGTCATGGGCGAAAAATAGGATTGGGACGCGCGGGAGTCCATAGGAAAGGACAGACAACCTTTCCTAATACGTCATACGATTGGAAATTCGCAGAATGCTCTTTTACACTCACTCCGCCGATAAACCTTTTTTGGATCAGCCGTCGCTAAAATAACCAACAAACACACCTATTGCGTGTTTTTGTAGTTTTTTCTTCTTTTTCGGGACATTATTGCCAAGTTTGTAAATCTACCCGTCGGGCCGGATTTCCTGTATTCTCTTTTCGCCATTTAATCCCCCACAGAGTGGGTATGTCTAAAGACAATCAGAAAACATCCGCGAGATGAAATCTAAACAGTAAATTGCTGAGGACGATATGCTAGAACAATATAGAATAGCGGATTTTCTCGAGTGGTACGAAGAAAAAAAACTAAAATTAAATCCAGATTTCCAGCGCGGCTCAGTTTGGACACCTCCAGCGCGAAATTTTTTAATTGATACCATTCTACGCGATCTTCCAATACCAAAAATTTATTTGAGAACGGTAGTTGATATACAAACAAAGACGTCTATCAGAGAGGTTGTTGACGGACAACAGCGATTAAGAACAATAATTGATTTTGCCCAGGATAAATTTACTCTTTCAAAGAGAGCAGAGGAATTTTATGGCCTCAAATATTCTACTCTGTCTTCTGATTATCAAGAAGCATTCCTAAGCTATCCAATCGCCGTTGACCAACTTCTCAACGCTACAGACGATGAGGTATTAGAGGTATTCGCAAGGTTAAATTCTTATAGTGTCCAACTTAATTCCCCAGAAAAACGGCATGCTCGTTTTCAAGGAGAATTTAAGTGGTCTATAAGACGAACATCTGTAAAATGGAAAATTCTATGGGATAAATATGGCATAATAACCGTCAGACAACGAGTACGAATGCTAGACGACTCATTAGTGTCTGAGATGTATGGCGTATTGCTGGAAGGCGTTACAGACGGAGGGCAAACAAAAATCGATTCTCTATATAGAAAATATGACTCAACCTTCGAAAAAGATTGCGAAACAATACGAAATGTTGATAAAGTATTATCATTCATTGTTGAGAATTTTGCAGACTACATTATTGAGACTCCATTACTAAATGCTCCTCATTTTTTGATGCTATTTGCGGCGGTTGCTCACGCTTTGATAGGAATCCCACAAGGATCTCTCAAAACACTACCGGATGCATCAGAAATTCCTCTCTTAGATATAGAAGTTTCCAGAGAAAATTTACTTAAATTGGCATCTATTATTGAGAGCGATCAAGAACCTGACGACCTTATAGAATTTTGGGGGGCGTCAAAATCCAGTACACAGCGCATTTCATCCAGGAAATTTAGATTTCCAATATTCTATAAAGCACTACTACCCACTCCGATTTAATCGAATTTCAATTATGGGGAAGTTGATGCTTGTTTATGTATATAGACGATTTTTATTAGAAAGTGAAGAATTGCGCCAGCGATTCAAACAAAGCATCTTCTTACCAATTGACAAAACATTAGATATTGCAGGATTGTCAGCTGAAATGGCCGTTATCCGACTGCATGACTCTTGGGCTAGATTTTCTAGAGAACTTGTCATTTGTTCAGCCGGGGGCAACGGTGTGACCGAGTCCGGGATACACCTCCCAAAAGCACCAAATATAACCGGAGACGGCGACGTCATACCTAAGCTGATTTCAACTTATAAAAAGAGAAGTAACGAGCCTTCTTGGTTTTCAGCAAAAGAATGCATAGATGCAGCAAAACGACTTAATGTACAAAACTATCAAAACATTTTAGTATCGATTGGAAGTAGCAACTCACCATCTGAAGATATACGAATAGTAAGAAATTTTTACGCACACAGGTGTAAAAATACTGCGGAAAAAATTCGAAATAGACATTGGTTTGATTATAAAATGAGGCTACGACCAGAATTCATTCTAGAATTTAAGGTTACTGGTGGTATTTCAATGTTTGAACTATGGATAATACAACTTCAAGCCGTTGCAAAATCGGCAATACAGTGAAATTTTCACTAAAACAACCAATATTATATAAATTAAAAACATTATAAGCTTGCGTCATGTTGGGAACGATTGCGGCGATGCCTCTAACTAGTTGAATTAAATTTTTCGTGAAAGAGCGCATTCTCTTGACTCCCCCGCTCCGCCCCGCCTAAAGTGCCGCTCTCGTTTTCCAAGCCCCACGGGGCTCCGCCAGTCCGCGAGGTTTCGCGCACTGGCGTGTTTTTGTTTTATCCGGCGCAAGGCACACGGACGAAACGGCGATGTTCGACGGCTTGACCAACAGACTGGGCGACATTTTCGATCGCCTGCGCAAACGCGGCGCGCTGAGCGAGGCGGACGTTTCCGCCGCCCTGCGCGAGATCCGCGTCGCGCTGTTGGAAGCCGACGTCGCGTTGCCGGTGGTCAAGGATTTCATCGACGGTGTTCGTGAACGCGCCATCGGCCAGGACGTGCTGCGGTCCGTCACGCCGGGCCAGATGGTCGTCAAGATCGTCCACGATCATCTGATCGAAACCCTGGGCGGACTGGCGCCGGTCGGGCTCGACCTGGGTCAATCGCCGCCGGCCGCGATCCTGATGGTCGGTCTGCAGGGTTCGGGCAAGACCACGACGTCGGCCAAGATCGGCCTGCGGCTGGCCAAGCGCGAAAACAAGAAAGTGCTTCTGGCGTCGCTCGACGTCTACCGCCCGGCGGCGCAACAGCAGTTGAAGGTCCTGGGCGAGCAGGTCGACGTCCCGGTTCTGCCGGCGATCCTGGGCGAGCGCCCGGTGGCGATTGCCAAGCGTGCCATGGCCAAGGCCCGCGTCGAGGGCCTTGACGTCGTCATCCTGGACACCGCCGGCCGCCTGCACATCGACCAGGAACTGATGGCCGAGGTCGCCGAGGTTCGCGACGTCGCGCACCCGTACGAAACGCTTCTGGTCGCCGACGCGCTGACCGGCCAGGACGCAGTCAATATCGCACGGGAATTCAACGAAAAGGTCGGCATCACGGGTCTGGTCCTGACCCGGGTCGACGGCGATTCGCGCGGTGGCGCCGCGCTGTCGATGCGGGCGGTCACCGGCTGCCCGATAAAGCTGATGGGCGTCGGCGAGAAAATCGACGACCTGGAGGCGTTCCAGGCAGATCGGATCGCCGGACGCATCCTCGGCATGGGCGACGTGGTCGGCCTGGTCGAACGCGCCGCCGAAACCATGGAGCGCGAAGACGCCGAGCGCATGGCCCAGAAGATGCGCAAGGGCGAGTTCACGCTCGACGACCTGCGTGGCCAACTGGGCCAGATACGCAAGATGGGCAGCATGGAAGGTCTTCTCGGGATGCTGCCCGGCGTCGGCAAGATCAAGAACCAGATCGCCCAGGCGAACATCGACGATAAGATGATCGCGCGTCAGGAAGCCATCATCGGGTCCATGACCCGAGCCGAGCGACGCAATCCGAAAATCCTGAACGCCTCACGGCGCAAGCGGATCGCCGCCGGCGCCGGCACCACGGTGCAGGAAGTCAACCGCCTGCTGAAACAGCATCAGCAGATGAGCGACATGATGAAAAAGATGGGCAAGATGGGCAAGAAAGGCATGCTCCGGGGCGGGATGCTGCCTCCGGGTATGATGCCGCCCTTCCGCTAAGCGGACCCTTTGAACGCTGCGGTAAACCCTGCCGCGTTCTTGGGGCCGACATTGTTTGAATTGAGTTATTTTTGGACGAAAGGAAACCTGGCAAAGATGTCTCTGCGAATTCGCCTGTCGCGCGGCGGCGCCAAAAAGCGCCCGTTTCACCGCATCGTCGTGGCCGACTCCCGCTTTCCCCGCGACGGCCGCTTCATCGAACGGATCGGCTCCTACGATCCGATGGTCCCGAAGGATCATCCGAATCGCCTGCTTCTGGATGCCGACCGCTTCAAGCATTGGGTGAGCGTGGGCGCGGTGCCGACCGATCGGGTCGCCCGTCTGGCCAACTCCTTGGGACTTTGTGACAAGCCGGTGATTCCGGCCCAGACAAAGAAGAACCAGCCCAAGGCGAAGGCTCAGGAACGCGCCAAGGAACGCGAAGAGGCCGCGAAGGCTGCCGAAGAGGCCGCCGCGGAACCGGCCGAGGCCGAGGCCTGATCATCGGCCGGTAGGCACGAACGGTTGGATTTTCGGTCATGGTAGGCTCGCGTCCCAACGGTTCCCCGGATCTGGTGCTCGTCGGCGTCATTGTCGGCGCGCACGGATTGAACGGGGATCTTTGGATCAAGAGCTTTACCGGGAATCCCGCCGATGTCGGAGGCTACGGCACGGTGAGTGATGCCGACGGACGGCGGACCTTCGACCTGCGCGTCCTTGACGTAGGCAAGGGAAAGGTTCTGGTCCGCATCGACGGCGTCACGGATCGGAACGGCGTCGACGCCTTGAAGGGGACCGAACTTTTCGTTCCCCGGTCGGTGTTCCCGGAACCCGACGCGGACGAGTTCTATCTGGCGGACCTCGTCGGACTGGCGGCGGAAACGGTTTCGGGGGATCTCCTGGGCGTCGTATGCGGCGTGCACGACTACGGGGCCGGGAACTTGTTGGAAATCGCCCGGCCGGAGGCAACGTCGGTGATGGTACCGTTCACGAAGGCCCATGTGCCGACCGTGGACATTGCGGGGGGTAAGGTCGTCGTCGACCCGCCCACCGGTTGGGTCGAGACGGACGAAGAAGAATGAGCGAGAAGGCGAACATCTGGACCGCAAGGGTCCTGACGCTGTTCCCGGAGATGTTCCCCGGGCCGCTCGGCGTTTCCCTGGCGGGAAAGGCGCTCGACGAAGGCTCCTGGGCTCTGGAGACGATCGATATCCGGACCTTCGCCAACGACCGCCATCAGACCGTCGACGATTCACCGTTCGGAGGTGGGCCGGGAATGGTCATGCGTCCGGATGTGGTGGACGCGGCAATCGCCGAATCGATGTCCCCCGAACGGAACGGCGGGGCGGATCTGCCTTTGATTTTTCTGACGCCGCGCGGACGCCCCTTGGATCAGTCCCTGGTCCGGGAATTAGCCCGGGGTCCCGGTGCCGTTCTGTTGTGCGGCCGCTACGAGGGAATCGACCAGCGTGTCGTCGACGAGCGCTGTCCGATCGAGATCAGCATCGGTGATTTCGTCCTTTCCGGGGGCGAACCGGCGGCCATGATCCTGATCGATGCCTGCGTCCGGCTTCTTCCCGGCGTCATAGGCAAGGAAGAATCGCTGACCGAGGAAAGCTTTGAACGGGGACTTCTGGAATATCCCCAATTCACCCGCCCGCAGGTTTGGCAGGGGCGGGCGGTACCGGAGGTTCTGACCTCCGGGCATCATGAACGGGTTAGAGCTTGGCGGCTGAGCCAGGCGGAATCATTGACCCGGGAACGACGGCCGGATCTTTGGGCCCGGTACGCCGGGAACCGCGAAGAGCCGGTCTCATCCCGGGATCGAAGAGTTTAAGGACGAAAGGGCAAAACCATGAATATCATCGAACAGCTCGAACAAGAGCAAATGACCAAGTTGACCGGAGACCGCGAAGTCCCGGAATTCGCGCCCGGCGACACGTTGCGTGTCAACGTGAAGGTCGTGGAAGGCACCCGCGAACGTGTGCAGGCCTACGAAGGCATCTGCATCGCGCGCAGCAATTCCGGCCTGAATTCGTCGTTCACCGTCCGCAAGATCTCGTATGGCGAAGGCGTGGAGCGAATTTTCCCGCTGTATTCGCCCAACATCGCCTCGATCGAGGTGATCCGCCGTGGCGACGTGCGGCGCGCGAAGCTCTATTATCTGCGGGGACGGACGGGCAAGGCCGCGCGTATCTCCGAAAAGACCGACGGCTTCGCCGCCAAGCTGGCCGCGGCCGAGCGCCAAGCCGCCATCAAGGTCAAGGAAGAGGCGAAAGCCCGCGCCTTGGCCGGGTCCGCCCAGAAGGCAGCCGAGGTGGAAGCCGAAGCTTCGGCCGAATCCGAAAGCTGACGCGGACCAAGACGCTATAATCGCGCGGGCGCCCGCTCTGGGTCGGGGGCGTTCGCGCATGGGGAAGGGATAAGCCGATGGCGAAGCCACGCACGCTGTTCGATAAAATCTGGGATTCTCATCTCGTAACCGTCCAGGAGGACGGGACGGCGGTTCTTTACATCGACCGCCATCTGGTCCACGAGGTCACCAGTCCTCAGGCGTTCGAAGGCCTTCGCATGGCGGGCCGCAAGGTTCGCCGCACGGAAGCGACCCTGGCGGTCGCCGACCACAACGTGCCGACGACGGACCGTTCCAAAGGCATCGCCGATGCCGAATCCCGGATCCAGGTCGAAACCCTGGAACGCAATTGTGCCGACTTCGGCGTTACCTGTTTTTCGATGTCCGACGAACGCCAGGGGATCGTCCACATCATCGGTCCGGAACAGGGCTTCACCCAACCCGGCATGACCATCGTCTGCGGCGATTCACATACCGCCACCCACGGTGCCTTCGGCGCCCTGGCCTTCGGTATCGGGACGTCCGAGGTCGAACACGTGCTGGCCACCCAAACCCTGTTGCAACGGCCCGCGAAAAACATGCTGGTCAAGGTCGACGGCGACCTGCTTCCGGGCGTGACGTCCAAGGACTTGGTCCTCGCGATCATCGGCGCCATCGGCACCGCCGGGGGAACCGGC
This sequence comes from Rhodospirillales bacterium, assembly GCA_963675465.2. Lineage (GTDB taxonomy): Bacteria > Pseudomonadota > Alphaproteobacteria > Rhodospirillales > Shumkoniaceae > JAHDSF01. Next base: position 385,617 of record CAXXVY010000008.1, read on the forward strand.
CATGTGATCGAGTATTCGGGCAAGGCAATCCGCGACCTTTCGATGGAAGGGCGCATGACGATCTGCAACATGACCATCGAAGGCGGCGCGCGCGCCGGCTTGATCGCCCCGGATGAGACAACCTTCGCCTACCTGAAGGGCCGGCCGATGGCGCCCAAGAGCGCCGACTGGGACAAAGCCGTGGCGCATTGGCAGACCCTGGTTTCCGACGAGGACGCCGTCTACGACAAGGTCGTCACCCTGATTGCCGCCGATATTCCGCCGCAGGTGACCTGGGGCACGAGCCCGGAAGACGTACTGCCGATCACGGCGGTGATCCCCGATCCCGAGCAGGCGCCGAGCGAAGACAAAAAGCGGGCCATGCAACGCTCGCTCGATTACATGGGATTGACTCCGGGCACCCCGCTTTGCGACGTTCCTGTTGATCGCGTGTTCATCGGATCGTGCACCAACGGCCGGATCGAGGACCTTCGGGCCGCGGCGGCGGTCGCCAAAGGCCGCAAGGTCGCGGACAGCGTCAACGCGATGGTGGTGCCGGGTTCCGGTCTCGTCAAGATCCAGGCCGAAGCGGAAGGGTTGGACAAGGTCTTCATCGAGGCGGGCTTCGAATGGCGGGAACCCGGTTGTTCCATGTGCTTGGCCATGAATGCCGATCGCCTGGAGCCCGGAGAACGGTGTGCGTCGACGTCGAACCGCAATTTCGAAGGCCGGCAAGGTCGGGGCGGCCGGACGCATCTGGTCAGCCCGGCGATGGCGGCGGCGGCGGCGGTGACGGGCAAGCTGACCGACGTGCGGGACCTAGCGGACTGATCACGGGCGCCGTTTAGCGGCGCCACGGGGGAGCGGCGCATGACGTATGGCGGATTCTGGCGACGTTTCGCGGCCGTCATGATCGATTTTGCGATCGTTTCCCTGTTCACCCTCTGCTTGGCCCTAATCGTCAATTCCGTCTTCGGCGCAGTGTTCGTCATCAAGCCGCCCGTTACCATGGGAACCAAGGAACGCGTCGTTCTGTCCCAGGAGCAGCGGGCCAACGCCGAGGGCGAAACCGAACAGGTTACCGAATTCATGGAACGGGTAACCTACTTCGGTACGTTTACGTATACGTTCCGTGGTACCGAATGGCGGTCTGAACAATCGCCGTGGACGAACTACAAACGATGGCTGGTCGATCCCGATACCCTGGAACCCATCGTCCGCTTCGACACCACGTCGATTTCGATCGTCATTCTTTTGGTTTACTGGACGCTCGCGGAATCGTCCGGATGGCGGGGCGGATTCGGCAAACGGTGGATGGCCCTGGCCGTCGCCGACGAAACCGGGCGTCAGCTGACTTTGGGGCGCGCGCTGATGCGCAACCTGGGCAAGCTGGTTTCCGCGGCGTTATTGGGTTTTGGATTTATCATGGTGGTCTGGACCGCCCGCAAACAGGCATTGCACGACAAGGTCTTCGCGACCATCGTCGTTGACGTCAAGGGACCGAAGGGGCTGGCCTTTCGCGGTCTGACCGAGGGCGCCGATTGGGCGCGTGACGAAGAGAGGGACTGAGATGGACAAGTTCACGACTCTGACCGGCGTCGCCGCGCCGCTGCCGATGATCAACGTCGATACCGATATGATCATCCCGAAACAGTTCCTGAAGACGATCAAACGTACGGGATTGGGCAAAAGCCTTTTCTTCGAAATGCGCTACGACGACAACGGAGCCGAAAAGCCCGACTTCGTCTTGAACCGCCCCGCCTATCGCGAATCGAAGATCCTTGTCGCCGGCGACAACTTCGGCTGCGGCTCGTCGCGCGAGCATGCGCCCTGGGCCTTGCTGGATTTCGGCATCCGCTGCGTGATCGCTCCCGATTTCGCCGACATTTTCTATAACAACTGCTTCAAGAACGGCATTCTGCCGATCAAGCTGCCCAAGGAAGACGTGGCGAAGCTTCTGGACGATGCCGAACGGGGCGCCAATGCGACCGTGACCGTCGATCTGATCAATCAAACCATCACCGGCCCCGACGGCGGCGAAATCAGGTTCGAGATCGATCCTTTCCGCAAGCACTGTTTGGTCAACGGCCTGGACGAGATCGGGCTGACGCTCCAGAAGGCAAGCGCGATCACGACGTTCGAATCGTCCCAGAAATCGGAAAAGCCCTGGCTCTATGCCTGAAGACCCCCGGCGCCCCCCGCCTTGCCGGCCAAGGCAACAGCGGCAAACCGAAATCACAAGAACGGAAACACCGGAATGACCCAGACCCATAAGCTCCTCATCCTTCCCGGCGACGGTATCGGTCCCGAAGTCATGATGCAGGTTCGCCGCATCATCCAATGGCTGTCCAAGAAACGTTCTGTTTCCTTCGAACTGCGTGAAGGATTGATCGGCGGTGCGGCGTTGGACGCCAAGGGCGTTCCCTTGACCGACGAAACCCTGGCCGACGCCATGGAAGTGGACGCGGTTCTGTTGGGCGCGGTGGGGGGCCCCAAGTGGGACGACCTGCCGTTCGACAAGAAACCCGAGCGCGGCCTTCTCGGCATCCGCAAGGAAATGGGTCTGTTCGCCAACCTGCGGCCCGCACTCGTCTTCGACGCACTGGCCGATGCCTCGACCCTGAAACACGACGTGGTGTCGGGACTGGACATCATGATCGTTCGGGAACTGACCGGCGGCATCTATTTCGGCAAGCCGCGTGGAATCGAAGTGCTGCCCGACGGCACGCGCAAGGGCTACAACACGCTGGTCTACACCACGCCCGAAATCCAGCGCATCGGCCGCGTCGCCATGGATCTGGCAATGAAGCGCGGAAAGAAGGTCTGCTCGGTCGACAAGGCCAACGTCCTGGAGTCGACGATCCTATGGCGCGAGGAGATGACCAAGATCCAGCAAGCCGAATATCCGGAGATCGATTTGAGCCACATGTACGTGGACAACGCGTCGATGCAGTTGGTGCGGAATCCGAAGCAGTTCGACGTGATCGTGACCACCAACATGTTTGGCGACATCCTGTCGGATTGCGCGGCGATGCTGACCGGCTCGCTGGGCATGCTGCCGTCCGCATCGCTGGGCGCGACGGACGAAAGCGGCCGACGCAAGGCACTTTACGAACCGGTCCACGGCAGCGCCCCCGACATCGCGGGCAAGGATATCGCCAATCCTTTGGCGACGATCCTGAGCTTCGCCATGTGCCTGAGGTATTCGTTCGACAGAGGCGACGATGCCGACCTGATCGAAACCGCTGCCAAGAACGTCCTTGCCAGCGGTTTGAGGACCGCCGACATCATGCAGAACGGCATGGCCCGGGTTTCGACCTCGGTCATGGGCGAATCGCTGGTCCGGGAATTGGACAAACTGACCAGCTGACGGTTCCATTCAGTCCGGAATAAAAATCGGCGCGCGCGGCTCACCTGCCCCGCGCGCCGGCTGTTTTTTTGAAATCCGGCGATGCCGTTCCGTCAACGGCTTACAAGGGAACGGAATCGAAGACCGACGAAAAGTCCGCCCTCGACCGGGATTCCTCGGAAACCGGGAAGTCGCCTTCGATTTCGAAACCCAAGGCCACGTTCAGCGACATGCACATGACGGGATATCGCGCGACCGCCCCGCGCGGCGTACCCGCCTTGTCGTCTTCCTCGATTTCCAGTTCGAGCGTCAATCGCGCACCCGGCCGGCCATGGCCGAAATGGATCGCGTTCTTGATAGACGCGAAACGTTTCGTACAGCACCAGACTTCGACGTTCGCACCGAGGTCGGGAGCGATCGGACAGAACTGGAGCCATCCCATGCCCGATGACCGTGAATCGTCGGCGTCATGGTCCGGCGCGCAGCGGATATTCACGGCAAGGCCCGCCAGCCTTTCGTCGATCGTCGATACATTCGAGCTCCAATCCGGCATCGGGGATCCGAACCAGCCACTAAACGCCAAGGCGACGGCTTCCTTGTGTGCGCGTACGCCAAGCGCCGGAACGCGCGCGGCCAGCGACACCGATGAAACACGTACCGGAAGATAAATGCGGCGGACGTTCAAGTCGACGTCTCCTCTTTGTTGGACTGCGGCGCGAATCGCCTTCGCGCCGCTCTCTGACGATCCGGGATCAGGCTGCGGCGGCAACCCCTTCCACCCAGGCATCGATCTCGTTACGGAAACCGTCGTGGGGCGTATCGACCCGAAGCGGATCGACCAGCATCACGCCGCCGCATTCGACGACTCGTTTTTCGATCTCGTCGACGGCGCCGCAGAAATGCCTATAGCTTCGATCGCCGCATCCGAAGATCGCAACTTTCTTACCGGAAATCGCGGCGGATTCCAGACTCTCGAGCAACGGCTCGAAGTCCTCCTGGATTTCGATGGGGTCGTCGCCATACGTCGAACAACCCAATACAACGAGATCGTAAGTCGAGAAAACGGACTCAAATTCGAGCCCCGCGCAATCTTCAGCCGTCACCTGGAAGCCCCTGTCTTGGAGGTTTTTCCCGATCCATTCGGCGACTTCGGCCGTGTTTCCCGTCGTCGAGCCGTAGGCAATCATCACTTTGCTCATCTCTCTCCTCTTTCACCGGCTGACACGGGCATAACGAATCTGCTGGCCAATTCGGCTGGATGGCCTCTTCAATGCGCCCGCACGACGCCGGTCTTTCCCCACAAAATGTGCGTCCATTTTGTTATTGCAAATGCGTCGCATTGTCAACATCAGGTTTGTGGCGGTTGGCCGATGATGCAAACACGCCGGGCCCTTTCGCAATTTTACGGCACGCGCCGGTTTTTCTTGCGCCGAGCCTGATTGCGCGCTACACACGGCGCGACGGAGGACGGCATGGATCGTTTTGAAGCCATGAATGATTTGGAAAAGCACGGGTCGGCGACGACCATGTGCGGCTCCGCCTTCGTCAAAGCCCTCAAAGCGACCGACACGAAGACTACCAAAACGGGGTAGCCGCGGGTCGACGCGTCCATACGCGTACGAAAAGGCCCGCGGCAAAACTCCCGCGGGCCTTTTCGTATGGAGAAAACGCCAATTCAACCAGAGGCCGGATCGGCCGGAAGACGTGGAGAACAGTAAAATGGGTTACAAAGTCGCGGTGGCAGGCGCCACGGGCAATGTCGGACGGGAAATGCTCGCGATTCTGTCCGAACGCAATTTTCCGGCGGACGAGGTCGTGCCGCTCGCATCGTCCCGTTCCGTGGGGCGGGAAGTCTCCTTTGGCGAGGACAAAGTCCTGAAAGTTCAGGATCTCTCCAAGTTCGATTTTTCCGACACCGATATCGTGCTGTCGTCGCCGGGTGCCAGCGTTTCGTCCGCGCAGAGCCCGCGCGCCGCGGCGGCCGGCGCGGTGGTGATCGACAACACGTCGTATTTCCGCATGGAGCCGGATATCCCCCTCGTGGTTCCCGAGGTGAATCCCCAAGCGATCGCCAACTACCGCAAGCGCAACATCATCGCGAATCCCAACTGTTCGACCATCCAGATGGTCGTGGCGTTGAAGCCGCTGCATGACATCGCGCGCATCAAACGGGTCGTCGTGGCCACCTACCAGTCGACTTCCGGCGCGGGTAAGGACGCCATGGACGAACTGTTCAACCAGACCCGTGGCATCTATCAGAACGAACCGGCGGAAAGCAATCGCAAGAAATTCACCAAGCAGATCGCCTTCAACTGCATTCCCCATATCGACAAGTTCATGGACGACGGGTCGACCAAGGAAGAGTGGAAGATGGTGGTCGAGACCAAGAAGATCCTCGATCCCGATATCGAGGTCGTGGCCACGTGCGTTCGCGTCCCCGTCTTTATCGGCCATGGCGAAGCGGTCCATATCGAATTCGAAAACCCGATTACCGTGGAGCAGGCGACCAAAGCTCTGCGCAAGGCCGAGGGCGTCGTCGTGGTCGATCATCGGGCCGACGGCGGATACGTCACGCCGCAGGAAAGCGCCGGCGAGGACGCCACCTATGTCAGCCGCATCCGCAAGGACCCGACGGTTCCGAACGGCTTGGCGCTATGGGTGGTCGCGGACAACCTGCGCAAGGGCGCGGCGCTGAACACCGTGCAAATCGCGGAAGTTCTGGTCCGCGACTACTATAAGAAATAGGGTCCAACGTCTTCCGGCCGACGCCGTTCCGCCTTGGCGCGGGGCGGCGTTCCCGGTCTCCCGAAACGGCGGCTCAATCGGTTCGAACCGTCCGCTCAACCGGGAACCGGATGGTCACGACCGTTCCCTTGCCGAGGATACTGTCGATCGCCAGTTCCCCGCCGTGCAGTTCCATCAGGCTTTTCGCCAACGGCAGCCCCAGGCCGGCACCGTCGTAGCGGCGGTTGAACGGTTCCTCGACCTGCACAAAGGGGCTTAATATTCCGGCCAGATTTTCTTCGGCGATACCAATGCCCGTATCGACGACCGAGATGGTGATGCGGTCGTCGCGGTCCATTTCCGCCATCAAGTCGATGCAGCCTTTCGGCGGCGTGAACTTGATCGCGTTGGAAAGCAGATTGAACAGGACCTGTCGCAAACGGTGTTCGTCGGCAAGGACCGCAGGCAGATCCGAGGGGCATCGGACATTGAATTCCAGTTCCAGGTCGCGGATTTGCGGCGCGACAATCCGCGCGCAGTGGGACAGCAAATCCGACAGGGCCACCTTCTGATCGCGCAGAACGATCCGTCCGGCTTCGATACGCGATAGATCCAGGATATCGCTGATGATGTCCAACAGATCGTTTCCCGCCTGCCGGATATCGCCGACGTATTCCTTGTATTTCGGATGACCAAGAGGGCCGAGCATCTCGCTCGCCAGGATTTCCGAAAATCCGATGACGCAGTTGAGCGGCGTCCTCAATTCGTGGCTCATATTCGCCAGGAAGGTGGACTTGGCCTGATTGGCGATCTGGGCTTGATGCAGGGCCTCGTGCAAGTTGGCTTCGGCTTGGCGCAGATCGGTGATGTCCTGAATGACCAAAAGGGTAAATCCGTCGGCCGTGCGATGTTCGATCAGGACCCGATGACCCTTTGCCGTCTTTTGCTCGATGATGCCTTGCGGATTCCGATGCATATCCATCCGCTCGGCGATCCATTCCTCCTCTCGACCGATGGCGTCCTTCACGTAACCGCATTTCGCCGTTTCGCGAACGAGCGTTTCGAATTTGGTGCCGTAGGAATGGAGATCCGGAAGCGCGCACAGCGACCGGTACAACCGGTTGCAGAGAACCAAGCGATCCTCGGTGTCGTACAACGCCAAGGCCACCGGCACGGTTTCAATGGCTTCCTGCAGGTTTCTTTGAACCGGCCTTTCCGAATCCTTCCGCGGACGAACGCTAAATCCCGACTGATCGAGCCCCGACCGGTCGAAGCCGCTTTCCCTGGAAGCCGTCACTGCGTCGTATTCAGGTCTCGCAAATCCGAGGCGGTTAAAAACCGCAGCGGCGGCGGCCACCAGGATCAAAGGCGTCAGAACCCGATAGACGACGCGGCCCGAACCGACCTCGAACAAAAACGCGAGGCCCTTCAGTTCCTCTTTGGCACTATCCGACAGGTTGACGAAGTTGAAAAGACTGTCGACAAGCCAGAACAGCCCGACACACACGGCTGCGGCGACGCCCACCGCAGCGAACGGAGATTTCCGCAACGGCACGGTTCCTCCACGACGTTGGGACGCTACCCCTCTACCGGCTCCCCGGCGCGCCGGCTGCACCACCCCCGTTGCAACCCCTCTTCATGACGATCATGTCTCAAATCGTTGACTTAGGCAACGCGAACGACATAACCATCTGGGTGATGGTCCGCACATCACGAATGGAGGGGTGCATGCATTACGTTAACTTGGGACGCACGGGCGTAAAGGTCAGTCCCATCTGCCTGGGTTGCATGACATACGGGAGTTCCGCCTGGCGACCCTGGATACTGGACGAGGCGGAAGCTCGGCCCTTTTTCAAGAAGGCACTCGATCTCGGCGTCAATTTCTTCGATACCGCCGACATGTACAGCACCGGAGCGAGCGAGGAAGTCACCGGAAAGGCCCTTCTGTCCTACGCGCCGCGCGACCAGTTCGTCCTGGCGACCAAAGTCTTCAACCCCATGGGCGACGGGCCGAACGACAAGGGGCTTAGCCGGAAGCACATCTTGAAGGGCATCGACGCGAGTCTGAAAAGGCTGGGGACCGATCACGTCGACCTTTACCAGATTCACCGCTTCGATCCCGAGACGCCGATAGAAGAATCCATGGAAGCGCTTCATGACGTCGTGAAGGCGGGCAAGGCCCTCTATATCGGCGCGTCCAGCATGCGGGCCACCCGCTTCGTCCAGATGCAGACTGTCGCCGAACGGCACGGTTGGACCAAGTTCGTGACCATGCAGAATCACTACAATCTGGTCTACCGCGAAGAAGAACGCGACATGAACCCTTATTGCGTCGAGGCAGGGGTTGGCCTAATTCCCTGGAGCCCCCTCGCCCGCGGTTTCCTGGCCGGCAACCGGAAGACCCCAGGCAGCGGAGAAACGGTCCGCGCCGGCAACGACGACTTCGCCGACCGGCTCTACTTCAGGGCCTCCGATTTCACGATTGCCGAGCGCTGCGGCGAAGTCGCCGCCAAGCACGGAGTCCGACCGACCCAGATCGCCCTGGCATGGCTCTTGACCAAACCGGGCGTCGTTGCGCCAATCATCGGAGCGACAAAACTGGCCTACGTTGATGATGCGGTGGCGGCGTTGTCTGTCCGATTGGATGAAGAAGATATCGAAACGCTCGAAGAGGCATACGAACCGCATCCCGTCCTGGGAATGTGAACCGCTTCCGCCTTTCATCGCCACGTCGATGCGGGGCGCGATCAAGATCGCGCCCCGCATCACTGACGAATGTTCCACCGAAGTGAGAAGATGCTTTGGTCGGCTTCCGACCGCTATTCTTCTTCCCAGCGGCGGAAATGCGAAGTGTCGAACAACGTCGAAAGCGCGACCGTAATGGTGCGGCGACGGTTGTCGAACTGAATCAGCCGGACGTGCGGGGGCATGTTGGGAAAATCCAACATCCGGTCCACAATCCACCTGCTGGGAGGCGTTCCTGCTTTCAGGAATCGTTCGCCAGACTGAACGGTCTGCTTCTGCGTCATACTCCACACCAAAAATTTCGGACTTTAGGTCGCTTGTTCGGCGATTTGCGACATTACCACCATCACGGCCTTCGCTGAAACGGGAAACACGTTCGACCGGGCGTTCAAAGTCGGAATTCTCACACCCGTGGCCGATTCGACAGCCGATTGGGGCCGATAGGCAGGGTATTCACCGCTCTTCGCCTCGAAACAGGTCGTCTTCTTCTTCCGGTTCATGTTCGTGGTCGTGCTCATGCGGCTCGAGGTCTTCGACGGGGTGCTGATGATCGTGCGGTTTGACGGCATGCAAGGCTTCGTGGTGCTCGTGCTCATCCACATGGACTTCCTCGCCGCCGTGCGGATGGCGATGTTGATGAATATGTTCGTGACTGTGCCGATGCACATGTTCGTGTGTATGCACCATATCCCCATGGCGGTGCGAATGCTTGTGACGATGCACATGTTCGTGACCATGGAGATGGCGATGTTCGCGTGCATGTGCCATGAATTTTTCCTCCGTGTCGTCATCTTTATTTTAGGCGATCCGACCCCCAAGGTCCAATTCGGTCCGGGAACGGATTGACAGTGCGCCGTCAACGGACGAAATATCCCGCATGCATGATGGGCCGACGCCAAAACCGACCGATCCGGATCCCGAATTCTCGACGGCGAATGGGAGCCGGGTTCTTTTTCTATGCATCGGCTGGACCTGTGTCGTCATCGGCGCCGCCGGTGTCGCGTTACCCGTTTTGCCTGGAACCCCCTTCCTGATCATCGCCTTGTGGGCCTTTTCAAAAAGCTCGACGCGGTTTCATGACTGGCTGCTGGGTCACCGGTTTCTCGGCCCGCCGATCCGGCGCTGGCGAGAGGAACGGGTGATTCCGGTCCATGTCAAGGTGACGGCGCTTTCCGCGATGGCTTTGAGCTTCAGCTATCTCGCTTTCGTCCTGAAGGTTCCCTGGTATGTCCTGACGGCGGTTCTCGGCATCATGGCAATCGGCGCCTTTTATATCCTCAAATCTCCGTCCCGCATGGCGCCGAAAAGTGAAAAAGCGATAAAAACTCCGGCCGAGTGAAGGGCCGTTGTGTCCATCCGCAGTTGCATGCCGTCGATAGGGCGTCATCAAACGGTCATGCGTTGGGGTTATCATGGGGTTCTGTCGCCTCAGATACGTCCCGGTCCCCATGTCTTCAAAACGGTTTTGCCTTGTCGTGGCGTTGCTCACGTTGTGTTCCGCCGAGTCGTCCGGATTTTCCGCCGAACTGGTTCGGAAGGGAGAAATCCTTTATCAGCGCCGATGCGCGCGATGCCACACGCTGGAAGAGTCCGGTGATCGCAAACTCGGTCCTTTCCTTGGCCGAATCTATGGCGCGCAAGCGGGCACGGCGGACGCCTTTCCCCATTCGGAAGCCTACAGGAAGGCCGGTGAAATGGGGTTGATCTGGACGGAAGACACACTTGTCCCCTACATGCGCGATCCCAAGGGGTTCCTTGCGGATTTCACGAAAGAGCCTTCGGTCAGCCGCATGGCTTTCAAGCTCGCCAAGGAAGACGAGCGCAAAGCCATTACGGCCTTTCTCCGGAGCTTGGAAACAGAAAATCCCGAATCGGCCGCCGTTCCCTAACGGCTGCCTCTTTCAAGCCGTCGATCAATCGATTTTGGCCGACTATGCCCCGGCCATTTCCGGATACAGCGCCGAAAGCCCCTCGCGCGAGGCTGTGCAAACGCCGCGTTCGGTGATCAAGCCCGTGACATACCGGGCCGGCGTGACGTCGAAGGCATAGTTCGCGGCCGGGCTGCCCTCTGGCGTCAGCGCGACCGTCACCACGCTGCCATCATCCATTCGGCCGCTGATATGGGTGACTTCGCGCGAATCGCGCTGCTCGATCGGGATTTCGGCGACGCCGTCATCAATCCCCCAGTCGATGGTCGAATGGGGCAGCGCGACGTAGAACGGCACATCGTTATCGTGAGCCGCCAACGCCTTCAGATAGGTGCCGATCTTGTTGCAGACGTCGCCGCTCGCCGTGGTGCGGTCCGTACCCACGATGCACAAATCGACGAGTCCGTGCTGCATCAAGTGGCCGCCGACATTGTCGGCGATAACCGTATGCGGAATGCCGTGGCTGTTCAATTCCCAGGCTGTCAGGCTGGCGCCCTGGTTGCGCGGACGAGTTTCGTCCACCCAAACATGAACGGGAATGCCGGCGTCGAACGCCTTGTAGATCGGCGCGATCGCGGTTCCCCAATCGACCGTCGCCAACCAGCCGGCGTTACAGTGGGTCAGGACATGGACGGTGTCGGGCCGTCCCTTCTTTTCCCAAGCCGTCCGAATCAGTCCAAGACCGTGATCCCCGATCGATTCGCACGTGGCGGCGTCTTCGTCGCACAACGTCCGCGCTTCCGCATACGCCGATTCGACCCGGCGTTCGGGCGGCGTGCGCTCGAATACCGACATCATCCGCTCCAGCGCCCAGCGCAGGTTCACCGCCGTCGGACGAGTGGCCATCAGGATTTCGCGGGCCTTCCGAAGGTGGACATCCGATGGGTTCTCTGCCGCCGCAAGGCACATCCCGTATGCCGCCGTCGCCCCGACCAAGGGGGCTCCCCGGACCAGCATGTCGCGAATTGCCATCGCCGCGTCGTCCATCGACCGTAGCGAGACCGTTGAAAAGACGTGGGGCAAACGCGTCTGATCGATAATTCCGACCGTTCGGCTATCATTCTCGACCCAGATGGTCCGATACGGCACGCCATTGACCCGCATGGTTTCCCTCCCGCTTTCCGATTACTCGCGACTCCGTCAGCGTATTACGATGCCGCGTTCAAGAAAACCATGTTGAAGCCCGAAAAACGTCGTGGCGGCGCCAAGGCGCCACGACGACAATCCGCTTGCGACATCCATCACCTAATCGGTGACGATTTTCTTCCGGATCAGATGGTCTGCCGACACCGCTCCGGGGCCGCGCGCCAGGATGAAGGCCAGCGCACAGGCCCAGACCGCATGTTCCGGCCACTGGTTGGGATAGACGAACACCTGGATCACGGTGGTCATGACCAAGAGCGAAGCCGCGCTGAACCGGGACGCCAGGCCGATCACCAACAGAACCGGAAACACGTGCTCGGCGATTGCCGCCATATGAGCGGCCAGTTCCGGCTGGATCAATGGTACCTTGTACTCCTTCTCGAACAGGAAGATCGTGCTGTCGGTAATCTCCCAACCACTGACTTTGGTCTGCCCGGACCGCCAGAAGACACCAGCGATTCCGAATCGTGCAAATAATGCGATAACATCGTTGGGAATCCGTTCCAGATAGTCGAATGCGATCCGGAACATCGCCATGAGCGATCCGCTGGGGGACGCGGCGGTTTGTCTCAGGGTTCGGCTGGTCATCACCAAAGTCATCCTCCTATTTCGCCGCCTGCGGCATCGTCGAGTCCGAAATCGGTGACGACCCCGCTGGTCATGAGATGACGCAACGCCATCGCCGGTTCGAAACCGGCATGGGTGCGCAGGTTTTCCGCATAGGCCCGTTCCACCGAAATCCCGGCGGTCAAGATCCGGATAAAATCGAATGTGTCTTGTGGCAGCCGGCGAACTTCCACTTCCGTGCCCGGCCGCGCGATCTGCAGGCAGTCACCACCGTCGGACAAATCGATGCCTTCCCCGGCTGCGGCTTCGTCGACATTGGCCTGCCAGATCCTCAGAATCGGATAGGGCGACGCGATCAGGCGCAGCGACGGATGAAAAGAAAACCGGACATGCGGCAGCCGATCCCGAGGCAGTGACGCCAGCCGGTCCGGATCGATCGGAACCGCATCCGCGGCATGGAACGCTTCGTGCCACCCCCATTCCAGACGCGCCACGTCCGGCAAATAGACCAGCGTCGCCGCCGGCGCGAACGATGCGAGGAAGTCGGCCAACCCATCGCCGAATTCGATCAGCGTTCCGCTTCTAGGCGGATGCTGGCGGATGTAATGACCAGCGGTAAAGGCAAAGAACTCGTCGCCGACCAGGCGCGCCACCGCGGGATGGATCGCGCTCAACGCTTCCGTCAGCGTGATGAAGGTGTTGTTGCGGTGAATTTGGATCCGTTGCGCGGCGGAAAGACCATCGTTCATGATCGACGCATGGATCGCCTCGCGATCAGACAGGACGGCATCGCGGAAACGGCTCTGGAATTCATGCAGCGTCGTCACGAGCCGCCTCCCACTCTCCTTCGGGGTGGGCCATGACGTCATCGGCAATCGCGGCTTCGCGCAGCAGAATTTCCAGGTCCGGAACGCGTGTGTCCCATTCGATCAACGTTGGTCGCCGGCCGACCCGCTTGATGGTTTGGCGATAGAGATCCCAAACGGCGCCGATGACGCGGGATCCATGGTCGTCGATCCTAATCTCCTGATTGCCGATCCGATTCACGTTGTGACCGGCCAAATGAATTTCGCCCACGAGATCGGGTTCGAAGGCGGCCAGATACCGCCCCGCGTCGAATCCGTGGTTCGAACCGCAGACGAAGGCGTTATTGACGTCCAGCAGAATACCGCATCCCGTCCGGTTCGCGAGCATCGCCATGAAATCGGGTTCCGGAATCACGGATTCCCTGACCTGAAGATAGGTCGATGGATTCTCGATCAGAATGAAGCGGCCAAGCCTGTCCTGGAGTTCGGCGATATGACCCGCGACGATCTCGAAGGATTCCCGGGTATAGGGCAAAGGCAGAAGGTCGTTCATGAAGATGCCGTCGGAAATGCTCCAGGACAGATGCTCGGAAACCAGTGCGGGCGCGTAGCGATCGACCAGATTCTTAATGCGTTTCAGGTGAATTTGGTCCAGCGGTCCCGCCGAACCCAGCGACAGCCCCACGCCGTGAAAAGACAGCGGATACCGATCGGCGATGGTTTCCAGGTAACGGTGGGGCGGCCCACCGGCTCCCATGTAGTTTTCGCTATGGACCTCGAACCACCCGATGTCGGGCGCGGTGCCGATGATCTCGCGATAGTGCCGGGCCTTCAGTCCGATCCCGGAACGTGCCGGGATCGGACTGTTCACCAATACTTCTTGTCCACGGAGGGAAGACATTGGTTCGGCCTCGGTTATTCGGGCTCCCGGATCAGGCCTTGGGCGACAGGCTGCCACCCGCGATTTTGTCGCAGGTACCTTTCGGCACCACGATGAACGCCGAACCGACGTTGTCGGCCTTGGCGGTGCCGGCGCATGAAGACGACGCGGTCTGGCAGTCGTTCTTGCCGGCCTTCGCCACGCCGTAACATTTTTCGCCGTCGGCGGCGGATGCGGGCGCGGTCGCGGCAACGGTAACGGCAAACGCCATCGCGGTCGCGAGAGCCAAAGCGGACTTGGAAAGGGTGTCGGTGTTCATATCGTCTCTCCTGTTTGTTTCGACTGTCTGCGTTAAGGGTGACCAATGTTTTCCGAGGTCGCGGCATCCGATTGTCCCGGCCTCCCGCCTACTCCGTGTCGGCCACCCCCTTCAGTTTGGAAACATCCCCATTCAACGGAAGTAACGTTCGCGTCAACCGAACGCGAGCAAGGGATTAAACGCGCATGTCGTGTTTCGGCGCGCCGAAGAGAAAAAAAACCGGGCATTTCCCAAGGAAACGCCCGGTGCGAATTCAACGGTTTGTAGTCGCGTTTAGTGGATATCCTTGCCTCGGCTCAGCGCTTCCCTAATCGCGTCAACGCCGAATCCCGGGTTTTTCGCCGCATCGAGAAGGAGTTTTTCTCGCTGCGCGATCCGATCGATCGCATCGATCAAGCCCGAAACGGCTTCATCGGGAATAACGACGGCCCCGTGGCGGTCGGCATGGATCAGGTCGCCCGGCTTGACGAACATGCCGTGGATCTCCACCCGGCAGGCGACATCGACGACATGCGCAAAGCCGTGACTCGGGCTCGTCCCTCCGGCGATCAACTGGAACCCTGGGGCAACCGCATCCAGATCTCGGATCGCGCCATTCGTCACGCAGCCCGTACTTCCGAGGGCCTTGTGAACCGCTGTATGAACCTCGCCCCACCACGCGCCTTGCGCGGCCGGATTATCCAGGTCCTGGATAACCGTGACAGTCGGGTGGGGAGCCTCGACGATATGGGCGTAATAGGACAGGCGTTTTTCCAGTACCTTCTGGGCAGAAAGGGTCGAAGGCACTCGGGTCCGGATGGTTGCGGTGCGGGCAAAACCGACAATCGGCCGAAGATTCGGATGGGCACAGAAAAGAGGCCGCACCGTGCAGTTCAGGGGCCTTTCCTTGCCCAGGACTTCCTCCAATCCATTGCAGATGGTCGGCGTATCAAAGGACGTAAGTTGCTCGAGGAATGGCGCGGAAAATTGTTCTCGGGACATGGCGGTATTTACCCATCGCGTTGTTGGCTTTGCTCCAGCTTAAGCGCACTGGAGGCAAAGACTCAAATGATGCTTGCCAAACCAGGAAACGGCTTCACATCATTGGGGGCAACTGTTAAGAAATCCGGGTCCTCGCGCCTCGGCAATCGTTGGAATTCTCATATGTTCCGCTTAGGTAATTCGATGGGCCAGCGAATGGCGGTTCCGTTGAACGCGCCAAGCCGGAGGGTTGCCGGTGCGTAGAAAACAGGTCACGTCGTCCGATGTCGCCCGGGTCGCAGGGGTTTCGCAATCCGCGGTATCACGCACTTTCACGCCGGGCGCCAGCGTCTCCGAGAAAACCCGCCAGAAGGTGCTCGCGGCAACGCGTCTGCTTGGGTACAAACCCAATGCCATTGCCCGCAGCCTGATCACGCAGCGCACCAATATCGTTGCCGTCGTCATCGGCGACACCATGAATCCTTTCTATTCCGGGGTGCTAGAGGAAGCGACCCGCCTGCTCCAGGCGGCGGGACGCCAAGTCATGCTGTTCATGACATCGCCCAATCTCGATCCGGGAGAAGCCCTTCCCAAGTCCCTCCAATACCAGGTCGACGGCGTGATCATATCGACGGCCATGCTGTCGCCGGAAATGGCCAGCGAGTGCGCGAAAGTCGGAACGCCCATGGTCCTGATCAACCGAACCATCGAAGGCTCCGACGTGCCCTCTGTTTGTTGCGACAACGCCGGCGGGTCACGCATGGTCGCCGATTTCCTGATGGACACCGGCCATAAAAGGCTGGCGTTCATGAACGGCGTCACGACGGCGAGCACGAACGAAACGCGACGTTCGGCATTCGCCGAACGTGTCGTCGAACGGGGCGGTTCGGTGCCCATCGAAGACGTCGGATCCTTTACCTACGAAGGCGGTTTTCGCGCTGCGGTTCGCTTGCTGTCACAGGAAAACAGGCCGGACGCCATTTATTGCGCGAACGACCAGATGGCCCTGGGCGCCTTGAACGCGGTCCGCAACTATCTCGGCATTCGGGTCCCGGACGAGGTATCGATCATCGGTTTCGACGACATTCCAGCCGCCTCCTGGCCCAGCATCCGTATGACGACGATTCACGTCGATTCGACGGAACTGGTCAGACGGGCCGTTCACATGATGATCCGGATGATCGACAGCGGACGCACCGACCTTCAATCCGAAACCATACCCGTCCATCTGGTGGTTCGAAATACCGCTCAAATGCCGTCCCGAGGGAACGCCCCTCTATCCATCGGAGGAAAATGAGATGCCCGGCGAAAGCATGAAAGGTAAAATCGTCCTCGTCACCGGCGGTGCCGGCGGCGTCGGTCGCGGCATCTGCGAATGTGCGGCCGCAGCGGGAGCCCAGGTTATCCTGACGGGCAACCGCCCCGAAAGCGATCTGCGGAAGTTCGCCACGACCTTGCCCGGGAAGGACCATCTCGCCAGGCGCGTCCCCCTGACCGACAGCCTCGCGATCGCAGAATTCGCGGAAGAGATGCGCGGCCGTTTCGGCCGTCTGGATGTCCTCGTCAACAATGCCGGAACAACACGGCTCGTTCCGCTGAACGATCTCGAAGGACTCGACGACGCGCTCATCGACGACATCTTTCAAGTCAATTGGCGCGGCGCGTTTGCCATGGTCCGTGCCTTTCGAACGTTGCTCGAAGTGGCGGGCGACGCGCTGATCGTCAACATCTCTTCGAATGCGGCACTGACGGGAGTCGGCAGCAATATCGCCTATTGCGCCTCCAAGGCGGCCATCGATTCGATGACCCGATCGCTGGCGCGAGTTCTTGCGCCAAAAGTCCGCGTTCTCTCCCTGGCCCCCGGTTTCGTCGACACCGGCTTCGTCACGGATGATCCCGCATGGCGCGCCCGTGCCGCCAAGCAATCCTTGTTCGAGGGTGCCATCGATCCGAAGGACGTCGGCCAGGCCGTCATCGCCCTGGCGACATCGTTTCCCAAAACGACCGGGGTTTTCATTCCCGTCGACGGCGGCCGGCTTTAAACGCGGCCCTGCCCTCGCTCTTTTCCCGACACCGCCCCCATGTCATGATGGCGGGCGGCGGACGCGTGCTTCAATCGCCCTTCCGTACCGAGGGAACCCCGAATTTGGACGAGCGGGCGCGTTTTTATGGATGAACGTAACGGGTCGACGAACCGGCAGGCGGCGGAGTCGGGAGAAGACAATTCCGGCGCGGCTTTCGACGGCGAATGGCTGGATTCCTTCGAAGACCTCGCAGCGCTTCGCGACGCCCTGCGGCGACGGTGTGCGGCCGGTGAACTCGACATCGAAAATGTCCGCGACCTCGAAGTCCTTCGTCGGTGGAATGACGCGCTGGCGGGCCTGACCGCCGACGCCCTGGTCCGATTCGTCCACGAAACCTTCGTCGGCATGGATCTCATGACGACCGAAGAAGCCGAACTGCTTCTGACTGGTCTTCGACTGTTCCGGCGTCGGGAGTGGGCGGCCCTGTCTCCCCACGTCCGAGCTCAATTGGAACGCCATGAGCGTTTGACCGACGGTATTGTCGTGGGTTTTCGCGCACGTCTCGAAAAGGCGCTGGCAATCATGGAAGGAAATGGGGACCTCTCGCTCGAACACGAACTGTTGAAGACGAAGTCCGACAGGAACGCCCTAATCGAAATCCGCGGCGTGATCGACTTCATGAACGAAGTATCGGTCAATGACCCGCTCTTGAGGCTTCGGTTGCGTGATGTCGTCCGCGCGGCGGGCGGCAACACGGTCCTTCTCGACGAAGCCATCCGGGATCATGCGATCCCGACGAACCGGATCGCTTCCCTGATCTGTCAGGCCGTGCGCGGTATTCTTGCCACCATCGTGAATCTCGAAACGAGCAACCTGAAAGCTCGGCAACCACGGCTATACGAATCACGCAAACAACGTGCAATCTACGCGCTCGGCGGACACCTTCGACGTGCCCGCGAACTGGGGTGCGCTGCGGTGGTTCGTTCCGTGATCATCGAACGCTTGCGCCTTCACCCCGGTGTTTTCGAAGCGTATTTCGGCACACGCTATCCGTTTAATTCGCGGTGAATTTCGGGCTTTGCACCCGCGGCGAAAAGTCAAAATATGGATGCGGAAATATTGGTTTTCCGCCTTGTCACGAAATGGTCACAATGGCATGCATTGCGCGCGCTGGTCGAGTGGAGTATACTTCGAATGCGCCACAACGTGGAGAACGTGATCATGCGTAGCGACACGACGGCGCAAGCGAACAAAGCCCGGCAGCGGACACCCCAAAATCGATTCTCTCAGGATGACCCGAGAGACGATTTATGGAAAACGATCACGCAGCACGGCGATCGCTTGCGGACTTTGACGCAAACACCAACCGCACCAAAATCCATCGAACGCAAAATGACTCCGACATCCGGGACCGCGCGATAAGCGGTCTCTTTTTTTTGTGAAGTGCCGGAGAATACCCCACCGTCAGAAGGGATCGAGTTCGGTATCCCAATATAAAAAGTCCCGCCAGCTTTCGTGAAGGTAGTTGGGCGGGAACGCGCGGCCGTTTTCCTGGAGTTGGAAGTTCGTCGGTTCCGCAGGTGGTCGCACCGGGAACATTCCGATATCGCGAGGCAATCGGTGACCCTTGAGCAAATTGCACGGCTCGCAGGCGGCGACCACGTTGCCCCACGTCGTACGGCCGCCCCGCGCGCGGGGGATGACATGATCGAAAGTCAGTCTTTCGACCGCGAAATGGTGTCCGCAGTACTGGCACGAAAAACGATCGCGGAGGAATACGTTGAACCGGGTAAATGCCGGCCGCCGCGACATCGGAACGTAGTCCTTCAGCGAAATGACGCTCGGCAGCTTGACCCGAATGCTCGGCGATGCAACCGTCCGATCATATTCGGATACGACGTTGACCCGCCCCATGAAGACGGCCTTGACCGCCTCCTGCCATGGCCAAAGGGAAAGGGGAAAGTAACTCAACGGCCGGAAATCCGCGTTGAGTACAAGAGCCGGAAAACTATGTAAGGCAACCGACACGGCATCCTCCCGCATTCGGTGGCGAAGCATACAACATGTTGTGGCAAATGCCAAACACGGCCATCGTGAAATTTTTATTATGATTACGATGGCCGTTTCACCGCGGTCGCGTTACGGAAAGAAATAGGTCTCCGCCTCGATGAAAAAAACCACCGCCATGATCAACAATGCCAAGCCCAACACCCGCATTGTCCAGACGTAGGCCCGACCGCCGATTCGATCCCTGAAGCGACCAACGAGCCAAGCGACGGCGACCTTCGATCCAATCAGGCACGCGTAGAAGCCGACGAGAAAACCCACAGGCTCCCAAATGTCTCCGGCGGCGGGACGCAGGACAAGCGGCGCGCCTACGGTCATCCAGAACAGATAAGGATGGGGGCTGAGAAAATTGGCCAAGACGCCGCGCCGTAACGGCGAAACCGCCGCCGGGCCTCCCGTTTCGGCGGCGAAGGGTGGCGTCCGCAGGCTTTCCATGCCCAGTCGGATGAGAAAAACCCCGCCGGCCAGGGCGATGGCACCCAGAACCGTGCGGAAATCGGACAATTCCCGCAGCAAGAAAACCGACAACAAGACGATCGGCGCGTCGGTGATCAAAGGTGCGCAGGCGACCCGGATTCCCGCGACGGCGGAAACCGACAGGGTTTCGCGCAACACCACCATCATCAGCGGCCCCGGCGACAATCCCGCACTCAGTCCGAGAACAATCCCGAAAGTCAGGTATCCGAACAAACCGTCAGGCATCCGCCCATCCTCTGCCGGCGAAAACGCCGCAACCGTCAACGGCGCGCCGTCGGACGTTATAATCGGATTCGGCCCGAGCCGACACCCTTCCGGTCGCGGACCCTCGCGCCGTGGCGCTTTACGGATTTCATCTCTGGAATCCAGAAATCACGGCTCGTATTGTTGTGACGCCGCGCCCCGCGCCTGCTGCGCAGATACCGGATCCAGACGGACATGCCCGCCAAGCCGCCTTTCGAAACGACCCGCTTCGCCCCCAGCCCCACCGGATTTCTGCACCTTGGGCACGCCCATTCGGCCTTGTTTTCCGAATGCTGCGCGCGGGAAAGCGGCGGGCGGTTTCTGCTGCGGATGGAAGACATCGATCCGATCCGCTGCCGTCCGGAGTTCGACGCCGGCATCCGGGAAGATCTGACATGGCTGGGCATTTCGTGGGATGGCCCCGTCCGGCGCCAATCCGAACACCTGGACGACTACCGCCGGATGCTCGACACCTTGTCGAATGAATGTCTTCTCTATCCTTGCTTTTGCACCCGAAGCGACATCCTGCGCGAAATCGCGGCGGCGGGCCACGCTCCGCACGGCCCCGACGGCGCACTTTACCCCGGAACCTGCCGGGTGCTTTCGACCCAGGAAAGAGCGGAACGAATCGCGCGCGGCGATCCCTATGCCCTGCGCCTCGACATGGCGCGCGCTGTTCGCCGGACAGGCCCCCTGTCTTGGACCGATATCGGAAAGGGAACGATCCATGCTCGCGCGGAAATCTTCGGCGACGTGATCCTGGCCCGCAAGGACACGCCGACCAGCTATCACCTTGCCGTAACCTGCGACGACCATCTCCAGGGCGTGACCCTGGTGACGCGCGGCACCGACCTGTTCGAGGCCACCCACATCCATCGCCTGCTTCAGGCGCTGTTGGGGTTGAACGTGCCCGTCTACCGGCACCACCCCTTGCTTACCGACGACAAGGGCCGCCGCTACGCCCAAACGCGACCGCGCTTTGACCCTGCGCGCCCTGCGCGAGGCCGGCGTTTCGCAGCACGAGGTGCGCCGTCGCGCTGGGATGCCTTCGGCCGAGTGACGGTCGCTCAGCGCCGCAGGGACCGAACCAGTTTCAGATACGACGGTTCATCCGGTCCGATGATGCCGTGACGGATCAGGAAATCGATGGCCACCAGCGCACAGTTGAACTTGAAGCCGTCGCCGTCCCGAACGGTGTCGCGGACTTGCGCCAACGGCCACAAAAGGAATTCCGCGACCTCGCCATCCGTCGGCCGGGGCGTAAAGTCGGTCGGCAGTTCGAGATCGTAGATAAACAGCACATCGCGCCGCAGGCCTTCGGGTCGAAACGCGGTGTAGGTGATGGCCCCCCGTCGGCACCGCCCGCCGCGCCAGAGATTCGGGCATGCCCGCTTCCTCGTCGGCCTCCTTGACGACATTGTCGGCGGGAGAAAGATCGGCCGGTTGCCCGCCCGCGATGATCTGGTCGAGCTTGCCGGGGGCGATCGTCTTGACGGCACTGCGCCGACCGAGCCACATACGATGACTGTCGCCATCCCGGACGAATCCGTTGACATGCACGCCGTAGGCCCGAATCCCGAGAAGCGCGGCGGCGGCGCGTTCAACGTTCATAAGCGGCTCGTCGCCCCAATCCTCGGCCACGCGATAGGGTTCGTCACGCCACCCCCGAACGACAACCGCGCTCCGCCAGCTTCCGCAGCACCTGTTCGACCGCCTCGGTCCGGACCTCGAACGTGTCGAGGCCGGGATCGAGGACGATGGCGCCGTTTCCAACGGCGAAGGTGTCGGGGAAATCGCGTAGCGCCTTCCCGAAATCCGGCCCCACCAGCCCCACGGTTTTTCCCGCGACGACGAAGGGAACGAAATCGTCGAGGGCGGGCGCGGAACAGGCCGCGAAACGATCGAGAAAGCTCAAGTCGAAATTCCTTCGTTGCTGAAGTTCAGGCGATCAGCGCCCGACGCTTTTCCGAGGTCAGGACACAAGCGACGTTGACGATCTGGCGCAACGATTCCGCCACCACCTCGGTCTGCCGGGCATCGAGACCGGCCATTTGCAGGTCGATCTGAATTTCCTCTCCATCGCCGCCGCAGACCGAACTGTGCCAAGTGGTCGGGACAAGACCCCGGCGCGCGAACACCGCGAGAACCCGCGGCATGACAGCGGCATCGAAAGCTGCGTGAACGGAAAAGCAGGCTGTGGTATCAAACCCGTGCACGGGCATGGACATGGCTTCGAACTCCATCAATCATCGAATTCCGGTCGGACAAACGGCAACTTCCCGGACCTCAGGCGAGATCCGGGTCCGTAATTCGCCGACCGGCGACGATCGAAGGAATCCATCGTGACATCATGTGCCGATGATACGCCCTTGGAAAACCGCGTCAATCCCCACCGGTTCACGGTTGCTTGACCGTACGGATTGCGCGACGTGTTGCGCTAGCGCCGTGGCTGTGCGAGCCTGTGTTTCAACATCGACGCAATCGCGGTGGTTCCATGAAAATTTCCGTCCGCAAGGCTGCTCCCGACGTCTATTCGCTGGCGTTTGATTCGCAGGAAATCGTCCTGGACGGCGCAGACGTGAAACTCCTGCTGATGGAAATCACCCGCATGCTGGCGCCCGGCACCTCCGCGTCCGGCAGCCCGTCGGCCCGCGCCGAGGACCTGATCCGAAACCTGCGGCGCGCCAACGATGTTGGCGTCCAGGCGCTGATCCGTCAGGCCGATCACGAAGATATCCTGATCCTACTGAAGGCTGCCGAAAGTGATCCCGCCACCATGGAACGGCTGAACCGGAATATGAGCGAACGGCTGCGGAAAATCTGCGCCGAGGACCTGGCCTACAAGTTCAAGGAACCACCGCCGATCGAACAGCGACTCCGTGCCTTGGCAAGGCTGTCCGGCGTCGCGCGATCGTTGGAGGATTCGGGTATACTCGTCTATCGCGACGTAAAGACGCGCCCGCAGCGGCCACGACCGGCCTCCGGCACCAAGGGATCCTGACGATTAGGGATAGCGTCGCTCAGGCGGCTTCGGTTTCCTTGCGGTCCTTGCCCGCCTTCACATAGGCGCGCTGGCAATGTTCGAGGCAGTAGGGCTTGCTGGGCACGATGGGCGCCCCGCAGAAATGGAAATCCGGAGTCCCCGGCTCGCCGATCGGCCAGCTGCACATTCCGGCACCCAATCCATCGAGTCTCACCACCTCGTCGTCTTCCGGCCGCTTGCGGATCGGCGATTGGCGCTTCGACAGCCCCAACCGATGAGCCTTGCCGACTACGGCGTTCTTGGTCACGCCAAGACGGCGGCCAATCTCGCTCGTGGGAAGGCTCTCGTTCCAGAGCGCGATAAGGGCTTCGACTTTTTCCGGTGTCCAGTCTACGGCCATAATTCCCGGGGCCCGCCCCTCCGGCAACACGAATGCCGATGGCGACCGCGCCCCCCTCTCCTTTTCCAAAAACCGCCTCGCAGGCGTACGAAGAACGACGGCCCCTGTTTACAATATTTGGGCCGTGCCCACAAGCGCCGCCCCAATTTTAGCGTGAAAATCAATATCATCACAGACACCGACACGTCCGACACGGCGGAATCCGCCCATGTTCGCCCAACTCGGAAACTCTTGAGATCGCATCATAGAAACCCGATGTGCGGTTCACGTCTCATCGCGGCCAAGACAGCGCGATAATTTGGAACCAGGAGCAACCGTATGAGCACGACGATCGTGGGACCCGACGGCCAATCACGCTGCCGTTGGTGCGGGGCCGCGCCCGAATTTATCGGCTATCACGATACCGAATGGGGATTCCCGATCGATGACGATCGTCGACTGTTCGAAAAATTGAGTCTGGAGGGGTTTCAGTCCGGACTGAGTTGGCGCACCATTCTCGCCAAACGCGATAACTTCCGCGCCGCTTTCCACGGTTTCGATTTCGACCGTATCGCCTGTTTTTCCGAACACGACGTCGACCGCCTACTCTCGGATGTCGGCATTATCCGTCATCGCGGCAAGATCGAAGCGGTCGTCAACAATGCCCGGAGAGCCCGGGAACTCGTCGACCGGGAAGGCTCGCTCGCCGCCTACGTCTGGCGCTTCGAACCAGACGCGGCGCAGAACGCCGAACCACAGACGGCATCGACATCGACGGAATCGGTCGCCTTGTCGAAGGACCTCAAGAAACGCGGTTGGAAATTCGTCGGGCCGACCACCGTCTATGCCTTCATGCAGGCCATGGGGCTGATCAACGACCATGTCGCGGACTGCGCGATCCGGGCCGAAGTCGAGCGCGCGCGGGCGAAATTCGCGCGGCCGGGACGCTGATGTTTTTGTTCCGGTGCGGAACGCGTATCATGTCGTCGGAACGTGGCAAACGCCTTCGCCGGTCGAAGCGACGGAGCACGGATCATGCGAAATCCCCCCGCCATCTTGTTGTGCGTGGCTGCATCCCTGGCCATCACGGTGTTTGCCGTTACCGACGCCGACGCCGCGCGCGGCATGCGGGGCGACCGTGTGGCGCGGGATTTCAAGCACATTGATCAGAACGGCGACGAAAAGCTCAGCCGGTCGGAATGGAATCGACGCGGCAACTTCGACCGTCTCGATGGCAATGGCGACGGGTTTCTGACGCTGCGGGAAGTGCGCCAAATGTACGCCGGTCACGATGACCGGAATTACCCCTGGCCGCCCAAGGACATGCCCGCGCCGACCGTTGTCATTGATCCGAGCATTGAAACCGATCGGGTAGACAAGGCCGCTCTGGATTCCGAAACCCTTTGCGGTATCGGCCGGTCTCCGCGCTGCGACGTCGCACCGCAGGAAGGGCGCGGCCTTATCGAAACCGGCACCGGCCCCCTGTTCCCCAAGAGAGCCGGCTGCCCCGGCATCGACGACTACTGGGCCATGAGCTACGGCTTCAAGCGTAGCCGCGGCGCCTATCATGGCGGCATCGACCTGCCCGTGCCATGGGGAACGCCTGTTCGCGCGATCGCGGCGGGGTCGGTGGTCGCCCTCTACGAAGCCCACCAATCCAAGCGCGGGAACGAGGTGGTTCTTCGCCACAGTCCGGAGCAGACCGGATTGCCGGTCTGGACGTACAGCGCCTACGGCCATATGGACGATCTTCCCGATCTGAAGATCGGCCAACGGGTGGCGATGGGCCAGATCATCGGCCCCACCGGCAATTCCGGAATCGGCGCCCAGGAAAGCGGGGGCTCGGGTTACGACTCGAACCGGCGACCGGCCGTCCACCTCGCCACGTTCTACGCCGACACGCCGAAGTATGGGGAAGCCAACGACACCATCGTGCCCGTCAACGGATACTGGCTGGACCCCATGGCCTTTTACCGAGGTCGGGCGCCGTTCGACTCCGCGTCCGTCAAGGCGCTTCCGGATGCGGAAAAGTCCGTTCCCATTCCGGTAATGTTCGAGGATGGGACGACCAACCCCGCAGGAACCAAGATCATCTGGCCCTACACGTGCCGCCTGGATTGAACGCGCGGCATCCGAAAGCAAAAGCGAGACCGATGCAATCATGCACGGTGGCATTGCGGGACGGTGTCCGTGTACAAACGCGCAAGCAGGTTCCAACCAATAAACCACGAAGGAACGGATCATGACAAACTCCGATACCCGCGCGAGCGGCACCTTTTCGATCGGCGGAGAAAGGCCGGTCTTCCGACTCGGATTCGGCGCCATGCGCGTGACCGGCCCCGGCGTCTGGGGCGAGCCCCAGGACCGCGCCGAAGCCATCCGTGTTCTCAAGCGCCTGCCCGAACTCGGGATCGATTTCATCGACACCGCCGACAGCTACGGGCCCTTCGTCAGCGAGGATCTGATCGCCGAGGCGCTGCACCCCTATGACGGGCTCCTGATCGCGACCAAGGGCGGCCTGACCCGTCACGGCCCGGGCATCTGGCAACCCGTGGGCCGCCCCGAATACCTTCGCCAGTGCGTGCTGATGAGCCTGCGCCGTTTGAAGGTCGAACGCATCGATCTTTGGCAGCTCCACCGCATCGACCCCAAAGTCCCGCGCGACGAGCAATTCGGGGCCCTCGCCGACATGCGCAGGGAAGGACTCATCCGCGACGTCGGACTGAGCCAAGTGTCGGTTGCGGAAATCGAAGCGGCCGGCAAGGCCTTCCCCGTCGTCACCGTGCAGAACCGCTACAACCTCACCGACCGCGTCGACGAGGCCGTCCTCGATCATTGCGAGGCCAAAAACATTGGCTTCATTCCCTGGTTCCCGCTCGCGGCCGGCAATCTCGCCAAGCCGGGGGGCGCGGTCGACGACATTGCGAAAGCCCACGGCGCCACGGCGGGTCAGGTCGCTCTGGCATGGCTCCTCCGGCGCAGCCCCGTCATGCTGCCGATTCCCGGCACCGGCAAGGTGGCGCACCTGGAAGAAAACACCGCCGCCGCCGCGCTTCAACTCTCGGACGAAGAGTTCCGGACGCTCGACCGCGCGGCGAAAAAGGGCTGAAGACGGAGAGAGGGGACGGCGCCTTCCGTCCCCGTTCCGTGACGGCAATCAGATCCCGGGGATACCCCGGATCCAGCCGTGCCGGTCGGCGGCCTTGCCGCGCTGGATATCGACGAGCGCCGCGCGCAGCGTGTCTGTGACAGGGCCAGTTAGGCCGTCCGCGATCTTGAACTCGCCGCTCTGATGCTTCACGGTTCCGATGCTGGCCACCACGGCGGCGGTTCCGCAGGCGAAGGCCTCCTTCAGCTTTCCGCTGGCCGCGTCCGCCTTCCAATCCTCAAGTGTGTAGTCGCGCTCCTCGACCGCCATACCGCCCTCATGCGCAAGCTGGATCAACGACTTCCGCGTGATTCCGGGAAGAATGGTGCCAGCGACCGGGGGCGTGACCATGGTGCCGTCGTCCATGACGAAGAAGACGTTCATGCCGCCGAGTTCCTCGATGTAGCGGCGTTCCGCGGCATCGAGGAAAACGACCTGATCGCAGCCGTTGGCATAGGCCTCGGCCTGTGCCACGAGGCTGCTCGCATAGTTTCCACCGCACTTCGTGGCGCCCGTACCGCCGACGGCGGCGCGGGTATAGTTTTCGGAAACCCAGATCGTGATCGGCTTCGCGCCGCCCTTGAAATACGGACCGACGGGCGAGGCGATGACGCAGAAGATGTATTCCTTCGCCGGGCGGACGCCGAGAAAGTTTTCGTTCGCGAACATGAAGGGACGGACATAGAGGCTCCCCTCGCCTTCCGGAATCCACTTGGCGTCGATACGGACAAGCTGTTCCACGGCCGCGAGAAAATCTTCCTCGGGAAGCTCCGGCATGGCCAGACGCCGGGCCGACGCGTTGAAGCGGCGGGCGTTTTCCTCGGGGCGGAAGAGAACGGCGCGGCCGTCGGCCGTATGGTAGGCCTTCATGCCCTCGAAGATTTCCTGCGCATAGTGCAGGACGCAGCTAGCCGGATCCATCGAGAACGGCTTACGCGCGCTGATTTCCGCGGCGTGCCAGCCCTTGTCCACGTTCCAATGAATGACCGCCATGTGGTCGGTGAACAGAGTGCCGAAGCCGAGATTCTCGAAGGCCTTCAGACGTTCGGCCTCGGGAAGCGGGTTGGCGTTGGGCGTAATCTTGAAATCGATGGGAGCCGGCGACGACACGATTTTCACCTTTCACCGTATTGGAGTTCCGTTCATTAAGGACCGGTCGGCGCATGAACGCGCGGCCGTGCCTTCTTTATTTCGGCACTGTTCCATTACCCCTGTTCGGCGGCCCTATGCAAGCCCCAGTTCCGCCCTCTTCGCCTTCGTCAGTCCCCGCGCGACGAGGACGTGGGATTGCCGAATGTAGTCCCGCAGGTCGTCATCGGACAGTCCGGGTTCCGCATAGTGCTGAATCCACTTCAGCCCCCGCGAAGCCAGATACGGCGCGGGGCGCAGACCCGGCTGCTCCTTCAGCACCTCGAAGGCGATATCGCTGGCCTTGAAGGTGACGGCCGCCGCGCCGTTTTCCCAGCCGCCGATGGCGAACACCTTGCCGCCGACCTTCCACACATGCGCCCCGCCCCACTGGCACACGTACGTGGTGGCAGGCAGGGCGCCGCAGAAATCATTGAATTCGTCGTATGTCATTTTTGTCGATCTCTTACCTCCGGAGCGCCTCGGTCCTTTCCCTCCGTTCGAAGTCCCGCACCGCAAAAGTCGACCGGCGAAAGCGGTAACAGGTAACAGCACGACTTCGAGTTCGGCGTTGTTGAACATGTGAGAACCATCCACGGAATCAATCCGCGACGGTCCATCATTCGACGACCAGCGTCAAGGCGATCGACCACATGACGAGGGCGACCCCGACCTCGAATCCCCGCCAGACGGACGCCTTGGCGAACAGGGGCCGAAGCAGGCGCGCGCCGTAGCCGAGCGCGAAGAAGAAGACGAACGATGCCGCCACCGCCCCGCCACCGAATGCCCACCGTCCGTCCGGAAACCGGCTCGCCGTCGCGCCGATCAGCATGACGGTGTCCAAATAGACGTGCGGGTTCAGCCATGTCAGTGCCAACGTGGTCGCCAGTACGCCACCGAACGCCGCCGGGGCGCGCTCGGATGGCGCCAGCGCCCCCGAATCCCGCCATGCGGTCCACAGGCTCCGCGCGCCGTAGACGAACAAAAAGGCCGCGCCCGCGATCCGCACCACCGGAACGATTCCCGGCAGGCGTTGGGTGATCGCGGCGAACCCCGCCACCCCGGCGGAAATCAGCACCGCGTCCGACAGCGCGCAGACCAGGCACACGACCGCCACGTGTTCGCCCCTCAGCCCCTGGCGCAATACGAAGGCGTTTTGCGCCCCGATGGCCAGAATAAGGCTCATGCCGAGCAGGAAGCCGGGGACGAACGCCGTGGTCATTCCATGATCTCCACCAAGATTTTGATTGCGGAGTGGACTACCACATGCTGATTAATTAGCGTGCTTAATTCGTTTTACTCTGAATTAGGTTTTCTTAATCATGTTCGATTACACCCATCTGTCCGCGCTCGCCGCCGTGATCCGAACCGGCGGCTTCGACAAGGCGGCGGTGGCGCTGAACGTGACACCGTCCGCGATTTCCCAGCGAATCAAGACGCTGGAGGAACGCGTCGGCACCGTGCTGGTGGTGCGGGGCCAGCCATGCGTGGGGACGGACGCGGGGAACCGGCTGTGCCGTCACGTGGAGCGCGTGGCGCTGCTGGAAAACCGCGTGCGCGGCGATCTTTCCGATCTCGCGTCCGCGCCGGGCGCCGAACCGATGCCGACGATCCGGATCGCGATCAACGCCGACAGCCTGGCGACCTGGTTCATGCCCGCCATGGCGGCGGTCGGCGGCACGCTGTTCGACATCGTTCTCGATGACCAGGACCACAGCGCGGACTGGCTGCGGCGCGGCGACGTGTCCGCCGCCGTGACCGCGTTCGGCCCGGCGGTCCAGGGCTGCGACAGCCGACCGCTCGGCGCACTACGCTACAGGGCGACCGCGAGCCCGGATTTCGTTCTCCGATGGTGCCCCGACGGCTTCGACGCGAACGCCGCCGCCCGCGCGCCCTGTCTGACCTTCAACCGCAAGGACCGGCTCCAGACGAACTGGCTGCTTCAGTGCTTCGGAACAGTGGTTTCGCCGCCGACCCATTGGCTGCCGTCGACCCGAGCGTTTGTCGATGCCTCCCGCGCCGGACTGGGGTGGGGCATGAACCCCGAGGTGCTGGTCGCGGACGATCTGCGCGCCGGGCGATTGGTGGAACTGCTGCCCGACCGCCCGTTCGACACGCCGCTTTACTGGCAAGCCAACCGCGTGGTCGCCGACGCCCTCGCCCCGCTCACCACCACCGTTCGCCAAGCCGCGCGGGCCGTGCTGATCCCACCGACAGACTGACCGAACCACCCTCGGGAAGTTATGCGCCGAAGATTTCCGCGTAACGATCCGGATTGAAACCGATCTCGACGACGGTGGCACTTTCAACGACCGGCCGCTTGATCATCGAGGGTTGTTCCAGCATTAGGGCAATCGCCTTTTCCCAGTCCAGGTCTGCCTTGGCCGCGTCCGGGAGTTTGCGGAAGGTCGTTCCTGCGCGGTTCAGAATACGTTCCCACCCTGCGGCATCGCACCACCGTTCCAGAGCCTCCCGCGCCACGCCTTCCTTTTTGTAGTCGTGGAAGACGTAGCCGACGCCGCGCCTTTCCAACCATGAAAAGGCTTTCTTCATCGTATTGCAGTTCTTGATTCCGTAGATGGTGACGGCCATGGGCTTCCCTCTCGATCGCCAGGCAGCGGCCCGCTATCCTTCGTCGGGGTCCAGCTTCGCCTGATCCAGGAGGCGGCGGTCGCGGTCGGCTTCCGTCGCCTCGCGCGTCTTCTCGGCCTTGGTACGACCGAATTTCGTCCGGTTCTCGGCCGCCTGCCGTTCCTTGTCCGCTCTCAGTTTTTGCTTTCGGGCCTGACGAAAGTTGGCGACTTCGGCCATCGTCCCCTCACTCCCATTCGATCGTTCCCGGTGGCTTGGACGTCACGTCGTAGACGACGCGGTTGATCCCCTTGACCTCGTTGATGATCCGGTTGGCGACGCGGCCGAGGAAGTCGTGGTCGAAGTGAAAGTAGTCGGCGGTCATGCCGTCGGTGGAGGTCACGGCGCGGAGCGCGCAGACGTATTCGTAGGTGCGCGCGTCGCCCATCACGCCCACGGTCTGCACCGGCAGCAGCACGGCGAAGGCCTGCCAGATGGCGTCGTAGAGACCCGCGTTACGGATTTCCTCCAGGTAGATGGCGTCGGCCTTGCGCAGGATGTCGGCGCGTTCGCGCGAAACCTCGCCGGGAATGCGGATGCCGAGACCGGGGCCGGGAAACGGGTGGCGGCCGATGAAACGATCCGGCAGGCCGAGTTCGCGGCCCAACGCGCGTACCTCGTCCTTGAACAGTTCGCGCAGCGGTTCGACCAGCTTCATGTTCATGCGTTCGGGCAGGCCACCGACGTTGTGGTGCGATTTGATGGTCACGCTGGGACCGCCAAACGTGGACACCGATTCGATGACGTCAGGGTACAGGGTGCCCTGGGCCAGGAAATCGGCGCCGCCGATTCGGCGTGCTTCCTCCTCGAAGATATCGATGAAGGTGCCGCCGATGATCATGCGCTTCTGTTCCGGTTCCTTCACGCCCGCCAACTTGCCGAGGAAGATCTCCGAGGCGTTGTTATGCACGAGCGGGATGTTGTAGTGATCGCGGAACAGGGTCACGACCTCGTCGGCCTCGCCCAGGCGCATCAGGCCGGTGTCGACGAACACGCAGGTCAGTTGGTCGCCGATCGCCTCGTGCAGCAACACCGCGACCACCGAAGAATCGACGCCGCCTGACAGCCCGCAGATCACGCGGCCCTTGCCGACCTGTTCGCGGACCCGCGCGATCGCCTGTTCCTTGAAAGCCGCCATGGTCCAGTCGCCGCCGCAGCCGGCGATGTCGAGCGCGAAGTTGCGCAACAGCCGGGCGCCATCCGGGGTATGGACCACTTCGGGGTGAAACTGGACGGCATAGAAATCGCGGGATTCGTCGGCGATGGCGGCGAAGGGCGCGCTGTCGGAAATGCCGACAACACGGAAGCCCTCGGCCAACCGGGTGACGCGGTCGCCGTGGCTCATCCACACCTGTTTCTTATCGCCCTTGGCCCAGACGCCTTCGAACAGGCGGCAGTCTTCCACCACCTCGACAAAGGCACGGCCGAATTCCCGGTGGTCCGAGCCTTCGACGCCACCGCCCAACTGGGCCATCATCGTCTGCTCGCCGTAACAGATGCCGAGCACCGGAAGCCCCAGGCCGAAGATGGCGTCGTCGGCACGTGGCGTATCCATCTCGGTCACAGAGGCCGGGCCACCCGACAGGATGACCGCCTTCGGCGCGAAATCCGTCAGAAAGGTTTCCGTCACCTTGTTGAAGGGATGAATCTCGCAATAGACGCCACATTCGCGGACACGCCGCGCGATCAACTGGGTCACTTGCGATCCGAAATCGACAATCAGGATGCGATCGGTCATCGGGTCCTCGGGAAAGGCTGGGGTTGGCGGTTTATAGCAGACTTCTCCACCGCGTCATCGGTCTTCGTCATCGCCTGTCGTCATCATCGGACCGTCGTTCGTTCCAGAACCGCGACGAAAAAACCGTCGGTTTGGGTTCTGGCCGGGCTCAGGCGCAAGGTGCCGGTATCCGGGCAGTCGCCGTCGGCGCAATCGGGCCAAAGACGCTCGATCGGGACCAAGGAAAAATCCCGGTGTTCAGACAGGAAACGTTCGATCTGGTCCTCGTTTTCCGAAGCGAGAATCGAGCACGTCGCGTAAACCAGCCTGCCGCCCAATGCCACCAGCGCCGACGCATCGGAAAGAAGCCGCGACTGCACGTCGATCAGTCCTTCGTATTCTTCGGGGGTCAGGCGCCATTTCGAATCCGGACGGCGGCGCCATGCGCCGGTGCCCGTGCAGGGCGCATCGATCAGGACGCGATCCGCCCCGCCGGAAAGGTCGACCATCCAGGCGTCGTCGCCTTCGACAACCTGGCGGTATTCGACGCAGTTCACGCGGGCGCGCCGCAATCGGTTGTCCATGCGCCGCAAACGGCCGAACGACACGTCGCAGGCCACGAGCCGGCCTCTGTTGGCCATTTTCGCAGCCAGTGCCAAGGTTTTCCCCCCGGCCCCGGCGCAGAGATCAACGACGTTCATTCCCGGCTTGGCATCGGTGAGCAACGCGATCAGTTGCGAACCCTCGTCCTGGAGCTCGACCCATCCTTTGCGGAAAGCTTCGACATGCCCGAGTCGCGCGCGGCCTTCGACCCGCAGGCCCCAGGGCGAATAGGGTGTCGGTAACGCGACGATCCCCTCGGCGGCCAGTGCCGTTCGCGCCTGATCCCGGTTTACGATGAGCGCATTCACGCGCAGATCGGGACAGGCGGGAACGGCAAGTGCCTCGATTTCGACAGCAAGGCGGTCCCCCAGGCTTCGGGTCAACGGTTCGTGGAGCCATTGCGGATACTCGAACCGGATCCACTCCGGCTGCTCCGGATCGTCGAGATCATGGCCAGACAGATCCCGAACCAGACTTTCTTCTCCCTCGTTCAGGAGTTCGGGGCAATGGCGCGCGCCGTTGAACAGCGCCTGCATGTCGGCCAGGGGTATCCCGTCGCCCAGGACCAGGGCGGCCAGGACGCGCAGTCTCGAATCCCTGTCCCGACCCGACCGTTCCAGCCACCAGTCGATCCGGGCCCGGTAACGGATCACGTCGTAGACGCGCGCGGACACCGATCGCCGGTCCTTCGCCCCCATGTAGCGGCGGCCCTTGAAAAAGCGGTCGAGCACGGAATCGGCCGGACTATTCCCGATTTCCAGCTCCGCCAGGGCATCGATGACGGCCTTGATGCGGGCCCCCGGGGTCATGCCGGTCCCATCCGCCGCTCGCGAAAGCCGGTCAATCGCGCACCCTGTAGTTCGGGGGCTCCCGGGTGATCGTCACGTCGTGAACGTGGCTTTCGGACAAGCCCGCAGACGAGATCCGCCGGAAGGTGCAGCCGGTGTGCATCTCGGCGATGGTGTGGTTGCCGGTGTAGCCCATCGCCGCCCGCAAGCCCCCGACCAGTTGGTGGATCACGTTGCCGATCGGCCCCTTGTAGGGCACGCGGCCCTCGACCCCTTCGGGCACCATCTTCAAGGTGTCGGAAACTTCCTGCTGGAAGTAACGGTCCGCCGATCCCCGCGCCATGGCGCCCAGCGATCCCATGCCGCGATAGGATTTATACGAACGGCCCTGGAACAGGAAGACATCGCCCGGGCTTTCATCCGTGCCGGCGAACAGCGACCCGATCATCACGCAGTCGGCACCGGCGGCGATAGCCTTCGCCACGTCGCCGGAATACTTGACGCCGCCGTCGGCGATCACCGGAATCCCCGCCTTGCGGGTTTCTTCGACGGTTTCCAGGATCGCGGTCAACTGCGGCACGCCGACACCCGCGACCACGCGCGTGGTGCAGATCGTTCCCGGCCCGATGCCAATCTTGATGGTGTCGGCCCCGGCATCAATCAGGGCCTTGGCCGCGTCCGGCGTCGCGACATTCCCCGCGATTACCTGGGCGTGGTTGCTGAGTTTCTTTATCCGGTTCACCGCGTCGAGAACGCCGCGGGAATGACCGTGCGCCGTATCGACGACGACGACATCGACCCCCGCGTCGAGCAGGTATCCGGCGCGATCCACGCCGGCGTCACCCACCCCCGTTGCGGCGGCGGCACGCAGGCGCCCCTGTTCGTCTTTGCAGGCATTCGGGAAGCGCTGCGCCTTTTCCATGTCCTTCACGGTAATCAATCCGATGCACCGGAAGGATTCGTCGACGACCAGAAGCTTTTCGATCCGATGCTGGTGAAGCAGCCGCTTCGCTTCCTCCCGGCCCACGCCTTCCTTGACGGTGACGAGCGGCCGGTCCTCGGTGTGGCGGGTCATCATTTCGTAGACCCGCTGCTTGGGATTGTCGGCGAAGCGGACATCGCGGTTGGTGATGATGCCGACCAGCCGCCCCGTGCCGTCTTCCACCACCGGGATGCCGGAAAAATGGTTGGTATTCATGATGTGCAGGACATCGGCCAGGGTCGCATCGGGACTGATGGTCAGCGGATTGACCACCATTCCGGATTCGAACTTCTTGACCTTGCGAACTTCCGCCGCCTGCTCATTGGGGGTCATGTTTTTGTGAATGACCCCGATTCCGCCCGCCTGGGCCATGGCGATCGCGAGGTTGGCCTCGGTCACCGTATCCATGGCCGCGGAAAGCAGGGGAATGCCCAATTCGATGGTTTTGGTCAGTTTGGTCGAGGTGTCGACCTGACTGGGAAGGACGTCCGATTCAGCGGGAACCAGAAGAACGTCGTCGAACGTCAATGCTTCGAGAATTTGCATGCCGCCTCCGTCAGAGAGATGGCGGCCCATCATACACGTCGCGCGCCCTTTGCCAAGAAGGAACACTTCGCCATCCGACGTTCAAGGCGTCATGACGGCTTCAATTCCGGCGGATCTGATTCCGCCCCTCGTTCTTGGCCGCATACAAGGCGGAATCCGCGCGTTTCAAGGGCTCGGATACATCCTTGTCGGAAGGGATGATCTCGGTCACGCCGGCGCTGACCGTCACGGGAACCTCTCCGGCTTCGGTCGGCATCGGTGTCTGCGCGATGCCGATGCGGATGCGCTCCAGCGCGTCGGCCGCCCGCTCGCACGAAACGCCGGGGAACAGAATACCGAATTCCTCACCCCCGATGCGGCCCACCACGTCCGTCTCGCGTACGCCATCGGCGGCGCGGCGGACGACCTCGATGATGACGGCATCACCGACGGCATGTCCCCAGGTGTCGTTGACGTTCTTGAACCGATCGATATCGAGGATGGCCAAAGATGCCGGCTGGGCATAGCGCTTGACCCGGGACATTTCGGTACGGAGCGTGTCGAGGAACGCGCCGCGATTGAGAATTCCGGTCAGGGAATCGGTCCGGGCGATGGTTTCAAGTTGATGTTCGGCGATCTTTCGTTTCGTTACGTTGATCGCCAGCCATACGGCGCAGGGCTTGTCGTAGTCCGGCAGCTCCAAGGGCGCGACGCGGCCCTCGAACCATTGCCGTACGCCGGGGCCATCCGACGCCCCGCCGGAGATATCCTCTGGTCCGAGTTCGTATTCGAAGATCTGCAGCGTGCCCGACGCGATCGCCTGATGAACCGCATGGAGGAATCGCTCGGCAATCGCCTTGGGCAGAACCTGGTCCATGGTCCGGCCGATCAGAAAGCGTCCATTGTCGTAGAGTCGCCGCTCCGCACCGCCGAGAACGTCGATATAACGGCCTTCGCTGTCGAAAATGAACACCGGATCCGGCAGCAGTTGCGCGATGGTTTCGAGAATGATGTTTCGACGGTCCTGAGCCACGGTCACCCCCTTGCGTTCGCGACTTGGCTTCAACTGTGCCATTGTCACCGAACGCGGGCAAGCGCAGGGCGCGACACCGGCCGAATTCGTTGCTCGGAAAAGGAGGGCGGCGGACAGGAACCCGCCGCCCGGGATGTCGATTACAACGCTTTGTTCTTGATCTCTATCCGTCGAGCCGACGATTTCGACTCGGGTTTCTTCGCAACGGTAACGGTCAGAACGCCGTTCGCGAACTGGGCGTCAGCCTTGTCGATGTCGGAATCGTCCGGCAACGCGATCGAACGATGGAACGATCCGAACGACCGTTCCACGTGCAACTGCCCGCCTTGTTTTGTTTCCCTCTCGGACTTCTTCTCACCCTTCACGGTAAGAATGCCGTCTGCAAGGGTCAAATCCACGTCCTTGCGATCGATACCGGGCAGTTCGACGGAGATTTCGTAACCCTTCTCCGTCTCGCAGACATCCATCCGGGGATTCAGAACCGGCGCGCCTGCAAAGTCGTCACGGAACGCCGGACTGTCGAAACCCCGGAAAAAATCGTCGAACAGACGATCGATCTGAACGCGAAAGGCGTCGAAGGGAGTCACGGCACCACTCCGCCGAACTGCGGCGGGAGCGCGCCACGGAGTCAAATCACGAAGAGCCATGTCTTCCTCCATCCGTTACACGGGGACGCAACGAGACCTCGGGATCGGAGAAGGGTGGATACCCTTCTCCTCCCACTCGCTTCGGACCCGGTCAGGCCGCCTGCTTGTCGCCGTCCAGGAGCTTTTTCGCCTTGTCGACAAGGGTCGTCGCCTTGCCGGACTTGATGCCGATCTTCCGCGGCTTCATCGCCTCCGGCAGTTCGCGAACCAGTTCGACATGCAGCAGGCCACTATCATAGGCGGCGTCGACCACCTTCACGTGATCGGCTATCCGGAACGACCGCACGAAATCGCGCGTCGCGATCCCCCGATGCAGATAGGCCGATTCCCGTTCTTCCGGCTTTTTGGAACCGGAGATGATCAACGTGTTCTCGCGGGATTCGACGGTCAGTTCGTCCTCGGCGAAGCCGGCGACGGCGAGCGTGATGCGATAGCCATCGTCGCTCAACTGCTCGATATTGTATGGGGGATAGCTGGTCGTTGCCTGATCGACACGGGCTGCGTCTTCCAACATTTTCGCGACGCGATCAAAACCGATGGCCGAACGGAACAGAGGGGAAAAGTCATACGTCATCATGGTACACATCCTCCATGAGAAGCAATGCGCCTACCAGGTCGGCCCACCGTCGGGTCGGGCCTCGTTCCTGAACCGGACCCACCATTGGCATCCGGCAATCAAAGAAGTAGTCTGGTGATTTCGGACGTCAAGTCCCCGCGCGATGGATTCTTCGGCCTCTTAGCCATCCGCGGTTGCGACTTGCGACGGGCGTCGCAAGAGGCCTAGTCTCCCCCCCGGAAACCCTGAGCAACAACGTAAAGCTCCGCCGATTCCTTGCGGCTGGCGGGTGGTTTTGCGTGCTTGACGGTGCGGAACTGGCGTTTCATACGCGCCAGCAACTCGTTTTCCGTTCCTCCCTGAAAGACCTTGGCGACGAATGTGCCGCCCGGCGCCAAAATCTCGTTCGCAAAATCCAGGGCCGCCTCGCAAAGCGCGACGATCCTCAGATGGTCCGTCCCCGGATGGCCCGTGGTCGGCGCCGCCATATCGCTCAAAACGACATCGGCGGGTCCCTCCAAAACAGACTTGATCAGATCCGGAGCCTCGGGATCGAGAAAGTCGGCGCGCAGGATAACGGCGCCGTCGATATCGTCCATTTCCGAAATATCGAGCCCCACCACCCGTCCCTTGCCGGATCGCGCACCGACCCGCTCCACGGCCACCTGCGTCCACCCGCCGGGCGCGGCGCCCAGGTCCACGACGCACTGCCCACGCGACAACAGATGGAACCGATCGTCCAGTTCCAACAGCTTGAAGGCGGCGCGGGAACGGAACCCCTGCCGCTTGGCCTCCGCGACATAGGGATCGTTCAACTGCCGCTGAAGCCATCGGGTTGAAGAAGCGGACCGTCCTTTCGCGGTTTTGACTTTCTGCGTCATGCCACGCCCGCGCGCGGAAGAGTCATTTTGCGGCATGCCCGGTTCCTCGTCTGGTGGTTTCCCATTCGGTAATCATACGGGTCAGGAGGCCTTCCCGTATGCCGCGATCGGCGATCCGGACCGTACGGGCGGGCCACTTCCGCCGCAAGGCTTCCAGAATCGCGCATCCGACCAGCACCAGTTCCGATCTTTCGCGACCGATACAGGGTACCGCCGCGCGCTCCGCCAACGACATCGTTTCAAGTTTCCGGGCAATCAGGGCAAGGTCGCCGAACGGAGCTTCCAGACCGTCGACCCGCGATCGGTCATAGCGATCGAGTCCCAGGTACAGCGCCCCCAAAGTCGTGACCGTTCCCGATGTCCCCAGCATCGATGCCCGGCCCGCTTCCAGGGCCGACGAGATGCCATGCGTCGCCTCGAACCCGTCGATCCACCCACCGATTTCCCGGAAGAGCCGGGCTTCGGTTTCGAATGCCAGGGATTCGGCGCCATAACGCTCCATCAGCGAGACCACGCCGACAGGCGCCGACATTGTATCGATGACTCTCGGCGCCGTGGGAACGGTGGTATCGATCCACGTGACCTCGGTCGAACCGCCGCCGATGTCGAACATCAAGGCCCGAGGGACCGACGGGTCCAGCAAGGCGGTGCAGCCTTCCAGGGTCAGCCGGGCTTCTTCCTTGGCGGAAATCGGCGACAGGTAAAGTCCGGTCCGCCTTTCCATCCGGTTCAGGAACTCCACGCCGTTCGACGCCCGCCGGCAGGCTTCTGTGGCCACGCCCCGCACGTCGAGGATGCTCCAGGTTTTCAGCTTATTGGCGCACACCCGCAGGGCACGTTCGGTGCGATCCATCGCCGCATCGGAAAGCCGGCCGGTCGCTTCCAGACCCTGTCCCAGGCGCACCACGCGCGAAAACGAATCAACGACCTCGAAATCCCGTTGCCGCGGCGTCACGACTAGCATGCGGCATGTATTCGTGCCCAGGTCCACCGCCGCGAACGCCGGCGCGTTCCGCGCAGAGGAACCTGGATCCCCCGGCCGCATTCGACCGGACGCCTGGGCGCCGAGTGGTGTCGAGGTTGGAGTATCCATGATCCCTCTTCATAGACCAATCCGGATGGATTTCGAAAGATTTTAAAGACGGCACCGCCATAAGCGGAGAAATCGGCTCCGACTTACGTTTCCGCTTAACAACCTCGATACGCCATGGTACAAGGCCGGCCACGCAAAACACCATCGGCCAACGAGCCGTGCGCATTGGGGCGTAGCCAAGCGGTAAGGCAACGGGTTCTGGCCCCGTGATCCCAGGTTCGAATCCTGGCGCCCCAGCCAAGTCCTCCGGGTAATGAAGGTTCGCACAGGTCCGGTCAATCCGGCTTCCCGTGCGTTTCATTTATCCATCCGAGAACCGTCCCCGAACATAAAAGACACCACCGCTTGACGTGGCGCTCGCGATCTTGCAGGAAGAGGGTTCCCCTGACGGAGGAAGCCTCCGCCGCCAGGATTCCAGAGGTCGGAGCGAATACGGAATGAGCGAAGAGAACGGTGCGGCTGAAGAAGGGTTGCGGGATTTCATCCGGGATATCGTGCGAACGGACCTGCGCGAAGGGCGCGTCCAATCGATCGTTACCCGATTTCCGCCGGAACCCAACGGCTATCTGCACCTCGGCCACGTCAAGGCGATCTGCATCGATTTCGGCATCGCCGAGGAATTTGGCGGCCGGTGCAACTTGCGCATGGACGACACCAATCCGACCAAGGAAGAGCACGAATACATCGACAGCATCCAGGAAGACGTACGTTGGCTGGGGTTCGAGTGGGCCGGCGACGTCCGATTCGCCTCCGATTATTTCGAGACGCTTTACGCCTGGGCGGAACACCTGATCCGGGAGGGCAAGGCCTACGTCGATGACCAGTCGGCCGACGAGATCCGCGTCAATCGCGGCACGCTGACCGAACCCGGCACCAACAGCCCCCATCGCGACCGATCCGCGGATGAGAATCTGGACCTGTTCCGCCGCATGCGGGCGGGCGAGTTCCCCAACGGGGCGCGCGTGCTGCGGGCCAAGATCGACATGGCGTCGGGCAACATCAACCTGCGCGATCCTGTCCTCTACCGCATTCTGCACGCCACGCATCCGCGAACCCGCGATGCTTGGTGCATCTATCCCACCTACGACTACACGCACGGCCAGTCGGACGCGATCGAGGAAGTCACGCACTCACTCTGCACCCTTGAATTCGAGGATCACCGCCCGCTCTACGACTGGTTCATCGAAAATCTGCCGGTGCCCTCGCGTCCGCGTCAGTACGAATTTTCGCGGCTCAATGTCTCCAACACCATCGTTTCCAAACGGCGGCTGTTGCAGTTGGTCCGGGACGGCCATGTCTCGGGTTGGGATGACCCGCGCATGCCGACCATTCGCGGCATGCGCCGGCGCGGATTTCCCCCGGAAGCCCTGCGGGAATTCGTCAAGCGCGTCGGCGTCACCAAGAGCGAGAACCTCATCGAGGCCGGCTATCTGGAACACTTCGTACGCGACGTCCTGAACAAGAAGGCCGAGCGGCGGATGGCCGTGCTCAATCCGCTCAAGGTCGTCATCACCAACTACCCGGAAGGACAGACCGAAGAATTGCCCGCCGTCAACAATCCCGAAGATGAAACCGCCGGCACGCGGATCGTCCCGTTCTCGCGCGAGATTTACATCGAGCGCAACGACTTCATGGAAAACCCGCCCAAGAAGTTCTTCCGTCTCTCGCAAGGCCGCGAGGTCCGGTTGCGCTACGCCTACTTCGTCACTTGCCAGGAAGTGGTGAAGGACGAAAACGGCGAAATCGTCGAACTGCGCTGCAGCTACGACCCCGAATCCCGGGGTGGCAATTCCCCGGACGGGCGCAAGGTCAAGGCGACCCTGCACTGGGTTTCCGCC
The DNA here is from genome assembly GCA_963675465.2 of Rhodospirillales bacterium. Classification (GTDB taxonomy): domain Bacteria; phylum Pseudomonadota; class Alphaproteobacteria; order Rhodospirillales; family Shumkoniaceae; genus JAHDSF01. The sequence continues at coordinate 426,760 of CAXXVY010000008.1, forward strand.
GCGCACGCGATCGATGCCGAAGTCCGGCTATACGAACCCCTGTTTTCAACCCCGGTACCGGGCGCCGACGGCGACTATCTGAAGGACATCAACCCCGAGTCGCTGACGGTACTGTCGGGGTGCAAGCTGGAACCCGCATTGGTAAACGCCGAACCAGGCGAAGGTGTTCAGTTCGAACGCCAGGGTTATTTCTGCAAGGACAAGGATTCCACCGGCGATCACGCGGTCTTCAATCGGACGGTCGCGTTGAAGGACACCTGGGCGAAGGTTCAGGCGAAGGCCTGAACTGCGGTTCCCGTAGCCGGAAAAACCGGAGCCACCGGTCTATTCCGACCCCGGTACCGGCGCCTTTTCATGGCGTGCAACCGAGACAACGAAGGCCAACGTGATGATCGCCGCGCTGGTCCCGAGTCCGGTGTATAGCGGATTGATCGTCCACCCGAAAATCACCTTGCCCGCCACAGCAAGCGCCGTGGCGATCGCCATCGAGCCAATGGCCCAACGACCGGCCAGGAGCCCCGGCCTGAAGATCGCCAACGTCAGCGGTATGAACACCGCACCGCCGCGCAGAGCCATCGACAGATAGTTCCAGTCCAACACGTAGGAATCGGGGTTGGCGAGCGCGATCACGACCGCGATCGCCGTGACGACCAATACCGTTCCGCGATTAATCCACAGCAAGGTGGCGTTGCGAGCGATCCCCATCACCCCGGCGCCGATGTCGCGCGACACCATGGTGCCGATTCCCAGAACCAGACCGGCGATCGACCCGACGACCGAAAGCAGAAGTCCGGCGATTCCGATGCCGCCCAGCCAGTCCGGCACATACCGAGCCAGGAACAACGGCAAGGCAAGGATCGGTGATATGTCCGGATGATGCAGGTGCATGAACATGCCGACCGCAACCGACGGCAGACCGACCGGAATCACGATCAACGCCGCCGTGAACGCCCCGGCGACGGCGGTTCGGGAATCCGAAGCCGAATAGATGGCCTGGATATACGTTTGCGTGCACAGAACACCGACGACCAGAGAAAAGACGTTGCCCAGGGATTCGAAGGCCCCGCGCCCGAACAGACTGAACCACGGAAACGCGGGAAAAACGGTATCGAAACGGGGCGTTTGCCCCAGGGACAAAACGGCGACGACGCCGGCCACCATCAAAGTGACCCACAGCACGACCATTTTGACGATTCCAGAAGCCCCCGCGCCCTTGAGCCCACCGAACAGCACGTAAGCCATGACCAGCCCGACAATGGCGCCGGCGGCCTGCCAAGGAGGGCATCCGAAGATCATGGCGATCATCCGAATTCCCGACAGCGCGCTGGCAACGGCGCTGAACAGGATCCCCAACGACCCGATCATGCTGGTCACGGGCCCCGTCGCGCTGCCGTACTGAACGACGAGGTATTGGGAGATCGTCTCCAGCCCGGACCGACGCAGCGGACGGGCATAAAAAAGGCCCATGATGATCAGGCTGATCCCGGAACCCAGGGTGAACCACCAAGCCGACAGGCCGATCGCATAGGCCAGCTGCGCGGTCCCGATCGTTGCCGCTCCTCCGATGATCGCACCCGAGATGCTGCCGGCGACGATGAAGACGCCCGATGTCCGTCCCCCCAGACTGAAACCTTCCGCAGAGCGGACCGAGCGCGCGCAGAGCATACCGATTCCGAGCGCCAAGGCGATCGTCGCGACAAGAAAGAAAACATGCGTGGTGGTCAGCGACATCCCCGATCCCCCGGAACCAACCGGTCTATGCGCCCGGTTACCCCCAGCGCGGGAATGGGATCATAGCGGCACAAGGTCGCAACGTCTTCCCGCGCGTTCGAACAATTCGTCGACCCTTTCGCGGTCGGGCATCGGGTATGTGCATATTTACGGTTGAGATGTTATGATAAAGAATAAAAGTTGCATCATTCCGCAAGGTTTAACATCAGCGTATTCATGGGAGTTTCCTCCATGAAATCGACGCCACCACGAGCCTTATCCCTATTTCATACATGCCTATTCAAGGATTGCCACTCCGGCGCCTTCGCGCGGCAAAGGGTAATTCCGCATATCCATATTTCGGCTTTTTTAATTTTGATCGCGATTTGGGCGCTGTTGTTATCCTCGCCGGGATGGGCGGCACAGGAACCGCCGCGCGGGGCGGTTTCCGCCACCAACGGCGGAGTCGTCCGCCTGGACATGGCCGGACCGCATACCCTCCAACGCGGCGACACCGTGGATTTGCTTTACCATGCGGGTCTGCTTCCCATCCTGCTGGGACGCTTCACCATCGATGCCGCATCTGCGTACGTCCTCGAATTACGGCCGAGGTCGGCACCTCAGGTTCCACCCGAAAAGGGCATGTCCGTCTCGGTCGAAATCGTCGGCACCCCTCCCCTTTTTCCGACCGGCACCATCGGCCGGGTCGTCGCGGTGCTCGACAACGAGATCATCCTCGGCATCGACAATGGGGCCACGCCCATTGTCCGGGACGTCGTTCGGGTATCGTCGAACTCTTTTCTCACGCCCGATAGGGAGGTCGGAACGTGGGAGGTCACGAAAACAGATGGCCGCAACGTTCACGCCCGTAAGATCCAGACCACTTCCGAGCCGAAAATTGGCGCAGCCGCGCGTTTCTTCCGACCCGACTTCCGCGCGAACCCATCGCCGAATAGCGATCCCGATGTGCTGTTCGAGACGGGGCTGGCCTTTTACGAGGGGCGAAATGGCCGGCCGCCGGATTACACGCAGGCATTCGATCGCTTCACCAAGGCAGCCGAAGCCGGGCACGGTCGGGCCATGGTGTATCTCGGCGTGATGAACGGTACCGGCCAGGGAATGCCGATCGATGCGACAAAAGCCTTCCGATGGTACGCGAAGGCCGCCGAACTCGGGTTGGCCGAGGCGTATTACAATCTCGGCGTATTCCACGCCCAGGGAAAGGGAGTCGAAAAAAACGAAGCCTTGGCGGTCGCCCTTTTTCGGAAAGCGGCTGACGGTGGAAACCTTCAGGCGATGTACAATCTGGGCATCTGCCACATCAAGGGCATCGGCGTGGGGAAAAACGCGGCACAGGCGGTTCAATGGTTCCGGATAGCGGCGGATAAGGATTTTCCGGCCGCGCAGTACCGTATGGGATGGGTTTACGACAAAGGCATCGGCGTTCCCGCTGATCCTTTGATTGCCATCGACTGGTACCGCAGAGCCGCCGCCAACGGCGACACCAGTGCCCGGAATCGACTCCAACAAATGCAGCGCGGGGGCAAATAGGCCCCGTCGTCATCACCGGCAACGGCAAATCCGGATCGCTGTGCATTCAAGTGCCATCATCCAATGAGACCAGTTCCGTATTGCCGCCGATCGCTGCCGTGTTGATGCTCAGCGCCTGCTCGGTAACGAAGCGAAGCAGGTAATACGGCCCTCCGGCCTTGGGTCCGGTTCCGGAAAGCCCCTGCCCTCCAAAGGGTTGAACGCCGACGATCGCCCCGATCATGTTCCGGTTGACGTAAACGTTTCCGACCCGAGCCCGTTCGGCAATACGCCGGGCGGTCGTGTCGATCCGTGAATGAATGCCAAGGGTCAACCCGTAGCCCGTGGCGTTGACCGCATCGACGACGGCATCCAGGCGATCGCCGGAAAAGCGCACCACGTGCACGATGGGGCCGAACACTTCCTTCGTCAAACGATCCAGGTTGTCGATCTCGAAGGCACGCGGGGCGAAAAAAATACCGTTTCCGGTTTCCGGGCCCATCGGCGTCCGGGCGATCTCCGAACCGCACGCGGATATTCGTGCCGTATGATCCTCCAGCATCATCCGTGCGTCGTCATCGATGACCGGCCCGACATCGGTCTTCAAGAAACGCGGATCGCCGACGATCAATTCTTCCGCGGCACCTGCGAGCATCGTTCTCACCCGATCGGCGATCACGTTCTGCAGGAACAACACCCGAAGCGACGAGCAGCGCTGACCGGCGGAGCGAAACCCGCTGGTCAGGACATCGTCGACCACCTGCTCGGGCAGGGCGGTACTGTCGACGATCATCGCGTTCTGGCCGCCGGTTTCGGCGATCAAAACCGGGATCGGTCCTTCGCCCGCGGCAAGGGCGCGATGGATCTTGCGTGCCGTCGCGGTCGAACCGGTAAAACACACACCCGCCAATCGCTCGTCCGCCACCAACCGGGCGCCGAGTGTATCCGCGCCAGGAAGATAGTGGAGGACATCACCCGGAACCCCCGCCTGACGGAACAGACGCACGGCCAGAGCCCCGACCAGAGGTGTCTGCCGCGCCGGCTTGGAGACCACGGTGTTGCCGGTAACGAGCGCCGCCGCAATCTGACCGGTAAAGATCGCCAAAGGGAAATTCCACGGGCTGATGCAGGCGAAAACGCCTCGCCCCTTCAGAACAAGATGATTGGTTTCGCCGGTATAACCGGACAGGAACGCGGGTTCGGCCATGAGCTTTCGGGCCTCCGACGCGTAGAAGCGAAGGAAGTCCGCGGCTTCGCGCACCTCCGACAGGGCATCGGCGAGGGTTCGACTGGCCTCGGCAACAATCAATGCCATCAGGTCGACCCGCTTCGCTTCGAAAAGTCCGGCTGCACGCTCCAAGGCGTTTGCGCGGACGTCAACCGGAACATTGTTCCAGTCGCGAAAAGCCTTGCTCGCCGTCGCGACCGCTTGGTCGACGTGGTCGAATGTCGCTTCCAGGACCTTTCCGACGACGCGCCGACGATCCGCCGGATCGGTTATGATTTTCGCATCTCCGTCAGTCGCGGTGCCGCCGGCCAGTGGCGCCGCCTCCCAGGTCCGGCACCACGCGGTTTCGAGTTCACCGTAAAGGGTTTCGATCTCCAAACCGTCGGCGAAATCGATGCCCCGGGAATTGACCCGGTTGGCACCGAAAAGATCACGCGGCAATGGGATGCGCGGATGCGCCGCCTCGGCCCAGCCGCGCACGACCGAGACCGGATCGCGGATCACGGATTCGATCGGCTGTTCGTCCGATTCGATCCGGTTGACGAACGAGGTATTGGACCCGTTTTCCAGCAGGCGCCGGACCAGATAGGGCAGCAGTTCCTCATGATTGCCGACCGGCGCGTAAACCCGAACCGGAACTTCCGGCGCGTGTTCCGCCAGCCGATGATACAGGGGCCCGCCCATTCCGTGCAGGCGCTGGAATTCGAAACCACCGGCGTCGCCGGCCATTTCCAGGACCGACGCCACCGTCAGCGCGTTGTGGGTGGCGAATTGGGGATACAGCACGCCGCGGCACTTCAGCAAATGGCGGGCACACGCCTGATAGGCGACATCGGTCGACGCCTTGCGGGTGAAGACCGGATAGCCATCCAGCCCGCGTTCCTGCGCGCGTTTGATTTCGCTATCCCAATAGGCGCCCTTGACCAGCCGGACCATCAGCGATTTCCCCGCGTCGCGCGCCAAGTGTTCCAGCCATTCGACCACGCGGACCGCGCGTTTCTGATAGGCCTGAACCGCCAGCCCGAAACCGCCCCAGTCGCCGAGGGCGGGATCGCGGGCGACCGCCTCGAAGACATCCAGAAGGATATCGAGCCGGTCGGCTTCCTCCGCGTCCAAGGCGAGCCCGATGCCGGCCTCCCGACACAAGCGTGCGAGTTCCTGGACCGCCCGAATCAGAATCGGCACACAGAGATCCCGGTGCGGGAACTCGGAACGCGGATGAAGTCCCGAAAGCTTGACCGAAATGCCGGGCGCGGCGGCAATGGTCCCGCCATCGAAAAAGCGTACGATCTTTGCGATGGCCGGGGGATATTTGTCCATGTAGGCCTGGGCGTCGGCCCGCGTGCGGGCCGCCTCGCCCAGCATGTCGAAGGAAAACCGCTGGTGGGTGCGCTCCGGTGCCCGGGCGCGGATAAGCGCTTCGTCTATGGTGCGCCCCAGGACGAACTGCTTTCCCATAATCTGCATCGCATGGAGTAGCGCCTCGCGGATCACCGGCTCACCCGCCCGCGCGATCAATCGTTCCAGAAACGTTCGTGGAGCACCGACGTCGCCGTTGTCCAACCGCAACACACGCCCGGTCAGCATCAACGCCCAGGTCGACGCGTTGACGAAGGCATCGCCGCCGAGTTCCGTGTGCCGTTCCCAATCCACGGACAACAGCTTGTCGCGGATCATGCGATCCTTCGTCGCCGAATCCGGAATGCGCAGCAGGGCTTCGGCCAGACACATCAGGGCGACACCTTCCTTGGTCGACAAGCCGTAGGTCTGAAGAAACCTGTCGAGCCCGCCTATGCGACGGCGGTTGGCACGCATGCCTTCGACAAGGAACCGGGCGCGTTCGCCGGCACGCCGAGTCTCCATTTCCGGCAGGACCGCGAGACCCAGATTTTCCGTGACCACCCGCGCTTCATCGGCGCGGTGGTATTCGGCGATCGCCCGCCTACCCGGGTCTTTACGGTGTGCTACGCTGTAGAATATCTCGGTCATCGGAATTTTCTCCGAACGGGAACGACACCCCCGATCCTACGTCGCTTGGCCCCGTCGTTATTCCGCAATTGCACCCGCTTCAAAAAATTAATAACGTTATTTTGTATATTTTATCGAATTATATATGGCTGATAAGGATATGGAAAAAATAGTCGACGATATAGATCGGTGCATCCTGTCGATCCTTCAACGTCGCGGCCGGATTTCCAATGTCGATCTGGCCGCCGAGGTCGCGTTGAGCCCCGCCGCCTGCTGGAGTCGCGTCCGGCAACTCGAAGAAGCCGCCATCATCCGAGGCTATCGGGCCGAACTGGAACCGTCCCGACTCGAGGCCGGACTCCTGGCTTTCGTCGAAGTCACGCTCGAGCGAACATCCCCCGAAGGATTCCGGGCCTTCAAGCATGCCGTCATGGGGCTGCCCCAGGTTCAGGAATGTCACATGGTGGCCGGAGGATTCGATTACCTGATCAAGGCCCGCGTCAAGGACATGGCCGCCTATCGGCGATTTCTCGAAGACGCCCTGGTCTCGTTACCGGGCGTGCGCGGTACGCACACCTATGTCGTCATGGAAGAGGTCAAAAACACACGGGAATTGCCTCTGACGACGGATTGACGAATGCTTCGCCGCCGAGGATGGAAGCTATTCCAGATCCCGCGCCACGCGAAAGCCGATGGTATAACTCTTGACCTGGACGTGGTTGCGGAAGCGGTAAGCCGATCGGGAAAGCTTGGAGAAGTAGTACCAGGAACCCCCTCGCATGACCCGGTGACCGCAATCACCGGTAATCCGAGCCGCCGAATTCGCCGGTGCCCCGGCATAGTCTGGATTCCAGCAGTCCGCCACCCATTCCCAGACATTGCCGGCGGTATCGAACACCCCCCAGGGATTGGGCGCGAACGATCCGACCGGCGCCGATCTCTTGCCACTCCACACCGATCCGCAATCGCGGCAGTTGGCGCGCGCATCGCCAACCGCATCCCCCCACCAGTAGGCCGACGTGGTCCCCGCCCGTGCCGCGTATTCCCACTCCACCTCGCTGGGCAGCCGATAGGGCTTCCCCGTACGGGCCGCCAGCCAAGCCACGTAGGATCGGATTTCCGCATAGGTGACGTTGATGACCGGGCGACGGCCCCGCCCCCAGCCGTGGTCGTCCGGCAGGCGATCGCAGCCTCGGGCCTCGATGCACGCCAGCCATTGATCGAAGGTCACCTCGAAGCGGCCGATGGCGAATGCTTTCGAAACGGACGCCTGATGGGCCGGTTTTTCGCCCGGTCCACCGGCATCGTCGCCCATGACGAAAACGCCGGGAGCGATGACCACGAGCTCCGGGCAGTCGACGCAGTCATGGAAAACGGCCCCCGGTCCGGGGCCTTCGGCCTTCGCGACCGATCCCACGCAAAAGAAAAGGGCCGCGGCAAGCACGGCCCATCTTCTAGACTTCGAACCGCCGCTCGACATCTTCGAGTGTGTAGCGCGCGGCCGCCGGCAACCGGTAGGCGGCGCGGTTCGAGATGTAAAGCACGCCGGTGGTCAGGCCGTCGTCGCCCATCAGGCGTTCACCGGCCTGCGCCAAGTTCGAGACCGGCGCCGCCGTCGTCGGATGAACCATGCTCTTCCAGTTCCGTTCCTCGGGCCGATACGTCACGCACGGGCTCAGGATCTGGATCATCGAGAATCCGGGATGACGGATCCCGTCGACGATCAGCTTCGCAGCGCCATTCGGATCCCCCGCAAACCCCCGGGCGATGAAGTTCGCCCCGGCCGCGAGCGCCACCGCGCAGGGTTGGAACGGGCTCACCCCGGTTCCGTGAGGCGTCAGTTTCGAGCCTTCCCACTCCGGCGCCGTCGTCGGCGAGGCCTGACCCTTCGTCATGCCGTAGACTTCGTTGTCCATCACGACGTAGGTCAGATCCGCGTTGCGGCGGCACGCGTGGAGGAAATGGTTGCCCCCGATCGAAAACCCGTCGCCGTCGCCGCCGGCCACGATCACCGTCAGGTCCGGGCGCGCCAGTTTCAGCCCCGCCGCCACCGCCAGCGCCCGTCCATGCACGGCATGGAACCCGTAAACGCTCGTATAGGCCGGAATTCGGGACGAACACCCGATCCCCGAGATGATCGCGACGTTTTCCCGCGCCAGTCCGAGTTCGCTCAGCGCTTTCGTGATGGCCGAAAGGACCGCGTAGTCCCCGCAACCCGGGCACCACACCGGCTTGGTCTCCGAACGGTACGCCTTGGGATCCAGTCGGACCTCTTCCGTTATCGCAACCATCCGCTCAACTCCACTTCATCAATTCTTCGAACACCTTCGCCGGCCGGATCGGCAGGGGACCGGGTTGGCTGTACACATTCACGTCGTCGGGCAGATCGAAGTGCGCGAAAAGGTAATGGTAGAACTGCTGCGAATGACTCTGTTCCACCACCAGCACCTTCTTCACCCCGTCGATCGCCTGACGGAACCGTTCAATCTGAACCGGTGCCAGGAGACGGATCGAAACCAGGCGCACATCGAGACCCGCGCGCCGGGCATGCCGGATCGCCTCGCGCGATGGACCGGTCGACGACCCCCATGTCACGATCGCCACTTCGCCTTCGCCTTCGACGTCCGCCCAGTGTTTGCCGAAGTTGAACGCCATCAGCTTGCGTTCACGCTTCTCCAGCTGTTCCAGGTGATGCTCCGCCTGGCTGGATGGCGTGCCTTTCGGATTGTGCTCCAGGCCGTCCGCGACGTACTCGCCGCCCGGTGTTCCGGGAATCGCCATCGGCGACACGCCCGACGCCGTCACCTTGTAGCGCAGATAGTTTTCGGTATTCGGTTCGGCCACCAGGCGTTCCGCCCTAAAGGCCGAATCCGCCGGTTGGTCGATGATGCACCGGGTTTGGCCCAGCATCTGGTCCGTCAGCACGATCACCGGCGTTTGCAGTTTTTCGGCCAGATAGACGCTCCATTGCGACGTGAACAGGCAGTCCGCCACCGAGTTCGTCGCCGTCACCAGATGCGGCGCGTCGCCGTGCAGGCCGTACAGCGCGATGTTCAGGTCGACTTGCTCCGACTTGGTCGGAATGCCGGTCGATGGGCCGCCGCGCTGCACATCGATGATCACGACCGGTGTCTCGGATGCCACCGACAAACCGATCGATTCCGTCATCAGGGAAAGGCCCGGGCCGGAGGTTGCCGTCAGCGACGGGACCCCGCCGAACGAACCGCCGATCGCCATGTTGATGGATGCGAGTTCGTCTTCCGCCTGAACCAGGTGACCACCGACCTTTTCCAGATTCGGCGCCAGCCATTCCAAAATCTCGGTCGCCGGCGTGATCGGATACGCCGCCACGAACCGAACACCACCGCGCAGCGCGCCCAAACCGCAGGCCTCGTTGCCGCTGATGTTCCAGCGGCTCTTCTGAACCGTCTTCACGTAGATCCGCGCCCGCCCCAACCGGCAGCGCGACTCGAGACCGGAACCGAAGACGTATCCCGCCTTCACGGCATCCGAACTCGCCTTCAGCACGCCGGGGCCTTTCTTTCCCAACGCCTTTTCCACCGTGGACAGGACCGACACCTCCGGCAGGCCGAACAGGGCCGCGCACACGCCCAGCGCCACCATGTTCGGACGCGCGCCCTCGATCCCCGCCGAGACCTCGGCAAACGGAAGATGTTCGATCCGGGCACCCGATTCCTTGATCCAGTCCGGCGCGTCACCCTGTTCCGGGTCGAACAGAACCAGACTCCGCTCCTCCAGGTTGATCTCCGCCTTGAACCGTTCGGTGCTCACCCAGTCGAATGCCACCAGGACGTCGAACCAGTTGCCGACGCTCACGATTTCGCGCGGCGACAGCCGAATGAAAGCCGCTGCTTCCCCGCCCCGGATCTGCGGACCCATCGACCGCGTCATGAAGCCGTACATGTCCGACTTCGCAGCAGCATCCAGAAGCATCTGGCCCGCCGTCATGACACCGGCACCCCCACTCCCCGCAAACGTTACCGATGCCGTCTCCGGAGACTGTCCTTTTGCCTGCTTAACCATCGTTAGATACGTCCTTTTGTTCCGGGAATGCCCAATTCACGATTGTCGTCCACAATGCCAAGCTCTTCGCGCATCATGAGGCGCGGAGCCAACACACTTTGATCAATCCGGGGAGTCCATCGCCTGCGGGCTATTTTCCAGGTATTCGGCGGCCTATCCGACCGTCCATCCGACCACTGTCTGCAACACTAGTCCAAGGGATGATTTTGGCAACAGGGAATCGGACGGCATACGCCCTTTTTAGTGGGAGAATTACAAGAAAAGGGCCTACGAAATGGACGCGAAGACCCGACCCGCGACGAGTGACACGAACAGGATCAGTCCGAAATCGCGATTCGCCTTGAATTTCGCCAGACAATCCTTCGGTGCATCCAAATTGACCGTCGCCGCCTGCCATGCCAGATGGGCAATCGCCACCGTCATGCCGACGTAAAACGGCCAACCCAGAACGGTCAGCCACGCCGCCGCCAAGATCAGCACCGATGCCAGTCCGAAAAAGATATACAGCCAAGGACGCGTCCGATCGCCAAATTTCAATGCCGTCGATTTGAGGCCGATCAGCGCGTCGTCTTCCTTGTCCTGATGTGCGTAGATCGTGTCGTATCCCAGGGTCCAGAACAGCCCGGCGATATAAAGAACGACCGCCGGCGCGTCGAGAGTGCCGCGCACGGCCGTCCATCCGACCAGCGCCCCCCAATTGAAGGTCAGACCCAAAACGGCCTGGGGCCAATGGGTTACGCGTTTCATCAACGGGTATACGGCCACCAACGGCAGCGATCCCATCCCGACCCAGACCGTCATCGCATTGAACTGAAGCAGCACCGCAAGCCCGATCGCCGACAGAAAAGCCAGAAAGAGCAAGGCTTGAGCGGTTCCGATTGCGCCGGACGCCAGGGGACGCGTCGCGGTTCGGGCCACGAGGGAATCGTATTTCCGATCCCACAGATCGTTGACCGTACATCCCGCCGCACGCATCGTCGTCGCGCCGACCGCAAAAAGCACGAGCAATACCGCCGATGGCCACCCCTCGGAAGCCAACGCGACGCTCCACCAGCACGGCAGCAGCAGCAGCCACGTTCCGATCGGACGGTCCAGGCGCGCCAATCGAAAGTAGGGCCGCGCCGCTTCGGGGACGCGGCGGTCGATCCAACCACCGAGCGGAATGTCGCTGGCGCCAAGGGACGGAACATCGCTCATGTCGGTATTGATACTGAATTCAGCCCAGGCACGCAAACCTCCTTCACGGATCGTCGGCCGCGTCCTATGATCCGGCGAAACGAGAACAATGCCTATGGATGCCGACACCGAAAACCCCAAAGCACGGCTTTTCGTCGATGACGATCTATCGCCGGGAAAAATCCTGTCCCTGGCTCCCGAACAGGCCCGCTATCTCGGCGCCGTTCTAAGGATGTCGGCGGGGGATACGGTCGCCCTGTTCAATGGCCGCGACGGCGAATGGGCGGCCGAGATCGGCGAGTTGCGTAAGGACCGCGCGCGCATTGAGATCGGAACGCTCCGCCGCCCGCCCATCGACGAATCCGGCCCGGTAATTGCCTTTGCGCCGGTAAAAAAATCACGACTGGATTTCATCGTCGAAAAATGCACGGAACTGGGCGCGACGAAACTGATCCCCGTGATCACGGATCGCACCGTGGTGGGTCGCGTCAATATCGAACGCATCCGCGCCCAAACCGTCGAGGCCGCGGAACAGTGCGAGAGATTGTCGGTTCCCGAGGTGGAGGAATCCCGGCCGCTTGACGGCCTGTTGAACGCCTGGGATCCGGAGGCGCCCTTGATCATGGCCGACGAAAGCGGCGGGGGCTTGCCGATCGCCGATGTGGTTTGGACTCTCGATCCGGCGATCGTTCCCGGAATCTTGATCGGCCCGGAGGGTGGTTTCTCGCCGCGGGAGCTTGACGTTCTCGAAAAACATGCCTTTGTTTTGCGGGTGGGCCTCGGGCCCCGCATCCTCAGGGCCGAGACCGCGGCCGTGGCGGCTCTATCCTTTTGGCAGCTTTTCGCCGGAGACGGTCGCCGGCTTCCCCGCCGATGGCAGGACGGTTAGTCCACACCCATCTTTAACGTCACGTCGCCGAACACTCGAAGAGAGGCCGAATGGACACCGTCGAATCGCAGGGCTCAATGCGCATCAGCGACAAACGCAGCCTCGTCGAATACTTCGAGGGCGGATGCAAGCCCAAGGAAAACTGGCGCATCGGGACCGAGCACGAAAAATTCGCCTATACGACGGAAGACCTTCGCCCGCTTCCCTACGATGGAAAACGCAGCGTAAGGGCCTTGCTGGAAGGCATGCAGCGTTTCGGGTGGACGCCGGTTCTCGAAGGCGAAAACGTCATTGCGCTCAAGAAACCGGACGGGAGCTCGATTTCGCTGGAACCGGCGGGTCAGTTCGAATTGTCCGGCGCGCCCCTGAAAACCCTACACGAAACCTGTAAGGAAGTCGGTGGTCACCTGAATCAGGTCAAGACCATCGCCAACGAATTGGATATCGGCTTTCTCGGCTTGGGATACCAGCCCAAATGGCCCCTGGCGGAGATCCCCTGGATGCCGAAGGGCCGTTACGACATCATGCGCCGCTATATGCCGACGCGCGGCAATCTCGGCATCGACATGATGATAGCCACCTGCACCGTACAGGTGAATCTGGATTTCGATTCCGAAGCGACGATGGTTCGCATGTTTCGGACCGCGATGTCGCTGCAGTCCGTCGCCACCGCGATGTGGGCGAATTCCCCGTTTAAGGCCGGAAAGCCGACCGGCTATCTGAGCTACAGAAGCCACATCTGGACCGATACCGATCCCGATCGATGCGGGACATTGCCCTTCGTCTTCCAGGATGGTTTCGGCTTCGAGCGCTACGTGGACTACCTTCTCGACGTGCCGATGTATTTCGTTTACCGCAAAGGCCGCTACATCGACGCCTCCGGACAATCGTTCCGCGATTTCATGGAAGGCCACCTACCGGCACTTCCCGGCGAACGCCCGACGATCAAGGATTGGGAAGACCACATGACCACGGCCTTTCCCGAGGTACGTCTGAAGCGCTACATCGAAATGCGCGGTGCCGACGGCGGCCCTTGGAGCCGTCTATGCGCCCTGCCCGCGTTCTGGGTCGGGCTTCTTTATGACAGCCGTTCGCTCGATCAGGCCTGGGATCTGGTCGCGGACTGGACGGATGAAGAGCGCGAACACCTGCGCCGGGTCGTTCCGGTTCGCGCATTGGACACCCCTTTCCGGGGCGGCACCGTGGGCGATATCGCCCTCGACACTCTGGAAATCGCACGGGACGGGCTGGAACGCCGCCGCGAACTGAACAGTCTCGGCAACGACGAAACCGGCTTCCTGGACCCGCTATTCGAAATCGTGGAATCCGGAAGGACTCCGGCGCAGGATCTGCTCGACATGTACGAACGCCGATGGAACCGCAACATCGATCCGGTGTTTCGCGAATTCGCCTACTGAACCGGATTTCGGGAGACCATGCCGTGATTACGCTGCATCCAACGATTGGAGACGTGCAGCGCGGCCTTCGGGAACGGGAGTTTTTCCTGTTCTATCAGCCCAAGATCGCCTTTGCCACCGGACGCGTCGTCGGCGCCGAAGCGCTGCTGCGATGGATTCCCCCTGGTAAGAAGCCGATAAGGCCCGCGACGTTTCTTCCGGTCGCGGAACAGAACGGCCTGGGGCAGGAAATCCTGCCGGCCATGTTGCCGCAACTTCTTGCCGATATTCGTCAGATGCGGGCAATCGCTCCGAATCTACGCATTTCGTTCAACGTGACTGCCGAAGATCTTCAGACGCGGTATCTGGCCGACGAACTTGAAGCGGCGTTGAGCCGGCACTTGATCGAAAAAGCCAATCTCGACATCGAGATCACCGAAACCGTTCTGATGGATGGCAACCCGTCGATCGCCCGGACCGTGGACGACCTGGTCCAATTGGGAATAGAACTGGTCATGGATGATTTCGGGACCGGCTATTCGTCGCTCGACGTCCTGAGCCGATATCCGTTCTCGGGACTGAAAATCGACCAGGGCGTGATCGGACGCATGTCCCTAGCACCGCGCAATGCCCACATTGTCCGGTCGGGTCTCCTCCTTGCACGCGAACTCGGACTGCGCACCGTCGCCGAAGGCATCGAGAACAAGGCGACCTACATTTACCTCAGCGCTCTGGGGTGCCGTGAAGGACAGGGAAAGTGGATTTGCGACCCTTTGTCCCGCTCCAAATTCGAGGATCTGTTGCGAAGCGGGCGAAGCTGGCCAGCTTCGGAATTGGGGATGCTGAACGACGTTTGGTTGGCACACGATGCCTTTCGCCGCCGCATTTTGGATTCGGTCCACGCTCTGGCCCTGACTCCGTCCGAGGAACGACGGAACCTTCCGCATATCGACTCGTTTTCCGTCATCGATTGGGAAGAAGCATTGGGCTATTCCCGAGATGTCGGCAAAGTCGAAGACATTCGGATCAAGCATGACCGGATGGTCGAGGCGGCGGCCGAGCTTATCGCTTGCGCGCAAGACCCGAACCAGAGGCAGCACCTGACGAAACGCATCGGCGCATTCCTGGAACTCGCCTGCGCCATAGACCGGATGCTTTCCGCGATGGTCCACGCACGCCTCGAAACGACCTTGAACGCCTGATCGTGCGAAACCCCAAAGCGGTCGCCTAGAAAATCCCGATCTTGTCGAGAATTCCCGTCTTCTCGCGGGAGATGACGATCTTGCCGTCGGTTCCCAGCGGGGTTATCGACTGCGGAGCCGACCCGAAGAGCAGATGCTGGGTCAGGGATTCGGATTCGAAGACGTAGATCGACGATTCCCGGTTGAGTGCGCCACGGATATCTTCGTCGACCACATAGGCCTTCAGTTCCATCAGGTATGCCTGAGTCCCCCGGCTCATGGTCCGCCAGTTTTCGGGGACTTCCGGCCCTCGGTTTCGCGTGAAGTAGACCCGCACGTTGGGGACCACGCGCTTGTTGGCGTCATCCTTGTTGGGACGTCGCGCGAATTCCGGAGGAATATTGAGATCGGCGGGGCGATAGGTCGCATAGGTTTCCGGGCGATTGACGGCCGTTTCCAGCGTACGCGTCGAATCGCCGCAGGCCGACAGGGCCAAGGCCGTCAAAACGACGGTAAGGATCGGCCACCGCATGCTCTCATTTCCTCCCTTCTCCCGGTCGTGCCGAGAGGTCTGCAAAACGCCGGTTTCCGGCCACGCGCTACAGCACACCTTCAAGTAGCGCTTTTCTCTTTTCTTCCAGAACGGGGACTTCGCCATCGTTGATCGCCCGGCCGAGCGCTCGGTTGGACTGGATGCGCTTGGCTTCCTTCTTCGGGTCGACCACACGTCCGTATGCCGTATCCGCACCCCAGAACCGCAAGCGGTCCCCCCACGTCTTGTCTTCGACGGCAAGACGGGCGGATTCCTCGTTGACGGCGGAACGAACGTTGGGCTCGGCCCGATCGGCACCAATTTCACGCACGAAGGCCTCGACCCCCTTGCTGGGTTTTTCGATCGGTATGTTGGACGCCTTCGGCCCCAACAAGGCCTTCAGCGCCTTGTCGCGGGGCGAATTCAGGCTCAGGCGCGTGGCCCCCGGAGTCGGCGTCGACAACTCGAACCGTTCAGGCATGACCAACGGATCGCGGGAATACACCGTGAATTCGTCCGGAGACCGTTTAGTCAAACCCAACGTTTCCCGAACAGAATCACAGCCGGAAACAAGCACGATTGCCGTGGCGAGCACCAGAAGGGTCTTCAAAGGTTTCATGGCCGATCCCGGTCGTGTTTTTCGACTACCCTTTTAGGACTTTCCGATCCATCAAACAAGGAGTCGAAAATCAAAATCGCCGCGCCGATCGTAATCGCGCTGTCGGCGATGTTGAAGGCCGGCCAATGGTAGCCCCAAGCGTGGAAGTCGAGGAAATCGACGACGGCGCCATGAATCAGCCTGTCGATGACGTTCCCCAGGGCGCCCCCGACCACCAGTCCGACAGCCACGCAGATCGTCCGACGGTTGGCTCTCCACAACCAGAAGAGCATGACCGCCGAGATCGCCAGCGCAACGACGGTGAAAACCCACACGTTCGAACCAGAATCGTTGTTGAACAGACCGAAACTGACGCCCCGGTTCCACGCAAGCACCATGTTGAAGAACGCCGTGACCTCTATGACGCTCGGCGGCTGCATGACGGACTCGAGAATCCACCACTTCGTGACCTGATCGACCCCGATAACCAGCGCGGCAATCAGGATTCCCCTGACGAACAAGGTACGCGCGCGCACCAAATATCCTCCGGCTATTCCGCTGCCTGCGAATGCTGATGCCGCACGGCATCCGCGCAACGCGGGCAAATTTCAGGATGGTCGGGGTCCGAACCGACGTCGGGCAAGACCTTCCAGCATCGAGCGCACTTGCTGCCTTCCGCGAGGCCGGGCACGGCACCGATTCCCGGCACATCGGACAAGGCGAACGCCCCTTCGGGCACCGATCCTTCGACGAGAACGGCAGCCGAGGTAATAGCCAGTTCCGCTAAATCGACATCCCGCATGGCTTCTAGATAGTCGGCTGTCGCATAGACCGTCGGCGCCGCGGCGAGACTGGAACCGATCCGCTTTTCCGCGCGCTCGATTTCCAGGGCACCGGTCACGACCCGGCGCAAACGGCGCACCTTTTCCCACTTGTCGGCCAAGGCATCGTTCCGCCAATCCTCCGGGATTTCCGGGAACGTCCGCAGATGGACGCTATCGTTTTCGTCCGGAAAACGACTCTGCCAGGCTTCTTCGGCCGTGAAGCAGACGAACGGCGCCAACCAGGCGGTCAGGCATCGGAAGACCTGGTCGAGTACCGTCCGTGCCGCCCGCCGCGTCGTCGAATCAGAGGAATCGCAGTAGACCGCGTCCTTCCGGATATCGAAGTAGAAAGCCGAAAGTTCCACGGCACAGAAATTGTGAAGTTCGGTAAAGAGGGAATGGAACTCCATGGTGCCGCAGGCGTTGCGGACAAGCGAATCAATCTCCCACAGGCGGTGGAGAACCCAGCGCTCCAGTTCCGGCATTTCCGCCACCGGCAGGCGTTCGCTTTCCTCGAACCCGTTAAGGTTACCCAGAAGGTAACGCAACGTGTTGCGGAGTCGCCGGTAGATGTCCGCGGTGTGCTTGAGGATCTCCGGACCGATGCGCAGATCTTCCGAGTAATCCGAACTGATGACCCAAAGCCGCAGGATATCGGCCCCGAACTCGTCGATGACGTTCTGGGGCGCCACGACATTGCCCAGGGATTTGGACATCTTCTGCCCGTTCTCATCCATGACGAAACCGTGGGTCAGGACGCCCTTGTAGGGCGCCCGGCCGCGGGTCCCGCTGGAAACCAGCAGCGACGAATGAAACCAGCCGCGATGCTGATCGCTGCCTTCGAGATACAGGTCGGCAGGCCAACTGAGATCGTCGCGCCCTTCGAGCACGAAGGCATGGGTGGCACCGGAATCGAACCAGACGTCCAGAATGTCCCGGACCTGCTCGTAGTCGTCCACGTTATGGTCGTTGCCCAGGAAGCGCGCCGGATCGGCCGTGAACCAAACGCCTGCGCCGTCTTCCCGAACCGCCTCGATGATGCGGTCGAGGACTTTCTGGTCACGGAGCGGTTCACCGGTCTTCTTGTTGACGAAGACCGTGATCGGGACGCCCCAGGCCCGCTGCCGCGACACGCACCAGTCGGGCCGGCCCTCGATCATGCTGTAAAGGCGCCTCTGGCCGACCGCAGGGAAGAAGCGGGTTTCCTCCACCGCCCTCAGCGCCTTCTTCCGCAGGTCGCCATGGTCCATACTGATGAACCACTGCGGCGTGTTCCGGAAGATCAGCGGCGCCTTGGATCGCCAGGAATGGGGATAGCTGTGTGTGAGTTTGCCGGCGGCCAGGAGTTTGCCCGCGTTCGCCAACCGCTCCATCACGAAGGGATTGGCTTTGAACACATGGATGCCCGCGAACATCGGGGCTTCTTCGGTCATCGTCCCGCCTTCGTCCACCGGACAGACCGCCGGAACACCGAACTTCTGGCCCAGGACCCAGTCGTCGTATCCGTGTCCCGGCGCGATGTGGACGACGCCGGTGCCGGTATCCAGGGTCACGAAGTCGGCGGGAAGCGCGCGAACATCGAAGTCGTATCCCTGTCCGTGAAACGGATGATGGCATACGGTACCTTCGAGGCCCTTGACCGACGCGACAAGTTCCCATTCCGTGATCTTGGCTTCGATCCGCGCTGTTTCAGCCAGTTGCTGAACGATGACCAGACGCTCGCCGGGAACCGCCAGGGAGTCCTCTGCAACCGACTTGACCTCGAAAACGCCATAGGTGAATTCGGGACCGTAAGCCACCGCCCGGTTTCCGGGAATGGTCCACGGCGTGGTCGTCCAGATAACGACGTTCGCGCCTTCCAACGCCGGATCACCCGCCTTGACCACCGGGAAACGCACATAGATCGTATCCGACGTATGATCGTGGTACTCGACCTCGGCCTCCGCCAGCGCGGTCTTTTCGACCACCGACCACAGGACCGGCTTGGCGCCACGGTACAATCCCCCGTTCATCAGGAACTTGCCGAGTTCGGTCACGATCTGGGATTCGGCCCGATAGTCCATGGTCGTATAGGGATTTTCCCAATCACCGAACCCGCCGAGACGCTTGAATTCCTCCTTTTGGATATCGATCCACTTGCCCGCGAATTCGCGGCACTCTCGGCGGAAATCGCGAATCGGCACACTGTCCTTGTCGCGGCCTTCGGCGCGGTATTTTTCCTCGATCTTCCATTCGATCGGCAGGCCGTGGCAATCCCACCCCGGAACGTAGTTCGCATCCTTGCCCAGCATCTGCTGGGCGCGAACGATCACGTCCTTGAGAACCTTGTTGAGCGCATGGCCGATGTGCAGGTGCCCGTTGGCATAGGGCGGACCGTCATGAAGCACGAACGGCTCCCGTCCTTTGCTTGCTTCCCGCAGCTTCCCGTAAATGCCGATCTTTTCCCACCGCGCCAGGATTTCGGGTTCGCGCTTGGGCAGTCCGGCCCGCATCGGGAAATCGGTCTTGGGAAGGAAAACGGTCGGTCGATAGTCCACGGTCATGGTTTGGCTCACTTCATAATTCAGGGAGATCCCGTCCCGGGATCCCGTTTCGGCCGACCCCGCCCATCGATCGCCGGTCGGCACGCCGTTCAGACGCCGGCGAGAATAGCCCTCGCCGCGTCGCAATCGCGGGCGATTTGTGCCTTCAATTGGTCGAGCCCGTCAAACTTCTTTTCGGGGCGTATGAAATCGACCAATTCCACACGGAGGCGCCTGTCGTACAAATCACCCGAAAAATCGAACAGGAACACCTCCAGATTGACCACGCCGCCGCCGACCGTCGGACGATTGCCCACGTTGGCGACGCCGTCGTGCCAAACGGTCGCCTCGCCTTCGTCGCGACCGGCGCGCACCGCGTAGACGCCGCTTTTCGGCCGCAGATATTCGCCCAGGTCCAAGTTCGCGGTAGGGAAGCCGATGGTCCGGCCGCGGCGGTCTCCGGCCACGACTGGAGCTTCGATTTCGAAACATCGTCCCAGGATCCGGGCAGCCTCCCGAGGGTTCCCGTCGCGCAGCGCGTCGCGCACCCGGGACGAGGACTGGACCCCGCCATCCGGCCCGCGCACCGGTTGGACCACGGTGAACCCGAATCCGGCTTCCTCACCCAGACGCAACAGCAAACCGCAATCGCCGCCGCGATCCCGCCCAAACGCGAAATCATATCCGGCCACCACGTGCCGAGCCCCAAGTCGGTCGACCAAAATGGTGCCGATGAAATCATCGGGGGCCATCCGAGAGAATTTCCGATCAAAGGCGACTCGGACCATGACGTCGACACCCAACCCTGCAACCAGCCGCGCTTTTTGCGCCGCCGGTGTCAGGCGGAAGGGTTCGGCACCGGGACGGAACACGGATCGCGGATGCGGCTCGAACGTCAATACGGCCCACGGCGCACCCGTGGCCTTGGCAATCAGACCGGCTTCGCCGATCACTGCCTGGTGGCCCCGATGCACACCGTCGAAATTGCCGATGGCGATCACCGCGCCCCGCGCCTCCGCCGGTAAAATCTCATCGTGGTGATAGGTGCGCATGGCGAGGATTAAGTGCAGGCTCGGAGCACGACGGTCAAGGGGAAAGCGACTACTCGGGCGCGGTATCCGCCATATCCGGGCCGCGCCTGAATTTTGCGGGCGCATGGGGCTCTTGATGCTTTCATCTTGCTTCGTTCCAACCCTGGTCCATATTTATGGGTCGGCGGCACTATGCCTGCCGATGCGAGGGGTTTGGCGCGGCCTTAACGACAGGAGCAACGGACCCGGTCGAAAATGGAGGTTTTTGGTCGATGGACGTCGAACGTCTTACCGAACGGGTGCGCGGTTTCATCCAGGCCGCGCAGACACAAGCGGTCGTCAACAATCATCAGCAACTGACACCGCTTCATCTCTTGAAGGTTTTGCTGGACGACAAGGAAGGTCTCGCGGCGCGTCTGCTCGAAGCTGCCGGTGGCGATGTCGCCAAGGCGCAGATGGCGGTGAAGCGGGAGTTCGACAAGTTGCCGCGCGTCGAAGGCGCGGGAGCCGGTCAAGTTTACATGTCGTCGGAAGCTACGCGAATCCTGGTGAAGGCCCAGGAGATCGCCGACAAGGCCGGCGACAAGTTTGTCACCGCCGAACGGCTGTTGCAGGCCATCGCCCTTGCCGATAGTCACCCGGCGGCCAAGGCGTTGAAGGAAGCCGGCGCCACGCCTCAAAAACTGGATCAGGCGATCCGGGACCTGCGCAAGGGACGCACCGCCGATTCGGCCAGTGCCGAGGAATCCTACGACGCATTGAAGCGCTATGCCCGTGATCTGACCCAGGCGGCCGAGGACGGCAAGATCGATCCGGTCATCGGGCGCGACGAGGAAATCCGGCGCACCATCCAGGTTTTGTCGCGGCGGACCAAGAACAATCCCGTTCTCATCGGTGAACCGGGGGTCGGCAAGACCGCGATCGCCGAGGGATTGGCGCAACGCATCATCAAGGGCGACGTGCCCGAAGGCCTGAAACGCAAGCGGCTGATGGCGCTCGATCTGGGCGCCCTGGTAGCGGGCGCTAAATTCCGCGGCGAGTTCGAGGAACGGCTGAAAGCAGTCCTGGGCGAGGTCCAGGCCGCGGAAGGCGAAATCATTCTGTTCATCGACGAGATGCACACGCTGGTCGGAGCCGGCGCCGCCGAGGGCAGCATGGATGCGTCGAACCTCCTCAAACCGGCTTTGGCGCGCGGAGACCTGCATTGCGTCGCCGCGACAACCCTCAACGAATATCGCAAGTACGTGGAAAAGGACGCCGCCTTCGCCCGCCGATTCCAAACCGTCCTGGTCAGCGAGCCGACAGTCGAGGATACGGTTTCGATTCTGCGCGGGCTGAAGGAAAAGTACGAACTGCACCACGGCGTCCGGATCCTGGATGCGGCGCTGGTGTCCGCCGCAACCCTTTCCAACCGGTACATCCAGGACCGCTTCCTGCCTGACAAGGCCATCGACTTGGTCGACGAAGCGGCGTCCCGCGTACGTATGGAAGTTGATTCGAAGCCCGAGGAAATCGACGAACTGGACCGGCGCATCATCCAGTTGAAGATTGAACGCGAAGCCCTGAAGAAGGAACTGGACGCGGGCTCGCGCCGGCGTCTCGAAAAACTCGAAACCGAACTGGCGGATCTCGAAGATCGTTCGGCCCGCATGACCGCCGAATGGCAGGCGGAAAAAGGTGCCCTGGCCGATTCGACCAAGATCAAGGAACAGCTCGACCAGGCCAGAAGCGCGGTCGAACGCGCCATGCGCGACGGCCAATACGAAAAGGCCGGGGAACTCCAATACGACCTGATCCCCAAGCTGGAACGAAAACTGACCGAGGCCGAGCAAACGCAGAAAAGCCGCATGGTCGTCGAATCGGTCACCGAGGAGCACATTGCCCAGGTGGTATCGCGTTGGACCGGAATCCCCGTCGACAAGATGCTGCAGGGCGAACGCGAGAAGCTCCTGAAAATGGAAGACAACCTGCGCCGCCGCGTCGTCGGTCAGGAAGAGGCCCTGGTCGCCGTATCCAACGCGGTGCGCCGTGCGCGGGCCGGCTTGCAGGACGCGAACCGCCCCATCGGCTCGTTCCTGTTCCTGGGACCGACCGGTGTCGGCAAGACCGAACTGTGCAAAGCTCTGGCCGAATTTCTGTTCGACGACGAGTCGGCGATGATCCGCGTCGACATGTCCGAATACATGGAAAAGCATGCGGTTGCCCGGTTGATCGGCGCGCCGCCGGGGTATGTCGGGTATGACGAAGGCGGCGCCTTGACCGAAGCCGTGCGGCGGCGGCCCTATCAAGTCATCCTTTTCGACGAAGTGGAAAAGGCCCATCCGGACGTCTTCAACGTCCTGCTTCAGGTTCTCGACGACGGGCGCCTGACCGACGGCCAGGGGCGGACGGTCGATTTCCGCAACGCCCTGATCGTGCTGACGTCCAACCTCGGCGGCGAGATTCTGGCGACACAGGAACTGCAAAGCGATTCCGATACCGTGCGCGAACAGGTGATGTCGGTGGTTCGGGCGTCGTTCCGCCCCGAATTCCTCAACCGGCTCGACGAAATGATCCTGTTCCACCGTTTGAGTCGGGAACAGATGGACAGCATCGTCGAAATCCAACTCCGTCGCCTGCACGCGTTGCTGGCAGACCGGCGTATCACCCTGGAACTCGACACGACCGCGATCTCGTGGCTGGCCGATGCGGGTTTCGATCCGGTCTACGGTGCCCGCCCGCTGAAAAGAATCATCCAGAAAGCGCTGCAGAATCCCCTGGCGGGTCTCATTCTCGAAGGCCGTGTTTCCGACGGCGATACCGTGCGGGTCACGGCCGGGGAAGGCGGCTTGGCCATCAACGGCAAGCGCGCCGAAGCGGCTTAGGACCAAAATGCAGCTTCCGGCGTTGACAGGCCGAACGGATGCCCTTATGTTCCGCCCTCCTGAACGTGCCCCGGTTGGTGAGCACCCATGGATCGAGGATTGGTGCGATGAAGATTCGGAACTCTCTGAAGACGGCGAAGTTGCGCGAGAAAGGGTGCGTCCTCGTGCGCCGCAAAGGCCGCGTCTACGTGATCAACAAACGTCAGCCGCGCTACAAGGTGCGCCAGGGTTAGTATCCGAACCCGCCATTCGCACGGCCATATTCGTTCCGAGCCGCGCCTTATGGGCGCGGCTCGGTGCGTTAGGACGACACCGGATAGATTTGAATCCCGCCGGGGAAAGCACTACACTGCCGCACTTTCAAGGGCGCCGCGAAGTGGGGCGTCGGCAGTCTCAACCCCATGATCTTCCGAGAGGCGGGCCTTGAGAAAACTTCTCATTCTCGTCGCCATTATCCTGGTTATATTGGGAGCCGCGGTTGCGGTCGTTCCGGGTTTTCTCGATTGGAACGCCTATAAGGATCTGGTGGCCGAGCAAATCGAGAACCAAACGGGCCGCAAGGTGACGTTTGGCGGCAATATCGGCGTCACACTTATACCGGCACCGGCAATGGTTGCGAGGGACGTTCGGCTATCGAACGCGCCCGGGGCTTCGCTTCCCGATATGGTCCAGTTGCGCTCGTTGGAATTGCGCATTGATCCCCTGCCGCTGTTGTCCGGGCGTCTCCATTTTGCTTCCGCCCGCCTGATCGAACCGGTGATTTCGCTGGAACGGTTTGCCGATGGGCGTACGAACTGGCAATTCGACAAGCCGGCGAAGCCAACAAATGTCATACCGGGTATCGCACAGGATACGGGACCGGGAGGAGAATCGCCGGAGCCCGAAGACGGCGACTCGATGGTCCGCTTCAACAATGTCAGAATAGAAAACGGGACCGTACGCTACCGCGATGCCGGGACGGGTTTTTCCGAGGAAATAAGCGGCTTGAACGCCACCTTCGGCGCTGCTTCATTGGAAGGTCCCTTGGACGGCGACGGTGAACTGATTGCCCGCGGCGTCGCCGTCCGATTTGAAATCGCCGTCGGCAAGACCATTCAAAACAGGACGGTGCCGTTCAATCTGGCCCTCAACCTTCCCGAAGGAAAAAGCCACTTGACCGTCTCGGGAGCGGTTCTGGGCTTGCCCGACAAACCCCGATTCAAGGGGTCGATGAAGGTGGAAGGCCAAAACCTGGCCACCCTGATCAAGGCACTCGACGACTCGCAAATCCTGCCCGGAGCACTGCACCAGGATTTCGCGCTTGAATCGGAACTCGCCGTCAGCGCGACTTCGGCGGAATCGCAGGGCATCCGCCTTCGCCTCGGCGATACCCGCGCCAAGGCCAACGTCAGCGCGACGTTTACGGAAAACGTCGATTTCCGGTCCGAGATCGACATTCAGCGGGTCAACCTCGACGCCCTTCTGGCGCTACCGGCCGTGGCGGGCATTACGGCCCAAGCCGATGCCGCCCGTGCCATCCGCCAACAGGATCGCCAGGGGACCCCATCGGGCGAGTCTGCCCCGGCGAAAACGGGACAGCCGTTCGCCTTGCCGGCCGACCTGCACGGAACCGTCGAAACCACCATCGAAGCCCTGACCTACCGCGAGGGCATCGTCAGCCAGCTTAAGTTGAACGGCGAAATCGCCGGCGGCGAAATCGTTGTCAGCCAATTATCTGCCCAACTTCCGGGCGGCTCCGACGCCGCCGTGTTCGGTATCGTTTCCGCCTCCGATGGAAAGCCGCGATTCGAGGGCGAACTCGACCTGAAGGTCAACGACGCCCGCCGGATTCTTCGCTGGCTTGGCGTATCGCCGCCAGAAGTGGCGGCAGACCGGCTGCGGACACTCTCCCTTCGCGTTCCCAAGCTGACGATCGAGTCGGAGCAGGTGCAACTCGCCGGCGTCGACGCGCAGATGGATGGTTCGCGGCTGACCGGCGGCGTTACCATCGCCGTGCGTGAACGGCCGGCCTTCGGCGCCGCGTTTGAAATCGATCGCCTCAACCTGGATGCCTACCTTCCCCGATCCGCGAACGGAGCGACGAACGGCGCGTATGTGTCGCCCCCATCGCAATCTGCTTCGGAAGCGACGCCGGCGCCCTCCGGCGCTGCGGCGAACGGAACCGAAACGGATATCGCGCAGTTGATCGCGGGGCCCCTGGGATTTCTCGGCGACTTCGACTGCAATCTGACATTTCGGGCCAAACAGGTATTCGTGCGCGACACGCCGATCGACGACGTCCGCTTCGATGCCACGCTGGTCCAAGGCGCCCTGACGATTCGCGATATCGCCGTCGGCAACATGGCGGGGGCGACGATTTCGGCGAAAGGCGGATTTGACGCAAGTTCGCTGATTCCGGAATTCAAGGAACTGGACCTAACGGCGCGTACGGCCGATCCGGGGCTTCTGTTCCGTTATTTTCAGATTGAGACGCCGCGGCCGTTGCGCGACACGAAAAAACTCGCCGCATCGATCAGGATCGACGGCTCGATTCTCAACCCGTCACTTGCGGCACACATCCAGACACCGGATTCCAGCCTGACCGCCGACGGCGGGATCACCTTGTTGCCGTTTTCGAAAGTCGACCTCCAGACCCGATTCCGCCACGCCGACTTGGCGCGATTCGTGCGTTCGTTCGGCGCCGACTACAGACCTGCCACGGATCTCGGTGGATTGGATGTCTCTGCGCGATTCCAATCGAACGGCGACGGGTTCACCCTCGACGGAATGTCGGGGAAGATTGGCCCCGCCAAGGTGGCGGGTGATCTGATCATCGCACTTTCCGGTCCGCGGCCGAAAGTGTCAGGCAAACTTCGGACCGGTGAGATCGTCGTCGACCATTTTCTGCCGCCCGAACGAACGGCAACTCTCCCGCGCGGTATGCGGCGCGATTCGGCGATCGTGCCTGTCGCCTGGATATCCGGTACGCCAACGGTGCCCGCGGCGACCCTCGCGGCGGCGCCCGGCGAAGCGGTCAGCGACCGATGGTCCCGCACCCCCCTAGCCTTGTCCGTCCTGGGAACGCTCGACGCGACGTTGAACATCCGTGCCGATACCCTCGCCTACGGCCCCTATCGGTTGACGAACCCCGACATCGACCTGAGCCTGGAAAGCGGCATCCTGAAGGCGGATCGGATCGAAGGCCGGCTTTTCGAAGGCGTGCTGAACGGTCAGTTTACCCTTGAATCGATCGCGACTCCCCAGATCGGCGCAACGCTGTCCCTGACGGGCGGTAATCTCTCAGAGGCGTTGGCCGATTTGGCGGGATCCGGCGGCGCAGCCGGTCGGATCGATCTCGAAATGACGCTTTCCGGCCTGGGGCGCAGCGAAGCCGACATCGTCGCGTCGTTGTTGGGCGAAGGACGAGTGTCGATCACGGGCGTTGATGCCGGAACGAACGGCGCGGGAACCGCCTTGGCGCCTGTATTCGGTCTGCTTCAAAATTTGAACCGGATCGGCGGCATGTTGGGCTCGAACGCGCAAGGCAAGGGTGTGGCCGATGTCACGGGCACCTTCCGTGTCGAAAACGGCGTCGCGCGAAGCGATGATCTTAAACTGGCTTCGAACCTGTATGAAGCCGCTGCCAAATCGGTCGTCAATCTGGCGGGCTGGACCATTTCGGCGGAGGGGCATGCAACGCCGAGTCAAACCATTTTGGGCGAGATCGCCAAGACGGGAATCAAGGTCCCCGATCGTTTTCCGTTCTCGGTTTCCGGCCCGCTGGATTCACCCGACGTTCAATTCCGGACGCCGGAAGGCTTGAAGGATTTTTCCATCGAAATACCGCGCAAGCTTCTCGAGGACAAGGAAGCCCGCAAGCAACTGCTGGAAAATCTCAAGAAAGGCCTTCTGGGCGGCCGTTAGATCAACCCGCCTGTTCGTGGAATCGCCGACTACGGAGCGGCGGTTCCGTTTTCGCGGATCACTTCGACTAGTTTGCGCGTGGTGGTGTCGATATGTGACTGGAGAACTTCGGCAAGCAGTGGGCCGTCCTTGGCGGTGGCCGCGGCGAGGATGTTTTCGTGCTCCTCGACCGCCGTTTTCCAATGGTCGGGCCAAAGATTGGGCTGAAACCGAAATCGATACAGGCGCGCGCTCAGATTCGCGTAAATGCCCGTCAGCGTCCGATTGCCGCCGACTTCGACAAGTTTCCGGTGAATTCCCTGATTGAGCTTGAAGTATCCCAGCCGATCGCCGCGTGAATAGGCGCCCAGCATCTCGTAGTGTAGGGCCCGGACCTCGGCTATGTCGGCATCGGATGCGGCCATGCAGAACAACCGCCCGGCCATGCCTTCGAGTTCCCGCTGGACTTCCAGCATTTCCCGAACTTCGTCGAGCGAAGGGTTGGCGACGATGGCCCCCCGGTTCGGCAGCAATTCGACGAGTCCCTCGGTCGCCAATGCCTTCAATGCCTCGCGAAGCGGCGTGCGGGAAACGTTGAGCTTTTCCGAGATCACGCGTTCGCGGATACGCCCCCCCGGCGCCAGTTCGTTTTGAATGATCATGTCGCGCAGACGGTCCGCGATCATCTGCGGAAGCAGCGTGCGCGGTATCGACCGGTCGGCCATATCCCCTGCCGCGTCGAAAATGTCCGAAGCCGGAGGATGGGCGTCGGGAACGGACGTCCCGCCTACAGCCGGCACAGTCGCATCTTTTCGATCCGGACGAATCCTCGCATTCATTCTAGGCACCGGTTTTGTATACAACAAAACGATAGAACCTCGGTTCACTCTCACGCCGCCGAAGGTTCTTGTATATTTATCCATATTCTTCAATATTTTAAAGAGGTATTTTTGAACCATGCTCAACCGCAAAGCCGAATTGACATATTGCATACAATATGCCATCGTCTCGATATCGTCGGGATGGGGTTGTCGGCACGCGACGGCGGCCCATCCCCCGTAACAAGACCAAACGTTCAGGAGGAAACACGATGAACAAAATCATGACGACCGCCCTGGCCGCTGCCGCAGCCATCGGCCTGTCCGCCGCCGCCGACGCCGAAACGATTCTGAAGTACGGCGTCAGCAACGTGCCCGGCGGCCTTCAGTACATGACCGGCGAAGAGTTCACCCGCATCGCCAACGAACGCCTTCCCGCGGACTACAAGGTCGAGTTCTACGGATCCTCCCAGCTCGGCAACGACAAGGAAATGATGCAGAAGCTGAAACTCGGCACCGTGCATTTTTCCATGCCGTCGTCGATCATGGCGTCCATCGTCCCCCAGGCCGGCCTGTTCGACATGCCGTTCCTGGTCGCCGACCGGGCGCATTTGAAGAAGATCGAGAATGAGATCGTGTGGCCGAAGTTCGCGCCGCTGTTCGAAGAAAAAGGCTACAAGCTGATCGGTTTCGTGGAAAACGGTTTCCGTCAGATCTCGAACAATGTGCGCCCGATCAACACGCCCGAAGACCTCAAGGGCGTCAAGATCCGCACCCCGCGCAGCACCTGGCGGATGAAGATGTTCGAAGCCTGGGGCGGCAGTCCGACTCCAATGGCGTTCAACGAAGTCTTCGTCGCTTTGCAGACCGGCGTCATCGACGGTCAGGAAAACCCCTATTCCAACATCTACGGCGCCAAGTTCCAGGAAGTGCAGAAGTACCTGTCGGTGACCAACCACGTCTACGCGCCGTCCTACATCACCATGGGCGCCAACTACTTCAAGAAACTGCCCGAAAACATCCAGAAGATTTTGCTCGAAGTCGGTGCCGACGTTCAGAAATTCGCCTATGCCAAGGGCGACGAAATGGACGCGAGCCTGAGGGGCAAGCTGGCGTCCGCCGGCATGCAGGTCAACACAGCCGACCGTAAGGCTTTCGTCGCCGCCAGCGGACAGATCTACGAAATGTTCGCCAACGAGGTCGATGGTGGCAAGGAACTCGTCGACTTGGCGCTCCAACTCGCCGAATAGTCTCGACGACCGGGTCGCGGGACCACCCCTTGCAGGGTGGTCCCGCGACCCGACGGTACCATCCACGCACATCGCGCCCCGCGTTTCCCCGGGAGGGACGTCATGTTGAAACGTCTTCATCGATTCCTGGAAAAATTCCTGGAAACGGTTGGAATTGCCATTCTGGTCGGCCTAACGCTGATCGTGCTGGGCGCCGTGGCGGCCCGCAAATTGAACATTTCGATGGCCTGGTATGACGAAGTCGCTTCCGTCATGCTGGCCTGGCTAACCTATTACGGTACCGCCCTTGCCGCGCTGAAGCGCGCGCACCTGGGTTTTTCCGGCCTGTTCCTTGCGGTTCCGGTCAACGTTCGGGGTGTTCTGTTCGTCATCTCGGAAGCGCTGGTTCTCGGTTTCTTCGTACTGCTCGGTCTCAAGGGATTTGAAATTCTCGAAGTCATGGGCGATGAAACGCTGGTGACCGTACCTTGGGCAACCCTGCAAATGACCCAGTCCGTCATTCCCATCGGCGCCGCGCTGTTCGTCGCCGCCGAATTGCTCAGTATGCCCGCCGCCTGGCGCCGCGCATTTTCGGGTCTGGACGCCGAAGCCGAGGAAATCGAACGCGCCATCGAAGAAGCCACCAAGGACGCGGAGGCCCGGTCATGACGATCTTCGTCGGCATTCTCGCCCTGTTCATTCTCGTTGCCATCAATGTCCCCATCGCGGTCGCCATCGGCGTTCTTTCCGTCGCCGGCATCGGCCTGACCCAGGGTTGGGATTACATGGTAAATCTGCCTTTGACCATGTTCGAGGGCGCGACCAAGTTCCCTCTGCTGGCGATCCCGCTCTTCATTCTTGCCGGCGCGCTGATGAATACGTCGAGCATCTCGCGCCGCCTGATCGGATTCATCTCCGCTCTGATCGGCTTCGTTCGTGGCGGTTTGGCGATGGTAAACATCGGCGTTTCGATGTTCTTCGCGGAGATTTCAGGATCCGCCGTCGCCGATGTCGCGGCGATCGGATCGGTCCTGATCCCAGCCATGAAGAAGCGCGGCTACACCAAGGAATTCACGGCAGCGGTAACGTCATCGTCGGCCTCTCTCGCCATCATCATCCCGCCGTCGATCGCCATGATCCTGTACGGCGCCCTGTCGGACACGTCAGTCGTCAAGCTGTTCGTCGCGGGGATCATTCCGGGCATTCTCGGTGGATTTTCCATGATGGCGTTGAGTTACTGGTTCGCGGTTCGCTATGGCCTCCAGCGCGAAGACGAGTTCCGGCTGTCCCGGGTATGGACGGCGTTCAAGGATGCCTGGCTGACCTTGATGCTGCCGGTCATCATCCTCGGCGGCATTTTCGGCGGGATGGTTACCGCGACCGAAGCGGCGGGTCTCGCCGTTGTCGCGGCACTTGTGATCAGCGGCGTGGTTTATCGGGAATTGAACTGGACCGCGCTACGCAAGGCGATGGTCGAGGGCATCATCCAGACATCGGTGGTAATGCTTCTGGTCGCCACGTCCGCGGTACTCGGGCTTTATCTCACCGAAGCCCAAATACCGCAGGACTTTGCGCGCGCCATCACCACGGTGACGAACAACAAATGGGTCGTGCTCGCGCTGCTGAACATCATGTTGCTGGTGCTCGGCATGTTCCTGCACGGCGCTGCCGCCATCATTCTGGTGGTCCCGATCGTCATGCCTCTGATCAACAACGTCGGCATCGATCCCGTCCACTTCGGCATCGTACTGACCTTGAACCTAGCCGTCGGCCAGCAGACTCCGCCGGTGGCGAGCGTGCTGATCACCGCATGTTCGATTGCCAAGGCGGACATCTGGCAAGTCACCAAAACCAACGTCTGGTTCATCGGCGTGCTGATCGCCGTCCTGTTGCTCGTTACCTATGTGCCGATCATTCCGCTCAGTCTGGTCAATCTGTTCTACAGCTAAGAAGACGAGGACACTCGCATGAAACCCCGTATCGCCATACTTCCCGGTGACCCTTGCGGCATCGGACCCGAACTCGTTGCCAAGCTCGTCGCCGAACCTTCCGTGCGGTCCGCGGCCGACATCGTTCTCGTCGGAGACCGGAAAGTACACGAAGCCGGACAGCGCATCGCGGGCGTTTCGACCGCGTTCGAAGTCGTCGATGACGCCAAAGTCTTGAAAAAGGGATGGAACGGCGTCGCGCTCCTGGATCGACCCGCAATGGGTCCGGACGGATTCGCTCTCGCCTCCGTCTCCAAGGAAGCCGGCCGCTGGCAGCTCGATTGCCTCAACCTTGCCGCGCAGTTGTGCCTGGACGGCGTGGTTGACGGCTTTTGCTTCGCGCCCCTGAACAAGGAAGCGATGCATCGCGGAGGTCTGACCTACGAAGACGAACAGGGCTACATCGCCGACGGTTTCGGCTACAAGGGCCCGATGGGGCTGCTGAACACGCTCGGTGATCTCTGGACTTCGCGGGTCACATCGCACATCGCGCTCAAGAAGGTCAGCGAACACATCACCATCGATTCCGTCCTCGGCGCCATCGAACTGGTGGACGGCACGCTCAAGGTCGCCGGTTACGAACGCCCCCGGCTGGCCGTGTGCGGCTTCAACCCCCACGCGGGAGACGGCGGCAATTTCGGCGACGAGGAAATCATCGCCATCGGCCCGGCTGTCGAAAAGGCCCGTGCCGCCGGCATCGGCGTCGAAGGCCCGTTTCCACCCGACACCATCTTCCTGAAAGGCCGCGATGGCCTGTACGATGCCATCGTGACCATGTTCCATGACCAGGGCCAGATCGCGATGAAGCTCATGGGATTCGATCACGGCGTGACCGTTCACGCGGGCCTTCCTTATCCCGTGACGACGTCCGCGCACGGTTCGGCCTTCGACATCGCGGGCAAGGGCGTGGCAAATGTCAGCGCTCTCCGTCACGCCTTCGAGGTCGCCCGCAATATGGCCGAGAAGGTTGCCCAAAGGGCCGCATTGGCGAGTTAGGAAATCATCATGAAACCGCGAGTCGGATTTGTCGGGTTGGGAATGATGGGCCACGGCATGGCCCGCAACATCCTGGAAAAGGGTTTTTCCCTGACCGTACTCGGCCACCGCAATCGGCCGCCGGTGGAAGACCTTAAGTCGCGGGGCGCAAACGAGGCGGCTGACCCGGCCGCCCTCGGTGCCGCATCCGACATCGTCATCCTGTGCGTCGGAAACACCCGGCAGGTCGAAACCCTCGTAGTCGGGGCCGGGGGTGTTGCCGACGGCGCGCACCCCGGCCTGACGGTGGTAGACGCCACCACCGGCAATCCCGCCGAAACGCGCGTCATCGCGGAGATTCTGGCCGGTCGGGGAATTGACTTCGCCGACGCTCCCGTCACCAAGGCCCCCAAGGACGCCGAAGCGGGGCGGTTGAATAGCCTGGTCGGCGCGTCCGATGCGGTCTTCACGCGTATCGAGCCGGTTCTGCGATGCTATTCGGAAACCGTCACCCGTTTCGGAGGCATCGGCACCGGGCAGACGGCCAAACTCGTCAACAACTTCGTCACCACAGGCTACACGGCCCTGATCGCCGAAGGCCTATCGGTATCCGCCGCCGCCGGTGTGGACATGAAAAAACTGTTCTCCGTCATGTCCAACGGCGCCGCCGACAGCGGTGTCCTGCGCAAGATGATTCCGCCGTTTCTTGAAGGCGATTTGACCGGCCATGCCTTCGCCCTAGGCAATGCGCGCAAGGACGTCGCCTATTTCAAGGCGCTCGTGGATGCCCTGGATTTCAAGAGTCTGATGATCGGCGCGCTTATGGAGACCTACGACGAAGCACTTCGCCTTGACCTGGGGGAACGCTTGATGGCGTCGCTGTTCGAGATGCATGAGGTCCGCAACGATCTTTCCGT
This sequence comes from Rhodospirillales bacterium, assembly GCA_963675465.2. Taxonomy (GTDB): domain Bacteria; phylum Pseudomonadota; class Alphaproteobacteria; order Rhodospirillales; family Shumkoniaceae; genus JAHDSF01. Next base: position 460,063 of record CAXXVY010000008.1, read on the forward strand.
CGTTCCGGCAAAAGCCGATTGAAGCCGCCCCTGAATCGGCATTGATGGTTAGGACATGCCGCGATTCAGGAACCGCGCGGCGGATTCCAGGGCTGTGTGTGCCTTGGATACGACATCCGATAGGCCCAGGAAGCCGTGGCAGACGCCGTCGAGAACCAGAAGTTCGTAATCGGCGTCGATGGCCTTCAACTTGTCGGCCAGCCGCAGCGTGTCGTCACGCAACGGATCCAGACCGGCGGCGGTCAGATGGAGGGGCGGCAGATTTCCGAGATTTCCCTTTACTGGCGCCGCCAGGGGATTGGTCCGGTCGAGCGGGCCGCGCTGATAGGCCTGCCAGTACTGGTCCATATCCGATCGTCTGAGGCCGTACTCTCCGCCGCCGAAGGTCCGATAGGACTCCGTGTCGAGGTCCGAATCAAAAACGCCGTAAAATAGAACGCATCGGTCCGGATAGGGGCCTCCGCGATCGCGCAGATCCATCGCCGCCGCCAGGGCGACGTTCGCTCCCGCCGAATCCCCACCCAGCGCAAGCCGGTCGGCATCGATGCCCAAGTCAGCGCCCCGGCTTTTCAAATGTCCGAACACGGAAACGGTTTCGATCACCGGATCGGGGAACTTGTGCTCGGGCGCCAAGGCGTAATCCAGCCCGATGACCGTCCGTCCCGACTTCAAGGCGAGCAGTCGCATGATCTTGTCATGGGTATCGAGAGACCCGAACACCCATCCGCCGCCATGCAGATAAACGACCGCCGGGCCGCCGGATCCGGCGGCGGGGCGATAGATCCGCGCAGGAACATCCCCGAACGGGCCCGGAAACGCCACCGGATCGACGCCATGAAGCTCCGGCGGATTCGCGTTCCAGGGGCGGCGCTGTACTTCCTGCATCCGGCGCCCTTCGTCGAACGGGATCGAAAATCGATCGGGTGCGTCTCCGGCGATTTCCGCCATTCGCCGCATCGCCTCCGCCATTTCGGGATCGACGGTCGGCGTATTTTCAGTGCTGGACATCCCTCGAGTTCCTCGCATTCTTGGACGCATTTACGGCAATTTTACTGAATATGTCGGCGTATTCCGTAAACCGGTTGGAACGTTCAGCGATATTTGCATTCCACCGTGGCGCGACTTTCGTTACGACCGGCTACGCTTCGTCCGTGCCTTTTTCCGTCGCCAGATAAGCTTGGATCGATGGCTTGATGTGCTCCGTGCACAAATGGACGAGAAGCTCGCGATCACCCCGCGTCAGAGCTTCGATCATCTGCCCGTGTTCCACCTTGGAATGTTCCAGAAGGTGCGGATCGGCCAAACGATAGGCCCGAATCGCATGCGCGAGACTGGCATACCGCTTGATGGTGTCGGCCAGATAGGGGTTGCCGCACGCCTCGAATATCAGATCGTGAAATTCGTTGTCGAACCGATAGATGAGCGCCAGATCTCCGGTCTCTACCGCTTTGCAGTGTTCCGAATGCACCGAATGCAGCCGCGCCAACAACGCCTCGCCGACCGGCAACGGAATCAATCTTGCCGCGTGGGCCTGGAGCAGGAACCGCACATCGTAGATCTGGCCGATTTCCTCGGGCGAGAATTCGCGGACCCGAGCCCCCTTATTCGGCTCGCGCTGGACGATTCCCAACTGTTCGAGGACGATGAGAGCCTGCCGCGCGACATGTCGTTTGATTCGAAAACGTTCCATAAGAACGTCTTCGATCAGGCGCTGCCGCGGACGCAACCGTCCGAAGATGATGTCCTCTTCCAGAGCATGGACCGTCGAAACAAGCGGTTCCCTGAGTTGAGGCAACGACGTCCAGATATCGTAAGGGCTCGTGTTGGTCACGGCGCGCGGCCCCCTGCACCTTTGTTTTTATTCACGCTTCGGCATTCCGTTTGATCGGTCATACATAGCGCCCGAACCGGACTGCGGTGGTTCCTTTGCGGCAATGGCGAGACGGCATGATCATGACGCAGTTCTCATACGGCGTCCTGATTTCCTCCGCGCCGTCCCACCCGATCACCGTCCCCGATTGGGCCACGACCTCCATGCCGACGTAGGGCGTCGCGAAACGGAAGGAATCCGTCTTGATCGTGACGGGATCCGAAACCTCGATCACCTTTTGCGGCTGCAGGTCGTCGAGATCTGGAACGAGGCCGACGGATTCGGAATACGAAATCATGCCGTGCATGCGCAGGAATCGGACCGAGACCTTCTTCGCGACGCTTTCACTCGTCGCCGCCCAATGCTGGCCGCATTCGATCAGGACCGCGTTGCGATCGGACGACTCGTCGGTAAACGCGCCATAGTCGCGCAAACGCCGACCGGAGGCGTGGCCGCGGTCCGCCATCACGTGCGGCGGATATTCGAGCCGCCGTGCGAAGGCGCGGCCTTTCGCCGTCGGTCCGCACAAGGCCAACGGCACGGTCGGATGCTGCATCGAATGCAAATCGAGAAGGTAGTCGACGGTATCGATGACGGAACGGACTTCGCGCGCCCGCCGCAATTCGATGCTGTCTCGTTCCCCTTCCAAGACATCCTGTCCCCAGACCCGGTTGAAATCCTCGTCGACGAAACGGGAATCTTCCGGTCGGTCGGGATTGAAGCGTTCGAACGCCGCCACGTTCATGAAACCCAGGGTAAGCCGCCCCTGGAGGGGGCGAACGTTCGCGCGAAACAGCGCGTCCAGGGCAAGGGCGCCGCACAGTTCATTGCCATGGACGAGGGCCGCGATCATGGCGTGAGGGCCCGGCCGCCCGCTGTCGAAGGTCGTCACATAGTCGACGCCCGTGTTGCCGGATCGATAGGATGAAATGTCGGGCGCCCGAAGCTCAACAGGATAGGGGCTGTTTTTCATTTTCGGTTTATCCACCGTTTTCGAAAACTCGCGTCAATGCCTTTTCGCAAGCACTATAACCGCCCCCAAACGCGAGGGAAACACCGCACCTAAGCGAGGCCGTGAACCCGGTCCGCCAGACGATTCATAAAAGCTTCGCATGCGGCGAGTTGATCGATTTCGATGTATTCGTCCGGCTTGTGCGCCTGATCGATGTCGCCGGGTCCGCAAATCACGGTCGGAATGCCGGCCCAGGCGCTGAACATGCCTGCCTCTGTGCCATAGGCGACCTTTCCGACCGTTACAGAACCGGTCAAGGCTTTCGCAAGGCGCACGACATCCGTCGACTCCGGCGTATCCATGCCCGGAAACGCGGACATTTCCTGCCACTCGAATCCCGTCTCCGGCCGGACCGCCCGCATTTCGGGCTCCAGACGCTCGGCGACGAACGCCTTGATCCGGTTGACCAGCATTTCGGGATCGTCCTCGGGTAGGTGACGGAATTCGAAATCGAAACGGCAGTCCTTGGGAACGATGTTCAGCGCCGTGCCGCCGTTGACCACCCCCACGTGGGCGGTGGTATGCGGAACATCGTATCCCTGGTCGAACGGGCCGCGGGCGGCGAGTTCGCGGCCGATGCTGCGGATATGGGCGATCGCCTCCGCCGCATATTCCACCGCGTTCACTCCGCGCGGCGATACCGACGAATGGCATTCGAAGCCATGAACGTGAACCCGAAGGTATTTCTTTCCCTTATGGGCGACGACCACATTCATGCTGGTGGGTTCGCCGACGAAACACATCGCGGGTTTCACCGGCATCGCCGCGAGTTCCCGAATCAGCGGACGGACACCGACACAGCCGACCTCCTCGTCGCACGACAAGGCGAAATGGATCGGAATCTGAAGATCCCGCTCCAGAAAACGGGGCGCCGACGCCAGGGCCACCGCCAGGAAACCCTTCATGTCTGCGACACCCCGGCCTAGAAACCGGGAGCCCCGCCGCGAGAGCGTGAACGGATCACAGGACCATTCCTGACCATCCACCGGGACGACATCGGTATGGCCGGAAAGCACGATTCCCGGCCGATCCGCCGGCCCCAAAGTCGCGAACAGATTTGCTTTGCGCCCTTCCTCGTGGAAGACGAGCCGGCTTTCCACACCCATCCGTTGAAGATAATCCCGAACGTATTCGATCAACGGCAGGTTCGATTCGCGGCTCACGGTTTGAAAACCGACGAGCGTTCGCAGCAACGACAGCGATCTTAATGAGGTGGCATCGGCAAGAGGCATCAGGTCGTATCCCATTTTTGAGGCAGCGCAGCCGAAAAACATCCAAGCGGACACAAAATCTTTCATCACTCGAGATCAAACTGCATATTTTTTCCGCATGCGCAATCGATTGAATAATTTTTGTTCTGTTAGATTATTGCGCATTGACGAACAACCGGTTTTCCCCGAAGGTGTTGCGAGTTTGAAGGCTACCGTGCGAACGTGACATCGATAATGTAAACGTTTACGCATCGCAACGATCCTGTCCGTCGCAGACGGACATACTTCAGGGTGGGACATACTCCATTGCCCCACTCATCCGCACAGGGAGTATCAACAATGAGGAAAACGCTTGGTTTCGTGGTGGGGGTCCTGGCGGCCTCGGCACTGACGGCCACTGCGTGGTCTGCCGATCTGAAAGTGGCCATTTCGGCCGAACAGAATTCGATGGATCCGCATTATCACAATCTCAGCCCCAATAATATGTTGTCGACCGCTGTTTTCAACAAGCTGGTCGAGCAGGACGAGGTCCAGAACAAGGTTCCCGGTCTGGCCGAATCGTGGAAGCAATTGGCGCCGGACACATGGCAGATCAATCTGCGCAAGGGCGTCAAGTGGCATGACGGCACCCCCTTCACCGCCGAGGATGTGAAGTTCACATACAGCCGCGCGGGCAACGTGCCGAACAGCCCGTCGTCCTTCGCGCTGTATACCAAGGTGGTCAAGGACATCGAGATCATCGATGACAACACCCTTCTGTTGAAAACCGACGGTCCGTTCCCGCTGATGGTCGACTACATGAGCGGCGTTTGCATCGTCTCCAAGAAGTACGGCGAAGGCGCGACGACCCAGGACTACAATTCGGGCAAGGCCATGATCGGTACCGGCCCGTACAAGTTCGTCGAATGGGTCCCGGGCGATCACACGACCTACGCACGCAACGACGACTATTGGGACACCAAGCCCGAATGGGACAAGGTCATCGTCAAGCCGATCACCAACGGCTCCGCGCGTATCTCCGCGTTGCTCGCCGGTGACGTCGACTTCATCGACTTCCCGTCGACGACCGACATTCCGACCCTCAAGAAAGATCCCAAGATCAGCCTGTCGCAGATTTCGTCGAACCGCCTGATCTACCTGCACATCGACACGAACCGTGACAAGAGCCCGTTCGTGACCGATAAGGCCGGCAACCCGATGGACAAGAACCCGCTGAAGGACGTGCGCGTCCGCAGGGCGATTTCCCTGGCCATCAACCGTAAGGGCATTGCCAGCCAAGTCATGGAAGGCTTGGCCATTCCCGCCGGCCAGCTGATGCCGCCGAACGTCTATGCAACGGTTCCCGAGCTGAAGGCCGATCCCTACGATCCCAAGAAAGCCCAGGAACTGTTGACGGAAGCCGGCTATCCCGACGGTTTCGGTCTCACCATCCACTCACCCAACAACCGTTACGTCAACGACGACAAGGTTGCCCAGGCGATCGCCCAGATGCTGTCTCGTATCGGCATCAAGACCGCCGTTGACGCCATGCCGTCGAACGTGTTCTTCAGCAAAGCTTCGGCGTTGGAATACAGCCTGATGTTGGTCGGCTGGGCGTCGGGTTCGGGCGAACCCTCCAACCCGCTTCGCGCGTTGCTGCACACATACGACAAAGCGAAGGGCAACGGCACCACCAATCGCGGCCGTTACTCTAACCCGAAGATGGATGAACTCGTCGATACGGCCATGTCGGCACCGACGCGTGAGGAATGGGCGAAGCTGACCCAAGAAGCGACCAAGGTCGCTATGGCGGATCTCGGCATCATCCCGCTCCACTTCCAGGTCAACGTGTGGGCGATGCGCAAGGGTCTCGCGTACAAGGCGCGTGCTGACGAGTACACGCAGATCCAGGGCATCTATTCCAAGTAAGTAAAACAGGACAATCGATGCCGAACCGGTCCGTGCGTCTCCTTCCTCAGGCTTCCAGGCCGAACGAGGGGGGCGCACGGCTCCGTTTCGGAATTGTGCCGAAGAGGGCCTTCCCTTGTTAGTCTTTTTAATCCGTCGCACATCTCAGAGTGTCGCCGTTCTGGTCATCATGTCGTTCCTGGTGTTCCTCGGGGTGTACGCCATCGGGAATCCGGTAGACATTCTGATCAGCCCGGAAGCCGATCAGGCCGAAATCGAACGAGTCATCCGCGATCTCGGACTTAACCTTCCCTGGTACCAACAATACTGGGTGTTTCTGGTTCACGCCGTTCAGGGAGATCTCGGCAACTCGTTCGTCTTCAACCAGCCGGCCCTGAAGTTGATCCTGGAACGCATGCCGGCAACGCTGGAATTGGCCTTTGCCGCGCTGTTCTTGTCGATTCTGGTCGGCATCCCGTTGGGCATGATCGCGGGTTTACGCCCGCACGCCTGGTATTCGCGGACAATCATGAGCGTATCGATCCTCGGATTCAGCCTACCCACATTCTGGGTCGGCTTGATGATGATCATGGTCTTCGCTGTGATGATCGGTTGGCTGCCGGCCTCGGGACGCGGTGAAACCGTCGAACTGTTCGGGGTCCCGGTAAGCTTCCTGACCTTCGACGGCCTCCAACACATTCTGCTGCCGGCGATCAATCTGGCTCTGTTCAAGGTGTCGCTGGTCATCCGTCTAACCCGCGCCGGCATGCGCGAAAACCTGCTGATGGATTACGTGAAATTCGCCTATGCGAAAGGCCTGTCACATAGGCGTGTGATTTTCCTGCACGTGCTCAAGAACATCATGGTGCCGATCGTGACCGTGGTCGGGCTCGAACTCGGTAATGTCATCGCTTTCGCGGTGGTGACCGAATCCATATTCGCCTGGCCCGGCATGGGCAAGCTCCTGATCGATTCGATCGGGCTTCTCGACCGGCCGATCGTCGTCGCCTACCTGCTCATCACCGTGTTCATGTTCATCCTGATCAATCTGGTCGTCGACATTCTTTATTCGGTTCTGGACCCGCGCGTCCGTTTGGGAGACATGAAGTCATGACCGCCGCAACGGAATCCAAAGCCGTCACCGCCGGGCTCGAGGGCGACGACGCGCCGATCCCGCCTGCACAGACGCCTTTCCGCCGTTTCGTGTCAGACTTCGTCGAAAACCGGCTGGCCGTACTCGGTCTGATGGTCTTCGTGATCATCATGTTGATCGCGGCATTCGCGCCCTATCTTTCGCCCCAGGATCCCTACGACCTGATGCAGCTCGACATCATGAACGGCAAGCTGCCGCCGGGATCCGCCGACGATTTCGTCGGCATCACGTTCTGGCTCGGCACGGATGACCAGGGTCGCGACCTGCTCAGCGGTATATTCTACGGACTTCGGATCAGTCTGTTCGTCGGTGTCGCAAGCGCGCTCATCGCCCTGTTCATCGGCGGCACCGTTGGCCTGTTTTCCGCCTATATGGGCGGCCGTTGGGATTCGTTCCTGATGCGCTTCGTCGACATCCAACTCAGCTTCCCGGCCATTCTGATCGCCCTGATCCTGTTGGCCGTGCTGGGCCAAGGCGTCGACAAAATCGTCATCGCCCTGGTAGTGACGCAATGGGCCTACTACGCACGAACGATACGGAGCTCGGCACTGGTGGAGCGCAGCAAGGAATATATGGAGGCTGCGCACTGTCTCGGACTCGGCACCAAGCGCATTATCTTTCATCACCTGCTGCCGAATTGTCTCCCCCCCCTGATCGTCGTCGTCACCATGCGGGTCGCCTACGCGGTGATGCTGGAAGCGACCCTGAGCTTTCTCGGCATGGGATTGCCGATCACCGAACCCTCGTTGGGGCTTCTGATCTCCAACGGATTCGAATACATGCTGAGCGGCAAGTATTGGATCAGTTTCTTCCCCGGACTCGCGCTGTTGCTCACCATCGTCAGCATCAATCTGGTCGGAGACCACATGCGCGACATCCTGAACCCGCGTCTGCAGAAGTAGAGACAGAACGATGAACGCACAAACCCCAACGTTGGAGGTCAAGGACCTGCGCACGTCGTTCTTCACCAAGGCGGGCGAGGTCAAGGCGGTGAACGACGTGTCGTTCACCGTAGGTCGGGGCGAGGTCCTCGGTCTGGTCGGTGAATCGGGTTCGGGAAAGTCGGTGACCGGCTTTTCAATTCTGGGCCTGGTCGATCCGCCGGGACGTATCGTCGACGGCGAAATCCTGTTCAATGGCCGCGACCTTACGAAAATGCGCGAGGGCGACTGGCGGGGGATTCGCGGCAACAAGATCGCGATGATCTTCCAGGACCCGATGATGACCCTGAACCCCGTCCTTCGGATCGACACCCAGATGATCGAGGCGATCCGGGCGCACGACAAAGGGATCAGCCGCGACCAAGCCCGGAGCCGATGCGTCGACGCGCTCGGCCAGGTCGGCATTCCGTCGCCGGACGAACGCCTGAAAGCCTACCCGCATCAGTTTTCGGGCGGCATGCGCCAGCGGGTGGCGATCGCGATCGCGCTTCTCAACAAACCCGACCTGATCATCGCCGACGAGCCGACCACCGCGCTGGACGTCACCATCCAGGCCCAGATCCTTTACGAAGCGCAGAAACTGTGCCGCGAAACCGGAACATCCTTGATCTGGATCACCCACGACCTGACCGTGGTCGCGGGACTGGCCGATAAGATTTGCGTCATGTACGCCGGGCGGATCGTCGAGCAGGGCAAGATCGACGAAGTATTGGACATGCCCCTGCACCCCTATACCCGCGGCCTGATCGGCAGTGTCCCCAGCCGCAACAAGCGGGGATCGGCACTCTATCAGATCCCCGGCATGACGCCGTCGCTGATCAAGCTGCCGAAGGGATGCGCGTTCCGAGATCGTTGCCCCCGCGCGCAAGAAGAATGCAAGGCCGATCCCGTCATCGTTCAACCCGAGCCCGGACGAATGATCCGCTGCTTCTTCCCGCACGTCGGAGAGTCCCTATGAGTACGCGTGTTCCCCTGATTGACATCGAAGGCGTTTCCAAGCGTTTCGTGAAGCATTTGGATTTTGCGGGAAAAATCGCCCAGCGTATGGGCTCCAATATCCGCGAGGAAGTCGTCCGCGCAGTCGACAACGCGTCTTTTCCAGTTCACGAGGGCGACGTCGTCGGTCTGGTGGGTGAATCGGGTTGCGGCAAGTCGACCTTGGGCCGCATGGTCGCGGGCATCATGCGTCCGACCGAGGGCACGATTCGCTACCGGGGCAAGGACGTCTACAAAATGTCGGGCGACGAAGCCCGGCAGACCGCTCTGAAAACCCAGATGATTTTCCAGGATCCGTTCGCGTCCCTCAATCCTCGGATGCGCATGCAGGACATCGTCGGCGAGGCCCCGCTGGTACACGGAATCGTTTCCAAGACGGATTTCGAGGACTACATCGACGGCGTCCTCGCACGTTGCGGCCTGGATCCGGAATTCAAGCGCCGCTACCCGCACCAATTCTCGGGCGGTCAGCGCCAACGCATCGGCATTGCCCGAGCCCTGGCGGTAAAACCCGAATTCATCGTCTGCGACGAATCGGTCGCCGCGCTCGACGTTTCCATCCAGGCCCAAATTCTGAACCTGTTCATGGACCTGCGGCGTGATCTGGGATTAACCTATCTGTTCATCAGCCACGATATCGGCGTCGTCGAACACATTTCCGACCAGATCGTGATCATGTACCTGGGACGGATCGTCGAAGCCTCGAAGACCGAAGAGCTGTTCGCCAAGCCCAACCACCCCTACACCCAGGTTCTTCTGCGCGAGGTTCCCCGGCTGGAAGACCGCCATCATGATTTCCGGCCGGTCGAAGGCGAAATTCCCTCGCCGCTCAATCCGCCGACGGGATGTTATTTCCATCCCCGCTGCCCGCACGCCAACGAGCGGTGCAAGACCGAGCCCCCGCAGTTGCGCGAAATCGCGCCGGGCCATATCTCCGCCTGTCATCTGAACGACCAAATCTGACCCAAGACCAGCCTACCCGCATTCCGGCAATTCCACCGGAATGCGGATCGATTCAACGGTCAAAAAGAAATAGGACGCCCCGTCATGGAACGGCACATCCCGAACGTGCTGACGCTGCACGCCCCGACCGGAGCGGAAGTCCCGGTCATCTTCGATTCCCCGCACAGCGGAACGGTCTATCCCGAAGATTTCGGGTTCGCGATCGACTATCAGGTCCTGCGCAAGGGCGAGGACACGTTCGTTCATGAACTGTTCGACGCCGCCCCGGCAAACGGTGCCCACCTGTTGGAGGCACACTTTCCCCGGACCTATATCGATCCCAATCGTCCCGAGGACGATATCGACGAGAAACTCCTGAACGCGCCGTGGCCCGGCCCTCTAAATCCGGGAATCAAAACGAAATCGGGCATCGGCCTCGTCTGGCGCCTCGCCTTCGAGACCGTTCCGATCTACGGCCGGATTTTGAGCATCGGCGAGGTTCAAAACCGGATCGAAACCTATCATCGGCCGTATCACGGAACCTTGGACGAATCGGTGGCCTCGCTGAAGAAGCATTTCGGCAAGGTCTGGCACATCAACTGTCATTCAATGCCGGCATTGAGCGATGCACGATCCCCGGAAGGGCCGGGAATCGCCCGTCCCGACTTCTGTCTCGGCGACCGCGACGGCACGACCGCCGAACCCGGCTTCGTCCGTTTCGTCTTCGACTTCCTGAAGGCCAAGGGCTACAACGTGGCCATCAACGACCCCTACAAGGGAGTCGAACTGGTCCGCAGGTACGGCGATCCCGCCAACGGGTCCAACAGCCTTCAGATCGAAATCAACCGGCGCCTTCACATCAACGAGGACACGCGCGAAAAAAACGAGAATTTCGCCCGTCTCAAGGCCGATGTCGATGCGCTGGTCGGTGCCATTTGCGGCTACGCCAAGAAGTTCGCAACCGACTGAAACCGATGAACGGAGACACCAAAAACGGCCGTCCTCGATCGGGCGGCCGTTTTGCCGTTCTCACTCGTCGGGATCAGCCGGCAACGATATCCTCGAACGACCGCAGGAACGTCCCGCTGACGACGCGCTCGAAAACCCGAAGGAAGTTTCCACCCAGAATTTTCCCTGCCTCCTCCGCTGAAAGACCACGATCCAGAAGCGCGCGGGCCAACAAATCGAACCGTGCGTACCCGCCCAGTACCGGTTCGCGCATCGATCCGTGGTCGGTTCCGATCCCGACGGCATCCGCGCCGATCAGATCGACGAGGCGGACAATGGCGTCGACGTATTCCTCGAAACTGTCAACCACCAGAGCCGAAGGCCAGACGCCGATGACTCCACCGGTTTCGGCCACGATTTTTGCGTGGTCGGGGCCGATCATGCGCGGGTGCTTGTTGCCCAGCATGGTATGGGAAATCAGGATCGGGTTGCGCGAACGACGCGCCACGTCTTCGGTCACTTTGAACGTGGCGTGGGCGAGATCGATGATGATACCGAGACGATCCATCTCCGACACCACGTCGGATCCGAAATCGGTCAATCCGCCGTAACGCGGTTCCTCGGTCTGGATGTCACCGACCGCATTGATCCGGTAGTGAACAAGTTGGATCAGGCGAACGCCCCGCCCGTGGGCCCATTCCACGCCGCCGATGTCGCGTTCCAGGAAATCGGCTCCCTCGATTCCCGCGATCATCGCAATCTTGTCAGCCGCCGCCGATTCACGAATCTCGCGCGCCGATTTGGCAAGAATCACGTTATGGCGATGCAGCGATTCGTCCAAACGATCCAACTGGCGTGATGTCGCGGCGAACAGTTCGCCGGGTCTCGGACTGCGCGCCGCCTTTAAGCCGCGCACGGTTCGATCGAGAACCGGTAGATCGGCGATCGCCGACACGACGCACCCGACGACGCCTCCGCGGCGCATTTCGCCGACCGGCGTCTCCGGATCCCCTTCCTCCGAAAAGAACCGGCCGAGGTGGCTGTGCATGTCAAATGCCGGCCCTTTGACCACGATATCGCGGATTTCGGGGTCCGTTTTGTCACCCTCCCGCAAATCCGATTGAACTGATGTCATGTCATTCCCTATTGTTCGATCGAGAAGGTCGCATCGCGACCGCCATTCGACCGGAGACTCCCAATGACTTACGTTTTTCCTCCCGCGCCCGTCGTCGCCTTACCCGTCATCGACAGCGACGAGCTTGTTCCCGTTCGCCGGGTCTATTGCGTCGGGCGGAATTATGCCGAACATGCGCGCGAAATGGGAGCCGATCCTGATCGCGAACCACCGTTTTTCTTCGCAAAGCCTACCGATGCGATTGTTTCTTGTGGCGGATACATCCCATACCCGCCCGCGACGCGCGATGTGCACCACGAAATCGAACTTGTCGTGGTCATCGGCAAACCGGGAAGCTCCATCTCCGAATCGGCGGCACTCGATCACGTCTGGGGATACGGAGTCGGTATCGACTTGACCCGGCGCGATCTTCAGGCTGAAGCCAAGAAAGCCGGGCGTCCGTGGGCAATGGCAAAGGGATTCGACAAGTCCGGCCCGTGTTCCTCGATACAACCCGCCAGCCGCATCGGTCATCCCGATACGGGTGCCATCTGGCTCAAAATCAACGGCCAAATCCGGCAACGCGGTGATCTTTCCCAGCAGATCTGGCGTGTCGAGGAAGCGGTCGCCTATCTTTCCGGCTTGGTTGAACTTCAGCCGGGCGACTTGATCTTCACCGGGACGCCGAGCGGCGTCGGACCGATTCAAAAAGGCGACGTGCTGGAAGGTCACATAGATGGAATAGGGGACCTCTCCGTAACCATCGACAAGGCGTGATACCGCGTTCCGTCAGCCGTTCCTGAGTGTCTTGAAGGCCGCGAGTGCCCGCGTCCGGGTGAGACCAAGATCGATCGTCGGCTTGGCGTAGGTATCTCCGGGGCTAATGCCCGCTTGCGCGCGCACCGCCTCGGCTGCCTCCCACGGCGCATGAATGTTGGAATCGGGAAGCCCGCCGATTTCGGGAACCCATCGTCGCAGGTAGTCGCCGCCGGAGTCAAATTTCCGCGACTGAAGCACGGGATTGAAAATCCGGAAATACGGTGCGGCGTCCGCCCCGCATCCCGCGACCCATTGCCAGTTCCCCGCATTGCTCGCGGAATCGGCATCGACCAGCGTGTCCCAGAACCAGGCTTCGCCCTTCCACCAAGGTAGAAGAAGGTTCTTAACCAGATACGACGCCGCGATCATGCGCACCCGGTTGTGCATCCAGCCGGTTTCCCAAAGTTCCCGCATGCCGGCATCGACGATCGGGCAACCGGTACGCCCCCTTTGCCACGCACTCAGCGCTCCATGGTCCTCGCGCCAGGGAAATCGGTCGAATTCCCGGCGGATCGGAACCGCATGCATATCGGGAAATTGAATCAGCAGATTCATGTTGAAATCGCGCCATCCGAGTTCGCGCAGGAAGGTTTCGCCCGCACCGTCCATCACACCGCCCGACCACGCCATCCGGTCTCGAACCGCATGCCAGGCTTGGCGGACGGAGATCTCCCCGAAATGAAGGTGGGGCGAAAGCCGCGACGTCGCTTCGCGGCCCGGATAATCCCGCCCGTCACGGTAGTCTGGCAATGCCTCGTCGAGAAACGCAGCCAGCCGTTCCCGCCCCCCCGGTTCTCCCGGTTGCCAAGCCTTCTGCAAACCCGGGGTCCAATCGACTCCCGTCGGCAGCAGTGCCCAATCGGCAAGATCGTCGCCACGAGGCGGATTTCTTGTCCCGTGCATATGGTCCGGCGGCGCCATCGGTTGCGGTGGTTCGTCGGACTTGAGGCACGCACGCCAGAAAGGCGTGAAAACCTTGTAGCGCCGTCCGGTGAACGCGGCCAAACGATCGGGATCGAAAAGCAGCGATCCCGGCAATCGTTTGAAAGCGACACCCGCACGCTCGGCGGCTTCGGCCAATTTGCACTCAATATCGTCCCAATAAGATTCGTAATGCCGATTGCACACAATCGTCCGAGCGCCGGTTTCGGCGGCCAAACGCAAGAGAACGTCCACGGACGGCCCGCGCCGCAGCAGCAGGGCCATCCCCGTTCGCCTGAACCGATCATCCAGGGATCTCAGCGAATGGTGCAGCCACCATCGAGAAGCGGCTCCCGATGGCCGCCTTCCCGGAACCGCTTCATCCAGAACGTAGATGGCGATCACCGGGCTCCCGGATTCGACGGCGCACCGAAGGGCCGGATTGTCCGCCAAGCGCAAGTCCCGACGAAACCAGACGATAGAAGGCGACGCGTCATTCATTTTGCGACATCCTTTCACCCGCCGCACGTCTTGAAAGTGCTCGCCTCGGCGTCTTAAAATCCGAGCGACCAGAGGCTTGCAATCCCACACTTTGGTTAGGCACCCGCGGGTCCCGGCGCGCAGGGTAAACGCCTCCATCATATGTGTTTTCAAGGGGATCCGTAAAACGATTGGCTCCTCGAACCATCGGTGCAAAGGTTTCCGGATCCGGTCAAAGTGCCATCGTTAATCATATTTTTCTATTTTTCGTGTTTTGATCGACCGTGGAGAGTAGGAGGGGGAACAGGGGAAAACCCCTGATCGTGAGTTGGATGCCTCGAACAACAACTTATGAGGTGTGGATTCAGTCTGGACCGCGATGGGAGATCCACGCGCGCTATCCCCGTTGGGAACATGAACGCGCGATCGAGGAAGCCAAGCACCTCGAACGGTTTCATCCCATGGCCAACATCCGGGTTGTCCGCGAGGAGTATGATTCGCAGACCGGGCTTGCGGATGAACTCACCGTTTACGCCAGCCCCCGGCGAAAGACCACCTTTGCCAAGGGAACGGGAGGAAATGGCGGCGGCTCCGATCGGCATTGGTCCGAAACCTACGGGTCAGATCGCCAGAAGCAATCCGGCAAGAGGAAAGTGACCCATACCGGGCTTTTCCTGATGATGAGCCTCCTGACCCTCAGCGGCGCCTCCATTGCGACGGTCGTGTCCTATCTGTTTTCTTTCTACATCAACAAGTTTTCGGTATTCGGCCTAGTGGGAAGGAGCGCGCAGACCAACGCGCTCTATGTCATTTTCCTGATCACCTTCCTCGTCGTGACGATCGCGCTTGTAAGCCAATACCTGTCGCGCGTCGATCTTGAGTCCTTGCCCGAACGGAAACGCCGCGACCGGCCTGCCGCGCGAACGACGCCAATGCCGGAGCCCCTTCCGGAAACCAACGAGACCACGCCGGTCGCTTCGGAGTGGGAAAGCCCGGAGGAATTGCCGTCCGAAGATCCCGCATCCAAGGACGATCCGGCCGAGGACGCGGGCAAAAGTGAATCAGACGAAGAGTCCGACGATCAACGGATCGCCTTGACCCTGGCGGGCGAGCGCGAAAAACTGCGCATGATGGCGTTCTTCGGCCAAGTCCTGGACGAGGCGAAAGCCACGGGAGTCCGGTTGGATACCGTCGCCCGTTTCGGCTTTAACCTGTTCCTCGCCGGCGCGTCGGAAGCTCTGGGCAATGCCGTGGGACTCGACCGGGCCGATATCGCCGGCATTCTGCAGGAGGCCGTCGAACTGCTGGGTACGCAGCGCAACCAAGCCCATAAATTCGCGGAGGGTTTCGAGGACTACCTTCTGGACACCCGCCACATGGCAATGTTCCAGTCGGGCCGCCAGGCGATGGCCCCCTATCTCGAGGGAAAGACCGAGGCGATGAAAAATATCGTCCCAGCCTTGAATGCCTGGCTCAACCCGGAGGACGTACAGCAGGATCCCGACCGGCCAATCGCCGTAATGTTCACTGACATGGTTGGTTCGACCGACCAGACTCAAGCATTCGGTGATCTGGCGGCCCAGTATGTTTTGCGGGCTCACAACCGGTTGGTCCGGAGTGCCCTGTCGAATCACGGAGGCAAGGAAATCAAGCACCTGGGCGACGGCATCATGGCGTCGTTCATATCGACGGCCGACGCGGTGCGCGCCGCGATTGAAATCCAGCGCCGGGTTATTGCGAACAACGATGCAGAGAAGGACCTGCCATTTCCCCTGCACGTTCGAATTGGGATCAATTCGGGCCAGACCGTGTCCGAAGACAACGACCTGTTCGGCGCCACCGTCCAACTCGCATCGCGGCTGTGCGCCACCGGTGAAAGCGATGAAATCGTGGTATCGGACTCGGTCCGAGTGCTATGCGCGAACCAGGCCCTCCAATTCGTTCCCATGGAGGAACGCGTCCTGAAAGGGTTCAAGGAGCCGATCGCCCCCTTCTCGGTGACTTGGCGCGATATTCATCCTGACGAACCGATCCGTCTGCAAGAACAGACGCCGGACGAAGCGTCGTCGCCACAAAATCTTTCGGCCGCGAGCGTTTCCAAAATCCCGACGCCCGGAACGTCGGCGCCACGGCCGCCGTCGGGCGAAGTTACGATGCCAGCTCCCGAATCGACTCCCGCGGATTCGTCCAACCAACCCATCCCCCTGCGCCGACCCGGGGCCCGAGAAAACCCGCAGAGACAAGAACCGAGATCGTCCGTGGCGCGCTAAAACACCTCGCCGAACGCCGGGTGGTGGAACCGCGGTCTCGTTGACGATGAAGACGGTCTCGCGTTCCGTGCAGCGAGGCCGAAAGTGGAATACGCGCCCTCGCAACATTCCTTTTACGCTATAGTATAACGCCCTCCCGTCTCACGCAGCCGTAACGCGAAGAACCGTCTGCATATGCGGGAATTGCTGAATTTTTCAGCATGCGGCTCACAATGGGTATTTTCAAGGCGGGATTGCGCGCGTAGGCTGTTCGCCGTATCCGGAAAATCGAAGGGGGATTCGTTCGCGTCGCCGTATTCATGGATTCATTCAGAGTGTGGGAGGTTTCAATGCAAGTACCGATTAGCTTCGGTTCGATGGCCAAGGGCTTGAGCCGCGTCGCTTTGAGTATCGCGTTCACCGCTTCCGTGCTTTCGGCCGCGCAGGCTGAAACGTTGAAGGTCGGGACATCGTATGAATTGACAACTCTTGATCCCCATTTCTTCGCGGCATTTCCGACCGGAACATCGCATTCGTACGTCTACGATCGTCTCGTGAACGAGGCGCCGGACACGAAGTTGATTCCGGGGCTCGCGGATTCGTGGAAAGCGATCGACAAGATCACGTGGGAATTCAAGCTGCGCAAAGGCGTCAAATTCCACGACGGATCTGATTTCAACGCCGAAGACGTTATCGCGACATTCGCGCGCATTCCCAATGTCCCGGATTCGCCGAATTCGTTCACCAAGTACGTTTCGCCGATCGTGTCGATCGACACTCCCGATCCGTACACGCTGATCATCAAAACCAAGGAGCCCACGCCCACGCTTCCCCGGTTGTTCACCAACGTCATCATCATCCGGGCCGAGGACAAGGAACGGACCACCGCCGAATTCAACAAGCAGGCGATCGGCACCGGACCGTACAAGGTCGTTGAATGGAGACGCGGCGAAAGCCTGATCATGGCCGCATTCGATGATTACTGGGGCGGCAAGCCCGAATGGGACCGCGTCGAGGAAATCGTCCTGACCAACGAAAGTGCCCGCGTCGCGGCGCTGCTAGCGGGATCGGTCGATGCCATCAACTTCGTCCCGGTCGCGGACGTGCCGCGTTTGCGAGAGGATAAGACCTTCACGCTTTTCTCAGGCCCGATCGGCCGCATCCACTACATCGCGATGGATTCCTCGCGCGATGAATCTCCCTTCCTCAACAACGGCAAAGCGCCGAACCCGCTCAAGGATGCCCGGGTGCGCAAGGCGATGTCGCTGGCGATCAACCGCCAGGCCATTGTCGACCGTCTGCTGCTGGGGCTCGGTGAACCCGCCGGCCAACTGCTCCCGGCCAGCTTCGAAGGCATGAGCCAGACCCTGAAGCCCGATCCCTACGACCCCGCCAAAGCCAAGGCGCTGCTGGCCGAAGCCGGGTATGCGGACGGTTTTCCCATGACCATCCACGCCACAAACGGCCGCTATCCGGCGGATGTGGAAGTCGCCCAGGCGGTCGCGCAGATGTGGTCGGCGATTGGGATCAAGGTCGATGTCGAGGCTTTGTCCGGGACCATTTTCTTCCCGAAAGCCACCAAGTTCGAATTCAGCGTTTACACCGCGGAATATGGTACCGTCGATCCTCTCGACATGGCGATAAGCATGCTGCACTCCCGCAATCCAGATCGCGGTTTGGGTAACGGCAACCGCGCGCATTACATGAACGCCGAAGTGGACAAACTGGTCGAAGAAGCCTCGGTCGAGGTCGACGCCGATGCCCGGTCCAAGATGCTCGCCAAGGCTTACGAGACGACCATGGGCGAGACCGGCATTATCCCCGTTTACTATCCCGCCTTCGTCTGCGCGGCGCGCGATGGTATCGAACTTGAAATCCGTGCCGACGCACGACTTTCGGCCAAGAACATTCACGCCAAATAGGAACGGCGCGCGGAACGGAAATCGGGGCGGTTCCCCGGAGTTCCGTTCCGCGAGGCTCGGGTACATCCATGCTCGTATTCGTCATACGCCGTTTGATTCAAAGTACGGCGGTGCTGGTCGCTATGTCGTTGATCGTGTTTGCCGGCGTTTACGCCATCGGAAACCCGATCGACATTCTCATCAGCCCCGACGCGACACAAATCGAACGCGCCGCCGCAATCCATCGGCTGGGGTTGGATCGGCCGTTGTGGGAACAGTATCTTTTCTTTGTCGGCAACGCGCTTCGGGGCGACTTGGGGCGCTCTTTCGTGACCGGAGAACCCGCGCTACAGATGATTCTGGAACGCATGCCGGCAACGTTGGAACTCGCCGTCACGGCGGTGATCATCGCGATCGGCCTGGGCATTCCCCTGGGCATGCTGGCAGCGCTCAAATACCGCACAATGGTCGACCGCGTGATTTCCGGCATTTCGATCCTCGGCTTCAGCATCCCGACATTCTGGCAGGGCATGATGCTGATCCTGATCTTCGCGGTGACGGTGCGGTTTTTGCCTCCGGGCGGACGCGGGGAAACGGCGGAGGTCTTCGGCATCCGGCTGTCGATTGTGACATGGGATGGTTTTACCCACATCATCCTGCCGGCAATCAATCTGGCGATTTACAAGCTCTGCCTCCTGATCCGTTTGTCACGCGCCCAGGTACGCGAGACGATCTTGCAGGATTTCGTCAAGTTCGCCTGGGCGAAAGGGCTCAGTCCCGCGCGTGTGATCGGTGTTCACGTTCTGAAAAACATCATGATTCCTATTGTCACCATCATCGGCATGGAACTGGGCAGCGTGATCGCGTTCGCCGTCATCACCGAGACGATTTTCGCCTGGCCCGGCATGGGCAAACTGATCATCGATTCCATCTATGTCTTGGACCGTCCCGTCATCGTCGCCTACCTGATGATCATCGTCTTGATGTTCATCATCATCAATCTGGTCGTCGATATTCTTTATTCGGTCCTTGACCCGCGTATTCGCCTGGAGGCCGTGAAATGACCGGCGGGAACAACCGCAAGACCGATGAATTGCGGGCGGCGGGGCTCGACGTCGTTCCCGACCCCGAAGACGCGGTCTCCGCGGGTGACACCGGATTCCGGCGTGTGGCCGCCGACTTCGCGGAGAGCAAGTTGGCGCTCGTCGCCTTGGTCGCCGTCGTCATCATTCTGTTCCTGGCCGCGTTCGCGCCGTGGGTGACCCCCCAGAACCCCTACGATCTGGCGAACCTCAGCATCCTCGACGGACGCCTGCCACCGGGATCGCAAAGCATGACGGGCTTTACCTACTTGCTGGGCACCGATTCCCAGGGTCGCGACATGTTGAGCGCGATCATTTTCGGCATCCGCACCAGCCTCATCGTCGCCGTGTTTGCGGGTGGGATCGCTCTGGTCGTCGGGATGACGATGGGATTGATCGCCGCTTATTTCGGCGGCCGCATCGACGCGCTGATCATGCGTGTGGTCGATCTGATGCTCGGCTTCCCGACGATCCTCACGGCTCTGATCATTCTCGTCATCCTGGGCAAGGGCGCCGAGAAGGTGGTCCTGGCCCTGGTCGTCGTCCAGTGGGCCTACTATGCGCGTACCGCCCGTTCGGCCGCTCTGGTGGAACGCAACAAGGAATACGTGGAAGCCGGCCGTGGTCTTGGTGCGGGCGATATGAGGATCCTGTTCCGCCATATCCTGCCCAATTGCCTACCGCCGGTGATCGTGGTCGGCACGGTTCAGGTTGCCCACGCGATCGCCTTGGAAGCAACGCTCAGCTTCCTCGGCATCGGCTTGCCGGTCACGGAGCCCAGCCTGGGCCTGTTGATCGCCAATGGGTTCAAGTACCTGCTGAGCGGGATGTATTGGATAAGCGTATTCCCCGGCGTCGCGCTGGTTCTAACCGTGGTGTCGATCAATCTGGTCGGCGATCAGTTACGCGAAGTCCTGAATCCGAGGAACTTGAGATGACCCGCGCCGAAACCACGACGGTGAACGGCGCCGACGTTCCGATCCTGCAAATTCGCAACGTCTCCAAGCGCTTCTCGAAACGGCTCGATCTTGCCGCGCGCATCGCCGCGCGTCTGGGCGCCAAGGTGCGAGATGAAACGGTTCATGCCGTCGATTGCGTAAACTTGGACGTCCACCACGGCGAGGTCGTGGGCTTGGTCGGGGAATCGGGCTGCGGCAAATCGACGCTCGGGCGCGTCGTCACCGGTCTTTTGGAACCCTCGGAAGGCGACGTCCTGTATCGGGGAGTGAAGCGATCGACCCTCGACGTGCGCGGCAGGTTGGAGCTTCAGATGATTTTCCAGAACCCGTACGCCTCGCTCAATCCGCGCATGCGGGTCGGCGATATCGTGGCGGAAGGATTGATTATCGGGAAGCTGGTTCCCCGGAATGAAATCAAGGATCGCGTGCGCGAGGTGATGCTCCGGGTCGGATTGGCACCGGAATTCGTAAATCGCTTTCCCCACCAGTTCTCCGGCGGCCAGCGCCAGCGGATCGGCATCGCGCGTGCCCTTGCCGTCAATCCCCGCGTACTCGTCTGCGACGAATCGATTGCCGCGCTCGACGTGTCGATCCAGGCGCAAATCCTCAACCTGTTCAATGGGCTTCAGCGGGATCTGGATCTGACCTATTTGTTCATCAGCCACGACCTCGGCGTCGTCGAGTTCATCAGCCATCGGGTTGCGATCATGTATCTGGGGCGCATCGTCGAAATCGCGCCGACCGAAGAGTTGTTCCGCGCGCCCAACCATCCCTATACGCGAGCTCTGCTCGCGGAAATTCCCCGCCTGGACTTGCGTAAGACGACCTATCAACCGATCCAAGGCGAAATCCCGTCGCCGTTGGATCCGCCACCGGGATGCCACTTCCACCCGAGATGCCCGCGCGCCGTCGCGCGCTGCCGGACCGAGGCACCGCGGTTGAAGAACATCGCCCCGGGTCGCATGGCGGCCTGTCACCTGAACGATGAAACATGAGCCCCTGGAGAATGAACGCATGAGCGTCGCACCCCGCATTGCCCTGATCGCCTTTCGCTTGGAAAGCAACGGCCACGCGCCGGTGATCGCTCGGACGGAGTTCGAAACGAACGGATATTTATGCGGTCAGGACATCCTCGACGACCTGGCGCGGCCCGCGCCGATGATGCCGACGGAGTTTTCGGGATTCGTCGACACCATGAACGGTCTTCGCGCTTGGGAACCCGTCCCCATCGCTTCGGCCAACGGCAGCGCCGCGGGGCCTGTGGAACAGGCGTTCTTCGAGGAATTCGTGGCCGACGTGCGCGCACGACTAACCGCGGCGGGCCCCGTGGACGCGGTGTTCTTCGCCCAGCACGGCGCCGCGACGGCGACCGTGGAAACGGACCCCGACGGCGTGCTGTTCAAGTGCGTGCGCGACATCGTCGGACCCGATATCCCGATGGCCACCACGTTCGATCTCCACGCCAACGTCTCGCTGCTCATGACCGATACTGTCGACTATGTCGCCAGCTATTTGACCAATCCCCACGTCGACCAGTTCGAACGCGGCGCGGAAGCGGCAGAAGCGATCCACGCCATGCTGGGTGGCCGGCATACCGCCGTGCATCGCGTGCAATTACCGTTGATTCCACCGTCCATCGCGCAGAACACCAAAAGCGGCCCTTATGCCGACCACATCGCGTTCGGCCAGACGTTCATCGACGACACCATCGCCAACGTTTCGATCTGCAGCGGCTTCTCGTTGGGCGACACGGTCAAGAACGGGCTCAGCGTAACCGTAACCGCTTGGAACGGCGACGCGGCCCGGGCACAAGAAGTCGCGACCACGATCGCCGAACGGATCTGGTCCGAGCGTGAACGCTATCTGGTGAAGATGACGCCTTTGGACGAGGCGGTGGCCATGATGAAGGTGCGAAACGCCGATGCGTCCATGCCTTCGCTTCTGTTCGCCGATGTCGCCGACAATCCGGGCGGCGGAGGACGCGGCAACACCCCCTATATCCTGAAGGCGTTCCTCGAAGCGGAATGCCGCGACATCGTCGTCGCCCCGTTCTTCGACCCCGATCTGGCGGCGGAGGCGTTCACGAAGGGGGAAGGCGCCGAGTTCGTCGCCCGTTTCAACAGGGCCGAAACGACGACTTTCTCGGAACCGATGGAATGGAAGGCCAAGGTCGTGCGATTGCGCGACAAGCCCTTTGTCGGACGGCGCGGCATTCGGGCGGGCCGGACCATCGACCTTGGCCCGACGGCGGTGCTCGCGTGCGATGGCGTGCGCGTGGTCGTTATCTCCCACCGCAATCAGTTTCTGGACCCCGCCATCCTGGAAAGCCTGGACATTGCCATGGACGAGCCGCGTGGGCTCGTCGTCAAGTCACGGGGTCACTTCCGTGCGGCGGTCGACGAAACGTTCAGCGACGATCGTATCATCGAGGTCGACGTGCCGGGGTTGACCACGCCCGCGTTGCACCGGGTACCCTACCGCAACGTCAAAAGGCCGATTTATCCGCTTGATCCCGAAACCGAATGGTCGCCGACGGCCGAGAACGATTTCGCGACGCCCCAACGGATATCCAACGTGTAGGCCGTTTTCTCAATGCGCCATCGGCGGCGCCGTGGTTTCGCGAACGATGAGCCCGACTTCGAGTTCGGTGCAGGCCGGCGGCATTTCCGCACGCAACCGAGCCAGCAGGTAATCCGCCGCCCGCCGCCCCATCTCGGCCGAGGGTACATGCATGGTCGTCAGCGGAGGATCGATGTGCCGTGCCAGGGGAAGATCGTCGAAGCCGACGATCGACAGGCTTTTTGGAACCTGGATGCCCAGGACACGGGCTTCGAACAATGCCCCGAAGGCCAACACGTCGTTTCCGCAGATAACGGCCGTCGGCGGATTTTCTTTTTCGAACAGTATTCTCAACGCCTGACGGCCTTCGGCGATACCGTAGGGCCGTTCGAGCAGCATTTCCGGGGCCAGGACCAAGCCCCGCGCAGCCAGCGCCGCCCTGACCCCTGCCACGCGTTCGGTGGCCCTGTCGTTGTTGGTGGTGACGCCCGCGATCATCCCGAAGCGCCGATGTCCGACGTCCACAAGATAGGAAGCCATGCGGTACGCCGCGTTGTGATTGCTGAAACCGATGCACGGCCGAACGCTTCGCGGTGAATAAACCCATGTTACGACATAGGGCAGCCCCTTGGCATCCAGCATCTGGAAAATGCTGGGATGGTGTTGCTCTCCGATCAGCATCATGCCATCGATGCCCCGCTCGATCAGCCGTCGGGCGGCGGACTGGTTCTTCAAGGGATCGTAATCCGACGTGGCCAGCAGCAGCGTGTAACCGTTTTCACCCAATCGGCCTTGAAGGGCATCGATCGAACGCGCGAAAATTGCGTTGTCGAACGTGGGAATGATCGTCCCCACCGTAAATGACCGTTGTGACGCAAGAGCCCTCGCCGCGCCATGGGGTACATAGCCCAGTGCGTCGACCGAAGCACGAACCCTTTCGAGAACGGAAGGCCGGACTTTTTCGGGCTGGTTCAAGGCCCGGGATACGGTCGCCGTTGAAACCCCCGCGTCTGACGCCACATCCGAAAGCTTGACGGATATCGTCGCCTCGCTTAGTGCCCGCCTACGAATTTGTTTGGACATGCTTTTGTATTTTCGCTCGTGTCCCAGAATCCCGTTTCGACCGACGACGCGACCGAAAACCACAACCTAGAAAACGTCGCCACCCATCGTTTTAGTCCCGCCGTCAAAGCTGCGGCATTGACGGGAATTATATCCAAATCGAATGTAAACGCTTAGCAAAAAAACGCTTAAATCCAGTCGGGGATTGGCCACGAGGCCATTTTGTCGACCGAAGAACTGGCACTTCTGGTATAGCAGATGACGTCCAGCAATCAAGTGAATACGCCTGCAAAAATGCATATTTTTCTTTTAAAACAATTTATATTTTATATTTCTAATTTATTGATATCTTTTAAAATCCAAATCAACAAGCACCCTGCACCATTCCCGACCGGCGGCGCCCTTTCTATGAAAGCGCTTATCAACGATCGGACGTTGCAGCCGCCCATCGAGAATACGGGCATACGACGAGATTGGCATTGTAGTACCGCACATCTTCGGTAACCTCGGCCCCGGCCCAATCGGGCAGAGCGAACGATCGGTCCGGAGCATCCAGTTCGATTTCAGCCACGATCAAGCCCGCGTTCTCGCCGAAGAATTCATCGACCACCCACGTCAAACCTGCGTTGACGATTTCCCGTCGCTCTTTTTCGATCAGCGGCCGCAGACAAAGCCGGTCGAGAAGAAAACCGGCTTCCTCCAACGGAATCTCGTATTCGAATTCGGGCCGCGACGGCCCCGTGCTCGCGCCTTTGATGGTCAGGAAGGCTTTCGGGCCGGCCACCCGGACGCGAACCGTCCGCTCCGGTTCCGTGCACAGGTAGCCCTGGCGGTAAAGTACGGGTGTGCCGAAGTCGCGCCATGCGTCGCCTTCGACGAGAAATTTTCGTTCAATTTCGATGGCCATGCGCTACAACATTCCGGTTAGCGTTCAAGACAAAGTGCTGGAAACCGGCGAAATCGATGCCCAATGCATCGTCAGGTTTTCGTCGATAGTCCCTTTCATAGCGCAGTCGCGCCGTTTCCGTCATTCCGAATACACAAAGAGACGCCGCCGTCATGAACCTGAAATCGGTTGAATCCCGAACGATGCCGGTCGCCGGCAAGGCCATCGCCGAGGCGGTCATGGCCGGGCTGATGATGCTGTCTTGCCTGGTCCCGATCGGTTCAAGTCTCGCCGAAGGCGGAAAAACCGGAAACGGCACCGCCAATCTCCTGATCGAAAACGACATGTTCGGCGGGAATTCCGATCGAAACTATACCCATGGGACTCGGTTGTCCTGGCTGTCCGACGAAGGCGACGTTCCGGACTGGGTTCGGGAGGCCGCCCTGCAATTTCCGCTTTTTCCGATCGACGGACGCCTCCGCGCCGGATATGCCCTCGGCCAGAACATCTACACACCCGAAAACATTTCGGAGCCCAACCTGATCACCAGCGACCGGCCGTATGCGGGCTGGCTTTATGTGGGAGTCGGCATGACCTCCGATACGGGCGCCCGACTGGACAATCTGGAACTCGACATCGGCGTCGTCGGCCCCGCTTCGCTGGCTGGCCGGGCACAACGATTGGTGCACCGGGTCATCGATTCTCCGATGCCCCGGGGCTGGTCTAACCAGTTGCACAACGAACCCGGCATCGTCTTGAATTACGAACGGAAATGGCGGAACAACTACGATATCGACTTCCACGACCTGGGCTTCGATTTCACGCCACATATCGGTGCGAGCATCGGCAACATCTATACCCTGGGCGCGGTCGGCGGAACGATTCGATTCGGACATGATCTGCCCGCCGACTACGGCCCCCCGCGCATCCGTCCCGCCCTGCCCGGATCAAGCTTCTTCAAACCGACCGAAGGTCTGGGATGGTATTTCTTCCTTGGCATCGAAGGACGGGCCGTGGCGCGGAACATTTTCCTGGACGGCAACACCTTCCGCGACAGCCATCGAGTCGACAAGAAGCTCCTTGTCGGCGATCTCCAGGCCGGGATTGCCGTGACCTATGGACCGGCACGTGTCGCCTATACCCAGGTTTTCCGGACCCGGGAATTCGAAACCCAGGGATCCCCCGACAGCTTCGGCGCCATCAACCTTACGGTCCAATTCTGATCGCGCCGCACGCCAGGACAGGAGAAACGCCAACATGAGCGAAACCAAAATCGATCGGGTGGTGCTGGTTACCGGCGCCAGCGTCGGAAT
This sequence comes from Rhodospirillales bacterium, assembly GCA_963675465.2. GTDB lineage: Bacteria > Pseudomonadota > Alphaproteobacteria > Rhodospirillales > Shumkoniaceae > JAHDSF01. The sequence goes on from CAXXVY010000008.1 coordinate 486,368, forward strand.
CGGCGCGGCCGTTGTACGCCGGATCGCGGCCCCGGACACGGCAATCGCCGTTCATGCGCTGGGAACGGACAAGGACGGAGACGCCTTGTCGGCGGTATGCGCGGAAGCCGAAGCCAAGGGAGCCCCGGTCCTTCAACTGCGCGCGGATCTTTCAGACTCCGCTTCGGCCCCCGATCTGATCGCGAAAACCGTGGGACGTTTCGACCGCATCGATCAGATCGTAAGCAACGCCGGTTTCGCCAACCGTGGTGTTTTCGGGGAGGTGGACGCCAGCGCATTGCGCAAGGCCCACACCATCATGACTGAAACTTTCTTCAGCCTCGTGACAGCCGCGTTGCCGCACCTGAAGTCTTCGACCTGGGGGCGGGTCGTCGCCACCAGTTCGTTCGCCGCCCACCTGTTTCGATCGGACGGCCTCTATCCGGTCACTGCATCGGCCAAGGCCGGTCTGGAGACCCTCGCCAAGGCCCTGGCAATCCAACTCGCGCCCGACGGCGTGCCGGTCAACGTCGTGGCACCCGGCTACACCAGAAAGGATGCCGCCGGCCATTCCGGCATCACGGCGGACGCTTGGAAGCACGCGGAAATGATCACCCCGATGGGACGCTTGGCGGAGCCCGACGATATCGCCGCCGCCATCGCGTTCCTGCTATCGCGGGATGCCCGCCACGTGACCGGTCAGGTTCTCTTCGTCGACGGCGGCCTGTCGCTAACTTAGGGCTTCCGCCACAGTAGACGGCCTATCTTCGGCATACAGCACGGGATCGACGAACAGAAGCGTTCGTTCGACCAATTCCGCTGCCGTAGTCAACCCCTCCACGACAACGGCATCCGCCCCGAATCGCCGCGCGTGGTCGATGACGGTATCGTCGGAAACCCGAACCACAACCCGTACGTCCGACGACAAAGAGCGGATGATCCGGACGATGTCCTCCGCTGCCTCGAAATCGGGCGGTGCGACGCAGATTGCCTGCGCGCGTTCCAGACCCGCCGCGCGAAGGACTTCCGGACGTGTCGCGTCGCCGAAGAAGACCGGCAGTCCGCGCACCCTCGCGTCCATGACCCGCTTCGCATTCAGGTCCAGGACGACGACGGGGATGCCAAGACTGCGAAGGTATCGGGTCACGGCCTTGCCGATCTGGCCGAACGACACGACGATGACGTGGCCCGACCGTTCGGCGTTTTCCGGTCCGAGATCACCCAGGCTGGAATGAGCGCTACGTCCGCGCTTCGAGATGGCGCGGGCCAGCGCCGCGCCGACCGGCGTCAGCAATAGCGATACGGCTACCGCCGAACCCAGAACTTGCGCCGTGGCGGGCGGAACGACTCCGCTCGCCGCCGCCAACGCCAGCAGCACGAAGGCGAACTCGCTGCCCTGGGCGAGAAGGGCCGCCAGCTGCGCCCCCCGCGCGAGCGGATAGCCAAACATCAAGGCCAGCACCACCATGATCGCCGTCTTCCCCGCGACGATCAGGGCCACAAGCCCGGCGACCGGCGCAGGATCGGCGATGACGGTCCTCACATCGATACCCATGCCGACGGTCATAAAGAACAACCCCAGCAGGAGCCCACGAAACGGCTGGATGTCCGCCGCGACTTGGTGCTGAAAACCGGTATCCGCGGTCATCATACCCGCCAGAAAAGCCCCGAGCGCCATCGACAATCCCGCCTGCTCGGTCGCCCAACCAGTCCCCAGGACGATGAGCAGCACGGCAGCCGTGAACATTTCCGAAGCGCCTGCCGATGAAGCCAAGCGGAAGAACGGCCGCAGGAGAAACCGGGCAACGAGTACCAGAACGATTCCGATCCCCATACTCTTGAGCGCCGCCAACGCCAACGCGGTACCGACCTCCCCACCGCCGCCGAATGCCTGCACGACGATCAGCAGCGGCGGCACCATCAGGTCCTGTACCAGCAGGACCGCGATCGCATCCCGGCCCAAACGGCCGGAACTCAACTGCAATTCGGAAAGCAGCGCCAACACCACCGCCGTCGACGACAAGGCAATCGCTCCGCCGAGGACAACCGCCGCATCGGTATCGAAACCAAGGCCCGAAGCCACCAATACCCCGGCTCCTCCGGTGACGAAAAACTGCAGGATCGCCAACGCGAACGCGCGGCGACCGAACAGCCGCAGCCGTTCGGGTTTCAATTCCAGTCCGATCGCAAAGAGAAGGAACACAACGCCGAATTCGGCGGCGGCATGCATGCCCGCGCTATCGGCGACGAGGCCCATCGCCGATGGACCGATGACAATCCCCGCGACGAGATAAGCCAGAACCGCACCGAGTTTGAAGCGCTGAAACAGCGGTACCGCGCAGATCGCCGCGATCAGAAAAACCAGGATGTCGAAGAGGACATGAGTTTCGTTCACGATATCCGTGTCGGGCTTCGGTGGAATGGCGGGCCCATTGCATATGGGGGCGGCAACGTCTGCCCGCCAATACCCGCAATTCCACCGAAAAAGACGCGGCGTAACGAATCAGGCGATTTCGTCGATAATAGACAGGATCGCCTTGGTGTGCTCGGTCAGACCGTGCGGACCGCCATACTCGCATGGCTGGGTGCGCAACGACCGGAAACCTTCCTCGATCGCATCGTCCAGCAACTTGGAAGCGGCCAAAAGCGAATCGTTCTTGTGGCGATCGCCGAGCCAGTCGAGCATCATCGCCGCCGACAGGAACATGGCCGTCGGGTTGGCCTTGTCCTGTCCCGCGATATCCGGCGCGCTGCCGTGCGCGGGTTGGAACAAGGCATGATCAAGCCCGATTTCAGCGCAAGGCGCCATGCCCATTCCACCGACCAATCCGCCGCCGAGATCGGAGAGAATATCGGCGAACATGTTTTCCATGACCAGGACGTCAAAATCCCAAGGTCTACGGATCAAGTCCAGGGCTTGCGCGTCTACGTAATTGTAGCCGGCCTGGATATCCGGGTTCATTTGCGCCCGCTCGCCAAAAATCTTTCTGAAAAAAGCATACGCCCGAAAGACGTTGGATTTATCGACGCACGTCACCAACCCTTTGCCGCCCTTGGACTTTCGCCGACGCGCCAGATTGAAAGCGAAGTCGAACAACTTTTCCGAGGTTGGACGCGTGATCTGCAGAGTCTCGCGCGCAACTTGATCGTCGATCACCTCGCCCTTACCGCGCGAATAGAACAGGCCTTCGGTCGACTCGCGCAAAACGATGAAATCGATATTCGCCGCGCGTTCGTCCAACAGGCGGCGCGGCGTATTCGGATAGGCCCGGCATGGCCGGACGCCGGCGAACAACCCGAAGGCATCGCGCATCGCCAAATGGGGGGCGATCTCGGTACCGTCGGAAAACCTGATATCGGGATGCCCCATGGCCCCGAACAGGATAGCGTCGGCCTGTCGCGCAGCTTCGAAATCGTCTTCCGTAATATCGATCCCGGTTTCGTGATAGAATTCGGCACCGGCACGGATATGGCGGTACGAAAGGGAAAATCCGCCCGTCTTTTCCTGGATCCGATCCAGCACCTGCAAACAGGCGTCCATGATCTCGTGTCCGATCCCGTCGCCCGGCATGACGGCGATGCTAAGTTCCGAATTGCTGTTCATCGGTTGTCTCCGTTTTGTTTTCGCCGGGCGATCCTACGGTGTCGCATCCGCCGCCCGGTTCAAAGGTGATGCAAGTGATGGCGTTTTAGAATTTCCACGAGTTCCGCCGCCGCCCGTTCACGATGAGCGCGATAGGCCCGACGCGCCGCGACGGCGTTCCCGTTCGCGATGACGTCGATCAGATCCCGATGTTCCGTGGTGGAACGAACGGGCAATTCGCGCAGATACAGCGTGAACATGCGCGCCCGATGCGCCTGATCGAACAAAAGCGCGATGAAGTTCGACATCCGCCGGTTCGGGCACAAATCCAGCAACGCGCGATGGAACTGGTCGTCGGCGATCGCCCAGCGCTCGCGGTCCTCCGATGCCAGGGCGCTTTCCATCGCCGCCGAGGCCGAGACCAGCGGCCGCAACGCCGAGCGGTTGGGCTTGGTCGACGCCAACAGGGCGGCGGCCTCGGATTCCAGGACCGTCAGAATCTCGTAGATTTCCTTCATGTCCACCGGTTCGACGGGAAGAACCCGCATCCCCCGGCGCGGCACGACCTCCACCAATCCTTCGTCGCGAAGTCGGATCACCGCTTCCCGCACCGGCGTCCGGCTCATGCCCAAGCGCTGCGCAAGTTCCGGTTCCAGCGCCCGGAATCCCGGCGGCATACGGTTTTCCAGAATCTCCCGCTTCAGGATCCTATAAGCCTCCTCGGTCAAGGAAAGTTTGGGATCGGTGCCCCGGATCGCGGCGGCTTCCTGACTCATGACTTGCTCCTCAAAGTCCGTACCCCATGGCGTGCGGCAGGTACATTACCAATTCGGGCACGTAGGTGATCAAAAGAAGCACAGAAATGAGCGGAAGGAAAAACGGCAGCAGCGCGCGGATCAGACGCACCACCGGAAGATCCGCGATGTCGGCGACCACGAACAGGCACAATCCGACCGGCGGCGTGATCAAGCCCACCATCAGGTTGAGAACCATGACGACCCCAAGATGAATAGGATCGATTCCGACCAGCGAAGCAACGGGCAGCAGGATTGGCGTCAGCATGATGATAACCGGCGCCGCCGCCATGAAACAGCCGAGTACGAACAGCAGCAGATTGACGAGGAGAAGCAGAACCCAGGGCGAACTCGAATAGCCGATGATGAACTCGGCCAGTTTGATCGGCACCTGTTCGGCTGTCAGGATCCAGCCGACAAGTCCGCTGGCGGCAATGATGAAGAGCACATTGGCCGAACTCAACGCCGTTTCGAAGATCAACGTCGGAATATCCGCCCACTTCAACGTCCGATACACGAACTTGCCGAGGATGAACGCGTACAGGACCGCGAACGATCCGGCCTCCGTCGGCGTGAAAACACCGCCCAGAATGCCGCCGACGATGATCACAGGCGTCATCAGGGCCAGGAATGCGTCTCCGAACGCGCCGACGAATTCCTTGAACCGGAACGGTTGAGAACTGCCATAGCCGCGCTTACGCGAATAGTAGGCGATGACCGCCATCAGCGAGACGCCCATCAGCACGCCGGGAATGAACCCGCCGGCGAAAAGACCGCCGATGGAGACGCTTGCCGTCAGGCCGTAGATCACGAACGAAATCGACGGCGGAATGATCGGACCGATGGTCGACGAGGCCGCCGTTACCGCGGCGGCGAATTCGGTGTCGTAGCCGTCGTCCTTCATCGCCTTGATTTCGATCTTCCCCAGTCCCCCGGCGTCGGCGACCGCCGATCCGGACATCCCGGCAAAGATCATGCTCGCGACAACGTTGACATGGGCGAGGCCGCCGGAAATGGAACCGACCATGCTCTTGGCGAGCCGGAAGATCCGATCCGTTATACCCGAAAAATTCATGAGTTCGGCGGCGAGCATAAAGAACGGAATTGCCAGCAACGGGAAGGAGTCGATCCCCGTCGCCACCCGCTGGGCCGCGATCAGAGGATCCATCCCGATCACGAGAACCACGTAAAGAATGCCGATGACGATCAGTCCGATGGCAATCGGCATTCCAGCGGCAAGCAGGGCGAACAGCATCAGGACAAAGATCATCGCGGCTTCCTAGACATCCCGGGTTTGACGCTTTGCCGTGGGATCCGACTTGGAATCCCTCGGTCCGAGGCCCGCGCGAAAATCGCCGATCGCGATCGCCAGGCAATAGATCACCGCGCCGAGTAAGCCGATCGGCAAGCTGAGGTAAATGTATTCGTAGGGAATTTTGAGCGCGGTCGAAATCTGGGACGATGCGAGATCCATCAAACGAATGCTGAGATATCCGAGCCAAGCCAGGAATATTGCCGAAGCGAGGTGAATCGCGGCCGAAAGAAACGTTCGGGGACGGGCTGGGATATTGACGGTAAAAGCATCGACCTTCATCAGGCGGCGGCGGCGGATCAAAACTCCGACGGACAGATAAGTGAACCAGAACATCATGATCTGGGCCAATTCTTCGGTCCATCCCAGGGAGTAGCCGAAGAAGTAGCGCGAGATCACCTGCGTCCAGGCGCAAACCACCATGACCCCGAAGCTCGCGACCGTTCCCCAGAACAGAACCAGAAAGACCCGATCACGGCCGGAATCGCCCACAAGCCGGTTTACCATGGCCGAAAACGCTCCGGTATCGGTCATAACAACTCCCCACAACCGAATGACGACGTTGATTCCATCAAAAATGCCGGGCTCCGCCGCCGATCGGCACTGGAGCCCGGACGCTCGGATTTCCTACATCTTCACGATCGCGTTGTAGGCGTCGACGCCGATGACGTTCATGTATTTCTCATGAACCTGCTTGGCCTGGGCCCTGAAACCGGTGATGTCGGGATTCTTCTCGATGACCATACCCTTTTCGAGAACCAGTTTCTCCATTTCCGCGTGCAGATCCCTTGTGGCCGCGAGGTGATTCACCTGGGCCTTCTTCGCTTCGTCGACGATGATCACCCTCTGATCTTCGGGGAGGGAATCGAGAAATTTTCGGCTCGCGGTCAGGAACAGCCGGGTTTGCATGTGATTGGTGTAGGACAGATACTTGGAGGCCTCGTAGATCTTCCAGGCTCCCATGACCTCGATCGGATTCTCCATGCCGTCGACAGTCCCCATCTTGAGGGCAAGGAAGAACTCGGACGACGACATCGGCGTGGGTTGGACGCCGAACGCCTGCCACGTATCCATGTAGACGTCGATGCGCGGCACGCGGATTTTGAGCCCCTTGATGTCGTCGATCGATTTCACGGGCTTGGACTTGGTGGTCAGAATACGCGGATTGCGGGCAAAATAGCCGAGAATGTAGACGCCGGTTTTCTCGACGGTTTCCTTTTCCCACTGCCGCGCGAGGTCGCTGGCCAGGAAGGCTTCGACATGGTCCTGATCGCGCCAAAGGTACGGCAGATTGATCACCGACCACTTGTCGTAGAAATTGGAAATGATCTCGCCGTTGAGCGCCAGTTCGGTCAACCCGCCCTGAAGCTGTTCGAACACCTCGCGATCCTTGCCGAGCGTAGAATTTGGAAAAATCTTGATCGTGATTTCACCCTTGGTGCGCGCTTCGATGGCCTCGGCGAATTTGACCAGCGAACTATGGCGCGGATCGTTCGTCGGCGCCAAGTGAGCGAGTTTGATTTCACGCGCCATTGCGGAACTCGCGGCACCGAGGGCCATCGACAAGACAAAGATACCCGCCGAAACGACAGTGACGGTTGTGGCAAAACGTTTGGACATTGCGGACTTCCTCCCATTATTGGCCGGTCGGGATCACACGCGCCCGCACCCGGTTTTTTCTGCTAAACGAGGGCGCGGCCGCCGCGCAACGCGCACGGACTCGGGCCATCGAATATACAATGACGTATTAAACAATGCATACATTACAGTATATTTTTATCGTGTCAACGCTTCCCTCGATCGATGCCGCCGCCGTCGCAACGCCACGCGCTTCGGCCTCGCCGCGTGACGGGTCGACACCGAGAAACGTAATTTGCCGCCGCTGGTTTAGAGGGCCGCATCCTTGAAGTTGAGTTCGATGGTGATGCCGTTCGGGTCGGTCAGGAAGATCTGCCGGGTCCGCGTCAACGGCACCCGGGTTTCGCGAAAAACGATGACGCGATCCTCGAAATATCGTCGCATGCCGTCAATATCCGTCGCTTCCAGTGCCAAGTGGTCGAATGCGCCGGTCTCCGACCCGGACTCGCGGTCGATGACGACGACATGGACCAGTGGGCGGTCGCCGCAATACAGCCAAGCCCCCGGAAAATCGAACGCCGGCCTGTCCCCGACCGTCATCCCGAGCACGCTTTCATAGAACGCCACGGTTGCATCCAGATCGTGCGTTCGGATCGTGAAATGATCGATGGACCGTATCGGCATGAAACCCTCCATTTTCAGCCCACCCCGGCGCGTCGCCCCTTCTTCGACCGACATCGACACGACCTCGGGCGACGCCGCGTTTACGACATGTAAATGGGAATCGGATTCGGATATTGCGCCCCTCGGAACGCCGGCATCGCCGGCATCGCAGCAGGCAAATCCGAATCACCGATAAATACTTTACAATATATCGCCATATATTTACACATCAAGTATAATAAAATAATAATTATATCATTTTATTTAGACCTTTCCATCGCTTTCTTTAGAATAATACAGGTACTTGTCTTATATTAATTTTATCGATTAATTTATTTTATTTTTATTTGTTATTGGTTATATGCCTTGACTGATTTTCTCATATTGTGCATTTTCTCCAAAAATCGGACGCGTCTCGAGGAAATATTCTTCACAATACTGTTTCTGGGAGAATCGAATTTGTCAGCACCCGACAAACTCGTCGTGCGAGATCTATTCAAGGTCTTCGGCGACGAACCCAAGGAAGCCATCGCCCTATATCGGCAGGGAATGGCCAAGGAAGAGATTTTTCAGCAGACCGGCCAGACGATCGGGGTCTGCGACGCCAACTTCTCGGTGAGGGAGGGTGAAGTCTTTGTCGTCATGGGCCTTTCCGGATCCGGCAAATCGACGCTCGTACGGCTTCTGAACCGCCTGATCGAACCGACATCGGGGCAAATCCTGATCGACGGGACGGATATCGCCTCCATGTCGGACAGCGAACTTCTGGATCTGCGCCGCCGCCATATTAGCATGGTCTTCCAGTCCTTCGCCCTGATGCCGCACCTGACCGTCGTCCAGAACGCGGCGTTCGGGCTGGAACTGGCCGGTATCGAGGTGGAAGAACGGACGACGCGGGCCTTGTCGGCACTGGATCAAGTCGGCCTGCTGTCGTGGGCCGAGAGCTATCCGGGAGAATTGTCCGGCGGCATGCAGCAACGTGTCGGACTGGCGCGCGCGCTTGCCAACGATCCGTCGATCATGCTGATGGACGAAGCCTTTTCCGCGCTCGACCCCCTCATCCGTTCCGAAATGCAGGACGAACTCCTCCGCCTCCAGGATGAAAACCAACGCACCGTCATTTTCATTTCCCACGATCTGGATGAAGCTTTCCGGATCGGCGATCGCATCGCGATCATGGAAGGCGGGCGCGTAGTCCAGGTCGGGGCACCCGACGAGATTCTGAAGAACCCCGCCGACGATTACGTCCGCTCGTTCTTCCGCGGCGTCAACGTGTCCACGGTGTTGACCGCCGGCGACATCGCGCGCAAGCAGCAGGTGACGATGATCGACCGTGAAGGCGGGATCAAGGCGGCCATTTCCCGGCTCGGCAAGTACGACCGACAACACGCCTATGTCGTCGACAAGCGCCAGATCTACCACGGCGTGGTTTCCCTGGAATCTCTGCGGGAGGCCGAGAACAGATCCGAAGCGAAGCTTTCTTCCGCGTTCCTCGATCATGTCGAGCCCATCCGCCACGACACCACGATCAATGAAATCATCGGCCCGGTCGCCGAGGCGCCTTGCGGCGTGCCGGTCGTGAACGACCAGAACCGCTATCTCGGCGTGGTTTCGAAAGCGGTGCTTCTCGAAACACTGGATCGCGAGAACGGAGACATGCCCAATGCCTGAATCGAACCCCTGGGGCACCTCCGGAAACGCCGAGCAGGCGGCCCCGGCCGCAGATTGGCTCGGCAACGCGGACGCGGCGCAGCCGGATGCCGCCTTCAGCCTGCTTCACCCCTTCCAGCACACGGTCATTCCCCTCGATTCCTGGGTCGAGCACGGGCTTGAGTGGGCGGTGGAAAATTTCCGGACCATATTCCAGGCGATCCGGATTCCCATCGACTACACCCTGACCGGTATCGAACACGCGTTGCAGGCGACGCCGGCCCTGATCCTGTTGGCCATCATCGGGCTTCTGGCATGGCAGGCGGCAGGTCGGCGCGTCGCGATCAGCGCCGTCATTTCAATGGCGGTCGTCGGATTGATCGGCGCATGGTCCGAGGCGATGGTGACCCTCGCGCTTGTCATCACGTCGGTTCTGTTCTGCGTTGTCCTGGGACTGCCCACCGGCATTCTACTGGCCCGCAGTGATCGCGCCGCCACCATCCTCCGACCGGTTCTCGACGCCATGCAGACGACACCGGCGTTCGTGTACCTGGTTCCCATCGTCATGCTGTTCGGAATCGGAAACGTTCCCGGCGTCGTGGTGACCATCATCTTCGCACTGCCGCCGCTCATTCGCTTGACAAATCTCGGCATCCGGCAGGTTCCTGGCAATTTGGTCGAGGCGGCACGTTCCTTCGGCGCATCTCCGCGCCAACTTCTGTTCAAGGTTCAACTGCCGCTGGCCATGCCGACGATCATGGCGGGCGTCAACCAAACGTTGATGCTCGCGTTGTCGATGGTGGTCATCGCGTCAATGATCGCGGTCGGCGGCTTGGGACAGATGGTCCTCCGCGGCATCGGCCGTCTCGACATGGGATTGGCAGCGGTCGGCGGCCTCGGCATCGTCCTGCTGGCGATCATCACCGACCGCATCACCCAGGCGATGGGCCGTAGCGGCAAGGATAGGGGCAATATGAGGTGGTATGAAACCGGCCCCGCAGCCCTTGTCCGAACCCTGATTCTCCGCAAACGCCTACGAAACGATGCCGATTCGACGCAGGACCGGGCGATTCGTGACGCTTAGGCCTCGTCGTCCTTCGATTCCACTAAACCAAAAGTTCGAACTGACGGAACTAAGGAAGGAATGATTCATGACCGGACTTTCGAAACACCTCCATCGGGCCGCCATGGCCCTGGGCATCGCGGCCGTCGCGGGCTCGGCGTGGGCCGCCGATCTTCCCGGAAAGGGGATTTCCGTCCAGCCGCTGAAAAGTTCCATTGCCGAGGAGACCTTCCAGACGGTTCTCGTCATGAAAGGCCTTGAACGCCTCGGTTTCGACGTCCAGCCGATCAAGGAAATCGAATACGCCGCCGGCCATATCGCGATCGCGAACGGCGACGGTACATTTCTGGCCGATCACTGGGATCCCCTGCACATCGACTTCTATGAAAAAGCCGGCGGCGACAAGAAGCTCTTCCGCGAAGGCGTCTATTCCGGCGGGGCGCTGCAGGGCTACCTGATCGACAAGAAGACCGCCGATGCCCATGGCATCAAAAACATCGGACAACTCGCCGATCCCGAGATCGCAAAGCTGTTCGACACCAACGGCGACGACAAGGCCGACTTGACCGGCTGCACGCCGGGCTGGGGCTGCGAAAAGGTCATCGAGCATCACCTCGACGCCTACAAACTGCGCAACACCGTAACCCACAACCAGGGTTCCTATTCGGCGATCATCGCCGACACCATCGCCCGCTACAAGGCCGGCCAGCCGGTTCTCTACTACACATGGACGCCCTATTGGGTCAGCGGCGTGCTGGTCCCGGGCAAGGACGTGATCTGGCTGCAGGTTCCGTTCAGTTCGCTTCCCGGCGCGCGCAAGGACGTCGATACCGCCCTGCCCGACGGTTCGAACTACGGATTCCAGGCGAACACGCAGCGGATCATCGCCAACAAGGAATTCACCGACGCCAATCCCGCTGCCGCGAAACTGTTCTCGATCATGAAGCTCAGCGCCAACGACATCAGTGCCCAAAATCTGAAAATGCGCGATGGCGAAAAATCGGCATCCGACATCGAACGTCACGCCAACGCGTGGATCAAAGGCCATCAGAAGACGTTTGACGGCTGGATCGAAGAGGCCTTGAAGGCCGCGAGTTCCTGACGGGGATTCCGAGTTTACCATTGGAAAGGGCCGCCCCGCGCGGCCCTTTCTTTTTGAGTGAAGGACGCTAAAAAGCGTGGGGTCGAAGCCCCAACCGACGCCGTCTTCCGGAAATCAGTCGTCTTCGAAGGCGATTGCGCGAACCGGCGCGCCGTCCGAGTCCGCAAGCTTCATGGGCAACGCGCAGAAGCGCGTTCTCGGCCCCCGCAATTCGACCGTGTTCACCAGGTATTCGATCAGAACCACTCCGTTCTTGAGCAACACGTCGTGGGTGACGTTTTCCGCAAGCGGCCGTGGCGGTTCTCCGGCGAGGGTCCCTCGAATCACGTAGTCCTGCGGAAAATCGAAAGCGACCGTGGAAACGCCGCGCGCCAGCAGCCATTCGGCGCCATCGCGCGTAACAAAAGGAGCCTCGGTCCAGAATTCCGGAGTAAACGGCGAATGGACCCGGTCCCATCCGCTCTTGAAGACGGCGATATCGCCCGGTTCGACATGGCTCGCCCGTTTTTCGAGCATGACGGCGTCGACCGGCGTGTTCGACGCAATGAGGGCCAGGTCAATGACGGCGGCATCACCGACCGTTCGTTCCAGCGCGATCCCGTCGGTAGAAAAACCATCCGGAAGAATATGCTTTTGCGAATCCATGTGGGTGAAGGCGTGAACTCCGGTCTTGAACCAGCCGATCTCGAAGGCATCCCCCGCAGCGAAACTGCCTTTGCGACCCCGCTCCAGGGGCCACCGAAAATGATTTGTAACGGGCAAAGTTAGGTCGACGATTCGCATCCCGAGATCCTTCCCGTTCCTCATCGCGCCGGGTTTATCGCCTTTAGCCAGACCAATGTCGGACATTGCCGTCCGGTCTGCGGACATCCCGGTCACCATGCACAACCTTGGTCTTTTTTCCGGCTAAATTCAATGCGGTGTCCAACCCGGGACAACGGCCGGCTTTTCGACCTTGTTCCGCCAAGATGTTGCTTCCGAATCTCGCGCTCTTTCGTGGTTCGACCCCGATTCCGGAAGCGACTGACCCGACCGGAAACCGGACGCTCACCCTCCTTCCGCTTTCCATGCCAATCTGAGGGCGGTTATAAGTCCGTCGAGCCGCACGCCGACCGAATGCAGCAACCCGAACGTCCAAGACGGCCGGTACACGCCGCCGCGGCTCCAGGACGTTTATCTGGAAGCCTTGGCCTTTGCAGCGCAACGCCACCGGAACCAAAATGTTCCCGGAACGGGCCTGCCGTATCTGGTTCACCTGACTTCGGTCGCGCCGGAAGTGATGGCCGCGCTCACCGTCGCGCCCAACCGTGACGGTGCGCTCGCGGTTTCGGCATCATTGCTGCGTGACGTGATCGAGGACACAGATACCGCCACCCGCCCATTGGACGACGACGGACGCCGCCGCGTATCGGGCGGAAACCGAAACCATCCTCGCCGCGTTGCGCGAAGCCGGCACACTCTTGGCCCTGCGCCTGGAACGCCGCATCGCCGGCTACGCCCGGTATTTGGAGCGGCCGAAGCTATAATCGTACTGAATGGCTTGTGGGTTGTTCACAGGCAACGATTTCATGGCCACTCCGCGCATACGACAAAGGCGCCCCCGAGGCGCCTTTCCTTTTGACCGCAATGCCTTGAATTCGTTGGTGCCCCTGGCCGGACTCGAACCAGCACGTTGTTGCCAACAACAGATTTTGAGTCTGCCGCGTCTACCAATTCCGCCACAGGGGCACGCGGCGGCCATGATAGCGGGAAGTTTCCGCCGGTCAATAGCTGCCTTTGGGCAAAAGGCCCGAGATCGCAGGACTTTTGTCGAACGGCGGGCATTTTTTCTCATTTAACACGTATTGCGATAATTAAAAAATGTTAATGCAAATGACTTGCATTTTATATTGCGAGAACCAATTTCGGGAAACATCGCCGGACCGTTCCACAACGCAACCGGCGTCGACCGTCCATAACCTACTGAAAAATGGCGGCAATAATAAAAACACGCAGGGCTGGCCGCGGTATCGAAGTTCGCCTCTCGATCCGCGAATTCACATCAACGGGGAGTCCAACGTATGGCAAGAGAAAATTCCGCACCAGGAGACGCCTATTGGAGCGCCAACCTTCGGTTGGTGACTCTGTGTCTCGCCATCTGGTTCATCGTTTCCTACGGTTTCGGCGTGTTGCTGGCCGAGCCGCTCAACAATATCCAGATCATGGGATTTCGTCTGGGATTCTGGTTCGCCCAGCAGGGTTCCATATACGTTTTCGTCGCGTTGATCTTCTTCTACGCCTTTCGAATGAACCGGCTCGACCGGGAATTCGACGTGCATGAAGACTAGGGGGACGCGATCATGAGCTTAACGACCATGACCTTCATCGCCGTTGGCCTGAGCTTCGCGCTCTACATCGGCATCGCCCTCTGGACCAAGGCAAAAACCACCGGCGACTTTTACGTCGCGGGCAAGGGCGTCCACCCGGTGGCCAACGGCATGGCGACCGCCGCCGACTGGATGAGTGCCGCATCCTTCATTTCGATGGCGGGACTGATCGCCTTCATGGGCTACGGCGGCTCCGTCTACCTGATGGGATGGACCGGCGGCTACGTGCTTCTGGCCATGCTGCTTGCACCCTATCTACGGAAATACGGCAAGTTCACGGTGCCGGAATTCATCGGTGACCGATACTATTCGACGTCGGCCCGCATGGTGGCCGTCATTTGTCTGGTCTTTATCTCTTTCACCTACGTCGCCGGCCAGATGCGCGGGGTCGGAATCGTGTTTTCCCGATTCCTCGAAGTCGACATTCTGACCGGGCTGATCATCGGCATGGGTGTGGTCTTCGTCTACGCCGTTCTCGGCGGAATGAAGGGCATCACCTACACCCAGGTCGCCCAGTACTGCGTTCTGATTCTCGCGTACACGGTTCCGGCCGTCTTCATCTCGCTGCAATTGACGGGGCATGTCTTCCCGCAGTTGGCCTTCGGGGCGGAGCTATCGGACGGATCGGGCTATATGCTGGAGCGGCTGAATCAGGTCGTCACCGATCTGGGATTCCGGGAATACACCGACAAACCGCAATCGACCATCGACATGTTCGCCATCACCTTAGCCTTGATGGTGGGTACGGCCGGATTGCCCCACGTCATCGTTCGCTTCTTCACCGTTCCGAAGGTGCGGCATGCCCGTATTTCAACGGGTTGGGCATTGGTGTTCATCGCCCTGCTCTATACCGTCGCGCCGGCGGTGGGTGCTATGGCCCGCTACAACCTGACCACCACGATCCAGAGCGGCGAAGTCGGCGCAGTCGACGGAAATCTTTCCTACGAAGAACGCCCGGGCTGGTTCAAACGTTGGGAGACCACGGGACTTCTCGCCTTCAACGACAAGAACGGCGACGGGCGGATTCAGTACTATAACGACAAAGATCCCTCTTTCGCGGAAAAGGCCAAGGCGTTCGGTTGGTCCGGCAACGAGTTGACGGTCAACCGCGACATCATGGTACTTGCCAATCCCGAGATCGCGCGCCTGCCCAACTGGGTGATCGCCCTCGTCGCGGCCGGCGGTATCGCCGCGGCGCTTTCCACCGCCGCCGGGTTGTTGCTGGTGATCTCGGCCGGGGTGTCCCACGACCTGCTCAAGGGGACACTGATGCCCAATATTTCGGAAAAACAGGAGCTGCTGGCGGGAAGGATTTCGGCGGCCGTCGCCATCCTGATCGCCGGATACCTCGGCTACAATCCCCCCGGTTTCGTGGCCCAGGTCGTCGCCTTCGCCTTCGGGCTGGCGGCGTCGTCGCTGTTCCCGGTCATCCTTATGGGCATATTCTCGCGATCCATGAACCGGGAAGGTGCCATCGCCGGCATGCTTTCGGGCCTGATCTTCACCATGGGCTATATCCTGACGTTCAAGGGTGTCTTCTTCGAGCCTTTGCTGCCCAACACCGCCGAATACTGGCTGTTCGGCATATCCCCCGAGGGGATCGGTTCGGTCGGCATGGTCCTGAACTTCACGGTTGCGATCGCGGTCAGCCGCCTCACGTCGCGGCCGCCCGAGAAAATCCAGGAAATGGTATCGTCGATCCGGCTGCCGCGCGGTGCGGGCATCGCCCAAGCCCACTAGGCCGACAGGCGTCAAACAACGCAATATGGCGGGGCGGATCTTCCGGTATACGGCGATCCGCCCCATTTTCTTCACGGGCATCCGACGCATCAAGGAGGGCCCGGGAAAAGCCGGACAACCACTCATGGATATCGAAATCGTCGAGATCAGGGACTTCCTGGCGGCTCACCATCCCTTTGATCTTTTACCCGACGACGCATTGAACGATCTGGTACGGCAGATCGAGATCCGCTACCTGCGCCGAAACATGACGATCATGACCCCGGGCGAACCCGCGGAGTTCCTGTATGTCATCCGAACGGGCGCCGTCGAAACCCGCGATCCCGACGGGCAACTCCTGGCCCGCCTGGGCGAGGGTGAAGTTTGCGGCATCCGAGCCTTCCTGCGCGGCGGCATGGCGGTCAACCGATCGATCGCGCTTGAAGACAGTCTCGTCTACCTGTTGCCGTTCAATGCCTTCACGCGCCTTCACGACACCTTTCCCCAGGTCGAATACTACTTCGCCCCCATGGGCGGGGGACGGCTCAAGAACGCCGCCCAGGCCGTCGGCAACGGCCGTGATTCCGCATTCCTGACCGTCAAGATCGAGGAACTGCTGGCCCGGTCACCGATTTCGATCGACCCCGCGGCGACGATCCGCGCCGCCGCGACACGAATGCGCGACGAACGCATCTCCAGCCTCCTGATCACGACCGAAGACCGGCTCGTGGGGATTCTCACCGACCGGGATCTCCGCTCCCGGGTGGTCGCCGATGGGATCGCGCCGGAAACCCCGATTTCTCAAATCATGACGGCATCGCCCATCAGCATCGATGCCGGTGACTACGTTTTCGACGCCCTGATGACCATGTCCCGCCACAATATTCACCATCTCCCGGTGGTTCGCGACGGACGGGTGGCGGGCTGCATCACGACCACGGACCTGATCGGAATGCAGACGGTTTCGCCGGTATTCCTCGTTGGGGACATCCACAAATGCGAAAGCGCCGAAGCACTGCGCCGCGTGCTGGATCATGTCCCGGACCTGATCCTTCATCTCGCGGATTCGGGGACGACGGCCCACCGTATCGGCCATGTGCTGTCGGCGCTTCATGACGCAGTGACCGAACGCCTGATTCATCTGGCGGAAACCCGCCTGGGACCGTCGCCCGTTCCCTACGCGTGGCTCGCCGCCGGATCCCAGGGACGCCAGGAGCAGACCGCCCGTTCGGATCAGGATAACGTGATGCTTTTGGACAACGCCTACAACGAAGAGGCCCATGGCGCCTATTTCCGCGAACTCTGCGGCTTCGTTTCCGATGGGTTGAATGCATGCGGGTACGTGTATTGTCCCGGCGAAACCATGGCGACGACAGACCGATGGCGCCAACCGCTCGCCACTTGGCAATCCTATTTCCGGACATGGATCGATCAGCCGGAACCCAAGGCCCTGATGTTGTGCAGCATTTTCTTCGATCTGCGCGTCGTCCATGGCGAAGGCCGACTGTTCGAAACGCTGCGTACCGAGTTCCTCGCCCTCGCTCGGGAGAACAAGATTTTTCAGGCCTACATGGCGGGTAACGCGCTGCACCATCAGCCGCCCCTGGGTTTTTTCCGCAATCTGGTCCTGATCCGCGGCGGTGACCACGACCGCACCCTGGATCTGAAACACACGGGCGTGGTTCCGATCATCGACCTGGCCAGGGTCTATGCGCTCGCCACCGGCGTTCCGGTCGTCAACACCGACGAACGCCTTGCCGCAGCGAGGGCCGCGGGCGCCGTCAGCAACGACGGAATCGCGGACCTGCGCGACGCGTTCGAATTCATCAGCCTCCTTCGTCTTCGCCATCAGGCGGCGAGACTCCGAAACGGACAGACGGTCGACAATTTCCTCGAACCCCGGGATTTGTCGAACTTCGAACGCGACCACCTCAAGAACGCCTTTTCCGTCGTCAAGACAATGCAGGCGTCCCTGGCCATGAACTACCAAGCCGCCAAATTCTAGCCGGAGGCTTGGGGGAACCATGAGTTTGGGAAATATCGCCAAGCGTATTCTCCACCGGATGGGTGAGCGACAATGGCTCGATTCACCGGATAGCGGTCGCTTCGTCTTTCACCAGCCCGACAGGAAAACGCCGTTCGACCAAGCGGAGTTCCTGGCGGTGGATATAGAAACTTCGGGACTCGACGCTGAAACCGACGAAGTGCTCAGCATCGGATTCGTTCCCATCGTCAAAGGCCGCATCCGGTTGAGCGATGCCGAACATCACCTCGTCAAACCGACGCGGCCGGTGTCGCAGGGCTCCGCCGTCATCCACGGTCTCTTTGATGACCAACTCGAAAGCAGCGCACCGTTGCAGACTGTACTTCCATGCTTTCTTGACGCGCTCCGGGGCCGGGTTCCCGTGGTTCACCATGCGGCTATCGAGAGCCGGTTCCTGGATACCGCCTGCCGACGGCTTTACGATCACCCCCTGGAGATCCGATACATGGATACCCTGGCAATGGAAAAACGGCGCATGGCGCGCCGAGGGCAGGAGATCACCGAAGGTGCTCTGCGGCTTTCCGCGGTCCGCGCCCGGTACGATCTGCCCCGCTATCGCGCCCACAACGCGCTTGTCGATGCCGTGGCGGCGGCCGAACTTTTTCTGGTCCTGGCGCTGCATGCATCGGGAAAGCGGCCGGCGACCGTCGGCGAACTCCTGATCTGAGGGGGGAAGTATCCCATGGCTATCGAAATCGTCGCGACGATTTGCTTCGGTCTTGCCGCCGGCGGTGTCGTCCTGCTCATATTCAAGGTCCTGAAAGTCCGCGCCGCCGCCGTGATCGCCGTCACCTGCGCCGGCGTGGCGATGATCGCGTTCACGGCCTGGAACCGCTACCACTGGGCCGGGCGCATCAAGGCATCCCTGCCCGAAAATGTCCACGTCGTGCGCGAAGTCCCTTCGAAAAGTTTTCTGGATCCCTGGAGCTTTGCGATGCCGTTGACCGGAAGCCTCGTCGCGCTCGACGAAGGTCAAACGCTTCGCCATCCCGACTTGCCGGGACGGGTGATCGTGACGCTTCTCCAGATCGAACCCTATTCCAACCCGGTTTCCCTTGCCGTTTTAGTGGATTGCACGAACCAGCGATTCGCGCCTCTGAATGGGACGTCGACATTTCATGACGGCAAACTACCCGACGACCTCGCCTGGAGGACGCCCGACGCGAACACCGATTTGCTGATGGATCGGGTGTGCGGATCCGGAGACGGCACAACAACGCAATTGTCGGCCCCCTAGATCAAATCGACCCTGACGGGTCACAATTCATTGCCCTCGGGGTTCCCCGCTGTTAAATCGGTTCCGCTCTTTCCGTGTCAGGAGATCTCCGTGCTGAGACGACTCTATAATTGGGTCATGACCATGTCGGGCCATCGAAACGCCCTGTGGGCTCTGGCGGCGGTATCCTTTATCGAAAGCTCGATCTTCCCGATCCCGCCCGACGTCATGCTGATTCCAATGGTCCTGGCGGCGCGGCAAAAGGCTTGGCGTATCGCCCTCGTCTGCACCGTGTCATCGGTGATCGGCGGTATGCTCGGTTACGCCATCGGCTACTACGCCTTTGAAGCCGTCGGAAAACCGTTACTGGAACTCTACGGCTACACCGACAAGTTTGCCGACTTCCGCGAAACTTATAATGAATGGGGGGCCTGGGCGGTCTTCATCGCCGGCGTGACGCCGTTCCCCTACAAGGTCATCACCATCGTCAGCGGTCTTACCGCCCTCGACGTCCGGATTTTCATCGTCGCATCGATCCTGGCCCGGGGCATCCGGTTCTACGTGGTCGCCGGCTTACTTTGGTGGTATGGGGAGCCCATCCGCGTCTTGATCGAAAAACGTCTTGGGCTTCTCACCATTTTGTTCTGCGTACTGTTGGTCGGCGGATTCGTCGTCCTCAAATACCTTCTGTAAGCACATTGCCGCGAGGACCGTCATGAACCGCGATTTCGGTATCCCAATTCCGCGCACCGAGCGCGGCCTCGCCATTGTCGTCATCGTCGCCAGCGCACTCGTGCTTATAGGCGCCTACACCATGTCCGGGCTGTGGGACATCCGGCCATGCAGTCTTTGCACATACCAGCGCTGGGTCTATGTGGCCACCTTCATGGTGGCCGTGGCGGCGGCGGTCACCCACGGCGGTCGGACAACCACGCACGGCCTCTTGGCGCTGGTGATCGTCTGTTTCCTGGTGGGCGTGGGAATTGCGGTATTCCATACCGGCGTGGAGCATCACTGGTGGTCATCCGGGGAAGTCTGTGAAGGCGTCATGTCGGGGCCTTTGGATATCACCCAATTGCAGCAGCAACTCCAGAACCTGAAGCCGTCGCCGCCTTGCGATGAAGTACAATGGCGTTTTCTGGGGCTCTTCAGCTTCGCCGAAATCAATATCGTCCTGTCGCTGGCCCTGGCGGCATGGACCGGACGGGGATTGGCGGCGCTGCGCCGCGCGTAACCTCCGCCGTCAGCTTTTGTTCTGTTTCATCCAGGCGCGGGTCAGGCCCGCGACGACACCGCGCAAGGTCCGGACTTCCTGATCCGTCAGATCGGCGCGCAGGAAGATGTTGCGAAGATTCCGAATCATGCGAGGCCGTTTATCCGGGCTGGTGAAAAAGCCGCACTTGTCGAGTTCGTCTTCGAGGTGCTCGAAAAACCCGATCAACTCTTCTTTGGTCGCGACGGCACTGCGTTTACGGACAATCCGGGTGCTGGATGGCGTTTCGTCGATGGCCACGTGCCATTCGTAGCCGATCAGCAGCACGCCCTGCGCCAAGTTCAACGAACTGAAGGCCGGATTCAACGGCGCGGTCACGACCGCCTCGGACAACGCAACGTCGTCGTTATGCAGCCCTTTGGATTCCTTGCCGAAAAGAATACCACTCCGGATTCCTTCGGCGTCCCGGCGCCGCATTTCCCGAGCCGCCGCCCGCGGCGTCAGAACGCGCTTGTCCATGCCGCGCAGCCGTGCCGTAGTGGCGTAGATGGCCTGAAGATCGGCAACGGCTTCAGCCGTGGTTTCGAAAAGGCGGGCATTCTCGATCACGGTGATCGCACCCGACGACGCCGAAGTCGCCGCCGGATTCGGCCATCCGTCGCGCGGACGAACCAGCCGCAGGTCGGTCAGGCCGCAATTGAGCATGGCGCGTGCCACCATGCCGATATTCTCGCCCAATTGCGGATCGATCAGAATGACGGCGGGCGCCGTGTCGGAGACGATCCCTGCCGACGGGTGTTTGGAATCCGTTCCAGCCATGACCGTCCGACTAAACCGCTTCTTTAAGTTTGGCGCCGGCACGATACAGCTTGAAGAAAATGCTGTCGCGCAGCGCGGCGTAGGACGCGTCGATGATATTCGCGGACACCCCGACCGTTGACCAGCTTTCGCCCCCTTTGTCCAGGGTTTCGATCATCACGCGTGTTACCGCGCCGGTGCCCGCGCCCGGCGTCAGGATGCGGACCTTGTAATCCACCAGCTTGACGCCCGCGAGGTCCGGATAGGCCGTCAGCAGGACCTTCCGCAATGCCGCGTCCAAGGCGTTGACCGGGCCGTTGCCTTCCGCCACCGTCATGAACATTTGTCCGCCGACTTCGAGTTTGACCGTCGCTTCGGACAGCGTGATGAGTTCGCCGCGCGCGTTCCAGCGCCGTTCGTCGATAACGCGGAAACTCCGGCACGTGAAGTATTCGGGAACCTGCCCCAGCGCCCGCCGCGCCAGAAGTTCGAAACTGGCCTCGGCGCCGTCGTAGGCATAGCCGTTAAATTCGTGTTCCTTGACGATCTCGACGAGACGATTGACCTTGTGGTCCTTGGGATCTACCTCCAAGCCGATCTCGCGAAAGCGCGCCAGGATATTGGAACGGCCCGACTGGTCGGACACCACGATGTGGCGCTGGTTGCCGACGACGGCGGGGTCGAGATGTTCGTAGCATCGGGGGTCGCGTTCTACCGCCGACGCGTGCAGTCCGCCCTTGTGCGCAAAGGCCGATTCGCCGACGAAGGGCGCATGCCGGTTCGGCGGTCGGTTCAAGCGCTCGTCGACAATGCGCGAAACATGGACGAGTTGCTTGAGATTCGCGTCGGAAACTCCGGTTTCGAAGCCCATTTTCAGCATCAGATTCGGGATCAGAACAATCAGATCGGCATTGCCGCACCGTTCGCCCAGACCGTTGATGGTTCCCTGGACTTGCCGCGCCCCAGCCCGAACGGCCACCAGCGAGTTCGCCACGGCATTTCCGGTATCGTTATGAAAATGAACCCCTATTCGCGCGTCCGGCAGCGCCGCGACGACGTCACCGACGATCTGCTCCACCTCGTGCGGCAACGTGCCTCCGTTGGTGTCGCACAGCACCAGCCAACTCGCGCCGCCCTCGTGCGCGGCCCGGAGGCAATCGATCGCGAACGTCCGGTTGTTCTTGTAGCCGTCGAAGAAATGTTCGGCATCGAACATGACCTCGTCCTTCTGGGCACGGGCGTGACGGATGCTTTCATCGACCATCCGAACGCCTTCTTCCAGATCGGCGCCCAACGCCACCTTCACGTGGAAGTCCCAAGTCTTGCCCACCATGCAGACGGTGCCGACCTTGGGTTCGAGAATAGCGGTAAGCCCGGGATCGTTGGCTGCGCTCCGGCCCGCGCGGCGGGTCATGCCGAAAATCGACAGCTTGGCGTTTTCCAGTTTCGGCGGGTTGCCGAAAAACTCGTCGTCCGTGGGATTGGCACCCGGCCAACCGCCTTCGACATAGTCAATGCCCAGACGGTCGAGTTCCTTGGCGATCGCCCTCTTGTCGGCGACACTGAAATCCACGCCCTGGGTCTGCGCGCCGTCGCGCAGGGTGCTATCATAGAGATATACGCGATTTCCCGCCATGACGTCCGAATCTTTCCAGTTTCGTGAAGGACGGGGAGAATGCCGGACAAGTTCGACCCAGACAAGGCCAAACCGATCGAAAAG
This sequence comes from Rhodospirillales bacterium, assembly GCA_963675465.2. Lineage (GTDB taxonomy): Bacteria > Pseudomonadota > Alphaproteobacteria > Rhodospirillales > Shumkoniaceae > JAHDSF01. The sequence goes on from CAXXVY010000008.1 coordinate 509,168, forward strand.
GCTTCTTTAGACCAATGTCTAGCTTGGCAAAAGATCAGATGACGGTAAAGTTGTTCGCCTTGGGGTTCGAGTAGGTTCACAATATTCCGCGTACCCCGGTAGGATCGATCATTGGAAGTGGCCGGGGAAAACGTTGGCGAGCACCCCATCCCGGAAGACAGGAACCGACAACGGTATCGGCGAAGGCGCTGGAACCGACACCGATGTCATGCGTGCCCGAGTCCGCGGGACCAACATCAACGAACGGACGCTCCTCGCCACCGATTACCTCAACCACTTCAACGAAGTGGTCATGCTGCTGGACATGATTCCGGACATGCCGGACATGCTGGAGGAAGTCCAGGGATGGCGGCCGAGAGGCTACCAGGACCACTTTCGCCAGAGCACCTTTTCCGATCGCGACTTGGCCGTGGAGGCATACGACCACGTCCCGCCCGAATTTCGCGAGCCCTTCGAACAGACGATCGCGCAAATCGACCGGCTGATCGCCCTGACGATCGAGCAGATTGAATCAGCGCTCCAGCAAGGGCTGGAAGGCGATGCGCTCCGATTCGACACAGAATCCCACCGCACCTTGATCCACCGGTTGTTGGACGTCGCCGGCGGTGTGATTCACGGTGCCGCACGGGTCATGGATCAGAAGGAAATCGACGACCTGCTCTCGACCGGTCCCGCCGATGCGCCGGCGGAAAGCGGAGCATCACAAGCGGACATCGACGCCCTCTTCGATTAGGCTCCTACCCTTTCGTTGAATCAACGTCCAGGCGACGCTTCGGCTGCATTGAGCACGTTCGAACCGTTTTTCCCGACGCTATGCCGAAAAGCGGAACAAGGAAAAACCGGGACCATTGCGGCCCCGGTTCTGAAGTTCGCCAAAAAATCTCCGGACGTTGGTGGGCAAGAGAGAGGGGGGTCTCTCCACATCAGTCCCAACAGGAGATTTTGCAAGCATCACATTAGGCGGAAATTGTGGCGAATTTATGCCGATGCGGCCAACTTCCGCGTCAGCGCGGTTTACCGGAGCCCGGACGCGCTCTATATGTTCGAAAAACCAATTCTTTCCGCAAATCCCTTGCAAGGAGGCAAACCGTGTCCGCACTCGGCACAGCATATGGCCATGACAGCATGCAGACGCGCCGCACGCTCGTCGCGGCCGGAAAAACCTATGACTACTACAGCATCGAAGCGGCCGCCGAGAGTGGCTTGGGGGACGTCAGCCGCCTGCCCTATTCGTTGAAGGTCCTGCTCGAAAATCTCCTGCGTTGGGAGGACGGGCGTACGGTCACCGTAGACGACATCCAGGCGGTCGCGCAGTGGCTAACGGACCGGAAATCGACACGCGAAATCGCGTACCGGCCGGCGCGCGTCCTGATGCAGGACTTCACCGGTGTTCCGGCCGTCGTCGATCTGGCGGCGATGCGCGATGCCATGAAAGCGATGGGGGACGATCCGCGGCGTATCAACCCGCTGTCGCCGGTCGATCTGGTAATCGACCATTCCGTCATGATCGACAGCTTCGGCAATCCCGACGCCGTGCGCATCAACATGGAAATGGAATTCAAGCGCAATGGCGAACGCTACGAATTCCTGCGCTGGGGACAAAAAAGCTTCGACAACTTCCGGGTCGTTCCGCCCGGAACAGGCATTTGCCATCAGGTCAATCTGGAATACCTGTCGCAGGTCGTCTGGGCGTCGCAGGAACGCAATTTGAACCCGGTGGCCTATCCGGACACCCTGGTCGGGACCGACAGTCACACGACGATGGTCAACGGACTCGCCGTGCTGGGCTGGGGCGTCGGCGGCATCGAAGCCGAGGCCGCGATGCTGGGCCAACCGATTTCGATGCTGATCCCGGAGGTCGTCGGCTTCAAGCTGACGGGACGGCTGCGCGAAGGGACCACCGCCACCGACCTTGTCCTGACCGTGGTCCAGATGCTGCGGAAGAAGGGCGTCGTCGGCAAATTCGTCGAATTCTTCGGTCCCGGCATCGCCGGACTTTCGCTGCCGGACCGCGCGACGATTGCCAACATGGCGCCGGAGTACGGCGCAACTTGCGGTATTTTCCCGATCGATGCGGAAACGATTCGTTTTCTCGAATTCACCGCTCGCTCGCCACAGCGGATCGCGCTGGTCGAGGCCTATGCGAAGGCGCAGGGCATGTGGCTCGACGAAAACACGCCCGAGCCCGTCTTTTCCGATACGCTGGAACTCGACATTTCGACTGTGGAACCGAGCCTGGCGGGACCGAAGCGGCCCCAGGACAGGATCGCTCTTGCCAACGCATCGCTTTCGTTCAAGAACACCCTGGCCGAAGCGGCTAAAGTGAACACCGCGCGAGAAAGCAAGGTGGAAGGCACCAACTATACCGTCCATGACGGCGCGGTAGTCATCGCGGCCATCACCAGTTGCACCAATACGTCGAATCCGTCGGTGCTGATCGGAGCCGGGCTGCTGGCCAAAAAGGCGGTCGAAAAGGGCCTACGATCGAAGCCCTGGGTCAAGACTTCACTCGCGCCGGGTTCCCAGGTGGTGGCCGAGTACCTCCGCGCCGCCGGACTCCAGGAACATCTCGATACGCTCGGCTTCAACATCGCCGGTTTCGGATGCACCACCTGTATCGGCAACTCCGGGCCTTTAGACTCCCATATCTCGGAGGCGATCGAGAACGAGGACCTGCTGGTGGCCTCCGTGCTTTCGGGCAACCGGAATTTCGAGGGCCGTGTCCACCCCCTGACCAAAGCCAACTATTTGGCGTCACCGCCCCTGGTCGTCGCTTACGCGCTGGCCGGTTCCGTTACCGTCGACCTTCTGACCGAACCGATCGGCGAGGACAAGGACGGGGAACCCGTCTTCCTGAAAGACATCTGGCCTACCAACAAGGAAATTCACGACACCATCCGCCAGTCGCTGACCCCGGCAATGTTCAGGGAACGCTATGCCGACGTCTTCACGGGACCGGAAGCTTGGCAGGATATCGAGGTCGAAACGGGGCTGACCTACAATTGGAATGACGATTCGACCTACGTCCAGAACCCACCCTACTTCGAGAATTTCCCGGAAACGCCGGAAAACCCGCAGGACGTCCTGGGCGCCCGCCCGCTGGCGATCCTGGGGGATTCGGTGACGACCGACCATATATCACCGGCGGGAAGCATCAAGCAGGACAGCCCCGCCGGGCGCTACCTGATGGAAAACGGCGTCGAACCACGCGACTTTAATTCCTACGGTGCCCGACGCGGCAACCATCAGGTGATGATGCGCGGCACGTTCGCCAATATTCGTATCCGCAACGAAATGGTGCCGGGTATCGAAGGAGGCGTAACCAAGCTGCAACCTTCGGGCGAGGTCGTGCCGATTTACGACGCGGCGATGGCCTATCAGAAAACAGAGACGCCGTTGATCATCGTCGGCGGCAAGGAATACGGAACCGGCTCATCGCGGGACTGGGCGGCGAAGGGCACGCGCCTGCTCGGCGTCAAGGCGGTCGTGGTCGAAAGCTTCGAACGCATCCACCGTTCCAACCTGGTCGGCATGGGCATTCTGCCACTGCAGTTCATGGAAGGAACGGATCGCAAGACTCTCAGGCTCGACGGCACCGAGGTCTTCGACGTTGTCGGACCGAGCCAGGGATTGCGCCCGCGCCAGCAGATGACTCTTCGGATTCTTCGGGCCGGAGGTGCGGTGGAAGACATTCCGGTGGTATGCCGGATCGATACCGCAGACGAGGTGGAATACTACCGGGCCGGCGGTATCCTGCCCTTCGTGCTCAGGCGTCTCCGCGCGGCGTGACCGCGGGTTGATGCACGGACGTCGCCGCCGCCGCCGGCCGGCGGCGACGTTCGAGCCGCGCTTCGCGCTGGATGATGTAGAGGCCGGACAATATGACCAGGAGCCCGCCCGCGAGCGTGCGCACGCCGGGGACGGTCGCCCAAATCACGAAATCGAAGACGATCGCCCACACCAGCTTGGTGTAGTCGAACGGCGCGGCCAATGAGATCGGAATCATTTTCAGTGAAACCGTATGAATCATCTGGGCGACACCGCCGAGAAGACCGATCAGAACGAACAGCCCCAAATCACCAAGGGTCGGCGTCACCCAGTTGAACGGCAGCATCACGGCCCCGAGCGCCGCACCCGTTGCGGTGAAATAAAACACGATCGTCGAATTGCCTTCGGTGTGAGCCAACGAACGGACCAGAACCGTCGTTAGCCCGGCCAGGAGCGCTCCGGAAAGCGTGGCGACGGCAGCCCAGTGCAGGGTCCCCCCGCCCGGATTCATCACCAGCAACACACCCACGAACCCGAAGGCGACGGCCCCCCAGCGGCGCACGCCCACCTTTTCACCCAACAACGGCCCCGACAGAGCGGTCATGAACAACGGCGAAGCGAACATCAGGGTCGACGAGACCGAAAGCGGTAGATAGGTCAAACCGACGAAAAACAGGAGAAACGCCGTAACACCCATCACGCCGCGCGACAGATGCGCGAAGGTACGGGTCGTTTTAAGCGCTCGAAAACCGCCGTCGCGGATCAGGAACGGCACCACGGTAATCAGCGCGATCGCGAATCGAAAGAAAAGGATCTGCCCCAGCGGATAGTCGCCGGTCAGATACTTGCCGATGACTTCCATAAGGGCGAAAAGCGAAACCGACAGGAGCTTGAGCGTGATCCCGGACGTCGGCGTCGCCGAGTCCGAGGGAGGCTGCAAAAGAAGCGGCATTATCTTTCTTTCGACACGGATAGGTCCGGCTCCCGCCGGCTTTCAAACCATGCATAGAACAGTTCGCGGTAACCGGCCATACATAACATTCTCCGATCACCGATGCTTCACCGGCATGTGATTCGCGCCACGAACGAAATCGACTTAAATTTTTTTGCATGAAACACGTACATAAATTTCTCGCCACCATTGCCGCCGTCTTGACTCTGATGTCCGAATCGCAAGCATCGGATCGACCGATCGTGGTGGAATTGTTTACCTCGCAAGGATGTTCTTCCTGTCCGCCCGCGGACCGCATCCTGGGCCAATTGGCAACTCAACCAGACATCGTCGCCTTGTCGTTCCATGTCGATTATTGGAACTACATCGGATGGACGGATCCGTTCTCGGCGCCCGAGTATTCGACGCGCCAGAGAAACTACGCACGGATCATGGGACTTCGGCACGTCTATACTCCCCAGATCGTCGTTCAGGGCACGGCGGAAGTCGTCGGTTCGAACCGGTTGGCGGTAGACTCGGCCATCCAAGAGGCGTCCAAACTCGAGCGCGTCGATGTCACCCTGTCCCGCCTTCCCAACGGTGGCGTCCATGTCGAACTTCCAAACGCCCCCCTCTCCGGTGGCGACACGATGGAAGTCGTACTGTTCGTTTTCGACCGTAAACATGAAACCGCCGTACAACGGGGTGAAAACGGTGGGCGAACCCTGGTGAATACCCACGTGGTTCGCGAACTGCATCCGCTCGGCCAATGGTCGGGCAAGGCGCGGAGCTACGATGCGCCCGCCCTCGTCTCGGGCTCGGACCGGGGATGCGCGGTGGTCGTTCAGTCGGTAACAACCGGGAAAATTTACGGCGCCGCGCAGATGTTGATCTCGGACGGCGCCTAGACCGAGACCTTCGCCAAGAAACCCCGTCCAATAAAACGCCGTTCCGTCCGGCCACAATTCAGCCTCCACATTGTCACAGCAACCGCGTCGGATTCCGACTGCGCGCGCTTGCACATGCCGCCGCCCCCGGCCATATTGTCAAGTGTTCGGGAATCAAGCGAGGTCCGCGACGGCGGATGGGGCAGCCTTGACGATCCCTTCAAATCAACGCGACTGCGAGGAAGAGGAGCCGGAAAGCATGATTTCGCAGTTCATCTCGCGGCGTCTGACGGGAAAAGCAAAGGAGCCGAAAACGATGAAGTCTATTTCCGATAATTTTAGTCGGGAACCTGCCATCGACGATGTTCTCGCCGATCCAACCGTGAAAGTTCTCATGGCCCGCGACAGTGTCCGCGAAGAGGATCTTCGCTGTCTCATCGTCCGGGCACAAACGGCCTTGACCGCACGAACCACCGGCTAAGGCATGTCACTCCGCGCCGGCGGTTGGCCGGCGCGGAGTGACATGCATATCAACCTCCCAATCCCCGCTGCAGGACCGCATTGAGCCGCTGTGCAAAAGCCATCGGATCGGGAATCGGCTCGCCTTCAAGAATTCGCGCCTGGTCGAGAAGCACGTGCGCCGCCTCCGACACCGTGGCCGACGCTTCCCCGCCGTCGTTCGCCAAGGAACCGAGTCTTTTGATCAGCGCATGATCGGGGTTGATTTCCAGTACCCGCTGCGCGGTGGGCATGGAGCCGTCCGCGCCATGGCGCTTGAGCAGTCGTTCCAAGCGGATGTCGACCCCACCCTCGCCCGCAACGAGGCATGCGGGACTTTCCGTCAACCGCTGCGACAGACGAACATCCGAAACGGCACCGCCGAGCGCCAACTTGAAGCTGGCGACCAGGGAGTCCAGATCGTTCCGGTTTTTTGGCTCTGGCCTTTCGGCGCCATTATCCTGTCGCTTGATTTTTCCCAGATCCGTATCCGCTCGGGCGACGGACTTGAACGGTTTTCCCTTGTACGTCCCCAGGGACGGCACCCAGAATTCGTCGACCGGATCGGTCAGAAGAAGCACCTCCACGCCACGGGATGCGAATCCCTCGATCTGTGGACTGGAACGCAACGCAGCAACATCATCGCCCGTGATATAGTAGATCGCTTCCTGGCCTTCCTTCATTCGCTCCAGATAGGTTTGAAGTCCGACCCATTCGCTGCCGCCGGTCGTCGTCCGGAAGCGGGAGATCTCAAGAATCGCTTCGCTGTTGTCGTGGTCTTCGTAAATCCCTTCCTTGAGAACCGCCCCGAATGCTTCCCAGAATTTGGCATAGTCGTCGGCGGCGGTGGTCGCTTTCTTCTTCAATTCGCCGATGATCCGCTTGATGAGGCCGCTGCGGATTTTCGCCAGTTTGGGGTCGTGCTGCAGCATCTCCCGGCTGATGTTCAACGAAAGATCCTCGGAATCGACCACCCCGCGGATGAATCGAAGGTACCCCGGCAACAGGTCCGCGCAATCGTCGGTGATGAAAACGCGCCGAACATACAGTTTGACCTTCGTCTTGCGTTCGGGTTCGTACAAATCGAACGGACGCGTCGACGGAACAAACAAGAGGTTCGTGTAGGAGAGAACACCTTCGACCGTATTGTGGATCGTCATCCACGGTTCGTCGAAGGCATGGCCGGCATGCCGGTAGAATTCACGGTACTGATCCTCCGTGATCTCGCTGCGTGGGCGCATCCACAGCGCGGACGCAGCGTTGACCGACTTGCCGTCCTTGTCATCCGCGAAGACAATCGGGATCGCAATATGGTCGGAATAGGTCCGGACAATGGTCTCGAGGCGATACTTGTCGAGAAATTCCTTGCCCTCGTCCGAAACGTGCAGAACGACGGTGGTGCCGCGCCCAGCTCGGCTCGCTTCCTCGATCGAAAAATCGCCTTTTCCGTCGGATACCCATTTCCAAGCCTGTTCGTCGCCGGCTTTCCGCGTCACGACCTCGACCTTGTCGGCGATCATGAACGACGAATAGAAACCCACGCCGAACTGGCCGATCAGCGCCACATCGCTGGTCGCGTCGTCGCTCAGACTTTTCACGAATGCCTCGGTCCCGGACCGGGCGATGGTACCGAGAGTCTCGATCAAGTCCTCCCGGTTCATGCCGATGCCGTTGTCCGAGATCGAAATCGTGCGCGATTTGTCGTCCAGTTCCAGGACAATGCGGAAATTTCCGTCCCCCGCGATCAAATCGGAGCGGGTTTGCGCCTCGTAGCGCAATCGATCGCAGGCGTCCGACGCATTGGATATCAATTCCCGAAGAAAGATCTCGCGATGGCTGTACAGGGACCGCGCCACGATGTCGAGAAGCTTGCTCACCTCCGTTTGAAAGGCAAATGTTTCCTTGGTCATTCTTCCGATTACCTCACGCGATTCAACCTTCTCAAGAGTGCCGAAGATATGGACCAAATGATCCGCCTGTGCAAGAAGCACTCCTACGCGAAAAACGTCATATTCGTCATTCTAGAAATATAGAGTTGATTCTTTAGCCGCGAGCATTTAACTCTTGAACATGGGGGAAGGGTTTGCCTTGTTCGCGAAAGAGTAGAATGCCGCCCCCACCCGATAAGATTTCTTATCGTCAGTAAATAAACCTGAACGCAACGCACGCCGCCAAATTCAAGGTCCGGCGGAAAGCAGAGCGAGAAACCGTTGACACGGTGTGTGGGGAGAACTGGATTTGGAGCGGGCGAACATACTCGTCGTCGAGGATGAGTCCATCGTAGCGACGGACATCCGCCTCACCCTTGAATCCATGGGCTACGAGGTTTGCGGAATCGCGTCGGAGGGCGAGCGAGCCGTCGAACTCGCCCGCAGGGAACGCCCCGACCTAGTCCTCATGGATATCGTGCTTCGGGGCGAAATGGATGGCATTCGGGCCGCCCACGAAATCGACGATCGATTCGGAATCCCCTCGATCTTCCTGACCGCCTATTCCGACAGCCATTTTGTCGAACGCGCGGCGAAGACATCCCCCGCCATCTTTATCCTCAAGCCCTGGGACGACCGCCAACTCAAGACCAATATCGAACTCGCCCTGGCCCATGCCCGGTTTCGGCGCGATCTCGAATCGGAACCGTACCGAATTTTCAATCACCTGCCGGCGCCCTATCAGTCTCTCGACGGCGAGGGGCGACTCATCGTCGCCAACACGGCATGGTTTGGATTGTTGGACTATCCCAGGGACGACGCGATCGGGAAACCCTTCGAAACATTCGTTATGCCGGAAGACCGGTCCCAGTTCCGCCGCTGCCTCAAAACGTTGAGGAATCAGGGGTACGTGCTGCATGCGCCGCTTAATCTCCGGAAATCCGACGGCACGGCGGTTCCCGTACAGTTGACCGGCCGACTCGGTGCCGATTCCGATGGAGAAACCGAACGTGCCCATTGCATGATCGCCGACGTGACGCGATTTCTCGACCAAGCCGACGAACTGCGTCGCGCCAAGGAGCGATCCGAGGAAATCAGCCGTGCGAAAAGCCAATTCATCGCGTCGTTCAGCCACGAACTGCGGACCCCCCTGACATCGATCCTCGGCTTTTCCGAAATCATCGCCAACGAGGTGTTAGGCCCCATCGGGACCGGCCGCTATCGCGAGTACGCGCGCGATATCCATGACAGCGGCGAACACCTGCTGGAATTGATCGACGACATTCTGGATCTTTCAAAGATCGAAGCGGGACGTTTCGAGATATCGGATGAAACGGTCGATCTTGTCGAAATCGTCGAAACGACGCGTCGCATGATCCAACCGAGGCTGACCGAGAAGAACCAGAGTTTCGAGCTCACCGCACCGCCGTCGGGAGCCCATATCCGAGCCGATCGCCGATCGGTGCTCCAGATGGTTTTGAACATCGTCGGCAATGCCGTCAAATTCACGCCGCCCCATGGCGAAATCCACGTCGTCATCAATCGCGATGTGGACCGCGGTGTGACGGTCCGGGTCATCGATACAGGCATCGGCATTCCTCCCCAGGACGTTCTGCGGGTTCTCGAACCCTACCGGCGTAGCGATACGGCCGCGGTCAAGATCGAGAAAGGCACCGGCCTCGGTTTGGCGGTCGTGAAATCCCTGATAGAATTGCACGGAGGCCGGATCGAGGTTTCCTCGATGGTTAACCGCGGAACGACGGTGTCCCTGGTGTTTCCGCGGGAACGAGCCATTGCTGGGGAGCCCGACTAACGCATCCTCGGGAACGGGAGGCCATGAAAGAAACCGAAGCCGAAAGAGCCCGCGTCGTACTGCTGCACCGGATCGCGGCCGACATGAGCGAAACGGCCTCGTGGACCGGGCGGGACCGGCTTTCACCGGCCGTAATCTCGGCGTTGCGCCACGTTCCCCGGCACGCCTTTCTTCCCAGAAGCGAAAACGCCTATGCCTACGCCAATCGGCCGCGCCCAATCGGCTGGGGGCAGACGATATCGCAGCCGTTTATCGTGGCCCTCATGACCGAAGTCCTCGATCTGACGCCCGACGATCACGTTCTCGAAATCGGCGCCGGGTCGGGCTATCAGGCCGCCGTTCTGGCCCAAATCGCACGGCGGGTCTTTTCGCTCGAGGTCATACCCGAACTCGCCCGGTCGGCACGGTCGCGCCTTGCCGAACTGGGCTACGACAACGTCACCGTCATCGAAGGTGACGGATATGAAGGTTTGCCGGACAAAGCCCCCTTTTCCGCCATCATGGTGACGGCGGCACCGGAACGGCTTCCCGACAGTCTCTTGCGGCAATTGGCTCCCGAAGGACGAATGGTGATTCCGGTCGGCCCATCGCACAGGACTCAAATTCTCAAGCGCATCCATCGCCGAGCGGATTCGTCGATCGAATCCCGCGATCTGTTGCCGGTGGCCTTCGTCCCCATGGTCCCGGCGAGCACGCCGCGCGTAGCATCACCCCGCGATCGGAACGGGTCATCGGACAGCAGCCCGATTGATTGATGTCAAAACGAAAGTTCGAACCGATGGCATTCTACCGCACGCCGGTTGCTAGTCGTTGGCGGACGGATGCGGAGTATCGGCATGGTGGGCCAGTGAATCATCAATGAATTCGCCGGTCAACAGGCACCGATGCGGCCCGATACGCTTGCCGATCTTCGATTGATCCAGGAAATAGCGGCAGGTCTGGCAAACGTTGATCGCTTCCGTAGCGTTTTGCGATTGGATGTTCCGCAAAAGCGCCATCAATCCCGTCAGCAGATCATAGCGAACGTCAGCGCCAAGCGCGCCCGCCGCGCGTTCCAGTTCGCCGATCGGATCGTTGGCCACCAGGAGACGTCCTGCGGGCGTCAGTTCCAGGGTGACGCTACGGCCGTCGCCGGCCCCGGTCTGACGCTTGATCAAACCCTTCTTCTCCAGGGCGATGAGGGTTTGTGAAACGGTGCCGCGCGTCGACCCCAGAAATTCGGCCAACGCGCCCGGCCGCCGGGAATCCCGATTGGCCTGTGCGACGTAGCGTAGGGCTTCCCATTGCGCGGGAATTAGCCCTTCTGCGTGCTGCAAGCTTCGTACGATACGGCTGAGCCGTTCGAAGACGATTGCGACGAGGTGCGTTGTATCTTGATTGAATTCGCTCATGAGCCTAAGTCCGTCTCTATTGATGCGCGTCTTCGCCGTTCTTGTAAAGTACGCAAGGAGATTCGGGTTTTGGAAAGCCGGCCCTTGAATCGAGAGCCGTGAATCGCGATCCTCCAGCCATGCAGATCTCCTCAGCCCGCAATCGCATCGTGGCCGTTCTGGGTCCCACCAATACGGGGAAGACCCATTACGCGTTGGAACGGATGCTCGGACACGAAAGCGGAATGATCGGGTTCCCGCTTCGTCTGCTGGCGCGGGAAAACTATGACCGAGCGTTGCGGATCAAGGGCGTCCGCGAAGTGGCCCTGATCACCGGCGAAGAAAAAATCCTGCCGCCCAACGCCCGCTATTTTTTCTGCACGGTCGAATCCATGCCCCTGGACCGCCCGGTGGCGTTCGTAGGCGTGGACGAAATCCAGATGGGAGCGGACCCGGACCGCGGTCATATCTTCACCGATCGGCTGCTGCACGCACGCGGAACCGTGGAAACCATGTTCATGGGCGCGGAAACAGCGCGGCATCTGATCCGGCGCCTTGTTCCGGAAGCCGAATTCGACACCCGTCCCCGGTTCTCCATTCTGCGCTACGCGGGGCGGCGCAAGTTCACGCGGCTTCCCGCACGTTCGGCAGTCGTCGCCTTTTCGTCGGCGGACGTTTACGCGATCGCCGAACTCATCCGGCGGCAGCGCGGCGGGGCGGCGGTGGTGCTGGGAGCGCTCAGTCCCCGGACCCGCAACGCCCAGGTCGCAATGTATCAGGCCGGAGAGGTCGACTATCTCGTCGCCACCGACGCGATCGGCATGGGTCTCAATATGGATGTCGACCATGTTGCGTTCGCCGCGACCCGAAAGTTCGACGGACGCCATCTGAGACCATTGACCGCTGCGGAACTCGCGCAGATCGCCGGCCGTGCCGGTCGCCATCTCAACGACGGCACCTTCGGAGTCACTGCGGATGTTCATTCGCTGGATCCCGAACTCGTCGAACGGATCGAAAATCACGAATTTGAGGACCTGGATTTCCTTTTCTGGCGAAATGCGCGTCTTCGATATACCTCCGTGGACGCCTTGACCGCGAGTCTGGAGAAATTTCCGTCGACCGACGGCCTGATCCGCGCCCGGCAGGCCGACGACGAACGCGCGCTCGACCACCTGATCAAGGACCCGGAGATCCTCCCCGCCGTGCGTTCGCCCAGGGACGTACAACGCCTTTGGAGCGTCTGCCGCATTCCCGATTTCGGCAACGCCATGACCGACTCCCATACGCGTCTGCTGGGACAGGTATTCCGACATCTGGCGTCGGCGCGGGGACGTCTTCCCACCGACTGGATTGCGGAAAACGTCGATCGGCTCGATCGCACGGACGGCGATATCGACGCACTGACCCAACGTCTCGCCCATATCCGGACGTGGACCTACATTTCCTTTCACGCGGACTGGCTCGAAGATGCCGACCATTGGCAAGGCCGTACCCGCTCAGTCGAGGACGCCCTGTCCGACGCCCTTCATGAAAGCCTGACCAAACGATTCGTCGATCGCCAGACCGCGGTTCTGATGCGCCGTCTGAAGGCGAGTACGGAAATGCGGGCCGAAGTCTCTGACCAGGGACGCGTGGCCGTCGAAGGCCACGAAGTCGGCCACCTGGATGGATTCCGGTTCGTACCCGACGATGCGACGCAAAGCATTGCCGGCCGGACCGCGACGCATGCAGCGATTCGCGCGTTGCGTGGCGAAATCACGCGACGGATCGGCGCGTGTCTCAGCCAGCCCGATAGTGCCTTCGCGCTGGAAATCGGCTCGGCGGACAGCAAGGCGGTTATTCACTGGCAAGGCTCGCCGGTCGCGCGGATTGTCGGAACGGGGGATATCCTGGCCCCCGCCGTGACCATGGATCTGTCGGATCTTCTTGAAACGGACCAGCGGCGACGGGTTCAGGAGCGCGTGGAAGCCTGGTTCGTTCGCGTCCTTCATTGCGATCTGGCGGCGCTGTACGTGCTTGCCGATGCCGACGTTACGGGCCCGGCGCGCGGCTTGGTCTATCAGGTCGTTCAATCGCTGGGCTCCCTGGCCCGCCAAGCAGCGCGTGACCAGATCGACGCCATCGACAGGGACGACAGAAAGCGACTGCGCGAACTGGGCCTGCGACTGGGACGGGAAAGCGTTTTTGCGCCGGCGCTGCTCAAGCCAAGAGCCCAGGCCATGCGCGCGCTTCTTTGGACGGCCTTCAACCGTCAGCCCTGTCCGCCACCGGCTCCGGGACGGGTTTCGCTGCCGGTGGCGCCGGAAATCCCCCGCGCCTATCTCGAAGCCATCGGTTATCGGATCATGGGCTCGCGGGCGATACGCGTCGATATCGTGGAACGCCTGGCGGCGAAAGCGTGGAGCCTGTCGCGTGCGGGGGCGTTCATGCCGGATGGTGAGATGCTATCGTTGGCGGGTTGCCCCGCCTCGGACCTGGGAGGCATTCTGGATGGACTGGGTTACCGCCCCATTCAAGGCGAGGACGGGACGCGTTACGGTCCGAAGAGCCGCCGCCGCAATGGCAGCGGTTCGAAACCCGAGCAGGAACTGAACCGGTACGCCGATTCACCATTTGCCAAGCTCAGGGAGCTCGCGAGGAGTTGACCGACATCCCCGCCCTTCGGCTCGACAAATGGCTCTGGTTCGCCCGTTTCTTCAAAACGCGCTCTCTCGCCACCAAGTTCTGTGCATCCGGCAGGCTCAGAGCCAACGGAACGGTCGTTTCGAAGGCGCACCACACGGTCCGGCCCGGCGACGTCCTGACCTTCCCCATAGGTCACCACGTGCGGGTCGTCAAAATCGCGGCGCTCGGCGAGCGACGCGGCCCCGCGCCGGAAGCGCGGTTGCTGTACGAGGATCTGGCGCCGCCAGAGGAACGCGACGCGGACTCCCAGGCCGGCCTTCAAACCCGCGTCGCGCCGCGTCTCCCCGGTACCGGGCGTCCGACCAAATCCGAACGCCGTGCCACCGACCGGTTGCGCGACGAGATTTGAACGTCAGCGTTCATGAATTTTCGCCAAACGAAGGAGATACCCACATGTTGGCGGGTTTGAAGCAGATTTTCAGGCAATTCGAAGAATCGGGTGGTCACACGGCAGAACGCGATGAAACTCGGGTCGCCGCGGCAGCCCTTCTCGTGGAAACCGCGCTGCTTGACGGGCGGTTCGACGACACGGAGCGCCAGGCGATCGTCGCTGCCCTGCGACGCGGTTTCGGGATCGATGAGGACGAAGCCTTGTCGGTTATCGCGGAAGGCGAACAGCGCGATGCGGAAGCCAATGAACTTTATACCTTCACACGAACCCTGAAAGACAGCATGTCTCCCGACGAGCGGGTCAAGATCATCGAAATGCTTTGGGAAGTCAGCTACGCCGACGGCCGCGTGCACGATTACGAAGCCAACCTTGTCCGCCGGGTCGCCGGGTTGCTGTTCGTGCCGGACCGTGATAGCGGCTTGGCCCGGCAGCGGGTCAAAGCCCGCCTGGGCATCGGCGACTGACCGGGCGCGACGTTGCCGTTCTCGGACGGGAAGTCTTTTATCGAACTCTTCCTAATGTGACCTTTCTCCGGAACCCGACGAATGCCTCACGTCATCACCGAAGACTGCATCCGGTGCAAGTACATGGAATGCGTTACCGTTTGTCCGGTCGATTGTTTCCATGAAGGCGAAAACATGCTGGTCATCGATCCCGGAGCCTGCATCGACTGTGGCGTATGCGCCTCCGCATGCCCGGTCGAAGCCATCGTATCGGACTGGGAAGCCGGCGACGGCGAATGGACTGCCATCAATGCCGAGTACGCGCGTAAGTGGCCGAAAATAACCCATCCCCGCGCGGTGACGGCCGATGCGGACGACTGGCACGACGTCCCCGGCAAGCGCTTCATCCGGAGCCCCGATCCCGGGCGGGGAAGCTGACGGAAGGGGTCCCCTATTTCACCAACCGGTCGCCTGCAATTCACCAAACTGTCACTTTGGTCTGTTATTGTTTCGGTTTTTGTGTTATACCATATTTGTCGGCCTTAAGTGGGGCCGACGCTTTTTGTGGGGGCTCGTGTGGCCACGGCGTCCTCCGTATAAGTGCGAACCCTAAAGTCGAACTTGGCATGACCGCGTCGAACGGATGACGTGGAGGGATGTTTAGTCCCCTTCTCGGATCATCACGAGGGAGATCGACGCACCGAAAAAGAGAGCAGGCAAGATGCAGGATTTCATCCTCGCGACCGGGGATTTGGTTGTTTATCCGACCCATGGCGTCGGCAAGGTAGTCGGCGTTGAAGAGCAGGCCATCGCTGGTCAGCTTCTCCATCTTTACGTGATCTCGTTCCCTCGCGATCGCATGACATTGCGTGTTCCGGTCGAAAAGGCCCCGAATTCGGGACTTCGACCCGTCAGCACCAAGAAGGTCATGGAAAGCGCGCTCGGCACCTTGAAGGGACGCGCCCGCGTCAAACGCGCGATGTGGAGCCGTCGGGCGCAGGAATACGAAGCCAAGATCAATTCCGGCGATCCGATTTCCATCGCCGAGGTTGTCCGGGACCTTCATCGCAAGATTGATCAGCCGGATCAGTCGTTCAGCGAACGTCAGATTTACGAATCCGCGCTCGAACGCTTGGCGAGTGAACTCGCCGCGGTCGAGAAGATCGACCACGACAAAGCCCAGGAACAGCTTGAAACGCTGTTGATGGCGGCCTGATTTCGAGCGGTAGTCCGCTTCGAATCCACCACGGAACAATTGCCGGCCCGCCCGTTGCTTTCCACTTGGCAAGCAACGGGCGGGTTACGGTCGTTGGCGCGGTTTTTCGAGCTCAACCTCTATCTGTTCGGGGTGGCTTGCCTCGATCATCGGACCATTTCGTTCGCGCACCCATCCGCGCACGCGGATGGAACTCTTTTTCCACGACAGGGGGTCAATGCCGCCGTCCGCGAACATGCGGAGCGACCGCTTGTCGATCATGACCGTAAAATCGCGACGCCAATCGGCACCGAAGTTCAAGTAGACCGTTCCCTTGACTTCAGCCGCATCGACGACGAACCCTTCGACGACCTGAAAAGTTCCCACATCGCCCCGGACAGAACGCGGCGTGCGCACCGCATAGTGAGTCAGTGACCAGATACCCCGCCGTTCTCGCCGGGCTTCCCGTTCGCGCGCCCACATATCGTCCACCACGGCGCGGTTGTCCGGAAAAGTGTAAACGCGGGCCATGCCCAACGCCAGCATTTCGCCCTGCGCCCAGCGATCGGCGGCATCGCGCAAATGGGCCAGCAGGCGCCCGTGCCGGTCCATGCGACGGCCGCCGAAATACAAACGGACGTCCTGCCCGAGCATCAATCGTTCCAGCGCCGATTTCGCCTCCTCGGCCAAGGGCCAAGGGTCGAACCCCGGCCTGCCCAAAGGCAGCTTGGGCGCCTGGATTCCGACCAGCCTCACCTCGTCGGAACCGTCGATCACCCGATCGAGAATCACCGTATCGCCGTCGACGACCGCGCGCACGCTCGCCTCGCCGCCGAACTCCAGGGAATCCCATCCGGCGAACGCCCGCGACATTCCGAACAGAAGGAGCAGGACTGCAATTGTATGGGATCGGATGTATCGCATTCGGTTTCCAACGACCAATGTCATCGCCATCTCTCGTAAAACGACGAAACGACTCGTTCACGATTGGCGCCGTATAGTCCATATGAGAATACGGCCGAACCGCGAACGCGGCCATACAAGGAAGGACCATGGACGCCAGCCGCCGCAACGACCTTTACCCCGACATCTTACCCTACCAGCACGGGTTGATGGCCGTCGACTATCCGCACCGGATCTATTGGGAGCAGGCGGGAAACCCCGACGGCATGCCCGTTCTGTTCTGTCACGGGGGACCGGGTGCCGGATCGTCGCCGTCGCAACGGCGGTTTTTCGACCCACGCCATTACCGCATCGTCTTGTTCGATCAGCGCGGTGCCGGCCGATCGCGTCCGGTGGCCGAGATCCGCGACAACACGACCGACCATCTGATCGGCGACATGGAGAAACTGCGACGCAAGCTCGGCATTCAACGCTGGATCCTGTTCGGAGGATCCTGGGGATCATCCCTGGCCCTTGCCTACGCCATCCGAAACCCGGAACGGACGGCGGGACTGATCCTGCGCGGCGTGTTTCTCTGCCGATCGAAGGAACTGGACTGGTTCATTCACGGCATGGGTACCGTTTTCCCGGAAGCTTATCAGGCGTTCTCCGACTTCATACCGCCGGAAGAGCGCCACGATCTGCTGGACGCCTACTATCGACGGCTGACGAGCGGATCCCCCGCCATCGAGGCCACGGCGGCGTTGGCATGGAGCCGTTATGAAACCGCTTGCTCGACCCTGATGCCGCCGAGGGATGCGATTCCGGGCGACGGCACCGCCGCGTTGGCCCTCGCCCGGCTGGAAGCCCATTACATCCGCAACCGCATGTTCCTGACCGAAAACCATTTTCTGGATAATATCGAGAGGATCCGGGGCATTCCCTGCGTGATTGTCCAGGGCCGCTACGACATGGTCTGCCCAATCACCAGTGCCCACGATCTGTCCCGAGCACTGCCCGACGCGGAATTCAAGATCGTCGCGGACGCCGGACATTCGGCGATGGAACCGGGAACCCGATCGGCCCTGGTCGATGCGACCGAGAAGTTCAAGGCACTGCCCCGTCCTTGACAACCGCTAAAACCTTGCATGTTTCCCCACTTTCCGTAAGATGCCGGCGAAGGCCAGGGGGTGCCATAAGGGGGTGCGTGACGTTATGAATACGATCGCCAAAGCCTGTTCGCTTGCCATCGGCGCCATGCTGTGCGCCACATCGTCCTGGGCGGACGATCCGGATTTCCTCTCGATCGGGACCGGCTGGTTCGACTTCAACCGGCAAAAGGACCAGGGTGCCGAGATCCGTCTCGAATACCGCTCCGACTACAAAATTCCCTACATCGAAGCCAAGCCGTTCGCGGCCATCGGCGGCGCGACGTCGAGCCACTATTTCGTGGGCGCGGGAATTCTATGGGATATCTATTTCGGCAAGCGAATCGTGGTCACGCCCAGCTTCGCACCCCATCTTTATACGGGCGACGACGACAAGCTCGACATGGGCCATGTCGTCGAATTCCGCTCGCAACTGGAAGTCGCCTACCGGTTCGATGACCGCTCACGGCTCGGCTTGGCGATCTCCCACTACTCGAATGCCGGTTTGGGCGACAGGAACCCTGGAACGGAAACCTTGTCGCTGTACTATTCGATACCGCTGAACTAGCGGCGATATCGAGGATTGCGCCCGTAGCTCAGTCGGATAGAGCACAGGATTCCTAATCCTGGGGTCGTGGGTTCGAATCCCGCCGGGCGCGCCAATTCTTACGGAGCCTTGGTTTGCCGCGCATGCGGACTGGCCGGTTGCCAAGCGTCAAGCTTGACCGGATCCTTTAAGTGCCCGGTACGATGGCGCAAACCGCCCGAAAAGGCTGCGGACGTTACCGGCCGCTGCCCGATGAACGCAGGTTCCGCGACGTCATGGGAAGGCCGTTGCGCCATGCCGAGCTGTTCCGGCACGTCGTACAGATCCGTTCTCCCGACCATTCGCTTTGGAAATGCGTTCCGCATCGCAGGCAACTGCGGGTTTTGGGAACATCGACGGTCTGCCGTTCGACTGATGTGTCTTCCATGAGAGACATATGGGGGGCCGAACGGCAAACGTCAAAGAATACGGCACTTCGGTGTGATGTCAGCGGTGGTCAATACCCCGAAACCATGACTTGAGCGGGTTTGTCGATCGTCACTTCAATCTGCACCCGCCGGTTCAGGGCGCGGTTGCTTTCCGTATCATTCGCGGCCATTGGCCGGGTCTCGGCAAAGCCGGTCGCCGCGACGCGCGAGGCATCGAGCTTGGCATCCAGGAGATGGTGAACGACGGAAACTGCGCGCGCGGTCGAAAGATCCCAGTTCGAACGGAACCGCTCGGTTTCAATCGGAATGTTGTCGGTGTGCCCGGTCACGGCGATCGACCCCGGTATCCCGTTGAGAACATCCACGACGCGATCCAATGTCCCGCCCATTTCCGGCCGAAGATCGGCACCACCCGACGAAAAAGCCGTCGAACTGGGGAACCGTAAAATCACGCCGTTATCCGTTTCTTCGAGACTCAACAGGCCGGTCACCAGCTCGGCATTCAGTTCCTTCCACAGCCGGTCGACCGCCCGTCTCTTGAGCCGCGTGTAACGGCGTGCGGCTTCGAGCCGCGCGATCTCTTCGAAGGATTGGGTCGTCTTTTGGGCCACATCGCGGCTTTCGCGCCGCAAGTCGCGGGAACTGGCCGCGTCCTTGTCGAACGCCTGGCGCACGGGCCCCATCGTGGCATCGAATTTACCCGGATTGAAATCGGCGAACGTCAACAACATCACGAACAAGGCGAACAACAGCGACATCAGGTCCGCGAACGTCCACATCCAGCGCGGAGCGCCGTGACCGTTTGCCGACATCATGGGATCGCGTTGTATCGTCATCGCGTAACCTGGACCGCCCTTTTGTCGTCGGCTTCCCGCCCACCCGTGTAGGAATCACCACCGCCGTTGCGGCGCTGTTTCTCGGGGAGGAAGGTTTCGAGGATCTCGAGCATTTCGGTTGGATTGGCGCGGCCGTGAATCTGGAAGACGCATTCAATGATCAGCGATCGCAGTTCCCGGTCCTGCCGGCTTTTCGATTCCAACTTGTCGGCGATCGGAAGCGCCAGAAGATTGGCGATCAGCACCCCGTACAAAGTCGTGATCAACGCCACCGCCATCGCCGGACCGATCTTGGTCGGGTCGTCCATCGACGCCAGCATCTGAACCAGGCCGACCAGGGTTCCAAACATACCGAACGCGGGCGCTGCCTCGCCGATTGACATGAATACCCGCGCGCCCAGTTCCTCGCGGTCGATCGAACGGGCCATCTCCTGGGTCAGGATCTTCCGGATGTAATCCTGGTCGCGGCCGTCGGCGATGAGCTGCACGCCCTTGCGATAGAATGGATTGGGAATCTTGCTGTTTTCCAGCGTATGCGCCCCGTCCTTCCGAGCGCGCTTACTCAATTTTATGGCCGTCCGGATATAGTCGCGGGGTTCCGTCTTGTCGTTGGTGAAGGCGGCGCGAAGGCCCAGCGGCAGGGCGACGAACACCCCATGCAGAGGAAACTTGACCAGCGTTGCCGCGAACGTGCCGCCGCACACGATCAGCAAGCCCGGGACGTTGACGAAGATTCCGATGTCCGAGTCCTGCCAGATCGCCAAGGTGACGACGGTGACTCCAACGATCATCCCAAAGATGGTTGCGAGATCGACTCTCACGGCTGACTGTCCCCCTAGGGCAAAGCCTACTACGTATTACAAATATTTTCATCAAGGGAATGACGATCATATCCGAGAGGCGTCTGCCGGAAAGTGACGACCATCACCGCACTCAAAGAAAAGGGAGGGTCTTGCGACACCTCCTTTGAGGGCTTTTTAATGCCGAAAAATCGCGCATAGGTTTCTTTATATTACGCAACAATTGCTAATTTACCGCTCCGATCACTGGGCGGCCGCCGCGGACTCCCTGCGGTTCCGGAACCAGACGATGCCCTGGCGGCCCAGAACCGGCGAGGCGATCAGGAGACCCAAGGCCGTGGAGGATATCGACGGCGCGATCAGGCACAAGGATGCGATCCCCATCAGCACCCGTTCGAAGCCGTTCAGCCGCACGACGACGAAACCGATCATCGCGGTACCCAGCATCAGGATTCCCAAGACACACCCGACCATCGTCACGGTGAACGCGGACCAGGTGAATCCGTCGGTGATCAGAAGCATCGACGGCGAGTAGACGAACACGAACGGCACCAGGGCCTTGGCCGACGCGAGCCGGAAGGCGGTGTTGCCGGTTCGGAACGGGTTGGACCGGGCAATGCCCGCGCCCGCGTAGGCCGCCAGCGCCACCGGCGGCGTGATATCCGCCAACACCCCGTAATAGAAAACAAAGAAATGGGCCACCAGTGGCGGCACGTTCAGCAGGCCGAGCGCCGGCGCGGCGATGGTGACAAGGATGATGTAGGTAGCGGTGGTGGGGATCCCGGCCCCCATGATGATGCAAGTGATCGCGGTAAAAACGAGCGTCAGAAAGAGCGTCAGCGCATCTACCGACAGCAGGCCGAACGTCAGCGGTGCCAGCAGGCCGCCGAATTCCGACGCGGCCTGGGTCACCATAAAGCTGAGACGGAATCCCATTCCGGTCAGCGTCACCACGCCGACGATAATCCCAACGCTCGCTGCCGCTGCACCCACAGCCAGCGCATATTGGGCGCCTTGCCGGAACACGCCCACCAGGTCGCTCACCGTCAACCGGTTGCGCGGGTTGACAAATCCAACGACGATGCAGGCCGTGATTCCCCAGAAGGCCGAATTGTCCGGCGTATGGCCGACCAGAATCAGGAAGATGAGCAGACCGAGGGGGAAGACGCTCATCCAGTTGTCCCGCAGCACCCCGGCCAAGGTCGGCATTTCGTCCGACCGGAGTCCTCGCAGACCGAGCTTCTTGGCCTCGAGATGGACCATGGTGAGAATCCCCAGGTAATGCATCATGGCGGGAATGCTGGCCGCGATGATGATGTCCCGGTATGGGATTTCGAGATATTCGACCATGATAAAGGCGGCCGCGCCCATGATCGGTGGCGTGATCTGGCCGCCGGTGCTGGCGGTGGCTTCGACCGCGCCCGCAAAATGCGGCTCATAGCCGATCCGCTTCATGGCCGGAATGGTCAGCGATCCGGTCGTCACCGTGTTGGCGATCGACGACCCCGATATCATGCCCAGCATGGCGGAGGAGAAGATCGCTACCTTGGCCGGTCCGCCCGCGAATCGTCCGGCGACCAGCGAGGCGACATCGATGAACAGCTTGCCCAGGCCGATCCGCGTCGCAATGACGCCGAAGACAACGAACAGGAACACGTACTTGGCGACAACGGTCACCGCGATTCCGTAAATTCCCTGGTTGGTCATATACAGATGGTTGACCAACCCGGTCCATGACGCGCCGGGATGAATCAACGCGCTCGGCAGAAAAGCCGGAACCAGATTGCCGTACAGTCCATAGAGAATGAAGGTGATCGCGATCAGCGGTAACGCGATGCCCATGGTCCGCCGTGTCGTTTCCAAAACGAGGAGTATCAGCGCGGTTCCGATAACGACATCAATGGTGTCGGGATTGCCCACCCGCATGCCGACGATTTCCGTGGGCAACAACGGCAGGAACATGACGATCACCGGCGTCCCGAATGCCAGAATCCAGTCGTACAAAGGCACCCCTGCAGGGGTATGCCAAGACGACGGCAGAGGATCGCGCGATTTTCCCCGCCATATCGGAAACGAAATGAAAATCAGTCCGAGAACGAAACTAAGATGGATGCCGACCAGCATAAGTTCCCGGACAACTCCAAACCCGGCGATGTAGTAGTGGAATACGGACAAAAGAAACAGAAACGTTCCTGAGATGAAAAAGGCGGGTTTTGATAGGGGACGAAACTGCAATTCGGGGTCGTACCGCTCTTCCAAAGCTTGGGCTTTGGCGAGATCGATGTCGGCCATGACGCACTTCCTTGACGATACGGATACGGGAAAATCGAAAGCGGAACGGGCCGGCGAAATTTCGCCGGCCCGTCCGTCGAACCAACGGCCTACTTGATCAGGCCGGCTTCCTTGTAAAACCGCGCAGCACCGTCATGCAGCGGAATGCCGATTCCATTCAGCGCCGTTTCGAGCGTGACGACCTTGCCCTTGGCATGGCCGACGTCAAGCAGCTTGCGGGTATTCTTGTTCCACAGCGCCTTGGTGATCTGATAGACCAGTTCGGCATCCTGCTTGCTGCTCGTCACCCACTGCGCGCCGACAGCGATGGTCTTGGTCTCGCCGATCCCTTCGTAGGTTCCTGCGGGAATAACGTCCGCGCTATAAAAGCCGAATTCCTTGATGAAGGCATCGGCTTCCGGCCCGGCGATGGGCACGACGGTGATATCCGTCGAGGCGGCCAACTCGGTAACCGCGCCAGTCGGATAACCGGCAGTGATGAAGAAGGCGTCGATCTGCCCGTTCTTGATGCCGTCGGCCGCGGGACCGGGCTTCACGTACTCGGCATCGATGTCCTTTTCGGTCAGGCCGTAAGCCTTCAGGATCTGAAGCGCGTTGACGTAGGTGCCCGAACCGGCCTCGTCCAGCGATACGCGCTTACCCTTCAGGTCGGCGACCGAATTGACATTGGCGGCCTTGCGGGCGATCAGATGAATATGTTCCGGATACAGCGCCGCGATAGCCCGGAGTTCCTTGAACGGCTTGCCCTCGAACGCCTTGATCCCGGTTCCCGTGTACGACCAGTAGGCGACGTCCGATTGCACGAACCCGGACGAAAACAGGCCGGATTGGATTCCGTTGATGTTGTTGACCGAACCACGCGACGACTGAGCGATCGCCACCAGGTTCGAAACGCCGCACGACCCGCCTTCCTCACAGGGGCGCGATCCCGGGGGATTGGAAACCGCGTTCGCGATGGTACCGCCCAGAGGATAGTAGGTCGCACCGGTACCGCCGGTGCCGATGGTAAAGAACTGCATACCCTGCGCGAAGGCCACACCGGAAAGCAGAGCGACGCCGGTCGCAATCCCGGCGAACTTCGAGAAACGCATAAATGACATAGACCCTCTCCCTTGTCGGTCTTTGATGAAAACGGCGGCAATACCTCGGTACCTCCGCCAACCGCCCGAACGACGTCCTTTCTTAGGTTTTCGTAGGGCGGAACGGTGAAGCCCTGATTTTCGAAGTTAGCCGCAGTGTCGCCGATTTAACCCCTGCCGCGCAAGGGATGAAAAATGCGGCAATCCGACCGATCGATGTTGACCAAACCTTGACAAACGGCACTAGTCGCGCCGTTTCACGTCCAATCCGCTCGAACGGTTGCCCGCGTCCTTGACGTTACCGCCGATGGGGGTACTCTTGCCGGGGATGCGCAGTGGAGCGGACGGCGTGCGCGGAATGGGGAAACCGAAAAACTGGCACAGCGTGGGTCGCTTTTTCCGCGTGGCGTTGGTGATTCTGTGTTGGACCGTTTCCGCCACTGCGGCGTCGACACCGGATACTCCGGTTTCGGAAACCGCCGCCCTGGCCGACCGCATCCTTGATGGCGGCGGCTATCAACGGGCACTGCCCGATATTCCCAAGCCGCCGAACTGGTCGTTCAGAACCCCCGAATGGTTCGCCGAAATCGTCCGGTACGCGCTTTGGATCGTCGTGGCCGCAGTCATCGCGTTCATTGCGCATTTTCTGTTCCAAGAGTTCGGAGGCGGCTTTCACCCCCGCGCCGTCGACCCCGAAACGCGAGAACGCCGCGCCGTACTCCGATCCTCCGGCGCCGCGAAAATCAATGCCGACTCGGCACGGGATCTACTGCGAGAGGCCGATGCGCTGGCCGAGCGGGGCGCGTTCGCCGAAGCCATCCACCTGATCCTGCTGCGTGGGATCGAGGATGTGCGGAATTCCCTTTCCGAAGGTTTGCGGCCGTCCCTGACCACCCGCGAAATCGTCGAACGTTCCAAGCTTGAAAAGAGGACGGCCGAAGCTTTCCGCTTCATCGCATCGGCTGCCGAGTTGTGCCATTTCGGCGGACGGTCCGCCACTCAACGGCTATACGGCGAGTGCCGGGAAGTTTATGCCCGTCTTGCCTTTGGCGAGGAGCCGGCCCGATGAACGAGAATTCCGGCTTCTCCGTCCGGGGACTCGGTTGGCTCATCGCCGTCGGGGTCGTCGCTTTCGTCGGCACCATCGTCCTGACGTTGTTCGGAGACGAACTGTCGATCATTTCCAGCGCCGGGACGAATACCGCGTCGAAGTCCGCCATCGGACACAAGGCTTTCGTCGAACTCCTGCGCCGCAACGACATCGACGTCTTCGTCAGCCGCAGCTACAAGACCAATACCGGCGGAAAAAACCGGCTCTTGCTTCTCGCTGAACCGCCGACCGATTGGCGGCCGGACATGGCCGCTCTTTTCGCGGCAGAACGCGTTCTGATCGTTTTGCCGAAATGGATCGGTTTCGCCGATCCGTCCGCCCGGGGGTTCGTTGCCACCGTCTCCCTGCAACAAAAGGCCCGTGTCGAAGCCGTCTTGAAACGTATCGCACCGGAGGCCACGATCAGCCGTGAAGAACCGACCACGTCGGATTGCGACACTTCCGACATGCCCGCGGTCTCGATCGACAAACCGCAACTCATGTCGTTGGTGGGGAAAGTCGTCTGCCCGTCGGGAAACCTGCTGTCCTTCGCGAAAGCCAACGGTCGCGGCACAATATGGATTCTTTCCGATCCCGACGTCATGAACAATCACGGCCTGGACAACGGCGACAACGCCGCCTTCATGCTGGCCGCGATCCGGCGGCTGCTTCCCGACGGCGGCACCGTCGTCGTGGACGAAACCATCCACGGTCTTGCCGTGGACGCCAATCCATGGACGGCGCTTTTGGCGTTTCCGGCGTTGCTGGTGACTCTGCAAGGCGCGATGGCGATCGCGGTTCTGTTCTGGGCCGCTTCGGCGCGTTTTGGTGCGCCCGCGCGGGAAGAAGTCGTCGCGACCCCATTCGCCTCGGACACGCCTCCCCTGGTCGCCAATGGCGCCCGCCTTCTGGTCAGCGCCGGTCACGGCGGGGCGATCCTGCGCCGCTACGCCCGAATGACCCGACAGGCCGCCGTTCGCCATCTGCACCCGCCGGCGGGTTTGAAGGGGCGGCTTTTGATCGAATGGCTGGATCGCGTCGCAGCACGCAGGGGCGTGTCCGTGTCACTCACCACACTGTTGGACGAGGTCGCGGACGCGGCCGACACCCCGAAACCGGAGCCGCGACGTATCCTTCGTGTCGCGCGCCGCCTTTACCGTTGGAAAGAGGAAATGACCGATGGATCTCGAAGCCGTTAGGACACTGGCCGACGATCTTCGCGGTGAAATCCGCAAGGCCGTGGTCGGTCAGGACCGCGCCGTGGATCTTCTGCTGATCGCGCTCCTGGCCGAGGGCCATGTGCTGCTGGAAGGTGTGCCGGGAACCGCGAAAACCCTTCTGGCGCGGGCTTTCGCCCTCACCTTGGGCTTGCGTTTCGGGCGCATCCAATTCACGCCCGACCTGATGCCCGGTGACGTACTCGGTACCAATCTTTTCGATTTCCGAACCAATTCCTTCACCCTGACGCGTGGGCCGATCTTCACGGAAATTCTGCTGGCCGACGAAATCAACCGCACGCCGCCGAAGACGCAGGCCGCCCTGCTGGAAGCGATGCAGGAA
This sequence comes from Rhodospirillales bacterium, assembly GCA_963675465.2. Taxonomy (GTDB): domain Bacteria; phylum Pseudomonadota; class Alphaproteobacteria; order Rhodospirillales; family Shumkoniaceae; genus JAHDSF01. The sequence goes on from CAXXVY010000008.1 coordinate 535,739, forward strand.
CGCTCGGTGACGGTGGATGGCACGACCTACCCGCTGGGCGACGGTTTCATGGTGGTCGCCACCCAGAACCCGATCGAAAACCAGGGCACCTATCCCCTGCCCGAAGCCCAACTCGACCGGTTCCTGTTCAAGCATGTCCTGCACCACCCGTCGCGGGACGAGGAACGCGAAATCGTCAAACGGTTCGGCCACCGTTCTGCGATGCCGAAAATCGAAACCCTCGGATTGAAGACGGTCGCCGACTTCGAGCGACTCGCCGCCGTGCGCGCGGTCGTCGCCGACATCCGTCTGGCGGACGATGCCGCTGACTATATCGTCGATCTGATCCGTGCCACCCGGGAACACCCCTCCATCCAATTCGGAGCCTCGACCCGCGCCGCCGGTATGCTGGCGACCGCCGCGCGCGCCAGTGCCGCTCTACAGGGCCGGGACTACGTGATTCCCGACGACATCAAAACGCTTTCGGTCCCGGCGATCCGACACCGAATCGTTCTGTCCCCCGCCGCCGAGATCGAGGGGATCTCCGCCGAGGACGTCGTCGCCGACGTCGTCGAACAGGTCGCGGCGCCCCGATAACCGCCATGCTTCGCCCGACGACCCGCACGGTTTGGCTTTTTGCGTTGGGCGTTCCGCTCGGTCTTTTCCTGGTGATCGCGGCCGAAAACCTCTGGCCGCTCATACCGATCTATCTGGTGACCTGCGTCGTTCTTATTGCCGCCGACGGAATCCTTGGCCTGCGGCCTCGCCATCTGGACGTCGAATGGCGGGCACCGGGCGCCCTTTATACCGGCCGCGACGGCATGTTCGAAGTCGTATGGCGCCCGGACCGACCCGGTTATATCGGCGGAATGGTCTTCGCGCTCGATTTAGCCGGACCGATTGTTTCCACCGAGCCGGTCAAGGTGGAAAACCTGAAATCGGGTTTTGTCGACGGCGCCGCCTTCCGCTTGACGCCCCATCGCCGCGGCACGGCCGAAATCGAACGGCTCTGGATACGCTGGACCGGCCCGCTGGGGCTGATGTGGCGGGGCATCGTCCTCGGTACCGCGATCCGGATTCCGATCGTTCCCGATATCATCGGGGTTCGGGAAGCGGCGCTGCGCCTGAGCACCCGCGATTCGATCTTCGGGCTCAAGGTCCAGCGCCACCACGGCGACGGCAGTGAATTCGAAGCCTTGCGCGAATACGTTCCGGGGCTGGATCCGCGCGGAATCGACTGGAAGCGTTCCGCCCGCCATCGCGCCCTGGTTTGCAAGGAATTTCAGACCGAACGCAACCATCACGTTGTTCTCGCCTTCGATTCCGGGCACTTGATGAGCGAGACCGTGGACGGTCAGCCACGGCTCGACCATGCCATCAACGCGGGTTTGATCACGGCCTACGGCGCGTTGCGTCATGGCGACCGGGTCGGGGTCTTCGCCTTCGATTCCCAAGTCCGGATGCACGCGCGGCCGGTCGGCGGCGTACGGGTGTTTCCGCGCATCCAACGGGCCGTGGCGGAAATCGACTACGCGGCGGAGGAAACCAACTTCACCCTTGGTCTAACGGATCTGGCCGGGCGGCTGGACCGCCGCACGCTGGTCATCCTGATGACCGATTTCGTGGATACCGTGACCGCCGAATTGATGATCGACAACGTGGCGCGCCTGACGCGACGCCATCTGGTCCTCTTCGTCACCCTGACCAATCCGATGCTCACGGACGCCACCCAACGGCAACCGAAGACGTTACGCCGTATCGCGGAGGCAACGGTTTCGGACGATCTTCTGATTGAACGACGCATCGTGCTGAGCAAACTCCGCCGCATGGGCGTTCACTGCCTGGAAGCGCCACGGGAACGCATTGGCGCCGAGTTGATCAACCGTTACCTTGCGATCAAGCGCCGCGAACTTCTTTAGCGGCAAAGGGGAAAACCGCCGATGACCGCCCCGAGAACGCAGCAGACCCTACGAAGCGCCGTATTCCGCCGCGAGCGCGAGGCTTCCTGGCGCGCCTTCGATACGCTGGTGACGCGCGCCGAAAAGGAAGGCGTCCATCGTTTGGAGTCGTCGGACCTGCTGCGTCTTCCCGGTCTCTACCGCGCCGCCATCTCCGCCTTGTCGGTCGCCCGGTCGATTTCCCTGGACCGGGCGCTGATCGTCTATCTGGAAAGCCTCGCCGCGCGCGGCTATCTGGTGGTTCACGGCGCGCGCGGCGGGTTGGGCGGAACCCTCGCCGATTTTTTCGCGCGGGACTTTCCCCGCCTCGTCCGCGCCGCCCGCAATCCGATCGCCATCGCCGGCACCTGCATGATCCTGGGAATCGTCGCCGGTTTCCTTTTGGTGTCCCATGATCCCAACTGGTACTACACGCTGGTATCGGACGGCATGGCCCAGGGGCGCGACCCGATGGCGTCGGTCGAACATCTGCGGAAAAGCCTGGAAGCCCGCCCCGATTCGGTCTCCGGGAATTTGGCGAGCTTCGGTTCGTTCCTGTTTTCCAACAATACCGGCGTCGGCATCCTGTCTTTCGCGCTCGGTTTCCTGTTCGGGGTCCCGACGTTGATGCTGATGCTCTACAACGGCATGACGCTCGGCGCGATGGCCTCCGTGTTCCACGCCAACGGCCTTTTGTACGACTTCGCCGCCTGGATCTCCATCCACGGGGTCGTCGAGTTGACGGCCATCGTGCTGTGCGGCGGTGCGGGGCTGGTTGTCGGCGGGGCCGTGGCGTTTCCCGAGCGGCGATCGCGAAAGGCGGTGCTGGCGGAACGCGGCCGGCGCGCCGCCAGCCTGACCGCCGGAACGATCGCGCTTTTCCTCGTTGCCGGGATCCTGGAATCGTTCGGACGAACCCTGATCGGTTCCTCCGAACTGCGGTACGCCATCGGCATCGCCACGGCGGTCATTCTGGCATTCTATTTCGCGCGCGCGGGACGGACGGCCGGCCGTGGCGCGTAACCCCAAGGAAAAGCCCCGCGGTCACCACCGCGCGATCCGGCGGATCGCCACCCCCGAAGGCGTGGCGATTCCCATCGAACTCGCCGATCGCGGGGAACGCATGGCCGCGTTCCTGATCGACATATTGCTTCTGTACGGCGCGCTGTTTCTGATTGGCCTCACCCTATTTCTCGTCTTCATTTCCCTTGTGTCCGGTGACGGCGAGACTTTGACGGGGTGGCTGTTGTCGCTTTTCATCCTGATCCAATTCCTGGTCCGCAGCTTCTACTTCGCCTACTTCGAGCTGCGCTGGAACGGCACCACGCCGGGTAAGCGGGCGTTGGGGTTGCGGGTGGTCAGCCGCGACGGACGTCCGCTGACCGGCGGCGCCATCATGGCCCGCAACCTGATGCGGGAAGTCGAAATATTCCTGCCGATTTCGGTATTCGCGTCCGTCCTCGATGCGCCGGGATCCGATTTGCTGACCCTATCGATGGCCGTATGGCTGGGCGCCATGGTGTTGCTGCCGTTCCTCAATACGGACCGGCTGCGCGCCGGCGATCTGCTCGCCGGGACCTGGGTGATCGCTCTTCCCAAGGCCGCGTTGGCGCCCGACTTGGCACGACAGGAACCCGCCGTCGCCGAACACCCCCGCGAAACGTATGATTTCACCGCCCGCCAGATGGACGTGTACGGCATCTACGAACTGCAAACGTTGGAAGACATCCTGCGCAGCGAAGGCCCGGCATCGGCCGACACACGCCGGGAAGTGGCCCGGCGAATCGCGCGCAAGATCGCGTGGCACGACCCGGAAGGCGCCGCGGCCAACGCGTCGGCATTCCTGGACGCCTTTTATGTCCAGCTGCGCAAGCACCTCGAAAGCCGACTGGCCTTCGGCGTCCGCCGGGCGGACAAAAATGACCCGGGCGGCGCCAAGCCGCCCGGACCGTCGATCGACCGATAGCGTTCGGCCTGGAGCAACCGGCTCCCAGACGGGCGCAGGTTGATCTATCTTATTGAAATAAATAAATTTATCTGCAATCAGGTGATTCCACCTGATTGCAGATTGATCTAGTCGAATACCGAAGCGATCGATTCCACGTTCACGCCTTCCTTTTCGCCGCGCAGGCGGTAGTAGCCAACGGCGACGACAATGGAACCGAATGCGGCCGTGAACGCCTGCACGACCAAATCGACGAGCGTTCCGACGATGTAACCGCCCGCCATGCCGATAACCCCGCCGATCGCACCCAGGGCGACGTTGATGACGATGATCACCACGGCGATCCCAAACACGCTCCAGCGTTTGCCCTCCGTCAGCTCGCCGCTGCGCTTCAGAGAAGCGATCACGCCGGGCCGCTCGATCACCGCGATCGGAATCGCCACCCACCACATGACATAAAGAAAAATTCCCGGAACGATCAGCAGCAAAATACCGATCCCGATCGCCAGCGACGCCAGGAGGATCACGCCGAGAACGGGCGGCAGGGTCGCCAACCCCCGCCCGAAGCATTCGCCGATGCCGACCTTATGGCCGCCGAGATCGCGCGAGGTACCGTAAACCAGGGCACCGGTCACAGCGAAAGACAGCACGACGGTCACCACAAGGGCGATGACTTGCCAAGGCGACATGCCCAATGTCGGTCCCCCGCCGGGAAGGGCGAACAGGACCGTCGGCGATAGCACGATGATGGAAAGAACGCCGAAAGGCACGATATTGCGAAACAGGATAGAAAACGACGTCGAAATGACCTCGCCGACGCGAAAAGTCTGTTCGGGATTTTGATGCTCCATGACCCCCTCTTCACGGTGCTAGAGCCCACACGTTATACAAGCAAGCATAGCATTCCTGCCAAAAGAAGACGAGAAGGCATAACGCGCAATGTTCCTTCATCAAAACGGGGCCTCGGCAGGATCAATCGAAGACGGCGACGGCGGGCGCCACACCCTCCTTTGCGGCCCTCAAGCGGGCATAGCAGACGACGATCGCGATCGATCCGAACGCCAACAGTAAAAGCACGGAAACCAAGGAGGTAATCGTATCGCCCAATCGCCCCATCGGTGTGGTGACAATCGACAGCACGCTCACAAAAACGGTGTTGATCAGGTAGATGGCGGCGACGAGTCCGAACACCCGCCAACCATTGCCATCCGTCAATTGGGCACTCCGCCTCAGGGAGTCGAAAACACCGCGCCGTTCCACGGCCGCCACCGGGATAGCCACCCACCACGCCACGTAAAGAACCACGCCGGGAATAATGAAGAACAGAAAACCGAGTCCGATCGCCGGCGCCATAGCGAAACCGATAGGCAATGCTCGGAAGAATGCCGCCAATCCTCGTCCCAGGCAGTCACCGATACCGGCCTTGCGACCTTCGAGAATCCCGAGGGTCGCGTGGACGTAGGCAGCCGAAAGTCCAAGGCACCACGCATAGACGAAAAGGATTATGACGGGTGGGATCAACACCTCTGGTAGGCGTAATGCGGACAAGGCAACGAGGAAGAAAATTATGACGGGTATAAAGAATATCAACACCAGGACGACGGAAAGGGTTCCAAAAGGTACCGGGTTCCGAAGCAGAATCGAAAGCGACGTCGAAATCACCTCCCCGACTCGAAGCGCGGATCTCGTGTTTTGATTCATCCCCCCTCATCACGGGTGCGCAACCATTGATGTATAAACATTATAATAGTGTTCCCCAGAAAAAAACGGGAAACCTCGCATCGAGGCGCGCCGAACCGTTCGACTCGCCGGGGATTTCGGAAGGAGCCGCGACATGACCCTTTATCTCGGTTGGGATGTCGGTGGCTGGCATTGCGACCGCGGCGCGTCCCGGGATGCCCTGGTCCTGTTGACGGATGGCGACGACGGCCCCCGGCTTCTGGGGGTTCCGTGGCGCGGCAATCTCCGGACTCTCCTGTCCGCGTTGCGCGGCCGGGAACTGGTCGATGCGATGGTCGGGCTATGCGCGCCGAACCCTCCGCTCGGCGACGTGGCCGTCGGCATCGACACGCCGCTGGCCTGGCCGAGCGCGTTCCGGAACCTCGTGGCCGGGACCGACCTTCCCGAGATGGGCGGCGACGGCCGCGACAATCCCTATACCTATCGCCTGTGCGAACGCTGGCTGGCGGAACGGGGTCGAACGCCGCTTTCGCCGGTCAAAGACATGATCGGCAGCCAGTCGACCAAGGGGCTCCATTTCCTGAGACGGCTCCCGGCGCGGGAGACGTCGACCGGCGTGTGGCGGGTTTCCTGGGATGGCCTCACCCTAAGCGCGATCGAGGCCTATCCGTCCGTGGCGCGCCACAGCCCGTCGTTCCTGGGACGTCACGCCGCGCTCGTCGCCGACCTGCCCCGCCCTCTCGACGACGACAGCCGGGATGCCGTCCACTGCGCGTTGATCGCGCATGCCTTTTGCCGTGCGCCGGAAGAACTCACGGCGCCGTCTCCGGATTTCCCCCCGGACGAAGGATGGGTGTTCGTACCCCGCGACGGACTGGCCGACGATGCGAACGGTGATCTCGACCCGGCTTGACCCGCGCAACGGATAACGCAACACTTCAACGGGAAGCGGGCCGAATCAATCGGCCAATGACACGAGGAGAATACCGGATGAGAACCAGCCGCGTTCACGCCGCTTTCTTGTTCATCCTTGGTTGCTTCGGGTCAGCCGGGCCGGTACAGGCCTTCGGCATCACGGACGTCCTCACCGCGCCGGCCACGCTGGTCGAACGCGCGGTCGAGGCACGCAGCACGTCGGATATCGCCGCCGACAACGAGATCGTCCTAAAAATCAATGGCATCATGGCCGAATACACGACGATCAAGGCTTCGACCGAAATCTACGAACAACGGCTTCTGATGACCGGCCTGTTCGACGACAAGGCGACCTACGACGGTTTCGAAAAGAAAGTGAAGCAAGTTCCCGGCATCAAGAAACTGTATTGGCATGTCTATTTCATGAGCGACGCGGATCAGATAAAGAACAAGTCCAAGCTCATATCCTGGGATGACGCGCTCGTGCTCGACACCAAGGTCGGCGCGAATCTGATCGGCACGCGCGGCATCGCGGACGTCAACTTCCGGGTTACCGTCGATTCATACGGGACCGTATTCCTGTTGGGACGGGCGCGCTCAACGGAAGAACGGGACAAGGCGATTCAGGTCGCCCGGCGAACCGAGAACGTGCGCAAGGTCGTTTCCTACGTTGACGTTCGCCCCTAAACCCAAGGAGAGTAAAATGGCGGAAATACAGCGATTTCACGGCAAGAACGCGGGACGGAGCCGGGCGAGCGCAACTGAAAATCTTGTTTTCGCGGTAGCGACCGCACCGGATACGAATGCCGGGGTCGCCGACCAAACCCGGCAAGCCCTGCGCGAAATCGACGCCACGCTGTCCGAAACGGGAACCGACAAGTCGCGGATTCTTTCGGCCACCATCTACATGGTCGACATCGAAACCAAGCCGGATATGGACGCGGTGTGGTGCGAATGGATCGGCCCACGGGAAAACTGGCCGCAAAGAGCGTGTGTCGGCGCCGAACTTGAAGGCGACACCTTGGTGGAAATCGTCGTCACCGCAGTGCGTTGACGAACCGGCCGTCGGCGAAACGGCGCCGGTCGTTTCCCATTGTCTTCTCGTCGCCAATGGTTTAGAGCTTCTAACCTGAGCGATTGTTTCCGGGCAAAGCATCAAACGATGCGCTGGCGTTTCAGGACGCCGAGCCCGGATGATTTTTTTTCAAGAGAAACAACGGTTCTGCCCATGTTGTCCGATATCATTGCCGCTTTCGAAGCCCAACCCGCCGCCATTGCCGCCTTCAAGGCATTTGCATCGGCCTGTGCCGATCTCGCGGAAAAGGACACGAACAACGCCGCCCTTCATTTGGCTCTTGCCGTCGTAGCCCGCCATTACGTCGAAGATTTCGACGGCCAGCCCGTCTCTCTCGATGAGGTGTCATCGGGCCGCGACACGATTCTCCGGCACGCGCGCGCGGTCAACGCCGCTCTTGCGGCAGACGCCGAGACCAAACTTTCCACCGTCAACGGCATTGTGGTTTCCCACCTCAAAGCCCATCCGTTCTGATCGGCCGTAATCGTCGCCCGCGGTCCATATCGCGGGCATGGTTCGGCGCTTAACGGAATTGCCTGTCTCAAGAGTCTCATTTTTTAGATTTTTCTTGACATGCTGGGCAAAATGAACCGCAATTAGACTGCCGGTTTGTTTTCGAATCGTTCGGATCTTGCATCCGGCGAATGTCCCGTGGTTTCGGCAGGAGGAGAGAATGCCAGCCTCGCCTCGCGATAGTTCCAGCGCCCCCAAGGATCCGGGTTCATCGACCCGCGGCGGTCCCGCCTTGCGCCCAGTTCCCGCAACCGGGACATGGCAGGGTTCGGCCGGACAGGGTGGCGACGGCAAGCCCTTCTCGTCACGCGCTTTCGCCGTCGACGTTTTCCGCCAACTGGACCGCATGTCCCGTGACGGCGAAGGCATCAGCCGGGAGACCTACGGCGACGGAGAAACCAAGGCCATGGAATACGTGGCTTCTCTGGCCCGCGCCGAAGGGTTGGACGTCGTCTACGACGCCGCGGCCAATCTGGTGATCGAATTGCTCGGCGCGGCTCCCGATCTGCCGGTGGTGGCTTGCGGATCGCATCTGGACAGCGTGCCCCAGGGCGGCAATTTCGACGGCGCCGCCGGTGTCGTGGCCGGACTGATGGCCATGATCCGGATGAAGCGGGACAGTATCGTGCCGCCGCGCACGGTTCGTTTGTACGGGTTGCGGGGCGAGGAAAGCGCTTGGTACGGTCGGTGCTATCTCGGCTCGCTTTCCCTGTTCGGGCGCCTGCCGCGCGAGGATCTGGATGCCGAACACCGCGACACCCAAAGCCCCCTCCGGGACGCGATGCGGGCGTCGGGCGTCGACCTGGATCTTATCGAGGCCGGGGAACCTCTGGTCGACCCCAAGGATTTCGCGGCCTTCTTAGAACTTCACATCGAACAGGGCCCGGTTATGGTGGCCCGCGACCTGCCCTTGGGAATCGTGACCGGAATTCGGGGCAACATCCGCCATCGTAACGTCGTCTGCAAGGGCGAGGCCGGGCATTCCGGCGCGGTGCCGCGATGGCTTCGCCGCGACGCGGTCTTTGCCACCGCCGAACTGTTGTCGCGTATCGATGAACACTGGCGGGTCCTTCTGGAACGTGGGCTGGATCTCGTCGTAACCACCGGCATCATGAGCACCAACCCGGCGGATCATGCGATTACGCGCATTCCCGGGGAAGCCCGGATGTCGTTCGAAGTCCGCAGCCAGAGCATCGAAACACTGGAAGCGTTCCATCACCTGCTGCTGACCGAATGCCGCGCCATAGGCGCCGAACGGAAAGTCGAATTCATCTTTGACAAGCGCATCGAATCCAAACCGGCGCGCATGGATGAAAAACTCGTGCAGCGGCTTCTGAAGGCCTGCGAAGGCCTGGGCATTCCGACGGAGCCGATTCCCAGCGGCGCCGGCCACGATGCCGCGGTGTTCGCCAACGCGGGCGTGCCCACGGCGATGATTTTTGTCCGCAATCAAGGGGGGTCCCACAATCCCCGCGAGGCCATGGAAATTGACGACTTCCTTAAGGGCGTCGATGTCCTTCATTACATTCTTCAAGAGGACTTTTGACCGGTCGCGTCTCTGGCTGTTGTCACGGAACCTTCAAATGGATATACAGGGGCGGTCCCGGTCGGGGCCGCCCTTGTCGCAATCACGCGGAGAACGACGACCATGTCCGGCGGCTACGCCTTTCCCAGCAAAGAACTCATTTCCGAACTCACTGCGCGCATGCTGCTCGAAGTAGGCGCCGTCAACTTCAGCGCGGAAAAGCCCTTCATCTTCACCTCGGGCTGGGCGAGCCCCGTTTACATCGATTGCCGCAAGCTGATTTCCTTCCCCCGACTCCGTCAGACCCTGATCGATTTCGCTGCCTCCACCATCCTGCGCGAAGTCGGCTTCGAGAGCCTGGATGGGGTCGCCGGTGGCGAAACCGCCGGTATTCCCTTCGCCGCCTGGATCTCCGACCGCCTGATGCTGCCGATGCTCTACGTGCGCAAGAAGCCCAAGGGCTTCGGACGCATGGCCCAGATCGAAGGGTATCTGGAGGAAGGAAAGAAGATCCTGCTGGTCGAAGATCTGACGACCGACGGCCGCAGCAAGCTCGACTTTTGCAGGGCCCTGCGCACGGCCGGCGCGACGGTGGAGCACGCCTTTGTCATTTTCCACTACAACATTTTCCCGCAGTCTCAAAAGACCCTGAAGGAAATCGGCATCAACCTCCACGCCCTCGCCACGTGGTGGGACATTCTCGCGGTGGCCAAGGCCGACGGCTCGTTTGATAAGACGACCATCACCGAGGTCGAGTCGTTCCTCCACAATCCGATCAAGTGGTCCGCGGCCCATGGCGGGATCGCCGAATACGGGTCCTGAACGCCGTGGGCGCGCCTCTTCGCCTCGCCATCCGGCGGCCTGACGATTGGCATCTTCATCTGCGGGACGGCGCCATGCTGGCGGCGGTAGTGCCCTTCTCGGCGCGACAGTTCGCTCGGGCGATTATCATGCCCAATCTGACGCCGCCGGTAACGACGATCGAGGCCGCTATTGCCTACCGGGCGCGGATCCTGGAAGCGCTCCCGGCGGGAAGCCGTTTCCAGCCTTTGATGACCTGCTACCTTACGGATCGCACGGATCCGGATGAACTCCGGCGCGGCCGCGACGAAGGCGTCTGGATCGCGGCCAAGCTCTACCCCGCAGGCGCGACCACCAATTCGGCGGCGGGAATCCGCGACATTGCCGGGCTGGACCCCGTCTTCGAACGCATGCAGGAAATCCGCATGCCGCTTCTGGTCCACGGCGAGGTCACGGACCGGTCGGTCGACGTCTTCGATCGGGAATCGGTCTTCCTCGAAACCATTCTGGCGCCGATTGCTGAAAGATTCCCAGGCCTTCGGATCGTCGTCGAGCACGCCACCACCAAGGATGCCGTTCAATTCGTTGAAAGCGCCCCGTCAACGGTCGCCGCGACCATCACCCCGCATCATTTGATCCTGAATCGGAACGCGTTGTTCGAAGGCGGGTTGCGGCCCCACCACTATTGTCTTCCGGTCTTGAAGCGGGAACGCCATCGCCGCGCCTTGCGGCGGGCCGCGACCTCGGGCAATCCAAAGTTTTTCCTCGGCACCGACTCGGCACCGCATCCGACCCACGCCAAGGAAAGGGACTGCGGTTGCGCCGGGGTTTTTTCCGCCGCATCGGCCCTGGAACTGTATGCCGAAGTCTTCGAGGAAGAATCCGCACTCGACAAGCTCGAAGCCTTTGCCTCGCTCAACGGCCCGCGCTTCTACGGCCTTTCGGTCAACGAAGAGACGGTCACCCTAGAACGCCATCCCGCGACCATCCCGGAATCCGTGCCTGTCGACGGCGTCGGCCTAACCCCGTTTCGCGGCGGCGGGAAAACCGAATGGCGGCTTCTGGACGACTGATCCGGCGCAGGTTCGTTCACCGGTTCAACGGACATTTCGTCATGATCGACGGGCTGCGACCAAGAGTGTTGCAGCGCGCGCGACAACCTGGAAAACTTCTTCCTGAGCTTCCGAAAAGAGAGGAGACCCCATGAGCGAACCGAAGACCGCGCCCGTGATCGGTGTCATCGGCGGTAGTGGCGTATACGGTATCGATGGCCTGCAAAACACGCGCTGGGAAACCGTTGGTTCGTCATTCGGAAAACCTTCCGATGATCTGTTCGTCGGAGAACTGGAAGGCGTCAAAGTCGTCTTTCTTCCGCGGCATGGCCGGGGCCATCTGATTCCGCCGAGCGAGGTCAACTACCGCGCCAACATCGATGCCCTGAAACGAGCCGGCGTGACGGAGATCCTGTCGCTCAGCGCGTGCGGTTCCCTGCGCGAAGAACTGGCGCCCGGCACTTTCGTCATCGCCGATCAGTTCGTCGACCGGACGTTCAAAAGGGAAAAAACGTTTTTCGGGACGGGTCTCGTTGCCCATGTGGGCATGGGCCATCCGGTATGTTCGCGTCTTGGCGACGCCTTGGAGCAAGCCCTGAGCACCCTGGATATACCGCATCGCCGGGGGGGGACCTATCTGGCCATGGAAGGCCCTCAGTTTTCGACGATGGCGGAATCGAACATCTACAGGGCTTGGGGCTGCGACGTCATCGGCATGACCAACATGCCCGAAGCGAAACTCGCCCGTGAAGCCGAACTGTGTTACGCGACGATCGCCATGGTCACCGACTACGACTGTTGGCACCCGGACCACGACCACGTCACCGTAGACGCGGTGGTCCGCGTTCTACTGGACAACGCCGACAAGGGACGCGCCCTGATCAAACAGGTGATTCCGGAACTCGGGCGGCGGAACCATGTTTGCGCGCGGGGGTGCCATGTGTCGCTGACGACGGCGATCATCACGCCACCGGAGGCCCGCGATCCGGTCATGGTCGAAAAACTCTCGGCTGTCGCCGGACGACTCCTCGGTCCCTAAAGAGGACGCTGCCATGAAACACCTTGCCTTGCGGAAAGAATTGATCGAAACGGCGCGCGCCATCAACGCGCTTGGCATTAATCGCGGCACGGCGGGGAATCTGAGCGTCCGGGTGGAAGGCGGTCTTCTGGTCACGCCATCGGGTGTGCCCTACGAGGAATGCACGCCCGAGGACGTTGTCGAAATGGATATGGAGGGGTGCCACAGTTCCGCGAGGCGCCCATCCACCGAATGGCGCTTCCACCGGGACGTCATGATCGCACGCCCCGAAGTCGAGGCTATCGTTCACACCCATTCCACCTTCGCTGCGGTTCTGTCCTGCCTGGGGCGGTCCATCCCCGCCTTCCACTACATGGTGGGGATCGTGGGGGGGAAGGATATCCGGTGCGCGCCCTACGCGACGTCGGGCACCCCGGCGCTTTCCGAAGCCATCATCGCGGCACTGGAAGACCGGCGGGCCTGCCTGCTTGCCCACCACGGCATGCTGTGTATCGGATCAACACTGAAGCGAGCACTCGCCATGGCTGTTCAGGTCGAATCCCTTGCCGAACAGTATTGGCGTGTCTTGCAGTTGGGCGAGCCGCGGATCCTCGACGATGCGGAAATGGACGTAATAATTGAAATATTTAAAACATATGGCCGGCCGACTCCCGCCTTGGGAGACGCAGACTAAGCGTTTCAGCAAACCCTTTGATTGAATACATGATATGTACATCAATTCTGAATAATTTATGCGCCGCAGCACTAATCCTATACGTCAGTACTATCCTTTAGCATCTTGGCGCGTCGGCGCTTACGTTTCATGATCCGCGCGGGCTTGTGTCCCGCGCCGCGCGCGACGGCTCACCCCATGACTGACAACAGGGTTACAGATAACGAATATTTTGTAACATTAATAACTCTTGAGGGCTCAATGATCCGGGGACTGCGACCTTCCACGCTATCGGGCAAGATTGGCCTGATATCGACTTCCGCACTTGTCGCCCTGTCGGCGATCGCGGCAATCCTGCCGGTTCTAGGGCTCAGCGCCCAGGAAATCGGGTATACCGCAGCGAGTATCGGCCTGACACTGGCGGTCGCGCTGGCCTTCGTCAACGTATCTCTGACGCGACCGCTGCTTGTCCTTGCAGACGCGTTGAACGGCGGGGCGAAGGCGTTGCCGGACGCTGTTGGGTCCGTCCGGGATCGAATCGATGAAATCGGAATTGTGGCGCGCGCCTTGGCCGCGTACGAAACACGCAGTGCGGAACAGTCGAACGTGTCGGAAATCGATACGCGACTCGATACCGAGCGCCAAAAATGCCTGATGGCCGTGCTCCATGGCATGGTCGATGCGGCGATTCAAAGTAACGAGGCCCTTATTCTTTTAGGCCGGATGAAGCGCGAGGTTTCAGAAACCAATTCCCGAATCCAGACCATCGCCGCCTCGCTGGAGGAAATGGGAACCTCGATCAAGGAAATCACGGCCAACAGCGAAACCGCCAATGCCGAAGCCCGATCGGCCGAATCCGCAGCCGAAGAAGGTGTCAGTAAATCCGGCGAAGCCGCCGGAACCATGGAAACCATCGTGGAATCGGTGTCGAAAGCCGCCGGCGAAGTCGACCGCCTTTCGGGTGCTTCGGAACGGATCGGCCAAATCGTCTCCGAGATCGAAGACATCGCGGATCAGACCAACCTGCTCGCCCTGAATGCGACGATTGAAGCGGCGCGGGCCGGCGATGCCGGCAAGGGGTTCGCGGTCGTGGCCTCGGAGGTCAAGAATCTCGCCAAGCAGACCGCCAAGGCAACCGACGATATCCGCGAACGCATCAACAATCTTCGCGCCGACATGACCGCGATTGTCGGGTCGATCCGCCAAGGCGCGGAAGCGGTCGAAAGCGGCCGCGATGTCGTCGGTGAACTCGGCACCCAACTTCAGGATATTTCCGTTGAAATACGATCCATGACGGGTCGGATGTCCGAAATCTCGACCATTCTGGTGCAGCAGGATTCCGTCACCCAGGAAATCACGCGCGGTACCAACGACATTGCGATGTCGAGCGAACGAAACGACGCCGAAATCGAGCGTGTCCTCAACGCCATGGACGCCGTCAATACGGCAATTTCCGACCAGGTCGGCACCTTTGCGCAATACGGCGACCGCGCTATTGTCGAAATCGCCAAAAACGACCACGTCGTGTTCAAAAAGCGCGTTTTCGACGGCGTACTCGGCCGGAGCAAGATCAAGACCGACGATCTTCCAGACGAACATAACTGCCGTTTCGGCAAATGGTACGATTCCGTTACCGATACCGCGATCTCCGGTCATCCGGCGTTCAAGGCCATCGCGGTCCCGCACAAGAAAGTGCACGACAAGGGCAAGGAAACGCTTCGCCAAGTCGCGCAGGGAAACCTTGACGGCGCACTGAAATCGGCGGAAGAACTCAACGCCGCGTCGCGGCAGGTGCTGGACCGAATCGACGAGTTGGCAGCGCTCATGGACTGCGCCGTGGAAGCCGCCTGACCGTCGTTTGACTGCGGTCTTTCGTTTAAAAACAGAAACCGGCTCCGGGTGCCGTTCGCAACCGGAGCCGATCTTTGTCAGTCGATCGTAAACCGGGCCCCGCAGCCGATTTCGAGGAAGTCGTCACCCCAGGCCGCCGCAAATGCCTTGATCGCCTTTTCGCCCGTGCAGTGGGACGGAGCCACACGCCTCACGCCCAGCGTCTTCATCTCCGAAACGATGGCGGCGATTTCGGGGGCCTTGTGGTCCTTGAGATGGAACCCGCCGAAAACGAAATCGACGGGTTGATGGAATGTCCTCTGGACTTCACGGACGATCTCCACGATGCCCGGATGCGCGCAACCGGTCAGGATCGATACGCCCCGCTCGCATTGAAGGACCAGGACCTGCTCCTTGATCTTTTCTCCCATCTCCGGAAGGACCATCACGCCGGGGACAATTTCGATCAGTTTCTCGACGGCCTGGGCACGCGATCCCAGTTTAGCGATATGCGCCTGGAAAAGATCGGTCTGCGATTTCGGATGGTACACCGTAGCGGGGCAAACCGCTCTCAGGGCATCCCAAAGCCCGCCCATGTGGTCCCAGTGGCCGTGCGACAGGACCACGGAATTGACCCCGCGGGTATCGACGCCGAGAAGGCGGATGTTGTCCATCAGGATTGCGCCGTCTCCACCCGCGTCGAACAGGATGCGGTAATCTCCCCGATCAATGGTACATGCGAACCCCCATGCGGGATCCAGGCGCGAATCGCCGGGCACGTTGTTGTAAAGAACGGTAATTGCGAACGACATCCTGTTCCTCCGGTTCCCTGACGCCGACGTGGTTCGAATGTCGACGCCGCCGCATGATGTTACAATATATCTTTTTAGGCGCCTAAAAACACGACAATCGACGCCGACCCCCATATGCGTAAGGTGAGAGGGGAGTCGGTTCTCCCGAATCCCCCTGCGCACCGGCCCCGGTCGCCGTTCAATCCTCTAGGCGTTCGACCTTAACCGGGGCACCGGAGCGGACACGGTCCAGCTTTTTCACGTCGTCCAGGGATTTGCCGAAGACGTTGCCCGGAGAGATCAAGCGGCTTTCGGACCCCTGGGAAACCGGTGTCGGGCCGTAACAGATGGCGATCGCGTCTCCGCCCAGCCAGAATGCCAATTCGCCAGGCTCAACGACCGTGCGCGCACCCTTTTCAGCCTGACCAGCCACGGGTGTCGAGAAATAGACTTCGTCTCCCCAGGTGTTCGCCGATGCCTTGAACGGCGCGGCATCCCAGAGCGCATCCGCTGTCGGGGTTTGGAACAGTTCGGCGCGGATCACCACTTCGCCGATGGTCATCTTCAACTTCTTCATCTTTCTCCTCCCGAATTCGATGTCTTTGTCCTACGCCCCGGCGCGCTGGATCAGAACGGCACGAAAATCGTTCACGTTGGTGCGGGTGGGCCCGGTAATCAGTTGGTCGCCCAGGGATTCGAAAAAGCCGTGGCCGTCGTTGTTGGCAAGGCTCGCCTTGGCGGAAATGCCCTTCTCTGCGGCACGCGCCACCGTCGTCGGATCGACGAACGCCCCCGCTATGTGTTCCTGTCCGTCGACTCCGTCGGTATCCCCCGCCACGGCATGAATACCGGGATGACCGCCGAGGGCAACCGCGAGCGCCAGCAGGAACTCGACGTTGCGACCGCCTCGTCCCTGTCCCTTGACCGTCACGGTCGTCTCCCCACCCGAAATGATCAGGCACGGGCACAGCGCGGGCTGGTCGTGATGATAGGCCTGCCGTGCCATGCCGGCGTGTACCAACGCCACCTCGCGGGATTCACCCTCGATCGTATGGCCCAGAACGACCGGATTGAGGCCGTGTTGCCGGGCGATCTCGACCGCCCGATCAAGTGCCTCCTGCGGCGTCGCGATGATCTTGACCTCACCGCCGTTGAACACCGGATCGCCGGGTTTCGGCGTCTCGTCGACGGCGGCCTTGAGCCGGTCGATCGCGGCCTTGGGCTCGTTGATGCCGTATTTTTCGACGATCGCCAGAGCATCGGCATAGGTCGTGGGATCCGGAACCGTGGGGCCCGACGCGATTACCGACGGATCGTCGCCCGGCACATCGGAAACCGCCAGCGTGACGATTTTGGCCGGATGCGCCGCCTGGGCCAACCGACCGCCTTTGATTGCGGACAGGTGTTTGCGCACGCAATTCATTTCGCCGATGTTGGCGCCCGATTTCAACAGCGCCTTGTTCATGGCCTGCTTGTCTTCAAGCGTCAGGCCTTCGGCCGGATAGGCCATCAGCGCCGACCCACCGCCCGAAATCAGGCACAGCACCAGATCATCCGGCCCCGCCGACCGGGCGAGTTCCAGAATCCGCCCGGCCGCCTCGCGACCCGCAGCGTCGGGGACGGGATGGGCGGCCTCGACGATTTCGATCCGGGAGCAATCCGCGCCGTGGTGATAGGGCGTCAGGACAATGCCCTCCAGCGGGCCATCCCAGTTTTCTTCCACCGCCTTGGCCATCAACGCGGAACCCTTCCCCGCGCCGAGAACGATGGTGCGGCCCTTCGGCTTCGGCGGCAAATTCTGCGGTACGACGCAGTCCGGCGATACCGCCGCAACCGCTTCGCGAAACAGCATGTCGAGAAATTGGCGGGGATTGTCGATCATCGTTGGCATCCGTCTGGTCGGTATTCGCGGAAAAATGCAGGCCACAGAAAAGACGCGGGGGACCCGTCACCGGATCCCCCGACGAAGTTCAGTCCTCGGCCACCTTGTGGTTGGCCATCATCTCGAGCGCCTTGACCATGCCCGAGTGATCCCAAGCCTTGCCGCCGTTCGCGGCGCAGCTGTTGAAGAGTTCCTGCGCGGTCGCGGTATTCGGAAGACTGATGCCCATCATCCGGGCATTCGACAGCGCCAGATTCAGATCCTTCTGGTGCAGTTCGATCCGGAAACCGGGATTGAAGGTCCGTTTGATCATGCGTTCGCCGTGGATTTCCAGGATCTTCGACGATGCGAAGCCGCCCATCAGCGCCTGACGGACCTTCGCCGGATCGGCACCGGCCTTGGATGCGAACAGCAGGGCTTCGGAAACCGCCTCGATGTTCAGGGCGACGATGATCTGATTGGCGACCTTGCAGGTCTGACCGTCACCGTTGCCGCCGACCAGGGTAATGTTCTTGCCCATGAGTTCGAACAGCGGCTTGATCTTGTCGAAGGTATTCTGCTCGCCCCCGACCATGATGGTCAGGGTCGCGGCCTTGGCGCCGACTTCACCGCCGGAAACCGGGGCATCCAGATACTGGCAACCGAGATCGTTGATCTTTTTGGCGAATTCCTTGGTATCGACCGGGGAAATCGAGCTCATGTCGATGACGATCTTGCCGGCGCTCAGGCCCTTGGCAACGCCGTTTTCACCGAACAGAACCTCGGCCACGTGCGGCGTGTCGGGCACCATGATGATGATGACCTCGGAGGCCTGCGCGACCTCGGTCGAGCTTTTCGCGACCTTTGCCCCTTTGTCGACCAGCGCCTTCGGCGCCGGATTGATGTCGAAAAGGGTCAGTTCGTGGCCACCGTCGATGAGATGGTCCGCCATGGGCGCACCCATGATTCCGGTGCCGATGAATCCGATTTTCATAGTTTGTCTCCTTTTGCCTTGTTCGGGAACCGCCGCCGGATGCGCGGCGACCCCGTATTCCGATTTTGGAAACCGGCGGATTACTTGTAGGGGGAGAGCCAGCCGAGGCCTGCCTCGGTACCGGCGGCCGGGATATACTCGCAGCCGATCCAGCCCTTGTAGCCGATCTCGTCCAGGAACTTGAACAGGAACGGGTAGTTGATCTCGCCGGTGCCGGGTTCATGCCGTCCGGGCAGATCTGCGAGCTGCATGTGCGGGATGCGCGCCAGGTTCTCCTTGATGGTGTTGGCGAGTTCGCCTTCCATCCGCTGCATGTGGTAGATGTCGTATTGGAAGCCAGCATTGTGGCCAACCTGATCCAGGATCGCCAGCGCATGCTTGCTGGTGTTGACGTGGTAACCCGGAATGTCCCGGAAGTTGATGGCTTCGAGAAGCGCCATAATCTCCGCTTCCTTGAACTTTTCAGCGGCGAATTTAAGGTTGGCGACCAGCGTCTCGTCGGCCTTTTCCTGCGACAAGCCGGCGGGAGTCTTGCCGGCCATGCAGTTGATCATCTTGCAGTCCAGGACCTTGGCATACTCGATCGTCTTGCCGACGGCATCCTGGAACTCTCCGACGCGATCGGGGAGGCACCCGAGACCCCGATCACCCGCGCCCCAGTCGCCCGGGGGCATGTTGAACAGCACCTGGACCAGACCGTTCGATTTCAGTTTGTCGGCCAGAAGGTTCTTGTCGTAGTCGTAAGGGAACAGATATTCGACACCCTTGAAGCCGGCCTTGGCCGCCTTTTCAAAGCGATCCAGAAAATCGACCTCGGTGAAGAGCATCGAGAGATTGGCGTTGAATTTGGGCATGGTCTTCCTCTCTCGTTATGGTTGTGTTGAAAGCATTGTCCGACCCCGCGTCACCCTTCGCGCCGCGACGGCGAATTTCCGGCGGGCGGCTCGCAATCGCCGCCCTGCGTCATCAAGGCGATCAGGTCTTCCTTGGCCACCGTCTTGTGATCCTTGGCGATCCTGGCGGCCGCGTCGGAATCGCCATCGGCCACGGCCTCCAGCAAACGATCGTGCTCACGCACCGTCTCTTCGACCCGACCGGGACCAAATCCGTAACGCCGACGCAGCGCCAGAATGATATTCGAGTACTTGGAAAAGATCTCCAAGGCCTCGGCGTTGTCGGCCCGGGCGTAGATCGTGGCGTGGAAATCCCGGTCCAAGTCGAAATTGTACTGAAGTTCGCCGCTTTCCGCGCAAGCCCGTATTCGATCGTTCAGGGCTCGGGCATGGGCGAGCGAAGCCGTATCCATGGCGCCCGCGCTCCGGCAGGCAAGCAGTTCCTCGATGGCGCTACGGATGTCGAAGATGTTCGCCACGAACCGGACGTCCACATCCAGGACCCGCACGCCCTTGTGGGGAAGAATACGAACCAGTCCTTCGCCTTGCAACCATTGGAACGCTTCGCGTACCGGCATATGGCTGGTGCCGAATCGGGTCGAAACCTCGCCGATGGTCAGGCGGCTTCCAGGGACGATGACCCCCGCGATGATATCTTCGCGCAGGCGATCCCGCAAAACCTCGTAGGCTGGCGCGACAATCGACATGGGACGTTCCGGATACCCGATTCTTGATCTTTGATATTTGATCAAACATGGCCTTATTGCCCGATCGACCGGGACTTGTCAACCGGTCAACCCGGTCGCCCCACTCGCCGTGCGCTCGTCAGGCTGCCGAGAAGACCCCGGGCGTCACGCCGAACGTGCGCTTGAAATGGCGGGTGAGATGGCTCTGATCGGCAAAACCGACGGCCGTTGCGGCCTCCGCCGGCGACGTACCCGAGCGCAACAGGCGCGCCGCCGACTGGACACGACATTGTACCAAATAGGCATGCGGCGGCAGCCCCATAGCGGCACGAAACAGCCGAATGGCCTGAAACCGGCCCACGCCAGCCGTTTCCGCGAGATCGGACAGGGTCAGGGATTCGTCCATATGGTCGTGAATGTAGTCGCGCATGCGCCGGACCCGGATCGGCTCCGGACCGAGCCGTTGCGGCATCGGCCGCGTATCCGCATGGCGTACCGCCAATTGTGCCATCGCCCAAAGGATCGCCGACTGCCCGGAAAGAGCGTCTTCTTGGAAACAGGCGCGATGCGCCCGCCGAATCAGATCGGCGAGCGGCGGATCGACGATAACCGGCGTCGTGAAAAACGGCATATCCGAAGTCTGCCCGCGCAAATCCGAAAGCGCGTCGGCGACGACGTGCGGCGCCACATAGAACATCCGTTGCCGCCAGCCGTGTTCCCCCACCCGACCGTCATGGACTTCCCCTGGGTTCATGAGCGTAACCATGCCGGCCGGGCCCTGGTGGTCGTGCCCCCGGCACCAGAAGGTGTTCACCCCGGATTCTATAACGCCGAACGCGAATTCGTCATGCCAATGGCGGGCAAACCCCCGACGCGCGTAGGCCGCGTGCAACACCGCCGCACCGAAGAGGTGATCCGGTCGCCGAAGCTTCGCCCAATCTTGCGGAGTCGTCCGAGTCGTCATTCCGGGCATCCCGTTTCAGGTGGAGTGTGCCTCCGAAATTGCGGACACCACAAGGAAATCCGCAAGGTTTTCTCGACCGAAAGATCTTCTTTACTTGGACGCTGTTCAAGCGCTCCATACGCGGCCGTTTGCTTGCGGCATCGTCGCAACAGGTCCGAAACTTCGATCCATGATGACTTCGTCAGGCAACCTCCGGGCGGACCGGAGGCTCGAGTTCGCCTTGCACCTCAAGGCGCAGGGTGACTTGCTCGCCGCACAGTCCGTTTTCGAACAGACTCTGGAAATCGAACCGGAATGGGAAGCCGCTCATTTTGCCCTGGCCGAAACGCTGGAAGCCATGGGCCGTCATGATGAAGCGGTTCGGCACTATGTCGCGCACCTGCGTCATGCCGACGACGACTTGCGCGGTGCATCGTTGAAACTGGCCCTGCTGGGTGCTGCGACGGTCCCGGAAAAGGCGCCGGAAGCCTATGTCCGAGCCCTGTTCGACGATTATGCGCCGCGATTCGAACGCACCTTAATCGAAAAACTCGAATACCGCGCGCCCTATCAGCTTCGCGTCGTTCTGGATTCCCTTCGGCCGCCCATTTCCCGTGGGGAACGGATACTCGACCTGGGGTGCGGGACCGGACTGGCCGGGGAAATCTTCAAGGCGCGCGCGTCCTGGCTCGAAGGTGTCGATATTTCGCCACGTATGGTGGCCCAAGCCGAACGGAAGGGAATCTACGACGCCGTTCACGTCTGCGAAATCGAGGATTTTCTTGCCCGCTGCACCTCGCGCTACGATCTCGTTATCGCTGCGGACGTCCTGATCTATTTCGGAGCACTGGACCGCGTCATGTCCGGAATCCATCGTATTCTCGCGGACGGAGGGTTGTTCGCATTCACCACCCAATCCGGCGACGGCGACGGCTACCGTCTCGGCGCCGACCAGCGCTATGCCCACTCGCGGCTTTATCTCGAACAGACGATCAGCAGGTCCGGGCTATCCCTGAACACGTGCTTGTCCTTCGTCCCGCGCAAGGAGGCGGGAAAGGATGTCGCCGGGGATCTTTGCGTTCTGAGCCAAGGCAATGCCGCGGTAACAGCCCCGACTGCCGCCGAGCCCGCACCCCCGCCAGAAGTCCCGCCATTGGGCCGAACGCGCCATTGATCGGATTCGCATCACGGCAGGTAGGCGACCAGCAACGGCATGGTCACCATGGCCAACAGGGTCGAAGCCGTGATGATTCCCGCCATGACCGGCGCATCACCGCCCATCTGCCGCGCGAGAACGTAGGATGAGGCGGACGTGGGAAGCGCCGAGAACATGATCACGATGGTACGTGCCGCGCCGTCAATGCCGAGCATGTAGCCTGTCACCCAGACCACGGCGGGAAGCACCAGAAGCTTGAAGACACCGGCCGCCGCGGTCACGCCCAGACGAGTCTTGGCGGTCTTGAAATCCAGCCCGGCCCCGACCGCGAGAAGGGCGATCGGGAGAGATGCCCGGCCGAGAATACCCAGGTAGGGTTCGACGACGGGCGGAAGGCCGATTCCGCTGACATTCAGCGCGCCGCCGACCAGGCAAGCGACGATCAGCGGGTTGCGCAGGATCGGCAGAGCCATCCGCCATCCGCCTGGGTTCGATCTTCCGGCTCCGGCGAAGCGGACAAGCGCGATCACGCTCCACAGATTGACCAGCGGTATATTGACCACCACGCACACCGCCACCAACGCCAGGCCCTGCTCCCCGGCCAAGGCATACGACGCGGCCAAGCCGATATAGGTGTTGGGGCGAATCGCGCCTTGTATCAGCGACGAGAATGTCGGCCCCGACACCGCCAAGGGTTTTCGCAAAGCGAGTAGAATTACGGGATTGAGGGTCGACCCCACGATCATCGCGGTCGCGATGGCCGCCACAGGCAACTGGGTGAATTCGGCACCCGCCGTCGTGGTGACGAGCAAGGCCGGAAAAAGGACGTAATAGGTCAGTTTCTCCGCCGGGATCCAGAAGGAGTCCGCCAGAAACCCGAGCCGCTTGGCGGCATGGCCGGACACGATCACCAGAAACACCGGAACCAGGGAAAGAGCGACGTCTACCATTCCGCCAGCTACCCTAGAAAGTCCAGCGCGCCCTGGAGGATGTAAGCGGCGGCGGCGCGATCTACGACTTGCTTCCGCCTTTTTCGCGACAGGTCGGCCTCACCGACCAGGATACGTTCCACGGCAGCCGTCGACAGACGCTCGTCCCAGTACGCGAGGGGCAGGTCGACAAACCCCAGAAGGTTTTCGCCGAACTGACGGACACCCTGACATCGAGGTCCTTCGGAACCGTCCATGCCCACGGGCAGGCCGACGACGAATCCGCCGACGCCGTGCGCCACGACGAGCTCGTTCAATCGGACCACGTCTTTCGAAAACTTGCTGCGGTTGATCGTCTCCAGCGGCGTGGCGATCATGAGCGTGACGTCGGACAATGCGAGCCCGATCGTCTTCGTCCCCACATCGCAACCCATGAGGCGCTTTCCTGGGGTCAGGAATGTCTTGATCTCTCGAAGGTCGACCGTCGCCATGCCTCCCTATATCTCTCCGGCAACAATCCTGTCGAGGACAATGCGCGCGCATGAGGCAATAAGGTATGGAGGTCAACACCTTCGGCCGGTATTATCCGGCGATAAAAATCAAACGACGTCGTTCGAGCAACAGGGTGACGACCGTGAACAAAAAGCCCCCGAGGGGACGGGGACACAGATTTCCGGATGCCGATGCCGCGTACTGGCGTGGGTCGATGATCGCGTTATTAGCCCTGTTCCTGCTTTTCACTCCGGCCGGCGGCCACGCCGACGAACCGCAAAACGGGCCGCTGATCTATCGGAGCGTGCCGATCGAACCCGCCGAAGGTCTCTTCGTCGTAACCCACGACGTCAACGTGCGCGATCGACCGGACACCAATGGAGAAAAGCTCGGACTGATCGAGGAAGGCGAAACGGTTCGCGTATTCGGAAGAGCCGAAGGATCCTGGGTCGCCGTCAAGCAGCACGGAAAAGATATCGGATTCGTCTACGCGCCGGTGCTTCACAGGCTCTTCGACGGCGAACTGGATCAGGACATTCGTCGTCATGCCGTGTTTTCGAACGGCCGCATCTGTGACTACCTCATCCGTTATTCGGGCTCGAGTCCGGTGGAAGGGGAGATTTTCGAAACCTCCGACTACGAAGTCGGATGGCGTTGCCGCTTCGGGGAGCAGACGCGAGAGTTCGAATCCTTCCTTTTCGTCTCGGAAGCCCTCGAAGACGACAACGATGGCCGTCTCTACCAGATCACGCTCGACATCTGGGAAATCGGGGGGGGTATCGATGATCAGGTTTTTTCGTCGACGGTGCTGTACGATCGAGAGAAATCCCTGGTCTCCTTCGACAGCATTTCCCTGGAAGACTACGCGTCCGGCGCTCCCCCCGTGCCGAAACCGGCCCATGGCGTCCTAGAAACCCTGGTGGCCGCGGTTGAACTCTGCGCGTCATCCTGGAACGAGAAAGCCTGGAAGGCGATCGAGTCCATCGCCCATTGAGTACCCCGCGTCCCTTCGGGCCTAGATACATTTCCCGATCTTTTCGAAAATGATCAATTCAACCACGATCGGCCGATTCCGCCGGTTTGGCGGATTGATCTAGCGGTCGCGAACGGGGCGGGCGATGTCGTCGCCCCACTCTTCGATCAATCGCCGTTGGGTCGCACGCAACATCGCGATCCTGCGCTGGGCCATCACGGTCAGGAATGTCCCCACCAGGGGCGGCACCACGGTGAAAATGAGATAACCGAAGGCCGCGCATCCCCACATCACAAGAAAAGCGATGGGCGAGGACAAAACCGACTTCGCCGCGTCGAACGAATTGGCGGAAGCGAACACATCGAGCACGTAGGGGAAAACACCGCACCAGTTCATCCCCCCGACACAAAGGGCCTGATACTTCTGCGGCGACCGGTCGACCAGCAGGGCCACGAAACTCGGTAACATACCGATGATCGCAACGACGACGATTCCGGGAATGATGGCGGCGATCAGCGCGATCAGCGCAAGAGTGAGAAGAATCTTGCGCATGTTGAGCCCCGGCGCGGCGACCTGTCTCGCGGGTTTCCGAGCCATCAGCCGATATCGCCTTTCAATCGATTCATGGTTCCGGCCCTCACAGGAACTCGATCAATATCAGAACCGCCATGGAAAGCATCGTCAGCATGATGGATGTCATGGCTGCAGCTTCCTGCCCCTTTATCTCGGCCAGGGTGGCGTCATTGCCGTCGCTGTGTTCGACGGTGCGAACGTCGGCTTCCGCTTCGGCGAATTCCTCGACTGCGATTTCAAACCCTTCGCGATCGCTCTCACGCTTGTTCTGATTTTCGATGAGGTTGTAGAGTTCCGGCAGGCTGCCTTGCCTGATCACCTTGGGAATCGCGCGTTCCAATTCCCGACGTACGGATCGGCTATGATACGAGTTGATGGAAGGCGCGAGCAATCCACCGACCCAACTCGTCAACCCAAGCAACGATTCGGGGCCTAACCGCCATTGGACATAGGCGAGCAGACTGACCATGCCGTTCACCTGAAGACTGGGCGACGGATCGGCCATCGTTCTGAGGTGCGGTTCCACGTCCGACCCCAGGCGGTGGGCGATAAATGCGGCGACGTGCCGATCCAGGGGACGAAGTGTCGTATCCACGTGATTGCCGGCCTGATCCAAGGCTGGAAGCAATTGCCGGATATCCATGACGTACTCGTCGGAAATAAAGGAACTCTGGCACGGCAGCATCGGGTTGAATTCGTAGAGACACCGTTCCATGCCGTACCCGAGATCACGATTGGCGGCATGAGACCGCAACTGGACGAACAGTTTCTCGATATTGGAATGCCCCGGCGTATAGTTGGGCTGGAGAATGACCCACAGACCGGGCAGATCCTGCCCCAGGACCTCGGCGCACTTGGGGGCCGCCCCTTTTTCCATGTACTCCGTCGCGAGAACGGTGCCGAAGGCCTCGGGAATAAACGCCAGCCCCTTGTAGCGAATGGGCCCCTTGGGATCGAGAATGATGGAGACCTTGGTCACCAGATAGTCATCGCTTCCCTGGAAGTCCCTTTCGTGCGCCCGGGCCGCTTCGACGGCGGCGGCGACCGCCTCCGCCATATCGTTGTCCTTGATGCTGCGGCGGAGCCAGGTTTCCAATTGGCCCTTGCGGATGACCCGGGCGGCTTCGTTCACATGGCAGGTGAACGCGTGCGCCAGGGTCCGAACCGTTCCGTGGTCGCGTCCGGCGAAGGAAAAACGCGATTCCGCCTTTTTCGCCGCCTTCTTCTGCATCGGCGTCATCCGACGCCCGCTGACCCAGAAGTCGACTTCTTCCAGCGTCCAGCGCTCGTCGGGTTCGTCACTCAACATTCCGCGCAAGGGTTCGAGCAGGTGAAGCGGAACGCGTTCCCGCCCGCACAGCGTGGCGTAGGTACCCTGCTCGACCTTGGCCGCCAATACCTGGTCGTCGCTGAGCTTGGCGACAGGATTGTGGCCCAGGATCAAGGTGACGATCGACGCGCCGAGCGCATACAGATCGTCTCCGATGTTGCCTTTGCCGCGACCGTCGGGTGTCGCCATGGCGCGCTCGATGGGTTCGAACGACGTCGGCTGATCGTATCCAGGCGGCGTCGTCGCGCAGTCGCCGACGACGATCGTCTGCTTCTCCTCTTCGAACAGATACAGATTTTCGACCCTAATCGCGCGATGGGGGATATCGTTCGGCGCCAGTTCCCGGAGCGCGACCGCTATGGGTTCGATAATCTTGCGCGGCAGTTCGTGTTCGTTGAGTTTGAGCTTCCCGGATTTCAATGCGTCGATCAGACGCCCGCCTGCCGGGCGCTGGTAGATCACGACCATGCAGCGCCGGTTAAAAATCGGCCAATGGATGATCCCGTAATCCACCAGAGGCAGCAAGCCGCGAATGTTTTCGCCCTTGAGAAAACCCAGGGCGTTCATGCGCGGCTGCAAATTCGGTTTGCAGACCAGGGCGAACAGGGGGCGGCCGGGGTCGCGCTTATCCTGAACGGCATAAGCCTTTACCGAAGGCTGCGAAAGCTCGGCGAGTTCCTGACTCGGATCGATGACGTAGCGTTCTCGAAGCGTTGGCGGACTATTCTGTCGCCGGCCTTCGGGAACTTCTGTTTCCCTGGGCGTCAGGGCCATGGCCAACATTCTCCTGCCATATGACGGACGTCCGCCCCGATGACCCGCCGACCTTAAAACCGAATCGTTGCCAAACCCTTAAGCGCCCCCATGCCGTCGCCGAAGCCCCGTCAATCCGCAAACGGATCGTGCATCAAGATGGTGTCGTCACGCTCCGGGCTGGTCGACAACAAGGTCACCGGCGCGCCGATCAACTCCTCGATTCGCCGGACATATTTGACAGCGGTCGCCGGCAAATCGGCCCAGGTCCGTGCACCGCGCGTACTGTCCTGCCAGCCTTCCAGGGACTCGTAAATCGGCTCCACGCGTTCCTGATAGTCGGGATTCGACGGCAAATGATCGATGGTTTTACCGTCGAGTCGATAGCCGACACACACCTTGAGTTCCTCGAGTCCGTCCAGCACGTCGGCCTTGGTCAGGGCGATTCCGTTGATGCCGCTAACCTTGACGGCTTGGCGCACAAGCACGGCATCGAACCAGCCACAACGCCGCGGCCGCCCGGTCACCGTTCCGAATTCCCGCCCGCGTTCACCGATGCCGCGACCGATATCGTCGTGCAATTCGGTCGGAAACGGGCCGCTGCCGACACGAGTCGTATAGGCCTTGGCGATGCCCAGGACAAAATCGACGGCACCCGGCCCCTGTCCGGATCCGACGGACGCCTGGCCGGCCACGGTGTTGGACGAGGTCACATAGGGATAGGTCCCGTGGTCGATGTCCAGCATCGCGCCCTGAGCGCCTTCGTACAGGATCCTTTTGCCCGCGCGTCGGGCGTCGTCCAAGGTTTTCCAAACGCAGTCGGCGTAAGGCAACAGCTTGGGTGCCATTTCCTCCAGCAAGGAGATCAATTCGTCCCGTCCGACTTCGGGCTGGCCCAAGCCGCGGAGAATCGCGTTGTGATGAAGAAGGAGATTGTCCACCTTGCGGGCAATCAACCCGGCATCCGACAAATCGCCGACATGGACCGCCCGGCGCCCGACCTTGTCTTCGTAAGCGGGGCCGATGCCGCGACCAGTGGTGCCGATGCGGGCATTGCCCAATGCCTTTTCCCGGGCAAGGTCGAGATTGCTGTGGACGGGAAGAATCAACGGCGCGTTTTCGGCGATCTTCAGGTTTTCAGGCGTAAATCGACACGCCCTTCTCCCGCATGGTTTCGATCTCTTTCAAGAGCGCCCACGGATCGAGCACAACCCCATTGCCGATCACCGACAGCTTACCTTGGCGCACCACCCCGGAGGGCAGCATGCTGCATTTGTAGGTCACGCCGTCGATCACCAGAGTATGGCCCGCGTTATGTCCGCCCTGAAAACGGACCACGACGTCGGCGCGTTCGGACAACCAGTCCACGATCTTGCCCTTGCCTTCGTCTCCCCATTGGGATCCGACCACGACGACGTTGGCCATACTCACTCTCCTTTTCGACGGAAGCCGCTCGATGGAAATCACCCGCCCGGAAGCTCCGGAGCGTTCCGGTTTCACGAGGTTTCGTTCGTACTCGGATTTCCCCAAAACGGCAAACGGAAATGGCGCAGCGGGAAACGCGTTCGGTTCTAGGGGACGGAAAAAGTCTGCTGCCTGACAGTTTCCCCGACCTTGGCGGCCAGCGGCCCCGTCATACCCCGAATCAAGGCCATTTCGTCTTGCCGATCCTTTTCGATTTCCGCCGATCCCTGCCACAGACGCCGGCCGTTGCTTCGATCGACGAGCGTCACGTTCAGCCGAAAACGGACGGGCGTGACGATATGCGTTCCGCCTTCGGTCTGGCCGCGATTGAAAATCCCACCTTGGTTGGAATCGAACAGATTGAACCGGAGCTTGTGATTCTGCCCGGAGATCCCGTCGCCCTTTCCCTCGAACTCCAGAATCGTCCGCTGACCATCGTCGGACCATGCGCCGCCGACATCAAGGACTTCCAGGGTCATGATCAGGGGAGCTTCGGGCTCGATCCGGTAACCGGCATCCGCGAGTCTGGTCTTGAAGGCTTCGAGCGCCGCGAGGTTCCGCCGGGAATCGTCATTGACATCGACACTGACCGACGAGTCGGCAGGGACGGGCCGGAGCGAAAACGCATTGAGGACCCCGTTTCCTTCCTGGGCCAAAGCATCAATGCCCAGGAAAAAGGGAATTGCCGACAGCACCGCGAAGACAGGTTTCATGATCGATGTTCCCATGTCGCGTGCATGATTTCATCATGACCCATGAGATAAAGATGATGTCGGTTTCACCCCGAATCAACGTCGGAGTACCCTGGCGTCAGTCCCGCGACGCAGTCTCCGTCGTTTCCTCGGGGACCCCGAACACAAGGTCGGCTACGGCGTTTCCGTCGACGTCGGGTTCAGAACAGGCCTGCCCGGTTTCCACCGGCAGAGCCACGGCGATCTTGGCCACGCCGAGCGCCCGCATTTGATGAGGAATACCGTAACCATAGGAAAGGTGTCCCTGCCCCGCGATGCCGACGACCAACCGATTGCCTTCGCGTGTTGCGGACGAAATCGCGTCGGCCATGGCGTAATCCCAGATGGTTTGCGCCTCGACAAAGCGGCCGAATGCCGAATCGTCGCCTTCTCCAGTGCCACTCTTGCCGTGATGGGCTTCGAATACCGAACGCAGCAAGGTTCGATACGCGTCACCGGCCGGAGCCGGATTTCCCAGGCCTTCCCGTTCTTCGGGCGGAACCGACGACCATCCGGCACGCGATACCGCGCGAACCAGCGCGCGATCAACATTGAGAGCGATCATCGGCACCCGATGCAAACGCGCATAATGGAAAAGCGGCATGTAGAGCGCCGGGTCGAATCCCCATACGTCCTTCCACCGACTCCGTTCAAGAAACGCCGATTCGGTCAGGTCGCCGGCGACCCAGGCATCGAGCGCGGGCTGCACCGATCGCGGAAACGATTCGAATCCGAGGACGATATCAGCGCGTCGACCATGCAGGGCAGCGATGGTATGAAGTTGCCAGCGATGGTGTTCGGCTGCCGTGTGGCTTTCTCCGAGCAGCACCACATCCTGACGCGCGAGCCGATCGATGGCGGATGGATGATCGACGTCGGCACCGGTTGCCGGCTCCAGCCAATCCCCGACCGCGACGCACGATGGACTGTCCAGGCTCTCGTTCGCTCCCATCACCGCCAATCCCAAGGCCACAACAATTGCCGCGATCGTAAAAGGTTCCACCGCGCGGGATCTCCCCGTCCAAGGTCTTACGATTCATCAAATGGCAACGCCAACGCGACTCGCAATGGCCGGGGACCGCCGGCTAGAGTCTGAGTTGGATGGGCTCGCGTGGAATGTTCCGGGTATCGAAGTCCAGGAACGCGATCAGCATTTGCGTTCCAACGATGATGGGCAGCGCGGCCAGCATCACCGTGCCCGTTGTGGCGGGAATACCCGTCACGACACTTTCTCGCCAATTCAAAAGGCCGAAAACGGTACCGAACAGCAGCAACGCCCCGCCGACGATCAGTTCGACCGACGCGGCGGTAAAATCTCGCAGGAAGTAGGTGTAAAAAACACGCTTGAAGGCGTTGACGCAATGCCGAGCCACGAACGTTCCGAGAATGCGCGAAATCCGAAGTTTGCTTTGCTCGTTTCCATAGTGAGCCCGCATCGGCATGTCCGCGACCACCGCGCCCAAGAGATAGAGCCGGAACAGCATGTCCGATTCGAAAAAGAACCCTTTCGCAATCTTTTCAAACGGCAGATGCGACGCGACGCGGGCGTGGATCGCGGTATAGCCGTTGGTCGGGTCGAAGACGTTCCAATAGCCGCTGGACAGCTTCGTCGCGAAGGATAGAGCGAGGTTTCCCACCACGCGAAGGGTCGGCATTCCAGCAACGCCGTCGAGATCGTGGAACCGGTTTCCTTTGGCATAGTCCGCCCACTGCTCGACGATCGGCTTTACCAGTTGGGGAATCATCGCGGGGTCCATCTGCCCGTCGCCGTCGAGCTTGACGATGACGTCGGCACCGCACTCGATTGCACGGCGATAGCCGGTCAGGGTCGCCCCGCCGACGCCTTGATTGGTTTCGTGAACGACAACCTGGACGCGTTCGTCATCGCACGCCGCCTCGACGAACGCACCGGTGCGGTCGGGACAGGCGTCATCGACGATAACGATATGGCTGACTTCCGGCCCAATGCCAGCCACGACGTCCAGAATATGGTCTTTTTCCCGAAAGCAGGGAATCACGACCCCGATCACGGTTTTGTCCGATCGCGTCACCGCACGCCCCATCCCCGATTGCGAGCGGCCCGGCAGCGGAAATCAGCCCCCTCCGCCCTGCCGTTCCTACAAAGACGATACCGGTCACGGCATCGCCGCGCAACATCGTGCGTTGGCGTGGCGGCGGCACCGCTTTTCATTTCCGTATACCATAGCTATCATCAAGTGTACGAGAAGTCGGCGCAACGACCATCACCGGGGGATAGACCGTTGGGCGATACAACGCCAAGCTCGCTGGGAAACGTGTACCTGTTCGAAGACTTGTCCGAAACCGAACGCGCCCCCATCGAAAAGGCTTGCCGCTGGCGACGGTTTGCCGCGCAGGAACAGATCATCGACCGGCAGGGGGAAGCGCGGGACGTATTCTTCGTCGTCGAAGGCCGGGTCCGGATCGTCAACTATTCGCTTTCCGGACGAGAGGTTACGTTGGACGACGTTCCGGAAGGCGGCCATTTCGGGGAACTCGCCGCGATTGACGGCCAGCCCCGATCCGCCAGCGTGATGGCTTTGACAGATACACTGCTGGCCTCGCTTCCCTATGAACATTTCCTGCAAACCATGAAGACGCATTGGCCGATCTCCTTCAAGGTTTTGGCAGCCCTGACCCGAATCGTTCGTGCCTCGACGGATCGGATCATGGATCTCAGCACCCTGGGCGCTAACAACCGGGTTCACGGGGAACTGCTGCGGCAAGCCAGATGCGCGATGATCGGCGACAACGAGGCAATGATTGCCCCGATTCCGGTCCATTCCGATTTGGCCAGCCGCGTCAGCACGACTCGCGAGACCGTCGCGCGGGTCATGAACGATCTCGCCCGGCGCAAAATCCTCGAAAGGACGCGCGACGGACTGCGCGTGAAGGATGTTTCGCGCCTGGAAGCCATGGTCGAACACGTCCGCGGCGAGTAACCCCTTTTTATTACGCGAGTGACCGGGATCACTGCCCAGTGGCAACGGGCGTGTGATTATTTGTCCCTGTCCTGGAGACGTTCTTTCGAGAAACCTTCAAGCCAGGAGACGACGATGACGACTTGGAAAGCGTTTGCCGTCGCGATCCCCTTGACACTGGTCTCGATGGCACTGTCGATTCCGCCGAAAATGTTATTTTAGGCGGCTTTCAGGCGGGAGAAGTCCGCCGACCAGTATTACTTCATGCCCCTCAAAAAGGTTTCCCACTCGAGGCCGCGAACGCGGCCTTTATTTTTGCCCGCGACACCACACGGTATCCGACGGACCGATATGGGCCAAGTTTGACTTGCCGCCGGGAATGCTCCATCATCTTGCAAAATCGACCGTTGATTATTCTCGTTAAGAGGCCGATTTTTTGGCGAGATGTCACCCATGTCAGGGTATAAAGGCGGATGATCGTTAAGTTGACATCGTTCATCGAGCAGGCGACCGGTTGGAGGTATTCATAAGACGATGGCCAAAAAGATCCTTATCGTTGAGGATAACGACCTCAACATGAAGTTGTTCAACGACCTGTTGCAAGCTCACGGTTACGACACGGTTCAAACAAAGGACGGGACCGAAGCTCTTAAGCTGGCCCGCGAACACCGCCCCGATCTGATCTTGATGGACATTCAACTGCCCGAAATCTCCGGCCTTGAAGTGACGAAAATGCTCAAGGCTGACGATGACCTCAAGGCCATCCCGGTGATCGCGGTGACGGCCTTCGCCATGAAGGGCGACGAGGAAAAAATCCGCGAAGGCGGTTGCGAGGGCTATATTGCCAAGCCGATATCGGTTCCCAGTTTCCTCGGTACCATCGAGAAATTTCTCGGCTAATCGAAGCCGCCACGGAACGCGCGAATGTCGGCTCGGATACTGATCGTCGATGATATGTTGCCGAGCATAAAGGTGCTCGCCGCGAAACTGTCGGCGGAATACTACGAGATTCTGACCGCCCAGGACGGCGAAACGGCTCTGAGGGTTATCGAGGAGCACAGTCCTGATCTCGTCCTTCTCGACGTCATGATGCCGGGGATGGACGGCTTCGAGGTCTGCAAGCGCATCAAGCAGAACCCGGAAACCACTCAAATCCCGGTCGTGATGGTCACGGCGTTGAGCGAGAGCAGCGACCGGGTCCGCGGACTGGAAGCCGGTGCAGACGATTTCCTGACCAAACCCGTCAGCGACAACACGCTGTTCGCCCGGGTTCGTTCTCTGGTTCGCCTGCGCCGAATGCTGGATCAGTGGCGGCTTCGGGAGGAGACCACCCGTTCATTGGGGATCGACCGGTCCGAAGAAACCATCTGGACGGTCAATACGCGTCAGGCAAAGGTTCTGCTCGTCGACGACAGCCCGATCCAAAGCGCGAACATTCGCGATGTCCTGGCGATCGACGACGACAACGTCATCGTGGTCGATCGGGGGCGAGGCATTTTCGAACTGGCCCAGGATTCAGATCTTGTGATCGTCAGCCTCGGCGAGGATGACGACCCGCTTCGGCTTTGTTCACAACTGCGCTCCCACGAAGTGACCCGACAACTCCCCATTCTGCTCATCGACGACGAAGAGGACATGGGCCGGTTGCTCAAAGCGCTAGAACTCGGCGTCAACGATTACGTGGTC
Source organism: Rhodospirillales bacterium (assembly GCA_963675465.2). Taxonomy (GTDB): domain Bacteria; phylum Pseudomonadota; class Alphaproteobacteria; order Rhodospirillales; family Shumkoniaceae; genus JAHDSF01. The sequence continues at coordinate 569,876 of CAXXVY010000008.1, forward strand.
CGGCCGATCGACGAAAACGAACTGCTGGCACGCGTCCGGACCCAGGTCAAGCGCAAGCGCTATCAGGACCGCCTTCAGGGCGTCTTCCTTGAAGGGCTCAAACTCGCCCTGACGGACTCGCTCACCTGCCTGCACAATCGCCGTTATCTCGACGCGCACATGGATGCGGTGATGGCCCGTGCAGCCGAATCGGACAAACCGATTTCGTTGCTGATGATCGACATCGACCACTTCAAGTCCATCAACGATACCCACGGCCATAGCGTCGGCGATTCGGTTCTGTGCGACGTAGCGGAGCGGATTGCCCGCAATATCCGCGGTTTCGATCTGGCAGCCCGATACGGCGGTGAGGAATTTGTCGTCGTCATGCCGGACACGCCGATCGACGTCGCGATCGGCGTCGCGGAACGCCTGCGGCGGAAGATCTCGGAAACGCCCGTCGTCGTAAAGGGCACGCCCGATGGAATTCGGATTTCCATCAGCGTCGGTGTATCCAATTCTGCGGGTTTCGATGCCTCGGCGGAAAAGCTTCTAAAGGAAGCCGATGCGGCGATGTATCAGGCCAAGCGCGAGGGCCGCGACCGCGTCATTCCGTCGCCGGACACCATTTCGCGGGCGATACGGGAATCCGATTTTCTTTGATCGAGCGCGCCGGGCGTGACAGCCTTTGCGGATGCGCGCGTTTCATGCCTCGCCTTTGTGGGACGAATACAAAACGGAAGACCACACGGTCTTCCGCTTTCGGTCTTGCGACGCCAGACTCGATTACTTGATCTTGGCTTCCTTGAACAGCACATGCTTGCGCGCGACCGGATCATACTTCTTGAACTGAAGCTTCTCGGTCTTGGTGCGCGGATTTTTCTTGGCCACGTAATAGAAGCCCGTATCGGCCGAACTGACCAGCTTGATAAGAATCGTGTTTGGCTTCGCCATTGTCTTGATCCCGTTTCATTCGAACGCGTCGCGTCGGGGGAACATACAGCCCTTGGCGCCTATGTCAAGGGGGGGCGGATGCGGGACCAGACGAAGATGCGTGCAGTTCCGACGAACGGATATCCGGGTTTTCCGCGCTCATGCCGTCTCCGGCCGAAGGATAGAGAACGCGGCGGTAAAGAGCCGGATCCTCGATCAAAGCCCGCGCGATTTCCTGTTCCAACTTTCCGGTACGAGGCTCCGGGGGGCATGTTTCGCGCAACCCCGCCCGGCCGTCGACATCGTTGACCGGAATGGTCCGCCAAGCATGGAGCAATGCCGATTCGCGCAAGCGCACCTGCGCCAAGTCCACACCCTGCGGCGTTCCGCCGGGCTTCTTGCCGCTGGTGCAGATCGTCGGATGGACCCCCAGTCGATGGAGCACGTATTCGGCCGGGGTAACGAAGTGCGACCAGGTCAAGGTGATTTCGCCGTCGTTCGGCAACCGGATGACGGTCTGTACCGATCCTTTTCCATAGGATGTGGTGCCGACAACCACGGCTCGGTCACGGTCTTGAAGCGCCGCGGCAACGATTTCGGCAGCCGAGGCGGTCTTGCCGTCGATCAGAACAATGATCGGCAATCCGTCGGCAATATCCCGGTCGTCGGCTGCGTAGTGCTGAATGCTGTCGGGATGCCGTCCCCTCGTCGATACGATCTTTCCACTGGTTACGAACAGGTTGGCAACGCTGATCGATTGTTTCAACAACCCGCCCGGATCGCCCCGCAAGTCGAGAACGATTCCCTCCAAATTCATTCCCGAATCGCCGCGCGCCCGTTCGACGGCATGCCGAACGTCGCGAACCGTCGAATGATTGAAGCTCCGAATCGACAGAAAGAGAATGCGGTCTCGTACCTGCTCGATCACGGTCGATGCGATGATATGCCGCCGCTCGACCCGATAAATCAGGGGGTTGGGGAACTCCGGCCGTTCGACAACCAGTTCCACCAGACTCTTGCTCGGCCCCCGGAGTCGGTCCTTGATTTCGTCGGAAGTCCACCCCGCGACCGATACGCGGTCGATGAAAAGAATGACGTCGTTCTTACGCAATCCGACCGTGGAAGCCGGCGATTCCGGCATGACGCCGACAATGCGCGCGCCGTTGTCGGCAATCCGGAAAAGGATTCCGATACCGTCGAAACCGCTTCTCTTGGCACGATTCTTTTCGGCATCGGCCCGGCCGGAATAACGCGAAAAAATGTCGAGATTGGCCAGCATTCCGTCGAAGACCGCCTCGTAGACGCCGTCGACGCCCGCCGCCCGGATCTCTTCCGAGTGCGCGGCGCTCGCCTCCGCCGACCGGACCACGACGTCGGCCCATTCGTGAACATCGTCGTCTTTTGGCAAGGCAAGGCGGACGAGAATCTTGTCGGACCGCGAGATCACGATATCGGAACCGTCGAGAACGGCCGAAAGATCCGGATCCAAAGCCCCCAGCCCCCGAATCCCTTCGAGCGCGAGATGACCGATCGAAACCGGTTCGATGTACTTGCGGACAATGTGGTCGATTCCGACCGCAAACGTATTCTGGGCACGAATCGTCGGCATGAAGGGAGTCGGAAGCGGTTCCGGCTCGTGGCTGCAAGCCGCCACGCCAACCGCCAGGATCATCAGCCCGAATCGCGCGAATCTGGACAACCGCTTAGCCATGGGTTGATTTTCCACGAAAACTCGGATGCCGTCACTACTCCAGTCGCATGGACGTCGTCAACGCCGCCTTTTGCGGGGCCCGGACTTCCGGGCGGTCCGCGCCGGCCGCACCTTGACCTTCGACGATCTGCGGTGCGGGCGTTCCGGCGATTCGGATCCGCCGCCCACAAGGTGGAGGATCATTCCGCCCGTCAATGGATCGACTTCGGCCAACAACACATCCAGGGTATCGCCAAGCCGGAACATCCGCCGCGATATCCGGCCGACGATCCGCTGGCGATCTTCTTCCAGCACATAATCGTCCGCGGGCAGCAGCCCCATCGGGATAAGGCCGTCGCCACCGCTTTCCACAAGGGTCACGAAGAGGCCGAACCGCGTGACGCCAGTAACCCGGCCCTCGACCACGGTTCCGACCTTGGACGATAGGAAAAGTGCCGTGTACCGGTCCGCCGCGTCCCGTTCGGCCGCCGCCGCCCGGCGCTCGGTCGAAGTGATATGCTGTCCCATATCGACGAAATCCCGGGGCGTGTCTTCCAACCCGCCCTCGCCCAACCGCGCGCCCCGGATCAAGGCCCGATGAACCAGCAGATCCGCGTAACGTCGAATGGGCGACGTGAAGTGCGCATAGCGCCGAAGCGCCAAACCGAAATGGCCGATGTTGCCCGGTGCATAGGCCGCCTGGGCCTGGGTTCTCAGGATCACTTCGTTGACCAGCGGCGCATGGGGCGTATCCGCGACCTGTTCCAGGATACGATTGAAATGCTGAGGCCGGATCACCTGCGCCTTCGCCAGATTCAGTTCGATGCCGTCCAACACTTGGCGCAAGGTTTCCAGCTTGTCCAACGAAGGCGAATCGTGAACCCGGTACATGCAGTTCTGGCGAAACTTTTCCAGGGTTTCGGCCGCGGCCACGTTGGCCGAAATCATGAATTCCTCGATCAACTTGTGGCTGTCGAGCCGTTCACGCCGCTGGATCTCCACCACCTCGCCGGCATCGTTCAGAATCACCTTGCGTTCGGGAAGATCGAGATCAAGAACGCCGCGCTTGATCCGGGACTTCCACAAGGCGTCGAATGCGCCGTACAGCGGCGAGATCACCGTCTCCATCAGCGGACCGGTCAGGTCGTCGGGATGACCATCCCGGGCCGCCTGCACCTGTGTGTAGGTCAAACGCGCCGCCGATCGCATCATCGCGCGCCGGAAACGATGTTTTTCGATGACGCCTTGCGAGTCGATCCAGATATCGACCGCCATGCAGGGCCGATCTTCGAGCGGACGCAGACAACACCAGCCGTTGGAAAGGTTTTCGGGCAACATCGGAACGACCCGGTCGGGCAGATAAACCGAATTGCCACGCTCATAGGCGCACCGATCGAGCGCGTCGCCGGGACGGACGTACCAGGCGACATCCGCGATCGCGACGATCAAATGCCATCCGCCGGGATTGCCGGCATCCGGATCGGGCTCCGCCCAGACCGCATCGTCGAAGTCCCGCGCGTCATCGCCGTCGATCGTCACCAGGGGAAGATCCCTCAGATCGGCACGGTTTCCGATCGGCGCCGCTTTCGCGGCGTCGGCCTGCCGCTGCGCTTCGGGCGTGAATTCGGTCGGAACGTCCTTTTCGTGAAGCGTGATGGTCGAAATGGATCGGGGGCCGGTGGCGTCGGCCAGCCTTTCGACGACCCGAGCCCGACGCAATCCCAGACGGCGGCCGGGCGTGACCTCGGCGCGAACCAGTTCTCCGTGACGGGCGCCCAACGTATCGCCGGCGGAAACGATGAAATCGTTCCTGTTTCTCTTGTCGGCCGACCGGATCCGCCATTCGCCACCATCGTCCGTCAGGATGCCGAGAACGCGCGCGGGCGCCGTCGCCAGTCGTCGTATCGTCCGACCTTCGTAAAAACGATCGCGCAGCCTTTCCAGACGCGCCAGCACCCGATCCCCGATACCGATTGCGGGCTGCCCCCGCCGTTCCGGCATCATGACGATCCGGGGCGCCTTGCCCAACTCGGCTTCGTCCCAGTTCAGCGGCTTCGCCAGCGGATCCCCATCGTCATCGATCCCGGTGATCACGACGACGGCCACCGAAGGCAGCGTTCCCGGCTCCGAAAACTGGCGCCCCGCGCCTTTGTGCACGACTCCGTCGCGTTCCATGTCCCGCAACAACTCCTTCAAGACGGTTCTTTGGTCGGCATTGAGCTTGAACGCGCGGGCAATTTCACGTTTGCCGACACGGCCGGGACTTTCGCGGATGAACGCGGCGATTTCCTCGCGCGAGGGGAAAGGTGCCGAACGGGTGGGCCTGGGGTTCAAGAAGTGCTCACTCGCCGGTCGTCGGCGTCGAGGAGGCTTTCTTCACCGCGGTTTTTTTGGGAGCAGCCTTCTTCGCAACCCCCTTCTTGGCAGCAGTCTTCTTGGCTGCCGCTTTCTTGGCGGGTGCCTTTTTCGCTTCGGCCGCCTTTTCCTTCGGTGCCTTCGGTTCCTTCGCGGGTTTGGAATCCTTACCGCCCTTGCCTTTCGCGGCAATGAGGCTTAGCGCAGCTTCGAGGGTCAGGCTCTCCGGATCGATCGACTTGGGAACCGAGGCATAGGTCCGCCCCAGGGCGACGAAGGGACCCCAGCGGTTTGCACGCAGAGTTACCGGTTTGCCGTCCTTCTTGCCCAGGACTTTCGGCGGCTTCTTGGGCGAGGTCGAAATGATTTCCACCGCGCGATTGTGGCCGATTTCCAGCACGTCGTCGCCGCGGCGCAAGGAATAAAACACGCCATTGTATTGCAGATACGGGCCGAACCGCCCCAGGCCCGCGAGGATCATCTGGCCTTCGTGCAGCCCGATCTCACGCGGCAGCGACAAGAGCTTCAGTGCCCGGCTCAGATCGACCGCGTCGGGATTGAGATCTCGCGGCAGGGAAACCCGCTTGGGCTTGGTCTTGGCGTCTTCGTCGGCCTCCCCCAACTGGACGTAGTATCCGTAGGGACCTCGGCGCAGGGTCACGTCCTTCCCCGTTTCGGAATCCTGCCCCAGCGTCCGGGTGCCGTTCTCGGCCACGGAATCGCCATTGCCGTCGCCGCCCGTATCGGCGACCAGAGGACGGGTGTAGCGGCATTCGGGATAGTTCGAGCATCCGACGAACGCGCCGAATTTTCCCAGTTTGAGGCTCAGCTTCCCGTCGTCGCAGGTGGGGCAGCTTCGCGGATCGGAGCCGTCCTCGCGTTCGCGGAAAAAATGATGCCCCAACATGTCGTCCAGTGCCGCGACAACTTCGGAAACCCTGAGTTCCTTGGTTCCGTCGACCGCCGTGTTGAATTCCCGCCAGAAGTCGTCCAGCACCTGCTTCCAGTCGACGCGGCCATCGGAAACTTCGTCAAGCTTTTCCTCCATTTCGGCGGTAAAGCTGTATTCCACGTAGCGCTCGAAGAACTTCTCCAGGAACGCGGTCACGAGACGGCCCCTGTCTTCAGGTATGAAGCGGCGCTTTTCCAGCCGAACGTAATCACGATCCTGAAGCACGGATAGAATCGTGGCATAGGTCGATGGTCGGCCGATACCGAGTTCTTCCAGCTTGCGAACCAGGCTCGCTTCCGAATAACGCGGCGGCGGCTGGGTGAAGTGCTGTTCCGGCAACACCGAACGGACGGCGAGCCCCGTACCCTCCTTCAGATCGGGCAGGCGCCGCTGGGATTCGTCATCCTCGGCATCGTCCCGGCTTTCCTCGTAGAGTTTCAAGAAACCTTCGAACGCCACCACGGAACCCGTCGCCCTCAACACGACGTCGCTGTCCTCGCTGGTCACATCGACGGCCACCTGATCGAGAATGGCGGATTCCATCTGACTGGCGATGGTGCGTTTCCAAATCAGCTCGTACAGCTTTCGCTGATCGGCATCCAAGTGCCCCGCGACGGATTCCGGCGTACGGGTCACGTCGGTGGGACGGATGGCTTCGTGGGCTTCCTGAGCGTTCTTGGCCCGCGTCTTGTATATCCGGGGTTTGTCGGGAACGAAGGCGTCGCCGAATTTCTGGCCGACCAGGGCGCGGCAGGCATGAATTGCCTCGTTCGCCATCTGTACGCCATCGGTACGCATGTAGGTGATCAGGCCGACGGTTTCCCCGCCGATCGCAACCCCTTCGTATAGACGCTGGGCAACCTGCATGGTCTTGCGGGCCGCGAAATAAAGCTTGCGCGAGGCTTCCTGCTGCAGGGTCGAGGTCGTAAAAGGCGGCGACGGATGACGGCGGACTTTCTTTCGTTCGACGGAACCAACGGAAAAGGTCCGCGATTCGATTCTCCGGACGGCATCGGCCGCCGCCTCGGCATCGCCAAGATCGAATTTGGCCAGCTTGCGGCCTTCCAAATGCGTCAATTGGGCTGTGAACTCGGCCTTTTGTTCGGTCGCGAAAGCCCCCTTGATCGTCCAGTATTCCTGGGCCCTGAAGGCTTCGATTTCGCTTTCACGGTCGCAGACCAATCGCAAAGCAACCGATTGGACGCGCCCGGCCGACCGGCTGCCCGGCAGCTTGCGCCACAACACCGGCGACAACGTGAACCCAACCAGATAGTCGAGCGCTCGGCGCGCCAGATAGGCATTGACCAGTTCGTCGTCGAGATCGCGCGGATGCTTGAATGCCTCGACAATCGCCGACTTGGTGATTTCGTTGAAAACGACCCGCTTGACCTCGATGCCGTTCAGCGCCTTGGCCTCGGCCAAGACGTCGAGGACATGCCAGGAAATCGCCTCGCCCTCGCGATCCGGGTCAGTGGCGAGGAAAAGCCGGTCGGCGGTCTTCAATGCCTGCACGATCGATTGAATATGTTTCTTCGCTTTGGGATCGACCTGCCAATCCATGGCAAACGCGTCGTCGGGCCGGACCGATCCGTCTTTCGCCGTTAAATCCCGGATATGTCCGTAAGAGGCCAGGACCGTAAAATCCTTGCCCAGATATTTGTTGATGGTCTTGGCCTTGGCCGGTGATTCAACGACAACGACATTCATGAGTTTCAGTCGATCCTTCCGATCCTTGAAACGCGATTGCCTGGGTGGCGCTCCACCCGATTCGCCAGCTCCAGTTCCAAAAGGACCATGTTGACGGCGGCAGGGGAGAATTGGCCACTTCGTATCACTTCGTCAACCGCAACCGCGACGGGGCCGAGAATTTCCAGGATTTGCCGTCGCACCGTTTCGAGCTCGGACGGCGGCTCGCCTCCGTTTTCGGTATGATTGCGCAGGATCACGCGATCTTCGCTCAGGGGGCGTCGGAACAGGTCTTTGAGGACTTCCAGAACCTCGTCCGCCGATTCGACCAGCGTCGCACCCTGCCGAATCAGGCCGTTGGGGCCCTTGGCGCGGGGATCCAAGGGCGAACCGGGAACAGCGAAAACCTCCCGCCCCTGTTCTGCGGCGAAGCGGGCGGTAATAAGCGACCCCGACCGGGCATTCGCCTCCACCACGACCACCCCGCGCGTCATGCCCGATATCAGGCGGTTACGCTTGGGGAAATGGCGAGCCTGAGGCTGGATACCCGGAGGATCTTCAGAGAGAATCACGCCGTTCTCCAGGATACGGCCGTACAGATCAGAATTTTCCTTGGGATAGACGACATCCACCCCGCCACCCAGAACCGCGGCGGTCCCGGTCGCGAGGGCGCCTTCATGGACCGCCGCGTCGATCCCGCGGGCCATTCCCGACACGACGAGCAATCCGCCGCGACCGAGATCCTCTCCGAACCGCCGGGCCAGTTGCCGGCCATTCAGGGATGCGTTCCGTGCACCGACTACCGCGACGGCGGCCTTGCGCAGGAGACTCGGATTTCCCCGTATCGCGATGACCGGCGGAGCATCTTCGAGCCGGGCCAGCAGGGGCGGATAGTCGATATCACCGACGACGACCAGTTGCGCCCCGATACGCGCCAACGTTTCCAGTTCGCGGTCCGCCTCGGCGAGCGGGCACACACGAACGGGTTTCGCCCGGCCACCCCGCCGCGACAGATCGGGCAAGGCTTCCAGTGCCTGACGCGCACCGCCATAGCGCTCGACAAGGCGGTGATAGGTGATCGGACCGACATTCTCGCTTCGGATCAGCCGCAAGCGATCACGCTTTTCCTGCATGGAAAGGGACGAATCGGCCACTCCGGTCATGAACACCCCGGACGTTGAAGACAGCCAACGAACTGTATCGGATCGTGTGTCCGAATCATCGGCGGAGAAACCGGAACAGATTGATCAACTGCGCCAATGCCTGAGCGACATAAGTATAGGCCGCAGCTCTGAGTACCATGCGCACGGCTTTCAGATCCTCGCTCCCAAGGTACGCGTCGCGGGTCAGAATCGGCAGCGCGCGACCGAAGCTCGCATCATGTTCGGTCGGAAGATTGGCGACACTGGCCGCGACCCGCGCCAATCCCATCAGAACAACCGCGACGACGCCGAGCACGATCATTCGCGGAGACGACACGGCGCCGCCGACCAGGGACAGCGTGAACAGCAATCCCGATCCCAGCGTATCGACGATCTGGGCGGAGCGGACGATCCCCGCCCGCCGCAGAAACGGCGGATAGTTGTCCGCGTGCTGCAGCGCATGCCCGACCTCGTGCGCGGCGACTGCAATGGCCGTAATCGTGCGACGGTCATGGTGTTCGTGCTTCAGCCGCACGATCCGGGACGCCGGATCATAGCAATCCGGCCCATCGGTCGCCGCTACGCCGACGGATTCCAGATTGAACCGATCGAGCAGATGACGCGCCAACTCGCCCCCGGTGCCGGGAAGATCGGGCCGATGGTCGCCATGGCGCGCCATCACGTGCCTGACCCACAGGGAAGGCCCGAACACGACGACGGAAGCCAACACGGCCAATATCAACCAGACCACAGCTTCAAACCCCTCGCATAACGCGTAAAAACATTGGGCAGATACAGCTTGCGATACACGCCTCGGGCCGTCAAGGCTTCCGTTGCACGGTCAAGCCCCGCAGATAAGTCCGGACCAGGTTGCGGGTCATCGCTGCCACGGTTTCGTCGGCGACCACCCCCAGCTTTCCCGTTGCCGCCAATGACCGTATCCCGTGAACCCCCGACCACAACACGCGCGCGGCATTGCGGCACGCATCGCCGTCACCGGGTCCGAACAGGGGCGCCAGGGCCATTTCCGGCGCCCGGAACAGGCCTTCTATCCTTTCCAGATACCAGTCAGGGATGGCTTCGTCCGGCGGCAAACGATATTCGAACAAGGCGTTCCAAAGACCGGCATGTTCCTCGGTAAAGCGGACATACGTTTCCGCCATCGCCAACAGTTCGCCCTCCGGGTCCCCACCGCTCGGAATATGCCTGACCGCTTCCAGCAGGCCGTCGAGGGTATCGGCGTTCAGCCTCAGGATGATCTCGTTCAGGTTTCCAAACAAATTGTAAAGCGTCCCGACCGAATAGCCGATGCGCTTGGCAACGGCGCGGGCCGTCAACGCCTGGAATCCTTCCTCCCGAACAATGTCGCGGGCCGCTGCCAGGACCATTTCTGTCAATTCCGTACGGGTATGATCGTTTCGTCGCGCCATGTTCTCAATCCAATTGAACCGTGTTTAATTTTTAGCTTGACAATACGCATATGGAAAGGCAAATTTTATTGAACAACGTTCATTTGATTGGGAGGGCTCCATGTTCAAGCAGATTTGCGATTCGACCCGGGATTGCGATTTCACGGCGATCGCTTTCGTACCGCCGCCGGTCGATGCTTCAGATGGGCTTGCCCATTTGGTATCCCTTCCAATCCAACAATGGCCTCTCGAGATCGCGGCGACGGCAACGACGTCGGATATTTTGCTTCTGGTTGCCGTCGTCGGTTTTCCCGTCATGGCCCTTCTGACGACCCTTGCCGCCGACTGGATCTCACGGATTTTTTCGGCAAAATTTTGAACAACGTTCAAAAAAAGGAGCCCATCATGTCCTCTCGAACCCTTTTCGCCGTTCTGATTGCGACGTTCGGCCTTGCGGCAACGTCCATCGCCACGGCCGATGCGGCGGGACTTCTGACCCCGAGCGATCATCGGTTGCCGCCGCTCGATATCGGCGACCATGCGGTTGCCGTGGTCGTCGAGGACGGCTATGCGATCACCACCATCGAACAGACATTCCGCAACCCCCATCCCCGGGAATATGAAGCGGTTTACTCCTTTCCCGTCCCCGACGGCGCCGCCGTGTCCGAATTCACCTATTGGATCGACGGAAAACCGGTGACGGGCGAAGTCATGCCCCGCGAAACGGCCCGCCAAACCTACGAAACCGAAAAAGCGGCCGGCCACGAAGCCGCGCTGGCCGAACAGGACGACTATAAGACCTTCGACATCACGGTCTGGCCGGTCCGGCCGAACCAGGACGTCCGCACCCGGCTGTCCTACATCCAGGCCGCGAAGATCGACACCGGAATCGGACGCTATATCTATCCGTTGGAAGACGGCGGCGTCGACGAAGTCCGCAAGGCCTTCTGGACTTCTGAAAGCGAAGTGAAGGGACGGTTTTCCTTCGATCTTCTGCTTCGGTCCGCCTATCCGGTCGACTATGTTCGCTTGCCCGATCATCCGGATGCCACCATCACCCGGGAAACCGATGGGATTTGGCGGGTCCACATCGACAACGGCAATACGACGACGGAAGAAGGCACACAGCAACCGCAGAACATTCAGTCCCGGCGCCTGGATCAGGACATCGTGGCCTATTGGCGCCATGCGGAAGGATTACCGGGACGGGTGGATCTGGTGACCCACCGCGCCGATCCGACGGGCCGCGGAACCTTCATGATGACCCTGACACCCGGAGACGACCTCAAACCCCTGTCATCGGGCGCCGACTGGTCGTTCGTGCTCGACATGTCGGGATCGATGCAAGGCAAGTTCCCGACCCTGGTCGAAGGCGTATCCAAGGGCCTCGGAAAACTGCGCGCGGACGACAGGTTTCGCATCGTCCTTTTCAACGACGGCATGGTCGCATTGCATTCCGGATTTGTCCCGGCGACGCAAGACAATGTGGAATCGGCGTTGCGAACGCTTAGGACCGTGACGCCCGCGCGCGGCACGAACCTGTTCGCCGGATTGGAGGAAGGTCTTTCCGGCGCGGACGCCGACCGCACCAGCATTCTGATCCTGGTGACCGACGGCGTCGCCAACATGGGAGAAACCGACCAACGCGCGTTTCTCGAACTGATCCAAAAAAGGGATATCCGGCTGTTCACCTTCGTCATGGGCAACAGCGCCAACCGGCCACTGCTCTGGGCCCTGGCAAAGGAATCGGGTGGAACCACGTTCAGCATTTCCAACAGCGACGACATCGTAGGCAGCATCCTGTCGGCGGTTTCCAAGGTAACGCACGAAGCCATGCGCGACATCCAGATCTCGATCGACGGCGTTCGCACCACCGATCTGACGCCATCGCGCCTGGGCAGTCTCTACCGGGGGCAGCAATTGATCGTGTTCGGACACTATTGGGGCGACGGACCGGCGGACGTGACGCTCGCCACCCGGATCGCCGGCCGGAACCAGACGTTTTCCACCCGGTTCGATTTTCCTGCCACTGCCGGAGCAAACCCCGAAATCGAACGGCTGTGGGCCTTCTCGCGAATCGAGGAACTGACGTTCGAGCAAAAGGCGTTCGGCGGGAACGCCGACCGCAAGCAGGCGGTCACCGATCTGGCGACCGAGTTCGGCCTGGTGACGCCGGAAACCTCGATGATCGTGGTCCGCGATTCGGTTTTCGCCGCCATGAATGTGGAACGGCGCAACGAACAACGGATCGCGATCGAGACCCAGGCCCGCACCCAGCGAACGGCCCAGGCGCCGCAGAACCGGCGTGCCGACGCCTCGTCACCCATGTTCTCGGGCAAGCCGCAAGCCTCCTACAAAGGCGGGGGGGGCGCCATGGATCCCCTCGGCTTGCTGTTTATCGTCCTGATGGGATTGCCCCTGATCCGTCTTTTCTTCGGCCGCGTGCCGGTCCGGGACCGTTCGAAATGACCGAGAACCCGGGTTTCCGGTTGGTTCGGGGCGGCTTCCAGCCGCCCTGGGCCACCCTGGCCATGTCGATCGTCTGCCTGACGATTTACGGAATCGGTGGGCCCGCTTTCGATCCCTTGCTTCTTACCGGGAACGGTCTCGGAAACGGCGAGATCTGGCGCGCGATCACCGGACATCTGGTCCACTGCGATCGGGAGCACCTGATATGGAACGTCGTCGCCCTCTTGTTGCTCGGGACCCTCTACGAATCGACAGTGCGCCCCGGCGTCAGGCGATTCGTGGTCGAATTAGCCGGTTGCGGCTTGGCCGTGAGCGTCGCCGTTATCGCCTTCGCGCCGCAATTGGAAGCCTACTGCGGCCTTTCCGGCGTGCTGAACGGACTTTACGTCCTGGCATTGGGAGGTGTCTGGCGCGTGACCCGAAGCCCGCTTGTCCTGGTTTCCGGTTTCGGCGATCTCGGCAAAATCGCCATCGAAAGCGGGATCGGCGAGGCACTGTTCACGGCAACCGCGTGGCCGCCGGTACCCGTCGCCCATTTGGCCGGTTTCGCCGCCGGATGTCTTATTCTGGTTCTGGGGTCGACTTCTTCCTTCCGATTTTCGGTTCTTCGCCCCTGAGCAAGCGCCGGATGTTCGCGTGATGGCGCACGATACCCAGGATCGCAAGCGCGGCGGCCAGACCCACTACCGGCCCGCCGACCAGCCAAAAGGCCCAGAACGGCGCCGCGGCCAGGGCAACGAGAGCCGAAAGCGAGGAAATCCGGCTGACAACCGCGGTCGCCAACCAGGTCAGGCATGCCGCGATGCCAACCGGCCACGCCGCCGCCAGGATGACGCCGAGGGTGGTCGCCACTCCCTTGCCGCCCTTGAACCCCAGCCATATCGGAAAGTTGTGCCCGACGACGGCCGCGAATCCGGCGACCATACCCGCTTCGGGAGAAATCCAGAACGCCGCCACAAGGCACGCGATCGCCCCCTTGCCCCCGTCGAGCAGAAGGGTCGCCAAGGCCAGCGGCTTGTTGCCGGTCCGCAGGACATTGGTCGCGCCGATGTTGCCCGAACCGATGCCCCGGATATCGCCCAACCCGGCCAAGCGTGTCAGTACCAAGCCGAACGGAACGGCGCCCAGCAGATAGCCGCCGATCAGGGGAATCACCCAGGTCCAAAGGAACGACGTACCGCCGTCGGACAAGAATTCAGCTCCCGAACTCGAAGACCGTCCGTCCGTCGATCACGGTACGCATGACGCGCCCCTGCACCAGTCGTTCGTCGAACGGCGTGTTCTTCGACTTGCTGTGCAGGATGTCCCGGGTCACCTGCCACCCCACGTGGGAATCGAACAGGATGAAGTCGGCGGGCGCGCCCACTTCCAATTTCCCGGCCCGCAAGCCCAGCAACCCCGCGGGGGCATAGGTAATCTTGGCCAAGGCATCCAACAGCGGCATCTGCGCGTTGTGCCAAAGTTCCAGCACGATCGGCAGCAGGGTCTCCAGCCCGACGCCGCCGTATGCCGCCTGTGCGAAAGGCAGGCGTTTCGATTCCTCGTCCTGCGGCGCATGGTCCGACGCAATGGCGTCGATCACGCCGCTCCGCAGCCCTTCGACGATGGCCAAGCGGTCTTCCTCTGCGCGCAGCGGCGGCGACAGCTTTGAGAAGGTCCGGTAATCGCCGACGGCGGTTTCGTTCAAAGCGAAGTACGGCGGCGCCGTGTCGCAGGTGATGGGCAGCCCGCGCTCCTTGGCCTTGGCGATCACAGCCACCGAATCCGCCGTCGATACGTGCGCGAAATGCAGCCGCGCCCCGGTCAGTTCGACCAGACGGATATCGCGTTCGATCATGATGATTTCGGCTTGGCGCTGCACGCCGGACAATCCCAGACGCGTTGCCGTCGCCCCCGAATTCATAACGCCACCGGCCAGAGCCGGTTCTTCGGGATGCTCCATCAGCAACAGGTTGAACGTGCTGGCGTACATCATCGCCTGACGCATTACGCCGGCATCGGCGACCGCCTTTTCACCATCGGTGAAGGCAACGGCGCCCGATTCCGCCAACAGCGCGTATTCGGCGATTTCCTGACCCTTCAATCCTTTGGTGATGGCGGCATAGGGGTAGACCTTGGCCAACCCCAGAAGACGGGCACGCCGGGCGACGTATTCGACCACCGACATGTCGTCGATGACAGGCACGGTATTGGGCAGGCAGACGAAGCTGGTAACCCCGCCCGCGACGGCGGCACGGCTTTCCGATTCCAGAGTCCCCTTGTGCTCCTCGCCCGGTTCGCGCACCTGAACGCGCATGTCCACCAGACCAGGGGCAAGACAAAGACCTTGGCAATCGACGACGCCGATCCCCGACGGCACCCCATCGATGAACAGTCCCGGCCCCACATCGGCAACGGTTTCACCGTCAACCAGCAAGGTACCGGATACATCCATTCCCGACGACGGATCCAACAAGCGGGCGTTGACGTAGGCCGTCCGGCCGCTGTTTTCCTTTCGCTTGGCGGGTTTCACAGGTTTTCTCCCGTGCTGTCCGGCAGATTGTTGGCAAGGGCTTCCAGGCAAGCCATGCGGACGGCAACCCCCATTTCCACCTGTTCCCGGATGACGCTGCGGCCGTAGTCGTCAGCGACCTCCGAATCGATTTCGACCCCACGGTTCATCGGACCCGGATGCATGATCAGGGCGTTTTCTTTGGCATTCGCCAGCTTTTCATAGTCGAGCCCGAAAAAGCGGAAATACTCGCGGATCGACGGGAAGAAATTGGCGTGCATGCGTTCCGTTTGAAGGCGCAGCATCATGACGATGTCGCAGTCCTTCAGACCCTTGGCCATGTCGAGGAAAACCTCCACCCCCATGCTTTCGGCGGCACTGGGGATCAGCGTCCGGGGCGCCACAAGGCGGACCCGCGCGCCCATCGCGGTCAACAGATGGATGTTGGATCGAGCAACCCGCGAATGGGCGATGTCGCCGCAAATCGCCACCTGCAATCCCTCCAGCCGCCCAAGACGTCGCCGGATCGTCAAGGCATCCAACAGGGCCTGGGTGGGATGCTCGTGGCTGCCGTCACCGGCGTTGATGACCGCACAGTTGACCTTTTCGGACAGCAGCTTGACCGCCCCCGACGCCGAATGCCGCACAACCAGAACGTCAGGGTGCATGGCGTTCAGCGTCATTGCCGTATCGATCAGCGTTTCACCCTTTTTGATCGAACTTGTCGACGTGGACATGTTGATCACGTCCGTGCCAAGCCGCTTCGCGGCCAGTTCGAAGGATGTTCGCGTTCGCGTCGATACTTCGAAAAACAGGTTGATGACGGTTCGGCCGTTCAGAATCGATTTTTTCTTGTCGGTTCGGCGATTCTGATCGACGTACGTTTCAGCCCGATCGAGGAGATACGCAATCTCGTCGCGGGACAGGCCCTCGATGCCAAGAAGATGGCTATGCGGGAAACCCAAGTTCTCGGTGGTCTGGCTCATGAGTTGGCAGTATATGCCGAGCCTCGGTTGGACGTAAAGCATCCCGCTTGTGGAAAAACGATTTGGCAATTACCGTCGGCGCGATTTTTCGGGGGAGACCATGACGACCGTTTTCGCAGCCTCGTTCGCCGAGGCCATTATCCCCCGGCGCGCCCGACGGAGTTGCCCGTGAACGATGACTTGAAGACGATATCCGGATCGCGCTGGGGTGTCGTCGCGATTGCCGTTCTGGCGGGTATTATCGCAGCCGGACATGTCGGAAAACTGCCGCCATTGCTGCCGATGATCCGGGAGGATCTGGGAATCGGCATGGTCTTCGGCGGCTGGATCGTTTCTACTTTTGCGTTCGTCGGCGCGGTGTCCGCACCGTTCATCGGCGCGCTGGCCGACCGGATCGGCATATGGCGCACAATGGTCATCGGCCTTCTGCTCGTCGGCGGCGGCAGTATCTTCGGCGCCCAAGCCGTTTCGGGATGGTGGCTTCTGGCGAGTCGCGTCGTGGAAGGGTTCGGTTTCCTGGCGGTAGCGGTTTCAGCGCCGTCGGTCATCGCCTCGGTCACCGACGTCCGCAATCGACGCTTCGCCTTGGGACTATGGGGAACCTACATGCCGACGGGAATGACGTTGTGCCTTTTGGCGGCACCGCCGATCGCCGGAGTCTTCGGATGGCGCGGAACATGGGTCGTGGCGGCGGTCGTGGCCATTGCCTGGCTGGCGGCGATCGTTGCGGCCATGTTTCGCGCCCCCTTGCCCGCATCGGGCACGTCGGTACGGGTTCTGTCGAACCTGGCGAAATGCGCACGGTTGCCGAGCCTGTGGCTTTTGGCGGCGGGGTTCGCACTCTATACGCTGCCGTGGTCGGCCTTGATGGTTTGGCTGCCGACGTTCCTGACCGAAACCCGCGCGATGGAGAGCGGCCCGGCCGCCGCACTGACCGCCGCCGTGGTCATTTGCAACGTACCGGGCAACCTGATCGGCGGCTGGCTTTTACGACGAGGTTCCGAACGCTGGGTCCTGATGGCCGCAGCGAGCATCACCATGGCCCTTTCAGGGTTGGGTATTTTCTCGCCGTTCCTGCCTGACGTCGTTCGCTTCGGCCTATGCCTTGTCTTTTCGGGAGTCGGCGGATTGCTCCCGATCTCCGTGCTCAATGGCGCCCCGGCCTTTGCACCGTCGCGACAGTCGATCGGCGCGGCAAACGGCATGCTGGTGCAGGGATCGAATACCGGATTGGTGCTCGGCCCGCCGCTTGTCGCCTGGGCGGTCACGACCATGGGCGGCTGGCACGGCGCAATGGCAGTGATCATTGCGACCTGCCTTCTCGGAATCGCCGTCTCCTTGGCGGTACGACAGTTTGAACGCGGCACACCGTCCCCTTCGCCCTTGTGATCCGGCGATGTCCGACTACAGTAGAAGAGCTTGATTTCACCCAGCGCTTTTGGAGGTCCCGTGGACGCGACGGAACAAACCTTGGATTCAGCACGCAAGATGCATCGGTCGGGACGCGCCGATCTGGCGGAACCCATGTATCGGGCCGTGCTCCGGGTTGATCCCGACAATGCCGAGGCCTGGCATCTGCTCGGCGTCGTCATGATGCAGCGGCGCGAACCGGACAAGGCCGAACCGATGCTGCGGAAATCGATCGCTCTCGATGGATCGAAGCCGAAGCCCTACAACAACCTGGGCGTCGCGCTCTCCGCCCTGCGCAAGACCGAGGAGTGCGCCGACGTCCTGCGGATGGCCGTCGAACTGGATCCCGAATTCTTCGACGGTCACTTCAATCTGGGCAACGCGGTGCGCGACCTGGGACGGCGCGACGAGGCCATCGAATGCTATCTTCGCGCCCTGGAGATCAATCCGGCCCACACCGATGCCCTGAACAATCTGGGCATGCTCCTGCAGCAGAAGCGCGACTACGCGGGCGCCGAAGCGCGTTTCCGCAAGGCCGTCGAGTTGGCGCCCCGCCAATTCGAATACTTCTTGAATCTCGCCAATCTCCTCGAACTCCGGGGCAAGGTCGACGAGGCCGTCGAAATGGCCAAGGCACTGATGGCGGGAGAAGGTAAGAATCCGCTGGTTCATTTGCTGGCTGCGCGCCTGGAACGGCGCCAGGGGCTCGTCGAATCAGCGGTCGCGCGATTGCGTTTCTTGCTCACCAAGGACATGCCGGCGACGGTGCGCCTGAACGTTCTGTTCGAATACGGCCACGGCCTGGATCGGCTGGATAAGACGAAAGAGGCCTTTGCCGCCTATGCGCAAGCCAATGCCATGCAAACCCTGGTGGCCAAGGACCTGAAAGTCGATTTCGACGATTTCCGAAACCGGGTCGAACGAGCCAAAAATTTCTTCACCGGCGACCGGATCGCCGCTTGGCCCGCGCCGCATATCGCCGAGAGTCCTCACCGGCCGCCGGTCTTTTACGTCGGGTTTCCCCGTTCGGGTACGACCCCGTTCGAACAGATTCTCGCCGCCCACCCGAATGTCGTGACCACCCGCGAAGCCAGCCCGCTGGCCCGGATCGAAACTTTGATGGAACGCCAAGGCGGCTATCCCGGTCTGTTGGACGGTTTGGATGATTCCGCGATCGCGTTCTGGCGTTCTCGGTTCTGGGAAGAAGCGACCGCCGCGATCGGCGGCGAAGTCGAATGCAAGGTCCTGGTCGACAAACTACCACTCAACATCATCCGCCTGGGGCTCGCCAACCGCCTGTTCCCGGAAGCACGGGTGGTCTTCGCGGTTCGCGATCCGCGCGACGTGGTTCTCAGTTGCTTCATGCAGCAGTTCGCCCTGAATTCGGCGATGTCAAATTTCCAGGACCTGCGACGCGCGGCGGAAACCTATGCCGCCGTCGTTTCCCACTGGTTCCAACTGCGCGACGCGTTGACGATGAAGACAACTTCCTATCGCTACGAGGATCTGGTCGTCGACGTCCGGGCCGTCGTTCAGGAGGTTCTCGCGTTCCTGGAGCTTCCGTGGTCGGATTCCCTGCTGGCCTATCGCGAGCATGCGGCGGGCGGCGATGTTCTGACCCCGAGTTTCCGGGACGTCAACGAAGGTCTCTACACCCGCGCCGTGGGACGGTGGCGGGGGTATGCGGAACACCTGTCGCCGGTGCTGCCGATATTGGAACCTTTCGTCGAAGCCCTGGGATATCCGACATCGAACGCCTAACTATGCCGACATGAACGACGCCCCGAATCTCTTCGATCGCCGCGCTTTGCGACGGCATCGCGATCGGGCGGCTGCGATCCTTGGAGATCAGGACTTTTTGATCCGGGAAGTTGCGGGCCGGCTCCTCGACCGCCTGGACGACGTCAAGCGGACTTTTCCGTTCGCATTGGATCTGGGATGCCGCACCGGTCAGATCGCCGATTTGATCGCCGGACGCGGCGGAATCGAGACCCTGGTCCAATGCGACCTGTCCACCGCTATGACACGCGCCGCACCGGATCCAAAGCTGGTCGCAGACGATGAATATCTGCCGTTCGTCGACAATGCGTTCGATCTTATCCTGAGCTGCTTGAACCTTCATTGGGTGAATGACCTGCCGGGAACACTGATCCAGATCAAAAGGTCCCTGAAGCCGGATGGATTGTTCCTGGCCGCCTTTTTCGGCGGGCAGACCTGCCGCGAACTCCGCGCTGCCTTTACGGCAGCGGAACTGGCGGTGGAAAACGGCGCGAGCCCACGCGTCTCTCCTTTCGTCGACGTTCGCGACGCGGGCAATCTTCTGGTCCGCGCGGGATTTTCCCTTCCGGTGACCGACACCGATACCGTAACGGTTTCCTACGCCGATCCCCTTCGGTTGATGGCGGATCTGCGCGCCATGGGCGAATCGAACGCGCTGGTGAGCCGCCGGAAGGAATTGATGCGCCGCGAAACCCTTTTGAAGGCCGCCGCTGAATATACCACCCGGTTCGCGGGATCGGACGGACGAATCCCGGCAACCTTCGAGATCATATTCCTGACCGCCTGGAAACCTGCGCCGACGCAACCTCGCCCGCTTCGGCCCGGCACCGCCCGCCGCAGTTTGGCAGAGGTGCTGTCGTCCGACGGCTCCGACGCTTCATCATAAGGAATTCGGTATGCGTTTTACCTCGCCTCTCATCCGCGGCACGCTCGAGCGCCGGTACAAACGTTTTATGGCCGACGTCATCCTCGGCGACGGCGTGCGCGTCGTCGCCCATTGCGCCAATTCGGGATCGATGAAAAGCGTCTGCGACCCCGGATCGGAAGTCTGGATTTCCCCGGCTGAGAACCCCGAACGCAAGCTTCGATACACGTGGGAACTGATCCGGGTGTCCGACGCGCTGGTCGGAATCAATACCAGCCGCCCCAACACCCTGGTCGCCGAGGCGGTCACCGAAGGCGTTATTACCGAACTCGCCGGATACGAAAGCCTGCGCCGCGAAGTTAAGTACGGCCGAAATTCGCGGATCGACCTCCTGCTCGAATCTCCCGATCGCATCCCCTGCTATGTCGAGGTCAAGAACGTCACCATGCGCCGCGACCTTTCGGGACCGGCCGAATTCCCCGATGCCGTCACGTCGCGCGGCGCGAAGCATCTGCGGGAATTGGCGGATATGGTGGCGGCGGGATCGCGCTCCGTCATGGCGTTTCTCGTGCAAAGGGGCGATTGCGACCGCGTCGGATTGGCCGCCGATATCGATCCCGGATACGCGGAGGAATTCGAACGCGCGCGGGCGGCGGGCGTCGAAGCCATCGCCTATATGTGCGCGGTGGGAACCGATTCCATAACCGTCGCGCGCTCTTTGCCCCTGGACGCCTGAGCCGCTTGCGGGTTATCCATGAGGATCAGCTTAGGAGCTCTTTAGTCGTGAACGTCGACCCACGCCGCATCACCATCCATTCGCCGGACGACTTTCAGGGCATGCGCGAGGCCGGTCGCCTTGCCGCCGAAACCCTGGACATGATCACGTCCTATGTCGACATCGGTGTCACGACCGGCGAACTGGACCGCCTGTGCCACGACTTCATCGTCGATCACGGGGCAATTCCGGCGCCGCTGAACTACCGGGGATATCCGAAATCGATCTGCACATCGATCAACCATGTCATCTGCCACGGAATTCCCGGCGACAAGCGCCTGCGCGACGGCGATATCCTGAACATCGACGTCACGGTCATCCTCAATGGCTGGTACGGCGATTCAAGCCGCATGTACTGGGCGGGCAAACCCGGCGTCAAAGCGAAAAAGCTGACCGATATCACCTTTGAGTCGATGTGGCGGGGGATCGAAGTGGTGCGGCCAGGCGCGACGCTGGGCGACGTCGGCCATGCCATCCAGGAGTTCGTCGAGGAAAACCGCTGCTCGGTTGTCCGCGATTTTTGCGGACACGGCCTGGGCCGCGTCTTTCACGCGCCGCCGAACGTCGTGCACTACGGTCGTCCGGGAGAAGGAATCGTTCTGCGCGAAGGCATGTTCTTCACCATCGAACCGATGATCAACACGGGCCGGCACGAAGTCCGCGTCTTGAGCGACGGCTGGACAGCCGTGACCAAGGACCGGTCGCTTTCGGCCCAGTTCGAGCATTCCATCGGCGTGACCGCGAACGGGTACGAGGTTTTCACCCTGTCGCCTACCGGACGGGACCGCCCGCCCTATGACGTCTGATCGGAAGACCGACACCCCGCATTACGTCGGCCATAGACAACGGCTTCGCGACCGATTCGCGAAAAACGGCGCGGAAGCGCTGGCCGATTACGAGCTTCTTGAACTGGTTCTGTTCCTGGCTCTTCCGCGCCGTGATGTGAAACCCCTGGCCAAGGCCCTGCTGGACCGCTTCGGATCTTTTGCCGCCGTTCTTGCCGCGGAACCGTCGCGGCTTCGCGAAATGATCGGCGGCGGAGAATCGGCGGCGATCGCGCTCAAGGCCGTCCACGCCGCCGCCTTGCGCATGATCCGGGAAGAAACCTTCGAAAGACCGGTCATCGGCAACTGGCGGCAACTCAACGCCTACCTGCGCGCCGCGATGGGACACGACGGGATCGAACACTTCCGGGTCTTGTACCTGAACCACAAGAACCGGATCATCGCCGACGAAATTCAACAGAGCGGAACCGTCGACCATACGCCCGTCTATCCCCGCGAGGTGGTCAAACGGGCGCTGGAACTGGGCGCGACGGCCCTAATCATGGCCCACAACCACCCCAGCGGCGACCCCACGCCGTCGCAAGCCGACATCGCCATGACCCGGGAAGTCCAGGAAGTCGGATCGAAACTCGGGATCGTCCTTCACGACCACGTCGTGGTGGCCAAGGGCGATACCGCCAGCTTTCGGCAAATGGGATTCCTCTGAATCCGCTGTATCAGGCCTGAAGCCGGGCGGCCGCCTTTGCGCGGCGTTCGGCGTCGCGTTTTGCGCGTTTGAGCGCCCGTTGCCGCATGTGTTCACGGCGGCGGCGAATGAATTTCAGGGACAAAACGTAGCCCAGCCATCCTCCGAGTGTCGCATAGGGCAGGCACCCGACCACCAACGGCATCCACTGCTCCTGCGCGACAACGGCGACGTACGAAATCAGCGCATCCCAAAGACCGTCGCCGTTGGCGAAGACCTCGGTCCAGCGCGAAACGAATCCCTCGTAGCCGGTCAGATCATCCCAATTGCCGAGGAGTACCTGTCCGGTAACGTAGAACCCGTAATAAATGGGCAGCATCGTGATCGCGTTGCTGACCCATACCCAGGCCAGGGCGACGAAAAGGCCGAAATCGAGCCTGCGGAACGGTTTGAAGGCGAGCCAGTTCACGAAGACGATCGCCAGCTGGATTCCGACGAGAGGCGTCAATCCCCATGCCAAGCCGATCCCGACTCCGCGCGCCGTATATTCCGGAGGATGACGGCTGCGCTTGATCGGTATCACCAGTCTAAAACGAATCAGTCTTTCGATTCGCTCGACAAGGCGTCGGCGACAAACCTGATCGGACCTTTCCTGCATCCCTATCGACATACTTCCGTATTCTACGTTTCTTCATTCGGCGCGAAGACTTCCATCTCGCCGCCGATACCCCGCAACGCGTGGCGCCCGAGCGATCGCCAGCCGATCGGCAGGTATCGCGCGAATTCCGCCGAGGCGACGATGGGCTCTGAGAGCTCTTTCGTCAACCCTTCCAAGCGGCACGCCTCGTTCGCCGCCGGTCCGACGACGGAGAATTCCACCCGATCGGGAACGCCTATGTTGCCGAACATCACGTTGCCCTCGTGCAATGCCAATCCGAATGCCAGCGGTTCCTCGCTACGGTCGATTCTTTCCTGGTTGAGAGCTTCCATTCGGTCGAGCGAATCCCGCGCGGCGTCGAACGCCTTGCGTGCGGCGTCAGGCGCACCGCCTTGTTCGCGCACCGGGAAGATGGCGAGAACGGCATCGCCGACAAATCGAAGGACCTCGCCGCCGTGAGCAAGAACGGCACCGGCCGTGGCCTCGAAATAGGCGTTCAGGGCCTCGATGAACGCGGCTATCGGCCAACGATCGGCCATATCGGTGGATTGCCGCAAGTCGCTGTACCAGATCACCGCCGGAATCGCCTCGAAATCACCCAACCGGATCTGACCTTCCATGACCCGGTTTGCCGGCTCGAGCCCGAGATAGGCGGCGAGCACGTTGGTCGCCGTCTGCTCGCGCGTGGCCATTTTGACCGCGACCGCAAATCGCGACTGGATGCGTTTTATAACGGCGATCTGCCATGGCGAAAAACCGCCTGGCCGATCCGTGGCCCACGACATGACCATGCCGTCGTGTGAACGACGGTCCAAGGCTTTTTCGGAATAGCCCGTCGTCGCCACGTAATAGTCGGTCCCCCCGCGTTCCTTAAGATCACGGACAATTCCGAACTCATGCTCCGCCCCATCGGCGCCGATCACGATCCGCAATTCGTTCCGGCCCGTGGTCAACAGCAGATGATACGGACTGTGCAGGAACATTTCCGTTTCCGACTGACCATGTGGGTAACGTTCCTCGCGGATACCGGCATCACGGTCCCAGGTCACGGAAAACGCCTCGAACATCGGATGCAGGGTCGACGTCGCCAGATTGACTCGAATCAGAGGCACGCCGATCGATTCCGCGCGTTCGCACAAGCCCTGCACGACCTCCGATATCGGCGTTCCGGCAAGCGCCTGCGCGACCAGCCAGTCGCTGATGGCGACGACTTCCTGTTCCGCCGGAATCTCGTAGCGGTTAGAGGCTTCATTCATCGATTTCATCTCGAACTTTTCCATCGAGCCTTTGACATAGGCGTGATACTCCGAATAGTCACGATCGGCACGTTCGCCTCATACGAAAAAGGAATAGGACCCGATGACCGCGCTTCGCGTTTTCATACCCTTCGCGCTCGGGTTCTTCGTTTCATATGTCTTCCGGGTCGTCAATGCGGTTATAGCGCCGGACTTGACGGCAGAACTCGGCCTGGACGCCGCCGATCTGGGGCTGCTGACCAGCGCCTACTTTCTGACGTTCGCTGCTTTTCAGATCCCCTTGGGCATCCTTCTGGATCGCTACGGCCCGAAAAGAACGGAAGTCGGTCTCCTGGCTTTCGCCGCGCTGGGTGCCCTGGTCTTTTCACGGGCCGAGGGGATGGCCGGTCTCGTGGTCGGCCGGGCATTGATCGGGTTGGGCGTTTCCTCCTGCCTGATGGCGGCGTTCACGGCGTATGTATCCTGGTTCCCCAAGGAAAGATTGCCCCTGCTCAACGGGTGTCAGATGGCCTTCGGCGGACTGGGCGCGTTGACGGCGACCGCTCCGGTCGAATGGGCACTCGGGTTCACCGACTGGCGCGGACTGTTCGCGGGATCGGCCGTTTTCACGCTTTTGGTTGCGGCTTTGATCACAGCCGTGGTTCCCCGCGAAACCGTGGAAAGAGTACGGGAACCCGCATCGGCGAAACTTCAGGGCATCACCCATGTCTTCACCAGCGCCGTGTTCTGGCGGATCGCGCCGATCACCGTCGCCTCCCAAGCGACATTTCTCGCCATTCAGGGGCTTTGGTCGGGGCCTTGGTTGCGCGATGTCGGCGGACTCGACCGCTCGGCGGCGGCCGACCACCTGTTCCTGATAGCCCTGTGCATGGTAGCCGGCATGGCCGCCGCGGGATGGATCACCGATCGCCTAGGTCGGATCGGTATTTCGACCATGACATCGGTGGTGGCGTTCACCGCCGTTTTCATGGTCGGGCAAACGGTCATCGCCTTCAATTGGGCCGATCCCATTCTGCTGCCTTGGCTGGCTTTCGGCCTGTTCGGCAACACCGGGGTACTGGCCTTCGCCGCGTTGTCGCAGTCGTTTCCCCGGCACCTCGCCGGTCGGGTGGTCACGGCACTCAACCTGCTCGCGATTCTCGGCGCCTGGGCGGCACAGTGGGGCATGGGCCTGATCATCAATCTGTGGCCCGCCTTGCCATCGGGCGGCTATCCGCCGCCCGCGTATCGCGCCGCGTTCCTGCTCATGCTCGCATTACAAGTACTCGCGGTCGCGTGGTACGCCGCGTTCCGACACCCTCCCGTTAAATCCGTCGACTGAAACCGATGCCGCCCCGGGGTCGATGCGCCCCGGGGTACAAGGCGTCGACCCTACTTTTCGAAAACCAGTTTCAGGGGCGCTTCCTGATAGGCATGGCGTACCTGCGCGTTGTCAAAAAACGCGACACCGAAATAGTACTCTCCTGAGAGATCGTCGAACTGAACGTCGACCTTGCTTCCGGTCACGAGTTGCCGGGATACCTCCGTCATCCACATGCCGTCCTTCCACACGACACCCGCGCTCAGATTGCCGCGGTCGCCTTCCAGGGGGGAAATCATGATCGAAGCGACTTCGTCCCCCGGCTTGAACTTGCTGTCGTCGAAGGCGACGGCGTCGTCCTTCTTCAGCCAGTAGGTCCCGCCCCCGTTCGCCGGCATGCCGTCCTTGTTCATGAACTCCGGCATTCCATTCTTGAGATCGATGTTCTGGTAGCCGCCGGCGGTTTTCGGATCGCTGTGGCGGCCGGCTTCGGGCGACTTCTGGGCATCGAATCGGGTGTTGTCGAGATATTGATCGTCAATTTGGTTGACCGGCCCCGTCCTGACGGTCTTGACATGCCAAATATCGCCGAACTCGTCAGCTTCTTCCGTGTATTTGTTGCCGTAGGGTTTGCCCGGTTCGCCCGCGTGGCAGGCGATCTGGCAGCCCCGGCGGTCGAACCCGAAGATCGAATCGCCGATGTTCCAGATCACGGCGGCCTTGTCCTCGTAATACTTGTTGTTGTCGCCGCCTTTATCGTCCGGATCCTTGAGTTTCTGCCACGAACCGTCGGCCTGCTTCACCCACGGCGACCGCTGGGCGTTCATGGTGGCGTCGCGCCACGTCAGCAGAACGTAGAGCATGTCGTCCTTGTACGCCGCCTGGATTGTCCCGGTCGTGGAACCGCTACCGCCGAAATTCACCCCCTTCACGGCTGAAATTTCGGTTTTCGGAGCTTTCTGCCAGACGGGATCGTCAGCCGAACCGTCCAGCTTTGGTGCGGCGTCGGCTTTGACAGCCGTGACCGTCGCCACTTCCGCCGCCGAAATTTGATTCCCGCCGAGGACGAAAACCGCCGCAACAACGGATACGGAAGCCATCAGCACTCTGGTCGTTATCGTCATCTTGGACTCCCTGGCGTTACCTTGAATTGATCAAACATCTCCACCACAACCCTTTAATGTTCCGAATGCCACCCCGTGATCATCATGCGAAAGCCCGCGAATGCCGTGGTTCCCATCGACCCCATGTAAATGTGGCCGAGCAAGAAAAGCGTCAGAAGAAAGCCCACTGCGTAATGGGTCACCGCGACCGGCAACAGCCCCGCGACGCCGAACAGGGTCTGCGGCACGAGTTCCGGGAACAGAAACAACCACCCTGAAACAACGAGAACCGGCATGGCCAAGTACATCACGGCCAGATAAGTGATCTGCTGCAGAACGTTGAATTTTCGTTCCGGGCTCGGGACCACGGGCGGCGCCTCGCCCTTGAAGATCCCGACCGCCACATAGGCGTTCTGGGCGTTGAGTTCGCGCGAAAGGTTTCGCATCGGCCGCCGGTAGTGCCGTCCATTTCCGGTAAACACGTTCGCTATGACGTAGCCAACGTAGAGGATGCTCACGCCGATCCCGGCGATGTTGTGAATGATCCGGGCCGTCTCGAACGGAATCAGGATCGTCGACCCCGGCGATGCGAAATGCAGGCTGATTCCCGAAGCGATCAACGCAAGGAAGCCAAACGCATTCAGCCAATGCCAACCACGAAGCCAAAGAGGCATGATGTAGGCGCGCTCAGCCACGGGATCGTCTCCTCCGCACCCATGCCGCGACAAGACGACCAAGGCCATGCAGCGCGATTCCAGCAACGACGGCGCCCGACAAAACGAAACTAGCGAGATCCAGATAACGGTTCCGTGTCGCACCGATCACGTAAGCCTCGTTCATGATCACGCTGTTGAGAAACCCCGCCTTTTCCCGCTCTTCGGCGACCCTGTGTCGATACAGGCGTACCCGCAAGGACGATTCGACGCTGTGACAACTGACGCAGTCGCGTTCGGCTCTTTCCGCGCCGAGGATTTCATGAGACAGCACCTTCCCCGGTTCCGGCGTGTGACACTCGACGCAACGAATCGAATTCCAATGAGTCCGAATGTTGGGCAGCCAGTCATGGATCTTAGTCAGATCCGGCGGCTTTTCCGGCGAATAGGCCGCAAACCTTTCCGGATCTTCATGGCATCCCAGGCACATGCCGTTGTCTTGCGCGACGGCTTCCCGCACTTGGCTGAAGTGCGTTTCCTGGCGAAAGACGTGCGGATCGTGGCACGTCGTGCAGGTGAATTTTTCGGTTAGATCCTTGGCGTGGACGCTCTTGAGAAATTGGTCCTCTATCCTCAGGAATATCCGCGTGTGGCATTCGTCACAGGAATTGGTGGTCGTCGAGGCGGCATCGAGGTGAGGAAACTTCTTGAAGCCCGTCACGTGGCAGGCGACGCACTCTACATGGCCGTGATTGGATTTCTCGAATGTATCAGGGTCGACAAAATGTTCTTCGACCGTCCGCTGCGAAATTTCCGGATGCCGCCCCGATGCAAAACCTTCCTCGGAATGGCATTCCAGGCACTGCCCATTCGACGCCCTGATCTTTTCCAGTTCCGCCGGATCGATGGGCTTCTTGGCGGCGGCAACTTCGGCCGCATCGAACGCAACGATGAAAAACAACAGAACGAGAGCCGGTCGAAAGAACAATACGAGCCCTTTCAATCATGAGCATTCTCCCGACCCCCTACAAAAAATAGCATACCACGTTAATTATATTTATTACAATTAAATGTTTAGTTGAGTCCCGTCGCCAAATCCCCATACCGGGATCTCAACGATCGTAAACCAGATCGAACCTTCAGGCGTGAGTTGGGTTGCTGCCAAGTGGAGAGATCGAAACGCGCCGATTGTCGAACAACGCCGTCGCCGGTCCCTCGCGCTCATAGCCACGAACACGCAAATCACCGGTGCGGGGGCATGCGTCGACGCCCAATCGCGTGTCGCGAACCCAAAGCGGCGGGACAATCCAGGCCAGATCCGGCGGAACGTCCCGCATCGTCTCGTTCATTCGGGCAAGGCGGGCGGCACTGTCGATCCCCCGTTGTCGTGCCGGAATATTCGGTTCGAGCCAATGGTTGGCGATGGCAGCCGGACCTTCGTGAACGAAGGCTTCGGTTTCCGTCCGTTCAATGACACAACCTTCGTTCTCCCCGACCCCTGCGAGGGTGAAGAAGACGGGGATCGCGACCGGCGTTTCGATCAACCGCATCCGGGCCTCGGCATAGTCGGGACAGGTTTCGAAAACGTTTCGCAGCAGGTGGGTGGGAGGAAGCGCGTTCCGGTTCCAAACCCCGAAACGTTCGATCAGCCAATCCAGGGGCATCGCCGGACAGTGCCGTCGCATCGGCGGCTGGTTGATGGAAGCGGCGAACCGTCCGGTCGCCGTCGCGGTCAACACGCCGACCATCCCAGGCCACGTGACGTCGTCGTACCCCCCCGCTGGCCCCGAACGCCGCACGACGATGACGGTTCGTCCGAGCCCGGTCTGGGGCCAGTCGAGCGTGCGCAGGAGCCGGGGCGCCCCGCGATCGTCTGACGACGTCACCGCCGACGTGCACGACCATTCGAACGACAGGTTAAGCATGAACCCGCCGGGTACGCCGACCGCATCGGCCACCGCCTCAATTTCGCGCTGGTAGGGATTGCCCGTCTTTTCCAACCAGCGCCGCGATACCCTGTCTCCCGCCCGCAGGATCAGGGCTCCGTATTGGGACCGGGCGCCGCCGACCAGTTCCGCCGCCTTGTCGGGAAACGCCCGAACGAGATCGGCGGATTCCGATGTCCCGATGCCGATCCAGGGAATGGCCGGAAGTCCGGCATTGTTCTGCATTGTCGATCCGTTCGCCGTTGTCGCCCCAAGAATACGCAACCCCAGCCCGCGGCGCCATTGCCTTGACCGCAGCCGTCTCATGGTCTAATGGCAGGAACGAGTTTGAATATCATCCGGACCGTGTCTTTCGCGACCAGGAGAACGCCCGTGATCCCCCGCTATTCCCGTCCCCGAATGACCGACATCTGGGAACCGCAGAACCGATTCCGTATCTGGTTCGAAATCGAGGCTCACGCCTGCGACGCCCAGGCCCGATTGGGCGTGATTCCCAAGGAAGCAGCGGCGGCTGTCTGGGAACGAGGCGGTTTCGAGGTCGAGCGGATCGATGAAATCGAGCAGGAAACCCGTCACGACGTCATCGCGTTCCTGACCAATCTGGCCGAACACGTAGGGCCCGAGGCCCGTTTCGTTCACCAGGGCATGACGTCGTCGGACGTTCTGGATACCTGCCTGTCCGTGCAGTTGACCCAGGCGACCGACATTCTTCTTGAAGATATCGACGGCGTGCTCGAAGCACTGAAAAAGCGGGCGCATGAATACAAGATGACGCCGTGCATGGGGCGCAGCCACGGCATTCACGCCGAACCTGTGACCTTCGGCCTCAAGCTCGCATCCTACTACGCCGAGTTCCAGCGCAATCGCGACCGCCTTGAGGCGGCACGCGCCGAAATCGCCACCTGCGCGATATCGGGCGCGGTCGGCACCTTCGCCAACATCGACCCGTCGGTCGAGGAATACGTGGCGGAGAAAATGGGCCTGGCGTCAGAGCCGATCTCGACCCAGGTCATCCCCCGCGACCGCCATGCCATGTTCTTCGCCACCCTGGGCGTGATCGCCAGTTCAGTGGAACGTCTGGCGACTGAAATCCGCCACTTGCAGCGGACGGAAGTGCGCGAGGCCGAGGAGTATTTCGCTCCCGGCCAGAAAGGGTCGTCGGCGATGCCGCACAAGCGCAACCCGATTCTGACCGAGAACCTGACCGGGTTGGCCCGAATCGTGCGCTCGGCGGTGGTTCCCGCCATGGAGAACGTGGCGCTGTGGCACGAACGGGACATTTCGCATTCGTCGGTTGAACGCATGATCGGCCCCGATGCAACGATCACGTTGGACTTCGCGTTGGCGCGCCTGAAGGGCGTCATCGAAAAGCTGCTGGTCTACCCCGACGCCATGCAGGAAAACCTCGACCATCTGGGTGGGCTGATCTTTTCGCAGCGCGTTCTTCTGGCGCTGACCCAGGCCGGAATCAGCCGCGAGGACGCCTACCGCATCGTTCAGGCCAATGCGATGAAAGTTTGGCTGGAAAAGGCCGACTTCAAGTCGCTGCTGAAGAACGATCCGCAGGTCGCCGATCTTCTGGGCACGGATACCATCGACGCGATTTTCGACATCGGCTACCACACGAAACACGTGGACACCATCTTCCGCCGCGTCTTCGGCGTTTCCTGAAAATCCTCTCGCACCGAGTGACGATCACGCGGCCGATGCACCGGGACTCCCGGCGCATCGGCTCGCGGCAAACCGAAAACTCAAGCGGTTCAGCGTTTTCTCGATTCCGACGAAGCGCGATCCGAAAGTTTTTTAGCCCGTTCCCTTGACATCGATCGTCCTCCGGAATAGATCGTTGGCACTCATTACGGTCGAGTGCTAACAGCGACCCGTTTGAACCATTATCGGACTTATACCCAGGTTGGAGGAACTAAAATGAAATTCAGGCCCTTGCACGACCGCGTGCTGGTTCGCCGCATCGAGCAGGAAGAAAAGACCAAGGGTGGGATCATCATCCCCGACACCGCCAAGGAAAAGCCGCAGGAAGGCGAAATCCTGGCCGTCGGCGCCGGCAACCGTGACGACAACGGCAAGCTGGTCGCGCTCGACGTCAAGGCGGGCGACCGCGTTCTGTTCGGCAAATGGTCCGGCACCGAGGTCAAGGTCGACGGTGAGGATCTCCTCATCATGAAGGAATCCGATCTTCTCGGCGTCATCGAGAAGTAATCCGTCAAGTCATCGAGAAGAGGAATTCGCACAATGCCAGCCAAAGACGTCAAATTCGGGTCCGACGCCCGCACGCGCATGCTGAAGGGCATCGACATTCTATCCGATGCCGTCAAGGTGACCTTGGGCCCCAAGGGCCGGAACGTCGTTCTCGACAAGTCGTTCGGCGCGCCGCGCATCACCAAGGACGGCGTGACCGTCGCCAAGGAAATCGAGCTTGCCGACAAGTTCGAAAACATGGGCGCCCAGATGGTGCGCGAAGTCGCCAGCCGCACCAACGACGAAGCCGGTGACGGCACCACCACGGCGACCGTTCTGGCCCAGGCGATCGTTCGCGAAGGCGCGAAGGCCGTTGCCGCCGGCATGAACCCGATGGACCTGAAGCGCGGCGTCGACCTGGCGGTCGAAGCCATCGTCAAGGACCTGAAGGCCCGCTCGCGTACCGTCTCCACCAACGAGGAAATTGCCCAGGTCGGCACCATTTCCGCCAACGGCGAGACCGAGATCGGTCAGATGATCGCCCAGGCGATGGAAAAGGTCGGCAATGAGGGCGTCATCACGGTCGAGGAAGCCAAGAGCCTGACCAGTGAACTCGAAGTCGTCGAAGGCATGCAGTTCGATCGCGGTTATACCTCGCCGTATTTCATCACCAACGCCGAGAAGATGACCTGCGAACTGGAGAACCCCTACATTCTCATTCATGAGAAGAAGCTCTCCAGCCTGCAGCCGCTGTTGCCGGTCCTCGAGGCCGTC
This sequence comes from Rhodospirillales bacterium, assembly GCA_963675465.2. GTDB lineage: Bacteria > Pseudomonadota > Alphaproteobacteria > Rhodospirillales > Shumkoniaceae > JAHDSF01. Next base: position 602,153 of record CAXXVY010000008.1, read on the forward strand.
GTACAGTCCGGCCGTCCGCTGCTGATCATCGCCGAGGACATCGAGGGCGAGGCCCTGGCGACCCTGGTCGTCAACAAGCTGCGTGGCGGCTTGAAGGTCGCCGCCGTCAAGGCGCCGGGCTTCGGCGATCGCCGCAAAGCCATGCTCGAGGACATCGCCATCCTGACCGCCGGTCAGGTCATCAGCGAAGACCTCGGCATCAAGCTCGAGAACGTCAACCTCGAAATGCTCGGTACCGGCAAGAAGATCCTGATCACCAAGGAAGACACCACGATCGTCGAAGGTGCCGGCGAGAAGGAAGCGATCCAGGGCCGTTGCGGCCAGATCCGCGCCCAGATCGAAGAGACCAGCTCCGACTACGATCGCGAAAAGCTGCAGGAACGTCTGGCCAAGTTGGCCGGCGGCGTTGCGGTGATCCGCGTCGGTGGCGCCTCCGAGACCGAGGTGAAGGAAAAGAAGGATCGCGTCGACGACGCCCTGCACGCGACCCGCGCGGCCGTCGAGGAAGGCGTTGTCGCCGGTGGCGGCTCGGCTCTCTTGTACGCCATCAAGTCGCTTGACGGCATCAAGGTCGCCAACGACGACCAGAAGGTCGGCATCGAAATCATCCGTCGCGCCATCCAGGTGCCGGCTCGCCAGATCGTCAAGAACGCGGGGACCGAAGACGACGCGATCGTTGTCGGCAAGCTGCTCGAAAAGGGCGACCCCAACTTCGGTTACAACTCGCAGACCGGCGAGTATGTCAACATGTACGAAGCCGGCATCATCGACCCGACCAAGGTTGTCCGCAGCGCCCTTCAGGGTGCGGCGTCGGTCGCCGGTCTTCTGATCACGACCGAAGCGATGGTCGGCGAGAAGCCCGAGAAGAAAGACGCCGGCGGCATGCCCGGTGGCGGCATGGGCGGCATGGGCGGCATGGGCGACATGGGCTTCTAAGTCCATTCACCCTTCGCTTGAATACGGAAGCCGCGTTCTTCGGAACGCGGCTTCTTCGTATCGATTCCGGACCAGACCGCCCCGTGGTTCGATGCGGCCATTGAACGAGCGCCCTGTCTGAAGCACAATCCCGCCATGTCCATACGCTTCGACGATGTCGGCAATCGACTCAAGGCCTTCCGGCTCGCCTCCGGCCTCCGCCCCGAGGAGATCGCGGCCCGCGTCGGCATTTCCCGCGCCGCGCTGTATCGATACGAACGGGGCGACGTATCCAAGATCGAGACATTGGAACGGTTCGCTGAAGTCTTCGATGTTTCGGTGCCGACCCTGCTTGGCGTCGGCGTCGAATACGTCGCGTCGGCGGTTGCGTTCTTTGAACGCATGCGTCAGCTTGAAGCCGAGGCACGGGATATCGTCGTCTTCTTCGGGCCGATTTCCTACCTGTTGACCTCCGAAGCCTACGACGACACCCTGAAGACGATGCTGATCGAAAGCATCCCCTCCGGGATCGGGGACCGTGCCCGCGCCGAAGCCGACATCGCGACCATCATGACAATCCTGCGGGCCCGCAAGGCCGCCTTCCGCACCCACATGCCGCGCGTTCGCACGCTGATGGGAATCACCGAACTGGTCCGGCTTCTCCGGGAAGGACTGGTCGGCGATACCGAATTGGACGAATCGGAACGCCGCCGTCGGCGCGGGTTGGCCGGCGACGAGTTGGCGCACATCGCCCGGCTTCTGGAAGAGCCCGATCGGGGAACCGAGGCGGGCATCGTCGTCGACACCGCGCCCGGAACCAGTTTCCAGCTGTTTCGCGGCGTCGACCGCACCACGCTCGCGGTCAGTCCCTACCGTCTGGGGGCCCACCCCAACGTCCGTATTGGTGTCGCGCTGCTGACGACGGCACCGGACGCGATCCGTCTCCACGATCAGGTGGCGACGGACCTTTGGGATCGCGCCCTCAAAGGCCGGCCCGCCGCCGAACTGGTCCGCGAGTTGATTCGCCGCCACGGTCCGAACGAGTAGAAACATCGGCGTGTCTTCGGATTGACACGATGCAAGCTTTAACCTTCTGATATGGAATCGTGGTTAATATCGCTGGCTGAAGTGCCGTCTCCTGCCATTGCGATCGGGTATGAAACGGCGGTGCGAGTTGATCCCGGAGCAAAACATTGTCGGTTATGGATTCCCGCATCTTTACTCGGAATACCTGTCGAATCGCCTTCATGGTCATGTCGTTTGCGTTCGCGCCCAATCCCGGGCTCGCGGAAACCGTGGATGAAGCGCTGGTTGCCATCATAAATAGCCAAGAGAGTAACTCAAAATCTCTGCCCGCCAATATTGACGATATCCGCCAGTTTTATAAACAAAGGGACGGAAAACCGGCATGGATAGCGGAAGGTTGGTCGGAACAAGCCGAAGTACTCCGATCTGTTTTAAGTCGAGCGGCAGAGGAAGGTCTCGATCCCGACTCGTATCGCGTTGAAATCGGAAATCTATCCCCTCGAAGTCTGGCGGAAGCAGAACTGGCACTGACGGCCTCGGCGCTCAGGTACATCAAGGATGTTCGTAGCGGCCGCCGAACTCCAAAAGAAATGGACCCGAATTTGTATGTCTATCCACGTGACGCCGATGCGGCCGAGCGATTGCTGGATGGGCTGGCTTCCCCCGACTTTGAAAAAAGGTTGCAGGAACTGTCCTTGAGCAGCCCGCGATATCAGGGTTTGAAAAAAGCACTTCTAAACTACCGCGAGCTTGCGAAAATTGGCCCTTGGCCCACGCTATCTTCCCCTTCGCCGCTAAAGAAGGGCACGGAAGATCCGGCGGTCGCCACTCTTGTCGACCAGTTGACGCGGCTCGGCATATTGAGCCGTGAGAAACCGCACACGCCAAACCTGTTTGATGGAGAGTTGGAAGAAGCCGTTCGCGTGTTTCAGGATCTCTACGGTCTCGATGTCGACGGCGTGGTTGGGGCGCAAACCCGTCTCGCACTGAATACCTCGCCGGCGGAGCGCATCGTTCAGATTACGATCAATATGGAACGACGCCGATGGTTGCCGGAGGCGTTCGAAGGAACCCATGTCGTCGTCAATCTTCCGGCATTCGCATTGACCGTCGTTCAGGAAGGCAGAGAGCTCCTGTCCATGCCCGTGGTGGTGGGAACGGACCGGCGCCGAACACCGGTCTTCGCCGACAAAATCGTCAATATCGTGCTCAACCCAACCTGGACCGTGCCGCGGAAAATCGCCCGCGAGGACATATTACCGAAACTTGTCTCCGATCCCGATTATCTATCCCGGAACGGGTTTCGGGTGTTTGATGGTTGGGAGTCCAACGCCATCGAACTCAATCCCGCCGATATAGACTGGTCGAAAGTCCAGAAATCCTATTTTCCATTTAAGCTCAGACAAGAACCAGGAAAAGCAAACGCACTTGGACTGTTTCGTTTTTCACTGACAAATACGATGGATATTTACCTCCACGACACCCCCAAGAAGGAGCTTTTCGGGAAATCGGCACGGGCCTTCAGCTCTGGCTGCATTCGTCTTGGAGATCCTCTGGCGCTCTCTGTTTTCACGCTTTCGGGAAACAGCGATTGGCCGAAACAGAGAATCCTCGATACCGTTGCGGGAAGCACGACGACCGTTGCAAAACCGTCCAACCCGCTCCCCGTTTATGTTCTCTACGAAACATCGTGGACTGACCAGGAAGATCGCGTTCATTTCAGACCCGATATTTACAACCGGGACAAGATACTTGCGAAAGCTCTCGGTCTTTCCGTGGCTGCCGGGAAATAGCCATGGATGTCCGACACCTCTCCGGCGAGATGAAGAACGATCTTCGCCTTTGGGCCGTTCTATTTGAGATTGAGGCGGACTGTGGACACTAAAGGAAATCCCCAGGGTTTTTTTCCCTCTCGACGCCTCTTCGTGGTTTCGGTTGGAGCTCAATTGGCGAGCTTGACATGTTTTCCGTCATTGACCTTCGCCAGGCAAAGCTTCGATGATTTCAGGCAACTTGATCTGCACAATATCCACACGGGCGAGCGGTTACGAATACCCTATTGGGAAATGGGCACCTTCATTACGGAATCGTTGGAAGCCATCAACTTTATCCTGAGGGATTTCCGAACCGGGGATGTCCATACCATCGATCCACGACTGCTCGACGTCGTTTACCGAGTGCGAAAAAAGCTTGGAACAAAAAAGCCCGTTCAAATCATATCCGGTTATCGCTCTCCCAAGACAAACGAAAAACTAAGAGGCGCCAGTCAGGGAGTGGCAAAACGTAGTTTCCACGTTCTTGGTCAAGCCATAGATCTGAGGATTGAAGACGTTTCCACTCGCGACCTCCAAAAAGCCGCATTGTCGCTTAGAACCGGAGGCGTGGGTTATTATCCGAAATCTCAGTTCGTTCATATGGACACGGGACCGGTCCGGCGATGGTAACGCGCCGAAGGGCGAACGGTTTTGCTCCCGTGGCGAACTTGGAGGTCCGCACTTTTGCGTCGGCGCCATGACCGCGCGCATCCGGCCAAGCCTCCCGGTGCCGATTCCGAGGCCATAGCAAGAGTGGGCTTCAATTTTCCCCGTTCAGACCGCGTGGCCAACCTCCCGACGCTTCGCCCTTAGCCGAGACCCAACCCGGTCAACGGGACGACGGCGATTCCGGCCGCTTCCAATCCCGCGCGCACCGACGCGGCGGCGGTAACGGCAGTGGGTTCGTCGCCGTGCACGCAAATCGAATCGACGTTGACCGGGATCTTCTTGCCATTGATGGAAGTGACCGCTTGCTCCTGCACCATTCCGACCACGGTGGCGACGATCTGGGCGGCATCGTGCAGGACGGCGCCGGGCTTCTTGCGCGAGACCAGCGTGCCGTCATCCTCGTAGGCCCGGTCCGCGAAGACTTCTTCCGCAACGACCAGCCCGATGTCGCGCGCCGCCCGGATCATCTCCGTCCCCGCCTGGGCAAGATAGATCAGTCCGGAATCCACGGCCTTGACCGCCTTGGCACCCGCCATGGCGATGTCGTAATTCTCCGCCGCCATGTTGCTGAGGGCGCCGTGCAGCTTGACGTGGGTCACGCGGGTTCCACATGCCGCCGCGAGCCCCTGCAACGCGCCGATCTGATACGCAGTCATGTTTTCCAGGTCGCCAAGGCCGGTATCGATGCGACGGCGACCGAATCCCCACAAATCGTTGAATCCCGGATGTGCTCCGATGCTGACGCCCTCGGCAAGCGCCAATTCGACCGAACGGCGCATTGTGTTCGGATCGCCGGCATGGAATCCGCAGGCCACGTTGGCCGATGCGACGATCTTCAGAATTTCAGTGTCGCTGCCGATGTCGTAGGCGCCGAAGCCTTCGCCCATATCGGCATTGAGATTGACCTTGGTTGCCATGTCCCATTCCCTTTTTTCCGAAACCGTCGTATCTCCGGTCGAGCGCATTTTAGGCCACGCGTCGAAGAAGCGACAACGGCTAAGCCGGTTTTTGCCTGAAAACCATTGTCACCGGCTCAATTTTCCCTATCTTTGAAAAAAAACGGCTCGGCGGTTTGGGGCGGCTATAAGCGGCGTTGTTTTCAGGGGCATCACCAAAAATCATGCCTGCAGAGTTTCTCTCGTGCGGTGACGCGGCACTCGTTGTTCAGTTCGGCGAAGCCGTCGATGCGGAAATGAACAACCGGGTCATGCGCCTGGACTCCATTGTCCGGTCCCGCGCCATTCCGGGCGTCGTTGAAACGGTGCCGACATTCCGATCGCTCATGATCCACTACGATCCGCTGCAAATTACCCGCTCGTCGCTGATGGCGGCCGTCGAGCCTCTGTTGAACGAGGAAGGCGCTGTCGAAGCGACCTGCGCGGCATGGAGCCTCCCGGTCTGTTTCGATCCCGAATACGCCCCCGATCTCGAGGACGTGGCGCGGCGCACCGAACTGACGCCCGAACGCGTCATCGACCTGTATGCCGGAACGACCTTTCGCGTTTACATGATCGGCTTTCTGCCCGGCCATCCCTACATGGGAGACCTGCCGCCGGAATTGGAACTGCCACGACGGGTGGAACCGCGGACGCGAGTTCCGGCGGGTTCCGTCGCCATCGCTACCACGATGACGGTCGTCTATCCCAACGAAAGCCCCGGCGGCTGGCATCTCATCGGCCGAACGCCGGTGCCGATGTTCTCCCTTCGCCGCGAGCGCCCGGTCCTTTTCGCGCCCGGCGATCGCGTACGCTGCCGGCCTGTGACACCCGAAGAGTACCGGGATATTCTCGAACGGGTGGACGCCGGGGCCTTCCGGCTCGAACCCGATGGAGAGGTGACGCTATGATCGGTGCCGCCCCCGCATTCGGCGTCATCGCCGCCGGGTTTCATCCCACCGTCCAGGACCTGGGGCGGTTCGGCGCCCAGAATCTCGGGGTACCCGTTTCCGGTGCGTTGGATCCCATCGCGTTGCGGCTCGCCAACGCGCTGGTCGGCAACCGCGAAGGTGAAGCCGCGCTTGAACTGAGGCTTCTGGGACCGACGCTGGAAGTATTGACCGACAGCGTCCGGATCACCCTGGTGGGAACGGATGCCCCGATCGAGGTCCTCGGAACGGTCGGCCGCGTCGTCGCCCCGGGCCGGGCGTTGCGCCTGTTCAAAGGCCAACGATTCAGGATTGGAGCCATTAAGGATACGGCCTGCGCCTATCTGGCGGTCGAAGGCGGTTTCGATCTGCCGACGCCGTTTGGCAGCAAATCCACTTACGTCCGTTCCGCCATCGGAGGTTTCCAAGGCCGGGCGCTTCAGGACGGCGACCGATTGCCGCTGTCGCGACCCGAAGCCAGTTCCGATGCCCTTCTCGCCCTGCCCGCCATGCCTGACATCTATGGCTCGGGTCCGGTAAGGGTCATTCTCGGACCGCAGGCGGATTTCTTCACCGATGCGGCGATTTCGACTTTCCTATCGGCGGAGTATGACATCACCCGTGACGCGGACCGCATGGGGCTGCGCCTGGAAGGTCCGGAACTCGCGCACGCCCGAGGGTACAACATCGCATCGGATGGCATCGCGACCGGCGCTGTTCAAGTTCCCGGAACCTGCAAACCCATCGTTTTGCTGACCGATCACCAGACGACCGGAGGTTATCCCAAAATCGCGACGGTGATCTCCGCTGATCTACCCCGAGTCGGGCGCCTTCGACCCGGCACGCGGGTATCGTTCCACGAAGTCACGGTCGACGAGGCAGAAACCCTTCGTCGGAATCAGGAAACGTCGGTCCAAGAGGTTCTCGCCGGTCTCCATGTTGTGGGAGAAACGCCGAACCTGAATGAATCCGCGCTATATCACGTGAACCTTATCAGTGGCACGGTCCGGGTCGGAGCATTGTGACCGAATAAATATGTATTGTGTTATTTTAAAACCTTTATTCGGCCAGTCTCCTAACAAAAGAAAATACGGGACACAGTATCAAATCGGCTGTTATCCTGTGAGTCGTGCCCGGATTTTTCCGATTTTTGGACGTCCGGATATTACTTCGAGGTACTCGCGCAATGACCAAAGCTACCGTAAAATGGTTTAATCCGACCAAAGGGTATGGTTTCGTCGTTCCGGCCGATGGATCACAAGACGCATACCTGCACGTTTCCGTCCTCAAGCAGTACGGTTACGAGACGCTCCCCGAAGGTACCGAGCTCGATTGCTTCCTGGCTCAGGGTCGAAAAGGTATTCAGGTGGAGATGATCAACGACATCCTGAAAATGGGCGAAAACACCACGCCGATCGACGTTTCCTCCTTCTCGTCCGTGGGCGAGGTCGAGGGAACCGTCAAGTGGTTCAACGCGACCAAGGGATTCGGTTTCGTTGCTCCGGATGGCGGTGGGAAAGACGTCTTCGTCCACGTGACCACGCTCCAACGAGCCGGCCTTTCCGAACTTATTCCCGATCAACGGGTGAAGCTGTCGGTCGAGATGGGCAAAAAAGGTCCGCAGGCGAACGCGATCGAGGTTTTGCTCTAGACCTCTCCCCACGATCGTTTTCTGAGCGGCGCGGCACGCTTCCGCCATGGGAGCGTGCCCGCTCGTTCGACTGTTCCCACGCAAAGGTTCGACATCCCTCGGATTAAAAATCGTGTCGTCGCGGCGCCCGGCCGTTGACAGGGTTGGTCATTTCGTCCTTCGATGACGCCCTTCGCAAACCAGGGTGGACCAGACAGGGAAATCAACGATGAATCAGCTTTCGGGTGCCGAGGCCTTCGTGCGGATGCTCCAACGACACGGCGTGAAGCACATATTCGGCCTGTGCGGCGATACCACGCTGCCGTTCTATGATGCGCTGGCCCGCCTTGATCACGGGATGACTCACATCCTGACCCGCGACGAGCGGTGCGCCGCCTACATGGCCGACGCCTACGCACGTGTGACCGGGCGAGTCGGGGTTTGCGAAGGACCGAGCGGTGGCGGCGCCACCTATATTCTTCCCGGCGTCGTCGAAGCCAACGAATCCTCGTTTCCGATCCTCGCCGTCACATCGGATATTTCGGTCACCGCCCGAGGCCGGTTCGCCCTGACGGAACTGGACCAGGAAGCGCTGTTCCGCCCCCTGACCAAATATACCCATGTACTCAATTCGGCCCTGGAAGTCGCGCCGACCATTCGTCGGGCTTTCAGGGAAATGACCACGGGGCGTCCCGGATCCGCCCATATCGGTCTGCCCTACGACGTCCAGAAGGCGCCCGTCGACGAGAACGACGTCTGGGCCCATGAAGATCTCTGCGGATTCCCTGCCCGGCGTTCCGGACCCGATCCCGATGCGGTTGAACGGGCCGCCGCGCTGATCGCCGAGGCCCGCGAACCTTTGTTCATTTGCGGCGGCGGCCCTGTGCTGTCCGGCGCATTCCCCGAAGTCCTCGCCATCTCCGAACTCCTGGAAATACCGGTGTCGACGACGATCAGCGGCAAGGGAATCATCGCCGAAGACCATCCGCTCGCGGTCGGTGTCGTTGGTTCCAACGGCGGCACGATACCGACCCGAGATATCGTCGACGACGCCGATCTGATCGTATTCGTCGGATGCCGCGCCGGATCGGTCACTACCGAACGCTGGCGCCATCCCGTTCCGGGAGCCGCCAAGATTGTCCAGATCGATGTGGATCCAACGGTGATCGGGACCAACTACGCGGCGGACGCCGCTCTCGTCGGCGACGCCAGACTTTGCCTGAACGCTCTGTTGATCGCGTTGCGAGACCGCGTCAAGACGACGCCGACCCGCGCCCGGGGCCGCCGCGCCGTGGCCGAAGCGAAAGCGCGAAAGTTCGCGGCCTTCGCGGAACTGGCCGCTTCGAACGAGCGGCCGATTCGGCCGGAGCGTCTGATCGCCACGTTGCAGAAATTGTTGCCCAGCGATGCCGTCATCGTCGCCGATCCGGGGACGCCTTGCCCCTATTTTTCCGGATACTATGAATTCCGCGAAACCGGCCGCCATTTCATCACCAACCGGGCGCACGGCGCACTGGGGTTCGCGTTGCCGGCGTCCATCGGTGCGGCGGTCGGACGCCCGAACGCCAAGGTCGTCTCGGTCATGGGTGACGGCAGCTTCGGGTTTTCGTGCGGCGAAATGGAAACGATGGTGCGCCTCGGCCTGCCGATTACCATGATCGTGATCTCCAACAGCGTCTTCGGCTGGATCAAGGCGGGACAGCGCCACAGTTACGACGAACGTTACTTCTCGGTTGACTTCAACCGATCCGATCATGCCCGTATCGCCGAGGCCTTCGGAGTCCGGAGTTGGCGAGTAGAAGATCCCGGTGCCCTTGAATCGACGCTGAAAAAGGCCCTGGAAGCGGAAGGCCCAACCCTTGTCGACGTCATCGCCCAACCGCTGCACGAAGCCCGGGCACCGGTCAGTGAATGGGTGGCATGACATGAACTCGAGGATCGCCCGCGGCGGAAAAGCCGTTTACGGCGCGCGCGTCGGCATACTCATGCTGGAAGCGCGCTTTCCCCGGATTCCCGGCGACATGGGCAATGCAACGACATGGCCCTTTCCGGTGCTCTACCACGTCGTTCGCGGCGCATCACCGGAGCGAGTGGTCACACGCCGTGCCGAAGGAATGCTCAACGCGTTTCTGGATGCTGCCGAGGATCTCGTGCGACTGGGTGCGGACGGCATTACGACCAACTGCGGATTCCTGTCCCTTTTCCAAACGGAAATCGCGCAACGGGTACAGGTTCCGGTCGCAACCTCATCGCTGATGCAGGTCCCGTTCGTGGAACGGCTGCTGCCTCTCGGCAAAAGAGTCGGAATCATCACGATATCCGCGCGCACCCTGACCGAAGACCATCTCAAAGCCGCGGGTGTGGCGCTTGATACACCGGTCATCGGAACGGAAACCGGATGCGAATTCAGCCGCGTCATCATCAACGACGAACTGGAAATGGATGTTGCCGCTGCCGAAGAGGACATTCTCCACGCGGGTGAAACCCTGGTGAAGAACCATGCGAACATCGGTGCGATCGTGCTTGAATGCACGAACATGGTTCCCTACGCCCGGGCACTGAACGAGTTCCTGGGCCTGCCAGTCTTCGACATCTACAGTTTCATCACCTGGTTCCAATCGGGTCTGGCGCCACGGGACCATGGACACCCCGCCGCCGCGATTCGGCCTTGGCACGAACGCTAGAACCAGCGGCCACGCATCGATACCAACCAGCGGCAGTGGTGGCCGGCGACCGCGCGACCAATAATTCACCATAGGCGTGGAATTTGATGAATTTGTGACCACAATCCTGTTAACGTCATTGTCAAAAAGGGAAAATACTCCTCAATCGCATTGACAAGCATCGGTGTTAAAGGCTTTCCTGTTTCCGCCTGTCTTACGAAAACCGCCACGTCTCGCGGGTCGCAGGGAGCTGAAGGGCCTGAATGGCGCCAAGCGAAGGCCACCACCGAACGCGGCGGATCGTTGTGTTACGATTCTTTTTAGCCACGGGAGGTCAATGAGGTGAAGAGGCTATTGACGATCGCCGGCGCGGGTATTCTCGCGTACGGCATGACAGCGACTGCATTCGCGGAGGAAATCGAGTACAGCGCCGGTCAGTTGGGCGGCGGCTGGTATACCATGTCGTCGGGCATCGCCAAGCTGGTGATGGACAGTTCGCCCGACCTGACGGTCAAGGTAGTTCCCGGCGGCGGTACCGCCAATCCGTCGAAAATCCAACAGGGCAAGAGCCAGTTGGGCATGGGGCTGGACATTTTTACGTTCGCCGCCAAGCACGGGAAAGGCATTTACGAAGGCAAGCCGCACGACAAACTCGTGATGGTCGGCCAGAGCTTTTCGGACAACTATTTTCATTTCATTCGCGCGCAAGGCGTGGAATACGATCTGGAAACCTTGTTGACCAAGGGCAAAGACGCCAAGATCGCCGTAACGAAATCCGGCTCCTCCGATGAAATGACTTTCCGTTTCGTCATGGACTATTTCGGAACCGGCTATGACGATCTCCGCAAAAATCGCGGTTTCAAGATCAATCAGGGCAACTATTCGGAAATGGCGTCCCAGTTCAAGGACGGACAGGTCGATTACGTATTCCTGACGCTCGGCATCCCCGGCGCCGCCGTGATCGAAATGTCGCAAGGCCGGAAGCTGGAAGTCGTGCCATGGCCCGAAAAGCTGGCCAACGACATGGCCAAGACCTACGGTTATACCGTCGGCGCCCTGCCGGCCGGCACCTATGATTTTGTCGACACTACGCCGCGTACCATCATCATGGCGACGACCCTGATGACAAGCTTGGACGTCAGCGAGGACACGATCTACAAGATTACCAAGGGGATCTGCGATAACGAAGCCAAGCTCCCCTCGGTCCACCAAGGACTCGCCGCCTTCCACTGCAAGGACGCGGCCAAGACCCATGCCATCGATCTGCACCCCGGTGCGATCAAGTACTACAAGGAAAAGGGTTACATGTAAGACGTTCCGACGCGCCCCGTCGACGATCGACGGGGCGCGTCCGATGCGACGATTCGTCCGTCACGTTGTACATACCCATTCTGGCGACCGTGAAACCGGATCTCCTGTGGCAAAAATCGACCCGTCAATGTGACGATTTTGTTTGCACGAATCCGGAGGTCGTCTAAAAATTAGCCCGTCTTTCCGCCGAAGAGGCCTGTCCATACAAAGAGTAGGATAAGTCATCTCCGTTATATCGCATTGACACCCCTCGCGACCGCGGTTTCTCCTGATTGCGTACCGCGAAAACGACCGTCATCGGCAAAATTCGGGGGATCGCAAAGGTTTAGGCGTTCCCGACGCTAGGACCCGGTGCGGCGTTACAGCGAGATGGATCGTTTCGACATGCGGGAGGTTAATGCAGTGAACAGGATAATTTCGTTTGCCGGCGCTGGTGTCATCGTCTTCGGGATGGCTGTCGCCGCGAATGGGGCCGAAGTTCAGTTCAGCGCCGGTCAGTTGGGCGGTGGCTGGTACACGATGTCGTCGGGTATCGCAAAACTGGTCATGGACGCGAACGCCGACATGACGGTCAAGGTCGTGCCGGGCGGCGGAACGGCGAACCCGAGCGTCATCCAGAAAGGCAAGACCGATTTCGGCATGGGTCTCGACATCTTCACGTTCGCCGCGCGCAACGGCAAGGATCTCTATGCCGACAAGCCGCATGACAAACTGCTGATGGTCGGCCAGAGCTTCTCGGATAACTACCTGCACTTCATTCGGGGCAAAGGAAAAGAATACGATCTCGAAGGTTTGTTGACCAAGGCCAAAAACGTCAACATCGCCGTCACCCAGTCGGGGTCGTCCGATGAAATCACGTTCCGTTATGTGATGAATTACTTCGGAACGAATTACGATGATTTGCGAAAGAACCGTGGATTCAAGATCAACCACGGAAATTACAATGAAATTGCTTCCCAGTTCAAGGATGGTCAGGTCGATTACGTGTTCATGAGCCAGGGCATCCCCGGCGCCGCCGTCGTGGAAATGATTCAGGGCCGTGACACCGAACTGGTTCCGTGGCCCGCCAAGCTGACTGCGGACCTGTCCAAGCAGTACGGCTACACCGACGGCAGTTTCCCCCCCGACACCTACAAAGGCCAAGTCGGTCAGCCGAAGACCCTGGTCATGGCAACGACGCTGATGGTCGGTGCCCACGTCGACGAGGATGTCGTCTACAAGTTCACCAAGGCGATTTGCGACAACGAATCGAAATTGCCTTCAATCCACCAGGGACTGGCGGTTTTCCATTGTCAGAAAGCTGCGACCGCGCATGCGATCGACCTGCACCCCGGTGCAATCAAGGCATACAAGGAACTGGGATTTCTGAAGTAAAATTCCGGAGGCGATCCCGCCGATCGGCGGGATCGCCTTTTCTTTTCGATCGTTCTTTGGTCTACTGTTCGCGATTTTGGGATTTGGCTCATGCGTGCGTTTAAAGGTTGGACAGCCTGGGCAGTTTCGATATGGGCGGCCGCTGCGACCGCCGCTCATTTGTATACGGCCTACATCGGTTACCTGGAGCCGCTTGAACAGCGCTCGATGCACGTGTTCTGGTTCCTGCCGCTCGCGTTCATTCTGTATCCGGCGTCGCGTACACGGTCGCCGCAACATCGGCCCTCAGCCCTCGACTGCATCCTGGCCGTGATGTCGATCGCGCCGCCGGTTTACGTTTTCATTCATTCGACACGAATCAATCTACGGCTCGAAAACGTCGACCCCCTGCTGACCGAGGAACTCGTCTTCGGGACGATCGCCTGCATCCTCGTCATCGAGATCCTGCGCCGTGCCGTAACGCCCATACTGGCGGGCATGCTCAGTCTCGCGATCGCCTATCTGTTTCTGTGCGAATACATGCCGGGAATCCTCTATTCCCGCGACATCGCTTTCGATGAAGTCGTCGAAACCCTGTTCCTGTCCAACGGCCAAGGCGTTTTCGGCTCCATCACCGGCATTTCCGCGACCATGGTCGCGGTATTCATCGCCTACGGGGCGTTTGTCGAAAAAAGCGGAATCGGTCGACTTTTCACCAACCTGGGATCGCGCCTCGCCGGCAAATATTCCGGTGGACCGGCCAAGGTCGCCGTCGTGACCTCGGCGATGTTCGGCACGCTCAGCGGTTCGGCGTCGTCGAACGTCTTCACGACGGGATCCTTCACGATCCCGATGATGAAACGCCTGGGCTACAAGCCCGCATTCGCCGGCGGAGTCGAGGCGGCATCCAGCGTCGGTGGGCAGATCGCACCACCGATCATGGGCGTCGGCGCATTCATCATGTCGGAGATCACCAACACGCCCTACGTCACAATCATCGTCTCCGCGACTCTGGGCGCGTTCTGCTATTTTTCGATGGTATTCATCAGCGTCCACCTCGAAGCCAAGCGACTCGGGCTGGTCGGACTCGAATCGGATCAGCTTCCAACCTGGAAAAGTGTGATCAAGGACCTCTACCTGTTCTCCCCGGTCCTGGTTTTGCTGATTCTTCTGATGTTCCAATACTCGCCTCACTTCTCGGCGTTCTATTCGATCATCGCGACGGTGGTCGTGGTCACGGTCGCAGAGATCATCAAACTCGGACCGAAACGCATCGGCGAACTCCTGACCCGCGACCACGCGGGGCTTGCGCGCTTCGCTTGGCTCGGATGCCGTAACCTGTATGACATCCTGGTCGGTGCCGGCAAAAATACGACGGCAATCGCCATCGCCTGCGTCGGCGCGGGCATGATCGTCGCGGCGTTGAACAAGACAGGAATCCCGCCGTCGTTCGGGATCATCATCACCAACGCCGCAGGTGACAAGCTCTGGCTGGCCGCCATCCTGCTCAGCGTCACGACGCTGCTGCTCGGCATGGGCGTCCCTACGACGCCAGCCTACGTCATCACCGCCGCGATCGGCGCGCCGACGCTGGTGTCCGATTTCGGCGTCCCTCTTCTCGCGGCGCATCTGTTCGTCTTCTATTTCGCCGTGCTCGCCGACGCCACGCCTCCGGTGTCGATCGCTTCCTACGCGGCGGCGTCCCTGGCCAAGGCAAACCCGTTACTCACCGGACTCAACGCCGCCAGACTGGCGATCGCCGGCTATATCGTCGGATTCAGCTACATCTTCGCGCCGGAACTGCGGATGATCGGTTCCGTTTTCAATATCGTTCCGGAAATCGTCAACATCATCGCGGGACTATCGGTGACCGCTGTGGGCTTCACGGGATACATGCGACAACGCGTGCTGTGGCCGTTCCGGCTCGGCCTTGTCCCGCTCGGTCTCGCCGCCGCGCTGCTTCACGGTTATCCGACCACGGCGCGACTCGGATTGTCGGCTTGCCTGCTTCTGCTTCTCTACTTCGCACCGGGATTCTTCAACTTCGGAAAACCCGGCAAACCGGCCCCCGCCCCCACCCGGGAAGCCGCCGACATGTCCGCCGCGGGGTCGTGACCGAATGTCGGCCGGCGACGGGATGCCCGCGCTGACGGGAGCGCTTGCGGAGTTCGCGGCCGGGTTCTCGGACCCGCCGCCCCCGCCCGTTGTCCGAAGCCGGACCCTGGAAGTCGTCGCCGATGGGATCGGCGTTCTTCTCGCAGCCGCCGATCCGCGGTTTTCGACGTTTCGCCGGATCATGGATTTCGTCGAAGACCAGCAAGGCAAAGGCGAGGCGACGTTAATCGGTCGGGCGAAGAAGACGGGATGCGTCGACGCCGCGCTGGCCAACGGCACACTCGGCTACGCCTGCGACTTCGAACCCCACCATCCCGAAGGGATCCTTCACCCCGTCGCCATCATGGTCCCGGTCGCTCTCGCGCTCTGCGAGCGCACGGGCGCCGGCGGCCAGACGCTCCTCGACGCCGTCACCCTGGGATGCGAGGTCGAATACCGCCTGTCGATGGCCCTCGGTCCCGCCGAGCAGTATCACCTGGGGTTCCATCCGTCGGCGGTGTGCGGATGTTTCGGCGCGACGGCCGCAGCCGGCTTTCTCCTGGGGCTGGACGCAGAGGCCATGGTGCGGGCTTTCGGTTTGGCCGGTTGCCAGGCATCGGGACTCATGGCCTGGGAGAGCGATCCGACGGAAAATTCCCGCCCCTTCCAGATGGGGATGGCGGCGCGTAACGGCGTAACGGCCGCGTTGCTCGCAAATCGCGGTTTCGGCGGCCCCACGGCAATCTTCGATCACGGACATACGGTCTTTCATGCGTTCAGCCGAAATGCCGATCCCGATCGGCTGATCCTGGATCTCGGCACGACGTTCGACGGAATCATGGAGTTGGCGATCAAACCCTATTCCAGTGTTTCCTTCCTTCATCCGGCGTTGGATGTCTCGCTGGGGCTGGTCGCCGAACACCGCCTGAAGCCCGACGATATCGCCGAATTGACCATGCATTTTCCCCGTTCGGGCGTCCATTGCGTCGATGGCAATCCGCTGCGCAGTCATTGTGCCCAGTACGTCCTGCCCGTCGCGTTGGCCCGCGGGAAAATCGAGCCCGCAGACCTGTTTTTCGATCGGCGCGAGGAAGACCGGACCATCGCGGACCTAAGCGCCCGGATCAAGGTCGTTGCCGACGACGGCGAATTGGAACAGTTGTTTCCCGACTTCTATGCCACCGTCATCACCATCGTCACGCGGGACGGGCGGACTTTCACCAAGCGGCAGGATATCGCGCGCGGATACCCCGAATCCTGGTTGACCGAAAAGGAGCGCTGGGCCAAGTTCGATACCGTTCTTTCCGGCGTTGCGTCACCGGAACGGATCGCGGGCCTTAAATCCGCGATCCTCGACCTTCCCGATTCCGGTTCCGTGACGCCTCTTGCAGCGCTGCTGGGTCAATCACCGGATAATTGACAGCCGGTTTTTCAAGGAGACGGCGTATGGGGGCAGGGAACGGTTCGTCGCGCCGAACGCTTACGGTTGGTCTCGCCGGTTTCGGCAATGTCGGACGGAGCATCGCAAAGCGGCTCAACGGTGGCGAAATTCCGGGAATCCGGCTGACCGCCGTGTCGGCCCAGGATCTCGATGCGGCGAGCGCTCGCGCGGAATCGATCGGATTGGACCCGATGCCGGTTTTCGTTTCCGCCACCCAGCTGCCGGTCCATGCCGACGTCATCGTCGAATGCGCTACGTTCGATGCGTTTCCGGAAATCGTCCGTGCGGCCGTTTCCGCCGGCAAAACCGTGATCTGCGTCAGCGTCGGTGCGCTCGGCGCCAACCTGGACCTGATCGACTTGGCGGAAAACAGCGGCGGACGCATCGTTGTCGCCAACGGCGCGATGCCGGGACTGGATGAGATTCGTTGCGCCCGCGAAGGGGCTATCCATTCGGTCGTGCTGACCTCGCGCATACGCCCCGATTCCCTGGCCCACGAGGCCCATGTCCTGTCGCAGGGGTTCGACTTCACCAACCGCCCGCCCGAAAAACCCGTCCGCGTCTTTTCCGGGACCGCTCGGGAGGCCGCGGCGGCCTTTCCCCGGCATTTCAATGTGGCGGTATCCCTCAGTCTCGCGGGGATCGGGCTCGACCGGACCCGTATCGAGGTTTGGGCCGACGCCGATATTCCCGGGGCCATCCATCACGTCGAGGTCGAGGCCGATGACGTCTCGCTCAGCCTCGAAGCGCGCAACCGTCCGTCGCCCGATAACAATCGGACCAGCCGGATCGTCGCCCCCAGCATCATGGCCGCATTGCGGTCGATGGTTTCACCAATCCAACTTGGGAGTTGACCCGATGGCCGATATCACCATCACCCGCGTTTCCGGCAGCGTTGTTCAGATTCCGGTCAAGGCCACCCACTCCCATGGGATCGGCGATATCGCCAGCACCATGACGGCCGTCATCCTGCGGCTCGATACCGACGCCGGCATCACCGGCTGGGGCGAGGCGAGCCCATGGTCTGTCTTCTCCGGCACCATCGAAAACGCGGCGACGGCGTTGGATGTCCACCTGCGTCCGATTCTGGAAGGCGCTGATCCGTTCAGGGTCGAAAGCCTTCTCGCCGACGCCGACCGCCGTCTGGTCCGTTGCACGGAGGCCAAGGCCGCGATGGAGACGGCGTTGCTGGACATAGCCGGCCAGGCGACCGGAAGACCGTTGTGTGATTTCCTGGGCGGGCGATGCCGAGACACCATCCCCCTGAGCTTTTCGATCGCCAATCCGAATTTCGACGAGGATCTCGAACTGGCGCGGAAGATGGTCGATGCGGGACACCGCATCTTTAAAATGAAGACCGGCTTCAAGGGACATCGGTTCGATCTCGAACGCCTCGAAAAGCTTCGTTCCGAATACGGCGATCGTATTGATCTGCGGGTCGACTACAACCAGGGACTGACGCCTTACGATGCGCTCTCTAAGCTGCGGGAAGTCGAAACCTTCGCGCCGACCTTCATCGAACAGCCGGTACCGGCCGACAAGATCGAAACCATGGCGGAACTGACCCGCGCTCTGGACACGCCCATCATGGGCGACGAAACCGTATTTACGACCCGGGATGCCCTGACCGCGGCAACGCTCCGGGCCGTCGATCTGATCAGCCTGAAGATCATGAAAAGCGGCGGTGCCCTGCGCGCGCGCGAAATCGCCGGTATCGCCCGGGCGGCGGGAATGGGCATTTACGGCGGCTGCATGTTCGAAACCGGAATCGCCCACGCGGCGGGCACCCATCTGATGGCGTCCCTACCGGATCTCACTCTGGGTTGCGAATTCTACATGCCGACCTACTACCTGGCCGACGACATCCTGACGGAACCTTTCCCGGCGGGAAACGGCATGGTGACGGTTCCCAACGGTCCGGGACTTGGCGTCACGGTCGACGAAGAGAAGCTCGACCGTTACGCCATCCACCGCTTCTAGGACGCATTCGCCATGTCAGGACCAGGGCGTCGTTCCCCGGTCGTGGAAGATCACGCTCACGCCGAAGGCGTCCTTCGGCATCACGACAATGCGCCCCCGTTCATGCACGAAAGGAATTTCGCTGCTTTGCAGGCACCGGACGACGCGGTCCGCGTTCTGACACCTCAGTCCGATGGCGACCATATAGGGAACGCAGGGAGGCTCAACTTCGGGCAACATGCCCTTCAGCACGCGCGATCGGACGAAAGTCAATCGTCCCCGTTCCAATTCGACCTCGGACCGCCCGGGATCGATGAACAAGGCCTGACCATCGATGAATCGGCTGAACCGGATTGCCACTTCGGCCGGGTCCTCGACGCAGACAAGAATCCCGCTCAGGGCTTCGGCGCCGTTGGCGTGGGTCAAGAGGTTGGGCCGCCAGACGCTTTCCGGCGTGTGGTGTGTCACCAATTGAATTCGACCTTCGGGCATCGCACCCGGCGGCACTCGCACGACGTCGAACCGGCCCGAATGCTCGTCGCCCAAACCCGGTATCGGCCGGCGCAGACGCACCAGCGGCAAGGGGCGGAAACCGCGCGACGGAAGATCGGCGTGCCGTTCCTCGGCATCGGACACCGCAAACGCGATCAGGTGCAGGCCCTCGTAACGCTGCAGGGCGGCATGCAGTTGCGCGGCAAGCGGCGTGTCTTCGCCCGTTACCGACAACACCTCAAGATAGCCCTCCTGGAACATCACGCACTGGTTTCCGGTCCCGCTAGGCTGTTGGCTGCCATCGGGGCCGGCGTTGACGTGCCGGGCAAACGGAGTCAGCGTGAATCCCAGCCGTCGAAGGATGCGCGCCGCCGCCTTGTGGTCGCCGACAAAGGCGCCGACATGATCGAGAAAAACATCCTTCCCCGTGGGAATCCTTCTCGCCTCCGCCTCCATGAATTTTATCCCGTTTCATTGTTGACCGGCTCTAGCATGCGCATGCGATGCGCCGGGTTCAAGCGGAAGCTCGACGCATGAGTCCGAAATCCCATCTTCACGGCTCGATTGTCGGCATTGCCTGGATGATCGCGGCCATGATCGTCATCCCCCTCATGGACGGCACGGCGAAGTACTTGGTACAGCGCTATCCCCCGATGGAAGTGATCTGGACCCGCTACTTCTTCCATCTCGTTTTCATGCTGCCGGTCGCGCTTTGGCGATTCGGGTGGTGCGGCATGAAGACGCCGAACATAACGCTTCAACTCGTTCGCGGCGGGCTCATGGTCGCTTCGACGGTTTTTTTCGTGAACGCGGTGCGGACCCTGCCCTTTGCCGACACGCTGGCGCTGGTCTTCATCGCGCCGCTTATCGTCACCGCGCTATCGCCGTGGGCGCTTGACGAAAAGGTCGGAACCGGACGCTGGATCGCAGTGGTCGTCGGATTCGCCGGTGCCTGCATCATCATCCGGCCGGGTTTCGGATCCTTCGACTGGGGCACAGTACTCGCCATTTGTGCCGGAACGGCCTACGCCTTGTATCTGATCGCAACCCGAAAATTGGCGGGATCGGCGCCGCCATTGGTGACGCTGACCTACACGGCGCTGATGGGCGGTACCTTGTGCGGCCTGGCCATGCCCGGCCAATGGATTTCGCCGACGATCGTCGATCTGGGGCATATGGCCCTGATGGGTGCGATCTCGGCGGGGGGACATTTCCTGATCATCAAGGCATTCGATCGAAGTCCGGCATCGGTTCTGGCGCCGCTGGTCTATCTCCAGATCGCCACCGCGACGATCTTCGGCTATCTGGTTTTCGGCGACTTCCCGGATGTCGTTACCTGGATGGGAATCGCCGTCGTCGTCGGCAGCGGTCTTTACATTTCGCTCGCCGAACGGCGGACCTGATCCGCCGTCAGCACGGCTGGAGACATCTCGAGTTCAATTGATATTGATTCGCGTTATCGCGCCAACCATATGCGTTGTACCGGTCGACGAGTTGTGTCCGACAGACACGAAATGGGGCGGCGATGCACGATTTCAGCCATGGCAACCCGACGGCGGTTCCCCGTCGCATTCATCAGAACCTTGCCAGTTTCATGCGGCTCGGCGCTTTTAGTGCCGCGGCGATGCTTTTTTCCGTGATGGTGCCGCCCGAACTTCTCGGGGCGACCCTCAGTTCGCTGATGGCGATTGCCGCCGCGGTATCGGCCATGACGGGCGCCTTGGCATCGGATCGTGTCTTTACGGATCATCTGACCCGTTGGGACGAAGCGGCAATCCTGCTCTTGATCGGCGTCGTGGTCGGCGCCTTTACCGGGACCACGACGGGGACCGCTTTCACCGCTTGACGACGACGTCCTTCATCACAGACGATCCGGATCGGTCGGCGCCCCGCGCGTAAGCCGCGCATTCACCATGTGTCCGGCGGCAGTCGGAGGATGAGCGGCCGGCGTCGCGGGATACGAATACCGAACAAACGGGCGACGCTCCTGAAGAATTCGCTGGGACGCATGATGCTGACCTCCAACCTCGACCTGCCCCTGAGGTTATGGATCCTTCAGGGCAAAAAAATGGCCGGAACTGTGGCATTCCGGCCATAATTTCTCGGTCGATCAGGAGAATCAGGCCCGAAGGACGCCCCCCGTCGCCTTTGCCACCCCCGCGACGACCCGACCGGCCACCGCTTCGATATCGGAATCGGTGAGTGTCTTCTCGGTCGGTTGCAAAACGACATTGACGGCGATGGACTTCTTGCCCGTCCCCAGGGACGCGCCGGAAAACAGATCGAACACCCGCACCTGGGAAATCAGAGACTTGTCCGCCGCTCGCACCGCGCGTACGACGGCATCCGCAGCCACATCCGAATCGATCACGAAGGCGAAATCGCGCTCGACCGGTTGGAAGGCCGACAGGACCAAATGCGGCTTGGCCGCGCCCTTGCGGGCCTTGGCCTTCGGCAAATTGCCGATGAAGACTTCGAACGCCGCCACCGGCCCCTTGGCGCCGAGTCGCCGCAGGATTCCGGGATGGATTTCGCCGAACACGGCGATCACGTTCTTGGGACCGAGGCGCAAGACGCCGGATCGGCCGGGGTGGTACCATGCCGGAGCATCCGCCGTCACCTGCAGGCTGTCGACCGGCGCGCCCAGGGCGGACAGAAGCCCCAGCGCATCGGCCTTCGCGTCGAAGGCATCGACCGTGCGCGGCGGCGCAGCCCAATGGCGTGACCCCGTCCGTCCGGCGCGCACGCCGGCCGCCACAGTCACCTGATCGTCGGGCCGGTCCCCACCGTACTGAGGTCCCACTTCGAACAGCGCCAGATCGCCGATGCCACGGTCGGCGTTACGGCCGCACGCGACCACCAGATTCGGCAGAACCGATGGGCGCATGGCATCGAGATCGGCACTGATCGGATTGACCAGACGCAGAGAAGCGTCGGCACCGCCGAACAATTCAGCGGTTTCCGCGGGCAGAAACGACATGGTCACGGCTTCGACCATACCGCGCGAGGCCAGAATACGCCGGGCCAGAGCGTCGCGGCGCTGTTCGGCGGTCCGGGCCACCGATGGCAGGCTGCTTTCACGCACCAACGGCACCACGGGAATATGATGATAGCCATGGATGCGCAGAACTTCCTCGACTACGCAGGCTTCGCCCTCGACATCGCTCCGCCAGGACGGCGGCACCACGCTCCATGCGCCGTCGTTCAGCGCGACATCGAAGCCCAATGTTTCCAGGATTCGGCGTTTTTCCTCATCCGGAAGATCGACGCCGCCCAGAGTCGCCGTCCGTTCGGGACGGAAGGCGATTTTCCGCCGCCACGCCGGTTCGGCACCGGTGACGACCAGTGTCGAAGCTTCGCCGCCGCACAGGTCAAGAATCATGCGCGTCGCCAATTCGGTCGCGTCGACCAGAAAGGCCGGATCAACTCCGCGTTCGAACCGGAAGCGCGCGTCCGTCTGGAGATTCAGGCGCCGTCCCGTCGATGCGGTGCGAACGGAATCGAAATAGGCGCATTCCAGGAAGACGTTGACGGTCTGTTCGGTGCAGCCCGACAAATCGCCGCCCATGACACCGCCCAGTCCTTCGGCCTCGGCATCGTCGGCAATCACCGTCATTTCACCGTCGAGTTCGTATTCCTTGCCGTTTAGGCCCAGAATCTTCTCTCCGGGACGGCCCATACGGACATGGATGCCGCCCTTTACCTTGTCGGCGTCGAAGACGTGCAAGGGGCGGCACAGACCGATCGTGAAGTAGTTGGTGATATCCACCAGCGCCGAGATCGGGCGCAAGCCGACCGCAAGCAACATGTCCTTGAGCCACTGCGGGCTTTCGCCGTTCTTCACGCCGCGGATATATCGGCCGACGAAATAAGGACAAGCGTTTTCCCGGCCCTCGTCGAGATCGAAACGAACTCGGATCGGACTCTCGAATTTGCCTTCGAGCGGCGTCGTATCCAGCGGCTTCAGGGTCCCGATGCCGGCAGCCGCCAGATCACGCGCCACGCCGCGCACGCCCAGGCAGTCGCCCCGGTTGGGCGTTACAGCGACGTCGATGACCGGATCGGACAATCCCATGGCTTCGATCGCTGGAACTCCGATCGCCGTTCCCTCGGGCAGTTCCACTATTCCCGTGTGATTGTCCGACAGGCCCATTTCGCGCTCCGACAGGAGCATGCCGCAGCTTTCGACACCCCGAATAGCGCTCCGCTTCAAGGTCACGTCGATGCCCGGAATGTACATGCCATCGGTCGCGAATACGCCGATCAGGCCGGTCCGCGCGTTGGGCGCGCCGCACACGACCTCGAACACCTCGGTCCCGTTATCGACCTGGCAAACCCGCAGACGATCGGCGTTGGGATGCTGCTTGGCCTCCAGGACGCGGGCGGTGACAAACCGCTCTAGGCCTTTTCCCCGATCGGTTACGTCTTCCAGTTCGAGACCGATCATGGTCAGGGTCTCGACGATGGTTTCCAGCGATGCGTCGGTATCCAGGTGCTGCTTGAGCCAACTGAGCGTGAACTTCATGCGTTGGACCCTCCAACCATGCTGGGAACATCGAGGCAGGCGAACCCGTAGTGGCGGAGCCACCGCAGATCGGATTCGAAAAACGTGCGCAGGTCGGGAATGCCGTATTTCAACATGGCGATCCGTTCCAGTCCCATACCGAAGGCAAAGCCCTGGTATTTCGTGGAGTCGATGCCGCAGTTTTCCAGGACCTTCGGGTTGACCATGCCGCAACCCAGGATCTCCAACCAGCTTTCACCGCCGATCTTCAACTGCCCGCCCTCGCGGGTACAGCCGATGTCGACCTCTGCCGAGGGTTCCGTGAACGGGAAATAGCTGGGACGGAAGCGCACCGGTAGATCGGCGACACCGAAATAGGTGCGGCAGAATTCGATCAGACAGCCTTTCAAATGGCCCATGTGTGTCTTCTCGTCGACCACGAGACCCTCGACCTGATGGAACATCGGGGAATGAGTCGCATCATAGTCGCAGCGGAACGTCCGTCCCGGGCAGATGATCCGGATCGGCGGCTTGCTCTTCAACATGGTCCGAATCTGCACCGGGGACGTGTGGGTGCGAAGGACCAGACGCTGGCCGTCGACTTCACCCGGTAGATAGAAGGTGTCGTGTTCCTGGCGGGCGGGATGTTCGGGCGGAATGTTGAGCGCCGAGAAATTGTTCCAATCGGTCTCGATATCCGGTCCTTCGGCCACCGAAAGACCCATCTCGCCGAAAATGGAAACCACTTCGTCTATGGTCTGGCTGATGGGATGGATGCGCCCTTTGGCTTCGGGACGCGGCGGCAGGGTGACGTCGACCCGTTCCTCCATCAGTTTCGCGTTGAGCGCCACTTCGGCCAGTTCGGCCTTGCGCCCTTCGATGGCGACGGCAACCGCATCCTTGAGCTGGTTCAAGGCTGCGCCCGTGGTCTTGCGCTCTTCCGGCGACATGCCACCGAGCGACTTCATCATGCCGGTGATGCGGCCCTTCTTGCCCAGTTCCGTAATGCGGATCTGTTCCAGCGCGTCCAGGTCGGAGGCATCGGCCACCGCCCGGCTTATCTCGGTCTTGAGACTGTTCAGATCGTCCATTTTTCTTCCCACCAACGATCCCCAAGAATAACGAGGGGAGCCGCCCTTTCGGCCGGCTCCCCGATCAATTCCGCTGTGCTTCGGACGTGTCGTGTTTAGGCGGTCTTCGGGAGAGCGGCCTGCGCCTGTTCCACCAACGCCTTAAACGACTCGGGCTCCCGGATGGCCAGATCGGAGAGAACCTTACGGTCGATCTCGATCCCGGCCTTGTTCAGCCCGTTCATCAGTTGCGAATAGGTCAAGCCGTGCTCACGTGCACCGGCATTGATGCGCTGGATCCACAGGCTGCGGAAGTTGCGCTTCTTGGTGCGTCGGTCGCGATAGGCGTATTGCAGCGCCTTTTCGACCTTTTCCAACGCGATCCGGTAATTGGTGCCATTGCGACCACGATAGCCCTTGGCCATCGCGACGACTTTTTTGTGTCGGGCGTGTGAGGTAACGCCGCGCTTCGTACGAGCCATGATTCCGCCTCCTTACGCGTTCGGCATGTAGGATTTGACGATGCGAGCGTCTGCCTGGGAGAGGATCATCGTTCCACGCGCCTGCCGCTTCATTTTCTGGGAACGGCGACGCAGGAAGTGGCTCTTGTAGGCGACGTTGGCGCGGACCTTGCCCGTGCCCGTCAGGCGGAAGCGCTTTTTCGCGCTCGACTTGGTCTTCAACTTGGGCATTTCGCTTTTCCTTCCTAAAAGGGGTGCGGTCGGGAACCGCACCATGCGTTTAGAGCGGCTGGGCATGCCCTGCCGGACCGCTCACGATCCTTGAGAAGGCGTGCTTTATAGCGGTGACGGCGGCGAAAGGCAAGCCCCGCCCGTCGATTCGAAGCGGGAGATTACCCGCCGGCACCGACTTGAAGAAACGCGCTTTTTTTCATAGATGGATTTCGGACCAAAGATGCTTTGTTATAATTGGACATCATCCCGTAACCGACTACCGGAACGCGCCATGCGCACCGCCGACCCCAACGAGCAACGCAAAGTTCACGCGGCCCTCAACCGGGCCATCGAAGTTCTGGAAACCACATTGCGGGAACAGGAAACGGCCGCGGTCCGAATCCTGGGCCTAGCCGAAAGGATCTACGACAATTCGGTCGATCCGCCGACTCGGATCCAGGCCGAGGCGATCATGGAGGCTTGCACGTTCCAGGATATCACCGGCCAAAAGATCCAGAAGGTGGTCCGTTTCGTCAAATACCTTCGCGATAATGGAATCGTCGAGGCATCGGACCTGCCCGAGGTGGCGAAGAGCAAGGGGCTCACTCAATCGGACGTCGATCGGCTCCTCAAGGGTGGCAAACCCATCATCCGCTGACCCGCGAATTATCGACCGCCCCCACAAATTGCGAACGGACGAACGGAAGCCGCCCACACCGGCATTCGGCGTGGAGCGGATCTTTCCGTCATGCCCGTCTTTATTTTGGTGACACCACCATCGTCATCATGCGGCCTTCCATGCGCGGCGTTTGCTCCACTTTCGCGGTTTCGCCCAGTTCCTCGCGCATTCGGTCCAGCACTTTCATGCCAAGTTCCTGGTGCGCCATTTCGCGCCCTCGGAACCGGATGGTCATCTTCACCTTGTCACCATCACCAAGGAATCGCTGCGCGGCACGATACTTGACCTGATAGTCATGTTCGTCGATGCCCGGGCGCATCTTGATTTCCTTGATTTCGATGACTTTCTGCTTTTTCTTGGCCTCGTTTTTCTTTTTCTGAATTTCGTACTTATACTTTCCGAAATCCAAGACCTTGCAGACCGGCGGATCCGCATTCGGGGAAACCTCGACCAAGTCGAGCCCCGCCTCCGCGGCGACCTCCAACCCTTCCTCCAAAGACATCACGCCGAGCATTTCGCCTTCGGCGCCGACGACACGGATCGATCTCGTGTCGATCTCCTCGTTCACCCGCGGGCCTGATTTGGCCGGCGGCTGATTTTGCGGTGGTCTTGCTATGAACAGTCTCCTTCTTCACGTTTGATATTGCGACGGTTCGTGACAAACCGGGATGTGCTTTCCAAAATAACGCCAACAGCGGGCGGAGTCCGATTTTTTGACATCCACCCGATCCGCTTCGGCACCCTACCGGATCGACTCCGGAGCCGCCGCCTCTACTCGCAGTCTAGCAATGGCCTGATCAAGTTCAAGAATTTCTTGCGCCTTTCCACCCAGACGGCGAATCGCGACGGTCGCGTTTTCGGCTTCACGGCCACCGACGACCAGCATCAGCGGCACCTTGGCCAAGCTGTGTTCGCGGACCTTGTAGTTGATCTTCTCGTTGCGAAGGTCGATATCCGCACGCAGTCCGGCCGCGACGAGCCGTTCCTGAACGTCGCGGGCGTAGCCATCCGCCTCGTTCGTAATCGTTGCGACCACCGCCTGCACCGGTGCCAGCCAAAGCGGGAATTTCCCCGCGTAATGCTCGATCAGGATGCCGGCGAACCGCTCGAGGGATCCGAACAGCGCCCGATGGAGCATCACCGGCTGATGGCGTTCGCCGTCTTCCCCAACGTAGGTCGCACCCAGACGCGCGGGCATGTTCATGTCCACCTGCAAGGTGCCGCATTGCCAATCCCGGCCAATGGCGTCACGCAGGACAAACTCCAATTTCGGGCCGTAAAACGCCCCTTCGCCCGGATTCAGCGTATAGCTGTAACCCAGGTGCTCCAGCGCTCCCTTGAGCGCGGATTCCAGATTGTCCCAGACTTCGTCGGAACCGATTCGTTTTTCCGGCCGGTCCGAGAATTTGATGCGGACGTCCTCGAAACCGAAATCCTTGTAGATATCGAGGATCAACCGGACAACCTTGGCGCATTCGGACTCCAGTTGTTCGTGGGTACAAAAGATGTGGGCATCGTCCTGCGTGAAGGCCCGCACGCGCATCAGACCGTGCAAGGCACCCGACGCTTCGTAGCGGTGGACCTTGCCGAACTCGGCGATCTTTAACGGTAGATCGCGATAGCTTTTGATCCCCTGTTTGAAGACCTGGATGCCGCCGGGGCAGTTCATCGGCTTGATGACGTACAGACGGTCGTCTTCGGTCTGGGTCGTGTACATATGCTCGCGGAACGTTTCCCAATGTCCCGACGCTTCCCAAAGAGACCGGTCCATGATCTCCGGAGTCGCGATTTCCTGGTAGCCCGCCAGATCCTGTCTGGCGCGCATGTAATCGACGAGCTTGCGGAACAGCCGCCATCCCTTGTCATGCCAGAAGATCGCGCCGGGTGCTTCTTCCTGAAAATGGAAAAGATCCATCTCGCGGCCGAGACGCCGATGATCGCGTTTTTCGGCCTCCTCCAGCATTTCGATATGGGCCTTCAACTGTTTGGCGTCCGCCCAGGCGGTCCCGTAAATGCGCTGGAGCATCGCCTTCGTCGAGTCGCCCCGCCAGTAGGCCCCGGCCACCTTCATCAGCTTGAACGCCTTGCCGAGCTTGCCCGTCGACGGCAGATGCGGGCCGCGGCACATGTCGAACCAGTCGCCCTGGCGATAAACCGTCACCGGTTCGTCGGCCGGAATATCGCCGATCAGTTCCGCCTTGTAGGATTCGCCCTTCTCGTTGAAGACCCCGATCAGGTCATCCCGATCCCAGACCTCGCACGTAATCGGCAAGTCACGATCGACGATCTCCGCCATCCGCTTTTCGATCTCTTCCAGATCGTCGGGCGTGAACGGCTCGGACCGAGCGAAATCGTAGTAGAACCCGTTTTCAATGGCGGGGCCAATGGTCACCTGGGTCCCCGGGTACAATTCCTGAACCGCCTGGGCCATGACATGCGCGGCATCGTGGCGCAGCAGATCGAGAGCCTCTTCATCCTTGGCGGTGACGATGGCGAGTTCGCAATCCCGGTCGATCACGGCGGAAAGATCCATGAGCTTTCCGTCGATCCGAGCGGCCAGTGCCGCCTTGGCCAATCCCGCGCCGATACCTTGGGCGACGGCCGCCGCCGTCGTGGGCGCATCGAAGTTCAGTTCATTGCCATCCGGCAATCGTATCGCGACCATGGGTCCATGTGTCCTGATTTCGTTGATAACAATTCGCGACCGCGCGTCCGGACATGACCGGCGTGACGCGGTTCCCGCGCTTCAAAGCCACAGCGTGTCGGGAAGAAATCTGCCCCCCCTCAGGGGGTTCGAAGGGTCATCGACGCGCGCCCACACCCGGCCCCCACGTACGGGTACGGCGTCCGTTTGGAGTCGGTGGTACGAAAAATGCGTTTCATGACCAAGTCAATTCCGTCGGGCGAATACCATTCGGCCCAGAAATTTACCCCCAAAGCCCGACAAGTCAAGGAAAGTCGTCAAAACGTCCCGAAACGATACGCGAATTTCTCCCCTTACGGGATATGCATTGCGACTTCGTCGACACTGACCGCGGCAAGATCGGGTTTACGCAGGATCTGCACCGCGCGCCCTCTTTGCGCACACAAGGCGGGATCGGATTCATGGGAATACAAGGCGATCGTCGGACACCCGGCCACCGCCACGATATGCATCGGCCCGGTATCGTTTCCGATTGCCGCCCGCGCGGCGCGGGCCAGAACGGCTATGTCCTGGAAGTCCGTCCTCCCCATCAGGTTCACGGCGTCGGGACAACCCGCCGCGATGGAGTCGAGGGCTTCCTTTTCCGCCGCGGTTCCGACGAGCACGGGCTGATATCCCCGTGCTGCCAGACGCCGTGCCAACGCGCTGAACGACTCGATCGGCCACCGTTTGGCCGGACGATGCGCCGCACCTCCGGGAATCAACAAGGCATAGGTCTCCGCGAGCCCGAACCGCGAAATGTCGGCTTCCGCCCACGACAGGTCGGGAGCGGGGACATTACCGATTCCAGCCATCCGCAACTGATCGGCGTGGCGTTCGAGCGTGTGCAGCGTATCGCGGGCGGGATTGCGGTGGGGATGGGAACAGCCGCGCGCGATGCCCGACCATTCGGGGTATGGCCCCGGCCAGAAAAGCCGGAAGTAGAAACTGCTGCGGTCCGAGGTCTGCAAATCGTAGACGCGGGCGTATCCCGCTGACCGCAGACGCCGGCGTAATTCCAGCCACCCGGTTAGGCTTGGGCCGCGCGGACGTTCGTCGATTTCGATGGCGTCGAACAGTCGGCTTTCCGACATGAACGGCGCGTAGGGCCGAGTCGTCAGCAGGGCGACGTGATCATCGGCATGATGGCGTCGAATGGCGGCGAACGGGCCGAGCGCCTGAACGACGTCGCCCAGGGCGCTCAACTTGATGACCAGGATTCGTCGGGTTTCGGACATCATCCCTCGTGCGACAGATTGAGCACCTCGTCATAGAGGGCCAATGTTCTCGCGCACATGGCATCCTTGGAAAAGTTTTCACGAACGTGGGCAATCGCGTTTTCGGCGCGGCGTTTCCGCGAATCCGCGCTCAGCGCCAGTATCTTCGATAAGGCCTCGGCCAGGGAGTCCGGATCTCCGGGCCGAACCAGCCATCCCGTGAGGTCCGGCTTGATGGTTTCCCGCGCGCCGCCGTGGTCTGTGGCGATCACCATTCGTCCCATGGCCTGCGCCTCGGTCACCACGCGGCCGAACGCTTCTGGATCGGTCGATGCCGAAACCACGATGTCCGAAAGCATATAGGCCGCCGGCATGTCGCTGCAGTCGTCGACGACCCGAATCACGCCGGTCAATCCGCGATCGGCGATCATCGATTCCAGCTCGGCGCGATAGGCCGTTCGCCCCTGATCCGAACCCATCAGCAGACACCGGATATCGGTTCGTCCAAGCCGCGCGATCGCGTCTATGAACACCGTTTGGCCTTTCCACCGAGTCAGTCGACCGGGCAGCGTGATCACCGGGAAGCCTTCGGACAGCCACCATTGCGTGGCCAGCGTTATTACCCGTTCGGCGCTGACGGCATCGGGTGCGAACCGGGTCAGATCGACGCCCCGGGGGATGATGCGGATCTTGCGCGCGGGCACGCCGTAAATCTGCATCATGTGCCCGGCGATGAAACGGGAAATGGCGATCACGCGCTCGCCCCGCGTCATGACCGAGTTATATAAGCGCTTGGGTGCCGACCCGTAACCGTACGTCCCGTGGAACGTGGTGACAAAGGCCCGTCGCGCCTGTCGCGCGGCATAATGGGCACTCCATGCTGGGGCCCTGGAGCGCGCGTGGACCAAGTCGACATCCTCTTGTTCGATCAAGGCCTGAAGGCGACCGATGTTTCCCCGGATGACCAGCGGATTCTTAGATTCGAGCGGCAAGACCACATGTTCGGCTCCGACGCGTGACAGGTCGTGAACCATGCGCCCGCCGCTAGAAGCGACAATGGCACGGCCACCGGCCTCGACGACCGCCTGCGCGACCTCAACCGTTCCGCGTTCGACGCCGCCGGTTTCCAAGGCCGGCAAGACCTGAAGAACCGTCGCAGCCGTCTTGGGCGGTCGAACCGGGACCGCGACCTCCATTGGTTCCACCGCCGGTGAACCGGTGCTATGTTTGCCGTCCGCATTCATATGAAAAAATTGCTCACGCGCAGGATACCCCCATGCTGAACGATGCCAGCCCCACGACACTAACCCGTACGGACGGAAGCACAATCGCCTACCACCGCCATTCTGGCAAGTCCCCCGGCGTCGTTTTCATGACGGGCTTCAAATCCGATATGACGGGCGGCAAGGCTCTGGCGCTCGAATCGTTTTGCCGTCGACGCGGCAATGCGTTCCTTCGTTTCGATTACACGGGGCATGGCCAGTCTTCAGGCGCCTTTATTGATGGAACGATCGGGCAGTGGGCCGACGATGCCGTCGCGGCCCTGGACAATCTGACCGACGGCCCCCAGGTTCTCGTCGGATCCAGTATGGGGGGATGGATCATGCTGCTGGCGGCCATGGCCCGGCCGAGTCGGATCGCCGGATTGCTCGGCATCGCCGCCGCGCCGGATTTTACGGAGGACCTGATTCGACCCGCGCTGTTGCCCGCCGACCGGGAACAACTCGAATCGCAAGGCACGTTCTATTTGCAGAATTCCTACGGCGAGGAACCCACCCCCCTGACCCGGGCGCTTCTGGAAGACGGATCCAATCATTTGGTCCTGCGCAATCCCATCGCCCTGGATGTCCCCGTGCGTTTGATCCACGGCCAGAAGGATGACGACGTTCCTTGGCGCACCGCTGTGACGATCGCCGATCGCATCACGTCCGACGATGTCGAAATCACACTCGTCAAGAACGCCGGTCACCGGCTGTCGGAAGACGCGGACATCGTGCGATTGTTGACGATTCTTGACGACCTCTTGGACACCGTCGAAGACTGAACGACGGACCGGATCCCCGGTCTTTTCCACGCGCTCGCCGTTCCCGCCCAGCCCCTCGGCGTCCGCCAAGGGGGATCGGCCTGGTGCGCAGGTGCCCGCCGACAGCAACACACAGTTTTGTTGACAAATGTATACTTTTGTATACATTTATATACAAACAAGGAATTCATGCCATGCCTGGAAAACCGATCACGATGAGTGTGCGCCTTTCGCCCGAAGACGCGGCGTTTCTCGCGGAATTCAGCGCACCCGACGCGACGACCCCCAGCGATAAGCTTCGCGCCATCATACGAGAGGCACGCCGGAACCGAACGCACGACGAGGGCTACGCGGAAAGGCTCGCTTTTCTGGAGGATCTGCTTGCCGCGCCCGTCCGCGGACTGCGGGAGACCGAGGCAAAGACCGGCCGGCATTCAGAACTCGTATTGCAAACCGCTCACTGGCTGCCCGATCTCATGGCTTACCTGATGTCCAATGTCCCCGCTCCCGAAACCAATGATGTCGAGGCCGGTTTGAAAACTCTCGAAGTGGGGGTGGCAGATCGAATCTTCGCCTTTATGGAACAGATCTTTCGGCTAGGCGTTACCGGCGAAAGCCCAACCTACGATCCGGGGATCGTCGCGCGACACGTAACAACGGTTGTAAAACTTTGTCGGTTCATGGATAAATAGCACGATAGAGGGAGGATCTCGTCATGGCTGAAAGCATAGGTGCCCGAGTCGGGCGCTTGATCAGCGGCACGGCGAACGCCTTGGTCGACGCGGTCGAGAACGTCGCGCCTGAATTGGTGATGGAAGAAGCCATCCGGGAAGTCGATCGCGGCATCGAAGATGTGCGCGCCGAACTCGGCACGGCGGTTTCCAAGCAGCACATGGCGGCGCGCCGGCTCGCCGACGCAAATGCCAAACACCTCTCGCTCTCGGACAAAATCAGCCTCGCGCTGGCCGAGAATCGGGAAGATCTCGCGGAAACCGCGGTGACCCAGCTTCTGGATGTCGAGGCGCAAATCCCCGTTCTGGAATCGACGATCGCCGACGCCCGATCCGCGGAAACGGAACTCGAAGCCTATGTCGCCGCATTACAAGCCCGCAAGCGCGAAATGAAGGATGAACTCGCCGCGTTTCGCGACGCCAAGGCGGCAGCCGAATCATCGGCGCGGTCCGGCGGCGATTTCCCGGACACCTCGGCCGGAGGCGGCGTCGAAGGCGGCATTCGACGCGCGGAAGCCGCCTTCGAGCGTGCGTTGACGGGCGCGGGTGGCGTGACCTCCGCCAGTGCCGCACCCGACGTCCAGACGGCCGCTAAAACCGCCGAACTCGACGAACTCGTGCGGAAAAACCGGGTAAGGGAACGGTTGGAGGCCTTCAAGGCGAAGGGATAGGCCACCCGTGTTTTCCAATCTTCTAGCCGAGGGTAACGTTCCTTTCACCGCCGCGCTGGCAATCATGCTCGCGATCGCGGCGCTGGAAGGCACCCTGGTTCTGCTCGGCGGAGGATTGTCGCAGATCATCGATTCGTGGCTGCCGGATTCTTTCGGGGAAGTCGATATCGATGCGGATGTTGATGTCGATATCGACGCGGACACCGATATCGATTTCGGCGGCCATGGCCACGGTTCAGCCGATTTCGGTCACGCCGAAGTCGAATCCGCAACGGCCCTGTCTCGTCTGCTCGGGTGGTTCTGTGTCGGACGCGTGCCGGTGCTGGTACTGCTGGTGGTGTTTCTGACCGTGTTCGGGTTGGCCGGTCTGCTCGTACAATCGATCGCCATGGGGATGCTCGGGATCATGTTTCCGGCGTTTCTCGCTACCGTTCCGGCCCTCGCCATCGCCATTCCTTCGGTTCGACTGTTGGGCAAGGGGATCGCCCGGATTATTCCGAAAGACGAGACCGACGCCATTTCGCGGGACGCCGTCGTGGGACGCATCGCCCGAATAACGATCGGCATCGCCCGGCGTGATCAGCCTGCCGAGGCGCGTGTCCGCGATGTTCACGGCCACGACCACTACGTCATGGTCGAACCGCTGAACGATGACGAGGCTTTCGAGGTGGGCGAAGCCTTGCTCGTCGTCGCCCGGGTAGAATCACGATACCACGTGGTCCGCAACACGAACGCGGCGCTCGTGGACGATTAGCGGGCACAACAAGTCTAAGGGCATTTGGGAGAGGAGTTGGGGGAATGTCTTTCAGTGGATTCATGGATGTGGCCGTGCTGGCCGGGATTGTCCTGGTCGCGCTCGTCACCGTAGGGCTCATCTTTTCGCGACTGTACAAGCGCGCTTCCAAGGAAATCGCCTTCGTACGCACCGGTCTGGGTGGCCAAAAGGTCATCGTCAACGGCGGAACGCTGGTGTTCCCCGTGCTTCACGAAATTATTCCGGTCAACATGAACACGATGCGGCTCGCGGTTCAGCGCGCCGACGATCAGGCGCTCATCACGCGCGACCGGATGCGGGTCGACGTACTCGCGGAATTCTATACCCGTGTGCAACCGGTCGAAGAATCCATCGCCACCGCGGCCCAAACCTTGGGCATGCGGACAATGGAACCCAATGCCCTGCGGGAGCTGATCGAGGGCAAGTTCGTCAATGCCCTGCGCGCGGTAGCCGCCGAGATGGCAATGGAAGAATTGCAGGAACAGCGGGTCGCCTTTGTCCAGAAGGTGCAGTCGGCGCTTTCCGAGGACCTGATCAAGAACGGTCTCGAACTGGAAACCGTTTCGCTCACCGCCCTCAACCAGACCAACCGGGAATTCTTCAACCCGAACAACGCCTTCGATGCCGCTGGCCTGACCCGACTGACGGAAGAGATCGAAGCCAAACGCCAGCGCCGAAACGAGATCGAGCAGGATACCCAGGTCGCGATCGAGCAGAAGAACCTGGAAGCCGAACGCAAGCGCTACGAGATCAACCGCGACATGGAATACGCGCGACTGGAACAGGAACGCGAAGTCGAGGTCCGCCGCGCGGCCCAGGCCGCCAGTGTCGCCGCCGAGCAAGCGGCCAAACGCCGCGAGGCAGAGGAAGCCCAGATCACCGCCGAACGCAATATCAAGCTGGCCCGAATCCAGGCGGACAGAAACACCGAGGAAGAGAGAATCGCCAAGGAACGCGATCTCAAGGAACTGGACATCCTGCGCGAAAAATCGGTGGAATCCGCGGAGGTCGAAAGGTCCAAGACGATCGAACTCGCCAATCAGGACCGTTCCATCGCCGTTGCCGAAAAGTCGCGGGCCAAGTCGGAGGCGGAAGCCAACGCCGCGAAAGCCCAAGCCGGCGCCGTCAAGGCCGAAGAAGAGGTCGAAACCGTCCGACAGGCCGAACGGGCGGAACGCGACAAGATCGTCCGCCTCATCGAAGCGCGGCAAGCCGCCGAAACCGAGGCGATTCGCGTGACGGTCGCCGCCGAAGCCG
The DNA here is from genome assembly GCA_963675465.2 of Rhodospirillales bacterium. GTDB lineage: Bacteria > Pseudomonadota > Alphaproteobacteria > Rhodospirillales > Shumkoniaceae > JAHDSF01. Next base: position 637,668 of record CAXXVY010000008.1, read on the forward strand.
AAAAGCAGGCGGCCGAGGATGAAAGCGAATCCATCCGCATCCTGGCGGAGGCTGAGGCCAGCAAGAATCGGATCGTAGCCGCCGGCGAGGCGGATGCCGAAAAGTCGCGTGTCGCTGCGGCCGAATTGCGCTACGCGGTCGAAGCCGCCGGCCGGAGGGCTTTGAACCAAGCGGAAAACGAACTCGACAGCGCCATTGTCGACATGAAGGTGCGTCTGTCCGTCATCGAACACCTGAAGGACATCATCCACGAGTCGGTGAAGCCGCTGGAAAATATCGATGCCATCAAGATCGTCCAGGTCGACGGACTGACCGGATCCGGGAGCGCCGGTCCCGATGGCGGCAAGATCGAACCCGCCGGCGGCGGCAACCTTGCCGAGCAGGTGGTTGCAAGCGCGTTACGTTATCGAGCCCAGGCACCGATCATCGACGCGCTGATGAAGGATGTCGGGCTGTCCGGAGGCGATCTCGAAGGACTCGCCGGCGTGCTTCAGTCGCCGACGGCGAAAGTTTCGGATATCGGGGTACCCACGACCGCCAATGCGCCGAAAGAAAAGGATCCGACGCTAGAATAGGCGGGGCTTCGCGTTGGACGATTCCGGATTCAATGGATTCCGCGCGCCGGGGGAAGATCACGAACCGCGTCCCCCGGCGCGGAACTCGACCGGTGGCCGATGGAGGTCCGGTCCGGCAAGCAACCGGTCAGACCGCTTCCAGAATACCCAACGTGGCGACCAGGAAAAACAGCGTAATCGCCTCGACGTAGCTCTCGATCGCATTGGTGACGATCCACCGCAACATCTCGTCCTCCTTTCCCGTTTGACGGAATTTCGAGGATCGCACGATGCTTTTAGTATACGCCGAATGTCGGGTTTTCGGTACCGTGGTCTTGCCGCCGGAACCAGCGCGAAACAGGAAGCCACGCTTCGAGGTTTCGAAATCCGGATCGGCAAGGGGATAAAGCGCACGCGAGCAGCCAAATCGGCCTCGAAATTCCCTCTTCCGAAGTATACATTTGCTGAATGACCATGCCATTGGCCGCGATCATCCGCCGGATGCCGAAGGCGGAGCTTCATCTGCACATCGAGGGCACGCTCGAGCCTGAAATGATGTTCGCCCTGGCGGCCCGCAACGGCCACGACCTGCCCTACGACTCGGTTGAAGCCGTACGGCGGGCCTATGATTTTTCCAGTCTCCAGGATTTCCTGGACCTCTACTATCAGGGAATGGACGTCCTGCGGACGGAAGCGGACTTTTTCGATCTGACCTTCGCGTATCTGCAGCGGTGCGACGCCGACAATGTCGTGCACGTGGAAATTTTCTTCGATCCCCAGGGCCATCTCGTGCGCGGCGTTTCGTTCGACGCCATGATGTCCGGCATCACCCGCGCCCTCGACGAGGGGCAAAAGCGTTTCGGGATCACCCACCGGCTGATCATGAGTTTCCTCCGCCATTTGAGCGAAGAAAACGGTTTCGAGGTGCTCGACATGGCCGCCGCTCATCGCGACCGTATTTTCGGCGTTGGCCTGGATTCTTCGGAAAACGGCTTTCCACCGTCCAAGTTTGCCCGGCTCTTCGCCGCCTGCCGTGACCAGGGCTACCATCTGTTCGCCCACGCCGGCGAGGAAGGACCGCCCGCCTATGTGCGCGAAGCCATCGATATCCTGGGGATCGAACGCATCGATCACGGTAACCGTTCGCTCGAAGACCCCGATTTGGTCCGCGAAATCGTTGCCCGAGACCTGGCCCTGACCGTCTGTCCGCTTTCGAACCTCAAGCTGCGGGTCGTCGACGACCTGGAGAGCCATCCCCTCGGTCAAATGCTGGAAGCCGGGTTGCGCGCCACCATCAACAGCGACGATCCTGCTTATTTCGGGGGTTATATGACCGAAAACTACCTTCGCATCGTCGAGGCGCTGGCGCTCGATCACGCGGATGTCAGGACCCTGGCGCGGAATGCTTTCGAAGCCAGCTACCTGACGTCGGAAGACCAAGCGCCTCATCTGGATGAAATCGATCGCCTGTTTTCGGATGCTATCGAAGAGCGCGGCGTGGCAATTCAGGCGCGACGAAGCCAGGAAATCCGCTGATGGGCTGGCTCGATACCATTCCCCTGCCCGCTTTGGCCATCGGCGCCCTGCTCTTGGGCCTTGCGCCGTTCATTCCGGAACCGCACCTGTTAGAGAAAACGCGCATGTTGTTCTCCGGAACCCTGACACGCCCGCTCGATATCTTCGATTTCGCATTCCATGCGGCGTTGCCGATTCTCCTGATCGTCCGGCTGGTTCGGATCTTTCTTGCCGGCAACAGTTGATGGTCGGCACCTGTCAAGGTACGAGCCGCCGTTCCACGGCGAAGATCGCTTCCAACCCCGCTCGGTAGTCCGGATACTGGAGCCGGACGTTAAGCTCGTCCTTAATGCGGGAATTATCGATCCGCCGGTTGTCGGACCAGAAGCTCAGAGCCATCGGCGACAGGGTCTTCCGCGCTTCTTCAAAAGCGACCAGCGGCGGCGGATCGATCCCCAGCAACTCGCAGGCGAAGGCCACCACGTCGGATTGCCCGGACGGCTCGTCGTCGCACACATTATAGACGGCACCCGGGTTGGGATGACGCATCGAGGCCCGCAGAACGTTGGCGATGTCGGTCACGTGTATCCGGGAAAACAGGTATCCCGGCCGATGAATCCGTTTCGCCCGACCGGCTGCGATCTGGTCGAAGGCGCTTCGACCGGGGCCGTAGATTCCGGCCAAGCGGAAAACATGGACGGGCACGCCGCTTTCCCGCCACAGTGCCGTCCATCGTCGTTCCGCGGACAGACGGCGCCGGCTGCGCGCGACGGTCGGCTGCAAAGGCGCCTTTTCGCTGACCTTTACGCCTCCAGTGTCACCGTAGACCCCCGTGGTCGACAGGTATCCCGCCCAAACGAGTCCGGGGATCCCGCCTATTTCGCGCGCGTGGTGATCGAGCACCGGATCGCCGTCACGATCGGGAGGGACGGAACTGAGCAGGTGCGTCGTCCCCGCGAGAGCATCGGTCTCGTCGGCAAGCGGTCGGCCCCGGTTAAATTCGAACATCTCGAATCCTTCCCTCCGCAAGGCTTCGGCCCGCGCCGCATCCTGCGTCGTGCCGGCGATTCGCCAGCCTTCGGCACGCAGGGACCGGACCAGGGCGCACGCGCTGTAGCCCAATCCGAAGCAGAAAAGGCGGGGTCGGCACTCGGCCATCCAACGACTCCCTTACCCGAAACGGTGTCGGCCGGCTCTTGCTTCCGGACCGGCGATGGACGACTAATAGGCGCCCACAGGCGGAGACTCAACCCATGCCCGGTTTAGGACGCTCACTTTCGATTTCCGCAGCTGCGATCTGGCTGATCGCGTCCGCCGCCCAGGCGGCGGACGCGCTTTCCGACGATGCCGATCCGGCGGCCCGCTATGGCGCCTGCATGGAACTCGCCCGGAAAAATCCGGAAGCCGGGTTCGAATCCGCCCTTGCCTGGCGCGACATGGGTGGTGGCCTCAGCGCGGAACACTGCGCGGCCACGGCCTTGAATGCCAACGGCCAACACGCGGTCGCCGCCCGCCGGTTCGAAGACATTGCACAGCGAATCAAGAAAGAATCCCAGTTCAAGGCCGCCATTCTCGGCCATGCGGCCCAGGCTTGGCTGCTTGCCGGTGATCCGGATCGCACCATCGCAGTGCTCGATGCCGCCATTGCGCTGGATCCGCTTTCCGCCGGTTTTCTCGTTGATCGGGCCGAGGCGCATGCCGCGCGCAAGGACTACAAGAGTGCCCGCATCGATCTCGACGTCGCCGTTCACCGAGATCCCTACGATGTCGATGCCCTGGTTTTCCGCGCCAGCACCCGACGGTATCTCGAAGACATGGCGGGGGCGCGCGAGGACGTTGATCGGGCGCTTGACCTTGATCCCGGCAACCCCGACGCGCTGCTGGAACGCGGCATTCTGAAACGCCTGACCGGCGACAACAACGGCGCACGACAGGATTGGGCGGCGGTCGTCACCACCGCCCCGGAGGCGAGTGCCGCGACCGCCGCCCAACGAAACCTGGAACTCCTCGACGTACGCCAAGACCCGAAGTGACCCGACGTCATTTCAGATCGTCGATTTCCTTGGACAACCGGAATTCGCGGGACGTCGCATAGGTTTCCAAAGCCCGCAACCGTTGTTCCAGGGCACGGTAGCGGTGACGCAGGGAAGAGAAAGTCCCCGTGGGTTCGGTGCGCATCTTCCGCCAGAAGGTTTCGTCTTCGGGCGATTCGAACGACGGCTCCGGCGCGCGTTTGAGAAAAACACCCGCCGCGATATAGGCGATGGGAACTCCCGGGAAGAAAAACACCGTCCCGATAATGGTGAGCGCGCGAACGACCGAAACACTGATGTCGAAGTAGTCGGCGATACCGGCGCAAACCCCCAGAAAGACCCCGTTGGCGGGATCGCGGTGTAGGCGCGTCGAAATGCGCCGATCGCATTCGACATGGCGTTCCCGCCTCCGTCCCCACGCACGGCAAAAGCGATGTCCCATCATATCCGCTTCCTCCAATCCGGGGCCTCGTCATCGAGTATGCGCTCGAGCGAATTGATCCGGCTTTCGAGCTTGGGCAGGGTCTCCCAAAGTTCCTCGATCATGTGTTCGTCTTCGGGCGACAGGATGCGCGCCGCCCGCCACCGGGTGGCGTAGTGAGCGATGATCCAGATCGGCACCACGATCGCCATGAAGGCGACCATGGCAATCCCGATCATGGCGAAGAATGCTCCGGGCATCGTCGTCTACTCCGTCCCGCTTTTCGCTGCTGCCTTGGACTTTCCCGCCAGCTTCGCCTTGAGTGCCGCGAGCTCGTCCTCGATCCCGGATTCGACCTCCAGATCGGCAAGTTCTTCGTTGAGGCTTTTGGTCCGACCCAGATCGAAAGCTTCGACCTCGCCCTCCAACCCGTCGATGCGCCGCTCGATGTGCTCGAAACGATCGAAGGCGTCCTCGATCTTGCTCGAATAGACCTGGCGGCGGACATTCATGCGGCGCGAAGCGGTGTCACGCCGCGCCGAGAGCGTCTTCTGCTTGCTCTTGGCCTCGCGCAACTTGGCTTCCAGCTTGACGATATCTTCCTCGCCCTTGGACAGAACCTCGTCCAGGATCGCCAGTTCCCTCGCCATGTCCCGCTCGGCGTCGGCCAGCTTGGCCTTTTCGATCAAGGCGGCACGGGACAGGTCTTCCCGCCCTTTGGACAGGGCAATCTCCGCCTTGCGTGCCCATTCGGACTGCGCGTCGTTCAACCGGGACAACCCCCGCATCACCTCCTTGCGTTCGGCGATCGTCTTGGCGGCCGCGGAGCGCGCTTCGACCAGGGTGTCTTCCATCTCCTGAATGACCAGCCGGATGATCTTTTCGGGATCCTCGGCACGGTCAAGAATGGCACTGACATTGGAATTGATGATATCCGCCAGTCGCGAAAAAATACCCATTGATCTCATCCCTTTCTTTCTCGGCGCCCTCCGGCGGCTCGTTGGCCAGGGCGCTTGATGTCTGCACCCTACAAAGCACGACCCATGCCAATCGATCCATGGCGGAATTTTTTGCGTTTTTTCATCACCTTATCGTTTTCATTCCGGTCCCGGCATCTAATTTTATTTTGGTATTTTTTCCAACTATTGGTATTATCGCCAATTATTGGGGTTTTAATGGATATCGAACCGCCGCCACTGATCGGTGAATCACCCGCGTTCCTCGAAGTGCTCGAACGCGTGTCCCGGCTCGCACCGATCGACCGGCCGGTCCTGGTCGTCGGGGAGCGGGGGACCGGCAAGGAACTGATCGCGTCACGCCTGCATTTCCTGTCGGCGCGCTGGGACAAGCCCTTCGTCCAGGTCAATTGCGCCACGTTGCCCGAGACTCTTTTGGAAACCGAACTCTTCGGCCACGAAGCGGGCGCCTTCACCGGTGCGGTTCGCCGTCGGGCCGGACGGTTCGAACGCGCCGACACGGGAACTCTATTCCTGGACGAAATCGCCACCGCGTCATCGGCGGTTCAGGAAAAAATGCTGCGGGTGGTCGAATACGGCACGTTCGAACGGGTGGGCGCCGCGCGGCCGATATCCGTCGATGTCCGTATTCTGGCCGCAACCAACATCGACTTGCCGACAGAGGCGGACGCCGGCCGCTTCCGCCGCGACCTCCTGGATCGACTCAGTTTCGATGTCGTGACCCTGCCGCCCCTGCGCGCCCGGCACGAGGATATCGATCTTCTTGCAAGTCATTTCGCAATCGGAATGTCGCGCGCCCTGGGTTGGCCGAACTTTCCCGGATTCGCGCCGTCCGCCGTCGATGCCCTGAACGCCTACGGTTGGCCGGGCAACGTCCGTGAACTCCGCAATGTGGTGGAACGCGCCGTCCATCGATGGGAAGCCCCGGATCTGCCGATCGCCGCCATCCCATTCGATCCCTTCGAGTCCCCTTACCGACCGGGCGGTCCGCCGACGCGCGCCGTGGAATCGTCGCCGACAGCATCGCTTCCCGATCTCATATCGGATACGGAGAGAAAAATGATCGCCGACGCCTTGTCGGCTTGTCGCTACAACCGCCGCGCCGCGGCCCGGATGCTGGGAATCAGCTACGACCGCCTGCGCACCCTGATTCGCCGCCACGACATGGCCTAGCGGTATCTAGAAATCCAGATTCGCATAATGTTTCGATGCGGGAATATTGCTGATCCGCTCGGCCAGCAACGGTCGGAAACTCGGTCGCGACTTGATCCGCGCGTACCAGTCCCGCGCCTCGCCGTTATGGTGCCACGGCACGTCCCCGATGTAGTCCACCATCGAGATTTGAGCCGCGGCGGCAAGATCGGCGATCGACATCCGGTCGCCCGCCAGCCATCGGCGCCCCTCGATCAGATAGCCGATATAATCCAAGTGAACCCGAATGTTGGCCAACCCCGCCCGAATGGCACCGGAATCGGGCTGGCCCAATCCCAGCACCCGCTTGGTCAACTTCTCGCCCACCAGGTTCACGTAAACCTCGGCATGGAATTTCCGATCGAACCACGCCGTCAGGCGCCTCACCTCGGCGCGCTCGACCGCCGTTGATCCGATCAGCGGCGGATCCCCCCGGACCTCATCAAGGTATTCGCAAATCGCCTCATGGCTCGCCAGGACCATGGACTCGGAGTCGTCGGACGTCTCCACCCACACCGGGACTTCCCCCGAGGGGTTGAGGACCAGAAACGACTCCCGCCGCTCCCAGACCGGTTCCGGTTTCAGGGTGAACTCGATCCCCTTTTCGGCAAGAACCAAGCGGACCTTGCGGCAAAACGGGTCGAGCCAAAGATGGTGAAGCGTGCGCATGGGGGTGCGTTATACACGATCGCGCGCTGCGCAAATAGATCTCGAAAAATCCACGTATCCGTTTGTTTCGGTCGCCCGCCGGGATCGATGCCGGCGCTTTCACGGCCTTGTTATTGGGCGTGCGGGCAATAACGCCCAGATATTGGGTATCGATCGACACCCCTGCGGGAGACACCCATGCTCGTTCGCATCGCCAAACCCTCGGACGTGAAGCCGTCGGAAATCACGCCGCAATCCGTCTATCTTGATCGGCGCAGCTTTATGAAGACGGCCGCTGTCGCGGGCGCCGGCGCCGCGCTGCTGCCGTTGATGCCGTCTCGACTGTCGGCCGCGACGCCGTTCCAGAACGTCATGAAGACCGACTGGGGTAAAGCCGAGAAGCCGACGTCTTTCATGTCGGCCAGTTCCTACAACAACTTTTACGAATTCGGCACCGACAAGGGAGATCCGATCAAAAATTCAAGGGATTTCAAACCGAAACCCTGGTCTGTGATGATCGACGGCCTCTGCACGAGGCCCGGAGAAGTCGGTTTCGATGACCTTGTCCCGTCCGACAAGCTGGAAGAACGGGTCTATCGTCTACGTTGCGTCGAAGCATGGTCGATGGTCATTCCGTGGATCGGCGTTCACCTCGGCGACGTCCTCAAGCGGTTCGAACCGACCGGCGACGCCAAGTTCGTCGCCTTCGAAACCCTGAACGACCCCGAACGCATGCCCAACCAGAAATCCCACGTTCTCAACTGGCCGTATGCCGAAGGCCTGCGCATCGACGAAGCGATGCATCCGCTGACGTTGCTGACGGTCGGCATGTACGGCCAGGAACTGCCCAACCAGAACGGCGCCCCGTTACGGCTGGTCGTGCCCTGGAAATACGGGTTCAAAAGCATCAAGTCTATTGTCCGCATCAGCTTCGTCGCGGAGCAACCTCGTGCGACCTGGAACGAACAGCAACCCCAGGAATACGGTTTCTATTCCAACGTCAATCCGAACCGCGACCACCCGCGCTGGAGCCAGAGCCGCGAACGCCGGATCGGCGAATTCCTGAAGCGGGAAACCCTGCCGTTCAACGGCTACGCCGAAGAGGTCGCCGGGCTGTATGCCGGCATGGACCTGATCAACAAGTACTTCTGACCATGGATACCGCCGTGCCCTCCCGCGCCCCCGATTTCGTCCGGATCGATTCCGTCCGCTGGATCGCCAAGCCGATCGTCTTCGCGACCGCGTCGACGCCGTTTCTTTGGCTGGCGTGGTCGGTCGTGTTCGATCCGTTCGCTCTCGGCGCCAACCCGATCGAATACGCCATTCGTTTCTGCGGCGACTGGGCTCTGCGGTTTCTGCTGATTTCGCTCTGCGTCACGCCGGTCAACGAGATTCTGTCGGCGCCCGTGGTCATGCGCTTTCGCCGCATGCTCGGCCTGTTCGCGTTCTTTTACGCTTTTTTGCATCTGGCCGCGTACGTGGGGCTCGACCAGTTCTTCGATCTGGCGGCCGTGTGGGAAGACATCGTCAAACGTCGTTACATCACCGTCGGCATGCTCGGGTTCGTGCTCCTCGTCCCGCTGGCGGTCACCTCGACCAAGGGATGGATTCGTCGCCTGACCGCTCCGCGGTGGATTCGCCTGCACAAACTGGTCTATCCGGCCGCCATCGCCGCCAGTGTTCATTATTTCATGATGGTCAAGGCCGATGTCCGCGAACCCTTGATCTACGGCGCCATCCTGGCGATCCTTCTGGGATACCGCTCCGTGGCGCGGACCCGGCGCCGGATTCGACGACGCAGACGCAAGCAGGCCATGGCCGCCGCCCGAACCGCCTGATCCATCTCCGCCATGAAGGCGATGGACTTTATTCCCCGGCCTTGAGGCTCATATAAGCGTGGATCGTCAGGGTTCCGAACAGGAGGGCACCCCCGACCACCGTCGACATCGGAACCGCCTCGGACACCGCGATCCAGGTGAACAGGGGGCCGAGGATCATCTCCAGCAGCATGATCATCGAAACCTCCGGGGCCGGAATATAGCGCGGCGCAAGGGTCAACAACCCGAACGCCAGCGGCAGGACCGCGAAACACAACAACCCCAGAAGCGGCACGCTCTCCGACGGAACCGGGGCACTGAGCGCCAAAGGCAGGAACGCCACGGCGATGAGCAGTCCACTGATCCCCATCGCCGGCACCATATTGACGCCGGGGCGTACCCGCACCAGGACGAACGTCCCAGCCATGAACATCGCCTGCACCAGCGCGGCGACATCGCCCCAGATCGTACCGCCGCCCAAGCTGCCATACAGGATTACGGCGACGCACGCCATGCTGAGCGCAATGGCGATCCAGGTACGCAGAGGCAGTTTTTCTTTCAGGAAGACGGCACTCTGAATCGCGCCGAACATCGGTGCCGCGCTGATGATCACCAGCGTGTTGGCCACGCTGGTATAGTACAGCGCGGTGACGAACAGGACGGAACTGCCGACGAAACACAGCGCCACCAGCACGCCCGGCAACCCCATGGCGAAGAGGCGGCGAAAAAAATCCCCCCGGTATAGAAAAGCCGTGCAGGCCAGCAGGACGACGCCCTGCCCCAATCCGCGCCAAAAGATCATCGCCCATTGATCGACGTCGATCAGGCGGACGAACATGGAATCGGGGCTGAGAACCAGAATCCCGGCAAGTGCGATCAGCATGCCCTTGAGACGATCGTTCATCGGTATCAAAATCCGGAAAAAGACTTAAGAATGAAAAGAATGGGTCAGTGTGCCTCTTCCCACGAATGGGCCGCCCCGGTATCCACCACCAACGGAACGTCCAACACCGCGGCGTTCTCCATGACCGCCCGGACGACCTCCCGCGCGGCGTCCAGTTCGGTCTCCGGGACTTCGAAGATCAATTCGTCGTGGACCTGGAGCAGCATCCGAACATCGTCCAGTCCCGCTTTTTCCAGGGCTTCCGGGACACGGACCATGGCACGCTTGATCACGTCCGCCGCGCCGCCCTGGATCGGCGCGTTGATCGCCGCCCGTTCCGCGAAACCGCGCATGTTCGGGTTCTTGTCGTTGATCCCGCGCACATGGATCTTGCGGCCGAAAAGCGTCGTCACGTAACCCTGCTGGCGCGCCAGTTCCCGGGTCCTTTCCATGTAGTCGCGAATGCCGGGATACCGGTTGAAATAGGCGTCGATGTAGCGCGCGGCCTCGGAATTCGGCACCGACAACTGGCGCGCCAGCCCGAACGCCGATATGCCGTAGATGATACCGAAATTGATTGCCTTGGCCTTGCGCCGAACCATCGGGTCCATGCCCTCAATCGGCACGTCGAAGACCTGCGACGCCGTCATGGCGTGAATGTCCAGGCCGTTGCGGAACGCCTCCTTCAAGGCATCGATGCCGGCGACATGGGCCAACAGGCGCAATTCAATCTGCGAATAGTCGGCCGACAACAGGATCCTGCCGCTTTCGGCGACGAAGGCGCGCCGGATCTTGCGCCCTTCCTCGGTGCGGACCGGAATGTTCTGCAGGTTGGGGTCAGTGGACGACAACCGACCGGTGGACGCGATCGCCATGCCGAATGACGTATGCACGCGGCCGGTTTCCGGATTGATCTGTTCGATCAAAGCGTCGGAATAGGTACTTTTGAGCTTGGCGATCTGCCGCCAATCCAGCACCCGCGCGGGCAGATCGTGGCCTTCCGCCGCCAACCGCTCCAGAACTTCGTGGCTGGTGGTGTAGGCGCCGGTCTTGCCTTTCTTGCCGCCGCCGAGACTCATTTCGTCGAACAGGATCTCTCCCAACTGCTTGGGCGATCCGATGTTGAAGGCATGTCCCGCCAGTTCGTGGACTTCGCGCTCCAACTCGCCGAGACGGCGGTCGAAATCCGCGCTCAGGCTCTTCAGGGCCAGGGCATCGACCTTGATCCCCTCGCGCTCCATCCGCTCCAGGATCGGGATCAGGGGACGTTCCAGCCGCTCGTAGATGGTGACGAGCCGCTCGGCCACCAGACGCGGCTTCAAAAGCGCATGCAGGCGCAAAGTCATATCCGCGTCTTCGGCCGCGTAGTCGCGCGCCGTTTCCAGCGGGACCCGATCGAAGGTCACCTGGGCCTTGCCCGATCCCGTCACGTCACCGAATTTTATCGTGTCGTGATCGAAATGAAGCTTGGACAGCTCGTCCAGGCCGTGGCCGTGGGCTCCCGCTTCCAAAACGTAGGACAGCAGCATGGTATCGTCGACCGGCGCGACCGCGATTCCCGCGCGGGCGAGCACCTGCATGTCGTATTTGATGTTGTGGCCGATCTTGAGAACGGAATCGTCTTCCAGCAGCGCTTTCAGCTTTTCCAGCGCGATGTCGACCGGAATCTGGCGCGGCGCGTCGGCGTCTCCCCCTTCGCCGAAATCGAGGGCGCCCTGCGCCGCCGGTCCCTTGTGCCGCAATGGAATGTAGCAGGCGCGTCCGGGTTCCACGCACATCGAAACGCCGACCAAATCCGCGCGCATGGAATCAAGCGATGTGGTTTCGGTGTCCACGGCGACATATCCGGTCGCGACCGCCGACGCGATCCACGCGTCGAGGGTTTGGATGTCCTGGACCAATTCGTAGGCGCGCGCCACCGGCGCATGGGCCACCGCGCCCGGGAGGCCGGCATCCGCCGCCGCGCCGCGCAATGCGATCTTCGGGATCAGGGACTTGAAAGCCTGCTCGGTGACGAAGGCGAGAAGTTTTTCCCGATCCGGCTTTTGCACGGCCAACCCGGACAGCGGCAAGGGGACCGGCACGTCGTCCCGCAACGCTACCAGTTCAAGGGAAACCCGCGCCAAGTCGGCATGTGATTTCAGGTTCTCGCGCCGTTTCGGCTGTTTGATTTCGCCCGCCCGCGCCAACAAGGTTTCGAGATCGCCGTATTCCGTGATCAGTTGCGCCGCCGTCTTTACGCCGATCCCCGGCACGCCGGGAACGTTGTCGGTGGAATCGCCCGCCAGTGCCTGAACTTCCACGACCTTGTCCGGCCCGACGCCGAATTTTTCGCGAACGGCATCCACGCCGAGCATCCGGTTGCGCATCGCGTCGAACAGGACCACGTGATCCCCGACCAATTGCATCAGGTCCTTGTCCGAAGACACGATGGTGACTTCGGCTCCGGCCTCGACGGCGAGGCGGGCATAGGTGGCGATCACATCGTCGGCTTCGAAGCCTTCGTGTTCGATGCATGCGACGTTCATGGCGCGGGTCGCATCCCGGACCAATTCGAACTGGGGGATCAGATCTTCGGGTGGCGGCGGTCGTTGGGCCTTGTAGTCGGGATAGATGTCGTTGCGGAACGTTTTCCGCGCATGGTCGAAGATGACCGCCACATGGTCTGCTTCGGTGTCCTCGATCAGCTTGAGCAGCATCGACGTAAATCCGTAAACCGCGTTCACCGGAACGCCGTCGCCGCGCGTCATCGGCGGCAGGGCGTGATATGCGCGGAAGATGAATCCGGATCCGTCGACCAGGAAGACGTGCCTGGGAGTCGTGGGGCTCGCGTTCAGTGTCCGGCCGCCGGTTCGGCGCCTTCCGCCAGAACGTACCTGCGACTGCAGTAGGGCAGACGATCTCTCCTTCCGCGCCGATTTTCAGGAACACGCGCGGGTGCCCCAGCGCGCCGCCGCCGTCGCAGGCGACGGTCGCCGTTTCGACCGGGATGATTTCCTCGGCTTGCATGATATGTTCCAAATCCGTTGACCCTTGCATCGCCGTGATGATACCGATTGGCGCCGGACAATCAACGCCCGCGTCGCTCGATCGGGAACGATTGTCGAACCGGAAGCTCCTTCTCATGCCCGAACCCATGACCGACCGCGCCATCGAAACCGTCGACCTGTGCAAGACTTACGGCAAACCCCGGGAGCCGTCGTCCAAGCAGGCCTTGAAGGGCGTGAACCTGTCGGTGCCTCGGGGGTCGTTTTTCGGACTTCTCGGTCCCAACGGCGCGGGAAAATCGACTCTGATCAACATTCTTGCCGGCCTCGTCGTCAAGACGTCCGGACAGGCGCGGATCTGCAGCTACGATATCGAGCGGAACATGCGCGCGGCAAGGCGTTCCATCGGCGTGGTGCCTCAGGAACTCAATATCGATCCCTTCTTCACGCCGCGCGAACTTCTGGACGTCCAGGCCGGCCTATACGGCATTCCCGCAGCCCGACGCCGGACCATGGAAATCCTGGAAATCGTGGGGCTTGCCGACATGGCCAACGCGTATACCCGGCGACTATCGGGCGGTATGCGACGCCGCCTGCTGGTCGCCAAGGCGATGGTCCATACGCCCCCGGTCCTGGTTCTGGACGAACCGACGGCGGGTGTCGACGTGGATCTGCGCCGCCAGCTTTGGGTCAATGTGCGCGAACTGCGCCGGCTCGGCACCACCATCGTGCTGACCACTCACTACCTTGAAGAAGCCCAGGCGTTGTGCGACCACATCGCCATTATCAACCACGGCCGGATCATTACAGACGATACCACGGAACACTTGTTGGCGCGCCTCGATGCCAAGCAGATGACCGTTACCATCGATCGTGCCATCGACGCGGTTCCGGAGCAGTTGGCCCAATTCGCTCCGGAGCTGGTCAACGGCCGTCGCCTGATTTTCCGCTACCCGCCCAGCAAAACGCCCGGCGGCGTCATCCTCGATGCCGTCAGCGCGGCCGGATTCTCCATCGCCGACATATCGACCAAGGAAGCGGATCTCGAAGAAATCTTCCTGCGCCTGACTCACGAAGCGGACGAAGCGGGAGCCGCATGACATGAACCGCCGACGCGGCCTGCGCCTGCTGGCGGTCACAGGACTGTGCGTCCAAATCCTTGCAGCCTGTGCGCCCCGGCTGGCTCCTCCGGGTTCGCCGATCACCGATCCCTTGATGACGTCGCAGCGTTTTATCACCTCCGATGGCGCGATGCTGCCGTTTCACGCATGGTATCCCGAAGGAACGGAGATCCACGCCATCATCCTGGCTCTGCACGGCTTCAACGACTACGCCGCCTTTTTCGATGCTCCGGGGCGGTTTCTGGCAAAGCGGGGTATCGCGTCGTATGCCTACGACCAGCGCGGTTTCGGAAACGGCCCCCGGCGCGGCTATTGGGCGGGCGTTCAGGCCTATGTCGACGATATTCGTGAAGTCGCCACCCTTCTGCGCCGCCGCCATCCCGGTCTCCCTCTCTATCTTCTGGGTGAAAGCATGGGTGGCGCGGTCATTCTGGCGGCGATGACCGATCCGGTTACGCCCGACGTCGATGGCGTGATTCTGGCAGCACCCGCCATTTGGGCGCGGGAAACCATGAACCTGCCGTTGCGCACTCTTTTATGGGTCGCCGCACATACCGTTCCCGGACTGAAGGCGACAGGACGGGGGCTGAAGATCAAGCCCTCGGACAACATCGAAATGCTGCGCGCCTTGGGCAAAGACCCGCTGGTAATCAAGAAGACCCGGATCGACGCTCTCTGGGGGCTGACCAATCTCATGGATGCCGCCTATGCGGCCGCGCCCCGGTTCGACGCTCCGGCGTTGATCCTCTACGGCGACAACGACGAACTCATACCTTGGGAACCGACCCGGGAATTCCTGGACCACCGCACGGAAGAAGCACGGCGGGTTCAACGCGTCGCGCTTTATGCACAGGGATGGCACATGTTGCTGCGCGATCTCCGGGCCGAAGTGGTGTGGCAGGACATAGCCGCCTGGATCGACGAACCGGGCGCGCCTCTGCCATCGGGCGCGGACCGTGGAACGGCCGGGAAACATCGGATCGGTGATTGAACGACCGAAGACCTCTTTACGAACACCTCGCCATGCCTTAAGTTCCACGCCGACATGCGCGCCGTTAGCTCAGCTGGATAGAGCGTCGGCCTCCGGAGCCGAAGGTCAGAGGTTCGAATCCTCTACGGCGCGCCAACCTTCCTTTATTTTGCTCCCCGCCATCGAATAAGATCCCAATCGCCGCCGACGGACGGTAACCTCGCCAAGCAAGGCGGGGATCGTAACGATTCTTCCGTCGGGACAGAGAAACGGCGTCGGGCCGAAATCCCAAGTCGCGACGGATCCGACGATCGGCTCTCTCTTGGCAAGCGAGGTATTCACGTGAAAAACCAACCGCTCCAATCCATTCTGTACTGGGTCGAGCGCTTTCAGGGCTTCTCGTTGCAGACGGGAAAAGCCCTGTCGGATATTGAAGCCTCGTCGGCGCGGGTCAGCAGTTTGTCGGAACATGTGATCCGCGAAATGGAATTCGGTGCCGAACCCTCCGGTTACGCCGCGTTGCTGGACGGAGACGAAAAGGGCGAAGTCCATGAATAGCGGAGCCCCGCTCTCATCGAGCCTCGTTCAGATCGCCGCCGCCTTGAAGAATCGTGAAATTTCGTCGGTGGAAATCACCGAAGCGGCGATTCACGCGCTTAAAACACGGGGGTGCAACCTCAATGCTGTTGCGGGATTGGATCCCGATACGGCGGTGGCGGCGGCGCGACGGGCCGACGGCGACTTGGCTTCCGGCCACATCCGCGGGCCGTTACACGGCGTTCCCCTGGCGCATAAGGACATGTACTATCGCGCCGGACGCATTTCCGGGTGCGGTTCCCGGATACGCGCGGATTTCGTGCCCCGTGTCACGTCGACGGCCTTGAAAAGACTGGATGCGGCTGGCGCGCTCGATATCGCCCGTCTCAACATGGTCGAGTTCGCCGCAGGGCCGACCGGCCACAACGAAATTACCGGGACCCCCTCCAATCCCTGGAATCCCGAGCACCTCACGGGGGGATCGTCCAGCGGACCGGCCGCCGCGGTTGCCGGACGAATGGTCTTCGCCGCGTTGGGATCGGACACGGGCGGTTCGATCCGCCTGCCAGCATCGGCATGCGGATTGGTGGGCATCAAGGCGACCTATGGCCGGGTAAGCCGGTTCGGCGCCATGCCGCTGTCATTTACACTCGATCACGTCGGCCCCTTGACCCGAACGGTCGAGGACTGCGCGCTCATGCTACAGGTTCTATCGGGCTTCGACCCGCGCGATCCCACCAGCAGCCGGAAGCCGGTTCCCGACTACAGGCGAGACCTTGAAAAGGGCGCCAAGGGATGCCGGATCGCGGTACCCGAGAACTATTTCCGGGAACCGCTGCACGCGGACGTCGCCCGGGTCATGGACGAATCCATTCGTGTTTTCGAGAACCTGGGCGCCGAGATTGTTCCGGTCCGCCTACCGGGCATGGAGCACGCCAATCCGTTGGTCACCTTGATCATCGCCGTAGAATCCGCGGCCTATCATGACCGGTGGATACGGGAACGCCCCGGCGATTACGGTCGTCAGACGCTGGGGCGGTTCCAGGCCGGACTTTTTTATCCGGCTGTTCGTTACGTGGAAGCCCTGGCGTATCGGCAGGAATTTCTGGCGCGGTTCAACGACGCCGTTTTCTCGAAGGCCGACGTCCTGCACGCCCCCGTCTGGCCCTATCCGGTCCCGACGATCGCCGAATCCGACGTCGAGGCCAATCCCGGATTTTCGGATTTCGTCATGAACCTGACCCGCTGCACCCGGCCCTTCAATTACCTGGGCCTGCCCGCATTGTCGGTACCCAGCGGCTTTACGCACAATGGCCTGCCGTGCGGTTTTCAGCTCGTGGGACGGGCTTTCGACGAGACGACGCTGTTCAGGATCGCACGCGCATATGAGCGCGAGACGATGTGCTCGGCTGTTTCGCCTTAGCGGAATGGGCCTTCGGGCGGACCGATGTCGAGGGCTTGTGTCGCGGCGTTATTTTTTTGGGAAACGCCGAGATTCTGATATGATCGCGCCCGGCTCCCGTGTGCGGGAGCCATATATTTCTTGCGCGCGATAACAGGAAAAGGGAAACACGACGCTGCCGCAAGGACGGGTTGTTCGTGTACCGCTTACGCCAACGGGGTCAAAACCGATCCCTCCCCGCATCCGACCGCAGGCGTTTTCCGGACGCTTCTTCGGCGCCATCAGGCTTTTAGCGATTCTCATCGTCATCGGCGTGGCGTTTACCCCGGACCGGCCGTGGTGCCGCGAACCCGGCGAATGGGGGCCGGTCGACATCTCTCCCGCGGAGCGGACCTGGCTCGACGCCAAGCACGTGGTGCGCGTCCGGGTTGGACAGTGGCCGCCCTACCTGATCGCCACGCCCGAACCCGACGGCATCATCGTGGAGTACCTGCGCCGAATAGGCGCGCGGTTCGACATCGATTTCCAGTTCCTGGCCAGCCGTGAGAATTGGCCAGCCGCAGTCGAAAGCCTGGTCCGGCACGAAAACTTCGATCTGTTGCCGACCATGACCCGAACCCCGGATCGGGAAACCGAGATCGCCTTCACAAAGCCGTTTCTTTCGGCGCCGCGCGTCATCGTAACGCGCACCGGCGGCGAATTCGTCGGCGGCATTGGTGACCTGAACGGCAAGCGTGTCGCCGTTCAGCGCGGCTACATCATGGCGCAGACGCTGAAGAACGACTTCCCCGAATTGCGGCTTCATATCGTCGACGGCACGGAAAATGCCCTCCGGGCCGTCGCCTCCGGTCAGGCCGACGCCTTTATCGGCGACCTTCCCGTCATCGTGTATCTCGTCAACACACTCGGACTGACGAACCTCAAGGTCGCGGCCCCGACGCCGTTCCCCGACAACGCCCAGGCGATGGGGATCCGTAGCGACTGGCCGGAACTCGCCGGAATCCTAGAGAAAACGTTGGCCGCGATGCCCGCCGAGGAACGCGCCGCGATCCGCAATCGGTGGCTATCCGTCCGCATCGAACATGGCCTCACGCGCGGCGATATACTGCGCTGGACCGGCGGTGTCGGTGGAATCGCAACCCTCATCATCGCCCTGATCCTCCTGTCAAATCGGCGTCTTCGCCGTGAAATATCCCAACGACAGCGTGCGGAGCGCGCTCTCGGCATCAGCGAAACGCGATATCGCGAATTCATGGACAGCGCGCCGTTTCCAATCATCATTCACGCCAATCTTCGCATTCTCTACGTCAACAGGGCCGCCATGGCCGTGTTCGGTGCCGCAAAAGAATCCGAACTCGTCGGTCACGGCCTTTTGGAGTTCGTCGACGAAGCCGAGCACGACATTGTCCGACAGCGGGCGGCGATGATCATCGCGCAGAGGGTCTGCTCCGTTTTGCGGGAGCTCCGGTACCGTCGGTCGGACGGATCCCCCTTGGACGTGCTGGGATTGGGCACACCGACCGAATTCGGCGGCGTCGCCGCCGTCCAATCCGTATTTCTTGATGTCACCGAGAAGAGGAGGGTCGATCGGGCGCTCGCCGAAAGCGAACGCCGCTACCGCATGCTGGTCGATACCGCGCCGATTGCGATCCTCATCCATATCGAGGGGCGTATAACCTTCGTCAACAATGCGACCGTCCGAGCGTTCGGAGCCGAGGACAAATCCGAACTGATCGGCCGGGCAATCCTGGATTTCGTGCATCCCGACGATCGTGTTATCGCGACGGAACGAATGCATCGCATCGCCAACGGCCGCACCACGACGGAGCTTCTTGAACATATCCTTTTCCGTATCGACGGAACACCGTTCTACGTCGCTTCGATCGGCACGCCCTGCGAATACGACGGCAAACCGGCAAGTCAGATCGTATTCCTGGACATTTCCCAACGTATCAAGGCCGATGCGGCCCTTCGAGAAAGCGAGGCCAAGTTCAAGGACTTCGCGGAGATTTCTTCGGACTGGCTGATTGAAACGGATGCGGACAACCTCATCACGTCGCTTTCCCCGAATTTCTATACAGCAACGGGTATTGTCCCGGATGAAGTGATCGGTACCGTTCCGTTCGACTTCTTCGAACCCGAAATGAACGAAGACGCACTCGACCATTTTCGCAATCCGGTCATGCACCGCGAACCGTTCAGGCTCGTCAATCTCGTGATGAACAATGCCATGGGGAGCCGATGCCACGTCTTGGTCAGCGGCAGGCCGATCCACGACGCCAGGAACGAATTTCTGGGATATCGCATCACCTTCCGGGAAATCACCACCGAAGTGGAGGCGCTTCGGCGGCAAAAGCAGGTCGAGGACCGCTTCCTCGAAGCAATCGAACTGATTCCGATCGCTTTCGCCTTGTTCGATCCGACCGATCGTCTTGTGTTCTGCAACCGTCTGTATCGCGAAATGGAAGCGAACGTCGATCGCAACGTCGTTCTTGGAACTCCATTTGAAAAGATCCTGCGCGATTCCGTGGCCGCCGGTATTCACGGGGACCACGGCGCCCAAGCGGAGGTCTGGATTCAGGACCGGTTGGATAAACATCGTAACCCCGGAGTGGCATTCGAGCAGCACCGCGCAAACCAGTGGCTGCGGATCCAGGAACACCGCGCTTCAGACGGCAGCATCCTCCAGGTTCGCATCAACGTCACCGAACAGAAAAATGTCGAGGAATATCTCCTGCGGGCCAAGGAGCAGGCGGAGTTCGCAAATCAATCGAAGTCCGAATTCCTGGCACATATGAGCCACGAACTGCGTACGCCATTGAACTCGATCATCGGGTTTTCCGAAATCATGGCCAAGGAGATGTACGGCCCGCTCGGAAGCGACAAATATCTGGACTACATCCGCGACATCAACGAAGCAGGAACCAATCTCCTGGCACTCGTCACCGACATTCTCGACATTTCCCGGGTGGAAGCCGGCGTCCTGACCCTGGAAGAAGGTAAAGTCGATGTGCGGAAAATCCTCGCATCATGCAAGGCCCTGTTCCAACAGCGCGCGCAGAAATCCGGGATCGAACTCGCGTTCTTCATGCCCGACGCGCCGCCGCCCCTGTACGCCGACGAACGGCGGTTGAAGCAGGTCCTGTTCAATCTTATTTCCAATGCCTTGAAATTCACCCCCGGCAGCGGCAAGGTCTCGGTCCACGCCGATCTCGACGATGGCGGGTTCCGATTCCGCGTCATCGATACCGGGATCGGCATCGCGCGCGAGAACTTCGAACGGGTGTTGTCGCCTTTCGGTCAGGTCGAAAACGTGATGTCCCGCAACTTCGACGGCGCGGGTCTCGGTCTACCGCTCAGTCTCAAGTTCGTCGAACTGCACGGCGGTACGTTGAGTATCGACAGCACCCCGGGCCAGGGCACGACGATCACCGTCCTTTTGCCGAAATCACGCACGATTGCCCAAAAAGACGGAGGCGACAAAACCGGCATTGCTCCGTCGTCACCACCTTCCACGCCCGCCTCATCCGCTAGAATCTCCAAAATATAGGAGATTTTCTTTGCAGAACCGGTGTATCCGGGCATACTCGCGCGTCCCCTACAACCGGGATGCTGAGAGCGGAGGATAACACTCATGGAACGCCGTAATTTTCTAAAGACCGCCGCTGCGGCTACCGCAGCCGGCGCGTCGGCCGTCATGGCCGCGCCTGCAATCGCGCAAGGCAAACGAGAATGGAAGATGGTGACGACTTGGCCCAAGGGAGCCGCCGGTGTCGGCACCAGCGCGCAACGGGCCGCCGATTTCATTACGCAGGCCAGCGATGGCCGTTTGACCGTCCGTGTCTATGGCGCGGGTGAGCTTGTGCCGCCTTTCGAATCCCTTGATGCCGTTCAGGGCGGCGCCGTCGAGCTGGCGCATTCCACGCCCTACTATTGGGTCGGAAAGGCCAAGGCCCTGAATTACTTCACCACCATTCCGTTCGGGTTGACAGCCATGGAACTGGCTGGATGGCTCTATCAAGGCGACGGCATGAAATTGTGGGAAGAGGTCTACGCACCCTTTGGCGTCGTCCCCTTCTATGCCGGCAACAGCGGCGTTCAGGCCGGTGGTTGGTTCAACAAGGAAATCAAGTCCGCCGCCGATCTCGCCGGGCTCAAATTCCGGATCGCCGGATTGGGCGGCGAGGTCATGCGCCGTCTCGGCGTCACGGTGGTCACCACGCCCGCCGGCGATATCCTGCCGTCCATGATGTCCGGCGCGGTCGACGCGGCGGAATGGGTCGGCCCCTGGAACGACATCTCGTTCGGATTGTACAAGGCGGCGAAATACTGCTACCTGCCCGCTTTCCACGAACCCGGACCGGCGTTGGAGGTCATCGTCAACAAGGATCTCTACAACGAACTTCCGCAGGATCTGAAGAATATCGTCCGCATCGCCTGTTCGGCGTGCGCCAACGAATCCCTTGCGGAATTCCAGTTCCACAACATTCAGAGCTTCGAGCTGCTGACGTCGAAATACAACGTCGAGCTTCGACAGTTCCCGGATGACGTGGTGGAAGTGCTCGCCAAGACCACCAAGGAGGTTTTGACGGAGATCAGCCAGGCCGATGCGTTGACCGCCAAAGTCCACGCCTCGTTCGTCGACTATCTGCAAAAGGCCCACGTCTACAACAAGTGGATGGATCAGCGCCTTCTGCGCATGCGGGAAATCGCGTTCGGCTGATCAACCCGCGACGACCACGATCGAGGCGCGGTCCCACCGGACTGCGCCTCTTTCGCATCCGGGCCATCGACCCGGCCGCCGATCCGTTGTAAAAGCGGCGCATGTGTGGAATCGCTGCCCTTTTCGCGTACGGAAACGCTGCGCCCCCGATCGATCCAGCGGAACTGGACCGAATCACCGACCATATGGCCCGGCGCGGACCGGACGGCCGGGGAACCTGGATCTCGGACGACTCCCGCGTCGGTTTCGGCCATCGGCGCCTGGCCATCATCGACCTGTCGGATGCCGGCATCCAGCCGATGGCCAGTACCGACGGGCGCGTGTACATCACATTCAACGGCGAAATCTACAATTTCAGGGAACTGCGAAAGGAACTCGAAACCAAGGGCGTCGTCTTCCGCACACAGACCGATACCGAGGTCATCCTCGCCCTCTATGCCGCCGAAGGACCGGAAATGGTCCGGCGGTTGCGCGGCATGTTCGCCTTTGTACTTTGGGATGCGGACAGAAACGGCATCCTTTTGGCGCGCGACCCGCACGGCATCAAGCCCCTTTACTATGCCGACGACGGCGCCACGGTCCGCATCGCGTCGCAGGTCAAGTCCCTGCGGGCCGGCGGGCACGTAGGCAAGGGAATGAACCCGGCCGGACATGTGGGTTTTTTCCTGTTCGGCTACGTCCCCGAACCCCACACCCTGTATGCCGACGTGCGCGCGCTCCCGGCCGGCAGCACCCTATGGATCGACCGCCGGGGACACCGCGTCGAAAATCGCTATTTCGATCTCTCGCAGGTGTACCATTCAGCCCGGAAAGAGAACTGCCCGCCGGATTTGGCGGAACTCCTTCGCGACAGCGTCCGCCACCACATGGTCGCCGACGTGCCGGTCGGCGTGTTCCTGTCCGCCGGATTGGATTCCACGACCCTTGTCGGCCTGACGTCGGAGATTCAAGGCGCCGAACTCGACACCATGACCCTGGGGTTCGAGGAATTCCGATCGACTCCGAAGGACGAAGTGCCTCTCGCCGAACAGGTGGCCACACACTACGGAACCCGGCAAAGCACCCGATGGGTGGAGGGCGCGCGCTTCCACGAGGCTCTTGAAGATGTTCTCGACGTCATGGACCAGCCGACCATTGACGGCGTCAACGTCTACTTCGTGGCCCGCGAGGCGCACCGCGCCGGCCTGAAGGTCGCCCTTTCCGGTCTCGGCGGCGACGAACTGTTCGGTGGTTACGATACCTTCCGCGACGTCCCCCGCATGGTCGGAAATTTCGGCCGGATACCAGGTCTCCGGCAAGGCGGCCGCGCATTTCGCGCCATCGCCGCGCCGCTGCTGAAACGGCGCACTTCCCCGAAATGGGCCGGTCTTCTGGAATACGGGACCCGCTACGGCGATGCCTACCTGCTTCGGCGCGGACTTTTCATGCCGTGGGAATTACCGGAAGTTCTCGACCCCGAAATCGTACGGGAAGGCTGGGGGGTGCTGGAACCGACGGTCAGATTGGCGGAAACACACGCCCCCGTTCCCTCGGCGCGGGCCAAAATATCGGCTTTGGAATCCGTCTGGTACATGCGCAACCAACTGCTCCGCGATGCCGATTGGGCGGGCATGGCGCATTCCCTGGAAATCCGGGTCCCCTTCGTCGATGTCTGGCTGTCCCGTGCCCTTGCCGGCGTCGCGGGCGGCGCGCCGGGGTACGACAAAATTGCCATGGCACGAACGCCGACAAAACCACTGCCGCCAGCAGTCATCGATCGGCCAAAGACCGGATTCTTCGTTCCGGTTCGAGAATGGTTGGCTGCAGGGCGGAATATGCCTCGGGACCGGGGCCTCCGGGGATGGGCGCGCTTCGTCCATACCGCGGTCGCGCCGTGATCATCACGATCCGGGGAAGAACCAGCGCAAACCCGCCACGGCCGCCACTCCGGCGACGATAGCAAGGAAAAATCCTCCGCCGAATCGCGACACGGCAAGCGTCGCGGCGGCGCCCACCCATCCGGCCGGGCCGGCCTTGAGAATCATCGGCGCGCACAAGGCGGCGAAGACAGCCCCCGGGATCTGATCCAGCCACGCTTCCAGGAAGCGGGACGGTTTCAATCGGCGCACGAGCCAGAGCCCCGAGACGCGGGTCGCGTACGTCCCGCATCCCATGAGAGCGATCGCCAGAAGGATGTCAGGATCGACGGACACGATGCCACGCTCCCGCCAGCGATCCCGCCAACGCGCCCAAGAGGATATACCAGGTTCCGGGAAGAACGCGTTCCAGGATCAAAGCCGTCACCGCCGCGACGCCCCACGGAATCAGGTCGGCTCGTCCGCGCCAGAAACTGGAAAGCAGGGCCAGGAAGAAAGCCGTGAAGACGAACGTGATGCCGTAGCGTTCCGGATCCGGAACGCTGTCTCCGAAGGCGCTACCCAGAACGGTGCCGCTGACCCAGAACACGTAAAGGCAAAAACCGGCTCCCGGCAGGAAAGCCGCATCCCGGCCGCCCCGATTCATTTCGGCGACGCTCAACCCCCACGCCTCGTCCGTCATGAAGTACAGGCTGCCGTACGCGACAGCGGGGCGAAGTTCGCCCAACCAGGGATTCATCGTCGCGCCCATCAGAACATGGCGGATGTTGACCGTCGTTACCGCCACGACCAGAGCGCCGATCGACAACGGATCGGTCCAGATCTGGAGCGCCAGGAATTGGGATGCCCCCGCGAAAATCAAAGCGCTCGTCAATCCGGCCTCGGCGATGGATAGCCCTTTCTGTTCGGCCAAGAACCCGTACAGGAGCGCCAAGACGACCACACCGGGAATGAGCGGCAGCATCCGAAACGCACCCGCGCCGAATCCGCGGATGGTAAACATCGCAACGACCCTTTGAGTTCAAAGGTTTTTTCTAAAGTAGCCGATGGTTTTTTCCAACCCCTCCCGCAAGGCGATCGTCGGCGACCATGCGAGCTTTTCCTTTGCCAACGTGATGTCCGGGCATCGACGCACGGGATCGTCCGCCGGTAGCGGACAGATGGTCAGATCCACCTTCGCACCGGTCATTTCGATGACCAGTTCCGCCAACTGCCGGATCGTGAATTCGCCCGGATTGCCGAGGTTGATGGGCCCCGTGACATCGTCTGGCGCATCCATCAGCCGGATCAGGCCTTCGACCAGGTCGTCGACGTAACAGAACGATCGGGTCTGGCTGCCGTCGCCATAAATTGTGATCGGCTCGCCGCGCAACGCCTGAACGATGAAATTCGAAACCACCCGGCCGTCGTCGGGATGCATCCGGGGACCGTAGGTATTGAAGATCCGAGCGACCCGGATACGGGTGCCGTGTTGACGGTGGTAATCGAAAAACAGCGTTTCTGCGCAACGCTTGCCTTCGTCGTAGCAGGCGCGGGGACCGATGGTATTGACCGAACCGCGATAGCTTTCGACCTGCGGATGAATCTCCGGATCCCCGTAGACTTCGCTGGTCGACGCTTGAAGGATTTTCGCCTTGGTCCTCTTCGCCAGTCCGAGAACGTTGATCGCGCCGTGAACGCTGGTCTTCGTCGTCTGCACGGGATCGAACTGATAGTGAATGGGTGACGCCGGACAGGCCATATTGAAGATTTCGTCGACTTCCACATACAGCGGAAAAGTCACGTCGTGGCGCATCAGTTCAAAGCGGGGATGCCCCAGGAGCCCTTCGATATTCTGTTTGTTCCCGGTGAAAAGATTGTCGACGCAAAGAACGTCGTCGCCGCGCTCCACCAACCGCTCACAGATGTGGGAGCCCAAAAAGCCGGCTCCACCCGTCACCATTACCCTTTTCGTCGTCAGCATCTCGGATCGTTCCAATTCCTTCAAGAAGCGGGGGATCCTATCACCCAGAATTGACCGCACCAAAGATTTTCAGAGACTTAGGTGTTCAAAAGGCGAAGCGTGTTCGCTTCGAGGACGGCGCAGGTCAGGACGTCCGACTTATAGGCCCCGGTGTCGATGCCAATCCGGTTGTCCAGCACCACGGGCACCGGTGAAACCGTATGACCGTGCACGACAACTTTTCCGAATTCCTCCCTCGAATCGAGGAATTCCTCGCGTATCCAGATCATGTCGTGCGGATCCTGGCGGTCCAGGTCGATGCCGGGTCGAATGCCGGCATGGACGAACAGATAATCGCCTTCGACGTGGGAAACGGCTAGTCCGCGAAGAAACGCAAGATGGTGCGGCGGCAACGCGGCAAGCAGGTTTTGTCGCGTCGCTTCCGAACCGTCCCGACCCGACGGATTTTCGCCCCATTCGACGCCGTATCCGCGCAGCGTGGCAACGCCGCCGTTCATCATCCATGTCCCGATGGAGGCCCCGCCGTCGAGGAACCGGAGCATCATGTCCTCGTGGTTGCCCCGCAAGAAAATCCGTTCAATGCCATCGGCGGCTTGACTGGAAAGCGTTTCTACGACGTCGCGCGAGCCTTCTCCGCGATCGATGTAATCGCCGATATACACAAAGACTACCCGTTCGGCCGGGGATTGCCCCAAATCCGCTTGGATGCGTTCGTGCATGACAGCAAGAAGATCCGACCGTCCATGCAGGTCTCCCACGGCGTAAACGCGGGTCCGGTCGGGAACCCGGTTTGGTCTGTTCTGCATGCTACCGGCCTGTTCAATCGAACGTCGTATCGTGCCCGTAATTATATGAGGACGTCGCATGACATTTCCCAGGACCAATGTTTTTCTGTTAACGTTGGCTTGACGGGAGTGCTTTAAAAAGGACTTCCGGAGTTCCGCGCGACGGCATCCGCCCGTACGGACCGGAGCCGTTGTTGTTATTGTTGTTTGTCCGATGGACACGAACCAAGGGAGACCCGAGATGGCCGATGCGGAACCGGCCGACAGCGCGGCGCTTGTCGAACCGGTCGGCGAGGAGCCCATACTTCTCGAGCATTTGCAGCGTTTCGAACGCGCGCGAACCGGTTCGCTTGCGGTGCATTTCCATTTTTCGCGATTGCGCGACCCCTACCACCAGCCGCGATACATCCGGATCGCGGCACGGGCATTCGATTCCCTGATCAGCGCTTATGACGCCTCTCTTTATGTGTTGTTCAACGCCGATCTGGTCCTGGTGTGCCGGGATGTGCGGATCGGCGCCATCGATCCGGTCGTCCACAAGTTACGAGCCTTGTTCAGCAACGACCCCCTGGTCGTCGGCGATCCGTCCGACCCCACGCTGCTGTTTGCCTCCTGGTACGATTTTTCGGATTTGAACGACTACACCCGGTTCGTCGGCATGGCGAAAAAGATGGCGCAGATGGCGGCACAACGGCGGCGTGGCGGCGATTCGGAGTCGGTCCGGCCCGAGGTCATGCGCGGCGCGACGCTGTCGCCGGCCAACCTCGGCGTCATAGCCGGCAAACTGCGAAACCTGCCGATCAACGACCTGATCCGCCGGCAAACCGTCGTCAACGTCACGGCCGAAGAAGAAACCCGTCCCATCCTGTTCCGGGAACACTTCGTCTCGATGTCGGAACTGCGCAAAAAGCTGGGGCTGGAAGTCAATCTGTTCGGCAGTCCGTGGCTGTTCCAATACCTGACGGAATATGTCGACAAACGGGTTCTGCTGAACTTGGGCAGCGGCGATTTTGCGCAAATCAAGGATCCGATCAGCATCAATCTCAACATGTCCTCGATCTCGTCGCCGGAATTCCGCCGTTTCCACGAGAACGCCGGCCCCTACGCGCTGAGAATCGTCATCGAAATGCAACTGATCGACGTCTTTTCCGACGTGACAACCTTCCGCCGCGTACGGGACTGGCTGCAAAGCGAAGGCTACCGGGTGCTGCTCGACGGATTGACGCCGCTATCCGTTCAGTTCTTCGATCCCAGCCTCATGGGCACGGATTTCGTCAAGATCAACTGGTTGTCCGAGCTTTCGGGCGAGGTCGGCGACGATCGCATGGACTATCTGCGCGAAACGGTCGAAAAAACCGGCAAGGACAAGATCATCCTCGGACGAGTCGAGGATGAAGCGACGGTGGAATGGGGGCTGAGGATAGGCATCCGCTATTTCCAGGGCTATTTCGTCGATCGGCTTGTCCAGGCGATGGCCCAGAAGCAGATTCTTTGAATTGGTTCCGGTAGAACGGCGGTTCAGCAATGGCGCCCACGATGACCTTCAAGCCCTCATACAAGACACAGGAACAACTCCTGCTCGATTACGTGCGACGCCTGGAGAAGATCAGGAAGGATCGGCGCGCCGTTCACCTTCGGCTTTCGCGGTTATTGCCGTTCAACCGTCGGGAACAGCATCTGCGCGCGGCGGCGAACAGCTTCGAGGTCATGGTCAAGAACCTGCACGCCCAGCTGTTCGTGCTCGTGGATTCCGACATTTTCGTCGTCTACAAAAAGGAAATTCAGGGCGACATCGAATCGGCCGTACAGAAAGTGCGCTTCCTTTTCAGCGACGACCCCCTTCTCGTCGACGAGGATCAGCGCAACAGCCACTTCTGCAGCTGGTATAACGTCGATACCCAGTACCAGGACATTCTGGATCTGGTCCGAGACCTGATTTCGCGCGGAGAACAGGAAAACAACCATCGCGAGGCATCGAGCGTGGCGGTCGTCAAGGCCGCCCGCGGCGATCCCCTGACACCCGACGTTCTGGCACGGGTCGAATCCAGTCTGGCTCGCGCGGATCTGTCGAATCTGGTTCGCCGTCAGTACGCGAGCGACATCCACGACGACGACACGGGGCCGTCGACGGTCTTCAGCGAACTGTTTATTTCGATCCAGGACCTGCGCGAAACCCTGCTTCCGGGTGTCAACCTGATGGCGAACCGGTGGCTGTTCCAGCACCTGACGGAAACGCTCGACCGGCGGATGCTGGCCCTGCTCGGCCGTTCGGACCATCTCAACATTTCGGGCGACATCAGCTTCAACCTGAATGTTTCGACCTTGTTGATGCCGGAATTCCTGACGTTCGACGATAACCTCAATGCCTCGCGCCGGGGCGGCATGATCGTCGAACTGCAAAAGGTCGATATCTTCGCGGACCTGGGCGCCTATTTCTTCGCCCGCGAATTCATTCGTGAACGCGGATACCGCGTCTGCATTGACGGTTTGACCCATGACACCATGGAAATGATCGACCGCGAACGTTTGGGCGCCGATCTGGTAAAGCTCGTTTGGCATACCGACATGGTGGACGGCGGGCAGGAGACCTACGAGCGGATTCGGACCTTCGTCCAGCGCTCCGTCCCCGAAAGGGTGGTGTTGTGTCGGTGCGACGGACGCGAGGCAATCGATTTTGGCCGCGCGGTCGGGATCTCGGTCTTTCAGGGGCGTTTCGTGGAACATATCATCGCCGACGAGAACCGGAAACGTGAGCTGATGCGGTTGAAGAGCCGCGGTCGGCGGAAATAGGGACCGCGACAGCCGTCAAGTTTCGATGAAGGACATGTCCCCAGCATCCGCGATATCCGTCCGGGGCCTGACCAAACGGTTCGGCGCCGTAGCGGCTGTGGATTCGGTCGACTTCGACGTCGCCAAGGGATCGACGACCGCGTTGCTCGGCGGCAACGGCGCCGGCAAGACCACGACCCTCACCATCCTGCTGGGGCTGTTGCTGCCGACCTCCGGGAGTGTCCGCATCTTCGACGAGGACATGCTCCGCCATCGCTACCGGGTTCTGGGGCGGATGAACTTTTCATCGCCCTACGTCGATCTGCCCCGGCGTCTCAGCGTTCGCGAGAACCTGACCGTATACGGCCATCTTTACGGACTTGATCGCGTCGGTGAGCGAATAGCCGTCCTGGCGAAGGACCTGGATATCGGAGCGTTCCTCGACCGCCCGAACGGCGACCTTTCTGCGGGACAGAAAACCCGGGTCGCACTTGCAAAATCCTTGCTCAACGAACCTCAACTCTTGTTGTTGGACGAACCCACGGCATCGCTCGACCCCGATACGGCGGACTGGATTCGCAGCTATCTGGAAACTTACCGGGCGCATTCGGGCGCAACCGTATTCCTCGCTTCCCACAACATGGGGGAAGTCGAACGTCTTTGCGATCACGTCTTGATCATGCGCACCGGACGAATCGTCGACCGCGGCGCCCCCGGCGATCTCGTCGACCGTTACGGCCGGCGAAATCTGGAGGAAGTCTTTCTCGATATCGCGCGAGGCCAGGGCCACGCCTCGCAAAATGACGGAGCGCCCGTATCGTGAACGATTTCCGAGAATCGTTCGACTTCGCCTTTTCTTGGCGGCGGATATGGGCCGTCATGCTACGGCACCTCTACGTCATGCGGCGTTCGGTGCCTCGGCTACTGGAACTGGCGTACTGGCCGACCATGCAGATGATGCTGTGGGGTTTCATCACGCTGTTTTTCGTCAGCCACAGTTCATGGGTCGCAGAGGCAGCCGGCGTCCTGATCAGCGCGGTGCTGCTCTGGGACATCCTGTTCCGATCCAATCTCGGCGTTTCGCTGACATTCATGGAAGAAATGTGGGCGCGCAACCTGGGTCAATTGTTCGTAAGCCCCCTGCGCCCCCATGAAATGATCGCGGCGTTGATGATCATGAGCCTGATCCGCACGGTGATCAGCGTCACGCCGGCGGCACTGCTCGCCCTGCCCCTTTACGACGTATGGGTATTCCAACTGGGACCGCCCCTGATCGCCTTCTTCGCCAATCTTCTGGTCTTTGGCTGGTGCATCGGGCTCATTGTCTCCGCGCTCGTTCTGCGTTTCGGGCTGGGCGCGGAAAGCCTTGCCTGGGTAGCGATATTTGCCGTCCAGCCATTTTCGGGCGTCTACTATCCCATCGCGACATTGCCGGAGTGGCTCCAGATCGTTTCATGGTGCCTGCCTTCGGCCTACGTGTTCGAAGGCATGCGCGCCGTCCTGTTCGAAGGCCATTTCCGGATCGACCTGTTTCTGGGCGCGGTCGGCCTCAATATCGTCTTTATTCTCGCGACGTCGGCGTTCTTTCTCGTCACGTTCCGAACCGCGCGTCGGCGCGGCCTCTTGCTCCAACAGGGCGAGTAGACCACTTCTTTCGCCAGCGGCCGATCGTTCGGCCGATCGTGATTGGAGCCCGGAGCCATGACTCCCGCCTTGGACAACCCCGTAGAGCCCGCCGCCATGGCCGTTCCCTGGAACGACAACCCACTGGTCCGTTGGCTCTTGACGGACGGTTGGCCGCTGAGCGACGCTCCCTCGCTCCTCAAGGGCTTATGTTTGCGGATGGAATCCGAAGGCATTCCCGTCCTCCGGGCGTTGATGGTCATCCGGACCCTTCATCCGCAAGTGATCGGCCAGTCGTTCACCTACAAACGGGGCTCGAACGACATCGTCCTCAACAATGCGCCGTTCAGCGTCCTGTCGACGCCGCAATACCTGGCCAATCCCCTCGCCGTCCTGTTCGAGGAGGGCGCGGGGGCGATCCGACGCCGGCTCGACCTGCCGGACAGCCGTCTGGACTTTCCGATCCTGGAGGAATTGAAGGCGGACGGCGCGACCGACTACGTCGCGCTGCCCATGCTTTTTTCCGATGGCCGCATCAATGCCCTGACCCTGACCTGCGACCGTCCGGGCGGGTTCCGATCGGAGGAACTGCACTGGATCGCCGAAACGGTCCCTATTCTGGGCCGTTCCGTCGAAGCCTTCGCCATGCGTTTCACGGCGCGGACATTGCTGGAAACCTATCTCGGCCGGATAACCGGGGAGCGTGTTCTCCAGGGGCTGGTGCGGCGCGGTGATGGCGAGGACATCCACGCGGTCATTTGGTTCAGTGATCTGCGCGGTTCCACGGCGCTGGCCGATTCGATGTCCCGCGAAGCCTTTCTCGCCCTCCTCAACGACTATTTCGAATGCGTTGCTGAAGCCGTTATCGACGAAGGCGGCGAGGTGCTGCGTTTCATCGGCGACTCCGTTCTCGCAATCTTTCCAATAGACGATTGCCCGACCGGCATCGATCCGGCGCAATGCGAACATCACAAGTCCGCCTGTTCGTCGGCAATGCGCGCCGTCGATAATGCCCTGGCGCGCCTGGCCGAAACCAACACGCGCCGGGAAGCCGCCGGGCTTCCGGCGCTCCATTGCGGGATCGGCCTTCATCTGGGTGACGTAACCTACGGCAACATCGGCGTTCCCAGCCGCCTGGAGTTCACCGTTATCGGCGCCGCAGCCAATGAAGCTGCACGAATCGAAGATCTTTGCAAGGTGTTGAACCGGCCCGTTCTGGCCTCGGCGGAATTCGCCCGGATCGTGCCCGAGCACTGGGAGTCGGTCGGCGCGCACGATCTTCGTGGTGTCCGCCGGCCGCGGGAAATCTTCGGACTTGCCGCTTCTCCCGCGGCGGAGATCAACTGTTGAGAAGATCGATGCCGATAACCGGCCCATGGAGGACCAATAGGCCCAAATAGACCATCGCGGCTAGCACTGTGGCCAAGGGATCGATCGGACCCACATGCCGGCGCGCCCTGCCGTTCGCCAGCGCGGCGAAGGGCAAAATCGATGTCCGGGCTTGCAGAATCGACCATGCCGGTTCGCCCATCGCCGCAGCCAATCGATTCTCCGCGTGGATTGCCCCCGGCACCGCCAGAACCCCCAACCCGACGAACAGCATCACCGACGCCACGTCGCCGTTACCGATGATGTGGACGGTCGACCAGACCGCCAAGGCCGCCATCAGCGGTTGCCGGGTCACGGCATGGATGCCCAAGCGATCCGGACTCGGTTTGCGAAATCCGAGCACGAGAAGGAACACCGCCGGCGCCATCGCCACCATCGCCGCCACCCGCCACCAAGGCGGCATCCACCACAGCTCGACATACGGCGCCGCCCGATAGGCGAGAATCACCCAGACAAGGAGCCCGAGCGACAGCGTCGAATAAAGACCGAGATACCCGCGTTCGCCCACGCGCGTCGCGATCGCGTACCGCGCCCGGGTGTTTGCCGGCACGGCGTGACCGATCCCGAAAACGATCAGCGACAGCGCGAGGTTCGCCAGGGACTCGATCATGGTCCTAGAACAGGTCGGTTTTCAGGTCGAACCCCGAAACAAGATCGTGGAACCAGAAAAAAAACGCATAGAGCACTAGGCCCACAACGATCCGCCAGCCGCCGATCGCCCGAATATCCAGGCGCGCCCGCCCGGCCGCGACCGCGACAAACGGGATATACGACGAGCCTGCCGCGAAGTTCGCCCACTCGGCCTCACGTTCCGTCCGCTTGCGGATTTCCATGTGCAGCGACCCGATCAAGGCCAGAAACGCCAACGATCCGAACAGCATCGACGACGCCAGGTGGCCGTTGGAAACCACATGAGTCAGAGCCCACAAGCCGATTCCCCACATCATCGGATGGCGCGTGATCGCGAAGATGCCCTTCGGGTCCAAGGCGACGCGGCCTTCCATTCCGGCTACCGTGGGGTTCGGGGTCAGCAGCGCGCAGGCCAGAAAAACATAGGCCAGGGCGTTGATCGCCATCGCCACGTATCGCCAATCATATGGCGTGGTCCACAGTGCCAGGAATTCCGCATCTCGCCACGAAACGACGGCCCAGGTCAGCGTCACCGCTGCGACGATCGCGAAGACTCCCTGATAGCCTTTCGCTCCCAGGATTCCGATCAGGCGATGGCGAACCGGCGGATGGGTCGGAATGAAGTACAACGCGACGAAAAGAAAAAGCGCGATCGCTTCTTGGACCAACGGTTCGAACATCGGTGCCTCCCGTCAAAGGATCTGGACAGTGTACGGAAACCAACGCGGGAATTCGCCTCTCACGTGCCTGCTGCGACCCCTGCCTCCGCAAAGGTCGCCATGCCGACATGGCAGGCCACCGCCGCCTTCAGGATCCCCACGGCGAGCGCGGCGCCCGAGGCTTCGCCCAGGCGCATCCCGAGATCCAGCAACGGTCGCTTGTCGAGATGCTTCACCAGAAGACTGTGACCCGGTTCCGCCGAAGCGTGGGCGATCAGGCAATGATCGAGTGCCGTCCGGCCCAGCGTAGCCGCCGACGCGGTACAGATGAAACCGTCCAGCAGCACCGGCACGCGGTGCAGACGGGCCGCCACGACAGCCCCGGCGATGGCCGCCAATTCCCGGCCGCCGACGCAGCGCAGAACTTCAAGCCCGTCGGTCATCTGGGCGCGGTTGCGGGCCACCCCGGCAGCCACGACCCGCGCCTTGGCCGCCAAAGCGTCGCCGGACACGCCGGTTCCCGGTCCGGCCCATGTCGCCGCGTCTCCACCGAACAGGGCCAGGCCGATGGCCGCCGCGCTGGTCGTGTTGGCGATCCCCATTTCGCCCAGGCAGAGCACATCGAATTCGGGCCGCACCACGCGCATACCCGCGACAATGGCGGCGACGCACTCCGATTCGTCCATCGCCGGCGCGCGGGTGAAATCTCGGGTCGGATTGTCGAGGTCCAGGGATTCGACCGAAAGCTCTGTCCCGAAGGCCCTGCACAACTGGTTGATCGCCGCTCCGCCCCGTTCGAAATTAAGGACCATCTGCTTCGTGACTTCAGGCGGAAACGCGGAAACCCCGCGCGCCGCGACACCATGGTTGCCTGCGAACACGCAGGCCGCAGGGCGTTCCATGCGCGGCGGCTGGCGCCCCTGCCACGCCGCCAGCCATTCACTGATCTCTTCGAGTCTGCCCAGGGAACCCGGCGGTTTCGTCAGTGTCGGCTCGCGCATCGCGGCGCTCTCCGCAGCCGCCTTGTCCGCAGCCGGCAACATCGCAAGAATCGCGCGGAAATCGTCCATCGTTGCGATGGTGGGAAGTTCGGCCACGGCGAAGTTCCTTTTCAAGTCAGGGGCGGCCCCCTATAACCGAAATCCGATCCACACCCAACCCTCGAAACCGATCCACCCTGATGGACATCGATTCAGACGAGAAAAACCGCTGGCGCGAAACCGCACGCGTCTGGTGGAGGGATACTAACGCCGCCGCGGCGTTTCTGACGCGTGTGCCGTTTTTCATCAGGGACGAGTCGTCCCCACGACCGCTGGCATCGGTCATGCGGGTCTTTCCCCTTGTCGGAGCCGGGATCGGGATGGCGATGGGGGGCGTCCTGTTGGTCGCTTCGTGGCTTTCGATTGGGCCGACGACCGCCGCGATCCTCGCCGTCGGCGCCGGAATGTTGATCACGGGCGGCTTGCACGAAGACGGACTCGCAGATCTCGCCGACGGATTCGGCGGCGGCCGGGATCGGGCGGACAAATTGAGAATCATGCGCGACAGCCGCATCGGATCCTTCGGGGTTCTGGCCTTGATTGTCGTCATCGGACTGAAGGTATCGGCGTTGTCCGAACTCGACTCGCCCTGGGCTGCGCTTTTCGCCCTGGTCGGCGCCTCGGCCCTGTCGCGATCGGTCATTCCGGTGGCCATGCGTCTGCTGCGCCCCGCGCGCGCAGACGGGCTCGGCCATGGTTCCGGAACGCCCAAGCTCGTCGATGTCCAGATTGCCGTCTTACTGGGCGCCGCCCTGGCGTTGCCGGTCGGCTTCGACGCCTGGTTCGCGGGCGTGGTCGCAAGCGCTCTGATCGGGTATTCCATGATACGCCTCGCCCGTCGCCAGATCGGCGGCCACACCGGCGACGTTCTCGGAGCCTTGCAGGCGGCCACGGAAACAGCCTTTCTCGTCACAACCGCAGCGGTGTTTTCATGAACGAAGCGACAGTCACCCGGTGGTGGTGGGTCCGCCACGCCGTGGTCCCCAATCCCGGGCAGCTTGTTTACGGCGCGCTCGACCTCGATTGCGACACTTCCGACCAAGCCTCCTTCCACGGATTGGCGCGAAATCTGCCGAAGAACGCCACATGGTTCGTCAGCGGCCTGAAACGCGCGCGACAGACCGCGGATGCGATCACGGCGGCCGGTCTCGATCGGCCGGAACCGATCGCGGTGGCGGACTTCAACGAGCAATGTTTCGGCGACTGGCAACGGCGGACATGGGACGAGATTCGTGAATCCGAAGGGCCGGAATACGCCCGGATCTGGCAGCGGCCAGCCGATTTCCGCCCGCCGAACGGCGAAAGCTTCATGGATCAATTGACCCGGGTCGCCCCGGCGATCGACCGCATCAATCGCGAATACGCCGGGCGCGACATCATTGCCGTCACCCACGGCGGAACCATCCGTGCGGCGATTGTTCACGCCCTGGGCCTGAAACCGCAGGCCGCGATGTCCATATTCATAGAGAACCTGTCGATGACAGGCCTCTTTCGGATCAGCGATCCCGACGGGACGAGTTCCTGGCGAATCGAAACCATAAACCGTTTGCCGGTCCTCGAATGACCCCATGACCGGGAGCCTTGCGATGGTGCGGTCCCAAGACTATCCCCTGCCCCCGATCACCCTTGTGCTCGGCGGAATCCGCTCCGGCAAGAGCATCTACGCAGAGCGGCTGATCGCCGACCACTATTCCTGCGGTGTCTACGTCGCCACCACCGAGTTCCGGGACGAGGAGATGGAAGATCGGATACGCAAGCATCGCGAACGGCGCGGTTCGTCCTGGGAAGTTGTTGAAGAGCCCCTGGATATCGTCTCCGCGCTACGTTCCCACACGTTTCATCAGCGACCCGCTCTCCTCGACTGTCTGACGGTCTGGCTCGCGAATATCGTGGAACGCGGCCACGACCTCGAAACCGCCACGTCGGGACTCGTATCGTCGCTGGGATCGTTCGACGGGCCGGTGGTCCTGGTGTCCGACGAGGTCGGGTTGGGCGGAATATCGGCGAATCCCCTGCAACGACGCTTCACGGATGCCGCCGGACAGCTCAATCAGGCGGTCGCAATGGTCGCCGACCGGGTGGTGTTCGTGGCGGCGGGGCTTCCCATGACCCTGAAGGACATCAAACCGTGACCGCCGACAACCGTGTTTAAGGAGAAAACGTTTCCGTTTGACGGCCTGAATGTGATTAATTACCCGCCCGAATAGGATAGACCCAAGACCGAGCCCCATGCCCCAACCAAATACCTATCGATCCGGTCCCGACGAGAACGGGCACTTCGGCATTTACGGCGGACGCTATGTCGCCGAAACGTTGATGCCCCTCATCCTCGAAGTCGAACGCGCCTATAGGGCGGCCAAGGCCGATCCCGCGTTCGGCGAGGCGGTTCGATGGCACTTGGCCCATTATGTCGGCCGGCCGAGCCCCTTGTATTTCGCCCGCCGGATGACCGAACGTCTGGGTGGTGCCAAGATCTACCTGAAACGCGAGGATCTGAACCACACCGGCGCGCACAAGATCAATAACTGCGTCGCCCAGGCATTGCTGGCGCAGCGGATGGGCCGCAAGCGCATCATCGCGGAAACCGGCGCCGGGCAGCATGGCGTCGCGACCGCCACCGTGTGCGCCCTGTTCGACATGCAGTGCATCATCTACATGGGCCGCACCGACATCGAACGGCAGGCGCCGAACGTGTACCGCATGAAAATGCTGGGCGCAGAGGTCCGTGCCGTCGATTCCGGGGCCGCGACCTTGAAGGACGCCATGAATGACGCCTTCCGCGACTGGGTCGCCAACGTCGATGACACCTACTACCTGATCGGAACCACGGCGGGCGCGCATCCTTATCCCGAGATGGTTCGCGACTTCCAATCGGTCATCGGCAACGAGACCCGGATCCAAATGCAGGAACACGAGGGCCGTTTGCCCAACAGCCTGATTGCCTGCATCGGCGGCGGTTCGAACGCCATGGGCCTTCTGCACCCGTTCCTCGACGACCCGGAGGTCCGTCTGATCGCGGTCGAGGCCGCGGGAGAAGGCATCGAGACCGGCCGCCACGCCGCCAGTCTTTCGGCCGGCCGGCCCGGCGTGCTTCACGGTAACCGTACCTATCTCTTGCAGGACGACGATGGCCAGATCGTCGAGGCCCATTCCATTTCGGCCGGTCTCGATTATCCGGGTATCGGTCCGGAACATGCGTGGCTGCGCGACATCGGCCGCGTCGAATACGTTTCGGCGACAGACGACGAGGCCCTGAAGGCTTTCCGCTTCTGCACCCAGTTGGAAGGTATCATTCCCGCGCTGGAATCGTCCCATGCCCTGGCTCATGCCATGAAGATCGCAGGCGACCTTCCTGCCGACCACCTGATGGTCGTCAATATGAGCGGTCGCGGCGACAAGGATCTGGAAACGATCGCGACGCATGACGGGGTGACGCTATGAACGCCATGCCCGAAACCCGCATCGACCGGCGTTTCGCCGCTCTCAAGGCCGAGGGTCGGGGTGGGCTGGTCACGTTCCTGACCGCCGGCGATCCCGATCTCGAAACCGCGCGTTCCATTCTGCTTCGCCTTCCCGAAGCGGGTGCCGACCTGATCGAACTGGGGATCCCCTTCAGCGACCCCATGGCCGATGGTCCGGCGATCCAGGCCGCCAGCCAGCGCGCCCTCAAGACCGGCATGACCCTGGCCAAGACGCTGGACATGGTCCGCGCCTTCCGCGAGGACGACGATCACACGCCGATGGTTCTGATGGGGTATTTCAACCCGATTTACGCCTACGGCGTGGAAGCTTTCCTGCACGACGCGAAAAGCGCCGGGGTCGACGGCCTCATCATCGTCGACCTGCCGCCGGAAGAAAAAGCCGACTTGTGCCTGCCCGCCAAGGCCGCCGGCATCAACTTCATTTTCCTGACCGCGCCGACGACGATGGACGATCGCCTCGATCTGGTGCTGGAACATGCCAGCGGTTTCGTCTACTACGTATCGATCACCGGTATTACCGGCACGGCTTCGGCCGCCACCGCCGATATCGCCGCGGCGTACGAACGCATCCGTTCCCACACCGCGTTGCCGGTCGCCGTGGGTTTCGGGATCAAGACCCCGGCACAGGCGGCCTCGATCGCGGGCATTGCCGACGCCGCCGTGGTCGGATCGGCCCTGGTCAACGCGATCGCCGGAAGCCTGGACGACCAAGACCGAGCGACCTCCGAGACAGCGGAAACCGTCCTCGGTCTCGTTCGCGAACTGGCCGCCGGCGTTCGCGGCGGACGCACGAAACAACCTTCGGAGTTGCCATGAACTGGCTGACAAACTTTGTTCGCCCCAAGTTGCGGGGTCTGGTCGGTCCCAAGGAAATCCCGGAAAATCTGTGGCATTCGTGCCCGGCCTGCGCGCAGATGATTTTCCACCGCGATCTGGAAAAAAACCTGCGGGTTTGCCAACATTGCGGCCATCACATGCGCCTAAGCGCGAAAGAGCGTCTGGACATGCTCTTCGACGAAGGCACCTACCAGTTGATCGAGTTGCCCAAGGCCGTCGTCGATCCGCTCAAGTTCCGCGATCGCAAGCGGTATTCGGACCGGTTGAAGGAATCCCAGGCGAAGACAAGCCGCGATGATGCGATCATGGTCGCCCACGGCCAGATGGGCGGAATCAAGACCGTCGTCTCCGTGTTCGATTTCTCGTTCATGGGCGGGTCGATGGGCGTCGCCGTCGGCGAAGGTTTACTGGCCGGAGCGCGGCTCGCGGTCATGCAGGAAGCGCCCTACATCGTAATCCCGGCATCGGGCGGCGCCCGCATGCAGGAAGGCATTCTGTCGCTGATGCAGATGGCACGCACCACCATCGCGGTCAACGAAGTCCGCGAGGCGGGGCTGCCGTTCATCGTGCTCCTGACCGATCCGACCACGGGCGGGGTTTCGGCCTCGTTCGCGATGCTGGGCGACATCCACATTGCAGAGCCCGGATCGGTCATCGGCTTCGCGGGCGCCCGCGTCATCGAACAAACCATTCGCGAGAAGCTTCCCGACGGCTTTCAGCGCGCAGAATACCTTCTCGACCATGGCATGGTCGACATGGTCGTGCGGCGGAGCGACTTGAAGGACACGATCGTCCGGTTGGTGGATCTCCTGATGAATCCAGGCCCGATGGCCGAAGTCCTGTCGATCGTGCCGGTCGCCGATGAAGCCGATCCACACACCAAGGTCGTGGTCATAGACAACGATCAGGAGGAGAAGACAGACGGGCGCGTCACCGACTGATCGGGGCAACGGGCCTACGGCCATCCTCGATCGCCTGCTCCAACTCCATCCCAAGCGGATCGATCTCGGACTCGATCGCGTTTATATGTTGCTTGCTCGATTGGGCGATCCGCATTTGGCGCTGCCGCCGGTGATTCACGTCGCCGGGACGAACGGCAAGGGGTCCGTTGTTGCGTTCATGCGATCGATCCTCGAAGCCGCCGGCTTACGGGTGCATGTCTATACCTCGCCCCATCTTGTGCGATTCAACGAAAGGATCCGGCTGGCCGGCGAAATCATCGGCGATGACACCCTCGAATCGACCCTGACGGAATGCGAAGCCGCCAATGCCGGCGATCCCGTCACCTTTTTCGAAATCACCACCGCTGCGGCATTTCTCGCCTTTTCCCGGACACCGGCCGATGTCACCCTGCTGGAAACCGGTCTCGGCGGTCGCCTCGACGCCACGAACGTGGTTCCCCGTCCCGCCCTGACCGTCATTACCTCGATATCGATCGATCACCAGGAATTTCTGGGCGACACTCTGGAAAAGATTGCCGGTGAAAAAGCCGGAATCATCAAGACCGGGGTCCCGTGCCTAGTCGCGCACCAGCGCCGCAAGGCCCTGGATGTCATATCGAAAGCGGCACGATCCCTCGATGCGCCCTTGGTGCATGAAGGGCGGGATTGGTCGTGCGTCAAAACCGGCGCTGGGCTCGATTACCGGGGCTTGGCGGAACGACGCCTGCCCGAACCGGGGTTGACCGGCGTCCACCAGATCCGCAACGCCGCGCAGGCCGTTTGCGCGGTCGAGCGTCTGCATGGCATGTCCATTCCCCAATCCGCCTATGCCAACGGCCTAACCGCGGTCGATTGGCCGGCACGCCTGCAGCGCCTGACCCGGGGGCCCCTGCCTGCGGCCCTTCCGGAAGGATGGGAACTGTGGCTCGACGGCGGCCACAATAAATCCGCAGCCGAAATATTGATGGCCCAGGCACGCCACTGGCGGGACCGCCCGCTTCATGTCGTCGTCGGCATGCTCAAGACAAAGGACGTTTCAGGGTATCTAAAGACTCTCGGCCCTCGGATCGACACCCTGCGCGCCATCGCCATCCCGGGCGAATCGGCCAGTCGGACCGCCGAGGAAGTGGCGCGGGCGGCCCGAAGTTGGGGAATCGAATCGGCACCCGCGGAATCCCTCGATGCCGCCGTCGTGGCCCTCGCTCAACGCCCCGGCCCCCCTTCGCGAATTCTGATCTGCGGTTCGCTGTATCTGGCGGGTGCTGTTCTACGGGACAACGGCTGACCGATTTATCCGGAATCGAAACAATACGGGCTCCGTCGTCATCCGTCGACGGAGCCCCAAAACCTGTTTTCAACAATAGTCCGATTAAAGAACCGATTCGACCCACTCGAACAGCTTGCTCTTCGGCAGGGCGCCGATCTTCGTGGCGGCGACTTCGCCATCCTTGAATAGCATCAGAGTCGGGATACCCCGCACGCCGTATTTCGAGGGTGTTCCGGGGTTTTCATCGATGTTGATCTTCGCCACGGTAACCTGTTCGCCCATTTCGTTGGCGAGGTCTTCGAGCGCCGGCGCGATCTGTTTGCACGGGCCGCACCATTCGGCCCAGAAATCCACGAGAACCGGCTTCGACGCCTTGAGGACGTCGGAGTCAAATGAAGTATCGGTGACCTTGATAGGCATCTTCCCATCCCATAGCCGTTATCGCGGCCGCTTCGAACGAGGCCGCGTCTGAAAAAAGTAGTGGCGTGACGAAGGGGCGTCAAGCCAGCGAAGAATCCGCGCCGTTTTCCGCCAGTTCCATGAGGGACGGTCCGTCGGTCCACAACAGAAGACAGCGCACCTTCCGCCCGGGGTACATCGTCCGCAGCGCGGACCGATAGGCCGCCATCTGGTCGCGGTAGAGTTTCGGGATCCCGGACGGTGATCGCGGCGGCGGTCGATTTGTCTTGTAGTCGACGATCAGAATCTCGTTGTCCCGGAACAGCAACCGATCGATCCGGCCCGACAGAACCCGGCCGTCGACGATGCCCACGATAGGAACCTCGGCCAAGCTTTCCGGGCCGAACAGGCCGGAAAATTCCGGCACCCCCAGCACCGCCATCGTCTCGTTCACCAGATCGCGGATCCGATCGCGGTCAAGTCCGTGAAGCGGCCGCGACAGATAGGATTCCGCCGCCGCCCGCCTTCGTTCCGGCGGCAAGGCGGGAAGGGTCTGAAGCATCCGATGAACCAGCAGGCCTCGCTTGAAACGCACACCATCGTCTTCTCCCAGAGGCGAAACGACCGTTGGTTCGATTTCCGCCGGCCGTGACGGGGCGAGGGGGCGGGGTGGATCGGGTTCCTCGGGCGCCGGACGCCGTGCCCAATCCGGAAGCGGTTGCGCTTCCGAATCCACACGCGACGGCTCCGCCGCTTCCACCGGCCGTCCCTGGGGACGATGGAGACGGAGCACCCGCGCGTCATCGACTTCGGGCGCGGCGGCAAGGAAGGGATCTTCGAATGTGGCGGCAAACATCGACAGTCCGTCGCGCACGAGATTGTACCAGCATCCCTCGGGCGCGGCCCGCCGGGTATGCCAGCCGCCCACGTACAGCCGGTCCTCGGCCCGCGTCATGGCGACGTACAGAAGACGGCGGTATTCCTGGTCCTGAGCCTGACGAATCCGTTCCGCTTCGGCGTCCGCCCGTTTCTCGACGAAGGCCGCGCGCGGCGGCCAGAGCATGATCTCATCGCCGTCATCGTTTCGCGGCCACAGCAAACCGCCACCGGCGCGCGGCGTCTGCAACGTGTCGGGAAGGATTACGATCGGCGCCTGCAACCCCTTCGCGCCATGCACGGTGAGAATGCGAACGTAATCGCCGGTATCCTGTTCCAGGTCGCGCTTGACCTCCACGTCCCCGGTCTCCATCCACTGAAGGAAGCCCTGAAGCGTCGGGACATGCGAATGTTCGTAGGAAAGCGCAAGATCCAGGAACACGCCGAGGGGATCCTCCGCGTCCGGTCCCAGGCGGGCCAAAATTTTTTCGCGACCCCGCAACGGCCCCAGGATATGGCTGAACAGAGCAAAAGGCGTATCGTAGTCCGTGCGCGACAGAAGATCCCCCAGGATATCGGCGGCCCCCCCGTATGCGGGATCGTGACCGTAGGAACGCAGGACGGCCCACAACGACCGCTCACGGCGATACGCCAACTTGAACAGATCGTCATCGTCGAATCCGAACAGGGGCCCCTTGAGAACGGTGGCCAGGGTCAGGTCGTCTTCGGGCAGAAGCAGGAAACGACCGATCGCCATCAGGTCCATGACCGCCAACTGTTCGGTGAGCACCATGCGGTCGACACCCGCGACCGGTATTCCCGTTTCCTTGAGCGCGCGTACCAGATCGACGACGAATCCCGTCCGCCGCCGGACCAGGATCATCACATCCCCGGCCCGAATCGGGCGCCCCTTGGATTCCAGGATCTCGCGGTCACTGATCCACGCGGCGATCCGACGCGCGGCCAAGCGGGCGAGTCGCGACTGGGGTGAATCGCCGGGAATGCGCTCGACCGGCGGCTTCCAGGGTGCCGGCGCGTCGATTTCGCGCGGCGTCACGGCGGGCCAAACCTCGACAATGCCGCCGTCGCCCTGCCGCCACGCACGGTGGCGGATCGGCACGCCGTCGAGATTGACGCCGTCGGCGACGCCCGGTGCCCCGAATACCGCGTCTACGGCGTCCAGGACCGCCGATGTCGAACGGAACGACACATCCAGCGCCACCTGCCGCCACGCGCGACCCGCCGCGGGCGCCCGTTCGGCAAAGACGTCCCGCATGGTCCGAAAGGCTTCAGGATCCGCCCGCTGGAAGCTGTAAATGGATTGTTTGACGTCGCCAACAGCGAAAACCGTCCGAACCTGATCGCGCGCGCCTTCACCGACGAAGAATTCGCCGGCCAGGGTCTCGACGATCTTCCACTGGTCGGGATTGGTGTCCTGCGCCTCGTCGACCAAAATATGGTCGATGCCGCCGTCCAGCTTGAACAGGACCCACGCGGCCACCTCGGGTTGGGTCAGGAGGCTCAGAGTCCGAAGAATCAGGTCATCGTAATCCAGTTTTGCCGACGCGGATTTTGCCGACTCGTAAGCCGCGAGTAATGCGTCGCCGATTACCAGAAGGCCCTCCGTGGCCTCGGCGACGACCGCCGAACGGCGACGGAGCTCGACGTCGCGCAGACGCGATGCCTCGCGAACCAGGATGTCGGACGCATCCGGACGCGCCGTCGCGACGGCGGCCGTGCACAGGCGCTTGCGCTGTTCCGGTAATTTGGAACTCGCGGTCAGAAAGACCTTCGCATAGTCGAAGAAAGTCGCGGCGCGATCGTTGGCCGTCGCCGCCAACCAGGTTCCCAAGACGCGCGCGTTGTCCTGGTCGGTTTTCTTGCCGCTTTCCATTACCGGCAGCAGCGACCGTAAGGCCGCGCCGTCGAAAGAATCTTCGCCACAGGCGTCCGCGACGATGCGCTCGGAGGTATCGGCCGCCGCCAACCCAAGAAAGCCGCGAATTTTAGCCGCCGCGCCGACCAACCCGCCGCTGCCGTCGATAAACCGCCGAATCCGTCCGCGTTCCGAAGCCAGCGTCGCGACGATGTCGGCGAACCCCTGTTCGTTGGTGTGGGCGGTGATCCGGGTCAGAGCCGTGGCCAGCGGCCCGGCGCTCCCAGCCTCGTTCCGGGATCGCGTCAAAACCGCGCGCTGCGCCGCCGACAGCATCTCGTTCGCGTCGCGATCATCAACGACCGAGAAATGCGGCGCCGTCCCGGATTCGATCGGAAAGCGGCCCAGCAAGGCTTGGCAGAAGGAATGAATCGTCTGAATGTGCAGTCCGCCCGGCGCATCCAGGACTTCGGCGAACAAACGGCGGGCGCGGCGGCGCTCGTCCGTTTCCGCGACGCGCCCCATCAGCGCGGCAAGCGCGGCATCCAGCTTGTCGTCCGACGCCGTCGACCACCGCCCCAACGTACGTGCGATGCGGTTCGACATCTCCGCCGCCGCCGCCTTGGTGAACGTCAGGCACAAAATGCGCGTCGGCGACGTACCGCCGAGCATCAGGCGCAGCACACGGTCGGTCAGGACCTTGGTCTTGCCCGTTCCCGCCGATGCCGCCACCCAGACCGAAGCGACGGGGTCGGAAGCGCCACGCTGCAATTCCTCGGGGTGAAGAGGTTCATCGGTCATCC
This sequence comes from Rhodospirillales bacterium, assembly GCA_963675465.2. Taxonomy (GTDB): domain Bacteria; phylum Pseudomonadota; class Alphaproteobacteria; order Rhodospirillales; family Shumkoniaceae; genus JAHDSF01. The sequence continues at coordinate 682,642 of CAXXVY010000008.1, forward strand.
CGAATCGTCCTCCTCGCCAGTCGCCCACTCCTTGATCCGCGCCAGATGCTCGTAGTCGCTGTATCGCGGCGCCATATCGGGACGAGGCCGCGCCTCGTAGGGCGTTTCGTCGAAATCGAAACGGGCCACCAGTCGCTTGAGTCCCTCCAACGCCTGCGCGGCCAAGGCCATGGGATCGTCGCCGGCCCGACGCACCTCGCCGGCCGGATTGCCCCCCTTGAGATGCCAAAATTCAAGCGCGGAGACCCGCCCGCCGGGAAGCCCGGCAAAGCCGCCCGCCGCCGCGATGGCCGCTTCCAAGGGAAGTTGGGGTGCGAACCCCGCCGCGATCTCCGCGGCCCTGGGCGGCACGCCCGTCTTGTAATCGAGAATGGCCAGGGTGCCGTCCTCGCGCAGATCGATCCGATCCGCTTTTGCGGTCAGTGTGAAGCTTCCGGCAGGCGAATCGAAGTCGAGAGCACCCTTGACCTCGGTCGTCCCACGCACCACGCCCAGGCGTCGTTCCCGTTCCGCCGCAACGACCCACTCGGCGACCCGAAGGAATCGGGGCCACCAGAAGCTCCATATCTCCGGCCGGTCCTTCACGACGGAAAACCAGCCTTCGCCGAGGCGGATCAATCGTTCCTCCGCATCCGGCGGCAGGCGATCGGGATACGCGGTCATGAAATCTTCGAGCGCGCCATGAATCAGGTTTCCGTAATCGGCTGCGCCGGGATCGGCATCGAGGGGATCGAGCGCGGAAAGTTCCAGGATATGGCGTGCGAAGATGGCGTACGGGTCGCGCATCCAGGTTTCGATCTGAGTTACCGACAACCGTCGCGGTCGCGACGACACCGGTGGCCGCGGCGCCGGTCGGCGGATCGGGACCGGTGTTCCGGGGGCGTCGAGTTGACGGCACCACGCGAGCCATTCGTTATGGCTTCGGAATGAATGTTCCAACGGAGTCTCATGCAGGAGGTTTTCGATTCGCATTAACCACCGCGAAGGCACGGTCGGCGTTCCGTCGACACGCGCAGCCCGCGTCAGAACGACCCGCCGCGCGCAGAATCCCTGCACGAAATCGTGGGCCGTCAGCCCGATCCGACGTTCCGGCTGGGGCAACCCAAAGGCCTCCAACATTGGCCGGCTCATCCACGGGCTCGCCACCGCGTCCGGCGGCCAAGTGCCTTCGTTCAATCCGCCCAGGATCATCACGTCGGCATGTTGCAAACGGGCCTCAAGCAAACCCAAGATGTGAAGGCGTGGATGGGCGCCATAACGCGAACGCACGACGCATCCGGCCGTGAACGCGTCCCACAACGCTGGATACCGGTCGATTGAAATTCGGGGAAGAACTTCGGCCGAATCCCGGAATTCGGAAACGAAGGTCGCCGCCGCTTCGCCATCATCACCCAACCACAGGCGTTCCGGCCCTGGTTGATCGACCGTGGCAGTCAGTCGTTCCGATGTCAAAACGTGACGCCGAACCAGATCCGGCACCGTAAACTCGCCCTCCGCAACCGCCAGGAAGGGTGCGAAGGCATGATCGAGGACATCGAGAAAGGCCTTCAGATCCGCTTTCCCGCCACGTGATTCGACCGCAGCCCGCAGCCCGGAAAGGCCCGGACGAGGACGCGGCCCCCGGAGCACGGCACGTTCCAGTTCCCGTACCCGGCGACGAAAATCGGCACCGGTCGATCCGCACGCAACCAGCGGATGCTTGAGTAGCGCCAACAACGGCACCGGCGCAAAGTCGGCGGCGACCGCTTCGGCGACCAGACGAAGGAGCGCACCTCGCGGCGTTCGCCCCAGGGGCGCGCCAGCCGAATCATCGACCGCGATCCCCCACCGGGCGAGATCGCCCGCGACCCGGCGGGCAAGATCCCGGTCGGGCGTCACCAGGGCTACCGATTCGTCCGGGGTTTCCAGGTTTTTCCGCATGAGCAGGGCGATGACGGCGGCTTCCTCCTGGGGACCCGGGCATTCAACCCGGATCAAGCCCTCCAGGGCCGCGAGATCCTCCTCCATGCCGTCGCGCCAGTTTTCCGTGGCCGCTGCGGGTCTGAGCGCGCGGTTCACCAGACGCGCGCGCGACGGGACGGTTCCCGCGATATCCGTCACCGGCCAGTCGCCAACATGCCCCCGGTCGATTCCCAGACGATCCAGCAATCGCGCCATGCCGTACTGCGGATGGGTCGGCTCCAGGGCGTCCCAGATTTCCGATTCCGCATCGCGATCCAGTCCCGGCAGGATCACCCGACCTTCGGGCAACGCCGCGACGACGGCCAACAAATCCGCCGTCGCCGGCATGCTTCCGGTCGAACCGGCGGCGACCACTTTGCCTTCGGGCGGGCATCGGGCCCACAAATCTGCCTGGGTCGCCAGCAGGCGATTACGCCGGTCCGCGGCATCGATGCAGCCCTCGGCGTCCAGGATTCCCGGCCAATGTTCCGTGATGACCTTCAAGAATTTCAAGGTCTTTTGCCAGTGGACGGCAAAGCCGTCCGGTACGATACCGGCAAGGCGGTCGAAGTTCAGACGCTCCGACCGGACCTGGTCAAGAAATCGGCCCAGTTCCGCCGCGAGCCGGGCTGCCTGATCCAGCGTCAGGTCCGGATCAAGGGCCCGGATCGGCCCCGTCAGCAGCATCTGTCGACGCAACGCGGGAATCGCCGGCGGTATCTCCACCGCCGGTGCGATACCGATTTCATCGATCGTGCCGGAACCCAAGAGTGCGATTTCGTCCTCGTCCACGTCGCCCAAGGGTACGGTCCGGGGCAGAACCATCGGTGTACCGCCCGACAGCCGCAGGAAAGCGTCGCTCAGTGCCCGACAAGCACGGCGGGTCGGCAGCAGGACCAGGTATCGGGCCAGCGCGCCTGGCGTTTCCCCCGCTTCGGCTTTCAACCCGGACGCCAAAGCGTCGACGAAGGGAATACCCGGTGGGATGGTCAGGACATGCGCGGCGCCGGAAACCATCCGCGGCCCTCAGCGTCGTTTTTCACCCGGAAATGCGACGGTCATGAACTCCTGGGCGTCAGCCAAATGTTCCGGCGTCCCGACGTGGAACCATTCGCCGTCATGTACGATCCCGTACAAGCGCCCGGCCTCGATCGCGCGGTCGTACAAGACGTTCAGCGAAAACTTTCCGTCCTGAACACCTTTAAAGAGGCGCGGATGCAAGATCTGGATCCCGGTGAAGAGGTAGGGCGAAACCTCGCCTTCGGGACGCCGTTCGATCTTGCCCATGGGGTCGAGGATAAAATCACCAAAGCCATCATAACCATAGGCTTCGACGGTCGAATGCAATAGCAACAGCCCGTCCACCGACGAGTCATCCCAGGCAGACGCCATCCGGAGCAAGGTGTCCTCGTGTCCGTTGAGCCACAGCGAGTCGCCGTTGACCACGAAGAAAGGTGCGTCTTCGAAAAAGGACAATGCCTTATGGATACCGCCGCCGGTTTCCAGCAGCACTTCTTCGCGCGAAACGATGATTTCCGGTTCCGTGCGTTCCTTCAGATGGGCCTCGATCAAATCGCCGAGATAATGGACGTTGACGATGGCCTTTTTGACTCCGGCATCGTGCAGGCGATCGAGCGCGCGGTCGATCAGCGTGCGCCCCGCGACTTCGACCAGCGGCTTGGGGATTTTTTCGGTGATCGGCCGTAACCGCAATCCCAATCCGGCCGCGAGCACCATGGCCTTTTTCGGCCGGCAACCGGACGTCAGGATGGTGCCGTCATGCATGCGGGTATCCCCCTCAGTTCCTCGGTGACGTGATATTCGAACCATTCGGCGACCGGCGCCAGAACGGGATGGCGCAGGGCGTTTTCCAGCAACCGCCACAGACGGGGCAGATGCTGGAGATAGGTCGGTTTTCGATCGCGAATGCACAGCCGCGTGAAGATCCCGATGACTTTGGCATGACGCTGCGCGGCCAGGATCGCGTACGCCATGTCGAATGCGCTCCGTGACATGTCCTGCCGGGCATTAAAATAGCGCGCCTTCATAGCCGATTGAAGTGAACCGTCGACATCCCGCCGCGCATCTTCCAGTAGGGACATCAGATCATAAGCCGCGGCCCCCACGACCGCATCCTGAAAATCCAGGATTCCGCACCGCGCGATCCCATTGCGATCGGCGAGAACCAGAAGATTGTCGACGTGATAATCGCGCAACACGAGTGTTTCTGGTTGCGCGAAAACCGCGGGAAATGTCGCACGCCAAGCATCACGATAGCTTTCGCGCATGGCGTCGTGCGTCCGCCGGCCGCGCATCGCGGGCAGATACCAATCCGTCAGCAGGCACGCCTCGTCGAGCAACAACCGTTCGTCGTAGCGCGGCAGTCCCCGGGGCACGGCCACCGACGCCGGAAGGCCGTGAAGATGGGCCAGGACATCGACCGCCAAGGCGTACAGAACAAACGGGTCGTCGCCGCGATTCAGGGCCCGGGTGTAGGTCGCGTCGCCCAGGTCCTCGATCAACAGAAAGCCGCTACCGGCGTCTTCCGACAGAATCCGAGGCGCGGACAACCCAAGGCCGAGCAAGTGGCGGGCGAGACGGGAAAAGGGCCGGACGTCTTCTTGCGGCGGCGGTGCGTCCATGAGCACGGCGCTTTCCCCCGCTCGGAAAACCCGGTCGTAGCGTCGAAACGACGCATCCCCGGCGAGAGGGACGCGATTCGCGCCGAACCATCCGGAATCGGACAAAAATTCCACGATCCGCGCGTCGCGGTCTTCCCGCTCAATCAAAGTTGAACTCCTTCAAACGATTCGCCCAGGTCCCGTGACCCCGCAGTTTCACCAACCGACTGTTTTCCGTATCGCCCTGGGTCAGAATCACGTCAAGACGCTCGCTTGGCAAAAGACTGCCCAGGCGGTCAGGCCATTCGACGAGCGAAACACCTTCGGCGAAGGCATCCTCGATATCCAATTCATAGGCTTCTTCCGGGAATTCCAGTCGGTACAGATCGAAATGGTGAATGGTGAACGTAGCGGCTTCATAGCTTTGAACCAACGTGAACGTCGGGCTGGGCACATCGTCCTCGCCACACGCGGCGCGGATGAATCCTCGCGCGAAGACGGACTTTCCCGATCCCAGATCGCCCCACAGTGCGAGAATGTCGCCGCGCCGGGCCAAGGGAACGACCCGCGCGGCAAGAATGGCGGTTTCCGATTCGTCCGCCAACCGCTTTTCGGCATCGAGGAATTGCACATCGACCTCTTCGTCCCGCGAATCGCCGCGTCGACCGCTCCGGCCTTGAATAGCGCGGCCGCGGCGGCCATTCTTATGGTGCGAATAATAAACCTGTAACTCCCGGAGTTTCCATGTCCAATCTTGTTCATAAGACCGACGTCACCATCGTCGGCGCCGGTCCGGTCGGCCTGTTTGCGGTCTTCGAATGTGGGATGTTGAAGATGCGCTGTCACGTCGTCGATGTCCTGCCGGCCATCGGCGGTCAATGTTCGGCGCTTTATCCCGAAAAGCCGATCTACGACATTCCCGGCCACCCGGCGATCACGGGCCAGGAACTCGTCGACAACCTCGAAAAACAGGCGGCGCCGTTCGATCCCGTCTATCACCTGGACCAGCAGGCGACGGCATTGGGCCGAATGGACGATGGCGGCTGGTTCCTGGAAACCTCCGACGGAACCCGGATCGAATCGCGTGCCGTCATCATCGCGGCCGGTGTCGGGGCCTTCGGGCCCAATCGCCCGCCTCTCGCCAACATCGAGAAGTATGAAAAGCAACCTTCCGGAAGCGGCGTCCAGTATCTGGTTCGGCGTAGGGAAGACTATCGAGGGCGTCGCGTGGTGATCGCCGGAGGCGGCGATTCAGCGGTTGACTGGGCGATTGCCCTGCACGATGTCGCCCAGTCCCTTCAGGTCGTGCACCGCCGCCCCAAATTCCGCGCGGCACCGGAAAGTGCCAGCCGCCTACAGGCCCTCGCCGACGAAGGGAAGATCGAACTCGTCGTTCCCTATCAGTTGAACCGGCTCGAAGGCGCGAACGGACGACTGGAAACCGTCGTCGTCACGGACCTGGGCGGGAACGAGCGCCGACTGGAAGCCGATGTCCTGCTACCGTTCTACGGTCTGTCGCAAAACCTGGGGCCGATCCTGGAATGGAGCCTCAATCTCGATGCAAACCGCATCGCCGTTGACCCGACCAATTTCCGCGCCGGTCCCGACGGTATTTTCGCTGTCGGCGACATCGTCACCTACAAAGGTAAGCTGAAGCTGATCCTCACCGGTTTCGCCGAAGCCGCCGTCGCCGCGCACTGCGCATTCGCCGACGTTTTCCCGGGGCAGGCTCTGCACTTCGAGTACTCCACGTCGCGGGGTGTTCCCGGCGTTTCGTGAGCGTCCTTTGGTTTGGCGCCCGACAACGTTACAATGCGGACAGGATTGTCGCAGGAGGAATCGATGAACACGGACCAAGGGGGAACCTTCGCCGGAGGATTCGAGGAAGTCGTCGAGGACCTGCGCCGCGAATTCCTGGACGAGCTGACCGATCGGGTGCGTGCTCTGCAGATCAAGGCCGAAGACGTGCGCCGCGGGCGTTGTCCGGTCGAGGACATCGCCCGCGATGCGCGCCGAATCGCCGTTTCGGCGCAGGGACCAGCCTCCAACCTCGGCTTTGCCATGATCGAAACCGTCACGCAACGGATGGAGAACTTCCTCGCCGACGTTAAGGTCTTTCCGCCCCGGGCGATCGACGACATCGTTCGCTATGCCGAAATACTGATGGACCTGGTCGAAGGAAAAATCGTCGACGAAAAGGAAACCCCAAGCTTCGTCCGCGCGCTTCCCGTTAAACTGGGTTTCGACGAAGGCGACATCGAGGTCCGCGACGTCGAAATCATGCTCGTGATGCTGCATGGGACGGCGACACGGTTCGTCGAGCGGGAATTGCGTCAATGCGGCTATCGCACCCATGCCGTGCCGTCGACGATGGAAGCCTTGCCGCAAATCATCCGAACAAAGCCCGACATGGTCGTGACCTCCGCCTTCATGCCCGATTTGTCCGGAATCGATATGGCGATCGCCCTGGCCTCGATGCCGGCGACCCGCAACACCCCGGTGGCCGTCATCACAAGCCTCGATCCGTCGGACGAGTACCTGAAACTCCTCCCGACCCATGTCCCGGTAATCCTCAAGGGCCCGACGTTCGGTGACGATTTGGCGGACGCCCTGGACCGCTTGTTCATCATTTAGACGGCGGATCGCCTGGCTCGTTTCGGGTTCGCAACACATACAGCGTGTGGTCGTCGCGATCCACGATTTTTGTATAGCCGTCGGCCAGCTTATGACGGACCGGCCGCGGCAGGCGCAGGCGCCGGGAACTGACGATCTCCGGCTGGAATTCATTGATGGCCGCCAGAATGTCCGCGGACGAAAGATTCCCCGATTTTTCCCTCTTCAGCGAATAAACGGCGAGCGGCGGCGGAATCGGGATCCCGGCCACGAACGCATCCATCGGCCGGTCGGTCATCATCCAATGCGCCGATTTGCCGTATTCGCGAATCTCGGACACCCCCTGAACATCGAGAGGATCCGCCGGCGCATGAAAGGCCTGCCAGGTTCGTCCGCTGGCCTGGATCGCTACCGGCGCGGCGGCGACCATGGCGATCAACGCAAATCCGCGCGCCATACGATGACGCAACGGCGTTTCCGTGACACCGCCGACATCGAAAACGTGGGCCAGGGATCCGGCGATCCAGGCCAGCGGAATCGTAAAGAGCAGAACGTGATGATACCAGACCGGCGTGTGATTCCGGAAAGCAAGCGCGGCGACACCGAGCCAGATCAAGGGAATGCTCCGATACCGGTTCCGCCACGGCCACGCAACGACAAGGGCCGCCGCCGCCAGGCCCGGATAGACGGGCTCACCGCTCAACAGCGACCACAGCCGGTCCCACCCCGTCTGATAACGAAAGGCACTGCCAAGGGCATCGGCCGAATGGGGCAGAACCAGATCGGCCACCAGCGAGGGCTGGGAAATGGCCAAGAAAAGGGCCGCGATGGCGATCGTGGCGGCGGCCCACAGCGCCATTCGGCCCAGTCGGGCCCGCCATCCACCGTCCGCTGCGAGATATACCGCCCACAGCACGGCGGGAACGATGGCCAGGGTGAACAGTTTGGTCTGGAGAGCCAGTCCCATCAGACATCCCGACGCGACGATCCTCGGTATCCGGCCGCCACGCTCGACAAGCGCCTGGTCAAGCGCCAACAGGGCGAACGCGATCGCCGGCAAGCCGATCATCACGGATACACCCAAACGCTGGAAAACATAACCGCTTCCCAGGACCGCAAAAGCCAGCCAAGCGGACAGAACGCCCTCCTGGCGCCGAACGATCCGATACAGCGCCCAGACCGTCAGCGCCGCGAAAAACAGGACCAGCCCGCGCGCCGCGGCAACCGATGGGCCAATGATCGCAAACAAACCACTCAGTAAGTATGTGAAAATCGGCGGCTGGTCGCTCCAGATCTCGTCGTAAAGACCGTATCCCCGACCGACCAGAACCGCCTTGGCCAGATTGAATCCTTCATCCGTGTCGAATTCGTAGACGTCCCACCACGGACCGAGAGCGCAAACCACGGCGACGAACAGAATCGGCGGAAGGCATTCCTCCAACCCGCGAGGAAGGGAGGAAAGCATGGCAGCGCGCCGGGATGATGGGGAAGAAACAGACATGGTACGAATCCGGTCCCTGAGCCGAGCGACGACAGCGCGAACGCGGGACGCAGACCCCATCCGCGCCGGCCGCCGTTGCCGCGCCGGCGCCGGAAGTGCGCCGTCACCGCAGCCAGTTGACGAGATGGCGCTTGATTACCGATTCCATTTCGGAATCAAAATTATTTGCCACGTCGCGGGTCAAATCGAACCAGAATTTTTCGCGTTCGTGCAGCGTGGCATTCTCGGCGATCGTCCGCGACAGGCTGACGCGGGCCTCGGCGTAGCCGGTCCCTTGAGCCCCAGCGTCCTTGACTTCAATGACGGCCTCGATATCGGCGGTATAACGTTCCGCCTGATCGGTCGTGAACACGCCGCGAACACCTTCCGTTCGTTTCAGGTTGTCGACCCGAACCGAGGCTTTGGTGATCGTGAAGACGGCCCGCCCCGCCATTCCCACGGCCACGAGCCGATCCTTGGCCCATTGTCTAAGCGCATCCTCGGGCGTTACGGAGAATTGATGTTCTACGTTCGGTGCCTTCAACGGGGAAACGTAGGTCGACACCGTTTCAATCGTGCCGACATCCAGGCGAATCGCCGGCTTGTGGGCGAATGAGATCGACGGCAACCTTTGAACGGGATCTGCAGTTTCACACGAAACCGCGAGGGAGCCCGCAACGATCACCAACAGCACCTTCAACATGCGAAACATGAGCGCCTCCATGGCGGAGAGTCAGGTCGAATTGCCGGAATCGTCCAACGTGCGCAACGTCTGTTCGTCGAACTCGTAGACTGCGCCGCAAAATTCACAAGTCACATGGATACGGCCGTCATCCATCATATCCTGGATCTGTTCGGAGTCGAATGAACGCAACAAGGCTTCGACCCGATCGGACGAACAACGGCAACGGCACCGTATCGGCCGGTCCTCGAAAACCCGAACGCCGTCTTCATGATACAGCCGGTACAGGAGGCGGTCGGCATCCAACTCGCTATCCAGCATTTCAGCCGCCGTGACGCTGCTGGCAAACGCCACCGCGCGACGCCAGGCTTCCTCGTTTTCCTCCGGATCACCCGCGCCCGACGGCATCCGTTGAACCATCAGTCCGGCGGCGACGTTGCCCCGTCCGGCATTATGTTTCGACATCAAAACAATAACGGTGTCGAGCTGCTCGGATTGGCGAAAATAGGCATGTGCGCATTCGGACAGGGTACCGCCGTCCAACGGCGTCATGCCCTGGTAGCGTTCCGTGTCCGGCCCCTGATCGACCGTGAAGGCGAGATATCCGGCGCCCAGAATCCGGGGCACGACGGCGCTTTGGCCTTCGGCCACCGCATCGATCTTTTCTTTATCGTAACGAACATAGCCGCGCAGATCGCCGTCACTCGTCAGATCCGCCACCAGCATGTTGATCGGGCCATCGCTTTTGGTTTGCAGCGTGAACGCGCCCTCGTATTTCAGTCCACTGGCCAGGACCGTCGCCAGAGCCAGGCATTCGCCCAGCATCCCGGCGACAACCGGCGGATAGTCCTTGCCGGCGATGACGTCATCGAAGGTATTTCCCAAGCGGACGAACCGTCCACGCGCGATTCCCGCCCCGATCTGGAAGGGAACCACGACATCGACAAGCCGGCCATCGTTCGGCGCACCCATTATGGAATCCCTACGATTCCATGCACCAGGCCAAGATGCCCATCTGTGCATGCATCCGGTTTTCGGCTTCGTCCCAGACCACCGATTGAGGGCCGTCCATAACGGCATCGGTGACTTCTTCGCCCCTGTGGGCAGGCAGGCAGTGCATGAAAACCGCATCCGACTTGGCCAACGCCATCAGATCTTCGTCGACCCGGTAGGATTCCAGAAGCCGGTGGCGTTTGTCGGCATCGCCCTGCCCCATGGAAACCCAGGCGTCGGTCACCACGCAGTCGGCGCCGCGCACGGCATCCTCGGGATTTTCGGTGAGGATGATGTCGCCACCGTTGCCATGCGCCCATTCGATCAGGGAATCACTGGGACGAAATGCCCGCGGCGTCGCGATGCGCATCGAAAACCCGAACTTGACCGCGGCATGAACCCATGAAGCCGTGACGTTGTTGCCGTCACCCGTCCACGCCACCGCGCGCCCCTGGATCGGCCCCCGGTGCTCCTCGTAGGTCATGATGTCCGCCATGATCTGGCACGGATGGGAATCGTCCGTCAGGCCGTTGATCACCGGGACTTCGGCATAGGTCGCGAGGTCGGTCAACTTGGACGGCGCGTTGGTCCGGATCATGATGGCATCGACATACCGCGACAGAACCCGCGCGGTATCGGAGATCGTCTCGCCCCGGCCCAACTGGCTTTCGCTTTCGCTCAGGATGACGACCTCGCCGCCCAGCTTCTGCATGCCTACCTGGAAGGAAACCCGGGTTCGGGTCGACGGCTTCTCGAAAATCATCGCAAGGGTTTTGCCGACGAGCGGCTGCGGGTTTTCCACGCAACCGTTCTTGAAGTCGAGCCCTCGTTTCAAAAGCGCCCGCAACGCGTCGCCTTCGAAGTGATGAATATCCAGAAAATGCCGTACGTTCGTCATGTCATGGTTTCTCTTGTTGGAGTTTCGCGCACGTCTCCTCGATCACGGCGCACGCCTCGGCGATATGGTTTTCATCGATGATCAGCGGCGGAATCAGGCGGACAATGTTGTCGTCCGCCGGCACGCTCAGCAACCCGCCGTCGAAGAGGGCCTTGACCATCGTCTTGTTTTCCAGTGGCTTGCGGCACTGGAGTCCGATCATGAGCCCCTGTCCACGCACGTCGGCGATCAGGTCCGATCGCGCCGCCTGGATCTCTCTCAGGCGCGCCCACAAAACGGCAGCCACCGCATTGACCCGGTCAAGGAAGCCCTCGCCCAGAATCACGTCCAAGACGCCGTTGGCGACGGCCGTCGCGAGCGGATTGCCGCCGAACGTGGAACCGTGGCTCCCCGGCGACATCGCCGAGGCAGCCCGCTCGTTGGCCAGACAGGCCCCGATCGGGAAGCCGCCGCCCAAGCCCTTGGCCACGCCCATCACATCGGGCACGACGCCGGACCATTCATGGGCGAACAGCTTGCCGGTACGACCCATGCCGGTCTGCACCTCGTCGAACAACAGAAGCACGCCGAATTCGTCCGCGATCTTCCGCAGTCCGCGCAGATACTCCGCGGTGGCGGGACGAATGCCGCCCTCGCCCTGCACGGGCTCGACCAGAATCGCCGCGGTGCTTTCACCTACCGCCGCCCGCATGGCGTTCAGATTGCCGAACGGCACGTGATCGAAGCCGTCGACCATCGGCCCGAAGCCGTCCAGCATCTTCGCCTGCCCGCCGGCGGCGATGGTCGCCAGTGTCCGGCCGTGAAAAGCGCCTTCGCACGCGAGGATGCGGAACCTTTCCGGATGGCCTTTCACGCTCTGATATTTCCGCGCAACCTTGATCGAACACTCCATGGCTTCCGCGCCCGAATTGCAGAAGAACACGGAATCGGCGAACGAGCGTTCCACAAGACGCGCTGCGAGCTTTTCCTGGCCCGGAACCCGGTAGAGGTTCGAGCAATGCCAGACCTTGCCGGCCTGCTCGCTCAACGCCTGCATCAGGTGGGGATGGCAATGTCCCAATGCGGTAACGGCGACGCCAGCCCCAAAATCGAGGAATCGTCGTCCGTCGGCCGCATAGAGATAGACGCCTTCGCCGCGTTCAAATGCTATGTCGGCCCGACCGTAGGTCGGCATCACCGCTGGTATCACGGTGCCCTCCTTGTTTTCCTCGAAGTTTCCAGATTTTTCGTCGCGAAACGAAAGGCGGCAGTATCACGGGGCACGCAAGCCCTGTCAACCGCGCCGGTCGGGATTATGCCTTGAGTTTATAGCCCTTGTCGAACATGCGCCAGCACACGAACCACAGCACGGCGTTGACTCCGAGCATCACGGTGATACCCAGCATTAGCGAACCGTCGGCATGGCCGATGAATCCGTAGCGGAAGCCGTCAATCATGTAAAAGAACGGATTGAAGTGGGCGATTATCTGGAACGTCTCGGGCAGACGCGTGATCGAATAGAAGGTCCCCGACAGGAACGACAGCGGCGTAATGATGAAATTCGTGATCGCCGCCATGTGATCGAACTTGTCGGCCCAGATACCGGCCATGACGCCCAGGAGCGACAGCATCACCGCAGCGGCGATCGCGTGGAAGACGACAAAGGACACGCTGGCGATCGACAACGGCACGAATGCCATCATGGCGACGATGACGGCAAACCCAACCACCAGCCCCCGGGTCACCCCGCCCAGGGTGATCGCAAGGGTCAGTTCGTGGGCGTTCAGGGGCGGCATCAGAATGTCCACGATGTTGCCCTGGACCTTCCCGATCATGATCGAAGACGACGTATTGGCAAAGGCGTTCTGGGCAATCGCCATCATGACCAACCCCGGCGCGAGGAATTGGAGAAACGGTACGCCGGCGACATCCGGACGATTCGCGCCGATGGCCAGCGCGAACACGGCCATGAAAAGCAGGGTCGTGACCATCGGCGCGGCGACGGTCTGCAGGCCGACCTTCATGAACCGGCGCACTTCCCGTTCGTACAATGTCCAAAGACCCAGCCAGTTCACGGCATGAATATCGGCCATGGATCGCCCTCAATCTTCCGAGTCGGTAAGTTGCAATACGGTTTTCCCCCGCGCATGCCCGGACGCAACCACGGAGAAGGCCTCGATGAACGATTCAAGCGGCAGCACAGCGCCGACGACGGGGCGGATCCTACCATCGGCAACCAGGGCCCCGATGCTTTCCATGATGGCTCCATCGGCGCTGAAGAACGCATCCCTGTGCGTCGCGCCCGAAAGCCCCGCGCGAATTTTGTTCATGCCCGTCTTGGCGATCAGCATGGCGAAACCGCGCCGGCTACCGTATTTGTCGGTCATCGGCATCAGAGGGCTATGAAGGTTGACGATCCGGCCGCCGCGCCGTAACACCCGCAGCGATCGTTCCCCCACCTCCCCGCCAAGGGCATCCAACACCAGATCGATGCCTTCGACGGCCTTCGCAAAATCCTCTTGCGTGTAGTCGATTACCAGATCCGCACCCAGATCACGCACCAGCGCGACCTTTTCGGTCGAACAGGTGACCGCGACGTCCGCCCCCCAGGTCTTGAGCAACTGGATCGCGAAAGTTCCGATGCCGCCGCCGCCGCCATGTACCAGGATCCGTTTGCCGCTTGTGGTTTCGGCGCGCAACCCGCCGCTTCGAACCAGGGCATGCCATGCCGTCAAGGCCACGTAAGGCAGAGACGCCGCTTCAACATGGCTGAGGTTCTCCGGCTTCGGCGCGGCGTCGTGGGCACGCACGGCGACATAATCCGCGAGGCAGCCGGACCGGAACGGTTCCTGCGCGCCCCATACCGGATCTCCGGGTTTGAACCGGCTCACGCGGTTGCCGACCTTCTCGACCACTCCGGAGAAATCGCAACCCAACGCGATCGGAAAATACCCCGCCCCCATCGCCTTGTAGACGTGACGACCGTATCCACCGCACCGGCGGCAATCGATGGGATTGACCGATGCGGCGTGAACCCGGACGAGAACATCGTTGGGCGCGAATTCGGGAACCTCGGCTTCCGGGTTCATACGAAGCACTTTTTCGGTGGGGCCGAAGCCCGTCAGTTCGACGGCTCTCACGCTCGGTCTCCCTTTCGGTTCTAGGGGGCGTTCCTGAATCAATCCGCATTCAGTTCCAGGCGCGGGTTCTTAGCACATCCCGTCCCGCGATGGCGAGTACATGACGTTTTCAAACCGGCCCGGCTATGCCATTGTGGATCCATGGTCGAAGAAACCTCCGTCGCCGCGAAACGCCGGCTTCCCCGCAAAGCGACCCGGAAATCGCTGGAAAACGCGGCACTCCACTATCTCGAGCGTTTCGCAAGCTCGAGATCGAATCTGCGACAAGTCCTGGCGCGTCGGGTTCTGCGTTCGGCCCGAGCCCACGGAACCGACCCCGCCGAGGCGGAAACCTGGATCGCCGAAATCATCGAGAAGTTCGAACGTCTCGGGCTTCTGGACGACAAAGCCTATGCCGAAATGCGCGTGACCAGCCTGCGCCGTCGCGGCCTTTCGGCCCGGATGGTCCGCATGAAACTAATCGGCAAGGGCGTGGAAACCGATATCGTCGATACCGCTCTCGACGCCGGTGTTCCGGACACCGTCGCGGCCATCGCCCTGGCGCGAAAACGTCGGCTCGGTCCGTTTCGCAACTCGGATCGCGCAGCCCACCGGGAACGCGACCTCGCGGCATTGGCACGCGCCGGATTTACCTACGACACCGTTCTTCGGATCGTGGACGCCGAGTCCGATCAATCGCTTTTGGACGAATCGGATCCCGATTCCGCGTTCTGATCCGCCGCGGATTCCGACACCGGGCCGGGCCGGGCCGCGGCTTCGCCGATCCGGATATGGGCCGGCGGCGCATTACCCGCCTTGTCCTCGCCGAAATAGATCGTGGTATGCGGGAAGGGAATCTCAATACCGCGCTCGTCGAAGACCCGTTTCATCCGGCGATTGAATTCGCGGCCGACCGCCCACTGCTTGATCGGAATCGTCTTGAAGCGCGCCTTGATGACGACGGCGGAATCCCCGAAGCTGTCCAAGCCAAGGATGTCGAGGGGTTCCAGGATCAACGGGCCGAATTCGGGATCTTTCTGCATTTCCGCACCGAGTTCGCGCAGGACCTGCATCACGTCGTCGACATCCTCGCGATAGGCGATGCCGATTTCGAACACCGAGAACGAAAACTCCTTGGTCATGTTCGTCACGGTGCTGACGGCACTGAACGGCACGGTATGAACGTTGCCAGACATGTCCCGCAGACGGATCGACCGGATCGACATCGCTTCGACCACCCCGGTCAGGCCGCCGACGGTGGCGACATCCCCGACGGACATCGTATCCTCGAACAGGATGAAGGCGCCAGTGATGACGTCCTGCACCAGTTTCTGGGACCCGAAGCCGATGGCCAGACCGACGACACCGGCACCGGCCAGCAACGGAGCGATATCGATACCGATTTCGGAAAGAATGATCAGTGTCAGCAAAACCGCGAGCATGATCAGCAGGGCATTGCGCAACAGCGGCAACAGCGTCCGCGCACGCGCGCTACGTGCGATCACGGATCCGGAATCGTCGGTGCGATTGAGATAGTTTTCGATACTCGAATTGACGCTTTCCCAGACCAGAAGGGCGATGAAGATCGCGATCGCGATCGTAATGGCCGCTTGGAAGAACCGGGTTCCCAACGGGGATTCGAGCAACGCGAAAGCATCAAAACCCCACGCCTGCAGTATCCCCATGGTGGCGGCGAAGTATATGCCCGCCCGCAATATCGCATGCAGAACGGCCATATAGCGATTGGCCCGAAGTTCGAGACGCGGGAAACGGGCCAAAACTTCAGGCCGGACGGCGAAGGCCCGTTCCACCAGCCGCCGCAATCCGCCCATCGCCAAACGAGCCACCATGAATATGACCACCGTGGCCAACGTCGCCCTGGCGATGAATTCGAAGCCGCCTTCGACCCCCAGAGTCCACACACCGTAAATCCCGAAAATGTAGACGATAACCAACGCATGCCAAACCGCAGCTATCCGGGAACGCAAGGCGCCGACCCAGGGGCTCTTGTCTCTACCGTCTCCGCGCAGCCCCTGCGCGACATTGGTCCGGTTTTGCAGGACGAACACGACGGCCATCGCCGCCACGATCAACCCGACCAGGCGCAAGACGCCCTGATACCCCGAAAACGGCAGGCCCAACAAAAGCGCGGCTTCCGCCCCGAAATAGCCGACAACGCCGAAATAGACGAATCGCCGCACCCAGATATACAGGTAATTGGCGGTTTCGCCGTCGATGGGCAGGATTCGAAGGGTCGGGGTGGAAGGAACCAGAATGGCGCGGGAAAACGCCAGAATTCCCCTGGCGACGAGGTTCGCGTTGATGACGGTAAACGCCACCACATAGACTCGTGGGTCGGAACGCGTCAGCGGCAGCACGGCATAGGAAGCCGCCGCGAAAGCCGCATAGGGTACGATGTCCAGAATCGTGTGCACGACAAGCAAGGGAATGCGAACGACCAGGGTCTGCGGTTTTTTGGCCTGCACGACCGATCGGGGGCGGCGCAACAGTCGCTGTGTCACGCCTTCCGCCAAAAAGCCAGCAGCCAGCAGCAGACCCAAATTAAAGAGTATCTGTAGCCAGAGCTTGCGCGTCGCCTCGTTGGCAACCTGATCGCTTAGCCAGGTCCCGAGAAGGGGAATATCGCTCAACAGCGATCCGAATGCCGACACCTGGACACCCAGCAAAGTCGCGCTTTCGGCCAGTGTTGAAATAAGGCGGCTGCCGAGCGAATCCGCCCCCGTCGTGTCCATCGATTCGCGCTTGACGGCGATCAGACCCTTGATGGCCGTAACGAGTTCGCCGCGCTTGGTTTCGTTTTCCAAGGTCGAAACCAGGTTTTCCAGTTCCGAAACGGAAATCGTATCCGACGGATCTTCCTGGGCCTGTGCCGGAACGAACCAAGCCGTAAGCAGGATTACGAGCGCGATACGAAACCAGTGCATCGAAAACACCTTCTATCCGAAACTTGCCAAATGCTTTCCGAGGTCCGAGATTAACGTGTGTCGGCGTCCTCGCAACAGCTAACGAAAAAACCATGTCCGCGAAAATCACGATCTACCACAATCCGCGATGCAGCAAGTCGCGCCAAACCCTGACTCTGATCGAGGAGCGCGGAATCGCCCCGACGGTGATTGAGTATCTCGAAAATCCCCCGGATGAAGCCGAACTCCGCCGGATCCTCGGACTCTTGGGCATGACGCCGAGGGCGCTTTTGCGAAAGAAAGAGGCCAAGGAAGCGGGACTCGACGATCCGTCACTGGACGACGACGCCTTGATTCGAATGATGGTCGCCAATCCGATCGTCATCGAACGGCCGATCGTTGTCGCGGAAGGCAAAGCCGCGCTCGGAAGGCCGCCGGAATCGGTTTTGGATCTGCTGTAAAGGCGCCGGAACCCGCGCTTCAGGAACCGACATACGCGATTCGATAGATTTTGCCCCCCTGATCGTCGGACACCAGAAGCGATCCGTCGGGGCCTTCCTTGACGTCCACGGGACGTCCCCAGGCACGACCCGCCCCCTGGAGCCAACCCTCGGCAAAAACTTCGGCCGCGACCGGTTCGGCGCCGTCGAACCGGATACGCATGACCCGATATCCGTCGGGCACCGAACGATTCCACGATCCGTGCTGGGCAACAAAGGCGTCGTGGCGGAATTCAACGGGAAACGACGTCCCGCGGTAGAAATGCAAACCCAACGCCGCCACATGGGCACCAAATGCGATGGCCGGCGGAACGTGGTCCGGAGGCGGTTCGGAACCGGCGAACTCGGGTGTCCGGGTATCTCCGCCGCCGAACCATGGGAATCCGAAATGCTGGCCGGGCCGGGCGACCCGATTCAGTTCATCCGGGGGAATATCATCCCCCAACCGGTCCGATCCGTTGTCGGTGAAATACAGTTGGCCCGATGTCGGATGAAAATCCAGACCGACCGAATTGCGAATGCCGCGCGCGAAAACACTTGCCCGTCCGGTGCCGACATCGACGCGCAGGATCGTGCCTTCCGGTTCCCGGGGAGCGCAAACGTTACAAGGTGACCCGACAGCGACGAAGAGTCCGCCATCGGGACCAAACGCCAAGTACCGCCGGCCGTGATGGCGCTTGTCGGGGAGGCCGTCGAGAACGACTTCGGGTTTCGATTTGCCGACGCTGTCGACGTCGGCTGCCCGGAAGCGGAGGATACGGCGCTGCTCGCCCACATACAGCCAACCTCGGTGCCACGCGACGCCGTTGGCCACGTCCATTCCCCCGGCGATACGTCGCACCGTTTCCGCCCGGCCGTCGCGATCGCGGTCCAGAACCATATAGACGTCGTCGTTCCTTGTGCCGACGAAGACCGCGCCCAAGGCGGCCACCACGGTCATCGACCGCGCGCCGGGTACTTCGGCGAACACCGTCGCCTGAAATCCCGGTGGCAGTCGCAAGTCGCCGGGACCCGCCGCCGCCGCGACCAGTGGAACGTGGAACAAAAGGAGTAAAAAAGCCGTCCGAATGCGTTTCATAGGCCCCATGTGGGGGGCCCGCCGCGACGCCGCAAGAACCGTTCAGGTTCTCAGCAATGTCAGAGACAAACCACCGCAGACGAGGAGCATCGCGATCAGTTCGCGCAGGCCCAGAGGTTCTCCCAGCGCCACCGAACCCGCGAGAACACCGACCACCGGCACCATCAGCGTGCTGATCGCCGAAACCGCCGCCGGAAACAGGCTGACGACCTTGAAGAATCCCCACGCGCAGAAACACATCGGTCCGACTATGACGAAGGCGATCAAACCCCAGACCTCGGCCGGAATACCTACGGGAAGACCAGGGTCCAATACGGCGGCAATCAGAACGATGGGAATGCCGCCTACGACCAACTGCCATCCCGCGAGGGAAATCGTCGGCATGTTCCACGGGAAACGCTTCAACAACACAACTCCGGTTCCCCATGTCGTCGCGGCGGCCAGCATGTACGCCGCGCCCAACGGCGAGGCCCCCATGGCGTCGACATCGACACCCAACAGAATCGACACCCCCGTCATGCCGAGTAAAAGCGCCAGAATCCGTCGACCCGTCAACCGTTCTCCCAGGATGAAAAAACTAAGGACCGACGCCCACAACGGCATGGTGAAAGCGATCAGAGCGCCTTCTCCGGAACTGAGTTCGGTGAGGCTCCAAGCGCTGAAAACGTGCCATCCCGTAACGTTGAACAAAGAGGTCATGATCAGGGGCAGCCGCATTCCCACGGGCACCGACGTCGGCAACCGCTGCGACCGGGCCAAAATCAATAGAATGATGCCGGCTGTCGGTACCACGATGGTCCGGAACGTCCACGGGTCCATAAAGCCGAGCACAACCTTCATGACGGGCCAATTCAACCCCCAAAAGAGGGTCACGAACGCCAAGATGATCAGGCCCGCGCGCGGCAATCCGGCGGAGGGGGCGGGCATGGGGCACTCCCGTCTGGACTGAACGGCAACCGGGAAAAACCACCCGATCGCGGATCAATCGATCAATGTCAAAAGGATCGTACGACTGGTCTGCGTCCGACGAGACGCAGGTTGTCCTACCGGCCTTCGGCCATCGGCGTCACGTACTGCGGTTCCGTATCCCACGGGAAATAGACCCAAACATTCTGTTCCACCTGGGAGACGAACATGTCGACATAGGGGAGACCGGCCGGTTTCGCGTAGACGGTCACGAAATACGCTTTCGGCAAAATCTTTCGCGCTTCCTTGGCGGTGGTCCCGGTATCGACGAGATCGTCGACCATCAACCAGCCTTCGCCACTGCACGCCACCGCCTGCTCCGGCGTTTTCAGGACCTTGACGGTCCCGAGAACCTGCTCGTCGTAACTGGAAATGCACAGGGTATCGACGACGCGGATGGCCATTTCGCGGGCGATGATCGCCGCGGGCACCAGTCCGCCGCGCGTCAACGCGATAATGCCCTTCCAAGGGCCCTGGGGCATGAGGCGCCGGACCAGGCGCTTGCTGTCACGATGGACTTCCGCCCACGTGACCGAATGGTTCTCGACATCGTCCCGAAACTTCACCATGACCGATTTCCTTGAGAATTGGGAGGCGCGATTAAAGCCGAAAGCCGTCTCCGGGGCAACCATCGTAAACGAAAACCGGCGCCTCCGGGCGCCGGTTTCCGAATGGCTCGCGTTTCACCCCTTAGCGAATGTAGAGATGGACCTCGTTGGTGCGCGCGGAACTGCTGGTCCGGCCCGAAAGGGCGACCCGGCTGGGGGGTAGCCCCATGTCGATCAGGGAGCGCAAAACGCCTTCGGCGTAGCGCCGCGACTTGTTGGTATTGATCGCGACTTGCGCCGTTCCGCCGGCAGCGGGCGCGATCGATACCAGATCGAACACGGCATTGGGCCGTTGCTCTAGGACCTTGCTGACCGCGTTGTAGAGCGCCTGTTGATAGGGAACATTGGCACGGTCGAAGCGGATCACGACCAAGGGACGGCGTCCCGTGGTATCCGACGCGTGCGCAGGGTCGATTCCGCCGCCGACCGCGGACGCCAGCGCCCGGTTGGTCAGGCTGGCGCCATAGACCTCGCCGCTCTTGATACCCGCAGACAACAGGTTGAGGTTGCCGCGCTCGGTCGAGACATAAGCGGTCTGGCGGCGGATATCGTCGGAAACTTCCTTGAGCAGACGATCGATCAGAACCACCGTCCGATTGATTTCGTCTTCCAGGATGGCCAACTGGCGGTGATCCTCGTCGACGGCGCCCGAAATATTGAACGCGGCCCGGGACGACTCGGCCAGATAGGCCGACATCGTGGAATCCTTCGTAACCTCGGCCGCCAACTTATTCATTTCGCCGATATCGGAAGAGAGCCGATCAAGATCGCTCAGAGAATTGTTGAACTGCTGTTCCAGAATTGGATTTCCGGGCGTGGTCCCGACTTGCAGGCGCGCGTTGATCGCGGCGACGGCGCCGTGATATCGTTGCGAATCCTGAACCATCTGGCTCCGGATCTGCTGAAGTTGTTGGTTATGCTGCGAAATGTTACCCTGAAGGCGCTTCAGTTCCTCGCGGAGATCCACGACCTTTTTGCCGACGATCGTTCCCGTCGGGCTTCCAGGCGTAACACCGACCGGTTCGAAGCTGGATGTCCCCAGCGGCGGCTGACTTACCGCGCCCCCCCCACTGTTTGCCTGGGATTGCGCAGTCATTCCCGGAGCCTGCTGAGCCTGAGAGACGCCAGTGTCGGCGGGATCTTCGCCCGTCAGCGACGGCCACAGCGCCTCGTCGGTAAATGAACACGCAGGAAGGACAAGCGCCGCCCCCACGATGACTATCCACATCCTCGAAAGAACCATTTGCAACTTTGCCTTTTGATTGCAGTAAAGATTATGGCCGCGCTTTTGATAACTGATTGTTAACGGGAAAAATATCATCTCCCCCCTCGATTATTCCGGATATTACTCGAACCACCAAGGGCAAACAAGTTCCGATTTTCCCGGATTCTCTAGGGCTCGAAGGGCATCATCTTCCTCTTGCATTGGCCACGACCTTGGGGTAGTGTCCCGGCCTTCGCGCAAGAAAGCCCGTGCGAACGTGAACGGGCGCCCGTAGCTCAATTGGATAGAGCGTCTGACTACGGATCAGGAGGTTAGGGGTTCGAGTCCTCTCGGGCGCGCCATTAAACAAGGGGTTGGGACCTGTTCCCAGCCCCTGTTTGTTATCTGGAACCCCTTACGAATCCTGGCCTTTTCGCCGATACCGAACAGAATCCCGTACAGGGCCGTCGTCGGATTGGCGGCCACCTGAGCGGGTTGTTCCAATACCTTAGAAAAAATCCTGGAATTCAGTCCCCGACATTCATAGTCCGCCGGTAGATGCCTCTGGTTCAAATCCCGGCCTCAACCCCCATCTGACATTGCATCGCAGCATCAACAATTAAACGGGGAAGCGAACGATGTCTGAAATAATTGTCAACGTGCTCGGTGGTTCCACGACCCGTGTTTTTGACGATGACATTGCCGCCCTCAAAGGCGTCATCCGGGGTTCGGTTTGCGTTCCGGGAGACGAAGGATACGATGCGGCTCGCACCCTTTGGAACGCGATGATCGATCGCCGACCGGCCATGGCGGTGCGGTGCGCTGGTTCGGCCGACGTCCAGCATGCCGTCCGGTTCGCCCGGTCCCGCAATCTTCAGATCGCGGTCCGAAGCGGCGGACACAACATTGCCGGCAATGCGGTATGCGACGGCGGATTTCTCATCGATCTTTCCGGAATGCGGTCGATCCACGTCGATCCCGCCGCGCGCACGGCCCGGGCCGAACCGGGCGCCACCCTGGGCGATGTGGACCGCGAAACCCAGGCACATGCCCTGGCGCTGCCGGTCGGGATCAATTCGACGACGGGTTTGGCAGGCCTGACCCTGGGCGGCGGCTTCGGTTGGCTGACCCGCAAGCACGGACTGACCATCGACAACCTGATGTCGGCCGACGTGATCACCGCCGACGGCGAACGGGTCCGCGCCAGCAACGGTGAAAACGCCGATCTGTTTTGGGCGCTTCGGGGCGGCGGCGGCAACTTTGGAATCGTAACGTCGTTCGAATTCCGGCTTCACCCCGTGGGCCCCAAGGTTTTGTCGGGCCTGATCGTCCACCCCCTCGACGATGCCACGGCGTTGCTAAAGGCCTATCCGAAGATCGCGGCGGCAGCGCCCGACGAACTGGCGATCTGGGTTGTGATGCGGAAAGCGCCCCCTTGCCCTTCCTGCCCGAAGCGTGGCACGGGCGCGAAGTCCTGGTGTTCGCCGCATGCCACTGCGGCGACATGGCCGCGGGCGAAAAGGCCGTCGCCGACCTTCGTGCGCTCGGTAATCCGATCGCCGACGTCATCGGCCCCCATTCCCTTGTCGGATGGCAGGGCGCCTTCGATCCCCTATTGACCCCCGGCACGCGCAATTATTGGAAAAGTCATGATCTATTGAGCCTTCCGGACGCCGCCGTGGAAACCCTGACCGGCGCGATTCGGGCTTTGCCATCGGACGAAACCGAGGTTTTCATCGGCCATCTCGGCGGCGCCATGTCCCGGATCCCCCGTGACGCCACGGCGTTCCCCCAGCGCGATACCCATTTTGTCATGAACGTCCATACGCGGTGGCGGGAAGCATCGGAAGACGAGACCTGCATCCGTTGGGCCCGCGACCTGTTTGACCGCATGGCTCCCCACGCGGCCGGCACGGCCTACATCAACTTCATGCCCGAGGACGACGGCGACCGCATCGAAACGGCCTACGGCGCCAATTTCAAACGGCTGAAGGAAATCAAGGCCCGGTACGATCCCGCGAACGTATTCCGGGTCAATCAGAATATCCGTCCCGATAAGTAAAGGGATCTCAACCGCCTCGCAGAACCCCGGGGAACGTCGCCGAACGGCGACGGGAGCCGGCTCCGGCCGGGCCCGACACGGGCGCCGGACCGTCTTGCGTGATGATTATAATCGGTGTACGATCACTGATATATCGTAAATCGTGTCATCGATCGCGCAGCGGTCCGTATCGCTTCAGCTGTCCCGTTCGTTGACGAAGCTTCTAGAAGGGTTTTCGATGGAAAACGGATTGCGCGGCATCTACGCGGCGGTTCTGACGCCCTACACCGATGAATTGGCGTGCGACCACAAATTACTGGCACGGCATTGCAGCCGCTTGCTGAATGAAGGATGCCACGGCGTCAGCCTTTTCGGCACCACCGGCGAGGGGCCGGCGCTGAGCGCCGCAGAGCGCGAGAAAGGCCTGGAGACAGTGCTCGCCGACGGCGTGCCGAAGGACAAGGTGCTGCCCGCAACCGGAGCGGCGTCGCTCGTCGACACCATCGCCCTGACCCGGCACGCCCTTTCCGCGGGTTGCCGCGACATCCTGGTAATGCCGCCGTTCTTCTTCAAGGATGTCCCGGACGAGGGCGTGTACGCCTATTTTCGGGAGCTGATCGACAGGGTCGGCGACAACCGGGCTCGTTACTATCTGTACAATTTTCCGGCCGTCACCGGCGTGACGATCCGCCGCGACGTTGTCGGCCGTCTTCGCCGCGATTGCGGTTCGGCGATCGCAGGCGTCAAGGACAGTTCCGGCGATATGGAATACTGCACCGGTCTTCTGGCCGATCACCCCGGCATCGCCGTGTTCACCGGCTGGGAAGCATTGGTTCCCCGTCTGGTCGCCGCCGGCGGGTCCGGCAACATTTCGGGCATCGCCAACATCGCCGCCAAGACGTTGCGGGCCATGTTCGACGAATTTGCCGAAGCGCCGGGCAGCGCGCGTCTGAAGTCGGTCGAAAACCTTGTGACCGCCGTCTGCGCCAATCCCATCACGCCGGCGCTGAAGTTCCTGAACGCGCACTTGCGTGGAGAACCCGCGTGGCGCAATATCCGACCGCCATTGAAAGCACTTGATTCGGCGGCGGAATCGGCGGTCATCGACGCACTGAACGGTCTGGACTGAAGACCGCGCGTGGTTTCGACGGCCCCGCTCACCGCGAAGGGGGAGCGCCTCATGAAGCTCAGTAGCGACGCCTATCGTAAGTTCAAGGACCTTCTCTTCGCGGGAGAAATCCGTCCCGGACAGTTCGTTTCCCAGAGGGAGTTCGTCGCGATGACCGGCATCCCCCTGGGACCGGTGCGTGAAGCTCTGCAGCGCCTGGAGATGGAAGGACTCGTCCAGATCGTTCCCAATCGGGGCATTCAGGTGATCGAGGCCAGCCTTCGGCTGATCCGCAACACCTATCAGCTTCGGTTGTTCATCGAAAAGGAAGCCGCCTACAAGTTTGCCGAAACCGCGAGCGAAACCGAAATCGCGGCTCTGGAAACGGCCCATCGCGCGGTGTTGGAGCGTGCCGAGAAGGAAGGTTTCAGCGATCGGCTGCTGACGGAAGCGCAGGAGGTCGACTGGGCACTGCACGACTCCATCGTGGCGGCGCTCGGCAACGACATCATCATGCGGTTGCACGAAGTGAACAACGACCGGATCAAACTGATCCGTCTCGACCACGGCAAGACGACCCTACTGACACCAGGCACGTTCCGCCATGCCATGAGCGAACACATGGCGGTGATCGAAGCCTGCCGCCGGCACGATCCGGATGCGGCCGCCGGGGCAATGGAGAACCACCTGACCATCGGCATGCGGCGCGCCCTGGGAATCTGACCGCAGACGTCGGTTTTCAGTACCCCAGCGTTCGCGGCAGCCAGAGCACGATATCCGGAATCAGAATCATCGCCAGCAGCGATGACAACAGCACCGCGATGAACACCCACATTTCGCGGATGATGCCGCCCAGCGGAATCCCGGTCAGGCTGTTGATGACGAAAAGCAGAACGCCGTACGGCGGCGTCACCAAGCCGATCATCATGTTGACGACGATCACGACCCCGAAGTGAACCAGGTCGATCCCCAGGGTCTTCAGGGTGGGGATCAGGATCGGGACCAGGACCAGCAACATGGTCGTCGCATCCAGGAAACAGCCGAAGAACAGGAACACCAGGCTGACCATCAACAGAAACGCGGTCGGCGACATGTCGAAGCCGTCGAGCCAGGCCGCCAGGGCGTTGGGGATTTGCTCCGAAGCAACGATGTAGTTGACGATGAAGGCGCCAGCGATGATCAGCGCGACGACCGAACTGGTCCGGATGGTTTCGACCAAAATGTTGAAAAGGCTGCGCCATCCCAGTGCCCGATAAACCAATCCCGCCAGCAGGAGAGCATAGAGGGCGGCAACTGCCGCGGCCTCGGTCGGCGTGAACACGCCGCCGTAAATGCCCCCCAGAAGAATGACCGGCATCAGAAGCGGCGGAATGCCGCGCGCGACGATCAACGGATAGCGACTGAGCGGTATCCTGTTCTCGGTCGGGAATTGGCGGACGTGCGAAACCACCGCGACGATAGCCATCAAGGCGACGGTCATCAACAGTCCCGGTCCGACCCCGCCCAGGAACAGGGCGCCCACGGACTGGTCCGAGACCATCGCGTACAGCACCATCGGGATCGACGGCGGAATAATCGGGCCGATGGTCGCCGAGGCGCCGGTCACCGCCGCCGCGAAGGCGGGCGGATAGCGGTTTTCGCTGCGCATCATATCGATGAGCACCTTACCGACACCCGAGGCATCGGCGATCGCGCTGCCGCTCATACCGGAGAAGATGAGGCTCGTCACGATGTTGACGTGGGCCAATCCACCCTTCATCCGGCCGACGAGCGCCAGCGAAAATTCCAGAAGCCGATCGCTGATGGTCCCGGCATTCATCACGTTCGCCGCGAAAATGAACAGCGGCACCGCCAACAAGACGAACGAGTTGAAGAAGCCGTTGAGAATCATCTCGGCCGCCAACCCGACGTCCTGCCCGGATATAATCAGGTAGAGCATCCCGGTCGCGATCATCGCGGGCCCGATGGCGGCGCCGATCGCGCACAACGCCGCGAACGCGAGCAGCATGACGATGAAGGCGAGAGACATCAGGCTACTGGCCCCCTCCGAGTTCGTCGAGCCACTTGGCGCCGAGCAACGCGACCAGACGTATGATGTTGCGGACCGCGTAGGCCACCATGAAAACGATGAAGACGGCGAACACGTAGTCGAACCGGATTCCTAGAATCCAGGTTCGATCGCTGGACATGAAATTCACATAGTCGACGTTGGGAAAAAGCCCGGCAAGGTAGAGAGCGGTCATCGCCACGGCGACGATGATCGCGAAGACTCGCCGCACCCGGATCGGCACCACCTGGCAGACCATGTCGAAGCGAACGTGTTCGGGTTCGCGAACCATCAGTCCGCTGCCCCAGAAGACAAACCAGAGATAGCCGATCAGACAGACTTCCTCGGTCCAACCCAGGGGATTGTTCAAAACGTACCGGGTGAAAACCTGCATCAGGAAGGCACCGAACATCACGAGGAACCAAAATACCCCGATCAGTTCGGCGCCCTTCTTCAGTATGCCGAGGATACGGAACACGCCCTGATCCTCACGCATTCTCGATCAAGTCACATGCCGGCGGCATTGATCTGATCCAGAAGACCCTTCGGCCAGTTCTGCGACAGTTCCGATTCCAGGTACTTCTTTTGAACCTGTTGGCGGAACGCGTCGCGATCCGGTTCATAGACCTTCAGTCCCTGCGATTTGAAGAACTCGACCAGCTTCGCCTCGTCGCGAAGACGGTTCTTGTTGTTGAATTCCGCCGCGGCGCGGGCGGCTTCGCGGAAGACGGTCTTCTGTTCGTCGTTGAACTTGTCCCAGGTGGAATTGGCGATCGACAGGAACACGCCGTCCACGAGGTGACCGGTCAGGACGATCTGCTTGGTGACTTCGTAAAACTTCGCCTTCTGGTCGGTCGGCAGGGGGTTGTCCTGGCCGTCGACGGTCCCCGTCTTGAGTCCCAGATAGACTTCGTTGAAGGCCATCGGCGTCGGGTTGGCGCCCAGCGCGGAACCGAGGAACTGCCATTCCTTGGATCCCGGCATACGCAGCTTCACGCCTTCGAGATCGGCGGGAGTCTTGATCGGCTTGTCTTCGCGCAGGTTCAACTGCCGCGTCCCCAAATAACCGACCGCAAGGACGGTGACGCCCATTTCCTTGGAAACGTCGCCGAAGTACTGATCGCCCACCGAACCGTAGAACACCGCCTGCTGATGCGGAACATCGCGGATCAGGTAGCCGGCCGTAAAGATCGAATACTGCGGCAGCTGCTTCGCGATGTCCTGGGCGGAAATCATCGCCATGTCCAGATTGCCGCGCTTCATCTGCGCCGGCTCGGTGCCTTGCTTGAACAGCGAGGCGTTCAGATAGATCTGGATATCGAACTGATCCGGCAGGGAATGTTCGACATAATCCTTGAAAATGGTCAGTTGTTCGGCATGCCAGTCGCCCGGTACAGCCGGCGTGGAAATTCGGATCGGCATTTTCTCGGCCGAGGCCACGCCGCCCAGCGCAACCATTGACGCACAGAATGCCGAAATGGCGCTTGACCACAATTTGGTTTGCATGTCGCCTTTCCTCCTCTTCGACGAATCCCTCGTGTCGGGGTCCGATTCGGCCCCGGTTCTGGACTGCCGACGATCATGCCATCGCGGCTTGCCGCCATCAAGGCAAATTAACAGTGATAAATCACTGATAGTTTATAGGTGCATCGGACAACGCACCATCCACGCGGTCGATGGGAGGCTTCCAAATTCAAAGATTTCCCAGCGACTCGGCATCAGCCACTTCGTCGCCAGTGTCGGCGAACCAGCGGCGGACAACGGCGCGGATATCCTCGACGACGACGTACAGGCTCGGGATGAAGACAAGAATGATCGCCGTCGCGAACAGGATCCCGAATCCGAGCGATAGCGCCATCGGAATCATGAAACGCGCCTGACGCGAGGTTTCGAAGATCATCGGCGCCAACCCGCCGAAGGTCGTCAGCGTGGTCAGAAGAATCGGCCTGAAGCGCCGCATCCCCGCCTGAATGATCGCCTCGCGGCTATCTTCGCCCTCGGTCCGGCGACGGTTGGCGTAGTCGATCATGACCAGGGAGTCGTTGATGACGACACCCGACAACGCGACGATTCCCATGACGCTGACGACGCTCAGATTGTACCCCATCACCATGTGCCCCAGAACGGCGCCGACGATGCCGAGGGGCAACGAGGTCATGACGATGACCGGCTGGATGTAGTCGCGAAACGGAATTGCCAGCAGCACGTAGATCGCCAGGATCGCCAGGATGAAGCTGGCCATCAGACTGTTCATGCTTTCCGCCATGTCCGCCTGCCGACCCTCGAACCGATAGGTCAGGCCCGCGTAGTCCTGCTGAAGCGCCGGCAGGACATCGGAGTTCAAGGTGGCGACGATCTGGTTGAGATCGCCGATCGGATTGACGTCGGCGGTGACCTGAAGCACGCGGCGGGCGTTGTGCCGCGTGATGGACGTATAGGCGTGGCCCCAAGACATGTCGGCGACCTGACGCAGGGGAACATCGGTGCCGGCAGCGGTCCGGATCAGAAATTGTTCGATGTCGGCTTCACTGGCCCTTTCGTTTTCGGGCAAGCGGACCAGGACCTTGACTTCGTTAAGACCACGTTGCTGGCTCAGGGCCTCGGTGCCGTAGAACGCGGCACGGACCTGCTTCGCGACGTCGGTTGCGGTCAGTCCCAGGCTCAAACCTTCGGGCCGGAGTTGGAGGGAAATCTGACGCTTGCCCGAAGCCGAGCCATCGTCGACGTCGGAAACCTGCGGAAATTCCTCGAGCTTACCGGCAAGGGTGGCGGCCGCTTGTTCCAAAACCCTGATGTCGCGGTGGGACAGCTCGATATTCAAAGCCGCGCCGGAACCCGGTCCACCGCGGTCGGATGCGAACTTCAGGGATTCAAGCCCCGGAATCGATCCCGCGGCTTGGCGCCATAAACGTGCCACTTCGGATGTACTGATCGGACGGATATCCGGATCTGTGAGAATGAACCGCACATCAAGTTCGTTGCCGGCCACGACGGCGATGACGCTGTCGAGCAAATCCTTGCCGCCGTTTTCCGCGGCCACCTTTTCCGCCGCCTTCACCAGGCGATCCCGGACCGCGACGGTTTTATCCTCCGGGCTGCCCACGGGCAGAACCGCGGAGGCCACGGCAAAGTCGGATTCCGCGCGCGGCATCAGAATGAAACCGATGCGCCCGCTCATCGCGTAGGCGAGAACGACCATCAACAATGCCATTGCCGCGGCCACCGTCGCGTATCGGTAATCGACGCATACCCTCAGAAACGGCTGATAGATCTTGTCGACGAACCGCATCAGTCCGTCGGCGACGCGACGCTGGCCACGCACCAGAACCCGGCTGACGGCGTTGCCGGGCGTACGCCGCGCATGCCCCAAATGCGCCGGAAGGATGAACAGCGCCTCGACCCACGACACCAGGAAAACGGTCACCACGACCAGCGGAATCACACCGAAGATTCGCCCCATCACGCCGGGCACGAAATAGAGCGGGATGAAGGCGACGACGTTGGTCGCGATGCTGAAACCGATCGGTACCGCGATGTCGCGGGCCCCCCGGATCGCGGCCTCCAGGAACGGCATGCCCCGTTGCCGGTATTCGTATATGTTCTCGCCGGCCACGATGGCGTCGTCGACGACGATGCCCAGCGCAATGATGAACGCGAACATCGACATCATATTGATCGACATGTCCATTCCGGACAGGAACAGCAGCCCGCCCAGAAACGATGTCGGAATCCCCATTGTCACCCAGAAGGCCAGCTTGAAATCCAGAAAGGCGCCCAGAAGCACCAGAACCAGGGCCAGGCCCATGAAGGCGTTTCGCAGCAGCAGTTGGAGACGCTGCGCATAGACCTCGGACATGTCGCGGTTGAGGGAATAGGACACGCCGGGCGGCAATTCGGCCTCGATCGCCTCCATCGCCGCCCGGGTGGCGGCGGAAACGCCAATCGGCGTCTGATCACCCAACTCGTAGACGGATACGCCGATTGACGGCAGTCCGTTGTAGGTCGCCCATCGGGTCGTGTCCTCAAGGGTGTCGCGGACGGTGGCTATATCGCCCAACCGGACAATCGTCCCGTTGTCGCTACTGACGATGGGAATCTGCGCGAATTCGGACGCCCACTCCCGCCGATCGGATACCCGCAGCAGGATATCGCCGCTCGCGGTTTCCATCGTGCCACTGGGCGATTCGATGGCGAGTGCGCCGATCTTGGTGGCCACGTCCTGAAGGGTCAGACCGTGCGCCCTCAGGTTTGCGCTCGGGATTTCGACATGGATCTCGTAGTCGCGGTCGCCTTCGAGGTCGACTTGCGTGATTCCGGGATACTGCAACAGGCGATCCCTTACTTCCTCGCCCAGGGTACGTAGCGACAGTTCCGGAACATCGCCGTAGAGCTGGATATTGACGACTTCGCGTCGATGACTGACGAGCTTGACGATCGGATCCTCGGCGTCGTCCGGAAGGGTCGAAATGCGGTCGACCGCCTGCTGGATGTCGTCGAGCGCCTGTTGCCGGTCGGTGCCGTCGATCAGGTCGACGCTGACCGAGGCGCTGCCCTCGCTGGCGGTGGCGTTGATTTCCTTGACGCCGTCGACACCCCGGACTGCGGACTCGACGGCCAGGATGATGCCCCTTTCCACTTCCTCGGGGCTGGCATTGGGGTAGGAAACCGTGACCTTGACGACGTCGATCGCGAAATCCGGAAAGACCTCCTGCTTGATGGTATAGGTCGCGTACAGGCCGCCGATCAGAAAGACCAGCATCAGGAGGTTAGCGGTCACCCGGTTGTTGGCCATCCAGGCGATCGGACCATGATTCCAGCGGCGAACGATGGTCGAACTCATGGCCGCGCCCCCCCGCCTTGTCGTGCCGCATTCGACGCGGCTTCCTTCTGAACCCGCAACGGCATGCCGGAAACCGGAGCAGACAGATCGGTTTTCACCACCTGCTGACCTTCGGCGAGACCGTCGTCGATGACCACGCGGTCGACCCCCCGGTAGGCGATCCGAACCTGCTGGATCCGCAGGTTGTTCTCATCGTCCAAAAGCCATACGGTGTTCTGGTCCCGGATCAGTTGTCGATCCAGAATGGCCGCCGGCCCGATTCGAACACCCTCGATCTCGGCCCGCACGTAGGAACCGATCAGCAGCACCGGTTGGCCCACGTGTTCGGGAAGCTGGGCAAGGGGATCGTCGATCGCGACCAACAGCTGAGCCATGCGGCCTTCCGTTTCGAGTCCGCCGGTCATGCGGATGACGGCGCCGGTACGGTAAACTTCGGGCCCCCATGCCGATTCGTCGTAGATCCGTACCGTCGAGCCAGCCTCGCCGTCCGCACGCGGAATGTCGATCCATTTGAGCTGGTCGACGGGAACCGACACCTTGATCCAATAGATCTCCGTCCCGATCAGGGTTGCGATCGACGTCGAGGTTCCGATCTGGGCTCCGATGTCGACGGTCCGTTCCTGAACGATGGCGTCAAAAGGCGCGTTGATGACCGTGCGCTGCACGTCCAGTTGCGCCTGTTTCAAGGCAGCCTTCGCCGTCTGCAGGGTTGCCTGGATCGATGCCAACTGCGGCTGCCGCAGCACCAGATCCCGTTCGGTTTCGGTCATCTTTCGATTTTTGCCGACGAGTTCGTATTCGCGTTTGGCGATCGACTGCTGGCCGCGTTCGATGGCCAAATCGCTTTCGACCTCGGCCACCGCCGCTTCCTTCTGTTTGACCACCAGGGCGTAGTCGGTGTCATCCAGGGTTAGAATGCGCTGGCCTTTTTCGAACAGTCCTCCGGGGACGAAATTCTCGCTGATCCAGTCGACTTGTCCGTCGACGCGGGCCTGCAGGGTGATTTCACGCGCGGCCAAGACCGTTCCCATCGCTTCGACCGTCACCGTCTCGGTTCCGAATCGGACCGGCTCGACCTCGATCAGTCGGGCCATGCGGGGGGGCGGCTGCCGTTTGGCTTTCGGCGCCGTTTCCATAAGGCTCCATGCCGCCACGGCGGCGGTGGACAAGATAACCAACGGCAGGACCGCCTTGACCACAAACCGCACGCCCGTCCGAACGTAACGGCCCGTTCTCCCGAGGGTGAGTTCGGTATGAGCGTTCATGATTCCACCTCTCCGCGCACGACGCCGGACAGTGTCTCGGGCCGTTCCATGACCCAGCCGCCGCCAAGGGCCCGGCATAGGTCTATTCGATATTCGAGAAGCTGACGCGACGCCGTCAGGCGGGTGCGTTCCAGGTTCTGGTTGGTCAACAAGGCATCGAGTACGCTGATGTAGTCGACATCGCCGCCTGAATAACGATCCAGCATCCGTTGGATCACCTGATCCGACAGTTCCATCTGGCGTTCCAGGCTTGCGATGTAGGCTTGCTGGCGCGACTCCTGCACGAGCGCGTCTTCGACTTCCCCCAGGGCATCGAGAATGGCTTGACCGTAGTCGGCCAGGGATTCGTCGACGACGGCGCGGGTGCGTTCGAGCTCGGCCTTGCGGGCGCCGGCTTCGAAAATCGGCGCGACGATATTCGCCGCCAGGGATGCCAGCCAGTTGTCGAGCAAGTCGCGAACGTTTTCCGCCGATGTACTGACGTTGGCGCTCAGACTGAACGACGGATAGCGATCGGCAATCGCCACGCCGACGCGGCGGTCGGCGGCGGACAGGTCCGCATAGGCCTTTCGGATATCGGGTCGCTGGCGCACCAGATCCGCGGGCACGCCCGTCGCCGGCAACGGCGGCAACGGAACGAGATCGTTGATCACGGGAATTTCGGCATCCGCCGGCGTCTGCCCCAACAGGATTGCCAGCGCGTGGCGCGTCACCGCCAAATCCGATTCCGCCGTCGCCAGAGTGCCCCGGATGGACTCGACCGTCTGTTGCTGCTGCAGGATATCCGTGATCATGACCTGGCCCTGGCGGAACCGCAGATCGGTCAGTTCAAGAACCTGTTCGTTGGTCGCCAACTGGCTTTTGAGCAGATCGACCTGCCCGTACTGTTCAACCAGCGCGTACCACGTTTTCGCAACTTCAGCGGACAGCGTGATCGCCGCCGTCCGGAGATCTTCCTCCGACGCGCGGGCGTCGAGATCAGCGGCATCCACCGCCGATGCGATCCCGCCCCAAAGATCGATTTCATAACCGCTGGACAGCCCCAGTTCGAATTCCGACGACGAGGAGACTTTCCAGTCGCCCCCGTTCGCCGCCGAAGACCGGCTACGCTGTTTGGATCCGGAAACGCCCGAGTTCAGGTCGAGCGTCGGCAAGAACGATGATTGCTGTTTGGCCAATGTCGCCCGCGACTGCGCCAACCGCGCCCAGGCGGCGCGTAACGAGAAATTGTTCGCCAACGCTTTGTCGATCAGGTCGTTCAAAACCGGATCGTCAAAGGAGTGCCACCAGCGTTCCGGCAACGGAACGGTACCGCCGGACGAAAACGCGGCGGGAGTCGCGACGGGAGGGGCATAGGTCCCAGGTTCGGTCGCGCAGGCCGCGATCATCACCGATCCCACGACCGGCAGGATCAGGCGTTTGAGTAAACGGCGATGGACCTTGATGACATGCATCTTTTTCTTCTTCACCCCGTTGCGGAACCGCCATTGGAGAATGGGCTCCTTCTTGTTCCAGGAATATGTCCGGGGGTTACGGAAATGGTAACCGATTGTTACACGCGCCCCCCGCGCTTTCCCGTCGAAACCATGCCAAATGGTATGAAAGAACTTGGCGCGAAGCCGATGGTCAATAGTCCCAGGACCATTTCAAGCCGACGTTGCCTGCGGCATTCGTGCCGACGTCGCTTTCGATGACCACGTTGGGCGTGATCTGCACTTCGACCTTTGCCTTGGTGCTGTCCGCTGCAACGCCTTGTTCGACGCCCACGTACACATCCTCGCTCAAATACTTCCCGACGCCGACCGAGGGGCCCGATGAATCGCCGGCACCGATTTCGATCCGATCGACGCCCAGGGCGCCGCGAATGGTGCTCATAAATCCCCCGCCGCCGCCTTTTTTACCCGTGAGCGTCGCGAGGGCATCCGCCAATTGGACGGCTTCCAGCGGTGTCAGGCTGCCCTTGTTCTTACCGAATAGAATGCGTGCGAGGATTTCGTCGCGAGGCAAGGCTGGCGTCGAGGACAGGGAGATCTTGGGATTCGATGCTTCGCCCTCGACCCGAACGGTGACACGCAGCCCATCGCCGGTGTAGACGGCCGAAAGGTTGACGCGGGGGTTTGCCATATCGCCGCCATCCCATTGGACCAGCCCCTTGTCGAGCACGAATTTCCGACCAAACAAATCGAACTCGCCGCGAATCGGTTGGAGCTTGGCCATGAGAACGGGGGCTTCGGACGTCCCCGTGACCGAAACATCCCCCGACCATTCGGAATCGAGCCCACGGCCGTGGATATAGATGCGACGCGGCATTTTGATCGCGAGGTCGAGAGCCATGGCCCACGCCGCCGCGCTATTCTCGTTTTTGGCCGCCGACGAAATGTCGGTTTTGGGATCGTCCGCGTTGACCTCCGTCACCGGCAGACGGGTGGCGCCGGCAGCCGTCGTCGCGGCGATATCGATATCGGCCCGTTCAACAGTCAATTCCCCACCGAGTCGGGGCGCCATCAGGCCTTCGGAAATCCGGACATCTCCCGAAACCAGAGCCTTTGCCTCGTCACGGCGGATGAGGGTGGCGTCACGTGCATTCAGCCGGATGTCGATCGGATATCCGTTGTCCGCCGACAGACCAAGACGTCCCTGGATCGTCACCTCGCCTTTGTCACCGTCCGTCGCCCGCGCCTCGCTCAACGTTACCGACTCCCCGTCGGATTCGGCGGCAAGCGTCAGATTTCTGAGAACCGTGCCGAGCTGGAAGTCTTCGTATTCACCGTTTTCCAATCGCAGATGTCCGGCGATCCTCGGTGCGGCCAAGGTACCGTCCAGGTTCGCATTCGCCGTTACCACGCCCGAAAACCGGCGTTCCGATCCCAATGCCAGTTCGGCCAACCCGCGCACATCGCCCTTCAGATCAAGAGAGCCCGTCAACGGCGCATCGTCTGCGATTTCGACGTCCATCGGCCACAGGGATACCCGCGCCGGCAGGCCGACTCGCGCCGTCATTTTAACGCCCGCAGTCCCGTTCACGTCGAGTTGCGCCGACGCCGATCCCTTGTCGTAACGTCCTTCAAACCTGACGACCGCGGCACGACCCAGATCGAGATCTCCCACCTGCAGATCCGAAAAGCCGCCAGTCAGCGTGATCGACGGATTCGGGGGCGGCCCGTCGGCACGAAGTTCGGCGTCGAGCGATCCCGTAGCGCCGCCAAGATCCAAAACGGAATCCAAGACCCCGATCGGCAATCGGGAAACGATGACCGATCCTTTTGCCACATTCAGGCCCAACGCGACGTCGCCTCCAACGTGTCCCTCGCCGATCGCCAGGTCCAGCCCGTCGAGAACGATCCCCGGCCCGACGACCAATGTCGTGGGAGCGGCAAGCCGTATCGGCGTATCGGCGGCGATCCTACCGTCCAGAGACAGCATCTTCACCGTGGTCGAATCGTCGCCGGACCGCAATTCGCCGGTTGCCGTCACCGCGAGCGGGAACGCCCTGCCCCCAGCCAGTTTAAGATCAAACGCCGCCGAATTCAGGCCGCCTTTCACCGTCGTCTCGATCGATTCGAGAACCCGGTCGCCGCTTCGGATCTCCGCCGCTGACATTCGAGCATCGACGCGGGGGGACACGAAGAGATCCGCTACCGTCCCGTTCAATTCGATCTCCCGGAACGAAACGTCTTGGACACCGCCCCGGCCGCTCAGGTCAAATTCCGCGACCTGTCCGCCGTCCTGTCGTGAAAGCCGGATCCGCGCGTTGGTCCGGCCCGAAAGATCCACGCCGGCGAGGCGCGACCACGCTGCGAGATCCGTTCCCTTAAACGCGAGTTCGCCATCGATGCCGATGTCTTCCAAAGACAGATCCAGGGAACCGAAAACAACCGTATGTAAACCGACGGCGCCGTCTACGTCACGAAGGGACAGCCGGGTACCGCCGGTCATCGCCACGGCGGTGGACAGGCGCGCGGGGCCGGCAGGGGTCCCTGCGCTCAGTGCGAGACGGCCACGCGCCGCCGATACGACCGACTTCAAGTTCGCTTCCAGGACCGTATCGGTCAGCGCCATGCCGTCGATTCCGAGACCGGGCGCGCGGACGTTCAGCACAACGGCGGGATCCTCGATCGGGCCGCTCACGGTTCCTTTCGCGGTTGCCGCGCCGGTCAACGCGGTTCCCAAAACATCGGAAAGCGGCGCCAAGTCGGAAACCACGAGCGCGTAACCGCTGTCGATCGCCCTGAAGTCGGGAGTGAACGATGCTTTTCCGCTCAGTGACAATTGTCCGGCGTCGGCCGACACGTTGTTCAGGACCAGGGAACCGCCGATTGCCCACCGGAGGTCTCCGGCCAACGAGATCTGAGACCCCAGGATCGCGCCCAGATTCGGATCGTCCGGTTTAAATTGGCCGATCGCCGCCGCGATCACCGCGTCCAGCGGATCGCCGGGTTTGTGCATCGACGCAGCGACATCGATCGACAGGGATCCCTCGGCCACCGAAAGCAACGGCCTAACCGATGGCACCGCAACCCGCCCCGCGAGATCAAACGTGCCGTCGAGCCCCGTCATCCCGGAAAGGGACGCGGTGACGTTTCTCCCGTCGACCGCGATCTCGTTGACCCGGAACGCGGTAATATCGTCCTCGAACCCGCCGGAAACCGTCAGGATCGGCGATGCCCCGAGAAGTCCGGCCAGTTCCGCCGACGGCCCTGCAAGTCCGTCGAATCCGACCGACAGGTCGACGGAGCGGAGATCGGCGCCCTCGATGTTTCCGGCTACATGGATGGC
The DNA here is from genome assembly GCA_963675465.2 of Rhodospirillales bacterium. GTDB lineage: Bacteria > Pseudomonadota > Alphaproteobacteria > Rhodospirillales > Shumkoniaceae > JAHDSF01. The sequence continues at coordinate 720,325 of CAXXVY010000008.1, forward strand.
GGCAACGCTAACGGGCGCGAACGTCGGCGCGCCGATCGTCCCGTCGAACACGATTCGCGGATCGTCCAATCGTCCTTCAACCCGGATATCGGCCATCGCGTCCCGGAATGTCGCCGACGCCATGAGCCCGGAAAAGGCGGCACCGTCGGGCAATCTGACCGGAACGTGAAGCTCGATCCTGCCTTCAGCCCAATCGAGCCATCCCTCGGCGGAAACGCCGAACGCCTTGTGTTCGGCGTGCAGATGGTCGACCAACAGCTTTTCAGCGCCGCCGTCCCATGAAATCGTGGTTTCGAACGCGATCGGCCAAGACAGGAGTTCGCGAAGCGCTCCACCAACAAGTCCTGCGGTCTTCGTGCTTCCCTTGGCGGCGACCACGATCGGCGCACCGGCATCGATGTTCAAATCGGCACCCAGGGCGATATCATCCCCGGCTTCGGCGTCGATCCGGCCTTTCCAGTCGTCGATGGTTCCTTTGCCGTCCAGGGTCAGACGAACCGGGGGCAGCCCCGGAATTCCGGCCAGCCGGGCGATCAGTCCGCCCGCCGGTTCATTCACCCGAGATGTGAGGACAAGTTCCCCGTCCGGGTGGATTTCGGCCTTCGCATCGATCTCGCCCCCGGTCCCGTCCAGCCGATCGATCCGGATGCGCGAGGCAACGCGATCCGGTTCGTGGGCCGACAATGCGCCTTCGATGCGAAATATCAGGGGGACGCCAGCCACCACCTCGTCGACCGTTACGCGGTCGACAACCAGTGAACCGACGGATAGCGGGACAAAGGCTAAGGTGCCGCCATTCCCGTTTTCCGAGCCGCCCGCCGCAGGTTCACGATGAAGCCGAATCCCCGCCGCGTGGGCCGAGGTCACATCGATCCGTCCGTATAACAGTGCCCAGGGATCCCACAGCAAGTCCGCTTCGTCTACTTCCAGCCACGCGCCGTTCGTATCCGAAACAGCGATACGGGATACGGCGATGTGGGCGGGCAAAGATCCCCGGAGTCCCTCGATTCTGACCGCCGACGTTTCGTCGCTCAGCAGGCCGGAAGCCGCGCGAGCCAAAAGATCGTTCCCGGTCTCCGTCCGCAACGCGACAACGGAAACCGACGCCGCCAAACCGGCCAGGACGGCGAAGACACTAAGGGCGTAAACCGGAATTTGGCGAACCGCGATCATGTCAGAATGACTGTCCCAGGCTCAGATAGATCTGGAAATCGTCGTCGATTCCCTCGCGGCCGTTCAGGGGAATGGCGATGTCCGCCCGCAACGGCCCCACTGGGCTGTAATAGCGGAATCCCAATCCCGCCGCCCACTGGATATCCGTGGAAAAATCGGGAATCGGATCGTCATTTACAATGCCGCCGTCGACAAACGGCACGATCCCGAAATCGTCGGTGGCACGAAAACGCAATTCCGCGCCGATCTCGGCCAGCGAACGGCCGCCGAGAGGATCGTTCTCGCCATCCAGCGGGCCGACCTTTTGAAACTCGTAACCGCGCACGGACCCGCCGCCGCCCGCATACAGCCGCTTGGTCGCCGGGATCGATCGTGTGTTCGATCCGGCGATACTTTGCACCTTCAATCGTCCCGCCGCCACGATACGCCGATCGCTGTCCAGAGCCGCGTAGGTCGAACCTGAAATGCCGGTCTGAACGAACGGCGCCGTCTCTTCGATGGTCCCGAGATAGGGGGTCAGCGAAAGCGACAGCACGCTGCCTTCGGTCGGGTCCAACACATCGTTGCGGCTGTCCCGGCTCACCGAAAGCGGTATCCCGAACAGCGCGTATATGTCCTTTTCACCGTTTTCGTGGATCACGCTGTATTCGAAGGAGCCGCCGCCCTTCGCCGTCCATTTCTTGGACAAACGGCGTGAAAACCCGGTGAACAGCGATATCGATTGGCTGTCGTACGCGTCGCTCTCCTGACGAAGCACCTCGGAATCGATCAGGAGATTCTGGTCCAAACGCTTGTAATTGGGCTTCAGAAAATCCGCCGCCAAGCGCTGCCGGGTCATGGCCGCCGTGACGCTGAGTTTCAGGCTTTCCCCCTCGCCCAGAAGATTGCGGTGTTCCCAGCTCGCCTCCGCGCCCGCCCCCTGGTCGGTCGAATAATTGACGCCGACGCCAACCGAGCGCGACTTCGCCTCAACCACCTCGAGGGTTACCGGCAGCTTCCCGGCATCTTGAACCTGATCGCCATGCCGCAGGGAAACGCTTTCAAACAAGCCGGTGTCGTAAAGCCGGTTGTTGAGCGTATCGATCACTCTTTGATCGTATTCGGCACCTTCTCTCCATGACATGAGACGCCGCAGATACGATTCCGACACCGATTCCAACCCGGCAACCGAAAGCGGACCGAATTGCGTCGGCGGGCCGGGATCAATGGTCAGCACCGCGGCCATGGTCTCCGTAGCGTGATCGACGACGAATTTTCGATCGTCAATCCGCGCCAAAGGCCTGCCTTGTTGGCCCAGAGTGCGCAGAACATCCCCTTCGACCTTCAAAATCGCGTCGCTGAGCGCCGGCATATCCGGTTTCAGTCCAAGATCGGCCATGGTTTTCGGCAGCGATTCAGAAACATCGCCGACATAGGCGATATCGAACGAAGACAGCTTGTATTGGGGACCGAGAGCGACGCCGACGACAACCTGCACCGGGTCCGACGTCTCGTCGATCCGGGTTTCGATGGCGGCACCGTAGTAGCCGTCCGCACGGAGGATGCCCTCGAACCGGTTGCGATCTTCCTGGGCCCGGCGTTTCAATCCGGCCACGGTCAGCGGCGGTTGTTCCGCCAGACCTTTCAGACGCGACGAGTCGTTCAAGCGTCCCCGGAGATCGCCCATTTCCTCGGGAACGCCGACCACATCCCAGTCGTAGGCGATACCGTCGGCCTTTTCCTGCGATGGACCGTCTCCCGGCGCCGGAAGACCGATATCGGCGCACCCCGCCACCAGAATCGACAGGAGCGCCATCGCCGCAAGGCGGCCGGCCCCGATCGTATTCCGAATGACGTCCCGTCGGTTCGCCGACAACACGTTCACACTATTCCCCTTTGCGTTAGGTGCTCGACCTTACATGGGAAGCGATTCCAGGGTAACGATAGAAATATCGGGATTCCCGCCTCCCATGCACGCGAACCCGCAGAGACGGCCCGACGGGCCCATGCCGTTTCGGAGGCCCCTATGTCCCGGAAACGCCTCCCCGTTTAGGGCGGCGCCTTCCGGCGGCCGTCTCGGAGGGTATTGCCGCTTCCCCTCCGTCTTCGTCCTCCCACCACATCTTCGGCCCTTCACGGGGACGCTTTTCCTCCAACAGACGCGTGACATGCGCCAGGTTCTTTTCCGTCACACCGACCATTCGTTCCCCGCCCACGGAAGCGTAGACATCCTTCGCCGCACCGAAGGCATCGGCGGCGCTTTGCAGAATGTCGAAATCGTTCGTCATTCGCCCCAGCAGAAACAACGCGGAACCCAGGTTGTTCTGACTGGCCGCCCACAGAAGCGGCACCGAATTCTTGGTACGGATGTCGAGCGCCGCGCGGCAGGCATCTGCGGCGCGTTCGAGAATGTCGGGATCCCGTAACTGCTGTCCCATGATCTGCGCCGCCTGACCGATGTTGTTCATGACCTCCGCCCACTGCATCGGCGTATCCGTCTTGTTGAAGACCTGAAGCGAAATCTGGAACGCCGTCAGTGCCTCCTTCAAAAGATCGCCTTCGCTGCTTTGCAGATCCAGCCAATAGAGAATTTCGCCCAACCGATTCTGCATGGCCGCCCATTCGCGGGGAAATTCGTACTTGTCGATGGCCTCCAGGGATTTTCGAAGGACCTTCTCCGCGGCCCGATGGGCTTCGGTGTCGTTGGCGCGCTCCGCGATGGCATGCAGGACCGTCCCCAGTTGCTTTTGCGCCAGAACCCATTCCACTTTGGAATCCCGGAGGGAAAGCGACGAAATCGCCGTCTGGTAGATCTTCACCGCGGATTGGAAGAGTTCCGGCGTTCCCCGCTGATGGCCGAGCGAAGAGACCGCATTCCCGAAGCAGACGCCGATCGAAGCCCGTTCGCGCACCGTCAGCGACCGGGGAAGATCGCCGACCAGCGCCGTGGCGGCCTCCACCGATTCGGCCAAAGCCTCGCGCAGGATGGCGGCTTTGAAATCGGTCCGCGGAATCGTCGCCGCAAAGGCGATCGCGCACAGCAGTTCATCATAGTCCGGCGAAAACTCGAGCGGCAGAGGCAGAATGTTTACCGGATTGAACAATCCGGGCCGGTCGCCGTCCTCATCGGCGGCGGAAACGAAACGCAGGTGCAGCGTTTCGCCCATTTCGGGAACGGTTCCCCAAATGAGCAGGTCGCCGTCGTTCTCCGCCAGTACGCGCCGCGCCGCCACCGCCATCGCCGCGGGCATGGACATATCTGCATTCTGAACGGCTTCGAGAGGCTTGTTGAGGATACGCACATGAACGGTCTTCCGTTTTTCAAAGACCGCCGCCATCATCTTCATCAATTCCGGCGTGACCTCACCCGGCAGCGGTATAGGCGCGAGCCGGATTTCAATGCGTTCGGTCTTGGTTGTCGCCTCCCCCCGCAAGAGGCGGCTGAACAAACCCGGCCGGTTCGAGCGCACGCGTGCCTTGACGGGCTTCGGTTCGGGTTCCCGTTCCACCCGCTGAACCAGTAACTCGTCGGCCGCACGCAGGCGCTGCGTCAATTTACGGATGATCGCCACCGCCAGTTTTGGTTCGGATTCCAGGACATCCATGAACTGATCCTTGGGAACGACCTGGACCAGCACCCGTCCGGCGCCGTGCGCCGTCGCGCTCCGGGGACAATGATCAATGATCCCCATTTCGCCGAACATTTCGCCCTTGCGCAATAGAGCCAGAGGAATCGGGCCGTTCTCCCCGGCTTTCGTCAACTGGACCTTGCCTTCCAGAACGATATACGCCGCGTCGCTCGGATCTCCCTCCCGGAAGATAACGTCGCCGTCGCGGTACCTTTGTTCCTTTTTCGGCAAGGAATCCGTCCTCTTCCAAACCGGATGGCCATCCGTTCTCCGCATCATTATGGGAAAAGCGCTTAAGATTTGGTAGCGGGATCCCACTGCCCAGGAACCCGAAGCCGGATTTCCCGAACGGTCAACCGGATCGGAACTCCCCGACCCGCGCCGAGAGCGCGGCCCGCAATCGCGTAAAAACATCGGCCCATGCCCCGGGCAACGGCTGGCGAAACAAGGTCATCGAGGGATACCACGGCGTTGTTTCGCCATCCAACCCCCAGCGCCAGTCCCCCGTGAAGGGGAGCAGGCACCACACCGGCCGGTTCAACGCGCCGGCAAGATGAACCAGGGAGGTATCGACGGATATGACCAAGTCCAACTTCGATACGACGGCTGCCGTATCGGAAAAATCTTGAAGGTCGGCCCCGAGGTCGGTGATCAGGGCGCCGCAGGCATGCCGTTCGATGTCCTGGGCCCGGTCACCCTTCTGAAGGCCGAAAAAGGCAACGTCCGCAACCTCGAAAAGGCCGATGAAATGCTCGAACGGGCATGATCGATTGCGATCGTTCTTGTGCGACGGCTTGCCGGCCCAGGCTAGGCCGACATTCAATCGGCCGTTCGATCGGGCGGGCAATTCGATGGCAGGCGCGCGGGGGGCCTGGATATAAGGGGTTTCCGAGGGGATGCTGTCGGCGCCGGTTCCCATGATCCAGGGCAGCGAAAGCAGCGGCGCCTGTACGTCGGCCCGCGGATAGGGGCCGGAGTCCGTGACGACGGCATCGACGCCCGGTACCGTCTCGAACAGGCGGACCAGTTCGGGCTGACAGGCCACGACGACCTTTCCGCTGTCTCTCGGTATCGCGCGTGCATACCGGATGAATTGGATCATATCGCCGAAACCCTGCTCCTGGTGAAGCAGCAGCGTCCGGTCGCAGAGATCGCTTCCGTCCCACAGCGGTGCATCGACCTTCCGTGCCACGATGTCCGGAAGCCGCCATCGCCATTCGTATTCGGTAAATCCTTCTTTCAATCGCCCCAACTGCAAGAGAACCAGCGCCCGATCCCATCGGCAATCGACGTAATCCGGCCGTATCGCCAATGCGCGATCGAAACACGACAGGGCCTCTCCGGCACGCCTCATGTCACGATACGACAGGCCCAGGTTGTATACGGCGCGTGGCGATTCCGGCGCCAGATCGACGGCTTTGCGATGTTCAGCCAGTGACTCGTCGAGACGGCCCGTTTCCCTCAACACGTTCCCCAGATTGGAATGGGTTCCCGCGTTATCCGGACGCAGATCGAGGGATCGGCGATAGCACGCGATCGCGGCCGCGGACTTGCCCTGCCCCCGCAGTGCGACACCCAGATTGTTGAAGGCATCAGCCGATTCGGGATCCAGGGCCAATACCCGACCGTATCCGCGAACCGCATCCGCCAATCGTCCATTGCGATGGTATTCGGAAGCGACCCCGAACAAACGAGCGGCCTCGAGTCGGCGCGGCCCGGTTTCTCCGGTCGGATTCTGCTTTTCCATGCGATTCCCCAAGTCGCGGATGCCCGTTCATAGTGGGATGCCGTCTCCCTTGACACAAGGGCGGCGTGTATCGGATCGACCGTCGGTCCAGGTGACAACTAGTCCAGCGGGAAGACCCGCTCATACCCGGGTTTGAGAAAAACGATCCTACCCTGAACACCCACGGGCATCAGATCCTTGTGGGTCTCGGATCGGGGCATGATGGCGAGATCCCGCGACGTGAGCCGCAAATCCAGCCAAGTCCCGCGGTAGCGGACGCTCAGTTCCATGCTTCCCAGTTCCTCGGGCATCTTGGGATCGATAAACAGGGTCCCGTCGCGGATTTCCAGACCGGTGTAGCACCGCTGCACCAGATCGACGGTTCCCGCCATGGCGCCGAGATGGATGCCTTCCGGCGTGGTGCCCTGCTGGATATCGGTCAGATCGCTTTCCAGCGCCGAACAGAACATCTTCCAGGAATTGCTCCGATCGTAACGAGCGGTCACCGCCGAATGCACGATGTTCGACAGGGTCGAACCGTGGGATGTCCGGGCCGAGTAATAGCCGATGTTTCGCGATACGGCGTCATCGGCCAGCGGATAGCCGAGGTCGTTGAAGAGGCGGCGGATCTCGTCCTCGGAAAACAGGTAGAACAACATCAGGAGATCCGCCTGTTTGGACAGTTTGTAGTCGTTGGTGGATTTGCCCTCGGCTTCCAGAATACGGTCGAGACGCTGGATATTGCCGTACTTCTGCCGGTATCCCGCCCAATCGAATTCCGCGAGATCCTCGTAGCCCTCGAACTGGCCGATGATCGTGCCGTTTTCATGGAACGGCACGAACATCTTGCCGCTCATATCCGCCCACAGGGAAACTTCCTCGTCGGTGATCTGCAACGTTTCGCGCAGTTCGTGCCGGCGGTAGGGCAGCAGTTCGTCCATCGCCTGGAGCGCGAACTTCATGGTCCACGACACCATGACATTGGTGTAGGCATTGTTGCGCAGACCCGCGCCCTCCGCCCCGGGTTCGCGTTCGTGGTATTCGTCGGGACCCATGACGCCGTGGATCTCGAAGCGGTCGCGCTCCGGGTTGTAGTGGGCGATCGATGCCCAGAAACGCGCGATTTCGAACAGCAGTTCGGCGCCGAAGATCGACATGAAGCCCAGGTTACCGGACGCCTGGCGGTATTGCCAAAGATTGTAGGCGATGGCGATATTGACGTGGCGCTGATTCCGGCTGAGGTCCGGCAGCCATCGGCCCGATTTGGGATTCAGGTGCATTTCCTGGGTCTCTTCGCGTCCCGACGCCCCGCTTTGCCAGGGGAACATCGCGCCCCTGTAGCCCGCGTCCCGGGCGGCGGCGCGGGCTTCGTCGAGCCGGCGATATCGATACCGCAAAAGGGCGTAGGTGATTTCGGGCAGCCTGAAATTCAGGAACGGAAAAATGTAGAGTTCGTCCCAGAAAATGTGGCCGCGATAGGCCTCGCCATGCAGCCCCCGCGCCGGAACCCCGACGTCGAGTTCCAGGGTGTTGCGAGACACCGTCTGGAGCAGGTGGAAAATATGAACCCGGAGGATCATCTGGATCTTTTCGTTCCGATCCAGCTTGATGTCGCAGCGCCGCCAAATCTGACCCCACGCCAGTTTGTGATCATGCAGAAGGTCGTTGAACGAGCCCGCCCGATTGACCGCGATCACCGCTTCCGTGCAGGCTTCCGAAATCGCACGGTCCCGATTCGTGTAAAGACTGACGACCTTCTCGACCCGGATCGGAACGCCCTCTTGGGCATCGCAACCGATTTCCTGGGCGATGTAGCCCTTGTCCTCCGTCGTTTCGGGATCGAAGGGCAACGGCCGACCGTCGTCATCGAACAGGCGTGTCCGCGCCGCCATTCCGATTTCGATTCGCGACTGGTTGGTGCGGACCAGCAATCCGATCACATCGTCCGTGCCGCGCGCCGTGTGAACGGGTTCGAGGTGCTTGCTGTTGAGCTGCCGATAGCGGGCGACGCCATAATTGATGACCCTGCCGTCGAGCGCCGACCGAACCGTCATTCGGCCGGACCAGTTGCGCGGCGTGATCGTCAATTCGTTGGCCGCGTAGTGCGGTTTGCCCATGTGGACGAAACGCCGGGTTTCCAGGGCGGTTTCGCGGCCTTCGCCGTCACGCACCACGACCGATCGGGAAAGCAGGCCCTCGTGGACGTTTAGTTCCTGGCGATAGGACAGGATCTCCACGGCATCAATATCGAACCAGGGTGCGTCGTCGATCCGAAAGGTGAGACACAGCCAGTTCGGCATGTTCACCAGATCCTCGTTTTCGACCGGCCGTCCGGCCACGGTCGTGATCAACCGGTTGTACCCGCCGGCGATGTAGGTTCCGGGATAGTGGGTATCCTCGTCGGCATCGACCCATTCCTGCGCGGCCCGCGTACAGAAATAACCGTTGCCCAGGGTACACAGGGCCTCGCGCAGTCGTTCCTCTTTCGGTTCGTATCCCTCGTAGACCAGGGTCCAGGTCGGCATGGCGTTCTCCGTCGGGCGTGGTTGGTCGGGACCGATCGTTCGGCTATCGGGCAAAACTGTCGAGGACACGAACGGCTTCGTCGGGATCTCGGACACGGTAGTCGGCGTACGTGGGACGGTCGATCGCGGGATCCGATGGATCGGCGACCAGGATGCCGATTCCCCGCCCCGAAAGGGCCGCAAAGGCGTCCTCGTCGGTAATGTCGTCGCCGAAGTAGAACGGCACGACATGGTCGCCATCGAGATCGAGCGCGGCCAGGACGTGGAGAACCGCCTTGCCCTTGTTCCAGTCGATTTTCGGTTGGATTTCGTAGACCATCTTGCCCGGCGTCACCCGAAGATCGGTGTGATCAGCCAAAATTCCGTCGACGGCGGCTTTGACCTTCCGTTGCTCGGGTTCGGCCACCAGGCGGTAGTGCGCGGCGACCGAGGCCTTTTTCGGTTCGATCAAGGCGCCCTCGATGGTATCGAGTTCACGGTGCAGCCGTGCGATCACCGCCTGCAACAGATCACCGAAATCACCGCCCTCCTCGCGCTGGATCGAGCGTCCGTCGGGGCTGGCGATGTCGAATCCGTGGCTGCCGGCATAGACCAACGTGTCGATTCCCACGAGCTTTTCCACGTCTGGACGATCCCTCCCGCTGACGATGGCGACCGTGCATCTGGTTGAAAGTGAACGCACGATCGCGCGGGCCTCGTCGGAAAGGATGGCCCGCTCCGGACGATCCACGATGGGTGTCAACGTTCCGTCATAGTCGAGGAAAACAGCGATCCGCTTGCCGGTCACCCGACCGGTGATTTCGGAGACACGGTCGGCGGCGGTGGGCAGGTCCTTAATTCTGACAGTCACGGCAGTGTGTCTCCTCGATGGTTCACAAGGGAAATTTCCGAAAGGCTTTTCACGACGACATCGGCGCCATTGTTCAGCAGCGCCTGGGCCTCGTCGTTACGGTCGATGCCGATAACCAAGCCGAAGCCGCCGGCCCGGCCCGCCTGGACCCCGGAGATCGCATCCTCGACCACGATCACGCGCCCCGGCTCGACTCCCAGGTCACGCGCGGCGGCCAGGAAAGTATCGGGCTGCGGCTTGCCGGCCAAATTTCGCTTTTCGGCCTCGATACCATCGACACGAACCGGAAAGAGATCCAAGATCCCCGCGCTTTCCAGAACGGTCGTGCAGTTCTTGCTGGACGATACGACGGCAACCCTGATATCGGCGTCGATCAAGGAGCGGACAAAGCGCACGGACGAGTCGAAGACATCGACGCCTTGTTCGCGAAGCAACTGATTGAACAATCGGTTCTTCCGCTTGCCCAGGCCATGAATCGTTTCGGCATCGGGGGCATCCGAGACGTCGCCGAACGGCAGATCGATGCCGCGCGATTCCAGAAAACCACGAACGCCCTCATATCGCGGCTTGCCATCCACATGGATCCGATAGTCGGGCTCCATCTCGAAAGGGCGGAACGGCTCTCCCGTTCGCTCGGCGAACTTTTTTAGGAAGGAATCGAATAACGATTTCCAGGCCGCGGCATGAACGCGGGCCGTCGCCGTCAGAACGCCGTCGAGATCGAAGAGAACGGCATCAAAGGATGCCAGGGCGAGTTCGCGCGAGGGGCTCGGCTTCATCAACCATCCTTGCCCCGACCCGAAGAGTAACGGAACGATACGGCACGAACCGCTCATGGCGCCAGGGCGCGTCCGGGTCGGGTTTCATCCGTCGTCATTCAACTCGTTGTTTGCCGCCAAAAAACCACGGCACCGTTGATCAATAAGTCGGCAAACCAACAAATATCAAGGGATTATACACATTTGACGCGATAATTTCGAAATTTAGCGATTCTTCGGCGCCCTCTTTCAGCGAAAACTATTTTTTTCGAACATTACCGCGTATAGGATGAAACCCAAGTCGATTCGCGTACCCCGAGCGCTTGCGGAATCGATGGGAGGAAGACAGGACAACCTTTGGGCCGGTTGGTGCAATGCAATACCGAATCGAAAACAATCAAAAGGCGAAAATCATTTTCCTGGAAGGATCATTGACCTTTCCGGACAATGGCGCCTTCCGAAACATTGTCCATGATTTGGCGCGGCATCAGGGCGATCGTGCCATTCTCGACCTCACCCGCCTGGAGTTCCTGGATTCGGCGGGGCTGGGCATGTTGCTGCTGGCCCGTGACACGGCGTCGGAGCACAAAATCGCGCTTTCCCTGCGAAGCCCGCAGGACCAGGTACGTCGCATGCTGGATATCGCGCGTTTCGACGAATTGATTCCTCTGGAATAAACCGATCGCATGAAATACCCGGCGGGTGGCACGGCACGTCTCGCTGGCATAAACGTTTCACGGAATTGGTGACTTTCAACACGTTTCCGCGATCGTCTTCGCCCGGGTTCAGAGGCGCCGAAAGCATATTTTCCGCAAAAGAAAATTTCAATCAAACTACGGATTGAAACACCGTCCGTTTACGTTTTCCTGCCCGGATGAGCTGAAGACATTACGAGTGTGCAATTTACGTATATAATAAGAGCCTCCTTATACCAACCTGCATAACGAATCATTGATATGCCCATTTTCGCATTCCGATGGACATGATTTTCCACGGCTGGTCGATGAGCTTGTTCCAGGCGAAGCAACAGTGGTCGACGATGTCGACGTAGGACTTGAAGATTCTGTTTGAGAGCCAGTTTTCGCGCATGAACTGCCACACATTCTCCACCGGATTGAGCTCGGGCGACTTCGACGGCAGGGGAACGAGGGTGATGTTTTCGGGGACGTGAAGGGCATTGGAGAAGTGCCATCCGGCCTGGTCGACGATCACGACGGCATGGGCGCCGGAGGCGACGGCGAGCGAGATTTCCGTCAGGTGCAGGGTCATGGCGACGGTGTTGCAGACCGGCAGGACCAAGGCCGCTCCGACGCCTCGGGCCGGACAAACGGCGCCGAAGATCCACGCCGAGCGCGTCCGTTGGTCTTTGGGGGCGGCGGGGCGTGTCCCGCGTTTCGCCCAACGCCGCGTAATCGTATTCTTTTGGCCGACCCTGGCTTCGTCCTGCCACCAGATTTCTATGGCTGTTCCGGCGGGGAGGCCGGATCGGATCTCCGCCACTCGGGCGGGGAATTTTTTTTGAATGTCTCCATGGCTTCCGCGTCCTGGGCGTGGTGACGTGGTCGAGCCGAGAGTTTCCGATACCCCATCTCGCGCAGGTTCCGCCCCAAGGTCGTTTCGTCCATGGAAACGCCGAATTCCCGCTGGATCCAGGAAACCAAGTCGCTCAATCGCCAACGCACCACGCCATCGATATAGGGCGTCGGTCCATCGTCAATCACGGTGGCCAACAGGGCTCGCTGTTCCACCGTCAAGCGGCGGTGCGGCCCCGTCGACTTGGCATCAATCAAGCCTTCAGGTCCTTCGGCATTGAAACGCAAAACCCAGTCCCGCAGCGTCTGAAGATCCACCTCCGCATGGGCCGCCGCTTCCCTGCGGCTCGATCCGTCATAGATCATCGACAAACTCAACAGGCGCCGAACTTGGCGCCCGTGACCCGACGAACGCGCAAGACGACGAAGGTCCTCGCCACTGTAGTCGTCACGGAGGGGGATCGCTCGTGCCATGGAAAACTCCTCTGTTTTCCATGTTGAATCATTTTTTCAGCCGCACGGGAATCCCCCACGTGAGTCTTTCTTCATGCTGGTTGGTATTATTGGGGGGGAATCGCAACAATGTCATTAAACGGGGGAATCCATTCCCACCTCACGAAAGGATCGGTTGTCGGCTTGCTGGTGATCGGAATCCTGGCCATTGCCGGTTTTTCGCCGGCACTTTGGAGCTTGCATGACCGGGAGGAAAGACACGCCGAATTGAGCGTCGTCGCCGACGCGGCCTTTGGCATCGTAAAGGAACTCCGTCGACGATCAGGAAACGGCGACATAACCGAAGAGGAAGCAAAATCCGAGGCACTCGAAACCTTGCGGCCGATTCGCTACCGGGACAGCAATTTCTACCTGGTCATCGATCACTATGGACAAGTCATTCTTCATCCCGCCAAGCCGTCCTTTGAAGGCAAGAATGTCATCGGCCTGAAGGACGTCGAGGGCGGCTATTTCATCAAGAAACTGATCGCGACGGCGCAGGAGCCGGAGGGGCGCGGTTGCGTCATTTACGTATGGAAAAAGCCGGACCGGAAATCCTACCGGCGAATGTCCTGCGTTCGGAATTTCGCGCCCTGGAAATGGGCGATCATCGCAAGCGGTTTCGTTGACGGCGAGGACCCGGTTCCGGAAAAATAGATCTCATTTTCCATCAGGTGCAGGGTTACTTGACGACGACCTGCAAGCGTATTCGTTTTTATGTTGTAATTTTTTTGTAACTTTGCAAATAATAATGTCCGTAAAGACGTATTCTGGGCGGGTTGTTTACATCCATGGTCGCATTGCCGGTGTTCGCGCGCGTGCCGCGACTTCGGGATGTGCGTTCTGCGTTTTTCCGCCCCGGTACCATAAACAGGGTGAGGCACCATGTCGCTGGCATTCAAAGACGTCAAATTCCGCGTCAAGATGTGGTCTATGGTCGGATTGTCCATCACCGGCATTCTGGCCATCGCCGGATTCTCGTTGGCGACTTCGGCGGATCAGATGCTCGACGACAGGAAGGCCGAGATCGCCGATCTGACCGACGTCGCCGTCGGAATCGTTCAGGACTTCGAAAAAAAAGCCGCGACGGGCGCACTGAGCGTCAAGGACGCGCAGACCGGGGCGATCGAAGCTCTGCGACCTCTGCGTTACCAGGGCTCCGAATACTTTTTCGTCATCGACTACAAAGGAAAGATGCTTCTAAGCCCTTCCAAAATTTCTCTTGAAGGTAAAGACATCTCGGGTCTGAAAGACGTTGCCGGCGTTTATTTCATCAAGGATCTCGCCGCGGCGGCATCCGGGCCGGACGGAAAGGGCTATGTAACCTATCAGTGGAAAAAGGCCGGCAACGACGAACAGGTGTACCCCAAGGTTTCCTATGTACGCGGATTCGCGCCTTGGAAGTGGGCGATCGGCACGGGACTCTACGTCGACGACGTGGAAGCGGCCTTTTTCTCGCAGGCCCTGCTGTTCGGCTCCATCGCCGGTGCCATCATCCTCGTCATCGCGACCATTTCCGCCCTGATCTGCCGCAGCACGTCTAACGCCCTGTTCCGGATCACGGATGCCATCAAGCGTCTCGCGAACGGCGACAAGAACGTCGATACAGGTCTCGGCGACCGCAAGGACGAGATCGGCGAACTCGCGGAAGCGTTTCATGTCTTCCGCAAGGAGATGGTCGAGAACGAACGGCTAGCGGCCGAGCGCGAACGGGACAACCAGATTCAAATCGCACGGGCTCGGAAAATTTCCGAACTGACCGACGTCTTCGATCGTGAAATCACCCGCGTAATTGCAAGCGTCGATTCGGCGGCTTCCATGATGAAAAGCGAAGCGGTGTCGATGTCGACGACGGCGGATGATACCTCGACCCGCTCCGCGGCGGTTGTCGCCGCGGCGGAACAGACGTCGGCGAACGTCCAGACCGTCGCCTCGGCGGCCGAGGAACTTTCGAGTGCGGTTTCCGAGATCGGCCGCCAAGTTGTCAATTCATCCGACATCGCCGCCAACGCGGCAAAAGAAACCGACTCGGTCAGCCGACTCGTTACCGAACTGGTCGATACGGCAAAGACCATTGGCGAGGTCATCAACTTGATCACCGATATCGCGGACCAGACCAATCTCCTCGCCCTCAACGCAACGATCGAAGCCGCCCGCGCCGGCGAATCGGGCAAGGGATTCGCGGTCGTCGCCTCCGAGGTCAAGAACCTCGCCACCCAAACCGCGAAGGCGACGGAAAGCATCTCGTCGCAAATCGCCAAGATACAATCGGCCACGTCCAACGCCGCCGGCGCCATCGGCCACGTGACGCAGACCATAGGCCAGATCGATCAGATCGCGGCGGGACTTTCGGCCGCCGTCGAACAACAAACCGCGGCCACCCAGGAAATTGCCCGCAACATCGAACAGGCGGCGAATGGAACCGAAGAGGTCACCCGGAATATCGGCACCGTCAGCAAGGCCGCGGCCGATACCGGCTCCGCTTCGGCGCGCGTCCTGGATTCCGCGGAGGGTCTGATACGCGAGGCGACGACGTTGCGCGAACAGGTCAACCACTTCCTGTCTGAAGTGCGGGCCGCCTGAAACCGACTCGGGGTCAGACCGGAACGTTGTCGATCAGTCGTGCACGGCCGAGCCGTGCGGCCGCCAATACACGGCAGGGCCGGTCGATCACGGAAACCTCGGCCAACGTCCGGACATCGCGGACCGTGACGTAGTCGACGCTCCTGAAGCCCGCATCGAGCAGTTTGCGCGCGGCCGACGCTTCGCATTCGGCGATGGCCGCGCCTTCGGCCACCCGCCGTGCGACATCGGTTATCGTCTGAAACAATGCCGGCGCAACGCCCCTTTCGTCCGCCGTCAGATAGGCATTGCGCGACGACATGGCGAGACCGTCGTCTTCGCGCACAGTGGGTGCGCCTATGACCCGAACCGGGATGTCGAGATCGGAGACGAAGCGCCGGATGACCTGCAATTGCTGAAAGTCCTTTTCACCGAAAATCGCGGCGTCGGGCAGCGACTGCAGCAGAAGCTTCGTTACGACCGTCGCCACGCCGTCGAAAAACCCGGGGCGAAAAGATCCTTCAAGCACGTCGCCGATGCCCGGAACCGAAACCTTGGTCGAGAACGCTTCGGGATACATTTCATCGGTCGAAGGAGCGAACAGCGCATGGGCGCCGACCGAACCCAGCTTTCGGCAATCCTCGTCCTCGTTTCGCGGATACGCCTTGAAATCCTCGGTCGGACCGAACTGCTTAGGGTTGACGAACAGCGTCGCCACGGCCCGGTCGGCGTGTTCCAGGATCTGCGTGACCAGTGCCAGATGCCCCGCGTGCAGGGCGCCCATGGTCGGCACCAATCCGACCGTCAAACCCTCCGCCCGCCATTCGGCGACCTGACGGCGCAATTCGGCGACCGTTCGGAGAACTGGAAACGAAGAATAACTCATGATTCCTTGACCTTCGGCTTTGCCGCGAAGCAGTGCTCCGGCCCCGGGAAACTCCGGGCACGCACTTCGTCGGCGAACAGGGCGACGGCGGAAGAGACCGATTCCCCCAGGTCCGCATAACGTTTGACGAAACGGGGCGTAAACTCGCCGAACAGGCCGAGAATGTCCTCGGCAACGAGGATCTGACCGTCGCAAGCCGGCGACGCGCCGATACCGATGGTGGGAACCGGGATGGCGACGGTGATCGCCTCGGCAAGGGATTCCTGAACGGCTTCGACCACGACCGCGAACGCCCCGGCATCGGCGACCGCTTCGGCATCGATCTGAATCCGCCGAGCTTCTTCATCGGCCTTGCCACGGGATTTGAATCCGCCCAACACGTGAACCGACTGCGGCGTCAACCCGACGTGCGCCATAACGGGAATACCGCGCCGCGTCAGGAAACGGATGGTCTCCGCCATTTCCTCGCCGCCTTCGAGCTTGACCGCCGAACATCGGGTTTCGGCCATCAAATGTGCCGCTGCGCGAAACGCGACTTCCGGCGATTCCTGATAGGAGCCGAACGGCAGATCGACGACGACACAAGCGCGGCGCGCGCCGCGAACCACTGCGGCGCCGTGCGCCGTCATCATGTCCAGGGTCACGGGAACCGTCGTTTCGAACCCGTAGACGACCATCCCCAGGGAATCGCCGACCAGAATCAGATCCACGTGAGGATCGAGAAACCGCGCCATTGGAGCGGTGTACGCAGTCAGG
Source organism: Rhodospirillales bacterium (assembly GCA_963675465.2). Classification (GTDB taxonomy): domain Bacteria; phylum Pseudomonadota; class Alphaproteobacteria; order Rhodospirillales; family Shumkoniaceae; genus JAHDSF01. Next base: position 737,193 of record CAXXVY010000008.1, read on the forward strand.
CAGACGATGGGAGTGGTTCCCTTGCGATTCCGGATTTCGGGAATCGTTATGCGCTTAAATCCGTTTGTCGCCGACACCTCGACTCCTCCAGAGCCACGACCCCAGGCAGTTTTGCCCAGGCACGAACCGTTTCGCGCGTAGACTAGAACCTTGTCGGGGCCAGGCAAGTACTTTCGTCAAGGAATTCGACGACCCAGGGGGCAGTTCCGTCCGCCGCCTTATCGATCGCGACAGGGGGGCTATCGCGGGCAGGAACAGAGTCGTATAGTCGCCGCCCCCCAATATCTTGAACCATTTGGAATTGCGCCATGTCCCCGACAGACGACCAACGCCACCGTCTATTCCTAGTCCCGGGAGGCGACAAACGGTTGTCCCGCGGACATCCGTGGGTTTATTCGAACGAAATCCGGATCGGGTCGGAAGAAAAAGCGATCGCTCCCGGTACCGTCGTTGCCCTGCATCGGGTCGACGGCAAACCGCTCGCGGCCGGCACCTTCAATCCGCACGCCTTGATCGCCTTTCGTCGATATTCCCGCAATGCCGAGGCGAAGTTCGATAAGCGGTTGTTTCTCGAACGGCTCCGCCCGGCCCTGGCGCTACGCGAGCGCCTTTTCGATACGCCGTTCTATCGCCTGATTCACGCCGAAGGCGACGGATTGCCCGGCATCGTCGTCGACCGTTTCGGCGATACCCTGGCGATTCAGGCATCCACCGCCGGCGCCGAGATTCTGCTGCCACACCTGGTGGCCGCCTTGGAGGAAATCATCGAGCCCCGCGTCATTGTCCTGCGCAACGACGTTCCGGCACGCGCCCAGGAAGGATTGGCCGACGACGTTCGTGTTCTCAAGGGCGACCTTAATGCGCCGATACGGCTCCGTGAAAACGGCCTCGACTTCGTCGCGGATCTCGTTGGCGGGCAAAAGACCGGATGGTTCTTCGATCAGCGGAACAATCGCGCGGCAGTCGCCAAATTGGCCAAAGGATCGCGGGTCCTGGACGTTTACAGCTACACCGGCGGTTTCGGCATTACCGCCGCCGCAGCAGGCGCCACGCAGGTGCTTTGCGTCGACAGTTCAGCCGACGCCCTCACCCTGGCCCGGGAATCGGCGGCATTGAACGGAATCGGCGAACGCTGCCGCTTCGAGAAGTCGGATGCCTTCGCGTGTCTGGAGGCCCTTGAGGCACGGTCCGAACGGTTCGACGTCGTCTGCGTCGATCCACCGGCTTTCGCGCGCAGCCGCAAGGATGTGAATTCGGCGCTGAAGGGGTACCGAAAGCTCGCGCGGCTTGCGGCAGCCGTTGTGGCACCGGGCGGCTTCCTCTACGCGGCTTCCTGCTCCTACAACATCGAAACCGCCGCCTTCGTTTCGGAAATCGCCGCCGGAGTCTCACGTGCGGGACGGAGCGGCCGGTTCATTGCCCAGGGTGGCGCATCCGCCGACCATCCGGTTCACCCCCATCTGCCGGAGACAGCATACCTGAAGTCGGTCACGATGGCCTTGGACTGATCATCCCGGTTCGCCTCCGGCCGGCAGGCGGCAGACGACCTTGGTACCCTTGTTCGGACGCGAGGAAATCTCCACGCTGCCGCCGTGCAGTTCGATGAACCGTTTGACGAGCGAGAGCCCCAATCCGGCGCCGGGGCTCTCGCCCTCCAATTCCGGTCCGCGCTCGAAGCTTTGGAAGATGCGCTCCTGATCGGAAATCGGGATGCCGATTCCGTTGTCCTCGACGGCGATCTCGATCTCGTTCTCATCGCGCCGCGCCGACAGCCGGATGGTCCCCTGGGGGCGCGTGAAGTTGACCGCATTGCTGAGAAGATTGAACAGAACCTGCCGCAGGCGCCGTTCGTCGGCGACGATCCATCCGAGATCGGGCGGGCAATCGAACTCCAGATTCTGGTTCTTGCGGCGCGCGCGGTCGCGAACCAGTTGCAGGCTCGACGCCAACATGCCGTGGACGTCCACCGTGTCCAGGCCCAGCGTCATCAAACCCGCTTCGATGGTGGCCAGATCGAGAATGTCACCAACCACCGACATCAGGTTTTGGGAGGTTTCCAGAATGCCCTTGATGTATTCGGTCTGCCGCGGATTGAGTTCGCCGAAGTATCCTTCGGCCAGGATGTCGGCGAATCCGATGACCGTGTTCATCGGCGTGCGCACCTCGTGGGCGACATTGGCGATGAATTCGGATTTCAGGCGGTTCGCTTCGTGCAACGCCTCTGCCCTCTGGCGCAAGGCCTCTTCGAGACGCGTTCGGTCCGTGACGTCCAGGTAGCTCAGCAAGACGGCACCATCCGGCAGCGGAACATTGGCATAGTCGACGATGGAACCATCGACGCGCAGGATCCGCCCGGTCGAGGGTCCGCGGCTCATCAGGCGCGCGATGACGCGCTCCTTATAGGCACCCCAATCGTCGATACCGACCAGCAGTGGACGGGTCATGTCGATGAAGGCGGCGATGTGGGGTTCGCCTTCAAGATCCAGGGACGGAAGCTTCCACAGCTTTGCCAATACGGGGTTGCTCAGTTTCAGCCGCCCGTCGCTCCCGAACACGGCGACCCCTTCGTAGAGATTGTCCAGGGTTTCCCGTTGCACGGCGATCAAGGTGTTGAGCGAACGCTCCAGAGCCAGGCGTTCGGTGGCATCCTCGTAGATGAAGACCAATCCGCCCAGGGAATAGGGGTTGATCAGGCAGCGATAGGTCGCCCCACTGGGAAGATGCAGGAGTTCCTCGACCGGCGCATCGAGCGAACCGAAAAGCGCCAACTGCTCCTCCTTGAACAGGCGGAAATCGGCAAACTCCGGAAGCCGCCGCATCTCCCTCAGCCGTTCCAGGACCGTCCCCAGCGTCGGCGACGCAGCCAGCCACTCGGGGTCCAGTCCCCACAATTGGGCATAGACGGAATTGGAATAAACCATCCGGGTATCGGAACCGAAGATTGCGATCGCCGTCGTCAGGGATTCGAACACCTGATGCCGCGCTGCCGTATCACGCGCCGCCGAGCCTTCCATCTCCTCGGCCGCCGAACGATCGATGGCGAACCCCAGCGTCCCCGGCCAGGGACCCAGCGGCGCCTCTGTGATTTCGTACAGGCGCGGGGCACCTTCCAGGGCGATCCCACGCCTCTCGGCGACCGGACCGCCTCTCCGGCGCGCCGCGACCGCAAGATCGTGGGTCGTTTCCAGGGCGTTGTCGTCGGCGCAGGCCCTGTTGACGAACGCCAGCTTCAAATTGGCATCGCGCAGCCATACCGGCATCGGCAAGGTATCCAACAGCGCGGCCATCCATTCCTGATCATCCGAAAGTTCCGGCGGCGGCGCATTGACCCGCTGATCGACGTTGCCCGATGTCTCGGTGACATCCCGCATCCACACGGCATCGGCAAGCCAACGCCCGTCCCGCGACGCGGTCCGGGCGCCCACCACATGAACGAAACGCGGCCCACCCGAAAGCGGCAACAACAGATCGAACGGCTCGCCTTCGTGCTTGAGTTCCCGAATGGCTTGGTCGAGGGCGGTCAGGGCCTCCCCGGCGAACCGGGCCCGAACGTCCTCGAAGGTCGACTCGGTCCCCTTCGGCAAATTCAAGAGAACAGCCATCCGCCGCGAACAGGTGGCCCGCCCGTCGGTTGTCCAGACGAACAAGCCGTCCGGCCCGGCCCCGATCAGTTCGCTGCAAAGCTCGCTATCCTCGGCGTGGATCCGGCTGCGGCGTTCGGCCCGATTCATGGCCCGCCACAGAAAATACCCCCCCGGAGCGGCGAGAACCAGCGCGACGAGAAACCCGAACCCGAACCATACGGCAGAGTTCATTCTTCCTCTCTTCGCGCCGGAGCCCTCATGCGACTACCCCATGCCGTAAGCCGGGATCCATCCTAGCCAGCGAAACGCGCCCCGCCAAGGCCGCCCGATACCCATGAACAATGCGTGGAAGATCGGGCGGCGTCGATTGGGTAATCAGTAACGGTACTGATCCGACTTGAACGGTCCGTCGGTCGACACGCCGATGTAATCGGCCTGTTTCTTCGACAGTTTCGACAAATTGACGCCCAGTTTTTGCAGATGCAGGGACGCGACTTTTTCGTCCAGGTGCTTCGGAAGGGTATAGACGTTCCGCTCGTACCGTTCGCCATAGGCGAACAGTTCGATCTGCGCCAGCACTTGGTTTGTGAACGACGCGCTCATCACGAAACTGGGGTGGCCGGTCGCGCATCCGAGGTTCACGAGACGTCCCTCAGCCAGAATGATCAGACGCTTGCCGTCGGGGAAGGTCACTTCGTCGACCTGTGGCTTGATGTTGGTCCACTGGAAGTTTCGTAACGAAGCGATCTGAATCTCGGAATCGAAGTGGCCGATGTTGCAGACGATCGCCCGGTCCTTCATCGCCCGCAGATGATCCAGGGTGATAACGTCCACATTTCCCGTTGCAGTGACGAAAATGTCACCGCGCGGTGCGCCCTGCTCCATGGTCACGACTTCAAAGCCTTCCATCGCCGCCTGCAGGGCGCAGATGGGATCGACTTCGGTCACCAGCACACGGCATCCGGCGCTGCGGAGGGATTCCGCCGAACCCTTGCCGACATCGCCAAATCCGGCGACCACCGCGACCTTTCCGGCCATCATCACATCGGTCGCCCGGCGGATGCCGTCGACCAGGCTTTCACGACAGCCGTACTTGTTATCGAATTTTGATTTGGTGACCGAATCGTTCACGTTGATGGCCGGAAACAACAGCGTACCGTTCTTGGCCATCTCGTAGAGGCGATGCACCCCGGTGGTCGTCTCCTCGGTCACGCCCCGAATGGCCTGACCCAACTTGGCGTAGAATCCCGGCTTATCCGCAAGGCGCCTGCGGATGGCGGCGAAGAGAATTTCCTCCTCCTCGCAAGTCGGATTGTCGAGCACCGACGCATCCTTTTCCGCCCGGCAGCCCAGATGGACCATCAGGGTCGCGTCGCCGCCATCGTCCAGGATCATGTTCGGGGTACCGCCGTCACTCCACTCCATGATGCAGTGCGTGTATTCCCAGTAATCCTCCAGCGATTCTCCCTTGATCGCGTAAACCGGGGTCCCGCCGGCGGCAATCGCCGCCGCCGCGTGATCCTGGGTCGAATAGATGTTGCACGAAGCCCAGCGCACGTCGGCGCCTAAGGCCTTCAGGGTTTCGATCAGAACCGCCGTCTGAATGGTCATATGGAGAGAACCGGCAATCCGCGCACCCTTCAAGGGTTGCGACGCACCATACTCCTCGCGCACGGCCATCAATCCCGGCATCTCGGATTCGGCGATGTCGAGTTCCTTTCGCCCCCAGCCGGCGAGCGCGATATCGGCAACACGATAGTCGTTTGACGAGGTCATCAAAAAAGTTCTCCTGCGTAATTCGATCAATTCGAAGGTCGCGGGGTCATAGCAGCGGCATGGCCGCACCGCAACCCCTGGGGGCTCGATCCTGTCAGAACAGGGCGTTGAAGTCGTCCAGCATCATGGCGATCCGGCCGGGATCGGTCTGATCGAGAATTCCCTGCGCGCGCCGGTTGGCCGCCGTCGCGTCCATCGCCCGGATCCGCTGCTTCACCCGCGGCAATTTGGAGGCGATCATCGACAAGTCGCGGAATCCCAATCCCACCAGCAAGGCCGTATAACGGGGGTCGCCGGCGATTTCGCCGCACAAGGATACCGGAATGCGGGCGCGCAAAGCCGCCTCGGACGTCGCATGGATCAAGCGGATAACGGCGGGATGCAACGGATTGTAAAGGTGCGCCACCTGTTCGTCGCCGCGATCCGCCGCCAGCGTATACATGGTCAAATCATTTGAACCGATGGAGAAAAAGTCGCAAACCCGCGCCAGGCCGTCGGCCGCCAGCGCGGAGGCCGGAATTTCGATCATGATACCGAGCGGCGGCAGGGGATCGGGGATCTTGTGGCCTTCGCTTTTGAGCGCACGCGCCATCTTCACCATCAGTTCGCGCGACTTCCGAACCTCGGCGATGGTCGTCACCATCGGAAGCAGCACCCGTACATCGCCATGGGCGGCAGCCCTGAGGATGACCCTGAATTGGGTTTCGAGCAGGTCCGGACGTCTCAAAAGCAACCGTATTCCCCGCAAACCCAACGCGGACGATGCGCTGGCCGCATAGTCGCCCATCAACGCGGCCGTCGTTTTTTCGCCTCCGGCGTCGAGAACCCGGATCGTTACCGGCTTTCCTTCCATCCGCTCGACGATTTCACGCGTGGTTTCGTAAAGATCCTCCTCGCCGGGAATGTCGTCCCGGTTCATATACATGAACTCGGTGCGCAACAGACCGATACCGGTCGCTCCGACCTGATTGACGAGGTTCAACTCGATCGGGAGTTCCACGTTCGCCATGAGCGAAACTTCACAGCCGTCGCGGCTCACCGCCGGCAACCGGCGGAGGCGGGACAACATGCGCTTTTCCTGAGCGACTTCGGCCTTGCGGGCTTCATAGGCACGCAACGTCTCGACACCGGGATCGACGATCACCCGTCCCGCATCGCCGTCGACGATCAGGGTATCGCCGTGACGAACGGCGCCTGCAATACCGGCAGCCCCCAGGACGGTCGGAATCTCGAGCGCACGCGCCATGATCGCCGTATGCCCCTGCGCACCGCCGAGAACGGTCGCGATCCCCGCCACATGCTGGGGATTGAGCCGTGATGTATCCGCCGGCGTCAACTCCTCGGCCAGGACGATGCTGCCCTTCGGCAGGGTGGAATAGGTCTGATAAGGCGTTTTGGTCAAGGAACGCACCAAGCGGTTGGCGACTTCACGGATATCGTCGAGCCGTGCCGCGATGTAGCTATCGTCCATCGCCATCGCCTTGAAATTTTCCGCGATCGAGGCGACCTCTTCCTGCACCGCCGCCTCAGCGTTGATGCGCTCCTTCTGGATCCGGTGATCGACGCCGCGCACCAGACGCGATCCCGACAGCATTTGGTAATAGGCGTCGAGAAGCGGTCCGAGGTCTTCTTCGATTCGGCCGGACGTTCCCTCGATCTTCAGTCTCAGCTTGGCGATCTGCTGCTGGGCGTGTTCGACCGCCTCCGCGAAACGGGTGCGTTCTGCCGCGATCCCTTTGGCGGAAATCCGGTATTCCGGCACCTGGATGACGCCGCTTTCGCGCACATGGGCAGTCCCGATCCCGATGCCCGACGACACGCCAAGCCCCGTGAATGTCCGTTCCTTTCGCGCCGACGTCATTCGGCCCCTCCCCGCGCGCTCGCGGTCAGTTTTCCTCGAACTTGCGTTGAATCAAATCGCAGATGGCATCGAGTGCTTCCGCAGCCTGATCGCCCTCGGCTTCGAGTTCGATCTCAGAACCCGGTCCCGCTGCCAGCATCATCAGCCCCATGATCGAGGAACCCGAAACCGATTGACCGTTGCGGCGCACCGTGACGGCGGCGTCGAATTCCGCCGCCAGTTTCACGAATTTCGCTGCGGCACGCGCATGAAGTCCGCGCTGATTGCGAATCACGGCTACGCGGACGATGGAAGATTTACTTTCCATGGAAATGGCAACACCGGGCATTACGTATCCTGTGTTAACAAATGCGACGCGATATTAATATATTTCCGCCCCGCTTCCTGGGCGCTGGCAACCGCATTGGCAAGGGATTCGGACTCCCGGACACTGGCGAGCTTGATCAGCATCGGGAGATTCACCCCCGCGATCACCTCGACGTTCGCCTTATCCATGATGGAAATCGCGAGGTTGGACGGCGTGCCGCCGAACATGTCGGTCAGCAGAACGACACCTTCACCCTGATCGGCGCTTTTAACGCTGTCGAGGATGTCCATCCGACGCTGTTCCATGTCATCGTCGGGCCCGATGCAAACCGCCGCCACGTTTTTTTGCGCGCCGACAACGTGCTCCAGCGCCGCGATCAGTTCCTCGGCCAGACGGCCGTGGGTGACAAGCACCATTCCGATCATTGTTCGTCCTTCCGCGTCGCGCGTTCATTCCGTCGTTTCGTCGTCACGATCGATTTCCCTATGCCGCAGACTGGCCCTGTGTCCGTGACGGTCGAGCCATTGGGCAATTCTTTCGGCGACGAACACGGAACGATGCCGCCCCCCCGTACAGCCGACGGCGATCGTCAAGTAGCTTTTGCCTTCATCCGCGTACCGGGGCAACAGCAATCCGAGCAATCCGGTGGTTTGATCCAAGAAAGCGTTGAAATCCGGATCGGCGGCGATGTGAGCCTGAACCGCCATGTCCCGGCCGGTCAAGGGGCGCAACTGTTCCTGATAGTGCGGATTGGACAAAAATCGAACGTCAAAGACCAGATCGGCCTCGCGCGGCAAGCCGCGCCGATAGGAAAAAGAAACCACGAAAACGGTCAATCCCGCCGCTGCCCGGTCTCCCAGATGGCGATTCAGCACACCCTTCAGTCTTCCGGGACCCAACCCCGTGGTATCGAGAACGATATCCGCAGCGTCGCGGACATCCGCCATCAATTCGCGTTCGAGTTGGATGCCGTCGCTGATCGGTCGATCCTGCGCCAGGGGATGGCGGTGCCGCGTTTCCGAATACCGTCGCCGCAATTCATCGTCGTCGCAATCGAGAAAAAGCGTGCGCACCCCCGCGGCGCAGGTCGCCCGAAGGCGGTCGATTTCCCGCATGAAGGCATGAGGCCTGAAATCCCGGGTCCGGGCATCGACGCCGATCGCGATTCGGGGCGGGATCCGCCGGCTCGTCCCGGCGGGGCCAGGGTCCAACAGTCGTCCCAAAAACGACAGGGGCACATTGTCGATCGCCTCGAAACCGAGATCCTCCAACCCCTTGAGGGCCGAAGTCTTGCCCGCCCCGGACATTCCCGTCACCAACAAAATCGTCGACGCCTCTCCGTTGGAGGTCGAAGGTTCGAGATGGCGCTCGGTCACATCGGTGGACATGTCGCTCCTCGCGGCGCTACCGGACGGCTCTTATATCACCACTGACGAGGCGCACCGCAAGCAGGACCTTGGTTGCGGCCGAGGCGTCAAAGGCATGGAGACGAAATCGCGGCAGCAATATGCCGGCAAGGTCGACGGAATCCGGTTCCGGCATCCGCTCCTGCTCCGCGCGCGCGACCAGATCGACAACGGCGACAAGGGAAACCGGCTCCGATACCGGCACCTCCAGAATCCCGAGCCCCCGAACCTCCATCAGGCCGGCGATCGACGGTGGCGCCGATGCGATCAAAGCCCCGTCGCCGTCTCCGGCCAGTTCGACCCCGTCATCGGAAACCAGGATTGCCCCCCGGTCGCACAAGCGCAGGGCCAAATCGGATTTGCCGCTTCCGGAAGGTCCGCGCAGCAGGACTCCACGGTGGCCAAACGCAACACAGGTTCCGGCAATCGTTGGCATGGCGGTACCTTGCGGGCGACGATACGCGATGTCAACCACCCGCCATCGGCAGGCTTACGACAAATCGCGCACCGATGATTAGACCGGAACCGTCGATACGATTTTCGGCGCGGATGGTCCCTCCGTGAGCCTCGACAATCTGCCTCGAAATACTCAGCCCCAAGCCGGAGTGGGTTCCGAATTTTTCGGATTCCGGTCGTTCGGTATAAAACCGGTCGAAAATCGCATCCTCCTTCCCCGGCGGAATACCCGGCCCCTGGTCGTCGATCCAGATCCTCAGCATCCCTTCGCGGCGTTCCACGCCGACGAGAATCCGTCCGTCCGCCGGGCTGAACGAAACCGCATTGGCGACAAGGTTGCGAAACACCTGCATCAACCGATCGCCGATCCCAGACACCGTCAGGGAGCCGTCGGGCAAGGTTCCCGTGAAACAGGGCGCCGGACCATCCGTTGCTTCGTGCAGGGCGATCAGCATTTCCAGAAGGCGGCGCATGTCGACGGGTTCGGCTTCCGCGCGCGACAATTCCGCATCCAAACGCGAAGCATCGGAAATGTCGCTGATCAACCGGGTCAGGCGCCCCACGTCTTCCTGAATGATCGCCATGAGACGCTTCTGGGCGACGGGATCCTCCAAGCGGCACGCCGTTTCCACAGCGCTTCGCAGGCTGGTCAAAGGGTTCTTGATCTCATGGGCGACATCGGCGGCAAAATGCTCGATGGCATCCATGCGCCGCCACAAAGCCTCCGTCATGTCGTTCAATGAACGCGCAAGCCGGCCGATCTCGTCTCGACGGCCCGGAAAGTCCGGAATCGTGTACTGGCGTTTGTGGCTGCGTTCAACCCGTTCGGCCGCCAAGGCAAGTCTCCGAAGCGGTCGGGCGATGGTCCGCGCCAGGTAAAGCGACAGAAGCACCGTCACGGAAAGCGCGACTCCAAACACTTTCAGGATGTCGAGCCGGACGTCGACGAGCGCGCGTTCCAGATCCCAGGATTCGTTCGTCAGCATGACGGCCCCGACCACCTGTTTGTAGCGACGTACCGGCACTGCGACACTGAGAATCGGCAACCCTTCGTCGCCCGAGCGGACGAGACGCGCCTCATCGCCGGCCAGAGCGTCCAGAACCTCTTCATAATCGTCCGCGTGCTGGATCGGGTTTTCCTTGTAGGGTGGCCATTCGTCCTTTCCGGCCGCCCACGAAACCGTCCGGTCGTAAAGCCGGAGCAGCCTCTCGAACCACGTAATTTGAGGCGGTTCGAGAAGCGGGAGTTCCTCGATCTGGATCAAACCGCCCGGCCCCCGCAGGAGGCGGGTGTCGACGAGAAGGTTCCCCGATTCGTCGAACAGACGGATTCGCGTCCCCGTCGCTTCGCTCAGCCGCCGCATCATCTGGCGGGCGACCGTGGGCGACATGCCGGCGTTTTCGGCCGACGTTCCGCGGACGGCACCCTCACCCAAGGCGGCGGCAAAGACCTCCGCCCGCGTACCCAGCGCCGAGAGTTCGGTTGCGACGAGTTTCTGCCGGTACTCTCCCGAATACAAAAGGCCGCCGACCAGTATCGCCAGCGCCAAGACGTTGACCGCGAGGATACGGAGCGTTATCGGGGAGAGATGGGCATGTCGCGGAGACGCCCCGGTTGTCATCGGGTGCCTCCGGCTCACGCGGTTTTGTATCGGTACCCGATACCGTAAAGGGTCTCGATATGGGAAAATTCGGAATCCACCTCGCGAAACTTGCGACGCAACCGCTTGATGTGGCTGTCAATGGTCCGGTCGTCGACATAGATGTGCTCGCCGTATGCGGCGTCGATGAGCTGATCGCGCGACTTGACCAGACCGGGCCGACGGGCAAGAGCCTGGATGATCAAAAATTCGGTCACGGTCAGGTTGACCGGCCGGCTTTGCCACGAACACAAGTGCCGTTCGGCATCCAACACCAATTCGCCTTGCCGGACGCTGTTACCCGCTTCCGGCGAGGCCGACGGCGCCCTGCGGCGAAGAACCGCACGAATCCGCTCGATCAGCAGCCGCTGTGAAAACGGCTTCTTGATGTAATCGTCCGCGCCCATGCGCAGGCCGAGCATCTCGTCGATTTCGTCATCCTTCGACGTCAGAAAGATGACCGGCAGATCGCTGTCGCGGCGAATCCGTTCCAGCAGCTCCATGCCGTTCAAGCGCGGCATCTTGATATCGAGAATGGCCAAGTCGACCGGATCGCGAACCAAGCCGTCGAGGGCCTCCGCGCCGTCGACAAAGGTCCTGACATCAAATCCCTCGGCTTCCAGCGCCATCTTTACCGACGTGAGAATATTGCGGTCGTCATCGACCAGCGCGATTTTGCTCTTCACTCCGACAGTCTCCCCCATTCGTTCACAGTTTCGCCCCGAAACCGGCCGGCGCGCGAACCATCGTGACCAATTATGGCAAGATTATAGAACGCTTTCTTTCCCATAACACGTCGCGGGCCGAATTCGCCGAAAGCCGCGCATTTCACCTATGCGTTTTCTGCAACGGAACTCGCCACTTTTTCTTTGACTTGGCCAAGGAGATAAATGAAGACGAACACATGAATTTCGTATGCGGAATCCGTACGTCCAGGTATGGGAAGGATTGGACCACGGTCGTCGAAACAGCGTCGCGGAGGTGTTTCACCATTCAACCTGATGCCTCCACGGGGAACGGCGAATTCGAACCGAAACCGTGCCGACCATCGAGATCGAATGGCGTGAACCGCGGTCCATGCGGTACAATAAGTTCAATGCATCTGGGATATTGGGAGGTCCGGTCCGGAATCGCTTGACGCCAAAGCGGCGTGAGCCACATGGAACATGGATATGATCGCGCGAAGACCCGGAATCGCGGCGGTCGATATCGCGGACAAGCACACCTCGCCGGGAAAGGAGTCAATACGGTGCAACACGTTGGACCCATGGTCAGCAACTTCGGGCTCGAAAACCACGGAATTTGGAACGTGGATACGGCCTACTGGAATCTTTCAACACCAGCGCTTTATGAGCGGGCCCTGCGGCGGCGCGAGGGCACCTTGGCGCATGGCGGAGCGCTTGTAACCCGAACAGGACACCACACCGGCCGCTCTCCGAACGACAAGTTCGTCGTCGAGGAAGCCAGCACAAGGGATGAGATCTCCTGGGGTGCGGTTAACCGCCCCATGAGCGAAGAGAAGTTCCAAGGCCTGCACCAGCGGATGCTCGCCTACCTTCAGGGACGCGATCTCTTCGTACAGGACTGTTTCGCGGGCGCCGATCCCGAATATCGGATCCCGATTCGGGTGATCACGGAAACCGCCTGGCACAGCCTGTTCGCACGCAACATGTTCATCTGGGCGAAAAAATCGGAACTCGCTGATTTCGTACCCGATTTCACGATCATTCATTCGCCCCGATTCCATTCGATTCCCGAGGTCGACGGAACCGCCAGCGGCGTCTTCATCGTGGTTCATTTCGCCAAGAAACTGATCCTGATCGGCGGCACCAGTTACGCCGGCGAGATCAAGAAGTCCATCTTCAGCGTCTTGAATTTCCTGATGCCGAAACAGGGCGTGCTACCCATGCACTGTTCGGCCAACCTGGGGCCGACCGGCGACGTCGCGATCTTTTTCGGCCTGTCCGGAACCGGCAAGACCACCCTGTCGGCAGACAGCGCGCGGACCCTTATCGGTGACGATGAGCATGGCTGGTCGGAAAAGGGCGTCTTCAATTTCGAGGACGGCTGCTACGCCAAGACCATCCGCCTGAATCCCGATGCCGAACCCGAGATTTATACGGTCACCAAGCGTTTCGGCACGATCCTCGAAAACGTCATGATCCACATGGACGACCGGCGTCTGGATCTGGACGATGACACGCTGACCGAAAACACCCGGGCTTCGTACCCGTTGTCGCACATTCCGAATGCCACGCATACCGGCATGGGCGGTCATCCCGAAAACATCGTCATGCTGACGTGCGACGCGTTCGGCGTTCTGCCTCCGATCAGCCTGCTTTCGCCGGAACAGGCGATGTACCACTTCCTCCAGGGCTACACCGCCCGTGTCGCCGGAACCGAAAGGGGCGTGACCGAGCCGTCGGCCACCTTCTCGACCTGTTTCGGCGCACCCTTCATGCCGCGGCGTCCGGTGGAATACGCACGACTGCTGGGCGAGAAGATGAAATCCCACAAGGCCCGCTGCTGGCTGATCAACACCGGCTGGACGGGCGGCGGCCCCGATGTCGGAAAGCGGATCAAGATCGCGTACACGCGCGCAATGGTCAACGCGGCCTTGGAAGGTCCTTTGGCCGAAGTCGAAATGCGCATGGATCCGAATTTCGGTCTGGTCGTTCCGTCGGTCTGCCCCGAAGTCCCGGTCGATGTGCTCGACCCGCGCAACACCTGGGCCGACAAGGCCGCTTATGATGAATCGGCGCGCAAGCTGACGCATCTGTTTGAAAACAACTTCAAGCAGTACGAGTCTGCTGTCTCCGACGATGTAAAGAAAGCCGGCATCTTCGGCAAGTAAGCGACGCAAGGTATCGAGTTTATCGAAGGGCCGGCAATCTGCCGGTCCTTCTTTTTTTGTATTCGGTATGGAGAAAGAAAGGACGGGCCGGCGATTGCCGGCCCGTCCATGAAACCGCAAAAACGAAAGCGGTGGTCGGGATCAGTCGTCGCCCGCCGCCGCGACGGACAGTTCGTCGTCGGCACGGACCGGGTGTTCGAGCTTGCCCAACATTTCCTTGGGAACGACCTGCCAGAAGTGACCGAGGGAAACATCCCAGTCCTCGAGCAAGGCCGCCGCATGGCGCGAGTGGGTCCGCTTGACGTGCTCCTCGACCAGATTGCGCAACACGCCTTTCCAATGGTCCGTCTCGGGACGCTGATAGATCACGCTGTCCGGATTCACCCGATAGACGAACTGGTCATCGGGGTCGTAAACGAACGCCATGCCACCGGTCATGCCCGCCGCGAAATTGGCGCCGACCGGCCCGAGGATGATGGCCGTACCTCCGGTCATATACTCGCAACCGTTGGAGCCACAGCCCTCTACCACGGTGATGGCACCCGAGTTCCGGACACAGAAACGTTCCGCCGCCTGGCCCGCCGCGAACAAATAACCCGACGTCGCACCATACAGAACGGTATTGCCGATGATCGTATTCCGCTGGGTGTCCAGAAGGCTGGAAACCGGCGGGCGCAGAACGATGGTCGCCCCCGACAATCCCTTGCCCACGTAATCGTTGGCGTCGCCTCGCACTTCCAGAGTCAGGCCCTGCACGGCAAAGGCACCCAGCGACTGGCCGGCGGAGCCGCGCAGACGTACCGTCAGATGATCCGGCGCCAGCGTGTGCATTCCCCACTTCCGCGTCAGGATCGAAGACAACCGGGTTCCGACCGCCCGATGCGTATTCCGCACCAGGTAGGTCAGCTGCATTTTCTCGCCCCATTCGATGGTGGGACGGGCATCCTTGATCATCTGCGCGTCCAGCGTATCCGGCACCTCATTGCGCCCAACAAGGGTGCTGTGCCGCGGGAAGCCGCCACTATCGGCCTGTGCGAGCAACGGATTCAGGTCCAGATCGTCCAGCGAGGAATCGCCGCGGCTGACCTGAACCAGCAGATCGGTGCGGCCGATGACCTCGTTCAGCGTCTTCATGCCGAGCTGGGACAGGATCTCCTTCACTTCATCGGCAATGAAGGTGAAAAAGTTCACCACCCGTTCCGGCGTGCCGTTGAAACGCTTGCGCAACGCCTCGTCCTGGGTGCAGACCCCGACGGGACAGGTGTTGGAATGGCACTGGCGAACCATCAGGCAGCCCATCGCCATCAGCGACGACGTGCCGAATCCGAATTCCTCGGCGCCGAGCATGGCCGCCATCACGATATCGCGGCCGGTCTTGAGTCCACCGTCGGTCCGCAACTTGATGCGGTGGCGCAACCGGTTGAGCGTCAGCACCTGGTGCGCTTCGGAAAGCCCCATTTCCCAGGGTATGCCCGCATACTTGATGCTGGAAAGCGGACTTGCACCCGTGCCCCCGACATGGCCGGAGATAAGGATCACATCGGCCATGGCCTTGGCCACGCCCGCCGCGATGGTGCCGACACCGGCCCGGGCGACCAGCTTCACGCACACCTGCGCTTCGGGGTTGATCTGCTTCAAGTCGTAGATCAACTGCGCCAGATCCTCGATCGAATAAATGTCGTGGTGCGGCGGCGGACTGATGAGCATCACGCCCGGCGTCGAATGGCGCAGCCGCGCGATCTCCAGCGAGACCTTGAAGCCGGGGAGTTGGCCGCCTTCGCCCGGCTTGGCGCCTTGCGCCATCTTGATCTGGATTTCCCGGCAATTGTTCAGATATTCGGCCGTCACACCGAAGCGACCGGACGCCACCTGCTTGATCGACGAACACGGATTGTCGCCATTGACGCGGGGCTTGAAGCGCTCCGATCCCTCGCCGCCTTCGCCCGAATTCGATTTGGCACCGATCCTGTTCATGGCGATCGCCAGCGTTTCGTGGGCCTCGGGGCTGAGCGCGCCCAGGGACATGGCCGGAGCCACGAAGCGTTTGCGGATTTCCGTTATGGATTCCACCTCGTCGACCGATATCGGAGCATTCACCGGGCGGAAACCCAGCAAATCCCGCAGATTGATCGGAGGACGGTTGTTGATGGCGTCGCTGTATTCCTTGTACTTGCTGAACGATTCCGTCAACACGGCCTCTTGCAGGACCTTGATCAGTTTGCCGTCGTGGCCATGACGCTCGGCCCCATCGCGATAGCGATAAAACCCGCCGATCGGCAGCGAAATGACTTCCTCGTCAAACGCCTTGGCGTGCTGCTTCAGGACCTTGGCCGCAATGCCGTTGAGCCCCATGCCCGAGATGCGCGACGACATGCCGGGGAAGAATTCAGCGATCAAGGACCGCGAAAGCCCAATGGTTTCGAAGATCAGACCACCCCGATACGACGAAATAACGCCGATGCCCATCTTGGACATGATCTTCAGGAGGCCCTGATTTACCGCTTCCTTGTAATTGGCGACGCAGGTTTCCAGGTCCAACGTTCCGAACAGGCCGCGGCCGTGGCGCTCCTTGATCCAATCCTCGGCGAGATAGGCGTTGACCGTGCTTGCGCCGACGCCGATCAGGACCGCGAAATAGTGGACGTCGATGCATTCGCCCGAACACACGTTCAGCGACGTGAAGGTCCGGAGATGCTGCTGAACCAAATGCGTATGGACGGCACCCGTCGCCAGGATCATCGGAATCGCCGCGGCATCGGGCCCCATCTTCTTGTCGCTGAGAACGATATGGGTGTGGCCGCCGCGCACTGCGTCCTCGGCTTCGCGCCGAACGCGATCGAGAGCCTTGCGCAAGGCTTCCGGACCGCCGGCAGCCTCGAAGGTGCAGTCTATTTCCGCCGCTGTACTGCCCATGTACTTGCGGAGAGCACCGTATTCCGCGTTGGTGATGACCGGTGAATCCAGTTGCAGGATGTCACACTGGTTTTCCTCTTCCTCGAGGATGTTGCCCAGATTGCCGAGACGGGTCTTGAGCGACATCACGCGGTATTCGCGCAACGAATCGATCGGCGGATTGGAAACCTGGCTGAACATCTGACGGAAAAAGTGGTGCAGGCCCCGATAGTGTTCCGAAAGCACGGCCGGCGGGGTGTCGTCGCCCATGGATCCGATCGGTTCCTTGCCCAATTCCCCCATCGACTGGAGCACCGTATCTCCATCCTCCAGGGTAAGCCCGAACGCGACTTGGCGCGTGCGCAGTTCGTCGGCGTCGAACATTTTCTCCGCGACGGAGGTCCCTTCCAACAAGCCCTCCAGGCGGACGGTATTCTGAATCCATTTCTCGAAGGGTTTCCGGGCCGCGAGCATGTCCTTCATTTCCCGGTCGCGCAGCAGCTTGCCTTCGACGAGATCGACGCCCAGGACATCTCCGGGACCAACGCGGCCCTTTTCGATGATCTTGTCTTCCGGCATGTCGATCATGCCGGTTTCGGAACCGACCATGAAAATGCCGTCGCGGGAAACCATGTACCGCATCGGACGCAAGCCGTTGCGATCCATGCCGGCGATCACCCAGCGACCATCGTACGCGACGACCCCGGCCGGGCCGTCCCACGGTTCCAGGACGCTGTTGCAATAGGTGAACAACGCCTGATGGTTTTCCGGCATGGTCTGGTTCTGGGTCACCGATTCCGGGATCATCAGGGCCTTGACCATCGGCGCCGGACGTCCCGCCCGAACCAGAAGCTCGAAGAGGTTGTCCAGGTTGGCCGTATCCGACCCGCTCGCCTGTACCACCGGCTTGATGTCCTCGATCGCTTCGCCGAGGATGGGCGACGCCATGCGCGGCTCGTGCGCCGTTGTCCAACGCTTGTTGCCGGTGATGGTATTGATTTCGCCGTTGTGCGCGAGCATGCGGAACGGCTGGGCCAGACGCCACATCGGGAACGTGTTGGTCGAATAGCGCTGGTGGAAGATGGCGAAGTTCGAAATGAACCGGTCATCCAAGAGGTCGGGATAGAACGACGTCAGCTGCTCGGCCAGGAACATTCCCTTATAGATGATCGACCGGCACGACAGGGAACAGATATAGAAATCGTTGATGCTGTTCGACTGAACGAGCTTTTCGATGCGCCGACGGATGATATAGAGATCGGTTTCGAACTTCTCGTCGTCGGTCCCCTGGTTGTTGGCGATCATGATCTGTTCGATCTCGGGCCGCGTCGTGTTGGCCTTTTCGCCGATGACGCTGACGTCGACCGGCACCTGCCGCCAACCATGGATCGTGTAGCCGAGACGCAGGATTTCGCTTTCCACGATCGACCGGCAGGTTTCCTGGGCGCCCAGATCGGTTTTCGGCAGAAATACCATACCCACCGCGATCCGTTCGTCGCCCGGTTCATGGCCGGTACGACGGATGTGCTCCTGGAAAAAGTCCTGGGGGATCTGAACATGGATGCCGGCGCCGTCGCCGGTCTTGCCGTCGGCATCGACGGCGCCCCGGTGCCAGACCCGCTTCAGGGCCTCGATCCCGTGCAATACGATTTCCCGGCGCGGCTTGCCGTCGATGGTCGCAACGAAGCCGACGCCGCAGGCATCGGATTCGAATTGCGGATCGTACATGCCTTCACGTTCCAGCCGAGCCGCTTCGCTTGCCCAGTTGGGCCGGATCCCCTCGACGCTTTCGGAGGGCTTATTCGTGGTATTGCGAATCTCGTTCATGACCGGTTGCTCCCGTCTCTCACTCGGCCGCCGCGAGGGCGCCGGTCTTCTTGCCACGAATGTAGCCATCGATGCTTTCCGCGGCCATGCGACCATCCCGAATCGCCCAGACGACCAGCGACGCGCCGCGCACGATATCCCCGCCGGCGAACACGCCGTCCAGGTTTGTCTCCTGGGCTTGGTCCACCACCAGCGTTCCCCAACGTGTCACGGCCAGATCGGGTTCGCCGAATAGGGTCGGAACGTCCTCGGCGCCGAAGCCCATGGCCTGAATCACCATGTCGGCCTCGACGGTGAAGTGGGTTCCGGGAACCGCCTCGATCGGGCGCCGCCCATCCGGACCGGGCGCGCCCATGCGCGCCTTGACCGCCCGCACGCCTCTGACTATGCCGTCGCCCAAGAAGGCTTCGGCCGTAGTCTTGAAGTGGAAGGTGACGCCGCCATCACGGGCGTGCGCCCTTTCGGCCTTGGATCCCCGCATTTCGTTTTCAGCCTGAAGCTCGATCGCGGTCACCGACTTGGCGCCCTGACGGACCGAGGTATTGCAGCAGTCCATCGCCGTGTCGCCGCCGCCCAGGACCACCACGTGCTTGCCCTTGGCGTTGAGCGTTCCGTCGTCAAAAGCCGCGACGTCCTCGCCGAAACCTTTGCGATTGGAGGCAATCAGGAATTCAAGGGCCTGATGGATGCCGCCAAGGCCCGAACCCGGCAACGGCAGCGCCCGGGGCTTATACAGCCCGGTGCCGATAAAGACGGCATCATGGCGCTGGCGCAATTCGGCGAGAGAGGCACTGCGCCCGACCTCGAACGACCGATGAAAGACGATGCCGGATTCCGACAGCATCTTCGTCCGACGGAGAAGGATCGATTTGTCGAGCTTGAAGTTCGGTATGCCGTACACCAGCAACCCGCCGATGCGGTCGTGGCGATCGTAAACGTGAACACTGTAGCCTTTGCGGCGCAGTTGTTCCGCCGCCGCGAGCCCGGCCGGTCCGGCGCCGATGATGCCGACAGACTGATCCCGTTCACGCGGGGGATTCGCGGGCCGAACCCATCCGTTTTCGAATGCGGTTTCGGTCAGATACTTCTCGATCGCGCCGATGGTGACCGTGCCGTGACTGGACTGTTCCAGGACGCAGCCGCCTTCGCATAGATTTTCTTGTGGGCAAATGCGCCCGCAGATTTCCGGAAAATTGTTCGTCGACTGGCTGAGGCGATAGGCTTCTTCGAGCCGCCCTTCGGCGGTCAGTTTCAACCAGTCGGGGATATTGTTATGCAGCGGACAGCCGACGTGACAAAACGGTATGCCGCACTGCTCGCAGCGTGAAGCCTGGGTCCCGGCGGGCGCTGTGTCGAAAATCTCGTAGATCTCGCCGAAATCCTGATGGCGTTCCCCCGCTTCGCGCCGGGGTGGACGTTGCTGCGAAACGCGCACGAACTGCTGCATCTTGTCGGGCATGTCGCCTGATCTCCTCTTTCGGCAAGGCGGTCGGCTCCTCGGAGCACGATCGACCATATGCCTGCGTTTAACTGCCAAGGCAAGCGAAAATTCGTTAATAGGTCAACATTGTTTACTAAATGAGCAACACCGCGTGAATCGTTCTCATGCCCGCCGCGCCGACGTCGGAACGCCCCCAACAACTCGTCTCATTTCGGACCTTTTTCCAACGGATGGACGGATGCTCCGGAAAGGAGTATAAGGCGCCAAAACATGGTATGAGGGGACCATGTCGCTTCTAAATCTTGCGGTCCTTGCGGTTATTCAGGGAATTACGGAATTCCTGCCCATCAGTTCCTCGGGCCACCTTGCGTTGGTGCCCCTACTGACGGACTGGCCTGACCAAGGGTTGGCAATGGACGTCGCGGTTCATATCGGCACCCTGGGCGCCGTCGTTATCTACTTGTCCCGCGATATCGGTGCCATGATCGCCGGGCTGTGGCGCAATCTCCGCGGACGAAGCGACCCCGGCGGCCGCCTGTTCGGCCAAGTCATCGTCGCGACCATCCCCGTCGTGGTCGCCGGCTTCCTGTTCAACAAGTACGTAGGCGACAGCGTCCGGTCCTTGACGGTGATCGGGTGGACAACACTCGGCTACGGCATCCTTTTGTACGCCGCCGACCTCATCGGGATGACGGTCCGGCGGATCGAACATTTGGGAATCCCCGATGCGCTGGTCATTGGGCTTGCACAGATCCTTGCCCTGGTTCCCGGAACCAGCCGTTCCGGCATCACCATGACGGCGGCTCGGCTGTTGGGCATGGAACGGAGCGACGCCGCGCGATTTTCCATGATCATCAGCATTCCCGCGATCCTCGGCGCCGGCCTGCTGAAGGGCAAAGAGCTTCTCGAAACGGGAAACGCGACCCTGACCGCCGATATTCTTACCGGTGTGTCACTGTCCTTCATTTTCGCCCTGATCGCGATCGCGGTGATGATGGCGTGGTTGAAACGCGCATCCTTCACGCCCTTCGTCCTTTACCGCATCGTGCTCGGAGTTGGGCTTCTCGCGCTTGCCTACGGCTGGGTCAGTTAGGCATCGCGGTTGCGGATCACCCGGTGCTCCGGAAAACGGAGACGGATCCGTGTGCCGATGCCCGGATCGCTTTCGATCCTGATTTCTCCTCCGTGGACTTCGACCAGGTTCTTGACGAGGTGGAGGCCGAGCCCGGCGCCTTCGTGCGAGCGGATCAAGGGATCGTCGCTCCGTCCGAACGGCTCCAGGATATGCGGAATGACATCGTGGCGGATTCCGATTCCGGTATCGCTGACTTCGACGGCGATACCGCCGTCCTCCACTTCGCTCACCGAGACCCGAACCGCTCCGCCGTCACGGTTGAACTTGACGCCGTTCATCAGCAAATTGATCAAGGCTTGCTTGATCCGGAGTGGATCGGCATACAGCTTCGGCGCTTCGGCGTCGACGCAGTTCTCGATCGCAATTCGCGCCCTTCCCGCGTAGCCTTCGACCAATTTTATGGCCGAAGCCGTGAGTTCCGCCAGATCGATTGCTTCCTCGTTCAGGTCGAACGCGCCCACTTCGATGCGCGAAAGATCAAGGAGATCGGTGATCAACTGCAAGAGGTGCCGCCCGGAATCCTGGATGTCCCGGGCGTAGTCGCCGTACCGTTCATCCCCCAGTGGGCCATACAAGCACGATTCGATCATCTCCGCGAAACCGATGACCGCGTTCAACGGCGTGCGCAATTCGTGGCTGACGTTCGCGAGGAAACGACTCTTGGCCATGTTGGCGTATTCGGCTTCTTCCTTGGCCTCTCGCAGGGCACTTTCCGCCCGGAGTTGGGCACTGATGTCACGGGCGGTCAAAACCAGGAACCGGTTGCTGTCCAGTTCACCGTAGTGGGCGTTGACCTCGGCATGAAAAATCGACCCGTCGCCTCGAATGAAATCGCCGCGCACCGGCGCTTGCGGATCATCTTGACGACCCATCTCTGGGTCGAGAAAAACCCGCAGGGGGTCCGGCAGAAGGCTCCTCAGATCCCGGCTCAAAAGCTCTTCGCGAGTCAGGAACAGATGCTTCTCGGCCGATTGATTGGCATCGACGATTCGCCATTCCCCGACTTCGGCAACCAGGATCGCTTCGGCCGTTTGCTCCAGAAGAAGCCGGAATCGTTCGAGATCGCGCAGCCGCTTTTGCAGAACCGGATAGTGGCTTTTGCGGACCGATCGCTCGCCGAGGCCGATGATTCGGGCCCTCGTATCAGCCCAGGGGTCGCCGGGTTTAGAGGGTTTCTTCAAAAATCGTCTCCACATCCCGCAAACCGGCGCGTCGCGGGTTGGTCACTAGGCAGGGGTCCTTCAAGGAATTCTCCGACAATCCAGGAATATCATCGGAGCGGACGCCACGGTCCGAGAGCTTGGCAGAAACCCCCATGGCGCGCGCGAAATCGATTAGGCCCACCACCAGTTCCTTTCGTGCGGCGGCTTGCGACCGGCCGTCCACGGGGATGTCCAATGCCTTGGCCGCCGAAACGTAGCGTTCGGAAGCGCTTTCGAAGTTGAAGGCCACGACATGCGGCAGCAGGAGCGCATTACACTCGCCATGGGGCAGATCCAGAAAGCCACCCAGGCTATGCGCCATCGCATGGACAGCCCCGAGGCTCGCATTGGAAAAAGCAAGCCCGGCTTGAGCACATGCCAGCAGCATCTTTCCCCGGGCTTCGAGATCCGACCCGTCCGCGAGAACCCGGGGCAAAGCGGAGCGGATCAGCCCGATCGCCGACATGGCATGGGTATCGGTGATCGGGGATCGCGCCGACGACACGAGGGCTTCGAACGCATGGGTCAAAGCGTCGAGCCCGGTGCAGGCCGTCAGGTACGAGTCCATCGTGACCGTCGTTTCCGGATCGATCAGAGCGGCATCGGGAACAACCGCCTTGCTGATAATGGCGTACTTTCGGCGCTGTTCCCGACTGGTGATGATCGCGAACTGCGAAACATCCGCGGCACTGCCCGACGTCGTCGGTATGCATATGAGCGGCGGCCCGGGATCCTCGACCGCGTCGACCCCTTCATGGGCGCCGATCGGTTTGCCGTTGACCGCGCAAATGCAAATGCCCTTGGCGCAATCCATCGGGCTCCCGCCGCCGACAGCGACGACCAGATCGCAATCCGCCCGAAGATAGGCATCGGTTCCCGCCGCGACTTCATGGTCTCTCGGATTGGGTGTTACCTGATCGAAAACGGCGTAGTTGATCCCGTCGGCTTCGAGCACGCCGGCGACGTCACCGACCCATCCGGCTTTGGCGACACCCGGGTCGGAAACGATCAATACCCGTCGCCCGCCAAAATTTCGCACGTATTGGGCAACCAGCTTACGGGCGCCGGAACCGAAGACGAACTCGGGCGCAACGAATTTCCGGAGGGTCAGAAATGATTCATCCATCGCCAGCCCCTGCGAACGGAACTCCTCCTATGGATCAGATTACAGATTTCTCGTCTAAAATGAAACAGCCTCCACCTTCGTGACGAATAGGGTGCCGCGGGATTCGGTTTCGTTCGGTTGCTGGTTCGGTCTATTTCGACGCCTTAAAACCCAGCCGATGCATCGGCGAGCGGAAACGGCGTTTTGCCGCGTTCGACCCGCAGGATATTGGCGGCGATAGCCTCGGCCGCCGACGGCACCATGGTCAGGCTCGCGACATGGGGTGTCACCACAACCTTCGGATGTTCCCAAAACGGGTGGTCGGACGCCAGAGGCTCGGAACGGAAAACGTCGAGAACGGCAAACCCGATCGAATGGGTATCAAGCGCCGCCAGAAGATCGTCCTCGACCAAAAGATCGCCACGCGCCGGATTGATCAGATAGGCCCCCTCCGGAAGTTCAGAGAGGACCCCGGCATCGACGATCCCCCGGGTCGCCGCGGTGGAGGGCAATTGCAGGACCAGCGTTTGGGTCCGATTGAGGAAAGGCCTGAGCCCGCGGGACCCGACGAAAGTCTCGACTCCTTCGATCGCCTTGGCCTTGAGGTCCCAGCCCGCGACATCGAAACCGAGGTCCACCAAAGCTCGCGCGCAGGCCCCGCCCAGGACCCCCAGCCCCATGATTCCCACACGGGTTTCCGATGTCTCGGGCGCGCCCAGCTGCTCCCACTGATGTCGCGCCTGGAGATCCCGATACAGATGGAAATCGCGGTGCAGATGCAGAACCCAATGGGTCACGTATTCCACCATGCCCCGGGTGAGCATCGGATCGACCATGCGGACGATCGGCAGGCCGACCGGAAGCGTCGGATCGCGAAGCAGGTGATCCACCCCGGCACCGAGGCTCAGTATCGCCTTCAGATTCGGAAACCGGGCGATCACGCCGGGTTCGGGTTGCCAGGCCAGAACGTATTCGACGGAATCGAACTCGTCCTCGTCGAGACCGTCCGGCCACGTGCGAAAATCGAGATCGGGTAGATGGCGGCACAAGCCGATCCGCCAGGGTTCTGGATCCTTGGTCGCACATATGAAGACGAGACGCATGGTCAGCGCTCCACGACTCCGGTTTCATCCGCCTTCAGTTCGAAAGCGGCGGCCATGAGGGCCCGCGTGTATTCTTCCTTCGGCGCGGCAAAGATGTCGTCGGCCGTTCCCTGTTCCACGACCCGTCCCTTGCGCATCACGATCACGTCGTGGGCCATCGCCCTTACGACCTTGAGATCGTGGCTGATGAAAAGGTACGCAAGATTGTGGCGCCGCTGCAGATCCCGCAACAGATCGACGATCTGCGCCTGGACGGAAACATCGAGCGCACTGGTCGGTTCATCCAGAACGATGAACCGAGGTTTCAGGATCAGGGCCCGCGCGATCGCGACGCGCTGGCGCTGGCCGCCGGAAAATTCGTGGGGATAGCGGTCCTGCGTCGCTGGTTCGAGCCCGACTTCGCGTAGCGCACCGCCGATCAGGTCCCGCCTCTGCTCCTTGTCGCCGCCGATCCCGTGTACCTTTAGTCCCTCGCCGATGATCTCGCCGATGGAAAGCCGGGGGCTCAGACTGCCGAAGGGATCCTGAAAGACGATCTGCATTTCCTTGCGCAGGGGCCGCAGTTCCTTCGATGCGATCGATCGCAGATCCCGACCGTCGAAAACGACGTCGCCCTCCGATCGCTCCAACCGAAGAAGGGCCCGTCCCAATGTGCTCTTGCCCGAACCGCTTTCGCCGACCACGCCGAGCGTGCGTCCTTCCCGGACCGTCAGCGAGATATTGTCGACGGCCTTGATGTGGCCGGCCACGCGGCCGAGCATCCCCTTTTTGATTGGGAACCAGACCCGGATTTCCCGGCCCTCGATGATCGGCGGCGTCTCCTCGGCGACGGCATCGGGCCGGCCCTTCGGTTCGGCGGCGAGCAAACGGCGCGTATAGGCATTTGCCGGTCGTTCGAAGATGTCGGCCGCCGTTCCGGCTTCGACGATGAAGCCCTGGTTCATCACGTTGACGCGGTCGGCCATGCGTCGCACGATCCCGAGATCGTGGGTGATCAAAAGCAACGCCATCCCCAGTTTTTGTTGAAGCTCCTTCAACAGTTTCAGGATCTGCGCCTGGACCGTCACGTCGAGCGCCGTCGTCGGTTCGTCCGCGATCAGGATATCGGGCTCGTTGGCCAGAGCCATCGCGATCATGACGCGCTGCTGCTGGCCGCCGGAAAACTCGTGAGGATAGGCGTCGAGACGATCTATGGCCTCTTCCAACCCGACGAGGGACAACAACTCGATCACCCGCTCGCGCGCCTGCCGGCGGTTCATGTGTTTGTGAACGAACAGGACCTCGGAAATCTGTTTGGCGATCGATTGCAGCGGATTGAGGCTGGTCAGCGGTTCCTGGAAGATCATGGCGATGTCGTTGCCGCGGATCTCCCGAACCCGGGACGGGGGCGCGACGAGCAGGTCCTCGCCGCCGAAACGGACACTGCCCGAAGGATGCCGGGCATGCGGATAGGGAAGCAGCCTAAGGATCGACAACGCCGAGACCGATTTTCCCGACCCGCTTTCGCCGACCAGGGCAACGGTTTCGCCCTTGTTCAGGTCGAACGATACCCCGCGCACGGCGTGGACTTCGCGCGGGCCACGTCCGAACGAAACCGCCAAATCTCGGATCTCGAGCAGGGGTGACGTCATTGGAAGGTTTTCCTCGGATCGAAGGCGTCGCGCACGGCTTCGCCGATGAAGATCAACAGGCTCAGCATGGTCGCCAGAACGAAGAAGGCCGTCAGACCCAGCCAGGGCGCCTGCAAATTGTCCTTGCCCTGGTTCAGGAGTTCGCCCAGCGAGGGCGAGCCCGGCGGCAGCCCGAAACCGAGAAAGTCGAGCGCCGTCAAGGCGGTGATCGCGCCGGAAAGAATGAACGGCAGGAAGGTCAGGGTCGCGACCATCGCGTTGGGCAGGATATGGCGAAACATGATGACGCCGTCCGACACACCGAGGGCGCGCGCCGCCCGCACGTAGTCGAAATTCCGCACCCGAAGAAATTCGGCCCGAACCACGGCGACCAGCGACATCCAGCTGAACAACAGCAACAACCCCAGCAGCCACCAGAAGCTGGGCGTCACGACACTGGAAAGGATGATGAGCAGGTATAGCTGCGGCATGCCCGACCAGATTTCGATGAACCGCTGGAAGACCAGATCGACCCATCCTCCGAAATACCCCTGGACCGCTCCGGCCGCGATCCCGACGATCGAACTGAGGATCGTCAGCGCCAGACCGAACAGCACCGAAATCCGGAACCCGTAGATCAGTCGCGCCACGACATCGCGGCCGTGGTCGTCGGTTCCCAGCCAGTTTTCCGTATCCGGCGGCGACGGCGCGGGCACGCGCAAGTCATAGTTGATGCTGTCGTAACTGAACGGCACGACCGGCCAAACGATCCAGCCTTTTTCCTTGATCAGGGCAGTGACTTCCGGATCCTTGTAGTCGGCCTCGGTTTCCAGGAAACCGCCGAAATCGGTTTCGGGATAGCGCTCGAAGATCGGCGCGTAGGCGTGCCCGTCGTACCAGACGAAAATCGGCTTGTCGTTGGCGACGAATTCCGCCATCGATGTGACGACGAACAGCAGCAGGAACAGCCACAGGGACCAGAATCCCCGCCGGTTGCGGCGGAAGTTGGCGAACCGCCGCCGCGTGACCGGCGACAGTTCGAAACGGCGTCCCGCGAAACCCGCCATCGTTCAGCCTCCCCGCGCTTCGAAATCGATACGGGGATCGACCAGATGGTACATCAGGTCGCCGACGAGGTTCAGAACCAGCCCGAGCAGCGTGAAGAAATAGAGGGTCCCGAACATGACCGGATAGTCCCGGTTGATCGCCGCCTCGAACCCCAGCAGCCCGAGTCCGTCGAGCGAGAAGATGATCTCGGTCAGCAGCGCCCCGGTGAACAGGATTCCCACGAACGCGCTGGGGAAACCGGCGATGACGATCAACATGGCGTTGCGGAAGACGTGACCGTACAGCACGCGCCGCTCGCTGACGCCCTTCGAACGCGCGGTGACGACGTACTGCTTGTTGATTTCTTCCAGGAACGAATTCTTGGTCAACATGCTCAGGCTGGCGAATCCGCCGATAACCAGCGACAGGATCGGCAGCGCCAAATGCCATAAGTAGTCCTTGGCCTGATCGATCCAGCTCATCTCCTCGAAGGTGTCCGAAACCAGGCCGCGCAGGGGGAACCAGTCGAAGTAGCGCCCGCCCGCGAACAGGACGATCAACAGGATCGCGAACAGGAACCCGGGGACGGCGTTGCCGACGATCACCACGCCGCTGCTCCAGACATCGAAACGCGATCCGTCACGCACCGCCTTGGCGATGCCCAAGGGGATGGAAATCAGATAGACCAGCAAAGTCGTCCACAGACCGAGCGAGATCGACACCGGCATCTTGTCCAACACCAGATCGACCACCGATCGATCGCGGAAATAGCTGGTACCGAAATCGAATCGCGCGTAATTCCCGATCATGAGTACGAAACGCTCGTGAATCGGCTTGTCGAAACCGAACTGCTTTTCGATCGACTTGACCAGTTCGGGATCCAGACCGCGCGCCCCCCGATATTTCGACGTGCCACCGCCCCCCGGCGAACCGCCGGAGCCCGCCTGCGAACGATTTTCCCCGCCGCCACCGCCACTGACCCGCGCCGTCGCCGAAACCTCGACCCCCTGGAACTGGGCCAGAACCTTTTCGACCGGCCCGCCCGGCGCCAACTGGACGATGAAGAAATTGGCAACCATGATCCCGAACAGGGTCGGAATGATCAGCAGAAGCCGACGGACGATATAGGCTGCCATGGTCTTTCCCCGTCTCCCGCCTCTAGCCCTTCAGTCCGAATTTTTCGATCTTTTGCCGGTCGACCCACCAGGTATCGAACTGAACGCCCTGCATCGGTGTCTCCGGAGGACGCCCGAACTTGTTCCAATAGGCGATCCGATCGGCGCTGATGTGCCAATGCGGGATCACGTAGTGGCTCCACTGCAACACGCGATCGAGTGCGCGGACACGGGTCACCAGGTTTTCCCTGTCCGGCGCGGCGATCAGTTTCTCGATCAGGTCATCGATCACCGGGTCTTCGATGCCGACCACGTTTCGCGTGCCCGGTTGCTCGGCCGCCGTCGATCCCCAGAAATCGCGCTGTTCGTTGCCCGGTGACGCCGACTGCCCCCACGAAAAAACCACCACGTCGAAATCGAACGTCTCCAGCCGCTTGATGTACTGCGGCACGTCCACGGTCCGCACCGACGCCTCTATTCCCAAACGTGACAGATTCTTGGCGAACGGCAGCGTGATCCGTTCGAAATCGGGGCTCACCAGCAGGATCTCGAAACGAAACGGCTGTTTCGTTTCGGCGTTGACCAGGCGCATATCCTCATAAGTCCACCCTGCCGCTTTCAGCAGGTCGACGGCGATCTTGAGGTTGGAACGGATTCGGCCGGTTCCATCGGTTTTCGGCGGATTGTACTCCTTGTCGAACACTTCCGGCGGCACCCGGCTGCGAAAAGGATTCAGGATTTCGAGTTCGCCCTGTGAGGGCAAGCCCGTCGCCGCCAGTTCCGAATTGTCGAAATAACTGCGGCTCCGTGTGTACTGGCCGTAGAACAAAAGCTCGTTCGAGCGTTCGAAATCAAAGGCGTAAGCCAGAGCATGGCGGACCCGGGGGTCCTTGAACAGATCGTTGCGGATGTTGAAGGCGTACCCCTGCATCCCCTGCGGCCTTTGATGCGGCAACAGTTCCTTGATCAACCGCCCGTCGTGAACGGCGGGAAGGTCGTAGGCGGTCGCCCACTGCTTGGCCGAATTCTCCAACCGGAAATCGAACGCCCCCGCCTTGAAGGCTTCGAGCTGGACCGAGAGATCGCGATAGAGGTCGACCTGGATCTCGTCGAAATTGTGGAACCCTTTTTTGAGCGGCAGATCCTTGGCCCAGTAGTCCTTGACCCGTTCGTAGACGACCCACCGTCCCGGTTCGAAATTCTTGATGCGATAGGGCCCGCTGCCCAGGGGCGGTTCCAGCGTGGTCTTCGAAACGTCGCGCTTGTCCCAGTAGTGCTTGGGAAGGATCGTCATTTCGCCGACGATCAGCGGAAGTTCCCGGTTTTCGCCCGGCTTGAACGTGAATTTGACGGACTTGGGCCCCAGTTTCTCCACCTTGTCGACGCTAGCGTAATAAAAACGGAATTGCGGCGTGCCGTATTTCCGCAGCGATTCGAAGGTGAAGATGACGTCATCCGCCGTGACCGGCTCGCCGTCGTGCCATCGCGCCTCGGGTCGGAGATTGAAGACGATCCAGGAACGGTCTTCCGGCATCTCCATGGTTTCGGCCAACAGGCCGTAGCGTGTGAACGCCTCGTCGGCGGAGGCCTCTGTCAGCGTATCGTAAATATAGCCGATACCGGGGACCGTCTCGCCCTTGACGATAAAGCCGTTGAAGCTGTCGAAACCGCCCGTCGAGGCAAGCTTGACAATCCCTCCCTTCGGCGCGTCGGGAACGACGTAGTCGAAGTGATCGAAATTCGGGGGATACTTCGGGGTTCCGTGCATCGCGATCGCGTGACGCACGACGCCGTCGCCGGCCCACGCCTCCAACGCCCCCGACGCCAGGATCAGGACGGCTACCGCGAAGCGCAACGGCCATGACAGCATTTTCGGGCAATTCCCCCGGTTCGACGAATCCTGCTCAATTACGATATTGAGGAATGCCGGGGACGCGATCAAGCGCTCACGCAAATTTTCGTACGTTTCCGGCTTTCAGGAACGCGCGAAGAGAAAGGCGTTCCGCCCCCCGGCCTTGGCCCTGTACATCGCGGCATCGGCCCGGGCGATCAATTCATCCGCGCGTTCCGCATCGGCGGGAAACAGGCTGATCCCCATGCTGGCGCCGATCACGAACGTCCGGTCGCCGATGAGGAAGGGTTCGTGAAGGGTCTCAAGAATCTTTCGGGCGACCAGACCGGCGCCGCCTTCCTCTTCCAGGCCTTCCAGAACCACCACGAATTCGTCGCCGCCCAAACGGGCCACGGTGTCGGTGATCCGCACACACTCCGAGAGGCGGGCCGCGACGTCCTTGAGCAAGGCGTCGCCGGCTTCGTGTCCGAGCGTGTCGTTGACGGGTTTGAACCGGTCCAGATCCAGAAACATCAGCGCCACGTTGCTCCGGCCGCGCCGCGCGCGCGCCAGAGCGCGTTCCAGGCGCTCGTTCAACAGATACCGGTTCGGGAGCGCGGTCACCGCATCATAGTGCGCGAGACGGCGGATGCGTTCCTCTTCGCGTTTGCGTTCGGTGATATCCCGGACCACGGCGATCAACAGCCGGTGCCGACCTTCGATCAGCTCGCTGAGCAACATCTCGATCGGAAACGCGTACTTGTCCGCCCGCTCGCCGCAAAACTCGTTCGTCCTTTCCAGAAGACCGCGACACGCCTCGCCACCGACCTCCAACAGGTGTCGGTAACGGTCGCGCGCGAAAGGATCGGGAAGCACGATGGCGATGTCGCCGCCGAGAACGTCGCGGGCACGGCGTCCGAACATGCTTTCGGCCGCCGGATTGAATATGGTCACGATGCCTTTTTCGTCGCAGGCCACGATGCCGTCGCCGACGGCGTCCAGGATGCCTCTGAGCCTTTGTTCCCGTTTACGCGTCGCCACCGATGCCCGGATGTATTCGGTGACGTCCCGTGCCTCGATGACGAAGGCGGCGCGGCCCAGGCTCTCCAACCGGCGGACGGTCAGGTCGACGGAAGGCCGTTTTCCATTGTTCGGCCGGAGCCGAACCCGTGTGCTCTTGGTTTCGCCGGCGAAGGCGCCGGGATCTTCATCCCACAACGCGCCGTAATCGCCGTCGAGAAAATCCGAAAAACGATGTTCCAAAATGTCCGAAGGCGAATCCATGGCAAGCGCCCGCGCGGCCGCGGGATTGGCATAGACAATCCGTCCGTCGACGCTGATGCAAACCAGATTGGAAACGTGATCCAGAACCTCGTGCTCGAAACCGAGATTCCCCGGGTCCCGGGCGGGCGGTTCGTGTCTATCAGTCATAACCGTCGTCGACGCACCTTAACCTTACCCCCTACGGACCAGTTCAAGCGCCGCCTCGTGAACCCTGGGGTCCCCGGCGGCAACGACACGGCCGTCGGAATCGATCCGCAACGGCCGGCCTGCCCAATCGGTAAACAGGCCGCCCGCGCCTTCGATCACCGGCGCCAACGCACAAAAATCATAAGGCTGAAGTCCCGATTCGACGACCAGGTCCACGGACCCGCTGGCGACGAGTCCGTAGACGTAGCAATCACCGCCGAAAACCGCATACTTGGCCCGCCGCCGGACCCGTTCAAAGGCAGCGTTGTCGGCATCGTTCGACATGAAGGGCGAGGTCGCGCACAACCAGGCGTCCGCCAGGCGGCCGCAGGCCCGAACCGATATCCGCTCGTCATTGAACGTGGATGCGCGGCCTACGCAGCCGACCCATCGCTCCCCCAACGCCGGCATGTTGATGACGCCGATGATCGGCCGACCGTCACGGACCAGGGCGATCAGGTTGCCGAACAGCGGCTTTCCGGTCACGAACGACTTGGTTCCGTCGATGGGATCGAGAACCCAGACATATTCGGCTTCGACGCGTTCGCGGCCATGTTCCTCGCCCAGGATGCCGTGGTCGGGCAACTCGGCGGCCAGGATTTCCCGCATCGCGGCCTCGGTCTCGCGATCGGCGACGGTGACGGGACTTTCGTCGGCCTTGTCGTCGACCGCGACACGCGTGCGGAAATACCGCATCGATACCGTTCCGGCCGTCTCCGCCAGTTTCAGTGCGACGCCGAGAAAACGAGTCAGTTCATCCGACATGGATCGGTCCCCACAAGCCGCCGGAACTTAGCTGGCGGCGGGGCAATTTAATCCCTACGGCCGTCCTCGCCAAGCCCAACCGTGTTTCAGGCGGCGTTGACAGACCCCCGAGCGGCGAGGATACTTCGGTCGCCCGGTCCCTGAACCGGAAGAAACGTTCCTGCCCGAAAGGATCCTTCGGCAATGTCCGATCCGGAAAAAACCATCGCTTTCCAGGGCGCGCCCGGCGCCTATTCCGACCTCGCCTGCCGTTCGACACGGCCCGAAATGACGACACTGCCGTGCCGTTCGTTCGAGGACGCGTTTCAGTCGGTGGTGGACGGGCGGGCGGCGCTGGCGATGATTCCGGTCGAGAATTCGGTCGCCGGACGTGTCGCCGATATCCATCAACTGCTGCCGCTGGCCAAGCTGTCGATCATCGGCGAGCATTTCCAGCGCGTGAATCACCACCTGCTGGGAATCAAGGGCTCGCAACTGTCGGACATCAAGCGGGTGCACAGCCATATCCACGCTCTCAATCAATGCCGGCATCTGATCGAGGAAATGGGCCTGGAACCCATCGTCGAGGTCGATACCGCCGGTTCGGCGGCCGAGATCGCCGCCAAGGGCGATCCATCCGACGCCGTCATCGCGTCGGAACTGGCGGGGGAGATCAACGGGTTGATCTCGCTCAAAGCAGACATAGAAGACGCGCGGCACAATACCACCCGGTTCCTGATCATGGCCCGCGAACCGATCAATCCGCACCCCAAGGCGGGGCCGATGCTGACCAGCTTCGTGTTCCGGGTACGCAGCGTTCCGGCGGCGCTGTACAAGGCGCTGGGCGGCTTCGCCACCAACGGCGTCAACATGACCAAGCTGGAAAGCTATATGCTGAACGGCCAGTTCGAGGCCGCCCAGTTCTACGCCGACGTCGAAGGCCACCCGGAAAACCGGCCGCTGCGCCTGGCGCTGGAGGAACTCCGCTTCTTCTCGCGCGAGGTGATCATGCTCGGCACCTATCCGCAGCACCCCTTCCGCATCCAGCGCCGGTCTCTGGGCGAGGACGATTGAAGTCCGGTTAGGTTTCCGCCAGCCACTCCGCAATCAGGCGCCGCGCGATCGAATCGGGACGCGGCAGGCGGGGATTGTCGGTGAAGGCCCGGACCTCTTCCTTGGTGTACCAGCCGGCGTCGACCAGTTCGCCGTCGCCGAGGCGGATGTCCTCGGTCGTCGCCACCGCCCGGAAGCCGAGCATGAGCGAGGCCGGAAACGGCCACGGCTGCGACGCCCGATAGCGCGCGTCGATCACCGAGACTCCGGTTTCTTCCAGAACTTCGCGCGCCACCGCCTCTTCCAGGCTTTCGCCCGGCTCGACGAAGCCGGCCAGCACGGAATACATGCCTTCGGGCCACTTCGATTGGCGTGACAGCAGGGCCGACCCGCCATCGGGCCCCGGCTTGACCACCAGCATGATCACCGCCGGGTCGGTGCGCGGGAAATGCTCGCGCCCGCAGGACGCGCCGGTACAGGAACGCACGTGACCACCGCCGGTCGGCGTCGTCGGACTGCCGCAGACGGCGCAGAAGCCGTTGTTGCGATGCCAGTACAGCAGCCCGCGCGCATAGGCCAGGATCGATCCGTGGGCCTGCCCCATCAGCGGCCCGGCCTGCCGCAGGTCGACGAACGCCGCCTCGGCCACCGGCGGCGCCTCTTCGAGCGCCGACAGATCGAGCGCGAAATAGGCGACGCCGGCCTCCAGTCCCAGGAAAACAGGAGCCGATCCGGTATCGGGCAAACCGCGCACCGATTCCGAGGACAGGAACAACGGGTCCGAACCCGCGCCTTCGCGCACCAGATTACGATCGCGCCAGACCGGAACGAACCGGCTGGTCGGGTCGCCCAGACGTTCGGACAGCCACGCCGGATCGCGGCGAAACTCGGCCGCGCGGTCCAGCAAGCCGCCCGTATAGAACAGGTTCTTCAGCATGGCGTGGAAGGTGGCACAAGCGCGCCGCCGTGGCAACGGACAAGATGAAGACGATTGACTCTTGCACCCGCTCCCCCCTGATCGGCTATAGTGTCGACGGGAGGCTGGCGGCGGACGGTTCCCTCGCCAACCCGGTCAGGTCCGGAAGGAAGCAGCCGTAACGAGTTTCGACCCGGGTCGTTTGTCCAGTCTCCCACCTCTTCCCGTCCGCCGGTACCGATGTCCGACGAACTCATGATCGACCCCGACACCCCCGCCGCCGATTCCGCGCCCAAGGCCGCCTATCAGGTTCTCGCGCGCAAATACCGCCCGACGTCGTTCGCCGGGCTGATCGGTCAGCAAGCCCTGGTCCGGACCCTGTCCAACGCCATCGCGACGGGGCGGTTGGCGCACGCCTTCGTTCTGACCGGCGTGCGCGGCATCGGCAAGACAACGGCGGCCCGCATCATCGCCCGTGCCCTCAACTGCGTCGGCGCCGACGGAACCGGCGGCCCGACCGTCGATCCCTGCGGCGTGTGCGAACATTGCCGCGCCATCGCCGAAGACCGGCACATGGACGTGATCGAGATGGACGCGGCCAGCCGGACCGGGGTCGACGACATCCGCGACCTGATCGACGGCGTACGCTATCGCCCGACATCGGCGCGCTACAAGATCTACATCGTCGACGAAGTCCACATGCTGTCGCGCAACGCCTTCAACGCCCTGTTAAAGACGCTGGAGGAACCGCCGGCGCACGTGAAGTTCATCTTCGCCACCACCGAAATCCGTAAGGTACCGGTCACCGTGCTGTCGCGCTGCCAGCGATTCGACCTACGGCGGATCGATGCCGAGACCCTGGCCACCCACTTCCGGAATCTCGCCGACAAGGAAAACACCGCGATCGAGGACGGCGCGCTCCACATGATCGCGCGCGCCGCCGACGGCAGCGTCCGCGACGGCTTGAGTCTCCTCGACCAAGCGATCGCCCATGGCGGCAATACGGTCACCGAAGAGCAGGTCCGCGCCATGCTGGGTCTGGCGGACCGTATCCGCACCTTCGACCTGCTCGACGCGGTCATGGGCGGCGCGACGCCCGAAGCACTCGCCATAATCCAGGATCTCTACGTCTCCGGTGCCGACCCCGCCGTGGTGCTGGAAGACCTTCTGGAACTGACCCACTGGCTGACGCGGCTCAAATTGGTCCCCGCCGCCGCCGACGCGCCCGGCGTCCCGGAGGCGGAAAGGACGCGCGGCCGGGAGATGGCAGGCAAATTGACGTTGCCCCACCTGACCCGCTGTTGGCAGATGCTGCTCAAGGGGCTATCCGAAACCCGCGTGGCGCCCTCGCCTCTTCAGGCCGCTGAAATGGCTCTGATTCGGTTGGCCTACGCCGCTCAACTCCCGAGCCCCGCCGAAGCCGTCGAGGCCGTGAAGGCCCTGAAAGACGGCACGACGCTCTCGTCCCGTCAGGATACGGCGCCGGAAAGGCCAAAGCCGCAACCGGCGCCACCGCCGGACCCTAAAACGCCGCGCGCCGCCTCTCCGTCCGGTGGCGTCGCGGCGGCGCCGAGGACGGTGGAAAACCCCGATCCCGAACCCGGTCTACGGCCCGACCCCAAGACCTTCGCGCAGGTGGTCGACCTTGCGGGCGAGCGGCGCGAGGCGATTCTGCAAGCCAATCTGGTCGGCAACGTCCATTTGGTCCGCTTCGAACCCGGGCGCATCGAATACCGTCCGGAACCTAACGCGCCAACCGATCTGGCGCAAAGCCTGATGAAGTTCCTGAACGGCGAGACGGCGCGGCGCTGGACGGTCGTGGTTTCCCGCGACGAAGGCGATGCGACGATGTCGCAACAGGCCCGGGATCTTGCCGATGCCGCGAAGGCCGAGGCCATGACCCATCCCGTGATCCAGGCGGTGATGGCCGCCTTTCCCGGCGCGGTGGTCGAAGGCGTGCGCTCGCTGGTCACGGAAGAACCGCAGGCCGAAGTTCCGCCCGACGCCGACGCGGATGGCGATGCCGAGGAAATGGACGACGAGCCCTGGATCTAGTGATTTTCGGGCAAGATGATCCGTTCCGGCGGGAGCATGACCTTGACCCGCGTTCCCTTTCTCTTTTCGCTTTCGATCAGCAGGACGCCGCCGTGGCGATCGACGATCGAGCGGACGATGGAAAGCCCCAGCCCCGAACCTTCGATCGCCCGGACCCGGGGATCGTCGGAACGCTGGAAAGGTTCCAACAGCCGCCGGCTTTCTTCGGTCGACATTCCGATGCCGTGGTCTTCGACGGTTATCGACAACCGACTGTCGGAAACCAACGACGTTACCCGGATTTCGCTGCCATCGGGGCTGTATTTCACGGCATTGCCGATCAGGTTCTGCATCAGTTGGCCGAATCGCGTGCGATCGAAGCGAATGCGCATTCCGGGAACCTCGGAAGCGAAGGACAACTTGATGTCCTTTTCCCGGATCGCGAACAGACATGACAGTTCGGCCTCGCGCAGAACCTCGTCCGGATCAAAAATGGATTCGTCCAACGGAAATTCGGTGTCGCCCAACCGGGCGATGTCGATGATTTGGTTGACGGTGCGCAGCAGGATGCCACCCGACACGTGAATGGCGGCGCCGTAGTCCCGATACGCCGCGTTCCCGATCGGCCCCACCGCCTCGTCCTTGATGATCTCTGAAAAGCCGAGAACGGAGTTCAGGGGCGTGCGCAGATCATGGCTGGCGGCGGCAAAAAACTGTTCCCGCGCCATCAGCGCCTTGGTGGCCCGCGATTCGGCGGCCTTGCGTTCGGCGATCTCCCGCTTCAATCGCGACAGCGTTTTTTCACCGGCCCGATATTCGGCATGGAAGATCCATGCGAACCAGAGCGAAACCACAATGAATATCAGCGGGACTTCATCGAGTTCCCAATCGTCGTGGGCGCGTGTGAATGCGTGCCATTGCTCCAACGCATCGACGTTGAACAGAGCCGCGTAAACGGCGATGGCGATCAGGACACTGATGAAATAGCGCCCCGATAGGGATTTGGCAGAGAGCATTCCGATGTCGACCCATTGTTTGTATGTAAACAAATGTAATATATCTGCGTGCAAATGAAAAGATCGACATACATAAAAAAAATTCCGACGGCGGTCGGAAAGCCACGAGACCGGTGGCGAATCGCGCCTAAAGCAGATATTTCTCGCCACAGGAATCGGCCCAGGCGGCCAGGAAATCGGCCAAATGGGGCCGGGTTTCCCGCTCCGAATCGATCAGACTGATCACGTCCCCGACCGCCCGGTTGTGATCCTCCGTCGACAGCACGCCGCGCAGCATCTGCCAGCGCAAATAGACGAGATAGGTGTTCAGCACGTCGGTTTCGCAGTAGTCGCGAATGGCGCCGATCTGCTTGGCGTCCCACATTTCGGTAACCTTGGATCCATCCGGGCCGAACTTGCCCGGCAGGCCGAGGACCGCGCAAACCTCGTTCAGCTTGCAGCGGGCCGAAGCGCCGTAATCGGATAGGACCTCCAACAAATCGCAGTGCCATTCGGCGGCGTAGCGGCTGTTGTAGCTTTCCCATTTGTCGCCCGCCTGAAACAGATGCCCCGCCGACACGCCGTGGACCATTGCCCGGTATTTGAGAACAGGCAGATCGAACGTCCGTCCGTTGTAGCTGACGAGCCGTGGCCGCAGCCGTTCGAAATACTGGAAGAACCCCTGAAGCAGGCGTTTCTCGTCGTAGCCCGCCTCACCGCCGGAACGCAGTTCTTTCAAGACGTAGGCCTCGCGCGGGCCGTCGCGGTCGATTTCGGCGGTCAGAAAGCTGATCGCCACCACTTTGTGAAAGGGCTGGCGCGGAAACGCGTTGCGCCCGTCCGTGACCTCCAAATGATAGCGGTCCAGTTCCGCCCGCCGCTCTTCGATGTCCCGGCCATCGAATCCGGTCAGGTTTCGAACCGCAGAATCGTCGGGAATGGTCTCGATATCGAAAACGAACAAGGTTTGGTGGGACATGACTTGGGGTCTCCGGCCTGCTATACAGTGCGCCCCGAACCCTACACGTAAAACCGCCGCCAACGGGAGTCGCGACGTGATGAAAAATTTCGGACAGATGATGAAGCAGGCCCAGGAAATGCAGGCCCGCATGGCCCAAATGCAGGAAGAATTGGCCGCGATGGAAGTTACGGGCGCGGCCGGGGGGGGGCTGATCCAGGTTACGCTATCCGGAAAAGGCGACGCCAGGGCGGTTAAGATCGACCCGTCGCTGATATCGGCCGACGAAGTCGAAGTGCTCGAGGATCTGCTGGTCGCCGCGATCAACGACGCCAAGGCCAAGACCGAGGCCCTGGCCGCCGAGAAAATGCAGGCCCTGACCGGCGGATTGCAGTTGCCGCCCGGTTTCAAGTTGCCGTTCTGAGAAAGTTTAAACCGGCATGACCGGACCGGAAATCGAACGGCTGATACAGTTGCTGGCCAAGTTGCCGGGACTGGGGCCGCGATCGGCACGGCGCGCGGCGTTGCAATTGATGAAACGCCGGGAATCTCTGTTTGCGCCTTTGGCGCGCGCGATGACCGACGCCTTGGACGCGGTGCGGACCTGTTCGATCTGCGGCAACCTGGACACCAGGGACCCGTGCACGATCTGCGGCGACGACCGACGCGATCCGTCCGCCTTGTGCGTGGTCGAAGACGTCGCCGATTTGTGGGCGATGGAGCGGACGATTTCATTCCGGGGCCGGTATCATGTTCTGGGCGGTACGCTGTCGGCGTTGGACGGCGTCGGCCCCGACGACCTGAACATTCCCGATTTGATCGCGCGGGCCAGCCGGCCCGAGATCACCGAGGTCATCCTGGCGACCAGTGCCACCGTCGACGGCCAGACCACCGCCCACTACATCGCCGACCGCCTGCGCGATGCCGAAGTCACGGTGTCGGCGCTGGCCCACGGCGTTCCGGTCGGCGGCGAGCTTGACTATCTCGATGACGGAACGATTTCCGCCGCGCTTCGCGCCCGGCGGCCGGTATGAACCGCGACGGCAGCGATCCCGGGCACCAACTTACCAGACCCGAGATATCGTTAAGATACCGAATCGTTTCCCATTGTCGGCTGACGGATCGGCCACGGTGTCACGCGACTCCCACTTCGGCCGCCAGGGCATTGACGGCGGCGGCGGCCATGGCGATGCCGCCCCGGGTCCCGCGCAGGGTGATGTAGGGCACCGTGCCCGCATGCGCGATCAGGGCATCCTTGGCCTCCGCCGCACCGACGAAACCAACCGGCATGCCAATGATCAGGGCCGGGCGTTCCGGCCCTGCGGCAATCACCTCCAATAGTCGGAACAACGCCGTCGGCGCGTTTCCGATCGCCACCACGGCACCTTCGAGATTTCCACGCCACAGGTCGACCGCCGCCGCCGCGCGCGTGGTGCCGACCGCCTTGGCCTGATTGAGCGTGCAGAATATCGGACAGGCAGCGGGCAACAAACCCTTCGAAATACCCTGAGCGACTCCCCGTGAATCGACCAGGATCGGCGCACCGTCGTGCAACGCCGCCCTGCCGGCCTCGACGGCATCCGCCGACCAGACCAAATCCGCCACGATGTCGACCATGCCGCAGGCCTGGATTATCCGCACGATGACCGGTTCCAGGTCACGGGGAATCGAGGACAAGTCGGTCGTATCCCGGATGATTTCAAAAGCGCGCGCTTGGATCGCGCCGCCATCGCGCATGTAGTCGAGCATCGCCCGCATCCTCTGCCTATTCGTGGTCGGCTTTGGCGAAGATATGGACACATCCGCCGCGTTCTCGTCCACGGAACGCCGACTATAGACGAGACGAACCGGCGTGTCGCACCGGGTGCATTCGCGTTGGACGGCGTCCTTCTTTCGCGGTATCAAGCGCGCATGAATCAGCTCTCACCTCCGTCTTCCTCGTCCCTGTTGACCGGTGTCATCCTCGTCGCGCTCGTCGCTATGGGGCAGGTTTCGGTCGCGCTCTATATTCCGTCGATGCCCGCCATCGCGTCGGATTTCTCCGTGGATACGGGCCGCGTCACTCTGACGCTGACGTTGTTCCTGGCGGCCTTCGCCATCGCTCAACTGGTCTACGGGCCGATTTCCGACCGCTACGGCCGTCGGCGCGCGCTGCTCGGCGGCATCGTTCTGTATATCGGCGCCAGCATCCTTTGCGCCACGGCAACCGGGATCGCCTGGCTGACTCTGGCGCGGTTCCTGCAAGCGCTGGGCGCGTGCTCGGGCCCCGTCCTGGGACGCGCGATGGTTCGCGACATCTACGGCCGCGATCAGGCGGCGAAAGTCATGGCCTATGTCGCCATGGCATTCGCGATCTCACCGGCACTGACACCGCTGATCGGCGGAATTCTTCAGGTCACGTTCGGTTGGCGTTCGAACTTCGTGGCCTTGACGCTGTTCGGCGCGGTGATGTTGGCCGCCGTCTGGCACAAGATCGGCGAAACCCATGCCCCGGCCGAGCCGATCGGCGTCGTCGGAATGATCCGGACCTATGGCCTTCTCCTGCGTGACCGGTCCGTTATGGGCAATATCGCCTGCGCGTCGTTGGTCTTTGCGGGACTGATGTCCTTCACCGCTTCGGCGCCATTCCTGTTTATCGAACGGCTGTCTTTTTCACCCGATACCTTCGGCGCGTTGGCCGTCTTCAATGTGCTGGGAATGGTCGCGGGAAATTTCGCGGTCAGCCGCCTGACCCATCGGCTGGGCCATGCCCGGATGATCGCATACGGCGTTTCGATCTCGTTGGTTTCCGCCGCCGTGATGGCCGGGATCGCCCTGAACGACGTGATGAACGCCACCGTCATCATCGCGCCGATGGCCTTTTACCTGTTCGGCATGGGACTGGTCTTCCCCAATGCCATGGCGGGTGCGCTGTCTTCTCATCCGCGCGCGGCGGGTTCGGCTTCGGCGTTGATCGGGTTTTGCCAGATGGCCGCCGCCGCCGTCGCGAGCCGGATATCGGGACTTCTGCCCCATGACACACAGATTCCGATGGCGCTGGTGATCCTCGCGTGTGGACTGGCCGCGTTCCTGTCCTATCTTTTGTGGGTCAGGCCCCGCAAACCCGAAAACGAAAAGACCGCGCCATGAAACAAGCCGAAACCGCCCTTTCCG
Organism: Rhodospirillales bacterium; assembly: GCA_963675465.2. Taxonomy (GTDB): domain Bacteria; phylum Pseudomonadota; class Alphaproteobacteria; order Rhodospirillales; family Shumkoniaceae; genus JAHDSF01. The sequence continues at coordinate 778,708 of CAXXVY010000008.1, forward strand.
TGGCAACCCGAGGCCAAGGCCTGACCGAAATCACCGGCGAGGTGGTTTCCTGGGTCCGCGAAAGCGGGATCCACACCGGCCTGTTGACCGTGTTCATCCGCCACACCAGCGCCTCCCTCACCATCCAGGAAAACGCCGACCCCGACGTGCGTTCGGATTTGGAAGTATTCTTCAAGCGCCTGGTCCGCGAAGATCCGGGACTGTACGCCCACACCATCGAAGGCCCGGATGACATGCCGGCGCATATTCGCGGCGCGCTGACCGACGTTTCGCTGTCGATTCCGGTCACCAACGGGCATCCGGCCCTGGGAACGTGGCAGGGCATCTATGTGTTCGAACACCGCGCCCACCCCCACACGCGGCAGGTCGTCCTGCACGTCTTCGGCGAATAGAGCAACTTACCTGCGCTGTGAATATTTTACCGGCGTGTGGATTGATCGTGCGTCAGGTCTTCCGCCCCAACGCGGCGAAAACGCCTTCCAGGCTCAGCCAGGCATCGCGGATGCTTTGATCGGTCTCGTCGTTCAGGCTGCCGTTGAAGTAGCGGAAAAGAGCCGCCGCAAGATGGTTCAGAGCCTCGGGTGCGCCCGGAATCTGGTTGTAGTCGTCGCCAGCGCGAAACAGGAATTTTCCCAGGGTTTCGCGGATCGACTCGGAATTTTCCGCCGCGCATCCGACCTCGTACACCCGTGTCAATCGCGAAAACCGCTGTGCCGCGCGGTTCTGAAGCGCGTAAAGCTGAGTCAGTCCGAGGGTGTCGACCTCCGCCTTCCGCCGCTCCGATATATCCTTCAGGAAGGATTCGCGCACATCCGGCGATGCTGCGCCCACATGCGCCAGCCGGCGCGCAAATTCACGGTCGATTTCGGCGATCTGATCGTGAATACGACTGATCTCGCTTTCCGTCCAATCCAACTCGGCGCGGATCTCATTGATCAGATGCCGCCCATTCGCCATTCGAAGTTCCCTTCCGGCAACCGACTTTTTGACGATGAGCATACGCGGATAAAACGCCGCGTCAACGAACGAGGTCCTGAATTCGGCAGAAGTGCGCGCGGTGCCGCTCAGCCGTCGCCGGTCTTGAGGACTTCCAGGAAGGCGGATTGCGGGATTTCCACGTTCCCGAACTGGCGCATCCGCTTCTTGCCCTTCTTCTGTTTTTCCAGAAGTTTCCGCTTACGCGTGATGTCGCCGCCGTAGCATTTCGCCGTCACGTCCTTGCGCAAGGCGCTGATGGTGCTGCGGGCGATGACCCGCCCGCCGATCGCCGCCTGGATCGCGATCTTGAACATCTGGCGGGGAATGAGATCCTTCAGGCGATCGCAGATCGCCCGGCCCCGGGTTTCGGCATGCGAGGTATGTACGATGAACGACAACGCGTCCACGGGTTCGGCGTTGACCAGGATCGCCACCTTGACCAGATCCCCGTCGCGATAGCTTTCGATCTCGTAATCGAAGCTCGCGTAGCCACGCGATACCGACTTCAGCCGGTCGTAGAAGTCGTAGACGACTTCGTTGAGCGGCAATCGATAGACGGCCATGGCCCGGCTGCCGACATAGGTGAGTTCGATTTGTTCGCCGCGCCGTTCCGTGCACAGTTGCAGGACCGCGCCCAGGAACTCGTCGGGAACCAGGATCGTCGCCTTGATCCAGGGCTCCTCCACCCGGTCGATCTTGACCACTTCCGGCATGTCGGCGGGATTGTGGAGCATCACCATGGCGCCGTCGGTCAAGTGGACCTTGTAGATGACGCTGGGGCTGGTGGTGATGAGATCGAGATCGAATTCACGTTCGAGTCGTTCCTGAACGATTTCCAGATGCAGCAAACCCAGGAACCCGCATCGGAAGCCGAACCCCAACGCCGCCGAAGTCTCCGGTTCGAAATGGAAGCTGGCGTCGTTGAGATGCAGCTTTTCGAGGGACTCGCGCAGATCGTCGTAATCCGCCGAGTCGACGGGAAACAGGCCGCAGAAAACGACGGGAACCGACGGCTTGAAACCCGGTAACGCCTTGGCCGTCGGCCGGCGGTCCTCGGTCACGGTATCGCCGACCTGGGTTTCGGCGACGGTCTTGATCGACGCCGTGAAGTAGCCGATTTCGCCGGGGCCCAGTTCCGCGATCTTTTCCGGTTTCGGCGTGAAGATGCCCACCTGCTCCACCTGATAGACGGCACCGCTGGCCATCAGGCGGATCTTCATGCCTTTCTTCAGCCGGCCGTCATGGACGCGCACCAGAATCATCACGCCGAGATAGGAATCGTACCAGCTATCGACCAGAAGCGCCTTCAGCGGGTCGTCGTCCTGGCCCGCGGGTGCGGGCAGACGCTTGACCAGGGCTTCCAGAACTTCCTTGATGCCGACGCCGGTCTTGGCCGAAATGCGCAGCGCGTCGGAAGCGTCCAGACCGATCACTTCCTCGATCTGCTCGATCACCCGTTCGGGTTCGGATGCCGGCAGATCGATCTTGTTGAGAACCGGCACGATCTCGTGGTTGTTGTCGATCGCCAGATAGACGTTGGCCAGCGTCTGGGCTTCGACGCCCTGGGTGCTGTCGACCACGAGAATGGATCCCTCGCAGGCGGCGAGGCTGCGGCTTACTTCGTAGGAGAAATCCACGTGTCCCGGCGTATCCAGCAGATTGAGCTGATAGACCGCGCCATCGTCCGCCGTATAGGACAGCCGAACCGATTGCGCCTTGATCGTGATGCCGCGTTCGCGCTCGATGTCCATGGAATCGAGCACCTGTTCGCGCATTTCCCGCTCGGTCAAGCCGCCGCAAATCTGAATCAGCCGATCGGCGAGCGTGGACTTTCCATGATCGATATGGGCGATGATGGCGAAGTTGCGAATGTGTGCAAGGTCGGTCATGGCGGCGCTTTTACCAGGAAATCGGGCGCCTGTCATATCCCGAGTGACGGGGTTCGCCAAGGGGGAAACGCCGGCACGGGCGACAGCGGCCCGACAATCGCGATCTCCATGATTTCCGGCCTGCCATCGGACACCGGATGTGGCATCGATGGATCATGGAAATTCCACGGAAAACCGGCCGTTTCTCTCCAGCACAGAGCCTGACGATCGCGCGCATCTGGAACGCCGGAGGTGAAGACGAATAATTCCGGGGAATCATATCAAGGCCGCTGCGGAATCAAGGCCCGAACGGCGATCATGTTCCGAGTGCGATTTCTCAAGATTTCTTAAGGTTTGAGCGCTAGCGTCGCGATAACGGAAAAGTTTCGAATCAAAAACGAACGAAAGGAGATCACCCCATGCCAAGGTTCATGGTGCGCGTGGCAATGGCGTTCGCGATACTCGTCGTCACCGCGTGCGCAGAATTCAAGGATCCGCCGGATCTTTCCCGGCATCTCGTCAACGCCTCCGTCGGCACCGTCGAGCGATTCCGGAAAAATACGGACTTTCCCCAGTTCGTGCCCATGCTCGACAAGGCCAAGGCCGTTATGATCTTCCCCTCGCTGATCAAGGCTGGTTTCGTCGGCGCGGCCGAAGGCGGAAGCGGTGTCCTTCTGGCCCGGCGCGACGACGGCAGTTGGACCTCCCCGGCGTTCTACACCCTGGCGGCCGGCAGCATCGGTCTGCAATTGGGAATTCAGGATACCGAAATGGTCATGATCATCCGCAGCCCCGGCGCCCTGGAATCCATCTTGACCCACCAGGGTAAGCTGGGCGCCGACATGGGAATCACCGTCGGGACGCTGGGTGCCGGAGCCGAGGCCGCGACGACGACCAACCTGGGTGCCGACGTGATCGCCTACGTCAATGCGAACATCGGCGTCTTCGGCGGCGCGTCGCTGGAAGGAACCGCCCTGGCCCGGAGGCACGATCTGAACCAAGCCTACTATGGCCAGACGTTGGAACCGCGCGACATCGTGATCGCCGGAAACGTCTCCAACCCCCACGCCGATACCCTGCGTGGCGCCCTGGGGTCCGGCAAGTAGGAGAAGAGGCGCCGTTCATCATGCTCCGCGCGCGGGCTCTCATGTTCCAAGGAACCGGGTCGGACGTCGGCAAGTCGCTTCTCGTCGCCGGGCTTTGCCCCCTTTTCGCGCGACGGGGAATGAGCGTTCGGCCGTTCAAGCCTCAGAACATGTCGAACAATGCCGCCGTCACGGCCGATGGTGGAGAAATCGGACGGGCCCAGGCGCTTCAAGCGCGGGCGGCCTTGGTCGCGCCCGGCATCGACATGAACCCGGTCCTGCTCAAACCGCAGTCGGAGACGGGCGCCCAAGTCGTCGTGCACGACCGGGTCATGGGGACTTGCGGCTTCGGCGACTACCAGAACTTGAAGCGGTCCCTTCTGCCCACCGTGCTCGACAGCTTCGACCGCATTCGTTGCGATTCCGATCTGATACTGATCGAGGGCGACGGACATCGCCAACATGGGCTTCGCCGAGGCCGCCGATGTTCCGGTCGCCCTGGTCGGCGACATCGACCGAGGCGGCGTGATCGCATCGATCGTCGGGACCCATGCGCTGTTGACGCCGTCGGAACGGGCGCGTCTCGCCGGTTACGTCATCAACAAATTCCGAGGCGATGTTTCGTTGTTTTCCGATGCTTTGGGGATCATGAAGGATCACACCGGGCTTGATTGTTTCGGAATCGTTCCGCTCTTCCCGGCGGCCGGGACCCTGCCGAAGGAGGACGCCATGGCCCTGGATGCCGCCATGGCTTTGCCCTCGGCTGCGGATCGCCCGATCCGGGTCGCTGTCCCCCGGCTGACCCGGATCGCCAATTTTGACGACCTTGATCCTCTGGCCTCCGAAGCCGACGTGTCCGTCGTCGTCGTCCCACCGGGGGAAGCGCTGCCCGGCGATGCGGATCTGATTCTCCTGCCGGGCAGCAAGTCGACGCTTGCCGACCTGCGGTTCCTGAAGGCACAGGGTTGGAATATCGACATCCGCGCCCACGTCCGGCGCGGTGGTTGGGTGGTGGGACTTTGCGGCGGTTTCCAGATGCTCGGCCGATATGTGGCGGACCCGGACGGCATCGAAGGTCCGCCAGGCACAGAACCGGGGTTGGCGCTCCTGGATATCGAGACCGTCATCGGCATGGACAAAGCGCTGGATACGGTTCAAGGCCGTGAAATCGGGACGGAGACACCGGTTGCCGGCTATGAAATGCACATGGGCCGAACCGAAGGACCCGACGGCGCCCGGCCCTGGCTCCGCCTCGACGACGGTCGAACCGAAGGCGCGATTGCGGAGTCCGGGAAGGTTCGGGGGTCCTATGTTCACGGACTTTTCGCGGCCGATGCCTTCCGGGATTCGTTTCTGTGCCGCATCCGGGACCGCCACGTGGCGGGAACGGGTTACGACAATGCAATCGAACGGACGCTGGATGCCCTCGCGGCGCATCTCGAGTCCCATCTGGACGTGGATTCCCTGCTGGCCGCCGCCCGATAGGGCCCGATCACATGCCGGATCCGTGGTGCACGATCAGTACCATGCCGACCCACGCGGCGTTGATCATGCAGGCGATAAAGTACAGGTGAAGGGCGCGCCGGATATCCCGCGCCGTCGCTCGCGCCGAACCGTCGCCGATCCAGGGGTCGTTCACCGTGCGTTCCGAATAATGGCGCGGACCCGCGAGCGCGAGGTCCAAGGCGCCTGCCATGGCGCCTTCCGGCCATCCCGCGTTGGGAGACCGGTGCTTTCCGGCATCCCGCCACATGACGCGAACCGCCCGCCAAGGCTTGGTGGCCGGAGCAATGGCGGCTGCAATCACCAGAAACAAGCCGGCCAATCGGGCCGGAACCCAATTCATCCCATCGTCCAAACGTGCCGCCGCGAACCCGAACGCCCGATAGCGGGGCGTCAGATGCCCGATCATGCTGTCCATGGTATTGACGGCCTTGTAGACGACCAAGCCGGGAGTCCCGAACACCACGAACCAGAAGACCGGCGCGATGACGCCGTCCGAATAGTTCTCGGCGCAGGATTCGATGGCGGCCCGCGCCACGCCGTGCTCGTCCAACCGCGTCGGATCCCGGCCGACGATCATCGATACCGATGCCCGCGCCGATTCGAGCCCGTTCTGTTCCAGATCGCGCGATACCCGGCGCACGTGTTCGAACAAATCACGCTGGGCGATCAACGTGGTGATCAGGACCAGTTCGACGATCCAGCCGAAATCGTGGTTTCGTCCCAGCCACGCCACGGCGGTCCCGACAATTCCAAAGCCGATCAGAACGACAAGCGCCGCGAAAAAACCCCGCAGGGCACGATCGAATTCGCTGCGCCGTTCGCGATTGAGTTTGCGTTCCAGATAACCGATCGCGTTCCCGATCACCCGCACCGGATGGGGCACGAAACGATAGATCCATTGCGGATCGCCGATACCGGCATCCAGGATCAAGGCGACCAGCAGCAGGATCAAGGGATCCGGCCCGCCGTCGCCGAAAACGGAACCGAAAAGCAGCATGGCCAGACAATGGCGTCCCCCCGTCGCCGGGTCAACACGCTCTCGTGTTGTGATCCGCCGTATTTCACGATATCCATACAACGAAAGCGTATTTGTGGGACAGGGGTGCACGGAAGAAATGGAAGCCTTCATCCGCGATACCGTCAACGCCGCCGCCGCAGCAGCAGGATTTCCGCCTTTGGGTGATTCGGAAACCCTGATGGCGTTCCTGATCGTCGTCGCGGCACTTGCACTGGTATTCGGCATCGTCATCGGACGCATCGCGGCGCGACGCCGGAGCACGGCGGCCGAGACAATGGCCACGCCGTTACTGACCTCCCGGCATGCCGGCGAGGCGGTATCGGAATCCGTCGCCGTCCCGTACGGCACCTATCAGCATTTCCTGACCGAACGCGGCGTTCCCCAACCGGAAATCCGGAATAGACTCAACGAATATCTCGAACAGTTCGATGCCGTACGTGCGGGACTGGACGGTCTGGGAGAGGGGCCGGAGACGCCTTTCGCGTTCGGGGAAGTCCGCGAAATCCTCGAAGCGGGCGCGTTTGCCCGGGCCGCCGACCTGCTGACGAGTCTCGGCGAAGATCATGCCCGGATCGGCCGCGACCTCAAATCCGTTGCCGATCAGCGGCTCATGGCGGCGGCATCGGTCCGGGTTCTGATCGGGGATCTCCTGTCCGCGCAGGGCGCTCACGACGGCGCGGCGAAGCACTATCAGGACGCGATCGACACCCTGCCTCCGGACGAAGACACCATCCGCTGCGATTACCTCAACAAGCACGGGACCGCATCCTACAACGCCGCGAAATTTAATGCGGCCGCGGATTCGTTCGCCAAGGCTCTTTCGCTGCGCGAACGGTTGTTCGACGCCCACGACCCCCGAATCGGGACCACGTTGAACAATCTTGCGATGGTGCATTACGCCCAGGGGAACTACGAGGCCGCCGAACCGCTTTACAAGAAGGCCCTGATCGTGGACGAGCGGAACTACGGCGGCGACCATCCCGCGATCGCAACCGATCTCAACAATCTCGCCCTCCTGCACAAGAAACAAGGCAACATCCTGGCTGCCGAGCCGTTGTTGAAGCGCGCTCTGATCATCAAGGAAAAGTCGTTGCCGAGCCGGGATCCGAGCCTGATCCGGGGCATGCGCAATTACGCATCGGTGCTCCGCGCCCTGAAACGGACCGAGGAAGCGGACAAGCTGGAGTTGCGGGCCAACGCACTTGCAACGAATGACGCGCCACCCATTGCCCGTGAAAAAGGCGATACGGAAGACGCCCTACCCGTATCGGCGTAGGGACGCCCCGTTGCGCCGCAGCCAGGCGCGCGCGGCATCGGTATGCTCGGTGAGGGTGGCAACGGCTTTCCAGAACCTCGGGCCGTGGTTGGGCTCCGCCAGATGCGCGACTTCGTGAGCGACCACGTAATCGAGCACGAACTGCGGCGCCAGCACCAGTCGCCAACAAAACGAGAGATCGCCGCGAGCCGAACATGAGCCCCAGCGCGAGCGTGTATCCCGGATCGTTATTCGCCCGAACCGCCGCCCGAGTCGGGCTGATTTTTCTTCGGCCAGAAGACGGATGCGGCGACGGGCTTCAGAGCGCAACCAGTCGCGCGCGCGGCGGGCTACGTGCGCCGCGTCGCCTGAAACGCACAACAAACCGTCGTCGTGCCAAACACCTCGCCGGGCATTGGCGCAATGACGCAGGAGGACCGTTTCGTCGCCCAGCGGTATCGTCGTCCCATCTTCAAAAGATACCCGCTCCGCGACGGCACCGATCCGCGCCGCGATCCAACCGGTTCGGCGCGACGCCATGTCGAGCCCTTCCCGGGGGTCGAGATCCATCGGAATGGTCACGATCGCGCGCGGCCCTTCGGGATCGACACGAAGCGTAAGGCGCCGCGCCGTAGGATGACGCCGCACCACAAGCGGGACCAACCGGTCGTCAAGCGTCAGAATGTATTCATCCTCGCGAATCCGGGCACGGGGACGTCGGAGCCAAGACATCGGAATCAATCGGCCCAATCGACGATGTGGTCTTCCAGATCCTCGACCACCCGTTCCGGCACCGCCCGACCGCGAACCGAAACGCCGGCCGTATGCACGGTTTCCGGATCGCCCGACACCAAGGGGTGCCACCAGAACAGATCCTTGCCCTCGGCCACGAGACGATAGGCGCACGTTTTCGGAATCCAGCGCAAATCCTCGATATTGCGGGGATTCAGCTTCACGCATTCAAGGACGAACTTCATACGGTTCGCGTAGTTGGAGCAGCGGCAGATTTGCAGATCCAGCAAACGGCACGCGACGTTGGTGAATGCGAGTTCGCCGGTGTCTTCGTCCTCGAGTTTTTCAAGACAGCATTTGGCGCAGCCGTCGCAGAGGGATTCCCACTCGGACGATGTCATCCGCTGCAGACTTTTGCGTTTCCAGAACGGCAATTCAGTCATCGTCTTCCACGTCGATCAGATGAACGAAGGAACCCATCACCCGTCCCTTTCGCAAGCCGGCGGATCCCAATGGCTCCCCACGCGCGGATTCGCAATCGAACAGCGGATCGTCGGATTCGTTGACCACGCGGGCGTAGTGGAATTCGTGCCCGCGAAAAAACTTGCCGACGCCGCCGAGGGGCCCATCGGCCGTCAACTTGGCGCGCCTGTATCCCAAGTGCAAGCGTCGATCGGCGATCGGCGAATGTGGTTTCGACATCCCGCCAATATTTGGTCGTATCGAGAGCAGAACGCAACATTGGAAGCCACGGCGTTGGAAGACGGAAACATTAGACCAATGTGCCGCCCGGAGGAATCTCCGGAAGGCGGTAATTCGACCGGTTCCGGAAAACCCGTGCAACTTATCCGAGACCGACGGGATGCAGGTCACTTTAGGTGGACGGAATGGGCGATGCGATGCCCTTCAAAGGCGGTTCCGTAATACGGGCGTCGACCCATCCGTCCATCAGCGCCAGCGTCTCCACGATCACGCCCATCGACCGTTCGCTCGCGCCTTCGAACGCACCGGAAAACATCTGTTCCGCCGCCGCCTGAAGACCGCGGCAGGCAATCAGGGTTCTCTTGTCCTCCACCCGGGCGAGGCTTCCCTGCTTACGGATACGCTGTTCGGTTTCCAGTGCCAGGTCGGCGATCTCGGCGAATCCGTTGCGAACCGCGCCTTCCGAAAGATCGCAAGACCGGTTCGTCACCAGCCTTTGGACCAAAACATTGAGCCTGCGGATATTTGCGCGGATCTTGTTCTCGTTGACCCGAATCGCCGCGATGCCGATCTTACGGAGCGTCGACTCGAAATTGAAGGTGCCCTGAACCTTTTCCAGCAACGTGTTGGGTGCGTCGATCAAATCGTCCGCAACCTCCGTTTCCCGCGAGCGCAAGCGGCGGTTGGGGCCGATGTAGTCGGACGAAACGACGAATTTCGGCCTGCGGTGAATGATCTTGAGAAGGGTCGATACCAGCCGTTCCCGGCTGTAGGGTTTGCGAAGGACTCCGTCCGCGCCGGCGTCGGAGGCCGATTTCACGATCTCCTCCGACGGATGCGACGACAGGACCAAGCAGATCGTGAACGGATTCCGGCCGATCGATCCGTAGCGAACCTGACGGACGAGATCGATGGCATCGCCCCCTCCGGTATCGATATCGCAGGCCACGAGATCGGTCAGCCGCTTGGAAACATAGGTTTCGATCTGGTGAAGGGTTTCCACAACCTTGATGCCGCGAATTCCCGAATTGGCGAGAGCATCCACCAGCAGGAGCCGATCCGAATAGTTCGAATCGGCGAGGACGATTCTCACCATATCGCGCGACGAGGCGGCGCCGGGCATTGTCGTCGTATCCATCCCCCTGAACCGGTCGCGGACATCGTTCATCCGATATCGCACGATCAAAGATTCCCCGGTGGCGAAAAGCGGAACTCGCCCCGAACACGGAATCACGGTTTTGAATATTGCTCCCACACAATTTCAGTCATAGCGCAACGATAGAAAATTCACACGCCTAAAATGAATATATAAGAAAATATGTAATATATAATTGTATCGAGGCGCTTCAATTCGTACGCGTACCGAATGGTCGGGGTGGGGTTGCCCGTTGCGCGACCACACAAAGTTCGACGACAATATCCAGGAAGATCGAGGTCGAGTTTGCCGAATCGCACCAAAACGGGCTGGACAACGGGTCCCTGTGCCGCCGCCAAGACGGTCAGCGCGGCGCGGTTGACCGGATCTTTCCCCGATCCGGTCGCCATCGACCGCCGCGGACGGATGATGGGGCGTAGCGATGGTTGAGCGACTCCTCGTCCTGGGCGGCTCCGCCGAGGCCCGCGAACTCGCCGGTCGAGTTCACGCCGATATGGCGGAATCGGTCTCCGTCGTCACGTCCTTCGCCGGACGCAAGAGGCGGCGGGCAGCCGTCGCGGGGGAGGTCCGTGGCGGTGGTTTTGGCGGCACCCGCGCCTTGGCCGACTATCTCGTCGTCAACGGCGTGCGTTGGCTGATCGACGCCAGTCATCCGTTCGCGGAGCAGATTTCAGCCAACGCCCATGACGCCTGCGTACTGGCGGGGGTTCCCCGCCTGACTCTCCGCCGGCCGACCTTCGAACCGCCCTCCAACGCCCGTTGGCTCGTCGTCGATTCACTGGTGAAAGCGTCTGAAATCCTGCCCCGCGTGGCGAAGCGGGCCTTCCTCGCGATCGGCCGGCAGGGGGCGGCGTTTTTCACCGACGTCGCCGGCGTCCACATGGTGGTGCGGGTAATCGATAACGGGCCGCTTCCCTTGCGACCGGAGTCCCACACCGTCATCGTCGCGCGGCCGCCGTATTCGGAAGAAGACGAACGGCGCCTGTTTCGCGAACATGCCATCGACACCCTGGTCGCCCGCGATGCCGGCGGCTCACCCGGCGAAGCCAAGCTTCGCGCGGCCGCGGAACTGGGCATCCGGATGATCCTGGTCGAACCACCACTGCCCGAACCCGGCCCCTTGGTATCCTCCGTCGACGATGCCATCGTATGGTTGCGCGAGCGGGTCGGCGATGGCATATGACGCGCAACGGCGACGGGAAGGACATTCCATCATGGCGGCCATCGAACTCGTGATCGGCAACAAGAACTATTCCTCGTGGTCGCTCCGTCCTTGGCTGGCGATGAGGGTCGCCGGCATCCCGTTCGCCGAGACCGTCGTCCCGCTCTACCGCGGCGAGTCGAAATCGGCGCTCCTGAGCCATTCTCCGGCCGGTCGGGTCCCCGTTCTCAAGGACGGCGACCTGGTGATTTGGGAATCATTGGCCATTCTCGAATATCTTGCCGAACGGTTTCCGGAAGCCCGCCTTTGGCCCGCAGACATCCGCGCCCGCGCCGTGGCCCGGTCGGTCGCGAACGAAATGCACGCCGGGTTTTCCGCCCTGCGCAACCACATGACGATGAATGTCCGCAAATCCCTGCCGGGACGGGGACGGGGTGACGGTGTCGCCGAGGATATCGAGCGCATCACCACCATCTGGCGGGAATGCCGTGCGAAATTCGGCGCCGACGGTCCCTATCTGTTCGGTGCGTTTTCCAATGTGGATGCCATGTTCGCGCCCGTGGTTTCGCGTTTCACGACCTACGCCGTCGAACTCGATCCGACGTGCGCCGCCTACCGCGATACCGTCCAGACGCTGCCCGCGATGCGGGATTGGGCCGATGGCGCCAAGGCGGAACCCTGGACCATCGACCGCTACGAAGTGGCCTGAAACCGGAAGCCTTCCCGACGCCTACAAATCGGGTTCGTCGATCCCATGCTGGCGGCAGGTCGCAATCACCGTGTTGCGCAACAGGCAGGCGATGGTCATCGGCCCAACGCCACCGGGGACCGGCGTGATCGCGCCCGCAACAGCAACCGCCTCTTCGAAATCGACGTCGCCGACCAGTCGGGTCTTACCTTCGCCTCGTTCCGGCGCGGGAATGCGGTTGATGCCGACGTCGATCACGGTGGCCCCGGGCATGATCCAGTCGCCCTTGACCATGCGCTCGCGCCCCACGGCTGCGACCAGGATCTCGGCCCGGCGGCACTCCGCCGCCAAATCCCGCGTTCGCGAATGCGCCAGGGTCACGGTGCAGTGCTCGTTCAATAGAAGTGCGGCCATCGGCTTGCCGACCAGGCGCGACCGGCCGAGGACAAGAGCCCGCTTGCCGCGCAGATCGCCCAAGGTGCGCTGAAGCATGATCAGGCAGCCGATCGGCGTGCAGGGAACCATGGGCTTGCCGATCCCGGACCACAGCCGCCCGGCCGAAACGACATGCAGGCCGTCCACGTCCTTGTTGGGATCGATAGCAGCGATCACGGCGGTTTCGTCGATGTGGTCGGGAAGCGGCAATTGAACGAGAATGCCGTTGACCGCCGGATCCTTATTGAGGCCGCCGACCAGGGTCAGAAGCTCTTCCTGTGAGGTTTCCGCGGGTAGGCGGTGTTCGAACGATTCCATGCCGACTTCGGCCGTCTGCTTGACCTTGTTACGGACATAGACCTGGCTGGCCGGATCGTCGCCGACCAGCACAACGGCCAGCCCCGGCTTGATGTGGTTGCGGCTTCGGATATGGGTGACCGCGACCCCGATTTCCGTTCGCAATTCGGCCGCCAGGGCCTTTCCGTCGATGATCGTCGCTTCAGGCATTCCACTTTTCCATCCATTGGGTGAATACGTGCATGAGGTCTTCGGAGTTTCCGGCCGCCAGCACCGTTTTTCGCCGATCCGTCGCGCCCGACACCACGGTCAGCGACGTTTTCGGCAGCCGCCACTCCTTCGCCAATCGCTTGACCAGGGCGGCGTTGGCCTTACCGCCCTCGGGAACGGCGGTCACCGAGACCTTGAGGAAACAGCCCCCTTCGGCATCCGGCTGAAGTCCCTCGATCCGGTCGCGCGATGCCTTGGGGGTCAACCGGACGCGAATCCGTACCCCTTCGGCAACGATGGAGAACGGCGACGGTTCCTCAGCCAATTTTCATCGCAAGCCGAAACAAGAGGTCCTTCAAGAAGACCAAGCCGAAAATCAGGACCAGCGGCGACAGATCGAGGCCACCCAGATTCGGCAAAATCCGCCGGATCGGCGCGAGCACCGGCTCGGTCATCCGATAGAGTCCCATCGCAATGGTATAGACGAAACGATTGGACATGTTGATGACGTTGAACTGCGTCAGCCAACTCAGGATCACCGAAATGATCACGACCCACATGTAGAACTCGATAATCATGAAAAGAAGGGTAAAGAAAGGCCCGATGATCACATCCATGACGGCTTCCGCGCTGCTGGTTTTATCGGGCCTTAAGGTAGCCGCCGCGATCCCCCGGCGCAAGGGCGCGCCATGGCGATCATACGCGCGTTCGGCACTTGACAGATGCTGTTCGCAATCCCATTATCCGGCCTCCCGGCTCGCCGGGGCAGTGCGTGGGGCGGTAGCTCAGTTGGGAGAGCGCTAGAATCGCACTCTAGAGGTCGAGGGTTCGACTCCCTTCCGCTCCACCAATTTCTTCCTTCGCCGAATCGCCGATCGTGATAACACGATCGGTTGTGGAGCGCAAGTTGTCGCTTGCGACTCGAAAGGCGTGGAATCTCAATGACATAATCAAAAAGGCCGCTAATCCGATGGATCAAGCGGCCCTTCGCACAAGAAAAAAAGGATCGGTTTGGCGACCTCCTTTTTATCGTGCGAAGGATCGCGGGTCAACGGGGAAACTTGGTTTCTCCGAACGGCTGGACGTGTGCCCTTTCCGTGTCGTTGCCACGACCTTCCGCAAGGAGGGAACATGAAGGACGACTCGTCCGTGCGCGGCGAGCTGCTCGACCTGCTGCCCGTTGTCGGCCACCGGTTTGGTCTGGGGCGCGCAGCCCTGGATCATCTGGTTTGGCTGATCCGGCGCACGCGAGCGATGGACTGGCGGCCGGGCAACCGGGCCGTCGTTTACAAGTCGGTAGAGGAAACGGCTGCTGAGCGCGGGATCACGTCGCGCCAGGTCAATAACCACGAGCGCTCCATCGCCGAGGGCCTCGGCTGTCATGTCTCGTGCCCGAACTGCCGCCGCTATGGCCAACGAGACAAGGAGAGCGGACGAATCGTCCACGCCTCCGGATTCGAGCTAACGAGCCTGCAACGCTCGTTACCGGCCTTGAGAAGCTTCAAGGCCGACCTCGACCGCGAACACGAACGGCGGCGACTGCGCAAGCGGGAGTTGACGGCAGCTCGGGGTCAAGTGCGCCGACTGGCGAACGCCATTCTTGCCATCGGCGATGACAATCAGGCCGATGCGGCAAGAACGATCGTCGGACGTATTTCCGTGCGGATTTCCGCCCAGGAGACGGCGGACGTGTGTTCCCTCGAATCGCGGATCCGCGAGGCCGAGGCGGCGACCCGCGACCTGAAAGAGTTGCTTCTCGGCGGAAAAACCTGTGGAAGCGACGGGGAAATTTCCGACGTGTCGGAAGAAAAGTTCCGACACATAGATCCTTCACTTGATTCTCAATCCACCCTTACGGGTGGTTGTAGACCCGAGCGGGATAATGCCTCCCGTAAGCCCTCCGGGGCGACGCGCCGAGGGCGCCGTGCCAATCGCGGCGACGATTACGACGGTCCGGCTTTCGTGGCACCGGAGGGCACCGGCGCGCACCGGATTCCATCCCGGATCGCCGTCCAGGCCGGCTCAGATCGCTTCCGCGCCCATTTGCTTTTTCCGCGTCGTCCACCGACCGTCGACGACCTCGTCGACTCCGCCCGTGATCTATCGCTCGAACTCGGGATCGGACACGCCGCATGGCGGGAAGCCTGCCAGATCGTCGGCCCCTATCCGGCAGCCTTGTGTGTACTGATCGCCGATCGCGCGGCGACCGAGCGGAATGTAACATCTCCGGGAGGCTACTTCCGCGCCTTGGTATGCCGTGCTCCGAGCGGTAAGTTGGCGATTGACCGTGCCGTCTTCGGCTTGCTCGGGAGAGAACGGCGCATCGCATGAACCTGCACATTTTGGTTCGAATTATTGCACGGCATTCGGAGCCCGACATGCGGCCATTCGTAACCCGCGAGGCGCATTTACGAAGCCCAGTGAAGTCGGCTGAAGGAACTTTTCAGATCCGATGCCAATTCGCCTGGATCTCGGCTTCGATATCAGCGGCGAACATGTGCTCTCAGTGTCTAACACCGCGACCAGTTTGTCCATTCCGGCGACCTGCTCGGGGTTGGCATCCGGATCGTGCTACCCGAACAGGTCGACTATCCATTGACCCACAGGAACTGTTCGTCGCGGATCGCGAGTCCTTCGCCCTCGAAACGACGTTTTCGGGAAATCGCGAGATCCAGTTGAAGCGCGAAGCGAAAACCGCCGGGTACAAGTCAATCTCGTTTCCATCTGCACGGATTCATCCCAGGTCTCGCTGGGACGGAACGCGCTCGGCGTGATGGACGGCGGACATTTTGTTCCGGGACGGGACGTCGAGCCCCGGTACGCGCGCAGTCTGGCAAACTTGCCGGGCGGGGTGACCCAAGCCGATCGGGCTTGGCTGCGCGATTATTCGCGCGCGCGGTTGCACCTCGTCGCAGCCATCGAAAGGGCACAGGTCAAGGGCGTGTCGAATTCTCCGCCACAGTGGGTGCGGAATGCCGTCTCCTCGTACTTGAACAGGTTCTGGGGCTCAGCCTTCAGCCGTCGATCATCCGCCAGAATCCGGGCCATCCTTCCTCGCGCAATTCGATATTGATGGTTTCGCCGCTCCGTTGGCCGAGGATCGGAGTCAAGGTGATCTTGGCAAGCAAGTGAGCGAACGCACTTCGTTGACGCGCAACGGCATCGAATGACCGTTCGATTTCGTTTATCTCCCGGAGCAGAACGTCCCGAATCGTCGCCTCGTCCGGCATCACCAGGAGGCCGACCGCCTTCATCTTGTCCCGGATTTCATCGAGTTCCTCTTGGAGAACCAAAATGCGTTCCGTGACATGTTCCTGGTCCACGCCCTGTTCGACGACATCCATAAGCCTATCGATTCTGGCCTTGAGCTCGACGCCTCGGTCCTGCAAGGTCTGCTGAGCTCGAATCTCGAGCGCGTATGCCTCGACAAACTGTGCTCGGAAATCCGGGCCTGATCGTATTCGGTGCCGTAGCGCTTCGAACGTCGCCGCCAGCAGCTCAGGCTCCTTCGAACCACGGGAATTGCTGCACTTGTGGGCGTATCGGTTCGTCGAACAGATGTATCGCGTCTTGTTTGCCAGGGACTTCGTTCCTCCACAGCAACCGCATTTGACCCAGCCGGTCAGTGCATGCTGATTGTGGCTGTTAAGGATGCGAGGCGCCTTGCGCTTGCTAGTTGGCAATTTGATAGCCGATTCCATCCGCTTTCGCCGACGCATAGCCTGGACCTTCTGCCATGTCTCATCGTCGATGATGCGCAGATCGGGAACGTGCTTCCTCGTCCAGACTTCTTCGGGATTCGGTGCATAGCGCCTCTTGCCGGTGATCGGGTGGCGGATGATGCGCGTCCGGTTGTACACGAGATTGCCAACATAGACTTCGTTCAGGAGAACGCCTTCGGCCTTCTTCAGCGATCCGGCCAAGGCCGTTCGTTTCCACACGCCTCCCGCCGGCGAAGGAATTCGATCCCGGTTCAGACTCACGATGATTTCAGGGATCGACCGTCCTTCGGCAAATTCCCGATAAATCCTTCGGACGACAACAGCCTCGGTTTCGTCAATTTCCCGAATACCATTGACGTTGTTCCCTTTATCGTCGACGACACCCCGTACCACGCGATAGCCGTAAGGACATGAGGATGTAGCAAATCCCGCCCCTACCCGCGCCGCCTGCCCGCGCCGGACCTTCTCCTTCAGGTCCTTCAGGTATAGGGCGTTCATCGTACCTTTCAGTCCGATGTGCAGTTCGCTGACCTCGCCTTCGTGGGCCGTCCAAATCTTGGCGCCATGATAACTGAGGGTTTCGTGAATGGCGGCAATGTCTTTGAGGTTGCGCGAAAGCCGGTCGAGCCCCTCGGCGACCACCAAGTTGATGCTCCCCGCCTTCGCCGCATCCATCAACCGTCGCATGCCGTGACGTTCCATGGTCGCGCCGGATATCGCGGCGTCCTTGAATACAAGTATTTCGGGTGTTCCGTTGAAGTGCTCCGTCACGAATTGGCGGCACAGAGTAACCTGGTCGTCAACCGACGAAGCACTTTGCAGGTCTGAACTGTATCGGGCGTATATGCCTATGCGGTGAGGGATTTGTGATTTCATACGTGAACGGTATACCAGCGATTGACAAAGGCAACCCCCTCGCCGTCAGATCGAATTTGACAGCCTACCAAAACGTGCCCTTGGTCGGAGTTGGCTTAAGTTGGTCGAAATTGGTTGGGGTTTTTTACCCACTTGTCGAAGTTGGCTCAAGTCGGATTAAGTCAACCAGATCTTCTCCTTGTCGTTGTGTGGCAGGATAGGCGCGGTGGGGCCACCGCGCGCCGCCCAAAGGGGCGGAACGCTTATTCGCACCCTTTGGGTGCTCAACGCCGAGGGTTATTTTGACGGGGATTGTCGGACGATTCGCCGGATCGGATGGGTGCGTCGTTCAAAGGAGTGTGGGGGTCATAGGACGGGAACACCGTCGGCGCCAACCGTCGATTGATTAATTATTTATTAAGACACCAAGCGCCGCGCTCCGTTATCGGGCTTTTGGTGTCGAAGCCGAGGTGGTCGTGAAAGGCTTGGAAATCGGCCTAAACGGGGGAGTTGCAAGACGTTCTCCATACTAAAGTATTCCATTAAAAAATTGGAGTCGCGAACGGATCAGGCCGATAGCCGTCTTGGTGGGAATCAAAACGCGCATACAAAATCCGTCCGACAATTTTATCGGAATTTAAGGAAAATTTTCCCCTTTCCAAGTTCTCCCGTTTCCCGCCTGATACTACCCAGAGGGGTTAGACGTGAGTTGGGGGATATGTCTTGGATGCCGCCGATCTGACGGCGTCCGGGGGCGAGGGGGCAAGGCGGGACGCCGGGGGCGGCGAACCGTCGGATCTCGAAACCGGAACGCTCGACACCGGTCTGGTCTGCCTGACGATGATGTTGAAGATCGTCGGTCAGGCGGCGGATCCGGAACAGATCAAGCACGCGTACGGCCGGGGCGGGGAGCCGCTGGCGGCCGACGACATCGTGCGATGCGCGAAACGGATGGGCCTCAAGGCCAAGACCGTGACCTCGCGCTGGGATCGGCTCGACCGCGTTTCCCTTCCCGCCATCGCCGAGCGCAAGGACGGCCGCTTCTTCGTCCTGGGCCGCGTCGGCAACGGCAAGGCGCTGGTGCAGGAGCCGGGCGCCGAGGCCCCCGAGGTCCTGACCCAACAGCAGTTCGAGGAACGCTGGTCCGGCCGCCTGGTCCCGATCGTCAGCCGCGCCCAGATCGCCGGTTCCCTGCGCAAGTTCGACGTCACCTGGTTCATCCCGGCGATCGTGCGCTACCGCCGCCTGTTCGGCGAGGTCCTGATCGCCTCGTTCTTCATTCAGCTTTTCGCCCTGATCTCGCCCTTGTTCTTCCAGGTGGTGGTGGACAAGGTCCTGGTTCACAAGGGCCTGACGACGCTGGATGTCCTGGTGATCGGCCTGATCGCCGTATCGGTTTTCGACGTGATCCTGGGGGGCCTGCGCACCTACGTGTTTTCCCACACCACCAACCGGGTGGACGTGGAACTCGGCGCGCGGCTGTTCCGGCACCTGATGGCGCTACCGCTGTCCTACTTCCAGTCCCGCCGCGTCGGCGAGTCCGTCGCCCGGGTGCGGGAGCTGGAAAACATCCGCAATTTCCTCACCGGCAACGCGCTGACGGTCGTGATCGACCTGTTCTTCACCGTCGTGTTCCTGGCGGTGATGTACTTCTACAGCCCGACGCTCACCTACATCGTGCTCGGCGCCATTCCGTTCTACGCCGCGATCAGCATCCTGATCACCCCGGTCCTGCGCAAGCGGCTGGAGGAAAAGTTCCAGCGCGGCGCCGAAAACCAATCCTTCCTGGTCGAAGCCGTGACCGGGGTCGAAACCTTCAAGGCGATGGCGGTGGAACCCCAGACCCAGCGCAAGTGGGAAGACCAGCTTGCCGCCTATGTTACCGCCGGTTTCCGCGCCAATGTCACGGCGACCATCGGCGGCCAGGGCATCCAGCTGGTCCAGAAGGTGGTGACCGCGCTGACGCTGTGGATCGGCGCTACCCTGGTGATCGGCGGCGAGCTCACCATCGGGCAGCTCATCGCCTTCAACATGCTGGCGGCCCGGGTGGCGGAGCCGATCCTGCGCCTGTCCCGCCTGTGGCAGGATTTCCAGCAGGTTCGCATCTCGCTGGAACGCCTCGGCGACATCCTGAACCAGACCGCCGAGCCCACCCACAATCCGAACCGGCTGAGCCTGCCCGGCATTCGCGGCCTGATCCGGTTCGACCACGTCAATTTCCGCTACCGCCCCGACGGCCCGCGCATCCTGCACGACGTGAGCCTGGAGGTCCCGGCGGGCCAGGTCCTCGGCGTCGTCGGCCCGTCGGGCTCGGGCAAGAGCACGCTGGGCAAGCTGCTGCAGCGCCTGTACGTGCCGGAAACCGGCCGGGTCACCGTCGACGGCGTCGACCTGTCGACCGTCGATCCCGCGTGGCTGCGCCGTCAGGTCGGCGTGGTCCTGCAGGAAAGCATCCTGTTCAATCGTTCGGTGCGCGAAAACATCGCGCTGTCCGATCCCACGCTGCCGATGGACGACGTCATCGCCGCCGCCCGTCGCGCCGGGGCGCACGAGTTCATCTGCGGCCTGGCCGAGGGCTACGACACCCGGATCGAGGAACGCGGCGCCAACCTGTCGGGCGGGCAGCGCCAGCGCATCGCCATCGCCCGCGCCCTGATCACCGAACCGCGCGTGTTGATCTTCGACGAGGCGACCAGCGCGCTGGACGCGGAATCGGAGGAAATCATCCAGGCCAACATGGCCGACATCGTCGCCGACCGCACGGTGATCATCATCGCGCACCGCCTTTCCGCGCTGCGGATCTGCGACCGCATCGTCACCATCGAGGAAGGCCGCCTGACCGAGGACGGTACTCACGACCAGCTGATGGCCGAACGCGGCCGCTACGCCAACCTCTATAACCGCCAGATGCGGGGGTTGGCCCATGTTTGAAGCCGTCGCCCGCCACTGGACGGTCTGGCGCGAATCCTGGCGGGCGGAAAACGCGCGGCCCAAAACCCAGCGGGTGGCGGCGGAACGCGAATTCCTGCCCGCCTCGATCGAGATTTTGGAGACCCCGGCGTCGCCCGCCGGCCGCGCGGTGATGCTGACCATCGCGGCGTTCTTCGTCCTCGCCCTGGTCTGGGCGGTATGGGGGCAAATCGACGTCGTCGCGGTGGCCCAGGGCAAGATCATTCCCCATACGCGCTCCAAGGTGGTGCAGCCGTCGGAAATGGGCGTGGTCCGCGCCATCCATGTGCGCGACGGCGACCGGGTCGCGGCGGGCGACCTGCTGATCAGTCTCGATCCCACCGACAGCGAGGCCGACCTGGAACGCATCCAGACCGAGCTTCTGGCCGCCCGCCTCGACGTCGCCCGGCTGGAGGCGCTGAGCGCCGAGTTCGCCGACGGCGCCGGCGACGACCCGGCCACCAAACCGGAAAACAGGAAGGGCGCCGGGGATCCGGCGGCGGCGTTCGCGCCCCCGCCCGAAGCGCCGACGGCGATGATCCGCACCCACCGCCGCCTGATCGCCGGTACCGTCAGCGAACTGCAGGCCCGGTTGGCGGTGCAGGATCACGAACTCGGCCGCTACAACGCCGAATACCGGGTGGTGCAAACCACGCTGGCCAAGCTGGAAGCCCAGATCCCCTTGATCCGCGAACAGACCGACATCCGCCACTATCTGGCCGACAAGGGGCTGTCGTCGAAGCTGCTGCTCCTCGACCTCCAGGAACGGTTGACCGAGGCCGAGCACGAAGCCGCGACCCAGCGTGAAAGAATGCGCGAGGTCAAGGCCGCCGTCGCCGGCGTCCACCGCCAGATCGAACAGATCCGGCAGGAATACCGCCGCGACCGTCTTGCCGAACTGCTGGAGGCCGCGACCCGCGTCGCCGCGCTGGAACAGGAGCTGCGCAAGGCGGAAAAGCGCTCCGCCCTCCAGGGTCTCACCGCCCCGGTGGACGGCGTGGTGCAGCAACTGGCCGTGCACACCGTGGGCGGTGTGGTGCAACCGGCGGAAGCCCTGATGGTCGTGGTTCCCAACGGCGAAACGCTGGAAGTCGAGGCCAAGGTGCTGAACAAGGACATCGGGTTCGTCGCCGTCGGGCAGGAAGCCGAGGTCAAGCTGGAGACGTTCCCCTACACCAAATACGGCGTCATTCGCGGCGACGTGGTGGACGTATCGACTGACGCGATCCAGGACGAGGACCTGGGCCTTGTCTACAACGCCCGTGTCGCGCTGGCCGAAACCGCGATGCGGGTGGGCGACAAGATCGTGGCCCTGACCCCCGGCATGGCGACGACGGTGGAGATCAAGACCGGCACCCGCCACGCCATCGAGTTCCTTCTCTCGCCGTTGTTGCGGTACAGGCAGGAGAGTTGGAGGGAAAGATGATATAATCATAAAGACGTTAAGTGATTTATAACATCTAAAAGTACCAAAGGATTCGTAGTATGTGTCAATTATTTACTCTTAAAATATTATCACTATATGTATTTGACTATATACACATAATAATATTCCCGATATCCATGGTGTATTTTTTTAAAGCGTTCATAGAATTGATTAAGAACATTCCTAATACGAATTTCTTTTGGATTTTCAGCCCTAAAAATTTTCCGGAAAAACTTATAAAGTATGTAGCAATATTTACTTTACTAGTTACCGTCGATTTTACTCTTACGTACATTTTATCAAAAACATGCTTTTAGTTATTTAACAAATATGAAAGGAATATGTCATGTCATCAAATGAAAATGACGCATTCGAACTCGGGTCATCGATACAAAAAATAAAAAATTATTGGTCATCTATAAAACAAAGGTACATTGATATTGATGGCTTCAATAGAACATATGATATACTCACGACGTGGGAATTGGGTTTTGGTGGCGATATTTATGTAGCTCAAGCAGGAATATCTGCGGGTCCCACTTCATTTTCAATATCGGGAACGATAGATCCAACTGTGGTAGGGTTGGGTAGAGGAGTACAAATTACATATGATACCGTGACAAAAAGTATCATACAAACTTTAGTTAGGTCTTTTGATGGCGGTATTTTTCAATATTCTATAGCATATAATAGCAAAATGGAGCCAGTCAACGGTACTGTTGAAATAGATATAGCCGTTATTAAAGGATCATTTAGTTCTAAGTATCTGGTTCATGCAGAGCCTTATTTGAGGTCAGCTTTTGAATATCAAAATAAAATTATTGATGAATTGAAAAATTATTTGTCTGTAGATACTATTGCGCCTGATATTGGGTATTTTCCTCCAACAGGAATGAATTATTCAATATATAAAGATATAAAAAATTTAGATCCTAGCGTATACGATGGTTATGACTATTATAAAGATAAAGAAATTTCGAATTCAAATATTAATATTACAATAAATGTGTACGTTAGCCCCGAGGACTATTTTATGGATATGGAAGAATTTAATGAAAATCTATCTTCATTTGGTTCAGTAACGGTTGATCTTGGAAACGTTGAATTCGATTGGTCAAATATTGTTGGGCCAGGTGTTGTGAATACGAGTGATTTTGATAGTTTTGAAAGAGATTCATATATAGATATATTTGGTTCTCAAGAAAAGCTTGATCACAGAAACGATCTAGCCTTCAATGAATATCAAGATGGTAATTCATACGATTTTACTTCAAACAACCTGTCCTTTAATTTTGGTGAGAACGTTAATATTGGATCGGCTTTTGGCGGAATTAATTTTGACCTTAACACAGAAAACGTAAGAGATTCTCTGCAATCTTGTACAAATGCCAAATTTGGCCTGAAAAATAGCTCGGGCCTATGGTCAACGAAAACATATACCCCTGATCACACTGAAACAAAATACGGAATAATAAATAATGAAGCTTTGCGTATTAGCCTTTTTTCGAAAGAGGATATAAATTTTGGTGCTCCGGAAGATAAATCCGCCGCTTACTGGGATTGGTACTTTAATGGTGAAGTATATAGCCATGACAAAAATGGTAATCTTGTTAGTCTTGGGTATTCTAAATCGCAGCTGGATTTTTTTGGGGTGTCCCAAAACGAACGGGAATGGGCCGCTAATAATCCGAATTATGACGCGGTCAAGGGATGGACGGACTTCGGAGCTTGGTGGGATTCTGTAACGAGCTTCTTTGGTGGTGGCAACGATATTGGCGGTAGCGAGCCACCGGACGGGGGAGACGGGTACGCCGACGATGTAACGAGCCCGGATCAGGCGCAAATGTATCCCATCGTCCTCGATCTCGACGGCGACGGGATCGAACTGGTTGCCCGAGACAACTCTACCGCATTCTACGACCGCGATGACGACACCTATAAAGAGAACATCGGCTGGGCGGCACCCGACGACGGTCTGCTCGTTGTCGACCTGAACGAGGACGGTGTCATTTCGGGCTCGGAAGAGCTGTCCTTCGCCCAGCAGACCGAACAGTACGACACCGATCTGGAAGCGTTGACCGACAAGTTCGATCGCGATGCCAACGGCGAACGCGACGGCGTTCTGGATTCCAACGACGTCGACTGGGACAAGTTCCGGGTCTGGCAGGACCTGGACCAGGACGGCGAGACCGACGAAGGCGAACTCAAAACCCTGGCCGAGGCGGGCATCCAGTCCCTAACCCTGTCGTCGGACGGCGTGAAGGAAACCGTCGAGGGCAACACGGTCCACGGCACCGGCCTGTTCACCCGGACCGATCAGAGTTCCGGCACCTTCGGCGACGTGGCGTTCCAGGTCAGCATCACCGGCTACCGCGTGAACGCGGATCAGTCCATCTCCATCGGCGGCTGGGGCCGGCAGCTCTACTACACGGTCGACCTGAATCTGAACGGCACCGTGAATCTCGCGGAACTCGGGTTGACCGAGGCCACCGGCAATGACGAAGATAACCATATGATCGCCGGTGGCGACGACAACGTCGCCATTGATGGCGTGGGGGGCGACGACACGCTGATCGGCGGCGGCGGGGACGACTGGTTGCAAGGCGGCGCGGGCGCCGATACCCTGATCGGCGGCGCCGGGAACGACGTGCTATTCGTGGACGCCGACGACCTGACGGGCGGTTCTGTCGACGGCGGCGAGGGATTCGACATCGCGTTCGTCGAAAATGCGGACGGCGTGACCCTGGATCTCGGCGCGATCGGCATCGAAGGGGTCCGGTCCAACGCCGGGGACGATACGATCGCGGCGGGAAGCGCGCAAAACGTCTACATCGACGGCGGCGCGGGCGACGATACCCTGACCGGCGGCACGGGCGACGACGCGCTGGTCGGCGGCGACGGCGCCGATACGCTGGCCGGCGGCGATGGCGACGACACGCTGTATATCGACGGTTCGGATTCCATCGACGGCGGCGACGGCGACGATACCGTGTATATGCAGTCGGAAACCGGCATCATCCTGGACATCGGCGCCGCCCATGTCGAACGCGCGTTCGGTTCGCTGGGCGACGACGTCCTGACCACGTCGGGCACGTCGGATGTCTTCCTGCACGGCAACGACGGCGACGACACCCTGACCGGCGGCGCGGGCAACGACATGCTGGTCGGCGGCGCGGGGGCGGATGCGATCGACGGCGGCGACGGCGACGACCTGCTGTCCTTCGCCGACGCCACCGGTGCCGTTACCGTGAATCTGGCGACTGGAACCGGATCCGGCGGCCATGCCGAAGGCGACACCTTTGCGAACATCGAAGGAGTCGAGGGTTCCGGGTTTTCCGACACCATCACCGGCGATCAGTGGAACAACGCGCTTTACGGCCTCGACGGCAACGACGACATCACCGGCGGTGCGGGCGGCGACTGGATGTTCGGCGGCAAGGGCATGGACACCGCCCTCTATACCGATTCGAGCGCCGGCGTGACCGTGAACCTGGAAACCGGAACCGGCAGCGGCGGCGATGCCGAGGGTGACCTCCTGTTCGACATCGAGAATGTCGATGGATCCGCCCACGCCGATACTCTGACCGGCGACAAGTATTCAAACATTCTTTCCGGCGGCGACGGCGCCGATACCATCAGCGGCGGTGATGGCGACGACTACATCGAAGGCGGCGCCGGTGCCGACACCCTCGACGGTGGGTTCGATTTCGACGTCGTGTGGTACGGCGATTCGGATGCCGGTGTGTCGGTGGATTTGTCCACCAACGCGGTTTCCGGCGGCGAGGCCGAGGGCGACGTCATCAGCGGTTTCGAGGGCGTCGTGGGTTCCGAGCACGCGGATACCCTGACCGGGGATGCCGAGGACAACCTCCTCGAAGGGCTGGGCGGCGACGACACGCTGTCGGGCGACGACGGCGCCGATACCTTGTCGGGTGGCGCGGGCGACGATGGGCTCGATGGCGGCGCGGGCGACGACATCCTGTCCGGCGGCCGGGGCGCCGATACCCTGACCGGTGGCGACGGGAGCGACACCGCGTGGTACGGGGATTCGGAATCCGAGATCCGGGTCGATTTGTCGACCCTGACCGTATCCGGCGGCGATGCCGAGGGCGACGTGCTGTCGTCGATCGAAAACGTGACCGGAAGCGTCTACCGCGACGTTCTGGTCGGGGATGCGAACGCCAACACGCTTTCGGGTAGCTTCGGCGAGGACACGCTCACGGGCGGCGCGGGCGACGATACGCTGGACGGCGGCTACGGCCGGGATTTCGCGGTGTATTCGGGCGCGCGTTCGGATTATCAGATTTATTTCAACGCGGCCGACGGGTCGTTCGAGGTCCGGGACCTCAACGCCGCCGACGGCGACGACGGCACCGATACGGTTTCCGGGGTCGAATACCTGTGGTTCGCCGACCGCATGATCAACCTCAACGACGGGTACTGGCAGCTGCCGCGCGCCCTGGAAACGGCGGTCAACACCGCCGTCGGCGGCAGTGTCGCGTGGCGGCTTTCCAGCGACGGCGGCGTCGACGGCGTGACCTACGCGCTTGAAGGCGACGCGGTCGCCAGCGGCGAATGGGCCGGCTGGGTCCAGACCGCGAACGGCTACGCGCGCGTCACCGATGCGGACACCGGCGCGTTCGAATACGCGGCGACGTCGGGCGCGCTTGGCGATACCGACACCGTCGCGTTCGTGGTGACCGATCCCGAAACCGGGATCAAGAGCGTCGCCGACATGGTCGTGACCTTCGACGACCCCGCCGTCGCGGTGAACGCCTCGGCGACCCTTGTTCCGGGCGGGCCGGTGCCGTTCTCCCGCACCCCGGAACGCGAGGGCGACACGGCGGCGTGGGCGTTTTCGGCCTGGGTCAAGCGCGGCGGCGTCGGCTCCGCCCAGACTCTGTTCGCGGCCACCGACAGCGACGATTCGGTTACCGAGACCTTCGGGTTCACGGCAACCGACACCCTGAAGGCGGTGATCCGCGCCGCCGACGGCACGGCCTACACCCTTGAAACCACCGCCGCGTTCGCGGACACGGCCGATTGGATTCACGTGCAGTTCGTCTACGATTCCTATGCCGAGGACGAATCCGACCGCATGCGGCTGTATATGGACGGCGAACGGATCGAAACCTTCGCCACCCAGACCCAGCCGCCGCGCTATCACGACAGCCAGGCCTTCAATGCCGTCTATACCCAGGTGCTCGGCGCCGATCCGGGCGGGGCCAATGGCTTCGACGGCCAGATGTCGGATGTGCGTTTCGTCGACGGCGACACGCCGAACCCGGCGGCGTTCGGGGAATTCGACCCGGACGGCGAGTGGATCGCGCGGGTCTATGATGGCGCTTACGGCATCAACGGCTTTTACCTGGATTTCGCGGACGCGGAAAATCCGGGCACCGATGTCTCGGGCCGGGGCAACGACCTGACGGCCGCCGAAGGGGACGCCGTAACGATCGGCACCGACGTGCCGGAAAGCACCATCACCGCCACCACCTGGGCCAACGACGTGGTGACCGGCACCGACGCGGCGGAACACATTCGCGGCGGCCTCGGCGACGACCTGCTGATCGGCGGCGGCGGCAACGACATCCTCGACGGCGAAGGCGGCCTCGACGCCGCCCAGTACGCGGGCAACCGCGCCGACTACCTGATCTACCTCGACACCGGCGACGGCGAGATCAAGGTCCGCGACCAGAACGCCGCGAACGGCGACGAAGGCACGGACACCGTGCGGGGCATCGAACAACTAAAATTCGCCGACCAGACGGTGGACCTGGGATACGGGGTACCGGCGGCGTATGCCAACACGATCTGGCTGCCGGCGGAGGGGAGCGTATCGTGGCACCTATCCGCCGAGGGCGGGACGGGGTCGCTGAGTTACGCGATCGACGGAACGGCGATCGCCGGGGGCGAGTGGGACGGCTGGTTTGCGACGGCGCACGGCCACGCGCGGATCACGGATGCCGATACCGGGGCGTACGAGTACCGTCCGGAGACAAGTTATCTGGGGGTGGACGGCTTTGCATTCCGGGTAACGGACGGCGGCGGGTTGTCGTCGGTGGCGACGGTGGATGTGCTCGTGCAAGGTGAACCCGGAGATCCGGTGACGATCACCGATACGTCGGGGAACATCGTGGTGTCCGGCGGCGGTTTGACGATCGGGGACGCCTACAACGAGCACGCGGCGGCGGTGTCGGACTTCGACTTCGACGCGGGTTCGGTGACGGGCTACTACTTCGAGGTGACGGCGAACACTGCGGGCAATGGCCTCGCAATCGGAGTAACGACGCGTACGGCGTCCGGGATTACGACGGACAGCTACGCCTATACGGACTGCTGGGCGTACTGGGGGCAGAACGGATCGATTACGAACGGCGGGGGGTATGCGCAGAAGGTGGCCCAGGCGTCGTACGGTCCGGTTTTGTCGGACGGCGACGTCCTGATGGTGGCGGTCCGGTCGGGAAGCATCTGGTTTGGTGTGAACGGGACGTGGATCGGGGATCCGGCGAGCGGGACGGGCGCGGCGTTCACGAACGTGAGCGGGACGGTGTCGCCGTATCTGGGGAACCACAGCGGGGGCGACCCGTCGTGGACGTTCAACTTTGGCCGGACGGCGTTTGCGTCGGATCTGCCGACGGGGTTCGTAGCGGTGGATCCCTACGGCTGCGACTGGACGGGAACGTCGGGGAACGACGTTCTGGCCGGGGGCGATCTGTCGGATACGCTTTCGGGTCTCGGCGGTGACGACCTTCTGCAGGGCGGTGCCGGCGACGACACGTTGAGTGGCGGCGAAGGCGACGACACGGCGACGTACGCGGGGGCTCGGGAGGACTACACGATCTTCCGGGACGGCGACGGCCTGATCAAGGTTCGCGACGACGACGCGGCGGACGGCGACGACGGGACGGATGTCCTGGAGGGGATTGAGACGGTGCGGTTCACGGGCGGCACGGAGACGGTGGATGTCAACCTGACGCCGGGTCTGCCGGCGGCGCATGCCAACACGATCTGGCTGCCGGCGGAGGGGAGCGTATCGTGGCACCTATCCGCCGAGGGCGGGACGGGGTCGCTGAGTTACGCGATCGACGGAACGGCGATCGCCGGGGGCGAGTGGGACGGCTGGTTTGCGACGGCGCACGGCCACGCGCGGATCACGGATGCCGATACCGGGGCGTACGAGTACCGTCCGGAGACAAGTTATCTGGGGGTGGACGGCTTTGCATTCCGGGTAACGGACGGCGGCGGGTTGTCGTCGGTGGCGACGGTGGATGTGCTCGTGCAGGGTGAACCCGGAGATCCGGTGACGATCACCGATACGTCGGGGAACATCGTGGTGTCCGGCGGCGGTTTGACGATCGGGGACGCCTACAACGAGCACGCGGCGGCGGTGTCGGACTTCGACTTCGACGCGGGTTCGGTGACGGGCTACTACTTCGAGGTGACGGCGAACACTGCGGGCAATGGCCTCGCAATCGGAGTAACGACGCGTACGGCGTCCGGGATTACGACGGACAGCTACGCCTATACGGACTGCTGGGCGTACTGGGGGCAGAACGGATCGATTACGAACGGCGGGGGGTATGCGCAGAAGGTGGCCCAGGCGTCGTACGGTCCGGTTTTGTCGGACGGCGACGTCCTGATGGTGGCGGTCCGGTCGGGAAGCATCTGGTTTGGTGTGAACGGGACGTGGATCGGGGATCCGGCGAGCGGGACGGGCGCGGCGTTCACGAACGTGAGCGGGACGGTGTCGCCGTATCTGGGGAACCACAGCGGGGGCGACCCGTCGTGGACGTTCAACTTTGGGCCGGACGGCGTTTGCGTCGGATCTGCCGACGGGGTTTCGTAGCGGTGGATCCCTACGGCTGCGACTGGACGGGAACGTCGGGGAACGACGTTCTGGCCGGGGGCGATCTGTCGGATACGCTTTCGGGTCTCGGCGGTGACGACCTTCTGCAGGGCGGTGCCGGCGACGACACGTTGAGTGGCGGCGAAGGCGACGACACGGCGACGTACGCGGGGGCTCGGGAGGACTACACGATCTTCCGGGACGGCGACGGCCTGATCAAGGTTCGCGACGACGACGCGGCGGACGGCGACGACGGGACGGATGTCCTGGAGGGGATTGAGACGGTGCGGTTCACGGGCGGCACGGAGACGGTGGATGTCAACCTGACGCCGGGTCTGCCGGCGGCGCATGCCAACACGATCTGGCTGCCGGCGGAGGGGAGCGTATCGTGGCACCTATCCGCCGAGGGCGGGACGGGGTCGCTGAGTTACGCGATCGACGGAACGGCGATCGCCGGGGGCGAGTGGGACGGCTGGTTTGCGACGGCGCACGGCCACGCGCGGATCACGGATGCCGATACCGGGGCGTACGAGTACCGTCCGGAGACAAGTTATCTGGGGGTGGACGGCTTTGCATTCCGGGTAACGGACGGCGGCGGGTTGTCGTCGGTGGCGACGGTGGATGTGCTCGTGCAGGGTGAACCCGGAGATCCGGTGACGATCACCGATACGTCGGGGAACATCGTGGTGTCCGGCGGCGGTTTGACGATCGGGGACGCCTACAACGAGCACGCGGCGGCGGTGTCGGACTTCGACTTCGACGCGGGTTCGGTGACGGGCTACTACTTCGAGGTGACGGCCGAACACTGCGGGCAATGGCCTCGCAATCGGAGTAACGACGCGTACGGCGTCCGGGATTACGACGGACAGCTACGCCTATACGGACTGCTGGGCGTACTGGGGGCAGAACGGATCGATTACGAACGGCGGGGGGTATGCGCAGAAGGTGGCCCAGGCGTCGTACGGTCCGGTTTTGTCGGACGGCGACGTCCTGATGGTGGCGGTCCGGTCGGGAAGCATCTGGTTTGGTGTGAACGGGACGTGGATCGGGGATCCGGCGAGCGGGACGGGCGCGGCGTTCACGAACGTGAGCGGGACGGTGTCGCCGTATCTGGGGAACCACAGCGGGGGCGACCCGTCGTGGACGTTCAACTTTGGCCGGACGGCGTTTGCGTCGGATCTGCCGACGGGGTTCGTAGCGGTGGATCCCTACGGCTGCGACTGGACGGGAACGTCGGGGAACGACGTTCTGGCCGGGGGCGATCTGTCGGATACGCTTTCGGGTCTCGGCGGTGACGACCTTCTGCAGGGCGGTGCCGGCGACGACACGTTGAGTGGCGGCGAAGGCGACGACACGGCGACGTACGCGGGGGCTCGGGAGGACTACACGATCTTCCGGGACGGCGACGGCCTGATCAAGGTTCGCGACGACGACGCGGCGGACGGCGACGACGGGACGGATGTCCTGGAGGGGATTGAGACGGTGCGGTTCACGGGCGGCACGGAGACGGTGGATGTCAACCTGACGCCGGGTCTGCCGGCGGCGCATGCCAACACGATCTGGCTGCCGGCGGAGGGGAGCGTATCGTGGCACCTATCCGCCGAGGGCGGGACGGGGTCGCTGAGTTACGCGATCGACGGAAACGGCGATCGCCGGGGGCGAGTGGGACGGCTGGTTTGCGACGGCGCACGGCCACGCGCGGATCACGGATGCCGATACCGGGGCGTACGAGTACCGTCCGGAGACAAGTTATCTGGGGGTGGACGGCTTTGCATTCCGGGTAACGGACGGCGGCGGGTTGTCGTCGGTGGCGACGGTGGATGTGCTCGTGCAAGGTGAACCCGGAGATCCGGTGACGATCACCGATACGTCGGGGAACATCGTGGTGTCCCGGCGGCGGTTTGACGATCGGGGACGCCTACAACGAGCACGCGGCGGCGGTGTCGGACTTCGACTTCGACGCGGGTTCGGTGACGGGCTACTACTTCGAGGTGACGGCGAACACTGCGGGCAATGGCCTCGCAATCGGAGTAACGACGCGTACGGCGTCCGGGATTACGACGGACAGCTACGCCTATACGGACTGCTGGGCGTACTGGGGGCAGAACGGATCGATTACGAACGGCGGGGGGTATGCGCAGAAGGTGGCCCAGGCGTCGTACGGTCCGGTTTTGTCGGACGGCGACGTCCTGATGGTGGCGGTCCGGTCGGGAAGCATCTGGTTTGGTGTGAACGGGACGTGGATCGGGGATCCGGCGAGCGGGACGGGCGCGGCGTTCACGAACGTGAGCGGGACGGTGTCGCCGTATCTGGGGAACCACAGCGGGGGCGACCCGTCGTGGACGTTCAACTTTGGCCGGACGGCGTTTGCGTCGGATCTGCCGACGGGGTTCGTAGCGGTGGATCCCTACGGCTGCGACTGGACGGGAACGTCGGGGAACGACGTTCTGGCCGGGGGCGATCTGTCGGATACGCTTTCGGGTCTCGGCGGTGACGACCTTCTGCAGGGCGGTGCCGGCGACGACACGTTGAGTGGCGGCGAAGGCGACGACACGGCGACGTACGCGGGGGCTCGGGAGGACTACACGATCTTCCGGGACGGCGACGGCCTGATCAAGGTTCGCGACGACGACGCGGCGGACGGCGACGACGGGACGGATGTCCTGGAGGGGATTGAGACGGTGCGGTTCACGGGCGGCACGGAGACGGTGGATGTCAACCTGACGCCGGGTCTGCCGGCGGCGCATGCCAACACGATCTGGCTGCCGGCGGAGGGGAGCGTATCGTGGCACCTATCCGCCGAGGGCGGGACGGGGTCGCTGAGTTACGCGATCGACGGAACGGCGATCGCCGGGGGCGAGTGGGACGGCTGGTTTGCGACGGCGCACGGCCACGCGCGGATCACGGATGCCGATACCGGGGCGTACGAGTACCGTCCGGAGACAAGTTATCTGGGGGTGGACGGCTTTGCATTCCGGGTAACGGACGGCGGCGGGTTGTCGTCGGTGGCGACGGTGGATGTGCTCGTGCAGGGTGAACCCGGAGATCCGGTGACGATCACCGATACGTCGGGGAACATCGTGGTGTCCGGCGGCGGTTTGACGATCGGGGACGCCTACAACGAGCACGCGGCGGCGGTGTCGGACTTCGACTTCGACGCGGGTTCGGTGACGGGCTACTACTTCGAGGTGACGGCGAACACTGCGGGCAATGGCCTCGCAATCGGAGTAACGACGCGTACGGCGTCCGGGATTACGACGGACAGCTACGCCTATACGGACTGCTGGGCGTACTGGGGGCAGAACGGATCGATTACGAACGGCGGGGGGTATGCGCAGAAGGTGGCCCAGGCGTCGTACGGTCCGGTTTTGTCGGACGGCGACGTCCTGATGGTGGCGGTCCGGTCGGGAAGCATCTGGTTTGGTGTGAACGGGACGTGGATCGGGGATCCGGCGAGCGGGACGGGCGCGGCGTTCACGAACGTGAGCGGGACGGTGTCGCCGTATCTGGGGAACCACAGCGGGGGCGACCCGTCGTGGACGTTCAACTTTGGCCGGACGGCGTTTGCGTCGGATCTGCCGACGGGGTTCGTAGCGGTGGATCCCTACGGCTGCGACTGGACGGGAACGTCGGGGAACGACGTTCTGGCCGGGGGCGATCTGTCGGATACGCTTTCGGGTCTCGGCGGTGACGACCTTCTGCAGGGCGGTGCCGGCGACGACACGTTGAGTGGCGGCGAAGGCGACGACACGGCGACGTACGCGGGGGCTCGGGAGGACTACACGATCTTCCGGGACGGCGACGGCCTGATCAAGGTTCGCGACGACGACGCGGCGGACGGCGACGACGGGACGGATGTCCTGGAGGGGATTGAGACGGTGCGGTTCACGGGCGGCACGGAGACGGTGGATGTCAACCTGACGCCGGGTCTGCCGGCGGCGCATGCCAACACGATCTGGCTGCCGGCGGAGGGGAGCGTATCGTGGCACCTATCCGCCGAGGGCGGGACGGGGTCG
>CAXXVY010000009.1:0-21480 GCA_963675465.2 Rhodospirillales bacterium
GTAAAAATCAGTAATGGCTCCACAATCTGAAACCACCAGGTACTTAAATCCCCAATCATCGCGCAATATTTTTTGTAATAAACGGGTACTGCCACAACAGGGCTCATCATCCAAACGCTGATAGGCACACATTACTTCACGCACATCTGCATCTTGAACCAAAGATTTAAAGGCAGGTAAATAGGTTTCCCACAAGAGCCACCGCCGGGGCTGAACGACGAACCGGCGAACCCCCATGCCGCGAAGATCTGCCGCGAGCGCTCGAATCGTCGGGCCGTCGGTGAGCGACGGATCTAGGGTCATGCGGACTTCGTACGGGACACCGCTGGCGATCAGCCGCGACAGCGACTCACGTGCGGCGTCGCCGCTACGCGGCACTCCGGTGATTCGTTGATAGTCGACAAACGCCGTCTTTACATCGAAACCCACCCAATCCAGCAACGGCAGCACCCGGCTCAGCCGTTCCGGGTTCGGTCCGGCGGTGTGCAGCGCGGTTTCGAATCCCTTGCCGCGGACTTCGGCGACGGCTTTGGCGAGATTGCGCTGGGCCAGGGGCTCGCCGCCGGAAAAAACCACGCCGTCAAGCCACCCGACGCGGGCGTCCAGGAAATCGAGGACGTCGTCCCAGGCCTTTCCCAGCGGTGAATTCCGGTCCAGCAGATGCGGGTTATGGCAGTAGGGGCACCGCCAAGGGCATCCCTGGACGAACACCACGGCGGCCAGACGATCGGGGAAGTCGACGGTCGTCAACGGCGTCAGGCCACCGACGGCGAGACCCGGATGTCCCGCCGTGCCGATCGCGGTTTCAGTCGCCGCAATCAGCGGAGACAAGATCCATCTCCCGGAAGTGCAGCCGCGCGGCGTGCTCGCCTTTCTTGCCTTGGTTGAATTCCGAAACCGGCCTGTGATAGCCCATGACACGCGTCCAGACTTCGCAGCGTTGCCGTTCGTGTTCGTCGAGTTGGATATCGTCGTCGTTCATGATCTTTTCTCCTCGGTTGGGTCGGAGCGTGATCTTCCGGTCAAGGGGTGGGCCTGGCGTCGTTCAGTGGCTTCGATGCCATCGCTTCTTCGTCGCACAGCGGACAGAATTCGTGCTCTCCGCTGAGATAGCCATGCTTGGGGCAGATGGAAAACGTCGGGGTGACGGTCAGATAGGGCAGGCGGAATCGTTGGAACGTACGGCGGACGAGGGTCTTGCAGGCCGCCGCGCTGGAAATGCGTTCCGCCATGTAGAGGTGCAGGACGGTGCCGCCGGTATAGCGGGTCTGAAGATCGTCCTGATGGGCCAGAGCTTCGAAGGGATCGTCCGTAAAGCCGACCGGAAGCTGTGACGAATTGGTGTAGAAGGGGTGTTCGGCGGTGCCGGCTTGCAGCATGTCGGGCCAGCGCTTTCGGTCCTCGCGCGCGAAACGGTAGGTGGCGCCCTCGGCCGGGGTGGCTTCCAGGTTGTACATGTTCCCCGTCTGGTCCTGGAAGCGCAGCATGGTATTTCGGATATGGTCGAGAAGGCGGGTTGCCATCGCGCGTCCGGTTTCGGTCGAAATGTCGTCGGTATCGCCGGAAAAGTTGCGGATCAACTCGTTGATGCCGTTGACGCCGATGGTCGAAAAATGGTTGCGCAGGGTTCCCAGATAGCGCTTGGTGTAGGGAAACAGGCCGTTTTCCATGTGGCGTTGGATGACCTTGCGCTTGATCTCCAAACTCGTGCGGGCCAGTTCCAACAGTCGGTCGAGTTGCGCCAGCAGGGCCTTTTCGTCGCCGCGATGGGTATGTCCGAGCCGCGCGCAGTTGACGGTCACGACGCCGATCGATCCGGTCTGTTCCGCCGATCCGAACAGGCCGTTTCCGCGTTTCAGAAGCTCGCGCAGATCCAGTTGCAACCGGCAGCACATCGACCGCACCTGGTTGGGCCGCATGTCGGAGTTGACGAAATTCTGGAAGTACGGCAGGCCGTATTTCGCCGTCGTTTCGAACAACAGATCCGTGTTCGGGGCGTCCCAGGGAAAGTCGGGGGTGATGTTGTAGGTGGGAATGGGAAAGGTGAAGATCCGTCCCTTGGCGTCGCCTTCGCGCATCACTTCCAGGAAGACGCGGTTGATCAGATCCATTTCGGCTTGAAGGTCGCCATAGGTGAACGGCATTTCCGCGCCGCCGACGACGGGGATGTCGTCGCGGAGATCCTCGGGACACACCCAGTCGAACGTGAGGTTCGTGAAGGGCGTCTGATTGCCCCAGCGCGACGGCACGTTGAGATTGAAAATGAACTCCTGAAAGGCCTGGCGGACCTCGGCGTACTCCAGGCGGTCCTTGCGGATGAAGGGGGCGAGATAGGTGTCGACCGAACTGAACGCCTGCGCGCCGGCCCATTCGTTCTGGAGAGTGCCGAGGAAGTTGACCATCTGGCCCAACGCCGTGCCGAGATGCCTGGGCGGCGCGGATTCGATTTTTCCCGTCACGCCGTTGAATCCCTGATCCAGCAGGTTGCGCAGCGACCATCCCGCGCAATACCCGGCCAGCATGTCGAGGTCGTGAATATGGATATCGCCGTTTCGGTGGGCTTCGCCGACCTCGGGGGGGTAAACGTGGCTCAGCCAGTAATTGGCGACGACTTTTCCCGAAACGTTCAGGATCAAGCCGCCCAGGGAATACCCCTGGTTCGCGTTGGCATTGACCCGCCAATCGATCCGGTCGAGGTATTCGTTGATCGATCCGACGACGTCGACCAGCGTTTTGCGGTCCGCGCGCAGATAACCGCGCTTTTCCCGGTAGGCGATGTAGGCATGGACCGTGCGAAAGTGATTGGCGCTGATCAGCACCTGTTCGACCACGTCCTGGATCTGTTCGATTTCGGGCGCGCGTCGGGAAAAGCGATGGCGGATGACCTTGACGACCTGAATGGCCAGCAACCGCGCTTCGTCCTCGCCGTATTCCCCGGTCGCCGCGCCGGCGCGGGCGATCGCCGAAACGATGCGTTCGGCATCGAAAGCCTGGGCGCGCCCGTCGCGTTTGACGACCGATTTCGGTAGTGGTGTTTCGACAATGATCGCAGGCATTCACCCCGCCCCCTTGGTTTGCCAATGACTCTCGGAAAGACGCGAAACCGGAATCACGGAAACGGGGGGAAGGTTTTCCCACCGGTCATGGCGCCCCAGACGCGAAAGCCCACGACTCCGCAATCCCCGATATCGGGGTCGCGTATCCTCGGCAGGTATTCGGACTTGAGGGCCTGGACGATTCAGGTGAACCGCGAATCCCTCACACCGCTGCGCGACAGTCCCGGATTCTCACCGGGTTCCCTCTTGACGGCCATCCGCCTTTTTCGGGCCTAAAACAACAGCATATAGCGGATAACACCAAGGACGCGGACTATATAGGCCAATTCGTCAAATGCGGCAAGAAGCAATGTGCTTGGAATCAAGCAAACGGTTCGTTGTAAAAACCGGCGAACGGCCACACCTTAGTTTTTCTGTATGGTCGGTTCTGAAAGGTCGTGCGTGCCGGTATCATGCTGAACCTGGGTCCCCTTGTCTTCGCATCCCCCGCAGCTTTGATCGCGTTGGCCGCTCTGCCGGCGTTGTGGTGGCTGTTGCGGGCGACGCCGCCCGCGCCGAAGCGCGTTCTGTTTCCGGCGCTTCGTTTTCTTATCGGTCTGACGGCGAAGCAGGAAACCCCGGCGCGGACGCCGTGGTGGCTGATTGCGCTGCGCCTTCTGATCTGCGCTCTGGTCATCGTCGCGCTGGCGCGTCCGGTCTGGAATGCGTTGCCGTTGCCGCCGGGCGGCGGTCCGGTGACGCTGGTCATCGAAAACGGCTGGGCCGCGGGGCGCAACTGGCAGAAGACACTGGAAAACGCCCAGGCCCTGGTCGATGCCGCCGAACGGTCCGGGCGGCCGGTGGTCGTGGCGGCGGCCGCCGACGGCATGGCGGATGCCGATCAGGTGTCGGCCAAGGAAGCGCGCGAACGCCTGGGCGCGTTGGAACCGCATCCGTGGAACCCCGATCCGGATCTGGCGGTCGCTGCGTTGTCGGACGCGGTCCATGACGGCGCCGTTTTCTGGCTGACCGACGGCTTGAATCGCGATGGCCGGGAACGCACGGCGGCGACCCTCGGTACCTACGGATCCCTTTCCATACTGGCCCCGGCGGCGGAAGTGCTGCCGATGGCGATCGGGATGCCGGAACGGTCGTCCCAGTCCCTGCGCGTGCCGTTGATGCGGGCGACGGGCGACGGCGACCGAGGTGTCGTCGTGGTGGCGCGGGACAGCGATGGCCGACCGTTGGCCCGAACCGAGGCGACCTTTACCGCCGGGAGCCGTGAAGTCGAGACCGAAATCGATCTTCCCTCCGAAATCCTGGAGCGGATCGCGCGTCTGGAAATCCAGGGCGAGGAAACCGCGGCCGCGGTTATGCTGCTCGACGAACGGTGGCGCCGCCGCCCGGTCGGCATCCATGCCGGAAGCGACGCGGCCCAGCCGTTGCTGGACGCCAAGCACTACGCGCGGCGGGCCTTGGCGCCGTTCGCCGAAGTGCGCACCGGGTCGATCGACGAACTGCTCGCCCGTCCGTTGTCGCTGATGATTCTCACCGATACGGGGCTGATGGACGAAAATGCGGCGGTCCGGCTTCGCGCCTGGGTCGAGGACGGCGGCGTGCTGGTCCGTTTCTCGGGCCCGAACCTGGCGCGCATGGCCGCCGAAGGGGTCGAAATCCCGTTGTTGCCGGTGCGCCTGCGCCCCGGCACACGCAATCTCGGCGGCGCCCTCTCCTGGAGCAAGCCGGCGCATTTCGCTCCCTACCCGACGGACAAGCCGTTGGCGGGCCTGGAGGTTCCCGAAGACGTGACGGTGACCACCCAGGTCATGGCGGAGCCCGCCATCGATCTGTCGGCCAAGACCTGGGCGCGGCTGGAAGACGGCACGCCCGTCGTGACCGGAGCGAAACAGGGCAAGGGCTGGACCGTTCTGGTCCACACCGCGACGGTGCCGGGATGGTCGAACCTTTCGGTGTCGCGCGTCTTCGTCGACATGCTGCGCCGCTTCATCGGTCTCGGGCGCGGCGTGTCCGAAACCGCCGCCGACGAACCGCTGCCGCCCCTGGATCTTCTCGACGGGTTCGGCCGTGGCGGGGCGCCTCATGGCGACGCCCGACCGATTCCGGCCGACGCCCGCGACGTGACGCCGTCGGCCGCCAACCCGCCGGGACTGTATGGCAGCGCGGAATCGCGCCGGGCACTCAACCTCGCGCCGACACTTTCGCCGTTATCGCCAATTCCGGCGACCGTGGGTACGGTGGCCGTCCGGGCCTACGGCGCCGAGCGCGAACGGCCACTGATGCCCTACCTGTGGGCCGCGGTTATGATCCTGTTCCTGGCCGACATGGTGATCGGGCTCGCCCTGCGCGGGCTGATGCCGACCCGCACCGCGACGGCGGCGGCGATCCTGTTGATGACGGCGGCCTTGATTCCCCGCGCCGAAGCGGCGGGGGACCACGACATACGCGCCCTGGAGGCGGCGAACACCACCCGTCTCGCCTATGTCGTGACCGGCGATTCGGAGATCGACGAGATCAGCCGCGCCGGCCTGTGGGGGCTGGGAGTCCAGGTCAACCGGCGCACCGCCGTCGAACTGGGGGATCCGATCGGCGTCGATCCCGCCCACGACGATCTGGCTCTGTTCCCGTTGCTGTACTGGCCGGTAACGGCGGGAACCGCCCTGGATGCCCTGGGCGCGGATCGCCTCAATGAATTCATGCGTAATGGCGGTACCATCCTGATCGACACCCGGGACGGCGGCACCGGCGAATCCGGAGCCGCGATGTCGGATCTGGGGCGGATGTTGGATCTTCCCGAGTTGCAGCCGGTCCCCCAGGGCCACGTGCTGAGCCGCACCTTCTATCTGTTGGAACGCTTTCAGGACCGGTACCCCGGCCGATGGGCCGGGGGCGCGGTGTGGATCCAGGCGCGGCCCGACCCATCGAACGACGGCGTTTCGCCGGTTATCGTCGGCGGGCACGACTGGGCGGCGGCCTGGGCGTTGAATGATTCCCTGATGCCCATGTTTCCGGTGGCGTCGACCGGCGGTGCCGAACAACGCGAGCAGGCTATCCGTTTCGGCGTCAACCTGGTGATGTACGCGCTGACCGGAAACTACAAGGCCGACCAAGTCCACGCCCCGGCCATCATGCGGAGATTGTCGCGATGACGACCGCCGTCGAGTTCGCGCCGCTTGTGCCTTGGTGGGCGATCGCGGCCTTTGCCGCCGCCGGTTTATTGCTGGCCGGTTTCGTGGCGTGGCGCGGCGGCCAGGGCGCCCTGGGACGGGCGGTGGCGGTGGCGCTTCTCGCGTTCGCCGCCGGCGATCCGACCATCGTCAACGAAACCCGCGATCCCAAACCCGACATTGCGGTCGTCGCGGTCGATCGCTCGGAAAGCCAGTCGATCGGCGTGCGCTCGGCGCGGACCGATGCCGCCCTGGCGACGCTCCGCGAGAAACTGGCCACCTTCGGCGACCTAGAGGTCCGGGAGGTCGCCGTCGAGGCGGATCCCGGCGCCGATGGGACACAATTGATGACCGCCGTCGGGCGGGTCCTTACGGAAGTCCCCACCGAACGTCTCGCAGGGGTGATCCTGATCACAGACGGCCGCGTCCACGACGCGGATGCCGCCGCTCCCCTCGCCGGGCCCCTTCATACACTGCTGACCGGCGAACGCGACGAGGTCGACCGCCGCGTGGTCCTGGAGACGGCGCCCGAATATGGTATCGCCG
This sequence comes from Rhodospirillales bacterium, assembly GCA_963675465.2. Classification (GTDB taxonomy): domain Bacteria; phylum Pseudomonadota; class Alphaproteobacteria; order Rhodospirillales; family Shumkoniaceae; genus JAHDSF01. Next base: position 6,767 of record CAXXVY010000009.1, read on the forward strand.
GCAATTCGGTCACGGTCGCCTACCGGGTCGAGGATCGGCCGGCGGGGACGGGAACGGCCAGCGTCCGGATCCGATCGGACGGCCGCGTCATCGACACTCGAAACGTTCCGGTCGGAATCCGCCAGCAGGTCGAGGTGCCGCTGGAACGGGCCGGCCGCTCGGTGGTCGAGATCGAGGCCGCGCCACTCTCCGACGAGATCACGGATCGCAACAACCGGGCGGTGGTGTCGGTGCAGGCGGTGCGCGACCGACTGCGGGTGCTGCTGGTGTCGGGCCGTCCGCATGGCGGCGAACGGGTATGGCGCAACCTGCTGAAATCGGATCCGTCGGTGGATCTGGTTCACTTCACCATCCTGCGCACGGTCATGAGCCGCGATCAGACGCCGACCGAGGAACTGTCGCTGATCTTTTTCCCGGTCCGCGAACTGTTCGAGGAACGGCTGAAGGAATTCGACCTGATCGTGTTCGACCGCTATCAATTGCGTGATCTGGTGGCGAGCGTCTATCTCGATAACGTGCGCCGTTACGTCCACGAAGGCGGGGCGCTGCTTCTGGCGGTGGGGTCCGAGTTCGCCGGCCCGGACAGCCTCTATTTTTCGCCGCTCGGCGACGTCATTCCGGGGCGTCCCACCGGCAAGGTCGAGGAAGCGGGCTTTTCGCCGCGGGTGAACGATCTCGGACGCCGCCATCCCGTAACGTCGGCGATCGCCGGTTCGCGAACCGGCGCCGCGCCGTGGGGCCGCTGGTTCCGGCAGGTCGAAGTCCGCGATCCGGAAGGCAAGGTCCTGATGGACGGGTTGGACGGCGCGCCGCTGCTGGTCACGTCGCGCGTCGACGAAGGCCGCACGGCCCTGTTGGCCAGTGATCACGTCTGGCTGTGGTCTCGGGGATTCGAAGGCGGCGGCCCCTACGGCGAACTGATGCGGCGCCTCGTGCATTGGCTGCTCAAGGAACCGGAACTGGAGGAAGAAGCCCTGCGGGCCTCGGTCGCCGACGGCAAGGTCGTCGTCGAGCGGCAAAGCCTGTCGCCCGATCCGGCGACCGTTTCCGTGGTCGCGCCTTCGGGTGGACGTCAGGATGTTGCGCTCACGCCCGGCGCGAACGGCATCGCACGTTCGGAATTGACCGCCGCCGAAACCGGCTTGTACCGGATCGAGGAAGGTGATCGCCGGGCGTTCGTGGCGGTTGGTCCCGCCAATCCGCGGGAATGGACCGATCCGAGAACGACGGCGGAAGTCCTGAAACCGGTCGCCGACGAAAAGGGCGGCGGCATCCACATGGCTGAGCGACGGCCTGCCCGAAATCCGGCGCGTCGATCCGGGCCGCGACGTGGCGGGGCCGGATTGGTTCGGCCTTAAGCGGAACGGCCGGTACGCGGTGACCGGACTGGCGCGGCTGCCGTTGGCGCCGGGATTGCTGGCCACCGCTATAGCCCTGCTTCTCATGGGTGCCGCGTGGTGGCGGGAAGGACATTGAGTGCCTACCTAAGCCTCGTTACATCATCGCAAAACCATAAAGAGCGAGGCATGGCAAAGGTCCTGGTGCTTTATTACAGTACGGCCGGCAATATCGAGATCCTGGCGAAGGCGGTCGCCGAGGGCGCGTTGTCGGTTCCCGGATGCGACGTCGCGATTCGCCGCGTGCCCGATCTTGATCCGGTCCGCGAAGAGCGCAGGGCCGAGGGCGTGCCGTCCGCGGCGCCCGGCGAACTGGCGGATTACGACGCCATCGTTTTCGGAACGCCCAGCCATTTCGGCAACATGGCGGCGTCGATGCGCGATTTTCTCGACCGGACGTCGGGGCTGTGGAAGGCCGGGGCGCTGATCGGCAAGATCGCGGGGGTGTTCGTCAGTACGTCGACACAGCACGGCGGTCAGGAATCGACCATCGCGTCGATCCACACCACCCTGTTTCACCACGGCATGGTCATCGCCGGCGTTCCCTACGATTGTCCGGAACTGCTCGATCTGAAAGGCATTCACGGCGGTTCGCCCTATGGCGCCGGCACCATCGCCGGGGTGCCGGGCCGCGACGGTCCCAGTGATGTCGAACGCGCCATCGCCCGGCGTCAGGGCCGGTTCGTGGCCGAACTGGCCTCGCGCCTTTCGGGAAAGCCCTCGTCCCAATAGGGACAAGTCCCCAAGCATTCGATGAGATAGTCGACGAAGACCCGGATCTTGGCGGAGAGATGCCGATTGTGGGGATAGACGGCGTGGATCGATAGGGGCGGCGCTTCCCAATCTTCCAACGCGGTTTCCAGCCGTCCCGCCCGCACGTCGTCGCCGACGATGAACGTCGGTGACAGTACCGCCCCCAGTCCCGCCACCGCCGCCGCATTCAGCATGTCGCCGTTGTTGGCAACCAGCCGGCCCCGGATCGGCACCGCATGGCGGCGGGCGCCGGAGCCGAAGAACCATTCGCGGCCATAGGGCAAGTAGCTGTAGATCAGGCATTCGTGGTCGGCCAATTCCGTGGGCGTGGTCGGCTTGCCATGACGTTTCCAATAGGCGGGCGACGCGCAGACGACACGCCGGGCAGGCGCCAGGCGGCGGGCGATCAGGGTTGAATCGGCGAGATCGGCGATCCGAATCGCCATGTCGAATCCTTCGTCGATCAGGTCCACGACCCGGTCGTTGAGTGTGAGTTCGACCGTCAGATCGGGATGGCGGCTCAGGAATCCGGGCAGAAGCGCGCCCAGATGCCGCACCCCGAACGACACCGGGGCGTTGACGCGCAGGGTTCCCTTCGGTTGGGTCTGGAGACTGGCGACGGCGCCTTCGGCTTCCTCGATATCGGCGAGAATACGCGCACACCTCAGGTAGAAGGCCTCGCCGACCTCGGTCGGCCGCAGGCGACGGGTGGTGCGGTCCAGGAGGCGGGCGCCCAGATTGTCCTCCAACCGCGCGACATGCTTGCTGACCGCGGACTTGGTGACCTCCAGGGCGCTCGCTGCGGCGGTGAAACTGCCGGTCTCGACCACTTTCTGAAAAGCCGCGTAGGCCGAATAGCGATCCATCACTCCCCCAATAGTTTCCAATATAGAAACTATATTGTGAAAAATGGCTGCATTGTCAATTAGACGTCGTTCGCCACATCATCGGGAGACGAATTCGATTGCGCGAATGGAGATAGGGCAATGGCCAAGGTTTTGGTTCTCTACTACAGCAGCTACGGACATATCGAGACGATGGCGGAAGCGATTGCGGGCGGTGCCCGTGACGCCGGTGCCGAGGTGACGGTCAAGCGGGTTCCGGAACTGGTCCCCGATGAGGTCGCCAAAAAGTCGGGCATCAAGGTGGATCAGGCGGCACCGGTCGCCGAACCGTCGGAACTGGCGGACTACGATGCGGTCATTTTCGGAACCCCGACCCGGTTCGGCAACATGGCGGCGCAGATGCGCAATTTCCTCGACCGTACCGGTTCGTTGTGGGCCAAGGGCGCGCTGATCGGCAAGGTCGGCAGCGTGTTCGCCAGTTCGGCGACCCAGCACGGCGGCCAGGAAACCACCATCGTGTCTTTCCACACCACGCTTCTGCACCACGGAATGGTCGTCGTGGGACTGCCCTATTCGGCTTCCGGCCAGACGACCATCGACGAACTTTCGGGCGGTTCGCCCTATGGCGCGACGACGATCGCCGGCGGCGACGGTTCGCGAATGCCCAGCGCCAACGAACTCGAACTGGCGCGATTCCAGGGCGCGCATGTGGCGGCGATCGCCGCGAAACTCGCGGCGTAACGGTCCGGACAAGGATAGGCATCATGAATCGCATCGACACCACACCCTGCGGAATCTTCGTGCTCCGGCTTGCGTTGGGTACCATGTTCGTGTCGCACGGCCTGCTCAAGATTCTTGTCTTCACGGTTCCGGGAACGATCGGGTTCTTCGAATCCCTGGGCTATCCCGGATGGCTCGCCCATGTGACCATCGCCGCCGAGATCGGCGGGGGGGTGCTGCTTCTGCTGGGGTTCCGGACCCGACTGGTTTCCCTGGCTCTGATCCCGATCCTGCTGGGGGCGGTGCAGGTCCACTGGACCAATGGCTGGACTTTCAGCGCGCCGGGCGGCGGTTGGGAATATCCGGCTTTCCTGGTGGCGGCGGCAGCGGCGCAGGCTTTGATGGGCAGCGGGTCGTTGGCACTGGACACCGTTCTTGCCGATCGTCGGCGACCGGTCGAGGGCGTCGCCTGACAAAAAGGTATGGGGAAAAATCATGGGACTTCTGGTGAACGGCGAGTGGCGAACGCAGTGGTATGACACCGCATCGACCGGTGGCCGGTTCGTGCGCCAGGACAGTACCTTCCGCGACCGCATCGGCGCCGATGGTTTCGACCCCGAGCCGGGGCGGTACCACCTGTATGTGTCGCTTGCCTGTCCGTGGGCGCACCGGACGCTGATTTTCCGGGCGTTGAAGGGGTTGGAACCGATGATCGGCGTTTCCGTCGTCGAGCCGCTGATGCTGGATGACGGATGGGAGTTCGCGGACGGCGCCGACACGGTCAACGGCACCCGTTTTCTGCGCGACGTCTATCGCCGGGCTCGGCCCGACTACACCGGCCGGGTGACCGTCCCGGTTTTGTGGGACAAGCGGAAACGCATCATCGTCAGCAACGAATCGTCGGAAATCATCCGCATGTTCAATTCGGCCTTCGACGGTGTCGGGGCGCGGCCGGGCGACTACTATCCGCAAGCCCTGCGCGGCGCGATCGATGCCGTCAACGCCGACGTCTACGAAGCGGTCAACAACGGTGTCTACAAGGCCGGTTTCGCCACCACGCAGGCGGCCTACGACGAGGCGGTCAAGGCCCTGTTCGACACTCTCGACCGTCTGGAAGAACGACTGGGAAGACAGCGTTATCTGGTCGGCAATCGTTTGACCGAGGCCGACTGGCGGCTGTTCACCACCCTGGTCCGGTTCGACGCCGTCTATCACGGCCATTTCAAGTGCAATCGGTGCCGATTGGCCGACTACCCCGATCTGTGGGACTACACCCGGGCCCTGTTTCAGATGTCCGGTATTGCCGGAACCGTGAACATGAACCACATCCGACGACACTATTACGGCAGTCATCGGACCATCAATCCGACGGGCATCGTGCCGATCGGTCCCGATCTCGACTTCATGGCGCCGCATCGCCGGGAACGTTTCACCGAATTAGGAGCCGACTCATGATCACCGTCATTCCCTTCGAGGACCTGGGGCGTTTCGACCACGACTGGCTCAGCGCCCGGTATCATTTCAGTTTCGCCGAATACCATCATCCGGACCGAATGGGGTTCGGGCCGCTACGGGTGTGGAACGACGACACCATCCGTCCAGGCGGCGGCTTTCCGTTCCACGGCCACCGCGACATGGAAATCATCACCTATGTCCGACAGGGCGCCGTCAGTCACGAGGACAACCAGGGCAACAAGGGCAGAACGGAGGCCGGCCAGGTTCAGGTCATGTCGGCCGGGAGCGGAATCGTGCACTCGGAGTTCAACGAGGACGACGAGCAACTCCGGTTGTTCCAGATCTGGCTGCGACCGGACAAGCCGGGACACGCACCGCGCTGGGATACCCGAAGCTTTTCGCGGGACGAACGCGACGGACGCCTTGTGCCGTTGGTGTCGGGTCGGGACGATATGGACGGCGCGCTGTTCATTCATCAGGACGCCACGCTTTACGCGGCGGATCTGGAGGCCGGGCAGTCGGTTTCCCATGAACTGGAACCGGGTCGGCGGGCTTATCTGGTTGCGGCGCGGGGCTCGGTCGTCGTCGACGGCGTCGCGGTGCCGACCCGTGCCGGGGCGCGGATCGAGGGCGTCCGCGCGATCTCGATCGTCGCGACCGAGGACTCCGAAGTGGTCCTGTTGGATCTGATTTGATCTTCCAGGGGTTGGCGTTCGCCGTTTTCCGGGACTAAGATCGGTGCATGGGCCGGCCTTCTGGCCGGCCCGGCTTTTTTTGCATTGAACCGCACCGGAAAAAGGAAAAAAACCATGAGCGCGGAACCGCGTTTCGACTCCCGTGAAATCCTGGAAGGGTTGCGAGAGTGGGTGGAGATCGAATCCCCCTCGAACGATCCCGAAGCCGTCAACCGTATGATGAGCCAAGCGGAATCCGATTTTCGCGCCTTGGGCGCATCGGCCGAACGCATCCCCGGGCGTCAGGGATTCGGTGATTGCCTCAAGGTCCGCACCCCGTGGGGCGGCGATGAACCGGGCATCCTGGTTCTGGGGCATCTGGATACCGTGCATCCCGTCGGCATGCTCGACCGTCTGCCGTTCCGCATCGACGGCGACCGCGCCTATGGGCCGGGCATTTTCGACATGAAGGCCGGCGCCTACATGGCGCTGCATGCCTTTCGCGAATTCCGCCGCACCGGCCGTGAAACGCCGCTGCCGATTACATTTTTCTTCAATCCGGACGAGGAAGTTTCAAGCGTGACCTCCCGTCCGCATATCGAGGAGCTGGCTTCCCGGCACAAATACGTCCTGGTCGCAGAACCGTCTTCCGATCTCGGCAAGATCGTCGTTGCCCGCAAGGGAACGGCCCGATTCAACATCGCTTTTCGCGGTGTTGCGGCGCATTCGGGCGCCAACCACCGCGACGGCCACAGCGCGGTCAAGGAAATGGCGCGCCAGATCCTCTTCCTGGAAAGCCTGACCGATTACGATCTCGATCTGACGGTCAACGTCGGCATGGTTTCGGGCGGCACGCGGGCCAACATCGTGCCGGAGGAAGCAAAGATCCTGGTCGATATGCGGGTTCCGACCAAAGCCGTCGCCGACGAATTCATCGCCAAGGTGCGGTCGCTGACCGCCCACGATTCGAGTGTCGCCATCACGGTCGAAGGGGGCGCCATGCGTCCGCCGTTCGAAACAACGGAGGCGACCCGTGTTCTCGGCGAGCATGTGCGCAAATTGGCGGCTGAAATCGGGTTCGACGTTTCGGGCGGCAAGGGCGGCGGCGCTTCGGACGGTAACTTCACCGCTCCCTTGACCGCGACCATCGACGGTCTGGGCGCCATCGGCGAAGGGGCTCATACCGATCACGAGCACATTCGGATTTCGGCGATCGAGCCCCGAGCCCGCCTTATGTACCGACTGTTCGAAACCTTGTCCTGATTCTGTCGGACCGAGTCCGGATTGTCTCCGCAGAGAAATCCGGACTCGGTCCGCCGTCGATATTTTACTTGCCACGAGACGTCCCATGACGAAGAAAGGGCGTGTTTGATTGCCATTGTATTCGTGATGCTGAATGATCCCTATGTTTGACGTCGACATGGCGCGCCGAAACTCGATGCCCTCGACGGCGAAAGCATGGTTGCGCGTCTTAATCCTGATCCCGGTTCTCGTGATCACGATGCACGGTCTTGCGCGGGCGGCGCAGGGTGCCGGGCGTACGATGACGATCGGGGGCGATCATTCGATGCCGCCGTATCTGTATACCGATGAAAACGGGCGAACACTGGGGTTCGTGGTCGATCTCGTCAACGAAATCGGCGATATGACCGCGATCCGCTTCGCATTCCCGCCGACGTCGTGGGACCGGGCGCTGGACGGACTGCGGGGCGGGAACGTGGATGCCGTCGCCGGCATCGTTCCGACACCGGATCGCGATGCCGAATTCGATTTTTCGACCGCATTCGCCACCGTCGGCTACGCTCTTTTCGTGCGACAGGGCTCCGGGATTCGGGGCATCCGCGACCTGCGCGGCAAGACCATCCTGGTACAGAAGGACGATGCCGCAACCGAACGTCTTCGCAATACACTGCCCGAGGCATCGCTCGCGACCGTTCGCGACACGACGGAGGCGCTGCGGTTGCTTTCCGAAGGCTTCCATGCGGCAGCCGTGGTGCCGCGCTTGCCTGGCCACCACGTGTCGCGGGAGATGGGGTGGTCTAACATAGCGCCGATGGGCCCCGATATTCTGGTGTCTCCGCTGAGCTTCGCCGTTCGTGGAGGGGACGAAACCCTGCGCCGTGTCTTCAACGAAGGGCTGGCGATCCTTCAGTCTTCGGGGCGCTACGATCTTCTGCGCGATCGCTGGTTCGGCGTGCTGCCGGAATCTCCGGCCTCGAGATCGGTACGGCGATACGCGTTGATCGCTACTGGTGTGCTGTTTTTGGTCCTTCTGCTGTCCGTCGCTTGGTCCTGGGCGCTACGCCGACAGGTCCACCGCAAGACCCAGGAACTTGAAGCGGAAATTGAACAGCGGCGTCAGATCGAGGATATCGTGGGTCGGAGCCCGGTCACCGTCTACGTGCATGAACTGTCGGGCGACGAGCCGTTTCGATACCTGGCCGGGAATGTCGCGAAGGGCGGGTTCGACGCCACCGAGATGCTCGAATCGCGGTTGACCCCCCGCGACCTCATCCATCCGGACGATTACGACGGGGTGTTCGACTTGCTGCGCCGTCATCTGGAAAGCGGTGAAGATGAATACAAGGTCGAATACCGGATCCGAGACGCCCTTGGCGGCATCCGATGGATGGAAAGCGTCGGACACGTGCGGCGCGACGAAGACGGCCGGCCGCTGAACATCGAAGGTTTTTCCCACAACATCATGGAGCGAAAGCGAATCGAGCGGGAGGTGGCCGAAAGTTCGGAACGGGCGCGCGTGACCTTCCTGATGAATCCCGATGCCATCGTCATCGTTCGCGCGCGGGATTCCCGCTTCGTCGATGTCAATCCCGGCTTCGAGGCGCTGTCGGGCTGGAGCTACGAGGAAGCCGTCGGCCGGACGCCGTTCGATCTCGATCTGTGGGCAAAACCCGATCAGCGCGATTCGATGATCGGCGGATTGAGCCGAGACGGCGTTATCCGCAACTATGAAACCGATTTCCGCTGCAGGAACGGCGCGGTCCTTACCGGGTTACTCCATTCCGCCGTCGTCGTTCTGGACGGGGAGCATCACTACCTGACCACCGTTCGCGACGTTTCCGAACTCAAGGCCGCCCGCGAGGTGCTCCGGGATGCCCGCGATCAGCTGGAAAAGCGGGTCGAGGAACGGACGCGCGCGCTTCAACGCGTAATCATCGACCGCCAATATGCCGAAACCGCCTTGCAGGAAGCCAACGAGCTTCTCGAACACCGGGTCGCCGAACGGACCCGGGATCTGGAAATCGAGGTTGCGGAGCGGCGACGGGCCGAAGAAGCGGCGGAAGTCGCCAACATGGCTAAAACGGAATTCCTGGCCAACGTGAGCCACGAATTGCGCACGCCGCTGAACTCCATCATCGGGTTTTCCGACATCCTGATGGGCCAATTGTTCGGGCCTGTGGGGCGGGACGAATACGTCGAATATGCCGCCGACATCAATGCGGCGGGCAAACATCTGCTGGAAGTCATCAACGATATCCTCGACGTTTCACGCCTGGAAACCGGGGCGTTGACGCTGGACGAATCGCGGCTCGACATTAACCACGTCCTTCGCTCCTGCCGTCGTTTGATCGAGGTCCGTGCCGCGGCCATGGGGGTGACGATGTCGGTGGACGTGCCCGCGCGGTTGCCCGCGTTGCGGGCGGATGAACGCCGGCTCAAACAGATCCTTCTCAACCTGTTGGCCAACGCGGTCAAATTCTCCCGGCCCGGCGGTTCGGTCGAATTATCGGTTCGTGTCGGCGACGATGGCGGATTTGCCTTCAACGTCGTCGATGACGGAATCGGAATCGCACCGGAAAAACTCGATGCCGTGATGCAGGCATTCGGACAGGAGGACGGATCGTTGGCCCGCCGCTTCGAAGGTGTCGGCATCGGCCTGCCTTTGAGTGCCCGGTTGACGGAAATTCATGGCGGCTCGTTGACGCTGTCCAGCGCGCTGGGCAAGGGTACCGAAGTGACCGTTCGTTTCCCGCCGGAACGAACGGAATTCATGGCCGGTGCGACAGCGCCTTGAAAGACATCGCCCCACCGGGCATCATGATGGTCTCAACGAGCGATGGAGGATCCGCGCCATGGGTGTCCCAAAACTGTTGTCGGCCGTTCTGATCGTCACGTCGCTGGCCGCTTGCGAAACGCCGATGCAGCCGACGACGGGGCCGGTTGTCCCGACTCCGCAAGCCAACGCGTTGCAGGTGGACGTCGCCGACGTGCAGGTCCTTCAGGCGTTTGATTCGTCGTCCTGGGCGGCGGCCGAACAGGCGTTCGCGAGCCGCATGGTGGACGGGATGCGCACGTGGGCGGGGGCGCGCATGGTCCCGGTCGGGCGTAGCGGGACCGTCAAGCTGATCGTTCAGAATGCCAGCATCGGCGAGCGGGTGCAGCGCGTTCAGACCGGACCGGTATCCATGGAACGGGTCGCGGTGTATGACGGAATTCTCGATCTCCGGGTCGAAGCCGTCGATCGGCAAACCATGCGGACCGGGTTCGCCGATGCGACGGTAAGACGCCAACGCACAGCGCCGGTCGGGACGCCGCCCTACGAACGGGATCGCATCTGGTCTGAAATGGCGACCGAAATGTTGAGCGAGGTCGATGCCGCGCTTCCCGTCGAAATCCAGCGGCGCATGCCGCAGATGGTTTTGTACTGAGTTCGGCGCCTCGCAATCGGTTATTGTTATGTAGTTGCATTTTAAGTTCCCGTTGGCGTACCTTCTGGCGAAACATCGTTCAATGGCCGTTGAAGGTTTAGACATGTATGCCGTCATAGCGTTTCCCACCACCGCGAAGGGCGGGTCGGATGGCCCGATTTCGGATCATTTCGGTCAAGCCGAATCGTTTACCATCGTCGCCCTGGACGGCGACAACGCGGCCGTCGAAGTCATCGACAACCCCGGCCATGCCGAGGGCGGTTGCGGCGGACTTGTGAAGGTTCTGGCCGAACGCGGTGTCCGGATCGTGGTGGCGCGCGGCATGGGTCCCGGGCCGTTGCGCCTGTTTGCCATGTCGGGAATCATGGTCCTGCATGCCGGCGTTTCCGCGACGGTCGGCGAGGCCTTGGATTCCTTGCAGAACGGTCGGCTCGCCCAGTTTTCCGCCGAGCATTCCTGCAATCATCACGGCCACGATCACGGGCATGGCGACGGACACGGCCATCATCACTGACCTGAAGCCCGTTGTTTAAAACGTCTCTAACCGTTCCATAACCGCCGGTGGAATGGTTTGGAGACGCGTACGATGAGAAAGACCCTTCTTGCAGCGACGATCGCGATCATGGCCGGACCGGCCCTGGCCAGTCCATGCGAGATCCAGACGTCCCATCAGGAAACGATGCAGGGGATCCCCACCCACCTGCTGACCGCCATCGCGCGGGTCGAAAGCGGCGCGTGGGACCCCGAAAGCCGTGCCGTCCGGGCGTGGCCCTGGACGGTGACCTCGTCCGAAGGCGATGTGAAGTATGCCACCAAACTGGAGGCGATCCGCGCGGTTCGCGCGCTCCGGTCCCGTGGCGTGACCAACATCGACGTCGGCTGCATGCAGATCAATCTAAAGCATCACCCGGACGCATTTTCCAATCTCGCCCTGGCGTTCGATCCCGCCCTCAATGTCGCCTACGGTGCCCGACTTCTGAAGCGCCATTTCCGCGTATCCGGCGACTGGCGCATGGCGGCGGCCCTGTACCATTCATCGAATCCCCGGATTTACGGCCCCTATCAGATCAAGGTCGAAAACGCCTGGCAGCAGGCGCGGGAGAATTCCGGCCTGGCGTGGTACACGAACGACATTAACGAACCGAGGACTTATGCGCGAAATTGGGTCCGCGTCACTCCGCGGGCATGGACGGGGTATCATTACCGCGCCCCTCGCGGCATTGCCGTCGCCCCCGCGTACCGCTACGATCCCGGCCGTCCCTGGACGCCCGACCGCGAACCGGGCTGGAGCACGGGTCAATCGTGGCACGGCTACCGGGGGAGCGGCCGATTCAATTGATTCGGCCCTCGCCGACGAATTCTCCGACGATGATTCGGAAATGCCGATCGGCGCGTCCCAAGTGAACGCGCCGTTTGCGGCGACGGTCATCCGGTGTTATGACGTTTCGGAGACCCGCGACACGTTCAATGGGGAGTAGTGCCTGATGCGTCTCGGCGCCACCATCGTCAAGCTTGTCATTCTGTCTTTGATCGTCGGATTCGCCTTGCATACCCTGAATATCCGGCCCGAGGATCTGCTCAATTTCCTCGGCGATACCGTTGCGGGCATTTTCCGCTGGCTCGTCGAACACACCCGAGACGCCGTTCCCTATATCCTGACCGGCGCCGCCGTGGTGGTGCCGATCTGGCTGGTGTTCGCGTTGCTTCGGATGGTTCGCGGACGCAAGAACCCTTGATCCGCCCGGCGCGCGCCGTCACGCGCCGGTCTGATCGGAGTAGTTCTGGACGATATCCTCGCGGACCGAAAGTTCGACCCCGACCTCGGCGAACATTTCGCGGGTGTCGCCGCCGGCGTGGTAGCGCCGCCGCGCCACCACCCGCTTGATTCCGCTGGCGATGATCAGCATGGCGCAGACCCGGCACGGCTCCATCGTGCAATACAGGGTCGCGCCTTCCAGGGCGACGCCGTGGCGCGCAGCCTGGCAGATGGCGTTCTGTTCGGCATGGATGGTGCGGACGCAGTGGGTCCGGATTTGATCGTCCTCGTCGATCACCTTGCGGAACAGGTGGCCGACGTCGTCGCAATGGGGGAGCCCCGGCGGCGATCCCACGTAACCGGTCGCAATGATCCGGTTGTTCTTGGTGATGACGCACGCGCTCCGGCCGCGATCGCAGGTCGCGCGTTTGGCGACCGCCTCGATCAGATCCAAAAAATATTCGTCCCAGGAAGGTCGGGTCCGTTTCGGTTCTTCCGCCACGCCGGTGCTCTCCATTAAAATAGGCAAAATCGATCCCCATGTGATCTTGGTGTGATGACCGTCGCTGCGCAATCGCCAAATGCGTGGCATTCAGATTTCCGGGAGACCCGACGAGGCGGTTCGTCGCACCGGGCTAAATGGAGCAAGAGGCCGGACTTCATGCCCCAATTGTCGAATCGAGACGTCGCTTCGCTGCTGAACGACCGCTCCGCCGCAAACAGGGCGCGTGTGGGCGGCAAGATCGCGTCGCAATTTCGCGCCGACGAACTCGGCGACAAGGAACGCGAAATCGCCGAGGGTATTTTCCGGGTGCTGGTTCGCGACATAGAGGTTGTCGTTCGCAAGGCGCTGTCGGAAACCCTGAAGGATTGTCCCTCGGTTCCGCGCGACGTCGCATTGTCCCTGGCGCACGACGTGATCGACGTTGCCGGGCCGATGCTGCGTTATTCCGAGGTTCTCGACGATGGCGACCTGATCGAGATCATCCATACCCGCGGTTCCGAGTACCGCATCGCGGTGGCCGAACGCAACGGACTCGGTGAAACGGTTTCGGATGCGCTGGTCGAAACCCGCGACGGCGCCGTCGTGAAAACGCTGGTCGCCAATCACGGCGCCCGGATTTCGGGAAAAACCCTGGACAAGGTCGTCAGCGATTTCGGCACGCGGGAGGATATACAGGAGGGGCTGGTTCACCGTCCGGTGTTGCCGGCGCGGACCATCGAACGTCTGGTGAGCCTGGTTTCGGAAAACTTGCGGGTGCATCTGGTCGCGAACCATGACATGCCTGCGGAACTGGCGGAATCCCTGGTTCTGGAGACCCGCGAGAATACCGTGGTGCGGCTGCTCGGCCCCCATGCAAAGCGCCGCGATGTCGAAGGTCTGGTGCGCCAGATGCAGCGGAACGACCGATTGACGCCGGGGCTGTTGATCCGGGCGCTGGAAGTCGGGGATCTGGAATTCTTCGAGCACGGAATCGCGGCGCGGGCGCGCATTCCGGTGGAGAACGCCCGCAGGCTGCTGCGCGATCCCGGCTCCAACAGCCATGTGGCGCTGTATCGGCAGGCCCGTTTGCCGGAAGAACACTTCGGAATCGTCCGCTACCGTATCGACATTGCCTACGGGCACCAGGCAGACCCGCCGCCGCTGCCCGAATCCGATACCCGGGACACCGGGCCATCCACGTTCACGCCGCGTCTGGTCGACGAGACTTTTGTCGAATTCTATCGGCGCGGCTGGACCGACCGGCGGCGCGAAGACGACTGACGCCGCGCATTTCCCCATCGCGAATCGGAGACGACGGTTCATGTGGCTCTTTCATTCCTGGATTCGGCCGGCGGCCGGATTGGCGCTCCTTGCGGTATCGGGATGCGCCTACACGGGGGATAGCGATCCGGCGTCCCGCAAATTTTCGTGGTTCGACTACCTGGGGGGTGGCGATATCCGGGCCGCCTGCGCCCCCGGCGTTCCCGACCGCTATCGCTTCGTCTACAACGCGATCTATGTCGAACAGGTCCGGACCTACGATCTGACCACCGATCCGGCGACGGGTGATGGCACCCTGCGGGCGCGGGTCATCGGCCCGGCCCGGCTTTCCGCCTTTTCCATCGGATCGACGGCGGACCTGACGGCACCTTGGCGCGGCGCGACCGCAACCGCAAGCTTGGATGCGGACGCCATGGCCACCCTGGAATCGTCGGTCGCGGATTCCGGGGTCTTCGATCCGGCGCCCGCCGGACTGAGGCTCGATTCCGACAAATTCTATTGGACCGTGGTGAGTTGCCGGGACGGCGTCTTCCACTTCAACGCCTTTCAGTGGCCGTCGGACCGCTTCGATGCCTTGCGTTTTCCGGAAAAACTCTTCGCCGGGGACGCCACGGGAGTCGAAGTCCACCCACCGCGCCAAGCGGATGCGCTCCAGATCCACGGATCCAACGACGCCGAA
>CAXXVY010000010.1:0-14443 GCA_963675465.2 Rhodospirillales bacterium
ATTTCGACCTCCTACCTATTTTTTCTAATTTTTTGAATTGATGTTATCCCTATGGACGTTTTTAGAATTTTTTTTGCCAAAACTCTACTCTAGATTTTGGAAAAGTTGCTTTCTTGCAGCCGGAATGACGATGCCAAAAGCAGCCATGTACGAATACCACGGTTCGATACTTAGGAAATGTCAGGTCCGGCTTGCCGGGAAGATCGGACCGATACAGCCGAAAACGCAATCCCAGTGAATGCGCAGCTCTCCTTACTCGAAGTTCGGCGGTGGTGTCTTTCGAACGCACGTGCGACATCAACCACGAGCGTCGCTCAGGTGTTAGTCGGTCAACCAAAGCTTATTACTCGGCAGCGACCGCATATCGCCCGCCAATTTTCAGCCGAGGAGCGATTGCCGAAAACAGTGCCTTGGACATGATTGGGGAGACGCTGTTACCAATCATTCTGAAGCTATGCCAAATCGTCGGATGGAACTTGAAGGAATCCGGGAATCCCTGAAGGCGAGCCCCTTCGCGAACCGTGATCACCCTCGGCTCTTCCGGATGAATTGGGCGAACCGATTGGAATGAACCTCGATCACTTCCCGTTCCCGCTCTCAACGTCGGACATTGCCCGTTCCAGGACAGCCTTGGGTGGCGACCTACTGGATCGACGCCGCCTTGCTCGATTTCTTTGAATCGGGCCACAATGTTTTTCGTGTGGATAGTTTGTCGGTGGCCGGTAAAGATTCGATCAGGACTCCTCATATTTGCCGCGTAGCGATTTGGTCGCCCGGGTCGAACAATCTTCCAACGGTCGAAGCCGTCCTCCTCATTGATCGGCACCGAGGAGGACAATTCCGCAATGGCATCGCGAACGGTCGAGGGCTTTCGTCTTTGGGCGTTTATATCTTCCATAGTCAGCGGATCAAAACGCACCGGATCGAAACCAATCACGAATAATCGTGGCCGTTTGGTTGCGGCCCCGAAATCCGCAGCATCCAAAATTATCGGTCCGAGAACAGTGTAGAAATTTGGTAAGACGCCGATAGCGGCTTCAAGCACCGGCCTTGCATCCTCGTATCCAAGACCTTTGACGTTCTCCATCACGAAAAAGGCAGGTTGCAGCTCCGAAACCAATCGAAAAAAATGTCCGAGGAGGGATCGTCTCGGATCGTCCTTATTGCGATGGCCGATTGCGCTGAAAGCCTGACAGGGCGGACCACCGAAAACCCCATCGATGTGCCCACCGGATTCTCGTTCAATATCTGTACCCTTTGCGCGGGATAGATCGATGATTTTCAATGTGGTTTTCGGGAAATTGGTTCCGAACGACGACGTCAGGACGGGGTCCACGTCAAATGCCGTTGTGGGGGCCAAGCCAGCAGCGTGAGCGCCCAGAGAAAAACCTCCGCAGCCACAAAACAGATCGACTATCCGAGGTTGTTCTTGCAAGGACGGTTTCCGCCTACGATGATGATATCACATAAACATACATGATTCGTTACGGAACGTCGAATGGGTAGTTCCGTAATCATGAAGGAATCTAATGCCATGACCGGAGAGCGGGTACAAATCGGTAATGCCGTTGCATCGCCTACGAAAGCCTTTTTCGTCAGAATGCTGACTCGGGATATCGAGCTTCAGGATGCCATACTGGACCTGCTGGACAATTGCGTGGACGGCATTCTCAGGTCGGCTCCCCCAGCCCCTGGGGAGCAACGTCCCTACGAAGGCTTTTGGGCAAATATAGTCATGTCTCCGGACTATTTTACCATTGAAGATAATTGCGGAGGCATTCCGATCGAAGTGGCTCGAAAATACGCCTTCGCCCTGGGACGTCCTCCGGGAGCACCGACCGACGATCATCCCACGACAGTCGGAATGTACGGTATCGGAATGAAACGAGCCATTTTTAAACTCGGCACGGACGCTTTGGTCGAATCGCGTAACGACACCGGCTTCGCCGTCGAGTTCTCTCCTGAATGGATGCAGGAAGACGAATGGAACGACCTTCCGATGTATGAGTTGTCGGATAATAAATTAGAATACAATGGAACAAAAATATTGATTACAGAATTAAATGACGATGTAAAATCTTATTTTTCAAATAACAATTGGGTGGATGAGTTCAGAAAAACCATAGCAAGGCATTACTCTATTATAATTTCGAAAGGATTTTCCGTCCGGGTTTCAACTTTAGGTGAGGATGTAAGCGAGTCTCTTTCAATAGAGGCGGAAGAATTCAGGCTTCTTAGGTCGGCCATTTCAGAGCAAGACGAAAGAGTAATAGCACCCTACGCGTACGTAGGAGAAATTGATGGCGTCAAAATAGAAATATATGCGGGACTTTACCGAGAGTTACTGTCGGAATCCGAAATGGAAGAGGAGGAGGAGACGAGAGGTCGGGCGGAAGATGCTGGTTGGACGGTTGCATGCAATGATCGTGTCGTGATTTGGAAGGACAAAACTAAGCTAACAGGGTGGGGAGAAGCGACAGTTCCAAACTATCATGGGCAATTTATCGCTATTACTGGAATCGTATTGCTCAGTTGCCCCAATCCGAAAAAACTACCGTTGACGACGACAAAGAGAGGCATCGATGCTTCTTCCAAGATTTACTTGGATGCGAAAGATTTTATGCGAGAGTCAACAAAACAGTTGACGTCATTTACTAACAAATGGAAGAAATTTCCAGACAAGATGAAAGAAATGTATAGAGAAAGCAGATATATGGATCTTCCATCACTCAGAGAAATTCCCGAAACTGTTCAAATGACTAATAGCCGTAAGGTCGTCGGCATACGTAAATTTGAGCCTAAATACCCGGAACCGGTTCAGGAAAAAACGAGTGCGCGCGTTACGTTTGTTGCCTCCAAGAAAGATATTTCACTTCTTGGGGAGCACTTTTTCGAAGATCCGAGGGCAAAACCCGGTGATGTCGGGGAAGCGGCTTTCAATCGGGCCCTTAACGACCTGCGGGGTGGAAAGAAATGAGCAGCGCCTCGTTACCTTACCATCTTCGTCCTCACAAGACGGTTGATCGTCGTCTTTTTATCGACCTTCTAGCGCGGTATGAGAGATGGTTGCCTCTCTCCGATCATGTGTATATTAGTATGGGGGCGTATCCTCTTGAGGACCATAAGTTGATATATAGGCTTATGGGAATAACAAGTCTCATCGCCTTTGACATGGACGAAGAAATCGTTTCAAGACAGGAATTCAATAAGCCTTCGGAATCATGTAAATGCGTTGCCATGAAATCCGGAGATTTGATTGATTATCTAGATAGGACCCTTGAAGATTGCGGATTTGATGAGAATGATGGCGTAATATTTTGGCTGGACTATACAGAGCCGAAAAAAATTGGTGAGCAAATTCGGGAATTCGAATCGCTTCTCGACCATCTAAAGCCCGGCGACATCGTACGGGTTACGGTCAATGCCAATCCTTCGACGCTTGGCGAATTCAAAGACGAAAGCGGCAAGCCGATCACGGTAGAAGGTGTACGAGAAAAGCGATTTCAAAAGCTTAAGGAACGTATAGGAGACTATCTGCCGTCTATGGCGCAAGCGGATCGAGTCTCTAGGGAAGGTCTGCCTGTCATTCTAGCCGAAGCGTTTGGTGTCGCTGCTTCAAAGGCCTTTTCCCCAACCCATCAGAATATGTTCGCTCCGCTCTCGATTATTCGGTATGCAGACGGCCAACAAATGCTATCGATCACGGGTTCCGTAGTATCTAGGGAGGAACTAGACGGTTTCTACGAGAGAATCGCCATACAATCCTGGCCTTTCGGGTCGAAGGATTGGAAAACCGTCCACCAATTGTTAGTCCCCGCGCTCACTGTCCGGGAGCGCCTTTTCCTGGAGAGAGGAATCGTAAAAAAGACGCCAGAACAGCTCATCGGTGAGCTTGGCTTCTCCGAGGTAAACGGAATTAAGATGGATGAATTTATCGAAAATTACTCGAAATATTATCGATTTTATCCAACTCTTTTGTCGGCCGATATCTAGATTCTCCCGCCCTATGCCATTTTTCGTTGTGCATGTTGCTTCGGTGATTTCGCTCCGGTCCGGCTCTCTACCAAGTGGTCGTGTACCGTTGGTGGCTGATCGAGCTTCCGCGTCGTCACGCCGGAGGTGATCGGTGGCAAGCGACGAGGGGCTGCGGTAGCGCCATTGACGGCGATTGGTTCGCGGGCACGTTGCGGACGGTAGAGGCAAAATGGAAGCGAGAACCGAAGAGGGCGCGGGTTACGGCGTTCATCGCTCCACCCCTCCGCGCTTCGAAAGGTCGGCGCGAAGTTGTTGCAACAGCACCTTGACCCCGATACGCCGTTCGGCCGGATCGTCGTAGGCTGCCATAAGCTGGTTTAGAAGCCGCGCGGCCATGCGGCCGCATTGCGTCGGCGAAATTTCCACGGCGGCTTCCCCGTGGACGGCGGCGATGCCGCCCGCGAGACTTCCCAACAACTCTTCATCGATCGTGTCGGCCGCTCCCCGCGTGCCGGGGCTCGGCCGCACGGCCGCACGGCCGTACATGTCGCCCTTGCCCGTCGCGATCCAATCCAGGGAAATCCCCGTTTCCGCCCCGATCGCCGCCAGTCCTGAAAAGGACGGATCGCTTTCGCCATTCACCCAGCGTTGAAAGGTGGATTTCGAAACTCCGGCGGATTCGCAGGCAAGCGAACGATTCCTAAAATGGGCTTCCACGTCGCGAAGACGGTTCCCCACGGCCGCGAGGAACGTTTCCATGTTCATTTTGGGCTGCATGGCGTTGCCGACCCCCCGGTTGCCATTAAACCAATAGTTTTCTTATGGACGTTCTAGGCGCGGATCAATGATAAAACCAAAAACAAGCTTGTCGTGAAACCGTTTTTGGATTTATCTTTTTGGTAGAAAGTCGATTTCGCACCGTTTTCGAGGCCATGACGTCAACCCGCAAAACATCCAACGCGAACGGAATCCAGGCCGATCGACGGGCCGGGGGGCTCTCCGATCCTTCCACGAACCACCAAGGGAACACGCCATGCCGCGCATGTCGAACCTGACTCATTGCCCGCACTGCGGGGCGAAGTGCAACACGGCGAAGACGGAACAGGTGACCCCCGTCTATCGGGAAATCACCTATGTCTGCACGAACGACGAATGCGGCTACGTGTTCGTCGCCGCGCTCGAGCCCATCCGTTCCCTGGACCCGTCCAAAAAGCCGAATCCGACCATCCACATTCCGTTCCGCAACGCGACCGCTGCGGCATAACCGACGCCTGGGGGGCACCATGGGGAAATCTGCGCGCTATCCTGCTTTGCGGTCGAACACGGCCCGGCGCAACGTGTCGTTAAGTCGTGTCTGCCACCCGCGCCCCGTCGCCTTGAAATGGTCGACCACGTCGGGATCGAGCCGCAATGTCACTTGCTGCTTGGTCGGGGCCTTCTGCCGCCCACGTGTCCGGCGGTATTCGGCCACAAGTTCCGGTGCAACTTCCGTCGCCGGTCGGAACGCCGAAAATTCTTCGTCCGTCACCGGCGGGTTGTCGGGGTCCGTGGCGGCTGCGGCCGTGATCGCCTTGTCCTCGGCGGGCGACGGCACGGGCGCGCGAGGCCGCTTCCTGGGGTTCCTATCGCTCATTGAACAACCTCGTTTCACGTTCATTTGCCTTGCGCAACGAAATCATCCGAACGGCCGTTCCGCGAACGGTGTAAACCGCCATATGAAGGCGACCGGCGATCAAGCCCAACGCCCGAAAACGCGGTTCGCCATAGTCGCGGCGGGTGTCGGAAGCGATCAAGGCCGTTTCCCAATCGAAGCCCTCGATGACCTCGAACCGGACGCCGTGCTTGGCATGGTTCGCGGTGGCCTTGTCGCTGTTCCATTCGTATTGCATGGTTTTAATGTAACTACAATTTACGTTGGCGTCAACATTTTTGTAGTTACGATTTGTTTTCTCTTGCCAGATTCCATCGGGCGGCGTAGCCTGACATTGGAGCTTGAAATCTCCAATGCAGTAGGCGGAAGCCGCCCCGTCAGTCTCGCGGCCTTTATTATGCCGATTCTGTTCCGGGGGCGGCGTGCGTATGTCCAAGGTGAAAGCCTAAAGGTACGTCGGCCCGTCCTACTGCGGGATTTCAACCCCCGGAGCCTCGGTGGCCTTGAAATGTTGCCCGCTCCGGTCATCGCGACAGTAGGAGCACGGGCATGACCGCACATTTCCAACACCCGAAAACCGCCCTTTTCGTATCCAAGGCACGTCTGCACAATTTGCTTACGGCCACCGGCGATCTTGCCGACGATGCCGACCGCCTGTTGACCCTGGCCGATCGCGCCGCCGCCGCCGGGCATCCCGATATCGCCTTGGAGCTTACCAACCAGTCATGGCGCTTGCGCTCGACCGCCTACCGATGGTTTTGGTTCGTCGAGGATAGCATTGAAAATCCCGCCCCTGTTTCCAAGCATACAGAGGCATAAAAAAATGCACTGCTACCGCCTGACGAGGAAGTCTCTACGCGACCTTGAATCCGCCGCCGACACCGCCGAACGCATCGCGCACGCCCTGGAAGGGATCGCCCGCTTCGCCGACCAGACGAACCGGGGAGAAATCGGCGACAACCTGACCGTTCTTTCCGGGGCCCTGCACGCCACCGCCGCCGATATCGCGGCAATCACGTCCGAACCGCTTCGCGTGACGGCGACGAACGCGAAGGATGCCGACGATGCGTGACGACATCCGCGACGACATCTTGCGCCGCCTCGATGGCGCCTATCGGTTCAAACAGGTCGGCGATTGGTTGCGCCAGGGCACCTGTCCCCAGTGCGGAAAAAAGGAACTCTACGCCAACGCCAACGCGCCGTGGGTCGTGCAGTGCGGCCGGGCGAACAACTGCGGATGGTCGGCGCACGTCAAGGACCTGTACCCGGATGCCTTCGAGAAGTTCAACGAACGCTATCCGGCGACCACCAAGGACCCGAACGCCACCGCCGACGCCTATCTATCGTTCGTGCGCGGCTTCGACATCACGAAAATTCGCGGCTGGTATCGGCAGGGCCATTTCAAGCATTTTCGGGGCGATCGCCAGACCGCGACCGTGGTGTTCGATATCGACCGCGCGGCCGGAATCCTCATGGAACGCTTCGTCGAGACCGTGCGCGTCACGGACGACGACGGCGATTCCGAGGAACGCAAGGCCAATTTCGAAGGGCGGCACAAGGGCCTTTGGTGGGCACCGCCCGGAATGACCGTCGAGGACGGCGACGAAATATGGTTGGTCGAGGGGTGCCTGGATGCGATCGCCCTGCACCTGCACGGCATCAAGGCTGCCGCGACGCTCTCTTGCGGCAACTATCCGGACAAGGCCCTGGAAGCGCACAAGGGCAAGGACATCACGCTGGTTTGGGCGCTGGATGCCGATCCGGCGGGCCTCCATTCGATGCGCAAGCATGTCAAGACGGCGCGCGTCGCCGGGTTCGAATGCAAGGCCGCGATCATTCCCCAGAAGGGGCGCGCCAAGACGGATTGGAACGACCTGCACCTTGCCGGGCGGCTCGAGGAAACGGACGTCGAGGAATACCGTTATCAAGGCGACCTTCTATTGGCCGAAAGCGCCAAGGCCAAGGGAATCCTCATTTGGCAACACACCAAGTCGACCGCCTTCGCCGTCGAGTTCATGTCGCGCACCTACTGGTTTTCGATTCCGCCCGCCGCGTTCTCTCAAATTCTCGAAGCGGTGAAGGAAGCGGGCGACTACGACCCCGAAACCGGCCCGGAATACGCGACCGCCGTCAAGGTCGCCGACGTCCACCAAATCGCCGCGTGCGTGGTCAAGTTCCTCTATTTCCAGAAGAACAAGCAGACCGACGAAAGCTGGTATTACACCCGCGTCGACTACGCCAACGGCGGCAAGACCGAAAAGGGTACCTTCACCGGGGCGCAAGTGGCGTGCGCCTCGGAATTCAAGAAGCGTCTGCTGTCCATCGCGCCGGGGGCGCTTTATTCGGGCAACTCGGGGCAGTTGAACTGGTTGGTCGGCCATCATTTGGACGATATCAAGACCGTCGATACCGTGGATTTTATCGGCTATTCGAAGGACCATAAGGCCTATGTGTTCAACATCGTGGCCGTGGCGGGCTGCAAGGTCTACCCGATCAACGATGAAGACTTTTTCGAGATCGGCAAGACCTCCGTCAAAAGCCTGAATTCGTCGCTGTCCCTGACCATCGGGGATCGCAGCCGATACCAAGCCGAGTGGATCAACGACGTTCACGCCGCATTCGGCGCAAAGGGCTTGATCGCGGTCGCGTTCTTTTTCGGCTCGCTGTTCGCCGAACAGATACGGGGCCTGGACAAGTCCTTTCCTTTCCTCGAGATCGTCGGCGAAGCCGGCTCCGGCAAATCGACCCTGATCGAGTTTCTTTGGAAGCTGGTCGGGCGCGCCGATTACGAAGGCTTCGACCCCAACAAGTCGACCCTGGCGGCGCGGGCGCGCATTTTCTCGCAGGTGGCCAACCTGCCGATTTGCATGATCGAAAGCGACCGCGAGGACACGGCCAAGGCCCGGCAGTTCGATTGGGACGAACTGAAGACCGCCTATAACGGCCGCGCCAGCCGGGCGCGCGGGGTCAAGAACGGCGGCAACGAAACCAACGAACCGCCGTTTCGCGGCTCGGTCCTGATTTCCCAGAATGCCGCCGTGAACGCCTCGGAAGCGATCATGCAACGGCTGATCCATCTGAATTTCGACACGTCCGGCCACACGCCGCAATCCAAGATCGCCGCCGACCGCTTGGCCGCGATGCCGGTCGAGACGGTCAGTCATTTTCTCATCAAGGCGACCACGGCCGAAAAAGCGGCTCTGGAAACCTACCGAGGCAAGGCCGCGAAGTACGAAAAGGCGCTGATCGACCTTCCCGAGATCAAGACCATCCGCATCGCCAAGAACCACGGCCAGCTCATGGCCCTGGTGGATGCCTTGGCCGATATCGTTTCCATGCCGTCCGCGTGGCGCAAGGAAGCGATGCTTGCCCTTCGTGACGCCGCGATCGAACGACAGCACGCCATCGGCGCCGATCATCAAATCGTCGAGGAATTTTGGGAAATGTACGACTACCTGGGTTCGGATACCCTCAATCACTCGAAGAATGGCGACCTCATCGCGATCAACTTGAACCACTTCAACAAGGTTGCCATCGCCAACAACCAAAGCCCGCCGACCCTGACCGACCTTAAGAAACACCTGAAATCCTGCCGGTCGCATCGCTTCATCGAAATCAAGGCGGTCAACAGCGCCATCGAAATGCGGAACTACGAATCGCGCACCGTGATGTGTTGGGTCTTCGACAAAAGGGGAGCGGCATGACGGCGAACGCGAAACCGCCCGTTGACGCGATCGGCCCCCTTTTCGATGAATGCAAGGCGGTCCTGGTCGACCGCGCGGAAACCCATGGCGACCTCGGATTGAGTTACCGGCACGTCGCCGCGCTGTGGTCGGCGCGGCTCGGCGTTTCGGTGCGGCCGTCCGACGTCGCGTTCTGTCTGGCCGATATCAAGTATGTCCGACACCGCTTCAATCCGGACCATCACGACAACGGCGTCGATGGCGTGAACTACACCGCGATCGGTTTCACCACGGACGATTCCGGCGACGGGGCGGGTGGTCAACCGGCCGCAATGCCTCTCCTTCGATAGGTAGATCATGGACGCGCTGCTGACCCTTGCCGAAGCCGCCGAACGGCTCGGGCACTGCCCCGAAACGGTGCGCCTGATGTGCAAGCGGGGGGTCATCGCTTACCTTCAACGCCCCGGCTGTGCTATCCGTATCCTGGAAAGTGACCTCACGGAGTACGTGAATCGATGGCGCGTCCCCGCAAGCCAGCCAGAATCGGACGCCGACCAGACCGCGAAGGATGGTGGCTCTTCGACGGCAAAGTACGCATTGCGGCGGAAACGGAAGATTTCCAAGAAGCTGAAAGATTCCTCGCCCAATACCTCGTCCAACGTGATTCGGTTGGGGAATCGCCACGCGTAGCCGACATCCTCGATAAGCGGTTGACGGATTTGCAGGATGCGGGCAAGGCGCGGGCCTCGAACACGGGCTATTACCACGACGCGCTGAAATCGCACTTCGGGCCGTTGCAGCCAGCCGAGATCACCACGCCGTTCGTCAAACAGTATTGGGCGAAGCGGAAGAACACACCGACCAGCTTACGCGAGGAATTGTTGGAACTCCGTGTCGCGCTTACCTGGGCGCATCGGCAGGGCTGGATACCGATGCCGCCATATATCGACGTGCCGAACAAGCGCCCGCCACGTGAACGGTTCTTGACGCGTGAGGAAGCGGCCAAACTAATCGACGCCGCGAAGACACTGCATTTCCGGCTGTGGCTGTTGCTGGCGATGACGACAGGGCATCGCAAGGGCGCGATCCTTGGCCTGACATGGGACCGCGTAGACCTGGACCGGAGCCTGATCGATTTCACCGACCCGGAACGGTACGAAACGAGGAAGCGGCGCACCGTGGCTCCGGTCGGCCCGGAGATCGTCGCGGCGCTGCGGGATGCGCTGCCGTGGAAGCACGACAATTGCCCGAACGTGATCCAGTATCACGGTAAGCCGGTCGCCGACATCAAGCACGCCTTCAAGGATGCCGCCGAGGCGGCGGGCGTCCCGTGGGCCACACCGCACATCTTGAAGCATTCCGTGATTTCGTGGATGGCCGAGGATGGGGACGATGTGGAGACAATTTCTGACTTGACGGCGACTCACCCAAATACGGTGCGCCGAGTCTATCGGAAATTCTCGCCGGATCGCCTACGAACAAGCGCGGAACGTCTGTCAAAAATCGCGAGTTTACGTCCCCAGGGACGTAAACCCCCTTCGCAGGAGGCTGTGTCCAAATAAGCGAAAACCCCCGGTTTCCCGAGGGGTTTCGATGGTGGGCGCAGCTGGGATTGAACCAGCGACCCCTACGATGTCAACGTAGTGCTCTCCCGCTGAGCTATGCGCCCGATAGGCCGACAGTGTCGGCGACGGGAACGGGTTTTATCGCCGAATTTCGCGTTTGGCAAGCCTCGCTTGCCGAAAGGATGCGAGATGCCTAAAGAAGAGGGTCATGGCATCGTACTCCGCCCCCGCTTCGAATCCGCTTCCGCCCGCCGACGGCGCGGCGCGCGACGGCGTCGTGCCGCCGGTCGAGGTGGTCGCGCCGAGCGCGCCGCCGGTGCCGTTCGTCTTCGCCTCGCCGCATAGCGGCCGCATCTATCCGGCCGCCTTCCTGGCCCGCGCCCGGTTGGCCGGGGCGGTCCTGCGGCGATCCGAGGATTCCTATGTCGATTGGCTGTTCCGCTCGGCGCCCGCCTGCGGCGCGCCGCTGGTCCACGCGCGCTTCCCGCGCGTTTTCGTCGACGCCAACCGCGGCCCGCGTGAACTGGACCCGCTGCTGTTCGACGAACCCCTCGATCCCGAAGCGGTCGACGATACGCCGAGTGTGCGCGCCGGACTCGGGGTGGTGCCGCGCGTCGTCGCGCCGGGGGTGGCGGTGTATGAGGGGCCGATTTCGTCGGCCGAGGCGCGGGATCGGATCGCCCGCCATCATACGCCCTACCACGCGGCGCTGCGCGACGCGGTCGAATCGGTGTGTTCGACGTTCGGCCTGTGCTTCCTGGTCGACTGCCATTCGATGCCGTCCGTGATCGCCGATGCCGAGGCGCCGTTGCCCGACATCGTGCTCGGCGACCGGTTCGGCGAATCCTGCGCGCCGGGCCTGACCGCCGAGCTGGAGCGCCTGTTGCGCGCCGAAGGGCTTTCGGTGCGCCGCAACATCCCCTTTGCCGGAGCCTATACGACCCGCCATTACGGCCGCCCGGAGGACGGGGTCCACGCCGTCCAGATCGAGATCAACCGGAGCCTCTACCTGGACGAGGAACGGCACCTGCCGAGCCTCGGAATGCGATCCCTGACCCGCCGCATGGAAAGCGTGGTGGCACGCCTGACCACGCTTTCCCCCGAATTCTTGGTGACACGATGATCATTGGTGAAACGATGACCGCCACAACCCCCATCCCACGCGACGCCGTTCCCGCCGACCTGCTCGCCGTCCAGGCGATCTACGCCCACCACGTGCGGACCGGAACCGCCAGCTTCGAGGAGACCCCCCCCGACCTGGCGGAAATCAAACGCCGATGGCAGGCGGTGGTCGCGCGCGGCCTGCCCTATCTGGTGGTCGAACGCGACGGGGTCGCGGTCGGCTATGCCTATGCCCAGCTTTACCGGGAGCGTTCGGCCTACCGGTTCGCGGTCGAGGATTCGATCTATATCGCGCCCGATGCCCAGCGGCAGGGAATCGGCCGAGTGCTGATGGCGGCGCTGATCGAACGCTGCACGGCGCGCGGTTGCCGCCAGATGGTCGCGGTGATCGGCGATTCGGCCAATGCCGGGTCCATCGCGTTGCACGCAGCGGCCGGATTCCGCCATGTCGGGGCGTTCGCCGATGTCGGGTTCAAGTTCGGCCGTTGGCTCGATACTGTGTTCATGCAGCGCGCGCTCGGCGAGGGGGCGGAAAGCCTGCCGCCCGCCGACTGACCGCGTCGAAACGGCCGAAAAGGAAAGTGGGCCGCGCGGTTGCGCGGCCCAGAGTTTTGGGAGGAAACGTCCAAGAAAGACAGCCGATGAGAACTCGGGGTTCCCAAAAGCTGTTCAGTGGATGTGGGGCGGCCGCGAATGCCTTTCAATATCGAAAATCAAAAAAGTTAAGTCGCGATTCGTTTTTTCCCGTCGTTCGCGAGTCTGTCCTGGCACGCGGATTGCTTTGTCCCGCTGGGACACAAGGAGCATTGGGCGTGCGACGTTACTGGATCTTGCCGATCATGGTCATTCTGCTGGCGCTGCCGGGCACGGCGGCAGCCACGGCGGCAGCCACGGCGGCGTCCGGGGCGCGGACGGCGGCGGGCGGCGATCTTTGCGCCGTCCAGGCGGCCCGCGCCGAACGCAAATCGGCCATTCCCGACCATCTGCTGCACGCCATCGCCCTGGCCGAGACCGGGCGGTGGGACGAAGAGCGGGGGGCAAGTTTTGCCTGGCCATGGACCATCACGTCGGGCGGAGAGGGGCGGTATTTTCCGACCAAGGCCGCCGCCCTGGCCGAAGTCCGGCGCTTGCAGGACAAGGGCGTGCGCAACATCGACGTCGGCTGCATGCAGATCAATCTGCTGTATCACGGCGACGCCTTCGCCAGCCTGGACGACGCCTTGGACCCGGCGGCGAACGTCGATTACGCGGCCGGGTTCCTGATCGATCTGCACGGTCAGACCGGCGACTGGACCGAGGCCGCCGCGCGCTACCATTCCAGCACGCCGGAATATCGCGACCGCTATCGGGCCAAGGTCTCCCGCCTGTGGGCGTCGGTCCGCGATTTGCCCTCCGCCGACGGTTCGACCGAGGTCGCCTCGGTGGTGGCGGACGACGCCGAAGCCGATGACGCCGAGCCGTTGAGCCAATACAAACCGGCCCTCATCGACCATGAGCGCACGGCGATGCTGAACCTGCGTCTGCGCGAGGCCCGGGCCGCCCGGCGGACCGCCACCGGGGATTCGCCGCACAGCCGCCAATTGGCCGCGTGGCGCCAGGCGGTGGCGTCTGGAACCGCGCCGCGCGACGACGTCGCCGTCGCCCGCCGGGCTGCGGCGGCGGCCGATCGGCGCGACCGACTGCATGGCGACACCCTGTCCGCCTCGACTCGGCGCGACGCGGACCAACGGGCCAGCTTCCGGGAACGTCGGCGGATGCAATTGCAGGCGTGGCGGGATTTGCGGCCGGGTGGTTAGTCGTCGAATTTCGAGGAGATCACGTCCTCGATGACGTAGCCCTGGGAGGACGGATAGCGGCGGCTGATCTTCGAGCGGGCTTCCTGGTCGTTGCGGGCGTCGATTTCGATGTAGTGCGTGTCGGCCCAATCCGATGAGAGTGCGTAATGCTTCCGTCCTGCCTTTACGCAGTTCCGTACGTCTGCGTTATGGATCGCGACTTCGAATTTGGCCATTCACTGGTCTCCAGCGTCTTTAGGGTCGTTTGATTTACGAGCATTCTCCGAAATCCGTGCGTACGCAATATTTTACACGCGGTCAGTGCTGTTTGTCACAGCTTTACCCCCACGATCCGGTCTGATTTTCCGGTTCGGCGGCGGGGTGGGGCCCGCCAATGCATTGAAAACAACCAAAAACACTCCATATCGTGAGGGAAGGGCTCGTTCGCGGTGGCCCCGGATGATTTCCGGCGGCTTCACTCGTGCTACAATGTCGCCAAGGATTCGTTCGTCCTAAGGCGACGACGGGAACGACCGCGAAATCGAAACCGAAGGGAATGGAGGAGCGTTGTGACCCGCCTAGTCGTTGTGTCCAATCGTGTTACCGTGGCGACCGACAAGAAGGCCCGCGCCGGCGGCCTCGCGGTGGCCCTGCAGGATGCCTTGCAGCAAT
>CAXXVY010000011.1:0-257286 GCA_963675465.2 Rhodospirillales bacterium
GGGCGCGAAAAGGAACTGTACGGCGGCGAAGCCGACACCACCAACAACCGCATGGAACTGACCGCGGCGATCATGGCGCTGGAAGCCCAGAAGAGGCCGGTCACGGTGAACCTGCATACGGATTCCACCTACGTGCGCGACGGCATCACGAAATGGATTCACGGCTGGAAACGCAACGGCTGGCGCACGGCGGCGAAAAATCCGGTGAAGAACGAGGATCTGTGGCGGCGGCTCGATACCGCCCTGGCCTGCCACACCGTAGCGTGGTTCTGGGTCAAGGGGCACGCCGGTCACCCCGAGAATGAACGGGCCGACGCGCTGGCCCGGCGCGGGATCGCCGACTTGCGAGAGGCGGACGCGGTCAACATCTGACGTTTAGAGGAGGAAATCGCCATGAAGGTCGTTCACTATTCCGACGTCGAAACCAAGCCCTATGAAAACACCACCGCCCACAACGCCAAGGGACGCCTCCTGATCGGGCGGAACGACGGTGCGTCCAATTTCGCCATGCGAATCTTCGAACTGGCCGAGGGCGGGACGACCATGCACCACGACCATCCTTACGAGCACGAGATCTTCGTGCACGCCGGGCGCGGTCAGGTCCTGCGCGACGGCGAGTGGGCGGATCTCAAGCCCGGCGACGCGGTGTTCATTCCGGGCGGCGAGATCCATCAGCTTCGCAACGCGGGCGACGAACCGTTTCTGTTCATCTGCGCCGTTCCCAAGGAAGCGCCGGAGCTTTAGGCCGATCCGCGATCCGGCCGATATGCCTGGTCGAGGTCGGGATGCTTTACCGTATTTGAGCGGATCAATCCGTCTGCGCTGCGGTTAGGCCGCCGGAGCGCGGGTTGATCTGGCGGAGCGCGGCGGCGGCGCGGTGATCCGCGGTGCGGCCGCGTTCCGTTTTCAAAATGGGATTTGTTGCAATTTTGCGACACAAAACAATTTCCTAATATGCGAATTCTATAAACATACAGGGGTATTCAATTGGGGGGAATTCTTTAACGCCTTGATTCAAGGGATTTTGCCGAAACGGCATGGCGCTTGCTTCTGTTGTGATCAAAAAGCAGGAGTCGTGCCGTGAATGCCATCTCGCCGCGTTTCTCGAAGCCAGAGGACAACGACGACCGCTATTCGGATTTCATCGTCTTCATGGAGTCCGGCATGGTCAGTTATTTCCATGGTCCCCACAGCCAGTTTCCCGACTACGTCGCCGGCTTGACGGGCCGTGCGCCGGGCCAGAGCTTCGTCGTCATCCGCACGGCCTGAAGATACCCTCGACTTTTCCCATCCCCCATCCCCCGATCCCCCATCGGCAGGAAGCCCCGCGGTCATCATCGGACCGCGGGGCACGGGCCGCCTCTGGGATCGTCCGCCGCCGTCAATTCATGGCGAACGGGAGCGTTTCGACGTTCTTCCAGACCTGTTCCAGCCGGTTGTCGCGACCACACGACGTCCGATAGAACCAATACTGGAACGGATTCTTCTTCGCGTAATCCTGGTGATAGTCTTCCGCCGGCCAGAACGGAGTCGCCGTCCGGATGGTGGTTTCGACGGGCTTTCCAAGGACTTCGGTGACGATCCTCTTGGTCCGCTCGGCCTGACGGCGCTGATCCTCGTCGCCGGCGAAGATCGCCGACTGGTATTGTTCGCCGCGATCGCAGAACTGTCCGCCGCCGTCCAGCGGATCGACGTTGCGCCAATAAATGGCCAACAGGTCGGTGTAGCTGACCTTCGTCGGATCGAAGACGACCTTGACGACCTCGAGATGGCCGGTTCCGCCCTCGGAAACCTGCTTGTAGGTCGGATGGTCGACGGTGCCCCCGGTATAGCCGGAGGTGGTCGAAACCACGCCCTCCAGTTTGTCGAACGGTGTCTCCATGCACCAGAAGCAACCGCCTGCGAAGATC
The DNA here is from genome assembly GCA_963675465.2 of Rhodospirillales bacterium. Lineage (GTDB taxonomy): Bacteria > Pseudomonadota > Alphaproteobacteria > Rhodospirillales > Shumkoniaceae > JAHDSF01. The sequence continues at coordinate 1,911 of CAXXVY010000011.1, forward strand.
GCCTCGGCGGTGTTCGTCTTTTCCTGGGCCGCCGCGAGGGTCGCGGTCCAGGAGCTCAGCAGGAAAAGCGCGGCGGTGAGAAAGCGCATCATGTTCCCTTTCAAGGCATCCGGTAGTGGTCTGCAATCCATGTGGGACGGGCCGGCGGCGGCCGGAAATCAAGTCCGCTCACGGTTCGGTGACGGATCGCGAAGAAAGGGAAAACGGGCAGGCGGGAAGCCACCTAAGGAAAAGGCGCGAAAACCACCGTCTCCCCTGCGAAAATCGGGGTGCGGCGGCGATTTTCGCGCCGATTCGTAAACCGGGTGGACTCAGACGACCTTGAGATCCACGGCAGCGGTCTTGCCGTTGCGGCCCTTTTCGAGCTCGAACGCAACGTTTTGGCCTTCGTGCAGGGTCGAAAGGCCGGCACGTTCGACGGCGCTGATATGAACGAAGACGTCCGGCTGGCCGCCTTCCTGCTGAATGAACCCATAACCCTTGGTCGGGTTGAACCATTTGACGGTGCCAGTTGGCATAGAATCCCTCCGTTCCTGGCGTTGCCCCACGCGAACGAGCGCGACACATCAAATTGTTCCTTGGAAACCGGAACCGCTCAGGGACGGTATTCGGGTAGTACCAAAGACAATCGATACGCGATCATCGAAGGAAAAAACGTCGTTTGCAAGTCAATTTTGAAGGTATGGGGCGGTCTTTTAGTGAGGCTGGGGGGGGCTTTCGGAGCTTTCGATCGGAGTGTAGTCGTCGTTCGGAAAGATAGGTCGCCGTCGCGGACGATTGGCGGTGGATTTGGAATGCGGAAGCCTTCTATGATCCATTTGATCTTGTCTTTTCCCTGGATTGATCGATCGAATCGATGAAACCGCTTCCCACCTTTCGACAGCTCACCTATCTCCGCGCGTTGTCCGAACATCGGCATTTCGGGCGCGCGGCGGAGGCGTGCCTGGCGACCCAGTCGACGTTGAGCGCGGGATTGCGCGAACTGGAGACGCTGCTGGGCGTGACGCTCGTGGAGCGTGACCGGCGCGGGGTTTCGTTGACCCCGGTGGGCGAGGACATTCTGGCCCGAGCCCGGCGCATCCTGGCCGAAGCCGAGGATCTGGTCGAGGCCGCGGCGGCTTCCGGGCGGCCGCTGACCGGGCTTCTGCGCTTGGGCGCGATCCCGACCATCGGGCCTTACCTGCTGCCGGGTGTCCTGACCGAACTGCGCGAAGCATTCCCGGAGCTCAAACTCTATCTGCGGGAAGACCAGACCGCGCGGTTGCTAAACCAGCTTCGCGGCGGAACCCTGGACGCGGCGATCGTTGCCCTGCCCTATGACACGGAGGGGCTGGAAACCGCCAACCTGTGCGAGGAAACGGTATGCGTTGCCTGTCCGGCCGATCATCCGCTGGCCGCCGGGGGCAAGGTGGGCGAGGCCCAGCTTTTGGGCGAAACCCTGTTGATGCTGGAAGACGGCCACTGCCTGCGCGACCATGCCCTGGCGGCGTGCCGCCTGCAAACGCCGAATCGCGACGAGAACCTGCAGGCGACGAGTGTCGGCACCCTGATGCAGATGGTCGCCGGCGGATTGGGAATCACGCTGATTCCCGAGATGGCGGTGGCCTACGAAACCGACCGTGTGCCGGGGCTGGTGGTGCGGCCGCTTGCCGAACGGCGAATCGCGCGTGAGGTGGCGCTTTGCTGGCGCAAGGGCGCGGCGCGGACCCCGGACTACCTGTTGCTGGCGGCGACGATCCGCGATGTCCTGGCCGACCGGGCGGAGGCCTGAATGCACGAAGGGCTTGTCCCGGGGGCGCCACCGCCTATGTTGCGGGAACGAGGATCGCGCAACCGAATGACCGGAGAGAGAAAACCATGATCGACCTGTACACCTGGGGCACGCCGAACGGCCGCAAGGTTTCCATCATGCTGGAAGAAGTGGCCCTGCCCTATGCCGTCCATACAGTCGACATCCGCGCCAACGAGCAGTTCAAGCCCGAATTCCTGGCCATCAGCCCCAACAACAAGATCCCGGCGATCGTTGATTCCGACGGACCCGACGGTAAGCCGATCTCCGTTTTCGAATCGGGAGCGATCCTGATCTATTTGGCGGAGAAGACCGGCAGCGGCCTGTTGCCCAAGGATCCGCGCGGCCGGGTTTCGGCACTGGAGTGGCTGATGTTCCAGATGGGCGGCTTCGGCCCGATGCTGGGCCAGGCCCATCACTTCCGCCGGTTCGCGCCGGAACCGATCGAGTACGCCGTCAAGCGCTATTCGGACGAGGCGCAGCGCCTGTACGGGGTCATCGACCGCCGTCTCGCGGTGACCGAATACCTGGCCGGCGACACCTATACCATTGCCGACATCGCGACCTATCCCTGGACCAGCCGCTACGAATGGCAGGGCATCGATTTCGCCGACTTCCCCAACGTCAAGCGCTGGCGCGATACCCTCGGCGCCCGCCCGGCGGTGGAAAAGGGCATGAACGTGCCCGACGCGCGATGAGCCTGCTGGAACGTCAGACCGTTCGCCGCGTGCGCGAGGCCCTGGTTGCCGCCGGGGTCCGCGACGCGGTCGTCGAATTGTCCGAAACCGCCCGCAGCGCCCAGGAGGCGGCGGACGCCATCGGCACCGAGGTCGGCGCCATCGTCAAGACGCTGGTGTTCCTGGTCGGCGACCGCGCGGTGCTGGCCCTGGTTTCCGGCGACCGCAAATGCGACGCCAAGACGTTGCCGGGGGTGCTGGGGCTGGACGGCAAGGTGAGCCGTCCCGACGCCGACCGGGTGCGCGATGAAACCGGCTTTTCCATTGGCGGCGTCGCGCCGGTGGGCGGGGCGAAACCGCTGCCGGTGGCCATCGATTCGGGGCTCGGCCGCTTCGAGACAGTCTACGCGGCGGCGGGGCATACCCACTGCGTTTTCCCGACCACGCTCGACGATCTGGCCCGGATGACCGGCGGCGTGGTCTCGGACCGGGTGGGGTTGGAGGCGTGAACGCCCCGGTTTGATGACGAGCGCGCCGATATCGTCTTGATTCGCAACCCCGCGCCCGTTATGTATTTGCCCTGCGCCAAGCCGAGTGCGCGCCCGCGGAGAGGTGGGTGAGTGGCTTAAACCAGCGGTTTGCTAAACCGTCGTACTCCGAAAGGGGTACCGGGGGTTCGAATCCCCCCCTCTCCGCCAGTTGCCTCTCAAGCCCTTGAGATGGCTTAACTTCCTGGAAATCCAAGGCTTTCAGCTTCCCAACTGTTACACCGAGGTGTTACACCGGGGGCATGGAAGACGTGTGCAAACATACCCGACTGACGCGACGCGGACGGATGTACTGGTTCCGGGCGAAGGTGCCGACGGATCTACTGGTGTAGCGCGCCATTTGGTTTTGGATCAGACGACATTGGGTTTTGAATTATCCGAAAACCCTAAAGCGCATTGCCAGCCGGATTAAACGACCTTCAAATTCTCGTTATTTTCTGGTTTCGGATAGGGCCTGGGGCGGAGACGCAGGCGCTCCCGGAACCGCTTCTTGATGAAGTAGACATACCGGAATTGTCGCAAGCGATGCGGCGTTGCGCGCGCGATGTTCTCCCTCAGGTATCGGCCCCGATTTCGCCGTCTTCGAACGGAAGTCCGTCGAGGTTCACCCATGCGAGTTCGACAGCTTCCAGTACGTCCAGAAGGTCCGGCGCGGAGGCGATCAGGCGGGCGTTGGCGGTTGTCTCGTTGACATCACGATCCAGTTTGTCGTGGATCACGATTGCGATGTTCGAGCCATCATTAGCTCCGATATCGCAACCGGGAGAGTTCGGGCGGTCCGGGTAAACCCTGCCGGCGTGCCATGGTCCCGGCGTGTGCCCGTTCATCGCTTCTCCTCCGGCTGCATCGCCGATGCGTAGTGGGCGATATCGGATTGAAACCGTGCGGCAACCTCGGCGACCTTGCCGAAATCCGAGAACGACATCCGGCCATCGGGCGTCGCGGCGTAGATCGCGATCCCGTCGAGCGACACTTCCACATCGATCGGGCCTCGATCGCCCGCAAGCCTATGGCGCTTTGCGAACGCCGCGACGTTCATCGTCCGATCTCCTGGTGAAGGGTGACAGGACGGGAAGCCAGCTTCGGAAACGCCCTGGCGTCACCGGCCGCTTCGATCGCGCGCCGATAGGCGGCAACCTCGGCCGCGACGTGATCCCATTCCTCCCACGACAACAGCGTGAAGCCGTGAATGGTCTTGATGTTCTGGCCCGAAGGTTCGATGTCGGCGACAACCGGCCCTTCCGTGCCTTCGAATTCCGCCCGCATGGCGATACTCCGCGCGTGATTGTCGTTCATGCTGCGGCCCTCACTTCGATAGCGTGGACTTGCCTGGGAAAAGTGGAGAGCGTTTTTCAGTTTATGCGGCCTCGGTCTCGAAGCGGCATGGGCTTCTGTATCCCAGGGCGGAATGTCGCCTGATGGGATTATAGAAGCCGTCGATATAGCGGCCAATGGAGATATCGGCCTGTCGGCGTGATTGCCAAATGGTCCGCCAGATCAGCTCGGATTTGATGGTCTTGAACACGGTTTCGACCATCGCGTTATCAAAACAATTCCCTTTTCCGCTCATGGACGGGATGATCCCGTGGCTCTTGAGGAGCTTTTGATAATCCCCGGCGCAATATTGGCTGCCGCGATCGGAGTGGTGGATCAGCCCCGCTGCGGGTTGCCGTACGGATAGGGCACGTTTCAAGGCCGCCAGCGCCAAATCCTTCTTCATGCGGTCGCTGGTCGCCCAGCCGACGATGCGGCGCGAGAAGAGATCGAGAACGATCGCCAGATACAGCCAGCCCTCGGCCGTCCAGACATAGCTGATATCGGCACCCCATTTCCGGTCGGGACCGTCGGCGGCGAAATCTTGATCCAGAATGTTGGGCGCGACGGGACCCCCATGGGCGCTGTCGGTGGTTTTCTTGAAACGGCGCCTTTGCAACGCTTTCAAGCCGTTATCCCGCATCAGCCGGGCGACGCGATGCCGGCCGACGCGGATGCCTTCTTCCTGCAATTCCACCACCATGCGCGGACTGCCGTACGTTTCGTGCGACAGGCTGAACTGGCTGCGGATATGGGCCAGCAGCACCATGTCGTCCAATTGACGGCGGCTGGGCTTGCGCTCTCTCCAGGCGTAGTAACCGCTGGCGCTGACGCCGAACACGGCACACTTCCGACGGACCGCCATCGCCTTCTCCGCAGTGTCGATGTGTCGGAAGATCATCGACTTGTCTCCTTGGCGAAGAAGGCCGCAGCTTTTTTTAGCAAGTCACGCTCAGCGCGCAGGATCTCGTTCTCCTTGCGAAGCCGGGCCAGTTCCTTGGCCGGGTCATCGTGCGGACCGGAAAACAGGGCCGCCTCACGATGCTGGGTCAGCCACTTGCCCAAAGTCGATCGGCCGATCCCAAGATCGCCGGCCACCTGCTCGATCGTCCGTCCGCTGGTTTGGACCAGCCGAACCGCCTCCCGCTTGAAATCATCGGTGAATTTTCTCATCCCGGAAACCGTCATCTGAATGTCCTTCGTGCAAAGTTACCATGCACGCTCTCCACTTTTCCCAGGCAAGTCCACTCTCCCTCGTCGGCGACGCGAGCGGGGGAATTGCTCCCGTCGCCGCCCCTGCTGATGCCGGAAGCGCCGGCCCGCTTGGTGGGTGCAGGGAAACGATACGCAATGTATCGATACATGTCAATACAAAACGATGCGAAAAGTATCGCGTCATCAAAATTGTCGTGCGGTAGGATTTATCTGCAACCTGTAGAGGAATTGGGCGAGGGGGGTGACTTTGCGATATTGGGTTGGAACGATTTGCGCTCTCGTAGCGGTAGGCATTTCCGGTTGTCAAACAGACGGACCACGGGACGCGTCAGGGAAACTTGCTGATGTCTCCACACATTGGACGATCGCACCCGGGGATGCGGCGATTAACATCCCCCTGTTTTTCGAGCCTTCTTTTGTCGAAAAAGTCGAAACGTGGACGCGTGACAACATAATCACGCACACAAAGTTTTACCTACGCGGCAGCGACGGCGTCGGGCGTATAAACGTGCAAACTATCTCTGGTGGCTATCGGTTCAATAGCGGAGACAAAGCAAAAGAGGCCGACAAGTTCTCCGAGGTGGCCGTCGACGCCGAATACGCAAAGCCAACCGGCCTCGCTGTCATTTCCAGGAAGAATGAAAAAATCGGAGTGAGGGGGGAAACTCTCTATAAGGGGAAGCCCTGCATCATTGCGGATGCGGTCTATCGTCTTAATGGCCCGGCTGTTGGCTGGCCCAGTGAAGCGCATGACACCAAGGTTCGCGTAAGCTACTGCGGCGCTCCCAAAAATCCCGCCATGTTCGACCAAATGCTCACGGAACTAGACCTCGTGAAAGATCGGGCAGCCTATAGAGCGGCGTTGGATGCAAAGGGTTCGGCGACGAAGAAGGAAGAAAGCATTGTCCCGTTTTGGAACATGCGATAGGGACGGCATAAGAAAATAAGGGGACTGCTGACGCGCAAGAGCGTAAAGCGTTCTTCACGGCTTGAATGGACGCAGTATCAGGCGTGGTCGGAGGGCGATCCGCCGGATGAATGGGAAACCGAACGCATGAGGCGCGTCGAAGAGGTCAACAGCCGGTGAACAGCCGTACCGGTCGGATCTTCACAACCTCCGGGCCGCCCACACCACGCGCCCGATGATCTTCACCTCATCGGCCGTACGCTCGTACTCTCGGTGGTAGCTGTTGTCGGAAGAAATCCGCAGCATCGGCGGATCACTATTCGGTATGTGCTCGATGCGCTTGACGACGATACCGTAACCGTCCCAAAGGGCGAAAATCCCGGGCGGGCTTGGCCGAGCGTCGGCCATGTTCACCATGACGCGCTCGCCGCTCCGGAGCGTCGGCTCCATCGAATCGCCCTGAACCTCAATTATTCTGGCCGTCGCGGGTGAAACTCTCAGCTCCGATCGGATGTAATCTTCCGGAAGATTCCACTCCGCCCGAATGTCGTCCGCTGCGGACATTCCGCCGTTTCCGTCGGGAACATAGTGGACCACTTGCTCCCCGCCGCCACCCATGCCGGCGCGGATGTCGATTTCGGGGATAGCGTTTTGAAAAGAGGGCTGATGAAGTTCGGGGGGCTCCGCGAGGTCAAGCGCGGCTTGATTGTCCTGGAGCAGCTCCGTCCACGTAAAACCCTGTATCGCTAGTAGCTCCGTATAGCGTCGCGCCGTATCGGGCCGCAAGGCCCGTGTTCCATTTTCATGGCTACGATAAGTTACCTCTGGGATCCCATGAGTGCGTGCAAACTCAGCAGCACTCGCATATCCGGCTTTTTCCCTGGCCCTCTTCAGGAGCGTTTCCAAAAAGTTACTCCGATAAATCGTGATTCAGCGAATTTGCGGAAATTGTGGAGCGATTTGCCAATTCAGACACGATACATTTTGTATTGATTTGTATTGTTGTGCCGCGTATCGTGCTCGCCATGGAAACCATATCGGACATTATCGATGCCTTCGGCTCTGCCGCCGAGGTCAGCCGTATTCTGCGCATTCCGGATGTAACGCCGCGCGCTTGGAGACGCCGGAACAGTATTCCAACCGACTACTGGCCGCGCCTGATTGATGCCGGGGTTCGCCGCGGGATTCCGATCACAGCCGAAGTTCTGTTGCGGGCGTGTACTCATGCCCCTTCGTTCGAGACGCCAGCCCCAGCAACTCGACCAAGTCTTTGAGGCTGAACAATGAACGGCTCCCTCGAAGCGTTTTCCGAAGGCCGCTGCCACCTTATCCGGATCGAAGACGGAGGTGTCCTCGTTGTTCAATGCACTTCCTTGAGTCCGGAAGTGGCTCGCCCGCCCGGGACCGGCTTGCTTTGAATGGCCGAGCCCGACAGGAGGATATCGAAAAACGAGAATGGACTTCCAAATTGCCATGACGACATTGAGGAATAAAGACCAACTCAAGTTCAAGGGGAAATTATTTCGCACTATCACTTGAGGTTGCGATCGGTTTGAGAAGGATATGTTGTTACTCGAAAGGGCATTGCATGCGGTCAGAGTTGGGTTTGGAGCACAAGCGACCGAATCGCATTCCCCTATCAGAGTTCGGCCGTCACGGTGACGTCCAGGCGCCGGCGGTCTCCAGCCGGATCCATTCTTCGTGACGTTTCCTCCCTCAGCCTAGAGGCCGTCCGTTCCCCCTCAAGCCCCCGGGCGGCCTCTTTTTTTTGTCAGTTTTCGAAATTGTGTCGAATTTCCGAAAAAACACAAAGAGTTGGGTATGCCACGAAATGTTGTTGTTGAAGTTCAACCGTAGGCTAGGAGAGGTATCTTGAAAGACGTTTCTGAGACCAAAGTAAGCCAGGAAACCCTGGAACTTGCCGCCGATACGCTGACCGGGGACGTCACGGCGTTCCTCATTGATCGCCTGCGCGATTGGGAATGCGCCTACCGGTACATGCCGGAGCATCAGCAGCGCGCTGTCATCGATGATGCCATGCGAGCCGCCGGCCATCTCGTGGAATCGGTCGTTTCGATCATCGCCGCGGACGGGCGCGAAACTATCCCGATCCGGGTGAAGAAGGTCGAGAACGACGGCGCCAAGATCAAGGTGACGATCGAGGCGAGCAAGGAAGACGCCAACCGGCACGCGCTTTTCGATGCGGCGGGGTGCGTTGGCCATCTTGTCGTTGCCGATCCCGAGAAATTTTCGGGCGGCGACGTCCCCGCGCCGGATCCAGACGAGCCGAATCTTCCCAACGTCGATGACGATGAACTGCCGGACCTGGAGTAGGCGATGTCCACAATCCGCATTGTCATCGACGGCGAACCGGTGGCGAAGGGGCGGCCGCGGATCGGCCGCCTTAAGAACGGCGGTCCCGTCGCATTCACGCCGGCACGCACGCGGCGCTACGAGGACGTGATCAAGCTGGCCGCGTCCCTGGAAATGAAGGGGCGCGATCCGCTGGACGAGCCCCTCGGCGTTTCGATCAACGTCGTCTTGCCGGTCCCTTCGTCGTGGTCGCGGAAACGCCAGCGCGAAGCTCTGGAAGGGCTGCGGCTGCCGGCGAAGAAACCGGACGCCGACAATTACGTGAAGGCCGTTCTCGACGGACTCAACACGATCGTCTTCCGGGACGATTCCTTGGTCGTCGATCTCTCGGTTTCGAAGCGGTACGGCGCGAAGCCGCGCATCGAGGCGACCGCTTTTCCTGCGGGGGCAACCCGATGATTCGCCTTCTCCGGCTTCTCCCGCCCGTTCGCCGGTACGCCATTCGTCGGATTCGATTTCGGATCGCAGCACTGCAAGGGAAGCTCGGCGCGGCTCGCAGGACGCACGGTCGGACGCGGGAGATCTTGTCCGAGATGAGGCGTCTTCGAACGGAAGAGCTTCGGTGGTCGATGGGTCGGGAAGCCTTCGAGCGCGTCGCGCGCGACGAACAACAGGCGGAAAGCTAGGGGGATGCCGTGCTAGGGGCGGATGTCGTCAATATCCACGGACAGGGCGCGCGCGATCTCGATGAGTTCCTCTCTCGAGGGGAGACGGTAGCCGCGTTCGAGAAGCGAGATCACGGACGGATCCACGCCGACCATATAGGCGAGCTGCGCCATCGTCATGTTTCGATGAACGCGGATGGCTCGGATCGGGTTGATTCCGGTCGCGATGGCGGCGATCGCTTCGGCCGGCAACGGTCGGAATGTCGAGACGGATTCCTGATCCTCGACGGGTATTCCGTCTTCGGTGACGACGCGGATGTTGGGCGGCTCTCGATTCATGGGCGGAAAAGTAGCACTGAGTTCGGGGACAATCCAAGTGTCGTTGTCGCCAAAGGCACAGTGATTCGGGAGAGCTCGAATTGAAGAGAGTCCTCTCCTACAGCGGCGGAAAAGACAGCACGGCCATGTATCTGCTCGCCCTCGAAAAGGGTGTGGAATTCGAGGCCGTGTTTGCCGATACCGGACATGAGCACGAGGCGACTTATGACTATGTTCGGGACCTTCCAAGGAATACAGGCGGGCCAGAGATCCGGTGGGTACGGCAAGATTTCTCCGCGAACATCGAACGGCGGCAGGAATGGATTCGGGCGCATTGGCCGGAAGATCGGATTGAGCGCGCCATCGAACTGCTCCAACCGACCGGGATTCCGTTCCTCGACCTTTGCCTCTGGAAAGGGCGTTTCCCTTCGGCACGCCGGCGATTCTGCACCGAGTTCCTAAAACACGTTCCGGTCTTCGAACAGGTCTTGGAACCGTATCTCGATGTCGGTGAGACGGTCGTGTCCTGGCAAGGTGTTCGACGGGAAGAATCAGCGAGCCGGGCGCTGTTACCCTGGCACGACACGGACGACGCCGGCTTCATCAACTTCCGGCCGATTTTCGATTGGACGTGGCAGGACGTTTTCGAGATCCACCGTCGTCACGGTGTCGAGCCCAATCCGCTCTACACCGAAGGCGCCGGGCGTGTCGGCTGCATGCCCTGCATCATGGTGAGCAAGGAGGAGCTGAGGAACATCTATCGGCGCTGGCCGCAGCATCTCGAGCGGATTGCCGAATGGGAGGTGATGGTTGCCGACGTTTCGAAGCGGGGGCTGGCGACCTTCTTTGCAGCGGACAAGACTCCAGGACTGCACAGGACCAACCCCGATGCGCGGATCCCTGGCGCGAAGGACGTTGCGCTCTGGTCGATGACCGGCCGCGGTGGGCGGTTGCTCGATATCTTCCTGGTCAACGGGGACGTGCCGGTCTGCCAGTCGCTCTATGGGTTGTGCGAATGAACGCGCTACCTGTCATCACTTTCATCTATTTAGCCGCGAACGGGCGGCGGTTTGAAGCCGTCGGGGAGTATAGGCGGATTTTCGGCATCAGAAATGTACGCCGCGTCCAGTTGGGACTGAGTGAGATTGCGTACCGTAGCAAGATGGGTACCTTCAAGGTTCGCGCCTTCGAGGAGAGCGTCTGCGAGATTCGAACTTATAAGGACCGCGCCCTGAAGGTGCGCGTTTGCGAGGCAAGCACCCTCAAAGTTACTGTTTATAAAGACCGCACCTTCGAGGTGCGCCTCAATGAGAATGGCGTGATTCAGATGCGTACCTACGAAGGCCTTTGCCTCAGGTGGCAAGCCTCCGAGATATGCTTGCTCGAGATGTGCGCCTTCGAGGTTCGCGCGCTCGAGGTTCGCACCTCCGAGAACAACGCCCTCGAGATTTGCATATACGAGGTTTGCACCTTTGAGGTCAACGTCCAAAAGGTTTGCGCTTCGCAGGTTCGCGTACTCGATTGCGGCGTTTCGGAGGTATGCGCCGCTGAAATCGAGGCGACCCCCCGTCTCAATTTGCCAATCACTTCGCTTGCTGCTGAGCAAGGTCAGGATTGCCTGCAAATCTTCACGCAAGCGCTTTATCTTTGGTGGGACAACAAGCAGTTCACCTTTCGAGCTATCTTTGGCTTGGCTGCTTCCTCTTCTTCTGGCCTTTTCGGGCTCGTTTTCCTTGGAAACCGGTGTGGCAATCCCGTCCAGCTCCGCAGTCGGGGCGCGGACAAATGCACAAAGGATGTTCTGAATGGCCGGGTAGTCCGTCTTGGACTCCTCGCCCAATCTCCAAAGGGCATAGATCGCACCCAGACGCACCGCCATTTGAGGGCTGCCAAGTTGGTCAACGGCCCGAGAGAAGCGCTCGGTAATGTTGCCTTGCTCGAGGACCCCGATCTGTTTCGCCGCGGTTTCCGATTGGGCGAGTGCGGACTTCGATTGTTCGAGTGCGGCTTCCGCGCTTTTAGCCGCAGCTTCTGCTTGGAGGTTCAAGGCCCGAGTTCGTTGCCAAGACAGCCAGAAGCCTCCGGCGGCAATGATCGCGAGCGCGATTCCCTGGGCGATCTGAAAATTGGTTGGGGCGTGTTCGGAGGTGCGTGTCAGCCACGGCCACAAGAGCCCAAGAGCGATGAAAACCGACGCCCCGACCACGATTACCGGCAGGGCCCGACGAGAGAGGGTTTCAAACCCATCAGGCTTCCCTCGCGGGGTGGAGGAGGAGGCCTCGATGCCGTTATTTTGTTCGGTCGTCATGAACCGAAAATTATCACGCAAAACGCGCACGCGGAAGCGAGAGCGTCATGACCTCGAACCCGTGGGGCAAATTCTACTGGAACGATTGGGAGAATGACCCTGCGTTACGCCTGTGCTCGCTCGGAGCACAGGGCCTATGGATGCGTCTCCTTTGCATCGCTGCAAAAGCCGACCCACCCGATCAGAGAACCAGCGTAAGGCGCCAACTTGCCGCCGCCCGGCGGCCGGCGTTGGCGCGAAGGTTCCAGCGATTTCGTCGCCGCCATCCGCTGGGCAAGACGGACGCTCGTCGCCGCGCTCACGCCAAACCGACGCGTCGCCGATCGCCGCGATTGCCCCCGTTGAATATCTTCGTAAACCCGCGTGCGAAGATCCGACGAATAACTTTTACCCATGATTCACCTCCAGATACGGTGAATCACAAATCTCGTTAAATGGGAATCCCCTGATTCACGTTCCCGGCGCGACGCTCTAGCCGGATAAAATTTCCACGGCAGGTCAAGGTTTCCGAATTTTTGGCTGGTCAAAAGGGCTCGTTCAGAAACGCTTCGCGGAAAGCGCACGGCGTGTTCGGGTCAGGTTGTCGTAAAACACTTCCTTGCGGCGAAGCGCAACCCCGACCGCCAAAATGTCGATGATGCAGAGTTGGGCGATCCTTGAGGACATCGGTTCGAACCGTACTCCGACCTCATGGGATGCGACGCGTAATGTGATGTCCGCGACCTTCGATACCGGTGAACGCCCGTGACTGACGATCGCAATCGCCTCGGCGCCGGTTCCTTTGGCGACGTCCAAGGCATCGACGATATCCCGGCTGGAACCGGAATGGGAAATGGCGAAGAACACGTCCCCTTTTGTCATCATTGCGGCGGCCATCGCCGCCATGTGGGTATCGGCTACCCATTCGCACGGAATTCCCGTTCGAAAGAACTTGTGGTGGGCGTCCATCGCGACGACGGCGGAACCGCCGAGGCCATGGAATACGATTCGCCCCGCCTTCGCCATGACATCGGTCGCCTTGTCCAATGCCTTGTAGTCCAGGATCTGAAGCGTTTCCTGAATGGCGTTCACGTTCGCCTGACACACCTTGGTGACAAGCTGCGGCGGCGGATCGTCTTCGCTTATGCTTTCGTGGATGGTTCGCACCTGCGGAATGATCGCCTGGGCGAGATAGATCTTGAAATCCTGCCAGCCCGAAAAACCAAGCGCGCGGCAGAAACGGATCACTGTCGGCTCGCTGACGCCAACCCGTTCCGCCAGTTCGTTGAGTGAAAAATGGATGACTTCTTCGGCGTTGTCGGGAATGAACTCGGCGACTTTAATCTCCGATTTCCGGAGTTTCCCGATGTTGTCTTCGATAAACGATAGTCTATGCATGGATTCTTCTTCGCGTTTGTTCACACAACCACCGCCGGAGCGAACCGCTCGGTACGGAACTCACGTTCCCGAGCGGTTTCTCCACTCGATCAGACCGCCGTCAGATTGCCGGCCGTGAACCGCAAATCCAGTTTGGCGAACGAGTTCTCCAACGCCTTGCGCATCGCATCGTAACGCGGATCGGAGAACGGGGGAAGAATCATCGGTTTCCGTGGGAAGCCGGCGTCAAACCCGCGCGCGTACAAGGTCGCGTGCGACGCGATGGTGCTGTCGTTGAAATGCGATTTGATCACGCCGCTGAGATCCATCATGACCAGATAGGCTTCGGCCGCGCGATCCATTTCGCCGGCGAAAGTGGCACGCACCATCTCAGTCATGATTTCGGGCGCCCAGTTGTTCATGCCAGCGATCGTCGCGCGCACGCCCATGTGATAGAACGGCAACCAGCCGGTCGACGTACCGATGATGACCTGGAAGTTCTTCTTGCCGACCTGGGCGTCATAGGCGACGCGCGATAGGAAGCCGACCTGCAAGGGGCTGTCCTTCATTCCCGCCAAGCCCATTTCCTGAAGCTTTTGGACGACCTTGATGGAGAACTTGTAGCGTGACGTTTCCGGGTTGTTGTAGGCATAAACCGGCGTTTTTACGGCTTCGAGGATTTCCTTGTAATAGTTGATGACGACGTCGTCGTCGTGCTTGTAATAGAAAGGCGGCACCGCACCGATCGCGTCCACGCCCACTTTCTCGGCCGCCTTAGCCAATTCGACCGTGTGCAGCGTGTCGATGCATCCGACATGGGGCAGAAGGATTTTGTTGCCGAACTTTTCGGCACACTGCTTGGCGATCTTCAATACCTCGACACGCTCATCGTTCGACATCAGAGGGCCTGCGCCGTATGAACCGGTGAGGAACAAGCCGTCGACGCCGTGCTCAAACATCCACTCCATATGCCAGCGGGTCTTCTCTGTGTCGATGTCGCCCGACGGGGTGAAAATCGTGATGTTGGGCACTAACGAACCGGTGATCATTATTATTCTCCTTGGGTCAGGGTTTGGGCGAGAAAACGGTGCCGGAAGCCATTGCCGCCGCGTTTACGGCGATATCCGTGCGCCCGTGTTTGAGAATGGAGACGACATTTTCCGCCACGCGTTGGGAGACGCGCGCCGTCGACTGTTCGGATGTCGCCGAAAGATGAGGCGTGATGAGGATGTCCAGATCGCGCAGCACCGAATCTTTCGGGAGCGGTTCGGTCGCGAAAGCATCCAGGGCGGCGCCTCGTATGCGGTTTTCCCGGATGGCCCTGGCCAGCGCGCCGTCGTCTATCAAGGCGCCGCGGGACGTGTTGATGACGTACGCATCCGGATGCATCAACCCGAGCGTCCGATCGTTGACGATGTGACGAGTCTGTTCGGTCAACGGCAACGTCAGGACGAGGAAGTCCGCTTCCCGAAACACCTGTTCGGGCGAACTTGCGCAGTAGAGTCCGTTCGACGCGAGGAAATCCTCGTCCGCGGCCGGATCGTAGACGACGATCCGGTTGTTGAAGCCCATCAGCAACTTGACGACTCTTTTCCCGATGTTGCCGAGGCCCAACAGTCCGACGACGGAATCCGACACTTCCCGGCCCGCCGTCCGTTCCCACCGGCCTTCACGCAATAGAGCGGAGTGCTTGTCGATGCGCCGGCCGACCGCCAACATAAGGGCGACGGTCAGTTCGGCGACCGCGTTCTTGTTGGCCCCCGGCGCGTTCGCGACCATTACGCCCCTCTCGGTCGCGGCCTCGACGTCGATCCCGTCCAAACCGGTCCCGTGCATGTGAACCAGTTTCAGTCGGTCCGCAGCCTCGAATACCCCTCGGTCGACGGTATCGTTTCCGACGATCAGGACATCGATCCCTTTGATTTCAGACGCAATTTCGGCGGCCGTCATGGAAGGTTTCGACCCCCGCACGACGGTGAAACCGTTTGTTTCCAGGGTTTCGATGGCTTTGGGGTTCAGTTTTCCGAAAGACTTGGATGTCACAAGCGCTTTCATGATTGTTTTCTCCCGTTGAAAAGCGGCAGCGCCTGCATGTGCGTCACCAGATCGGCGTATTCCGCACGAAGGCTCTTGTAGGTTTCGGTGTGCGCGGCGTTGGGAAGAAACCGCTTCACCGGTCCCTTGGCTCTGGTTTCGAACGCAAAGTTCCGGATCAGCCCCGCGCCCCTGAGACCGACGATCGCCGCGCCGGCAAGCGAGCCTTCGGCGTGGTCGGGTACGACGATTTCACGGCCGGAAACGTCAGCGATCATTTGCGGCACGATCGGGGATTTCGATAGGCCGCCTGTCAGCAAGGCCGACGGTTCCAGCGGCGTGTGGAGCATGGCGATGTCCAGGACGGCGGCCAGGTCGTAGACGATGGCTTCCAGCATGGCCCGGGCGACATGACGGATGTCGTGCGCCGCTGTCAGACCGAGCAAGGACCCGCGTAGACGGTTATCCCAGTAGGGCGACCGCACCTTGCGCAGGTAGGGGAGGAAAAACAGCCCGTCGGCACCGGGACCGATTTCGGCAGCCGAAGCGTTCAGGCGCTCCAACGTGGAATCGACACTCTCGTCGGCGTCATGGCCGACCAGATTGGTCGCAAGCCAGTGATACGCGTTGCCGACATTGGTCAGGATGCCGCCCAAAGCCCACCGGCCGGGAGCCAGATTGTAGCACCACAATCGGCCCTCTTCGTCGGTGGTAACCCGATCCACCACCACGCGCGCGGCGCCGGAGGTCCCGAGGTCGATGTTGACCGCGCCAACATTTCCCGCGCCGGATCCGAGATTTGCGAGCGGGCCATCGCCCCCGCCGGGGAAAAGCCGTATCCCTTCGGGCAGCCCCAATTCCAAGCGCGCGGCATCGTTGGCGAAGTCGAAACCCGTTTCTCCCGATACCGGCCGCGACAATCGTGCAGCGGCCAAACCTGCCGTTTCGAGGGCTGCTTCCGACCAACCTTGGGTGCGGATATCCAGCAATCCGGTGGCGGACGCCATGGAATGATCGACGACCCATTCGCCAATCATAGGGGCGATCACGTACTCCTTGATGGAGACGAAACGCGCCGCGTCGGCGAACAGATCCGGTTCGTTCCGTCGCAGCCAAATCAGCTTGGACAGCGGATAAATGGAATTCACCGGGCACCCCGTCGCGCGCTGGAGTGCCGCGTGACATCCACTCTCCCGGATCTCCTCCGCTTCGGTTTCCGCGCGGCCGTCGCTCCAAAGGATATTGTTGGATAACGCCTTGCCGTTGGCATCGACGGGGAAGATGCCGTACATCTGCGATGAAAAAGTGACGCCCACAATATGGTCGCGGCGTGCGTCCGGCTTGGAGAGCGTCATACGCATCGCCTCGAACACCCGATCGCGAACCAGATCGGGGTTCTGTTCCTCGCGGAAAGGCGCGGGGCGGATGGTGTCGTATTTCAGCTGCGTGGCCGCGTGCATGGCTCCGGACGGTTCGAACACCGCGGCGCGAACCGAGGAAGTTCCGATATCCACGGCCAGAATTCGATCTCTGTTGGCGGGCACATTCATGGATGTGTACCTTCGGATTTACATGTGAAGGACGTTGCGAGGCAGAAACGTGATGATTTCCGGCACCAGCGCGGACAGGAACAACGCGCAGTAGACGGCCAGGATCAGAGGCAAGAGCTCCCGCACCATGGCGCTGATGGAGCTCTTGGACGTCGCGCATCCGAGATAGATCAGGGTACCGATCGGCGGCGTGATCAGACCCGCGGTCAGCACCGCACAAAAGAAGACGCCGAAATAGATCGGATCGATCCCGAAAGAGGCGACCGGTCCGACGAAAATCGGTGTCAGGATGAGGATGGCGGGTGTGAGGTCCATGATCATGCCGACGGCGAACAGGATCACGAATGACAGCACCATGAACGTCATCGGTTCCGAAATATTGGAGACCATGGCTTCGGTCACCTCCTGGGGTACCCGTTCGTAAGTGAGCACCCAGGCAACCGCGGTCGCCGATCCAACGATGGCCATGATCATTCCGGATCCGCGCATGGCCCTGTGGACCATCGCGGGCAATTCTTTCCATTTGAATTCCCGGAAAATAAAAGCGCCGACAAACCATGCGTACATGACGGCGAAGGCGGAAGCCTCTGTCGCGGTCATCAGGCCGCCGACAATTACCCCGAAAATCAGGAACGGGAAGATGATCGCCCAGATCGCGCCTTTGTTCTCACCGATGTCCAGG
Source organism: Rhodospirillales bacterium (assembly GCA_963675465.2). Classification (GTDB taxonomy): domain Bacteria; phylum Pseudomonadota; class Alphaproteobacteria; order Rhodospirillales; family Shumkoniaceae; genus JAHDSF01. The sequence goes on from CAXXVY010000011.1 coordinate 19,587, forward strand.
GTCGCGCCGCCGACGCCATAGCCGCGCGCGCGCGACACCAGGTACACGACGATCAGTTCCCCAATGATCACGAGAACACCCAGGACCAATCCGCCCGAGAACAACGCGGCCACGGAATCCCCCGTCGTCGCGCCGTAAACGATCATGGGGATCGATGGCGGGATGATCGGACCGACGACCCCCCCCGCGGCGATCACGGATGCGGCGAAAGCAGGGGCGTAACCTTGCTTGACCATGGGCGGGTAAAGTATGGCGCCGATGGCGATGGACGTTGCGATGGCGGATCCGTTGATCGCCGCGAACAGCGCGCAAGACAGTACCGCGACGATAGCGAGGCCTCCGGGAATACCCTTGACCAGTCTCGATACGGCACCGACGATTCGGCGCGTCATACCGCCGCCGTTCATGATTTCGCCGGCGAATATGAAGAAGAACATTGCGGTGAGGCTGAAGTTGTCGAGAGAGACAATGAACTTCTGGGCGAATACCAGCAGGCCGACGTCGCTGATAAGCAGCATGATGACGGCGGCTAGCGCCAGCGCCAGTACGATCGGAATACCGATAACGAACAGAACGCCGAAAACGCCAAGATAGAGTAGGAACGTTTCCATCGATTTTCTCTTGCCGGGAGAGGTTCTTGTCTTCAGTCGCCGGTCGCTGCGTCGATCGTATCTGCGTCGGCATCATCCGGTTCGAACGGAACCCGGACCAGTCGAACGACGCCGATAACCACCCACACGGCGCCTGCGATCACGCCGGGAACCAGAAACACACCGGTTGGCAAATCGGTTCCGGGTAGCGGCGTATCCCCGACCAAGCCGTTGTAGATAAAGCCGTAGTAGGCGGTGATTGCCCCGATCGCGGCGAGTGACAGACCGAAGCCGGTGTTGCGCACCATGCGACCCACGCGCGTGCTTTTGAGAAGCGCATCGAAGCCGACGTGCTCGTCGCGGGCGAAGCTCATCGTGATGGCCAGGAACATGGAGGCCACGAACAGCATCCGAATGGCTTCCTCGCCCCACATCAAAGATGAATCAAAGGCGTAGCGGAGCATCGCGTTGCCGAACATGATCAACGTGGCGGCGACGCCCATGATCGTGAGGACGCTCAGCTCCAGTTTCTTGAGTAACGACTTTGCGGTATTCATGACGGTTCCCTCCCGGGGAACCCCCGAGTGGGCCGAATCCGACCCACCCGAAGGATCCGAGGGGTTTGCTATTTCGCCGTTGCTATGATGGCATCGAGCGCTTCGCTGTATTCCTTGCCGTATTTTTCCTTGGCCCAGCCGTAAACGTCGGTGGCGGCGGCTTGAAACGCTTTCTTCTCGGCGGCGGTCAGTTCGTAGACTTCCGATTTCGTCCTGATTTCCTTGATGTACGCGGCCTGCATCTCGGCGCCGCGGTTGCGCTCCCAGGTGCGCAGGTCGACGATGGTGTCCTTGACGAGTTTCCGCACATCGGGCGGCAACGCGTTCCATTTCATCTTGGAATAGAACACCGGTACCGCCGAATAGACGTGATCGGTTTTCGAGACGTATTTCTGCTGTTCGAAGAACTTGTTGGTGGCGATCAGGGCAAACGGATTTTCTTGCCCGTCGACAACACCCGACGCCAAGGAGCTGTAAACCTCGGTGAACGGCAGAGGCACCGGGTTCGCGCCCAGTTTCTTGAAGAAGTTCATGTGCAGGGTGTTCTGCTGCACCCGCAGCTTGATGCCTTCGAAGTCGCTCGGCGACTTGATCGCGCGCACGTTGTTGGTGGCTTCGCGGAAACCGTTCTCCCAGAATGCCAGACCGATCAGGCCCTTGGGTTCAAGGACCTTGAGCAGTTTTTCGCCGATCGGACCGTCGAGCACCTGGTAGGCATGCTCGTCACCGAGGAAGACGTACGGCGTTTCCAGGGCATAGTAGACGGGATTGTGTTGCCCGAGCGGACCGGTAGTGGTCGGCAGGAGATCGGTGATGCCGGCTTGGAGCTGGCCGATGATTTCGCCTTCCGAGCCAAGCTGGCCGCCAGGGAAAACCTGTACGTCGATATCGGGGTTCGACGCTTCGATGCGTTTCTCGAATTCCAGCATGCCTTCGTGAATCGGACCGCCGGCGGTTCCGTAGCCGACCTTGATAACGATCTTGGCTTCGGCTGAACCGACGCCGATGGCGAGCGCGAGAGCCGCGATCGCCACGCCGACGTGAAACGTCTTCATTCGCATCCTCCTGTTTTGTAGTTATTCTACATATTTATGATTTGCTACAACTTTTTTAACGAGCGGTCAAGCCCTCCATTTCTCCGCGCCCGCAGGGATTTATCGAAAAGGGTGGTTGGGTGTTTTACGGGAATTGACGTCAAGGATACGTAGTGTGTTGTATATAAAAATAAAAAAGTCGTTTCCCGAAATGCCGCTCGACTTTGTTCGTCCGAGGGCTGATGCGAGCCAGTCTTTGGTGCGCGGTCACGCTCGGCGATTTCGGCTTGACTTGATGGCGAAAAAAGAAGATTTAAAACAACTAAATGTATATTAACTACATAAATGGGGAGACGGTCATGATGACAATCGGCAAAACAGCGTTTCGTCGCGCCCTGTTCGGCGTGGCATTCCTTTCCTCGCCTTTGGCGATGGTGTCCGCTCCGGCCGCCGAAGTCGTATCCGCGCCCGAAATCGTCGCGGAGTGGAGTTCCCTGACCTATGAGATCGCGGATCCCAAGATCCGTAATACATGGGAAACGAGCGATCTGTTCGGCAAGGCCCTGATCCAGGGCGCGAAAGTCGACAGCAAAGGCTCGATTTACGTGTCCACGGCGCGATGGAGCGGCGCGGCAATACCGGCGACGTTGAGCCGACTTGAAAAAAAAGGGAACGAATGGGTGTTGGTACCGTTCCCGAACGAATCCCTGAACGCCGTCGACAACCCGAACGGGTTGAAAGCCGTTCTCGGCTTCGAAATCGACCGCAACGACGTTATGTGGATTCTCGATCAGGGGCACATCGCGGGCGCGCCCTCGAATCCAGGCGACGAGAAACTGGTGCTGTGGGATTTGAAGACGGACACCGAGATTCAACGCTATGAGTTCTCGGCCGAAGATTCCGACAATAGGTGTTCGTTCCTCAACGATGTTGCCGTCGACAACGACACTGGCTTCGCCTTCATCGCGGACAGCGGAATTTTCTGCAACCCGCTGCAAGGCGGGCTGATCGTGTATGATTCCGGGAACAACAAGGCCCGGCGCATCCTGAACTCCACCCGGTTTACCAGCAACGAACCGCATTTCGTGTTCAACATCGGCGGACGCCAAGTCCTCAAAAACGCGCCCATGTTGACGGGAGCCGACGGCATTACCCTGTCCGGCGACAAGGGGACCCTCTACTGGACCAATCTGACCGGTAATACCCTTTATGCGCTGGACACCGATCTGCTGCGCGACTTTTCGGTTTCGGAAGCCGAGTTGCAGGCCGCGGTGCGGATCGTTTCCTCGCTTCCGTCCAACACCGATGGCATAACCGCCGACCGCAACGGCAATCTGTATATGAGCGCGCTGACGCTGGACGGCCTGATGAAACGCGACGAAGCGACCGGCCGTATCAGTCGTTTTGTCCACCATCCCGAGATGTCGTGGCCGGATACTCTGGCCTGGGGACCGGATGGCGCCCTGTTCGTCGTGTCCAATCACCTGAACGTGTGGGTCGATGGCGATATGAACTTCACAGACCCGCCGGTTCCGAATTTCCGCATCTGGCGTATTCCGGGCGTAGGTCAAAGTTATACGGCGCCCTGATTTCTCCAAGCCCAACCTGCGAGGACCAGAGACCGATCCGGCCCGAAAACAGAAAGCGTTTAGCAGGCTGTTCCTCGGTTCGACGCCGGCCGTGCACATCCCGGTTGCGCGGTCGGCCCCATTCTTGGTCGGGACCGCCCATCCCTCGCACCCTGCCCGATATCGGGGCACGAATCGGGGTTCCTCAGCCGAATTCCGATTGGATGCCCGAAGCGACGGTTTCGACGTAAAGATCCCGCATGCCCTCGATGTGATCGGTCAATCGGGTAACGGCTTCGATCAAATCGCGTGCGATGATCGCCTCGACGATCCGTTCATGTTCGGCAAGGGTGCGGATGTTGTTTTCCGGTCGCACCGAAAGGCGCGTCCGTAAGGCCTGAAGACGAAAGGTGATGTGCCGATAAGCTTCGACCATGAAGGCGTTGCCGCAGAACTCCAAAAAATTCTGGTGAAAATCGGCATCCAATCGCCGATAGGCTTGGAGATCGCCCTGCCGAATCGCCATCCCCATCTCGGCGACGCATCGTTCCTGGCGATCAACCAATTGCCCCCAGGCCAGCCCCATGGTCTGAGTCAGCGCTTCCCGTTCCAACGTGCGTCGAAATTCACAGATTTGATGAACCTGATCGGCGTCCATGCTGAAGACGAACGATCCGCGTTGCGGCTGGATGTTCACCAGTCCTTCCCTCTTGAGTTGGAGCAGCGCTTCGCGCACCGGCGTCTTGCTCATATTGAGATCGGCCGCGAGCGAGGATTCCGATACGGCCTCGCCGAAACGCAAATCGCCTTCGACGATCCTTTTCCGGATCGCGGACAACGCGAGATCGGTGAGATTGGGGCGCCGTTGGGATGAGGGGGAGGTGCGCATTTTTCCGCCTGTCTGATTCGAAATCGTTGTACTAGTATATGAGTCGATAGGCAAATATATGAGTATTGACATTTGTAGTAAAACTTTTTTAGTGTGTATATATGCTACATTTTCAAAATCGGCTGAAAGCCGAGGAACTTTAGGAGGAACTCGATGCATCTCTCGCGTAAGCAATTCCTGCGGGGCTTGGGTGGAGCCGCGCTCGGCGGAGCCGTTTTGGGCGCTGTCGGCTTCCCGAATTCGGCCTTGGCGGCCAAACGCTTCAAAATCGCTGATTTCTATGCCAGCGACCACTCCATGAACCGGGCGCTGCGCCAGATTCTCGTGCCGAAGGTTGAGGAATATACAGAAGGCCGTATCACGATTTCGGTCCATGACAACTCCAGCCTGGGCTCGGAGAAGGAGTTGACCGAGGGAGTGCGCCTAGGAACCATCGAGATGGGCGTCACCGGAGGCCTGCTTTCGGCATCGCTGCCGAAACTGGCGTTGCTCGAATTGCCTTACGTGTTCACGGATTACGCTCACGCGTGGCGGACGTTTGACGGTCCGATCGGCTCCGAACTGGCTGCAGAATTCGAAAAGGCGGGGATCATCATCCTTTCGTGGGTCGGTAACGGTTTCCGCGCCATTTCCAACAGCGTGCGACCGATCAATTCGCTTGCGGACACCAGCGGCATTCGTCTGCGCATGCCTGAAAACAAGGTCTATATCGAAACCGGCAAGGCAATGGGCTTCAGCGTCGTAACCATGCCGTTCGGCGAAGTCTTCACGGCGCTAAGCCAGAAAGTGGTGGACGGACAGGACAATCCGCCACCGACCGTCCTTGCCAGCAAGTTCAACGAAGTTCAGGAACATTTGGCGATCACGAATCACATCTTCAGTTACGGCGCCATTTCCATCGGCAAGAATCGATGGATGGGGTTGAGCACGACAGACAAGGACGCGTTGCGCAAGGCCGCCCAGGAGACAGCGATTACACAGCGGGAAATGCTGAAATCGGACGCCGAGGCCAACGTCGCCAAGCTGGCCGAACTCGGCATGAAGGTGACCTACCCCAACGTCGTGGAATTCCAGAAGGCGACGGAATCCGTCCGCGCCATGTTCGCCGAGCGAGTCGAGGGCGGAAAGGAGTTGCTCGCCCGTATCGCCACAGCCTAATTCCAGTATTAAAAAGCCAGAACAAAAAGTACGCCAGGGGGATGACCCAATGCCCGAACGCTCCTATCCGAAAAGCGCCCGACTGCTTGAACATTTTCTTTTCGCCACCATCACCTTGATGGTCGTTTTGGTATTCTCCAACGTCCTGTTACGGGTGCTTTTCGGTGGGGCACTGACATGGACCGATGAGGTCGCCCGGATGATGTTCATCTGGCTGACCTTCATCGGCGCCGCCGTCGGAGTCATGCGGGGCAGTCACATCGGCATGGATATCGTCATCCTGGCCGTCGGTCCCCAATTGCGCCGATGGATGGAAATCGCTTCCATTCTTTTGATTCTCCTATTTCTCGGCATTTGGGGCGTTTACGGTGTCCAATTAATCTCTCAGAACCTCGACTATCTTGCCCCGGCCACCGGCGTACCCATGGGCTATTTCTATCTCGCCGGGCCGATCGGTGCGGCGTTGATGGCGGTTTCCTACGCCCACCGCCTCCTTGTTCTTCTGCAATACCGGAACATGTGAGGACGTCATGCTGTTCAGCTTTCTGCTCGTCCTCGGTGTTCTTTTGGCCCTGGGTATGCCGGTGGCGTTTGCGCTCGGCCTGACCATGCTGTCGCTTCTGCTAATTCATACCGATCTGCCGTTGGTCCTTCTGCCGCATCAAATGCTGACGGGTGCGGATAACTATTCGCTGATCGCCGTTCCTTTCTTCATGTTGGCGGCCGAAATCATGGCTGCGGGCGGCATCACGCGCCGGATCATTGATTTTTTCGTCGCGACAATTGGTTGGATCAGGGGGGGGCTCGCCCTCGTCAACGTCGGCGCCAGCATGGTCATGGCTTCGTTTTCGGGTTCCGCCGTCGCCGATTCATCGATGATCGGGTCGCTCATGATCCCGGCCATGAAAAACCGAAAGTACAGCCCCGAATTCGCCGCTGCCGTTACTGCGACGGCGTCGACTCTCGGGGTGATCATTCCCCCGAGCATTCCGATGATCGTGCTCGGCTTCATTACCGGGAACTCGGTGTTGGAAATGTTTTTCGGTGGGCTGGTTCCCGGCTTGCTGATCGGCTGCGTCTTGCTGTTCACGGTCTATCTTGTGGCCCGGATCAGCAACGCACCGGTGGAAGACCGGCAATCGCTGAAAGAAATCGGACATCGAGTCCGCGAGACCGGTTGGGCGTTGCTGTTACCGATCATCGTCGTCGGCGGCTTGCGCATTGGCCTTTTCACGATTACCGAATCGTCGGTGTTCGCGGTTGCCTACGCCTTGTTCGTGGCCGGCGTCATCTACCGTGAACTGACGTGGTCCACGCTTTACCAGGCCGGAGTACGGGCTTCCATCACCGCTTCGGTGGTCATGTTCATCGTTTCCTCCGCCACCGGGTCGGCGTGGCTGCTCAGCAGCGAACAGGTGCCCCAGGCGTTGGCCGAAACGATGGCCGGCATTACCGATAGCGCCACCGTTTTCATGGTGCTCAGCATTGCATTTACTTTGGTCGTGGGCATGGTGATGGATCTGACGCCGGCGTTGCTCATCCTTGGGCCGATCATGGTGCCCATCGCGACGGAATTCGGTATCGACCCCATCCATTATTCGGTGGTGATGGTCATCGCCCTCGCCTATGGATTGATAACACCGCCGGTCGGGACGTGCCTGTATCTGTGCGCGGGGATTGCCGACGTTTCGGTGACCAAGGTGATCGTCAAAACCCTGCCGATGCTGATCAGCGCCATCGTCGTACTGATTCTGATTGCGATGTTTCCTCCACTCGTGACGTGGCTTCCTTCCCTCATGCACTGATGGCAAGGCGCATTTTCATGCTCAGGCGGCGATCTGAGCTGCTGCCGGTTTAGTGGACACCGAGATAGGATGTTTCCACCTATCGGAGATCCACAATGCAACGAAGAAAGTTCAGTCGCGAGTTCAAGCTTGAAGCGGTAATACCAACCTGCATAACGAATCATTGATATGCCCATTTTCGCATTCCGATGGACTTGATTTTCCACGGCTGGTCGATGAGCTTGTTCCAGGCGAAGCAACAGTGGTCGACGATGTCGACGTAGGACTTGAAGATTCTGTTTGAGAGCCAGTTTTCGCGCATGAACTGCCACACATTCTCCACCGGATTGAGCTCGGGCGACTTCGACGGCAGGGGAACGAGGGTGATGTTTTCGGGGACGTGAAGGGCATTGGAGAAGTGCCATCCGGCCTGGTCGACGATCACGACGGCATGGGTGCCGGAGGCGACGGCGAGCGAGATTTCCGTCAGGTGCAGGGTCATGGCGACGGTGTTGCAGACCGGCAGGACCAAGGCCGCTCCGACGCCTCGGGCCGGACAAACGGCGCCGAAGATCCACGCCGAGCGCGTCCGTTGGTCTTTGGGGGCGGCGGGACGTGTCCCGCGTTTCGCCCAACGCCGCGTAATCGTATTCTTTTGGCCGACCCTGGCTTCGTCCTGCCACCAGATTTCTATGGCTGTTCCGGCGGGGAGGCCGGATCGGATCTCCGCCACTCGGGCGGGGAATTTTTTTTGAATGTCTCCATGGCTTCCGCGTCCTGGGCGTGGTGACGTGGTCGAGCCGAGAGTTTCCGATACCCCATCTCGCGCAGGTTCCGCCCCAAGGTCGTTTCGTCCATGGAAACGCCGAATTCCCGCTGGATCCAGGAAACCAAGTCGCTCAATCGCCAACGCACCACGCCATCGATATAGGGCGTCGGTCCATCGTCAATCACGGTGGCCAACAGGGCTCGCTGTTCCACCGTCAAGCGGCGGTGCGGCCCCGTCGACTTGGCATCAATCAAGCCTTCAGGTCCTTCGGCATTGAAACGCAAAACCCAGTCCCGCAGCGTCTGAAGATCCACCTCCGCATGGGCCGCCGCTTCCCTGCGGCTCGATCCGTCATAGATCATCGACAAACTCAACAGGCGCCGAACTTGGCGCCCGTGACCCGACGAACGCGCAAGACGACGAAGGTCCTCGCCACTGTAGTCGTCACGGAGGGGGATCGCTCGTGCCATGGAAAACTCCTCTGTTTTCCATGTTGAATCATTTTTTCAGCCGCACGGGAATCCCCCACGTGAGTCTTTCTTCATGCTGGTTGGTATAAGGCTGGTTCGCGAACGCGATGTCACGGTTGCTCAGGCAGCGCGGGATTTGGATGTACACGAGAACGTTCTGCGCAAATGGGTAAAGGAGTTCGCATCTGATCCGGGTCATGCCTTTCCGGGGCACGGGCAGATGAAGCCGGAGCAGTTGGAGATCGATCGTCTCCGTCGCGAAGTGGCCAAGTTGATGGCGGAGCGCGACATCCTAAAAAAAGCCGCCGCCTACTTCGCGAAGGACTCGATATGAGGTTCGCCGTCATCGTGGACTTGCCTGGGAAAAGTGGAGAGCGTGCATGGTAACTTTGCACGAAGGACATTCAGATGACGGTTTCCGGGATGAGAAAATTCACCGATGATTTCAAGCGGGAGGCGGTTCGGCTGGTCCAAACCAGCGGACGGACGATCGAGCAGGTGGCCGGCGATCTTGGGATCGGCCGATCGACTTTGGGCAAGTGGCTGACCCAGCATCGTGAGGCGGCCCTGTTTTCCGGTCCGCACGATGACCCGGCCAAGGAACTGGCCCGGCTTCGCAAGGAGAACGAGATCCTGCGCGCTGAGCGTGACTTGCTAAAAAAAGCTGCGGCCTTCTTCGCCAAGGAGACAAGTCGATGATCTTCCGACACATCGACACTGCGGAGAAGGCGATGGCGGTCCGTCGGAAGTGTGCCGTGTTCGGCGTCAGCGCCAGCGGTTACTACGCCTGGAGAGAGCGCAAGCCCCCGCCTCCCCACTATCAGTGACGTCTTAATCCGTCGCCTTCACGGCGCACGGGGACGTGAGGTTTTCGGTAACGGTGACCGTGACGTTGATGCGACTCCGGCCATTCCCAGTCCGTGCGGATGACGGTTCGGCCCTGTCTTCGCGCCGACGTCGTTTGGCGTTACGCGCCGTCCATCAGCTTGCGGTAGGCCATCAGGTCGTCGTGCAGGCGCTTGAAGACCGCGTGCTTGGCGTCGTGGTAGGCGGTGACGGCGCCGGTTGCGGGTTCGATGACCCGTTCGGCGCGGCTCATCGCGCCCATGGCCGCGACGACGGAGCCGAAGCAACCGCCCGCGACGGCGCCCAGCATCGCCGAGCCCAGCAGCATCGCCTCGGGTTCCTTGGGCAGGACGATCCGGCATCCGGTGGCGTCGGCGTGTTCGCGCAGGAAAACGGGGTTCTTGGTGCCGCCGCCGCACGCCAGGATGGTGTCGATCCGGTAGCCCTGGGCGCGCATGGCATCGACGATATGCCGGGTGCCGTGGGCGATGCCCTGGATGGTCGCGAGATAGGTGAGCGCCAGATCGTCGACGGTGTCGGCGAGCGCCAGTCCGGTGACGATGCCGCGCAAAGTCGGGTTGGCGCGCGGCGACCGGTTGCCGTGGAAATAGGGCAGTACGTGGCGGTCGCGGGTCAGCGCCGCCGGGTGGTCGACGTCCCGCGCCAGCACGTCGAGCCGCTCGTTCAGGACCTCGTAGACGGTACGTCCCGAAACCTTGGCGGCGGCTTCGGCCTCGACGCCGCGCGTATGGGTGCGAATCAGGTGGTCGACCAGGGCACCGGTCGCCGACTGGCCGCCTTCGTTGAGCCACAGGTCCGGGACCATGGCGGAATAGTAGGGTCCCCACACGCCGGGGACGAAGCGGGGTTCGGCCGAAACCGCCATGTGGCAGGAGGAGGTGCCGCCGATCAGGGCGAGACGGGTCTCCAGATCCGCCGCCGTCGGGGCGCGATCGCCGATCGCCGCGCCGACCATGCCGAGACCGCCGGCATGGGCGTCGATGATCGAGGTGCCGACCGGAATTCCGGGGACAAGACCCAGGTCCCTTGCCGCTTCCGCCGACAGCCCGCTTCCCACCGGAGCGCCCATGGGCCGGACTTCGGTGCCGATGCGGCTGAACCCCTCGTCAGCCAGATCGTCCAGGCCGACGCCCCGGAAATAGGCGTCGTCCCAGCGGTTTTCGTGGCCCAGGTAGGTCCACTTGCAGACGGTGGAACACAGCGACCGCGCGGTCGATCCGGTCGCCTTCCAGGTCAGGTAATCGGGCAGGTCGAAGAAGTGCGCCGCCCGCGCCCAGGTTTCGGGCATGTGGTTCTTGAGCCACACCAGCTTGGGCGTTTCCATTTCCGGGGAAATCGCGCCGCCGACGTAGCGCAGGACTTCGTGGCCGCCGGCGTTGATGCGCTCGGCCTCGGGGATCGCGCGGTGATCCATCCAGACGATGACGTTGCGGTCGTCGTCGCCGTCGGGATCGACGGTGACCGCCGCGCCCCGTTCGTCGAGCACGACCAACGAACAGGTGGCGTCGAAGCCGAGCCCCTTGACATCGTTCGCCCCCACTTCCGCCTTGGCCATGGCATCGCGGACGGAGACGCAGACCGCGTTCCAAATGTCGTCGGACGATTGTTCGACGAAATCGGGCGCCGGCTTCCACATTTGAATGTCGCGGCTGGCCTGGCCCAGCAGGCGTCCGTTCAGGTCGAACACGCCGGCGCGCGCGCTGCCGGTGCCGACGTCGATGCCAATGACGGTATCGGTCATGATCGATTCATTCCTTTTCCAGCAGGCGGATCTTAAGCCCCGGCCGTCGGACCGGTGCCGCTCTATCCCCGTTGCCGCCGCCGCAGGCTGGGACTACGCGGTTCGACGGACAATGGACCATCGGCCTCGGCCGACGACTTCGTCCGATCTTTCGAGCAGATGACGGCACGGAAGGCAAGTCGTTTTCGAACCGCGAGCGCCGGTGCGTGATTCGTCGGCGCCGTCGTTCCGGCCGCCTTTTTCACGCACGTGGAGAGACAGGGGCGTGTTCGCGCAGTTTTGCCTGGCTCGCGGCATCGATTTCGACCAGAACCACCGGATAGGACCACAGATCGGCGACGTGCTGGAGCACGGCGGCGGTGTCTTTTTCGTGGAGCAAACGGCCGTCGTGGACCAGATGGCGGAGGACCAGTTTCCGGTCGCCGTCCAGACTGGCTTCGACCACCTGAATGTCCGGGTCCTGCATCGCGATGTCGTAGCGCCGCGCGAGTGCCTTGCGGATCTTCCGATAGCCGCGTTCGTTGTGGATCGCATCGACGACATAGTCGGGATCGTCGGAATCGGCGGTCAGTTTGAACAGCTTCAGGCGCCGCATGACCTCGGGGCTGAGGAACTGCAGGATGAAGCTTTCGTCGCGGTAGTGGGCCCAGGCGTCGCGCAGGGTGCCGAGCGGGTCGCCGTTGCCGGCAAAGACGGGGAACCACATCCGATCCTCTTCGGTCGGTGTCTCGCAGATCCGGGCGATGTCGGACATCATCGCGAATCCCAGGGCATAGGGGTTCAGTCCCGAATGTCGCTGGTCGTCGTAGGCGGGTTGCTCGATTACCGAGGAATGGGAATGCAGGAATTCCAGCATGCTGCCGTCGGACAGCCGCCCCGTTTCGTGCAGCCGGTTCATGATCCGGTAGTGAACGTAGGTCGCGCAGCCTTCGTTCATCACCTTGGTCTGCTTCTGCGGATAGAAGTACTGGGCGATTTGGCGCACGATGCGCAGGACCTCGCGCTGCCACGGCGCCAGCTTCGGCGCCGTCTTTTCGAGAAAATAAAGCAGGTTTTCCTCGGGCAGATCGAGGGACGCGTTTTCCTCGGCATTCCGATCGGGAGGGGCGCTTTCCGCCACCCGTACGCCAGGAACCGTGCGCCACAGATCGTTGTAGGTGGCCTCTTCGTAAAGGACCCGGGCGCGTTCGCGTTCCGCCGCTTGCTTCGGTGTGCCGCGGCGCTTGCGCTTGTAGCGGTTCACACCGTGATCCATGAGCGCGTGGGCGGAATCGAGGATGCGTTCGACCGCCCGTGCGCCGTGGCGTTCCTCGCAACGCGCGATGTAGGCCTTGGCGAACTCCATATAGTCGAGGATCGCCTCGGCATCGGTCCATTGCCGGAACAGGCCGTTGTTCTTGAAGAAATGGTTGTGGCCGAACGCCGCGTGCGCCATCACGAGGGCCTGCATGGCCATGGAATTGTCTTCCATGATGTAGCTGATGCAGGGGTTCGAATTGATGACGATCTCGTAGGCGAGGCCGGCGGCGCCCTTGCGGTAAAGCATTTCGTTGTAGGCGAAGTGTTTGCCGAACGACCAGTGGCCGTACATCAGCGGCATGCCGATGGACGCGTAGGCGTCGAGCATTTGTTCGGTGGTGATGATCTCGATCTGGTTGGGGTAGACGTCGAGACCAAGCTCGCCCAGGGCGATCGCCCCGATCGCGTCGTAGGCCCTTTGCACCGCGTCGTATCCCCACTCCGAGCCGGCGAAGAGAAGTTGGTCGCTCATCGACGGCGCCCTCCTATCGGTCCTGCCGTTTCGGCGTGAAAAGTTCGCGGAAGACGGGATAGATGTCGCCGCGTTCGGCCACCCGGCGCATGGCGAAATTGCGATGCGCGGTCACGAACGGCACGTAGGTGCGCCAAAGATTGGAATCGGTGTTCAGAACTTCGCCGACGCCGCCGGAGACTTCGACATAGGCGAAGTGCTGGGTCTTGGGCAGGATATCGCGTTCCAGGATCGCGGCCACCTCCGGGTTGTCGGAGGTCAGGTTGTCGCCGTCGGACGCCTGGGCGGCGTAGATGTTCCAGTCCGAGGGCGGGAAACGCGCCGCGATCGTGCGCCGCATCTCCTCCAGCGCCGTCGAGACCACGGTGCCACCGCTTTCCCGGCTGTAGAAGAAGGTTTCCTCGTCGACTTCCTCGGCGTGGTGGGTGTGGCGGATGAACACGATCTCCACATGCCGGTAGCGGCGCTGGATGAACAGGTAGAGCAGGGTGAAGAATCGCTTGGCGAGGTCCTTCATGTCCTCGGACATCGATCCCGACACGTCCATCAGGCAGAACATCACCGCCCGCGTGATCGGCTTGGGCACCGCGTCGAACCGGTTGAAGCGGACGTCCAGCGGATCGAGGAAGGGGATTTCGCGGGCACGCCTTTCCAACCTTTTCAGCCGGGCGCGAAGTTCGACCAGATCCCCGCTGTCGGGCGCGCTTTCTTCCAGGTCGGAGATGACTTGCCGCAAAGTCTCGATCTCGTTGCGGCCGGGGCGTCGCAACGCGATGCGCCGCGACAGGCTGTTGCGCATGGTGCCGAGAAGATTGACGTTGGGCGGCGTGCCCGTGGTGGCGTAGCCGGCACGTTCGGGCGTGGTGCTTTCCGACTGGCTGAAGCTCTTTTTCATCAGGTCGGGAAGTTCCAGATCCTCCAGGAAGATGTCGAGGAATTCCTCGCGCGACAGCACGAAACCGAAGGTGTCTTCCTGGTCGTCGTCGGCGCTGGCTTCGCGCTCCGCCGTCCCGCCGCCGGACTCGGGCCGGGGAATGCGGTCACCTTCGTGGAAGTGCCGGTTCCCCGGCATCACGCCTTCCTGGTGCCCGGTGTCCGGGTCGTGTCGGAACCGCGGTTCGCGCAGCCCGTCGGCGGGAATGACGATCTTCTCGCCGTCGGCGACGTCGCGGATGTCGCGGTTCGCGGAGGCCCGGCGCACGGCCTCCGCCACCTGCCGCTTCGCCCGCCGCAGAAAACGTTGTCGGTTCGCCAAGCTCTTGCCCTTGGGGTTCCGACGCCGGTCGACGATACGCATCACGCGGACGCCTTTCCTGGCTAACCCGCCTGCTTGACGCGCATGTACCACTCCACCAGCCGCCGAACCTGGCGTTCGGTGTAGCCGCGCTCGACCATGCGGGCGACGAACTCCTCATGCTTGCGTCCGGTTTCGGATTCCATTTTGGTCCCGAAACTGATGACCGGCAGCAGGTCTTCGACCTGGCTGAACATCCTGCGCTCGATGACTTCGCGGATCTTCTCGTAGGAAGTCCAGGCCGGGTTGCGGCCCGCTTTCTGAGCCCGTGCGCGGAGCGCGAACTTCACGACCTCGTTGCGGAAATCCTTGGGGTTGGCGATGCCCGCCGGTTTCTCGATTTTGCTGAGTTCCTGGTTGAGAAGGTCGCGGTTCATCATCTGGCCGGTGTCGGGATCCTTGTAGTCGTGGTCCTCGATCCAGGCGTCGGCGTAATCAAGATAACGGTCGAACAGGTTCTGCCCGTAGTCGTTATAGGACTCGAGATAGGCCTTCTGGATTTCGTTGCCGATGTACTCGGCGTAACGATGACCCAGTTCGCTCTTGATGAGTTCGAGATAGTGACGTTCCGTTTCTTCCGGAAACTGTTCGTGGCGAACCGCCTGTTCGATCATGTACATCAGGTGGACCGGATCGGCCGAGATCTCGTTAGGATCGTAGTTGAAGGTTTTCGACAGAACCTTGAAGGCGAAGCGGGTGGACAGGCCTTCCATGCCCTCGTCGATCCCGGCGGCGTCGCGGTATTCGAGGATCGATTTCGCCTTCGGTTCCGTGTCCTTGAGGCTTTCACCGTCGTAGACCCGGAGCTTGGAGAAGAGATCCGAGTTTTCATGTTCCCGAAGCCGCGTCAGGACACTGAACCGCGCCAGCATCTCCAACGTTCCCGGAGCGCACGGTGCGTCGGCGAGTTCGCTTCCGCTGATCAGTTTCTCGTAGATCTTCTGTTCCTCGCGAACGCGCAGGCAGTAGGGCACCTTGATCACCGAGACCCGGTCGAGGAAGGCCTCGTTGTTGCGGTTGCTGCGGAACGCCTGCCATTCGGACTCGTTCGAATGGGCCAGGATCACGCCCTGATAGGGCAGGGCGCCGATGTTCTCGGTTCCGACGTAGTTGCTTTCCTGGGTCGCGGTGAGCAGCGGGTGCAGGACCTTGATCGGCGCCTTGAACATCTCGACGAATTCGAGCAGGCCCTGGGTGGTGCGGTTGAGTCCGCCGGCATAGCTGTAGGCGTCGGGGTCGCTCTGGCTGAAGTATTCGAGCTTCCGGATGTCGACCTTGCCGATCAGGCTCGATACGTCCTGATTGTTCTCGTCGCCGGGTTCGGTCTTGGCGACGCCGATCTGGCGCAGCTTCGACGGATGGATCTTCGCCACCCGGAATTGGGTCAGGTCGCCGTCGAATTCGTCGAGCCGCTTCACGGCCCAGGGCGATACCAGCCCGGTCAGCTTGCGGAGCGGGATGCCGAACCGCGATTCCAGTTTCGGGCCCATGGTGCCGGGATCGAACAGACCGAGCGGGCTTTCGCAGATCGGGCTGACCTGGTCCTTCGCCTTCAGGACGTAGATCGGAAAGCGCTCCATCAGGGTCTTGAGGCGTTCGGCGAGCGACGATTTGCCGCCGCCGACCGGGCCGAGCAGATAGAGGATCTGCTTGCGTTCCTCCAGCCCCTGGGCGGCGTAGCGGAAATAGCCGACCAATCGTTCGATGGTTTCTTCCATGCCGAAGAAATCGTGAAAGGCCGGATACACCTTGATCGTCCGGTTCATGAATATGCGTCCGAGCCGGGCATCGCGGGAGGTGTCGACGAACTCGGGTTCGCCGATCGCCGCGACCATCCGTTCGGCGGCCGAAGCATAGGCCATCGGGTCGCTGGCACAGAGATCCAGGTACTCCATGAGCCCCATCTCGGATTCCTTACGGGTCTGATAGGTCTCGGCGTACTCGGAAAAGACCTCTTTCATTGCGTTCATGCCTCCTCCTTCAGGGCATACTCGTAACCGATCGTCGCCGTCCCTTGGACGGTCGCATCAAGTTCTATCCTCCCGTTTGCGGCCCCTGAGTTTATTCGAACGGGTCCCGACCTTAGTCGCTGCAAGCCCGTCCGCTCGAAGGAGACCCCGATCCCGCGGACGATGCTCGCGGCGCGCTGTCCCATCCGCCTTGGCAGGGCGACGATCCGGCCTCTGTCCGAGGACGGTCGGTTGGGGCATTCCCGTTCGCTTTGTTTGCGACACCTCTTTCCGGCGGTGTCCCTCCGTTTTTGTCCCGGTGGTTCGACAAACACCGAAAGCCTTGCAGAACATCGTGGCATTCGTGTGCCGTTGGCCTGCGTCGCGTGGGTTTCTCGCAACCCGACGCCATGTTCTAAACATAATGCGCCCCGGGGGCCTTGCTAGGCCCCCATCGCGAGAACGTGTGAAGAGTAATTGTCGGGACCCTTCGGATTTCCGAACCGGCGGGTCGGACCGCTATCCGCTCCGGACCGGTTTCAACGTGCCTTCGCGGGCTTGCAGAAAAGCGGCGATTCCTTGTCGGATCGCGGCGCGGTGGGTGAATAGGCCGGTGTGACCGCCGCCCTTGGCCGCCATCAGTTCCGCGTCCGCGATGCGGTCCGCCAGGCAGCGGGCGTGCGCGACAAACGGTAGGATGGGGTCTTCGGTGCCGTGCACGATCAGGACCGGAACGCCGACCGATTCCAGGGGATAAACGGCGGTGCGGGTTCTCTTCATGTCGGCGAGGGTTCCCGGCAGCCGTTTGCCGGCGCGGTCGAAGGTGCTGGCCATCAGGGCGGTGAACAGGGTCGCGGTTTCCGGATCGGCGAAGGTGCGCCGACGCAGGTCCGTGTCGGGGATCGAACGCCGCGCCGCGCGCTCCGGGTCGGCTTCGACCTTCCGGCGCATCATTTCAGCGAACCATCGCCAGCGCAGGATGTGGA
Source organism: Rhodospirillales bacterium (assembly GCA_963675465.2). Classification (GTDB taxonomy): domain Bacteria; phylum Pseudomonadota; class Alphaproteobacteria; order Rhodospirillales; family Shumkoniaceae; genus JAHDSF01. The sequence continues at coordinate 37,014 of CAXXVY010000011.1, forward strand.
TCATGATCCGCGATGCGAGCGGCACCGGGGTGTCGATCGCGGCGCCGGGGACAGAGATCAGTACCGCGTTCCGGCAGCGGTCGCGATGGCGGACGGCGAAATGGATCGCGCTCGGCCCACCGCCGGAAACCGCCGCAACCGTCACGTCGGCGATGCCGAGGCCGTCCAGGAGCGCGGCATAGAGGTCGGCCTGGGCTTCGGGGCCGGTGCCCAACGCCAGGGGCGTGCCCAGATACCCGGGGCGCGACACCGCGATGGTCCGGTATCCGACCAGGCCGATGGCGCGGCCGAGGACCAAGCCCTGGTCGAAACCACCCAACGCGCCGTGAAGCGCGAGCACCGCCGGCCCCTCGCCCTCGACGGCGTATTCGATTGGTCCCAGCGGCGTTTCGGCGATTCGCGGCGGGGGGAAGACGATTCGGTCCGATATCATGCCGCGCCTCCGCTTCGGCGCCGTGCGAGGCCGGCGATCAGTTCGCGGGCCTCGGCCGGCGGGCGGCGTTCGATCCGGCGGTATTCACGGCCGTCGGTCGTGCGCTCGACCATGCCCCAGTCGCACATCCAGCGCCGCAGCAACGCATAATCGCCAAAGGTGTGGGCCGCTTCGATGTGGCCGTTGATCTGGGGTTCGCTCAGCACTTGCCGCGACGGCAGCCGTGACCAGGGAACCCAGATGCAGATCTGCCGTTCGCCGAGCTTGGCGGGCCAGCGCAGAAGCCGGCCCTCGGCATCGAAATGCCGTAACAGGCGCCGGACCTTGATGAAATCGATGGCTTCGACAGCCGGATTCGATTCCGCGGTCTCGATGGCGGTACGGGCGGCCGCCTGGGCTCGGAAATGCTGGAAGTTCCGCCAACCGGCGGAACGCGCGAGCATGTTCAGGAGTTCGACATGAGTGGGCGCGCGGCCAAGCGCGGCGATTTGGCCCGCCAGAGTCCGGGCGAGGGCGGAAATATCCGCCGCATGAAAGGGAAAAGGTATTCGCGACATCGCTTATCCTCGTGAGCGTGCCGATCCGAAGACGGATAATATCGGTGGTCGCCGTCTTCCGATTCGGCACGGGACAAGGGTGTCGATGGAATGATCGCGAAAGCAGGTTTAGCACCCCATGCGGGGCGGCGACGCCTTGGTGAACTGCCGACCGGGCAGCAACCTACCATAACGGTGCGCGCACGCCAAGACCACGAATCCACCGGTCCGTGCGAACGCGGGTGGATTTCGGAAAGTCCGGGCGATGATGCGTGCGGCGAAGCGGCGGCTCAGCGCCGGCGAGGCGGCGTGTAGCGGCGGTTGGGGCCAGGGGCCGTGGCGCGGGGGTCCTTGTGGCGGAAATTGATGCGCGCCTTGGTCAGGTCATAGGGGGTCATCTCGACCGTCACGCGGTCGCCGGCCAGGATGCGGATCCGGTGCTTGCGCATTTTCCCCGAAGTATAGGCGATCACTTCATGGTCGCCGTCACCGTCGAGCTTGACGCGAAAACGGGCGTCGGGCAGCACCTCGGTGACTACGGCCTCGAATTCCAATAAATCTTCCTTGGGCATAAAAACCTTTCACGGGCCTTAACGGCGCCGTGTCGTCGAAGCTGTCGAAAAAGGCGACAAGGTCCGAAGACCTTGTCCGTATTGGTCAAGCGAGGCGCAAATCCACGGCGGCGGCCTTGCCGTTACGCCCTTGCTCGAGCGTGTACGTGACCTTCTGGCCTTCGGCCAGGTTCGACAGCCCGGCGCGTTCGAGCGCCGAAATGTGAACGAACACGTCCTTGGAACCATCTTCGGGCTCCAGGAAGCCGTAACCCTTGGCGGAATTAAACCATTTGACGGTGCCTGTCGGCATCTGAAATCTCCTCGGTGTCAATAGGTTACCCCGCGCGTCTTCGCACGAGGCAATCAAATCAAACGCGGGAAGATACGGATCGACGCACCAATAGCGCCAACGGGACACGCCCCGAGCAAAATTCGATGGCCCTTAAATGGGCGAATCGGTTGTGAAAGTCAAGATTTATGGCGTTTAGGGGGTTTCCTGCCCCTGTCCGTCAGGGGGCGGCGGCGAGCGATCCCGGGTGGCTGGACGGGTCGAGGATCCGGTCCCGCATGGCGCGGAGACGCGGCGCGGCGTGGCGCAGGAACCGCTTTTGGCTCTGACAGAAATAGCTGATGGGAAACCCGTTCCGGACGGTCGGAACAAAACGATGCTTCGGGCAACCGCCGCCGCAGGCGAACCGCCATTCGCATGTTCGGCAGTCGTCCGGCAGGGTCAGTCGCTTGGAGTCGCCGAACCGACGTTGCCGTTCGCCGTTCGCCATGACGGGCAGCGACCGGTCCATGATGTTGCCGAGACGGAAAGCCGGGTCGACGAAATGGTCGCAGGAATAGAGATCGCCGTTGTGTTCGAGTGCCAGGCCGCGGCCACAGGTTACGTTGAACCAGCACAACGCGGCGGGTTCGCCGAGGAAGCAGCCGAGGGCGGTGTCGAAAGCCTGCACGAAGACCTGACCGACATCGTGGCGGACCCAGTCGTCGAAAACCCGGCATTGGAACGTCCCGTAGTCTTCCGGGGATACGCTCCACGGCGCGATCCGCAGTTCCGCGTTCCGGTCGGGAAACGGGGCCAGGCGACCGTCGGCGGTCAGGCGTTCGACGATCGGTATGAACTGGATATGGCGAAAGCCGGTCGACTTCAGAAATCGGTAGACGTCGCGCGGTTTGCGCGCGTTGTAGCGGTTGACGACGGACAGCGCGTTGATCTCGACGTCGGCCGCCATCAGATGCCCGATTCCGGCCATGACGGAGGGAAACGACCCGGTGCCGGATCGATCGTGCCGATAGCGGTCGTGCAGTTTTTCCGGCCCGTCGATGCTGACGCCGACCAGGAAATCGTGAGCTCGGAAAAACGACGCCCATGCGGCATCGATCTTGGTGGCGTTGGTTTGCAGGGCGTTGCGGATGCGCTTGCCGGGCGGTGCGTATCGGCGTTCCAGTTCGATCGCGCGTTCGAAGAAATCGAGCCCGAGCAGTGTCGGTTCGCCGCCCTGCCATGACAGCCAGATTTCCGGTACGGGCGTGTCGGCCATGGCTTCGAGGTATTGGCGGATGAAACTTTCCAGGATCTCCGGTGCCATGCGGAAATCGCGGCTGTCCGGATACAGCGCCGATTTTTCGGTGTAGTAGCAGTACTCGCACGCCAGATTGCAGCTGGCGCCGATCGGCTTGACGATAACCTGGAAGGGCGACATCGACGGTTCCATTCCGGGTCGTTCAGTCGCCATCGTCCGGCTTTCTGTAGGACGACAGGAATCGCCCGACGCGGTCGATGTGCGCCTGCATGGCGGCTGCAGCGCCGTCGCCGTCCCGCTCCGCGAGACATCGGTAGATCGCCTTGTGGTCGGATATGGCGGGCTGGCGGTTTTCGGGGCGCCGGGCAAGTTTGCTCGCCTGATGGATCATCAGCTTGCGGTACCGATCCCAGAAGGCCGAAACGATGTGGACCAGGGCGGGATTTCGGGTGGCCTCGGCGATGGCGACGTGAAACGCCCGGTCGGCGGTGTGGCGCAGCATGAACGGTTCGATATCCCGTTCCATCTGGTCCAGGGCGGCCTTCATCTTGGCCACATCCTGCGGCGTGGCGGTCAGGGCCGCGAGGCGTGCGACTTCGGATTCGATCATGCGCCGCGCCATCAGAAGATCGAACGGCCCCGTATCTTCGAACGGCGGGGGCGGCGCGTTATCGCTGGAGGAGGGCTCCCCCGATTTCAGGATGTAGGTCCCCGCGCCGATCCGGATTTCGACGAAGCCCTTGAGTTCGAGAACGATCAGCGCTTCGCGGAGGACCGATCGACTGACCCCGAACTGTTTGATCAGTTCCCGTTCGGCGGGCAGCCGGGTGCCGGCGGGAAATTCGCCGCCGCGGATCAGGTTTTCGATCTGCTGCGCGACCTGCTGGTACAGGCGGGTCGTGTCGACGGCCCGGACGGGCATGTTGAAACTCCGTTATTGAAAACCGTTTCCGATTGTGACGAAAGGTCGGACAAAAATCAATTGGTCGAATGATCGGTCCAATATGGCCAAAATTCTTGCGATCCGGCTAAAATTGGTCTAACACTATGTTTTGGTCGGTCCAATTATTCGATCCAAGTGTCCGCCGCCGGTTGCCGTAAGGAGCGTCCCCTTCATGAGAACGATTTTCCTGCTGTTCGATTCCCTCAATCGCCGGGCCTTGGAATGCTATGGCGGGACAGCGGTGCCGACGCCGAACTTCGACCGATTGGCGCGGCGGAGCGTCGTCTTCGACAATCACTATGTGGGCAGCCTCCCGTGCATTCCGGCGCGCCGCGACATGCACACCGGGCGGCTCAATTTCCTGCACAACCAGTGGGGTCCGCTCGAACCCTACGACGACACCTATCCCCTGATCCTGGAGCGCAGCGGCGTCTATTCGCACCTCGTGACCGACCACTACCACTATTTCGAGGACGGCGGAGTCTGCTATCACGGCCGCTACAGTTCGTTCGAGTTCAATCGCGGCCAGGAAAAGGACAAGTGGAAGGCCCTGGTCGACATGCCGGTCGACGCATGGCGGAGCCGGTACCACGAAATCCGTTTCGCCGACAGCCGCGACGTCGAACTTAACGTGGTCAATTTCGTGAACCGGGAATACATCCGTGACGAAGCCGACTATCCGACGGCGCAGAACACCCGCCACGCCATCGAGTTCCTGGAAACCAACCGCGGTGCCGACGACTGGCTGCTGCAGGTCGAATACTACGATCCCCACGAACCCTTCATCGCGCCGGAGCGGTTCCGCGAAGGCCTGGATACCGACTACGAAGGCCCGATCCTGGATTGGCCGCGCTACCGCAAGGTCGTGGAAAGCGACGCCGAGGCGGCGGAGCTGCGCGCGAACTATTTCGCGAGCGTCCGCATGCTCGACGAATACCTGGGCAAGATCCTCGACACCCTGGACCGCCTGGACATGTGGAAGGACACGGCGGTGATCCTGACCACCGACCACGGTTTCATGCTGGGCGAACACGAATGGTGGGGCAAGAACCGCATGCCCTTCTACAACGAGGTCTGCAACATCCCGCTGATGATCTATCACCCCGACCACGCCGGGGCCGGCGGGCAGAGGCGTTCGGCGCTGACACAGACCATCGATCTCATGCCGACCCTCCTGTCGCTGCACGGGGCGACGATCCCGACCGATGTTCAGGGTCATGATCTTCTGCCGGTGATCGCGGATGACCATCCGGTTCGCGACGCCTGCATCTACGGCATGTTCGGTGCCGCCGTGAACGTCACCGACGGGCGTTACACCTGTTTCCGCTACCCGTCGGACATCGACCATCAGGAACTTTACCAGTACACGGTCATGCCGACCCACATGCGCACCCTCTACGATCCGTCGGAATTCAACGGCATGACCCTCGCCGGGCCGTTCCGCTTCACCAAGGGCATGCAGCTGATGCGCATCCCCGCCGGAGCCAATTCCGAAGGCAGTCCGATGAAGGGACAGACCATCGAGGAAACGGCCACGGTGCTGTACGACCTGCGCGCGGACCCGGCGCAACTGCATCCGATCACCGACCCGGCGGTGGAGAAGCGGTTGGAAACGTCGATGTACGCCACGATGCGCGCGCTGGACGCGCCGGGCGAAGCCTACAGACGGTTGGATCTGCCGATCCCGGATGACGCATCGGTCAAATAGCCGATCGTGGCGCGGTCGCCGTTCGTTTCCAGGTCGGGATCCGCGGGCGCGGGCTCCGACGGCGCTAATAAAGACCAACCAAGGAGGAGGAACTGACAATGCGGACTTTTTACACGCTTCTGGCACTGCCCGTCGTCGCCATGATGGCGGTGGGTGTCGGTGCCGCCCAAGCGGCCGACTACCCGAACAAGCCCATCAAGCTGATCATCCCCTACAAGCCAGGCGGCGGATCGGACGCCATCATGCGCCCCACCGCCATGGCCCTGGAAAAACAGCTGGGTGAAAAGATCGTCATCGTCAACATCGCCGGCGCGGGCGGTGCCGTGGGATGGAGCCAGGCCGCGAAGGCCAAGCCGGACGGCTATACCCTGACCCAGCTCACCAACGCGATGATGGTCAAGGAAGCGACCAAATCGGCGAATGTCGGAATCAAGGAATTCGCGCCGATCGCCAACATCGGTTTCGTCGCGTTGACGGTGTCGGCCAAGGGCGACGGCCCCTACAAGAATCTCAAGGATTACTACGCCGCCGCCAAGGCGAAACCCGGCGAGGTCGGATTGGCGATGGGGATCGGAACCCCGGCTCAGTTCGTCGCGGCGCAGGTTGAAAAGGCGATGAACGTCGATTTGAAGCTCGTCAACGCCGGCGGCGGCGCCGACAAGATGACGGCGGTCCTGGGCGGCCATGTCGACGCGCTGATCGAGCCGATCTCCGGTGTCGCCGCGCAACATGCCAGCGGACAGTTGCGCATTCTGGCGGTTCTCAGCGATGAACGGCTGAGCTTCCTACCCGACGTGCCGACGGCGAAGGAACAGGGATTCGACGTGACCGCCGGCCTTTTCTACGGATTCGGCGCGCCGAAGGATATGCCGAAGGAAAAGATCGATGTTCTGGCCGGCGCGTTGAAGGCCCTGGAATCCGATGTCGCCTATCAGGATCAGTTGAAGAAGATCAACTTCGATTGGCATTTCCTGGCCGCCGATGCCTTTGCGACCCACATCGCGGCCGAATACGACAACACCATGAAGCTGGGCGCCGAACTCGGTTTCTAGGGTATCCGGAGTCCCATCGGACTCGGGTATGATGCTTTTGTTTTGTGGGATTGATCCAGTCCGGTTTTCCTCCGGTTCGGGGCGCGCCGCCGCTTGGCGCGTTCCGGCCGGGGAACGGCGAGGCGGAGGCCCGGCATGACGAACCAGCCCCAGGGAACCCCGACGGAAAAGTCCGGACCGCCGTTCGACCGGTGGGTCGGCTTGGTGCTGCTCGGCGTCAGCGGCATTCTGCTTTATGAAACCTTCTTTTTCCGAAGCTTCGACTGGGATCCCGTGGGAATGGCCTTCTGGCCGAGAGTCCTGCTGGCGGTTCTCGGCGCGGTTTCGGTGTGGCATGTCGTCGCCGGTCGGGCCGGTGGCGGCACCATGGAACCGCTGTCGCGGCGGGCGTTCATCCTGTTCGGCGGTGCCATGGCTTATGTCGCGGCGTTGCCGACCGTCGGTTTTCTGATCCTGACGCCGATCGCGATTTTCGTTTACAGCCTGTGGCTCCGGCCGTTTTCCCGCCGCGCCGTCTTGGGCGCCGCCTTGTTGGCGGTCGTCGGGACGGCAAGCATACACGCTCTGTTCCTGTATGGCATGAGCGTTTACTTGCCCCAAGGTTTCCTGGAGTAGTCGGCCGATGACGTCGTTCGATCCCTCGATCATCCTGGCGGCACTCGCGAACGTCCTGACGCCGTGGAATCTGACCGTCCTCGTTCTCGGCGTCATCGGGGGGCTCCTGGTCGGCATCATGCCGGGGCTGGGGCCGACGTTGGCGGTTGCCCTGCTGATCCCCGCCACCTTCACCATGGCGCCCGAAGCCGGAATGAGCCTGCTGATCGCCGTCTACGTCGGCGGCATGTCGGGCGGTTTCGTAACGGCGGTGCTGATCCGCATGCCCGGAACCCCGGCATCGATGGCGACGCTGTTGGACGGATTTCCCATGGCCCAGCAGGGCCGTGCCGGGCAGGCGATCGGCAACGCCATCGTCGCGAATTTCATCGGCACGGTCATCAGCGGCATCTTTCTGGTGGCGCTCGCGCCGGTGCTGGCGTCGTTCGCGTTGGCGTTCCATTTCGCGGAATACACGTCGGTGTGCCTGTTTGCGATGACGGCGGTCGCCGCCGTGACGGGGTCATCCACCTCGCGCGGGATCGTGACGGCGGCGCTGGGAATGCTGGTGGCCTGTGCCGGTCTGACACCCGTCGACGGTCTGCCGCGCTTCGACTTCGGAATCCCCGAAATGGAGGGTGGCATCGGCCTGCTCCCGGCGCTGATCGGGCTGTTCGCGGTTTCGCAGATGATGAAGGATTCCGACGTGCAGCGGGCGGGGATCGGCCAGCCGATTTCGGCGGTTTCCCGCATTCTCCCCGGTTTGCGGGACATTTACCGCAATACGTTCAATTACCTGCGCTCGGGTCTGATCGGAACCTGGATCGGCGTCATGCCCGCCCTGGGCGGCGGCCCGGCCTCCCTGATCGCCTACGCCCAGGCGCGCAACGCCTCCAAGACCCCCGAACGGTTCGGCAAGGGTGCGGTGGAAGGACTGATCGCATCGGAAACCGCCAACAACGCGACCATCGGCGGCGGCCTGATCATCGCCCTGACATTGGGCATCCCGGGCGACCCGACATCGGCCGTCCTGTTGGGCGGGTTGATGATCCACGGCCTGCAGCCGGGGCCGCAGCTGTTCCAGAACAATCCCGAGGTTCTGTACGGGATCTATTTTTCGCTGTTCTTTTCCAGCTTCATCATGATGCTGGCCCTGTTCCTGTCGGTGCGGTTGCTGGTCAAGGTCATCCACATCCCCCGCTATTACCTGCAGCCGATCGTGATGATCATGTGCGCCGTCGGCGTGTTTTCCCTGAACAATCAGGTTTTCGACATCGGCGTCATGCTGGTGTTCGGCCTGATCGGCTACCTGTTGGAGCGTTGCCGCTATCCGTTGCCGCCAATGGTCCTGGGCATCGTGCTCGGGCCGCTGGTGGAAGCGAATTTCCGCAAGATGCTGGCGGCAGACGGCCTGTTGCCGCTGATCGAGAAGCCGATCTCGCTGATTTTCCTGGTGCTGTCGATTGCTTCGATCGTCTGGGCGTCTCGGCTGCGCAAGTCGATGGCGGAATCCTGACGCCATCTCAACCCTCTCCGCCCCTGGAGGCGGAGAGGAAAATTCCTACAACCGGACCGCGCCGCTGGCCGACCGGGGCAGGTAGGTCCCCATGCCGGCACGCCCGCGCCATTCGCGGCCGTCGACGATCAGATGCCCGCGTAGGAAGACCTTGCGGACCGCGCCATGAAGCTCGAATCCCTCGAACAGCGAATAGTCGATGCGGCTGTGGTGGTCGGCGGCGGTGATCCGGGTATGGGCGTCGGGATCGAACAGAACGATGTCGGCGTCCGAACCCACGGCGATGGTGCCCTTGCGCGGGAACAGGCCGAACAGCTTGGCCGGTGCGGTGGCCGCGATCTCGACCAGGCGATTGAGGGAAATGCGGCCCTTCGCCGCCGCGGCGTCGAACAACAGCGGCATGCGGGTTTCAATGCCGGGCGCGCCGTTGGGGACGGAATGGAAACTGTTATCCGGGCTCCATTTCGAGAAGCGGCGGCCCATCGTCGATTCATGGGCGCAGAACGGGCAGTGGTCGGTTGCGACCACCTGGAGATCGTTGGTCGCCAAGCCCTTCCACAACGCCTTCTGATGTTCGATTCCGCGCAGCGGGGGCGTCATGATCGCCTTGGCGCCTTCGGCGAAATCGGGCGTGTCGTAGACCGAATCGTCCAGGAACAGATAGTGGGGGCAGGTTTCGGCGAACACCGGGATCGCGCGATCCCGCGCCTCGACGACGGTTTCCAGGGATTCGGCCGCCGACAGGTGGACGATATAGACCGGCGTGTCGGCCAGTTCCGCCAGCTTGATGACGCGGTGGGTGGCCTCGCCCTCCATGATGCCGGGGCGGCTCAGCGCGTGGTATTTGGGGGCGGTGTGGCCGGCGGCCAGCGCGTCCTGGATCAGGATTTCGATGGCCGAACCGTTTTCGGCGTGGACGCAGACCATGCCGCCCTCGGCCGCCGTCACCCGCATGGCGTGGAAGACGCTGCCGTCGTCGATCATCAACGCGCCGGGATAGGCGGTGAAGACCTTCAGGCTGGTCACGCCGTCTTCGCGGATCAACCGCCGGGTGTCTTCCAGGAACGCGGCGGCGGTGTCGAGCATGATCATGTGCGCGCCGACATCCACGGTCGCCGATGCGGCGCGCTTGCGCCAATCTTCGAATGCGGCCAGCGGACTTTCGCCGCGATGTTGCTGGGCATAGTCGACCACGGTCGTGGTGCCGCCGAAGGCAGCGGCCATGCAGCCGGTTTCGAAGGTGTCGCAGGTCTGGGCCTTGCCGGTGTCGTTATCGAGGTGGGTATGGACGTCGACGCCGCCCGGCATCGCGATCATCCCGGTGGCATCGTGGCGTTCCGCGTCGCCGACCAGCGGCGACAGATCCCGGCCGATCGCGGCGATCGTTTCGCCTTCGACCAGGATGTCGCCGATGAAATCGTCGACGGCGGTGACGATCCGCCCGCCGGTGATCAGAACGCGTTCGCTCATGTCCGGGTTCTCCTCGAAATCACGATTGCGCGGCGCCGCGGCGGCGCAGCAATTCGCTGACCACGACGACGATGATGTTGAACAGGACGATCAGGCTGGCCAGGGCGTACAGGGTCGGCGACAGATGAAAACGGAAGTCCGACGCAACCAGGATCGACAACGGCTGCGCCCGGCCGCTGGTGAAAAAGGACACCGTGTATTCGGCGGTCGACAGCACGAAGGCGATGAAGCACGCCGCCATCAGACCGAATTTCATCAGCGGCAGCTGGACGTAACGGAACCGGCGCCAGCTGTTGGCGCCCAGGTCGCTCGCCGCTTCCTCCAGCGCCGGGTCGAGACGGTAGAGAACCGACGCGATGATGATGGTTGTGAACGGCAAGATGATCAGCGACTGGCCGATGCATACGGTCAGCAGGCTTTTGGTGAACGAGATCTCGTGCAGGAAGGTGACCTGCGCCACCGCCAGGATCATGCGCGGCACGAAAAACGGCAAAATGACCAGCAGGCCCAGGATCGCGCGGAATTTCGAACGGTAACGGGTCATGGCCAGGGCCGACAGGCCGCCGAGCACCGTGGTGATCGCCGCGACCGGAATCGCGACGAGGAAGGTGGTCCCCAATCCGCCCAGCAGCCGCCCGTCGTTCAGCACGTCCACGTACCATCGGGTGGTGAACCCGGTAAGTGGGAAGGCGATCATGTCCGAATCGTTGAACGAGAACATGACGACCACGCCGACCGGCAGGTAGACGAAGGCGTAGAGCAGATAGACGTAGCTTCGGAGAAGGCGTTCCATGCTGTCCTCCTCCTACTGCATCCGGAACAGCGCGCGGCCGAGGCGGCTGCGCAACGTCAGAGTGGCGACGGCGGTGATGAACAGCACCAGGATGCTCATCAGTACCCAGGCGATGGCGCCGCCCAACGGCCAGTCGAAGGCCGATCCGAACAGGTCGTGAATGGCGCTGACGACCGTGACGCCGGAACTTCCGCCGATCAACTGCGGCGTCAGATAGTCGCCGACGACCAGGGCGAAGACCATCAGTCCGCCGACCATGACACCGGGCAACGTCAACGGGAAGACGACGTGAAGGAAGGTCTTGAACCGCCCGGCGCCCAGATCGGCGGCGGCCTCCAGCAACTGACGGTCCAGCAGTTCCAGCGCGATCCAGGTCGCCAGAACCATGAACGGCAGGTAGTTGTAGGTCAAAACCAGCAACGACGCCCCTGTATTGAAGAGTAGCGCCATGATCGGTTCGTCGGTGGCGCCGATCCACTGCAGGAAGGCGTTGAGGATGCCTTCCGCCCCCAGCACCACGCGCCAGGCAAAGATCCGGACCAGATCACCGGTATACAAGGGGATCAGCAGCGCCGTCAGCATAGCGGCCTTCAGGACCTTGACCCGCATGGCGATGAAGAACGACAGCGGATATCCGAGGATGGCCGCGAACAAGGCCACGACCAGACCATGCCAGATCGCCTTGGCGATCAGAGACAGATAGGTTTCGCTGGCGAGAACGCGGCCGTAATTGTCGAGATTGAACTCCGGAACGATGGTGACGAAGTCGACCCGGTAAAAACTGTAAAGCAGCAAAAGCCCCAGCGGCGCGAGGCAGAACACGCCGACGTAGATCACCGACGGTGCCGCCAGCACCGCGAATTCGAAACGCCTGTTTTCCTGTGCGGCCATGCGCACGCTTCCTTTCGGTTCCCGCGCCGACGCTAACCCCGGCCCGGCACGATCCAGGCGTGGGCCTCGTCGAAACCGAGGGTCGCGACGGCACCCGGTTCGATGGTTTCGGCGTTGCCGACGCTGAGCGCCAGGGTGCTTCCGAAGGCCTCGACCTCGACCACCTGGCGATCACCCTGGAACAGGGCGTGGGTAACTGTGCCGTCGAAGGTCCGGTGCCCGGATTCCGGCGGCAACGACAGGTGTTCCGCGCGCAGGCACAGCGAGGCCGCCGCACCCACGGCGATGCCATCTGCGCACGGGCTGCGCAGAGGGCCGAACGGCGTTTCCACCTTCGCCACGCCATCGGAAACCGACTGGACGTCCACCGGAAGCAGGTTGGCGCCGCCGATGAAATCGGCGACGTAGGCGTTTGCCGGACGGCTGTAGACGTCCATGGGCCGGGCCTGCTGTTCGATGACGCCGTGGTTCATGACGATCATCCAGTCCGACAGCGCGAAGGCCTCGTCCTGGTCGTGGGTGACGTAGAAAAAGGTCATGCCCAGTCGCCGCTGCAGATCCTTCAGTTCGATCTGCATATGTTTGCGCATCTTGCGGTCGAGCGCGCTGAGCGGTTCGTCGAGCAGCAAGAGTCGCGGCTGGTTGACGAAGGCACGGGCGAGCGCCACGCGCTGCTGCTGGCCGCCGGACAATTGCGCGGGGTAGCGTTCCGCCATGCTTTCCATGCGCACGATGGCCAACGCCTCGTCCACCCGCTTGCCGGCATCCGCCGACGAGCCCTTCATCTTGATGCCGAACGCCACGTTGTCGCGGACGGTCAGATGGGGAAACAGCGCATATTGCTGGAACACGGTGTTGATCGGCCGGCGGTGGGCGGGAAGGCCCGTGATGTCCTGGCCGTCCAGGGCGATCTGCCCGGAAGTGACGGCTTCGAACCCGCCGATCATCCGCAGGATGCTGGTCTTGCCGCACCCCGACGGCCCGAGGATGGTGACGAAACTGTCGTGCCGAAGCGCGAAGTCGACCGAATCGACCGCGCGCACGGCGTCGTAATCCTTGGTAAGACCACGAACGGTCAGGAGGGGGCGATCCGCCCCCTCCTCAACTCCGGAACTCATGATCAGCTGGCCTTGACTTCGTTCCACAGACGGACCCAGTCGCCGTAGTTGGCGGGATTTTCCTTCCAGACGAAGGAATCCATGATGCCGAGGTCCTTGATGAAGATGCGTTCCTGCTCTTCGTCGCTCAGCGCGTCGCGGGCGACGTTGGTGCTTTGCGCGTAGGGGCCACCGACGGCGAGAAGCTTGCCGTAATCCGGACCCAGGAGGTAGTTGATCAGTGCGTGGGCGGCCTTGGCGCCGTCCTCGGATGCCTGGGCCGGGATGGCCAGGGAGTCACACCAGCCGATGACGCCTTCCTTCGGCTTGGCCATGCCCATGTCCAGCCCGCGGGCGCGCAGATCGTAGTACGGCGGTACCCACGAGAACGCGCAGACCACTTCGCCGCTGGCGAACAGGTTGGTCAGGTCGCCGATAGAGTTCCAGTAGGTGCGCAACAGCTTCTTCTGGGCCAGCAGCGCCTTCTTGCACTCGGCCAGTTCCTTTTCGCCCATCTTGAACAGCTTGTCGCGCGGGATGCCGACGTACATGGCGGCGATGACGATGCCTTCAAGCGCGTAGTCGCGCATGGCCAAGCGGCCCTTGTACTTCTCGCCCTCGAACAGGGTCGCCCAATTGGGTTCGCTGTCCATCAGGTCGGCGCGGTAGACGATCGGATTGATGCCCCAATAGAACGGGATGGCGTAGGTGTCGCCGTCCTTCTTGCCCAGCGCCGTCGACTTGAACGGCGAATACAGGTTCGCCGCATTCGGAATCAGGCTCAGATTCAACGGCTGCAGAAGACCGGAAGCGATGTAAAGTTCGGTCTTGTCGATACCCGGGGTGATCAGATCCCATTCCGAACCGCCGCCCGCGCGCAGCTTGGCGAACTGTTCGTCGTCGCTGCCGATGAAACCCTTGGTGATCGGCGTGCCGCCGGCCTTCAGGTACGGGTCCAGGTATTCCGGCTTGGCCAGATTTTCCCAGGTCAGCCAGTAGACGCCATCGGCCTTCGCGAACGCCGGGCGGCTTCCGAACGGCAAGACGGAAGTCGCCGACGCCGCCGAGGCGACCGCGCACAGTTTCATGAAGCTTCGACGATCCAGTGAATTGAGGAATTTCGACATACGACCACTCCCTATCCTGTTGTCATCCCGCTCCCGAGCCCCCGGTCGACGACCGGTCTCCCGCTCGGTCTCCAAAATATTTCTTCGACGCAATTACAGGCCGAAGACGAATTTTCAGTCAAATTTATTTTAAGCCGCTCATTTTTGTGCATGCAGCATATTACTTATGCAGCGGCGTTCAAGGCGAAAAGTCGGCGTTCGGCGGCGCAAAGGCGTGCCGCCGCATGGAAGGGATCGCAGGGCGTGGGGGGGAATCAATCCGCTATCGCGGCGGGTGCCTAAATTTTAATCGGAACCGCTTCCGGACCGGGCAGGGGCCCAAGCTCCGAACTCGGCGGAAGGGATTCGTTCCTTCCGCCGGATCAGGACCCGACGGCGTGACGGCCTATCGCCGCGGCCAGTGATGGTACAGCCACGTCTCGCTCAGCGCGCGGTCGCCGAGGCGCAGGAAGGCGCGCAATTCGATCGGGCTGTCGCCCTTGATATCGAGAAGATCGAAGATCAACCGCCAACCGCCCATCTCGTTTACCGATATGACGGCCGGGTTGGCGACCCTTCCGCGCGACGCCGTGATGTCGGGAACGATGGGGCTCTTCTTGGTCATCATCGACAGCGGTCCGCCCGCGAAATCGACGACGAACTTGCGGCCATCCCGTTCCGTGGTCTGTCCGGGGATGCCGCTTATGCCGACGCGCGACGCTATGACGGCGGCGGCCCGATTGCGGATCGGCGCGTCGTCGCAGGTCCAGTGGAGCCGGTAGCGGAATTCGTGAGGGCCGCCGGCGGCCAAACCGTCCTTGGGGCGCCAGTAGGCGACGATGTTGTCCTGGGTTTCCTCGGCGGCTGGAAGTTCGACCAGAACCACACTGCCCTCGCCCCAGTCATGGGTCGGCTCGATCCACATGTTGGGACGGCGGTCGTAGAAGACGCCATCGTCCTGATAGTGGTCGAAATTCCGATCGCGCTGCATCAGGCCGAAGCCGCGCGGCGACGAATCGATATGGAGGTTCTGAACCGGCCTCGGCGGGTTGACCAGGGGGCGCCATATCGACTCGCCGGCACCGGTCAGGATCTGCAGCCCGTCGCTGTCATGGACCTCGGGTCGGAAGTCGTCGCTCCGATAGCGGTCGTTTTCTCCGAACAGGAACATGGAGGTGAGCGGCGCGATCCCGGCGTCTTCGATGTGGCGGCGCGTGAACAGGGTGGCGCGGACGTCCATGGTCGTGGATCCGCCGGGAATGATCTCGAAGCGGTAGGCGCCTGTGGCCGAAGCGCTTTCCAGCAGCGCGTGGACCACCAGCCTGTAATCGCCCACCGCAGGCCGTTCGAGCCAGAAGGCGCTGAACCGGGGAAACTCCTCCTTGCCGAAGCTCGTGGTGTCGATGGCCAATCCGCGCGCCGAACCGCCGAACTGCTTGGTGCCGCCGACGGCGCGGAAGTAGCTGGCACCCAGGAATGCCAGGAAGTCGCGTTCCCAATCCGCGGCGTAGAGCAGCCGGAAACCGGCGATGCCGTTTTCGACCTTGGCCACGGAATCACGCAGAGCCGCATCCGGGTATTCGAAATCACCGACGGAAAACGGGACTTCCCGCGCCTGTCCCTGTCGGACTTCGAACATTCGGATCGGGTGATGGAAAAAGAATCCGCCGTGGAACAGACCGACCCGGAACTGCCCTTCGTCTTTCCACAAAGCATGATCGTTCCGGAACCGGATCGCCTGGTAGGTCGAATAGTCGAGATCGTCGGTCAGGGATTTGGGAAACGGCGCCGAGGGTTCGCGCGGCGGCCGTTCGGCCAGGGTTCGGGCAATGCGGATCGGAACATCGGAATCGAACGGACCGGGACCGATGCCGATGCTCGAATCATCTCCCGATTCGGCGGCGTTGGCGGTCAGCGCCCGGAAAGCGGGCGAACCGGCCAGTGTGGCGAAAGCCGTGGCTCCCATCAGGAAGACGCGTCGATCCATTGAAGACTCCCCCTCGCGAATTCGTTTGCCCTGGATCAATCGGCATTCCGCCGGAATCGCCGGAATGCCGACACAATGTTCGATCACAATAGACCAGAGTATCCTCCCCGCTGTCGACAGGACGATGGTTGCTCTGGAACAATCAGTGGGCGATGCCCACGGACCAACAATCAATGTGACGTAACATGCCGCGCTTGCCAACGTTCCCGGAATACGGTTCGAAGCGCGGCCGTGGAACTGAAAAGAACGCTCTTTTCCTGTGCCGACAACTCGGGTACCTCAAGACCGCGGCAACGATCCAGCAACGACTGCGGTACCGTTGGCTCGCCACCGGTAATCGCGCCCTGTGAAAGAACGAACGTGTGCAGGGCGTGAGCGGCCGGGTCGTCCAAAATCCGCATCGTCGTAACATCGCAGCCGATATTTTCGCGCCGTTCGCGCGAAGCCGCAAGAAGCTGTTGTCCATTCGGGCCCATGGGAACGGCGAACAGGTTTGCCGGCGTATCCTCGATCGGCCAATAGGGTCGGCCCGAAAGGACGGCGATCGGAACCGACAGCATCAGGCCCGCGAGCAAAGGCATGAACCACGGCGCGGTCGCCGGGTTCCAGGCGAACAGCGCAATCGTCGCCCCGATGCCCAACGCCGTCAGGCCGCGATAGGCCTGCCAGCCTTCGGCCCAGGTTACCGTGTCTTCCCGCTGCTGGGGATTCCAGCCGACGTTCTGGCCGCGCAGCATCGCGACCACGAACTGGGTATGCCGGATCATCGTGATCGGTGCCAGCAAGACCGAGTATACGATCTCCACGATCGCACCGATGACGAACATCGGGAGCCATCGCGGGTGTTCGATTGAACTCACCACCAGTCCCATCAATTTGGGACCGAACAGCATCACGGCGGTCGCGCCGAGAAGCGCGAGGATCGTGAGCAACTCCGGCGACTGCATCGACCAGGCATACCCTTCGCGGAGGATCAGCGACAGGCCGGGCGCGAAGGGCATCTCCCCGACCGCCGTGGCGACGATCGAGGTTGCGATGAACAGGAACCACAGCGGGCTCGAAATATAGGCCATGATGCCGACGAAAAAGTTGGCGCGGCTGGCCGGGTGGAAGCCCCGGGCGAAAAGAATGTACAGATGCTGAAGATTGCCCTGGCTCCACCGGCGATCGCGGAGAAGGCTGAGGGTCAGGTTCGGTGGCACCTCTTCATAGCTGTGTTCCAGGTCCGGTGCCATGCGGACCTGCCATCCGCGGCGGACGAGAAGGGCGGCTTCGACGAAATCGTGGCTCAGGATTTCGCCGCCGAAGGGAGGGCGTCCCGGCAACAGGGGCAGGCCGCAGCAGGTCATGAACGCCTCGACCCTGATGATGGCGTTGTGCCCCCAGTAATTGCCGTCGGGACCCTGCAAAGCGGCGATGCCATAGGCGATGAGACGTCCGTACACCCATGACGCGAACTGCTGGGTGCGCGCATAAAGCGTCCGGCCGCCGACGATCTGGGGTCGGGTCTGCAGGAGTCCCAGTCGCGGATTCTCTTCCATGCGGCGGACAAGTTCGACCAGCGTTGACCCGGCAATGACGCTGTCGGCGTCGAGGACGACCATATGGGTGTAGGCGTGGCCCCATTCCTCGAGAAATTCGCGGATGTTCCCGGCTTTCTTCTCCGTGTTCATCCGGCGGCGGCGATAGAAGATCCGGCCATTCAGATCCTCGGACTCCGCCAATTCGAACCACGCCATTTCCTCCGCCAGCCAAAGGTCTGGGTTGCGCGTGTCGCTCAACAGGAAAAAGTCGAAGCCTTCAAGAGCTCCGACTTCCCGCAGCGAGGCGGCAATGGTTCGCAAGGCCGCAGCCACGCGCTGCGGATCCTCGCCATAGATCGGCATGACAAGCGCTGTATCGCGCGCCTTGGGCCGGAAAGTCGCAGCGCGCTCTTCGCCCGCCGAACGACGGGAATAGGCCGAGAGAGCTTTGTTCGCGATCAAGGCGAAAAATCCGACGACGTTGGCCCAGAAGTTGATCGTGAGCCAAAAGAACAACGCCAGGAAAAGCGCAAGCAGAACGATCTCGATCACGCTGAAGCGGTCGCCGCTTTCGAGGGCGATCGACAGTGATCCCCATGTTGCGGCGGCCATGGACGCGATGACGCCGATTCCGAAGAACGCGCGCGCAAGCAGACAGCCCCCCGTCAAGGGGCCTCTGGACAGGTTGGTCATGACTTAACCCGGGTTGGCGGCGGTTTTCGCGCGCCGGAACATGGTCCCTGCGGCATACCCTATTCGTGCGAAATCGATCAGAGGCCGAAGAACCTGCCGGGGTACCGGGACAGTGCCCCTCTTTTCGGGAACTACTCGCAACGATCCGGGAATCGGAGCCTGCCCATCGCATAGCGCTATCAGCAACGGCTGCCGCCGGGACGTGTCGTCGGACGCGCCGGTTTGCGTTTGGCGCAAACCAAGGGAGCCTCGGGCGAGTTCGCGTTGGAGATACGGATCGTCCAGACCAAGGCATTGCAGATAACGGTCTATGAGAGCGTCGGTCCGACGGACTCCGGACTCGCGGTCATCGGAGTGTTGTGCCGTTGCCATACCCCCAACCTCAACCTTAACCGCAACGCATTCATCGATAAGCATTGCGAATCTCCAGTTTCTTGTGCTCGGTTTCACATCGGGAGAGAATATCCTGCCCAAGTAGATGTGAATGCCTGGCGGACAAAAAAGTGCCGGACACAAAAATGTCACGGCCACACGGAAAACCTATATGTTTGAAAGGGTCTTTAAGAGCTTCGACAACCAGCAGTGATGTCTTGGCGTTATTGTATTCGAGGTCGAGGGGAATGTAAATCGGCATCAATGGGAAAGTAGCGGGCAAACACCAAAGCGGCGCCGGGATTTTCCCGCCGGCGCCGTTGCCGTTCCATCGCGCGGCCCGAAAGCGGCTGCGGACTTACTTTTTTGCCTGGGCCCGGATGGTCTTGACCGACTGGCCGGCAAGGCCCCAGTTCCCGATCGGGATTTCCTCGATCACGACCATCGTGTGCTCGGGCTTCTTGCCGAGGACGTCGACCAGGACGTCGGTCACGCCCTGGATGACCCGTTCCTTCTGTTCTTCGGTGTTGCCGTCGGCGGTGATTCGGATCGTGACGAAGGGCATCGTTTGTTGTCCTCTTCCAGGGTTCAGATACGGGTTTCGCCGTAATACAACGTGACGGCATGGCGCCCCTCGGCCAGAAACAGCCAGCGTTCGGCCAAAATTCCGGCTCCCGACAGGACGAAAACGCCGATCATCACCTGCCCGCCGGTGGCCGGGGGCAGGAAGACCGTCGCGGCGCACAGAACGATCGGCGCGGCGAACAGCGCCGCGTGAACGAACAACCGCACCAGCCGGACCTTCAGGCGCGGCGGCCGGTAGCCCATTTCCTCGATCAGGTAGTTGTCCTGGGTATGCGGAGCCTCGAATAGGCGAACATCGCCATAGGCCGACAGCCGGGTCGCGGTGCCCGACGAACTGGGGTGGCGCGTGGCGTCGATGAAGCGCCAGTAGCTGATCTTGATCCCCCATCCCACGACCAGAGCGGCGGCGGTGAACCAGGCGAAGTTGGGCCAGGGCCGGTCGAACAGCAAAAGCAGCGTGTTCAGCCAGATCGCGCCGCTGAGAACCGCGTTGGCCAGATACATCGGCGGCACCCAGTCGTTGCACCAGGGATGGATGGTGCGCAGACTGCGGTAGATCATGGCGGTACTGAACACGGTGACCATCGCCAGCACCGAGGTGACGACGCCGAAGGCGCCCCAGATGCCGTCCAGGCGCTCCAGGAAAATCCAGCCGATGCCGAACAGAATCGCGGGCGGATAGGTCAGGGTGGCCAGCAGGCCTTCACGCGACAGCCACGACGACCGTCCCTGCGTATAGGCGCGCCACGCCCGTTCCGGGTGGCCGAGATGGAAGGTGGACGACAGCAACCCCAGGGTCGCGGCGCCCAGCGACAGCGCCAGGGCGGCGATTCCGAACCATGGATCGGTCGGCACCCAACCGAGCGGCCCGAGGATGCCGATCAGGGCGAGCAGCCCGTAGCCGGCGCCGTGCGATGTGGTGAAAAGGATGACCGAAAATGCCGGATTCATGACCGCCCCTTCCTACCGCGTTGCCCGTTTGTCGAGCCAACCGAGGCCCGGATCGTCGGCGGTGGAGACCGGATTCAGGTGGTCCGGCGCACCGATGTCGTCGGCGGCGGTCTTCCGCCGCCGGGGCAGGAGGTACTTGTTGACCGGCTTGCATCCCAGTTCGGGCATCAGATTGACACCCGACCGGTTGCGCACCAGGCGCGAGACCTCGGAATCGGGATCTCCGAGATCGCCGTAGTGCCGCGCGTGGGCGGGGCAGGTGGAAACGCACGCCGGCACTCGGTCGTCCGGTTCCAGATTCTCGTTGTAGATACGGTCGATGCACAGGGTGCATTTCTTCATCACCCCGTCGGCGGGATCGTACTCCCGCGCGCCGTAGGGGCAGGCCCAGCTGCACAGCTTGCAGCCGATGCATTTTTGATCGTTGACCAGGACGATGCCGTCCTCGGCCCGCTTGTGCGAGGCGCCGGTGGGGCAGACGGTGACGCAGGGCGCGTCCTCGCAGTGCAGGCAGGATTTGGGGAAATGGACGGTGCGGCCCACCGAGCCGCGGCCGGCTTCGAAGGTATGAACGCGGTTGAACCACACGCCGCGTGCCTTGCCGCCATACGGATCGAAATCGGTCAGCGGCGCCATGTGGCCGCCGGTGTTCCATTCCTTGCAATTGACGGCGCAGGCGTGGCAGCCGACGCAGGTGTCGAGGTCGATGACGAGTCCGAGTTTGCGCTTGGTTTCCTTCGGCAGGCTGGTCATGTCATTTGCCCTCCCGCGCGCGCCGGAATTCGTCGCCGTATCGCAGCCGTTCCGGCGGCGGTTCCATGCCCGGCGGCGGGATCGGCGGCTGGAAGGTCGGTTCCGTCGCCTGTTTGCGCCGGCCGTCGGCGCGTTCTACCCGGACCCGCAGGTCGAACCACGCCGCCTGTCCGGTGACGGGATCGGCGTTGGCGTAGGCCCGTTCGCCGTCCTTTCCGGTCGGCAGTAATTCAGAGATGACGTGATTGAGCAGGAAACCCTGGGTGAACTCCGGGGAATCGGGTTTCAGGTTCCAGGCACCCGGCTTCTTGCCGATGGCGTTCCAGGTCCAGACCACGCCGGGCACGACGCCGTTCATCACGCCCAACCGCGCCTTCACCCGGCCGATGCGGCTTTCCACCCAGATCCAGTCGCCGTCGTTTAACCCCAGGCCATCCGCCGTGTCGGGGTGCATGTAGAGCTTGTTGGCGCCGGTGATCTGGCGCAGCCAGGCGTTCTGCGAGCCCCAGGAATGGTACATCTGCATCGGCCGCTGCGTCAGGCCGTGCAGGGGATAGCGCGCCGTGTCCGCGGCGGAGGCTCCGAACGGCGGATACCAGTATGGCAACGGATCGAAATGGTCCTCGATTCGTTGGCGGTGGGCTTCCGGCGGTCGCACCGGGCCATGCCCGCGCGCGGCCAGGCGGAATTTCTGCAGCGGTTCGCTGTAGATCTGGAAGATCACGGGATCGGGCGCGCCGATAAAGCCGACCTTGGCGGCCCACTCCAGGTAACCCCGATTGGCCATCTTCATGAACTTGTGGCCGTCGGGGAATTCGTGATGCCAGAAGCAGCCGTGTTCCACGTAGCGCGCCAACTGGTCGGGGTTGGGGGTGCCGCGTCCGTGTTGGTCGCCGTTCGCGCCGCGCCATCCCGCCAGCATGCCGATGCCGGGCGCGCGTTCGTGGTGGACCATGTAGTCCTTGAGGCCGCCGGGATATTTCGGCGTGCCGTCGTCGTTGATCAGGCCCGGCAGACCCAGCCGCGCGCCGAGATCGATCAGGACGTCCTGGAACGGCCGCACGTCTCGGTCGGGTTCGAGAATCGGTTGGCGGATCGCGTCGGCGGCGCCATCGGCCTCGGAAATCGGGCGATCGAGCAGGCTGATGCAGTCGTGGCGTTCCAGGTAGGTCGTGTCGGGCAGGATCAGGTCCGCGTAGGGGACCATTTCGGAATAGAAGGCGTCGGAATAGATGATGCGCGGAATGCGATATTCGCCGGTCTCTTCGTTCTTGTCCGTCAGCATGGAAATGACGGACGAGGTGTTCATCGATGAATTCCAGGCCATGTTGGCCATGAACAGGAACAGCGTGTCGATGGGATAGGGATCACCCTTCCATGCGCCGGTGATGACCATGTGCATCAGGCCGTGGGCGGCCAGCGGGTGTTCCCACGAAAAGGCGCGGTCGAGACGGCAGGGATTGCCGTCGTCGTCGACCAGCAGGTCTTCCGGTCCCATCGGGAAGCCGAGCGGCGGTCCGGCCAGCGGTTTGCCGGGTTCGACCTGATCGGGGCGGCCGGCGGGCCTGATCGGCGGCGGTGCGGATTTCGGATAGGGCGCCTTGAACCGGAAACCGCCGGGGCAGTCGATGCTGCCGAGCAGCATTTGCAGGATGTGAATCGCCCGGCAGGTCTGAAAGCCGTTGGAATGGGCGGCGATTCCGCGCATGGCATGCATGCTGACCGGGCGGCCGACGATACGGTCGTGTTCGCGTCCCGCCCAGTCGGTCCAGGGGATGTCCAGGGTAATGGTGCGCGAAAATGCCGTGTGGGCCAGTTCCGCGGCAATGCGCCGGATCGTTTCAGCGGGGATGCCGGTTTTCTCTGCGACCGCGTCCGGCGCGTATTCCGCCGCCAGTCCCCGGCGTGCCAGCAGGTCGAACACGGGTACCGCCATCCGGCCGTCGGACAGTTCGAATCGGCCAACCAGGGCCGGAACGAAATCGGGCGCCAAGGCGTCGACGGTCTCCGCCCGGTCCTTGTTCCATGCGAGCGGGTGTCCACTTGCGTCTCGGGCGAATAGGCCGTCGTCGGCCGCGCCCGGATCCTGGATCACCAGCCAAGGCGCATTGGTGTAGCGGACGAGGTAGTCGAAATCGACCTTGCCTGCCTTCAGCAGTTCCTGGATCAGCGCCATGACGAACAGCCCGTCGGTGCCGGGCCGGATGCCGAGCCATTCGTCCGCAATGGCGGAATACCCCGTGCGGATGGGATTGATCGACACGAACTTGGTGCCCTCGCGGCCTTTCAGGTTTCCCAGGCCCGTCTTGATGGGATTGGAATCGTGATCCTCGGCGACGCCGAACATCAACAGGTAGCGGGTACGCGTCCAGTCCGGTTCGCCGAATTCCCAGAACGATCCGCCGATCGAATACATGCCCGCGGCCGCCATATTGACCGAACAGAATCCGCCGTGCGCCGCATGGTTGGGGGTGCCGAACTGGCTGGCCCACCAACCGGTCAATGCCTGGCTCTGGTCGCGGCCGGTGAAGAACGCCAACTTGCGTGGGTCCGAACGCCGGATCGCATCCAGCCACCCGGCCGCCGTTTCCAATGCCTCGTCCCATGAGATTTCCCGGAACTCGCCCGAACCGCGCGGCCCCACCCGTTTCAACGGCGCCCGCAAGCGCGCCGGCGAGTACTGGTTCATGATTCCCGCGGACCCCTTGGCGCACAGGACGCCCTTGTTGGTGGGGTGGTCGGGATTTCCCTGAATGAACCGGATCCTGCCGCCTTGCAGATGGACGCGGATGCCGCAACGGCAGGCGCACATGTAACAGGTCGTGGTCTTGACCTCGTCGCCGACAGATGGCGACGTCGGCACGTCATCCGATAAGAAAATCTGATCCTTGAAGCTCATCGCGGACCTTCCTGTGCCATGCGCGTCATGCGGCTTTCGGTTGCGGAAGCGATTCCGGGCCATTTCTCCGACTTTAGACGTCTTGCGGAACGAGGGCAAATCGAAGTATGTCGGCGCCTGAATGTCCGGCGCGCGCCAATGCGGCCGCGTCAAAGATCGGGAATGCGGCGAGCCGATGGATTTTTTGACGATTTTTGCGCTCGCGGTCGCCTTGGCCATGGATGCCTTCGCCGTTTCTGTGGCGACGGGGGTTTTCCTGCGCCGGGTCGACTGGCGCCAGACATTTCGGCTGGCGTGGCACTTCGGGCTTTTTCAGGCGATGATGCCGGTGATCGGCTGGTCGCTGGGGCTGACCGTGCGCGCCGTGATGGAACAATGGGCCCACTGGGTTGCGTTCCTGTTGCTGTTGTATATCGGCGTCCGGATGATCAGGGAAGCATCGGCGCCCGCGGATGAAAAAGACCGTCGCGATCCGACTCGGGGCATGAGCCTGATCATGCTGTCGGTCGCCACCAGTATCGACGCGCTTGCGGTGGGTTTGTCGCTGTCGCTGATCGGGGTGAGCGTGTGGCTGCCCGCCTTGATCATCGGAGTCGTGTGTCTGGTGTTCACGGCGGTCGGCCTGCATCTGGGCCGCCTGTTCACCCGTTCGGAGCGGCTTGCCGGATATGCGGCGCGGTTGGGCGGCGTGATCCTGATCCTGATCGGCGTGAACATTCTGCGTCGCGCCGGCGTTTTCGACGGCTGGCTGGCCTGGTAGCGGCCCGATCCCGATAGGCGCGGCCCCCGATTCCCGTTAGAATGAGTGTAATCCCTTCCGGCTGTCTGGACATTCCATGGAAAACCGCGCGACCCAACGCTTTGTCGACAGGCTGCTGATGTCGATCGCCAGGATTCGAGCCCAGTGTCTCGAATTCGAGCGTCGGCATGCGGCGGAAGTGGAGGCGGTGCATCCCGACTACCGCGCCAGTGCGCGCAACCTTCTGCACTATCTCGCCGTTCGCCAGCATGATATCCGCGAGGTCCAGGAAGATCTGGCATCGCTCGGCCTTTCGTCTCTCGGTCGTTTGGAATCCCACACGTTGGCGACCCTGAACGCCGTGTTCGAAACGTTGCGCCGTTTGTCCGGGAAGCCGGATCCGGACCTCAGCGACGCGGTCGCCCCCGCCGGGTTCCGCACCGGTCCCCTGTATCTGAGGGACCACGCCAACCGACTGCTGGGGCCGGAATCGGGAAGCCGCGGGGTTCGGATTATGGTCACCATGCCATCGGAGGCGGCCGAGGACGAAACCCTGATCTACCGGCTGGTCAAGGCAGGCATGTCGATCATGCGCGTCAATTGCGCGCACGACGGGCCGGAGGCATGGGCGAAGATGGTCGCCAACCTGCGCCGGGCCGAGGCCGCCCTGGGCCGGAAGTGCCGCATTCTGGCGGATCTCGGCGGTCCGAAGTTGCGGACCGGCCCGATCGAGCCGGCCGGGCACGTGGTGCGGTTCAATCCGCCTCGCGACATCAACGGGTTCGTGTCCGCGCCCGCGACCATCTGGCTGACTCCGGCCGAATCGCCCGAGCCCGAGCCCGAAGACGTCGACGGCGTTCTTCCGGTCGTCGGCGATCTCCTGGATCGGGTCGCGCCGGGCGACGCCCTGCGGATCGCCGATTGCCGGGGCATGGACCGGACGGTGACGGTGATCGAGGCCGAAGGGCGGTCGCGGCTCGCCCACACCCTGCAGGGGCTGTATGCGGCCGGAGGCGCGGCGATCCGTCGCGTCGACGGCGACGCGGTCGTCGAGGAGGGCCGTATCGGATCGGTGCCGCCGGTGATCCAGCCCCTCGTCCTGTATCGCGGCGACATCCTGATTCTGACACACGATCATATCCCGGGCCGTCCGGCGGTCACGAAATCCGACGGCACCGTGGCCGAACCCGCGCAAATCGGATGTTCGCTGGCGTCGGTCTTCGCCTGCGCGAAGCGCGGCGAACGCATCTGGTTCGACGACGGCAAGATCGGCGGTACGATCCGCGCCGTCGCCAGCGACGCGATCCGGATCGAGATCACCACCGCCGGTCCCAAGGGCTCCAAACTGCGGCCGGAAAAGGGCATCAACCTACCCGACACCGATCTCGCCACGCCCGCGCTGACCGATAAGGATCTGGGCGACCTGCGCTGCGTGGCGCGGTTGGTGGACATGGTGGGTTTGTCTTTCGTGCGCCGGCCCGAGGATGTCGATTATCTGGTCGAGCGCCTGGGCGAAATCGGCGCCCAGCACCTGGGCATCGTCCTCAAGATCGAGAACCGCACCGCGTCGGAAAGGTTGCCGGAACTCATGCTGTCGGCGCTCAAATCGCCGCCGGTCGGCGTCATGGTGGCGCGCGGCGATCTGGCGGTCGAGGTCGGCTTCGGACGGCTCGCGGAATTGCAGGAGGAGATCCTGTGGCTGTGCGAGGCCGCGCACGTGCCGGTCATCTGGGCGACCCAGGTCCTGGAGGACATGGCCAAGACCGGCATGCCTTCGCGCGCCGAGGTTACCGACGCTGCCATGAGCAGTCGCGCGGAATGCGTGATGCTGAACAAAGGCCCGTATATCACCGATGCCGTGAGCTTCCTGGACGGTATCCTGTCGCGCATGGACGACCATCAGACGAAGAAGACGTCGATGCTGCGGAAGCTGAACATCTCGTTTGTTTCGAAATAATAGAATCGTATGCGTCCCACACTACAATTTTGCGTGGTGTTTGCATTTGACAAACACGGTGTTCCCGAGGACACTTTCTACGCAACAAGTTGTGGAGGGGGCAATGAAAACGACTGTTGTCGTGGGCTTGATTTCGCTTTTGGTTTCGGGATGCGTGACGATCGGACAAGCGCCATCCCTTCCCAAAGGTCAGGTGTTAGAAGGGAGCGTGAAGTACGGATCGTACGAGGTTCCACTTCCAGACGGACAATGGACGGTTATCGGAGAGTATAGATTTCAAACAACGCATAATACGACACTTGGAGATTTGGAATTAGCTCAGTTAAAAACTAAAAAAACTTTCGAAAAAGTAATTACAATCAGGACGGTTCTTAACTTTGGAATTAGATCTGGCGGAGGCTGGAAATCATCTCGTGACTGCGAGAATAAAGATATGCATTACATTAAAAAATTATCTAATTCCTCAAAAACATTAGAGTGTAACTATGTAAAGCATTTGTCTTTTATTCCAGAAGAAATCAAGAAAAATAGCACAAGCGGTCAATTAATAGGAAATTTAAGCGAACAGGGTGTTTCTGTTCCCGGAAATGTGATCTCATCTGTTTTTATCCATGGCAATCCGATGAACGTCCTTCTTGTCGGAGTAATGTTCAATCCCGAGGCTGACGGATTGTCGCCATCGCCTGAAGCGGATTGGCACAAGACGGAATGGAATCCTCACAACATTGATAACTTTCCGGAACGTAAAGCCTATGTCGACAAGGTTATCGCGTGGAACCAGAAATGGGCTCCCCGCTATAAGGCCGCGTTCGGGCGTTAGCGCAGTTTTCGATTGTTAGGAGGGGGCGATGAAGACGATCGGGTTCGCGGGGCTCGTCGCCCTGGTGCTGTCGGCGTGCGCGACGGTGGAGCCGTTTCCCAAGGATGCGGTACTGGAAGGGTCCATCACCTACGGCGCCTACGTGGTTCCGTTACCGGAGGGCCGCTGGACTGTCATCGGTGAACAGAAGGGTCCGTCCGGGGCTCACATGAAACTGGGGCGGTTGGCCTTGGCCCGTTTTCGGGGCGATGGCGCCGTCGATCGGGTGATGACGATCGACACGGTGCTGAGCTACGGATCGCGCCGGGGCGGCGGGTGGATGATGGAACGCGACTGCGAACGCGAAAACATGCACTACGTGAAGAAGGTGGTGAACACGCTTTCGGAACGCGAGTGCTATTACGTCAACCACTTCACGCCGTCGGCTTTCAGCGGGGGCAACTCACACGCGCGGTTCGCCGATGAACTGAGGCGCCGGGGCGTCGCCATTCCCGCCAACGCGATTGCTGCCTTTTTCAATCAGGCCGATAAAATGAACCGACTGGTCGTCACCGTCGTCTTCAATCCGGAGGCCGAGGGCTTGCCGCCGTCGCCCGATTCCGACTGGACGAATACCGAATGGAATTCGCGAAACATCGACCGGTACCCGGAAAGAAAGGCCTATGTCGACAAGATCGTCGCCTGGACCAAGGCATGGGAACCCCGTTACCGGGAAGCTTTCGGACGCCCTAAATAGGCTTGACAACCCATCGGGTTCGGCCGCCCTATCGCCCCTTTCGATCGCCGGAATGCTCGGCCGGCAGAGGGGGAGGCACAGGTGCAGGAAGACCTTACCATCGGTGTGATCGGCGGCATGGGGCCGGAGGCGACGTTGGATCTTTTTGGCAAGATCCTGGTCCATACCGGCGCCAAAACCGACCAGGATCACCTGCGGATCGTCATCGACAACGATCCCAAAGTCCCCAACCGGCATGACGCGATTCTGGGACGGGTGCCTTCGGTTGGTCCCCGCCTGGCCCAGACGGCGCTCGGGCTTGAGCGTGCCGGCGCCGATTTCGTGATCATGGCCTGCAACACCGCCCACGCGTTCGAGGCCGATATCCGACGCGTCCTGACCGTTCCGTTTGTCAGCATCATCGGCGAAACCTGCGCCGAAACCCTCCGCCGTTGTCCCGGAGAGGCGAAGGTCGGTCTGCTGGCCGCGACCGGCTGCCTCGAAGCCGGACTGTACCAGAAGGCGTTCGGGCAATCGGGCGTCGAAGTCCTGACCCTTGACGAGGTGGGGCGCGCGGCGTGCATGGATCTCATCTTCGCCGTCAAGGCCGGGCGCCGGGACGACGCCATCCGATCCGGAATGCGGGATTTGGGACGGACTTTGGAGGATTGCGGCGCGGCGGCGGTGATCGCCGGCTGTACCGAGGTTCCGCTGGTGCTGAGCGACGGAGATTTGGGGGTTCCGGTCATCGATGCGACCGACGTTTTGGCACGCCGTTGCGTGGTCTATGCCCGTCAGATCGAACCGTTGCCGCATTAATTCCAGGTCGCGATATATCGCATAATATGCGGTCATAGTGCACCGAGATGCTTGCGCGTTGTGCACGTTCCGGGGTATCCAGAACACAAAATGAAGGCAACGATAAATACGTTTCCGTCCCGGTTGGGTGGGTGAAATTCCCGGGATCGGAAGGGTCGGAAAATCTCGAACTCCGGATCAACACACAGGAGGGATTACCGTTATGTTCAAAAAATTGGTGATTCTAGGTGCCGCGCTGGCCGTATTCGCGGCTACCGACGGCAAGGCCGAAGACCTTTATGGTACGCTGGCCAAGATCAAGGAAACCGGGACCATCGTCCTCGGTCACCGGGAATCTTCGGTTCCGTTCGCCTACATCGGCCCCGAAGGCAAGCCGGTCGGTTATTCGATCGACCTGTGCATGAAGGCCGTCGACGCGATCAAGGAAGAGCTTCAGTTGCCCGATCTGCAGATCAAGCTCGTTCCCGTGACGCCGCAGACCCGTATTCCGTTGATCGCCAACGGCAACATCAACATGGAATGCGGCTCCACCACCAACAACCTGACCCGCCAGCAACAGGTCGACTACGCCTACACGACGTTCATTACCGGCACCAAGCTGCTGGTGAAGAAAACGTCGGGCATCAAGGAAGTCGAAGACTTGGCCGGCAAGGCGATCGCCCTGGCTCAAGGCACGACCAACGAACGCGCGATCAAGGAAACGATCGAAAAATTGGGGATCAAGGACGTCAAGATCCTCAGCGTCAAGGATCACGCCGAAGGCTTCCTGGCACTCGAAACCGACCGTGTCGACGCCTATTCGACCGACCACATCCTGCTTTTCGGCCTGATCGCCAAATCGAAGAACCCCGCGGACTACGAGGTCACCGGCCGCTTCCTGTCGTTCGATCCGTATGCTCTCATGCTGCCGCGCGATGATTCGGCGATGCGCCTGATCGTCAACCGCACGTTGGCCGGCCTGTTCCGGACCGGCGAGATCCTCGACCTCTACAACAAGTGGTTCATGAAGGACATCCCGGGCAGTTCGGCGCTGAACGTTCCGATCAGCGACACCCTGCGCACCAACTTCGAAGTTCAGGCGTTCCCGAAGTAAGGATTGCCGACCGGAGGCCGCCCATCCAGCGGCCTCCGGTTTCGTTCATCCCGTAGTCGGATTTCCGTTGGATAATCGTCAATGCGCTATAACTGGAACTGGGGCATCCTGTTCGAAGACCCCTACCTCGGGTGGTTGATCTCGGGGCTTGAATGGACGCTGTTGGTCTCCGCCCTGGCGTGGATCATCGCGTTTACCTTCGGGTCCCTGATCGGTGTGGCGAGGACCCTTCCGAACAAGCCCGCTCGATTTTTAGGCATGGTTTACGTCGAGACATTCCGTAACGTGCCGCTTCTCGTCCAGATGTTCATCTGGTTCTACGTGATTCCGGAACTGGTGCCCGACGGCCTTGGCCGTTGGATGAAGCGGGACATGCCGTTCCCCGAGGCGACCATGGCCATTCTCTGCCTGGGCACCTATACGGCCTCGCGCGTCGCGGAACAGGTCCGGGCCGGCATCGAATCCATTCCGCGCGGGCAGACCATGGCCGGTCACGCCATGGGGCTGACCACCGTGCAGGTCTACCGCTATCTGCTGATTCCGGTGGGCTATCGCATCATCGTGCCGCCGATGACGTCGGAATTCCTGACCATTTTCAAGAATTCGTCCCTCGCGCTGACCATCGGCGTCGCCGAGGTGCTCTATCAGGCGCGCCAGATCGAAAATTACACCTTCCAAAGTTTCGAGGCCTTTACCGTCGCGACGTTGATCTATGTCGTCGTCACCTTGCTCGTGGTCGTGATCATGGACAGGGTGGAACTGAAGACGCGCATCCCCGGTTTCGGCGTGCAGGGGAAGAAAAAGCCATGACGGATTTCGACTTCGGCGTCATCACACGCAACATCCCCTATCTGTGGGACGGCATGGTCCTCAGCCTGACGCTGACCGGATTGTCGGCGGTGGGAAGCATCGTGCTCGGCACGCTGCTCGCGCTCATGCGTCTTTCGGGTGTCGCGGTGTTTCAGTGGATCGGTGCGATTTGGGTGAACTTCTTCCGTTCGCTGCCGTTGCTGCTGGTGATCTTCTGGTTCTATTTCCTGGTCCCGTTCGTGGTCCAGCAGCAGGTGGACGCGTTCGAATCCGCGCTGATCGGATTTGTCCTGTTCGAAGCCGCCTACTACTGCGAGATCATGCGCTCCGGCATCCTCAGCATTTCGCGCGGCCAGGCCTGGGCCGGGTACGCGTTGGGTCTGCGCTATTCGCAGGCGATGCGCTACGTCGTGCTGCCGCAGGCCTTCCGCAACATGCTGCCGATCCTGCTGACCCAGACCATCATCCTGTTCCAGGACACCTCGCTGGTGTTCGTGGTCGGTTTGGCCGACTTCATGACCTCGGCGGTCAACGTGGCGCAGCGTGATTCGCGGCTCCTCGAACTCTACGTCTTCGCGGCCTTCGTCTACTTCATCATCTGCTATTGCGGGTCGCTTTACGCCAAACACCTTCAAAAGAAGATGCACCGATGATCGATATTGAAAACGTCAACAAGTGGTACGGTAATTTCCAGGTCCTCAAAAACAATACCTCCCGCGTCGAAAAGGGCGAGGTCATTGTCATCTGCGGGCCGTCGGGATCCGGCAAGAGCACGCTGATCAAGTGCGTCAACGGTCTGGAGCCGTTCCAGGAAGGCACGATCCGGGTCGACGGGATTTCGGTGGGCGCCAAGGACACGGACCTGCCGAAACTGCGTTCGCACATCGGCATGGTGTTTCAGAACTTCGAACTGTTCCCGCACATGACGGCGATGCAGAACATCTGCCTGTCGCAGTTGAAGGTGCTGGGCCGGTCGCAGTCGGAGGCCGAGGATCGCGCCAACACGCTGCTCGACCGCGTCGGTCTGGGTGGCATGGGCTACAAGTATCCGTCGGAACTGTCGGGCGGCCAGCAGCAGCGCGTCGCCATCGCCCGGGCGCTGGCCATGGATCCCATCGCCATGCTGTTCGACGAGCCGACCTCGGCGCTCGATCCCGAAATGATCAACGAAGTGCTGGAAGTGATGCAGGAACTGGCCCGCGAAGGCATGACCATGATGGTGGTCACTCACGAAATGGGATTCGCGCGCCGCGTCGCCGACCGGGTGATCTTCATGGACGAGGGGGAAATCGTCGAGGACGCGACCAAGGAAGAGTTCTTCGGTACGCCGCGCAGCGACCGGGCGCAACTGTTCCTGTCCAAGATCCTTCAGCACTAGGCCGCTGATTATTTGGATCGAATCCCTTTTGCCGCAGAGTCACCCCCGGGCTTGACCCGGGGGTCCGTGGAATGCCGGGTCAAGCCCGGCAAGGGCGAGGCGGAAGGTGAAGCGAGAAATTAGCGTGATTCCGCCCAATCACGGCGTGCACTAATCGTTTGTTGACGATTGGGAGGCGATTCTGTTCCGACGAGGGCGAGGTGAAGCCCCGAGACCGGTTCAGGAGGAGATAATCATGGGCGTGACGTTGAGTTTTTGCGGAGCGGCGGGCACCGTCACCGGTTCCTGTCATTGGGTGCAGGGTGAACGGTCCCAGTTCATCGTCGATTGCGGCCTGTTCCAGGGGCCGAAGACGATCAAGGAACTCAACTACGGCGCCTTTCCGTTCGACCCCAAGAAGCTCGATTTCGTCCTGCTGACCCACGCCCATATCGACCATGCCGGCCTGATTCCGAAACTGGTCGCCCAGGGTTTCAAAGGCCCCGTCTTCGCGACCGAACCCAGCGCCGACCTTCTGGCCTTCATGCTGCCGGACAGCGGCCACATTCAGGAATTCGAAGTCGAACGCCTGAACCGCCGCAATGCGCAACGGGGTATCGCCCCGGTCACCCCCATCTACACCCGCGAGGACGCGGAGAACTGCCTCGAGATGTTCCGCGCGGTCGACTACGACCGGTGGGTCGAGGTCGGCGCCGGCGTGCGCGCCCGGTTCTGGAATGCCGGCCACATCCTGGGTTCGGCCTCGATCGAGGTCGAGGTCGCGACCAACCATTCCGACAACCGGCTCCTGCGTCTGCTGTTCTCGGGCGACATCGGGCCGGAGCATAAATTGTTCCATCCGTCGCCAGACGCGCCGGAAAACCTCGACTACGTCATTTGCGAATCCACCTACGGCGGACGCGAACGGCCCAAGGTCACCGAGGAACAGCGGCGCGAGATCCTGGCGACCGAGGTCGAGACCGCCCTCAAGCGCGGCGGCAATCTGGTGATTCCCGGCTTCGCGGTCGAACGGACCCAGGAACTGCTGCTCGATCTGGTCATCGCCTTCGACACCAAGCGGCTGCCCGAAGTGCCGATCTTCATCGATTCGCCGCTGGCCATTCGCGCCACCGAAATTTTCGCCAAACACGCCGACGAACTGGTCGGCACCCGGGGCGTGGTCAACCCCTTCGACCGGCCCAACGTGCGCTACACCGAAACCGTCCAGGAAAGCATGGCGATCGGCCGGATCAAGGGCGGTGCGATCATCATTTCGGCCAGCGGAATGTGCGACGCCGGCCGGATCCGTCATCATCTCAAGCATCATCTGTGGCGTGACGATTCGACGGTCCTGTTCGCCGGTTACCAGGCCGCCGGCACCCTGGGCCGCATCCTGGTGGAGGGTGCCGACGAGGTCCGCATCCACGGCGAGGAAATAAAAGTCAACGCGGCAATCCGTAAGATCGACGTCTATTCCGGTCATGCCGATGGCGAGGAACTGCTGGCGTGGCTGAAAGACCGGATGCCGGCCAAACGCGCGGTGTTTTTGGTGCACGGCGAAGCCGAGGGGCTGACGGCGATGCGCGACGGCCTGATCGGCGAAGGCCTGGACCGCGAGCGGGTGATCATTCCGCAACTGGACGACACCGTCGACCTGATCGAAGGCGGCGGCGTCAAGGAACGCGCCCTGCCGAAACGCATCGCGGCCGACGATGTCCCGGGGCCCGACTCCCACAATGATTTCGCCCGTTTCAGCCTGGAGCTCAAGAAGGCCATGCGACGCGCCAAGGACGAGAAATCCCGCCGCGCACTGTTGCGGCGACTCGAATCGGCCTTGTCGTAGACGGCGGATGGCCGGCACCGGCTCATGGTCCGGTCGCGGGATTTCACGGGGGCGAAGATCGCGCTGGTCCGGGGGCGCGAACTCGTCGTTTACCGGCGCGACCGCAAGGAGGGTATCCCGTACCCCGACCATTGGGACCTGCCCGGCGGCGGTCGCGAGGGCGATGAGACACCGGAATCCTGTGCCTTGCGGGAAGTCGCCGAGGAATTTGGGCTAACGCTGAGCGCCGATCGCATCGTTTGGTCGCGGTGCTACCCCAGCCTTTCGGCTCCGGGAACCGACGCCTATTTCTTCGTCGCGCCGATCACCGACGCGGAAATCGCCGCGATCCGGTTCGGCGACGAGGGCCAGTATTGGGCGATGATGGCGCTGCAAGACTTCATGGGCCGGGATGACGCCATTCCTTACCTGCGCGACCGTCTGGCGGAGTATTCACTTTCGCCGCTATTCTAAACTCTTTTCAAAGGATGGCCGCAAAAACGATCGACGCCACCAGCGCCACCGCGAACACGACGTTGATCGCCCGGTTGGTGCGGGGATCGTGAAAGCAGCGGGTGAGGGTGGCGCCGGCGGAAAGCCAGGCGGTATTGACGGCGGTGATGATCACCGCGAGCACGGCGATCTTTGCCACCGCGTCGAACACGATGCGGTCCTCGATCAGCACGAAACCGGAAAAAAGGGCGGCCATGGCGGCATAACCTTTGGGATTGATCAGGGACAGAAGTATCCCGGCGGCGAACGACGGCTTGCGGCGGTGGAGCGCATCGTCGCCGAGAGGCGGGGCCGTGGCGATGCGCCAAGCGAGCCAGGCGAAATAGGTCGCCGCCAGGGCGCTCACTACCGGGGCCGCGCCCGGAATCGCCAGAAGCAACCCGGCGATGCCGGTCGCGGTGATCGCCATCACGCAGACCATGCCGACGATGATGCCTGCCATGTAGCCGAACCCGTGCCGCGCGCCGAACGCGGCCCCGGTGGCGGCGAGGCTCAGCGTCGCCGGGCCGGGGCTGCCGGCGAGCGCCAGCCCGGTGAGAATGAAACCCGGAAAGTCATGCATGCCGCTCCCTCCTCATCAAGGCGCGATGACGCCATATAACGCGCATGAGCGACATAGTTAACGAGAGCGCCTCGGCGCGTCTTGAACGATCGTGCGGACCATCCAACCGTGATTGGATCCGCATCGCGCCGTCGCGCCCCGGCGTGGAACGGGCGGAGGCGTTCTTCGCCGGCCATGGCTTCGATCCTCACCGCCATGACACCTATGCGATCGGATTCACGTTGGACGGCGTCCAGGCTTTCCGTTACCGGGGGGCGGTGCAACGCAGCTTTCCCGGGCGGGTCTTCGTGTTGCATCCGGACGAAACCCACGATGGCCGGGCGGGAACCGAGATCGGTTTCCGGTATCGCAGTCTGTATGTCGATCCGGGACTGATCCGCGACGCGCTGGCCGATGTACGCCGCCCGCTGCCGTTCGTGCGTGACGCGGTGTCGGATGATCGCCGCCTGCTCGCCGCGATTCGGTCCGCGCTTGAAGATCTCGACCGGCCGTTGGAGGATCTGGAGACCGTGCAACTGTTGGCCGACCTTGCCGATGCGCTGACGGCGGCGGAATCCACGGGCGCGGGCGGAACGCTCTCGACGCGGCACGGGATCGCCATCGATCGGGCGCGGGCGTTCCTCGACGCCCACGTCCGCGGCGGCGTGACAGCCGAAGCCTTGGAGGTGGCGACGGGGCTCGGCCGCTACGCGCTGGCCCGGCATATTCGCGCCTGCCTGGGGACCAGCCCCCATCGCTACCTCGTGCTGCGGCGGCTCGATCGGACCCGAGCGCTGATCCGCCGGGGCGCGACCCTGGCCGACGCCGCGCTGGACAGCGGCTTTTCCGACCAAAGCCACATGACCCGGCATTTCAAGAAAGCCCACGGCCTGGCGCCGGGACGGTGGGCGGCCGCCGTACTTCGGGATTAGCAGGATAATTTCACTCCGCCCGGGATCGGCAGGCGGCGATGACGAATATGGGGCAACCCTGTGTGCCGCTTGCGTCCTGTCGATCCATGACGGCTCGCAGAAAACGGGTGAACGGCCTCCTGAACGAGGGTGGATGGGTACGTTTTGATTGATCGTGCGTAAGATACTAGGCGACGGTTCGTTCCTCAGCCTCCATGGGTAAGTGGGTAAAAAGCAACGCAGCGATGATATTCTTCTGGAATCGCGCGTGTATTTGTGGAACCAAGCGGTGCGGTGATTTGAATTGGCGAAATGTCGTCGACGAAAAACACGTGGTGAGGGGAATGGGCGACAAAACTGCATTGATAACAGGCGTAACCGGGCAGGATGGCGCCTATCTGGCGGAACTCCTATTGCGGAAGGGCTATCGGGTTCACGGCGTGAAACGTCGCTCGTCGTCCCTGAACACGCAGCGCGTGGATCACCTGTACAAGGATCTTCATGAATCCGATGTTCGTTTTGTCTTGCATTACGGGGATCTGACCGACGCGACCAACCTGATTCGCCTGATTCAAGAAACACAACCGACGGAGATCTACAACCTCGCCGCTCAAAGCCATGTTCAAGTGAGTTTTGAAACGCCGGAGTATACCGGCAACGCCGACGCCTTGGGGACGCTACGTCTATTGGAGGCGATTAGAATTCTCGGCATGGAAAACAGAGTCCGGTTTTATCAGGCGTCCACATCGGAAATGTTTGGTAATTCGAACAGCCCGATCCAGGACGAATCAACGCCATTCCGGCCACGAAGCCCTTACGCGGTTGCCAAACTTTACGGTTATTGGATTGCCGTCAATTACCGGGAGGCGTATGGCGTGTACGCGGCCAACGGCATTCTGTTCAACCACGAAAGCCCTCTACGCGGCGAAACGTTCGTTTCACGCAAAATCACGCGTGCGGTCGCCGCCATACATTTAGGGCTCGCCGAGTGCCTGTATCTGGGAAATCTGGACGCGAAGCGCGACTGGGGGCACGCGCGGGATTACGTCGAAGGGATGTGGTTGATTCTTCAGCAGGACCTTCCGGACGATTACGTTCTCGCGTCGGGCCGGAGCCGCACCGTGCGCTCGTTTGTTGAAAGCGCGTTTGCGCAGATTGGCGTGACGGTCGAATGGTCGGGTAAGGACCGCGGCGAAATGGGGCGTGATCGGAAAACCGGTCGTACTGTTGTTCGTGTCGACCCCCGGTACTTCCGCCCTACCGAAGTTCACGCACTGTGTGGAAACGCGCGAAAGGCGCGTGAGCGCCTCGGCTGGGTTCCCAAGACATCTTTCGACGACATGGTTTCCGAAATGGTAAGCGAAGATATCCGCAATCTGCAGGCGCAAAGGACTCCGGCGTGACGATGTTTTCGCTGGTCGGCCGGAAAGTTTGGGTTGCTGGGCATACAGGTATGGTTGGCAGCGCGATTTCCAGGCGGTTGGTCCGGGAGGCATGTTCGGTGCTTACCGTTTCCCACGCGGAACTCGACTTGCGGAGACCCGGCGACGTCGGTCGCGCAATGAAGGAAATGGCGCCCGATGCCGTCGTTATTGCTGCCGCGAAAGTGGGTGGAATCGGGGCCAATTCGACCTATCCGGCCGATTTCCTGTACGACAACTTGGCTATTGAGACCGCTCTTATTCACTCCGCCTATGCTTGTGGCGTGAAAAAACTGCTGTTTCTTGGATCGGCATGTATTTACCCCCGTCTAGCGAGCCAACCGATACCGGAAGAGGAACTTCTCGCCGGCCCGCTGGAGCCGACGAACGAGTGGTACGCGATCGCCAAAATCGCAGGGATCAAGCTTTGCCAAGCCTATCGGCGCCAGCACGGATGCGATTTCATCGCCCTGCAGCCGAACAACCTTTATGGTCCGGGCGACAATTTCGATTTGGAGACGAGCCATGTCGTTCCCGCATTGATGCGCAAGGCGCACGAAGCCAAAATTCGGGGGGAAAGAAACCTTTCGGTCTGGGGATCGGGAAAACCGTTGCGGGAATTCCTGCATGTCGATGATCTGGCCGACGCGGCGGTGTTCTTGTTGCAAAACTATTCCGACGAGATCCCCTTGAATGTCGGAAGCGGCACCGAATTGTCGATCGCCGATTTGGCCGCGATGATTGCCGGTGTGGTCGGGTTCGAAGGAAACATCGTTTTCGATGCCTCCAAGCCGGATGGCATGCCGCGCAAACTGCTCGACGTGTCGCGTCTTTCGGCGATGGGATGGGGCTCGCGCATCCCGCTCCGCCCAGGCCTGGAGGAGACATACCGGTGGTTTTTGGATCACGCCGTGACAAGGGCATAGGAATGCCGCAACGCCGATCGGACGGTTGGTCGACTCTCGACCGAAGCGTATTCGTATGGGGTGCTCTTCTGATACTTCTGTCGGTAGGCGCGCGTGGCCTATTTGCTGCGGAATTGCCATCCGCTCTCGGCCACGAATACTTAGACCTCCCTTATATCGACGGACTTCGAGACCATTTTTGGGAGTACGTATTCTTTTCCCATCGCAAACCGCCTTTTCACAACATTCTTCATGCCGCTCCGGCGTGGTTTTTCACGAATGCGGAACTCAGCCGCTACGACATTTACATCCATTTAATCGGCGTTATGGACGTGGTGGCGATCTTTTTTCTTTATCGGGCTTCACTGTTGGCCGGTGCGTGGCCGCCACTGGCTTTCGCCTTTTTGGGCCTGTTTTCGTTTTGCCTGATTCCTTATGGCCTCCATTTTGGTAGTTACGATCGCCCAAACGTCTTTCTGTTCAGTTTTTTCCTTTATGCCTGTGCCGTTTTCGTACGGCATCGTGCTCGCGGCGCCTGGGTGCTTTCGATATCGGGGGCGCTATGCATCCTCGGTTCTACGGTCAGCGCGCTCATCGTCCCAATGATGGTCGTTCTGGTGGCCGCGTTGTTTCCGTTAACGGATTCGTGGAAGTCGAAAATTCGCGGTATTGTGGTCGCCCTGTCGTTGCCGATCCTTATGCTGACGTTGCTTGTCACCAAGAACGTTCACAACGCGAATGTATGGGCGACCGCCAATGGTGCCGGGCATGCCAATGTTCTGTTCGCGATTCAGCTCAATGACTGGAAGACCCAGCGGGTTCGAGACCTGCTGGTGGAAAGCGGGGCACCGGAATGGTATCTGTGGTGTTTCGATCACCCCGAGCCGATGGATAGTACGCCGGACATGATTTATGCCCGAAGCCTTGGCGCTTGCGGGCGAATGATCGGGGACTATGGCGCGGAAGACTATCCTTTCGATTTCAAACCGGTACTGAACCATTTACGTCTTAGCGGGAATTCCGGAATGGAAGCGCTCGTGCGGGAGGACATGAAGACGGCGCGCGAAAAACCGTACCTTTTTACTGAATTCGGCTTGATGCAGACCAGCTGGTTTGCCGCTTTCGGCCGTGAATCGACACGTTTCGCCCGTTATGTGTTTTGGAAAGATCCTCTGGCGTGGATTCATCACGCGGAACTCATACACAACAACATGTGGGTGCCGCTTGGCCCGGAACGGCTGGGGACCTATGTGGGGCAATACTGGAATCATTCGCGGTCTCCTCAAGTCGTTTGGGAATCGACGTTTTCAAAGACTTGCCGGATTTTCGGACGCTGGGTTCGCGGGGCTTATCGGATTATTCCTTGGATCCTCGTCGTCATGATAGGGGCCTTGGCGGCAAGCCCTTTGTTTCGATGGATATCTCTCCGTCCCGCGACATCCATCGGCTTGGCTTGGGCCGTGGCGCACGTTCTGGCGGTCGCCGACACAATGGTTGCGTTCAGGAAGCCGGGCACGAACGTACGGGAAGCCTTCAACAGCGGGATACGAACGCGATTCGCCGAAGGGCGCTTGACTTGTCTGGCGATGCGGAAGGAAACCGTGGCGGGGATCCTCTATACGGTCGTTCCGACACTGGTGATGATGGCGGTCTTCGTCGGGACGGTCGGGACCGAAAACGAGCGCTTTTTCCTTCAGGTTCTGCCGCATCTGAGTTTATTGCTGGTACTCATTGGGTCGCGTATCCTCTATGTATTGGGGCGGTCCCTGAAGCCTTCGCGGGTCGGCCAGTGGATCGTGTCCTCGTTCGAGCGGTGTGAAATTGAAAAATAGCGACCATGTCCTGGAGCCGCCGGCCAAAGAGCCAGGCGCGACGCTTCGCGGCTTCAAAGAGACTTTGAAGTCGCACTTCGATTCCCTTGCCGACAATCGCGAAGCGTGGATACGGAGAAACCACTTCTTCCACGAAGAAGACCTTCGTTTCCTGAAAAGCATTATTCCGCCGGGACTTCAGGTGTTGGAAGTCGGGTGCGGGACGGGTCATCTGCTGGCGTTGCTCGAACCGGAACAAGGCGTCGGGATCGATATCAGCCCCAAAATGGTTGACATTGCCCGGGAAAACCATCCCCATCTGGATTTCCGGTGCCTGGACATCGAACAGATGGAGGCGACGGAGGAAATCCCGAATTCGTTTGACGTGATCGTCCTGTCCGATCTTGTCGGTCTTTTGCATGACGTCGAGGCATTCCTTCATGCCTTGCAGAACCTGTGCGGACCGGAGACACGGATTGTCGTTTCCCACTATTCCAAGCTTTGGGAACTGCCGTTGCGGTTGGTGGAGACCTTGGGACTGCGCATGCCGCAGGTTCCGCAAAGCTGGCTGTCGGAGAGGGATATCGTTCAGATCCTCGACCTTGCCGATTTCGACGTGGTGCGCCGAGAGCGACGGCAGCTCCTGCCGTTTCGGGCACTGTTCCTCGGACCACTGTTGAATCGCGTCTTGGGCGCGTTGCCG
The DNA here is from genome assembly GCA_963675465.2 of Rhodospirillales bacterium. Taxonomy (GTDB): domain Bacteria; phylum Pseudomonadota; class Alphaproteobacteria; order Rhodospirillales; family Shumkoniaceae; genus JAHDSF01. The sequence goes on from CAXXVY010000011.1 coordinate 77,936, forward strand.
GTTTTTAATTTATTGGCCTTGCGAACCTACGTCGTCGCTCGTTCAATGCGCCATGCTCGAACATCCGTCCAGTCGGTTTCAGTCGTCATTCCCTGCCGCAACGAAAAGGGTAACATCGAATCGGCGATTCAAAGAATGCCGGTCCTGCCCTGCCCCGTCGAAGTCATTTACGTCGAAGGCAATAGCAGCGACAAGACATTGGAAGAATGCCACCGAGTCCAGCAAGCCTATCCGGACCATGACATCAAGGTTCTGGTCCAGGATGGAAAAGGCAAGTACGACGCCGTCAAGAAGGGCTTTGCCCATGCGAGCGGCGAACTGCTCGTCATTCTGGATGCCGACCTGACTGTCCCCCCGGAAACCCTCCCGCGTTTCATCGCGACGATTACTTCCGGGAAGGCCGAGTTCGTGAACGGGACGCGGTTCGTCTATCCCATGGAGAAGGATGCGATGCGCTTCCTGAACTATTGGGCCAATCGCACATTCGCTTTGCTGTTTTCGTGGCTGTTGGGGCAAAGCTTCACGGACACCCTCTGCGGTACCAAGGTTATGTTGCGTCACCATTACGAGCGCTTGATTCAAGGCGGGCATGATATTCGCAAGGTCGACCCGTTCGGCGATTTCGACCTCATATTCGGCGCCTCGCGTCTGAGTTTGCGGATACGAGAGCAACCCGTCCGCTACCTCGACCGCCAATACGGATCCACACAGATCCTGCGGTTCCGAGACGGTCTCCTGTTGCTGCGTTTAGTGTTCCTGGCATTCCGCCGATTCAAGATGTCCTGAGGCCGCCGGTGATGGCTCCCCTTCGGGACTGGCGGAACAAATTCACGCAGCAGCGCCGTCGCCTTCCGCCCGAAAGCGCGCGATTTCGCGGCCGACGATCTCGCGGCAACGGCGCGCGGCGGGGGCGGGTTTGCGGTCGCGCACCCAGATCAGGCCGATCGGCGCCGTGATGCCTTCCAGCCGCAACGGTAGGACGGTCAAGACGTTCTGCGCCGCCCAGTGGCGGGCGAAGCGTTCGGGCAGCAACGCCAAGCGGTGCGAAGTCCGCAGGATCATCAGCATCATCAAGGTGCCGTGGGTTTCGACCTGATCCTCGGGCGGCGCCAGTCCTTGGGCGGCAAGCTGCTGGGCGAAGTGGTCCATCGTCGGCGTGCCGGGAGGCGACAGGCACCAAGCCTGCCCGGCGACGTCGGCCAAGGTCAGCGGCCGGCCGTCGTCCAGGGGATGGCCCAGGCCGGCGACGAGAACGGTGGGGTCGTCGATGATCGGGGTGCCGGTCAGGTCCGGGGCCATGAGATCCGGGCTGATGCGGCCGAAGACGAGATCCAGGCCACCGAGCCGCAGGTTGTCCAAATGTTCGGTCAGTACGCCGTCGATTAGGCGGAGGGTCATGCGCGGGTGTTCGCGCTTGAGCGCCTCGATCGCCTGGGCGATGAACGCCTGTGCCGACAGGGTCTGGACGCCGATGTTCACCGTGCCGGCGATTCCCGAGACCAGATCGCCGATTTCCTGGTCGAGGGCGTGAAACTCCGATAGCACCCGGTGCGCGCCGAGGATCATCCGACGGCCCAGTTCGGTCGGTTCCACCGACCGGCCATGCCGCTTGAACAGGCGGTCGCCGACGGCATGCTCGATTTCCGCCAAGGCCTTCGACGCGGCGGCCTGACTGATGAACAAGCGTTCGGCGGCGCGGGTGACGCTGCGTTCCTCGTCCAGCGCCCGGATCAGGCGCAGATGGCGGAGGCGGATGCGATTTTGCAGAAAGGCGCCACCGGATTCGGGGGTCACGAGCACTCTCCATTCTCAAGCGGACAAGTATAACTATTTGGTTATGAAAATGCGATGACAATTCATTTGCGGTCATCCCTTGGACCGACGACCCTTATCCACGAACCCGTCCGGCGGCGGGCCCGCCGAAACGATCCTTTTTGCCGGCATGACATAGCGAGGAACGCGACCATGCGTGACGTCGAAAGCCTGACCCGAATCATCGATGCGGAAAAGGCGGAATTCATCGAACTCAGCGACCGTATTTGGGACAACCCGGAAATCCGTTATCAGGAACACGGCGCGGCGGCCGATCACATAGCGATGCTGCGCAAACAGGGCTTCCGGATCACGGAAAACATCGCCGACATCCCCACTGCCTTCATGGGCGAAGCGGGATCGGGCAAGCCGGTAATCGCGGTTCTCGGTGAATTCGACGCCCTGGCGGGACTCAGCCAGGAATGCGGCGTGGCGGAACGCAAGCCGCTGGTCGAAAGCGGCCACGGCCACGGCTGCGGCCACAACCTGCTCGGTTCGGCATCCCTTCTGGCGGCGACGGCGGTAAAGAATTTCCTGGCGGAAAACGGTCTGCCCGGGACCGTTCGCTATTACGGATGCCCGGCGGAGGAAGGCGGCTCCGGCAAAACCTTCATGGCCCGCGCGGGCGCCTTCGAAGACGTGGATGCCGCCGTCAGCTGGCATCCGGGCGCGTTCAACGCCGTGTTCAATGAGCCGTCTCTGGCCAACGTACAGGCCTATTTCCGCTTTGATGGCCGGGCGTCTCACGCCGGCAGTTCTCCGCATCTGGGCCGCGGCGCTCTCGACGCCGTGGAACTGATGAGCGTCGGCGTCCAGTACATGCGCGAACACATGCCGACGACCGCACGCGTTCATTCCGCCATCACCAATAGCGGCGGTATTTCGCCGAACGTGGTGCAGCCGTTCGCGGAGGTGCTCTATCTGGTGCGTTCGCCCGACATCGACGACCTGTGGCCGTTGTTCGAACGGGTCAAGAAAGTCGCCGCCGGCGCCGCCCTGATGACGGAAACCGAGGTTTCCGTGGAAATCGATCGCGCGTGTTCCAGTATCCTGCCCAACGATACCCTGGCCGAGGCGATGTACGACAACCTGGTCCGGCTCGGCCCGCCGCCCTTCGACGATCTGGACAAAGCCTTCGCCCGCAAGATTCAGGCGACGTTGACGAAAGAAGACATCCTTGCCGCTTATAGCGAGCGGGCCTCGGTGCTGAAGCCCGATCTGGAAAAGCCGCTGCACGACGGCATCCTGCCGATCAAGGGCATGAAACCAAGCTCAGGATCGACCGATGTCGGCGACGTCAGTTGGATCGTGCCGACGATCCAGATGTGGGGCGCCTGCCACGCCATCGGGACTCCGGGGCACTCCTGGCAACTGGTCGCCCAGGGCAAGATGCCGTTGGCGCACAAGGGCATGATTTTCGCCGCCAAGGCGATGGCCGCGACGACCCTGGACGCGTTGACCGACCCGGATCTGTTGGTGCGCGCAAAGGCGGAACTCGACGAGCGCCTGGGCGAGCGGGGCTATCGCTGCCCCATTCCCGAAGACGTCCTTCCGCCTTGCAATCGCGACAAGGCGGCCTGAACGATCTTTCCGTCCTGTTGACACCCCGCCCCCGGGACACAAATCCGGAGGCGGGGTTTTTCGTGGCCGACGAAATATTTTCCGTGACCGTGACTCGGCGAGGCTATCATTTATAATGATTGTAAAAACGGGATCGCGGTAATTAAAACGCGTATGAAATTATAAAATTTTTCCGTATGTATTGAATAAATACAATCGTAATATTTGATAATAAAAATTTGTGATAATCGTGTGTCATCGATTGATAACGTCAACATGAACCCTAAATAATAATTCAACGAAGGCGAGATGTCTCGCTTAGTAAGACTGTTCTAATCATTAACTGAAAGGGGAGATTCGAATGCGAATCGTTTCTCATCTTTTCCGAACTTTCGTTGTGTGTGGTTTGGCTTTTTATGCGCTGACGGCTTGTGAAAACACCTTGGAGGGGGCAGGCGACGACATTCAGCGGATGGGTGACCGGATCGAGGACGCCACCGACTGACCGAAGGCGACAATGCCGTCTCCCCGACGGCATCGGGCAATCGTTTTCAGAATGAATGGAGCAAATCATGCGATATCCGATGATCGCGTGCGCGGCCATGGCCGCGATGATGTCCGTGTCGATGACGACCGGCGCGGCGTTGGGCGCCGAAAGCCGTGATTGGAGCGCGAAGGAGGAGGTCAAGGAGGCCTGGACCGATATCAAGTCGTTCACCGTCGACCGAAAAGAAGACGCCGTCGCGGCGGGTCGCCAACTGATGGATGACGTGAACGCGCGAATCGAAAAGCTCGAAGCCAAGTCCGAAGAGGTCAAGGCCGACGCTCGCGAGGACTGGCAGCGCGACTTGGACCGTCTGCGGGAAATACGCGCGGTGGCGGCCCGGAAGCTGGAAGCGCTCGGCGACAGCACCACCGAAACGTGGGACGACGTGAAGGAAGGTTTCGGAGAGGCTCTCGACGACCTCGCCGACACTTTCGAGCGCGCGCGGTCCAGTTCCCGATAGCATCAAGGAATAAGGAGACCATGCCATGGGGATGGAAGTCGGAGGCCTGCTGGGCCTGATCATCCTGATCGCCGATGTCTGGGCGATCGTGAATATCTTACAAAGCGCCGCGACAACGGGCAGCAAAGTGATCTGGGTCGTCTTGATCCTGATGCTTCCGGTGGTCGGATTGATCCTCTGGCTGCTTCTCGGACCGCGTCAGGGCCGCCTGGTATCCTGAGATACGGTCTCCGGTGTCACATCTTTCGCACGTCCGGGGGTCGGGAAACCGGCCCCCGAATTTCGTTGCGGCCGGCGGTTCGCCCGACCCGGAGTCGGTTGGTGATTAACGATTGCATACTTTTGTCGTAATCGACACCGAAGCGCGCCCCGAATATATTGGGCTCTCGATACGTTCAGGGGCGCGAATGCCAATTTATGCCAAACTATGTTGGTCGGTTGCCGTCGCGGCCCTGAAGACAATTCCAGGCGCATGGGAGAACCCGCACCCGCGAAAGCTCGGATTGGCGGGCGGTTTGACGGAACGGACCGCGGACCTCGGCCCGGAGGGGCGTGGCGGGACGATTCCGGCGATCGAAGAAATCAATGCGGGAGGGGGCATAATCGGCCGTAAAAGCGACCTGCTGATCGTCGTCGACCAGCAGGTCGAAGCAGTGGCCGTCGCCGTTGATCGTCGGCTTTGGCCGGCGCGGATCGGGAACGGGTTGTTGGTTGGCGTGGAATAGACGATGAACCGGACCCTTCCCCTGCGCGGTGTCGTCGCGCTCGGCAGTTGCCTTTTGGCTGCCTTGCCGATTCTCGTTTTCGGCCTTTTCCTGCACGGCGAATTGACCAAGCGCCTGATCGACGAGGTGTCTGAGCGAAACATCCTGCTCGCCCGGTCGGTGCAGGGACAGATTTCGACCTTTCTCGAACAACCCGTTTCGGCGTTGCGCCATTTGTCGACCTACGATATGGATCACGGCGGCGATGCGGAGCGGGGTAGCGATTTTTCGAACGAATTGACCGTGACCGTCGATTCGGTCGAGTGTTTCGAAGCGATCTACCTGATGAACCGGGACGGCCTCATTGAGGATGTCAGCTTCCCCGACCACCGACCAGTCCCGCGAGGAGAGATTCTGGATCTCGACATGAGCCGCCAGGGTTTCTTCATCGAGCCGAAGCGAACGGGGACCGTCCATTGGTCCAGTATGGGCACGTCGCTGGTGTCCGGAGAATCGGCCCTCACCATCAGCCTGCCATTCAAGGATCGCGTTCTGGCCGGCGACATCAACATCCGCTGGCTTGACCGAATTGTCCGGGATGTCGAGGCGGCCGGCAATGTTGAGGTCATGATTGTCGACAAGATGGGCGTCCTGATTCGAGGTCGGGATGATTCGTTGTCGGATCAACGCGCCAGTCTCAATCACATCCCTGCCGTCACTGAGGGACTGAACGGTGCCGAGGGAACCCGCCAGTTCGAATTGGGCGGGGAACGGCGGATCGGGGGTTTCGTCCACGTTCCGCACGCCGGGTGGCTTCTGATCGTGTCGCAGCGAACGTCCGAGGCGTTTTCATCGCTGCAAACACTCCGGGATTCCTTGATTGCGGCGCTGTTGATCGTGGCTGTTGTCGCCGCGGTTGCCGGACTTCTGTTCGCCACCCGGGTGGCACGGCCGATGTCGGTTCTGTGCCGCGACGCCCGGCTGATTGCGGGTGGCGCCTATGATTCCGTCCCGGCGGCAAGCCGTCTTCGCGAAATCAATGCGTTGGGAACGGCACTGAGCCAAATGGCACGGCGCATACGGAACCGGGAGCAGGCCTTGGCGCTGAGCGAGCAGCGGCACAAGGATATCGTCGAATGCACCAGCGACTGGTTTTTCGAACAGGATGGCGACGGCCACCTGACGCTTCTGTCCGATCGTTTTGAATGGGTAATGGGCGAGAGCCGCGACACTTTCATGGGAGAGGCATTCCGCGAACGGCTGGAGGTCCGACGAAGTCTTGCCGGTATTCGGACAATCAACCGGGCGATGGCCGATCGGCGCTCCTACCGGAATACCGAATTGGCGTTCACGTTGCCGGATGGAAAACGGCGATGGATCCTGTGCAGCGGCAACCCGGTATTCACGACGGGCGGCCGCTTCGCGGGGTATCGGGGCGCCGCGAGCGACATCACCGAACGACGCGCCATTCAGGAACAGATCGAATGGCAGCAGGAAGTCGACCGCGCGATTTCCGATCTGTCCCGGCGTCTGTTGACGTTCTCGGAATACCCCGTCGCCGAACTGTCGAAGGCCATCGTCGACGTCGGCCGTCGCCTAACCGGAAGCGCCCACGGATTCGCCGGATATATCGATACCGGCACCGGACATCTCGTGATTCCCGCGATGACCTATCAGGCCGGCTGGGAAGGATCGGATATCCCGGGCGATATCGTCTTTCGCAAGTTCACGGGCCTATGGGGCTGGATCCTCAACAACAAGCTACCCCTGATAACCAACGATGCCCGAAGCGATATCCGGTCGGTAAAGGTGCCTCGGCACCATGTGCCGATTCGCCGGTTCATCGGCGCGCCGGCGGTGTTCGACGGCGCCCTGGTCGGCGAGGTGGTGCTCGCCAACTCCAACCGGGATTTTCTGGACCGAGATCTGGAACTCGTTCAACGCCTGGCCGATTTCTTCGCCATCGCCGTGCACCGGCAACGGATCGAGCGCGAAGTCAACGAAGCACGAGTCCAGGCCGAACTGTCGAACGCCGCCAAGTCCGTGTTCCTGGCCAACATGAGCCACGAACTGCGGACGCCCTTGAATTCCATCATCGGTTTCGCCGACCTCATGGGCCTGGAGATGCTGGGTCCGCTTCCGGACAACTATCGGGAATACTCCGGGCTGATCCGCACCAGCGGCGAACACCTGCTTCAGATCATCAACGACGTCCTCGACATGTCCAAGATCGAGGCGGGCAAGATCGACATGACGTTCGAGGAAACCGGTGTTAACGATCTTCTGGACGAGGCCATGGCCCTGCTGTCCGCTCAGGCGCGGACCAACGGAGTGGTCATGAACCGGGAGTTCGGACCGGAATGCGTCATCGAGGCGGACGCCCTGCGAATCAAGCAGTGCTTCCTCAATGTCCTGTCCAATGCGATCAAGTTTTCACCCCAGGGCGAAGTCACGGTGACGACCCGCAGTCTGGGCGACGTCCACGAGATCGTCGTCTCCGACACCGGCATCGGAATGTTGCAGAAGGATATAGAAACGGCGCTGGAGCCCTTCGGGCAGGTGGAACGGCAGAGCACGAAACGCCGCTACGCCGGAACCGGATTGGGATTGCCGCTCGCCAAGAAATTCATCGAATTGCACGATGGTTCATTGGAAATTCAAAGCCAACTGGGCCACGGCACGACCGTCACCCTGCGTTTGCCGGTGAGGCACGCGTGGGTCGAGGAGCCTCGGATTCCCGAACCGGCAACCGCCATGGCTCTGAGCTAGTTGGTTGAACCTGGGAATCGATGGCGCATTCTTCACGCAGGCATGGTGGGGTGCGGCTTGGGCGAGATCGGTCATGGGAGCGCAACGACGACAAAAGCGGTGCGACCACATCGTCAAGAGAGCACGCGGATTCTGGTTCGCCGCCGTGTCCTCGCCCCGAATTCCGAACCGCATCGGAAACCGGCCGTCACCGGGACGGGCGCGGGATGGGCCGGGCGGGCTCGCCGTTGTAGGAACTCTTGATCACGACTTCCGACCGAAGGGTACGGTGAACCGGGCATTTCTCGGCGATTTCGGCAATCCGGCGCTTTGTCGCTTCGTCCATGTCGCCGATGATTTCAACCTCGACGTCGACTTGGTCTACGCGGCCTTCCCGGGTTTCGCATTCGGCGCAATCGGCGGCGTGGACTTTCGCGTGGCGAAGCGTGACGCGCGAGCGCTCCAGCGGCAGGCCTTTCCGATCGGCGTACATGCGCATTGTCATGGTTTTGCACGCGCCCAGTCCCGCGAGCAAAAGGTCGTAGGGCGATGGACCCGCGTCGGTGCCGCCGTAGCTGACGGGCTCGTCGGCCAGTAGCGCGTGCCGGTTCCCGATCGAAACCCTATTGGTGAACTTGCCTGGACCTGTTTCCGTCACCACCACGGCGTCCGTTCGATCGGACGGTGCCGGCGCGGCGGTTTTCGGAACGTCGCCGGCGCCGATGTACCGGGCGGCCCACGCTGCGATCACATCGGCCACATAGACGGCATCCGATTTCCGGCTCAGCAAGTGATCGGCGTTGTCGAGCGAGACGAAGCTTTTCGGGTGTTTGGCCGCCTGATAGATGCGCGACGCGTTGTCGATGCCGACGGTGTCGTCGACCGGCGAATGAAAGATGAGAAGCGCCTTCCTCATGGTGGCGATGCCGTGCTCGAGCTTGTGATCCTCGATGTCTTCCAGGAACTGCCTCTTGATTCGGAAGGGTCGACCCGCGAGAAGCACTTCGGCTTCGCCTTTTTCCTCGATCGCGGCGCGGGAATCGCGGAAAAGGTGCGTCACGTGCGCCGGATCCGCCGGCGCGGCGATCGTGCATATGGCCTCCGCCTCGGGAACGCGGCTTGCCGCCGCCAGCACGGCGGTGCCGCCTAGGGAATGACCGATCAGGATCTTGGGGGCTTCGAAGTTCCGGCGCAGATGGTCCGCCGCCGCAACCAGATCCCCGACATTGGAGGAGAAGTTGGTGTTCGCGAAATCGCCTTCGCTGGCGCCGAGACCCGTGAAATCGAATCGGAGCACGGCGATCCCCCGGGATATCAGGCCGTTGGCGACGCGGGACGCGGCAAAGATGTCCTTGGTGCAACTGAAGCAATGCGCCCACAACGCGAAGGCGACAGGCCTTCCTTCGGGAAGATCCAGCCTTCCCGCGAGTTCGTCGCCATTGGCGCCGGAGAAAACGATCTTTTCGCTGTTCGCGGCCATGGGACCTCCTCCTCTTTCGCGTTCCGTTGATCGGCGGCCAGGATACCCCGTTTCCTTCCAACCGTCCCACCGCCGGCGATGCCTTCTCGCATCGTCGGCGGCTTTCGGACGGCTTTCCGATGGGACGTTTCTTAGCTGTTGACGTCGGCAACCGCGACGTGGTGCATCGCCGGCCAGTTCTTCTTGGCCTTCGCGAGGACTCCCGCCTTGTCTTCCTTGTACTTTTCGAAGACGCCGGCGTTGAGGAACAGGTAGAGCTTACCGTCGACGATGTCGGCGAAGCGGGGGCTGCCGTCGAGCTTCTTGCCGACGGCGACGCCGAACGCGCAGTAGCCGCCGTACTGCGGCATGTACTTGTCGGGATTCGCGGCAAACCGTTTCATCGTCTCCATGGAGGAAAAGTAGTAGGCGACGCCGTCACGGGCATAGGTGAACTTCGCGTGCCCCGGCGTTATGTCGAGATCGGAGGCGAGGGCGACGACGTCGTTGCCTCGGACCGCAACGCCGTATCCTTCGACGGTCGTGCCCTTCGGAACGTTGTACTCGTCAACGGCGAACGCCGCCGAAGCCGTCGAGAAAGCGCCGATGAACGCGGCGACGGTGATCAGGGTCTGGATGGTTTTCATGTCATGTGTCCTTTCTTGAGTTCTAGACGGTTTGGGTGGGTGGGGTAATTTCGGTGAGCCGCTATCCGCGGCCCGGTTTCAAAGCCCGAGTTCGGAAAGGCCCGCATGGCCTTCGGGACGCGGACCGGCCGGCCAGTGGAACAGGCGATCTCCGGCCGCGATGGGATGGTCGTTGATGCTGGCGATCCGGCGCGCCATCAGGCCGTCCGCGGCGAATTCCCAGTTTTCGTTGCCGTAGGCGCGGAACCATTGGCCGCTATCGTCCCGCCATTCATAGGCGAACCGGACGGCGATGCGGTTTCCGGACCAGGCCCACAATTCCTTGATGAGGCGGTAATCGAGTTCCTTGTTCCATTTGCGGGTCAGGAACGTGGCGATGGCGTCGCGGCCGGCGAAGATTTCCGCGCGGTTGCGCCATTGGCTGTCGGGCGTGTAGGCGAGCGCCACTTTGGCGGGGTCGCGGCTGTTCCAGGCATCCTCGGCGGCGCGCACCTTGATGCGGGCGCTTTCCTCGGTGAAGGGCGGCAGGGGCGGGCGATTCATGACGTTATCTCTCTTGTCTCGCGGAGAAAGGGCCCCCTTCCGGCCGGTGGTGTCGTGGGGTGGCCGGAAGGGGAGTCGGGGGGAGGAGTCAGGTTCCGGGAGCGGATTCGATGGCTTTCACGATGGTTTCCGTGTCGGCCGCGTGGCTGGCGATCATGCGGAAGTTGGTGAGAGCGGCCGCATACCCGTCGATGCCGGGAAGCTGGGCGGCGGCCGTCGCGTCGGTCGCGACCATCACCTCGAAGCCCTGTTCGACAAGTTCCCGCATGTGGGATTCGGTGCACAGGTTGGCGGACATCCCGGCCAGAATGACTTTGCCGATTCCACGCTTTCTGAGCTGCAGCACGAGGTCGTTCGTTTCCGGCCCGTAAACCTTGTGCGGGCTGGTGACCACGGTCGCGCCGTCGTCGATGTACTTCTTGTAGCGCGGCAGCCAATCGGCGCCGGAACCCTCCAGGCCCTCGGTCGAGAGGGGGCCGGGGCGGTCGAACATGCCGATCGAGTGCATCAGGGTTTCGAGGGCGCCTTCGAAGCGCCAGCCGTGGTCGTGCGGATAGTAGTAATGCGGCGACACGAACACCGGCATGCCGGTGGTCTTGGCGGCGGCGAACAGCTGATCGATGTGCTCCACGGTGCCGTTCGCCTCGACGTTGGCGCCGACCACGCCCCAGGTCACGCCCTCGGGGCTCAGGAAATCGTTCTGCGGATCGGTGATCACGAGGGCGGTGGCGCCGTGCACCACTTCGAAGCCGGGATCGGGCAGCCCGTCCGCGCGGGCGTCGAACATTCCGGTGGCGGCGAGGATCGCGGCGGCGGCCGTGACGCGAAGGGCGCGCGGGGAAAGCGGGCGGTTTGTGGCGGTCATGGTTGTCTCCATCGGGCCGTTGGCGCGCTTCGCGCCGATCTGGGGGCTGCTGAATGTGTACCGTTCAGTAAACTTTCGATGCGGCATAAATGTACCGATCTGTACACTTAGTCAAGAAAAAAATGCGAGTGATTTGCAAAAAAAGCCCAGATAGGGCAAAACACCCCGATATTCCGCCCAATTTTTCAAGGGAACTTGCGGTTCTTGACGTTTTGATTATATACTGATCGGTAATCTAACGGAGAAATGCATGCGGCCCAGTAAGCGCGACGAATTGGTGCGCAAGGCGTTGGAGGTCTTCTACCGCGAAGGATTTCACGTCACCGGTATGGACACGCTGGTGGCCGAAACCGGGATTTCGAAGACCTCCATGTACAAACATTTCCGGACCAAGGAAGACCTGATCCTCGCGGTCCTTCGGCTGCGTGACGAACAGTTTCGAAACCGGATTTTTCGCCGCATGGAAGCCTTGGGCGATTCCCCGCGCGCGCAGTTGCTGGCGATGTTCGACGCCTTGGGGGAATGGTTCGCCGAACCGGGGTTCCGCAGCTGCATGTTCATCAAGGCCTCGGGAGAGTTTCCCGATCCCGGTCACCCGATTCACGTCCAGTCCGCCGAACACAAGCGGCTGATTTTTCAGACGGTTCGGGATCTCGCGCGGCGAGCCGGGGCATCCGATCCCGACCTTCTGGCGCGGCAGTTGCTCCTGCTGAAGGAAGGCGCCATCGTGACGGCGCATCTCGGGCATGCCGGGAATCCCGCCGACGACGCCAAGACCGTCGCGCGCATCCTGCTGGACAATGCCGGGATCACGTGACCGCGTTCGGCGGCTTTCGGCAGACGGCCACGGGTCGAATGGCGCGTCCGGTCACGAAGACGTCAAAGCCGTCGCGATACGGGGCGCCGCGAAGTCGATGAAGGCGCGAAGCTTCTGTGGAACCAGCGCGCGCGGCTCGTAGATCAGACTGACCGGCCAAGGTTCAGGCTCCCAATCCTCGAGCACGGTCACCAGGCGACCCGCCCGGAGTGCCTTGGCGATCTGGTAGGACAGGACGCGGGTGAAACCCAGACCGGCCTCGGCGGCATCGATCGCGGATTCGGCGGTATTGACCGTGAGCCGCGAATGGATCGGAACGGTCTGTTCCCGCCGGCCGGCGCCGAACGTCCACGTCTGCGGCGCCATGAGGCTTTGAAAGGTGATGCAGTTTTGCGCCGAAAGGTCGCCGGGCGTCCGGGGTTTGCCGTGTTCCGAGAGGTAGGCGGGGCTGACGCAGACGACGGAGCGGATCTCCCCGACCTTGCGCGCGATCAGCGCGCTGTCGGAAAGGGGCCCGATGCGAACGGCCATGTCCAGATGCTCGTCGTGCAGGTTGACCGGACGGTCGGTCAATTCGAGCCGGACATCGACCTCGGGATAGGCGCGCAGGAAGGCGTTGATCGATGGCAGTACGTGCAACCGGCCGAACACGACGGGCGCGGTCAGGGTGAGCGTGCCGCGGGGCGCGGTGAACTCCCCCGAGGCGCATCGCTCGGCCTCCGCGAGATCCTCGAGGATCCGGCGGCACGCAGCCAGATAGGCCGTGCCGGTATCGGTCAGGGAAAGGCCGCGCGGCGAACGCAGCAACAATTCGGTCCCGAGCTTCTCCTCCAGTTCCGAGATCCGCCGGCTGACGGTGGCGATCGGCATGCGCAAGGCGCGCGCGCCCGCGGTCAGGCTGCCTTCATCCACGACGCGCACGAGGATGGACATGGTATCGAATCGGTCGGGCATGTTCTTTCCATTTTTTGGAATCCAACATTCCGAAAACGGAGGATACCAACATAAAGCGGAAATCTCCAGCTTTGGGGGGTGACCCACAAACCATAGGAGTTTATCGAATGTCTCGGATCACCATTCCCGCTTCCATCGAAGCCTCTCCCGAAGCCTCGCAGCCGCTGCTGCGCGAAGTGCAAAAGCAGCTCGGCGCCGTGCCGAACCTTTTTCGTCTCGCCGGTTTGAGCCCGGCCGCGTTGGAAGGGTATCTCGGCCTCTTCGTCGCCCTCGGCAAGGGCCTGCTGCCCGCCGCCACCCGCGAGCGCATCGCGCTGGCCGTGGCCGAGTTCAACGGCTGCAACTACTGCCTGTCGGCCCATACCTATCTCGGGACCAACATGGCCAAGCTCGACGCGGCCGAGATCGCGGCCAATCGCGCCGGGTTCTCGAACGACGCCAAGGCCGACGCCGCCGTGCGTTTCGCGGTGAAGGTGGCGAACCGGCGCGGCCGGGTCGGCTCGGACGATCTCCGCGCCGTGCGCGACGCCGGTTACGACGATGCTCAGATCGTCGAAATCGTGCAACACGTGGCCCTGAACGTCTGGACCAATTACGTCAACGAAGTCGCCCAGACCGACATCGACTTTCCCGTGGTCGAGGCCAGCAAAAGGGCTGCGTGACTTTTCCGAAGGATTCGCTTCAGCCGCTCATATCTCCCAAGCGGCAATCGAGTGTCGGCGGTGGTGTCCGTTCCCCGCGCCGCCGACACTCCTCTTTGCTACCGACAGAGATGGGGATGCGAAAGGTGGAGTCGTGGCCCGACGGAATGGATGGCGCGTGGAGTGGCGGCGTTCGAATCAATCCGCGTCCTCGCCGCAAAACGGGTTGGTTCGCCGTTCGTGACCGAATGTCGAGGTCGGCCCGTGTCCGGGGATGAACGTGACGTCGTCGCCAAGCGGCCAGAGCTTTTCGCGAATCGACGCGAGAAGATCCTCGAAGCTGCCGCGGGGAAAGTCGGTGCGGCCGATCGAGCCGTTGAACAGGACGTCGCCGACCACGGCCATCCGTGCCGCGTCGTGGTAAAAAACGATGTGCCCCGGCGTGTGCCCCGGGCAATGCAGAACCGACATTTCGACGGCGCCGAACCGCACGGTGTCGCCTTCGGAAAGCCACCGGTCCGGCTCGAAGGTACGGCCCTCCGGCAGGCCGAACTGGCTGCATTGCTGTTCGATCGATTCAAGCCAGAATTTGTCGGCGATGTGCGGGCCTTCGATGGGAACGCCGAGCGCGTCGCGAAGCGCGGCGCCGCCGCCCACATGGTCGATGTGGCCGTGCGTGATGAGGATGCGCTCGATCTCGATTTTCTGCTGGTCGATGGTTTTGAGCAGGACGTCGACTTCGCCACCGGGGTCGACGACGACGCCTTTCCGGGAATCCGCGCACCAGAGAAACGTGCAGTTCTGCTGGAACGGCGTGACGGGGACAACAGCGACTTCGATCGGGGCGGGCATGCGCGACTCTCTCCTCGGCCATTCGGCGACTCTCGAAAACTGGGTGACTTCTTAAGGGTTCCGCCAACCGAGGGGAAGCCCGTTTGCGCGCAAACGCCGCTGAATTTCAAAGAACATTGACCACAAGTACACTTGTATGGTAGGAAACTTTCAAGCCAGCCGGTTGCCGACTAGGGCGTTGTGCGACAAACGTGAGGCGCGAGGAGGAACGGCAAACCGCCGTCATTTTCCATCCGTCCGAACGGCCGCATTGGCCGGCGGGTGATGCTTTATCCGGGATCGCGGGGCCGCTGTCGACGTGACCGGCCTCTTCACCGAAGGACAAGGAGGAACTGAATGTTCAAGAACGCAATTCGTCTCGTCGCGGTATCGACGGCGGCCTTGATGACGATGGTCGGCGCGGCCCAGGCCGAGTGGGCGCTCAGCGTCAACACGGCGCTCACGACCGACGACCCCATGTACAAGGGCTTGGAAAAATTCCAGGCGGGTGTCGAAAAAGCGACCGGCGGCGAGGTCAAGGTCCGACTGTTCCCGGGCTCGCAGCTCGGCAAGGACGAAGACGTCCTCGAACAGGCGCGCGCCGGCGCCAATGTCGCGGTTCTGGTCGACGGCGGCCGTTTGGCCGTGTTCACCAAGGAACTCGGCATTATGGCGGCACCGTACCTGGTCGATACCTATGACGAAGCGCGCAAGGTCGTCACGTCGCCGCTGTTCGAAGGCTGGGTCGACAATCTTCGCAAGGCGTCCGGCCACCAGAT
The DNA here is from genome assembly GCA_963675465.2 of Rhodospirillales bacterium. Classification (GTDB taxonomy): domain Bacteria; phylum Pseudomonadota; class Alphaproteobacteria; order Rhodospirillales; family Shumkoniaceae; genus JAHDSF01. The sequence goes on from CAXXVY010000011.1 coordinate 93,303, forward strand.
CCTGTCGTTCAACTGGTATCAGGGGTCGCGGCATCTGCTGACCAACAAGCCGATCGCCGTGCCCGCCGATCTCGAGGGCATCCGCATGCGGACGCCCGGCGCGCCGGTTTGGATGGAAACCATTCGCGCCATGGGCGCCACGCCGACGCCGATGGGCTGGACCGAGGTCTATACCGCGATTCAGCAGAAGGTCATCGACGCGGCCGAAGCTCAGTTGCCCGCCGTCTATGGTTCGCGCCTCTACGAAGTGGTTTCGGACATCACCAAGACCGGCCACTTCTTCCTGATCACGGGTCTGGTCACCAGCGCGCAATGGTTTGATTCGATGCCCGAAAAGCATCAGAAGGCCGTACGCGCCGAAGCGCTCGCCGCCGGTGATTTCGCGTCGAACCTGACCATCGACTCCCTCGCCGACTACCAGAAGAAGATGGAAGAAGCCGGCGTCAAGTTCGCCGATCCCGATCTCAAACCCTTCAAGGACGCCGCCAATGTCGTCTATGAAAAACTCGGCCTGACCGATCTGAAGAAGCAGGTCGACGGCGTTCTCGGACGCTGATACCGGCAAGAGGCGGATGCGGATCCGCGTTCGGCACGTCCGCATCCGCCCCGAGTCTGGTATGTTTTCGCGGGTTGAATGGGTAAGGAACGAGGGGATCCCATGGTCGAGATCTTCCGCAAGGCCGAGGAGTCGATTTCGAAACTGCTCCTTGTCGTATGCGTCTTCCTGGTCGTCGTCGCGTCTTTGGGCCGTTGGTTCGGCTATCCGATCATCTGGTCGGTCGACATGGCGCAGCTTTTGTTCATTTGGATCTGTTTTCTCGGCGCCAATCAGGCCTTGCGCCGGGGCCAGCATATCGGGGTCGATATCCTTTTCAGGTATCTGTCCGCCCCGGTGCAGCGTGCCCTGGAAATCGTCCATTTGTGCCTTATCGCGGCGTTCCTGTCCGCCATCGTCTACTACGGGATCGAACTGACGCGGCTGAACGTCGAACGCCAATTCAGCGATACGCCGATCAGCTACGCTTTCGTCACCGCGGCGGTTCCCGTCGGATCGGCGTTATTGCTGGCCACGGTCATCGGCCAGTTGGTCGGATTGTTCCGAAAGTTCGGGCGCGCCTGAACGGGGAGATGCCAAAGTGACTTTGATCGTCGTTGTTTTCGTCATCCTGATGGTTTCGGGCATGGCCGTTGCCTTCAGCATCGGATTGGCGAGCTTCCTGTTTTTCCTGCAATCCGATTTCGTGCCCGTGTCCATCAGCGTGCAGCGCATCGCCAGCGCAAGCCAGTCGTTTCCGCTCTTGGCGGTGCCGTTCTTCGTCCTGGCGGGCAATCTGATGAACGCCACCGGGATCACCACGCGCCTGATCGCGTTCTCCACCACGGTGACCGGTTGGATCACCGGCGGACTCGCGCATGTCAGCATCATCCTCAGCGCCCTGATGGGCGGCGTATCGGGCGCGGCGGTCGCCGATGCGGCGATGGAGGCCCGAATCCTGGGCCCGGCCATGATCGAGCGTGGGTTCACCAAGGGCTATACCGGCGGCGTGATCGCGCTCAGTTCCCTGATCACGGCGACGATCCCGCCCAGTATCGGGCTTATCCTCTACGGGTTCGTCGGCAACGTGTCGATCGGTCGGCTGTTCCTGGCGGGGATCATTCCGGGACTTCTCATGACGCTGTTCCTGATGGCGACGGCCTACATCATCGCCAAACGGCGGAACTACAAGCCCGAACTCGACGAAATGCCCAAGGCCCGGGACGTACTGCGCGGATTCAACGACGCCAAGTGGGCGATTCTGTTTCCGGTCATTCTGGTCGGCGGCATCCGCTTCGGCGTTTTCACCCCGTCCGAGGCCGGAGCCTTTGCCGTGGTCTACGCGTTGGCCATAGGCGTCTTCGTCTACCGGGAAATGACCTGGAAAGCGGTCTGGGAAGTGTTGGATCAGAGCATTTCCGACATCGGCATGATCATGCTGATCATCATGCTGTCGGCGATGCTGGGTTACGCCATCATCTTCGAGCAGGTGCCCCAGAACCTCTCCAGTTTCATTCTCGACCTGTCGGCCGAACCGACCGTGATCCTGTTCATCATCCTGCTGTTCCTGGTCGTGTGCGGCATGTTCGTCGAAAGCACCGTCAACGTCCTGCTGCTGACGCCGATTTTCGTTCCGGTGATCACGCATCTGGGCTTCGACCCGGTCCACTTCGGCATTTTGATGATGACCGTGGTCACCATGGGCAGCATGACTCCGCCGGTCGGCGTGGCGATGTATACGGTGTGCGGGATCCTGAAGTGTCCGACTGACGAATACATCATCGAATCCCTGCCGTTCTCGTTCGCCGTCATCGTCTTGATCGTGTTCCTGGCGTTGATGCCGGACGTGGTGCTATTCCTGCCGCGCCTGCTGATGTGACCATGAACCAGATTCCGGGAAACCAAGGACGTAGGGTGATGACCGAAGCACTGGCCGCACGAATAGACCGCCGCTTGCCGAGCGCTCCCCAGGTGTTCGACGCATTGCGGGACGCCATCGTCAAACTGCGGATCGGGGTCGGGCAGGGTTTGTCGGAAAACGAGGTCGCGGCCCGGTTGGGGGTCAGCCGCACGCCGGTTCGCGAAGCGTTCATCAAGCTGGCGGCGACCGGCTTGATCGAAATCCTGCCGCAGCGGGGCACCTACGTCGTGAAGATCTCGCCCAAGGCGGTTCGCGATGCGCAGTTCGTGCGTGAATCGATCGAGATCGGGATCGTGCGCGAAGCCTGCCTGTCGCCGGTTGCCGGGCTGAGCGACGCACTTTCGGGCCTGCTGGAAAAACAGAAGGTTGCGGCGGCGGCCAACGACTTCGACGAGTTCCTGACCCATGACGAGGCCTTCCACCGTACCATTGCCGACGCTGTCGGCAAGGGTCATGCCTGGCACATCATCGAGAACGTCAAGGGACACATGGACCGGGTGCGCTATCTCAGCCTGCCCGGCGCCACGCCGATGATGCATCTGGTTTCGCAGCATGCGGCGATCGCCGATGCCGTCAATCGCGGGGATTTTCCCGCCGCGGAAAAAACGTTGCGGGCACATCTGGCGGAAATTTTCCTCGTGCTGGAGGAATTCCAGCGCGAACTGCCCGAACTTTTCGAAGACGAGTGAAAGAATTTTAAGCCATCGCGTTGAGGAGACTTCAATGCCCGTGCTGCGCATCAAGGACATCCGTGCGACCACCGTTACCGTGCCCCTGCAATCGGCGCTCCGCCATTCGAACGGCTGCCACTGGGGACGGTTTGTACGCACGATCGTGGAAGTGGAAACCGACGACGGACTGATCGGTCTCGGCGAAATGGGCGGCGGCGGCGAAAGCGCCGAAGCGGCGTTTCGCGGTCTTCTACCCTATCTGAAGGGGCATAATCCCTTCGATCTGGAAGCTCTGCGCTGGAAGATCGCCAACCCGACCGCCAGTCTCTACAACAACCGCACCCAGCTTCTCGCAGCCCTCGAATTCGCGTGCCTGGACATTTGCGGCAAGGCGCTGGGGGTTCCGGTCTACGACCTGCTCGGCGGCAAGTTGCGCGACCGGGTCGAGTTCGCCAGCTATCTGTTCTTCACCTATCCGGTGGCGGGCCGACCCGTGGTCGACGTTCGCACGCCGGACCAGTTGGTGGCCGAAGCGGGACGTTTGCGTGACACCTGCGGATTCCGGTCCCACAAGCTCAAAGGCGGCGTTTTCAGTCCCGACCACGAACTGGAGTGCTACACGGCGCTGGCCGAGGCGTTCCCCGAGGACAAGGTGCGTTTCGACCCCAATGCCCAGTTCTCGGTGGAAGAGGCGATCCGCTTCGGCAAGGCGATCGAGCCGCTCAACAACGACTATTATGAAGACCCGACCTGGGGCTTGAACGGCATGCGCCGCGTGCGCGAAGCGGTGAACATTCCCACGGCGACCAATACCGTCGTGGTGAATTTCGAGCAGTTGTCGTCGAACGTGCTCGATCCCTCGGTGGACGTCATCCTGCTCGACACCACGTTCTGGGGCGGCATCCGGCCATGCATCAAGGCGGCGGGCGTCTGCGAGACGTTCCAGCTCGGCGTTGCCGTCCATTCCTCGGGTGAACTGGGAATCCAGCTTTCGACCATGCTGCATTTGGGCGCCGTGATCCCGAACCTCAGCCATGCCGCCGACGCCCACTACCATCACTTGGCCGACGACGTCATCAAGGGCGGGCCGATGCCTTACGAGAACGGATCGATCAAGGTGCCGGACGGCCCCGGGCTCGGCGTCGAACTCGATCGCGGCAAGCTGGAAGAGTACGCCGAACTCTACAAGCGGATCGGCGGATACCCGTACGATCGCGATCCGGCCCGGCCCGACTGGTACGCGATCATCCCCGGCACCGACTGGGCCGATCCCGACGCGGAATACCAGGTAAGCCTGTAACGATCGTTGGCGAGACAACACACCTCGGCCCCGGATATTCCGGGGCCGTTGGCGTATCGGACGGGATTTTCAGGCCGCGCGATTCATCGGCGGCATTTTCGGCGTTTCCGGAATTTGATTGGCGTGCCGGGCCCGCGGCCGGTTTACAAAGGCGATAAAGGCCCAGATTTCGGCGACGATGAACACGACGGCGAGGGGAAAAGTCCATCCGAACGAAATTCCCAACAGCGCCGTTACGCCGTTTCCGGCGGCCAGTGCCGCGACAAAGATGACCGCGGTCAAGACGACCGCTCCGGTGGCCGTGCCGAACCAGCTGTCGGAATCCTCCGATGCCGCCGCGGTCGCAGGGGCGGTGCCGAGGGAAACGATGTTCTCTTTCATGCGGAAATGCTCCGGGGGCCATGACGGCCGCCGATCGGCCGCGTCGTGCCCTCGGCATACGATTTTACCGTTTCGCGCCGCGCGGACCAGGGGGGCGGAGGATGAAATTTTTCGAATGTGATCCACGGAATCACCGCATCAATTTTGTTCAAGACCGTCGATGCCGTCCTGGGCCATCTTCCGGTCGAGCAACGAACGCAGACCAATCCGCCTCTGGTCAAGGGGTGGGGACGGGTTTGCTCCAGGAGATCCGCGCATGGTTCGTTCCCGGCCCTGGGGGGCCTACTTCCATCTGACCGCCGCGATGATCATCGTCGGCAGTTCGGTCGCCGTCGGCAAGGTGGTGGCCGATTCCTTCCCGGTTTTCCTGGCTTCCGCCATGCGCTACGCCATCGGCGCCGCGACCCTGCTGCCGATCCTGTGGTTGCGCGAGGGCCGGCCGCGCGGGCTTTCCCTGCGTGACGCGGCGGTCCTGGTGGTCCAGGCCGCCTGCGGCACCCTTGTCTTCAGCGCCCTGCTGCTTTATGGACTGCGGTCGACCACGGCGGCCGAAGGCGGCGTGGTCGCCGGCGTCCTTCCGGCCCTGGTCGGCGCGTTTTCGGTGGCGTTGCTCGGCGAGCGGATGACCGGAAGACGAATCGTCGCTACCGGGCTGGCCGTCACGGGCTTGGTCGCGTTGAACATCGGCGTCGAAGACGCCGGTCGGGGAACGAACCCCCTGATTGGGGATCTGCTCGTTCTGGGGGCGATTTCGGGGGAGGCGCTGTTCGTGATCCTGGGCAAGAAGCTGCGGATCCGCCGATCGCCGCTGTTCATCGCCACCGCGATGAGCGTTCTTGGGACGGTGCTGTTTCTGCCGCCGGCGATGGTCGAGGCGGCAGCCTTCGACTTCGGCGCCGTCACACTCGCGAATTGGTTGGTGATCGCCTATTACGGGGTCGGCGTTACGGCGGTCGCGTTTCTACTGTGGTTCTCCGGCGTGGCCGGGGTTCCGGGAACGACGGCGGGGGTCTTCACGGCGGTCATGCCGGTGGCGGCGCTGGGCTTTTCCTATTTGTGGCTGGGCGAAGAGATGCGCTATGGTCACATCGCGGGCCTGTTCGCGGTTCTGGCGGCGATTGTCCTGGCGGCGTTGGGACGGCCGTCTCGGCGGCATTGAGGTTCGTTGCGGGGAAGACTTTCGTCGTTCGTTTGGGACAACCGCGTTGTGGATTCCGGCAAACTCGGATGTAATGCCGAGAATTCAGTGCCTGTGAAGGTGTCCTTCTTCTGGAAAAATCGGATGGGAAAGTCGCAGCCAATGCGTCGCGTATCTTTGTTATCGGCTCTCATATCCTGTTTGTCGGTCTTCTGGATTTGCTTTGAAGCCGGAGCGATGCCCGCCCTCGATCCAAGCGCCATCCCCGCCGCGCCGGATTACACCAAGGATGAGGGATGGCTCGCACGACCCCGAACCGCCGACATGCCGGTCGACGTGTTTTATGTATATCCCACGGTTTTGTTCAACGATTCCGACTGGATGATGGACACCAAGAAACCGTCCATGCGCAAGGCCGCCGAAAAAGTTCTCGCCACGCAGGCATCGGTTTTTGACGGCCAGGCCAACATCTACGCCCCCATGTATCGCCAGATGAATTTCGCGGGCTTCGATCTCAGCCACAAGGATGAGGCTCCGATGCGTAAAATCGGCCATGACGATGTGTGGCGCGCCTTCGAACACTACTTGAAGTATGAAAACGGGGGCCGGCCCTTTTTCCTCGCCGGTCACAGCCAGGGATCCATGATTCTCGCGGATCTGATGGTGAAGAATTGGGGAACCGTCGGCGCGGAAGACCGACTTGTCGCCGCCTTGCTTCTGGGATGGTCGATCACGTCGGATGACTTGGCGTCCAATCCGTCGCTCGCCATGTGCGACAGCGCCGAACGGACCGGCTGCATCATCTCCTACAACACGATGGCGGCGGGGCGGCAGTCCGAGGCCCCGACGCTCTTTCCCGGTGCGTTGACCGTGAATCCCCTATCCTGGCGCATGGACGGGGTCTACGTGCCGAAGGAAAAGAACCTGGGCGCGACCTTTTTCGATACCGACCACGAAAGGACGGTTTATCCGCATTTCACTTCGGCGCAGATCGTCGATGGCGGTCTGATCGTTCAACCGGAGAATGCAGGCATCTTAACCGTCAAAGAGGGGCATTTGCCATTCGGCGTTTTTCACGCTTTCGACTTCGCGCTCTTCTTCGAGAATTTGAAGGCGAACATCGCGCGGCGCATCGCGGCGTTCTGAGCCCGGAATTCAGGCGTCTTCCCCGTTGCCGTTCTCGGCCAAGGCGCGGGCCGCCTTATTGCGGCGGTACAGGTAGAACCCGATGATTCCGGACACCAGGAACAGGGCGACACCCAGGGTGATGCGGAATTCGGGCGCCACGTCGATGCCGCTGCCGACCAGGGCGAAGATCGCGGTTTGCGGGACAAAGCCCAGGGCGGAACCGACAAAAAACGGGGCCGCCGGCACGCTGGAAACGCCGGCAATCAGGTTGGTCGCGACATTCGAGCCCACCGGCAGAAGCCGGATCAACAGCGTCGTCGCGACGGGGTTGTCCTTCAGGAATTCGTCGGCGCGGCGGATGCGCCCCGGGAAGCGGTGAGCGACGACGGCGCGGCCCAAGAAACGAGCGTAGTAGAAGGCGCCGATGCATCCCAGCGTCGTCGCGCCAAGGGCGACCAAGGTCCCGGTAACGAACCCGAAAGCGTAACCGCCCAGGAACGAGACGATCTGGCGCGGCAGACCGACACCGGTGAAAAATGCGCCGATGGCCAGGAACAATAACTCGCCTGTGACACCGCGGCCCCGGATCTCGGCGTCGATCCAGTGGGTGTCGATCAGGGATTTCAGGCCGGTTTCCCGGATCAGGAACCCGATGCCGACCAGGGTCGCGATGAACACGAGTCCCTTGAGCAGGACGCGGGGGTTGATGCTGTCTTTGGGGCCGGACACGGGGCTTTCCGATGTTCCGTTCAGTTTTCTTCGACGATCGGCACCTTGCCGCGTTTCTGAAGCCACATCACGCCCAACAGATCCGTGATTCCGACCAGGGCCCGATCAAGGGTTCCGTACTTGGACGTTCCGCGTTCGCGCGGGCGATGGTTGACGGGCACCGAGACCACGGTGCCGCCGCGTCGGATCATCAGGGCGGGGAGATAACGGTGCATGTGGTCGAACCGCGGCATGTCGACAAAGGCGGCGCGGGTGAAGACCTTCAATCCGCAGCCGGTATCCGGGGTATCGTCCTTGAGCAGCGCGGCACGGAGCCGGTTCGCGAAGCGGGACGAAGCGCGCTTGACCCAGGTGTCCCGGCGTTTGGCCCGTAGACCCGCGACCAGCAGGAAATCGGGATCGTCAGCGGCGCGGAGGCGCTCGACGAGGGCGGGTATGTCGGCGGGATCGTTCTGCCCGTCGCCGTCCAGGGTGGCGACGACCGGTGCGCGAGCGGCCCGGACCCCGGTGGCCACGGCGGCGCTTTGTCCGCAACATTTCACATGACGCAGAAAGCGAAATTCGACAAATTCGCTCGTCAACGCCTTTAATACGTCCGTCGAGCCGTCGGCGCTGCCGTCGTCGACATAGACGATTTCGAAGGTGAACCGACCGGAAAGCGCCGCCCGGATTTCCTCGACCAGAGGCCGGATGTTCTCGCCCTCATCGTGCACGGGCACGACGACCGCGAGTTCGGGCCTATCGGACGGTTGGCTGGGTGCGGGAGAAACGGCGTTCAAATCGACCATGATCACGGCGGGGTTGGTCGCGACGGAGCGGTAAAGCGACAAAGAAGGCCTAAATACTACGGCGGCGGCCCGGGGGCAAAATCTTTTCGTTCTTCGAATCGGTGGATCTCCCGTCTATGCTCGCCGGCGATCCAATGGAGAACGGCATGGACAGTTTGAAGGCGTACGCGGCGGTCTTCCGGAGAATCGGCCCCTTTGCCGTCGTGGCACTTGTCGTCGCGATCCTGGTCGTCGCTTTGGCGGCCGCGGGGCGGATCGGCGCATGGGATGCCGTAATTATCACCGCGATCCTGGCCGCGGGCACGGTTTGGAATGCGTTGCGGATCGTCGAATCGGAACCGGTGGTTCCGATCAAGCCGAGCGCCGAATCCTCCAACGTGCCGTTGACGGTGTTCGATGCGCTACCCGATCCGCTCATCCTGCTGGACACCGATCGCGAGGTCGTGGCCGCCAATTTGGCGGCGCGCGAGTTGTTCGAGCCGGATATGGTCGGGGTCGATCTGGCGCTGTCGTTGCGCCATCCCACCGTGCTGTCGTGCGTCGACGCGGTGCTGGCCGGCGAGCCGGTCAAGCGGGCCCAGATTTCTCTGCCGGTGCCGGTGGCCCGCAATTTCGAAGTCCACGCCGTGGGGCTGCCTAGTGGCGGCGTGACGCGCACGACCCGTGCGGTCCGGGTGGTTCTCGTGCTGCATGATATGACCCTGGCGATCCGGGCGGAACAAATGCGCGCCGATTTCGTGGCCAACGTCAGCCACGAACTGCGATCGCCGTTGTCGGCACTGATCGGCTTCATAGAGACCTTGCGCGGCCCGGCCCGCGACGACGAAAAAGCCCGCGAGCATTTTCTGGAAATCATGCACCGCGAGGCGGAACGGATGTCCCGGCTGATCGGCGACCTGCTGTCGCTGACCCGAGTCGAGGTCAACGAGCACGTCCAGCCCCGCGAACCCATCGATCTGGCCCGGCTGATCGCTGAAACCGTGGAATTGCTGGTCAATCGAGCGGAAAAACGGGGGATCTCGATCGACCTGACGATTCCGGAATCGCTGCCGCCGGTTTCGGGCGATGCCGATCAGTTGCGTCAGGTTTTCCAGAATCTGATCGACAACGCGATCAAGTACGGCCGCGAAGGGACTTTTGTCGGTGTCCGGGTTCAGGAAGTCGAACGGGTTCCCGAAAGCGGGGGGCGCGGGCTTTCCGTCGCCATATCCGATATGGGCGAGGGAATTCCCGCCGAACACATCCCCCGCCTGACCGAACGGTTCTACCGGATCGACAAGGCGCGATCGCGTAGCGTCGGGGGCACCGGGTTGGGACTCGCGATCGTCAAGCACATCGTCAGCCGCCATCGCGGCCGGCTGACCATCGAAAGCCGCGAAGGCGAGGGAAGCACCTTCACGGTTTTCCTGCGGGCTTCGGCACGGCCGTTGAGCGACGCGAAGCCCGCGGAATCCCAAGCGTCGAAGGCTTCTGACACGACGTCATAAAAATGTAACCGTTCCGTCATACTATTGCAGCCGTCGGCACTTACAGTCCTGCCTGTCAATCGGGGGGGTGAAACACCGGCAACGGCGCCAAGCCGACAGGCCCCCGGTCTAGCGAAATTAGCGATTTGCAGGAGATCCTTATGCTCAAGAATTCCATCGCGCTTGCGGCGTTGGCGACCGTAGCGATCGTCGGTGTTGCCGAAGCGCGCGACCAGATCCGCATCGTCGGCTCGTCGACGGTTTATCCCTTTGCCACCACCGTTGCCGAAACCTTCGGCAAGACCAGCGGCTTCAAGACCCCGGTCATCGAAAGCACCGGTTCGGGCGGCGGCTTCAAGCTGTTCTGCGCCGGCGTCGGCACCGAGCACCCCGACATCACCAATGCCTCGCGCGCCATCAAGAAGTCCGAAGTCGAGACCTGCGCCAAGAACGGCGTCAAGGAAATCATCGAGGTCAAGATCGGTTATGACGGTATCGTCGTTGCCAACTCGAAGGCAGCACCCGTCATGAAGGTCACCCGCGAGCAGTTGTTCCTGGCCCTGGCCAAGGAAGTTCCGATGGACGGCAAGCTGGTGGCCAACCCCTACCAGAAGTGGTCGGACCTTGCCAAGGATCTGCCGTCGAGCAAGATCGAAGTTCTCGGCCCTCCGCCGACCTCCGGCACCCGCGACGCCTTCGCCGAACTGGTGATGGAAGACGGCTGCAAGCACATCGAAGCGGCCAAGGCCCTTAAGCTTTCGGGCAAAGCCTGCCACGCGATCCGCGAAGACGGCGCCTATGTCGAAGCCGGTGAAAACGACGTCCTGATCGTCCGCAAGCTCGAAGCCAACAAGGACGCCTTCGGCGTCTTCGGCTACAGCTTCCTCGACCAGAACGGCGACAAGATCCAGGGCAGCGTCATCGAAGACGTCGCTCCGACCTTCGAAGCCATCGCCGACGGTTCGTATCCGGTGTCGCGTCCGCTCTTCTTCTACGTCAAGAAGGCGCACGTCGGTACGATCCCTGGCATCAAGGAATACCTGGCCGAGTTCACCGCCGAAAAGGCGTGGGGCACGGATGGCTACCTGGCGGACAAGGGCCTCATCCCGATGCCCGACGCCGAGCGCGCCAAGTACGGCAAGGAAGTCGAGACGTTGACTCCGAACGTGATGTAACACTGTCGCCTGCGTTCGGCGGGGTCGGATTTCCGGCCCCGCCGTTCGGCGTGAAATGACCGACGTCCCATGTGTCTGATCTTTTATCGTATGTATCGGGTCCCTAGCGGCCTGAACGGATGCCGCCAAATCCCGGTAGGGAGGGGCCAGAAGTGAATACCTTGGTCGTTATCGTGGCCGTCCTTTTGCTGGCGGCGATCGGTTATGTCTCCGGGCGCTCGAAAGTCCTGGCTCAGGTGGGCGGCCGTTCGAACCAGCTCCATTCCCTTCCATCGTACTACGGCTATTATGTCGCGATCTGTTGCGGCATCCCGGCCCTTCTGATCGTCGGGCTTTGGCTGGCCCTGGAGCCCACGATCGTCGAGCATCTCGTCGTTGCGGCCCTGCCGGAAGTCGATCGGACGTTGCCGGCGGATCGCCTGAACCTTTTTCTCAACGACATCCGCAATCTGGCAACCGGCAATGTCGTCAGCCGCGAAGTCAGCCCGGAATTGCAGGCGGCGGCCGACCATTATTCGAACCTGCGTCTGATCGGTCTGTTGGCGATGGCGCTATTGGCGGTCGCAGTGGCGATTGCCGGCACGGTCTATGCCCGAGCCCGCATAGAGCCCCAATTCCGCGCCCGGAACCGGGTGGAAAAGGCCGTCACGTGGTTCCTGGTGGTTTGTTCGACGGTTGCCATCCTGACCACCATCGGCATCGTCATGTCGTTGCTGTTCGAATCCTTCAGGTTTTTCAACCGGGTGCCGTTCCTGGATTTCCTTTTCGGACTGCGCTGGAGCCCGCAAACCGCGATGCGCGCCGATCAAGTCGCCAGTTCCGGCGAATTCGGCGCCGTTCCCCTTTTCGTCGGCACGATGCTGATTTCGTTCATCGCGATGCTGGTGGCGGTGCCGATCGGCCTGCTGTCCGCAATCTACATGGCCGAATACGCCGCGCCGAAGGTTCGATCGGTGGTCAAGCCGGCATTGGAAATTCTCGCCGGCATCCCGACCGTGGTCTATGGCTTCTTCGCCGCCTTGACGGTGGCGCCGTTCGTGCGCGACGTGTTCGGTCCGGCGGTATCGGGGTTCGGGGAATCCATCGGACTGCCGATGGACGTGTCGTCCGAAAGCGCGCTCGCGGCCGGCGTGGTCATGGGGGTGATGATCATCCCCTTCGTGTCGTCGTTGTCGGACGACGTGATCAGCGCGGTGCCGCAGTCCCTGCGCGAGGGATCCTACGGCATGGGCGCGACCAAGTCCGAAACCATAAAGCGCGTGGTTTTCCCCGCCGCGCTGCCCGGTATCATCGGCGGCATCCTGTTGGCGGTATCAAGGGCGATCGGCGAAACCATGATCGTCGTCATGGCCGCCGGTCTGGCCGCCAACCTGACCGCCAATCCTTTCGAGGCGGTGACGACGGTGACGGTTCAGATCGTGACGCTGCTGGTGGGCGACCAGGAATTCGACAGCGCCAAGACCTTGGCGGCCTTCGCGCTGGGGCTGGTCCTGTTCTTCGTCACCCTTGGTCTCAATATCATCGCGTTGCACGTGGTGCGGAAGTATCGAGAGCAATATGAGTGAATCTCTGACCATGAATCACCAGTACTCGGAGACCCCCGTGAGGGACGTCAACGCGATCGTTACCGCCGGCCTCAAGCGACGTTATGCCGCCGAAAAGAGATTTCGTGCCTACGGGATTACCGCCATCGCGCTGGCGCTTGCGGCGTTGGTGATCCTGTTCGTCACCATTTTCGGCACCGGGTATTCGGGGTTCTGGCAAACGACGGTGTCCTTGCCGATCAATCTGAGCGGGAAGGCCATCGATCCCGCCGGAACCCGCGACTACTATACGCTGTCGAAAGCCAATTACCAGGGCTTGGTCAAGGAGTCGCTACGCGGCTTGTTTCCGGATGTCAAAAGCCGGAGCGACCGCAAGGCGCTCTACGACCTGGTCAGCGACGGCGCGGGTCACAAACTCCGCGGGATGGTGCTTGATAACCCCGACCTGATCGGGCAGACGGTGACCATTGAAGCCGCGTTGGGCAGCGATCTCGACCAGTTCGCGAAGGGCATGATTTCCGCCGATGTGCCGGAAGCCGACCGGCGGGTCAAAGACAATCAGATCACATTCCTGAAGCATCTTGACGACCAGGGTCTGATCGGAACGCGCCTCAATTGGACTTTCCTGAGTTCGGCCGACTCGCGGGAACCGGAACAGGCCGGTATCTGGGGGGCGATCGTCGGATCGTTCTGGACCATGCTGGTCACGCTGCTGCTGTCGTTCCCGGTCGCCGTGGCGGCGGCGGTCTACCTGGAAGAATTCGCGCCCAAGAACCGTTGGACCGACCTGATCGAGGTCAACATCAACAATCTGGCGGCGGTGCCGTCGATCGTGTTCGGTCTCCTCGGACTGGCGGTCTTTCTGAACTTCTTCGGACTGCCGCGTTCGGCGCCGCTGGTCGGCGGCCTGATTCTGATGCTGATGACGTTGCCGACGATCATCATCGCGGCGCGGGCCTCGCTCATGGCGGTGCCGCCATGGATCCGCGAGGCGGCTCTCGGCCTGGGGGCATCGCCGTTGCAGACGGTCACCCATCATGTGTTGCCGCTGGCCATGCCGGGCATCCTGACGGGGACGATTATCGGCATGGCGCGTGCCCTCGGTGAATCGGCGCCGCTTCTCATGATCGGCATGGTGGCTTTCATCGCCGACGTTCCGGGAGGCCCCCTGGATCCGTCGACCGCTTTGCCGGTCCAGGTCTACTTGTGGGCCGATGCGCCCGAACGCGGTTTTGTCGAAAAGACGTCTGCGGCGATTATGGTGCTGCTGGTCTTTTTGATCCTGATGAATGGCGCGGCGGTGGTCTTGCGCAAGAAGTTCGAAAGGAAATGGTGAGGACCATGCAGCTCGATAGCAGTGCCGGATCGGTACGGTCCGAGAACCGGGCATCCTATGGGGTGGGGTCCGATATCAAGTTCAAATCCCGTGACGTGAACGTCTATTACGGCGAAAAGCAGGCGCTGTTCGGGATCGATCTCGATATCCGCCGCAACGAGGTCTGTTCCCTGATCGGGCCGTCCGGATGCGGCAAGTCGACGTTTATCCGCTGCCTCAACCGCATGAACGACATCATCGACGGATGCCGGGTGCAGGGATCGATCGAACTCGACGGCATCGATATCCATTCGAAGGCCATTGACGTGGTGCACCTGCGGGCGCGCGTCGGCATGGTGTTCCAGAAGCCCAATCCGTTTCCGAAATCGGTCTTCGAAAACGTGGCCTACGGGCCGCGCATCCACGGACTGGCGTCGAACAAGGAAGATCTCGAGGAAATCGTGCAGACCAGCCTGGAAAAGGCGGGTCTTTTCGGCGAGGTCAAGGATCGGCTGAACGAGCCCGGTACCGGGCTTTCCGGCGGCCAGCAGCAGCGGCTGTGCATCGCGCGGGCCATCGCGGTTTCGCCCGAAGTGATCCTGATGGACGAACCGTGTTCGGCGCTGGATCCCATCGCCACCGCCAAGATCGAGGAATTGATCGACGAATTGCGGCTGAACTACACGATCGTCATCGTGACCCATTCCATGCAACAGGCGGCGCGCGTTTCACAGCGTACGGCGTTCTTCCACCTCGGACGTCTGGTCGAATGCGGCGATACCGAACAGATATTCACCAATCCGCGTGACGAACGGACCAAGGGCTACATCACGGGCCGTTTCGGCTAAAATACCGGGAAGAGGCGGAGGAACAACCATCATGGTTCAGGACCACATCGTCAAATCGTTCGACGAGGAACTGGAAAAGCTCGACAACGTCATCGCTCAGATGGGCGGTCTCGCCGAGGCCCAACTGGCCGATTCGATCGAGGCCCTGGTCAAGCGCGACAGCGAAAAAGCGGCCCGTGTCGCCGCCGCCGACGAGCGGATCGACGAGTTGGAACGCAAGGTCGACATCCTTGCCGTACGTCTTCTTGCCCTGCGCCAACCGGTGGCCGACGATCTGCGGATCGTCATTTCTGCGCTGAAGATTTCCGGCCTGCTGGAGCGTATCGGCGATTACGCGAAAAACGTGGCGAAGCGGACCATCGCGCTGTCGCAGACGCCGCCAATGGGCGCGACCCAAACGGTCGCCCGCATGGGCGGCGTGGTGCAGGAGATGGTCAAGCATGTGCTGGACGCCTACATCGGCCGCGATTCGGAGAAGGCGGAAGACGTCCGCCGCCGCGATGCCGAGGTCGACGCGCTTCATACCAGCCTGTTCCGCGAACTCCTGACCTACATGATGGAGGATTCGCGAAATATTTCCGCATGCACGCACTTGCTGTTCGTTGCCAAGAACATCGAACGGATCGGCGATCATGCGACCAACATCGCCGAGGCGGTGCATTTCATGGTTCACGGCGAATCGCCCGACGACGAAAGACTGAAGGGAGACACCTCCAGTTTCACGATCGTCGAGGATGAAAATTCGCCGTCTTGATTTCGAGGGGGTGACATAACGTGAGACCGATGGTCCTCATTGTCGAGGATGACCAAGCGCTGGTCGAACTGCTGAAATATAATCTGGAAAGCGAAGGGTTCGAAACAGCCATCGCCATGGACGGCGAGGCCGCGCTCATGGTCGTCGACGAACGGCAGCCCGATCTGGTGCTGCTGGACTGGATGTTGCCGAAGCTTTCCGGGATTCAGGTCTGTCGGCAATTGCGCCGCTCGTCCGAAACCGCAAGCATGCCCATCATCATGCTGACCGCGCGCAGCGAGGAAGGCGATCGTGTCCAGGGTCTGGAAAGCGGCGCCGACGACTATGTCGTCAAGCCGTTTTCGCCCAGCGAACTGATCGCGCGGGTGCGGGCGGTGCTGCGACGGGCGTCTCCCGGCTTGTCCGAGGACACGCTGCGTTACGGGAACTTGACCATGGACTTGGCGGCGCATCGGGTCACGCGTGACAGCCGTTCGGTGAAGCTGGGTCCGACCGAATTCCGCCTGCTGCGGGTGTTCATGGAACGTCCGGGCCGCGTGTTCTCGCGCGAACAACTGCTCGATCGGGTTTGGGGGCGCGACATCTACGTGGAACTGCGTACCGTGGACGTTCACATCCGGCGACTTCGCAAGGCACTCAACGAAGACGACGAATCCGACTTGATCCGCACCGTGCGTGCCGCGGGGTACGCGCTCGACGCTTCCGACGCCTGATTCGCCGTCGATTGCGTCGCCGATCGGGGTGCGTTCCGGGCGTCCGATTATGCACCGATGTTGCAACCGGGACGAATCACGGCTAAAGCACCGTGACCCAGTCAACGACGGTCGCGGGGCATGAGCGTTCGGCAGTTTTCCGCAAGTCAGGTTCTTCTGGCGATCCGCCGGGTTTTCCGGAACGATCAGCTTGTGCTGTCGATCCTCGCTGTCGTCGTCGGTCTGGCGGCGGGCGGCTGCATCATCGTCTTTCGCGAAGGTTACGCGGTCGTTCAAGGGTTCGTCTACGGCTCCGACGCGGAGCGGCTTTTCCATCTCACAAGAACCTTTCCGTGGTGGCAGCGGCTGCTGGTTCCTACCTGCGGCGGCTTGGTCGTCGGATTGATGATCCGTTACGTCATGCATCGCGATCGGCCGTCCACGGTCGCCGACGTGATCGCGGCCACCGCCTTGCGCGGCGGGCGGATGTCGATTACGCGGGGGTTGCGAACCGCGCTCGCCGATTGCGTTTCGATCGGCTTCGGGTCCTCGGTCGGGCGCGAAGGTCCGGCCGTCCACTTGGGCGCGTCGATCGGCGGCTGGGTCGCGAAACGTCTTCATCTGACCCGGTCCCTATCGCGTTCGCTGTTGGGATGCGGGGTCGCGGCGGCGGTTGCGGCGTCGTTCAACGCGCCGATCGCCGGCGCCCTGTTCGCCAACGAAGTGGTGATCGGGCATTACGCGCTGAGCGCCTTCGCGCCGGTGGTCATCGCCAGCGTCGCCGGAACCATGGTGTCGCAGTTCTATTTCGGCCCCTTTCCGGCCTTCGAGATCGCGGAATATCCGCTACGGTCGTTCTGGGAATTTCCGGCTTTCATCGGCCTGGGCATCGCCGCCGCCGTCGTTGCCATCCTGTTCATCCGGCTGACGACGTCGCTGCAGGAAAAGACCGCGCGCATTCCCGGCCCGATCTGGGTGCGGACGACGATCGGCGGCGTGATCCTGGGGGGCATTGCCGTGCTGGTGCCCGAGGTCCTCGGTGTCGGCTACGGCGTCACCGAGGCTGCGTTGATGGCAACCCTGTCCCTGCAAATCCTGCTGATCGCGGGCATCGGCAAATTCCTGGCCACGGTCACCTGTCTGGGGTTCGGCATGTCGGGCGGCGTCTTCAGCCCGTCCCTGGTCATGGGCGCCATGCTGGGAGGCGCCTACGGGATCGTCGTAACCCAGATCGCGCCCGAACTTTCCTCCGGCCCCGGCGCCTACACCGTGGTCGGCATGGGCGCGGTGGCGGCGGCGGTGCTGGGCGCGCCGATCTCCACCGCGGTCATCATTTTCGAGATGACGGGCAATTACGGACTGACCATGGCGGTGATGCTGGCCGTCGTGATCGCTTCGGTTTCGACCAAGCAGGCGATCGGCCATTCCTATTTCACGGCGATTCTGGCCAAGCGCGGGTTCGATGTGCGGCGCGGATTCGAAATGGCGCTGCTCAAGGGCCTGACCGTCGGCGACGTCATGTCGACCCGTGACGCGGCGGTCCCGACTTCGGCCCGGCTTCAGGATCTGCGGATGGGCCTGCAGCGGTCGACCTGCGGGGAAGTCTTCGTCGTCGATGACTTCAATCGCTTGGTGGGGACCGTCACCTTGGCCGATATGAGCGAAGTCGCCTTCGATCGGGATTTCGACGACGTGGTGCGGGCAGCCGATGTCGTGCGCATCCATCCGCCGACCTTGGCGCCGAGCGACGATCTCGAAACCGCGCTGCAGGTGTTTCGGCGTTCGGGGGAGCAGCACATCGCGGTTGTCGACCCGGCAAACGGCGGCGTTTTCTTGGGATGCGTCCACGAACGCGATGCCATCGACGCCTATAACCGCGCGCTTGAGGATTCCCGGCGGGAAGAACGGGGCGGCTGAACGGGGTTGCCGCCCGGTGCGTTACAGGCCGCCGCCCAGCTTCAGCCAATGATAGCGGCTGGACGATTTGATCACCACGCGCCGCGGCGCTCCCTGGTCGTTTCCTGTGGCGGCCTTGACATCCAGGGGTACGTCGATCCCCGCGTCGCCCAGCGCCCAGATCTTGCGCAGCATGTCCTCGATGTTCGACACCTGTTCGCCGGCAATACCGACGACGATGTCGCCGCGCTGGATGCCGGCGCGGTCGGCCGGACCGTCGGGGGTGGCGCGAGTGACGACCACGCGGCCGTTCACTTCGCCCGTGGTTATGCCCAGCCACGGGTGCGGCGGTTTGCCGGACCGCCCTGTTTCCAGCATATCGGCCAGGATCGGCGGCAGCAGATCCACCGGAACAAACATGTTGCCGAGCCCGACCGGCAAGCCGGGCGCCGGATCGTTGACCAGCAGGGAACCGATGCCGAGGACCTGGCCGTCGCTATTCACCAGAACCGCGCCGCCGTAATCGGGATGCGGCGGCACGGTGAAAATGGCGCTGTCCAACAGATATTCCCAATAGCCGGCAAAACTGCGGCGCGATACCACCTGGGCCGGCACGACGGGAGTCGGGCCGGCGTGGCTGACGGCCAGGACTTCGTCGCCCACCCGCAGAGCGGTCGAATCGCCCAGGCGCAAGGGGGTGATTCCGGCGGGAATCAGGGTGCGGACCAGCCCGAAGCCGGTATCATGGTCATATCCGACGACGCCGGCCGGAAGGGTGCGGCCGTGGACGTCGGTGACCTCGACCTTGTCGGCCTCCAGGATCAGGTAGCCGATGGTGAGAATGAGCCCGGTCGAATCGATGACCACGCCGTTGCCTTCGCGCACCGGTCCGAGCGTGGCGGCGGTCCGGGCGTCCTGAGCCACTTCGGCGTGAATCCTGACCACGGCGCCGATGACGTCGCCGGCCAAGTTGCTCGGCAGATGATCCGCAACAGCGTTCGCGGTCGGCCACGCGGTGCCGGTCGCGATAACGGCGATGATGGGAAAAAATCGCATCCATGCCGCGACAGACAGTAACCACGCGCGTGTTCTGAGCATGGCGAGACACTCCGTCCAGTTCAGGTCTCCCCGATCCATGGATGTGGGGACGATCGAACCGTCGGAAAAGACCTCGCCGGTGCCGGCTAGGGTCCGTACAGGGTCAGGGTCACCGGTTTGCCGCGCGAGTAGTTGAACCCGGAAACCGTGGCCAACACTCGGGGCGACAGGCCCAGGGCCTCGGCGGACTTGTTAAAGGATTCGATTTCGTTGCCGGCGACCAGGGACAGGCCCGGTGTCGACCCGGCGAGATGGGCGGCGGCACCGCCGCCGTCGGTCAATTGGGTCCGGGTGCCGAGCAGAAAGACCAGGCTCGGTTCATGATAGCCCGCCGCCGCCACCGTGACGTCCGCCGACGTGCGGTATCGGGCGACGGCGTCGGCGGCGCGCGGGCTCAGCCACAGGGCATCGAGCCGGGGCGCGACGATTTGCAGGACAAGCGCGCCCGTTACCGCGCCGCCGACGAGCGCGATCCGCAGGGCGGTCCCGGTTCCGCCCCGCCATGCGTGGATCAGCGCGCCGAGCGTGGCGGCAAGCACGATCAGCCCAACGATCAGTCCGGCCGGGTCGAAACCGGTCCCGTAAACCATCGGAAGGACGGCCGCGGCACCCGCCAGCGCAATGCCGGGTATGGCCCAGACGACGAACGAGATCTTGGCGTCGCGGCCGAGGAATCCGCGCCAGTCGCGCTGAATGGCGGCAAGAAACGCCATGGCGGCGATCAGGGCGAGCGCCGGATACATCGGCAGGACGTAATGTGGCAGTTTGGTTGGGATCAGTTCGAACAGAATCCAACCCGGAACCAGCCAGGCGATCAGGAATCGGGTCGCGGCGGCATTGCGGTTCTGCCATGCGTGGACCAATCCCCCCCACGCGAACAGTGACCCGGGCCAGAACGTGACGGTCATCAGCAGCAGGTAGTAGCCCGGCGGCGCGCCGTGGGATTCCTGGGAGCCCAACAGCTTGGGCAGCAGGTCCGACTGCACCGCCTCGCCGACGAAGGCGCCGCCGGTGGCCGCGCTGACGGCCCAGAACCAGGGCGCGGCGATGACGGCCGCCAGGGGAAGCCCGGCCACGGGGCGCAACGCCTTCAGCCAACGCCACCGGCGATCCCAGATTCCCAGCGCCACGACGGTCAGTCCGGCGACCATCGGCGTGATCGGCCCTTTGATCAGTATGCCGGCGCCGATGGCACCCC
The DNA here is from genome assembly GCA_963675465.2 of Rhodospirillales bacterium. GTDB lineage: Bacteria > Pseudomonadota > Alphaproteobacteria > Rhodospirillales > Shumkoniaceae > JAHDSF01. The sequence goes on from CAXXVY010000011.1 coordinate 113,880, forward strand.
AAAACGCCAGGGCGATTCCCCAGCCGGGCGGGTCGGCGTCCCGCTGACCTGCCGCATGGTGGCAGCGGGCCAATGCGCCCATGGCCACGGTGACGCTCAGCAGGAGCAGGGCATCGGTCTTCGCCTGGTGGGCCTCGGCGATCACGAGAAGGCTCACCGCCAGGAACAGGGCGGCCAGGAATGCCGCGCGTCGGCCGACCACGGGTGCGGCAAAGCCGAAAACCGCCAGAACCGACAGCCATGCAGCCAGCGCCGACGGCAGGCGGTAGGCCCAGATCGGCGCGTCCTCGGCGCCACCGAGCATCGAGGCGGAGGCCGCCTGCAGCCAATAGGCGCCTGCGGGTTTCTTGTTACGCGGCGTCTGCTGGAATTGGATTCTCACGAAATCGCCGGTTTCCAGCATCTGCTTGCTGGCCTGGGCGAAACGCGCTTCGTCGCGGTCCAGCGGCGGCAGCACGGTCATTCCGGGGACGAAAACGGCCAGGCAGACGAGTGTCAGGGCCAGATAGGGTCGAAGCCGTTGCCACATGGTGCCGTCATCTCCTCGTGCCGGGAACGGATCGGACCATAACCGATAACGGCGGTCCTTGTCGTCCCCGCAGTGGCCCGCCTACATCGCCGTGGCCTTTCGTCTTGACCGTTTGGCTCGACTCCATTAAGCATCAAAGTGATCTAAACGTTTCGCTGGCTCGAAATGAGCGTTTCCGGGCAATTGTCGTTGGCCCCGGAATGCCCGGACAGCCGGCAGGAGCGAGGTTCGGACGGTTCGCCGGCCGCCGGCGGTGACCGACGGGCGACACGGTCAGCGGGCCGTTCCGAACCGACATCCGTTTGCGTGCGGAGGCCCAATGGCGACCATGCGGGACGTCGCCCGGAAGGCGGCGGTTTCCATCGCGACCGTTTCGGCGGTTATCAACGGCACGGCCAACGTCAGCGACGAATTGCGCGAGCGGGTGCTCGCAGCGATCGACGAGGTCGGCTACGCCCCCGACAGCGTCGCCCGCAGCCTGCGGACCGGAACGTCCCGGACGTTGGGTCTCGTGGTCCCCGACGTAACGAACCCGCTGTTCGCCGCCGTCGCCCGCGCCGTCGAAGCGGCGGCTTCCGAGGCGGGTTACGCGGTCTTTCTGTGCAACACCGATGAAAGTCTGGAAAAACAGGTCCGGTATCTGCGGCTTCTGCGCGCGCACAAGACCGCCGGGATCATCCTGGTGCCGGCCGGCGAACGCGCCGGGGACGTAGACGAAATCCGCAAGGAACTGCATGCGCCGACAGTGGTCGCCGACCGTCTGGTGCCGGGGCTGGACACCGATATCGTGGCGGTCGACAACTTTGTCGGGGCGCGTCGCGCGGTGGCGCATCTGGCCGGTCTGGGACATCGGCGGATCGCCGCCATCCTGGGACTCCGCCATACCTCGCCGACTCAGGATCGTTTAAAGGGATATCTGGCGGCTATGGCCGCTCACGGCATCGCCGAGGATCCCCGCCTGATCCGCGCCGATTGCCGCAACAGCGAAGTCGCCTTCGATGCCGCGTGCGCGATGCTGTCGTCGGCCGAGCCGCCGACCGCGATTTTCGCCAGCAACGACATGGTCGGTTTGGGGACCCTGCATGCCATCGTCGAAATGGGCCGACAATGCCCGGAAGAGGTTTCGTTCTGTTGCTTCGACGGCTTCGGTTGGGCCGAAGCGGTTTCGCCGCAGGTGACCACGGTACAGCAGCCGATGGACCAATTGGGGGCCATGGCCGTGCAGTTGCTCCTGGACCGGATCGCAGGCAAAAGCACGGCGCCGCGCCGCATCGTCCTGCCGACCGAGTTCATCCTGCGGGATTCGTGCGCGGCGTCGCCGGATACGGCAGGGATGACGCGGGTGCTATGACCGCGCGGCGAGCCTTGCGGTACGGCGTCAACCCGCTATTCTGAAGCTCCCGCGGGATGGGATCGTCCATCCGGCACATTTCCCGGACCCGGTGTCCATGCGCCCGCCATCGCCTTCCTTCCGACTCGTCTTTGCCCTGTGTGCGGCCGAAATCCTGAGCATGATCGGCGCGTTCACGTTCCCGGCCCTCATCCCCTTTTTCATCGCGGACTGGCGTTTGACCAATGCCGAAGCCGGCTGGATCGGCGGGATCTACTTTGCCGGTTATACGATCGCCGTTCCGCTGCTGACCAGCCTGACCGACCGCATGGATTCCCGGCGGGTGTATGCCGGAGGGGCGGCTCTGGCGGCGGTCGCGGCCTTGGGTTTCGCCTTCGTCGCGTCGGGTTTCTGGAGTGCGATGCTGTTTCGCGCTCTGTCGGGCATCGGATTGGCGGGGACCTACATGCCGGGCCTGAAAACGCTGATCGATCGGTACGACGGTCCGAACCAGTCGCGGGCGGTGGCGTTTTATACCTCCAGTTTCTCTCTCGGCACCGCGTCGTCGTTCTTTCTGGCCGGATGGATCGCCGAGGTGGCGGATTGGCGGATCGCCTTTGCCGCCGCCGCCGTTGCCGCGCTCGGTGCCTTGGTTCTGGTCCAGGTCCTGACGCGGCCGATGCCGGTCGAGGCGCCGGAACGGGCGGCCCCCATCCTGGATGTTCGCCCGGTTCTGCGAAACCGGGCGGCACTGGGGTTCATCCTGGCTTACGGCGTTCACAACTGGGAACTGTTCGTGTTCCGGACCTGGCTGGTGCCTTTCCTGGTCTTCAGTCTGGGGCTTCAGGCGGCGGGCGCCTGGGCCCTGGAACCGACCTTGGTGGCGACGCTGGTGGCCCTGGTATCGATGGTCGCCAGCGTCTCGGGGAACGAATTGGCGGTGCGCTTCGGCCGCGACCGGACGGTGTCTCTGATCATGGCAGCCGGTGCGATATTTTCCTGCGTCGTCGGTTTTACAGCTCCCTTGCCCTACGTTTGGGTGGTTCTCTGCGTAACGTTCTATAACGTCCTGGCCATCGGCGATTCAGCCGCCATCACGGCCGGCACCATCAGGTGGGCTGAATCAGGGCGGCGGGGGGGTACCCTGGCTGTTCATGCGGTCGTCGGATTCGCATGCGCGGCGGCGGGACCACCGCTTGCCGGATGGATGTTGGATCTGTCCGGCGGCGGACTGAACACGGGGTCGTGGGCGCTGGCGTTCGCCACCGGCGGATTGGTCGCCCTGATCGGTCCGATGACGATCCGGTGGACACGGGGCGCACGGAAAATCCCTTCGCCCTGAATGGCCAATCCCGTATGTTTCGTGCGGATTTTCTTGACGCCTTCGGGGTAACGGATTAACTATCCGGATTGGATGATGCAAACGATTATCGTTATCCTGCAGGTAGGGCCCGTGAACCTTTCCGCGAATGAGAACTCGTTCCTCTGTCGGCATGGGGCATCCCATCCGAGGCATCGGTAATGGCCGAACGCGGATTGCTCATCGCGCTATCCGGCCAGCAGAACGCCGGAAAGTCGACGATCTTCAATCGTCTAACCGGGGCCCATCAACACGTCGCGAATTACCCGGGGGTCACGGTCGACAAGAAAACCGGCACCTATACCCACGAAGCGCGCGTCCACACCGTGGTCGACCTTCCGGGAACCTACAGCCTGACCTCGTTCTCGCTCGAAGAACGGGTCGCGCGCGACTTCCTGGTGACCGAACATCCCGACGCGGTCGTCGACGTTCTCGACGCGACCAGCCTGAAGCGCGGACTGGGGCTGGTCTTTCAGTTGATCGAAATGAACTTGCCGGTGATCCTGGCCGTCAACATGCTCGATGTCGCGGAGACGCTGGGACTGCGCCTGGACACCGATGCCTTGGGCCGATTGCTGGGCGTTCCGGCGGTCCGGACCGTGGGGCGTACCGGCATCGGCGCCGACGATTTGAAGGAGCAGGTGCAGCGAATCGGCGAGCGGCGGCTGGGCCGGTCGTCGTTCCGGGTCGATTACGACGCCCTGGAACCCCTGGTGGCGATGACCGAAGCTCGATTTTCCACCCTGCCCGAGGCCGCGCGCCGGATTCCGCCGCGATGGCTGGCGGTCATGCTGCTGCAGGGTGATCCGGAGGCCGAGAAGTACCTGCGCCGCACAGATCCGCAGGCGACGGCCTTCATCGCCCGTCTGCGACGCGCAGCGGCCGGATTCGAGGCCGAGCACGGCCTGACCCCGCCCGACTACATCAGCGCCTGCCGCGAACGGGCGGCAAGCGAGATCGTTGCCGCCGTCGTCGACGACAGCAGGCGCAAGAAGGTGACGATCACCGACCGCATCGACCGCGTCGTCCTGCACCGCGCTTTGGCGCCGGTGTTCCTGGTGCTGACGGTGTGGTTGATCTACGAACTGGCCATCGAGCAGGGATTCCGGCTGGCCGATCTGCTGTGGCCGGTTCTGGCGGACGGGCGCGGCGTGATCGCGGGGTGGTTGCCGGAACCGGGATTCCTGCACGATTCGCCGTTGCGCTCGCTGGTTCTCTGGATTGCGGACAGCGTCAGCACGCTCTTGGGCTACGTTCCGATCTTCGTGATCCTGTTCGCCCTGGTTGCGATCCTGGAAGACAGCGGCTACATGGCCCGCATCGCCTTCATGCTCGACCGGGTGCTGCACAAATTCGGCCTGCACGGGCAATCGACGTTGCCGTTCGTTCTGAGCGGCGTATTCGCGGGCGGTTGCGCGGTGCCGGGCGTCATCGCCACCAAGGCGATTCCCGATCCCCGTGCCCGCATGGCGACGATCCTGACCGTCCCGTTCATGAACTGCCTGGCCAAGATTCCGTTGTACACCCTGCTGCTGAACATCTTCTTCGCCGAACACAAGGCGCTGATGCTCCTGTACGTGTCGACCATCGCTATAATCCTGGCGCTGCTGGTCGCCAAGGTCCTGACGTTGACCCTGTTGCAGGAAATGGAAACGGCGCCCTTCGTCATGGAAATGCCGCACTACCACCTGCCGACGGTGCGCAACGTCGCGACCCGCGCGTTCGAGCGGACATGGTCCTACGTGCGCAAGGTGGCGACCATCGTCCTGGCGATCACCATCATCGCCTTCGTGCTTTTGCGCTATCCCGGCATGCCGGAGGACCGTCTCGCCCACTACGAGGCGCGGGCCGAGGCCGCGATCGCGGATTTCCAAAACGCGGTGGCCGACATTCCGCATCGGGCGGAACTGGGCGGCGCCACGCTGGTGCGGTTGGTCAACCTGTACGATGAATACCGCCGGGATCGGCGGGATATCGCGGAATCGGGTGCCGATCCCGAAGCGTTGGCGGCGCTCGACCGCTTGTACGCGGACCGGTCGCCGGACCTGTTTCGGTTTGCGGTGTCCGACGAATCCGGCCGTGCCGCCGTGCCCCGTGCGCTCGACGTTCTGGCCACGGAACGGATCCGCATCCGCGACGACATGAGCTACGAATCCATGGTCGGCAGCGCGTTGGGGCGGGTGGGCAAGGCCATGGAATCCGTCACCGGCGCCGCCGGGCTCGACTGGCGGATCAACGTGGCGTTGATCACCGCGATCGCGGCGCGGGAAAACAGCGTCGCGACTCTCGGCGTGTTGTACCGCCAAGGGGCCGACGTCGATCGTCCGCTGGAAGAACGCATGGCCGAAGCCGCGGCCGAAAGCGGGTTGACCGGTTTGTCGGCGGTGTCGATCATTTTGTTGTTCATCCTATTTCCGCCTTGTTTGGCGACCATGATCTCGATCCGCATGGAGACGCGTTCGGCCCGATGGACGGCGTTCGCCATGGTCTATCCGGTGTTCATCGGGCTCGGTGTCGCGGTCTTGGTCCACACCCTGGGCTCTCTGGCCGGGGTCGACGGCGTCGCCGCGATGAGTGCTTTCTACGCGGCGTGCCTGTTGATGTTGCTGCTGGTCGCATTCGTGCGCCGCCCCCATGCGCGACGCGCGGTCCTGGCGGGGGAGTGACGGATCATGACCACGACAACCAACGATGCGGAAGCCGGGACGACGGCGGGCACGGCGCATACGGCGCCCGAACCGGTTCCCCTGGGGCCGCAGACGGGTACGCCGGCCCTGGAATGGATCGTGGTGGCCGCCGTCGTCGCCGTGGCGGCCGTCACCCTCTATCGCAAGTACTTCGGCAAGCGCCGTTCGCCGTGTTCCGATTGCACCAGTGCCCCGACCTGCGGCGCCCGGGCGAAGATCAACGAACGCGATTCCTGCCCGACGCCGGAACGGCGGCGACAGGCGAACGGCTGAACCCTATTCGGGCAGGGCGTCGAGCCACGATGCCAGGACGCTCTTGGCCCGGTGATTGGTGCCGGCGGCGAAGGCCTCGGCATCGGCGCGCAATTTCCCGACATCGACGCCCGGCGTGGCCGCGATTTCGCAGGCGTGCCCCACGTACCAGGGTTCCAGCCCTTTTGCCGTGACTTCGATATGGAATTGAAGGCCCAGAACGGCCGGTCCGGCGTCGAAGGCTTGGTTTGCCGTCGTTTCGGTCGACGCCAGCCGTCGCGCACCCTTCGGCAGGTCGAAGGTGTCGCCGTGCCAATGCAGCACCGGCTGGGTTTCCAACGCGGACAGGCACGATTCTTTGCCGGCTTCGCTCAGGGCCAACGGTTCCCAGCCGATTTCCTTAGATGCGCCCTGATAGACCCGCGCCCCCATCGCCCGAGCGATCATCTGCGCGCCCAGGCAGATGCCCAGCAGCGGCAGTCCCCGCGCGAGGCGTCTTTCGATCAGCGCCAGTTCGTTGTGCAGGAACGGATAGGCGGATTCTTCATAGGCGCCGATGGGACCGCCGAGAACGACGACGAGATCCGGGGCTTCAGGGGATAGGACCGACAGGTCGGCCGTGGGCGCCTCGACATACTCGATCGCCGCGCCGTGGGTTTGAAGGAGTGGTGCGATCATCCCCAGGTCCTCGAACGGGACGTGGCGGATGGCGACGATTCGGGACAATGATTTCATCCGGGATCTCCGTTTGATCTTCGGGAGTCTCGCACAAAATGAGAGGCACCAAAAGAGGTCGGAGACCCGTCGGGGCTATTGATGGTCCGGTCGCGTTTCCCGCGCGATGGTTTTTTTGACACGCGGCCCAATTGCGGCATTGCACGTTCTCTCTGCCGATGCCGGCGCGACCGCGACGAACTTGTTGGGGATGTTTTTCTCCCCGTGACGTTTCGCTTCGGTCGCGCGAGATTGACAAAAGGCCGTGCCCTGTCCGGGGCCCGGAACGGCGACCGATTGGCGTAGAAATGACCGGACTTGTCCTTCATTAAAATGACGGTCGAAACGGCCCGGAAATGCAGATTGAAAAGACGTTCAATGGCCGCCGTCCAGGGTGGTCATCGTGTGAGACAGCCTTTGTCCGAGAATCGAGCCAATGTTGCGGTAAAGCTTGGTGGCGATATGCGGATACAAACGCAGGGAGTGTTCGACATCCTGGGCGTTCAGCCTCAGCACCCGGATGTCCGATATGGCACGGATATCGGCAGTGCGCTTGATCGGCCCAACGAATCCCACCTCGCCGAAGACATCGCCGGGAAACAGGGCGCTGACGAAATGTTCGATGCCCTTATCGTCTTTCCGCCAAACGCCTGCGGTTCCATCCAGCATCATGTACATGTTCTCGTCGCTTTGGCCCTGGGCAATCACGCGCACCCCGACGCCAAAGGATGCCAACTCGCAAAGCAAAAGCGTTTTCTTGATCTGGAACGTGCTCATGCCCTTGAGCAACGGGCTCGCCTTCACGGCCTCGATACCCACGTCCAAGGCGAGGATGTCCCAAATGCTCACCAGGCGCACGAAGCGCAGGAAAATCGGAGTCACCCATAAATCGGCCAAGACCGCCACCGCCAGGGCGATGGCGCATAAAAGTCCGAACTGGGACAAGACGGCGAAATCGGACAGTAGGAACACCAGGAAACTGGCACACAAAGAGACCGAGGTGGTGACCACCGCCACGACCTGGGAGGATATGGCCTGCCGGGCCGCTTCGGCCGGATCGCGGATGGTGCGCGACAGGCGGGAATAGCTGGTCGTCAGGTGGATGGTATCGTCCACCGCAATGCCCAAAGCGACCACGGCCACCAAGATCGTGCCCGGGTTCAGCGGCATGTCCAGGGCGGCCATCAAACCGAAGACGGCAAGGGCGGGCAGAATATTGGGAACCAGCGACGCCAAGCCTAAACGAACCGAGGAATACATCAGGGAAATGATGACGAAGATCACCAGGATCACGAAGCAGAAGGATATGATCTGGCTTTGTACGAGAGTGTCCGAGGCCCGATTGATCAAAATGTTCTGGCTGACAATCTCGTAGGGAACGCGGCCGCCGGAAATGGCGTCGATCCGCTTCCTCAACCGGTCGACCGCACGATCGATTTCGACCGAATCGAAGAGATTGTGGCGGATCGTCATCGCTGCGGAATCATATTTGGCGGTCGCGTAGTTCTCGATGTCGCCGCGCTGGAAGAACAGAAGGTATTGCTCGATCAGCATGCGATCGTCGGGAACCCGATAGGCATCGTCGGCACCCGTCGTCCATTCGCGGTTCACGTAGGAGACGAGATCGGCAAGCGACAAGACTTGGTCGAAATCAGGCGATTGACGGATATAGCGACCAACCTCCTCGATAACCTTCAAATTCTTTGGCTCCAGGAAGAAGCCGGGCGACCTGCCGTCGAAAGTGATGAAAAACGCCTGAATGCCCGAGACCTCGCGGTGCATGGTCTCGGTATCGGCGACGATGGGATTATCGTGCTTGAGATAACTCATGGGGTCATTGTTCGGGGTGAGGGTGGAACCCAACCCGATGCCGGCGACGGATATTACCAGCACGACGCCCAGGATTTTACGCCAGTGGTGCTCCAACAATCGGAAGGAAACGGACTGAACGAACACGAAGATGCCGCGAGGACTTGAATCGTCATTCACCAAGCGGGTCGACAACGGCCCCATCGTGCGCAACACCAGTGGAACCACAAGCACTGTCGCCACCAAGTTGAAGACCATGCCAGAGGCGGTGGCAATGCCGAAATCGTTCAGGATGCGCAGGGGACTGATGATGCTGGAGGCAAATCCGACGGCCGTGGTCGCGGCAGTGACGATGGTGGCCACGCCGACCTTGCGGACCATCCCCGCTACCGCCCGAGACCTGCGCTCCGCGCGATTTTCCCCGTCGTCTTTCCCCAGGCTGCGAAAATAGGCGCCGATCATATGGGTGTCCTCGGTGGAGCCCACGGCGATTAGCAGCAACGGCAGTCCGCTGCTCAGCATGTTCAACGGAACACCCAAATGGCCGAGCAGGCCCATGGTCCAGAGGATGCTCAGACCCGACGTTATCAGCGGTAGGAAGGCGGTGCTCGCGCTCCGAAGAAAGAGGATGATGCCCAGAATCAACAACAAGGCGGCGATCGGGGTCAGGAAGCGCATGTCGTGATCGACGCCGCGCTTGGTGCCCACGATGATCCGGGGCGGGCCGATCTGAAACACCTCGTGAATCTGCGATCGTAGCGGCGCAATCAAGTTCTCGACCTGATCGTAGGCTTGTTCTGCAAGCGTACTGTCCGACCAGTCGGGCTGGATCTTGACGACGATCACCATCGCATCGCCGTTTTTGCCCATCATGTTGTCCACCACGAACGGATTGTCCCTGGCGCGAAGGCGGACCTGTTCCACCTCCTCCTGGGTGGCCGGGACCATATCCATCAGAGGTGTGGTATCCAGCGCCCCGTCCACCGAGCGGATATTGGCGGTCGTGAACAGGCTTTCGACCTTCTGGACGAAATCCAGACCGGCCAAGCGGTAGTGAAGGTTCTCGGCCAGGGGCAACTTCTCGACGGTAAAAAGGGCGGGGTCGGACAAGAAGACCAGTGTCATGTAATCGGAACCGAATCGCTCGACGACCCGATCGTAGACTTGCTTGGCGGGATCATTGGGATTGATCAAAGAATTTTGGCTGGTGTCGACCCGCAGAAACAACAGACCGGGGAGCGCTAGAAGCGATATCACCACGAGAAGGGCCAACGTTAACAGGCGTCGGCGAGCACCCAAGCTTATGATCAATTCGAATTTGGTCATCTCGACCTTCGCCTCTGGCCTTCAAGGATCAGCGCATATGCTTCTTTTGTTCGATATGGCGGTGCTTGAACATTCCCGGATCGACGGCATTCGCAGCGAAGTCGTATTTCAGGACGTCATTCCGGGTCTTGTGTTTTTCCTTGAGATTATCCATCAGGGATACCTTCGGCCGCCATGCATCGCCCCCGACATTGGCGAACTCGGACGCCGATAAGATTTTCATTAGTTTTCCCGTGCGCCGCTCGAAAAACTCAATCTTCGGCGTGACCAGGATGTCCTTGCGGATATAGAGCCGCCGATGTTCGTAACCGGTGCTCGATTTTTCGTCATCGCTTTCGGGAAAGGCGTCGATGACGTAGACGTCCTCTCCGTCCAAGACCGCGTCGGCCTGCCTCTCGTACCGGTGGCCGTTCAAATTTTCCGAGGTCATATCCTCGTTGGCGAAGTCCGTTCCCATGAAATAGCTGCGCTTGGCCCCGCCAACGACGCGCTTCAATTTGCCAAGGGCCGGAAGAAAGGTCCACTGATCGTCCTGACCGCTCTCGGTTTCCCAACTCAAGGATGCGACGCCGCGGACTCCGGCTGGGTCGGTGAAAACCTGCAGATAACGCGACAAACCACCTTCGAATTCCCGCTGGTAGCTGGTCATGGTCCGTTCTGTTTCACTTCCGTCGGAATCGATCAGGACCATCCTGATCTGAGCGAGTTCCGACGGCTTGTGATGCCGATGCTTTTTCATTTCCATGATCTGTCGGCCGGTCAGTTCCTCGGCCGGCGCGGGAGGTGAAAAAGCCGAGTTCAGGCATACCGATAGTACCAAGGCGACCAAGCACCGTTTCAGGAGAGGAGTGGCCATGGTCATGAATCCTCCTATTCCGTTCCCTTTATGGGCATGTGATACATCCGATAACGCTTCACCGGTGGCCCCGCCACGCTCTTCGCCAAAGAAATCATTGGCCGATTGGTTTCGAGGATCCACGAGAGTTCCACCCACTTTACCCCGCGTTCCACACCGATCTCGCGAATGTGCCCGAGCAGGGCGGCAAGCATCGCGATCCCGGTAAGGCTGGCTTGGTGGCGCCGGCGCACCCCCCCGAGGATGATGCGGGCGCTGGGCAACGGTTTGACCTTCAACCGCCATAAGTAACGAACCCAGTTGAAAGGCAGAAAGCGCCCGTCAAAATCCCGGGTCAAGGCGTTCCAGTCGGGCAGGGCGAGCAGCATGGCCTGGTCCTCGCCTTTCAATGAAATGAAGGCTCCGGCCTCGGAGGACGCGAGATAGGTGAGATCGCGCGAGATCGCTCTGATTTCGTCGGTGGAAAAGGGAACGAAGCCCCAGTTTTCAGCCCAGGCGTCATTATAGATATCGGCCATCAACGCGATGTCGCGCTTCGACCGCTTCGAATCGAATGGGCGGACCTGAATATCGGGAACCCGGTTGAAACGAGCCAGTTTGGCATCGAACGCGGCGGGCGAGTCGAGGGAGATGCGATAGGCCAGCATGTCGATCGCCTTCGCCAGTCCGGCGGAGCAAAGCAACGAATCGTAATAGGATGGACCCTGAGGCATCATCGCGCAGGAGGGCGAATCAAACCCTTCGACCAGGACGCCACATGTCTGGTTGATGGACAGGTTGAAGGGCCCGATCAATTGGTCCATTCCCCGCGCGGCTCCCCAGTCAAGGGCTTTGCGCACCAGCGCTGTCGCGGCTTCGGGATCGTTCAAACAGTCGAAGAAACCGAAATGACAGGCACGTTCCCGGCGATATTCGTTGCTCCGCCGGTTGATCTGGGCGCTGATTCTGCCGATCGGCCGCTTCCCTCTCACGGCCAGGAACAGCGCGACCTCCCCGAATTGGAAGAACGGATTGTGCCGGGGCGAGATGTTTTGTCTTTCCATAAACCTTAAAGGCGGAATGAAGTGCGGGTCGCGCTCCATCACGGTCCACGGCATGCGTAACCACTGTCGTCGGGCTCGGCCGCGATCCGCCGGAATGATGCGCAAGTCGGTCATGAGATGCCGTCCTCTCCGCCGGTCATGCGCAGGCGTGCCAGCAGGGGGTCCACCATTCCCACCGGAAGAGCGGCCAACAGCCACATGCCCAAAACCAGCGGCCAGGGGAAGGCGATGCGCCCCCGTCCCCTGTCCAGTCCGCGCCGGATCCGTCGGGCCGCCCGTTCGGCGGAAACCAGGAAGGGACGGGCAAAGGGCAGGCTGTCGCTCATGGGGCTGGCGACGTAACCGGGCAACACCACGCTGACTTTGACGCCGTGCGGAGAAAGCAGCGGTCGAAGTCCCTCGCCATAGACCTTGATCGCCGCCTTCGAGGCGCTGTAGGCAGGCGCATCCGGAAGGCCGCGCCAACCCGCAATGGACGATACGAATACCAAATGCCCGCGTTTGCGTGCGGCCATGCGCGGCTGAATGGGGGCGACGGTGTTGATGACGCCCATGGCGTTGGTTTCGAAAATACGCCGTACGATTTCCTCGTCTTCACCGGCGTTTCCGGCGAGGGAGTAGGCGCCGCCGATTCCGGCGTTGGCGATTACCATGTCGAGAGGGCCGGTATCGTCTGCTTCTTCCAGCCAAGTCCGCATGGCCAAGCAATCGGTGACGTCGACAGTCCGGGGAAGGACCCGCGCACCGCCCGATCGACATCGGGATGCCGTCGCATCCAAACGCCGACGATCGCGGCCACCCAGATGAAGAACGATGCCAGGAGCCGCGTATTCAAGCGCGAGCGCAGCCCCGATGCCGCTGCTCGCCCCTGTGATCAGTATGGTCTTGGCGCGGTTCACGGGGTTCCTACGGCCAGCGAGACGTTTAGGCCGCCAAAAGCGAACGAGTTGCTGAGCGCGCGGCGAATTTCCAAAGGACGGGCCGCGTTCGGCACCACGTCCAACGGGCATTCCGGGTCCGCCTCGGCGAAGTTCATGGTCGGCGGAGCGAGGCCCGCGTGCATACCGGCGATCAGAGCCAGCAATTCCATTGCCCCTGACGCTCCCAAGGCGTGGCCGATCTGGGACTTGGTCGAGGAGACGGGAAGCACGCGCGCGCCGAAGACCTTTTCGATGGCGGCCGCCTCGAGCTTGTCATTGGCGAGGGTTCCGGTACCGTGCGCGTTGATGTAGTCGATTTCGTCGACCGCGAGCCCGGCGTCGGTCACGGCTTCGGCCATAGCGTCGGCCATGCCATCGAGATCGGGATAAACTAGGTCGGCGGCGTCGCTACGCATGCCTGCGCCCAGGATGACGGCCAGCGGCCGCGCGCGTCTGGCCAAGGCGGCGGAACGGCGTTCCAGCGTGATCACCCCCGCGCCTTCACCGAGAATCATTCCCTTGCGGTCGCGCGAGAAGGGGCGGCAGGTTTCAGGTGATACCACCCGCAACCCCTCCCAGGCCTTCAAGGTGCCGTAGGCGAAATTGGCGTCGGTGCCGCCACAGATCACCATGTCGGCCGCCCCGTTCCTCATCAGGGACAGTCCCAAGGCAATGGCATGGTTCGCGGAGGCACATGCGCTGGTTATTCCGAAGACGGGCCCCCTCGCCTTCGCCAAGCGTGCGATGTGACTGGCAGGCGCGTTCCCCATGGTCATGGGAAGGGTCAAGGGGTAAACCTTGCGCTGGCCTTCCAGGTAGAGGCGGCGGTATTGCTCATCAATGGCGTTTGCACCGCCGTTGGCCGTCCCTATGACGACGGCGATTCGGGTGGGCTCATAGACGCCATTCACGCCATCCGGCAGAGCTTCTGCCAGAGCCTGACAGGCGGCGGTCGCGGCGAAGCGGCTGAACAGGTCCATGGTGGCGACGTCGCGGGGAGGCAAACGGTCGTCCGCTTGGAAATCCCTGACGGGTGCGCCGTTTCTGAAGGCCAACCGGTTTTCGAGGTCGGAGAAGTCACCGATGGCGCATTCGCCCGCCAGGATAGCGCGACCGAAACTCTCCACGTCCTGACCAAGCGGCGATACGATGCCGCGCCCGGTGACAACCACGTCATCACCACGCGGGACCCGCGTTTCGGGCATTAGGCCTTGCCCTGTTCTGCCAGTAGGGCAACAACCCGGTCTGCGAAGTCCGCCAAGGTGACGAAAACCCGCTCGTCTCCAAGCGGAATATCGATTCCGAATTCTTCCTCGACGGCGAAGACCACGTTGACCAGATCGACGGAATCGATCTCGATCGCGTCAAAACGCGTGTCCATGCTCAAATCGGTCGGTACGTTGCTGACCTGGGCGACAATATGCTCGATCAGCCGTTTTCCGACGGTTTCCCGCGAGTGTTGCTGGTTGTCGGCGGCCGCGGTAACAGCATTGACAATCTCGTTCATCGGCGGACATCCGATGTCATATTACCCACTCTCCCCCATTTTCCTGATAATGCCGTCTGGTCGGCATTATCGGAAGAATTCGACCGGCTCCTGTCGATGACGCGCCATACTGGCGGACGAGGTGGCTTTTGGCAATCCGCTACGTTATACAATTACCGCGCGGAGCTTGGAGGCATGGGCACCCCGCAGGGACGAGACAAGTGGGGAGGCTGCGACGTTCCGTGTGTTTGGGTACGCTGTTTTGGGTCGGTTCGGCCGTATGGGGCGCTTCGGTGGTATTGTTGCTCGCGTCGACGTGCGGAGCCCTGTTTCACCCCCGCTTTCGTCGGACGAAAATTCCGCACCGGTTGCCCCCCCTTTGTTTGATTCGGCCCATCGCCGGGCTTGATCATAAGATGAAGGAAGTCACCCTCTCGGCCTTGGCGCAAGATCACCCGGATTTGGAGGTGGTGTTCACCGTCGCCGATGCGGGCGACCCCGCCATTCCCCTGGTCCGCGCCGCCATGGCGCGCACGCCGGCTCGCGCCCGTCTGAACGTGGGCGGACGACCTCTTGGCCGGAACCCCAAGATCAACAACATGGCCGGGGCGATCGCTCACGTTCGTGGCCGGTTTTTGTTGTTCACGGATTCGAATACGCTTTTGGCGCCTTCGTGCGCCCGGCGCTTGCAGGCGCGGGCTCTGGCCGTCGGCGGAGTCGTTTCGGCCATGCCCGAGGGTATCGAACCCCGTTCGGTGGCCGCGTGGACCGAGTGCGCATTTCTCAACCAACACCATCTGCGCCTGACCCTGACCGGCGATTTACTGGGGTTTTCCGCTGTTCACGGCAAGGCCATGGCCTTGTCGACGGAACATCTCGCACGCGTGGGCGGATTGGAGGAGATGAGCCTATATCCCAGCGACGACATCGCTTTGATGATGCTGGCACGGGAAAGGGGTATTCCCATCCAATTATCCGACGCCACCGTGTCGGTTCCTTTGGGGCGGCGACGTTGGCGTGACGTGTTGGACCGCCAGAAGCGCTGGGCGCAAATCCGCTGGACCGTCGTGCCCGGCGTCTGTCTGGGCGAATTGGCGCTGTCGATGATTCCCGCCGGCGCGTTGGGAATGGCGGCTTTCGGCGTGGCGCACCTGATGTCGCCGATGGCATTCCTGGTTCTTCACCTTTCTCTTTGGATCGGGGCGGATCTCCTGGTGTCCCGTATCCGCGGTCAAGTGGTCGGCCCGGTGACGCCGCTGGCGAGCGTACTGCGGGAATGTGTACTCCTCTTGATTCTGCTCACCGCGGCATTCAACCGGAAGGCCGTGTGGCGGGGGTATGAATACCGGGCGGGATTTATTTCGCGGGGGATGGGATTGTGACGGACGGTATCCTCAACAACTTTTTGCAGTTTGGTTTCCGCTTCGGCATCGCCTGTTGCGTGACCGTTGCGGTTCCAGCCCGAGGGGAGGAATTGCTGGAGGGACTTACGACCGATTTCAACCTCAGGATATCGACCGACGCCTTTTTGCAGGAACCCGGTTCCGGCACAAATCGCCAAGTGGACGATCGAACCTTCCGCTCCATGGCCGTTCTGACGGGAGACTTCATGCTGCCCGTCGGCGAATCGTTGACCGTGAATGCCTCCGCCTATTTGCGGTTCGACTTGCCCAGCAATCAGCAAGGCGTCGGAACCGTTCCCCATCGCGACAACGATTCGGCCCGCTACGCGGATTTCACGAAACTAAATCTGGTCTGGGAAACGGATGACGTGGACGTGATCGTGGGCAAGGCCGACGTGAAAATCGGTTTCGCCGAATTGTTCTCCCCGCTCGACCGGTTCAATGCCGCCGACGTCAGCAACCCCATGCACCCCGTGCGTCACGGGTTGTGGCAGGTGCGCGGCAAGCTTTACGCGGATGATGACACCTTTTCGGTTGCCCTGTTCCCTTATCACACCGCTTACGCCGGCGTCTCCGAAGACAGCCGTTGGCGGGGCGGCTCCTCGGACGGATCCTTCTTCTCCTCCACGGGCGATCTGACGACGGAACTGCGTTCACCCGGACCGGCCAACTGGAGTTTTCTCGGCCTGTGGGAGGGCGTGCGCGAGGGCTATGATTTCCTGTTCGGACTGTATCACGGCCAGGGGGCCTATCCGGTCGTCAACAATCGGGCGGAGGTATTGCAGCCCTTCGGAATCACCGTGCCGCACCTGTACAAGATCGTACCGACGACTTGGTCCGCCATGGGCGGTCTGTCGGTCGTGGACGGGTCGGTCAAGTACTATGCCGAAGGGTATTACCAGTGGGCACAGGGCGATAAGGACCAGGATTTCGTGAAGGGCGTCCTGGGTGTCAAATACACCGACACCGCCCTGGCCTCCCGGCTGGATTTGAACCAGATCCGGATGATCGGCGAGTTTTCGGCCGACGCCCGCACCGATGGAAATCGGGAGGATGCCTATCCGGTCAGTTCCAGCGACGCCAGGATCCTGCCCAATGCAATTCTGTGTCAGGTGGAGTTGGAGATCGATGATACGTGGACGGTGATCCTGGGGGGGGGCTACGGCTTGGAATTCCACGATTCGACCGAATACCTGCGCGTATCCTACAAGGTGAACGACGATTTCAGCCTCAAGGGATCCGTTACCGGATTTCAGGGACCGGATGGCACCCAGTTTGGCCGGTGGCGCGAAAACGATTTATTCATCCTGGAGGCCAACTATGCCTTTTGAAACGACCGACGGCGACAGAGCCGAACCTTTGGCGCTGGTTGGTCTGGCATGCCGTTATCCCGGCGGTGCCGATGACGAAACGGCTTTTTGGAAGATGCTGCGTGAAGGCCGGGATGGGTACGGCCCCACCCCCGTGGAACGATGGCATGCCGACCGTTTCGAGAACGGCGTTGACGGGGTTGCGGGGCGGATCGGTAATTCCTGTGCCGCGTTCCTGAAGGATTTCGACTACCGCTCGCTGGACGATGCTTTCTTCGGCTTGTCCCCGCGCGAGGCCGAGGTGTTGGACCCTCAGCAGCGCTTGATGATGGAAGTCGCGTGGGAGGCACTGGAGGACAGCGGCCTCGGGGCACTGCGTTGGAGCGGACGTCGGGTGGGCGTCTATGTGGGGGCTTTCACGCTGGATCACTACGTCCTCAATCTGGCGCACGATGCCCGAACCTCCCTGACTCCCTATTCGGCCACCGGCGCGACGCTGGTGATGTTGTCGAATCGGCTTTCGTATGTCTTCGACTTCCACGGCCCCAGCTTGACGATCGATACGGCTTGTTCGTCCTCGCTGGTGGCGTTCAACTACGCCTGCCGGGATTTGTGGGCGGGCCGAGTCGAGATGGCCGTTGTCGGCGGCGTCAACGTGATGCTGAATCCCAGTATTTCGGCCGGAATGAGCCGGGGCGGATTCCTGGCCGCCGATGGGCGGTCCAAATCGTTTGATTCGCGGGCCGACGGTTATGGGCGTGGCGAAGGTTGCGGCGCCGTCGTGCTACGGCGGTTGGCGGATGTCCGCGCGGATGGTCAGAACGTTCGGGCCCTGGTCCGGGGCACGGGAGTGAATCAGGACGGGCGCACCGCCGGCATCGCCTTTCCCAACGGCGACGCCCAGGAGACCCTGATTAGGGATGTCTTCGCGGAATTCCAATTGGACCCCGCCCGGGTGATCCTGGTCGAAGCCCACGGCACCGGAACCGCTGTCGGCGACCCGATCGAGATTTCCGCGCTGGGAAGGGCTCTCGGCCAACCGGCTGGCGGTGTGCGCATTGTGGGGTCGGTCAAGGCCAACATCGGCCACCAGGAAGCCGGCGCGGGTGTCGCTTCGATCATTAAATCCGTCCTGGCCATGGAAAATCGCACAGCGCCGCCTCAAGCGGGACTGGAGCAGGTGAACGCCGCCCTGGACATGGACGGCGGTGGTTTTGTCGTGGCGCGTGAAGCGACCGCGTTGGCCGACCTGTCCGATCCGGAATCGCTTGTCTGCGTTAATAGCTTCGGTTACGGCGGCACCAACGCGCACGTGGTGTTGTCACCGGCGCCGCAGGTTTCTGATTCTGTAAGCGAACACCCGCTTACGTCGGTCCGGCCGCTGGTCCTGTCGGCCCGTGACGATATCGCGCTTGCCGCCCGGGCCGGTCGGATGGCGGATCTTCTCGACGCGGACTCCGGGGGGGACGTGGATGGAATGGCTTTCGCTCTCGCCGGCCGTTCCACTCACCTGGAACGCCGGGCAGCGGTGGTCGTTCATGATCGCACGGAAGCAAACGAGCGCTTGCGCGACCTCGCCGCGAATCGGGAGGACGGTGCCTGGATCAAGGGCGTGCTGCAGCAAGACGCAACGGGGGAATTCGGCAACGGGACGGTATGGATCTATACCGGCATGGGGCCACAATGGCGCGGCATGGGGTGTCAACTGATGAACGAGGTCCCCGTCTTCGCCGACGCGCTCCGCGCGGCCGAGGCGGCTTTCATGGACGCAGGCGGCCCTTCCATCTTGACCGAAATGACAGGTGACGGCGATCCGTCTCGTTTGAGTCGCAACGAGATCGCGCAACCGGCCAATTTCCTTCTGCAATACGGTCTCACACGTCTGCTGGACTCGTTGGGCGTCCATCCGGCGGCCATCATGGGACATAGCGTCGGCGAGATCGCCGCCGCCGTGGCCGCCGAAGCGCTGAGCCTGGAGGATGCGGCCCGCATTACCTTTCACCGATCGCGACTCCAGCAACGTCAGGCCGGGCGGGGGCGAATGCTGGCTACCGGGCTTTCCCTGGAAATGGCGGAAGACGTGGTGCGTCTGTATCCCGGCCGCTTATCCGTGGGCGCCATCAACGCCAGTGAGAGCATCGTCTTGTCGGGCGATGCCGAAGCCTTGGCGGAGGTGGAGTCCGTGCTGGAGGCCGAAGGCGTTTTTCATCGGTTGGTTTTCGGCGAGGTGGCCTACCACAGCCACCAGATGGACGGACTGCATGACGAATTCGTGGATTGTCTGGCCGGGCTGCGACCGCGCCCGCCAAAGGTGCCTCTCTACTCCACGGTAACCGGGGCCAGGGTGGATGGCGCTATCCAAGACGTCTCCTACTGGTGGCGCAACGTGCGCGAGCCGGTCCGTTTCGCAGCGGCCTTTGGCAATGTATCGGCCGATGGCGCGCGTTTCTTCCTGGAGGTGGGGCCTCATCCCGTGCTACGTCCCGCCATTGCACAGATCACCGGTGGAGCCATGCCGGTGGTGGGGCATTCGCTGATCAGGGAAAAGCCCGAGGCCGAAACGCTGCTCGGCGGATTGCTCGGTCTTTGGGCCCGGGGAGCTGCCATCGATCCGTGCAGGCTGACCCCGGTTCCGTCCGATGGAATCCAACGGCTTCCCCCGTATCCTTGGAACCGTCGGAAACGCTTCTCTTTTCCCTCGGAGATCGGGGATCAATTGCGCCGGCCCGACGATCACCCGCTGCTGGGGTGGAGGCGCGCCTGGGATCCAGGTTGGAGTTGGGGGCAAGTGATCGGCGGCGCGTGGTGTCGGCAACTCGCCGACCATGCCGTTGGTGGGAAGGCGACCATGCCCGGCGCCGCCTACGTGGATTGCTTTCTCGCCGCGATGCGGTTGACCGACGCACAAGGCGACATAGCGGGTCGCAGTTTGCGGGATATCCGTTTCGCATCCATGTTGACGCTGACCGACGAGAACGGTCGATGGAAAACGGTGGAGACGCGGGTGCAGGCGGACGATTCCCTCATCCGTTTTCATGGCCGTAACCGCCACCGGGCGGACGATGCCTGGACCATGAACGCCGAGGCCCACCTGGTCCGGGGCCGTTATAGGACGCCTGCCTTTCAGCCATCGTCTCCAGGACCGGCCGCCCGGGAAATCGATCACGACGCCGTATACGCGGTGCTGGCGACGGTGGGCCTGGATTACGGGCCGGCCTTTCGGCCGCTCACCAAGGCCGTTCTGACCGAAGACCGGGTATGGGGTGATCTCGATCTGCCGGTAGCCGCGATGGAATCACCGGACACGGTTGTGCATCCCGTGCTTTTGGACGGCGGTTTGCAAATGCTGGCCCTGCTGAGCGACGGAATCTCCGGCACACCTGTCCCCACGGCTATCCGCCGGTTGACCCCGTATGTCGACCGCCTTCCCGCCCGAGTGAGGGCCGAGGCTTGGCTGGACGGCAGCGGTCAAGGTTTTTTGTCGCTGTATGACGCGGAAGGACGGGTTCTTTTGGAGGCGGAAGGAATCGCCTTCAACCTGTTGCCGCGAGTCCTTGATGACGAGCGTGACCGCCTGGCGTCTCTGTACCGCCAGGAATGGGTGGAACCGGACGTGGATCCCGCCGGCTTGGTGCAGAACGCTTCGGTTCCCATCGTATTTTACACCCCTCGCGAAATTGAGGTGGGGGAGGGTTTGGCGGCCGTGTTGGCCGATCTTACCGCGGCGGCGGTTTCCCGAAACGCCGGTGGTGAGGGGTCCTGGCTGATCATCGTCACTCGGAACGCATGGCGGGTGGTCGAGGACGATCCGGTCAACGATCCCGTCCAGGCGGCCTTCTGGGGGCTGGGACGCACCATACGGAGGGAATTTTCCGATCTGGGCGTGGTTTTGATCGACGCCGACGTCGACATCGATGCGGGCGAAATCGAAACTCTCGCGAGGCGGATGGGCGACGGCGCCGAACTCGCCGTACGCGGAAGCAAGACGTTCCGGTTGGCCCTGCGTCCGGTGATCGTCGAGAAATCGCTGATCACCGCTTTGTCCGGAGAGGCCCGTTTGCCGATTCCGGCACCTGCGGGCTCTCCCTTCGCCGTTTCCAAGGGAACGACTTCCCGCAGGATCAAGGACGTGCGCTTCCAGATGGTCCCCCGACGCGTGCCACGAGGTCGGAAGATCGAAGTCGAGATCGATTCAGCGGGGCTGAATTTCAAGGACATCCTCAAGATTTTAGGCGTTCTCACACCTCAAACGCTGGAGGGTACGCATTTCGGCGCTTCCCTGGGAATGGAAGGGTGCGCCAGGGTGACATCCCTGGGACCCGATGCCGTAGCCGAGGGGCGTTTCGCAGTGGGCGATCGGTTGTTCGTTGGGCTGCGTCAAGGATGCCTGCGCCGCCATGCCATCGTCGATCCGGACAGGGATTTCTGTTTTCCTTGGCCCGTCGCCGGCATGACCGCCCACGAGGTGGCGGCCATGCCGACCACCTTCCTGACCGCCGAATATGCTTTGTCGCGTCTGGCGCGCCTGCGCCCCGGCGAGACGGTTCTGATCCACAGCGGTGCCGGCGGCGTCGGACACGCCGCCATTCAGGTGGCTCGTCGCTTGGGGGCGCGTATCTTCAGTACCGCCGGCACGCCCGAACGCCGCGCTTACGTGAAGACGTTGGGGGTGGACCGGGTCTTCGATTCCCGCAGCCTGGATTTCGAGCATGAGATTCGCGCGGCGACCCTGACGGAGGAAGGCGAGTGGGGTGTCGACGTGGTCATCAATGCCCTGTCCGGCGACATGCAGGATGCGGCGCTTCGCGTCCTCGCTCGCTATGGCCGCCTCATCGAATTGGGAAAGGCGGACATCGCGGCCGACCGTGGGTTGCCGCTCGCGGCGTTCCAGCGCAATCTGGCCTTCCATGCCATGGATTTGGACCGCATCTTCGTTGAACGGCGGGAATGGGTGTTCGAACTGGCGGACGAACTGAAGAAGCATTTCACCTCGGGCGTCTACCACCCCTTACCAACGACGGTTTTTGCCGCCGATTCCCTGCCGGAAGCCTTGAGCCATTTGGCGGAGGGCAAGGCGGTCGGCAAGGTGGTGGTCGATTTGACGGCACCGCCCCGCCGCATTCTGCCCGGGTCTTCGTACGCCGCCGGTGCCGGTCTTCGTGGGACTCAGGTGGTGACCGGCGGACTGGGGGGGCTGGGACTGGCCGTAGCGGAAATGCTGTTCGAAAGCGGGGCAGAGGCGATAGTCCTGGCGGGTCGTACCGCGCCGTCCGAGGCCGCGCGCGAGGTTCTCGCGAACATGAAAACGCGCTCCGGTCCGGAAATTCGAATCGTTCAAGCCGATCTAGGCGAAGCGGCGGACGTCCGAAATCTGCTGAGCGGCGCCTGTGCCGGCCTGCCTCCGGTGCGCGGCATCATCCATGCCGCCGGGGTTCTCGACGACCGCCCATTGGAAACGCTGACCGTGGCGGACGGTTTCTCCCACGTGTTCGGCGGCAAGGCGCTGGGCGCCTGGAATCTTCATCAAGTCGGGCAGGAATTGAGCCTCGAATTGGATCACTTCATCCTGTTCTCGTCGATCAGCGGTTGGCTGGGCAATCCGAATCAGGGGAATTACGCATCGGCCAACACGTTCTTGGATGGGTTGGCCCAGCATCGCCGCGCCCTCGGTCTGCCGGCCGTCAGCATTGCCTGGGGCGCCGTCGGCCAGGCCGGAATGGCGGCGAGGGACGGATCCCTGGCGGCGATCATGGCCGCGCGCGGCATGAATCCGCTGCCGTTGCCGGATATGGTGGAGATCTTGCGCGCGGCCATCATGGCGAGCGGCGAGGAAATCGGCGCCTTCCGAATGGACTGGTCCCGCTGGGCGGCAGCAGCCGCGCCCCGGGCGGTGGAACCGGCGGGCGGCTTGGCTCTTTCTGCTCGCGGCGACCGGGGCGGGCCCGTCGACTGGTTGCCCGCCTCCCGTGCCGAGGCCGAGGATAAGGTGCTTTCGATTCTATGCAAGGCATTCGCCAAGGTCATGGGTCTCGATCGCGACGGCATCGACCCGGCGCGTTCCTTGGCCGAACAGGGCATGGATTCTTTGATGTCGGTCGAATTCCAACTGACCGTCCAGCAGGAATTGGGTTCGAACGTCCCGTTGCCGTCGTCGGCTTCGCAACTGAGCCTGCGACAACTGGCCGTTCGCCTGCTCGATGTCCTGATCCCCGCGGACGGCGAGGCGGCATCGTGACCAATTCCCGGCAAGCGGTTCTCGCGGCGCTTCTCAAGGCAAAAAAGGGGGGGGAAGCCGCCGTTTCCGCCGAGACGGGCGATGGCGCCTTGGCCGAACGGATGGAATCCTCCGCGGCGCGCTTCGCCGAGGCTACGGATCGCGGTTTGAGTCTTCCCTTTTTCGCGCTTTTCGACGTGGTTCCCGGAGCGGTGGTCCAACTGGGCGGCCGTCGCGTGATCAATTTCAGCAGCTACAACTATCTGGGCCTGACCGGCGATCCACGGATCAATGAGGCGGCCAAGGATGCCATCGACACTTTCGGAACAACGGTTGGCGCCAGCCGGATCGCCTCGGGCGAACGAAGCCTTCACCAACAGCTGGAGAAAGATCTGTCCGAATTCCTGGGCGTCGAGAGCGCCTTGGTGATGATCAGCGGCTTCGGCGCCAACGAAAGCGTCATCGGCCATCTTCTGTCCGGATCGAGCGACCTGATCCTGCACGATTCTCTTATCCACCGCAGTGCTCTGGAGGGCGCGCGTCTCAGTGGCGCCCGCCGTTTGGCTTTCCGCCACAACGATCTGGATCATCTGGAGGCGCTTCTCACCGCCGAGCGGGGGCGCCATCGCGATTGCCTGATCACGGTCGAAGGGCTCTACAGCATGGATGGCGACGTCGTCGACCTGGCACGATTGGCGGAAATCAAGCGGCGGCACCGTTGCCTGCTGATGGTGGACGAGGCGCACTCGATTGGCGTCCTGGGTGAAACCGGGCGCGGGATCGGCGAGGAATGCGGAGTCGATCGCGCCGCCGTCGATATCTGGATGGGGACACTCAGCAAATCCTTCGCTGCCAGCGGTGGCTATCTGGCGGGCAGCCGGACGCTGATCGACTATCTGCGCTACACGGTCCCGGGTTTCGTCTTCAGCGTGGGGATTGCTCCCCCGCTGGCCGCGGCGAGCCTGCGAGCGCTCGACATCCTGAAACGGGAACCCTGGCGCGTGGGAGCGTTGCGACGCAACGCCGAGCGCTTTCTTGATCTGGCGCGACGGGCCGGCCTGGACACGTCCACCAGCCAGGGACGCGCGGTGGTTCCCATCATGGTCGGCGATGCGGCCAAGACCCTGTACGCCGCCGGACGCGTTTTCGAAGAGGGGATAAGCGCCCAGCCCGTGATCTATCCGGCCGTGAGCCCCAATGAAGGGCGCCTGCGTCTTTTCCTCACAGCGGCTCATGACATGGCCGACGTGGAGCGTAGCGTTAACGTCATACGGACGGTTTTGAATCGTCTTTGACGGCCGGCAACCGCCAAGGCGTTGGTTCGGCGTGCCGGACAAGACCGTCGTATGGTCGTTGGCGGGCTGCTGGCCGGAACTGACATTTCGTTACCTTTGGCGCGTCCGGCGAGACGTCACAATCCGATAGCACATAAAATTGCCGGGCTCAAAAGAGCCCGGCGAGTCTAACAGGGAGGCTTCACGTCTGGGAGACGTAGGACCCATCCGATACGTCGGACAGATCCTTTTTCCGGGCATTGCACCCAGAACTCAAAAACTCGCGACGTCGCCATTTGCTCGAACGGCCCGTCTGCGAGTGTTTATAAATTACGTCGGAAGGAGTAACCACATACAAATTGGCACAACGGCCATGCGTCGAACGCATACCTGTGGGTATTTTCATGCACTCAGTGCATGAGAAAAAGACGTTTCCCAGCGTCCGACGAAGGGTAACGCCTATTCGATGGCGTTCAGGCCGTCCTGGGCGATGCGGCGAACCAGGAAGTCCCGGAACACCATGACCCGCTTGGAATGGCGCAATTCCTCGGGATAGACGAAGAAGGCGTCGATGGACGGTCCGCGCAGTTCGGGCAGGATCTCCACCAGGTTGGCCGATTCCCGGCTCATGTAGTCGGGCAGGGCGCCGATACCGAGCCCGCTCTGGACGGTCCGGAAAATGCCGAAGATGCTATTGAGCTTGAGAATGGGGCGGCGCGGCCGGTCGGGCGAAGCCCCGGCCTCCAGCAGCCAGTTGAGGTTCGGCACCGGCGGCTGCGCGTCGTCGCCGAATACGACGAGCCGGTGGTTGTCGAGATCCTCCGGCGTCTTCGGCATGCCGTATTCCTTGAGGTATTCGGGCGAGGCGAACACCAGATGGCGCATGGTCATCAAGTGGCGTTGGATCAGATCCGGCTGTTTGGGCGGGATCATGCGGATGCCGACGTCGGCCTCCCGCATCGACAGGTCGAGTTCGCTGTCGGCGAGCACCAGCGAGACCTCGATATCCGGGTAACGGTCGAGGAATTCCTTGATCCGCATGGTCAGCCAGACCGAGCCGAAGGCGACGGTCGTGGTGATCTTCAGCGGGCCTTCGGGTTTGTCCTTGGACTCGCGAAGCTGGGCTTCCGCCACCATCAGCTTGCCGAAGACCTCGCGGGCGGTGCGGTACAACAGTTCGCCCTGCTCGGTCAGGATGAGACCGCGGGCGTGACGGTGAAACAGGGGCAGTCCGAGGCTTTCCTCGAGCGCGCTGATCTGCCGGCTGACGGCGGATTGGCTCAGGTGCAGCGCTTCTCCGGCGTGGGTGAAGCTTCCCGCGTCCGCGACGGCGTGGAAGACCCGCAACTTGTCCCAATCCATCGACATCGGTCAGCCACCGACGGCATCGTGTTCGACGAGGAAGTGGGCGGCTTCCAGGGCGCCCATGCATCCCGTCCCGGCGGCGGTCACCGCCTGGCGGTAGATTTTGTCCTGTACGTCCCCGGTGGCGAATACGCCGGGAACGTTGGTCCGCGTGCTGCCGGGAACGGTCTTGATATAGCCTTCCTCGTCCATGTCGATCTGGCCGTCGAACAGCGCCGTATTGGGGGTGTGCCCGATGGCCACGAACACACCGTCGACGGAAATCTCGGACAAATCCCCCTTCTTGACGTCGCGCAGCCGCACCGCCGTCACCCCCGGCGGCATCTGCTGGCCCAGGATTTCATCGACGACGGCATTCCACCGCACGTCGACTTTCGGGTTCTTCAACAGGCGGTCCCGCATGATCGGTTCCGCTCTCAGTTCGTCGCGGCGGTGGATCAGCGTCACCTTGGCGGCGTGATTGGTCAGATAGATCGCTTCCTCCACGGCGGTGTTGCCGCCGCCGACCACGGCGACGTCCTTCCCCCGGAAAAAGAAGCCGTCGCAGGTGGCGCAGGCCGATACCCCGAAGCCCTTGAACTTTTCCTCACTCGGCAGTCCCAGCCAGCGGGCGCTGGCGCCGGTCGCGACGATCACGGTGTCGCCTTCGTAGATCGCCCCCGAATCCCCGGTCAGGGTGAAGGGTCGTTTCGACAGATCGGCGCCGACGATCAGGTCGTCGATCATCGTGGTACCGACGTTGCGCGCCTGGGCGTCCATCTGCTCCATCAACCACGGGCCCTGGATCGGATCGGCGAATCCGGGAAAGTTTTCGATCTCGGTGGTGATGGTGAGCTGGCCGCCCGGCTGCATGCCTTTGACCAGGATCGGTTTCAGGTTGGCGCGCGCGGCATAGATCGCCGCGGTATACCCGGCGGGTCCCGACCCCACGATCAGAACCCGGGTGCGGTGTCTTTCGGTCATGCGGCCGTCTTTCCTTGTTCTTTCGTTCGGCCGCGATCACGTGCCGTGATCCGGCGAAACATGTGGTCCCTAGGATAAGAAGGGTGATTTGTTGACGCAAGCAAGCGTTGACGTTGACGACGGACGTTTTCCCACGTAGGAACATTGCGAATGTGGCGGCGAAAGATAATATAATTACGCGAAGGAGGCCCATTTGGATCCGAACGTACCCAAGGTCAAACTCGACGACATCGATCGGTGCATTCTCCACGATTTGCAGGAGAACGGTCGGATGACGAATGTCGATCTTGCCCGTCGGGCCGGAATCTCCGCCCCGCCGTGCCTGCGGCGGGTCCGGGTGCTGGAAGAAGCCGGGTTCATTCGCGGTTATCACGCCGATATCGACCCCAAGTCCCTGGGCTTCAACGTCACGGTGTTCGCCCAGGTCGGACTGGCACGCCAGTCGGAAGCCGACCTCCAGGCATTCGAAGGCTTGGTCCGCAGTTGGCCCGAAGTCCGGGAATGCAACATGCTGGCCGGGGAAGCGGATTTCCTGCTCAAGGTCCTGGCCGCGGACTGGGACGCGTACCAGCAGTTCCTGACCACCAAGCTGACCGCGGCTCCCAACGTCAGCCACGTCAAATCCGCGTTGTCGATTCGCACCTCGAAGGCCCAGCCCGGCGTTCCGATCCCACTGGAAGGCGAAGACGCCGCCGGTTGATAAGGGCCGGCGCGGAGGCCGTCCGTTTCCCTCGTTTACGATCCGATGTCGGTGTCGCCGTTGTCCAAACGGCGTTCGACCGTGAGAACGCGGGTAAAACAGGCCGCGGTTACGGCCAATGCGGCGCCGCATAAAACGGCAAAGAGAAACCAGAAGAACCCTTCATTGAGGCCGATCAACTCGACCAGCGGCCGCAACAGTGCGAATGCCGCGGTCACCAGTTCGAATCCCACAAGACAGGACACCGCGCCGGCTGCGATCCAGGGACCGGGGTGGAATGTCATTCCCGCCGTCAGACGGGTCGGGTGATTGATAAGCGATGTGGCGACGTGGGCGGTCATGACGGGTCTCCGGTTCCCAAAAGCCGCCGGAAACCCGGTGGCTCTCCTGGGATCAGGAGATGGGCTGTTCCGTGTCGGCTAAAAGGGATTGAAGACACGAAATTTTTCGATGCCCGAAATCGACGGCATCGAAGCGGAACACTCGGAAAGCGCCGTATCCATCCCGCACGAACGGCGGGGGCCGGATCAGCCGTAAACGACCTTGACGATTTCGTAGGATTTGGCGCCGCGCGGCGCCGAAACCTCGACCACATCGCCGAGCGATTTCCCGATCAGGGCTCGTCCCAGCGGCGAGGTGATCGAGATGCGCCCCGAGGCGATGTCGGACTCGTGGACGCCGACGATCGTATAGGCCACTTCCTTTTCGGTGTCCTCGTCGGTCAAGACCACGTTGGCGCCGAAGCGCACGACGTCGCCGCTGAAGCTGGAGGCATCGATCACCTCGGCGCGGCTGATGAGGTCTTCCAACTCGCCGATCCGCCCCTCGATGAAGCTCTGACGTTCCCGCGCCGCATGATACTCCGCGTTTTCCGACAGGTCCCCATGCTCTCGCGCTTCGGCGATGGCGCGGACCACATCGTGCCGGTCTGTGGATTTCAGCTGCTTCAATTCCCGTTCGAGCTTGGAGAAGCCATCGGGAGTCATTGGAACCTTGTCCATGTACCCTCGGTCACGTTGTCCGTTAAAACACAAAAACAGACGTCGGCCCATTACTCGGCCGCTCGCCCTTCCCACCTTTGCGGAGGAAGATACCTACAATGCGCCTACAAAATAGGACTGCAACGGCGCGACTTCAAGTCCACTGGTCCGCATTGCCTCGATGGCATCGGCCGCCGCCGCGGCACCCGCCATCGTGGTGTAGTTCGGAACGTTGTACACGAGGGCGGATCGGCGGATCGAATAACTGTCGGCGATCGCCTGCGCGCCTTCGGTGGTGTTGATGACGACTTGAACCTCGCCGCTGATGATGGCGTCCGCGCAGTTGGGGCGGCCTTCCAGGACCTTCTTGACCGTCTTGACGTCCAGTCCGGCCTGTTTTAGACGGCGCGCCGTGCCTCCGGTCGCCATCAGGGTGAAACCCAGGTCCGCCAGCTTGCGCGCCACCTCGACGGCCAGATCCTTGTCGTGGTCCTTGACCGACATGAAGACCGTGCCCTCCAGCGGCAGGCGCACGCTTGCACCCTGCTGGGATTTCAGGAACGCCCGCGAGAAGCTGGAATCGATTCCCATCACTTCGCCGGTGGACTTCATTTCGGGGCCGAGGATGGTGTCGACGCCGGGGAAGCGGGCGAACGGGAAAACCGCCTCCTTGACCGCTACATGGTTCAGGCGCGGCCGGTCGCCCAGGTTGTACTCGGACAATTTCGCGCCGGTCATTACGCGGGCGGCGATCTTGGCCACCGGAACGCCCGTCGCCTTGGCGACGAAAGGTACCGTGCGGCTGGCGCGGGGATTGACCTCGAGAATGTAGATCTCGCCGTCCTTGATCGCGAACTGCACGTTCATCAGGCCGACCACGTCCAGTCCCTTGGCCAACGCGACCGTCTGTTCGCGCAGCGCCTCGATGGTTTCGTCGCTCAGGGTGTGTGGCGGCAGAACGCAGGCGGAATCACCGGAATGAATGCCCGCTTCTTCGATGTGCTCCATGATTCCGGCGACGTAGACCGCTTCGCCGTCGGAGATCGCGTCGACGTCGACCTCGATCGCGTTTTCGAGATACGAGTCGAGCAGAACCGGGCTGTCGCCGGAAACCTGGACCGCCTCGTTGATGTAACGGCGCAACGCCGTCATGTCGTAGACGATTTCCATGGCACGGCCGCCCAGGACGTAGGACGGACGCAGCACCAGCGGGAAACCGATCGTTTCGGCAACCCGTTCGGCTTCCGCCAGGGAACGCGCGATGCCGTTTTCCGGCTGACGCAGATCGAGGTCGTGCAGCAGGATTTGGAACCGCTCCCGGTCCTCGGCCAGGTCGATGGCGTCGGGCGTCGTGCCCAGGATCGGGATCCCCGCTTCCTCCAGGGTTTGCGCCAGCTTCAGCGGGGTCTGGCCGCCGAACTGCACGATCACGCCGAGCAAGGTGCCACGCGATTGCTCGACCCGAAGCAGTTCCAGGACGTCCTCGGCGGTCAAAGGCTCGAAGTACAGGCGGTCGGAGGTGTCGTAGTCGGTGGAAACCGTCTCCGGGTTGCAGTTGACCATGATGGCCTCGATGCCGGCTTCCTTCAGCGCATAGGCGGCATGGACGCAGCAGTAGTCGAATTCGATGCCCTGGCCGATCCGGTTGGGTCCGCCGCCCAGGATCACCGCCTTGCGGCGATCCGACGGCTCGGCCTCGCTGCTGGCCGGCGCCCAGCCGGTGCCTTCGTAGGCGGAATACATGTACGACGTCCGCGACGGGAATTCGGCGGCGCAGGTGTCCACCCGCTTGTAGACGGGATGGACGTCCAGCGTCATGCGGCGGTGCGCGACTTCGACCAGCGTCTTGCCGCTCAGTTTCGATAGCCGCTCGTCGGAAAAGCCCATTTTCTTGAGCCGCAGCAATCCCGCCGCGTCGCCGGGCAGGCCGTGGCGCCGAATCGAATCCTCGGTCTCGACGATTTCGCGGATTTGGCGTAGGAACCAGGGATCGTACTGGCAGATGGAGCGGATTTCCTCCTCGCTCAGTCCCAGGCGGTAGGCCTGCGCGATGACCCGCAGCCGATCCGGGCCGGGCCGGGCCACGGCCGCGCGCACGACGTCGCGCACCATCCGGCCGTTGGCGTCTACGGCGCCCCGGATGTCCATCTCGTCGAGTCCGGTGAGCCCGGTTTCCATGGACCGCATTCCTTTTTGGAGCGATTCCTGGAAGGTGCGTCCGATGGCCATCGCCTCGCCCACCGACTTCATGGCGGTGGTCAGGAGGGGCTCGGTGCCGGGGAATTTCTCGAAGGTGAAGCGCGGGATCTTGGTAACGACGTAATCGATGGTCGGCTCGAACGAGGCCGGGGTTACGCCGGTGATGTCGTTCTGGAGCTCGTCCAGGGTGTAGCCGACGGCCAGCTTGGCCGCGATCTTGGCGATCGGGAACCCGGTCGCCTTCGATGCCAGCGCGGACGATCGCGAAACCCGGGGGTTCATCTCGATCACGACCATGCGCCCGTTTTCGGGGTTGATCGCGAACTGGACGTTGGAGCCGCCGGTATCGACGCCGATTTCCCGCAACACCGCGATCGAGGCGTTGCGCATGATCTGGTATTCCTTGTCGGTCAGCGTCAGCGCCGGGGCCACGGTGATCGAATCGCCGGTGTGCACGCCCATCGGGTCGATGTTTTCGATCGAACAGATGATGATGCAGTTGTCCGCATGGTCGCGGACCACCTCCATTTCAAACTCCTTCCAGCCGAGGACCGATTCCTCGACCAGGACTTCGTGAACCGGCGAAGCCGAAAGGCCCGATGCGACCACCTGTTCGAATTCGGCGCGGTTGTAGGCGATGCCGCCGCCGACGCCGCCCAGTGTGAACGACGGCCGGATGATCAGGGGCAGGCCGATTTCGGCCAGGGCCTGTCGGGCTTCGTCCATGTTGGCGACCAGCCGGCTTTTCGGACTATCGAGCCCGATTGTCGCCATGGCGTCGCGAAACTTTTCCCGATCCTCGGCCTTGGCGATGACTTCGGCGTTGGCGCCGATCAGTTCGACGCCATGGCGTTCGAGGATGCCGGCCGCGACCAGATCCATCGCGGTATTCAGCGCCGTCTGGCCGCCCATGGTTGGCAGCAGGGCATCGGGCTTTTCGCGCGCGATG
This sequence comes from Rhodospirillales bacterium, assembly GCA_963675465.2. Taxonomy (GTDB): domain Bacteria; phylum Pseudomonadota; class Alphaproteobacteria; order Rhodospirillales; family Shumkoniaceae; genus JAHDSF01. The sequence continues at coordinate 145,549 of CAXXVY010000011.1, forward strand.
ATCTTTTCGACCATTTCGGTCGTGATCGGCTCGATGTAGGTGGCGTCGGCCATCTCGGGGTCGGTCATGATGGTGGCCGGGTTGGAGTTCACCAGGATGACGCGGTATCCCTCCTCGCGCAGCGCCTTGCAGGCCTGGGCGCCGGAATAATCGAACTCGCACGCCTGGCCGATGACGATGGGGCCGGCGCCGATGATGAGGATGGAGTGGATGTCGGTGCGTTTGGGCATGTCTCATCTTTCTTGGCGCGAGACGAGGGGCTTCGTCCGTAGTCCGGCGATTTCTAGCCTCGCCGGTCCGCTTCCATCATCTCCGTGAACCGCCGGAACAGGTAGTGGGCGTCCTGCGGGCCCGGGGAGGCTTCGGGGTGATACTGGACCGAGAAGGCCGGCGCGTCGGTGACCTTCAAACCTTCCAGCGAGCCGTCGAACAGCGACGAGTGGGTTTCGAGCGGCGTTGGCAGGCAGTGTGTCGCGGTCGACGACGAAGCCGTGGTTCTGGCTGGTGATCTCGACCTTTCCGGTTTCCAGGTCCTTGACCGGGTGGTTGGCGCCGCGGTGGCCCAGGTGCATCTTGAACGTCTTCGCCCCCAGGGCGAGGCCCAGCATCTGATGGCCGAGGCAGATGCCGAACATGGGAATTTTCTTCTCCAGAACGGCGCGGATCGTCGGTACCGCATAGACGCCCGTCGCCGCCGGATCGCCGGGGCCGTTGGACAGGAACACGCCGTCCGGGTCATAGGCGACGATGTCGTCGATGGTCGCGGATGCCGGAAGCACCGTGACCCGGCATCCTGCTGCCGCGAGGCAGCGCAGAATATTGCGCTTGGCGCCGAAATCGAGGGCGACGACATGAAAGCGCGGATCCTGCAACCGGCCGAAACCGTGCGATAGCGTCCATTCGGTCTCGTTCCAATTGTAGGGCTGGCGGCAGGAGACCTCCTGCGCGAGGTCCATGCCTTCGAGGCCCGGCCACGACGTCGCCATGAAACGCAGGGCTTCGGTGTCGATTTCGTCTTCCGGAGCGTGAATCAGGGCACCTTTGGGGGCACCGCCGTCACGGATATGACGGGTCAGTTCGCGGGTGTCCACGCCGGCGAGTCCCACCAGTCCGTTCGATTTCATCCACCCGGCGAGGTGCCGCGTCGCCCGCCAGTTCGACGGTTCGGTCACGTCGGTCCTGATGATGCAGCCGCGGGCGGCGGGGGGTCAGGGTTTCGATATCCTCGGCGTTGGTGCCGACGTTGCCGATATGGGGAAAGGTGAAGGTGATGATCTGACCGGCGTAGGAGGGATCGGTCATGATCTCCTGATAGCCGGTGATCGATGTGTTGAAGCAGACCTCGCCGACCGCGACGCCGATTGGCGCCCAGGCCGAGTCCCCAGTAGACGGAACCGTCGTCGAGAACGAGGGCGGCCGTGGCTTGGGGCGGGCGCTTGCTGAAGGACTCCGAAGACATGGCGTGACGACCTTCCAATGGAGCGCGACTCGATGCGGGCATAGAGCGCCGTCGCGCCCAAATGGCGCGGTTCCGGCGCCGCAACGATTCGAGGAATGACGAATCGCGCCTTAATAAGCAAATCGCGTGCCGACGTCAACCCCCGCCCGAGAAAAAAGATGTATATTTTTCAACAAGTTAATTTGCGTCAAACGTTTTGCCAATGCCGGGGTTTTAGGATAACGTCTTTTCCTTTGTGTAACCGCCAAGCGGACAGCGTATGCTTAGAACACGGATCAGGGAAGCCCTCGCCGACGCGGCGAATACCGAGGATGAATCCTCGATCGCCACATTGCGGCTGATTTCCGCCGCCCTAAAGGATCGGGACATCGCGGCGCGCGGAAGGGGAAACCTGGACGGGGTCTCCGACGAGGAAATCCTCGAGATGCTCAGGGCGATGATCGATCAGCGCCGGGAAAGCGTGGCGACCTACGAACAGGGGGGGGCGGATCGAACTGGCCGAGCGGGAAGCCGAGGAAATCGCCGTTATCGAACGATTCCTGCCGCAACAGCTCAGTGACGCCGAAATCGAAGCCGAGGTCGATGGGGCCATCGCCGCAACCGGGGCCAGGACCCTCAAGGACGTCGGCCGGATCATGGGAATTTTGAAGGAACGCCATCCCGGGGCGATGGATGCCGCGAAGGCAAGTGCTCTGGTGAAGGCCCGGCTGGCGGGTTAGGGGATCGAAACCGCACCGGTCGTCGGGCGCGGCAGAAAGGGCCAAAGGGTAGAGCGATTGGCGTTTCCACCGGAATTCCTGGAGGAACTGCGCGCCCGCGTCGGCACCATCGACGCGATCGGCAAGCGGGTGCGTCTCCAGCGCCGGGGCCGCGATTTGCTGGGATTGTGCCCGTTCCACAAGGAAAAGACGCCCTCCTTCCATGTCTATGACGATCACTTCCACTGCTTCGGCTGCGGCGCCCACGGCAGCGTCTTCGATTTCGTGATGCAGACCGAAGGCCTCAGTTTCCCCGAGGCCGTCGAACGCCTGGCGGCGGAAGCGGGGATGCCCGTGCCCGAACAGTCGTCCGAGGATCGGGTCCGTTCGGAAAAACGGGAAACCCTGATCGAAGTCATGGAAGCCGCCTGCCGGTGGTTCGAGCGCACCCTGCGAATGCCCGAAGGCGCGGCGGGGCCCGCGAATACCTGCATCGGCGCGGATTGGACGGCGAAGCCGCCCGCCTGTTCCGGCTCGGATACGCTCCCGATTCACGGACCGCGCTGAAAGCCGCTCTTGCCCACGAAGGCATCGACGAGGCCCGGATGGTCGAGGCGGGCCTGGTAATCCAGCCCGAGGACGCCGCGCGGGGCCGGCTACGACCGGTTTCGCGGCCGGTTGATGTTTCCGATCGAGGATCGGCGCGGCCGGGGTGATCGCCTTTGGTGGGCGTCTGTTGGGCGACGGCGAACCGAAGTACCTCAACTCGCCGGAAACGCCGCTGTTTCACAAGGGCGCCACCCTCTACAACCTGGCCAAGGCGATGCCGGCGGCGCGCAAAGGCCGGGGCGCTGGTCGTCGCCGAGGGCTACATGGACGTGATCGCGCTGCACCGCGCGGGGTTCGCCCATTCGGTGGCGCCTCTGGGCACCGCCCTGACGCCGCAGCAGATCCAGGAATTGTGGCGGACGGTTTCCCGAGCCGACGTTGTGCTTCGACGGCGACAAGGCGGGTCAGAAAGCGGCGGCCGCGGGCAGTGGAGACGGCATTGCCGGTGATCCGGCCCGGTTGCGGGCTCCGAATCGCGGTCCTGCCGGAGGGCGAAGACCCCGACAGCCTGATTGCGCGCGACGGTGCCGGCGCCATCCGGACCGTTCTCGAAAGCGCCCAGCGGCTGTCGGACGTGTTGTGGCGACTCGAGACCGCCCAGAACCCGACGGACACGCCCGAGGGACTGGCCGCCTTGCGCCAGCGGTTCGAAGACCACGCCCGGCGAATCGGCGATCCGACCTTTCGGGAATACTTCGCCAAATGGTTCAAGGACAAGCTTTGGCAAACTGGGCGCGTACGGACCGACAAGCCGTTCGTTCCCCGGAAAAAGGCGCGTGACGTGGCCTCGCCGCAAGAGGCGCGTGTCCGTCTCGACAGCCGGGCCATTCACGAATGCCTGCTGGTCGCGGCACTGGTGACCCATCCGGAGCTTTACGACGAGGTCGGCGAACGCCTCGGCTTGATCGATCTGTCCGACAGCCGCCTTGACAATCTGCGACAGGAAGTCTTAAAGACCCTTGCTGCCGAATCGGCACTTGATTCGTCCGGATTACAACGCCACCTCTGTGAGCACGGCTTTTCCGAGGACGTCAACCGGCTTCTGAGCCGGTCGGTCCTCTTTTATGGGCGTTTCGCCAAACCGGACGCGCCGACGCACGAGACGCGCGAGGGGTGGGAACACGTACATGCGTGGCTGTCCCGCGAAGGGTTGAAAAACGAGGTCTCCGACGGGTTGGAGACAGCTAGGCAAGGACATGACCAGCGAGACGTTCGACCGGGGCGCGCGCGTTACATCTACAGCATCAGAAAAGTCACCTGACGGATGACTTCGACGGCGGACGACCGGGGGCGGTCGACGAAGACTGATCCGTCGGAAGGGGGAAACCGACCATTGAAATGGTCTGGCGTGGCAATGAAGTGGAAAATCGATGGCGAACAAGGAAAACACCGCGGCTGAAGTCGCCGAAACCCAAGAAGAAGCAACCGGGGATGGTCCGCTTCTCGACAGCATGGGTGCCGCCGTCAAGAAGATGATCCAGCGCGGACGGGAGCGCGGATACGTAACCTACGACGAGTTGAATTCCGCGCTGCCGCCGGACGAGGTGTCGTCCGAGCAGATCGAGGACACGATGGCGCGGCTGTCCGAGATGGGCATCAACGTCGTCGAGAGCGAGGAATCCGAGGAAGCGGCGGCGGCCCCGGAGAGCGAGGAATCCGAGGAGGAAACCCCGGCGGCGGGAAATGTCGACGAGGCGGAACTCGGCCGGACCGACGATCCCGTGCGCATGTACCTGCGCGAAATGGGCAGCGTCGAACTGCTGTCGCGCGAAGGCGAGATCGCGATCGCCAAGCGGATCGAGGCGGGCCGCGAAATGATGATCGGCGGGATCTGCGAAAGCCCGCTGACCATGAAGGCCATCGTGACCTGGCACGATCATCTGCAGGCGGGCGACCTGCTGCTGCGCGACATCATCGATCTCGAAACGACCTACGGCAACGGCGGCTCCGGCGGCCCGGCGGAGGCCGAGCTCGACGAATCGACGTCCGAGGTCGGTTCCGAAACCGCGACCGCCGAAACCGCCAAGGAAGACGACGACACGCCGAGCACCGCCGAACTCGAGGCCATCCTGCCCAGCGCGAAGGTCGTCGCCGACGACGACGACGCGGACGATGGCGAGGACGACGACGAACCCGTGGAAGGCGAGACGGGCGACGACGAAGAGGGCGGTGACGAGCCGACCGGCGTGCGCGAGGAAGTCGAGGACGACGAAGTCGACGAGAACAACGTTTCGCTCGCCGCCATGGAAGCCCAGCTTCTTCCCACCGTCGTCGAGACGTTCGAGAAGATCGCGGCCACGTACAAGAAGCTGTACAAGCAGCAGATGCAGCGTCTCGACATCATGCTCAAGGGCGGCGACGTCCCGGCGCCGGTGGAGAAACGCTATCTCAAGTTGCGTCAGGAACTCGTCGATCTGATGAAGGAAGTGCACCTCAACAACTTCCGGATCGAACTCCTCATGGAGCAGCTCTACGAGCTGAACAAGATCCTGATGGGGTTGGAAGGGCGGCTCCTGCGTCTGGCGGTCGACTGCCGGATCAAGCGCGAGGATTTCCTGGACCGCTATTACGGCAACGAAATCTCTCCCGACTGGCTGGACCGGGTCGGCGGCTTGCCGTCGAAGGCGTGGCAGAAGTTCGCCGCCCGCTACCGCGACGACGTCGTCGAGATCCGGGGCGACATCGCCCAGATTTCCGAAGAGGCGGGCTTGCCGATCAGCGAATTCCGTCGGATCGTCGCGACCGTCCAGAAGGGCGAGCGCGAGGCCAGCAAGGCCAAGAAGGAAATGATCGAGGCCAACCTGCGGCTCGTGATCTCGATCGCCAAGAAGTACACCAACCGCGGCCTTCAATTCCTGGACCTGATCCAGGAAGGCAACATCGGCCTGATGAAGGCGGTCGACAAGTTCGAATACCGGCGCGGCTACAAGTTCTCGACCTACGCCACGTGGTGGATCCGCCAGGCGATCACGCGCTCGATCGCCGATCAGGCGCGGACCATCCGCATCCCGGTCCACATGATCGAAACCATTAACAAGCTGGTTCGCACCTCGCGTCAGGTCCTGCACGAAATCGGCCGCGAACCGACCCCGGAAGAACTGGCCGGCCGCCTGGGCATTCCGCTCGACAAGGTGCGCAAGGTGCTCAAGATCGCCAAGGAGCCGATCAGCCTCGAAACCCCGATCGGCGACGAGGAAGACAGCCATCTAGGCGATTTCATTGAGGACAAGAACGCGATCCAACCCCTGGACGCGGCGATTCAGGCCAACCTGCGCAAGACCACGACGCGGGTCCTGGCCAGCCTGACCCCGCGCGAGGAACGCGTGCTGCGCATGCGCTTCGGCATCGGCATGAACTCCGACCACACGCTGGAGGAAGTCGGCCAGCAGTTCTCGGTCACCCGCGAACGCATCCGTCAGATCGAAGCCAAGGCCCTGCGCAAGCTCAAGCACCCGAGCCGTTCGCGCAAGCTGCGGAGTTTCCTGGACTACTGATTTCCGGCGCCTCGGCTTCGGCGATGGAAAAACCCTCCCGGATTTCTTCGGGAGGGTTTTTCGTTAATGCGGTTGCGGCTCAGATCGTGGTGAGGATGGCGGCGACGAGGGGGTGACGGACCACGTCGACGTCCTTCAGGCGTACCACGGCGATGTCGTCCAGGGCTTCGAGACGCCGCGCGATGTCGGCGAGACCGGACATGCCGGGCAGCAGGTCGCTCTGGTCGGGATCGCCGGTGACCACCATGGTCGAATTCCATCCCAGCCGGGTCAGCACCATCTTGATCTGCGCATAGGTGCAGTTCTGGGCTTCGTCGACGACGACATAGGAGTTGTTCAGCGTGCAACCGCGCATGTAGGCCAGGGGCGCGATTTCGATGCTGCCGTCGGCCATCATCTGCTTGAGGCGCCGGTTGCCGAGCCGGTCCCCCAGCGCGTCGTAAAGCGGCCGCAGATAGGGGTGGAGCTTTTCCTTGATATCGCCCGGCAGGTAGCCGAGATTCTCGCCGGCTTCGACCGCCGGCCGGGTCAGGAGGATGCGGCCGACGCGGCCTTCCTCCAGGGCTTCGACGGCTTTCGCGATCGCCAGATAGGTCTTGCCGGTTCCCGCCGGTCCCATCGCGAGGACCATGTTGTAGGAATCGATGGCTTCCATCAGAACGCGCTGGTTGTCGCTGCGGGGCCGGACGTTCTTGACGAAGCTGCGGTCGCGGGGCTGTTCGTCGAGCGGATCCCAGGTTTCCGGCTTCGGATACAAGGCACGGACGTTCGTATCTGAGGTTGCGGCGCGGCGCGCGGTACGCTTACCCATCTTTCACTCCCCTTCTGGCACTCCCCTTCTGGAATGCGAGGCCAAAACGACAACGCCCCCGAAGTCGGGGGCGTAGCACAAATGCGCGGTGACGTTGGTTGCTGCGGAGGGCGCCCATGGCGCCCCGGGTTCGTCGCGTTCATATCGTCGTGTAACGAGGTGGCTAGGCACGCGGTTCTTTCCGGTTCCGATCAGCCTCTACCTCTATTGTATGTGGAGACGAATCGCGGATTCCAGAATTATTTGCGTCGTCATGTAAATTTCATACCAGATGTTGGGGTTTTTAAGAAATTTGTCTCCGTTTCCGACTCGAGTCCTTTGTTCCGTGTGCGAAAACGGCGAGACCCGAGGGCCTCGCCGCATGTGCGAACCGGATCGGCGCGCCTAAATGGTCTCTTCGCCCTCGCCCCCGGAAAAGACGCCTTCGCCGCCCTGCTGACCCGTCTTGCGAGCCGCCGCGAGCCGGCCGATTTCACGATCGATGAAGAACAGCCCGCGTCCGTCCGAACCGATCATTTTGACCCGATCGAGGATCGACGAGAACAGCTTCTCTTCCTCGTGTTGTTCCGCTACGTACCACTGGATGAAGTTGAACGTGGAATAGTCCTTTTCCTGAAAGGCCGTATCGGCGAGGTCGTTGATCTTGGACGTCACGAAGCGTTCATGTTCCAGCGTCGCCTCGAAAATTTCCCGCACCGAACCGAACTCGGATCTCGGCGCGTCGATGGCGCCGATCTGCGGCATGCCGCCGGCATCGGCCACGTATCCGAACAGGCGGCGCATGTGGGCCATTTCCTCGTCGGCGTGCGAGCTTAGAAACGCCTGGCATCCTTCCATTCCGTTCGCTTCGCACCAGGCGCCCATCTGCAGGTATAGATTGGAGGAATAGAATTCCAGATTGATCTGTTCGTTAAGGCGTTTGGTCATCCGTTCGCTGAGCATGGCGGGCTCCTTCGCAGCCGATCGCGTCGAGTGAGGAGATGCGCTTCAGCCGGACGATCGTTCCGTCGGCAAAAGCGTTCCGTTTTTCGAGTGTGCATCCGAATGCCGAGGCCCGCAACGGCTTCTCCACGAAATCCGGATGAGATCCGTGTCACCCGCCGCCTGCGCCGTGCGCCGCAGCGCCGCCTTCGGCGGTCTCCGCCGCGGCCTCCGTGAAGGTGACTTCCATTTTGCGCACGGTGGGATGCAGAAGCTCGATCCGGGCTTCAAAGGGAATTTCTTCGGCCGCCGGGAGTTCGGTCTTTACGGGATCCAGCATCATCGATTGGACTTCGACCCCCTGTTCGTCGCGAAGCACGACCTTGATCCGGGGCACGGGCTGGGTCGTGTCGGTGATGTTGGCGACCACGCCCATGATGTTCAGCCCTTCGTCCTTGTTGATCCGTTCCGATTTGGTAATGCGGATTTCCAGGCCGACGCCGGCCTTTTCCGTCGGGAATCCCAGTTTGTCGGCCACGGTGTCGATCTGCCGGTAGATCTGTTCGGCGGGCGGCCAGTAGACGACGATGGTTTCCCGGCCGAAATGGGCCCCGGCGATCAGGGCGCCCAGGATCAGCAGCGGGATGGCGAAGGTCAGGAACCAGCGCAGGGCGTTGCCTTCCTTCGCGGGTTCGTCGCGCGGCACGCGGAACTGGGTGAAAACTTCCGGGATCGGTTCGGAATCGATGTCGTCGTCATCGTCATCGTCATCGACGTTGCCGACGAAGGAGTCCATGGTACCCGGCTCCTCGCCGAACAGGGTTTCCAGTTCCTCTTCCGATGGGCCGTCCATGTCGTCGACAGGTTGCCGAACGGGTTCGGGCACCGGCGCCGGTTTGGGCTTCGGCTGCGGCGCGGGCTGGACCGGGCGCGCCGGCTCCGCCGTTTCGACGCGTGCCTGCACCAAATCGTCCGAGGGCCTGGGGGCCGGTTCCCGCCGTGGTTTCGGCGCAGGCGCCGGACGGGCCGGCGGCGGTTCGTAGAAGGCTGTCGACGGTTCGGGACGCGGTTGCCGACGTACCGGTGCCGCCTGGGAATCGCGGGCGGCGGTCTGCAACCACTGGGTCCCGCATCGCGAACAGCGGACGGTCCGTCCGGACGCGTCAAGAACGCCCGCGCTGATGGTATAAGGGGTCGAACAGTTGGGGCAGGTTATGATCATGGGCCGCACATCGCGTTAAGCTCTTGCCGTTTATAGAACTTCAATGCGTTGGACGCAAGAATACGCGCTTCGTGGCGGACTGGACTCATCCCCGCCGACCGTGCAATTGTTCGCCGACACGCGGGAGTTCCGATGATAGCGATCGATGACAGCGACACGGTAGTCCGGTTTGAAAACGTGGGACTGCGTTATGGACTGGGTCCCGAAGTTCTGGCCGACGTCACGTTCGACCTGCCGCGAGGCTCGTTCAGCTTTCTCACCGGGCCGAGCGGCGCGGGCAAATCGTCGCTTCTGAAACTGATGTACCTGGCCCTGCGTCCGACGCGGGGATTGATTTCGCTTTTCGGTCAGGACATCTCGATCATGTCCCGCGACAGGCTGCCCGAACTTCGCCGCCGCATGGGCGTCGTCTTTCAGGAATTCCGGCTGTTGAGCCACTTGACGGCCTATGACAACGTGGCGTTGCCGTTGCGGATAGCCGGTGTGCGTGAAGATGAAATCCGCAAACACGTCGTCGAACTGCTGTCTTGGGTCGGGCTCAAGGACCACATGGAAGCCCGGCCGTCGACTCTGTCGGGCGGGCAGCAGCAGCGTGTCGCCATCGCCCGCGCGGTGATCGGGCGTCCGCAGCTTCTGCTGGCCGACGAACCGGCGGGCAATGTCGACGATGCCATGGCGCTGCGTCTGATGCGTTTACTCGAGGAACTCAATCGCCTCGGAGCCACGATCGTGGTGGCGACCCACAACGAGGCCTTGGTTCGCCGTCTCGGCCATCCGAGGTTGGCAATCGATGGCGGACGACTGGAAATGCTGCCGGGAATGGCACGAACCAGGACGGCGGAAAGCGCTGCGGGGCTGTCCGGTGCACCCGACCGGCTGGGCCTGGGCGCCAGACCCGCCCGTGGAGGGCCGCGCGAATGACGTGGCGACGCCAGGATTTGCCGTCCGATCGGGAGAATATCGGTCGCTTTCTTCCGTGGCTGGTGGCGTTCATGGTGTATCTGTCGATCCTGGCGCTCGCCGGGCTTATGGCGCTTGAGGAAATGGCGCGCCATTGGGATCACGGCGTGAGCGGTACCCTGACCGTCCAGATTCCACCGGGCGAGACGGCGAACGACAACGCCCGACTGATCGGCGCGGTCCTTGAAGTGCTGGCGGGAAAATCCGGAATCGTCTCGGTCCAGCCGATTCCGCCGGCCCGTGTCGCGGCGCTGTTGGAGCCCTGGCTGGGACCGGCGGTTCAAAGCGCGGACCTGCCTCTGCCTCTGCTGATCGATGTCGAGGTCGATTCCGGCGTTACCGTGGATACCCGGGCATGGACGGCCGAGATGAATAGCGTCGCGCCGGGGGCCTCGGTCGACGATCACCGGACGTGGCTGCGGCGACTGGTGGGGCTGGTTCGGTCGGTCGAGGCTCTTTCGGCGGGGATCCTCGTCCTCATCATCGCCGTGACGGTGGTTGCGGTGATTTTCACCACGCGGACGGGGCTGGCCGTCCATCGCGAAGTCATCGAGGTCCTGCATCTGATCGGCGCCCGCGACACCTATATCGCCAATCAGTTCGCGGTGCGGGCGTTCGGAATGGGAATCCGCGGCGGATTGCTGGGGCTGGCGCTGGCGGCGCCGACGATCGCGGGTATCGGATTGTTGGGAAGCCGGATGGAGGAAGGCCTGATTCCCGAAGTGACGTTCGGCATCTTTCATTGGGCGGCCTTCGCCGTCATGCCGTTGCTTTCGGCGGTCACCGCGATGGTCAGCGCCCGGTTGACCGTATTGCGCAGTCTTGCCAGGATGATCTGATGATGACGCGCGCCACCGCCACCGAACGCCGATGACCAGGCCGAGCTTTCGTTCACAGCGCCGCAAACCGCGCTGGGCGGTGACCGCCGTCGTGGCGGGGACCCTGGTCGGCGCCTGGGTCGCGGGCCTGTTCTTCTTTGCATCGGACATTCCGCGGGAAGTCACGTCGCCGGACGAGCACACCGATGCCATCGTGGTGCTGACCGGCGGCAGCGGGCGGCTGGGCATGGGGCTTAAACTGCTGTCGGAAAAGAAGGCCGAAAAGCTGTTCGTTTCGGGCGTCTATCGCGGTTTGGACGTGCGCCGCCTTCTCGAAACGTCGCAGCGCAGCCCGACCGAAATGGCCTGTTGCATCGGCATCGGCTACGCCGTAGACACCATCGGGAACGCGACGGAAACAGCCGCCTGGATGCGGGAGAACGCTTTCACGAGCCTGAGGCTGGTGACGTCGAACTACCACATGCCGCGCAGCCTTCTGGAATTCCGGGAGGCCCTGCCCGATGTCCGTCTGGTTCCGCATCCGGTGTTTCCCGAACACGTCAAACGCGAAAGATGGTGGGCCTGGCCGGGGACGACGACCCTGATCGTGGGCGAATACAACAAACTCCTGCTCGCCTGGCTCCGTCACCGGTTGACGATCGTCACCGGACCGATCTTGATCGATCCGCTCGAAATCGACGAAGATGCGGGCAATCACACACTCAAGGATGCTCCCCGCGAAGGCTCATGAGCAATGGCTCACATTCGATCGCTGATCTATAATGGATTCTTTTTTGTCTGGACCGCCATGCTTTTGGCGGTGATGTGGCTGTTTCTGCCGTTTCCGCGTCCCGCGACCCAGTTCTTCGTGCGCCTTTGGGGGTTGGGGAACCGCGTTGCCCTGCGCCTTATCATCGGCCTGACCTACGAGATCCGGGGCAGCGAAAATATTCCCGCCGGAGCGGCCATCATCGCCTGCAAGCACCAATCGGTGTGGGAGACCATGTTCTTCCACTCGGTGTTTCGCGATCCGGCCTATATCCTGAAGCAGGAACTGTCGCGGATTCCGCTGTGGGGGTGGTACGCCCGCAAGTGCCAGGCGATTGTTGTCGATCGCAGCGGCGGTGCCTCGGCGTTGAAGGCGATGGTGCGTGGCGCCCGAATCGCCTTGCGCGATGGCCAACAGGTCATCATTTTCCCGGAAGGCACCCGTGTGGCGCCGGGAAACCGGTTGCCTTACCACCCGGGCGTGGCGGCGCTGTATTCGCAGTGCGGCGTTCCGGTGGTGCCGGCGGCGCTCAATTCCGGGTTGTTCTGGAGCCGCCGCGCGTTCATCAAGAAGCCGGGTACGGTGGTCATCGAGTTCCTGCCCGCGATTTCACCGGGGCTCGATCGCCGATCCTTCATGAAGGAATTGGCCGACCGCATCGAATCGGCCACCACGCGCCTGGAAGCCGAAGGGCGCGGCGAGGTCCCGCTTCCGCATTTGGGGGTAAAAGAATCAACTGGCTGTGAAAGCCGGGGATAAAGTTGGCAGTCCCCAACCTACGCGCGGTATCGGCGCCGGAGCGATCTGGGGATGATCGGACGGAAACAAAAAGAGAACAAGTTGCTTGACGGCATAGGGTGCCGGACATAGCTTCAAGGGACGCCGCCGGCGGCAACCCCGTGATCGAGAGCGGTTGCGTCGCAATGCGGTCGGCGGAACGAAAATTCGCTGACGAGGAAACGATGCTCGAAGTCGCGGCCATTTCCCAACAGATCTGGGACATGAAATATCGGCTCAAGGCGGCCGATGGGAGCCCGGTGGACAAGAGCATTCCCGATTCATGGCGTCGGGTGGCCCGTGCCCTGGCGGCGTCCGAAACCGACCCGGCGGCATGGGAGGAACGCTTCTTCGAGAGCCTGGACGGTTTTCGGTTTCTTCCCGCGGGCCGGATTCTCTCCGGCGCCGGCACCGATCGTTCGGTGACGCTGTTCAACTGTTTCGTCATGGGCGAAGTTCCCGACGACATGGGCGGGATTTTCGAAAGCCTCAAGGAAGCCGCGCTGACCATGCAGCAGGGCGGCGGCATCGGTTACGATTTTTCCACCATCCGGCCCAAGGGCGCGCCGGTGCGGGGCGTCGGCGCCGATGCCTCGGGGCCGCTGTCGTTCATGGATGTGTGGGATGCCATGTGCCGCACGATCATGAGCGCCGGCTCGCGCCGCGGCGCCATGATGGCGACCCTGCGCTGCGACCACCCGGATATCGAATCGTTCATCGAAGCCAAGCGCGAACCCGGCCGTCTGCGGATGTTCAATCTGTCGGTGCTGGTGTCCGATGCGTTCATGGACGCGGTCAAGCGGGACGGTGACTGGTCGCTGGTTTTCGATGGCACCGTCTACAGGAGCCTGAAGGCACGGGATCTTTGGGAACGGATCATGCGGGCGACCTATGCCTTCGCCGAGCCCGGCGTGATCTTCATCGACCGCATCAACCGGATGAACAATCTGGCCTATTGCGAGTCGATCCACGCGACCAATCCCTGCGGCGAACAGCCCCTGCCGCCCTACGGCGCCTGTTTGCTGGGCTCGATCAATCTGGCGCGGCTGGTCCGCGAACCGTTTGCCGAAACGGCGAGCCTGGACACCGGGGCGCTGGAGGATCTGACGCGTACCGCCGTGCGGGCGATGGACAACGTCATCGACATCTCGCGGTTTCCGCTGCCGCAGCAGACGCACGAAGCCCGTTCCAAGCGGCGCATCGGGCTCGGGGTGACCGGGCTCGCCGATGCCCTGATCCTGTGCGGGGCGCGCTACGGCGGCAAGCAGGCGGTCGCCCTGACCGAACGCTGGATGCGGACCTTGCGCGACGCGGCCTATCGGGCGTCGGTGGATCTGGCGAAGGAAAAAGGCCCGTTCCCGCTGTTCGATGCCGAGGCCTATCTGGCCGGCGAGTCGGTCAAGTCCCTGGATCCGGACCTGCGCGCCGCAATCGCCGAACACGGAATCCGCAATGCGTTGCTGACCTCGATCGCACCGACGGGAACCATCTCGCTGTTCGCCGACAACGTGTCGTCGGGGCTCGAACCGGTGTTCAGCTTCAAGTACGACCGGTTTGTTCTGATGCCGGACGGCACGCGCAAACAGGAAGAGGTCACGGATTTCGCCTACCGCCTGTTCCGTCGGATGCGCGGCGTGAACGCGCCCCTTCCGGAAGCCTTCGTCGATGCGCAGGAGCTCGCTCCGGAAGACCATCTGGTCATGCAGGCGACGGTGCAGAAGTACATCGACAGTTCGATTTCCAAGACCATCAATTGCCCGGAAGACATCCCGTTCGACGAGTTCAAGGACGTCTACCTGCATGCCTACGAATGGGGCTGCAAGGGCTGCACGACCTATCGCCCGAACGAGGTCACGGGTTCGGTGCTGAGCCTCAAACCCGACGATGTCGAGAAGGCCAAGGCCAAGGCGGCGGAACCGGAGCTGCCGCTGGGCGGTGTCAAGACCAAGACCCGCCCCCGCGACGAAGGCGATTCCGGCGCGATCGTGCGTCTGACCCGACCGCTGGACCGTCCGGAAGTCCTGCCCGGTCAGACCTATAAGATCCGCTGGCCGGAAAGCGACCACGCGATCTACATCACGGTCAACGACATCATCGACGACAACGGTCGCCGTCGTCCTTTCGAGGTCTTCATCAATTCCAAGAACATGGAACATTATGCCTGGACGGTGGCGTTGACGCGGATGATATCGGCGGTGTTCCGCCGGGGCGGCGACGTTTCGTTCGTGGTCGAGGAACTGAAGGCGGTGTTCGATCCCCGTGGCGGCCACTGGATGGGCGGCCGATACGTGCCATCGCTGCTGGCGGCGATCGGCGGCGTGATCGAGACGCACATGATCGGCATCGGCTTCATTCCCGCGCCGGGGAGCGAGGACGACGTGGAACCGGAAGCCCTGGTCGTCAACCTCGATTCGGCAGGCAAGCCGTCGGAGAAGTCGTCCCGCTTCCGGACCTGTCCCCGGTGCGGCCAGCCGAGCCTGATCCGTCAGGAAGGCTGCGACACCTGCGCCAGTTGCGGCTACTCGAAATGCGGCTGAATCGTTTCAAGCGGCGCGGATCGCAAACGGCGATACGCGCAGTCATAAATCGCCAAAAAATTGATACCCTGCGATTCGATTTGTGAATACTACGATCGCTACCGATAACCTTCAAAATAAACGCTGAAATTACGTAAAATTTCATTTTCCCAAGATTTGAAATAAGAGTTACAATGGCTCCGGTCGAACGGGAGCGATGTTCCAGTGATTCGAGTGTGGAAACGTCCCGTCGATTTATGGTGGGGGCACGGAATTAGGCTTATGTCGGAATTGGCCAATTTCATGGAGAGCGCAAAGCTCGTCTATGTTCGGCTGGATCTTGACGGCCGCATTCTGGCCTGCAATCCCTATCTGGCCGAGTTGACGGGTTGGCGCCGTCAGGACATGCTTGGGGTCAATTGGTTTCATAAATTTCTCGCGCCGGATGTCCGGGAAACGCTTTCGGCCGTTTTCTCAAGCGCGGTAAAGGACGGCGGCATCGCGATTCCGCAGAGCAACGTTAACGAGATTCTGACCAAGACCGGCGAGGCGCGCGTCGTCGCATGGAACAACGACGTCGATATCGGGCGTGGTGGCAGAATACTCGGCGTTTCGTGCGTGGGCGTGGACGTGACGGATCAGAAGCGCTACGAGGCGGACCTGCGCGAAGCCCGCCGCGCCGCGGAAGAGGCCAATGCCTCGAAGACCCGTTATCTGGCCCATGCCAGTCACGAACTGCGTACGCCGTTGAATTCCATCATCGGCTTCTCCGAAATCATGTGCGGCGAACTCTTCGGACCGATGCCGAACCGCTACCGGGAGTATTCCGAACTCATCCACCGCAGCGGGACCCATCTCCACCGGATCATCAACGACATCCTCGACATCACCAAGATCGAAGCGGGGCGGATGGATCTCGATTTCGAGGACGTGTCGGTCAGCCTGTTGGTCGGCGAAGCCATAGAACTGGTGCGCGGGCAGGCGCTCGAAAACGAAGTGTCGGTGATTTCCGACTGGCGGCGCGACTGCCAACTTCGGGTCGACCGGCTGCGCGCCAAGCAGGTCATCGTCAACATCCTGTCGAACGCGATCAAGTTCGCGCCGGGGACCGTCGTCAACGTTCGCCTGAAACTGGCCAAGAGCCGCTGTTCGGTCGTTATTTCCGACGATGGGCCGGGCATGGACGAAGCCGCCCTGGAAAGAGCCCTGCAACCCTTCGGCCAGGTTTCGGAAATCCAGATCCGGCGGCGGCAATCGGGAACCGGCCTCGGTCTGCCGCTCTCCAAATCGCTCATGGAACTGCTGGGCGGCAGCCTGGACGTTGACAGCATCGTCGACGGGGGAACGACGGTAACCTTGTCGTTCCCCCGCCGGACGGGCTGACCTGACGCGAACTCCGGCGGTTCAGCCGTTGTCCGGTCCGTTCGGGAAAATCACGGTCTTGTAGACGCCATCGATCCGCGCGGCATGGACCTCGAACGCCTTGGCGATGTCTTCCAGCGGCCAGCGATGGCTGACGATGGACATCAGGTCGATGCGCTTGGTCTCCGCGAGCCGGATCGCCCTGGGATAGATGTGGCCCATGCGGCGCACCAGTTTGATGGTCGCGCCCTTGCGCCGCAGGTCGAAGGATTCGAGCGCGTACCGGCCGCCGTCGGGAATGCCGGTCAGAATGACCCGGCCGCCCAGCCGGAGGATGTCGCCCGCCTGTTCGAACGCCTCGCCGTTGTTGGTGATTTCGATCACCACGTCGACGCCGCGGCCGTTGGTCCACTCCATGACTTTTTCGTGGCTGGTCGCCACCCGGTCGGCGCCCAGCTTGGCGGCGGCTTCGGTCCGGTATTCAAGCGGGTCGATGGCATAGACCTGATCGGCCCCGCACAGCTTGGCCAACTGCACCATGCACTGGCCGATCGCGCCGCATCCCAGGACCGCGACCGTGTCCAGCAGTTGGATCTTGGCCAAGTCCATCGCCTGCAAGGCGATGCCCAGCGGCTCCATCATCGTCACTTCCTCGGACGCGATGCCGTCGGGGATGGGGAAGATGGCCGTCCGCGGCGCCGTCACGTATTCGGTCATCGCGCCGGGATTGGGAGCCGCGCCGTGGAAGACCATGTTGAGGCATAGATTGTGGTGCCCGGCCAGGCAGTTTTCGCAATGATAGCAGGGCCGCGCCGGGTCGACGGCGACCATCTGTCCCTTGCGGAGGCCGAATTTCTCGGCGCGGTCGTCCACCACCCGGGCTGAAAATTCGTGCCCCGGAACGTAGGGTTGGCGGATGACGTCGCGGCCGATCCGGCCTTCCAGGTAGTAGTGCAGATCGCTTCCGCAAATCCCCACCGACGAAACCTTGAGCAGAAGCTCGGTATCGGTCGCTTCGGCATCGGGCAGTTCGCCCATCCGGACATCGCGAATCCCGTGAATGAATGCGGCGCGCACGGTGTTTCCTCCTTTTCGTGTGGTCGGCGCGGGGTTCGACCGGCGCGCCAAGATTGTTTCGTGGTAGCGCTATCATTGTGCGGCGTTTCAGCGCGCTCGGCAAGTGATTTTCGAATCCGATTTACATGCGTCGGTGGCCGTCAATGAGCCGCGTGCACATGAATATCCCGCGCTTCGGCGATTTCGGCCGTCGACTGGCGGATGATCAGATAAGCCGACCGCAGGAACAGTCCCGCCATCGAGAACGCCACGATCAGATCCGGCCACGCCGAGCCGGTCGCGAAGACCAGCGCGGCCGCGCCCATGACCGCGACATTGCCGATGGCATCGTTGCGGCTGCACAGCCAAACCGAGCGGACATTGGAGTCGCCGTTGCGGTACTTGAGCAGCAGCAAAACACTGGCGACGTTGGCCGCCAGGGCCAACACGCCGATCGCGCCCATGACCGGCGCGTTCGGCAGGCCGAGCACCACGACCTGATAGGCCGTCGACCCGAAAACCCAGACCCCCATCGCCGCGAGGCTGAGACCCTTGAACAGCGCCGCCCGGGCGCGCCACAGCAGCGGCATGCCGATGACGGCGAGGCTGATGCCATAGGTCGCCGCATCGCCCAGGAAATCCAGAGCGTCGGCGCGAAGCGCCTGCGATCCCGCGAGCATGCCGCCGGAGGTTTCGACGAAGAACATCGCTGCGTTGATCGCGATCACGATCCACAGCACGCGCTTGTAGGCGGATGACAGTCCTTCGAAACGCGAGGACGGTGTATCGTGGCAACAACAACCGGGCATGGGATTTTCCTGTGGTAAAACGATTGGAAAGAAGAAGGTCGGATCTTATGTAGTTTCTATAGTGACTAGAGGTTCAAGAGGAAAACGACATGGACGGCGGGCTCGGCATCGGGGCCTTGGCACGGGAAACCGGTTGCAAGGTTCCGACCATTCGTTACTACGAGGATATCGGCCTGTTGCCGTCGCCGCCGCGTTCGCAAGGCGGCCAGCGGCGCTACGGCAAGGTGCACGTGGCGCGCTTGCGGTTCATCCGCCACGCCCGCGAACTGGGATTTCCACAGGACGAAGTCCGCGAACTGCTGCGGCTCAAGGATCATCCGGAACAGCCCTGCGAGGCCGCGGATGAGATCGCGCGTCGCCAGTTGCTGTCGGTCGAGCATCGAATCGCGCGATTGAACGCCTTGCGCGAGGAGTTGGAACGCATGGTCGCCCAGTGCGTCGGGGGATCGATTTCCGATTGCCGGATCATCGAGGTGCTGACCGACCACTCCTTGTGTCTGCATGGCGACCATGCATTCCACGCGGGAGAAAAACCACATCAGCGGTAGTCATATGTTTCCCGGATTGCCTATATAGACAGTCAAAGGACCGTCCGTTCGGCGGATCGTTCCCAAAGCCTCATCGGACAACATAACGGGAAAGAGAGTCATGAAACCGAGAGAAATCGCTCCGGACGTCCATCAACTCGGTGTCGTGGATTGGGACGGGCGCCTGTTCGACGCCTTCGTTCCCCTGCCCGAGGGGACCAGTTACAACTGCTATCTGATCCGGGGGCGCGACAAAACCGCCCTGATCGACACCGTCGAAGCCGATAAGGCCGATGTGCTGTTCGCCCAACTCGAAGGCGTCGAGCGTATCGACTACGTGATCTCGCTGCATGCGGAACAGGATCATTCGGGCTCCATTCCCCTGGTGCTCGAACGTTTTCCCGATGCCCGCCTGATCGCGTCGAAGAAGGCGCTCAACGTCCTGTCCCAGCATCTGGGTATTTCCAAGGACAAGCTGGACCGCGTCGGAGAGGGCGATACCCTGGACCTGGGCGGCAAGGTCTTGCGCTTCGTCGATACGCCCTGGGTTCACTGGCCGGAAACCATGTCGGCCTATCTCGAGGAAGATAAAATTCTGTTCAGCTGCGATTTCTTCGGCGCCCACTTGGCAACGAGTGATCTGTATGCCGACGACGAACGGCGCGTCTATGCCGCGGCCAAGTTCTATTACGCCCATATCATGATGCCCTTCGCCGCCGAGATCATGGAAAACCTGACCAAGGTCGACGCGTTGGATATCGACAAGGTCGCGCCCAGCCATGGACCGGTGCATCGCATTCCCGAATTCATCATCAACGCCTACAAGGATTGGGCCGGCAATCCGCCGCGAAACCGGGTGCTGATACCGTTCGTTTCCATGCACGGAAGCGTCCGCACGATGGTCGATCGCCTGGTGGCGGGATTGGTGGAGCGAGGCGTCGGCGTCGACCGGTTCGATCTGTCCGTGACCGATCCCGGCCGTCTGGCCACGGCATTGGTGGATGCCGGAACCGTGGTGTTCGGCGCGTCGGTGGTCCAGGACTACCCGCATCCCCTGGCGGCGATGGCCGCCTACAGCATCAATCTTCTGAAGCCGAAAACGCGGTTCGTATCGTTCATCGGATCCTACAGCTGGAGCCGCAAGGCTCTGCCGATCCTGATGGACATGATGCCGAACCTGTCGGTGGAGACCATCGAGCCGATCCTTGGCAAGGGCGCGCCGACGAGCGACGACTTCGAGGCCATCGACGCCCTGGCGCAGGCCATCGCCGACAAACACGCCGCCGCCGGTTTGGTCTGAACCGGATCCGTTCCGAAATCGATCCGCGATCCGGCCACATCGCCGGATCGTGGATCAACCGATACAGGCCTTCGTCGGGATCGTTTTCACAAGGTGTCGCAAGATGTCCCGGGACCCTGTCCACACGCAGGGGCGTGCCGCCGAAAGCGGGACTTTACGGGCTCGGGCCTATTCGAACAACGCGACTGAAACCATCGGCGGATCCAGCCGAACGGACTCTTCCCGCTTCGGCTGATCATCATAATGTTCCCTGACCAGTCGCGGAATCCGTTCGGCGTGCCCCTTCAGATTGGTGACGAGCAGATGCTTGAGCCGATCTTCCTGCCGCTTTTCCAGGGCGTCGATATATTCCCAGTGCTCTGATTTCATGTTCTCGACGTAATCTTCTTCCTGAATGAGAAGCATCCGGAAGAAGGACAGGTTGTCCCAAAGAAGACCGATCATCTCGCATAATTTTGGAGAATCGGAAATACTGTAAAAATAATCGTGGAAACCCCGGTTCATTTTGAATAGCTTGATTTTCGGCGTGTCCAGATGGGCTTCGATATACGCCTGAATTTTTTTCAGTTGCCCGATGTGATCTTCGGATACGCGTTCCAGAATCTGTTGAACGGCGTAGGTTTCCAGCAGAACGCGGATGGCGTAGAGTTCCTCGATCTCGCGGGAAGTAAACGTCTTGATCGAATACCCCGAATAGGGTTTGAACGTCACAAGCCCGGTCTTTTCCAACGATTTCAGCGCTTCGCGCAACGGCGTTTTGCTGACGCCGAACTTTTTGGCCAAGTCGTCGACGTTGATTTTCGCGTCCAGGCTGACGACGTTGGACATGATCAGGTCCAACAACCGATCATAGACCATCCCAGACAGAGTCTGGGGCTTCATCTTCAAGTCGTCGCGCTCGTCGTCAAATATGTCCATTTTCCAAATTCTTGATCAATTTGAGATCTTCGTGCCGAGAAAACGATTCTCTTGCTTTTCAACCACGGCATGGATCCTACCGGGATGACGGCCCCTTCGGATCCATGCAATTCATATGGTCATTGACCAAGCATCTTACTCAAAACATGGATTTTCGCCGTTTCCTCTACAAGTTCCGCAATGTTATGGGCGTTCGGCAAATCCCGGCCGACCGCAACCAAACCGTGCTTTCGGAGAAGAAAGACGGGCAAAGGCCCAGCCGGGTCGTAATGGGCCAGAATCATTTCGACCTCTTGCGGCGCAACGGCATAGCTACCCGTATCATGCACTTTTACGGGCAGTATCAACTTGATTTCCGAATGATACGTTGAAAATACAAGCTGGTCCATGACCGCGGCGCAGGCGGTCGCACAAGGACTGTGGCAATGGACGATGGCTCCGGCATCGGTGAAGCGGCGATAGATCGCGCCGTGCAGCGGACTTTCCTTGGATGGCGGAAGGTCACCTTGGATAAGCTGCCCATCGAAATCCGCCACGACGAAATCCGCGGTCGTGCATGTGGCGAACGACGATTTGCTGCCTTTGATCAGCATTCCAACGTCGTCACGGCGCACACTGATGTTGCCCCCGTCGCTGGTCTGCATCTGTTGATGATAAAGCGCGCGGGCACATTCCAACAATTCTTGGCGCTGCCGTTCAATCATGGTCTCTTCTCTCCATCAAATGGGTCATATCGTCCGCGACCGCAGCGGCGAAGGCCGGGTCCATGAAACCGGCGTCCACGACGCGCTGAGGAATGTCTGCGCGGAGTTCGTTCCGAAACAGGTCGACGATCAGTTTGTCCAGATCGGGCGCGTGCAGCCTCTCGCCGGGACCGGCATAGTTCCGGAATCCCTTGGTCGGCAGAACAACCTTGATCGGTTGGCTGGGATGCGCCGTGTTCAGGCGTTCAATGACGATTCGTGAAATGTCGGTGATTTCACGGGCATTGAGTTTCACGTGCGCGAGGTTCTGATTGTGCCAATGGATCTTGCGGTTTTCGATATCGTCGAACAGCTCGTTTCGCCATTGGCAAATGAAATCGATGCCGGCCGGACAGACGACCAAGGGAATCCTGTGATCGATCGCGGCCATCAAACGGTTGGGTGCGCCATAGCCGAAACCGTGCCCGAAGTATTCATAGACGATCTCGTGCAGCGTCAGATCCATCGCCGCGGTCACGACGCCGCTGCCGATCAGGTCTTCCAGGCATCGCCCGCCGGCCCCCGTGGAATGGAAACTGACGACGTCGAAACCGCGTTGGCGCACAAGGTCGATCGCGCGTACCACGCCGTCGTTGGTGGCGCCCATCAGGGTCGTTCCGATCAGGTGACCGGTTGTTTTCGGTATCTCCCGCCCGGCGTGGAGCACCATACCGACGATCGCCGCCACGGCATTGTCGATGACGGTGCGGTTAACGGCATTGAGCCCGGCGAAGTCGGAAATCGACGGCATGGTGACGATGTCTTTTGCGCCGACGATGGAATCAAAGCTGCGTTGACCGCTGGCGACCGTCGAGAGAATCAGTTTCGGAACGCCGATGGGGAGTTCCTGGGCGGCTTCGGCCGCGATCGTGGTGTTCTGGAGTCCGCCACACGAAAACAGGCCGTGAATCTCGCCGCCTTTGTACAGGTTCCCGACCAGAGCCCGGGCGCCCTTCGCCATCAGGGCCAACAATTCGTGTTGGTTGCCGCCTTCCACGTCCACCCATTCCACGCCGACGGCGCGACTGACGTCGGCGGTCGTGTGATCGGCCGACGAGCGGAAGCCGGCGCTGGTGCTGACGTCGATGGTCCGACAGTTCAGTCCGCGACGTTCGATTTCCGCCTTCACGTAGCGGAGTTCTTGATCCTTGGTGTCGAAGCAACCCAATACCGCGATCGTCTTCATTGAAAAGGCAGCCTCCCTGTCGCCGCGCTTATCCGAGAACCGGGGTCTTCGAAATTCGTTCGATCAGGCCGGCATCGTGCGTGCACAGGATGAAGCTTTCGTCCTTCGCCCGTGCCTTCTGCTTGACGATGCTGTTCCAGGTTTCGACGATGTTGTAGAAGCGCCCGGGAGGCGTGATGTCGTAGTGCATCTCCGGTACGGGCTTCAGGTTGTCGGTGACGAACACCGAATCTCCGACGCAAAGATAGCTGCCTTCGCTGGTGTCGACTTCTACGGACATATGGCCCGGCGAGTGACCGAAGCTTTCGAACACCCGCACGCCGGGCATGATTTCGGTTTCGCCACGGACGGTGATGAAATCGACGTTTTCGAACGGCCGCGTGATGCCGAGCGCCGGATGCTCGTAGGATTTGTAGTAGAGCGGAATCGGATTGAAGGCGAAGTCGACTTCGCGTTCATGGGCGTAGACCTTGGCGTTGACGAACTTCTCGATATAGAAGACGTGGTCCCAGTGCAGATGCGTGAAGACGACGATGTCGATGTCGGCCGGGTCGTAACCGATCTTTGCCAATTGCTCGTGGATGGCCATGCCTTCGGGCTGGCGGGATTCGGGGTGATGGTAGGCGTTGGCGCGCTCCGTCCAGGCCATGCCGGTATCGATCAGCAACCGCTTGCCGCCGCCCTCGACCAGGAACGTGAAAACCGGCATTTCGACCCGATGATTGGGAATGTCGGGAACGTACTTCACCACTGAATGGTGGTATAAGTATTCCTTCGGAATGGTCGTGACGAAACCGGTGTTGATCGGCCTTATTTTTAGATCGGACATAGTCGAACAGATCCCTTTTACGATTAGAGGAGCCAAGTCGTTATCTGCGGAAACAGGACCAGCAGAACCAAAACCACCATCATGGCGATCAGGAAGGGCATGGAGCCCGCGAACACGTCCTCGACGCTGACCTCGCCCACGCCTTCAACCCCGGCAAGGGCCGATTTGACGGTATAGACGGACAGCCCGAACGGCGGCGTCAAAAGGCCGGTTTCGATCGCCACGATCGAGACGATTCCGAACCAGATCAAATCCATGTTGAAGGACGCGACGATCGGCACCATCACCGGCATGGTGAGCAGGAGGATCGACGTCGAATCGAGGATGCATCCCAGCATCATCAAAATGACCATGAAGATCGCGA
This sequence comes from Rhodospirillales bacterium, assembly GCA_963675465.2. GTDB lineage: Bacteria > Pseudomonadota > Alphaproteobacteria > Rhodospirillales > Shumkoniaceae > JAHDSF01. The sequence goes on from CAXXVY010000011.1 coordinate 169,697, forward strand.
TGACGGCCAGGTTGGAAATTTCCAACGTTTGCACGAAATCCTCGATGGTCATGACGACGCCGCTGATCGCCAGGGACCGCGAATACATCTGCGCGGCGATCAGCAGGAACAAGATGCTGCCCGTCGTCGCCCCGGTCGACAGAAGGGTTTGCCACAAGTCCCGCCACGTGAACCTGCCTTTGGCGATGACCACGAGCAGGGCGCCGAAGGCGCCGATTCCACCGGCCTCGGTCGGCGTGAACCAACCCAGCCAGATCCCGCCCAAGGTAATGAAGATCAGCACGACGATCGCCACGGGCTTGCGCACGACGGACCAGTCGATGTTCTCCACGACCCCGCCGGCGCCGTTGGCCGAGGTCGATTCGGGGCGGATGAGAATGTACAGAAACAGCGCCACGATGAACGCCAGTGTCATCAGGAGGCCGGGCACGATCGCGGCGATGAACAACGCACCCACCGATTGTTCGGCCAGCGCACCGTACACGATCATCAGGATGCTGGGCGGAATCAGCATGCCGAGAATGGAACTGCCCGCGACGATTCCCACCGAAAGGCGCTTGCGATAGCCCAGCCGGTTCATCTGCGGTACGGCGATCTTCGTGAACACCGCCGCGGAGGCGATGCTGACCCCGGTTATGGCGGCGAAAATTGCGTTGGCGATGATGGTGGCGATGCCGACGCCGCCTTTGACCCGCTTCAGGATCTCGTTCGCGGCGTTGTAGAGCTCCCGAGATGCCCCGGACAGGTTCGCCAACAGTCCCATAAGCACAAAAAGAGGAATGACGCCGAAAATATACTCGCGAATGGCGCTGTAGGCCGTCGCGTCCAACAGGCTGATCGCGGTGTCGAAGCTGCCGATTGCCAGATAGACGCCGAGGATACTGACCACCATCAGCGAAATGCCGAGATGAAATCCGACCAGGATCAACAAGATCAGCAAGACCAACGTAATGGCGGCGATGGCCATCGCGCTCATGACGTACCTCCCGCGCTCTCGGGGCCCCCGTCGCCCAAAAGGGTGCGCAGGACGGAAAAGATGAACTCCAGGATCATCAGGGCGGAGCCGAAGATCAGCGCGAACCTTCCCGGAGCGGTTGGAACGCGCAGGGCGCCTTCGCCTTCGAACTCGCCGATCTGAACGGCGACGACGAAGTGATCCCAGCCCGACGTGATCAACAGCAAGAACAGAATGATGCCCACCACCGCAATGACGATGTCGATCCCATTACAGACCGGGCGGGGAAAGCGGTCGTACAGAATGGTGGATCGCACATGCTGTTTCTTGAACATGACGAACGGAATCTGAAGAAACGTGATGATGATGATGGAGTTACTGACGAGTTCGGGAGTTCCCTGAAACGGAGTGTTGAACAGGAGCCGTCCCGCGACGTCCCAAACGATGATCGTCATCAGTACGAAGATCCATGCCGAACCGACACTGTTCGCGATGGACAGCACCCCCTGATGAAAGGCGTCGAGCTTTCGGAAAATACGCATCGCACACCGGTACCGTTCTTTGCCGATAAGAGGGCGCCGGGAACCAATCGTTCCCGACGCGTTTCTTGGGCTCGGTTAGTTGAGATCCCACTCGCGGATCATCTCGTAACCGTGTTGCTTTAGGAACGAGTAGTAGTCGCCGACGATTTCGCGCCCCGGATAGCCGTTGGCTTCCAGTTCTTGGGCCAGTTCGCCGACCACGTTTGGCAAGGTCGCGGCCCAGGCTTTCCGGGCTTCGGCGGGCAGGGTGTAGATGTCGGTACCGTTTTCCCGCATGCCCTTCTTGTCGGATTCGTAGCGTTCGAGGATGTAGTTGGCCGCGACCGTCTGGAATTCGTCGGCGACCTCCTGCATGACCTTCTGAACGACGGGGGGCAGGGTTTCGTATTTCTTTTTGTTGACCGACAGGGCGCCGAAGGACTGTACGCCGAAATGGGCCTCGACCATGTAGGGCGCGGCTTCAGCGATCTTCAGTTTATAGGATGCGCCGGTCGGCTGAATGGTGGCGTCGTAGACGCCGGTCTGCAACGAGGTGTAGCACTCGTTCAGATTGGTCTGGACCGGAACCGCGCCGGAACCTTTAAGCCAGCTCAGATTGGCACCCGCGGCGCCGACCTTCGTGTTATCCAAATCCATGTGCGATTTGACGGGCTTCTTCGAGAACATGTTGTACGGGTCGGAAACCGAGACCGCCAAAGCGATTTGGTTGTATTTGTGGAAATCGTTCCGGAACTGAGGGTACTTGTCGTACATGTAGCTGGAGGCCTTGCTGACCAACAGCGGATCGCCCGACTGGAACGGCATGCGATACGTCATGCCCTGCAGCATCAACTTGGACGGTTCGAAGACGTAGACGATGTAGCCGAGGTCGAGCAGGTTCGTTTCGATGGCTTCGAGAACCTCGCCCAATTTGGCGATCGACCCCCCCCACGCGGTGATCCAGCGGATCTCGTACTTCGTGCCTTCCAGGCGCTTATTGACTTCGGGCATGAAGAAATCGTTCACGCTCTTGATCCACTGGCCGCTGATCGGGGTGTGACCGGCGCCGATACGAAGTCGGATCGTCTCCTTTTCTGCGGCATTCGCGGCTGCGGCGGCACACGTCAGTACGGCGACGAGAGATAGCGGTGCCAGCACCATCCCTGCCTTTTTCAAGCTACCAAAACCCATGAACACTTCCTCCTTTGAAAGGGTGACTTCTTAAGATCGAAGAAGATACGTTATATAGTATACGATATAATTTAGCGGTCAACCGCGATCGAATATCGTATCCGATTTGATCGGATCGAAAGAGGCTCTAGGAACGGCGCGAGATTGGATGGGGAAGTCTTTCGCCTGCCTGCGCGAAAATCCACAAGACAGGCATCCGGCGTTCTCAGATGCCGACAACAGCTCTACCGCGTCGTCATCGATCATCCGCCCGAGCGTCGGCGATTCCGCCGGAGCACGGATCGGTCAGGTGTTCAGCGCACCGCCGCCTGGACGATTTCGCCTTGTTTTTCCGGCGTCATCGGGCCGAAGCGGTCCGGTGACAGGGGGGCGACGTCCAGGGCCGGCGTCCGCCCGGCGGCGATGTCGGCGACGATGTCGCCGGTGATCTGCGACAGGCAGATGCCATCGCCTTCGTGTCCGGTGGCGGCAATGACGTTCTCTACGATCCCGGAACGGCCGATGATCGGCTTGCTGTCCGGGACGAAGGGACGCAGGCCGGAAAAGGTGCGCAGAATGTTCACGTTCGCCAGTTTCGGGATGTAGCGAACGCCTTCCTGGATGATCGCGGCGACCCCGTGCGGCGTGGTCGACCGATCGTAGCCGACGAAGGCACGGGAAGAACCGATGACGCACTGGCCTTCGGCGTTGACTTCCATACAGAATCCATGGCCCAGGCGCATCAGCGGATCGTCGGTGGTGGCCACCTCGTCCGGCTTGCCCTTGGCGATCAGGTAGCGCGCCGATTGCAGATAGCGCTTGGCCAGGCCGCCGCATCGTTCGGTGACCACCAGTTCGCCGCGGCGCGGGGTCACCGGCAGGTCGATGCCGACCATGGCGCCCAGGGCGCGGCTCCAGATCCCGGCCGCGAAGACATACTGCTGGGCGACGACGCGCCCGGCCGTGGTGTCCATCGCGGCAATGCGTGCCCCGTCCATTTCGAAGCCGACCGGCCGGGTGTTCCAATGGGCGGTGGCGCCCGCCGCGCGCGCCGCGTCGACCAGTGCCAGCGTCATCCGGTAGGGGCTGACGATGGCCTCGATCGGGATTTCGAAAGCGCCGAAAATCTCCGGATTAAGGTTGGGCTCGGCGTCGAGCATGCGTGCGTTATCCAGGAAGTTCATTTCGACCCCGCAGGCGCGTACCGCCTCAACGTGGTCCTCCACCCGGTCGCGGGTCGCTTCGTCCTCGCAGATCAGCAGGCCGCCGACGGGATGGTACTGCGGATCGATGCGCAGGGCCTTGCAGATATCCGGGTAAATGCGTTTGCTGGCTGCCGCCAGTTCCATGACCAACCCCGGCTTTTTCGACGAAATCGCCACGTAGCCGTCGCACGACCCCGAGGTGCCGGCGGTCGGTTGGCGGGCGTCGATCATGGCGACCGAGAGACCGCGCTTGGTGGCGTGATAAGCGCACGAGGCGCCGATGATTCCGGTACCGATGATGGCGAGGTCGGTTTTGATGACGGTCATGGAAGGCTCCGGACGGATCGGGACGGGCTGAACGGCGACCGTGCGACATTACGGTGAAAGGTGATTGTCTCACAAGAGGCGTTGGCGCGTTGACGGCGCGGCGGACCTCGGTTAGCGTCCTTTGCCACGCAAAAAACCGATCCCATCGGGAGTTTCCTCGCCTCATGCCTGATTCCGCATCCCGACCCGCCTTTCGACGGCTGAAACAAGCGGGCCGCCGCGTTTCCGTCGTTGTCGACGGCGAAACCGTCCAACTTCCCGAAGACGAAGCTTTGGCCGCCGCCTTGCTGGCCGAGGGACGACTCGCCACCAGCCGATCTCTGAGCCGGGACGAAGCGCGCGGGCCGTTGTGCCTGATGGGTACCTGCGGGCAGTGTTCGGCGGAGATCGACGGCGTCCAGCACCAACGAACCTGCCGGACCGCCGTGCGCGAGGGCATGCGGGTGGAACTCAAAGTCGCCAAGCGACCCGGAGAATCGGAATGACCGAACAGGCGCGCGTATTGATTCTCGGCGCCGGGCCTGCCGGTCTGTCGCTCGCCATCGGGCTGGCCGAGGCGGGTGTCAACTCGGTTTTGCTGGACGACAACGCCAAGGCGGGCGGACAGATCTTCCGAACGGCGCCGGGCGGCGGCTCCATCCCGGACTATCCCGAAAAGGATCCCCGCGGTGGGGATTTGCGTGCCGCGCTTGCCGGCTTGTCGGACCGGATCGACTACCGTCCACGGCATCAGGTCGTCGCCGCACACCGGGGGCGCCGCATCTGGGCGCTCGACGATGGCGCCGGCAAGGTGACCGATTTCAAGGCCGACTGCTTGGCTGTCGCCTCCGGGGCGATGGAAGTCCCGGTGCCGGTGCCGGGGTGGACGCTTCCCGGCGTCTACATGCTGGGCGGAATGCAGAACCTGATCAAGTCGGCGGGCATGGTGCCCGAGGGCAGGGTCGTCGTCGGCGGCGCTGGGCCTCTTCTGTTGCTGCTTGCGGCGCAGTTGGTCCGATTGGGCGTCGATGTCGCCGCCGTTGTCGACGCGGCGGGGATGCCGTCGGTCGCGCAGACGATGGGATTGATCCGTCAGCCGGGTCTGTTGGCCAAAGGCGTCGGGTTCGAACTGACGTTGCGCCGCCGGGGGGTGCCGATCCACCGCAACAGCGCCATCGCCCGGATCGACGGCGGGGATCGGCCTGAATCCGTCGCCATCGTGAAACTCGATTCCCAATGGCGACCGATCCATGGCAGCGAAAAACAGGTGGCCGCCGATATGGTGGGCATGAGCTTCGGGCTGCGCGCCAACGTGGAAATCACCACGCTTTTGGGTTGCGCGCATCGCGACGAACCGGATCTGGGCGGTCTTGTCCCGCAACGGACCGCCGAAATGGAAACCACCGAGGAGAATGTCTTCGCCATCGGCGACGGCGGCGGGATCGGCGGCGTCGAAGTGGCCCTGGCCGAAGGCGCCGTCGCGGCGCTCGCCGTGGCCCGTCGCCTCGGCGTGGAGAACCTCGGCAGCCTTGTGCGCAAGGCGGAGGACGCCAAGCGCGTGCTGGCCGCCGATCGGCCGTTCCACGACGCCCTGGCCCGATGGTCGGGAATCCGTGCCGGAATCCTGTCGTTGATGGGTGACGATACGGTCGTTTGTCGGTGCGAGGATGTCACGGCCGCCGAAATCCGGGAAGCTCTGGGCGAAGGCCTGACCCACCCGGCGCCCCTGAAGATGCGGACCCGCGCCGGAATGGGGCTGTGCCAGGGCCGGGTTTGCGGCACGACGGTGCGGGCGATGATCGCCGCCCATCTCGGGGTGACCGTCGATCAGGTTCCGGCGCCCAGCGTGCGGGTTCCGCTGCGCCCGGTTCCGGCGTCGGCGTTTTCGGATCTGCCGATTTCGGATGAGGGTTGAAAGCCCGATTCGCAACCGACCAGACGTGATTTCAATGGCAGGGCACGGCAACGAAGGCGTGCAACCGAATTCATTGCCTATTCGTTAGGCTTTGCGCGGCCCACTGCCAAAAAATTTCGTATTTACCTAAAAATCGTATACCTTTTTATGTGTAGGCTGGGTGTTTCGGATTTCGGTCGGTCCATGAGAGCAGGCAAGACGCAAAAAGTATTTCGCGCAATTGTCTTGGTTGCGCTGTTGGCCGTGCTGGCGGCTTCAGGCGCGGGATTTGCGAACGAAAAGGTCGTTGTAACGATTACCGGCAAAACGGCGAACGGCGTGCCGGTCGGCCTGACCCTTTCCGATGTCCGAGCCTTGCCCGCATCGACCTTTACCACCTTCGACCCCTGGGATCGGATAAAACGAACCTATGTCGGTCCCCGGATCCTCGACGTTCTGAGCAAGGCGGGATGGGACCCGGCTGCCCGCCGAATCATCGTCCATGCATCGAACGATTACGAAATCCCGATCCTGATCGACGACCTGGAGAGGATCGGCCACATTCTGTCCTACGAGATGGACGGGAAGCCCTACGCCGCGTACCGCCCGCCCGCCAACAAGGGAAATTTGGCCGTCGCCATCGATTTCTCGTCATCCGGTATCGATATGGAGATCTACAAGCATCAGCTCGTATGGTGGGTGGATGCCATCGTCATCGACTGAACGGCCCTTGCTCGCCTCCGACGGCCGCCCGCGAGCGATCGGTTCGCGGGATCAATTTCTATGGATTATTTCCGGCGCGTTTTTCGTCGCCCTTTCGGCGCTGGTGATTTTCCACACCGTGTCGATGAGTCGCGATGAGATCCTCTACGAGCATCTGGATGCGATGGAAAGCAACCTTTTCTCCCAGATGTTCGAGGCGCACAAGGCGTCTCTGGAGTTCATGAAAATCTTTGCCTTTTCGCCCGACGACCGGCCGATCGACGAGGCCCGGGCCGATTTTCGCAAGCTGGTTGCGCCGCTTTCATCTTATCTTGCCAACGTCATTCAACAGGAAGACCCCCGGGTCAAGGAACTGTTTGGCCGTGACCCTCTGGAGATCGAAAGCCGCTATCACCGCATCATCGGAAAGCTGAATTCGGGGCTCGGTGAACTGGACGTCATGATCCGCGCCATCGAGAATTCGCGAACCAAGGCGGAATTTACCGAGAATTGCGCCGCCTTGAAGGTGAAGGGGCAGGAAATCCGCGCCGATATGCGCCAGTTCAACGACCTGATGAGCCAGATCTTCAGCACCTACGTCGTGGTGTTCAAAAAGGACGCGGCGGATCGGGTGCGGCAGGACGGCCTGATCGAGAGCCTGATCGTCTTTCTGTTATTTTCGACCGCGGTCACATGGGCCTACATCTACTGGCTGTTGCGCCGGAACCGCATGGCGATCGACCGGGCCCACGATCAGTTGGAGGCCAAGGTCCGGGAACGAACCCGTGCCCTCCTTCAGGCCAAGGATCAAGCCGAACTCGCCAGCCGCGCCAAGACCGAATTCCTGGCGCATATGAGCCATGAACTGCGGACGCCGCTGAATTCCATCATCGGGTTTTCCGAAATGCTCGCCTTCGAGGTCCACGGCCCGATCGGCGGCGAAAAGAACCGGGAATACGCGGGAATCATTCGGAAATCCGGTGGGCACCTGCTGCGGCTGATCAGCGATATTCTGGACGTTTCACGCATCGAGGCCGGGGTGCGGAAGCTGGAGGACGAAGCCGTCGACCTGAACGAGGTCGTCGATTCATGTGTGATCATGCTCAGCGAACGGGCGCGCGAAGGCGGCGTGCGGTTGTCGCGCGACGTCCCGGCGGACTGTCCGTTGTTGTGGGCGGACGCGACCGCGGTGAGGCAGATTGCGCTGAACCTTCTGTCCAACGCGGTCAAATTCACCAATCCCGGCGGCGTCGTGACGATCGCGGTCGCATTGTCGGACGACGAAGCGATTGCGCTGTCGGTCCGCGATACCGGCGTCGGTATTGCGGCGGCCGATCTGGCGACGGTTCTGGAACCGTTCCGTCAGGTCGGCGATATCATGACCAATGCCAAGGAGGGGGTCGGCCTGGGGTTGACGTTGGTCAAATCGCTGGTCGAGATGCACGGTGCCCGGCTGGAGCTTGAAAGCGCGCCGGGCCGGGGAACCACGGCCACCGTCCGGTTCCCGGAGGAACGGACGATCGCGCGTCGCGGCGATTAAGGCGGGGCGAAAGCGTTGCCGCGAAAGATCGCGACCCGAGGGTCATCGAGGAGTTATCGGAGGCGGCTCTTGCGTGTTCCTGCACTTGCGGAACGCTCGCCTTGTCGCAAGGCAACCCATCCAAAACCAAGGCACTGGGCGGCGACGGCCAAGGAAGGTCTAGCGCCTGGGGCAAGAGCCATACTGTATTATGTAAGGGTCGGGTTACTTTTCCATTAAAAAATTATTTCAAATCGTTTCACGCGCGCGTTACGCGTGGATTTCGACCGTTCCCGTATCGCCGTCGACGACAATATTCGACCCATTTTCAATGGCTTGGAGTACCTCCGGCTCGATGCCGCACAGCACCGGGATGTTCGCCAGGATGGCGCCCTGGACAAGGGAGGGATCGGGAAGGTTCACGCTGACGATCGCGGCCGGGTGGTTTTCGTGAACATACAACTGATACAGAAACCGCCACGCCCCAGCCGATCCCATGCTGTCGGGCATGAAGAAAACCGTGCCTCGCACGCATTGGCCCTGAACGCTGGGCAGGCGGCCGACGATGATGCCGGTGTTGATGTCGATATCGCCCAGGAACGACACGGCTTCGGCGGAAACCAGGGCGGGTCCCGATGCCCGTCCGTGAACGATGCCGCGGCCGGCGATGACTTGCGGGGGGGTCATGGGCGCCTCCGCGCGACGAAGCGGCCGGTGACCGCGGTTTCCAGGGCCTCGTCGGTGCCGGTCATCCAGGTCGCGCAACCGACGACGTCGCGCACGTATTTCGCCTGCTTCGAGGATTCCACGACGATGGTACCCACCGGCGTGGGCGTAAATTCCAGGGCCTTGTCCGGGGACGTGGTGCGGGCGATGTGGCAGGACATCGGGCAGGTGTCGGCGATGACGATGCCGCCCGCGCGTTCGATCGCGGCGACATGGCCGCTGCGCGCCGCGAGGTCGCGGACGGCACGGCTGGTGGTGACCCAGAACTGGACGTTTTCATGGACGGCGCGTCCCGTCAGGCCATCGGCAACGTCGCGGACCTTGTCGAAGGTCGCGTGGGGGCAGCCGATATGGACCAGATCCACCGGGGCACCCGGAATGCCCGCGAATTCGTCGTAGATCTTATCGACGTCCGCGTTCCGGATGACAATCGAATCGTCCGGTTCCCGCCCGCCGAAGGCCCGCTCCACGGTGTCGTAAGGCGGCGTGACGCCGGGGATGATGTACAGCGCGACCCCGCCCGAGGTCGCCAGGGCCGAACCGATGGCGTCGAATTCGATCAGGCTCGGCCGGTGGGGCAGGCCGGTGATGACCGGCACGCCGGATCCGACCAACCGCCCGGCGGCGAAGGCGGCCGCGCTCCAGTCGGTCGCGTTTTCCAACGTCGCCTCGATCCGGACCCGGTGGGTGCCGACGCGGTTTTCGTCCAGGTGGTAGCCGAAACGGGGATAGCGCCCAGTCAGCGCGGCATAGACGGCGAAAAAGCCGTCCCGGTTCGACCGCGCGCCGATGACCGAATTGCAGTAGATGGTGACCGTCGATTCGATCGACGTCATGTGCATGTTCCAGGTCGGGACCATGCCGGTGTGGTAGGGCGTGCAGGTGAAGGTGCTGGCGCTGCCCATCGCGGCGTGCGCGGCTTCGGCCCGCTGCTGCAACCGCGCAAGCGGGTCCGGGGTGCCGTCGGCGCGCCAGTTGACCATGTCGGCGTTGGCGATGTTCGAGGTCGACGGCACGGCGACCCGCGCGCCGATGGCCGCCAGGTCCTCCATCAGTTCGACGTCGCCCGCGTACATCGCCATTCCGGCGTGAATGTGGGCATAGCCGATTTCGACCATGTCCTCGGCGCCGTAGGCCTCGCCCAGCTGTACCAGCCCGTCCATGGCGCGGCGCATGGCCTCGCCCTGCGCGCCGTCCAGCATCGCTTTTTCGAAATCCGTCAGTCGCACGGAGCGATCTCCTCACCGTTTGGGCGACGCTAGCACGACGCTTCGGCGGGGGAAACGGGCGAAAGCGGTTTGGGATCGATTTCAGGGTCGACGCGGCGGGCGACATTTCGCATCGTTCGACGTAGGCTGTGACGGCAACCGGAAAGAGTGCCCGATATGCAGCGCTGGCTCGATCGGGATTGACGCGAAGGGGGCTCGTTCCGTGATCCGATTGACGGCGGTGTCGGGGTTCGGAGGCAAGGCGCCGGCTTGTTTCCTGGTCGAGACCGGGGACAAGCGGATTTTGCTCGACCTCGGGGCGGGACCGGACGTCGGCGCCGTGGTCGACGTGTCGGACGTCGGGCCGGTGAACGCGCTGATCCTGAGCCACGGCCATCCCGACCATTGGGGCGGGCTCGACCGCCTGCCGATGATCGGCGCGCCGCCGGTTTACGCATCGCTGCCGCTGCTGGCGCGTCTGCCCGGCGGTTTGGCGGGGCGGGACCTGCCTCTGGGATCGTCGCGTGTCGCCGGCATCCCCGTGACCGCCGGCCGTGCCGGGCACGCACCGGATGGGCTGTGGATTCACTTCGATATCGGCGGCGGGCTATTGTACATGGGCGACCATTGCCACGAATCCGACGTCTTCGCGATCGATCCGCCGCCGCCGTCGGAACTGGTCGTGGTCGATGCCTCCTACGGCGCCGACGACACGCCGCAGGCCGAACGGGTGGCGGCGTTGGACGCGGCGTTGAACCAGGGGTCCGCGCTGCTGCCGGTACCGGCGTACGGACGTGGTGCCGAAATCGCCCTGCATCTGGCGCGGTTGGGCCGCCTACCGTCGTTGTGTCCGGTTATGCGATCAGCACTGCGTGCCATGGCGACCGACGCGGCGGCCTGGCTGAAGGACGGCATCGCCGAACACTTGCTTCGCATTGCCGCCGAAGCCCCGGATATCGGCGATCGTGCAGCCGTGACGCTCGCGTCCGGCGCGACCTGCGAAGACGGTCCGGCGGCGGAATGGGCGGCACGGTGGGAAAACACCGCCGAACCCGCGATCCTGTTCACCGGCCATGTTCCGAGCGGGACGCCGGCGGCGCGGCTGATCGCCACGGGCCGGGCCCGCCGGGTCCGTTGGAACGTCCATCCCCGGATCTCGGATCTCACCGCCCTGGTCGGCGCGGTCGGAGCGCGGATCGTGGTCCCGGCCTTCTGCGGGCCGGCCGATATCGCGGCGGTGGCGGCAATGTTCGGCCCTGCCGTCCACGTTGCATCGGCGGAAGGATTCCCCTACACACTTTAGTTCGGGGGGCGTGCCCCGCCGCCACGGCGAAAAGGGAGGTCGATCGGCATGGAAATCGCGGCACTCGTCATCATTCTGGGCATTCTGGTGGTCTCGATCCTACCAGTGTGGGTCGGCGCGAAGATCGTCGGCGCCAATCGGGGCGACTTCCTGTGGTGCTTCGTCGCCATGTTGCTCTCCGGGATATTGCAGGCTGTGGGTACGTTGGTGCCGATCTTCGGCAACATCGTGGCCTTTCTGCTGGTCGGCTGGGGCTTCGCGATGGTCCTGCAGACCGGCTTCATCAAGGGCCTGATCATCCACCTGATCCAGATCGTGTTCTGGGCCGTGTTCGCGGGGATCGCCAGCGTGATGTTCGGCGTCGCCGTGCTCGGCGTCTTCATGGCCTGACCGGTCGCGGTCTATTTCAACCCGCCGGAAAATCCGCGCGTCAGCCCGCGCTGGACGATGCCGACCAGCGCCAGGATCGGCACCGAAGACAGGAAGCCGATCGCCATCAGCTTGCCCCAGAACATCTCGTCTTCGGTGATCATGGTCGCGATGTAGGTCGGCAGGGTGAAGTTCGACGGCGTCTGGATGAACAGAAGCGCATAGAGGAATTCGTTCCAGCTCAGTGCCGCGACGAACACGGCGGTGGAAATCAGCCCCGGCAACATCACCGGCGCCACCACCGAACGCAGGCGCCGGATCAGCCCGGCGCCGTCCAGAACCGCCGCCTCTTCGTAGGCGATGGGGACGTCGCGCACGAAACCCAGCAGCATCCAGATCGCGAACGGCAGGGCATAGACTTGGTTGACGAGGACCAGCCCGGCCAGGGTGTCGAGCAGCCCAATCGCCCGCAGTACTTGGTACAGAGGGATCGCCAGCACGATCGGCGGCGACAGCTTGACCAGCAGCACGAAGATCAGGAACACCCGGTCGAGCCGGGCGGGGAAGTCGATCCGGGCCAGGGCGTAGGCCGCCGGGAACCCCGCTGCCAGCGCCAGCACCGTCGTGCCGAGGGCGACGACGATGCTGTTGAGTCCGCGCAGCCAGGCGCCTTCGGCCAGTAGGTTGCGGTAGTGTTCCAGCGTCGGCGCGTCGGGCAGCAGGCCGATGCCGGTGCCCACGTATTCGATCGGCGGCTTGAACGAGGTCCCGATCATCCAGAGTACCGGAATCAGGAACACAGCGGCCATGGCGAAAACGGTCGTGGCGCGGACCCAGCCGCGCAAGGTTTCACCCATCGTCGCGTCCTCCGGCCATGATGCGGGTCGCGTAGAAGGCGGCCAGCGCGCCGGCGACGACGACCATGATCACCGCGGCCGCCGAGGCCAGCCCGACGTCGAAGAAACGGAACCCCAGCCGGTAGACGTACATCGACAGGGTTTCGGTGGCGTGCCCGGGGCCGCCGCCGGTCAGGGCGTAGACCTTGTCGAAGATCTTGAACGATTCGATGCTGCGCAGCAGCGCCGCCAGCAGGATGTGAGGCATGATCAGCGGCAGGGTGATGTGGATCAGGGTCTGGCCGGGCCGGGCGCCGTCGATCTGGGCGGCCTCGTAGACGGCGGGCGGAATCGACTGCAGGCCTGCCAGCAGGATGATGAAGGTCAAGGGCGCGGTCTGCCACAGATCCACCAGGACGACGGAACCCAGGGCCAGTGATGGATCGAACAGCCATTCGACGCCGGGCAGGCCCAGCGTTCGGATCAGGTTGTTCAGGAACCCGAAATCGTAGTGAAACCACGCCCGCCAGATCGCGGTGACGACCATGGTCGACAGCACGAACGGCGCGAGAAGCAACGGGATCGCCGCCCAACGGCCCGGAAAGCGGCGGTGAACCGCCAGCGCCATCAACAGGCCGAGCGTCACCTCGGAGACCGTGGCCAGCAGGGTGAACGCGACGGTGTTGACGACGGCGCGCAGGAAGAACCGGTTTCCCAGCAGTTCGGCGTAGTTGTCCAGTCCCACCCACTTGGCGTCGGCGAAGCCGTAATCGGTGACGAAGAACGACAACAAAACGCCGCGTCCCAGGGGATACAGGGTCAGGATCGCGAACAGCAGCAACGCGGGCAGGAGCAGGAGCAAAGCCGCGCGTCGGGATGCCAGAGTCATTGCGTTACCGTGCACGAAAAAGGAACGGCGCGACGGGAGATCCGCCGCGCCGTTCGTCGGAAGTCAGCGCGACAATGCGCGCGCGATTTGCTCGTTGGCCTCGGCGAGGGCTTCCTTGGGCTGCATCTCGCCGATCAGGGCCAGTTGCAGGTAGTCGCCGAGAATGTTTTCGACCTTCGACCACTGGGTGATGCGCGGGCGCGGCTGCGCGTTCTTTAACGCTTCCAGTTGCGCGGGATACCAGCGGTAGGCCTTCACGACATCGGCGTCGGTGTAGACGCTGGCGCGGGTCGGCGGGGTGCCGGTTTCCAGGGCTAGCTTTTTCTGGACGTCGGCCGAGGTGATGAAATCGATGAAGTCGCGGCCGCGATCGGCGTTCGGGGCGTCGGCGGGAACGGCCAACAGCCACGACCCCAGCATCGGCGCCGGACCCTGCGTTTGTCCCGGGGCGGCCATGATTTCGATCTGGCCGGAAACCTTGGACTTCGCCGGATCGTCCAGCGACGGCGCCCACGACGGCCACAGTTCGATGGTCATCGCGGTGGTGCCTTGCATCAGGGCATCGCGGACTTCGGAGGAATTGTAGGTTTCCACGCCCTTGGGAGCGTAGGGCTTGAGCGACAGGTAGAGTTCGAGCGCCTGGAGCGCGGCATCGGAATCCAGGGACGCCTTGCCGGGCGCGGCCACGGTGCTTTTTTCGATCACGAACGCCTGGATGGTCTGGTCCAGGCCCTGCGCCGTCACGGCATGGACTTGGCGGCGAAGGCGCGTGCTCCGGTCGATCACGACGACGGCTATCCCATCGGGCTCGAACTTCTCGGACGTCCCGATCGGCCCGACGGCGTTTTTTGCATGAACGATGCCCTGGCGCTCGGGGTGATCGATGCGGCGCGCGATCTGGGACTTCGTGTGCCGGAAGACGTCGCCGTCGTCGGATTCGACGACATTGATCTCGCCGCCCGTCCCGGTTATCAACTCACCACCGTGGCCTATCCGATCGGACCGACGGTCGAAGCCATTGTCGAACGCCTGCAAACCCGCTTGCGCGACGGCACGACCCCGGCCCGGGTGATCCGGGTGCCGACGCGGCTCGTGGTCCGGGCGACGACGCGTAAAACCCCGATGATGCGCGGAGCGAACCCTCATGAACGCCCATAAGATTTTGTGGCTGAGCGACGTTCACGTCACCGCGGAAGGTAAGACCATCCACGGACGCGACCCGGCGACCTATCTGCGGCGCGCCTTGGATCACGGGCTGGGCCGCCATCCCGACGCGGAACTCTGGGTGATTTCCGGGGATCTGGTCAACGAACGCCGGATCGAGGAATATCAACGGGTTCGCGAGACCCTGTCGGACCTGTCCATTCCCCTGGCGCTGACGCTCGGCAATCACGACGACCGGGCGATCTTTCATCGGGTGTTTCCCGAAGGCTTTCGCGACGCCAACGGATTCGTGCAAGGGCGGGTCGATGTCGGATCGGCATGGCGGTGTCTGCTGCTGGACACCAACGTCGACGGCGCGCCTGGCGGCGCCTTTTGCGCCCGGCGCCTGGGATGGCTGCGCGCCGAATTGGCGGCCTTGGACGGCCGCCGCGGCCTGATCTTCATGCATCATCCGCCGATCCGGCTCGGGCTACCGGGATTCGATGCCATCGGCTTGGCGCCGGAGGACCGCGCCGCTTTCGCCGATTGCGTTGCCGATTTCCGGGACCGGATCGGATTCGTCGGTTTCGGCCACACCCATATGACGCCCCAAGGCACGGTGGCCGGCGTGGCGGCGGTGGGCATGGGATCGGCGTTGTACCGCGTCCATCCGGATTTTTCCGAGGTTGCCTTTTTCGACGACCCGGACGCGCCCGGCGTCTATGGCTTGGTGCTGTTGAACGGCGATGGGGCTGTGGTGCACACGGTTCCCTGCGGCGGCGATTGACGGCATAACGGAAAAGGGCCCTCGCCCGTTGCCGGGGAGAGCCCTTCCGCCGCGGACGGAGGTGAAACCTCCGCCTCTCCGAGCGTCAACGGTCGTACCGTGTGTTAGTTCGCCTCCAACGCAGCGGCGCGGGCGGCGACCACATCGTCGGCTTCCTTGCCGGTCAGTTCCTGAAGGTGGTCGAACTGCCAGTCGAAGGTCCCGATGCCCTGGGTCGTCGACCGCAGTTCGTTGATCAGGTCCAGAACCTCGGCCTGCGGCATCAGGGCCTTGACCTCATCCCAGCCGTTCCAGCCGGCCTTGGAATCAAACCCGAGGATCTGACCGCGCCGGCCGGTGATCAGCCGCTGAATGCGGGACGTGAACTCCGACGGAACGCTGATGGTAATCGAGAAAATCGGCTCCAGCAGGACCGGGCTGCATTTCGGCATGCCTTCGCGCATGCCCAGTCCGGCGGCGGTCTTGAACGCCATTTCCGAACTGTCGACCGGGTGGAACTGGCCATCGGTCAGGGTCACGGAAAAGTCGACCACCGGGAAGCCCAATGGGCCGCGGACCATGTAGTCCTTCACGCCGGCCTCGACCGCCGGGTAATATTGGCGTGGCACCGCGCCGCCGGTGACGGTCTCGTTGAACGCGAAGCCCTCGCCGCGCGGCAAGGGCGCGATATCCAGGTGAACGTCGCCGAACTGGCCGTGGCCGCCCGACTGTTTCTTGTGGCGGGCGTGCTGGGAAACCGGCTTGCGGATGGTTTCCTTGTACGGGACCTGCGGCTTGCGGGTGCCGAGCTGCAGCTTGCTGCGGTTCTTCATCCGCTCGATCATGATCTGAAGGTGCTGTTCGCCCTGGCCCCAGATCACCAGTTCGCCGGTGTCCTGGTTGGGTTCGTAGGTGAACGAGGGATCTTCCTCCGCCACCCGCGCCAGCGCGCCCGACACCTTCACCTCGTCGCCGCGCTGCTCGCTGAACACGGCCAGCGCGTACAGCGGCTTGAGGGTCGGCGGCCACGCGATCGGACCGACCTTGCCCGACGCCGACAGTGTGACGCCGGTCTTGATCCCGTCCAGGCGACCCAGGCCGACCGTCTGGCCGGCGACGGCCTTGGTCAGCTTGTCCTGTTTGGCGCCGAGCATCTTGTAGACGCCGGCGACGCGTTCGCCGTTGAGAGTGGCGCCGTCGGCGATTTCGCCGCGTAGGACGCGGGTGAACGACAGCTTGCCTGTCTGGGCGGCGGTGACGGTCTTGAACACCAAGCCGGCGGCTTCGCCCTCGGCATCCAATTCCAGCCTTTCCACGGCCTTGGTGACCTCGGGCGTCTCATGGCGCAGGGCCTTGAGCAACCGGGTGATGCCGTTCTCGGAATCGGCGGCGCCGAAGAACACGGGCACGACATTGCCGTTCTGGAACGCGCCGGTCAGATAACCGAACAGATCCTGCATCGACGGCACGTTGTCCTCGAGCAGCCCTTCCAGCAGCGAGTCGTCGAAGTTAGCCAGTTCTTCGAGCAACTGCGTCCGGTATTCCTCGACGATATTGCCGACCGCATCGGGGATCTCGGTTTCCTCGGAACGTGCGCCGCTTTTCCAGGCGTAGGCGCGTTCGCTGGTCAGATCGACGAAGCCGACGACCTTGTCCCCGTCCTTGATCGGCACTTCCCGCACGACCAGCGGCTTTACGGTCGCGGCGCGCAAGGCCGCGACGGTGCCTTCGAAGTTGGTCTCCGTCAGGTCCATCTTGTTGATGAACAGGAGGTGGGGGATATTGTGATCGCCCAGGTGCTTCAGGATCGGCGCGACCGCCAGGGCCTTTTGCGCGTCCGGTTCGCAGACGACGACGACTGCGTCGGCCGCGATTACGGCGTTGTAGGCTTCCTGGTACAGCTCGATCGAACCGGGGCAGTCGATGAAGGTCCATTCATCGCCCAGGTATTCGGTCGTCGCCATGGTGAGCTCGGTGCTCATCTGGCGCGACCGCGCTTCGGCCGAGCAATCGCCGACGGTATTGCCGTCCTTGACCGAACCCTTGCGGGTTACGGTACCGGTGGCTACGAGGATGCTTTCCAACAGGGTGGTCTTGCCGCTCAGATAAGGCCCGACAAGGGCTGCGCAGCGGGGAGTGGAGGATGCTTTGGTAGTCACTCGATCCCTCCCGGGGGGCTTGGGGTTTCTTCCTTACTGCTTTGCCGGATTTTCCGGCGTTGGCGCTCTTGAGAGCGCTCAGGATGATAAGGCGCATCGTCCGCCCTGTGAAGACGGCGGAACGATGCGCCCCTTGGTTCAGACGAGAGCCGCGCACGCCCTTTGAATGCGGGCGCAGGCGTCTTCGAGGAGTTCGGTCGCGGTGGCATAGCTGATTCGGAAATACGGGGACAGGCCGAAGGCCACTCCCTGCACCGCCGCCACGCCTTCGGCTTCCAGAAGATAGGTGACGAAATCGCTGTCGGTTTCGATGACCTTACCGTCCGGGGTCTTCTTTCCGATCGCGCCGTCGCACGACGGATAGACGTAGAACGCGCCTTCCGGGGTCGGGCAGCTCAGGCCCTTGGCCTGGTTCAGCATCGAAACCACGAGATCGCGGCGTTCCTTGAAGACGGCGTTGTGCTTGGCGATGAAATCCTGCGGACCGGTCAGGGCCGCGACCGCAGCCGCCTGGGAAATCGAACTGGTATGGCTGGTCGACTGCGACTGGATGTTGTTCATTGCCTTGACGATGTCGGCGGGTCCGGCGGCCCAACCCACGCGCCAACCGGTCATGCAGTAGGCCTTGGAGACGCCGTTGAGGGTCATGGTCCGCTCGTAGAGCTTGGGCTCGACCTGCGCGATGGTGGTGAACTCGAAATCGTCGTAGACGATTTTCTCGTACATGTCGTCGGTCATGATCAGGACGTGCGGGTGACGCAGCAGCACGTCCGCGACCGCGCGCAGTTCGGCGCGGGTGTAGGCGGCGCCCGACGGATTGGACGGCGAATTCAGGATCAGCCACTTGGTCCGCGGCGTGATGGCGCGGTCCAGATCCTCGGGGTTGAGGCGGAAGCCCGCTTCCTTCGGGCAATCGACGAAAACCGGAGTCCCTTCGGCCAGGAGGGTCATGTCGGGATACGACACCCAGTACGGTGCCGGAATGACCACTTCGTCGCCGGGATTAACGGTCGCCATCAGGGCGTTGTAGATGGTCTGCTTGCCGCCGCAACCGACGGTGATCTGTTCCGGTTTGTAGTCCAGGCCGTTGTTCTTTTTGAACGATTCGGCGATGGCTTTCCGCAGTTCGGGCGTGCCGGCGGGGGCGGTGTATTTGGTCTCGCCCCGCTTCATCGCCGCGTAGGCGGCTTCCTTGATGTGGTCCGGGGTATCGAAATCGGGCTCTCCCGCTCCGAGACCGATGACGTCGCGGCCCGCCGCCTTCAGTTCGCGCGCCTTGGTGGCGACGGCAATGGTGGGCGACGGCTTGATTCTGCTCAGGCGTGTTGCAAGAAAGGACATGGCGGTTCCAAATCGTTTCTAGTTTGGTGGGTTCCATTAATTCCGGACCCGAGACCCTACGACGCCTCGAAATCACGCGCAAGCGCCAATCGCCCGCAATCGTTCGGATTGCGACCGTTCCCGATCCGTGGTTCGGGGGCTGCCCGGTGGCTGGATTTCTTCGGGGAAACGAGGCGGCGGAAAAACGGCGGGGAAAGCTTGGGGGGCAGGCTTTCCCCGCCGCGGCATCACGCGACGCTCGGAGGCGGGACGCCGCGTGCTTCAAAGTCGACCAGACAATCTGTGGGGGATTGCTGGTTGTCTTTAAAGTTAATAAATCCGATATACGTGGTCAAGAAATATTTAAAGTGTTCTAATTATCATTTACGTGATGACGGCATTCATTCCTATTGTAATATCATTATATTTTTGTTTTCTTTTCTGCGCCGACACGGTCGAGAATTTCAATTGCCTCTGAATACCCTACGAATTTACGTGCCTGAAGAGCCCCCGCGAAAGCATTCACGGCGGACCATGTCTTCGGGGTATTGAATGCCGCGCGTATGTCGGCGGCGAGAGACGATTCGGTATCGGGGACAGGAATGTCTTCCCGAATTCCGGGTGCATCTTGCGCAAGGATTGCGAATGCCTCGGGACGTCGCCGCCAAAGATCGCCGAGGCTCCAACCCCGGGTCCGTGCTTCGGCCACCGGGCCGGCCAGTGCGATCAGCGCCGACAGATCGCCGTGCCCCGCCGCCAGGCCGCGAATCCCGCCGTCCAGCGGCGGACCGACCACGATCCATACGGATTCGAAACTGATTCCGTGCCGCACCGCCATCACCGCCGGTCCTGCCCAATGGGCGGCGAACCAGCGGGGGATCTTGCCATCTGTCCTATTCATGCGACCATCATAGATCGTCGACGCCGGGGACGGAATCCCTCCTGTCTTATTGCCATCCCGGCGTTTTACCGTGGCCGTTGACGGCGGGTCATGGAAGAGGCATAGCAACGGCCATGAACAGCGATGCGACAACTTGGCGAATCGGCGTCGTCGTGCCCGATGACGCCGTCGACGCCTTTGAACTGGCGCTGGAACCGTTTTGCGTGGCGGTTTCCCGTTTTGTCGCCGTCGAAGGAAAGACTTGGCGCGTGGAGGGGGACTGCACGGACCTGCCCGACCCCGAAACCTTGTCCGATGCCCTGGCACGAACGGCGAGACTGAAGGGTATCCCGGTTCCGGATCTTTCGTGTTTTCCGGTCGCCGCGCGCGACTGGGTGTTCGAAACCCAGCGGGCGTTTCCGCCGCTTTCGGTCGCACGCTATTTCATCCATGGCACTCATTTCTCGGACGACGTCCCGGTTGGGCGTATCACGATCGCCTTGGATGCAGGGCGGGCCTTCGGCTCCGGAGAGCATGCCTCCACCGCCGGATGCCTGACGGCGATGGACGAGATCGCGGGACGGCGCCGTCCCCGCCGGATCCTCGACGTCGGCTGCGGTTCTGGAATTCTGTCGATCGCGGCGGCCAAAACGTGGCATCGGAGGGTCGTTGCCGTCGACAACGATCCGATTGCCGTGCGGGTGACGCGGGATAATGCCCGGCTAAACGGCGTGACCGCTTACGTGCGTGCGGGGTGCGGCAACGGCTACGCCGCACCCGTGGTGCGGACGCACGAACGCTATGACCTGATCCTGGCGAACATTTTGGCCCGTCCGCTGTGCCGGATGGCGCGTGACCTGCGCGGGCATTTGGCGCCGGGTGGCCACGCCGTGCTGGCGGGCTTCATCGATCGGGACTGGCGCCGGGTTCTGTCCGCCCACGAGGCGGTTGGGCTTCGGCTGAGCGGGCGGATCGTCCGCGACGGCTGGACGACGCTGGTCGTCCGTCTCTGATCGCACCCCGCTGATCACACTCGACGGCGTTCGCCCGCGATTCCCAGACCGATCCCGACCAGGACCAGAACGCCGCCCGCCAGGGTCGACGCGGCCAGGGCTTCGCCGAAATAGATCCAGCCGAATGCCGAGGCCAGGACCGGCTCGCCGAGCAGGAACACGGCGACGAATCCGGGCTGGAACACCCGGAGCGCCCAGTTGTAGCTGGAATGCCCCAGGATCTGGGACAGCACGGCCATTCCCAGGAATGCCTGCCAGGTGGTCGCCGGGAAACCGGCGGCCGGCAGTCCGAGACCAAGAACGGCCGTCCACAGCAGAAGCGCGGCGACGCCGTAACACAGTCCGATGTAAGGCATGAGCGGCATATCGCGCAGGGCTTCCCGCCCCAACAGCAGGTAGCCGGACATGCACATGCCGCCGACGATCGCCAGCATGTCGCCGGTCAGGCGGCCTTCGCCGGTGCCGGCGCTCCCCCATCCGATGACGAGACCGCCGCCGACACTGAGCGCGATACTGGCCAAAAGGATCGATGCCGGGCGGCGGCGGGTCATCAGCGTGGCGACGATGGCGATCCAGATCGGGTTCAGGGTCACCAGGACCACGCTGTTGGCGATCGATGTCAGGCTCAGCGAGGCGATCCAGGTGGCGAAATGCAGGGCCAGAAAGATTCCGGCGCCGATCCCCTGCGCGACGGCGCGGCGGGTCAGGGTTTCGCGGTGGCGCAAGGCGGCGTGAAGGGCGAACGGCGCGATCGCCAGGGCGGCAATTCCGATTCGGTAGGCGGCGATCACGATCGGATGGGCATCGGCGGCTCGGGCGAAGATCGCGCCGTGGGAGACGCCCACCAGACCGGCCAGCAGAACGACCAGCCCAAGGCTCTGTCCCGCGGCGTCAGCGCTGATTTTCATATTCGTGCTCGATCCCAGGTCGCAATTGCAGGAGGACGACATCATATCTAGGTCGGCCCGGCCGGGGTAACCGAGCGGGCTTGCCTTGGGGGCCGTCGTCCTGCTATGGGCAACGGGCATTCTTTCGATCATTCAGAAACAATCCAGAGACCATGACGAAACTCAAGCTCGGAATTCCAAAGGGCAGTCTCGAAGCCGCGACCATCGGACTGTTCCAGCAAGCAGGCTGGACCATAAAATCCAGCTCCCGCAACTATTTTCCCTCCATCGACGATCCCGAGATCGCGTGCGCCCTGGTGCGTTCGCAGGAAATGGGGCCCTACGTGGCGGGCGGTACTCTCGACGCCGGACTGACCGGTATCGATTGGGTCAACGAAACCCAGGCCGACGTCGAAGTCGTCTGCGACCTGGTCTATTCCAAGGTCTCCGACCAGCCGTGCCGATGGGTGCTGATTGTCGACCGCGATTCGCCGATCCAAAAGGTCGAGGATCTGGAAGGCAAGAAAGTCGCCACCGAACTGGTGGGCTTCACCCGCCGCTATCTCGCGGAACACGGCGTCAAAGCGGACGTCGAATTTTCGTGGGGGGCGACCGAGGCGAAGGTCGCCGAGGGACTGGCCGACGCCGCGGTGGAGATAACCGAAACCGGAAGCACGATCCGCGCCCACGGACTGCGTATCGTTTGCGACCTGCTGCACACCCACACCATTCTGATCGCCAACAAGGCGGCCATGGCCGATCCGGCGCGCCGCGCCAAGATCGACCAGATCGCGCTGCTGTTGCAGGCGGCCCTGGCGGCGCGGCACAAGGTGCTGCTGAAGATGAACGTTCCGGCGGCTCGAATCGACGATGTCGTCGCCCTGCTGCCGAGCCTTCACGCCCCGACCGTCAACCGACTCAGCGACGCCGAGTGGATGGCCGTCGAGACGGTGGTCGGGCGTCACGAGGTTCGCGACCTGATTCCGCGGCTCAAGGAACACGGGGCCGAGGGTATTCTGGAAATCGACATCACCAAGATGTGCTGACGGCGCCGGCGCCCCGGGCGACGGGGCGCCGCGCGGCCTTCCGATCAATCGAAATGAACGGCCAGCCACACCGTGGGCTCGGACGGGGACGTCCATTCCACGCGGTGGCGCGCGCGCGCCGGAATCAGAACATGATCGCCGGGGCCGAGGGTGCGCGCCGCCGGTTCATCCGCGAACCGGAACCCTGCCGCTCCCGAAAGCACCACGCACCATTCGCCATGGTGTTGTTCCAGCCACGTATCCGGCGGGGTCGCCTGGCCGGTGGAGACGATGCGCCGAATCAGTAGGCCCTTCGACGCCGCCAAGGTCTCGAAGCATTCTTCGGAAAGGTTGTCGGGAACCGCTTCGAAGAGGTTGCCGTTGCGATTGTTCGTCATATGCCCGGGGTTTCCGCTGAGCCGAAGACCAAGTATCGTTCTCTTTGCGCCAAAATCGGGGGACGTTCAAGGTGCGCGGACTGGTGATCATCAACCTTGCGGGTACGGTCGTCGCCGGCGTCTGCGCCGGACTTTTGCTGGGACGGGGGCTGGTTCCCTTTGCGTCCGGTACTGCCGCCGCCGTTTTCCTCGTCGGGGCCTTTCTGCCTTTCGCCCGCGAACACGGCGCGTTGCAGCATGGATTCGACCGCGTCGAAGACGATATCATGGATGCGCGCGACCGGGAATGGGGGCGGGAATCGCGCGCGCAGTTTTTCACCGACGACCTCCCCCGCGGAATCTGGCGACGGCACCGGTTCGGGAACCTGTCGATGGCGGTGGCGGCGTTGTTGGGCGGCGGGCTGTTGATCATCGATTTCGTGCTCTTTGCCGTGCGTTCCTGATCGCGAGCCAAAAGTCCGGAGGGGATTATCTGGAAATTCGCCCTTCAACCCGGTATTTCAGGGCGTTTGCAACGACGTGGCGGGATGGAAGCGGCGATCATGGGCGGCTGGACGACGATCGTGGCGGGAAGCCACCATCGAAAGACCCGATTCCACGACGAAAAAGGCAACCGGGTCGATTTCGGCGGCATGGCCTATGCCGTTCCTGCATTTTTCAGCGCGCTGGCCAAGGTTGCCTTCGGTATCCGGCCGGTCCGTCCGATGATTTCCTATCGCGGTCAACGGGAACTCGACCGCCTGATTCGCTCCGACTGGCGGGTGGTCGAGTTCGGATCGGGGCGCTCGACTCCCTGGCTCGCCGGGCGCTGCGCCTTCGTGCTAAGCATCGAGGACAATCCCGACTGGCACCGGACGGTCGGCGAAATCCTGCGGGCACGGAGGCTGGACAACGTGCGTCACGAACTGCGCGGCGTTGAACGCTACGCCGATCTTTCGGACCAGCCGGACGGTTCGTTCGATCTGGCCCTGGTCGATGGGACCGATCGGACCGGGTGCGTCGCGTCGGCGGTCTCCAAGATCAAGCCCGGGGGCTGGCTGTATCTGGACAACAGCGACAAGGACATGACCGTCGAGAACGGCGATCTGCGCCGCGCAGAAGCCGCTTTGCGCCAAGCCGTCGCGCAACGGGGCGGGTCCCTTCGCGCCTTCACGGACTTTTCACCCACCAATTTCTTCGCCGAACAGGGGCTCCTCGCCCGTCTGTGAGCGTCAACCCACAAGGAGGAAACGCCATGATCCTGGATGTCAGGAACTATATCTGCAAGCCGAATGCCCTCAAGGACCAACTCGAACACTACAACGCCAAGGGCCGGGTGCCGCAGACCCGCCATCTCGGCCAGCCGATCATTTTCGCCGTCGGCGAGACCGGCAACCCCAACGAATACCTGCACGTCTGGGTCTACGAGAACGCGGGCGACCGCGAAAAGCGCCGCGCCGCCATGTGGGCGGATCCGGAATGGCTGGCCTACGTCAAGGAAAGCAAGGCCCTGGGCGCCTTGGAAAGCCAGAGCACGCGGCTGATGAAACCGGTGGATTTCTTCGCCCAACCGACCAACGGCGAGTAGACGGAACGACACCGGCGGGCGGGCGATCGGCGCGTTCGCCGCGTGTCTTGGGGGAATGGGCTGAACCCGGAAATGGTGGGCGCGGCAAGGATTGAACTTGCGACCCCTCGCGTGTGAAGCGAGTGCTCTCCCGCTGAGCTACGCGCCCTCCGTCCGTCGGGTTCCGCCATATAAGGCGGGCGGGGTCATCGTGTCAAGCCAAGTGACGGAGCGCTTCGGGGAGTTCCGCGAAGGCATCGATGACCGCGTTGGGTTTGTGTTCGCGGATCGGCTTGCGGGAATAGCCGTAGCTGACCGCTATGACCGGAATGTGGGCCGCCCGGGCGCTGGTGATGTCGTTGGGGTGATCGCCGACCATGACGGCGACCGAGGCGGCCGCGCGCATGGCTTCCAAAGTCGCACCGATGTGCCGGGGATCGGGCTTGCGAATGCCGCCGCGCAGGGAATCGCCGCCCAGGACCGCGACGAAATGGTGCCGCATGCCCAGCTTCCGCAGGATATCCTCGGTCGCCTGAACCGGCTTGTTGGTGCAGACCCCCATGACGATGCCGTCTTCGTGCAACCGCGCCAAAGTTTCGGGAACGCCGTCGTAGGCGCGGGTGAAATCCGCGTCGTGGCCTTCGTAGAAGTCCAGGAAGCGGCAGGCAATGACAGGCAATTCCTCGCCGGGCACGGGGACGCCGGTGGCGGCGAACGCCCTTTCGAGCAGTTTCAGCACACCGTCGCCGATCATATGCTTGACCGATTCCAGGTCGAGCGTACGGCGCCCCTTTTCCTCCAAGACACTGTTCACCGCCGCTTGCAGGTCAGGGGCACTATCGATCAACGTCCCATCGAGGTCGAAGACGATCGCCCTGACGTCACGGCTGTTGGCTGCCATCATTTGCAACGGTCCGTAACATGATTTGACTTGGCGCGATTCTTGCCCTGTGGCATGGTCCGATACCCGAATCGCGCAGATACATTCTTGTAAATGACCGCCCGGAAATGACCAAGGGAAAAACGGTAGCCATCATTCTCGCCGCAGGGATGGGCACGAGGATGAAGTCCTCGTTGCCGAAAGTTCTGCATCCCCTCGCCGGGCGTCCCCTGATCCGCAGCGTCCTGGAAACGGCCGAGGCGCTTGCGCCCGACGCCGTCGCCGTGGTGATCGGTCCCGACATGGACGCCGTGGCCGCCGCCGTGACGCCGCACGCCGTCGCGGTGCAGCGCGAACGGCTGGGGACAGCGCATGCCGTTTTGGCGGCCCGAGCCGTTCTGGAAAACGGCGATGGCGGGGATGTTTTCGTCCTTTACGGCGATACGCCGCTGCTGCGGGCCGAGACCCTGGAACGCCTGCGCGTGGCGCGTCGATCCGTCGCCCGGCCAGCCGTCGTCGTGCTGGGCTTCCGGCCCGACGATCCCACCGGCTACGGACGCCTGATCACGGGCGCCGACGGCGCGCTCGACGCGGTGGTGGAAGAAAAGGATGCTACCGCCGAACAGCGTGCGATCGGCCTGTGCAATTCCGGGGTGATGGTCATCGATGCCGCCCGGGCTTTGGGGTTGTTGGACCGAATCCGGAACGAAAACGCGAAGAGCGAGTTCTACCTGACGGACGTGGTCGCGCTGGCGCGGGCCGACGGATTGACCTGCGGCTACGTCGAAGGCGGCGCGGACGAGCTGATCGGCGTGAACTCGCGGCAGGATCTGGCGCGGGCGGAACGGATCGCCCAGGACCGGCTTCGCCGTCGATGGATGGACGGCGGCGTAACGATGACGGCGCCGGAGACCGTCTTCCTGTCGTTCGACACCGTTTTGGGGCGGGACGTCGTCATCGGACCGAACGTGGTTTTCGGCCCCGGCGTCACCGTGGGCGACGGCGTCGACATCCGGCCGTTTTGTCATATCGAAGGCGCAACGATCGCGCCGGGCGTCCTGGTCGGCCCCTTCGCGCGCCTGCGGCCGGGGGCTAGGATCGCCGAAGACGCGCACATCGGCAATTTCGTCGAGATCAAGAACGCCACCGTCGAAGCGGGGGCGAAGGTCAATCACCTGTCCTATATCGGCGACGCCCGCGTCGGCGCCAAAGCCAACATCGGGGCGGGAACGATCACCTGCAATTACGACGGGTTCTTCAAGTCCCATACCGACATCGGGGCCGGGGCGTTCATCGGCTCCAACACCGCGCTGGTGGCGCCGGTTTCCGTGGGCGACGGCGCGAGCATCGGCGCGGGGAGCGTGATCACCCGCGACGTGGCGGCGGACGCCCTGGGTCTGACCCGCGCCCCTCAGGTCGAAAAGACCGGATGGGCGCGCCGCTTCCGGGAAATTCGCGCCGTAGCGAAAGCCAAGGCAAAGAAAAAAACTTAGAGAACGGAACCAAAAGGACAAACGGACCATGTGCGGCATCGTCGGCATCATCGGCAAGCAGCCCGTCGCGCCTCTTCTTCTCGAAGGGCTCAAACGGCTGGAATACCGGGGCTATGATTCGGCGGGCGTCGCGACTCTCGTCAACGGCCGTATCGATCGTCGCCGGGCAGAGGGCAAACTGAGCAACCTGGACGCCCGAATTGCGGCGGACCCGATCGGCGGCATCATCGGCATCGGCCATACCCGATGGGCCACACACGGCGCGCCGAACGAAGTCAACGCGCATCCCCACGCCACCGACAAAGTCGCTCTGGTCCACAACGGGATCATCGAAAATTTCCAAAGCCTGCGCGCGGAACTGGAAGCCGAAGGCCGCACCCTGGTCACCCAGACCGATACCGAGGTCGCCGTTCATCTGATCTCCCGTTACCTGGACCAGGGCTGCAGTCCGGCCGAGGCGACGCACAGGGCGCTGGCCCGGTTGGACGGCGCGTTCGCCCTTGGCATCATCTTCGCCGGGCATCACGACATGATGATCGCGGCGCGGCGCGGCAGTCCCCTCGCCATCGGATACGGCGAAGGCGAGATGTACATCGGGTCCGACGCACTCGCCCTGGCGCCCCTGACCCAGCGCATCACCTATCTGGAGGACGGCGACTGGGCTGTGATTACCGCGACCGGCGCGGAGATCTTCGACGCCGAAGGCCGGCCGGTGGAACGCGAAATCCGGCAGACGGCGCTGTCGGGTGCCCTGATCGGCAAGGCCGGCCATCGCCACTTCATGCTCAAGGAAATCTACGAGCAGCCCCAGGTCATCGGCGACACCCTGCGCGGACTGATCAATCCGGGAACCCGCGGCATCACCCTGCCGCCGCTGCCGTTCGATCCCGCCGACCTGACCCGGCTCACCCTGATCGCCTGTGGCACGTCCTACTATGCGTGCCTGACCGCAAAGTACTGGATCGAATCGCTGGCCCGCATCCCGGTCGAGGTCGACGTGGCCTCCGAGTTCCGCTATCGCCGCATCGCCATGCCCGCGGGCGGCGCGGCGGTGTTCATTTCGCAATCGGGTGAAACGGCGGATACTCTGGCCGCCCTGCGCTACTGCCGGGCCCAGGGCCAGCATATCGTGTCCATCGTCAACGTGCCGGAAAGCACGATCTCGCGCGAATCCGACGCGGTGCTCCAGACCTGCGCCGGGCCGGAAATCGGCGTGGCGTCGACAAAGGCCTTCACCACGCAGCTGACCGTCCTGGCCTGTCTGGCGATCGCCATCGCGCGCGGCCGCGGCACGGTGAATCCGGAGACCGAGGCGCGGCTCGTCGACGCGCTGGTCGAGGTGCCGGCGCGCGCGGCCGAAGTGCTCAACCACGATGCCCGCATCCGCGAATTGGCGTCCGAGGTCGCCGAGGCCCGCGACGTGCTGTATCTGGGGCGGGGAACCAGCTATCCGATCGCCCTGGAGGGGGCGCTGAAGCTGAAGGAAATCTCATACATCCATGCCGAGGGCTACGCGGCGGGGGAAATGAAGCACGGGCCGATCGCGCTGATCGACGAAAACGTGCCCGTCATCGTGATCGCGCCGTCCGACGAACTGTTCGACAAGACGGCGTCGAACATGCAGGAAGTGGTGGCGCGGCAGGGGCGTGTCGTGTTCATGAGCGACGGGCCCGGGGCGCGGCGTCTTGGCGGCATGGCTGCGGCAACCATCGAACTGCCGTCCGTCGATCCCTTCGTCGCGCCGATCCTGTATGCGATCCCGGTTCAGTTGCTGGCCTATCACGTCGCGGTCATCAAGGGGACAGACGTCGATCAGCCGCGCAATCTGGCCAAGAGCGTGACCGTCGAATAAAGGCGCAAGACGGTGGTGTCCGTTTCCCTCCGTCAACTGAAGAGAACTTGGCGGCGGGCCTATTTCCGTGTCCTTCGGCCGATGCTGCACCATCACCACACACCGGAATACCTGGCGCGGGGCTCATTCGTCGGACTTTTCATCGCCTTCACGCCGACCGTCGGCTTCCAGATCGTGATGGTGCTGGCCGTTTGGGCCGCGGTGCGTGCGTTGCGGCCGGCGTGGACTTTCAGTCCGACCCTGGCCGTGGCGTGGACGTTCACCTCCAACGTCGTCACCGTGCCGCCGATCTACTATGCCTTTTACGTGACCGGGCGTTTGGCGCTGGGCCGGTGGAGCGAGGCCCGCGGCTTCGACGCCTTCGTCGCGCAGTTCGAGAACGCGATGGGATCGGGCGGAGGGTGGCTGACCGCGATGTGGAGGGACCTGATCGGCCTGTTCGATGTTTTCGGTACCCCGATGATCGTGGGGTGCGTACCCTGGGCGATTCTGTTCGGCGTCATCGGATATGTCTGGACGGCGCGTTTCGTCACCCGGCGGCGCGGCGTCCGGGCGGCACGCCGCCTGGCCGCCCAGATGACCCTTCAGGCTCCCAAATCCGACGATCCGACTTCCCGCAGGCCCTGAATCGCCTTTTCATACCGGGTGTCGCCGGCGACGTCGCCGTTTGCGTGAACGATGAAGACGGGCCGGGTGAACGCGGGAGAATTCGGTACCAGATGGAGCCGGCCGCCATCCAGATGCGACTGAGCGACGCGACGGGGCAGGTAGGTTGAACCGCCGTTGGATAGGATGAACTGCAGCGCCAACGGACCGTACGACACCGAAATGATCGGCGCCGGGCCGTTCGGATACGCGGCCATGTGTTCGTTGCGGAATTCCGGACCCCAGTCCACGTAGACGTAATCCGGCCCCAAAGCCGAATCGGCGTCCGGGTCCCGCGACACCCGGATCAGTTCCTCTTCCATCAATTTTTCGACGGCCAGTCCCGGGCGGTGCTGCGGCGTATAGGTCACGGACAGATCCAGCAGGCCCTCGATCAACTGCCGCATCAGGTAACCCGACGAGCCGACGTCGACCCGCAAGGCGATGTCGGGCACGTTGATGCGCATCCACGGAATCCAGCGCACCAGCAGCCGTTCCCACAAGGTGAATTCGGCGCCGATGGTCACGGCCGCGACAAAGGTTTCGGGCAGGCCGACTTCCATCCGGGCGTGTTGCCACGTCTGCACCAATTTTTCCGCAAACGGAATGAACTGGGCGCCGGACGAGGTGACCCGCGCTCCGGCCTTGGTTCGGATGAACAGGGTCTGGCCGAGAAGATCCTCCAGCTGTTTGACCCGCGCGCTGACCGTCGATTGGGTGACGTACAGTTGCTCGGCGGCCTTGGCGAAATTGCCGACATCGACAATGGCCAGAAAGGTGCGGGCGAGGGTGATGTCCACGGTCTTCTCCGAAAGAGTCGGGATCCATGTTATATCAATCTGGATTTTCGATTTCAACGTACGTATATTGCGGCGTTTTCGAAGCACACCGGTGCGATGCCGGCAGGAAAATTCGCCTGATGATCCGAGAAGCCGTTCTGGAGGACGTTCCCGCCCTATGCGGGATCGAAGACCGATGTTTTGAAACCGACCGCCTGTCGGCACGCAGTTTTCGGCGTTTCATCGCCCGAAGCCGGGCCGAATTGCTGGTCGACGAAGCCGACGATCGACGGCTACGGGGCTACAGCCTTGTGCTGTTCCACGGTGGCACGTCGCTGGCGCGGCTCTATTCGTTTGCGATCGATCCGGACTTTCAGGGCCGGGGACTGGCGCGCGCCCTGCTGACCGTTTCCGAGGAAACGGCCCGCGATGGCGGCGCTGTTGCCATGCGCCTGGAGGTCCGGCGCGACAACGCGGACGCAATACGGCTCTACGAGAAGTCCGGCTACCGGTTCTTTACCGTCGCCCATCATTATTACGATGACGGAATGGATGCCCTGCGCATGGAAAAGGTGCTGGTGCCGCACCTGCCCATCGGTTTCGGGCGCGTGCCCTATTACGGCCAGACCCTGGACTTCACCTGCGGCCCCGCCGCCCTGATGATGGCGATGAAGGGGCTGCGGCCGGCCCTGGCCCTGGACCGGGTCATGGAAACCCGGATCTGGCGTGAATCGACGACGATCTTCATGACGTCCGGCCCCGGAGGCTGCGGGCCGCTGGGGTTGGCCCTGGCCGCCAAGCGGCGGGGGTTCGAGGTTTCGGTCCATGTGTCCGACCCCATCGGAATCTTCACCGATTCGGTCCGCAACGCCGACAAGCGGGATGTCATCCGCCTGGTCCAGGAGGATTTCCTGGATACCCTGACCACCCTGGGCGCGCCGCTGTCGCGCGAATGGCCCGGTGTCGAAACGATCGCCGCCGAAATGGCTACGGGCGCGGTTCCGGTGGTGCTGATCAGTTCCTACAGCCTGATGGGCGACAAGGCACCCCATTGGGTGACGGTCAGCGATATTGCAGGGGCATTCATCTATCTGCATGATCCGTATGTCGAGTTCGACGAAGGCCGTACGGTGACCGACTGCTTCGGGATTCCGGTGGCCCGCGCGGCGTTCGACAGAATGTCGCGCTACGGGCGCAACAAGCACTTCGCGGTATTGTTTCTTCGCGAACCCTAGGGAGGTTCCCTCATGCCACGCTACACTGTCGTCGTCGACCGCCCCGAAGACTGGTCCTGGAACGCCGAAGGTCTGGAGGTCCGTACCGTGGACCACTTCCTGGCCGGCGGTCCGCGCAAGAGCCGGACGGCGCGGCGTGTCATCAACCTGTGCCGCCGTTACGCTTACCTGAGCGCCGGTTACTACTGTTCGCTGCTGGCCGAGGCGCGCGATGAAATGCCGATGCCGACGGTCCAGGACATTCTGTGCCTGGAACGCCGCGCCAGTTACGCCTTCGCGCTACCGGAATTCGACAAGGTCCTGGAATCCACCATCAAGCGCATGACCGTGCCGCCGGAAGAGGATTTCGACCTTTACGTTTTCTTCGGCCGTGCCGACGACAGCCGCTTCCAGCGCCTGGCAGCGACGATTTTCGACGTACTTCGCGTGCCCCTGGTCAAGCTGCGGATCAAGCGGATCCGCAATCATTGGAATGTCGACCGAATCCGGCCGGTCAGCCCGCACCGGGTGCCGCGCGCCCTGCACGGTTTTTTCGAGGATTGCCTCCTCCGTTTCACGCATGCCCGCGCCAAGCGCCACACGGGAAAGACGGGACCGCTTTACGATCTCGCGATCCTGGTCGATCCGTCGGAAGAGCTGCCGCCGTCGGACGAGGACGCGTTGGAGCGTTTTCGCCGCGCTGCAGCCCGGTTGCGCGTGTCCGCCGAATTCATCACCGCGCGGGACGAACGGCGGATTCCGGAATTCGACGCCCTGTTCATCCGCGCCACCACCTCGCTCGACCATTTCACCTATGCATTTGCGCGCAAGGCGGAAACCGAAGGCATTCCGGTCATCGACGACCCGCTGTCGATCCTGCGTTGCACCAACAAGGTCTACCTGCACGAACTTCTGGTGGGGCACAAGGTGCCGACGCCGCTGGGCGAATCGCTGGACCGTAACGGCTTCGACGACGACCGCATCGGCGTGGTCGAGGATCGGCTCGGCTATCCCATGGTGTTGAAGATTCCGGACGGGTCGTTTTCGCGCGGCGTCTACAAGTGCGAAACCCGCGACCATCTCCGCGACGTCGCGGACAAGTTGTTCGCCCATTCGCGGATCATCCTGGCCCAGGAATACATGTACACCGCCTTCGACTGGCGGGTCGGGGTGTTGGCCGGGCAACCGCTGTACGTCTGCCGCTACAAGATGTCGCGCAATCACTGGCAGATCATCCACCATCGCGGCGACGGCAAGGTCGCCATGGGCGGATTCGACACCCTGCCGATCGACGACGCCCCCAAGGCGGTCATCGACGTGGCGACCAAGGCGGCGGGCATGATCGGCAACGGGCTTTACGGGGTCGACCTGAAACAGACCGACAAGGGCGTGTTCGTGATCGAGATCAACGACAACCCCAGCCTCGATTACGGGGTCGAGGACAAGGTGATCAAGGGCCAGCTCTACGAGCGCATCGTCGGCGAACTGATCCACCGCGTCGAATCGCGCCGGGGGACGTGAACAGCCGCGGGATTCACCCCAGCGGCCGATAGTCGGCCTCGGCGAAGACCGGTTGCGATCCGGCGCGATGCGCGGGGGCGACCGGGTAGGCGAAGGTGAGCGCCAGGGCATCGGCCAGATCGGGGCTGGGCAGGCCGCGTTCCTTGATCTTGTCCTTGGCTTCCAGCAACAGGCGCCCGGCGGCGTCGAAACCGTAGGTCATCGCCGCCAGTTCGCCCTTCAGCGTCGGCAGGTCGGGAATGCGGCCGCCCGCTTCCATCCAGGCACGCAGCGCATCCCACATTTCGGCCCGCTTGTTGGCGTAGGCGGCACTGGCCGGGCGGCCGCCGAACGGCACCTCGATCGGGGCATACCCCAACTGGCGCAGCCGATCGATCACGCCTTCGCCACGCCCGGCGTCGACGAAGACGGCATCCGGCCGCCATTCGGAAATCAGACGCGCCGCGTGGCCGGCCAGCGTCATGTTGTCGATTTTGGTCAGCACCATCGGGTCGAGCGCGGCCAGCCCCTGGCGGCGGAACAGCACGGAGCGGTCGTCGCCGAACCGCGCCACGTCGATTCCCAAAACCCGGGGTGCGCCGACGAGGTCGCGATCGGGCACCACCCGACGCGCGGCGGCCGACACCAGATCGATCGGAATCAGCACGTTGTCGCTGGCGGCCTGGAAATCGCACAGGAATTCCTGGCGGAACTGGGATTCCGACATGGCGCCGCGCGCGGCGTCCAACTCGGATTTGTCGATGATGCCGGTTTCGTCGGCCCGGAACAGCCCGGCGTACCAGTCGGGATCGCTTCGCGCCTTCTGGTACAGTTCGTGGAACAGGTTCAAGCCCTTGGGCGTGCCGATGAAAAGCGCCCAGCCCCTGCGGTCGGACAGTGCGGGGCGCAGGATTTCGCCCCAGACTTCCGGCTTCATGTCGGCGACCTCGTCCAGGACGACGCCGTCGATGTACAGTCCGCGCATGGCGTCCGGGTTGTCGGCACCGTACAGCCGCACCCGCGCGCCGTTGGGAAAACCCGCCCACAGTTCCCCTTCGCTCAACGTCATGCCGGGAATCGGGCGGGAAAATTTCTTGAGATAATCCCAAGCAATGGTCTTGGCCTGATTGCGGTAAGGCGCCACGTAGGCGAAGCGCGCCTCGGGCTTTTCCGTGCGCAGGGCGGCATCGATCAGGGCGTTGACCGCCAGATAGGTCTTGCCGAACCGGCGGTGGCAGACGAGAACGGAAAAGCGCTTCAATTCGGCATGAATACAGGCCTGATGGCGGTGCGGCCGATACCCGGTGTCGACGGCGGGGGCGCGGGGCTCCACGGTGGCGGACGGGACGGCGCCGAACAGGGCGGCAATGCGCTGGTCATTGGTTTTCATGCCGCGACGATACCGCGAATCACCGGATAATCAAGATGTAAATTGAGAAAAACACAATTTTCAAAATGACGTTTCCCCACATTCGACGGGTGAAGGCCGTCATCGATTATTCACCTGCACGCAAGAAAAATGTCATGATGGCGATGCATGATGGGGCCCACCGTCCGGGGCCGGGCTCCGGGCGCGGTTTTCGTTCATCCCTTTAGCGTTCATTCCTTTGGAGGAGAACTTTCATGCGCAAGATGATTTCCCTGGCGGGCGGCGCGGCCTTCGCCTTGGCCGCGATGTCGGCTTCGGCCGAGGATCTGGTGATCTACACCTCGCAGCCGGTCGACCAGATGACCAAGGTGATCGAGCTGTTCAACCAATCGCAGCCCGACGTCAAGGTCGAGATGTTCCGGTCCGGCACCACCGAGGTGATGAACAAGCTGCAGGCCGAGATCGCCGCCGGTGCGCCGAAGGCTGACATTCTGCTGATCGCCGATTCCATCGCCATGACCGGCCTGAAGAACGAAGGCTTGCTGATGGCCTATCCGGATGCCCCGGTCGACGGGCTGGATCCGGTGCAGTACGATGCCGACAAGACCTACTTCGGCACCAAAATGATTACCACGGGCATCATCTACAACACCGCGTCCGGCAAGCCGCGCCCCGCGTCTTGGAAGGATCTGCTGAAGCCGGAAGCCAAGGACCAGGTGATCATGCCCAGCCCGCTGTATTCCGGCGCGGCGGTGATTCACGTCGGCACCATGGCGGCGCAGCCCGAATTCGGCTGGAAGTTCTTCGAGGACATGGCCGCCAACGGCGCCCTGGCCGGTAAGGGCAACGGCAGCGTCCGCGATGCCGTATCGCGCGGCGAAAAGGCCTATGGCGTGATCATAGAATACATGGCGTTCGGCCAGAAGGCGAAGGGTTCGCCGGTCGATTTCGTGTTCCCGTCAGAAGGCGTGACCGCCATCAACCAGCCGGTCGCCATCATGAAGACGGCCAACAATGTCGCGGCGGCCAAGAAGTTCATCGACTTTCAGCTGTCTCGGGCGGCGCAGGAACAGTCGGTGGAACAGAAATACTTTCCGCTGCTGAAGGGCGTCACCCCGCCGGACGGCTATCCGAATCCGGAAACACTCAAGATCATCACCGCCGATCCGGACAAGTTGCTGAAGTCGACCGAAGAGACCAAGCGCAATTTCGCCGATCTTTTCGGGGGCTGAGGATACCGAGGTGACGACGACGACGATCGCGCTTTCGGGGGACCGTCCCCGCTTTCTGGAAGGCGAGCGTCTGCTCCTGCTGTTCGTCGTCGCCTACGTCGGCCTGTTTTCCGTTCTGCCCTTGGGGCGATTGATGGCCGAGGCGTTCCTGCCGCAGGGACGCCTCGGTTTCGATCTTGTGATCGATGTGCTGTCGTCGCGCAGCGCGGTGCGGGCCACCGTCAACACCCTGGAAGCCAGCCTGGGCGCTACCCTGGTTTCTCTGCTGCTGGGAGCGGCGGCGGCCCTGGTGGTGAGCCTGAGCGACGTGCGCTTCAAGCCGCTGCTGGTGTTCCTGCTGCTGATGCCGATGCTGATTCCGGCCCAGATCGCGGCCCTGTCGTGGCTGGAACTGATGGGGCCGTCGAGCCCGCTGCTGGCACCGCTGGGGCTGGTGCCGGCGCCCGGTTCGCGCAACCCCCTCTATTCGCGCGAGGGGATCATCCTGCTGATGGGCATCGAACATTCGACCATCGTTTTCCTGTCGGTGCGCGCCGGTCTGCGCAGCCTGCCGCGCGAGGCGTTGGAGGCCGCGCAGGCGGCGGGGGCCGGGCCCCTGCGCATCGTGCGCGATGTCGTGCTGCCGATGATCCGCCCGGCCATGGTCGCCGGCTGCGCCCTGGCATTCGTCTCCTCGATCGGTAATTTCGGGATTCCGGCGCTGCTCGGCATCCCCGGCCGCTACACCATGCTGACGACCCTGATCTACCAGCGCCTGAACGGCTTCGGGCCGTCGATCCTGGGCGAGGTCGGGGCGCTGGCGCTGATCCTGGCGGTAATGGCGGCGGCGGGACTGGCAGTACAAGCGCTGGCCATGCGCGGCCACCGCGCGGCGGCGAATTCAGGCGATTCGCCGCGGCCGTTCCGGCTCGGGCGCTGGCGTCCGGCGGTCGAATCGGCGTTGTGGTCGGTGCTGTTGTTCATCACCATCCTGCCGCTGATCGCGCTGGCCGCGACGGCGATGGTCAAGGCGCTGGGGGTGCCGTTGTCGTGGGAAACCGCGACGCTGGACCACTTCCGTTTCGTGCTGTTCGAATACCCGTCTACCCAGCGCGCCTTCGTCAATTCCTGCCTGCTGTCGGCGGCGGCGGCGGTGGGCGCGGTGGCGGTGGCGATCCCGTTGGGCCATGCCCTGGTGCGCCGCCCCACGCCGCTGATCCGCGTGCTCGACGTCCTGGCCGACGCGCCCTTCGCGCTGCCGGGGATCGTGCTGTCGATCGCCTGCATCATGGTCTACCTGAAGCCGCTGCCGGTGATCGGCATCGGGTTCTACGGCACCTTCGGGATCATCCTGTTCGCTTATCTGGGCCGTTTCCTGTCGCTGGGGTTGCGGCCGACGGTGGCGGGCCTGCGCCAGATCGATCCGGCGCTGGAGGAAGCCGCCCGCATCGCCGGCGCCGGGCCGGTGCGCCGCCTGTTCACCGTGGTGCTGCCGCTGGCGGCGGCCGGCGGCGATGGCCGGCGCGGTGCTGATCTTCATGAGCGCGCTCAACGAACTCACGGTTTCGGTGCTGTTGTGGTCGTCGGGCTACGAAACCCTGGGCGTGATCGTCTTCAACCTGTATGACGAAGGCAACACCACGGCCGCCGCGGCCGTTGCCATCCTGAGCGTCCTGACGACGCTGGCGATCGCGGCGGCGCTGTCGGTGTTCGCCCGTTGGCTGCCGAAGGATGTCCTGCCGTGGCAAGCGTGAAGATCGAATCGGTCGGCAAATCCTTTGACCGCGTCCGGGCCTTGCGCGGCATCGACTTGGATATCGATTCCGGAACCTTCGTCGCCCTGCTGGGGCCGTCCGGCTGCGGCAAGACGACGCTGCTGCGCCTGATCGCCGGTTTTCGAAACGCCGAGCGAGGGCACCATCGCCATCGACGGCGAAATCGTTTCGCGCCCCGGCGCCGCGGTGCCGCCGGAACGCCGCCGCATCGGCATTGGTGTTCCAGTCCTATGCCCTGTGGCCGCATATGACGGTGGCCGAAAACGTCGGCTACGCCCTGCGCATCCGCCGGGTGTCGAAGGCCGAACGCGACCGCCGCGTCGCAACCGCCCTGGCCGCCGTCGGACTGTCGGACTACGACCGCCGCCGTCCGGCGGAACTGTCGGGCGGGCAGCGCCAGCGGGTCGCGCTCGCCCGTTGCCTGGCCATGGAACCCCGCGTGGTGCTGCTGGACGAACCCCTGGCCAACCTGGATGTGCATCTGCGCGAATCGATGCTGGGCGAATTCCGCGCGTTCCACGCCGCCACCGGGGCGACGATGGTCTACGTCACCCACGATCAGGCCGAAGCGATGGCCCTGGCCGACCGCGTGGTGGTGATGAACGCGGGCCGCATCGAACAGGTCGCGGCGCCCGCCGATCTTTACCACCGCCCGGCGACGCCGATGGTCGCCCGCTTCGTCGGCAAGGGCATGGTGGTGCCGGTCGCGGTGACCGGCAGCCCCGCCGAAGGCCGCATCGCCGCCCGCGTGCTGGGCGCCGCCACCGCGCTGCGTTGCGACGGCTTTTTGGAATCCGGCCTCGCCTGCCTGCGGCCGGAAGGCCTGGAATTGGCGGCGACGGACGGCGACGACGTGATCGCGGCGAAGGTCGAGGCCCTGACCTTCACCGGCGCCACCACCACACCGTCGGCCTGCGCATCGACGCGTCGCCCGACCGCGCCCTCTACCTCAACGTCTCCGGCCCCGTCCCCGAACGCGGCCAGAGCGTCGGCGTGCGGGTGCGGGACGGTTGGCTGATTCCGGGCGGGGAAGGGGCGTAAAAAACGGGGCCCCGAAGGGCCCCGCAGTCGGTCTACACGGCATGAAGGATTATTTGAGGGTTTCGTATTCGGCAGCCAACTGGTCGCGGGCGGCCTGGACGCCTTTTTCCAGTTCGACCAGCAGCTTGTCGCCGAACTTGTCGATGTACCACTGACGCAGGGGCTTGGCGGCCTCGACGAACTGGGCCTTTTCCTCGGGCGTCGGCACGTAGATCTTGCCGCCGGCCTTCTTGAAGGTCTCGTAGGCCTCGATCTGGCGGCGTTTCGGGAACGCGGTGGTGACGTTGCGCAGGTGTTCGAAGCCGTCGTTGACGATCTTGCGCAGGTCGAACGGCATCGACATGAACATGTCGTTGTTCATCCACCAGAACGCGGTCATGTAGGCGTGACCGTCCAACGTCATGTACTTGACGTGTTCGTGGAACTTCATGTTCACGATGTCGGTGATGCCGTTCTTGGAGCCGTCGACGACGCCGGTGGCGAGCGAGGTGTAGACTTCCGGCCACGGAACGGCGGTCGGGCTGCCGCCGAGCAGGCGGACGAGTTCCTGCTGCAGTTCCGACGGGATGGTGCGCAGCTTGAGGCCCTTGACGTCGGCCGGGGTCCGCACTTCGTGCTTGGTGTTGACGATATTGCGCCAGCCGCCGGTCTGCGTGATGGTCATCAGGCGCAGGTTGGTGCGCTTCAGGATCTCCCGGCGCAGGAATTCCTCGAACGGACCGGAGAGGGCGATTTCCGCCACCCGGTCGCTGTCGAACATGTACGGCAGGTCGAGCGCCATGATTTCGGGATAGATCGAGCCGAAGCCGCCGACCGTGGTCTGGTGGACTTCGATCACGCCGCCCTGCATGGCTTCCAGGCATT
Organism: Rhodospirillales bacterium; assembly: GCA_963675465.2. Lineage (GTDB taxonomy): Bacteria > Pseudomonadota > Alphaproteobacteria > Rhodospirillales > Shumkoniaceae > JAHDSF01. The sequence continues at coordinate 209,060 of CAXXVY010000011.1, forward strand.
CGTTGGTGTTGCCGCAGAGTTGGCCGCCGGGGAAAATCGTCACCGCGACCGCACCGTTGGACGTCGATTCGACGTAGTCCTTGAAGACCATGGAACCGTCGTAGTCCTCGTCATCCATGCTGCCGAGGTACACGATCTTGATTTCGTAGTCGGCGGCCTGCACCGACGCGGCACTGGCCGCGAGGCCCAGGGCCAGGGTGGTGCCCATCAGGGCGGTCATCGTTTTCTTGAAAAGCATTAGCGGTATTTCCTCCATTGACTGACGTTAACGGTCGGTTTCTTGACGAAGCGACCCGGCACCGCCGGATCACAGGAACCCAAGCAGCCTGGGAACGGTCAGGGACAACGCGGGCAGGAAGGTAATCAGGAAAATCACCGCGACCTCGATGGCGAGGAACGGAATCATTTCCAGGGCGATCTTTTCGATCGGCTCTCGCGACAGGCTCGACGCGACGAACAGGATCAGTCCCATGGGCGGCGTCGCCAGCCCCACGGTGACGTTCACGCACATGACGATGGCGAAGTGCAGGGGCTCGACCCCGAGGTTGATCATGGTCGGCGCCAGGATCGGCCCCAGGATCAGGATCGCCGGGCCGGCATCCAGGAACATGCCGACGATGAACAGCAGGATGTTGACCAGGAACAGCAGGACATAGACGTTGTCGCTGATCGACAGCACGATTTCCGTCAGCATCTTCGGCGTGCCGGTGAGGCTGACGATGGATGCGAACGACACCGCCGCGCCCACCAGCAGCAGGATCACGCCCGATTGCAGCGCCGCGTCGGTGAACAGCTTCGGCAGTTCCCGAAGCTTGATGGTGTGCATGAAGAACATGCCGAGGATCAGGGCGTATCCGGCCGCGACCGCCGCCGCCTCGGTCGGCGTGAAGATGCCGCCCAGGATGCCGCCCAGCATGATCACCGGTGTCAGCAGCGGCCAGAAGCTGGTCTTGAACGCGCTGCCGCGTTCGCGCCATGTCGCCCTGCGCCCGGCGACGGGGTAGTTGCGCACCTTGGCCAGATAGCTGGTCAGGATCATCAGCCCCAGCCCGACCATCAGGCCGGGCACGATGCCGGCGGCGAACAGGCCGGCGACCGACACGTTCATGATGAAGGCGTACAGGATCATGATGCCGCTGGGCGGGATGATCGGCCCGATCACCGACGACGCGGCGGTGACGGCGGCGGCGAAACGGCGGGTGTAGCCGTTCTTTTCCATCGCCGGGATCAGCATCGAGCCCAGCGCCGAGGTATCGGCGACCGCCGAACCCGACAGCCCCGCGAACAGGATGCTGGCCAGGATGTTGACCTGGGCCAGGCCGCCGCGCACGTGGCCGATCAGGGCCTGGGAAAACTTGACAAGGCTGACCGTGATGCCGCCCCGGTTCATCAGTTCGCCGGCCAGGATGAAGAACGGCAGCGCCATCAGCGGGAAGCTGTTCATGCCGTTGAACAGCCGTTGCAGCAGCATGGTCAGGAAGATGGGCTTGCCCTCGACGATCACGCTGATGCCGGGGCCGAGCAGCATGGCGAACACCACCGGCATGCCGATGGCCATCAGGCCGATGAAGATCCAGAAATACAGAAGGCTCATGCCGCGCCCCCCTCGCTGGAAGCGGAGGCGGTATCGAACACCGGCAGCGGATGGTCGGGATCGGCGATGTTGCGGACGGAACGCAGCAGGATTTCGACGCCGACCAGGAACATCAGCGTGAAGCTGACCGGCACGATGACGTAGACGAAGACCAGCCGCAGGTCGAACGACACCGCGCTCATCTTCATGCCGCGCTTCAGCATGCCGAAGGTTTCGGTGAACATGGTCGCCATCAGGGCCATGACCAGCAGGTTGAGCCCGATTTCAAGCACGTATTGCGCCCGGCCCTTGACCATATCGGCCAGGGTGCGGATCGACACGTTCATGCCCATGCGGTATCCGGCCGGCGCCACCGCGAAAGCCATCCACACCATCATGTAGCGGGCTGATTCCTCGGCCCACGCCAGGGAATTGGCGAGCACGTAGCGGAAGAAGACCTGGACCAGGACCACGATGGTCATGATGGCGAGAAACGTCCACCCAACGAACTTGCCGCACGCCAGCGAGCCCCGGTTGAAGGACGAGAGCGCCGCTATGGCGCCGTTCAAAATCTGCATCGGACGTTACCTGTTACCCTTTCCCAGAGGAGCGGCCCGGTTTTCCGGTTATGTGAACACCCCGCTTCGTGATGTCGAATTCGACGCCGCCGAAGGCGACGAAGCACACGCCGTGCGGTCCGCCGGTCAACAGCCTGTCGCCGTTGGTATCGGTGACGATGCGTACCCGGGCCGTCGAGTGGGCCGGGGTCGGCGTCGGCACGCCGTAGATCCGCAGTTCCGTGATGGATTCGTGGCCCGCCAGTTCACCGGTGTGCTGCACCACGGGGCCCATCGGTACCACGGCGCCGTCGCGAACGAACAGCGGCGCGCGGTCCAGCGGCATCGTCATATGCAGGACACGGCCGCCCTCGAAGACGGTGCCGTCGTTGAAATCGAACCAGCGTCCGCGCGGCAGGTACATCGTGACCGTGCCGCCCGGCCGCAGCACCGGCGCCACCAGAAGGTCCGGGCCCAGCATGTACTGTTCGTCGAACGCCCAAGCCGCCCGGTCGTCGGGGAACGCCAGCGCCATCGCCCGCATCATCGGCAGGCCGGTGGCGGCGGTTTCGGCGACGGCGTTTTCCAGGTACGGCAGCAGCCGGTAGCGGAATTCCAGCCACGACCGGGTAATGCGTTCCGCCTCGTCGCCGAAATACCACGGTTCGCGCGGGCCGATGCCGTGCAGGCGGGTGTGCGAACACAGGACCCCGGCCTGAACCCAGCGAACATACAGTTCCGGATCCGGCGGCCCGCCGTAAAACCCGCCGGCGTCGTGGGCGTGGTAGGGAATGCCGCTGAGTCCCCAGGACAGCCCGCCCCGGATGCTGGCGGCCAAACCTTCCCAGTCGGCTTGCGGGTCACCGCCCCACTGCATCGGGCACGTCTGGCTGCCGGTCCAGCCCGCGCGTCCCCACACCATGCCGTCGGCCCCGAAGCGGACGCGGCTGGCTTCGTAGACGCAACGGTTGTAGAGCAGCGGATAAACGTTGTGCAGGCGGCGGCCGGAATCGCCGTTGGCGGCGACGGCGTCGTCGGGGACCTGTTCGCCGAAATCGGTCTTCATCACGTCGAGCCCGGAATCGAACAGCGCCCCGTGGGCTTCCGCGTACCAGGCCTTCGCCTCCGGATGGGTGAAATCGACGATGCCGCTGGCGGGAAGAGGGGTCAGCACCTTGCCGAACGGCGACAGATCCCATTCGTAGCGGTAGGTGTCGCCGTTCCGGTCCTTGAGCAACCAGCCCTTGGCCGACAGTTCGTCGAACAGCGGATTTTTGGTCGAGACCAGCGGGTATTCCCAGGCGCAGACGCGCAGGCCCATGGCCTTGATCTTGTCGGTGAAGCCCTTGGGATCGGGATAGCGGCTGGCATCCCACTGGAAGGCGAACCGGGTATCGGTCTCCAGCCACGCGCGGCCGTCCAGGGTGAAGACGTCACAGGGGAACCGTTTGTCGCGCAGCGTTGTGGCGACGTCCAGCGCCTCTTCGGCCGTCTTGTAGTACGCGCGGCTGATCCAGACGCCCAAACTCCAGCGCGGTACCGCGGGGGCGGCGCCGGTCAGAGTCCGCAGCCTTTCCAGGATCGCGGCGGGGGTCGCGCCGGTCATCAGGAACAGGTCGAGAACGCCGTCCTCGGCTTCCAGCACGTAGGAACGGTGCGACCATTGGGCATAGCCGACGCCGTGGGTGACGATCCCCGGCGTGTGGACCAGCATGCCCCAGCCTTCGGGTGACCAGGCGAACGGCGTGTTCTTGTAGGAAATCTCGGCATTGACGCCGAGCGCGTCCTCGTTGCGGTTGACGATCAGTTGGCCGCGCCGGTCCAGCGCGCCCCATTTTTCGCCGAGCCCGAAGACCGGTTCGCCGCTGCGCAGATCCAGCGACGCCACCCAGCCCGCGTCCGACCGCCCGAACGGCGGCATTCGGAACCGGCGCACGAAGTGGCCGTCGGTCGCCGAGCGCAGCACGACGGAATCGCCCCGCCACAGGGTGAAGTGCACGGGATCGGGTTCCAGTTCCAGGGCGCTGCCACCGGCTTCGATCCGCACCCGGCCATCCGTTTCGGTGACGGTGGCGGCGGGGACCGCCGGGGGGGCGGCCAGCAGGCCGTAATCCGGCCCCGGCGTGGCGCCCAGGCGCAGGCGGAAGATGCCTTCGGCGTAGGCTTCGACGCTCAGCGGGCCTTGTTCGGTTTCGAACAGCGCGCCGTTCCGCGTGGCTTCCAGGAACGTCAGCTGCTCCAGGACGCGAACGGACTTGGGATCGAACGACACTTTGGGGGTCCTCCGCGGTTCAGGCGAGTTCGACGACCGGCAGATCGAGCATCGCGGCGAGGCGGCGCAATGCCGGGCGATGTTCGCCGTAGACGATGGACACGTGGTGTTCCAGCCCTTCGGCCATGATCGCGTCCAACACGTCCTTCGCCGGCTTGTCGAAGCGGACCACGCCGGAGGTGCCCGAGAAGCTCATCGGGCGTCGCAGCACGTCGCCGCCGCCCAGGATCATGCGGGTTTCGTTGTGGGACTGACTGATGCGGGCGATGGTGATGCGGCCGGGCTTGAAGGCGAATTCGTTCAGCAGCGGCATCTTGCGGTTGGAATGCAGCGCCGCGCGCACCGGGCCTTCGCGGTCGGCGAACGACATCGGCGCCAGGCCGCAATGCCAGAAAACGCCGGTGTCGTCGGATACGTCCATGTCGACCAGATCGGTCATGAAGGCGGGTTCGTCGGCGAGCCAGCGCAGGATCAGCGTGGTCAGGGCGCCGTAAGCGTCGGCTTCGCAGCCGCAGGGCGTGCGGTCTTCGTTCATCATCGCCATGGCGCCGCAGGCGGCGCAGCCGAAATCGGTGAAGAATTCCGGCCAACAGCGCACGGCCAGGGCGTCGTAACCTTTCTCGGCCGCCATGTTCTTCAAGGCGACATAGACCTTGAGGCTCTTTCGGGTGGCGACCGGGTCCATCTCGTCCAGGTTCGACAGGTCGGCGCGGGCGCGAGCGAACGGCGCGTCGGTATCGGCGTCGGGCACGGCCTTGGCGCGTTCCAGGAACGTGCCGATCGGCATTTCCTCGATCGCGGCGCCGCACAGGGCCTTCAGCGATTCGGCCTGGTAGGCGCAGGTGTCGAACCCGGCGGGGTGGGGGCCGACGACGCCGATGCGGGCCGCCCGCAGGCGCCGGCGCACCGATCCGGCCTGGGCGAGAGCCCGGATTTCGCCTGCCGCCTCGGGGTCGTCGGCGGCGCGGTGGATGTAGGCGTAATCGGTACCGGCCTTGCCCAGGGCATGCCCGGCCAGATTGATGCCGCACAGGGAATTGAGCCGCAGGCGCCCGCCGGTGCGCGGTTCGGGAACAGACCACAAGGCGATGGGGGCATCGACGGCGCGGGCGAGTTCCACGGTCATGGTGGCATCGGCGAAGGTGGCCTGCAGGATCAGGAGCAGATCGACCGCCGCATCGGCCAACCGGTTCATGGCGCCGGTGACCGCTTCGGCATCGAACAGCAATTCGGGCGAGCCGACCAGGGTGGCGCCAGTCGCCGAAACATTGGCCCAGGCCTTCTCGGCCGTTTCGGTTGCGAAAGGCACGTCGAACGTTGGCCGCGCCAGCACCACGAACCCGATCTTCAGTCCGCCCTTGGTCATTTCCGTCTCCTTCGGGTTCCGCTTCGTCGCCCGAGCGGCACCTCGGATTGAATACACGTCGTTCCGATATCAACGAATTATCCGAGCATATTTGCACGAAAACGAACATTTGAAAACATGCTTATTTTCACATCCGAACATATGGAGCACTTCAGGCCAAATTGCATGCCGATCGGTGTCTTCAGGCCGTCGCCGTGTGCCGGGCCGCGCCGATGGGCGGTTCGACCGTCGGCGATTGATCTTTCGAGGCCGCGCGGCGGTACCCGAATGGGCTCGCCACCGTCACGCTCGATGCCGCCTCCCACGCCGGGGTGACCGGCATGGTCGGGTTCCGGTCGATGATCGGCGAGACGGATCGGAATCGGCGGCCCCGTGGATGATTGTCAAAGGGGTTGACGCCGCGCGAATCGCGGTCTTGGGCCGCCCGGTTTTCGAGCGTCGGCAAACTGATGGGATGGCGGCGGCCCGCATACGCAAGGAGTGGCGCCCGGCGCCTCCCTTTTATACGGGGCGGATGTTAAAGGGGGTCGTCTTCGGCGACGTGGAGTTCGACGTCGTTGACGGCGAGCATGTCGCGGATCGGCTTGGGCGGCATACGGTTGGTGAACAACGCCGAAATGTCCGATATCGATCCGACGCGGACCGTGGATGTCTTGCCGAACTTGGTGTGATCGGCCGCCATCAGGACACGCCGCGCGCCGGCCATGACTTCCCGCACCACCGCGACCTCGTTGTGGTCGTAATCCAGCAGGGTGCCGTCGGATTCGATGGCACCGATGCCCATGATCGCGTAGTCGACGCGGAACCGCCGCACGAACTCCACCGCGGCGTCGCCGATGATGCCGCCATTGTTGGTGCGCACCGAACCGCCGGCGATCATGACCTCGAAATCGGGCTTGCCGTGCAGCGTGGTGGCGACATGCACGTTGTTGGTGAAGACCTTCATGCCGGTGCGCCGCAGCAGCGCGCGCGCAACAACTTCGATCGTCGTGCCGTTGGTCAGGAAAACCGACGCATTGTCGGGCACGTGGTCGGCGATGGCGCGGCCAATCGCCTCCTTTTCCTCGAGCTGCGAGATCAGCCGGGCGGCGTAATCGGTGTTGACGACACTGGAGGGCAGCCCCGCGCCGCCATGATGACGGACGAGCTGGCCTTCGTCGCACAGGGCCTTGATGTCGCGGCGGATGGTCTGCGAGGTGACGTCGAACCGACGCGCCAGGGCCTCGACGACGACAAAGCCGCGGCGGCGCACGAGATCCAAAATCGCTTCGCGACGATCTTCACTGGTCATAGGCGCTTGTTTGACGGCATTTATTCGGAATCGTCAAGGAGATTCAGCGAGAAAGCGATCGAGTTCCTCGCGGGTGGGTATACCCGCGCGGCCGCCGAGCTTGGTGCATTTCAGGGCCGCCGCCGCCGATGCGAAACGCACCGCCTCGGCGATCGGCATCGCTTCGGCGAGACCGACGGCCAGCGCGCCATGGAAAACGTCGCCCGCGCCCACGGTGTCCACGACCTGGACCTTGAATCCCGGCTGATTGCGGACCGCGCCGTCTTCGATCCAGTAACACCCCTTCGATCCCGCAGTGACGCCGACCCAGCCGTCGACGCGGTCGGTGGCGACACGCAGGGCGTCCATCAGGTCGTCGCATCCGGCGTATTTCCGCAACGCCGGTTCGGAAAACGCGGCGTGGGAGGAAAGATCGATCAGGCCCGTGATGTCCTCGTCCGAACTGTCGGCATCCAACAGCGCGATCTTGCCCGCCGCGCGGGCGGCCTTCAGGGCGGCGGCGGATCCCGCCTGCCAGCGCACGTCAGCCAGAACGGCATCGGCGCCGTCGATCCGCGCCAGAGGCAGCCACGAAGGATCGGAGTCCAGGGACGGGCTGGCGAAGGACATGATCATCCGCTCGCCCTCGGCGTCGACGACGATCATGCCGAGCGAGGACTGCGCGCCGGGCACGCGGCGAATTTCATCGACCCGTACCCCGTATTCCGCCAGTTCCTCGGCGATTCGGGCGCCGGCCGAATCGGTTCCGACCCGCGACCACAGCCAGGTTTCGGCGCCCAGCCGGGCCGATGCGGCCGCGCCCGTAGCCGCCGGTCCGCCGCCGATTTCCTTGTATTCCTGGGCGAAATGCTTGCCCGGCGTCTTCGGCAATTCCGGCGTCTTGAAGATGTGATCCATCACGGAAATGCCGACACACACGACCGAAACCATGTTCGACTGCCTTTCATGTCTTCGTTGTTCGGGAAACGCGGCCCGCACCGGGCGCGATCCGCCGCGTCTATTCGATCTCGCTCAGATAATGGTGTTCCTGGGTCACCGCCCGGCTGAGCCGCCATTCGACGGGCCGGCCGCGGACGTCCAGGGCGATCCGGTCGATTTCCAGCAGCGGCGTGCCCAAGGCAACCGCCAGTCTTTCGGCTTCGACCGCCGTTGCCGCGACGGCGCGTACGTGCTCGATCGCCCGCACGATGACGATGCCGTAGCGCGCGTGATAGAGGTCGTACAACGTGTTGGAACGCGCCTGATAGAGTTCATGCAGGGTCGAAGGCAGATCCGATACGGGGGCCTTGGCCAGTTCCGGGATCAGGGCCACCGGAACCGCGATGGTTTCGCAGATGGTCGGCCGGTCGCCGAGAATGCGTAACCGCTCGACCCGCAGGACGCGGGCGCCCTCGATCAGTCCCAGGCGCGCCCGTTCGCGCGGTTCCGCCACGCCGTGGCCGAAATCGACCAGACGGCTTTCCGGCAGCCGCCGCGAGCCATCGTCGCCGACGAGATGGAAGAAGTGGTTGAGCGCCCGTTCCTCGGTATGGGTGGCGATGAAGGTGCCGCGGCCCTGACGTCGGATCACGATGTTCTGGGCCGCCAGTTCGTCCAGGGCTTTGCGAACCGTGCCTTGGCTGACATTGAATTCGGCCGCGAGCTGGAATTCGCTCGGCAGCAGCATGCCGGGGCGCCACGAGCCGTCGCCGATCCTGCGCACCATCAGATCGCGGATCTGGGCGTAAAGCGGTTTCGGTTCGACGATCGGTCCGGTGATCCGAGCGCGGCGCGCCATTTTTTCCCCTATCCATGTTCGACCGTTGACAGCCAGCGAATTATTATGTCTTATATAAGATATAACAGGCAACCGCGAAATCGTCCGGTGCAAAGAACACACCGGAACAACGATCACCGCGCGTTTTCAAATGCGCGGGGCGGCCCTGTTCTCATCGGGCCTCGGATGCGACATCCGTAAGGAGGAATCAATGGCAGCACCGGACTTTTTGGTCCACGAGTTGAAAGACAACGTGGGCGTTATCGTCGTCGAGGGAATCAAGGCTGGTCAGGAACTGAGCGGCTGGGTCTGGGAAGACGACTCGACCATCAAGATCAAGGTTCTCAACGATGTTCCGATCGGTCACAAGATCGCGCTGACGGAAATCAAGAGCGGCGACACCTGCATCAAATATTCGAACGACATCGGCAAGTTCGTTGCCGACGTCAAGAAGGGCGAGCACGTGCACGTCCATAACCTCAAGACGAAGAGGTGGTAAAAATGGACAAACCTTCTTTCTTCGGGTATCGCCGTGAAAACGGCCGCGTCGGCGTCCGTAACCACGTCATCATCCTGCCTCTCGACGATCTGTCCAACGCGGCCTGCGAAGCCGTGGCGAACAACGTCAAAGGCACCATGGCCATTCCGCACCCCTACGGCCGTTTGCAGTTCGGCGCGGACCTGGATCTGCACTTCCGCACCCTGATCGGCACCGGCTGCAACCCGAACGTCGCCGCCGTGATCGTCATCGGCATCGAGCCGCATTGGACGAAGATCATCACCGACGGTATCGCCAAGACCGGCAAGCCGGTCGAAGGCTTCGCCATCGAACAGCACGGCGACATCGACACCATCGCGCGCGCGTCCTGGAAGGCGAAGGAATTCGTCCAGTGGGCGACCGAAAAGCAGCGCGAGGAATGCGACGTTTCCGAACTGTGGGTCTCCGTCAAGTGCGGTGAATCCGACACCACCTCGGGCTTGGCCTCCAACCCGACCGTCGGCAACTTCGTCGACAAGTTCAACGAATGGGGCGCCTACACCTGCTTCGGCGAAACCTCCGAGCTGACCGGCGCCGAAACGCACTGCGCCAAGCGCGGCGCGACGCCGGAAATCGGCGAGAAGTTCATGAAGACCTGGCAGGCCTACATGGACGAGGTCATCGAGGCGAACAAGGTCGACGATCTGTCCGACTCGCAGCCGACCAAGGGCAACATCGAAGGCGGTCTGACGACGATCGAGGAAAAGGCCTTCGGCAACTTCCAGAAGATCGGCAAGAAGACCAACTACATCGACGTGCTGGAACCGGCGGAAGAACCCGCCAAGGGTCCCGGCCTGTACTTCATGGACACGTCGTCGGCGGCCGCCGAATGCGTGACCCTGCAGTGCGCCGCCGGCTTCGTGGTGCACCTGTTCCCGACGGGCCAGGGCAACATCATCGGCAACCCGGTCGAGCCGGTCATCAAGTTGTCGGCGAATCCGCGGACCGTTCGCACCATGAGCGAACACATCGACGTCGACGTTTCCGGCATCCTGCGTCGCGAGATCAATCTCGACCAGGCCGGCGACAAGTTGATCGAATGCGCGATCCGCACCGCCAACGGCCGTTTCACGAGCGCGGAGGCCTTGGGCCATCGCGAGTTCGTGCTGACGAAGCTGTATCGCAGCGCCTGATTCCATCGGGTGACAAGGGGGTGGGGCGGTTTACGCCCCGCCCCCGCGATTTTCGCTTCCGCCGTTCATTAACGAGCCGACAAAGAGCGCGTGAATCGTATAATCGACAGCATGGTCCGTTTCGTCTATCGGGGGACGTGAAGAAATGCCGGTTCTTTCCTTGGACACCCTGCACGATTTGGCCGTCCGCGTCATGACCGCGTCGAAGACCGCGCGGGAAACCGCGGTCTCCATGGCCGATGCTCTCGTCGCGGCCGAGGCCGACGGCCTGAGTTCTCACGGAATTTCGCGCGTGCCGTTCTATGCCGACCAGGCGATCAGCGGCAAGGTCGACGGCTTCGCCTCGCCGATCGTCACCGAAACCGCGCCCTCGGCCCTGCGGGTCGACGCGCGCGACGGGTTCGCTTTTCCGGCGATCGCCGCCGGGTTCAGCCATGTCAAGCGGATGGCGGAAACCTCGGGCGTGGTCGCGATGGCCGTGGCCAATTCCCATCACTTCGGTGCCGCCGGCTATCATGTCGAAAAACTGGCGCGTTGCGGTCTGGCGGCGTTCGCGTTCGGCAATACTCCGGCGGCGATGGCGCCGTGGGGCGGCAACGCGCCGCTGTTCGGGACCAATCCGATCGCTTTCGCCGTTCCCCGCCGCGACAACCCGCCGCTGGTGATCGATATGTCGCTCAGCGCCGCGGCGCGCGGCAAGATCATGGTCGCCGCCAAGAAGGGGGCCGAAATTCCCTTGGGCTGGGCGCTCGACGCGGACGGCAATCCGACCACCGATCCCCAGGCCGCGCTGGGCGGAACCCTGCTTCCGGCCGGCGGCGTCAAGGGTGCCGTACTGGCGATGATGGTTGAAATCATCGCGGCCACCCTGACCGGCTCCAATTACGGCTACGAAGCCAGTTCGTTCTTCGAGGCCGAGGGCGCGCCGCCGCGGGTCGGCCAGTTCTTCATCGCCTTGCGGCCGCAGTTGTTCTGCGGTCCCGTCGACTATCAGGACCGCCTCGAACAAATGCTGGACCGCGTCCTGGCGCAGCCCGGAACCCAGTTGCCCGGCTATCAGCCGGCGCGCGAAAAGGCGAAGGCCGAAGGCGTCGCCATCCTGGACAGCCTCCACGAGGATCTGCTGCGCCGCGCGGGATAAGACCGCGATCGCCGCTTGACGGCGGACCGGTTCATCCCCTTCTCATGGTCGGGGCGTCTAACGCCCCGGCCGGATTGGAGGCGATCCCATGGAAATTCTCAAAATGCCGATGGCGCGATCGAAGCGGATCGCGCTGATCGCGCACGACAACAAGAAAAAAGACCTTCTGGAGTGGGCCAAGTACAACCGCGATCTCCTGGTGCAGCACAAGATCTTCGCGACCGGCACCACCGGACTGGTGCTCCAGAAGGTGCTCGACATGCCGATGACCCTGCTGCAAAGCGGGCCTCTGGGCGGAGATCAGCAGATCGGCGGCAAAATCTCGATGGGCGAGATCGACTTCCTGATTTTTTTCTGGGATCCCCTGGAACCCCAGCCCCATGACCCGGATGTCAAGGCACTGCTGCGGCTGGCGGTGGTCTGGAACATTCCCGTCGCCTGCAACCGCTCCACCGCCGACTTCATGATCTCGTCCAGCCTGATGGCGGGCGAGTACGATCGGCGCGTGCCCGATTACGAAACCTATCGGACACGCCGGATCGATTTGGCCGACTGAAAGGCCGGACGGTCAGGCGGGATCGGCCTCGACGATTTCGAAGTCGTGGGTGATGTCGGCCATCTTGGCCAGCATGATCGACGCCGAACAGTACTTTTCGGCCGACAACTGAATCGCGTTGGCGACCTTGCTTTCGTCCAGACCGCGGCCGGTGACGACGAAATGGACATGAATCCGGGTAAACACCTTGGGCGTCGAATCGGCGCGTTCGGCATCGATCTCGGCCACGCAGTCGATCACCTTCTGGCGGGCTTTCTCCAGGATGGAAACGACGTCGATCGACGTGCAGCCGCCCATGCCCAGCAGCAGCATCTGCATCGGGTTGGGGCCCAGGTTGCGGCCGCCGAATTCGGGTTTGGTGTCCATGACCACCGCGTGGCCGCCGTCGGTCTCGCCCAGGAAGGTCCGGCCTTCCACCCACTTGATGCGGACATTCATCGTTTCTTTCCTTTGCCTGTCGTTGCGGGGCTTTTCCGATCGCCCCGGATTCGCGGAAGCGATCGTATACCATTGCGACCGTCGATTCACATGGGAACCTCGATCGCGGTTCCCATATAAAAGTTTCCCAACGATTCCGCGATCTGGTGACGGTCCATCGATGATCCCCTTCCGCACGACCGCGCCCAGCAGTGCTTCTGTCGGGATCACGATGTCGCTGATCGTGACCAACATCGGGGTGTTCCTGTATCAGATCGGCCTTCCGCCCGTCGAGGCAGCCCGTTTCCTCTATACCTACGCCCTTGTGCCGGTTGTTTTTGTCCGCCCCGACATCGCTGCGCATGCCGGTTTGGATTCGGCCAATCCGCTACCGTTCCTGACCAACACGTTCATGCACGGCGGCTACCTTCATCTGATCTTCAACATGTGGACGCTGTGGTTGTTCGGCGGGCCGCTCGAAGGCGCCCTGGGCCGGTGGCGGTATTTGGCGTTCTACCTGGGCTGCGGGATCGCGGGCAGCCTCGGCCATTTCGCCTTCAACCTCGAATCCGGTGCGCCCGCGCTGGGCGCATCAGGTGCGATCGCGGGGGTGTTGGGCGCCTTCACCCTTTATTTCACCCGCGCCCGCGTGCTCATCGTCCAGCCGATCATCGTGTTTCCCGTGGTCCTGCGACTGCCGGCCGTCGCGTTCACCGTGATCTGGTTCGGCTTGCAGGTCTGGGGCGGAACCCGCGAGTTGGGGACGGCCGGCGGCGCGGTCGGCGGCGGCATCGCATGGTGGGCGCATATTTTCGGATTCGCGGTGGGGTTCGTCGCGGCGTGGCTCCTGCGCGGCCGCGATGCCGCGCCAATACCACGGGCGGGACCGTGGACTTAACCCGGTCCCGCCCGGTCGACATGCCGATTCGATCTCGCCAACCGCACGCCGTCGGTTCTGTTCGGAGCGCGGGTTGGTCTAGTGCCGGCGCCGGATCATCACGAAGTCGCCGCCCGCCTGATGCCCCGCGTCGTTGAGATCGAGAAGAGCGGGACGCGAGGCGCCCCCCCTCCGATCATCCCGGGTAATGACGGCGTCGAGCAGTTCCTCGGCCGACAGAACCGGTTCGCGGCGGTCCAGGGCATCGACGACTCGCCGCGCGAACGGCGACAGCGGCGCCCGGCCATGATTCGCGGGGGCCTGGGCGCCGGAAACCAGCACCTCGCGTACCGTTTTCTCCATCATCCGCCGCGCCCGTTGCCAGGTGTCGGGATCCCGGCCCTGGTCCCGGTGCCCGGTCCCGGCGAAATGGGAATCGGCGATGACCAGAACATGACGGGCCTTTGTGGCCCTCAACATGGTTTCCACGGTGTCGTGAGCGATCCAGTTCGCCACGCTTTCCGCCCGCGAATCGCGGGCCAGCCAGAAGCCTTCGCCCGTCCAGTCGTCGACGAAGCCGTGCCCAGCGAAATACAGGACGAACCGGTCGTTCGCATCCAGCCCGCGCAGAATGTCGCGCAACGAATCCAGGAACGCGCTTCGAGTCGGATTGATCAGAAGCCGCGAATCGAAATCATAGTCCTGGTTTAGAGCCTGGGCCACGGCGCGCGCGTCGGCTTCGGCGGTGCGCAGGCGACCGTAGGCTTCGTAATCGCCGACACCGGCGACCAGTGCGACGGAACGCCCGGCGTTGGCGCCGGGCGGCATGCCGGGCCGGCCGGCCGGGGCGCCCGAGTCGCGGCGCAAGGCGGCCAGCAACGACTCGTCGACTCGCCCGTCGACCGTCATGTTCTTGATCCGCTGGTACGACCGGATGGCGTCCCGGGTCTTGCCGCCCGCCATGCCGTCGGCCGGACCGGGATCGAATCCCAGGCGCGACAGCAAGGTTTGCGCCTCGCGGATCATCGGCGGGGTTTCCATCGCGGGGCCGCCCATCGGCGGGCCTCCTCGTTGCGACAGTTGCTGACGGGCTTCGGCATGGCCCTGCCGGGCGGCGGCGCGGAACCAGTTGTCCGCCGCCTGGGGATCCCGCGCGACTCCGTTCCCCGACAGGTACAACAATCCCAACCGGTACTGCGCGTCGGCGTGGCCGGCGTCGGCGGCCTTGCGGTACCAGTGGGCGGCCTGCACCGAGTCCATTTGAACGCCCTGGCCGTTTTCGAACATCGTGCCCAGCCGGAATTGTTCGTCCGGCGAGCCCTGCATCGCGAACGGCAGCAACAACCGCAGGACGTCGGCCGCGCCCTTGGACGTATCCTGGGCGATCGCGGGGGAAACGGCGAACAGGATGAGCAGCACGGCGGGAATCAGTCGTTTCATGATCCTTGTCCCGTTTTGCGGTTGATCGAAGGGCCGTGTCGATTGTCTTCAACGCGAGAAAGGAACACAAGTTTTCTCTGCCGTTCCCGATTTTGGCGGTCCGCGCGGTGTTACGGATTTGACAATAAGTCCAAGCCGTAAGACACTGCTGTATTGGGCCCCGGGGGATAGTCCGGCTGGTGAGACAAAAATTATGACCGTCAGGTGGAAGCCCGTGGATCGGTATTTCACGCTTGTATACCTCACCGACGCCGATGAGCAGCGAGATGCGTGGGCGGAGCTTCAGCGTGCGCACAAGTCGTTCACGGGTCGGGGTCTTCCGTATGATCCGGAGGGCGCGCACGAGATCTTCGATCGCATTCATCAGAAGGGCCGTGCCTTTTCCGCCTTCTGTCTTGCGTTCATGCACGAGTACGGCCTGGGCGTCGAATCCGATCCGGGGCTCTGCGACCAGTATTACGAAAAATCCTTCAACATTTTCCGCGAGGAAGCCGAAGCCGGAATTCTTTCCGCGCTGAACAATCTCGGATTCATGTACGCCCAGGGCAAAGGCGTGACACGGGATCCCGGTCGTGCGGTGGCCTGCTTCCGCGAGGCGGCGGAACGGGATTTCGCATCGGCACAACTCAACATGGGGTTGTGCCGGCTCAACGGCTGGGGAATCGATCGCGACGATCGCGCGGCCTTCGAATGGTTCCGCGCGGCGGCCCAGGTGGGCAACGCGGCGGCGTGCGGCTGTCTCGCGCATATGTACCGCGAGGGGCGGGCCGTGACGGCCGATCCGGTGCAGGCGATCGAATATCTGCGCCAGGGCGCCGAAGGCGGCGACACGCTGTCGTGGCTGGAACTGGGCGAAGCCTTCTATTACGGCAAGGGCGTGGAGCCCAACCGTGACGACGCGGTACGGTGGCTGGATCTGGCGGCGAACGACGGCAACGCGGTGGCGCAGGGCCTGTTGGCCTCGATCCTGCTCGAAGGCGAACCGTCGGACGCTGAAACCCAGGCGGCGGTGACGTTGCTGGAACAGGCGTCCGACCAGGGATCGACGATCGCCGAATATCATTTGGCCCGGCTGTACGTTCACGGCAACGCGCACTTCCCGCCGCGGCCCGAACGCGGCAAGTCGATTGCCGAAAGCCTCAGCTTTCGGGGGGCTCCCGAAGGTCACCGGATCCTGGCGGAACTGTACGAGAAGGGGATTCTGGTCGCCCGAGATCGGGTTCAGGCCGCCTATTGGATGCAGAAGGCGGCTTCGGTCGGCGATCCGTTCGCACAGACCGCGCTCGGCGAATATTTCATGCGCGGCCACGGCGTGCCGCGCAATCTGATCGAGGCCTATTCCTGGCTGCTTCTGGCCGCACCCGTGTCGCGGACCGGCGCCCAGAAGCGATTGGAGCAAATCAAGTTCGAGCTCAACGCCCAGGACATTTCGAAGGCCGAAAAGATGGCCGAAAAACGCCGGGTGCGCCCCACGCTGGAACGCGATTTCCAACTCGACAAATAACGCCGTTCCCCATCGGCTCCTGCCGCCGGAGTGGCGACAAATCGACCGATTTCATAAAGATCGGGCGCCGTGTCGGCGTCTGACGGGAGACAGGGCGCTTTACGCGTCGCGGCCCAGGGTTTCCATCAATTCCCGCCATTCGCGTTTCGACAGTCCGCTGTCTGTCTGGGTCACGGTTTCGCCCGCCAGCATACGGCGCACGGTTTCGATCGCGGTCCGGGACAGTTTTGCCCCGCCCATCTGGTGGTTGACGAAAGCCTCGCAGGTCAACGGCACCCAGCGGCGCACCGTCTCCAGCATCGCCTCGGCATAGACGCGGATTTCGTACTGGGCGTGCGGATCGGCGCGCAGGCTCAGGAAATGCAGCAGATTGTGCAGGTCGATCTTCCAGTACCACTGGGTATAGGTGTTCAGCGGCAGATTCATGCGCGCCAGTTCGCGCGCCAGACCCTGGCGTCCCGGGTCGACGGGATTGCCCGCGGCATCTGCGTTGAGCATGGCTTCGTAATCGTCGTGGCACTGTTCGGCGTCGGCGCGGAGGCGTTCAAGAACCCAGGCCGCCTCCTCGCCTTCCAGCACGGCCGCGCGGCCCTGCCGGTTGCTGGTCGACTGGGCGCCGAGTTGTTCGGGCGCCGGAATGTAGTATTCGCGGTCCAGGATCGAATAGCGGGCGGAATATTCGTTGACGTTGGCGGTGCGGTGGCGAATCCACTGCCGGGCCACGAAGATCGGCAGCTTGACATGGTATTTAATTTCGCACATTTCGAACGGTGTCGTATGGCGGTGGCGCATCAGATAGTTGATGAGCCCGGCATCGTCGCGGGCCTGTTTGGTGCCACGCCCGTAGGAAACCCGCGCCGACTGCACGATCGCGGCGTCGTCGCCCATGTAGTCGACGACTCGGACAAAGCCGTGGTCCAGCACCGGCAGCGGTTCGTAGAGGATCTCTTCCAGATCGGCGACGGTGGCGCGCCGCGTTTCGGCCCGTTGCGCCCGCAGGGCTTCGATTTCCGCGCGCTGTTCCGGGGTCAGGGTCATGGGAGGCGGTCCTTTCGGTGCTGGGCAGCGCACATTAACCGCTTGCGCGCCGAAGTCATAGAACGACCTGCGTCTCTACCGACGCGGGGCGAGAGATCGAACCTTTTGTCCCCGGCGGGCGAACCCGCCGGATCGCCGACTGATCTACCGGTCGGCGACGTTTCCGTAAAGTCCGTTGAACGGATTCGACCCGATGCCCGCGCTCCCCTTTGCACTCTTGCCCAAAAGGTTCTATATTCACGGTGTCGGGCAACCGACTATGGCGATAAACGCTTTTCGGAATAAGCGTAGCGGACCCGGGGGCGGTACCCGGCGCCTCCACCAGTTTTCCATCCGTGCCTCGCGGGTGGCGTCTGGGGGCGAAACAGGATCGACGCGCGTGGTAAAGGTGAAGTTTTCGCCCGGCATGGTACCACCGATATCGGGCCATATTCACAAATGCCAACGATAACGAGGCATTTGCTGTAGCTGCTTAGGCTACAACGGGGCTCGGGGGGCGCCTGGCAACAGAAGCCCCCCACTTCGTGTTTCAAGGACGGAGGCCGCCAGCGACCAATGCAACCCGACCCCTATCGCTACGACCTTTGGATCGAGGACGCATTGCGCGCCGTCGTTGTAAGGGCCCTGGATCAGGCCGCGCGAACCGGCCTTCCTGGAGAGCACCACTTCTACATCACGTTTCGCACCCATGCCGACGGGGTCCGGATTCCCGCATATCTCAAGGCGGTCCACAAGGACGAGATGACCATCGTCCTTCAACACCAGTTCTGGGACCTCTCCGTCGATGACGAAACGCTCGGCGTGACGCTCAGCTTCAAGGGGCGGAACGAACGGCTGGTGATTCCCATCGCGGCGATCACCGCGTTCGCCGACCCGTCGGTAAGCTTCGGATTGCAGTTCAACCTGTCCGATGCCGCCGGCGCGGTCCAGGGCGAAGCCGCGGCGACGCCGGCCGAATCCGCGGCCGCCGACGGCCTATGGGCCGTCGAGGACGTGGATTTGGACAGCCCGCCCGCCGGGCAACCGGCCGAGGACGGCGAAGACGAGTCGGCCAAGGTCGTCGCCCTGGACGCTTTCCGCAAGAAATAGGGCCGACTCCGATGCCGGCCGTGCGCCGCGTTCCCGCCGGTCGTCCGCCGGGAGCGCGATGATGTTCGGCGTTTGTCCGTTCCGGTGCATCGACGCTTGCGTGCCCCCCCGTGCTTCGGACTATTCTGTCCGCGCTCCAACGACACCGGAACAAGGAACAAGCCATGAGCGCGGATGTCCATCACGACCCGTTTCCCCTGAGTGCCGATGAAACCCCCTATCGGAAGCTGAGTGGCGATCTCGTGAAACGGGTGATGCTGGATGGCCGGCCGATTCTGAAGGTCGAGCCCGAGGCGCTGAGCCTGCTCGCCTTCGAGGCGTTCAAGGATATCTCGCATCTTCTCCGTCCCGGCCATCTCGCCCAGGTGCGCAAGATCGTAGAGGATCCGGAATCTTCGGAAAACGATCGATTCGTCGCCATGGAATTTCTGCGCAACGCGGTGATCTCGGCCGACGGCGTACTGCCCATGTGCCAGGACACCGGTACCGCCATCGTCATGGGCAAGAAGGGCGAGCAAGTGTGGACCGGCGGCGCCGACGAGGCGGCATTGTCGGCGGGCATCCGGCGGGCCTACGGCGAGTTGAACCTGCGCTACAGCCAGAACGCACCGCTGACAATGTACGAGGAAGTCAACACCGGTAACAATCTGCCGGCGCAGATCGACCTCTACGCCACCGGCGGCGAATCCTACAAGTTCATGTTCATGGCCAAAGGCGGCGGTTCGGCCAACAAGACCTATCTGTACCAGGAAACCAAGGCGCTGCTGAATCCGGCGAGCCTGATGCGCTTCGTCGACGAAAAGATCCGCACGTTGGGCACCGCGGCCTGCCCGCCCTACCATCTGGCGATCGTCATCGGCGGCCTGTCGGCGGAAATGACCCTGAAGACGGTCAAGCTGGCCAGCGCGCGCTACCTGGACGGTCTGCCGACGCAGGGTTCCAAGCACGGCCAAGCCTTCAGAGACGTCGAACTGGAAGCGGCGATCCTGAAGCTGACGCAGGACATGGGCATCGGCGCCCAATTCGGCGGCAAGTATTTCTGCCACGACGTTCGCGTCATCCGGCTGCCGCGCCACGGGGCTTCGTGTCCGGTGGGCATCGGCGTGTCATGCTCGGCCGACCGGCAGATCCTGGGCAAGATCACCGCCGACGGCGTGTTTCTGGAACAGTTGGAAACCAACCCGGCCGGGTACCTGCCGCAGGTCAAGTTCGACCACAAGGGTCGCACGGTGGTGTCGATCGACCTCAACCGGCCGATGGCCGAGATCCGCGCCGAACTGTCCAGGCACCCGGTCAAGACGATGGTCAAGCTCAACGGCCCGATGATCGTCGCCCGCGACATCGCCCACGCCAAGCTGAAGGAACGCCTGGACAAGGGCGAAGGCCTGCCCCAGTACTTCAAGGACCATTGCGTCTATTACGCCGGTCCGGCCAAGACGCCGGAAGGTTACGCGTCGGGATCGTTCGGGCCCACCACCGCCGGGCGCATGGACGCCTACGTCGACGAATTCCAGGCCGCCGGCGGCAGCATGGTGATGGTCGCCAAGGGCAACCGGTCGCGGCAGGTCACCGATGCCTGCAAGAAGCACGGCGGGTTCTATCTGGGTTCCATCGGCGGCCCGGCGGCGCGTCTGGCCAAGGACTGCATCACCAAGGTCGAGACCCTGGAATATCCGGAACTCGGCATGGAGGCGATCTGGCGGATCGAGGTCGAAAACTTCCCCGCCGTCATCATCGTCGACGACAAGGGCAACGATTTCTTCGACGAATTCGTCAAACGTTCATAAGGGGGAAAAACGATCATGTCGCGCGAGGCAAAGGCTCAGGGCCAATTCGGCCACGGGATCAATTGCAGTCAGGCCGTGTTCGGAGCCTTCTCCGATGACTTCGACATCGACAAGGCGACGGCGCTGAATGTCGCGCGCGCCTTCGGCGGCGGCATGGGGCGCGAGGGCCACGTCTGCGGCGCGGTGACGGGGGCGATCATGGCCATCGGCTGCATGCACGGCACGGTCGCGGAAAAGGACGAAGGCGCGGCGCGCAACGGCGCCTACGGCGATGTCCAGGAATTCATGCGGCGGTTCGAGGAACGCAACGGCGGGCAGGTCAGTTGCCGCGGTCTTCTGGGCGTCGACTTGAAAGCGCCGGAAGGCCAGGCGGAATTCAAGGAAAAGAACATGCTCGATACCCGCTGCCGCAAGGCGGTCCGGGACGCGATCGAGATCCTGGAGGAGATGATCTAGGGCGCGGTCGTCGGATGGGGCGAACGCCATGACGGTTCCGGATTTCCTGTTCGACGGTCCGGCTGACGCGCCGCTGACCTTGGCCTTCGCCCACGGTGCCGGGGCGGCGATGGACTCGCCGTTCATGGACGCCTTCGCCGCCGGTCTGGCGGCACGGGGGGTGCGGGTGGCGCGGTTCGAGTTTCCCTACATGGCGCGGCGGCGGGCCGAAGGCCGAAAGTTTCCGCCCGACCGCCAGCCGGTTCTCCTGGAAACCTGGCGCGCGGCGATCGACGCACTCGGCGGACCGGGTGCGGTAGCGATCGGCGGCAAATCCATGGGCGGACGGATGGCCAGCATGATCGCGGATGAGACGGGCGTGCGCGGGCTGGCCTGCCTGGGTTATCCGTTCCATGCCCCGGGACGGCCGGAAAATATCCGGGTCGCGCACCTGGAAAACCTGAAAACCAGAACCTTGATACTTCAGGGAGAGCGGGATTCCCTGGGCAACCGGGCGGAGGTCGGCGGCTACGCGCTGTCGGCGGCCATCCGCGTCGAATGGCTGACCGACGGCGATCACGGCTTCAAGCCGCGCAAGGCGTCGGGTGCCACCGAACGGGAGAACTGGGACCGCGCGATCGGTGTGCTGTCGACGTTTCTGAACACGCTCTGACCGAAGGAGGCGGGTCATGCCGAATGTCCGGATCGAAACCGATTCCCTGGGTCCGGTCGAGGTTCCGGCGGACCGCTATTGGGGCGCCCAGACGCAACGGTCCTTGGAAAACTTTCCCATCGGCGACCGCCGCATGCCGCTGGCGGTTGTGCGCGCCTTCGGATTGCAGAAGATGGCGGCGGCGCGGGCCAATCGGGACCTGGGCGAATTGGACGGGGCCATCGCCGACGCCATCGTGCAGGCGGCGCGAGAGGTCGCGGACGGCAAGTTGGACGATCACTTTCCCCTGGCGATCTTCCAGACCGGTTCGGGCACCCAGACCAACATGAATGCCAACGAGGTCGTCGCCAACCGGGCGATCGAGATTCTCGGCGGTGTCATCGGCTCGAAAGAACCCGTTCATCCCAACGACCACGTCAACCGGTCGCAGTCGTCCAACGACACTTTCCCGACCGTGATGCATATCGCCGCGGCGCGGGAAATCAGCGATCGCCTGCTGCCGGCGCTGGGGCGTCTGCGCGACGCCCTGGCGGACAAGTCCACCGCCTTCGCCGACGCGATCAAGATCGGCCGGACCCACGCCATGGACGCGGTGCCGATGACGGCGGGCCAGGAGTTCGGTGCCTTCGTCACCCAGGTGGCGTTCGGAATCGTGCGGGTGGAAAGGGCGCTGCCGTCGATTCTGCGCCTCGCCCAGGGCGGCACGGCGATCGGGTCTGGGCTGAATGCGCCGTCCGGTTTCGCGCCCCGTTTCGTGGCCGAGATCGCGGCGCTGACCGGGCTGCCGTTCGCCGAGACGCCGGACCGGTTCGAGGCCCTGGCCGCCCACGATTCCCTGGTCGAGATGTCGGGCGTTTTGAATACGCTCGCGGCGTCGCTGATGAAGATCGCCAACGACATACGGTTTCTCGGTTCTGGTCCGCGTTGCGGCCTGGGGGAACTGATTCTGCCGGCCAACGAGCCGGGCTCGTCGATCATGCCGGGCAAGGTCAATCCCACCCAGTGCGAGGCCCTGAGTCAGGTCTGCGCCCAGGTGATGGGCAACAACATGACGATCACCGTGGCGGGGTCGAACGGGCATTTCCAGCTCAACGTCTTCAAGCCGGTGATCATCGCCAACCTGTTGGATTCGATTGCCCTGCTGGCGGATGCCTGCGACAGTTTCGCCCGGCGGTGCGTCGAGGGCCTGCAGGCCGACCGCGCCCGCATGGCCGATCTCGTCGAGCGATCCCTGATGCTGGTGATCGCGCTGAGCCCGCAAATCGGCTACGACAAGGCGGCCGAGGTCGCCAAGAAGGCCCACAAGGAGGGTACGACGCTGAAAGCCGCGGCCGTGGCGCTCGGCGTGATGGACGAGGCCGCGTTCGACGCGGCGGTGCGCCCGGAAGCCATGATCGGACGGGTGCGCGGCGGAACGGACTGAGAGCCGCCCGGGGAATCGCCCTTGCCGGATTTACTGGCTGACCCAAACGATGCGGGCGATCCAGGCGATGTCGTCGATGTCGAGAACGCGGTCGCCGTGCAAAGGGTTGAGCGACTGAAGATCGACCTTGCGGGCGGAGCGCCGACGCAGTTGCAGCGCGAACAGATGGCCGTCTCGCGTCATGACCGCCACGCGGTCACCGCGCCGGATGCTGGCCTGGGGGGAAACCACCACGATATCGCCGTCGCGGTAGGCAGGTGCCATGCCGTCGCCGCTGATCTCCAACGCATAGAGATGCGTGTCGCCGACGTCGGGGAACGGAATTTCGTCCCACCCCCGGCCGACGGGATGCCCCGTTTCGTTGAAGTGGCCGCCGGCCGATGCCTGTGCCATGGCGATCAGGGGGATGTGGCGGGAAGCGGCGCCGGCCGGTTCATCGGCGATGTAGGAAACGAACTGGTCCAGGCTGGCCCCGGTCGCGGCCAGGATCTTGCCGATGCTTTCGGTGCTGGGCCAGCGAAGCTTGCCTTCGCGGGTGATCCGCTTGCTGCGGTTGAACGTGGTCGGGTCCAGACCGGCCTTGCGCGCCAGCCCGGAGGCGGAAAAACCATTTTCGCCCGCGAGGCGATCGATGGCTTTCCAGATATCAGAATGCCTGAGCACGGGAATCGACTCTCATTGAAGGGTCCTCTCCGTCCTAGGGATAAATTCCATTGAAAAACATGTATTCCATATATCTGCGCTTTCAAGCGATCTTGGAAGACGATTTGGAGTTTCTTAGGATTACGAGCCCGATATGGGGCGTTCACGTTTCCGTGTTCACTATCATTTCGCGAGCAATAGGCTCTGTGATTATTGATGAACGGTATGCGTTCGGAATCTATGTCTCGACAAAAGGGCAGGACCTAGACCGTTTTACTTACCCGAATGGGGACGCCCGCACCCGAATCTCCCAGGGTGTCGCCGAGGAGGTCATCGATTCGTGTGCCGATATCGAGTGTGGCGGCGATCGCACCGAGGATGGCGAGGAAACGATTCCGGTCGTCGCCGTTAAGGACGCGGCCACGACGGTCGGAAAGCCAACGACGGGCCACCGGATAATCGCCGACCCGATAAGCCGTGATGACGGGAGCGATGTCGTGGAACGCGGCCTCGGGGTTCAGATGGATCCGCGTGCCGTCGACCCGGATCGGACCGACGACGGGATCGTCGGGGCCTTGGTACCGTCCGGCGGGGATCGCACGGTCCGGTTCGGTGTGAAGCGTGAACAGGGTGTGTCCAAGCGCGGCGAGGGTGTTGAAGGTATCGGTGCCGCCAAGCAGGGGGATGCGGGGGATGCCATGACGCAGTTTCTCAGCGTACCGACGCCGGTAGGCGGGCGCGTGCAGCAGCGCGTAGAGGAATCCGAAAACGGTCTCCGCCCCGAATCCCGGCCCGGAATCGTCGTCGTTCCGCCAGTCCAGACCATAGCGGGAGGCGATCGCATCGATGAACGCGGGAGACAGATTGGCGGTCCGCGTTCCTGTGGCGGCGTCGATCCGATACAGCGGCGCGACCCGGTTGACCTCCTTCAGCGAAACGCTGTGCAACTGGGCTATCACGCGCGTCCCGAAAACATGCGCCCAGCCGTGCGGCGTTTCCACCGAGCGGCCGAACAACAGGCACGGCGTATCCCGGCCGACGATATGGTCCATGATCCGACGCCGGGGCCGGCACAGGAATCCCCGCGCGTTTCCGGTATAGACCGTCCAACGAACGTCGAAGGGCCGATACAACAGCGGGACCGGATGGGCGGCGGCTTCCGGGTGCCGCCGCAGATCGGCCTGGGCGTCGGCGACCCGCCAGTCGGCGCCATCGGCACCGATGGCGAACGTCTCCCGCGCCTTTTCTTCCGGCATGTCGCCAAATAGACGTGCGGTATCGGCCATTTCCGCGGCCGTGAACCGTACCGCCAAGCGATCGCGCGCCGTTGCGATTCCCAGGGACTGCAGGGGAAAGATGTCGTCCAGCCCCATGGCGTCGTCGTATTCGGGCCGATCGGTATTGCGGGATCGCGGCTGGAGCAGATGGAGCGGCGGATTCGGATCCACCGGTTCCCAGGGAACGGTGTCGATGTTCCGGGCGTCGAGCCAATCGAGCTTGCTTTCTCGTCCGCCCCAGATTTCCGCGTGCCGGACCCTGGCTTGGCGGCGGTGGTCGCCGGGCCGTCGTGCCATCAACGCGATGGCGACACCCTGGCGGATCGGAAACAGGTTCTGGTCGGCCCCGCCGTCCGGAGTCCTTTCACGGCGATTGGCGTTGCCGTGAAGATCCAGGACGTACAGGGTGTCGAAGGCCGCGCACAGGCTTTCGCGCATGCCTCGGAAGGTGGGGCCGTCCAGGAAGCCGTGGTTGACGACGAATCCAACCGCGCCCCAGCCGGTTCGTTCGATTCGGGCCTGGGCGGCACGCAGGAACTTCACGTAGTCGTCGCCGAGCCATTTGGCATTTCGCTCCCCCATCGGCCGGCCTCCGTAGGCGGTATAGTCGGCGACGCAGGTGTCGTTCTCGCGGTCGCGGCCCCGCATCAGAGATTCGATCCACAAGCCCCGATTGGCGGACCGTCCCAGATACGGGGGGTTGCCGACGACCACCGGCACCGGGTCGGAAAACCGTAATCTTCTCAGGTCCGCGCCACCGGATTCCGGCTCCCCGAGGGCGTCGCCCGAAAGCAGCAGCGGCGCTGACCAGCTGCCGATCGCGCCCCGGATCGACAAGGCATGGTCCAGGTTGGCGGCGCACATGGCGAGCGCGACCGGAGACAATTCGATTCCTGCCAACCGGGCCGCCAGGGACTCGGGCTCAGCGGATTGTTCGAGCGCGGCGCGCAGAAAAACGCCGGTCCCGGCGGCGGGATCGAGAACGCGGGCCTCGGCCGGCAGCCCCGCCAGCCCGCCGGAGAGCCCGACGTCGTCGGCGAGCAGCCGGTCGACGGCGCGGACAATGAAGCGGGCGACCGGCGCGGGCGTGCAGTAGACGCCCCGACGGGTCCGCTGGTCGGGCGCGGACCGGGCCAGGAACGTCTCGTAGAGTTCGGTGAAGGGGTCGGCCCGGGATGGCCGGGCGGTCGCGGTCGGAATCGCGTCGAGCCGTTTCACGAGGTCACCATGGCGAGCCAGGGCATCGGCACAGGCGGCGGCGAAAGCCGGCCGTGGCGGATGCCCGCTGATCCGCGCGGCGACGGCGGTCAGGCAGGCGGTGGCGGAGATTTCGGACGGATTCAACGATCGGTCGCAGCCGGGCACGGACGGCAGGCGGGTGTCGTCGTCCTTGCCAAGGCGCTGCTCCAAGTCGCGCGCGATCAAGGAGAGCAGCCGGCCCGGCGGATCGGTGGCCTTGCGGCTCATGCCCCGATTTCCCCGGTGTTGCGGCGCAATAATTCCTCCCTATATAAAATATTAGGCTTTTTGCACGCCTTCGCGTGGATCGTTCGCGACGCAGCATTTGCGATTCCACGGAATTGTGGTAAGGATGAAGCCGTGCTTTCGGACAAGACGGACCCCCGAGGATGAGCGAGCGATCGGACACGCAAAACCGGCGTGTTGTCATCAAGAAATACGCGAACCGTCGTCTCTATAACACGGCGAGTAGCACGTATGTGACCCTCGATCATTTGGCCGATATGATCAAGAACGGCACCGATTTTTCCGTTTTCGACGCCCGGAGCAACGAGGACATCACGCGGAGCGTGCTGACCCAGATCATCGTCGAGGAAGACGCCAAGGGGCACGGCCTGCTTTCGGTCGCGTTCCTGCGTCAGTTGATTTGCTTTTCCGGGGACGCGCTCGAAGCCATGGTGCCGCGCTATCTCGAAAAGACGATGGACGCCCTGTCCCGCAACAAGGGCTACCTGCGCAAACACATTCAGGAATCCTTGGACGGACTGTTCCCCTTCGGTCCGTTCGACGCCAAGGGCGGGTTCGATGTCGCTTTCTTCGACGCCTTGTTGACCGGGCAGTCGGACGATACCGCGCAGAAGCCGGGCGCGTCGGATTCCGGTGCCGAGTTTGAGCAATTGCGCGAGCAATTGACCCATATGCAGGCGCAACTTGACCGCTTGGTACGGCGCGCCGAAGAAAAGGCCTGAGAGGCCGGATTCCGGGTGCTTCCGGCGGTCTCGTTTCCGTTATCGACCTCCATCCGGTTTTCAAACGCACCGTCGTTGGACGAGCGCGGTATTTCGGCGTGCGCGGAGTGAGAACCTCTTCACAGACACCCGGGTAGAGCGGGGCCAGAGTTTTATGAAGTAAATGTGATTCGTGCGCTCGCAGGTTATGGCGAAGCGGGCGTGTTCGTTAATTCGGCTTCTGCGGGCGAAGGCGGGGGCCCCGCCGGTAGGGCATGTAATCGGGGAAAGGAAAAAAGCGCTGGATTAAAGGGATTCCAACGTTGAACAATTAGGACCGTGCGTCATCGGCTCGGTCAAGTCGGTGCATCAATCGAAGATTGTTTGCATAATATGATGTTCGCTCGAATAGACGGTGCATACCCGTACGTGTGCCGAGGTTATCCTATATCCGTCATTTGAGTATGCAAATTTTTGAACGTTCGGTATGACTTTTTTTTAAAAATAGTGTAGTACAGTTGGAAATGTGGGGGACGGCCGGAAATGCCCGATGCAATCGGGCGTAACCACCGTCGAGACAGTGTGATGGACCAGTTCGCTGGCTGCTGGGCTCTTGGCGTCAAGCTTGGAGCCTCAAAGTGTTGCGTAACCTGAATCCTGGTCCAGTGCGCACGCGTTTCACTGGAGGGTTAATTTGTGTTGAACAGCTCAATTGCTCATGAGGCACCCGAGGAAACGGCGAAGGCCGCGAATCGCGCCACGGAAACCGATCGTTTCGTGGGGATCCGGATTCGGGAACGTCGCATCATGCTCGGCCTCAGCCAACAGCAGATGGCCGAACTGATCGGGGTCACATACCAGCAGGCCCATAAGTACGAACGCGGAATCAATCGGATTTCCGCCGGCCGGCTGTACCAGATCGCCAAGGTTCTCAAGGTTCCGGTCGGGTTCTTTTATGAAGGACTCGAAAACACGACGGATGCCTCGGAATTGTCGGTGCGCCAGCGGATGTGCCTGGAACTCGCGCGGAACTTTTCCACGATCGGAAATCCGCGACACCAGGAAGCCTTGAGTCAGATGGCACGGGCGCTGGCCGAGGAATAGACGGCCGAAACGCCGTTTCCATTCGTCGTACTTTTCACCGGCATTGCCGGTGACGCCTTGGTTTTTTCTTCGTGCCGAGGAAAACGGCCCCGTTGAGGCGGGGCCGTTTTCCTGTTCGCGGTATTGTGCGGCAACGAAATCGAACGCCGGCCGTCTCCGGGAAGCCGCCGTCAACGCCCGGCGGAAACTTCAAGTCGTTCTAAACAGACATATTTGTAGTAAATATGCAATTCGTCGGGGCGGTTGCCGAAAGGCTGAATTCTGCGGCTATCCGTTAGTATGGCCCAGGGCATACGTCTGCTCGCTTCCATTTCGAGGTGCCATACGTTACATTTGTTTTTGTTGCGAACATTTCCCCATCGACGCTTCGGCGGATTGGGGGGCCACGGCGGAAAACGTGGCCATGATGTGAGTGATTGCGTGAGTCCTCCTCCTGCCGTCATGACCGACATGATGGTGGATTAGGAAAGTACGGTGAAGAGCGATCCCTCGGGATTGGTCTTTGAGTGATCTCCCTCCTATTAACCTCCCCTCCTTGTGCCGGAGGGTCCGCAAGGACCCTCCGTCTTTTTTTCGGATTTCACCTGTCCACGCGGACGATAGGCTTCCGTATGTCTTAAACTATACTTTTGCATGATTTTATTCTAATTCGATTGTGGGTAGAATGATCTTGTTGTTAGGGTCATTTCCCCAAAGCCGGTGGCGGCGGGGCGCGGTGGAAGCCGCAGGATGATTGAGCGATTGCGAGTGTTCCCTCTTTCGACGCGTCGCGAACGACGCGACAGACGGTTCGGAAAGTCAGGACTAAAGCGGCTGTTCCGATTGAACTTTGAGTGATCTCCCTCCCAAATCCTCCCCTCCTTGTGCCGAGGGTCCGCAAGGACCCTCACTTTTTTATGCCGTCAGTCGAACGGGCGCGCCGTGAACCGTCGGCTGGGGGCGGTGATTTCGTTCCGCGACGCGGCGAGGGGCATTTCGTCGGTACCCGATTCGGCGGCGGCCCGCATGATGCCGTGGACAGCCGATGCCGCGTGTTCCAGCGCCGCGGGAACGCTGCGCGACGCCAGGTAAACGCCGAGGAACAGGGCGGCGAAGACGTCGCCGGTCCCCTTGACGGCGCTGTCATGGCGCGGTGCTGCGACGGTCCACGTGCCATCGCGGGTCACCGCCAGATTGGCGATACCATTTCCGAACTCCGGGGTGAGCGAGGTGACGACAACGCACCCGGGGGCGCCGTCGTGCCCCATCAGGTCGCGTGCGGCGCGCCGGGCTTCGGCGGGCGTGGTTACCGTTCTTCCCGTCAGAATTCCCAATTCGAAGGCGTTCGGCGTCAGGATGTCCGCGTCGCGGGCGTGGCGGCGCTGAAATTCGATCACGGTGTCTGAGACATAGGTTCCAGGGCCGACGTCGCCCATGACGGGGTCGAGGCAGAACACCGCGCCCGGACGCGCTGCCTTGGCGCGGAGCGCCAGGTCGAGGGCGACATCCCCGTGCGCGCCATGCCCCAGATAACCGCAAAGGACGGCGTCGCAGCGGGCCGGCACGCCGAGGGCGATCAGTCCATCGGCGATTTCCCGGACGTCGGCCGGCTCAAACACGCTGCCGGTGAATCTCGGGTGCTCCAAATGGTTGCTGAGCCGGGTGGTATCGATCGGCCAGACGTCGAAGCCCAACAGCTGTAGCGGAAAAACCGCGGCGGCATTTCCCACGTGGCCGTAGGCAACCCGTGACTGGACGGAAATGATTCCCATCAGGTGCCCCCAAATAGACATCCAAGTGTCATATCTTCGCGTCGAATCGGACGGCGACCACCAAATCTTGATCATTTCGATTGAAAAGGAAAGGCGTTTCCGCTAAAAAGGAGAGGCGTCGGGTCGCTCGGGTCCTGGGAACCTAGCGAACGTTTCGCGCAAACGAAACTCCCGACGCCTCGTGGAGCCGGTTAAGGCTCCGTGTACGTGAATGAAGCGGCTCCTCGCTCCCCACACCCCGTTCCGGCTTTTGGCATCTTGGGCAGAAGACCAAGGGCCGAACGGTGTGATTTTTCCGCTCCGAAGGCCGAAACCCCATCGCGGTGACGCCGCGGCGACATCCCGTGAACCGCCAAGGCCAAGTCCGTCGGGAAGCAGGACGCCTCCCGGGATCAATGAAACGTCGCGGAGGATCGCGCCGCTTTCCGATCCCTTCGCCGATTTCCGGCCGCGACCGAGGCCGCGGAAGACTATCGGCCGGTCCCGTACCGTCCCCCTGCGGGGAATTCCGGAACCCTTGACGGACCCGCTTCCAACGGAAACAGGACCCTTCACCGGCGGCCCTGAATCGAACCGGAGCGAACCCCGATCTTCTCCGTGGGCCACTCCCGAAAGCACGCTCCGAGGAGGGGGCCTCCGGGTCCGGATTCCACCGAAGAAAGATTCGGACGCGAAGGCCCACTTTCCTGGAGGAACGCCGGATCGGCGTCTTCACGTACGCCTATGATGGTGCTGAAAATCCCCTTTCCGCGCAATAAAAAAACGTCTGGAAGGCACAAAAACCTGTGAATATTTCTTAAACATACCCACAAATTGTACACATATTATCCACCGTGATTTTCACAGGTAAGGATTTTCAATTTCGACTCAACGGGTTGGCGAACATTCCGCAAGGTATCCCGATCACCGGTCATCATGTGCTTTCGGGGATGGTGTCCTTCGGGGTAATCGGCTGCGGGGCTCTGCGAAGGGGCGGCCCGCAAAATGGGCAAATGCCCCCTAGAATGCGCAAATACTATGCATAATTTTCCACTGGCCGAGCGCATGAATCCGGTCTTCCTGGCGCCGTAAAGACCCTGGAGAAATCACGGCTTTGGCATGAGATGTGCTTACTTTAACGTTGACTGCCGCACGAGGGTAGACCACCCTTTGTGCGGTTTCATGTTCGGGACAGACGTCAAGAACAAAAATGATGGAGGGTTTTATGCATCTCAAAGCGATTCTCGCGGCCGGACTGATGGCCGGATTCGTCGCTACCCCCGCCCTTGCCGATTCGTGGGACATGCCCACGCCGTATCCGGCCAAGACATTCCACACGGTCAACATCAGCCAGTTCGCGGATGATGTGAAGGCCGCGACGGGCGGCAAGCTCGAAATCACCGTTCACCCCGCGGGTTCCCTGTTCAAGCACCCGGAAATCAAGAATGCCGTTCGCGGCGGCCAGGTCCAGGCGGGTGAATTCCTGCTGTCGCGTTTGGCGAACGAGGATCCGATCTTCGAACTCGACGCCGTTCCCTTCCTGGCCACCAACTACGACGAGGCCAAGAAGCTCTGGGCCGCCTCCCGCGGCAAGGTCGAGGAACTGCTCGACAAGCAGGGCCTGGCGGTTCTGTTCTCGGTGCCGTGGCCGCCGCAGGGTCTCTACACCAAGAAGGACATCAACACCGGCGACGACCTGAAGGGCCTGAAGTTCCGCGCCCAGAACAAGGCGGGTGAGCGTCTCGCCCAGTTGCTGGACATGGTTCCGACCCAGATCGAGGTTCCGGACATCGCCCAGGCCTTCACCACCGGCCGGGTCGAGGCGATGATGACGTCGCCGTCCACAGGTGCCAACAACCGCGCCTGGGACTACCTGACCAATTTCTACCACGCCCAGGCTTGGCTGCCGAAGAACGTGGTCGTCGTCAACAAGAAGGCGTTCAGCCGTCTGCCGGACGACGTCAAGAAGGCCGTTCTCGCCGCCGCCGGCAAGGCGCAGGAACGCGGCTGGGCCATGAGCATGGAAGAAACCAACGTCAAGATCGGCGAACTCAAGGCGGGCGGCATCAAAGTGGCCGACCCCAGCCCCGAGTTGAAGGCGACCTTGAAGAAGGTTGGCGAAGCCATGACCAAGGAGTGGCTCGATCAGGCCGGCGCCGACGGCAAGGCCATCATCGACGCTTTCATGAAGTAACGTTGGTGGGGTGCGCGGACCGGCGAGGGCGCCGGTCCGCGCCGTCATCCGGGCATCATGCGCAAGGTTCTCGATACGCTTTATCTCGGTAGCGGCGTGCTGGCCGGGGTTTTTCTGGTTGCGATCGGAACGATCGTCCTGCTCCAGGTCGGTGCGAACGTCATCGACGCGCTCATCCGCGCGGTGACCGGCGAGCCGTTGGGGCTGCTGATTCCCAACTATGCCGAATTCGCCGGGTTCTTCCTGGCGTCGTCGTCTTTCCTGGCCCTGGCATACACCTTCCGGGCCGGGGGGCATATCCGGGTGTCGATGCTGATCCGCAAGGCCCAAGGGAACGCACGCCGCGCGGTGGAACTGTGGTGCACCGGATCGGCCACCGCCTTGTCGGCCTATTTCACCTACTACACCTTGAATCTGGTTCTCGAGTCCCTCGAATTCGGCGACGTTTCCGTGGGCATGGTTCCGGTGAAGCTCTGGATCCCGCAACTGGCCATGCTTGCCGGTCTCGTCGTGCTGACGATCGCTCTCATTGACCAGTTCGTCATCATCGCGCGGGGGGGCGCGCCGTCGTACGTGGTCGACGAACTCGACGAAGACGACGACACCGCGCCCGATCGGCGGGTGACCGAACGTCAAACCATCACTCAGGTCTGAAGGGGGCGGACGTGGAGCAACTTTTCTATACCGCCGTCCTGGTCATCGCCCTGTTCGCCTTTCTGGCCAGCGGGATTTGGGTCGGTTTGGCTTTGCTGGGCGTGGGCTGGCTCGGCCTGGCGATGTTCACCGGCAAGGGCATGGCCGATATCGGCCTGATCCTGTCGACCACAGTTTGGGGATCGAGCAATTCCTGGTCGCTGGCGGCGCTGCCCTTGTTCATCTGGATGGGAGAGATCCTGTTCCGGTCCCGCTTGTCGGAGGACATGTTCGACGGCCTGTCGCCGTGGCTGACCCATTTGCCGGGGCGCCTGCTGCATGTCAACATCCTGGGCTGCGGGGTTTTTGCCGCGGTATCCGGATCTTCCGCAGCCACCGCCGCCACCATCGGCAAGATGTCGCTGCCCGAACTGAAGCGCCTGGGCTATCCCGATCGCGTCAGTGTCGGCACCCTGGCCGGATCGGGGACGCTGGGCCTGCTGATTCCGCCATCGATCATCCTGATCGTCTACGGCGTCGCCACCGAGCAATCGATCGCGCGGCTGTTCATCGCGGGCGTGCTGCCCGGCGTGATGCTGGTGGTGATGTTCATGGGATACGTGGTGATCTGGTCGCTCTTGAACCCCGAGCGGATTCCGCCGGCCGGCGCCGACATGACGTTCGGTGAAAAACTGCGCCAGACCATGCGCCTGGTTCCCGTGGTCCTGCTGATCTTCGGCGTCATCGGATCGATCTACGCCGGGATCGCCTCGCCCACCGACGCGGCGGCTGTCGGCGTCTTCCTGTCCTTGTTGCTGTCCTGGCATTCCCGGACCCTGTCGTGGGACACGTTCGCGGACGGCGTGATGGGCGCGACCCGGACGTCGTGCATGATCGCGCTGATTCTGATGGGCGCGGCGTTCCTGACGGTGTCCATGGGCTTCACCGGCATTCCCCGCATGCTGGCGGAATGGATCGGTTCGCTTCAGCTGTCGCCCTACGCTCTGTTGTTCGCGCTGACTCTGTTCTTCATCGTCCTGGGCTGTTTCCTCGAGGGCATCTCGGTCGTCGTGCTGACCGCCGCCGTCATCATGCCGATGGTGGAACAGGCGGGCATCGACCTGATCTGGTTCGGCGTGTTTCTGGTCATCGTCGTCGAAATGGCGCAGATCACGCCGCCGGTCGGGTTCAACCTTTTCGTGCTCCAGGGGCTGACCGGTTACAATATCCTTTACGTGGCAAAGGCGGCGCTTCCCTTCTTTTTTGTTCTTTTGCTGGGGGTCGGCATGATTATCCTGTTTCCGGGCATCGTGACCTATCTGCCGTCGCAAATGGGCATGTAGGGGCGGAGATCGGATCATGGCCATTCCCCAGGAATTGTTGGACGATTTGGCGGAACGACGCGAACGGGCCGCTTGCAGCGCCGAGACGTCCGTCATTCTCGACGCCCTGTTCGAACCGGGAACGTTTAATGAATACGGCCGCTACGCGGACCACGCGCTGCCTCATACCGATCACACGGAAGCGTCCCTGCCGGGGGACGGCGTAACCGCCGGAGTCGGCTACGTCGGCGGTACGCCGGTCGCGGCTTTCGCCCAGTCGCTGTCGGTGGCGGGCGGATCGGTCGGCCGCGTCCATGCCGACCGTATCGTCGCCCTGCTCGACCACGCCGGAAAAGCCGGGTTGCCGGTGGTCGGATTTTTGGCATCCCTGGGCGGGCGGCTGGACGAGGGCATGGAGGCCCTGGCCGGTTACGGTGCCGTCCTGAACCGCATGGCCGCCCTGTCGGGTGTGGTGCCGCAGATCGCCGCCGTGGTCGGGCCTTGTCCCGGCATCGGCGCGATGATTCCCGGGTTCGCCGACTTCGTCATCATGGTGCGCGGCCGCTCGGCGCTTTACATGACCGGCCCCGAGGTGATCGAGTCGGTCGCCGGTTTCGCCCCCACAACCGAGGAAATCGGCGGCGCCGCGACCCATTCGGAAGTCAGCGGGCTCGCGCATTTCGTGGTCGAGGATTCCCTTCAGGCGGCGACCGTCGCACGGCAGCTCGTCGGCTTCCTGCCACCGAACAACCTGGCGCCGCCGCCCGATCGGGACGCGCCCGCGCTGGAGACCGAACCCGATGCCGAAGTGAACGCTCTGGCCCCGGGCGCCCTGGACGAGCCCTTCGATGTGCGGCCCATCGTCCGGCGTTTGGTCGACGACGGCGATTTCCTGGAAATTCATGCCGCCTACGGGACATCGATCATGGTCGGTCTCGGGCGGATCGGCGGCTTGGTCACGGGAATCGTCGCCAGCCAGCCCCTGGTGCGCGCCGGGGTTCTGGGTGCGCGGGCCTGCGACAAGGTGGCCCGGTTCGTGGGGTTCTGCGATGCCTT
Source organism: Rhodospirillales bacterium (assembly GCA_963675465.2). GTDB lineage: Bacteria > Pseudomonadota > Alphaproteobacteria > Rhodospirillales > Shumkoniaceae > JAHDSF01. The sequence continues at coordinate 244,070 of CAXXVY010000011.1, forward strand.
CGGGCTTCCCGTCGTGACACTGGTCGATGCCCCCGGATTCCACCCCGGCGCCGATCAGGAACGGGTGGGGCTGGCCCGGCATGCGGGACGTCTCGCCTTCGCCTATGCCGAGGCCACCGTTCCCAAGGTCACGGTCGTCATGCGCAAGGCCTTCGGTGGCGCCTTCCTGGCATTGGGCAGCCGCGCGCTTGGCGCCGACGTCGTGTATGCATGGCCGACCGCCGATATCGGCCTGACCGGCGGCGATGGCGAAGCCAACGTCGCCGCGCGCTATCCGGCGCCCTATCTGACGGACGGGCGGATGACGGTGGCCGATGTGATCGAGCCGTCGCGGACCCGCGCCACCGTGGCCATGACCTTGCGGACCCTCGCGGCCAAGCGCGAAATGCGCCCGCCGCGCAAACATGGGACGCTGGCGCCATGACCTCTTGGGCCGATCGCCTGGAACTGATCGCCACCGGTTGCGCCGTGGTCATGGTGGCGCTGGCGGCCTTGTGGCTGTTGACCGCCCTGATCGGTTTGTTTTTCGCGCGCAACGGCAAGAAAGGCGAAAACGGCAACGGCGATCGTCCGTCGCCCGCGCCGCCGCCGATCGCCACGTCCGAGTTCGGGATACCCGAACATCATCGCGTCGCCGTCGCGGCCGCCGTAGCCCTGCTGATGGAGGGACGTCCCCATCGCATTGCGACCATCCACGTTCCGACCCACCGCGCCCCGGTTTGGCGGCGCTCCTGCTAGATCGAATGAAGCGAAGGCCATGAGGAAGTTCCGGATCACCATCGAAGGCAAGGCTTACGACGTCACGGTCGAGGAACTGGATACGGCTTCCGGCACGGTCGCCTCGACGGCGCGGCCGGCGCTTTCCGCGCCGGTGTCCAACGGAAGCGGAGAGCCCGTTCCGGCCCAGATCGCCGGCACGGTCGTCCGGATCGACGTCGCCGAAGGCCAGCACGTGGAAGCCGGCGCCGCCTTGCTGGTCCTGGAGGCGATGAAGATGAACGCCACCGTTTCAGCGCCCCGGTCCGGCACCGTCCGCGACGTCCGCGTCAAGCCGGGGGATTCGGTCGAGGAAGGCCAAGCCCTTCTGACCCTGGAGTGACGCGAAACCGATGGAAACCGTCCTTCATCTGTGGGAGTTGACCGGCGTCGCCGATGTCACCTGGCGGATGGCGGTGATGTGGGCGGTCATCCTGCTGCTGTTGTACCTGGCGGTCTTCAAGGGATTCGAGCCCTTGCTGCTGGTGCCGATCGCCTTCGGCGCGCTCCTGGCCAACCTGCCGACCGAGGGCATCATCAACGCGCCCGTGGGCGACGCGCCGGGCGGGCTTTACTATTACATCTCCCTGGGCGTGCATCTGGAGATCTTTCCCCCGATCATCTTCCTGGGAGTCGGGGCGCTGACGGACTTCGGCCCCCTGATCGCCAATCCCCGCACCCTGTTGCTGGGGGCGGCGGCGCAGTTCGGCGTCTTTGCGACCTTCCTGGGGGCGGTGGCGCTGGGATTCACCGATGCGCAGTCGGGCGCCATCGGCATCATCGGCGGCGCCGACGGCCCGACGTCGATCTTCCTGGCCAACAAGCTGGCGCCTGAACTGCTGGCGCCGATCGCGGTGTCGGCCTACAGCTACATGGCGCTGGTGCCCCTGATCCAGCCGCCGATCATGCGGCTGCTGACCACGCGCAAGGAACGCGCGATCCGCATGCGGTCGCTGCGTCCGGTCAAGCGGACCGAAAAGCTTCTGTTCGCGCTGATCGTCACGGTGCTGTGCGTGCTGCTGGTTCCCGCAGCCTCGGCGTTGATCGGCATGCTGATGTTGGGCAATTTCCTGCGCGAATGCGGCGTGGCGGAGCGCTTGTCCAAGGCGGCGCAGAACGAGATCATCAACGTGGTGACCATCTTCCTTGGCACCAGCGTCGGCATCACCATGACCGGCGATACGTTTCTTCAAGCCGCGACCCTGAAGATCCTGGCGCTCGGCGTCGTCGCATTCGGGATCGCCACCGCGACCGGCGTGCTGATGGCCAAGCTCATGAACCTGTTTTCGCGCAAGAACCCGATCAATCCGCTGATCGGTTCGGCCGGCGTTTCGGCCGTTCCGATGGCCGCCCGGGTTTCCCAGGTTGAAGGCCAGCGGGCCGATCCCCAAAACTTCCTGCTCATGCACGCGATGGGTCCCAACGTGGCGGGCGTCATCGGCACCGCGGTGGTCGCCGGCTATCTGATCGCGCGGCTGGGCTGAATCTGACGTCATCGATCATGAGGCCGTCGCCGAAGAACGGTTGACTTCGGGCCCGCCGGGTGCCACCCATCCGTTTCAGCCGGCGAAGGAGAACCGTCATGACCGTTCTGTCACTCATTGCAGAGATGAAGGCCAAGCCCGGCCGGGAAGCCGCGCTGGAAGCCGTCCTGCGGGACCTGCTCGCACCGACCCGCGCCGAGGCGGGATGCATGAATTACGACCTCCATGTCGCGGTCGAGGAACCCGGCCGTTTCGTGTTCTACGAAAACTGGGAAACCCGCGGCCATTGGGAAGCCCATAACAATTCCGGCCACATCGCGACTTTCCGCGAACGCAGCCGTGATCTGATCGCCGAAAAACGCATCGTGCAGTTGACGCGCATCGGCTGACCGAGGCCAAAAAAAAGGGGGACCCTTTTGGGTCCCCCCCGGATTTGGCGACGAGGTACGCTACTTCATCGCGGGAAACGGACCGATGTAGGCGTTGTAGGCGGCCTTGTCGGCTTCGCTCTTTGCTTCCTTCTGGTCGGATTCGCCATACGGGTGCTGGATGACGGTCATCAGGTAGCCGAAGCCGTTGACGTCCGAATACCAGTACGGCGACGTGGTCTCGGAGCCGTACGGCGTCGTCTGGATACGGTCCAGTGCCCCGGTCTTGGTATCGAAGGCCCAGACGACGTCGTTCTGGTGGCCGGAACCGGTGTCCTCGCCGATGATCAGGGTGTTGGAACCCGTGATGTACGTCACGTTGTCCGGGTTGGAGATGCCGTCGATGAAGCACTTGTTCTTGCCTTCATACGGCGTGCCGGCGTTGGCGTGCGGGATGCCCGAAACCAGGCCGTACATGTTGGACGCGACGTAGTCGGAACCGATGGCGGCGTTCGGCGCGACGTCCAGCGCATAGACGGTGCCGCAGGCGTTGGCGGGCAGACGGATGTCGTTCGAGCCGCCGACGTCGTATTTCTCGGTCGGCTTGCCGCCCTTGGCGTTGTCTTCCATGCCGCGTTCGACTTCGCTCATCGCCACGTACAGGGTGTTGGTCGCCGGGTTGAAGGTGATGCCTTCTTCCTTCCGGAACTCGGTGGTGGCACCCCTGTAGGCGGCGTAGCGGCGGGTTTCGACGCGCGAGGCGATTTCTTCCATGCCGGGTTTCAGCTTCAGGCACTCGAAGCCGTCGGTGGTGTTGATCGACGTGAAGCCTTCGGGGCAGGAACCCGTCTTCTTGTCGCCCTTGGCGGCTTCGAAGAGGTCGCTGAATTTGACGCCTTCGTCGATCGCCTTCTTGATCGTTTCGAACGTGGAATGTCCCAGATTGACCCAGTCGATGTCGGCATAACCGCCGTTGGCCGCGTGCTTCTGGTTCCACTTCAGGGCATAGAGCGTCCCGGCCTTCAGGTCGCCGGCCTTGTCGGCGACGAACGTGAAGAAGCCGACGTTGGTGCCGTCATCCGAATAGTAGACGGTCTTTCCGTCCGGCATCACGTTGGCCAGTTCGAACGCCGAGCGGCCCATGGCGTAGTGCTTGAACGGGGTGGCGTTGCCGTTGGCGTCGACCGAGACTTCCACCGCGTAGCCGTACTTGTACGGATTGAAGATCTTGCGGTACTCGTCGATGGAGATCTTTTCCGGATCGGCGCCGAAGTAACGTACGAAGGGGCTCCAATACTTGTAGTCACCGCCCAGGGACTTGGTGTCCGGAGCTTCTTCGATCGCGCGGGCGTTCGGCGGATACTCTTCCGAACCCAGGTGCGTGCCCCACGGGGTCACGGAACCGGCACACGGTACCCAGACGCCGTCCCAGGCCGAAAAGTCGATGTTCTTGGTGAAAACCGGGGTCAGCTTGCCGTCCGCGCCCTGCGACAGCTCGGTCACGTAGTACGCGCCGGGACGGGATTCGAAATGGGTGACGTTGAACAGCTTGCCGTTGACCGGCAACAGCGACGAAAAGTCCATGTCGACGGAAACCTCGATGGGCTTGCCGTCCTTGGTGTAGATCTGGCCGAAGATGTTGCCGCCGATCTTGTCGCCCGAACGCGCGATCAGGTTGTAGCCGATCTTGTGGACGGTCCCGTTGATCTTGACTTCGGGGCTGGCCAGAACGGCCCGCTTTTCTTCGTCCGTCACCGGCGCTTTCACCGACGTGAACTCGAATGTCGCGGGGTCGGCATGGGCGGTACCCGACAAGCCGACCGCTGGCAAGATGGCGGCTGCCGCCATCAGGGACGTGAGTATGCGCATGGTTTTCTCCGAGGCTTTCTGAGGAAAGGATCTTGACGACCCTTTTTTCGATTCTCCCCCGTGGGAAATCGGCCCGTAGTCTAGCCATTCCGTGCATCGGGTTCGTGACCATGAGATGAAGCTAATATGAATAATGAATGACGCTGCGATGACAACGTTGCTGCGTCATACGGCCTTTGCGCGGTTCGTGGGCTATAAAAGATACTTGGGATACAGACACTGATAGATCATGTTTTCTTCATAAAGGTTTCACATCTGGCCACTTGAAGTCATGAATTTTTAAGAGATATTCATGAGTATTGAATTGAATCAAACAGCAAAGCAAAAAAATGCGGGTCGGTAGGAAATGAGAGGTCACATACGTCGTTCCCTGGAACTGAAAAGTCGGCGGGGATTTCTCCGGTTGTCGATCGGCGCGGGCGCGGTCGGGTTCCTGCCCGCCGTGAAGAAAAGCGCCGCGCAGTCCGCGGGCATGACAAAGAAGTGGGAATGCCAGAACGAGGAATGCGATCCCTACGTCTATGATCCCGAATTGGGTGATCCCGATCAGGGTGTTGCGCCCGGTACTCCGTTCGAAGCCATTTCCGAAGATTGGATCTGCCCTGTATGCGGTGAACCGAAGTGGCGTTTCGATCCTCTCGAGGATTAACGTGTCCCCATTAAAAATTGACCAAGAATACGGTTTGGTAACCCGAAGTAGCAGATCGCGTTGTTGCGTAACCATCGGCGATTGACTTGCCGAATCCTTTGCCGTCTACTCGACGGATGGGAAAATATGCTTGCGGACGGCGGTCATGAAACCTGTCGCGCGGATGTTGCGCCGGCCGCTCGTTCTCGGTGCGCTTCTGTCGCTGTTCGTGCTTTTGCTCGCCGTTCTGAGCGCAATGATCCTGCGCCAAAGTACGTTCGAGGCAGGAAGTGAGCGGGTCAAGGGGTTGTCGGCCACATGCGCGGCCTATGCCGGTCGTTCCTTCGCGGCACTCGATGTTCTGCTCCGGATTGTCGGGAACCTTGATGGCGCGAAAAAGCTGGACTCGCAAACGCTTGAAAAACTGAGGGTTATGCACGAGCCCGTGGTGCAGGAACTGGCCGTGCTCGACCCCCAGGGCGTCATACAGGTCTGGACCGGAGAAGGCGAGCCGCCGGTTGTCGACGATCGCGACTATTTCCAGGCACATATGCGATCCCACCTTGTCGGAATGTACGTGGGAGAGCCGGCCTTTTCACGGATCGATCCGGAAAAGATGATCCTCGGCCTCAGCCGGGCGTTCCGGGACGATGCCGGAAATCTCGCCGCCATCGCCGTCGTCATTCTCGATCTCGACGTACTTGCGCGCGAATTCGAGAAACTTATTTGGCTTTCCGAGGATACCGTCCTCCTGACCCGCGACGACGGTACGGTTCTCGTCCGCATTCCAACGGTTGGCGAGGCGGTCGGATCGACGATCGACGAACTCAAGGAATTCGTCACTCTGGGCGCGCCGGAGAACGCGGTCATCGCGCTATCGCCTTTGGATGGCAGCCTCCGGCTGATTGCATCGCGCATGGTTCGAGCCTATCCCCTTATCGCTTCGTCGTCGCTTGAGGTGTCGCGGATCGTTTCGGAATGGCTCGACTCTCTCCGGATACTGATCGTGTTGAGCCTCGCCGTCATCGTCCTCGTGATGGGTATCAGCTACAAATGGGACGTGAGTTTCCGGGCCCGCGAAATTGCGATCCGCGAAGCCCAGACCGCGCGCGCGATGGCCGAGCAGGCCAACCGGGCGAAATCGCATTTCCTCGCCACCATGAGCCATGAATTGCGGACGCCGTTGAATGCCGTCATCGGATTCTCGGAACTTCTCCGTTTCGGCGTTGCCGGGCCGCTCAATCCCAGGCAGGAGGAATATGCCGGGGATATCCTGAATGCCGGCCAGCACCTGCTGGGTCTGATCAACGATATCCTCGATTTCGAGAAAATCGAATCTGGCCATTACCGCCCCCATGTCGCCTCGCTTCCGATCCGGCCGGAAATCGACGAGGTCCTAAGGTTTTTCGAAGCCGAGTGCCGCAACCGTAACCTGGAACTGGTCAATCAGGCATCCGCGGTTCTTCACGTTTCGGCCGACCGGCGGGCCTTGCGCCAGATGCTGCTGAATCTGCTGTCCAACGCCGTCCGCCATACGCCATCGGGCGGCCGGATGGTCGTCGGAGCGAGCGCGGAGAAAGACGGCATCGTCGTTCGCATCGCCGATAGCGGTCCCGGCATTCCGCTCACTATGCTCGGCAAGGTGCTGGAACCCTTCAATCAGGCCGACAATGCGATGACGCGGGACGTGGGTGGAAGCGGGCTCGGCCTTCCGATCGTCAAGGCCCTGATCACCGCGCACGGAGGCACGATCCACATCTCTTGTCCGCCGGGGGGCGGAACGGTCGCCTGCCTGACGTTTCCGTACAAGGAACCGCGCGCCGAACCGGGCGCTGGCGCCTGCGCCGACTGACGGCGAGGATTTTGCCGGTCGCAATCCCGCGATCATCTGCGTATATCTTGCGCGACACCCTCGCGGCGCCGGGTTGTGGCCGAGGGCAAGCGGACCAGGAGAAAAAGACATGGCGATCGGCGACGTTCTTCCCTTTAGACGATGGATCGGATCCGCGCGGACGGTTTTTCGCCGCCGCGTCGAAAGCCGGGTTTACACGCGGAGCGGGAGCATCCTTCGCTATGTGAAGGTCGGGGCCATCGTCCTTGTCGTCGCCGCGATCTTCTACTATCCGGTCGGCATGTTGATGGTGCACCGGATCAATGACGATACCGGTTACACCGTTCCGACCGCCGATCAGACCGAAGGCGGCAGCCGGGCGGTTGCCATGGCCGCGGCCCTGATCACGCGGGAAATCGATGAAACGCCGTGGGTCGCCAACAGCCCCTGGTTCCTGCCGTCGTCGCTTCTCGACAACATGCCGAACTTCCAGGTCGGCATGTTCTACGCCCTGTCCCGCTTTGCCATGGAGATGACCGACACCCTGGGCCGGACGCGGGGATCGAGCCAGGTCGACCCCGATCTCGACAAGGCTTCGGGCCTGTTGAAGTACGACGGTACGATTTGGTTGTGGGAGCCGTCCACCTCCCTGATGCCGACCGCAAGCGCCGAAAAGCAGTATGCAGCCGCCCGCAAGGCGTTGGTCCGCTACAACCAGCGCCTGGCCAAGGGCGAGGCCGTTTTCGACCGCCGCGCCGACAACCTGATCGCGTTTCTCGACCGGGTCAGTGCCGACCTGGGAAGCCAGTCGGCGATCCTCGACAAAAGGGCCATGGAATCCGACGCCGGTTGGTGGGACACCCTGGCGGACGACATCTTCTATGGCACCAAGGGCCGTCTCTACGGCTACTACATGATCCTGCGCGAGTTGGAGACCGACTTCGCCGACGTGATCACCGAGAAAAAGGTCGACGCCGCCTGGGCGCAGACGCTGGAGTCCCTGCGTACCGCCGCTGGCATGGACCCGCTGATCGTCTCGAACGGCGAAAACGACGGCCTGTTCGCGCCGAGCCATCTGGCGGTGCAGGGCTTCTACCTGCTGCGCGCCCGCACCCGGCTGCAGGAAGTGTCCAACATCCTTTTCAAATAGGCGCCGACAAAAAAATGAGGGTCCTTTCGGACCCTCATAGATGAGGGGAGGTTTAAGGGAGGGAGATCACTCAAAGGTCAATCGCTAAATGCTCTTCACCTTAGTCTTTCCAGGAACCCTGTCGCCGTCGGTGGCGAACAGGAGGGAAAACATACGCACTTCGAACAGGTCACGGTTTACGCCGTGGATCCCCGGGACCGCTTTGAGCGGGGTGGGGAAGTGTTCGTAACAAAACTAATATAGGGCCAAATCTCGTCATTAAAAAGCATACGGACGTATATTTAGCCCAATACTGACGACTGTCCGACCTTCGGGTGTTCCGCCGAAAACGGTGACTTCCCGGTTTTTTTGCCGATGTTTACAGCCGCCGCCGCACCAGTTCGGCGATTTCGTCGTCGGTCAGCACCAGCGGGTTCGTCTTCATGCTGGTGCCGCCGCTCTGGGCGACGAGTGTGGGGACGTGCGCCTCTCCGGCGCCGTATTCGGAAAGTTTCGGTAGCTTCAGGCGGTCGGTCCACCGGCGCAAGGTGTCGACCAGGGCCTGGAGCGGATCTTCCGATGCATGGGCGTTCTCGGCGCCGAGAAGACGGCCGACCCGGTCGTACTTGGCCAGGGCGGGGCTGTCGGGCAGCCGTTCGCGCAGGGCGCGGATGTTGATGTCGGTGGCTTCGGCGACCAGGGTTCCGCAGACCACGCCGTGCGGGGCCGGCAACAGCGCTCCCATCGGCGACGCAAGACCGTGGACCGAACCCAGTCCGGTTTGCGCCAGGGTGATTCCCGACATCAACGAGGCGTGGGCGAGACGGTCCCGACCCGCCGCGCCGTAAAGCGGATCATTCGACCAGACGGCGAAGAACCCGGCGGCGAACGATTCCAGGCCCGACCACGCCAGGGCGTCGGTCATCGGATTGGCGCGGGTCGATACCAGCGATTCCAGCAATTGCGTGAAAGCATCCATGCCGTTGGCGGCGATCAGTTCCGGCGGCGCGCCTTCCAGGAAATCGGGATCGACGATGGCGACCCGGGCCACCAACCGGTCGTCGCGGAAGGATTTTTTGAATCCCGTGGGGCCGCGCCGCGACAACACCGCGTTCTTGGTCGCCTCGCTGCCGGTGCCGGCGGTGGTCGGCACGGCGACCAGGGGCACGGCGGGGCCGGCGTAGGGGACTCCTCGTCCGACGCCTTCCAGGTGGTCCATAACCGAGTTCCCCGGCATCAGGAGTCCGGCGATGGCCTTGGCGGCATCCAGGGGGCTGCCGCCGCCGATGGCGATTACGACCTCGATGCCTTCGTCCTTGAAGGCGGCGACGATCTCGTCCACCAAATCAGGCGACGGTTCGTCGCCGACGTGCACGACGTCGATGGACAGGTCTGCGTCGACCAGGGCGGCCTCGATCCGGCGCCATACCGGTTCCGCGCCGCCCGACCAGCGGCGGGTGACGCACAGGGCGCGGCTACCGAAGGCCTTGGCCTCGTCGGCGATGCGGGCGCGGGTCCCGGCGCCGAAGACGATACGAGGCAAACGGCCGATGGCGAAGGGGGCTATGGGAGCGATCATGGGCGTCCTCAATCCGAAAGGCCCTGGTAGACGATGCCCTGACGCGGCGCGGCCATCATGTCGGCCACGGCATCGCGCCAGGCGCGGTAGTGGGCGGTTTCCTTGTGGGCGGCGGCGGACCCGGCGGAGTCGTAGGCTTCGTACAGCAGGAAGCGGGTCGGGTCGTCGGCGCTTTGCAACAGGTCGAAGCGCCGGTTGCCGTTCTCCAGGCTCGAATGGCGGCAGTTTTCCCGCGATGCCGCGATGAAATCCTCGACCCGATCGGGCTTGACCGAAACATGGACGGCGGTGACGTACATCGACATGGCATTTCCTCCCGTTGCGGATGGCGATGGCGGGGACACACTATAGACCGCGACACTTGGTTTTGTGTAGGGTGCCGCCCGAATGCCGCTGTACCCGGAACCGCCGATGAAAGTCGATCTGTTCGATTTCGACCTGCCCGCCGACCGTATTGCCCAGCAACCCGCCGAACCCCGAGATTCCGCGCGGTTGCTTCACGTCGGCGAAACGCTCGGAGATCGTTCCGTGCGCGATCTGCCGGGGCTGCTGGCGCCCGGCGACATCCTGGTCTTCAACGATACCCGGGTGATCCCGACCCGGCTTTGGGGACGGCGCGGCGAAGCGGCGATCGAAGCGACGCTGCACAAGCCCGTCGGGCCGGTGACCTGGCTGGCCTTCGCGCGGCCGGGTAAACGCCTGCGGGTCGGCGACCGTGTCGTCTTCGCGCCGGATTTCGCGGCGACGGTGGCGGAAAAGCACGATGGCGGCGAAGTCGCCCTGGCCTTCGACGTGGCCCCCGGCGAACTCATTCCGCTATTGGAACGGTACGGCGCGATGCCGCTGCCGCCCTACATCAAGCGCGCGAAGCCCGGCGACGCCGCCGACCGCGACCACTATCAGACCATCTACGCGGCACGGGACGGCGCGGTGGCGGCGCCGACGGCGGGCCTGCACTTCACACCGGCCCTGTTGGAGGCGATCCGCGCCCGGGGGGTCGAAACCGTGTTCCTGACCCTTCATGTCGGTGCCGGAACTTTCCTGCCGGTCAAGGCCGACGATACCGGGGACCACCTCATGCACGCCGAATGGGGCAGCCTGTCGGCGGACGCCGCGGCCCGCATCAACGCGGCAAGGGCGCGCGGCGGAAAGGTGACGGCGGTGGGCACGACGTCGCTGCGGCTATTGGAAAGCGCGGCGGGGCCGGACGGGGGGGTGGCGCCTTATGACGGCGATACCGCCATCTTCATCACACCGGGCTACCGGTTCCGCGTCGTCGACCGCCTGATGACCAATTTCCACCTGCCGCGTTCGACCCTGTTCATGCTGGTGTCGGCGCTGGCGGGATTGGAGCGGATGAAGGCGGCCTATGCCCATGCCATCGGGACCGGCTACCGGTTCTATTCGTACGGCGATGCCAGTCTCTTGGAACGGAACGACGCACCATGACCGAATTCGGCTTCGACATCCAAGCGACCGACGGGCGAACCCGCCGCGGAACCCTGTCCACCGCCCACGGTCCGGTCGAAACGCCCACATTCATGCCGGTCGGTACGGCCGCGACGGTCAAGGCGATGATGCCGGATTCCGTGGCTTCCACCGGTGCCCGGATGATTCTGGGCAATACCTACCACCTGATGTTGCGGCCGGGGGCGGAGCGGATCGACCGACTGGGCGGGTTGCATCGCTTCATGAATTGGCCGGGCCCGATCCTGACCGATTCCGGTGGATTTCAGGTCATGTCGCTCAACGAACTGCGGACCATGAGCGAAAAGGGCGTGGTTTTCCGGTCCCATGTCGACGGCAGCTACCATGAACTGACGCCGGAACGCTCGGTTGAAATCCAGCGCATGCTCGATTCCGACGTCACCATGGCATTCGACGAATGCACGCCGTTTCCGGCGGAAAAGGATGTGGTCGCGACTTCGATGCGGCTGTCCATGCGCTGGGCGGCGCGGTCGCGGGCGGCCTTTACCGCGCGCCCGGGTTACGGCCTGTTCGGCATCGTCCAGGGCGGGGTGCACGAAGACCTGCGCGCCGAATCGGCGGCCGCGCTGGTGGATATCGGTTTCGAGGGCTACGCCATCGGCGGATTGGCGGTGGGCGAGGGCCGGGAGGCGATGTTCGCGACGCTGGATTTCACCACCCCGATGCTGCCGGCCGATCGGCCGCGCTACTTGATGGGCGTCGGAAAGCCCGAGGATATCCTGGGCGCCGTCGCCCGCGGCGTCGACATGTTCGACTGCGTCCTGCCGACCCGGTCGGGCCGCACCGGCCAGGCGTGGACGCCGGGCGGACCGCTGAACCTGCGCAACGCCCGCCATGCCGAGGACCCGCGCCCGATCGATGCCGACTGCGGCTGCCCGGCGTGCCGCAACCACACCCGGGCCTATCTGCATCATCTGGTGCGCAGCAACGAAATCCTCGGCGCCATGCTTTTGACCTGGCACAACCTGCACTATTATCAGGATCTGATGCGGGGGATCCGCGCCGCGATCGAGGCCGGGCGCTTCGGCGAATTCGAGACCGCGTTCCATGAGGCGCGGGCGACCGGCGACATTCCGCCGCTTTGAACGGGAGGCAACCGTGGCCGAATCGATCTATGGAAATCTGACCCAACTGGGCGGCCCCGGGGTGACGCCGGATTCGCCGGACGAGGCGGTGCTGGAGACGGTGCCGAATCCCCATCCCGGCACGGTGTACCTGGTGCGGTTCGCCTGTCCCGAATTCACCTCGCTGTGCCCGGTGACCGGACAGCCGGACTTCGCCCATCTGGTGATCGACTACGTGCCGGACGAGACGCTGGTGGAAAGCAAGAGCCTGAAACTGTTCCTGAGTTCGTTCCGTAACCACGGCGCCTTCCACGAGGAATGCACCGTCGGCATCGCCAAGCGGCTGATCGACGCGCTCAGCCCGATCTGGCTGCGCATCGGCGGCTACTGGTATCCGCGTGGCGGTATGCCGATCGACGTCTTCTACCAAACCGGCGAACCGCCCGCCGGGTTGTGGCTCCCGGATCAGGGGCCCGCATCCTATCGCGGACGGGGATAGGGCGCGGTTCTCAGAACGTGATCGCCTGGGAGCCGCCGGACTGCTGCTCGCCGCCCGAGGACCCGACTGCCGCATTTCCGGGCGTGCCCGCCGTCGCGCCGCTGGTGTTGGCGGGGGGATCGCCGGCCAGGGGCTTGTTCATCAAGTCGTCCAGGAAGGTCATGAACTCGTAGCACATGTGGATTTCCTGATTGTTGGGATTCCAGTACGCGTTCACGAAGCCGCATTCGCCGGGGACGACCTTGATGGCGCGCGGCAGGGCCAGGATTTCGGACAGCTTCTTGGTCTGGTTCTCGAAGTAGGCGCTTTGCCGCCACATGGCCTCGAGTTGCTGGGAGACCGGCTGCGTCGCCTTGCCGTACTCCACCGCTGCCGCCCCCGCGCCCTGGGCGCCCGCCGCGCGGGTGTGGCCTTTCAGCAAGTTTTCCCAGGTCGCCATCTTGCGGGGGTATTCGCCCACGCAGCGCTGGCGGCGTTCGGCCGGAATTTGCAGCTTGTCCATCAGCGGATCGAAATCCTTGG
>CAXXVY010000012.1:0-441469 GCA_963675465.2 Rhodospirillales bacterium
CGTGGTCTCGTCGGTCATGAACGTTCCAATCGGTTGGTCAATTCAAACGCAGTGCGGTTTCCGGGCCCGTCGCGACGCCGTCGGAAACCTTGAAAAACTGGGCTTCGGAGCCGAGGTCCCGAAACGCCGAGCCCTCGGTTCCAGTCATCCAGGCCTGGGCGCCAAGGCCGAGGATCTCATCGAACAACGCCGTCCGGCGCTCGCCGTCCAGATGGGCGGCCACTTCGTCCAGCAGCAGAACCGGTACCGCACCCCGTTCCGCCGCCAGCAACCGCGTATTCGCCAGGACGATCGAGATCAGCAGGGCCTTCTGCTGGCCGGTTGAACACCGCTCCGCCGGGACATTGCCATCCCGCATGCGGACGATAAAATCACCGCGATGGGGGCCGACCGCCGCTCCGCCGGTTTCGGCATCCGCGCGGCGACTCGCCGCCAGACGTTCCCGCAACCGATCCTCGACGGCCAGGGCCGGATCCCTCGCCAGCGCCTCTTCGACGTCGCCGCCGACCGACAGCGATGCCGCCGGAAACGGGCCAACGCCGGCCGCGCAAGCCGCGTCCAGCCTTTCCGCCATTTCACGTCGCGCCGCAGCCACCGCGATCCCGCGTGAAGCCATCGATTCCTCCAGCGCGTCGAGCCAGCGCCGGTCGGCGGTACCGTCCTTCAGCAAGCGGGCCCGTTCGCGCATCGCGTGCTCGTAGGCGGAAACCCGCCCCGCGTGCGCCGGATCGAAACCGAACACCAGCCGATCCAGAAACCGGCGTCGCGCCGCCGTGCCGTCCTGGAACAGGCGGTCCATGGCCGGCGTCAGCCACACCGCGCTGAAATAGTCCGCCAGGGAGGTTTGGCTGCGCACCGTCTCGCCCGCCACCCGAACCACGCGGCGTTCGCGTGTCTCGCCGCCGATTTCCAGGCCGGTTCCCACGTCGATCTCGCCGCTCCGCCCGCGCACCCGCGCCGCCACCGCCCAGGGCCGGGCCTGCGCGTCGGAACCGTCGTCGTTCGAACGGCGACCGGGTTCGGCCACCCGGGCGCCCCGCAAGTCCGCGTCCGGGAACCAGGAACGAAACGGCCTCCAACAAGTTGGTCTTGCCGGCACCCGTTCGGACCGGTCAGAACAACGGGTCGAGGATCCATTTCCAGCCGTTGGCTCCGATAATTCCGAAAATCCGTCAAGGTCAACCGCGCCACGGAAAGACAACATCGTCCCGACGAGTCATCCGCCGGGCTGATTGCGCGCGGGTTCCGATCGGTCAAGCGACGCCAGTCCCCCGTTCGACGATCCTAAACACGCATCGGCATCAGCACGTAGAGCGCACTTTCGTCGCCGGATTCCCGGATAATGGTCGGGGATGCCGCGTCGGCCATGACGAACTGCGCGCTGTCGCCTTCGATTTGAGCGGTAATTTCCAGTAGGTAGCGCGAATTGAAGCCGATCTCCAAGGGCTCCGCGTCGAAGCCGATCTCGATCTCCTCGCTGGCGGTGCCGTTTTCGGGGCTTGTCGCCGACAATTCCAAGGTGTTTTTCGACACGGCGAGCTTCACCGCCCGCGACTTTTCGCTGGAAATCGCGGAAACGCGATCGACGGCGGCCGCGAACAATTTGTGATCGACCTCCATCACGCGATCGTTTCCGACCGGGATCACCCGCGAATATTCGGGGGAAAGTGCCGTCGATCAGCTTCGACGTCAGCACGACGTCGTCGAACGCGAACCGAATCTTGGTTTCCGACAGCGAGACGGTGATTTCGCTGCTGATTTCGTCGATCAGTTTCCGCAACTCGCCGACAGTCTTGCGCGGGACGATAACGCCGGGCATGCCGCTCGCGCCTTCGGGATTGGGCACTTCGACGCAAGCCAGTCGGTGTCCGTCGGTGGCGACGGCGCGCAAAATTTCGGTGCCCTCGCGTTCCGCGACGTGCAGGAACACGCCGTTGAGGTAGTAACGGGTTTCCTCCGTCGACACGGCGAATTTCGTCCGGTCGATCAACCCGCGCAGATCCCAGGCGGCCAGAGCGAAGGAATGGGGCAGTTCACCGCCCGACATCACCGGGAAGTCCTCGACCGGCAGGCAGGCCAAGGCGAATCGGGAACGCCCGGAACGCAGGACAAGACGGCCGTCTTCTGCGCTTTCGAGTTCGACTTGCGATCCGTCGGGCAGCTTGCGCACGATATCGTAAAGCGTGTGGGCCGGCGCCGTGGTCGATCCTTCGCGGGAGACCTCCGCGTCAACCGTCTCGATGATATCGAGATCCATGTCCGTCGCATTCAGGCCGAGGCGACCGCCCGTCGCCTCCATCTTGACATTGGAAAGGATCGGAATGGTATTGCGCCGCTCCACCACGCTTTGAACGTGGCCCAGGGATTTCATCAATGCCGCGCGTTCGATCGTTAGTTTCATGGCGTCCGTTTTTATCCGTTGTATCGGTCAAGCCCCGAAGGCGAATCCGGAACCGTGTCGCTGTACGGAATGACCGGGATTGAGGTCGCCGCCGACGGCTCCCTCTTAAAGGGAGGCCATTATAGCAAAAGGCTTGAGAATCCGAAGCGTTTTCCGCCCTTGGCGCCGGTCGGAAAAGGGTGATTCCTCACCCCTCCAACATCCGGCGCAGAAGTTCGACATCCTCGGCGAATCCGGAATCGCGCTCGCGCAATTCCTCCACCTTCTTGACAGCGTGCATGACGGTGGTGTGATCGCGTCCCCCGAACTTGCGGCCGATCTCGGGCAGGGAGCGGGACGTCAGCTGTTTGGCCAGATACATCGCCACCTGACGCGGCCGCGCGACCGATCGCGCCCGGCGCGCCGAGTGCATTTCCGCCAGCTTGATGTTGAAATGCTCGGCGACGCGCTTCTGGATCTCCTCAATCGTTACCCGCCGGTCGTTGGCGCGCAACAGGTCGTGCAGGACTTCCTGGGTGGTTTCGAGCGTGATCTCCCGCCCGACAAGGCGGGCGTGGGCATGGACCCGGTTGAGCGCGCCTTCCAGCTCCCGGACGTTCGACGTGATCTTGTGCGCCAGGAATTCGAGCACCTTGCGGGGAAACAGCGTTTTCAGGATCTCGGCCTTGGATTCCAGAATGCCGAGACGGAGTTCGAATGTCGTCGGATGGATGTCCGCGACCAAGCCACAATTGAGACGCGAAATCAGCCGCTCTTCCATGCCTTCCAGATCCGATGGCGACTTGTCCGCCGACAACACGATCTGCCGCCCCTGATCGACCAGGGCGTTGAAGGTGTGAAAAAATTCCTCCTGCGTCGCGCCCTTGCCGCCGATGAACTGGACGTCGTCGATCATCAGAACGTCGACGGTCCGGAACATCTCCTTGAAATCAACGGTATTCTGTTCGCGCAGCGCCCGGATGAAGCGGTACATGAACTTTTCCGCCGAGAGATAGACGACCGTCCTTTTGGGTGACCGGCGCCGAATGTCCCACGCGATGGCGTGCATCAGGTGGGTCTTGCCCAACCCGACGCCGCTGTAAAGAAACAACGGATTGAAGGGGACACTGGCGGCTTCGGCCACCCGCCGCGCCGCCGCGTAGGCGAACTCGTTCGGCTTGCCGACGACGAAATTCTCGAACGTGAACCGGGTATCCAGCGGCGCGCCGATATCGTCGCGGACCTCGTCCGTCACGCTACTGGTGAATCGTGTCGGTTCGGACAACTTCGGCATCGCATGATCGACCGCTTTGACGCCCTGGGGGACAGCCCGGGCGAACCGGTCCGATTGCACGACGATGTCGATGGATTCAACCGTCGGATTTTCGTCGGACCATAGGGACAGAATCTTGTCCGCGTAATGGGCGGCAATCCAGTCGCGCATGAACCGCGTGGGTACGGAAATCCGGATTAAGCCATCGGCGACGTCCCGCAACACCATGGGCTTAAACCAGCTCTGGTATGCCGCCTCGCCGACTTCCTGCCTCATCCTGCTACAGATCGATCCCCACGTCGATTCGTTGCCTTCGACGCTTTTTGTCATTTCCATTTCACTTGCTTCCCACAACCTTTTTGCCGCTGCCCCGACAAACACCTCACCCGTTCATTGTCGTTCGACGGTCGGGAATTTCCGACTTCCCGATAGCGACCGCGGAATGCCCTTTCGTTGGCCAAAAAACCGGACGCCGGGCCGATTTTACCCGGCACCGCCCAGAAACACGGGGTGCCTCGGCACCCACTTTTCGCAAGCACAGACTCTCGGTTTTTGGACTTTTTTTGTTATTGGAGGACTTTTGGATAAGCCCCAATCCAGCAAGAAACAAACAAATAAAACTTAACGACCCCAATTTTCAAAATAAAAATATTTAAGTAAATTCAAACAAAGTTTCTCAGGCCACAATAAATCAGAGACGACAAAACTTGATCTTGTCTCTTCCAATCGCGCCGCCCCCCCATCGCGGGAGGGAGGTAATTTATCGACGGGGCGCCCCCTTTGGCAAGTTGACAGAGTCCCGTTCGGCAAAATAAATCCCTTGACTCACACGTGATGCAACATCCCGGCGCCCGGACGCGAAAAGGGCCGCGTTTCGACCGAAACGCGGCCCGAATTCGGTAGACGTCAAGCTGAAATTCAGCTGTTCAGAGCCTTCACGCGAGCGGAAAGACGCGACAACTTACGTGACGCCGTATTGCGGTGAAGGACCCCGCGCGTAACACCGCGCATGAGTTCAGGCTCGCACTCCCGGAATGCCTGCGTCGCCTGCTCCTTGTCGCCAGCCGCCAACGCCAGTTCGACCTTGCGGATGAAGGTGCGGATTCGGCTCACGCGCATGCTGTTGACTTCGGTGCGACGAACAGTCTGCCGGATGCGCTTTTTTGCGGACTTGTGGTGCGCCATGGAATAACCCGTATTGCCAATCATAGGAAAGCGGAGACGGGCTTATATAACCCGGGGAAGAACCCGTCAAGCCCGGATACCCACCGTCGCCCGCGGTTGGGCGTTTTTTTCAACGATGTGAGAAGTTTGGCTGCCGTTTCTCCAGAAAAGCATCCATTCCCTCCTTCTGATCGTCCGTCGCATAGGTCGCGCGATAGAGCGCGCGCTCGTACCGAAGCCCCTCGGCCAGCGGGCTTTCAAAGGCCCGGTTGACGGCGTCGCGGACCATCCGCGTTACCGGACGCGACATCCGGGAAATGGCCTCGGCGGCGGCCAGCGCCTCGTCGAGAAGATCTCCGACCGGCAAGACCCGGCTCACCAAGCCGGCCCTCTCGGCCTCGTCGGCACACATCAGGCGGCCGGTCAGGCACATTTCCATCGCCTTTGCCTTTCCGACGGCGCGGACCAGGCGCTGCGTTCCACCCGCGCAGGGAAGGGTTCCGATCGTGATCTCGGACTGGCCGAATTTGGCGTTTTCGGCGGCGAGAACGACATCGCAGATCATCGCGATCTCGCTGCCGCAGCCGAGCGCATAGCCGGAAACCGCCGCGATCGTCGGTTTGTTGCAGGACTCGAGTCGATCGAGACCACGGGTCACGAAATCCCCGTCCAAGACATCGACGAATTCCAGGCTGCGAACTTCCGAGATATCCGTCCCCGCGACGAAAGCCTTTTCGCAGCCGGTCAGGACGATGGCGGAAACGGAATCGTCGGCTTCCAGAACGTCCAAGGCCTCGGCCAATTCGCTGGCCATCTCGACCGTCAACGCGTTTAGGGCCTTGGGTCGATTAAAGGTCACGAGCCCCGCGTGCCCCCGGTTTTCAACGATGATGGTGGCGAATGCCATATCCATCCCTCCTCAAGACACTAAAACTTTCATGGTTATATGCGCGGCCGCCCCCGCTTCCGGTCAGTGCGCCGCCGAATCCGGCGACAGCGAAAAACGGACAACGACGCGTTTGTCGACCGCGTCCTCGTATGCGGCATCGATTCGGAGAACTTCGCCTTCCCGCCGGAAAACGCCCGGCTCGGCGGCAACCCAACCCAACTGGGGCAGAGTGTCCGCGTAGAAGGCCTTCACCTTGTCCACCTCCCCCCGTCCGAAAGCATACGACTCGACGATCCGGCCAGCCGGAGAATCGAAAACGACATTGGCTTTCGAATCCTCGATCAGCCCGGGCGCGAGCGGCACATCGCCGGTCCCGCCGACAAAGTCACTCCCCGCACCCTGAGCCGCGGCGTCGCCGACATGAAGCGCCAACGCCGTCAGGACCGAAACGAGAAAAGCACGAACGTTCCTTCGGTTCATGGCGCGCCTCATACATCACCTTTGTCGCGTAGCACAATAGAAAGTGGAACGACCGGCCTGTACGATTCGCCGCACGCCCCGTGTTTCCGCCGATTCGCACGAACATTCGGGGCACGGATGCCCTTCACGATCGTACACCGCGAACGCATGCTGAAAGTACCCCAGTTCGCCGTCGGTTTGGCGATGGTCCCGGAGCGACGATCCTCCGGCCGCGATTGCCTCCAGCAGAACCGCGCGTATCGCGCCCACGAGTCGGCCCGCGCTGCGTACGCCAATCGAATCGGCGGTACGAGTCGGCAGGATGCCCGCGCGATAAAGGCTTTCGCAGACGTAGATGTTGCCCAGGCCGGCGACGACGGTCTGATCGAGGAGCGCGGCCTTGATCGGCGTCCGGCGGCCCTGCAGGAGCCCCCGCAGCATCCGGCCATCGAACGCGGCGTCGAGGGGTTCCGGACCGAGTCGCGCCAAAAGGGGATGGGAATCGAGATCGGCCGTGCCGCAGATCAGAACGACCCCGAATCGTCGGGGATCCCGAAATCGAACGACAGCCCCGCCATCGAGAACGATTTCCACGTGCTCGTGCTTTTCGGCTGGCGGAATCGGCGGCGTCGATATGCGAAGGCTCCCGGACATGCCCAGGTGGATGATCAGGGTCGATCCGTTATCCACGTCGATCAGCAGGTATTTGGCCCGCCGCCGGACCGCGTTGATTCGTCGCCCCACCAGACGGCTTTCCAAACCGGACGGAATCGGCTGGCGCAGATCGCGACGGGCACAATGAACCCCGGTTACGCTCGCACCCGTCAATACGGGTTCGAGACCGCGGCGTACCGTTTCGACCTCGGGCAGTTCCGGCATGGAAAATGGACCTCGGCGTTCATCTCGGCGCGACAGCGTAGCGCGGCGCGGCGCCTTGGGCTATGGTTTCCGCGACGGGAAAATGGGAAGAGACGATGATTCACGAAGACGGCGATTCGGAACGCACCACGCACTTCGGTTTTCGAACGGTCCTGGAGAACGAAAAGGCGTCCTTGGTCCGCCGTGTCTTCGACAACGTGGCCGGCAAGTACGACCTCATGAACGACCTGATGAGCGGCGGCATTCACCGGCTGTGGAAGGACGCCTTCGTCGACTGGCTGAATCCCAGGCCGAACATGTCACTTCTCGACGTCGGCGGCGGTACCGGCGACATTGCCTTCCGGTTCCGTCGGCGCGGCGGCGGCAACGTGACGGTCTGCGACATCAATCCGGAGATGATAACGGTGGGCCGGGACCGCGCCCTCGATCGCGGCATGATCGACGGCCTGAACTGGGTCTGCGGCGATGCCGAAACCCTGCCGGTACCGGATTCGTCCGTCGACGCCTACACCATTGCGTTCTGCATCCGCAACGTGACGCGAATCGACGAGGCCCTGCGGGAGGCCCGGCGCGTGCTGCGTCCCGGCGGCCGGTTCCTGTGCCTGGAATTCAGCCGCATGGTGATTCCCGGTCTCGACCGTCTCTACGACGCCTATTCGTTCCACATCGTTCCGCGCATCGGCGAGGTCGTCGCCCGCGATCGGGACTCGTACGCGTATCTGGTCGAAAGCATCCGGCGATTCCCGGACCAGGAAACCTTCGCCGAGATGATCGCCGACGCGGGCCTGGAGCAGGTCCGGTTCCGCAACCTGTCTGGCGGAATCGCGGCCATGCATTCCGCCTGGCGGATCTGAACCCGGACACAACGATGATACGCAGCATCCGCAACGTCCTGAGGTTATTGCGAATCGCCATCACGTTGGCGCGCTACGACGCTTTGTTCGTGCTGGAGCAGACCGAGGTCGCGCCCGGCGTGGTGCTGGCGGCAAAACTGATGAGGCGGCGCGGGATCGCCGGGCGCCCAGGCGAACGCTTGGCACTGGCGTTGCAGGAAGCCGGCCCCAGCTTCATCAAACTCGGCCAGGCTTTGGCAACCCGTTCGGATCTCCTGGGCGAGGAAGTCGCCGCCGATTTGTCCCACCTTCAGGACCACCTGCCGCCTTTCGGATTCGACGAGGTGCGCCGGGCGATCGAGCGCGATTTCGATCAGCCGCTGGAAAACCTGTTCTCGGCATTCGATGAAAAGCCGGTCGCCGCCGCCTCCATCGCCCAAGTGCATTTCGCGATCACCACCGAAGGTCACGAGGTCGCGGTCAAGGTGTTGCGCCCCGGGATCGAAGCGGCGTTCAATCGGGATCTCGACCTGTTTTTCTGGACGGCAACGGTTCTCGAGGCGGCGCGGCCCGAACTGCGGCGATTCCGCCCGCTCGAATCGGTCCGAATCCTGGCGGAGTCGGTCGTCCTGGAAATGGACCTGCGGTTCGAAGCCGCCGCCGCCGCGGAACTGGCCCGCAATTTCGAAGGCGACACCACCTTCCATGTGCCGCGCATCGACTGGACCCGGACGGGCAAACGGGTCCTGACCACGGAACGGGTGGCCGGTGTCCGAATCGACCGTCGGAACGCGCTCATTGCCGCCGGACACGATCCCGACGAAGTCCTGCGGCGCGCCGCTCTCGCGTTTTTCAAGCAGGTGTTCCGCGATGGCTTCTTCCATGCCGACCTGCATCCGGGGAACATGTTCGTCCGTTCGGACGGATCGATCGCCGTCATCGATTTCGGCATCATGGGCCGTTTGGATGTACGGACGCGGCGGCACCTGGGAGAATTGCTCAACGCGTTCCTGAACCGCGACTACCGGCGCGCCGCCGAAATCCACTTCGAGGCGGGCTGGGTTCCATCCACGCAGTCCGTCGACTGGTTCACGCAGGCCTGCTGTTCGATCGCCGAACCCATTCTCGATCTGCCGCAGAATGAAATCTCGATCGCCCGCCTGCTGGGCCAGCTTTTCCAGGTCAGCAAGACCTTCCATATGGAGGTTCAGACCAATCTTCTCCTTCTGCAGAAAACCATGCTGGTCGCCGAGGGAACGGGGCGGAGTCTGAATCCGGACGTCAACATGTGGTCGTTGGCCCGGCCCCTGGTCGGGGAACTGACCGATGAACTTTTCGGTCCGCGGGCGTTCGTTCGCCAAAGCGTCGGCGAGATGTCGACAGCCCTGGGCAAACTGCCCCGCATCATCGACCGCCTTGAAACCGTGTCGGATACCTTGGCGACCGGCGGCTTCAAGATGCATCCCGAAACGGTCCGCCTGCTCCGCGATCCCGGTCGCCGCAACGGCGCCACGCTTTTGCTCTGGATCGCCGTCACCGCCGTGTTGACAGCGGCCGTCACCGTCATCGTTCTGGGTGGTTGACGAGACCGGCCTTGCCCCGGCGCGGAATTCTAGCTACGTTAATCACACTTTCAGTTTGTTTATTGGGATGAATTATGTCATCGATCGGTGGAAAAAAGATCCTGTTGGTCGTGTCCGGCGGGATTTCCGCCTACAAGTGCCTGGAACTCATCCGCCGTCTGCGCGACCGTGACGGCGAAGTGCATTGTGTCCTGACCGCGGCCGGCTCCGAACTGGTCACCCCCCTGTCCTTGGCGGCGATCAGCGGCCAACCGGTCCATCGGGACCTGTTCTCCCTGACCGACGAAACCGCGATCGGCCACATCCAGTTGTCCCGCGCCGCCGACCTCGTGGTCGTCGCACCGGCGACCGCCAACATCATCGCGAAAATGGCGGCGGGAATCGCGGACGATCTGGCGACCACGCTGCTGTTGGCGACCGACAAGCGAATCCTGATTGCGCCGGCGATGAATGTCCGCATGTGGGATCATCCGGCCACCCAGGCCAACTTGGTGCGACTCGGCGATCGCGGCGTGTTGCGCGTCGGCCCGAACGCCGGGGCAATGGCCTGCAACGAATACGGATTGGGCCGCATGGCCGAACCCGAGGAAATTCTCGCCGCCATCGACAATGCACTGACCGGAGACCGTGCCCTGGCCGGACTCCGTGCCCTGGTGACCAGCGGACCGACCTTCGAGACCATTGATCCCGTCCGGTTCATCGGCAACCGGTCGTCCGGCAAGCAGGGGCACGCTATCGCCCGCGCCCTGGCAGCACGCGGCGCCGACGTCACGTTGGTGAGCGGTCCCGTGGCCTTGGCCGATCCGCCGGGGATCCGCACCCTCCACATCGAAACCGCCCAGGAAATGCTGGCAGCGTGCGAATCGTCCCTGCCCGTCGACATCGCGATCTGCGCTGCCGCGGTTGCCGACTGGCGCATCGCCGATCCGGCAACCGAGAAGATCAAGAAGGGGGAAGCGCCCCGCTTCACGCTCGTCGAGAACCCCGACATCCTGCGCACCCTGTCGACCCGGAGCGAAAATCGGCCCCGGCTCGTTCTCGGTTTCGCGGCGGAAACCGAGAACGTCGTCGCCAATGCCGTGGCCAAGCGCACGTCCAAGGGCTGCGATTGGATTGTCGCCAACGACGTGTCGCCCCGGACCGGTACTTTCGGCGGCGATGTCAATACCGTCCACCTGATCACGAAAACGGGCGTCGAGGATTGGCCCACCCTCGACAAGACCGCGGTCGCGCGCCGGCTTACGGACCAGATCGCCGAATTTCTGACAAGGAGTATCCATGCCTGACGTCGTCGTCCCCGTCCGCCGTTTCGAATCCGCCGCTGACCTCCCCCTTCCCGCCTACGCCACGCCGCACAGCGCCGGCGTGGACCTGATGGCGGCGGTCGCTGAGGACCACGTCCTCGAACCGGGCGGCCGCGCCCTGATTCCCACCGGAATCGCCATCGCACTGCCCGACGGTTACGAGGCCCAGGTGAGGCCGCGTTCGGGTCTTGCCGTGCGTCACGGCATCACCGTGCTCAACAGTCCCGGCACGATCGACGCCGATTATCGCGGCGAAATCAAGGTTCCCTTGATCAACCACGGCACTGTCCCCTTCACCGTCGAACGCGGTATGCGGATCGCCCAGATGATCATCACCCCGGTATCGATGGTGACATGGCGCGAAACCACCGAACTGACCGAAACGGAACGCGGTTCCGGCGGATTCGGTTCCACCGGCACCCGGACCTGACCGCGCCATGTTCCGCCCCTCGCGAAAAGTACTGTTCGCCATCGACGCGGTTCTCGATATCGCCCTCAACGGCGGCGCCCGGCCGGTGCGCAGCCAGGACATCACGCGGCGCCAAGGGATTCCGCGTCGCTATCTGGAACAGGCACTCCAACAACTGGTGCGCGATGGAATCCTGTCCGGCGTCCGGGGGCCGCAGGGCGGGTACGTCCTGTCGCGCGACCGGCGCGACATCACGATCGGCGATATCGTCCGGGTCATCCGGTCGCTCGAATCCTCCGACGATCCGTTGGTTGAGGAAACCGGCTCCCCCCTCGGTCAGGCGGTGGTTCACCCGGTATGGACCGAGCTTCGGGAGGTTTTCATGCAGCGCCTCGACGCCATTTCGGTGGACGATCTCTGTATCCGCGCCGACAAGGCCGGCCATCGGGCGGAAAGCCCGTCACCCCCCGATTTCGTGATTTAATCCGGTCGGGGACTTGAAAGTCGCCGATACAGATGTGAAATATGCGCTAATTCACACTAATATGTGTATGTTTTATCTTCGGCCCGAAAGGTCCCGCCATGACGACAGAGACATCGAACGAAACGGTCCAGCCCGAATTCCGTGGCCGGATCTACGACAGTATTCTGGATACCGTCGGTGCCACGCCCCTGGTCCGCCTCGACAAGCTGGCACGTGATGCCGGAGTCAAGGCGCGGATCGTCGGCAAGTGCGAATTCTTCAATCCCCTCGCCTCGGTCAAGGACCGGATCGGTCTCGCGATGGTCGAAGCCGCGGAGCGCGACGGGCGGATCGGTTCCGATACCCTGCTCGTCGAACCGACGTCGGGCAACACCGGCATCGCGCTCGCCTTCGTCTGCGCCGCCAAGGGCATTCCGCTGATCCTCACGATGCCCGAAAGCATGTCGTTGGAACGGCGCAAGATGCTGGCTCTGCTCGGAGCGAAACTGGAGTTGACGCCGGCCACCGAAGGCATGAAGGGCGCCGTTCGCCGCGCCGCCGAAATCGTCGAAAACACGCCCCACGCGGTCATGCTGCAGCAATTCGAGAACCCGGCCAACCCAGACGTCCACCGCCGCACCACGGCGGAGGAAATCTGGCGCGACACCGACGGCCAGGTCGACGTCCTGATCAGCGGCGTCGGCACCGGCGGCACCATCACCGGCGTGGCCGAGGTCATAAAACCCCGCAAACCGGACTTCCGTGTCATCGCGGTCGAGCCCGAAGCCAGCCCCGTACTTTCCGGCGGCTCGCCCGGTCCGCACAAGATCCAGGGAATCGGTGCCGGATTCATTCCCGGTGTCCTCAACACGGGCGCCATCGACGAAATCGTCCGCATCGGCAACGAAGCCGCTTTCGCGACGGCGCGAAAAGCCGCATCGGTCGAAGGATTGCCGGTCGGCATCTCATCCGGCGCGGCTATCGCCGCCGCCCTTGAAGTGGGCGCACGGCCGGAAATGGCGGGAAAGCTGATCGTGGCCATCCTGCCCTCGTTCGCCGAACGCTATCTCTCGACCGCCCTTTTCGAAGGACTCGGTATAGACTGAGGCCCCAGCGTTCCTCGGGGACGGAAACGTTGCCCGAACTTTTCTTCATCGAACCCGCGATCCGCGATCTGGTGATTCCACCGGGTCGCGGATTGATCTAGAGTTCCGCCCCCGGGTCCCCGGACCCGGTTTGATGGACGCGGAGTCGAATGATGGATTTTTCCGAAGACCAGATCCACCGCTACGCACGGCACATACTACTGCCCGAAATCGGCGGCGTCGGCCAATCCAAATTGCTGGACGCGAAGGTCCTGGTCATCGGCACGGGTGGGCTCGGTTCCCCCGTTTCGATGTACCTGACGGCGGCCGGGGTAGGTACGGTCGGCATCGTTGATGACGACGTCGTGGATCTGTCCAACCTGCAGCGCCAGATTGCACATGCCACCTCGCGCGTCGGGGTGTTCAAGGTGGAAAGCGCCGCGCAGACGTTGTCGGACCTCAATCCCGACGTCACAATCCACAAGCACCGCACCCGTCTCACCGCGGACAATGCGCTTGACCTGATTTCCCGTTACGACGTGGTGGCGGACTGTACCGATAATTTCGACACCCGATTTCTGATCAACGACGCCTGTTACTTCGCCCGGGTGCCTCTGGTTTCCGGGGCCATCCTGCGATTCGACGGCCAAGTCGCGACCTATCGCGCCTTCGAAGACGGCGATCGGCCGTGCTACCGCTGCATCTTTCGCGCGCCGCCGCCGCCGGGCCAGATTCCGACCTGCGCCGAAGCCGGCGTCCTGGGTGCGATGTGCGGTTTGATCGGATCGATGCAAGCCACGGAGATCGTCAAGGAACTGCTCGGGATCGGCGACAGCATGGCCGGAAAACTCCTGATCTGCGACGCGCTGTCGATGTCGTTCCGCAAGATCACCGTCCACCGCGATTCCGGATGCCCCTTGTGCGGGGATGCTCCGGAAATCACCGATCTTTCCTCCCATCGCATCGCAACCGGAGAACGCGTCTGCCATGTCCGCTGAAGACCGTCCCACCAAGGTTTCCCTCGTCCTGTTCTCGGGCGACTACGACCGGGTCCACTACGCCCTGGTCATGGCATGCGCCAGCGCGGCGGCCAATGTTCCGGTTACCCTGTTCTTCACGATGGAAGCCTGCCGGGCGCTGGTCGCCAAGGGACCTGACGGCCATCCGGGCTGGAAATCCCTGCCGGCTTCCGAAGGACGCACCGGAGGCGAGGTCGACCGGATCTATGCCCGCCGCGACGTCGCCGAATTCGAGGACATGATCGAGGCCTGCGTCGCCTTTGGCGTCAAGTTCATCGTCTGCGAAATGGCCCTTCGTGCCATCGGGCTGGAATTCGAGGATTTACGCGACGACGTGCCGCTGGAGATCGGCGGCGTGGTCGGCTTTCTCAACGACGCGTCGAAGGACGGCTCGATGCTTTTCGTGTGACCGGGCCCGGCACTCCGGATCCGACGGGTCGGTCGTCAATCGACAACACGGCGCGAATCGACAGGCTGTTCGACAGGAAGACTTCGTCGGCGCGCATAAGCATCGCTTCGGTGATCGGCATTTCCTCGGCCGCCAACGGGCCGAACAGCAGACCCCGCATCACGCCCGGCAGGGCGCCGTCGGACACCGGCGGCGTCACCACCTTCCCATCCACGACCAGGAAAACATTGGCCGACGTGGCACATGCGATGGTGCCGGTGCCGTTCGGCATCAACGCATCGTCGGCACCCCGATCCCTCGCCTCGATACGCGCGACGATGTTGTCCCCGCAATTCAGGCTCTTGACTGCGCTGAGCGGTGAAAACGCATTGCGTCGGGTCCCGCGCGCTATCACTGCCGTCACGGGCTTGTCCGCACTTTCGGGCAGCGCCGCCGGGGCGATGAGAACCGTGGGATGCGGTTCCCACGGAGGTGCCATGCCGCGCGGTGCGGCCCCCCGGGTAAGCGTCAACCGCAGCACGCCCGCATCCATGTCGTTGGCGGCGATAACACGGGCCATGGCCTCGTTCAGCCCCTCCACGTCGATGCGCGGAAATTTCAGGATCGCGCAACCCTTGCGCAGGCGCGCCAGGTGCGCGGCGGCATACTCCACGGCTCCATCCGAGACGCGCAGGGTTTCGAACAGGCCATCACCCAGGGCGAAGCCCCGATCCGTGGGATCGATGCGTGCCGCCGGTCCGTGAACGAGACGGTCGTTCAGCCAAACTTCCATGCGCCTATCTCCGCAGTTGCCGGCCGCGCTCTCCGCCGGTCTCGGCCTTAAAAGATGAAATCATGGATGACTCTGTCGGGCGGGCGGTGACCGTCCACGAACGACTTGATGTTGAAGATCAGGCGTTCGCCCATTTCGATCCGCGCCTCGATGGTTGCCGAGCCCATATGCGGCAACAATACGACGTTATCGAGATCCAGCAATCCCGGTGCGACCAGGGGCGCACGCTCGAACACGTCCAGTCCGGCGCCCCCGAGTCGTCCTTCCCCCAGCATACGGGCCAGGGCTTCCTCGTCGACGATTTCGCCGCGCGCGGTATTGATCACCACCGCATGGGGCTGCAACAGCGCCAGTCGCCGCGCCGACAGCAGGTGGTAGGTCGCCGGGGTATGCGGGCAGTTGACCGAAATCACGTCCATCCGCGCCAGCATCTGGTCCAGGCTTTCCCAGAACGTGGCGTCGAATTCCTGTTCCGTATCGGGGTGGAGGCGTTCCCGGTTGTGATAATGGATCGACAACCCGAAAGCCCGCGCGCGCCGCGCCAGGGCCTGCCCGATTCGTCCGAAGCCGATGATCCCCAGGCGTTTGCCGTGAACCCGGCGGCCAAGCATCCACATCGGCGCCCAACCCGGCCAGCGGCCGGAGCGCATGATTCGTTCGCCCTCCCCGATTCGGCGCATGACCGACAGGATGAGCGCCATCGTCATGTCCGCCGTGTCCTCGGTCAGGACATCCGGCGTATTGGTGACGACGATGCCCCGCTTGTTGGCGACGCGCAGATCGATGTTGTCGACACCGGTACCGTAGTTGGCGATCAGTTTCAGCCGGGGGCCGGCCGCCTCCAAAATCTCGGCGTCGATGCGGTCGGTGACCGTGGGCGCGAGGACATCCGCCTGGGTGATCGCCTGTGCGAGTTCGGGGCGCGTCATCGGGCGGTCGTCCAATCGGAACCGAACATCGAACAACTCCATCATCCGGGTCTCGATGACGTCCGGCAATTTGCGCGTCAGCACCACAAGGGGTTTGGCGGCGGGCATGATGGCTCTGGCTCTCGTTGAAGTCGAAACGCTGCGTTTGGCCATAGCAACATGCGGCCCGCCTGTCCAGCCGCTTGCCTGTTCCTCTTGACCGGGGCGCCCACGGGGAGAGAATAGGCGCCGTCGATTCGGAACCTGTAAACGGATATCCCTGATGGCTTCACGACGGCACGCACCGATTCTGGTGGCCCTGATTCTCGGGGCTTTCGCGGTTCACTGGGGAATCCCCGCGTTCGCGGCGAACACTCAAGGCACGGGCCTGCCGCTGCCGCGGTTCGTGTCGCTACGCGCCAGCAAGGCCAATCTGCGCATCGGACCCGGCGGCCAGTACCCCATCGAATGGGTCTACCTGCGTTCGGGCGTGCCGCTGGAAGTCATCGCCGAACAAAAGACCTGGCGCAAGATTCGCGATTGGGAAGGCGCCCAAGGCTGGGTTCATCAGAACATGTTGTCGTCCAAGCGCGCGCTCATCGTGACGGCGAAGATGCGCGTCGTCCGTTCCGAACCCAGGGAAAAGGCCGACATCATCGCCCAAGTCGAACCGGGCGTCGTGGGATCGATTCTGGAATGCCGCGAAAGCAGCCCGTGGTGCCGGGTCGAAATCGACGGCTTCGCCGGTTGGATGCATCGTTCGGAATTCTGGGGCGTGTACGACGACGAAGTCGTAAAATAGGGCCGCTTCAACCGAGCAGCTCCAGGTCCCCCCTGAATCCGAGTCGGACCGACACCTCCCGTGCCGCCGCCGCGACCGCCCGCCCCATGACCGGGACATCCGGCTTCGACGGCGCCGTATCCTCCCACGAGGCACTGACGGATGCGATGACCCGGCTCGAAAAGTCCCTAATCGGGGCGGCGACGCAGCGGATATTGGGTTCCAACTCCCGATCGTCCAGCGCCCATCCCCGTCGCCGCGATTCCGCGAGATCGGCCAACAGGCCCTCGACATCCGCGATCGTAGTGTCCGTATGCCGTACGAAGGGTTCGCGCGATACGGCCTCGCGCAGTTCCGGTTCGGCCATCCCCATGGCGAGAGCCTTGCCCAGTCCCGAACAATACAGGGGGCGGCGTTGGCCGATGATCGCGTATTTGCGCAGGCTTTCGAATGTCTCGAAGGCATCGATGTAGACGGCCGTGTTTCCTCTCAGGACCGCCAAATACACGGTTTGTCCGGTGGTCTGGCACAGGCGGGTCAATATCGGCCGCGCTTCCAGCTTGAGATCCAGGCTGCCCAGATGCTGGCTGCACAGATCGACGATCACCGGACCCGGAATGTATTTATCCCCATCCAGACGTTCCACGTAGCCGCGGTACTCCAGCGCCGAGATGATTCGGAATGCCGTGCTTTTCGGCAGACCGGTTTGGATACCGACGTCCGTGACCCCGAGACCGCCGGGCGTGCGGGACAACAGCTCGAGAATATCGAAAGCACGGTTCAGGGACTGAATGGTCATGGGGCGGGCTTTCGTCGGAGGAATCGGCAACGTCTATTCCATCATCAGCCTCGGGAGCCACAGACTCAGGCCCGGAACCGTCGTCACCAGCAACAGCGTCGCCAGATTGGCGAGAAGGAAAGGCAACGCCGCGCGGAAGATCTTGCCGATTTCGAGTTTCGATATCGCGGCCGCCACGTTCAGGCACATGCCGACAGGGGGCGTGACCAGACCGACGGCAAGGCCCGTGATCAGGATGGCGCCGAAATGGATCGGCGAAACGCCCAACGTCTTCAGCGCCGGCAGGAAGACCGGCGTCAGCAACAGGATCGCGGGGCTGACATCGATGAAGGTTCCGATCAGGAGAATGATCACGTCGATGATCAGCAGGATCCAGAACACCGAAAGATCGAGCCCGAGCAGAAGCCCGGCGACTGTTTCCGGAACCCTCTCCAGTGCCAGGATCCAGGTGAAGATACTGGAAAACGCGATGATGATCATGACGTTGGCGCTGGTCAGGATGGCTTCTGAAAACAACGACGGCAGCGTATTCCAACGCACGCCGCCGAACATCAGCATGCCTGCGACCAGCGCATAGGCGGCGCCGATACCGGCCGATTCGGTCGCGGTGGCAAAACCGGCGACGACCGATCCGACCACGAACACCGGCATCAAAAGCGCGGGCAGGCCGCGCAGCGTCCGCCGATAGACTTCCGTCCAGGTCACTTCGATCGGTTCGCGGGGATAGTCGCGCAACACGGACAACGCGACCGTGATCCCCATCATGAAGACCCCGATCATGATTCCCGGAACGACGCCGCCGAGAAACAGCTTCCCCACCGATTCCTCGGCGACGAAGGCATAGATGACCATGGGAATGCTGGGGGGGATGATCATGCCCATGGTCGACGCCGCAACGGTAATTCCGGCGGCAAATCGGCCGGAATAGCCTTTGCGCTTCATCTCCGGAATCAGGACCGCGCCGACCGATGCCGTATCCGACACCGACGATCCCGAAATCCCGCCGAACACCATGCTGGCCAGGACGTTGACCAGGCCGAGCCCGCCCCGCATGCGGCCCACGAAGATCATGCAGAAATCGATCAGCCGGCCGGTCAGTCCGCCCTGGTTCATCAACAGCCCCATCAGGACGAAAAGCGGCAGAGCGATCATCATGTAGGAATCCATGCCGGCGTAGACCCGCTGCGGCAGGACCGATATCAGCGCCGGCTGATAGAAGACGAAATACAACCCGCCGGAAAGGCCAAGCGAGAAGGCGATCGGAATCCCGAGCAGCAGGAAGACCACCAGACTGGCCAACACCAGGATCATGGACGGGGCCCTCCGGTCGGCACGAGCGGCGAAAGGCAGACGCGCAGGAGGCGAGTCGCGCAGAACACGAGGACGAATCCGCACCCGATGGGCACGGACACCTGAACGATGCCCTGCGGTACGTTCAGAACCGGGAGATCAAAACCCCCGACCTGGGCAAGCCATTCGATGCTGTACACCAGAAGGCCGCCATTCAGAGCGGCGATCAGAAGAATGCCCGCGATATCGGCCAGGCGCCGGAGAAATGGCGGAAGTGCGTCGACAACGACCGTGATCGCGATGTGCTGGCTGCGGGCCAGGGACACGGCGGCCCCCAGGGCCGTGGTGTAGATGAACAGGTGCGCCGTGAACTCGTTGCCGCCGACGATGGTCGAATTGAAAACGTAGCGCAACGTCACCAGCAGCATGACCATGCCGGCGATCACAAAAAACGACGCGGTGAGAATGACCTCGAGGATTCGGGCCAAACCGCGCTCGAAAAGCTCCAACTGCTTCATGGCCGTCTACCGATAGAGGATGGGGCGTCGGAGACGGGCGTCCGAACAAATTCCGGACGCCCGCCGTACTTGACCGCGAAGCGCCTATTTGGCTGCCGCCAACGCTGCGTCAATTTCCGCTCGGGTGAAATAGCCCTCGGTGACGTAGTGATCCCAGACCGGCTTGACCTTGTCGACGAACAAAGCCCTCTTGTCGGCGGACACCGCGTTGACCTTCAGGTGTTTTTCGAGCGTCGCTAGATAATCGTTCTCCGACGCCAGCCAGTGGGTGTCGCTCCATTCCATCGCGTCCTTGGCGGCCTTGTCGAAAACCGTCTTAAGATCGGCCGGCAAGGCTTCGTACCAACCCAGGTTCACGAACAGGGGATCGGGATGGATCTGGTAGTTGACGAGACTGAGGTATTTCTGGACCTCGTAGAACTTCATCTCGGCGATGTTGGAGCAGGGGTTTTCCTCGCCGTCGACGACCCCGGTCTTCAGGGCCATGTAGGTTTCCTTGTAGGGCACCGATTGCGGGCTGGCGTCCAGGGCCTGGACGGTCTTGATGATGGTTTCGATCGGCGGCGTCCGCATCTTCAGACCGGCAATATCCGCCGGTGTTTCGATCGGGTGTTTGTTGTTCGTGAACTGGCGGAATCCGCCGGCCACCCCGGTCGCGGGAATGTAATAGCCGTTTTCCTTCGCCGCGGCGGCGATCAGGGAACCGAAGTCGCTACGCATGGCTTTCAGGACCGAATCGGTATCATCGAACAGGAACGGAAGGGTGTAGAGCAGGAATTTCTTGTTGGCCTTGGCGAACTGACCGCCGCGCGTTCCTTGCAGGTTGCCGACCTTGACCATATCCATGACCTCGGATTCGGTCCCCAGGACGCCACCGCCGAAGAGTTCGACCGTGATCTGGCCACCCGAGTCCTTTTCAAGCCGTTCCTTGAAAACCACCATGGATTTGTGGCGAACGCTGGTCAGGGGCTGAGAGTGCGCGAACTTGAACGTATAGGTTTCGGCCGATGCCGGGTTTGCCGACAAGGTTACGGAACACAATCCGAGAACCGCGACGGCGGCAAGCGGTGTCAAAATCGATTTCATCATGGAAGATCCCTCCGGAAGATTCGGTATCGTTTGTCCGAGGCACGCCGCGCGGTTTGTGCCGCATCATGGAACGCTGTGCCAAAATAAGGATACCGCCGGGACTCTTAAAAAGCAATGTTATAACGTACTATATTGGACTGAGAGATCCTCCCGTATTCCGCTTTTCGTCCACCTCGAATTCAATACGGGTTTCGCGGCGGCGAAGAACAATGCCAGTAGAAATGCGAGCAGTTGAACCAGTACGGCGTCTTGGCGGTTCACGCGTTTTCCGGAAGCCGTTTGTGGAGTTCGGCGAAGGCTTGCCGCGAATGGCGGCCATGTCCGCCATCACGCTGACAGCCGTAACGAGTCGATCGGACGGCGAGAGCCAGCATTTCCGGCAAATCGCGGTTCCAGCCGAGCACGTCGCCATACCAGGTTTTCGTTTTGGCCCAGGCCGCCGCCTGTTCCGACAGATAGCGGGGGCCGTTCGGGATTTTCGCCAGCCGGTCCATTTCCGCGGAATCGATGAGGTTGAGAATCGGATTGTTCGCGAGCAGGCGATCGCGCACGCCGATCAGACGATCGTCACCCTCCGGGTACAGGTCCGCGACGATCGCGGCTCGTGTGCGGTCCGCCCCGCCCAGAATGAAGGCGCGGGTCCAGGCGACACGCGCGATCTGGGCGCGCGTCTCCTTGTTCAGGTTCGGATCGCGCGCCGCCTCGACCAGCCGGGACTCCGGCAGGCGGAGTAAGCGGAGGTTTGGTTACGCAGCCACGCCTTGACGTAGGGATGATCGTCCCCCAGGCGTTTACGCCGCTCGGCGAGGACATCGAGGGCCTAGTCGAACTTGCAGGAGTAGTAGTCTCCATCGGGGACCGACGCGCCCAAGTTTGCAAGGAGGCATTGGGGTTTGAATAAAGACGCGGAACTTCTTCGCAGGATTCCTTGCCCATCGCCCCCGGCGGCAGGCGGCAGGCGGCAGGCGGCCGGCGACCAGCGCCATCGCGATCCAGAACGCCCGCATCGATTCCTCCCCCGAAGACCATGCCTATCGCGCGTCGTCGGGGAAGCCGCCCCGACGCGGCAATCATGCACGCGCCGGGGCGGCCTGTCACCACCGTACCGGGAAAATCCCGTCGGCAAACCAAGCGGTCAGTCGAGATCCCCCGTCAGCGCCGCCCGCATCGTTTCCGGCATGATGGCCATGTGGCCGTAGGATTCATGCGCGATGGCCATGACCACGCGGGTTCCGGGCTTATTGAACTTGGCAATCTGGTCCGGCTTGAACGGAAAATGCAGGAACTGTATCGACGACGCCTTGCCTTCGGCGGTCGTCCGGTCGACGTCGGCTTCCGGGACCCCCGTGACCGTCTCGCCGTCGAATTCAAGCGTCACGGTTTCCTCGACCCCGCCCAGGTTCGCCAGGAACCGGGCGCGCCGGACCGCATCGTCGATTTCGAACATCAGGGTCGCGACCAGTTCGTTTCCCTTGGGAACCAGGGGATTGTAGGCCTGGAGTTCATCCGCGATCTGTGGCTCGCCGCCCTGTTCGATATGCAGCATCTCGTGAATTTGATGCCACATGGTGTCATAGCTTTCAAAATAGACCGTGGCGTCCGGACCGATCGCCAGACGCCGGTTCTTCTTCAATTCGGTCACCATGCGCCGACGATCCTTCCGGACCTTGGCGTATTCTGCCATCGGCATGATGTCGTCGCTGGTGATTTCGCGCTTCGCAGTCATCGGAAACGTCTCCCGATTCTGGACCAACCCGCCTTCCCGTGGAGTTTCCGGGAGGCGGAAAATTGATCGATGACAACAAACCAGAGCAGTTCGCCCACATCCGACGGGACGCAGCGTGCCCTAGATTCCGTAAGCCCGTGCGATCAATTGCACGGGATGGCTTGCGTGCTTGATTTCCGGCATGCCGCCTTCACCGAGTTCGCCCATACCCTGGACAATATGTTCGCGGGCCAGGGGGCATTCGGATACGACGAATGACGCGGCATTCTTGACGGCCTGTTTGAACACGGGCTTTCCGACCTTAAGGGCGATCTCGAAGTTGTCCTTCAACACCCCCCACGAACCGCCGTGGCCGGAACACCGTTCGATCACCGAAACCTTGGTCTCGGGCAGAAGGCGGAGCATTTCCGCGGCTTTCTGGCCCATGTTCTGAGCGCGGGCATGGCAGGCGATATGAACCGTGACACCGCCCTCCAGCGGCAGCAAGCCCTCGGCGAGGCCTTCTTTCTTGGCAATGGAGACGACATATTCGCTGGCGTCGAACGTTGCCGCGCTGAGTTTCCTGACGGCTTCGTTTTCCGGCAGAATCAGCGGCCATTCGAATTTCATCATCAAGGTGCAGGACGGCACCAGGGAAATGATGTCGTAGCCGTTGTCGATCCATTCGGCGAACGCCGCGGACAGCTTTTCCGCCGCGGCGGCCACCTTGGCCATGTCGCCGTGCTCCAACTGAGGCATACCACAGCAGTTGGGATACAGGACTTCGGTCTCGACCCCGTTTCGGGCCAGCACCGCGCGCAGGTCCATACCGATATCGGGATTGTTGTAATTGGAAAAGCAGGTAGCGTAGATCACCGCCTTGCGCCCGAAGGCCGGCGCCGCTTCGTTGACCGTGACCGGTTCCGATTTCGCGCGCGCCACGAAGGTCTTGCCGTGGAATTGGGGCAGCGACGCCTTTTTATGAACGCCGGCCAGTGACTGAAGCACAGACCGACCGAACGCATTCCCGGAGCCGCTCGCCCAGTTGGCGATCGGCGCCACCGTGCAGGCGATCTTGCCGTTACGGTCGGTTTTGGTCAGTTGGCGCTCGGCAAATGAAATGTTGCCTTTCCGGCTTTCGACGGCTCGGTAGCGCAGCATCAGATGTGGAAAATCCAGGTTGAATTCGTGCGGTGGAACGTAGGGGCATTTTGTCAGGAAGCACATGTCGCAAAGGGTGCAGGCATCGACCACCGGCTTGAATGCCGAGCTCGGAACCGCTTCAAGTTCCCCGCTTTCCGATTCGTCGATCAGATCGAACAGGCGGGGAAAGCTGTCGCACAAATTGAAGCAGCGTCTGCAGCCGTGGCAGATGTCGAAGACACGGCGAAGTTCCGCGTCGAGTTTCTCTTCGTCGTACCATTCCGCGTCACGCCAGGGTATCGGGTGGCGGGTCGGTGCTTCGAGACTGCCTTCACGCATGGGATCCCTCCTCGTTCCTGTTTTGGAATTCGTAATTGGAAATCACACATAGACAATGGGGGAATCCTGTACGGGATTCCCCGCTTCGTCAACGGAAGGCCTGAAGGCCGGGCTGGAATCCGTCGATCGGATTCGCGGAACCGGCCATGGTCAGGCGTCGGCGGGGTTCGCCCGCCGGGTAATCAGTCCATGGAATCGAGCGCTTTTTGGAAACGGCCGGCGTGAGATTTTTCGGCCTTGGCCAGGGTCTCGAACCAATCGGCGATTTCGTCGAATCCTTCGTCGCGCGCGGTCTTGGCCATTCCGGGATACATGTCGGTGTATTCGTGGGTTTCGCCCGCGATCGCGGCCTTCAGGTTTTCGGACGTCGCGCCGATCGGAAGCCCGGTCGCCGGATCGCCGACCTCTTCGAGGAATTCGAGATGGCCATGGGCATGGCCGGTTTCACCTTCGGCGGTGGAACGGAACACGACGGCGACATCGTTGTAGCCTTCGACATCGGCTTTCTGTGCGAAATAGAGATAACGGCGATTGGCCTGTGATTCGCCGGCGAACGCGTCTTGGAGATTGGCCTGCGTCTTCGATCCTTTAAGGTCGGTCATGGGTGTCACTCCCTCATCCTGATTCGGTGGTCGGTTGAATAACCGTGGACGCCGTAGGTGAATAAAGGGCGTCGCCCTCTCATATGGAGAGCAACGCCCGGAGCTTCAACCAGATTAGAATCTTTTTAATTTATTTCGTAGGTCGTTGAATGAGACCGGTTCTCATTCAAAATTTTTGCGATGAAAGCCGCACGATCACGTCCACGCGCGAGACTTGGCAGCCCTCCGGCGGCGCGGGCAGATCGGCGACGGAAATCTGGCGGCCGGGAATGTCTTCCAACCGGCCGTTTTCCTCATGGAAGAAATGATGATGATCCGTGGTGTTCGTGTCGAAGTACGACCGCGACGCGTCGACGACGATTTCCCGAAGCAGGTTGACCGATGTGAACTGATGCAGCGTGTTGTAGACCGTCGCCAGAGACACCCGAACCCCCGCGTTCAAGGCCTCCGCATGCAACATTTCCGCCGTAATGTGTCGATCGCCGTTGGAAAAAAGCAATTCCGCCAAGGCAAGCCGTTGGCGGGTGGGTCGCAGCCCCGATGCCCGAAGCCCCTCCAGCACGTGGCTATATGTTCTCACTGTCCTCATCCCCCCTATATGATCAATGCATCATGGAATTAAAGAAGTTACAAACTATAAACCAAGCTTTTTGTTTGAAAAAGGAAAAACCGTACGAATTACGCGGTTATACAGACGCGTTTCCTCTGTTACAAGAAAATTGCGAAAGATAAGGGGTTATGCAGGTGCTTGCACCGACCGAGCACGCAGGGCCCGTCCGACCTGTTCGTTTGCAGAGGGGTTTCCGGCATTTCGACGCCACAGAGCAACCTTGTGTCCTGTCGGACGCAATTGAGTTGCCCGAGTCTATGGGATTCCTATCTGCAAGCCGGCGATTCCACCGGCATGAGAATTGATCCGGAACCACGTTGCCGATAAGCGGGAATCAATCAGTCGCCGGTTCGGATTCTCTCGACGAGTTCACGAATGGTGGGGATGAAACCGTTGGCATAGAACGGATCGTCGGCGAACCGGAAGGCGTTGTGCCCGGCGAACATCAGATTGTCGTCCAGGTCGCCGCCGTGGGCGATGTCCTGGAGCGTCTTCTGGATGCAGTACGACCGCGGATCGGCCAACTTGCCGGTCGTGCCCAATTCGTTTTCCGCCCAGTTGCTGAACCGGCACTGGCTCAGGCATCCCATGCAGTTCTGCTGGTCGGTACGGATTTGCACGCTCCGGTCCGGAGTCACGAACACCAGGGTCGAATCGGGCGAACGCATGGCCTCGGTGAAGCCTTCGTCGACCCAGCCCTGTGCCCGGACCTTGTCGGTCGGCGTGAGATACACCGGTCGGCCCCGCGCGCCCACCGGGAAAACGGCGGTGTGATCGCCCAGCGGTTCACGCGTGTACGGTACCTGGCGTTCGCTCCGCGAAGCGAGTTCGTCGATGAAACGGTTGCGCACCGCCGACGAATAGAAGCCGGTGGGGCTGAAACGGTTGAGATAGACATCGCCCTTGCGCAACGTCACCAAACGGCGTTTCCATTCCTCGGAGATCGGGCTTTCCTTGGACACCAGTGGACGGGTTCCGAACTGGAATGCCAGCGGGCCGAGGTCGGGATTGCCGATCCAGTCTTCCCATTCTCGCAGGAACCAGACACCGCCCGCCATGAAGATCGGTGTGGTATCGAGCCCACATTCTGTCATGACCGCGCGCAGATCGCGGACGCGGTCGAAGGGCGGTTGCGGGGACTGGGGGTCCTCGACATTGCTCAATCCGTTATGGCCGCCCGCCAGCCAAGGATCCTCGTAGACCACCCCCCCCAAATACTCGGGAAAACGGCTGTAGGCGCGCTTCCACAAGGCGCGAAAAGCCCGGGCCGACGAAATGATCGGATAGTAGTAGACGCCGTAGCCGGAAACGATCTCGGCCACCTTGTAGGGCATGCCCGCGCCGCAGGTCACGCCATGGATCAGGCCGCGCGCACCTTCGAGGACGCCGTGGAGAATGCGCTGGGTGGCGGCGGCCTCCCAGAGCACGTTCATATGGACCCGGCCCTTGTCCCCGGCCATCTCGTACGCCACCTGGGCTTGGGCGATTCCGCCCTGGATGGCGTAGGAGACCAGTTCCTCGTACCGATCCCGGCGAGTCTTGCTGACGTAGGTCTGCCGGACCAGATTGCCTTCGTCGTCGTAAAAATCGGCATTGACGCCCGAAAACGTGCCGACGCCGCCTGCGGCGGCCCAGGCCCCCGAGCTTTCGCCGGTCGACACCGAAACGCCCTTGCCACCCTCGACCAGAGGCAAAACCTCACGACCGGAGATGATAATCGGTTCCAATGTCTTCACGGGCGTTCTCCCCTTGGTATCGGCGCCGGCACCGCCCTTTCGGGGGGCGGTACCGGTCGGTTCCGCAAGGCCTTGATCAGGACTCGGCTGTTTCGGACGATGTGACGCTTTCGGCTTTCTTCGTCAAGTCTTCGCCCGTGGCCTGGTCCACCGCCTTCATGGAAAGCTTGACCTTGCCGCGATCGTCGATGCCGATCAGCTTCACCTTAACGATATCGCCGACATTGACCACGTCGGACGGCTTTGCGACCCGTTTCTGAGCCATTTCGCTGACATGGACCAAGCCGTCCCGACTTCCGAGGAAGTTCACGAACGCGCCGAAATCCACGATTTTGACGACCTTGCCGTTGTAGATCTCGCCGACCTCGGGATCGGCAGCGATACCCTTGATCCAGGCGATCGCGGCGTCGGCCGCCTTCTGATCGACGGCAGCGACCTTGACGGTACCGTCGTCGTCGATGTCGATTTTCGCCCCGGTTTCTTCGCAGATTTCGCGGATGACCTTTCCGCCCGGGCCGATGACTTCGCGGATCTTATCTTTGTTGATCGAGATCACGGTGATTCGCGGCGCATTCTCGCTTACGCCGTCGCGGGCGTTCGTCAATGCCTTGGACATCTCGTCCAGGATGTGAAGACGACCGTCGCGGGCCTGATCGAGCGCGACACGCATGATCTCGTTGGTGATGGACGTAATCTTGATGTCCATCTGTAGGGACGTGACGCCGTTCTCGGTACCAGCGACCTTGAAGTCCATGTCGCCGAGATGATCCTCGTCGCCCAGGATGTCGGTCAGGACGGCGAAACGCTCGCCTTCCTTGATCAAGCCCATGGCGATGCCGGCGATCGGTCGCGGAAGTGGAACACCCGCGTCCATCATCGACAAAGACGTACCGCAAACCGTCGCCATCGACGAAGAACCGTTGGATTCCGTGATCTCGGAAACCGCGCGGATGGTGTACGGGAAATCTTCCTTTTCCGGCAGCAGCGGATGGATCGCCCGCCAAGCCAGTTTCCCGTGGCCGATCTCGCGACGCCCGGGCGAACGCATCGGACTTGCCTCGCCGACCGAATAGGGCGGGAAATTGTAGTGCAGCATGAAGTTTTCGCGGTATTCGCCTTCGAGCATGTCCATGATCTGCTCGTCCTGGCCGGTTCCCAGAGTGGTCACCACCAGGGCCTGGGTTTCGCCGCGGGTGAACAACGCGCTACCGTGCGCACGCGGCAGGATGCCGACCTGCGCCGTGAT
Organism: Rhodospirillales bacterium; assembly: GCA_963675465.2. Lineage (GTDB taxonomy): Bacteria > Pseudomonadota > Alphaproteobacteria > Rhodospirillales > Shumkoniaceae > JAHDSF01. Next base: position 27,688 of record CAXXVY010000012.1, read on the forward strand.
GGGGCGAACCGTACGGGTGTCGCGCCCGTCGATGCGACGGCCGGTGTCCAGGATGTCGTTGCGGACGATGTCCTTTTCCAGAGTCTTCAGGATTTCGGGAAGAACCTGGGCAACGATCTCCTGATCCAGGCTTTCGTCGGCCTTGATCTCGGTGACCACGCGATCCTTGACCGCGGTGATCTTGGCGTGGCGCGACGTCTTTTCGGGATCGCCGTAGGCGGCGCGCATATCGGCTTCGGCCGAGTTCCGCACGCGGTCGGCGACCACGGCCTTCAGCGCCGGCGGTTCCGGCACCTCGCGCGGATCCTTGGCACAGCTTTCCGCCAGATCGATGATCGCTTCGATTACCGGGGCGAAGGCCTTGAACCCGAACATCACGGCACCGAGCATGATGTCTTCGCCCAGTTCCTTGGCCTCGGATTCGACCATCAGGACGCCTTCCTGCGTTCCGGCGACGATCAGATCGAGCGATGACGTTTTCCCGCTGTCGCGTTCCGGATTCAGCACGTACTCGCCGTCCACGTAGCCGATACGCGCTCCGGCGATGGGGCCGAGGAACGGCAGGCCCGAAATCGTCAGTGCCGCCGATGCCCCGATCAGCGCCGGAATGTCGGCGTCATTCACCATGTCGTGCGACAGGACGGTCGTGATCACCTGCGTTTCGCACTTGTAACCCTTGGCGAACAGCGGTCGGATCGGCCGGTCGATCAGGCGCGAGGTCAGAGTTTCGCGCTCGTTCGGCCGTCCTTCACGCTTGAAGAAGCCGCCGGGAATTTTGCCGGCCGCGAAGGCCTTTTCCTGGTAATGCACCGTCAGCGGAAAGAAATCCAAGCCGGGCTTCGGCGACTTTTCGCCAACAACGGTGCACAGAACCACGGTTTCGCCGTAGGTGACCAGCACCGCTCCGTCGGCTTGTCGCGCAATGCGGCCGGTCTCCAAAATGAGCGGACGGCCGCCCCACTCGATTTCCTTGCGATAAATATTAAACATCTTTCTTCCATCCTTCCCAATCATCCGACGTGCCCCGTCCCTACGGGACACGCTGCCCGCGATCTCAACCGCGGGCGGCCGACGGTAACTCTTTCAAGAACCAAGCCGGCCGGGGGGACGTCGGCCCAATGTCCTCGCCCCCAATCCGGCCGGCCGAAATCGTAATCCGTGACGTGTTTCCGGCATGGACGCGCGGGCGCATCCATCCAATCCAAACGACGCCTATCGACGCAAGCCCAAGGCCTGTACGGTCTGTTCGTAACGCTGATTGTCCTTTTTCTTCAGATAGTCGAGCAAACGCCGGCGCTGACCCACCATCATCAGAAGGCCGCGACGGGAGTGAAAATCCTTTTTGTGGATCTTCAGGTGCTCGGTCAAATTCCGGATCCGCTCCGAAAGAATCGCCACCTGCACCTCGGGCGAACCGGTGTCGCCCTTCGCCTTGGCGTATTGTTCAATGACTTCCTGCTTGCGTTCGGGTGTAATCGACATCGTCATACTCCATGACGTCAGAGGTTCAAGACACGAATGGGGCGAATTTCGCCGCCACTGATCCGCACGAGCGCCACCGCACGCCCATCCGCCAAAGCACAAGCCACGTCGCCTTGCCGGATGGTTCCGAGCGGCGAGCGGCTTGCGACGGGCAGGGCCGGGACGGTCTGTCCCTGCTGCAAGCGTCGTGCTTCCGCTTCGGTCAAAGCCAGCGCCGGGATGTCGTCCAGCGCGGTTTCAACCGGAAGCAGGAATTCGAAAAGCGAGGCACTATGACCCAGGCTTTCAAGGTTTTCCAGGGAAATCGCACCCTCCACGTCGAACGGTCCGACACGGATTCGCCGCAGCGCCGCGATATGCCCCGTGGTCCCGAGTGAAAGCGCGAGATCGCGGGCAAGGCTGCGCATGTAGGCGCCTTTCCCCGAAACGACCTCGAATTCCGCATGGTCGGGATCGATCTGGCGAACGAGCGAGAAACGATCGATGCGGATCCGCCGCGGTGCGAGCGAAACCGGCTTGTCGGCCCGGGCCAAGGCATAGGCCCGCTGGCCGTCGATCTTGACCGCCGAATACGCGGGAGGCACCTGTTCGATCTCGCCCACGAAACCCGCCAATGCGGCTTCGATGGCCGCGACGTCGGGCCGATGGTCGTTGGTTTCGACCGGTTCGCCCTCGGCATCGTCCGTCGTCGTCGCCACCCCCCAACGGGCGGTGAAGCGATAGGTCTTGGTACCGTTCATGGCGTAGGCAACCGTCTTCGTCGCCTCGCCGAAAGCCAGCGGAAGCACACCGGTCGCCATGGGATCGAGAGTCCCCGCATGCCCGACCTTCGCGGCCCCGGTCAGGTAGCGCGCCCGTCCGACGACGCCGCTCGAAGTCAAGCCCGCGGGTTTGTCGATGATCAGCCAGCCGTGAATGGGGTTGCCGCGGCGCTTACGCGTCACCCTCTTCCTCCGCGTCGTCTTCCCGCGGCCCAAGATCCCGCGCGACCTCGGGCTTGTGAAGGATATTGTCGATATGACTGTAGGTATCGAAGGATACGTCGGGCTGGAACGACAGATCCGGAACATGCCGCAATTTGACCGACTGGGCGATCAGGCGGCGTAGGAACGACTTGGCGCGGCGAAGCGCCGCTGCGATGTCCTCGGCATCACCACCGCCCAAAGGCATGATGAAGGCCGTCGCGTTTCGCAGGTCGGGACTGACCCGGACTTCGGTAATGGTTATGGCGCGTCCAGTCAACACGGGATCGCGCAACTCGCCCCGTTCGATGATCCATGCCAAGGCGTGGCGCAATTCCTCGCCGACCTTGAGTTGGCGCTGCGTTTGGGGTTTTCCGGCTTGTTTGCCCATATCATATCACTCCGGCGCCGGCCGTTCCGACGGCCCCGGCGCCCTCCGGTCGATGCGGAATGCTCAGAGTTCCCGCGCGACTTCTTCGACGTCGAAACACTCGATGAAATCGCCGACCTGGATATCCTGATAGTTCGCGAATGCCATGCCGCACTCGAATCCCTCTCGCACCTCGCGGACATCGTCCTTGAAGCGCTTGAGTTGCGAGAGCGTGCCCTCGTGAATGACCACATCGTCCCGCAACAACCGGACCTTCGAGCCGCGCCGCACCATGCCCTCGGTGACCTTGCAGCCGCCGATCCGACCGACCTTGGTGATGTTGAAGACCTCCTGGATTTCGGCGTAGCCGAGCAGGGTTTCCTTCAAGGTCGGCGACATCATGCCGCTCAGGGCCTTCTTGATGTCGTCGGTCACGTCGTAGATGATCGAATAGTAGCGGATTTCGACGCCGTCGCGCTTGGCCGCTTCGCGGGCCTGCGGATTGGCGCGGACGTTGAAGCCGATGATCAGCGCCCCGGAAGCGTTGGCCAGCGTCACGTCCGATTCGTTGATGCCGCCGACGCCGGTATGAAGCACGTTGACCTTGACCTCTTCCGTCGACATCTTTTCGAGCGCGCCGACGATCGCCTCGGTCGATCCATGCACGTCGGCCTTGATGACCACCGGCATTTCCTTGACTTCCTCGCCCTCGCGGATGCGCGAGAACATCTGTTCCAGCGTACCGCGCGTGTTCGCCTTGGCGCGGGCCTGGCGCAACGTACTTTGCCGGAACTCCGAAATTTCCCGGGCACGGCCTTCGTTTTCGACCGCGACGATTTCATCGCCGGCCATCGGCATGCCGTTCAATCCCAGCATCTCGACCGGTACGCCCGGCCCGGCTTCCTCGATGTTGTTGCCGCGATCGTCGATCAGGGCGCGAACACGGCCCCATTCGGCGCCCGCAACCAACACGTCGCCGTTCCGTAGAGTCCCGCGCTGGACCAGAATGGTCGCAACCGTCCCCAGCCCGCGCTCCATCTTGGCTTCGATGACGACGCCATGGGCCGAACGGTCCGGATTGGCCTTGAGATCGAGGATTTCGGCCTGGAGCAGGATCGCTTCCTGCAGTTTGTCGAAACCCGTGCGCTTTTTCGCTGAGACTTCGACGTCCAGAGTCTCGCCGCCCATGGCCTCGACCACGACCTCGTGATTGAGCAATTCCATCCGCACCCGCTGCGGATCGGCGCCCGGCGTATCCATCTTGTTGATCGCGACGATCATCGGAACGCCGGCGGCCTTCGCGTGGTTGATCGCTTCGATGGTCTGGGGCATGACGCCGTCGTCGGCAGCCACGACCAGGATCACGATGTCGGTCACCTTCGCGCCGCGAGCCCGCATGTCCGTAAAGGCCGCGTGGCCCGGCGTGTCGATGAAAGTGATGCGGTCGCCGGAAGGCAGTTGCACCTGATAGGCGCCGATGTGCTGGGTGATGCCGCCGGCTTCTCCGGACACGACGTCCGATTGGCGCAGGGCATCCAGCAGAGACGTCTTGCCGTGATCGACATGGCCCATCACGGTCACCACCGGAGCACGGGACTTCAGGCTTTCGGGGGCGTCTTCCTCACCGTGCATACCGACCTCGACATCCGCCTCGCTGACGCGTTTCGGGGTATGGCCGAATTCCGTCACGACCAGTTCGGCCGTATCCGGATCGACCGTCTGGTTGATGGTCGCCATGACACCCATGCGCATCAACGCCTTGATGACGTCGGTCCCGCGTTCGGTCATGCGGTTGGCGAGTTCCTGAACGGTGATCGTCTCTGGAATAACAACTTCTCGATAAATCTTCTGCGACTCCTGGCTCGCCAAACGGCGCTTCTGCTTTTCCTTCTCGCGGGCCCGCCTTACGGCAGCCAAACTCCGCGTCCGTTCCTGGTCGCCCTCGAGTGCGTCCGCAATGGTCAGCTTGCCCGAACGGCGCCGCGACTCGGTTTTGCGAACCGGCGTGGCGACACGCTTGACGTCTGCGCGGCCGGCTTTTTTGCGATTCCGCGCCTCTTCGTCTGAATCGGATTCTTCCTCGTTGGCAAGCCGCTTGCCCTTGGCGCTTTCGGCAGATTTGCCGGCTTCTTCGCGCGCTTTTGCCTTTTGTTCCGGCACGGTCTCCGCCACCGGCTGATCGGGAACCGGGAGAGCTTCCGGTTTTTCCGTCTGTGTTGCCTCGGCCGGTTCGGTTTTCACCTCTTCCGTCGGTGCGGCAACCGCGTCGGTCGGTTCGCTTGCAGCCAATTCCTCGGCGGCACGCTGTTCCTCGGCTTGGCGCTTGGCTTCCTCGGCCAGGCGAACGCGTTCAGCCTCCTCAGCCAGACGACGCTGCTCCGCCTCTTCCACCGCCAGACGTTCGGCCTCGATCCGTGCAAGTTCCTCGGCCTTCTTGGCTTCCTGAAGCGCCTTGACCCGAACGGCCTTTTCGCCTTCGGTCAGCGAGCGGTTCACACCCGTGGCATCGTAATCGCCCCCGCCGGACGAGCCGTCGGCGCCCACCTTTTTCATGCGTCCCGACGAATCCGTCACATAGGTGCGCTTTTTCCGCACCTCGACGGTCACCGCCTTCGATCGGCCGCGCGAAAAGCTTTGCCGGACCTGACCGGTCTCGACCGTCTTGTTGAGGACCAGCTTCCCCGGTTTTGTGAGTTCCAGGGTCTTCTTCTTGTCCTGTTCGTTGGTCTCGGTCATGTCATCCCGTTCTTTCGTCGGTCCGACTCATTCAAATCCCCATGATCTTCCGGACCGGAAGATCCCCTGAAACCGGCAAGGCGCTCGGCCTCCGCCATCAGGCGATTCGTCAATGCGCCGGATTCAAGAACCAAATGCACGGTGCGATCCCGCCCCAGTGCCCGGCCCAATTCGGCGCCCGTAAACAATCCGACCCGTCGAGCGCCCTGCGCCAAGCCCTCGACCTTCGATCGGCCACCGGGAGTACCATCGGATGCCTCGATCAGCAATCCGACCGGCCCCTCCCGCAACCGCGCCTTCACCTTCTCAAACCCGGCAAATGCCCTGCCCGCCCGACGGGCAAGGCCGATAAAATTCAAGCACCGGGCCACCAACCGTTCCTCTACTCGATCTGCGAGATCGGGCGGAACGGTCACCTTCATCCTTGCCGCCTTCGCGAAGACATTCTTCGCGCACGCCGTATTTACCACATCGCGGTCGGCGCTCAACCAAAATCCCCGTCCCGGCAATCGCTCTTCCAGATCGGGAACGATACTCCCATCCGGCGCCACGACAAAACGGACCATCGCACGCCGATCTCGGCTTTCGCGGGTCACGATGCACCGCCGCAAGGTACCGTCGACCCCCTCGTCCGCCGCGCCGAGTTTCCTGTGGTCCCCGGCCGTCACGACGCTTCCCCTTCGATCAAGTCTCGGTCGACTCCTCCGAAACCTCGGAGTCCTCGAACCAATGGGCCCGCGCCGCCATGATGATGGCGTTCGCCTGGGCTTCCGTCAAATCCAAGGGCTTCAGGACGTCCTGCAATTCGTCTCCGGCCAGATCGGCCAGATCGTCGCGGGTCTTGATCCCCGCCTCACCGAGCAGAACCTGCATTTCGGGCGAGACGCCGGTCAGGTCGGCCAGATCGTCCTCGACGCCCAATTCCCGGCGGCGTTCGGTGTATTCCTCGTCTTTTCGCTCGAGAAACACCCGGGACCGGTTGCGGAGTTCCTCGGAAACCTCTTCCGTGAATCCCTCGATCGAGACCAGTTCCTCGAGCGGAACATAGGCCACTTCCTCGACCGTCGTGAATCCCTCGGCCACCAACAGGTGGGCGATCACGTCGTCGACGTCCAGTGCATCGACGAACATCTGCGACCGCGCGCGGTATTCCTCGTTACGGCGATCCGATTCCTCGCCCTCGGTCAGAATATCGATGTCCCAACCGGTCAGGTGCGAGGCGAGTCGCACGTTCTGTCCACGGCGGCCGATCGCGAGGCTCAGTTGATCGTCGGGGACCACGACTTCGATCCGCCCCGCCTCCTCGTCGAGCACGACCTTCGCCACCTCGGCGGGGGCCAGCGCATTCACGACAAACGTGGCGACGTCGGACGACCACTGGATGATATCGATTTTTTCGCCCTGCAGTTCCCCGACCACGGCCTGGACGCGCGACCCGCGCATGCCGACGCAGGCGCCGACCGGGTCGATGCTGGAATCGTTGGAAATGACCGCGATTTTCGCCCGCGATCCCGGATCCCGCGCGACGGACTTGATCTCGATGATACCGTCGTAGATTTCCGGCACTTCCTGCATGAACAACTTGGCCATGAACTGCGGATGGGTCCGCGACAGGAAGATCTGCGGTCCACGGGCTTCCTCGCGGACATCAAGGATGTAGGCCCGGACGCGGTCGCCGTTATTGAAGTGTTCGCGCGGCAGACTTTCGTCGCGTCGCAGCATCGCCTCGGCCCGGCCGAGGTCGACGACGACGTTGCCGAATTCCACGCGCTTGACCAGGCCGTTGACGATTTCGCCGACGCGGTCCTTGTATTCCTCGAACTGCCGTTTGCGTTCGGCTTCGCGAACCTTCTGGACAATGACCTGCTTCGCCGTCTGAGCGGCGATGCGGCCGAAATCGATGGGCGGCAGGGGATCGATCAGGACGTCGCCCGCCTTGACATCGGGGTTCTTCGCCCGGGCCGATTCGACCAGAACCTGGGTGGCCGGATTTTCGACCTCCTCCACCACCTCGATATAGCGGGCGATGGTGATCTGACCGGTCTTGCGGTCGATGCGCGCACGAATGTCGTGTTCGTGCCCATATTTCGACCGCCCGGCCTTCTGGATCGCCTGCTCCATGGCCTCGAGCACCTCGTCGGCCTGAATGCCCTTGTCTCGCGCCACGGTTTCCGCAACCTGCAGAAGTTCCGGCCGGGCATGTACGGCTTCGGTGTCCACACTCATTTCGCGACTTTCCCTACTGATCCTGCGCCGCAGCCAAGAGTTCGTCCGTCAGGACCAACTTGGCGCGAACGATGTCCGCGAATGGCAGTTCGTACGAGCCCTCTTCCAGCTCGATACAAACGTTGTCTTCCTTCAGTCCCCGGAGTCGGCCTTGGAAACGCCGCCGCCCCTCGACCACCACCGCGGTTTCGATTCTCGCCACGAATCCGGCGAAGCGTTCGAAATCGCGGAGCCGGACCAACGGGCGATCGATCCCCGGAGAACTGACTTCCAGCGTGTAGGCGCCCTCGATGGGATCCTCCACGTCAAGAATGGCCGAAATCGCCCGGCTCGCCATTGCACAATCATCGACGTTGATCGGCGTGTCGTCGAGCCGCTCCACCATGACCTGCAATCGGGGCCGTTGCCGCCCGAAAAGCTGAATCCGGACCACGGCATATCCCATGTCCGCCAATGACGGCCCGATGATTGCTTCGATCCGATCCGCGACGGTCATTCGCGCGACGCCATCCCTTATCCTGCTCCGGGCGGAAACCATCGGCCCAGAAAAACAAAAGGCGGGCCGCTCAGCCCACCTCATCAAACCCCCGGCTCAAGTCCGAGCTTAATGAGTACTCATACCAAACACCGTCATATTTATATCTTCGGCACCACGAAATACAAGGGGTTTGTGGCAAATTAACCCGGTTGCCGGGTCTTGCGGACAAAAGACAGATAGACGCAGGGTCTTCCCAACCGAATCGCCTTCGCCTCGTACCGGGTCGGCCGCCAATCCGCCGGCGGGGTCCGCCAATCGCCCGGACGCCGCGCGGTCCATTCAAAGTCCGGATGCCGGGTGGCGTGATCCAGGGTCCAGCGAACGTAGCCCATGTCATCGGTCGCGACGCGCAATTCGCCGCCGTCGCGCAAAAGGCGCGCAAGCCGGTCCATAATATCGGTCTGGATGAATCGGCGGGCACTGTGGCGCGTTTTCGGCCACGGGTCGGGAAACAGCACAAAAACCCGCGAAAGACTCTCGGGGGCGAAGCGTTCCAGAATCACGCGGGCGTCGTCGTCGTAGATCCGAACGTTCCGAAGGCCGCCGTTTTCAATATGGGAGAGCAGCGAAGCGACGCCGTTGACGAAGGCCTCGCACCCCACGATTCCAACCTCGGGATGGTCTGCCGCCTGGGCGGCCAGATGCTCGCCGCCGCCGAAACCGACTTCCAGCCAGATGTCGCGGATTCCCGGCTCGAACAGCACGCGCGGATCGACGGAACCGTCCCCCGGCGACACGTCGACGCGCAACCGGGGGAGAAGGGTTTCGACCAGGGACTGTCGCCCCTTGCGCAGGCGCTTGCCGTGACGCCGTCCGTGCCAGCGCGAGCGCGAACCGTCGGTGCGGCTGTCGGACGGATTCGTCAACGGATCCCGAATGCCGCCTTGAGGTCGTCGACCAGATCCAGGCGTTCCCAGGAAAAACCGCCATCGGCTTCGGGTTGGCGGCCAAAATGGCCGTAGGCCGCCGTGCGCGCATAGATCGCCCGGCTCAGCGCCAGATGCTCGCGAATGCCGCGTGGGCTCAGGTTCACAAGATCCTGCAGTACGCTGACGAGTTTCGCTTCATCGACGCGCCCTGCGCCATGGGTGTTGACGTACACCGACAACGGCTTGGAAACGCCGATCGCATAGGCGAGCTGAATGGTGCAGCTTTCCGCCAGACCGGCCGCGACGACATTCTTGGCCAAATACCGGGCCGCGTAGGCAGCCGAGCGGTCGACCTTGGTCGGATCCTTGCCCGAGAAGGCCCCACCACCGTGGGGCGCCGCGCCGCCGTAGGTATCGACAATGATCTTCCGTCCCGTCAGGCCGGAATCCCCGTCGGGGCCGCCGATGGCGAAACGGCCGGTCGGGTTGACGTAGAATTCGTCTTCGGGGCACATCCACCCCTCGGGAATGACGTCGAGTACGTAGGGGCGGACGATTTCGCGCACCTGATCCTGCGACAATTCGGCATCATGCTGGTGCGAAACCACGATGGAGGTCGCGCCCACGGGCTTGCCGTCCACATAGCGCAACGTGATCTGGCTTTTCGAATCCGGCAGCAGGCCCTTGACCGAACCGGAGTGCCGGGCCTCGGCCAGTTTGCGGAGAATTTCGTGGGCATAGTGGATCGGAGCCGGCATCAAGGCTTCGGTCTCCGTGCAGGCGAAACCGAACATGATGCCCTGATCGCCCGCACCTTCGTCCTTGTTGCCCGACGCATCCACGCCCTGGGCAATGTCGGACGACTGCTGATGGACGTAGACCTCGACATCGGCAGTGTTCCAGTGGAACCCATCCTGTTCGTAACCGATGGCCCGAACCCGATCGCGCGCGATCTCGGTCAGGACGTCCTTGTCGATATCCTCGGGACCGCGAACCTCGCCCGCCAGGATGATCTTGTTGGTCGTGCACAATGTTTCCACGGCGACGCGGGATTGGGCTTCGCGGGCCAGAAAGGCATCGACGACGGAATCCGAAATCAGGTCGCAGACCTTGTCCGGATGGCCTTCGGAGACGGATTCGCTGGTAAAAAGATAATCGGACTGACGCACGGTACGATCCCTCCAATCAATTGTGGCATCCCAGTGGACCAGGAGGGGCTTCGCGGCAAGTCGTCCGGGGAAAGCCCACTTAGCGCCTTTTTTTACGTGGCGGCAAGCGGTCCAAATCCACCCACGACCCAATCCCGACGATGCGGGGGGCGGCGGTTCTTGTGACAGCGATCCAGACGATCGTCAAGGGAAATGAAAACCGCCGCATGGCCGGTTCGGGCCCTGCGGCGGTTGCTATTTCAACGACGAAATCAGTCCTCGTCCTCTGAATAGGCCAGGGACTTGGTCAGTTCGAAAAGACGTTTCCGGACTTTGGGGTCGGTAATGCGATAATACGCGCGAACGAGTTCAAGGGTTTCGCGCTTGGTCAGGGGATCGGGTTCGAACGTGTCCTGGCCCTGGTCTTGAAGCGCTTTTGCGAACTGGCCTTCACGCGTTTTGATGTCGTCGGGCATGTCGTCGAAGAAAAACGAAACGGGGACGTCAAGAATTCGACTGAATTCAAACATCCGGCTTGCGCCGATGCGGTTGGCTCCACGTTCGTATTTTTGGATCTGCTGGAAAGTCAAGCCGACCGATTCACCCAGTCGTTCTTGGCTCATTCCCAACAAGGTTCTGCGAAGACGCACACGGCTGCCAACGTGGATATCCACCGGATTCGGTGTGCCCGGAGGCAACTTTTCCACTTTGGCTATCGGGGGGGATTTGGTCTTGCGACCGCGAAGGGAGGTTGGATTTTTCATTTTTGGTGTCGCCTTGTCGTAGTTGAATGGCGCGCGACATTTCGCGTAGACGGCGATTAAAGTAGGGGAAAGACTTCCCAGGGTCAATATATACTTCCATACATACTTATGTATATTCCGCCGACATCATAGCAAAAACGACTCCTGTCAATGTAGGATAGTTCGAAAACGAATCATGACAATCGGCGATAGCGCTATCATAAGTAGAATTATGACCGCCCAATTGCCGATTCGGCCGTAAGCCGTCGGTTCCGGTAATGCGCGGGGAAGGACGGCATCGAGTATCCCCTCCTGTCCGAGCGGAATCGCTCCCCGCAATCGACCGTAGGCATCGGCCACGCCGGAAATCCCGGTATTCGCGACCCGGACCAGAGGCAATCCCTGTTCAACGGCGCGCATGCGCGCGGAAGCCAGATGCTGATAGGGACCCGGAGACAATCCGAACCACGCGTCGTTGGTCAGATTGAGGAGCCACTGCGGCCGGTCGCCCGGCGCGACGACGGCGTCGGGAAAGATGATTTCATAGCAAATCAACGGTGAAAATGGCGGCAATTCGCCGATTTTCAGCGCTGCCGGCCCCACGCCGGGCGAGAAATCCGAACGCCCCTGAACCAGCTTCGAAACTTTCAGCAGTCCGCGCAACGGAACATATTCGCCGAACGGCACCAGGTGGCTTTTATCGTAATAACCGATAACCCGCGCCGAATCGTCCAGCACGAGAAGGGCGTTGGTCAATTTCCGATCCCCGGATTCGGCGCGCGGCGCCCCGACGATGGCGAGCCCACCCTGGGGGACGGCCCGCGCCACGTAGGACAAGAGTTCCTTCGACCCGTTCGCGTTCACAACGTAGGGCACCGCCGTTTCTGCCCAGATCACAAGATTCGGCGCCGGCCCGCCCGTCTCGGAGCGGCTCATCGTCACCTGTTTTTCGACATGCCCGGCGCGTAGCGCACGATCCCATTTGATCTTCTGGGGGATATTCGGCTGCACCAGACGCAGACGCACGTTCGGGACCGTTTCCACCGTCACCCCGGCCAGCCGGACGGTTCCTATGCCCCCCATCACCGCCAGGATCCCCAGCCCGCACGCGGCCACGGCTATCGTGCGACGGAGCGTCGTCCCGGAATCGAAAGCCACCGCCGGAAGCCCGAGTGCCAGGAACGTCAGAAAGCCCAGTCCATACGTGCCAACCCAGGCAGCCGGCTGGATCATCGCGTCGGAAAAGGCCCACACCGTCCCGAGAAGATTCCACGGAAACCCGGTCAGGAACCAGGAGCGAACCCATTCCGCAACCGTCCATGCGGCCGCGAGCACGATCAGGCGCGCCACACCGCGCCGGGGACCGGCATGGGCGGCAGCGGCGGCGGCTCCGGTCAGCAAAGCCAGCAGTGCCGCAAGTCCAACCACCGCGAAGGGTGCCAAGGCTTCGTATTGGCCCGCCTGAACGAGAAAGGCGTGGTAGACCCAATAGCAACCGGCCGCGAAATAACCGAAGCCGAACGACCAACCGAGTGCGAAAGCGCCCCGATACCGCGCCGCGCCGTCGAGAAGCCATACCCAGACCGCCAGCGCGGGGATCAGGACATACACTTGGTGGACCGGCGGCAGCGCGGCCGCCGATATAGCGCCCGCCAGGACGGCCGCCGCCGCCCGGCGCCATCCCGGCGCTTCGACCAAAGACCGCCGCGACCGCCACAGGAGCTCCCTCGCGGCCCCATCCCCCCTGCTGATCACCGGCTATGTCCCGTCCTGCTCCCGCGGTTCCGTACGGCGAATGCGCAGGCGGCGGATACGGCGTGGATCGGCGTCGACAACCTCGAATTCGAAACCCGAGGGATGGGCGACCAGTTCGCCGCGCACCGGAACGTGGCCGGCCAATGAAAACACCAAACCGCCGACCGTGTCGTATTCCTCGCGTTCGTCTTCCGTCGTGAAAGTCCCGACGGTTTCCTCCAGATCCTCAAGCTCGACCCGGGCGTCGCAATCCCATGCTCCGTCGGCACGGCGGCTGATAATGGGAAGCTCGGATCGATCGTGCTCGTCCCGGATTTCTCCGACGATTTCCTCGACCAAATCCTCAATCGTCACCAAGCCGTCGACCCCGCCGAACTCATCGACGACCAACGCCATGTGGCAGCGTTCGACGCGCATTTCCAACAGCAGGTCCAATACCCGCATGAACGGCGAGACGAAAAGCACGCGGCGCAGGATTTTCGACAGTTCGAATTCCTCGTCCTTGCCGCGCCACGCCAGGACGTCCTTGATGTGGACCATCCCAAGCGCGTCGTCGAGAGTCTCCCGGAACACCGGAATGCGGGAATGCGCCTGTTCGGTCATCACCCGGACCAGATCGTTCAATCTGGATCCGACCTCCACCGCGAGAATGTCCGCGCGCGGAATCATGACATCCTGGATTTCGCGGTCGCGCAGCTCGAGAATATTGGCCAGGAGTTGTCTTTCGTCCTCGCCGATAGGTATTTCTTCCTCTTCACGCTCCTCGATCAGTTCCTCGAGCGTGTCGCGGGCCGAGTTTTCGGCATCCCGACCACCCAGGGCGCGCATCCATCGCCGTAACACTTCGGATATAGAGGAATCGGAGCCGGCCCCGCCGTTGCGGGGCCTACTACTGCATGCCTGGTCGTTCATAACCCTTTGCCATCGTCAGACTTCGCCGCGGTAGGGATCGTCGATTCCCATCCGGGCCAGAATTTCGACCTCCAACCGCTCCATCTCCGCGGCTTGGTCGTCCGTTTCATGATCGTACCCGACGAGATGGAGAATACCATGGACGATCAGATGGGATAAGTGATCGGAAAGCGACAGACCCTGTTCTTCCGCCTCGCGATCGGTCGTCTCGAACGCAACGATCACATCGCCCCACATCCGGGGGGCACCTGCCATCACGGGAGCGTTCGGCTCGTCGTCGTTGGCAAAAGAAAGCACGTTGGTCGGCTGATCGATTCCGCGATAGTCGCGGTTCAGGTCGCGAACGAACGCGTCGTCCGCCAGAACGATCGCCACCTCGCTCGGACCTTCCGGACCCATGGCGGCGTCGAGGCCGCCGTGAACCGCCCGCAGAGCCACCTCCTGAACGTCGCCGACGACCTCCGTCCACTGGTCGGAGCGGACGTCGATCGCGATGTCGCGCAATTCAGACCGATCCGCCGGGTTCGACGATATCATCATCATGATCCTCGTAACGGGCCGCCGACCGCCGCTTTCTTTCCACGTTTTCGTACGCGCGGACGATCTGCATCACCAGCGGATGACGCACGACGTCGGCTTCCGTGAAACGGACGAAGGCGACACCCTCGACGCCCTCCAGAATTTCCCGCGCGTCGCGGAGACCCGATCGAATGCCCCGAGGCAAATCGACCTGCGTCAGATCGCCCGTCACCACCATGCGCGAGTTCCCCCCCAGCCGGGTAAGAAACATCTTCATCTGAACCGCGGTCGTATTCTGGGCCTCGTCCAGGATAACGAAGGCGTTCGACAGGGTCCGCCCGCGCATGAAGGCGAGGGGAGCAACCTCGATCTCGCCGCTTTCCAGCCGCTTCGTGACCTGGCTCGCCGGGAGCATGTCGTTGAGGGCGTCGTAGAGCGGCCGAAGATAGGGATCGACCTTCTCACGCATATCGCCCGGAAGGAAACCGAGCTGCTCTCCCGCCTCGACCGCCGGGCGCGAAAGGATGATACGGTCGACCTCACCCAGGATCAGGCGTTCGACCGCTTTCGCCACCGCGAGATAGGTTTTCCCGGTTCCCGCCGGCCCCAGGCCGAAGACCAGATTGTTCTCGTCGATGGCCGTCAGATACGCGGCCTGGGACGGCGAACGTGGGGATATCCGGCGCTTACGGGTTCGGATTTCCATGGTCGCGGCACTTTCGAGGCCGCCGGCCATGCCGATCATGCGCACCGCCGCGTCGATCTCGTCGCCGCCGACGGACAGGCCTTTGCGCAACCGGCCATACAGGCCGTTGAGAACTTCGGCCGCCGCGTCCACGGTTTCCCGCGTGCCTACGGCGGTCACGGTATTCCCGCGCGCGTGCAAGGTAACGTCCAGACTGGTTTCCAGCCGGGCGAGGTTGCTGTCGTGATAGCCGAACAATTGAAGCGCCAGCCCGTTGTCGTCGAATTCCAGCGTCCGGTTGACCTGCTCTTCCTTGCCGCCGCGAAAGCGTTCGGTGATCTTCATGACGCCCTCGCCGCGACGCGGACGCGTTCGCCGCGCAGGCTGTTCGGCAACCCTTCGACGATCCGCACGTCAACGATCGAACCGAACAGAGACCCGTCGGCATCGACATGGACGGCCTGCATGTAGGGAGAGCGGCCGACAAGCTGCCCCGGGCGTCGCCCTTCGCGATCGAGCAGAACCGGCATCACGCAGCCGGCGGCCGCCCGATTGAACGCGATCTGCTGGGCATTCAGGAGTTCCTGAAGACGGCGCAGCCGATCGTCTTTTTCGCTTCCCGGAATCTGGTCCTCCATCGCCGCGGCGGGAGTACCCGGTCGCGCGCTGTACTTGAACGAATACGCCTGGGCAAATCCAATATCCGCCACAAGGGCAAGCGTCGCTTCGAAATCGGAGGCTTCCTCGCCCGGGAATCCGACGATGAAATCCGACGACAGCGCGATATCGGGCCGCGCCTCGCGGAGTTTCCCGATGATACGGCGGTAATCGTCCGCCGAGTGACGTCGATTCATGGCCTTCAGAACGCGATCGGAGCCCGATTGCACGGGCAGGTGAAGGAACGGCATCAGCGCCGGGATTTTTCCGTGGGCCCGCACCAGATCGTCCGTTATGTCTGCGGGATAGGACGTTGTGTAGCGGATGCGTTCGATTCCGTCGATGTCGGCCAGGGCCGCGATCAGACGGGCCAGCGACCATTCTCCGCCGCCGATCCCTTCGCCGTGATAGCAGTTCACATTCTGGCCGAGCAGGGTGATTTCCCGCGCGCCAGCGGCCGACAGGCTCTTGGCCTCGGCGAGGACGGCGGCGGCCGGGCGGGAATACTCCGCGCCCCGCGTGTAGGGAACCACGCAGAAGCTGCAGAACTTGTCGCACCCTTCCTGAACCGTCAGGAACGCCGCGGCGCCTTCCACATTCCGGTTTTCCGGAAGTGTGTCGAACTTGCTTTCCGGCGGAAAGTCGACGGCGACCTGTCCGCTCAGCCGGCCTTCGAGCCGTCGCAGCAATTCCGGAAGCCGATGATAGCTTTGCGGCCCGACCACGAGGTCCACGTGGGGGGCACGGCGGCGGACTTCGTCGCCTTCGGCTTGCGCGACGCATCCGGCAACGCCCAGCAGCATCGATCCGCCCGATTGCGCGCGCGATTCCTTGACCCGCCGCAACCGGCCGAGTTCGGAATAGATCTTTTCGGCCGCCTTCTCGCGGATGTGACAGGTATTGAGGATGACCAGATCCGCCTCGGCGGCGTCATCCACGGTCGAATAGCCCAGCGGTGCTAGGACGTCCGCCATCCGAGCGGAGTCGTAGACGTTCATCTGGCAGCCGTATGTCTTGATGTGGAGTTTCTTGCTCAACGCCTTCAGGTACTATGCTCTTGCCGGAAAACGGACAAGGCCGCATCTCGTCCACCGGTCGATGGACGCGCGGCCGTACCGACATTCCAGTCGTTCAAAACACTCGTCGATATCATCGACCTTCGTCGTTTTCGGATCCCCCCGTGGCGGATCCGCCGCCCTCGAAGACGCCATACAGTTCAAGACGATGTCCGACCAAGCGGAAACCGTGTTCACGGGCAATCTTCTCTTGGATGGCTTCGATTTCGGCACTTTGGAATTCGATGACCTTTCCAGAGTGCATATCGATCAGATGATCGTGATGTGACTCCGTGATCTCCTCGTAGCGCGACCGGCCGTCTCCGAAGTCGTGCCTTTCAAGGATGTTGGCCTCCTCGAACAGGCGGACGGTTCGGTATACCGTCGCGATACTGATACCCGGATCGATCTTGGTCGACCGCCGGTAGACTTCCTCCACATCGGGATGATCTTCGGCGTCCGACAACACGGCGGCGATCACACGTCGCTGCCCGGTCATCTTCATGCCCTTCTGTATACAGAGTTGCTCGATCCTGGATGGACGTGACATCGGCACCTGCTTTCTGGGTTAGCCCCTTTTCCCTCAGACCCATAATATCGCAAATCGTTCGCACCGCGCCAATCCGGAAATTGGCGCGTTCCACGGAAAATTAGAAAAACTATTCCCCGTTTCGGCGCGGCTTGGTTCCCAAACCGATCTGCTTCGCCAGCGAACTGCGATGGTCGGCATAGTTGGGCGCGACCAAAGGATAGTCTGACGGAAGATTCCACTGCTGTTTGTAATTGTCCGGCGTGGTGTCGTGCGCTGTCTTCAGGTGCCGCTTGAGCATCTTCAGTTTCTTGCCGCATTCCAGGCACACGATGTGATCCGCGAATACCGACCGCCTGACCGGGACCGCCGGCTTCAGCTGTTCCGGTTCGCTCGGCACCGCACCGAGGGTATTCAAAGTCATGTGAACGTCTTGGATGAGCTTCGGCAAATCCCTCTGATCCAAAGCGTTGTTCCCCACATGCGCGACCACGATCTCCGTCGTGAGTTCGAGAATTTCGTTCGCGCTCATCTTTTCCACCATCTGAATTCTTGCCCCCTCTTCACGAATAGCACTTTCGGTTTATATTAAAGGAGGAAGATCTACGCAACAAAAACACATGTTTTACATGGACGATTTCAAAAGCAATCCGCCGAGCGATTTCATATTGGATATTACCGGCGACGTTTGCCCCATGACTTTCGTCAAAACGAAGCTCCTGATTGAACGAATGAACTCGGGACAGAGTGCGCTGATCCGGTTGCGCGGCGCCGAACCGCTGGACAACGTCCCGCGCGCCCTGGCCGATCTCGGCCACGTGATCCTGAATCTGTCGCGCGAAGACCCCGACGGTCCGAAAGACGGCGTTCACAGGTTGCATATCCGCAAAGTCTGACGGAACCGTCCGCCGCCGACCGGCCTATCCGGTCGCGCGCCCTGGCGGCGGCCCCGGCAGGGTAACGTCGGGCGCGCGCAAATATAACGGACGGGGCGCGGGCGGGCGGTCACCCGGGCGCCACCGGGCCGCGGCGATCCCGGCAATCGCCGCGCAGTCGGGAATACTCGATGCCGAAACCCGTACGTCACGGCCGGCGGCGGTCAACAGAGGTTCGACGATTGCCGCCGCATCCCCGGCGAGCAAGATATCCCCCTGCGGAACCCGTTCCACCAGACGGGCCGGATCCACGGCGGTGGGTTCGGATACCGGCCTCCCCGCGGCATCGAAGGCCTGGGCGTAGACGTCGCGGCGCTTGGCGTCGAGCACGACCAGAATCGTCCTTCCCGAGCGTTCCGACTCCGACGTCGCTCCGGCTATCGTCTCCAGTGTGGTCACGCCGAGGCAGGGAATTCCCGCTGCGAGCGCGATCCCCCGCGCCGTCGCAAGCCCGATGCGCAGCCCCGTGAAAGCGCCCGGGCCAATGGTCACCGCGACCGCGTCGAGAGCGTCGAATTCCATGGCCGCAGCCGTCATGGTTTCCCGGATCATCGGAACCAGCGCTTCCGACTGGCCCCGTTCCATCCGCGCGCCCCTTCGGGTCACGATCGCGCCATCGCGCCATATGGCGGCGGAGCATCCGGTTGTCGCGGTATCGAAGGCCAGCAATATCATCGTCACCGTTTCCGCATGTCCGAAATCCGCGTCTTGCTGACGCAACCGCGAGGGATATACTGCGTGTCGCACGGCTCCCGCCATAAAAAAGACCGGAAAACCCCCTCGATGCAATTGGTCGAAATCCTTCCTCAAAGCCACGATGTCGAAATCCGTCTGGCCTATGCCGGCCCCGACAACTTCACCGGACGCCCGGTCTACGCCGACAATCGGTGCTACCTGCATCCCGAAGGCGAAAGCAAACTCCGCCGCGCCACCGCGTTGGCAAGCGCACAGGGTTTGCGTTTCCGGATCTTCGATGCCTTCCGTCCCGCGGAGGCGCAGTGGACTCTCTGGAACCACACCCCCGATCCCGATTTCCTGGCCGATCCGCGGCGGGGTTCGCCTCATTCCCGGGGCGTCGCCCTGGATCTCACGCTGATCGACGGGGCGGGCAATCCCCTGGACATGGGCACGCCGTTCGATGCCTTCACGCCGCTGTCCCATCACGGGAACGAAAATGTCTCCACCGAGTCGCAGAAGAACCGCTACCTGTTGCTGGGCATCATGACAGCGGCGGGGTGGGACTGTTATTTGAAGGAATGGTGGCACTATCAACTGTTCGACAGCCGACACTATCCGCTGATCAGCGACCGTGCCCTGGCGACATCGATGCTGCATCCCTGATCGGCCGATCGCAACCCGTCAAGCACGGGGGCGGGGCGTCGTTCGCAAGGTCGCCCCGACAACTTGAGGTCTCCGACATTACCGGGGATCGTCACTATATATCCCCTTTATTGCCGGCGTTCTCTTGTGAACGATCCGAAAACGTGGGAAATATCGGGTCATCCACAGCGATCGCGGGAAAGGAGAAAGAATGCGCAGTTTTTGGTCGGCCTTTTTCGCCATAGGCGTCGCATTAGTGGGTGGCGCGGCCTCGGCAGCGCCGTTTGGTGCATCCGATTCCGCCGTTGTCCTCATGTATCATCGCTTCGGCGAGGATGAGTACCCGTCCACGAACACCACCCTCGAGCAGTTCGAGGCCCATATCGCGGAACTCACTTCCGGCCCCTATACCGTGCTGCCGCTAGAAGAAGTCGTTTCCGCCTTGAGACAGGGACAACCGCTTCCCGATCGCGCGGTCGCGATCACCGTCGATGATGCCTACCTGTCCGTCTACAACGAAGCGTGGCCCCGACTGCGCGACGCCGGGCTCCCATTTACGGTATTCGTGTCGACGGGCGACGTGGACCGGGGCCCGCCACTGTACATGAACTGGAACCATATTCGCGCCATGATCGCCGCCGGCGTAACGATCGGCGCCCATTCGGAGTCTCACGGCCACTATCCAACGATGGACATGGCCGCGATCGCTACCGACCTCGACCGTTCCGAAGCGGCCTTCCGCAGGGAAATCGGCCAAAACCCCGCGCTGTTCGCCTATCCGTTCGGCGAAACCAGTACGAATATCCGTGATCTTGTGGGAAGCCGAGGCTATCTCGCGGCTTTCGGACAACACTCCGGCGTTGCCAGCCGATGGGACGATCTGTTTTACCTGCCGCGGTTCGCTTTGAACGAAAACTACGGCGATCTCAACCGAGTCAAACTGGCGGTGAACGCCTTGCCGATTCCCGTCGGCGCGATCACCCCCGAGGATCCTCTGATTACCGTAAACAATCCGCCGCCGATGGGTTTTTCCCTGGCCACGCCGGTTGACGGTATCGAACGGATTTCCTGCTATGTCTCCCACGTCGGCAAGGCGAAAACCGAATTGCTCGGAACCGAACGAGTCGAGATCCGCGTCGATGCCGCCTTTCCGAAAGGCCGCACGCGGCTGAATTGCACGGTCCCCGCATCCGGCGACCGTTGGCGCTGGTACGGCCGCCAGTTCTTCGTTCCCTAGAACATTTTTTCCGATCGCCCGAAGTCGCAACCGGCAACGGCCAAACCGTTCGGTATCCGGCTGGCGTGAAGGCGACGGTTTCGCACTTCGTCCATTCACGCCAGATATGAACCGTCGTCGAGGCACCCCTCAGCGCGCCATGAATCATGCCCGTTGAGCGGTACGGGTAGCACCAAGCGTTGCGCCGAAGCGCGCCGGAACTGTGCCGTTTTCCGCCATGGAATTTATTTGCTCCCGAAGACCCTTGGAAAGAGGTCGGACCACAAAAGTCGATTTCTTTCACCGGCCCGTATCGTGAAGCCACTTTTCAAGCCATGGGGAATCGCCTTCGACAGCTTTTTAAAATATCCTTGATTTTGGATCCAATATCCGAGATATAATTTTTCTCGTTGGATTTTTCAGGGGATCAGCCGAATGCGTTTCGTGACCGCCACCGACTTTGCAATTTCAGAAATCCGGCGATTGATCGTGGAACAGGCGCTTCCACCCGGAGAACGGATCGACCAGACCGACTTGGCGAATCGCCTGGACGTGAGCCGGATTCCCGTCCGCCAAGCTCTGGTTCATTTGGCAGAACGCGGATTCGTGCAACTGTCAGCCCATCGCAGCGCCCGAGTCGCACCGATTTCGGTCGAGGACGTCTCCCGGCTCTATGAGCTGCGTGGACGGTTGGAAGCTTGGACGTTGGAAGAGGTCGTCACCCAACGCAGCCCAGAGGATCTAAAGTTCCTCGACGGGCTGTTCCACAGTTCGCAAGCAGTGCGCCGCGCAGGCGATGTTTCCGCCTACATGGAGATAAACCGCGAGTTCCATTTTAGCCTGTTTTCCATCGCGCGAAACGACCACTTGGTGCGCACGGTGAAGAGCCTGTTCGACCTCTCCGAACGCTATCAGTGGATGTATCTCAGCGGCGGCGGAATGATGGAGACTTCGGAACGGGAACACCGCGATCTGCTGGACGCGCTAACCCGTCAGGATTTGGCGGAGGCACAGCGAGTGTCGGCTGAACACAACCTTCAGACTCTGCGCTGGGTCGAAACCTACAGCGGCAATCTTGAAAACGAGGAGGGCAACCTCGCCCAGCCCGCCCGCGAAGACTCGTAAGAAACCCTCAACTCATTTCAGGGAGTATGACCATGAAAGCGTGGAAGCTTTTCCATAGGCTCGGAATTGTCCTAGCCGCGACCACCCTCACCGCGCCGGGTACGATGGCCAAGGATCTCAAGCTCGGCGGCGTCCATTCGCCGACCAGCTTCGAGACCCAGGCGTTGCACAAATTCGCCGAACTGGTCGCGGAAAAATCCGGCGGCGATCTGAAGATCAAGATCTATCCGGCCGGGCAACTCGGCGACGCGGTTGGCATGATCGAGAACGTTATTCTCGGCGCCCAAGACATGTTCGCCAACGTGGCGGACTGGAACCAGCACTTGGCGCAGGATTTCGCCGTCCTTGCCATGCCGTTTGCGATCCGTGACCTTGACCATCTGAAACGCTTTCAGAACAGTCCCATCTATGGCGACCTGAAGAAAAAGCTGATCGAAACGAAGCAGATTCGCGTGCTGACCGACAACTGGTACCGGCTACCTCGAGTATTGGTAACGACCGAGGCGGTCGCGTCGGTCGACGACTTGGCGGGCCGCAAATTGCGGATGCCGAATCTGGACACCTACATCCAGGCATGGAAAGCCTTGGGCGCGAAACCAACGGTGATCCCCTGGGCGGAAGCTTACCTAGCCATTAAAACCGGCATCGTCGAGGGCATGGATTCGCCACTGAGCTCCATCTATCCCCAAAAATTCTACGAAGCCGCGAAATACATTACCATCACCAACCATGCGATCGCGCCGTTCAATCTGCTGATCAGTGAAAAGGTCTTCTCGAAACTGCCCGAAGCGCAGCAAGACATTTTGACCGTGGCGGGTAAGGAAGCGGGCGATTTCTATACCAAGACACTCAACGACACGTTCACCGGACATCGCCAAAAGATGGAGAAGGCGGGCGCGCGGTTCGAAACCATCGATCTGAAGGCGTTTGCCACGCGTGCGCGCGAGGCCGCCATCGAATTCGAGGCTAAGGGCCTGTGGTCGAAGGGATTGTTCGACGCCATCCAGAAGTTATGACCGTGACGGCGATTCTCCCCTGACCCCCTGACCGACGCCGGGAATCCCTCCGTAAGGTGCGGTTCTCGGCGACCGGCCCGGCGTTCCCGCCAACCGCGTTTAGGAGTGTTCGTTTCGATGAAAAGCGCCCTCGTCGCCCTCGACCGGACGGTGGCCCGACTCGAGATGTACGGTGCAATCTTCTGCCTTGCCCTTATCGTTCTGGTGACAGGGCTTGCTGTTTTCTGCCGCTATGTTCTGCAAGACCCGCTGACCTGGAGCGCGGACGTATCGACGCTCGCCCTGGTCTGGTTGTCGTTTCTCGGTGCCGCTACCATCCTACATGAGGGCGGCCATGTCGCGGCATCCGGACTGATCGAGAAGCTGCCGAAGCCCATGCTCCGCATCGTCAATTTCCTGCTGCTGACGCTTCTGCTGGCCAGCGTCATCCTGCTTTGCCGCTTCGCCGTTTCCGCCGCCATCGTCCAGTCGGGTCAAACCATCTCCACCCTTGGCGTACCGCGCAGCATGTTCACCTTGCCCGTTGTATATGCCACCGGATCAATGGCGTTGTGGGCGTTGTCGGCAATGATCGGCGCCGCCGACCGGGACCGTCCGTTCCAACCGATCGAGGGAGAACGTTGATGGCCCTGACCGTCCTTCTCTTCACGTTCCTGGCCCTCCTGTTGTTCGGTTTACCGGTCGCGTTTTGTTTTGCCACCTCGTCGCTGGCTTATTTTCTGCTAACCGAGACTCCCCTCGCTCTCGCGCCGAAGCTCATGTCGACGGGCGTTGCCGGATATACGCTGTTGGCCGTACCGCTTTACATCCTGGCGGGCGAGTTACTGAACCTCGGAGGCATCACCGAGCGGATCTTCAACTTCGCCAAGGTTTTGGTCGGCCGCATCCGCGGCGGGCTGGGTCATGTCAACGTGCTAGCCAGTTTGATCTTCTCCGGCATGTCCGGATCATCTTCAGCCGATGCTGCCGGGCTCGGCCGAATCGAGATCGAGGCGATGATCAAGAACGGCTATAGCCGCGAATTCGCGGCCTCCATCACCGCCGTATCGTCCAGCATCGGGCCGATCGTTCCGCCAAGTATCCATTTGGTACTGTATGGCGCGATCGCCGAAGTGGGAGTCGACTACCTCTTCCTCGGCGGTATTGTCCCGGGCGTGATCATGACGCTTTGCCTGATGGCGGCCATATACATCATCGTCGCTTTCGGATTCGAAAAATGCCCCCGTCATGATTGGGCCGGGCTCAAGGCCCTGTGGCGGGCGACCCGGCGGGCGATTTTTCCACTCAGCGCACCCTTGATCATCGTCGGCGGCATTCTCAGCGGTGTCTTCACGCCGACCGAAGCGGGCGCCGTGGCAGTGGCCTATGCCTTGCTGCTGGCCCTCATTCTCGGCGAAATGAATATCGCCGTCTTGTTCAAGGCCATGAAACGTGCGGTGCGATCCACTGCCGTAGTGATGTTCATTCTGGCGACGGCCAAACTGTTCGCCTGGGGCATCACCATCGAACAGGTGCCCGAACTGCTGGCCGACGCCCTGTTCTCGATTACCGCCGACCCCAAAGTCCTGCTGCTGATCGTGCTCGCGGGATTGCTGTTGCTGGGCATGTTTGAAAGCGCCTCGGCGAACCTGGTCATCGTCACGCCGATCTTGGTACCGCTGGCTCCGGCCCTGGGGCTCGACTTGGTGCATCTTGGCGTTGTGATGGTTTTGGCGCTGATGATCGGAATCATCACGCCGCCGGTAGGTATGTCTCTCTACATCGTATCCGACATCGCACAGATCTCGTTCAATCGGGTTGCGGCGAAGGTCTTCCCCTACCTCGTCGCCCTGATCGTCGCTCTGCTTATCGTGGCGTACATGCCGGCGATCGTCCTGACCATCCCCAAGCTTTACGGCTACGCGCCGTAAGCGAATCATTCGGAGGAATTATGAAGGGAATGCAATACGACGTCGCCGTTGTCGGCGCCGGAGCCTCGGGTATCGCCGCCGCCGTCGCAGCAGCCCGTTCAGGCGCCCGGACGGTGCTCATCGATGCCGGGCCCATGCCGGGCGGCGAGCTGCTGAGCGGTATGACCATCGACGGCGCCATTAACGCGCACGGCGAACGCATCGTCGGCGGGGTGCTCGCGGACCTACTGGCGATCTGCGAAGAAATGGGCGGCTATGTCGGCGCATACAGCGACTGGCGGTTGATCCAGTATCATTGCTGCGATCCCGAGATCATGAAAATTGCCGTTTCGCGCCTACTTGACGAAGCCGGGGTCGAATTGTTGCTGCACAGCTTCGTCGACGATGTGGTGGCGAACGACGACCGGGTTGAGGGACTGGTTCTGCGCAACAAGTCTGGATGGTCGCTGATCAAAGCCCAGGTAATGCTCGACTGCTCCGGCGACGGCGACATCTGCGCCCTGGCGGGCGGCCATTTTCATAAAGCCGAGGATGCGGCTAACCTACAGCCGGTTTCATTGATGTTCCGCATGGCCAACGTCGAGACGGCGCCGTTGCTCGATTTCGCCTGCGCGAAACCGGAAAACCTGGCGCTCGGCGAAAGCGACGCCATCCGCGGCGGACGTACCGACCGCGAGATCGTCGAGGAAATCCGCCGTCAGGGACAACCCTGCGTCTTCCTGCGTGGCGATGGCCCGTTCCTGAGCCAAGCCATCGCGAAGCGCGAGATGTATCCCACCGCTCTAATTATGATCCAACCGACCTCGACCGCACGACGCGAGGTTTGCGTCAATTCAACCCGGGTCGGCGCCGTTGACGGGGTGAAGACCGAACAGGTCAGCGCGGCGCTGTCGGAACTGTTCGCTCAGGTCTGGAAATGCGCCGACTTCCTGCGCCGCCGCGTTCCCGGGTTCGAGAACGGCGTGATTTCAGGCAGCAGCACCCGGATCGGCATTCGCGAAACACGGCGCGTTCTCGGCGAAGTGGTGCTAGAGACGGAAGATGTGCTCGAAGGCCGCAAGCGCGCCGACGGCGTCGCGAAGGGCTGCCACCATGTGGACATCCACCAGTCGGGTACCGGCCAGATCCGCATCCCGGTGGCGAACGGTGGATCCTACGACATCCCCTTCGGCGCCCTGATTCCGGTGGGGCTGTCCAATGTACTGGTCGCCGGACGGTGCCTCTCGGCGACACGCGAAGCCCAGGGATCGGCGCGGGTAATGGGAAGCTGCATGGCCATGGGGCATGCCATCGGCGTCGCCGCCGCCATTGCCCTGGAGCGGAACGACGCCTGGGCGATGACCGACATCTCGCCCGATCTGGTCCGCGACCGTCTCGCCCGAGAGAATGCGATCATCGATGGGCCCGCCTGACAATCGATAGTGCGTGTTCGAATTACCGCGATCCTGCCTAAAACAGGAATTCGCGGAATCAATATGTCAAAGAGCGCCGCATCCGTTGGGATGCGGCGCTCTTCAAGCTAGAAACACCAACGCGAAAGACCGGCATGCCGTCAGATCAGGCGCCGGAAGGCGACGGTCTCGTGCAGACGGGCGTCATCAAGGAAAATCAGGTTGTTGACCCGGATGTGGGCGCGAATCGATTGGATGTATTCGTTGCCCCTTTCCGAATACCGGGTCAGCGCACCCGCCAATCGGTAACCGTCGATCGGCTGGCCCGTGGTTCTCATCGCCGCCCGCTGTTGGCGGAATTCGCCGTAGGCTTTGTGCGAATTCAGGTTCCGCGCGTAGGCGCGCACCGAATCCAGTAGGCTGTCGAATGCGCGAACCCGGTGATCCTTGCCTTCGTCACGGCCGATCGGAACGATTCCGCTTTCCTTCGAAAACGTCCACTGCCCAAAGATCGCATTGCCTTCGCGCGTGAAGCGGGACGTACCCCAGCCGCTTTCCTCCGCCGCCTGGGCCAGGGCCAGCGACGGTGGAATGATGTCGATCCGGCGCAGCAGGGCGTCGAGATCGCCCCGACGGGTCTTGTATTTGTCCGCCATGACCGCGAGCCACAGGTCGTCTTCCGGCTTGACGCGGCCGCTCATGGTCCGGTCGAAGCGGACGCGCCAAATCCGACGCCGTTCGGCAAGAAGTTCCTCGTTCACCTGAAGAACCAGCGGCAGGACGGTGCGTAGAAAGATCGTCTTCCGGACCTTGACCTCGCGCACATCGCCGAGATCGGGCGGCAGGCTGGCCAGCAGTATCCGGGGAACGCGCCCTGAACGACGGATGATTTTATCGAAGTCGTAGCCAAGTTGATCGAAGGCATTCGACAGGGCGTCGGCGGACGATACCGACTCGGGATCGAGCAGCGACTCCGCGCCCTCGATCGGTCGGTGTTCCACAATGGCTGAAACCCGCACCAACGACTCGGGCACATCCAGAACCGCTCTGGGGATCCCGGTCGAGTCGTCCGCGGGGTATCGCGTCGCGGCGATGACCACGCCCGCAGCCATAAACACGGCAACTGCCAGTGCGCTACGTTCAAATTTCATACATTGGTCGGCACCCGCCCACGAACCGATACCCGACTTTCGTCCGGTCCCGACACGGTCGCGTGGGCGACCCCCTTCTCCCTTCACAACACCTCGGTTGAAGCCGGCGCGTTCGCCTTTTCGGCAGTATTCCGTCCGGCCAATCGTTAGAATTTTATCAAATTTTCATCAAAACTCGACAATTATCTCCACGGTTCGTGTCATTCGTTAAACCGCGCGAACCTCCACAACTTCCGGAATATAGTACTTCAGCATGTTTTCGACACCGTGCTTGAGAGTCGCCGTCGAACTCGGGCATCCCGCGCAGGAACCTTGCATGCGCAGGTAGACGATGCCGTCTTCGAACCCGTGGAAGATGATATCCCCGCCGTCCTGCGCGACCGCCGGACGCACTCGGGTATCGAGCAGTTCCCGGATTCGGGTCGTGATCTCGCTTTCCTCGCCGTCCGATTCGGTTGGGGCTTCCACTTCGTTCATGACCGGCTTGCCGGACTGGAAATGAAGCATGATCATGCCCAGGACCTGGGGCTTCAGGGTTTCCCACGACTTGTCGTCGCGTTTGGTCACCGTGACGAAATCACCCCCAAGGAAAACTCCGCTGACCCCTTCCACGCCGAAAAGGCTGGCAGCCAGGGGAGAGCCCGTCGCCGATGCGGCGTCGGTGAAATTGGCGGTGCCGCTCCCCAGAACCTGGGTCCCCGGAAGGAATTTCAGGGTGGCGGGATTGGGCGTGGCTTCGGTTTGGATGAACATGTCGAATAACCCTTTTCACGTCAGATGACCGCTCGTACAGCGTTTGTCGTGCGCGCGCGCCGCGGGCACATTACATAGGTCGACGAAGAAGCGCGATCAAGAATGGCAATCGCGCAAACGGTATCACGGACGGTGGTAACCGACGATTTCCTTGATTTCCGCGAGAATCGGCGCGGCGATGGCGTTCGCCCTTTGCGCACCGTCCTTCAGAATCTCATCGACATAACCGAGATCGGCCATCAGGCGGCGCATCTCGTCCTGGATCGGACTCAGCTTGGCGACGGCCAAATCGGCGAGAGCCTGCTTGAATCCCGAAAACGCCCCGCCGCCGAACTGCACGCAGACATCGGAAAGTTCCATATCCGCGAGCGCGGCATAGATGCCCATCAGGTTGGCCGCTTCCGGCCTTTCTTCCAACTCCTTCAGCGAGGCGGGCAGGGGCAGGGGGTCGGTCTTCGCCTTGCGGATCTTCTTGGCGATCTCGTCCGCGTCGTCGGTCATGTTGATGCGCGAGTAGTCCGACGTATCGGATTTGCTCATCTTCTTGGTGCCGTCGCGTAGCGACATCACCCGCGCCGCCGTCCCGAAGATCAGGGGTTCGACCACCGGGAAGAAATCGGTCTTGAAATCCACGTTGAACTTCTGGGCGATGTCGCGGGTCAATTCCAGATGCTGTTTCTGATCTTCGCCCACCGGAACGTGAGTCGCCTTGTACAACAGGATGTCCGCAGCCATCAGGTTGGGATAGGCGAACAACCCGACCGACGCGTTTTCACGGTTCTTCCCGGCCTTGTCCTTGAACTGGGTCATGCGGTTGAGCCACCCCATCCGGGCGACGCAATTGAAGATCCAGGCCAGTTCCGCGTGCCCCGGGACCGTGCTTTGATTGAACAGGATATGATTCTTCGGATCGATCCCCGCCGCAATCAAACCCGCAGCCACTTCGCGCACGCTGGCGCGCAGCTGCGACGGCTCCTGCCAAAGGGTGATGGCATGCATGTCCACAACGCAAAATATGCACTCGTAATCCTCCTGAAGCCGCACCCAGTTTCGGATCGCGCCCAGATAGTTGCCAAGGTGCAGGTTTCCCGTGGGCTGTACGCCCGAGAAGATGCGGTTCATGATCTGGCCTTCTGTTTCATCTGGTCCCGGCCGGACTGGCCGAAGATGGGACATCGAATTCGCGCCGCGTGGTTTTATCCGCCACCGCCCCGGGGGTCAAGGGAACCGCATCGGCTTATTCCTCAAGCCGCGGAACGGCGCATCAATTTCCGCAGATCTTCCCGGCCCATCGCGCCGGAAAACCAAGCCGTCAGGCCGTAAGCGCCGAGACCGCAAGCCACCAGCAAAGCCAACGCTGCCGAACGTTCCATCGTGCCGCCCGCGAAGGAGGACTCCAGCAGGGCCATGCCCGCCCATAGCGCCGCACCCATGACGAGACACGAAAAAACGATTCGCGGAAGCCGGTGCCGAATCCCGGCATCGAACCGCAAATGGCCGCGCCGATGCAGGAACCATCCCAGCAGAACCGCGTTCAGCCAGGACGACGCGGCGGCGCCGAGGGCGATCCCGACGTGGCCGATGATCCGCATCAGCACGACATTGAGGACCACGTTAACGACCATGGCCAACGCCGCGATCCGGACCGGCATCCGGGTATCGCCGCGCGCAAAGTAACCGGGAGAGAAAACCTTGATCAGCACGTAGGCGGGCAGACCCGTACCGAAAGCCGCCATTGCCGCCGCGGTAGCCACGGTGTCGGCCATGGTGAAACGTCCGTGTTCGAACAGAACCTGGGTGATCGGCCCGCCGATGATCAGCAGGGCGACGGTGGCCGGCAGGGTCAGGAACAGGGCGGTTTCCAGCCCCCGGTTCTGGCTGTGGATCGCGCCGCCATCGTCACCCGCGGCGCACTGGCGCGACAGCAACGGCAGCAGGGCGGTCCCCACCGCGACCCCGATGACACCCAGGGGCAGTTGGACGACGCGGTCGGCGTAATACAGGTACGATACCGCACCGTCGGAAACCAGGGACGCCAGGATCGTGCCGATGACGAGATTGATCTGGTACAGGCTGGCACCGAAGATGACCGGCAGGATCCGCCGCGCCAAATCACGGATCTCCGGGCTCAGCCTCGGACGTACGAACCGCACCGGCATTCCGTCCCGCCGGCAGCGGTGTCCCAGCCACACCAGCTGAATCAGACCGGACGCGAAGACCCCCCAACTCAAGGCATGGGGCGCCGACACGGCATTGGGTACCGCGGCCAGGACCGATGCGATCAGAACCAGATTGAACAATACGGGCGCGAAAGCCGCGGCGGCAAACCGCCCGTGCGCGTTCAACACCCCCGACTGCAGCGCGACCAGCGATATGAGCAGCAGATAGGGAAAGGCGATCCGCGACAGTTCGCCTGCCAGTTCCATCTTGCCCGGCACAGCCTCGAACCCGGGCGCCAGTACGTACATCGCCCACGGCATGGCGATTTCCATAAGAGCGACGAAGAACGCGAGCACGAGCGCGAGCATCGTGTAGGCCTGATCGGCGAAATCCAGCGCATTCCGCTTACCGCTGGTTTCCAGCGCCGCCGAATAGATGGGGACGAAGGCGGCGGCGATCGCGCCTTCGCCGAAAATGCGCCGGAACAGATTGGGAAACCGCAAGGCGACGAAGAAACAGTCGGACGCCGTACCCGCACCGAGCACCGCGGCGATCAGGATGTCGCGGACGAAACCGAAAACGCGGCTCACCATGGTGAGTCCGCCGACGGTTGTGGTGGCGCGCAAGAGGTTCATGGCGCGCTGTCTAGCGCTTTTTCATGGCGAGGAAAAGGCGGATCGGCGGAATACGGATCCCGCCTATTCCGCGGCCGCTTCCACGTCATCCAGGTCCGGGGCGATCACCTTTCGCAGCCGGGAGCGGATTTCCTTGAGTTTTTCGTCACTCTGGACCTTGAGGCCGAAAATGTCCTTCACATAGAAGACGTCCACCACCCGTTCTCCATAGGTCGTGATGTAGGCCCGGGTGATCTGAAGATTGAGATCGGTCAAGGCTGAGGTGACTTCGAACAGGAATCCCAGCCGATCTCGGGCGTTGACCTCGATGACGGTATGGTGGTCGCTGATCTTGTTGTCGACCATGACGTTGGGCGGCACGGTGAACATCTGCGTCCGCTGGGCCGTGGCATGGGACCGCGCCGCTTCGAGCGCCTGGCGCGGCCGCAGTTTGCCGGACAACGCATCCTCGATTCGTCCCCACATCCGTTTCAGCCGGTCGGGACTGTCGAAAGCGCCGCCCCGGGGATCCTGGATCCAGAAGGTATCCAGGGCCATGCCGGTGGACAGGGTGATGATCCGGGCATTGACGATCGATGCGCCGGCCAGTGCCATGGCGCCGGCGATCTGGGAAAACAGTCCCGGATGGTCGCCGGTGTAAACGACGATCTCGGTAATGTCGTTTTCGGCGTCGACCCGGGTTTCGATGTGCAGCTTGAGATGATTCGTCTCGGCCTTACGGACCAGTTCGGCGTGCCGGACCTGGGTTTCGAGATCGAAGCTGAGCCAGTAGTCCGGGTAGCCTCGCGCCAGATGGGCATCGATCTCCGCCTCCGGCCAGCCGACCAGACGCTCGCGGAGCGCCCTTTTGGCCGATTCGACCCGCAACGGCCGGCGATCGTCGTGGGCGCCGCCAACCATCAGTTCGTAGGCCCGGTAGTAGAGTTCGCGCAACAGAGTGGCTTTCCAGTTGTTCCAGACCCCCGGCGCCACCGCCCGGATGTCGACCACGGTCAGGATCAACAGCAGCCGCAGCCGTTCCGGCGACTGCACCAAGTCGACGAAATCTTGGATCGTCTTTGGTTCGTCCAGATCGCGGCGGAACGCCGTATGGCTCATATCCAGGTGATGCAGCACCAGCCACGAAACGGTATCGATCTCCCAATCGCTGATACCGAGGCGCTTGCAGAGTTTGCGGGCAACCCGCGCGCCGATCACCGAATGGTCGCCGCCGCGCCCCTTGGCGATGTCGTGCAACATGACCGCAAGGTAAAGAACGGTGCGGGATTCAAGCTCGCCGATGCTTTCCGTCGCAGCCGGGTGGTCCGTCGTCAGTTCGCCGCGTTCGATCCGTTCCAAGAACCCGATTGCCCGGATGGTATGCTCGTCCACCGTATAGACATGGTACATGTCGTATTGCATCTGGGCGACGACCCGGCCGAAATCCGGAATGAACGCGCCGAAAATCCCCGCGTCGTTCATGCGGCGAAGGGTGGTTTCGGTATCCTTGGACGCGGTCAGGATTTCCAGGAACAGCCGGTTGGCTTCCGGATCGGCCCGCAGTTTGCGATCGATCAGCTTGAGCCCTCGCCGGATCAGCCGCAAGGTGTCCGGGTGGATGTCCAGGCCGTGGCGCTGCGATTCGCGGAACAACCGGATCAGGGTGACGGGATCGCGGGTGAAGGTGTCTTCCTTTTCCACCGCGATTCGTCCGCCGTCGGCCTTGAACCCGGGAATGCCGCGCCGGCGGAACGACAGCGAAGGCAACCGGAATCGGCGCTTCTTGTGCTGCTCTTCCAGCACCGCGCAGAAAATCCGGGTCAGATCCCCGACATCCTTGGCGATCAGGAAATAGTGCTTCATGAACCGTTCGACCCCGGTCGCCCCGGCATGGTCGGTGTAGTTCATGCGTTTGGCGATGACGCTCTGGACGTTGAAGTTCAGGCGTTCCTCGGGCCGGCCCGACACATAATGAAGATGGCACCGCACGGTCCACAGGAAATTCCGGGCCTTGGCGAAGCGAAGGGCATCGGCGTTGGTCAGGATACCGCGGTCGACCAAGTCCCTCAGATCGTCGACCCCGTACAGATACTTGGCCAGCCAGTAGAGGGTCTGAAGGTCGCGCAGGCCGCCCTTGCCCTCCTTCACGTTGGGCTCCAGAACATAGCGGGCGTCGCCCATGCGCTCGTGCCGGGCGTCGCGCTCGGCCAGCTTGGCCTCGACAAAGTAGGCACCGCTGTCCGCCACCACGTCGGAACGGAAACGCCGTTGGAAATTCTTGAAGAGTTCCTCGTCGCCCCACAGCCACCGGGCGTCGAGCATGCTGGACCGAATCGTCAGGTCTTCCTTGGCCAGGCGGACGCAGTCGTCGATCGACCGGGTCGCGTGGCCGACCTTGAGCTTCAGGTCCCACAACAGATACAGCATGAATTCGACGATCTGTTCGCCGCGCGGGGTCTGTTTGTACGGTTGGATGAACAGGAGATCGACATCGGAATGCGGCGCCATTTCATATCGGCCGTATCCGCCGGTCGCGGCGATGGTCAACTGTTCGCCGGCCGTCGGATTTGAAACCGGATAGGCGTAGGTGGCGGCGAAATCGTAGATCGCCCGAACCAGTTGATCGATCATATAGCAGTTGGCGGCCACGATTTCGGAGCCCGAGACGGCGGCGTCCTCAAACCGATGGCGAATTTCCTCCTGCCCGTGCGCCAGGGCTTTCTTGAAGATGTCGAGGACCTGACCCTGGGTCTTCGGGGAATAGCCGGACCAGCCCGCCAACTGATTCAGCTCGTGGGTCAGGACCTTGCGGTTGATGATCTCGCGCGGATGTCGAATACGGTCCATCGGGTCTACATCTACACCGGTTCTTATGTTATATAGGCGCCGTGACGCCCGGCTCCTCCTTCGGATGGCACGGACATGACGACGCACTGCCTTATGATCATCGACGTTCAACGGGGATTTATCAACCGTTGGACATCGAAAATCCCGGATGTGGTGTCGGCGCTGCAACACGCCCACCCCCATGTCATCGTCGCCCGGTTCGCAAATCCCGAAGGTTCCATGCACCGCCGCCTGTTCGGATGGCACCGCATGGCGCCCGGCACCAAAGAAACCGAACTCGCCTTTCTGCCCCGCCCCGACGCCCTGGTGGTCGACAAGCACACCTACACGGCGTTGACGCCCGCCGTGCGGTCCGAACTGCGCCGAATCGGCGCGACCGAAGTCGCGTTGTGCGGGATCGCCACCGACGGCTGCGTCCTGAAAACGGCGGTCGATCTGTTCGAGGCCGGCATTCGGCCCATCGTCCTCGCCGATGCCTGCGGCAGCCACGGCGGTCCCGAATGCCACGAAGCCGGCTTGCTTCTGTTGCGACGGTTCATCGGCGAAGCACAGGTGAATCCGGGTGTTTTCGCGGTTTGAAGACCGGCGGGCATTCTATTCCGATATCATCCCACGCAACCGGTATAGCGCGTCCAGGGCCTCGCGGGGGGACATGTCGTCCGGATGCAGGGCCTTCAGCGCATCTTCGACCGGCGCCGGTCCGCGCGCGGCCGGGGTTTCGGTCGTCTTGACCGCCGCGGCAAACAGCGGCAAATCGTCGGCGAGCCGGGTCACGACCGAGGACTGTTCGCCCTTTTCGAGATTTTCCAGGACCTGTTCTGCCCGTTTCACCACCGCATCCGGCAGACCGGCCAGACGCCCGACGTGGATTCCGTAGGACCGATCCGCCGCCCCCGGCGCGACTTCGTGCAGGAAGACGACGTCGCTCTTCCACTCCTTGACCCGCATGGTGTGGCAGGCCAGCGCCGGCAACTTGGCGGCCAGCGCCGTCAGTTCGTGGTAATGAGTGGCGAACAGAGCGCGGCATTTATTGATTTCGTGCAGATGCTCGACCACGGCCCAGGCAATGGACAGGCCGTCGAACGTCGCGGTGCCGCGACCGATCTCGTCCAAAATCACCAGCGCCCGGGGGCCCGCCTGATTGAGGATGGTCGCGGTTTCCACCATTTCCACCATGAACGTCGACCGGCCGCGCGCCAGATCGTCGGCCGCGCCGACCCGGGAAAACAGACGATCGACGACGCCGATCCGCGCCGAGTCGGCAGGCACGTATCCGCCCATCTGGGCCAGGATCGCAATAAGCGCGTTCTGGCGCAGAAAAGTGCTTTTGCCCGCCATGTTGGGGCCGGTCAGAAGCCAAAGCCGGTTTTCGTCGCCGAGATCGCAGTCATTGGCGACGAAGCCACCGTTGTCGGCGTCGGCGATCACCGCTTCGACCACCGGATGGCGGCCGCCCCGGATATCGAAGGCGGTTCCCGATTCCAGCACCGGGCGGACGTAGCGCCGTTCGACCGCGACCTGAGCGAGCGCCGCGGCGACATCCAGCGCCGCCGCCGCCGCCGCCGCATCCGCGATGGCTTCGGCCGCGGCCAGGGTTTCGGCGCACAACCGGTCGAACAGGCTCGATTCCAGGGCCAGGGCCTGATCGGCGGCCCGCGCGATACGGCCTTCGAAATCGCCGAGTTCGACCGTCGTGTACCGGGTCGCGTTGGACATGGATTGCCGCTGGATGAAGGGCGACTCGGCATCCTTGGCCATTCGTTCCGTCTGTTTGGCCGGGACCTCGACATAGTAGCCGAGCATGTTGTTGTGGCGGATCTTCAGGGTCGCAATACCCGTTTCGCGGACATAGCGGTCCTGAAGTCCGGCGATAAGGCGCCGGCTTTCGTCCCGCAGGACCCGGAGTTCATCCAGCCTGGAATCATATCCCCCGGCGATAAACCCGCCATCGCGCACGTTGGGGGGCAAATCGGCCGCTAGGGCGCAGTCGTATTCGGCGATCTCCGACGCGTGATCGCCCAACCGGTCAAGGGCGTGTCCAATGCCGCCGGGCCGTCCCTCGCCGGCGGCATCGACCAGAATGCCGCGCAGGGTTTCCGCGGTTCGGAGACCGTCGCGCACCGCCGCCAGATCGCGGGGACCGCCGCGCCCGAGGCTCAGACGCGACAGGGCCCGCTCGATATCGGGACAGCCGCGCAAGGCATTGCGCACGGCATCGCGCAGGCGATCGGCGCCGACGAAATAACTGACCATGTCGAGCCGGTTATCGATGGCCGCGACATCGGTCAGCGGTGCCGCCATGCGCGCCCGCAGAAGCCGCGCGCCCGCCCCGGTGATCGTCCTGTCGATGATCTGGAGCAGACTTCCGCGCCGCTCTCCCGCCAGGGTTTCCGTCAGTTCGAGATTGCGGCGGGTGGCGGCGTCGATTTCCAGCACGCCGCCGCCGGCCGGACGGGCCGGCCGCGCGATTCTCGGCAGCCGCCCGCGCTGGGTCAGTTCCACGTAGTCGACGAGCGCGCCTGCGGCGGACAATTCCGCGCGGGTAAACGCACCGAAGGCATCCAGGGCCCCGACGCCGAACAGACTTTCGAGCCGCTTGCGGCCGTTTTCGCTGTCGAACCGGCTGGACGGCTGAGGCGTGAGGCATTCCCGCCATTCGCCGAACGTCTCGAACAGGTCCGGCCGCTGGATCAGCCGATCGGGCACCAGTAATTCGCCGGGTTCGATTCGCGCCAGGACAGCCGCCAGATTCGTCGTTTCCACGGGCTGGGTCGTGAATACGCCGGTCGACATGTCCAGCCACGCCAGACCGAGTGAACGTTCGGCCTCCGCCAGCACCGCCAGGTGATTGGCTCGGCGCGCGTCGAGTAGGGTATCCTCGGTCAGGGTGCCGGCGGTGATCACGCGCACGGTATCGCGTTTCACCACGGCCTTGTTGCCCCGTTTGCGGGCTTCGGCCGGGTCTTCGAGCTGTTCGCAGACTGCAACCTTGAAACCCTTGCGGATCAGCCGCGCGAGGTAGGCTTCGTGGGAGTGCACCGGAACCCCGCACATCGGGATGTCGTCGCCCAGGTGCTTGCCGCGTTTGGTCAGGGCGATGTCGAGCGCACCCGAAGCCTTGACCGCATCGTCGAAGAACATCTCGTAGAAATCGCCCATGCGGTAAAAGAGAAGGGCATCGGGATGCTGCTTCTTGATCGCCAGGTACTGCACCATCATCGGCGTGACGGCCCCGTCCGGGGAATTGAGCGCCGCTTTGTCGTCGGATGTCATCGTCGCCGGATCCGCGTCGTCGTTTTTCAAAGCCCTGGTGGAACCAAGATTTGGGGTTGGCGGGAGCGCACCATAGCATATAAGTTAGTCTTGGTGACAAGCGCCGCTCCGTCTTGTGGATCGGGCGGCGTTTGTTCTTTTCCGGCACCTCCGACGGAATTCACACCTGTGGCTATCCATCCGAACCCGAGCCGGTATTTCCCGAGGTCCTTTCAGTCCGGGATGCCGGATGAAGGTTCTCTTTTCACGTGAAAGCGCTTACAATCCGCAGGGTTATTAATCCAAATAAAACCGCGGAATCATCAAGGAAACGTTCCGACAACGTAGACCCATGAAGGGGG
Source organism: Rhodospirillales bacterium (assembly GCA_963675465.2). Taxonomy (GTDB): domain Bacteria; phylum Pseudomonadota; class Alphaproteobacteria; order Rhodospirillales; family Shumkoniaceae; genus JAHDSF01. The sequence continues at coordinate 64,926 of CAXXVY010000012.1, forward strand.
TATGATTCAAATGGACGAACATTCCAGCGAAGCCATCAACCGCGAAGCTTTGCTGATGCATGCTTCCGGCCGACCCGGCAAAATCGAGATCCGGGCGACCAAACCTCTGACGACCCAGCGGGACCTGTCTCTCGCCTATTCGCCCGGCGTGGCGGCGCCCTGCCTCGAAATCGCCAAGGATCCCGGCAAGGTCTACGACTACACCGCGAAGGGCAATATGGTCGCCGTCGTATCGAACGGCACCGCCGTCCTGGGCCTGGGCAATCTCGGGGCTCTCGGTGCCAAGCCGGTGATGGAGGGCAAGGGCGTCCTGTTCAAGCGTTTCGCCGACGTGGACGGCATCGACCTCTGCGTCGACACCACGGACGTCGACGAGTTCGTCAATTGCATCCGCTATCTGGCGCCGAGCTTCGGCGGTATCAACCTGGAAGACATCAAGGCGCCCGAGTGCTTCATCATCGAGCAGCGGCTCCGCGAATTGATGAACATTCCGGTGTTCCACGACGATCAGCACGGAACGGCGATCATCGCCGCCGCCGGCATCATCAACGGGCTTTACCTGACGGGCCGCGACATCAAGAAGACCAAGGTGGTCGTCAACGGTGCCGGCGCGTCGGCCATCGCCTGCGTCGAACTGCTGAAGAAGCTGGGTCTCGCCAACGCCAACGTGACCATGTGCGACACCAAGGGTGTCATCTACGAAGGCCGCACCGAAGGCATGAACCAGTGGAAGTCCGCCCATGCAGTGAAGACCAAGGCCCGCACGCTGGCCGAAGCCTTCGTCGGCGCTGACGTCGCCATGGGCCTGTCGGCGAAGGGCGCCTTCACCCCGGAAATGGTGGCGACCATGGCCAAGCGGCCGCTGATCCTCGCCATGGCCAACCCGGATCCCGAGATTACGCCGGAAGAAGTGGCAACGGTCCGCGACGACGCGATCGTGGCAACCGGCCGTTCGGACTATCCGAATCAGGTCAATAACGTTCTCGGTTTCCCCTACATCTTCCGCGGCGCCCTGGATGTCCAGGCCTCGACGATCAACGACGAAATGAAGATCGCGGCCGTTCATGCCCTGGCCAGCTTGGCCCGCGAGGACGTTCCCGACGAAGTCGCCGCCGCCTATTCCGGCCGCCGGCTGCAGTTCGGTCCGGAATACATCATCCCGGCACCGTTCGACCCGCGCTTGATCCGGGCGGTACCGTCCGCGGTCGCCAAGGCCGCCATGGAAACCGGCGTCGCGCGCAAGCCGATTGAAAACTTCAACACCTACATGGACCAGCTCAGTGCCCGACTCGATCCGACGTCGAGCAGCCTCCAGGCCATCTTCGAAACCGTCCGCGCCAATCCGAAGCGGGTCGTCTTCGCGGAAGGCGAAGAGGAAAAGAGCATCCGTGCCGCGTTGGCTTTCCGCAACGCCGGCTATGGCCAGCCGATCCTGATCGGCCGCGAGGAGCGGGTTCTCGAAACCATGCGCCGCATCGGCCTGTCGACCGACGAAAAGCTGGAAATCCACAACGCGCGGCTCAGCAAGAACGCCAAGTACTATGCCGACTGGCTGTACAAGAAACTGCAGCGGCGCGGCTATCTGCAGCGCGACTGCATCCGGATGGTGAACCAGGATCGCAACGTGTTCGGCGCCTGCATGGTCGCCCTGCGCGACGCCGACGCCCTGGTCACCGGGTTGACCCGGAACTACTACGAGGCTCTCGACGAAGTCACCCGCGTGATCGAGCCCCGGCCGAACGAACGGATCTTCGGTTTGTCGATCCTGATCGCCAACGGACGCACCATCTTCCTGTCGGACACGGCGGTTCACGAACTGCCGCAGCCCGAGGAACTGGCCGACTTCGCCATCCACACCGCCCAGATCGCGCGGCAGTTCGGCCATGAACCCCGGGTGGCATTGATCTCGTTCTCCAACTTCGGTAACCCCGATCTGCCGCGTTCGCGTCTGGTTCGCGAAGCGGTCGACGTGCTGGACAAGCGCAAGGTCGATTTCGCCTACGACGGCGAAATGGGCGTGGACGTGGCGCTCAATCAGGAACTGAAGCGTCTGTATCCGTTCTCGCGCCTGTCGATGCCGGCCAACGTGCTGATCATGCCCGGCCTGCACAGCGCCCACGTGGCGACCAAGCTGATGCAGAACCTCGGCGGCGGGACCGTGATCGGCCCCCTGCTGATGGGGCTGTCGCGTCCGGCTCAGATCCTGAACCCCGGCGCCACGGTTTCGGACATCGTCAACACCGCCGTCCTGTCGGCGCACGAAGCCATCCGGCTGCACAGCTGACCGGTGATTTCAGAGTAGTTTTCGGAGGCGGGGCCCATCGGGCCCCGTTTTCGTTACGTGGGTTGCGCCATTTCGGCGATCGCCCGTTCGTGCGCCTGCGCCGATTCGGCACTGAAACAGCAGAAGATGACGATGTCCAGGGTATGGTCCTCGGCCAGGAATTCGACCGTCGTGGCCACCGCGATCCTTGCCGCCCGGATGACGGGAAACCGGTAGATCCCGGTGCTGATCGCCGGGAAGGCCAGGCTTTTCAGATTATGCTGTACCGCCAGTCCGAGGGAACGCCGGTAACAGGCGGCCAGCAGGGCGTCTTCTTGACGATTGCCGCCGTGCCAGACCGGACCGACCGTATGGATGACATGCCGGGCCCGCAGATCATAGCCCCGAGAGATCCGGGCCTCGCCGGTCGGGCAGCCAGCCAGCGTGCGGCATTCCTCCAGCAGCTTTGGCCCGGCGGCGCGATGAATGGCGCCGTCTACACCGCCGCCGCCGAGCAGGCTTTCGTTGGCGGCATTGACGATGGCGTCGACATCCATCCGGGTGATATCGCCCTCGACGACGGAAATACGGTCGATCATGACGCCTCCTCGCGTTTTGCTTCTTGCCGCGCTCCTTCGGGATAGGCGCGGATCATCCAAACGAGCAGCAGCAGGCCCGGTATGGCAACACCCGTCGATATCAGGAAATAGGTGATCCAGTCGACGTTGTCGGCGAGCAGACCGCCGACCGACGCGAAAAAAGTCCGCGAGAACGCCATGAAGGACGATACCAGTGCGTACTGCGTGGCCGTGTAGGCAACGTTGCACAAACTCGACAGATAGGCCACGAAGGCCGCCGTACCCATGCCGCCGGTCAGGTTCTCGATACTGATGGTCGCGGTCAGCATGGCAAGATCCGCGCCGACGTAAGCCTGTAAAACGAAAACGAGGTTCGAGGCCGCCTGCAGGACGCCGCAAACCAGCAGCGCACGAGCGATGCCCCATCGCGCGACCATGACGCCGCCGGCGAGGCCGCCGACGATGGTCATAATCACGCCGTAACCCTTGCTGATCACACCGATCTCGGTCTTGGTGAAACCAATTTCAATGTAAAACGGGTTCGCCATGACGCCGAGCAACGCGTCGCCATACTTGTAAAGGGCAATGAACAGCAGAATCCACAGCCAGTTGGGACGTTTCATGAAGTCGGCGAAAGGACTGACCACAGCGTCCTGAAGCCACAGCGCCGCGTCGCGGACCGTACCGCCACCACGGTGTACGATAGGGGTCGCGGTATTCGGCCGGTTCGGTTCGGGCGAAAGAAGGACCGTGACGATACCGATTCCCATCAACACCGCCATGGCGGCGTAAGCCCAAAGCCATCCGGCGGCATCGGCGACGATCAGGGCACCGCCTCCCGCTGCGACCATGCCGATGCGATATCCGAGCACGATATTGCCGGCTCCGGCACCCAATTGGTCCTCGTCGAGAATTTCGACGCGATAGGCGTCGATGGCAATATCCTGCGTCGCCGAGGCGAAGGCCAGGATCACTGCCCATAGGGCGGTCATGTAAAGATTCTCGGCGGGATTTGTGCCTCCCAGGCCGATCATCGCTGCCATGACCGCGCCTTGCGACAGCAACATCCAGCCCCGGCGTTGGCCGAATAATCGCGTCAGGAGGGGTATCGGCAGCTTGTCCACCAGCGGCGACCACAGGAACTTGAATCCGTAGGCAGTGCTCGCCCAGCTGAACAGACCTATCGCCGTCTTCGATATCCCTGCCTCGGTCAGCCAAGCCGACAGCGTCGAATAAACCAGCAAAATTGGCAATCCGCTGGCGAACCCGAGAAATAGAACGGTGACGACCCGACGATCGAGGTAGACCGCCAACGATTCCCGCCACGTTCTCATTCCGCCGTTCCCATTATCCGCCGCCAGCAATGTCGCTCATGGATAGGGATTTCGCCGCCGGGCCGCAAGACATTCCCCTTCCCGACACACTCGGCGACGTCATCCTGCCGCAGGCCGGTTGACTCGTTGGGTCGTCACCGTATGATTCACCGATCCATCGAAGGAGACGGTGTTGGGAAGCCGCGCACGAATTCTCGATATTCTGGACCGGTCGATCCGCACCCGATGCCGCATGACGCACCGCCCGGCACCCAAGGGTCTGCTGCTGGTGCGGAGCGGCGGCCTCGGCGACACCATCTTGTTTTCACACCTGATCGGGCTCTATACGCTTCTCGCGGATCCCGGCGAGGCCGTCGCGGTGCTGACGCCCAAGGCTTCGGTCAAGACAACCTTCCTGTTCCCAGACGGCATCGAGGTGATCGGTGTCGACTATCACCGGTTCCGAACCGACGCGGCCTATCGCTATTCGGTGTCGCGCGATCTGTACCGGCGGAATTTCCGGCTCGTGGTGACGACCGACCATCTGCGCCACCCCTGGGCGGACGAGGCGATGATCCGGGCATGTCAGGCGCCCGAAACCATCGCCATGAAGGCACGGTCCTGGGCCAAATACGAAGACGCCCTGGCGGCAAATCGCCGCCGTTATACCCGCGTCTTCGACAGCGGCGCCGATACCGGTTCCGTTTACGAGCGCTGGGTCGCCTTCGCAAACTGGCTGAACGGCCGCAACGACTCGGCGCCGATGCCGGTCCTACCCGAAGACCGCCTGCCACCTCCCAGCGACGCGCGACAGCCGACGGTCGTGATCCAGCCGTTTTCGGCGGTCAAGGCCAAGCAGCCGGATGTTTCCCTGTTCCAGAGGATGGTCGAGGCCCTCCCCCCCGGCCACGTGGCGGCGATCACCGGTGCACCCTCGGATCTGGAACGGAATCCCGAATACGCGGTGTTGCTGGAACGGCCGGGCGTCCGGTTCGATTCGTCGAATTTTCACGACGTCATTCCGCTGTTACGGATGGCGCGGCTGGTGGTGTCCGTCGACACGGCCCTGGCGCATCTCGCCATCGCCGTCGGGACACCGACCCTGTGCCTGGCCAGTGCCGCCTATGTGGGCGAGATCGTTCCGTACCCCAAGGACCTGACGCCGCCGAACGTTCGTTTCGTCCACCATTCGATGCCATGCGAAGGATGTCGCGGCGATTGCGCCCTGCCGCTTCAAAACGGTATGTATCCCTGTATCGCGCGCCTGGATCGTACCGCGATCCTGGAATCCTTCGCGCGCCTCCTGATCGAGCCCGGCCAAAAAACGAAAGTCGCACCATGACCGCTGCACCCACCATCCGCATCGACGTCGCCCATGGCGAACTCATCGACAAGATCACGATCCTGGAAATCAAGAGCGAACGGATGTCGGACGAAGCGAAACTCGTCAACGTGCGCGCCGAAATGGCGGTCCTGGTCGCCGCTCGCGACCGGGAAATTCCGCGCTCCGCCGACATGGACACCCTGACCGCGGAACTCAAGGCCATCAACGAGTCGCTGTGGGAAATCGAGGACGACATCCGCGATTGCGAACGGCGCAAGGATTTTGGCACCACCTTCGTCGAACTCGCCCGCGCGGTCTACAAGACCAACGACCGCCGTTCCGACGTCAAGCGCCGGATCAACGCCCTGTGCGGCGCCGCGTTCACCGAGGAAAAGTCCTACACGCCCTACTGATCCGCCTTTCGGAAGACCGCGTAAACGTTGGCGGTCCAGATTTCCGGCGACGTCAACAGCAGACGCGAAAGAAGGGCGCAAACCGCCTTGTCCGTACGCACCCGCATCCAGGGGCCGCGCCATTGGCCATGGCAGCTTTCCGGCGTCAACCCCGATGCCAGGGCGATCTGGCGCAGGCTGGTGGCGGTGAACGCGGTCTTGTGGGTCAGGTCGCTGAACTGATAGCGCGCGCCCCAGGGGCTTTCGGCGTTCGGTACCCGAACGACGATCCGGCCGCCGGGCGTGAGACGGCCCGCCATGTCACGCAGCAGAGCCAAGCCGTCGTCGGGCGCAAAGTGTTCCAGAACGTCGAGCATGACGATGCGGTCGAAAGTCCGCCGTCCGGCCTTCGACGTCGGGAAGGATTCGGCAATCACCACCTCGAAACGATCACGCACGGTTTCCGGTATCACGGATGCCAAATCGGGATCACGGTCGATGCCGAAGAAATCGGAAACACCCTTGGCGTCTAGATACAGCAGGAATTCCCCCATTCCGCAGCCGATTTCCAGGAACGACATCGTCGGCGCGCAGGCGGCTGGCTCCCAGATCTCGCGGTCCAACCGGCGGATCGTTTTCACGGACGGCGGCGACGGCGGCGTATAGTTCTTGAACTGGCAGTAGGAATCGTAGAACGCGTCGGTCATAGCGCCGCCTCGGCCGAAACCGGCCGCTCCCCGGTTTCGTTTTGGGTTCCGGCCAGGACGTCATCCACCGCCACCCACGCCGCGTCGACGGATACGGCGGCGACACAGGGGAAGGAATCGCGCTCGGATTCCCGCTTCGGACAGCGCCAGAAGCAATGATAGCAGTCCATGTCGTAATGGACGAAACGAACGTTCGACGGCGTCGCTGCCGGAGAGTAGGGGACAAAGCACCCGAAATGCCCACCCCCGACGATCACCACCGTCGGCGCGCCCAGGGCGATGGCCATGTGCGCCGGTCCGGAATCGTTGCTGACCACCAGGGCGGCGTGCTTCAGAAGATCCAGCAGTTGCGGCAGCGTCGTGGTGCCGACAAGATCGATCACGCCGTCCCGCCCGGCGATCGGTGCCAACTCCGCGTCGGATGGCCTTTGCGAAGGGGATCCGACCAGCACGACCCGCAGCCCCCGATCCAGAAGCCGCGCCGCCAGATCGACGTAGGCCACGATCGGCCAGCGACGGCCGGGTTCGTTGCTGCCGGGGTTGAGCACCGCGTAGGCGCCGCCTTCAGGCACCGGCGGCGATTGGTCGCGCCACGGCAGAACCGGCGGACGCGGTGCCATGAACCGCCCCGTCACCGCCGATAAAAAAGCGAAATGACGGTCGATCTCGTGGGTCGGGTAGGAACCGGTATCGATGATGTCCGACGCCTGGCTCAGATAGTAGGTGAATTCCTGCCGGGTACGGTTGCTGACGTAGGGCACCGACATCACGGTTCGCGGCGCGGCGGCGATCCAGGCCGCGCTATCGGCCATCAGAGCGCGACGGAAATAGGCGTCGCAGATCGTGACGGCCGGATTCAGACGGCGGATCCGCAGGGACGTGCGAAACCGGTACCACGGATTGCGGGCAAACGCGTGTTCGTCGATGCAGACGACCCGGAACCCGGCGAACGCCCGCTCGGCGACCGATTCCCAGCTTTTGCAGCCGAGCACCGTGATCTCGCCCGGAGAAACGCCGAAGGCGTCGGCGTAGTGGTCAAGACTGCCGCGGAACAGGACCATGTCGCCGATGCCGTCCATGCGGATGACCAACAGCCCGCGTCGCTTGGCGGGGACCGGCCAGTGGCGGGCGACCAGATCGAAGGCACGGAACATCCACCAGCGTCGCCGCATTCGGGCCGGAAAAGCCCGCCAGAAGCGCGTGGTCGCGAATCGTTTGAACGGATCGTCAACGGAAACGGTCATCGAGGATGCAATCGTTGAAATCGTCTGGCGCGAACTTAGCGGCAGACGCACGAAAAGGAAAGGGAGCCGCATGCACGATCATGTTCGTAGGTTCCATTAAAATCGCGCATTCGGGCGACTCGTCCACCACTGTCGGCACATCGGCACAACTCCGGGTGATCGGCCATTTCCACTAAATCGTCCGTCGGAAATCACTTCCCGGGGATCGGCCCCGAATCACCGTTCAATTCCACGATAATGATTCTCATGACACTTGGTGGCGCTCTATGATTTTAAAACGTCTCCCGCAAAAGAGAACGGAGGAAGCCGCCAATGTTGATACGCAATCTGTTCGTTATTGCCGCCGCCCTTGCCTCGGGGGCCGCCGCATCGGCGGAAACCCTGAAGATCGGACTGTCGTCCTCGGTCACGTCCATGGATCCGCAGTTCTATGTCATCGGCTCCAACAGCGCGATGGCCCGGAACATTTTCGACGGACTGGTCAATCAGGACGAACACCAGCAACTGAAGCCGGCGCTGGCGGTATCGTGGAGGACCCTCGACGACACGACCTGGGAATTCAAGCTGCGCGACGGCGTGACCTTCCACGACGGTTCCGCGTTCGATGCCGAAGACGTCGCCGCAAGTATCCGCCGCGTGCCCTTGGCCTCCACGAACAGCCCGAGTTCGTTCAAACGCTATGTCGCCGCGGTCAAGGAGGTCCGGGTCGTCGATCACCTGACCGTGCATATCGTCACCGACAGCCCGGCGCCGCTTCTGCTCAACGATTTGAGCCGCATTGCGATTTTGCCCAGCGAGTTGGAAAAGGTTTCCACCCCCGATCTGGACAAAGGCGACAAGATCATCGGCACCGGCCCGTTCAAATTCGACGAATGGCAACGCGACGCGTACATCAAGCTTTCCCGCAACGATGCCTACTGGGCTGGGCCATCCGTTTGGGACTCGGTCGAATTCCGGTTCCTGAGCAATGCGCGATCCCGCGTCGCCGCCGTCATGGCGGGCGACGTCGACGTGATCGAACAGGTTCCAAGCCAGGATCTGGAGACCATCAAGAAATCGGGCAAGGCTCAACTCGTAACAGCCAGTTCCAACCGGGTGATGTATCTGCACATGGACCACGATCGCGAAATTTCACCGTTCGCGAAGGGACCGGACGGCAAGAACCCGCTCCGCTTCCAAAAAGTGCGCCAAGCGTTGTCCATGGCGATCAACCGCGAAGCGCTGGTCGCTCGGATCATGGACGGCGAGGGCGTTCCCGCCGGTCAACTGGTGCCTGAAGGGTACTTCGGTTACGTCCCCGAACTGAAGGCGCCGAAGTACGATCCCGAAGCCGCGAAGAAGCTGCTGGCCGAAGCCGGCTATCCGGACGGCTTCACCATGACGTCCCACGCGTCCAACGACCGCTATCCCAATGACGAGAAGATCGCCCAGGCGATCGGCCAGATGTTCGCCCGGATCGGCTTGAAGATCGATGTCGTGACGCTCCCCAAATCTGTCTACTTCTCGCGTGCCTCGGCCCGCGAATTCAGCTTCATCATGGGCGGCGCCGCAGTCGAAACGGGCGAGGCTTCGGGCGTTCTCGGCCCTCTGCTCGCCACCTACGACAAGGAGAAGGGCCAGGGCGCCGGAAATCGCGGCCGCTATTCGAGCCCCGCTTTCGACGAAGCGTACCAGACGGCGCTGAAGACCGTGGACGCGAAGCAACGCGAAACCTTGTTGCACAAAGCCATGCGGATCGGCATGGAGGACGTGGGTGTCATTCCCGTGTTCTTCCTCGCCTATACCTGGGGCCTGAAGGACGGCCTCGAATACACGGGACGATCCGACGGCTACACGCTGGCCTACGGGGTGACCAAGAAGTAACGTCTTCGACACGACACGCGGAAGCGGCGGGCCGGGTGTCCGCCGCTCCCTCTGATCATCCCAAAAACAGGATGGAGGTCCTTCGGTGAACTCCGAATCCTTTCACGGCGTCTTCCCCTATCTGGTTTCTCCGATCGACTCGTCCGGCGCCGTGATCGAACCGGCGTTGCGCGGCGTGATCGACCATGTGATCGCGAACGGCGTACACGGGATCACGCCGCTGGGTAGCACCGGTGAATTCGCCTATTTGAACCGCGCCCAACGCGAACGGATCGTCGAAATCTCGGTGCATGCGTCGAACGGCCGGGTTCCCGTGGTTGCGGGCGTCGCGGCAACCACGACCGCCGAGGCGGTCGAACAGGCCACGCGCTGGCAATCGATCGGCGTCGACGGCATCCTCGCCGTTCTTGAAGCCTATTTTCCGGTCTCCGACTCAGGCATCGAGTCCTATTTCGCGGCCATTGCAGACGCCGTGGATCTGCCGGTCGTGTTGTACACCAACCCCCAATTCCAACGATCCGACCTGTCGATCCCGGTAATCAAGCGCCTCGCCCGCGTTCCGAACATCCGCTACATCAAGGATGCCTCGTCCAATACGGGGCGGTTGTTGACCATTCTCGACGAAACCGGCGGGGCGCTCGGAATCTTCGCGGCCTCCGCCCACATTCCGCTGTGCGTCATGATGATCGGGGGTCTGGGCTGGATGGCCGGTCCCGCCTGTTTGATCCCCCGGCTCAGCGTCGATCTTTACGATCTCGCATCGGCGGGGCGGTGGGACGAAGCCCGCGCCCTTCAAGCCCGGCTTTGGCGGGTCAACCGCATCTTCGCCAAATACGCGCTGGCTCCGTGCATCAAGGGGGGCCTGGAAATGATGGGATTCGCGGTCGGCGATCCGCTGCCGCCGCAAGCGCCGTTGAGCCCCGAGGGGCGCACCGAGGTCGCCGCCATCCTGCGCGACCTGGCCGTACCGATGGAAGGAGACCAACCGTGACCGCTCTTCCCGTGATCATCGATACCGATCCCGGCATCGACGACGCCGTCGCGCTGATGCTGGCGCTGGCAAGCCCGGAATTCGACGTCCAGGGCATCACCGTCGTTTCGGGCAACGTCGCCCTGGAACACACGGTCCGCAACACACTCCAGGTCCTTGAACTCATCGGCCGCGCCGACCTGCCCGTCTATCCCGGATGCGTCCGCCCCTTGCTGCGCGACCCGGTTTTCGGCGCGTTCAGCGGCGCGAAAGGTCTGGGAAAGTCGGAAATGGCCGCCCCGAAAACCGAACCGGCTTCGGTTCACGCCGTCGATTTCCTGATCCGGCAGACGCGCGACGCCGCAGAGAGCAAACGGCCGATCACGCTTTGCACGCTGGGTCCCTTGACCAACGTCGCCCTGGCGCTGGCCCAGTCGCCGGAGATTCGGGCCGGGATCGCGCGCATCGTCATGATGGGCGGCGCGTTCACGGCGCTGGGAAACCGATCCCCCGCCGCGGAGTTCAATATCCTCGTCGATCCGCACGCGGCGCACATCGTCTTCGAATCCGGAATACCGATCACGATGCTTCCCCTGGACGTGACCCATCAGGCCTTGGCGACACCGAAAAGGATCGAAGCCCTGCGCGCTGTCGGGAACCGGGTGACCGACGTGGTCGCCGCCCTGTTGACATTTTGGGATCGCAAGGACGTCGATCGCTTCGGAGAGCCGGGCGGGCCGCTGCACGATCCGCTGGTGTTCGGCTGGCTGTTGAAGCCGGACCTGTTCGAAAGCCGTCCGGCGCGGGTATGGATCGAGCACACCAGCGAGCTTTGCATGGGCCATACGGTGGGCGACCTGTGGGGCAAGACCGGAGAGACGCCCAACGCCGAGGTTGTCACCCGGGTCGACGCAGGCGGATTCTTCGATCTGTTGAACGAGCGACTCGCCCGGTACGGGTCGGCATGACCGGCCGCATTCCCGTCATCATCGATACCGATCCCGGCGTCGATGATGCGGTTGCTATTCTTCTGGCGCTCGCCTCGCCCGAACTCGACGTGACAGCGATCCATACGGTCGCGGGCAACGTGCCGCTGGCCGACACCACGCGCAACGCGCTCAAGATCCTGGAGTTGGCGGATCGCCGGGACGTTTACGTCCGCGCGGGCTGCTCCCGACCGATATTCCGGGACCAGATTTTCGGAAAATACGCAACGGGGGGTGGACTCGCCGGAGAAACCCTGCCGCCGCCTCAGATCGAAGCCGCCCCGGGCCATGCCGTCGACCACCTGATCGCAGCGCTTCGGGTCGCGGCATCCGCTTCGGCGCCACTGACGATCTGCACCATGGGCCCGTTGACGAATCTGGGAATCGCCCTGGCCAAGACCCCGGAGATCGTTGCCGGAATCACGCGAATCATCTCCATGGGCGGGGCGTTTGCGGCGCTCGGAAATCGGCGGCCCTGGGGCGAGTTCAATATTCTCGCCGATCCCCACGCCGCGCATTTGGTCCTGAATTGCGGCGCGCCGGTCGACTTCCTGCCGTTGGACGTGACGTTCCGCGCCCTGGCGACGCCGAAGCGAATGGCGGCGATCGAGTCGCTCGGGACGCCGGTTGCCGACGCTGTGTGCCGCCTGATCGCCTATCACGACCGTAGCGACCCGATCCGGTTCGGCGGACCGGGAGGGCCATTGCACGATCCGCTCGTGATCGCGCGGCTTTTATGGCCGGACCTTTTCGTCGGTCGCCCGGCGCGCGTAACGGTCGAAACGATGAATGCCGGCGTTCTCGGCCATACCGTCGTGGATTGGCGGACGACGCCCGAAGACGGCGCGAACGCGACAGTACTCACCGATCTCGATGCCGACGGTTTTTTCGCGCGCCTGACCGAACGGATCGCCCTCTACCCGACCCCCATCGAGTGAGCGGGCGAATCCGCGTCACTCCGCTTTCGCCGCCCGTTCGGCGCGTTTGCGTTCATGCGGATCCAAGAGCCGCTTACGCAGGCGGATTGATTTCGGCGTGACCTCGACCCGCTCGTCGTCGTCGATATAGGCGATCGCCTGTTCGAGGGACATGCGGCGCGGCGTCGTCAGCCGGATGGCCTCGTCCTTGCCGGCGGCCCGGATATTGGTCAGCTGCTTCGACTTGAGCGGGTTGACCTTCAGGTCGTTACCGCGGCTGTGTTCGCCGATGATCATGCCGGGATAGACCTCGAACCCCGGATCGATGAACAACGGGCCGCGATCTTCCAAATAGAAGAGCGCATAAGCCACCGCCGGACCACGGGCGTTGGAAATCAGCACGCCGTTGCGCCTTCCCGGCACCGGTCCGCGATGCGGTCCGTATCCGTGGAAAAGACGGTTCATGACGCCGGTTCCCCGGGTTTCGGTCAGGAAATCGCCGTGATAGCCGATCAACCCCCGCGACGGCGCCAGGAACGACAGCCGGATCTTGCCGCCGCCCGACGGTTTCATTTCCGTCAACTCGGCTTTCCGGATGCTCAAGGATTCCACGACCGTTCCGGCATAGGCTTCGTCGACATCGACCTGCACTTCCTCGATCGGTTCCAGAAGCTCGCCGGTCGTTTCATCCCGTCGCATCACGACGCGCGGGCGGCCGATCGACAACTCGAACCCCTCGCGGCGCATGGTTTCGATCAGGACGCCCAACTGGAGTTCGCCGCGTCCCGCCACCTCGAAGGCATCGCTGTCTTCGGTATCGGCAATCCGAATGGCGACATTGCCTTCGGCCTCGCGCATCAGGCGATCCCGGATCACACGCGACGTTACCTTCGTCCCCTCGCGGCCCGCGAGCGGCGAGTCGTTGATCGAGAAGGTCATGGTCAGGGTCGGCGGATCGATGGGCTGCGCGGCGATGGGTTCGAACACGTCGGGCGCGCAAAGGGTATCGGCGACCGTGGCTTCCTGGAACCCGGCGACGGCGACGATGTCGCCGGCGTCGGCGCTTTGCAGCGCCGTTCGTTGAAGACCGCGGAACGCCAGTAGCTTCATGACCCGAGTCGTTTCGACTTCGGCGCCGTCGCGGTCCAGGGCCTTGATGATCTGGTTATGCAGGATCCGCCCCGATTCGATCCGCCCCGTGAGGACCCGGCCGATGAAGGGATCGTATTCCATCGTCGTGGCCAGCATGCGCAAGGGCCCGGACGGATCGGCGACAGGCGGCGGCACGTGGGCGACGATGCGTTCGAACAACGGCGTCAGATCCGTCCCCTGCACCGATGGATCGGTGCTGGCCCAGCCGTCGCGGCCCGAGGCGAACAGAATCGGGAAATCGAGCTGTTCCTCGGTGGCTTCCAGGGCGGCGAACAGGTCGAAGACTTCCTCGTGGACCTGTTCCACGCGGGCGTCGGGACGGTCGACCTTGTTGACGACGACGATGGGCTTCAATCCCAGGCGCAGGGCCTTCATGGTCACGAACTTGGTCTGCGGCATCGGTCCTTCGGCCGCGTCGACCAGCAGGAGGACGCCGTCGACCATGCTGAGGATCCGTTCGACCTCGCCGCCGAAATCGGCGTGGCCCGGGGTGTCGACGATATTGATGCGCACGTCGTGCCAGTCGATGGACGTGCATTTGGCCAGAATGGTGATGCCGCGCTCCCGCTCCAGGTCGTTGCTGTCGAGCGCGCGTTCCGCGACCTTCTGGTTGGCGCGGTAAATGCCGCTCTGCCGGAACAGGGCGTCAACGAGGGTGGTTTTGCCATGGTCGACGTGTGCGATGATGGCGATGTTGCGAAGGTTCACCTTCGGAACTCCGTTCAAAAGCCGATCGAAATCGGAATGATAAAGAAAACCGTTAGCCGATCCGGGACTTGACCAGATTCGTCAGCGGTTGGTCGGGTCGGGCCCCGAAATGGCTGATCACCTCCGCGGCCGCGATGCCGCCGATTCGGCCGCAATTCGCGAGCGTATAACCCTGGGTCAAGCCGTAAAGAAACCCGCCGGCGTAGGCATCGCCCGCGCCGGTCGTATCCACGACACCCCCAAGTTTGGGAGCATCCAGAACGTGGACTTCATTGCCCGAAACGACGATCGATCCCCGCGACCCGCGTGTCAAGGCCGCGATGCCGCAGTGACCGCGAACGATCTGCAACGCCTCGTCGAACGACTCGGCATTGTAGAGGGTCATGACCTCGTCCTCGTTGGCGAAGAGGACATCGACGTGATCGCGGACCAGCGTCAGGAATTCGTCGCGGTGGCGCGTGACGCAGAATCGGTCGGAAAGGCTGAGAGAAACCAGCCGACCGGCATCGTGGGCGGCCCGTGCCGCCTTGATGAAGGCTTCCTTGGCCTTGGGGGGATCCCAAAGATAGCCTTCCAGATAGGTCACGTGTGCATCCGCTATTTGCTGGGTGTCTATATCGTCCGGAGTCAGTTCGGCGCTGGCGCCGAGATAGGTGTTCATGGTCCGCTCGGCATCCGGCGTCACCAGAATCATCGAGCGTGCCGTTGACGGTCCCGCGGTCAAGGCCCGGACCGGAAAAGCGATTCCCATCGATTCGATATCGCGGCGGAATACGTCGCCCAAGGCGTCGTCGCGCACCTTGCCGACGAACGCGCCTTTTCCGCCCAGCGAGGACAACACGACGATGGTATTGGCGGCGGAACCGCCCGAGCATTCCGTGACCGGTGTCATCGCGCCGTACAGGCTTTCCGCCCGCTCGGCGTCGATCAGTGTCATGGTTCCCTTGGCCAACTCATGATCCCGCAAAAAACCGTCCTCGGCATGACCGAGGACGTCGACAATGGCGTTGCCGATCCCGACCACGTCGAACCGGGTATCCACCATGAGCGCGCCTTTCAACATCCATGTACGAAACGCCGCGAAGTATAGCGGCGGTCCCGGCCCGCACAAGGGAATATGTCGGATGGACCTTTATCGCCGGCAATCGCGCGCGCTCGTCGCGCGATGCGGAAGCAAACCCAAACGGCGATTTCCATTGCTTAATAAATTTCGATATACTAAATATATAAAGAAATTATCACTCAACGAAGGGGTCCCCCATGTCGAAAACCTTCCCCTGGATCATCTTCGGCTCGTCCGAACAAGAGCCCACCGAAACCCCGGAAAAGCAGCCAACCGCCGCCCAAGTCCTCTACGGTTGGATGGATGCACCGGAAAACGACCCACCCGAACCGGAGCCGCAGCCGCTTCCGCCCGTGTCCCCGTCGGACCACGGCCGCGTACGCGACGTCGCCGACCGGGTACGCGACGCGTTCTTGGCCAAGGACCCCGCCGCGATGCGGGACGCGGTCATGGAAGTCGGCGCCATCCGCTCGACACCGGAACTGGCGGGCCATCTGCCGCGGGATGCGCAAGCGGCACACGATGAATTCTGGAACCACTACACGGTCTTGGAACGGGACCGGTCCGCGAAGCGCCTGTCCGGTCTCGCTCCCGATACCCTCGGACGCGACCCCGAAGCCCTTTCCCGCACCACCGCCGACGACCGGGCCGCGATGGCTCACCAAGCGGCGTCAAAGGTCCTGAACAAGGCCTCCGCGGCCAACACGACCGCGAACGATTCACCGGACCGGAAGGAAATTCCGGACTCCGAATGCCGTGTGCGCCGGCAGACCTACCGCCGGAAAAAACGAGAACTCGATGACACGAACCAGCGCTATGGCCAACTCGAGAGAGTGAACGATGCCTTGAGTTTGGAAAATAATAAACTTCTCGACCAGATCAAAGAAAAGCTGGGCGTTGCAGGCGCCGAAATGGTGCTGCCAAGCACGGCTTTGAAGCGCGCGATCACAGGAGGCGGTGCCGCGCTGGAAGTTAACGAGTTGTACGCAAAAATGGAAAAAAATAGGCTAAAGATCACCGAAAACATGGCCGAAATGGAAAGAATCAGCCCACGTCTCAAGCAGCGCGGGAAAGACCTTTCGGCCTTTGCCGGCTATTACCTCGACCGAAATTGCGAAGTCACCATCGACTAGTTCGTCCCTATCGGGCAGGATTCGTCGGGCTTCAGTGCCTTCTCGACGAACGTGTCGCCTATTTCGATATAGAAAGGATGGTCGCGTTCCAAGCGACGCACCTCGCTCGCGACGTCGGCGCCGAGCCGGCTCGCGGCCCGATAAAGGATGTACGCCTTGATACGGTTGGGTTCGATGCCCTTTCCGCCCACTTCGAGATGGCGGGCAAACTCGACCATGGCGTCGACATGCTGACAACTGGCGGCTGATTCGAAGGCATACTTGGCGATACTCGGCAGGCTTTTCTTTCCCAGTTCGTCGAACGAGCCTTTCAGAAACTCGGATCCCAGCAAATAGCCCGCCTCGGGTTCGGTGCTTGACATAAAATAGAGCATTAAGAACGCCGAATACCGGTCGCGTGGAAGGGGAGTCACGTCGTAGTAGGTGCCGGTTCCTTGGATGAGATTCCGGGCAAGTTCCAGCTTGCGCTTGCGATCCTCCGCCAGAACCCGCAACCACGTCAGCCCCTTTTCGAATTCACGGGGAATCGGCCGATCCTTGAGCCACTTCCGCTCCCGCTCTTCGGTTTCCCCAGGCGTATAGCTGGAAACCGAATGCCGGACGAAATACGCCTTGAAAAGCTCCCGGGCCTTGGCGGCATCCGCCCGGACGCCGTGGCCGTGCAGGTATTTCCAGGGAATAATCGCCGTCTTTCCGACGAATGAAATGGCGGCGCCTTGTTCGAACGCGCGCAACGCCGCCGCCGGGTCGAAGGGCACGCAGATGCCTCGGTCGTACATTTCGCCCAGGGCCTCCATCCGCGCCCATTCGGCGTCGAAGTGCGGTTCCGAGGTGAGTTCGAGAAGCCAGTCGCACCGCCCCTCGACACCTTCCATGAGGGCCTTGCCGAAATAGTCACGGGTATCCGGCAGCCCCCAGTCGGCCTCCCACACCTTCGGCAGCGCGCCCGCAAACGGCGTCGGCGCCCCGCCCCATGCGGAAGCGCCCATCAGGAATCCAAACACCGCCGCGATGCCGATCCGGCATGCACGCCTTCCGATCCTATTCATCGGCAACGCCTCCTTTATGCAACCTGAATAAAGCATAAATTATAATAACCATCCTTTCAAATTGTGTTTCGAAAACGCTCCGATGGGCTTCCGTCATCGTCCCTCGGCTTTACGAAACGCGGGCGCGCCGATACGATCCCAGCGAGCCGAGGACGAACGGTGGAGGAACCCGGTGACCGGAGAAATCGTAACGGAAATGGTTCTCTGGGGGCAGCGCACGCCCCCGGGATCGGACGGCGTCGAACTGGTGGCACAGGTCGACGATGCCGGGTCCCCCGGCGATCCGCGCCGGACCGTTCGTGGTATCGGCGTTCCGACCCTGACGGCGCACCGGCCGTCGCGGCCCAACGGCGCCGCCGCCGTCGTCATGGTGGGCGGCGGATACACCGCGTTGGTGGTCGACAAGGAAGGCACCGATGTCGCCCGCTGGCTCAACTCCCTCGGCATCACCGGCTTCGTCCTGAAGAACCGCCTGCCCGGGGAAGGGCACGCGAAAGGCCGCCATGTGCCGTTGCAGGACGCGCAACGCGCCCTGCGCCTGATCCGCGCGCGATCTGCGGACTGGCGACTGGATCCGAACCGCATCGGCGCCGTCGGTCTGTCGTCGGGCGGCCACATGGCGGCCATGCTGGGAACCCATTGGGCACGATCCGTTTACGATCCCGCCGACCACATCGACGCCGCCAGCGCGCGGCCGGATTTCCTCGTTCTCGGCTACGGGCCCTATTCCGGAAACGCCCGCGACGGATTGATCAACGCCGGGCAACCGCCGCTGGAACCGGCCGAAAAGCAGGCCCTCTACGATACCTATCCCATCGACCGACAGGTCGGCGCCGATACCCCGCCCGCCTTTCTGGTGGCCACCGACGACGACCGCCGGGTCGACGCGCTCAACAGCGTACGGGTCTACATGGCGATGCGACGCGCGGGCGTGCCTTGCGAACTGCACATCTTCAAGGATGGCGGGCACGGGTTCGCAATCCGCGAAACGGCGGGCAAACCGGTGTCCGCGTGGACCGGCCTGTGCGAGGCATGGCTGGCGACTCTCGGAATCGCATGAACGATACCGCGGTCCAGGTTCTTGCGCGGCCGGTTCCCGCGCGTTAAACAGGTCCGGATCAACCAAACCGGACCTCGACGGGACACCGCATGATTGCCGCATTTTCCAAGGCCCTCGCCCAACTGGGCGATCCGCGCACGCGTTCGACGGTATGGCTCAGCATCGGGATCGCCGTGGTGCTCTTCATCGCCCTGTGGAGCGGCGTCGGCTATATGCTGACCCAGACCACCCTGTTTACCGACGGTTGGCTGAATACCATCGTCGACGTACTCGGCGGTCTGGCGACCCTCGTTCTCACTTGGTTTCTTTTCCCGGTCGTGGTCAGCGCCGTCATCGGGCTTTTGCTGGAGCGGGTCGCCGAGGCGGTGGAACACCGGTACTACCCCGGACTGCCCAAGGCGCCTGGGCTGTCGTTGGCCGATACGCTGATCTCCACGCTTCGGTTTCTCGCGGTGATGATCGTGGTCAACGTATTTGTTTTGTTCTTCCTGCTGATCCCCCCGGTTTTCCCTTTTGTGTTCTATGGCGCGAACGGCTATCTTCTGGGACGGGAGTACTTTGAACTCGTCGCGCTGCGACGAATGAACGCGACTCAGGCCAAGAAGCTTCGCGCTTCGCACAGCATGACGGTGGTCATGTCCGGAGTGGTTACCGCGTTCCTCCTGACCGTGCCGTTCGTGAACCTGATTGCTCCGATCGTGGCGACGGCGGCCATGGTCCATTTGTTCGAATCGTGGCACCGTCGAGACGCGGCTCCGGTGGCGTAGAGCGAAGTGACGAGACCGGCGCCGGTTGCGCCCGATAAGAGGATGTGGTTTCCATGTTTCAGAAGAAGAAAGGCGAGGGAGAAGGCGACTCCCCCCGCACTCCGGTCGGTAGCCGGGAAGACGACGTGTCCACGCCGCCGTTGAAGCCCTTCACGCGCAAAGGTACGCAAATGCCGCCCAAAGCTCCGCAAGTTCCCGCCTTCCGCACCGAAATTCCCCGCCGCACGGTGGAAATTCCCGGCGCGCCCCGCCGACAGCAGGAAAGCAGCGAGACCAAGAAATTGACCGTCGGACGCGACATCTGCCTGTCCGGCGACATCACGTCTTGCGACAAGCTGCTGGTCGAAGGATCCGTGCAGGCGTCCCTGTCCGACGCCCACATCATCGAGATCGCCGAGACCGGCTTCTTCAAGGGCAGCGCGGAAGTCGACGAGGCCGATATCAACGGCCGATTCGAAGGCCAGCTGACGGTCCGCGAAAGGTTGGTGGTCCGTTCGCACGGCTTGGTTTCGGGCACCGTGCGCTACCAGCGCCTCGTGGTCGAGGAAGGCGGCGTGATCGCCGGCGACATGGCGTTGCTCGAAGACATCCCGGCCGACACGGAGACCGCTCCGGAATCCGACGCGGCGCTTCCGCTGGACAACGGCTAGGCGCGCGGATCGTGCACCGCTTCGCGTCGTTCGTGGTATTGGCGGCCGTTTTGGTGCTCGAAGGATGCGCCCGGCCTCAGGGTCCGAGTCTGGCATCCAGGACCGGTACCGGCCTGAGCCCCTCCGCGGTCGGCCCCGCGGTTTCGGTATTGCCGGCACGCCGAATCGAACCGATTTCGACTCCAGCGGCTCCCAAACCGACCGTTCAAAAGCAGGAACCCGCGCCGACACCGCCGCGGAAACTGCCGGATGATCCGGCACTCGCTGCGATCGGCGCCCCGGATTCGCCCCGCGCCGCCCGCCTGATCGGGCTGTCGGCGCAAAGGATCGAATACCTGTTCGGAAAGCCCCAGTTCACGCGGATCGACAAGCCCGCGGAAATCCGCCAGTACCGCAACGACTCCTGTGTTCTCGACGTTTTCCTGTACGCCGGCAAGAATGACGGTGCCCTCAGCGTCGCCCATGCCGAAATCCGCCGGCGCGGCCCGGCGCCGGTCGATGAAGGCGTCTGTCTGGGCAATCTGCTGCGGACCCACTGGCTGCAAGGCGCCTAGACGCGGTCACGCGACCTTGTCGTCGAACGCGCAAAGGTCGGCGATGGCACACACGCCGCAATCCGGCTTGCGCGCTTTGCAGACATAGCGTCCGTGAAGAATAAGCCAGTGATGGGCATGACGCTTCCAATGGACGGGCGTCGCCGCTTCCAGCCCTTTTTCCACATCCAACGGTGTCTTGCCCGGCGCCAGCCCTGTCCGGTTGGAAACTCGAAAGATATGCGTATCCACCGCGATGGTCGGTTCGCCGAAAGCAACGTTGAGCACCACATTCGCCGTTTTGCGCCCCACGCCGGGCAGTTTTTCCAAGGCCTCACGATCCCTGGGCACGGTACCGCCGTGCTCTTCGACGAGGATGCGGCAGAGCGCCATGATATTGCGCGCCTTGGTGTTGAACAGCCCGATGGTCCGGATGAAGGACTTCAGACCTTCCTCGCCGAGGTCGAGAATCTTTTCCGGCGTATCCGCGACCCGGAACAAGGGACCGGTCGCCTTGTTGACGCCGACGTCGGTCGCCTGGGCCGACAGGACCACGGCAACCAGCAAGGTAAAGGGATTGGCGAATTCGAGCTCGCTTCTCGGCTCGGGATTGTCCGCCGCCAAGCGGGCGTAAAGGGTCTCGATCATGTCGGGCGTCATGGCGGTGCAGAACCTTTCCATCACTGAACGGGTGCGCGAAGGCGTCCAGATCGTGAGATGTAGCGGGCGGGCGAACATTCAGCAAGAATCGGGTGGGTTCGACCGGACGACACGCCTACATTTCGGGTGACGAATGGAGGAGCATGCCATGAAGGTTCATGAGATTCTTCGCACATGGTCCCGGCGCGCGCGCTGGCGCCGCGAGATTCGAACCCTCGACCCCCGGATCGCCCACGATATCGGTCTGTGCCGTGACCAACTCCAGTTGGAGGCAGAGAAGCCCTTTTGGAGACGCTAGGCCATGGACGGCTTCGATCTCGAGACCCTGAGTCTCGATTACCGGAGAGTGGAACGGGCGATCCGCTATATCGCCGACAATCGGCTGGAACAACCGGAACTGGACGATATCGCCCGGATTGCAAATCTCAGTCCGTACCATTTCCAGCGCCTGTTCACCCGCTGGGCCGGAGTCAGCCCCAAGCGATTCATGGGCTTCCTGACTCTAAACCACGCCCGCAGCATGCTGGAGGAATCGGCGTCGGTTCTCGACACCGCTCTGGAGACGGGGCTTTCGGGACCCGGGCGATTGCACGATCTTTTCGTTTCCTTCGAAGCGATGACCCCCGGCGACGTGAAAAACCGGGGAGCAGGAACCACCATACATTACGGAGTCCATCCGTCTCCGTTCGGCCATGCCCTGTTCGGCGTTACCGAGCGGGGATTGTGCCGGCTGACGTTCCTGGACCGCGACGACGAATCGGCGGCGTTGGACGACCTGGCGCACCGCTGGCCCGCGGCGGCGCTGGTCGAGGATAGCCGCCGCACCGCGCCCATCGCCGCGCGCGTTTTCGGGGGCGAGCACCGTTCACGCGGCGATCCGTTGCGCATTCACGTCTCGGGAACCAACTTTCAGATCAAGGTCTGGGAGGCGATCCTGCACCTGCCGCCGGGACAACTGGCGACCTATGGCCAGATCGGCGATGCCATCGGACATCCCCGCTCCGCGCGCGCTGTCGGCAATGCCCTGAACGCCAACCCGGTCGCCTTTCTCATTCCCTGCCACAGCGTTGTCCCGGCATTGCGCGAAGCCAGCCTGTTCGCCCGATATCAGTGCGGTTCGACCCGGCGAGCCGCCATCATCGGCTGGGAGGCGGCACAGGCATTGGGCGAGGCCACGGCGTAGCCCGCGCGGGAAAGCGCCGCCCGTCGTCCAGAAATATTTCCGCTCGCCGGACTCGAAGGCGCGCTTCGGAACCGCGCCCAAGGGCCAGTGCCTCGAAACCCGACCGCTCGACTTCCGCCTCGATCAACGTGCCGCCCGGCCGTTCGAGTTCCACCCGCACCATCGGTCCCAGGATCACCGTGTGTCGCACGCGCGCGGGCAGTCCGGCGCCGGTCGCGCCCTTCGGCGCGATTTCGATCTCATGAGGTCGGGCAAAGGCCGTTCCGACACTTCCGTTTGCCGCATTCGGCTCCTCGGCATTGAGTTCAAGCGTATCCTCCAGAACGATTCCCCGGTCCGATACCGCGCATCGGAAACTGTTGACCTCGCCAAGAAACCGATAGACGAACGGCGTCGCGGGATGGTCGTGGATTTCGGTCGGCGTGCCAATCTGTTCGATGGAGCCGTCATTCATCACCACGACGCGGTCGGCGACTTCCAGAGCCTCTTCCTGGTCATGAGTCACGAAAATCCCGGTCAGTCCGAGTTCGTCGTGAAGGCGCCGCAGCCATCGCCGGAGTTCCTTTCGTACCCGCGCATCGAGCGCACCGAAGGGCTCGTCGAGCAGCAGCACGCGCGGCTCGATCGCCAGGGCCCGGGCCAGGGCAACCCTTTGCCGTTGCCCGCCCGACAGTTGGGCCGGATAGCGGTGGGCGAATCCTTCCAACTGGACCATCCGCAGCAGGTGATCCACGCGGCTCACGATATCCCGGCGACTGGGACGGTGCGGATGTTTGCGGACTTCCAGACCGAAGGCGACGTTCCCGAACACCGTCATGTGACGGAATAATGCGAAATGCTGGAAGACGAAACCGACGCGGCGATCACGCGTGGACAAGTGCGTGGTTTCCCGTCCTTCGAAGCACACGCGGCCGCAATCGGGAAACTCCAGCCCGGCGATGATGCGAAGCAATGTCGTCTTTCCGGAACCCGACGGTCCCAGCAGAGCCATGAGTTCACCCTTGCGAACTTGGAGCGATACGTCGCGAAGGGCGACGAAATCCCCGAAAGATTTCGTGAGGGATTCGACTTCGATCATGACGGGCCCTTTCCCGATGCCGCCGCGATGTCCCTGCCGAGGTTCCATTCCAGCACGGTCTTGAGCGCCAGGGTCACCAGCGCCAGAAAGGCGAGGAGGGAAGCCACCGCGAACGCGGCTACGAACTGGTATTCGTTGTAGAGAATCTCGACATGCAGGGGCAGGGTATTGGTTAAACCCCGGATGTGGCCGGAAACCACGGATACCGCCCCGAATTCGCCCATCGCGCGCGCGTTGCACAACAGGACGCCATAAAGCAGCCCCCATCGCGCGTTGGGCAGCGTGATCCGCATGAACGTCTGCCATCCCGACGCGCCGAGAACGATCGCCGCCTCCTCTTCCTCGGTACCCTGGGCCTCCATCAGGGGGATCAGTTCGCGGGCAACGAAGGGAAAAGTCACGAAGATCGTCGCCAGCACGATTCCCGGAACCGCGAAAATGATCCCGATGCCGTGCGCGGAAAGCCAAGGCCCCAGCCATCCCTGGGCGCCGAACACAAGCACGTAGATCAACCCCGAAATCACGGGCGAAACCGAAAATGGCAGGTCGATCAAGGTGGTCAAAAGACTGCGGCCGCGAAAATCGAATTTCGCAATGGCCCAGGAAGCCGCCAAGCCGAACACCACGTTCAACGGAACGGCGATCAACGCGGTAACCAGGGTCAAGCGCAACGCGGCAACGGCGTCGGGTTCGCTGACGGCCGCCCAGTAGGCGCCCAGTCCCTGGCGCAAGGCTTCACCGAAGACGGCAACGACCGGCAACAGCAGAAACAGAACGAGGAAGACGACGCCGACCGCGACGAGCATCCGTTGAATCGCGGCGCCCTCGGAAATCGCGGTCGCGCAACCGGTATCGGATGAGGTCGAATTCATGACCGTTCCCTCCGTTCAATCGCCGGCAAGACGGCGTCGCCGCCACCGTTGCAGAAGATTGATGGCCAGCAACAGAACGAACGCCGCGACGAGCATCACGGTGGCGATCGCGGTCGCTCCGGCATAATCGTACTGCTCCAACTTGATGACGATGAGCAGGGGCACGACCTCGGAAACGCCGGGAAGATTGCCGGCAATGAAGATGATCGAGCCGTACTCCCCGATCGCCCGGGCGAACGCCAACGCGAAACCCGTCGTCAGCGCCGGAAACACCGTCGGCAGAATCACCCGGGTAAAGGCCTGCCAGCGGGTCGCACCCAGGCTGGAGGCCGCCTCCTCCACCTCGGGATCGAGATCCTGAAGGACCGGTTCGACGGTCCGCACCACGAACGGCAGCCCGATGAACACCATGGCCACCACCACGCCGACCGGCGTGAAGGCCACCTGAACGCCGAGATCGGAAAGATACCGGCCGATCCACCCGTTGGGTGCGTAGATCGCCGTCAGGGCGATCCCAGCGACGGCCGTGGGCAGCGCGAACGGCAGATCGACCATCGCGTCGAGAATCCGCCGCCCCGGGAAACGGTAGCGCACGAGGATCCAGGCGACCAGCAGTCCGAAAACCGCGTTGATCGCCGCCGCCAGGAAAGCACCGCCAAAACTCAACCGGTACGCGGCCAGGACCCGTTCATCGGTCACCGCTTCCAGGAAAGCGCGCGCGTCCATGCCCGCCGCCCTCAGAAAGATCGCCGACAGCGGAATCAGAACGATCAGCGATAGATACAGGACCGTGAAACCGAGTGCGGGCCCAAAACCCGGAATCACGGTTCGTTTACGCAACAGAAGCGTGGCGGGCATGTCGCGGTTCTCCGCCAGTCAGCGGCGGAAAATCTGGTCGAATGTGCCGCCGTCATCGAAATGACGCTTCTGAGCCTCCGGCCACCCGTCGAAAAGTTCGATCCCGAAAAGCCGTATGTCGGGAAACTGCGCGGCGTGGACCCGAGCGATCTCGGGATCACGCGGGCGGTAGAAATGTCGCGCCGCAATATCCTGACCCGTCGGGGTATACAGGTATTCGAGGTATGCCTGGGCGGTGGCGCGGTTACCGTGGCGGTCCGCCACCCGATCGACCACGGCGACCGGTGGTTCGGCCCGAATGCTGACGGACGGCAGGACAATCTCGAACCGCCCGATGCCGATCTTCCGAACCGCCAGAAGCGCTTCATTTTCCCACGTCAGGAGAACATCGCCGATCCCTCGTTGCACGAAGGTCGTGGTCGATCCCCGGGCGCCGGTATCAAGTACCGGGACGTTGCGGAACAGTCGCGCCATGAAGTCCCGGACCTTGACTTCGTCGCCGGCGAATTTTTCACAGGCATACCCCCACGCCGCCAGATAATTCCAACGGGCGCCGCCCGATGTCTTGGGATTCGGCGTAATGACTTTTACATCCGGACGAACCAGATCGTTCCAATCCCGGATCGCCTTGGGGTTGCCCTCGCGGACCAGGAAGACGATCGTCGACGTATAGGGCGCGCTATTGTCCGGAAGACGGGTCTGCCAGTCCGGCGGCAGAAGGCCCGCCCGCTCGGCGATCGCGTCGATGTCGTAGGAAAGCGCGAGGGTGACGACGTCGGCTTCCAGACCGTCGATGACCGCCCGGGCCTGTTTGCCCGATCCGCCGTGCGATTGCCGGATCGTCACCGTCTGCCCGGAAACCTGATTCCAATGCCGGGCGAAGGCGGCATTGAATTCCTGATAGAACTCCCGAGTCGGGTCGTACGATACGTTGAGAAGGGTGATGTCGGCGGCAGACGCCGTCACCGTCACAATTCCAGCCAACGCGGCCGCGGCAAGGAACCGGTGTGTCATGGATCGACTCCCTTATCCCGAAGTTCACGGCAAACCATAATACTATTTATCTACTAGATATATAGAAATATATCCCCTTCATCACTGCTGGTCTCAGTCGCACCTAAACCGATGGCATTACAGGGAAATCGCCGGGGGCCGATCGCACATATCGGCCAGGGAAATGCCATCCAGGACCGCGGCGATGGCGTCGCGGGCCTCCAGCATCACCAGCCGGATGCGGCAATTTTCGACATCGCGGCAATCGGGACACGGCTTGTAGGCGGTCCGACTGGCGCAGGGGATCGGCGCCAAGGGTCCGTCCAGCACCCGAATGATGTTGCCGACCATGATGGCATGGGGCGGCTGTTCCAACCGATAGCCGCCGGACTTTCCTGTCTTGCTCGCCAGCAACCCGTTCTTGCGGAGTTCCAGCAGGATGACGTCGAGAAACTTGCGCGGAATATCCTCCGCGGCGGCGATTTCCGCGATCGGAACGCCCGAACGTCCCCGATGCTCGTACAGGTACATCATGGCCTTCAGGCCGTATTTCGCTTTTTTCGACAGCATGCCGCTCTTCCGACGTTTGGCCACGCCGGCGATCATAACCACTTCGCGGTCCGATGTATCCGCCAACCCAGCCGATCAGCGAATTTCCGCCCCGGCGGGCCGCCTTGGAACGCCTTGATTCACGCATGGTTCGGCCTCCCAACGGAGACTCGCCAACGCGCCGGCCGGCGACCGGCGCGCTTATGCCCTTCCATAATTGTGGTCCCGCCGCCGACTTGGCGCAAGCCCCCCTCGACGAGGAACGGGGCGACGGTGCGCCGCCGCCCCTAATCGATCTGAGTCCGACGGGACGCCGTACGTCCCAGGATTCAGGCCTTGGCGCCGCTGCTGCGATGGATGCGGTTGGCCGCACTGGTCACCGCGCACAGGGAAGCGGTCACGATATTCTTGTGCATGCCCACGCCGAACAGGGTTTTCCCTTCGCCGGTGCGGACTTCCACGTAGGCGACCGCCGTCGCGTCGGCGCCGGAACCCACGGCATGTTCGTTGTAGCCGACCACCTCGAACTCGATCCCCAGATTGTCGCCGATCGCATCGACGTAAGCGTCGATGGGGCCGGTTCCGTGGCCCTCGATTCGCTTCGTTTCGCCGTTAACGCGAATGTTCGCATCGAGCAGCCGCCCGTTCCGGGTGTCGGGTATGGTCCTGTGATCGACGAATTCGACGGGGCCGCTTTCGCTCAGATACTCGGCATTGAAGCAGTCCCAGATCCGCCCGGAACTCAATTCCTTGCCGTCGCCGTCGGCCACCTGCTGGATGACCTTGCTGAATTCGATCTGCAAACGCCGCGGCAGCACCAGCCCGTAGTCCTGCTCCATCACGTAGGAAATGCCGCCCTTGCCGGACTGGCTGTTGATCCGGATGACCGCATCATAGGTGCGTCCGACGTCGTCGGGATCAATCGGCAGGTAGGGAACTTCCCACATGCCGGTATTACTGGCCTGCATGGCCTTGAGGCCCTTATTGATCGCGTCCTGGTGCGATCCCGAAAACGCGGTGAAGACCAGTTCTCCTGCGTAGGGGTGGCGCGGGTGTACCGGCAATTGGTTGCAGTATTCGGCGATCCGGACCAGTTCGCCGACATCGGAAACGTCCAGCTTCGGATTGATACCCTGCGTGAACAGGTTCAAGGCCAGCGTCACCACGTCGACATTGCCGGTACGCTCGCCGTTGCCGAACAGCGTACCCTCGATTCGCTCCGCGCCCGCGAGCATCGCCAATTCGGTGGCCGCGATTCCCGTCCCGCGGTCGTTATGGGGATGAACCGACAGGATGATCGAATCACGGTCACGGATGTTGCGTGAAAACCATTCGATCTGATCGGCGTAGACATTGGGGGTCGACATTTCGACCGTTGCCGGCAAGTTCAGTATGATCGGCTTGTCCGGCGTCGGCTGGAATACATCCATCACCGCCTCGCAGATCTCCTTGGCGTAATCGAGTTCGGTCCCGGTGAAACTTTCGGGCGAATACTGGTAGACGATCTCGGTTTCGCCCGCGACTTTCTCGGCCAATTCGCGGATCAGACGTGCGCCCTCGGTCGCGATGTCGAGAATTCCCTGGCGATCCTGGCGGAAAACCACGCGGCGCTGCAGCGCAGAGGTCGAATTGTACAGATGAACGATGGCGCGGCGGCACCCCTTGAGGCTCTCGAATGTGCGGCGGATCAGGTGTTCGCGCGACTGGGTCAGGACCTGGATCGTCACATCGTCCGGGATCAGGTTTTCCTCGATCAGGGACCGCAGGAAGTCGTAATCGGTCTGCGAAGCCGACGGGAATCCGACCTCGATCTCCTTGAAGCCCATGCGGACCAGGGTGTCGAAGAAGCGGCGCTTGCGGTCCGGGCCCATCGGTTCGATCAAGGCCTGGTTGCCGTCGCGCAGGTCGACGCTGCACCAGATGGGGGCCTGGATGACGACCTTGCCCGGCCACTGGCGGTCGGACAAGGCGATGGGATCGAAGGGGCGATATTTGCGACTGGGGTCGATTTTCATGGATCTGCTCCGTTGGCGCGCCGGCTGGGCGTATTGCGGTCGGCGACTGAATTTCAAGGTATGCGAGAAGGCCGTGACCCGGCCGCCGGCTGGCCGTCAGATCCGGCGGCCGCCTCTAAGTCGCAGACAAAGCAGAAAATCGCCCCGGCCATGAGAATCGGCCGCGTGACAAGACGGAGCAATGGCAATGGAGGTAATGGGGTTCGGGATCATGGTCCGCGTTCGTGCAAATTCGTCCGTTGACGGGATGGCGCGTTCGACCCGACGCTTTTAAAGCGCCGGGCAGATAAGGAGGAGCGGCCCCGTGTTTCGATCGATTCGCATCATGGTTCAAAAGTATCGGCTGCAGTCACGGCGGTCAAGCCGTGAAATTGTGCGCTCTCCGCCTAATCGAATCCCAGGACGTCCCGCATCGAATACAGGGCGGCTGGTCGATCCCGGGTCCACAGGGCCGCACGAACCGCGCCTCGGGCATAGATCGCGCGCGAGGACGCCCTGTGCGCCAGTTCGATCCGTTCGCCCTCGGCCGCAAAAACCAGCGAGTGATCGCCGATGACGTCGCCGCCGCGCAAGGTGGCGAACCCGATGTCGCCACGCCGCCGCGGACCGGTATGGCCGTCGCGAACCCGTTGCGACACCTCGTCCAAATCGACGCCGCGGCCTTCCGCCGCCGCACGCCCGATCGCCAACGCGGTTCCCGACGGGGCGTCGACCTTGTGGCGGTGGTGCATTTCGACGATTTCGATATCGTAGTCCGGGCCCAGGATCCCCGCGACCTGCTTGGCCAATCCGAGCAACAGGTTGATGCCGATGCTCATGTTGAAGGCCTGAACCACGGGAACCCGGGATGCCGCGGCGCGAATGGCATCCATATGGCGGGCTTCCAAGCCGGTAGTTCCGCAGACCAGTGCCGTTCCATGCGCCACGGCCAGTCGGGTCGTATTGAAGATGGAATCCGGAATGGTGAAGTCGGTTACCACGTCCGACGCGGCGAACAGGTCTTCCAGGCTCTCGGAAACCGCGATCCCAAGAGCATCGCGACCCACCAGGGAACCCAGATCACGCCCCAGATCCGGCGAACCCGGTTGGTCGACGCCGCCGCCGATTTCGCAGCCGTCGGTCGCAAGAACTTCACTGATCAGCATCCGGCCCATGCGGCCGGCGCAACCGACGATGCCGATTTTCATGCCCCGTCTCCTTGGCGTCTTCCCGTTTCGGGGCGTTATACGGTCGGTGGATCAGTCCTTCAAGTCCTCCCACAACTCCTTGACCTTGTCGAAGAAGCCATGGGATTCGGGGCTGTGCCGTTCCTCGCCGCCCTCTCGGTCGAATTCCCTCAGAAGTTCCTGCTGTTTTCGGCTGAGGTTGACCGGCGTTTCCACCGTAACCTGGACGAACATGTCGCCGCGCGCCGGAGACCGCAGGACGGTCATGCCCTTACCCTTGAGCCGGAACTGATGACCCGTTTGAGTGCCTTCGGGAATATTGATTCGGGCGCGGCTGCCATCCACCGTCGGCACCTCGATAGTGCCGCCGAGAGCCGCCGTGGGCATTGGAATCGGGACCCGGCAGAAAATGTTGGCGCCGTCGCGCTGAAAGATCCGATGAGCCCGAAGGGACAGGAAAATGTAAAGATCGCCAGCCGGCCCACCGCGCAATCCCGCCTCGCCCTCCCCGGCGAGCCGTATCCGGGTTCCGTCCTCGACACCGGCCGGGATATTGACCGAGAGGTTCTTTTCCTTGCGAACACGCCCCGCGCCGCCGCAGGTGTGGCAGGGATTCTTGATCACTTGGCCCGAACCCTGGCAGGTCGGGCAGGTCCTCTCTACGGTGAAGAACCCGGACTGGGAACGTACACGCCCGTGGCCGTGGCAGGTCGAACAGGAAGCCGGCGCTGCGCCGCCCTCGGACCCGGTTCCCTGGCAGTCGTCGCATTCAACGGAGGACGGAACGCGGATGTTCGTCTTCGCGCCCTTGAAGGCCTCCTCGAGCGATATTTCCATGTTGTAGCGAAGGTCGTTACCCCGACGCGACGACTCCGGCCCCCGGCGTCCGCCGCCGTGGATGAAATCGCCGAACATTTCGTCGAAGATATCGGCAAAGCCGCCGCCCGTGCCACCGCCGCCGCCGAAGCCGCCAAACCCACCGAAGCCGCCGCCCGGATCCCCACCGCCGTTGAAGGCCGCCTGGCCATAGCGGTCATAGGCCGCACGTTTCTGCGGGTCCTTCAGGATATCGTAGGCTTCGTTGATTTCCTTCAGCTTGTGTTCGGCCGACGGATCCCCCGGATTGCGGTCCGGGTGGCACTTCATGGCAAGCTTGCGATAAGCCTTCTTCAGATCATCGGCACTGGCGTCACGAGGTACGCCCAGCCGTTCGTAAAAGTCATCGTTCGCCATTGCCCGCGCTCACCGCCGGTGATCGGCACGGAGCGGCGAAAAGCCGCTTCGTGCCGCCACTTTCATGCCGTTTACTTCTTGGTATCCTTGTTCGGATCCACTTCTTCGAACTCGGCATCGACGACGGTCGAATCGCCCGAACCGCCCTGGTGAGAAGCCGAATGATCCTCGCCGGCGGCAGCCCCGTCCTGGCCATGGGAGTCCGCGGCCGGTGCTTCCTGGCTCGCCTTGTAGATCGCTTCGCCAAGTTTCATCGAGGCCTGGGCCAAAGCTTCGGTCCGGCTCTTGATCGTCTCGACGTCATCGCCTTCCATCACCTCGCGCACGGCGGTGAGCGCGGTTTCGATGCCTTGGCGTTCGCCGGCCGCGATCTTGTCGCCATATTCCTTGAGGTTCTTCTCGGTCGAATGCACCAGGGAATCGGCCTGATTGCGGGCTTCGGCCAATTCGCGGCGCTTCTTGTCGGTGTCGGCGAACTGCTCGGCTTCCTTCACCATGCGGTCGATGTCGCCGTCCGACAGTCCGGACGAGGCCTGGATGCGGATCTGCTGTTCCTTGCCGGTCGCCTTATCCTTGGCCGACACGTGGACGATGCCGTTGGCGTCGATATCGAACGTGACTTCGACCTGAGGCACGCCGCGCGGCGCGGGCGGAATGCCGACCAGATCGAACTGGCCGAGCAGCTTGTTGTCCGCCGCCATTTCCCGTTCGCCTTGGAATACGCGGATGGTCACCGCGTTCTGGTGATCCTCGGCGGTCGAAAAGACCTGGCTCTTGCGGGTCGGGATGGTGGTGTTGCGATCGATCAGGCGGGTGAACACCCCGCCGAGGGTCTCGATGCCGAGCGACAGCGGCGTCACGTCGAGCAGCAGGACGTCCTTGACCTCGCCCTTGAGCACGCCGCCCTGGATCGCGGCGCCGAGCGCGACGACTTCGTCCGGATTCACACCCTTGTGGGGCTCGCGGCCGAAGAAGTCCTTCACCACTTGCTGAACCTTGGGCATGCGGGTCATGCCGCCGACGAGGATCACCTCGTTGATCTCGCCCGCCGTCACGCCCGCATCGCGAAGGGCCTTGCGGCACGGCTCGATCGTGCGTTGAATCAGGTCGTCGACCAGGGCTTCAAGCTTGGCGCGCGAAATCTTGATGTTGAGGTGCTTCGGCCCGGATTGGTCCGCGGTGATGAACGGCAGGTTCACCTCGGTCTGGGTCGCGCTGGACAGTTCGATCTTGGCCTTTTCGGCTGCCTCCTTGAGGCGCTGTAGGGCCAGTCGGTCCTGGCGCAGGTCGATGCCCTGTTCTTTTTTGAACTCATCGGCGAGATAGCCGATGATCTTGGCATCGAAGTCCTCACCGCCGAGGAAGGTATCGCCGTTGGTGGATTTCACCTCGAACACGCCGTCGCCGATTTCGAGGACCGACACGTCGAACGTGCCGCCGCCCAAATCGTAAACCGCGATGGTTCCGGCCTGTTTCTTTTCCATGCCATAGGCCAACGCGGCGGCGGTCGGTTCGTTGATGATGCGCAGCACTTCAAGACCGGCGATCTTGCCGGCGTCCTTGGTGGCTTGGCGCTGAGAATCGTTGAAGTACGCCGGGACCGTAATCACGGCCTGGGAAACTTTCTCGCCGAGGAAGCTCTCGGCGGTTTCCTTCATCTTCTGAAGGATGAAGGCGCTGACTTCGGCCGGGCTGTACTTTCGCCCGCTGGCCTCGACCCACGCGTCGCCGTTGTCGCCTTCGACGATGTTGTAGGCGACCAGACCCTTGTCCTTGGCGACTGTGGGATCTTCGTACCGGCGCCCGATCAGCCGCTTGATGGCGAACAGCGTGCTTTCGGGGTTTGTCACGGCCTGACGCTTCGCGGATTGTCCAACCAGCCGTTCGCCGCTTTCGGTGAAAGCGACCATTGAAGGCGTCGTCCGCGTGCCTTCGCTGTTCTCAATGACCCGCGCGTCCTTACCGTCCATCAAAGCGACGCACGAATTCGTGGTCCCAAGGTCGATGCCGATAACCTTGCTCATGACTACCCCTTTGGCTTTAAAAACACTCCTGCGACCCGAATAGGCGCCGCAGCCGCCGACGATTCATCTGCCCGTCCGGTCGCGGGATATATATGCCGGTGTTTTGAAACGCGCAACCTCCACACCCGGTTCCGTGACACTTATTTTAAATCGGTTGAAACCCATTCGGATCCCGCATCGATGATCGTCTCGGCAAGTTACAGAACGGATATTCCCGCCTTTTACGGCCCATGGTTTCGAAACCGGCTCGCCGAGGGCTCGGTCCGCGTCGCCAACCCCTACGGCGGTCCCGCGGCCACGATATCGTTGTCACCCCGCGATGCCGACGGGTTCGTTTTCTGGACCCGCAACGCCGGACCTTTCCTGGAGATCCTCGACGAGGTCGCCGAGCGCGGATTCCCATTTACGGTGCTGTTCACCGTCACCGCGTATCCTCGCGCCCTGGACGCCGCAACCATCGCCTGGGCCAACGCTACGGACCAGATCCGCGCGATCGCCGCCCGGCACGGTCCCCGCGTCGTGGCGTGGCGGTACGACCCGGTCGTCTTCACTTCGCTGACCCCGGCGGCCGAACATCTCCGCCGGTTTTCCGAAATCTCGAAGCGGCTGGAAGGCGCGGTCGACGAGGCAATCGTTTCCTTCGCCCAGATCTACCGCAAGACCGCGCGCAACATGGATATCGCCGCGCGCCGCCACGAATTTACGTGGACGGACCCGCCCGGAGACGAAAAAACGGCGCTGCTGCGCGAATTCGCGGACATCGCCGCCGATCGGAAAATGTCCCTGTCCTTGTGCGCCCAGCGCGAATTGCTGATCCCCGGCGTCGCCGACGCGGCCTGCATCGACGTGCAACGCCTGTCCGACGTGGCGGGCAGAGCGATTTCCGCTCCACGCCGGGCCCATCGCGATCGATGCGGTTGCTGGTCGTCGCGCGATATCGGCGCGTACGACACCTGTCCCCACGGCTGCGCCTACTGCTATGCCGTCAGCGGCCGGGCAGCGGCGAAGCGGCGCTTCCGCGACCACAACCCCGCAAGCCCGTCGCTTATCCCCGGAACGGCCGACGATGCGCCCGCCCGGCAAGGCGATCTGTTCAGCGCAACAACCGAACCCGGAAACAGCTAAAGTTTCTCGTCGAAAGTGGATCCGGTCGACGATCCCTGGGACTCGTAGGCATTCTGCGCCTTCGCGCCGCCGTCCTGGGACGCCGCGCCGTTTTCGGACGGCGCGACCTTGGGCCCGCCCTTGGAAACGCCGACCTTGGATGGCCGCAGCAGGCGGTCGGAAATGGTGTAGCCGGTTTCCATGACGTGAACGACCGTGCCCGACGGCTGGCTCGCGTCCTCGACCTCGAACATCGCCTCGTGATAATTATGATCGAAGCGCTTGCCCATCGCTTCGATCCGCCGGATTTCCACGCGTTCAAAGGCGCTCAGCATTGCGCGTTCGGTCATTTCGATCCCCTCGCACAGATTGGCGAGGTTTTCGTCGTTCTTGCGGGCCTCTTCGTCGACGCTATCGAGCGCGCGCCGCAGGTTGTCCGCGACCACGACCATTTCACGCGCGAAATTGGCTATCGCGTAGCGCGACGTCTCCGCCCGTTGCCGGTCCGACCTACGGCGCACGTTTTCGGTTTCGGCCAGCGCGCGCAGGAGCTTGTCCTTCAGTTCCGCGACCTCGGCTTCCAGAAGGGCGATGCGGACCTCCGGAATCTCCACCGCCGACCCTTCGCTTTCGGCCGCGGGTTCCTGGGCGGTGGTCTCGGTGCCTTCGGATTCGTCGGCGACTTCGGCCTCGATCTTCTTTTCGTTCTCGTCTGACATGCGTCTTCCTTCGCGTACTGATCTTTGTAAGGTCAAATCCGGGCGTTCAGCCGATCATGCGGCCGATTAGGCTCGCGGTATAGTCCACCATCGGAATGATTCGCGAGTAATTCATGCGCGTCGGACCGATGACCCCGATCGCCCCGATGATTTTCTGCTGCGCGTTGCGATAGGTCCCGACGATCATCGAACACCCGGCGACGTCGAAAAGCTGATTGTGGGCCCCGATGAAGATCTGCACGCCCTCGGCCGATTCCGACAGGGACAGCAGTTTAACCATCGTTTCCTTGGTTTCCAACGTCGTGAAAAGCTTGCGGATGCGTTCCAGATCGGCGATGGCCGTGACATCATCGAGAAGATTCGCCTGACCCCGGACGATCAAAACGCCATCGGGTCCGTCGTTCGCAGCGATGGCCAGTCCGGCCTCGACGACGCGCCGGGTCAATTCGTCGATCTCCGCGCGGTGGGAATTCAACTCCCGTGCGATTTCGTCCCGGGTTTCGGCCAGGGTCCGGCCCACGAGTCGCGCGGACAGGTAGTTTCCCGCCTCGACCAGCGCCGATGCCCCGATCCCCGGCGGTAATGCGACCACGCGGTTTTCGACGATGCCGTTCTCCCCGACCAGAATCACCAGGGCACGGCCGGGGCTGAGATGGACGATCTCGATATGGCGCAAGGGTGTTTCGACCTTGGGCGCCATGACCAGCCCGGCGCAATGGGAAAGTCCGGAAAGCGCGGTCGTCGCCTCTTCCAGGACTTCCTCGACGCTGCGGCCCACGGCGCGGCAGCGGCCTTCGATGCTGGCGCGTTCGTCGTCGGAAAGATCGCCGACCTCCAGCAGTCCGTCGACGAACAGCTTGAGCCCCGCGTCCGTCGGCAACCGGCCGGCCGAGGTGTGGCGCGCGAACAGCAGGCCCATCTCTTCGAGATCCGCCATGACGTTGCGGATCGTCGCCGGCGACAGGCCCATGGTCATCCGGCGCGAAATTGTCCGCGACCCGACGGGCTCGCCCGTCTCGACATAGGCGTCGACGACCAAGCGCAGGATTTCCTTGGATCGCTGGTTCATCTCGGTGATCATCGGCCCCTATCCTCGACTCGAAGGCGACCTAAATCTAGGTCGGTGATACGGGACCGTCAACGGAGCCCCGGATCGCGCCTCGCGGCGGCGCAACGCTTTACGCGGGCGGAACGGCGGGTTAGCTTGTCGAACCGCTCGAATTCCCGGGCCACGATCGTACCAGAAAAGGACCGTTCATGAGACCTTCCGGCCGCGCCGCCGACGAAATGCGCCCCGTCATTCTTGAAACGGGCGTCAACAAGCACGCCGAGGGCTCGTGCATGGTCCGGTTTGGCGACACCCATGTCCTGTGCACCGCGACGATCGAGGAACGGGTTCCTTCGTGGATGCGGAATTCGGGTCGGGGCTGGATCACCGCCGAATATGGCATGCTGCCCCGATCCACGGGGTCGCGGACCGATCGCGAGGCGGCGCGGGGCAAGCAGTCAGGCCGCACCCAGGAAATCCAGCGTCTGATAGGCCGCAGTCTCCGGGCCGTAACCGACCTGACGGCGCTGGGTGAAATCCAGGTTCGGCTCGATTGCGACGTCATCCAGGCCGACGGCGGCACCCGGACGGCGGCGATCACCGGCGCCTACGTCGCCCTGTACGAGGGACTCGCCCGTTCGGTCGATCTCGGTCTGGTCAAGGCGATGCCGTTCATCGATTCGGTGGCGGCGGTTTCCTGCGGCATTCACGACGGCGTTCCGGTCCTCGATATGGATTACGCCGAGGACAGCACCGCCGAAGCCGATGCCAATTTCGTCATCACCGGTTCCGGCGGCATGGTCGAGATCCAGGCCACCGCCGAAAAGGCGCCGTTTCAGGAGGCCTCCTTCCAAGCCCTTTTGAACGCCGCGCGCAAGGGAACCGGCGAACTGGCCGAGGCGCAGCGCCGCGCACTGGGTCTGGTTGTCGGGTGAACGGCGCCACCATGACCCGAACGTTCTCCGAATCCCGGCTCGTCATCGCGAGCCACAATGCCGGCAAGGTTCGGGAAATCGCCGAATTGCTGGCGCCCTATGGGGTCGAGGTCGTTTCCGCCGGCACACTCGGGCTCGCCGAACCGGTCGAGGACGGCGAGACCTTCATCGACAACGCCATCATCAAAGCGCGCGCGGCCGCCCAGGCCTCGGGATTGCCCGCGTTGGCCGACGATTCAGGGCTGGCGGTCCATGCCTTGAACGGAAGACCCGGCGTTCATTCCGCCCGCTGGGCGGGACCCAACCGCGACTTCCGCTACGGCATGGAAAAGCTCGAAACGGCCTTGCAGGGCCAGGACGATCGCACGGCCCATTTTGCGTGCGCCCTGGCCCTATGCTGGCCCGACGGTCACTGCGAGACCTTCGAGGGCACGGTCCACGGACGTCTGGTGTGGCCGATCCGAGGCGAAAACGGCTTCGGGTTCGATCCCATGTTCATGCCGGACGGCCGCACCGAAACCTTCGGAGAAATGAACCCGGAGGAGAAGCACGCCATGAGCCACCGCGCAAACGCCTTCCGGAAGCTCGTCTCGGCCTGTTTTCGTCCCTAGGCGGCGTGTCCCCATGAAATCGCCGTTCGCGGTATACGTCCACTGGCCGTTTTGCCGATCCAAGTGCCCCTACTGCGATTTCAATTCCCATGCCGCGCGGGAAATCGATCAGAATGCCTGGCGACGTGCCTATATCCGGGAAATCGACGCGTTCGCCGATCGCTGGGGAACCGGAACCGTATCGAGTGTCTTCTTCGGCGGCGGCACGCCGTCGTTGATGGCGCCGGACACGGCCGCCGCGGTTCTCGACGCGATCGCCGCCCGGTGGTCGATCGAGCCGGAGGCCGAAATCACGCTGGAAGCCAACCCGACATCGGTCGAAGCCGGACGGTTTCGGGATTTTCGCACAGCCGGGGTCAACCGCGTTTCCATCGGCGTGCAAAGCCTGGACGACTCGGCGTTGCGGTTTCTCGGCCGCGCACACTCGGCCGAAGAGGCCCACCATGCCCTGATGCTGGCTGCGCGGACTTTCGAACGGTATTCGTTCGACCTGATCACCGCTCGCCCCGGCCAAACCGTGTCGGCGTGGCGGACCGAACTCACCGCCGCGATCCCGATGGCACGCGGTCACATGTCGATCTATCACCTGACGATCGAGCCCGGAACGCGGTTTCATGCGATCGGTGTCGCCGAAGCCGACGACCATAACGGCGCCGCGTTGTACGACGCGACCGCAGAAATCCTGGATGCCGCGGGCATGCCCGCCTACGAAATATCGAACCACGCGGCACCAGGCCATGAAAGCCGTCATAATCTGGTCTACTGGCGCGGCGGAAACTACCTGGGTATCGGCCCCGGCGCTCACGGCCGGCTGATCGACGGCGATGGAACGACCCATGCCTTGAACCAGATTCGGGCACCCGGCGAATGGCTCGACGCGGTTGCGTCGATTGGTCAGGGCGGCGAGGCCGACATTCCGCTCACGCGGGAAGAACGGACCGAGGAAATCCTGATGATGGGCCTGCGTCTGACCCGCGGCATCGAACGGGAAGCGTTTCGGAACCTCACCGGCCTTTCCCTGGGCGAAGCCTTCGACGCGGCGCGCCTGCGCCGCCTGACCGAGGGCGGATTCCTGATCGTCGACGCGGCCGGAATCCGCGCCACCCACGACGGACTCCTGTGTCTCGACGCGGTCCTGGTGGATGTCGTCGCGGCGCTTAGAACCCCGTTTCGGTAAAGATCTCCGGCGCTTTGGCAATGACCGTCGCGCTTTCGCGGTTCAGTTCGAGAATGGCCAAACCGCGTTCGACCGGCCCGCTCGGCAAGAAGCGGAAAATCCCGTCCCGGCCGTGGAAACCTTCCGGTGCCGTGATCGCGACGGTACGGAAATCGGGCCCGGTTTCGCTCTGCGCCAACACCGCCGCCAACGCGACCGCGTCGTAGGCCAGGGTGGCGATCCGCGCCGGGTCTTCGCCGTAGGTTTGCCGATAGCGTTCGACGAAATCCTGGCGATCCTGGGGATCCGGCGCCGCGTACCACCCGCCGAGCAGGGCGGGTTCCGCTCCCGTGCCCGGCACGTCCCATTGCCCGGTTCCCAACATGCGGATCTGAGTCGGATCGATGTCGAAGTAGGGCAGATGGGCCGCGACGGCCTGTAGCCGCTTGCCGCCGTCGGCCAGCAGCAATGCGTCGAACGGCAAACCGCCGACCGTTTCCCGACTCGTCAACCGTTCCAGCGCCCGCCGCGAGATCTCGTCGTCGCGGTTGCGCAATTCCGCGAGTTGCGCCTCCAGAGCCGCTTTCCGCATATCGTAGCGCGCCAGTTCGCGCACCACGCTGGCGAAATCGGTGGCGTCGGGGTCGTAAAGCCGAACCTGGGCGACGACGCCGCCATAACGCGCCGTGACGTCGCGCAGGGCACCGACGACCGTGGCCCCGTAGGCATTGTCCGGCGCCAGGGCCGCGATGCGGATGACCCCCCGCGACAGGGCGTAGGAAGCCACGCGCGCGACCTCGATCCCCGGCAGGAAGCCCATGACGAAGGTCCCCGGCTGGGCGACGCTGCGATCACTGGAAAACGCGATGACGTTGACGCCGGCCTGTCTGGCGATGGGAGCGACCGTCCGGACCGAACCGGCCAACAGCGGGCCCAGGATCAGCGAAGCACCGTCGGAAACCGCGAGCCGCGCCGCCTCCGCCGCGCCCTCGGGCGTGCCCTTGGTATCGTGGACCAGAAGTTCGAAGCTTTGATTCGAAAAGTCGAACAACGCGAGCTGCGCCGCGTTCAGCAGCGCCTTGCCGACTTGCGCCGTATTCCCCGTCAACGGCAGCAGAATCGCCACTTTGGCCGGCGATTCCGGCGGCAGGGCCACCAGTGCGGGCGGATTGACCGGCGCCGCCGGCGCCGGTTCCTGTGAAAGCATCGGAGTCGCCATCGCCGGCTGTTCCATGCGCGCGGGCGGCGGCGGCAGAACGATGTCCTGCGGCGGCGGTGTTTCGACCGCTTGCTTATCGTCCACGAGTGGTGAAGACTGGCAACCCGCCAGGGCCAACATCACGGCGGCGACCAGCGGCGTCACGCGATAACGCCAAGCGAACGGAATGCCACGCATCATACGGAACCATGCCTCCTTCCGACGAAACGATCCCCGGACTCGGTGACGAGGGTAACGACACCGACGCGCGGAGTAAACCACGAGACGCGCGTCCTTTGCGCGGACTCGTCGTCGTCGCGACGCCGATCGGCAACGCGGGCGACATCACGCTGAGGGCTTTGGACGCTCTCAAGGCCGTCGATGTCATCGCCTGCGAGGATACGCGCGTGTCCGGAAACCTGCTCCGCCGGTACGGCATCTCCACCTCTTTGACGCCCTACCATGAACACAATGCATCCCGCGTTCGTCCCAGGCTCATCCAACGACTGGAAGGTGGCGAAACGGTGGCGTTGATCTCGGACGCCGGCACGCCCCTGGTTTCGGATCCCGGCTTTCGGCTCGTGCGCGATTGCGTCACCGCCGGAATCCCCGTGGTTCATCTGCCGGGACCCTCGTCGGTGTTGACGGCCCTGGTGCTGTCGGGCCTGCCCACCGATCGTTTCCTGTTCTGCGGCTTCACGCCGACGAAA
Source organism: Rhodospirillales bacterium (assembly GCA_963675465.2). Classification (GTDB taxonomy): domain Bacteria; phylum Pseudomonadota; class Alphaproteobacteria; order Rhodospirillales; family Shumkoniaceae; genus JAHDSF01. The sequence goes on from CAXXVY010000012.1 coordinate 105,710, forward strand.
TCCAAGGCCCGGCGCGATCTGTTTTCGGAAGTCGCGGCCGTCCGGGCGAGTCTGGTGTTTTTGGAATCGCCCAACCGCCTCGAGGCGTCGCTGGCCGATATGGCCGAAATCCTGGGTCCTCGTGCGGCGTCGGTTTCCCGCGAAATGACCAAGATGTTCGAGGAAACCCGACGGGAAACCTTGCCGGAACTGGCGGCTTACTACGCCGAAAACGGCAACCCGAAAGGCGAAATCACCGTCGTGGTCGGTCCCCCTCCCGAAGATTCCGGACCGGAGGACGACGATGTCGACGCGATGATCGCCGAAGCCTTGGTGGCATTGTCCTTGCGCGATGCCGTCGCCGACGTCGTCAAGCGCACGGGACGCCCCCGCAAGGACGTCTACGCCAGGGCTCTGAGGCTGCGGAACGGCGGGGAATGACGCCGCATCCGGACAAACGGCAGCGGCGTGGCGCCTACCGGCGGGGTCGTTGGGCCGAAAGCCTTTGCGCCGCCATACTCTTGACACGAGGCTATCGCATTTTGGCCCGGCGATGGCGATGTCCCTCGGGAGAAATCGATATCGTCGCCCGTCGGGGAGGAATCGCCGTGTTTGTCGAGGTCAAAGCGCGCGGCCGCTATGAAACCGCGGTCGAATCCGTCACGCCCCGTCAGCGGAATCGAATCGTCCGGGCGGCCGAAGTCTACCTGTCGGCGCATCCCGGTGTAGCGCCGTCGGGCATGCGATTCGATGTCATGGTGATCGCGCCGTGGCGGCTCCCCCGTCATATCGTGAATGCCTGGCGACCCGGGGAATGAAAATCGGGCTGTAAGTTCAACGATGGCACTCGGAACCCGCTCGCCGATTTGATATAAGGCGCGCATTCGTGGCCAAGGAGACCAAGAAATCATGCAAACCCATCGGAATATGCCTTTCGCCCTGCTCGCCGGACTGCTGACCGCCGCCATGTTGGGGCTGAGCGGGTGCGCGGGCGTCGTGATCGGTGCTGGCGCCGCCGTCGGCGTGGCCGCGATGCAGGAACGGGGGGTCGAGGAAGCGGCGCGTGATCTGGGCATCGAGGCCGAGATCGGTGAAAAGTGGCTGCGCAAGGATCACAAGATGTTCGTCGCGCTGGGCGTGGAATCCTACGAAGGCCGCGTGCTTCTGACCGGCATCGCCCCCACCGAGGAAATCCGGGCCGAGGCCGTGGATCTGGCCTGGAAGGTCGAAGGGGTCAAGGAGGTGTACAACGAAATCGTCGTGTCGGAATCGTCCGACCTGATCGATTCGGCGAACGACAGCTGGATTTCCACCCAGCTTCGGTCGAAAATTACCTTCGACAAGAAAATCCTGGCGATCAACTATCACATCGATACCGTGAACGGCACGATCTACCTCCTGGGGATCGCCCAGAACCGCAAGGAACTGGAACGCGTGATCGCCCACGCGAAGAACATCACCTACGTGCGGGGAATCGTCGACCACGTCCGCGTGAAAACCCCGACGTGATCGCCGACGGCTCCATCGAGAAACGGCTGCGCGCGTTCGGCGAACTGGCGGACGGCGAAATCGATCTCGCCGAGGCTGCGTTGACGCTGGCGCGGGCCGCCCGTCCTCATGTTTCGGAGGCCCCCTATCGGCGCCACATCGAATCCCTGATAGAGGAAGTCGGGGTGTATGCCGGCACCCCGCCGAACTCCCTGGAGCTGCGCGTCGAATCCCTGCGGCGTGTGATCTTCCGCCGTTACGGATACGGCGGTGACGAAGGTGTGTTCGACGACCTCGACTCCGCCAACCTGATGTTCGTGATCGACCGGCGGCGGGGCCTTCCGGTAGTGATCGGACTCCTCGTGATCCATGTTGCCCGCCGACTCGGCTGGAATGCGGATGGAATCGATTTTCCCGGTCGGTTCCTGGCCCGGCTCGAAGACGGGCCGCGGCGCATGATCGTCGATCCATTCGAGGATCTCGCGGAGATGAGCCCCTTCGCCCTGCGGGTCCTCCTGAAGACGGTATCGGGGAACGACGCCGAATTGACGCCCGCAATGTTCGAGCCGATGGAAAACCGGGCTATTCTGGCTCGGATCCAGAACAATCTCAAAGTCCGACTTCTGCGGGCCCGTCGCGTGGAAGACGCGCTGCCGGTGATCGAAAACATGATCCTGTTGGATCCGACCAACGCCGGACTGCACCGAGAATCGGGATTGATCCACGCCCGGCTCGGCCTGATCGATCAGGCGATCGAAAAACTGGAGAGCTATATCCGGCTCAGTCCGTCGGAATCGGGGCGTTACCGGGTCTCGATCCTGATCCGCGACCTGCGCGCCGGCCGAAACGAAACCTAGACTTAGCGGTCCGGCGACGGCATATCTTCGACGGTCCGTTGCGAAAAGAAGGGAAGGGGTTGCGCACGATGGCGCTCAAGGTTGCGATCCAGATGGATCCCATTCAGTCGATCAACATCGATGCCGACAGCACGTTCGTCCTGGCGCTGGAAGCTCAGAAACGCGGCCACGCGCTGTTCTATTACACTCCGATCGATCTCGGTTATGAGGACGGCAAGGTTATGGCGCGCATCCGGCCGTTGACCGTCCGCCACGAAAGAGGCGACCACTTTTCTCTCGGCGCGAGCTCGGATACCGATCTGGCGACCATGGATGTCGTCCTGCTGCGCCAGGACCCGCCCTTCGACATGCAATACATCACGACCACCCACCTGCTGGATCACATCCATCCGAAAACCCTGGTGGTAAACGACCCGGCGCACGTGCGGAACGCCCCGGAAAAGCTTTTCGTAACCCGCTTCCCGCACCTCATGCCGCCGACCCTGGTCACCGGCGACCGGGCGCGTATTCGCGACTTCCGCGCCGCGCACCGCGACATCATCATCAAGCCGCTGTTCGGCAACGGCGGTCTCGGCGTGTTCCACATCCAGGAAGACGACGAGAACTTCAATGCGCTGATGGAAATGTTCGCCGCCCTGTATCCCCGCGACCAACTGATGATCCAGGCCTACGTCCCGGCGGTGCGCGAGGGCGACAAGCGGATCATCCTGGTCGACGGCGAGGCGGTCGGCGCCATCAACCGGATCCCCCAGGCCGGGGAATCCCGCTCCAACATGCACGTCGGCGGCCAAGCCGTGCGGTCGACTCTGACCGCTCGTGAACGGGAGATCTGCGACACCATCGGTGCGGCCCTGCGCGAACGCGGTCTGATCTTCGTCGGCATCGACGTCATCGGCGACTACCTGACCGAAATCAACGTGACCTCGCCCACCGGTATTCAGGAAATCAACCGGTTCGACGGCGCCTGCCTGGAATCCCTGGTCTGGGACGCGATCGAGGCCCGGTATCGGGCGACGCGGTCATAGGTCGGTCGAACCGTTCTCGACCTGGCGGAGAATAAGCCACAAGGCGTGGATCACGCCAGGCACGAAGAAGAAGAGCGTCAGCAGCAGGTTCAGCCAGAACTGAAGGCCGAGACCGACGGTCAGGAACGCGGCGACCGGCGGCAGGAAAATGGCGACGATAATTCGAATCAGGTTCATCGAATTTCCTCTTTTTTCAAGACTCTGCCCTGACTTGCTCGTTCGACGGGCGTGAACTGTCCATCATCGGCGACCGGGCCGATCCATCGATCGATGAATCCGTCCAGCCATGCCGAAACGGCGGAATCGAAGGCGTCGTTGCCGCGTCGGTGCTGCTCGGGCGAACGCGCCCCGGGCAGAACCAGCCGTTCCGCCCCGGCGACCAGCCAGCGCTCCATCATCGCCCGCGTGACCTCGGGATGAAATTGGATTCCGTAAATATTGCCGTCAATCCGAAAGGCTTGGTTCTCGAAGTCGGTTCCCGAGGCGAGCCGGACTGCGCCGCACGGCAGGTCGAACCCCTCCCGGTGCCACTGGTAGACCTGCATCGGCCCGGAAAGGAACGCCGGATCTTCCCCCGTCGGCGCGATGGGATAGTATCCGATTTCGACTCGTCCGTCGGCGCGGGGACGGACGGCCCCGCCGAAGGCACGGGTCATGATCTGGGCGCCGAGGCAGATACCGAGCATCGGACGGCCCATTTCCATGGCTGCTCCCACCCAGTCGATTTCCCGGCGCAGGCCTTCCAGATGGTCGTCGTTGGCGCTCATCGGGCCGCCGAAGATCACCGCGCCGGCATGTCCGTCCAGGCCCGTCGGCAGGGGATCGCCCAGGATTGGGCGCCGCACGTCCAAGGGATAACCGCGTGCCGCCAACCGATCACCGATCCGTCCGGTAACCGAGTGTTTCTGGTGAACGATCATCAGGAAGGGCAGGCGGCGCATGGTCTGTCGCTGTTCGGTGAAAGACGCGGACGAGATTTACCTGGGATTCAATTCGTCGGGTGCAAGGCGCTTCGTTGTCCGTTCGCATCGTCGCGGACCACGGTGAACTCACGACGGAAGGGTTCTTTCCGGCGGGAAACGAACGCCGACGATGGTACCATTTCCGACCACGCTTTCGATGGTCAGGATACCGCCATGCAATTCCGTCAGCGCCTTGGCCAGCGCGAGTCCCAGCCCCACGCCTTCCCGGCGGTTCGCGAACCCGCCCGCCTGCCGGAACGGTTCGACCACGAGAGCGATGTCCTCCGGCGCGATCCCGATACCGGTATCGGTTACGCTCAAGATGATCGCGCCGCTTCCGTCCCGGATGCCGCGTGTCGTCACAATCCCGCCGGCGGGCGTGAATTTGACAGCGTTGGACAGGAGGTTGATCAGGACCTGTTTGACCATCGTTGAATCGCAACGAAGGCCGGGAAGATCCTTCGGCAGTTCCAGTACCAAGCTCAAACCGGCTTTCTCGGCGCGATTCCGGATCATCCGATGGCACGATTCGGCGATATCGCGAATACGGATGTCTTCCTCCGTCAGTTCCGCCATCCCGGCTTCGATCTTCGAAACGTCGAGAATATCCTTGATCAGCCGCAGCAGATGCGCGCCGGAATCCTTGATCGCGCCCACGTATTCCCGGTTCTTGGCGCCGCCGATGGGTCCGAAGAATTCGCCTTCGAGCATTTCGGCGAAGCCGATGATCGAATTCAAGGGCGTCCGCAGTTCATGGCTCATGTTGGCGAGGAATTCCGTTTTGGCCCGGCTGGCGAATTCGGCCTCCTCCTTGGCGCGCAGCAGGGCTTCCTCGGCGCGGCGGCGGTCGGTGATGTCGGTCGAAATTCCGCCGACACCGGTGACTTTGCCGTCAAGATCGAAGATCGGAAACCGCGTCACCATCAACGCTCGGCTGTTGCCGTCGGGATCGGAGGTATCGACAATCGTCTGGCGGACGGCCCGCGCCTTGATTGCATCCCGGTCACGCGCGGTAACGCCGTTGGCGGTCGCCTCGGCGACGAAGTCGTAGATCGTCCGCCCCAACAGATCGTCGACGCGGGTCGCGAAGCGCCGCGCCACTTCCTCGTTGACGACGAGATACCGCCCTTCAAGATCCTTGAGCGTAATCGACGACGGGGCGTTGTTGATGACATCCAGAAGACGCCGTTCGCTTTGCTTCAGCGCGTCGGCGATCCTTTTCTCCTCGGTCGCGTCGGCGGCGACGGAACCGAGACCGACGATTTCGCCCGTCACACCACGAATCGGAAACCGCTGCGTCATGTGAACGTGCCGGCTTCCGTCGGCGTATGTCAGCACATCCTCGCGCTGCGTCGCCTTGCCGGTATCGAGAACTTCCCGATCCCGGCGGTTCAAGCCGTCGGCGATTTCCTTGGCGAAGATTTCGGACGCCGTCCGTCCGACGACATGGTCCGGTCCGGTACCATAGATTTCGTAAAAATAATCGTTGCCGTAAAGATAGCGAAGCTTGAGATCCTTGACGGCCACGACGACGGGTACGCGGGCCATGACCTCGGACAGCCAGTCCGGAAAGCCGGTCGGCTGCGTCTTGGCCGCGAACACCCTGGGTAATCCGGCGATCGCCTGCTTTTTCCAAATGGCGATGCGCGCGGCGGGTACACCCGTTCTCGCCGCCAATTCCGCGATTGTCGACGCCCCGTCGAGGGCTTCGAGAGCGAGCCCCGCCTTGAATTCCGGCGAATACGTCCGGCGTTTCGTCATACGCGATGAAATTCGACACCCATTGCGATGCCCGAATGGCATTCCGCGCACGACGATACGCCCGGTTGGATCGCATCCCAAACAAAAAATCCCGTCGCGCTATTCATCCCCAGGTGTCAGCGTCGGATAATCCCGGGATGCCTAAAAACAGCGGGATCGCTTCACGCGACCCCGCTTTCTCTTACAGACGCGTGTTGGTCGGGTTTTCTACTTCCGATAGAGATCCGGATCGACGTCGACCGCACCCTTGACGATGACCACCTGGGTGCTTTCGCCACCGATTCCGAAATCGTTGTCGTTGATCAACGCCAGCGAACCGTCGCCCAGCACCGCGACACCCTCCAGTTTTACCGGCGCCTTCTTGGCATCGACGAAGGTGTCGAAACGCACCGTCTTCACCACCGGCTTCACATCCGATGGCAACGCGTTGCTCAGTTCCAGGCTCGGCGCGGTCGCCGCATCGTCCCATTTGCCGCCCAGGATGTTGGTCGCGCCGTCCAGGGAGACTTCGTGCAGCTTCGTCGTTTTGTCGGTCCGCTCCAAAACCAGGAGCCGGTCGGCGCCGATGGCGGTGACTTCCGATATGCGGGGGGCGTTCTGTGCCTTGGTCTTGTCGAAGCCAAAGGTATCGGGGGTATCAAGTTGGTAGACGTACTCGCCGACCAGCGCGCCTTTCGCGCGGTCGAACTTGAACAGACGGGTATTGCGCGCCTGCTTGTAGGCATCGGCATCCGGATTGGCCAGCGGGTTCTGCACCATGAAATACAGGAACGCCTCGTCCGGCGACACCGCCATCGATTCGATGCCCCGGTTGGCTTGGCGCTTGGACAGGATGGCGGGCAGGGTCGCATTGATCTTCATGTCGGCGCCTTTGTAGTCCTCGGCGGCATCCGCCGGCACGAAACGCTCGACGATGCGGCCGTCGGCCAGGACATGCAGGATCGAGGGCCCCATTTCCTCGCCGATCCAGAACGTCCCGTCGGACAGTTTGATCAGGCCCTCGGCGTCGACGGTATTGGGGTCGTAGGCGAGCTTCTTGCCCTCGGCATCGATCGCCACGTCGGTCTTGGCGGCTTTCTGCGGATTCAACAAGCCGGTAATCGGCTGTCCCGATGCGGTCTTGAGCGCGATCACGTCCTTGATCGCGAAAGTCCCCGCCGCCTTGTCCAGCACCACGCGGTAGATCGACGGCGTATAGTCGGGGGTGGGATAGAAACGCGCGCCCTTGATGTCCTTGCACAAATCCTGGCTTTCCTCGCCCATCAGCTTCTTCGCCGCCGCGCAGGTGAAATTCGGCCCGCGGTCGGAGACGGTGTAGATGATGTCGTCGGGATCGGCGGGATGGCGGTAGGCACCCGATCCGATGCCCACGGTGTAGGTCGCCTTTTCCCCGTTGGGATACGCGACGGTCCGCCATGTGTTCAGCGGGTCGTCGGACGTCAGGGTCGTGATATCCATCGCCGTCGCCGAAACCGCCCAAACGGCGGCGGTCAATCCGGCCAAGAGACCTGCGGCTTTCCGCATCGTTGCAATCCTTTTCGATTGAGAGTGAAACCCGGTCGCGAATTGTGACGACGAGCCGTGACCGGTTCATGTCGGTTCGATGACAATTGGATGACGGACGGCCAGCGGCTATTTGCCACGAAACGACGCGGCCGAAAAGGCACCGAACCCAAGCGGACGGGTCGTATGCTATAGTTCAGAGGGTAGTCCGGCATGGCGACCATGAAGGCGAGGCCCGGATGGCGATCGTGCTTTCATTGACCCTGCTTTTCGCCGTGATTGTACTGCATCCGGCGCACGTCGTGGCTGCGGATTTCACGCTTCCGATCCGGCTTCTCGATCCATCGGATGCGGGCGAAGCGCTTGATCTGACTCGCTTCTCCAGGCCGTGCCGGGAACTCTACAAGGTCGAGGGGCTGGCGTTTCCGGATGCGGCGGCGTCGATTCTGTGCGTCGTCGACGTCATCGATACCCTGAACGGGCCGGATTCACCGGTCCCGCGCCCGACCAACTGGTGCGATCTTCACACCCGCGCCGGTCTGAAAGGCGTTTGCGACATGGCGTTCGCCGCGCGAATTCCGACCGGCGAAGCGCCCGGATCCGATACGGTGCCCGAGCGCCCCTCTCCGGAGCCGGGAATCGGCCGCCGCCTCGTTCCCTATGGCGAGGAACGAGTCGTCGTCATCCTCAAGGGCGACAACGGGCGGACACGCCTGTTGCGGACACACCGCGAACTGGAGCAATCCGGCGCCACGGTCACGGCGCCCGAGGGTGCGCTGTGGATGCTGGCTCTGAAGAACGCGACCCGGCGTCTTCCCTCCCGATTCCTCGCGACCTCGGCGGATGTGGAAGCGACGCCCGCCGGTTGGCGGATCACGCGCATGGCGATCGGCAGTTCCGTCTGTGCCAACCGCGAGTCCGGGGTTTTCGCCGTCGCCCGCGACGGATCCGTCCGTGTGACGCGCGAGAAGGCGATTTCCGTCGGGAATCCCGCATGCGCGTTCGAAACGGCGATCGGCGGACTCGGCATCCGGTCCGGGGATGGCGGCGGTCGCGACACCCCCGTTACCGCCCGCCTCTGCACCCGAAGGGACATCGTGAAGAGTTCCCCAAGCCCCCACCGGGGCGAAGAGTCGACCCGTTACCTGGGCGAGCGGTTTGTCGGCAACGCGTCGCGGGCCCGGCGTTCCGAACTTATCGTGGCGGACGGCGACGGACCCGGCCGGGTACTGAGACGGGTCCCGGATATCGCGGCGGCGGGTCTGGTTCCCATGTCCGCCGAAGGCGCGGCCGCCTTGCTGTTCCTGAAAGGCCGGTTCTGGAACGGCCGGCGGGCGTATGGGACCTTCGCCGATCTGAATTGCCGGACCGAGGTCGATGCGGCGGCGGCACGGATTCGAACCCGCGAGGATCTTCTCCTGCCTGCCGATCGCGCCCCGCCGCCGCGCAAGGGCTGGACCTTCCGACGGCCCGACCGTCTCGGAATCTGGCCCAAGCGGCCGTTCCACGATCTCGGCGTCCTGGCGGACGGGACGGTCGGTCAGGCGAACGGTTTCGTCTCCGCGCGCGATGTCGGGGAGGAACGCCTGTTCCCCTGCGCACGCTTCGACGGGCGTGATTCGACCAACTTGTGGCGGACCAGCCGCGCGGAAAAGATCGACGGTATCGCCATCGCCGGCGTTTCCGCGCTCTGGTCCTGCGGCGCCGTCCTGCCTTGGGGTATGGAAAAGAAGGTCGCGCCGGTTCCCTTCGAAATTGGCATGGCGGAAACCCCCCTCATGTCGGGCGCCCATTACCGGGCGGTCGGATTGCGGGACGCCTGCACCGGCACGGTCCGTTTTGTCGCCGACCTCGCCACGTTCGAAGCCCTGTCACCGAAGCCGACCTCGGTGATCGGCGCGGGCTGGCTGCTCGGCTTGCGCAACCAGACCGGCCGCATCCCGACCATGGCCGCGCCGTTCGAAGGCACCGTCACGGAGGACGACACCGGTTGGCTCATCCAGGATGTCCGGTTGCTGGCGCAGAACTGTGGCCCCACCGTGAAACGCACGTTCCGGGTGGAGCGGAGCGGAGAATCGACCATCGTCTCGGACCGGGATCCGCAAAGCGGCCCGTGCGTCGACTGAAAGAACCTTCGCGCATTTTCCCCCGCCATACATTCCGTTCGTGGTGCAACCTTTCTGGTCATCATCAATGCGAACCCCTACAATGCCCGCGCATCGAGGGAGGTTCGGCAACCGATGGTCGCGCGCGTCAACACCGTGGCATTCCAGGGCATCGAGGTCCTGGATATCGACGTTCAGGTCCAGATCGCGGCCGGACTGCCGGCATTCACCGTGGTCGGTTTGGCCGACAAGGCTGTGGGCGAGAGCCGGGAACGGGTGCGCGCGGCGCTGAACGCCATGGGCCTGTCGCTGCCGCCCAAGCGCATCACCGTCAACCTGTCGCCCGCCGACATCGCCAAGGAAGGCAGCCACTACGATCTGCCGATCGCGCTCGGCCTGCTGGTCGCCATGGGGGTGATCGACGGCGACGCGGTTTCCGGTTTCGCGGCGCTCGGCGAACTGGCGCTGGATGGCGCGCTGGCCCCCGTCACCGGGGTGCTGCCCGCCGCGATCCACGCCAGCGCCAAGTCGCTCGGCCTGATCTGCCCGTTGGCCCAGGGCGGCGAGGCGGCGTGGGCGGGCGAGGTGCCGATTTTGGCGCCGCGCGACCTGTTGTCGCTGGTCAATCATTTCAAGGGTACCCAGATCCTGCCGACGCCGGATCCGAAACTGATCGAGGACGCCGCGATCTATCCCGACCTGCGCGACATCAAGGGCCAGGAATCGGCGAAAAGGGCGTTGGAGATCGCGGCCGCCGGGTCGCACAACCTGTTGTTCGTCGGTCCGCCGGGATCGGGCAAGTCGATGCTGGCGGCGCGCTTGCCCGGCATCCTGCCGCCGCTGGAACCGGCCGAGGCGCTGGAAGTCAGCATGATCCACTCCCTGGCCGGAACCTTGGAGGGCGGCGGTCTGGCGCGGCGGCGGCCGTTTCGCGACCCGCACCATTCGTGCTCGGTCGCCGCGCTGGTCGGCGGGGGCCTGAAAGCACGGCCCGGTGAAATCTCGCTCGCGCACCTCGGCGTGCTGTTCCTGGACGAACTGCCGGAGTTCCCCCGCGCCGCCCTGGAAGCCCTGCGTCAGCCGCTGGAATCCGGCCGCGCCACGGTGGCCCGCGCCAACGCGCACGTCACCTATCCGGCGCGGTTCCAGTTCGTCGCCGCCATGAACCCGTGCAAGTGCGGCCATCTCGGCGATCCGGCGCTGGCCTGTTCGCGGGTGCCGAAATGCGCCGAGGAATACCAGTCGCGCATTTCCGGGCCGCTGTTCGACCGTATCGACCTCCATGTCGATGTCCCCGCCGTCGGCGCCGCCGACCTGTCCCTGCCGCCGCCCGCCGAGGGTTCGGCCGAGGTCGCGCGCCGGGTGGCGGCCGCCCGCGCCGTGCAGAGGGACCGTTACGAAAGGGAAACCGGCGGCGCGAAGGTCCGCACCAACGCCGAAGCCGACGGCGAACTGCTGGAACGCGTCGCCGCCCCCGACGACGCCGGCCGCCGCTTGCTGACCGAGGCCGCCGAACGGATGCGGCTCAGCGCGCGCGGCTACCACCGGGTGCTGCGGGTCGCCCGCACCCTGGCCGACCTGGAGGGTCGGGACGCGGTCCGCCGCCTCCATGTCGCCGAGGCCCTGACCTACCGCCGCGTGATGCCGGGACGGTCGCTGGCGGCGATGGCGGCGCGGGGATAAAACACCGGCCGATATCATCCGGACATGGGAAATACGCACACGATTCGTGCCTCATACGTAGTGCGCGGAGATCGCGGGCAAGATCGAACACCATCAGACGAAGCTGCGGCAGGCGATTATCGACCTGGACAACCTGGATGCGACGCTGCGTCTGTTCGAACCGAACATCCGCCGTGAAGAGATCAAGCCCAAGCCGTTTCCGCCGCGCAACGCCGCGTTCAAGGGCGAGGTTGCCCGAATCGTCTTCGATGCCCTACACCAGTCATCTGGCCCGATGACGGCGCAACAACTCGCCCAACACTTCATGGCCCAACGCGGGCTCAACACCGCAGTCAAGAAGCTCGTCAAGTTCATCGCCAAGCGCGTCGGCGCCTGCCTCCGCCATCACCGGAGCCAAAGGTCTTTGCGGTCGTTTCAGGACGAGAGCGCGCGTTTGTTGTGGGAGGTTGCGGGCTAGATATCTATTATCGCGTGTGCAATAATATAGCTTATGTACTTGATGTACGTTGATGAGAGCGGAGACACAGGGCTCACGCGCTCTCCAACCACTTACTTCGCATTGTCAGGACTCGTGATTCATGAATCACGATGGAGAGGGTTTATTAACCAACTTATCGCTTTTAAGAGGACCATGCGATCAGTATACGGGCTTCCTGTTCGTGCAGAAATTCATGCATCAGAATACATATCTTCTGGAGTTCATGGTTTAGCTCGTCATCAACGTTTATCAATACTTAGGAATTTTCTAGATGAAATAGCAAAGTGTAATGATATTTCAATAACAAACGTTATTGTTGATAAAAGAGGAAAACAGCATAATTACGATGTATTTGAAAACGCTTGGCAAATATTATTCCAGCGTTTTGAAAATACTTTAAGGTGGGGAAACTTTCCAGGAGGGCACAGAAAAGATCATGGTATGGTAATAACTGACGCGACAAACGGTAAAAAATTAACAAAACTTATGAGAAAAATGGCCGTTCATAACTACATCCCAAACAATCAAAATTATGGGCAGGGATCACGGAACATCCCAATATCACGTATAATAGAAGATCCACATGGAAAAGATTCTTCAAATACGCTTCCCATTCAGGTGTGTGACTCAGTGGCTTATTTTTTGATGCAAAAATACAATCCTAATAAATTCATCAAAAGGAAAAGGGCTCAGAATTATTTTGATAGGCTTAGACCTGTATTGAATACTCACGCCAGCAGAACTAATGGGTTCGGAATTGTCGTCTTGTAGCAAAAATGAAGGAAGGGGGCTTGCCGCCCCCTTCGGAGAAATCCTACTAACGAGATGTGCCCGCTTTCAGATTTCCCTTAAATTCTATCAGATTCATCATTAAAAATCAATGAGTTAAAGTGATTCTTAATCAATGACTTAAGCGATTCTCCGTTGCCAGTATCCCTTCCACTTCCTCGAAACCGGATGGCCAAGGGCCGCACTGGCGATCATCGCGTACAACGTTCCGTTCGGAACTCGCCGGTTGTCTCACGCCACGCCATTTCGTTCGCATAGGCGTTGAGGTAACGCCTGCTGATGTAGTGGTGCGTTCCGACCCCGACGCGGTAAAGGCGAGAGAAATACGACTTGGCTTGATTAGTGCGATCGTTCTCGTCCTCGAACGCCACGGAATAGTTGGAACTCTTGGCGGCACTGGCGGCGCGGGGATAAAATGGCGATCCAGGCCCGCGTCGCGCGCGGCGGGCGCACCCCGTTCTTCCCCGGACCATAATTCCGCCCGAATTCCCTGGCCATTGTACGGCTTTGGGGAATTCGGAGGTTGCAATGGCAAAATTTCAGGCCTTGGCGTTGGGGATCGTCGGAGGCGCCTTGCTGGTGCTGGCGGGCTGCGAGGTCGCTCCGGAATCGGCGGCGCCGGTCACCGGGCGCCCCAATGCCAAGCTCGCCCTTGAACGCGGCGGCGTTCGGCCGATGATGGTGGCCCCGATGCCGGAGAGCCGCGACAGCTTCCGCGAGGTCGACCCCAATGTCTGGCAGGCGGTCGACGCGGAGCCGGTTTCCACCTTTTCCATCGACGTCGACACCGCGTCGTACGCCTACGTCCGGCGCCTGCTGCGCGAAGGCCGGCTGCCGCCGAAGGACGCGGTGCGGGTCGAGGAAATGGTCAACTACTTTCCCTACGACTATCCCGCGCCGGAAAGCGCCGCCGTGCCCTTCCGGCCTACCGTCACGGTTCTGCCGAGCCCGTGGAATTCCGGCGCCAAGCTGCTTCATATCGGGTTGAAGGGGTGGGACGTGCCGCGCGACCGGCGGCCCCGGGCCAATCTGACCTTCCTGATCGACGTGTCGGGATCGATGAACGCGCCGGACCGGTTGCCGCTGGTCCAGAAATCCCTGCGGCAATTGGGCGAGGGCCTGCGGCCGGACGATACCGTGTCGATCGTCACCTACGCGGGTTCGTCGGAAGTGGCCCTGGAACCCACCCAGGGCGCCGATTTGGCCACCATCCTTGCCGCCGTCGACGGCCTCGGCGCGGCGGGGTCGACGGCGGGCGCGGCGGGCATCCAGAAGGCCTACGCCCTGGCCGAGCGGACCTTCGACCCCGAGGCGGTGAACCGGGTCATCCTGGCCACCGACGGCGACTTCAATGTCGGCGAGAGCGACCCCCGCCGATTGGAGGAACTGATCGCGGCAAAACGCAAGACCGGCATCTATCTCACCATCCTCGGTGTCGGCGAGGGCAATCTCAACGACGCGCTGATGCAGCGGCTGACCCAGGCCGGCAATGGCCAGGCCGCCTATCTCGACAGCCTGCTGGAGGCGCGCAAGGTCTGGATCGAGGAACTGGGCTCGACGATGTTTCCCATCGCCGACGACGTCAAGATCCAGGTCGAGTTCAATCCGGCGCGGGTCGCGGAATATCGCTTGATCGGCTATGAAACCCGCAAACTGGCGCGCGCGGACTTTTCCAACGACAAGGTCGACGCCGGCGAAGTCGGAAGCGGCCATTCGATCACCGCGATCTACGAATTCCGCCCGGTCGGCGCCGCCGGCGTTCTCAACGAACCGCTTCGCTACGGCAAGAATGGCGGCTCGGCCGCCGAGCCGGGAAGCACCGAACGCGCCGACGAAATCGCCTTCCTGCGCCTGCGCTACAAGAAGCCCGGCGCCAGCGAAAGCGCCCTGATCGAACGGCCGATCACCGAGCGCGATGCCGCGCCCTCCCTCGACGGCGCCCCCGAAAACGTGCGTTTCGCGGTCGCGGTGGCCGGATATGGACAATTGCTGCGCAAGGACGACGCCCTATCCGGGGGAACCTGGGACGACATCGCCCGCCTCGCCGAAGGCGCGCGCGGCCGCGATCCCCACGGTTGGCGGGCGGAATTCGTGCAACTGGTCCGGCTCGCCCAAAGTCTGCGGCCCTAGGGCGGCGTGCGTTAAATTTGATGCACGCCGCGACAGGCGGCCGTTGAGGCCGCGGCCAAGCAGGCGGAGCCTGCGCCCGGCGAGGGAAAGAGCATTCCGCGTCGGATTAGGCGCAGGATGCCCTCGGCGGGACGCGCTCCCGCACAACGCGGGGACTCCCGCGACCGGTCGACGGCCGGTCGCGGGAGATCCGTTCGGATCAGGCGGCCTTGACTTCCCCGAGGAACGTCTCGACCGCGCGCTTCAGATCGTCCGATTGCCGCGACAGATCCGAAGCCGCGCCCTCGATCCGGACAGCCGCGCCGCCGGTTTCGTGGGCTGCCTGGGTAACGCCGGTGATGTTGGAGGACACTTCCCGTGTCCCCGTCGCCGCCTGCTCGACGCTCCGCGCGATCTCGCGGGTGGCCGAAGACTGCTGCTCGACCGAAGCCGCGATCGACGCGGCAATTCGGTCGACCTCGCCGATGGTCTTGGTGATGGCGACAATAGCCTCCACCGCCTCCTTGGTCGACGTTTGCACGGCGGAGATTTGGGTCGCGATCTCCTCGGTGGCTTTCGCGGTTTGATTGGCCAGGTTTTTAACCTCGGACGCCACGACGGCGAAACCCTTGCCGGAGTCTCCGGCCCGAGCAGCCTCGATCGTCGCGTTCAAGGCCAGAAGATTGGTTTGTTCGGCGATATCGGTGATGAGATCCACGACATCGCCGATTTTCTGGGCGGCGTCGGCAAGACCCAGGATCTTTGAATTGGTGTCCTTGGCCTGGCCGACGGCGTCGGAGGCCATTTTCGAAGCCTGCCCCACCTGTCGGCCGATTTCCGAAATCGAGCTCGACAGTTCCTCCGCCGCCGTGGCCACGGTCTGCACGCTGCCGGACGCGGATTCGGACGCGGACGCGACCGCCGCGGCTCGACGCGTTGTTTCCTCGGCCGTCGCGCTCATCGATTCGGACGCGGTTTGCATCTGAGACGCCGCCGCCGCCGCCGACTTCACGGCGGCGGACGAGGTCGCTTCGAAAGTCACGCAAAGATCCTCGATTTGTCTGGCCCTGGCGGCCTGGGCTTCCTGTTCTTGTCGCCGCACTTCCGCCAGCCTTTCGGCCTCGATCATCCCGTCCTTGAAGACCTGGACGGCTGTGGCCATTTCGCCGATTTCATCCCGACGGTCGCGCGCCGGTATTTCGATCTTCCGGTTGCCGCTCGCCAGGGCGCCCATCGCGGCGGTCATGTCCTTGACAGGCCGCGAAATCGAACGTGCGATCGTGTAGGCGAACCCCACGAGAAGCAGCAGCAGCAGCACGGAGACGCCGCCCAGAAACTGCGCCTTTCCCCAGAATATTTTCTCGACGTCCTCGACGAAGACACCGCTCCCGATGACCCATCTCCAGGGTTTGAATCCGGACACGTAGGAGACTTTCGGCTTAGGCGTGGTGCTGTTGGGCGGCCAATAGTAGCTGTAATGACCGGCGCCTTGCCTTTTGACGACCTCGATCATGTCGGCAAAGAAGAATTCGCCGCGCGCATCCTTGAGGTTGCGGACGCTGGTCCCCACGAGTTTCGGCGCAGTCGGATGCATCAGCATCGTGGCGTCCAGGTCGTTGACCCAGAAATACTGGTCTCCGTCGTATCGGAGCGCCTTGAGAGTCGCGAGCGCGCCTTCCTTCGCTTCCGCTTCGGTCATGTCGCCGCGTTTCGCACGGGCGTAAAAATCCTTGACGACGCTGTGAGCCACTTCGACGATTCGCCGCGTTTCCGCCGCCTTCTGTTCATAAAGAGCGTCACGCAGTCCGATCAGATTGAAAACCCCGGTGCCGACGTACGCCACGGCGAACAGCGCGACCAGAGCCATCAGGCGCGCGCCGATTTTCCAGGCGCTGAGTTTGAATTTCATTCCTTCTTCCCCCACTCGTTTCACGTGCGGCGGGGAATCCGTTCAAGCCCTAGGCGGCTTGACGACGAAAAATCCACGAACACGCCAAGCGGGCACGGCTATACCGTTCCGCCGCAGGCATGAAATTTAGGATCGCCCCCTCTCTCCGCGGACCCCCGAAACCGCGCGCGGAGAGTAGAATTATGTAACTAATGTGTCAATGTCGTAACATGCGTTATATTATTGCAATACATGTTTTGCCATCACGGTTCCCGCGATGAAACGAGGGTTACCGTGACGCGGGTCCCGGTGTCCGCCGCCGTTTCCATGCGGACCGTGCCTCCGAGAACCTCGGTGAAAAGGCGCGCCGTATAGGTTCCCAATCCGGTACCGCTTTTCTTGTCCGCCGTCGCGTACTTGTCGAAGAAGCGTTTGCGCACGGCTTTGGGAACGGTCCCGTCGTTGTGCACGACGATCTCGGCCGCGTCCCCGATGTGCCGAAGCGTTACGTTAACGGCCCCACCTGCGGGCGACGCCTCGACCGCGTTCTTCAGAATGTTCGAAACGACGATCCGCAAGAGATGCTCTTCGCCCATGACGACCATCGGCGTTTCACCTTCGTTGCGCACGTCGATCGCGATGTTCAGGGATCGGCGTAACTTTTCCTGCTCCACAAGGACCGCATGGACGACGACGTTCATGTCGACAGCGACGAAATCGGCTTCGTACGTTCCCATTTCCATGCGGAAAAGGTCCATCTGCAGCGCGATGATCCCCAGCATCCGTTCGGCCTCGCGATGGCCAAGATCGACGGTTTCCCTTAAATCGTCGGGCAGTCTGCCGCTGGTCTCCAGGATCTGGCACATGCTGATGAAGCTCGACAACGGCGAACGCAATTCGTGGCGGATCATCCGTTCCACGTCGACGCGCATGGCTTCCGCCTTTTCGCGCTCGCGGATCTCCCGCCGCAGCCGGCGGTTCCACAACAGAATGATCCCGAAGACGATCGCCACCGTGATCGCCGCCTGAATGGCGATCTGCCGGACAAAGACGGGGTCGGCCAGGGGCGCTGTATGCAAGTTGATCCAACGCTGGCGAATCGCGTCGCTCTCCTCGAACGTGACCGAATTCAGGGCCTTTTGAAGAATGGACGCAAGGACGGGCCGGTCCTTGGGCACGGCCATGGCAAGATCGTTACGGCCCCAGGGCGTCGGCGCCGCGATCCTGAGATTGGAAAGGCCAAGGCTGGAAATGAAATAGCTGGCAACGGCGAGGTTGGCGACGCAAGCGTCGGCATCGCCGATCGACACGGCGCTGAGAACCGAGGCGACGTCCTTTTCGAAGTGAAACGTCATCTGTACGTCGGGCAGGTCGTTGACGTATTTGCTGTAGTTCGCCAGATGCTTGACGACGGCGACGGTTTTTCCGCTCAGGTCCTCGACCGAACCGATGAACGGCGCATCGCCACGGGTCACGATCACCAGCGGATAGGAGATGTAGGGCCGGGTATAAACGAGGAATTCCCGGCGTTCCGGCGTGTCGGCGATAGCGGGAAAGACGTCGATTTCGCCCCTTTTCCCCCTTGCCAGCGCTTCGGTGAACGGAATGTCGAGCACCGGTTCCATGCGGACGCCGAGCCGCGTTTCCAGCAAGGCGAGATAGTCCGACACGATCCCTTTGAAGGCCGAATCCTTGTCGGCGAACATGAACGGCGGAAATGCCGTGCCGACGCCGAGACGCAACACCGGATGGGATTCGAGGTACGACCGTTCCTCGGTGGTCAGGTCCAATGGGCGGGAATCAGCGGACCGGGCGGACTGCGCGGGGACAAGGAGCAGGGCACACAATAACCAGAAAACACGAAACACAATCGAAGATCCACGCATACGCGACACAAAGGCTTCGGCACCAGCCATGGATGAAAGTTTGTAATATTTCATCGATAGGAAGCGCCGCCACCGAAGGAAAGAAGCTTCGCCGACTTTAATCGGCGTCACCCCATAGCGCCATGAAATTCATTGCAGCCCTCCATTGCGCTCTTCGGCGGACCTAAGGAGGACCTAACGCGATGTCTGAGCGTGTTGTTCTTCGCCGAAAAACTTCGAAAAATTGATTTCGCGAAACATGCACACTTTAAACGAGCTTTAGGTTCTGGTATGTTCGTTCGGTGGTTGTATGTTCACAAGGGAGGGGGAAACCGGTGATGGTTGAGCAAAAGCTGGAAGGATTGGTGGGTTGGCTGATCTTGGTTGGTATCGGTGTTGTCATTTCACCGATCGCAACCACCGCATTGGCAGCCGCAACATTCGTGCCCTTTTTTCAAGGAGATTCCTGGGAATATTTGACCTCGCGCGAATCACCGGCATATCACGTTCTTTGGGCGCCGCTTTTAATCGGAGAAATTCTCGTGAATATCGGTATGATTATTTCTTGGGCATATGCAGCATATCTGTTTTTTAAAAAGAAATCCCGATTTCCCGCGTGGTACGTTGGTCTATTGTTTTTCGGACTTGCTTTTGTTGTTCTCGATGCATTCGCGATAAAAATCGTTCTTCCGGACGAGCCGATTTTCGATCGGGATACGGTAAGGTCCATCGGCCGCCTGTTGGGCGTGATTGTCATCTGGGTTCCCTACATACGTCTCTCGAGGCGCGTCAAGATAACCTTCGTTCGGTAGCCGCACCGACGCTTGCCGGCCTATCCGCGCGGCAACAATCCACCGAGGTCGCGGCCGCCGAAGACGTGGACGTGGAAATGCATGACTTCCTGATGCGCGTCGGCGCCGTGGTTGGCGAGGATCCGGTAGCCCGAGGATTCGACGCCCACCTTGTGCGCCACCGCGCGCACCGCGCGCCAAAAACCGGCGATTTCGGCGTCGCTCGCCTTTTCGGCGAAATCGTGGGCGGACACGTACGGGCCTTTGGGAATCACCAGGACATGGACCGGCGCCCACGGATTGATGTCATTGAAAGCCAGGGCGACATCGTCGTCGTAGACCTTGTCGCACGGGATTTCGCCGCGAATGATTTTCGCGAAAATATTGGCGTCGTCGTAGGCCATGGGTCTCCCTCCGATCCGAATTCCCGTTATTTTCGCGGTTCCGGCCCGTCTCCGGCGTTTCCGTCGTCGGCCTTCTTGGCCAAGCGCCGTTCCACGCCCGAAATGCCTTCCCGCGATTCCAGTTCCGCCCACACGTCCTCGGGCCGAACCTCGGTTTCGGCCCACAGGATCAGCAAGTAGTAGAACAGATCCGCGCTTTCCGAAATCACCCGCTCCGGCGTTTCGCTCAGCGCCGCGACGATGGTTTCCACCGCCTCCTCGCCGAATTTCTGGCAAATCTTGCCCCGACCCCGTTCGAACAGCCGCGCGGTCATGGAAACCGCCGGATCGCCGCCGCGCCGGTCGCCGATGACGTCGTAGAGACGTTCCAGAATGAAATCGCGATCGGTCACACGGCGCTCCTCCGTCCGGGGATCAAAGTCCGTCGTCGCGCACCGCGACGCCCGCCGCCCTCATATGGGCCTTGGCCTCGGCGATGGAATAGGTTCCGAAGTGGAAGATGGACGCCGCCAGCACCGCCGACGCGCCGCCCAGGGTCACGCCTTCGACCATATGGTCGAGGTTGCCGACGCCACCCGACGCGATGACCGGAATCGGCACCGCGTCGACGACCGCGCGGGTCAGCGGAATGTTGAATCCGACCTTGGTGCCGTCGCGATCCATCGAGGTCAGCAGGATTTCCCCGGCGCCGAGTTCCGCCATGCGGCGCGACCATTCGACGGCGTCGATGCCGGTCGGCTTGCGTCCGCCGTGGGTGAAGATCTCGAACCGGTCGCCGGGCACCGATTTGGCATCGACCGCGACGACGATGCACTGGCTGCCGAACTTGCGCGCCGCCTCGCGCACGAATTCGGGGTTGAACACCGCCGCCGTGTTGATCGACACCTTGTCCGCCCCGGCCAGCAGCAGTTTGCGGATATCCTCGATCGCGCGCACGCCGCCGCCGACCGTCAGCGGCATGAAGCACCGTTCGGCGGTTCGCGCCACGACGTCGTAGATGGTGTCGCGCGATTCGTGGCTGGCGGTGATGTCCAGGAAGCAAAGCTCGTCGGCGCCTGCCGCGTCGTAGACGCTGGCCTGCTCCACCGGATCGCCGGCATCGACCAGGTCGACGAAGTTGACTCCCTTGACGACCCGGCCGCGATCCACGTCCAGGCAGGGAATGATGCGAACCTTCAGCACGCCGGTTCTCCTTCCAGCAGGGCGACGGCGGCGGCGGGGTCGATCCGTCCGTCGTAGACGGCGCGGCCGCTGATGACCCCGGCCAGCAGGCCGTCCCCCAATCGCTTGATCGTCTCCAGATCCGCCATCGACGAGACGCCGCCCGAAACGATGAGCGGAATGGATACCGCGCGGGCCAGTTCGAGCGTGGCTTCCACGTTCGGGCCCGCCATGGCGCCGTCACGGGCGATATCGGTGTGGATCAGCGCCGCAACGCCCGCGTCCTCGAACCGCCTGGCCAGATCCAGCGCCGTGATTTCCGAAACCTCGGCCCAGCCTTCGACCGCGACCTTGCCGTCGCGGGCATCGATCCCCACCGCGATTCGTCCCGGATGCGCCTTGCACGCCGCCCGCACCAGATCGGGGTCGCGAAGCGCCACGGTCCCCAGGATCACCCTTCGTATGCCCTTTTCCAGCCAGAAATCCACGGTTTCCAGGGTCCGGATGCCGCCGCCCAGTTCCACGTCCATGGATACCGCATCCAAGATCGCCGCCACCGCGTCGGCGTTCACCGGCCGTCCGGTGAAGGCGCCGTTGAGGTCGACCACGTGCAACCACCGGCATCCGGCCTGTTCGAAGGCACGGGCTTGCGCCGCCGGATCTTCGCCGAACACGGTGCTGCGGTCCATGTCGCCCTGGATCAGGCGAACACAGCGGCCGTCCTTCAGGTCGATCGCGGGCAGGAAGGAAAGCGCCATCGGTTCACGGTCTCCAGTTCAGGAAATTGGCGATCAGCCGCAACCCCACGGCCTGGCTTTTTTCGGGATGGAATTGGGTGCCGATCCGGTTGTCGCGCCCGACCATCGCGGTGACCGGACCGCCGTAATCGACGTCGGCGAGGACCACGCCGTCGTCTTCCGCCGACAGGTGGAAGCTGTGAACGAAATAGGCGTGGGCGCCGCTGTCGATCCCGGCCAGGACGGGGTGATCCGAAGTCCGGAGATTGAGCGAATTCCACCCCATGTGCGGAATCTTCAACGACGGATCGTCGGGCTTGATCGGCACCACCTCGCCCGGGATCCAGCCCAGGCCGGGGCAATCCTCGAACTCGCGCCCCCAACTCGCCATCATCTGCATGCCGACGCAAATCCCCAGGAACGGCCGGCCCCGGCTTAAAACCGCCTCGTCCAGGGCATCCAGCATGCCGGGCAGGGCGGACAGCCCGCCCTTGCAGTCGGCGAAGGCGCCGACGCCGGGCAGGACGATCCGATCCGCCTTCAGCACCGCTTCGGGATCGGCCGTGACCCGGACCCGGTGACCGCCGTCGGCTTCCGTCGTGGCGCGTTCGAAAGCCTTGGCGGCGGAGCGCAGATTTCCCGAACCATAATCGATGATGGCGACGTCCATCATGTCACTCCCATTCCCAGCCGCCCGGCGGCCTCCAGATAGCGGGTCTCCGCCGCCGAAAGATCGGCGCCGGCCACCACCGCGGTTTCATCGAACCGCCGGTGCGTCAGGCTCCAGCGTCGCATGTCGTTTGCCAGGTATCCGACCAGGACGTGCAGGCCCATCATCGCGATCCCGTGCGCGGTGGGGTCGACGGGCAGCAGCGCGGGCAGGGCTTCGAGCCAGACTTCGACGCCGATACAGACGAATCCGAGCAGCCACATACGGTGCCACAAGGCCCAGATCCCGCCCAGAAAGAACGCCGGCCAGCAGAAGCCTTCCTTGACCAGCACCAGATTGCGGTCGGGATCCCCGCCCCCGTACCGACGATGGACCGTGTAGATCTTCATGTCCCGCTTTCCCGGACGTTCCCGTTACAGGGACCCGCCCAGAACTCCCTTGGTCGACGGCACGGCGCCGGCCTTGCGGGGATCGATCTCGACCGCCTGGCGCAGGGCACGGGCCAATCCCTTGAAGCAGGATTCCGCGATATGGTGGTTGTTCAGCCCGTACAGGTTCTGCACGTGCAGCGTCAGACCCGCGGCCTGGGCGAAGGCCTGGAACCATTCCCGGAACAACTCGGTGTCCATGTCGCCGACCTTGGGCCGGTCGAACGCGACCTGCCACACCAGATAGGGCCGATTGGAAGCGTCCACGACGATCCGGGTCAGCGTTTCGTCCATGGCCGACAGCGCCTCGCCGAAGCGGGCGATGCCCGTGCGGTCGCCCAACGCCTCGGCGATCGCGGCGCCGAGGACGATCCCGACATCCTCGGTCGTGTGGTGGCCGTCGATATGGAGATCGCCGGCGGCCGTGACCTCGATGTCGATCAGGCTGTGCCGGGCCAGCTGTTCCAGCATGTGATCCAGGAAGCCGATGCCGGTGGTCACGGCATACCGGCCCGTCCCGTCCAGGTCGACGGCCGCCGAAATCTGGGTTTCGTGCGTCTTGCGCGTCTTCGTCGCGGTGCGCATTCGGTTCTCCCATCCACGTTCCCCGGTGTTCTAGCAGGAACCGCGCGGATGCGGAAGTCCACACGTCCCGACTCCGCCGTCGCTTGACGCTCCGCCGTCACCGGCCTAAATCTTCGGGGACCTTCACGGAACGCGACGCCGCGTTTTCCACCCCAGCACAGCCGAGGACCATGTCCCAATCGGAAACTCCCATCTGGCACGGCACCACCATCCTGTCCGTCCGCAAGAACGGCCACGTGGTCGTCGCCGGCGACGGCCAGGTCACCATGGGCAACACGGTCGTCAAGGCCAATGCCCGCAAAGTCCGCCGCCTGGCGAACGGCAAGGTCGTCGCCGGTTTCGCCGGGGCGACAGCCGATGCCTTCACCCTGTTCGAGCGGCTGGAAGCCAAGCTGGAACAGTACCCGGAGCAATTGACCCGGGCCTGTGTGGAGTTGGCCAAGGATTGGCGCACCGACCGCTATCTGCGCCGCCTGGAGGCGATGATGGCGGTCGCCGACGCCAACGTGTCGCTGATCCTGACCGGCACCGGCGACGTGCTCGAACCCGAGGACGGTCTGATTGCGATCGGATCGGGCGGTAATTTCGCCCTGGCCGCCGCCCGGGCCCTGATCGACCGTGATGACATGGAAGCCGAGGCGATCGCCCGCCGTTCCCTTGAAATCGCCGCCGACATCTGCGTTTTCACCAACACCAACATTTTAGTCGAGATCCTATGAGCAGCTTCACCCCGCGCGAAATCGTCTCCGAGCTCGATCGCTTCATCGTCGGCCAGGGGGCCGCGAAACGCGCCGTCGCCATTGCCCTGCGCAACCGCTGGCGCCGCCAGCAACTGGACGATCAACTGCGCGAAGAGGTGCTGCCCAAGAACATCCTGATGATCGGACCCACCGGCGTCGGCAAGACGGAAATCGCCCGCCGGCTGGCGAAACTGGCGGAAGCGCCGTTCATCAAGGTCGAAGCGACCAAGTTCACCGAGGTCGGCTACGTCGGGCGCGATGTCGAACAGATCGTTCGCGACCTGGTCGAAATGTCCATCCACATGACCCGCGAATCCCTGCGCAAACAGGTGCATGCGCGTGCCGAGGTCAATGCTGAGGAACGCGTGATCTCCGCGCTTGTCGGTGAAACCGCCGGCAAGGAAACCCGCGAGAAATTCCGCCGCCTGTTGCGCGACGGCCAACTGGCCGACAAGGAAATCGAGGTACAGGTCGCGGATACCGGCGGATTATCGCTGCCGACCATGGACATGCCCGGCATGCCCGGCGCCTCGGTCGGGATGATCAACCTGAACGACATGCTGGGCAAGGCCTTCGGCGGCGGGCGCACCAAGCCCAAGCGGATGACCGTGGCAGAATCCTATGAAGTCCTGCTTGCCGAAGAAAGCGACAAGCTCCTGGACGAGGATAAGGTCGTCAAGGAAGCCATCGACGCCGCCCAGAACAACGGAATCGTCTTTCTCGACGAGATCGACAAGATTACCGCGCGATCCGAGCGTGTCGGCGCCGATGTCAGCCGCGAAGGCGTCCAGCGCGACCTGTTGCCGTTGATCGAGGGCACGACGGTGGCGACCAAGCACGGCGCGGTCCAGACCGACCACATCCTGTTCATCGCGTCCGGCGCCTTCCATTTGGCCAAGCCGTCGGATCTTCTGCCCGAACTGCAGGGACGGCTGCCGATCCGCGTCGAACTCAACGCCCTGTCCGAAGCCGACCTGCGCCGCATCCTGACCGAACCCGAGGCCAGCCTGATCAAGCAGTACGTGGCCCTGATGGCGGTCGAAGGCGTCGAACTGTCGTTCTCCGATGCCGCCATCGACGAAATCGCCCGCCTCGCCGCCGAAATCAACGCCGGGGTCGAGAACATCGGTGCCCGCCGCCTGCAGACGGTGATGGAGAAGCTGCTGGAGGAAATCAGCTTCGACGCCTCGGAAAAAGGTGGTCAGACCATCGTCATCGAAGAATCCTACGTGCGCGAAAAGGTCTCCGAACTGGCCAAAAACGCGGATCTCAGCAAGTTCATTCTGTAGACCGTCCCGCGCGCCAACGCCGACGGGGAAACTTATGGATATCTCGATTATCGGCGCCAGCGGCGATTGCGGCCGTCAGATCGCGGTCCAGATCGTCCGCGAACGGCTGATGCACCAGCGCGAGATTCTGCAACTGATCGGCTCCAACCCCCGATCGTCCCGTCCCCATGCGCTGGCCGGACTGCGCGCCGATCTGCAGGACGCCTATGCCGAGATCGTCCCCGAAGTCGACGTCACCGAGGACCCGGACGCGGTCGTCGGCGACGTCGTCATCATGGCGGGCGGCGCCACCATCCCCACCGATCCGGACAAATACGATTCGACCGCGCGCGAATGGCTGGCGAGCGAAAATTTCGCCGTTTTCGAACGCTTTGCCCGCGCCATCGCGCGGCATTCGGGAGAACTGCCGCCGGTCGTGATCATCGTCACCAATCCTGTGGAACTGGGGGTCCACGTGTTCGCCCGTCACCTGCCGCGCACCCATGTCCTGGGTATGGGCGCCTATTCGGATTCGCAGCGGTTCCGATGGGAAATCGCCCACGATCTCGGTGTTCGGCGGCAGCTGGTACGCGGCTATGTTTTCGGCGAACACGGTCCGGCCATGGTTCCGATCTGGAGCTCGGTTCGCGTCCACGGCCTTCTGCCCGGCGAATGGCGGGGGGTTGAGGAAAAGCTCCGGCGCGGCGTCGGCACCAAGGACTTCCCGGGGGCCCTGGCCTATCAACGCACCGTGGTCATGGACATGATGCACGGCGATGCCGCGGACGGCCCGCAACGCGCTCTGCGGCATTTGGCGACCCTGGGGCCGGATCTGCGGGTGGCCCTCAAGCCGACGGTGATTCACGCCACCCGGTCCAAGACGGTGGAGGCCACGGCGACGGCGACGGTCGACATGGTCAAGGCGATCACCGAGGGACGGCCGATGGAAATCGCGGCCCAGTTTCAGCATGACGGCGAATCCGGCCTCCACGTTCCGTTCGGAACCCGCATGGTCTTCGACGGCGCGGTATCCCGCATCCTGCCGATGGAGGGTTGCACGGCCGACGAATGGGACCTGATCCGAAAGGCGGAGGCGGCAATCGCGGCCAAGGTCCGGATTTGGGACGGCTTGGCGGTGTCCGCGTCATGATCGGCGAGACCGATACGATGGAAAAATTCTGGCTTTTCGTCCTACGCACCGACCACATTCCCGGCGTCGCCGCCAACATCGCGGTGGCTTTCTCGAGGCGCGGCATCCAGATCGACAGCATCTGCGCCGAAGGTGACCTCGCCGCCGCCGAGTCGACGACGCCGGCGCTGGTTTCCGTCACCTTCGCCGCCTCTACGCCGCGTATGGAGATCATCCGCCGCAAGTTGGAGCGGCTCGAGGTGGTGCGCAGCCTGAAGGTCTGGAACTGCGATTCCGACCCGGCTCTGAAAAAGCGCGTCGAGGATTACGTGAGCGGCCGCCAGACCCTGCTGGGCGACCTCATGTCTGCCCATCCGCCTTTCAAAACGACGGTCCGGCAGGGTTGAAGGTCGGTACGGCAACTAGTCGTCTTCGGCCGGTTCCGATTCCAACAGGCGCGTCAACTCCGCCAACCGCTCGGGTTCGAGCGACCGGATGCGCCGGGACAGCCGGTTCGCGAAAGCCGTCGCTTCGGGCGTCAGGCCGCCGGTATCGATGATGACGCGGGGAAGCGACAGATCGGCGAGGCGTTTGAGTTCCTCCGCCTCGTCCCAGATCAGATCGAAATAGCCGCAAATCTGTAGCACCAGCCCCGGTCCGGGACGGCCGCGATGTCCGTGTTCGAGCGCGGACAGGTAGGCCGATGAAACGCCCAGGTCCTGGGCCATCCGCTTGAGAGTCAAGCCGCGCCGATCGCGCAACTGGCGAATTTTTCGGCCGAAGGGTGTCATTTCTTCCGTTTCAGCATGACGTAATAGGCGCCTTCGCCACCGTCGTTCTGGGTGGCATGGGTCACCGCAAGCACCCGTTCGCGGCAAGGCGACTGGTTCAACCAGCGTGGTACCGCGGAACGCAGAACACCGACCCCTCCATCCGGCCGCAATCCTTTGCCGGTAATGACCAGAACGCACCGAAGTCCGGCCTCGTGGGACCGCAATATAAAACCGTTCAAGGCCCGGAACGCCCGCTCCTGGGTCATGCCGTGCAGATCGACGCGTGCCTCGATGGGCAGTTTACCACGGCGCAGGCGGGTGGCATTCCGTTTGTCGACCCCGGCCGGGCGGCCGACTTCCAAATCCGCCGGCGCGGGTTTGGCGGGCTCGATCCGTGGCAGGGCGGGCAAGGCCCGGGTTTCCGGATTTTCGCGCGGAAACGACGGTTCCGCCGTTTCCCGTAACTCGGTGGCGTAATCGGCTTCCGGAATACGAGCCTTCTTGGCGCGCAGGGGCACCACGTCGCGGGTCACGTGCCGCCACAGGGCCTTTTCTTCGGCTGTCGGTCGGCGTCCGCGGGCGCGTTTATCCGACATCGTCCATTTCCGTCGGTTCTTCCGCCGCAGACCCGACGAGGATGATCAGAAGTTCACGCGGACCATGAGCCCCCAGCAGCAGTTGCTGTTCGATATCGGCGGTGCGCGACGGGCCGGTGATCCAGTTGACGGCGCGGGGCATGAAGCCGCCCGTGCCGCGCTCGGCCCGCATCCGGGCCCAGACGTCCTCGTATGATCCGGCGATGTGCCGGGATTCGAGGATTACAACGTGGAGTGTCGGCAAAAAGTTCACGGTGGTCGGACGTTCCGGCCCGGAAAGCAAAACCACGGTCCCGGTTTCGGCGACGCCTGCGAAGGCCCGGGCGACTCCGATCCGATCGTCGCCCGTTGCCGCCCCGAATTCGGCGGCCAATCCGGCCGACCCCCAGTCCAGGGTTGCAAGCGCCGGGTCCGGCGCGCATTTCAAGCGGGACGGCAGGTCGATGTCGCGCGCGGCCGCCGCAACCGCTTCCGGAATGGCGGCCAAATCGACCACCCGTCCGATGCGCGCGCTGACTCGCTGCGCTTCCTCGACAAAAAATCGCACGCGATCTTCGGGTGGCACACTCCCGCGCTGCGGCACCAGATTCGGCGCGAGCGAGACCAATTGCGCCGAAGCCGCGTCGGCTTCGGCACCGCCGCGAGCCCGCCGTGCCGATCGCAGGGTTTCGAGAATCCGGTCGCGGGAAGCGGTCATGGCGCCTTCCCTCCGTTTTTCGGCCAGCGCTCGAAGAACGTCGGACCTGATGGTCGCGGGAAATCCCGGACCGATGTCCAGCCACCGGCGCCCGGAAGCGTCTTCAGGCCGCCGCGTCGCCCGGCTATGAAACGGAGGAACCGGTTCGCCCATCCCGTGACATGCCGGTACAGCGCCGGACGTGCCGCCAGCCAGGCCCAGGCGCCGATTCCGAATCGTTGCGCCGTGGGCGTTTCGGCGGCGGCGAATTGCCGTGTCCGCCAATGGCGCAGCAAATCGGGCAGCGGGATCCGCATCGGACAGACGTCGGCGCATTTTCCGCACAGAGTCGACGCATTGGGCAGATGGTAAGCGGACTTGGATCCGGTCAACGCCGGCGTCAGGACCGATCCCATCGGCCCCGGATAGACCCAGCCGTAGGCATGACCGCCGATCGCCTGGAAAACCGGGCAATGGTTGAGGCACGCGCCGCAGCGGATACAGCGCAGAATATCGCGGAAGGGACCGTTCAGCAGGGCGCTACGGCCGTTGTCCAACAAAATGACATGAAAGGCCTCGGGACCGTCCCGGTCTTCCGGTCGCTTGGGGCCGGTCAGGAACGACGTATAAACCGAAAGATCCTGTCCCGTCGCCGAACGCGCCAGCAGGCGCAGGATGGTGGCCGCGTCTTCCAGGGTCGGGACGACTTTCTCGATACCGGCAATGGCGATGTGAACGCGCGGCAGGGTGACGGTCAGGTCGGCATTGCCCTCGTTGGTCACCAGGGCGATCGAACCGGTTTCCGCGATCAGCAGATTGGCACCGGACAAGCCGACATCGGCCGCCAGAAACCGTTCGCGCAGCAGCGTCCGTGCCTCGTTCAGGATCTCGCGCGGTTCGTCGAGGCGTCGATCGGCCGGAAAACCCCGATGGCATCGTCGAAAATCGTCGGCGATCTGTTCCTTCGACAGGTGAAACGCCGGTACGACGATATGGGCGGGCGGTTCGTTGCGAAGCTGGATCACGTATTCGCCCAGATCGGTTTCCACCGGTGCGATTCCGTGGGCGGCGAGATGTTCGTTGATGCCGATTTCCTCGCCGACCATGGACTTGCCCTTGGTCACCGTCCGCGCGTTCGCTTCCTCGCAAATGCGCAGGATGGTGTCGCGGGCCTCTGCCGCGTCGGCGCACCAGTGCACCTGTCCGCCGTTTTCCCGCACCCGGGATTCGAAAGCTTCGAGATACAGGTCCAGGTGATCGAGAACATGGTCCTTGATCGCGGCGGCCTCATCGCGAAGCCGGTCGAATTCGGGGAGCCGTTCCGCCGCCAGCCGGCGTTTTTCCACGAAACCGGTGCTCAGGCGCGCCAGCCCCGCCTGCAACGCCGGGTCATGGAGCGCCTCGCGGACGTTTTTTTTGAACCGGGGAGCACGTGATTCCATGCCTGGCCTCACGTCTCGTCCGCGCCGATCGCCGGCGCTTCGAGTATGCCCGCCAGAACCTCGGCGACATGGCGGACTTCCATCTTGGCACCGCGACGCCGCAGCCGTCCGGCCAGGTTCATCAGGCATCCCATGTCGCCGCCGAGAAGCATTTCCGCCCGGGTTGCCAGGGCGTCGTCGACCTTCCGGTCGACCATGCGTTCCGAGATTTCAGGATACTTGGCGCAGAAGGTACCACCGAACCCGCAGCAGGCCTCGGATTGGGTCGATTCGACGATCGTCAGTCCCTCGACCCGGGAGAGAAGTTCGCGCGGCTGTCTTTTGATCCCAAGTTCGCGAAGGCCGCTGCACGAATCGTGATAGGTCGCGGTACCCGGACATCGCGACGGCCGCGGCGACGTCTTCAATACATCGTTCAGAAATGCCGTCAATTCGAACGTTCGTTCCGCCAGCGCCCGAGCCCTCGGCCCCCAGACCGGATCGTCGGCGAAAAGTGTCGGATAATGGCGCGCAATCATTCCGGCGCAGGAGCCGGATGGCAGCACCGTGTAGTCGAATCCTTCGAAAACCGCGATGACTTTCCGCGCCAGCGATTTGGCGTGAACCGCATCGCCGGAATTATAGGCTGGCTGACCGCAGCAGGTCTGGTCCCGGGGCACGGAAACCCGGCATCCGGCGTCTTCCAGCAATCGAATCGACGCAAACGCGACCTCCGGCCTCATCATATCGACAAGGCAGGTCACGAACAGTCCGACATGGGGTGCGGTTTCCGGCATGGCGCGGAGAATGCTTTCTTGAGTGCGTCTTGGCAAGTCTTCTGGGCCTAGCGGGGATCGGGCTCAATCCCCCGAGGCAGTAAAAGGACGTAACGGCCGGTCTGCTTCATGGCGCCGGCCATTGCTTCAGCTCCGGCGCCGTGGCCGAAGAAAACATCGCCCCGAACCGGGCCGCGAATGGCGCCTCCGGTGTCCTGCGCGACCATCAAGCGGCGGAACGGCTGGCCGTCATGGATCGGGATGGTGGTGTCCAACCAAACCGGGATGCCCAACGGCAAGAATCGGCGGTCGACGGCCAGGCTCCGCTCGGGCGTCAACGGCACGCCTTGGGCGCCGACGGGCCCCTCGCCTGGAAGTATCCGGAAAAAGACGTATGACGGATTTTGACCGAGCAGGCCGTCGCGCTGGTCGGGATGGGCCGAAATCCAATTCCGTATCGCCTGCAGCGTCATGTCCTCGCGCGCGATTTCGCCGCGATCTATCAGAACCTTTCCGATGGAAACATACGGGTGGCCATTGGTCCCGTCGTAGCCGATACGGGCAACCGATCCGTCATCGAAATATGCGCGGCCCGACCCCTGGATCTGCAGAATGAACAAGGCGACCGGATCGTCGGTCCAAAGCAGGGAGAGTGCCTGATCATCCAACGCGCCGCCCGTTATCGCGGCCCGGTCGGCAAAAGGAACCAGACGGCCGTCCACGACCCGGCCCGCGATCCGTTCACCTTTCAGGGAATCACGAAACTGCCCGAGCTCGACCGTGACCAGATCAGGCGGACGCTTCAGGACGGGTACGGTGAAACGATCGTCGCGAACGTGCGATGCCTTGATTTCCGCCTCGTAATAGCCGGTAAACAGGCCGTCTTTCTTTCCGTTGTCCGAGGCGGCCCACGGCGTGAACCACCTTTCGAAGAAGGAACGCGCTGCGGCATTGTCCGCCGTATCAAGCGATTGCGCCGCAGCGCAAACGGTCTTCCAGTCGCCGACGCGACCCGCGGTTCCCGACGGTTTCAGTTCCCGCTCGGCCGGTTGGGCCAACATCCGTTCGCAGGATCGGGTGAATGCGGCCAGCGCCTCGCCGTGGCGATCCGAGGCCCAACCTTCGAGTTCCTGGAATCGCGTACGTTCGACGACCAGTTTCGACTGGACCGGCCCCCCGGAGTCCGGAGGGGTACAGGCGGCCAGAACGGCCGCGATCGTCAAAACGGCCGAGCGTCGGAACGCGCTAATCGAGACTGCGCGTCGCCACCAGGGCCCAGTTCGGATCACGTGAGCGGGTATCGCGCGCAAAGGTCCAAAAATCCGTCACTTCGATGATGACGTTGGGATCGCCGTCCACCACGTCGCCGTTCTCGTCCAGCGTCGCCTTGACCTGGTCCGAGACGAACTTGACAGTGACACAGGCGGTTCGGCCTTCCATATAGGCCTCGACGATCTCCGCTTTCTTGATTCCGATCAGGCTGTCTTCGCATTTTTCGCCGGCCTGTTCGCGTTCCCGGATCGCATCGGCAAAGTTCCCGTAGACTTCGGGACTGAGCAGGGGTTTCAAAGCCCCCGTATCCCCGGCTATGAAAGCCGCGACGATCATTTCGAACGCGCTGCGGGAACCGTTTCGGAAATCGTCGATATTGAAATGGGAATCAGCGCGTTTGATCAGGTGCAAACCATTGGCGATACGATCGAGCGCTTCGTCTTCGGTCGGTGCCGCCCTGTCGTCGAACAAATCATCGACGCTCGAATCGTCGCGGCCCGGCAGTCGGACGATGTTGTCGTCATCCGAATCGGGGTTTTCAGACGCGTCCGGCGCATCCATATTTCGGAAGCGATCGTGATAACCGCCTTCATGGCCATCACGACGGCCGAGGACTCCGCGCAATCGCAGGACCAAAAATGCGGCGATTACGGCAAAGAGTATGATATCAAAGAATTGAAATCCGCTGCCCATACCTAAAACCATTTCGGCGCCCGATTGGACCCTCGGGCTCACATGGGTTGAAGAGTGTCAAGTCCACCCTAGCGACTTGCGATCGTCCGGTCCAGAACGGTAACGCCAAGGTAGGAATATTCGCAAACTCCGCAATAGATAGTTTTCAATGGGATTCGGAGCAAGCATGGTTCCCGTACTTCTGTTGGTCATGATCGCGATACCGATCATCGAAATCGGTGTCTTCATCGAAGTTGGAGGATGGATCGGCCTTTGGCCGACCCTTACGATCGTCATCCTGACCGCGATCGCCGGAACGACTCTGTTGCGGTTGCAGGGATTGGCTACGCTGTTTCGGGCGCAGGAAAACCTGAGCCAGGGCATATTCCCGATCGCCGAGGTTTTCGACGGCCTGTGCCTGTTGTTCGCCGGGGCGCTTTTACTTACACCCGGCTTCGTGACCGACGCCGTCGGGCTTCTGTTGTTCGTTCCGGCGGTGCGCGCTGCGGTAAAAGGCGTTATCGCGCGCCATCTTCGGAAATCAGGCAAAATCCATGTGAAGGGATTCGGGGAATCCGGACCCAGGCCGCCGGAGGATGCCGGATTTGCCAAGGGTCCGACCATCATCGACACCGATTACGAGGATATCACCGACACGACGGATCGGCGTTAGCTCAGTCCGCGGTTTGGCTGAATCACCGCATCGCGGGCGGATTGATCGATTTCAAAGGATCGGGCACCTTATCGGCATCCAACCGGATGCGCGGTGCTCTCGGCGCCGCCGACAATTTCGGCGATACGCCGAAGGTTGTGCCTCGGCGCGATCCATGGTAGCCCAAGGGCGCGCGACTCAAGGGAGACATGCGATGAATTCGAATACCGATCAAGCGAACGGCAACGGTGGAGCCCAACCTCAGGCATCCGGGCAGCCGATCGTCATCAATGCCCAGTATATCAAGGACCTATCGTTCGAGGCGCCAACGACGCCACGAATTTTTTCGGTGCTTAAGGACAAGGCGCCCGACATTTCGATCAATGTCGATGTCCGCGCCCAGGCGATCGAAGGCGCCACCTTCGAAGTCGCGCTGCATTTCAAGGTCGAGTGCAAGGCCGGAGACTCGGTTGCGTTTATTCTGGAACTTGTCTACGCGGGTCTGTTCACGCTGAACGTTCAGCAGGATCACGTGCATCCGGTTCTCCTGATCGAATGCCCTCGCCTGCTGTTCCCGTTCGCGCGCAATATCATCAACGATGCGAGCCGCGACGGCGGTTTCCCCCCGCTGCTGTTGGGACCGATCGATTTTGTCGCGATGTACCAGAACCAGCTCAACCAAATGAACCAACAGACGCCGGCAAGCGGTGGCGACGGCCCCGATACGGCGCAGGCCTGACGCACCATCACGCGCCATCCGTTACCGAAGCCCACGCTTGGGGAATCCCATCCCGGGCGTGGGCTTCGCCTTATTTGTTCCAGATCGGATCCTTGAACTGGGACACGAAGGCGGCGTGTGCCGCCGCCTCGTCCTCGAACACGGGGTGGGGACGCGGCGGACGGATGGTCACCTCGGTTGCCGGCGCGTGGAGACGAACCGCGGTCCGCGACTGGTCGAGCGCCAAGCCCGGCTCTCGTCCTCCGATGAGTTCGAGATAGACCTGGGCCAGCAGCAGGGCATCCTTCAAGGCGCCGTGATAGGTCCGGTCCGAGTTGTCGATCCCGAAACGACGGCACAAGGCATCCAGGTTGACCTGGGCACCGGGAAACCGGCGCCGCGCCAGCTTCACGGTATCAATGGCCCGGTCCATGGCCAGCCGTTCGAAATCGAGCCTGTCGAGTTCGGCGTTGAGAAAGCCCATGTCGAAATCGGCGTTATGGATGACGAGTCGGGAGTCGCCGCCCAGGAATTCGCGCAGTTGTTCGGCGATATCCGCGAAAACCGGCTTGTCCTTGAGAAACTCCTCCGACAGGCCGTGAACGTCCTGCGCCTCCGTCGGCATGTCGCGTTCGGGATTGATGTAAAGCTGAAGCGTCTGTCCCGTCGGAACATGATTGATCAGCTCGACGCAGCCGATTTCGACAATCCGGTGCCCGGCGCGGGGATCGAGCCCGGTGGTTTCGGTATCGAGAGCAATCTCACGAGACATGTCTTGCCTATTCCCGCTGCGTGCGCCCGTAATCCGGAGACCAAACATGCCCCCGGCGGTCGCGAATGTCGTCGGCGATTTCCCGCACGACCTGAAACGACAGATCCCGCCCGAGACCCGTCGGTATGACGTAGTCCGCGCGGGCGCGTTTTTCCCGATCGGGCATCTGCCGGGCGAGGATTGCTTCCAGGCGGCTTTCCGTCATGCCCGGCCGTTTCAGGACTCGCCGGCGCTGGACGCGGCCCGGCGCCGAAACCACGGCGACGGCGTCGCACAGCCGGTCGCCGTTGGTTTCAAACAGAAGCGGGATATCAAGGACGACCGCCGAACCGCCGTTACGGGCGACCCCGGCAATGAACCGTCGGTGGGCGTCGCGAACCCGGGGATGGATGATGGCCTCAAGCCGAACCAGCGCGTGCTCGTTTTCGAACACGACCCGGGCCAACGCAGCCCGGTCAACGCAGCCGTCATGCACGACGCCGAAGGCCTCGCCGACGGCGGAAATCGTTTCCGCATCCCTTTCGAACAGGCAATGGACCCGGGCGTCGGCATCGTGAACGGAAAGGCCGAGGCGGCGGAAGCCGTTCGCCGCCGTAGTCTTTCCCATTCCGATCGATCCCGTGAGTCCGAGAACAAACATCGGATTCAGGATCCCAGGGCCTGTCGGACGTACCGCCGCAATTCCTCGGTGACCACGGGTTCCTTGCCGAACCAGTGGGCGAAACCGGGACGAGCCTGATGAAGCAGCATTTCAAGCCCATCGACGACGGGATTTCCCCGGGCCGCGGCGGCCTTGAGCAACGGCGTCATCAGTGGCGTATAGACAATGTCGGTGACGATGGCTTCGGGCGGCAGGTGATCGAGGGAAATTTCCAGAGGCGGGTTGCCGATCATCCCCTGACTCGTCGTATTGACCAGGATCGCCGCATCGAGAAGGGCGCGATCGCGATCGCTCCAGGGAAGGGCGCAGACCACGCTGCCCAAGGCGTCGGCGACGGCTTCGGCGCGGTGCGTGGTCCGATTCACCAGCCGGACCTCGCGGGAACCCGCCTCGATCAAAGCGGCACAGACAGCCCGCGACGATCCGCCTGCGCCAAGCACGACGGCCGGTCCGTCAAAGGCATTCCAATCGGGTTGATGAACCTTCAGGCTTTCCATGAAACCGAAACCATCGGTGCTGGTCCCCCACAGGCTGCCGTCGGGTCGGCATACGATGGTGTTGACCGAGCCGATCGCTCGGGCCCGTTCATCGGCTTCGTCCACGGTGGCCAGGGCGACTTCCTTGTGGGGGATCGTGACGTTGGTTCCGGCGAATCCCATTTTCGGAAGAGCCCGAATGACCGAAGCCGCGTCGTCCGGATTCACCAGCATGGGAATGTAAGCGCCATCTATCCCGTATTCCCGCAACCAAAATCCGTGAAGACGCGGCGACAGGGAATGACCGATCGGCCACCCCATGACACCGGCGACGTGAGCGCGGGCGGAAATCGTCATGGTCATGTCTCCAAAACGCCAACCTCGCGAAAATAAGCGAGGAGAGGTAGAAGGGGGAGCCCGAGAATTGTGAAGTAGTCGCCGTCGATCCGATCGAAGAGCTGAGCTCCCAAGCATTCGATTTGATAAGCCCCGACGGAACGCAGGCCGTCGTCACCGACGGCGTCCAGATACCTTTCCAGGAATACGTCGGACAGAAAGCGCATTTCCAGGATCGCCGTATCCACGCAACGCCATTGAACTGCGCCATTTCTCGCGACGCAAACCGCAGTCACCAGACGGTGTTCTTTTCCACGCAGCCGAACCAGATGATGACGGGCTTCATCCCGGTTACGCGGTTTGTCGAAGATTTCATCGCCGAAGGACAGAACCTGATCGGCGCCGACGACGAAATCGCCGGTATGGCGTCCGGATACCGTCAGGGCCTTCGCTTCGGCCAGGGCCATGGCTATCGCGTCGACGCCCAATCCCGTCATTTCCGCTTTTACGACGGATTCGTCGACGCCGGGTGCTTCGGCACGGCACGAGACTCCGGCATTTGCCAGCATCGCATGGCGGAAAGGACTGGTGGAAGCAAGGATCAGAGCAGAGTTCAAAGGGCTTGTTCGATCTTCCGTTTGTAAAGGTAGAGGATCGTCGCGGCGACTTCCTCGACTGACTTGTTGGTCACGTCGATCACCGGCCATTCCTGTGAATCGAAGAATTTTCGGGCTTCCTGAACTTCTTCGGAAACCGTGTGGATATCCACGTAGTCCGTTTCATCGCTATGCGCGTCCATTTCAAGACGGCTGCGGCGGATACGCACCAGCTTGCGGGGATCCTTGGTCAGGCCCACGCAAAGCGGTTTCTTGACCTTCAGCAATTCGTCGGGAACCGAACACCCAGGGTTCAAGGCGACATTCGCCGCCTTGATTCCGCGGTTTGCCAGATAGATGCAGGTTGGAGTCTTGGTGGTTCGCGAAACGCCGACGACAATAACGTCGGCCTCGTCGAGATCGCCCGAAAACTGGCCGTCGTCATGACTCAGAACGAAATTCAATGCCTCTATGCGATTGAAGTATTCGGCATCCATGACATGCTGACGGCCTGGTTCGGCCTGCATTTCCACGCCGAGATATAACCGCAAGGCCGAAACGATGGGGTCGAGCACCGGCACGCAAGGCACGCTCATGCGGCGGGTTTCGAAATCCAGCATTTTCTGCAGGTCGCGGTCCACCAAGGTATAAAGGACGATGCCGGGATTCGACTCGATAGCGGAAATAATCTCATTCAATTGATCCGGGGATCGCACCATGTTCCACACATGAGGAATCGGTTTGACGGAATCGAACTGGGACAAACAGGCCCGCGCCACGGCGTCGACGGTTTCTCCGGTCGAATCCGAAATCAAGTGGAGATGAAATTCCCGCATGTCCTGAACGAATCCCCAAAGGTGTGGATAAAATGTGGATGGTCGGACCTTGTCCCCAATCGATGGAATCTATCCAGAGGTTCGAGACGTTTTGTACCGACCGATATACCACTCCGTAAAAAGTTTTACACCCCGCGTAAATCCGACGATTTCGGAACTTTATCGTCAGTGATCCACAGAAAACAACATTCCATGATTGGAAAAAACATCTGCGATTCCAATGGCCTCACGATAGTAGCAACACCTTTCACGTTGCCACAACGTGGAAATTCCACAACAAGGCGGACATTGGGGACAACTCCTGGAAAAAATGTAATCCCCATGATTCCAAAGACAACTAAAACCACTACAACCTTCTTTAAGATATAAGAAAAGAAGGATAGAGGCTGGATAATTCGAAATACGGAACGGAACGATGAGCCGCAAACTGATCGAAATTTTCGAAGGACAGACGTTTGATACTCCGCCTCTGTGGTTGATGAGGCAGGCCGGACGCTACCTTCCGGAGTATCGAGAACTAAGGGCTCGGGCGCGGTCTTTTCTGGAATTCTGCTATACGCCGGAACTGGCGATTGAAGCGACGCTGCAGCCCATCCGTCGATTCGATTTCGACGCGGCGATCGTGTTCAGCGATATTCTGGTAATTCCCAACGCTCTGGGTTTGAATGTTTCCTTCCGTGAAGGCGAAGGCCCAATCGTGGAAACCGTTCGACAGGACGGGGATCTCGATCGTCTGGACGATGCCGGGGAATCGGTGTTGGAGCCGGTTTATGATGCGGTTTCAGGCGTGCGGGAACGTCTGGACGCCGATAAGGCATTGATCGGGTTCGCGGGAGCTCCATGGACGGTCGCGGTGTACATGCTTGAGGGGCGCAGTGGGACTGATTGCGCGAAGGCAAAGACTTATTCCATCGAACGGCCGGAATTCGTCCATCGGCTGTTGGATATCGTGACCAAGGCGACGATCGGGCATCTCGATCGACAGATCCGGGCGGGCGCGGATGCCGTTCAGATTTTCGACAGTTGGGCCGGTATTCTCGATTGGGCCGGATTCGAGGCATTCGTGATAAATCCGACCCGGCGCATCGTTCAGGAAATTCGCGCCAGGCATCCGAAGGTTCCGATTATCGGTTTCCCGAGGGGGTGCGGTACGGGCGTCGAAGCGTATGCGAGGGAAACCGGCGTTTCGGGACTCCAGATCGATTCAGGGGTTTCACCGCAATGGGCGGCATCCTCGCTTTCGGAGACGATCGTCATTCAGGGCAACCTCGACAACATGGCTCTGAGGCAGGGTGGAAAGGCGATGGACGAACGGGTTCTGATGCTGTTGGAAGCGATGAAGGGGCGGCGGTTCGTTTTCAACCTGGGGCATGGGGTATTGCCCGATACGCCGCTGAAAAACGTCGAGCGTCTCGTGCATCTGATCGGGAAGAAATGAAGGGATTTCAAGGATGCCACGGCAGGCGGTGATCGTTTTTAACCTGGGCGGTCCGGATTCATTGGAGGCGGTAGAACCGTTTCTGTTCAACCTGTTTTTCGATCCGGCGATTATTGCGGTTCCAACGCCATTGCGATGGTTGTTGGCGAAGGCGATATCGCGTCGGCGCGGTCCGATTGCGCGGCAAATCTATGCGGAGATCGGCGGAAAGTCGCCGTTGCTCGTTCAGACTATCGAACAGGCGAAAGCCTTGGAAAACGTGTTGCGAGAAACCGAAAGCGACACGCGGGTCTGGCCTTGCATGCGCTATTGGCATCCGAGAGCGGAAGCGGTTGTGGCGGAAGTCAAAGCCTTTGGGCCGGATAGGATCGTTCTGTTGCCGCTGTATCCACAGTTTTCAACGACGACGAGCGGATCGTCGGTACGGGAATGGGAAACGGTGGCGGCACAGGCGGGATTGAAAGTTGAGACGACCCGAATATGCTGCTATCCGGAGGAGGAAGGCTTTGTCGACGCGATAGCGGAGAAGGTCCGTGAATCAATCGACCGCGCGGCAAATATCGGTCCAATCAGAGTTTTGTACTCGGCGCATGGACTTCCGAAGAAAGTGATCGACCGAGGGGATCCCTATCAGAACCAGGTCGAAAGAACGGTTCGGGCGATCCGTGAACGCATCGATCGGCCGGATGCCGAAGGGATCGTATGCTACCAGAGCCGTGTCGGACCGCTGGAGTGGATCGAACCGTCTACGGATGCCGAGATCATCCGGGCCGGCAAGGATGGCGTGGGGCTGGTGGTCGTTCCGGTCGCCTTCGTATCGGAACATTCGGAGACTTTGGTCGAACTCGATATCGAGTACCGGAAACTTGCGCGTGAAGCGGGGATCACGAACTACATACGCGTTCAAACGGTGCAAGATCACCCGTCGTTCATACGGGGTCTCGCACGTTTGGTAGACGCGGCAATGATGGAAAAAAGGGCTCCGTGGATACGCTCGGGAACCGATGAGTGCGGAAGCCGACACGCGGCATGTCCGATGCGGTAAAGAAATCGACTAAAAAAACGAACTGCAATCTTGAATTCTATATTTGACAGGAACCATGTGATCCGGTAAGGCTTTTCGCTAATCAAGTTGGAATAGCATAAAAATCCTTTCCGAAAATCCAGCACCTTCCCAGGTCCGTCAGCCTGAAGCCCGCGCCCGTTCGTTAAAAAGAAATCACACAAAGCTGGCTTCAGTACCGGTTGCCGAAGTGACGACCGCCCTTCGACTAGCATCGAGTGCCAATGAACCTCAAAGAACTGAAGCAAAAGCATCCCGCTGAACTCCTTGCATTCGCGGAAGAGCTTGAAATCGAGAATGCCAGCACCCTGCGCAAACAGGACATGATGTTTGGTATTCTCAAGCGCTTGGCTGAAAACGGAACGCCGATTTTCGGCGAGGGCGTCTTGGAAGTCTTGCAAGACGGCTTCGGGTTCCTGCGCTCGCCGGAAGCAAACTATTTGGCTGGACCCGACGACATTTACGTGTCACCGAGCCAGGTACGGCGCTTCAGCCTTCGGACGGGCGACACCGTCGAAGGTGAAATCCGGGCGCCCAAAGACGGCGAGCGGTATTTTGCCTTACTGAAGGTAAAGAGCATCAACTTCGAGGATCCCTCTAAGGTCCGTCATCGGATCAATTTCGACAACCTGACCCCGCTCTATCCGGACGAGCGAC
The DNA here is from genome assembly GCA_963675465.2 of Rhodospirillales bacterium. Taxonomy (GTDB): domain Bacteria; phylum Pseudomonadota; class Alphaproteobacteria; order Rhodospirillales; family Shumkoniaceae; genus JAHDSF01. The sequence goes on from CAXXVY010000012.1 coordinate 146,506, forward strand.
TGGTAATGGAAGTCGAGAACGAAGAGGTCAAGGATCCCACGCTGAGGGTGCTCGATCTGATCTCGCCGATCGGAAAGGGACAGCGCGCGTTGATCGTCGCGCCGCCGCGGACCGGCAAGACCGTGATGCTACAGAACATCGCCCATGCGGTGGCTTCCAACCACCCCGAATGTTATCTCATCGTTCTTCTGATCGACGAACGTCCCGAAGAAGTCACCGACATGGCGCGTTCAGTGCGGGGCGAGGTCGTGAGTTCGACCTTCGACGAACCGGCGTCACGGCATGTCCAGGTCGCCGAAATGGTAATTTCGAAGGCCAAGCGACTGGTCGAGCACAAGCGTGACGTGGTCATTCTGTTGGATTCGATCACCAGACTCGCCCGCGCCTATAACACGGTCGTTCCCTCATCCGGTAAAGTGCTGACCGGCGGCGTGGACGCCAACGCGTTACAGCGTCCGAAACGCTTCTTCGGCGCTGCCCGCAACATCGAGGAAGGCGGGTCTTTGACGATCATCTCGACCGCGCTCATCGACACCGGATCGCGCATGGACGAAGTAATCTTTGAGGAATTCAAGGGCACCGGCAATTCGGAAATCGTCCTGGACCGCAAGATCGCCGACAAGCGCGTGTTCCCGTCGATCGACATCACGAAATCCGGTACCCGCAAGGAAGAGTTGCTGGTCGAAAAGTCGACCTTGTCCAAGATGTGGGTCCTGAGACGTATCCTGATGCCGATGGGAATGCAGGACGCGATGGAATTTATGATCAGTAAACTCAAGGATTCTAAAACCAACGCCGATTTCTTCTCAGCAATGAACAGCTAGAACGAAGTCGGGTTGAACCGAGGTTGAAGGGGCGTTCCAGGAACGCCCCTTTTTATTTACCGTTGTTGATCCCGGCGTTCAAATCGCCATTTGAAGAAAGGATCTTCTCTTCTCTTGAAGAGAGGAAGGGGAAGCGGTCGGCAATTCCGACCGGATTTGGCGGCGAAAAGATCGGGGGATCAAGGAATGCGACAAGCAGCCATACGTATCGCAATCTTTGCGGCGATCAGCCTGGGGACAATGAGCATCCCGGCAATGGCGGATCATCTTTACGGGACATTGGCCAAAATCGACAAGGCCGGAGCATTCGTTATCGGCTACCGGGAGGAATCGGCGCCGTTTTCGGCTCTCGGAAAGGATGGAAAACCGGAAGGATATTCCATCGACCTCTGTTTGAAGGTCGTTGAGGCGGTCAAGCGCGAACTTAAAAAGTCCGACCTTGCAGTCCGGTTTGTTCCGGTGACGTCGAAAAACCGCATCGACAAAGTGATCGACGGTACGGTCGATATCGAGTGCGGTTCTACGACTCACACGCTTGAACGGCGCGAAAAGGTCGAATTCTCCTATTTCATCTTTCTGACCGGAACCCGACTTCTGGTGGGATCCAACTCGACGGTGACGGCGATCAGGGATTTGCAGGGCAAACGCATCGCGGTTACCAAGGGGACCACAAACGAAGCGCAAGTCCGGCGCATCATCGATCTTCTCAAAGACAAAATAACGGTCGTTACGGTCGGCGATCATGCCGAAGGTCTGGCCATGGTTCGCGACGGCAAGGTCGACGCGTTTGCCCTGGATGAAATTCTTCTGTACGGCCTGATTCGACAATCGGGGCATCCGGCGGATTTTAAGATCGTCGGAGATTTCCTTACATACGACCCCTACGCGCTCATGATGAGGCGGGACGACAGCCAGTTCCGGTTGCTTGTCGACCGGACACTGTCGGATCTGTTTTATATGAGGGAATTGCCGAAGATCTACGACAAGTGGTTTACACCGGTCGGCGTCGCCATGAGCGACGCGTTGAAATCGGCGATGACGATTCAGATGCACGTAAACTAACCGTCGGAATTGAAAACGCCCCGGAAAATCCGAGGCGTTTTATCGTTGCGTCGTATGGCGCCGGTTACGGGATGAGAACGGTGGAACCCGTGGTTTTCCGGCTTTCAAGAGCGCGATGGGCTTCTGCAGCGGCGGAGAGCGGATACTCGTGGTTCACCGATATCTTCACGTGACCGCCCAGTACGACGTCGAACAGGTCTTGGGCACAAGACAGAAGTTCGTCGCGGGTGATCACATAGGCGAACAGGGTGGGACGGGTAAGAAACAGTGACCCCTTTTGCGACAGAACGCCGGGAGAAAACGGTGGCACCGGACCGGAGGCGTTGCCGTAGGTTACCATAAGACCGCGGGGACGAAGGCAATCCAGCGATCCCTCGAACGTTGCCGCGCCAACGGAATCGTAGACAACGGGAAGTTTTTGGCCTCCCGTGATTTCTAGCACCCGCTGCGTGAAGTTTTCTCGGGTGTAGACGATGGGATGATCGCAGCCATTGGCGCGGGCGAGTTCGGCTTTTTCGTCGCTGCCGACGGTTCCGATCACCGTGGCGCCCAGATGCTTGGCCCATTGGCATAGGATCAGTCCGACCCCGCCGGCGGCGGCGTGGACGAGAATGGTATCGCCGGGTTTCACCACGTAGGTTTGTCGAAGCAGGTATTGCGCGGTCATGCCCTTGAGGGTCATCGCGGCCGCGGTCTTGTCGTCTATGGCATCGGGCAGGGGAATGGCGCGGGCCGCCGGAAACACACGGTATTCGCAATAAGCGCCGACCGGGCCGGGGTAGGTGACACGCTGGCCGGGTTTGATATCGACGACGTCGGGTCCGGCAGCCTCTACAACGCCGGTCGCTTCCGTGCCCAAAATCGCTGGCATTGCAGGTAGAGGATAAAGCCCCGACCGGTGGTAGGTATCGATAAAGTTCAATCCGACGGCGGTATGCCGGATCAGAATTTCACCCGGACCTGGCCGGGGTACGTCGACGTCCTCCCAGCGAAGAACTTCGGGACCGCCGGTTTCGTGAAATCGGATGGCCTTGACCATGATCTCCTCCTCGTCATTGTGATTTTGAAAGGTTTCGGGTCCTGCGGCTCGGCTCAATCGGTGAAATAGCCCTCCAGACGCAGGAGAAGGACTTTGGTTTCAATGCCGTCCAACCCGGAATAGCCCGTCATTCCGCCGGTGGTACCGATTACCCGATGGCAGGGAACGACGATAGGCAGCGGATTGGCGGCACAGGCGCCGCCGACAGCGCGGGGTGACGAACCGATCGCGTGGGCCACGTCGCCGTATGTTTTTACGGTACCGCGGGGAATGGTGCGCAGGAAATGCCAGACCCGGAGCTGAAAGGCGGTGCCCGCCGGCGCCAGAGGAAGATCGAAATCCATCCGCTTTCCATCGAAAAACGCATCGATTTGCGACCGCGCCTGTTCAAGCACAGGAGAGGTCGTCCCACCGGGAGCGCGTCCCCATTCGATGGCGACGAGGGTGCCGTCGTTTTCGAACACGGTGATGGGCGAGCCAAGCGGCGTATTCATCGATAGGAAGTTCATGGATGAAAATTACAGTGCTGCGAGGCTCGCGCGCAAGGCTTCCGGATCGGACGTCGGTAAACCACAGGCAAAACCGACGCAGACGTAGGCGGTCGGCAAACCGTTGACCGCGCGTTTGCCGGCGGCGGGGTGTCCCGCGGGAAGGTCGGCCGAGGCGGGGACCTGGAGGAGGATTAGGTTCGACGGCATAACGTCGAGGACGATTCGCCGCAGGTTTCGGGTTCTTACGTCGTCGGGAGAACCGACGAGAACGACCTGGACGGTCCGGTGAAGGTAGGAATAGCCGTTCAGAAGGGCGGGCATGTGGGGGAGAAGTTCCGGCGATACGCCGATGAAGGCGCGAACGATCGAATCGGCGGTTTGGCGGTATTTCTCCGATCCCGTCAAGTGAAAGAGTTTGGCCAGGCATTCCGCCAGAAGGCCGTTTCCGGAGGGCAACGCACTGTCCAGAAACGGTTTCGTCCGGACGATGACATCGGCGACGTCGACGGCCGACTGGAAATATCCCCCGGATCCCGGATCGGCGAACAATCGGTCTACAGTTCGAGCCCAGGCTTCCGCATCCGAAAGATATTGGGATTCGGCGGTTGCCTCGAACAACGACAGGGCCGCCCGCATCATGGCCCCGTAGTCTTCGAGGGTTCCGGCACGGATCGCGAGGCCGGCGCGCCAGGACCTCGCGATCCGGTAATCGTCATCCGTCATGTGGGTTCGGATGAAAGCGTAGGCGGTTCGCGCGTGGGCGATCCATTCGGGTACGTCAAGGGCGGCTGAGGCGTTTGCCAAAGCGGAAATCATCAAGCCGTTCCACTCGGCCAGGACTTTGTCGTCGCGGATCGGCGGTACGCGCTCTTGGCGTACGGTCAGCAGCCGCGTCCGGCATTCGGCGAGACGCCGTTCCGTTTCCGCGTCGGACAACTCGGGTCGTCGGGAGCGGTTCGGTATCGAATGGCCTTCCCAGTTGCCACCGGGGCGGATGTCGTAGTGACTTTTGAACAGAGACGCATCGGGGCCGAGAATCCGGTCGATCTCGGATTCGCCCCAGATGTAATATCGCCCTTCGGCGCCCTCGCTGTCGGCATCGAACGACGAAGCAAAGGCAAAGGTTTCGGCATCGTCGAACACCCGCATTTCGCGGAAAAGCCAGGTGACGGTTTCGCGAATGCGGGCCTCGAACAACGGTTCGCGGGCGTGACGCCACACCTCGACAAGCAGATCGACGAGCAAGGCGTTGTCGTAGAGCATCTTTTCGAAGTGAGGCGCCAGCCAGACCTCATCGGTTGAGTAACGTGCGTATCCGCCCCCAACATGATCGTAGATGCCGCCTTGGGCCATTTTCGCCAAGGTGTTCTGGACCGGGTAGCCGTATTCCGGACGCGAAGTCCGACGGAACATGGACCAGAGGAACTTGAAGAAAGTGGGTTGCGGGAATTTGGGTGCGCCGACGGTGCCGCCCTGCATCGGATCGATGGTTGGCAGAGCGCGCTGGGCGGCGGTTTCCAGGCGTTCGATGTCGGGAATGCCCTTGGTGTCCGGATTAGAAAGACGATTGAGCGCTTCGCGAAGGACGGAAACATTGCGGGAAATTCCATCCGGATCGTCGGTATAGGCGTGTGCGACGCGATCGAGGACATCGATGAACGACGGCCGTCCGTATCGGGGCGTCGGCGGAAAATAGGTTCCGCCCCAGAACGGTTCGGCATCGGGGGTCAGAAACATGGTCAGGGGCCAGCCGCCCGCCTCACCGAGAAGAGAAAGGGCGGATTGGTAAAGGGAGTCGAGATCGGGACGTTCCTCGCGGTCGACCTTGATGTTGATGAAATTCCGGTTCATGACCGCAGCGATAGCGGCGTCCTCGAAGCTCTCGTGGGCCATGACGTGACACCAATGACAGGCGGCGTAGCCTACCGACAGGAGAATCGGCTTGTTTTCGGCGTGTGCGGCGGCAAAGGCTTCGTCGCTCCAGGCATACCAGTGGACGGGGTTGTCCTTGTGTTGCAGAAGGTAAGGGCTGGATTCGGCCGACAGACGGTTCTCGGTCATAAGATCTCCCTCGGCGCGGTGGCGGTGCGGCCGCGCGGGCATTGCAACGCGGGGTATGCTGGCTTACTTTGGGAGAAACAAAAGGCGATGCAATGGCGGCAGGTGCCCGTGGTACCAGAAAACAATCCGAATGCGCCGGATAACCGCGAGGGTTTGAAGGATAAGAAGGATTCCGATCCGGAAGATAAGAAGCCGTATTATAGGCTTCATGTGTTCTGTTGCACCAACCAGAGACCGGAAAAGCATCCTCGGGGTTCGTGCGCGCGCAACGGTTCGGTCGAACTGCGCGACTATATGAAGGCGCGGGCTAAGGAACTGGGGCTGGCGGACGTGCGGATCAATTCGGCCGGGTGTTTGGATCGCTGCGAACTGGGTCCCACGGTCGTTGTCTATCCGGAAGGTATCTGGTATCGGTGCAAAACCCGCGAGGATGTGGACGAGATTTTGCTGTGCCATCTTGTCGATGGAAAACGGGTCGGGCGGTTGATGCTGGATCCGGATAGCTGAAACGGACGTCGATTCCGAAATCATGGCCGAGGGAACGATATACGCGCTGAGTTCGAGCGGCGGCAGGGCGGGCGTGGCGGTGTTCCGTCTGTCCGGTGATGGATGCCGGTTGGCTTGGGAAAGGCTGACGGGGCGGGAAGTTCCGGAACCGCGGATGATGACGCGGGTGCGGGTTCGCGACGGCAGCGACGTGATCGACGAGGGCTTGGGCGTTTTCTTTCCGAAGCCCCGGAGTTTTACGGGCGAAGACGTCGTCGAGTTCCATGTGCATGGAGGCCGCGCAATTGTCCAAGGACTCCTGGGCGCGCTGGCGAAGAGTCCGGGATTGCGGCCGGCGGAGGCGGGGGAGTTCACGCGTCGGGCTTTCGAGAATGGCAAGATGGACCTGACGGAGGCTGAAGCCGTCATCGATCTCATCGACGCGGACACGGAAACGCAACGGCGCCAGGCGCTCCGTCAGAAGGATGGAGAATTCGGAAAAGCTTGCGAGCGATGGCGGGTAACGGCGATCCGTGTCCTTGGTCTCGTGGAAGCAGCCATAGATTTTTCCGACGAAGGCTTGGGCGACGGACTTGTCGAGGAAGCGCGCAAGGTTGCGGTGGATTTGCGCCTCGAGATCGATGATCACCTCCGGCGCGGCGAGCGAGGAAGAAAAATCCGCGAGGGATTCTACGTTGCCATCGTCGGCGAACCGAACGTGGGCAAGTCCAGCCTGCTCAATCGGCTGGCCGGGAGGGATGCGGCCATTGTTTCGGAAACCGCGGGCACCACGCGCGACGTTATCGAGGTGCGCATGGCGCTCGGCGGATATGCCGTCACCCTTGCAGATACCGCCGGTCTAAGGGAAGGCGCGGAGGCGATCGAAGAAGAAGGCATCCGGCGCGCAAAAGCGGCTGCAGATCGGGCGGATCTTCGTTTGGAGGTTCTCGATGCACGGGACGAGGATCTTTGGCAAAACCGGGCCGGCGTCGGAAACGGATCAATCGCGATTGCGAACAAAGCTGACCTGATTGACGAAGGGGGATGGAGCGGAAAGCACCCGACAGTTCTTCCCATATCGGCAAAAACCGGTTATGGACTCGACGCGCTTGAAAACGCGATTATCGGCCAAATCGCCGGAGCATGGGAAACTCGAGACGACGGAGTCGTGTGGACGCGGGAGCGGCATCGGCTCGCGATGGCGGCGGCCGTGGACGGGATCGGTCGGTTTTTACGGCTGGATGAAGAGGACTTGGCGGCTGAGGAGATTCGGCGCTGTGTCCGGGAACTTGGGAAGATCGTTGGGAAAGTTGACGTCGAAGATGTTCTTGACATGATTTTCCGAGAGTTTTGCATAGGAAAGTAAGGGACGGCGCTCGTCGCCGCGATGTTTCACGTGAAACAACACTCCGAGCATGAATTACGCAGCGGACGCATCGGCGTTCGGTACGACGTCATCGTGGTTGGCGGGGGCCACGCAGGAACCGAAGCCGCTGCGGCTTCGGCCCGGATGGGCGCCCGAACGTTACTGCTGACCCATGACCGTACCCGGATTGGAGAGATGTCTTGCAATCCGGCGATCGGAGGATTGGCGAAGGGACAGCTCGTGCGTGAAATCGATGCCCTGGACGGCGTTATGGGTGAGGCAATCGATCGTGCGGGTATTCAATTCCGGGTCTTGAATCGAAGCAAGGGCCCGGCGGTATGGGGCCCTCGCGCACAGGCAGATCGGAAGCTTTACCGTCGGGCCGTGCAAGAACTTCTTGGCGATTATGATCTTTTGGATGTTCGCGACGGGGCCGCCGAAGACCTGATTGTCGATTTGTCGGGGGCGGTCGTCGGTATTCGGACGGATACCGGGAGCAATATTTCGGCGGGCGCCGTGGTATTGACTACCGGAACTTTTCTTCGAGGATTGATCCATGTCGGCGAGGCTCAAATCCCGGCCGGTCGGGTAGGGGAAAAGCCGGCGATCGGTATGGCGTTTACGCTGAAGCGCTTGGGATTTGCCATCGGGCGCCTCAAGACCGGGACCCCGCCGCGACTCGATGGCCGGACCATAGACTGGTATGGACTCGATCGCCAAGGCGGCGACCTTGATCCGATGCCTTTTTCGTTCCTGACGACCGCCCTCGACCAACCACAGATCGAATGCGGGATTACCGGCACCACGGAGGAAACGCACGCCGTCATTCTGGCGAATCTCGATCGGGCGCCGATGTATTCCGGCCAGATCGGCTCGACCGGGCCGCGGTACTGTCCGTCGATCGAGGACAAGGTCGTCCGGTTCGCCGGAAGATCCCGGCACCAGATTTTCCTGGAACCGGAAGGACTCGATGATACGACCGTGTATCCCAACGGGATTTCGACGTCGTTGCCGAAGGACGTGCAGTTGTCCATGCTTGCGACGATTCCGGGACTTGAACGGGCCGAAATGATCCGTCCGGGCTACGCCATCGAATATGACTTTGTAGATCCTAGGGAACTGCTTCGTACCCTCGAAACCCACAAGGTTCCGGGATTGTTTCTGGCCGGGCAAATAAATGGAACGACGGGGTATGAAGAAGCGGGGGCGTTGGGATTGGTGGCTGGGGTCAATGCGGCGTTGCGCGCGGGCGGTGGCGAACCGGATTTCGTCGTCGGCCGATCGGAAGGCTATGTCGGCGTGATGATCGACGACTTGGTCGGGTTGGGGACAACCGAACCTTATCGAATGTTTACGTCGCGCGCCGAATACCGGTTGAGGCTGCGGGCGGACAACGCGGACCAACGGTTGACCCCGCGGGGAATTGAGGCGGGATTTGTCCGTGGACGTCGGCAACAGGCATTTGCGGGGAAATTCGATAAACTGGAAGCGGCACGGACATGCCTGCGGAGTCTTTCCGCATCGCAAAAGGAGCTGGTCCAAAAAGGTTTCGATATCAATGCCGATGGCAACCGACGCAGCGCCTGGGATCTTCTCGGTTATCGCGATGTCGATTTAAAACGCGTCGGTGATGTATGGCCGGAGATTATGAATGTCGTGGCGGGGGTCGAAAACGACATCGAAATTGAAGGGCGGTATGCGGCCTATCTTCGGCGACAGGAAAGCGAAATTCGGTCTCTCAAGCGGGAAACGGATCTGAAATTGCCGACGAATTGGGAGTACGATGGAGTCGCGGGGCTGTCCAACGAAATACGGGCTAAACTTCATCAACACCGTCCGGTGGATATCCACCAGGCTTCGCGCATTCCAGGCATGACCCCGGCGGCGTTAACGATTCTCGTCGGATACGCGAAAAAACAACGGCGCGAGGCGGCGGAGTAGACCGGAGATGTTTCACGTGAAACATCCATCGCCGTTCAGAATCCGGTGTCACCATGCCGGATGAGCCATTGACCGCACAATGCGTCGCTGGACGACTCGGCCTCGATGAACGGACAACTCAGCGTCTGGATGCCCATGTCGCTTTGGTCCGGAAATGGCAGGACCGAATCAATCTTGTCGGCCGAAGGACCCTCGACGATCCTTGGCGACGTCATGTTCTCGACTCGGCGCAGTTGTCACGCCTGATCCCGGCGGGAACCCGGGAAATCGTCGACATCGGTTCGGGGGCCGGTTTTCCCGGAATCGTTCTTGCGATCGTGACCGGATGCCGGGTGCATGCGATCGAAAGCGATCAGCGTAAGGCGGTTTTCCTGCGCGAGGCCGCCCGAATCACGGAGTCATCCGTCGAGGTTCACGCCGAGCGAATAGAAAAAATTTCACCGATTGGCGCCGACGTTGTCACGGCGCGCGCGCTGGCACCCTTGCCGCTTCTGCTTGAATATGCGGTACGGCACCTTGCCCCGGACGGTATCGGGCTGTTCTTGAAGGGGCGGGAAGGGCAACGGGAATTGACGGAATCGTCGAAAGATTGGATGATGACGGCGGAGATTATCGAAAGCCTTTCCGACCCATCGGGAACCATACTGAAAATAGAGGGAATCGGTCGCCGTCATGGACGTTGAACTCTCAACCGGTCCCAAAAGCCGGACTCGTGTCATCGCCATCGCCAATCAGAAAGGCGGCGTCGGCAAGACTACGACGGCGATCAACCTGGCCACCGCGCTGGCCGCCGTGAAGAAGTCGGTGCTCATCATCGATCTCGATCCTCAAGGCAATGCCAGTACCGGCCTGGGGATCGAACGGATGGCGCGCGACCACAATTCCTATCATGTTCTGATCGGGGAAATACCCCTGGAAGACGCCGTGATCGGAACGGCGATCCCGATGCTGGACATCATTCCATCGGGCGTGGACCTGACCGGGGCGGAAATCGAACTCGTAGATATGGAGCAGCGCGAATACCGGCTTCGCGGCGCGGTTTCGTCGCGGACACGGCATTACGACTACATTCTGATCGATTGCCCGCCGTCCCTGTCGCTGCTGACCGTCAATGCTTTCGTCGCCGCCGATTCGGTTTTGGTGCCGCTGCAGTGTGAATTTTTCGCGCTCGAAGGGATCAGTCATCTGGTCAAGACGATCGAACGCATTCGTCAAGGCTTCAACCCCGATCTCGACATCCAGGGAATCGTCCTGACCATGTACGACAAGCGCAACAATCTGTCCGAACTCGTCGCGGCGGACGTGCGCTCGTACTTCGGCGACAAGGTGTACGAAACGGTCATTCCCCGTAACGTACGTGTTTCCGAGGCGCCGTCCCATGGACGGCCGGTTCTGATTTACGATACCCAATGCGCGGGGGCGCAGGCTTATATTCAGTTGGCGAGCGAAGTTCTCAAGCGGGAACGCAAGGTGGCAGCGTAATGGCGGATGGCAAGAAAAAACAGCTTGGACGAGGTCTTTCGGCCCTGTTGGGAGAGGCCGGAACGGTCATTTCGGACGAAGAGAAAAAACGCCTGACCAGGATGGTTCCCGTCGCGAACCTTCATCCGGGAAAATTTCAACCGCGACTTCACGTCGACGAGGATCGAATCGAGGAACTGGCCCAGTCCATACGTGAAAAGGGGGTTCTTCAGCCGCTTCTGGTCCGGCGCCATCCCGAGCTTGTCAACGATTTCGAAATCATCGCCGGCGAACGGCGGTGGCGGGCATCCCAACGCGCGCAACTCCATGAAGTCCCCGTCATCATCAAGGACCTCAACGACCGGGAGGCGCTGGAAGTCGCGCTGGTCGAGAACCTGCAACGCCAGGATCTGTCGCCGCTCGAAGAGGCCGAAGGCTACCGGCGCCTGATGGAGGAATTTTCCCATACCCAGCAGGAACTGGCCGACGCGATGGCCAAAAGCCGAAGCCATGTCGCCAACATGCTACGGCTTTTGAGCCTGCCCGATCCCTTGAAAGGCATGCTCAGCGACGGCCGCTTGACCAGCGGCCACGCCCGAGCGCTGCTCAATGCCCCGAATCCGGAGGTTCTCGCCGAACGGGTGGTGCGGCAAAACCTCAATGTGCGCCAGACCGAAAAACTGGTTCAAAATGCCGCCGGTCGGACGGCACGGCGGACGCGTCGCGCCATCGTCAAAGATGCCGACACCCTGGCATTGGAGAGAGACCTGTCCAATCTGCTGGGATTGAAGGTCGATATCCGCTTCGACGGCAGCGGAGGATCTCTGACCATCGAGTACCGGACGCTCGAACAACTGGACGACTTGCTGAGTCGGCTCAGTGAAGGGGGAATGAATTCTCCGACCGAGGGAGACGACGAGCCCGAGGGAACCGATTTCGACGACGCTGAATTATCGCCGATACCGGCGGTCGAGGATGCGGAACCGATTGCGTCGTGGGAAGCCGAGACCGCCGTTCTGACACCGGTTAGGGAAGCGAAGCCCCTGGAACCCATGGTAGCCGCCGTCGCGGAAACGGAATTCGCGGACCCGGACGTTTCGACGTTCGACCCGAACGATGACGGCCTAGCTCCTGTCGACATGAGTGATCTCGACGCGGTATTGCTGGGGTCCGCGCCGGATGCCGTGCGTTCGGAATCCGATATCATCGACACCCGCGATCTTGACGCGCTGTTGGCGGAAACCGAAAAGACCTCGGAATCAGAGGAAGAATCGACCGATCTCGACGATTCGTTCGATCTGGAGGAGGACGAATCGCCGATGCCTGTGCGCGAGAGCGGTCGCCCAGACGGCTCTTGACACTTTCGAGCCGATGCCGCGAGGCCAGCCGATCCTAGCGGTCGGGACGGTGTCGACCGGGAGCGTTTGGCGCGCTGCCGCGCCGAGCCATCGCCGCGATCCGCAGCAATGCCCGACCGCACGACTCGGGTGCGGGGATTCCGGTCGATTTACAATCGATTTCCGCAGTGTTGAGCATATGCAGGGCATCGGACAGGCGTTCGCGATCCCAAAGCGACATCTGGCGGCGAAACGCTTCGGCGATTTTAAAGAAGACGGGAGGTCTCAGGGCCGCCAACGCGCGTTCAACCGAAGATCCCGCGGCCACGAGGCCAACCGCCAGATGCAGCCGTAGAAAATAGCGCGAAACCGCGCGTAACACCGCAACCGGGTTCTGCCCTTCCGACCACGCTTTTTCCAAGGCCTCGTCCAGTTGGCCGAGCTGCCCCGACGCGGCCGCTACGGCGACCGCATCCACCGACCCCGACGTGCTGTCCCCGATGCATGACACCACGTCGTCGAGCGTCACATCACGGGGTTCGCCAACATAGAGGATCAGCTTTTCCAGTTCGCGCCGCGTCACCATGCGATCGCCGCCTAGACTGTGCGCGATATGACCAAGCGCTTCCGCGGACGCCGACATCCCGGCTGCCGCGAGCATTTCCCGGGCCAGTCCGTGAAGATCGCGGCCCTCGTCGCCGTAGCAGGCAATTGCCGCCGCCCGGTCATTGGATTCAAAAACTTTTCGGAGCGCCGAGCGCTTCGGAAGTTCGCCCGATTCCAGTATCGCCAGGGCGCCTTCCCGAACCTCGGTCAGGACGGTTTCCATTTCCTTGGCCAGGGCGTCGGTGGCATCGCGTACCCGAATGACGCGCCGCCCGCCGATCAAGGACATCGCGGCCATTTCGTCGCGAAGCAGGGCGGAGTCCTTGCGTAGGGAATCGACAGAAAGATCGACGGACAGAAAGGGATCGCCGGGGTCGGCAACGATCGCGCTGGCAAGCGTATCGGCCCTCTCACGGACCATGCCGCAATCCGGACCGTAAAAAAGAACCGCCAGAACGGTCGCATCGGGGCGGGCGAGAAACGAAGTCAGTTTTCCGCCCGAAAGGATCACGGCGTCTGCGCGCTCCCTTGCGCGGATGGATACAATAAACGAAGCGCGACCCGATTTGCGATCGATTTCGCCAGTTCGCGAATCAACCGTGCCTTGACGTCTTTTTCGGCGATCTGCGTGCCGTACTCGGAGCTCAAAACGTTGTAACTGCCGGTCAGCGACACCGAATCCGAAAACAGCGGCGCGCCGTCGGCAACGCGTACCATCTGATAACTTGCCTGGATCGAGTAATTGGACCGCGTCGAAAACTTGTTTTTCGATACCGCGACGCCGCTTTTCGATTCAGTCAGGGAGATATCCAGGCGATAGGGCTGTCGGGACGCGATTCCGCGCGGGTGCATCAGTGTCGAGAGTTCGTTTTTCAGCATCTGGCCTTCGCGATCGTCGATCGGGCCGATCGCGACCTGGCCGAAATCGGATCGCACGCTGCCGTCGTCCTTTTTCCCGTACAGCGGATGAAAACCGCATCCGGAAAGAACGATCGCGACGACGGCCGCAAGTGCCGTAAAGGAGAACCTAGACCACCACATTGACGATCCTGTTGGGCACGACGATCACCTTGCGAACGGGTTTTCCGTCGATGGCCTTGATGACGTTGGGGACACCGATTGCGGCCTCGCGGGCCGTATCGACATCGCAGTCTTTCGGAAGATCCACGGAGCCGCGCAACTTCCCGTTGACCTGGACACCCAACGTTACCATATCGTCGACAATCATAGCGGATTCGGCCTCGGGCCACAAAGTATCCGCGAGAAGGGTCTGATGACCCAAGGCTTGCCAAAGTTCCTCGGCCAAATGCGGCGTCATCGGCCCGATCAGCCGAACTATGGTTTCCAGCCCGAAACGCCGGACCCATTCGGCACCGAGGCTATCTTCGAGCGAATCCACGGCATTCGTCAATTCGCGGATTCGTGCGATCGCCTTGTTGAAATGGAACTTGTCCAAATCATCGGTTACCGCTGCGATCGTTTTGTGTGCGAGGCGCAACGTCGATTCCGCCTCCGGTCCGAACGATCCGGGTTTCGCCGCGGCGTTTTCGGCAACCGTCCGGTTCGGTTCGGCAATCAGCCGCCACAGTCGATTGACGAAGCGCCACGCGCCCTCGATACCGGCTTCCGTCCAATCGAGATCGCGGTCGGGCGGGCTATCCGAGAGCACGAACAGGCGGGCGGTATCGGCACCATACGATTCCACGGCCTTTTCCGGATCGACGACGTTCTTCTTGGATTTGCTCATCTTTTCGGAACGGCCGACCGTTACCGGGAAGCCATCGGCGGCGTGCACGAACCGCCCATCGGAATCACGGACGACTTCGCTGGGGAACAACCACTTTCCGTTCCCCCGGTAGGTTTCGTGGCAGATCATGCCCTGGGTCATCAAACCGGCGAACGGTTCCTTGACGTCGAGGTATCCGCACTGCCTCAGGGCCCTTGTAAAGAAACGGGAATACAGCAGATGAAGCACGGCATGTTCGATGCCGCCGATATACTGGTCGACGGGCATCCAATAGTCGGCATCCAGACGCTCGAAGGCCGTATCCGACCACGGTGAACAGAACCGGATGAAGTACCAGGACGATTCGAAAAACGTATCGAAAGTATCGGTCTCCCGTCGTGCCGGCTTCCCGCAACACGGGCAAGTGACGTTTTTCCAGGTCGGGTGGCGGTCCAGCGGATTGCCGGCGCCTTCGAACGTGACGTCTTCCGGCAGCAACACCGGAAGATCGCTTTCCGGAACGGGCACGATGCCGCAATCGTCGCAGTGGATGACCGGTATCGGACAACCCCAATAGCGCTGACGCGACACTCCCCAGTCCCGCAACCTATAGTTGATCGCTCGTTCGCCCATGTTCCGCGATTCCAGGCGCGCAATCACATCGCTCTTGGCGGCCTCGACTTCCATGCCGTTCAGGAATTCGGAATTGATGAGAACGCCGGGTCCTGTATAGGCCTCGTTTCCGATTTCGAATGTCGCGGGATCGATATCGCGGGGCGCAACGACGGGCGAGACCGGAAGGCCGTACTTCCGGGCGAAATCAAGATCCCGCTGATCATGACCGGGGCACCCGAAAATCGCGCCGGTGCCGTAGTCCATGAGGACGAAATTCGCCGCATAGACGGGCAGAATGCAGCCGTCGACAAAGGGATGGACAACCCGCAAGCCGGTATCGAAGCCCATCTTTTCGGCCGTTTCAATCGCGGCCTCGCTGGTGCCGAGCGCGTTGCATTCCTTGATGAAGGCCGCCAAGCCGGGATTGGATTGCGCGAGTTCCATCGCCAGGGGATGATTGGCGGCAATGGCGCAGAACGAGGCGCCAAAAAGCGTGTCGGGCCGTGTCGTGTAGACCTCGAGTCGATCTTCGCGCCCTTCGAGGACGAATCGGATGTGCGCACCTTCCGACCGGCCGATCCAGTTTTCCTGCATCAGACGCACGCGGTCGGGCCAGCGTTCCAGATTCTTGATTTCGTCGAGCAGATCGTCGGCGAAAGCGGTGATCTTGAGGAACCATTGAGACAGCTTTCGGCGTTCGACCGGCACGCCCGACCGCCATCCCTTGCCGTCGATAACCTGCTCGTTCGCGAGGACGGTGTTTTCCTCCGGATCCCAATTGACCCAGGATTCCTTGCGGTAAACCAGGTCCTGTTTCAGGAAATCCAGGAACATCTTCTGTTCATGGCGGTAGTAGTCCGGTTCGCACGTCGCCACTTCGCGTCGCCAGTCATAGGAAAACCCCATGGCCTTGAGCTGCTGGCGCATGGTCGCGATGTTTTCGCGGGTCCAGGTCGCCGGCGCGACCTTGTTGGCCATCGCGGCGTTTTCGGCGGGCAGACCGAAGGCATCCCAGCCCATGGGATGCAGGACGTTGTATCCCTTGGCCTTCCAGTAGCGCGCGGTGACGTCGCCCAGCGTGTAATTCCGGACATGGCCCATATGGATCCGGCCGGACGGGTAGGGGAACATTTCAAGGACGTAGTATTTCGGCTTTTCATCGTCCCGTGAGACTTCGAAGGTCCCGTGTTCCGACCAAAGCGTTTGCCATTTTTGTTCGGTTTCCTTGAAATTGTAACGGGCCATGGTCTTCTTTCGCTGGCTGTATCGGTGGAAAGGCCGAAGGCCATCGCGCCCCGGCTCCTTTCGATGCCCCGATCGGCGTATGGGCTGGAGGGACGTCCTGTTTACGGCCGCTACGTCGGGGAGTTATTCCTGAATGGTCTCGTTGCGAAGCTGACGCGCGCGGGTCAGAATCGCATTTTCGATCTCGATCGACGTTCCGTCCGGGACGCCTGCGTCGCGCCATTCCCCGCCCTGTGCGCGTACCTGCCGGAACAGCGAAACCCGAACGCCGTCCGCCCGTAGGGCACGACCCAGAATATAGACGTTCATCTTGAAACGTTCTTCGGGGACCGCCGACGGCGAATGCCAATCGGTGATGATGACTCCGCCAAACGGATCGGCGGACGTGACGGGAAGAAACGCGATGGTATCAAGCGAGGCGCGCCACAGGTAGCTGTTGACGCCCAATCCGGCGCCGCCGTCACCTTGATTCTTGTCGTTGCCGAACAACGAAAGCCCGCCCTCACCCCAGATGGTCTGGCGTTTCGCCGCGACATCGCCATAGCTTTCGCCATAAACGATTTCGCCGTTCTGCCTGTAAGGATAGTCGGCGACGCCCTGGCCGCAGGCGCCGAGAAGGCCGGCGGTCGCGACGACAAGACCGAGGCGTGCGACGACCCGTGTCATCCGGAAACCGCGTGCAGTATCGTCCATCGCTTTTGCTCCCCAAGACTACATCGCAGGAGTTAACGGTCGTCCGGCGATTTGTCAATTCACAAGCGGATTTCAAGGATGAGGATCGGCTGAAATCCGGCCATAATTTTCATTCGTAACCGAGTTCCCGCACCGCCTCGTCCAACACGCCGCCGAGTTCGTCGAAGGCATCCTTGAAATGGTGCCATCGGCCGATGGAATCGCGATAGGGCCGACGCGTGACCTGATCGTAACTCGGCGTCCGTACCAATGGTCCGCCACTGGTTTCATGGTACCGGGTAACGGCATCGTCCCAGGGCCGGTCGAGGAACGCCAGAAGCGCGCGCATTTCGCCCTCGAAATCGGAAACCAGTTCCTCGTACCGTACGATGTGGCTATCGAAGACAAGCGTCGATCGATACCGCTTCCATAGCGCCCACACCGCCGCAAAGGTACGGGCCGCGCCGTCGAGCGTCGTAAACGTCGCCAGGGCCGGCGTCACCCTGAACAGGTTGCCAAAGCAGCTCAGGCAGGCATCGCGCGGATCGCGGATCGAATACACGATCCGCGATCCGGGAAACAAAAGCTGGATCAACCCGATATGAACCGTGTTGATGGGATCCTTGTCGACCAGCAAGCGTCCGACCCGCTCCGCTCCGCCAAAGGTTCGCACCGCATTCCAATAGACATCCCGTAGCGCGGCGAGATCTTGGGACGAAAGCCGGGTCAGATCGCGGGGATAGGAAAGGCCGTGTGCGGTCATGGAATCGAACACGGCGCCCAGCGTCGGTTTTTCGTCGAGAACGTCGATTCCCGGATGACAGGCCAGCGCACGAACCAAAAGCGTCGTCCCCGATCGCGGGAATCCGACCATGAAAACCGGCCGGTCCGGCGGCACGGATTTTCCGACGGTGGCGGAGATCTTCGCGACGGCTGTGTTGTCGTTGTAGAGTTTTTGAAGCGCGCGCAGTTCTCCGTGGAACCTTTCGGCAAGCTCACCGATCTTCGGTTGGACTTGGACCTGAAGCATATTGGCCTTGCCGAACAGCATCAGGGCGTCGGAATAGTTTTCTTCGTGCTCTGCGATCAGGGCCAGTTCCTGCGCCGCCGCCCCGCGGGCACGCTGGGAACCACGGTCCGTCGCTTCGGCCGTGAGAATGCGGCCGAACACTGTCTTGGCCTCCGCCCATTTGCCCCTGCGCCGCATGACCCGGGCCAGCGTGAGCGACGCGGACGGCTGTATCGGCGATTGGGAAAGCGCCGCCCGAGCCGCCCGTTCCGCCCCGTCCAAATCTCCGGCCCGTTCCGACGTGGCGGCGAGCGCGGCGAAAGCGGCCACGTCACCCCGGATTCGTGCCGCCGTCTCGAAACACGTGATGGCCTCTTCCGGCCGGTCGCATTCGTTGGCGAGCATACCCCGGTTCATCCAGGCATCGACATGCCCGGCATCGAGTTTGGTCGACTTTTCATAAGACCGTCGGGCCTCTTCGACATTTCCGGTTTGGCGCAACGCGTTGCCCCGTGCGTTATGAAGGCCGGGATCCCGGGGGCGAATGGCCAGGGCCGCATCCAACCGCGACACCGCTTCGGCGCCGCGTCCGGCCGTCGAAAGAATTTGACCGAGGTTTCCAAGCAGTTCGGCGTCGCCGGGATGCAATTCGGCCGCCTTTTCCATATCGGCAAGGGCCTCGGGTCCCTTTCCAGACTGGTACAGCGCCAGACCGCGAAGATGAAGCGCTTGCGGATGGTCCGCGACCACTTCCATGATTCGATCAAGCAAGGATATCGCGGATTCCATCCGACCGGCTGCCATAAGTCGGCGGACCAACCCCAGCGCTGAATCCACAGGAATGAAGCGACCATCGGCGAAGACGACCGCTTTTGCCGATTCCGCATGCTTTTCTTGCTTTTTTGAATTCATGAATTATCCCGATGGTGGCGGTAAAATACCTTCGGCGATCACGCGAGTTCCTGCCCCGACACGGTCCTTTATGCCGATGCGGGCCTCAAGTGTGATAATTTTGCCACGGTGTTCCGGAAAAGACACATTCGGGTTTCGCGGATCGTTGACTTGGTAACGCGATCGTGGCTTCTTTCATTTCGTATCACTTGATGAACCTGGGCGCGTGAACGCGTTCACAATGTCATAAAGAGGGATCGACATGAAGAAATTCCTGCTTGGCTCCACGGCGATCGTTGCGGCTGCTGCCGTTGCGGCGCCTGCCGTCGCCGCTGAAAAGATTACCCTTCAGCTCGGCGGTTACATGCAGCAGTACATCGGCTTCGCTTCCAACGAAGACGACGCCGGTTCGCGCGACTACCGTACGTTCGACGTCCAGAGCGACACCGAAGTGCACTTCGGCGGTTCGACCACGCTCGACAACGGCCTGAAGTTCGCCGTCAAGATCGAGATGGAAGCCGACGGTGAAGACACCAACGGCACGATCGACGAATCCTGGCTCGAAGTTTCGTCGGCTAGCTTCGGTTCCTTGAAGCTGGGTTACGAAGACGCCGTCACGTCGCTCGCCCACAACACTTCCCCGAACTACGGTCCGGGTTACGGCGATGCCGACACTTGGGTGTCCGACTCGACCGTTTCCAAGGAAAACGACACGTACATCCTGATCGGCCAGGGCGACGAAGCGAAGATCAGCTACTTCTCGCCGAACTTCTTTGGCTTCCAGATCGGCGCGACCTACGTTCCGGAACTCGAGGATGGCGTTTCCTCGGGTAACGCTTCCCACGCCAGTGACATTCCGAATGCCGTTGGTGGTGGCGGAGACGCCTGGATGACCACCCTGAGCTACAAGAACGAGTTCGGCGGCGTAGGCGTTGCGGCTGACTACGGTTATGGTCGCGCCACCGGTCGTCGGGCCGGCGACACGAACATTAAGTCGGCTGATGGTCATCAGGTCGGTTTGAAGGTTTCCTTCAGCGGCTTCGAGATCGGCGGTGCTTGGCAGTACACCAACCAGGATCACGGCGCCCTTACGGGTAGCGCCAACTCCGAGGGTTCCGTTTGGGAAGCCGGCGTTGGTTATTCCCAGGGTCCGTGGGGCGTGAGCGTTGGTTACATGCGCTCCGAGCAGACCGGCAGCCTGACCGATCCTGACGACGACAAGTGGGCCACCGTTGCGGTGTCCGGTAAATACAACCTCGGCCCGGGCATTGATGTCCACGGCTCGTTGTATTACGTCGACCAGGAAGATGAGAGCAAGGTTGACGCGAACTACAACGACGGTGGCTGGGCGGTCGTCGCCGGCTTCAACCTGTCGTTCTAATCGTTCGACCGACGTTACGGAGAGGAGCGGCTTTCGCCGCTCCTCTTCTTTTTTGTCCGTATTTTGGCGCCTTGACGATTTTCGTCCGGCGGATCGTCACATCGTCCGATGCCGTTCCAGGGCTTCGGCCAGGGGCGCCAATTGCCGTTCGAAGCGCCGCCAGCGTTCGAGCGACGTCCGATAGACCGGTTGCCGCACCTGCCACTGGCTCGCCGTCCGCACCGCGCGTTCCTTTTCATGAAACCGCAGACAGGCCGGGTCCCATTCCAATCCGCAAAAGGTAATGAGGTTGCGGGCACC
This sequence comes from Rhodospirillales bacterium, assembly GCA_963675465.2. Classification (GTDB taxonomy): domain Bacteria; phylum Pseudomonadota; class Alphaproteobacteria; order Rhodospirillales; family Shumkoniaceae; genus JAHDSF01. The sequence continues at coordinate 167,019 of CAXXVY010000012.1, forward strand.
GGACTCGACGTCGTTGACGAGATCTTCGTAGCGCACCGTCAGAATGCGGCCGGGGAGGATGGATTTCCAATGGTCCATCAGGCGTTCATGCAGTCGGGTGTAGTGACCCAGCCCCTTCAGATCGTTGGCGTAGGCGTAGTAGTCCTGGCGGAACTGTTGGGCAAAGATCGACAGCCCGTTGTCCATGGGATCGCGCAGGCAATGGATGAACCGCGCGCCCGGAAACAGCAGCGCCATGAAGCCCACATGCCGGAAATTCATGTGCATCTTGTCGACGACCCGGCGCGCACCGGGAAAGGACGTCAGCCGACGCTCGATGTACCGGTTTGCGTGCCGGCGGATGGCTTCGGCGGTCAGGTCTTCGCCGCCGTCGGGGTATGGAACGTTTTCGATATCTCGGATCGATTTAAGAATGCGCTCGATATCGAACAGTTCTCCGGCACCCTCGATCTCCGCATGGCTGGCGAGGATCTGTTCGGTTAGCGTGGTGCCCGATCGCGGCAGCCCGACGATAAAGACGGGAATGTCCCGGGGATCGCCCCAATTGGCCCGTTGCGACAAGAACTCCGACGTATACACGCGCCTCAATTCGGCGGCAAAGTTCTCCTCGGCCATCCGGTCATAGGGGCACGCTTCAGCCTTCATCGCGTTGGCGCGGATCAGGCAGTCGAACGCTTCGTCGTATCGTTTTAGGCGTTCCAGAACCTTGCCGAGCGCGAAATTCACGTCGATTCGATCCTGTTCCGCCGCTGCCGGATCCTGGGCAAACGCCAATGCGCTATCCAGCGTTTCGGCCGGGATCGGAAAACTCCGATCCTCCGCCTGCAGGCAAAAGACCGCTGCCGTCCGCCCGGGCTGGGCGGCGATGGTATCGATGACGACACGCGCGTCTTCGAAGGCTCCGGTATTTTGCAGCAGCGCCGCCGTCCGGATGGCGAGACGGGTGTCTGCCGGGTCCCGTTCGTGAAGTTTCCGGTAGAGCGTCAAGGCTTCGGCCTCGCGATTCTGGGCGATCAGGGCTTCGGCGAGGTTGATCTGGGGCTCCGTTTCGGCGGGCTGAAGGGCGATCGCCCGTCGAAAATGTTCCTCGGCCGATAAGGGCTCGCCGATCGCCAGCAGGACCAGACCCAGATTGTGATGGCCCGGACCGAAATCGGGATCGATGGAAATCGACCGTTCGAAGGCCGAAACGGCCTGACGAAAATCCCCCGCCGCCTGCCGCGCGTTGCCAAATCCGAACCACGCCCGCGCGGAATCCGGTGCGTGATCCACCGCCTTGGCCAAAGCGCCGAGCGCTTCGGCGGTTTGACCGAACCCCAGAAACGTTTCGCCCAACGTGCACCAGATGTCGCCGTCGCGCGGGCTTAAGGTCGTTGCCCGCCGCAGGTGTTTCAGCGATTCGTCCCTTTCTCCGCAGCGGACCAGCGCCAGCCCGAGATTGACATGTGTCAACGGGTTGTTGGAATCGTGCCGAAGCGCCTTGCGGAAGGCGTCGACCGCGCCCTTGAAGTCGCCGATACCCGACAGGGCCGTCCCCAGATTGTAGTGCGCGGAGGCCAGGCCGGGTTTCAGCGCGACAGCGCGGCGAAGATGGGCGATACCCGGCTCCCGGTGCCCGAGGGTCATGGCGGCGATACCCAGACTTTCGTGAAATTCCGCCCGTTCCTCGAGTTTCAGCGCTTGGGCGAACAGGCGCGCGGCGTCTCCTGTTTTCCCGGCGGTATAGGCAATCATGCCCAGAAGATGGACCGCCTCGGCGTTGTGCGGGTCCTGTTTCAGGACGGCGGCAACATTTTCCTCGGCCTCGCGAAGATGCCCCTGCATATGGGCGCGTCGGGCCTGGGAAAGCGCACTGGTGGTCGTGTACCGGCCGGTTGATCCGGTCTTTCGGTCCTTGGGCATGAAAACTCCGTTTCGAGGCGTGAACGGGAAGGTTAACAGGGACCAACCGTCTGCTCAATCACCGAAGGCCGCCGATTCCCGCGAGACCCACGGCGCCGGAATGGGCAAGACGTTGCGCGGTTTGCGCGGTAACGCCGCCCAGGGCGTAGACCGGTATCGGGCTCGAACGGGCCCAAGCTGCGAAGCGGACCGGGCCGATGGACGGCGCACCGGGATGGCTGGCGGTCGGAAACACCGGAGAAACGATGGCCGCATCGGCGCCGGCCCGCGCCGCACGGCCGATCGCGGCTCGGGAGTGGGCCGCCGCCGTAACCAGCCACTGGGACCGGGCATTCCGATTCCAAAGCCCTCTCGACCGTCGCGTCAGGTATTCCGGGAGATGGATGCCGTCGGCCCCTATTTCCAGTGCCATGTCTCGGTCACCGGCGATCAGCAGAAGGATCTTGCGCCGCCGACAGAGGATCAGAAGCTCCTTGGCCAATGCCCGCCGGTCCTGAGACTCGTAATGGCGAAAAACCACGGCGGAACCCGGGGGAAGGCCGACGATCGCGGGTCTCGGATCGGGCAAGCGGACGTCGTCCGTCATCAAGATCAACGCGGGAAGCCGACGATTTCGCGTCGTCGCGATCGCGTCGGAAAACCGACGCGAATTGAGCCGTCGTGCGACATCTGCTACGGTCACGGCCTTGCTGATATCGGTTCCCCCGAAAAGATCGATCCAAAACCATGACCGAGAAGTCCTTCGTTCAGGAAAACCTCCATCTCGTCAAGACCGAAATCGCCGCCGCGGCCACCAACGCCGGAAGAGCGCCCGACTCGGTGACGCTGGTGGCCGTTTCGAAGAATCACGGCGCCGATATTATACGCCCGGCCCTGGAAGCCGGACACCGCGTTTTCGGCGAAAATCGCGTACAGGAGGCGGAAGACAAGTGGCCGGGCCTCAAGGAGGCTTTTCCGGCGACGCGTCTTCATATCATAGGACCGATTCAGTCGAACAAGGCGAAACGTTCCGTGCTGCTGGCGGACGTGATCGAGTCCGTCGATCGCCCGAAGCTCGCCAAGGCTCTTGCCGTCGCGATGGACGAGTCCGGTCGGCGGCCGGATTGCTACATTCAGGTCAATACCGGCGAGGAACCGCAAAAAGCGGGCGTCTGGCCGGCCGATGCCGATTCCTTCATCCGAGCATGCCGGGACGACTACCAATTGCCCGTGCTCGGCTTGATGTGCATCCCGCCATTCGACGAGGAACCGTCGCCCCATTTCGCGCTTCTGCGGGAAATCGCGCGCCGAAACGAACTCGATGGTTTGAGCATGGGCATGAGCGACGACTTCCCGATCGCCGTCCGGTTCGGGGCAACCCTGGTAAGGGTCGGAACCGCGATCTTCGGCGCCCGATCATCGGTCGGCCCTGTCTAGGGATCGCAACCCTCGATGCACAGATGGGTCGCGATATCGCACCGTGCCAGGACCGATTGAAGATCGGCGAGCGCCAGGGCGACGCACCCTTCCGTCGGTCCGAAATCCGGGCGCGCCACATGCATGAAGATGGCGCTTCCGGCGCCGCGAACCACCGGGCCGTCATTGAAACCGACGGCGACGATCAGGTCGTACAAGGCATCGTCGCGCCAAAGCCTTTCGTGACCCGCCGGATGGGGAAGCGCGACCAGACGGTTGTAGTCGGGACTTCCTGGATCGTCGCACCAGCCGTCACCGGGTTCGATCGGCCGGCAGGGAAAGGGGGCGGTGGGCTTCGCGATTCGATCGGCACGGTACAGCACGCGGCGCAAGGCAAAGCGTCCGGTCGGCGTAACCCCGTCGCCTTCCCGCGCCTTGCGCCCGACGCCGCCGCGCCCGAGAGCGCAACGTGCCTGCCACCCCCGCCAAATGACGCGGTCGGGTGCGGTGCGAACGATGATGTCGCTGGTATCCAGCATCCGGCGATTATCCCCGGAGCGGCTCAGATGTCACGTGATTCCGTGCCGGACGAGGCGGCGGACGGGGAAGAATCCTGTACCGCTTCGTATTTACGGAGTGCGGACAGCATCACGTCGGAAAACCATGCGCCCGAAGGCACTGACGCCTCCGCATTCGGGAGGCTTAAGCCTGCGTCGTCACGCCTATCGCTCACGCGGTTCGTCGTCGCGCGGACAATTTGGACGGATTCGGTTTCATCGTCGTGGATCATGGCCTCGATCGCCGCGACGGCGCCGGGGTCGACGACCGGCGTCCACATATCGGCCATTTCAACCGCTTCGGAACCGGGTGTTTTGCCGATATCGGCGAGGGCGGTTTCGGTCACCGGGCCGGGCATCAGACCTCCGGACGGCCAGTCGAATGCCGCCGCGAATGCCTTGCCCTCATCGACCACGAAGGTTTCACTGGAAGCTGCGTCGGCTACCATGGCCGGAGCCTCCTCGCCGCCCCATCCCAGCGCGGCCAGGACATGGTCGCCGATGTCCATCCCGGATTCCGCCTCGACCAGCGAATTGACCACGGCCGAGGCGGCGCCCAACGCGCCGCCGAACAGGGTGCCGCCGGCAATCCGGGAGCCGGGATCGATATGGTCGCCGGTGATTTCCCGGTACAGTGTCGATATCACCGGAATGTGTTGGAGCGGATTGACGATATCGAGAAAGTCGAAGAACGTGAACCCGTCCTCGCCGAACGGCTGGAACGTCCCCGATTTCGGGGCCGAAACCGATGTGGCTTGAACCGTTGGTGTGATCGCGTCCGCGGTCGACATCACTCTTCCGTTAAGGCGGCGTGGTTTGCTCCTCTAGCAAAGCAAATCTGATGCCAGATCCTTTCTCATTGAAATAATTGGGATTTATTACGGCAACCGGAGACCGGAACCGATCAGATGGGCAGATATTTCCGGCTACGGCGGAAAATCCGTTCGAGCGCCAGATGTCTGTCTAGAGGATGTGACCGCTCCGTGTGACCTTGGTCCGAAGATAGCGCTCGTTGTGGCGGTTGGATGGAAAGGCGTGCGGAACCCTTTCGGAGACCTCGATCCCGTGCATGGACAACGCCTGCACCTTGTCCGGATTGTTGGTCAGCAGGCGGACGCGATGAATTCCCAGGGCCCGCAGCATCTGCGCGGCGGGAAGATAGACCCGCTCGTCGGCATCGAACCCGAGTTGCAGGTTCGCATCCACCGTGTCCAGGCCCTGATCCTGCAGCGTATAAGCCCGAAGCTTGTTTACCAGCCCGATACCGCGCCCCTCCTGCGCCAGGTAGAGAAGGATGCCGCTGCCGACTCGTCCGATCTCGGCGATGGCGCCGCGCAACTGGTCGCCGCAATCGCAGCGCAGACTGCCCAGCAAATCGCCCGTGAAACATTCCGAATGAATGCGGGTCAGGACCGGGGTCGTCACGTCGGGCGTTCCGATGACGATCGCCAGATGTTCCAAACCGCCTTGAAGAGGGCGGAAAGCGAGGATTCGTGCGTGTTCGGCATCGGCGAGAGGAACCTGCGCTTCGGAAACCAAGGCCAGGGAACGGGCCGAGGCATACTCGAACTGAAAGACGTCCCCCGCATCGATCAGCGGGAAGCCATGTCGTTGCGACCAATTCGCCAGATCCGAGGCCTCCGGCGTTTCGATATCGGCAAGCACGACCGCCGGCAGAAGCCGCGATACCTTGGCCAATCCGACGGCGGCGGAGGCACAGCCGTAAAGCGCCGCATCGCGCGCGGTCGCGCCCAATTGTTCGAACACGCCCGCGTCTTCAAGCGGATTGGCCAGCCGTTCGAAAGTCGCGGCATCGACCGGGCATTCGAAGCGTACCTCGGCAACGGAAGCGGCCAAGTCGGAAAAACCCAGAACGGTCGCCCTTCGTCCGGTGATCGCCAAAAACGGTACACCCTGCGTCACGGTGGCCATGTTGTCGAGCGAGGTTCCGCCGATGCCTTCGACCGCCAACGCCAGCGCGGCCCCGCCCTCGGCGGCCGATATCGCGACCGGCCGGCCGCGCCTTAGCTCGAACGAAGCCCGGTCGACCGAAATCAACGTGATCGGGACGCGCGACGCGGGAACGGGACGGGTATCGGATCGATGGGGCATGACGATCTTTGGCTGTTCGGAATTCACCCTGGCGCTTCATGTGCGGTCGGCCGGGGTCCGGCACAATACCTCCAAACCCTCTTGGGAGGAAGCCTTGGACATCCCATCGGCTTCGTCTGCAATCCTTTGCACCCGGGTACGGTAGAATATGGAATGTTCCACCCTCATGTAATACCTTAGCAACGCGTAAAAAATCAGGGGGCCGGGAGGACATGAACACGGGCAAGCGCATTCTCATCGTAGACGATGACGCGACTCTGCTGCAAATGCTGTCGGAGCAGCTTCGTCTGCATGAGGAATTCACGACCACCAGCGCGGAATCAGCCGACCAGGCGCTCAAGATCGTCGGCACCGATTATTTCGACGTCATCATTCTGGATGTCGGCCTGCCCGACATGGACGGGCGGGAGCTCTGCCGCCTGATGCGCCGAAACGGCGTCAAGGCGCCAATCATCATGCTTACCGGTGCGGCCTCCGATGCCGACACGATTTTGGGTCTCGACGCGGGTGCCAACGACTACGTCGTCAAACCGTTCAAGCTGAGCGTCCTGCTGGCACGGTTGCGGGCGCATATCCGGCAACACGAACGCAGCGACGACGCGGTCTTCACCATCGGGCCGTTCACCTTCCAGCCGGCGAACAAGCTTCTGGTGGAAAACGGGACCAACAAGAAGGTCCGCCTGACGGATAAGGAGGCGGCGATCCTGAAGTATCTCTACCGCACCGGCGACCGGGTCATTGGACGCGACACCCTGCTGAACGAGGTGTGGGGATACAATGCCGGGGTAACGACCCACACCCTGGAAACCCACGTTTACCGCTTGCGGCAAAAAATCGAAGTCGATCCGTCGAACGCGCGCATCCTGGTAACGGAACCCGGTGGATATCGCCTGGTTCCGTGATCGCCGGGCTTCTCGGGCGTCAGTTGCCCTCGTTACCGAAGATGTTCGGGTCTCGGAAGACGAAGGTGTCGCGATCGAACTTGACGCCGAATTCGGTTTCGAGAAGCGTAACCGTCGTCGAGATGCCCTGGGCATCCGTGACGACCCATTGCCGCAGGATCAGGGGATTTTCATTGAAGATCAGGGTCAGAGAGCCGTCGGCGGCGCTTTCCGTGCGCACCAGCGTCAGACGCAGCAATCCGTCGCCGCTCCCATATCCGGTAATCGTCAGGTCCTTGGAAAACAGCGACAGGCTTTTGGAAACCAGCAGTCCGGCCGGAGTCGAATCGATCGGGATGTGCGTGACCTGCTCTACGGCTTTGTCCTGGTAGACGAGAAAATCGCCCCGCGTGATGATGAGAACCTTGGACGGGGGATCGTAGTCGATCCGGAGATTGCCGGGCCGCTGAAGCCGGAACGTTCCTTCGGCGTAGGAGCCGTCGGTCGAAACCTGGATGAATCGTGCCCGCACCGTCGTCAGGTCGTTCACGTAACCCTCGATGCGTTTGACGGTGACGCGCTCGTCTTCCGACAGGGTGACGGCCTCGGGGGCCTGCGCCATCGCCGATGGCCACGGCGCGGCCAGGACAATGAGGGCGAGGACAAGACCGCGCACCATGCCGCGTCTTCCGATTTCAGTAGGAATCATCGCTTCCATTTCCTATCAGGACTTCCCGGCGTCCGACCCGGTTCGCCTTGCTGACGATACCGTCGCCTTCCATTTGTTCGATGATCCGTGCGGCGCGATTATAGCCGATCTGGAGGTGCCGCTGGATGAAGCTGGTGGATGCCTTTCCTTCGCGCGCGACCAGAGCCACCGCTTCGTCGTACAGGGGGTCGCCGGACTGCCGGTCGGTGTCGATCCCGAAGGGCTCTTCATCCGCGTCCTCTTCCTCGGTAACGGCTTCGAGGTATTCGGGTTCGCCCTGATCGCGCAGGCAACGGACCACGTCCTCGACCTCCTCGTCCGTGACGAAAGGTCCGTGAATTCGGGTAATCCTCCCGCCGCCGGCCATGTACAGCATGTCGCCCTGGCCCAGTAACTGCTCCGCCCCCGGTTCGCCGAGAATGGTGCGGCTGTCGATCTTCGACGTGACCTGGAAACTGATCCGCGTCGGGAAATTCGCCTTGATGGTGCCCGTGATGACGTCGACCGACGGGCGCTGTGTCGCCATGATGATGTGAATGCCGGCTGCCCTGGCCATTTGGGCCAGACGCTGAACGGCGGCCTCGATATCCTTGCCCGCCACCAGCATCAGGTCCGCCATCTCGTCGACGATGACGACGATGAAAGGTAGGGGTTCCGACGGCAGCGGCTGGTCTTCGAATATAGGTTTCCCGGTCTCGGGATCAAACCCGGTCTGAACCCGGCGGGTCAGGGTTTCCCCGGCTTTCAGGGCTTCGTCGATGCGCTTGTTGTAGCCGGCGATGTTCCGCACCCCCAAGGTCGACATCGCGCGGTAGCGTTCCTCCATCTCCCGTACCGCCCATTTCAAGGCGACCACCGCCTTGCCCGGTTCGGTCACCACCGGTGAAAGCAGATGTGGAATACCGTCGTAAACCGACAATTCCAGCATTTTGGGATCAATAAGGATCAGTTTGCATTCCGACGGTTTGAGCTGATAGAGCAGCGACAAGATCATGGTGTTGATCGCAACCGACTTGCCTGAACCGGTGGTTCCCGCGATCAACAGATGCGGCATGCGGGTCAGGTCCGCCATGAAGGGCTGACCGCTGATATCCTTGCCCAGGGCAAGGGTGAGTCGGCCGCTTTGCCGCTCGAACGCCTCGGAGGCGAGCATTTCCTGCAGGAAGACGGTTTCGCGGTTCTTGTTCGGCAGCTCGATACCGATGACGTTGCGTCCGGGCACCACGGCGACGCGGACGGAAACCGCACTCATCGAACGGGCGATGTCGTCGGAAAGGCCAATAACCCGGGACGTCTTGGTTCCCGGCGCGGGGACGAGTTCGTACAGGGTCACCACCGGGCCGGGCCGGACCTTCACGATCTCGCCTTGAACCCCAAAATCCGCCAGAACGCTTTCGAGAAGCCGGGCGTTTTGTTCCAGGGCGTCCTTGGTCAACGCCTTGAGCGCCGGGTTGTTCGTCGGTTCGCGTAAGAGTTCCAGCGGCGGAAAGGCATAGCCTCCATCCTCCCCCAGATCGAGGCTCCTCTGACGGGACGCCTGCGCCCGGCGGCCGGGTTTGGCGGGGGTGGGCTTCGGTTCCACGACCGGTTCGGGGCGTTCCTCGCGCGGCGTTCGGGCACGCCGTGTCACGACCTCGGCGACCGGGCCCGGCGCCGAACCGTCCAGGGTCGGTTCCCGCCGCTCCGAGAGGGTCGCCGCGGCAAGGGACGACACACCCTTCCGGGTGAATCGGGCGGCGTCCGAAGCCAGCTTCGAAGAGCCGCCGGCAAGCGAACGCCAGTCCTGGCCTTTCAGGCCCAGGGAAACGACCCAGCATGCGCACGCCAACAGCCCGGCGATCAATCCCACTCCGGCTTCGGGATGGGGAATGCCGGCCAATCCAAGCCCGTGGTGCAGATTTTGCGCGACGACGAACCCGACGGCGCCGCCGAGGCCGATTTCCAGCGGCCAGACGTCGGGCGTGGGAAGGGCGTCGAGCGATACCGCCGCCGTCGTGATCGCGATCAGGAATAACGGTATCCGCAGGAACCAGCGGCTCGGCGGCTGCCGTTTTACCACCCGCCAACCCCATAGACCGAGGTTGAAGACGATAAGGGCCGCAGTGATCCCGAGGCTTTGCAGGATGAAATCGGCGAGAATGGCGCCGGTCCGGCCAAACAGATTGTCCACGGGCGCTTCGACGGCGTGATTCCAAGACGGATCGGCGGCGTGGAAACTCAGCAGGTTGGCGGCCAGCAGGGCTGCGAGCACAATAAGACCGATCCCGGCTCCTTCGATGAGTCGGTTCCGAACGAAGGCACGCACTCCATCCGAGGAAAAAGCGCGTCGCCGGATGCTGCTCGCGGCACGGGCCATGATTCTGTTTCTATTCCGTTCCGTCTTTATAACGGGTTAACGCAGGACTTTCACAAGCCGCTCAAGCGCGTTGCCGATCCGTTCGAGATCATGGACCAGTGCCACTCGGATATATCCGTGGCCGGGGTTGAGCCCGCGTTCGTCTTCTTCGGCTATGAAAGATCCAGGCAGGACGCGAACGGCGGCTTCCCGCCAAAGGGCCTGGGTGGCACGTACGTCGTCGCCCACTTCCAGCCAAAGGAAAAACCCGCCGCGCGGGCGGAAGAATCCGTAGCGGCCGCCGATGGTCTGTTGCGCCACATCGAACTTGGCGCGGTAGGCGGCGCGGTTTTCGACGACGTGCGATTCGTCGCGCCACAAGGCGGCGGATACGGCGAGGATCGGATAGGGTACCGCCGTCGCGCCATAGCTCCGAAGCCGCTTGAATTCGCGGATGAGAACCGGGTCTCCCGCCACGAAGCCGGATCGCAGTCCGGGCGCGCTCGAGCGTTTCGACAGCGAGTTGAACACAAGGACGTTGTCCAACTCCCCGCCCAATCGGGCGCATGCCGCCAGGGCGCCGGCAGGCGGCACGTCGTCGTAGATTTCGGAATAGCATTCGTCGGAAATCAACACGAAGTCATGACGCCGCGCCAATTCGACGGCTTCGACGAGATCGTCAAGTTGGGCGACGCCGCCGCAGGGATTGTTGGGCGAACAGACGATGACCATCGCCGTGCGCGCGAAGATTTCCGGCGCGACGTCGCCGAGACGGGGAAAATAGCCGTTTTCGCGGGTTGCCGACAGGAACACGGTTTCCGCGCCGGCCATGGCCGGGCTGCCCGAATACACGTGGTAGTAGGGATTCGGGACCAGGGCGAGAGGACGGGCACCGTTTTTCGTCTCGGGAATCGCCACCAGCCCGGCCAGAAACAGGCCTTCCCGAGTGCCGGCCAGCGGCAGGACATGGGTATCGGGATCGAGCATGCCTTCGGGTAGGTCGAACCGTGCTCGTGCCCACGCCGCGACGGCGGCACGGAAATCGTGCGTGCCGTCGATCATCGGGTAACGCGACCAGTCCTTCTCGCGCTCCAGGAGGATGCGTGAAATGAACGACGGCGGCGTATGCTGCGGTTCGCCGATCGACAGGGCGATCGGGCTCATGCCATCGGGCGCCGGGATATCGGCGAGAAGTTCCCGCAGACGCTGGAACGGGTAACCGGTGAGCCGGCCGAGGCGCGGATTCAACATCGTCGCGAGTTCTCCGAATCATGCGCTGTGTCGCGCGCGGATGGTAGTCCGCCCGGCACCGTCGGCCAAGGCCGTTTGACAAAAAAAAGCCGGAAGGCAAACCTTCCGGCAAGTGGGTCGGAGGAAGTCGGCGGGAGACACTCGTCTCCGGCGCCGAAAACCTCATGAGAAAACCGGGATCCCTTTTTTGTTTGGCCTGGGTTGATCGATGCGATCCGGGATCCCGGTTTCCTGTTCGGTTACTGCACGACTTCCCCGTGCAAGTTGATGTCGAGACCTTCGATTTCGACTTCCTTGGTTACCCGCAGGCCGACGACGGCGTCGATGACCTTGAGGATGATGAAGGAAACGACCGCGCAGTAGATGATGGTGGCGAGAATGCCCTCGAGCTGGATCAGGACCTGACCCGGATTGCCTTCTAGCAGGCCGGGAGTCCCGCCGATGGCCTCGATCGCGAACACGCCGGTCAGAACGGCGCCGAGAATGCCGCCCACGCCATGGACGCCGAAGGCATCCAACGAGTCGTCGTAGCCCGCCATCTTCTTGAGACCGGTCGCGCCCCAGAAGCAAACGATACCCGCCGCGATACCGATGAGCAGGGCGCCGCCCGGCGCGACGTAACCGGAAGCCGGGGTGATGGCGACCAAGCCGCTGACCGCGCCCGAGATGATGCCGAGGACGCTGGGCTTGCCGCGCGCCAACCATTCAGCGACCATCCAGCTCAGCGCCGCCGCCGCGGTGGCGATCTGGGTCACGGCCATCGCCATGCCCGCGGCGCCGTTGGCGCCCACGGCCGAACCGGCGTTGAAACCGAACCAGCCCACCCACAGAAGCGAAGCGCCGATGACGCTGAGCACGAGATTGTGCGGCGCCATGTTTTCGGTGCCGAAGCCGCTGCGCTTGCCGAGAACGATGGCACAGACGAGGCCCGCCACGCCGGCGTTGATGTGGACCACGGTGCCGCCCGCGAAATCAAGGACACCTTCACCACCGAGGAAACCGCCGCCCCACACCCAGTGGCATACCGGTGCGTAGACCAGCAGAACCCACAGGCCCATGAACCACATCATGGCCGAAAACTTCATGCGGTCGGCGAACGCGCCGCAGATCAGCGCCGGGGTAATGATGGCGAAGGTCATCTGGAAGGTCATGAAGACCGATTCGGGAATGGTCGTGTCGGGGTGGAGCGTATCCGCACCCATGTGCGACAAGAAGGCCAAACCGAAGCCGCCGAAAAAGGCGTTGGCGCCGCCGCCGTTGCCGAAAGCGAACGAATAGCCCAGGATCATCCACAGGACGGTCATCAGGCAGGTGATGGCGAAGCTCTGCATCACGGTGGCCAGGACGTTCTTCTTGCGGACCATGCCGCCGTAGAACAGGGCCAGACCCGGAATGGTCATCAGCAGAACCAGGGCCGTGGACGTCAGCATCCAGGCCGTATCGCCGGTGTCGAGGGTGGGTGCCGCATCCTGGGCCAGGACCGGCCCGACGGTGCCCATCAGCGCGACGAGCGAGACACCCAGCGTTTTTACAATTGCCTTGTTGTTCATCATGGAAACCAGCCTCCTAAAGCGCGTCGCCGTTTGTCTCGCCGGTGCGGATACGCACGACTTTCTCGATGTCGTAAACGAAGATCTTTCCGTCCCCGATTTTCTCGGTTCGCGCCGTCGACGCTATGGTCTCGACGACCTGGTCGACCAGGTCGTCCTGGATCCCGATCTCGAGCTTGACCTTTGGAACGAAATTGACGGTGTATTCGGCCCCCCGGTAGATTTCGGCCTGGCCCTTCTGGCGCCCGAATCCCTTAACCTCGGAGACGGTCATGCCTTGTACGCCGATATCGGACAGCGCCTCTCGGACAGCGTCCAGTTTGAAGGGCTTGATTACAGCCATAACCATTTTCATGTTGTCGGTCCCTTTTCCTTCGCCACGGCTGCCTCTCACGTGCGCGGCGCGGCGGATATCATTCCGTATGGACGACGCCCCATGTCGTCGGCCAAGGGATAATCAAGAATGATGCCAACTGCCCCATGTCATGCATTTATTGGTAAAAATCAATCAGTTACGTGGTAGTAAAGGAATCGGAACGGTTGCATGAACGACCCATCAATCGAACAAAATTTCATCAAATTTCTAGAATGCCCAACATTTATGCACAAAAAAAGGCATGCCCAAGGGCATGCCTCCTGAAAATCCGCTCGCCTATTTCTCAGGGATCTCGTTTTTTCCCTTCGCGTTCCAGCGCGGCCAGGTAATCCCGCCAAATTTCGGCTTGACGCTCCCCGAGTTCATAGAGGAAGTCCCAATCGTAAAGACCTGAATCGTGAAGATCGTCAAACTTGATCTTGACGGCATAGCGGCCAACCGGGACCAAATCCATGATTCCGACATGGCGGCGGCCTGCGACAATGACCTTCGGACCGCCGTGTCCGCGAACTTCGGCGGAGGGGCTTTCGACCCGAAGATATTCGGCGGGATAGGAAAAGGACCTTCCGTCCTCGAAGTCGATTTCCAGAACCTTTTCCGCCCGCTTGAGCTTGATTTCCTTGGGAGTGTGGCGCGTTCCGTAAGGCTTGTGCACGGCTTCAAGCCTCCCGTGCCGGCGCCGATTCCAGATGGCGGGCCTCGTCCACCAACATGATCGGAATGCCGTCGCGAATGGGAAAAGCCAGCCCGGCTTTGTCGCTGATTAATTCCTGGGCATCGACGTCGTAACGCAGCGATCCCTTGGTAACGGGGCAGACCAGGATTTCAAGCAGTTTCGGATCGATCGACGGTTGCGGCATCGTTTGTTCCCTCCGTCACACTCAGTTTTTGCCGGTTCCAAGGGTCCCGGCATTGTAAAGCGCCATTTGCAGCAGCGATCGCAAAACATCGCCTCGCGCGGCGGTATTCGGGCTTTCCAGCAACGCCTGTTTGTCGCGCATGTCGTCGAATGGGCAGACCATGGACAGCGAGGTCGCCAACGCCTCGTCGGAGGCGGCTTCGATCGCTTTCCAATCCGCGCGCAGCCCCCGCGATTCGAAATAGGCCTTCACGCACTCGAGCAGGGTTTCGCGATCGTCGAGGGTCGTGTCGTCCCTTCCCAGATCGTTCAGGTAAGGTCCGTAGTCGACCTGCCAACGTCGATAACCGCCATTGCCGCCCAACTCCTGGACGATTCGGAACCGGCACAATCCGGTAAGGGAAATCAGAAAACGACCGTCTCCCGTTTCCTCGAAGGCCGTCATGCGGCCGATGCAGCCGACGTCGAATACCGGCGCATCGTCGGGAACGATGCCTTCCGAGGCGCGTAGCGGCTGAATCATGCCCATGTATCGGCCGGACCCCAGGACGTCTTCGACCATGTTTCGGTAACGTTCTTCGAAGATGTTCAGCGGCAGCCGGGTTCGCGGCAGCAGAATCGTTCCCGAAAGCGGAAAAATCGGTATTTCCACCGGAAGCGAGGCGAAGTTGACGTCGTTGCGATCGCTCATGATTCCTCAGGAAAACAGAATGGACGATAAACGCTTCCTGGCCTGCAGCGTGACCGGATTTTTCGGGCCCAGGGCTTCAAAGATCTCAATCAGCTTCTTGCGTCCGGCGTCGTCGTTCCAGGTCCGGTCCCGGCGCACGATTTCGAGCAATTCATCGGCGGCGCCGTTCGCGTCACCGCGCCCGAACAAGGCGACGGCCAGATCATATCGCGACGGGAGGTCGCCCGGGTCGGCCTGAACCTTTTGGCGCAGTTGGGAGACGTCGCCGGCCTTGCCCGCCTGTTCGATGAGCTTGAGCGCCGACAGTGCGCCTTCGATCGCGGCGTGGCGGGCCAATTCGGGGGTCAGGGAATCGGCGAAGGCATGTGCCTCCTCCAACTGCCCGAGCGACACCAGGCATCGAAGGGCGCCGCCGATGGCATCGGGGTTGCCGGGATCCTGGGCGACGACCGCATTGTAGACGTCGAAGGCATCCTCGACGCGCCCGCCGTCCATAAGCTCGCGAGCCTGTTCCAGGGCCGCCTCGACCGGGGGCTTGGCGCCCTTGGTCAGCCTGTCGATGAAGACCCGGATATTGCTTTCGGGTTGCGCGCCGACGAAACCGTCAACGGCGCGTCCGTCGCGGAAACCGTAGACCGCCGGAATCGACTGCACGCGCAACTGCGCGGCGAGATCCTGGTTTTCGTCCACGTTGATTTTGACGAGACGGACAATGCCGCCGGCTTTTTGGACGAGACGTTCCAGCAATGGCCCCAGTTGCTTGCATGGGCCGCACCACGGTGCCCAGAAATCAACGATGACCGGGACCTCCCGCGACATGTCGATGACATCGGCAACGAAGTTCGTGGTATCGGAATCCTTGATCAAGTCCCCGCCCGCCGGGGCGCTGGTATCCGGATTGCCGAACGAATCGAGGATGATGGGCATACTATCTCCACTGTCTCACGTGGGTTCGCGGCCCCCATTAGATGGCCGTTTTTCCCAAAGGCCGCAAGCCTACTCTACAAGTCCGCGATGATCGGCTCGTGCCCGGTTTCCGAAAGGAACGACAAAAGGTCCGCCGCCGCGATCGTCGTCGTCGCGGTATTGGTCAAGGGATGGAAATTCACCAGGCCGTCTTCGGCCAACGCTCGATCGAGCACGAGCCGCACCCGGATCGCGGTGTCGTTGATCAGCCCGAACGGCGTGACCGCCCCCGGATCGACACCCAGCACTTCGCGTAGAAGATCGGCGTTCGCGAAGGAAAACCGTTTGGCCTCCAGTCGGCGAGCCAATTCCTTGAGGTCGATCGAACGGTCTTCGCGCGCGACGACCAGCCAAAGCTGCCCCTTCGCATCCTTCAAAAACAGGTTCTTGGCGTGGGCGCCGGGAATCGTCCCGCGTAGACGCTTGGCTTCGTCCACCGTGCGGACCGGCGGATGCTGACTGGTCGTGATTTCCAAACCCCGTGATTCGAGGTGTCGGAGAAAGGCGTCGGATGTCATCGGAGCGGTCGTCATGTCAGCGACCCTAACCGGGAGCGGCCCGGGTGGCAATGTGGACTTCACCGGTTCAAACCGCCTGTCGCCGATGCTCACAATCTTCTTGCAATGGCGTCAGCTTTGGGTATTATCCCGACCCCGTCACGGTTGCCGTGGCGCATGACGCGGGCGTAACTCAGCGGTAGAGTGCAACCTTGCCAAGGTTGAAGTCGTGAGTTCGAATCTCATCGCCCGCTCCAGTTTCCGATGACGGAGCACATGCCGTCTCGACAAAGGCCGGGTCCAACGCCCGGCCTTTTGCGTTCGACGGCGTTTCGGGGCGGCCGTACTCGACCGGGGGTCTTCCGCAGCGGTCCGTAACGTGGTATTCCGGGCCCCGACACCTTGATTGCCCAGGCGTGTTCTGCGTTCGATGAAAATCCTGTTCCTGACCGAAAATTTTCCGCCGGAAACCAACGCCGCCGCGACGCGGGTGTTCGAACGCGCTTGCCATTGGGTCGAGGACGGCCACGACGTCACGGTCGTGACCTGCGCGCCGAACTTTCCCAACGGCCGGGTCTTCGACGGTTATCGCAATGTCTGGTCCGCCCGGCAGGAAATGGCGGGGATCAAGGTTATCCGGGTCAAGACCTACATCGCGCCGAACCGGGGCGTCGGTCGCCGTACCCTGGATTTCCTGAGCTTCGGCGCCACCGGCTTCTGGGCCGCGTTGTGGGCCGAACGGCCCGACGTCGTCGCCGCCACATCACCCCAGTTCTTCGCCGCCGTGGCCGGATGGGCCGCGGCGTTCGCGCGCAATCTGCCGTTCGTCTTCGAACTCGGCGATCTGTGGCCGGCGTCGATATCGGCGGTCGGCGCCATGCGGCCCAGTTTGGCGTTACAGGCGGTCGAGCAGCTCGAACTTTTTCTGTACCGGCAATCGTCCGCCATTGCCGCCTTGACCGGATCGTTCAAGGAAAACCTGGTGGCGCGGGGTATCGATACGGGCAAGATCGCCGTCGTCATGAACGGCGTCGACATCAGCCGGTACGGTCCCCGACCGCCGGATGCGGAATTGGCGGCCAAGTGGGGGCTGACTGACCGTTTCGTGGTCGGATACGTGGGAACGCACGGCATGGCCCACGCTCTGGGCAACGTGTTGAACGCGGCGGAACGCCTGCGCAAGCGACCGGAAATCCGATTTCTACTGGTCGGATCGGGAGCGGAGCGTCAAGCCCTGATCGCCGACGCGGCGCGGCGCGGTCTCGACAACGTCGTCTTCGCGCCGCCGCAACCCAAGGACATGATGCCCCGGGTGTGGAGCTTGTGCGACGTCGCTCTGGTTCACCTCAAGAACTCGCCCGTGTTCGCCGGCGTCATTCCGTCGAAAATTTTCGAAGCCATGGGCATGGGCCTGCCGCTGCTTCTGGCGGCGCCGGAAGGTGAGGCAAGCCGTATCGTCGCCGGCCACGAGGCAGGGCTGGTCGTTCCGCCCGAGGACCCGGAGGCCTTGGCCGCCGCCGCCGTCCAATTGTTCGAGGACGCAGATCTGCGCAAGAAACTGTCGCTGCGCAGTCTGGGATCGGCGCCGCGCCACACGCGTCAGCGCCAGGCCGAGGAAATGCTCAGGGTCCTGCGCATGGCGGCGGAGGGGCGGGGGCGCGACGTCGGCCGGGACGACGCGTCTTGAGACGGGTTCTGGTCACAGGTGCAACGGGCTTCGTCGCGCGCGCGCTGGTTCCGCGGTTGGAGCGGGAAGGTTTCAGGATTGTCGCCGCGCTCCGGACACCGCGCGAAGTACCGTGGCTGGCCGCTGCGGAACGCCGTCTGGTCGGGGAAATCGGTCCCGATACGCCATGGCTGAACGCCTTCGATGACATCGATTCCGTCGTGCATCTGGCGGCCCGCGTCCACGTGATGCGGGAGTCGTCGACCGATCCGCTGGCCGCGCATCGCCGGACTAATGCCGCGGGGACGGCTTGGCTGGCGCGAAACGCCGCCAAGGCCGGTGTGCGGCGGCTGGTTTACGTCAGCACACTCAAGGTCAACGGGGAAACGACGACGGATGTGCCGTTCACCGAGCGTGATGCGCCGGAGCCCGTCGATCCCTATGGGATCTCGAAATGGGAAGGCGAGCAGGCGATTGCCGCTCAGGCGGCCGAGAACGGATTGGAAACGGTCGTAATTCGACCGCCTCTGGTTTACGGCCCCGGCATCAAGGGTAACATGCTGCGCCTGTTCGCCCTATGCGATCGGGGGATTCCGCTTCCCCTGGCATCGGTGCGCAACCGGCGCAGCCTGATCGCCGCGGGAAACCTTGCCGATATCATCGCCCGCTGCCTGGATCATCCGGGCGCGGCCGGCGGGACGTTCCTGGTTTGCGACGGCGAAGACGTCTCGACGCCCGATTTGATTCGCCGCATAGCCGCAGCGCTCGGCCGCCCGGCGCGCCTCGTTCCGATGCCCGAAACCGTACTGCGCGCCGCCGGTCGGTTGACGGGAAAAAGCGATAGCGTGGCACGTCTTCTTGACTCATTGACCCTGGACGACGGAAAACTGCGCCAATTACTCGACTGGACGCCCCCGGTCTCGGTCGACCACGCGCTCGCCGAAACTGCGGCATGGTATAAACGGGGCGATTCTTAGGCAGGAACGGCCACATCGATGGCACTTCGCATTTCTCTCAGAGGCAGCGTCGCCTACGCCCACGATATCGTGATGGCGGCGGTGTCGTTCGTGCTGAGCTTCTATCTGCGTCTCGGCGACGTTTTCTACCTGTATTCCCCGGATATAGTCGAAATCGGAACCGCCGTTTTCACGGTCGTTTGCGCGGTGGCGTTCTGGTTCGTTGGTCTTTACCGCGGGATCTGGCGGTACGCGTCGACCAATGATCTGCTGGCGATCACCCGGGCGGTGACGTTGTCGGTTCTGCTGTACCTGCTGGTGATGTTCTTCTGGACCCGGCTAGAGGAATTGCCGCGATCGGTCCTTCTCATCAACTGGTTCATCCTGATGGTGCTGTTGGGCGGTCCGCGTTTCCTTTACCGGATCATCAAGGACCGCGGCGTGGTGTTCCTCTCCGAAGCGGCTGGATCATCCGCCCGCGTGCCGGTGCTGCTGGCGGGAACGGGTGACGGCGCCGAGTTGTTCATTCGCGGCGTGGCCGGCGACGCGAACTATGGCGTGGTCGGGATCGTCGCGGAAAAACGCGACCGGGTCGGACAAAGTATCCGCGGCATTCCCGTGTTGGGAACAATCGACGATATCCCGGCCGTGGTCGGGCACTTGGAATCCCGCGGGCGGCGGCCGCAGCGACTGATCCTGACCAAGGACGACATGGAAGGGCCCAAGGTCCGTCGTCTTTTGGAAACGGTCCAAGGTCTGGGCATGACCTTGGCCCGAATTCCCCGATTGACCGAATTCAAGAGCGGCGTCCAGGATCAAATTGAAGTCCGGCCCATAGCGGTCGAGGATCTGCTCGGCCGGCCGCAGACGTCCCTCGATCGCGATGCGATGCGCGCCTTGATCCGGAACCGGCGGGTGCTGGTGACCGGCGCCGGCGGCAGCATCGGCAGCGAACTGACCCGGCAGGTGTCGGCGTTCGAGCCGGCGTCCCTGACCCTGGTCGAGAACACCGAATTCAATCTGTACACCATCGACATGGAGATCGCCGAACGATTCCCGGCCTTGGACCGGCGGCCCGTTCTCGCCGACGTGCGGGACCGCGACGCGTTGTCCCGGGTCTTCGCCGATGTCCGTCCCGAGGTTGTGTTCCACGCCGCCGCGCTCAAACACGTCCCCCTGGTCGAACTCAATCCCGTCGAGGGAACGATGACCAACGTGATCGGCACCGCCAACGTCGCCGACGCCTGCCGTGAACACGAAGCCGAGGTCATGGTCCAGATCTCGACTGACAAGGCGGTTAATCCGACCAATGTCATGGGCGCGACCAAACGCCTCGCGGAGCGCTATTGCCAGGCGCTCGATCTGGCTCGGGGAAACGGTGACGGCACCCGGTATGTAACCGTCCGATTCGGCAACGTACTAGGGTCGACGGGATCGGTGGTGCCGTTGTTCCAGCGCCAGTTGGCGGAGGGCGGCCCGCTGACGGTGACCCATCCCGACATGGAACGCTACTTCATGACCATCCGGGAGGCGGTGGAATTGGTGCTGGAGGCTTCTTCCTTGGGGCGGGAAAATTTGGAAGACAGTGGAAAGATCTACGTTCTCGATATGGGGGAGCCGGTGAAAATCCTGGATCTCGCCCATCAAATGATCCGGCTTGCCGGTATGCGCCCCGGCATCGACATGGAGGTCGCCTTCGTCGGCGTTCGGCCCGGCGAAAAGATCCGCGAAGAAGTCTTCCATGGCGGCGAGGCGTTATTGCCGACGGCCCGGCCCGGCATCCGTTTGGCGGCGCCGCGCGCGGCGGATCTGGCCGAAATGAACGAGGTCCTGAAGGCCCTGTCCAAATCGTGCAAGGCCGGTGACACCCGGGCCGTCATGGCGATCATTGCCAAACAGATACCCGAATACCGTTCCGCAACAACGGGGGAATCGCAGGCGGCGATCGCCTGACCCACGCCACCGCGGGGCATTTTTGATCCGTACGCAGCACAGCAGGAGGCCCACAATGCCCACACGCATCCGGCGTGCCCTGATTTCCGTTTCCGACAAGACCGGTTTGGTCGATTTGGGACGGTATCTGGCCGACAACGAAACCGAAATCCTGTCGACGGGCGGCTCGGCGCGCGCATTGCGCGATGCCGGGATTCCGGTCGTCGAGGTTTCCGATTTCACGGGTTTTCCCGAAATCATGGACGGACGGGTCAAGACCCTGCAGCCCAAAATACACGGAGGTCTGCTGGGCATTCGCGGGAACCCGCAGCATGAAAGGGCGATGACCGATCATGGAATCCTGCCGATCGACCTGCTGGTGGTGAATCTGTACCCGTTCGAAGCCACGGTGGCGCGCGGCGCCGACTTCGACGAATGCATCGAAAACATCGATATCGGCGGCCCGGCTTTGATCCGCGCGGCGGCGAAGAACCATGCCTTCGTCACCGTCGTGGTCGACAGCGCCGACTACGACCGGGTCATCGCGGAAATGGACGCCAACGAAGGCGCGACCACCGACGCGTTTCGCCGCCATCTCGCCGCCAAGGCCTATGCCCGGACCGGAGCCTATGATTCCGCCATCGGCGATTGGTTCGCCGGCCAACTGGGCGAAACGTTTCCCGAAAGGATCACGTTCTCGGGCAGCTTGAAACAGCGTCTGCGGTATGGCGAAAACCCGCACCAGGAGGCGGCCCTCTATATCGGCGGCAAACCGCGTCCCGGCGTCGCGACCGCCGAACAGCTTCAGGGCAAGGAGCTCAGCTTCAACAATCTCAACGACACCGACGCGGCGTTCGAGCTCGTGGCGGAGTTCGACGAACCCGCGTGCGCCATCATCAAGCACGCCAACCCGTGCGGTTTCGCGGTCTCCGATTCCATCCACGACGCCTACGCGAAGGCCCTGAAATGCGATCCGGTCAGCGCCTTCGGCGGCATCGTCGCCTTCAACCGGCCGCTCGACGGGCCGACGGCCGAGGAACTGGCCAAGATCTTCCTCGAAGTCATCATCGCGCCGTCGATCGATGACGCCGCCCGCGAAATTCTCGGAAAGAAGAAGAACCTGCGCGTCCTTTCCGCCGGGTCTATGCCCGATCCGTCCGAACCCGGCATGACCGTTCGGTCCCTGGCCGGCGGTTATCTATTCCAGTCCCGCGACGCGGCGGTGCTGGAGGGTGAGCCCCGGGTGGCGACGACGCGCAAGCCGACGACGCAGGAACACGCCGACATGATGATCGCCTTCACGATCTGTAAGCACGTCAAATCGAACGCCATCATCTACGTAAAGGACGGCGCCATGGTCGGCGTCGGCGCGGGACAGATGAGCCGCGTCGATTCGGCGCGCATCGCGGCGCTCAAATCGAAGGAAGCGGCGGAAGCCGCCGGCGAAACCGGTTCGCGGACCGAAGGCTCGGTGGTGGCCTCCGACGCCTTCTTCCCGTTTGCCGACGGACTGCTGGCCGCGGCGGCGGCCGGTGCCACGGCCGTCATCCAGCCGGGCGGATCGGTCCGCGACGAGGAAGTGATCCAGGCGGCCAACGAAAAGGGGCTGGCCATGGTCTTGACCGGCATGCGCCACTTCCGCCACTGATATCGCGACGCGACCAGCAACCGTCGATCATCTTTTTTGCGCGGCCCGGGGTCTTTCCCCAGGCCGTTGCCGATGGCCGATTTGCGGTCTTGATTGTTTCCGGGTGACGCGACGGCGACTACGATGCGGTGCCGTCCGCCATTGCGGTCGCGAACATCGGTACGGGTTCCTGTGTGCCCACGTCGAATAAGGGGTGAAGATCGGTAATCCGGATCTGGGGTACCACCGGCAGCGCCAATCCCGTGCCGGCGACGATCGGCGGCGTAGCGAGCGTACGGATGCCAAGGGACGCGGCGGCGGCATTGAAGATTTCGACTTCCGCCGAGACGTCGGCCACCGGTTTGAGCGACATCAGGCCGGCAAGGGGTAGGGCGACCTCGGCAACGATTCGCCCGCCGTCCACCAGGGTGAATCCACCGCCGATTTCGGCCAATCGCCGCACGGCGGCCAGCATGTCGGCGCTGTTCTTGCCGGTCACCAGGATGTTGTGACTGTCGTGGGCCACCGTGTGGGCAAAGGCCCCCCGTTGCAGTCCGATGCCGGAAAGCAGGGCCACGGACGGCGGATGCGCCTGACCGTGCCGGGGCACGACAGCGATGAAAACGACGTCGGCGGGCAGGGTGTCGGAATCGATGCGGCCGTTCCGGGCCGGCACCGTCGTGGCTTCCATCCGGGTGGTGCGGTTGGGTTGTAGGGCGATGATGTTGGCCGTCACCGGTCCGTCGCCGATCGGCGACGGAATTGCGAAATCGTCTTCCGACAGGGTGTTGATCCGCACGGTATTGACCAACGCCCGCCCGGCCAGCGGGTCGGTGACGGGTTCGCACGGCGCGCCGTCGCGGACCACCCAGCGGCCTCCCGCCATCACGTCGGTCGCTTCCAGCGAGTCCTCGCCATCGAAGAGAACGATGTCGGCCACGTAGCCGGGGGCAATGGCACCCAGGTCGCGAAGATTGTAATGCTGCGCCGGAATCAGGCTCGCCCAGCGCAGGGCCCGGGCGGGGTCGATGCCGTACTTGGCGACCTCGCGCACCACGCGGTTCAAATGTCCGACATGCAGCAGATCGGAGGGTTCGACGTCGTCGGTGCACAGGGCGACGTCGAACCGCGGAATCTTCGCCAATTCCGGCATCACGTTCGGCAGATGATTGGCATGGGATCCCAGCTTGACGAAGGGCGTCAGGCCCAGGCGCAGCTTTTCCACCGCGTCGCGGGCGTTGCGCAGTTCGTGATCGTTTTCGATCCCGGCCGCCTTGTAGGCGACGAGATCGCGCCCGACAAGCGCCGGGGCGTGACCCTGGATGACCTTTCCCGCGCGAATTCCGGCGTCGATGATGCCCAGCATCCGAGGGTCGCCGCGACCGACGCCGACATAGTCCATGACCTCGGCGACCGCGATGACGCGCGGCCATGCCAGCATCTCCGCCACGTCCTCGGGGGCGAACCGGGCGCCGGCGGTTTCGTGGCCCAGTACGGCCGGAACGCACGAGGGAATGGCGAACAGGACCCGCAACGGCAGTCCCTCGCTGCCTTCGATCATGAGGCGCACGCCGTCCTTGCCCATGACGTTGGCGATTTCGTGCGGGTCGACGATCACCGTGGTGGTGCCGTGCCGCAAGACGGCCGCCGCGTAGTGGGCCGGGTCGACCATCGAACTTTCGATGTGAAGGTGCGGATCGATTAGGCCGGGCGCCGCGATGCGGCCCGCGCCGTCGACCACGGCGCGGGCGTCGATTTCGAATGCGCCCGGGTCGGCGACCAGGGCAATCCGGTTGCCGAAGACACCGATGTCGGCGCGACGGATCTCGCAGGTAAAGACATTGACCATGCGAATGTCGCGGATCAGGACATCCAGCGGCCGGGCACCGCGTGCCGCCGCGACCAGATGACGCCGCGCCTCGACCGTTATGTCGTGAAACATCGGGATTGCCCCTGCTTAATCGTATCACCAGAGGTACAGATACACACTCGGTCCGTCCACGACAACCTTCCCCCGCCGCCGTGGCCGGGGTGGCGGTGCGGTATCGCGGCCGTTCTATTCGGCGCTCACCGCGGCATTGGGGCAGAACCGGATCGATAAAAAACCCGGTATTCCGAAAGCGGAAAACCGGGCATGAAGTTCGCTGGTGCCGCAGGAGAGACTCGAACTCCCGACCCGCGCATTACGAATGCGCTGCTCTACCAACTGAGCTACTGCGGCGACCGGGCGGGACATTATCTCGCCGCGAACGTTTTTGCAAGAACCTCGCGACGGCGAATCGGCCGGGGATGATCAAAAACATGAGCGATCTTCTTTAAATCCCGGAATTGACATTATTTATTATAAGTCGATACTAGAAGCCGGGGAACGGTCTGGCGGAATGGCCGGACCGAAAGGGAAGGAGCGGGACGGTATGGATTCTTCCGTATCCGGCATCCCGGACATGGTTTCGCGGACATTGGCCGGTTCGACGGCGGACATCAAGGTCTTCGCCGAAGCCTCGCCGTTGGGCATCGTCGTGGCCCGTGAACTCACGCCTGTCTTCGCCAATCAGGCGATCGCGGACACCTTCGGCTACGGCGCGCCGATCGAAATCGCCGCGCTCCCCAGCATCGCGGCCCTGGTCCGGCAGCATGAGGTCCGGAAACTGGCGGATATCGCGCGCAGCCGCCTCGCCGGTGATGAACTGCCCAAGGTGTTCGACCTCGAAGGGCGACGGCGCGACGCCAGCGTCTTGTGGATTCTCGCCACCGCCCAACGACTGGCTTGGGACGGCGAGGAACTCGTCGCATTCACGTTCATCGACGTTTCCGAATACCGGAATTTGGAAACGGAACTCCGGCGTCTGGCCACCGTCGATCCGCTGACGGAAGTTCCCAACCGCCGCGCGTTTCTGGAGACCGCATCCAAGGAAATGCGTCGCGCCTGGCGCCACGACCAAGCGCTTTCCTTTCTGATTCTGGATATCGACAGGCTCAAGTCGATCAATGATCGCTACGGCCACGCCCTGGGCGACGAAACGGTGCGCGCGGTATCGCGCGCCTGCCGCGAAACCCTGCGCGACACCGATTCGCTGGGTCGTCTCGGCGGAGAGGAGTTCGCGGTTGTCCTGCCGCAGACGTCCCGGGATTCGGCCGTCGATGTCGCCGAACGCGTGCGGAAAACGGTCGCGGGAGCGGCGATTCCGATTCCGAACGGCCAGTTGCATTTCACCGTCAGTATCGGCGTAACCGAAGCGACGCCCGACGATATGGCCATCGATGCCGTTCTCGGGCGGGCCGATCGCGCGCTTTTCGTCGCCAAGGGTTCAGGGCAAAATCGCGTCGCTTGGATCTGATCAGTCGGCGGCGAGCGATTCGCTGCAATATTCCAGTGACGCGGCGATCGCGCGGGCTCGGGTGACGGTCTCTTCCAATTCGCTCCAATACCGGTAGGGCAGTTCGGCGATGAGGGTCGTTCCGCGGCGCACCCGCATCCGGGGCGCGACCGCATCGAATGGAATGGCGCCCCACCCGATCGGCAGATGAAGATCGCCCTGCCCGAGCGCGAGATCCTCGGTCGGCAGGAACGTCGGCGTCGATTTCATCTTTCCGAACGAATCGTGGACGTGGAGGTGCCCGACATACGGGGCGTAGGCAGTCACCGCATCGGCATAATCGATTCCTTCCCATTCCGTCTGGAGGAAGGCATGGGAGAAATCCAGGGTGCCCATGACGTGCTCGTGATCGATGGCGGCAATCTGCTGGCCCAGCCGCTCGACATTCGCGGCAAACGCATAGGGCGGTTCGGCGAACAGGTTCTCCAACGCCAGCCGAATGCCGAAACCGGCCGCGAAGTCGCCGAGATTCCGCATGGCGTCCCGCTCCGAGCCCATCAGGCGCTCGACGATGTCGGGTGCGGCGTCCCGCGTGCGTCCGGCGTGAACCACGACGGTATCGGAACCTAATGCCGATGCGATTTCGATGGTCGCCCGTATGACGGCCGCGTGTGCTTCGCGGTGCGCATCGTCCATGAGGTTTCCGGAGACCGGCCCATGCACCGTGAGGCGGAGAGGATGGCGGCTGCAGAGGCGACGGAAAGATTCGACCTGCGGCCACTGGATTCCGCCGTTGACGATCATGGTTTGGGCATACAGTGGGATTTCGGCGAAATCACATCCCAAGCGGACAAGGGTTTCCAGGGAGTCTTCCAGAAGCTCCGGATCGCCGGGTGTTTGCGGCAACGTGACGCCGATCCCCCGAATGACCGGGGACGAGGGGGTGTTTTTCATCGGACCTCAGGGTGGTTTCTTGGACGACTATGGTTTCGAAGCGCTTTTCCCATGAGCGCAAGACCCAGAGTCAGAATAATCATGAGCAAGCCGAATTTTACCGCGTTGCCCACGTACAAAGCAAAGTCCTGATCGAAATCGACCAGCCAGGGAAGAAGCGCTACGGAAAGAACGGCACCGGACGATTCAGGATCCTTGCCGGCGCGGGCCAGGAAACCCAAGGCGCACAAGAGAAGGCCGCCGTGAAGGACAAGCCCTGCCATGCCGCCGTGAATGAGCGGCTGTCCCAGCAACGTGATCGAGGCACTGTGGCTGTTTACTTCCGGGTGCGCCATTCCACAGTAGCGTTTGGCATAATATTGGCCGAGGGAAAAATCGGGCTTTTCGGGCCACAGGGCCCGCGGAACCAGAATGGCGAGCCAATAACCCTGTCGGCCGAGGGCAAATGATTCCGACGCATGCTGGGAGAGGACCGTGTCGAAACAATCGCCGGTTTCAAACTGCCGCAATATAATCTTCAGGTGTAGGACGCCTTTAAACCGCTTCAGAAGCCTTTCCGAAGCGCTGAGGGTTTGCTCTTCTGGCCCAACCTCGGCTACTAGGGAAATCGAGGGATTTCGCACGACTTGGAAGACTTGGATCGTGACGACAAGAACCACTCCGACTGCTAGGCAGGTGAGCGCCGAATGCCGAAGCGAAACTCGCCTCAACCGCAGTCCGTATGCCAGGGCGGCGGCAAAAAGTACGACGACGGTCTTCCCCTCACCGGCGAATAGAAACATTCCTCCCGTCAATGCCGTATACGCAATCGTGGCAGCCACGCCGCGCCAATCTTCGACGACGAGCGCGCGTGTCACGAAAATCACGATGAAGACGCCGATGGGGACCGCTATGTGCCGCATTCCCGGCAGAAGGTTAGAGGCATTGACAGTCAGAACCATGATACCGAAACCGATCGCCGCTCCCACGACCAAGTGGTTTTTCCACCATGCAGGCGATTGGACCGGGGTGTCGTCGCCACACTTCCGCCAAGAGGCAACCATTACTTGGGTGGCAAATGCGGCCAAGGCGAAAACCAAGATCAGGCGCTCCGCTTCGGTTGCCAAATATGTTCCGAAGGACCTTATGCCGGGATAAACGATCGTGTCGTAGCTTCCTGGAATCAGCGAATAGAAAACGGCCGCGATCAACCCGAGCAGAAAAGGCGGCGAAGTGAGAAACGATCGATCGGCAGTCATCCACGAAGCGATTCCGTAAGCGGCGAAAAGGAAAACCGTGGCTGCCCTGCCCCACGTTGGGAAAACGTCGCTTGTCAGGACGACGCCCGCGAGCGCCAAGGCAAGCGCAATGGCAAGGCGTCGAGCACCAAATCCCGTCAGAAGTGCGTTCGCCAATGTCATGGCAGGGCTCCGGAGCCCGGATGCCGTCCGATCGGATCCTGGATCTGGCGACCGCAGCCCACGTTCGTTTCTCCTTTCTACGCAGAACCGTATTTATCCGCAAATACCCCGCCGGACAAAGGACTCATTCACAGGATTTCCTTATCGGTCCGGGGCCGCTATGGTTGTCGCGGCTTCCGTGCCGGGGCGGATCACCGCTTACCACCGTTGGCTTGGATTGTATGCATGCCTTCAGTCGGCTCCCTCATCACCGTCGCACCCCGCCCCCGATGGCGGGATCTTATGGTGGCGTTGGTGCCGAGGAGCGCCGAATCGAAAGATTTGAGATGGCCGGGTGTGGACGACATGATTGTTCATGGCTTGTCGCGCGCCGCCTGGGGTCTGGTTGCGATCGCCGAATACCTGCACGAACGCCTTGGCCGGCCGCCGGTTTTCTGGGTTCCCGGGTATTTTTGCAATCAGTCACTCGCGCCCCTTCGCGGAACGTCGGCGATCATCCGGTTCTATCCCGTCACCGAAGAGGCGGAACCTAATTGGGCGGCCTGTCGGCGAATCAGTGCCGAGGGGATCACACCCGACGTTTTCGTTCTGGTTCATACCTTCGGATTTTCCGCCGATGTCGAGGAAGCGCGCCGTTTCGCCGACGAATACGGGGCATGGCTGGTCGAAGATGCCGCCCACGTTCCGGGGGCAATCCACCGATCGGACAATGTCGGCGATGCCGTATTGATGAGTCCCTATAAAATGTTGCCCATTCCCCATGGCGGTCTTCTGGCCTTGCGCCGCAACGATGCGGCAAACGGCATTGCCGCAAAGATCGGCGAATTGGGCGACGGCTGGCCATCGGTTTGGCCGTGGTTGTTCCGCCGCGCCGTGGAGGTGGGATTACCGGAAGAACTGCGTCGGCGACTTTCCGCGCGGCGCGGGCAGATGGATTTCGATACGGATCCGGAAGACCGCCCTTGCGATTCCGCCCACTTGATGGCCCCGGTTTCCCGGCGTTTGTTGGACTTCATGGTGCCCAACCTCAATGTGTACGCTGAAAAACGCCGACGCAATGTGTCGTTTTTAGCTTCCCGTCCGTGGCCGCAGGGATGCGTTCCCTTTCGCAATCCGGAAGCACCCGGCGTTGTTCCTTACCGTTTCGTGCTTCGTTGCCGAGATCACGAAACCGCCCGGTTGCTGTTCGGTCGATTGCGAAATGCCGGAATACCCGCTGAATCCTGGCCCGATCTTCCGCCCGAAGTCCTCGCGGATGGGCAACGACACATCCAGGCGATCACGCTTCGCCGGACGCTCGTCCTAATTCCCGTACACCAGGATCTTTCCCCCGATATTCTGGCGCGGGCGCTGAACGAACTATAGAGCCGCCATGCGGTCGAGTCGCAACCGAGCGCCTTGGTAGCGCTCGTCTAGCCCGCCCTCTGCAACCAAAGTCCGATAGGAAGCCGGAGCGTCGAGGTCGATCGCATCGGCGCGGACGGCCAAAGGCGACGTCTTCCGGCCGTTCACGCCCCGGATCCCGCTTCGGCAAAAGCGATGGTGGCGGGCGATTTCATCAAGTTCCCTCCGCGACAAACTGCCGATGTCGCCGAATGTGTACGCATACCAGGGTACGGCGCACCCTAACTCCGTCTCCAGCCGGTCGCGGGCTGCGGGAATGTCTCGACTCAGGGTCTCACCGTCCAGATCGGTGAGTCGGCGATGAGTCAATCCGTGCGAACCGATTTCGTGGCCGCCGGCTTTCAGGGTTCGGAGTTCGTTCCATGTCATCATACGGAAACCCGGCGGAAGTCCGGCAATGTCGACCTCGCCGCGAAACACCTGCTTACCGATCGCCGATCGTTGTTCATCGCCCGTCAGATCGATCAGGGAAGGGCAGACGAAGAAGAGAGCCTTGACGCCCAGCGGATCGAGCACGTCGCGTGCAATCCGGAAATTGGATTCGAAGCCGTCGTCGAAGGTAAACAGACAGGGCGAACGCCGGGCCACCGGCCAGTCGGAGCGCTCACCCGTCAACCATGCGGCTGCGTCGGATGGTGTGATCACGCCCATGTGATCCCTGACACGGCGGACGAATCGATCGAAGGTATCCCAACGCCGGTCGGGGACATCATGAAAGAGAAAGGCCCGGAAACCCGGATACGTCCGAGATTGGAACGCAACGCGGAAGCGGTGCAGCGCAAGGGCGGGAAGCGCGAGGTGATAACGGAACACGATCCGTTCCCCTATGTGGATACGCGCGCACGGCGGACGCGCACGCGTACCAGCCGCGAAGTCAGCGCGCCGATTCCAAAACGCGGAACCGCCTCGAGTTCGTCAGCCAGGCGATAAGGTTGCCCGCCCAAACCCGCCTTGAAGCGGAAGATGCCCGGAGGTGTGAGAACGTCGTCCATGCCGCCCACGTCGAACAACGCACGACCGCGTGACTTCGCCGAGCAAAGGGCCTGCCACAGAAGAACCTGTCCCGCGTTGAGCTTTCGGCCTTCGTCGGTGGTGCTACCAGCGAGGTATTCCGCCGTATCGCCGTAATCGACAATCAAGGCGCCGCCAAGAAAGGCATCGCCGCGTTGCGCGACCAGGGCCTCGATCCCGATGTCGCTGTCCCGGGGGAGTTGCCGAAGCAGGGTTCCGGTCACGGAGGTCTCGAAACCCGCCGCCGCGACGAATCGGTCGTGCTCGGCGACAAACGTCTCGAAGGCGGGTCCGGCGCTGTCCCGAAGAATATCGAATCCGTTCCGTTCACCCTTGTTGAGGCAGTTCCGCCATTTCTGTTGGAGGGCCTTGCGTAACAGCGAATCATCGGGGGTCAAATCGACCCGCGCCGATGCCCAGCCCGCCGCGCCCGCAGGTTGATAGCCGGCGGGTACGCGGCCGTCTCGATCGGCTGTCGGAGGTGCGATGCGAAGGTAGAATCCCAATTCATCCACATAGTGACGGCGCAAGGCACCGAGAGCGGCATCGAAGTCGTCGCGATCCGCCGCCTCGTTCGTGCGCCAGAGCGGTCCGCGGTTGATCCAGACCAGGCCGCCGGGAAGGCCGGCCGGCATTCGGCGGATCAGTGCCTGAAAGACGCCGATCGCGTGGCTGGATGAACGGATCGTTCCCCGCTCGACTTCCCACGAACCGGTTGCGGCTTTCGCGGTCGCGTAAGCATGGGTCTGGATCAGATTGCGATCGCGAAATGGCGCGCAGGCATTTTCCCACCCACGGGTATCGAAGGTCGCGATCTTGACGTCGGTCGACAAGGAGTCAGGACCGTTCACTGGTCGCGTGCATCTCGGTGGAACCCGTGTCTGCGAGAATGGCGGCTTCTCCGGCTTCCAAGGGCTGTACGCGCGATGGCGGTTGCCAGTTCAGGGTATCGAAGCTGCGGCAATGCGGACACAGGGCGGACCAACGTGCCGCCGCATGACCGCACGAATCGCAAACCCAGGCAGGATCGGGCTCCGCGTTCGTGGCGCGGATCAGCCATTCATGGGACAGTTTCAGATCTTTTCGCTCGCATTCTTCGAGTCGTGCCATCAACCGGCACACGCGTGCAGAAGGGTTCCCTTCCACGAGGGGCGCCAGGAACCGACGGGCCTCGCCCCACAATTCGGAGTCGAGAGCCGCTTCCGCCAGCGCTAGACGGCTTTCGGTATGATCGGGATTGCCAGCCGCCAGATCCTGTGCCGTGCGCATGCGGGACAACGCATCCTCGGCGCGATTGGCCGACCACCAGATCGTCAGGAGTTCCGGATGGGGCCGATTTCGCCAAGCGTCCCGAATAATGGTGATTGCCTTGGCCAGACGATCCTCCGCCAATAGCAGCCGCGCGTATTGGATGACGGCCGAGTCGAGGTCTCTCGCGAGTCCCGCGGCCTTTCGGGCGAGTTTCAGGGCTTCCGTGCGATCGCCTCCGGCTTCCAGTTCCAAGGCTTTCTGGTGTTGCAGGACGGCGCGACGTCGTTGCCCCTTGTCTTGGACAAGGGCATGCTTCTTGACCGCGCGGTCCACCGTCGCCTCGGCGTCGCTCCAGCGACCGGCATGGATTTGCAGATCGAAGAGACTTTCCGCAACCCAGGTGCTTTTCGGTTCGACCCGATGGGCCCGTTCCGCAAGCGTCAGCGCTTCCTTGTAGTCGCCCCGCTTGATCGCTTGGGTTAACAGGCCGCGTACACCGAGAAATTCGGTTTCTTTTTGGTTCAGCATGGTACGGAAGAATTTGGCGGCCGCGTTTTCGTCACCAGCCAACTGCGATGCCTGCGCTGAAAGCAGGCGGGTCAGAGGCGGATCTTCCAGCAGCGCGTCGGCGCGCCGGGCTTGATGGGTGGCCTCGTTGACGTCGCCGGCGGCGACCGCGACCATGCCCCGGGTCAATGCCAGATAGCCGGATCGGCGCCGGCTGTCGGCGCGCATCCGGGACAGGCCGCGGGGGACTCGGCCAAGAGAAAAAAAGATGCGATAGAGGATGACCGTCGTCCCGGTGACCAAGACCACGGCGCCCAACAGGATCGCGATCGAGGTTTCGATCTGCTTGCCGAACCAGACCAGCGTGACGTTCCCGGGGTTGTCGGCCAACCAGATTCCACAAAAAACGACGATCGCCAGAAGCACGATATAGAACATGGCTCGCATCATGGCATCAGCCCTCGATCTCGCCGAGGGCCGACGTCGCCCGGGCGTTGAGGCGCGTCATGGCCCGTTCCGCCGCCAACCGGGCCTTTGCGGTGGCCAGCCAGTCGGATACCTTGGATTTCGCCGCGCCCTCGATCGTTTCCAGGGCCTTGATGGCGCCTTCCAGATCGCCAGCGTCGAGCCGTGATTCCGCGGCAGCCACCGCCGCATCGACGGGATCGCCGGCTTCGCCGTCTCCTACGGTGCGGACGGACACCAGGGCGATCAGGCGATTGAGCGTCTTGTCGACCCATCCGTCGCCTTCAAGCTCCACCTGAGCCTGCACCGCTTCGCGGGCGACTGTTTCGTAGTCCTTTTGCAGTTGGGCAATCGTCGGAATGCCGGTGTCGGCGTAGGGAGCGAGCGACTCGGCAAGCGCCGCGATATCGGAGTCGTCATTGGCCAGCGATTTCAGCGTTCGAAGGGGCTCTTCATAAGGCGCATTGCTTGATAGGACGGCGGCCAACTGGGAGATGGCGATCACCTTGAGCCGCGATTCCAGCCCGGCGTTTTCGCGCTTCTTTTGAACCGATTCGACGGTCTGCAAGCGCTCCTGCATCCTTTCGACCTGGCTGGTGAGATGGGTCTGTTCACTCGTGACGCGATTGACCGATTCCTTGGCGGCGATCCGATTGGTATCGATGGCGGCTTCCAACTGGCCGACGCGCCGGTTCAGTTCCTCGACCACGGCGGCCGGTGCCGCGACGTCGAGTCGGCTTTCCACCGTCGGCGCGTTCTTTTGGAGTTCGGTCAACGCCGTTTCCATTCTGGCGACCCGCTCGCGCAGTTCGGTTACCGTCTGCAGCGCTTGGTCGCGGTCCTTTTCCAATCGCGCGATGGTCTCGGCGAGACGGTTCAATTCCTTGACGTTTCCGGTTAGTTCGACCATTCGGGGATCGGAAAAGGGATCGCTTTGGATTTGGTTGACGAGTTGCCCGGCGTACGGCTTCCACAGCGGCCAGGCCGCGTATCCACCGGCGCCGACGCCGCCGATCAACACGACGATCCAGAACAAGGCGGCAATGAACGCCTTCACACCGGCTCGCGGCTTCGCCGCTTTCGGTTTGATCTCCGGTTCGCTGTTGCCTTCGGGTTCGGGCACGGGTGTGGAACCATCGGCATCGCTCGAATCCGGGGGAGCCGACGCCGACTCCGATGAAGCCGAGGGCGTGCCCGATTCCGGCCGGTCCGTGGTTACGGATTCGGTTTCCCGATCCTCGGTCGGCGTCTTGTTGGATTCATCGGCCATGCCGGACTCCCCTTACCCGTTCTTTCCGCATCGATCCGCCGGCGGTCTTCGCGGCGGCGGCATTTCGATTACCATAACAAGGAAGCCCCCACGGGGGGGAGCCCTCAATTACTTTATCCGCCGAAGGGGTCGCTTCAACCCTTTGACGTCGCGAAGAGCACCGAATCGAGGCAATCTAGCAAGGCATTCTGTTCCGGTCTCTCGGCGACGTGGATTCCCCGCCAATCCAATACCGCGATTTTTTTGGCGACGGCGGTGCTTAGGCAAAATGCGTGGACCTTCGCACACGCCGCGTCGAATCCGAACCGGATGGCCAGTTCCGCGAAGGTGGCCGCCGTTCTCGGCGAATAGACCAGCACCCCGTCCAGCGAATCGTCCGCCAGCGCGGCGCATGCGGTAGCGGGCAGGGCGGTCGCTACGCGCATCCGATAAAGGACGACACGTCGATAACCATACCCCTCGCGTTCCAGGATACCGCCCAGATCGCCCGCGACCCGGCTGCCGGCGACGTGCAAGAGATCGCCGCCGTCGCGTCGGCATCGGTCCAGAACCAAGTCCGCCAGGGTCCCGACATCGCCGTCCGCCGATGATACCCGCGCGAACCCCAGGCGCCGGGCTTCCCGCGCGGTGGCGTCGCCGACGGCAAAAACGGGGATTTGGCGATAGGCGCTTCGGTGGGCAAAGGTCCGGATTCCATTGGCACTGGTGGCCAACAGAGCCTGCACGCCATCCAGATCGGGTTCCGGTTCGTCGAGTTCCTCGATGTCCAATAGAGGGGCTGCGATCGGATCGTAGCCGCGTGCGATCAGCACTTCAGCGGTCGCGGAAGCGTCTTCTTCCGGCCGCGTGACGAGGATCCGGGGGCGTTGACGGTGCGAGTCCGTCACGGCGTGGCCGCCAGGATATCCGGTTCGGCGCGCGCACGGATATCTTTCCCGGCGTCTCTTCCGATCCGGACCGCATCTCCGACGCTTCCGAGGCAGGCGGTTTCGATCCGTCCGGAACCGTCGGGGCGCGCGATCAGGCCACGCAGCGAAAGGCGGTTCGAATCATCGATTTCGGCCAGTGCCGCGATCGGCGTGCGGCACGATCCATCCAGGACTTCCAGGAAGGCCCGTTCGGCCGCGACGCGAAGACGCGATTCCGGATGATCGATACGGGAAAGCCAATCCCGTGCCCGCGAGTCATCCTCACGGCACGTTACGCCGATTGCGCCCTGGCCGGCGGCGGGCAGCATTTCGTCGACATCCAGGGCGGTGCCCGTTTCGGCCATGCCCAACCGGCGCAGACCCGCAATCGCGAGGATGGTGGCGGCTGCCTCGCCGCGTTCGAGTTTGGACAGCCGGGTTTGTACGTTGCCGCGAAACGAAACCACCCGCAAATCGGGTCGACGCGAGAGGATCTGTGCCTGCCGTCGCAGCGACGCGGTGCCCACGACGCCGCCCGGCCGAAGATCGGCAAGACGGCCGGCGTCGGCGCATATCAGTACGTCCCACGGCGCTTCGCGCGGCAGGATGCAGGGAAGAACGATCCCGTCGGGCAACCATGTCGGCACATCCTTCATGGAATGAACCGCAAGGTCGATTCGTCCGTCCAGCATCGCCTGATCTATTTCCTTGGTGAACAGGCCCTTACCGCCGACGTCGGCCAGCGGCCGGTCGAGCACCCGATCGCCTGTGGTCTGGATGATCGCGATCTCGATCGCGTCGGGATCTGCCAATTCGGGGACGGCGGCAGCCAGACGATCCCGTGTTTCACGGGTTTGTGCCAGGGCCAGGGGGCTGCCACGGGTGCCGATGCGGACAAGCGGTTGCGGGTTCATGCGAGTTTTCGGATCCGGGGTCTGGTTCGGAGCGCCGCTCCAGAGTAAAGTCCCCGCCAAATTCGGCAAGGCGATTCCGACATGATTGTTTTGGGTATCGAATCCAGTTGCGACGAAACGGCGGCCGCCGTGGTGACCGACGACAAGCGCATTCTCGCCAACGTCGTGCTGTCCCAGCTTGATGAACATCGCCCGTTCGGGGGAGTCGTGCCGGAAATCGCCGCCCGTTCCCATCTGGAGGTCGCCGACGAGGTCGTCGCCGAAGCGCTGTACAGGGCCGGCGTGGCGATGTCCGACCTCGATGGCGTCGCGGTGACCGGTGGCCCGGGGCTGATCGGCGGTGTCATGGTGGGTGTCATGACGGCGAAAGCCATCGCCCTGGTTCACGACCTGCCGTTCATTGCCGTCAATCATCTGGAAGGCCATGCATTGACGGCCCGGTTGACCGGTGAGGTCGACTATCCGTTTCTTCTGCTTCTGGTATCGGGTGGTCATTGCCAGCTGTTGATCGTCGAAAAGGTGGGACAGTATCGCCGGCTCGGAACAACGATCGACGATGCGTTGGGCGAAGCCTTCGACAAAACCGCGAAACTTCTGAACCTGGGAATTCCCGGAGGACCGGCGGTCGAGGCGATGGCCCGGGACGGCGACCCGGATCGATTTTCGCTACCCCGACCCATGAAGGGCCGCGACGGCTGTAACTTTTCGTTTTCCGGCCTCAAGACCGCCGTGCGCCAGACCGTGGCGCGACTGCCTGACGGAAAGCCGACGCCCAGGGACATCGCCGATCTGTGCGCGGGTTTTCAGGCCGCCGCTGCAGACGTGCTGGCGGATCGGTGCGTGCGTGCGATCACCGCGTTCAAAGCGCGGCATCCGGGGGGAAACGCGTTGGTCGTGGCCGGCGGCGTGGCGGCGAACGTCTACCTTCGGGGGCGGCTCGAAGACGTGGCGCGGAAGCACGACATGACCCTGTCGGCGCCGCCGATTGGCCTATGCACCGATAACGGTGCAATGATCGCCTGGGCCGGCCTTGAGAACTTGTCCGCCGGGCGTCGGGATTCCCTGGATTTCCGTCCGCGGCCGCGCTGGCCGCTCGATCCCGACGCGCCGTCCGTCGGTTTCGCCGGGGTTAAGGCGTAAGCCGCTTGCGGACCGGCGCCGGCACAGGGCATAAATGAGCCATGGAACAAATCGGCATTATCGGTGGTGGCGCATGGGGCACGGTGTTGGCTCTCATTGCGCGAAAAACGGGCCGGAGCGTCGTCCTTTGGGCGCACGAGCCCGAGGTCGTGGCGTCGATCAACGACAGTCATGTCAACGACGCCTTTCTGCCCGGCGTGACCCTGGATCCCGAAATCCGGGCCACGAGCGATCCGCTGGAAGCGGTGGCGAGCGACGTCGTTTTTCTGGCGACGCCGGCTCAGCACCTGCGGCGGTTGTGCGAACGGGTCCGCGGCGGTTGGAAGCGAAAAGTCCCCGCGATCATCTGCGCCAAGGGGATCGAACAGAATACCGGCCTGCTGATGAGCGAGGTCGTCTCCGAAGTCCTGCCCCAGGCGCCGATCGCGGTCCTGTCGGGACCGACCTTCGCCATCGAGGTCGCGCACGACTTGCCGACGGCGGTGACGGCGGCAACCGAACATACCCGCCTGGGAACCGCGATCGCCGAGAACTTCAGCACCGGCCGGTTCCGTATCTATCGGTCCAAGGACCCCGTGGGGGCTCAGATCGGGGGTGCCGTGAAGAATGTCATGGCGATCGGTTGCGGAATCGTCGAGGGACGGGAACTGGGCGACAATGCCCGCGCCGCGATGATGACGCGGGGGTTGGCTGAAATCGTTCGCCTTGGGGCGGCCAAAGGCGCGCAGACGGAAACGATGATGGGGTTGTCCGGTGTCGGCGACCTCATTCTCACCAGCGCGTCGATGCAATCGCGGAATTTCTCGTTGGGGTTCGCGCTGGGTCGGGGCGAAAAGGCGGCCGATATCCTGGCCGGACGCCGTTCCGTGGCCGAGGGCGTCTACACCGCATCCTCGGTCAACGCGATGGCGGCACGTTTGGGGGTCGACATGCCGATCTGCCTTGCCGTCGATGCGGTTCTGCATCATGGCGCCGACGTGGATCGTACCATTGCGTCGCTGCTTGCGCGTCCGCTCAAGGCCGAAACGTCGACGGAGACTACTTGAAATGGCGTATTGGCTCGTGAAATCCGAACCCGGCGCGTGGTCATGGGACGATCACGTGGCGAAGGGGATCGAGCCCTGGAACGGTGTCCGCAACCATCAGGCCGCCAACAACATGAAAGCGATGCGCATCGGAGACCGGGCGTTCTTCTACCATTCGGTCAAGGAAAAACGCGTCGTCGGCATCGTGGAGGTCGTCCGGGAATACTACCCGGATCCGACCGATGCCAGTGGCCGGTTCGGCATGGTGGATTTCAAGGCCGTTCAGGCCGTGGAGCGGCCGGTAACACTCGACGAAATCAAGAATGACGGCCGATTGGGCCACTTGGCCCTGATCCGCCAGTCGCGTCTGTCGGTGATGCCCATCGACGACGACGCGTGGGGAATCATATGCGAACTCGGCGGTTTGGCGTAGGGGGCGACGTGTCGTGATTGGCGAATGGCTGCGCAACCGGCTTCGGCACAAGGTGGTCCGCGAAGGGCGGCTGGAGTTGGTTCAGTTTCTCAACCACGTCGAAAACGTATCGGACCGCGATATCGGGCCGGTGGTCGCCGTCGCCACGATGATCCGCATCAACCTGGAAAACATGGACGTCGTGCCGCGCAACC
Organism: Rhodospirillales bacterium; assembly: GCA_963675465.2. Classification (GTDB taxonomy): domain Bacteria; phylum Pseudomonadota; class Alphaproteobacteria; order Rhodospirillales; family Shumkoniaceae; genus JAHDSF01. The sequence goes on from CAXXVY010000012.1 coordinate 205,474, forward strand.
TGTTCGACGAAAAGTGGGCCGCCGAGCTGGATTCGCGGGGGCGGATCGTGGGGCGCCTGCGCAATCTGGTCCGCCAGTTCGAATGGAAAAAGCAGCATAACGACGCGGTCGGCACTTTGGTGTGGCTGCACACCTTGCGCGCCCTGACCATCCCCGAATTGCGGCCCCTGGGCTGCGATCTCTGGCGCGAACTGCGGCGGGGCTTCAGCCACGTCGAGGAAGTGCTCAAGATCGTCGAGGAAGCCAAGAACGAACCGCTCGATCCACGGGTGCGGGAAGAATACCGCTGGATTCCGAGCGGCTTGGGCGGCGGCAAGGAAGACTGAGTCGCCGGACGTTCTGGACGCGCGTCCCGGGCTCTGATAGATGATGTCGCGCGCGTTTCCGCGCGGTCCCCGCGACTCATTCCGATGGGTATTCCATGGATAATCTCGACGCGCTCGAAGCGCAGAGCATTTATATTTTTCGCGAAGCCTTCAACCGGCTCGACCGCCTGGCGATGCTATGGTCGATCGGCAAGGATTCCAACGTGATGCTGTGGCTCGCCCGCAAGGCGTTTCTCGGTAGCGTGCCGTTTCCCGTGCTGCACGTGGACACGACCTACAAGATCCCCGAGATGATCGCCTTTCGCGATTCGCGCGCTAAGGAATGGGGGTTGGACCTTATCGTCGGCAAGAACGAGCAGGCCCTGGCCGATGGGATGAACCCTGAACGCGGCCGGGTTACCTGTTGCACGGCTCTGAAGACCGATGCGCTCAAGGCGCTTCTGGGCGCGCACGGGTTTACCGGCGTGTTCGCCGGCATCCGGCGCGACGAGGAAGGCACCCGGGCCAAGGAACGGGTCTTCAGCCCGCGTGGCGAGAACGCGGAATGGAACTACCGCGACCAGCCGCCGGAATTCTGGGACCAGTACAAGACCGATTTCGCGCCGGGGACCCATCTGCGAATCCATCCGATCCTGCATTGGACCGAATTGGATGTCTGGCGTTACATCAAGCGCGAAAATATTCCGGTCGTCGAACTGTATTTTACCAAGAACGGGCGCCGGTACCGCTCGCTCGGGTGCGCGCCGTGCACCGGATCGATCGAAAGCGAGGCGGCGACGGTCGACGAGATCATTCGGGAGTTGGAAGGAACGCACGTTTCCGAACGGTCGGGACGCGCCCAGGATCAGGAAGCCGAGGACGCGTTCGAACGCCTTCGCGCCGACGGGTATATGTGATCATGAACGAAACCCAAGTCCAACGGATCGCTGCGACGCCCCTGCGGGTCGTCATCGTCGGCCACGTCGACCACGGCAAATCGACGCTGGTCGGCCGTCTGTTCAACGATACCGGATCGCTGCCGGACGGCAAGGTCGAAGCCATCGCCGAAATGTGCCGCAAGCGCGGCATGCCCTTCGAATGGGCGTTCGTCATGGATGCTTTCAAGGCCGAACGCGACCAGGGTATTACCGTTGACACCGCCCAGATCCGCTTTGCGTCGGAAAAGCGCGACTACGTCCTGATCGATGCGCCGGGTCACAAGGAATTCCTGAAGAACATGATCACCGGCGCCGCGTCGGCGGACGCGGCGGTGCTGGTGGTCGACGCCAAGGAAGGCGTGCGTGAACAGACCCGTCAGCACGGTTACCTGCTGCATCTGCTCGGCATCCGGCAAGTCGTCGTTGCCGTCAACAAGATGGATCTGGTCGGCTACGACGAGGACCGCTTCCATGCCGTGGCCGAGGAATGCCGAAACTATCTCGCCGAATTGGGCCTCGAAAGCGCGCGAGTCGAAATCGTTCCGGTGTCGGCGCGTGAAGGCGACAACATCGTCGGCGTGTCCGCCAGCACGCCGTGGCACGTCGGCGTGTCCATCGTATCGGCGCTCGACACCTTCGAACCGCCCGCGGCCTTGGCCGATCAGGCGTTGCGACTGCCGGTACAGGACGTCTACAAGTTCGACGAACGGCGCGCCATTGTCGGTCGTATCGAAAGCGGTACATTGGCCGTCGGCGACGAATTGGTCTTTTCTCCGTCGAACAAGCGCGCGCGCGTCGTTTCACTGGAAACTTGGCACGCCGCGCAACCAAGTTCCGCGAGCGCGGGGGAGTCGGTTGCCTTCACGTTCGATCCCCAGGTGTTCGTCGAACGGGGCGATATCGCCAGCACCGAGGGCGACATGCCGATGCTGACAAACGCGTTTTCGGCGCGTTTGTTCTGGCTTGGCCGCAATCCCCTGACCATCGGGCGGCGTTACAAGTTGAAGCTCAATACGGCGGAATACGCGGTTGAAGTCGCATCGATCGCGCGGGCCATCAATGTCGACGATCTGTCGGGTGCCGCTGCCGACCAGGTCCTGCGGAACACGGTAGCCGAGGTCGTCTTCCGGTCGCGGGGACTGATGGCGGTCGATCCGTTTACCGTCAACGTTCGCACCGGGCGTTTCGTTTTGGTCGAGGATTACGACATCGTCGGTGGTGGCCTGATCTCCATGGATGGGTTCGAGGACCAACGCGATCGCTTCGCCGTGAAGTCGGCAAACATTACGCGGGTGGAACATCGGGTGCCGCTGGAAGAGCGGTGGGATACGAACGCCCATCGTAGCGGCATTCTATGGCTGACCGGGCTGTCCGGATCCGGCAAATCGACGCTGGCCTTCCGGTTGGAACAGCACCTGTTCCGGCGCGGCATGCAGGTCTATGTGCTTGACGGCGACAACATACGGCACGGGCTGAGCGCCGATCTCGGCTTCTCGCCCGATGATCGCGAGGAAAATATCCGTCGTGTCGGCGAAACCGCCCGGCTGTTCGCCCGCGCCGGGATCATCGTCATAACCGCTTTCATTTCACCCTATCGCGCGGACCGGGACCACGTGCGCGCAATAGCGCCCGACATGTTCCATGAAATCCATGTCCGCGCTTCCCTGGACGAATGCGAACGACGGGATCCCAAGGGGCTTTACGCCAAAGCCCGGCGCGGTGAAATTACCGAATTCACCGGTGTTTCGGCACCCTACGAAGCGCCGGTATCGCCGGAACTCGTGGTCGATACCACGAACCGGTCGATAGACGAGAGCCTCGATATCCTGTTGAACTATGTCAGCGACCGGTTCGTTATGAAGCCGAACCGAAACTGAACGGGGCGGAGCATATGGCGAAAGCCGAGGCGAAGCCGATTTGCGCGGTGGAAGACGTCCCGGAAGGCGGAACGATTGGTGCGATCGCGACCCTGAACGGAGAGCGGCAACGCTTGATCGTGGTTCGCAAGGACGGCATCGTTCGCGTCTATGTCAACCGCTGTCCCCATATCGGGGCGCCGCTCGATTTCCGGCCGGGCCGGTTCCTGAACGCTGACGGAACCCATATCCTGTGCGCCAATCACGGCGCGTTGTTCGAGATTGCCGACGGAAGCTGCGTGCACGGGCCCTGTCCGGGGCAGTCGCTGGAGGCGGTTTCCGTCGAGATTCGCACAGGTCAAGTCTTTGTCAAATCGGCGGAACCGCACGGGGAGCGACATTGAATGCATATGACCGGCATTCCCTTCGGCATCACGGACTGGTCGACGGTGGAGAGAACCGAACACAAGGGAACGACGGGGATCGCCTATTGGAGAACCCGGAATTTCGGCGATATACGCGTTCGGATGGTTGAATACTCTCCCGGATATTTGGCGGATCACTGGTGCGCCAAAGGCCATATTCTCTTTTGCATCGACGGCGAATTGCACACCGAACTCGACGACGGTCGAACGTTCGTCCTCAAACCGGGCATGAGCTATCAGGTGGCCGACGAGGCCGAATCCCATCGATCTTCCGCTCCGGCGGGGGCAAGGCTCTTCGTGGTAGATTGAACCAACAACCCGCATCGAACCCGCGAACGCGGAACTTCCGTCTATTGTTCGCTCTCCCAATCGTTCCCGGGTTCACGGTTCAGTGCATCAGGGACGGAAGCCAGAGCGAGATTTCGGGAAACAGGATGATGAGGGCGAGGATCGCCACCATCGTCGCGTAGAACGGCCAGAATCCCCTCATGGCCGTTTCGATGCCGATTCGGCCGATCGAGCAGCCGACGAACAGGGACGTTCCCACCGGCGGCGTGCAAAGTCCGATTCCCAGATTGACCATCATGATGATGCCGAAATGAATCGGATCGTAACCGACCGCCACGACGACCGGCAGCAGAATGGGAGTCATGAGCAGGATCAGAATTCCCATGTCCACGAGCATTCCCAGAACCAGCAGCAGCCCGTTGACCATCAGCATCACGACCAACGGTTCGCTGGATATTCCCGTGAAGAACGCCGCCACCATCGTCGGAACCTTGAGCCACGCCAGCAGGAACGCGAAAACCGATGACGCGCCGATGATCGCGATGATCATCGACAGCGTCTTGAGCGAGCGCAGGAATACGTCGAGCACGTTTCGCGGCCCCAGGCTCCTATAGACGAACACCGTGATGATCAGTCCGTAAACCGAAGCGACCGCGGCCGATTCCGTCGCCGTGAAAACGCCGAACAGAATTCCGCCGATGATGATGAAAATGACGAACAGGCTGGCGATCGCGTCGATCAGGATGAAGGCGGTTTCCCGCAGAGAATAGGTCTGGCCGCGCGGAAAGTTCTTCAAGACGGCGGTGACATAGCAGACGGCCATCAGGCTGCAACCGAACAGGATTCCGGGCACGTAGCCGGCGATGAACAGCTTGCTGATCGATAGCCCGCCCGCGGCGAGAGCGTAATAGATCATGTTCTGACTGGGCGGTATGATGATGCCCTGCACCGATCCCGACACCGTGACCGCGACGGAAAAGTCCGCCGGGTACCCATTCTTTTTCATCAGGGGAATGAGAAACGTCCCGATGGCCGATACATCGGCCACCGAAGAGCCGGAAATGCCCCCGAACAACATGCTCGCCAGAACGTTGACCATGGCCAGCCCGCCGCGCACCTTGCCGACGACGGCGTCCGCGAACTTGATGATCTTGTCGGACATGCCGCCGTCGCTCATCAGTTCGCCCGCGATAATGAAGAACGGCACCGCGAGAAAGGTAAAACTGTTGAGCCCCGTGACCATTTTCTGGATCAGGACCACCAGGGGGATGCCGAGATAAAGGGCGCATGCCAGCGATGCGACGATCAGACAGACGGCGATTGGAATCCGGATCAGGATCAGCCCGAAAAAGGTTCCCAGCAGGATTGTCAGGGCTATCGCGTTGACACTCATTCCTGGGATTCTCCGGTGCGAATGATCGATCTACTGGAGAAGGCGTCGGGCATGAACAGGTGAATCCCGGCATAAAAGGCGGTCGCGGCGCCCGAGGCGATCAAGCTGAGGTAGAGGATGGCCTTGGAGATGCCCAAGGCCGGCATGGCCTGGGGCGCGGTCTTGTCGACGAGGACGCTGCCATACCGGATCATGAGCGCCGCAATGACCAGGACCAGAATGTCGGACAGGATCTGAAGACCGCGCAGGGCGGCGGGAGGCCACCCGCGCGTGAAGGACTGAAGCGCGATATGGTAGTCGTGCCCGAACCCGAGAGCCATGCTCAGATAGCCGAACCAGATCAGGATCAACAGGGTGAGCTCTTCGGACCAGCTCGTCGGGCTGTTGAACACGTAGCGCAGAACAACCTGCGAAAACATGATTCCGAGCATGGCGATCAGTTGGGCGGCGCAAAGGTACACCACCGTGTGATCCAGGAAGACAACGACGCGCCGTATCATTGTGGTTCCTTTCGCGGGGCGCGGGGACGGCGACGGGCCGCCCCCGCAACCCGTTGGCAAGCCCCTACTTGACCTCGGCGATCCGCTTGAGGATGCCGGCGAATTTCGGGAACGTTTCATAGATGCCGCCAACCGCCTCACGGAACGGCGTGTTGTCGACGGTGGTGATGACGACGCCGGCGGCGAGGGCCTTTTCCTTCGCTTCCTCGTTGCCCTTGATCATGAGGCCGCGTTCGAAGACGGCGGCCTCCTTGCCGGCCTCGAGGATCGCCTTGCGGTGCGCATCGGATAGCGAATCCAGCTTGTCCTTGTTCATCAGGAGCATGGCGGGCGGGCTCAGATGGTTGTCCTCGATATAGAAGGGGGCAACCTCGTAGTGGCCCGACGTGACATAGCTGACGTAGTCGTTCTCGGCGCCGTCGATCACGCCGGTTTCAAGGGCCGAATAGACTTCGCCGTAGTTCATCGGCGTCGGCGTCGCCCCGAGCAACTTGACCATCTGGATCGAAATCGGCGCCGGCTGGACGCGAATCTTCATGCCGTTAAGGTCGGCCAGGCTTTTCACCTGCTTGCCCTTGATGGTGTAGAAAGAACGCGTCCCGGCTTCCATGTAGCCGAGATTGACCAACCCCTGCTTCTCGAGCGCCTTGTCGACCTCTTTGCCGATCTCGCCATCGAGCACCTTGAACTTGTGTTCGATGTTGCGGAACACATAGGGAAGGGTGAAGACGCCGACTTCCTGAACGACGTTGCCGACGACGACGCTATTCACCCGGGCGAATTCGATGACGCCCAACTGGGCCTGTTCGATGGTTTCCGGTTCCTGGCCGAGTTGGGCCGCCGTGTAGACATCGACTTCGACTTCGCCGTTGGTCTTTGCCTGGACCAGCTTCGCGAACTCGTGCATCGCCACGGAAACAGGATTGGTTTCAGGCTGATTTTCTGCCAGCCGCATGGTTATCTTCGCGGCTTGCGCCGAACTGATTCCACCCCAGGTCATCGCGGCAACCGCTATGAGACCGAGGCCCAACAAGGACTTCGCGTGCATGGTTATGTTCTCCCCTGTGATGTGAACGATCCACTTACCTCTCACGGTGTATTGTCGAGAATCCACGAACCGACATGGACTCTTCCGACGGTCGGTTTGTCCCGGTCGTCGGTCCATTCGACGAAGTCGGCCCAGTCGCCGACCGCCGGTACCGTCCGGGTTTCGCCGATGGCGTGCAATGGATTGACGCGGCAAAGACGCAGAACCGGGTCCCATCCGAACCCGAACCATCGCATGAGGTTCCCGACCATCTGCGCCATCCAAGTCGACGAACCGGCCAGGTATTCCGAACCCGGAATCCGGACCAAGCCGTCGGCGGTCCGTTCGATCTGCGCGGCGCCAATGGTGTATAGGCCTTCGTGCGTGTTCGGGCCGGCGGCCGCGGCGGCGTCGGAGACGAGAAAACTTCGCGACAGGGTCTTGGCACGCAACCAGGAGCGCAGGGTGTCCGGCGCTATGTGGTGACCGTCCGCGATGAAGCCCGCGAACAGGCGATCCTCGCCGAGTTGGGAAAAAAGTGGGTTCTCGTTCTTGGAAAGAACGTGCGGCAGGCCGTTGCCCAAGTGCGTGGAAATCGTCGCGCCCGCGTCGACCGCCGCTCGGATGGTGCCGGGGTCGGCGGCCGTGTGGCCGATCGAGCAAGCGATTCCGCGGGAACGGATCAGCGGAATGAGATCGATGACGCCCGGAACTTCGGGAGCCACGGTGAGAATGCGGACCGGTTTAAGGCGATTCTGGAGGAAGCGGTCGAGGATCGCCGCCGTCGCCCCAGTCATGGCGTGGGCCGGATGGCATCCGGCGTATCCATCCCGATTCGACAGAAACGGCCCCTCGACGTGGTAGCCCATCACCATGTGCTGGCCGAGGGGGCTGTCCGCGACGACACGATCCAGGGTGTCGAGGCGACGGCAGAGATCGTCCTCACTCGCCGTGATCAGCGTCGGAAGGAACCGTGTCACGCCGCATGCGAGAAGTTCAAGCAGCAACATCTCGAAAGCCGCCGGTTGCAGATTCGGCGCATTGAAATCGACTCCCGCGAACCCGTTGACCTGCAGGTCAACGAGGCCGGGGGTAACGAGAGGCGCTTGCGCTACGGCGGAATTCGCGGGACGGGACGGCCATACGGTTTCAATCCGGCCCCGGGCGTCGACGCCGATTTCGAAACGCGGCGCATCGTCGCCGGCAAATACCTTGAATGTCGAGGCGGCGGTCCGGGCGAGGAGGCGCATGGTCGGTTCGCCTAACGCCCTCTGGCGGAAGAAGTCAGCAACGACGCGGAAGGACCATCCAGGTACAGCCAGGAATCGGGATGCTCGCGCAGGATCGATGCGGGTCTCAGATTCGAGACCGGCTCTTCGACGCAGGCCTTGACGGCGGCGGCCTTTCGCGCATCGGGAACCGTGCAGATGATGGCGGCGCTTTTCATGATTTGACGGATGCTCATGGAAACCGCCTGCGTGGGAACGTCCTGCAACGTCGCGAACCAACCCTCGCCCATTTGCTGGCGCCGGCAGGGCTCGTCGAGATCGACCACGATGTAGGGGACCTCGGTGTCGAAATCAGCCGGGGGATCGTTGAATGCCAGATGTCCGTTCTCGCCGATGCCGACGAACGCCACGTCAATCGGGTTTCGCGTGATTTCGTCGCCCAGACGGGCCAATTCCCTGGTCAAGTCCGGCGCGTCGCCTTCGACGAACACGAAACGGCCAAAATTCGGAATTTTGGCGACGAAACGTTCCTTGAGGTATTTGCGGAAACTAGCCGGGTGGCTTTCCGGCAGGCCGATGTATTCGTCCAGATGGAACGCCGTCACTTTCGACCAATCGATTCCGGCGTCGGCCGCCAGAACCGACAGCATCTCGAACTGACTGCTTCCGGTTGCAAGAATGATGGACGCGTTGCCTTTTTCAGCCAGGTTTTTTTTGATGATGGCGGCGCCGTTCAAGGCTGCGGCCCGGCCCATTTCGAGAGACGCATCGTAGGTTTGAATCTGCACCGGCTTTTCCTCCACCAACCTTGGCCTTGCCCCGAAGAACATTTAATAACATATAGAGTAATTAAATAAGGGTCAAGATTTTCCTCGCAGGGCCTCTTTGGGCGGATAGAGATGATGCTTGCTCGTTTCACGAACACGAAAGCGCTTCATGGGATGAGCGCGATCAGTCGCAACAAGGCCAAGATCTATGGTTACATCAACGACCAACCCGAAGTGACCCGAAAACAGATCGGGGAGGAATTGGGCATACGGCCGGCGACGGTATCGGATTTGGTCGCGGAACTACTGGGCCAGGGCCTGGTTCGAGAAGGCGATCCCGTTGCCGTCAATCGCAAGGGACGGCGAGAGGTCCCCCTGACATCCGTGACCGACCGCTTCGCCGCCATCGTGGTGCACGTGGTGTCCAATCGGGTCCGCGGGACTCTGCTCGACATGTCGGGCGCCGTCAGGGCGGAACAAATGCCCGACTTGCCGGTCGATACGATGGCCGCGAATGCGCAGCTGGAGGATTTGTTCGTTACCCTGATCGAGGATCTTCGCACCCACGTGCCGTCCGGAACCGACCTGGAAGGCGTCGGTCTTGCTCTGCCCGGCATTGTCGACGAACTCTCCGGCGTTTGGATTTTTTCTTCGCGGTGGCCGCACATGAGGGAGATGGATCTGAACCGGCTCACCGAGCGAACCGGTTTGAAGGTGTTGGTGAACAAGAACCTGAATGCCGAACTGGAACACCAGCTTTCCATCGATTCGGAGGCGGGAAGGGATGGCATCCTGTTCGTGCATTGGGGTTACGGAATTGGCGCCACTTATGCGCACGATGGCCAGATTTGGCGGCCTCGTGGCGGCCGTTTCGGCGAACTGGGCCATTGGAGCGGCGGGACGGGATCGGGTCGGCAATGTCTTTGCGGCAAGCGGGGATGTCTGGAAACCGAAGCCGCCCTATGGTCCATCCTGCCGGAAATCAAACGGGACTATCCGGATGCGCCGGGAGACGAACGGGCGTTTGAGGACTTTATGCGATGTCACAAAGGGCTGAGCGCCCATCCCTCCATTCGATTGGCGACGGAGCGTTTTGTGAACGCATTGCATGACCTGCAAATGATCCTGTTTGCCCGAAAGATATTCATTACCGGACCGTTCGTGCAGGACGCCATGGTCTTCGAGGCATTGAGGAGCGGACTGATGGAGAGGTTGCCCGGCTATGCCGGGGAAGGCTTGGAACTGGTTCCCGCAAAACCCTTTGCGATGGGTGAAATCATCGGTGCCGCGGCGCCCTTCTTCAGGGCTGCCTTGAGCAAATGCCTTAACCCATGAACGCGCCGGTACCCGTGCGGATATGCCCGCATGTATCGGGCATATCCAATTGAAATCGCGTTATTTTTGAGACGAAGGCGAAATGATCGCCACACACCTCGGCCGCCGGGCGTTCCGTCTGGGGCGGGGGCGGTCACCGAGCTTCGCCGGAGCGTTCGACCACCGACAAAACCATAACGAGCCGGAGGAAATACCGTTCCGACCCCTTGTTTCGCCGCGCCGTTTCCGTGATAATCCGCGACAGACAAGCCCGCGCGACCTTATTCGGGCCAAGAGTGCCGTTAGGCACCATCACGACGCGCAATCGCAATACAACGAAAACAGGAAGAGGCGAACAAGAAATGTCTGATGATCAAGTCTTTCCGGTTCCTGCCGGTGTTGCCGAAAACGCCCTGTGCAACGAAGAAGCCTATCTTGACATGTACAGGCGTTCGGTTGAGGACCCGGAATCGTTTTGGGGAGAGCACGGCAAAAGAATCGATTGGATCAAGCCGTACACCAAGGTCAAGGACGTCAACTATCAGTACCCCGACGTTTCCATCAAATGGTTCTATGACGGAACCCTGAACGCATCCGCCAACTGCCTCGATCGTCATCTGGCGACTCGCGGCGACAAGACCGCGATCCTTTGGGAAGGCGACGACCCGAACGAAAGCAAGGCGGTCACCTACCGCGAACTTCACGAACAGGTCTGCCGCCTGGCGAATGCCCTGAAGGATCTCGGCATCAAAAAGGGCGACATCGTCACCATCTATCTTCCGATGATTCCGGAAGCGGCCGCTGCCATGCTGGCGTGCGCCCGCATCGGCGCCATTCATTCCGTCGTCTTCGGCGGTTTTTCGCCCGATGCTTTGGCCGGCCGGGTGCAGGACGGCAATTCGGTATGCGTCATTACTGCCGATGAAGGCCTTCGCGGTGGCCGCAAGGTGCCATTGAAGAAGAACGTCGACAAGGCGCTGGAAAATTGCCCGAGCGTGAAGAACGTCGTCGTCGTCCGCCGCACCGGCGGCGCGGTCGATTGGAAAGATGGAAGGGACATCTGGTATCATGAGGTCTGCGGAAAGGCCTCCACCGTTTGTCCGCCGGTTGAAATGAACGCGGAAGATCCGTTGTTCATCCTCTACACGTCGGGTTCGACGGGAAAACCCAAGGGCGTGTTGCATACGGTCGGCGGATATCTGGTTTACGCGTCGATGACCCACGAGTACGTCTTCGACTATCACGACGGCGAAATCTACTGGTGCACCGCCGACGTCGGTTGGGTCACCGGTCATACCTACATCGTCTACGGGCCGTTGGCGAACGGGGCGGTGAGCGTCATGTTCGAAGGCGTGCCGACCTATCCCGATTCGTCCCGATTCTGGCAGGTCGTCGACAAGCATCAGGTCAACATCTTCTACACGGCGCCGACAGCCATTCGCGCGCTGATGCGGGAAGGTGACGAACCTGTGCGCAAGACGAGCCGGAAATCGCTGAGAATCCTCGGATCTGTGGGCGAACCGATCAATCCAGAGGCCTGGATGTGGTATTACAACGTGGTCGGCGATGGTCGTTGCCCGATCGTCGATACTTGGTGGCAAACCGAAACCGGCGGCATTCTGATCACGCCGTTGCCGGGTGCCACGCCGCTCAAGCCGGGTTCCGCGACCCGCCCGTTCTTCGGCATCAAGCCGGAAATTCTCGATTCCGACGGCAACATCCTGGAAGGCGCTGGCCAAGGCAACCTGTGCATCAATGACGCCTGGCCGGGCCAGATGCGGACCGTCTTCGGGGATCACGACCGTTTCGTGCAGACCTACTTCGCGACCTATCGCGGCCGATACTTCACCGGTGACGGCTGCCGGCGCGACGCGGATGGCTACTACTGGATTACCGGCCGCGTTGACGACGTCATCAACGTGTCAGGCCACCGCATGGGCACGGCCGAGGTCGAAAGTGCCCTGGTCGCGCATCCGAAGGTCGCCGAAGCGGCGGTCGTCGGCTATCCGCATGAAATCAAGGGGCAGGGCATTTACGCCTATGTGACCTTGAATGCCGGCGAACCCCATACCGACGAGTTGAAGAAGGAACTCGTCCAGTGGGTCCGCAAGGAAATCGGGCCGATCGCGTCGCCGGATCTCATCCAATGGGCGCCGGGACTGCCCAAGACCCGTTCCGGAAAGATCATGCGCCGTATCCTGCGCAAGATCGCCGAGAACGACTACGGCAGTCTGGGTGACACCTCCACGCTCGCCGATCCGACCGTGGTGGAAGATCTCGTCACCAACCGCCAAAACCGCTAACGATCTCTGCGATTCGCGTCGCAACCTGACGGGGCCTTTGGGCCCCGTTTTTTATCGGAACCGTTTCAGGGAAGCGTTTTCAGGAAATCCCGGACGCGGTCGAGGTTTTTGTCGATTACGACCACGGTTTGGCGTTGACCGTTCTGGGAATAGACCTTTCGCGCACCTTCGAAACAGGCCTCCGCCTCGCGGAGCGCGGATTCGCTGCGCGATCTTTTGCCGATCGCGAACGAGACGGCACCCAGATTATTGACGGTCTGGGCCCATCCAAGAGGCCGAACGTCACGCCGCCTCACTTCGAGCGCTCGGCGAAAGGCGACGGCGGAACGTTCCAACGCCCGCAAGCCGGCGCTCTGGGAACCGATGGCCATGAGGACGACACCCAGTTGGTTCATGACGTCGGCCCAATGTTCCGGTGTCGAGGCGCCGGACAGGACTTCCAGGGCGGTATCGAGGGCCAAGGCCGCTTCTTGCAGTTGGGGAACCTGGCTTCCGCGCAAGATGGCCAGTCGGTAAAGCACCAAACCCCTACGGACATGGGCCAGTGCCCAGTCGATGGGGTGGGAATCGCGTTTCAGAACGCGGCTTACGGCCCAATAGGCGTTTGCGGCATCGGCCAGCGCCTGGGCCGAGTCGTCGCGGTCACCGATCACTTCCTGCACCGCCGCCAAATGGGTCTGCACCATGGCGGCAACGAGGGGTTCGTCGGTTTCCGCCCAACCTTCCAAAGCCTTCCGGTACAGACTGGCGGCCGCTTCGAGATATCCGGCATCGCCGGACGCCCGCCACAATGTCGCAACAAGGCCCGCGTGCGCGGAGCGAGCCGTGGCGGCCTGGACCGGAGTCAGGCCGGAAAGCGCTTGATCCGCCGATGTTTCCAGACGGTTGACGACCACCGTCAGAACCCGGCGCAGGACTTCCCAGGCGCCGTCTTTGGCGGGGAAGGCGGCGGCGATGCTTGCGCCGACGATCAAATCAAGGGCCGGCGTGACCAGAGGCAGACCGACAATGAGAGAATCTCCCAATCCGAATGTTCCCGGGCGGTTTTCGGTATCGGCGGCGGCGGCGATAAAGCGGAAAACGATCGTTCGGCTGTCATCGGCGACGGTACCCCAGGCGAGGACGTCCGCCTTGGAGTCGCGTAGCATCCGGAATGCCTGTTCGCCGGTATCCGCGAGTTGCTCGATAAGATCACGTCGGCTGTCACGCCGGGGGCCCTTGTTTCGGCGGACAACGGTGATGCCGAGAAAGTCCGAGAATCCGTCACGAATTTGGTCGGCGATCGAGACGTCTCCCGATCCGGCGATATCGGGGACAAGGACGACGATGTTCGACGGGTCAAGAGGATAGGCCTCGTTGCCGGGAACTGATTTCGTATTCCGGGGAGATTTCACCGGTTCGCTTGGTCGCCGGAGAATTCGGTCCAAAAACCCCCTCACCGTCGGTTCTCCGGGCTGGTTTCGCTCATACGGAACACCTGGATCGTGCCCTCCAGGCAAACGATGCCCTAGTCGGCGCGATTCGGCAACGCCCGAAAACCGCCGTGGATGAGCGCGAAATCGATCCGACCGTTAGAAATCGTAACACCGCCCCTTTTTTTCCCAGTCGCCATAACGGGTGGGCTCCGGACCCGCCGGTCCGCCGAACTCCGTCACAGCCGAGACCGGCTGGCGTTTGTGCGCCGTCTTGTCTTCTTCCACGATCGCTTCCGAACCAGCAGGAAGAGTGTCGGGTGATGCGGGGCTGTCCGGGCTTCCGTTCATGGCTTGGGTCTCCGTCTTGAACGACTGCGGTAATCTGCCTAGTAAAATAGGGGCGTCTTCTGATCGACGCATCCCTTGGAGGACAATTGTCGATGAGTACCACGCGAACGGCTCTTCTATTGGCGGCGTTGACGGGGCTTTTCCTCGCCGTTGGATATCTTCTGGGCGGCGAGGGCGGAATGATGATCGCCCTGGTCCTTGCAGTAGCCATGAACCTATTCGCCTACTGGAATTCCGACAAGGTCGTGTTGCGCATGTACGGCGCCCGCCAAGTGGATGCGCGTACGGCGCCGGAACTGGTTCGCATCGTCGAGCGTTTGGCGGATCGAGCGGCAATTCCCATGCCGAAGGTCTTCGTCATCGAAACGGACCAGCCCAACGCCTTCGCCACCGGCCGAAATCCGGAAAACGCGGCTGTGGCGATCACGACGGGACTGATCAATTCCTTGAGCCGAGAGGAAATTGCCGGGGTTCTGGCCCACGAACTGGCCCACGTTCGCAACCGGGACACGCTGATCATGACCGTCACGGCGACCCTCGCCGGGGCATTGGGCATGCTCGCCAATTTCGCGTTCTTTTTCGGCGGAAACAGCCGCAACAATCCCTTGGGTGTGTTCGGGACCATCCTGGTGATGATCATGGCGCCGCTTGCCGCCACGCTCGTTCAGATGGCGATTTCCCGGACGCGCGAATACGAGGCCGACCGTATCGGCGCCGAGATCTGCGGCCATCCCCTCTGGCTCGCATCGGCCTTGCAACGCATTGAGGAACGAGTCCTTGACGCCGCCAATCCGGTCGCGGAACATAATCCCGCCTCTGCGCATCTGTTCATCATCAATCCGTTGCATGGCCGCGGTGCGGACAATCTGTTTTCGACTCACCCCAGCACGACCAATCGCGTCGAACGGCTTCGCCGGTTGGCCGGTCAGGCCGGACCGTGGGGCCGGACAGAGTCGGATTGAGGCAAGACGGCGAAGGTCATGGCGGTCGACAGGATGATTACCCCGATCCACCAGCTTTGCCAGATACCGAAACTCGATTGTCCGATGACGAACACCGTCGTGAACAGACCGCTGAGGACGCTTCGCCGGGCCGGATCGGTGCCCTGGGCGAAGGCCTTGCGAATCGCCATGGCCAGAACGCCGATGATCGACAGCACGCCCAAAAGGCCGAGTTCGAGCCAGATTTGCAGCGTGCCGTTGTGGGGGTGCAGCGGAATCGGCTCCGAGGTGACCATCAATTTACCGCCGCGCAGCGGTGTTTGTCGTATCGAGGACTTGTCGTAGAACGACCGCGAGGTGTTGATTCCATAACCGATGAAGGGGCGCTGTTCGATCAGAGAGAGCGCGGTTTTCCAAATAAAGACCCGATGTAGCAATGAATTGGGAATCGACTCGGTTGCCGGCGTGTCCTCCGCGGGATCCGGAAGATATTTGACGGCTACCGGCGTTCCCAACAGGACGACGACGAGACTGGCCAACATCAGTCTCTGGGCGGTTTTCGGCAGAAACCAAGCCGTTCCGGCCGCGAACAGTCCGATCGCAAACGCGATCGGCGTGGTGTCGGCATTGCCGAAGATCATAACGACAAGTCCGAACACGCCGCCGGTAACCGCCCACATCCACCCAAATCGTTCGCGAACCGCAAGCAACCAGGGCCACAACGCAAGCGCTGCAATGGACGTGGCGCTGGTCAGATGCAGGCGCATGTCCTCGTTCGCGGGAATTTCGATGCCCCGCATGCGCCGTATGGTGCCGATGATGATGCCGCCGCTGAAGTGATCGAAGGCCAGGATGCAAATTCCGAAACCAAACGCCCAGAAAACGATTTTCGCGATGCGAACCCGATCGTCCGATTCAAGCTGCCCCACCGCCGCGTGAAGAACGACGAAACCGAGGAGCGTGAGTCCGAGAATTCCGGCGAGACGGAATGACGTCCAGGGCGTGAAGGACCAAAAAACCGATAGCAGGGCCAGGACCGCAAAAGAAACAAGAAAACGAATCCAGCCGAGATGCACTATTTCCCGCCACGGGCCGGTTCGAACAACGGTGGTCAATGCCGCCACGGCCACCAGCGCGAAAAGCGGCGCTTCTCCCTTCGGAGCGACGATGCCGACTGGGATCATGAGAGCCACGGCGATCGCGAAAGCGATTAGGAAAAGTTTTTTCACGCGAAAACACTCGATGAACTGAATGGGTGAATTGAAGAGACGCACCCTATCCCGTCTCTTTGGGCAATCCAAGTGCGTTGGTGGTCGTTGCAACGCTTGCCTTTCGCGTTTCCGGGAGGCACAAGAACGCATGATTCGAAAACCAGCCAATCCGCGCGGCGCGGCGGTCGATATCCTGCGTTCTATCCTGGTCGAGAAGCGGACGCTGGACGGCGCCCTGGCCTTGAACCGCGATTTCTTGCGCCTTGAACGCCGCGACCGGGCCTTTGCCCGCCAACTCGTAGCGACGACGTTGCGCCGTCTCGGTCAAATCGACGATGCGATTCAAGGCTTTGTGGCCCGCCCCTTGCCGAAGAAGGCGGATCAGGTGGTTGCTATTCTCCGCATCGGCGCGTGTCAGTCGCTGTTTCTCGGAACGCCGCCCCATGCCGCGGTTTCGACCGCGCTCGAACTCATGGAAACGGATCGACTTCGGCCTTTCAAGGGCTTGGCGAATGCGGTATTGCGCCGGATCGCCACCGATGGTCCGAATATCCTGGCGGAGCAGGACGAGGAACGGCTCAATACGCCCGCGTGGCTCTCGCAGGCGTGGACGGCGGCCTATGGGGAAGACGTCTGTCGCCGTATTGCGCGTGCCCATATGGTCGAGCCGCCGCTCGATCTCACGGTTCGCGCCGCCGACGCCGAAAAATGGGCGGCCGAACTTGGCGCGACGATCCTGCCGACGGGAAGCCTTCGCCTCGCCAATGACGGCCCGGTATCGGAACTGCCGGGGTACGCCGACGGCGCGTGGTGGGTTCAGGATGCGGCCGCGGCGCTTCCGGTTCGACTTCTCGGTCCGGTCGCGGGAATGCACGTCGTGGATCTTTGCGCCGCTCCCGGCGGCAAGACCGCGCAACTCGTTGCCGCAGGGGCGCGAGTGACGGCGGTCGATCGTTCCGAGGGCCGGTTGCGGCTGGTCCGCGAGAACCTCGATCGGCTGGGGATGGATGCGGAACTTGTGGTTGCCGACGGGACACGTTGGCAATGCGACGAACCGGTGGACGCGATCCTGATCGATGCGCCGTGTTCGGCAACGGGTACGATCCGGCGCAATCCCGACATTCCCTGGATCCGGGGTCCGAAAATCGTGGAAAAGACCGTAAAGACCCAAAGAAGCCTTTTGGAACGGGCGGTGCGCGTGTTGCGTCCGGGCGGGAGGATCGTCTATTGCACCTGTTCCCTGCTTCCGGACGAGGGGCGTGACGTCGTTGCGGACGCCCTTTCGAGGGGGATCGCGCGGCCCGGGCCAATGCCGGACGTTCCCGAACTCGAACCGTTTATTGTCCACGACGCCGATATCGGCGCCCATCTTCGGACGTTTCCCTGGATGACCGAGGACGCCGGGGGCATGGACGGATTCTTCGCGGCGGTGCTGGCGAAGGCGTGAGCGCGGGGGAAAAGGTTTAAGTTCGTGACGGCGCTCAACACATACCTTGAATTCGGGGAACATCCCCGTTTCGTGATGCATCGATGCTGCCGCGTCAGCGACGGATTTTCGTGTGTACCGAGGGGTTCGAGACCATCGAACGGATTAGCGCTCCATTGAAGCATCCAGGATAGACGGAGGGCCGGCGTGCGAATCCTGGGCATATCGCCATACCACGACGACTGCGCGGCCGTGCTCCTGGATGCGGGCCGAATCGTCGCGGCGGGTCAGGAAGAACGCTTTACGCGCGCAAAAAGGGAATCCCGTTTTCCGAGCCGCGCGATCGAGTTCTGTTTGGCCCAAGCCGGGTCATCGGGGGTTGATATCGTCGCGGTTCATGGCAGGAACACGGCGGGCGATGGGCAACGGCAGGACGGATCCCGTGGTCGAGCATCGGGAGAACTGTTGCCGGTCGAGGAGGTGCCGCCCACGGCGCGTGGCTTCGAAGCGGCCAACGAGCAACCGCATATCCAGGCTCTTCGGTCCCAACTGGGTGATTTCGGTGAAAAAGCGCACATTCTGTGCGTCGATCACCACCTGGCTCATGCCGCGTCGGCTTTTTATCCCTCGCCATTCGACGAATCGGTCGTTTGCGTCATGGACGGTATCGGTGCAAAAGCGGCGACATCGGTCGGGATCGGGCGAGGGCCCGCTCTGAAGATCGTCAAGGAAATCCTGTTTCCCCATTCCCTGGGGCTTCTGTATTCCGCCTTCACTTTTCACGCCGGTTTCCGGCCAAACTCGGGCGAGTACAAGGTCATGGGCCTCGCGCCCTATGGCGAACCCCGGTATGTCGACGCCATCTTCAAGCATCTGGTCGACTTCCGCGCGGATGGATCCTTTCGCCTTGATACGCGCCATTTCGATATCGACGGCGGCAAGGTCTCGACCCGATCGTCGTTTGGGGCGATTTTCGGAGGCCCGCCCCGTCAGTCCGGAGATCTTCTGGAACGGCGGCACATGGATCTCGCGGCATCCATCCAGAAGGCTACGGAACTCATCCTTCTTACGTTGACCCGGAGTATCGCGGCGGAGACGCAATCCCGGAACCTTTGCCTGGCCGGAGACGTCGCCCTGAATTGCGTCGCCAACGGCAAGGTTCTGCGCGACGGTCGTTTCGATGGACTTTGGATCCAGCCGGCGGCCGGCGACGCCGGAGGAGCGCTGGGAGCGGCTCTCGCCGTGCACCATCAGTATAGGGACCAACCACGGCGCGCGAACGGCCGGGATTCTATGCAGGGTGCGTACCTGGGGCCCGAATTCGCGCAGAACGACATTGAACATCGGCTGAACGCGATCGGCGCCCAGTTCGAGGTGCTTGAGGACGATGCGGTTATAGAGGCTGCCGCGACCGCATTGGCTGACGGCAAGGCGGTCGGTTGGCATCAGGGGCGGATGGAATTCGGGCCGCGGGCCCTAGGAAACCGATCGGTGCTTGGCGATCCGCGATCGCCAAGCATGCAGAAAGTTCTGAATCTGAAGGTCAAGTACCGGGAATCGTTCCGCCCCTTCGCGCCGTCGGTCTTGCGCGAGGACGTCGCGGACTGGTTCGAGATCGATACCGACAGCCCCTATATGTTGCTGGTCGCCGACGTCGCCGAAAAACGCCGTCGCGACATGACCGACGAGGAAAGGGCGCTGTTCGGCATCGAAAAGCTGAACGTTGTCCGCTCGGAGATCCCCGCCGTCACGCACGTCGACTACTCCGCCCGCATACAGACCGTGCACAAGGACACCAATCCGCGCTATCACGCGTTGATTTCCCGTTTCAAGGAAAAGACCGGGTGTCCGGTCGTGGTGAACACAAGCTTCAATGTGCGCGGCGAACCCATTGTCTGCACGCCGGAAGACGCGTTTCATTGTTTCATGGGCACGGAACTCGATGTTCTGGTCGTCGGCAATTGCTTTCTGCTCAAGGAAGCGCAGGATCAGGCCCTGGGAAACAGTTACAAGGACGCCTTCGAACTCGATTGACCGGTGTTTCCGGTCGCTCCATTCGCTGAGCCGCCGCTTGCTTGCGACGCCGCCGCCAAACGGATAGAACATTCAGGGTGCATCGGGCGCTCACCGTGCACCGAATTTCTCTCAGCGGCGAGTTCGATGGCGCACATGGGTATCGGCGGAGATCGACGAACACCGTACAGCGGGCTGGGCTGGCGCGTTATGGCGGCCGCTTTCGCGACGCCGCTCTATCACCGGGTGCTCGAACAGGCGAAACCGGGACGGCTGCACGTTTTGCCGCCGCCGTTGTGGCCGGGCGACGCGAAACGCGGCGAGGAAATCCTGGTTGGGATCTATTCGCTCGGGGGACGTACTCTCGATTTCGACGGCTCCGTCGCTGTTCCCGGTAGTGCAGATGATGGTTGGCAAGAAGCGTATCATAGCTTTGGCTGGCTGAGGGATCTGCGGGCACTTGGGACCGACCCGGCGCGCACGGTCGCGTTGAAACGCATCGGGGGCTGGATCGCGGCGAATCGTCGATGGGGACCCCTGGTATGGCGCTCCGATATCCTGGCGGAACGCGTGTGCCAATGGTTGCAGCATTTCGATTTTTTGTCCGGAAGCGACGAAAGGACGCCTGAAATCGACGCGATCGTCGGGTCGGTGGCGGCGCAGGCGCGCCATTTGGCATGGATCGCGGGCCGGGATGTCGGAGACCACCGGGCAATTCGGGCGTTCAAAGGGGCGCTGGTTTACGGTGTGTGCCAGGAAGGCGGAGAAAAGGCGAGTCTGGCCGCGCTCAAAAACCTGGAGACAGCCGTCGGACGGCAGATTCATCCGGACGGCGGCCATATCGGTCGGAACCCGGCGGTCCAGGTCTCGGTCTTGCGCGATTTGATCGAGGTGAAATCGATATTGGCCGCGGGCGACCGGCCTGTTCCGCCATGGCTGCAAGGCGCCATCGACCGCATGGTCCCGCTATTGAGGGGGATGAGGCACGGTGACGGGCGATTGGCGCTGTTCAACGGCGCGAACGAGGGCAATCGCGATGATATCGACCGCGCGCTGGCGCTGGCGGCGACCAAGAGCAAGGCGCTGACGAACGCGCCGCATAGCGGATACCAGCGACTGTCGGCGGGACGGACCGTCGTGATCATGGACGTTGGTCCGCCACCGCCGAACGGGTTCGACACCGGGGCCCATGCCGGGACTCTGAGCATCGAAATGAGCGTTGGCCGCCACCGCATGGTCGTCAATTGCGGTTCGCCGGAGCGGGTCGACGGACCGTGGAGCGAGGCGTTGCGCTCCACGGCGGCCCACTCGACGCTGACGGTCGAAAATGTCAATTCCTGCGAAATCCTGCCCGACGGATCGATCGGACGCCGACCGGGGAACGTGACCGCGAACCGGCGCGAGGTCGACGGCAGCCTCCTGGTCGAGGCAACCCACGACGGGTATCTGGGACCCTTCGCCATCCTTCACACCCGGTCCCTCTATCTGGCGGCCGATGGCGGTGACATGCGCGGCGAGGACCGCCTGAGCGGTCCCGCGGATCGCGCCTTTACGATTCGCTTCCACCTGCATCCGGCGGTGCTGGCGTCCCTGGTAAAGGGGGGAGGATCCGTCCTCCTTCGGCTTCCGCAAGGAGCCGGCTGGTCGTTCCATGCCTCCGGCGGGACCGTCCGCCTGGAAGAAAGCGTCTATTGGGGGGACGGCGAGGCGAAGCGGTCGGAGCAGATCGTGGTCGTGGGTCACCTAAGCGGTAAGGAGGCCACTGTTCAATGGCGATTTTCGGCCGTTGCCGCGTAAGCGGGCTAGTTCGCTCCCCGTCGAATCGCGACCTTGACGTTCATCCGGTGAACGATGTAGTGTTCGCCTCGTGAACACGACCTGTACTGCGGATCGAAACGAGCCCCTTGGCCGCGCCGATGGATAACGAAAGCCAAATCACGCTCGGCGTTCTCAACGCCGTTCATGAACACCAGAGTCCGACGCAGCGGTCCATCGCGCATGAAGTCGGCATTGCACTCGGCTTGGCCAACAGTTATCTGAAGCGGTGCATCAAGAAAGGCTACGTCAAGATCACCCAGGCCCCGGCAAACCGGTACATGTACTATCTCACACCACAAGGTTTCGCTGAAAAAAGCCGCTTGACGGCCGAATACCTGAGCCAATCGTTCAGTTTGTTTCGGCAGGCGCGCGCTCAGTATTCGGACGCGTTCGAATGGTGCTCGGAGAAAAACTTCCGGAAGGTCGCATTGTGGGGCTGTGGGGATTTGTGCGAAGTCGCGGTTCTCTGCGCCCATGAACAGGGCATCGACATCGTCGGGATCGTCGATACTGCGGCGGCGGGAGAGAAGTCCCTGGGGTTCGAGGTCGTCGTTTCGATCGGCGCTCTTCCTGCAGTGCAGGCGGTCATCCTTACCGCAATGCGCGATCCTCATGCCGCTCTCGAAGACGCCCTTCGGGTTTGGCCGGAGGAAACCCTCCTGGTCCCGAAACTGTTCGGCCTCGATCGCGGCCGCCGTTTCAACGGGGTAACGTCATGAACGCGCGCTGGTACGCCGTCCAGACGCAACCCCGGAATGAGCGTTTGGCATTCAGTCATCTTTCACGCCAGGGTTTTCACGGTTTCCTGCCGGAATATCTGAAGCGGCGCAGCCATGCTCGCAAGGTGGATTGGGTGCCTTCGCCGCTGTTTCCCGGTTATCTGTTTGTCAATCTGGATATCGGCGCCGAACGCTGGCGCGCCATCAACGGAACGGTTGGCGTGCAGCGAATCGTGTGCCAAGGCGACGAGCCGGCGGCTGTCCCGGACGTGGTGATCAAGGAGATCAAAGAGCGGCGGGGCAATGATGGGATGGTGCTAATGCCGAAGGCGCCGCGTTTCGTCAAGGGCCAAACGGTGCAGATCATTAGCGGTTTGTTTTGCGACCAGTCAGGGATTTTCGACTGTGAATCCGGCAAAGAGCGAGTTTTCGTTTTGCTGAATCTTCTCGGTCGGGAAGTTCGGGTTCGAGTATCGGGTGGAACTCTAGCCGAAGCAGTTTGATAAAGCATCGGTCTATGAACCGATGTCCGAAACTTAGCTGCGGATGACAATTAGGTCACCCGGATGGCGGTAGCGTGGATTGAACACGAGAATGATCCCAATATTCGAGCCTGAGTTCGGTGACAATGAACGCGTTTATTTGAACGAGTGCATCGAGACGGGATGGGTGTCGTCTCAAGGGAGATTCATTGCAGAATTCGAAGCTCGATTCGCGTCGCGAGCAAATGTCCCATTCGGTGTCGCAACGTCGAACTGCACGACAGCATTGCATGTTGCGCTCGTTGCGCTCGGCATTGGTCCCGGTGACGAGGTGGTTTGTCCCGACCTTACGTTCATCGCACCCGCAAATATGGTCCGGCTGACCGGAGCGACGCCGGTGCTGGTCGACGTCGAACCCGAGTCCTGGTGCCTTGATCCTATTCGGTTTTCAGAAGCCGTCACGAGCCATACTAAGGCCGTGATCGTGGTTCACGCCTTTGGACACGTGGCCGATATGGACCCGATCCTTGCTATAGCGCGCGAACACGATCTTCGCGTAATCGAGGACGTAGCCGAGGCGCCTGACGCACTGTATAAAGGCAGAGTGGCGGGGGCGTTTGGCGATGCTGCGTGCTATAGTTTTTTTGGCAACAAGATAATGACTACCGGCGAAGGCGGCATCGTGCTGTGCCGTGACGAGGGCCTCGATCATCGGCTCCGGGTCTTGCGCGATCACGGCATGTCGCGGGAACGCCGCTATCATCACGTAGCGCTCGGCTTTAACTATCGCATGACCAATATGCAGGCGGCGGTTGGTTTGGGCCAGTTGGAGCGCCTGGATGACATCCATTCCCGGCGCAAGGTTCAAGCGGATCGATACGCTGCCTGCTTCGAGGAGGCGTCGAACGTCCGGTGGCGACCGGTACTCGATTACTGCCAACCCGTACACTGGTTGTCGACGATTTCCCTGCGTAGGGCAGCATTGCGTGATCCCCTGCTCACGCACCTGAAGGAGAACGGAATAGACGGCCGCGCCATGGTTAATCCCGTGCATAGGGCGGAACACTACCTGGCGGACTATGCCAATATCCATACGCCGGTATCGAACGACGTGTCTGCCCGATCACTGCACCTTCCGTCGGGTACCGGCCTAGGCCCAGACCTCATAGACCGAGTGGCCGATACGGTATTGGCTTGGCTCGCCGCCAACGATCCGTAGGTATCGAGGTGGATGCCGTCATTCTGGCCGGCGGTTTTGGAACTCGTTTGCGATCGCGGGTCCCTGACGTTCCGAAGCCGTTGACCCCGATCGGCGGACGTCCCTTCCTCGATCACCAACTGGAATGGATGGCGGCACAAGGTATCGGCCGGGTGGTGCTCGCTGTCCACTACATGGCCGAACGCGTGATTGCGTATGCCGAAAGCCGCGACGGCCGGCCGTTATCGCTGATAGTGGTTCGCGAAGACGAGCCGCTGGGGACAGGCGGGGCTGCGCGCAATGCCCTGGAAGCCGTAGCGGCTGACGGGGATTGGCTAGTGGTGAATGGCGACACATTCTTCGCCTTCGATTTGGCCTCGATGACGAAAACACACGGTGCCGCCGAACCAGTAGCGACAGTGGCAGTCTCGGAAGTCGACGATGTGGCGCGTTTTGGCACCGTCGCGCTTGACCGATCGATCCCACCCAGGATCGTCGGCTTTCGCCAAGCCACTGGTCGTAGCGAGACCGGTTTTGTCAATGCGGGCGCGTACATGATTGACTCCCAGTTTCGCGGTGATTGGCCGGCGGGAGGATTCTCTCTGGAAAAGGACCTGTTTCCGGCGCTGGCCGCAAGCCGGCGTCTGGCCGCGCACAGGGTTTCCAAAGAAGGCTTTTTCGATTTCGGTGTTCCCGAAGCATACGACACGATTCAAAATCGATTCAGATGAATGACCCACACCTAATCGTCGAGAAGATCAAAGTTCCGGAATCGGCCACGTTACGGGAAGCTATGACCGCTGTCGGGGCAGGGGCTCGAGGTCTCGCTTGTGTTTGCGATGGGTCGGGCGCGACGGTCGGCCTGCTCACCGATGGCGATATCCGCAAGGCTCTGCTTGACGGCCATACGATGGAGTCGAAGGCGGTCGACATGATGACCCGCGATTTCGTCTGGGTCGCCGAGGGGACGCCGAAGGAACACATTCTCAAACTGTTGGATACCCGGATTCGCGCGATCCCTATCCTCGACAGCCGGAGGCGGCTGGTTGATATCGTCAGCACTGGCTATCTGGCCCCCCACAAGGAAATGTTCGCCCGAGCAAAAGCGCCGGTGCGGCTGAGCCTTGCCGGCGGCGGCACGGATTTCACCCGTTATTTCATGGAACATGGCGGTATCAGTCTGTCGACGACAGTCGCCCGCCACGCCCACGCCGTCTTAAAAAGAAGAGAGGACGACCGGATCCGGATCTGCTCTCACGACTTAAACCTCTGCGTAGAATATGACGACCATGCGCAGTTGCCGTACGACGGACGCCTTGATATCGTCAAAGCCGGGATCAATGTGATGCGGCCGGGCTTCGGATTCGACCTCTGGGTCGGCTCGGACGTGCCGGTGGGCTCGGGGCTCGGGGGCTCCGCGTCCTTGTTGGCGGCCGTTATCAGCGTGCTCAATGAGTTCCGGGAGAACAAACTCGACCGCTATACCATTGCCGAACAGGCTTTCGAGGCCGAACGAGTCGAACTCAAGATTGCCGGGGGATGGCAGGACCAGTATTCGACCGTGTTCGGTGGCTTCAATGTCATCGAGTATGACTCGTCGCACAACATGGTGACGCCGCTACGTCTGCAACCGGAAACGCTGATGGAACTCGAGGAGCGGTTCATTCTCTGCTTTACTGGAGAATCCCATCGTGGCGGCGAAATCCAGAAGGCCAACCGATCCCGTTCTCCCGACGATTCGTCCATGCTTCGTTTCGCCAACAATACCAAAGAGATCGTTTGCCGGATGCGGAACAACCTGCTGCGCGGTAATTTGAGCGATTTCGGCCGAATGCTCAATGAAACCTGGAAGCTAAAGAAGAGTCTCAATCGGCAGGTCACTTCGTCCGCTCTTGACGATATATATAATGCCGCGATCGCGGCCGGAGCCGAAGGTGGTCGCTTATTGGGGACGGGCGGCGGTGGTTTTTTTCTCTTTTTCGTCAAACCGTTCCACCGCTTCGAAGTCGCTCGGGCAATGGCGGAATGCGGCCTCGAGACCGAGAGCGTGGTGCTCGACGACCGGGGTGTGCAGTCGTGGGTGTCGCACGTGACATGAATGACTCTATCCCCGTCCTTATCATCGGTACCGGAGGGTTCGCCGTCGAGTTGTTCGACGTCGTGCGGAGCGCGGGTGTCCAGGTGGAGGGATTTGTCGGTCCGGACGAAGGGCTGGCGTTGCCGGCTCCGCTTTTGGGGGACGATGAAACCTCACGGGCGCCGTCTCACGCCGTTGCCCTGGTCGCGGTGGGAGATCCCGGGATCCGTCGCCGCGTTGTTGAGCGTCACCGCATTCTCGGAACCCCATTCGGGCGATTTGTACACCCGTCGGCGATGGTCACCGAAAGCGTCAAGATCGGCGAAGGTGTCATCGTCTATCCGAATTCAACGGTTCATGCGCGGGTCGATCTGCAGGCCTTTTCCTTCGTCAACTCCAATGTAAGCGTGGGTCACGAATCTCGGATCGGTGCTTTTTCGACGATTTCTCCCGGATGCGCGCTCGGCGGCCGTCTGGATATTGGCGAAGGCGTCTATCTGGGTATCGGCGCCCAGATCCTACCGAATCTTTCGATTGCGTCGGATACCATGATCGGCGGCGGCGCGACGGTAACGCGAAGCATCACGACGGCCGGGACCTATGTAGGAACGCCTGCTAAACAAATTGGCGTACGATGAAGGTCTTTGCCTCCACTACTTTTCTGGGCCCGGGGCGGACCCGTATCGGCGATGCACTTGTCCTGCTCGACGGTTTGGACATTGACGGCGTTGAGCTCGGTTCCACTCATGTCTGGGAATCGGGCTTGGCGGCAATCGTGACGCAAGCGTCGAGACACTCGTTGATCATTCACAACTACTGCCCGCCGGCGCGGAATGATCTGGTCGTCAATCTGGCCTCCCTCGACGGCGATATCCGTGGCGCTTCACTCGCGCACGCTCTGTCGTGTCTCGACTTCGCCTGCGACGTCGGTGCGCCACTCTACACCGTCCATCCGGGTGCGGTAGCGGATGCTACGGCGACGACCGGAAAGGATTCTACAGGAACCTATGATTTCGCTTTCGCTGCGTCCAGCCCCCGTACCGAGGCCTTGAAACGGTCGATCGATGCCCTCGCGGTGCTGTGCGAGGAGGCGCGCCGGCGCGGTATCGTCCTGGCGATGGAAACCGAAGGTTCGCGGACCAAGCCCGATGTGCTTCTGTTCGACAGGCCCGATGAAGTGGCACGACTGATGGAAGCCCTGCCGGGGTTGCAGTTCAACGTCAATCTCGCCCATTCCATGCTGGCGGCGGCGGAACACGGTTACGAATTTGACGTGATGCTGGATGTGTTGGCGGGACGGATCGTCGCTGCCGAAATCAGCGATCACGACGGCTTTCGCGACCGGCATCAACCTTTGAAGCCAGATTCTCCGGTCCTTGACTGGGTCGATCGTTTGCCCGATGTTCCCCTGATCATGGAATTTCGCGACGCTTCAACAGATGACCTAGTAAAGAGCGCCGAGATCCTGGGCCGGAAACTGAAAAAAATCCCGTCATGACCCCAATCACCCTTCCCGGACGGATCATAGGTCCCGGTCGGCCCTGCTTCGTCATTGCGGAGGCCGGGGTCAACCACAACGGCGACCTCGACCTCGCGCTTCTTCTGGTCGATGCGGCGGCGGACGCTGGGGCCGATGCGGTCAAGTTCCAGACCTTCAAGACTGAGAACATCATTCTCAGCTGGGCGCCCAAGGCTCGCTATCATGTGGAGACCACCGGCGGCGATGCCGAACAGACTTGGTTTGAGCTGCTCAAGACCCAGGAACTGACGCGCGCCATGCACGAGGCGATCATCGAACGCTGCCGTGCGCGTGGGATCCTGTTTCTCTCCACCCCCTACGATGAGGATTCGGTCCGCCTGCTCGACGACCTCGACGTCGCCCTGTTCAAGGTCGCTTCCACCGATGCCGACAACGTGGCCCTGCTGGATGCGATGGCGCGCACAGGACGCCCGGTCATTCTGTCGTCCGCGATGTCTCGGCCCGAGGAGATCAAGGCGAGCGCTGACGCCCTCCGGCGTGCGGGGTGTCGGGGGATCGCGGTTCTGCAATGCACCGGTAGTTATCCTGCGCCGGCGGACCAAGCTAATCTCAAGGCGATGATCCCGTTGGCCGAACTGTGCGACGCAGTGCCGGGCTATTCCGATCATGTGCCCGGCTTCACCGCCGCCGTGGCGGCGATCGCGCTGGGCGCAAACGTCTACGAAAAGCACTTCACCCTCGACCGCGCGCTCCCCGGTCCCGATCACCGGGCCTCGGTGGAACCGGACGAACTGAAGGAACTGGTCCGTCTCATCCGCGAAGCCGAATCCCTGCTCGGCGACGGCGTCAAGCGCATCATGCCGAGCGAGGAAGCCAACCGGACCAAGCTGCGCAAATTCGTGGTCGCTCGCCTGGCCATCGCCAAGGGGGAAACGATCGCCGCTGGTCAGTTGACCGCAAAGCGGACTGGCGGGATCGGCATCGAAGCCTCTGCACTTCACAGCGTGGTCGGCCGAGTCGCAGCGGCGAACATCGACGTCGACCAACCGATCACCGAAGACCTGCTCGAAATAAGCTAGAACCGACACTTTGGGGACTATCAGGAATTCCGTGTAGGGCGGGCATAATGGGAGCAAAGGAGAATTCCCATGGCCCGACGCAAGGAACCGAAGATCCCGGACGTGCTTTTGGATCAGCTATTGGCCGGCGCGGATGCCAAAACGGCATTTGACCCGGACGGCCTGCTTGAGGCGTTGAAGAAGGCGCTGGCCGAACGGGTCTTGAACGCCGAGATGGATCATCACCTTTCCGAGGAAGGCGGTGCCGGCAACAGCCGCAATGGCTACGGCCGGAAGACGGTGACGACGGACACGGGCCGGTTCGAACTGGAAGTGCCGCGCGATCGCCAGGCGAGCTTCGATCCGCAGCTCATCGCCAAGTATCAGCGGCGTTTTCCGGGGTTCGACGACAAGATCATCTCGATGTACGCCCGCGGCATGAGCACGCGGGAGATTGTCGGGCATTTGCGCGAACTCTACGGCATCGAGGTCTCGCCGGATCTGATCAGCGCGGTGACCGACGCGGTTCTGGAGGAGATCGCGACCTGGCAGGCGCGGCCGCTGGAAACGGCCTGTGCCCTGGTTTTCTTCGATGCCCTGCGCGCCAAGATCCGCGACGAAGGGACGGTCCGCAACAAGGCCGTCCACATCGCCCTCGGCGTGCGGGCGGACGGCGGCAAGGAAATCCTGGGCTTGTGGCTGGAACAGAGCGAAGGCGCCAAGTTCTGGCTGCGGGTGATGAACGAACTGAAGAACCGGGGCGTCGAGGACATCCTCATCGCCGTCGTCGATGGACTGAAGGGATTTCCCGAGGCGATCCGCGCCGTTTTTCCGGAAACGACGGTTCAGACGGGCATCGTGCACCTGATGCGCCACAGCCTCGACTTCGTCTCCTACAAGGACCGCAAGACCGTCGCGGCGGCCCTGAAGGACATTTACCGGGCGATCGACGCCGACGCCGGCGAAGCGGCCCTGGCAGCTTTCGAAGAAGGTCCCTGGGGCCAAAAATACCCGGCCATTGCCCAGAGTTGGCGCCGCGCCTGGGGCGAGGTCATCTCCTTCTATGCCTTCCCCAGCGATGTGCGTCGAATCCTCTATACGACAAACGCCATCGAAGCGCTGAATTCCAAGCTGCGCCGGGCGGTCCGGGCCAGGGGGCATTTCCCCAACGACGAAGCCGCGATGAAGCTGCTTTTCCTGGTCTTGAACCGATCCGAAAAGGAGTGGAAAATGCCCCCTCGTGAATGGGCGATGGCCAAGGCCCAATTCGCCGTCATCTTCGGCGAGCGTTTCACAAAAGCCATGGCCGGATGATGAGCAACCGCCCGCCCTACACGGAATTCCTGATAGTCCCACACTTTTGCGAAAGATTGCCATGACCCGCGTTCTCGTCACCGGCGGTGCCGGATACCTCGGCTCCATTCTGGTTCCTACCCTTTTGGCCAGGGGCCACGAGGTCACAGTCGTCGATAACTTCATGTACCGCCAGACCAGCTTGCTCGCCTGTTGTGCGGACCCGAAATTCCGGGTGATCAAGGGCGATGTGCGTGATCCGGACCTGATGGCCCGCGAGGTTTCAGCCCACGACGTCCTGATCCCGCTGGCCGCCATCGTCGGAGCACCCGCCTGCAAACGCGATCCGGTCACGGCGACCGCGACCAACCTCGAGGCGGTTCGCTTCCTGGCTGACAGGTTGTCGAAGGACCAGCGGGTGCTCTACCCGGTCACCAATTCGGGCTACGGCATCGGCGAGAAGGACAAGTTCTGCACCGAGGAAAGCCCGCTGCGCCCGATCTCGCTCTACGGCCGCGACAAGGTGGAAGCCGAGAAAATTTTGCTCGATACCGGTCGCGCGATCACGTTCCGGCTGGCTACCGTGTTCGGCATGGCACCCCGGATGCGGATCGATCTGTTGGTCAACGACTTTACCTATCGTGCCGTCTACGACCGATTCGTGGTGTTGTTCGAAGCGCATTTCAAACGCAACTATATCCATGTGCGCGACATCACCAACGTGTTCATGTTCGGTCTCGACAACTGGGACCGCATGGTCGGACAGACCTACAACGTCGGACTGTCCGATGCGAACTTGTCCAAGGCCGAGTTGTGCGGACGCATCAAGGCGGTGATCCCCGACTTCCACGTCCTGGAATCGGAGATCGGGCAGGATCCCGACAAGCGCGACTACATCGTCTCAAACGCAAAGATCGAGGGTTTGGGCTGGCGCCCTGCCCACAGTCTTGACGACGGTATCCGCGAATTGGTCAAAGGTTACACCATGATCCGTAACGGCGGACAATTCGACAACCTGATCTGAGGACCACGCAATGTCCCGACAAATCACATCGGTCGATCCGTCAGTCAAGAAACGGTTCGATCTTACTGGTCGCGTCTGCCTCATCACCGGGGGTGCCGGGTTCCTGGGGGTTCAGTTTGCCGAAGGAATTGCGGAAAGCGGCGGATTGCCGGTGCTGCTCGACGTCTCCGACGAGGCCCTGTCCGGGGCCGCGAAAACTGTCGCAGCCTGGGGACCGTGCGAGATCGAGCGTGCCGATGTCGCCGATCGCGAATCGTTGAATGCTGCCGTCGGCCGTGTGCTTGCCCGTCACCACCGGATCGACGTACTGATCAACAACGCCGCCTTGACGAAATACGGCTGCGACGCCGACCCTGAGACATTTTTCGCACCGTTCGAATCGACCTCGCCGATGGTGTGGGAAGCGGGGATGCGGGTGAACCTGACCGGAGTGGCCCAGGCCTGCCAAGCGGTGGGGCCGGCGATGATTCGCCAAGGCGGCGGATCGATCATCAATATCGGTTCGGACATCGGCGTCATCAGCCCCGACCAACGGATCTATGAACCCGATGAGCACGGCTATCCCGGAATGCCGTTCAATTCCCCCGCCTTTTATTCGGTCAGCAAAGCCGCCGTCATACACCTGACCAAACATTTGGCCACGCTGTGGGCAAAGCACGAAATCCGGGTCAACGCGTTCTCGCCCGCCGGCGTTTACCGCGACCATGATCCGGCATTTGTCGCCAAGTTGGCCGACCGCATCCCGCTGGGCCGCATGGGCGCAATCAACGAATACAAGGCGGCAATCGTCTTTTTAGCCTCAGACGCTTCGTCTTTCATGACCGGGCACAATCTGGTCATGGACGGCGGGCGTTCGATTTGGTGAACGCCGACGTTCTTCGCCGGTTGGTTTCAAACCAATAGCTTCCGGATCTCAACGGTCGCGGCCGTCAGCAACGGCAATGGCGTTTCTTCGCGGTTTGGCGGGTGCCAGCTCTCACTGTCAAAGTCAAAGTGTTGAAAATGAAAGAGTCTTTCGGCATAGTTAAACCCGACTTCGCCGCTTTACAGATGGCACGTACACCTTACATGCCGGCAAGATTCGTCCTTGTCGACGGCCCATCCCGATCCGGGAAAACCACGGTGAGCAGGGTATTAGCAAGTTTTACAAACGTTGAAAAAGAGCGGGAAGAAACTATTTTTGATTATATTGGGGTTCTCGACGGATTTGGAAAAATTACAAAAGATGGAAGTATAACATTTATTCGTTTATTGACGGATATGATTGCGTATGAACAGTATATTGGGCGAAACGTGAATTTTAGAATCGGCGACAATACGTCCGTATTAAAATCACCAAAATGGTTTCAATACATAAGACGTCTTTTTGAAGAAGAAGGCGACAAGTGTTTAAGCAGGATGTCAGCACAAAATCCGATTGTTCAACTTGGAACGCATCATCAATTACCGTTCATCAACATATATTTCGATGCCTTAGCTGAGAGACTCAGCGTTATCGAAATGCGACGTCATCCGGTCGACATTATATTTGATTGGGAACGGCGCGGTTACACAAAAATGTTTGGCACCTCTCCCAGGGGGTTTACACCTTGCATTCAACATGAAGGCAAGGACATCTATTATTTGGCCGCCGGAAAGGAAAAAGACTGGACAAATGGAAATCCAATCGAAAATACGGTTTTAGCTCTATATTCGTTGTTGACGACAAGCCGTCAGTCATACAAAAACCTATCATCCGAAAAAAAATCAAGAATTGCTGTTATTAAATTTGAAGTTTTATTAAAAAAACCGTTGGATACTTTTGAGTATTTAGCACTTTTTCTTAACACTCAACCTTCTTCGCGGACGCCAAAAATGTTGAAGAAAGCGGGGTTTCCAAGAGAGGATCCCGCGAAGGAGCGCGACCAAAAATGGCTTGCGATACGTGAGAACGCATCCAAAAAAACAATTGCGCTGGTCGATGAACTGATCAGCGATTATGAAGAGGAGTGGGCCTGATGGATAAGGATTTTGTCCAAAATTACTTCGAGAAATATGCCGCAGAGTGGATGCATTCCGGCTATGGCGACAACCCTTATGACTACCCCACCGCTCTCAACAGAACCCGCGTCGCGATGCAAATTCTAAACGAGGAATTTGGCCGTCCACTTCGAATTGCCGATTTGGGTTGCGGAGGTGGCGCACTGGCTGTCACCTTGGCGCGAGTTGGCCATACGGTAGTCGGTGTCGACAATACTAGCAGTATGATTTCCATCGCCGATAAGTCGCGTGATGGCGAACCGTCGGATATTCGGGAACGACTTACGTTCGTTATCGGCGATGTGGAAGCGGATGTCCTGGAAAAGGATGCCTTCGACGCCGCAATTTCCGTGGGGGTTGTTGGCTATCTCGATACGGATGATTTGTTGTTCGCACAGGCGCGGCGCATCCTTAAGCCCGGTGGGTTGTTCATCATATCCACACGAAACCGGCTTTTTAACATGTATAGCCTCACGAAACGCACGGTAATCGACATTGAGAGTGGCGAGGCGTTGCGTTCTCTTGAAGAAATACGGAAG
Source organism: Rhodospirillales bacterium (assembly GCA_963675465.2). GTDB lineage: Bacteria > Pseudomonadota > Alphaproteobacteria > Rhodospirillales > Shumkoniaceae > JAHDSF01. The sequence goes on from CAXXVY010000012.1 coordinate 238,880, forward strand.
CAGTATGACTGTATACCGCAAAAAGTAGTTCGTGATTTTATCGTAAATCTTAAGGAAATTTCTTCACAAGCATTAGAAATGATGGACAATAATAAACTGAAAGGTAGCGAACAACCACAGAAAAAGACGGTTATGTTTGGAACAAACATGGAACCGCGACAACACTCTCCACTGCAATTGAAGGAAGCCGGAACAAAATGCGGATTCGATCACGTTTTGAATGTTGGTGTCCATCCACACCTATTGGATCCGAATTTGTGCAGGTTGCTTCCCCCTTATTTGTACAACATGCTTTCCGACTCGCTAACCTCACTTGAAAAGCTTCCTGAGGCATTGCTTTGGAGTTCCATCGTGGTTTCCGCGTTCCGGAAGCCTTGAATATCGCGTCGGCCCTCCACCCCTCAGCACTCCCCGGGAAGAGCAAGCTCCTTGACTCGGTAGCCGAGTGGATGTGAAGAGCTGCGGCTCTCAGGCGTCAAGCGCCAGACGGGTGCGTGAACGCAAAAAGACGTCCGTTTGTTCGAATGACGAATTGATTTCCACTATGACGAAAATCGTATACCTCGTCGAAACGCCGGTTGATCAACGCGATTTTGGCCGGTTCGGACTATCGTATTGGATCGGAAAGGGTGCGGAAGTTTCGATTGTCGAGGTCACACGCATCACGCGACCACACTGGGATGATCCTCGTGGAGATGTGTGGAACCGCCATCCGGAAGTAGATTATCAAGAGATCGGTCCAAATAGCCAACCGGATCTTATTACCACGGTAGCGGGAAACGCCGATCTCGTCTTCAACCTCGTTGGCTTTACCGGATCAGCGGCGGCAACGAACGTCTATAGGGCACTTTCTCGAACATCGACGCCGTATGTCGTACTCTCCCTCGGCGCGACGCCCACTTATTCCTCGAACGGAAATTTTGCGTTCGTTGAGAAAATTACACGATACGCCCGAAAAATATTCGGATTCAACGGGAGCATTATCCGATCTCTTCGTATACGCACGCCAATTCGTCTGTTAGGCATTCGGCCGGCCGATTATTGCGTTCTTGGAGGAAGCGAGAGTCGGTTTGACACACGAATGTACCCACTCTCGTCAGAAACGGAATTCATCGCAGCCCACTCACTCGACTACGAACGATTTCGATTTGAACGCCGAGATGATATCGCTCTCTCCGAACGTTACGCGGTGTTTGTCGACGAGAATGTGGGTTTCCATCGGGACCTAATTGATTTGAAGATTGAAATTCCCTTCGAACTTCAGACGTATTATGCCAATATCCGCAAACTTTTCGCGCGTATCGAACGTGAACTACATCTGCCCGTAGTGGTCGCGCTCGATCCTCGAGCAGTCAAAACGGATCGTTGCGGGTTCTTCGGCGAAGCGCAAACCGTGTCCGGATATTCTCACGAACTTATCAGCGGTAGCCGTCTTGTCATCGGTCACCGAAGCACCGCATTGGGAATTGCCGCCCTGTGCGGAAAGCCGATTCTGTTGACGGCAATGAAAGATTATTATGATCTGCCCATTCTTCATGATAGTTTTATGGCATTTGAACGCGCATTAAATCGTCGGTTTCAGTTCCTTGACGACTGCGATCATATTGATTTGAATAATGTTTCACCGGATCCGGAAAGATATGCAACTTACGTGAACAAGTACATCAAGGCAGAAAACTCTCCCGACAAAAAACTATGGGACATCGTAAGCGAACGGATCGGCGTATGAGCGATAAAATAGTGAAAGTTCGCCATGCTGGGGTTTCCGTGTCCATCATGGAACGTTCGCTCTGTTTCTACGAGGGATTTTTAGGGTTTTCCCGCCAACGCCGGTTACGGCGGCAAGGCGAGTACATTTCCCGTCTGACCGGAACGGATAACGCCGATATCGACATCGCCATATTGACCAGCCTTCAGGGTGAGTTTCTGGAACTTCTGTGTTTTTCGGAAAAGTCGAGTGGCGAAATCCATAGGCGACCACTGGCAACGCCCGGTCGCGCCCACATCGCAGTCACCGTCGACGGCTTAAATGCTCTATATTTCCGGGGTCTTGAACTCGGTGTCGAATTCATCACGCCACCAATCCATTCCCCCGACGGGGTTTTGGTTTGTTTCTGTCGCGACCCGGACGGGCTTTTGATCGAGTTGGTTGAGCCATTGAACACCTTGCAGGCCACCACACTGTCAGACTGCATCACCACGCAAGCATGAGGCCTGTGAAATGGATCTCGGATTGAACGATCGGGTCGCGGTTGCAACCGGCGCAGGTCGGGGAATTGGGCGAGGCATCGCGGAAGTGTTGCTCGGTGAGGGATGCCGGGTGGCAATCGTCGATCGGGACGCAACAGGACTGGAAGCTTGCAGGGCCGAATTGGCTAACCGTTTCGGCAGTGGCCGTATTCTTGCCGTTGCGGCCGACCTGACCGATCCGGAGTCCGTCCGTCACCTGTCGGAACGGATTGGGGAAACCTGGGGACGCCTCGACGCCCTCGCAGCCAACGCGGCGGCATTGTTACCGGCTGAACCGTTCGACAACGAAACGTACCGACGTTACATGGACCACAACTTTCTGATTGCTGTGAATACCGTAAACGGTCTGCTGCCGTTGCTTGAGCGTGACGGCGGCGGCGCGATAGTAATAACCGGATCGATTGCGGGTAAAGAAAGCGTAGGAGCCCCACCCGCCTACGCCGCCGCAAAGGCCGCTATCCACATGTACGCCAAAACCCTTTCCGACCTGCTTGCCGCAAAAGCGATCCGGGTCAACGCGATTGCGCCGGGCAATGTATATTTTGCGGATGGAAACTGGGCGCGAAAAAGAGCGGCGGATCCTGATGGGATTGACGCCATGATCGCGGCCAAGGTTCCGCTCGGTCGCTTCGGAACCCCCGAAGATATCGGCAACGCCGTAGCCTTCTTGTTATCGGATCGAGCCGCGTTCATCACCGGCGCCTGTGTTCCGATCGACGGCGGTCAGCTTCGAAGTTGAGATTGTTTCACCAACCCCGAACATCATAGGAATGGTGTCGTAATGGAAAAAGCCACGGCGATTGTCCAGGCACGTATGGGCTCGCATCGGTGCCCTGGAAAAAGCCACCAGCTGATCGGTGGCATACCGGTTGTCGAATTGGTCTTGCGCCGACTTGCTAAGGCGCAGCGGCTGTCGAAGGTCGTGTTGGCAACCTCCGACCTTGACCGCGATACCCCCTTGGCTGAAACCGCTACCAAGGCGGGTTTCCCGGTTTTCCGCGGCAGCGAAACCGATCTGGTCGGACGATACCTGGGCGCCGCGGAAGCCTATGCCGACGGTCCCTATCTGGTCCGCGCCACCGGCGACAATGTTTTCATGTCCTGGGATGAAATCAACCGCGTAGTCGATTTCGGCGTTTCCGGCGGATGGGACTTCGTCGGATTCGACAACGATGTCTTTACCGACCGGATCAATGATTTCGCCGGAGAATTCATTCGCTGGGAAGCTCTGAAGCAAGTCGGATCACTGACAAACAAACCTCACGACCGTGAACACGTGTTCCCCTACTTTTACGCCCACCCCGAACGCTTCAAGGTCACGCGTATTATAGTCGATCCTTCGCTGCACACGCCGGTGAAGCTCGACCTGGATACGCCGGAAGACCTTGCGATGATCAAGGCCGTGGGTAACGCTGTCGACGATCCGATAAACGTTCCCGCCGCCGAGGTGACCCGAATCGCGACGCGCCTCGGCACACAGGGAAACGCTTGAACATGGACGCCGTATTTTCATTGGCACCGGTGGACGTTCCCCGAGTTGAAACTCCACACCGACGTATCGTCACCCCCATTCCGGCACCCGGTACCGCCGAGATCATGGCTCGAATAGGCCGTGTTGAAAGCTCCAGCGCGCTCAGCCAACTCCCGGTGATTTGGGATCGCGCAGAGGGTTACAACATCTTCGATCCCTGGGGGAACATCTGGATCGACTTCACCTCGACTATTTTCGTTACCAATTGCGGACATGCCCACCCTCATCTGATAGAAGCGATTCGGGTTCAGTCGGAAAAACTTCTGCATTCCTATTGTTATCCGACCGAAATCCGAGTGCGCTATCTGGAAAAGTTGATTGCGACGACACCAACAAACTTGACCAAGGCCTCGCTGTTTTCCACCGGAACGGAAGCAAGCGAGCGCGCGATCAAACTGATGCGGCTGTACGGGCGCACGTTGGATCCGGTCCGCAAAATCATCGTCGGTTGGGACGGCAACTTCCACGGCAAGACCATGGGTGCCCAAATGGCGGGGGGGTTGCACGATCAAAAGGCCTGGATAGGCTACCAAGATCCCAACATGGTGCATCTGCCGTTCCCCTATCCCTGGGTGGTGGAAAAGTCCAATATGTCGGGGGCCGAAATTTTTAACCACCATATGGACGGTTTGGCTGAAAAGGGCGTCGATACCGACCTTATCGCTGGCTTCATTGTCGAGACCTATCAAGGTTGGGGTGGAATTTTCTATCCCCGCGATTACGTTGCCGCGATGCGCGAATGGGCTACCAAACGCGGAGCGCTGCTGGCATTCGATGAAATGCAGGCCGGGTTCGGCCGCACCGGCCGCTTGTTCGGCTATCAGCACTACGGCATCGACGCGGATCTCGTGATCTGCGGAAAGGGAGTATCGGGATCCGTACCGCTTTCGGTAGTTCTCGGACGCGGCGATTTGATCGACCTCGATCCCGCCTATACCAGCACCCACGGCGGTCATCCGATCGCGTGCGCCGCGGGCCTCGCCAATCTGGAGATTCTGGAAGCCGAAAACCTCGTCGAAGAGTCTCGCCGTAAAGGGGAGTTGACTAGGGAGCGCATTCATCGCTGGAAAGCCCGCTTTCCGAAACGGATCGGCCGTATCCTCGGGGACGGCTTGTTATGGGGGGTATTCATCACCAAGGAGGGAGCAGCCGATGACCTTGACATCGCTTTCTGCGACAGTATCATAGGGCGGGCGCTCCAAAAAGGTGTATTCAGCATCAAGACTGGGCGTGGGACACTGAAACTCGGGCCACCTTTGACTATTCCCGACGAAGCCCTTCTCGAAGGCCTAGACGTCATCGAGGAATCGATCGCCGAACTGGTGGCGGAAGGCTGACATGCGCGTGCCCGCCAAGTCGATCGGCATCATGCAGGGGCGGTTGCTGCCGCCCCTGGACGGCCGGGTCCAGTCGTTCCCGCGCGAGGGTTGGGAGAACGAGTTCGCGGCCGCCCGCGACATCGGCTACGCGTCGGTCGAACTGACCATCGAAATGGCCAGCGTCGATATTCATCCGATCCGATCCGAAGTCGGTCGGCGAACTCTTGCCGCGCTGAGTACGGATACGGGGGTCGCCCTGGCGGGGCTTTGCTGCGACACCTTCATGGAGGTACCGCTCATCGCCGACGACATGGCGGTGCGCGACCAAGGGCGGGCACTGCTCGAAGCGCTGATCATCGATTGCGCGGCAGCCGAACTCCCGATGCTCGAGTTGCCGATGCTGGGGCCCAACGCCCTGACGCCGCCCGGCCACACCGACCGGTTCCGCCCGATCCTCGAATCAGCGCTGGCGATCGCCGAACGCGAGGGGATCGACATCCTGCTTGAAAGCGATCTCGGCCCGGAACACTACGCCCGATTCCTCGAGTCGGTGCGCCACCCCCGCCTGGGCGTCAATTACGACGCCGGAAACAGCTCTTGGTTCGGTTTCCACCCCAACGATGAAATCCCCGCTTACGGTCCCTACATCCGTAATGTGCACATCAAAGACTGCACGGTGAAGGATTACAGCGTTCCGCTGGGAACCGGCGAAACCGATTTCGAAGCCGTGTTCGACAACTTGGATCGTATCGGGTATACGGGTGGTTACATCCTTCAGGCGGCCCGCCAGGCGGATGATATTCGGGCGGCCAAAGAGTATCTATCTTTCTTGCGGCGTTGGGAATAAAGGTGCTCAAAAACCTTGGTACCAATACGTAATAATCAGGCGTTGAATTGAAATTTGGGATGATCGAACCGTGAACTATTCCGCCGTTCTCACACACGCCGCCGCCTTTCACGACCCAAATTTTCGATCGCAAGAGAGCCTGTCGAACACGCAAAAGGCCGTTGTCGAGGAAATCAATCGGAAACTGGATTCGAAAGCACTTGGGCTCGAAGCGCTTCCTTGCCTTTGCGGAAGCGAGGAATTTGCCCTGATCGCGCGGTTTGACCGATATCGAAACCGTCTTGATTCCGTGATCTGCCGAAAATGCGGGCTGATCCAAAGCCGCCCACGTCTGTCCAAGAACGCGGCGAAATGGTTTTACGAGACCTGCTACACCACGCTTTATCGGCCATCGAAAACGGACATTGACCGAGCCAAATTTGATGAAGCGGTAAATCTGAAAAAGGGTCTATTCAAGTTCATCCATCAGAACATCGATGTCGATAGGATTCGTCGAGTACTCGAAGTCGGTTGTGCCGGGGGTTGGAACCTGTATCCCTTCCACGCGTCCGGCAAGACGGTGGTAGGATATGATCCTGATTTGCGACTTACGGCTTACGGCCGCTCACTGGGAATGGATCTTCGCGACGGCGACCTTGATGTAAATTCCGAGGGTAATTTCGATTTAGTCATCTTGTCACACGTTTTTGAACACCTCCACGATCCAGTCGGAACGCTCAAAACGGTGGTTCGAAAATTGGCTCCGAATGGTTGCGTTTATATTGAAGTTCCCAACGCGGATCAGTTTTGTTTGGGAGGACTTCAAATCGCCCACAATTATTGGTTCAGTCCTCAGACATTAGATGGAATCGCCGTCGGCGCCGGACTCGTCCCAATTGCGACAAGCCTGAATGTTCCCCATATGCGCGCACTGTACTCGGTGTCGAAAGATCCCGTTTTGCCGTCGGACGCGAATCTTGAATATCATCGTATGTCGCGCATCATTTTGGCTAACGATCGCAAGGAGCGCATCAAGGCCCTGTTGGACCGGTTCGGGCTGCTGAAGTTTATCCGTTCGGTCCTTTAAATCCAGCGCGAAGGGTAATATGGAGATCGTCGCGATCACGACCCCCCACTTACCCGTTTCCGCCAATTATCCACCGTTCGGGTCGATGGCGATCGTCAAATACCCACGCAAGCACGGCGCGGCGAAGCAGCCATTGCGGGATGATGGGTAGGGTAAATCCTCAACTTCAGGGGTTTCGGCAGCGTCGGCTCTCGATTGGGCCGCACTCGGCGCTTCGGATTCGCTCCCCAAGGGAGTTTATCCGGGCACAGGCCCTATAGTCGGACTGTCCGGCGAAACGGGGGGGCACTCCAGATTCCGGTTGTTGTGGCTTTGGTATCAACATGGAACCGAAAGATGCCGACCAACTTGGATTGAGCGACCTAAACCATGTGAGCAGGAAGATTATTTAATGCAGGACAAGCCCATTTTTTCCCAACGTCTCGACACCTATTTGCCCAGCCTTGACTACAACCGGCCCAAGGAGGTCTTCAAGCTGATCGCAGAGAAGATCGAGGCCGGCGGAGTGCCGCAATCCGTTTTGGATGTCGGGTGCGCGGCGGGCCAATTTCTCTACTACCTCAAAGGCCGATTCTCTTCGGCAACCCTGATGGGCATCGACACGTCCCCCGAACTGCTGGCCGCGGGCAGGAGCGAATCCGGCCTCGCTGACGTCGATTTGGCACTGGGCGATGCACTGACGTGGCGGGGACAACCGGCCGAAGTGACGACCTGTCTGGGCGTTCTGGGCGTTTTCAACGATCCCCAACCCCTGATCGAAACCCTGATCGCTAACACGGTCACCGGCGGGCGCATCTTCATTCATTCGCACATCAACGACGTTGATATCGATGTTCGCACTTCCTATCGCGACAACGTAAACGACAAAGATTGGAACGGCGGTTTCAACATCTATTCAAAAAACACAATTGCCCGATGCTTCGGAAACCGGGCCAAGCACATTTCCTTCCACGCCGTCGACATGCCGTTCGACATGCCGTTCAATCCGCAGCAGCCCCATCGGGCGTTCACGGTCGTCTTGCAGAATGGCCGGCGCCGTACGATAAACGGCCTGTGCCAGATGCTTCCCGAACATGTTGTAGAGGTACTTCTTTGATTGCCGGAAATGACAGCGACCCGATGGTCGTGCATATAGCGGATATTGAACTCGCGCCGGATTCCCCGATCAAGCGGGCTGCAGAGATCATCGAGACTTACAGCCCCCGCGTCGCCCTGGTGGTAGACGCGGATGGACGATTGCTTGGAACGATCACGGACGGTGATATACGGCGAGGTCTGTTGCGCGGCATCAATGCCGACGCCCCTGCTTCCGAGGTCATGAATATCCACCCCCAGGTTGTGCGGGTTACCGAATCCCGTGGGCAGATTCTTCCGCGCATGCAGACCCTCCGTATTCGGCACATGCCGGTGGTGAACGACCAAAACCGCGTCATTCGGTTGGAAGTCCTGCCGTTCTTTTCTTCTGCAACACGCCGGACCAATCCTGTCGTGGTGATGGCCGGTGGCGAAGGACGTCGGCTTCGCCCCCTTACCGAAACCGTCCCAAAGCCCATGCTTCCGGTCGGCGGCAGACCGATCCTCGAAACCATCGTGTACCGGTTGGCGTCTCAAGGATTCACGTCGCTGTACTTTTCGGTCAATCATTGCAGCGGTGTCATCAAGCAGCATTTCGGGAATGGCGCGAATTTCGGTGTTGATGTCACCTACCTGGAAGAGGACCGCGCACTCGGGACGGCGGGATCACTCCATCTCATGCCGCAAAAACCTGACCGGTCGTTCCTGGTTCTCAATGGCGATGTCCTGACGACTCTTGATTATTCTGAATTGCTTAATTTCCATCAGGATTCAGAAGCCACCTTGACGATATGCGCACAAACCTACCAGGTCGCCGTGCCGTTTGGCGTTCTCGAAATCGACGACGAACGCGTTGTGGCCCTAAGGGAAAAACCTTTGTACGACTATTTCATTGCGTCGGGTATATACGCTCTTCGCCCCTCCGCGTTGGATCTCTTCGAGCCGGGAGAACGGTTTGACATGCCGGATTTGGTGAGACGGATCCTGGAAACTGGCGGCAAGGTCGCGGCATTTCCTCTCCGCGAATACTGGGTCGACGTCGGGCGCATGGAGGATTTGAGTCGGGCTCGGGATGAGTTTTCCCGAGTATTCGGCGAAACTCCGTAAACTCGATCCCGCCAACGAAGCATCGAAACTGTTTCCCCTTGAGTTGCCAGCATAAGGGTATGGAAGCTCATGTCCGACAATAAAACCGTCGCTTATTACGGTCTTCCCGAGACGGTGCAGTTTTGCAAGCGCTGTGTCATTTCCAATCAAAGGCCGGGGTCCGTAGTTGAGTTCAAGTCCTCGGGCACCCAGGAAAGAAAACCGACGATTGAGTTTGATGAAGAAGGCATCTGCAGTGCCTGCCGGTTCGCGGAACGTAAGGAACGTGAAATCGATTGGGAACGCCGTGAAGCCGAGCTTATTCGCCTGTGCGATACCTATCGCACCCGCAACGGATCTTATGATTGTATTGTTCCCGGCAGCGGCGGGAAGGACAGTACCTTCGCGTCCCATGTCCTGAAGTACAAATACAACATGAACCCTCTGACGGTAACGTGGGCTCCCCACAAATTTACCGAAGTGGGTTGGATGAATTTCCAATCCTGGATCGGATCGGGTTTCGACAACCTGCTGATTACGCCGAATAGTCAATTGCATCGAAAGCTGGCGCGGCTGGCCTTTCTCAATCTTTGCCACCCTTTCCAACCTTTCATCATCGGGCAGAAGCTGGTTGGCCCTCGGACGTCCGCACAATATCGCATTCCCCTCGTATTCTATGGCGAGAACCAGGCCGAATATGGGAACAACATCGACGAAAATGATCGCCCGACCATGCAGACCGAGTTTTTCTCGGTCGAACCCGATATCGATCAACTCTATCTTTCCGGCCTTTCGGCACGCGAACTCATCAACAATCACGGTGTCTCGCCGAAAGATCTTAACCTCTATCTTCCGATGGCGACCGAGTCGCTACGCGACGTCGGAACGGAGGTTTATTACTTGGGTTATTACCTGCGTTGGGACCCGCAGGAATGTTATTATTACGCGGCGGAAAATGCCGGTTTCCAGGCAAACACGGTCCGAACCGAAGGAACCTATTCGAAATACAGTTCAATCGACGACGTGGTCGACTATCTCCATTGGTTTACAACCTTCGTGAAATTTGGAATCGGGCATGCAACTCACGATGCCGCACAGGAAATCCGCAACGACAAGATAAGCAGGGAAGAAGGCGTCGCCCTGGTGCATCGCTACGACGGCGAGATGCCGAAAAGCTGGATGCCGGAACTGCTCGAATACCTGGACATCGGTGAAGACACTTTTTGGGAAACCATCGACAAGGCCCGCTCTCCACATCTGTGGACAAAAAAGGATAATGAGTGGGTATTGCGCCATAGGGTCGAATAGGGAGGCATCGGGATGGCCGCATTTGAAATCGCCGGGCGGCGAATTGGCGCCGATCATGCGCCTTACGTTCTTGCCGAAGTCGGCATTAATCACGAGGGGGATTTTGACAAGGCGATCGCCCTTGTCGACGCGGCGGTCGACGTTGGTGCGGAAGTCGTGAAGTTCCAGTGTCACATCACCGAAAAGGAGATGATCCCGACCGATATGACACCGGGCGAGATCTCGTCCGAAAAGTTGTGGGACATTATCAAGCGATGTGAACTGACCGAAGATGAGGAACGCCGGGTGCAGAATTATTGCACGCGTAAGGGAATCCTTTATCTTTCGACCCCGTTTTCGAGAGAAGCCGCCGATCGGCTCGATGCCATGGATGTTCCCGCATTCAAGATCGGATCGGGTGAATGCAACAATCTGCCGCTGCTCGACCACATTGCGGCCAAAGGCAAACCGATGATTCTGTCGACCGGGATGAACGATCTCGGTTCGATTCGTCGGTCGGTCGACTGCATTCTTCGCCACGGTACACCGCTGGCGATCATGCATTGTACAAGCATGTATCCGACCCCGTATGAAAACGTCCGCCTGGGAGCCCTGGAAGATTTGGCGCAGGCGTTTCCGGGATTACCCGTCGGTTTGTCCGACCACTCGATGGGCATTTGGACGTGCCTCGGTGCGGTGGCTCTCGGCGCCTGCATACTGGAGAAACACTTCACCATTTCACGTTCCTGGCCTGGACCAGATACGGGAATTTCCGTCGAACCCGATGAACTCAAGAATCTGATTAACGGATCCCGGGCCATCTGGGCGGCCAGGGGCGGAGCGAAGACGATTTTGTCGCAAGAGCAACCGGTCATAGATTTCGCGTATGCGAGTGTGGTCACCACTCGTGCAGTGGCCGCGAAGGAACAATTCACGCCGGAGAATGTCTGGGTTAAACGCCCAGGCCTCGGCCCGATCCGAGCCGATCGCCTCAATGAGGTGATCGGAAAGCGCGCGGTAATGGACCTTCCCGCTGATGGCTATGTTTCTCCGGATGACATCGATGATTTTCAATAACGTAAATGAACGTGACTGAGCCCCCTATCGTCGTGACGGGAGCTGGGGGGTTTCTCGGTTCAGCGATTCGAAAAATCTTGCCGCGCGCGACCGGTTTAGTGCGTCATCCAACTACCGGATGCACGCTTGTGGATGATTATGCGGATTACACTCCGCTTCCCGGCTCCACGCTGATACATTTGGCCGAACCGCGCGTGCCCTCGGACATCGGTGATGGCGAAGCCGAGGCGACAATCAGGTGCTGCCGGGTGTTGTTGGCTAAAGACTGGGGGCACGTGATTTATGCCTCTTCCGCACTGGTGTATGGCGACCAAAACCCACTTCCCCGACGTGCCGAGGAGAGAGTGGAAGCGTACTCGCCCTATTCCATCATTAAACTTTCGTGCGAGGATTTGGTAAAGTCGATTGGGGGAACCGTACTCCGACCGGCGAACCTTTACGGTCCGGGAATGGCTTTGGAGAACGTACTTTCAACCATAATCCGCCAAATCGGTCGGCCCGGAGACCTTCACCTGCGCGACTTGGCACCCGTCAGGGATTTCATCCATGTCGATGATGCCGCGAAAGCATTCGTGCTGGCCGCCGATAGGCAAGCCTGTGGCATATATAACGTCGGAAGCGGCTCCGGTATTTCCATTTTGGAATTGGCCCGACTCGTTTTAACGGTTGCGGGCGAAGATCACCGTGCAATCGTCGCCGATGCGCCTTCGATCCGTCGATCCTTTTTGACACTCGATATCGCGCAAACGCGCCGGGAACTGCGATGGGAACCGGCAATCGCACTCGATCAGGGAATTCGCATTTTGATGGAACACATCCAATGACCCCCCCGAAACGCACAATCGCCATTTTTACCGGCAATCGGGCCGAATATGGACTTCAGTACCCGATTTTACGTGCCGTCCAAGCCCACCCCGATCTGGAGTGCCGCCTTATCGTGTCCGGCGCCCATTTGGACGACAACTTCGGCGAGACCATATCGGAAATCCGAAACGACGGCTTCGAAATTCATGCCGAAGTTGAAATTACATTGGGCACCGATCAAAGTTCCGGAACCGCGTTGGCCATCTCTTCGGGAATCGCTGGTATGGTGGAGGCTCTCGAGCGCCTCGCTCCGGACATCCTCGTCGTCTATGCAGATCGCTTTGAAGGCTTCGCAGCCGTTATCGCCGGTTCCCAAATGAACATACCGGTTGCCCACATCGAAGGCGGAGACATCACTGAAGGCGGCGCACTTGATGATTCCGTTCGTCATGCGATGACCAAACTCGCGCACATACATTTTACGACCAACGAACAGGCGACCAACCGGATTCTGGCGATGGGGGAAGAACCGTGGCGTGTACACACCGTTGGTTTTCCTGCGATCGATATGATCACCGAGGGGCGCTACGCAAAACCGGGGGACATAGAACGCCGGCTCGATATCGATTTGACAAGGCCAGTAGTATTGTTCACCCAGCATTCGGTTACAACGGAATTCGACCGCGCAACGGAACAAACACGTCCTTCACTCGACGCTTTGCGGCAATTGGCCGCTGACGGCATTCAGGTCATTGCCACCTACCCCAACAATGATGCGGGCGGGCGTCATATTATCGCCGAACTCGAGACCCTGGCCGCCGAATCGCTTCCAAACATTCAGGTTCACCGATCGCTCGGCCGATGGCTGTACCATGGCGTTCTGGCTCTCGCCAAAGATCCATCTTTGGGGGTTGTTTGTGTGGGGAATTCATCTTCCGGAATAAAAGAAACACCGGCTTTCGGGTGCCCGACCGTCAACATCGGGACCCGCCAGAAAGGACGTTTGCGGGCGGATAACGTAATCGACGCCGACTATGAGGCCCATGATATCGCAACTGCGATCCGAAAGTGCCTCGAAAATGACGCTTTCCGTGAAGCCTGTCGCTCGTGCACAAACCCTTACGGTGTTGGGGACGCCGGCCCGAAAACGGCACACGTTCTGGCGGAGGTCAACCTTGATCCGGTTCGCTTGTTGCGCAAAGGAATGACGTTACGCGGGGAAGTCCGTGACGGTTGGTTCCACTAATGCCGGGGGGGGGCGATGTCGGGAGAGTTCAGGTCTGAAAAGGTATTCGTCACGGGGGCGGATGGTTTCATCGGAAGCCACCTTGTCGAGGCGTTGGTTTCGGCGGGAGCCCAGGTTCGCGCGATGATCTACTACAACTCGTGGAATAGCATCGGCTGGTTGTCCGACCTGTCCGACGACGTTCGTTCTGAAATCGAAATTTTCCCTGGCGACGTTCGCGACGCCGAACGCGTAAGCGAAGGCGTAAGCGGTTATTCCTACGTCTTCCATCTCGCCAGTCTGATCGGAATTCCATACAGCTACGTCGCACCGCGGTCGTATGTCGACACCAACGTTGTCGGCACTTTGAACGTCTTGGAAGCCTGTCGACGATCTGACTCCCTGATACGGCTGATTCACACGTCTACATCCGAAACGTACGGTTCCGCGCAGACGGTTCCTATCGCTGAAACCCATCCACTGGTCGGTCAATCCCCTTATTCCGCAACTAAAATTGCGGCCGACAAACTCGCCGAAAGTTTTCACCTCTCATTCGGATTACCGGTCGTCACGGCGCGTCCTTTCAACACATTCGGCCCTCGGCAAACCGCGCGCGCGGTCATTCCGACCATTGCTTCGCAATTGTTGGCCGGCGTGACGGAGCTTCGATTGGGGGCACTTACGCCGACCCGAGACTTCAATTTTGTGACCGATACGGCGGCAGGCTTCCTTGAACTGGCACGGTGCAAGAATGCGGAAGGCCAAATCGTCAACATCGGAACAGGATCGGAATGGTCAATAGGACAAACCGCGCAATTGCTGATGGAAATATGCCAACACGTCGTGCCGATCCTAAGCGTGGAAGACCGAACCCGACCGGAAAATAGCGAAGTCAGCCGTCTTATCGCCGGAAATGAACGAATAAAAGTCCTTACGGACTGGCGCCCTCAGGTGTCTTTCCAGGAAGGTTTGGAAAGAACCGTTCGATGGATAAGTGCGAACCTTGAATATTTCGATGCAGGCCGATACGCGGTGTAATCATGTCGAGCGTCGTCGCCATTATCCCCGCACGCGGCGGGTCTAAGGGATTGCACCGAAAGAACATTCTACCGTTGGCCGGGCGCCCGCTCATCGCTCACAGCATTGATGCTGCGCGGGATTGCGCTTTGATCGACCGGTGTCTGGTCAGCACCGAAGACGATGAGATCGCCTCGGTGGCGCAAGCCTTTGGCGCCGACGTCATGCCACGTCCGGCTACCCTTGCCGGAGATTTTGTCCGGACCAACGAAGTCGTTTCCGATTTGTTGACCACTCTCGACAAACGTGGGGAAAGGCCGGACTTCGTTGTGTTGCTGCAGCCGACATCTCCGTTGCGCACGGCCACACACGTCCAAGCCTGTCTCGAAGCCCTTTTTGTTGCGCGTGAAAAAGGCGATGTTGCGAGTTCCTTGAGCGTATGTGAATCCGAACATCATCCATACAAGGACTTGATCGTCTCGGAAGACGGTTCACTCGTCCCCTTAATCAACGAAGCCGCACTGGAAACGCCCAGGCAAAAACTTCCAAAAGCGTATCGCCAAAATGGTGCAATCTATGTTGTGGGAACAGATGATTTCCTAACATCGCAACGCTTTTATCTCCCTCCCGCGTTACCGTTCGTAATGAGCACCGAAGAGAGCATTGACATCGATTCTGCCTTCGATTTGCGGGTCGCGGAAATCATCATGGAGAACCGACGTGGCTAGTGTTCGCCTGATCGGACGGCTCGACATCAAGGGGCCGAAAGTTATTAAGGGCATTCATTTGGAAGGCCTGCGGAAAATGGGCGATCCTCATGAAATCGCTCGACGCTATTACGAAGCCGGTATCGATGAATTGATTTACATGGATGTTGTTGCCAGCCTCTATGGGCGCAACAATCTGCTCGATATTGTCTATTCCACAACGCGCGACATATTTGTCCCTCTGACAGTCGGCGGTGGAGTCCGATCAGTAGAAGACGCTGAGAAATTGTTGCGTGTCGGTGCCGACAAGGTGGCGCTCAACACCGCCGCATTGGCTCGACCGGAACTGATCCGCGAACTCAGCACCCGATACGGGGCCCAATGCGTTGTCCTGTCGATAGAGGCAATACGGGTCAGTCCCGGACGGTGGGAAGCGTATACTGACTGCGGCCGCGAACATTCGGGCAGGGATGCGATCGATTGGGCCCGACAGGCTTCGGAAATGGGTGCCGGTGAAATCCTGATTACCTCCATCGACCAGGAGGGAACGCGCAAAGGATTTGATGTCGAACTCACTCGGGCTGTATCCGAAGCTGTTTCGCTTCCCGTCATCGCGTCGGGCGGCATGGGTGCGCCCCAACACTTGATCGATGTTGTTCAAAAAGGCAAAGCCGATGCCGCCGCTATGTCGGACATCCTTGTGTATAACCGAATGCCTTTGGGGCAGATCCGCGACACAGTTTTGACGGCCGGCCTGAATGTGAGATGCCCATGAAAAATCCTTCCACTCCGAAGGTGACGATCGTCGACTACGGCATTGGCAACCTGTTGAGTGTCCGGCGCGCTTTTGAGGCGATCGAGGCTTCACCTGAAATCACGGGTGATCCAAAGCGGATCGCCGTCGCGGATCGCTTGGTTTTACCGGGTGTCGGCGCGTTCGGTAACGGAATGGATGAATTGAAAAAGGGCGGTCTAGTCGATGTCCTGCGCGAATATGTCACCCTTGATCGGCCATTCCTCGGAATCTGCGTGGGCATGCAGCTCATGTTCGAAGTCGGGCGGGAGTTCGGCAACCATGAGGGCTTAGGTTTTATGGCGGGTGAAGTAGCGACCATCCCGTTGAAGGGAGCCGACGGCGTCCCTCACAAAGTCCCGCATATCGGCTGGAATGAGCTTATCGCGGACCAGTCTTGGGACGGTACGATTTTCGATCGGATCGATCAAAGGCAATCGGTATATTTTGTTCATTCGTTCGCGGCGGTTCCCGCCGATCCTGACGTGAAGCTGGCCCATTGCATTTATGACGGCCTGACGGTGACTGCCGCGGTTCGCCGCGGCGCGATGACGGGCTGTCAGTTCCATCCGGAAAAAAGCGGCCCCGCCGGACTCCGTATACTCGAATCCTTCGTTCGCCTGTAGCGGTTTTTTTATGAAACGAATCGTCATCCTCACTGGATCTGAACTGCGCCACGACTTCTTGCGCAAAGCCTTTGGCCTCGCCGATGGCCTGGAGGTGTGTGCGACTTATCGCGAGGGACTTGAAAAGAGCTTGGAAACAGTGGTCGATCAGAAATCCGCCGGCGCCGACCTGCAACTGCGTCACATTACTGCCCGTGCCCAGGCAGAAGAGGATTTTTTTGGCGCATTTGTTCGATTGACACCGGACCGATCGATTCCGATCGATATTCCCAAAGGGGACATAAACCAGGATTGTCATGTGGACGCGATCCGAAAAATGGCCCCGGACTTACTTATCGCCTATGGATGCTCATTGATTAAAAGTGCGCTTCTTGAAGAGTTTTCTGGACGATTCGTGAATGTTCACCTTGGGTTGTCGCCATATTACCGGGGATCTGGAACCAATTTCTGGCCGTTGGTAAACGGAGAACCTGAATTCGTCGGCGCGACATTCATGCACATCGATGCCGGTATCGACACCGGTAACGTCATACACCAAATGCGCGCCAGGATATTTCCCGACGACGATCCCCACCGGATCGGCAACCGCCTGATCGCCGATATGACCGGCGTCTACATCAGGATCATACAAAAGTTCGAAAATATGGCGGCACTTCCCCAGATCACCCCCCCTTCGGAGGTCAAAGTTTACCTTCAACGGGACTTTTCACCGGAGTCGGTTGTGCGGCTTTACGCCGCGTTCAACGACGGACTTATTGAGCGTTATCTTGAAGATCGCGAAAACAGAGAGGCGCACGCCCCCATCGTGTGCAATCCTTATTTGGGGCGTATCAATCTGTGAAAGCCGTCATGTACCATTACGTACGGCCCCCGGATTTCGAGGCGCCGTATTTAAAGCACTTGGCGTTGGACGATTTCCGCCTTCAACTCGACTACTTCGCTGCGACCGACCGTCTTATCGGGATCGACGAGTTCATCGCCATTCTCAACGGAGAGCCCGTTCCAGACGACGGAACTCTTCTGACATTCGATGACGGTCTTCTCGACCACTACACCCACGTCTTTCCGGAATTGACCAAGCGAAACGCCGCGGGTCTGTTTTTTGTCCCGACGCAACCCTTGACCGATAACCGGGCGCTCGACGTCCATCGCGTTCACTGGTTACTCGGACGGCACGGCGGGGCGGAGCCCTTGGCTGCCCTAGGGTCTCTGGTGAAATCGGTTCATCTCGTTCATGCGCACGTCGACGAGTTCCGCACTCAGACCTATAAACGGCAGGACAACGATGCCGCCGTAACCCAGTTCAAGCGAACGCTGAATTACTACATAACGGATATTCACCGCCGCCCAATCCTGGACGCCTTGATGGCATGGTTTGATGCACCGGACTTGGTCAACAGCCTATACATCAATTCGGAACAAATTTGGGAAATGGCGAATGGCGGCATGTTGATCGGCAGTCATTCGATCGGACATCCGGTCATGAGCACCCTGAGTCGGTCGGACCAACAACGTGAAATAGCGGGCTCGTTCTCAGTGTTGGAACATCTGCTCGGTCCGCTCTGCCCACGCGTCTTTTGCTACCCGTACGGAGGCTTCTATTCGTTCACCCATGAAACCGAGGACGTGTTAAGCCAAGTCGGATGCCTGTGCGCCTTCAACGTCGAACCGAGGTCGATTACCAATGCCGACATCCGCAACAGGCCACAGGCCTTACCCCGCTTCGATTGCAACGAATTCACCCACGGACGTGCCTGCCCGGACCGCGATTGCGGCACATCCAACCAGGAATAGAGAGACCCGATAGTGAGCAACACTGTTCATCTTGGGACCATACCGGTCGGACCAAAGCATCCTCCCGTTTTCTTGGCGGAAATCGGCACGTTTTTCGGGCAGGATATTGAAGAAGCACGCCGGATGACGCGTCGCATTCTAACCGCCCGGGAGGCATGTCCGCAGACGCCTCTGATTTTGAAAGGCGAGGTACTGCACGACGCGAATGTCTGCCTGGACGACGATACCATGGAACCCTACGTCGCCAAGGACGGCACCTTGCGACGCGAGCGATATCGCGAACTGGTGGAGAGAAAAGTCGTCCCTTTGGACCGATACAGGGAACTTTTCAATATTGCCCGGGAGCACGGACTGCCTTTTGTACTTTCGGTTTACGATTTTGTCGGCGCCGATTTTGCCGCGGCGGTGGGCGCCGCAGCAATCAAGATCGCATCAGCCAACCTCACCCATATTCCTTTGATCCGCCACGCTGCAAAGCTGGGGCTACCCCTGTTGCTCGATACCGGTCGTGCCGAAATGGACGAGGTCGCTCGAGCCGTAAACACGGCACGAAAGGCCGGGTGCAAGGACCTGATCGTTGAGCACAGCCCGGACGGTCATCCTGCACCGCCGGAAAATCACAACCTGCTTCTGCTCGATACCTATGCCCACGCCTTCCAGGCGCCGGTTGGTCTGTCCGACCACTTTCAAGGCGAGCTCATGCTTTATCTCGCGGTGGCACTCGGTACCTCTCTGGTTGAAAAAGGGGTTGTCGCCGACGTCGGTGCACTGGATCAAGACGTCGCTCACGCGATGGCACTCGACGATCTTCCGCATGTTTTGAAGACGGTGCATGATACGTGGATCGCACTGGGTGAGCCTGTACGCCCATTGTCCCAAACCATTCGCGGAAATATTGGGACTTCCCAACGTTCCGGATTGGTCGCGAAACGAACTCTTTGCCCTGGGGACCGCGTGAATTTCGATACGGTCGGGTTCGCTTGGCCCATGAAGGGTATCCCGGCGTTTCATTGGGATACCGTCGATGACTGGGAAGTGGTCACCGCACTCCCCTCCGGCACTCCAATTCGTTGGTCCGATGTCAGACCCGTTTCTTCCTGATCGTCCAGCCTTCGCGGAGTTGCGCCCGGAAACGCCTTGCTTCACGCCGGAAACGCGTGAATGGGCGGATCAACTGAGGCGCGTCACCGGTTTCGGTGGCCCGGTTGCGCGCATGCAAACCGGTTCGGACGGTGTCGAAGGTTTCTATCGAGTTGGATCAACGGTTTTCCTCAAGGTTGTGTCGTCCCGACGGCGTGACACGCTTGTGGAGGCGGAGCGTTTGACTCGTTGGCTAGCCGATCGGAACCTGCCGGTTGTGACCGCGTTGCCGGGTTTTCCGCGATTCTGGAACGAACCGGGTCTGTTCGTTTTCGCCTATCCATGGATAGAAGGACGATTCGCGCGTGCCGATTTAAATGACATGCGCGCACTCGGCAATGTTTTAGCACGGCTACACATCACTTTGGCAGAACTTCCCTGGGCAAACCGTGTTCAGAACGCCTGGGCGGTACGTCTTCGTACCCTGGAAAGCGCAAGGCACCGTTTCTTGAGCAACGGAAATCTTAATGCGATCGATGCAGATGCCGTCCGGTCCATTCTGGACGAGACAGCAATTGCATTCGAGGGGGGGCAGCCCGTCCACAATGATTTTCATTTTACGAACCTCCTGTTCGACGCTTCGGATACGCCGATCGTTTTGGATTTTGAGGATGCCTGTCACAGCTTTCAGCCCGCGATCGTCGACGTCGCGAAAGCTCTTGAACGTTTTGTCCTGTCCGCTCCCGAATACCGCCCGGACGCCGATTGGGGCCGGACCCTGCTCGAGGCCTACCGCGACACAGGCGGACCTGCCCATTGGCGGGGTGCCGAAGACTTCATCGGCGCACGAAAGGTTTTGGCGGCAAGAGCTCTGTGCGAATTGGTTCTATTGCAGGAGAAGGGAATATCCGTTCCACGATCCGAGTGGAATAAATTCATCGTACTTCACGAAATATCAGAGAAAACAACCCTTCAGATGTTTTCGTGAATTGGCGATCTATAAGACCTTAGTCTTACACAATTATCAGTTAACTATGGATGGGAGCACTTTTATTGCAGTCAATACGATATTGTTTTCCGCCGTGTCGTCCGGAAGATCGGGCGTCGGTCGGTGACCTGATACGACAAACCTCGGCTTCATTCACATCGTGGCTATCCGACCTTGGACAAAGAACTTCGTTGATATGACCTCAGAGCCGGATTTGGAAGTAGTTGAGTGATATCAAAGGGATGTGATTCAACCGTCTTTGCTGAGAAGATGGAGGATCGGATGCCCTGGGATGATATCACTCGCAAGCAGCATAGCCGTGATGGCTCGCGCTATCCAAGCGATTTGGCCGACGAGGAATGGGCGGTGGTGGCTCCACTGATCCCTCCGGCCAAGCGGGGTGGCCGTCCCCGTACGACGGACATGCGCGCGGTGATGAACGGGATCCTGTACATTGCCGGAGGCGGCATTCAATGGAGCATGCTGCCCAAGGATTTTCCGCCGGTCTCGACGGTGCGCGGCTATTTTTATTCCTGGCGCAATGCCGGGCTCTGGGAGGCGATCAACCATGTCCTGGTGATGGCCGCCCGGGAATTGGAGGGGCGCGAAGCTTCGCCGACGGCCGGCGTCATCGACAGCCAAAGCGTAAAAACGACGGAAAGCGGCGGGATCACGGGCTACGACGCGGGAAAGAAGATCAAGGGACGCAAACGCCATATTGTGACGGACACGCTCGGGTTGATGCTGTTCGCCCTGGTCCATGCCGCCGATATCCAGGATCGCGACGGCGCCCCCGACCTCGTCCAAACCATTCGTTATCGCTTCCCCTGGCTGCGCCACATCGTCGCCGACGGCGGCTACGCGGGGGAAAAACTCCGTGCCGCCATCAAGGGCAAATGGACGGTCGAGATCATCAAGTGTTCTGATACGGCCAAAGGCTTCGAGGTCTTGCCCCGACGATGGGTCGTGGAACGTACATTCGCATGGCTCGGTCAATGCCGCCGCCTAGCCAAGGATTGGGAGAAATCCATCGAAAGTTCCACCGCTTGGATCAACATCGCAAGCATCAGAACCATGAGCCGACGCCTCGCAACGTATTGCTATGTCGCGTAGACTTTTGAATCGGGTTCTAGGTAATCGAGAGTTTCCTTTTATTATGATTCATGTTTGGTTTGAAAAATTTTCCGTCTCGGCGTTGATTTGGTGCCTGATTCGCCATGGCGGGAGTAATACAACCGTTTTGGCAAATTCCTGCACTCTGGGCGCCGACCGTTTGCTTGCGTGGTTCCGTACCCTGGGCATAACCGTTCCGGTCATACGTATCGTTACCCCGCAACTCGCCGACATCGACGAACACGGCAGAGCCCTGGTCGTCGAATTCGAACATCGCTTGGCGAAAATAGCGGAGTGGGCGTCCGCGGAATGGACGGTAGACAACCGGTGGCTTCCACCGAAATATCGGGCAGACATTTCCACGTGGGATCGCATTTTGCGCGCACACCTGATGTCCGTGTCTTATGATACGGTTGTATACGCTACATACGCGGCCAACCAATACCGGACCAAACGGCCCGGATTCGATAAAGCCAAGGCGGCATTCGTTTACATTACCCCGCCGGCACTGCCCGGACTTGTGCGGCAATTCCTCGTATACGAAACGCCGACCGTTCTGCGTACCTGCGTGTGGCCCAACCTCCGGATGGTAATTTCGGCGTTGCAAGTCCTGCCATACCATCCCCGATACTGGTTCCGCCGGTTTCGAACGAGCCTGCTCTCCCCGAACCAGCGCCCCGCACACGAGGTCTCGGCGGAAGCGATCCGCAACGGTGTCGTTTTCCAGCAAAACATCGTCCGCGGGTTCGAACGTTATCCCACAGCAGGCCACATGGATTGGCTGGCAGACGCTGACGTCACATCCGAACGGATTGTTTTCTGCTTCAACCGACCTGATTCCCCGTGCGACGAGCAAACGCGCGCCGAGCTCAAAAAGCATGGTTTCGGTTGGCTTGATGCCCTAGAGGTCACTGACTACTTTGACCATCCGCTGTGGGATACGATCCGCATTCTCTTTTCGACTTGGCGCGCATTTCCCGGTCTTCATAGACGTTTCCGATTTTGGCACTGGGCGTCGTTTTCACAGCATCTCGTGCTCATGGAAGGTTATCGTCGGCTTTTCAGGCACTATAACGTTCTGGCGCTCCGTCAGTCTTGGATCTTCGAACCATCAACGATCGCTATGATATTTGCGCTTCAAAAGGAGGGCGGGGCTCATTTCTGGACTTTCTGGTCCGTCCACCACTTCATGACGGCCAAACATCATATGGGCACTGCCGATGCCATCTTCGCGTGGGGAGATTATCACCTTGGTTTTTATAGGGCCCATGGTTTTCAACACAGCCATGTATTCAAGACCGGTGTCTCCCTGGCCGATGGCAACGGTATTGATGATGAACACGAGATACGGACGATTAAGAGCAAACTCCCACCTCAGCGGGAACTCACGTTGGTGGCGTTCGACACGAGTTTCGGACCGAACGTGCACATCGCGGAACGCGAAGTCGACGTATTTTACGATACAGTACTGGATCTCCTGAAGGACCACCCGAACTGGTGCGCCCTAGTAAAAGGCAAGAAGCGCACGAATAACTTCAAGAACGTCGAAGAGTATAGAGCTCTGGAGGCCGAGGGGCGTTTGATCGTTCTTTCCTCTTTGACGCGTCCGTCTGTCGCCGCGCGTTGCGCAGATCTCGCCGTGTGCGCTTCCCTGAACAGCGCCGGATTCATTTCCGGCCTTTGGGGAACACCGTGCGTGCATCTCGATCTGACGAATCTATTCATCAGTCCGATCGCAACGCACGATACCGACCATCGCGTGGTTTTCAACACTCCCGCCGCATTGAAAACCGCCATTGAAGAGTTCGCCGCAAACCGCGAATCCCGAATCGGCGATATCGGCTTTTGGGCCGATGCTCTTGATCCTTTCCGCGACGGCAAGGGGAGGCATCGTTGCAGCGCGATCCTTTCCAAATACGTCGCAGCCCGGGATCGGGGACTGTCGCGTAACGATGCGCTGGACGGTGTTGCGCGATGGTATTCGGCGGAGTACGGCCACGACAAGGTGTCAACGCCGGATCAAACGGACACCACTGACGGCATTCGTTGGTGGAAGGATGTATCCACCCGTACAGAAGCGGTCTATAACTTGGAGAAACTCCGCCGCGGAAATGACGCGTAATCGCACCGAACCGGAGCGTTACCTCCATCGCAGCCCAGCCGCAGAAACAGTCCCCTCCGATCTTTTCGCTTTTCGATATCGGCCGATCAGAAATAATGAATAAGGTCACGTCAAATCCGGCGGCTTCGATCCGACTACTGATATCCGCACGGGATACCGGAGCCGCCGCGCATTTGTGTATCATCGCGGAGAAAGGACGATCCTTACCGGATTTCAATATCCACGTCGTGACCGTAGGTGCAGCAAGAACTGTGTTCGACCAACGGGGCATATCTTCGACGCACGTCATGGATTCGCCAGAAATCGATTGGCTTGCGTATGCGGACGAGGTGTTGCACAAAATCCGGCCCAATGCTGTCTTGGTAGGGCTGTCAGGACCGGACCGCGGTCTTGATGAGGCTATCGTTGCAAGGGCTTGTACGAAACATGTTTATGCGTTCCAAGACTTCTGGGGTGACCTGAATCCCGGTTTCGGGCATCTGCCGAGAACATTTTTCGTTTTGGATGACACTGCCGCGAAGCTGACTCTTATGCAGGAACCGAGTGCGCGAGTGTTCCCGGTAGGAAATATTTGTTTATCCGAAAGGCTAAGGGATTTGGATCCGCTAAACTTGAGGCGGACGGGCCGCGAAGAATTGGGTGTTGATCCAAGCACTCCCCTTATCGGATTTTATGGACAGGGGCACACGGATTGTACAGCCTATTCGCGGATGGTAACGGCCCTAGGTAAAGCGATACGAGATATAAAGCCCGACGCCCATATATTGTTTCGTCCCCATCCCAAGGAGACTCCGGTACAAAGGGCTGCAACTATTGAGGCCTTGGGCGGTGCGATTGAGGATACATTTTCGGACGTTGAACAATCTCTTGCCACCGTTGATCTCGTAGCGACCTGGTATTCGACCTGCGGCGTGGTTTCAAGCCACATGTCCAAGCTTTCTCCAGTACCGCTCGCACCGGTCCTGTACCTCCAGCCATACGAAAGCATGAGAAAGTGGTATCTTAAGACCAATCATACGATGATGCTACCGCTGGAGGCGTTGGCCATCGTCGTTGACGACGAAAGTCAAATTTCGGCGGCCTTAGTTCAGGCGTTCAACCCCAGCGAGCGATCCCGAATTTGGCA
This sequence comes from Rhodospirillales bacterium, assembly GCA_963675465.2. Taxonomy (GTDB): domain Bacteria; phylum Pseudomonadota; class Alphaproteobacteria; order Rhodospirillales; family Shumkoniaceae; genus JAHDSF01. The sequence continues at coordinate 263,812 of CAXXVY010000012.1, forward strand.
TGCCTGCCGAAAAGCGCTGACGGAAAACCGCAGTTCACCGCTATATGTACTTGACCGTATTCGGGAAGATGTGCTCGCCGATCGGTTGGTTTGAAAACCAAAGCCAACTATCACTACTTCGCCCGCCCTGAAAAACTCGCAACCTATTGAAGATCAAGGATTCCCTTGACGGTTCAAGTATAGGAAAATACCGAAAACGCATCCTGAACAGGCTGATTTCCGGTAGATTGTCATGAAACCGTCCAAGCGCGCCCACCATGACGCTGATCTCTTTCGCGAACGGCTGGACTCGATCATCGATATGACGCATTCCCTGGTTCGTTTGTCGCGGATCGTTCCGTGGTCCGCGTTCGACGATGCGTTCGGCAAGCACTACAAGCCGCTGGGCCGTCCGGCCAAGCCGACCCGCCTGATGGTCGGTTTGCACTATCTGAAGTACATCCACGATCTGTCCGACGAGGAGGTCGTCGAACGCTGGGTCGAGAACCCCTATTGGCAGTATTTCTGGGGGTTTGAGTTCTTTCAGCTCCACCTTCCCATCGATCCGAGCACGATGACCCGTTGGCGCAAGCGCGTCGGTCCGGAAGGCATGGAGCGGGTTCTGGCGGCGACGGTCGGGGTGGCGATCGAAACCGGCGCGGCGAAACGCGGTTCTCTGGAGCGCATCAGCGTCGACACGACGGTGCAGCCCAAGGCCATTGCGCATCCCACCGACAGCCGTCTGTATCTGAAAGCCCTTCAGATCATGGTGCGCCAAGCCAAACGCAACGGCGTCGTTCTGCACCGTAGTTACACGCGCGTGGCCAAGCATGCCGCGCTGATGGCCGGCCGTTACGCTCACGCCAGACAGTTCAAGCGCATGCGTCGGATGCTGAAGAAACTCCGAACCATGGTCGGGTGCGTGTTGCGCGACATCTGCCGCAAGATCGCGGGCGACACGGTCCTTGAAAGCCGTTTTGCCGGCCTTGTGGGCCTTCTGTGGTTGCCGCCGTTGATGCAAGAAGTTTCTGATTTTCGGGGCGAGTGATCGAATGCGGTCTTCTGTGAGGCCTTTGAATACGGCATTTCCAGAAGCCGCTGGCCGGTATGGTGATCCGCGGATCGGGTCCAAATCTGATTTTCGAGCTCGTTTGCTCTGGACTCTTAACTGGTTTTCCCGATCCCGATCTGTTCGATCCTGTTGCCCATTCCAATCGTTGCCTTCTCACACCTCCCCGTTCTCCAGCGTCAGGCCATTACGGCCCGCGCCGGATTCCGGTAGTCCTCGTTCTTTGTCAACATGGCCCAGATGGCCCGCGCCATCTTGTTGGCCAAGGCGATCGCCACGAGCATCCTCGGTTTGCGCGCCAGCATCCGTGCCAACCAAGAGCCGTTCGGGATCGTTCGCCTTCCCAGCCAATTGAGGCGCGACATCGCCCCGACGATCAGAAGCCGGCGGATATCCGCTTTTCCGTTGGGTTTTGCCGGGAGACTGTCGACGAAAGACTTCGCGGGAGTGCGCTCGCCCATGATTTGTCCCTGGTGTGGGCGTTGATTGTCGTAAGTTTCCGGGAAAGCACAAAGGTGCGGACCGCAACCTCGATTCCCTCGTAGATCTTGATGCGGCCCACGACTCCGAAATGCTCGTCGATCAAAAAGCCGTCTCTGAAGTCCCAGCATGATTGGTCCGCGACTGGCTCCAATCATGCGTGGGATCGAGTAAAGACTTATATAGATGAGATCAAAATTTTTTATGAAAGAAGGCAGCCTCCTCAACGACGCCCGCAAGGTGTGGTCGCTTCTCAATAGCAGTTTTCGATGGCGCTTGGCGTGGCTGGTCTGCGGCATGTTCCTCATCGTCGGGATGGAAGGTCTCGGCATCGCGCTCCTGTATGCATATCTGAACTTGCTCGGAGGAGACAATTCGGCAATTTCGGCGCTGCCCAACTGGCTTGCGGATTGGGCAGCACCCCTTTCCGGTGTAGGTCGAATCAAGTTGATTCAATGGGCCAGCGTCACACTGATGGCGTTCTTTGCGTTCAAGAATGTCATGACCGGGCTGTTTAACCATCTGCAAAACCGGTTCATTTTTCATCGCCTCTATGATGCATCAGCAAATCTGTTTCGAGATTATATCCACGGCGATTTCTTATCACTCAGTATGCGGAATTCATCGGAGATCATTCGCAATCTTACCGAAAACACATACAACGTTTATGCCAACGTCGTGCTGTCGACGCTCAATATCGCAATGGAGAGCGTGACCATAGCCGTGTTAATCAGCGCGATCGTCATTGTTGACCCTCTCGGAGCCGTCTCGGCGGGATGTCTGATGGCGATCCTGGTTGCGATCTACCAGGTCGCGATGTCGCATCGATTTTTGGCCTGGGGCAAGGCTCTAAATATCCGCGCCGAACGGATGCTGCGCTTTATCCACGAGGCACTTGGAGCCCTTAAAGAGATCAAGATTTTGGCGCGCGAAGATTTCTTCGAGATCCGAATGCGTGACAACGCGCAGGCGATCGCGCACTTACGCGTGGTATCGGCACTGGCCGGTTTTCTGCCCCGGCTGTACATCGAAACTGCCCTCGTTATCGTGGTTCTTGGGCTCGCGGTTATCATGACCAACCGCGCCGCGGAGGTGGAAACCCCGCTGGCGACCTTGGGCCTGTTCGGCGCTGTCGCTTTCCGTATGATGCCCAGCGCCAATCGGTTGCTCAGCAATCTGGGCGTTCTTCGAGCGGGATCCGCGTCCATTGAAGTGCTGCACCGGGATCGGATCTCGCTGGTGCCGAAGTCGCCCTGCAGGGTCGGAGCCATATTGGATGGTTTTGATACCCTGATTTTGGACGATGTCAGCTTTACTTACGCCAAAGGTGAGCGCCCGGCGATCGAAGAGGTGTCGCTTACGCTGCGCAAGGGCAAATCGGTCGCGGTCGTTGGGCGGTCCGGCGCCGGCAAGACCACGCTGGCCGATGTGCTCCTCGGTCTGTTGCCTCCGCAGACCGGGCGCATCCTGGCCGACGGACGCGACATTGATGCCCAGGCCCTGGGCAGCAGGGTAGCCTATGTACCGCAAACACCCTATTTCCTTGATGACAGCCTGCGACGCAACGTTGCTTTCGGCGAATCCGATGACACCATAGACGAGAATCGACTCGACGCTGCGATCCAAGCGGCGGAACTGGGCGATTTGGTCACGCACCTCGAACAGGGACTGGATACCCGCCTGGGCGAGAATGCGAATCGTCTGTCGGGGGGGCAACGTCAACGTGTGGCGTTAGCGCGGGCATTCTATAAGGATGCAGATCTACTTGTCCTTGACGAAGCGACATCGGCGCTGGATATGGAAACCGAAGCCGAGATCACTCGCGCCGTCGGCAACTTGGCCCGCAATCGTGCCATGCTGGTGATTGCCCATCGTCTCAGCACCATTCAGCATTGCGACCTGATCGTCCTGATGGACGCCGGAAGAGTGATCGCATCGGGCAACTTCGGATCGCTCTATGACTCGTCGGAGGAATTCCGCCGCCTCGTCAAGCTCGGGCAATTGCAGACCGGGCAGGTGGCCGAGACGATCCCTCTATGACCGGCTCCGTCCCGACGGTCACGCTGCGGCGCGATGACGGTACACTCGCCGGCGTATGCTCGGCCGAGCTGGATTCCCGGCTTGCCGAGGCCTTCGCCCGCGTCGGCGACCGTTGGCGCGAGCGGGCGCACGATTGGAATGCCGACGAGTCCGCGATCCTTGCGCACACACCGTCAGCTGCCCCCAATAACTCCGATTTCGGCGCGATGCTCGCCTGGACCGAGGTGGTACGCGAGTGCGTCGAACGGGGCGAACAGGCTACCCTCCGTATCGATGATCCTTGGCTTTTCAGGCACTTTGCTGCCCTTTCCGGCGTGCATGCGGCCGATCCTGTGCCGCCGCTCATAACGCGCGTCCTGATACTGGGAATGCGCGGCTGGGTGACCCGGTGCGTGGCCGCTGTCCGTTGCGCCTGGGCGGCATTCACGACACGGCGCGGGCCCTTGAAGACCGGGGCTCCGACTCTGCTCGTCTACGGACATCCGGCGAGCACGGCCGACGGCCGGGACGCCTATTTCGGCGATCTGATGGTCCGGTTCCCTAGGCTCCGGCGCGTGCTGCACGTGGATGCCCGTCCGGCGGCGGCACATCGACTGCATGACGATCCGCGCACCGACAGCCTGCACGGCTGGGGTTCGCCGCTGTACGCGCTGATGCGGCTCCCGTTCGTGCGGTGGCGGCCGTCGCCGCGCGAACGTGGGGGTTCGGACCGATGGCTGGTCCGCAGGGCGGCGGCATTCGAGGGGGCTACTGGTCAGGCGGCGGAAATTGCCTGGCAGCTTCACTGCCAGTCCCGATGGCTGCGCGCTGCCCGTCCGTCAGCCGTGATCTGGCCGTGGGAAAATCACGGTTGGGAACGGGCATTAACCCGGGAGGCCCGCTCCCTAGGCATTCCGACTATCGGCCACCAGCATTCGGTGATCGGTCAGCAGTTCAACATCGGCGCCATCGATTCCGACGCCATTCCCGATATCGTTGCCGCCAACGGCCCGTCGGGACGCGACCAACTTATCCGGCGCGCGGTACCCGCCGAGCGGATAGTGGTGGCTGGCACGCTGCGCTTCAAACCTGCCAAGGGGCCCGCCCACGATCCTTCTGGTCCGGTCTTCGTGGCGGTTCCGTTTGACCGTGCGGTAGCGGCGCAAATGATCGAGGCACTACGACCGTTGTCGGAACGGGGCATCGAGGTGCGAATCCGCGATCATCCTCTGTTTCCGGTCGAATTCAAGGAAAGCCCCACGCTGCGGCGAGCGGACGGGCCGTTGCAGGCGCAGGCCAGCGTTCGCGCGGTTCTTTATGCCGCGACCACGGTCGGCCTCGAAGCCCTTTTGGCGGGCCTGCCGGTTGTGCGCTTCGTGCCCCGGGGGCGGATCGCGCTCGATGTGATGCCGGACGCCGGGTTGGTACCCGACGCAGGTCCCGACGATGTGGACCGGGTCTTGGAGAGAGCAGGAACGCCCGCCGAATTGCGGTGGAGCGATGTTTTCGCGACTCCGGATTTCGAGTTCTGGCGCCGGCACCTGGACTAACCGCCGTTCGATCGAGCCTTTTTTTGGTGTCACATAGCGTCCCAATCTCGCGAATCCGCACAAAGGGGAGGGAAACCAGGCCCATGAAGAACAACATCAAGCAACGTCTCGCCGCAGGTGAAACCGTCATCGGCGCCTGGGTCCAGGCACCCTCGCCGCAAACCGCGGAAGCGATGGTTTCCTGCGGTTTTGATTGGATGGCCGTGGACATGGAGCACGGTACCCACTCGGTGGATTCCGCCGCGTTGTGCTTTTTGGCGGCTGAACGGCACGGTGTCGCGCCCTTGGCCCGCATCCCTTCGGCGGACCCGTACCTTGCGCGTCGTCTCCTCGATTCCGGGGCACAGGGCATCATCGTGCCGGTAGTCGAGGACGCTGCGGCTTTCGCCGAATTCGCCCGGCACTGCTATTACCCCCCCAAGGGGCGGCGCGGCATGGGGTTATCCCGGCCGAACCTCTGGGGTGGCGCTTTCGATTCCTATCGTACGGAATTCGAGCCGCTGTTGATTCCGCAAATCGAAACGGTACGCGGTGTAGAGAACGCCGACGCGATTTGCGCACTCGACTGCGTCGATGGTGTTTTCATGGGGCCTTACGATCTGACTGCGAGCATGGGCATTCCGGGTCAGTTCGAAAACCCCGACTATATTGCGGCGACGCTTAGTGTGCGAGATGCCTGCCGGCGTTACGGCAAGGCCGAAGGCATTCATCAGGTGGCGCCGGACGCCATGCAACTGAAGGAAACCATTGCCAAGGGTTTCCGCTTGATCGCCTATGGCACCGATCTCGTCGCCGTACGAAAGGCTTTCGAAGGATTTCGGAATATCTTGACGAATTGAGGGGGCTCAACCCGATGAAAAGTGTCTGCGTCATCCCCGCCCGCATGGCTTCGGGCCGCTTTCCCGGTAAGCCGCTCAAGCCTCTTCTGGGCCTCGCTCTGGTCTTGCATGTGTACGAGCGCTGCAGACTGGCGGATGGCATTGATCGAATCATGATCGCCACCTGCGACGAGGAGATCCGAGCGGCGTGCGAAGGCCACAGCGCCGAGGTCGTCATGACGGCCGATACCCATCCCGGTTGCGTGGATCGCACCGAAGAAGCCATATCCAAGGCGGCACCCGAACTGGCCGACGACGATCTCGTCCTGATGGTCCAGGGCGACGAGGTTCTCGTTTCTCCGGTGATGCTGGACAACGTTCTGGAAACCTACGGCAATACCCATGCCGAAGTGGTCAATGTCGCTTCCAAACTCTACCGCACCGTCGATCACGACGACCCCAACGCGGTCAAGGTCATCTGGGCGCCGGACGGTCGCGCGTTGGCCTTTTCCCGCTCGCCGATCCCGTCGCGATCCCGTGCCGCGGAAGACGGCGTGCCGATGTACCAGCAAACCGGCATCATCGGATTCGCGCGCGGTTTTCTGCGTACATTCGGGGCTCTGTCGCAAACGCCTCTGGAAAAAATCGAAAAAATAGACATGCTGCGGACCCTGGAACACGGCTATTCGGTGCGGATCGTGGCCACGGACCAGGAGACCATCGGCGTCGATACACCGAACGACTTGGCGCGGGCGGAAGGCATTTTGCGCGACGATCCGTGGACCAGCCGCTACCTGGCGGTTCTTTGAGAATGGGGGAGGCCGCAATGGTCGAGGAAAGATTGACCGGGAAAACCGCGCTCGTTACCGGGGCGACGCGCGGAATCGGCCGCGCAATAGCCGTTCGCCTTTTAAACGGGGGTGCGCGCGTGATCGGTACCGGAACCGCGCCCGACGGGAAGGTGCCCGAAGGGTGCGAATACTTGGCGTGCGACTTCTCCGATTCGTCGAAAACCAAGGCGTTTGCTGAAGAAGTGGCAAAGATCGGCCCCGATATTCTCGTCAACAATGCGGGCGTGAACAAGATCGGGCCTTTCGCCGACTATGATCCGGATGATTTTGCCTGGATCCAGCAGGTCAACGTCACCGCGCCGTTTCTCTTGTGCCGTTCGGTGGTGCCGGCGATGAAAGCCCGGAAGTGGGGCCGCATCGTCAATATCAGTTCGATCTGGGGGAACATCTGCTGGGAATTCCGCGCGCCCTATGCCACGAGTAAATTCGGACTGGATGGCATGACGGCGGGCTTGGCGGCCGAGGTGGCGCAGTACGGTATTCTGGCCAATTGCGTTTCTCCCGGTTTCATCGACACCGAACTTACCCGCCGTGTCGTGGGGCTCGAAGGCATGGCGAAGCTGGCCGAGCGCGTGCCCGCCAAGCGATTGGGCAAGCCCGAAGAGATCGCCGCTTTCGTCGCCTGGCTGGTCGGACCGGAAAACACCTATATCAGCGGCCAGAACCTCGTCATCGACGGGGGCTTCACGCGTGTCTGACGACTTGGTTATCCAGTCTCACAAGGGACCCTACTCCGTCCGCTTCCTCGGCTCGGTTGCGGATGCGGCCACGGCCGTCACGGGTTACGACGTCCACGTGATCGTCGACGCCCGAGTCGCGGACCTGTACGCCGACGCGCTAGGGCCATTGCTGGCCGGGCCTTCGGTCCTGCGTATCGTTGCGACCGAGACGAACAAGGCGCTCGATCGCTTTCCGGCCTACGTGGCGCATCTCGTCGGGCACGGAATTCGCCGCGACCATCGGCTGATTGCCATCGGCGGCGGCATCATCCAGGACATCACCTGTTTTCTGGCCGCGACGCTGCTGAGGGGTGTCGAGTGGACATTCCTGCCGACCACACTGCTCGCCCAAGCCGATTCCTGTATCGGCTCGAAAAGCTCCATCAACTCGGGAGACGCGAAGAATATCCTGGGTACCTTTACGCCGCCGACCGAGATCCTGCTGACCACCCGTTTTCTCGATACGCTTGACGACCGCGATGTACGCTCGGGCGTCGGCGAAATGCTCAAGGTCCACGCAATCGACGGGCCGGACGCGTTCGATGCTATTGCGGCCGATTACGATCGGTTGTTCAGCGATCGGGTCGTCATGGTTCGCTATCTGCGGCGGTCATTGGAAATCAAACAGCGTTATATCGAGCTGGACGAATTCGATCGCGGCCACCGAAATATATTCAATCTTGGCCACAGCTTCGGCCACGCGATCGAGGCGGCGACCGATTTCGCGGTTCCCCACGGAATCGCGGTGACCATCGGCCTCGATATGGCGAACTTCGTCGCGGAACGGCTTGGAATCGGCACGGCGGAAACCCGCCAGCGGATGCGGCCGGTCCTGGCTGAAAACGCGCGCGGGTACGAAAGTGTCCCGGTACCCTTGAACCGCTTCCTGGCGGCCATTTCAAAGGATAAGAAAAACCAGGGCGGCGATGTCACTTTGATCCTGATCGGTCGCGATGGTCGCGTGTTCAAGGACCGATATCCCAAGGATGAAGCGTTTAAAAACGCCTGTGCCGACTATTTCGCCCAAAGGGTGGCCGCCAAATGATGTCGTCGATTAAAACACTACTGCAAATCTTCGGTGTCGACACGCGGGCACTTTGGCATAACGTGTCGTCGGCGTCGATTCGTGCCGCCCTGCGTGAACAGGGGCTTGGTCGTCTTGCCGGAGAATTGCGGCAAATCGTTCCCGATTTGCGCGAACAATATACCGAATCCCTGGAGTCGGAATCCTACGATCGGATTTGGGAACTCAAGATGCGCGGCATGCATGCCTTTCAAATCCAGGCGAGCCTGGATGCGATCGAGCATATCGGGGCGCGCGGTCTCGTTGTCGTCGATATCGGTGATTCGTCGGGCAACCACGGAAAATACCTCAAGGCGCTCGACACCGAAGGCAAGATCGCTCGTTTTTTGGGCGTCAATCTGGATCCGGCCGCGATTGCGAAAATCGAGGCCGGCGGCGGCGACGCGTTATTGTGTCGCGCCGAAAAATTATCGGAGCGCGGAATTCATGCCGATCTGTTCATTTGTTTTGAGACACTGGAACACTTGACGGATCCTGTCCGATTTCTCCATGCCTTATCCGACGACGAAGGCAATCGTGGTTTTATCCTGGTGACGGTTCCCTTCACGCGCACGAGCCGATTCGGGAGCCTGGACCTCCGCAAGTTTCGTTCCGGCGATACCTTTCCGTTGACGGCGGAACGGGTTCATATGTTCGAATTGCGTCCCGAGGACTGGGTGACCCTTGCCCGATTTGCGGGTTTCAAAACAGTATTCTCCCGAATATACCGTCAATACCCGCGGCATTCGCCGTTGCGCACCATGCAGCCGGTTTGGCGTAAACTCGATTTCGAGGGATTCCTGTGTCTGTTTCTTGAACGCGACCAGACGATGTCGTCGCGCTACGCCGATTGGTAACTCCTGTTTTGAATTCTGGTCAGAAAAACATGGAAAGACAACTCAGGGTCGGTATTTCCGGATACGGCGTTGTCGGTAAACGCCGTCGCCAGTTCATCGATCTCCATCCCAACATGAAGACGGTCGCCGTTTCCGACATCCGCTACGACGGAGACGGCGTGCTTGAAGACGGCGTTCGGTATTACGACCGCTATACCAAGCTGGCCGACGAGGACCTGGACGTTCTTTTCGTTTGTCTCAGCAATGACGTGGCGGCGGACGCCACGATTCAAGGTTTGGACACGGGATGCCATGTATTTTGCGAAAAGCCGCCCGGCCGCGATCTCGGCGATATCGCCAGAGTCGTCTCCGTCGCGAAACGACGGCCGGATCTGAAACTGAAGTATGGATTCAATCACCGCTACCATGATTCGGTTCGTGATGCTCTTGCCATCATCCGATCGGGTCAGTTAGGGAAAATCGTCAATCTGCGTGGTGTTTACGGAAAATCCGGGATCATCAGCTTTGGTCAGGACGACTGGCGTTCCAAACGCGCGATCGCGGGTGGCGGTATTCTGCTCGACCAGGGTATCCACATGGTCGACCTTATGCGTCTGTTTGTAGACGACGACTTCGCCGATATCCGGAGCTTTGTTTCGAATAGCCACTGGGGCCATGATGTCGAGGATAACGCCTACGCCTTGATGCGTACCCAAGGTGGCGTGGTCGCGATGCTGCATTCCACCGCGACGCAGTGGCGCCATCGCTTCAAGTTGGAAGTGTTCCTGGAGCGCGGAGCCGTCAATCTCAGCGGTATCCTGTCGGGCTCCAAGAGTTATGGCGCCGAGACATTGACCGTCGTCTGGTCCGAGAACGATGGTCGAGGCGATCCGCGCGAACAGACAACCCGCTACAACAATGACCCGTCTTGGGCCGGCGAGATCGCGGAATTCGCTGAGGCTGTTATCGAAGATAAACAAATTAAATATGGTTCCGCCGACGACGCCTTGCGCACAATGCATCTCGTCTTTCGGATTTATTGCGCGGATCCCGAATGGCGGGCACGCTGGAATCTTTCCGATGAGATTCCAGACATCGAGACCGACGGTGATTTAGCCCTGTCCGGAGCGGGCTGAAGACATGGCGTCCTCGGTCCCCGTCGCCGTCGCGTCGCGATCGTTCTCGAAGCATCCGGTGTTGCGGCGGGAGCTTCTGGAGCGATTCCCCAACACGACCTTCAACGAAACTGGCGCCAGCCTATCGGGTGCGGCGCTGGTCGCGTTTCTGAAAGGCCACGAAAGGGCGATCACGGCTCTCGAACGGCTCGACGACGCGCTGTTCGCCGCCGTGCCGGAATTGAAGGTGATCGGCAAGTACGGCGTCGGGCTCGACATGATCGACCTCGCGGCCATGCGGCGGCGCGGGGTCAAGCTCGGCTGGACGGGTGGCGTCAACAAGCGCTCGGTTTCTGAACTGGTGATCTCGGCCGTCATTGCCCTGTTGCGTAAACTGCCCGAAGCGCGGGAAGAAACGATTTCCGGCGCATGGCGGCAAATCAAGGGTCGCCAGGTGTCGGAACGCACGATCGGCATCGTCGGCTGCGGCCATATCGGCAAGGATCTCGGCCGTCTGCTGCGGGCCTTCGGCTGCCGGGTGCTCGCGCACGACATCCTCGATTTCCCCGATTTCTACGCGGAAACCGGGGTGGAACCGTGCGGTTTGGACACGTTGCTTGCCGAGGCCGATGTCGTCACACTTCATCTTCCGTTGGATGACTCGACGCGTGGGATCATGAGTGCCGATCGGCTCGGTCGGATGCGCCCGGACGCCTTGCTGGTCAACGCCGCGCGTGGCGGTCTGGTCGACGAAGCGGCCTTGAAGGCGCGGTTGAAGGACGGACGACTCGCCGGAGCGGTGCTCGACGTTTTTGCGGAGGAGCCGCCCGAGGACCGCGAGTGGGTTACCATGCGCAACGTGATCGTCACTCCCCATATCGGCGGCAGTTCGGAAGAGGCGATCCTGAACATGGGGCGCGCGGCGATCGCGGGATTGGAGAACGCGCGGGTTCCGGATCCCGACGCGGGGTATCCCGTCCGTTCGTTGACGGCGGCGGTCTGAAATCCCTATAAGCCGACATGGCGTGCGCGGAGGAAACCCGATGAAAGTCGTGATTTTGTGTGGCGGTCATGGCACGCGGATTCGCGGCGTGGCCGACGACGTTCCCAAACCGATGATCCCGATTGGCGGCCGCCCGATATTGTGGCACATCATGAAGGAATATGCTGCCCGCGGGCACACCGAATTCGTGCTCTGCCTGGGCTACAAGTCTTCGATCATCAAGGAATTTTTCCGCAACTACCACACCCACACCAGCGACTTCACCATCACGCTGGGCCGCAACGGCGGGATCGAATACCACGGCGACCACGACGAAAGCGGCTGGAAGGTGACGCTGGTGGAAACCGGGATGAACGCCATGACCGGCGCTCGGGTCAAGCGCATCCAACGCTATCTCGATGGCGATGAAAACTTCATGCTCACCTATGGCGATGGCGTCAGCGATATCGATCTCGACGCCCTTATCGCCTTCCACAAGGCGCATGGCCGTATCCTGACCGTCACCGGTGTTCGCCCGCCGGGACGTTTCGGCGAAATGGAGTGCAATGCCGATGGCCGGGTGACGGAATTCAACGAAAAGCCTCAGGCGAGTGGCGGCCGCATTTCCGGCGGTTTTCTCGTGTGCCGCCGCGAACTGTTCGACTACCTGGACGATTCCGAAGATCTTGTGCTGGAAAACAAGCCCATGCGCGCGCTCGCCCGCGATGGCCAAATGACGATGTATGGCCATGACGGTTTCTGGCAATGCATGGATACCTATCGCGACTTCCAGTTGCTGGAAACGCTGTGGGGATCCGGGAAAGCCCCCTGGAAGATCTGGTGATGCGGGATTCAGGCAACTTTTTCACCGGGAAACGGGTTCTCATTACCGGGGATACCGGTTTCAAGGGATCGTGGTTGGCGTTCTGGCTCAACGAATTGGGCGCCAAGGTCGCCGGCCTGGCCCTGCCGCCGGAGGGTGAAGATCCGCTTTTCGCGCGTTTGGGCCTGAACGATCTTATTGAACATCACGATGGCGACATCCGCGACGCCGATCGGGTTGCGCAGGTGTTCGATGGCGTTCGTCCGGATATCGTTTTCCACTTGGCGGCCCAGGCACTGGTGCGTCGGTCTTACGCCGAGCCCAAGACGACTTTCGATACCAATGTCGGCGGATCGGTGAATATCCTGGAGGCGGTGAAGGCTTTGGGCTCGGTCCGGACATTGATCTATGTCACCTCGGACAAATGCTATCGTAACAACGAATGGATATGGGGCTATCGCGAAACCGATGCTTTGGGGGGGCGTGACCCTTACAGCGCGTCGAAAGCCGCCGCCGAAATCGTGATTGCGGCCTATCGCGACTCTTTCTTTTCCGGCGCGGACGCGCCCGGGATTGCCAGCGTACGCGCAGGCAACGTACTGGGTGGCGGGGATTGGGCGGAAGACCGCATTCTGCCCGACTGCATCCGTGCGCTACGGGAAGGGCGGCCGATTGCCATCCGTAATCCCGACTCGACACGGCCTTGGCAGCACGTCCTGGAACCTTTATCCGGCTATATGCTCCTCGCGAAAAAACTATGGGATGCGCCCGATCGCTTCGCGGGGGCGTGGAATTTCGGTCCCGATGCTGATTCCTGTCGGAGCGTCGGCTCTTTGGCCGAACGGGTGGTCGCGTGTTGGGGATCGGGCGAGGTCGCGGTGCGGTCGGTGAACGACGCGCCTCATGAAGCCGGATTCCTTCATCTTAACACCGACAAGGCGCGCCACCAGTTGGGCTGGCGGCCGCGCTGGGGACTGGAAGACACGATCGCCACGACGGTGGGCTGGTACCGCGACGTTCTGTCCGGTGCTTCACCGGCCGACGTCACCCGTGATCACATCCGAAAATTCCTGGAGGCCTGAATGATCGACGGCGTCGTCGTCACCCCGCTACGCCAGATTGCCGATGAACGCGGCAAGATCATGCACATGCTGCGTTCCGATTCGCCGGTTTTCGAACAGTTTGGTGAAATCTACTTTTCGTGCGTTCATCCCGGTGTGATCAAGGGGTGGCATCTGCACAAGAAGATGGTCCTGAACTACGCCGTGCCATTCGGTGCCATCAAGTTCGTGCTCTATGACGACCGCGCCAACAGCCCAACCAGGGGCGAAGTCCAGCAAATCTTCATGGGCCCGGACAGCTACTGCCTGGTCACCGTTCCGCCCTTTGTCTGGAACGGGTTCAAGGGCATCGGCACCGAAACCGCTATCGTCGCCAACTGTGCCTCGATTCCGCACGACCCCGAAGAAATCGTGCGCCGCGATCCCTTCGACCCCGAAATTCCTTACGACTGGGCGCTGAAACACGGATGAGCGCCGCCATCCTCATCACCGGCGGTCTCGGCTACGTCGGCGGGCGGATTGCGCGCGACTTGTCCCGAATCGGGACGGGGCGGGTGCGCATCGGAACCCGGCGCGATCCGAACGGGCGTCCCGAATGGGCGCGCGGGCTGGAAGCGGCACGGATGGATTTCGCCGATCCGGAAAACCTGACGAAGGCCTGCGATGGCGTGGAGACCGTTATCCACATGGCGGCGCCGAACGAAATCGTCTGCGGCCGTGATCCCGTGCAGGCGATGGACGCGACCGCAATGGCGACCCTGCGCCTGATCCTGGCCGCGCGGGCAAGCGGGGTTCGCCGTTTCGTTTTCTTCTCCACCGCGCATGTTTACGGAGCGCCCCTGAAAGGCGCCATTGACGAGACCCGGCTGCCGCGTCCCGCGCACCCGTACGCGATCGCCCACAAGGCGGCGGAGGATCTGGTGCTCGCCGAGCGCGACGCCGGGCGATTGGACGCCGTGGTTCTGAGGCTCTCCAACGGCATCGGCGCGCCGGCGGATTTGGGAATCGACCGCTGGACGCTGGTCGGCAACGACCTCTGCCGCCAGTTCGCATCGGCCGGAACCTTGACGCTTCAATCCAGCGGTACGGTGGTAAGGGATTTCATCCCGTTGTCCGACGTCGTAGCAGCGGCTCGTCACATCCTGTCGCTTCCGACGGAAGCCTTGGGGGACGGCCTGTTCAATCTGGGCGGTGGCCGGCAGGCGTTGTCGATTTATGAGGTGGCCGAAAAAATCGCCGCTCGGGCGGAGGCTCTATTCGGACGCCGTCCCGAGATCCGCCGGCCGGAACCCAAACCCGGCGAATCCGCCCCCGCACTCGACTATCGGATCGATCGGCTGCGTGCGCTCGGTTTCGCACCGGCCTTCGACCTCGACGGAGAAATCGACGCGACGCTGACTCTGTGCCGAAACCACTTCGCCTCCCGATCGGAATCCGCCTGATGCCCCGGATAAGCGTCGTCATTCCGACCTACAATCAGGCGGACTACCTGCGCGATGCTTTGAAAAGCGTTCTTGCGCAGACGATTACCGACTGGGAAGCGATCGTCGTCAACAATTTCTCCGACGACGACACGGTCGCGGTGGCCGAGGGGATGAACGACCCGCGCATCCGGGTGGTGAATTTCAACAACCGCGGTGTCATTGCCGCGTCACGCAATAAGGGTATTTCGCTGGCCTCGGGCGAGTGGATTGCGTTCCTCGATTCCGACGATTTGTGGACGCCGGATAAACTGGAGCGCTGCCTCGCGGTCGCCGGACTCGATGTCGACGTGATCGGCCATCCGGAAACCATCGTTAGGAACGGGATGGTCGTCGGACGCACAGTGACTGGCACCGCCGCGCTCGCGACGTACCGATCGTTGTTGTTTCGCGGCAACATTTTCAGTCCCACCGCCATACTTGTCCGTCGTTCGCTGCTCGATACCGTCGGCGGTTTCGCGGAACGGCCGGAATTCGTGACAGCGGAGGACTATGATCTCTGGCTTCGGCTCGCCGCCGTTGCCGCGCGCGCGCGTTTCGTCGATGCGGCGTTATCGCAGTATACGTTGCACGAGGGCCAAGCCAGTGCCTCGATCGACCGGCATCTGAAAGCCAATCTGGCCGTGCTCGACGATCATTTTGGCCGTCTCGCGCCACGGCGATTGTTCGACCGGCTGCGTTACCGCCGCGCTAAATCGATGATTGAATACGGCGCGGCAAGGTCCCTCCAGAAAGGCGGACAAACAAGGAAGGCGATCCATAAGTTCGCCGTCGCGATCAAGATGTACCCGCTACAGTTGCGGTTTTTTGCCGGTTTGGTGATGATGGCCGTGGATGTCTGTAAAACCCGTCGCGGTGGTCAGTCTCAATAAAGTCGAGGCTCGCCGATCCAACGTTACAGGTGTTCGCTTGACGGAATAGTGTCCAAAGCGGAGATTGTCGGAGTCGTCATACCGTGTTAACGCGAGGAGGCGACACTGGAAAATCTCGTCGAGCGCGTGTTGGCCGCCCTACACGGAATTCCTGATAGTCCCATCGGCAGATCGCGAACCCGCCGGACAACCACCTCGTGAACCGCTTCGACCATCTCGCCGCAGCCATCGCACACCGGCATCCGCTCAACGCATGGACACAGGAAAATCGTGACCTCCGGACGATGGCCCTCTCACCTCTCGACAAGCGAAACATGATAACCTTCCCAGCCCCCCAGCCACTAAATATCATCAACATCAGGCAACGGTCCCTTCTGCACGCATTCAGATCCAGACAATCCGAATACGAGCAGAAATACCGTTGCCTACTCAATCAACCACGATGCTCCCGGATGAACCTTTTTTATTGATTCCAAGTATACGGGGTTGATTTTCGGCGCCTCCTTATTTGCAGGGATCGTTCTTGCCCGACGGGACTTCCGGATAGCAGCTACCTTTGCCGTTTCGGCTTTTGTCGCCGGATTTCAATGGTATGCGTGGTTTTGGTGGCAGAGCGGGGATCCGGTTTTTTCCATGCTGTCGGGTTTTCTGCCGTATCACGCCGGGATATCATGGACCCCCGAGTTCGGGGCGGCGTTCAAGGAGAGTTTCCGAGCGGCGGAAACCGCCGTGCCCCGAGACGGGCTTTGGTTTTTCCTCTACCCGTTCGTGCTCGTGGCCGCCATGGCCCTATCCGACCGGGCGCGGTGGTTCGAACACTTGAAATGGCCCCTGATGTTCGCCGTTCGCGGCGACCCGGATGATCAGCTATCGGTTGGGCACGGATGATCGTGTTCTGGAATCGGATCGCGACCAGCTATACTATCTCAATGTTCCGTATTTTTATGTTCATGCGAGCTTCGAGAACGTCGTTAACGTCGGTATCGACAATAGGGACATTTCGATGTTCGAAAGCCAAATCGAAACCCAGGGCGTCAACCACGTTCTGACAGCGGAGCGAAATCCCGGGAGCGGAGAATTTTCTTACCTGACCCAAGGGTTACGCGATGCTGGTTGCTTACGCAAAGTCGGCCAGGTCGATGCGCCATCGGTGCGCAGGAACATCGATCAACCATGAAGGCGCGTTAAGGTCATGTGCGGTATCGCGGGATCGACGCGAACGGATGCCGGGGCACTCCATGCCATGCGCGACCGGCTCGCGCATCGGGGGCCGGATTCCAACGGGGTGTGGTTCGACGAAACCTCTGGCGTCGGGCTTGCCCATACCCGTCTGGCCATCATCGATCTTTCTCCGGGCGGTCATCAGCCGATGGTTTCGGTCTGCGGCCGCTACGTGATCTCCTTCAACGGCGAAATCTACAACTACAAGGCCCTGCGCGCGGATCTCCAGGCAAAGGGCGAACGATTCGCATCCGACAGCGATACCGAAGTCCTGCTGCGTCTCCTGATGCGGGAGGGGGTGGCGGCGGTGTCGCGCTTGGTCGGCATGTTCGCTTTCGCGCTGTGGGATCGAGAGTCACGGACGCTGACGCTCGCGCGCGACCGGTTGGGGATCAAGCCGGTGGTCTATGCGGCGTTGCCGGACGGCGGCTTGGCTTTCGCGTCTGAAATCCACGCGTTACGGGCGCACGGCGGCATCGATCTGTGCATCGATCCCGATGCGTTGTCCGAATACCTCGCCTGCCTCTATGTTCCGGCGCCGCGAACGATTCACCGGGGCATCCGCAAGCTGCCGCCGGGCCATGTCCTTACTTGGACCGACGGTGTGGTGGCGATCGAACCCTACTGGAACCCCGCCTATACCGGCGGTCGTGCGCCAAGCGTGGACGAGGCGGTGGAGGAACTCCTACCCGTTTTGCGGGCCGCCGTGGTTGATCGCATGGTCGCCGACGTTTCACTGGGGTGTTTCCTGTCGGGGGGGATCGACAGTTCCGTCATCACGGCGTTGATGGCGGCGGAATCGCGCCGCGCGGGCGGACCGCCGGTGCGCAGCTTCACGATGATCTTCGACGAACCGGCCTACGACGAACGGGATGCGGCTCGCGCGGTTGCCGATTGTTTCGGCTGCCACCACACCGAGTTGCCTGCCGGATCCGGTCTCGCCGGGTTGTTGGAGGATTACGTCGCCGGATTCGGCGAACCGTTCGGCAATCCCACAGCACTCCTCATACACGATTTGTCGCGAAAGGCTCGCGAGCACGTGACGGTCGCGTTGGTCGGTGACGGCGGCGACGAGGTCTTCGCGGGATACCCGCGCTACAAAGGCGGCGTTCTGGCCCAGAAGTACCGCCGAATTCCCGGTTGGATCCGGCGTGGCGTCATTGCGCCCGCGTCCCGGCTGATCCCCGAAAGCACCCGCGGACGGCACGGTCTTCGTCGGGCGCGCGAATTTCTCTCCGGCGCCAACATGCCGGACGAGGAAATGTACGCGGCCTGGGTCGAGTATTTCGACCCGGAGGAACGCCGCGCGATGCTGGGTCCCGATACGGCTCCCGATCGGCCGATCGCCCGTGCCTATCGCGTAGCGCCGTCCGCCGAACCGCTGGATGCCATGCAGCAGACCGACCTGACGACTTTTCTGCCCGGTAATCTTTTGTCCTATGGCGACGCGATGAGCATGCGCCATGCCCTTGAATTGCGGGTGCCGCTGATCGACCATCGTCTGGTCGAGGCGGTGGGGCGCTTGTCGCCTGCCGTCCGCTTTCACGGCGGTATGAAGGGACTGCTGAAGGCCATCGCACGACGTTTGCTGCCGACCGAAATCGTGGACCGGCCGAAGCGTGGGTTCAATCCACCCATGGGCGTGTGGCTCAAGACCGATCTTGCCGCCGTCGTGCGGGAGCGCCTGACTCCGGAATCGATGGCCGACGTTGGTATCGATTGGGTGCCAGTGGCGCGATTGCTCGACGAATATCGGCGCGGCGGCCGCGACCATTCCCTGAAGATCTGGTCCTTGCTGGTCCTGGATGCGTGGCGGAGGGGGGCGGCGTGATCGGGCCGACGATCCGCACGGTTCGCCATCTTCGGCCTTCGCAGATTGCGCATCGACTGTGGCGGCGGGCGTGTCGCCCGGCCTTCGGATCGTCTCTTTACCTTCGCGGGCGGGATACGGCCGTCCCCGACGCCTTTCCTGGAACGCTGTTTCCCGGCGATGCCGCCAAGGGGCAGGCGATCCTGAACGGGCGGATATCGCTGATCGGCCTGCAAAGAGCGTTCGAGGTACCTTTCGACTGGAACGCGGCGGAAATGCCTCTGCTGTGGCGATTCACGCTTCATTACTTCGACTGGCTTGACGACGTGGCAGCGACAGCCGACCCGGAGGCTTCCGGTTTCGCCCGCGTGGCGGTGGCGGACTGGATCGAACGGCATCGGCGGGTGACAGAGCCCGCTTGGCACCCCTATCCCCTGTCGCTTCGCCTGTGCGCCTGGCTGCGGAACGGCCCGTTTTTGCTGTCCGGGGCCGTGCCGGAATTCAAGGCCGAATTCGCGACGGCGCTGGCCCGCCAAGCTCGCCATCTCGTCCGCGTCGTCGAACACGACGTTGCCGGGAACCACGTCGTCAAGAACCTGAAGGCGCTGATTGTCGCGGGCACCTGTTTGCCGGAACGGCAAACGGCGGGGCGTCGGGCGCTGAACCTTTTGGAATCCGAGATCTCGCGCCAGATTCTGTCCGACGGTTGTCACTACGAGCGGTCGCCGTCCTATCATTTCCAGGTCCTGGTCGATCTGGTCGAGATCCGAGAGGTGCTGGGAAACGGCGCACCGACGTGGCTGGTTGACGCCATCGAACGGATGGCCCCTGCGCTGGCTTTTTTTCGGCATGGGGACGGTGCCCTGGCGCTGTTCAACGACGGTGAAACCGGCAATCCGGCGACGATTGAGCATACGCTGGCATTGACGCCGTTTGACGGCGCGACGCCGGACGATCTGCCGTCCGCCGGTTACGCGCGCCTAATTGGCGGTGGTACGTCGGTGCTGTTCGACGCCGGCCGCTGCTGTCCGGACGATCTGCCCGCCCATGCCCATGCGGATACGTTGGCGTTCGAACTGTCGTGTGGAACGGAGCGCCTTGTCGTCAATTCCGGCACCTTCGCCTATCAGGACAGCCGATGGCGGAATCGGCTGCGCGGCACGGCAGCGCATTCGACGGTTTCCATCGACGATGTGGACAGCGCGGAAGTATACGGGGTTTTCCGGCTTGGGCGCCGACCGCGCGTGGTCGGTCTGAAAAGATGGAACACGGAATCCGAAACCATCGTCGAGGGCGTCCACGACGGCTACCGGCATATCGGCCTGTCCCACGTTCGCCGGATCGCCTTGGCACTCGACGGTTCCTGCCTGTCCGGAACCGACACCCTGACCGGTTCCGGATACGCGGGACGTACCGCACGCGCGCATTTCCATCTGCATCCGGATATCGACGCGGAGCAAGCCGAGGGGACGATCCGGCTACGGACGCCCGAAGGAGTCCAGTGGCGTTTTTCGTGCGACAACGCGACCGCCGAACTCGAATCCGGCGTCTACGCGCCGCGATTCTACACCATGACGGAAACGCGGCAGATCGTCGCGACGCGACCGTTGGACAAAGCGACGACCGCCCTGTCGTGGCGGTTCATCCGGGAATAGCCCGCCATCGGTGATGCGGATTCGGCGCGGCAAGAAAGGCGGTCCATCCGGGCCGCCTTTCCTTTTCGTCCTCAGCCGATCCGGGCCCCCGCCATTGCCATCAGGGTCGAAAGGCCGATGGTCATGGCGCGGACGCTGTTGGTTGGTTCCACGCTGATCCATTCGGCCAATGTGTGGGCACCGCCGCCCTCCGCGCCCGACGTCAGGGTGATCGCGGGAACGTCGACGCTCATGGGTATGTTGGCATCGGTGGAGGAAAATCCCGTCACCGGGGTTTCACCCGTTGCCTCGACCGCCAGGCGGGCGAAGGCGACCAGGTCGCTATCGGCCGGCGTGCTGCCGACCGGCCGGTCGCCGATACCCTCGACGTCCGCGGTGATTTCGCCCTTTTCCGTGGAGCGCGCGGCGTTTTCCGCTCGGCAGGCTTCCGGAATGATCTTTGCAAAGGCGGCGGCGAGGGCGTCCAGGTTCCCGGCGTCGTTCGAGCGCAGGTCGACCAGCATTTCGACCGTTTCAGGGATGGCGTTGACCGAGGTCCCCCCCCGGATCACGGTCGGATTGCAGGTCGTCTTCGGATCGTCGGAAAGCGGAATCCGGCCCAGTTCCGTCATCGCATGGGCGGCGGCGTACATCGGGTTGACGATGCCGGCATCGCCGAAGCTATGCCCGCCGGGACCACGGAAGGTGACGCGAAACCGGCGTGAACCGGTGCCGCCGGTAATGATTCTTTGGCGCGGAAAGGGGCCGTCCACACAGATCACGGCACCGACCTGATCACGGTATTTGCCGGCGGTGAAGAAATGGCGCATGCCGCGCAGATCGCCTTGGCCTTCCTCGCCGACGGTGGCCACGACCAGGATGTCGTTCGCGGTTTCCGCGTTCGCCGCGTCGAGGGCGCGGAGGTAGGCAAGAATGGTGGCGAGCCCTCGCGTGTTGTCGCCGATGCCCGGCGCACGCAGCGTCGTGCCTTCACGCCGGACGGCGACATCGGTTCCCGCCGGAAACACGGTATCGAGGTGGGCATTGACGACGATTTTCGGCGCCGTTCCATCCGTGCCGCGCCGAAGGGCGGTGACGTTGCCTTCGTCGTCGATTTCGACGGAATCGAGTCCCAAGGCGCTCAGCATGTCGGCGTAGGCTTTGGCGCGCGCTGCCTCACCGAAGGGGGGCGCCGGAATTTCAGTCAGGGTGACGAGTTCTTCCACCAATCGGTCGTGATTGCGTTCGAGCGCGTCGACGGCCTTCTTGAAGGTGTCGCCGGCGATGAGTTCGCCGAAGAATCGCGCGCGGGAAGAAGGTGTGCCTTGGGCATCCATGGATTCAGCCTTTTCTTTTTGTCGCGTTACCGGTTCCGTGCAGGTAGCAGTCGATCGCGGAAATGGCAAGGAAGGACTGATCGCCTTTGCGCGCCGATGCCTATCTGCTGGATCGTAACGGCGCAATGCCGGCTTGGCGGGGCGGTTTTTCGACCGCGACATTTTTGTTTTCCCGGCGAGTCGAAATGATATTGTGCCGGCCATGATCGGCTCGGCTCTCATCGTTCTTGTCCTCTCGTTCGCGGGGACCGGACTGGCGCTCCGCTATTTGCGGCACCGGGCGATTCTGGATCATCCCAACGGACGGAGTTCGCACGAAGTGCCGGTCCCTCGCGGCGGAGGACTGGCGGTGACTCCGATTCTGTTGGTGGCATGGGTCGCCCTTCTTCCGGTGGGGGAGGCGGCCATCGTGTGCGGCAGCGCCATGGTCCTGGCCGTCCTGTCGTGGATCGACGATCGGCGCGGCCTTTCGCCAGCCATTCGTTTTCCGGTACAGGTCGCCGTGGTGACGGGCGCGATCGCGGCGGGCATTCTGCCCGGCGCCGTTTTCGGAGGGCTGCTGCCGCCGGTGGTGGATGCGGTCGCGGCCGGCATCGTATGGGTATGGTTCGTTAATCTGTTCAATTTCATGGATGGGTCCGACGGCATCACCGGGGTCGAAACCCTCGGCATCGGGTTCGGCGCCGCCTGCGTGGGCGCGATGGGTGTCGGGGTGTCGATGCTGGGCGATTTGGGGTTGACGGCGGCGGCGGTGGCGGCGGGGTTCCTGTTCTGGAACTGGCATCCGGCAAAGCTGTTTCTGGGCGATGTCGGCAGTATCCCACTCGGGTTTCTGCTCGGTTGGCTGCTTCTGGCCCTTGCGGGCTCGGGGTACGGGATTCCGGCCTTGATTCTGCCGCTCTACTATCTTGCCGACGCGACGATCACGCTTCTGCGACGATTGCTTCGCGGCGAACGGATTTGGCGGCCGCACCGCGAACACTTCTATCAGCGAGCGATTCAACGCGGCATGGGGCATGCGCGTGTTGCCGTTGCCGTACTGATCTGCAACGCGGTTCTGGTGGCGTGCGCGGCCGGAGCCATTGGGCGTGAGCCGTGGGCGTTTTTGGCCGTGGCGACCATGGCGGTCGCTTGTCTGGGAACATACTTCCGGTATGGATGCGGTGCGCCCGGCGATGGTGCCGACGGTTAGGTGTCGAGGAAATCCGGCACGGCATTCGACGCGACGGCAAGGGTCAGGCTGTAGTGATCGCACAACAACGCTACCGCGCCCGCGTGGTCTCCATCGATGGCGGCGTCCATGATCCGGCGGTGCTCGTCGTCCCGGCGCCGGCTGGCGTAGACCTTTGAATCCGCCAGGTATCGGTAGCGTTCGGCCTTGTTCATCAGGTCTTCGCAAAACCGCAACAGGTAGGACGATCCGCAATTGGCGATCAGCGCCATGTGAAATTCACGATGGCGCGCCTCCCAATCCGGATTGAGGTCGAACAGGTCTTCGGAAAGGGTGAACGGCGTACGGGATAACCGGTGCGCCGCCAGAACCACGGTTTCCTCCCAGTCCTGATTGCGATTGGCGATGGACACTTCCAGGGCCTTGGATTCCGCCCAGCAGCGCGTCGTCACCAATTCGCGCCAATCGTCGATCCCGACACCGGCGACGAAAAAACCCCGTTGATCATGCCGTTCCGCAAGGCCGTCCGAAGCGAGCCGGTTCAGCGCCTCGCGGACGGGGATCGCCCCCGCCGCATAGCGTTCGGACAGAAAATCGATCCCCAGCTTCAAGCCGGGGGCCAATCGTCCGGTCACGATATCGCGGCGAAGGCGTTCATAAATACGGGTTGCCGCCGTCGCCTTGTTCGCCTTCTCGATGGTCATGGCGCCTGCCGCGCGCTCCCTGTCTACCCGACGGTGCGGGTCATCCGCCGGATTTCCGCTATCCGAATCCCGATTCGAGGCTATTATATCGCATAATTAGAGAAATAAGGCGATAAAATATATGATGGTGCGAAATTCAGGAAATGGATACATCGAACCTCGGGCATCCCGGGATCGTCCAACGCGGGGTTCAAGCGTAATATCCAAGCGGAAAAGATACGGAAACCGCAGAATCAAGGGATTCATCGAATACATAAATATTGCCTGAACGCGACATTCATATATAATTTATTGACAATTCGCCGATTTTGGATATAAAAACGCCCCGACCCCGGAAGGGAACGGCGGACAAGGAAAGGCTGAATTATGCGCGCTGTCGTCATACACGGAGAAAAGGATATCCGTCTCGAAGACGTCCCCATGCCTGTGTGCGGGGATGACGAGATGCTGCTCAAGGTCGCGAGCGTTTGCGTTTGCGGTAGCGACCTCCACTACTATCTGGAAGGCGGCGTCAACACCAAGCGGATCACGAGCCCCCAAATTCCGGGGCACGAAGTTTCCGCATGGATCTGGGACGATCGGGCGGAAAAATTCGGCTTCAAGAAGGGCCAACTGGTGGCCATCGAACCCGCCGAAGCCTGCGGCCATTGCGAAGCCTGCCTGGAAGGCCATCCGAACATGTGCCTGAACCAGCGCTTCCACGGCGGCCCGCCGTATCCCGGCGCCCTGGCTGAATACTTCAAGGCCAACGCCCACATGATCGTGCCCGTTCCCGAAGAATTCACGGCGCCGCAAGCCGCCGGCCTGGAACAGATCGGCATCGGCGTGCACGCGATGCGCAAGGCGAACCTGCAGATCGGCCAGTCGGTCGCCGTTCTTGGTGCCGGGCCGATCGGCTTGATCCTGGCCCAGCTTGCCCGCGCCCAGGGCTGCGGTAATCTGATTTCCGTCGATCCGGTGGATTACCGGCGCGACGCCGCGTTGAAGCTTGGTGCCGACCACGCGGTCGCCAGCTTCGAACAGGTTGCCGAATGCAATGGCGGCCGCGGCGTCGATCTGGTGCTCGAAGCGACCAACAATCCGGCTTCGTTCGATCAGGCGGTGCGCACCGTGAAGTGGGCGGGCCGCATCGTTCTGGTCGGCATCCCCAGCGGCATTACCTATGCGCCGATCGACGCCTTGTCCATGCGGGTCAAGGAAGTCACCGTGGTCAGCTGCAAGATGATGGACAATCTGTTCCCCGAGGCGATCGAGGCGGTCAAGCGCGGCATGGTCAATGTCGATGCGCTGCTGACACATCACGTCACCCTCGACGAAGCCATCGAGGCCTACAACCGTCAAGCCGCCTACCAGGACGGCGCCATCAAGACGGTTATCTATCCGAACGGTCTTCTCTAACCGCCGCCGCGCATCAACGCGTCGCGGCAAGGGGCGGAAGCTTCAGCTTCCGCCCCTTCACTTTGTCGACAATCGACGCCGGCCTCATGCCGATCGACCCTTTCGGGTGTCGGATGCCTTATACCAACCTGCATAACGAATCATTGATATGCCCATTTTCGCATTCCGATGGACATGATTTTCCACGGCTGGTCGATGAGCTTGTTCCAGGCGAAGCAACAGTGGTCGACGATGTCGACGTAGGACTTGAAGATTCTGTTTGAGAGCCAGTTTTCGCGCATGAACTGCCACACATTCTCCACCGGATTGAGCTCGGGCGGCTTCGACGGCAGGGGAACGAGGGTGATGTTTTCGGGGACGTGAAGGGCATTGGAGAAGTGCCATCCGGCCTGGTCGACGATCACGACGGCATGGGTGCCGGAGGCGACGGCGAGCGAGATTTCCGTCAGGTGCAGGGTCATGGCGACGGTGTTGCAGACCGGCAGGACCAAGGCCGCTCCGACGCCTCGGGCCGGACAAACGGCGCCGAAGATCCACGCCGAGCGCGTCCGTTGGTCTTTGGGGGCGGCGGGACGTGTCCCGCGTTTCGCCCAACGCCGCGTAATCGTATTCTTTTGGCCGACCCTGGCTTCGTCCTGCCACCAGATTTCTATGGCTGTTCCGGCGGGGAGGCCGGATCGGATCTCCGCCACTCGGGCGGGGAATTTTTTTTGAATGTCTCCATGGCTTCCGCGTCCTGGGCGTGGTGACGTGGTCGAGCCGAGAGTTTCCGATACCCCATCTCGCGCAGGTTCCGCCCCAAGGTCGTTTCGTCCATGGAAACGCCGAATTCCCGCTGGATCCAGGAAACCAAGTCGCTCAATCGCCAACGCACCACGCCATCGATATAGGGCGTCGGTCCATCGTCAATCACGGTGGCCAACAGGGCTCGCTGTTCCACCGTCAAGCGGCGGTGCGGCCCCGTCGACTTGGCATCAATCAAGCCTTCAGGTCCTTCGGCATTGAAACGCAAAACCCAGTCCCGCAGCGTCTGAAGATCCACCTCCGCATGGGCCGCCGCTTCCCTGCGGCTCGATCCGTCATAGATCATCGACAAACTCAACAGGCGCCGAACTTGGCGCCCGTGACCCGACGAACGCGCAAGACGACGAAGGTCCTCGCCACTGTAGTCGTCACGGAGGGGGATCGCTCGTGCCATGGAAAACTCCTCTGTTTTCCATGTTGAATCATTTTTTCAGCCGCACGGGAATCCCCCACGTGAGTCTTTCTTCATGCTGGTTGGTATTACATGACGCCCAGCTTGCGGATTTCGTCCGCGTATCGCGATCGCAGGCTTTCCATCAGGACCGGGTCCACCGGGCCTTTCCAGGTCTTGATTTCGGAAAAGCGTTTCGGGATCTTGACCGTGTCGGGATCGAAGCCGGTATCGAACCGGACCTTCCAGCGCAGCTTTCGGACGTATTCCGACGCCGGGATCAGGTTTTCGGCCACATCCTCCTGTCCGGTCGAGGCCAGCGCTTCCTGCAGACGCTGGTCGGAATAGACGCCACGGGCAAACAGGCACGAGACCATGCTGGTCAGCGTCACCCGCTTGCGTTCATCGTCCAGGAAAAAGGCGATCGACGAGTCGATTTCGGGCTTGGCCTCGGTCTTCTGATCCAGCGAATAGCCGCCGGTATCCAGGTGCGAATGACGAAAACCCATGGCCTGGGAGACGAAGAACGCTTCGCCGGTGGCGTATCCGCCCATTTCCTGGCCCAGAACGCAGGCATAATCCGCGCCGCCGTAATGGTTGGCGGCCTTTAGGGTGCCGTCGCCGAGAAGCCGATAGAAGTCGTTGGTCCGCGCGCCCAGGTGGCGAACGGCCTTGCAGTAGCCGTCGGCATCGTCGAAACGGAGAGGTACCAGGGTCTCCGCCTCCGTGATGTCATCCCGTTCCATGGCCTCGGTCGCCCAGGCCAGCGCGACGCCGGCCGACATCACGTCCAGCCCCTGGCGTTCGCATTCGTCCAGGATCTGAAGAACGCCGGACGCGTCCGACATCCCCAGCATGGCTCCGCAGGCGAAGATCGGCTCGTGATCGTAGGAAACCTGCCGGTACAGGTACTCGTTGTCGGAGGCGAACATTTCCCGCAACAATCCCACATGGATGCAGCCGACCGGGCATCCCGCGCAGGCTGTCTTGCGCAGCAACAGTTCTTTGGCGAAAGTCTCTCCGGTGATGCCTTCGACGTGCGGATGCACGGTCTGCTGCAGATTGCGCACCGGCAACGCCTGGATATGATTGAGCACCGCCACGTTCACCGCCGTGCCGAGATTGTGATACTTGCTCATCATCTCGGTATCGACGACTTCCTTGTAGATGCTTTCGAACAGCTTCGGATAGACCTTGTTGGCGGGCGACGGCAGCGCGCTTTCGCCGTTGACGATGACCGCTTTCAGGTTCTTCGATCCCATCACCGCGCCCGCGCCCAGCCGGCCGAAATGGCGGTAGGTGTCGACGTTGACGCAGGCGTAGGACACCAAATTTTCGCCGGCCGGACCGATGCGGATCATCGACCGGTGGCCGGGGCCGCGCGCGAACATGCGGCGCAGTTGCTTGCCGGTGGAAAACACGTCCATGCCCCACAGGGCGTGAACGTCGTGGATCTCGAGTCGCCGGATGCCCGCGATCACGCATGAGGGGCGCGTCGCGCGGCCCTTGAAAACCAGTGCGTCAATGTGGGCAAAGCGCATGGCCATCGGCAATCGGCCTCCGGCATGGGATTCGGTGTACTGTTCGTGGTACGGCGATTTGAAGCCGCAGACCGCCTTGCTCATCAGGGGAAAGATTCCCGTCAGGGGGCCGATTGCGAAAATCAGCGGCTGACGCGGATCCAGGGCTGGTGCGTCGGCCACGCCGTATTCCGCGTACAACGCCGCGGCCAACCCGCTGCCCCCGATCAGTTGGGTCTTGTCGCCGAAACGGACGAATTTGCCCTGACCTTTTTCAAGATCGAAGACCAGAACACGAAAGGTCTTTTCACCGGACATTCGAATTCTCCTTCACGCCGGCTTTTTGCGGGTCCGGAACAACGTCGATTTCGAGGCAGTTATGGGGGCAGAAATCGACACAGGCGCCGCAGTGAATGCAGACATAAGGGCGGTTCGATTCCGGCGACAGGGCGATCGCGTCGTAGGGGCACGCGGCGGCGCATTCGCCGCATTGGATACAGAACGCGTAGCGCACTTTCACGCCGCCGCCGTCGCGCTGGATCAGGGCCTCGGTCGGGCAGGCCGAAATACACGGCGCGGGATCGCAGTTGAGGCAGACCTTGGCTTCGAACCCGGTGGATATGCCGCCCGAAGAGGCGATGCGAATGCCCGACGAATGCCACGAAACTTCGCGATGGACGATTCGGGCGCAGGCGAGGGCACAGGAATCACAGCCGATACACCGTTCCATTCGGCTGGCACGCAGAACCTTCATGATCGTGTCCGTCCTTGATCCGGCATCTTTTCGATTTGGACGGAGTGTATATTTTTTTGCGATGCAGCAACACAAAAATCGGCGGAAAATAAAGGATAACTAACTGGTTCGTTCAAATATACGCCCTTTGTATAGGGTCTTCTTCGCATATGCAGCACGGGCGTGTCACGATCGACGACGCGCCCATATTCCAGGATTCCCGCGCCTTGAAGAGCGAAACCGGTCGCCTTGAACGGAGAGGGAATGGACGAACGAACAATATCCGACGGGGATCGTGCCCCGCCGTCGACGGACGAGTCCGAGGCGCATTCATCCGCGGACGCGGATCCGGGTTTCTGCCGGAAAGGGGGCTTATGGCCCGCGTCGCGGTGTTACGCCGTGAATCGGCGGACCGCGTCCGTATCCAACTCGATGCCGAGACCCGGACCCTGGGGAACCGGCAGGTGGCCGTCGACAGGAACCAGCGGCTGGCGCAGAAGGTCGGTTCGCAGGCCGTTGATCCAGTAGTCGTATTCGACCATTGCCGGGTAGACGACATTGCGTGCGTGCGGCCAACCCGGTAGCGACGCCGCATAATGGATCGAAACCGCCAATCCGATGGCCCCGCCGTACACGTGCGGCGAGATCCGCGCGCCTTCCGCCATCGCGAGGGTGGCGATGGCTTTGGCTTCCCAGGGGCCGCCGCAAAGATTGACGTCCGGATTGAGGACGTCGACCGCGCCGGTGGCGAGCGCCACCTTGAATTCCGCCATGCCGACGAGGGCCTCGCCGGTCGCGATCCGGATCGGCGTTCGCCGGCCCAGGCGCGACAGTCCGTTCAGGTCTTCCAGAGGTACCGGTTCCTCGACCCAATGGATGTCGTGGTCGGCGATGCGGTTCATTGATTCCAGCGCCGTGTCGACCGTATAGTTGCCGTTGAAATCGACCATCAACAGCGGATCGTCGCCGATGATATCGCGGGTAAGGCGGACCCGCTCCAGATCATTCCGGGGGTTGGCGCCGGCCTTGATCTTGTAGGCGGCATAAGGGTGCTCGGCGGCCAGTTCCAATTGTTGGCGCAGCGATCCGTCGGGGTCGTCACTGAAGAAACCGCCCGAGGCATAGACGGGAACCCGTTCGGCCAGCGCACCGCCCAGGAGCTTGTAGGCGGGAACGCCGAGCGTCTTGCCCATGGCATCGAGACAGGCGGTTGCGATGCCGCTGAGGCAAGCGCCCAACTGGCCCTGGAGGCGGCGGTGATAGCCCCCATTAAACATCCGGTCCGCGAGTTGGGGGAACGCGAACACGTCCTGGCCGATGAACTGGTCTCGGACTGACTCGGCGTAGGCGACCGCCGCCGCGCCGGGCCCGCCGAAGCCTTCGCCGATACCGACGACACCATCGTCCGTCATGACCTCGACCAGCGTCGCGGTACGGCGGTGGCCCCATTCCCGGGCATCGCCCCGCGCCCTTTGGGGGGGCAGGTCGAAGGCCAAGGGTGTCAGGCGGATGTCTCGGATCGTGTGCATTTCGGCGGTCCGTTCAGTAGAGGAGGTTGGGGAGAAACATCGAAAACTCGGGGACCAGGACCACCAGCGCCAAAACCGCCAGCAGGGGGATGAGGAACGGCACGGTGGCGGCCACGGTCCTTTCGAACGTCAACCCCGATACCCGGGCCAGAACGTACAGCACGATCCCGACCGGCGGCGTCAGCAGGCCGATCATCAGGTTGAGCACCATAACGACACCGAAGTGAACGGGATCGACGCCGATCTTGATCATGGTCGGTAACAGCACCGGGACCAGGATGGTGATCGCGGCCAGGGTTTCCATGAAGCAGCCGACGATGAACAGCAAAACGTTGACCAGAAGCAGGATCACGACGGGATTGTCGGAGAAGTGAAGGACAAACGCGGCGAATTCCTCGGTGACGCGGTTGCTGGTCAGGACCCAGGCAAAGGCCGACGCGCTGGCCACCACGAACATGATGATGGCGGTGGTTTCGATGGTTTCCATCGAGACCTCGACGAAATTGCGCCAAGTCATGGTGCGATAGACGACCAAGCCCAGGAACAGGGCATAGGCGACAGCGGCGATGGCGGCTTCGGTCGGTGTGAAAACACCGGACAGGATGCCACCGATGATGATCGCCGGAGTGAGCAGGGACAGAAAGGCGCTGGAGAATGAACGGCCAAGGCGCCCGATCGAGAACCGGGCATCGCGCGGATAACCGCGGCGGCGTGCATACCAAGACACCATGACCATCAGGGCGGCCGCCATCATGATTCCGGGGATGAAACCTGCGGCGAACAGCTTGCCGATCGACGTCGAGGCAATGACTCCGTACACCACCATCGGCAGGGACGGTGGAATGATGGGTCCGATGGTCGACGATGCCGCCGTCACTCCCACCGAGAAATCAAGGTCGTACCCGGCATCGTGCATGGCCCGGATTTCAATGGTGCCGAGACCGCCGGCGTCGGCCACCGCCGCGCCCGACATGCCGGCGAAGATCACCGAAGCCCCGATGTTGACGTGGCCGAGGCCGCCGCGCATCCATCCGACGATCGCCTTGGCGAAATCGAAGATGCGGTGGGTGATCCCGGCCGTGTTCATCAGATTGCCGGCGAGAATGAAGAAGGGCACCGCGAGAAGGGGGAAACTATCGACGCCCTCGACCATGCGATGGACCACCAGCAGGTCGGGGACCTGGCCGGTAACCATGACAAACAGCAAGGTCGACGCGGCGAGCGCGACGGAAACCGGAACGCCCATGATCAGAAAGACGAGGGCGGAGACGAAAACGATGGCGAGCATGTGGCGGCCTTCCCTGAATGTCCCGACAGGTGTTCTAAGCGTTCGGTTTGGTGTCGCGCACCTGCAGCCAGATGAATTCGATGCATCGCAGAACCATGAGCACGAACCCTGCGACCACGACGGCGTAGAGCACGCTCTTGGAAATGTCGAAGGAGCTGATTCGCTGGTTTTTCACCAGTTTCGTCACCAGGAAGGCCAGGTACCCACCATAGCCGTAGAACGCGAGACTGATCAGGCTCGCGGCAATTGCGGCCAGTCGCGCGGCCTTGGCGGGCAAGAGGCGGTAGAAGACCTCGACCATGATGTGGGAACCCTTGCGAATGCCGATCGGGATGCCCAGAAAGGTGACGGCCACCAGGAAGAAGCGGGCGATTTCCTCGGTCCACGCCAGGGAGTCGTTCAAAACGTAGCGCGTGAAAAACTGGGAGAAGACGATGGCGGCGAGAATCCAGAACATGACGAATACGGCGTAGTCCTCGTATCCGTATCCGGCTTTGGTGGTCAGCCGGGTTCGATGAACGCCGGATTTCGGCGGTTCGACACGCACGTCACTCATGCCATCGTCTCCATCCCGTAAGAACAGCGGTTTATCAGGTTATTTCAGGGCCTGAATACGCTCGTACATTTCCTTGGGCCACGTCGCATCGGGACCGTACACGACCTTCTTTGCCATTTCGATGAACGGCGCGCGGTCGATCTCGTTGACGGTGATGCCCTGCTGGCGGAACCAGTCCACGAGCTTGAGTTCGCTCTGGTACAGATCGTCGCTGCCCTTCTGGCACGCTTCCTCGTACACGGTCCGGAAGATCTGCTTGTCTTCATCCGAAAGCTGGTTCCAGCGGCTACCGCTGACGATGGTGGCCTGGGAATCGATCATGTGGCCGGTCAGCGTGATGAACTTCTGGACTTCGTAGAACTTCTTCGCCTGGATCGTCGGCAGGGGGTTTTCCTGACCTTCGACCACGCCTTGCTGAAGCGCCAGATAGACTTCGTTGAAGGCGATGGGGCTGGGGTTGGCGCCGACCGAGCGCGGGAACATCAGCATCAAAGGCGCGTCGGGGACACGGATCTTCATGTCCTTCATGTCGGCGGGGGACTTGATCGGCTTGTTGGAGGTGACGTGACGCGATCCATAGTAGATCGGCGCCAGAACGAAATGGCCGGTCTTCTTTTGATAGCCGTCGGCCAATTCCTTGAAGACGTCGCTCTTCGGGAAATTCTTCCAATGATCGTAATCCCGCCAGACGAACGGCGCGACGGCGACAGCCATCGGTCCGTAGGCCTTGCCGGCGAAACTGAAGCCCGTGTAAATCATGTCGATGGTGCCGAGGTCGAGCCCTTCGTTGATCGCCGATTCCTTACCCAGAAGCGAAGCCGGAAAAACTTCGACCTCGTAGCGGCCCTGGGTTCGGTTCTTGATTTCATCCGCCGCCCACAGCGCCCATTTGTGATGGGTGTGGGTGGCTTCATAGACGTGGGCGAATTTCAGTTTTTGGGCGGCTTGCCCGGCCCCGGTCACGAATGCCATGGCGGCGACGGCCGCCAGCGTGGTGACGATAAGCTTTTTCATATGCGCGTTTCCTCTTGTCTTGATGGTGGACCGCACCTGAAGAGAGTCGTTAAGAATGAACTCGGCAACCGACCGAATCGGTCGGAACCACGGTTTTTTTATCGTGCCTTGGCATGGTATCACGTTGTCATATTTTATACAACGTTGTACGTTATTAAGTATCGCAATGGCACCTGGAATCCCAGGCCGACCGAAAAAGAAGAAATGCCTCGAAGGAGCAACCGCCATGCGACGGAAAGCAAGTCTCGGAGACGGACTCCATGCGGAGATCCGCGACCGGATTGTCCGCGGGGAATTCCTGCCGGATATCAAACTGCCCACGGAGACGGCGTTGGGCGACCTATTCGGCGTGTCGCGAACCGTGGTGCGCGAGGCCCTCGCCCGTCTGCGGCGGGAAGGGCTCGTCTATACCCGGCGAGGGTCGGGGACCTTCGTGACCCGGCGCGATGACGCGGGGCTGAAACATCCACCGGTTTTGGGCAGCGTGACCGACGTCCAGTGCTTTCTGGAGATGCGCATGTCGCTCGAAGGGGAGATCGCGGCGCTTGCGGCGCAACGGCGGACCGGAGCCGATCTGAAGACGATGGAAGCGACGATCGCGGCGTTGGACGATGTTCGCGGAACCGGCGCGGCCGAGGATTTCACTTTTCACGTGGCGGTGGCGCGTGCCACCGGAAATCCCTTCTTCGTTTCCGTCCTGCAGTCGCTGGAACCCCAGGCGCTGGCGGGCATGGAACTCGGCCGCAGCCTATCGGTACTGTTTCCTTCCGAACGCCTGTCCCTCGTCAAGGTCGAGCATTCGGCCGCTCTGGACGCGATCGTCAACCGCGATGCGAATCGCGCGCGTCAGGCAATGCGCGACCACATCGGCAACTTCCGAACCCGTTTGATGGAGGGCGAGGACGCGGTGGCGCCGATGCGGCAGAAAGCCAGATAGCCTAGAACCGCGGCAATTCGCTGTTCCCGCAACTCGGCCATTGGCTGCCCGGTCTGGCGGTGATTTGGTTTCTGTTTGAATTCTCCGACGGGGCGTTGTGATCGCCGCGATCTACCAGTATGAAAGCGCGCCGGCGAACATGTCGCTGAATTCATCGAAGGTGACCGGCCGTGCGGCGTTGTCGATGACGCGGCGCTGCCGCCAGCCCTTCTCGGCCAGGGCTTCGATATCGTCGGCGGAATAGCCGACGCCCGAAAGGCCGTTCGGCGCGCCGACCGCCTGCATCAGATCGATGATACGGGTGGCGAGGGCGTCGCCGGACGGTTGCGAATGGTCGGCGGCGACTCCACCCAGTGCTTCGGCGGCCCGGCGATGGCGGTCCGGGCTCGACGGCCCCATATGGCGGAACACCGACGGCGAATTGACGATGACGGCGAAGCCGTGCGGTACCAGCGGATGGTCGCGCGGCCAGCCTTCGGCGTAATAGTCCCGCACCAGCCCCGATACGGCGTAGGACATGCCGTGGGGCAGATTGCATCCGGCGGTACCGAAGCCGATCCCGGCCAGGACACCCGCGAACGACAGGCGCTCACGGGCGTCGATATCGTCCGGATCCGTAACGGCACGTTCGAGATGGGAGCCGATCAACCGGATCGCTTCGAGGCAGGTGATGTCGCTGTAGGGATTGGCGCCCTGTATCAACGGCCGGTTCGACGGGTCGTCGGGGGCCGGGCGCCGCGTGAAGGGTCGCGCCGTATATGATTCGACGGCATGGCTGAAGACGTCCATCCCGTTGGCCGCGACTACCTGCTTCGGCAAGGTGTCCAGGGCGTCCGGATCGACGATGCCCAGGCAGGGCCGCAGTTTCGGATGCGCGATACCGGCCTTGGTTCCGAGTGTCGTGAAATTGAAGATGGCGACGCCGGTGCATTCGCTGGCCGTGCCGAAGGTGGTCGGGCAGGCGATGTGGGGTTTCAGCGGTCCCGGCGGCTCCAGCGCTTTGCCCAGGGGCTTGTTCACATAATCCAGGAAATCGGCCGGTGGGTAGGTTGCGTAGAGGCTGACGGCCTTGGTGGTGTCCATCACCGAACCTCCGCCGACGCTGACGAAGCCGTCGAAGGCTTCTTCGTTCGCGAAGCGGATGGCGGCCCGTAACGAAACGTCTGAAGGCTCGATCTCGACTCCGGCGAAGACCGAGACCCGAATGCCCGCATCGCGCAAGGATTTCTCGGCGATCGACACCGGCGGCAATTTGGCGAGCCGGGGATCTGTGATCAGCGCCACCCGGGTCATGCCGAGCGATCGCGCGTGAGCACCCAGTTCGCCAAGCGCTCCCGACCCGAAGACCTCCTTGTTGCTTTCGAGCGTGAAGGCGGTGTCGCCGGTGGGCAGGGAGAGGGAATCGTTGCAGCGGATCATGGCGCGATTTCCTTTCCTAGGTCGAACCGCCGAACCGAGGATGTCAATCGGCGGGGCAGGCGGCGGCGAGATGACTCATTCGTCCCGGCAGGGTGCGGCCGACCTTTGCTTCGAGTTCGGGAACCTGCGCCGCCAGCGCCCGCCAGTCGATACCGGTCCGGACCCCCATCTCTTCAAGCGCGAACACCACATCCTCGGTCGCGACGTTTCCGGTCGCGTTGGGAATGAACGGGCAACCCCCGAGACCGCCAAGCGCTGCATCGAAAATCGTGGCGCCCGCCTGGAGTCCGGCGACCATGTTGGCCAGCCCCAGCGCCCGGGTATCGTGGAGGTGCAGGGAAATCGCGATGCCGTCGCCGGCGATTTCACGGGCGGCGGCCGTCAGCTCGAATACCGCCCGCGGATTGGCCAACCCCACGGAATCGGCGAGATTGATCTCGTCGACCCCGAGTTCGGCATACATCTTGACCACGCCCAGAACGAAAGCCGGATCGATCGCGCCGTCGTAGGCGCAGCCGAAGGCCGACTGGATACCGGCGCGAATCGTGATGCCATTTTCCTTTGACCGGACAACCATGTCGCGGACGCGGTCGCGGGCCTCTTCCCGTGTGCAGTTGGCGTTTTTGCGATTGTGGCTTTCACTGGCCGACATCGACATACTGAGATGGCTGACGCCACAAGCAATCGCTCGCTCGCGCCCTTTGTCGTTGAGGATCAGAGCGGTATAGGTCACACCTTCGGCGCGCGGAAGCGAACGGAAAACATCATCCGTATTGGCCATCTGCGGCACCCGCTTCGGGTGGACGAAGGAGCCGACCTGAATACGCCGGACGCCGGCGGCTTCCAGCGCGCGGACGTATCCCAGTTTCTCTTCGACCGAGAAGATGCGGTCTTCGTTCTGAAGACCATCCCGCAGGAATTCGTCCTCGATGGTCACGTGGGCGGGAAGTTTCATGGTCCGATCTTTCTCCGTCGACAACGCGTTTCCCTCCTGTCCGGTCAATCCGTGCTGACGTGCGAAACCTTCTTGCCCGGCGAGTAGATGTCGAGAATGTTCCAATGGCCGCTGGTCGGCGTAGGATTGTTTACCATGGCGACATCGATGACGCACGGCTTACCGGATGCGATGGCCTTTTCGAGCGCGGGTTTGAATTCCGATGCCGATCGGATGCGGATGCCCTCGACCCCGTAGGCCTTGGCGATGTCGGCGTAGTTCGGCAGGATTTCGTCGCCGTCGACCGAGAACGTGGTGCCGTAGGTCAATCCATAGTGCGCCTTTTGCAGACCCGCGATGGTGCCGAATGCGTTGTTGTTCATCACCACCCAGATCACCGCAAGATTCTCGGCGGCGGCGGTCGCCAGGACCGCGGGGTTCTGCCCGAAACCGCCGTCGCCCACGAGCGAGATCACGACCTTGTCGGGGCGCGCGATCTTGGCGCCGACCGCAGCCGGCGGTCCGAAGCCCATGGTGGCGAAGCCGCCCGGCGTCAGGATGCTGCCGGGCGTGTAGATCGGAAACTGCTGGCCGACGCCGTTCTTGTTCCAGCCGACGTCGGTAGTGATGATGGCGTCGCGGGGCAGGGCCTCGCGGACCTCGGCCAGGATGCGTTCGGGCATCATCGGAAAGGCGTCGCTGGTCACCATCGCTTGATTGCTTCGGCGGAACTCGTCGCGGTAGGTTGCGATGTCCGCCTCCAGCGCCTCGTTTCGGCGCGGCCGTGGATAAAGGGCTTTCGCCGCCGCGATCAAGGCGCGCAATGCGGGCTTGAGGTCCGCGACCACGCCCAGTTCCGTGGGATAATTGCGGCCGATTTCAGCCGGATCGATATCGATATGGATCAGTTTCGTTTCGGGAATTCGGAACGTGTATTCCGATTCCCAGGAGCTGCAATCCGCTTCCTTGAAGCGGGTGCCCAGGCCCAGGATCCAGTCGGCTTCGAGACAGCGGTCGTTGATGAACTGGGTGCCCCAGAACCCGGTCATGCCGAGAACCAGCGGATGGTCGTCCGGCAGGACACCCTTTCCCATCAGGCTGTGTGCGACGGGAATCGCCATATGATCGACGAATTCGCGCAGTTCCTCCGCCGCATCGGCCAGGATGACGCCGCCGCCGACGTAAAGCAGCGGGTGGGTCGCATCGCCCAAGGTACTGACGATGGTCGTCGCGGTTTCGGGATCGATGGATGGTTTCGCCAGGGTCTTGGCGTTGTGGCGCAGGCGACTGAACCGCTCGACGTCGACTTCCTTGGAAAAGATGTCCATCGGCACGTCGACCAGCACCGGTCCGGGTTGTCCGCTTTCCGCCAAGAGAAAGGCCTTCTCAAGGATTTCCGGGAACAAATCGGGGCTGTCGACTCGCCACGCGCGCTTGACGAAGGGCCGGTAGATTTCGAATTGGGAGGCGTCGCCGTGAAGGTTGACTTCCTGATGCGGGTGCTTGCCGTAAAAGTGCGTGGGCACATCGCCCGCGATCACCACCATCGGAATGCAGTCCAACGCGGCATTGGCGACACCGGTCGCGGCATTGGTCAGTCCGGGGCTGAGATGGCTCAGGAGGACCGAGGCCTTCCCGGTGACGCGGGCGTAGCCGTCCGCCGCGTGGGCGGCGATCTGTTCGTGCCGGACGGTGATGAACTTGAGCTTGCTGTTGGCCATCGCCGAAAGGACGGCGATGTTGGTGTGTCCGCAGAGTCCGAAGATGTGCCGGACACCGCGATCCTCGAGGTAACGGATCAGTTGGTGGGAAACGAGATCCTTCATGAATTTTCTCCCCTGCGGCGGTTCCCCGGAAAAAGGCCCCGGAAAGGCACTTGTCCGCGCCCTTCCGGTAGTCTCGGGAAAGAAGCCCTTAAAAGGCCTCGGTCTGGTAGAACTCGCCGAACAATTCGGCATCCGACGGCTTGTCCTCGGGGATCGGCCGGCTGACCCATGTGTACTGCAGGTAATGCTTGAGCGAGATGTTCTCGTTGGTGATGTTGCCGCCCCACACCCCGCAGCCCAGGCTGGAGGTCATCGGCATGCCGTTGGTGAAGGCGCCGGCGTTGGCTTTCGACTGCGGCTGGCGCACCATCATGCGGCTGACCGGCGCTACCTGGGCCAAGCGGTGGATGTGGTCGTCGTCGAACGAATAGATACCGCAGGAATGGCCCTTGCCGCCGACGTCATAGATCTGGCGCACCATGCCGAGCGCCTCGTCGAAGTCCTTGAACCTGTAGTAGGCCAGAAGCGTGGTCAGCTTCTCCCCCGAGAACTTGTGCTCCTTGCCGATTTTGTCCTGCTTGACGATGATGAACTTGCGGTCGGCCGGGATGGCGAAACCCGCCTTTTCGGCCAGCTTGGGGGCCGCCTGGGCGATGGTTTCGAGTGTGCGCCCGCCGTGCTCGTCCCACATCGCGGCCTGGAGCTTGGCCTTTTCCTCGTCGTTGGCGAGGTAGCCGCCTTCCTTGACGAGCTGGGCCAGCAGCGCGTCGTAGATCGAGGCGTGGACCAGAAGGTTGCCGTCAGCCGAGCAGCCGGAACCGAAGTCCGAGGTCTTGCTCATGCGCGTGTTGCGCGCCGATTCCTCAATGTTGGCGGTCTCGTCGATCACCATGGTCGAGTTGCCGGCGCCGACGCCGTAAGCCGGGCGGCCCGAGCTGTAGGCCGAGCGCACCATCGGCTGGCCGCCGGTGGCGATGGTTAAATCGCAGATCGCCATCAGTTCCTGGGTCAGCGGGATGCTGGGCGTCTCGACGCATTGGAACAGATCCTCGGGTGCGCCCAGGCGCTTCAGCGTCTCGCGCATGATCTCGACGTTCTCGAACGAGGTTTTCCTGGTGCGCGGGTGCGGCGCGAAGATGATGGCGTCCTTGGCCTTGAGCGCCAGGATGCCCTCGCCCGAGGGGGTCAGCGTCGGGTTGGTCATCGGCACCACGCCGCAGATGACGCCAACCGGCTTGGCGTACTTGACGATGCCCTTCTCGGGAACCTCCTCGACGATGCCCATGCTCTTCTGGCGCAGGCAGTCGCGTAGGATGCCCATGATCTTGAAGCGCTTGCCCGGCCGGCCGTCCCAGTCGCCGATGCCGCTTTCCTCGACGCCCTGGCGGCACAGCCGGGTGAAGGTCTTCTCGTTGGCCGTGGCCCAGCCGACGGCCTGGCACAGGCGGTCGATTTTCGCCTGGTCGTAATCCTCGATCGCCTTCATGGCGATCCGGGCCCTTTCCAGCAGTTGTTGGGCGTATTCCTTCTCTTCGGGGGTAATTGGCCTTGCCATTGTTGGATGCTCCTCAATGGGAATGCATTAATTCGTTCAATCCCTGGACGTGCTGAGCCGCACCGCCCGTCGATGGGCCGGTTCGATCGGGACCGGGGCGATCAGTTTCGGAGTTGATACGGTTGTTCCGGGGTTTTCTTGAGCTTTGCCGCAGTGTAGGCCTTGGCCGTTTCCAGACAGCGGTAGGCGTGTTCGGCGTACCCCATTTCCCGTACCCGCGCCAGATTTGGCAGTTCGATCGAATAGACCATTTCCGGCAGACGATTCAGAATGCCGGCGATATCAATTCCACCTTCTCCGACGTACAGGCGCCCTTCGCGCAGGATCCGAGTCATTTCCTCGGCATCGGCCGGCGTTTCTGCCGGGGCGTCGCACAGGTGTGCGAAATGGAACCACTCGGTCGGCAGGCCGTCGAGATCCTCGACCTTGTCGTGCGCCCGGTGAAAATGATGGGTGTCGATCATCAGGCCGGCGTTTGCGCGGTTGACCGCCCGCAGAACTTGGACCGCCTCGGCCAGGGTCTTGACCCCGGCGATGGGGACATATTCAAGATCGACGGTCAGTCCGTACGGCTTCGCCAGGTCGCAGAGCTCGCCGAACTTTTCGATCGCGTAGTCGCGGTTGGATGTCCAGATGCTCGACAACACCGCGCGCGCCCCCAACTCCGCGGCGACCTCCATGGCCGGCAGATACCGGGTCGGGTACATGTCGTCGTGAATACGTGCGAGTTCGATATCGTGGACCTTGAGTCCGGTCGATTGCAGTGCCCGCTTGGTCTGCCTCAACATTTCGGGTTGTTCGGCAAGCGCGTAGTTGTTCTCTCCGGGCAGGCCCAATTGAATGATGCGCAGACTGACGTAATCGTAGCCGGCGCGGGCGGCAATGTAGGTCAGTTCGGGCGGGGGACAGCCCAATACGGTCAGATGGGCCAGCGAATACTGGTGCGCGGTTTCCGATCTTCCCGTTGGTTGAAGCTGAGGGCGAGGCCCGGTCATCCTGTCGGCCACGGCGTCCGTTATCATATGGCTCTCCATCACGTGGCAATTATGGTGTCGGTGCTGACGGTTTCCTGGTCGATGACGTTGAACGTCTTTCGTTGGAGTCTTCAGCCTCGAGGCCGTGCCATACCGGTCCGGTGTCCTTGAAAGGATTGATGTTCCTGGACTTTCCCATGCGTTTCTCCTGAACGTATCCACGATCCCGGTTTCTTCTGGGAAGCCGGAAGTCAGCGTGAGACGTCGGGCACTGCCTCTGGTCAATAATTATCTGTTTGTTGACAGTTATGATAAAAAATCGATATTTTTAATGCAACGGTATTTTTATGCGGAATTCACAAAATACATCCCGGTGTTGATGGAGGGATTGAAAACTCGGTGAATCGTCTGGCGTATTGTCCTTCGATCGCGTAAGGGAACGACGGAGACGGCCAGTGGCCTGTCCCATCGGGCACGGATCGGTCGGGCGGGGTCTTGGACACGAGAGCGGAACGGCGCGATGAAAGCAGACACCATGAACACCGGAGACGCCGGCATCTCCAACACGCTGATCGGCAAGGCTTTCGAGAGCATTCGGGCCGATATCATCGCCTCCAATCTCAAGCCCGGCGAAAAGCTTCGGATTGCGCATCTTCGGGAACGTTACGGGATCGGCACGAGCCCGCTCCGCGAGGCGTTGTCCCGTCTGGTGTCCGAAGGACTGGTCACGGCCAAGGGGCAGCGCGGATTCTGGGTTCCCCCCGTGACGCCGGAAGAAGACGAAGACATCGTTCAGACCCGGATTGTCCTTGAAACCTATGCCTTGCGATCGAGCATCGAAAACGGCGACGATGCATGGGAAGCCGGTGTTGTCGGCGCCTACCACAATCTGCGCCGGATCGAACAGCGGTTCGTAGAAGACCCCGAAAACAGTTTCGTGGAATGGTGGGACCGTAATCGCCTGTATCACGAGGCCCTGACCGCCGCCTGTCCGCTGCAATGGCTGGGCCGGTTCCACCGCATGATCTTCGATCTGAATAATCGGTACCGGCGATTGTCGATGAAAGGCCCGAGCATTTCATCCGATCTGTTCGAGGATCATCGCCTGATCACCGAAGCCGCGCTTGATCGCGACGCCGAGCGTGCGGTCGCCCACCTGGAAAAGCACATACGCCGGATGCCGGAGCCGGGCGGCTCCGGTGCCAAGGGGAAATGACCGGGCTCCGCCATAGCGCCGCGCGCGTTCGAAGGAGCGATCCGCCCCCGGATATTCCTTCTGGCACCCGGGATTCGCGACCAGTATAACGGAGAGGTGGGTGTCTCCGGGTTTGGTGAACGCGCAAGTGTAATACCCCGGTCCGCCACGGCGCGGCGGGGGCGAAGGGAAAGAGTTCGAATCCATGATCAGGGCGCAGGCATCTTTGTTGGAACCGACCGACGGGGGATCCGTTGCAGAGGCTGTTTTCGGAGAAATCCGGAAAGATATCCTGCTCGGCGCGCTCAACCCGGGAATGAAGCTCAAGCTGTCGAACCTGAAGCGGGATTACGACGTTAGCATCAACACCCTGCGCGAAACCCTGGTGCGCCTGGTCGCAGAGGGACTGGTGGTCGCCGAGGGGCAGAAAGGTTACCGGGTGGTCCCGGCGACGATCACCGATCTGCGCGAAGTCACCGAACTGCGCCAACTCATCGAATGCCACGGTTTGCGGAAGTCGATCGAGAACGGCGACCTCGACTGGGAGGGCCGCGTCGTATCCGCCCATCACATGCTGGCGCGCAGCGAACAGATGATGATGCGGGACAGCGACGCCTACGGCGCGGAATGGCAGATCTTCGATCGCCAGTTCCATGTCGCGCTCATCTCGGCATGTGATTCCCGGTGGATCACTCGCATGCACCACGTGGTCCACGACCAGTTCCGGCGCTACCAGATGCTGGCGCTCAAGACCATCGGTTTCCGAGGCGCAGCACTGATGGAGGAGCACCGTCAACTTCTCGAATACGCGGTGAACCGGGACACCGAAGCGGCCGTCGCCCTTTTGGCGACCCATATCCAAAGGGGCGCCGAGCTTCCCGTCGGCGGCGACTGAGGCCGGCTACCGGCGCCTTTCCTTCCATCCCGCTTTCCTGATCGCTGGCCGTGCATCCAGGCGCAGCCGATTTGTGCGTGTCCTGCATGACCGGCAACCCGCCTCGACATTTTGATGCCCCAAAAAATCAATATCGGATATAATGTCCATTCAACTTAAAAATATCGATGAAACACAGTTTGTAGGATATTATTTGACGAAGAGGGTCAACCGACATTAATTTTGATGGGTTGCAGATCGACCCATGAATGAACCTCCGGCATCGACCGGGAGGATGCCGCCGCGAGACGCGGCGCGAACCAGAGCCGTTTGACGTCAACAATCGGACAGGGAGTAGAAACATGCGACAAATTGGAACATTGGGTACGTTTTCGGCGGCGCTGATGGCCTTGGCCTTGGCGATTCCCGCGGGCGCGGCCGACATCACCATCAAACTCGGTCACGTCGATCCGGCGGATTGGCAGACCTCGAAAAAGGGTGCGGCGACCGAAGCCTTCAAGAATATCGTCGAAGCCGAATCGGAAGGCCGGATTGCCGTCCAGTTATTCCCGGCCGGATCTCTCGGTGGCGAAACCGACATCGTTCAGTCCGCGCAGGACGGTGCCGTGACGATGACGATGGTGTCGGGCGCGTTCTCGAAGGTATGCCCCGAAGCGGGCGTTCTGGACATTCCCTACATGTTTTCGTCGGCGCCTGTCGCCTGGAAGGTACTGGATGGTTCCTTCGGCACCGAACTGGCTGAATTCTGCCTGAAGAAAACCGGCTTGCGGACCCTGGCTTTCGGCGAGACGGGCTTCCGCAATTTCACCAATTCGAAGCATCCGATCAAGGAGCCGAAAGATCTCGAAGGCCTGAAAATCCGGGTAATGACGATTCCACTGTACGTGGAAATGGTCAAAGCACTCGGCGGTCAGCCGACCCCGATTCCATGGCCGGAAGTCCCGACCGCGCTTGGCACAAAGGTGGTCGACGGCCAGGAAAATCCGGTCAGCGTGATCTACGGCAACAAGTTTTATGAACTGCAGAAGTATCTGACTCTCGACCGCCACGTCTACGGTGCCGATTTCCTGCTGATCAACGAAGACTTCTATCAGAAGCTGTCCAAGGGCGATCAGGCCTTGTTCCGCCGCGCCGCCATCGTCGCGGGCAACGTCGGCCGGTCCATCCAGCAGTTCAATTCCGCTGTCGG
This sequence comes from Rhodospirillales bacterium, assembly GCA_963675465.2. Classification (GTDB taxonomy): domain Bacteria; phylum Pseudomonadota; class Alphaproteobacteria; order Rhodospirillales; family Shumkoniaceae; genus JAHDSF01. The sequence goes on from CAXXVY010000012.1 coordinate 307,504, forward strand.
CGTGAAAAAACTGGTGGAAAACGGGATGGAAATCGCCACGCCTACCGCCGATCAGCTTGCGGCCTTCAGGGCCAAGGCCCAGCCGGCGGTGATTACATGGCTGGAAACCCAGATCGACAAGACCTGGATCGAGAAGTTGCAGAAGGCCGTCGAAGCGGCTGAAAAGACCATGTAGTCGTCCGACCTTCCGGCGGAAAAGGGGCGGGGGCGGACGCGTCGCGTCCGTTTCCGCCCTGACCGAGGCAGTACCAAGACCCCGGGGGACCTCTATGCGGCAGTTTGAAGACGTGTATCGTAAATTGATGGCCTTTCTGACGGGCGGATCCCTGGCGATCTGCTTCACCGTTGTCCTGGCCAGCAGCCTGAGCCGGTATCTTTTGAACATGCCGTTCCAATGGAGCGAGGAACTGGCGAAGTTCGCCATGATCTACGGCACAGGTTTCGGCATGACGCTGGCGTATCTGTCGGCGACCCAGGTTCGTTTCGCGGTGGTTCTCCATTTCATTCCCGATCGCCTGAAGCCGCACCTGGAACTTGTGTGCGATAGCGCCGCGCTCGTGCTTGGCTTCGTGCTGACGGTGTCGGGGTATATGTTCATGATGAAGCGTGGCGGCATCCAGGCGCCGGGCCTCAACATCCAGATGTACTATCCCCAGGCGAGCATCATGATCAGCGGCGGATGCCTTCTGATCGGCGCGGCGATCCGGATCGTCGGTTTCCGCGCCACCGGCAAGGCCCCCGCGGTCGAAGGCGGTAAGCAATGATCGCCGCGATTCTGCTTCTCGTCCTTCTGGTCATCGGGACGCCGATCGCGTTCGCCGTCGCGCTCGCCGTCGCCGCGCATATCCTGCCCTCCGATCTCACGTTCGGGCTCGTCGGCCAGCGCATTTTCGCCGGTCTCGATTCGTTCTCACTTCTGGCTGTGCCGCTGTTCATCCTGGCCGGTGAACTGATGAACGCGAGCGACATCACGGGGCGGATCATCAAGCTCGCCAACGCTTTGTTCGGCAACATGCGCGCGGGTCTGGCGCAGGTGAACATCGGTGCGTCGGTCATCTTCGCGGGCATTTCGGGTTCGGCCGTCGCCGACGCCTCCGCCCTGGGCCGGGTCTTCATCCCCGCGTTGGAAAAGGAGGGCTATCCACGCGACTTCGCCGCCGCCCTGACTTCCGCCGCCGCCGTTATCGGCCCGATCATCCCGCCCAGCATTCCGGTCATCATCTACGCGCTCGTCGCCAGCAACATCTCGGTGCCGGCGCTGTTTTTGGCCGGCGTAGTCCCAGGACTGTTCCTGGCCGTGGGGTTGGGAATCTATGTCGCATTTTCGGCCGCCCATTACGCAAAAGAGCGGCCAAGGGTCATGATGCGCGAACGCCTGAAGGCGGTCGTCGACGGTCTGATCCCCATCTTCATGCCGGTGTTCATCGTCGTTTCCATCGTCATGGGCGTGGTCACGCCGACGGAGGCGGCCGCGCTGGCGGCAGGTTACGCGCTGGTGGCCGGCATCTTCATCATGCGGACGCTTAAATTGTCGGACCTGCCTGGCGTTTTCGTCCGTTCCATGCGCGATTCCTCGACCATTCTCATCATCATGGGCACCGTGGCCGCCGGCAACTGGGTGCTGACGCTGGCGATGATTCCGCAGCAGATCAGCGCCTTCGTGCTGGAAATGGTGCATTCGCCGTGGGCGTTCCTCATCGGAGTCAACATTCTGCTGCTGATCGTCGGCCTGTTCCTGGAGGGCATCGCGGCGATGTTGATCCTGGTGCCGATCCTGCATCCGGTCGCGATCACCTTTGGCATCGATCCCGTCCATTTCGGGCTGGTGGTTATCTTCAATCTCATGATCGGTCTGATCACGCCGCCGATGGGATTGTGCCTGTTCGTTTCCGACGCCATCGCGCAGGTGGGGATCGGAACTCTGACCCGGCGCATCCTTCCGTTCTTCCTCGTCGAGGTGGCTGTGCTGATCATCATCACCTTTATTCCCGTGACCGTAACGTGGCTCCCCCGTCTGCTGGGGTTTTGACTATTTGACATCCGAATGGAAAGACCATGATTCAACTTGGATTGATCGGCTCCGGTATTTCGCGATCCTCCGCACCCCGCCTCCACCGGTTTCTCGGCGAATTATGCGGCGTGGAGGTCGACTATCAACGGATCGACTCGGCCGAAATTCCGGAGTTCGATTTCGTCGCCGCGCTGCACCGCTGCGTTGAGGCCGGCTATCGGGGTGTCAACGTCACCCACCCGTTCAAGGAACGGGTGCGCCCGTTGGTCAACGTGACCAACAGTTCGGTGTCACGCATCGGCGCCATCAACACCGTAACCTTCGACACCGCGTGCTGGCAGGGCAACAACACCGACTTCTCGGGCTTCGCCAAGGCCTTTCGCCACCGCTTCGCCGGTGCGACTCCCGGTCGGGTCCTGATGATCGGCGCGGGCGGGGTGGGAAAGGCGATGGCCTTTGCTCTCGGGGAGTTGGGAGCCGAGGAAGTGATGATCTTCGACATCGCCTCCGCCCAATCGAATCGGCTGGTTTCGGTCCTCAAAACCGCCGGCATCCACGCGACGGCTGTCCGGGAAGCGGATTTGAAAGATGCCATCCGCTCGGCCGACGGCCTGGTCAACGGAACGCCGATCGGTATGTGGCAGCATCCGGGAAACCCGTTTCCGGAGGATGCCATGGGCGGCCAGCGCTGGGCGTTCGACGCGGTCTATACGCCGCTGGAAACCGAATTCCTGAAATGCGCGAAAGCCGGATCCCTGGAAATCATGTCCGGCTACGACCTGTTCTTGTTCCAGGGATTTGACGCTTTCACGATTTTCACCGGCATCGAAGTCGATCCGGCGTCGGCCATGGCCAAGTTTCCGCCGCCGGAACAGAATCCTCCGCCCCAAACCTAGGGTAACGGCAGGCTTGAAAAGGCGGTCTGGGAATGTGTGCCGTGCGGTGCCATGACAAAAGTCCGCGATCACGGACGGCGCATGCGGTATGTGCGAAAAGGGCCGGTCGCCGTGCCCATCAACGGCGCTGTGCGCGGGATGGGCACGGAAGCGGTCGCGAAAAGGTGCCGCGCCGGTTGCTACTTCTTGCCGGAGAGATGATTCAGCAGACCATCCAAAGCCATCAGGTAGCCGAAGGCGCCGAAGCCGCAAATCATGCCGACCGATACCTTCGATATGTACGACAGGTGCCGGAACGATTCGCGCCGATGGATGTTGGACAGGTGGACTTCGATCACCGGCAGTTCGACGCTGGAAATGGCATCCATGATCGCCACCGACGTGTGGGTGTAGGCGCCCGCGTTGATCACGATGCCGGCGTGCTTGCTCCGCGCTTCGTGAATCCAATCGACCAGGGTGCCTTCGCTGTTGCTTTGGCGAAAATCGATTCCGACCCCCAACGCCTCGCCCTTGGCGACGCATGCGCGTTCGACGTCGGCCAGGGTGGTGCTGCCGTATACTTCCGGCTGACGGGTTCCCAACAGGTTCAGGTTCGGCCCGTTGAGGATCAGGATGGATTGGCTCATGGTGATTTCCTCTCGTTGAATCGGGTGGGGGATATTTCCCTGTGCCACCGTTTTTTGCTCGGGCGGACCCGGAGCGGTCGATCCGTCATTGGGGTTCATCGCGCGATCGGATGCAACAGGAAAATCGCCGGACGAGTGCGGGCGAGGAAAGGAATCGGCTCGCGTGGCGACGGCCATTTTAACATCGGTGCGCGGAAAACCGGATCCGGCAACATGGGGTTAATTTACAAGGCGCCCGCGAGAGAGTCGGCAAATCAGCCATGTTGACGTTGCGCCAGATCGAGGTCATTCGTGCCATCATGGTTGCCGGTACCGTTACCGGCGCGGCGAAACTGCTGAACGTTTCGACTCCCGGCATCAGCCGGGTCATGAAACATGCCGAAGACGTCCTGGGGATACGGCTGTTCGCGCGCCGCCGCGGGCGCTTTGTCCCCACCGCCGAGGTCGTCGGAATCATCGATCAGATCAACGATGTCTACAAGCGGGTCGAAAACCTTCAAGGCGCCATCGACCGGGTGAAGCAGGGCGGTACCGAAGCCTTCTCCTTCGCGGCCAATCCCAGTATCTCGCAGTTCGTCGTGCCGCGGGCTGTTTGCCGCCTGCGCGCCAAGTATCCTGAACTGCTCATGAACATCGACATCCTCAAGATCGAGGAGACGATCGACTATCTGACGTTCAAGCGCGGGGAACTGGTGGCCATGAGCTATCGGCTCGACCACCCGGGGATCGTGTTTCACTCCCTGGCCAAAGGCCTGCTGGTGGCCATCGTACCGATCGGCCATCCCCTTGCCGGACGGCCGGAAGTCTCGGTCGCGGATCTGGTCCAGTATCCGATCATCGGTATCGACAAGAACGATCCCTACGGAAAGATCATCGCCGACGTTTTTTTGGAAAACGGTCAGCCATTCGATCTTCGCATCAAGGTGCGTTTTGCCTACAACGTGATTAGCCTCGTGCGGCAGAACCTGGGAATTGCGGTGGTCGATGAATTCTCGGTTGCCGATCCGGTCATTCCGGGAATCGTCCGTCTGCCGCTTTCCGAATCCACTGTTTTCGAAGCCTACGCGGCGACCAACGCGGATATTGCCGAATCCATTTTCGCGGAGGATGCGATTTCGGCTTTGCGCGCCGAAATGCGAGACGCGGTGGCAAACCGGACCTGGACCGATCCGGCGCGCGGGACGGCAAGTTCCTAAAATTTAACATGAAGTTCAAACAATGGAATAAATCCGTCATTGACGTTATGGTGGGCCGGTCAAATAGTGTCGGTGTAGGCATGGGTCTACTGTCCGCTTAAACCTCAAGGGGTTAGGAGGCTGTCGTTCGCGGGGCGCGTGAACCCGCTTTCGCCGGAAACGGCGCCATAAGAAATCCAACCGATGCAGAATCGAAACCGCCTGCGCGACGTCATTGCGGGCAGAATGTTGGAAACAGGGAGGAAAAATGCTTAGGAACCGTCTCATGGGGGCCCTAGGGGCCCTGTCTCTGGTTGCCGCCAGCAGTGCGCTGGCCGCCGATTTTCCGGCCAAGGATCTTCAAGGTTACATCATGTGGGGCGCGGGGGGTGCCACCGACGTGGTCGCCCGCGGGATCACGCCGCTGGTCGAACCGTTGCTCGGCAAGTCGATCGTCTTGACCAACAAGACCGGCGGTACCGGCGCGATTGCTACCCAGTACGTTCATTCCCGGCCGTCGGATGGTTACACGCTGCTTTACGGCGCGGAAAATCCCCAATTTTACAAAGTCCTGACCTTGGCCGATATCGACTACGCCGACTTCTATCCGGTCAGTATTCTTGCGCGCGGTCTTCCGGTGGTGATCGTGCGGGCGGATGCGCCGTGGAAAACCTTCAAGGACCTGGTGGCGGATATCCAAAAGCGACCCGGTGAAATCAAGATGGGGACCACCGGCGTCGGCGGGTTGCCGCACACGGTGGGCTCGATGCTCAAAACGGTCATCAAGTTCGACGTCACGGCTGTTCCGTTCGACGGCGAAGGGCCGGGCACGACGGCGTTGCTGGGCGGACATGTCGATTTCATGCCCGTGGGACTGGGCGCCGGCGCCGAACACATCAAGGCCGGCCGGGTTCGCGCCCTGACGGTGGTCAACACCGAATCGATTCCGACGCTGCCCGGCGTGCCGGCGATCGTCGACGATTATCCCGATTTCGCCAAATACCTGCCGTGGGGCCCGTTCTACGGCGTGTTCGTCAAGCGCGATGTTCCCGACGCCGCGAAGGCGGCTCTGACCGAGGCTTTCAAGAAGGCCTCCGAAGATCCCAAGTTCGTGGACATGATGCAAAGCCGCGGCAATATCATGATGAACATCAGCGGTGCCGAGGCCGATGCCTTCCTCAAGAAATGGCAATCCGTCAGTTGCTGGATCCTCCAGGATGCCGGTGCGACCAAGAAGTCGCCGGAAGAATTCGGTATTCCGAAACCGTAAACTTCTTCGGCCGGGCCCGGGTCATATCCGGGTCCGGTCATTGTCACGCCAAGGGAGCATTTGATGAAAGAAGGGCGACGGCTCCTTCCGGGTGAGAAGGCGTTCGGTTTACTGGTCCTGATTTTGAGCCTTTTTCTATCCTACCACGCCTATGACATCGCCGGCTTTTCCAGCATCAGTTCCGCCGGTACCTTCCCGATGGTGGCGGCGGCGGTAATGGTCTTTTGTTCCCTGGTGGTGGTTTGGCGCAATTTCCGCATGCCGCGCGTCGAGGCGGACGGCTTTCGCGGCGAGATGCGCCGATTCGCGGTTGAAATCGCGCCGCTGCGGCCGCTGGGAATCTACGTGGGGATCATCGTTGCTTACATGTTCGCCATCGAACCCCTGGGGTTCAGTATCAGTTCTCTGGTGTTTCTCTTCGCGTCCTTTTGGTACCTCCATCGAAAGGGGCTCGTGTTCGCCGCCGGGTTGAGCATCGCATCCGTAACCGCGATCTACGCGTTGTTCCGAGTCGTCTTCAAGGTCGTCCTTCCCGAAGCGGAATGGCTAGACCTCGGCCCGTTGGGCCTGGGGGGGTAGGGAATGGAGTATTCCGCCGTTTCGTATTTCATGATGTCGTGGCTGGATCCGTACCTGCTGTTCCTGACGGCGGCGGGAACCTTTGCCGGGATCTATATCGGCGCCATTCCGGGCCTGTCGGTGACGATGGCGGTTTCGATCCTGATCTCGTTCACCTTCGCATGGGACGTGAACGAGGCCCTCGCGTTGATGGTCGGCATCTATCTGGGGGGGGTGTACGGCGGTTCACGGACCGCCATCTTGTTGAACATTCCGGGCGCTCCGGCCGCCATCGCCACCGCTTTCGACGGCTATCCCCTGGCCCGGCGCGGGGAAGCCGGCAAGGCGATCGGGATTTCGACGACCGTCTCGTTCATCGGCGGGTTTTTCGGTATCTTCATCCTGGCCGTGGCGGCGCCAGTCGTTTCCGAATGGTCGCTTCTCTTCGCGCCCCGCGACTATCTACTCTTGGCCATTCTCGGCATCCTTCTCGTCGGCTCGCTTTCGGGGGAATCTTTGGCCAAGGGCGTCTTTGCGGGCGCCTTGGGGGTTCTGATCGGCATGGTCGGGCTCGATCCCATCACGGCGGAGACGCGCTTCACCTTCGGGTCCACCACGCTGATGGCCGGCATCCACTACGTTACCGCGATGATCGGCTTTTTCGGCGTATCCGAAGCGCTCATGCAACTTCACAATCTCGGCCGCAAACCGATCAAACAGAAAGTCGACCGGATCGTGCCGTCATGGGGCGCGGTGCGGAAGCATCTTCCGCTGGCGATCCGTTCCTCGTGCATCGGCGTCACCATCGGCGCGCTGCCGGGAACCGGCGGCGACATCGCGGCGTTGATGGCCTACGGTCATGCGGTGCGTTCGGTGAAAAAGCCCGAAACCAAATTCGGCGAGGGTGCCGTCGAAGGACTCGTCGCGCCGGAATCGGCGAACAACGCGGCCGTCGGCGGGGCTTATATCCCGATGCTGACCCTGGGTATTCCCGGCGATGCGGTGACGGCGGTTTTCATCGGCGCGCTCTACATCCACGGCCTGAAGCCGGGGCCGATGCTGATGATCGAAACGCCGCATCTGTTCTGGTTCACGGTCGGCAACTTGGTGTTGGCCAACTTCTTCATGCTGATCTTCGGGCTGACCGGCATTAGAATCTTCACCCGGATGGTGGAGTGCCCGCCCGCGATCCTGATGCCGCTGATCGTCATCCTTTCCGTGGTCGGGACCTATTCGATACAGAACAGCCTCGCCGACGTCTATTGGATGCTCGGGTTCGGCGTCTTCGGCTATTTCCTCAAAATCTACGGCTTCCAAATCGGTCCGATCATCCTGGGAGTTATCCTGGGTCCGCTGATGGACGTGAATTTCCGGCGCGCCATCTTGTCGACTCGGGGCGATTTCGGTTCTTTTCTGCTGGAACTCGTGACCCATCCGATTTCGCTGGTCCTGACCGCGACGATGCTGCTGCTCCTCTTCGGTCAAATTCCGGCTTGGCGCCGGTTTGTCGATCGTCGGCGTGGCCGGTCGTGAAAGCCGGTGCCGCATGCCGACCGCGTTGCCGGGCGCACCGGCTATCGGTAGGATGCGTCAGTTGGTTGGATCAATCCGTATTCCGGTGAAAACTTCGGAATGCGGATGAGTTGATCGAATACAATAAACTCGGGCAACTTGTCTGTATCCGACCGGACGCAGGTTGCTCCCGGTGTTCGGACGAGCGCATCAACGGAGTCGCCATGATACTGGGTATTTCGTCGCTTTCCTTTTCGGGGTCCTTGGAAGCCAAGATCGAGGCCGCGGCCGCCGCGGGTTTCCAGGGAATAGAAATATTCCGCGAGGACCTCGTCCATTACGACGGAAAGCCCGCCAGTCTGGGGCGTCTGGCGCGGGATGCCGGCATTGAAATCCTGGACCTGCAGTCCTTGCGCGACTTCGAAGCCGGACCTGCTGCGGACCGGGACTGGAACATCCGCCGCGCCGAACGCTTTCTCGATCTGGCGCAGGATATCGGGGCGCCGATGCTGGTCGTGTGCGCCAATACCCGTCCGGATACCGCCGACGACATGGTCCGCGCCATCGACGACCTGGCCGAACTGGTGGACAAGGCGGCGCAACGGGGTTTGCGAATCGGCTACGAGGCGTTGTCGACGAGTCGCGCGATTCGGACCTATCCCGAGGCTTGGGATATCGTGCGCCGGGTCGATCGAGCCAATCTCGGGCTGATCGTCGGAGCGGTCCATACCCTGGCCCTGGGCGAGAACTTTGCCCGACTCGACGATATCCCCGCCGATCGTGTGTTCCTGGTGCATCTGGCCGATGCGCCCAGCATGAAGATGGATCTCCGGCTCCTCGGCCGTCACTTCCGGGTTTTTCCCGGCCAGGGAGACCTCCCGCTCGAGGACTTGTACGAGACGTTGACCCGGATCGGTTATCGCGGCCCGCTTTCGCTTGAAATCTTCAATGATCAGGTCCGGGCGATGCCGCCCGGAACGGTGGCCAACGACGGGATCCGGTCGCTCCACCTGTTGGCGGAATCGGCATGCCGATCCAGTGCGCCGGAAGTGACGGAACCGCAACAGGAACCGGCGATGCCCGCCATCCAGGACATCGGATTCGTGGAAATCGCCTGCGGCGGCGAAGAGGCCGAGCAGTTCAAGAAACTTCTGGGCGCGCTCGGCTTCATTCACACCCATTCCCACGCGACGATGAATGTCCATTTGTTCCGCCAGGGCGGGATCGACATCGTGGTGAACGAAGAATCCGAAGGACTGGCTCACTCGTTCCGCATGCTGCACGGGCTTTCGGTGTTCGCCCTGTCGTTCGGCGTCAACGACCTGCCCGCGATGATCGACCGGATCCAGCGGAACTTGGGCGGAAGGATCGAACGGCATGGCGGGCCGATCGGTCCAAGGATTCCCGCCATCCGGGGCCTGGGCGGCAGCTTCGTTTATCTGCTCGACGGCTCGCCCGCCGCGCCGGACTATTACGGATCGGACTTCCGGCAACTCGCCGACGACCTCCATCCGGCGGGAAGGGCGCTTCTGGATATCGACCACTATTCGCAGGCCGTGGTTTCGCAGGAATTCCTGTCCAGCCTGCTGTTCTATCGCGCCATGTTCGGTTTCGAGATCCGCGAGCAACTGGATCTCATCGATCCGCATGGAACCGTGCGCAATCGCAACCTGCGCAGCGGCAACGGCCGGGTTTGCATGTCGCTCAACGCGTCGATTTCACCGACATCGACGACCCAGCGTCTGGTCACGCAGATCATCGGGGCGGGCTACCAGCATTTTGCCTTCCGCTGTCGCGATATCTTCGCCTTCGCCCGCGATATAGACCAGGATCTGATTCTCCAGATCCCCGACAATTATTACGACGACCTGTTGTTGCGGTTCGACATCGGCGCGGCGGACGTGGAAAAGATGCGGCAATACAACATCCTCTATGATCGCGACGACGACGGGGCCTATTTCCAGCTTTATACCCGCGACATCAATGGGCTGTTTCTCGAAGTCGTCCAGCGGGACGGCTACCGGGGGTTCGGGGCGGCGAATGCGCCGGTGCGGATGGCGGTCCAGACGCGCGACTACGAGGAAGTTCAGGCATTGATTTCCGCGGCGTCTCTTCGGTAGGCTCGTTACCCGGGGCGAAACCGCTGTCCTCCTTTGGAGCTGAATCCGTGGCGCATCCAAGCGTTTATGTCGAATCCGCCATGTCGGCGCGGGATGCCGAATGGCGGCCGTGGATGATCTGGGCACTCGGGTCGCTGTTCTTTTTTCTCAGCATCTTCGAGCGCGTGTCCACCAGCGTCATGGTCGGCGACCTGATGCGCGATTTCGCGGTCGGTGCGGCGGTGCTCGGAAACCTGTCGGCCTTCTACTACTATGCCTACGCCGGGATGCAGATTCCGGTCGGCGTCACGCTCGACCGGTTCGGTCCCCGCGTGATGATGACCTTCGCCGCGGCGATGGCGGCGGTCGGCTGCCTGATGTTCGCGTTGGCGCCCGGCGTTCTCGTCGCCGGCATCGGCCGCACCCTGATCGGCGCCGGGTGCGCGTTCGCCTGGATCGGCTCGATGAAGCTGATCGCAATCTGGTTTCCCTCCAATCGCTTCGCCCAGATCATGGGCCTGACATCGATGCTGGGCATGCTGGGCGGTGCCGCCGGGCAATCGCCTCTTGCCGTGGCGGTCGAGGCCGTCGGCTGGCGGGCGACCCAAGTCGGCGCCGCCGTGGCGGCCGCGTTGCTCGGTCTGGCCATCTGGTTCATCGTGCGCGACACCCGGCCGAACGGACCCGCGCAGACGGTGGGCCGGTTCACGGCGCGGGCCGCCATCGGGGTCTTGCGCACGCCGCAGACCTGGATCGCCGGCGTGATCATAGCCGCGGTCGGCGCCATCCTGATGGCCTTCGTCGGACTGTGGTGCGTGCCTTTCCTGATCGAGGCCTATGGGTTGGAGCGCACGACGGCTGCAGCGGCCAGTTCGATGTTCCTGGTCGGATGGGCCATCGGCGCACCGGTGCTCGGCTGGATTTCCGATCGCGCGGCGTCGCGCAAACGGCCCATCCTGGTCGGCGGCATCATCTGTTTCGCCGCGGTCCTGACACTGATTTTCGTTCCCGGACTGCCGGCGTGGAGCATCTACGCGCTGCTTCTGACTTCCGGCTTTGCCGGGAGCACGTCGATCATCGCCTTCGCGGTGATTCGCGAGATCAACCGGCCCGAGGACGTGGCGACCGCCATCGCCGTGTCCAATCTGCTGCCGATGGCGTTGTCCGCCGGTCTGCAGCCGCTGATGGGCTGGATCCTGGACCTGCAATGGACGGGCCGGATTTTGGACGGGGCGCGCCTTTACGACGTCGGCGCCTATCGCGTTGCCTTTCTCATCCTCGTCGTCTGCGGCGTCGCCTGCATTGCCGCCAGCCTGATGATTCGGGAAACCAATGCGCGGAGCGTCGTCGGCCCGGCATCGCCGCCGTCCGCGCCGTAAGCGGAAAATGTACGGTGTAAAACAACCCAAAGAATAGCCCCTATAACTGGTATGGAATTTTCGGGCGGAAACGGGCATAATTTCCGGAGGAGGAGTTTATGTCTGGGACCGCTCCGACACGTGGTTCGAATCCAGCCGGCCTCTCCATCTCCGACATTCTGGAGCGGCAGCGCCTCTGCGGGCGCGAGAGTCTTATTCCGGTCCTGCAGGACCTGCAGGATGCCGAGGGCTATCTGTCGCCGCACGCCTTGGCGGACTTGTCCACCGCTATCGGCGTTTCGGAAAACGAGATCTACGGCGTCGCGAGTTTTTTCACCCAGTTCCGATTCACTCCCCCGGCCCGCCACACGGTCCGCGTCTGTCAAGGCACCGCGTGCCACGTGCGGGGCGGCCGACAGGTGCTCCACGATTTCGAAGAGCGGCTGAAGATCAAGGCCGGTCGGCAGACGCCGGATCACCGGATCGGCCTTGAGCGGGTCGCCTGCATCGGCTGTTGTGCCTTGGCGCCCGTCGTGGTGGTGGATGACGAGGTTCGCGCGCATATGAAGCCCCGGCACGTGCGGAGGCTGGTCGGTGCTCTGGCCAAGGAGGGTAACGGCGGCGGATGAGCGCGCTCAGCGATTCGATGGAATCGGCGGTCGACCGCTGGCGGGACCTCGAAACGAGCCCTATTCCTCTGTTTTTCGTCGGTACCGCCACCTGCGGGCGCGCCGCAGGTGCGGCGGAAACCTGTACGCGGCTCCGTGAAGAGATCGGCGCCCGCGCACTCGAAGCGGCGGTCATTCCCGTCGGTTGCCTGGGGCTGTGTTCGCTCGAGCCTCTGGTCGTCGTTCACAAGCCTGGAATTCCGCGCATCTGCTACGGTTCGGTCGGCCCGTCCGAGGCGAGCCGCATTCTCGAAACTCACGTCCTGGGCAACGATTCCTGTGGCGATCTCGCACTCGGCGTGATGGACGGCGGCGGCATGGACGGTATAGCGCCTTTCGCCGACCATCCCATGATTCGGGGCCAGGAACGCCGGGTTTTGGGAAACTGCGGCGTCATCGATCCGGAAAACGTCGATCACTATCTTGCCCGCGGCGGCTACCGGGGTTTCCTGCGCGCGCTGGACCTGGGTCCCTTCGGCGTGCTGGAAGAGGTCCGCGCCTCGGGCCTGCGCGGCCGTGGCGGCGCAGGCTTTCCGACCTGGCGGAAATGGGATCTGTGTCGGGGGACGAGGGCCGATCGGCGAAACCTGATCTGCAACGCGGACGAAGGCGATCCCGGGGCGTTCATGGATCGTTCGCTGATCGAAGGCGATCCCCACGCGGTCATCGAGGGCATGCTGATCGCCGCCTTCTGCCTGGGCGCCGAAAGCGGATACATCTATTGCCGCGCCGAATACCCGCTGGCCCTGGAACGGCTGGAATCGGCCATCGACCAGGCCCGAGCCCTCGGCCTTCTCGGCGAGAACATCGAGGGTTCGGGTTTTTCGTTCGAACCGGTCGTCAAGAAAGGCGCCGGAGCCTTTGTTTGCGGCGAGGAAACCGCTCTCATCGCTTCCATCGAAGGCCGGCGCGGGATGCCCTATCCCCGACCGCCCTTTCCCGCGCAGAAAGGCCTGTGGGGGCAGCCGACCATCATTCAGAACGTGGAAACCCTGGGCAATCTGCCGTTGATTCTGCGTAACGGCGCGGCCTGGTACACGGCACGCGGCGTGGACGGCAATGCCGGCACCAAGACCTTCGCCCTGGCCGGTAAGGTGCGGCGTCCGGGACTGATCGAGGTGCCGCTCGGCACGTCGTTGCGCGGCATTGTCGAAGACATCGGCGGCGGCGCGGACAAACCTATCAAGGCGGTGCAGACCGGGGGGCCGTCGGGGGGCTGCATACCGGCGCGTCTTCTCGACCTGCCGGTCAGTTACGAAACCTTGGCGGCAGCCGGATCGATCATGGGCTCGGGCGGTATGATCGTGCTTGACGAGGACACCTGCATGGTCGACCTCGCCAAGTATTTCCTGGCCTTCGCCCAGGCGGAATCCTGCGGCAAATGTCCGCCCTGCCGGGTCGGCACCCGCGCGATGCACTATATCCTTGACCGGATCACCGAGGGCGAGGGGACCCCGGCCGATCTCGCCCGTCTTGAATCCCTGGCGCGGACGGTCTGCGACGGCTCCCTGTGCGGTCTCGGGCAGACCGCGCCCAATCCGGTGCTGACCACCCTGCGTTATTTCCGCGAGGAGTACGAGGAACACATTCTGCACAAGCGCTGTCCGGCCTTCGCCTGCCTGCCGCTCGTCAGCTATCACATCGATCCCGAGCGCTGCACCGGCTGCCCCGCCTGCGCCAAGGCGTGCCCCAACGGTGCCATCGGCGGCGCCCGTGGCCAACCGCACGTGATCGACCAGGACCTGTGTTCCCGATGCGGCACCTGCCGTGATGTCTGCCCGCCGGCCCAGGCCGCCGTCTATCGGCGATCCGGGGGGCTTTCCCGCCGCGACGATCCCCGCCCGACGGGGAAACGGTCGGCGATGGCGACGACGGGGCCCTGAGGAGGCGGCGATGGAACCTTGGATCGGCACGCAGCGCCTAGGAACCATCCCGGTCTCGATCAACGGCCGGACACTTCGCGCGCACGAAGGGGAATCCGTGCTCGACTGCGCGCTCCGCCATGACATCGCCATTCCCCACCTGTGCACCCATCCGGATCTCCCGGCATTCGGCGCCTGCCGGATGTGTTTGGTTGAGGTCGAGGAGAGAAGCGGCTTTCTGACCGCATGCACCACGCCGGTCGAAAAGGGCATGGTGGTCCAGACCGATACGCCCGCGCTGCGCACCCTGCGCCGCCACATCCTCGAACTGATCCTGTTGGAACATCCGAGCGGCTGCCTGTTTTGCGACAAGAAGGACCTGTGCGAGGAATATCGGCCGGCGGCGCTCAAGGTCGGCCGGACCACGGGCTGCCACACCTGTAACAACAAGGAAGTCTGCGAAATCCGGGCGCCGGTGGGGCTGCTCGGTCCCATCGAACTGCCGGTGCCGCCGCTTTATCGCGGTTACGATGTCGAACGTTCCGATCCCTTCATTGATCGCGACCTGAACCTTTGTATCCTGTGCGGCCGGTGCGTCCGCATCTGCCGGATGCAGCACGGGCGGACCACCATCGCCTTCGTCGGTCGCGGAACCGGCGTGCATATCGGCGAGGCTTTCGGCCGGTCGCTTTTGGAAGCGGGCTGCCGGTTCTGCGGTTCCTGTGTGGATGTCTGTCCCACCGGCGCGTTGGCGGACCGCTATGCGAAATGGCAGGCGGCCGGGCGGCATCGGGTCGAGACCACCTGTATGCTGTGCGACCGGGCGTGCGCACTCAGCGTCAGGGTTTCCGGCCACAATCGGGCCGTCAGCGCCCGCGCCGTCAACGGAACGGTCCCGGTCTGCGTGCTCGGGCGTTTCGCCATCCCGGAGTTCCTGAGCGGCGCGGACCGGTTGACGGCGCCCAAAGTCAAGGTGGGGTCGGTCATGCGGGAAGTGGGTTGGCCCGAGGCTTTGCGCCAACTCGCCCAGCGGTTGGAGTCCTATCGCGGACCCCGCTTCGCGGCAATCGGCGACGCATCCGGCACCCTCGAAGACCGGGCGATTCTGGAAGCTTTCACGATCGAGGTAATGGATTCGCCCCACTATCTCGAAGCCCGCACGGATGGGCGCGGACGTCCGGTTCCCGTGCACCTGCCGCAAGGGGTGCGGGCGACATTTCTCACCGGCGCCTTCGTCGATCCTTCCGCGTTGGCGGGCCTGGACGTCGTGGCCGTTCAGGATTGCTATCCCAGTCCGGTCGGCGACGCGGCCGATGTCGTGTTGCCCGCCGCCGTGCTCGCCGAGGTCGAGGGATCGGTGCTCGACGGCGAAGGCGTTCCCCGCCCGGTCCGCCGGGCCAGCGCGGCGCCCGGCAAGGCCCGGCCCGACTGGGAGATCCTCTGCGCCTTGGCCCGCGAAATGGGCGCGCCGGGGTTCGATCCTCCGTCGGTGACGGCGATCACCAAGGAACGATTGGGAGTTTCCCCGGCGGGTTTATGGATCTTTCGTGACGCAACGCCCGTCGCCGCGGACGACCCCGCGTTGCGTCGCACCCATTACCGCGGGCACGAACTGGCCCGGCACGTTCGCGGTCTCCGCGAACTGCCGCTGACCGAAGCGTCGCCGGCAATGGCCGCCGCGCAGGATTGACCGATGTTCGCCATAATCGACAAAAGGGAAATTGCTCCCAACCTCTACGAGGTAGTAGTCAAGGCACCGGCGATCGCCGCCAAGGCCCAGCCCGGACAGTTCGCGATCGCCATGGTCGACGGAACGTCGGAACGGGTGCCCTATACGCTGATCGATTGGGACGCCGAAGCGGGCACGGTGACCCTGGTCATCCAGGAAGTCGGCCAGTCGAGCCGAAAGCTGGCCATTCGCGAGACCGGCGAAACGATCGAGCATCTCGTGGGGCCGCTTGGCGTGCCGCTGGAGATCGGCCGTTTCGGTACCGTCGTCCTGGCCGGGGGCTGCTACGGCATCGGCGCCATCCTCAACGTGGCGCGGGCGATGAAGGCGGCGGGCAATCGGGTCGTCGCCATCGTCGAGGCCCGCAGCCACTACCTGCATTATTACGCGGATCTTTTGCGCGCCGCTTCCGACGAAGTGATCCAGACCACGATCGACGGCTCCGAAGGCGTCCGGGGGCACGCGGTGGATGCCCTGGGCCGCAAGCTGGACAGCGGCGAAACCGTGGATCGCGTCGTCGCCATCGGTTGCCCGTTCATGATGATGCTGATCGCCGAGCGAACCCGTTCTCGCCGAATCAAGACGTTGACCGCGTTGAATCCGATCATGCTGGACGGAACCGGGATGTGCGGTGCCTGCCGGGTCACGGTCGGCGGGGAAATGAAGTTCGCATGCGTGGACGGTCCCTTCTTCGACGCCCACGAGGTGGACTGGCAGGAACTCTGGCACCGCCGGGCCGCTTACGGCGAGGAGGAAATCGATGCCCTGGCCGGCACCGCGCCGGTCGAACACCGGCACCATCCGGGTATTTTCTGAACGGAGGCGGGCGACATGGCGGTTCAGCTTCCCCTCAGCAAGGCCGAGCGGCGGAAGATTCCGCGCCAAACCATGCCGGAACAGGCCCCGGAGGACCGGGCCCGCAATTTCGACGAGGTTCCCTATGGCTATACCGAGGAATCGGCGCAGCTCGAAGCCTTGCGCTGCCTGGAATGCAAAAAGCCGGGCTGCGTGGAAGCCTGCCCCGTTCATGTGGACATTCCCGGCTTTGTCGGCTTGATCGCCGCCGGGCGGTTCCTCGACGCGGCCCGCAAGCTGAAGCGGGACAATGCCCTTCCCGCCGTCTGTGGCCGGGTGTGTCCGCAAGAGGAACAGTGCGAATCGAAATGCACCCTCGGCGTCAAATCCGAACCCGTGGCCATCGGTCGGCTGGAGCGGTTCGCCGCCGATTACGAGCGGACGGCCGGAGACGTCGCCATCCCCGAACTGGCGCCGTCGTCGGGTCGCCGTGTCGCGGTGATCGGGGCCGGACCGGCCGGGCTCACCGTCGCCGGGGACCTGGCGCTGCGCGGCCACGAGGTGACGGTGTTCGAGGCCTTGCACGAGCCGGGGGGCGTTCTGATATACGGCATCCCCGAATTCCGCCTGCCCAAGGAGATCGTGCGCGCCGAGGTCGGCTATCTGCGCAATCTGGGTGTCCGCTTCATCATGGACTACGTGGTCGGCCGCAACGCCACCATCCGCGAACTTCTGGAAAACGAAGGATTCGATACCGTCTTCATCGGCACAGGCGCCGGTTTGCCGTCGTTCATGGGTATTCCCGGCGAGAACCTCATCGGCGTCTACTCCGCCAACGAATATCTGACACGGGTCAACCTGATGAAGGCCTATCGATTCCCCGACTTCGATACGCCGCCCATTCGTCGCGACCGCGTCGCCGTGGTCGGCGGCGGCAACGTGGCCATGGATTCGGCGCGGACCGCGCTCCGGTTGGGCGGCGACGTCACCGTCGTCTACCGCAGAGCCCGCGAACAGATGCCGGGGCGGGGCGAGGAAATCCATCATGCGGAGCAAGAGGGCGTGAAGTTCAGGCTCCTGGCCAATCCGGTTCGCATCCTGGGCAATGCCGAACACCGCGTCGTCGGCATGGAATGCATCCAAATGGCCTTGGGCGAACCTGATTCCTCGGGCCGCCGCCGCCCGGAACCGATCGAGGGCTCGGAATTCGCGATCGACGTCGACACGGTCGTGGTCGCCATCGGCAACAAGCCGAATCCCCTGGTCCCCCAGACGGCACCGGAAATCGAAACGACCCGCTGGGGCACCGTGGTCACGGACCCCGATACCATGCAGACGTCGGTTCCCGGCGTTTTCGCGGGGGGCGACATCGTTTCGGGAGCGGCGACGGTGATCCTCGCCATGGGCCAGGGCCGCACGGCGGCCGGCGCCATGCACGCCTATCTCGGAGGCTAACGTCGGCAAGTCCCCAATCCGGGAGCGATGGGCACACCCCCGCATTGCGCTTTGTCCATGAGTACCCCGTCTTCGGGTCACGTGCCGCCAAGGGTCATCAAACCGGGAAGAAATCGTCATGGACGTCTTGGATACATTTGCGGTTGTCGTCCGTCATTTCGCGAGCCCGTTTTCGCTGATCGGGGTCGCGATATTCGTTTTTATCGGAGTACATCCGACGCTTATCCGTTCAGGCATTCTTAAGTCTGTTTCAGCAAAGAAAAGCAGTCCGATTTTCGGATTTTTGCAGCGGTACCGAGCCTGGATAGCGTTTCTCCTCATCATGGTCGGTTTCGGTTTTGCGCCTTGGAAAACGCATCTTGCCGCGAACGCCAAGGTCGACGTCGATGCGATCGTCGATACCCTGACACGAAAGCACGCCGCAGAACTCGAGATGGCAGGAAAGCGGATTGAGGAAGCACGGGGGCAACTGCAGGCGATGATTGAGGCGGTATCGGAACTGGCCCGCCAAAGCGCGGGGCCTGGGGCCTCTGCCGGCGTCAAGGACGCTCTTCGGCAGTTGGTCAAGGGGGATACTCGGGCGGCGGAACGGATCTTTGAGGAGGCTTTGGATCGCAGGGAAGCAAAAGGAATGACGCCGTTGAGCGAGGCCGCGGCGGCCAGGCATCTCGGGGCGCTGGCATTCCTACGCGATTTAAGGAAGGCGCGGGAGGCCTACAGAAAGGCGACTCGGCTGGATCCGAAAAACGAGGGAGGTTGGCTGGGACTGGGCAATTCAGCGGCCTCGTTGGGGCTTTGGGCGGAAGCGGAGGATGCCTTTCGACAATACCTTTCGCTGTTAAGGAGGACAGGAAGCGATGGTGCGATCTTGACCGGTCACAGAGAGATGGGCGACGTATTGCTTGCTCAAGGCAAGCGGGCGGCGGCGCTGGAGAGCTATCGTTCCGGCATCGCCGTGGCCGAGCAGCTCGCGGCGGAGGATCCGAGGTGTGAGATCTGGCAGAGCATCCGTTCGGAGTTTTACGACAGGATTGGCGACGTTCTTGTCGCCCAAGGAGAGGAAATCGCCGCACTGAAGCACTACCGAGCCGGAATGGCGATCACCGTGCGGCTTGCGATGTTGAGTCCGGGGAATCCGCTATGGCAGCGCGATGTTTGGCTGTCGTATGACAGGATCGGCGACGTTCTTTTGGCCCAGGGGAAGGGAACGGCGGCACTGGAGAATTACCGGGCTGGACTGGCCATAGCTGAGCGCCTCACGGCGTCCGATCCCGGAGTTGCGGTTTGGCAGCGAGAACTTTCGGTGTCGCACAACAAGATCGGTGACGTTCTTGCCGCCAGTGGAGAGTTGGCGGCGGCGCTGGAAAGCTATCGGGCTGGAAGGGCCATCCGAGAACACCTTTCGGCGTCGGATCTTCGGAATGTGGTTTGGCAGCGCGACCTTTCGATATCGCACGGTAGGATCGGCGATGTTCTTCTTGCCCAGGGGAATGGAGCGGCGGCGCTGGAGAGCTATCGGTCCGCCATGGCCATAGCCGCGCGCCTTGCGGCGTCGGATCCGGGGAATACGACTTTATGGTATGACCTCTCGATATCGCACAACAAGATCGGTGACGTTCTTACCGCCAGGGGAGAATTGGCGGCAGCGCTGGAGAACTACCGGGCCGGAATGGATATAGCAGCACGCATCGTGAAGTCGGATCCGGGAAATGCCGATTGGCAACGCAACCTTGCGGTAAGTTTCTGGCGTCTCGCCGGATATCCGGGAAGCGACGTTTCCTGGTCGGATGTGGCGCGTGTTTTCGAGGATTTGAACCGACGAGACATCCTGACGCCCGGGGAACTCCCGTACTTGACCGAAGCGCGGCGCCGCGCGAGCGGCAAACCACCACAATAGACGTCAACACAAAAGGTCCCGAGTTCCGGGCTCCTCCTTTTCGAGATCCTCCGCAAAATGTCGACCCGAAGGTCCGCCGGGTTCCCGGTCCGGCGGCCGATCCTTTCCACGCGTTCCCGCGTTTCCCCCGGTTTGAGTCGGGTGTACGCGCCCTGTTCCGGAATTGCCCGGAATATGAGAACGTCCAAAAGTGGCTGATTTCCTTGGGAAAAATGGTGCCGCCGCAGTGAATTGAACACTGGACCCCGCCCTTACCAAGGGCGTGCTCTACCCCTGAGCTACGGCGGCACGGGCATGAAGCGCGCGGGAACATGCCACAGGACGCTACGTGTGGCAAGGCTCTTGACGACCTTTTTCGCGTCGTCACAATGGGCGGCGGAGGAATTTGATGGTCGACACGAAATTGCCACGATCCGATGACACTTTGCGCAAGACGCGGGAACGGGAGGAGCGGGAGAAGCGCTTGGCGGCCGCGTTGCGCAGCAACCTTGCCAAACGCAAGGCCCAGCAACGGCGGCGTAACGACGTCGGAGGCGACGAAAAGGCCGAAAAGTAGCCGGTTCGATGCGACATGCTTGAGGCAGGCTTCGCCCTGCGCTAAAACCCCCTCCACATCCCTCCGGTCATGACCTCCGGCCTCCGCCGGAACGGACGACGGTAAAAGGAAAACGACGTATGGACCGCATCCGCATCCGCGGCGGACGTCCCCTGCACGGAACCATCCGAATTGGCGGCGCCAAGAACGCGGCATTGCCGCTCATGGCCGCCAGTCTTCTCACCGAAGAAACCCTGACGCTGTCGAACCTCCCGCACCTGGTCGACATCGTGACCATGGCGCATCTGCTGGCGGAACTGGGCGTTCGCATTCACATGAACGGTCATGCGCCCAACGGCGGCCACGCCGGCCGGGTTTTCGAACTGAAGGCCGAACGGGTGACGAATTCCACGGCGCCCTATGACCTGGTGCGTAAGATGCGGGCCTCGGTCCTGGTTTTGGGGCCGCTGGTCGCGCGCTACGGGCATGCCCGGGTTTCGTTGCCCGGCGGCTGCGCGATCGGCACCCGTCCGGTCGATCTGCACCTGAAGGCCCTGGAAGCGATGGGCGCCGAGATCACGCTGGCGGAAGGCTACGTCGACGCCGCCGCGCCCAACGGTTTGAAGGGAGCCCGAGTCGTCTTCCCGTCGGTGTCCGTCGGCGCCACGGAAAACGCCGTGATGGCGGCGGCGCTGGCCGACGGGGAAACCGTTCTGGCCAACGCGGCCCGCGAGCCCGAAGTCACCGACCTGATCCGCTGCCTCTGCGCGATGGGTGCCGACATCGAGGGCGCCGGGACCGACACCTTGCGCATCCGGGGCGTCAAGCGCCTGCACGGCGCCGAACACGTGGTTCTCCCGGATCGGATCGAAACCGGCACCTACATCGCCGCCGCCGCCGCGACGGGAGGCGAAATCGAACTCGCCGGCGCCCGACGCGACCTGATCGAGGCGATGATCGACGTCTTGGAGAAAGCCGGAGTCGAATTCCTACCGACGGACGACGGTTTCCGGGTGCGTCGCGCCAACGGGTTGCACGGCGTCGATGCGATGACGGAACCGTTTCCGGGATTTCCCACCGATATGCAGGCCCAACTGATGGCTCTGCTGGCGATCGCCGACGGGGCGTCGATGATCACCGAAACCATATTCGAAAACCGTTTCATGCACGTGCCCGAACTGTGCCGCATGGGCGCCAACATCAACGTTCACGGGGCGTCGGCGATCGTGCGCGGGGTTCCCCGGCTGTCGGGTGCGCCGGTGATGGCCACCGACCTGCGGGCTTCGGTGTCGCTGGTTATCGCGGGATTGGCCGCCGAGGGCGAAACGACCGTGAACCGGGTCTACCATCTGGACCGCGGATACGAACGCCTGGAAGAAAAACTGTCCGCGTGTGGCGCCGATATTGAACGGATTCGCGCGGACGAATCGTGAGCTTCTGCAAGAAAGTCTTTCGGCGCGGTTGACTCCTCGGTTGTTGCACCCTTCAATTCCCTTGGTCCCAACGGAAGACGGATATTCCTCCATGCCGAAACGCCTGGACTCGCGAAACACGGGTTTCGAATCCGAATTCAACGCCCTTCTCGGCCTCAAGCGGGAAATGGAGGCCGACGTCGACGACGCGGTCGCCGGCATCCTCGGCGACGTGCGCGAACGGGGTGACGCGGCGGTGATCGACTACACCGCCCGGTTCGACCGTCTGACACTGACGCCGGCATCGATGAGGGTCTCCCGGGAAGACATCGACGCCGCGGCTGGTGCGTGTTCCGACGCGACACTAAAGGCGTTGGACGTCGCGGCGCGGCGGATTCGGGCCTTTCACGAAAAGCAACGGCCGGCGGACGAGGATTTCAACGACGAAGCGGGCTTGCGGCTCGGTTGGCGGTGGACTCCGATCGCGGCGGTGGGGCTTTACGTTCCGGGCGGAACGGCGGCCTATCCGTCGTCGGTCCTGATGAATGCGTTGCCCGCGAAAGTGGCCGGGGTCGAACGCATGGTGATGGTGGTGCCGGCGCCGGACGACAAGCTCAACCCCCTCGTGCTTGCCGCGGCGGGCGTGGCGGGCATCGACGAAATCTACCGCATCGGCGGCGCACAGGCGATCGGGGCGCTGGCCTTTGGGACCGCCACGATCCCGCCGGTGGACAAGATCGTTGGGCCTGGCAACGCTTATGTCGCGGCGGCGAAGCGGCGGGTCTTCGGCACCGTCGGTATCGATATGATCGCCGGTCCGTCGGAAATCCTGGTCGTTGCCGATGGTGAAAACAATCCCGACTGGATCGCCGCCGATTTGATGTCGCAGGCCGAACACGATCCGGCGGCGCAATCGATCCTGCTGACCGACGATGCCGCGTTCGCGGACCGGGTGGTCGCGGCGGTCGAGACCCTGCTGGGTTCGTTGAGGCGCCGGGATATCGCGCGGACGAGTTGGGACGCCTACGGATCGGTGATCGTCGTCGGTTCCCTGGTGGACGAGGCGCCGGCCCTCGTTGACAGGATCGCGCCCGAGCACCTGGAGCTTGCGGTCGCCGATCCCGATTCCCTGTTGGCGACGATCCGCAATGCCGGTTCGATCTTTCTCGGGCGTCACACCCCGGAAGCCGTGGGCGATTACGTGGCGGGTCCCAACCACGTTCTGCCGACCAATCGCAGCGCGCGGTTTTCATCGGGGCTCGGCGTACTCGACTTCATGAAGCGCAGCACGTTCATCGGGTGCGGCAGCGGCAGTCTGGCGGCGGTCGGTCCGTCGGCAGTGGCGCTCGCCCAGGCCGAAGGATTGGGCGCCCACGCGCGGTCGATCTCGATCCGTATCGACAAACGCTAACGACGGACGGGGGACCGGCGAACCGGGGTGGATCAGCACCGTGACGGAAAACACCCACCGGATCAGTCACATCACGCTGGATGACCGTTCCGTCATCCGGCGCAGCCCCCAGATCGAGCATGAACGCCGGATCGCTATTTACGATCTTCTGGAAGCCAACCGGTTCGAACTGGCGGACGGCACGCCCGGCCCCTACCATCTGCACCTGGCGGTCGAGGAAAACCGGCTGGTTTTCGACGTACGGGACGAAAAGGAAAACTGGCTGTCGACGTTTTCCCTGCCGATGTCGGGATTACGGTCGGTGGTCCGCGATTATTTTATCGTCTGCGAAAGTTACATGAACGCGATCAAGACATCGACTCCGTCGCAGATCGAGGCGATCGACATGGGACGGCGCGGCCTTCACAACGAAGGCGCCGAACTGCTGTGCGACCGCCTGTCGGGCAAGGTGTCGATGGACATCGATACCGCGCGCCGCTTGTTCACATTGATCTGCGTTCTGCATATCCGGGGGCGTCCATGACCGAACGCCTGCCCGGGGCGGTACTGTTTTCCTGCACCATGAACTCGGTCCGTTCGCCGATGGCGGCCGCGATCCTGCGTCATTTCCATGGCCGCCGGATCTGGGTCGATTCCTGCGGCGTGCGCGACCGGGAAATCGACGGCTTCGTCGTGGCGGTGATGGCGGAGATTGGAATCGACGTCAGCCGCCATATCTCGAAGACGTTCGACGACTTGGACGATACCTCGTTCGACCTTTTGGTGTCCCTCTCGCCGGAAGCCCAGCACAAGGCGGTGGAAATGACCCGGACGATGGCGTGTGATGTCGAATACTGGCGCACCTTCGATCCGTCGTTGGTCGAAGGGTCGCGCGACGACCGCCTTGCCGCCTACCGCCAAGTGCGCGACGAACTCATCGCCCGGGTCCGGGAGCGTTTCCCGGTTCCCAAAGAGGAGGAATCAAGTCTACCGAAGATTTGGGATGGCCGTCGCGAACCTCCTGAAAGAGCTTGACTTTGTGCCTGGGCGGTTTCACTTTTTGGGGCGTCTTCCAGGACTGCCGCAGGGAGAGTACATGCCGAAAGAAGAAGTGTTGGAGCTTACCGGCACCGTAACCGAGCTATTGCCGAATGCGATGTTCCGCGTGAAACTCGACACCAGCGAACACGAGATTCTCGCGCATACGGCCGGACGGATGCGCAAGCACCGCATCCGCGTTCTGACGGGGGATCGCGTCAGCGTCGAAATGACACCCTACGACTTGACGAAGGGGCGGATCACTTTCCGCTTTAAATAGAGATTTACAGGCGCAAGGGGGACGGAACGCCTATGGGGAACACCGTGCCCCGGTTGATTCTTGCGTCGGCGTCGCCGCGCCGGCTTGATCTTCTTCGACAGATTGGATTAACCGTCGATGCGGTCGTTCCGGCCGACATCGACGAAACGCCCGCCAGGGACGAATCGCCGCGCGCGCTCGCCCTCCGGCTGGCCGAGGCCAAGGCGCGGCCGATCGCCGCGCTGCATCCCGACGACTACGTGCTGGCGGCGGATACGGTGGTCGGGTGCGGCCGGCGGGTCCTGCCCAAGGCGGCGAACGAGGCCGAAGCCCGGTGCTGCCTGAGGTTGTTGTCGGGGCGGCGGCATCGAGTCCTGGGCGGCGTCTGCGTGATTGCGCCGGATGGGCGCTCGGCCACGCGGTTGGTCACCACGGCGGTGACCTTTCGCCCGCTAGAAGAACGCGACATCGCCGACTACATCGCCAGTGGCGAATGGCGCGACAAAGCCGGCGCTTATGCGATCCAGGGCCGCGCCGCGGTCTATGTGCGTCAGGTCAATGGCTCATACTCCAATGTCGTGGGGTTGCCCTTGTTCGAAACCGCGAATCTTCTGAAGGGCCTCGGCTATCCGTCGCCGGTGGGCGCATAGGCCGCTCATGGCCATCGACATGCTTTTGGTCGAAGCCCTGGGTGACGAGATTGCCGTTGCCTTTCTTGATGACGGTCGGTTGGACGAGTACATCGTTGGCCGGGGCGGTGATGCGTTCGGCGACATTTATTTGGGCCGGGTCCATCGCCTGCATGACGGTTTACAGGCCGCCTTCGTCGATATCGGACAACCACGGTACGGCTTTCTCGCCTTGGCCGAAGCCCGGCCGCCTGGCACGGCGCCCGGCGCCGACCGTATCGGCAACTACGTGGCGGAGGGCGACGCGGTGCTGGTCCAGGCGATCCGCGACGCGGTCGAGGACAAGGGGCCGAAGCTCACCCGTGACGCGACCCTGCCCGGCCGGCTTTTGATCTATACGCCGATGCAGCCGGGATCGCGGCTGTCGAAAAAAATCGCGGAATCCGATCGCCACCGATTGCACGTCGATCTCGCGGCTCTTCTGCGCCCCAACGAAGGCGTTGTGGTTCGGACGGCCGCCGTTTCGGCCGATCGTTCCTCGCTGGAACGGGAACTGGCCTATCTGCGCGGCCGTTGGGAGGAACTCGAGCAACGTCGTACCGCGGCCCGGGCGCCGACGCTTCTCCTTGCCGGGGGCGATGTCCTGGCCGAAGCCCTGGTTCGCGCGGCGGCGGCGGACATCCGGCGGATCGCCACCGACGACGCCCGTACTTTCGGGCGGCTGAAAACGACGGCATCGGCACTGGTGCCGGAAATCGCCGATCGGATCAGCCTCGTGCGCGAGGGACTCTTTGAAGCCGAAGGCGTGCCTGAGCAGGTCGAAGCGGCCTTGGAACCCGCGGTGCCGTTGCCGGGTGGCGGTTCCCTGATCATCGAGGAAACCGCGGCCCTGGTGGCGATCGACGTCAATTCCGGAGGCGTGTCGGATGGCGCGGGCGAGGATCTGGCGCTCCGGGTCAATTCGGCCGCGGCGTCAGAAGTCATCCGCCAGACACGGTTGCGGAATCTCGGCGGCCGGATCGTCGTCGATTTCATGCCGATGCGGTCCAAGAGGCGCCGCGAAGATCTGCTTAACCGGTTGCGCCACGCGGCGGCGCGCGAACGGGTGGCGATCCAGGTGCTCGGATTTACGCCGGGCGGCCTGATCGAACTCAATCGGCAACGGGGGCGACCCTCGTTGGCGTCGTCGTTGCGCGCCCGCTGCCCTGTGTGCGACGGCGATGGTGCCGTGCTCTCGCCCCGGTCGGTGGCGCTGATGGCGCTTCGTTCGCTCCTGTCGGAAACGCGGGCGCGACCGGGCAAGGTTCTTGGAATCCGCGCCGGCCGCACAGTGGCCGACGCGCTGGCGGGTGATTCACTGGCGCTTCGGCGGGCGGCGGAGAAACGCCTGGGCCGCACGATCGCGGTGGCGGCCGACAGCGCGCTCGATGCCGGCGCCTATGTCATCGAAGAAAGGAAAGCCGAATGACCGATTTCGAAGGTACCCGCGTCGTGCCGATTCGAACCCGGAAGTGTCCGATGTGCGGCGCATTGGAAACCGAAGCGTATCGCCCGTTCTGTTCCAAGCGCTGCGCCGATCTCGATTTGGCGCGGTGGTTCAATGAATCCTATCGCGTTCCCGCGGTCGAGGAAGACGACCCGGACGATGACGACAGGGGCGCCTGACCGCCATCCCGGCATTTTGGGCCGGTGGTGAATTCCGCTGCTGTGAGGGCTGGACAGGCCCCGCTTTTTTTTCTATAAGCGCCTTCTCGCGTGCAATGAGCCCGCGTCCATTCGCGACAATGCGATGCCCAGGTAGCTCAGTTGGTAGAGCAGCGGACTGAAAATCCGCGTGTCGGTGGTTCAAATCCGCCCCTGGGCACCACCCTAAATCCTTGAAAACGCAACGTTTTCAGGGATTTTTTATTGCCTAAAATGTGGCGTTTTCAGCCTGTTTTTGATGTCACATTTTCTGCACAGATAGTTACGCGACCGTAAATTCGTGCTAAAACAATAGCATGAAGTAACGACATTCTGCACACGAACTGCACAGAAAATGGCAACCTACCGCCAACAGATGACCGATTTGGAAGACGGCGAAGTCCAGATCTTCGTCCGTTCCGATACGAAGAAGCCGATCTGGCATGCCCGAACGCTTGATCCCAACGGCAAAGGCTATCTGACCAAAAGCCTCAAGACCATCATATAGCTCGGCGCGCGTTTTTGCACATTTTAGCGCGAGTTTTTGCACAGCCGGGCGGCGTCGTTCAGGAGCGTTTCGCGCTCCTTGAGGGGCAGCTTCAGGAACAATTTAATCACGGTAATGGCGAGCGGGTTGACGCCTCGCGCGTCCCTCGCCCATCGGGATGTCGTCGAGGGGGCGAGCTTGGCGCCGGAGAAGTGTTCGACGAGCAGGGCCAGCCGCTTTTGGGTCAGCCCCGCCTCCTTCAAGAGCGCCTTGAATTCCTCGCCGGTCAAAGCCCTGCCAACTCCCGGAATATTCTGAACTTCCTCAAGGCTTCCGCCTTGTCGGCATAGTACCCCAGCGGCCGGTTCAGTCCATCGGAAAGCCCGAGTTTCACGGACCATGCGTCGCCCTGGAATTCCGGCCGGTAAATGCGCAACCAGTGGCCGGGTTTCACTTCCTCGTCGCGGTAAGGCGTCCCGGCCATCATTCACCCTCCCGGCCCGCGTGGAGGCCCGCCTGATAGGCGGCTTCCAGGGCTGCCTTGACTATAGCGCGGCGCGAGTTTTTAGACATTTTAGCGCGGGTTTTTAGACTCCCCGGCGGCGTCGTTCAGGAGCGTTTCGCGCTCCTCGAGGGGCAGCTTTAGGAACAATTTAATCACGGTAATGGCGAGCGGGTTGACGCCGCGCGCGTCCCTGGCCCAGCGCGACGTCGTCGAGGGGGCGAGCTTGGCGCCGGAGAAGTGTTCGACGAGCAGGGCCAGCCGCTTTTGGGTCAGCCCCGCCTCCTTCAAGAGCGCCTTGAATTCCTCGCCGGTCAAAGGTGTGCCAACTCCCGGAATATTTTGAACTTCCTCAAGGCTTCCGCCTTGTCGGCATAGTACCCCAGCGGCCGGTTCAGTCCATCGGAAAGCCCGATTTTCACCGACCATGCGTCGCCCTGGAATTCCGGCCGGTAGATGCGCAACCAGTGACCGGGTTTCACTTCCTCGTCGCGGTAAGGCGTCGCGGCCATCATTCGCCCTCCCGGCCCGCGTGGAGGCCCGCCTGATAGGCGGCTTCCAGGGCTGCCTTGACGTCCCAGACCGCGACGTCGTGGAAATCCAGGCCGTCGCGGTTGCGGGTCTCCAGGGTCTCGATCGAGAAGTACTTGGCGGCGATGCGTTCGAGGGTCTTGAGCATTGATTTTCCTCCGGTTTCGGTGAACCGACCATCGCTCTGACGGCCCCCGCAGTCCAGCATATTAATACGCCAATGGCGCAATTTAGTGCTGGACTGTCCCGGTATCGAGAGCGATGGTCGGCGCCATCGGAACCCCTATTTTCGCGAGGAAAATCAGATGGACAGGCAGTTTCTTTCGACGATGTTCAAGACCAACCTGGAAGCGGCCCGCGAGGAACTGACGGCCGTCCTGGGCGCCCTGGATACCGGCCTTCAGGATCTGGAGAACCATGGCATTCTGGCGGCGATGGGCGGCCTGCTCGACGAGCCCGAACGCATCGCGCGGGTCGAGCGGCTGCTGAAGGTCTCCCTGGAGATCACGCAGCGCGCCCGGCCCTGAACGTCTTCACACTGTCAAAGAGCGGGGCGGCTTGGGGCCGCCCTTTCTCGTTCAGTTCGTTATCAGCAACTCCGCCGCGCGCATGCCGTTGCCGGTCTTGGCCACCGAGTAAGTGGTCTCCACCGCCTCGATGCTGAACGCCTGGAACAGGGTCTGGATTTCCGGCACGTCGTTGAGCGACAGGACGAATCGTCCCTTTATGGTACCCAGGATCTGGGCGAGTCGTTCGAAGTCGGCGCGCTCGAACAGGCCACGGCCGTAGTCGCGCTCGCCGCCCCAATAGGGCGGGTCGAGGTAGAACAGGGTGCCGGGGCGGTCGTAGCGTTCGATGAACGCGGCGTAGGGCAGGCATTCGATGGTGACGGCGGCGAGACGCTCGTGCAGGTCTTCCAACATCGGCCCCAGCTTGGTGACGTCGAATCGTCCGGGACGTTCGGGCGACACGCCGAAGTTCCGCCCCGATATCTTGCCCCCGAACGCGGTGCGCTGGAGGTAAAGGAACCGGGCGGCGCGTTCGAGGTCGGTCAGGGTCTCGGGGTCGGTGGCGATCAGGCGTTCGAACTCGGTCCGGCTGGAGATCTGGAACTTCAGGGTGTCGCGGAACTGCGGATAGTGGCGCTGGATGACGCGGTAGAACGTGGCGAGTTCCTTGTTCCAGTCGTTGATGACCTCGGCCCGCGCAGCCTGTTTGCGGCGCAGGAACACGCCCGCCATGCCGACGAACGGCTCGGCGTAGGTGACGTGGTCGATGGCGTCGATAACGCGGATGATCCGCTTGGCGAGATGGCGTTTGCCGCCGAGGTAGGGCGCGACCGGATCGATCGGCCGAACCTCGCGCATGGACTCGGGCATGAATATCGTCCTATACAACCCCCGCCGTGATCACGGTGGCGGAGCGGTTCTTCCGTGGGCGGTCGACACGCCCGGTTCGGGGCGTTGGCGCGCCCCGAGCCCCGCCTCAAGCGCGGCCAATTCCAAAATGACGTTTACGTCTACGCGTCCGGCCAACCAGCCCCGGTGTCGTAAACGAAAAGGGCTTCCAGGGTGTCGAGCGCGGCGATCGCCGCTTCGTGGGCGTCGGCGGCGGCGCGGATGGCGGCGCGGGCGTCCAGGACGTCTTGCGGCGTCGCGGTGCCGGTCTCGGCTTGGCGGATCAGATACCAGTCGGTTTCGGCAAGTCGGACGTGGGCGGCGGTCTTGACGGCGTCGACCAGGACGGCGCGCGCCGCGTCGACGTCGACGACGCCGAAAAGCGGATGATCCATCGCGGCGCGCGCGGCGGCGTAATCCGCCGTCTTGGCGATCATGGCTTCGAACGTGGCGGCGTCGCCGGTTCCGGCCCGGACGGTGCCGTTTTCCAGGGTCTCGACATGCAGGGTGCGGGCGCCGCGCGTCTCGTAATTGACGCCGATCACGCCTTCGCCGGGGATGTAATCGGGTTCGACCGCCCGGAAGGCTTCCAGGGTCTCGAACACGGCTTCCAAGGCGCCGTCGGATACGACGACGATACCGTTGGTCTGGTGAATGAACGCGGGATGCGGGATCATGAAAACCTCTTAAATCGCCATGATGAACGGGAGAGCGGCCCAGGCGGGAACGGGGTCGATGGAACCGGACCACGAGGCGTGTTCGTGCGACCATGCATAGGTCGAATGGTCGCCGTAGGCGGCGAGCGCCGGGGCTGCCGAGTCGTGATTGTGCGGCGCGGAACCGGACAGGGAACCGCCGCCGTCATGGGGGATCGCCGAAGCGTCGCCGCCGATATCCGACAGGTCCAAGGTGTCGTCCACGCCGATCGGCATGCGCCCGCGCATGTCCGGGGTGTCGCCCGAGCCGTCGCAAAGCGCCCACCCCTTGGGGATCGAAGAGACTTTGCCGAAGAACGCGAGAACCAACCGGGCGGGCGCGCCGCCGCCCTTGGGCGCGATGACGCCAAGGAGGGCGCGGAACGGCGGGCGGGGGATGTCGACCGGATCGTCTTCGACCGGGGCGTCGTGTTCATGCCCGCCGCCGCCGACGTTGGGATGGTTGGTGCTGCCCCCGGCAAAGTCCGTGCTTGTCGGGTGAACGTGAACGCCGTCGGTGGCAACCCGAATGTTGGCGAGCGCGCGGCTATCGTCGCCGACGGCCGCGCGGACGTCGTCGGCGACGCCGAAGGCGAACCGGCCGCGCAGATCCTCGAACGCCTGGAACCCACCCTTGCCTTCGGTGTCGAACAGCCACGCCACGGCGCCACCGGGCAGGGGACCGGGCGCGGTGGCCATGATGTAAACCAGGGTGCGCGAAGGCGGCACGGGCGGGTCGAGATCGGCCGTGATCGCGTGGGCGTGGGCGCCCGCCGTGCCCCGCTTGTACCCGGACCCGCCGCCCGAACCGGCGCCCAATCCCCGAATGTTGCCATGCGCGCCGGTACTGGACGACGTGCCGGTGACTTGGTCGACCAAAGATCCGCCGAATGTCCCGGCCGCGTAATCGCCGTCGTCGGCGCCGATGATGAACCGGTCGCGCAAGTCGGGGGTGTCGGCCGTGCCGTCGCAAAGCGCCCAGCCTTCCAGGGCGGCGGCTTCGGCCAGGGTGCCGTTGTAGCCGGTAATCGCGCCGGTCGGCACGTCGATGCCGCCGTTGCGCACGCTGGTCAGATGAGGCCCGGCGAACAGCATCAGCGCACCTTGCCTTTCAGGGTGAAGGTCAGCTTCTGTCCCGGCGCCCGCGACCCGACCTGGGTCAGCTTGAACGTGATCAAGTCGCCCGCCGAGGCATTCACCTTCGTCGCGTCCAACACGCCCGCCGTGCCGACGGTCGCGCCGTCGGCGATTTGCGGTGGCGTCGCGTAGAGGCTTGCGCCGTTGACCTGGACGTCGGCGACGATCGCGGCGTCCGTGGGCGCGGTCTCGGCCCGCAGGGCCTCGCCCAAGAACGTGACGTTCCGGGTCAGCACCACCGCGCCATACGTTTGAACCGCCACGTCCTCGCCCGCGCCGTCGCCGCCCCACCCGGCCATGAACGGAATGTCGTAGGTGTTGAGAAGCCCGTGGGCGGACGCATCGGCATTGTGGGCGGCAAACAGGTCGTCGACGTACTTGCGGGATGCCAGAACGATCGCCGGATCGATCTTCAGCACCACGTCGGCGGTGTTGGATATTTCCAGGATCATGCGGATATACAGATCCTTGGCCGAGCCCGAGGCCAGCACCGGTTTGTAGGTCACCGGGTACTTGCCGACGGCGATCAGGTTGCCGTCGGCGTCGAACAGGCCGACCTCGCGCACGAACCAGCCGCCGGTGTCCTCCGGGATGATCGCTTCGATCACCAGCCAGTTGGCGTTATCGGCATGGACGGTGATTTGGTTCACCTGTCCGCGCCAGACCTCGTTGACCAGCGCCGTCTGGCTCTCGACCGGGTCGTAGGCCGCGCCGTTGCCGTCGCCGACCGCCACGTATTTGAGCGACACCGAGGTGCCGAGGGCCTGGGCGTTGGCCAGTTGCGCGGCGCCGATGGCGGTCAGAAGCGTGTAGTAGTCGGCCATGGTTCCCTCACTTCGGATAAAGCGTCGTCGTCTCGACGCCGTAATGGGCAACTCCGATCTTCGGCACGGCGCCGTGGGCCGAGAGCTCGGTGACGGCGTGCGGATGAACCGTGACGGTCTCGCCCGACAGCGTCGTCAGGCCGACGCGGATCCGCGTCGTCTCGGTCTCCATCCCCAGCGCCAGTTCGACGCCCTGGCTATGGCGCTTGGAAGCCCGGACCATGCGTTCCAGCCGTGCGATCAGGGTCGCGTCGAGCGCATACGCGGTGCCCCCCTCGGGCCGGATGAACGCGATGACCTGGAACGTGTTCGGAGTCGCGGGTGGGTCGGTCTGCCACCACTCGGTGATCTCGGCCGTCACGCCCGCCGCTTCCAACGCGGTCTCGACCGCCCAGCGGGTGCCCTTGTGGCGATGCAGCGCGATCGCGCGCTTCAATAAACGCCGCATCAACGGTTCGGAGGTAACGTCGTCGATGTAATCGGTCAGGTGGAACTGCTCGACCAGATGCGGCAGCGCGGAGGCGTCCACGGTGTCGACGTGATAGACCAGCAGCCGCGTGCGGTCGATGTCGTCCAACCGCTCGATCGCGGCGGCGAGCGCGCGGGAACGGTCGTCGTCGATGCCGCCCGGCAGCAACCGCAGGTCAACCATCGTCCACCCCCGTCACGGTGACGGAAATATCCGTGCAGTCCGCGAACTGGTTCAGGGCCAGGGCCTGGAACGCGGGCGGGGAAACCAGGGTGACGCTGTGGACCCCGGCAATCGCGGCGGCGGTGGCCGACGCCGTACTCGGGATGATGTCCTGCTTGAACTTGGCCCGCCACGACTCGGCCAGCGCCGTCAGGGCGGCCTCGACCTTGTCGCGCACCGCCTCGGCGTCGACACCGGCCTCGACGATGATCTCGGCCTCGAACGCGTAATAGACGGCGAGCGGATCGCGCACCGTGACCTTGTCGCCCAGCGGCCGGACCTTGTCCGCGCTCAGCGCCAAAGCGACCAGATCCTGGATCTCCGCGCTTGGCACCCCGGAGGCGATCAGCGGGTAGACGTCGATCTCGCCGGGACGACCGTAGTCGTCGGGGCCGAGGATGGCGATGTCGACCAGATCCTGATGCGCCGCCATGGCGAAGGCGTGATAGGCGCCCCGCGCGCCCGCGACCGAGAACCGCTCGGGCGCTTCCATGATGCGGTCGCGGAGCCGATCGTCGCTCTCGATCGCCGCGCCGCCCAGCGACAACGTCACGTTCGACGCCCCGGCGACGAAGGCGATCGGTTCGGCCAGGGTCGCGATCTCGCCCGCCGCGTAACCGTTGGCCGCCGTGCCGGTGGTCTCGCACATCGCCGCGACGTCGCCGCTCAAATCGCCCGCTTTGATGACCAGGGTCTCGGCGGTCAGGAACGCGAACGCCTTGTCCTTGGTCAGCACGCGGGTTCCGGCCGAAATCACGATGTCCGTATCCTGGGCCTCGATCAACGTGAACCGCAGCGTCGTCAGCGCGGCCGAGGGCGCCAGCCGGGTGACGCCGACCAGTTCGCCCAGGTAATCCAGGATCGGATAGCGGCTGTAGCGCACGAGGTTGAGCTTGGCGGCCTCCTGCCCGGCGATCCGGG
Organism: Rhodospirillales bacterium; assembly: GCA_963675465.2. Lineage (GTDB taxonomy): Bacteria > Pseudomonadota > Alphaproteobacteria > Rhodospirillales > Shumkoniaceae > JAHDSF01. The sequence goes on from CAXXVY010000012.1 coordinate 341,546, forward strand.
TCAGGGTCTCGCGGTAGGCGATCATGTCGATCAGCACCCGTTCGACCTGGGCCGGGTACAACGTCTTGCCGGTCATCGCCTCGTAGTCGGCGACGATCTCGGCGGTGATCGTGGCGGGATCGCGCTCGAAGAACGTGGGCTCGGGAAGGGTGGCCAGCGTGCTCATGCCAGCACCGTCTCGGCCGAAAGGGTCGCGGCCGTTCCCAAAACGCGGAAGGTGTAGCGCAGCGTCACGTGGTGGGGTGCGGCGGTGTCGATATCGGCGTTCATGGCGACGATATCGGCGCGCGGCTCCCACCGCTTGGCCGCCTCCAACGCCTCGCGGATCAGGCCCGGCGCGGCTTGGCTGGCGGGCTTGTCGATCCACTTCAGCAGATCGCAGCCGAAATCGGGCCGGTGCGGGTCCGATCGCTTCTGGGTGGCGAAGAGGATGCGCAGGCACTGCGCCACGTCTTCGGCACCGGTCACGATCTCGCCGGGGGCGTCGAGTCGGGGCTGCCAGTCGGTGGCGGTGATGTCGCGGATGTCCGTGCTCATGCCCGTAGGATCGCGCGCGGGCGAGGACGTCGGAACGTGAAGGGGTTCAGAGAAGGTAGCTAAGCTGGTCGGAGGGTTTTAAGAATGCAGGACGATTTCAAGGCGTCTCCACACTCCAATAAGATTTCCTAGAAGGAAGTATTGATCGCGACGGGTTGAAAACGGCCTTCGGTCAGATGTCAGCGACTCCTAATGTACTTAGGTTTCTGTGCCTACGCACTTATTCTCCGACCAAATTCTGAAATCTATCGAATGCTTCCCGCGTCCTAGTCGCAAAACCGTGCTTCGCCCGGAACTTGACATCCACAAAGCCCAGTGACTTCGTTATAAAGTCCGTGCCAGTCTTAAACCAGTCGGGGTTCTCCCTTTGATATGCCTCGACTGCGGCTTTCGCGCGATTAACAACCTTATCGAGCGGTTCTAGCGTGGGGTAATCCTTTAAATTGATATCCCTGAGCAACAACTGCGTGATTTTTTCTGACACGTCGAGATTCGGAAATTTCCAACGCGTGTACTCAATCACTGTGTCGAAGTCGAGCGGTTGAGAAAGAAAGGCTAATGGGTCGTTTTTCTTGTCCTGAATCTCGATGACATAGGTTGCTCTCTTCTCCTTAACTCTATCGAATATTCCCTGAGCTATCTCAAGCAGCGATGCAACATTATTTAAGTCCCTACGCAACGGTTTGGGCGTCGATTCCTCGTTTTTATAGACAAGTTGGTGGTCGATAATTGCCCAGGCATCCTGCAAGATCGTCCGCACTTGAATCTCGCAAATCAAACTAGTGATGTTCTCATACCGCCCACCAGCGTACCGGGGGCCCAGCGTGACGACAAATGCCTTGCCATTGTAACCCATCCGGTCAACGCCGAGGTCGCGTGCTTTATCAATGCGCTCTTGTACGTCGAGATTCGCTTCAATGATTTCGGCGACCATTGCAATCTCTGATTCATAGGCGCAGACCACTCGGACGCCTGCTAGGTCCGTCATTTGCGTTTGTGGGTTCGAATAATGCTTGCGTGTAATCTTCGCGGCAAAGCTATCGATAGTTTTGGTCCGGTCGGTAATTGACACTGGGGTTAGATTAGCGTTTGCAAGTCTGGTTTCGAGAATGTCCCGGATTTCTCGGGTGAGTTTTTCATACAAAGGCCGTGCTTTCGCATATTCTTTGCGTGCCGCTTCGAGGTCATTACACTCGTCCATTTCATCTCCTCCGGTCACTCAGTCCCTTATTCATCCTCGGTGGCAGGAAATCTATTGTAACCGCATCGCCGTGTTGGAGGCCGTAGGCGTCCCGAAGTTTGTGCTGTGCGAGGACCTCAATGACGCCGTGCGAAACACGAGAACCAACACGCCGGAATACCCAGCACAGCACGGATGCCGGGAACTTCTCCCCGCGCAAGAGGCAGGGCCACGCGTGACCATCGCCAATATAACTAGGCATGTTGATTAGTTCGTCCTTCGGAATGACCAAGGCTGGTGGAGGCTTTCCGGCATCAAGGTCTTTCTGTAGTGAAGCGGGTACGGGTACGTCGATATTGAGGGAACCAGGGAACAGATCGACATCAAAATGGCGTTTGAACACGGCGCTATTCTCCGTGATCAGTTTATTGAACCGACCGACTGTGCGCTTTGCACTAGGTGTGGAGAGTCGAAGCGTTCCAGTCAGGGTCAAGATTGAATTGTTCTTATTCATTCATGTTATTTGGGTTGTTGCTCTACCAGAGGTTACCATGTTCTCATCTTTTGTACTAGCGGGGCAAGCCGGGCTTGGTCGGTCGAATCCGGCATCTAGTCATCCCTCGCCGTCACTCTTCCTCCTCAACGCCCACCTCCGGCTGCGCATACCCATAGTCCGGTTCGCTGACCGTAACCGCCCCCTCCTGCCAGCTCTCCGCCTTGAACTCGGCTCCTTCCAGATGCGTGATCCGGGTCGCCTTGCCGTGGTGGTCGAGGTGGTAGAACCCGCCCTCGCCGGTCTTGATCACGATGTTCTTGGCCTTCAACACCAGCGTGCCTTCGGCGGCCGAGAGGTCGATGGTCAGCACGTGGGCGGCGCGGTCGTAGCTGATCACCGCGCCGTCGCCGTAAAGGGTGTGATCCTTGTCGGGTGAGGCCACCGGCACCGGGTCGGCGGTGGAATAGAGCGCGCCGAGGATCGCCCCGGCCTCGTCGTGGCCGTCCATCAGGCAGGCGACATGTTCGCCGACATCGGGCATCCAGTACGCCTTGTCGACATGCGTCTTGCGCTGGAGGACGTCGAGCCACCAACTGACCACGTTGTCGCGGTCGGGGAACCGCACGCGGGCGCGGCCGGTGGCGGGATCGACGGCGTGAACGATGCCGCGCCTATACACGGCGGACCTCCAGCGTCGTGGTGTAGCCCGCATCGCGATTGAGGCTGTGGCGCGAGGTCTGGATCAGATAGGTCCCGGAAAGCCGCCCCATGCCGGTGAGCTCCACCGTGTTCCCCGCCAGCAGCCGGGGCTCGCCGACCACGGTGAACTCGCCGGTCAGCCGCAGGTCGTTGACCTGGGCCAGCGCGGCGCGGGCCTTGTCGGTGGCCTGGGCGAGGCTCTCGACCCGGAAGGTGCGCTTGATGACGTCGCCGGTCTCGATTCCGTCGGCCGTGACGGTGGCGGTGAGGGTTTCCCCGCTCGCCGGGTCCTGGTAGGTGACGACGCAGGCGCGGTAGATCCTGCGCGCCTTGTCCTTCAGCGCGTAGCGGATCAGATCGGCGCGGTCGACCGTCATGACCGGCGCGGCCGTCTCCAGATCCCCGATGCGATGAAAGACCAACTGGCGGTCGCGGATGGCGAACGCATGGCCGTAGTCCTCGGCCAGCCGTTTGAGGAACGCGAGATCGGCCTCGTCGGCCTGGGATACCCGCGCGATGCCGATCGCGTCGATGGTGCCCGACACGATCAGGCCGTGTTCGTCGGCGATGACGGCGGCGATCCCGGCCAGCGTCCGGTTCTCGAACGCGCGGGATTTCTTGGTGCGCAGCGATTGCGTGATCGCGGCCGCGAGGCCGCGCAGGCGCATCACGTCGGGCGGTCCTTCAAGCTCGATCTCGTCGATGCGGAAAGTGCCGCACGGGATCATCCGGCCTTCGTATCCGGCCTTCAGGTTCACCGCGTCGCCCTTGGCCGGATACCACGGCCCGCGCCAGCGGCCGTCATGATCTTCCAGTTCGATCGCGCATTCGTCGGAACGGCCGTGCAGGTTGTCGGTGTACTCGACGGATATCACGCGGGGCGCGATGTCGCGGGTGATGTCGATGCCTTCGTAGACCAGCGACCATTGGGGAACGAGCACCATGTCAGCCCCGCTTCCACGGCGGCAGGTCGGCGCGCGCGATCGTGTCGTCGGCCTCCCTCACCGGGACCGCCAGGGTGATGCCGCCTTCCAGGACCGCCGTGATCGGCGCGTGCGGGTTGGCGACGATGATCGCCTCGTAGGCCGTCGGATCGCCGTAGAAGTCGTAGGCGATCAAATCCCAACGGTCGCCGTCCTTGGTGACGTAGGTCGCGTAGTGCGTCATGGGCCGCTCCGGATCACGGCGGTCAACGACACGGACGCCGGGTCGGCGCCGACGTCGGTCTCCGGCGCGCGGTTGCTCACCGCGCCGGTGGCGACCGGTTGGCGGGCCGAGGTGTTCGTCTCGGCCGCGTCCTCGGTCAGGCTCAGTTGCGCGGTCATGTGCAGCGCCCGGCCCTCGGGCGTGGTCTCCAGCACCCGGTGCGCGATCTTGGCGAGCACGAATCGTCCTTCCACCGTGCCGTCGGCGTATCGCAGCTCCTGGGCTTGGTGGGTGGCGGCCAGCGCGCGCAACGCCGCCAAGTCGGCGGCCGGGTCGGTGAACGCGTGGTGGAGGCGGATGGCGAGTTCGACCGTGCGCAGCGCCGCCCCGGTGAACTGAAGCACCGGCTTGCCTTCGATCACCGCGTGCCGGGCAAAGGCCCATTCCTCCTCGAACCCCAGGGCTTCGAGCGGCACGATGTCGAGGGCGAGATCGCCCAGAGAGGCCAGCGTCGCCATCAGCCGAGGTCCTCGAACGAACCGCGATCGCGGGTCTCGACGGCGCGGCGGACGAGGCGTTCCAGCTCCGCGCGGTCGCGGCGCAGGATATCCAATACACGGGCCTCCAGGTCCTCGGCCGATCCGGCGCCGTCGATGGTGATGGTGGGGTTGTAGTCGATGGTTACCGAGGCGCCGCCGCCCGCGCGCGGCCCCGGCAGGGACGCGAGGGTGGGCACCGTTAGAGCCGATGCGGTTCGGGGCACGTCTAACGCCGCGCCCGCCGTCATCGGCACCGCGACCACGGCGGCGGCCGTCGCGGCGCGCAGGGCGTTCACCAGCGGCGCCGGGCGGATGGTGTCCGCGATGGTCTCGATCAGCCGGATGCGGTTCAGGTCCTTCAGCGGCCCGGTCTTGGCGGGGCTGAACGGCAGCAGGTCGCGCATGTCGCCGACGGCAGCCTTCAGTTTGTCGAAGGGCTTGGAGGCGAGGTTCTCGATGCCGTCGGCGATGGTCGTCACGATGGCCTCGCCGACGCCGACGATTTTGGCCGGGATCTCGACGATCCAGGTGACGATGTCGCCGATCACCCGGCCGACCCGCACGCCCATCGCCTCGGCCGCGCCGCCGACATCGTCGATCGGCTCCAGCAGATCTCCGAACCAGGACATCAGATCCAGGATCGGCTGGATCAGGAAACCCAGCGCGTCGCCGATTTTGCCGATCGCCGGCATGATGGGCGCGAGCCCTTCGCGCAAGCCCTCGAACAGGCCGACGAAGAAACCCCTGATCGGCTTCCAGTACTTGGTGATCAGCAAGGCCGCCGCCGCGACCCCGGCGACGAGAAGGCCCAGCGGGTTGGCCAGCGCCGCGATGCCGACGGCGCGCAAGGCCAGAACGACGCCGCGCAGGGCACCGATGACGAAGGAAATTCCGCCCGTGGCCATGCGCCGCCATCCGGCCGCCGTGAACAGGCTGGTCCGGGTACCGGCCAGAAAGGCGAGGCTCTGGGCCTTGAGGGCCAGGGTGACGGCGCCGATCCGCTTCGGCAGCGCCAGGATCGAACCCTTGCCCAAACCGATCATCGCCACCGACCACGCCCCGCGCCGCGCCCACCGCCGACAGGAGCGCCAGCCGCGCCCGCAGGGCCTGGAACCGGATCAGGTTGCCCCAGCCGCCGCGCAGCGCCGCCGCGTTCATCAGCCCCTGCAAGGTCACGATCCGCCACAGCCGCCCGGCCAGCGCCGTCAGCGCCCGTCCGGCCGAGGCGTTCCACGCGACCATCGCGACCCCGGCCGCGCGCACCGAACCGGCGAGACGGCCGAACCCGCCCGCCAGCCGGGTCACGCCGATCAGGCCATGCCCCGACAAGGTCGACAGCCCGCCGAGCGCCAGCAGCACCGGCGCGGAAATCATTAGGAACCCGCCCAGCGCCAAAGCCGTGAGCCCGATCGCGCGGGAAAGCGCGGGGTGGGCCTCGGTCCATTCGGTCAGGCGCCGAACCAACGCGGTCACGTCCGCGACGAAGCCCTTGAGCGCCGGGGCCACGGTGTTGCCGAACCCGATGAACAGCCCCTCCAGCGCGCTCTTCAGCTCGGTCACCCGGCCCGCCAAGTTGTCGCCCATGATGTCGGCGACGGTTTGCGCGGTGCCGCCGACGGCGGAAAGCTGCTCGATGAACGAAGCGAGCGACCCGAGCCCGGCCTGCTTGATCAGCTCCGCCGCGCCCGCGCCCGCCTCGTCGCCGAAGATGTCCTTCAGATACGTCATCCGGCGCGCCGAGCCCATGCCCTCCATCGCCGCCGACAGATCGGTCAGGATCGCCACCATGTCGCGCACGTTGCCTTCGCCGTCGACGGTCTCGACGCCCAGCGCGGCCAGCGAGGCCGTGGCCTCGCCGACCGGCGACGACAGGCGCGAGAACACGGCGCGCAACGTGGTGCCCGCCTGGGACGCCTTGATGCCGACGTTGCCGAGCAGCCCGGCCATGGCGGCAGCGTTGCGCAACGACACCCCGGCCGTCGCGGCCACCGGGCCGACGTACTTCATGGTCTCGCCCAGCATGCCGAGCGTGGTGTTGGACGACGTGAACGTCGCGGTCAGCAGGTCCGCGACCCCGGTCATGTCGGCGGCCTCCAGGCCGAAGCCGGACAGGATGTCCGACGCGATGTCGGAGGCTTGGCCCAGATCCACCGCGCCCGCGCGCGCCATCGCCAGCACGCCGGGCATGGAGGCGATGATGTCGTTCGCCTTGAACCCGGCCATTCCCAAATACCGCATGCCGTCGGCGGCCTGGGTGGCGGAAAACGACGTGGTGGCGCCCAGATCCCGCGCCGTGGCGGTCATCGCCGCCATCTGCGCATCCGTCGCGCCCGCGACGGCGGCCACCGAGGACATGGCTTGTTCGAAGTGGGCCGACGCGCTCAGCGGCCCGGCCATCGCCGCCGTGACCCCGGCGCCCACCGCGCCGACCATCACGCCCGCCGCCGCGACGCCCCGGCCCCAGGTCTTCAGTCCGTGGGCCACGCGGGCCATGCGGTTCAGATCGCCGATCGAGCGCATCATGCGCCGCACCGGCGCCGTCAGTTGATCGACCGCCTTGATCAGGACCGAAAGCTTGAAAAGGCTGTCCACGCCCGCCCGCCTTGCCGGATGAAATGTTCCGCCATTGTGGTGGAACAGCAGGAAATGTCGCCCTGAAGGGGTTCAGAGGAGGGGCTGGATGCCGTTGGTCAGCAGCAAAACTTACGAATGCCCGTAATGTAATCCCGCTATCGCTCTCGAAATTTCTTCGTCGTCGAAGGCCTGCCTAGCTCCCATTTTTAACTTTATGCTTCGGGAGAAATTCCATCCCACGGGTGATGGATTCACGTCAATAACGGTCATCCCGCGACTATTTGCCTGTTGAATGGGCTGCCGTATGTGCTCATCACGAAAGCTATAGCCGATCGCCACGCAAACCTTTGCAGTTCGAATTGCCTTGTGAAATTCCGCATATAGGGAGGCGTATGGATCGTCAGGCTGGAGTTTCGACCCTGGCCCGAGAATCAATTCAGGTTCTTTGTCCCAATTCGCGGGGTAGCTTTCAATTAGAGGACGGTTCTGCAAATCCGTCAGATTGTCACTGAGCCCCCAGTTCAACGATCCGTGCAATTTATAGAGGTTGATACCCGGCGACCGGCCTCGAAACAGCGAAGGACTCCACCGCCCCGTGCGCGGATGGAATCCGGTAACGACTTCGATGCCGCAGGCACGACACGCATCTTCAATGCACAAGTCGTAGTTGGTCGTGAATACTTTGAGACGACTGCGTTCTGGAAGAAAGCCGCCAAGCTTCGAGAAATATCCAGGTTGGTAGGTCGAGCAATTATGTCGCAAGCTAAAAAATTTCCAGATTGGCTTTTTAATGCTCCATGCTAGAAAAGGAGCGGCGTCGAGCAGATATTGGTCCAAATCAAAGCGAATCAGTCTGCGGAAGGGATCCACTTGGCTCCGATTGATTAGTGAGATCCATTCAAAGAACCTTTCATAATTCGTCAATACTTCCTGATCTTCGTGCGCGATAGCGTCGAACAGCTTCGGGAACTCCGGTCGTATTTCACCATTGATGTCTGGAAGGAGCCGCAGTTGCTCTCTGATTTCCGTTGTCAGACAAGAGACCAAAGGCATCCCGGCGTCTGCTGATGCCCCAGCTCCGATAAGAAATACAATTGGACCAAATTCATGAGGCATAGGTGATTTCAAAATATCAGCCCCGTGGGATGCCCTTGAAACCATGGATCACTGATCCGGACTTCAATCGGACTCTAAAAGTAAGGAAGAGAAAACATTATGTGAGGAAATGCACTCTTGGCATTATTGTTTCCACCATTGCTCTCATCGCCTTCATGTGCTTGGCAGTCCATAACGTCAGCCTTAATTCCGTACCATTCCGGTATTCGTGTAAAACTGCGTTTGTGCCAAGGCGTTTCTTCCATTGCTGGATATCTCCGTCAAAGCGACGGTGGATGAGGTTCGATGCCGATCGCGGGTACGTCGGATCGAACCAAGCGCGAGATTTCCCCTCGAACTTCCAAGTGAGATAGCTGGTCTTTCCCGCCGTGTCTTTGACGCCTTTCGCAATCTGCATAAGTGTAAATTCGGCGACGGCCTTGTTGCCATTTATCGCAAGTTTATCGACCCAATATTGGACTCGTGGATCGTCAGAAAACAACTTGCCTGCAACTCCTTCTATTTCAAATGTCATCTGCGGATTTTCACGAAGGCGATTGCACCAGGAATCTTCGATTTCTAAACCCTTGACTGATCGCGCAATTACCGATTCAACCTTCCTGAATGTCAGTCTGTGAAAGAACTCTTTGCTGTGCTCGAGCCCAAATCGAACCGAAGTCGGATGTTCTGGAGGTAACCTGTAGTTACGCAGTTCGCGATGCACCCGCGATTCGAGTTGGAAGGCGTCTCTGGTCCGTTGGGCGAATTTTGGATCGAGCCCACCTGGGATTTTTTTGTGCTGATTCCCAAGAGCTTCGGCGCGCTTCACGGGATCACCAGTAGTCATCCCGATCTTGAAGACATCAGCGCCGAGCGCATCGTTTTGGAGAACGTATACGCATCCATCGCGGATGAGTTCATTTGTGCCGACATGCCTCGCCATTTTGCGCTCCCGTCGACATATATTCTCAACGGTACCACACAGACTCCCGATTTATAAGCGCATCGCCGAAATTGGCGTCCCTCTTTTGCATGACGGCAATCATTCAGAAAATTACTTTCTCAATGTTTTTCCCCACCCCTTCACCCTCCGCACATACCCCTCCAACGCCCGAATCTCATCCAGCAGCTCCTCCCAACCGAGCTCGTCGAGCTCGGCCTGGGAGAGCCCGGCGTCTATTCGGAGCCGGAGGAAGTGGTCGTTGGTGAGGATCGCTTTTTTCCGGTGACTTCCCCCTGAAGCGCGAGGACGTCCTCAAGGTCCATGGCGTCCACGTCCTCCATCGTCAGGGGCTTGCCGTCGACGGTGGCGAGAAGGGCGACCAGGGCGTAGGCGACCGCCATCGGGTCGTCGCCGCCGCCCGCCATGCGCGCCGCCTTGCGCAGCGTCTTGCCGGTGCCGGGGGTGATTTCGGCGTTGGCGCCGGAAGGCAGGGTGATGGTGCGGGTTTCCTTGGTCATGGTCAGCCTCCGATGTTGGTGCGGTAGGCGGCGAGGAGATCCTCGCCATTCACCCGCCAGATGTTGTTCCAGATATCGACTTCGAGCTGTTCGTCGCCGTCGACGGCGAGTTTGAGGTAGGAGACCTGAACCGTATCGTCCTGGCCGTCCATCTTCTCGCCGCCCTTGATGGCGCCGAGCGCGGCCTCGCTCCAGGTCACCCGCGCGATCAGGACCACGGGGGTTTCGTCCTCGCGCCCGCCCGGCCCGTAGGTTTCCAGATCGGCGCGGACCTGGAGCTGGGTGACCCGGTAGGGATTGAGCCGGTGCTTGAGCGCGTCGGCGAAGAAGCTGTCCCACTTGATGGACATCTCCATCGCCTCCAGCCCGCCCGGCAGCTTGATGGTGCCGATCAGGCCGAGCGGCTTGTGCTCGTCCTGCTTGGCCGCGACCTTGGGCAGGGTGATTTCCGCCGCCCGGCCGATCATGTCGTTGGTGCCGTCGAGATAGACCGAGGCATTCGTAATTTTGCTGATGTTCATGGCTCGGGGCTCCTTGTCTTCTTCGGCGTCGGGAAGGGTTTGTCAAAGCCCCCTCAGGCGCCGGGCGGGTTCCTCCGGAACCCTGGGCTCACGGCGCATAAGCGCCGACGCGCACTTGCGCTTGCCAAGGGCCATTTCAGTGGCCCTTGGTGCTACGCCGCGATGGTGGTGACGAGGGTGATGTAGTCGACCTCGTCGATGATGACGGCGAACATCTCGCCGTTTTCCTGGGCGAGCCGGGCGCGTTCGGACAGGGCTTCCAGTGCTTGGGCGTACTTGCTCTCGAAGCTGCGCCCGACGACGACCTTGAACGGCTCCAGCAGTTCCTTGAGCATCCAGTTGGGCGTCCATTCCCGCTTGGCCCGCACGAACACGCAGTCGTTCTGCGCCGCCATCCAGGTCGTGGCCTCGGTCTTGCCGAGACCGGGCAGGCCGTCGACCACCATCAGGCAGGCCTCGCCCGCGCCGCGCTCTTCCAACGCCGACAGGGCGAGCATGAGGCGCTTCACGTTTTCGGTTTTGACGAAAGTCGTTTTCATGGGGATGTCTGTTCCTCTCCTCCGTTACGGATCGATCTCACGCCGCGAGTGCCAACAAAGGCGCGGGGTCGATCCCCTCTAATTCCAGCAGTTGGGCGAACGAACGGCTGCGGAGCTTCTCCGTCAGCAGCGCGCGGTCGCGATCGGTCGCGTGTTCGGGGTTGGCGGCGATCCAGGCCGCCCAGGCGAGATCGTCCGAAAAGGACGGCCGCGCGCCGCGCGAAGCGATCACCGGAACCGGCTCGGCCTTTTCCAGGCGCGCGAACATGGCGTCGGCGGTTCGCAACTGATCGAGATCGAGCGGCGCGGCGGGTTGGTGTTCGATCACCAACGGCGCCCCCTTGGCCTCGGCCAGGACCTCCGATCGCTTTTTGTCCAGCAGCGCGAGCCGCCCCTTGGTGCGGTCGCGGAGCACCTGTTCCTGCTTGGACAGGGCGGCGCGCACATCGCCTTCCCCGAAATACGGGCGTCGGTTGCCGTCGAGTTCCGCGACCGCGATCAGGCGCTGATCGCCGTGGGTTCGTACCCAGACGCGGCTGGCGTCGTGAATGTCGTATCCGACCAGCACGTCCTCGCCGTGGTAGGCCTCCAGGTCCTCCGAGAAATAGAGGTTGCCGAGGATGCGGACCTCGCAGCGCGCGACCTTGCGCCGCTCGTAGGGCCGGGCCAGATCGGCCATCTCGGTTTCGCCCACCAGGGTGGCTTCGCCGCCCGCCGTTTCCCAGCGCTCCCACATTTCTTTGGGGTTGAGGTGGCGATAGCGCTGGGTGTAAGGACACCGCTCGCGCGGCAGGCCGGAATGCGGACGCTCGTTGTAGGCATCGATCTCGGCTTGCACGAACGCTTTGAATTCTTCCCAGGTGATCTCGAATGGAGCCCGGCGGCCTGCCCGCAACTCCCTGTCGGTGATCTTCTTGACGGCGCGGATCGCTTCCTTGTCGGCGTCGCGGCCCTTGTAGCTCGCCAACTTCTTGGCGGCCGGTATCCACAGCGTCCGGTTCAGCCGTTCGATCACGCCGCGCGCCTGGGAATTGTAGGCGAGCGAGTTCTTCGGCGTGATGCCCCAGCGGTCGTAAAACCCGGTGGCCACCGCCTCGAACAGTTCGGCCCGGAAGCCGGGGCCGTTGTCGGTGTACCAGATCGCCGGCAGGCCGCGATGACGGCCGTCGCCGCGTTCGACGATGGAGGACGACAGCGCCTCCAGAACCCCGAGGCTGTTTTCCGCCAAGCCGACCGACCAGCCGGTGACATAGCGGGTGGCGATGTCGATGACGGCGGTGATCTCGGGGCGGAACGGCTGGCCGTGGAACGGATGTTCGACGGTCGCCTTGAAGGTGTGGCCGTCCGAGGAATAGACCGCCGTCGGCCACAACTCGCTGGTGTCGCGCCGGGTGAACGCCTTCAGGCTCTTCAACGCCTGGGGTCCCAACCGGCCCTTGTTCAAGGTCACCGGCGACAGCTTGGCCAGGAAGCGCCGCGCCTGATCGTAGGACGGCGGAACAACGCCGCCTTTCGCAAGATCGCGCAGCACCGTCGACAGCGCCGGTTTGTTCGGGTTGCGGTAAAGATCGATCAGGGCCGGTGCCCAGGCCGGGATCTCGTGGTCGGGCTTCGCCGTAAGCTCGGGGGCCAAGCCGGTGACGCCGTGCTTCTCGCGTTCGGCGAACCAGTACTTCAGCGTTCGGGTGCCGATCGTGCTTTTCGGCTTGCCGCTGCGGCGACCCGACTTGGCGTTCGCCCGCGCGACCAGTTCCACCAGTTCTCCCGGCAATTGCCCCGCCTTGCTCAGGCCCGCCAGCCGCTGGATGATCGTTTCCTTGCCGAACATCACCGCGTTGCGGTCGATCCATCCCAGGATTGCCGCGCGGGCCTCCATCACGTCGCGCTGCCACGCCGTTAGAGCGGCGGCGGTACGGACTTGCGTGTCGGTGTTCTCTAACAGGGCGGGGACGGTCGACCGGGTCTGTTCGACCGCGCGATCGAACAAAGCGTCGCGGGCGGATTTCGGCAGGGCGGAAACGGGGAACTCCCAACCGCCGCCGCGCCCGTCGCGGGGACGGCGGGACCAGCTCTCGCGTTCGGCCTTGGAAAGGACGCCCATCTTTGTCGTCGGCAGGCCGGGCAGGGTGTGGGCCGCGATCTCGGCGGCGCTCAGCCATTTGCTCATCGGCCGCTCCATTCGCGCCGCGCCGAGCGTTTGATCTGCTCCAGCCGTTCGATCTCGGCCGCCGTCATGGCTTCCTTGACGGCGCCCAGGTAGCGGCGGTCGATCAGGGCCTTGTCGGAGCCCTTGATCAGCACCGCCACCGGGCGCCAGTCGCCCGTGACCATGCACAGGGCATGAAGCCGTTCCGTCGAAATGTTGTGTTCTTCGCGGCTTTCGGCGGCGTAGGCGTTGAGCATGTTCTCCGACACCTCGGCGCCGAGATAGTCGCTCATCTTCCGGGCGATCTCCGAGCGTTCGACACCGGCCTCGGTCAGGGTCGTCGACACCGCGCGGGCCAGTTGGCCCCGGAAGCTCGCGGATCGCACCTTGTCCGGCTCGTGCTCGACGACCGGCGCCCGCCAGTCGGTGAAGATGTCGAGCGTGTGGTGATCGCCGCGCTGTTTCATGCGCTGCCTTCCGGGCGGGGTTGCAGCGGCGTGTTCATGCCGCTTTCCGCTTTTGACAGTGACGCACACGGCGGTGCGGCTTATAGTTTTCGGCGGGTTGAGGCTTGAGCCGCGAGCCGAAAGGGTCGTAGCGATTGGGCCAGATCTGGCGGGGTGACAGGCCGAGAGCCTTGGCGATCGCCAGTTCGCCGTGGAGATGGGGATAGCCGCTCGCCTTGCTGGCCGTTCCCACGCTGAGACCGAAGGTCCGGTCCACGGCCGCGAAGGTCCATCCCGCACGATTGAGGAGGTAAAGAATCTCCTCCGGTGTCTTGTCTTTCGGCGTGCGCGCCATCGGGTCTCTTTCCGTCTCGGCCGACCGTTGCAGGGTCGGTTTTTTCGGGGTGTTTAACGTCTAGGTGTGGATAAACATGAGCCTAGAAGGGTTTATCGTCAACAAAAAATGAACCCTTTACGGTTCGATTGGCGCGACATGTTGGTGCTCTTATAGAAAATCGTTTGAAATTAAAGAGATGGTATGGCTAAGGACCCCAGCGAGAAAAACGCGCAAGAGTTTACGGTTCAGGAAATGAACCGTAATGGGTTTAAAGATCGTATGCGCGTCCTATTGGAGGGCCGATCGGCGAGGGCATTCGCAAGTGCCGCAGGCATTCCCGCGACAACGTTCAACAAGATTGCTAACGGCCAATCGGAGCCGACGAGACCCACCTTGATTGCGATAGCACGTGCGGCTGGCGTCTCACTTGATTGGCTCGCGACGGGCGAGGGGGCAATGCGACCTAGTGGATCGGCCGCATCCGTCGCATCGAACAACCAAATCGATGAAGACTTAATGGGGCGGATCGTCGAGGGGATATCTAAGGTTTACAAGGAAATGGGCGCAAGGATCTCGCCGCGTGACCTCGGAATCGCGGCCGCACGCATGGCCTCGGATCTCGTCGAAGCCTATGAAAACCCGGAGGAACGTCTCGGGGCCATTCCAGCTTTGCTTCAGCAACTTCGACGCGAACTCAGATCGGCGCCAAACAATAATGATTCCAGCAAACGCTTGGCCTGAGAATCGTTAGATTTGTGGTACCGTCAAACTGGTCTTTCGGGCCTGTCGTTGTCAACCATCACGGGTCTATCCATTTACGCATGCAATTGTTAGCTATTTCGCTCATGTGGATCGCATCGGCGTTCATTACTGTGCAAAAACGCGCGCCGATTTGGCTCATTTTCGAGCGGTTCTGTGCAAAAAGCTGATCGCAGCCCGGCGACCCGAAATCCAAGGCATTCAGCGGCGTTCAAGCCACAATCGATCCGATCTAACGGCGTGCAGAAAGGATCACCCCCCTACATGTTCTCGCTATGGCCGTCGAGCCGGCCTCGGACGCTCCCGGACATCTTTTTTTGTCGCCCGTACTCTAATTGGGGTGGCTAAAATGCAATAATGACCCGGTTTTTGCCTTGGTTCTTGGCGGCATAGAGCGCTTCGTCCGCACGCCGCACGAGATCGGCTGGGGACTCGTCCGAAAGATATTCAGCGATGCCGATACTAACCGATGACGAAATATCCGCGTGACCAGGAGGGCTGAAAACCTTCGCGGCAAAGCTTTGGCAAATACGTTGCGCCGCATGGTGCGCTTGGTCGGTTGAAGTATCAGGAAAGATCACGGCGAACTCTTCACCACCATAACGACACCCCACATCGTAGTCGCGGATTTCATTGACGATGACGTCCGCCAGCACGCGCAAAACCACATCACCTTCGGGATGGCCGTACGTATCGTTAAAGCGCTTAAAATTATCCACATCCATCATCATGAAAGACAGCGGATGTCCGGTTCGATGGGCTTGCGAAGCCTCGGTCTTCAGGCGGTCTGTAAGATAACGTTTGTTGTATAACCCTGTCAGGCCGTCTGTTTCGCTAGCGCGTTTGTATCTGGCCTGACTCCGTGCGAGGACCAATTTCTCTTGTTCAAGCGTGCGGATACGAGCAGCCAAGGCAAAGGACAAGAGGACGGCTTCGATCGCCGGACCGAGGGTGAAGATCATGTTGCCCGGTACGTCAACGGAAATAAGCCCCATGGTCCATGCCACGAAAAAGACTGTCCCGAATAAAAACGATGTATTCGCCAACAAAAACCATGAAGCTGAATGAAACCCCTGTCGAAGGCGGATAACCCCGACGCTGACAAGGGTAAAAGGGCCCATTGCACCAGTTATGTTGGCAACCAACGCCGCATTGTCGTGCTGTTGAAACAATCCAAGGCCAATGATGCTGATCGCCATGCATTGAAAGACCACCAAAGCCCAATGCCATGCCGGCGTGTTGGCGCGGGTCTCGAGAAATTGCTGACAAAAAGTCGCCGAAAGGAAGATGGATAACCCCAAAAACACCCATTCCAAAATTAGGGGGAGCGCACCATCCAGGCGCGCGAGTTCACTCGTATGACCATTCATGATCGAGAAATAGAAGAGGAACGACGTCATGTAAAAGACGTACGTTAAATAGACTTTGTGGCGCAGCGACACATAGATAAATAAATTGTACAGCGCCATGCAGATCATGACGCCGTAGATCAATGCAAAAAAGAAATAGTTATGCATGGCATGAATTTGAAAGGCTTCAGACGTCCACAAAACGAGGGTTAGGGCGCTGGGTCCTTTTGAACCAAGTCGAATGTATATTGTCTGCGTGCCCATATCAGTTCCAACGCTCGGAGGCGACTGATAAGCGAAGTTGCTGAATGTCAGTACTTCCTTGTGCGTATTCTCTGATCGGCCCGCAAGGACGGCGCGATAGCCCGTTGGTTCGTGTGGTTCAGGAACATACAACGTGACCCAATCCAGCTTGGATGTCTCGACCTCAAACACCCATCGGCGTATGCTCTCGGCGTTCGTCAATTGAAGCCGGACCCACTTGTTTTCAGCATTGCCATCCAGATTGATGAAGGATCCATAATGGGGCTGAAACGCCTCTTGGAAATCAGGCTTCGTCACGTCTCGGATGGTTAGTTCTCCCTCGGCGTCTTCGAGAATATCGACGTAGGGACCAAGCACGATTTTATCTTGGAGTGCAGCCAAATCGACCGGCGCCCCCAAAGTCGAAGAGGGTGCAACCCAAATACACGCGAAAAAACTGAGGAACTGGGCAATATGCCGAAAACCGCGAAGTGGGGCCATGCATCCTACCGAATACAACCTGAAGCGTTCCGTCAAGTTAAGATCGAACAGGCTTCCCGCGTTGATCTTAATGAGTCTGTGAGCCTGCAGTCCGTCGGATTCGAGGCTCCGGACATGAGTCTGATCTTGGTTGCTTTCAGTCGATGCGGTCTTGCAGTTGTAGGCGAGGGGACGCCATTGTAGAAGCGCTCAATACAATGTGATTGATCCATGGGTCAATAAGTTGGGACACAAAGAGAAAGCGGGGTTCTTGGAATATTTTTTTGTTTCAACGTGTTGTTATGGAATGGCGAGCGGTCCGACTCTGGGTGCCAACCATCCCTCTGAAAAACTGAATTTTTTCGGAACGTTTTCCGCTTTTTGTGCTTTTCGTCTGACCTTCCCCAGGGGCGGTTGCGACAATCGACCCCGAGCACTGCTTGCACTTTCGAAATCCCTGGGCGCTCAGGGAGCGTGGACACCATTGACCGATCGGAGCCGAGGCACGAGTTGTCCGGCCTATTGTCCCCCGCGACCGTTCCCGTTATCGCCGTTGTCGCCGTTGCTTCCGCCGCCGTTTCCGTTACCTCCGCCACCGTGAGAGCCGGCCGAAGCCGCATTGTCGGGTGCCGCCGATCCGTGCGGCAGTGGGTCGCGCCAATGGTTGTCCGTGCGGGCGGACATGCCGTCGATGGTGATACGGCCATCCGCGCGGCGGCTGGCGAAGACAACGCCGCGGCCGGAGGGAACGCCTCTTAGCGGCCCGATTCCGGCGACGGTGGCGGCGTTCGGCGTAAACACGTCTTCGATCGCCATACGGGCAACCCGTCCGTCGAACAGGGGGCCGTAATGCCGCGCCAGCGTTTGTGCCCGGAGCCCGCCGTTGGCCGTCATCCGCACACCGGAAGCCGTCACGTAATCGCCGGGGGCAACGCTCACCTCCGGTCGCGCCGCAATCTCGAGTCGGATACGGTTGTCGAGAGTCAGTTGGAGGGCGTTTCTCGCCGTCACCGTACCGGACACCGCCGCGACGGCGATTGCACCCACCGGATCGATCCGGCTGGCGTGAATCCGGTCCGCGCCGCGAAGGCCGCTGACGACGACGTTTTGCCCGACATGCAGGTCGTCGATCGTGCCCCGGCCGAACCTCGCGCCGGGCAGAATGCGGACCGTTTCCCCGAGCACGCGGATTTCTCGGCGTTCCGGATTGACGGCCTGAACGGGCCCAACCAGCGGTGCGCGCAGGATCAGTCGCAGCGCTTCCAGCCGCCCATTCGCGAACTGCGTTTCGGCGGCGACCACTTGGCCGACGGCAAAATCGGCTCCGACCATGGCGCCGGCCATACTTTCTCGGCCGGTCTCCACCGGTTGGTTCGCGGCATAATGGATATGCAGGCCGTTGACGACGATGGACCCGAATCCGGTTATCGTGCCGACGACGCCGGTTCCGCCGATGCCGCCCTCCCATGCCGTTGCCCCGGTACCGCCAATGCCACCGGGAAGGGCGGTTTCGTCACGACGGCCGCCGTCGAAGCACGACCCGAGGATCAGGGCGGCGCAAACGCCGGCAATCGGGAAACAGCGTTTCATGTGTCGTCCTCTTCGTCGCCGCCTTCCATGGGTGGGAGCGCCACGTCGTCGCGGTAGAAATAGAGGCCGAAATTGAAGCGGCGCCGCGCGTCCGGCTGATCTTTGTCCCGTTCAGCGCGTTTGTGGGCTTCCTGGTTCAGGCGGATCAAAGCGGCCATGCCGATCGACCGGGCCAGGGATTCGAGCTCATCGACGGATCCCGGGGTCAGCCCGTCATAATACGTCGCCCGCTCCAGCAGGGTGTCGTCCGCGCCTTCCAGGTTGTGGACGGTGGCGGCAATGTGGTCGTGCAGGTTTCGCCCGAAATAGAAGGCGAGATCGTCATAATCCTGGCTGGGTACGAAGGCCGTGGGGTTGAGCGTTACGCGGCCGTCGTCGTCGAGGTTCGCCAGCCCGCGCCGCATCCATTCGTCCAGCAGCGTACGGGGCCGCATGTCGCGGCTGATGCCCGCGACCAGGCTATCGAATGACTTTTCCCCCGAGCGCGGCAGGGGGGCGGGATCACCCGAAGCGTCCAGATAGCGGGGGTCTCCGGTCCAAAGCGCCACCACTTGGGCCCCGATGTTTGCCTTTTCGGATAGGACCGGTTCATCTCGGCTTTCGGTCCGCAGCCGTTTCACGTCCTTGCGGTGGACGCCGGTCAGTAGGCTGACCCGGGAATCCGTCAGACGCTTACCCGCGATGCGGAAATCCTCGGCGGCTTCGACGTAGACCTGCTTCAGAAGCGCGGTCACATGCGGCAGAGTCAGCCCCTGGGAGATCATCCCACGCACTAACGGCCGCAGCAGCAGCTTCAACGCGTTGACGTAGGACTTCGGGGGCGCGGGATTCGTCACGGACGCAAGTCTCCCTTTACATCACCTTTGCATGATAGGCTTTTATGCGTGGGAAACAATCCCATTTAACTTGACGTGGGAAAATTTCCCACGTATTATGTTCAGACATCGGACGCTTGTCGCCCGCCAGACCTGGAATCGCTAAGTCCCTTCGCGGGGAAGGAGGTTTGTCATGACCATAACCCGATACGGCATCTTGGCTGCCGCGGTACTGATCGCTTTTCCCTCAGTCGTTCAAGCGCAGGTGGTGAACGATAGCGAATTGACCGTTCTGGATCCGGGTGAACGCGCTCGGTATGAAACCCGTGTCCGCAACGCGGAATCCGAGGTCGAAGGCAATCGGATTCGCGCCGAAATCCGTTCGCGAATCGAAGCCCGCAAGGCATACAACGCGGCGGTCCCCGAAGGCGCGCGCGATACCGTGTCCGCCCGTGTTCGCGAAGCGTTCGAAAATCGCTTCATGCGCGCCAACTCCGACGTGGAAAAGGAGCAGATCGGTGATGAACTGAAAGCCCAGGTCCAAACCAGGGTTCGGGAACGCGTGCAGGTCCGGAGCCAATCGAAGACCGACGATACTGCCGTCCAAACCCGTACTCGGGAAGAAATGCGGCATCGGGAAAACCCTCCCGAAGGGGCGGCGGATCCCACCGGAAGCGATAATGTCAATTCTTCGTCCGGCGGCGATTCCGGTCAGGGCGGTTCCGGCGGCGGCGGTTCGGGCAATGGCGGGTCGGACGGCGGCGGCAACGGAGGATCGGGTAGCGGCGGCCGCTGACGGCTCGACACGCTTACCCCGAAATGATGATCGATTGCACTGCGGTAGAACATATCATCCGCGTCCGGAAGGACGCGGGATACTCTAACGGCAGTATCGTTTGCCGTTGACGATCACGCACCGTTGTGGAGACGGCGAACGGGGACAATGGGTCGTCCACCCGGACCCCGGCTTGATACAGCCGTTCGGGCCTGGCGGGTAGGGCGCGTCGCCATCACTCGCAAAAAGTAGTGCCGCACCCAAAAGAGCGGCGTAGAAGGACCTGATCATCGGAACTCCCCCTCGTTCCATGGTTGTGTCGACGACCAGGGTATCATTTAACCGCGCGTATGCAAGAAAAACGCGATCCAGCGGTTGGTCCACGACCGCAGGCAAGGGAGCAAAACGAAGGTTAGCTGGAATTTTCGGGAACGCCGCGCCGCGCCCAAAGGCAACAGGCCAGCGACAGAATTGAGAATCCGGTGAACGCGATTGCCAGCGGAAACAACGTCCCGTCGAAAGCCTGTCCGACGCTGGATCCGAATACGGTCGAAATGACCGTGGTTCCGGCGCCGACCACGGCGGCGGTGGCGCCCGCGATATGGGCCATGGGTTGCATGGCCATGGCGTTAAGGTTACCGAACAGGACGCCGTTGCAAAAAAACATCGGCACCAGGATGACGAACAACAACCACAGTGGGGGGACGCCGTCAAAGAACCATGTGGCGCCGACGAACGCGATGCTCAGGGCGATCATGATCTTGAGCGTCCCATGCGCGAGCATCCGGGTTCCGAGTCGGATCACCAGGCGCGAATTCACGAACGACGCGAAACCCAGGGAACCGGCGAGCCCCCCGAAGGCGATCGGAAACCGGTCGCCCAACCCGTAAAGTTCCTGCAGGATCTGCTGGGCCGAGGTCAGGTACCCGAGAAAGGCGGAGAAAACGAAAGCGGCCGCCATCAGATAGCCCATCGTCGACCGGTTGGCGAGGACCTCGCGAAAGGCCCGGTAGGTTCGACGAAACGTCAAAGGGTGGCGATGTTCGGGCCGGAGGGTTTCGGGCAGCCGTCCGGCGATCCACAGCACGGTCGCGCCCGCCATGCCGAGATAGAGCCCGAAGATGGCTTCCCAGTCGGCCACTTCGAGAATGAGTTGCCCAATGGCGGGGGCGAACACCGGTACCAGAATGAAGATGGTCATGATCAAGGAGATGGTCTTGGCCATCTGGCGGCCGTCGAAGCGATCGCGGATCACAGCCATCGAGACCACGCGCGGCCCTCCGGCGCCGAAACCCTGGATGAACCGTCCCAGGAGCATGACTTCGAACGTCGGGGCGTAGATGGAGATCAGACACCCCACGGCGAACAAGGCCAAACCCGAAAAAAGAACCGACCGCCGTCCGAAGGAATCCGACAGCGGGCCGAACAGGACCTGCGATATCGCCAACCCGAAAAACAGAACGCCGATCACCAGCTGTCGACGGTTGTCGTCGCCCGCGTCGAGCGCGTCGCCGATCGCGGGCAGGGCAGGCATCACGGCGTCGGTGGACATGGCGACGGTGGAGGTGATGAGGGCCATGAGAATGACGAATTCAAGGTACCCGATGGAAGCGGGGCGGGTGGTCGCAGTCATAAAAACCTACGTCTCTGTCGCCATGGACACTCGGTGCGGCTAACTAAACCCCTTTGCGGGGCTTGTCCATGCGTTGGGGCGCGAGCCGTGTCGAAAGCGGGATGCATATAAGTGATCGATCCGATACTACCGTTCCGTCGACGGGGGTATTCGGCGAGGAATGCCCCCCGTCGCCTTACATGTCGGGTGGACGGGATGACTGTTTTTGAATGGAAAAGCGAATACGCGGTGGGTAACGAAATCATCGACCGCCAGCATGCGAGACTTCTGGATCTGGCGAATATCGTTACCGATGCCTGTTCGAACGGACGCGGCGTCGAAGTCGTCGACCGTGCGTTTGACGCCCTCTACCATTATACGCGTCATCATTTCGGTTGCGAGGAGGAACTCTTTCAAGAACGGCCGCCGAGCGAATTGTCGAACCACAAGAAGAAACATCAGGCCCTGGTGGACGAGGTCAAGCAACTGCACGTTGCCAACGGGATGGGGCTTCTGGTCGATACCCTGGAAAGCCTATGCGATTGGATCACTCTCCGGCTTGTCCCTCACATGATCGACGACGACCGCGCGTTGGCGGCGGCTCCCGGCGAACGAAGTGAAAGCGCCACGGCCACCGGCGACTGATGCCATTCGATTCCCGCATACCCTTCATGACGAATCGCGAATTTACGCCCACAAAAAATATGTGTATACGGCGGCAGCCATGATCGAAAGGGCCTTGCCGTGAAATTGCTTCCCCCTCTGTCTCTTCGTTCCGGTCGGATGCTGTTCTCCGGCAAGGAAATCGCGACCCTCGCCGGTCCGAACGACCATTTGGCGGATGGCGTGGAATACGCGATCTCCATCGTCTCCAATCCCGAACGCCAACAGACTCTGCTGTCGTCGATGGGCCGGTCACTCCGTCGCGGATGCGAACGCTGCGGCGTCGAACCGATCCTCGTACTGAGCGACCCACGCCACCCAGGCTTGGTCGTCGGATTCCTGGGGTTTTCCATTCGATTCGGCCGTTCGGCGGAAACCGGGCTTCCGTTCTATGATGTTTCAGTAGGGGAGTTGGTCCTGAACCCGCTGCTGAAGGACGAAGGATACATCCAAGCTCTGGTTGCCGGGTTGTGCCGCGTCGTCGTCGACGACTTTCGCATGATGGCGACATCGAGCGGCTACGAACGCCTGAGCGTGGTGGATTTCCAGTACTGCGTCGCAACGAACGCCGAAATCACCAACGGCGCGGCGAGTTTGATCGACGATCGCCTGCGCACCGTCTTCCACACTATGGTCCCCGCCGTCTATCCGAATCTGACACCATGTGTCGAGGCTCTCGATATCGCCGCCTGAGCGCGCCATTCGTCTCCTGAAAATCCGAAGCCGCCGTCCCGGGATACCGGAAACGGCGGCTTTTTTGGTCGAGCCAGCATCCCGAAGGTCGTGCCTTCGGGCCGTACGGTCGTATAGCCCTACAGGATGCAACTCTTCGCGAACTCCGCGACCTCGTTTGCCGTCCAATCACCCTTGGGCTTTTCCTTCATGTCCTGGCACCATTCCTTGCTTCCGACTTCGGGGGAACAGCCCGCGATCAGGCCGACCAGAAAAAGCGCGGCCGCCACGGCCCCGATTTTCTTCATTGCATACCTCCGGTTGGTTTCGAACACCGCTATCAATGTCGTGGTTCCGGCCATGTTTTAATAGCCCCGCTGCATTCGGACAAGATCCGGTATTCTCATCGCAGGAGTTCCGAGTAGGCGGCGATGGCCCGCGTGCCATAGTCGGACCACGAAAACCCGCCCGCCACAGCCCTGCGCCCGCCTTCCGACAGACGGGATCGATGGCCGGAATCATCCATCAGGCGCTCTAGGGCTTGCGACAGCGCATCGGCATTGCCGGCGGGAACCAGCAGGCCGGCATCGGCTTCCGACGCGCACAGGTCGGCGAGGCCGGTGGCCGACGACGCGACGACGGGGCAGCCGGCGGCCATCGCTTCCAGGACGACCATGCCGAATCCTTCTTCCAGCGACGGCAGGCAGAAAATGTCTGCCCGTTCGTATTCGTCGCCGAGTTTGTTGCCCGGTAATGGCCCCCGCAGGGTGACGCTTTCCAAGGGAAGTCGACGCAGTACCCGATCGAACCCCGGCTCCAGCGGGCCGATCAGATGAAGGTCGGCGCGATCGCGAAGCCGAGCGAAGGCCTGAAGAAGGTTCGGAACGCCTTTGCGGAGGCCGACCTGACCGACGAAGAGAATGCGGATCCGGCCCTCTCGGGGCCGGGCGCGGTCGGTCGCGGCCCGGTGGGGCGGCAGGGCGACGCCGTAGGGATTGACGATCAGGCGGCTTTCCGGAATACCCCGGGCCATGAAGCTGCGAGCGGACGCTCGCGAGCCGACGGCGATGCTGTCCGCGGCTTCATACTCGGCGCATTCACGTGCGATCAGGCGGGGGTCGGTACCGCGCCACGGTAAACCCCAACGGGCGTATTCTTCCCGAAGGACTTCAGTCTGGGTTTCGATATGAAGCGATCCCCGTTCAAGGACCACTTTCATGCCCCGGTTTCTGGCGGGCGCAATGGCTTCCAGGGTCGCTCCGCTCCAGCCGACCAGGATGTCGGCGTCTTCCGGCAGCCGGGAGGCGGCGAAGCGCCCGAATTGCCGCGCGATCCACAGGTCCGGATTGCCCGGCAGGAAAAAGCGAGCGTGCGCTCGCCTGAGTATCTCCAGCCAGGGCGCGGTCTTCAGAGGAACCGAGGATGGAAAAAACTTGCGGGCGATAGTGGCCGGATAGGTGGTGATCAGTCTCGCCAGGGCGTTTCGGTCGTGCAGTTCGCGCGCCAGGGCAAAGGCGTGAAAGCGGCCGTGGACGGAAATACAGACCTTCATGGCGTGCGGCGTTCTCCATGCCGTCGACGTTGCGGGCGCCGGATGTCCGACGCGTCACCATCGGCCCGAACCGCTATTCAATTCAAGCCCGGATTCGCCCGCCCCGGGGTCGATTCGGGAAGCGTCGATGATAACCACGTAAATTCAGAGGTTTAAGCAAGATATATTCGCGAAGACGGAGGAGAAGACGGGGGTCGAGATCACATGCCCAGGTGTCGTATGGACTGCGATATCGCGTTTCGGCAAGTGGCAATGGCGGCGCTATCTGCGAATGTAGTTGAAAGATGGGGTCGATTCCGGTAATTCGTTCCTCAAAGGTTATGTTAACCATTGTCCCCTTCAGGAGCGCCTCCCCAAACGGTGTACGCCGCCGGGGTGCGGGGTAGCGAAAGTCGTCGGCCATGGCGGAACCCGTCCGCAAACAGTCTTATACCGTGACGTGTTCTTCGGTGTTTCGGGATTCGATCGAAGCCTTGGCGGCGGCGCGCGGGGTCAACGCAGGCGACATTGCCCGTTCTATCCTGTTGGTGGTTCCGGCGGATGTGGTAGCCGCCTTTCCCGATCCCGGCGAACCGGGCCGGGACGATCGCGAAACGGTTGTCCTGAAGTCGGGCCCCGCGGCGGGGCGGCCCTGGCGCCGCAAGCCTCGCCTTCAGGTTCGTCTTTCTCCGGGTTTCGACATCGCGACCGTCCGCAGGGCGCTGGCCCTGGCATTGTCGCTGCAGACCGGCGCACGGCGGTTTCGGATCGCGAACCCCCGGGAAGACGATGCACGGGCGGCGTCGGAGCGGCAAA
The DNA here is from genome assembly GCA_963675465.2 of Rhodospirillales bacterium. Classification (GTDB taxonomy): domain Bacteria; phylum Pseudomonadota; class Alphaproteobacteria; order Rhodospirillales; family Shumkoniaceae; genus JAHDSF01. The sequence continues at coordinate 366,567 of CAXXVY010000012.1, forward strand.
GAAAGGATGCGGAAATCACGCGCCGGCTGGAGGACCAGACCGAGCGCTTGCGTGCCGTCGTCTCCGCCTTGTCGTTCGTGCCGCTGAGCGGCGGCATCCGCAGCCGCGACGAAGCGCTTCATGTGCTCGGATTCCCGCCGGGTAGCCGGCCTGACAGCCGCGCTGTTCGTGCCCGGTTCCGGATCTTGGCGACCATTCATCATCCCGACAGCGAATTCGGGAGTCACGAACGGATGAGCCAACTCAACGCGGCGGTGGACGCGTTGCGGTAACGATGGCACGGCCGTAACGCAGCCAAAACGAAACCGCCCGGGACATGCCCGGGCGGCTCGAAACCGAATATTTCGGAAGTCTAGTTGCGGTTGCCGAACAGCCGCAACAGCATGATGAACAGGTTGATGAAGTCGAGATACAGCGTCAGCGCGCCCATCACCGCTTTCTTGGTCGCGACCTCGGAACCGTCGGATTCCAGGTACAGCGACTTGATGCGCTGGGTGTCGTAGGCGGTGAGCCCGGCGAAGACCAGGACGCCGACCACCGAGATCACGAAGTCCAGCGCCGAACTGGCCAAGAAGATGTTCACGATCATGGCGATGAATATGCCGATCAGCCCCATCATCAGGAACGACCCGAAGCCGGACAGATCCTTGCGCGTCGTGTATCCATAAAGGCTGAGCCCGGCGAACGATCCCGCCGTGATGAAGAACACGCGGGTCACCGATTCACCGGTGTACATCAGGAAGATGAACGAGAGCGACAGCCCCATCAGGCCCGCGTAGAGCCAGAACATGGCCTGCGCGGTCGAGGCCTTCATCGCCTGGATGCGGGCGGAAAGGAAGAATACCATGCCCAACGGGGCCAGGAGCACGACCCAGTACAGGATCGTCGTGCCGCCGTCGGGGGTGAAGAGAAGCCGCCAGAACGCCGGTGTCGAGGAGGCCAGGTAGGCGACGATGCCCGTCAGCGCCAGGCCCGACGCCATGTAATTGTAAACCCGCAGCATGTATTGCCGCAGGCCGACATCGATCTGCGCGTCGTGCGCCTGCGCGCGCGACATGGTGCGTGCACGGGTGTCGAAGCGATTGCCAGGTCCGAACGCCATCGAATAAGCCCTTTCTCGGCGAAGTTGATACCACCGGTCAATATGGCAGACTGAACGGCCAAATCAATAGGAACCGGTCGGATTGCTCTTAGTCGTTGCGCAACAGGGGCGCCGCCTTGCGCCCCAGGACGCGCCAGGTCTCGACCAGGCCGGCCAACGCGGCCACGGCGACGCAAGCTACGACGGTCACGATCGCGGGAACCGGCAGGAAGGTCCACGAAAAACCCATGATGAACCGGACAATGGCCCAGGAAGCGGCGGCGCCGACGACCAACGCGACCACGCCGGCCGAACATCCCAGGATGCCATGTTCGGCCAAGTGCACCAGAATGACATCGCGCCGGGTCGCGCCAAGGACCTTGAACACCACGGCGTCGTGAAGACGCCGGCGCCGACCGGCCGCGATCGCGCCGGCGACCACCAGGATTCCGGCGGCCAGCGTCACCAGGGCACTGCCCCGGATCGCGGCCGCCACTCCGGCGACGACCCGCGCGGCGGTTTCCAGGGCGTTGCGGACGCGCACGGTCGAAATATTGGGAAAGCGTTCGGCCAGGAGGCGCTCCACCGCGTTTTCGGCGCGCGGCGTCGCGTGAACGGCGGCGATATGGGTTTGCGGGGCGCCTTCCAGTATGCCGGGCGAATATATTATTGCGAAATCGAAACGAAGACTTCGCCAGTCGATTTCGCGCAAGCTGGCGATGGTTCCTGTGACCTCGCGTCCCAGGATGTTGACGCCCAGGGTATCGCCGATACCGATGCCGAACCCGCGCGCCAGATTGGCATCCAGCGAGATCAGCGGCGGGCCCTTGTAGTCGGCGCTCCACCAGGAACCCTCGACGATCCGCGAGTCCGGCGACGGATCGGCGGCGTAGGTCAACGCGCGGTCGCCTCGTATCGCCCATTCGGCATCGTAGGCAACGGCGATCTCGTCGACCGGTCGGCCGCCGATGGTGGTGATCCGACCGCGCAAGGTTGGGCGGCGTTCCAGCCCCGAGGTGCCGTCGACTTCGTCGATCGTCTCCTCGAAGCCGGCGACCTGATCGGGTTGGATATCCAGAAAGAACAGGGCGGGTGCTTCTTCCGGCAATCGGTCTGCAATCTGGCGCGAAAGGTTGCCCTCGACCAGTGCCACCGCGACCAGCACCGCCGCGCCGAGTCCGATCGACACGACGACGCCATGGGTTGGGGCGCCGGGACGGTGCAGGTTGCCGAAAGCCAGCCGCAAGGCCGCGCTGCGTCGCGGACGCAGGTGAACGGCCAGATGCCGAAGTGCCCAGGCACCCGCCGAAAGGATCAACAGGGCCCCCAACGATCCGAGAATGAACCACAAAGCGAAAAGCGGTTTGTCGGCGGCGCCGACGGTCAGCAGGGCGAGACCGGTACCGGAGGCCAGGATGCCCGAACCCGCCGCCAGTCCGGGCCGTCCCCGAAGCGGCGCGACGGCTTGCCGGAAAAGATCCGAAGCCGAAACGTTCGCCGCCAGCGCCAGCGGCCACAGGGAAAAAGCGAGGATGGTCAGGATGCCAAAGCCCGCCGCGGTCGCCAGCGGTTCGGCGTAAACGCCGATAACCGGTGCCACGGGAAGGGCGGCGCCGAACATTCGCAGCACCATGACCGGGATGGCGGCACCCAACGCCAAGCCGATCAGAACCGCCAGGAATCCCAGGGCGCCGATCTGGATCAGGTAGACGCGAAAAACCAGACGCCGTTCCGCGCCCAGGCACTTCAGGATGGCGATGGTCCGCATCCGGCCGTCCAGATAGCTTCGGACCGATCCGGCGACGCCGATGCCCGCGACCAGCAGGGCGGTCAAACCGGCAAAGGAAAGGAACATGGTCATGCGGTCGATGAAGCGCCGCGCTCCGGGCGCGGCTTCGTCGGTGCCTCGTACACGCCAGCCTTCTTCGGGAAAGGCTGATTGCAGATCGGCCATCCACGGTCCGACCCGGGTGCTCGCGGGCAAGAGAACGCGGACCGCGTTTCGGGTCTGGCTGCCGGGTTGGATCAGTTCCGTTTCGGGGAGGGAATCGGCGGCGATCATGAACCGGGGGCCGAGGCTGAAAAGGCCGGTAACCCGATCGGGTTCCCTGTCGATCACCGCCCGAATCCGGAACGTCGCCTCGCCGACGCGGATGTCGGTTCCAATCTCGGCCTTCAGCCGGTCCAGGACATTGGCCTCGACGACCGCCCCCCATATGCCGTTTCGTTTCGATAGCGCATCCGAAGGCGACAGAATCGGGGAGAGGTCCAGGGAGCCGACCAGCGGATAACGGGAATCAACGGCTTTGAGTTCCACAAGCATGCGGGCATCCCCTGCAGCGTTCCTCGCCATTGCCCGCATTTCCACGGTTTGCGAAACCGCCGAAGCGCGATCACCGATGAACGAAAGCGCCTCGGGACCGGGGGGACGATGCCGTTCGGTGATTTCGACATCGCCGCCCAACAGCGCCCGGGCGTCGGCCGACAACCCCGAGACCATGGAGCGGCTGACGCCGCCGACCATGGCGATCGCTGCGACACCGATCACCAGACAGGCTAAAAATATCCGGAAACCCGTGAATCCCGATCGGAGTTCCCTGCGCGCTATCCGCGCTGCGACCGACCATCCGTTCACCGCGTTGCCTCCGCCGTGCGCGGTGCCGGAACGACGGTGCCGCTGTCGAGACCTTGGTCCGCAATCCGACCATCCGCCATGCGCACGACCCGTGAACAGCGGTCCGCGAGAAGCATCGAATGGGTGACGAGAACGAGCGTCGTGCCCCGGCGACGATGGAGATCGAACAGGACCTCGATCACCGCTTCGCCGGTATGCCCGTCGAGATTGCCTGTGGGTTCGTCGGCGAGAAGAATATCCGGTTCGGTGACGAACGCGCGGGCCAAGGCGGCGCGTTGCTGTTCGCCGCCCGACAATTGGGACGGATAGTGATCGAGACGATGGCCGAGGCCGACCGTCTCCAGTGAAGCCCGGGCCCGGTCGAAGGCATCGGCGGCGCCGGTGAATTCCAGGGGAAGAGCCACGTTTTCGAGCGCCGACATGGTCGGAATCAGGTGGAAATTCTGGAATACGAACCCGACATGATGACGGCGGAACAGGGCGAGGTCGTCCTCGCCGAGATCGGTGATGTCGCGGTCCGCGACCACGACCCGGCCGCTGGTCGCGCGTTCCAGGCCCGCGACGACCATGAGCAGGCTCGTTTTGCCCGATCCGGAGGGACCGACGATCCCCAGCGTTTCTCCCGGCTTGATGGCGAGATCGATCCCGCGCAGGATATCGACGGGGCCGGTCGCGCCGTCCAGACTGAGGTGCAGATCGTCCAGGCGAACGGCGGAGGCGAGGTCGGCGGCGGCCATGAAGGATACCCATCCGGTTGGTGAAAGGCGGGAACTAATGGAGCGATATGGTCGAAAGCACCGGCTTGTCAACGTGGCGTTCCTGGCGGGGGTGCTGCTGGCGGTCGTTATGGGCTTGCGCGCCGAGGCCGCCGGGACGGTCCGATTGCTGGTCCTTGGCGACAGCCTTACCGCGGGATACGGGCTCCCCGCGGAAGAAGCCTTTCCGGTGCGCCTGGAGGCAGCCCTTCGAAAGAAAGGTCATGACGTCGAGGTCATCAACGCCGGCGTTTCCGGCGATACGACGGCCGGAGGATTGGCCCGCCTGGGCTGGGCGCTGGCGGACAAGCCCGACGCGGTGATTGTCGAACTGGGCGCGAACGACGGTCTGCGCGGTTTCGAACCGGCCGCGACGCGGGCCAATCTAGATGGCATCGTCGGCGAGATCGAGGATCGCGGATTGCCGGTTCTGATCGCCGGAATGCTGGCTCCGCCAAACCTGGGCCGGGACTATGCTCAGGAGTACGATGCCGTTTTCCCCGACGTCGCGGAACGTCATGGCGCGGTTTTGTATCCGTTTTTTCTCGATGGAGTGGCCGCGATCCCGGAATTGAACCAAGGTGACGGCATTCATCCCAATGCAAGGGGCGTCCCGATCGTGGTCGAACGCATCCTGCCGTATGTCGAGGACCTGCTGCGGCGTGTGCCTTGACGAATGGTTTCGGTGAAATCCGTTGGGAACGGGACATGGCTGCGTTACTCTAGATGCCAAGCGCGGGAACCACGCGCCGATATTGGGACGGGGTATCGTTCATGGACCGCTTCAAGGCCGCGCATGCGTCGGCCGAGGATTGGGCGCATGCGGCACAAGGATGCGTCGACGTCCTGGGAAAAATGCCGGAAGGTGCCAACCTCGGCTTTCTTTATGTTACCGACGTTCTGGCCGACGACGTGGCCAACATCGTTGCCTATCTGCGGCAGCATACCGGTGTCGAGCATTGGGTCGGCAGCGTCGGCATCGGCGTCTGTGGTGGCGACAAGGAGTATTTCGATCTACCGGCTCTGGCGGTCATGGTCGGTGCTTTTCCCGAAAACAAATTCCGGGTGTTTCCGACGATCGCCGAGAGCGTCGATCAGTTGTCGGCCGCCGATACCGAATGGATCGCCCGCCAGGGGCCGACGTCCGCCCTGGTCCATGCCAGTCCCGAGAATGCCAAATCTGCGCGACTGCTCTTTGAACTGGCCGAGACCACGAACGCGTTTCTGCTTGGAGGTATGACATCCTCGCGCGGGTCCGCGTGCCAGATCGCCGGGCGCCTGACCGGCGGCGGCGTTTCCGGCGTCCTGTTTGCGCCCGAGGTGCCGCTCGCGACCTGTCTGAGCCAGGGTTGCCGGGTTCTTGGCGAAAGCCATCTGATTTCGGACTGCCTGGACAATGTCATCATCGGTTTGGACGGACGCCGGGCAATGGAGGTCTTCGTCGAGACGCTGGGCAGCCGCTACCGCGACGATCCGTTGAGCGCGGCCCGGCACGTGCTGGCGGCGATTCCGGTCGAAGGATCGGACATCGGCGACTATCTGGTGCGCGATATCGTTGCCATCGACCCGCAACGGGGTTGGCTGGCGGTCGGCAGCCACGTTCATCCGGGTGATCGGCTGATGTTCGTCGAACGCGACGCCGTGACCGCGACGACCGAATTGATCCGGTCGTTGGAACGGTTGAAGTCGCGACTGGATACGGAACCCAAGGGCGCCATCTATATTTCGTGCATCGCCCGCGGCCCCGGGATGTTCGGTAAATCGGGCACCGAGATCGGCATCATCCGGCAGGCTTTCGGCGAACTACCCCTGGTCGGGTTCTTCGCCAACGGCGAAATATCCAACGCGCGCGTCTACGGTTATACCGGTGTCCTGATCCTGTTCACCTGAGCCGTTTCGGAAATGCGATGTTGCGCCTTTTCGCCGGAATCCCTCTGCCGCTGACGGTCCGCGACCGGCTTTCACTGTTGCAGGTCGGCATGCCCGGCGCCCGCTGGGTCGCGGCTTCGAACCTGCATCTCACCCTTGTTTTCATCGGCGAGGTCGACGAAGGCACCGCCGAGGACATCGACGGGGCGTTGACGGGGATCCGGGCGCCCGCCTTCGAACTGACCCTGTCCGGGGTGGGGCATTTCGGTCACGGGAGACGGGCGCGGGCTCTATGGGCCGGCGTCGTGCCGGATGAAGCCTTGAGGCGTCTTCAGGAGAAGGTGGTGGTCGCGCTGACCCATGCCGGGGTCGCCGTGGAACGGCGCAAATTCAAGCCGCACGTCACGCTGGCGCGACTCCGCAACGCGCCGGTGGCGAAAGTGGGCGCTTTCATCGAGGCCAACAACACCTTTCACGCCGGTCCCGCCGCCGTCGATCGATTCGTCCTTTTTCGCAGCCGCCTGGGCGGCGAGGGCGCGGTCTACGAGATCGTGGCGGACTATACGCTCGAACTCTGAACGCGCGGTTCAGAGAACGCCGTACTTCGCGAAAACCTCGGCGAGCAGGCGACCCTCGGCCAGTTCGGCGCGGGTGGTGTCCTCGCCTTCGACCTTGGCCAGGGCACGGTTGACGGCCTCGTCGATCAAGGCTTCGGGAATCACGACCACGCCATCGACATCGCCGAAGATCAAATCGCCTGACTGTACGCGGACTCCGCCGCAAACGACCGGAACGTCGATCGCCGCGACCTTGCCGCGGCCGCGTGAATCCAGTGGCGCGATTCCGCCGTGAAAGGTGGGAAAGCGCATCTCGCGGATGCGCGTGACGTCGCGCACGAAGCCATCGGTCACGCATCCCGCCGCCCGTCGGGCCCGGGATGCGGTCGACAGCAATTCGCCCCAGGGCGCGATGCGGTCGCTTCCGCCGCAGGCCAGCACCGCGACCTCGTCCGGCTTCAGGTCGTCGATCAGGGCGATTTCCAGTTCGTAGGGATTTTCGCCATCGGCGACGCCGTCGACCTCGACATACCGTGCCGTCCGTGCCCGGCCGCAAAGAACCAGGCCGTCATCCAATGGCCGGATGCCGGGCTTCATCGCCTGATCCCGATAACCGAGCGAATCGAGGGTATCCGATAGCACGGCGGCGTAGAGCATTCCCCGTGCGTGTGCGACGATATCGGTTCCGGCCATGACCATTTCTCCCGCTGGGTTTTCGCGACTTTAGAGCGTGTCGAGGATTTGCGGCAAGGCCGCCATTTCATTGAACGTCCGAACCGCGCCTTCGGCTGTGAGGATGTCGTCGTGCCCCGGGCCGCAATGGGCGCCGCCGCAGAATCCGAGAACCGTCATGCCGGCGGCAATGCCGGCCTGGACGCCGGCGATCGAATCCTCGACGACGACGCATGCGCTTGGGGCCGTCCCCATGCCTTGCGCGGCGAATTGGAAAAGTTCCGGGGACGGTTTACCGTTGGCGACCTGCCAGGCCGAAAAGATGTGCGGTTCGAAAAGGTCGGTCAGTCCGCAGAGCGCAAGGGAATGGCGGATCTTGCCCGGCCCGCCCGACGAAGCGACGCATTTGGGCCGGTCGATGGCTCGGACCGCCTCGTGAATGCCGGGTATCGGTTTCAGGTGTTCTTCCATCACGACCCGGTCCTTTTCGGCCAGCGTATCCAGGAAGTCGTCCGGCAACGGGCGGCCCAGTTGCTGTTCCACGAACTTCTTGGCATTGCGCAGCGACCAACCCGTGAAGCGGGCGCGGGCCTGTTCGGGCGTGCACGGATAGCCGTGCTCGGTCAGATGGGCGGAGAAGATGACGGACCCCAGCATCTCGCTGTCGACCAGAACGCCGTCGCAGTCGAAAAGAACCAAGCCGATTTCCATGGTGGTGTTCATACTCCGAATTTGCGCAGGACTTGATCCGTCGCCGCGACGTAGGAACCGCCGAACAATCGGACATGGGTCAGGAGGGGGTAGAGGTTATACAGATCGCGCCGTTCCTCGAAGAAACCGGGCCGCAAGGGCCGAAGCTCGTGATAGCGCGCGAAGAACGCCCGGCCGAAGGTCCCGAACAGGGTCGAATAGGCCAGTTCGATTTCCGGATCGGCGTAGTAGCATGACGGATCGATCAGCCCCACCAGGCGGCCGTCCAGGGTCAGCACGTTGCCGTGCCACATGTCGCCGTGGATCAGGGTCGGCGGCGCGGGATCGGTGATCCAGGTTTCCAGCCGCGCGGCGACGCGCTCGACCCGGTCGAGCATGTGGCCCGGCAGCCGTCCGACCTCCGTCGCCTTTTCGGCCATGTAGAGGAGGCGGTGGTCGCGAAAGAAGTCGATCCAGCGATCGGTCCACGGCGCCGGCTTGACTAGCCCGACCGTCAGGGTATCGGCTTCGAATCCGTAGCGGTCGCCGGTGACGCCGTGAAGCGCCGCCATTACAGCCGCCGCGTCGGTTTCGGCGCGTTCGTCGAGGTGCCCGTCGTTTTCGATCCACGACAGCACCAGCAGGGTTTCCTCGGCGTGCAGGACCTCGGGCAGGGGCAGGTCCGAATGGGCGCGGAGATAGGCGAGCCGCCCGGCTTCCAGCACTAGACCGCAATCGGCGTCGCCGGTCTTCACCACGACCGGCTCGCCGTCGTCGAGATCCACGCGGAAGACGTCGCTGACGCAGCCGCCGTGCAACGGCATGGTCCGGTCGGGCCGGCGGCCGGTGACCTGTTCCAGGGTTTCCAGGATGTGGGGGTCCATTGGCCGCTAGACTCCGAACCGCGAAAGGATCTGGTCGACCGAGCCGACATAGGATCCGCCGAACAGGCGGACGTGGACCAGAAGCGGGTAGAGGTTGTAGATGTCGAGCCGCTCTTCGAAGAAGCCGGGAGCGATTCCGCGCATTTCCTGATAGCGCAGGAAAAACGGCCGCTCGAAGGTGCCGAATAGGGTAGTGAACGCCAGTTCGATTTCGTCGTGGCCGTAGTAGACGGCGGGATCGATGAAGGCCGCGATCTGGCCGTCCCGGCACAGGACGTTGCCGGTCCACAGGTCGCCATGCAACAGGGACGGCTGGTGCGGTTCCTCGATCCAACGGTCCAATTTTCCGCAGAAGGTCTCCAGACGGGTCATCAACCGCGCCGGAAGCCGTCCGGCGGACAGGGCCTCGCGCCCCATGTACAGCAGGCGGTGGTCGCGGAAGAAATCGGTCCAGCGTTCCGTTTCGGGATTGGGCTGGTGCAATCCGCCGATCAGGGTATCGCGCTCGAAGCCGAACCGGGGCGCGGTGCGGTCGTGCAGGTCGGCCAGCAGTTCGGCGGCGTGGCATTGCGCCGATTCGGTGATGCCGCCGGCGGTTTCGACATATTCCATGATCAAAAGGGTATCGTCGGCGTGAACGACGCCGGGAACCGGCAGTTCGTGGGCGTCGAGGTAGTCGAGCATGAAGCCTTCGATTTCGAGGCCGCTACCGGAGTCGGCGGTCTTGACGACCAGACGCTCGCCGTTTTCCAGGTCGACGCGTCGCACGTCGCCGACGCAGCCGCCACTGAGCGGGCGAAGGGATTTCGGCCGAACACCGACGATGGCCTCGATGCGGTCTTCGAGCGCGGTCATGATGGGCTCTCCCGAAGGGATTCCAGAAGCCCGGTCGAAGCGGCGGTGCACAGGTCCAGGACGGACTCGAACCCTTTTGGACCGCCGTAGTAGGGGTCCGGCACTTCGCGCGTTCCCAGGTGCGGCGCGTAGTCGAGGAAACGGCGGATTCGGTTCAACCGGGCCGGCGGGCAGGCGGCCCGCACCGCGGTGAAATTGTCTTCGTCCATGACCAGGATGTGATCGAAGCGGTCGAAATCGTCGGGTCGGATTTGCCGGGCGCGCAGGCCGGACAGGTCGATTCCCCGACTTCGGGCCGCCGCCTGGGCGCGCCGATCCGGGCTCTCGCCGGCATGGTAGTCGATGGTGCCCGCCGAATCGGCGCTGATCGATTCCGTCAGGCCGTGCTCGGCCACCAGTTGCCGGAAGACACCCTCGGCGATCGGCGACCGGCAGATGTTTCCGGTGCATACGAACAAGACGCGGATCAAGGCGGGATTCTCCGTGGCGATGGGGTCGGTTCAGGTTTAACACGGCTCCCCCCCGGCGGGGCAAGAGGCGATGGCGGTCGGGGCGCGACCAATGGGTTCGGGATTTGGAAAATCGGTCTGTCCGGATCGCGGTTCGCCGACTAACATGCGGGGTCGAAACCGTTGACATCAAGCACACCGGCAGCAGGCAGAATCATGGCTTTCGATCGCGGCAAGAACATCGTCATTCTCACCGGCGCCGGTATTTCCAAGGAATCCGGATTGGATACGTTCCGCGATCCGGGGGGCGTGTGGGACACCCATCGGCTGGAGGATGTCGCGCCCCCCGAAGGCTTTCATCGCGATCCCATGAAGGTGCACGCCTTCTACAACGGCTGCCGCCGTCAGTTGTCGGAAGGAAAGGTCGCGCCCAACGCCGCCCACGCCGCCCTGGCGCGGCTGGAGGCCGAATGGCCGGGCGAGGTCCTGGTCGTGACCCAGAACGTGGACGACCTGCACGAACGGGCCGGAACCCGCAACCTGATCCACATGCATGGCGAACTGAACAAGGTCCGCTGCGAATTCTGCGACTGGATCGGCGTGTGGGACCGCGATCTCTCGATCAACGATACCTGCGAACGCTGCACCAAAACCGGCACGCTGCGGCCCCAGGTCGTCTGGTTCGGCGAGATCCCGCTTTCGATGCCGGAAATCTACGCGGCGCTGGAGGCGTGCAAGCTGTTCGTTTCCATCGGCACCTCGGGCAACGTTTATCCGGCGGCGGGCTTCGCCGACCATGCGCGTAGCTTCGGCGGCGCCTATACGGTGGAACTCAACCTGGAGCCGTCGGAGGGTTCGCCGCTGTTCGCCGAGATCGTCCACGGCCCGGCGACCGAAGTCGTTCCGGCGTTCGTCCACCGCCTCCTCGAACAGGGCTGGCCGAGCGGGCGGCGGACGTAGGGCGAGTCTTCGGCGCCGATCCTTTCCTCTCCGCCTCTGGAGGCGGAGAGGGCCGGGGTCAGGTGGGGCGACATACGGAAGCGCGAAAACAGGGATTACGTTTCCGCCAGGGCGAAGATCCGCAATCTATGGCCGTCCGGGTCGAGGGCGACAAAAGTGCGGCCAAAATCCATAGTCGTGGGATTCTGGGCGATGGGCAGGCTGCGCTTCTTCCAATCTGCGTAAATGGCGTCGACGGTTGCGTTGTCGTCGACCCGGAAGGCGACTTCCGAGCCGCCGACTGGGGTCGCGGCCGGTTCGACTGCGTCGCGCGACCACAGGCCGAGCTTGAGTCCGGAATCGAGCGCGAAGAGAACGAAGGTCGGTGATTCCTCGATCGGCCGACGATTCAGCAGGGCGCCGTAGAACGCGCCGCTGGCCTTCGCACTGTCGACATAGAGAAGGATATAGTTGGGCTGCAGCATGGGTGGATCTCCCGTTGTTGAATACGGGATCACCGTAATGCGGCATGCTGTCAGTTTATGGCAGTATCAATCACGACCGTTCGGCGTCACCCAGCGTTTTGCGCCATTCCTTCAGAAGGGCGTGGCGGCGGCGGGGGTAGCGGACGTCGGTGGCGGTCAAACTCGCAATGCGGTCGGTCCGAAAATGGCGGAAATCCTGCCGCAGTTCGCACCATGCGGCAGCGACACGGACCCGGTCGAAGAAGCCGACCGCGAAAGGCCAGATGACCCGTTCCGACGTCGTCCCCGCGACGTCGCGATAGGTGATCACGACCTTGCGTTCGGAGCGGATCGCCGCGCGCAACGCGGAAAGGTCGACCGTGTCCCGGATGATGGCATCGCGGGGACCGACCAGCAGCGCGGAGGTCTCGAGACTGTCACTCAGATCGGCCGGAAGCACAGCAGCGATTTTCACCAACGCGTCGCGCGCCGCCGATGAGAGGCGGTCGTCGGCGCGGTCGGCCACCCATCGGGACCCGAGTACCAGCGCCTCGATTTCGTCCTCCGAGAACATCAGAGGCGGCAGCATGAATCCGGGCCGGAGCACGTAGCCGACGCCCGGCTCGCCCTCGATATCGGCGCCCTGGGCCTGGAGGCTGACGATGTCGCGGTAGAGTGTCCGGATGCTGACGCCCAGTTCCTCCGCGAGCACCCGACCACTCACCGGCCGCCGATGGCGGCGGAGCGTTTGCAGCAGGTCGAGTAGGCGTTCGGATCGGGACAAGGCGATCTCCCAGTCGGTTTCCCACAATGCCACAACCCCAGGCGATTCTCATCCGTGGCGAATCGAGGTGTGACCTCCCATGTGGTGTTCATGAATTCCACAGGGAGAACGCCATGCCGCCGAAACCGGAAACCAAGGACCAGGAGCGCGTCCCGTATCAACTGCCTTTCCCCAAGGACGCCGACCAGGAAATCGTGGTGCCGGGGGTGGTCCCGGCTGACGACCGCATCTGGGTGCCGCAGAAACCGAACGTCTATTTCCGCCCGCTGTGCCTGAACGCCTCGCAGGGCTACTGGATGAACCTGCTGCGGGTCACGCAGTCGGGGGTGCTGACGCGCCACCGCCATCCGGCGCCGGTGCACGGCTACGTCATCAAGGGGCGCTGGCACTACCTGGAACACGACTGGGTGGCGGAGGCCGGATCCTACGTCTACGAACCGCCGGGCGAGACCCACACCCTGGTGGTGCCCGACGATTGCGACGAGATGATCACCTTCTTCCAGGTCAACGGCGTCATGATCTACGTCGATCCGTGGGGCAACCAGACCGGCTACGAGGACGTGTTCACCAAGATCGACATGTGCCGCAAGCACTACGAATCTGTGGGGCTGGGGGCGGACTACGTCGACCGGTTCATCCGTTAGCAACCTTGGCGACAGTTTTTCTTCGAAACGCGCTTGCTGGCCGTATTGACACCTCTGCCCGTCGCCGTCATCCTCGAACGGAAAAGCGGTTCGTTTCCTGGGGGGAGGAAGGCCAATGCGGACAGTAGGCGCTTTGCGTTTGCTGGTTTCCGTTCTTCTGGTGGCCGGTGTGTGGACGTCGCCCATCCCGTGCCTCGGGGACGCGGCCCCACCCGGGACAAACATCGAGGCCCTGGAAAGCGCCGTCGCGCCACTTCTCGAAGAGGCCCGACAAAACGCGGACGTCCGGGATTTTGACGAGGCGATCAAGCAGTATGAACGCATCCTGAATCAACTCACGGAAGCCGGTGCCGAAGAAACTGTCGTCGCGGCGGATGTGCATGCGTCGTTCGGAGAGGTCTTGCTCGATTCCTGCCGTTTGGTCGCGGCGGAGAATCATTTCCGGATTGCTCTGCGTCTGTTTGAGGAAACGGGCGCCGATGCCGCAAAGCGGATCGTTACTCTTGACCGGTTGGCAAATCTTCTGGAAATCGAGGGGCGGCTCTTTTCTTCCGTCCATGTCTACAAGGCGGCCGATGTGTTGGAAAGGCAACTCGAAACACCCGATTCCGGACGCATGGCGAGTCGCGCGGGGCGAAAAGGATCGATCGAATCAACATTGGCGACGTGGATTTCGGATGCTTCATCGCCTCAGTCGCGGAGCACCCGATCCGAAGTGGCGGAACTGCTTGCCGCCGTTCCCGAAAAAATCGACCGGGGAGATATTGCCAACGCCCTGCTGTGGGCACAAAAGGCCCAGAAGATCGTCTCGGATAAGCTCTCTATTGACGATCCCTTTTTCCTGTTGAGCTTGACAGCGGTTTGGGAGGTTGGGCATGCCGCGAAGAAGGAGAACACCATTAACAATGTCACCGCGATAATCGATGACTTTTTCAAGGAGGTTAAGCACAACTCATTTTCTCACCCGGGCTTGTCCGCACGACTTCAACTATTGGTCGCCAGCGACAACCTGGAAGACGGCAAAATCGACCAAGCCTTGGAAGATTTCCTGTGGAGCGCCCGCCGGTTCATGTATGCCCGTTCACTTTCCGAGGCGGAAAACCATGCCCGATCCCTATGCCTTGCCTTCCTGGCGCCGCTCTCGCGTGACGAGCGCCAATTCGAATTCGCGGAAATCCTGTTTACCGATCTGATCTTCACGAATATTCGGCTGTACGGCGCCAATGCGCTGGCGACCAGCGAGGCCCGTATGGGCCGCGCAACCTGCCTGTCGCGGCTCGGGCGGTATCAGGAAGCCGAGACCGTTGCAATCCCGGCGCACGACGCCCTTCTGGCCGACCCCAGAGGGGCTTGGAGCCATGTGGCGTCCCTCACGTTGTTTTTATCCGCGTTGATGGAAAGAGATGGTCGAACCCAGGATGCTCTCTCGATCTTGATTCGAACCATCGCACGTTTGCAACGTCAGTCCGCCCCGCAGTATTTGATCGACAAGTTGAGCACCGAATACAATAACATGCCCCGTTGATCCGTCATCCGGTTTGAGGGATTGGCGAGGCAGCGGATACACCCACCGGGCGAAGCTCACACCCTGGTCGTTCCCGACGACTGCGACGAGATGATCACCTACTTCCAGGTCAACGGCGTGATGGTCTACGTCGATCCCTGGGGCAACCAGACCGGTTACGAGGACGTCTTCACCAAGATCGACCTATGTCGCAAACACTCCGAATCGGTGGGGCTGGGGGCGGATTACGTGGATCAATTTATCCGCTGACATCCGACCCGAATCGAAACGCCCGGTCCGATCCGGGCCGGGCGTTCGCGGCGTTGCTTGGGGTGGACCCCTTACATCTTGATGTCGAGGATCGAGAAGACCTTGTCGAGCATCGCCTTGTCCTTGATGCGCGGTAGGACTTCGGGCCACACGACGCGGGCTTTTTCGACCCAGGCATCCTCGTCCGTCGGCTGGCCGGTCAGGGTCACGCCGTTCTCGGCCAGGATCTTCTTGCCGGTTTCGTCCATCTGGGCGGCCATGGCCATCGCGTGGTCGGTGGTTTCGCTGCCAGCTTCCATCACCGCCTTTTGCACGTCCGCGGGCAGGCCTTGCAGCCATTCTTCCGAGATGACCATCGGATTGATGGCCAACTTGTAGCGCAGGTCGGTCACGTTATCGATGACCTCGTAGTACTTCATCGAGGCCAACGAGATGTAGGTCATTTCCAATCCGTCGATGACCTTCTGCTGCAAGGCGCCGAACAGTTCGCCGAATGCCATCGGCACCGCGTCGGATCCCCATGCCTTGAAGGTGCCGACCTGTACCGCGTTGTTGGGCACGCGGATTTTCAGCCCGGACAGATCGGCCAGGGTTGCGACCTTCTGCTTGCTATTGGCGAGCACGCGAAAACCCTGGACGCCCCAGGCCAGGGGCATGTTGCCGCTTTCGGCGACCATCGCGCGGGTGAAATCGGCGTCGGCTTCCTTGATAACCTTCACGAACTCTTCGTTGCTGCGGAACAGGAACGGCAGGTCGAGCACCGACATCGACGCGGCGAAGGCGCTGACGTTGTTGGACGCCAGCACGGCGCCCTGAACGATGCCGTTCTGGACATCCTGGAACGCCCGCTGCTCGGCGCCGAGTTGCCCGCCCGGGAAGATCTGGACCTCGATCTTGTCGGTCTTGGCCTCGACCGCTTCCTTGAACTTGAGCGCGATCACCTGATACGGGTCCATGGGGTCGGCGGAATTGCCGTGGGCGATTTTCATGACGATCTTGTCGGCGGCCAGGGCCGAACCGGCCATGACCAATGCCGCGACCACGGAAAGCGAAGCGAGACGGAATGGTTTACGCATGACTTCCTCCAATTGTTGTGGGTTATGGCCGAACGACCTACCGGCCGAACAGGCGCGGCAGGAAAAGAATCAAATCCTCGCCGAACCGGATCATGAAAAAGACGATGGCGATCAGGACGATCGTATAGGGGATGATCGCCTTGGACGCGCGTTCCAGCGAAATGCCGGTCAGGTTCATGGCGATGAAGACGTTGGGCCCCAGCGGCGGGCTCAGCAGCGCGATCTCGTTCGCCATCACCCAGAGAATGCCGAAGAAGACCGGATCGATCCCGAAGTGATTGATCACCGGCAAAAGGATGGGTCCCAGGATGACGATCGTCGCCAGGGTGTCCATGAACATGCCGAGAATGAACAGGAAGGTGATGATCAGGTACAGTACCCCATAGGGGTCCGTGGTCACGGTCAGAAGCAGTTCCGTCGCCTTTTGCGGCACCCGGTACATGGTCAGGAATCGGCCGAACAGGACCGAAACACCGACCACGACGACCATCGTCGACACCACCAGGTTGGTGTTGTTCACGCAGGCGACGAAATCGCGCCATTTGAGTTTGCGGTTGACCAGTGCGCCGATGACGATTGCGTAGACGACGGCGACGCATGACGCTTCCACCGGCGTGAACACGCCGGCGTAAATGCCGCCCAACACGATTGCCGGCGACATCAGCGACCAGAAACTGCGGCGGAAGCAGGCCAGGAATTCCCGGGTCGTATACCGCTTTTCGCTCGCTTTGTATCCGGCTCGGCGCGCTAGGCCGTAGGCGGTCAGGATCAGCATCAGACCGACGATGATGCCGGGGATGATGCCGGCCATGAACAGCGAGGTGATGGAGACGTTGGCGACGACGCCGTAAAGGATCATCGGATTGGACGGCGGGATCAGGATGCCCAAAGTGCCGCCGGTGGAGCAGACGCCCGCCGCGTAGTCCACCGAATAGCCGCGCCGGATCATCGAGGGAATCATGAGACTACCGACGGCGGCGACGGTGCCGGGGCCCGACCCGATGATCGCCGCGAAGAACATGCACCCCAGTATGGTGACGATCCCCAACCCGCCGCGAACCCGGCCGATCAGGATCTCGCAAAACTCGACGATGCGGCTCGCGATGTCTCCCTTCTCCATGATCGCGCCGGCCAGGATGAAGGCGGGCACGGCGAGCAGGGGAAACATGTCCGAAACCTTGAACAGGTCCAGGGGAATGATCCGGAACGGCAGGTCGCTGAAAAACAGTACGGCGACGGTGGAGGCGCCAAGGGCAACGAAGATCGGCACGCCCAGCAACAGCATGCCGAACAGCACCACCCAGATCATGACCTCGATCGTCATGGTTCAGGCCTCCGAATCCGATTGGACGGCCTTGATCTCGCCGCCGCCGAGAAGCGGTGCCCGGTGAACGATGACGTTGTACCAGCGCTCGATCAGGCGAATCGATTGAAGCGTGAAGCCGATCGGGATCAGCGCAAACACGTACTGCATATTCAACAGGAGTGCGCCGGAAACCAGGGGCCGCCGATTCATACCGTCGATCAACAGGATGCTCTGGTAGATGACGATGATGTTGAAGGCGAGCCAGATCGCATCCGAAAGTGCAAAGGCCACGACGCGGGGGACAGGGGGCAGCGCCTTCAAGTGTGCGGTGATGCGGATATGCGTTCCCATCTTGGCTCCGAGAGCGGCGGAGATGTAGACGAGACCGAGAAGCCCGAATCGCGACATTTCCTCGGCCCAGGAAATCGACTGTCCCAAGCCGTAGCGGGCGATGACTTGAATGAACAGCAAGCCGACGATGCTCAGAAGCAACACGCCGCAAATCGCCCACTCGATGTTATCCAGGAGTCGCAAAAAGGTTTTCAACACGTTCCCTCCTCAGGACCGCGATGGAATTCGGTGAACAACCCAGGCCGTCGTTTCGTGAGGCGGTGGCTTGTGTTCATTAGCGAAAATTAGGAATTATTTTATGCGCGAAAACGAACAATCCGCTAGTAAAATTTTGGGTCCAGCGTTGAATTGTGAATAAATCATGTACCAAATGTATTACCTACCAAGGGAGGGCACTGGATGCGACCGTGGGGTTGCGAAACCGGGAAGTTGAATCGTTGTCTTTGGTTTAGGCGACGGCATGCGGCATGAACGCGTTGCCGGATGACTTTGCCGCCCTGTTGTCAGAGGTACGCACCTGCCGGGCTTGCGCGGATCATCTGCCTCTCGGTCCCCGCCCCGTGGTGCGCATGGCGCCTTCGGCCCGAGTTCTGATCATTGGCCAGGCGCCGGGGACCAAGGTCCACGAGAGCGGCATCCCCTGGAACGATCCTTCAGGCGATCGTCTGCGGGCTTGGTTGGACATGGATCGGGAGACCTTCTACGACGAATCGCGTATCGCCATCATGCCGATGGGGTTTTGTTACCCGGGCCGCTTGCCGCGCGGCGGCGATGCGCCTCCGCGTCCGGAATGCGCGCCACTGTGGCACGAAAGGTTGAAAGAGATGCTGGGCTCCATTCAACTGATTCTGTTGGTCGGCGGATACGCCCAGGCACATTACCTGGGCGACAGGGCGCGGGGAACGTTGACCGAAACCGTCGCCTCCTGGCGTGAATACCTGCCGCGCTACGTGGTCCTGCCGCATCCGAGTTGGCGCAATACGGCGTGGATCCGACGCAACCCGTGGTTTGAAAGGGATTTAATCCCAGTTCTGCGATCGCTCGTCGCCTCGGCATTGAACGGCGGATCCGAATCCCACGAAACGATTACGTGATGATTAAGATTTAATTCAAATATTATTGTCAGGTTCAATGCATTGACCTTAGTATGGTGCTGGGCGAGCGCGGGCTTCGGAAAGACGATGCACACGATTTCGGACAACGACCTTTTTCAAAGGCTCGCCTTTGACAATCCGTGGTGGTCGTTGCGATCGGACACGGAAATCCGCTTCCGCAATCCGCCGCGCCGGGTCCAATATCCTTTTTTCCGTCGGCAGTACCTGAATGTGGAAAGCGGCCGGGTTCTCGTTCTGGCCGGGCCGCTGCGGGTGGGCAAGACGGTTCTCCTGCGTCAGATCATCGCCAATCTGATCCAGGACGGCGTCTCGCCGCAGTCGGTGTTCTACGCACCCTTGACGACGCCCAGCTACACGACCGCCGACGTCAACACCCTGTTCGAGATGTTCTGCCGCCGCTATCGCCATGGGCCGGAAGCGCGCATTTACGTGTTCTTCGATGAAATCCAATACCTGCCCAACTGGCGCGCCAATGTCCTGGCCCTGGCCCGGGCGCGGCCGAACGCGAAGATCGTGTGCGCGGTATCGTCGATGTCCCCGGCCCTGGTCAACGGCCAGACGCTGGAAGACGGGCGGATGGAAGTTTTCGTCCTGCCGCCGCTCAGCTTCTTGGAATTCCTGCGCGTTCGCGGCAGCGAGGACAGGCTGTTCGCTCTCGACCCGTCCGGAAAGCGCGTCTTCCGTGAAAACGAACTGCCGACCCTGAACGAAGAATTCCTGCGCTACATCAATTTCGGCGGATTTCCCGAGGGCATCCTGGCCAAGACGAATGGCGCCCCCGCGCCGACGTTCGTGCGCGATGGCCTCGCCGACCGCGTCCTGCACAAGGATATCGCGTCTCTGGCGTCGATCAACGACACCGAAGATCTCAATCACTTGTTCTCGGTCCTGGCGTTCAACACCGGCCGCGAGGTCAGCATCGAGGATCTGGCGACCCTGACCGGGATCGCCAAAAATACCCTGCGCAAATACCTCGATCATCTCGAGGCCGCGTTTCTGATCCGGCGTCTGGCGCGGGTCGATCAGAACGCCAAGCGCTTTCAGCGTGCGGTGGCGTTCCGCGTGTTCCTGGCGACTCCTTGCCTTCATACCGCCCTGTTCGGGCCATTGACCTGGGATTCGGAGGCGTTGCCGCGCCTGGTTTCGACCGCGCTGATCGGACAGATCATCGATGCCGAGGAATTCGACGATTACGCCTATGCCAGTTGGCGTGGGGGCACCATCGATCTGATGACCATCAACCCCCGGCACCAGCGGCCCGAAAACATCTGCGACATCGACTGGAAAGAGGTTTCCGTGCGCGGCCTCAAACGTCCGGAAACCCTGGCCAAGTTCGTGCGCAACAACAATCCCGATGCCCGCGCCAGTATTCTGACCCGCACCACGGCCCGTCACGGCAATCTGCGCGGTGCCGAGATCAACTTGGTGCCGGCGAGTTTCTACGCCTACATGCTCCATCGCGATCGGATCGCGCGGCAGAATCATCTCCTGAATTCCGCGGCCGAATAGCGCCGGCGGAAATCCCCCTATTCCGGTTTTTTGCGTCGCGGGTTCTCGGCACTCGGCGGTGTCGCCAAATAGGGATCGACCTTGCTGCGGAACCGGGGGCTGCCGAAAAACGGGTCGGGCGGCATTTCCACGGGCCCACCGGGAACGATCCCGCGCCGGGGAAAGCGGCCGAGGCTGACCATGCGGTCGTACATTACCAGCGCGGCGGCGATCCCGACATTCACCGAAAAGATCGTCGGAATCTTGACCACGAAGGCGCATCGATCCGACACGTCCGGCGACAGGGCACCGCGTTCCGGACCCAGGATGTAGGCGGCTCGCTGCGGATGACGGAAGCTCGGCAGTTCGATGGCATCGTCGGTGATCTCGACCCCTACCAGTTCGCAGCCGTCGGGCAGGAGCAAGGATTCGAGCGACGGGAATTCGAAAAACGGCACCTGATTGGTGGCCCGCGACGTGTCCGCCTTGCCGCCGACGTTCTTGCGATACTGTCCGTCCACCGTGAAGACGAAGCCGGCGCCGAAGGCATGGGCGGTCCGAAAGATCGTTCCCACGTTCATCGACTTGCTGACTCGCTCTACGCCGACACCGAAATACCCTCTCATCGTTCGCATTTCCCCTTGAACCCATCCGATGCGCGCGCCTAACGTTGGGCAAAACGCATCGACAATCAAGTTCCGGATGGAGGGGAAGACCATGCGCGCCGTCTTGTGCACCCGTTGGGGCGAACCCGAAGACTTGGAAATCGCCGAGATTCCGGCGCCGGACATGGTCGACGGCGGTGTCCGGATCGCCGTCAAGGCCGCCGGGGTCAATTTCGCGGATACCTTGGCGATACAGGGCAAATACCAGGTCCGGGGTGCCCATCCCTTCTCGCCGGGGCTCGAGGGCGCGGGCGAGGTCCTGGAGGTCGCACCGGGCGTGAGCCGGGTCCGACCGGGCGACCGGGTCGTCTTCAACGGTGAGTTGGGCGCCTGGGCCGAAGAGGTCGTTTTTCACCAATCCCAGGTCTGGAAGGCGCCGGATGCCATCGATTGGATTCTGGCCGGCGGCTTTCCCGTCGTTTACGTCACATCGTATCTGGGACTCTGGGAACGCGGCGCGCTGAAAGCCGGCGACTGGCTGATGGTGCATGGCGCGGGCGGCGGGGTCGGTCTGACGGCGGTGGAAATCGGCAAGATCCTGGGCGCGACGGTGATAGCGACCGCCGGATCCGACGAGAAACTGGCCCTGGCGCGCGAATACGGCGCCGATCATACCGTGAACTACACGACGGAGGATCTTCGCAGCCGCGTCAAGGACCTGACCGGCGGGCGGGGGTGCGATGTCATCTACGATCCGGTGGGCGGAGACGTGTTCGATGCCTCGATCCGGTGCGTCGCATGGGGCGGACGCATTCTGACGCTTGGCTTCGCTTCGGGGCGGATTCCCCAGGCGCCGTGCAACATTCTTCTGGTCAAGCATGCCTCGGTCATGGGGCATTTCGTGGGCTCGTACCGGCAACATGCGCCCGACCTGCTTGATGCGGCCTACCGTCAACTGTTCGACTGGCTCGAAGCCGGGAAAATCCGCCCCCATGTTTCCCACGTCCTTGATCTGAAAGACGTCGCGTCGGCCTTGCGCCTGCTCTTGACGCGCAAATCGACGGGCAAGGTTGTTCTCTCCATGGGTGGGTGAGGGCGCACTCATGGATCCGGTACGGAACCAATATGAAACTCTTCCCTATCCGCCTCGCGACCCGCGGGATGAAACGACAAGGCTGATCACAGGTTCCCCGAGCCAGCTTTGGGAACTGAACCACTACGTGTTCGCCGGTCGCAGGGACTTTTCCCGGCCGTTCCGGGCTCTTGTCGCCGGGGGCGGCACCGGTGACGCCTGCGTGATGCTCGCCCAGCAATTGTGGGACATCCGCTGTCCGGCGGAAGTCGTTTACGTGGATCTTTCGGCGGCCTCGCGGGCCGTCGCAGAATCGCGTGTCCGGGCGCGCGGGCTGACCAACGTGACGTTCCACACCTTGTCGCTCCTCGACCTGCCCGCCGCCGGTTTTCCGCCCTTCGACTACATCGATTGTTCGGGTGTTCTCCACCATCTGCC
This sequence comes from Rhodospirillales bacterium, assembly GCA_963675465.2. Lineage (GTDB taxonomy): Bacteria > Pseudomonadota > Alphaproteobacteria > Rhodospirillales > Shumkoniaceae > JAHDSF01. Next base: position 389,070 of record CAXXVY010000012.1, read on the forward strand.
TTCGCCGGAAGCGGGCCTGAAGGTTTTATCCGATATGCTCGCCGTCGGCGGCGGCATGGGCGTGATGCTCTATGGCGAACTGGGCCGAACCGGCGTCTACGCCATGCAGGAGATGCTACGCCAGATTGCGTCGGAAGGCCCTCCCGCGGATCGGATCGCGGTCGCGCGACGCCTGATCGACGCCCTGCCGCAAACCAACTGGTTGCGGCGCAATCCGTTTGTCGGCGATCATCTCGCGGCCGGCGACGCGGGTCTGTTCGACCTTCTGCTGCATGCCCGTGACCGCGCCTATCAGGTGCCCGAAATCGCGGCCCTGCTGGAATCCGCTCGGCTGCGCCTCGCCGGGTGGGCGGCTCCGGCCGCCTACGATCCGGCTCTTCATCTCCAAGATCCCGTCCTTATGCGGCGAATCGCCGAACTGGATCCGATCGAAAGGTCGGCGTTCGCCGAAAGACTGTCGGGCAACCTGCGCAAGCACGTCTTCTATGCAATCGCCGTTGACCGGCCGGAACCGATCGTTGCGGAACCTTCGGACGGCGCGATCCCCCTGTTGACCGACGACGCGCCGGACGAACTGGCCGCCGCGTTGCGAAAAGGGCGCACGCTGACCATCACGTTTGAGGGGGTGCGCCTGAATTTCGCAATGCCGCGTCTCGCTGCCGCGCTTGTTTCGCGCATTGACGGGCGGCGGACCGTCGGATCGATCTACGACGACCTGCGAACCGCCGATTCCCGGCTGACGCACGAGGACTTCGCGCGCCAGTTCGAAGCGGTCTATCGCGCTCTCAACGGAATCGGGCGGCTGTTCCTGCGGTTTCCGCCGTCGGCTTCCTCTTGAGGACCAGCACGTTCCCCAAAAGGACGAGCACGACACCGGAAAGCGCGAGCGGCGTCCAGGCAAAACCCTCGAACAGCGTGGAGACCGTCAACGCCACCAGGGGGAAAAGGACCGTCACGTAACCGGCACGCGCGGTTCCGACCCGTCCCAGCAAGGTCAGGTAGAACCAAAATGCCAGGACCGTGGCGCAGAAGGATAGGAACAGGAGCGAGGCGACGTAGGGCATAGACCAGTCGAACGTGAAACGTGTCCCATTGGCCAGACAGAACAGTAGAAGCAGGCCGGCGCCGTAGGTCATTCCGTAGGCGTTGGTCTGGATCACCGGCAGGCCGTGGCGCTGGTTCCGGAACGAAACCATGTTTCCGAGTGACGCCGACAGGGTTCCGCCGAAAGCCAGCAGAAGTCCCAGGGAACCCGATCGCGACAAATCGAAGGCGCGGATATCCGGCCAGAACACGATGATCAGCCCCACGATCCCGAGCAGCGCACCCACCGCGACCCGGAGCTGGACGGGCGTGCGGAAAAATACGGCGCTGCCGATCAGGTTCAGCACGACGATGGCGGCGAAAACGACCGCCACCTGGCCGCTGGTGAGATAACGTGTGGCGAGATAGATGAAGAAATAATTGACCGAAAAGAGACACAGTCCCTGCAGGGCCATGAACAGATGGTCGCGAAGGGAAAAACGCATCGGCCGCCTCGTCGCCGCGCAGATCGCGAACATGAGAATCGCGGCCAGTCCGAAGCGATAGGCGATCGAAGCTTCGGGCGGGACGACGCCCAGCTGGAACGTGATCGCGAACCAGCTCGTGCCCCAGAACAGCACCGTCATGAAATAAAGAAAGGAATCCCCCACGAAATAAATCTCCGGGCCCCAGTTGCCTGTCTTGTTACGATGGGGCCCGGAGACGGGAGGTCTCCTGATCGAGCGAGCTAAAGACGTTCGTCGATTATTCGACCCAAAACGGCTTCCGAATCTCACGCTCGATTTCGGCCCGGGTCAAACCTATGTCAGCGAGCATGTGCTCGTCCAGCGACATCAGGCGGGTCCGGTAGGCCGATCGAGCCTGCCACAAGCGGAAGGTGGTCAATGCGCGGTAGGGGGCCGCGAAAATCGAGGCAAGCAACGACAAAGTCGATTCCGGGGCATGCCGGGAATGACCGCGCGCCGCCGTATGCATACCGAGGGGGCCTTGCGCCGCAACTGTCAATCGGGACATCGCCTTGTTCCTCCGAAAGAGAACGGGATACACTGCACTTCAGACCTAAAGATGTATCCTGCGGCCTCTTGTGTTACAAACGATCTTTTATATGTTACAGATAAGTTTTTCTCATGGTAAAGCACGACAACGGTTATCAGTATCCTGAAAATCGTGTGTTTTTTGGCCTTTACCATGAAATGATCTAATGATAACATTAATAAAACTTATGTGATGACCGATGCCGAGACGCTTGCCGCCCCTAAACGCGCTCAGAGCCTTCGAGGCCGCCGCGCGTCATCTCAGTTTCACGCGCGCCGCCCAGGAACTGAACGTCACCCAGGCGGCGATCAGCCATCAGATCAAGGCGCTGGAGGAAAATCTCGGTATCTCCCTGTTCCGGCGGAAGAACCGGGCGCTGGTCCTGACCGATTCCGGGCGGCAATATTTTCCCGCCGTGCGCGCCGCGTTCGACAACATTGCGCAGGCGACGACGCAGGTGCTCGACATGGATTCGCACGGCGTGCTGACCGTTGGCGTTCTGCCGTCGTTCGCCGCGAAATGGCTGGTTCCCCGTCTTCACCGGTTTCAGGAACAGCATCCGGAAATCGACGTCCTGGTATCCGCCAACGACCGCCCCGACGAATTCGCCCGCGAGGATGTCGATCTCGCCATCGCCCATGGATTGGGATCGTGGCCGGGGTTGGTTGCCGAAAAAATCGTCGACGACGACATCGCGCCGGTTTGCAGTCCGCGCCTCTTGTCCGGGCCGCATCCGCTGCGCCTTCCCGAAGACCTGCGTCACCATACCCTGCTGCACGACGAGCAGGCGCTCGTGGATTCGTACGCAACCTGGGAAATCTGGCTGCAGGCGGCGGGCGTCAAGGGGATCGACCCCCGCCGTGGGCCCCGGTTCAGCCACACCCACATGGCCATCCAGGCGGCGGTCGACGGTTACGGTGTCGCTCTGGGGCCCCATGTCCTCGTCGCCAGCGATCTCGCTGCGGGGCGGCTCGTCTGTCCGTTCAACATCGTTCTGCCGGTCAGTTTCGCCTATTATCTCGTCTGCCCCGAGGCGACGGCAGAGCGGCCGAAAGTCCGGGCCTTTAGCGACTGGATTCTGAAGGAGGCGGCGAACCCGTGATTCCGCCGGCATTTCGTGGACCGCTTTGGATGGTCGGGGCCGCCGGTTTCATTACCGCCGTCGTTGTCGGTGCCCGGATCGTTTCCGATCGGATTCCGCCGTTCGAGATCGTATTCTTCCGCAACGTCTTCTGCCTGATGTTCATGACGCCGGCGCTTCTGCGCTCGGGGTGGGGTGGCTTGCGGACGCGGCGGCATTGGACTCACGCCCTGCGTGCCTTGACGGGCCTCCTGGCGATGTTCTGCTGGTTTACCGCGGTCACGCTCATGCCGATCGCCGAGGTGACGGCGCTGTCCTTTCTATCGCCGATTTTCGCGACCATCGGGGCAGCGGTTTTTTTGGGGGAAACCGTGCGGTTGCGCCGCTGGATCGCGACGCTGATCGGGTTCGCTGGCGCGCTGATCGTTTTGCGCCCGGGAGTGCAGGTCATCGGTACGCCCTCGCTTCTGGCGTTGGGGGCGGCGTTCTTCATGGCTTCGTCCATGTTGACGGTCAAGGCGTTGTCGCGCACCGAAAGCGCGACCACGATCCTCGTTTACCAGATGTTGTATCTGGTCCCGGTGTCGGCGGTTCCCGCCGCCTTCGTCTGGGTCGCGCCTCCGGTTGAAATTTGGCCGATGTTCGTCGGAATCGGCTTCGTCGCCACCCTGGGCCAAGTATGCATCGTACGGGCGTTTGCCGCATCCGATGCCTCGGCAGTGATGCCGTTCGACTATTCTCGATTGATTTTCGCGGCGGCGCTCGGATTCTTCCTGTTCTCCGAAGTACCCGATCCATGGACATGGGTTGGGGCAACGGTGATTTTTGGCGCGGGGCTTTACATCGCACGGCGCGAATCCGAACGGAAGACACCGCCGCCTCCGCACGGTGACGTTTGAATGGTTTGGCTTCGCCTCCTGATCTTCGTACTGGTGTTTGAGATCGCGGCGTCGGCAGGTGCCGCGGAATCCGACCGCCTCCCCGGAATCAAGGGAGCCGACGATCGGGCGACCGTCGATTCGTCGGTTTTTCCCTGGCGGGCGATCGGTCGGCTGAACAAGCGGATCGGCGGCTATTGCACTGCAACCCTGGTCGGCGCGCGGGTCGTGCTCACCGCCGCCCATTGCCTCTGGAACCCGCGCACCCGGCGCTTTCTGCCTCCCGTGTCCGTGCATTTCGTTGCCGGATGGTCGCGCGGCGCCTATCTGGCCGACGCCGCCGTGAAATCGTTTTACGTCTCCCCGACCTACGACCCGAAGCAAGCCGGTATATCGGCCGCCTTGGCTCATGATTGGGCGGTGGCAATTCTGGATCACGACGTCACGGAGACCCTGGGGCGTTTCGATGTCGAGCCCCTGGACGAAGCCCGCCTCGATGATCTGAAGGCTGAGGGGGCCATCTTCATCCAGGCCGGATACAGTCAGGATCGTAAACACGTTCTGACGGTTCACGACGGGTGCGAGATCATCGGGTTTTCGGCGAAACGGCCTTTGATCTATCACCGTTGCGACGCCGTGGCGGGGGATTCGGGCTCGCCCATCTTTTTTAGGACCGGCGATAGATATAGAATCGTCGCCATTCATGTTGCGACGTCCCAAACCACCCAAGGATCCGTCGGTCTGGCGGTTCCGGGGGCCGCATTCCGGGAGGCGATCAGGCAATCCGATTCAGGAACGCCGCCAGCCGGACGTCGCGTTCAGTGACGCCGCCCGCTTCATGAGTGGAAAGAACCACGTCGACCCGGTTGTAGACGTTGAACCACTCCGGGTGGTGATCCATCCGTTCGGCCAACAGAGCCGCCCGGCTCATGAAACCGAACGCGGCGTTGAAATCGCCGAATCGGAATGTCTTGGCGATGGCGTTCCGCCCTTCGGCCATCGACCAGCCGTCCAGCGTGGCCAGGGCCCGGGCACGGTCGTCGTCGCTGAGTCGTTCGACCATTCGGAACCTCCCTCTTTCCGTGACGAGGCAGTTGGGCGCCCTTGGCTCCGGGATCAAGACCGACTAATCTCCATTCCATGAAACCCCAATTCAGCCTTCCACCGAGTCTTGACGACATCGAAACAATCGGCCGCCACGCGTTCGGCACGATCCCTTTGGAACTCCGACGTTTTGTCGACGGCGTGATCATCCGGGTCGACGAATTCCCGAGCGAGGCGGTGGAGGGGGACCTGGAGTTGGAAAGCCCCTTCGATCTCCTTGGGCTATACCAGGGCGTTTCGCTGGACCGCAAAAGCGTGTCCGACACGCCGTCCGACGTCGACATGATCTTCTTGTACCGGCGGCCGATCCTCGACTACTGGTGCGAAACCGGCGAGGATCTCGAAAGGATCGTCCGTCACGTCCTGATCCATGAAATCGGCCATCATTTCGGGCTCAGCGACGACGACATGGAGCGCATCGAAGAAGCGCCTTGATCTGCGGGACTTTTTCAGAAATGGCGGCGGCGGTCCGGATCGCCGGAAGCCGCTTGCAGGCATGTACATCCCCCCCCGGTCGTGACAAACCGGACGCGCATTATCTGTGCCCGCAATGACACCGTGGATTGCGCCGCCCGCGCCGCTATCTTTGATTGCATACGCATTCGCCACTATACCTTTGTAAGACCCTGTAATCCTTTAGTATGTATGGACTTATAGTGGTGTTCGAATTGAAAATGGGCGGAGCAAGAATTGTACGATTCGGAGTCCGTTCCATGAAACTCGCCAACCTCAAAATCGGCCAGCGACTGATGTTCATCGTGTTCGCGGGAATCGCCGGCGCCATCATCGTCGCGGCCGTCGAACTGAGCGAGATCCGCAGCAATCTCTTCTCAGCGCACGAAGACCAAGTGGCGAGCCTTGTCGATTCCGTGCACACGATGCTCGATCACTACGAAGGCGAAGCCCAATCCGGCGCGATGTCGAAGGAGGATGCCCAGGCGGCCGCGAAGGCGGCGGTCGGCGCCATGCGCTACGAGAAGACGGAGTACTTCTTCATTCTCGACTCCAAGGGCGTCATGGTCATGCACCCAGTCAGCGCCAAGTTGATCGGTAAGGATCAGCGTGGCCTGAAGGACAAAGCCGGAAAGCCCTTCATCAATGAACTGCTGGATGTTGTAAAAGGCTCGGCTGCCGGGGGCTACGTCGAATACATGTGGCCGAAGGCGGGCTCGGAGGTTCCGGTTCCGAAATTGAGCTACGCCAAGATGTACGAGCCCTGGGGCTGGGTCGTGGTTTCCGGCGTCTATATCGACAATATCGATACCATCTACCGCGAAAACATGATGTTCACCATCGGCTTGGTTTTGGTGGTCCTGTTGCTCATCGGCACGGCGTCGTTCTTCATTTCGCGGGCGATCACCCGGCCGTTGGGCGTGGTGACGCGGAGCATGCTGCGCCTGGCGGACGGCGATCGCGACATCCATGTCGGCGATACCGACTCGAAGAGCGAGATCGGCGACCTGACCCGGGCGTTGAAGGTGTTCCACGGCAAGATGACGGACATGGAACGGATGCGCGAGGAGCAGGAGGCGCTGAAGCGCGCGGCCGACCAGGAACGCCGCCGCGCCGCGCTCGCCCTGGCCGACGACTTCGAACGCAGCGTTCTCGGCGTTGTCGAAACGGTGTCGTCGTCGGCGACGGAAATGCGCTCGAACGCCGATTCCCTGTCCGAGATGTCGACCGCGGTGTCGCAACGCAGCGCGACGGTTTCCGCGGCGACGGAACAGGCGTCGATGAACGTTCAGACGGTGGCGACGGCGACCGAGGAACTGACGGCGTCGATCGGCGAGATCAGCCGGCAGGTTTCCCAGGCGGCGGGCATTACCGGGACGGCGGTGGAAGCGATCGAAGCCAGCAACCGGAAGGTTCAGGGCTTGGCGGTGGCGGTCAACAAGATCGGCGAGGTGGTCAACCTGATCACCGACATCGCCGATCAGACCAACCTGTTGGCGCTCAACGCGACGATCGAAGCCGCCCGGGCCGGGGATGCCGGCAAGGGGTTCGCGGTGGTGGCGTCGGAAGTGAAGAACCTGGCCAATCAGACGGCCAAGGCGACCGAGGAAATCGGTGCGCAGATCGCCGCGGTTCAGGGCGCCACGAAAGAGGCCGTCGAGGCGATCCGGAACATCGGAGTCATCATCGGCGAGATCAGCGAGGCGACGTCGACCATCGCGTCGGCGGTCGAGGAACAGAGTGCCGCCACTCAGGAGATTTCCCGCAACGTCGCCCAGGCGGCGGCGGGGACCGAAGAGGTCGCGACCAATGTCGTCGAGGTCAACGCCTCGGCGAGCGAGGCCGGGCAGGCATCGCAATCGGTCCTGGAGGCGGCGACATCCCTGATGGGCGATGCCGAAAAGCTTCGTCGCGATGTCGACAATTTCCTGGGCCAGATCCGATCGGACGCCAAGGCGGCAGCGTAGAATACGTTCCGCCTTTTCAAGAAACCGGGTCGAGGTCTCCTCGACCCGGTTTTTTGCTGCCATCGAAAATTTGACGGCCCGTATTTTCGTTTGGGGGGGATATCTGGTTACTTGACCCTCATTCGGTGGAATCGAAAGAGTCACACAACACCGATCTCATACGAGTCAATACTTTTGTCTGTTATTGATATTCGTTCGTATGTATGGACGATGCTCGATCCAAAGGGGGATGATCATCTCTGATATTACCTGGACGCTCGGAGGGGGCTCGTGAAACTGTCTAACATTAAAATTGGCCAGAGGTTGATGGTTATCGTGTTCGCGGGAATCGTCGGAGCTGTTGCCATAGCGACCGTCGAACTCAACGAGATCCACAAGAACCTTTACGATTCACGCCGCGACAAGATGGCAAGCCTTGTCGATAGCGTGGATTCGATGATCGGCTACTATGGCGATAGGGTGAAAACCGGCGATATGCCGTTGGAAGATGCCCAGGCGACCGTGAAGGCCGCGATATCGGCCATGCGCTTCGAGGAAACTCAGTACTTCTACATCATGGACACGAAGGGCGTGATGATCATGCATCCCGTCGCTGCCCAATTAGTCGGAACAAACCGGATCGGCGACAAAGACAAAAGCGGTAATTTGTTTAGCAAGGAAATGATCGAAAAGGCTCTTGGATCCCCAGGCGGCGCCTACGTGAGCTACACTTGGCCTCGTCCCGGCTCCAACGATGCTGTTCCAAAACTCGCATTCGCCAAGGTCTATAAGCCTTGGAACTGGATGGTGGTCGCGAGCCTTTACGTCGACGATATCGAAGCGACTTACCGGAACAACGTCCTGTTTACCATCGCCTTGGTTTTGGTGGTTCTATTGGTCGTGGGCACGGCGTCGTTCTTCATTTCGCGGGCGATCACCCGGCCGTTGGGCGTGGTGACGCGGAGCATGCTGCGCCTGGCGGACGGCGATCGCGACATCCATGTCGGCGATACCGACTCGAAGAGCGAGATCGGCGACCTGACCCGGGCGTTGAAGGTGTTCCACGGCAAGATGACGGACATGGAACGGATGCGCGAGGAGCAGGAGGCGCTGAAGCGCGCGGCCGACCAGGAACGCCGCCGCGCCGCGCTCGCCCTGGCCGACGACTTCGAACGCAGCGTTCTCGGCGTTGTCGAAACGGTGTCGTCGTCGGCGACGGAAATGCGCTCGAACGCCGATTCCCTGTCCGAGATGTCGACCGCGGTGTCGCAACGCAGCGCGACGGTTTCCGCGGCGACGGAACAGGCGTCGATGAACGTTCAGACGGTGGCGACGGCGACCGAGGAACTGACGGCGTCGATCGGCGAGATCAGCCGGCAGGTTTCCCAGGCGGCGGGCATTACCGGGACGGCGGTGGAAGCGATCGAAGCCAGCAACCGGAAGGTTCAGGGCTTGGCGGTGGCGGTCAACAAGATCGGCGAGGTGGTCAACCTGATCACCGACATCGCCGATCAGACCAACCTGTTGGCGCTCAACGCGACGATCGAAGCCGCCCGGGCCGGGGATGCCGGCAAGGGGTTCGCGGTGGTGGCGTCGGAAGTGAAGAACCTGGCCAATCAGACGGCCAAGGCGACCGAGGAAATCGGTGCGCAGATCGCCGCGGTTCAGGGCGCCACGAAAGAGGCCGTCGAGGCGATCCGGAACATCGGAGTCATCATCGGCGAGATCAGCGAGGCGACGTCGACCATCGCGTCGGCGGTCGAGGAACAGAGTGCCGCCACTCAGGAGATTTCCCGCAACGTCGCCCAGGCGGCGGCGGGGACCGAAGAGGTCGCGACCAATGTCGTCGAGGTCAACGCCTCGGCGAGCGAGGCCGGGCAGGCATCGCAATCGGTCCTGGAGGCGGCGACATCCCTGATGGGCGATGCCGAAAAGCTTCGTCGCGATGTCGACAATTTCCTGGGCCAGATCCGATCGGACGCCAAGGCGGCAGCGTAGAATACGTTCCGCCTTTTCAAGAAACCGGGTCGAGGTCTCCTCGACCCGGTTTTTTTTATCGACGGTCCACGGCAAAGGTATGTAATACCCGAGTATTATTGTAGTTTTAGTCGGTTTTCGACATATAATAATGTATGTTGGTTCAATGTTCGTGCGGGATAATCCAATGAGATTCAGCGACATCAAGATCGGATATCGACTTCTTCTCGTGGTTTTGGCGGGTCTTGTCGGCACGGTTGTTGTCGCGGGACTGGAACTGAACGAGATCCACAAGAACCTGACCGCCGCGAAGCAGAACCAAACCCGGAGCCTTGTGGACGGTGTGGTGAGCATGCTCGGCCACTATCGCGCCCAGGAGGCATCGGGCGCGATGAGCCGTGACGAAGCTCAGGCCGCGGCCAAGGGCGCAATCGCCCAAATGCGCTACGAAGGCGAGGAATATTTCTTCGTCATCGACGCCAAGCCGACGATGGTGCTGCATCCCATCAAACCCGAATTGAACGGCAAGAGCCTGACGGAGTTCGAGGACAAGGCAGGCAAAAAACTCTTCGTCGAAATGGCCGGAAAAGCGTCGTCCAGCGCCGGTTCCGGATTCGTCTCGTACTACTGGACCAAACCCGGCTCGGATGAGCCGGTGCCGAAGCTGAGCTTTGTCAAGAAATTCACGCCATGGGGATGGATCGTCGGGTCGGGTGTCTATATCGACGACATCGATGCGATTTATCGCGAAAATCTCCTGTATACGATTGTTCTGGTCGCGATCGCACTGATCGTGATCGGAGGCGCGTCCCTTCTGATATCACGCGCGATCACGCGTCCGCTCGGTGGCGTTACTCGGAACATGCTGCGGTTGGCGAAAGGGGATCTCGATATCCGGGTCGAACATTCCGACGCCAAGAGCGAAATCGGGGACTTGCGCCGGGCGCTTGAGGTCTTTCATGGTAATGCGGTTGAAATGGAACGCATGCGGGCCGAACAGGAAACCCTGAAGAGGGCGGCGGAGGCCGAGCGCCGGCGTGCGGCCTTGGCCCTGGCCGACGATTTCGAACGCGACGTGATGGGAGTCGTCGAAACGGTTTCGACCTCTGCCGGTCAAATGCGGTCGGACGCCGAAACCCTGTCGGCGCTTTCGGACAACGTATCGAACCGAAGCGGCGCCGTTTCGGTGGCGACCGAAGAGGCATCGGCAAGCGTCCAGACCGTGGCGAGTGCCACCGAGGAATTGTCGGCGTCGATCGGAGAGATCAGCCGCCGGGTTTCGCAGGCGTCGGAAATCGCCGGTAACGCCGTGAACGCGGTCAGGACAAGCAATAGCAAGATCCAGGGACTCGCCGACGCCGTCGCCAAGATCGGCGAGGTCGTGGATCTCATCACCGATATCGCCGAACAGACCAATCTTTTGGCTCTTAACGCGACGATCGAAGCCGCGCGGGCGGGGGATGCCGGAAAAGGCTTTGCCGTCGTCGCCTCCGAAGTGAAGAACCTGGCCAACCAGACGGCCAGGGCGACCGAGGAGATCGGCGCGCAGATCTCGGCAATCCAGTCGGCCAGCGGCGAGGCGGTGGACGCCATCCGCAATATCGAAACGATTATCGACGAGATCAACGAGGTATCGGCCACCATTGCCAGCGCGGTGGAAGAACAGAGCGCCGCGACCCGTGAAATTTCGCGCAACATTCAACAGGCGGCGGCTGGAACCCAGGAGGTCGCGACCAACGTGGTAGACGTCCGCCAATCCGCCGGCGAAGCCGAAACCGCTTCGCGGTCCGTTCTTGGCGCCGCCACGTCCCTGATGGAAGGCGCCGATCGACTGCGCCACGATGTGGACGGGTTCCTGGGTCAGATCCGTTCGGATGCTAACGCGGCTGCTGCGTAAACGCGGCGGGCGGTCCGGTTTCGGACCGCCCTTAACCCTTGCCGGCTTCCGCCGGAGTCAGGATCTTCAGCGACAGGGCGTGAACGCGGTTTTCCAGTTCGCCGGATAGCGCGGCGTGCACCATGCGGCTGCGTTCGATCCGAGATTTTCCCTCGAAGGCGTCGGCGACAATTTCCACGTTGAAGTGGGTTTCGCCTTCGGGCCGTGCGCCGGCGTGACCGCTATGACGGGCGGATTCGTCCTCGACCCGCAGCCGGACCGGCGCGAAGGCGTCGCGCAGCTTTTGTTCGAGAGTTTCGGCAACGTTCATCAGAATTTCCGTTGACCGATCAGGTCCTCCGGCATGCGGGATAGTCGCAGATATTGGGCCAGGATATGGACCAGGGTTTGATGCGAGTCCTCAATCACACCGTAGTTGTCGCCTTCGACGTGAAGATTGACCGTGGCGAGGCCGCGCGACCGGCCCCCCGAAAACCCGGTGAAGGCCAGGACGTCGACGCCGTTGTCGCGCGCCCAGGCTGCGGCGCGGAAGACGTTTTCGGAATCGCCGGAGGAACTGAACGTCACCAGCAGGTCGCCGGACCGGGCCGCCGTGCGGAGCTGGTAAACAAAGACGTCATCGTAGGACAGGTCATTGGCCAGTGCCGTCATCATCGGGATGTTTGCCGAAAGCGATTGGATGCGCGGCAACAGGCTGGTGTCCGTTTGTACCAGCTTGACGTGGTCGCAGACGAAGGTGTTGGCGATCGCGGCGGAGTGGCCGTTGCCGCAGGCGAACACTTGGACGCCGTTCAGATACGCCTGTTCGAGAAGACGGACGGCCCGATCCAACTGGAACCGGTCCACCGATTGTGCGGCAAGACGCAGCCGGTCGAAGTAGGCGTCGCTGAATCCGGCAATGCCGGGATACTTGACGTCGGGAAACGTCATGACCTGCAAACCTTTCTTAGATCAATCCGCATTCCGGTGGAATCGTAGGAATGCAAATAAATTGTTCGATTGCAACAGGTTAGGGCATCTGTTTCTTGTCTGACGGAACGCAAGAAGCGCTTATGGCACAAGAAACCAGACAGGTCTTATCAATGTGGGTCACGCACGGGCAACAGCAAAATGGCGCCGACCACGAAAAAGACCAATATCGTCGCCATGCCGGCCCTTTGGCTATCGAAGGCCCACGTCGCCCATCCCAGGATCGCGGGTCCGAAAAAGGCGGTGGCCTTTCCGGAAAAGGCATACAGCCCGAACATTTCGGTCCGAAGATCTTCCGGAGCCAGGCGCGCCATCAGCGATCGGCTTGCCGATTGCGCGGGTCCCATGAAGATGCCCAGCGGCAGGGCAAGCGCCCAGAACCATGCCTTGCTGTCGACGAGCAGAAGCAGAAACCCCAGAAGGCCGAGCCCCGCGATTGAAATCAGGATCGTCGGCTTCGATCCGATCCAGTCGTCGATCCAGGCGAAGGCCGCCGCGCCGAAGCCGGCGGTGACGTTGAGGGCGATTCCGAACAGGATGAGTTCCTGGAAGTCCATACCGAAAGTGCCCGTGGCATAGATGCCGCCAAAGGCGAACAACGTGGTCAGCCCGTCGTTGTAGATCATTCGGGCGATCAGAAAGCGGGCGATGTTCCCATGCGCGCGGATGTTGGTCAGGGTCGCGGCCAGGGTGGACAGTCCTCCGTAAACCGCATCCCGGGTCGAGATCCGCAATGGTTCGCGATCGGGGGTCCAGAAAAGGAACGGGATCAGGAACACCGAGTACCACACGGCAACCAGGATCGTCGTCGCGCGAATATGCTCGGCCGCTGCCTTGTCGAGCCCGAACCAAGGCGTTTCGGGAAGGGCGAAACCCGCGAACGCGATGGCCAGGCAGCTCAACCCCCCGGCGTATCCGAGCCCCCATCCCCAGCCCGATACCCGTCCGATCATGCGCGGCGGCGCCAAATCCGGCAGCATGGCATTATAGAAGACCATGCTGGATTCGAAGGCGAAGTTGGCGACCGCGAACCCGACCAGTCCGAATACCACATATGCCGGATCCGGTTTGGTGAACCACAATGACGCGGTCGCCGCGATGCACAGGATGGAAAGAGGAACGATCCAGGCCTTGCGGCGTCCGGTCCGATCCGCGATCGCGCCCATGGCGGGGCTGAACACGGCGACCGCCAGGGCGGACAGGCTGGTCGCCCAACCCCAATAGGCGGTGCCGGAGACATCGTCTCCGGCGACCGCGCGTGCGAAATAGGCGGAAAAAACAAAGGTCGCGATGACCGTCGGGAACCCCGAATTGGCCCAGTCGAACAAACACCATCCGAACAGGGCGCGGGGCCTTTCGGTCGTTCGGGGCATGCTTTCCTCCGCCGTAACCTCGGCTCAGTTTGCCGATGCGTCTATGAGCGAGCGAAGTTGGCGGCTCGCTACGGCAACCATCGAAAGATCATTGACGTCGGAAGACCAAAGCTCGGACAGAAGCTGTTCGGCCCGGTCCACATTGGCCCTGTTCGCGTCTTCCCACGCCGCAATGGCGGAATCGGGTCCGGCGTCGCCTTCGGAAACCGACAGGATCTCCGACGTAATCGACGACTGGTGGGCGTAAAACTCCTCGATCAGGGCGGCGACGGCGAGCTTTTCCCAATGGCTTTGAGACGGCAGCCGTTCCGCCGATGCGCGCAGGTGGCCCAGCCGGAACCGGGCGCCGACCGCGAAGTAGAGCCGGGCGACATCGACGACGTCGCCGCCGGACCGACCCGCGAGCCGAACCACGTCGCACGCGGCGGCCATGTTGACCATCCCCGCGATCTGAATCGCTAACGATGCCGGAACGCCCTTCTCCTGATAGGGCTTGGCTCGGGCGTGCAGATCGTCGCGGTAGTGGGGTGGCAACAGATCTTCGAGTTGTCGGGCGACCTCCTGAACGCCGGGACCGTATTCGGCCGCCGCGGCGCCGATGTCGAGAGGACGGCCCCCATAGTTCAGGAACCAGTGGACGCCGTGTTCGACCAGACGATTGATCGCCACCAGCATGTCGATCTGGACATCGGCGGGAACCTTGTTGTCCAAGGCCTCTATTTCCTCCCAAATTTCCCGCAGCAGGAAGATCTTGCGTACGACGGTGTACGCGGTGGCGATGTCGACCGGGGTCGCGCCGGTTTTTTCCATGACGCGGGTGACGAAGGTACCGCCGACCCGGTTGATCATGCTGTTCGTGACGCTGGTGGCGATGATTTCACGCCGCAAGCTGTGCTGGTGAATGGTTTCCGCAAAGGTGTCGCGCAACGGGGTCGGGAAATAGCGGACCAAATCGTTGGAAAGGCGCGGATCGTCCGGAAGTTCGGAATCGATCAGCACGTCCTTGAGCCAGATCTTACTCCACGACATCAGAACCGAGATTTCGGGCCGGGTCAGCCCGAATCCGGCCTGGGCGCGTTCACTCAGGGCTTCATCGTCGGGCAGGGATTCGACGACCCTGTTCAAGCGGCCGGCCCGTTCCAGCATTTTCATCAGCCGTTGCTGATAATCCAACAGCGCGACGCCGCGGGATTCGATCAGCGATATCGCCTGAGTCTGAAGGTAGTTGTCGCGCAGGACCAGGGCGGCGACCTCGTCGGTCATCGACGCGAGAAGGGTATTGCGCTGCTTCTCCGTCATGTCGCCGTCGTGGACGACGGCATTAAGAAGGATCTTGATGTTGACTTCATGGTCCGAGCAGTCGACGCCGGCCGAATTGTCGATCGCATCGGTGTTCAGGCGTCCGCCGCCTTGCGCGTACTCGATGCGCCCCGGTTGGGTCAGGGCCAGATTCGCGCCCTCGCCGACAACCTTGCACCGCAACTCGGTCGCGTCCACCCGGACCGCGTCGTTGGCGCGGTCGCCGGCGTCGAGATGGGATTCATCGGACGCCTTGACATAGGTCCCGATGCCGCCGAACCAGATGAGATCGACATCATGCCGCAGCATGGCGCGAATCAGGTCGTTGGGCGCGATGGCTTCGACCTCGATACCCAGAAGGTTCCGGATCTCCGGCGACAGTTTCACCGATTTGGCGCGGCGTTCAAAGATCGCGCCGCCTTTCGACAGTTTGGCGACGTCATAGTCCGCCCACGAACTGCGTGGGAGTTCGAACAGGCGTTTCCTTTCCTCGAAGCCGGTTTCGGGATCGGGATCGGGATCGATGACGATGTGCTGGTGGTTGAAGGCGGCCACCAGCCGGATATGGTGCGACATCAGCATGCCGTTACCGAACACGTCGCCGGACATGTCGCCGACGCCGACCACCGTGAAGTCCTGGTTTTGAACGTCGATGCCGATTTCGCGGAAATGGCGTTTCACCGATTCCCAGGCGCCGCGGGAGGTGATGCCCATGTCCTTGTGATCGTAGCCTTGGCTTCCGCCCGAGGCGAAGGCGTCGCCCAGCCAGAAGCCGTGCTCGATCGAAAGCGCGTTGGCGATGTCGGAGAACGTCGCGGTCCCCTTGTCTGCCGCGACCACCAGGTAAGGGTCGTCGGCGTCGTGCCGGACAACGTTCCGCGGCGGGATGACCGATCCGCCTCGCAGGTTGTCGGTGACGTCTAGAAGTCCCCGGATCAGGATCTTGTAGCATTCGATCGCTTCGGCCTGTTGGACTTCGCGATCGCCCTTGGGCGGGTGCTTGACCACGAAGCCGCCCTTCGATCCGGTGGGAACGATGACGACGTTCTTGAAGACCTGGGCCTTCATCAGACCCAGGATTTCGGTGCGGAAATCTTCGCGCCGGTCGGACCAGCGAATGCCGCCGCGGGCGACCTTGCCGCCGCGCAGGTGGATGCCTTCCATGCGCGGGCTATAGACGAACACCTCAACCCACGGCCGGGGCAGCGGCAATTCTTCCACCGTCTGGCTGTCGATCTTGAACGAGACGTAGCTCTTGGGGGTGCCGTCCTCGGCCGACTGGTAATAGTTGGTGCGAAGGGTCGATTCCACGAGATTGATGAAGCGCCGCAGAATCCGGTCCTCGTCGGCGCTGCTCACGCCTTCCAGTGCCTCGTCGATGCGAACGCGGATGTCGACGCCCCGAGTTTCCGCACCATCTTGGGCGGCGGGGTCGAAACGAGTCTCGAAAAGGCGCACGATCAGTTCGGCGAGCGGCGCGTTCGCCGCCAGCGTCTGTTCCATGTAGGCCTGGGAAAAGGCGATCCCGGCCTGACGCAGATATTTGCAATAGGCCCGCAGGATCACGACTTCGCGCCACGTCAGACCCGTCTTCATGATCAGGGCATTGAAACCGTCGCTTTCCACGTCGCCGTTCCAGATGCGGATGAAGGCGTCCTGGAAATTGTCGCGCACTGCGGCCAGTTCGACGGCCGAGCCGTCCCGGGTTTCAAGTCCGAAGTCGTGGATCATCACGAGGCGGCCGTCGGGCCGGATGTCGTAGGGAATCTCGTTGTGGACCTTCAGACCCATGTGTTCGAGCATGGGAAGGATGTGCGACAGGGGCACCTGACGGTCGGGATGGTAAACCTTGAACCGGATCTGGTTGTCCAGGGCCTCGATTGGCCGGTAAAGGCTCATCTTCAGTGTGCCGTCGGCCAGGGCGTGTTCGAGCTTGGCGAGATCGGCGAGGGCGGAATCGGCGTTGAACCGTTCCCGATAGCTGGATGGAAACGCGCCGGCATAACGCCGGAACAGGCGTAGCCCCTGCTCCTCCCCGTGGGTGCCGGTCAGCGAATCCCGCATTCGATCGGTCCAGGAACGCGCCGTTTCCGCCAGTTGGCGTTCGATATCCGCCGGATCATAGTCTGGGATCTCGGCCGGTTGGGTGCGGATGAAGGTGTGCAGGCGGGCCAGGGGCGATTCGGAAAGCTGGATGTAATAAGCGGCAACCTGACCGTTGAACGCCCTTTCAAGAATGTCGTGAATGCGCAGGCGCAGATCCGTTGAAAAGCGGTCGCGCGGCACATACACGAGGCACGACATGAACCGGCCCATATCGTCGCGGCGAATGAAAAGCGCGACGCGGGGCCGTTCCAGCAGCGCGAGCACTCCCAGGCTGGTTTGCAGCAGGTGGTCGTCGTTGACCTGGAACAGTTCGTCGCGCGGGAAAGTTTCCAGGATGTTTTTGAGCGCATTGCCGTCATGGGTGTTGGCGGGGAACCCGGTGCGGGCGATGACGCGCGCGATCTTGCGGCGGATCATCGGAATGCCATGGGGGCTGCCGTTGTAGGCCGACGACGAGAACAAGCCGACGAAGACATGCATCCCGACGACCCGTCCCCGATTGTCGAATCGCTTGACGCTGACGGCATCCAGGAACGCGGTGCGGCGAATGGTCGAAACGGTATCCGATTTGGTGACGCCCAGTACATCCGGCGCGCCGACGTGTGAGCGAACTTCGGGCGTCGTCTCCGCCAGATTGCGTAATTCCCGAAATACCACGAAGGCCGGATCACGCAGCAGGCCGAGACCCGAATCGGGATCGATGGTTCCTGCGATCTTGTCACCCTGTCCCTTGAATTTATAGGACCGATATCCGAGCAACGTGAAGTTGTCGTCGTGAACCCAGCGCAGGAAGGCGTCGACCTCGTCGATGTCCTCGGTGACGACGGACGGGGGCAGGGTGCCGATTTCGTCGATGACCTCGGCCAGGCGCGTCTTGGTGGTCTGCCAGTCGGCGACGACGACGCGCACATCCGACAGAATGGTGCGAAGCCGGTCTTCGATTTCCTTCAAATGTTCGGGAGCCTGTGCATTGATGCGCATGTGCATGAACGATTCGGGCCGATAAGTCTCGTCGCCGGCGCCCTGGGGCAGAATTCCGACGATGCGTCCCTTGTCGTTGCGCACGACGTCGAACACCGGGTGGGCGATGAAATGAAAATCCAGATCCTGGCACATCAGGTCCGCCGCGACCGAGTCGACCAGGAACGGCATGTCGTCGGTGACGACTTCGATCACTGTGTGCTCGCACTTCCAGCCGTGTTCCTCGAGTTGCGGATTGTAGACCCGGACCGAAGACCGTTCCCTGGCGCGCGTCTCGGCGAATTTCCAGTGGGCGAGGGAGGCCCGGAAAAGGGTTCCCGGATCCTCGTCCAGAAGGTCCTGGGCCGGGACATGGGCATAATAATGGCGAATTACGGTGGCCGCGGTTTGTGCGCGATCATCGGTCAGGCAAGCGCCGGCCGCCTTTATCGTTGATTCGATGAGATCGGCCTTGCTTTGAACATCGACGCGGGACATGGATTTCTCCTTGGAGAATGTAAGCGTTTCCATCCTGACGATGTAGGCTAAACCATCATGTTGGGAATACAAGATTAAGCTGATGATATAGGGCTAAAAGGCCTATACCCCATCCGGTCTTCCCGGGCGTCGTGATGTGATCTTGCCGAAGCGTACTTTCCGCCGCGAAACGCCGTTTACAGACGCCCCACCGGGCGGCCCACCGCCCCTTTGCGGAGTGCGAACAGACACAGGATGTCGTGGGCGATCGTCGCCGCGTTGATCGCGGTGATTTCCGACACGTCGTAGGGCGGTGAAACCTCGGTCACGTCGGCGCCCACCAGATCCAGGTCGCCGAACGCGCGCAGGATATCCAGCGCCTGGTGCGGGAAAAGGCCGCCCGGTACCGGCGTTCCCGTTCCGGGCGCGAAGGCGGGGTCCAGGCAGTCGATGTCGAAGGTCAGGTACGCCTTGGCGCCGCCGACCCGGCTTTTGACGGCGTCGATCGCGGCGGCGGTTCCGTTGCGATGGACCCAGGGTGCGGTCAGGATTTCGAAACCATGGTCGGAGTCGTTGTAAGTGCGGATGCCGATCTGACACGATTTGGAAACGTCGATCAGCCGTTCATTCTTGGCCCGCAGGAACATCGACCCGTGGTCGAGCCGCGTGCCGTCGTCGTCCCAGGTATCGCAGTGGGCGTCGAACTGGATCAGCGCGACCGGTCCATGCCGTTTCGCCACCGCGCGCAGGACCGGGTAGCTCACGAAATGGTCGCCGCCCAGGCTTAGGGGTACGGCGTTGGCGGTCAGGATGGCGTCGATGTGCGATTCGATCGCCTCGATCACCGTGTCGGGGTGATGGGGATCGATGAAGCAGTCGCCGAAATCGACGACGGCCAGGGTATCGAACGGATCGAAGCCGAAGGGAAAGGCCTTGAGTTCGGCCAGTTGGACAGAGGCCGCGCGAATCGCGCGCGGCCCCAGCCGCGATCCGGGCCGATAGGTTACCGCACCGTCGTAGGGCAGTCCGCTCACCACGACATCGGCCCCTGTGAGTTCCCGCGAGAAACGGCGACGCAGGAAACTGAGCGCCCCGCCGTAGGTCATCTCCGGCTGCCGGCCGAGATTGTCGGACGCGCGAAACGCTTGATCACCCGGAATGTTCTTGTACAGGGCTCGCTCCCGCAGGCTGGGGTGGAATGCCGAAAAAGGCGGCGCGCGATCCTAACCCATAGCGGTTGGGGGTTGGAGGGCAAAATTCACTTGGATTTTCGCTTCGTCGATGTTCTTGCATGGCGGTATCCGGCGTTTGATGTAATAACCCGAAACGGACGCGTATCGCCGGTGACGGGAGCACGCCCGGTTTGTCGGAAGGAGGGAATGCATCCATGCGGGATTGGACGGCGGAAGAGGCGGAAGAACTTTATCGGGTTCATCGTTGGGGAGACGGCCATTTCGGCGTCGGCGACGACGGCAAGCTTCATGTCATCCCCGACCGCGAAAACCCCGAGGCGCGAATCGCCCTTCAGGACGTGGTCGACGAACTGCGGGCCTCGGGTATCCAGTTCCCGGTGGTCATGCGGTTCCACGATGTCCTTAAAAGCCGGATCCGGCAATTGAACGAAGCCTTTGCCAACGCGATCCGCGACACGGAATACGGCGCACCCTACCGCGGCGTCTATCCGATCAAGGTCAACCAGATGCGCGAGGTGGTGGACGAGATCGTCGACGCCGGAAGGCCCTACGATTACGGGTTGGAAGCGGGGTCCAAGGCCGAACTGATGGCGGTGCTGTCCTACGACATCGGTGAAGAGGCGCTGACGATCTGCAACGGCTACAAGGACGAGGACTTCCTGCGGCTGGCGTTGCTGGGCCGAAAGCTGCGCCGCCGGGTTGTGGTGGTGATCGAGAAATTCACGGAAATCGAGCCGCTTCTGAGGCTGGCCGATGAAATGAACGTCCGGCCGATCATCGGCCTACGCGTCAAGATGCGGGTGAAGACGGAAGGGCGCTGGAGCGAATCCAGCGGCGACCGCGCCAAATTCGGCCTGACCATATCGGAGATCCTCAACGCCATCGCCCGCATCCAGGAACGCGGGTACGGCGACACGATCTCCTTACTGCACTTCCATGTCGGCAGCCAACTGTCGGACGTCCGCTACGTCCAGGATGCGGTTCAGGAGGCGGCCCGTATCTACGCCCGCCTCGTCAAGCGGGGTATTCCCCTGCGCTATCTCGACGTCGGCGGCGGGTTGGCCGTCGACTACGACGGCAGCCGCACCTCCGGCCATTCCTCGATGAACTATTCTCTTACCGAATATGCGGACAGCGTGGTCTTCAACGTCAAGCAGGTCTGTGATCTGGAAGGTGTCGACCACCCGACCCTGGTCAGCGAAAGCGGTCGCGCGGTTACCGCCCACCATTCCTGCGTGATCATGCGGGTGCTCGGCGAAATTGCCAACGATGCCAATCCGGTCGGGACCGAACCGGTCGAAGACGAGCATATCCTGGTCACAAACATGCGCGACCTGTGCGAAGGGCTCGCGGAATACCGCAATTTTCAGGAGGCCTACAATCTCGCCTCCCGGATTCTCGACGACGTGCTCGACGGTTTCAAATTCGGCGTTATCCGACTGGAGGAACTGGCCCAGGTCGAAACCCTCTACTGGCGGCTCATGCGCGACATCGCCCGCGGTCTGGAGACCGAGGATTTCGTGTCGGAAGACCTGCGCGACGTGGAAGCGCTGCTGGGATCGCAGTACCTGTGCAATTTTTCCCTGTTCCAATCGGCGGCCGACAGTTGGGCAATTGGCCAGGTGCTTCCGGTCGCACCGCTGACCCGGCTCAACGAAGCGCCCGGCCGTAATTGTTCCCTGGCGGATATTACCTGCGATAGCGATGGACGGATTTCCCGCTACATCGGCGAATTCGGAACCCAATCCACCATTCCGCTGCACGATCTGGTGCCCGGAGACAGTTATTACGTCGGACTGTTCCTCACCGGCGCTTACCAGGACGTCATGGGCGACATGCACAATCTGTTCGGCCGCCTCAACGAGGCGCACATCTACAGCGATCTGGAAGACCCGTCGGGCTTCTATATCGAGGAAACCGTCAAGGGCTCCTCGGCCGCCCAGGTGCTGTCCGTCATGCAGTACAATCCGGATTCGATGGCGGCCAAGGTCAAGGCGATGATCGACCGCGAAATCGGCCGGGGCCGGATCCGTTCGCGCGACGGCGTGAAGCTGGCGGATTTCTACGAAACCTGTCTTGACCGCTATACCTATCTCCGCTATCCGCGAAAAGGATCGGCCGCCTAATTCCCGTGTGACGGCTCGCCGTTGCGCGGTCGCGCCACCCGGGCGAGGTTCACGATTTCCTGCAGCAGGATCGGACCGAACGCGAACAGCGGGGCGGTCTTGAATACGACGTCATGGAGATGGAAGACCGGGGTTTCGACCGTCAGATACGGCCAGACGTGCACGGTTTCGGCATAGACGAACACTGAAAAAGCGATCGTCCCGAGGCTGACAAGGGCCGCCGCCGCTCTTTTCGCGGAACCGCCCATGTGGTCGACCAGGGCCGTGATCACGATGTGCCGGCGTCGCCGATGCAGAACGACCGCCATCATGAACACCACCCAAACGATGGAAAAAGCCGTGATCTCGCTGATGCCGAGGAACGACTTGCCGAACAGATAGCGGTACACTACCTGACCGAACACAATGGCAACCAGTCCGGCGAGAATGACCTGCGCGAGTCTCAGATAGAGACGGTTCAGGTGTTCCAACGCCGCGTCCAACCGATCGATCATCGCTTTCCTCGATTTCATGGCCGGGCGGCGGAGACATGCCCGCCGCCCGTCGGGTCGGCTTCTACTTCAAGGCCTGGATCTCGGCGACCAGTCCCTTGCTCCAGGTTCCGGCGGCTTCCTGTTCGCCGGTCGCGGCGTCGACCTTCTCTCGGAACTTCTTGGGATTGAGCGTGATGATGTAGGCTCCGGAGTCGGTGATATCCTTTTCGATGGTCTTCGCGCTTTCCGCAGCGAGTTCCGCTGAATAGTCGGTGGCGGCCGTCGCGGCCTCGCTCAACGCCTTTTGATCTTCGGCGCTGAGCGACGCGAACTTTTTGGCGTTGATGCCGAGTACGATCGACGTGAAGACGTGATTGGTCAGTGTCACGTAGGGCGCCGCCAGATGGAATTTCTGGCTGACGACCGAATCGTATGGCGCTTCCATTGCGTCGACGACGCCGGTCTTGAGTGCCTGGAACGATTCTCCCCACGGAACCTGCGCTGGGTTCGCGCCCACCGCGCTCCAGGTCTTGATGAAGGCGGGAATGCCCGGCACCCGGAATTTCAGCCCCTTAAGATCGTCCGGCGTGAAGACGGGCTTGGTGGCGACGACGACCCGGGGCAGTTTGCGCCAATTCGTGGCCAGCAGGCGGATGCCGTGCTTGGTTTCCAGTTCCTGCATCATTTTCGCGTGGATCGGCGACTTCAGGAACGTGTCGTAATGGTCCGCGTCACGGAAAACGAATCCCCAGGACACCACGTTGTAGTCGTTGACCAGCGCCGAGTAGTTGGACAGCGATTCGACGACCACGTCGATGATTCCCGCCTGGGTCTGCTGGATCGCCTTGGTGCCGGTGCCGAGTTGTCCGGAGGGAAAGACCTTGACCGTTACGGCGCCGTTGCTCAGGCGATTCGCTTCTTCGGCGAACCGGCTCGCGGCCATGCACGTGGAGTTGGTCGGGGCGGAGGGGCAGGCGAGGCGCAGGGTCGTGTCCGCCATCGCGGCGGAG
The DNA here is from genome assembly GCA_963675465.2 of Rhodospirillales bacterium. Classification (GTDB taxonomy): domain Bacteria; phylum Pseudomonadota; class Alphaproteobacteria; order Rhodospirillales; family Shumkoniaceae; genus JAHDSF01. The sequence continues at coordinate 412,471 of CAXXVY010000012.1, forward strand.
CCGATGCCGACCAAGCCGACCGCGACAACGCCCAATCCGATGAGTCTATTGAATGACATGGAGTCTTCCTCCTCTGTTTCGCGTCATACTTGTTGTCGTGGTGCCGTCGCGTCATCCCTCCCCCAACAGGAGCTGCGACGGCCATAGAACGAGTTCCGGAACGTAGGTGATCAGAATCAGGACCAGCAGGATCGGGATCAGGAACGGCATCACCGCGCGCGCCGTTTCGACGAATTTGATCTCGGCGATTTCGGTGACGATGTACAGGCACCAGCCAAGAGGCGGCGTAATCAGGCCGACGGTCAGATTGAGCACCACCACCACGCCCAGATGGACCGGGTCGACTCCCATCGCATGAGCCATACCGACCAGGGTCGGCGTGAAGATGACCAGGATCGAGGTCAGGCTCATGATCGTACCGAGAAGAAGCAGGATCAGGTTCACGGCCGCCAGAAAGGCGATTTTCCCCAACGCACTGGCCAGAAAGATCTCGCTCAGCCGTTCGGGAATCTGTTCGGTCGTCACCAGCCAGCCAAAAAGGGCCGAACAGGCTAAAATGAACATGATCTGCGTGGTCGTGATCAGCGATTCTTCGAGAATCATTCCCATCTTACGCCATCCGACATCGCCGTGGATCACCGATACCAGCAGCGCATAGAAAACGGCGACCACGCCGCCTTCGGTCGGCGTAACGATACCGAGAACCAGCCCGGTCAGAATCACCACCGGCGTGCCCAGCGGCAGGATGTTGGCGAAAAAACCGTGCACGATTTGGATCGGCCGGGCCCTCGGCCGCAGGACTTCATGCTGCTTGCCGGCCGCGACGTAAACATAGGCGATCATGAAGGCGCCGAGCAGAAGACCCGGGATGATTCCGCCCAGGAACAATCCGGGAATCGAAACGTCCGCCATCGTCCCGAAAAGTACCATCAGAATGGAAGGCGGAATAATCGGCCCGACGCAACTCGACGCCGCCGTCACCGCGGCGCTGAACGGGCGCGAATACCCCGCGTTGATCATCGCCTTGATCTCGATCCGGCCGAGGCCGGCGGCATCGGCGACCGCCGAGCCGGAAATCCCGGCAAAGAACAGGCTCGAGAGAATATTGACGTGGGCCAACCCGCCGCGAATGTGGCCGACAAGCAGTTCGGCGAACTCGAAGATACGTCGCGTGATGCCCGCCGAATTCATGATTTCGCCGGCCAGCACGAAGAATGGTATGGCCAGAAGCGTGATCCCGCCCAGACTGTCGACCATGTTGAAGACCAGGACCGTGGCGGGAATGTCGGAAAGCGCCAGATAGGCCATCGACCCCAGCCCCATGGCGATGGCCACCGGCGCGCCGGCCAGCATGAAGATCGCGAATACGATGAACAGACAAGCCAGCGCCATGTTCAGATCCCAAGAAAGGCGTTTTGCCTGGACAGGATGCCTTGCAGCGCGTTCACGGCGACCTTTCGGACATCCCCATCGCTGATGGCGGCGAGAGCGGCGGCGACCCCCGCGGCGTGTCCCATGGCCATCGCCGTCGGCATCACGCGTAGCGCGGCGAACGCGTCGTGGGTCGCCGAAATGCCGCGCCCCGCCGCGATCACGTTTTTCAGGCCGCGCGGCAACAGCGCGCGATAGGGAATCCGATAGAAATGATCTTCGCCGAACTCCTCGATCGTCAAGCCGGAACCGTTGGCGGGGTGGATGTCGATCGGGTAGGCGCCGCATGCGATCGTGTCGTCGAAGGCGGCGCCGCTACGAATGTCTTCGGCCGTGATGACGTAATCGCCGACGATCCGGCGTGAATCCCGAATGCCCAGTTGAGGCGCCAAAGCCGACAGCCGGGCTTTTCCGCACCCCGGCAGGTTTTCGCGCAGGAAGCGCGCAACCCGGAAAGCCTGCCGTCGGCCCTCGATTTCCCCCGCGCTCAGCGAAAAGGGATCGGTGGGATCGACGGTGACGCGGGTGATGTTGAACCAAGCCGCGTCGGTGTCCGGCACCCGGTTGTAATGGAGCGCGGCCCGCGGCAGATCGCCCGATTGAAGTCCCCGGGCGATGATGGCTTGCTTGCTGTCCAGACCGACCTTGTCGAGACGGTCGAAATCGACGGGTGCCATGGCGAACATCATCGTCGCCGCCTGCAAGGATTCGTCCGTCTCGAGTTTCAGGAACGCCGCTCCGGCGCGGGTCAACAGGTTCATGTCGCCCGACGCATCGACGTGGCATCGCGCCGCGATTCGCAATGCGGCCGTCGGCGTATCGATAACGACCTGCCGGACCGCCGCCGCGTCCCGTTCGACCGCGGTGACTTGGCCGTGAAACAGAACGTGGAGTCCGCAATCCGATGCCATGCCGTCGAGAACGACCTTTAGAATCTCGGGTGCGTATTCGACCCGATCCATTCGGTGTCCGGTGGACATGGTGAAGCGCCCGTGTCCCAAGGTTCCGCCGGCTGTTTTCAGGCAATCGACCAGATCGTCGCCGATACCCCGAACGACGCGCCGTCCCCGGCGCGTTTCCCAGCCGACGAACTGTCCGACGGATCCGGCGGTCGCCGCGCCGCCCAGGAAGCCCAGGCGTTCGACCAGAAGCGTCTTCGCCCCCATCCGGCGAGCCGCGATAGCCGCGCAAAATCCGGCGATGCCTCCACCGATCACAGCGACATCGAATTTCGGAATTTCCGTTTCCGTCACCTTCATATCCCTGCCGACGGCGCCATGCGTCTGGCGCGGCACCTTTCTTGACGAAAAGGGTAGGCGAGGTTAAACGGGGCATCAATTAATATTATATTATGCCCCTTTAACCTAAAGATAAGGGGATGACCGTGGGGACCGAGACATGCTTAGCCTGCGTCAAATCGAGGTCCTTCGCGCCGTCATGCTGACCGGATCGATTTCCGGAGCGGCCCGACTCCTGAACGTCTCGGCGCCGGGCGTCAGCAAGATGGTCAAGCACGCCGAAACGATTGCCGGCATTCGACTGTTTTCCCGGGACAGCGGCGCATTCGTACCGACTCCCGAGGCCGCCGAAATCTTCGAGGATCTCGAACTTGTCCATGCCCGCATCGAGGACATCAATCGGCGATTGGCGCAGGTCGGGCGCGAAACCCAGGGAGAAATCCGCATCGGAACCTCTCCCGGTCTGGGGCTGTCTTATGTCCCCCAGGCGTTGGTCGAAATGCGCCGCAACTTTCCCACTGTGAAGATCGCGGTCGATGTCCTTCATGTGAACGAGGTCGTGCCTTATTTGACACTGCGCCAAGTCGATCTCGCGCTGACCATCTATCCAGTTGCGGACCCCCGGGTCGGGGTGGAGAAACTGGCGGCCGGGCGTCTCGTGTGCCTTGTTCCGGAGGGCCATCCCCTGGCCGCGCACGAAACGGTTTCCATCGAGGACATCGTTCCCTATCCCTTGATCGGTTTCGAACCGACGGTCTTCCAGCACGATATTCTTCGCGATCTGTTCGCGCGCCATGGTCACGCGATCGAAATCTCGATTTCCGTGCGCCTGATGGTCACTGCATGTGCCTTGGTGAAACACGGACTCGGAATAACGCTCTTGGATGCGTTCACCGTTTTCGGCGGAGCTATCGAGGGCACGCGGGCGATTCCGGTACGCGAGAACTTCTCGTTTTTCCTTTACGCGATCCGCAATCCCAAGGCGCCGCTCTCCATTTACGCCCACAGCTTTCTCGAAATCCTGAAACAACCCCGCTTTACCCTTCAAGCTTCCAGTTCCTGATTTCGCGGGTACGTCGCAAGACGCCTGTTGACACGCAAACAGGTCATTGAATACACCGGTCACGCGGAAAACGGTTCCGCGTTCGAATCAGGACTTTTATGTCGGAGACTGTGGCAAGCCGCTGACCGCTTCGCTTCGGCGGGGCATGTCAACGCATTTAGGCCGACGGGCGCGTACGGAACGCCGTGCGCCCGCGCTGATGCGCGTCATGGCTTTGCACACGAGTTTCCTCATCATGAACATTTCGAAATTGGAACAGCGCGTCCTGCACGCGCTGGCTCAGGGCGGTCATATCCGCCACCGACGCGACGAAAAGGGTCGCCTCGTCGAAGCGATCTGTTTCACGCGCGACGGTTTCGGATTGTCCGACTGCACGCTCCCGATCTTTCGCAAGCTGAAAGGTCGGCGCCTGATCGAATCCCGAAACGGCGGTCCCTACCACATTTCCCGCACGGGTCGTCTCGCGGTGCGGGCGCAAGTCGACAACCGGTGACGGTCCAACAGGGTGCGCGGAGGGTTCGTTCACCGATCCCTCCCGCTCCGGCGGACTAATACCAACCAGCATGAAGAAAGACTCACGTGGGGGATTCCCGTGCGGCTGAAAAAATGATTCAACATGGAAAACAGAGGAGTTTTCCATGGCACGAGCGATCCCCCTCCGTGACGACTACAGTGGCGAGGACCTTCGTCGTCTTGCGCGTTCGTCGGGTCACGGGCGCCAAGTTCGGCGCCTGTTGAGTTTGTCGATGATCTATGACGGATCGAGCCGCAGGGAAGCGGCGGCCCATGCGGAGGTGGATCTTCAGACGCTGCGGGACTGGGTTTTGCGTTTCAATGCCGAAGGACCTGAAGGCTTGATTGATGCCAAGTCGACGGGGCCGCACCGCCGCTTGACGGTGGAACAGCGAGCCCTGTTGGCCACCGTGATTGACGATGGACCGACGCCCTATATCGATGGCGTGGTGCGTTGGCGATTGAGCGACTTGGTTTCCTGGATCCAGCGGGAATTCGGCGTTTCCATGGACGAAACGACCTTGGGGCGGAACCTGCGCGAGATGGGGTATCGGAAACTCTCGGCTCGACCACGTCACCACGCCCAGGACGCGGAAGCCATGGAGACATTCAAAAAAAATTCCCCGCCCGAGTGGCGGAGATCCGATCCGGCCTCCCCGCCGGAACAGCCATAGAAATCTGGTGGCAGGACGAAGCCAGGGTCGGCCAAAAGAATACGATTACGCGGCGTTGGGCGAAACGCGGGACACGTCCCGCCGCCCCCAAAGACCAACGGACGCGCTCGGCGTGGATCTTCGGCGCCGTTTGTCCGGCCCGAGGCGTCGGAGCGGCCTTGGTCCTGCCGGTCTGCAACACCGTCGCCATGACCCTGCACCTGACGGAAATCTCGCTCGCCGTCGCCTCCGGCACCCATGCCGTCGTGATCGTCGACCAGGCCGGATGGCACTTCTCCAATGCCCTTCACGTCCCCGAAAACATCACCCTCGTTCCCCTGCCGTCGAAGCCGCCCGAGCTCAATCCGGTGGAGAATGTGTGGCAGTTCATGCGCGAAAACTGGCTCTCAAACAGAATCTTCAAGTCCTACGTCGACATCGTCGACCACTGTTGCTTCGCCTGGAACAAGCTCATCGACCAGCCGTGGAAAATCATGTCCATCGGAATGCGAAAATGGGCATATCAATGATTCGTTATGCAGGTTGGTATAAGGCGGGTTCGGTGATCCGGTTGCCCGCACGAGCGGGCGTGCGAGGAAATGCGCGGCTTGGTAAAGAAGCAAGGCGAGGAGCACCGAAACCTGGGCCACGGTGCAGATCATGCGGTAGTCGAGATAGCCGCGTGATTGGTTGAGAAGGTTGCCGAGCCCCTTGCCGATCGCCCGCCATTTGCGCCTTCTGCGCGCTCGGGTGCGGCCGTTGTCCAGACCGATCTCGGCGGTTCCGACCTTCGCGGGAACCACCCGAATGAAATCGAGGCCGGCGACGGTTGAGGCATCCCCGGCGAACGGTCCGGACGGTTGTCGAACGAAAATCGGATTGCTTGAAAAAACAAAAGGGCCGTACCGTTGCCGGTCGGACCCTTGGGAAAATTGGTGGAGCGGAAGTATCGCTAGGTTAAGCCACCTTCGCCGAATCGTGATTTTGCAATCACGATTCGGGCATTATTGTGAAGGAAATTTACTGGGGTCAAGCGAAAGTCGAAGTGATCGCCCTGGCGGAGGAAATCCGCGAAAGGCTCGGTCAAGGCTATTCGATTCGTCGAATTTGGAGTGAACTCAGAGAGACCGGCAAGCTTACGGTCACTCTTAGGCCGTTTGATCATCAAGTCAAACGCCAGCTTGGTTATGACCCAAAGGCAAGAATCAAGCTGTCTCCTTCCGCGAACCTCCCCGCTATCAAAAACAAACCACTCATCACCCCCGGGACATCCGCGTCCGGGGACGACACGCGCTTTGGCCGGTTCGCTCACGACCCGACCCTGTCGGGGGATTTCGAGCTGCATCTCGACACCGGCGAACCAACATCCAACGGGAGCACGGAACATGAAGGTTAACCTTGTCCTGCAAGGCAAGGGCGGCGTCGGCAAGTCCGTCATCGCCTCGTTTCTCACCCAGCACTACCGCGACCACGACATCACACCGATCTGCGTCGATACCGATCCGGTGAACGCCACCTTTGCCGGCTATTCGGCGTTCGACGTCCAGCGCCTGGTCCTCATGGAGGACGAGGACATCAACCAGCGCGCCTTCGACGGCCTGATCGAGATGATCATGACGTCGGACGAGCCGGACGCGGTCATGGTGGTGGACAACGGCGCGGCGTCCTTCGTGCCGCTGGGCTCGTACCTCGCCGGCAACGAGGCGATCTCGGTGCTGACCGAAGCCGGCCACGAGGTCCGCCTGCATACGGTGCTGACCGGCGGGCAGGCCCTGGAGGATACCTTCAAGGGCCTGGTCTCGCTCTCCCACACGTTTCCGACCACGCCGATCGTCGTGTGGATGAACGAGTTCTTCGGCCCCTTGTCCCACAACGGCGTCAGTCTGGAACTCTCGAGCGAGTACAAGGCGCTGGCGCCCCGCATCCTGGCCCAGATCACCCTTCCGAACGTCAAGATGGAGACCTTCGGCCACGACCTCAAGCAGATGCTGGCGGCGCGCCAGACCTTCGTCGAGGCGATGGCCTCCGATCGTTATTCGATCATGGCCCGCCAGCGCCTGAAGATGTACTGGCGCAAGGTCGGTGCCCGGATCGAGCGGGCCGGACTATGAGCGTCGCCGCGCGTGAGCCGTCGTTCGACCCGGACACGGGTGAACTGTCCGACGACCGGCCACCGCCGCCGGACGTGATGAGCCTGGACGACGCCCGGGCGGTGCTGGTGCGCGAGCACGGCGTCGCCATCGGCAACGACGATCCGATCCTGATGGCGGTCACCCTGCACCAGGGGTTCGTCCGCGACCTCGACCGGCTGCTGGCCCGGCACGGCGAAGGCATTTCGGCGCTGCTGTCGGTCACCGGCAACAGCTACGCCGATACCGTCGAGAAGGTTCTGGAAAGCCTCAAGGATAAGACCGTCAAGGCCAGCCTGGAACAGTCTTTCGCCCTGATCGCCGAACAGACCAAGGCCATGGAGACCCTGCGCCGGCGCATGCGCCGGCACGGGCTCTATCACACCCTTCTGAGCTTCGTGACGCTGGGCACCCTGGTGCTGGCGCTCGCGATCCTTTCTCACATCATCCGATGAGGCCGTCATGACCCTTTCCACCCGTTCCCTGGTTTCCCTCGCCGTGCTCGGCGCGGCCTTCTCCTTTGTGTTGTTTTCTCCGGCGTTCGCCGCCGACGCCGACTGGATCGCCCCGGTCGAGGAAGGCGTCACCTCGCTGTCCGACAGTCTGCTCACCATCGCGGCACCGGTCATCGGGTTGTGCATCGGCGGTTACGGCGTCTGGGCCGCGTTGACCGGGCGGCTGGAGTTCCACCGGCTGTGGACCTTCCTGATCGCCGCCCTGTTCATCGGCGCCGGTCCGACCTTCGCCGAATGGTTCATGAACCTGCTTAAGGGCTGAGGGACGATCATGAAAGCCCGATCGTTCGTGTTCACCCATCTTCAGCGTCCGGCGACGCTGTTCGGCCTGCCGCCGCGTCTGATGGTCCTGGCCCTGGCTTTGGCGCTTTTCGTCTACGTCGTGTGCATCCTGCTCCGCGTTCCGGCCCTGATGGTGCCGGCGACGGTGCTGTCGGGCGCGGCGGGCCTTGCCGTCGCCTACACGCTCGGCAAGCGCGATCCCCACGTCGAGACCGCGTTTCTGCCTTCGGTCCGGTTTTGGCGTTCCTCCCCGTGCCGCCGCCTGCTCGCCGGCACGCCTCCCGTATGCTCCCGTGGAGGCCGTCCGTGAGCGCGTGGCCGCTCATCGCCGGCATGGGGAGCGCCGCCGCGGCCGCCGGAGCCCTCGCGGTTCCGGCGGCCCGGCGGATGATCTTCGGCTCGGTCGAGCACGACTGGCTCGCCCATGAACTGGAGTTGGACCGCATCGAGCCCGACGGCATGACCGTGCGCGCAAAGCCGCGCCGGGGACGCATCGGGATGCCGTGGGAGAGCGCGGCCGGATCGGTGATCCGGGTCTATCGTCTCGTCGGCGAGACCTACGACACCAAGCCCGAAGGTCAGCAGTCGGCCCTGCACGAAGGCCGCGCCGCCTGCCTGCATGCCCTCTCCTCCCTCGGCGTTGTCACGCGCCTGTTCGGGGTCAAAAGGCACCGCGCCGTGATCCATCCGGCGATCTGGCCGTCGCCGACGCTGAGCGAGATCGGCGACGCCGAAGCCGGTCTCTACCGCAATGCCTACGATCTGCGCTGGTATCTGACCCTACAGGCCGCGAGCCTGGATATCCTGGAACGCGCCGACGAACGGATCCTGGCCTTGCTGTCGGATTACCGGCCGTCCCGCGTCGTGCGTCCCGTGGATCCGGAGGCCGACTGCCCACTGACCGGTTTCCTCGACTTCCTGGTCTGTGGCGACCTGCGCGACGATCTGCGGGCGGTATCGGCCAACGTCTCGGCCAACCTGCCCGGCGCCGATTTGGTGTTCAAACGCGAGGGGTCTTTCGTCGCCCACCTGCCGAACCCGGTGCGTCATCGCATCATTACCATTCGCGAGTGGCCCGACCTAGTGTCGGGCCATCTGCTCCACGAGCTGATGGCGCTGCCGGGCGAGATCGAGGTCTCCCAGGTCTGCGTGCCGATCGGCAGGGAACGCGCGTTGTTCGAGCTCAACCGCCGCTCCAAGAGCCAGTTCGGCGCCGAGGAAGCGGTCAAGCAGGCGCTCGCCGCCATCGAACTGCTGCAACAGGGCAAGACCACGCTGCTATCGACCCAGCTTGCCGTGGTCGTGCGCGGAACGACGGAAGCGGAGATCGATGCCCTGGTCGCCGATATCGGCCGCATCCTCGGCAACCGCCGGGTCGCCTTCTCGGTCGAGATCGCCGGCGCGCCGCTCGTCTGGTTCAACCGCATGCCCGATCACGAGACCCTGCTGCGGCCGTTGAAGCTGTTCACCGAGGCCGTCGCCGCCCTGTGGCCGTTCCAGGGTTCGCCCTCGGGATTGAGCGAGTCCCACTGGGGTACCGCGCCGGTGCGCTCGTTCATGACCGGATCCGGACAGGCCTACGCGTTCCAGTTCCAGTGTTCCACCGCCCAGAAGGCGCTCGGCAACTTCCTGGTCATCGCGCCCGCCGGCTCGGGCAAGTCGACGCTGATTCTCTATCTGCTGGCCGGGCTCGCCAAGTTCGACGGCATCCGTTCCTACATCTTCGATTCCAAGGAGGGCACCCGGTTCATGGTCGAGACCCTGGGCGGGCTCTACCAGTCGTTCGATACCCTGGCCCTCAATCCCCTAGACGCCGAGGACACTCCGATCAACCGCCAGCGCCTAGCGCTGCTGATCCGTTCCATGCTCGGTGACGCCGGGCAGGCGCCGGGGGTCGAGGACACCCTGGCGCTGACGGTCGAGAACGCGTTCCGGCTGCCGGTCGAGGCCCGCACGTTCAGCGGCATCTTCTCGCTGTCGTTCGCGCGCAACACCACCACGCGCGCGGCGTTCGCCCGCTGGGTCGAGGACGGCAAGGGAAAGGCGGGGCTGTATTCGCGCATCTTCAACGCGCCCCGCGACAGCCTCGGCGGGTTCCTGAACAAGTCGTTCATGGTCGGCGTCAACATGAACGAGGCCCTCGACGATCCCAACCTCGGCCCGCCCGTGGTCGCCCACGTGGCCAACGCCATCGAGCGGGTCGCCCGCGAGGGCCACGCCAAGGGGTTCGCGATCTTCATCGACGAAGCGGCCAATCTGCTGCGCAATCCCGCGTTCCGAGATCTCGCCGCCGAGATGTACCGCGAGTACCGCAAGCTTTACGGCTCGGTCGGCATGGCGTTCCAGGATCCGGCGGCGCTGCACAAGTCGGGTATCGCCGACGCGGTGATCGAGAACACGGCGAGTTTTCTGTTCTTTCCCAACCCGCAGGGCAATCCGGGCGCCTACGAGGCGTTCAATCTCAACGAGGAACAGCGCGCGTTCATCCTCGGCGGCGGCCACGAGGGCCGCAAGGTACTGTTGGTCAAGCGCGACGCCGCCACCGGCGGCGACGAAAGCGTGATCCTCGATATCGACCTCGCGCCGCTTGGGCCGTCCTTGCGGTTCTTCCGCAGCGGACCGGATGCCGTGCGGGATCTGAAGGCGATCCAGCAAAAGTGGGGGGAAGAATGGCTCGCGCACGTGTAGCTCTCCGGCTCTGGATCCGGGGCGTTCTCATGGCCGGTAGTGACTGCGTTTTCGGGGCCGGATTCGGATACGCGGGGCTGGTGCTTTTCCGGGATGGGCAATTGGGACCTGTGGAAACGATGGCCATGGCCGTGGTCCTGGCCGTCTACGCCCTGAACCGGGTGGCGCTGTTCCTGACAGTCATGGGCGTGCCGCGGATGCTGTTATCGGAGCCCGTGTCGTCCGAGAACAGCCCCCAAACCGGGCTCGTTCCGCCGCTTCCACATACACCCGTTGAAGAACGTACAAGCCGGGCCGTCCCAACTCCGGGTACCACCACGCCCCAAGCAGGAGGGCGGCAATGACGACGGAGACGATGCGGCCTCGCACGCCCACCGATTTGTGCGCGAGCAATACAACGAGGACACCGAGCGTCAAAGACAACACCAATGCGGATAGGCCGATCGAGATCATCGCTCCAGCTAATGGCGTGATTCCCCAAACGATCATCCCCGCGAAGGCCAACGCGAATGCGGAGAACGCGATCGTGAACGCGATCGTGGCGAACGTGGATGACAGACCGTTGCTGGCAATGGCGCTGAGCTTTCTCGCTTTCGGGCTCAGTTTCATGAGCCTCCTGACCGTTCTGATCGTGGTCTGTCTCGCGACACTCGTTGTGGTGTCGTTCGGCGTCGCATTTGGCGGCGTTTCGGCTGTGCTCATCGCAATGTCTTCCAGGTCGGTCGCGGCAATTCTGCTGCTTGCGCTTCTTTGTTATCCGGCGGCACTCGGCCGGTCAATGGCGACACTCTTTAAAAGTGCACTCGGGCTTGGAACGTTTTGGGAAAATCGGAGGTGTCGATGGCTCGCAAACATCTGACCGCCCTCGTCGTCGGCGGGCTTTTGGTGCTGGGCGTTCCGGCGGCGAAAGCCGGGATGGCCGTGTTCGACGAAGCGGCGCTCGGCCAGGCGATTGCGCAGATCAAGGAGATGAAGGCGCAGCTCGCCACCGAGATGGAGCAGCTCTCGGCGCTGAAGGAACAGCTCTCGTTTTTGAACGAGATCACCGGGTTCGTGAACGACGTCTCCGACGCCATCGGCGAAGTGATCAACATCCATCTGCCGATCCCGAACATCCTTCAGATGGCGGCGCAGATCAAAAGCGACATGGCGTGCCTGATGCCGGACGGCGTCCAGTGGGGCATCGAGTTCACGGAAATCAATCTCGCGTCGATCTGCGAGACCTCGTCCAAGTACCGCGACGCCCTGTTCGTCAACGACGACGAACTGACCAGCGAAGCGTTCGTGAAGTCCGAAGAGGCCTGGCGCAAGGTCGAACAGCGGCGTGACGCGCTGCTGGAAGACACCGCCGTGCGCGCACTGGCCCAGGGCGACGTGCAGATGAGTCAGGCCGGCGAGATCAACGATGCCGCCGACCAGCTCCAGCAGGATCTCGCCTCGGCGACGACGGTGCAGGACCGCATGCACATCGTCGCCCAAGCCCAGATCCTCCAGGGTCGAGCCGTGGCCAGCCAGAACCAGATCCTGGCCCAGATGCTCCGGCTCCAGGCCGTCGCCGAGATCAAGAAAGGCCTCTCTCCGACCAAGGTGAAGGAGATCGCCGGCGTGGAGGACGAGGAATGACGGGCCTACCGTTTATGGAGCCGCTCTTTCCGCTTGGCCTCGGCCTCGGCCGCCTGCCGGTTGGCCTTCGCCATCATGCCTTGTTCCTTGGCACGCCATTTCGGCGAACGCCAGTCCGGAACCGGGCCGCATTCGTCGAGCATGGCCTCGGGGAAACACGATGGGCGTTGTCCGTAGGACGAAAGCGTGTCGTCGAAGGTGGGAGCCTTGGTCTTATGGAGAACCGCTCGGGAAGCCGTGTAGGGGTAACGGTTGTACCAAGCCGAGTAGACATGATCGAACCAGTGGTCGAAGGCCAACTGTATGTCGAAGCCACGCTGGATATTCAGACGTTTTTCCTTTGGATAGGATTTCAGCGCATTGAGCGCCTTGCGAGGGTTCTGCTTGTAAAGCGGAAGCCACGTGTTGAAATCGTCAGCGTATTTCGCCCACTCGGCTTCCTCCAACTCCCACGTGTTCAGCTCGAACCAGACCTTCTGGGCGAACGTCCAGTCAAAGAACTGGTTGGCTGTCGCACGGATCTGACCGTCCTTCATTGCTCCCGCAACGGCGCTGTCTCCGAGGGAGACGAGTGATATGGCTAATAGTGTCGACAGCACGACTGCGGATCTCACCACAACTTGCTTCACCTGCGAACCGCTGGAGAAGTACATCGAGTTAACCACGGGTTTCGCAAACGAGTTGAGTAGTGCTCTTGGCGATCCGATGCTCATTTTATTTACAGCTCTCTTCGGTCTGTGGGCGGTTGTCTCGGGATACAAGCTCGCATTCAAACAATTTGATATAAATTCGGTTGTTAAAGACCTTATTTACATAACGATAACGGGTGTAATACTTGCCAGTCAAGCGAACGGACTGATTTCCTACGTGTATTCCACCGCCTTGAGTGTGATGGGCGGGGCATCGGATACGGCGTTCTCGGTCGCAGGCGGCGGTACCCAAAGCACCGGGTATACCGGGCTCGTGCATCTGGCGGCGAGCGGAGAACTCGCGGTCGCCAAGGTGATCCAGGCGGCCCTGGCCATCAGCAAGGCCGGCAGGCTCTACGACATCGCCAAGTACGTCTACGCCATCGTCCTGGTGGTGCCCTACTTCCTGCTCGTCGTTGTCTATTCGGCCCAGGTTGTGGTCGCAATCTTCCGCGCCATGATGGTGGCCATCTTCGCGCCGTTCCTGTTCATGGCGTTCGCGTTCAACTGGGGCCGGCAGATGGCATTCGCGGGCGCGAAGACCTTGCTTGCCTCGACCCTGGTGCTTTTCGCCTGCACGGCCGCGCTGGCGCTGACCATCTACGGCGTCGATCAGATCGACCTCGCGCCGCAAAGCCTCACCGGCAAGACGCTCGACACGTTCGCCAGCATCAGCAATCCCCAGTTTCTGGTGATCCTGTTCCTGGGTTGGATGGGCACGGCCCTGATGACCGAAGGTACGGCGATCGCCAACAGCATCGCCCAGACCGCGCTCACCAACACCGCCGCCGGCATCATGACCGCCGGCGCCGCCGGAACGGCCATGGCCGCGGCGCGCCATGGACGTGACATCGCCAGTTTTTCCAACCCGGTCACCGCCGGCGGACGCATCGCGGCCGGGCTGGCGGGCGTGGGGCGGCAGGTCGACGCCTGGGGTTCCGGCGAGGGCTCGGTCCGGGCCGGGGCTCAGGCCCTGGTCGAGAAATTCCGGAACATCAACAAGCCGGGCGGCGGCGAAGCGTAAGGCGCCGTCCGGGTTTCTTTCGTGGGGGAAGAATCGATGAACAAATTCCTTATCCTGGCCGCCCTGCTGCTCTCCGCCTGCGCCGGCGATGTCGAGTTGCAGAAGGACGGCTCCGGCTCCGACAAACCGCTGCCGTCGCCCTGCGCTGGCGCGCCCGGCAGTCCCTGCCACCCGCTGCCCTACGACGGCCCGGGTTACCGTTGGGGGCGCGGATGATCGGACTTCGTCTTCCGCGTCCTCGCCGGCGCCAATCCGCCGAGACCTCCACGCTCTCCGTCGGTCATGACGGCGTGCGCGTCGCCGATCCCTACGCGTTCGAGGTCGCGCACCGGCGGCTGGCCTGGGTGTTCCGCCTGTCGGTGATGATCAACGCCGGGCTCTTCGCCGTGGTCCTGGTTCAGACCGGGGCGATCTCCGCCCTGGTGCCGCTGCAACGGGTCGAACTCGGTCTGATCCGCATCGAGCCCGCGACGGATCGCACCGTGAAGGCCGATCCGGCCTCCCTGGTCCGGGTCCTGCCGGTCACGAAGACGACGGAAGGGTTCGATCTGGTGATGGAAAGCTTCGTGCGCCGCTACGTTCGGCTGCTGCTGGAGATCGACAGCGCCAGCCAGGGAGACCGGATGCGCGAGGCCAACCTCTATTCCGACGGCGATTTCTGGAAGCGGTTCATGACCGAACGCCGCAAGGACATCGAGAAGGCGACGGAAAGCGGCCTCAACCGTTCCGTGGTCATCGAGAGCGCCAGCCGGATCTCCGAGCGGAACGGCGTCTATCGCTACCTGGTGTCGTTCGACCAGGTCGACGGCCGCGCCGGCAAGCCGGTCGAGTCCAAGAAGCTTCACGCCTACCTCGCCGTCGCCTCGCGCCCCCACACCGTGCGCGAGTCCGAGAAGTTCGAAAACCCCCTCGGGTTTCGGGTTCTCGATGTCGCCGTCAAGCTGAGAGGTAATTTATGATTTTTACCAGCTCCCTCAGGCGCCGGGCGTGTGATTATTTTATCAGCTCCCTCAGGCGCCGGGCGCATGCTCCGCATGCTTGGCTCACGCCGCGTACGCGGCGCGGCGCCTTGCGCCGTTTGGGTACCGTTTTCGGCATAACGGTTTCAGCGGCTCTATTTTCCCTGTCGTTAACCTCTGTTGTTGCCGCGCAGACGCCCCGAGACGGGCATCGGGCCGTGCCGACGACACCGCCGGGCAAGGTTTCGGCCATGCAAGGCGCCCAGTCCGTGCCCTCGCAAGCGGTCACGCCCCAGGTCCCGATGTCGGCCGCCTCGGTCAAGCAGGCGGCCGATCAGGCCGAAGGGAACTTCCCCGCCATGGCCCGGGCCGGGGCCGGTGGACAGATCCAAGAGTCCTGGAACATCTCGGAGCCCCGCGACGGCGTCTACGCGGTGCGGATCTGCGACGACTGCGTCTACAAGGTGCGCACCCGCGAGTTCATGACCACGACGATCGCCCTTCCCGAGGATTCGGTGATCGTCACCGCCGACCTCGGCGATCCCACCGGGTTCCAGGTCCAGGTGCGTGCCGCCAACATGATCGCGGTGCGTCCTTCCACCTACGGCGTCGATTCCAACCTCAACGTCTATACGAAGTCCGGCACCGTCTATCCCTTCTACCTGCGCGCCGAGAGCTTCAACTCGGTCCACGTCCCCGATATCGTCGTGCGCCTGCTCGGTCGGGAAAAACCGCAAGAGATCAGGGGGATTAACGAAGATCTCGAGATCTCGGATGAGGGTGGACGACAGGAAAAGGATTCAACAGCACCGGCCAGCCCCGCCGCCGGCGCCGTCCACAACCTGACCCACCCGGCACCGGCCGCCGGCGACTTCGTACGCGCGGTGCCGTTCGACCCGAGCACGCTCCGCGGCTGGAAGGATTACGAGCTGTGGGGCGGCGGCGAGGACGCCGAACGGCTCAAGCCCGAAGTGGTCTACCGCGACGATTTCTTCACTTACCTGCAATACGGGGACGCGTTCGACCAGGTCGAACTGCCCGTCGCCTACGTGGTCCGCGACGGCATCGACGAACTGGTCAACAGCCGGGTCCAGGGCAACACCTTCATCATCGAAAGCGTCGCGCCCCTGATCAGCCTGAAGAACGGCAAGTCGTTCCTCTGCGTCCAGTACCGTGGAAAGGACGCCTGACATGTCGGCGCTGTGCGATCTCGCCCTGGTGTTCGGCCTCACGCTCGGCGGCTCCTGCCAACCGTCAACCCCGGCCACCGAACCCATGCCCGAGGACGACCCGGCCGCCTGGTCGTTCAAGGCGCCGGAACCGCCGCCGGCCCCATCAAAGCCGGCCCCCAGCTTCCCGCCCGTCGTCATCAAGAAAGAGGTGATCCGTGAGGTCGCGGTGCCTGCACCCGTTGCGATCCCAGTTCCGCCACCGGCTCCCGCGCCCGCGCCGAAGGCCGTGGCGCCCAAGGGTCCGGATCCGTTCGAGCTCGCGGCCCGGGCGGCCTACCAGGCGCGTTCCGGTGGGCTTGCTTCGTGGCCGGGCGTGAGCGTTCCCGCGTCATTGCCGGCGGTCGGTTCCGGTTCGTCCGCCGGCAATACATCGACGCCTCGCGCCCCGGCGCTGCCGCTCGATCTCGCGGCCGTCGTCAAATCGGACGACGAGGAAGAATATCAGGAACAGTCGATCGTCAGTTCCCGGCCCGTCGACAACAGCCGCATCGTCACCACCGACCGCTACATCGCCGCCGTGGTCGAGACCGGCATCAACACCCAGTTGGACGGTGCTTCCGGCGGCCCCGTGGTGCTGCAGGTGACCCGCGACGTGTTCGGCTACCACGGCCGCAACATCCTCATCCCCAAGGGCTCGCGGCTGGTCTGCGGGTTCAAGACTTTGGAAAAGGTCGGCAGCAGCCGCGCGCCCTTGCGCTGTTCGCGCATGCTGCTGGGCGGCCACCGGGCCGAGATCTTCGGCATGAAGGCGAATACCGCCGACATGCAGGGCGCGCTCGGCGTCACCGGGGAGGTCGACAACCGGTTCTACGAACGCTACGGCACCGCGTTCATTCTCGCCGGCATCTCGACCGCCGTGCGCGCGGCGACCACCAGCACATCGACCAACGAAAGCCTCGCCAGCCAAAGCAGCGCCTTGCAGACCGGCGGCGAGGAACTCTCCGAACGTCTCGGCGAGATCACCGCGTCGACCTTGGAGCAGACCCTCAACCTCACCCCGATCCTCAAGGTCTACCAGGGCACCCGGGTCCAGATCCGCCCCGATACCGACTGGTACATCGCCCCTGTTGATTCGAAGGAATAAAACCATGCGCCTCACGTTCGCGCACGTCTGCGCCGTCGCTTCCCTGATCTTCCTTTCGGACGTCGTCCTGGGTCAGGAATCGACATCAGCCACGGATACGGCCGGTTCCGGCGTTGCCGCCTTGGCCGACGCCGACACCGTGCTGGTGCCGGTTTGGCCGAAGGCCTCGGTCGCCCTGCCCGATACCCAGGAGGCGGTCGCCACCTCGTTCGCGCTCGGCGCCATCGACGGTATCGATCCTTCTCTTATCGCCGGCGTCACCGCCAACGGGTATGCCCGCAAGGTCGCGGTCGAGGACCAGGCTATCGGCCAGGTCCTGGTGACCTCCGTCGCCAAGGGCGACCGCGAGGAAGTCATCTCCACCGAGGGCCTCAGCGTCCAGTTCGACGCCGCCGGGACCTCCGAGCTGTTCCCCGAGAAGAGCCTTACCGTCGAGGGCTCCAAGGCGGCGCTGATCGCGGCGCTGGAGAAGCTCAACGCGGAGGAGGAGACCGACGACGAACAGAAGACCGTCACCGACGACACCACCGAGAACGCGGTCGGCGGCAACGGCGGCAGCAACGACATGGCCTCGGACTATTCCACGCCCACCACCACGGCGACGGCGACCGAGGAAGAAGACCCCACCATCACGGTATCGACCACGACCAGCGGCTGCGACGTGCGCATCGATACGGCGCAAGGCAAGGCGATCCAGCAGAGCAAGGAACAGACGTTCAGCGACGGCGTGCTCGCCGGCGAGACCGCGTGCACCGATTCCGAGGTCAGCTTCGTCCTCAGGCAGAGCACCCTCACGTGTCCCGACATCGTCGATGTGGAGGCGATGACCGCTTGGCCCCAGTACACGCTCTATTACGTGGACGCGGCCGGCGAGACCCACACCGTCAGCGACTGCACCCGGGATACCGAGACTCCCTATACGATCGCCGAGGACGAGGACGCGTGCGGCATCTTCCTCGACTTCGAGTCCGGTCAGGCGGTGCCGCAATCGGCGCTCGTCTACACCAACCGAACCGGGGCCGCCGTGCAGGCCCGGGGCTGCGACACCTCGACGCTGTCGGAATCGGTCGCGATGACGGAGAGTACCGACGCCTGTTCGCTGCGCCACGACTTCAGTTCCGGACTTTCGTACGAGCTCTCGATGTGGACGTATGTGCGGGACGGCGTCACCTATCAGGCGTCGTCCTGCTCCGACACCGGGCGCACGTTCGCGCACGAGACGGTCTATACCGATACGCTTGGCGAGTACGTCTGTTCTCCCGTCGTCAATCTCGCCGACAACACGGTGACCCTGCAAAGCCGCAAGCGCATTACCATCGACGGCGTCTCCCAATACATCACCGAATGCACGCCGGACACCGCGACGCAAGGCATCCTCGCGACCACGGACGGCTGCATGGATCCGTCGGCCTGGACCCACGACATCGACGCCGGCGTCAGCTACGGCCAGGAGCGGTTCTACTATCTCAAGGGCGGCACCACGCCGATCTACGTCACGTCCTGCCAGACCTCGAACGCCACCTACATCCAGGATCGGACCATCACCGGGTATCAGGTTCATGATGCCCAGCTTTACGCGTTCGCGCTGACCACGGTGACCATCGCCGTCGACGGGTCGCCCTACACCATCAAGTCCTCCGAGGTCCTGCCCGGGGCGCCGCAGCTCGTCTACATATCCGACGGCACCGTGGACAGGAAGACCGGCGAGTCCACCTACGAGGGCTGTGACGCCTACTCGGAGACGACGCGCTATGAGCAATGGGAGCGTCCCGACGGCACGATCTACGAGAAGGCCATCGGAGACGGCGATGCCGTCGGTCCCACCGACGTCTGTTCATCCGAACTGGTCGACGAGAAGGAATACGTGACCGGCGCGACGGCGTCGTTGCAGGCGAACGGCACCACCACCTGCGGCGGCGGCAGCAGCGAGAACACCGAGACCAAGTATTCCATCCCCGTTTACCACACCTACGGGACCAGCATGAAATCGCGGCTGTTCAACCGCGATACCGACGAGACGATCTCGTATTCCTACGCCTGGAAGAACGGCACCGCATCGCTGCGTTCGCAGTACGCGGCCACCAATTCCATGACCTGCGGCAGCGCCACGACAACGGGCTGGTCGAGCATCGGCTGTTCCACAAGCACCTATTCGTCGTGGTGGAACATGCTGGTCTATCCGGCGACGACCGGCGCCAGCTGTTCGATCCTCACCGCGGCGCCGGAGTATTGAGATGGCCTCGGCGATCTCCATCATTCTGCGTCCGCTGGCCCGGTTCTACGACGATCCGGCCACGGTCGAGATGCGCATGACCCGGCCGCGCCAGGTCGTGGTCGAGCGTCGCGGCGAAGGCAAGAAGATCAATGAGGCGCCCGAGCTCACGCTGGCGCGCGTCGAGGACATCTGCAAGGCGCTCGGCAACTTCACCGAGGTGGCGACGTTCGACCCCGCCACGTCGCCGAAGCTGTCGTGCGTCATCCCCGAGGTTCGTCACCGGTTCGAATGCCTGGTCGGCGCCTCGGTGCAGTCGGGCATCAGTCTGGCCATCCGCTGCAAGCATCCGTTCACCCCCACCTGGGAACAGGTGGGGGTGAGCCCCGCCGTGGTCGAATACCTCAAGGAAGCGATCCTGGGTGACCGCAACATGATCGTTGCCGGCGCCACCAACACCGGCAAGACCACGCTGCTCAACAAGTTGTTGGCGTTCCTGCCCGACGATCGCCGGGTCGTCGCCGTCGAGGATACCCCCGAGCTCAATATCGACCGGTTCTGGGACGGCACCGGCTTGATCGCCGCCCGCGAGGTCACGGCTTCGTCGAACCTGGTCGACTGGCGCCAACTCTACGATCACCAGATGCGGATCACGCCCGACAACGTGATCTTCGGCGAGATCAGCACCCAGAACGCATTCGCGGCCTTGGGCGCGCTCAACTCCGGCGTCACCGGGTTCCTCTGCACCATTCACGCCGAAAGTCCCCAGCAGGTGCTGAACCGGAAGTTCGTCCAGAACGTCTCCTGGGCCGGCCAGGATATGCGCGACATCCCCGAGTTCCTGCGCGAGCTCGTCGACGTCATCGTTCAGATCAAGCGCGACACGCGGGGGTTCCGCCGCATCACCGATATCTACGAGCCCCGCACCGATCGCTGGGTCATGAAGGACGGCGCGATGCTGCTTTCGTCCGGCACGGGCCTGCGCGTGGTCGAGCCCGGGGCGGCGGGAGAGGCGTCATGAGAGTCTTTCGTCAATCCGCCTTCGGCCAGATGCGCCGTCGTCTCGCGGCCGCCGCCGCCTGCCCTTCGGCACGGGACACCGTGCGCCCGCCGATGCTCCAGACGCCTCGCGCGAAGTCTTCGTCCGTCAGCTCCGGAGCGTCATCGGGATCGATCCATTCCTCTTTCCCGTCGTCGTCCTTCCCGGCCATTGCTGGTTCTCCTGTCGGGATTCCGTTCCCGCGTTCCGTCGAACCTTATCATCGCTTCCCGTCGTTCTCTACTTCGTGCCGGAGGGCCGCGCGATGATCCAGATCGTCGCCCTGATCACGCTCGCCGTCGTCGCGACCGCGACCGTGTTCGCGTGGGAAGCGGTCTGGGGCTTCCACGCCCTGCAGGCCGATACCTGGACCTGGGTGGTCGACTACGTCAAGGCGTACCGGCAACTGCCGGCGTTCCTGGTCTGGACGCCGTTCGCGGCGCTGGGCGCCTGGGGGCTACTGATCCTCATCGTCCAGAAGATCGCTTCGCGGGTCGGATCGCGGACATTGCATGGCCATCGCGACGACAAGAGCCTGCACGGCACCGCCCGCTGGGCTACCAAGGCCGATCTCAAGGCGGCCGACCTGCTGCGCCCCACCGGCGCCGTGGTCGGCGGCTGGCCATCGCTGTTCGGCACCAAAACGCTCCGCCATGACGGCCCCGAGCACGTCCTGACGTTTGCGCCCACCCGCTCCGGCAAGGGCGTCGGTCTCGTGCTGCCGACGCTATTGAGCTGGCCGGCTTCTGCGTTGGTCCTCGACATCAAGGGCGAGAACTGGCGCCTGACCTCCGGATGGCGCGCCTCGATCGGCCAGCGCATCCTCAAGTTCGATCCCACGGCCCCAGGAGGCTCGATCCGGTTCAATCCGCTCGCCGAGATCCGCGTCGGCACCGACTTCGAGATCGCCGACGCCCAGAACGTCGCCGCCATGATCATCGATCCCGAGGGCAAGGGCCTGCGCGACTTCTGGATGAAGTCCGGGTTCGCCTGGCTCACCGCCGGCATCCTGCATGTGCTGTACCGGATGCGAGCCGATGAGAATCGTGCCGCTTCTCTCCGCGATGTCAGCATGGCGCTCTCGGCGCCGGGCGACGGCATCGAGACGATGCTGGCCGACATGATCGCCTACGATCACCGGGCCGACGGGGCTTCCCGCGAGGCGGTCAACCGGCTGGTGCACGCCACCGCCCAGGAGATGAAGGACCGCGCCCCTCAGGAGCGTTCCGGCGTTCATTCCTCGGCGCTGACCGAGTTGGCCCTTTATCGCGATCCCATCATTGCCGCCAACATCGACCGCTCGGACTTCCGCCTCGACGACCTGATGAACGGCGATCGGCCGGCGTCGCTCTACCTGATCGTCCCGCCGTCCGACATCGACCGCCTGCGGCCGTTGCTCCGCGTGATCCTGAATTTGTTCATGCGACGTCTGATGCAGAACGTCGGCGCCGACGGCAAGCCCGCCTATCGTCGCCGCCTGCTGGTGATGCTGGACGAGTTCACCTCGATCGGCAAGCTGGAGATCTTCGACCGATCGCTAGGGTTCATGGGCGGCTACGGCCTCAAGGCCTTCCTCATCGTCCAGGACCTCGCCCAGATCACCGGCACCTACGGCCGCGAGAACGGCATCGTCGGCAACTGCCACGTCCAGATCGCCTACGCCCCCAACGACATCGCCACCGCCAAGGTGCTGTCCGACAAGTGCGGCGTCTCCACCGTCGTCCAGGTGCACCGCGACCACTCCCGTCGTGCCCTTCAGATCCTGGGCAACGTCACCGATCGGGTCCAGGAAGTGTCCCGTCCCCTACTGACCGCCGACGAGTGCATGCGCCTGAAGGGCGCGAAAAAGTCGGCCCGCGATCCGTCCCGGATCGTGCGCGCCGGCGACATGCTGGTGTTCGTCGCCGGCCGGCCCCCCATCCTCGGCCGCCAGCCTCTGTACTTCCAGGACAGGACCCTGCTCGCCCGATCGAAGCTCGCGCCGGTCGGCGATGCGCCTGACGGAGCGGTCGACGACAGGGAAAACGTCACCGCCGTTCCGTCCGCCGCCGATCGGCTACGCGCCGCCTCTTCCGCTCTTTGACGAAGGAAATCCGATGTCCGTTCCGAAAAATACTTCCCTTACCCAAATCCGCATCGGGTCCGATGACGAAATCGTCGACGCCCACAAACTTGCCAGAGCGATCATCAAATTCGAAGCCCGTGATTGGGAACTGCATGGTCTCCTGTGGTTCAGAAGCTGCCTCCTTTACGTCCTCTATCGGACGAAGGATGAAGAGGACCGCGTCGCGTCCCTCGATGACGTCATTGCTTTCATTCGCATGTCTTCGGCCGACCTCGAAACGGCGCTCGACGCGATGGCCGGATACCAGCACGTCTTCGCGGGAATGCCGAGATGGCGGGTCACCCTCTCCGTTCGGGAAATCGCGGGCGTGCTCAAGGATTTGTCTCGTCGAGACCGCGAGAGCGTGACCGCCTTCGTGCTGAACGAATGCGACCCCTCTTAAGGCCAGTCTTCCCTTTGACCGAGGACATCTGACTTGACCCGCCGTCAACACGAATGCCTCACGTTCCTGCGCCGCTGGTTCGCGCGCACTCCGCTGTCGCCGTCCATCCGAGAGATCGCCGCCGGTCTCGGCCTTTCGGTCGGCCCCACCTGGCGTCTGCTGGCCGCCCTGGAACAGCAAGGCCTGATCGCCAAGCCCGCCGGCCATTTCCGCGCCATCCGTCTGCTGGCCCTCGATGACAACGACCTTCTGGACGCCGTTCGCGCCGTTCTCGGCGCCATCGTTTCCGAAGACCTCGAACGCGGCCTCGTCGTCGTGCGCGCGAACGCCATCGGCGCCCTCGATGTCGCGCTCGCCGAAGCGGCTTGCGAACCCCTTTCAACCCCGACCGAGGAGAGAGTCCATGCTTGAGTCCGACGATACCGCCATCACCCGTCAAATTACCCAGCTTGCCAGTGCCGGCGCCATGGTCGTCGTCGATCCCGACGACGCCGAAGTCCTGGCGGCGTTCGAGGACGATGCCCTGTCGCCCGAAGACGCCCTCGACAGCCGTTTCGACGATATCGCGGAGGGCTGATCATGGCGGAGAAACTCAATTACCGCGACGAGATCGCGAACGAGATCATCCAGTGCATCGAGGACGGCACCGCGCCCTGGCAACAGCCCTGGAAGGCCGGTGCGCTTGGGGCCGCACCGTTCAATCCCGTCAGCGGCAAGCCGTATCGGGGTATCAACGATATTTGGCTGTCCATGAAGGGCCATGCCGATCCCCGTTGGATGACCTACCGTCAGGCTTCGGAGGCCGGCGCCCAGGTGCGCAAGGGCGAACGCTCGTCCACCATCGAGTACTGGCAATGGTCGCAGCGGGTCCCGGTATACGACGCGGACGGCGTTCCGGTTCTCGATGAGAACGGCATCGCCCGCATGGCCGATGTCCGGTTGGACCGGCCCCGGGTGTTTTATGCCAAGGTGTTCAACGCCGAACAGATCGACGGCCTGGAGCCGTGGACGCCGCCGGCGCCCACGTTCAATCCCATCGAGCGCGCCGAGGCGATCATCGCCGGCTCGAACGTGCCGGTGCTGCATGATCAGCGCGGCCGCGCGTTCTACCGGCCGATGAGCGACGACATCCACCTGCCGCCGATGGGCGACTTCACCGGTGCCGCCGCCTACTACGAGACGGTGCTCCACGAGCTCGGTCACGCCACCGGCCATACGTCCCGCCTCGACCGTGCGTTCGGGCCGTTCGGCGGCGAGCTGTATGCCCGCGAGGAACTGCGCGCCGAGATCGCCAGCTTCATGCTGGCCCGCGAACTGGGCATCGGGTTCGATCCCTCCAACCATGCCGCTTACGTGGAGAGCTGGCTCAAGGCGTTGCGCGAGGACCGCAACGAGATCTTCCACGCCGCGCGCGACGCCGAGACCATCAAGACCTGGGTCCTCGAGCCCGAACAGCGTCAAGCTCTTGAACAGACCGCCCACGACCGCAGCGCCGCCATCAGAAGACCACCGCCCAGACCAGCAGCGCGATCAGCACCATCACCACCGCGAACAGGCTGCCGCCGATGCGCCGCGCCCGGGCCCGCGCCGCCCGGGGCGATTGGCGCGGGGCAGAGTAGGGAAGGGCGCTGTCGCTGCGCAGCGGTTCGGCGCTCCAGTTGGCTCCGGGCTCGTCATAGGTGGCGATCAGCCGGACCTCCGGCTCCGGCGCGATCACCGCCGCCTTCCCGCCGAAGGCGCGGCTGCGCAGCACCATGACATGCCCCTCCAGCGCCGCCAGCATCTCCCGGTCGGGCGCGATCTGTTCCTCGGGCAATCCGCAGCCCTCGGTCAGGTAGCCGGCCAGCCCAAGGTCCTCCAGATCGGCGATGCGGATCACGTCGATCTGCGCCGGGTCCAGCCCGGCCAGCCCCAGCACCTGGTCGACGGCGCCCGGTTCGCGCAGGAAGTCGGCCTGTTCGGGCCGCATGTCGAGGGCGAAGACGCGGATGCGTCCATGTTCCCCTTCCGGCACGATCAGGGCGTCGTCGCTCATGCCGCCGTCTCCGCCGACAGGGTGCGCGCCAGAAGTTCCATCGCCGCCATGCGCACCGCGACGCCCATCTCGACCTGGTCCTGGATCACCGAGCGGTTGATGTCGTCGGCCAGCGTGCCGTCGATCTCGACGCCCCGGTTCATCGGCCCGGGGTGCATCACGATGGCGTCCGGCTTGGCCAGCGCCAGTTTCTCGGCGTCCAGCCCGTAGCGGTGGTAATATTCCCGCTCCGACGGGATGAATCCGCCGTCCATCCGTTCCTTCTGAAGGCGCAGCATCATCACCACGTCGACATCGCGCAGCCCCTCGCGCATGTCGTCAAAGACCTCGACCCCGAACTCTCCGATGCCCGAGGGCATCAGCGTCGGCGGCCCGATCAGCCGGATGCGGTTTTCCATCTTGCCCAGAAGCAGGATGTTCGAGCGGGCAACGCGGCTGTGCGCGATGTCGCCGCAAATGGCGATGTTGAGCCGGTGCAGCCGCCCCTTGGCGCGCCGGATCGTCAGCGCGTCGAGCAGCGCCTGCGTGGGGTGCTCGTGGCGCCCGTCGCCGGCGTTCAGCACCGCGCAGTTGACCTTTTGCGCCAGGAGGTCGACGGCGCCGGAATGCGGGTGGCGCACCACCAGCAGGTCGGGATGCATCGCGTTCAGCGTCATCGCCGTGTCGATCAGGGTCTCGCCCTTCTTGATCGAGCTGGCTTGCATCGCCATGTTCATCACGTCCGCGCCCAGCCGCTTTCCGGCCAATTCGAAACTGGCCTGGGTTCGGGTGGAGTTCTCGAAGAACATGTTGATCTGGGTCAGCCCGGCCAGCACGTCGGCGTGTTTGTCGGCCTGCCGGTTCAGGGTGACATAGGTTTCGGCCAGGTCGAGGATCGCGGTGATATCCTGCGGGCTGAGCGGTTCGATCCCCAGAAGGTGGCGATGGGCGAATGACATGCGGGCGGCGCTCCGTCTAGGCTGCTCGCCCGCTTATAGAAAGCTGCGGCAGGCGGGGCAACATCGCGCGTGGTCCTCTAGTCCTGTTTCGGCCCGCATTTGTGCTCGGGCCGGCACTCCTGGTCCGCGTCGCACCAATAGCCCTCGCCGCAATAGGTCTTGCCGGTGGGGTAACAGTGATCGTCGTCGCCGCACTCCTCGTCCGGGTCGCAGACCAGCCCGCCGTCGCAGAGCTTGGCGCCGATCTCCGAGCATTCGCCGCCCTGCAGGCAGATCGAGTCCTTCGGGCAGACCTGCCCGCCCTTGCAGAGCTTCATGTCCGGTTTCGAGCACTTGTTGTCCGGCAGGCACAGCGTGCGCGGCGGGCAGACGCCGCCATCCTCGCAGAGCACCGCACCGGGGTCCGAGCAGCGCCCGCCGCTCAGGCAGATGGTATCCCCGGGGCAGGTGGTGCCGCTGGCGCAGACCTTGTGTCCCTCGGGCGCGCAGCCGCCATCGGGCAGGCATGCGCGGCCCGGCGCGCAGACGCTGTTGCTCTCGCAGAGGGTGGCACCGGGGGCCGAGCATTTGCCGCCCTTGAGGCAGATCTCGTCCCTGCCGCAGATCTGGCCGCCGGCGCATTGCTTCGCCCCCGGTTCGGAACAGCCTCCGCCCGGCAGGCACAGCCGGCCCGGCGCGCAGACCTTGTTGTCGTCGCAGAGCGTGGCGCCGGGCGACGAACACTTGCCGCCCTTCAGGCAGATGGTGTCCTTGGGGCAGGTGGTGCCGCTGGCGCAGACCTTGTGCCCCTCGGGCGCGCAGCCACCGCCGGGGATGCACTGTCGGCTGGGCGGGCAGATCTTGCCGTCGTCGCATTGTTCCGCGCCCGGGTCCGAACAGCGCCCGCCCTTGAGGCAGAACGTCCCCTTGGGGCAAGAGGTGCCGCCCTCGCACAGCTTGTGCCCGGGGGGCGAGCATTTCTTGCCCGGCAAGCAGATGGTGTCGGGCGGGCAGATCACGCCACTGTTGCATTTCACCGCACCGGGCTTGGAGCATTTCCCGCCGGCCAGGCAATAGCTGCGCGGCGGGCAGCTTTTGCCATAGCCGCAATCGACGCGATCCTTCTGGACGCAGCCGCCACCCTTGGAGCATTTCTGCGCGGGGGTGCAGATATCGCCGCTGGAACATTTGGTCGATCCGGGGGCCGAACACTTGCGGTTGCCCAGGCAATAGGTGCCCGCCTTGCAAAAGACGCCGTTGCCGCAGTCGTCTGCTCCGACCGGTACGCAGCCGCGCCCGCGTGAACAGGTATAGCCGGGGTTGCAGATGCTGCCGCTGGAGCATTTGACCGCGCCGATCTGCGAACATCCGCCACCGCTCAGGCAATAGGCCCCCGGCTTGCAGTAGGATCCGCTGCCGCAGTCCCGCACGTTGTTCGGCACGCAGCCGCCGCCCGAGGCGCATTTGTTCCCCGGATTGCAGATCGACCCGTCGCGGCACTTGGTGGCGCCGACGGCCGAGCAGCGGTTGCCGGTCAGGCAATAGGCGCCGGGGTTGCACCAACGGCCGCGGCCGCAATCGACCTTGCCGCGGGGAATGCAGCCGCCGCCGCGCGAACAGAGGGACCCCGGGGCGCAGCTGTTGCCGCGCCCGCAGTAGCTGTAGCCGGGGCGGATGCACCATTGCCCGTCGCGCGCGCAGCCCCAGCCGTGCGGACAGCAATAGGTGCCGCCGCCGCAATAGCCCTGACCCGGCGGGCAGTCGAAATGATAGCCACCGTCCGAGACCTGCAGCAGCCGCGCCGTGCCGGTGTCCCCCGGCATCGGCGGCAACAGCGCGACCGGGTCGGTCGCGGCCAGTTCTGCGGGCGTGGCGTTTTGGACCGGGTCGAAGCTTGGAATGACCTCGGTCTCGACGGCACGCGCGGCGGCAAGGCGGGACAGGCGCTGGCGGATCGGGCCTGTCTCCGCCGCGGCGGCGGGGGTGTCCGGCGCGGCGCGCGGGGTCTCGGCCTGATCGAGGGCGACGCTGCCGGCAAGGTCGAAGAGCCTTTGCAGGATCGGTCCGGGCGGCTCCGCACGCAGCGGCGCGGCGAGCCCGACGGTGAGAATCATCAACGACGCGAGGGAGAACAGGAAGGCGCAAGATATGGATCGCCGACGTCGCCGCGAAGTCTGCATGGTCCGTCCTCCCGTTTTCGTTACCGGCCATGCTTGGCGCCAATCGGTCGCCGCACAAGGATTTTTTCCCCGCGATTGCGGAATTCCCCCTGCGCTATGCGCTTTTTCGGCATCGGTTTCGGCGCTAGGGTCGGCGCCATGGAATCGCAGATCGACTATCATACGGCCCGCGCCCTGCTGGAATGGCAGGTGGAACTGGGCGTGACCGATGCCATCGGTGACGCGCCGATCAACCGCTATGATCTTCCCGACAAGGCGCGGGCGGTGGCCCGTCAGGCCGCCAATCCCGTCGCCGAGGTTCCGGCGGAGCCCGTCGCCATCCGGCAGATCGACCCGGTCGCCACCGCCCGCGCCTCGGCCTCGGCGGCCCGCACGCTGGAGGAGTTGCGCGATGCGATGGGCGCCTTCGAGCATTGCGAGCTGAAGAAGGGCGCGCGCAACCTCGTCTTTTCCGACGGCACGCCGGGCGCGCCGGTGATGATCATCGGCGAGGCACCGGGCCGCGACGAGGACCGCGAGGGGCGCCCCTTTGTCGGTCGCGCCGGGCAATTGCTCGACCGGATGCTGGCGGCGATCGGGATGTCGCGGCAAGACAGCGTCTATATCACCAACGTGCTGCCCTGGCGTCCGCCGCAGAACCGCGAGCCGCGCCCGGACGAGATCGCCATGCTCAAGCCGTTCCTCGAGCGGCACGTGGCGCTGGCTGATCCAAGGGCGATCGTGCTGATGGGCAACATCAGTTGCCAGGCGGTGCTGGGAAAACGCGGCATTACCCGGCTGCGCGGGAATTGGGTTCAGGCGCTGGACAAGCCGGTGCTGCCGATGTTCCATCCCGCCTACCTGTTGCGCCATCCGGCGGCCAAGCGAGAGGCCTGGGCCGACCTGTTGGCGCTTCAGGCCAAGTTGAGATGAGAGAAGATGAATGAAGATACTGGCATTTTCCGACCTGCACCTGGCCCGGCGGGCGGCACGCGGGCTGGTCGAGG
>CAXXVY010000013.1:0-58681 GCA_963675465.2 Rhodospirillales bacterium
ACCGCGCGGGTCGACGTCGGC
Organism: Rhodospirillales bacterium; assembly: GCA_963675465.2. Lineage (GTDB taxonomy): Bacteria > Pseudomonadota > Alphaproteobacteria > Rhodospirillales > Shumkoniaceae > JAHDSF01. The sequence continues at coordinate 22 of CAXXVY010000013.1, forward strand.
CATGGCCGTCCGGATCAGTTCGGCCTGGGCGTTGACGTTGGGCGCGGTCAGGGAACCGGCGCGGCCGCCGTGATTTTCCGCGCCGCCGATCAGGACGCCCAGGACGCGGTCGCCGTCGCGTTCGGCATCGTCCAGCCGCTTCAACAGGACCGCCACGACGCCTTCGCCGCGTCCGTAACCGTCGGCGGCGGCTCCGAACGTCTTGCAGCGGCCGTCGGCGCTCAACATGCCGGCCTGATGGGGGCCTTCGAAACCCTCGATGGTCAGCGCCAAGTTGACGCCGCCCACCAGGGCGGCGGAACAGGTGCCGCGCCGCAAGGATTCGGCCGCGCGCAACAGGGCGACCAGGGAACTGGAACAGGCGGTATCGATCGTTTCGCTGGGACCGTGCAGGTTCAGAACGTGCGAGACGCGATTGGCCATCATCGCCAGGGAATTGCCGGTGGCGACGTAACCGTCGCTGGCAACGCCGGCTTCGCGCAGGAGTTGGGCGTAATCGAGGGCGCTGGCACCGATGTACACGGCGGTATCGGCGGGCAGGTCGTCGGGCGCGTATCCGGCATCTTCCAGCGTCCGCCATGCCGTCTCCAGCATCAGCCGCTGTTGCGGGTCCATGCGCTCGGCTTCGATCGGCGAAATGCGGAAGAAGCCCGCGTCGAAACGGTCGACGTCGGCCAGGAAACCGCCATGCTTGGCGAATCCGGCACCGGCGAGACGTTTGCCGGACGCCGGGCTATGACGATCCGGCGGCAACGGGCCAGTGAGGTCGTCGCCCGCCAAAAGATGGTCGAAGAACGTCTCGACATCCAGCGCGCCGGGGAAGCGTCCGGCCATGCCGATGAGGGCGATCCCGTCGCGGGGCTTGGGTGGCGGCGTGGCCCGTAGGGTCGGTTGCGGTGCGGCAGCGGCCGGGACCGGGCGCATGGTGGGCGCGGTGGCGCGGGGTTGCACGTGATGGCGGGCGATCAGGTGGGCGCTGAGCGCCTCCAGGTGCTCGCACTCGAAGAACACCGCTGGCGACAGGGTGATGCCGTAGGCGGCGGAGATCGAATCCGCGAGCTTCGTCAGCGAGATGGAATCGAACCCCAGGTCGTAGAAGGCGTCGCGCAGGACCATCTGTTCGGGTGGGAACTTCAACAGCGCGGCGGCGAGGGCGCGCAGTTCGAGCCCGAGGCGGTCTTGCGAATCGCCGTCCGAGTCCAACATCGGCTCTTCCGCCCCTGGGGGTGGGGAGAAAATCCGGGCTTGCGAACGGATGCCGTCCACCTGGGCAACAGCGGCGCCGGTTTCGTCCAGGAACCACAAGGCGAAGGCGCCGTCGCCGACCGGCCGCGCGAGGACCCGGGTGACGGTGCCGCTTCGGGCGAACAGGACCCGATCGATGCGGGTAATCGCGGTATCGAAACCCGCCAACAGGAGCGCCTGAAAAGCGGCGCCGAGGGCGGCTGCGGACAACTGCTCGCGGGCCTTGAACGGGTCCTGTTGCGGCGGATCGGCGCGCAAGACGCACAACGCGCCGCCGTCCGCCAGCAGGCGGGCGTGGTCCACGACATCCAGGAAGGGCTTGAAGTCGAAACCTTGCGTCCGCAGGCGGTCGTAAACCGCCGAGGCTTCCAATCGATCGCCGCCGTCCGACGTTGGCGGCGGCGCGGGGATGTCCGCGCCGGCGGTCACGGTGGCCTCTGTCCAGGGCGCGGGTTTGCCGCCGTCGGCGTCGATCCGTACGCGCAGACCGCCGGGAATCGGCTCCAGGTTGGCGACGGTTTCCGTTACTTCGGGCCACGCCACGGTCCGGGCCGACAGGTCGGCGATGGACAAGGGGCCTTCCATCCCGGCGACGCGGGCCAAAGCCGCCACGACTTCGACCGCTATGGTGGGCAGCACGGTGGCCGTGCCGTTCCGCTTGAAGACGAAGTCCAGCAGTTCGTCGAGGTGGATGGCGGTTCGGAAGCGCAGGCCGTTCAGGTCGGAATGGTTGGCGCCGACGAAGGGATGAAGCTTGAGCCGGCTTCCCAGCGGATGCACGACCGACGGCGCGTCGGCGAATTCCGGATACCAGCAGCGCACTTTTTCGAACGGATAGGCGGGCAGCGACAGGCGGCGGGGTCGGCGGTCCCGATGCAGGCGCTCCCAATCGATGGCCGCGCCCTCGGTCCAGGCAACGGCGATCCGTTCCAGATCGCGGTCGGCGATGGCCGCGTCCAAGCCGTCCGTGTCGGGGTCCTTGTCGAGGATCGATCGCGTGAAATGCCAGTTCGGGCCTGTTTCCGGCGCGGCAGCGAAAGCGCGCAGGTGCCGGGTGGCGGACGCCTTGTCGGGCACGACCAGCGCCAAACGGCAGGGCAGTTCGTTCTTGCCGACCTGCAGCGTGTAAGCGAGATCGCCCAGCGGCTGATCGGGGTTCTCCTCCAGATGGGCGAGGAACCTGTTCACCAGTTCCGCAAGCGGCGCCACGGCCATCGCCGAGAACACCAGAATCTGAGGTTCCGCCGGAGAGGGCGGGGCCGGTGGGGCGACGTACTCCTCGATGATGATGTGGGAGTTCATGCCGCCGGCGCCGATGGAGGTCACGCCGGCGCGGCGCGGAAGTTCGTTTCCGGCGGCATCGCGCGGGCGCGGCCACGGCGCCAGTTCGCGCTGGACCGTAGAACGGCGTGCGATCGAACGCAATGTTGGGGTTGAGCGTTTCGGCGTGCAGGGACGGCGCCAGTTGGCCGTGTTTCAACTGCATCAGCACCTTCGCGATACCGGCCAGGCCCGAGGCACCCAGCAAATGGGCGACGTTGCTTTTGACCGTGCCGATGGGGCAGACCTGCACCGCATCCGTGTGCTTGCGGAAGGCCTGGGTCAGCGCCTTGATTTCGATCGGATCGCCCAGGGCCGTGCCGGAACCGTGACCTTCGATGTAGGTGATGGTCCCGGCGTCCAGCCCGGCGTCATCCAGCGCCTGTTCGATGGCTACCGCCTGCTGCTGCGGATTAGGCACCGTGAAGCCGTTGCGTACGCCCGCGTTGCTGATCGCGGTGCCGCGAATGACGCCGTAGACGTGGTCGCCGTCGCGTTCGGCGTCGGCCAGGGTCTTCAGGACCAGGGCTCCCACGCCTTCGCCCAGGATGGTGCCGTCGGCGCCCTCGCCGTAACCGCGGATGACCTCGGCGGTCTTCGTGGTGAAATGCTCCTGCGAGGTGGCGATCAGCTTCTGGGGGTGCAGCAGCAGGCTGACGCCGCCGGCCAGCGCCATCTTGCAGCGCCCGGCGCGCAGCATGTGCACTGCTTCGTGGACGCAGGTGGATGACGCCGAGCACATGGTGTCGAGGAAATAGGACGGCCCGGTGAACCCGTAGAAATAGGACACCATGTTGGGCACGGTGCCGGTATAGCTGCCGCTGGCCAGGGCGCCGCGCATCAGCATGTTCTGGAAGCCGTACAGGTCGTATTCGTTGGTCATCGACCCCATGATGACGGCGACGTCGCCGCCATAGCGGGTCTGCAGGGTTTCGCGCGAATAGCCCGCGTCCTCGAAGGCCTCGACCGAGGCTTCGAGGAACAGCCGCACCTCGGGCGACATCAGTTCGGCTTCATACTGGGAAATCCGGAAATAGCGCGGGTCGAACGCCGCGATATCGTCCAGGAAGGCCCCGGTCTTCACGACCGTCTTGCCCAGGACGTCCCGTTCCGGGTGCAGCAGGGCGTCGTGGTTCCATCGGTCGGCGGGATAGGGCTCGAAGCCGTCGATGCCGTTGGCCAACAGGTGCCAGAACGCCTTTTGGTCGGCGGCCTTGGCGACCCGCAGCGACAGGCCGACGATGGCGACGTCATGGAAGTCTCGCTCCCCCTGCCGCCGTTCGGCCGGTTCTTCGCGCCGGACGTCGGCGGCGATCCGCTCCGGCCGCGCGGGCGCGAGGGCCGGTCCCGCCAGCGTTTTGGCGAGAGCCGTTCCGTGTTCCCGCGCCAAATGAGCCGCGACGCCGGCGAGGTCGACATATTCGAAGAACAATGTCTTGGACAGCGGCCCCAGGACCTCTTCCAGCCGGTTGGTGGCCTCGACGATGGCGATGGAATCCAGACCGTATTCTTCCAGCTTGCGGTTGGTCCGGATCCGGTTCGGTTCGAGGTTCAGCACGTCGGCCAGAATGTCGCGGACCAGATCCCGCGCGACGGACACGAGATCGGATTCCGGTGGAACCAAGGGATCGTCGCCGGTGTCATCGGGCGCGTGGCCGAATTCGTCGAGCGCGCGGCGCAACCGTTCGGGTTCTCCGTGAAGCACGGTGACGCGGGCGGGGCCGCGCGCGGCGAGAAGGCGGTCCAGGGCTTCCAGGCCGGTCCCGGTAGGCATCGGATCGGTACCGAGACGGCGGCGCAAGGCCTCGCGCGTGGCCTCGTCCACGCCCATGCCGCCTTCGGCCCATAGCGGCCAGGCAATGGAAAGGGTGACGCCTTGGCGTTCGCCTTTCGCCGTCCGTTCCGTTCGTTCGTCGGCATAGGCGTCCATGAAGGCGTTGGCGGCGCCATAGCCCGCCTGCCCCGGATTGCCGAACACCGCCGCCACCGACGAACAGAGAACGAAAAAGTCGAGGGGCGATTCCCGGGTGGCGCGATCCAGATTGAGAGTCCCCGCGACCTTGGGCCCCAGCACCGCCGTTTCGGCCTCGGCGTCGCGGTTCAGGATGAAGCCGTCATCCAGGATTCCGGCGGCGTGAATGATGCCCTTCAATGGCACCGAACCTTGAACGATCCGCGCGACCGCTGCCGGGTCGGCGAGGTCGCAGTCCGCATAGCGAACATCTGCGCCGTTCCGCCGCAGGTTCTCCAGGCGCGGATCGTCGGGATCGATCGCCCGGCGGCCGCTCAAGATCACGCGGCGGGCGCCCCGGTCGATCAGCCATTGGGCGAACTTCTGCCCCAGCCCGCCCAACCCGCCGGTGATCCAGTACGTGCCTTCGGGCGAGAGTTCGGGACGTCCCGGTGGCACGGTTGTTTCTTCCGGCGCCCAGGCCAGGCGATGGTTCTGGTCGTCGTAGCGCACTTCCGGCCATGCGTCGGCCCTGTGCCGTTCGCCGTCGACGAGAGCGGTCAGACGGTCGCGGTCCAACGGGCCGGCGATACGGATCACCGCGCCATCCAGTTTGGGCTGCTCGATCGCGGCGGTTTTCAGCAGCGCCGCCAACGGTTGGGTCAGGCATGGCGACAGGTCGTCGGCGGCCAAAACCAGGATCTGCCGGCGCCGGAGCGGCTTGGACCGCAGGATTTCGGCGATGTGGCGGTGCAGGACGGCAAACCATGCCGTCGCGGTATCGGCCGGTTGGCCGTCGTCGGCCGGGGGCAGGTGCAACGTGGGAACGGAAAGGTCGGTCTCCAGTCCCGCCAGGACCACGGTGCATTCCGGGGGCGCGGCGCGTTTGGCGCTCAGCGGCGCGGGCCGCCATTGGCCGATCGCCAGGAACGGAGGTTCGGTGGAAACCGGGGCGGGAGCCCGTGGTGCCTCGGCCAAAGCCATCACCCGCAGCGACAGGTCGCGGAAGGCCACCCGCGCGTTGCCGTCCTTGTCGAGCAAATCGATGTCCAGTCGGCGCAGCGACGGGGTGCCGGGGTCGGGTGCGGCCCGTACCCGTGCCCACATGACGGGGTCGCAGGCCCCAAACATTTCGATGCGGCCGCATGCGAACGGGACCGCCGCGCCGGCCATGGTCTCGCCGTCCAGCCCGACCCAGGCCTGAATGGCGGCGTCCAGCATCACCGGGTGCAGCGGTAGGGATTCCAGGGTGGCATTCAGGCGGCGCGGCAATTTGATCCGGGCGACCACGTGACCGGGGCCGGTCCGAACGGAGGACAACGCCCGGAAGGCGGGGCCATGGGTGACGCCGCTGGCGCGAAGGCGGTCGTAGCATGCCTCGACCGCGACGTCCTCGGGTGCTTCGGACTGGAGCGCGCCGATGTCCACCCGGTCGGGAATCGTCGGTGCGTTGAGGCGAAGCGTGCCTTGGCAATTGGCGCCGCCGTCGGTCTCCTGGATGGTGAAGCCGATGGTCTCGTCGTCCTGGCGCAACAGGCGGGTGTCCACGGTGAACGCGCCGTCTCGCGCCCGTATCGGCCGCGCCCACACCACGTTCTCGAACGTCAGCGTCGTTGCCGGACGGTCCAGGGCGCTTTCCGCGGCGGCGCGCGCCATTTCCAGATACGCGACGCCGGGCAGCACCTGGATGCCGCCCACGTGATGATCGGCCCAGAAGAATTCAGGTCCGTCGAGGCGGGTCTGGAAATGGATACCGTCGAAGCCGGAAAGGTTTCGGTGCAGCAGGGGATGGGGCCAAGCCGCGTCGGCCTTGGTGCCGAGGGATTTGTCCATCCAGTGGCGTTCGCGGGCGAAGGGATACAGCGGCGCATGGATCCGGTTGGGCTTCGATCCGTTCGGCCACAAGGCCGCCCAGTCGCACGCGCCGTTCGCGACCCAGTCCGCTGCCGCTGTCCACGCCGGATTCGCCGCCGCCGGCTCCTTCCCCGCTCGGCACACAGCGGCATGGTCCTGGTCGCTTGCTGCGGCATCCAGGGCATCGGCCAGTTCGCCCCAACTGTCCGTGACCACCGCCAACCGAGTTTCCAGGGTCTCGCGTCCGCTTTGCAGGGTGTGGGCGAGATCGGCCAGGGGAACGTTTCGATGCCGACGGCAGAACGCCGCGAGCGAAGTGGCATGGGCGGCCAGCCGCTGGTCATCCTTGGCCGACAGCGGAATGACGTGCACGCCGATCGTCGTTTCGGCGGCAATCGGGGGTGGAGCGTCTTCGAGCACCACATGGGCGTTGGATCCGCCGAACCCGAAGGAACTGATTCCCGCCCGCCGGGGTGTCGCGGAATCGCGGGGCCACGGCGTGTTTTCCGCCTGAATGCGGAACGGCGTTCCCGACAGGTCGATCAGGCGGTTGAGGTTTCGGAAACCGACATTGGCCGGCAACACTTCGTGGCGCAGGGCGGCGAGAACCTTGACGATGCCCGCGACGCCGGCGGCGCCTTCCAGATGGCCGATGTTGGTCTTAACCGAACCGATGCCGCAGGAATCGGGTCGGGGTGCCGTTCCGGCCCCCGCGTGCAACCGGGCGAAGGCCTGCTTCAGCCCGGCGATTTCGATGGGATCGCCCAGCGGCGTGCCGGGGCCGTGCGCTTCGATGTAGGAAACCGTGTCCGGGGCGACACCGGCGCCTTGGTGGACCTCGACGATCAGGGCTGCCTGGGCCTCAGGATTGGTGACGGTCAGCGAATTGGTGCGGCCGCCGTGGTTGGTGCCGACGCCGCGAATGACCGCGTGGATGGGGTCGCCGTCGGCCAACGCCCGTTCCAAGGGCTTGAGCAGCAGCACGGCACCGCCTTCGCCGCGCACGTAGCCGTCGGCCGCGTCGTCGAACGCCTTGGCCCGGCCATCCTTGGACAGCATGCCCGCCTTGGCGAAGGCGACGAAATGGTTGGGCGACCAGATCAGGTTGACGCCGCCAGCCAGGGCCAGATCGCATTCGCCGGCCCGCAGGGACCGCACCGCGTCGTGTACCGATGTCAGCGAGGCGGCGCAGGCGGTGTCGTTGGTGACGCTCGGCCCCCGGAAATCGAAGAAATGCGACACCCGGTTGGCGATGATGGAAAAGGCGATGCCGGTCGGGGTATAGGCGTCCAGCCGGTCCAGGTGCTTTTCCAGCAACTCGGCGTAATCCCAGTGACACACCCCCATGAAAACGCCGGTACGGCTACCGGCCAAAGCGCTCGCGCGGTAACCGGCGTCCTCGATGGCATGCCAAGCCATTTCCAGGGCGAAGCGCTGCTGGGGGTCCATCCAGGCCGCCTCGCGCGGCGAGATGTTGAAGAAAGCGGCGTCGAAACAATCGGCGTCCTCGACGAAGCCGCCCCAGATGCTGTCGGTCTTGTTGCCGCGCGCCGGATTGCCGCGCCATTTTTCCTTGTCCCAGCGGGCGCGCGGGACTTCCGAGATCAGCGAACGCGCCGCCGACAGATGCTCCCAGAAATCGTCCAGGCCATCGGCCCCGGGCAGACGCAGGCCCAGTCCGATGATGGCGATATCCAAGGCGTCGCTTCGGGTCATCTGTTGGCACCGGTCAACGCGGCGAAGCGCTGGCCGAGCAAGGTCGCGGTTTCATCCAGCAGACGCAGCGCGATGGCGTCGACATGGCGTTGCCGCCATTTTTCCATGTCGCCGCCGGCCATCCACTGGTTGAAGGCGCCGAGCGCCGGGCCGCAATGCACCTGGAAATCCACCTTGCGCTCCAGATTGCCGGTCAGGGCCCACAGGCTGCTGTCTCTGAAATAGCGTCTGAACACCAACGCCATCTTGTGTTTGGGCATGCGTTCGGCGCGCTCGATTTCGGCGGCGGAATAACAGGAGCGGATGTCGTCGTAAACGGCATCCATGTCGCAGTGGAAATAGCGTTGCTCGATTTGGCGGCGGGTGGCCGCGTCGATGCCGTCCAGCGAGTCGTGCTGACGGTACAAAGCCACCAGTTTTTCGGCCCGCGCCGGGAAGAACAGCCCCTTTTTCAGGACCTGCACTTTCGAACCCAGTTCGAACAATTCGCCCGACGGCGCATAGGCGGTGTCATGCACGGCCATGTCTTCGAGCATGTCCTTGACCGCATCGCTGGTCCGGGCCTCGACGGTGCACTGGTTGACCGATCCGGTCAGGATGAACTCCGCGCCCAGGACGAACACCGCCGCTGCGGCTTCCGGCGTGCCGATGCCGCCTCCCGCGCCGACATGGACGCGGCCGAAGCGGGAAAACTGGTCGGCCATGCCGTCGCGCACCCGCAATACGGCCGGAATCAACGTGAACGGCATGCCCTGGTCGGTGTGGCCGCCGGAATCGGATTCCACGCAGATGGCGTCGGCCATAGGGACGTGGCGCAACAATTCGGCTTGGTCGGAATCGATGGCGCCGCTCTCCAACAGCTTGGCGACAAGGCGCTCCGGCGCGGCGGACAGGAAATGGGCTGCGACGTCGGGCCGCGACACCTTGGCGACGATGCGGTTGTCGGCGCGGATGCGTCGGCCTTCCGCCTTCAGCCCCAGGGCCCGGTAGCGCGCCAACGCGGGTGTGATCTCCATGAAGGCCGACGCCTCGATGATGCTCACGCCGTGGCGCATCAGCAGGTCGGCCAGTTCGTCCTCCAGATGGGGACGATTGAGGTGGGCGATAAAATTCACCCCGAACGGCGCCCCTTCGGGAATTCGGGATCGGATAGTGGTGACGGCGGTGTCCACTTCGGACAGGGGGAGGCCACCGGCACCGAAAAAGGCCAGCATGCCCGCGTTGGCCATGCGGATCACCACTTCCGCCGACGAAATGCCCTGGTACATGGCGCCGCACACATAGGGGTGGCGGACGCCGAAATCCTCGCGGAACGCCCGTGAACCCAGCATCTCCAACCCCGAATCCCGGGGACGGACGGCGGGGGGCGGCGCCGGTTGTTTGGTCGGGAGAGCTTCTTCGGCGGCGATCACAGCGGGTTCGAGGGGACCGGCCTCCAATTCGGTACGCTTGACCATGGGCTTGACGATGGCCGCGCCTTCGGGACCGATTTCGGCAAAGTCTGCGAAGCGCACGCCCTTGGCCAGCAAATAGCGAATGGATTCGCACCAGAGCACCGGCGCGGTGATCTGTTCCACCATGCGTTCGCGAATCCGATCGGCGGCGTGGGGGCGCCCCGTGACGTTGCTGATCGCGGGGATTTTCGGTGCCGCGAACGCCGTGTCGGCGATGAAGGCCGCGAAATCATCGCGGGCTTCTTCCATGAACGGCGTGTGGAAAGCGCCCCCGACCGGCAGCACCACGTAGTGGCTGGCTCCCGCTTCGAGGAACGATTCCCGGGCGGCAATAATGGCGTCGTGTTTGCCGGACAGGACAATCTGACGCGGGGTATTGATATTCGCCGGATAGATGTCGGCAAGGTGGGCGCTTCGCAGGATCTCCTCGATCCGCGGGAGTTCCAGCCCCAATACGGCGGCCATGCCGCCACCTTTCGCACGGTCCATCAACGCGCCGCGTTTCTGGACCAGACGCAGGCCGGATTCGAAGTCCAGGACGCCCGCCGCGAACAGGGCAACGTATTCGCCCACGCTGTGGCCCATCACGAAATCGGGCGGGTCGCTTTCCGCCATCCGGCGCAGATGCTGGAGAGCACATACCACGTAAAGGGCGGGTTGAGTGAAACAGGTCCGGGTCAGCCGTTCCATCGGCCCTGTCAGGCACAATTCGGAGACGGAATAACCGAGAATCGCGTCGGCTTGAGCCACGTGTTCCGGAAAGGCCTCGAACAAGCCTTCGCCCATGCCGATCCGCTGAGCGCCTTGGCCGGGGTAAAGGAAGGCCCTCATGTGTCTTCCACTTCGCTTCCGGGGCGGTCCCATACGATGCGCCCCAGATCCAGTTTGATCACCCGGTCGGCCAAGTGCCAATAGCGCTCGTCATGGGTTACGGCCACCACCAGTTTGCCCTTGGCCTGCAGACGGGGGATGACGGTTTCATAAAAATACGCGCGAAAATGCGCATCCTGTTCCGCAGCCCACTCGTCGAATAGATAGATGGGGCGGTCTTCCAGCAAAGCAACGATCAGGGCAATGCGCTTGCGTTGTCCCGTGGACAGTTGGAGGCGCGTGAACCGGCCGTTCTCGAAGCGGACCTTGCCGGCCAATCCCATTTCGCCGATCAGGCGGTTCACCGAAGCCGGATCGGCCTGTTCCAGTCCGTACAGGCGGTCGAACAGGTGAAAGTCGAAGAAGATGGCGGAAAACAGTTCGCGGAATCCGCCGATGGCGCGCCCGGCGACCACGTCACCATCGACCCGAATGACTCCTTCCGCGGCGGGATAAAGTCCGCTCATGAGGCGTAACGCGGTCGATTTGCCGCTGCCGTTCCCGCCGACGAGGAACACGACATCGCCGCGCGTCAAGGTCAGTTCAAGAGGTCCGGCGGTGAAGGTGCTCTCTCCCGCGTCGGTATGATGGGTGAACGAAACGCCGTCATAGGAAATGGTCTGAAAATCGCGGTACGACTGGGCCATCGCCCTCGCTTCCGTCGGCGAAATGGATCCGGCGGCGGCCAGTTCGCGCTGGACATGCATGATGTTCCCCAGACCCACTTCGGCGCGCAGGAACATGGGCCACTGGGCGACGATCTTGGCCAGGGGACCGATGCAGAACAGCAAAACCGGAACCAGTTGGAATACGATCAGATTGATGCCCGTGACGTATTGCGGGAAGACGAAGACCACGACGCCCAGCATCAGGTAGGTCACGAGACTGGTGAGCAGGATCATCTCGGCCCAATGCTCACCCGAGGTCACCAGCAGTGCCCCCGTCGCCCGCGACAATTTTCGGTAGGCCTGCTCAACCTCTGCGCTGCGGGCGCTGTTCAGTCGGAGTTCCTTGGCGCCGTGAATGATGGCGTCGATGGAATTCAGCACCAGCGCCTGCCGCCGGCCAAGGCTGTTCAGCGTGGCGCGAAGACGTCGGTCGATGATAAGATAACCGGTTATCCCGGCCACCACGGCCGCGAGAAATACCGCGAACGCCAACGGCGAAAGATAAAGAAGATAGATCATGGAAAAGAACAGCAGAACCGCCTGTTGGAGGCCGTCCACCAACAACGGGAAGGTCACCGAAAGATGGTTGGTTTCGTGGGAGACGAGCGAATACAGGCTGCCGCCTCCCTGCTTGTTGGCGACCAGCAGTTCCGACTGCCGCAATTTGTCCACGACATCCAGGCGCAGGCGGTTCAGCAGGCGTTCGATCATCGTGTTGGCGCGGAGCAGCGCCATTATGTTGCACTGGTAGTAGGTCAGGAAAATACCGCCGAAGATCAGCCACACCGTCAGATCCGGCCGTTCTCCCCGCGCGACCAACCCAGTGACGTCGTTGATCATCACCACCAGTCCGGCATTGGCGAGACCGGCGACGAGGGCCAGGGTCGCCATCACCCAAAGCTGACGGCGGTTGGCGCCGGCCAGAAAGGTTGCGATGGTCACGCGCCTTCTCCCGCATCGGCCGTGAATACGCCCATGTCCATGTAAAGGCGGCGATCGCAGTACGACCAGAAGCGATCATCGTGGGTCACGGCCAATACGGTCTTCCCCCGATGCTTCAGTTCGGGCATCAACTCCGTATAAAAGAATTCACGGAAATGGGCGTCCTGATCTGCCGCCCATTCGTCGAACAGATAGATGTCCCGATCCTCCAGCAAGGCGACGATCAAAGCGAGCCGCTTGCGTTGTCCGGTGGATAGGGCGGTCGTGGAGAAACGTCCGTCGGAAAAGGTTACCTTGCCGTCCAGTTCCATGCGCGAAATCAACCCGGAGACCTTCTCCGCATCCGCATCCGGGAGTCCGTACAGACGGTCGAACAAATGGAAATCCGAGAAGACGGCGGAAAACAATTCGCGGTAGTCCTGACGTTCTTCTTTCCCGATCGCCGTTCCATCGACCTCGATGTCCCCATCGTCGGGAATGTACAATCCGCAGATCATCTTCATCGCCGTGGACTTGCCGCTGCCGTTGCCGCCGACGATGAAGACCGTTTCGCCGCGCGCGAGGGTCAGATCCAGCGGACCCGAGGTGAAGGATACTTCGCCGTCGTCTTCGCGATAGCTGAAGCGGAGCTTTCGACAGGTGATGGCATTGAACCCGGCAAATCGAGAGCGGGTTACCGGTTGCACGTTTGCCGACCGGCCCCGGTCCAACTGCATTTCCAGCCGCGCCACATGGCCCAGCCCCAAATCGGCTTTGGCATAAAGCGGGGCGGCGGCGGTAATGGCGGTCACGGGACCCACGCAGAATATGGCGGCGGCGGTGATCTTGTAGATGATGTCGGTATAGCCTTCGAAAAAGAACGGCAGGACGAAGATCACGGTGCCGACCAGCGCATAAAGGAAAGCGTTGCTGAACTGAAGCAGGATGACCCAATTGCGGCCGACGCCGACGACCTGATCTTGTAAATCATCCACCACGTTGGTCAGGTGGCGAAACAGGGCGTCGTTTTTGTCGGCATTCAGGCGAATTTCCTGAAAACCCGCGGTGAAGTGGGATAGGGAGTCCAACATTTCGGCTTCCTGCCGGTGAACCCGGAGCAACGCCTGATTCAGGTTGCGGCGGCGCAGCCAGAACAGGAACAATCCCACGGACGTGAACGCCGTGACGACCAGAAAGGCAACGAACGACAGCGTGGCTATGTACAGCAGGCAGAAAATCAGCAGAAAAACGCTTTGCGCGGCGCTGACCAACAGGGGCAGGGTTTGCGACAGATGATTGATTTCCTGGGCGATGGTGGCGAACAAATCGCCGTGGCTCACGCCTTCCAGGGTCCGCAGGTCGACCGTGCGGATCTTTCCGACGACCCGCAGACGCAAGGCTTCCAGGCGCTGCTGAACCAATCGGTTCGCTTCCCGCAACGATGCCCGGTCGGCCAGGAAAAAGAACGCAAACAGACAAGCGTAGAGCAACAGCGTGCTCGTGGCGATCGGCTGGGCCATGGCCGCCTGTTCGGCGGCCTGGTTGATCATCCCCAATAGGGCCGCATTGGCCAAGCCTGCGAGACAGGTGATCCCCAGGACATGTCGAAAATTCGTCGGTGTCCCGGTGCTCATAAGGCGGACTATGTGCATGCCGTCAAGACATCTCCTGGTGCTGCAATACAGCGCCGACCTGGCCTGCAAACACCGCGTTGCCTGTAGGTTTCGCGGCATCATATAGCTATTCGCTAGCGTTCGCACCTATAGAACAGAGTATGATAAAGCGCTCCCCTCCGGAATCCCATCGCGTCCGGCATAGTTTGGTGGCGGTGACCATCATGGCCAGCGCTTGTCGGGTGCATGATTGGCAACGGACGGTCCGGCCGCGGGATTGTCAATCCATTTTGTGAATATTCGGGGAGAGGTTCGAGACATGGAAGGGGAGAAAAAGACGATTGCGAAATCGCACTGCCCCATCAATACGCCCCGGAACCGATAGGTCCGGGGCGTTCTTGCGTTGTGTTGAGGGGCGTGGTCTCGAGTGCGCTACGGTAAACTGAAAACGTCATGTTCTCCGGGAAATCCCTTCGTCGTAGATCTCCGGATTCAATGCCCGGGGCGACCGTTCGCCTGCCAGAACGGCATCGATATCGGCGATGTTCATCAATCCCATGCGTTCGACCGATTCAATGGAGTCGGCGCCGGAGTGCGGGGTGAACACCACGTTCGGATGGCTGAAAACCGGGTGGCCGGTATCCGGAGGTTCGGAGACATAGGCGTCGATCGCGGCGCCTTTTAACTTTTCGGCGTGTAGTGCCTCGGCCAGGGCGTCGAGGTCGACGACCTCCCCGCGTGCGAAGTTCAGCAGGTAGGCCGTCGGCTTCATCATCGCCAACTGGTCGACGCCGATCAGGTGGGCGTTGTTCGTTCCGCCGAAGATGTGCAGCGAGACGTAGTCGGATTGCCGCAGGAGTTCTTCGAGGCTCGCCAGTTGGACTCCGTGTTCGGCGCAGAACGCCATGTCGGGGTAAAGATCCGTCGCCAGGACGCGCAAACCCAGTAACCGCGCTTTGCGGGCCAGCGTACGGCCGATGTTGCCCAGGCCGACCACGCCCAGGGTCTTGCCTTCGATTTCCGTGCCGATATGGCGTTGCCACCCACCGGTCTTCACCATTTGGTGGACCATAGGGATGCGGCGCGCGAGCGACAGCATCGACCCCATGGCCAGTTCGGCCACGGCGTTGGCGTTGGCGCCGGGGGCGTTGAACACGGCGATGCCCCGATCGGTTGCCGCGGGTATATCGATGTTGTCGATACCGACTCCGTGTTTGAGGATGGCGCGCAGACGGGGTGATTTCGCGATGGTTTCGGCCGAGGCTCCGATCAGGCCGACGATCAGGATGTCCATGCGGTCGGCATGATCGAGAATCCCGCCGTCCGTCCGGCTGGTATCGTTGCAGCGGATGAATTCCCATCCCCGGTCGTTCAGGAGTTGGGGCACGCGGCCGACGGTACCGAAACCGGGGGACGTGGTGACGACGACGGTATTCATCGGGTCAGTCCTTGATGCCGTGCTTGTCTAGGATCGCCTTGATCTTGGCGTCGAGATCGGGCGTCGAGATCAGGGCCGGCTGGCGGCTGGCGCCGACGCTGGCGTCCATGATGTAAAGGGCTCGTTTGACCATCGCGGGCGCGTAGCCCAGCGCGTACAGGTCCACCCGCAACTTGGTGAACAGGTCTTGCTGTTTTTGGGATTCGGCGAGGTCGCCTTTTTCGAACGCCTTGCAGATCGCGTTCAGCGGCTTTGGCATGACGTTGCCCAGGCCCGAAATGCAGCCCTTGGCGCCCTTGGACAAGGAATAATAAATCAAGGAGTCTGGGCCCGAAAAGACGTCGAAGTCGTCGCGGCTGTTGGCGATTTCCAGGTAGGTGTCGAGGGAATCCTGCCCGCCGCCGCTGTCCTTGATGCCGAGGATGTTGGGGTGCTCGGCCAACCGTGCCGCGGTTTCGGGCTCGATGTGGTTCTGGGTGCGCGCCGGAATGTCGTAGAGGTAGATGGGGCGCTGCAGGCTGTCGGCGACTCGCGAGAAGTGACTGAACAAGCCCTCCTGGGTGCAGCCGATGAAGTAGGGCGTGATGACGGTGATCGCATCGACGCCCAGCTTTTCCATTTGCTTGCCGAGCAGGATCGTTTCATAGGTCGACGGCATGCCGACATTGACGAACACCTTCACCTTGCCCGCGACTTCGTCGACCACTTCCGCGCACAGGCGGATCTTTTCGTCGAAGGTCAGGCTGGTGAAATCGCCGTTGGTTCCGCAGGCGAGGATGTTGTTGCCGGCTGTCACCTGACGGCGCACCTGGTTGCGGACCGCGGGGAAATTGATGTTTTCCGACTCGTCGAAACAGGTGACCAAGGCCACGAAGGGAAGACGCTCTTTCATGATAATCCTCGCTTTTTGCACGCTATCGGTTTGCGTTAGGGTATGGGACGATCGCCGTTGTGTTGCCGGAACGCCGCATGACGAGCGAACGCCGGCCGGCGCTTGGCCCCGATTTCATGTCGCCGTCGCTTTTCTTTTCTGAAGCTGTTTTTGCAAGAACGGCCAGGCGAGCGAAATCACGGTCAGAACCAGGAAGAGTTGGGTGATCGGGCCCGATACGAAGGTCAGCACGTTGTCGTCGGTCTGCAGCAGTCCCCGCCGCAGATTGGATTCGGCCATGGGGCCGAGAATCAGCGCGATGCACAACGCGGCCTGGCTGAATCCGAATTTCTGCATGCCCCAACCCAGCACGCCGAAACCTGTCATCGTGTAGAGATCCACGGGATTGAGGTTGATGGCGAAGGATCCGATAAAACAGAAAATCACGATCAGAATCGCCAGCATGTGGCGGGGAATCATCAGGATGCGGGAGAACACCGAGATCAGTCCCATACCGAAAACGAACATGAAGAAAGTCGCGATGAAAGTTCCGCCGAAGATGCCCACCACGACATCCGGGTTGGTCTCGAACAGCATCGGTCCCGGCACCAAGCCCTGGATCATCAGACCGCCCATCAGGACGGCCGTCACCACGTCGCCGGGCACGCCCAGGGCCAGCAACGGGATCAGGGCGGCCGCGCAAACGGCGTTATTGGCACTTTCCGTCGCCGCCACGCCCGGCGCATGGCCGGTCCCGAATTTTTCGGGCGTCTTGGACGTTCTGCGGGCTTCGCTGTAGGAGATCCATGCCGCCGTTCCGGATCCGGTGCCGGGAATGATGCCGATGAAGGTCCCGATGACCGAGCCGCGAAGCAGCGCGCTCGCGCTTTCGCGGATATCGGCGAGCGTCGGCCAGCGGCCGGAAACATGCATCACCCGTTCCTCGCTCAAGGACATCCTTTCCATCTGGACGAAGACTTCGGAAAGCGCGAACAGGCCGATCAAGGCGGGTGTGAAGGCAAATCCGGACGCAAATCCCGAAATGCCGAACGTGTAGCGCAGGACGCCGGAAATGGGGTCCGCACCGACACAGGAAATGAAAATGCCGAGCAGCCCCGAAATCGCGCCTTTCAGCAGGTCGCCCGACAACGACGCGATGATGGTGAGACCGAACAGCGCCAGGGCGAAATACTCGGGCGCGCCGAATTCGAGCGCGATGGATGCGAGTTGCGGCGCCAGGGTGGCGAGAACCACCGCGGCGAAAAGGCCCCCGATCGTCGACGCGATGGTTGCCATGCCCAGGGCCTTGCCCGCCTCGCCTTTCTTCGCCATCGGGTAGCCGTCGAGAACGGTGGCGGCGGAGGCTGGCGTTCCCGGAGTCCGAAGCAGGATGGACGAGACGCAGCCGCCGTAAATTCCTCCGATGTAGATGCCGATCAGCATGTTCAGGCCGGTGACCGGTTCCATCCCGAAGGTCAGCGGGATGAGCAGCGCGACGCCCATCGTTGCCGTCAGCCCCGGAAGGGCACCGATGATGATCCCGCTCAGGGTTCCGAGTGCGATCGCGCCCAGGGTTATGGGATTGAGCAGGGCGGCGAGGTAGCCGATTGTATCCATGGCGGGACCTTGTTCGATGGAAAATCCGGGGCGGCCGGGGCCGCCCCGTCATCGGGAGATGTCGCAGTTACTTGTTCATGCCGTACATGCCGAGGTCGCGCAGGACGGCTTCGGCCGTATCGCTGTCGCTGCGAACTTTTTTCGCCAACGTCGCGGCGTCGGCGTATTCGACGAATTCGCCCATCTCTGTCATCTTTTTCTGGAACTCTTTATCGGCGACCGCCTTCGCGAATCCGTCGCGGAGTATTTTGATTTCCGCTTCCGGGATTCCCTTCGGCGCGATCAGGCCCTTCCAGGACGACCACGTGAAGTTGATGCCCTTCTCGACCGCCGTCGGCGTGTCGGGGAAGAGATCAATGCGTTTCTCCTCCATGATGAAAAGCGGGATCATGTTCCCGGCCTTGGACTGGGCGAGCGCTTCGGCCGGCGAGGCCACCATGGCATCGATATGGCCGCCGATGCAGGCCGTGCGCGCCTTGGACGAGCCTTGATATGGAACCGCCTTGACCTTGATCCCGGCCGCCTTTGCAAAGGCTTCGGCCGAAACGTGATTGGCGCCGCCGGCGCCCGAGTTTCCGACCTGGGGCGCCTTGTCCTTGGCATAGGCCATGAAGCTGTCGAAGTCGGAGAACGGCGCGCCTTTGCAAGCGACGAGCAACTGAAGGCTGCGGCTCATCATGCCGATGAACTCGACGTTGTCGAGCTTGTAGTCGGTGCCGCCCAGATGCGGAAGCAGAGATAGCGGTCCCTGCGCACCCGCGCCCAGGGTGTATCCGTCGGGGCGGGCGTGCAGCGCAGCCGATACGCCGATCGACCCGCCGCCGCCGGGCTGGTTGCGGACGACCATCGTGGCGTCGGGGACATTCCGCTCGAAACTATCGGCGAGAACGCGCATCGACAGGTCGGTGCTGCCGCCGGCGGAATAGGGAACGACCACTTGAATGGGGCGTTCCGGGAAGCCCGCGAAGGCGGTTCCGGCAACCGCCGCCGCCGCAAAGATAACCGAGATAAGGCTAAGTTTTTTCATCGTTTCCTCCATTGACAAGCTCTGCCGTGTGAAAAGTCGTGCCATGACCTTCGGCTATGGCAGCCAAACACCCAGTGACTTGGTGAAGCCGAGATAAATGACGCCGGTCATGACGAGCGGAAAAAGGATCAGGATGGGGATCCTGTATTCTTTGAACAGAAGCAGCCCCAGCACGAAGACGGCCAATGTCGACGGAATGTAGCCAACCGTCATGAAGGCGAACGCGTAGGCGACCATCAGAAGCGTGAAGAGGCCCATCCTGACAAAGGTAGCGCGGTCCGGCATCTGAACGGCGTCTTCGGAAGCCGCGCGCAGGACCGCGCGCGCCAAGAGCAGGAGCGCAAGAAGGACCATCCCGCCGATCATCAGCCACGGCACAAACGACGTTCCCGCGACGGTGTCCTCGGGCGGCACCCGGATTTTCATCGTCCGCCAAGTGGCGAATCCGCAAAAGGCCAATAGTGAGAGCGAGATCCAGATGTCGGCTTTGGATTTCATTCGGATTGCTCCGGTGCTCGGCGAAAATTCAGCGGAGAAATGACAAGAGGCGATGGCCGTGCGTGTCCATCATCACTGCAACCGGCGCAGTGCGGCGTCGGTGGGTGTCAAATGCGTGTAGGGCGGGAAAGCCGTGCGGCACGGTGACGTTCCTCCTGCATCGCGGCTGGTTGTTGTCGTTTGTCGCGCCGATGGCGCCCACAACCTTCGAACCGCTTTCATTCGAATCCAAAATGTTCGGAATCCGAACGTTTGTTCGATTATTATTGTGCGTGATGAGTCGCCGCTTGTCAACGGTCATGGGAAGCCGAGGGGCGAAGAGGAAAACCGGAACCTGATGCCGGAATCACTAAAGGGTATGGGAAACGAGGTTGCGAACGTGGGCGGATGCGGGGGGGTCAGCGGTGTCCGACCGGTGACGTTGTCGTCAGTTCGCCGTCGGCGAGGCGGCCGAACGAAAAGCGGACGGCATCGGACAGTTCTCTGGCGATACGCAGCACCGCCGGGGTTGCCCGTTCGACAAAGGCGTCGATGCCCATGCGTTCGGACGTGATGGTGAGGCTGACCCCACCGATGGGCATGTCGTCGGCATCCAGGACCGGGGCCGCGACGGTGCGCAAGCCGTAGGCGTTTTCGCCGTCGGAAATGGCGTAGCCGTCGGTGCGGACGTGTTCCAGGCGGTCCAGCAGTTCTTCGAGACCGACCAGGGTTCTTTCGGAAAACTTGGTGCGATGAGACGCATTCAGGCGGTCGATCTGTTCCTGTCGCGGCAGAAAAGCCAGCATGGCGTGGCCCAATGCCGCGGCGTAGGCCTTGGTTCGTCCACCCGGCCGGCGATCGAGACCGGTCAACGATAGCCCGGACCCATTTTCGAACCGCACGATATAGACGACGTCGTCGTGGTCGAGCACGCCAAAGGACGCGGCGTCGGCGATATCGGGAACCATTTCGCGCAGCAACGGTGCGGCGTGGCCGCGCAAATCCGCACCGATCAGGGCATTGTAACCGATCTGCAGGCACTTCAACGTCAGCCGGAACCGCTTGTTGTCGCTGGTGGCGCGGAGGTATCCCAGGGAGACCAGAGTATGCACCAACCGGAAGGCGGTGCCGCGGTCGATCCCGGCGCGGGCGGCGACCTCGGGCAGGGACAATTCCGGCTCGTCCGCCTGGAACGCCGACAGCACCGCCAGAACCTTGGCCGCCGATTGAACCCTGTTCTTTGTATTTGCCGTCGGGTCGCGGCGTTCGACCATGGATTTCCCCAATCGGATCGTTATCCGAACATCGGTTGAGGTTCTACAGGCCGCTCCGGGTGGAGTCAACTCAACCCCGGCGACACCGCATTGACATCGAAACGGGGCGGCGACAGTATGACGCCGCATCCAGTGTTGTTCGGTATCCGAACGAAAAATACATAAAGGCACTTGCGGCGGTAAACATCTGACGGATCCCGCCAGGAAGGAAAACCCCGATGAATGCGTTGACCCATCCCCTGACAATGCTGTTTCCGCCGGTAATCCGTTGCGGTGCCGGGACCGTGCCGGACGTCGGAACTTGGGCCGCTTCCAAAGGATGCCGCCGAATTCTGGTCGTTGCCGACGCGTTCAACGCCGACCGGGTCGGACACCTGGGACTGGAGGGCGATGTTGTCGTGTTCAGCCGGGTGGAACCGGAGCCGGATATCGAAAACCTCGATCGGTTGCTTGACGTCGCTCGCGCGGCGAGGCCCGATCTGGTGGTCGGCTTCGGAGGCGGCAGCGCGATGGACCTCGCCAAGTTGGCCGCCGTCCTTCACGACGGAACGCAGACTCTTTCCGAGGTCGTCGGTCCGGAAAAGGTCACCGGCCGGCGCTGCGCGCTGGTTCAGGTCCCGACCACGTCGGGTACCGGCAGCGAATGCGGTACGCGCGCTCTGGTGACCGACAAGCCCAACCAGCGCAAGCTGGCGGTGGAAAGCCGGTACATGCTGGCCGATCTGGCGGTCATCGACCCCGATCTGACGGCCTCCGTTCCCCCTGCGGTCACGGCGGCGACGGGCATCGACGCGCTGGCCCATTGCGTCGAATCCTTCACCAACCGCAAGGCCCATCCCACCATTGATGTGTATGCGGCGGAGGGGATCCGGCTCGTCGGTCGATGCCTTCCTCGCGCGGTCGCCTTTGGTTCCGATGCCGAGGCGCGGATGGGGATGTGTCTGGCGTCCATGTATGGCGGCATGTGTCTTGGTCCCGTCAATACCGCCGCCGGTCATGCCGTTGCCTATCCGCTGGGGACCCGGTTCGGCATGCCGCACGGTCTCGCAAATGCGCTGGTGTTCCCCTACGTTCTTGCCTTCAATGCACCGGTCCGGCCCGCAAAAACGGCGCAGGTGCTCGAAAGTCTCGGCGTCGGCGCGGGCGAAAATCCGTCGGCCCAGGACACCTTCGATCGTGCCGATGGGTTCTGCCGACGGCTCGGGATAGACCCCGCGGACGCAATCCCGCCGCTTTCGGCGGAAGACCGGGAAACGATGGCCGACGAAGCATTCGCGATCAAACGGCTGCTCGACAACAATCCGCGCGATATGACGCGAGAGGACATTCTGGGCATTTACGGCCGCATGGCCAATCCGGTTTAGAAATCCGGAAGCACGGTTAACCCTTGTACCCAAACTGCCGAGGAAGCCATAGAACGGTTTCCGGCACGAACGTGATGAACAGCAGTGCGGAGATCAGGACGACCAGGAACGGCCACATCTCGCGAATGATCGTTTTCAAGGGTAGTCCCGTGATATTGGCGACGATGAACAAAAGAAGGCCATAGGGCGGCGTGATCAGGCCGATCATGACGTTGACGACCACGACGACGCCAAAGTGCACCAAATCCACACCGAGCGTTTGCGCCGTGGGTATGAACATCGGTATGACAACGAGCAGTATCGTCCCGGCTTCGAGCAGACAGCCGAGCACCAGAAGCATGATGTTCACGGCAAACAGAAATCCGACGGCGCCAAGTTCGAACTGACCGAGGATTTGCTTCAACGTGTCGGGAATGTTCTCGATCGTGACGACGTAGTTGAAAACGAGTGCTCCGGAAATGAGAATTCCGACAGAAACCGTTGATTGGGCGCTGGACGAGATGGCCGTATAGGCGTCCTTCGGGGAAATCGAACGGTAGAGCGTTACCGAAATGAGAAACGCATAGGCTGCGGCTACCGCAGCCGCTTCGGTGGGCGTCATGATGCCGCCGTAGATGCCGACAAGAAGCACGACGGGCATGAACAACGCGGGCAAAGCCTTGAAAGTAACGACAGCCATCTCACGGGGAGGGAGCGACTCTTCGACCGGGAAGTTGCGGCGACGCGCCATGACCGAATTCATCGCGATGAGAACGATGCCCATGATGAGGCCGGGAACCGCGCCGCCGAGGAACAGGTACCCGACGGACGCGTCGGAAACCAACGCATAGAGGACCAGCGGGATCGACGGCGGGATGATGGGGCCGATGGTGGCGGATGCTGCGGTGATCGCGGCCGCGTAACCGGGGGAGTATCGGCCGTCCCGCGTCATCATGTTGATGATGATGCGGCCCATGCCGACGGCATCGGCAATGGCCGAACCGGACATGCCCGAAAATATCAGGCTCGCCACGACGTTGACATGACCCAGGCCCCCCCGGTAACGCCCGACGAGGACGCGGCAGAAGCCGAGCAACCGGTCGCTGAGGCCACCCACATTCATGAGATCGGCGGCAAAGATGAAGAGCGGAATCGCCAGCAGCACGTAACTGTTGTACAGGCCCTGCAACAGTTGCTCGGCGGCGATTCCCATGTCTTGCCCGGCCAGGAGCAGGTAAAGAATGGAGCCGCCGATCATTGCGTGGCCGATCGGCAGCCCCATGACCGCCAATCCCGTGATTGCCGCCAATGACGCCATGAAGGGGGAGATCGTCATGGCGCTTCTTTCGCTTCCGAGGAATCGGGACTGCCGGATGTACCGCGAATGGCGAGCCAGACGATCCAGCCAAAGCGCGCGACGGTTGCGCATACGAACAGAATGTAAATCGAGAACAGGTAGTCGAACCGCACGCCCGTGTATGAAGATTTTTCCACCTTCATGAACGTGATGTACGAGATCGTGTCGGGAAATGCGATCAGGTAAAGCACGATAATCGCGAGCCCCGTGACCACCCTGAATACGCGGCGTACGGCGGGCTTTACGGATCCGTAAACGATGTCGAAGCGAATTTCAGCGGAATCGCGGATGACGAAGGACGATCCCCACAAAATTCCCCATAGCCACGCGATCGTGCAGACCTCGGTGGTCCATCCAACCGGCCAATTGAGAACGTATCGGAAAAACACCTGGATGATGAACGCGACGAACATGGCCGCGAGCAGCGCCGCGCCGATGTTTTCGGCACGCCGACCGAGCCAACGCATTGCGTTCAGAATCCGTCCGCCTGAAGATCGGCTTCCGTTCCCGTCTATCGTTCCATTGCTCAAGATATGGAGCCCCCGAACCATCAGCCGGACCGGGGCCGGTCACCCGACCGCAGATGCGGTCCGGTGGCCGACCGTTGTCGCGGCGCTGCCGATCACATCGCGTTGATGCGGTCCATGATCCCGGCGGGCCAGTCCTTCGCAAAATCCGATTCGAGGTACATTTTTTGGGCGAAACCGCGGAAGGAGTCGAGATCCGGCTTGTAAACCTCAAGTCCCTCGCCGGTGAAGAATTTGACCAGTTCCGTTTCCTGCTCCAGATGCTTTTGCGTGCTCCACGCAATGGCTTTGTCCGCGGCGGCCTTGAACTTGGTCTGCTGCTGCGGTGTCATCGCCTTCCACACCTTGCTGCTCACGGAAAGGTGGTCGAAGGCAATCAAGTGACTGGTCAGAACGATCTGCGATGTCACTTCGTAGAATTTCATGACCTTGTCGTTCGGAAGCGGATTGTCCTGGCCGTCGATGGCACCGGTTTGAAGGCCCGTGTAGACTTCGGCAAAGGCCATCGGGGTCGGATTGGCACCCAGAGACCGCCCCAGAAGCTGCCACGCGTCGCCACCAGGCATACGCAGCTTGATACCGGCCATGTCCGCCGGGGTCGTAATTTTCTTCTTCGGCTTCAGATTGACGTGGCGGGTTCCGAAATAGACCGGTCCGAGAATATGGATACCGAGTTCATCCTCGGCCATCTTGTACATATCCCGGCCGATATCGCTGTCGAGCACGCGGTTCAGATGGTCCACGTCCTTGAAAAGATAGGCGGCCGTCAAAATCGACCAACTGGGAATCTGCTTGGAGACGTCCTGGGGCGTGATGATCCCCATTTCCAGGTTGCCGCGTTGGATGGCGACAAGTTCCGTACCCTGCCGGAATAGGGTCGCGCCCGGATAGATCTCAAGTTTGAAGTCGTCCTTGATGTCTTCGGCGAACATCCGCATCGCCTTCGTGCGGATGTCCTGATCGGCGGCCACCGACGAGAACTTCAACGTGGGCTTGTCTTGCGCCTGAGCTCCGGGCATGAGAAACGCGCCGACCAGTGTGGCACACAAAAGCGTGCGGCCCAGAATCCTGCCGTAACGGCTCAATGATATTTGCATTGCTCCCTGCCTTTTTCCTGTTGCTGTTCGCGAAGCCTTCCCTGGCGGGTGGCGGCGGTTATTGGTCGTAAAGTCTTGTTTAAGAGACGTTTTAGCGGTTTTTTTATCGTCTCAAACGCCTACGAATGAACATTATAAAAAATCGATGTTTCATGTTCAATCGGATTCACCCGATAATATCGGATCAATACGAAAATATCCTTTATTCCAAGGTTTGCTGGATATTTGTCGAAGCATCCGATTCGACCGGCCCCTGAAAACGGAGCGCACCGGGATGGGGCGGCGTGTTCTCGCAAACCTTTTTACGCAGAGGAAACGCGCGGCTTTCGGAGATTCATTGATCCCGTCCCTTGGGTCTTCGCGAAAGCCTTTCCACCCGATTGACGGTTCAGTAGCCGAAATAGTCCGGCAACCCCGTCGCCAGGATCGGGAAGAAAACCAAGGAAATCGGCACCAGCAGCATGGCGATGAGGAAAGGCGTGATGCGACGCACGATCCGAGCCAGTCCGATGCGTGCGATCCCGTCGACGACGAACAGCAGGATGCCCATGGGAGGCGTGATCATGCCCACCATCAGGTTGACCACCACAATCGTGCCGAAATGCACGGGATCGATGCCGAGCTGATTCGATATGGGCATGATGATCGGCACCAGGATCACAATCGCCGCCAGGCCTTCGAGGAAGCAGCCGACGATCAATAGAAGCACGTTCAACATGAGCAGAAAGACGATTGGACTCGAAATCTGCCCGAC
This sequence comes from Rhodospirillales bacterium, assembly GCA_963675465.2. Classification (GTDB taxonomy): domain Bacteria; phylum Pseudomonadota; class Alphaproteobacteria; order Rhodospirillales; family Shumkoniaceae; genus JAHDSF01. The sequence goes on from CAXXVY010000013.1 coordinate 25,416, forward strand.
CACGAGTTCGGCGAAACGTTGGGGAACCTGCTGCGTCGTCAGCAACCAGTTGACCAGGTTGGCAGAGGCCATGATGAACAGGATGACAGCCGAGATCAGCATGCTTGACGCGAAAATTCCGACGAGACTTTTTAACGTCAGCGTCCTCAGGATGAACAGGCCGACCACCAGCGCATAGAGAACCGCGACGGCAGCCGCCTCGGTCGGTGTGACGATCCCGGACAGGATCGTGTAGAGGATGATCACCGGCATTAATAAAGGGATGATGCCTTGGCGGAGGGCGGCCAGGAGTTCACGCGAGGATGCCGCCGGTTTCGGTTTCGGGGCGACCTTACGCACGGTGATCCAAGAGGTAATGGCCAGCCCAAGCCCCATGAGAAGTCCGGGAATCACGCCGGCCAGGAAGAGCGCGGCCACCGATTCCTGGACGATAAGGGCAAAAATGATCATCGGGATCGAGGGCGGAATGATCGGTCCGATCACGGCGGCGGCGGCGATCAGCGCGCTTGAGAAGTCGCGGGCATAGCCTTCCTTTTCCATGTTGGGTATGAAGACTCTGCCCAAGGCCGAGGCATCGGCGACCGCCGAACCCGATATTCCCGCGAAGATGATCGACGAAAGGATGGCAACCTGCGCCAGGCCGGTTCGGAGATGGCCCACGAATGCGTCGGCGAGACGGATGATGCGGCTGGTGATGCCGCTTTCGTTCATCAGTTCTCCCGCGAGCATGAAGAGGGGGACGGCCATAAGAGGAAAAGAATCCAGCCCCGTGAATAGGCGTTGTGCCAGGAGCATCGGCGGCAGGCCGCGTTCCCACCCGGCCCAGGCGGCGCCGAGCACGATCGAGAAGGAAATGGGAATGCCGAACAGAAGGAGGCTCGTCAACATGCCGAGGGAAAGAGGACTCATTTGGCATCTCCCAACGTCGTTCCGCGAAGGTCGGAAACAAGCAGTCGAAGCGCTTCGAACGCAAGCAGTACGGCGCAGACCGGGAAGGCCACGAAGATCCAGGACATGGGGATGTCGCTGCTCGGCGCGAAGATGATGCCAAGGGATTCGGTGAGGATCCTGCCCGACCAAAACAGGACGAACGCCGTCGCCAGAGCCAGCACGTGCGAGACGATGCGGACGGGCAATAGGACTTTTCGGGGGAGAACGTCGACGATCAGCGTGATCGCGACGTGTTGTCCCGTGCGATAGGCGAGAGCGACACCGATCAGGACGCCCCACACCATCGCATAACGGGAAATTTCCTCGCCCCACGTCAGAGGTGCGTCGAAAAAGTACCTCAATAGAGCGTTGACGATTGCCAGGCCGAACATCGCCGCCCCTGAAAGCGCAAGGAGGCCCATCGTCAGAGAGTCATAGATTCGAAGAATCATCACCGCTCCCCTTCAGGTTTCTTATGCATTTTTATCGGAATTGCGTGGAGGGAGGAAGGGCGGGACGCTTTTGCGGCCCCGCCCCAAGATCAGGTGTCAGTTCACGGTCAGCGACTTTTCGGCGGCCGCTACGGCGGCCATCAGGTCGTCGATCCACTTCACGTCCACTTTTTCCTTCAGGAAATCGATGACGGGCGGTTGTGCCTTTTCGCGGAATTGGGCCAATTCTCCGGCCGTCGGCTTGTAGACGACCATCCCGTTCTTCTGAAGCGCTGCAATGCCCGCGGCCGAATTGATTTGTTGGATGGATTGCGAAACCCGGCCGGCGATCTTGGCATTTCGGAGAACGTTCGCCCGCTGTTCGTCCGTGAGACCTTTGAAGAACGCATCGTTGACGAGAATGAAGTCGGTTCCGTAGACGTGCTGGTCCAAGGTCATATATTTTTGAAATTCGTAGAACTTCATGCTGAGAATAATGGCGACGGGGTTCTCCTGCCCGTCGACGACGCCTGTGCGCAACGCCCCGGGTGTTTCGGACCAGGCGATGGGGGTCGGAATGCCCCCGAGCGCTTTCACGAGGCTCAGGTACAAAGGCACTTCCTGGACCCGCAGTTTCAAGCCTTTGATGTCATCGGGCGATTTGATTTCACGGACATTGTTGGTGAAATTGCGGAACCCGACCTCGCCGTAAGCGAGAATGCGCATCCCCGTACGCGCCAAGCAGTGATCGGCCAGTCGTTGCCCGAATTCGCCGTCGAGAACGGTGTAGGCGACCGGAGCCGATGAGAAAAGGTATGGGATATCGAGAATGGAAACCTCGTTGCAGAACCGTCCGAAGACGCCCGATACCATCGTCATCTGAAGCGCTCCCGACTGGACCTGGCCAACCAGTTCCAGTTCGGCGCCCAACTGCCCGGCCGGATAGAGTTCGACCTTCATCTGGCCGCCGGACTCGGATTCGACCAGATACTTGAAGACATCCCCCGCCGCTCCCTTCTGCGAGACCGTCCATTCGGCGGGATTGACGTGAGCGAGCTTGATGGTGACTTCCTGCGCCGGCGCCATGGGCGCAAACGCGATTGTCGCGACGGCACCGAGGGTCGCCGCAATCGTTGTCAGAACCTTATGTTTATTGACGCGAGTCATCATGAATTCCTCCTGTCGCTGGCTTATTGGATGCCTGATTGAGAATCCGCGTTGGAATCAAGGAAGGAGCCTGCGGATCGAGGTTCCGGCACCACCCACTCCGCTGCGGTCTTGAACGTCGATGGATCGCTGTTGTCGTCCGGCCGGATGAAACCCGATGTCGGTGAGGCATGTGTATCGCGTCGCCTTCTATATCATCCGCCGAACCGGTATTCGCTCATACCTTGCGCTCCCGGCGTCAGCGCCAGCACCGATCCGGCGAGCGGCTCCGCCGCGAGTTGGGCCTCCGTCAGGAACTTGCGCGCCGTGGTCACATAGAGCGTCTTCAGGTCTGCGCCGCCGAAACAAGGGCAGGTCGGGTTCGTGACGGGGACCTTGATGGTCCGGTCGATGCGCCCGTCCGGCGTGTAGCGCACGACTCGTCCGCCACCGAAGATCGCGTTCCAGATGCCGCCGTCCGTATCGACACACGCGCCGTCCGGGCGTTCGCGGGTGTTCGTGTAGTCGACGAAAATGCGCCGGTTCGTCAGGATGCCGTCGGCCATGTCAACATCGAATGCCCAAAGGACGAAACGCCTGGTGTCGGAGAAATAGAGAGTCTTTTGATCCGGCGAGAAGGCGACCGAATTTGAAACGATGATGTCGCCGAACAGGCGTGTCACCGTGCCGTCCGGGTCGACGCGATAGAACGAACCGACGGGCCTGGACAACTGGTTGTCCATGGAGCCGACCCAGAATCGGCCACGCGCATCGGCACGACCGTCGTTGAGCCGGGCGTCGAGCTCGGGAGGCTCTATCGCACTGAAAAGCGCGGGATCGCCGCCGCCGGGTACGTAGGTGTACAGATCGCCGTCGATGGCCAGAAGGACACCGCCCGCGGATCGAAGCGAGAGACATCCGAGGAAACGCCCCGCCATCGGGAATGTTTCGTGTGCTCCGCTGTGCGGATCGAAGTGCTGAAGCGTCGGATTATCGATGTCGAGCCAGAACAACGACTGCGTGCGGTCGCACCACAGCGGTGTCTCTCCCAAGAGATCGAGTGATTTGACGGCGCATTCGATGGATATCATGGGCGTTTCCGAACGGTTGTCACGACGCGAATTTCGGCTCTTGGCGGGAATGACCAATGGACGGCTTCAAAACCTGTTGCCGTGGACCATGGGCAGTCCGAAAACGAACGCATGAACGTCACTTCTCTTTGGCGCATCCGGTTACGGCGTATGCGCCTTTGTACGAAAATAGGGGAGAGACCCTGAACCACGACGGCACGACGTTGCCGAACCGTTCGTTTTTGCTTGTGAACCTCCGCCAATGTTTAGCGATCAACGCTACATAAGAATATCGACAAAATCAAGTATGCTTGATAACATTAACAAAAATAGGACAAATCGTTATGCGTGGGTTGTTTTCTCTCGAATTGATCGATTCAAGGATGTGAATCGCACCTATTCAAGAGCACTCGATCAAGGCCCCTGTCATTGAATCGGCCGTGCATTACGAAACAGGGATAAACACAAATCGTGTCGGGAGGGCGTTTGAAATGAAGATGAATCGTCGTGCGGTTCTGGTTGGAAGTACGGCGTTCGCGTTGACATCCGTAGTCCCGCCATCTCTTCTCGCCGCAGACAGAACCAAGTTGCGGTTTTCGTTTACGAGTTCCGAAACCGATATTCGCGCTCGGGCCATGCAGCGCTTCGGCGAGGGAATTAAAAGCGATTTCGATTTCCAGCCGTACTATAACGCAACGCTGTTCAAGCAGGGTACCGAAGTCGTCGCCATGCAACGCGGTAACCTGGAGATGTCGATGCTTGCACCGCACGATATCGCCAAGCAGGTCCCCGAATGGTCGATCATAACCGCGGCTTATGTCTTCCGGAATCCCGACCACGCGCTGCGCGTGTTCGCGAGCGATGTCGGCAAGGAACTCTACGCCATGGTCGAGGAACGCCTGGGGATCAAGGTCCTTGCCCCGGTCTACTACGGGACCCGGCAGGTTGCTCTTCGCACCAAACAAAAAATCAACACGCCCGCCGATATGAATGGCATCAAGCTGCGCATGCCGGGCGGCGAAGTCTGGCAGATGCTCGGAAAGGCGCTGGGGGCGAATCCGACGCCGATGGCATTTACCGAAGTCTACACGGGGCTTCAAACCGGTGCCATTGACGGCCAAGACAATCCGCTTCCGACCGACCGCGATATGAAGTTCGACGAGGTTTCGTCGCAAATCGTTCTGACCGGGCACTGGGTGGCGATTACTTTCCTATCCATCGCCAAGAAGGTCTGGGATTCGTCGACGGCAGCGCAACAGAACATGCTGCAGACCGAAGCAGACAAGGCGATCGCCTGGAGCACGGATCAGCACCTTGCCGAGGAATCGGAACTGGTGGACTATTTCAAGAAAAAGGGCCTGGACGTGTACACGCCCGACGTCGACCAATTCCGCGCTTACGCGCAAAAAATGTATCTCGGATCCGAGTTGTCGAAAACTTGGATCCCCGGAATGCTCGAACGGATCAATAAGCTGTAACGAACCCGTTCGGGCGTCCGCAACCGCACCCAGGCGGCCCCGTGGGCGGTCGACATGACGTTCCTGGAGCGACCGCGACGCCTCTTGGAATTTGAACTTCGCGATGTGGAGTTTGTCGAAAACGCCGCCCCTCGCTCGTGGGCGGCGTTTCTCTGTGTCCGCTTTCGGGGCGGTGTCGGGCATAATTCAGGCGACTTCAGATCCCCGCAACGCGCTCCAAGCCTGTCAGATCGAAGCGTTGGCGGGCGATTTTCTGCCTTGATGCCCGACAGCCCACATTCGGAAGCGGTGATGTCGCCGATCGTCGCAACCTTATTGTCCGTGTCACTACTCACCTCAGTGCCGTTTTGGCCGCCGCTTTCCATAACCCCACGGGTTCGATTGCCGGGGCGACTTTTCCTTGGTGGCCGATGGCCGGGCGGGTCGCCGGTCCGGGGCGCGCCCGGTGCAGGCGCGCGCCTTCGGGGGTGCGGATCAGGTGCAGGGTCCGGGAATGAAAAGTCTCCAGCCCGGGACGGTGGCCGATGCTTAGAACCGTGGCGCCATTCAGTTCCTGGTCGAAGATCGACATCACCCGGCGCTGGCTGACTTCGTCGAGCGCCGAGGTGGCCTCGTCGAGGAAGACCCATGCCGGTTTGTGCAGCAGCAGGCGGGCGAAGCCGATCAACTGCTGCTGGCCGAGTGAAAGGCTTTTGTCCACGCGGGTTTCGTCGTCGAGCGTCGGCACGAAATCGCCGAGCCCGACGCGCCGGACGGCCTTTTCCACGACCTGGGTGTCAAAGGCGTCGGGTCGGTCGGGATAGGTGATCGCCGCCCGCAGGGTCCCCAACGGCAAATACGGCCGTTGCGGCATGAACATCATGGTGTCGGGATCGGGATGGCGGATCGTGCCTTCGCCCCACAGCCACAACCCGGCCACGGCACGGAACAGGGTGCTTTTCCCGGCGCCGGATTCTCCCATGATCAGGACCCGGTCGCCGGGTTCGATTTCCGCCGTGGCTTCGGCAATGACAACCCGGCCGTCGGACAGCCTGACCTGCACGCCGTCGAAGGCGAGCTTGCCTTCGGGATGGCGGACGCATTCAATTTTTGCCACCGTTCGGTCGATCTCGTCGAGGTTGGCCACGGCGGCCCTGAAGGCGCTCACGCGTTGCAGGGTGGCGCGCCAATCGGCGATCGACGGGTACTGGTCGACGAACCAGCGCAAAGACGCCTGGACCTGGTTGAACGCGCCGACGACCATCATCATGCCGCCCAGCGTCAAACCGCCGCTGAAGTAGCCGGGCGAGGCGACGACGATCGGCACGACGATGGCGATCCAGCCATAACCGGAGGTGATCCAGGTCAGTCGCGACAGGGCCCCGGACAGCCGCCGCATGGCGGTTACGACATTCGCGGCGTTGCCTTCGAGCTGTCGGCGTTCGTCCTGCTCTCCGCCGACCAGGGCGATGCTTTCGGCGCTTTCGCTGACCCGCACCAAGGCGAAGCGGAGTTCGGCTTCGCGGGCATAGCGCTTCGCGTTCAGGCCGATCAGCGGCCGGCCGACCCGCCACGTCAGCAGCGAGCCGACGAGGGCATAAAGCACGGCGCACCAGACCATGTAGCCCGGAATCGTGAAACGGCCGCTGTCGAGCACGAAGACGACGTCGGAGGACAACGCCCAGAGAATGCTGATGAAACTGACCAGCAGCATGACGGCTTGAAGCAACCCGATCCCCAGACTCGCCGAAAGTTCGGTCAGTTTGCGGGTGTCTTCCTCGATTCGCTGATCGGGATTGACGCCGATCTGGCCGGCAAGGCCAAGGCGATAGGCCCGGCCAGCCACCAGCCATTCGTCGAGCAGGTGATGGGTCAGCCATTCGCGCAACCGGACCTTCAGCATTTCCTGCATCCATGTCTGCCCGACCACGAGCCCGAGCAACACCCCGACGATGCCGAGAAACATTAACAGTTGCTGGCCGAAAACGGCGAGGTTCTTTTCTTCCAGCGAGTCGAAGAACGTGCCGTGCCACGCATTGAGCCGGATCTGTCCGGCCATGTTTCCGGCCAGGACCAGGACGATCCCGGCAACCAGCAACCCGACCCGGATCCGGTAGTGCGAACGCCATAACGTCCGCACCAGGGCCCAGACCTGCGAACCCGCGCTGGAGTTGCGGGGCTCGAAGGCCTCGGATTGAAACGTGTCTTGGTTTGGCGATTCCGTCGTGGCGTTCCGGCTGGCCTTGCGGGTCATGCGGGACGAAAGCCAATGCTTCCCAATTCCGCATCCACGCACCGTCGGCCCTCCGTCTTTAAACGTACGACCGGTCCGCCACATCTTGCCGTGCGATCCGAGCCGACGATTCCCGAACGGGCCGGGTGACGCGTCGGTTGTGGGCGCGCTGCATGAATCGGTTGCCGGTTTGCCCCAATGGTCGCCGCTGCCTCTCGAAAACGACAACCTTCCCGATTAAACAAGCCTGATTCGATTAGGCGTCGTAACATCTAAAATATCGTTAATTACATTTTGCGACTCATTCCCGTCTACGCTCGAAAGCGGCTCTGGCGAAAGGGGCCGGGGGATGCGATATCTCTTGACGATGACAAACGACACCGACCTTTCGGCCTGGATCGCAAAACAGGCGCAATCCAGTGCCACGGCCATGGTGCGCGCGATATCGGCGACGCATCTCGTGCGCCGTCGCGACGCTTTCGGGCACGTAGCGGTGCCGGCACGGGGCTCGGTCCTGGCGTCGCTGGCCGTTGCCGACTGGGATCCCGAACCGGATTATTTTTTCCATTGGGTCCGTGATTCCGCGATCGTCATGCGCACGGTCGCCGATTTGATGGCGGACGCCGCCGACTCGGACGAACGCACTCGTTGGCGGGGCCATTTCGACGACTTCGTGCGCTTCAGTCTCGTCATTACCGATCCCACCGGTGCGAACGTCCCGGCGGAAAACCCGTGCCGACGGACGGCTCGGCGCGGATTTAGCCGCTTCCTGCGCCCGGACCGCGATTTCCGCGCCCTATCCGATGACCGCCTGCTGGGCGAGCCGCGATTCAATGCGGACGGCACGCCGGACTTCCTGCGCTGGTCGCGGCCGCAATACGACGGCCCGGCGCTCCGTGCCCTGGCCTGCCTGCGCTACCTGGCGGCGGGCGGCCCAGGGACGGCGGAACTGGAACGCCTGCTTTGCCGCGATCTCGACTTCACCGTCCGCCATGCCGACCGCCGCTGCATCGGCCCGTGGGAAGAAGCCGGGCAGAACGCCCACCACCATTACACCGCGCTGGTGCAGCGGGGCGCGTTGTTTCATGGCCGCGCGTGGGCCGGGACGGCGGCAGGGTCGGACGAATGGCGGGCTGCGGAACGCCGTCTATGCCATGGCCTCGATCGCCATTGGTCGGAAAGGCTCGGCGTTTGCCGAGCCATCCGTGATATGGAAGCGGACACCGCCGACGATGCCGTCGATGCCGCGACCCTGCTGGCCGTGTTGGATGCCGACCTGCCGGACGGTCCGCACAGTGTGTTGGACCCCCATATGCAGGCAACCCAGGCGGCACTCGAATCCCTGTTCGAACGCGAATTTCCCATCAACCGCGCCCGCCCGCCCGGAACCGCCCCGGCCTTGGGCCGCTCGAAAGCCGACCGATATTTCGGTGGTGGCGCCTGGTTCCCGACCACGCTGGCCGCCGCCGCCCTGTGCTACCGCCGTGCCCTTTGTCCCGGCGAGGACCGCATGGTCCTGGCCCGGCGTGGTGACGCCTTCATGGCCACCGTCCGCGCCCTGACGCCCGCCGACGGAACCTTGCCGGAACAGGTCGACCGCGCCACCGGCACCACTGCTTCCGCCCGCGACCTGACCTGGAGCCACGCGGCGTTTGTTGGCGCGGGGCGGTTTTTGCGGGCGAATGCATGCAAAGGGTCCATTTGACTTGATTTCATAACGATGAGCTTTGTCCGAGCCGCGGGTTGAGTCCGGAGTGACTTCCTGCGTTCACATGTCGACATGACCGAAACGAGGCCCAACTCGCCCGTCAACCTGAACATGGCGGTGGTTGACTACGCGGCAGGCGTGGTTGGTTCGCTTTATCGACAAGGATGGATCATCTCTTCTCAGGCCCCGAATCCCAACCGCGTCAATCCCTCGCGTACCTCCGAGCATCCCATGAACAATTTCCACGGAAATCCGGAGCGGTGATTCTCGATCATCACCACGATCGGGCCCTGGTCGATGGCGAGGTTGCCGGGGGCGACCCAGCCATTGCTCAGGTTGAACGCGTCGGCGAAACCGTAATCGCCCCAGATTCGGCTCCCGAGGTCGTCGTGGAAGTGGCGTAGCGCCGCCATTGATTCCGCCGGCGTGTAGGGCAGGGCGGAAAGGGCGGCGGTGGGGGCGATGACGCCGCGGTCGTTTTCCGGGCTGAAGGCGTCGTAGCCGGTATCGCCGTCGCAGGCGGTCAGCCCCCAGCAGTTCGGGCCATACCCGGCGTGGCCGTGCGGGTTGGCGATGCAGTGCGCCCGGTTGATCCGGGTGTGGGCTTGGTTCTGCGCCCAATAGTCGGCGTAGCGGTCGCGCAGGCCGCGCGGATCGAGGCCGAGGAACGAATAGTGGGAGAAGAACAGCGGTCCGCCGTACGCGGGGCCGAGCGGCAGGTCGATGCCGTGATACGCCCGGCCGTTATGGAACACCGGGCTGTCGGTCCAGCCCTGGTGGTAGGCGTCGGGCGACACGGGATGGGTGGGCGAGGCCGCCGCCAGCACGTAAGTGACCAGACACTCGTTCCAGCCGGTGATGCGGTGGTTCATCGCCCAGCCGTGGCGCGGGCTCCAATGCCAGTGCAGGGCATCGCCGCGCTGGGCGTGCCAGTCCCATTCGACGGCGCGCCACAGGTCGTCGATTGCTCCGCGCAAGCGCGTTTCCGCCGGATCGCCATCGCTGAAATACCGGCGCGCGCACAGCAGGCCCATCATCAGGAACGACGTTTCGACCAGATCGCCGCCATCGTCCATTGGGGAAAACGGGACGGTCGCGCCGGTTTCGCCGTGCAGGAAATGCGGAAAAACGCCGTGCCAGGACTCGGCGCGGTGCAGGAAGGCGGCGATGGTGCCGACGCGCTCCAAGACCTCGGCGCGCGGCAGGAAGCCGCGTTCCGCCCCGGCCAGCAGCGCCATCACGCCGAACCCGGTGCCGCCGGTGGTCACGGTGTCGCGGAAGTCGTAGCCGGGCGACGGATTGCTGCGCTCGCGCGCCATGGCGCTGGCCGGATGCGCGAAGTCCCGAAAATAGGCCAGGGTCCGGCGCTGCACGCGGTCGAGCAGGGCGTCGTCGGACAGCGCCGTCACGGCCCGGCCCGCCATTCCACGGCGGCGGCGGAAAGCGTTTGCGAGTCGGGGCCGATCTCGATGACGAAGGTTCCCGGTTCCCACACCGCGTCGGCCTCGCTCAGGCGGTCGGCGCGGAAGAAGCGCAGATCGGCGGTGGTGATCGTGAACGCCACGCGGCGTTGCGCGCCCGGCTGCAACGGAACCTTCCGGAAGCCTTTCAGTTCGCGCAGCGGGCGCGAGCGGCTGGCCACCGGATCGCCGATATAGAGTTGGACGATCTCTTCGGCCGCGACGGTTCCGGCGTTGCGGATCGTCACCGATGCCGTAAGCGTGTCGTCGTCGCCCGTCAAAACCGGCTTGTCGATTTCGATCGCGCCGTATTCGACCGTCCCGTAACCCAATCCGTGCCCGAACGGATAGAGCGGAGTGTGCGGGCCGTCGATGCGGCAGGCGGTGGTAAACTTGCGAAAGACGCGCCGCCCCGCATGATCGACTTCCGTATCCCCGGCGACGTCGACGCCGATCTTGCCGATCGGCCTTCCGGTCCGGGCTTCGGCATAGAAGACCGGACACTGCCCGGAATCGCGCGGGAAACCCATGACCAGCTTGCCCGACGGATCGACGTCGCCGAACAGCAGGTCGGCGACGGCGTGGCCGGCTTCGCTGCCGGGGAACCATGCGTGCAGGATCGCGGCGGCGTCGCGGTCCTCCCATTCCAGCGCCAGGGGGCGGCCGCTGAAGGTGACCAGAACCAGAGGCTTGCCGGTTTCGTTGAGCGCCCGGAGAAGCCGCCGCTGGCCGCCGGGCAGGCCGAGGTCTGTGCGGGTCGATGACTCGCCGGAATGCTCCTTGGCCTCGCCGACGCAGGCGACCACGATATCGGCCTGTTGGGCGAGTGCGACGGCTTCGGCGATCATCTCGTCGGGCGCGCGTCCGTCGATGGCGGCTGTGGCGTCGAAAACGTTGAGACGCGCCGCGATATTCGGATCGTCGACGATATTGGCGCCCTTGGCATGAGATACCCGGCCCGTGTTGCCGATGGCGGCGCGCAGACCTTCCAGAACGGTGACGCTCTCGCTCGGATCGGCGGCGACCGCCCAGGTACCCTGCATGTTGGCGCGGCTGTCGGCGAGCGGTCCGACCAGGGCGATGGTGTCGCCCTTCGCCAAGGGCAAAGCGCCGTCGTTCTTTAGCAGCACGCAGGATTTCGCGGCGGCCTCGCGGGCGAGTTGTCGGTGTTCCGGCGTTCGAACCACCACTTGGCGCCGGTCCTCGTCGAACCCGCGATAGGGCTGGGCGAACAGGCCCAGTTTTTGCTTGGCCCGCAGGACGCGACGGCAGGCGGCATCGATGTCGGATTCTTCGACATGGCCCTCGGCGACCAGTATCGGCAGGTGGCAGACATAGAGCCCGCTCACCAGATCGATGTCGACGCCGGCGGAGAAGGCCAGAAAGGCCGCCTCCTTGGCGTCGGCGGCGACGCCGTGGTGGACCAGTTCCAACACCGCCGTGTAGTCGGATACGATCAGGCCGTCGAATCCCCATCGCCCGCGCAGCAGGTCGCGCAACAGTTCGCGGTGCGCGGTGCAGGGAATACCGCACAGGTCGTGGAATCCGACCATGACCGCGCCGACACCGGCCTCGACCGCCGCCTTGAACGGCGGCAGCACCGCGTTGTGCAGGCGATAGGGGCTGGCATCGATGGCGTTGTAGTCGCGCCCGCCCTCGGCCAGGCCGTAGCCCGCGAAGTGCTTGGCTGTCGCCATCACGCTATCCGGCCGCGACAGGTCTTCGCCCTGGTAGCCCTCGATCATCGCGCGGGCGAATGCGGCGCCCAGGAACGGATCTTCGCCCGGGCTTTCGGCGCAGCGGCCCCAGCGGGCGTCGCGCGATACGTCGAGCATCGGCGCCCAGGCCAGGGCCACGCCCGACGCGGCGGCCTCGGCGGCGGCGACGCGGGCGGTGCGGCGCACCAGATCCGGATCCCAGGCACAGGCGAGGCCGAGGGGGAGGGGGAAGATCGTGCGGTGGCCGTGGATGACGTCCATCGTGAACATCAGCGGGATCCCGTTGGGCGATTCCTCGACCGCGATCCGTTGCCATTCGGCGAGCCGGGACAACTCGCCGCCCGCAGCCAGGCAGCCGACCGCGCCGCGCCGGATGCGGCTCTCGATGTCGTCGACGGCCGCCCCGGCGCCGGTGCTGTCGCCGCCGTGGGCGTTGGGATGGTTGAGCTGCCCGATCTTCTCGGCAAGGCTCATCCGGCGCAGAAGGTCTTCGACGTGATAGCTCATCGTCCGCGTTCGCCTATCAGAAAGTACTCGGCGGCGGGTGCCGCATGAACTCTATCTGATGAACTTTTCGTGCCGAGACAAGCGCCGAATATAGGCCGGGACAAATCTCACCGAACCCGAATAGATAGAAGGGGGCTTCCCAGCATTGTAACGACGATCAAAGAGTTGGCGAAGCACAGCCAGAGCTCGCGCCCATTACGGGAACCGAAAAACGCCCCCAACATATTTCGTCGGAGGCGTTCATCGTACTCTCGATGAGCGGAATACGCTAAAGCCCGAAGATGGAGGCCAATCCCACCTTTTCGTCGAATGCCCGCATTTCTTCGTCGCTGGGCATGTTGCCCCGTGTATCCGCGACCCGGAATATCGTCGGTAGCAGGCCGAGATCGCCGGTGGTGATCATATGGATCTTCGGCCGGCCGAGCACCCAGTCAACCGCCGTGCGCACGTCGTCCTCGCCTTCCAGGGGTTCGTACCAGGTGATGCGGCGACGGGCCATCTTCGACGGCCAGGGGCCGCGGGCGAGGGCCTTGATGGTCTGGACGGCCACGTCGCGCTCTTCGCACATCTTGACGACGGCCTCGAAGCTCTTCGAATAGACCGGGTGGTTGGCGCAATGCCAGTTCCAGGGCAGCAGGATGCTGTCGAAATCGAACCGCTCCAGACTTCTGCGATGCATCGATGCGACGTTCCAGTTATGGCCGGTGACGCCGATGAATCGGACCAGTCCCTCGTCCCGGGCCTCAATGGCCGCTTCCAGCGCGCCGCCGGGACCCAACGCCTTTTCCCATTCGTCGAGATCGATAAGGGCGTGGAGCTGAATAAGATCCAGCTGATCGGTATGAAGCCGGTCCAGGGATCTATGGATGCTCGCCTTCGCGGCTTCGTAACCGCGCTCCATGGTTTTGGTCGCCAGGAAGAAATCCTTCCGGTGTCGGTCCATCCACGGACCGATCCGGATTTCCGCATCACCGTATTGCGGCGCCGCGTCGATATGATTGATGCCGTATTCCAACAGCAGGTCGAGCGTCCGGTTGGCTTCGTCCCGGCTGGCGGTCCACAGCGACGCGCCGCCGAAGATGACCTCGGTACTCATGTGTCCCGTTCTCCCGAACGGTCGCTTCCCAATGGTCATGGTTCTCTCCTTTAAGACCCGAAATGAAAAGTGTCGTTTCGTCCGGCCCGGTTGACCGTGATTTTCCCGGTTGCCGTGTTCTGGACCGTACAATCACGCGCCTTGTGTCGGCGCCTTGAGGTTTTCTATTCGTGCCTCATGATCGGCCACCCCAGATAGGTGGTCATGGCATGATGCAGAATGTCGGCCGTTTCTCCCTCGGAAACGGCGACGTGGTGTTCGAAGCCGTTCCGGCAGATGAGTTCGAGCAGGCCCTGCAACCGCGGTATGTGCGCGACGCCGTATCCCCCGAAGGTCGACAGGGCGTCCTCGGTGAACCGGCCCTCTCCGACGTAACCGCCAATGGCGCCGTTTCGATCGTCGGTGGAAAGACGAAGGAAACTGAACGGCACGGGTTTAATCCGCCCGCACAGCGTTCCGTAGGCGTTTTCCTGGCCGACGCTGTCGGCGAAGATATCCGAATAGGTGATCGACGGCTTCTCCGAGAACGCCTGGCAGGGCAGGTTGCTGCAGTGGAAGAGCACCGCCTTGTCCGGATCGTCGCCGTAATTGTTGTTCCAGTCCAAAAGCATGCCCGGAGCCCCGGAAGCCAGACCCAAGGCGTACATGGCGATGGCGCCCATGACGTCGACTTCGCAGGCGCTCGACATCAGCCGGTCGCTCATCATGCTCATCACCGTGCAAGGCGTGATGCCGTAGTTTTCTTCCATCGAGGTCCAGCACTGCAAAGCGCTGATCTGCAGGTCGTTTTCGGTCATCCAACGGTCGATGACCACCGCCAGCCGGGCCATGCGGTCTAGAGCCGCAGCCGGGGTGGCCGCCGTGTTGCAGTAGGCCTTCAGTTCCTGGTGTTTGGCGGCAAGCGCCGGTTCGTTTTCCGATAGGCGTTCGGTGAGCCCGAAAATCTCCGACAGATCGCAGGTCTCGACGGAAATCCCTTGCAGTTCCAGGATCTTTTCGCTGTAGCGCACCGTATCGAATGCCGCCGGACGGGCGCCGATGGCGCCGACACGCAATGTCGAAAGGCCTTTCACGACGCGGCAGACCGTCGCGAACCGGCGCAGGTCGCTTCTGAACGAGTCGCTTTCGACCGCCATCGTATGCTGCGAGGTCAACGAAAAAGGAATGTTGCGCTGTTTCAGGTTGTTGCAAACGGACAGTTTGCCACAGAAGCCGTCACGGCGGTCGCTGGCGCTCATTTTCGCAGGATCGTCGGGAAAGGCATGCACCAGGACCGGAATTTTCAAGCCGCTCATACGGATCGCGTTGGCGACGCTCCGCTCGTCGCCGAAATTGGGGAGCGTCACCAGAATGCCGTCCAGGTCGGCGGCACGGCTCTTGAACAGAGCGGCGCACTTTTTCGCCTCGTCGAGGTTCGAAACGCCGCCGTTCTCGCTTTCTTCCGGCGACAGGACAACAGCCTCGATCCCTTCGGCCTTCAGGATGTCGAGAATGCTTTTGCGACCCGATTCGATCAGGTGAGCGGGAAAGAAGTTCCGGTTTCCGACAACGACGCCAAGCGTCATCTGGTTTTTCATCTCGTTTCCTCCCCGCTATCGTCGGGCGTTCTGCTTCTGCAGAAGCATGTTGAAGATCAAGGCCATGAGCAGGATGACCCCGATCAGGAGCGTCTTCAGGTAGATGCTGATATCCATCATGTCGAGGCCGTTCCGCAGAACGAACCAGATCAGGACTCCGACAACCGTATGTCCGATCCCGCCGACGCCGCCGAACAGCGACGTTCCTCCGATCACCACGGAGGCGATGCCGCCGATCAGGAGCGATTCGAACTGTCCGGTTTGGGTGGATCCCAGTCGACCCGTTCCCAGCATCGCCGCCACCGCGATCGTGACGCCCATGATCGCGAATACGATCAGGCGCACGTTCTTGACGTTGACGCCCGAAAGACGGGCGGATTCGGCGTTGCCGCCGACCATGTAGACCTGCCGGCCGAAACGGGTGAATTTGAGGACGAAGGTGAAAACCAGGGTTACGGCAACGGCGATGTACACGAGCCAGGGGATCCCGAGAAGCTGCTCGTTGCCGAGGTAGTAAAGGATATCCGGCACCTCGAAGTACGGCCGGCCTTCGGTGATGTATTCGTTCGCGCCGGTGAATATGGTCATCGACGCCAGTGTCACCGCGAAGGATGGAATGCCGATATAGGCAATGCAGGCGCCATTCATCACCCCCATCGCCAAACCGGTCAGCAGGACCAGGGGGATAACGTAATAGGTTTCGACGCCGACCTCGATGAACAGATATGCCATCACGACGGAAAGAAACGTCATCAGGTTGGCGAAGGACAGGTCAATCTCGCCGATCAGAAGGACCAGCGTCATGCCGCAACCGGCGATCAGGAGAACCGACGACGATCGCATGATGTTGACGAGATTGATCCACGTGGCGAATTTCCCCGTGACGACCGAGAAGAACACGACCAGACAGACGAGAGTCAGCAGCGGCGCGATCAGCCGTATATTCTGCTGTGCCCATGCGGCGATCGATCGGGTCGTGAATGCGTTGCCGACGGCCTGTTGTCCGTTCCCGCTGGATTGACCGGCTCCGAGGTCGTTCATTTAACTGGCCTCCAAAAGTATGGGTTCGCTGATGGCGCAACCGCAGAATTCCTTAACGACCTTGCCCTTCGAAAAAACGAGGACCCTGTCGCACATATCCATGATCGTCTCGGGTTCCATCGAAATGACGATCACCGCCACATTTCCTTTTTCTTTGAGTTTCTTGATGTATTGGGCCAATTCCGCCTTGGCCTGCACATCGATGCCTTTCGTCGGTTCGGTCAAAATCATGAGCTTCGGCAAGAAGGTGAGCCATTTGCTGAGGCAGACCTTCTGGATGTTTCCGCCGCTCAGGGCGCCGACGATGGTTTCAGGGGAATCCGCCTTGACCATCAGATCGGCCATGTGGCGCTGGGTGATTTCGATCTCGACGTTCTTCCTCAGGACAAATCCAAAGATGTACTTCTTGAACAGGTCCTTGAGCACGGTCAGGGTCGTGTTGCAGTAGATGGTTTGGGAATAGACCAACGTCTTGGATCGATCGTCGGACAGAAAAGCAATGCCGTGGTTTTTGGACCGATGCGGCGTCTTCGCCTTTATTGCTTCTCCTTCGAGAACGACTTTCCCGGTATGCTTGGGATAGAGACCGAACAGGCATCGCCCAACATCCGCATAGCCGGATCCGACCAATCCGTGAAGTCCGAGAATTTCGCCATACCGGACCTTGAAGCTGACGTCCTTGAAGGCACCCGATACCGATAGCCGGTCCACTTCCAGACATTCGGGAAGACGATCGAGATCTTCTCGCGATGGAAGGTCGATGCTGAAATCACTGCTCTGTTTCGCGAGTCCTGCGCCTCTCTTTCCCAGCATTTTCTCGACCAGGATCCGTTTGGTGCAGCCTTCGGCGTCGACGACGTCGACCAGTTTGCCGTCCCGGAGAATGGTGATGCGGTCTGAAATTTCCAGCACGTCGTCCAGGTGATGGGAAATGAAAATGATCGACGTGCCCAGGGCCTTCAGCCGTCGGATCATCGCGAACAGTTTGTCGATCTCCTCGCGCGAGACGCCGGAGGTCGGTTCGTCGAGGATGATGATTTTCGCGCCGGTTCGCAGGACCTTGATGATTTCCACGATCTGCTTGAGCGCGAAGTCGTAGGACCCCAATTCCCGGGAAACCCGGATGTCGCCAAAGCCGAACTGCGCCAGATGATCGCGGGCTTCCTTGTTCGCGGCATCCCAGTCGATGATCCCGCCGGACTTCATCGGGTAGTCTTCGAGCACGATGTTTTCGGCGACGCTCAGACAGTCGATGACGCTCAGTTCCTGGTACACGAGGCCGACGCCGTGGTCCAAGGCGATCCTAGGATTCTGGAAATGCGCTGGTTCGCCGTTGACGCGGACCTCGCCAGCGTAGTCGGCATGCGCCCCCGCCAGGATCTTCATGAGGGTGCTTTTTCCGGCGCCGTTGACGCCGACGAGCCCCTGGACCTCGCCGCGGCGAAGATCGAAATCGACGTTCTCCAGCGCCACGACGCCGCCGAAGTGCTTGGAGATACCCTTCATTTCGAGGACGATGTCGTTGCCGACAGCATTCATCGCTCTCTTCCCCGGATCATGAACTGAACAGCTGGTTTTGGCGGTTCTCAGAAGGCCCGGGCGAGCCGCCCCCGACCCATTTCGGACCGAGGGCGGCCGACACCCGGATCTCCGTCGAGATCGGACGATCGGTCAGATGAGATAGTGATCCGAAAGCCAGAAACCGCTCTTGACCTTTTCGTCGATCAGGGGATCGGAACGGGAGTACAGCGGCCCGTCGCAGCTGATGTATTTGGGAACCGAGCTCGCCTTTTCACCGCGCACGATGTGGTAGTACGCAGCCCAGAGACCATAGCCATGGTCGCGGGAGGGCGGGTTCGTTACCGTCGCGTACAGGCGCCCCTTCTGGAATTCCTTCAGCGCCGGCTTCGTCGAGTCCACGCCAGCGAGGAAGATGCCCGTTGCGCCCGCTTCATGGCCGTTCGATTTGCATGCGGCCTGCGCGGACAGCGCCATGTCGTCGTTGTGGAACACGCCGCCTTTGATCTGGTCGCCGTACTTGACCAGCAGATTGTCCCAGATCTCGCGCACGCGGTTGTTGTCCCAGTTCGCGGGCGTTTGGTCGAGGACCTTGATTTTCGGGTATTTTGCCACCGTCTTCATGAAGCCGCGGTGACGGCCCTGCGCACCGGTATGGGTCAGCATGCCCTGGGTTTCGACGATGCCGCCTTCATAGCCCATTGCCGCGCAAATCTGCTCCGTGACGGCTGCGCCCATGTATTCATTGTCGGGCTCGGTGAAGCACAGGATATCGAGGTCGTCCAATTTTTCGGTCAACTGCGTGTCGATATCGACCAGCGGAACGCCGGCGGCGATGATCTGCTTGCAGGGTTCGGTGAACGCGCCGATCGCATTCGGCTGAATGGAGACGAAGTCGTATTCCTTGGCCTGGCTGGCGACGCCTTCGAGTTGCCGGCGCTGATTGTCGACGTTGAGCTTTCCGTCGAGAATCTTGTAATCGATGCCCAGGATCCGGCCGAGGTTCTCAAGAGTCTTGGCACCGACCTGCACCCAGAGGATTGACATGCCAAGCGAGCAATGGACGGCCTTGTAGCGAAGGGGGGGGAGGTTCTCTTCCGCCGCGTGGGCGTCCGACCCCATCATGCTCATCACGCCGAGCGTCGCGGCGGCCCCGGTCATCGTTCCCATGAATGAACGTCTGTCAAGGCGGCTGGCAGCAATGTCGGCAAAGCCTTTCAAACCTTTCGTGTCGACAAGTTCTTTCGCCTCGCGTTGAACGCTGTCGTACTCGCACCGTTGAGCCAGCTTGTTTTTTACTTTCTGTTCGCGTTCGAAATCGTTCATTGTTTCCTCCTGGATATTATGTTGACGTTTGGTTTACTTTACCTCCTCGATACACTGGTAATATGACCATATTTATTTGTCATAAAAACGCTATTACTAATCAATTTTAAAAGTATCAGGGCGGTTCCATTCGCTTTTCGCCCCAGCTGCAAAATTCAGGATCCGGCGATGCTGTTGTCCAGGCTGGAACTGCATGGCGCCGTGCGGCCTGAACGGTATCCGGTTATGGAGCGATTGGTCGCGGGGGAAAATGCGTGAGCGACCGGTTGCTTTGAATTCCGGTCCGAAAGCCGCTGAGAGATCGGTATCGCGTGGACAATTCCATCTCCTCCCACCGTTGTCGCCGTGGCCGAACGTGTTTCCGAGCGCGATGCCGAAGTCTGCGTTCTTGTCGGTGTCGGAGCGTGCCGGAACCCGCTGACAATACAGACTATCGCAAAGCGGGTGACGTGGTGCAACATTATTTGTGGTTTTTAACGTTTTTTTCGTTCATATTGGTCGATGAGTTGAGATGGCTGGTTTCATCTTTTGAATCATTCGTCCGCCGTTTCCTGTCTAAAATTATGTAAAAATCCGGTCAATTAAGCCATTTTTTTATTATTGAAGATGTGACTTTGGAATGCGAAAAGCAACAAAAGGTTTGTGAGAAAAAGATGTGATGTTTCCTATTTCGTGTGATTTTTGCAAAAAGGCTATCAGGGGAGGAAATCGACCGTGAATAGCCCTTTAGGTTTTTTTAGTGAATTGTTTGCAGGGGGTTCGCCGCGTAGAGTCGACGATGACGCAGCGAGGAAATGAATGCGGTCGAAGAGCGAGAAGCGCAGTTCAGAAATTCTGGAGATGATCGTCGAGAACAGGACGATCCAGGTCGACCAACTGGCGGATGCTTTTCGCGTCAGCAAGATGACGATTCATCGTCATCTCAATCGGCTGCAAAATCGCGGTCTCGTGCGCCGAATTCATGGCGGCGTCACCGCGGAGAAATCCCTGATCTTCGAAAGCAGTTTTCAGTTCCGGATGGCGCAGGCAATCCCCGAAAAACTGGTGTTGGCGCGCGCCGCCGCGGAATACATGTCGCCGGGCGACGCCATCGTCCTGGACGACAGTTCGACGACGTTTCATGTGCTGGAGTTCATCAAGGGACTCGAGCCCCTCACGGTTTTGACGAACTCCTACGCGTCGATCGAACGTCTGAGGGACAACGACAACGTCAATCTCATAGCGCTCGGCGGGTCGTTCAATCGTCAGTTCAACGGCTTTTTCGGGCTTGCGTGCGAACAGATGCTTGAATCATTTCGCGTCGACATTGCGATCATGTCGACGGCGACCATTCAGGGAACCAGTATCCATTCCCAACAGGAGGAGGTGGTTCGAGCGAAGCGTGCGATGATGAAGATCGCAAAGAAAAAGATCCTTCTGGCCGATGCGTCGAAATTCTCCGGTACCGCGCTTCTTTACATTGCGGATCTGAGAGCGTTCGATTGCGTCCTGATCTGCGGGGAAATCGCGCCGGAGTACCTGGCTCCGCTTCGGGAGGCGGGAATCGATTTCCGCCATCTTGACGCCAAGTGAAACACGTTCCATGACACGGCGCGCGTGATGCGCGTCGCCAAGGCTTTTGACGTACAAGGAGAATACCAACCATGAAAAAGATTGCCATCGGATGTGATCCCAACGCGTCCGAGCTGAAAGAGACGCTGATTGCTCACCTCAAGAGCCAGGGCCATTCGGTCGAGGATTTCGGGAGCGACGATCCGATCTACGCCAACGTTGCTTTCAGCGTTGGCGAAGCGGTCGCGTCCGGCGCCTTCGAACGAGGGGTTCTGTTGTGCGGAACGGGTATCGGTGTCAGCCTCGCCGCCAACAAAGTGAACGGGGCCTATGCCGCGATTGCCACCGACGTCTACTCAGTCGAACGTTCGATCAAAAGCAACAACGCAAATATCCTGACCTTCGGCGCGCAGGTCATGGGGGCCGAAACCGCGAAGTCCCTGCTCGACGTATGGATGAATGCCGAATACGAACCGGGCGGCCGGTCGGCCCCCAAGGTGCAGCGCATCTACGACTACGCGAACGATTCGAAACATCGGGGTTAATCTTCTTCCACATCTTCCGGGGGTCGCGTCATGAGCCTTCCGAGTCAAATACCCGAGGGATACCGTCCTCTCGATTCAAAAACCCTTCCCCGGTATCTCGGCGACATAGCCAGCGTCCGGGAAGTTCTGGGGGGACAGCCCGATAACTGGAGCGTAGCGGAAGTCGGCGACGGAAACCTTAATCTGGTTTTCGTCGTCGAAGGTCCGTCCGGGGCGGTCTGCGTAAAGCAGGCGTTGCCGTATCTGCGGCTGGTCGGCGACTCATGGCCGCTTCCGCTCAGCCGCAATTTCATCGAGAGCGAAGCGCTGATCGTGCAGGGCAGGCACGCCCCAGGCCTTGTCCCCAAGGTCCACCACGTCGAACCGACTCTGGCCTTGTTGGTGATGGAGCTGCTTCGTCCGCATATCATCATGCGGAAAGGCATGATCGCCGCGACGACCTATCCCCGTTTCGCCGAACACATTTCGACCTTCATGGCGCGAACGTTGTTCTTCACGTCCGATCTGGCCATGACCGCCGGGGCGAAGAAGGAACGGATCGCGACCTTCTGCATTAATCACGAACTGTGTAAGATCACCGAGGACCTGATCTTCACCAATCCCTACTATCTGGCCGAAAACAATCGGTGGACGTCGCCGCAACTGGATGACGCGGCGGCCGCGATCCGCGCCGACGGCGATCTCAAGATCGCCGTCTCGGACCTCAAGGTCCGATTCATGAGCGACACCCAGGCGCTCATTCACGGAGATCTCCACACCGGATCGATCATGGTGACGGATTCCGACACCCGGGTCATCGATCCCGAGTTCGCCTTCTTCGGCCCCATGGGATTCGATACCGGAGCCTTGCTGGCCAATCTTCTGATCAACTATTTCAGTCAGGACGGCCACGCGACGACCGTTTCGCCCCGCGAGTCCTATCAGGCATGGGTTCTCGAAACGGCGGATACGGTCTGGAACAGATTCCACGACAAGTTCGTCGGCCTGTGGTCCGAACACCATTCCGGCGATGCCTATCCCGATGTTCTGTTTACCGACGCGGATCTGGTCGCAAGGGTCCGGCGGCGCTATATGCGGAAGTTGT
Organism: Rhodospirillales bacterium; assembly: GCA_963675465.2. GTDB lineage: Bacteria > Pseudomonadota > Alphaproteobacteria > Rhodospirillales > Shumkoniaceae > JAHDSF01. Next base: position 47,814 of record CAXXVY010000013.1, read on the forward strand.
TCGGGGATACTCTGAGCTTTGCCGGTGCCAAGATGATCCGGCGTATCCTGGGGCTCGCGCACAACATCGATTTGGAGCATATCGAAGATCCGGATCGCCGTGCGGTGTGCGAACGGCGGTGCCTCCATCTTGCGCGCGATCTGCTGGTCAATACGGCCACATTCAGATCGATCGAAGACGTGACGGCTGCGGCGCGAGCCGTCCGGGAATCGGTCGGCTGACCGAACAGCTACGGTAGACGCGGGAAGGGGGGCGACGCGCCTTCCCGCGGCCCACCGGGGCGGGGCGTCAGGAATCGCGTTCGGCTTCGACCAGATGACAATTCACGTAGCGGCCGTCGGCAAGGCGGCGGGTGGGCGGTTCGTCACGGTCGCACGTGCCGGCGACGGCAAGCGGGCATCGGGTATGAAAGGCGCATCCCGGCGGCAGATTGACCGGGCTCGGAATATCACCGCGCAAGGCCCCCGTCCGTCTCGGCTGTCCGGCTTCCGGCACGGGAACGGCTTTCAGAAGGGCCTGGGTATAGGGATGGCGGGGATTGGTGAAAACGTCCTCGGTAGGCCCCTGTTCGACGATCTGGCCCAGGTACATCACCGCGACACGGCGGCAGATCGCGCGGATGACCGCCAGATTGTGGGAGATGAACAGGTAGGTCAGGTTGAATTCCGCGTGCAGCGACTTGAGAAACTCCAGAATCTGCGCCTGGACCGAGACGTCGAGCGCTGAAGTCGGCTCGTCCAGGATCAGCAATTCCGGATTGAGCGCAATGGCGCGGGCGATGCATACCCGCTGTTTCTGGCCGCCCGAGAGTTCGTGGGGATAGCGATAAAGGAACTGTTGCGGCAGCCGGACCGTTTCCAGCAGTTCGGCCACTCTTTCCCGGAGGTCGACACCGCGCAGGCGGCTGTGCAGAATCAGCGGTTCGGCGACCGCGCGCAGAATGGTCATGCGCGGATTGAGGGCCGAATGCGGATCCTGAAAAACCACCTGGACCGTACGCCGCAGCTTCGCCTCGACGGCAGCCGAGGCATTGACGATGTCGTCGCCTTCAAGGACGATGCGCCCATCGGTGACGGGCACCAGACGCAGGATCGCCTTGCCGATGGTGGATTTGCCCGAACCGGATTCGCCGACGATACCCAGGGTATCGCCCTTGTCCAGGAAGAAGGACACGCCGTTTACCGCCTTAACGGTGCCCTTGCGGCCGCCGGAGCGGACCGGGAAGTGGACTTTCAGTCCCTTGACGTCAAGCATCGGCGGTCTCCCTCGCCACCACATGGCAGGCGACCGAATGGTCGGGCGTGGCGCCCGTCAGAGACGGTGTCTTCTCGGCGCACAGGGGTTCGGCCATCGGGCAACGGGGGCGGAACCGGCAACCGGCGGGCGGCGCGTACAAATTGGGCAGGGTTCCGGGAATGCCGGACAACGCCGCCGGGGGTTTGCCGGGATGCGGCACCGCCTTGAGCAGGCCCTGGGTGTAGGGGTGCTTCGGCGAGCGGAACAGGGTGTCCGTCGCCGCATCCTCGACGATCTGCCCCGCGTACATCACGATCACCCGGTCGCAGACCTTGGCGACGACGCCGAGGTCGTGTGAAATCAGGATCACCGACAGTCCCAGATCGTCGACCAGTTCGACGATCAGGTCGAGGATTTGCGCCTGGATGGTGACATCCAGCGCGGTCGTCGGTTCGTCGGCGATCAGCAGCCGCGGGTTCCCCGACAGCGCCATCGCGATCAACACCCGCTGCCGCATGCCGCCGGAAAGCTGATGGGGGTAGGCTTCCAACTGGCGTTCGGGGTTGGGCAGGTGGACCTTGCGCAGCATCGCGATCGCGTGCGCACGAATGTCTTTCCGATCCAGCCGCGCGCCGGGGGCTTTCACCCGCTGATGGGCCTTGATGATGTCGGTCAACTGCTGGCCGATCGAGAACACGGGATTCAGGTAGGTCATGGGATCCTGGAAGATCATCGAGATCTCCATCCCCCGAATACGCCGCATGCCGGCGGCGGAAACCCGCAGCATGTCTTGACCGTCGTAAACGATCTCGCCGCCGGTTACCCGTCCCGGCGGGGTCGGGACCAATCCCAGGACGCTTTTGACCGCGACCGATTTGCCGCAGCCGGTCTCGCCGACGATACCGAGCGATTCGCCTGGCCGGACGGCGAAACTCACCCGATCCAAGGCATTGTAAACGCCGTCGAAGGTGTCGAAGACGAGACTGTAATCGCGCACGGAGAGCAGAGGCGGTTCCAAGGTCATTCCCTGTTCTTCGGATCAAGGATGTCGCGCAGGCCGTCGCCGATGAGGTTGAATCCCAGCACCGTGAGGAAAATGAAAAGCCCTGGGAAGAACGAATACCACCACCAGTCCGGCAGATAGTTGCGGCCGACGCTGATCATCGCTCCCCATTCGGGGAAGGGCGGCTGCGCACCCAGTCCCAGGAAACCCAATCCCGCCGCGCCCAGGATGGCCATGCCCATGTCCATGCTGGCTTTGACGATGATCGGCGAAGCGCAGTTCGGCAGAATGTGGACGAACACGATTCGCATCCGGCTCGCCCCCATCGCGCGGGCGGCTTCGACGTAGATCGAGCTTTTCAGGGAAAGGGCCTTGGCGTGGACCAGCCGCACGTACCCCGGCCACCAGACCAACGACAGGGCCAGCATGGCGTTGACGATGCCGGGGCCCAGCGCGCCGACGATGGCAATGGCCAGGATCAGGCCGGGCACCGACAGGAAAACGTCGGTGATCCGCATGATCCCTTCGCCGATCCAGCCTCCGACGTACCCGGCAATCACCCCCAGCGGAATGCCGATCAGGACCGCGATGCCGGTGACGATCAGGCCGATTTGAAGCGATACCCGAGCCCCCAGGACAACCCGGGTGAAGATGTCGTTGCCGACCTCGTCCGTGCCGAAATAGTGCACGCCGTCGGGTGGCAGCAGTTTGATCGACAGATGGACCGCGCCCTCGGCATCCTCGGGGAACGGTACGATCCACGGACCGAACAGCGCGAGAAGCAAAAACAACGCTACGATGACGAGCCCCAGCATCGCGGACGCGTTGCGGCCGAACGTCCGTACATACAGCCGCGCCATCCGGATCGAGCCGTGATGTCGCTCTTGCCACGACGGGGCGGTGACGGTTTTCGAAACGTCCTCCATCACACCGCCCCCCTGACCCGTGGATCGAGCCAAGCGTAAAAGATGTCCATGATGAAGTTGGCCATCATGAAGCTGAACCCCAGCAAAAGCGTGACCGCCATGATCGGCTCGAAGTCGGAATAGATTGCGGCATGGACGGCATAGAGTCCGACACCCGGCCAGTCGAACACCGTCTCGACCAGGACGGTTCCGCCGAGCATCCAGCCGAATCGCAGCCCGATCATCGCCAGCGTCGGCAACATTGCATTCTTGAGCGCGTAGATCCCGACGATACGGAAGGTGGAAATCCCTTGGGCGCGGGCGTTGACGATGTAGTCCTGACGCAGCGTTTCCAACATCTCGGCCCTATTGACGCGGATGATCGAGGCGAGCGCGGGAAAACACAACGTGACCGCCGGCAGCGTCATATGGACCACCAGTTCCCAAGTGACGTCGAAGCGCATCGTCAACATGGAGTCCAGAACGTAAAATCCCGTGATGCTGGTCGGCGGGTCGGTCATCATGTCCAGTTGGCCGCCCAACGGGAACAGGTCCATCTGCAGGCGAAAAATTGTTGAAGGATGAGACCCAGCCAGAACATCGGCAAACCGACGCCGGAAACGCTGATGACACGGATCGCGTGATCGAGCCAACCGTTCTGGGAAAAGGCCGACAGCACGCCGAGCGGAATGCCGAGCAGGATCGCGATGGTGATGGAATAGAGCACCAGTTCCAGGCTGGCGGGGAAATAGCGGGCCAGATCGTCGGCGACGTCCTTGCCGGTATGAAGCGAGTGGCCGAAATTTCCCTGCAAAACGCCGGCGACGTAGCGAAAGAACTGTTCGTACAACGGGCGGTCGAGCCCGTAATGCTCCCGCAGTTGTTGGACCATTTCCTTGGTCGCGTCGGGGCCCGCCGCCAATGCCGCGGGATCGCCGGGCGCCACGTGGGAAATGATGAACGTCAAGGCCATCAGCGAAATCAGCATCAAAACCATCAATGCCATTCGCCGGAACACAAACCGCAGCATTCGATTTACCGATCGTCACGAGGCCGCCGGGCGGCGCATCCGAAGCAGGGATGCGCGGGCCCGACGGCCATCACGATATTCGTCCTACTTGCCGATATGAAGCGGATATAGATCCGTTTCCGTGGTCATCCGCACCGGACTGTAGGTGTAGCCCTTGACGTAATCGCGATAGACGACCGCGCGTTCGCGCATCATGCCGAAGATTTCCGGCTGGTCCGCGACGATCTTCTTCTGGATTTCGGCATACAGGGGCGCGCGGTCTTCCCAGGCCACCGCCTTGCGCGCCTGTTCGATCAGCGTGGCCACTTCCGGATTGTCGTAATAGTGGGTGCTGTAGTACTTGCCCCACGAACTGGGATGGTACTGGATCGCCACGGCGTCCGGGTCGGTGGATACCGGGGTCGCGAAAACCGCCATGAAATCGGGCGACGTTTCGACCTTGGATCCCCGCGCCACCATGTTCGGCCACGTCAGCGGCACCATTTTGATCGTGATGTCGAGCGCCTTCATGCTGTCGATCAGGATCAGCCCCATCTTACGCTCTTCTTCGAACCCTTGGACATAGACGTATTCGAGTTCGATTCCGCCTTTGGGCCATGCGGATTTCGCCAGATACTCCTTGGCCTTGGCGAGATCCTTGCGCGGCATGTCGGGAACCGTGACCTTGCCCTGAATGTTGTCGGTGAAGGGGCTGGTCTCCAGCGTGGCACGGCCGTTGTAGATCTGGACCAGGGCATCGTAATCGAAGGCATAGGCGATCGCCTTGCGAAGGTTGATGTCCGACGTGTACTTGCCCTTGGTGTTCATCTTGAAGCCGTAGGACGTCAACGCCGGTTCGGTCGACGTGACGATGCCTTTCAGCTTCTTCACCTGATCGAAGTCGTCCGGGGTCAGATCGACGACGATGTCCGCTTCGCCTTTCATGACGGCCGCACGCTGCGCGGAAGTTTCGCGCATCAACTTGTAGATGACGCCGCCGAAGGTATCGTCCTGGTAGGGGAAGCCCTTCCAGTAGTCCTTGACCCGGGCGAGTTCGTACAACGTGCCCTGTTCGAAACGCTTGAGCTTGAAGGGGCCGCTCCCCGCTTCGTTCTCGGTCATCCACTTCTGGCCCATGTCGCCGTTTTCCTCGTGGGCCATGACCTCGGCGGGATTCATGACGTACCACCAGGGCAGAAAGCTGAGGAAAGGCGCGTAAGCCTGTTCCAATTCGAAGCTGATGGTGGCCGGGTCGACGACCTTGATGCCTTCGGGCTTCAGGAAGTCGGACAACATCCACGCCGGTCCCTGGTTCAACTTGAGGGTTCGTTCGAACGAAAACTTGACGGCTTCCGCGGTGACCGGATCGCCGTTGTGGAACTTGGCGTTCTTGGCCAGATGGAAGGTCCAGGTCTTGCCGACGTCGCTGATGTCCCACGATTCCGCCAGCCAGGGCATGACTTTCGGCGGGGTGCCCTCGTACTTCACCAGGGCGTCGTACAGCGCCTGCTGCAAGGTGCGGATCGAGGCATCGTACTTGATGCTGGGATCCAGAACCGGAACCGGCTGGCGGGCGGCGAGAACCAGGATCTTCTGGTCTCCGACCCGCTCGAAAGCCTGGACCTGGGCCAGGCCGAGCGTTACCGCTACGGCGACGATACCGCCCAGGGTCATGCGCCAAAAGGATGTCTTCATGTGCGCGCTCCTCGTTCAGTGACAATGTCGGAGGCGGTTGGCCGCCTCGTCCGTGATGCTCCCTATAGAAACTGTTCCATGCCCGCCGCGACTACCTTGCGTGACAGGATGGCCGGTTTTCCGGAGGCGGCGGAGACGCGCCGCCGCATGCCGTCGGTGAAGCCCATACAATGCATGACGATCAGGTCCACCTCGGCCAGTTCTCGAGCAGCGTCTTCCAATCGGGATCCGGAGTAGGGTGACGCATAAGCGGCTCCTGCGATCGCATATCCGGCCTTTGTTTCGTCGTGTTCGGCGATCTGCTCGGCCAGGGGAACCAGGACGCCGATCTTCTTGCCGCCGTGGGCCATGGCCGTGACGAACCCGTCCACCAGACGCTGGGATTCGATGAACAGGTTTCGGCAATGCAGCCCTTCGAAATAACCGGTGCACAGCAGCACGATCAGATCGTATCCGGCCTCGTCCAGGTCCGCGAAAATGGCGTTCAGGCGGTCGGCGGTCCGGGCCTTGGAGGTCACGACCTCTGTGCCGTCCCGCAGGCGCGTGCATAGCCGAGCCTCGTCACCGATGGGGGCAAGCGCCGCGATGTCGTCGCGGGACAGGTCGTCCAGGGCGCCGAATTCGGCGTAACGGATTTCCGTGTGCAGATAGGACAGCAGTTCGGGAACCAGATCGTCCCGGGGGGATTGGCCGACGGTGACGAAAGCAACGTTCATGCTTGATCCCATTCGCAAGCCTCGGATGAAAGCGGGCGCGTTGAACCGATACGCCTCTCTTTCTTATGCGATGCTCAGCGTATCGGACGGTTCAAGACCGGCCTATACGGGCTATTACGTAATCGCTCGAATAGGGCTGCCTGTTTTTTATGCTTTCCGGACGCAACCCTCTTTCCGCCCGCCTAGAACTCCCGGGGGTCCACCGCGCGTCAACGGAGATCCGTCAGGACGGCCTGGATGTGCCGGCATCCGCGCTGACGACCATCCAGATCAATCCCGCCGTCGAGGAGACGCCCATCTTCTCCATCATATGGCCGCGGTGGATTTCCACCGTACGGGGACTGATTTCCAGGAACCGCGCGATTTCCTTGTTGGACCGCCCTTCGATCACCAGTTCGAAGACCTGGTATTCGCGGGGCGTCAATCCGGCGATCAGAACGCCAAGATCGCTTTCCGGATCGATGGCCTGATTCAGGTTGGCATACCCGCAGCGCCGTAAAGCCTTGGTCAGCATTCCGGCGACGATCCGCCGTGTCAGGAGTACCGGTTTGCTCGACATCCGAGCGACCACGATCCGGTCGGCCTCGGTATAACCGATGGAATTGAGGACGATGAAATCGCACTCGGCAAGGCGGTCGCAAGCCTGAAGCAGTGCGCCGCGATCGCCGGGGCTCGCATGGGCGCCGACGTAGGGGACGTCCGTAAAGGACGGGCGCACTTTGACTTGGCTGGCAAGGGGAAGAATATGCCCCACCGACTGCCCTGCCATGAACAGGACTTCGATGGTTTGTTCCAGAGCCATTTGGGCCTGAATCACGTAGGGGGAACGGCGCCCGACACCGAACAGCCCGGTCGATCCGACCACGGCCAGATCATTGGGGCCTCGTCCGTACTGGGCGCAAATGTGGGTGACCTTGCGGCTGATCCAGGCTTCCGAAACGACGACCGACGAACCGTCCGCCAAACGGGTGATGATGCTGCGTTCGTCGCGGCGCGGCGACAAATCGGCGATGGCCGACTTGGAAAGACCGTCCAGCACCCCGATTTCCACTAAATCACACTCTTCGCCGACATGGGCGCGGGTTTCCGCAACGACATCGGCGCGCGGCGACTGGCCGGCGGTGATGAAGGTGATTCGTCGTTGCGAGGTTCTGGCGGAAATCATCGGGAATGTTCCACAATGCCGCGGACGGCGAATGATTTTCAGAGTGACGATAATCAATTTGGAATCATTTGTGAATGGCCTCCGTAGTGCAGGCTTGGCGCGATAGTCCCGACGAACGCTGTTCTCGGTTACGTATCCCCCCTTATGGCTGCCCGAGAAGGAGGCCGGTAACATGATGCGATCCTCTCGTCAGCCGGACCAAGGAGACTCGCCGTGTTGAAACAAGTCATCGATCTGTTCGAGATGCTCGACCATCCATCGGCCGATGCGGCACGGGTACACGACTATCTGCGGGCCGAAGGCGAATGCGATGTGGAAATCCGTCGTCTGGTCGGCGCGAAAGGCGGCACCGACCTGATCAAGGTGGTGATCAAGGGGGCGAGCGGCCGGCTTTCCGGCGGCGACAGCCCGACACTCGGCGTGATCGGACGTTTGGGCGGATTGGGCGCGCGGCCGGAAGTCATCGGTTTCGTTTCCGATGGCGACGGCGCGCTGACCGCCCTTTCGGTCGCGGCCAAGCTGGCCAAGATGCGCAAGCAGGGGGACGTGCTGCCGGGCGACGTCATCGTCACCACCCATATCTGCCCCGATGCGCCGACCCGGGAACACAAGCCGGTGCCTTTCATGGATTCGCCGATCACCCAGGACGACGCCAACACCGCCGAGGTGATCCCCGACCTGGACGCCATCCTGTCCATCGACACCACGAAGGGCAACCGCGTGATCAATCATCGCGGCTTCGCCATTTCACCGACGGTCAAGGAAGGCTACATCCTCAAGACCAGCGAGGACCTGCTGGACATCATGACCCGGGTAACGGGGATGTCGCCGCGCGTGTTTCCTCTGGCCCAACAGGACATCACACCCTACGGCAACGACCTTTATCATCTGAACAGCATTTTGCAGCCCTGTACCGCGACGGCGGCGCCGGTTGTCGGCGTGGCATTGACGACCGAAGCGGCGGTTGCCGGGTGCGCCAGCGGCGCCACCCATCTGACCGACGTCGAAGCGGCGGCCCGATTCGCGCTGGAGGTTGCCAAGGCGTTTACTGCCGGAACCTGCGCTTTCCACGACGCGGAGGAGTTCGCGATGATCCAGCGGCTCTACGGATCGATGAGCCACTTCCAGACCAAAGGCAAAGCGCGATAGGAGGGTTCCCGATCATGGCGGCGACCATTCCCCGACTGCTCCTGCTCAGCAATTCGCGTACCGGAAATCTTGGCTATCTTGAAGCCGCGTTGCCGCTGATCGGCGGTTTCCTGCCGAACGGCATCAGGGAGTTTCTCTTCGTTCCCTATGCGGCGGTCACGTTCGGTTACGACGAATACGAGGCGCGCGTCACCAAGGCCCTGGCACCCCTAGGCATCGCGGCGCGATCGGTGCATCGGTACGAAGATGCGGTCGCGGCGGTCGCCGACGCACCGGTGATCGCCGTCGGCGGCGGAAATACGTTCGCGCTGCTGCGCCGGATGCGCGAACGGGAACTGCTGGTCGCCATCCGCAACGCCGTGCTCGGGGGCGCGTCGTTCATGGGATGGAGCGCGGGCAGCAATGTCGCCTGCCCGACCATCCGCACCACCAACGACATGCCGGTGTGCGATCCGGGCGGGTTCGATGCGTTGGGACTGGTCCCGTTTCAGATCAATCCCCACTTCGTTTCCGGCAAAATTCCGGGCCACAACGGAGAAAGCCGCGAGGAACGGTTGGCCGAGTTCACCGCCTTCAATCCGACGATGCCGGTGCTGGCGTTGCCCGAAGGCGCGGCGATGATCCGCGAGGGCGACCGTTTGCGTCTGGCCGGTGCGTCGGGCGCACAAGTGTTTTCCAGGAATACGGTCACGCCGTTGGCGGCGGACGAGGATATCTCGTGGCTCAATACCGGATCGCTCCGGCCCGCCACAATCGACGTTTAAGGAATCTCATGGACGATACGACGACGCAACGCAGGATCGCGGGGGAACGGATTCTCCCGCTCGACGATATCGAGGCCCTGGCGCTGGGGGCGTGGATTCTCGGCACCGGCGGCGGCGGGACGCCATACCTCAATCTTTTGAACATGCGACGGCTCTACGGCGAAGGCCGAACGGTGACGCTGAAGGATCCGATGAGCCTGAAAGACGACGCCCTGGTTGCGGTGTTGTCCAGCCAGGGAGCACCCCTGGTCGGCCAGGAACGGCTGAGCGATCCCGAAGTGGCGTGGCGCGCGGTCAAAACGCTGGAGGGTTTCATCGGACGCCAATTCGAGGCGGTGATGCCGGTCGAGATCGGTGGCGGAAATGGTGTCCATCCGCTCATGGTGGCGGCGGTTTCGGGCCTGCCGGCGATCGACGCCGACGCCATGGGCAGGGCCTATCCCGAAGCCCAGATGACCAGCTTCGCGGTGGCCGATCTGCAATGTTACCCGTTGGCGATGGCCGACATCCGCGACAACGACATCGTGATCCCTCGGGCGGCGAGTTGGAAGTGGATGGAGCGGATCAGCCGCAAGATCTGCGTCGAAATGGGGCTCGCTCGCCGCGACATGCAAGGCGCCGCGTTCCGGGCTCGAAGTCAAGAACCACGCCATTCTGTACACCACGTCGAAAGCGATCGCGCTCGGCAAGGCGGTGATGGCGGCCACGGCGGCGGCACGCCGATCCGATCCAGGCGATCCTGGACCAATGCGGCGGGCTTCGGTTGTTCACGGGCAAGGTCGTCGACGTCGAACGCCGGACGACCGAGGGCTTCCTGCGGGGACGTGCCCGCCTGGACGGTTTGGATGACGACCGTGACGCGAATTTCGTTCTCGATTTCCAGAACGAGTTCTCGGTCGGCTATCGCGGACGGCAAGCCGGTGGTGATGACCCCCGACCTGATCTGCGTGATCGACAGCGACGGTGGCGACGGGATTGGCACCGACGCGCTCCGGTTCGGCCAGCGGGTCACCGTTTTGGCCCTTCCCGCGCCGGAAGTCTTTCTGTCCCCGCGCGGTCTGGAACTGGTCGGCCCGCGCGCCTTCGGTTTCGATTTCGACTATCGATCGGTTTTCGAGGATACCCGCTCATGAGGCGAATCGGCATTGACGTCGGCGGCACCAACACGGATGCGGTGTTGCTGGAAAACGACACCGTTCTCGGCGCGGTGAAAACGGCGACCCACG
>CAXXVY010000014.1:0-34100 GCA_963675465.2 Rhodospirillales bacterium
TCCGGAAAGAGCCTGTTAACCAATACTGATTCATGATGGATGCCTGGGCGCCGACGCCAACCGTCGGCTTGACAGCACGCGTGATTATGGACATTTTGGCCGGAAATTCAAAACGTAGAGCCGGGATTCGTTGTTCGCTTAATGCATGCGGCCCGGCCGAGTATCAAAATAAGAGGGGGAGCCAATGCTCTTGAGGCGTATCGCCGCCGTCGCGCTCGTAACCTCGGGCGCCTTGCTTGCGGCTCAATTCATCGCCGGCCCAGCCACCACCGCTGAATCGCCCGCCCTTTTATCCGGGTCCGGATTGACTCCGCCGCCGGCGGCGATGGACACCGACGTATCGTCCGCCGCCGAGGAATCGCCGATCATAAAGACGTTGAAGGTCGGCAAGGGCGACACCCTCATGAAGCTTCTGACCGGCGTCGGTGTGCCTTCGGACGAAGCTCATGCCGCAATCACCGTTTTGCGGGAACATTTCGATCCCCGCCGCATGAGCATCGGCCAGACCATCGATGTCGAATTCGACCCCGGCGAATCACTGCCCGAGGTCGAGCCCCGGTTCACCGGTCTGAGCATCGTTCCCGACTACGACCGCATGGTCCGGGTCGCCCGCGTTTCGGATGCCGATTTCAAAGCCTTTGAAGAAGAAAGGGAGTTGACGGAAAAACTGGCGGTGGCCACCGGCGTCATCGAAACCAGCCTTTACGATGCCGCCGTGGAAGCGGGCCTGCCGCAGGGCGTGCTGCTCGACATGATCCACGCCTATTCGTGGGACGTCGACTTCCAGCGCGATATTCAAAGCGGCGACACCTTCACCGTCATGTACGAACGCTACTTCGACGATGGCGGATCCCTGGTTCACAACGGTGAAATCCTGCGCGCCACCATGACCCTGAGCGGCCAGAAGGTGTCGATGTACCGCCACATCAGCGAAGACGGCAACGTCGAGTATTTCGACGAGATGGGCCGCGGCGCCCGTAAGGCGCTGATGCGGACTCCGGTGAACGGCGCCCGGCTTTCTTCGGGCTTCGGCAAGCGCCGACATCCGATCCTGGGCTACAGCAAGATGCATACCGGCGTCGATTTCGCGGCGCCTCCGGGCACGCCGATCTACGCCGCCGGCGACGGCACCGTCGACAAGGCGGGCTGGAACGGCGGTTACGGCCGCTATATCCGGATCCGCCACAACACCGAATACGCCACAGCCTACGGTCACATGCGCGGCTTCGCCAAGGGTATCCGGTCGGGCAAGCGGGTGAAGCAGGGGCAAATCATCGGTTATGTGGGTTCCACCGGGCGTTCGACCGGGCCGCACCTGCACTACGAAATCCTGCGCAACGGCGCCCACACCAACCCGATGAAGGTACGGATGCCGTCGGGCCGCCAACTCAAGGGCAAGGAATTGGCGCGGTTCAAGACGGAATCCGGGGTGCTCGACGCCCAGTTCACGGCGCTGGTCAACCGAACCGAAGTCGCAAGCACCAACGAATAGGGGCGGCCACCGCCCCTGTTTTCCCCGACCGCGAGGGCGGCCACCGTACGGGAGTGTTTCATGCTGCCGATCGATTGGACCGTTCTGGGCACGTTTGCCCTGACCGTCGGAGCCGTCGTGGTTTCACCAGGACCCGACACCCTGTTGATCATCCGCAATACGCTGACGTCGGGCCGCGACGTCGGCTTGGCGACGGTGGCCGGCGTCCAACTGGGCCTCGCCGTCCATACCCTGCTGGCCGTCGCCGGAATATCCGCCGTCATCGCATCGTCCCCGTTCCTGTTCCGGCTGGTCGCCGTGGCCGGAGCGCTTTACCTGGCCTGGATCGGGCTCCAGGGTTTTCGCGACGGCGGCGCCCTGACCTTGGGGAGCGGCGGCCCCCGGGTCACGCGGGCCCGCGGCCTGCGCGACGCCATTTTGTGCAACGTGCTCAACCCGAAAGTAATCCTGCTTTTCCTGGCGCTGTTCCCCAACTTCATCGATCCGGCGCGCGCCGACGTCACCGCCCAGTTGCTGACCCTGGCCGTCACCCTGGTGGCGATCAACATCCTGTGGCAGGCGCCGTTGGCCCTGGCCGCGCAGGCCGTCCGCCGCTGGTTGGATTCCCCGGGCGTCCAGCGCATGATCGCGCGCGGCACCGGCGCGGTTCTGGTCGGGCTGGCCGGGCTCATGCTATACGAGAACCTCTTGTAACCGGAGGCCCCGGCCATGGCCGTCGACGCCGCATTCAGGGATTCGCTGCTGAACCGTCTGTCTCTTCTGGGTCCGGTCACGGCGCGCGCAATGTTCGGCGGCGCCGGGCTTTACCTGGAGGGAACCATCTTCGGGCTGATCGCCGGGAACGGACTGTACTTCAAGGTCGGGGACGACAACCGGTCCGACTACGAGGCTTTGGGCTGCGAACCCTTCGTGCCGTTTCCCGACAAGCCCTACCCCATGTCCTACCGGCGGGTCCCCGACCGCGTGATCGACGCCCCCGAGGAACTCCGCCGCTGGGCCGAGAAATCGGTGGCTGAATCCCGGCGCGCGGCTTCGACGCGGCGGAAGAATCGATGACGGACAGACCGGGAACCGGGATTCGCAAACGGTCGGTGACGATCGCCGGGCACGCCACCAGCGTGTCGGTCGAGGACGCCTTCTGGGATGCCCTGTGCCGGATCGCCGAAACGCGGGGCATGCCGGTCCGCGCCCTGATCGCGGAGATCGACGCCAACCGTTCCGGCAACCTGTCGAGCGCCCTTCGCGTCTTCGTGTTGGAAACCCTGACCGAGGGAACGAAAGACCCGGCTCGATCGACCTAAAGGGAGATCCCGGATTTTTTCAACGCGGCGGACCATTTGTCCGCGTCGTCCAAGTCGAAAAGGATGACGGGATCGACCGGCGCGACCAGCCAGTCGCCATGGGCGATTTCGGTTTCCAGTTGCCCGGCTCCCCAGCCCGCGTATCCGAACACGATCAGGTATCGCAACGTCCCGCTCGCCCGTGCGAGGGCTTCGAGAAATCCGGCGCCGATGGAGATCGATACCACGGGCGTAATCGGCCGCGTGGTTTCGTCGGCGAATTCGGCGGTATGGACGACGAAGCCTGTGCCGCGCCCGACCGGCCCGCCCGAATGAAGCGCGACGTCCCCGTCGACCCCTTCGGCGTCAAGCCCCAGGCCTTCCATGAACTTGTCCATCGGCCCCGCGCCCAGCGGCCGGTTGACGATCACGCCGAAGGCGCCCTCCGGACCGTGATCCGCCAGGAGCACCACGGTGTGCTCGAAATTGGGATCACCCAGTTGCGGCGCGGCGACCAGCAGGGTTCCGGCCAGCGGTCCCGCGCCGGTCGACGAACGCGCCGCCGGTCCCGGGTCGCCGGTCGCGACGACCAACAGCAGCGCGCACGCCAGCAGCCCGCCGAACCGTTGGGTCAGGGATCGCCATTTCGGCATCACGCGCCCCCTTACCCCCGCCCCGGCCCCGGACGCATCGCCGCCGGACTCGGAACGGCCGGCGGGCGCGGGCGCACCCCCTGCATCGACCAGCGCAGTTCGGGAACCCGCGCGATCTGCACCGGCCCGAGATAGAAGATCCGGTCCTGCAGGGTCAAAGGCGCGTTGACGATGACTGGTCCGCCCGAAGCACCGCGTTTCGCCAATGCCCCGAGCACCAGCTTGGCCGCGACGGCATCGCGTCCCTTCATCAAGCCGGCGGCGTGGAGGCGATCCACGGTTTCGAACAGGCCGCCGACTTGCGCGGTCATCGCGCCGACGGGTTGCATGGCACCGTCCAGGGCCAAGGTCCCGTCCGCCACGATCGACAACGGACCATGGACGATTTCGAGCCGATAGACCTCGACCGTTCCGCCGCGATCCCGCCACTGGCCGAAGGATCGGGTCACCGGCCCCAGATCCAACGCGCCGAGCAGGTCGGCTTCGAGCGTCACGCGGGCAAGATCCGGGCCCAGGGGCAACGACAGGGTCCGGGGAACGGCGAGATCGGTTCCCTCGACCTTCAGACCGTAGGTCGGCGTCAGATGATCGGGATCGTTCGGATCGAGATGGCGCAGCCGGACGTCGAGGCTGCCGGCCGCGATGCGGTCGGCACCGTCGGCGGTGCGCAGATCCAGGCCTTGCGCATTCAGAAAGATCCGGGTCGGCCAGGGGCCTTTCATTCCCACGTCCATCGACAGCGCGCTCGCCGCCCCTTCGTAGCTTCGGGCCGCTTCGCCCGCGCCCAGGGTCATGCGTTGCCTGCCCGATGCGGCGATGGTCAGGGTTCCGGTCGGGATCGGCCCCATCGAGACCGCCAATCGTCCCCCCCACCATTCCACCGGCATGCCGTCGACGATCGTGGCGATGCGCGGTTCGTCGAGACGAAGTTCGATGGATTCGGGAAATCCGCCGAGTTCCGATACCGCATAGGTGATTTCGTCGCCCATGGCGCGGCGCAGGTCGATCCAGTCCACCACCGCATCCCGCAACTGGAAGGCCATGACGAACCAATAGACGACGTAGCAGATCAGGGCGACCGACGTCACGACCACGACGCCGAACACGCCGCGAATCCATGTCAGATAACGCGGCGGGCGATAGGCGATCGCGGGATGGAGCGCCCACGGCGCCAAACCGCCCGGTTCGCGCTCCGATCGGTCGCGCGACTTGCCGGAAACTGATTGACGGCGGATCACCACCGATGCGTCCTCCCGAAACCTCCATTCCCCTTATAGACCGTTGCGGCGAAGGGATCGAGAGGCTAGGGTTCGCCCCCATGCATCGACCATCCGACGACCTGTCCCCGCCCGACAACCTTGTCCCCCCGCCCGACAACGGGGGCGTGTTCTGGGTTTTCGGCTATGGGTCCTTGATGTGGCGGCCGGATTTTCCGCATCTGGAAGCCCGGAAAGCCGCCTGTCACGGATTTCACCGGGCGCTTTGCATTTCATCCATCCGCTACCGCGGCACATCGGAACGCCCCGGGCTCGTACTCGGGCTCGATCGCGGCGGCAAGTGCCAGGGACGGGCCTTCCGAGTCGCCGACGACGCGGTACCGGCGGTCGTCGCCTATCTCTATGACCGAGAGATGCTGACCGGCGTCTATAGGCCGCGATGGCTGGCCGTTTGCCTGGATGACGGTCGGCGGATCCAGGCGTTCGGTTTCGTCGCCCGCCGCGACCACGAACAATACCGAGGCAGTCTGTCGCCCGACGACGCTGCACGACTGGTTCGCCAGGGACACGGAAGCATGGGGCCCAATGTGGACTACGTGCGCAACACGCTGGAGCATCTGCGGTCGATCGGCATCGAGGACCGGGCGCTGGCGCGGATCCTGACACTGGTTGAATCCGGCGACCATTGAACCGGCGCCGGGCTCGGCTCTATCCCTCCGTATAGTCCCACCGGATGGTTGCGCCCGAAGGTCGTCAGCCTTAGTTGAACGAAAGGTCGTGTGCCGAATGGTGGATTCCCCTCATGATCGACAACCTTTCGATTGAAAGCGAAATTTTCGAGTTCAAGATTCGGGACATCACACGCCGCCCGAGCCTGAGCCGCGACGAGCGCATGCAAGGGATTCTGGAACTTGGCCGCAAGGCGTTCGATCTGCCGATCGGCATCATCAGCCACATCGCCGGCCAGGTTTACACGGTCCTGCACGCCGCCACTCCGACGCCGGGCGTCAAACCCGGCGACACGTTCGAACTGGGCGTGACCTATTGCGTTCACACCTTGAAGAATGACGGACCGACGGCCTTCACCTACGTTTCCGACAGCGAACTTCGCCATCACCCCTGCTTCAAGACCTTCAAGATGGAAACCTATATCGGCGCGCCGATCGTCGTGAACGGCCGGCGGTTCGGCACCGTCAATTTCTCCAGTCCTTTGATCCGGTCCGCACACTTTCTGCCCGCCGATCTCAAGGGAATCGCCTTCATGGCCGAAGCCGTGGGCGAACTGCTGGCGGAAACCGACGGCGCATCCGATTGAAATCGGCCCATTCATCCGACATCCGGAACCCCGCTGAATCGCAAACGGGTCCGGCAAATCGTCGGCGAGGCCGAAATGCCTTGTCAATCCGGCCACACCGTCCAGATTCAAGGCAGCCCCCCCTATGCAGGGGGTGGGACTATCCGTATCCGTCCAAATCAGAGTGAGGGGGTTCATGAACAAGCCACTCGAAGGAAAAACCGCCGTCGTTACCGGAGCCACCCGGGGGATCGGACGCGCCATCGCGACCCGCCTTGTGAACGACGGCGCCCACGTCATCGGCACCGGAACGAAACCGACGGGCGACGTCCCCGACGGCGTCGCCTACCGTGCCTGCGATTTCAACGACAACGAGGCGACGTTGGCCTTCGCCCAGGATATCGCGAAGATCGGCCCGGACATCCTCGTCAACAATGCGGGCGTCAACAAGATCGGTCCGTTCGCCGAATACGATCTGAAGGATTTCCTTTGGATCATGCAGATCAATCTGACGGCGCCCTTCCTGTTGTGCCGCGCCGTGGTTCCGGCCATGAAGGAACGGAAATGGGGCCGTATCGTCAATATCAGTTCCGTCTGGGGCAACATTTGCCGTGAACATCGCGCCGTATATGCCGCCAGCAAGTTCGGGATCGACGGCATGACCGCCGGACTGGCGGCCGAGGTTGCCCAGGACGGCATCCTGGCCAACTGCATTTCCCCCGGCTTCATCGCTACGGAACTGGCCGTGGGCATTCTCGGCGAGGACGGCATGAGGAAACTGGCCGATCAGGTGCCGGCCAAGCGGGTCGGCCAACCCGAGGAAATCGCCAACGCGGTCGGGTGGCTGGTCGGCCCCGACAACACCTATATCAGTGGCCAGAACATCCTGGTCGACGGCGGATTCACCCGCGTCTAGAAAAACCGGCGCCCCATCGGGCGCCGACCGGTTCGAGCGGCATGCGGCGCCGGATTTATGCCGGCGCCCACGCCCGGAACCGCAGACGCACGTAGTCGGCTTTCCAGACGCCGTCGCCGTCGCGAAGCGCCGGTGCCAGGGTATCGGCGATTTCGGATATCAGTCCCGTGCGATCGGTTTCCGGGACCGCGTTCAAATAGACCTGAAAAAACGTCTCCAGCCAGCGTTCGATCCCCGAGTCGAGGCGAGTCGGCCTCGGAATAAGGGCGATGTTGTCGACGCGGAAACCCGCCGTTTCCAGCCGCTTGCGATAGTCCTCCGGCGTCGGGAAGTACCAGGGGCTCAGGGAAGCACCGTTGATTCCCCGCCGGTCCAGGGCGGCAACGCAGGCGGCAACCGCCGCCGCGACGTTTCCCGATCCGCCGAATTCGCCGACAAACCGGCCGCCGGGTCGAAGCAGCCGACGGACGCCTTTGATCACCGCGTCGGGCCGGGTCATCCAGTGCAGGGCCGCATTGGAAAAGACGGCGTCGAAGGTTTCCCGGCAATCAAGGTCGTGACCATCGGCCATCCGGGCATCCAGCCCCCGGGCGCGCGCCGCCGCGACCATGCCGGGCGCGGAGTCGACCGCCGAAACCCGTGCGCCGGCGGCCGCGATCCGCTCCGTCAAGGCGCCGTCGCCGCAGCCCAGATCCAGGATCCGTTCTCCGGGTCGGGGATCGAGCAAAGACAGCACGGGCACACCCAGATCGGAAACGAAGCGGGCATTCGCGGCATAGGCATCCGCGTCCCAGGTTTGGGTCGGGCTGCCGGGGTGGGGCGGCGTTTCAGGCATGGCACATCCGGGCGCGGGACCTGATCGATCGGTTCCGGTGGGAGAAAACGACAAGACGGCGACGGAGACGGCCGATTGAGTCGGCCGCTGCGTTCACCCGTGGGGATAGACGACGTCTTCCAATCGGTAGTAGGGCGACGCGCCGGTATATTCCGGTTCCTCGTCCGTATAGAAATAGCAGGATTTCAGGACCACAATGTACTGCGTGTCGCCGGTCTCGTCCGCGGCTTCCTGCGCCGCCGCGCGCGCTGCCTGTGGCGAAAAATACGGCCCTTCCTTGATCATTGGACGTTTCCCATCGTTGTGGCGTCGCGTGCAGGTGGCCGTTCCCACCCGTTACCCGATCAAGTGTCGGACTTCCGCTGGGTGCAGTCAAATCAAACGTTCCGTGTTGCGAACCCTTGACAAATTAGGGATTACTAATATATTGAAGATCTGCACCGCAAACTTCCCGGCGCGGTTCATGCACAGGGCGTGGCCGCGTCTTCCTTTTGCCCCCGGAAAGGCTTCGTCATGTCCGTCAATCCCGCCACACGCGACACGTTCGAAAAAACCGTCGCGGAGAATGACATCGTTCTCATCGATTTCTGGGCCGAATGGTGCGGTCCCTGCCGAATGTTCGGGCCCGTGTTCGAAAAAGTCGCCGATAAGAACCCCGACATCGCCTTCGTGAAGTGCAACACCGAGGAACAGCCCGAACTGGCGGCGCAGTTTGGTATCCGGTCGATTCCGACGTTGGGGATCTTCCGCGACGGCGTTCTTCTGTACCTTCAACCCGGGTCGTTGCCCGAAACGGCGCTGGAAGACGTGGTCGCCAAGGTCCGGGAACTGGATATGGACAAGGTCCGCGAAGACATGGACGCGCATGCGAAAAAGGAACAGGCCAAGCGCGCCTGATCCCGCTCGGAACATTGCTTCCGGCAACAATCCGCGCCGCGTTTCACACGTTGAGATAGCATTCGGTATTGAACCACGACCCGGCATGATGTAAAATCCCAGGTACAATAGTCGGCAAAGATATTATATTTTCCGATGAAACCTTGGGGAATTGGAGCCGGGACCCGCACCTGCCGCGTTTACGGCGCCGAAAGCGCGCCGGAAACGTTCGAGGTGTTCCGTGATGCTGTCGCGCTGTGGCGACAAAAGGCCCGCCAAAACGCATTCCCAAGCTGGCAGGATTACGACATCCCCGATTTCCGGGGTTGGTTCGGTCAGGTGAGCTTGGCCCGCGTGGTCAGATCCCCTTTCGATGCCGTCTTCGAATTTTACGGTACCGCGTTGAGCCGCTTTTCCCCGCGGGATATGACCGGGCACCCGCTTTCGGAATTGTTCCCGGCGGAACGGCGCGATGAACGCGACCGCGTCTTCGACTATATTCGCGCCCTTTGGCGCGAAAAGGGCATCGGCATCCAGAACGTGGCGTTCGAAACGTCGACGCGGGAATCGATCGAGGCGTCCGTCATCGACCTGATTGTCGGCAAGCGATCGCACAATGCCACCCATATTCTCAGTTATCTGCATATTCATCGCCGCACGGGCCTGTCCGACCGACCGTCCCCGACTTGGCGCGCCGCCGCCGATTGACGACCTTCCGACGTCTTTAAGAAACAGTCCGCACGATCGGCATACGCGATTGGGGTTCCGGCGTATCGGAGCGCATTCATCGATTGGATGAATCAATCGAATCCATCCAAACAATCGATTTTCCCTATTGTTCAGAATTTACAATTATTCAAATCCTCAGTCCGTTGGCCGATCGGTCCAAACGACTGACGGGCGAGGACCGAATTCACCCAGGAGGAGAAAAATTCCATGTCGAAAACCGAAAAGCCGACGCTGACCACGTCATCCGGTATCCCGGTCGGCGACAACCAGAACAGCCAGACCGCCGGGCCGCGCGGGCCGCTGCTGGTTCAGGATTGGCAGTTGTTCGAAAAGCACGCCCACTTCAATCGCGAACGCATTCCCGAACGGGTGGTGCACGCCAAGGGATCGGCCGCCTTCGGCGCCTTGCGGATCACCGGCGACATCAGCGGCTATACCAAGGCCAAGTGCCTGCAGCCGGGCGCCGAAAGCGAATGCCTGCTTCGGTTTTCGACCGTCGCCGGCGAACGCGGCGCGGCGGATGCCGAACGCGACGTGCGCGGCTTCGCGCTCAAGGTCTACGCCGACGAAGGCAACTGGGACATGGTCGGCAACAACACGCCGGTGTTCTTCGTCCGCGACCCGTACAAATTCCCCGATTTCATCCATACCCAGAAACGCGACCCGCGCACCAACATGCGCAATTCCACCGCGATGTGGGATTTCTGGTCGCTGTCGCCGGAAAGCCTGCATCAGGTGACGATCCTGATGTCCGATCGCGGGCTGCCGAAAAGCTACCGCCATATGAACGGCTACGGATCACACACCTACAGCTTCATCAACGGCCAAAACGAACGGTTCTGGGTCAAGTTCCATTTCAAGACCCTGCAAGGCATCGAATGTCTGACCGATGCGGAAGCGGCGCAGATCGTCGGCGGCGACCGCGAAAGCCACCAGCGCGACCTGTATGACTCGATCGAGAACGGCGATCCGCCGAAATGGCGGTTCTGCGTGCAGTTGATGCCGGAAGCCGACGCCGAAAAAGTGCCCTACAACCCCTTCGACCTGACCAAGGTGTGGCCGCACGCGGACTATCCGTTGATCGAGGTCGGGGTATTGGAACTGAACCGCAACCCCGACAACTATTTCGCCGAGGTCGAACAGGCGGGGTTCTCGCCGGCCAACGTGGTGCCGGGCATCAGCCAGAGCCCGGACAAGATGCTGCAGTTCCGCATCGTCTCCTACGCCGATGCCCACCGCCACCGCCTGGGCGTGAACTACGACAGCCTGCCGGTCAACCGGCCGCGCTGTCCGGTTCATACCTATCACCGCGACGGCGCGATGCGGTTCGACGGCAACGGCGGCGGCGCGGTCAACTACGAGCCCAACAGCTTCGGCGGGCCGGTCGAGGATCCGCGTTTCAAGGAGCCGCCGCTGAAGATTTCGGGCGACGCCGACCGTTACGACCACCGCGACGGCAACGACGACACCACCCAGGCCGGCAACCTGTTCCGCCTGATGACGCCGGAACAGCAGGAGCGCCTGTTCGCGAACATCGCGGCGGCGATGCGGGGCGTGCCGGAAGCCATCGTCAAGCGCCAAATCGCCCTTTTCGCCCAATGCGACCCCGCCTACGGCGCGGGCGTCGCCCATCGCCTGGGCATCGACCCGGCGGAAACCGCCTGACGAAGACCAACCCGGCGGCGCGGCCGAACAGCCACGACCGCGCCGCCGAATGGGTCACAAAAAGCGGGCCGGACTCCAGATGAACACGCCCCGCACGTGGCCAAAATGACGGCATCGACACCTGCGTTATTACTCGGAACGCATGCATCTATCCCGTGAGGGATGGCATGCACGCAACGTCCACGAGACCTATCCCTTGTCATGAGGCGTAGCAGCCTTTAAGGGACGACCGTATCGCGACAGCGGCGGCACGATCCCGTCTGACGATCAACCCTTCCGAACGCCTCTCTTTAGCGCCCATTGACTTTCCCCGGAAACGCGCCGATTATCGCGCTGCCCGGCATATTGGAATGACATGTCGGGCCATGCGCTTTCGATCGAATCTTCGGCAAACTTCCTCATCTGTTTCGGCGATCCGACCACCGGCAAACCAGGAGCAGTGGAAGCCGACGCCGACCCAGGGAAACGACCCCAGGTTGTTCTAGTCGGCTACATGCGTTCATGCCATGTTCGACTGCGCCGAACGAAACTTCTTTTCTTTTCCGAGGACTTTTCCCCGTATCGCCATGCGTTATGCTGAATTCATCGCCCTGATCGCCCTTATCATGTCGTTGGCGGCCCTGTCGACCGACGCGATCATGCCGGCTTTGCCGATGATCGGGCACGATCTCGCCACCACTGACGAAAACCGCCGACAGATCGTCATCGGCGCCTTCATGCTGGGCATGGCCCTCGCGCAGGTCCTGTTTGGGCCACTGTCGGACAGCCTCGGCCGCAAACCGATCCTGCTCTTCGGCCTCACCTTGTTCGGCTTCGGCTGCCTGGTTTCGATCTGGGCACCGACCTTCGAGATGATGATCCTGGGGCGTCTGATCCAAGGTCTCGGCGCCGCGGCACCGCGGGTGCTGTCGGTCGCCCTCATCCGGGACCGCTTCGAAGGCCGGCAAATGGCCAAGACGGTTTCGATGATCATGACCGTCTCCATCCTGGTGCCGGTGTTCGCGCCGCTGCTCGGACAGGGCGTTCTCCTGATCACCAACTGGCGCGGTATCTTTTTTCTGACCCTGGCCATGGCCGGTATCATGATTACGTGGGCGGGGATGAGACTGCCGGAATCGCTGTCGGACGCCCATCGCCATCCCTTGTCGTTCCGCCGTGTTGGCCGTGCGTTCGTCGAAGTCCTCACTCACCGCAAGGTTTTTGCTTACTTGATGGCCACGGCCTGCCTGTTTTCGGCCTTCGTCGGCTATTTGACCTCGGCACAGCAGGTTTTTCAGGAAACCTATGGCCTTGGCCAGCTGTTCCCCTTCGCCTTCGGCGGCTTGGCGGGGACGCTCGGACTGGCCGCTTTCGTCAACTCCCGTATCGTGATGTGGCTGGGAATGCGCAAGCTGGTCTACATCGCGCTCACCGGCATGATCGTACTGACCACGACCTTTGCCGGGATCGCCTATCTCTTCGACGGCATACCACCATTGTGGCTGGTCTTCCTGCTTCTGGGGCCAACGTTTTTCTGCCACGGCATGTTGTTCGGCAACCTGAACGCCCTGGCTATGCAGCCGATGGGCCACATCGCCGGATCGGCCGCCGCCGTCATCGGAACCGTCACCACCGCCGTTTCGGCGACGGTCGGATCGATCATCGGGCAGGCCTACGACGGCACCATTCTGCCGCTCGCCGGGGGCTTCACCGCCTTTTCCATCCTGACGCTCGCCTTCTTCCTCTGGGGCGATCGCTCGCCAAGCGGCCTTGAACGCCCGGCCTCTTGAGGTTGGTGCGCCCCCGATCCGAAAAGTGCGAAAATAGCCGCGGCGGCCTGGGCGACGTCGGTTTTATACACACCGGTCATTTCCCGACCCTCCGCTTGTTCCACTCCAAAATCGCCGCGTTGGTCAGCGGCTTTTCGGTGTCGCGCATTTCGTGGGAATAACGGACCTCGGACGCCAGGTCGTTGGCCTGCTTGATGTCGGCGACGCTCGGCGGCTTGAACTTCAGATCCTTGGCCAGCAGCTTGCCGCCGAACCAGAAACTGACGATGGTCAGAAAGATCACCCACAGCATTTCCGGCACCGCCGAAAGCGCGCCCATCGCCTCGATGAACGCCGGCGGATCGGCGACGCACCACACGAACAGCGCCAGCGTCCCGAAGGTCATCACCGGGCGCGGAAGGCGGTTCAGGCCGTCGATCAGGCTGTCCCACCAGGTGCGGCCCTGCAGGTGGCGGAATTCGGCGGCGAACTGGTTGTAGACCGCCATCTGTTCCGAATGCGCGTTGCTGTCCCGCGCGCTCCGGTCCCCGGCGATCGCGGTGTACAGGCCCTTGGCGCTGTCGATCACGCCGCCGCCGAGGAAGTCGAAGATTTTCCCGATCATGTCGTCACCCGGAATTCGTTGGCCCGATTCGTCCACCCCGCCAGGAAGCGCTTTTGCGACGGGTTCGCCGCCGCCAGGCCGCGATAGAAGGCGATGCGCTGGTCGACGTAGGCGTTGATCAGGAACGGCCCCATCACGTCGAACGCGCGCGCCGCCGTGGCCCGCGTCTTCGGCCCCATGCGGCCGTCGGGCATCAGCGGCGAAAGCCCGGTTTCGGGCGCGGCGGCGGCCGCTTCGCTCAGAACCTCCTGAAGGAGGATCAAGGCGCGGGCCGGGCCGGCGTTCACCGCCATGTCGAACAGTTGCGGCCACAGCGGTTCGGGCAGGGTGTCGAACCCGGGCGCCTCGAAAAAGTCGCGGACGTACAGGTCCATCGCCTGTTCCGGCGTCACTTGCCGGATGTCGTCGGCGTCGGTGTCGCCGTCGCGGTCGATGTCCAGGCCCAGGCGTTTGGCGTAACGTAGCGAGACGCCATAGTTCGTCGCGCCGCCGGCGTCTTTCGGATCGTCGACGTAGCCGCCCTCGCGGCGCACGATCTCGCGCGCCATGTTGTGTATCCGGGCGATGGACGCCGTCATTCCGGGGGGCCTCCGAACTTGAAGACCATCCCGGCAGCAAGGGCACCGAGGATAGCCATGGTGATGGCCTGGGCGATGGTCCGGGTCACCGTCTTGCGGATACCCCGCCAATCGCGCATCAGGGCGCGGAGATCGCGGACATCCTGGCCCGCCTGCTCGTCCGCCAAGCCGATCTTCGCCAACGCCGTCTTGGCGCCGCGCTCGGCCGCGGCCTCGATCACCTGCTTGAAGACCTCGTGATTTTCGCAAATCTCGCGGAACTGGCAGTCAGACGGGAGCTGCGCGGCCATCGAGCGCCTCCGGCCAGCCGGAAGTGAAGTCGTAGTTCGCGATATCCTTCACGGTTTCCAGCGCCCCGATCGCCTCGGCGTGCGCCGCCTCGGTATCGAAGCATGATTGGACGTGAAACAAAACAGCAGCCGACATGTCCGCGAACGCGGCGTGTGAATACGAGACGAAACCAGAACGCGTCTTCCAACGAACGGATGAGACATCGGCATGCCGCTCCAGATACGCCTGCTTTGCGGCGATCCCTGCTTGGCTTTCGCGATCGGTGTCGATCGGATGGCCGTCGACATCGATACCCCCCGTCTCGACCGCATAGCGATGCGCCGCCAACGCGGCCCATTTTTCCCCTCGGACATGGTCGAGGTCACGATCTTCCACCGCGATCTTTGCCGTGATGGTCCAGCCGTCATTGACGCAGTTCGTCGCGCCGTAGCGCCGGGTGGGCACCAAAGCCGGGCGGTCTTCGACGTAGGCGAACAGGCCCGCTTCGGGAATCGGGTGTGTGACGGACAAGAGCACCGCACCGTTTGGCAGGGTTACGTTCTTATTGGTGCGAAGAACGCGCGGGTTTCCGTCGTTCCAGAAGGCGTATTTCATGATTTACCTCGCGAGTGCAGGGGCGACATTACCGCCGCCGAAGGGATGTTCCGCGAACGCGGCGTAGATGTAGGTGCCCCCGCTGGCGTTCTCTTCCGAGTAGGTGTTACGGAGTTTGAAGCCGCTAGCCAGGAAGTCGAGGGCGGCGCTGGCGTTGTTGACGTTTTCGGCGGCACTTGAGTTCGGCTGAAGAAAGTCGTCGACGACGTTTGTTGGGCTTCGATCCTTATCCCAAATGAACCACCCGCCAGTGCTGTCCGTCCGCTTCACCAACACCCACCTTTGACTGAATGGCAGAACAATACGCGGCCCATCCGTCGAGCCGTTGCCGGTGTAGGAGCCAAAGGCCGAGAAGCCGGGGACGTGGGTGAAGACGTAGAGGACGTAAGTCGCACCGTTACTGTTTATTCCGGTATCAGTGCCGAGCGTCAGAAGAGTGTCAGTTGGATGCGTGGAATTCCAATAGGCACTCGCCCCTGTCGCCGCGTTCGCGGAATTCAAGATCAGCGCCGTTGGCGCCCCTAACTGTCGGACGTAAACTGGACAATTTTCCCCTAGGCTCCGTGAGCGATAGACGCAGAAATCAGGAGCGATGCCAATCGGGTTAGGCAACGTTGCCCCTGCCGTGCCGTTGCCGGTGTAAGTGATGATCGCCATACCCGCCTTGACGTTGACAGCGACCCCGGTCGGCGTGATGGTTGCGTCGGTCGCAGAGACGAGAGCGGCAATCTCCGGTGCACTGAGGGAGGTCATTCCTCCCCAGGCCCATCCGACATACGAACCGCCACTTTGATTTAACCCAACATCCGCACCAAGTACAAATCCGTCTGCATCAAAAGATGTAAGCCCAGTGGCGCGGGTTGCTTCAGCTTGAGTCAAGTCCGAATGCAGGTATTTCGTTGCACCTCGCACCATATCTATCCAATGATGCGAGTAGGCGGCTAAATCCCTGGCCTTACCCCACACCAGCCCCGGTTCGGTCTCGGTGTAGATAGTGTTGGCAGCGCTTGTCCCTGTCCATAGCGCCACATCGAAATGCTTCGCCGGATCGGGGATCGTAGGAGCCGGGAGGTTCTTCGTGCAGATCGCCTTGAAGCCGGTCGGAGCCACGTCAAAAAAGTCTCCTGCGGTGAAGAGCATGTCCGCGACATGGGCTCCAACTCCGGATTCTGCACTCCAAAGCGGGACCATCGGATCAGCCGGAATACCGGAGATAGACGGAGTGGTTCCGATAGTTGGGTCACCACCACCTTCCCATGAGCCGCCATTCTTTCTAAACCAAAGACTTCCGGCGTCCGCATCAAAAGCCACGGATATGACATCACCAGCGATATATGAAGAAGCGGAACCAATAACAGAGCCATCAGCAACTAGGCTCCCGCTGATGTTCCATACGTATCCCTTAACGGAACCAATCCCCGCCGTCGCCGGGCCGGATGCAAACGTGACGTCTTCCGCCCTCAGAAGGCCCACGGAATGCTGCGTCCCGGAAACAATAGGGACTTCCCAATACCATTTTCCCGAGCCTAGAGCGTTTGAGCCGATTCCGCTGTAACCGCCGATCCCACTGTGGGAAACCCGCGTTCCGGCGTTACTGTAGGTGTTGTTGGCAGTAGACACCGTCGGATCGAGGCGCGCATAGACGTTCGTCGGCGTGTCGTCGGTGTCGGTCGGAGAACTGACAGGCGTCCAGTCGTTGCAGTTCGAAGACTGGTCGTCCCCGCTGGCGTCCGTTAGGTGGAAGCCATTGGTGCCATAAGTTCCGGAATACTTCTTCGGATGCCACTTGCCGTTCGTATCGACCTCTCCGAAGGCGTCGGCATCGAGAGCCTGCCCGTCGATGAAGTGGACGTCGGCTAGACAGCCGTCGAGGTGGTTGCCCGAGGAAGACCCAGCGATAGACGTCAGGTCGGCTTCGTTAAATTTGAGATCCGCGTTCTGCGAAGGGTATATCGCAGCGGCAAACGACGTAACCTGGACGCCGTTGACGTAGATCTTGGCGCGGTCGGAAGCCGTGGCTTGCGTGGTGTCGAGAACGAGAACGATGTGATACCAAGACGACGTATCCCGAAAGACGGCGTTAGTCCTGAGTTCAAGCTGATTTGCCCCAACGTAATTCTGCCAATAAAGTACGTCGTTGACGTTGATGTACGCCCAATGGGCACTCGAGCCGGAGTCGTAGCGGGCGAAGAACATCCCGTTGCTGCCTAGGCTTCCCCGGCGCACCCACGCGCTGAAACTCCAGGTCTTTTGGTTCCCTGCGGCAGGCGTCCGCATGAAATACTGGCTCGACACCGCGTGGAATTCGATGGCGTTGGGGATCTCGTAGAACGCCGTTGGCGACGATCGGAAAGGCGGGACAGTAAAGCTCATGCGGCAGTTTCCTTTGCGATTTCGAGAACGCATTTCGCGGCCCCGTACCGCGTCAGGCGGAACAGATGCGCCACGCCGTCCGCAGGGTCGTATTCGCCGCTGATCGTCGTGTAATCCGTGACAACAACCGCGTGCCCGCCACCCGCGCCGTTGACCAGCCGCAGCTCCATAACGCCGTCGCGCAGCGGTGCCGCAATGATCAGATCGCCGACAATCCCGCCTTCTTGCATCGCCCCCAGATGAACATCGGGCGCAATCGTGCCCGACAGGTCGCCCAGAGCGTAAACGGACTGGGAATAGCCGACGGAAAGCTGTTCGCCAGCAGCCCCGTATACGGCGCCGATGGCCACGCGCACTTCGCTCGGCGTCCGGGCCGACCAGGTTTCGCCATCGGCGGCGCATTGGATGAAGATGTGGGCCGACGGCACGGGAAAGGCGACGGAACCGGCGGCCTCGAGCGCGGAATCGCGTGCCGCTTCCGCCGCGTTGCGCGCGGTCTGAGCCTGGGAATCTGCGATGGCGGCGTTCGCCGCGCTGGCCGAAGCCGAAACCGCCTTCTCGGCGAGTTCGGCAACCAGTTGGTCGGGATCGTCATCGGAGGAAATCGTGACTTTGACGGACCGATCGATCTTTTCCTCCACATCCTGAACCATCATCACGATGCGGTCGAGTTGCGCTTCAACCACGTCGGGAAAGAACCCGCCCTGGTTCTGAAGATCCAATCCCTGCAGGCGGGGCATGGCGCGGCGGATCGTCAACTTTTCGCCCGAAGGCAACGGCTCGCCCGATATCGGAAATGCGACCGTTCCACCCGCATCGAGACCGATACCATCGATCCCGTAACCCGATGCGAGCACGCTTTCGATACCGTCCGAGTCGGTGCGGATGAGTTCGACTTCATCCTCCGAAAGCACCTTGAACGGAAAGGGCCACTGGGTCGTTACCCCATTCCCGGAATAGGTTATTTTACTCAATGTCGATGAGACAGTCATAGATAATACCTCGCTGTACTGATTAAAATTTCGATATACTCAACTACAATAGCGGCGTGACGTCAACGAAAAATTTCGATAACCTAAATTATTGCGCTTGTCCGTAACGAATAGAAGTCCGCGATGGCGCGGCGAAAACCGGCTGGATCGGAGGGGTGTCGGAGGATCGTCAATTCGATTCGAATTCGGAACGGAGACGATCCTTCACCACCCGCCATCCGTTGCGCACGTGCGCCCGCAACAGATGGCCCAGCAACTCGCCGTCACGGTCCTCGACCACCATCAGAATCTGCTCGTGTTCCAGGACCGCCCGCCGCCACCGGGATTCGGCGCGGTTTCCGGCATAGCGGAAACGGCGAAACCGCGCCGTGATGCTCAGGTAGGTCTGGACCAGAATCGCGTTACCCGATGCCTCGACCAGGGCGTTATGAATACGCTGATTCACCTTGAAATAGTCCATCAGGCGGTCGGCTTCGAAATGGCCGATCATTTCTTGGTGCAAAGCGCGGATCGCCGTGATTTCCGCATCGGTGACCCGAGCGCACAGGAGTTCGCCCGCCAAGCCTTCCAGGGCCGCCATCATCTGCATCGCGTCGTCGACGTCCTGCATCGACAACCGCGCCACAACCGCCCCCCGATTGGGCAGGAGGGTCAGCAAGTGTTCCGACGCCAGGACTTTGTAGGCTTCGCGCAACGGCGTTCTGGAAATCCCCAGTTGTTCGCAGATCAGGCGTTCCGGCACCCGGGACCCGGGCTCCAATTCGCCTTCGACGATTCGATCACGAAGCCACGTCACGACTTCTTCATGCAGCGAAGGGCGCCCATTGCGCCGTGTCGTTTCTCCACGAACTTCCATCGGCATGGTGTCTTCTCCGTTCGCCACGACCCTTTTGGCGATCCAGGGTACGAAGCCGTTACGCAAATCGCAATGATCCCTTTGACACCAGGAATCGCATACAATTTATCTTTTTTCGCACATTTTTAGGGCATTTTACAGGCCATTTCCGTTTGACACATGACAAATTGCATGCAATCGTAACTTCAAGAGATCAACAAGTCTCAATTCAAAACGAAACGCTTATTGGAGGACGACCGGAAATGAACAGTGGTCGTAGTGACGGCGCCATCCCGCCGCCCTTTCTGGGTCCGGCCCGTCTCGTTCTTGAGAAAACGCTGCTCGGCGTCTGTATCGTCGTTCTTCTTTCCCTTTCCGGGATCGTCATCGCCGCCGTTGTTTTCCGGAAACTCGGTGCCTCATTGGCGTGGTACGACGAATTGGCCTCGGCTCTTCTGGCCTGGCTGACCTATTTCGGGTGTGCTCTGGCCGCCCTGCGCGGCGCCCACCTGGATTTCGCGAATATCCTGATGAAGCTCCCGGTAACGGCGCGAATCGTCGCGTACCTTCTGGGTAAGGCCATCATCGTCGGCTTTTTCGGAACCATCGCCTGGGCCGGTTACGCGATCCTCGAAGTCTTTGCCGACGAAACGCTGATCACACTTGAATGGGTCCCGCTGTCGCTGACCCAGTCGGTACTGCCGATCGGATGCGCCCTGTTCATCGCGGCCGAAGTGCTGATCCTGCCCGAAAACCTGCGGAAGGTCCGTGCCGGTGTCGATCGGGAAGCGGAAGAAATCCGGGAAGCCATAAAGACGGCGGAGGGTGACCAATGACCATTCTCATCGTCATCGCCGCCGTTCTGTTCATCTGCGTGCTTGGCGCGCCGATCGCGGTCGCCATCGGAACCGTCGGACTGGTCGGCATGCTGCTGCACCGGGGGACCGATACCGTTTACAACGCCGCGCTCGCCATGTTCGAAGGCGCGACGAACTTCCCGCTCATCGCCATTCCGTTGTTTATTTTCGCCGGCGCCTTGATGAACACGTCGGGCATTTCGCGCCGGCTGGTCGCCTTCACCAACGCGATGATCGGTTTCGTGCGCGGCGGGCTGGCCATGGTCACCGTCGCGGCGTCCATGTTCTTCGCCGAGATTTCCGGATCGGCGGTCGCCGACGTCGCGGCCCTGGGCTCGATCCTGATCCCGGCGATGAAAAAGCGCGGCTACAAGGCCGCCCTGGCCGCCGCCGTCACGTCGTCGGCCGCATCGCTGGCCATCATCATCCCGCCGTCGATGCCGATGATCCTGTACGGAGCCATTTCCGACACCTCGATCGTGCAATTGTTCGTCGCGGGCGTCGTACCGGGCATCATCGGCGGCGGCTGCATGCTGGCGTTGTCCTATTATTTCGCGGTCCGCTACAATCTGCCGCGAGAGGAAGCGTTCAGCCTGACACGGCTCGCCAAGGCGTTCCGGGAGTCGTTCTGGGCGCTGACGCTGCCGGTGATCATCCTGGGCGGCATTTTCAGCGGCCTGGTCACGGCGACCGAGGGCGCGGGGTTGGCCGTGTTCGCGTCTCTCTTTATCGGCACCGTCATCTATCGCGAACTCGATCTCCGGCTTCTGTATCATTCCCTGAACGACGGCATCATTCAGACCGCCGTCGTCATGCTGCTGGTCGCCACGTCCAAGGTCCTGGGCCTGTACCTGACGGAAATCCAACTGCCGCAGCAGTTGACCACGGCCATCCTGGGTTTGACGGAAAACAAGTACGCCGTGCTCGCCCTGCTCAATGTCGTCCTTTTGGGCCTGGGCATGTTCCTGCACGGCGCGGCGGCGATCATCCTTGTGGTGCCGATCATCATGCCGCTGGTCCATCAACTCGGCATCGATCCCGTCCACTTCGGCATCATCATCACCCTCAACCTCGCCATCGGTCAGCAGACCCCGCCGGTGGCCAGTGTTCTGGCCACGGCGTGTTCGATCGCCAAGCAGGATATCGTCACAGTCACCCGTCAGAACATTCCCTTCATCGCCGTTCTGCTGGGGGTCCTGATCCTGGTGACCTACGTGCCGATGATTCCGTTGTCCCTGGTCCGCGTCTTCTACGGCTAAGCGGCTTGGGGGCGACCAGTCGCCGTCATGCCGCCGCCGACAACCACCGCCGTAAAACAAGAAGGAGAACGACATCATGAGGAAACTGAGCAAGATCGCGACGCTTTCCGCCGTCGCCCTGAGCCTGTCGTGGACCGCCGCGCAGGCCGCCGAGCAGGAAATCATCTTCGCCATATCGACCCCGCAAGGTGCGATGGGTCAACTGTCGGGCCAGCGGTTCACCGACATCGTGAACGAGAAGCTGAAGGGCAAGGCCAAGATCGTCTACTACCATTCGGACCAACTCGGCCCCGACAAGGACCTGATGCAGAAGCTGAAACTGGGAACCATCCACCTGACCCACATGGCGTCGGTAATGCCGAACTACGTGCCGGAATCGGCGGTCTTCGACATGCCGTTCCTGATCAAGGACCGCGACCACGTGCTGAAGGTCGAAAAGACCTGGGTCTGGGACACCTTCGCCCCCGCCGCGGCCAAGAAGGGCTACAAGTTCATCGCCCTGTGGGAAAACGGCTTCCGCCACATCACCAACAACGTGCGCCCGATCACCACGCCCGAGGATCTGAAGAGCGTCAAGATCCGGACGCCGCGCAGCAAATGGCGGCTGGAGATGTTCAAGGCCTACGGCGCCAACCCGACGCCGATGCCGTTTTCCGAGGTCTTCGTCGGCCTGCAGACCGGCGCCATCGATGGCCAGGAAAACCCGCTGACCCACATCGCGGCCAACCAGTTGCAGGAAGTTCAGAAATACCTGTCGATTTCCGGTCACGTTTACAGCCCGGTGTTCCTGCTCGCCTATCAGAAGCACTGGGAAAAGATCCCCGCCGACATCCGCAAGGCGATGGAAGACACGGCCCAGGAAATCCGGCCCTGGATCTATGAAACCGTCGCGGCCGCCGATGCCCGTCTGGTCGACGAACTGAAATCCAAAGGCATGGCGGTCAACACCGTCGACCGCGCCGCGTTCGTCAAGGCCAGCCAGCCCGTCTACGATCTGTTCGACAGCGAGATCCAGGGCGGCAAGAAAATGATCGAGGACATCCTCAAACTCGCCGAATAGGCCGCGCCCGAGGGTCGTCGGTCCGCTCCTCCCGCCGGCGGCCCTCTTTGTCCCCCTCCGAACCGTCATTGCGTGGAAACTCGTTTCCCGAATCTGCCGAACAAGAAAAAGAGGCCGTTGTCATGTACCACGAAACTCTCCTTCAAAAGGCCCGCCAAGCGAATGTCGGAGTGCTGTTGATCGGCGCCGGAGAATACGGCGTTTCCTTCGTTTTCCAGTCGCGTCGCGTTCCCGGATTGAATACCGTGGCCATCGCCGACCGGCGGATGGACGCCGCCAGGACCGCGTTCCGGCACGCCGGATACGCCGACAGCGACATCGTCGCCTGCACCAGCGCCGCCAGCGCCCTTGCCGCTTTCGAAGCGGGCCACCGCATCATCGCCGAGGACGCCTGCCTGTTAATGGACCTTCCCATCGACGTGGTCGTCGAAGCCACCGGCGTACCGGAGGCCGGCGCCCTTCACGCCGAGGCCGCGATCTCCGCCGGAAAACACTTCGTCATGGTCACGAAAGAGGCCGATTCCGTCGCCGGGGCCCTGTTGCACGCCAAGGCGCGAAATGCCGGCGTCGTCTATTCGCCGGTCGACGGCGACCAGCCCAGCCTTCTGATGCAGTTGGTCCAATGGGCCCGCGTCATCGGCCTGGACGTCCTGTGCGCGGGAAAGTCCAGCGAATACGATTTCGTTTACGACCCGTCGCGCGGCGTGGTCGAAAGCCTGCACCATGCCGTCCCGGCGCCGGGCCTTGGCGATCTGTGGAATCTGGGCACGCGCGACGCGGTCGACCTGATGCGGGCACGATCCGACATGCTGGCGGCGATTCCCCAACACACCGTACCCGATCTGACCGAGATGGGCATCGTCGCCAACGCGATGGACCTGCGCGCCGACGTGCCGCAATTTCATGCCCCGGTCGCGCGACCGATCGAAATAGCCGACATGCTGTGCCCGACGGATAGCGGCGGCATCCTGGCGCACCGCGGCGTCGTCGATGTCGTCAACTGCCTGCGCCGCCCCGACGAAGCCAGCATGGCCGGCGGCGTGTTCGTCGTCGTCGACTGCGAGGATGCGCGGACGTGGGAGGTCCTGCGCGCCAAGGGCCATGTCATGAGCCGCGACGGCAAGGCGGCGATGATCCTGCGCCCGTCGCACCTGCTGGGCGTGGAATCGGCCACCACCGTCCTGATGGCGGCGTTGGAAAACCGTTCGTCGGGTCCCGCCGACGTGCGGCCGCGCGTCGATGTCTGCGGCCGGACCACCAAGGATCTGAAGGCGGGGACGGCGCTGTCCGCCGTCGGACACCATCACCAGATCGACGGTGTCGAAGGACTGATGCTGCCCGCCAGTGCGGCAATCGGAAGCAACCCCGTTCCCTATTACCTGATGGCCGACCGCACTCTGCTGCGCGACGCCCCCGCCGGAACCGTGATTACCGCCGACATGGTCGAAGCACCGGCGAATTCCGCGCTCTGGAGGCTGCGGCGGGAAATGGACGAACTATTCAGCCTTCCCGGCGCGACCTGAACGTCCGTTTTAACTTTTTTGCGGTTAACAATGCCACGCCGCCGCTACTCCGCCGGTTCGGCGGCAAGCCGCGCCACCGGGCGTTCGTCGATCAGGACATGCACGGCCGCCGCGACGATCCCCGCGGCAACCGTCAACCACCACATGGCTTCATAGGAGCCGAACCGGTCGTACAACACCCCACCGACCCAGGCGCCAAGGAATGACCCCACCTGGTGGGAAAAGAAGATGATGCCGTACAGCATCGCCATGTACCGGGTCCCGAAGAAGGTGGCGATAAGGCCGCTGGTCAGCGGCACCGTCCCCAGCCAGAACAAACCGATCACGGCGCCGAACAAAAGGGCGGACCCCGGCGAGATCGGCAGCAACACGAACACCGCGATGATCACCGAACGGATGAGATAGAGCCACGCCAGTCCCGTGCGCTTGGCGAACCGGCCACCGTACCAGCCGGCCCCCAGGGAACCGACGATATTGAACAACCCGACCAGGGCCAGCGACCACGCGGCCCACGACGTATCCACCCCCTTGTCGCGCAGGAACGCGGGCAGGTGGGTGGCGATGAACACCACCTGGAACCCACACACGAAAAATCCGGCGGTCAGCAACACGAAACTGCGGTGACTCAACGCCTCGACCAGCGCCTGACGTGTCGTCTGGGCCGTGTCGGCCTCGCCTTCCTGCTCCCCCCTCCCGTCTCGCAACCCCAAGGCCACGACGACCATTGCCAAGGACGCCACCGCCAGCACGATCAGTGCCTGGGACCAGCCGAACGACTGCAACAGCGCCTGTTCCACCGGTACCACCGCAAATTGGCCGAGCGATCCGCCGGCCGTCACGATCCCGAACGCCATCGACCGTTTCGCCGGCGGCGCGGCGCGGCCGACCGCCCCCAGAACCACCGAAAATCCGGCGCCACCCAGCCCCAGGCCGATCAGCACTTGACCCGCGATCACATCTCCGCCGTCGGTTGCCAGGCTCATTACCGCCAAGCCCCCCGCGTACAGAAGACCGCCGACCGCCGCGGCCAGTCGCGCGCCGAAGCGATCGGCGAAGGCCCCGAACACCGGCGAAATCAGTCCCCAGGCCAGATTCTGCAAGGCGATCGCCAAAGCCACCAAGCCTCGGCCAACGCCGATATCCTCGACGATCGGCGGCAGGAATAACCCGAACCCCTGCCGAATACCCAGAGCGAGAGAGATCAACAGGGCGCCGCAGGCGAGCGTCACAATCCAGGGACGAGACATGGGGGCAACTCCCACGGGAAAGAAAATACGACGTTACCTGCAAGTGGGAGGTCGAAGTACGGTGAACAAGATCGCTTCGTGCGACGATATGCGGCTCAAAAACAAAAATAACAGCTTTTCAGTTAATTTCCGTGTCCCGATTGCCATCCGCCCCACGCGCCGCGCGCAATCCCGCGCGATAGTCCTCGCGGCTGATGGTCGGCAGGCGGCGGTCGACGAAGGCGACGACCGACCACAGATCGCTTTCCGGGCGATTATCGACCCAGGCGGGCATGCCGGTCAATTGGATGCCGTTGCGGACGAGCCAGTAGATTTCCTTGCCGGACCAGTCCCAGTCCTTCGATTTGCGCCACAGATAGGAGGGGTGCGGCTGGAGCCCCCGGCCGACGGCGCCGCGTCTTACTCCGGGTCCGCCATGACATTGCGCACACAGTTCGTGATACAGGACCAAGCCACGCCGCAAGGATTTTTCGTCCGCGTATCCTTCGGGCAGCGTCACCGCCCGCGCATGTCGGAACACCGATTGCTCCATGGCGGTGTCGAGCGCGAGATGGATATATTTCTCCATCGGGTTGTTGGCCGCGACGTTGTACAAACCGCTATAGATGACCGTCAGGATTCCGAATGTCGCCACGACGACGGTTCCCGCCGCCCCGGCAAGGATACGCCACACCAAAGCCCCCTTTCGCGTTCCGCCCATCGAAGTCTGAGATATGGCGCGCCGTCGACTCGCGACAAGCCGGAATCGGATCGGCGGAAGTCAGTTAACTGAAATGCCGTTTATGACGTTCGCGGGACTGATGTAGGCATCCGCCGCGGCGATCAGGGGTGCATCCATGCCGAGGACGCCCTTGACGACCGGTAGGGAAGCGGACACGCGCAAAGCGGGACCGAAAAGGTCGAAGGCACCGCACAACCCGCCGACGGTCACGATCGCGTCGGCGGCGAAACGCCGTGCGAACGGATCGAGAAACATTCCCAATTCGCGGCCGAAGTCATTGAAGGCCGCAGCAGCAGCCGCGTGGCCCAACCGCGCCGCCTCGGCCGCGCATTCCGGGCTTTCGGCGGGTGCGCCGAAGCGGCGAAGACGTGCCGTCAGCCCCCGGATGGAAAAGCTGTCGTCAGCCATGACGCCGTCGAAACGGCGGTCGAACAGCCAGCCGCCGTTATCGGGCACACCGGGTCCTGTGGTAACCCGTAGCCCATCGATGAAAAAGCCGGATCCCATGCCGGTTCCCAGGGTCACGCCGACCACGCGGCGGCATCCCAGGGCCGCACCGTGCCGGATTTCGCCGCCGAGCGCGGCTTCGGCATCGTTGACGAAGACGATGCTCCGCCGCTCGAAGCCGGTCCGCGCCGCCAGTTCGTCGCCGATGTTCAGGCCGAAAAGGCTTTCGAACTTGCGCACGCCGGCGATGCGGCAGATCCCGGTGTCGTAATCGAAGGGGCCGGGAAAGGCGAGCGCCAAACCCGCGACGAGGGCTCCGGCCGGAGCCGAGGCCACCCGTGACGCGACGCAACCGGCCAAAGCGTCGAGAATGCGGTCCGCCGGATCGGCATTGCACAGGGGGATACGAACGTGGCCGGTTACCGAGCGGTCGGCCAAACGAACCACACCGGCCTTGACCGACGTGCCGCCGACATCCAACGCGACGATATGGCTTGGCGTCCGCACCGTCCGAACCCCGATCCCTATTTCATCGCCGCCGCGTGCATATCGGCGATGTAGAGAGCATAGGCATTGTCCATGTGCTTCTGCATCGCCGTGGCGGCCCGATCGGCATCGCGGCGCAGCACGGCATCGAAGATCGCCTTGTGGTCGTCTAAGGAGATGCGGTTGCGATCGGCGACATCGACGATTTCCGGCCGATGGCTGATCAGCCATTCGACGAAGGCATCGTGCATGGCGATGATTATCGGATTGCCCGCCGTTTCGGCCAGCGCGCGATGGAACGCGACGTCGGTTTCCAGGAACTCCTTGTCCTTGCCGACGGCGCGCTGGTTGCATTCCAGGGCGTAGCCCAGGCGCGCGATCTGCGCGTTGGTGGCATTGCCGGCGGCGTAGCGGGCAAGGCTGACCTCGATGAACGAGCGCACCTGTTCGAAATGGGCGAAGCCTTCGGGCTGGTCGAGGATGAAGCGCGCAGGCCCGGTCAGTTCCCGCAGGATGTTGCGCGGCGTCGGCTTGGCGACCCGGGGTCGTTGACGGGGCGCCAGTTCGGCCAGCCCCAGGCGTTGCAGGGCGACCAAGGCTTCACGCACCGCCGGACGGCCGACACCGAATTCCTCGCACAGTTCACGCTCGGACGGAAAGAACGCGCCCAGCGGATACTGCCCCGACCGCACCCGCTCGGCCAGCCGGTCGGCGATTTCAGCGGACGGATTGGCATACCCGGACGGTGTCTTGTTCATGACGCCCACGACCCTTAAGCCACACTCTATGATCCGGCCTTCGCAAACGCGGACTTTGCGATACCAAAATAGCGCATCCGCGCTTCCCGGTCAGCCGGCACGGTCTTAGCAAATCATGCGGCCCGGCGGAAGCGAAAGCGCAAGCCCCCGAATCCGGGAAGCATGCCTTCG
The DNA here is from genome assembly GCA_963675465.2 of Rhodospirillales bacterium. Lineage (GTDB taxonomy): Bacteria > Pseudomonadota > Alphaproteobacteria > Rhodospirillales > Shumkoniaceae > JAHDSF01. The sequence goes on from CAXXVY010000014.1 coordinate 27,523, forward strand.
GGTTCCGGTGTCAGACCAGGAATTCGTCCAGCACGCCGGAATCCACGAACGCCTCCAGCGCTTTCACACGATCCGATTCCGCCAACGCCAGCGGGTTGCGGCAGGGGCCGCAATCCACGCCACGCCGCGCCAGCAGGTGCTTGATCGCCGGCAGCAGGTTGGCGGCCAACAACAGGGTCACGAATTCCGCCGACAGGGCTTGCAGGCGCCGGGCTTCGGCGATGTCGCCGGCCTGAACGCGATCGTAGATCCGGCGGTAGAGCCCGCCCACCATGTTGTAGGTCGATCCGATACCGCCGTCGGCGCCCAACAGCACCCCGCAGGCGAAGATCTCGTCGAAGCCGTAAAACAGCGTGCTGTCGGGAAAGGCGCGGCGCAGGCGGCTGAACAGGTACAGATCGCCCGACGTGAACTTGATTCCGGCAACGCCGGGGATCGACAACAGCGCCGCTGCGTCGTCGAAATCGAAGGCGCGCCGACCCGGTGCCGGATACAGGTAGACGAACAGCGGCAGACCGGCCGCCTGGATGATCGCCTTGTAATAGTCGACGACCGCCGGCAGACCGCCCGCGTGTTCCGGTGCCGGCGGCAGCGACGACACCGCGTCGAAACCGGCCTGGCGCGCAACGTGGGCCAGGGTTTCGGCATCGCGCAGCGCCGGGGCGCCGACATGGGCGATCAACCGCGCGCCATGTTCACGGGCGCATTCGCCGACCAGGGCGATCTGACGGACCCGTTCCGCGACCTGCATCAACGCCTGTTCGGCGGTGGTGCCGCTGACGTACAGACCGTCGATATCCTGGCGCAGGACATGGTCGCACAGCGCGCGCTGGCGACCTTCGTCGAACGCACCATCATCGGAAAAGCCGCTGAGAAGCGCCGCGTAGAAACCGGAAAGCATATGCGAGGGCATGGTTCACCCGTGTTATGACGAAAACGATGCCTCATGGTTTACCAAACAATTTAATTTGGCAAGCCATTTTCTGTTTATTGACAGCCAAATTTCTACGATGGTAGACTTCCATCAACGATTTGGCGGCGCTCGCGCCGGACCGCCCTGCCCTTTTAGCACGGCGGCACCGGGTTCGCGGGGCCAAGGACCGATCATCTACACAGGAGGAGGAACCGACCCATGACCACGACATTCACCAAGGGCCTGATCGCCGGCCTCGTCGGCGCGGCGGCCGTTCTGGCGGCGACACCGTCAATGGCGGCGGACGCTCTCAAGTTCGCCATGCAGGATTCGCCCGGCAGCATCATCTACAAGGGCACCGTCGCCATGAAGGAAGAGTTGGAAAAACTCTCCGGCAAGGCGCTGAGCTTCGACATCTTCCCCTCCGAACAGCTGGGCGGCCTGCGCGCCGCCGTCGAACAGGTGCAGGAAGGCGAAATCGACTTCACCGCCATCGGCTATCCCGACATGTCCTATCTGGTGCCGGAACTGAAGGTGATCGGCGAACCCTACGTGGTGCGCGATTACGACCATTTCCTGCGCATCCTCAACGGCCCCTACGGCAAGAAGATGGACGCCGAGTTCGCAAAACAGGGCGTGCGGGTCCTGGACGTCTGGTATTCGGGCACCCGGCAGACGACCTCGAACAAGGCGATCAACAGCATCGCCGACATGAAGGGCCTGAAACTGCGGACGCCGAACGTCGATTTCCTGATCGACTTCGCGCAGGCCGCGGGCGCCAAGCCGGTGCCGGTGGCGTTCCAGGAAGTCTATCTGGCGCTGCAGACCAACCAGGTCGACGCCGAGGAAAACCCTCTGCCGACCATCGACACCATGAAGTTCTACGAAGTGCAGAGCCACATCGCGCTCACCAACCACTTCGTGGCAACGAAGGCGATCGTGATTTCCGACAAGACGTGGCAGAAGCTCGGCGAAAAGGAACGCGGCTGGATCACCCAGGCTGCCCAGACGGCACGCAAGATCCAGAACGACATGGTCTTCGGCCAGGAAACGGCGTTGCTGGATGCCTTCAAGAAGCGCGGCATCACCGTGACCGAGCCCGACACCACCCCCTTCCGCGAAGCCATGCGTCCCTATTATGATCGCCTGGACGAGAAGTTCGGCAAGGGCGCGGTCGAAGCGCTGATCCAACAGTAAAACGCCTACGGGTCCCGCGAACCGGCGTCCGCCCGACCTCTCCCCAGCCCTCTCCGCCAAAGGGAGGGACCCGCGAAGCGGGAAGGCGAGGTGGGGGCGGGCGCCGAAGGTTCGCGGTTCGCGTATTCAGGACACCCTCGTTTAACGGAGGCCCGGTTTGAACGGCGATTCTCCCATCAAGAGGACCAGCCCCGAAGGCTGGGTATCGACCGGCCTCCTGCTGGGGGTCTTCGTCGTCATCCTGTTGCAGATCTTCAGCCGCCATCTGCCGCTGCCGATTCCGATCTGGACCGAGGAACTGTCGCGCTGGCTGTGGGTGTGGCTGGTCTTCGTCGGCATGGCCGAGGTCGAACGCGCCGACAGCCACCTGAAAATGGACCTGTTCGCCGACAAGATCGCCTTCGTCCCGCGCACGGTGCTGTTCATGGCGATCGATGTGCTGTGCATCGCCGTGTTCGTGGAACTGATCCACATCGGCACCAAGGGCGCGCTGCGCAACCTGCACGCCACCGCCGTCACCCTGCCGGTGACCATGATCTTCTTCTACGCCGCCTATCCGGTCGCCGGGATCTTCATCGTCCTGCGCATCGTGCAGCGGCTGGTCCGCCGCGGCCGCCTGGTGATCGAACGGTTGAAGGGGGGCGCGCGATGACCATCGTCCTGCTGGCGGGATCGTGGCTCGCCCTGGTGCTGGTCGGCGTGCCGATCGGGGTCGCCATGATCCTGGTTTCCGTCGGCTACTTCCATCTGGTCGGCGCGGGGCTGAGCTTCGCGGTGCGGCTGATGACCGACGGACTCAACAGCTTTCCGCTGCTGGCGGTGCCGCTGTTCATCCTGACGGCGTCGCTGTTGAATTCGTCGGGGATCTCGCGCCGCATCTTCCATTTCGCCAACACCCTGGTCGGCCATGTGCGCGGCGGGCTCGGGCACGTCAACGTACTGGCCAGCCTGTTCTTTTCCGGGATGTCGGGATCGGCGATGGCCGACGCCGGCGGCCTGGGCAAGATGGAAATCGAGGCCATGCGCAAGGCGGGCTACGACGACGATTTTTCCGGTGCCGTCACCTCGGCCTCGTCGATGATCGGGCCGCTGGTGCCGCCGAGCATTCCGATGGTGCTGTACGGCGTCATCGCCAACACCTCGATCGGCGACATGTTCCTGGGCGGCGTGGTGCCCGGCTTCCTGACCGCCGCCGCGCTGATGGTGATGGTTTCCATCTATGCCACGCGGCGCGGCTACCCGGTCTCTCGGCGCGCGACCCTGCGTGAAATCGCCGTCGCGCTGCGCGATTCCATCGGCGCCCTTCTCACCCCCGTCGTCATCATCGGCGGCATCTTCAGCGGATTCTTCTCGCCGACCGAGGCCGCCGCGATCACCGTGCTCTACGCCATCCTGCTCAACCTGATCGTCTATCACGAACTGAGCTGGCGCAAGTTCATGGAGGATCTGTACGACACCGCCGCGACCTCGGCCTCCATCGGCACCATCATCGCCGGGGTCGGGCTGTTCGGCTACATCCTGGCCCGCGAACAGGCGCCGCAGCAGATCGCCCAGTTCTTCCTGGGGCTGACCAGCGACCCGACGGCATTCCTGTTCATCGTCAGCATCCTGATGTTCGTGCTCGGCGCCTTCGTCGAATCCCTGGCGATCCTGCTGATCCTGGTGCCGATGCTGGTGCCGGTGGCGATCGGCTTCGGGATCGATTCCGTGCACTTCGGGGTGATCGTGGTGCTGAACCTGATGATCAGCATCCTGACGCCGCCGATGGGCATCTCGCTGTTCATCGTCGCCAAGGTCGGCAACATCCCGGTGCAGAAACTGGCCCGCGCCATCATCCCGTGGCTGGTGCCGCCGCTGGTGATCCTGGTCTTGATCATCCTGTTCCCGCCGCTGGTGACGGGACTGCCGGACCTGTTCCATCGATAGGCGGAGCCCCGTGCGTCAAATGTGACGCACGGAGCAACAGGCGGCCCTTGAGGCCGCGGCCAAGCAGGCGGAGCCCGCGCCCGGCGAGGGGGAAAGCCTCAGGCGTGCGGAAAGTTCAACGCACGCCGACCTAGTCCTCGTACAGCTTCGTCACCGCCGCGTTCGGCGACTCGCCGAGGCCCCGGTTGTTCAGGATGCGGTGCAGGCTGGCCGCGACGCCGGTCATCGGCAGCGGCGCGCCCGCCTTGGCGGCGACCTGTTCGATCAAGCCGAAATCCTTGACCAGGCTGGAAATCTTACCGGTCAGTTCCCAGTTGCCCGACGCCATCATCGGCACGAATTCCTGCAACAGCCGCGAATCCGCCCGGCCGCCCTTGAACACCGCCGGCAGCTTGGCGGCGTCGACGCCGGTGCGGTTGGCGAGCGAGACCGCCTCGGCCAGCACCATGAACGTGCAGCCGACCAGGATCTGGTTGATCATCTTGGTCGACTGGCCCGCGCCGACCGGGCCCATCAGGGTGTAGTTGGAACACACCGCGCCCAGGACCGCGCGCGCGTCCTCGAAATCCGCCTCGTTGCCGCCGACCATCAGCGTCAGCGCCCCGGCCAGGGCCCCCGGCGCGCCGCCCGAAAGGGGCGCGTCGATCCAGCGCATGCCGGTTTCCGCGCCCAGCCGCGCCGCCAGTTGGCGGGTCAGTTCGGGGTCGGTGGTGGACATGTCGATGATCAGGGTATTTCGCTTTCCCGCCGACGCCAGACCGTCGGGGCCGACCGCGACCTCCTCCACCGCCTGGGGCGTCGGAAGCAGAAGAATGACGTAATCGCACGTGGCGGCGGCTTCGGCCGGGCTCGCCGCCCGCTCGGCGCCCAGCGCGATCAGGGGCTCCTCGGTTTCCGGCCGGCGCCCGCGCACCTTGGGCACGAAACCGCATTCCAGCAGGCGGCGCACGACCGCCTCGCCCATGATGCCGGGACCGATCACGCAAACCGACGGTTTCGCCGTCGTCGGGGAGGTCGTCATGGTGGGGTTCTCCTTCTTTTTATCGCGAGTTGGCTTTTTGTGCCGAACCGGGGCAGTACACCACGGAAACGGAAACCGCTCAACGGCTGGATTCTCGGATTTCCGGTGACATGATACATGTCTTCCAAGATCGATCCGATCGTTGCGAAATTGGGTTACGTCCCTTTAGCTCCCTGAACCGTCATGCATCGGAGTCCGGTCGAGTTTTCCAAATATGTATTTTGCCCCCTTAACTCCCCATGTCCCGGTCAGCAGCCGTACCGGGAGCAGTCGTCGGCGTTCGGCGTGCCGCTCTGGAAGCGGTTGTAGGCGTCGGTATCGCCGGAACCCCAGGAGTTCTGAAGCCCGGTGCCGTAGTCCGGCCCGCTGGAGGACGAACCGGAATCGCCGTCCGAACCGCCGGACGAGCTCGAACTCCAGGAACTCGACGACGACGGGCTCGGCCGCGGCGCCAGGCGGCTCAGCATCGATCGCCACTGGGCATGGATGCGGTCCCAGTCGGCGTTGTACCGGGCCACGTAGCCGGTGATATCTCCGTGAACCGGTTCGCCGGTGACGCCGTTCACGGTCGCGCGCTTGCCGGCTGTGGGGAGAAGCGACCAAGCCGGGCCGTGGTTCTTGTAGACGCGGATATCCGCCTTTTTCAGCACGCCCGCGAGGCCGTCCTTCTTCGCCGCCGCCACCGCCAGCGGCAGGTCGACGAAATCGGGCGGCAGCGGCTCGGTCAGGGTGCGGGCGCCGTCGGCGGTCGCAACCGTCATGCCGTAGGCGGTGTAGGTCACCGTCATCTGTTCCACGCTCGACGGCGCGTAGAACGTGAATGCCATCGAGTAGTGGCCATTGCGCAGTTCCTCCACCCGCACCCAGGTCGGCAGGGCGTCGGGCCGCCACGGCTGCGCCCGCGCGGTCAGGGCCGTCGCCATCAGGGCCGCAATGGAACGGGGCACCGACCGGCCGTCGATGGCCAGGGTGCGGAAATTGGGAGCGCGGTTCGACAAGCGCCATTCCTCGACCTGACGGAAGAAGGCGGCGTTCCGCGCGAAAGCCGGCGGCACGAATTCGGTGACCAGGGTGGTGCCGCCCATCACCGTGAAAGCGACATCGCGGGAGTTGCGCTCGTCGACCAGGCTCTGGAACGACAACGCGCGGCCCGATACCGCGTAACGGCCGCGATCCGTGGTGCCCCGCCGGGCGTGCTTGACGTAGGTACCGTCGGCGGCAAGCTCCAGCACGTCGAAATACTTCTGGCCCGCCGCATCCTGGTAGGAGCGTTCCCACAGCCCGACCGGCGCGCCGGAGACCGCCGCCGGGGCGGAAACGGGCGCGGGCGCTGTCTGGAGCGCGGTGCCGGGCTGCCGGGTCCAACGGCCGACACCGAGCTTGCCGGCCAGTTCCACCGTGTTGGCGTCGAGCAGGCGGTAGGTGCCGCCATCGTCGAACTGGGGCTGGCCGGTCTCGTGGCTCCAACGCCCGTCGCGCGCGGTATAGGTGCCGATGATATGCAGATTGGGCGTGTTGAAC
>CAXXVY010000015.1:0-4097 GCA_963675465.2 Rhodospirillales bacterium
GGTGTCCAGGCCATCGACCAGGACCCGGCCCTCGGACGGGATCAGCAACCCGTTGAGCAGGCGGATGAACGTGCTTTTTCCGGAACCGTTGCTGCCGACGATGCCGACACGGCGTTCGGTCAGAACCAGATCGATGCCGCGCAGGGCCTCGAACCTGTCGAACCGTTGATGAACAGCCTGGATTTCGAACATCGTCATGTCGTTTCGCGGGGGGTTATACATCATTACCGGCGTCCGATCCTATGGGAAAGGACGCCGGCAATATATATGGTGGGGTAAGCCAAACTGCCGTGGAAGAGGCGCGAAAAAGGGAAAAAAGCCCGCCCCAGGATGGTTGTGCATCCCGTTTTCCGTGGTTCGCTTGACTTACCCCCTAGCGGATTCCAACTTAACAGCCGGTTATGGGTGCTCGAATTGCCTGTCTGGGCCTAACCGAACATGGCGTTCAAGCACAGGTAACCGATTGACGGAACCGCTAGACAGCCAAGACCTGTGTAGAAGGTTGCCGTCAGCGCACCATAGGGGACGAGCTTCGGATCGGTTGCCGCCAATCCAGCCGCCACCCCGCTGGTGCTGCCCATCAGGCCGCCGTAAACGGCTGCCGACGATGGGTTGTCCAAACCGGCGGTCTTGGCCAAGAACGGGGTCAGAATCATGACCGAAATCGACTTGACCACACCGGCCGCGATGGAAAGGGCCATCACTTCAGAGGATGCGCCCAGGGCGGCGCCGGTGACGGGACCAACGATGAACGTCACGGCGCCGCCTCCGATCGTCGCCATGCTGACGGGATCGGTGTAACCGAAGGCATAGGCGGTTGCCGCGCCGATGATCGTCGACAGAATGATCGACACGACGAGCGCGATGGTGCCGGGCAGGCCGGCCTTCTTCAGTTCCTCGAGGCGAACGCCGAACGCCGTGGCGACGATGGCGAAGTCGCGGAACAGGCCGCCGCCCATGAGGCCGAATCCGGCGAACAGTTCGACTTCGGAAATGCCCTTCTTGCCGCCGGTGTACTTACCGCCGAAATAGGCCAGCGCGAGGCCGATGACGATGGCGATGGCCGAACCGTGGATGCGGCCGTTCGTCCCCTTTTTCGAGATGACGTTGGCGACCCACATCACGATGCCGACAACCACGAATGCCGTGATCAGCGGGTACTTGGTCAGGGATTTGACAATGAGTTCTTCCATGATCAGGCACTCTCTTTCACGGTTTCAGGCGACTTGTCGCGACCAAGGGCGGAAAGCGGACGAATCAGGATGAAGCCGGCGAAAACGGCACCGAGGCCCGCGATGAAGGCCAACGCACCGGCGTCGAACGCCGCAACGACGTTCTGACGCGCCGCCATGGCGACGACGATCGGAATGTACATCGCGCTCCAGAACTGGATGCCGCTCTGCGCGGCCTTGGACAGCATTTCCTTGTCCATCAGCCGTTGCGCGATGACCACGAGAAGCAGCATCGCGATGCCGACGCCGCCGATATTGGCATTGATGCCCACGAGCATGCCCAAAGCATTGCCCAGGAACATACCGATGAGCATGCAGCCGCCCATCAAAGCTAGTCCGTATATCACCATTTCACATTTCCTTTTGAAGCCGTCCTTTTTGGTCTTTTCCTGTCGCAAAGGGCTTCACGCTTTTCACGATTTCACGGAAAGGACGTAAAGGCCCTTATTCCAACGAGAGGATCACGCCCCCCGCCTTCAGCCGATCTCCGGCAGCTGCGGCGACGGATTTGACGGTGCCGTCGGCCGGAGCCGGAAGGTTGGTCTTCATTTTCATGGCCTCGACGACCGCAAGCGTCTGGCCTCGAGTCACGGTGGCACCGGCTTCGACCTCGATCGAAACAACCACCGAAGGCATTTTCACTTTGATGTCCATGGTTCAACGTTCTCCGTAAGTGTCTGTTGAGATGAGCGAAGGACACAACTCCGTCGCCGATACCGAAAATCCAGTAGAAAAGACTTTGTCTTTCTCGCCTTTTTCCAGATTGTCGATAAAACGAATTTTTTCCGCTAAAAATACATTGTCGATTGTCTTAATAATTATATTTTTTGAAGTAGAGAAAAGCTCATCCAGCTTGATTCCGTAGCGGGAATCGAATTCGACTTCGCAGTCGACCTTCCACGGGTTGCGCTTCGCGAACCGCCGCATTTCGCCGTGGAAGTTCTCCAACGATTCGATGTCGAGTGCATCGACGACAAGGTCGATGTCGGAATCCGGCCGGGCATATGGAAGAGCCGTGACGGCCTGCATCGCCATCGAACCGATCAGCCCGACCCGGACACCGCTCGCGTGGCCGATTTCGGCGATTGCCGCCAATGCGGGGTGCGGCGGCGTGTCGTAGGCGAGTGCCAGGGCCATCACTTCCCACGGGCTGACGAAACGGTGGACGTGGCGCTCGACGATCCGGACGGCGGAGCGAACCCGTTGCGAACCAACCCGGAAGGGAAAGGCGAAGCCGATCTGACCTTCGCCCGCGGCACAGGGCGCGGTGGGACGGGCCACGATGCCGGGGATTCGATTGACCAGGATCGCAAGGTGAACGGCCGCTTCGATGTCCGGCTCGCGCATCGGCCCAGGAAGTCCGGCCAGAACGGTGGGCAAGAGGTCGACTTCGACGCCCGGTCGGAGGAATGCGAGGAAGTGACGACGGTTCAGCATCCTCAGCGCCTCTTGATCCAAGCCGGGTCTTTCTTGGCCGACGTTTGAAAATCCACTTGGGCTGCGACCAGGTCCTCGAACAGCCGGGTGGCGACCGGGCCCTCGATGGGGATTCCGTCCTGCCACAGGCCGTCCGTACCGGGCAGGCCGGGAACCAGCTCGAGGCGGGTCGTCTCGGCGCCGGTTTCCAAGTCCGGTGACACCTTCACCACGCGGCCCTTTGTGCGCAGGATGCTGCGTGCCGCTTTCTGTACGGTGTCGGCGGTTGCCGCGGTCGTGCGGGTCACCACCACCTCGTATTCGGGGTAGGTGCGTTCGCGGCGATAGGTAATGATCCGGCCCTCTCGGTCGCACACGTGGCCCGAGGGCGAAACGATGAAACTGTCGCCCATGGGCAGGCCGCCGACGACGAACTCGCGGTAGGCCGGGCCACGGGGCGAGGCGACGAGCGAGACGTCGTCGCGCAACGGCCGCCCGTCGAGGGTCAACCAACCGAATTCCTGGCAGCCGTAAAGGTCGTGGACCTGGCAGCCGAAGGATTCGGCGATCGGCAGCAACTCTTGGTCCAGCGGGGTCCCGGCGGTCAGGAATCGGCAGCCTTTCGGGAACGCGTCCTTCAGGCCGATGGTGACGGCCTGTTCCAGGCTGACGCGCAGGAACGAGGATTCGCCGACGATGATCCCCGGCTTGTCCCGGCACGCCGACACCAGGAAGGCATCGCGGCTGGATCGCTTCAGGAACGACCACTCGATGCCGCAAGCGCGCAGCGATTCGGCCGAAAACACATTCACCAACGGCGGGTAGGTCACCAGCATGCCGGTACCGGGCCCGGTCCCCAATCGGTCGAAAAGGGTCCGGGCCACGGCAGTCCGGCCGGGAATCTCGGCGTGGGTGACGCCGACGATGTTCTGAAAGGCCGACGACCCGGTCGTGAAGGTCAGATACGCCAGATTGAACGGCGTATGGATCTCCTCGATCACATGGGCCGACGTCGGACCGGCGATGCCTTTCTCGGCGAGGCCGCGCCTGGGCATTTCGTCCAGGGTGGGCGCGTCGCCGAAAAGCTCGATTGCCTCTTCCAGGCCCGTCAGAACATCGTTCATGATCCCGACTCCCCCTAGTTAGGGCTGCTCAGCGCTTCGGTGCGTATTGGTCGGCCACGGCCTCGAACTCGCCGTTCATCAGGGCGATGATCTCGGGCCGGACCGTGCGTCCGCCGCGTTCGGCACCCAGGGCGCCGCGGCCCCAGGGGCCGAGGGTGTCCTGCCGGCCTTCCGCCTTCGCCTTGCGGATCGACGCGATGTGGGCGATGACCGTCGGGCGGATGCCGTCGAAGTCGTGGACCAGTTCCTCGACGCCGCCCAGGGCGTAGAAGAAGTTGGGACCGGCGGCGAAGACGGGGTTCCCCTTCGACAGTTCCTCCAGGGT
>CAXXVY010000016.1:0-886209 GCA_963675465.2 Rhodospirillales bacterium
CGTCGGCGGCGAGCGCCGGAGAAAACAGGGTGATGGAAACGGCGGCGCCGAGCACGGCGAGGGAAACCAGGGAACGGGTGGAAAGGGTCATGACGGCCTCATCGGATGATGTGAGAAAGGATCGCGAGCGCCAGCACCAGCGTGCCCAGCGTCACGAAGCTCAGAAGGGTGTGATAGAGCCCGTGACGGCGCATGCGCCGGCGCAGGGTCTCCATGGCCTTGGTCTGTTCGGCGATCAGGGCGAAGGACTGTTCCAGGCTGGCCTTGACGGTCTTATCCTTCAGGCTTTCCAGAACCTTCTCGACGGTATCGGCGTAGCTGTTGCCGGTGGCCGCCAGCAGGGCGGAAACGCCTTCCGAATGCCGGGCCAGCAGCCGGTCGAGGTCCTGAACGAACCCCTGGTGCAGTGTGACCGCCATCAGGATCGGATCGTCGTCGCCGATGGCGACGCCGTGCTCGCGCACCAGCACCGCCCGGGCATCGTCCAGGCTCATCACGTCGGGCAACGGCGGGCGGTCGTCGGACGAATGGTCGAGGGCCTCGCTCATAGTCCGGCCCGCTCGATCTGGGCGCCGACCTTGCGCCAGTACATCCGGAGCCGCTGGCGGGCCATGATCGAATAGCGGTCCGACGTCAGGACCTCGGCGAAGGTGTGGCGGGCCGCGAGCATCTGCTTGAGGTCGTGGCCGAAGGTCTCCGCCTTGACGCCGGGCAGGGTGATCTGGGCGAGGATGCGGGGCGCCAGCGCCTTGTACTCGGTCGAGGTCTCCAGACTGACGCCGTTGTGGGACAGCGGGCCGAAGAACTCGTTCAGCCACACCACGATCGGGGTGTCGGGAAAGGTATGAGTGAGCGAGACCAAACCCTTGAAGGTGTCCTCCAGGGCCTGGCCGCCGGTCAGCACCGTGTGCAGGCGGATATCGTGGCCGGCCTCGCTCAACAGCGCGACCGCCTCGTTGCTCGCCAGATACGAACCCAGCGGCACGAACGAAGCGGCGCCGTTGTCCACCACCATCACCGCGTCGGGGTCCTCCGAGGTCATGATCATGTCGATCAGGCCGTCGAAGGCGCGCTGGTTGATATCCTGGTCCTCCATGAGGACCAGGCGCCGCACGCCGAAGGCGGCGTAACCGGCAAAGGTGGCGTTCACCGGATCGGTGTCGACGCAGACCGGCGCGACGTCGTGGTCGCGGTAGTGCTGCGTGAGAAACGAGGCGATGACGGACTTGCCGACGCCGCCCTTGCCTTGCAGGACAAGGTCAACTTTCATGATCTGTGCTCCCGTTGGATGGCGCTTCCCCGGTGTCCGGCGTCAGCCGGAAATCCCCCGACAGGGTCGGGTCGTGATCGAACCGGGCAAAGCGGGTGTCGTCCCCGGACGCAAGCGTCCGAGGTGCAACTGGCTTTGAGGGTGGTAGGGAGCGGGGAGGGTGTAGACTCGGGTCCGAAGCCGGACGAGGAGAAGTACGAGAAGCGGCGCTCCTCTGTCTCAGCTTCGTGACGGCTAGATGGAAATTGCTCTTCGCGACGGTAATGCGGCCGTCGGCACGAAGATCGATCCAGATCTGACGGATCGTGTCCCCAGCGGCGAGCCGCTCAAGAATAAGCGACTCAAGTGGGATGAGTTCTCGATTGGCTTGACCCCAGCGTGGCATTGCCACATGATCCCCGCTTCGCGATTAAAACTCGCGAATCTACGGGACCCCTGCTCATTCGCAGCTCCTTGGGGACGCCATCCACCTCCGCAGAATCCAGATGGTGATACCACCATCGATTCGGCGTCCGCAAGGGGCTCTTGTGGATGGGAGGCGCGTGAACTTCTCCATGACATAGCGAAAAGGCCGCTAATCCAAGGGATTGAGCGACCTCTGTGCGCGGAAAAAAAGTTCGTCTGGCAACGACCTTTTTACCGCGCATGGGGATCGCAGGTCAACGGGGAAACGACGTTTTCTCCGAATGGTTAGTTTTGCGCCTTTTTGCCCTGTTTCGGGGGCACGCCCTTCCGCAAGGAGGGACTATGAAGGACGACTCGTCCGTGCGCGGCGAGTTGCTCGACCTGCTGCCCGTTGTCGGCCACCGGTTCGGTCTGGGGCGCGCCGCCCTGGATCATCTGGTCTGGCTGATCCGGCGCACGCGAGTGATGGACTGGCGGCCGGGCAACCGCGCTGTTGTCTACAAGTCGGTGGAGGAAACGGCGGCGGAGCGGGGAATCACGCCGCGTCAGGTCAACAATCACGAGCGCGCCATCGCCGAGGCTTTCGGCTGTCAGGTGTCGTGCCCGAGCTGCCGACGCTACGGCCAGCGGGACAAGGAGAGCGGGCGAATCGTTCACGCTTCCGGTTTCGAACTCACGAATTTACAGCGGGCGTTGCCAGATCTGCGGACCTTCAAGGCCGACCTCGACCGCGAGCACGAACGGCGGCGGCGGCGCAAGCGGGAATTGTCCGCAATCAGGGGCGAGGTGCGTCGGCTGGCCAACGCCGCTTTCACGATCGGCGACGACGCACAGGCCGAAACGGCTCGCGCGATCGTCGGACGAATCGGAACGCGCGTCCCCGCCCAGGAGGCGAGCGATGCCCTCGCCCTCGAATCGCGAATCCGGGAAGCCCGAGCGGTCGCCCGCGAACTGAAGGCGTTGCTTCTCACCGGGAAAACCTGTGGAAACGATGTGCAAACTTCCGACACGTCGGAAGAAAAGTTCCGACACATAGATCCTCCACTTGATCTTCAATCCACCCTGACGGGTGGTTGTAGTCCCGAGGGGGAAAACGCCGTCCGAAAGCCCGCCGGGCCTTCGAATGAGAATCGGCGCCATGCCGATTACGGAGATGATTACGACGGTCCGGCTTTCGTGACGCCGGAAGATACTGGCGCTAAACGTATCACCTCCCGGCTCGCCGTCGGGGCCGCCTCGGATCGCTTCCGCGCCCATCTGCCCTTTCCCTGTCGTCCACCGACAGCCCTTGACCTCGTCGACGCCGCCCGGAGTCTGTCTCCTGAAATCGGGATCGGTCGCATGCTATGGCGGGAGGCCTGCCAGATCGTCGGTCCCTATCCGGCGGCGTTGTGCGTGCTGATCGCCGACCGCGCGGCGTTCGAGCGCGGTATCACATCTCCCGGCGGCTACCTCCGCGCCATGCTGCGCCGAGCCCCAAGCGGCGGACTGGCGATTGATCGATCCGTCTTCGGACACGTCGTGAGCGGCCTCCCATAAATCGGGAAAACTGGCCTGAGGCCGTCTCGTCCCGCATGGAGTCGTGTTTCGATATGCCATCGCCGCCCCGATTCGCCATCGGCCTGGGATGACAGGGGAAACGTTTAATTTGATCCTTAGTCCCGGCGATCTTGATCACACAGTCGCGCCGACTGGCGCGAAATATATTCACTCGACGCGCCAACGAATGCCAACCCATTCGGGGGCAAAATTCACCGGATACATGGTGGAGCACTTACCTCCCGAATTTTGGCCACAATCGGCCGGCGCGGGCTGTGTAGGCGTCATATTCGGCGCCGAACCGGTCGCGCATCAGCGCTTCCTCCCGTGGCACGCGGAGGAACCACATGGCGGCGAACGCGGGCACGACAAGGCCGCCCGCAACCCAGTTGTGAATGAGCAATGGCTGGGCGAGGGCGGTAATCCAGATCGAGGCGTACATCGGATGGCGGATGCGGGCGTAGATTCCCGCGGTCACGAGCCGGTGGTCCTGCCGCACTTCCAACCCGGGACTCCAATTGAGCCCGAGATCGGCATGACTGCGATGGAAAAGCCAAAGGTACGGTATTTGCGCCACGGCACCGATCCCGCGCACCCAGGCGGGGAGATCGTAGTCCGCGACGCTGAACAGGCCGGTCGCCAGGTGGATCAGCGGAAGCAACATCATGGTCAGGAACATGCCGGAGAGCAGCGTCCTCTCCTGAATGTCTTTGCGTGCTTCGACTACGGCTCCCTTACGGGCGCGCGCGGCATGGGGCACCCGAATGACGAAGGTCGCGGCAAACGCCGCGAACCAGACGAATTCCTGCCAGCCCGCATCGGGCCGGCGCACAAGGATGTAAACAAGCAAGGCGAAACCGGCGGCCACGGAAGCAATCAGGATTCCGTTCCGAGCCAATGGACGGTGATCGGCGCACATGGCGTCCTCCCCCTTGGACGGGTTGGCATGGCACTTCAGTCGACACGTTCCAAGACCATCTCCGGGGGCAGGGCGATCAATGCTTCGCCGATGTCGAACTTGTAGGCGTTCCATCGGGCTTTCTCGGCTTCATCGGCTTCCCCGGCTTCGACCTTGCGGCCGACGGCGGCGAAATCGTCGGGAAGCAGGCCGTTGCGCAGCCGGAGGCTGACGACCTCGTCTCCGTCGGCGAATTGGAAGGCGAACCGTCCGAACGGCGAAAGGGGGGCGTCCCAATCGAGAACGGTGTCGCTGCAACGCCGGCGCGTCACCGCGCGGGCGACGTATTCGAAGCAGTCGATCAGGCCCGGCGGGTTCAGGCCGCAGCGGACATGGATGTCGTCGCGGCGGATGGCCTGGCCGTTCCAGCAGATATCCAGGACGTAGGAAAACAGCTTGTGCGCCAGCACGATGCCGGCGAAGTGATCCTTGTCGTGAAACTTCAACATGGCGTCGAACGGGATTTCGATGTCGCCGAAGCCGTCGGCGATCCGCAGCGGCTTCAGCGCGGCGGTGTCGGGCGTGAAGGGGAAGGCGACCGGCTGGCCCTTCCGGCTGTTGGCCTCGCCGCTCTTCTCGATCCGGAACAGATCCTCGGCCTTCCCCGCCATGAATTCGGCGGCCAGGCCGTCGCTGCGCTTGCGCCAGGCGTCGGTTTCCTCCGGCGGGCATACGCCGGCATCGATCCGTTTCGCCGTGTGGGAGAAATCGCACGGGATCACGTCCTCGCGCACGCTGGCCTTGACTGTGCCGGCATCCGTCCGGAGGACGAAGGTGAGCGCGCCGTTGCAGACACACGGCCCGTCGCCGAAGCCCGGATCGACGATCGCCCGCCGCCGCGAAAAGGCGCGGGTGACGAATTCCAGGCAGTCGGTCACGCCCGGCGGGGTAGCGCCGGCGATGAGCGTCGTCCGGAAGCGGGGCAGTTCGAATATACCGAGTGCGTCCATCGACGCCTGAAGGAACTTCCATCCCAGGGCCACGCCCGCGCGGTGAAACTGTCCGTGGTAGGCGAGTGCATCCTGGTAGGACAGGGCCTTGCTTCCCTGCCGATCATTGACCGTGATCTGAGTCATTTTGTTCCCTATTGGTTTGTTTTCAAGGATTTGTCATGAGGTACCGGTGGCGCCGAACCAGTCCGGGACGACGGTTCGGCACGCCGGGTTGGTCGGGTCGTAGCCGACGATGGAAACACCGATGCCGTAGATACGGCCGACCGTTTCCGGCGTCATGAGGTCGATAGGCGGGCCGAACAGACCCTCGCGGCCGGGCTGCATCAGTAGAACCTTGCTGGAAAACAGAAAGGCGTGATCGGGACTGTGCGTGGTCATGATCACCGACAGCACCCTGTCTTCCGTCAGGCGCCGCAGAACCTTCAGCACCTGGGCCTGGTTGTAGATATCCAAATGGGCGGTCGGTTCATCCAGCAGGATGATGCCGGGTTCGGCGGCCAGCGCACGGGCGATGGCCACCAGCTGCGCCTGCCCGCCGCTCAGTTCGTTGAAGTTCCGGTCGCGGAGGGCTTGCAGGCCGACGAGTTCCAGCGCCCGTTCCGCCGCCCGGTGGTCGGCGACCTTGGGCGCGGAGAAGGTGTCGATGTGGGCAGCCCGTCCGATCAGAACCATGTCGAACACGGAAAACCCAAAGGTGTCCGCGCTGTTCTGCGGGACGTAACCGATCGCCCGGCCCAGCACCTTGCGGCCCAGGGTGCGGATATCCCGGCCGTTCACCGTGATCTCGCCACGCTCGGGTGACAGCAGCCCGTTCAGGCAGCGCAGCAGCGTGCTCTTGCCCGCGCCGTTGGGGCCGATGATACTCAGGATCTCGCCGCCTCCGACGGAGAACGAAATATCGGAAAAGATCCGTTGCGGGCCGAAGGAAAAGCCGAGTTGGCTGACGGCGAGAGTCATGACCATTTGCCTCCGGTCTTGGTCAGAAGCCAGGCGAAGAACGGCGCGCCGACCAGGGCCGTCAGGATGCTCAGCGGGATTTCCGCGCTTGTC
This sequence comes from Rhodospirillales bacterium, assembly GCA_963675465.2. Taxonomy (GTDB): domain Bacteria; phylum Pseudomonadota; class Alphaproteobacteria; order Rhodospirillales; family Shumkoniaceae; genus JAHDSF01. The sequence continues at coordinate 6,176 of CAXXVY010000016.1, forward strand.
GCCGTCCGGGCGACGACGTCGATCAGTAGCAGGTAGCAGGCGCCGATGGAAAAGGACGCGGGCAGCAGCACCGAATGATTGGGCCCGAGGAACATGCGGCCGATATGGGGGACCAGCAGCCCTACCCAGCCGACGATCCCCGCCATGGCGACGCAGGCCGAGGTGACGACCGTCGCCGCGCCGATGACGGCGAAACGCAACAGGCGGGTATCCTCGCCGAAGGCCCGGGCGGCTTCCTCGCCCAGGCTCAGCACATTGATCCGCCAGCGCAGGGCGATCAGGACGGCCGAGCCGATCAGGATGATCGGCGCGCCGAAGGCCAGATCCTTGTACCCGGCCCCCGACAGTCCGCCCATCAGCCAGTAGACAATGGTCGGCAGCTTTTCCTCGGGGTCGGCGACATATTTCACCAGCGAAATCAGCGCCTCGAACACCGCGCCCATGACGATGCCCGAAAGCACCAGCATCAGCAGCGAGTTGGCGGATTTCCTGAGCCCGATGAAGCACGCCGCCGCGACCGCGGCGACGCCGAACGTGAACGCCAGGACGTTCGAAATCAGAATGGAACCGGTCAGCAGCAGTCCCAGCGCCGCGCCGAATCCAGCCCCCTGGGCGACGCCCAGGATGCTGGGGCCGACCAGCGGATTACGGAATAGGCCCTGAAAGGCCGCCCCCGAAACCGCCAGCCCTGCCCCGACCAGAAGGGCGGCGAGCCCCCTTGGCAGGCGGATACTGAGGACAACCGAGCGAACGACGCTCTCGACCGCCTCTCCGCCCGAAGCCAGGGCGGCCCAGACATCCGCGACCGCAATCGGAAAACGGCCGATGCAGAGGGATGCCAGCAGGAAAGCAGGCGGAAGGATCACGCAGGACAGGGCGATGCTTCCACCAAGGCTTTCGGATCGGACGGCGGAACGCATGTCAGTTCCATTTCCAGTCGCTGGTCGGGTCCGGCGCCAGAATATGGCTGATATCGGCGGCAGTCAGGTCGAAGGCGTAGATCCGCTTGAAGTGATCCTTGATCTCGGCGCGGATATCCATGTCGGCGAACAGGGCCGGATGGTTGGTCGCCGCCATCCATTTCAGCATCAGGGCCGAATCGGCGCTCGGCGGATACCAGCGGTACTCGCCCAGCGGAATCTTGTGGACCCGCTTATCCTTGACAGCCTTCACCGCGCTCCAGTCCTGGCCGGGGACCCGGTTCTCGTACAGATCCCGCGGCACGGTCGAGCAGAAGTTGGTGATGTAGATCACGTCCGGATTCCAGTGCAGGATCTGCTCCATGCTCACGGTCGCGCCGCGCGGACTGGTTTTGATCTCGGCGGCAACGTTCGTCGCCCCGGTGTTGCCCAGCCAGTAGTCGGCGAACGAACCGCTTCCGGTCGCCATCCGGCTTTCGACATTGAAAAGGATCAGTCCCCGGGGTCGGTCTTCCGCCTTGACGGCCCGCATCTTGTTCCGGATGGCCGCCAGGGTGGCGTCGAATTCGGCGCGGATCTCCCGGGCGCGTTCCTTCCTGCCCAGGGCCTCGCCAAGGATGCGAAGATAACCTGTGTAGTATTCATGGAAATCGCCGCTGTCGGTGGCGACCACCGACAGCCCGACCGCTTCCATCTTCTCGATTTCCCGGACTTCCGGGCTGATCTGGAACACGAGATCGGGCTTGAGCTTGAGCAGTTCCTCGATGTTGACCTTGAAACCGCCCTTGATGAAGCCGGTCGGCACAGACAGAAGTTCGGGCGCCATCCGCGCCAGGACGGATTTGTCCACCGCCGTCTTGGTCACGGGATGCATCCCGACGATCCGCTCGCCAGTTCCATCGACGGCGTAGAGCATGGGCGGCATCACAACGGGAATACTGACGATCCTCTTCGGCTGCGCGGGAACGGAAACGGTCTTACCCAGCATGTCCTGGATTTGAATCCGAGCCTCTGCCATCGCCGTTCCCGTCCCCGACAGCCCCAGGCTCGCGGCGGCGATGCACGCAAGAGAAATTCGCATTGTCCGTCTCCATTTGCGAAAGATAATGAAAGGCGCTCGCAATACCTACTTGTATTGTGGATATGGAGTCAAGGGGCGGAATGTTATATTATATGATTAAAATATTGCGCTCCGCTCTTATCGCGCGACAAAGCAACTGGCGTACTCACGCCGAATAATACCGTCGCGCTGAGCGCACCGCGTGTCCCTGCGGGCCAGGCACCGCGTTTACACATCACATCGAGACATCACGCCTCTGAGCGCTCTCATGCGGCGGCATTGTGCGACCGCGCAAAGTACGCCCTGCCGAGCTTTCTCATCAACGCTATGCCGATCGCAGCGACGGCTACGACGGTCCCGCTTTCATGACGCCGGAGGATTCCGGCGCTGATCGGATCACGTCCGGGCTCGCCGTCTGGACCGCTTACGATCGATTCCACGCTTAACTGCCCTTTCCCTGTCGTCTCCCAACCATCGACGATCCCCGCCACTCCGACGGATGGGCTTGGGCACCTTACGCTGACGGCTGCCGCGCCGGGCGTCCCGCCCAGAAGCGCTCTCTGGCCCATTGCACGCCATCGTCCACGTAGCTGTAAGCGACCGGAATGATCAGGAGACTGAGGAGAGTCGACGTGATCACGCCGCCGATCACGACGATGGCCATTGGCGCGCGAAAGCTCGGATCGCCGCCAAAACCAAGGGCGGTCGGGAGCATGCCGGCGCCCATGGCGATGGTCGTCATCACGATGGGTCGAGCTCGTTTGCGGCAAGCGTCGAGGATGGCGGCCATGCGGCGGGCACCGTGATCCCGGCGCGCGATGATGACGTAGTCGACAAGCAGTATCGAGTTCTTCGTCGCGATCCCCATCAGCATGACCAGTCCGATCATCGAGGAGATCGACAGTGTCGAACCTGTCAGGAACAGGGCCAGGACGGCGCCGGGCAGCGACAGCACGAGAGCGGTCAGAATCGTCACCGGCTGCGCGAAGTCCTTGAACAGCAGCACCAGGCCCATGTAGATGCACACGACGCCGATCAGCATGGCCATGCCGAACCCGGTGGCCAGTTCTCCCAGTTCCTCTGCGTCGCCGAGCGTGCCCTGCACGATGCCAGACGGCAGTTGCCTCACGCTCGGCAGCGCCATGACGGCCTGTTCGATCTCGCCGAGGGGGCGGCCGTTGAGTTGGACTTCAAGGTTGATGTTGCGCATGCGGTCGAGGCGCGTGATCTGCGACGGTCCGCTACCGATTTCCAGCGTGGCGACGTTCTCCAGGGCCACCGGCCCGCGCGCGCCGGGTACCGGCAGGCGCTTCAGCGTCTCGAAATCCTTGCGCGCGGCATCGGTCAACCGCACCATGACCGGCACCTGCCGCTCGCCCAGGTTCAGCTTGGCAAGGTCCTGCTCGTAGTCACCGATCGTGGCGACCCGCAACGTTTCGGCGATCGTCGCGGATGTGACGCCCAGGTCCGCGGCGCGCGCGAAGTCGGGCTTGACCATCAACTCGGGCCGTACGAGGCCGGCGGAGGATGTGACGGCGCCAATGCCCGGAATCGTGCGGAGTTCGCGCTCGACTTGAAGCGCATGCTCCTCGAGTATCCGGCTGTTTTCGCCAGCAAGAACGAGGACATAGTTCTCGCTCGACCCATCCATGCCAACCTTGACCCGGACGCCCGGCAGGATCGTCAGTGATTCACGGAGGTTCCGCTCGATCTCCTGTTGGCGCAGGCCCCCGCGTTCCGTGCGGGGCGTCAGGCTCAGCGTAAGGACCGCCGTTCGCACGTCCGAGCCGGACACGGCCGCCGATTCGGACGGATCGCCGCCAGTGCCTTCGCCGCCGATCACCGCATGGACCAGGTGTACGTGCCTGTCCTGTTCGAGCACCGCGCGGGCGCGCTCGGCCAGCGCGACGGTGTCACGCAGTTCACTGCCCGGTGGAAGGGTAATCGTCACCTGCGTGGTCGCATCGTCATCCGGCGGAATGAAGGTGGCGGGCAGCATGGGTGCGAGCGCCAGGCCGCCGGCAAGCAGGGTTGCCGCGACGGACGTGGTCGCGGCGCGATGGCGCAGGCACCAGCGCGCCCAACCCAGGTAGTGGATAATCCATCCCGGCTCGTGTGCCGCACGCCCCGAGGGGGTGCGCAGCAGGTAGGCCGCCATCACGGGAGTCAACAGGCGGGCGACAAGAAGGGAGAAGAATACCGCGCCGGCCGCCGTCCAACCGAACTGAACGAGAAACCTGCCGATCGTACCGCTCAGAAATGCCGTCGGCAGGAACACGGCGATAAGCGCGAACGTGGTCGCAACGACCGCCAGTCCGATTTCGGTGGTGGCGTCCATGGAAGCCTTGATGGGCGTCTTGCCCATCAGCAGATGGCGTTCGATGTTCTCGATCTCGACGATGGCGTCATCGACCAGGGCGCCGACCACCAGCGACAACGAAAGCAACGTGACCATGTTGAGGGTGAACCCCATCCAATGCATGAACACGAAGGTTGGGATCACCGACAGCGGCAACGCGACCGCGGCGACAACGGTCGCCCGCCAGTCGCGCAGGAACAGGAAGACAACCAGCACCGCGAGCGCGGCACCCTCGTAGAGAAGGTTCATGGACCCGGCATAGTTCTCGGCCACCGGGTCAACGAAGTTGAACACCTCCCTGACCGTGGTTTCCGGATGTCTGGCCATCAACGAGACAAGGGCGGCGCGCACACCGTCGGCGACGTCGATCTCTCCGTAACCTCTCGCCCGCAGGATTTCGAACCCGACAACCCGCACGCCATCGAGGAAGGCCGCCGAGCGGGGCTCGGCGACCGTGTCGCTTACCGCCGCGACCTGGTCGAGCCGGATGCGGCGTCCGTCGTCGAGCGCAAGCTCGATGGCTCCGATTTCCTCGGCGGTCTGGACCGTCGCGATCATGCGTACCGACTGCTCGGCGGCGCCGAAGTTGACGCGGCCGCCCGGTGCTTCCTGTTGGACCTGCCGCAACTGGCGCGAGATGTCCGCGGCCGTCGTATGCAAGGCAAGCAGACTGTCGGGATCGAGATCCACGCGCACTTCGCGACTGACGCCGCCGACGCGGGTGACGGCGCCGACGCCCGGAACAGCCAGCAGGGCCTTGCCGACCTCGTTGTCGACGAACCAGGACAGGGCCTCGTCATCCATGCGCGTTGACGCGATGGAGTAGATCAGGATCGGCGAGTCCGCGATCTCGACCTTGTTGATCACCGGATCGCGCAGATTGGCGGGAAGGTCGGCCCGTACGCGGGCGACCGCCGCGCGTACATCGTCCACCGCCTCCTGACTCTGCTTTTCGAGCCGGAACTCGACCGTGATGTTGGCCTCGCCATCCGTCAGGACGCTCTTGATGTGCTTGATGCCCTTGATCGCCGCGATGGAGTTCTCGATCTTGCGCGCGACTTCGGTTTCCATCTGGGAGGGCGAGGCTCCGGACAGCGAGGCCGTCACCGTGACCGTGGGCACATCGATGTCTGGAAAATTCTGTATCTTCATGACCGAGAAGGCCATCAGCCCCCCAAAGGTCGTGAGGACGAACAACAGGATGACCGCGATCGGGTTGCGGATCGCCCACGAAGAGATATTCACGTTCATAGTGGTCCCTTAACGCCGGCCGGACGTTTTCGCGTCGGCAGTGAACTCGGCGGGCTCCGAAGTCTCTCGATCCTCAACCACGAGCACGAGGTCGCCATCGCCGAGGAAGGCTGCTGCCGAGACGACGACGCGATGTGCCGTGTCGAGGCCGCCGAGGATCTCCACGCGATCCCCCGAGCGGCGACCCAGTGTCACCTTGGTCCGGATGACACGGGAGTCCGGCCCTACGCACATCACGTAGCTGAAGCCCTCGCGCACCTGCACCGCGCTTTGCGGCAGCGTCATCACCCGATCCGCACCGAGAATGAACTCGCCTCTCGCGAACATCCCGGCCCGCGCGGTGTCGCTTGGCTGTATATCCACATAGGCCAGACCGTTGCGGGTCTGGGTGTCAATCACGGGTGAGAGGACTCGCAGCCGGCCCTCGATGATATCTCCTCCGGCCGGTGTGATCCTGACCGTCTGTCCGGGTTCGAGCGTGATCATGTCAGTGGCGGCAACCTCGGCTCGCCATTCGAGCCTGCCGCCCCGGATGAGCCGGAACAGCTCCTCGCCGGTCGGGACCACGGCGCCGACGGTTGCCGCGCGTGAGGAGATGACGCCATCATCCGGGGCGGAGATTTGGGTCTGTGCAAGACGAAGTCTCTGCATTCTCTCCACGGCCCTGGCGGCATCCAGCCTCGCCTGCGCCGTGCGTTCCGCGGTGACGTTCTGTTGGATCTGCCGTGCCGACATCGCGCCGCTGTTTTGCAATCCGCGGGCGCGCCGGGCATTGGCGGCGGCTTCGGAAAGCGCCGCGTCGGCTTCGGCGACCGCCGCGCGGCTTTGCGCCAGTTCAGCCTCGACAGTATCGGCGGCGAAGGTCGCCAGCGTTTGGCCGCGATGCACTTTGTCCCCGACGTCGACCTTGACGTCGATCAGGCGCAAGTTGTTGGCCTCGGAGCCGATGATGGTTTCCTGCCAAGCCACGATGTTGCCGTTGCCGTAAACCCGGATCGGGAACGTCGCGGGTCGCAGCCCCGTAACGGCTACGGTCAGGGAGGACTGCCCTGCGGCCGGCGGCCCGACCTCTTGCCGAGGCTGATTGGCTGTCGCCATCGTGAGGATGGCGAGGCCGGCGAGTGCGACGGTCGTGGCGGCGAGTGTAAATTCGCGCGATGTTCTCATCGGGCTCCGAACCGTTTCGTCGGCGCTGACATGGGCCAGGCGGGCGGGCAGTCGCTCGGCCGGTTCCATGCCGCCGGCCTTGGCAAGTGACTCATCGGCTGCGCCCCTTCCCGCCTAGAACTTGTAGCTGACCATAAGACCGATGTTGAACTGGTCGGCGGAACCGCGGTCCTCGACCAGCGGGCTGTCGGGGGCATCGCCCAGCATGCGCTCGTAGCCCAGGCGGGCGGTGACGCCCCAGTCTTCCGTCAGGTTGTAATTGAGGTCGACGGTGATGCCGGCATTCTTGAAACCGCCTTCCGGCCGGAATTGCCGCATGCCGCTGCGCGCCGACTGCGCGGCCGTAACGCCGAAGAAGGTCTCTGTGTAATTGTCGTCCGTCCAGGTGGTGGAAATTTCAGTGTGCAGCATCAGTCTCGGCCCAAGCGACAGCTTGTGGCCGGCCTCGAGTTTCGCGGTCAGTCCGTCATGACTGTCGCTGACATCGCGGAACAGGGTGAGACCTGTCGACCATGGTCCGATGTCATAGGTGATGAAGGCGCCGAGTTCCATGGCGCCGTCGATATCGCCCATGCCGCGCAGATCGTCGTTGTCGCCTTCGTCACGACCGAACTCGTAACGGACCAACGGCCCGATCTGCAGCTTGTCGCGTGGGCCGGGGCCCTGCAAGGTCAGGGCATTGACGCCCAGCATCGGGCCGCGCAGGAAGACCTGGTCGCGGTAGTTCACCATCAGGAAGGGCAAAGGCGAGACCTCGTAGTCATCGCTGCCCTCGTAATCCGGCTGGAACATCGCCATGGCGCCCAGCCGGATGTCCCAGTCCCCTTCTTGGGGCGGCTGCTTCGGCTGTTCAGCCGCGGCGATGGATGACAGCGCGGACAGCGCCACGGCGGCAATCAGGGGACGCGATACGGGCGGAAGGATCGTGCATTTCATCGGTGGAAAGTCCCTTTTCTGAAATCCGCGGGAAGGACGGATTGGCGCCATCCTACCCGCCAAGGCCATCCGGCGAGTTTCGGCTCCGTGTCGATTTGTTTCAAAATGTTGCTGGGCCGGCGCCGCGGCGGGCCAAGATGCTATACTGGCGACAGCCGAAACCCGGAGACCAATATGACCGCCATTCCCGTCAGCCATGTCCTGATCGTCGACGACGACCACCGTATCCGCGCCATGCTGGCGCGCTTCCTCACCGATCATGGGCTCAAGGTCAGTCAGGCCGGCGACGGACAAGCGATGTTCGCGTTGTGCGAGACCGCGCGCATCGACGTGATCGTGCTGGATATCATGATGCCGGGCGAGGACGGCCTGTCGCTTTGCCGCCGCATGCGGGCGCAGAGCAGCGTCCCGATCATCCTCCTGACCGCTATGAGCGGCGACACCGATCGGATTATCGGATTGGAGATCGGCGCCGATGATTACGTGGTCAAGCCGTTCAATCCGCGCGAGCTGCTGGCACGCATCCGCGCCGTTACCCGCCGGCTGGGCGCTGCCAGCATCAACGAACGTCCGGTCGCGACTGTTTATGAATTCGGCGGCTGGCAGCTCAATTCCAGCCGGCGCACGCTGACCTCGCCGGCCGGCGCGCTCACCGACCTGACCAGCGGCGAATTCAACCTGCTGCTGGCCTTCCTGGAACATCCGCAGCGCGTGCTGACGCGCGACCATCTCCTGGACCTGGCGCACGGCCGCATGAGCGAATCCTACGACCGCAGCATCGACGTCCAGATCAGCCGGCTGCGCCGCAAGATCGAGGCCGATCCGCAGGACCCGGCCTTCATCAAGACCATTCGCAATGAGGGCTATTTCTTCGCTGGTACGGTCACCCAGATGCAGGACGTGGCCGAGAGGAGATGGGCGTGAAAATTCCGTTATGGTCACGCCTGCGCTTGGCACCACGCATCGCCCTTGTGGTCGTCAGCAGCCTCCTGGCCGTCGAACTCGTCGACGAAGCGATGCCGCTGATGATCCGCCCGCAACCCATCGCGTTCTTCCAGCGCGACTGGCTCGTCGACACCTTGTGCGATATCCGCGACCGCAGCATCGCCGTGCCGAAGACCGAGCGGCCGGCCCTGCTGGAGAGCCTGCCGGCGCGGCGCTGGCTGGACGTGACGCAGGTGAACGCGCGACCGGATTTCTCCGATACCATGCGCGCGGGGGCCTTCGGCGAACTGAGCCTGCAAATCGCCGCCGCCCTCGGTTTGACGCCGGAAGACGTCATGTTGATGGCCCGCGAACTGGACGATCCGGGGCGGTCGGTGCGGCCTCTTGTCATCATCCTGCCGGAACTGCCGGCGGTGATGGTGGTGGATGTTGTCGACGAACGGCGCAGCAACATGCTGAGCAGTGACCTGCGAATCGGTTTCCGCATCGGTCCCGATGAATGGCTGGTCGTCACGCCCCGTAGCGACGGGAAGGAAACCGCGCGCATGATCCGCAACGTGTTGTTGCCGCTTTCCGCGGTTCTGGTGATCGCCCTGTTCTCGATCTGGGTTGCGCGCGGCGTGATCAGGCCACTGGATGACTTGGCGGCGGCTGCGGAAAAACTTGGCCGCAACCGAGAGCTCAGCCTGGTCGGCGAGTTCGATGCGCCGGAGCTGCGGGCGATCAGCGAAACCTTCAACGCCATGCAGCGGCGGCTGAAACAATTCGTCGACGAGCGCCTGCAAATGATCGCAGCGATCAGCCATGACCTGCGCACGCCGCTCACCCGGCTCCGGCTGTTTGCCGAATATGTGCCGGACCAGGACCAGCGGCGCCAGCTGCTGACCGACCTCAACGAGATGGAGGCGATGGTGAGCGGGACGCTGACCTTCGCCAGCAATCAGCTGGAGGAGGAGTCCCCCAGCGCCTTCGATCTTGGCTCACTGCTGATCAGCCTGTGCGACACCGCCGCCGACGCGGGCTGTGGCGTCTTCTATGACGGCCCCGATCATGCCAGCCTGACCTGCCGGCCGGTGGCGATGCGTCGCGCCTTCGCCAACCTGATCGACAACGGCTGCAAGTACGGCAACACGGTGCAGGTGGCGCTTCGCGACTCGCTCGAAGCCATCATCGTTACCATCGCCGATGACGGGCCTGGCATCCCGGCGGCGCAGCGCGAGGACGCATTCCGACCCTTCAAGCGGCTGGAAGCCTCGCGCAACCGCGAGACCGGCGGCACCGGCCTCGGCCTGACGATTGCGCGCGACGTGATCTTGGCCCATCGCGGCCATATCCGGCTGGATGACGCGCCAACCGGCGGCCTGCTGGTGACGGTGACGCTGCAAAAGGTGGTTTAAGGCCGTCAGGGGGCGGTCACAGTCGGAAAACTGCGATGCCCTAGCCGCGGCCGATATCGTTCACGCGGGCCGCGGATGGTTTGCGCCTCAAGGAGTCCTCCAATTCGATCGTTCAGGCTCGAATGGCTGCCCCTAGAGCACTTTCCGACCATTCGGAGTCGAAAGGGGATTCCCATCGGGCCTGAATTCTGATTCAACATAGAGGCTGGAGAGGGAGGCCAGCTTCTATGTCGCACGCCTTCTCACATGACCTTCGCCACCGACTTATCCAGGCTATTGAAGACGGAATGTCGCGCCGTTCAGCCGCCAAGCGTTTTGGTGTTTCACACTCCACCGCGATCCGTTGGGTCGACCAATGGCGCCGCAGAGGCCATATTGATCCCGGTCCTCGGGGAGGAGACAACCGCTCGCAGCGCATGGAAGCCCATGCCGAAGAGATCCTCGCCCTGATCGACGGGACGCCGGACATTACCTTGGCCGAAATCGTCGACTACCTGGGGCAAGAGCACGATCTCCAGGCTTCTCAAAGCACGGTATGGCGCCTGCTGGACCGCCACGCCATGACGTTCAAAAAAAACGGCGCACGCAAGCGAGCAACAGCGGCCTGACGTTTTGAAACGCCGTCACGCCTGGTTCGAGCTTCAACCGGATCTCGATCCTGAACGCTTGGTTTTCATTGATGAAACAGGCGCCTCGACCAAGATGGCCCGCATGCGGGGCCGATCACGGCGAGGGGAGAGATGCCGAGCGCCGGCCCCTCACGGACACTGGAAGACGACCACCTTTGTGGGCGCTCTCAGGTTGGAAGGAATGACGGCGCCCATGGTGTTGGATGGCGCGATGAACGGCTCCGCTTTCCTGGCCTATGTGGAGCAGGTCCTCACGCCGACATTGGCGCCGGGCGATGTCGTGATCATGGACAATCTACCGGCACACAAACTCTCGGCCGTCCGCGATGCCATAAAAGCCGTGGGTGCTGAATTGCGCTTCTTGCCTCCATACAGCCCGGACTTCAACCCCATCGAAATGGCTTTCTCAAAGCTTAAAAGCTTCTTGAAGAAAACCGCAGCCAGAACCAAAGACGACCTCTGGCAGGCGATCGGTAACGGCATCGATCGGATCACGCCTGACGAGTGCTTGAACTCCTTTTCAGCCGCCGGTTATGACTTGGATTGATCGGAAATTGCTCTAGCAAAGAGCGGAAGTTCATTAGGACTAAAGCGAATGTCCCCTTCCGGCCCGAAGACGTCTTACACCGAGTCGCTCCGGGCGTGACGGCCTCCAGCCGCCGCGCTCTATTCCGCCAGGCCCCGGCCTTGTCCGGCACCAGGCTCCACCGAACCCCGCCCGGGGCGGGTTTCGGCCTTTCGGGTAACAATCGCTCACGCAGGTATCGAGGCGCCGTCTTCGCCGCCGCCAAGCCGTCACTTGGCTGAAGGGGCGCCGCCCCCCGCGCGCGCAAGGGTAAAGCGCTGACGCGCCGTCCGGGGCGGTCTCCCCAACCTTCCTCCGCCTTCGGCTCCGTGCAGGTCGGGTGATGCCCCTCCGCCCCGGCCGCCCTTGCCCGCGCACCCCCCGTTTTCACGACGTGAAAAAATGTCGCGCCGAGGGGATCGGCCCCGAGGCCGGAGAACGAGAGGACATCATCATGTTGGACCACGACACCCTGGAAACCATTGAGACGATCACCACGACTGCGGAGAACGGTGCCGTCATCTTCGTGCCGCTGAACAAGCTCAAGAAGTCGCCCCGCAATGCGCGGAAGATGCCGCACGGCACCGCTCATATCGAGGCGCTCGCGGCCAGCATTTCCGCCAAGGGCCTGTTGCAGAACCTGGTGGTGGAACCCGAGAACGACGGGGAAGGAAAGCCGACCGGGTTCTATTTCGTCACGATCGGTGAAGGCCGCAGGCTGGCACAGCGTCTTCGTGTCAAGCGCAAGCAGATCAAGAAAACCGAACCCATCCGCTGCGTTCTTGACACCGTCAACGACGCCCACGAGATCAGCCTGGACGAGAACGTCACTCGCGAGGCCATGCACCCCGCCGACCAGTTCGAGGCGTTCCGTGTCCTCGCAGAGGAACGCGGTTTCGGGGTGGAGGATATCGCCGCCCGCTTCGGTGTCAGCGCCCAGGTGGTGCGCCAGCGGCTCCGGCTAGGGGCGGTCAGTCCTAAGCTCATGCAGGTCTACCGCGACGGCGACTTGACCCTGCAGCAGATGATGGCCTTCGCCATCACCGAGGATCAGGCACGACAGGAAGAAGTCTACGAGAGCCTGTCCCACAATCGCGAGCCATGGGTCATCCGCCGCGAACTGACGAGCGCCAATGTTCCTGCAAGCGACCGGCGCGCGGTCTTCGTCGGCCCCGAAGCCTACACCGAGGCGGGCGGCACCTTTATCCGCGACCTGTTCGATGAGAGTTGCTGCGGGTTCTACGAGGATACCGCGTTGCTCGACCGGCTGGCGCTGGCCAAGCTGGAAACCGTCGCGGCCGAGATCCGGGAGACGGAGGGGTGGAAGTGGACCGATGTCCACGTCGAGTATCCCCACGCCCACGGTTTGCGCCGGGTCTATCCGCGCCCGGTCGACCTGTCGGAGGAAGACACCGCCGCCCAAGAGGCCGCCCAGGCCGAATACGACCGCCTGTTGGAGGACAACGACGGGAAAGAGGACTTGCCCGAGGACTTGGACCGACGCTTGGCGGAACTTGAAGCCGAGATCGAGCGGATCGACGACCGGCGCCATGCCTACGACCCCGAGGAAGTCGCGCGCGGCGGGGCGTTCGTGATCCTCAATTATGACGGCACCGTGCGTATCGAGCGCGGCTTTATCCGCCCCGAAGACGAGGCTCCGGAAGCAGTCGGAGAGGAAACCGCCATCGAGGACGGACCCGAAGCCGAAAACGCCAGCGAGACCGGGAAGGCGAACGGCAACGAGGAAAAGCCGTTGTCGGATGCCCTCGTCCGCGACCTCACCGCGCACCGCACCCTCGGTCTGCGTCTGGCCCTCGGTGAATGGCCGGACGTGGCCCTTGTCGCCGTCGTTCATGCCCTGGCGTCTCAGACCTTCTATCGTTACGCGGAAGCGTCCTGTCTCGAAATCCGCCCGACCTCTGCCCATCTCGCCCCCCACGCCGACGGCATCGAGGATACCGCTCCGGCCCAGGCGTTGGCCGACCGGCATGCCGCATGGGCGGCGGAAGTGCCTCGCGACGTAACGGAACTGTGGGATTTCGTCTCCGGGTTGGATCCTGAACGCCTGCTGACCTTGCTGGCTCATTGCGCGTCGCTCACCGTGAACGCGATCAAGGTGCCGTGGGAGCGGAAACCGAACGCCCATGAAACAGCGGAAAAGCTGGCGACGGCGGTTTCCCTCGACATGACGGCGCACTGGACGCCGAGCGTGCGGACCTACTTCGGCCGCGTCACCAAGGCGCGGATCCTTGCCGCCGTGCGGGAAGCCGTGGGAGACAAGGCCGCCGACCGCATCGCGGACTTGAAGAAAGCCGTGATGGCGGAAGCCGCCGAGCAGCTTCTGTCCGGCACCGGATGGATCCCGCCCGTGATGCGCACTACGCAACCCCGCGAGGCGGAGGTGGAGGGCGCAATCTTCTCCATCGCGGACGAGTGAGGACTGGGCCGGGGTCGCGGATGCGCTCCCGGCCATTGTTCGTTCCTTAAAGTTAACCGATTGCATGTTCCCCGCAATATGATATTATATGGAACATGCTTAGAGCCGTTATCGACACCAACATTCTAATCAAAGCCCGACGAAGCCGGACAGGGGCCTCGAATGCCCTGCTTCGTTTGGTCGACAATGGGGCATTCCGGATGTTGGTGAGCGTTCCGCTGTTTCTTGAGTACGAGGCGGTGCTCACGAGGCCGGAGCATCTTCTGGCCTCCGGTCTGACGGAACGTGAGGTGATGGGATTTCTGGATTATCTGGCTGGACTGGTCGAACCGGTGAAACTTCATTATCTGTGGCGGCCACAACTCGGCGACGTGGCTGACGAAATGGTGTTGGAAACCGCGATCAACGGCATGGCGGATTGCATTGTCACCTTCAACACACGACATTTCGGACCAGCGGTCCGCTTTGGCATTGAGACCATCTGGCCGGACGAAGCCTTGAGGAGGATTCGATGAGCAGAGCCAACTACTCGCTGAGGCTCCAGCCGTCACTGAAGGCGGCGGCCGAACGGATGGCGACGGCTGAGGGTACCAGCCTGAATCAGTTCATCAACGTGGCGGTGGCGGAAAAGCTGTCCGCGCTGGAAACGGAGGAGTTCTTCCGATCGCGGGCCGCAAAGGGTAACCGCGAGACGTTCATGAACTTTCTGGATGGAGCCAGGGACGAGCCTCCCGGCGAGGGTGACACCATTTCCTGACGGAAAGGATAACCGGTCAAGGCAGACTGCGTCCGGCTGGTGGACAATCCGCATGCGCGGATGCGAGTTGTCACCCCACTCAATCAAGGGCGTGTTTGAGGCGCGTTGTTAACGGACGGCTACGCAGCGGCGCGCCTCCGCACCTCTTCTAGTATTCCCACCAATTCAACGACATCCGCAGTTCCAAATACGCCTTCTACGCCGAGAGAGTTCCGGTCCGTAAACGGTCTCTCATAGAGGAGCCTAGGATCCATAACACCTCTTTCCGTCAAGTAATCGATGACCATGTTCAGGAATTCGATCTGACTTGCTGAAAGGGTTTTTTCCGCCTGGAAGCCGTCGAATGCTTGTTTCGCGGCTTCCCGATCCAGGCCGACCAACGAACGAACAAAAATGCCGAGACCACCGCCCGCCTCGAGCCTTTCGAGATCGTCGGGCTCGGCCACACCGGCTTCCACGAACACCTTTTCCAGTTCTTCAAGGTCTTGTGCCGTGAGCGGCTCGTTGCGCCGGAGTTTCAGGATCGCAATGTGATTTTCGTGATCCTTCAAGAAGTGCCGAGCCTTCATCTGAAACCGGTTCATATCGGTGCCGACGGTCATGCCCTGAATCAGAACGTCCTCCGGACTTCCGATTTCGTCTTCAAAGTCGGTGTAGATGTGCGGCCGTTTCTTCAATTCAATGAGTTTGATCAGTTCGCGGAGCCTGCGACGGGCGACTTCAAGCATCGCGAGCGTCAGATCAGTCCAGAATTCATCGGTTTGGATTTCCAATATGAAATCCATTTGCCGAGCGACCATGGGGATATTGCCAAGCTCTTCAAGTGCGGAGGCCAACTCCATCACACGCTTTTTGATGGTTTCAAGCCCCGTTTCCTTGCGGAGGATGATCAATTGGGCGCGAAGCACGAGATAGTCGAACTGCTTGGCTGCGATATCGTCGTCGACCAAGGTCGATGGTAGACCGGCGAGTTCTTCAATCAGTTCCGTTCGCTCATCTGGACCGAGGTTGGTCCAAGGGTCGTCGTTCTGGTATTTTTCGACGAGACGCCGTTTGGGCCGGACGATGAAGTTGTCGAGGTTCATCCCGTTCACTTCATCGCGAAGCCGGTTGACGACATCCGAATGCAATTGAACGTGGGGGTCATCTTCTTCGAACGAACTGTTTTTCAACTCACCGGCAAGTTCGACCCGCGCGACGAACAGGCGTTCCGTCAAAGAGCCGCCCACGGCACTTTCGGTTAACTCAGGGTTTTGATTGAAGAATTCAAAATTCTGACAGAAGTCGAACACGCGGAAATAATCTTTGTGCACTCCGAGCCCGAAGAGATCGGGGCATAACCGCGTGCCGCGCCCAATCATTTGCCAGAACTTCGTTTTGGATCGGACGATCTTGAAAAACACGAGGTTCACGACTTCCGGAACATCAATCCCGGTGTCAAGCATGTCGACAGAAATGGCGATATGCGGTTGCTTGTCCGCAGTGGAAAAGTCATCGATCAGAGACTGGGCATACTCGGTTTTGAAATCAATGACCCGGGCGAACTGTCCCTTGAGATGGGGATAGTTGACGTCGAACCTTTCTGCAATGAACTGGGCGTGGTCGTGATTCTTGGCGAAGACGATCGTTTTCCCAAGGCAGTCGCCGTCGTCGACCTTCAGGCCGTGGATCATTACGTGCTCGAGCACTTTGTCCACGGTGTCTTCGTTGAACAGCCACTTGTTCACAGCCGCTGCATCAACGCGATCCGGTACCGTGCCGTCCTCATCCCATTCAATGGCGTCCCACACTTCCTTTTCATCTTCCGGAAGGTCATCGTACTTGATGCCTTCGCGTTGGAATTTCAGCGGCACCGACACAGCCTTCGGCGGAACGAGAAATCCATCCTGAACGGCTTCATCCAATCCATACGCGTCGGTAGGAACACCCCGCTCCAGATCGAAGAGCGAATAGGTGTCTTTGTCCACGTCGTCTTTCGGCGTTGCCGTGAGCCCTACAAGCAAGCTGTCGAAATAGTCGAAGATTGCCTTGTACTTTCGATAGACGGAACGGTGGGCTTCGTCGATCACGATGAGGTCGAAGTGCCCCGAGCCGAAACGGCGTGAAGTTCCCTTCATTTCGTCGATCAGCCGCATCATCGTCGGATAGGTCGACACATAGACCCGACCATGAGCCGTTTTGTCGGTGACGAGATTGACGGGCGAGGCCTGCGGCAAGAATGTTTTAAATGCGCCGACGGCCTGATTGACCAGGGCAACCCGATCGGCCAGGAACAAAATGCGTTTCGCCCAATTGGCCCGCAAAAGCAAATCCGACAAGGCGATAACGGTTCGGGTTTTGCCGGAGCCCGTCGCCATAACCAAAAGGGCCTTGCGGAGTTTGTCCTTTTCAAAGGCTTCTGCGACCCGTCGAATGGCACGGGTTTGATAATACCGCTCGACAATCTTCGTATTGATGGTTTCGGAGGATAGCGACTTCAGGGTGGAACGTCGTTGAACGGCGAGTTCCAGTTCGTCCTTTTTCAAAAATCCCTGAACGGCTCGCGGCGGATATCGGCGATCGTCCCAAACCCAATGTTCATAGCCGTTTGAATAGAAAATGATCGGACGTTGTCCGAATTGCCGTTCCAATGCATCGGCGTAGAGTTCCGCCTGGCGTTGTCCTTCCCGTGCATCGCGCCGGGTTCGTTTGGCTTCGACAAGGCCCAAGGGTTTCCCGTCATCGCCCCAAAGAACGTAATCGACGGACCCGTCAGCGGATTTGTTCGGCATACCGGTTACCGGAAATTCACGGTCGTTCGGCTGATCGAGTTCCCAACCCGCTTCGCGCAAGAGCAAATCGATAAACGCGTCCCGCGTCTGCGCTTCGTTGTAGTCGTGAGTGTCCAGGACGGCCTGGTTGGCTTTCTTGGCTTTCGCCACTTCGTCCTGAAGCCGCTTGATTTCGGATTCCAGCTTTTCCCGTTCAGACTCGATTTTCTGCCGGGCCGCCCTTTCTTCCTCCAGCGCCTTCCCACGGACGATTGCGTCATCCTGGAGCTTCTGGATCTGTTTGACCGTGCTGGCGGTGATCGCCAGAGTCTTTTCAAGTTTGCTCCCGTCGAACTGGGTGCCCGGCAACGGTTTCGCGCCGATGGCATACGTGCGAACCAGCCAGAAAGAAACGTGGAACAATTCCCTCAGCGCCGTTATGGCACGGGCGGACTGAACCGGCTTGGTGTCGTGAACGGCCTTGTTTCCAAGGTCCTTTATCAGCTTGGCCTTGGCGACGATCGCGTCCCCGGTCAGCTTGCGAAATGTCGGTTCATGAATGAGCGCGGAAAGCGTGGTTTCATAGGGCGAGCGCAAGGCGCGGTCGTGGGCGTACATCCATTTGACCGCCACCTCAAGGGCTAAGCGGGCATAGAAGCAGGCACCGCGCGGGTCGGAGAGCGCAAGGGTTTCCGCCTTACGGGCGTGGATGTGAACGTCGGCAAATTCAGCTTGGAGGAACTGAAATTGAGACATGGCGTTTCCCCCTATGATCCACGGTAAATTATCTCGGAATCAATCAGATTGGTCAGGTAAGGCGCAAACCCGGCCAGCAACACGGAAACCGCAACCAAGTCCCTCATCTCGATATTGCGCAGACTATTCGCCGGAGTACCGCCGTGGCGAATTCCGGGATAATCAGACGCGAAGCCGTAGAGCTTTTTCATCGCGTCTTTAAGTCGGTTGTGCGGCCAAGTTCCGACTTCGTCGCAAATGGCCCCTAATGTGTTGGAAGTAACGCCGGGACAGCGTTGGCCGATGGCTTCCAGAAGATTGACCTGCTTTTGTATGCAGGTTTTGATCCGGCCGCTCGACTGGCTTGTTTTCAGATCCCGGATGGCATCCTCGAATTCGACCATCAGGGGATGCAAATCGGCATCCTGGTATGTTGCGTCCCGAAGCTCGCGGATCAGACGCGCGAACACACCGGAAAGGGTAGGGCTCAAGCTGAATGGGCGGCGCAGGTCGTAGCGGAGACTGTATTTATCGAGAAATGCCTCAGTGAGGAGGAAATAGCGATTGGCCAACGGATCGCCACCGAGATCGGTCAAGACTCCGTGAACGCATTCAAAGAATTCAAGAAGTGCTATTTCGCCTTGGAATGAGGTTGCAGGTGTAGTCCCGAAGGCCTTTCGCGCTCGGTCCGGGGCGGCAACGATATCGCCAAGCACCGTTACGTCGGCAGGCGTCTCAAACGCACCGGCCAGTTCGCGATACAATTCACAGAACAAGTCTCCCGGCGCTTCGGGATGCTTAGCCAGCTTGGACCAGATCTCTCTCCACGTTTCCGACCAGACGCCGATGATCTCGCCTCGCATTACGGCACCCCCATCCCGGTCCTGGCGTAGTCGTCGCGACCATCCAGGACACGGGTTATCTCCGAACCGATCGCGCACGTTCCAAGCAAAAGGGCGACCTGTTCAAGCTGTGTATGGGTGAGAACCGGCACGCTTGCCATGCTCAGAGCTCTCCTCTGAACGCGCGTTGCTGAAGTGAAAAAAACAAGCTTTCGCAAGCCTCTAACTGTTCATGTGCGCCAGATTTCTGCGTTTCAATTAAAGATGCGTAGTTCAAAAAATCTTGTTGATCCTTGATCGGTGGATAAATTATTGGAAATTCCTCCAAATGCTCTTTGTTAATCTGTCGCTTATCTATCCCCCCAACGCACACACTTCTTATGTAATCTCGGTATTCTTGAGTAGTTATAACGTAAAGGATGAAATCACCAAGAACTTCAGGTTTCGGTCGAATAAGGTAGACATGTCCATTAATGTTTGCGCTGTCGTCTTCTCCCCTAAATATAGAAGATCGTCCCAAACTACTGTTTTCGGTATTTATTCTACCCGTTTTTGTGATCAATATGTCTCCATGCTTCAAGCTTGTTTTTTTCATTTTATTGTGTGTAGATTTGTCAATATAAGCAACATCACTTAAGTCAATACTACGTCTCCAAACATTTTGACTTCTCAGAAAAATCGTTCCGTTATCTTTATATATTTTTTTCCCACCCACCGGTGTTGATCCACTAGTAATCTGGATTGCAAGTCTTTCCAGATTTTTTACATCCCATTTCTTTTCATTCCCAATCGGACTCCCAAACATGTCGTAAAAGATGGATTGGACGAGGACATCGAGATTTGCAATAGCGGTTTGACGGAGGCGGCGGAGTTCGTCGGCTTGGTCAAGAATGGCTGCGATGCGTCGTTGTTCATCAAGCGTCGGGAGGGGGATTTCTATATCTTCGAGAAAAGATTTTGGAATACGCTGTTGGCCAGCGCTTCCGGCCATCTGGCGTTTGCCTGCCTGTCTGATGCTGTCCTGCCTTAAAAAATAGGTAACGTACTTGGGATCGATTTCATCGGGGCAAGAACGAATAACGTGAAACTCTGTTGATCCAAACGCATACGCGGTTTTTATTTTTGCCAATGCTATTTTGTTGTTTTCAAAGCACGGGGTTATTTTTGCTACGAGAACATCATTATTTCGAAAGGCAGTAAAGCCTTTGGCCACTTCCTTATATGGCCTCTGAACATCAACTGAAATCTGTCCAGTTTCGGAAACCGAGGCCATAGGGACGAAATCGAGTAATTCATCTGGGGGTAGACTGCCAGATCTCGGTCCTCTTGGGTTAATCTCGGCGACTTGAGAAAGAGTAGCTGTTCTCATCCCAACATCTCCTCAAGTATGTCCAAACCTTCGGAGATTTTCGTTTCGATTGTCCGCAATTCTGCGATGATGTCTTTCGGGGCGGCGTATACGACTTCTTCAGGTTTCACCACTTTGTAGCGGCTGAGAGACAGGTCGTAGTCGGCGGCTTCGATGTCCTCGCGGGAGACGCAGAAGCTTTGTGCCGTGCGCGGGTTTTCGCGCTCCGCGCCATTCCGCTCCTGCCAGCGGGCGAGGACGTCGGGCAGGTTGTTTTTCACGTGTTCGTCTTCGGATAGGGGCTCATCCGGTTTTGGCCCAAGCTTTTCAAGCGGCAGCAGTTCGGCTCGCTTGTCGTCGAGCGACAATCCATCCGCCTGCACATCGTAATACCAGACGTGATCGGTGCCCCCCACGCCGGTCTTCGTGAAAAGCAGGATCGCGGTCGAGACCCCGGCATAGGGACGAAAGACGCCCGACGGCAACTTGATCACGGCGTCAAGCTTATGGTCCTCGACCAGGGTGCGGCGGATTTCCTTATGGGCCTTCGACGACCCGAACAGAACCCCGTCGGGGACAATCACCGCCGCCCGCCCACCAGTTCTAAGCAGGCGCAGGAAAAGGGCGATGAAAAGGAGTTCCGTCTTTTTCGTCTTTACGATTTTCTGGAGGTCCTTGGCGGTGGATTCGTAATCCAGGCTTCCCGCGAACGGGGGATTGGCCAGTACCAGGGAATATTGTTCGGCATCCTCCGTATGGTCTTCGGCCAGGCTGTCCCGATAGCTCACGTCCGATCGCTCGACCCCGTGCAGGATCATGTTCATCGAACCGATCCGCAACATGGTCGTATCGAAGTCGAACCCATTGAACATGAACGTATTGAAATGCTGTCGGCGGTCGGCGCTGAAAAGCAGTTCTTCCCGGTGGTTTTCCCGAAGATATTCGCTGGCCGCGACCAGGAAGCCGCAGGTTCCCGCCGCGGGATCGCAGATCACGTCATTGGGGGTGGGTGCGGTCAATTCGACCATCAGCTTGATGATGTGGCGGGGGGTGCGGAATTGACCGTTCTGTCCGGCACTGGCGATGCGGCTCAGCATGTATTCGTACGCGTCGCCCTTGGTGTCGCGGTCGTCCATGGGTATTCGATCGAGTTTTTGAACGACCTTGTCCAACAAGGACGAGTTGGAAAACCCGAGGCGCGCATCGCGCATGTGACGGCCGTAGCTCGACCCTTCTTCGCCCAGTGTGCGTAAAAACGGGAAGACGTGCTCGTCGACCACTTCCATCATTTCGTTGGGTTCGAAATTCTTGAATCGCGACCACCGCAAATCGTCATACGGGCGCGCCTTGTCTCCATCGCCATCCTTACCTTCCGGGAAGATGTTGCGTTCCATCGGGATGCCCAATCGCTGACTTTTCAGTTCTTCACGTGTCTGGATTTCATCCAGGCGTTTGATGAACAGCAGGTAGGTCAACTGCTCCATGACGGAGAGGGGATTCGCGACGCCGCCCGCCCAAAAGTCGTTCCAGATGCCGTCGATCTGATTTCGAATGTCCCCGGTCAACATGTCCGTCTTTCACCCTTCAATTCTGTATTTCTGCTTCCGGATTGATGCACCCGTTACCGCGCAGCCTCATCGATGGCATCCATGAACGCGGAATTGTTCGTCACAACCACGGGCACTTCCTGCGGATTGTCCAGTATGTCGGCGACGTCCAGGCGCAGGCGCTTTCGGAAGTAGTACAGAAGGGCCTTCCTGACCAGCATGGTGACACAACCGTCGTTCATTTCATAGTCGAGTTCGATAACCTTGCGTTGCGACTCGCTGAGGGCAGGATTGGGCGCGAGGCGTACCTCAAAATACTCGTTCCACCGGGTATCGCCGTCGCCGGTTGCGCCGAGTTCGGCGAGGTCCCGGGTGCCGGTGCAGCGCGATAAAAGGAAGTCTTTGTACTTCTTCCCGATGTGGCAATACGCGCGGATGTGCCATCGGAACCCGTCACTGCCGAAAGCATGGGGTGTAATTCGCCGCCAGATGGGTTCGGGCCGGTTCGGGTTCATCGACTGGTACAGAATTTCCAATGAATGGGGGCCGCGCATCGCGTCCAAGACAACGCGAAGGACGCCAACGTCGACCCGCCGATACGGTACCGGCAGCGAATCGGCGTCAGGCGGGTTTTTCAGCCAGCCGGTGCCCTCGGATGATGCCGAGGCGGGACCGTCGCTCAACTGCGCCAAATAGTGATCCGCGTCCGGCACCAGGAAACGCGGTTTGAACGAATCCGAAGCGAAATACCGCTTTTCACTTCGATCGTACCGCACGTTTTCCGGCGCGATTTCCTGATACTGGCTCAGGTCTTTCGACGCCTGGGGAACCGACACCCCAAAGAATCCCGTTATGTCCGATCGATTGACGCCGCCTTCCCAGAACAGCCGGAATTCAATGAATTCAAGCCGTTGTTCGACGCCCCATCGCAGACCTGGACCTGACGCAACCATACCCCCTCCGATAGGCATAAAAACTATATTGACATATAAAAGCGACCCATATATAAACTTAACCCATGATCATTTTTCGGTCAATCTTAAAGCGGAGTCGATGATGTCGAAAAACGACCGTTACGTGGTGAAACACCCCGAAGGATGGGCCGTGAAGGCCGGCGGTGCAGAACGCGCCAGCAGCGTACACGAAACCCAAAAGGAAGCCGAGGCCGCCGCCAAGGCGATCGTGCGGAACGCGGGTGGCGGCGAAGTCCGCATTCAAGGCGAAGACGGGAAGTGGCGGGATTCCGATACGGTTCCTCCCGGCAACGACCCGTGCCCGCCGAAGGACACGAAACACTAAGCGAGAACGGACGGCCAATGGCATTTGATCCTCGGCGTTTGGACGAGATTTTCAAGAAGACCGATGGGCAATGCCACATCTGTCGCAAGAAGCTCGCACGCAAGAACTATGGCGCCATCGGTGCTCGCGGCGTGTGGGAAGTAGAACACTCCGTACCGCAGGCCGCCGGGGGGACTCATCATCTGAACAACCTCCTTCCGGCCTGCATCCCTTGTAATCGCAGCAAGCGTGACTCCTCAACGCGAAGCGCGCGGGGAAAACATGGCTTTAGGGCGGTTCCGTTGTCGAAAGAGAAGAAGTCAGGCAACGCCTGGGTCGGTGGAGTTGGTGGCGCGGTGGCGGGGAGAATTCTACTGGCATCATTTGGACCCGCCGGTATCGCCATCGGGGCCGTGATCGGCTCGATAATCGGCAAGAAATTCGAGCCGGACTGAACGACATCGAAGGGAAATGGGCGGACCATGCGGCGCATTCTATCAATCGATGGCGGCGGAATTCGGGGAACGTTTCCGGCTGCCTATCTTGCCCACTTGGAAGAAGACCTGGAACGGCCAATCCACGAGTACTTTGACCTGATTGCCGGTACGTCGACCGGAGGAATCATCGCCATCGGACTGGCCATGGGATTGCCGGCGAGAGAAATCCTCGAACTTTACGAAAGCCGGGGACCTGAGATTTTTTCGCAGCAGCGCAAGGGCTTGATAGGTTGGTTTCTTCGTCAGGTCAGCAAGGTCAGATGGGCGACCTGGGGGCCGAAATACCAAGCCGACGGACTGCAGGCCGCGTTGACCGATGTGCTCGGGGACTGGAAGATCGGCGACGCCAAGACTCGGCTCATGGTGCCCGCTTGGCATCAACAAATGGGGGCCGTTTATATCTTCAAAACCCCACATCACGAACGATTCAAGACCGACTACAAGGAATTGGCCCGGGATGCCGCGATGGCCACGGCGTCGGCGCCGACCTATTTCCGCGAATTCATCACGGCGCGTGATGTCGGTTTGGTCGATGGGGGAATTTGGGCGAACAATCCGACCGGAATTGCCGTGGCCGAGGGGATCGGTACGCTCGGGTGGCCGTCATCCGAAATCCGTGTTTTGAGCATCGGATGTCTGGAGGATGTCGTCGAAATGCGCGACGCCTACGGTGCGGTCCGCCTGGTTCCGAAACTCGCCGGATTATTCATGGCGGGACAGTCGCACGGATCTGAAGGCATCGCGCGAATTCTGACCGGGGACGTCGGTGGTTCCGGACACACAGCGATTTATCGGGTCTCCCAACCCGTGCCCGAAGGTTTCTTCTCGCTCGACGACACCAGCAAAATTCAGAAACTTAAAAGCCGCGCGTTCGCACAAGCCCGAATTGACAAGCCTGATATCGAAAAGACGTTTTTCTCCGAGATCGCCGAACCGTTCGAACCAATTTACAGGTGCTAACATGAAATCCACGAACACGCGCATGTTGCAGAATCATGAAGATGTTTTGGAAGCCATTGCCCGGGCGATCGATATACCGGAGCATTTGGACCAGATCGCCAGGGAACGATATCGATCGATTGGAGAATGGCTTGATCGCGAGGGGTCGACCATTAACCAATACGAGCCGGAAATTTCACCCCAAGGCTCTTTCCTTCTCGGTACCGTTATCCGACCTCTCGGTGATGCCGACGAATTTGATATCGACCTCGTTTGCACTTTGCAGGCCAACAAGCGTGAATTCTCCATGGCCGAATTAAAGGCAGCGGTCGGTTTGGAAATCATCGAGTACGCGAAAGCATGCGGATTGACGGAACGGCCCGAGGACCGACGGCGGTGCTGGACCTTGGAATACGCAGACGACGTCAGCTTCCATATGGACATCCTTCCCGCATTACCGGATCAGGAAAATTATCGTCTGTCGATGGAACGAGGGGGTCACACCGCGCTCGCATCCAACCGAATGATCCGAGACCAAGCCGTCGCCATCACGGATAAAACCCTTCCTCAATACCGAATGATTTGCAACGACTGGCCTGTGAGCAACCCCAAGGGTTACGCAGTTTGGTTTCGATCTCGCCAATCGGAAATCATTTTGGCGCGAAAACTGGCGATCATGGAATCTGAACGCGTTTACGCGAGCGTCGATGAAGTGCCGGATCACAAGGTGAAAACGCCGCTTCAAAGGGCAATTCAATTGTTGAAGCGACATCGTGATTCGACGTTCGAAGGTGACCACGAAAAACCGATTTCGATCATCATCACCACACTCTCGGCTCACGCATACAACGGTGAGACGACGATTGGAGCGACACTTCGGTCGATTTTGAAGAACATGCATTTGTTCATTAAAGAGCGTAATGGTGTCACCTGGGTCGAGAATCCTGTCAACCCCGACGAGAATTTTGCCGACAAATGGCAGAAAACGTCTTCAAAAGAAGCGAAGTTCTTCAATTGGTTGGAGAGAGCGCGTCATGATTTTGGCCTCTACCTAGCGGCGAGTGCATTTAATCGCATTCCCAGCGAACTGACGGCGGCGCTGTCCGACGACACCGTCGGGAAGATCTCTCCGTTCATTGCCCTTTCGGCCCCAGCAATCATATCGCCGACGGATGCCGGTGCGGCGGAGGTCAAAAAAGTTGCGGACGCTGGTGGAGCGACGAAGCCTTGGCGCCGATAAAACAGCGGCAACTAGATCGGCTGTTCGTCGAAGTCCGACAGGTAATCGCATTCGATCAACCAAAGCTTTCCGCGACCATTTCGGAGAACGGTGTATCGGTGTCGGGGACTTTCATACTTTCGTCAACCGTGGAGGAAATTGCCGAACAAGGAACGATCGCCGAGTATGAAGTCTGCATCTTCTTTCCGGTTTCCTTTCCCAATGGAGAGCCGGTTGTTTTCGAGACAGGAAACGTCATACCCAGAGATCACGACTACCACGTCAATGATGATGGGACGTGCTGCATCGTGATTTGGGAGGCTTTGGCAACTTCGACAAAGAATGTAACCATCCAGTTGTATTTCGATGGCCCGTTAAAGAACTTTTTCCTAAGCCAGCATCAAAAAGCGCTAACCGGGAAATGGCCGTTTGATGAAGAGCGCCACGGAAAACAGGGTCTTATCGAAGCGTTTGCGAATCGATTATCATGCGGCCGAAATGAAGAGACCGTTCGATATCTGCTGCGAGTCCTTTCCAGGGACTGGCCCAGAGGTCACTGGGGGTGCCCTTGTGGGAGTGGAAGAAAAATTCGGAAATGCTGTGGTGAGAGGTTGTCTCGGCTGAGCAAGGAAGTTCCAAAACTGGATGCGAGGCGAATGCTTTGGCGTTTAAAAACATCTGGTCGAACAAGTTCGATCTGAGCTCGAATCAGGTAGTCAAAATGGGCAAGGAGTTTTCACTCACGTGATTCCGTTTAGACAGGGTTTCGGGTTTCCCCTTATCCTCCGATCATCCGCCAGAAACCCGGCCAGCCCTCTTCGCGGAGGGCAATCTTCATCGTTTCGCCGCTCCGCTGCCCGTCGATCGGTGTCAGGACGATGGCTTCGAGAAGGTGCCCGAACGCCTTGCGCTGGAGCAGAATGTCGCCGTCGAGCTGAATGGCGATGATCGTTTCCATCAACCGTTTGCGGATGGTCCCTTCGTCCGGCAGTTCGGGGTGCCGCAACAGGTTAATCCGCGCAGTGATTGCGCCGAGTTCGCCCTTAAGGGCGATGATTCGCTTGGTCGCGCGCTCGCCGTCGATGCCATTCTCGACGGCATCCATCAGGCGATCGATCCGCTTGTCGATGTTTTCGCCTTCCTTGGAGAGACGCGTGATTTCCCGGTCATCGTCCGCATAGACCTTGGTAAAAGTCGGCCGGAACGCGGTTCCGGTCCGGATCCGCACGCGGAGTTCCTCGAACACCGCGCGTAACAGCGGCTCTTCCTTGGTGCCGCGCGCGTTCTTGCACTGGCGGGCATAGCGGTGCGTTGAACAAAGGTACCGGGAATTGTTGGCCAGATTTTTCGTTCCGCCGCACCAGCCGCATTTGACCCAGCCCGTCAAGGCATGCTGGTTGTGCGACACCGAGCGCGGCTTGCCTTCCTTCTTGGGCGGAGGCAGGCGCTCGTCCTTCGTGCGCGGCTGGGGTTTGTCCCGCGTCCGGACCGCTTCCCACAACTCGTCACTGACGATCCGCAGATGGGGAACGTCGACCCGCGTCCATTGATCCTCCGGCAGCAACACGAACCGCTTCTTGTTGGTGACGGGTTCACGGACCACCCGGGTCTTATTGAACACCAGCTTGCCCAGGTAGATCTCGGTACGGAGGATACCCTCGCGCTTGCGCGAGGAGCCGAGGAGGGCGGGCTTGCGCCAGATCCCGCCGCCCGGCGCCGGGATGTTCTCGGCGTTCAGGCCGGCGATGATTTCGCCCGTTCTCTTGCCGTCGGCATATTCCTGGTAAATCCGCCGGATCACCGCCGCTTCGGCCTCGTCGATCTCCCGCACGCCGTTGACGTTGCGCCCTCTGGCGTCGACGATCCCGCGCACCACCCGGTATCCGTACGCGCACGAAGAAGCGGCGTAGCCCGCCGCGACCCGGGCGCTGAGGCCACGCCGGACCTTCTCTTTCATGTCGCGGAGGAACAGGGCGTTCATCGTGCCTTTCAGACCGATATGCAACTCGGAGATCTGGCCCTCGTGGGCCGTCCAGATGGTGACCCCATGATAGCTCAGGGTCTCGTGGATGGCAGCAATATCCTTAAGGTTGCGCGATATCCGGTCGAGGCCCTCGGCCACCACCATGGTGACGTCACCGCGTTCGGCGGCCTCGATGGACTTGCCTGGGAAAAGTGGAGAGCGTTTTTCAGTTTATGCGGCCTCGGTCTCGAAGCGGCATGGGCTTCTGTATCCCAGGGCGGAATGTCGCCTGATGGGATTATAGAAGCCGTCGATATAGCGGCCAATGGAGATATCGGCCTGTCGGCGTGATTGCCAAATGGTCCGCCAGATCAGCTCGGATTTGATGGTCTTGAACACGGTTTCGACCATCGCGTTATCAAAACAATTCCCTTTTCCGCTCATGGACGGGATGATCCCGTGGCTCTTGAGGAGCTTTTGATAATCCCCGGCGCAATATTGGCTGCCGCGATCGGAGTGGTGGATCAGCCCCGCTGCGGGTTGCCGTACGGATAGGGCACGTTTCAAGGCCGCCAGCGCCAAATCCTTCTTCATGCGGTCGCTGGTCGCCCAGCCGACGATGCGGCGCGAGAAGAGATCGAGAACGATCGCCAGATACAGCCAGCCCTCGGCCGTCCAGACATAGCTGATATCGGCACCCCATTTCCGGTCGGGACCGTCGGCGGCGAAATCTTGATCCAGAATGTTGGGCGCGACGGGACCCCCATGGGCGCTGTCGGTGGTTTTCTTGAAACGGCGCCTTTGCAACGCTTTCAAGCCGTTATCCCGCATCAGCCGGGCGACGCGATGCCGGCCGACGCGGATGCCTTCTTCCTGCAATTCCACCACCATGCGCGGACTGCCGTACGTTTCGTGCGACAGGCTGAACTGGCTGCGGATATGGGCCAGCAGCACCATGTCGTCCAATTGACGGCGGCTGGGCTTGCGCTCTCTCCAGGCGTAGTAACCGCTGGCGCTGACGCCGAACACGGCACACTTCCGACGGACCGCCATCGCCTTCTCCGCAGTGTCGATGTGTCGGAAGATCATCGACTTGTCTCCTTGGCGAAGAAGGCCGCAGCTTTTTTTAGCAAGTCACGCTCAGCGCGCAGGATCTCGTTCTCCTTGCGAAGCCGGGCCAGTTCCTTGGCCGGGTCATCGTGCGGACCGGAAAACAGGGCCGCCTCACGATGCTGGGTCAGCCACTTGCCCAAAGTCGATCGGCCGATCCCAAGATCGCCGGCCACCTGCTCGATCGTCCGTCCGCTGGTTTGGACCAGCCGAACCGCCTCCCGCTTGAAATCATCGGTGAATTTTCTCATCCCGGAAACCGTCATCTGAATGTCCTTCGTGCAAAGTTACCATGCACGCTCTCCACTTTTCCCAGGCAAGTCCACGATGAGGCCGAGCAAGCCTGGACGTTCCAACGTCGCGCCGGAGATCGCCGCGTCCGAGTAAACAGCGGCCGTCGCGGGATCTCCCCCGAACTGTTGCCGGATCAAGCCACCGCAAAGGGCCACCTGGTCGTCGACCGAGGAGGGGTTCTGGAGTTCGCTGCTGTAGCGGGCGTAGATGGCGATACGGGCACGAGAGGGAAGAAGCATGGCGGCGGTTTATGAGCCATGGAAGGAGTAAGTGCAACATATGGGAATGCATGCCTAGCATGTTTGATCCCGTTGCAACCTGACGGTTCATTATCCCGCTGATTCTCGAAATGTTTCAGTTCATTGTCGCCCGAGAGGCGCGATTTCCTGTTCTTCCCTGAAGTTCTCTACAGTTCTCCGAAGTTTCCCGAAGTTCTTCGATCCATCCCGATGTTCCCCGAACTTCTCTCTGTCGTCCTGGGGCAGGATAGGCACGGTGATATCACCGCGCGCCGACCAAAGAGTCGGCTATGCTTGTTCGCACCCTTCGGATGCTCAACGCCGTTTTGCCGTCGAACAGAACACTGACGGCGATTCGCTTGTTGGCGATCAGAGAAGAGGAAGCCTTCCCGCAACCGGGTGATTACGATTTTAGTGTGGGTTCCTGATTGACTGACCCGGTGTCGCAATAAACGCTATAAACTAACTCTATTTGGGGTTTTCATGTCGCCCTAGAATAGAATTCTAAACGATACTAATCCCTTATTATTACGTAAATACGACAATTTTTTCATATTTTTTGTAAATAAAGGTGTCTCCCGCACCTCCGAACCGCGTGAGTTATGTGCGGATTATCAGCGATTTAGTTCATTTTTTTACATTCGGCACCGTTTCGGCGGATCATGGTCACGTTTGCAGGTTTCGCCGCGTTGCGATTGACAGTTTTCATATATTACAGATATTGTCTCCCGTTATATATTAACCTTGTTGTTGATGATCGCAGAACGCGGTTGGGGGGGATGGCATGGGCGGTTCGCCCGGAAAGGACACAGACACGTCATCTGGTCAAAATACGACGCTGCTTCGCGTATCTGCCGACAAGGTCAGCCGACTGATGGATCTCGTCGGCGAACTCAGTTTGAGTGTTTCAGAAACCATTCGCTCTCCCGATCTTGCTGAACTCGATCTGACGGAGTTCGAAAAGTCGGCGCACCGTTTGATGATGATCGTGCGCGAAGTACAAGATGCAGCAGCCGAACTCCGTCTGGTGCCGGTCAGCGAAGTGTTCCGACGTCTGCGTCGAATGGTCCGCGAACTGGAACGTCAAACCGGGAAGAAGATCGATCTGATCCTCGAAGGTGAAGAAACGGCCATCGACAAAATGGTCGCGGATCGGCTTTACGAACCTTTGGTGCACGTCGTTCGCAATTCCGCCGATCACGGCCTGGAATCTCCAGAAAACCGGCGAAAGGCAGGTAAGTCCGAGGTGGGGCGGATCACCCTGTCCGCAACCCAGGTCGGAAGCGAAATTCAAATCGCCGTCATCGACGATGGGCGCGGTCTCGACCGCGACCGCATTCTCGGCCGTGCCCGCGAGCGCGGACTGTTCGGAATGGACGAGGAACCCGACGACCAAGTCCTATGGAAAGTGATTTTCCAGCCGGGTTTTTCGACCGCCGAATCGGTAACCAACATATCGGGACGAGGCGTCGGCATGGACGTCCTTAATACTGCGATGACGGCTTTGAGAGGGCGGATTACCGTCGACAGCGCCTCGGGGCGTGGTACCAGCGTAGTGCTGTCGATCCCCGTGACCCTGGCTTTCCTGGACTGCATGGTTATGCGCCTGGGTGGTCGGCTGTTCGCCACACCCATCGACGTCGTGGCGGATATCTTTCAGCCGGGTGACGAACAGATTCTGGAAATTTCCGCGGACGATGGGTCAGAGATGGTTCGCGTCCGAGACCAGTTCGTACCGATTTGCAGGCTGGAGCATTTCTACGGGGAGGAAATCACCGCCCCGAATCCGCTCACGCATTCCATCATCATCGTTTTCAACACGTCGTCCGGGCTCATCGGTCTGCCGGTGGACGAGATGCTGGATCAGCAGCAAGTGATCATGAAACCGTTGGTCGGCCAATTGGCTGGTATCCGCGCAAGTTGGGGGTGCGCCCTGCTCGGCAGCGGCGAGGTCGCGCTTGTGCTCGACTGCGAACGCCTTTCAGTAGGAAGGCGATGATGCTTGACACCGCTGGCTATGAACACATTCGCGTATGGCTCAACCAAAGGTGCGGTATTGACTACCCGGAACGGAAACGGGAACTTCTCCGACACCGGCTCGGCCGGGTGGTAACCCGGTTCGGGTTCGTCGACCTCAACGAACTTGCGGCCCAGTTGGAGAATGAGGCCGCCTTCGATCTCCAACTCGCGGTCATGCACGCGGCTTCGACCAACCATACGTTTTTCTTCCGGGAACCCCAGGTGCTGGATTTCTTTCAGGGCCAAATCCTGCCGTCGCTCGCCGACCGGGAAACGATCCGGATCTGGAGTGCGGCATCCTCCACAGGCGACGAAGCCTACACACTGGCCATCATCGCCGCCGAATTGTTCGGCCGGGCGGCGGTCGGCAGTCGCGTGGCGATCCTGGGGACCGACATCAGCGAACCGGTCGTCGAGCGCGCCGAGTCCGCTGTCTACACATCCAATCATCTGGAGCAGACAGCCGAAGACATTCTCGCGCGTTATTTCACCCGTACCGGCATCGACCAGTATCGCGTCGTCGACGATATTCGCCGCCTATGCACCTTCAGGCGCATGAACCTCAAGGCGACGCCCTATCCGTTCCGCAGGATGTTCCAGGTCGTGTTCTGCCGGAACGTTCTCTACTACTTCGACAGGGAGCATCAGATCGCGACGCTCGAATCGCTCTACGACGTCACCGAACCCGGCGGTTGGCTCTTGACCAGCATTACCGAAGCGATTCGGGATCTCGGCACCCGCTGGCAGGCGGTCACCAGCGGTGTTTACAGGAAGCTCCCATGATCGCCGCCAATCGCAAGATCCGGACCCTCATCATCGACGACTCCGCTCTGGTGCGGAAGGTCCTATCCTTGGGCTTGTCCAAGGATCCCGAAATCGAGGTGATCGGGCAGGCTTCCGATCCCTATCGCGCGCGCGACCTGATGGTCGAACTGGAACCCGACGTCCTCACGCTCGACGTCGAAATGCCGAAAATGGACGGTGTGACGTTTCTCAAGCGATTCATGCCGATCATGCCCATCCCCACGGTGGTCATCAGCTCACTGACCCAGAACGGCAAGCGCGTCACCCTGGACGCCTTGGAAGCCGGCGCTGTGGACGTGATCGCCAAACCTTCGGTGGGAGTGGCGGACGGGCTGCCGATCATGCTGGAGGAAATCTGCCGCCGGGTAAAGGCTGCGGCGGCCGTCGATGTCTCTCATTTCGCCCACCCTGGGATCCGCCCGGCCGTGGAAACGGCAACCGCGTTGGGTGACACCACCGACCGGGTGATCGCCATCGGCGCCTCTACCGGAGGCGTCCAAGCGTTGAGCCGCATCCTGCCCGCCTTCCCGCCGGACGCGCCGGGCGTGGTCATCGTCCAGCACATGCCGGCGGGTTTCACGTCCACTTTTGCCGAACGCTTGAACGCGCTTTGTGGCATGCGGGTCAAGGAGGCGACGGAAGGTGACCGCGTCATTCCCGGCTGTGTCCTCTTGGCACCCGGCGGTACCCGGCACATGGGCATTGTGCGCACGGGAGGCGAATACCGCATCGTGTTGAAGGACGGCCCCGCGGTCAACTATTCGCGCCCGGCGGTTGACGTATTGTTCCATTCCGTCGCCAAGGAGGCCGGAGGCAATACAGCCGCGGCGCTCCTGACCGGGATGGGAAAGGACGGCGCTGGCGGACTATTGGCGATTCGCGAGGCAGGCGGAAGGACTTTCGCCCAGGACGAAGCGAGTTGCGTCGTGTTCGGCATGCCCCTTGCCGCCCAGGAACTAGGCGCTGCGGAACGCATGCTGCCGCTGGAAAAGATCCCGGCTCATTTGGTGAACGCGTTGCGTCGGTAGGAGGGAGAACGAGCAATGAAGCAAAGTGGCATGGCGGAACCGGTGGACATTCCCGAGGAAGGCGACGGGTCCGATTTGGTGTTTTCGGAAGAAGACAGCATCAAGGATATGTACCTGACGTTCACGGTCGCAGGCGAGGAATACGGCGTCGGTATCGACTTCGTCACCGAGATCGTCGGCATGCAGCGCGTGATGGAAGTTCCTGATGTCCCGGCGTTTATCAAAGGCGTCATTAACCTGCGCGGCAAGGTGATCCCGGTTATGGACGTTCGGCTGCGTTTCGGGATGGATGCGAAGGACTACACCGAACGCACCGTGATCATCGTTCTCGATATCGGCGACGTTCCGATCGGCCTAGCCGTCGACGCGGTCAGCGACGTGCGCGAAATTCCGTCGGGCAATATCGATCTTCCGCCCCAGTACGGCGGCAATCGGGAAGGCCGGGGAGTCATCCGTGGTCTCGGCAAACAGGGCGACCGGGTGGCAATCATCATCGACATCCACCGCCTGATTTCCGAGCAGGCCATCGACCTGCGCCAGGACATCCAGGCGTTACGAGACGGTCCGGAGTGACGGTCCACGCGAAACTCAATCGGTTTCACGAAAAAGGGGGGGGGAATCCCATGACGTTCACCGTAGTCAAGAAAATCTGGCTGATCGTTTGCTCCGGCGCTGCCGGGCTGGCCGTGATGTTCGCGGTTTCCTTCATCGGCTTGCAAGGATTGCGTGCCGACCAGGATAGGGGGGGCCGTCCACGCCGAGAACGCCACGCGCGCGACGGAAGATGCCGCGATGGGCATGAGGTTATACCAGATCGTTGCCGACGCCATCATCAAGCGCGACTTCGGTGATACGCGCAAGGCATGGTCGAAAGTTCGGGAAGAAATGGACACCGACCTGAAAACTCTCGCGGAAATTGCCAATACCCAAGAAGAGGAAAAAGTCGTCGCGGACGCCGTGTCGGCCTATCACGAAATAGTACGAATTTTCGAAAGCGAGGTGCTTCCCGAACTCGCCAAAGAGGATTTGGCCTCGTGGTCGGTCATTCGAAACCTCGATAGCAGGATCGAAGTCCAGGCGGAAGCCATCAGTGCGAGCCTCGAACGGTTCGCAGAAGCAAAAAAACAAGAAAGTGCGGCGGCCGATGCCGCGTTTGACGCGGATGGATCCCGAATGGTCGACATCGCAATCGCGGTCGCGATTGCCGTCGCCATGGCAATGGTCGTCGCCGGTTGGTTTATCCTGCGTTCGATCGTCAGGCCGCTCTCCCGTCTCCAAAACATGATCGACAACGTCGCGAAGTCCGGTGACCTGACCCTGCGCGCCGGAATCACCAGCCAGGATGAAGTCGGGCGCAGCGCCCAGGCGGTCGATGCGTTTCTTGAAAGGCTTCAGCGCCTACTTGGGGACCCCTCGGCGAGATCGAGAAAACCGGCGACCTCACCCTGCGCATGGAAGACTTCGGCCAGACTTCGAAGGTCACCAACGCGCTTCTTGAATCCCTGGAAGAGGCGTTTGAGTGCGATCAGCGTTGTTGCGACGCAGGTGGGTCAGTCGGCGGAACAGTTGAACGCCGCCTCGCAGAACATGGCCTCGACCTCGGAGGAGCAGTCCTCGGCCGTCGAGGAGGTGACGTCTTCGGTGGAAGAGACCGATTCCCAGGTCAAGGCCAACACCGACTCGGCGAACACCGCCAACCAACTGGTGATGGGCACCTCGTCGGCGGCCTCCGACGGGCAGGCCAAGATGACCGAGATGGTCTCCTCGATGAACGAGATCAACGCCTCCGCCCAGGACATCGCCAAGATCATCAAGGTGATCGACGAGATCGCGTTCCAGACCAACCTGTTGGCTCTGAACGCGGCGGTGGAGGCGGCGCGTGCCGGCCAGCACGGGCGCGGTTTCGCGGTGGTGGCCCAGGAAGTGCGCAACTTGGCCGGCCGCTCGGCCAAGGCGGCGCGCGAGACCGCCGAACTGATCGAGAATTCGGTCAAGCAGGTGGCGTCGGGAGTCGGGATCGCCGGTCAGACCAGCGAGGCCCTGGATCAGATCGTCGGCAACGTGGTCAAGGTGAAGGACCTGGTCGGCGAGATCGCGGCGGCGAGCACCGAGCAGTCCCGCGGTGTGGCCCAAATCAATATCGCCATCAACCAGGTGGCCAAGGCGTCGCAGGAAGGCAGCCAGCAGGCCGAGGAACTGGCCTCGACCGCCGAGGAGATGGCGTCGGCGACCGAGCGCATGCTCCACGAGATCGCCCGCTTCAAGCTGTCGGACCGCCGAAGCGCGCGCGACTGGGCCGAGACGCAGACCCCGGCGGCCCCGATCAAGGTCGCGGCACCGCATGTCCAAATCGCAAAGCGCTCTTCGGGTAACGGCAAATTCAACGCGACCAAGGCGACAAAGCGGTCGCCCGAGACGGTGTTGCCGTTGGATCACGACGAACGCGGATACGGGAATTTCTGACGATGAAACCGCAGCCTTTCCCAATGCCTCAATCCAGTCTCACGGGAAAGCTTGGCACTCTGGAGGAGAGATTTGAATGTCACACAAGGTCATGATCGTCGACGATTCGGCGATGATGCGTATCGTCATCAACAACTTCATCCGCGATCTTCCGGAATTCGAGGTTGTATCCACCGCCGCGAACGGCAAGGAAGCGCTGGAAAGGCTAACGAAGTTTCCGAACCTGGAATTGATCCTGCTGGACATCGAGATGCCGGAAATGGATGGCCTGGAATTCCTGCGCCACGCCAAACTGAAAACCAAGGCCAAGACCTGCATCCTCTCTTCGATCGCGGTTTCGGGATCGCCTCATGCCGCGAAAGCCCGAGAACTCGGAGCCGACGCGATCGTCACCAAGCCTTCCGGAGCGTTGTCGGTCGACTTGGCGGAAAAACGCGGATCGGAGTTGGTGCAAACCATGAGAAAGCTGGTCGGCGCCTAACGTCGAGAACCTCTCCCTTCGAACGACTCGAGGGGCGAGACCAGTGACTAGTGTGAACGACCAAAAGGGGGCGACATGTCCGACGAGTTGGGTGAAATCTGGACCCTATATGCAGACGACGGCGCACAGTCCCTCGATACCGTCGAAGAGGTGCTGCAACGGCTTGATGACGCGCCGAACGACGCCAACGCCGTTGCCGCCCTGTTTCGGGCCGTCCACACCTTCAAAGGCAATGCCCGCGTGCTGGGTCTTTCGGTTATCGAATCCCGTGCCCACACGGCGGAGGACCTGATCGGACTGGTACGCGACGAAGGCGTGCCGTTGGACTCGGAAATACGGTCCCTCCTGCTGGAGGCGTCCGACGCCTTGCGCGCCATGCTGGAGGAATCGGCCGCCCACCGCCGAGACGTCGATGCCGAGTCGACCGACGATCTGGTGCAACGGATGCGAGACAAGCTCAGCCGATGCCGTAACGGCGAAGGCCCGATAGAAGCCGAGCTTGAGCCGGTGCCCGCCACCGAACCGGATCCGTCGCCGGACATCGGGTTGGGGACGATTGAGGAACCCGAGCCCCCCCTTGAACCTGAAACCGATGATGAGGAACTTGGCGCGATAGTTTTCGACCAGTCGAGCCGCCGCGCGATTACTGTCGATCCCCTGTACCGCGAGATCTATTCCGGCATGGCGTTGGAAGTTATCGGAGAGTTCCGACAGGCATTGGACGCGTTCGACGAATCGCCGGAGAAATCGAGGGGGACATTCGCGGATGCGGCGGGACGCCTACGATATGCCGGCGAACAAATCAGCATGCCCGAATGGTCGGGTTTGCTTGCGGAATTTCTCGAACATGCCGAACCATCGGCCGATCAGGCGAATGCGCTGCTCCGGCGCATGGAAGAGCTCTTCGCACGTGATTTCGGCGCCTTGAACGCCACCGAGGAAGAGACTGCCGCTCCGGAACCACATGGAACCGAAACCGACGATGGAATTTGCCTGTTCTTTAACGATCTCGAACCGCTTTTGTCGGTCGTGACGTCGATCGGCCGACGAATGTCGTCCGGCGAAGGTATAACGTCGGAGGAATTCCGTCAGGTGGCCGACGGAATCGGGGCACGCGCTGAATCGCTCGGTTTCACGCGAGTGGCGGAAGCCGCGTTTCGTCTCGCAACAGAGCGAGACCCTCGAGAATATGGCCGCATGGAATTACAGCTCTATGAAGAACTGGCTTCGATCGAAACGGCCATGCCGGAGCGGGTCCAGGATTCGCGAATCCACCCCGTGACGTTGTTGCGGACGTTGTGCGCTGATCGGATTTTCGACATCCTGTTCGAGGTCGCCAACCATCTCGATCTCATCCGGAAGCGTGACGACGCCCGCGGACAATGCGACCGGTTGGTTGGGCGAATGGGACAGATCTCCCATGCATGCCGGCATTACGGATTGGACACTGCGGCGCAACTTGCCACGGCATTTGCCGATCTGTTCTCACGCATATACGCGCGGGAGTTGGATCCCGATCCGATTCTCCTCAACGTCTCTCGCTCGTTCACCACGACGCTGGAGCGTGTGTTCAACACCGTCAACTCTGGGCATGCCCCCGATGCCGCGGCCATGGAAAAGTTGCTGGACGACACCGCCAACGTCGTGTTCGCTGCAGATGGCGCCATGTCGTCGTCGTCGGTGGAAGCCCGTCTCGGGTTGCCCAAATCCTTTCACAAGGTGCTGACGCCCGAAAGCGTCAGATCCGCCGCCGCGGCGTTGGCCGAGGGGCGGCGTTTCTACATCGTTCGCGCGGACATCAACCGTGACGAGGCGATTGCAAGCCGCTTCCTGGAATGGATCAGTACGGGCATCGCTACCGCGATCAGTAACGTCACGGTTTTTGCGGGAGATGTCACACTTTTCGACTTTCTCCTGGCGACGCCGCTGGACGAGACGCAATTGGCTGAAGCGATGGCCGTTCTTGATCCGGAGCGCAATGTCCTCAAGGTGGAAGCCGTGCTCACGGACCGTCGCCTTGCAAACGACGGCGCTCAAAGCACGAACGAGAGGACCACAGCGAATCGCGGCACCACCGGCCAGGACACCATAACGGGCGATATGTTGGAAGCCATCGGAGAAGCCGTAGCCGGTCAGGCCATGATCCACCACATGCTGTCGAGTCTCGCCGACGAGGATCTCCTTCGGATCGTGGAATCCGAAGTGCGCGATGCCGGAAATGACTGGAAGAAGGCGAGAGGTGCCGTTCACCGGGTCCTCGAGGACTTAACGGGTCGCATCGAAAAGGCGCTTCAAGTGGGGGCCCAGTTGAACACCCATCTCGGCCGTCTTCAGGAAGAGGCAATCGCCGTACGTATGCGCTCGGCGGCGCTTCTTCTGAAACCCCTGGAAGCCTTCGCCGAGACAACGGCGCGCCAGCATGGGCGCCAGATCGCGGTCTCTTGTATGGGAGAGGATCTCGTTCTCGACCACACGATGCTGGAGAGCCTAAAAGACCCGTTGCGTAAACTTGTTTCGTTCTGTGTCACCCAAAGCATCGAGACTCCCGAAGACCGCGTCGCGACAGGCAAGGACGATAGGGGCCATATCCAAATCAGTCTGGTTCGGCAGGACGATCATATCGCCGTAACCGTCGAGGATGACGGAAACGGCGGGACTAACGGAGAGAGGGAATGCGCGGACGTTCAGACCGGTCTGAAAGGCCGGGGCGGCAGTTTGCGTACGGCTCCCTTGCCGACTGGGGGCACCCGTTTCCACGTTACGCTCCCCATGGTGATGGTTGTCCTCGACGGCATGGTCGTTCGGGTGGGAGAGGTTTTCTACGTGGTTCCCCTCGACGTGATCCAAAGGATTGTTCACTTCGCCTCCGACGGGATCCTGCGGGTTTCAGCTGACCGGGGACGGTATATGTTAAAACTGGGAAAGGAGGACATTGTCCCCATCCAATTCCTTCAGTCCGGAGACGCCAACGTTGACTCGCTTGCCGCGGCCGAAGACGGAGCGAAACGACTATTTATTGTCATCGGCAAACAATCTCGTAGAATCGCGCTTTCGGTCGACGAGTTGGTGGGGCAACAAGTGGTGCTTGTCCGGCCACTTCAAGGCTACTTGGCGGGCATTCAGAGCGCTAAAGGCTGCGCCCTGTTGGGCGGCGGCAATGTCGGCATGGTTCTCGATACACGACATGTCCTCAGTACGGCGAATTGAGGCAAAGCCGGATGAAATTGGGTTATTGCGAGCGGAATCATAAGTAAACGCAAGCATTTGCCTAGCTATCGACCGAACGTCGGGAACACGCTTCGAACAGTCTCGTAAGCGTCGATGCCGCGTTTGACGAGCGGCCCCTCGACGGTCTGGTAGATCATAACCTGATGGTGTTGACCGCGGCGGCAATCGGATCATAGAAACGTTCCCGACCAATCCCGCCGGTCACCATCGCGACCACCCGGTACCGGTTCGGACAAACGGCCGACTGCGGACAGTCGATCCCGGCGCATTCATGCGCATCGTTCCAAGCGAAAGCATCACCGTCGATCAGCGGATCCTCCATCGTTTCTATGCGGAAGCAAGCAGCGGAACCGCTTTGGTCGGCGAGGTCTCGAAGGTAAACGACGACCCGACGGACAACTTCTTCCTTGACTCAAAGACCCACTTTTTCCCGATCGAAGAGGACGAGACCGTTCTGCATCCCCCGTGGAACGAGCCTCTCGGTTTCAAACTAGGCCGTAGACTCATAATGACCTGATCCAAATTCTGACGGAAGCGAGTTTCACGGCGGCGAGAAAGTTGTCGGACCTTTTGTCGTAGCGCGTAGCGATGCCCCGGAATTGCTTGAGTTTGTTGAAGAACCGCTCGACCAGGTTCCGGTACCGGTAGAGCCATTTGCAGAAAGCGAAGGTCTTCTTCCGATTGCTTTTGGGCGGAATATTGGCCCAGCCGCCCTTTTCTTCGACAAGATCGCGAATCGCGTCGGTGTCGTATGCCTTGTCGCCCAGGAAGATCGTGTCTTCTTCCACGTCTTCGAGAAGATCGGGGACGGGTTGGCTGTCATGGGTTTGGCCGGGGGTGAGCAGAACTTTCACCGGACGACCTTCGGCATCGACAAGAGCGTGGATCTTGGTCGTCAGCCCGCCACGGGAGGTGTCGCAGCCCCGTGCCTGCACGGCGGCCCCGGTTCGGTTGGTGTAGACGAGCGCCGATTGCGGCACCGCCTGACCGGACTCGAAGTCGAGGAAGATGCCGCAGGCGTCTTCGTCCTCGGTGATCGTGTACGGATTATCCGTATCCTGCGTGCAGTCGCTGACGGTGTGGGTCTCGCCGGCCGTATCCACGTAATAAAGCGTGTACTGGGGCCAGGCGGTCAGGGACTCGGTATCGACGATGTCCGGACACGACAAATAACTCTGCTTGAGGACGAAGCTGACCTCGGAATCGGTACACGCGGTCTCGCTACTGAGCACGCCGTCGCTGAAGGTCTGTTCCTTGCTTTGCTGGATCGCCTTGCCTTGGGCCGTGTCGATGCGGACGTCGCAGCCGCTGGTCGTGGTCGATACCGTAATCGTCGGATCTTCTTCCTCCTCGGTCGCCGCCGCCGTGGTGGTCGGCGTGGTGTAATCCGAGGCCATGTCGTTGCCGCTGCCGGTGGTGCCGACCGCGTTCTCCGATGTATCGTCGGTGACGGTCTTTTCGGTATCGTCGGCCTCTTCCTCGGCGTTGAGCTTCTCCAGAGCGGCGATCAGCGCCGCCTTGGAGCCCTCGACGGTGAGGCTTTTCTCGGGGAACAGTTCGCTGGTGTCGGCGGCATCGAACTGGGCGCTGAGGCCCTCGGTGGAGATGACCTCTTCGCGGTCGCCCTTGGCGACGGAAGTCACCAGGACCTGGCCGATCGCCTGGTTCTCGACCGCGACCTTGCGGGCATAACCGTTGGCGGTGACGCCGGCGATAAGAGAAGGATCGATACCGTCGATGGCGCCGAGCGCGAACGAGGTGGCGACCGCTTCCTGGGTATCGGGCAGGGCGACCGAGGCCTTCGGCCAGACGGGCACGAAGACGGTGTCGGCGTCCGCGAGCGCGGCAACGCCGGAACCGGCCGTGTCGGCGTTCGTCGATGCGGATTCCTGGGCCGCGATGAGGGCGGGGAAGAGAACCAAGGATGCGACGGCGCATGCCGCCACGAGATTGAGGCGCATGGATTACTCCTGTTTGTCGACGGGGGCGATGTACCAGTCGGTATCGGGGCGGATCTGGACCCGGGTGCCCTGGTAGACCTTGAGGATCGGGGTGAGGTTGAGGGTCTGCTCCAAGGTCGACGCGGTGATCTCGCCGAGGCGTTCGGAGAGTTCCTCGCCGCCGGTCTGCAAGGCGCTGTTCTGGCTGGCGAGGCTTTCGTTGGTCGATGTGCTGGTGGTCGCCGCGCGCACGGCCGTCGAGATGCCGGCGAGAATGAACGCGGTGCCGTAACGCTCGTAAAACCGGTTATCGACCTCCCCGGTGACGCCGAGCGCGCCCTGCATGTCGGCGGCATTGGCCTTCATGCCGAAGATCTCGGCCCGGTGGCCGCCCAGCAGCATGCGCGAACAGCGCAAGGGCGCGCGGCTGCTGCCGACTTTTTCCAGGGTCTTGAACCCGCAGACCAGCCGCGAGCCCTTGGGGATCAGGATATTGCGGCCGTGGTAGCCGAACACGTCGCGGGTGACCTGCAGCACAACGGGTCCGCCGGAGGCGCCGTCGAGCTGGGTGTTGATGCCGGTCTCGACCACGGCGGCGATGTAGCGGTCGGTGGTGACGATGCGGCCGTTGTCGACGGGCATGGAGCTGACGATCGATTGTTCCTGGTAGGCGGCCTCGTCGTCCGAAGAGACGACGGCGGCGAGATCGAGCGGCAGCGCCGGGGTACGGGGCGTCGTGGAGCCGCTCCCGATCTTCGCGGATGCACCGACAACCGGCAGCGAAGCGGGGACCGTGACGCCGGGCCACGAGGCGAGCCCGCCCGAGCGGGCCTGGTAGGCGGCCCGGGCCGCGAGCTCGAACGGGTCGGGTCCCTTGGGAATCACCACCTTCGGCGCGGGCTTCGGGGCCGGCTTGGGAACGGGAACGGGAGCGGGAGCCGGCACCGGAACCTCCCGGATTACCTCCTTCCTGATCACCACGGGCGGAAAGCTGGGCGCCGGCTTGGGCGCAACCGGCGCCGGTTCCGGCGACTTGAACGACCACGCGGCCGGGTCGTCCTCGGGCATGGGCTCGGTGGCCGGAGTCGCCGGCTGGCAGGAACCGCCCAGCGTGAGCCCGAACACCAGGGCGAGGTGGCACAGCGCCGACATCAGGCGTCCTCCCCGAGGTACCGGATGCACAGGAACGACTTGCCGTTCTTCAGGCTGATCAGCGGCGCGACGCTTTCGATGATGAAGGTGTTGCCCTGGACCCGGCTGTTGACCAGTTCGTCGATACCGTCGCGGACCACGTAGGCGACGGGCAGTTCGACCTGGTCGAACGCGGCGCCGTATTGCAGGTAGGTGAAGAAATCGTCGCGGTAGACGACCTCGGGCTTGAGCCGTTCGGCGTCCTCGCCGCCGCCCCACAGATCGTAATCCTTCCAGCCGTGCAGCGTGCTCGGGTCGAACGGCACCGCGCGCACGAAGTCCCCGGCGGCCGGTGCCGGGTGGGTCAGGTTGTGGACGGCGCCGGCGGCGGGGTCGTTCGGTTTATCGGAATCTTTTCCCTGTCGTCCACCCTTATCCTGGGTAACAGGATCTTCTTCGACGCCTTTGATCTCTTTCGGCTTTTCCCGGCCGAGCAAGTGCACGACGATGTCGGGCACGTGGACCGAGTTGAAGCTCTCGGCACGAAGGTAGAAGGGGTAGACGGTGCCGGCCTTGGTATAGACGTTGAGGTTGGTGTCGACGCCGTAGGTGGAAGGCCGCACCGCGATCAGGTTGGCCGCGCGCACCTGGACCTGGAACCCGGTGGGATCGCCGAGGTCGGCGGTGACGATCAGGTACCAGCGCAGGTCATAGGCGTTGCGGTACAGGTTGGCCTCGGCGTCGCCGATCTCGCTCAGGGTCGACGACGGCCAGCTCGCCGGGTGGATGACGGCGCGGCGGCGCTTGACCCCGAACAGCCGCACGACAACGCCGAGAGAGGCCAGAGCATGCAGGCAGGCGGCGCGGCCTTCGTGCAGGGACGATTGCTGGCCTTCGGGCTTGGTGTCGTAGGTCTCGCCGATAAGCCGATAGACCCGGATCACCGAGCCGGTAGCGTTCTCCCACGGCATCATGCGATGGCCAATGCGCGGCTTGGCGCGCACGGTCATGCCGTCGGGCTCGATGCGGTCCAACTCCAGTTCATGGGCGAGCCAGTCGTGCTCGACCGAGCCGAAGATCATCCGCCGGGCCGCCGGAACCGCGAGGGCTCCGGCGGCCACGGCGGCGCTCCCCATGCCGGCGATGAGCGGCCACGCGCTCACGGACGGCCTCCACGGGAGCATACGGGAGGCGTGCCGGCGAGCAGGCGGCGGCACGGGGAGGAACGCCAGAACCGGACCGAAGGCAGAAACGCGGTCTCGACGTGGGGATCGCGTTTGCCGAGCGTATAGGCGACGGCAAGGCCCGCCGCGCCCGACAGCACCGTCGCCGGCACCATCAGGGCCGGAACGCGCAGCAGGATGCACACGACGTAGACGAAAAGCGCCAACGCCAGGGCCAGGACCATCAGTCGCGGCGGCAGGCCGAACAGCGTCGCCGGACGCTGGAGATGGGTGAACACGAACGATCGGGCTTTCATGATCGTCCCTCAGCCCTTGAGCAGGTTCATGAACCATTCGGCGAAGGTCGGACCGGCGCCGATGAACAGGGCGGCGATCAGGAAGGTCCACAGCCGGTGGAACTCCAGCCGCCCGGTCAACGCGGCCCAGACGCCGTAACCGCCGATGCACAACCCGATGACCGGCGCGGCGATGGTGAGCAGGCTGTCGGACAGCGAGGTCACGCCTTCCTCGACCGGGGCGATCCAGTCGGCGTCGGCGGCGAGCGCCGGAGAAAACAATACAAAGGAAAAGGCCGCGCCGAGCACGGCGAGGGAAACCAGGGAACGGGTGGAAAGGGTCATGACGGACCTCATCGGATGATGTGAGAAAGAATCGCGAGCGCGAGCACCAGGGTGCCCAGCGTCACGAAGCTCAGAAG
This sequence comes from Rhodospirillales bacterium, assembly GCA_963675465.2. Taxonomy (GTDB): domain Bacteria; phylum Pseudomonadota; class Alphaproteobacteria; order Rhodospirillales; family Shumkoniaceae; genus JAHDSF01. The sequence continues at coordinate 50,335 of CAXXVY010000016.1, forward strand.
GGTGTGATAGAGCCCGTGCCGGCGCATGCGCCGGCGCAGGGTCTCCATGGCCTTGGTCTGTTCGGCGATCAGGGCGAAGGACTGTTCCAGGCTGGCCTTGACGGTCTTGTCCTTGAGGCTTTCCAGAACCTTCTCGACGGTATCGGCGTAGCTGTTCCCGGTGACCGACAGCAGCGCCGAAATGCCTTCGCCGTGCCGGGCCAGCAGCCGGTCGAGGTCGCGGACGAATCCCTGGTGCAGGGTGACCGCCATCAGGATCGGATCGTCGTTGCCGATGGCGACGCCGTGCTCGCGCACCAGCACCGCCCTGGCATCGTCCAGGCTCATCACGTCCGGCAATGGCGGCCGGTCGTCGATCTCGCGTTCGGGATCTTCGCTCATAGTCCGGCCCGCTCGATCCGGGCACCGACCTTGCGCCAGTACATCTTCAGCCGCTGGCGGGCCATGATCGAATAACGATCGGAGGCCATCGCTTCGGCGAAGGTCTGGCGCGCCGCCAGCATCTGCTTGAGGTCGTGGCCGAAGGTCTCCATCTTGACGCTCGGCAGGGTGATCTGGGCCAGGATGCGGGGCGCCAGCGCCTTGTACTCGCTCGAGAGTTCCAGGCTGACGCCGTTGTGGGACAAAGGACCGAAGAACTCGTTCATCCACACCACGATCGGGGTGTCCGGAAACGTGTGCGAGAGCGAGACCAGGCCCTTGAAGGTATCCTCCAGGGCCTGCCCGCCAGTCAGCACCGTGTGCAGGCGGACCTCGTGGCCGGCTTCGGTCAGCACCGAGATCGCCTCGTTGCCGGCGAGGTACGAGCCCAGCGGCACGAAAGACGCCGCGCCGTTGTCCACCACCATGACCGCGTCCGGCTCGTCCGACGTCATGATCATCTCGATCAGGCCGTCGAAGGCGCGCTGGTTGATGTCCTCGTCCTCCATGAGGACCAGGCGCCGGACGTCGAACGCCGAATAACCGGCGAAGGTGGCATTCACCGGGTCGGTGTCGACGCAGATCGGCGCGATGTCGTGATCGCGGTAGTGCTGGGTAAGAAACGAGGCGATGACGGACTTGCCGACGCCGCCCTTGCCTTGCAGGACAAGGTTAACCTTCATGTTCCGTGCTCCCGTTGGATGTTGGTTCGCCGGTGTCGAGATGCAGCTCGAAATCCCCCGACAGGGTCGGGTCGTGAGCGAACCGGCCAAAGCGCGTGTCGTCCCCGGACGCGGATGTCCCGGGGGTGGTTGGCGTTGATTTCGACTGGGAGCGGGGAGGGTGTGGCTTGGCGCCTGAAACCAAACGATTGCCGGGCTGAGAAACGACGCCTCTGCGCCGAAGCCTCGTGACCGCCAAATGGAAATTGCTCTTCGCGACGGTGATGAGACCGTCGGCGCGAAGGTCGATCCAAATCTGGCGGATACTGTCCCCAGCGGCGAGCCGTTGAAGGATTAACGGCTCAAGTGGGATAATTTCTCGATTGGCTTGACCCCAGCGTGGCATTGCCACATGATCCCCGCTTCGCGATTAAAACTCGCGAATCTACGGGACCCCTGCTCATTCGCAGCTCCTTGGGGACGCCAAGTCGGATACATCCGGCCATTGGCGAGAATTTCCCGGAATTGCTTACCGACATGGCTCCCCTGGAATAGTTCAGCGGCCATAGACTCGGCTGTAATCCGGATCGAAATTCACCAATATCCGGGAAATAGCCGCATTAGCGCTTTGGTTTGTCGCGTGCTCGCGTTAGAGAAGGCCTTCATCCTCACAAGTGGGCTCTTTTCCTGATGACCGAACGCGTCGGCACTCTCTTCTTTTTGCGCACCGAATGGCGGTTTTTGCTGTTCGGCCTGTTGATGTCGTTCTGGTCGGCACCGGGCCAAACCTTTGCCATCGCGCTATTCAGCGGCGAAATCCGGGCCGATTTCGGGCTCAGTCACGGCGATTTCGGCCTGATCTTCACCTTGGCGACGCTCGCGAGCGCGGTGATCTTGTGGAAGGCGGGAACGCTGGTCGACCGCTATCCGTTGTTTCCGTTCGCGTTTGCCACCGCATTGGTCATGGCCATCGCGACGGCGACGTTCTCGCGGGCGATCGGGTCCATTTCGTTGTTCTTCACGATCCTGTTCGTGCGTTTCATGGGCCAAGGCATGATGACGCAGGTGGCGATGACGGCCATGGGCAAGCGGTTCGTGCGCGAACGCGGGCGCGCGACGGCGTTCGCCGGGCTGGGCATGCCGATCGGGCAAGCGGTGTTGCCGTTCGCCATCGTGGCGGCGCTCCGTGTCATGGAATGGCACGTGGTATGGGTGATCCTCGGCGGCGTCGCGGCCGTCGTGTTGTTGGTCGCGATCCCTTTGCTTTTGCGGAATCTGCCGGACCGCTCCAGGCCCGCGCACGTCAAGGCCGACGCGGACAAGGAACAAGAACCGGCCGTTCGGGATTGGACGCGCGGGGAAATGTTGCGCGACCCCCGATTTTACATGGTCTGCGCGCTGCCCACGGCCTTCGCGGCCGTTTTGACCGGCGTCTTCTTTCATCAGGTCCATGTCGTCGAACTCAAACACTGGACCATGGAATGGTGGAGCCTTTGTTTCGCCGTCTTCGCGGCGGTCAACGTGTCGATGGGCGTCGTTTCGGGTCTGTTGATCGACCGGTTGACGGCGAAAGCCTTGGCGCCCTACTGCGGGCTGCCGTTGGCGTTGGGGTTGATCATCCTGGTGACGTTCGATCATCCCTACTGGGCGGCGGTCGTGCTGGGGTTGGCGGGCATGACCGTCGGGTCCGTCATGCCCATATCGTCGGCGTTGTGGGCCGAGGTCTACGGGACGCGACATTTGGGAGCGATCCGTGCCGCCACCAGCGTGTCGATGGTTTTCGCTTCGGCCTTTGGCCCCGTCATCATGGGATGGGCGTTCGACGCGCGGGTTTCCCTGGCGACCATCATGATCGTCTCCGCCGCCGTCATGGTGGCGAGCGATCTCTCGGCGTTCCTGGGCGTCAGGCCCGTGCGCGCCTTGGCTTCACGATAGGCGGTTTGTTTGCCTCTGTTTCCGGGATAGGGGCTTGCGCGTCGTTTCCGGTTGTATTATCTAATGTCCTCAACTTTTCGGGAGGCAAGCCATGCAGTGGTTCCGGTTCTGCCCCGCGCGCGGGGCCTGAGCGCCGTCTTCGCCAAGCGGTGAAACGGACGTTGGGGATTCGAGACGGCGGTACGCCGGTTCGATGAACGCTTGCCTGTTCCCGAGAGGCATTCATGAGCAATTCCGTTTGGAATGAGCGCGGACCCGGTGTCCGCGTCGTTGCGTCGCCGTCAACATGGATCGAGGGCGAGGCCCTTCGACAACTCGACGCCGTCGCCCGGTATCCCGGCATGGTCGCGTGCGTCGGCCTGCCGGATCTCCATCCCGGCAAGGGCACGCCGGTCGGCGCCGCCTTTCTGGCCGAGGGGATGATTTATCCGCACTTGATCGGCAACGACATCGGATGCGGCATGGCGCTTTGGACGACCGGATTGTCGGCACGCAAAGTTCGGCCGGAAAAGCTGGCCGCGCGTCTCGACGGCCTCGACCGCCCTATGGATCCGACCGGCCATGAACAACGCAACCGCCTGATCGCCGCCGGAATTCCGGAGGAGGGGGCGTTTTCCCTCGGGACACCCGGCCTTGGCAACCACTTCGTCGAATTGCAGCGGATCCAGTCGGTGGCGGACGAAGCCGCTTTAGCGGCACTCGGTATCGAGACCGACCGTCTTGTCTGTTTGGTCCATTCCGGTTCCCGCGGAGTCGGGGAATCGATCCTCCGACGTCATGCCACGCGGTTCGGCGCCGCCGGCCTCGATGCAAATTGCGACGATGCACAGGCGTATTTTCGCGATCACGACCGCGCGCTCGCATATGCCGAACTGAATCGAGCCGTCTGTGCCGAAAGGTTGTTCGACGCCGTCGGAACCGATGGAGCCCGGATCGTCGATTCGAGCCACAACCAACTGTCACGGATCGATTTCGACGGACGACCGGGATGGCTGCACCGAAAGGGGGCCGCCCCGGTCGAAGGGCCGGCCGCCATCATTCCGGGTTCGCGGGGCGATCTCACGTTCCTGGTCTCGCCCCAAATCGGTCAACGGGAATCCTTGTTTTCCCTGGCCCACGGCGCCGGCCGCAAGATCGCTCGACACGAGGCAAAGGCGAAATTGGAAGGCCGGTACCGACGGCCCGAACTGACGGCACCGGACGGCACCTCCCGCGTGGTTTGCGGCGACGAACGCTTGCTGTGGGAGGAAGCGCCGGGGTGCTACAAGGACGCCGCCGCCGTGGTCGATACGTTGGTCGCGGCGGGACTGTGCCGGGTCATTGCCACGCTGACCCCCGTGGTGACCTTCAAAACCTCGGCATCGGAAAAAGTGCGAAACCGGCGCGACCGGTGGGACAGGCGCCGGGAACGCCGCAACTCCCGCGCGGCCAAGGAAGGGGGGACGCGATGATCTGGATTCTGTTGTCGGCCGGGCGAGGCCCCGGAGAATGTCAACTCGCCGTGCGCGGTCTGAGCGAGGTTCTGACCGCGGAAGCCACGGCACGCGGTATCGAAGCGGAAATCCTCGACATGGAACCCGGAGAGCATGGCCCTCTATCGGCGCTCGTCGGTATTCGCGGGGAAAACGCCGAAGCCTTTTCACGTACTTGGCAGGGAACGGTTCGCTGGACCTGCCCGAGCCCCCTGCGGCCGGGATGGCGACGCAAAAACTGGTTTGTCGGCGTTTCCGTCCTTTCTCCGCCGTCGCCCGCGCAAAGGCTGAACGAAGGGGATCTGCGTTTCGAAGCCTGCCGTGCGTCGGGTCCCGGTGGCCAGCATGTCAACAAGACGAATTCCGCAGTCCGTGTTGTCCATGGACCGAGCGGCCTTTCAGCCTTCGCACAGGAGGAACGCAGCCAACACCGAAACAAGGCGCTCGCGATCGCGCGTCTCGCGGCGGCCCTGAAAGCCCGGGAACACGAAGCCGACATATCGGCAAAATGCGCACGCCGGAACCGTCACGACCGCCTGGAGCGCGGCGGCGAATGCCGGGTCTACGAAGGTCCGACGTTCAAGCGAATCCGTTAGTCCGCCGTCACCGGCCGCATGCGGCGGGCCATGGCGATGGCCGCTTTCATGTTGTGCGGGTCGGCGACGCCCTTCCAGGCGATGTCGAACGCGGTGCCATGGTCGACGGAGGTTCTCAGGATCGGCAGGCCGGCCGAAATATTTACGGTTTCGTGGCGGCCGATCAGTTTTGCCGGGATGTGCCCCTGGTCGTGGAACTGGGCGACGACCAGATCGTACATCCCGTCGACCGCCTGCTGGAACACCACGTCGCCCGGTACCGGGCCGGCGGCATCGATGCCTTCGTCCCGCGCCGCCTGGACGGCCGGGACCACATAGTCGTCGTCTTCGGACCCGAACAGCCCGCCTTCGCCGCAGTGCGGATTGAGGCCGGCCACGGCGATCCGGGGGTTGGCGACGCCGGTGCTGAGAACATGCCGGTATCCGGCCCGGATGGTTTTCAGGATTTGTTCCGGCCGGCAGACTTCGGCGGCCCGGGTCAGAGAGACGTGGGTCGAAACGTGAATCACCGCCAGTTGCGGGCAGGCCAGTACGGCGTAGTGTTCCTTCGTCCCGAGGAAATGGGCCAACAGGCCGGCATGGCCGTTCAGGGCATAGCCCGCCGACCGCAACGCCGCCTTGTTTATGGAGGCCGTCGCCATCACGTCGATATGGCCGGACACCGCGAATTCGACCGCTTTCTTCACGCACCGGTATCCCGCTTCTCCGGCATCGGGAGACAAGACGCCGGGCAGGATGGAATCGCGGTTCGGGGCCTCGACGGCGCAAAACCTCACCGCGCCTTCGGGGACGGTTTCACCGTCGGGAATGAATTGAAGTCCGGATTTCACGAGTTCGTTGGCCCGTTCCATGAACACCGGATCGCCGATGACGATGGTGGCCGCACGTTCGTTCGCCGGCATGTCGGCAAGCGCCTTGCAGATGATTTCCGGACCAATTCCGGCCGGGTCGCCCATGGTGATGCCGATGGTATTCATGGTGGTCATGGTGGAAATCTCCCTGAAGAACGCCGCGGTCGATACGTCACAAATTTTGTGATAGAAATAACATACCCGATGGTTTACGACATATCGCAAACGGACCAGTGCGTGTCAAGGTCGCGCTCGGTTCCGGGGCGCGGAGCGAGGGGACACCGGCATGGTCGAAAAATTCAGGAAAAACGACGGTCTGCTGCTGACGTTCTATGGAGACGATTTCACCGGATCGACCGACGCGATGGAAGGCTTGGCGATGTCCGGCGTGCCGACGGTTCTGTTCCTGGAACCGCCGGAACCCGACCAACTGGCGCGCTATCCCGGGGTCGCCGCCGTTGGCGTGGCGGGAACCAGCCGAAGCCGATCGCCGGAGTGGATGAGCGCCGAACTTCCGACCGTCTTTGGCCGCCTCAAGGACCTCGGCGCACCGATCTGTCATTACAAAACCTGTTCGACCTTCGATTCCGCCCCCCATGTCGGCAGCATCGGCCGGGCGGCGGAAATCGGGCAGGACGTTTTCGGCGCCCCGGTTCTGATCCTGGTCGGTGTTCCCCGGCACAAGCGCTTCGTGATGTTCTCGAACCTGTTCGCGGCTGGCTCGTTCGCTGGCACCCAGGAAATTTTCCGGATCGACCGGCATCCGACCATGAGTCACCATCCGGTGACCCCGATGGCCGAAGCCGACCTGCGACGGCATCTGGCGCTCCAGACCGGCCGCCGGATCGAGGGCTTCGATTTTCTGCGCATGATGGCCGACGACGCCGAATACGCGCTGGATGCGCTCATGACCGGCGGGGCGGATCTCGTGGTTCTGGACACCTTCGACGACGCCACGACCAAAGTCGCCGGGCGTCTGCTCGCCGATCGCGCGGCACGGGCGCCCCTGTTCGTCGCCGGTTCGTCGGGCGTGGAATACGCCCTGGCCCGGCACTTGACCGACGGCGGGGAATTGCCGATCGGCGAAACGCCGACGGAACGCGGCCCGGCCGACCGCATCCTCGCGGTGTGCGGCAGTTGCTCGCCCATCACCGAATCACAGATCGGTTGGGCGGAAGACAATGGGTTCGCCCTGATCGCCGTCGATACCGTCGCGGTGGTCGAAAATCCCGAAGATCGGGCACTGAAGGCCGCGTTGACCGCACAAATCGTCGCGGCCGCGGTCGGGAATCGCGGCGTCGTCGTTCACACCGCGCGGGGGTCCGATGATGCCCGCCTGGAGCCGACCCGCGAAGCCTTGACGCGCCGCGGATTCGGAAGCTTCGACAGCGCGCGCATCCTAGGCAGCTTCTTGGGGGAGGTTGTCCGCGACGTCGTCGCCGAAACCGGTATTCGCCGTCTGGCCCTGGCCGGGGGCGATAGTTCCAGCCACACCGTCTTGTCGATGGGAATCGAAGCCCTGGAGGTCGCCGGACCTCTGGTGCCCGGCGCGCCGCTGTGCCGTGTCCATTCGCGGGACGCCGTCATCGACGGCGCCGAAATCGTCCTCAAAGGCGGTCAGGTCGGCGGAGTGGATTTCTTCGCCTGCGTTCTCGCGGGCACGCACTCATCGCGCATTGGAGGAAGCAAACCATGAATCGATTGGCGATCCTGCACACCGGCGCTTTTCTGGTCGATCTGTTCAAACGCATGATCGGTGAGCGATACCCCGGACTTTCAACCTTTCACATGCTGGACGAAAGCCTGATTCAGGATCTGCTGAGCAAAGGCGATTCACCCGGCATCGTGCGCCGCATCGCCACCCATGCGACGCTGGCCGAAGCCGCGGGCGCCGATCTGTTGCTGTTCACCTGTTCTTCGACATCTCCGGCGGTCGAAGTCGCCCGGCGCATGGTCAATATTCCCATTATCAAGATCGACGACGCCATGGCCCGCAAGGCGGTCGGCATCGGCGGACGGATCGGGCTCGTGTGCTCGACTTCCAGCACCGTCGCGCCCAGCACCGGTCTGGTCCGCGAACACGCGGAGAAAGCGGGAAAATCCGTTGATATCGTCCATGAACTCAAAAGCGATGCCTTCAAGGCGATCGTGGCCGGGGATCGCGAAAAGCACGATGCGATCATATCCGAAGCCGCATTGGCGTTGGCAGACAGTTGCAATGTCGTCCTGCTGGCCCAGGCATCGATGGCCCATTTGCGTCCAGTCCTGAGCTCCAAGACCGCGACGCCGATCCTGGCGAGCCCGGAACTCTGCGTCGAATCCTTGGCCGACTACATCGGCAAATAGCAAACCGCTCTCTCTTTCCCATCGGATTCCGAACGCCGTCCCGCCGGGAAGCCCGTCTTCTCGGCAGGACGGCGTTCGTTTTGGAACCTCGGTTGAACGACGACGGCAACCAACAGACATCCCGCATAACTCGATATATATCCCATATGGTATGTGATTTTTACGGATATATATAATTTTTATTGGTATATATGACGCCTCCGTGTATCATTCAGCGACGACGACACCGCCACCAATGGCAGGCACGATGCCGTCGGTCGCGGTGTTAACGGGATCTTCCGCCCCTTCGGATGGTGAAGGGCGATGCAATCGATTTTTGGATGCCGCAACAACGGGAGGAACACAAAAATGCGATATACCCTGAAGTCCCTGGCTTTGGCCTGCGCCGCTTTGGGAACCATTACTTTTGGTTCGGGCGCGACGGCGTTCGCCGCGGATTCGGTCACGTTTCGCTACGGCCACATGAATGCGCCCAACAGCGTCGCGGGCAAACAGGCCGAACTCTTCGCTGGACTCATCGCCAAGAAGACGAACGGCGCGATCAAGGTTCGCGTCTATCCGTCCTCGCAACTCGGCAAGTTGCAGGAATTGGCGGAAGGCGTTTCGGCGGGCAGCATCGCGATGTCCCACAACACGGCGGCCGGTATCGGATCGCTGTATGGACCGTTTGCGGGCCTCGATACGCCCTACCTGTACCGCGACGTCGATCATCTGATGAAGGTCGTCGATACCGAATCCCCGGTCATGAAGAAACTCAACGAAGGCCTGGTCAAGGCCGCGGGCGCCCGGGTGCTGTATTCGTTCTATTTCGGAACCCGGCAACTGACGGCCAACAAGGCGATCCGGACACCCGCCGATCTGAAAGGCGTCAAAATCCGCGCCATTCCGTTCCCGATCTACATGACGACGGTCGAAGGCCTGGGTGCCGTGCCCGTGCCGGTCGACTGGTCGGAAGTGCCGACCGCCTTGGCCACCGGAGTCGTGATGGGGCAGGAAAACCCGATCGAAACGATCTACGCCAGCAAGATCTACGAACACCAGACCCATGTGATGCTCACCGGCCACATCATGGGCGCCGAGATGGTCGTGATCAACGAACAGACTTGGCAGAACCTTTCGCCCGAACTTCAGGCGGCATTGACCGAGGTGGCTGCGGAAGTCCGCGCCAAGGCGACCCAGATGACGCTCGACGCCGAGAAGGGCGATCTCGAAAAGATCCAGGCGACGGGAACCACGATCATCGGTCCGAGCGACGGATTGAAGGTCGATGAATTCCGTGCCGGCGTCAAAGTGCTGGTTAAGGAGCGTCTGGAGAAGGATTACGGCGAGATCTACAAGGAAATCGACGCGATCAAGTAGCGATAAAACTCAAAACGGCCCGAAATCCATCTATTTCGGGCCCTTTTTCTTCCATCCAAACGATGAGGCCTATCGGGGGTCCCATGAGCATGAGTATCGGGACGGATCGCGACATTTTAACGCGACTATGCGCGGGGTTCGAATGGATCGCGGTGCGTTTGCTTATTCTGATGACCGTCTTGCTGATCGTCCAGGTCGGCGCGCGTAACCTGCTTTCGGTCGGATTGGCGTGGGCGGATGAACTCGCGCGGTACTGCGGATTGGGAATCGTGTTTCTGGCGGCCCCCATGCTTCTGAAACTCGGCTCCCATGTCCGGGTCACGATGTTCGTCGATTTCCTGCCGGCACGCTACAAGGCGATCACCGAGGTCTTCGGCCACGCCATGACGACGCTTTTCTGCATTGCCTTTCTCACCAGCGCCTACCTCTTCATGGTGCGGGCGTGGCGATTCGAAACACCGGCGATCGGGATGCCGAATCTGGTTTTCTACCTGCCGGCGCTGATCGGCATGGCCTTCTTCCTGCTCGCGGCGCTTCAACAACTCGCCAAAGCATTCTCCGATTTGGCGACGGCGAGGAAGGAGGCGTCCGGTGATTAGTCTCACGTCTCTCTCGCTTTTCGTTCTGTTCCTGATTCTCGGCGTGCCGATCGCCATTTCGATGGGACTGGCGGCAACTCTGGTCATCGTCCTGAGCGACCTGCCGGTTCTCGTGGTCTCCCAGCGCATGGTCAACGCGCTCGATTCGTCGCCGTTGCTGGCGGTACCGCTGTTCATCTTCGCCGCGAGTCTTTTCGATGCCGCCGGCATCACCAACCACATCTTCGACTTCACGAAGCTTCTGGTCGGAAGGATCCGGGGCGGGCTCGGTTACGTGACGGTCTTGGCGAATCTGATCTTTTCCGGGATCTCGGGCGCGGCGCTCGCCGACATCGGCGGACTCGGCGCGGTCCAGATCCGGATGATGCGCGAACAGGGCTACAAGGACGAGTTTTCCGCCGGAATCACCATGGCGGCGGCGACGATCGGCCCGATTTTCCCGCCCAGCATTCCATTGATCATCTACGCGACCGCGGCCGAAATCTCGGCGATCAAACTGCTGATCGCCGGGGTCGTCCCCGCGATTCTGATCGCCGCGTTCCTGATGCTGGAAATCGCGATCATCGCGAAGGTCAAGGGACTCCCGCGCGAAGAAGGTACGATCGGCGACGGCAACTGGAAGAGGACCGCCGCCATCGCCGGACCGGCCCTGCTGGCGCCGATCATCCTGATCGGAGGATTGATCAGCGGCTATTTCGGCCCGACAGAGGTCGCCGCCATCACGGTATTCTACGCCGTTCTTCTGGGAGTTTTCGTCTATCGCCGTCTGAACTGGACCAATTTTATCGACGCGGCGACGCGAACGGTTCGCGCGACAGCCAGCATATTGTTCATCGTCGGCTGCGCCGCCGTGTTCGCATGGGTGTTCACGGTCGAACAGGTGCCGGTCATGGTCGGCGAGATGCTGCTGGGGGTCAGCAGCAATCCCTATGTCCTGCTGGCCATCGTGAACGTGGCGCTTTTGATTATCGGCATGGTCATGGAATCGATCGCGGCAATTCTGATTCTGGCGCCGATCCTGGCCCCGGCCATGGCGTTGGCGGGCGTGGACCCGGTCCAATTGGGGCTCGTCGTCGTGCTCAATCTCATGATCGGTCTCATGACTCCGCCCGTCGGCATGAGCCTGTACATGGTCAGCGTGGTCGCCGGAACGCCGGTCGAAAAAGTCCTGCGCGGAAGCCTGCCGTTCCTGTTCCCCTTGCTGTTGTCGCTGGTGGTGGTATCCATGGTCCCCGCCGTGTCGACGTGGCTCCCCAATCTCCTCTTCAACTAACCGAAGGACGGGAACTCGCATGCGCACGGTATCGACGCCGACGCGGATCGAAGAATCGGAACAGGAATCGTGACATGAACCCGGAAGACCGGCGCCAGGAAATCGTCAATCTGGTCATGCAGGCGGGAACCGTCCATCTCGACGAACTTGTCGTTCATTTCGGCGTCAGCCGCATGACGATCCACCGCGATCTCGACCTGCTGGAGCATCGCGGACTTCTGCGCAAGGAGAGGGGAGGCGCGACAGCCGAAAGCTCGTTGCTGTTCGAAAGCAATTTCCATTACCGGGCTCAGGTCTCGGTCGAGGAAAAACGGGCGCTGGCCCGCGCCGCGTGCCAGTTGATCGAACCCGGCAACGTCATCATGCTCGACGACAGCACCACGACGCTGGCCATCGCCGACGAAATCGAAAGCATCGACTTCCTGACCGTCATCACCAATTCGTACGCGGCCTACGAACGCTTGAGAGGCCGGACGAACATCCAGCTGATCGGTACCGGCGGCGCCTACAACGACACCCTGAAAGGCTTCTACGGCTTGGTGTGCGAGCACACGCTGAGCCGCATGCGCGCCGACTGGGCGTTTCTGTCGGCACCGTCGATCATCGGCACGTCGCTCTATCACCAGGATCAGGAAGTCGTTCGCATGAAGCGGGCATTGATGGAGTCCGCGGAACGTTCGGCCCTGCTGGTGACCCATCGGAAGTTTTCGACCCGCGCACTCAATCAATTCGCCGAATTGTCGGAATTCGACCGCGTCTATATCGGCAAGCAGGTCGAGGAACCCATCCTGGCCCGCTTGCGGCAGGCGGGTATTGCATTTGAAACGGTTTGATCGGAAGCAAAGGGGTTATGCAGGGAATGCTTGGTAAACAAAAGCGGTTGTCGCGTCTTCTCGGTTCCCACTCGGGACGCGGTTTCTGCATCGCCTTCGACCATGCCTTGCAATTGGGGACATGCCCGGGCGTCGAAAAGCCCGAAGCCACCCTCGACCTCATGACCGAGGCCGGCGTCGATGCCGTGATTTTGTCCCTCGGCGCCGCCACGCGTTTCGGGAGCCGATTGTCCGGGCGCGAAGCCCCCGCCATCATCCTGCGGCTCGATCAGACGACGATGTGGCGCGCGGGATCTCCGCTCGAATATCCCGATGGCCATACCCGGCTCGTCGCGACCGTGGAAGATGCGGTGGCATTCGGCGCGGATGCGGTGATCACCTACCTTTTCGTCGGGCACCGCGATCCCGCGCTGGAAACCCGCGCCTTCGAGGACTGCGCCGCCGTGAACGCCGCTACGCGGCGTCTGGGCATCGTTCACATCGTCGAGACCATGGCCGCTCGCGGCGGTCTCGTCGACGATGTCTTCGACCCGGCGACGATCGCCATGCACACCCGGATCGGCATGGAGATGGGCGCCGACGTCATCAAAACCGACTGGCCGGGATCATCCGAAGCGTCTAGAGCCATCACCCGGGCACTGGCGGTTCCGGTCCTGATGGCCGGCGGACAAAGCCGTGGATCCGACCGGGCCGCGCTCGCCTTCGTTCGGGATATCCTCAACGGCGGCGCGGCGGGCATTCTGTTCGGCCGCAACATCTTTCAGGCGCGGGAACCACTGTCGGTCATGAAGGCCTGCCGGTCGATCATCCATGACGACGCCTCTATCGAACAGGCGATCGGTTCGGCCGGATTCAAGACTCCGCCGCGGTAGAGGCCAGCGCCTTTGCGTTCGGTGGCGACGCCTCCACCGCGTTTCGGTAATTATCCGGGTCTAATTCATCTTCCAGGGGTGCAGTCCTGCCAGGGCAACGACGTAGGTGCGATTCTGCGGATCGTATGCCACCCGGTAGCGGTCGGGATAGAACCCGGAATGGCTGAAGGATTTCGGCATGCGAACCGGCATCGTCACATCCGGCTTCGTTTCGAGAAAAGCTTTGGTGACCATCGGTTCGACGAAAATCGTCTCGCCGTTGTAGAACCCGTAAATGAAGGTTGTCGTGAACGGCTTTCCGTGGAATTCGGATCCCGTTGGATCCACGCCGTGGACGCCCATCCGTTCGACCGCCGTGTCCGGGGGCACGACGTATCCGGCGGGAACCAGGTCCGGCGCCGGTTGTTTCAGGGCCGTCTCCTTGGTGCTCTCGTTCTTGAAGGTGATCGCGTTACGCGCAGCGGAATCGATCACGTAGAAATGAACGTCGAAATGCGGCGCCGAATAGACGCCGTTCGGTTCATGGCCCATCGGGTTCCAGTCGATCGTGGCATGATCGAAACCCGTGCGAGCGCTGCCATCCGGCATCGGCAGTTGGTATTCGTGGGATTCGTGCGCCGACCCGTGTTTGCCTTCGGGTAGACCGTTCAGCGCTTCCTCCGACACGAGTACGGATACCGAGGTCGGTACGCCCGATCGGTCTTCAACGACTTGGACCCACGCCGTACCGTTCCCCACCTGGACCGGTTTCCCAAGATGCACCTTGACGGTTTCGGCAGCCGACACGGCGTTCGCGACCAAAATACAGGCGGCGCCAAGATAAAGCGGCGCCGCGATCGTTTCCCAGATGTTCCCGTTTGGTTTTCTCATGAACCTGCTCCCGTCTCTACTCGGCATCGAGCGCCGATGGTGTCTCCAAATGGTCAACCGCCGGAGTCCGATCAATGTGGCATTGGGGTAGGGAACATCGCTGAATCGTCATAGACTTCCGACCAGCGGATTTCGACCAGCCGTCACCATCTTATTGATTGTTGAGGCTTTGTTTCCATTTGAGGACAGTGCGGCTTTTCGTACACAGGTACTGTTGGCTTGGACGGACGACCGATGAGGGCTCGGAAATCTTGGAAAACGCTCACATGGGGCATTCTCTGCGTGACGGCGTTGAGTGTCTTTCTTGGCCTGGGGCAATCGAACGTCATGGCTGACTGGCGCACGGCGAACCGCGAGCCCACGGGAATCGCACCAAACCCGGCAGACCATCCCGAGGCCATCGTGCAGATCTATGCCGCACGCGCCTTCGGTTGGCGCGGCGTGTTCGGCGTCCACACCTGGATCGCGGCAAAACGGGAAAACGCGACGGCCTTCACGGTTTACGAGGTGATCGGTTGGCGCCTCTACCACGGAGGCAGTGCGGTTGTCGTCGGGCAACGTCCGCCGGATGCCCGCTGGTTCGGTTCCGAGCCGGAGATCCTCTCCGATCTTCGCGGCGGCGATACCGAAACCGTGATCGACCATATCGAGGATGCCGTGGCGCGATATCCCTACAAGGACACCTACAAGGTCTGGCCGGGCCCGAATTCGAACACGTTTACCGCCTTTGTCGCGCGCGCGGTTCCGGAATTGCGTGTCGATTTGCCGCCGACGGCTGTCGGAAAGGACTACCTTTCGGAATCGATTTTCGCCGCGACGCCGAGCGGCACCGGAGGGCAGTTTTCCCTGAACGGACTTCTGGGGTTCACCTTGGCGCTCGACGAAGGGGTCGAGTTTAATCTTCTGGGATTGACGTTCGGGGTCGACTTCACCCGGCCCGCCGTCAAATTTCCCTTGGCGGGCCGGATCGGTTTCGCGAACGACACCGCCTCCGCATCAGGCCGATAAGGCTCGGGCCGCCTTTTATTAAAAAGACTTGCTCGTCAGTCAAATGGCATTCCCAATCATTTCGAGAGATTATACCGCACAATTAGAGATATTTTTAAATTAGCACTATATATTAATTGGAATGATAAAAATAGAAATTCGTTAGTTTTCTACACTTCGCAAAACATCTTGAATTTTATTCCAAGACACATATTTTCTCGTGTCCGAGTTATTTTAAAGGTGCGTATTCGCATGCCTCCTGTCGTTTATATCCTGGGTGATGGTTCCATCGACAATTCACGCTATGTATCCGGCGACAACCTATCTGTTGTCGGGCATCTGTCGCGGATCGCGGAAGAGAAGGGATGGCGCATCGAATCCCGGGCAGAGGAATACGCGGCCATCGCGGACATCCCCGGTCAGGCACCGACCGGTTCCCTGGAATGCCCGTGCCGTATCGTTTTGAGCGTCGGCGGGCGCGATGCTCTTATGCACGTGGACCTGGTCGCGGATCCCAGCAAGTTCGTGCTTTCGTCCCGCGCGTTCCTAGACTACCACCGCGTCAAGGAAGAGTTTCGGGCCGCCTATGTCCGTACTCTCGATCATCTGGCCTGTTTCGGCCAACCAACCGCAGTGTGCACCATATTCAACCCTGATTCACCGGAACCGCAATTCAAGAAGATGGTGTCGGCGGGCCTGTCGTTTTTCAACGACGTGATTACGGAGGAGGCCTTGCGACGCGATTTCACGATCATCGATCTGCGATCCGTGATCGTCGAAGAGGTCGACTACGCCAATCCCATCCGTCCCTCGGCGGTCGGCGGACGGCGAATCGCCGAGGCCATCGCGCGGAAAGTCGCCGATCTTTCCGCCTTTCCAGCAAACTTCTGACCGGTCGGAAATCGATTTCGACCGTTCGAACGTCCACGCGACCATTCGCCAGGGCGCCCCTTTTATTGCGCGGATCCAAGCCTACGCTGTCCCGGGATAGGGTCAAAACAAGGGGATGTCCAAATGGCACTCTTTTTCATTTGCGTGGCTCTGCTGATCGCGGGCTATTTCACGTATGGCGTTTTCGTCGAAAAGATCTTCGGTGCCGATGGCAGCCGCCCGGTACCGGCGACGACGATGAACGACGGCGTCGACTACATGTCGATGTCGACGCCCAAGGTTTTTCTGATCCAGATTCTCAACATTGCCGGTCTTGGCCCCATCTTCGGCCCCATCCTGGGCGCCCTGTACGGTCCGACCGCCTTGTTGTGGATCGTTTTCGGCTGCATCTTCGCCGGCGCCGTCCACGACTATTTCGCCGGCATGCTGTCGGTTCGCGCGAACGGAGAGAGCGTTCCCAATGTCGTCGGCCATCATTTGGGCGGCTTCTTCAAGCAGTTCATGAACTACTTCTCGATCATTCTGCTGCTTCTGGTGGGCGTGGTCTTCGTACTCGGCCCGGGCAAGCTTCTCGCTTCCATGACCGGATGGCCGGTATGGGTGTGGCTCACCATCATCTTCGGCTACTATTTCTGCGCCACGATCCTGCCTATCGACAAGATCATTGGACGCCTGTATCCGGTTTTCGGTGCGCTGCTCCTGTTCATGTCGATCGGACTGACCGTCGCCCTGATGCTGTCCGACAGCCACTCGCTTCTGCCGGGCGGACTGAGCTTCGAAAACACCCACCCCAAGGATCTGCCGATCTGGCCCTTGATGTTCATCACCATCGCCTGCGGCGCGATTTCGGGGTTCCATGCCACCCAATCGCCCCTGATGGCGCGGTGCATGCGGAACGAAAAGAACGGCCGTTTCGTTTTCTACGGCGCGATGATCGGCGAAGGCATCGTCGGGCTGATCTGGGCCACCCTGGGACTGTCGTTCTATGAAAGCTCCGAAGCCCTCCAGGCGGCGATTTCCGCCGGATCGCCCTCCGGCGTCGTCAACGAGATCGCCAACGCGCTGCTCGGTGGCGGTATCGGTTCCATACTCGCGATCCTCGGCGTCATCATCCTGCCGATCACCTCGGGCGACACGGCCTTCCGTTCCGCCCGCCTGATCATTGCCGAATACATCAAGCTGCCGCAGGGGCCTATCGCCCAGCGCTTGATGGTCGCCGTTCCGCTGTTCGTGATTGGTTTCCTCGTTTCCCAGGCACCGTTCGGAGTCATCTGGCGCTACTTCGGCTGGGCCAACCAGACCGTCGCCGCCATCGTCCTGTGGGCCGCGGCAGCCTACCTGATAAAGCGCGGCAAGTTGCACTGGATCTGCACGATCCCGGCGACGTTCATGACCGCCGTGACATTTGCCTTCATCGCCAACGCCTCGATCGGCTTCGGCCTGCCGATGCCGTGGGCGAACATGATCGGGATCGGCGCGGCAACCGCGGCTTTGGTCGCTTTCTTCATGGCCTTCCGCAAGCCGCAACCCGGTGAAGTCGGCGCCGAATAACAACGGTTCCACCCGCGTCTCGCGGCAAATCCCTGTCTGTCGCGAGACGTTTCTGCCGAAAGAAGCCCCTTGGCAAATCCGCCAGGGGGCTTCGCCCTTATCCGGCCAACCCCAGGCGCTTTTTAAGGTCGCGCAGGTGACGCCGGCTCACCGGAACCGTCTTTCCGCTCAAGGTCTTGATCTCGCCCAAACCGCCGTCGATCAGTTGGATTTCCCGGACCTTGTCGAGACGGACCAGGTACTGGCGATGGCATTGCACGAAATCGGTTTTCGTTTCCAACACCCGAAGCGCCATGTCGGTATGCGATTCCCCGTCGGCGGTCACGATATGCACCCCGGATATGTCGCTGTAGGCGTATTCGGCTTCCGGCAACTGCACCAACCGAATGCGGTTGCCGACGAAGCAGGGGATCTGGTTGAGTTCCGGAATCTCCAATCCGTTGATCGGTTGCCGTTCGCCGATCACCCGGCGCAGACGCGAAAGCGTCTTGTTGAACCGGTCGGGTTCGATCGGTTTGAGCAGGTAGTCGAAGGCGTTTTCCTCGAACGCGGCAACCGCGTAATCATCGAAAGCAGTGACGAAAACGACGCGCGGCAGGATGTCGGGCTCGACCATTCCGATGAGTTCGATACCGCTGATGCGCGGCATTTGGATATCCAGAAAGACCACATCCGGCTTGTCGCGGTTGATCGACCGTAAGGCTTCGATCGCATTGGCGCAATTACCCGTGATCTCGAAATCCGCGTGCGCGGCCAGAAGGAGATGCAGTTCCTCCCGCGCGTTGGGTTCGTCATCGACGATCAAAGCCCGGATCACGCCGCCATCTCCCTCTTGGGCAGGCGGATCCATACCCGGGTCCATTCGCCTTTCTTGCAGTCGACCGATATACCGTAAGCGGTGCCGTACAGATTCTTTATTCGCTTGTCGACGATTCCCATGCCCAATCCTCCGGTATTCTCACCCGTATCCGAATAGGCCCCGGCGTTGTCCTCGACCAGGAGGAACATTTCGCCATCGCGGGCCTCGGCGCGGATCGACACCCGCCCCTTGTCGAGAACGTTGGAAAGGCCGTGCTTGATGGCGTTTTCGACCAGCGGCTGAAGGGTAAAGGTCGGCACCCGGACATCGGCGAACGCCTCGGGAATCGCGATATCCACTTCCAAACGATCGGAAAAGCGGGCCATTTCGATCTTCAGGTACGAATTTACGTGGTCCAACTCTTCGCTCAGGCTGGAAATATCGTTCCCGCGCTTCAGGTTCTTGCGGAAGAAATTAGACAGATGCAGCAACAGTTCGCGCGCATCGTTGGGATTGGTCCGTATCACCGCGCTGACGGTATTGAGGGCGTTGAACAGGAAATGCGGGTTGATCTGCGCCTGAATCAGTTTGAGTTCGGATTTGACCAGAAGGTTCTTCTGCTGCTCGAAACGGCCGGTCAGGATCTGGTTGGCCAAGAGCCGCGCGATGCCTTCGCCGAGGGTCCGGTTGATGTTGAGAAACAGCTTCTTCTTCGGCTCGTAAAGCTTGATGGTTCCAATGATTTCGTCCTCCGAGCGGATCGGGACGACGAGCGACGAGCCCAACTTGCAGTTCTCCGAAAGGGTACACGTGTATTTGACATCGATCCCGTCGGCGAAGACGACCTCGCCGGTTTCGATGGCATGGATCGAGTGATGGGACATCAGTTTCGCGCCGGGGATGTGGTGGTCCGCTCCGATTCCGACGAAGGCGAGAAGCTTTTCGCGATCGGTGATGGCCACCGCCCCCACGCCTGTTTCCTCGTAGACGATGCGCGCGATGCGTTCCGCGGTTTCGGGCGTCAGTCCCTCCAGGGTGATACCGACGGCCCGCTCGGCGATGCGCAGGGCCTTGGCCGACGATGCCTGACTGTATTTCTCGAACATGTCGCGCTGGTCGCGGATCATGCTCATGAACAGAGCCGCGCCTGCGGAATTGGCCAGGATCATCGGCGCGGCGATGACCTCCACCAACCCCATCGCCTGCTCGAACGGTCGGGCGACCAACAAAATGATGATCATCTGCAGACATTCGGCAATCAAGGTCGCGCCGAAAGCGACCCAGGGATTGAAGATGAAATCCATGCGGCCGCGACGGGTCAGGTAAAGATAGACCAACCCGCCCAGCAGTCCCTCGACCGTCGTCGACAAGCCGCACGCCACGTCCGTAAATCCGCCCAACAGGAATCGATGGATGCCGCCGGTCAGGCCGACCAGAAGGCCGACCACGGGACCGCCGAGCAATCCGCCCATGACCGCGCCGATCGCCCGCGTGTTGGCGATCGCATCCAACAATTCGAGCCCGAAGTAGGTGCCGAGAATGCAGAACCCCGAAAACACGACATAGATGACCGCTTTTGGCGGCAGGCGCATCGAAATCGCGAACAGCGACCGAAGCAGCGGCGTTTTGCTGAACAGATAAGCGACGACGAGGTAAACGCTCATCTGCTGGGTAAGGGAAAAGATGACGTCCATGGATCACCGGTTCGTTGGCCGTCGATGATCTTAGCGGGAATCCCGACCTTTTTCGACCTTCGTCGCACCCGCGGCCAGGCCCCGACCTTTGAACAGGGCATCGGGCCCAAAGCGGTCGCGAACGGCGTCGATGGCGTTTTCGATGCGTTTCGCCTGTTGCCGTTGCGGTTCCAGAAAGTCCGGCGGATCGCAGTCGTCGGCATCGGCAAATGCGCTTGCACCGACACCGATCAATCGGAATGCCCGGTCGCCGGTTTCCTTTTCCAGAAGCATGAGCGCTGCATGATAGAGATTTTCCGCCAATTGGCTGGGCGCATCCAGATGTCGGCTGCGGGTCAACAGCCGGAAACGGTCGGTTTTCAGCTTCAAGGTGACGACATGGCCACCCTTGTCGGCCTTTTTCAATCGGTACGAGACCTTTTCGCACAAGCGCCAGAGAATGGCGGCCAAGGCATCGCCATCGCGTATGTCCTTGTCGAAGGTCGTTTCGGCCGAAATGCTTTTCGCCGGCGAATGGGGATTGACGGGCCGCGAATCATGCGCCCGCGCGAAAGCATACAGGCGGCGACCGATGATGCCGTAGCGCCGGACCAGAGTCGCCTCCTCAAGCGTTCTTAGGTCTCCGACCCGGGTCAAGCCGTCCCGCGCCATGCGTTCGCGCAACGCCTTGCCGACTCCCCAAAGGATGCCTACGGGCTTGTCTTCGAGAAAAGCCTCCGCATCGCTCTGTCCGATGACCGCGAAACCACGGGGTTTGTCCAGGTCCGACGCGATCTTGGCCAGGAACTTGTTGAAACTGAGGCCGACCGACACCGTGACTCCTATTTCCCGCTCCACTCTGCGTGCAAAGGCGGCCAAGGTCCGTGCCGGGCAACCGCCGTGCAGACCCACCGTTCCGTTCAGGTCGATGAACGCCTCGTCGATCGACAACGGTTCGACCAACGGGGACAATTCCTGCATCATGCTTCGGATCGCATGCCCGACCGCCGAATACTTTTCCATGTTCGGTCGGATCACGACCGCCTGGGGGCACAATTCCAGCGCCTTGAACATCGGCATCGCCGAGCGGATGCCGTAACGGCGGGCCACGTAGCAGGCGGCGGCGACCACCCCGCGCCGGCCGCCGCCGATGATCACCGGCTTGGCCGTCAACGTCGGATCGTCGCGCTTTTCGACGGACGCGTAGAAGGCATCGCAATCCACGTGGGCGATCGACAGCGTTGTCAGTTCGCCATGCGTGACGATCCGCGGCGAACCGCACACGGGGCAACGACCGTTACGCGGCGGATCCTCGGCGATCGTCAGGCAGTCTCGGCACAGCGCGGGGTTCATATCGATAGGATACACCTACGACACCTCTCAGAGGAGTGCCAATGATCCCGTTTTGTTCCGCCGTTTGAAAATCGACCCGGCCATGCTCGAATTTGGGACGATCCGGACTGCTAACCTCTGGGGTTCACACGCAATCCTGCTCTTCTTTATTTGTCGGCTCATCGACCAAAATCGTTTCGTCGAAAAATCCAGTGAGAGCACGGTCGAGGTCTATTTAGTTGGCATCAAGTTAAGAACTTGATTTCCATTTACGCTTCTAAAAACACCTGAATCAAATAATATAATGCACCGAACACACAAAAAACGAAAAATATACCGAGGCCGTATCGATAAATTTTCATCGTATTTTCAAGAATTATTTCGCTTTCTTCGCGAAAATCCCGCTTGATCCGTTTGGAATCCAAAAGGCGATGGGTAGCGGCTCCACACATTGTCACGCACATAAGAGTCACAAGGATCCAAATAATTCTGAAGTCTTCTTGGATCGTCGCGCCGAAGAAATGCGATGCGGCTATCGAAAACCCACCAATTAATAGAAAAGCCAAGAGAAAACCGACCGAAAACCTTCCAATGCCCGCGATCAAAGCCGAACCCCGTCGCGCGAAGCGATCAAATTGTCCGGGAAGCGAGAGACCAAGAAATTTCACGGTCGGTTTTGTCCTATAGATCGAATTTCTAAATAGAACGGGTAATGCCGCCGTCGACGCGCAGGTTCTGGCCGGTGATGTAGCCGGAATCCGCAGAGAGCAGGAAGGCGACGGTCTTGGCGATTTCCTCGACCTTGCCTTGGCGCCTCATGGGGACGGTGGAGACCGTCTCCTCGTTCTGGGCGATGCTGTCGATGAAGCCCGGCAGAACGTTGTTGATCCGGATCCCCTTGGCCGCGACTTCGTCGGCGTAAAGTTTGGTGAAACTGGCAAGTCCGGCCCGCAGGGTCGACGACATCGGAAAACGCGGCGACGGCTCGAAAGCCGAGAACGTCGAAATGTTGACGACCGCGCCGCCCCCCTGCTTCTCCATGATCGGCGTCACCAACCGCAGGATCCGGATGACGTTGAGGATCACCAAGTCCAATCCCTTGTGCCAGCTTTCGTCCGGGATTTCGAGCAAGGCGCCCTTTGGAACGTGCCCGGTACTCAACGCCAAACCGTCGATTCGGCCGTAGGTCTTCATGGCGAGATCCACCACCGCCTGGATATCCGCCGGTTCCGTCACCGAGCCCGCGAGTCCGACACCGCCCAGCGTCTTGGCCAGTTCGGCGGCGCGGCCGGAAGGCGACATCAAGACCAGCCGCCATCCCCGGCTATTCAACTCGTGGGCGATGGCGGCCCCCATTCCCTTTCCGGCGGCAGTGACGATAGCGACGGGAGCGTCGTTCATGCGTAGGTAACTCCTTGTTCTAGTATATTTTGTCGAGATCAAAAGCCGTCTGGTCGACGGTGACCTTGACCCGATTGTCCGGATCCAAGCCCATGTCCATCAACAGAACGTTGATCCACTGGTAGATCTTGTTCGCGGGCGCCTGCGATACGTAGCCGTATCGCATGACGGCGGTGTCGCCGGTCGGGGCACGCGACGTGACGTAGTTGGGGAATTCCCGTTCCATGGTCCCGGTGATTTCCATGATCTCCCGCGTCGTGAAATTCCGGAATGTCACGGCGTAGGTGGTGGTCAGTCCGGGGCTGCCGCCCACGTAACCGCCCGTCTGTTGCTGGGCGCAGGCGGATACGAACGCGGCGACGAAAAGGGCGAGAACGATACGGGTGAACGCACGGTAGGCTGACATGGCCGATGCTCCTCGGAAGTTCCGTTCGATATCACCCTAACACTGTTTGGAAAATCGCACCATGACGGAGCGACTAATACTGGTTTGCGTCACCGTCCGAATGGAACCCCATCCAACTGCGCCAAGATTGCGTCCACGGTTTCGGCAACCCCCGTCGCCGGAACGGCAGGTGACGCCGGCCGCGATAGAAGAGTTTCGATATCCCCGGCAATATCGCCGGCGGCCAGGCGATCGGCCGTAACCGAAGCGGCAACGCCCACCCCGTCAATCCATTTCGCCATGTGGACGGTTTCCGGCCAGTCCGGCCGTTCGACGAAAAGCAGGCGGGTACCGTTGCAGGCACATTCGGTAAAAAGTCCATATCCGGGTTTGGTAATGACCAGGTCCACCGACCGCACGACGTCGACAAACGGCAACTTCAAGGCCGCGTAGTTCGCGCCGTCGCCGCGGGTTCCCATGCTGAGGTCTCCGAATATCCAGCGCACGCCGGGTATCCGGGGCAATCTATCCGCTTGGAAACCTCCGGCAATTCCGCCGTAGGAAACCAGGATCAATGTCGTATCACCGGACCACCCGCATCGGCCCACTATTTCGCTTCGGCGATCGCTTCCGTACGCCGCGACGGGGCCAACCGGAAGCCGATTGGGCAACCACTCCATGGGAAGATGCGGCACGCACTGGATGAATCGCTTTGCCGAAGCATAGGCGGCGCGAATGTCGGCGGCAATGACGTCGAATTCGGGAGACGGTTCTATATAGGCGGAAAAAATATCGTGCCAATTCAGCGAACTGAAGGCGAATGCCGGGATACCGACCACCGTAGCAGCGGCGAGGCTCGCGTACGAGATATCGGCAATTAACAGGCTGGGGCCGAGTTCCGATAGTTTTCTCGCGTCCGCGTTTACGAATTGCGCGAACCGGTCATGAAATCGGACCAATTCATCTTTCGACGCAGGCGCGTCCACGGTGTTCGGGCCCCGCATGATCGGGATGCATTCCGGTGGCGCGGGTAGAATATCGCATGCAAATGACAATTTCTGGCGCACCGCGGCGTCGGGAATCGCCGTGCGAACGGCAATTTCGATGTCGGGGCGACGCGATGCCAAGGCCGTCAGAACCGGGGAAATCTGACCGAGATGACCAAACCCGTGACCAGAAATATCGACGACGATGCGGGAAGGAGAGGAAGCCAAGGGAAAAACCTTTTGAGCGAATGTCTGGCGCGGGTTCCGCCTGCGGTCCGGTGGGATCACCGATAGGCAGATAAACGGAATTCTGGATGCTTCAATGCCTTTTCCATAGTCCCGATCCAATACAACACCAAGGAGAATTCGCCGTTCCCGGAGAGATGCGACAATCCAACCCGGCAGCCATACCCGGATGATTTTTAAGGAAAATCTAAAGTAGAACGCCTAGGATGAAAAAATCGTTTTGAGCCTTTCATCAATTAACCCGTGGGCCATGGGAGGCAGCCATGTATAGGCACCAGGGGTATCACAACACGATCGTCGCAATTCTCGCCACGTTCTTCCTGTTTTGGGCCAACACGCTTTGGGCGGGTGACTGGATGCCGATAACCGGATCGGGAGACCCTCAGTCCGGGTCGTCGTCGGGAACCTCGTCCGGAAGCCAACCTTTCGGAGGATTTCGGCCCGGCCATTGGGATCTGCCGCGAAGCGATCCCGGCCCTGTTCATCCACCACCGGCACCACGGCAAAACACGACGGCTTCGTGCGGAATCGCCGCCGCGCCGGCACGGGTTGAAGCGGGCGACTATGTGACGGTCGTTGTGACGGTCGCCGCCAACGAAACGCAGCAGATCGGCCGGCTGGATTTGATCGGTCCCGATGGTGCGGTTTCCGGCATCGTCAGGAACGGCTCGCGTTTCGACTATACGTGGCCGGTTCCCCGGAATGCCCAGGGCGGTCAGAATTTTCGATTCACGATATACCGGGCGAATACCGGCTTTGCCAACGAACCGCAAATCCTGTGCGCCGGATCGGCGGTGGTCGATGTCGTCGCCCCGTCAACGCTTCAAATCGCGTTGAGAGGATGGAACAAGGTTCCGGTCAACGCCAACTGGCTCATGAGCACCACCGTCGAAGGCGGGCAGGGCCCCTATGCCTACTCGTGGACAATCGATGGCAGGGTCGTCTTTACCGAACGGACGGCCGCGACATCCACGTTGAAGTACAAGTTCGCCCAAAAAGGCGATTATGCCGTCGGCGTACGGGTCGAATCCTCAAATGGCGCATCGGCGTCCGACAGCGCGAAGGTTTCCGTCTATGCCTGTTCGCTGTCGGTCAGCGGCCCAACCCATGTCCACCAGAACGAGCTTGGAACCTGGAACGTCCAATTCAAGGACGGGTATGGTCCCTATCAGATCGAATGGGTCTTCCGCACATGGTTGCGTTCCAGCCTCAACAGCCGGGACGGCAATGCCGTGATCAAGGCACGCATGACCAAGGTCGGGAACCTCGTTCTTCAGGTGTCGGGAAGAGACAAGACGGGTTGCCGCACTACTGGCGAAATCGCCGTCAACGTCGAACAACCGAGGTCTGGAACGCCCGGCGGCAGCTAATCGGCCTCCGCGGCCTACGATTCCCGCCCGGCGCCGACCACGTTGCGATAGAGCGGTTCGAAGATGTAGTCGAGAACCGTTCTTTTTTCCTTCAACAGAAAGACCTGGGCCTGCATGCCGGGCATGAGGCGTGAGAGATCAAACGCCGCGTCACCGTCCACCGGCATCGCGTCCGGCACGATCCGCGCTTCGAAATAGGATATTCCCGTGGCCGGATCGACGATCCGGTCTGCCGACACCGAAACGACCTTGCCTTCCAGGGCCGGGGTCGTCCGCGGGTTGAAGGCGCTGACCATCACGCGGGCGGGCATGCCCTTGTAAACGCTGGCCATGTCTTTCGGGTCGACGCGCGTCTCGATGACCAGACGATCGTCTTCCGGCACCAGATCCATCAACCGTTGTCCGGGTTGGATTACGCCACCCGCCGTGTGAACCTGGACATCGACGATGGTCCCCCCTTGCGGCGCCCGAATCCGGGTTCGCGCAAGGATGTCGCGCTCCGACATCAACCGTTCGGTGTTAGTCGACAACCGATCCTCGACCGCCTGCAATTGGGTGGAAACCTCGGAACGTTTCTGCGCCGCGGGTAACTTCAACTGCGATTCGACTTCGGCCAATGCCTTGCGGGTTTCATCCAACTGGGCTTCGTTTTGCGCCAGTTCGGCGGATATCGAGGCGGCCTTGCGCTTCATCGCCAAATACTTGGTACGCGCAACGACACCGTCGCGAACCGCGCTTTCCATTTCCGCGAGTTCGTCGGTCAGGAGATTGAGTTCGCTCTGGTTGGCCGCGATTTGTTTGCGGTAGCCTTCGATCTTCCGGCGTTCGCCTTCGCGTGTCCGCCGGAGCAACTCGACCTGATCGGCCATGTAGTCACGTCGGGATTCGAAGACATCCATTTGCATGTCCAGCAGCCCCCGAACCTTCGGGTCGTCGGATCGGTCGAGCAGGAATTGCGGGAATTCGATGTTCCCCGAACCGTCGCGCTCGGCGCGAAGGCGTGCCTGCAAGGCGAGGGTGGCATCGAGTTGGCTTTGCAGCAGTTCCACCGTCGCGGCGGCCGAAGTATCGTCAAGGGTGACAAGAAGCTGACCCGCCGAAACGACGTCGCCCTCACGGACATGAATTTCCTTGATGATACCACCTTCAAGATGCTGGATGCTTTTGCGGTTGCTTTCCACAGCAACCGTCCCTAGGCCCACCGCTGCGGCGTCGAGCCGCGTCGATGCCGCCCACAACATGCCGCCCCCGATGAAAACTACGATGAGAAGCCAGCCGGTTCGCCGCCAGCTTCGGGTATGGGCGTCGAGGTTTTCACCCAATTCGGTTTTCGTCTCCGGCCAAAAACGTTTGAAGCGCGAAATCATCGCATCGCTCCTCATCCGGCCCAGGCCTTGCGCACCGGTGCGCGGATTTCATCGACACGGCCTTCGCGAACTTCAAACACGCGATCGGCGCGAGCGGTGATGCTGGGACGATGCGAAACCATCACGACGGTGCCGCTGGATTTGCGGAACGTTTCCACGGCGTCCATCAAGGCGTTGACGCCATCCCCGTCCAGGTTCGAATAGGGTTCGTCCAGAATGATCAGCCTGGGGTGTCCGAACAGGGCACGTGCCAAGGCGACCCGCTGGCGCGCTCCCGCGGACAGGGGATCCCGTATGCCGCCGACAACGGTTTCGTAACCGTTCGGCAAAGACAGGATCAGTTCATGGGCACCCGCCCTGCGGGCCGCCAGAACGACCTTGTCGTCAGGCGTCGAGGTGAAGCGGGAGATATTATCGGCAATGGTCCCCGGCAGGAATTCGACCTTCTGGGGTAAGTACCCGACATGTGCGCCGAACCGGTATCCGGTCGCTGCGCCGAACGATGCGCCGTCGAGCCTCACGTGTCCCTGATCGGGTTCCTGGATTCCCGCCATCATGCGAGCCAGAGTCGTTTTTCCCGCTCCGGAACGGCCGGTGATCGCGACGTAGGTTCCGGGTTCGATCTCGATGTTCACGCGTTCGAACAACGCCGTTGTCGCCCCCGGCGCCGAATAGGTGACGTTTTCCAGGGTCAGGCGTCCTTTGGGGACGGAAAGAGGAATCAACGAAGGCGTATCGAAGGAATCCGAAGCCGCTGCGATGTCCCGCCAGGCGGCACGCGCCTCGCCCCAGGCCCGCCATTGTCCGAGAACCTGTTCGACGGGAGACAGCGCGCGCGACAGAATGATCGACGATGCAATCATCCCACCCATGCCGATTTCATGGAGGATAACCAGATGAACGGCGAGGGCGACAACCAGAACCTGAAAGCCGAGACGAATGAATTTGGACAAGGCGGTCATGACGGCGATGCGGTCGTTGACCGTCTGCTGGGCTGCAAGGGCTTGCCGGTTCGCATCCCGCCAGTACCCCTGCAACGCGGCCTTCATACCCATGGCCGCAAGAGCCTCGGCCTGGCGACCGATCGCATCGATCCGTTCCGAAGCCGTCCGGGACAAGCGGGCCGCCTCGGCCAAACCCCGGCGGCATATCCTGTCGTTCGTCCACGCGACGCCGAAGATGATCACGCCTGCGAACAAAGTCGCCATACCCAGGAAGGGGTGAATCAGGAAGACGACGCCGACGAACAGGGGGACCCACGGCGCGTCCAGCATCGCAAACGCGCCCGGCGACGTCAGGAAAGCACGGACACGGTTCATGTTTCGCGTGTGAACCGCACTTTTCCCGGCATCGAACCCGGCGAGAAACAATCGGGGTGAAACCGTCTCCTCAAGCCAGGTACCGATCCGGATCAACATCCGCGATCGGATCGATTCCATCACCGCCATGAACGCAAGTGCGACAAAGGCGGCAACGGCCAGGGCGGTCAATGTCGACACGGAATGACTGGCCATGACCCGCTCGAAAATCTGGATCATGTACAGCGGCAGGGTAAGAACGAGAAGATTGATCGTGAGGCTGAAACCGATGACGGCCGCAATCGTGCCCCGCCCGCTTCCGAGAAGATGGCGCGACAGACACGGCGATTGATTCGGGGCCGTCACCACGGTTCTTTATCTGTCCTCTCGAGCACGCGTTGTCAGAATATGAAATCGTCGGCGCCGATGGTCGCGGCGCTGATACCCGTCAGTTGGAGTTGTTCGTTGCTTCCGAAGACGACGAGGGTGTTGCCCGATCCGTCGTCGGAGATGGTGACCGAACTCAGATCCGAGATTCCCAACCCTTGAACATCGATCTTGTCGCCTTCCGATTCATCGAAGTCGGTAATGGTATCGACGCCTGTAAACGACGTGACGACGAAGGTGTCGGCGCCATCGCCGCCGGTCAGGATATCGTTGTGCCAGCCGCCATCCAGGGAGTCGTTGCCGGCACCGCCATCCAAGGTATCGAGATTGAACCCTCCGATGAGCGTATCGTTCCCGTCGCCGCCGTAAAGCTTGTCGTCGTTGAATCCGCCATCCAAGACGTCGTCGTTGCCGTCGCCGTAGAGGGTATCGTTGCTGAAGCCGCCGTAAAGATGATCGTCGCCGTCGCCGCCGTACAACGTGTCGGTGCCATATTCGCCATAAATCGTGTCGTTGCCGCCGTCACCATAGATGAGATCGGCCCCCGCACCCGTAAACGGTTCGGTGCCATCCTCTCCGTAAAGCTTGTCATCGCCATCGCCGCCGTTGATGGTGTCGACCCCGGTTCCGCCGAAGATCGTATCCGCGCCGCCCAATCCGCCCAGGACGTCGTTGCCAGCAGAGCCGTCTATACGGTCATCGCCGACATCACCGGTCAAGGTGTCGTTGCCACTCGTTCCATCGAGAATCTTGTTCGGTGTGCTTGCGATAAAATCCGCAAACGTCGCGGTTCCCGCGAAATCGGCATTGATGACGTAAGAATCGCTTCCGACGCTGATCCTTTCGACAACACTTCCGGCGTAGAAGTCCTGAAGGGTAAGACTTCCGCCCGCATCGTACTGAAAAACCAGATCGTCGCCGGAACGCGCCACTTGGCCTATGACCGCAAAGGGATCGATGCCATCGAATTTCAGCGTATCGAAACCGGCGGAGTCGGAAATCGTGTCGGCGCCCGTCAGCGAGTCTGAATCGAAAACGTACAGATCGTCGCCGGCGTATCCGGTCATCTGGTCGCTGCCCGATCCGCCGTTGAACTCATCGTTCGACGCCCCGCCGTACAACGCGTCGTCACCGGCACCACCGCTCAGCGTTCCCGGATTCACTTCCCCGTAAAGAACGTCGTTGCCGTCGCCGCCATTCAGGACATCCGTTCCGTAACCGCCGTACAGCGTATCGTTGTCGCCACCGCCGTTCAGCGTATCGTTGCCGTATCCGCCACTCAGATAATCCGCCCCATCGCCGCCGGAGAGCGTGTCATTGCCATACTCGCCGTAAAGCTTGTCGTCGCCCGTTCCACCTTCGATCACATCGCCGCCGGCGGCGATGACGCCGTTGTTTCCGTCCTCGCCATAAATCGTGTCGTTGCCGGCGCCGCCGTCGAGGGTGTCGGCGCCCTTGCCGCCGTAAATCGTGTCATTTCCGGTATCCCCCGTCAGAGTGTCGACGGCATCGGTCCCGGTCAAGGTCAGGTCCGCAGCCGGAGCGGGGGCAGGGGCAGGGGCAGGGGCGGGAGACGAGGAACCGCCGCCGCTGGCGCCGTCCGACGAGCCGTCATCAGTGGTCGCGAGCCATTCGGAAGCCGAAAAATCAAGGCCATCGTCGACGACGCGCGGCGTTGACTGAGGCAGGGGGGCCGTCGAATCCAGCATCATTTGCATAAACGACAAAGTCGTTTGCGGTCCATCCTCGATCGTAATCCGATCCAGGATCGGATTGGGTGCGTTGGGTTCGACCGTTTCTTCGCTGAAGAGGCGTGCGTAGGAGCCAGCGGAAGACCAGGGCGTCACCGAGGATCCACTTCCTGCGGCGGGCTCGGTAGCAGTTGGTTCGACATTGCTCGCCGGGGCACCCTCGACCGGGGCTTCTCCATCAACCTGTTCCGCGATCTCGACGATCGGCTCTTCAGGAACCGCTTCGGATGCCACGATTTCTGCAATCTGTTCGCTATGCTGTACTTCGACCATGTCGGCACCTCGTCATAATAACCGCCAAGCCCCGCGCGGTGTAGTTCAGGGGGTGCGTCGATCTAATGGTAAATACGATGTAAATATTCATCAATAAATATAAACGCATGTGCTTTGCATCTAAAATAAACAACAATATATAGTAATTTATATAAAATTTTATTCTTTTCGGAAAAATGGACTGCTTTCATCTTCGCATCTTTCGGAAACCGAGGTGTCATCCACACCTGAACACCTTTAAATGGCAATTCTCCGCTCCCAACTCAGAAGGACACCCCTAATCACGTCACTTTTGCCATGCCAATGGAAAATACCATCGCACCCGTACCCCATGTTTCCCATCCGCCAGAGTCATCCCGTTTGCCCCCCCGTGGCCTGCTCATTCCCGGCAAAACGTGCTGGAAAGTGGCGCACGCACGCCGGGCGCAAGTCCTGATCGACGCCGCGACTTATTTCGGCGTATTGCGCGGTGTCCTCAGCCAGGCCCGTCGGAGCATCTGGATCGCGGGTTGGGACGTGGACGGTCGAGTCCCCCTGCATGGCGCCGATGCGCCCCAAGATGGGGCCCCGAAAGCGCTCCGCCCCTTTCTGGATCATGTTTCGGCGCACCGGCCCGACCTCGACATCCGTATTCTTCTTTGGGATTACGCGCCGTTGTACCTGTTCCAACGTGAACTGACGCCGACGATCAATCTCGGCTGGAGGTCGGCGGGTAACATCGATTTTCGCTTGGACGATACGGCGCCGTTGGGCGGGTCGCATCATCAGAAGATTGTCGTGGTCGATGAAACGCTCGCCTTTTGCGGCGGAATTGATCTCGCTTTGGCCCGATGGGATACCCCGGAACATAAGGCCGACAATCCCCTTAGAGTCCTACCGGACGGATCGTCGTATCCGCCGATCCATGATGTCCAGGTCATGGTTGATTCCGAAGCGGCCGCTGCCTTGGCGGAGCTGTACCGCGACCGGTGGCGCCGGGCGACCGGGCGCGAGATTCCCGATCTGACCGGCGAAGACGCACCATGGCCCGAGGACCAGACTGTTGATTTCGAAAATATCGGGTTCGGCCTGTGCCGAACACTTTCGTCGGCGTCGGCAGACGGGGAGGGTGTTCGAGAAATCGAGGAAAGTCACGTCCAGGCCATCGGCACGGCGACCGAATTCATTTACATCGAAAACCAATACCTGACGGCCCACGCCATTCGAAAAGCCCTGATGGATCGGCTCCAATCCTGCCCCGGCCTTGAGGTGATCGTGGTCGGTCCCAAGGAAACGAACGGCTGGCTGGAAGAGGCCGCCATGGGCAATGGACGTGCGGTGTTCATGCGGGAGCTCCGCGGAATCGCCCCTGATCGCGTGGCCTTGTTTCACCCCTATGTCGTGGACGGCGACGGCGCGGAAACTCCGATTATGGTCCACGCCAAAGTGACCATCGTCGATGATCGGGTCCTGAGAATCGGCTCCGCTAATTTGAACAACCGTTCCATGGGGTTCGATACGGAATGCGATCTCGTCTTCGAGGCAGCAGATGAGAATGAGCGCCGGAATGTCATCGGGATCCGAGACCGCCTCCTGTCTCACCATCTCGGACTGGAGCCGGAGGAGGTTTCTCGCCGCCGCGCGCAGGCCGGAGGCTGGATTGAGATGGTTCGCGCTCTCGAACCGGCAAAAAGGGGACTTCGCGAGATCCCTCCCTGCACTCCGGACTTGGCTCCCGAAGTGCTCGAAGCGCTGCTTCAATCCGCGGATCCGGAGGAAGCCACGGACTTCCATCGGGCATTTTCTCCGCCCGAATTCGACATTGCCGACTGGAAGGACGAGAGATCAAGTGGATCGAGGCTTGCCCTGTGGACCGGCGGTATCGGCCTCGTTCTGCTCGTCAGCGCGGCCGTTGCCACCGGTGCGATCGTCGATATCGACGTCGAAAGCGCACAAAGCGTGGTCCGACGCGTTCGGGATATGCCATGGACGCCGCCGTTGATGATGGGCTTGTATCTGGTGTTGGGAACGATCGGGATACCGATCACCGTCATGATCGTCGCGACCGCCTCCATATTCGGAACCGTCACGGGCTTCCTATACGCCATGACCGGATGCCTCGTCAGCGCTCTCGCCGGCTTTGCGATTGGGCGCGGATTGGGGCGGGGCATTCTCTCGCGTTTGTCCAAGGGACGTGTCGAAAGAGCCAGGAAGGCTTTGGAACGACGGGGATTCCTGTCCATAGCCGGGGTCCGGCTTTTGCCGGTCGCTCCGTTCGCGGTCATCAACATCGTCGCGGGAGCTGCGCGGCTTCGCCTTTCGGATTTTCTGCTGGGAACACTGTTCGGCATGCTCCCGGGAATTGCCGTCGTCTGTTCGATCGGATCGGGAATTGTCGAAATCTTTCGCGATCCCTCGCCGCAGAACGTCGCCGTCCTGGTCGCGGGACTGGCTCTTTGGAGTTTCCTCGCCTTCGGCCTGCGTTTCGCTATCGTGCGACTTCGCGGCAAGATCTGATCTCATCATGACGATCGTCCGGGCTGCAACCTACAATCTCCACCGCGGGATCGGCGTCGACGGCCGTTACGACCCCTGCCGCATCGTCAATGTCGTCAGTCGTTTTGATGCCGATATCCTGGCGTTTCAGGAAGTCTCCGATCGTTCCCCTCTGAAAGGCATCCAGGACTTGCATGCCGCGTTCGACGGCCTCCGGGGATATCAGGTCGTGGCCGCCCCGAATGTCATGGACGGTTCGGAGAGATACGGAAACGCCTTGCTCAGCCGTTATCCGGTGACGCGTTCCGCGAACCTGGACATCGGCGTGGACGGTTTCGAGAAGCGCGGCGCCCTTGTCGCCGAACTGGACATTCGCGGCCAGCCGTTGGTGGTCGTCGCCACCCACCTGGGATTGCGGCGAAGGGAACGTATCCGACAATATGAAATGCTTCGAGAGGCCGTCTCTCCGTTCCTGAAACGCGATTTCACGGTGGTTTTCATGGGAGACTTCAACTCGTGGCTCGCCGATCTGCGGGATCTGCGTTCGCTGGGCGCCGGGATCGGATTTTGCGCGCCGGCGACATTTCCCGCCCCGGTGCCGTTATTGGCGCTCGATCGGATCTGGTCGGTTCCAGACGGAATACGACGACGATTGATCCCCTCGAGCGGCGGCGCGCGCTGGGCGTCCGATCATCGTCCGCTACTGGCGGAACTGTCACTTTGAATCGGCGATCCGCGCCTTCCTCGCGCCGAACTGGCTGAGCGCCACGCCGCTCATGACAAGAACCGAAGCCTCATACTGCCCGACGGTCAGGCTGTCGCCGAGGATTGCCCAACCCAAGAAAACACTCACCACCGGGATCAGGTTGATGAACGCGGAAGCGCGCGATGCCGGCATCCGGCTGACCCCATAATTGTAGAACCCGAAGGCGAGTAGGGTGACGACGATTCCCAGGTAGGCGACGGCGCCGATGCCGACGGTCAGTTCGGGTGACGTCAAAGCCGATTCGAAGCGAAAAACCGCCGGCAAGAAGAAGACGAGACCGGCTAGGCATTGCAGGCCCGACAACATCCAGGTCCCGTAGCGTTCGCTGAGTTTCTTAATGGTCAGCATGTAGCCGCAGGCGCACAACATCGCCAGGAATTCGAGAAAATTGCCGAGGAGAGGGTTGGGCGCCGAAACAAGAGAACTCTCGGCTGCGAGCGTCAACCAGACAACGCCCACAATCGCCGCGGCCAATCCGGCATACCCCCGGACGGTGACCCGTTCGCCGAAAACGAAGTGGGCGCCGACGGCGACCAGGAGCGGAACGATCGCCGAAATCATGCCCGCCTGCGACGCGGAAGTTAAAGTCAGCGCGGTATTTTCCAACGGAAAATAAAGGCCTGGAAGGAACACCACCAGCAGAAGCAGTCCCCGCCAATCACCGCGGCAATATCGGGGGCGATCCAAGCGCGGGAGTATCGCCAGAAACAGAAGGGACGAGAAAAGCATTCGCGCCCAAATAACGGCGAATGGGTCAAAAACCCGGAGCGCGAGCTTGGTTCCCACGAATGAACTGCCCCAGAGACACACCGCAGCCAGCACGGCGGCAGTCGGCAACCAGCTTCCGGCCGCGCGACGGGTAATCGTCGACATGGATCAAACCTTTCCTACCCCAGGATCGCTCTTTACCCCGGAGAAGGTGAAACGACAAAGGAAAATGACCGCATCGCGCCATCCGTCCGCGCGTCACACCTCGCACACCCGAACTTCGTTGACCCGAAATTGGGCTGGATAACACGGCACTGCTTAAAATCAGGCTCCGCCGCCGTCAGGCAGCTGCCCTCGCAAACGAATGTCGACCTCCAGACGAGTTTTCGGCCGGAGTTAATCCCGCTCGACGCCGCTCCCAGCCAGCGCCTTGACGAATTGGAACAAACGCTTCCGCACCGATTGATCGCCAATCCGATAGTAGTTGTGCATCAACTCGATCGCTTCGCGTGACCGCAGGGGATCTTCCTCGAACTGCGATTGGCGTGATTCCGAAAGCCCACGCGTCGCTTCTTCGATACCTTCGAAGAAATAGGCAACTTCGACTCCCAGAGATTTGGCGATCTTATAAAGATTGCTGGAACCAACGCGATTGGCGCCGTTTTCGTATTTTTGAATTTGCTGAAACGTTACACCGATCGCCTGCCCCAGTTTCGTCTGGCTTATACCCAGTCCGACTCTCCGGCCACGCACGCGTTTGCCGACATGAATGTCGATGGGATCCGGTGCTTCTTTGACGATTCTTGCGTTCATGACTTCCACCCCGTTCAATATATGCCGCGAACGCACGTTACGATTCATGCTGCTTTCGTTTTCGGTTTTGCGCCTCCATCTGTCGTCCGATATAAAAAAGGACAAGTAACAGTATATAACCGAATATTTTTAATGCAATTCCTTGCACGAAAAATCAACCAAAATACACGCACGCAGCCTTGACAAAAAAGGGGTTGAACCAAGTTAACCGAACGGATACTTGATTGTACCGGTCGAGTGCCGATCGCTACGGGGCCTAATCGCTATCCTTAGCGAAAAGCCCGCTTCACGTCGGGCTGATCCCGTATTCGAGCGGAATCGAGATCGCGGCGCGACATTCGCCGATCAAAAGAACTCATAACAGGACTCCCGGTCATGACTCCCTGGTCCAGTCGCATCGCCATCGCTTTTTCCTGCGTCGGCCACGCGTATTCGCACTTGTTTCAGCCGATTTTCTTCGTCGCCGCCCTGTCGTTGGAAAACGAGCTCGGTTGGACACACGGTGAAGTCGTCACCCTGATCCTCGCCGGCAACATTCTTTACGGCGTCGCGGCCCCCGTCGCCGGATGGGTCGGCGACAAATGGAGCTCCGTGGGTATGATCGCCCTGTTCTTTTTGGGAACCGGCGCCGGAATGATGTTGACCGGAGTTGCTTCGAATGCCTGGCAAATCGGCCTCTTCCTGACCCTGACCGGAATATTCGCGTCGATCTATCATCCCGTGGGCATGGCTTGGCTCGTCCGCAACGCGGTGAACCGCGGCACGGCGCTGGGCCTGAACGGCATGTTCGGCTCCTTCGGCCCCAGTGCGGCCGTTCTCATTGCCGGGGCATTGATCGATCTATGGGGATGGCGGGCGGCATTCCTGGTTCCCGGTGCCGCGGTCGTCCTCACGGGCGTGTTCTTTCTGTGGTGCATCCACCGTCGGATCATCATCGAGACCAAAGTAGACCTGCGGCCCATTGCCCTGCCCAGTCGCGACGAGCAGGTACGTGCCTTTTTCGTTCTCCTGGTAACGCTGATCTGTTCCGGCCTGATCTATCAGGCGACGCAATCCGGAATGCCGAAGGCGTTTTCGTTGCGCGCGGATGGATTGTTCGATCAGGGCGTTCTGGGCATCACCACCCTGATCGCCATCGTTTACGGTGTCGCGGGAGTTTTCCAGATCCTCGCCGGAAAGATGGCCGACCGGTATCCGCTGAAGTACGTCTACATCGCCGCATGGGCTTTCCAGGTGCCCTTTTTATGGCTGGCGGCGGAGGCGGGCGGCCCCTTGCTCGTCTTCCTCATGGCGATGACGGTAACCGGCAACACTGCGGCGCTTCCGGCCGAGAACACCCTGGTCGCCAAGTATGCTCCCAGTCATTGGCGCGGACTGGTCTACGGCCTCAAATTCATCCTGGCTTTCGGGCTCGCCAGCCTGGGCGTCCTGCTGGAAGGCCGCCTATTCGATGCGACCGGCGACTATTTCTGGCTGTTCGTCGTTTTGGGTACGTTGGCGACGACCGCGACGACGGCCTCTTTGCTTCTTCCCGGCGAACGCCCCCGCGTGGCGACTGCGGCCGCCGAATAGGGCAGAGTCGGAGAACCGCTCGAGCCGGTTCTCCGACCCCTGGTTCATCAGGCGGACAGAGCCTGATCCAGGTCCGCGATGATATCGTCGATGGTTTCAAGACCGACCGATATCCGAATGACATCCGGTCCGGCGCCCGCCGCAGCCAATTGTTCGTCGGACAATTGGCGATGGGTGGTCGAAGCCGGGTGAATGATTAAAGACCGGGTGTCGCCGATGTTGGCGAGGTGGGAGAAAAGTTTCACGCCTTCCACCATTTTGACTCCGGCCTCGTATCCGCCTTTCAGTCCGAAGGTAAACACCGAACCCGCGCCGCGCGGCAGGTATTTGCGCGCCAAATCGAAATAGGGGCTCGATTTCAAACCGGCATAGGAGACCCAGGTCACGGCGGGATGGGATTCGAGATGTTCCGCGACCTTTTGCGCATTGGCCACGTGGCGTTCCATCCGCAGGGGAAGCGTTTCGATCCCCGTCAGAATCAGGAAGGCGTTCATTGGCGAGAGGCAGGGTCCGAGATCCCGCAAGGCCACGGCACGGGCCTTGAAAAGAAAGGCCAGCCGATCGAAAGCTTCGGTGAAGCTCATGTCGTGGTATCCGGGATCGGGATTGGTGAGTTGGGGGAACGCTTTCGAATTCTTCCAGTCGTATGATCCCGCATCGACGATCAAACCGCCGAGCGAATTGCCGTGGCCGCCAAGGAACTTGGTCGCCGAATGAATGATGATGTCGGCGCCCCAGGATGCGGCTTGGCAGAGATACGGTGTCGCCATGGTATTGTCGGCGATCAGTGGAATGCCCGCCTCGTGCGCGATGGCGGCAACGGCTTCCACATCGACGACGATCCCGCCGGGATTGGCCAGCGGTTCGATGAAGATCGCCTTGGTTTTAGGCGTCAGAGCTTTGCGAAAATTCTCCGGATCCTTTGGATCGACGAAACGGACGTTCCACCCGAAACGCTTGAAGCTGACCCCGAACTGATTGATCGATCCGCCGTACAGTGCGCTTGACGCGATGAATTCGTCGCCGTGTTCGAGCAGGGAAAAGAAAGTCAAGAACTGCGCCGCATGGCCTGACGCCACCGACAGCGCGCCCATGCCACCTTCGAGCGCCGTGATGCGATCTTCCAGAACGCCCCAGGTCGGGTTGGAGATCCGGGTATAGATATGCCCGAGTTTCTGGAGATTGAACAAGTCCTGGGCGTGCTGGACATCCTGGAACGTATAGGCCGTGGTCTGGTGGATCGGCGTGATCCTGGAACCCGTGACCGGATCCGGTTGTGCGCCGGCATGGATGGCGCGGGTCTCGAAGCCCTGGGGGGCACCGTCGTTTGTCTTGGTCATGGAAACTCCCCGTATTGTCGAACGTTGAAAACTGAGTGGCGTCGGAATCGGCCGGCGCGGCTGTTCAGGAGCCGTTCACATTCAGCCGGGCGTATTCTATTTTGGGGCAGCGATCCATGATGACAACAAGGCCCGCCGAACGTGCACGCGCCGCAGCGGCGTCGTTGACGACTCCCAATTGCAGCCACAAGGTCCGGATGCTCTTTTCGCCGACGAGCGCGATTACCTCGTCGGCGACCAATCCGGCCGCTTCGGCATTGCGAAACACGTCGACCATATCGATCGGCGCCGGGACTTCGGCAAGCGATCCATAGACCCTTCGATCGAGTATGGAGCGCCCCGCGTACCCCGGATTGACGGGATGAACGATATAGCCGCGTTCGATGAGAAAGCGCATGACTCCGTAACTGGGACGGGCCGCGTTCGCACTGGCGCCAACCACCGCGATTGTCCGTGTTCCGCCCAGGATGCCGCGAATTTCATTGTCGATGTTCAATCCGTCGCTCATCGTTTTCATCCCGCTAAAAAAAAGATTTATCATATGCATTCTGCAAAGCCGTACTGGAGGCCGCGCTCAAAGGAGGTATTATAATACCGTTTTCTTATGTGTCTATAAAATCGACATTATTTCCTGTTGACAGGGAAACATCACGCGCGGATACTCCGCCACCCTGAACGGAGGGGACAGCAATGTTCCCCAACTGTGTTTCTCCCACGAAAACGGGTGGAAAATGAAGACCTATTCCGCGAAACCGTCGGAGGTGGAGCGCAAGTGGTACGTCATCGATGCCGATGGTGTTGTGCTTGGGCGTCTGGCTTCCTTGATTTCCATGCGCTTGCGCGGCAAGCATAAGCCGATGTACACGCCCCATATCGATTGCGGCGACTGCATCATCGTCATCAACGCCGAAAAAGTTCGCCTGACGGGCCGCAAGCGGATCAACAAGCGCTTTTACTGGCATACCGGATATCCCGGCGGCATCAAGAGCCGCACGATGGAACAGATCCTGGACGGTCGTTTTCCGGAGCGGGTCATCGAAAAGGCGGTGGAGCGCATGGTCACGCGGTCTCCCCTGGGTCGGCAACAGTTGAAGAAGTTGCACATCTACGCTGGGAATCAGCATCCGCACGCGGCGCAGCAGCCCGAAGAGTTGGATGTTGCTTCGATGAACCCGAAGAACAAGAGGGTGTAGGACCATGGCCGAGGCAACCACGACTCTCGAGAACCTGAAGCAGGTCATGGAAGGCGGCGCAACGGCTCCTGTCGTGGCTGAAAGCACGCTTCCCGAACCCAAGATCGACGCTCTGGGCCGCGCCTATGCGACCGGCAAGCGGAAGAACGCCATCGCCCGGGTCTGGATCAAGCGCGGCACCGGCAAGATCACGGTCAACGACCGCGACGCCGTGCGTTATTTCGCCCGCCCGGTGCTTCGCATGCTGATCAACCAGCCGTTTTCCGTCGCCAGCCGGGAAGGGCAGTACGACGTGATCTGCACCGTGACCGGTGGCGGTCTGTCGGGCCAGGCGGGCGCCGTCCGCCACGGGATCAGTCGGGCCCTAACGTTTTTCGAGCCGGCCTTGCGCCCCGCTCTCAAGAAGCAGGGCTTCCTGACCCGCGATTCCCGCGTCGTTGAACGGAAGAAATACGGCAAGGCGAAAGCGCGTCGGAGCTTCCAGTTCTCCAAACGCTGATCGTCCAAAACCCTATTTCGGAAAAGGGCGTTCTCCGGAACGCCCTTTTTTGTTGGTGCGTCCGCCGGACTTATCGGCCGGCTTCGATTTTCACGCACGTTCTTCCGGCGCCTTCGGCGCGACCCGCGGCAGGTTCAATTCGAAGGTCGTTCCGACATTTTCCTCGCTGGCGACGGTAATTGTACCGCCAAGCACCCCCCCGACCGCGTTGTGCGTGATATACAGGCCGAGTCCGGTGCCCCCACTCCCCATCTTGGTCGTGAAGAACGGATCGAAAATCCGGCCGCGCGTTTTTTCGGGAATGCCGACACCATTGTCGGAAACGGTCAGGACCACATGTTCGCCATCGGCGGACTCGACGGCAAGTCGTATGTTTCCACCCCGTCCGTCGAGAAATGCATGATGGATCGCGTTGTCGATGAGGTTGGTCAGCACTTGGCCCAACTCTCCCGGATAGCTTTCGAATTCCAGATCTTCAGGAACTTCATTTCTGATCTCGATCGGAAGCCGTTTGATGGACGGTGTCAGAGTCAGCACGATCTCCTTGACCACTTCATCCAGGAGGAACCTGCGCCGATGGGACGTGGTCCGATCGACCGCAACCTGCTTGAAACTGGCGACGAGATCACCGGCCCGAACGACATTGCGTTCTCCGATTTCGGTCGCAATATCGACATCGCGAACAAACGCCTCGAGATCGGAACGCCGCAATCCCTCGCTCATTGTCCGCCTGAACGCCTCGAGCTTGTCGCGTAGGGTCGAAATCGCCATTCGCCCGTTTCCGAGCGGCGTGTTCAATTCATGCGCCACACCGGCGACGAGA
Source organism: Rhodospirillales bacterium (assembly GCA_963675465.2). Lineage (GTDB taxonomy): Bacteria > Pseudomonadota > Alphaproteobacteria > Rhodospirillales > Shumkoniaceae > JAHDSF01. Next base: position 91,309 of record CAXXVY010000016.1, read on the forward strand.
CGGCCCAACGCAGCCAGTTTTTCCGACTGTACAAGTTCGTCCTGGGCACGACACAGCGTCGCCAAAGTTTCGGATAGTTCGGCGTTTGCGGTGGCGAGGTCCCGGGTGCGGTGCTCGACCCGCGTCTCCAATTCCTCGTTGAGCGACTGCAGTTCCTCCTGCCGCTTTTCGATGGCCTCGGCCATTCGCTCAAGATCGGATGACAACTGATTGAATTCGACGGTTATGCCACGCGGCCACCGGCCGGGATGGCCGCCTCGGGCGACTTGACGGGCACCCTCCATGATCGCGCGCAGGGGCCTTGCCATCCCATACGCCCAGAATGGCGCAAGAATCAATCCGATGGCACACGATCCCAGGAAAGCGAACAGAATCGTGCCGACCAATTTTCGGACGTCGGGGTTTTCGAGTCCTGCGGGAATTCGGCTGACGAACAGCCATCCCAATGACGCCGAAAACGAGGCGGCAGCCTGGTACCGGTGGCCCTCGAAGAAAAGCCGCTCGGGCGCCGGGCCGCTATCAAGACCTGCGGCAACGATCGGGAGGTTGAGCAAATTCATCCGGCTGGGCGTAAGGGCGCCGGTATCCGCAACCATTTCACCGTTGCCATCGATGATCCACAGTTCGAAACTCGTATTGTTTTGAACGATCTGGCTGATCTGCAATAGGGTGGGGAGAGCAATTTCTCCGATGACGACGCCGCCATCGGCGTTGATCGGAACAGCAAGCCCGATGGTCACGTTCCCCGTCACCGCCGACAGGTGCTTGTCGCTCCAAACCGGAATTCCCTTCGATCGTGCTTCGTTGAACAGCGAGTTGAAGGACAGATCGATCCCCACGAGTTCGCGGCTTCGCCGAGTGGTGGCGCCCCGAATGCGGCTTCCGATCAGTTTGCCGCCCGCATTCAAGATATAAACGGCCTCGAAGGTGTCGATAAGTGCCGCCTCCAGGACATTTTCCGTTTCCTCGGGCGTGCCGGAGGGAATGAATTTTCCGACCAGGGACAGCCGGGAAACGCCACCCCGTAGAAAGGCCTCGACCCTTTCCGCCATATCGCGCGCCGCCCTGTCGACGAGAATTTGGTTGTCTTCCGCGATCTGCGGTATTCGGACGATGAGAATGCCCGAACCGACGATCGCCAGCGTCACCAGAATCGTGGCGGCCAGCAGAAGGACCAGAAGCGTTCGGAGCCTGAATTCTCGTCTAACCATCATTCGCTGGTAAACTGCCCATCCCTGACGACGATGAAAAACGCCTGCTTCTGGCCATCGCCATATGCATCAAACTTCAGTTCCTGTTGGAGTCCCGGCAGGGGGCCCAGCGCGAGCAAGGCGTCCTTGAGAGGTTGCGAAGGTTCGCGGCGTGACAAAGCCTCGAAAACCACGGTCGCGGCGTCGTAGGCCGCCACGCTGGCGAATCCAGGTTCCTGCTGAAAGCTTTTTCGGTATACATCGCGAAACTTCACGTATCCTTCGGACTGATCCCAACGATCGTAAGCCTGCCCCATTTCCAGCCCTTCGATGGCCTTGCCACCCAGTTCGATCAGACTTTCCGAAGCCGCCCATTCGGCGGCGATCATGGGCATGTCGGCATTGCGCTTGCGGACTTGCTGGGCGAGCTGCGCCGTATCGACGCCGCCGGCGATGAACAGCAAGGCATCGGGCTTGGATTCCAGGAGATGCTCGACAACGCCGCCGTATCCTTCCGGTCCGTTGGCGTCGAACGGTGCCGACGCGACGACCGTGCCCCCCAATTCGCCGAAGATTTCCCGGAAAGACTGCAGCCAACTTTCGGAAAATATCCGGTTGTTGAGATCGAAGGCCGTGGCGATTTTCTTCCGTCCCTTCCGAAAGTAGTGATTGGCGTAGGCGCGCGCGTTGTCTCGCGTGGTCCAGGTCACCCTGAAGAAATAATCGTCCAGGCCGGAAAAGGCGATTGCGGTAACGGTGGGCGCAACCGTCACGATCTTGCGATCATTGATGACCGGGATGATTTTTTCGGCAACAGCGCTGATGTTGGGGCCAATAATCGCTTCGACACCCAAATCGGCGAGTTCCCGCGCCGCCTCCGCTCCGGCCTTCGGTACGTTGGTATCGTCGCGGATCAGAAGCTCGATCGGGCGGCCATCGATTCCTCCCGCGTTGTTGCGCTGTTCCACGGCCATCTGGACGGCATTGCGCGAAGCTTCCCCGATATCCGATGCCCGTCCGGTCAATCCGCCAATGAAGCCAATGCGCAGGGGTTGGGGATCATTGCAAGCCGAGAGCATAACACTGGCGGCAATGGCGGATGCAAAAAGGAAAATCATACGATATGGCATCATCAAATTGCGGATCCCCATCCTATTCCCTCACGAATTCGTTGCCGCGCACCACGAAGAAATATCCCTTTGGCGTCGCGTCACCGAAGGAGTCGAATTCGAGGTCGTATTGGATACCCTTGACGGCGCCCAGATTGAGAAATGCCTCTTTCAGGGAGCTGAAATTCGTGCGGCGTTCGAGGGCGGCGAAAAGCACTGCGACCGCATCGAACATGCCCGCGACCGTGAAATCCATCTGGCGCCCGAAATGTCGGCCATACTGCTCGCGAAGAGCTATGAACCGTTCTGACGTACCCTCAAGATCGTAGGACTGAATGGCTTCGAATCCCTGAACGGCACGCCCCCCATGGTCGATCAGCGACCGAGTTGTTCCCCAGTGGCTACCGATCATCGGCGTATCAGCGTCGATCTTGCGGTACTGCTGGACCAAGCGCGCGGTATCGACGCTGTTGGCAATCACCAGAACCGCGTCGGAACGACTGGCATGCAATTCAGAGACGACTCCCGAGTAACCCTGTGTTTCATCGGACCTGAAAGAACGAACCAGCGATATTTCGCCTCCGGATTCGATCAAGGCCGACTCAAAAGCCGACAACCAGGAACGAGCAAAAAACGGGTTCCCTTCGTTGGCGGCGACAGCAATGCGTTTGCGCCCCTTTGCCGCTTGGTGACGCGCAAAGTCCTTTGTCGTATCCAGCAAGTTGCCGCTGCTCCGGAAGAAATAGTCGTCGATGCCCGAAAACTCCCGGGACGCGACAGTCGGCGAAAGCGTTACGATGCGATGCTCGTTAATGATCGGAACCACCGCCTCGGCCATGGCGCTGATAAAGGGACCGACGATGGCATCGACATTGGCTGCGGCAAGTTCGAGCGCCGCAGCTTTGGCGGTTTCGGGATCTCCGGCGTCGTCCAAAAACAGGACTTCGATCTGGCGCCCTCCGATCCCGCCTTCGCTGTTTCGCTCAGCAACCAGCATTTGTAACGTGTTGCGTGCACTACGACCGATATCGAAACCGGGCCCAGACAGATCACCGATGAACCCAATCCGCAACGGTTCGGGATCATCACACGACGCGAGAAACAATCCGGCGGCCAGAACTCCTAATGCGAGTTTTCGGCCAGCCATGCCAACAGGTCCTCACCGGGGATTGGCGGGCTATACAGGTATCCCTGAACCTCGTCGCACGCGAGAGCGCGGAGCGCCTTCGCCTGCGCCTCGTTCTCGACGCCTTCGGCGAGAACGCGCAGGCCAAGCCGATGTCCCAACGGAACAACCATCTCGGCGATGCGCTCTCCGGGAAGATCGGTATCCAGGGCCTGGACAAAACTCCGGTCGATTTTGAGCCGGGTAACCGGGAGACGGTCCAGATAGGACAGGGAAGAGAACCCCGTACCGAAGTCATCGATTGCCACGGCAATTCCCCGTTGTCGAATGGCATTCACCAGTTCGGCAACCTTGTTGACGCCGAGAGACGCCGATGATTCCGTAATTTCCAGTTCGAGATGAGCCGGATTCATGCCGATCTTTTGCAGTGCGTCGTCGACCTGGGACAGGAAGTCCTGCTGGCGCAGTTGAACCGTGGAAACGTTTACCGCCATGCGAAGATCCGGATAGCCGGACCGATGCAAGGTGCGCAAAGTCTCCAGGGACGTGCGCAGGATCCATGCGCCCAACGGAACAATCAGGCCCGAATGCTCGGCAACGGGAATGAACTGGTCCGGCGGAATGAGACGGCCTTCCGACGTGCGCCACCGCATGAGCGCTTCGAATCCGACCACCTTGCCGCTGCAGAGATCCATCTGCGGTTGGTAGACCGCGAACAATCGGTTGTTGTCAAATGCCAGCCGCAGGTCCTGCAGAAGTCTGGCGCGTTCCCGGGTTTTCGCGGCGAATTCCGGTGAATAAAAGGCGACTTGCCCGTATCCGTTGGTTTTGGCGCGCTTAAGGGCGATGTAGGCGTTCTTTACGCCGTCCGACCCGCCTCCGGCCATTTCGCTGAGCCGTGCGATACCAACGGAGGCGGACACCGTCTGGTTCACGTGGTTGATATGATACGGCGAAGAAAACGCGCCGCGGATGGACACCGCGCTCAGCGCCGCCGTCGGGCCCAGCAGTCCGAACACGTCACCGGCGACACGGGCAATCGTGCAATCCGGAAACGACTCGCTCAGCCGCCCGCCGATGGCCCGCAGCAGTTCGTCGCCATGGCGATGCCCCAGCATGTCGTTGGTCGCCGAGAAGTGATCGACATCGACGACCGCCAACGACAGATCGTCACGTTCGGGTTCGGACAACTTCGCATCCAGCATCTCGATCAACGCCGTTCGGTTCGGCAGTCCGATCAGCGGATCCATGTAAGCCTGTTTGTGAAGGGATTCGACCAAATGCACGTTGTCGGCACACAAGGCGATGTTCGTGCAGAAAATCTCCAACAGATAGCGGTCGATATCCTGAATCGCCGTTTTGGAATCGATGAAAGCCGCGAGCGCCCGGCTTTCCTTGACTTCGAAACACAGCGTCGCGCTGTGTGTACCGATGATCGATCGCCGTTCGTGGAGACAACGGCTTAGCGAGGATACGATCCGGGCATCCGTTATCTCCGAAAGATCGTGCTCGATCAGGGTTCGGTATTGGCCGGCCGCGGCGATGACGCGCAACGAGCCTTCTTCCGTAAAGGACTCCCGTTCATCTATGGCGGCGCACACCAAGCCTTCCGGTTCGATCCCGATCAGGGCGGCGATCTGTGTAATCACGCCCTCGGCAAAACTTTGCAGTCCCTGTTGCGCGATAAACTGATTGCTCGCCGAAATGATCTTTTCCAAACCGCGGCGGCTGGCGTCGAGCTGACGCAGCCTTTCGAACGAGCGCATCGCGGTCGTGAGCGTCGTGAACAGCTTGTTCCGCGTCAATTCGGTCTTGGTCTTGTAGTCGTCGATGTCGTAGCGCGTGATGGTTTCCATCTCGGGCGCTTGACCGGGTTGGCCCGTACGCAATATGACCCGAACATTGTGAAGGTCCAGTTCGTCACGCAAAGTTCCCACGACGCGAAGACCCGCATCGACGGTTTCCATCACCACGTCGAGAAGGATGGCCGCGATGTCGCGTTCCCGCCGCAGGACCTCCAACGCTTCGGCGCCCGAGTAGGCGTGCAGGAACTCGATCGGACGCCCGAGTACGGGAACGCCATCCATGGCCATCCGCGTCGTTTCGTGAACGTCCTCGTCATCATCGACCACAAGCACACGCCAGGAAGAAAGGTTCATATCATTTCCGGAACGGGGAAGCGGCGACTCTTCGTCAAGAAAGACGAGAGGTTCCTGATCGTCCATAAACCGAACTCCTGGTTAACCTGGCGCGGCGGGAATCACGCCTTTGACGAGTTGACTCGGCGTACCAAATGCTATGTTGCACCGGAATTACGTGCGTTTCTATATATACGGAAGTTTACATAAGCTAGTATGGCGTCGCCGAATCCGAGGAGTTTCAGGGCTTTCGCGAACTGGACGGAAATCGCCAATGCTTTTTAACACGCTCAAAACCGCCTGCCGCGAGGAATGGCAGCAATATCTGACGCATCCCTTTGTCCGGACCTTGGGTGCGGGAACGTTGGATTGCGCCTGTTTCGCGCACTATCTGAAACAGGACTATCTCTTCCTGATCCAGTTCGCGCGCGCCTATGGCCTCGCCGCCTACAAGAGCCGGACGCTGGCCGACATTCGGCAGGCGGCAGCGGGACTTACGGCGATGATCGATACGGAAATCGGCCTGCACGTCGCCTATTGCGCGGAATGGGGGATACCGGAAGACGCGTTGCTGCGGGAACCGGAGTCGCGCGCCACCCTGGCCTATACGCGTTATGTCCTGGAACGCGGCATGGCGGGTGACCTATTGGAATTGCACGTCGCATTGGCACCATGCATCGTCGGTTATGGCGAACTTGCCGCATGGCTGGTTTCGCAACCGGAAACCCGACTGGCGGGCAATCCCTATCGGTCGTGGATCGAGATGTACGCGGGAACCGACTATGCCCGCGTCGCGGCGGAAGAGGTCGCATATATCGACGTCTTGGGCGAGGGACTGCCGCCGTCGCGCATTGACGCTTTGGCCGCCACCTTTCGCGACGCGACCCGCCTGGAAATCGATTTCTGGGACATGGGCTTGAACCTGTCGACGTGACGCGACAAACGCGACGGAACGCGGTGAAAGACCTTTGCACAGAATCAAAAATCTGCTAGCGTCCGTGCCGTGCATGGAGAAAACGACATGATTTTCATTCTGATCGTCCGACGACGCCGCGAGGTGCGCTTTTCGCAAGCGTAGGCGGGGGACCATGCCGTTTCCACGGAAAAAGGGCGCCCTTGGCCGGGCGCCCTTTTCGTATCTTGAACATCGGAGATCATGACAATGACGGAAGTATCGAAAAAGACCCAAGTCGCCATCGTGGGTGCCAGTGGTTACACGGGCGCCGAACTCGTCCGTCTCCTGGCGCGCCACCCCGGCGCCGAGATTAAGATCATGACCGCCGATCGAAAGGCCGGGCAATCGTTCGCGGCGGTCTATCCGCAGTTCGGCGGCTTGGCGCTTCCGGATCTCGTGGCGCTGGAAGACGCCGATTGGAATGGGATTGACGTGGTTTTCTGCTGCCTTCCCCACGCGACGACGCAGGAAGTCATCGCCAAATTGCCGGGCCATTTGAAGATTATCGACCTTTCGGCGGATTTCCGGCTCGCCAACGTCAACGTCTACGCCCAGTGGTACGGCGGCACCCATCTCGCTCCCGAACTGCAGAAGGAGGCGGTCTACGGCCTCGCCGAGATCAAGAGGGAAGCGATCGCCAAGGCGCGCCTGGTCGCCAATCCGGGGTGCTATCCGACCTCGGTTCAACTGCCGCTGATACCGCTCCTGGCCAAGGGCTTGGTTTTGTCCGAGGACATCATCATCGATTCAAAATCGGGCGTCAGCGGCGCGGGGCGCGCGGCCAAGGAGGGCTCCCTGTTCTGCGAGGTGACCGAAGGCATCCATGCCTACGGAGTGGCCAAGCATCGCCACGCGCCGGAAATCGAGCAGGGTCTTTCCGAAGCCGCCGGAACCGAAGTCATCGTGAATTTCACACCGCACCTGATGCCAATGAGCCGGGGCATTCTGTCCTCGATTTACGTCAAGCTCGCTGCGGGAAGTTCTGTCGACAACGTCCGGGCGGCTCTGCAGGAACGCTATGCGGACGAGCCGTTTGTGCGCGTTCTGCCCGCCGGCGAATCCCCGGCGACACGGCACGTACGCGGTTCGAATTTCTGCCTTATCGGCGTGTTCGCCGACCGGGTACCTGGTCGGGTCATCATTCTGTCGGTCATCGACAATCTGGTGAAGGGCGCGTCGGGGCAGGCGGTCCAGAACATGAACCTGATGTGCGGTTATCCGGAGACCCTTGGGCTCGAGCAACTGCCGCTCTTTCCGTAAGCATTCGTCGTCCCGCCGTCCGACCCCATCAAGAGTTGGACGGCGGGACAGGACGATGTCAGTGCATCGACAAAATCAGCACCGGAGAGTTGTCGTCGGATTTCGGACGCTCGCTGGGAATGAGCATGTAGGCCATGCTTCCCAGTAACGCGCGAAAGGCCGGATCTCCGGGATCGGCCGGGCGCGGGATGGAGCCTCGCGCTTCGGCGTAGGAAAGGCCGGATTCGCAGAACGCCGCCAGCACCCGCAACCGTTCGCCGGACCGTGTGCCGGCCACTTCATGTGCCGGATCGGATGATTTACAGACTTTCCGGCCGCTCATGCCGGCATCGGCATCCAGAACGACGACGACACGGGCCTGGGGTCGGTGGTTGTTGTCGCCGGGAGCGGTCGTCAGATGGGTTGGCGCACCGGTAAAGCGCCCCTGCATGGAATCAACGACCGCGGCGTCAGTCACGGTTTTCGCGACATTGAACGGATTACCGACGATCACGGCGCGCAAGTCTCGGCCGGCTGCGGCGTGTCGAAAGAAATCCGACGCATTGTCGTCGGCATCGTTAACGATCATCGGACCGCTGCACGCGGTTGCAATCAAAGCGACGGACATGGCCAGTAACGCGCGCATACGCATGGAAACCTCCAAAGGCAACACAGCCCTGTCATTATCTATGACGACCCGGGTTCCTTCGCCAATAGCGCGCAGAAAAATTCTCAAACATCGATATCGTCGACGAACCGCGCGTGCTCCTGAATAAAGGCGAGACGGGTTTCCGGGCGCCGTCCCATCAAGTCCTCGACGATCCGATCGGTGGCCCGGGCCTCCTCGACATCCTCGGTCGTCTTCTTGCTGGGAACAGTAACCCTCAAAAGGGTCCGGTTCTTGGGATTCATGGTGGTTTCCCGCAACTGTTGGGGCGGCATCTCGCCCAGTCCCTTGAAGCGGCTGACCTCGACCTTGCCGCGCCCCTTAAAGACCGCTTCCAGGAGTTCCTCCTTGTGGAGGTCGTCGCGGGCATAGACCGTCTTGCCCCCTTGGCTGAGACGATACAGTGGCGGCTGCGCCAAATATAGATGACCGTTTTCAACGAGTTTTGACATTTCCTTAAAGAAATAGGTCATCAAAAGCGCAGCGATGTGAGCGCCGTCGACATCGGCGTCCGTCATGATGACGACCCTTTCGTAACGCAGTCCTTCCTCGTCGTAATGGGACCCGGTGCCGCATCCCAGGGCTTCCGCCAGATCACGCAATTCCTGATTGGCGCGCAGTTTGTCGACCGACGCACTGGCGACGTTCAGGATTTTTCCCCGCAACGGCAAGACGGCCTGGGTTTCGCGTTCTCGCGCCTGCTTCGCTGAACCCCCGGCCGAATCGCCTTCGACAATGAAGATTTCGGTCCCGGCGGCAACGGTCCGCGTACAATCGGTCAATTTACCCGGCAACTTGACTCGGCGGGTCGCCGATTGGCGCTTGGTCGTCTTATCCTGTCTCTTGCGCATACGCGCGTCGGCGCGTTCGATTACCCGCTCCAACAGAAGAGCGGCGGCATCCGGCGTGCCCGACAGCCAGTGCTCGAAGTGGTCCCGAACGCTCGTCTCGATCAACCGAGTCGCTTCGGGATTGGAGAGCTTTTCCTTGGTCTGGCCCTGAAACTGCGGGTTTTTGATGAACGCCGACAGGATGACGCAGGCGCCGCCGAGCAGGTCATCGGCCGTCACCTTGGCGGCCTGCTTGTTGTTGACCATGTCGGCGAAGGCCCGGAGGCCTCGCAACAGCGCGTTGCGCAACCCCTGTTCGTGGGTCCCGCCTTGCGGCGTCGGAACCGTGTTGCAGTAGGAATTGAAAAACCCGTTCTCGTCATCCGGCCAGGCAACGGCCCATTCGACCTTGCCGCTGCCGCCGTTGAGCTTCGCCGAACCCGCGAACGGTTGCGGCGTGACGGTCTGGCGCTTCTCGATCGCCGTCGTCAGGTAATCGGAGAGTCCGCCCGGAAAATGGAGAGTCGCCTGGGCCGGCGTATCGTCGTCGTCGCCGATCAACTCGGGCGCGCAGGACCAGCGAATCTCCACGCCTCGGAACAGGTAGGCTTTCGACCGCGTCATCCGGAACATTAGCGCCGGACGGAAACGGAGTCGGGTACCGAAAATCTCCGGATCGGGATGGAAGATGACGGTCGTGCCGCGACGGTTTTGAACCGTGCCGTGGTCAATAAGCGCCGTCGTCGGCTTGCCCCGTTCGTAGGACTGCGACCACAGCCGGCGATCGCGCGCGACCTCGACCGTCAGGCGGTCCGACAGGGCATTGACCGCCGAAACGCCGACCCCGTGCAGGCCACCCGACGTTTCGTAGGCGCCCTCCCGGAATTTTCCGCCCGAATGCAGGGTCGTCAGAATCACTTCGAGCGCGGATTTGGATTTGAACTTCGGATGGGGGTCGACGGGGATTCCGCGCCCATTGTCGCGCACGGTCACGGTGTCGTCTGCGGCGAGTTCGATTTCGATTCGCGACGCATGGCCTCCGACGGCCTCGTCCATCGCGTTGTCGAGAACTTCCGCCACCAAATGGTGCAACGCGCGCTCGTCCGTTCCGCCAACATACATACCGGGACGAAGCCGAACCGGCTCCAATCCTTCCAGAACCTCGATATCCTTGGCCGTATAATCACCGGCGCTCGGCGCCGTTTGTTGGAATAGATCGTTCATCCATGTATCCTGATCGCAACCATACGGTTTGCGAAAAATGACGGCATTCCAGCCGGATCGTGTACGTCGCCGCCTTTGTACGTCAAGATATTGTATCGAGCAAGGCAACACTCATGTCCGATGATCCAACGCCGCCAAAAGGCCACCCCGCAATCCGCACCGTCGCGATGCCGAAAGACACGAATCCGAACGGGGACATTTTCGGCGGCTGGATCTTGTCCCAGATGGACATCGCCGGCGGCGTAACCGCCGGCCAGTGCGCATACGGCCGAGTCGCGACCGTCGGCATAGAGGCGATGACATTCCATAGGCCGGTCAAGGTCGGAGATGTCCTGTGCTGCTATACGGAAGTCATCCGAATCGGCACCACGTCGGTGGCCGTGAGAATCGAAGCATGGGCCTTGCGGGGCGGCAACTGGATGAATCAGGTCAAGGTGACGGAAGGAATGTTCACCTACGTCGCATTGGATGGCGAAGGGTGCAAACGCCAAGTCCTGCCGCTTTGAGCCAAGCCTTCACGCCACGACGAGCCAAGCATATCCGGCCGAGAAGGCCAACGCGATAGTCCCGAGATTTCCGGCGAGTCGAAGTAAGATCATAGCCAATCCTGTTCATGTTTTGTTCCATTTCCCAACGGGTATCATGACAAGAACATATCGGCAACATTTTTTTTCGCCAAGTGGTATTGCATAAGTGCGAACGGTGTTGTCGTTCCGGCGCTTTCATGAAAGTGCAAACAAAAACCGTTTGAATTTTTCGGTGTTGAACAAACATCCCCCTGAACACCGGTGTCCACTTGGACGCTTGAAACCACCCCAAGTCGATCAACGGAAGGGGGCGGGATGCCTGATTCGGGACTTCAGCAACATCCGGCGCCGCGTTCTCTACGCGAACGCTTCAACGCGGTCAGGCTGCAAACCGAGGCCCTTACGGAACCTCTGAGCCCGGAGGACGCCGCGGTCCAGTCGATGCCCGATGCCAGCCCGGCCAAGTGGCATCTCGCTCATACGACCTGGTTTTTCGAAGCTCTGATATTGGCCGCGTGGCGTGAAGGCTACAGACCGTATCGAAGCGAATGGCATTTTCTCTTCAACTCCTACTACGAATCCCTGGGCCCCCGCCATCCCCGCCCCGAACGGGGAATGTTGACCCGGCCCGGCCTCGCCGAAGTCTTAGACTACCGGCATCACGTCGACGCGGCATTCGCAGACCTGCTGGAAGAACGACTGGACGATCCGGATTTGGCCGCGATGACGGTCCTGGGGCTCAACCATGAACAGCAGCATCAGGAACTCCTGCTGACCGACATTCTGGATCTGTTTTCGCGCAACCCGCTGGCGCCCGCGTATCGCGCCCTGGGTCCGCGAGCGGTCGCGGCGGGAGGCGGCAACACCGGCTGGACCGATCACCCCGGTGGAATCGTGGCCGTCGGCCACGACGGTCCGGGTTTCGCCTTCGACAACGAAGGGCCACGGCACGAGGTTCTGCTCCGGCCGTTTCGTATTGCCAACAGCCTGGTGACCAACGGCGCATGGCAGGAGTTCATCGCCGACGGCGGCTATCAGCGACCCGAGTACTGGCTTTCGGACGGATGGCGGACCGCACGGGAACATGGCTGGAACGCTCCTGACCGCTGGCGCCAGAAAGACGGCCGCTGGTTCGTTTTTTCCCTGCACGGTCTGGTTCCTCTGGACCCCGCAACCCCCGTTTGCCATGTCAGCTTCTATGAGGCCGACGCGTTCGCGCGATGGGCAGGCAAGCGCCTTCCATCCGAATCGGAATGGGAAACGATCGCGGCCGGACGGTCAACGTCGGGACAGTTCGCCGACGACGGCGTCTTTCTTCCCCTGCCGATAACGGACAATTTCGGATTTTTCGGAAGTGTCTGGGAATGGACATCGTCGGCCTATGGTCCGTATCCCGGCTTCAAGACCGCACAAGGCGCCGTTGGCGAATACAACGGTAAGTTCATGTGCAATCAGATGGTTCTGCGCGGCGGATCCTGTGCCTCGGCGGCGGGCCACGTTCGTTCGACCTACCGCAATTTTTTCTACCCCCATCAGCGATGGCAGTTCATGGGCTTGAGATTGGCGGAGGGCGCGTGATGCACGATGACGTCTGGACCCGACCTTCGACGATCCTGAGCGGCATTCATGAACACCCGTTGCCGCACGCCAACATGCGGGATGACGTCCTAGAGGGGTTGCTGTCGCGGCCCAAAAGACTGTCGCCGAAATACTTTTACGACGAAGCGGGATCGCGGCTTTTCGAAAGGATCTGCCGGCTACCGGAATACTATCCGACCAAGACCGAAATCGGGATCTTGAAACGGAATCGGCATGAGATTGCACACCTTATTGGGCCCGGCGCCGTCATCATCGAATACGGCAGCGGCGCGAGCGAGAAGGTTCGCGTTCTCCTCGAATCCACGCACGATCCTCGGGCTTACGTACCGGTCGACATTTCGCGCGACCACCTCATTCACTCCGCGACGGATCTCGCCGCGACCTATCCGGATCTCCCGGTGATCGCGATCTCGGCCGATTTCACCAAATCGTTCCTGCTTCCGGAATTGCCGGGACGCCCCATCGGCTTTTTCCCGGGTTCGACCATCGGCAACTTCATGCCGGCGGAAGCCCGCGATTTCATGCGAGATGCCGGAGATACGCTCGGATCGGGCGCCGCTTTGATCGTCGGCTTCGATCTCGTCAAGGATCGGAAAATCCTGCAATCGGCCTACGACGATCCCGCCGGCATTACGGCCGCCTTCAACCGCAATATCCTGGTCCGGTTTAACCGGGAACTGGGGACGTCATTCCCGATCGATGATTTCGAACACATGGCCGAATTCAATGCCGCCGAAAGCCGGATCGAAATGCACCTTCGGGCCAGGCGTCCCCTGAATGTCCGGATCGGAGACGTCGAGGTCGGGTTCGAGAACGGCGAAACCATCCACACCGAAAACAGTTACAAATACACGCTGGATCGGATCCGGATACTGGCCGCGGAATCCGGCTGGAAAATTGATAGAATCTGGACGGATCCCCAAAACTGGTTCGCCGTAGCCGCCTTCCGGCGGGATTAGATCAATCTGCCGTTCGGTGAAATCACTGGATTGCGGATAATTTGACCGATTTCAACAAACTCGGGCAACTCAACTGCGTTCGACAGGAGGTTGGTTGCCAGAGAAGTCGTCAGCTCGCCGCCGTGGAAGCGCTGGTGTGAGATCGGCGATCGATTTCCGCCTGAACCATCATCAATGGCCCAACCCCTTTGGGGTCGTTTTCAACCACGGGTTCGCTGATGTAGTATTCAAAGCTTCCGTCCCGGTGACCGAGCTTGCCGTCGAGCGCGCCAAGTCCGGCCATGAGGCAGATTCCTCCAAGCGATTTGCCTTTTCCGTTGTCCCGTAGGTAGCGCTTCAGAATACCGCTCCGGGCATCCTGGCCACGACCGTCGAACAACGCGTCCAGGAGGCGGAGTCGATAACCCTTCAGAAACGCATAGGAGAACATCGCGCTCGCTGAGGTTTCGGCATAATTGCCTTCGCGCAAGGGCTGATCGATCACCTGCATCCACATGGCATCGGGACGTTGCCACAAGGCGACGCCACGCGCGGCCTCGGCAAGAAGGGCGGCGTAGTGGATCCGATCGGGATGGGATTCCGGCAGCAATTCACAAAGGTCGACCAATCCCATCAAATACCATCCGATGGCGCGCGACCAAAAACATTTGGAAAGCCCGGTTTCGGGGTTTGCCCACGCCATCGAACGGGATTCATCGTAGGCGTGGTAGTAGAGCCCAAGCTTGGTGTCGAACATCGATCGCCGCACATTTTCGACTTGCCGGCGTACGTCGGCCCGGGCGGCGCCATCCCCGTAGTCGAGGTCGTAGCGCAATAGGAAAGGCAGGGCCATGTACACGCCGTCGAGCCAAACCTGTCTCGGATAGGCCTTCTTGTGCCAGAAGCTGCCGCTTTCCGTGCGCGGGTGATACCGCAGTTGGTCCCGCAACCCATGCAAGGCGACCTCATATCGGGGATCGCTGGTCTCGTCGCGCAGAAGAAAAAGGACCTTTCCGGCGTTGATGTTGTCGAGCGCGTATTCGGTTGGCTCATAACCCTCGATCGTGCCGTCCGGCGCGATGCGCTGGGAGACATGCCGGATCAACTCGTCAAGATACCAGCCGCCACCGCCCGCGAGATAGAGATCCTGCAGCCCTTTGTAGAAGCATCCGTCCTCGTAGCACCAGCGCCCGTTCTTGTAGCTCTGATAGTGTTCCGAGTAGTGACGGAAGAATGGCTGAATCACGTTACTGATCTCCGGCAGGGGGAAACAAAGGACCGACAACATTGTCCGCGGTGACGTTCTCGAGGATGGGTGAAAGAACATTGGCCAGAAAGAAACCAACCCGCGCGACGGGCATGATTCCGCAGGCCATCGCAGGTGCCGCGGGTTTGGCCGCCGGATCGAAAGAGATCGAGACATCACGCATACTCAGCCCCGTAATCGGCCGCTCCGGCAGTCCGAGCACATAGCACGCCGCGTGGTGGGCGCCGGTCGCCGTCACGTTTTCAAGTTCGATATCGCGGACCTCGGGCGTGCGTTCGTCGACGGGCAGCGGCCGACGATCCTGGACATAGTCGCTTTCACCATCAGGGTCGCAAAAATAGAAGCAGTTGACGACGAAGGGATCCAAGACACCGTCCATCCGGACGTCGCGCAGTCGGATGCCGGAAATCACGCCCTCCGCGCCCCGCCCACGCCGGGTTTTGATCCTCAGGCCACGATCGGTCGCGCGAAAAAAACACCGGCTGATCTCGACGTCCTGAACGCCGCCCGCCATCTCGCTTCCGATCACGACGGCGCCATGGCCGTCCGCCATAACGCACAACCGGATGCGGATGTCCCGGCTCGGCCGCTTCAGCAACCGGCCGAGAAAGACCTTTCCAGACTTGATGGCGATGCAATCGTCGCCGACGGAAAACCGGACGCCGACGATGTCGACATCGGTGCAGCTTTCCGGATCGAGCCCGTCGGTATTCGGAGAATCCTTGGGATTATCGATCTTGAGGCCGTGAAAACGCAGGTGGTCGCAAAACAGCGGATGAATGGTCCAGGACGGCGAATTGCGAACCGTAATTCCCTGCAACAGAACATTTCGACAATCATTGAGGAATATCGTCCGGGGACGGCGAGCCTCGCGTTTTTCCTTGGGCCAGCGCCACCAGTCTCCGGCCGCAGCATTTCCGTCGATCACGCCGCCGCCGACAATCGCGATATCGCCTGCGCCGACAGCCGTAATGAGCGCGGCATAACAATCATCGGGATCGCCTTCCCAGGATCCCAGAAACAGGGCGCCACCGTCATTGCGGTCCAATCGTCCCGGAAGGATGGGATATCGGCCTCGATCGGCATGTCCGCGCAACGTCGCCCCGGACTGCAGATAGACTGTCACGCCGCTTTTCAGAAACAGTGGCCCCGACGCCCACAAACCGGGCGGAATGATCACCGTTCCTTGTTCGGGGCAAGCCATGACAGCGGCCTGCAAAGCCGCCGTGTCGTCGTGTATGCCGTCGCCCCGCGCACCGAAACGGCGGACATCGATGACTGCGGCCTCGCCAAGAGTCGTGAAAGAGAGAGCGGGCTCGCTTCCAGCCTGGAGCGTGTAAGTCTTGCCGGGAAGCAAGGCCTCCAGGCAAAAGACCGTACTGGTCGTTTCCATTACCCGCGCGCCGTCCAGGAAAATGGGGCAGGGGACATCGAGGAGCGGACCGGGCGCGTCACTCAGTTCGAAGGCCGCCGTGCGTGCGGTTGCGGATAGTAAAAACGGTCGCATCTCGCTCCCTCGTTGGGCAAGGCGGTCAACGTCGAAAATTGCGTGTCAAAAAGAAGGGGTGGGAGAATGCAGTCTCAGCATCTTCCCACGCCCCAATCGTCTATTAACGGGAAACCTTGGCGAGGATGTCGTTCGCCTCGTCGACGAGAGCGGTCGCCGCTTCCTCGACCGAAATCTTGCGATAGCTCAACTGTTCCATGGTCGAACGGTAGAGTTCCTGCATTTTCGGATGTTCGAAGAACGTCGAAAGTTGCGGCGCGTCGCCCTTCATGATGATGTCGTGCGCGGTCGCGACCGGCCCGGGAACCAAGCCTTCCTTGACCAGAAGATCGGCGGCGACCTTGCTGGCCGGGATTCCGCGGGACGTCGTGAGAATGCGGATCGCCTCGGGATCGTTCATCAGGAAGTTGAGCAGCGTCGCCGCTTCTTTCTTATGGTCCGAACGCTTCGAGATCGAGAACATCATCGTCGGCTTGCGAAGCAGGCCTTCGCTGACCGCGCCCTTGAACATAAGCGTCTTGACCGGAATGAGATCCTGGTCCGGGCCCAGCGGGTCGCGGAATTTGGCCCACACCGAATCCCATTCGTAGGAACCGGCGAGACGGCCCTCGATCCAGGCTTTTTTCTGATGAAGTTCCAGACGGGAACCGCCTTCGGCGGCGCCCTTTTCGTAATTCTGGATAACGCCCTTGTCTTCGAGACTGACATAGAACCGGAGACCGTCGGCGACCTGTTCCTTGGTCCAGGCGACCTCAGCGGTTTCGGGGTCGATGTACGACTTCCCGGTCATTTGGGTCACATAGTGGACCGCTGCATACCAAGGATTCAGGTCGGTCGTATCGAACGGATAGTACTCGTCGCCCAGCTTGGCCTTGAAAGCCGCGGCGGCGGCGAACAGATCGTCCCAGTTTTTCGGCAGTTCCACACCCGCCTTCTTGAACGGGACCGGATTGAACATGTAGACCCGGCCGGTGATCGAGACCGGCAGGCCGTTCAACTTCCCTTTGACCGTCGTGGAACTCAGCAACGACTTGTCGAACTGACCGAGGTCGATGACGCCGGCGAGTTCATTGAGATCGGCGAAGCCGTCGCCTCGTTTGGAAAACAAAGGCAGCCAGGGCCAGTTGATCTGCATCAGGTCGGGTTCGGTTCCGCCGGCGATCTGGGTAGCGATGCGTTCCTGATGACCCGTCCAGCCGGTGTACTCGGCTTTGACCTTGATCTCCGGATAGCGGGCCTCGAATGCCTTGATCGCTTCGAGCGTGGCTTTGTGGCGGCTGTCGCCACCCCACCATGACATGCGGATTTCGACAGGATCGGCCGCCGAAACCGTGGAGGCGAACAGCCCCGCCAACACGGCGGTAGCGACTGCGGGAAGCCATTTCATGATCAGTTTCCTCCTTGTTACGCGTTAAATGGCAAAGTGAGATTTCGTTCCGTCTTGACGTCGAAAACGTGAGCCCGGTCCATTGCGAAACGGAAACGGGCTCGTTCACCGATTTTGAGTTTTTTCAGAAGATCGCGGTGTTCGATGCGGTTGACGGCCACGAATTCAAGTCCGTCGAGATCGAAATAGATGAAGACTTCGTGACCCATGAATTCGACGAACTTGATCGTTCCCTCGACCGTGTCCGTCGTGTCGGTTCCGATGACGTACTCGACGAACGGCGGGCGCAGCCCCAGGATCACGTCTCCGAGCGGGTGGTCCGCCAGCGCCCGTGCCTTATCCTCGGGAAGCCCGATCTTGAAACCGTTGACATCGAGCACCAGCTTGCCGTTGTCCGCCACCAGGCGGGCAGGGCGCAGGTTCATCTCGGGCGAGCCGAGAAAACCGGCGACGAAGGCATTCGCGGGAAAATCATAAAGGCGGTCGGGCGTATCGACCTGCATGATCCGGCCGTCACGCAACACGCAGATCCGGTCGCCCATGGTCATGGCTTCGGTCTGGTCGTGGGTCACGTAGATCACCGTGGCACTCAGACCCGACGCCTTGAGGCGCCGATGCAATTCGGTGATCCGCACCCGCATCGAGGCCCGCAACTTCGCATCCAGGTTCGATAACGGTTCGTCGAACAAAAAGACCTGGGGTTTCTTGATCAAGGCCCGGCCGACGGCGACGCGCTGAGCCTGGCCACCCGACAACTGCTTGGGAAGACGCTCCAGCAGTTCCTCGATTTCGAGAATGCCGGCAACCTCGCTCACGGCCTCCCGAATGACCGGTTCCGGCTGGCGTTTGAGACGCAAACCGAAAGATAGGTTTCGATCGACCTTCATATGCGGATACAGCGCGTAGTTCTGGAAGACCATCGCGATTCCGCGCTCGTAGGGCGGCAGATTGTTCACGATCTTGCCGTCGATCCGCACTTCGCCGCCGCTGATCGATTCCAGACCCGCGATCATCCGCAGTGTCGTCGACTTGGCGCATCCGGATGGACCGATCAGGACCATGAATTCGCCGTCCTCGACATCAAGGTCGATTTCATGGACGGCCTTGAAACCGTTCGGATAAACCTTGGAAACCTGTCTGAGCGTTACGCCGGACATCTTGACGTTCTCATCCCTTCAAACCGGTGGTCGAAATGCCTTCGATGAAGTACTTCTGCGCCAGGAAAAACACGACCAGGGACGGCACCAGGGCGAGCACGGTCATCGAGAGGATTCGATTCCATTCAAACGATTCGGTCACCGAAATGGACATCTTCAACGCCAGGGCGACCGGGTACTTTTCAACCGAAGAAATGTAGATCAGCGGTCCCAGGAAATCGTTCATCGACCACATGAACTGGAACAGGCACACCGAGATGATGGCCGGTTTCAGGATCGGAATGACGATGTGGATCAGGACCTGCCAGGGACGGCAACCGTCGATCATCGCCGCTTCTTCCATGTCCCGCGGTATTCCCCGCAGGAACTGGATCAGCATGAAGACGAAAAAGGCGTCGACGGCGAACATCTGGGGAACCCACAGAGGCAGGTACGAATCCAGCCAACCGAGTTCCCGGAACAGGATGTATTGCGGAATACGGGTGACGACGTTCGGCAGCAGCAATGTTCCGATCAGAATCGCGAACAGCGCTTTCTTGCCCGGAAACTCAAACCGCGCGAACCCGTAGGCTACCAGAACCGACGAAAATGCGGTCGCGATCACCTTCGGGATCAGGATCATGAACGTGTTCAAGAAGAAACGACCAAAAGTGTATTCGGTCGATGTCTGCCAACCGGCGATGTAGCCGTCGATCACGGGCGCCGTCGGAATAAAACCGATTTCGGTGAAGATCTCGTGGTTGGTCTTGAACGAGGCTCCGACGAGCCAGAGCAAGGGGTAGATCATCGCGAACCCGCAAATGATCAGGATCGTGTAGCGGATGCCCGCGCTGAAACGCTGGCACCGTTCAGTGCGCCGGATTTCCGAGACGGCTTCGGGGGATAGGGTCGTGAGATCGATACTGGTCATGGAACGGTTCTCTTTCCCCTCAGCCACGCTTGTCGCCGGAATAGAAGACCCAGTACTTCGACGTCGAGAAAGCGATCAGGGTCAGGACCATCACGATGGCGAACAACACCCACGACAACGCGGCGCCGTATCCCATCTCGAAATTTCGGAACGCCGCTTCGTAAACGTAGAGGGGCAGCAGGTAGGTGGACTTCAGGGGGCCGCCCTGCGTGATGATGTAGGGGCCGTTGAATTCCTGGAACGCCTGCACGGTCTGCATGACGAAGTTGAAGAAAATGACCGGCGTGATCAGGGGAATGGTGATCTTCGAAAACGCCTGCCATTTTGTCGCGCCGTCGATCTGCGCCGCTTCATAAAGTGCCTGGGGCACGTTCTGAAGTGCCGCCAGGAAGATCACCATGGCCGACCCGAACTGCCACAACCGGAGCAGCGTAATCGTGAACAGGGCCCAACCCGGCTGCCCGAACCACGGAATGGGATCGAACCCGATGGAACCGATGATCAGATTGATGATTCCGTAGTCGGCGAACATGTACCGCCAAAGGACCGCCACCGCGACGCTGCCGCCCAAAATCGACGGAACGTAGTAGGCGGTTCGGAAAAGATTGATACCCCGGAGCTGGTAGTTGAGGATGTGCGCGATGTAGAGCGCGAACAGGAGCTTGAGCGGCACGGTCATGAAGACATAGGCCAGTGTCACGCTGAGCGACTTCCAGAACAGCCGGTCTTTCGTGAACATGTAGATGTAGTTTTCGAGTCCGACCCAGAAAGGCGGATCGATCAGGTTGTACTCGGTGAAGCTCAGCAACAGCGAAGCCAGAAACGGAAAGGCCGTGAAGACAAGCAGCCCGAACAGGTACGGCGAAATGTAGGCAAATCCGAGTGACCGACTTTCGTACATGCGTTACCTCTGACCCTTCGGCCGCCAAATCTTTCGGGCGACCATCGGCAGGTTGGGCGCAAAATGCCCCTTGCCGATACTTTCGTTCCGCCGCGCCGCGTCGGCGATCATTACCCGCGACCTCCGGGCGCCGCCTTCGCGGCATGCCGGCGTGTCGTTCAAAATGTCCGAGGGGGAAACTCGATTGCTTCAAGAGCGCTTCGCGACCGGTCCGCCGATCCGTTTTGCAACGTCAACGCTACGGCAACGATCGTCGATTCCGCTGTAGGCAACACGCTTCCCCGCAAGACCCGCGATCCGCATCGGTCGTGTCGCCGCGCGTGATCGTGTATATTCCCTTGTAACCAGGATGACGCGAGCGCCCGCAAACAACAATGGAGCGATCAGGGGAAAAAGATGGACAAAATCGTTGAAAATCCGGTCAATATTTTACCGGTTTCCAGCCTCCACCTGTCACTTCCCCGAACACTGATCCGGATGCGTCACGACGACAACTGGAGTGTCGACAAAACCATCGCCTGCCACGATCTTTTCATCTGCCTGAGCGGCCGCGCGCACTATCTGCTCAATGATCAGCCCTATACGATCGAAGAGGGGCAGGCAATCTGGGTCAAGGCGGGCACGCGCTATCGAGGCAGTCACGGCGGACTTGGGCTCTATACCGGCGTGGCCCAACATTTCAATTTGACCCTTTTCAACGAAATCGATTTGTTCTCGATGATTTCCGTCCGTACCCACGTGACCTTGTCGCGCTGGCACGAGATCAAGCCGCTGGTCGAATTCTACATGCGTATCAGCCCGACCGAAGGGATATCGCTTCAGCAGAACTATCTTTTCCTGACCCTGCTGTTGGAATACGTCAACGATGCGTTCGAAGGGTGGAAAGGCGGGAACAGTCTGCCGTGGCATGTCGTCAACACGGCGACGACGATCGATGCCGATATCCTGGACCGCGACCATGTCGACGATGTTCTGGCCAAGGTCCCGTACAGCCGCGACTATTTCATTCGTATCTTTCGGCGCTACATGGGGTGTACGCCCGCCTTGTTCCAGCAACTCCGCCGGCTCGAAAGGGCGAAGGATCTTCTGTATTCCGGGCGATCGGTAAAGGAAACCGCTTCGGTTCTGGGCTATTCCGACCCCTACTATTTCAGCCGGTTGTTCAAGAAGCGGATCGGGATCAGCCCGGCGAAAGTCGCGCGCGAATAGGCAAAAAAACGGCCGGCGCGAGGCCGGCCCAGTCAACGTGGGTTGCAGCGGAACTCAGAGCTTGCCCGGCCCCGCGTGCGTTTTCACGTATTCGGCGACCGCGGTTGCTGGAAGAAGAGGGGCGGCGTAGAAGGCCGGTTTCCAGCCGACGTCCCCGCTCAAGGTTTTCTTCGCGTTCGCGGCATTGAAATCGCCCAGGAGATCCGCGCCTCGGCCGTTCAGGATCGAACCGCTGTCGAAAAAGACCTCGCCGCGGTAGTTGGCGACAACGTCCGACGCCGTCGCGCCTTCGTCGAGGGCGAAGACATTGTTTTCCGAATAGATCCGCGATTCCGTCCCGACGCCGAACGCGTAGCGGAAGGGATAAGCCTCCCGGCTCCGGTTCCCTTCGAAATAGTTGTTGTACACGTGGACCTCGCCGTAGCGGACGCGCGGGCTCCTTTGCATCGCGTTCACATAGTGATTGTGGCGGAAGGTAACCTTCAGCTTGCCGCCGTCGTCGGTCATCTTGTCGCTGCTCCCGACAAGATGCACCTTGTCGTGATCGCGGAAGACGCTGTCGGACACCGTCACGTAGTTGGCCTGCTTCACGATATCGAGCAGTCCGTCATGATGCTGAATCTTTTGTTCGAACTCGTTGTGCGGTTCCGCGAATACCGGTGGGAACATTTTGTCGGGGCGATCGCCGTCGTCGAACGAACAATGGTCGATCCAGACGTGAGTCGCGCCTTCGATCGTCACCAGATCGTATTCGGAATTCCACCGCCCGCCGCGGCATCGCTGCGGACCGGTTGAGTCATCGACGTAGGATTCCTGGCATCCTTCCGCACCGGATTTGAGGCTGAATGAATCCCGGGGCGACCACGCCGGAAAATAATCGAAGGAATCCTCAAACGCGATGTTTCGGATGATGACGTTGCCGGTGCCCGGTCCGATCTTCAGGTTGCCTTTGACGATCTTCGCATCGGCGCCCAGTCCCACGATCGTGGTATTTGATGGAATATCGACAAGGACGCGCGCTTTCTGGTTTTCCGCCGACCGTATCCGAGCCTCTTCCAAGGGCCCCGTCAATTCGGGTGGACGCCCCTTTACCAGGGGCTGGATGTTCCAGACCTCCGGCTTGTATGTCTCCACGTATCGCGGAAAGTCGTAACCGGGATCCGCGTAGTCCTTCTCCGTCAATTCCTTGCCGGCTTCATCGACGCTCAGATTGATCGTGCCCTTGATCTGAATGATCTTGGGGGCATCGCCGGCAGCGAGAGCGACCACCAGGGCGTTGCGATCGGCGACGACGTATATGTTTTCCGGCGCGGCCGTAGAACCGCCGGTCGTTCCGACGCCGACAGCGGCCCAGCCGTCGTTTTCCGCCAGAACTTGCCGGGCGAACGCCGTTTCGGGTTCAAGAGCCCGGGCCGGTGAAAGAAATAAGCTTCCCAGGCACGCCACGGCCACGGCACCGGCCACGCCATATCGGTAGGGCATCCAGATTGACATCGGTTCCTCCTCCAGATTTTGCGACGATTATTTTTTATTTCGTTGCCCGCGTACCGGATCCGCGCCGACCTTCCGAACCGCGGCTATCCGAAGAAGCGGGGATTCGAGAATGTCCGCGTCGTGGCAAACCGACAATGGTCCGTTCGGTCGAAAAAGATGGACTCTTTCGGCGATGTTTTGGTGTTCCGCGGAAACTCCGGTTTGCCGACGCGGAATTTAAGTCCTGATTACCCGAACGCTCAAGTAGGTTTATATACAGCCCCCAAAGTCGTAGTGCGAACCGGAATAATTCTTTTATCCCCTAACTATTATCGGATTTTCGGTAAATTTTGGAATTTTCTTCCTATGAAAGACGGCTTTTAGTTGAATTCCCTAAAGTTATGATATAAAAAAATCCCTGGTTGAATGTCTTCTGCGCGAAAGTCCGTAGAAATTACTTGCGCATTTGTAAGGTATGTTCAACCGGTCCGCGTTGGGTCTGACGTGCCTATCGAACGCCATAGGGGCAACTTCGAGAGGATCGAATTGACGAGATGCGAACATTTCAATCCAATTGTCAGCGCAATCGATGCCGATGATTTCTTTCTTAAGGAAATCAACGCTCTTGTCGCGACCATTGGCCTGTACTTCGAGGCATTCAGATCATCGGATGATTTTTTCGGCGCGCATCCGGAAGATTTTTCCGGATGCGTTATTTTGGAAGCAAGACTTCCCGGTTCCAATGGCTTGGACATACAGACGCGGATGCGGGAACTTGGTTTCCATGTTCCCGTACTGTTCGCGACGGGCTATGGCGACGTATGGACCGCCGTCCAGGCCATGAAATGCGGCGCGCTGGATTTCGTTGAAAAACCCGTGCAGCCGCAACAATTCCTCTCGCTCGTACAAGAGGGGATCGCGCGAAGCCGTAAGCACTGGATCGAACGGATGCGTATCGAGCGCTTGGCGCGGAGCATGCATCGGATCACCGACCGGGAACTGGATGTCCTCGGACTTATGGTCCGGAAGGAAACCAACAAGGACATCGCGAGCGAACTGGGCGTCAGCATCAAAACCGTCGAATATCACAAGTCGAACATTTACCGGAAATTGCCGGTTGAGCAAATATTAAACATGAGGGAGAACCCGACGGTTATCAATGAAATACGTGCTCTGAGAAAGGAGAATGATTACAAAGATATATCGGCGAGTGCCGGGGCAATACCCCAGGCTGCAAGGGCTCAATACGGGTTGCCAAAATGACATTATTGGAATAGGCCGTTAATCGTGGGCGTGTTGTCGACATACGGTGGCACGGACAAAAAGGAGACCGATTAGGCGGCTGGGAGATGCTGCGGCTGTATGGCCGCCGTTTGGGGGGCGAAATGAACGAGCGAATTCTCGTGTTCGAGATTTCTGCGAAGGATGTCGACGCGGCGGTTGCCGCCCTCGGCGCTCGGCGAACGGATCTCAACGTGATTTTCCCGGATGATACACCCCGGCTTACCGATCTCGCCCGGGAAGGCGTTTACGACCTCGTCTTGATGAATGCCCGCGTTTTAAGCCAGATCCCCCGCATGATTTGGGACAGCGTTCTCGACGGAGCGTGCGGCGGGCCCGTCGTCATCTATCGCGACCCGGTGGAAATCGATGCCGTCCGCTCCTTGATGTGCCGCCGGCATCGATGCACCAATCACCCCCGGTATCGGGGATGGGACGAACCGCAAAACACCGAATCTCCCGCCCTCCATTCGTTCGCTTCGGCGGGGATCGGACAGAGCTACAACCGTCCGCTTACGGCATCCATGTATGAATCAGTGACCGGCTACCACCTGAGCCGCCGCCAGCGCGAAATCCTGCGGCTGCTTGCGGAAGGGTTTTCCAACAAGGAAATCGCCGCCGAGCTCGGCATCCAGGAATCCACGGTCAAAGTTCAACTTAAAAATGTTTACAGGGAACTCAAAGTCAAAAACCGGGCACAAGCCGCGTCCCTGGTGACACGTGAATTGTCTCAAATAATCGCCGGAAATCTGAACTAAGGGAAACAAACAACGAAACCGGTACAATAGGCTTTTCTGATGTTGGCAAACTTATTCCGATTGGAATTCAATGTCCGGATGGATGAGAAAAGGAGATCAAACTCTTTCATAATAAAACAAAATATATCCCATTCCAAACCGGCTCGCCGGTAAATAAAGCTGGGCGTTCATGGGCGACCAGCGGGTGGAGGTTCACAGTTTTCGGTCGGGGGAATGTACCTTGTCTATGACGAGTTTTGAGGGATTCCGCGACGGGGATATCACGAGCGGCGAGGGCGATATCCTCGGCAGTCTCGGTCACCCGGTCGACGCGGCTTTGCCGAATACCGTCGTGTGCGTTACGACCTCGGATTTCCCGGAAGACCCGGAATACGCCGGCCCGTTACGGGACAAAGGATTCGATGTCGTGATGGTGCGTTCGGGCAAGGAACGCGAACAGGCGCTCCGATCGCAACGGGTCTTTGCCGCGATTGCCGATTTCGACCCCGACAACACGCGGCACCGCGACGCCATCGAGCATCTTCGCGAATTTGCCTCCGACCTGCGCATCGTCGCGATGGTTCCGCCGGAACACGTCCTCAGCCCTTACCTCGCCGGACTTGTCGAGGACGGATCTTTCTATGATTTTCACACGATGCCGCCCGACATCGACCGTCTGGCCTATGTTCTCGGTCATGTCCGGGGTCTGGTCGTCGTCGAGCGCCGTGTCAATCCGGCTGTCCGCGCCCGCCCGTCCGAATCGTACATGATCGGCGCCAGCGAACCGATGCGCGACGTCTATGCCCGCATCCGCCGTTTCGCGCCCGTGGACGCGCCGGTGCTGATTACGGGAGAAACGGGAACCGGCAAGGAAGTGGCGGCCAGGGCCATTCACGAAAGATCCGCCTACAGCGATGGCCCCTTCGTGCCGATCAATTGCGCGGCCATGCCGCCGACCCTGATCGCGGCGGAACTCTTCGGCCATGAAAAAGGAACGTTCACCGGCGCGCACCAACGCAAGATCGGCCGGTTGGAGGCGGCGCAATCCGGGACCGTCTTCCTGGACGAGATCGGCGACATGCCGCTCGAAGTGCAGGCGCATCTGTTGCGTTTCCTCCAGGATAAAACCATCGAACGTCTCGGCGGCACGAAAGCCATCCGGATCGACGCCCGGGTCATCGTCGCCACCAATGTCGATCTTGAAACGGCGGTCCGCGAAGGCAATTTCCGCGAGGACCTGTACTACCGGCTGAATGTCCTCACGCTCTCCCTGCCGCCGTTGCGCGACCGCGACGACGATATCGACCTCATGGCCTGCTACTTCCTGGAACAATTCGCGCGCGAACACAAACGACGTCCGCTCCGGTTGAGCCGAGGCGCCCGCATTGCGATGAAAAGCCACGCTTGGCCGGGCAACGTCCGCGAACTCATCAGCACCATTCGCCGCGGCGCCGTTCTGGCCAACAACGGCGTCGTGAAGCCGGAAGACTTGGGCCTGGAAGATGTGATCGCGGGAAAAACGCCGGAAACGCAGACCCTGGCGGAAGCCAAGGCCGAAGTCGAACGCAAGCTCGTCCTCGATGCCCTGAGGAAAAACGGCAATATCGTTCAACACGCGGCACGGGAATTGGGTATTTCCAGGGTGGCCTTCTACCGTCTATTGCGAAAATTCGATTTGGATTCCAGTTCTCGACATTGATTTTCTAGTCCGAATGTAAGAAAGTAGCGACAAGAGATTCACGCAATGATTGGGGGGTTAGGGTGCCTATCAATATCAAGCAAACAATAGCGGTCACGTCCCTGATCTGCGCGTCGATCTCGGCCATGCCCGCTCTTGCCCAAGGCCCCGCGGGAACCGACCCCGTGGCCGGACAGACGAAAGTGGAACTGGATTCCCTGCGCGCGGCGCTGAAAGCTCAGGAACAGCGGCTGGAAGACCAGGCCCGCATGCTTGAGGAACAGCGCGCGGCCCTGGACGCCCAGCGCCGCCAGCTCGAAACCATGCAGGCGAAGATGGAAGGCGAGGCTCCGGCACCCGCCGGCGAACAGGTCACCCCGCAGCAAGCGGCACCGAAGGCAGAGCCCAAGCTCGAAGGCCCGGTGGCCGAGGCGCCGAAGAAAGAACGCGTGGATGTCGACCTGCTGGCCGATGTCGGCGGCGTTCTGACCCCGGAAGGCACCTTCGTCGTCGAACCCTCGCTCGAATACACCCATTCTTCGGTCAAGCGTTTCGTGTTCCAGGGCGTCGAAATCGTGGATGCCGTTCTCGTCGGATTGATCGAAGCGACCGAGGCCGACCGTGACACGGTGACGGCCGCGATGGCCGGCCGTTACGGCATCACCGACCGGTTGGAAGTCGATTTCCGCGTCCCCTGGGTCTATCGCAGCGACCGCGTCACCAACACCGTTATTCAGACGAGCGTCGCCTCGACTTCCAACCTGGAAGCCAACGATCTCGGCGACGTGGAATTCGGCGCCCATTACCAGTTGAACCGGGGACTGTCCGGATGGCCCTATCTGGTCGGCAACGTGCGTGTCAAGGCGCCGACGGGAACCGGCCCCTACGACGTCGCGCGCGATTCCACCGGCATCGAAACCGAACTGGCGACGGGGTCGGGCTTCTGGGGCGTCGAGCCCAGCGTGACCTTCATCTATCCGACCGATCCGGCCGTCCTGTTCGGCAACATCGGCTATCTGTGGAACATGAAGGACGACGTCAACAAGACCGTCGGTTCCTCCTATATCGGTTCCGTCGATCCGGGAGACAGTATTTCGGCCAGTTTCGGTATCGCGGTATCCCTGAACGAGTCGACATCGTTCAGCCTGGGTTATCAGCATGACTACGTCATGGGAACGGAAACCGAAATCAACGGCAGATTGGTCGACTCGGACAGCCTTCAGGTCGGTTCGCTGCTGTTCGGTGTGACTCAAACGCTCAGCGACAGCGTCAGTCTCAACCTCAACGTCGCCGTCGGCGCGACCGAGGATGCACCGGACGCGCGAGTCACGTTGAGGGTCCCCGTTACTTTCTGATCCGTTACGGATTACACGCAACGACAACGCCACCGCGTCTCATCGCCGGTGGCGTTGTTGGTTTCGAACGATCCGAGAAGTGTTCAGTCGAATTCGACCCGAACCTCGTTGGAATAGTCGGATAATCCGGTATCCTTCGGCGGGTCCTTCTGCGGCTTGTATTCGTCCCACAATATGACGGCGATCTTCCGGCCGGGCCGCGGCATGAATTGCCGATCCAGAGGCTGCTCCTTCAAGGATTTCACATGACGGGTCGCGCCCAACGTGGTCGAGTGATTCGACAATGCCGGGGCGACGCCGCCGCTTTCGGAAGACCAAGCCGTCCCGCCCGTGGCCACGATGGCAATCGCAATGACGGCGCGGCGAACCGCCTGCCGCCGACGCGGCCACCCGGCGTGGGGGAGGGGGCTATCGTCTCCTCTCTTGCCTTTTACTGCCTGCACCTTCCTCAAGATCACAGCCCTCCCTTAGCGCCCGATTGATTTCGGGCTGCTGGACTGTACATTTTTGTGGCGTTCGTTAGCGCGACGGCCGGAATGTCGCGATGGTATTCGCGATGCCCGCCGCCATCATCGGTCCCCGCGCCGCGGCGATCGACTGGCTGTAGTTCTGTATTTCCACGTTCAGGACGAGTTTCTGAGACACCGACACGCCGTTGATGGTGTTGCTGATCAACGACGAAATGCCGTTGTCGAAGCTGTGTACGACTTCGACGCCCGCACCGGTCGGCGTTTCGGTCACCGTGTCCTCGACCACCTCGACGGCCGCAGAAACGGCGCCAGCGGCTTCCAGATCGGTGGTGACGACGGCAACCGGAACGGCTGCCGGCGTTTCGGTCACCGGGGGTTCGGCCGCGGCTTGCACCGTGACGGTCGGTTCGGCGGTCGTCTCGATCGCGCCGCTTGCCGCGATGTCGACGACAGGCTCGTTGACGGCCGCATTGACCGTCGAATTGACGACGTCGTTCACCAGGTTCTCGCCCGTCGAGACATCGAATTTCCAGACCTTGTGGGTCAGGGTACCGATCGCATGATTGCCGACGACATCGTTCACCGTCAGAAGCGACACGATCTCCATGACGTTCTGGATCGTGCTGCGGATTTCCAGGCCGAACGACAGATCGAAACCACCGATCCGCCAACCGCCGCGCAGACGGTCCAACTCGGGATCCGTCAGCGGGTTCGCCATCACGATGTTGCTGTCCAGGCCGTCCACGATCACGTCGCTGGCGCCGGCCGGTCCGCAGGCAAGCAGGACCGCCGATAGCGGCAACCCCGCCAAAGCCATTCCGATCAGCGGGAACGCACCATGGGGAATACTGTCTCGATACCCTTCGACACGGCGCTTGTGCGGTGTCATGACCGACATCCTCCCTAAAAGGTGTTCGTACCGAGATGCAAATGAACCGAAAACGACGCCAGGCTCTGCCGGCTCAGGGCGGTTCCGAACGGGGCCTTGGCCTGGACGCTCCAATCGTCCTTCAGATTGAAATTGTCGCGACCGACACTGGCCTTGCTTCGGACCACGAAAATGACGCCGTTCCACAACTCTATGAACTTGTCCCGGCTCACGACGCGCACGCCGGCGGCGGGATCGCCGATGACGACGCGGTCGGGGCCCACCCCCTTGACTACGACGAAGTGCTTGTAGCCCCGGTTGTCGATCAGAACGATCGCGGGAACGCCGAGACCGACCAGTCGTTCGAGGTCGGTCTTGAAGCCGTCGCTCTTATAACCGAGCCGTTCGAGTTCGTTTTTCATGTCCAGGAGTGAAAAACCGACGGTCTTGATCTTTTCCTTGTCGCCGTTTTCATACATGGCCCGAAAAACGTCTTCTTCGGACGTCGGCCGGTTGTAGTGGAAGGTAAGCAATGTCGCCAACGCCGCCGACCCGCAGCTGAAGTCGTACTTCTGCTTGACGACGGTCTTGAACCGGGCTTCCTTGAGACTGACGATCGGGACCGAGAACTGGCTCCCCGCGCCGGTGGTCAGGGCAAGATCGGCGGCCTGCGCAGCGGGTATTCCCCACACCGCCGCTACTGCGAAAATCATCGCCAAAAGGGCCGCCCTCATCGTGCTCTCTCCATCCCGAATCCCAGCCGTCACGTCTATTTCATGTAGACGTTGATCTGCATGTTGCTGCTGAAATTCACATTGTTGCCGGTGTTGTACATCAGGGAGGTGATGCCCTTGGTGTTCGCCACCGTGTTGTTGCTGATCACGCCGGTCTCGCCACCCGAGATGTCGCCTTCGACACTTTGCTGGGTGAGAGCCCAGTTGACGGCAACGTCGCCGATCGACGTGCCGCCGTTCAACGTTGAGAGTTCATCGCCGGAAATGCTGTCCATGGACGCCAGGACGTCATCGGTCGCCAGAATGTCTTCGGAAACCGGTTCCGTGTCGCCCGCGATCGCACCGCCGACACACAGCACAAGGGCAGCGATGCCTCCCATTCCCGCCGATACGACCGTTCTCGTTGTCATTGCCGGTCCTCCCCGGTCTCGATCACGAAACGAAACCGGCGGGCCGAGGCCCGCCGGTCGCCGTGGTAACGGTTATTCGCTGCCAACCTTGGAGTTGATGGCAACGTTGTTGTACTGGCTGGCGATGCCGGAGTTCAGGTTGACCTGGGTGATGCCCTTGGTCGCGCTGATCGACATGCCGCTGATAGCGCCGGTGTAGGACGTGGCCGTGCGGGGATTGCCGCTGCCGCCGCCGCCGCTGTTCATGGCCTGCGTCGCCACGCCGGAGGTGACCTGCGACAACGCCGAGAGATTCAACTGAACATCGCCGACGTCGATGGAGATGGAGTGGTCGTCGCTGTTGTCGGTGTAGTTATAGGTGTTGGTGCTGGCGTTCACTGCCAGATCGTTGAAGTTCAAGTCGAGATCGAGCAGATCGTCGTCCGAATTGTCGTTGGCATTGACGGTCACGCCGCCGTCGATGTCGATTCCGTCGTCGTCGGACTGATCGTTGGCATTGACGACGATGCCGCCGTCGACGTCCACGAGGTCATCGTCGGACTGATCGGTGACGGTGTTGTTGCTCATGAAGTCATCGTCGGAGTGATCGTCGACGGTAAACGTGTCGTCGTCACTGTTGTTGCTCATGAAAGCGTTGTTCGACGCGATGTCGGTGTCATGAGTCGAATTGTCGGTGTTGTCGCTCATGAAGTCGTTGTTGGAATTGACATCGGTGTCGTTGTTGCTCAGGAAGTCGTTGTTGGAATTGACGTCAGTATCGTTGTGGCTCAGGATCTGATCGTCGTCGGTGGTGGTGTTGTTGCTGAGCAGCGCATTGCCGTTCGCCGAATCTTCGAGGGCGGCAGCGGTGCTGCCACTCACGGCGATCGGAACTTGGATTTCGTCGACCGCCACCTCGACATTGGTGCCGTCTTCGGCGTAGGCCACGCCCCAACTCAACATCGCCGCGGTAGCGACGGTCGCCAACAGAAGCTTCTTCATTTTTCCCATCCATTTGTCTGCGCCGGCGATCCCACGCCGGCAGGATTCACAAGTGGACAACGGGTGGAAATCCGTGTCCCCTAAACCCGCGCCCCATGTTTCCCCAGGGGCGCGACGGCAGATTCCCCTCCGCCGCCACCCTATAAGGGCAAAGGTCGTGCCAAGTGCTCGGATTAGGGTATAATGCCTTGAATTTATTGTGGTATTTTGCGGGAGGACCGGGAAAGGGCGCCACGACAGAGGACAACTCCGCCGAAACTCCGCCAAACTGTTTCACTGCCGATACACTGGTTCGGTCAAAAGGCGGGAAAGACCCACGGCTCGCCGGCATGCGTGTTAACGAAATTTTTACGAATCAGGACGTTGGCCTTCTGGTTGGAATTCTTTTAATTTCAATACCCATGTGTTCTGTCTGCTTTACACTTGACGCGGCCGGTGTCTCGATAGAGACCCTATCGTCGGGCTCACGCCGCAGGTAGCGCACCGAAAGGACGTTCCATGTTCAAACGTTTTGTCATCGTTACGATGTTCGCATTCTCTTCCATCGCCGCGCTTGCCGCGGATCTCCGCATCGAGGACACCGTCGTCGGATCGGGGGCCGAAGCGGTCGATGGCAAGACGGTCGTCGTCCATTACGCGGGCCGTCTTGAAAGCGGCAAGGAGTTCGACCGATCCGCCGAAAACAAGCCGTTCCGCTTTACCCTGGGCGAGGGCCGGGTCATCGCCGGGTGGGAGCAGGGGCTGCGGGGCATGCGGGTCGGCGGCGAACGCCGTCTGGTCATTCCGCCGGAACTGGCCTACGGAGAGCAGGGCGCGGGCGGCGTCATCCCGCCTAACGCGACGCTGACCTTCGACGTCAAACTGATCGCGGTGGAAGACGCGCCGTGGAAGAAGGTCGGCGTGGACGGGATCGAAGGGCTGATCGCCGACGGCGCGATCCTGGTCGATATCCGCCGACCCGAAGAATGGAAGGAGACCGGCATCGTCAAGGGCGCCAAAACCCTGACGGCCTTCAATGCCGAAGGCCGTCTGGATCAGCGTTTTCCGAAACTGTTCCAGATGTTGGGCGCCGGCGACAAGCCGATCATTCTGATGTGCCGCACCGGCAACCGGTCAAACGTCCTGGCGGAGTTCCTGTCGACACGCGCCGGCATCGCCAACATCTATGACGCCAGCGGCGGCATCGTCGCCTGGCAGAAGTCGAACCGGCCCCTGGTCGATCCCGACACCCAGGAGTGCCGAGCCGGCTGCTGAACCGCCGCGTACCGGGACGAAAGAAAAGGGGCTCGTGCCGACGGCACGAGCCCTTCGAGTTTGGGTTTTGGGAGGAAGTGACTTACGACGAATAATACATTTGCCATTCGACGGGGTGCGGCGTGTGTTCGAAGTTGTAGACTTCTTCCCACTTCAGCTGGATGTACCCGTCGATGAGATCATCGGTGAAGACGTCGCCCTTCTTGAGGAAGTCGCGGTCGGCGTCCAGCGCTTCGAGAGCCTGACGCAGGGAACCGCAAACCGTCGGAACGTCCTTGAGTTCCTCGGGCGGCAGATCGTAGAGGTTCTTGTCCATCGCGTTGCCGGGATGGATCTTGTTCTGGATACCGTCGAGACCGGCCATCATCATGGCGGTGAACGACAGATAGGGGTTGGCGGTGGCGTCCGGGAAGCGGATCTCGACGCGCTTGCCCTTCGGGCTGGCCGAGAACGGAATACGGCACGAAGCCGAACGGTTGCGCGCGGAGTAGGCGAGCAGAACCGGCGCCTCGAACCCGGGGATCAGCCGCTTGTAGCTGTTGGTCGACGGGTTGGTGAAGGCGTTCAGAGCGCGGGCGTGCTTGATGATGCCGCCGATGTAGTAGAGAGCGCTTTCCGACAGGTCGGCATAACCGGAACCCGCGAACATCGGCTTGCCGTCTTTCCAGATCGACTGATGGGTATGCATGCCCGAGCCGTTGTCGCCGGCGATCGGTTTCGGCATGAAGGTCGCGGTCTTGCCGTAGGTATGGGCAACCATCTGCACGACGTACTTGTAAACCTGGACGTTGTCGGCAGCCGTCAGGAGTTCGCTGAACGTCAGGCCCAATTCGTGCTGGCTGGGCGCCACCTCGTGGTGGTGCTTATCCATGACCAGCCCCATTTCCTTCATCACGGAAACCATCTCGCCACGAAGGTCGGAGGCCGAATCCACCGGCGGAACCGGGAAGTAGCCGCCCTTGACCGGCGGACGGTGTCCGGCATTGCCCTCGGGGAGGATGCGGCCGCTGAGCCAGGGGCCTTCCAGCGAATCGATTTCGTAGGAGCACTGGTTCATGCCGACCGTGAAACGAACGTCGTCGAACACGAAAAATTCGGGTTCGGGTCCGCAATACAGGGTATCGCCGATGCCGGTGCTCTTGAGATACTCGAGCGCTTTCTTGGCCACGGAGCGCGGATCGCGCAGATAGGCCTGACCGGTCGACGGTTCGATGACGTCGCAGAACAGGATCAGCGTGGCCGGCGTCATGAACGGATCCATGACCGCGGTGGTCGCGTCCGGAATCAGGGCCATGTCGGATTCGTTGATGGCCTTCCAACCGGCGATCGACGAACCGTCGAACATGATTCCATCTTCGAACGCGGACTCGTCGACCGCCTCGGAGCACATCGTCAGGTGCTGCCATTTGCCGCGCGGGTCGGTGAAACGCAAGTCCACGAATTCGATGTTCTGTTCCTTGACGACGTTCATGACGTCCGCCGGGGTCTTACAATCAAACGACATAACGGGGTTCCTTTTCCCTGCTGGTAGGTGGTTGTTGCCCACAGGTCTATGAAATGGCGGGCGATTGCGCCGGTACGATCCTAGATCGCGTCGTTGCCGCGTTCGCCCGTCCTAATCCGGATCGCGTCGTCGATGGTGCTGATGAAAATCTTGCCATCGCCGATGCGGTCGGTATGCGCCGCGCGTTGGATCGCCTCGACGGCGGGTTCCAACAAGGCGTCCTCGACCACGATCTCGATTTTCACTTTGGGCAGGAAATCGACGACGTATTCGGCGCCGCGATAGAGTTCGGTGTGACCCTTCTGGCGGCCGAATCCCTTGGCCTCGATGACCGTGATTCCTTGAAGGCCGACTTCCTGGAGGGCTTCTTTGACCTCATCCAGCTTAAAGGGCTTGATGATGGCTTCGATCTTTTTCATTCCTCCGCCTCATTGCTACGTGAATTCGCTCATCGGGCCAGAGTGGACCGGTTGGACAATTCACCCTCGCCCGCAAAGAAAGCATGAACCGTGCCAATTACGAAAGCAAGCCGCGCCCCCAGGATTTACAAGGGTCTCGCGGTTCCTTATCCAGAAGCATATCTGGGGGGCTCCCGCTTAAATCAAGGGCAGGTGCCTAAAGCGAGTGCACTACATTTTGTGCATTCCGGCGGTAACGTCCTTGCACTTTGGCGGCGGGCGGAGGAAATTCATCACCAAATCGTATCGAATGCGACACGCGATCTACAAACGTAGTTGATCACCGGCAAGGATGGAAAGATGCCTTACGAAGATCCCGGTTGCGCCTATTGTCCGCCGACGATTAGGGCCTGCCGCGCGGGCGAAGACGCCGAAAAGGGGCCGGGTTGGTGCCCGAGCAAGGTTGACCCGCAGGCGATCGAGGAAGGGTTCGCGGAATACGCCGACCCGCTTTTGGCCAAGGCCGCACAGGTTTCGGCGATCATCGAGGCGGAAGGCTATTGCCGCTGGACCCGTGTCGAGGAGACCTGCGAATTCGCCAAGCGCATGGGATTCAAAAAAGTGGGGATCGCCCACTGCATCGGATCGATCGATCTCGCCAACGTCCTGACCCGCATCCTGGAAAGCCACGGCTTGACGGTCGTCTCCGCCTGCTGCAAATGCGGCGGCATCGAAAAGGAAGCCGTCGGCCTGACGGACAGCCAGAAAATCCGTCCCGGACAACGCGAAAGCATGTGCAATCCGATCGCCCAGGCGAAACTCCTGAACCGGGCCGGAAGCGAACTCAACATTCTTCTCGGCTTGTGCGTCGGACACGACGCCCTGTTCACCAAGTTTTCCGAAGCCTTCGTAACGACCCTGGTGGCCAAGGACCGGGTGCTCGGCCACAATCCCGTCGCGGCCTTGACCTTCGCCGACGGTTACATGTCCCGCGTCTGGGGACCGGACAAGCCGGACACGCCGCCGACTAGGCCGAAACGGGAACCGGCGCCGAAAAAATAACCGGCGCCGGCCCGGGATCAATCCGTATTACGGAAATCAGGCGAGGCAATCCCGGATGCGCTGCATCGCGGTCCGGATGTTTTCGACCGAATTCGCGTACGAGAACCGCAGATAGCCTTCACCGAAGGCGCCGAAGCTGGTGCCCGAGATCGCGGCGACGCCGGCTTCGGTCAGCAGTTTCTCCTGCATGTCGCGCGACGAGATGCCGGTGCCGGTGATGTTGGGGAAGGTGTAGAACGCGCCACCCGGCATGATGCAGGTAAAGCCCGGAATCTTGTTGGTCTCTTCCACGATCACCGCGCGCCGCTCGTCGAAGGCCTTGACCATGGCGTCGGGCTGGTCCTGCGGACCGGTCAGCGCCTCTATGCCCGCGAATTGGGCCGCCGCGTTGACGCAGGAATGGCAGTTGATGCACAGCCGCGTCGCCTTGCCGATCAGGTGCGCGGGCCACACGCTGTAGCCCATGCGCCATCCGGTCATGGCATAGGTCTTGGACCAGCCGTCGAGCAGGATGACCCGGTCTCGGATGCTCTCGTATTCCAGAAGGCTGACGTGCGTGCGGCCGTCGTAGAGCATGCGCGAATAGATTTCGTCCGACATGATCGCGACATGCGGGTGCTTTTCCAAACCCGCGACCAGGGTGTCGATCTCCTCGCGCGGCACCACGCCGCCGGTCGGATTGGCCGGGCTGTTGAGAATGATCAGGCGCGTCGCGGGCGTGATCTTGGACAACACTTCCTCGGCGCTGAACGAATAGCCGGTGCTTTCATACAGGGGAATCGGCACCGCCTTGGCGCCGGTGAAGTTGATGACCGATTCGTAGATCGGAAAACCCGGATTGGGGTACATGATCTCGGCGCCCGGTTCCCCGAACATCAGAATCGAAAAGAACA
Organism: Rhodospirillales bacterium; assembly: GCA_963675465.2. Lineage (GTDB taxonomy): Bacteria > Pseudomonadota > Alphaproteobacteria > Rhodospirillales > Shumkoniaceae > JAHDSF01. Next base: position 128,287 of record CAXXVY010000016.1, read on the forward strand.
TCGTCACCTTGCCGCCCGGCACCACGAGCACGTTGTCGGGATCGACTTCGACGCCCCGGTATTTCCGGATATCCGCGGCGACGGCCTCGCGCAGCGGCAGGATGCCGTTGGCAGGGGTATACCCGTGGTGACCGTCCCGAAGCGCTTTGACCGCCGCCTCGACGATGTTGCCGGGTGTTTGGAAATCGGGCTGGCCGATACCCAGATTGATGATGTCCTTGCCCCGCATTTCAAGGGCCTTGGCGCGGGCCAGGACGTCAAAGGCGGATTCCGTCCCCAATCGGGACATACCGGCGGCGAGGCGGGTGGCGGCGGACGATTCCATGGGCTTCACCTTCTTTTCAGGCATTTCATTGACCGTCGGTATGCCCCCGACGGTAAACGGACGCAAGCGCGTTCGTGGAATAGCGCACGGGAGCGCTTGACGACGAAGCGACTTGATACTAAACAGAGGGCCCTTTCGCAACGCGCGTCGTCGCGGAAGGGCGCGTGATCGTGGTGGGAATAGCTCAGCTGGTTAGAGCACCGGATTGTGGATCCGGGGGTCGTGGGTTCAAGTCCCATTTCCCACCCCATTTCTTGAAAACCGGCCATGTGCCGGTTTTTTTATTGCCGATCGCGGTCATGCTCCCAGTGATCGTCACGATTGGCAGCGACGAAACAATCAATCCTTCCGTTCTCTGACCCGGCCAATGGATCCGCGCACCGCGTTATCTGGGCGTCGACCCGTGTTCGGGCAGCTTGAAAAATGATTCGCTTTCGTTGCCTCTTGGCCCTGCTTTTTGTTTTTAGATCGATCTCTCGGATGACTTGTCCGACGCGATCATGTCGCGAGGCTACAAGTAAATTTTATTTGCATTTTTTTAATATTTTTTCCGTACCATAATTAATTATGTTCTCATGAATGTGGTGACAAGAAGACATTCAACACGGAAGGTGCGAGATGGCGCGGCGTTATTATGATGTTCTTTACACGACCGACGAATCCCGGCGCGATGTCGAACAAAGGCTCAAGTCCGGCTGCGAAGGTCATTGGTTTTTGAAATCAGGCGGGCTGAGCGCCAATCCCGGCAAGCGGGATTTCTTCATCTTCTTCGAAAAGGAGAGCGACATCGCAAATCTTTGCCGTTCCAATTCGGGTATGCGATTTCCTCCCATGGTCGCTTAACGAAGCGGCAACCTTCGGGAGCTTCGGCTCCTATTTTTTTACCTGTCGCCTTTGGCTTCTTCCAGTTCTTCGCGGAGAATTTCCAGTTCCAGAAGTTCGTCTTCCAGCGACGATCTCTTTTCCTTCATTTCCGTCAGTCGATTTGCCTTGTCGTTGAACGCCTTGGGATCGCGCTCGAAGGCGCGGGGGTCGGCCAATTCGGTTTCGAGCTTCCGGATGTCGTCTTCGGCCGCCGTCATCAGGCCGGGGAGTTCATCCAGGCGCCTCTGCTGTTTGTAGCTCAGCTTGGTGACGGTGGCGACCGGCTTTGGAGCAGCCGCCTTCGCGGTTTTCCTGGGCGCCGCCTTGGCGGGACGATTACCGCCATCCCGCTGGATCACGTAATCGGAATAGCCGCCGGCGTATTCGATCGCACGACCGCCGCCCTCCATGGCGATGGTGGAGGTCACGACCCGATCCAGGAAATCGCGATCATGGCTGACCAGGATCAGCGTACCGTCATAATCGGCGAGAAGTTCCTGCATCAGGTCCAGGGTATCCATATCAAGGTCGTTGGTCGGTTCGTCGAGAACGAGGAAATTCGAGGGCGTTGCCAACGTCTTGGCCAGCAAGAGCCGATTGCGTTCGCCGCCGGACAGGGAGCCTACCGGGGTTCGGGCCTGATTTGCCGAAAACAGAAAATCCTTGAGATAGCTGACGACGTGCTTGGGCTTTCCCTGGACCAGGACCTGATCTCCGCCCATGTCGCACAGGGTTTCCCATGGCGACTTCGCGGGATCGAGCAGGGAGCGCGTCTGATCGAGATAGACCATGCGCAGGTTCACCCCAAGCCGCACCGCCCCCGAATCGGGTGCGAGATCGCCGACGAGCAGGCGCAGCAGTGTCGTTTTGCCGACCCCGCTGGGTCCGACGATGCCGATCCGGTCGCCGCGTAGAACCCGTGTCGAAAAATCCTCGACAATCGTGCGCTCTCCGAAGGTCTTCGAAATCCCCGATGCTTCGAGAACAAGTTTCCCTGAAATATCGCCGGTTTCGAGGTCCAGTTTTACCGATCCGGCCCGCTCGATCATCTGAGCCCGGTCGCGCCGCAATGATTTCAAACGCCGGATGCGCCCTTCGTTTCGCCGCCGCCGGGCCGTGATGCCCTGATGGGACCATTCGGTTTCCTGGGCAATCAGTTTGTCGATCTTCCGTCGCTCGGTTTCTTCCTGGGTGTAGACATCCTCGGACCAGGCATCGAACGCCTCGAAGCGGTCATCCAGGCGCCTGACGATGCCACGGTCGAGCCAGCAGATGGACCGGGTTAGGCGACTGAGAAAGGCGCGGTCGTGGCTGATGACGACGAAGGCGGCATTCGATGCGTCGAGCCATTCCTCGAGCCAGCGGATGGTCGTGAGGTCAAGATGGTTCGTGGGTTCGTCCAGAAGCAGGATATCGGGTTCGGAGACCAGGGTCCGGGCAAGCAGCGCGCGCCGTGTCTCGCCGCCGGAAAGCGCACTGACTCCGCTCGCCCCGTCGAGGCCGAGGGCATCGAGGAGCGCCAACACCCGATAATCCTCATCACGCTCCGTATCCGGCAATCCCGCACGCACGGCCTCGAATACGGTGTGCCGGGGGTCCAGATCCGATTCCTGGGGCAAATAGGCGCTGCGGCATCCCGGCTGGAGGAAACGTTCGCCGGAGTCGGCCTCCACGGAGCCGGCGGCGACCTTGAGCAGAGTCGACTTTCCGCAACCGTTGCGCCCGACCAGGCAAATGCGGTCACCGGGCAAAACCGACATTTCGACTTCGCGAAATAATGGGGTTCCGCCGAAGGACAGCGCGACGTCGCGCAAGTTGAGAAGGGGTGTGGTCACGTTTTCCGTTCCGATCTGCGGGCGCGTCAACCAGGGGGTCATGCCTGATTGTCCGGCGGGATTCAAGAGCGGCCTCTCTTTGAAAGCCGGGATTCCTCGTCGCCGGTCGGGCCTCCGATGTTGCGCTGCGTCATACGAAGAGATAGAAACGAGACGCGGGCGCCGGTTGTTTCTTGGCGTCCGTTAAATCCGCGAACGCAAGACGAATGGATCCCCGATCGGAAATCAACCATTCGCAACGCAAAAGGAGGGTTGCCCATGTCCACGACGCACGCCGATCTCGCCAACGCGATCCGGTTCCTCGCCGCTGATGCAGTGCAAAAAGCCAATTCCGGCCATCCGGGCATGCCCATGGGTATGGCCGATGTCGCAACTGTCCTTTTCACCCGGTTTCTGAAGTTCGATCCCCGGAATCCGAACTGGCCCGACCGCGACCGCTTCGTCTTGTCGGCGGGGCACGGCTCGATGCTGCTTTACTCGCTGCTGTACCTGACCGGGTACGAAAGCATGACGATCGACGATATCAAGAATTTCCGGCAATTCGGATCCAAGACGCCGGGCCATCCCGAATACGGACATACGCCGGGTGTCGAAACGACGACCGGCCCCCTCGGACAGGGTATCACGACGGCGGTCGGCATGGCCTTGGCGGAACGGATGCTGAACGCCCGTTTCGGCGACGATCTCGTGGACCACAACACTTATGTCATCGCGGGCGACGGCTGCCTTATGGAAGGCATCAGCCAGGAGGCGATCTCCTTCGCCGGCCATCTGAAGCTCGGTCGATTGATCGTTCTCTGGGACGATAACCGGATTTCAATCGACGGCAATACCAACAAGGCGGTCAGCGACGACCAGATCAAACGGTTCGAGGCGTCGGGTTGGGATACCCAATCCGTAGACGGCCACGACCCCGAAGCCGTTGCCACGGCCATCGAAAAGGCCCGTCGTACCGACACGCCGTCATTGATCGCCTGCCGTACCACCATCGCCTTCGGCGCGCCGACCAAGGCGGGAACCCACAATGCACACGGCTCCCCCCTCGGTGACGAAGAAATCGCCGGGGCGCGCAAGGCTCTCGGCTGGCCGCATGCACCTTTCGTCATCCCCGACGGCGTCCTTTCCGCTTGGCGGGAATTCGGCGCGCGGGGCACGACCGCCCGGGCGGCATGGGAAAGCCGGCGGACGGCTTCCTCCGAAAGCGCGGAATTCGATCGCCTGGTCAGCGGGGCGTTGCCGACGGGATGGAAGACCGCGATGGCCGACTATCGGCGCCGTCTCGTACAAGATAAGCCGAAATGGGCGACCCGGAAGGCATCGGGCGAAGCGCTCGAAGTCCTGACCGCGGCGGTGCCGGAGTTGATCGGCGGCTCCGCCGATCTGACCGGTTCGGTCAACACTTTGGTCAAGGCCGTCAAAGTTTCCGTTTCATCCGACGTGTTCGAGGGCCGCTACATTCACTTCGGGGTTCGCGAGCACGCGATGGGCGCCGTGATGAACGGCATGGCCCTGCATGGCGGGTTCATTCCGTACTCCGGAACGTTCCTGGTATTCGCCGACTACATGCGCGGCGCCATCCGCTTGTCGGCCTTGATGGGCACCAAGGTCGTCTACGTGCTGACCCATGATTCCATCGGCGTCGGCGAGGATGGTCCGACCCATCAGCCCGTGGAAACGCTGGCGTCCCTGCGCGCGATGCCCGGTTTCAAGGTCTTCCGCCCGGCCGATCCCGTGGAAGCGGCTGAATGCTGGGAGATCGCCGTCGAATCCGAAGGCCCGTCGGCAATGGTTTGCAGCCGACAGGCTGTTCCGGCGCTCCGCACCACCTATATGGAAGAGAACCTGTCCGCCCGGGGCGGTTACATCCTGGCCGAGGCCGAAGGTGGTCCCCGCCAAGTCACGTTGTTGTCGACCGGCACGGAACTTCATCTCGCGGTCGAGGCGCGCAATCGGTTGCAGTCCGAAGGCGTCGCAACCGCGGTGGTGTCGATGCCTTGTTGGGAGTTGTTCTATAGCCAGGACGCAGCCTATCGGGATGGCGTTCTGGGCGTCGGCACCGTTCGGATCGCCGTCGAGGCGGCGCTCGAATTCGGATGGTCGAAATACCTGGGCGACAAGGGTGGTTTTGTCGGCATGACCGGTTTCGGCGCTTCCGCGCCGGCCGAATTGTTGTTCGAGCATTTTGGAATCACGGTGGACAAGGTCGTTGAAGCGGCCAAGTCGCGACTGTAATCCCGGAATCCAATCCAAGGAGGTTCCCCCTATGGCACTTGTGACGTTGCGCCAGCTTCTAGACCACGCGGCCGAGAACGACTACGGCGTTCCCGCCTTCAACATCAACAACATGGAACAGATGTTGTCGGTCATGGCCGCCGCGGACAAAACCGACTCGCCGGTGATCCTGCAAGCCAGCCGCGGCGCGCGGAAATACGCCAACGACATCGTTCTCAGCCATCTGATCAAGGCCGCGATCGAACTGTATCCCCACATTCCGGTATGCATGCATCAGGATCACGGCAATGCGCCGGCGACCTGCCTTTCCGCGGTGACCTACGGATTCTCGTCGGTCATGATGGACGGGTCGCTTGCCGCCGACGGCAAAAGCCCGGCCAGCTATGAATACAACTGCGACGTCACCGGCAAGGTTGCCGAAATGGCCCATATGGTCGGCGTCTCGGTCGAAGGGGAACTCGGTTGCCTTGGGTCGCTGGAAACCGGCATGGGCGACAAGGAAGACGGCCACGGCTTCGAGGGCAAACTCAGCCTCGATCAACTGTTGACCGATCCCGACCAGGCCGCCGATTTCGTGGCCAAGACCAAGGTCGACGCCCTGGCAGTCGCCGTCGGTACATCTCACGGCGCCTACAAGTTCACCAAACCGCCCACCGGCGACGTCCTGGCCATCAATGTCATCGCGAAAATCCATGCCAAGCTTCCCAACACCCACATGGTGATGCATGGTTCGAGCGCGGTACCGCAGTACCTGATCGACATCATCAACGAGAACGGCGGCGAGATTCCCGAAACCTACGGCGTGCCGATTTCGGAAATCCAGACCGGCATCAAGAACGGCGTCCGCAAGGTCAACATCGACACCGACAACCGGCTGGCGATCACTTCCGCGATCCGCAAGGTCTTCAACACCAAGAAGGCTGAATTCGATCCGCGCTCTTACATGAAGCCGGCGATGGAAGCGATGCAGAAGGTCTGCGTCGAACGCTACGAACAGTTCGGTACCGCGGGCAACGCGAGCAAGATCAAGCCGTTGTCGTTGGCCAAGATGGCCGAGCGTTATCAGTCGGGTGATCTGGCGTAAACGCCAGCCGGGGTAGGGGGGGCCGCCCATGAAACGTGAGATCAAGATCGCGCCGTCAATCCTGTCCGCTGACTTCGCCCGCTTGGGCGAGGAAGTCCGGGCGATTACCGACGCCGGGTGCGATTACGTTCACGTCGACGTCATGGACGGCCACTTCACCCCCAATTTGACCATCGGACCCGCCGTCGTGAAGGCAATCCGCCCCCATTCGGATCGGCCTTTCGACGTGCATCTGATGATCACGCCGGCCCAGCCGTTCCTGGAAGCGTTTGCCGATTCCGGATCGGACATCATCACTGTCCACGCAGAAGCCGAAGTCCATCTTGATCGCGCTTTGCGGTCGATCCGGGATTTGGGCAAGAAGGCCGGCGTGACCTTGAATCCCTCGACACCGGAAAGCGCCATCGAATACGTGCTCGATGCCGTTGACCTCGTACTGGTGATGACCGTCAACCCCGGTTTCGGCGGGCAGTCGTTCCTGGACGGGCAACTGGAAAAGATCGCGCGGATCCGCCGCATGATCGGCGACCGCGATATCGACTTGGAAGTCGACGGCGGCATCACGCCTGAAACCGCGCCCCGCGTGGTCGCGGCGGGCGCCAATGTCCTGGTGGCCGGCAGTGCTGTCTTTGGGGGCGACTACGCGCGAAACATCCGCGCGCTACGCTCCGCCGCGGGCGCGTGACCCGTTACCCTGCTTCGGATTGACGATTGATCAGGTAATCGCGTCGATTTCCACGTCGGTCATGGCGCCGGGAACGATGGCGATCGGAATACGCAGCTTTCCCGCCATCTTCTGCGTCAACGCCGACACCAGCGGGCCCGGGCCCGAAGTCCCGGTCGCTGCGCCGAGCACGAGAATGGAAATGCCGGCGTCCTTGTCGCGGATCAGATCCAGTAGTTCGTCAAGAACCTGGCCTTCGCGGATGTAGATGATCGGCATGGCATCCGTGCGCTGCTGCACCGTGTTGGCCACGACCTGAAGCATTTCTTCGGCTTCCTGGCGACGTTCCTCCCGCATCAGATCGCCGACGGCCATCCAGTGGTTAAATTCCGTCGGCTCGATCACGTATAGAAGCGCGACCCGCCCTCCCGTGTACTTGGCACGGTTGCAGGCATACCGAAGCGCCTGCTGCAACTCCTCGCTCTGGTCCACGACGCACAAATATGTGTGGACTTCCTCGTGCGGAAGGTTCGGGGCGTTTTCTACCGCCGTGCTTGGTTCGCTCGTTTCCGCCATGGCTCAATGCTTTCTGAAGATCACGCCCGCCAACCATCCTGCCATCACCGCGATAAGAATGGCAAGAACGCCGTAAGCAAAGGAATGCCTATGGGCCAGATCAAAAACATGGGCCGTGAAACCCACTTTGTCCACATCCAAAACCGAGGTCTGAGCGCTGACGATGCTGTCGTCCCTCAACTGGAAAACCCGGACCCAGTAGGAACCTACCGGCGCATTGGCCGGAACGTGGACATCGGTCCTAAACAGCCGTTCACGAATGATTTCCACCGAATTTTCTTCGGACTGGTACAACCCGCGGCGCATTTTGGCCCGGATCAAGGCATCCCTAAATGTCTGCAGGTCCGCGCGTTTGCGGACGGCTTCCTGTTTCGGATACAGGGGGAGACTGTCGAATCCGATTTCCTGCACCAGCCGCAAGGCTGGCGTTGTGAATTCGGAAAGCGGACGGTTCGAGAGAACGGCGTAGAACGAGGGAATGTCCTCGAAAAGGACTTCGTCGGTATTCATCCACACGCCCGCAACGCGCCCTTTCCGTCGCACCGACGCCGGTCCGGTCGGACCTTCGACGACGACGACGACGTCGGTATCCGGGTCGGTGGCTCCGAACAGCAGAAGATTGGTTCCGCGAAATCCGGAGCTGATCGCTACCAAGTGCTGCGAGATATCGGCGACGACCCCGCCGTTTTCCTGGGCGCGCGCACTTCCAAACTGGGCCGCGAAAGTGATGGCGATAAGCGCGAGTAAAACCGAACGACCGGTCATCAATGCCCCTCCGCGCCGCTAAGGACGAAGATGTCTTCCGGTTCGAGCACCAGTTCCAGTGACAGTTTCAGACACACGCCGAGAACCATGAGCGCAAGAAGTATCCTCAGTTGTTCGCCGTTCAACTTGCCGCCGAGACGCGCTCCGACCTGAGCCCCGATAACACCCCCAGCCAGAAGCAACAGGGCCAGGACGATATCGACCGTCTGGTTGGTTACGGCCTGGAGCACCGTGACGTTGGCCGTCACGAAAATGATCTGGAACAGGGAAGTTCCGACCACCACCGCCGTCGGCATACCCAGAATATAGATCATGGCCGGAATCATGACGAATCCGCCACCGACACCCATGATGGCCGCGAGCACGCCAACGATGAAACCGACGGCGATCGGCGGCAGGACGCTAATGTACAGCCGAGACCGGCGGAACCGCATCTTCAGCGGTAACCCGTGGATCCACATATGGGTATGCTGCTTCCTCGGTGCCTGACGACGACGGCGCAGGATGGCGCGAACGCTTTCCAAAAACATCAGCGAACCGACGACGCCCAGGAAAAGGACATAGGACAGCTTGATCAGCAGATCGACCTGTCCGAGACTACGCAGCAACGTGAAGATCCAGACCCCGACCGACGATCCGATGACGCCGCCGAACAACAGGGCAGACCCCATCTTGATATCGACGTTGCCGCGCCGCCAATGCGCAAGCACGCCGGAAACAGACGAGGCGACGATTTGATTGGCTTCGGTAGCGACCGCCACCGCCGGGGGAATGCCGATGAACATCAAGAGGGGTGTCATGAGAAAACCGCCGCCGACACCGAAGAGACCCGACAACATCCCGACTGCCGCACCCATCCCGAGAATGATGAAGACATTCACGGACATCTCGGCAATGGGAAGGTAGACCTGCATGATCGGTTTTGGGCCTTGTCGCGCGGCATTCCGAGGAGAAAGTTTACATGACCCGGTTTGCGTTTTACATGAACGAGATGGGCCAACGTCAAAATATCACGACATCTCGCACGAATGACGACGTTCCGGAATATACCGGCGCTCCCCGCCACCGAAACAATAGGGTAATTATGTTATCAATTGGTTGCTGTCGAGGTTTCATAATTTCACCAAAACGACTTGTCAAGGTCCGAACCGACAACCGGGCATGGCGCCATCCCTCACGAATCGGTGTTGCTTTTGGGGAGTGCGTCCTATGACCGATCCATCCGGAAAACGCATGTCCCTGATCGTCACCAAGGGCACACTCGACGGGGCCTATCCACCGTTTATCCTGGCCACGACGGCAGCGGGAATGGGCCTCGGCGTTTCCATGTTCTTTACCTTCTACGGACTGCATCTCCTCAAAAAGGATATCGATCATTTAAAAATTTCCCCCCTCGGCAATCCGGCGATGCAAATGCCGTTCGCGGGAATGCACCTGGAACTGCCGAACTTGGCCGCGATTCTCCCCGGCGCGGACGCCGGCTGTGCGGCGATGATGAAACGGCTTGTCGCCCGTAAGAAAATTCCCACGATCTCCGAACTGCGGAATACCGCGATCGAACTTGGCGTCCACATGGTCGGATGCGAAATGACGATGGACCTGTTCGAAATCGGGCCGGAGCAGATGATAGACGGTGTCGAGATCGCCGGGGCCGCCAGCTATGTCGAAACCGCACTGGCTTCAGACATCAACCTGTATCTCTAAATGAAGGAAATCCGATGCCCGAACGCATCGTGGACGCAAAAGGCCTGAAATGTCCGATGCCGGTTCTCCGGCTTCGAAAAGCCTTGGATCAGACCGAACCAGGCGAAACCGTGACGCTGCTCGCCACCGATCAGGGATCCCGAAAGGACGTGCCCGCCTTCTGCCGGATCGCGGGCGTCGAACTCGTTTCGGCAACGGAACGGGAAGGCGTCTTTTGTTACGACGTCAAGAAGACCGCCTGAGTCCGAGCCATGTCCGTCAGTGGAGGGCAGGGGTCGCGATCGAGAACAGGTCCGAAGGCGCGATGGTCAAATCGATAGCGATCTTGCCGCATACCACGAGGACCAGGAGCGCCAGCAACCCCCGAAGCTGCTCGCCGCGAAGACGGGCGCCAAGCCGGGCGCCGAACTGCGCCCCGATGACACCGCTGACCAGAAGAAGAAGCGCCAGGACCACATCCACGGTCTGATTGGTCACCGATTGAAGCAGGGTGATGTTGGCCATGACGAAAATGACCTGGAACAGGGAGGTTCCGACGACGACGACCGTCGGCATTCCGAGAATATAGATCATGGCGGGAACCATGATGAAGCCGCCGCCGACCCCCATGATGGCTGCCAGAACACCCACGAAGAATCCCACGGCGATCGGCGGAAGTATGCTGATATACAAATAGGAACGGCGAAATCTGACCTTGAACGGCAGGCCGTGAATCCAGGTATGAACGTGGCGTTTCCTGGGTTTCGAGCGCCGACGTCGCAGCATAGAGTTCGCGCTTTCGATCAGCATCAATCCGCCGATGATGCCGAGGAAGACGACATAGGTCATGTTGATGACCAGATCGATCTGCCCCAGGTTCCTCAGGATCGAAAAAAGCCAAACGCCAAGCGTCGAGCCGAAAGCCCCTCCGGCAAGCAGAGCACCGCCCATCTTGAGATCGACGTTGCCGCGCCGCCAGTGCGCCAAGACACCGGATACGGAGGATGCGACGATCTGGTTCGCTCCGGTCGCGACCGCGACCGCTGGCGGGATACCCACAAAGATCAGCAACGGCGTCATCAGGAATCCGCCGCCGACGCCGAAAAGACCCGACAGCAGGCCGACGCCGCCTCCAATGCCCACCAGGACGAAGACGTTCACCGATATTTCGGCTATTGGCAGATAGATCTGCATCGAGATCGCAATTCGCGTCTGTCGGCGAACGGAAACGAAGCGGTTCGGCGCGTTACCTCGACATCTTTCGCCGGAATTCGCCATCGGACGATGGCAAACGATTGGAGAAGTCATAGCCCGAGATTGGCGACATCGCCACACTTTATCTCGCGTTGGCCCAAAAAACGTTTTTTCACTACGTTCAGCATGCAAAAACGAACCGCGACACCGCACGCGCATGCAAAAACGCTCGACAACCTCGCCATTTCCGAGCAATACCATTGGGGTGTGATCCGCGTACATCACCCGATCCAAACGAGCGGCCGTTGCATGGGGGAGCGAGCCACAGACGCCATGGTCCCGGGTTTCAATATCAGCGAACTGGATGCGCCTTCTACTTGGGCGTTGTCCCTGCTCGAAGAATCGCAGGATTTGATGTGCCTTTGCAACGAAGGCCGCATTCGCTATTTGAACAGCGGCGGCGCCCGTTTGCTTGGCCTCGGCTCGGCTGACTTGGCGTTGGGTCGATCCTTCATCGATTTCATCCACGACGACTACGTCCACGTTTCGATCGATCTGCTGGGATACCTCGCTGAACAGGACGAGGCTTTACCCCTGAAGCTCGCGGGACGGGACGGTAAGGACAGGGACGTCGAAATCCGCTGTCGTCCCCTTGAATCGTCTTCGCCCCTTATCCTGGTCCACGGACGGGACATGACGGAACGTGTCATGAACGCCCGCATTCAGCACCAGCGGGAACTCGCGTTGCGCGATATCATCGACGCCGTCCCCGACCCTGTGCTGGTCGTCGTGGAAACGGGGATCGTGGAGTATTGCAATCGCGCCGCGGAAAGGTTCTTCGGGCGCCCGATCCCGACCATGATGAATCGTCCGACTGCGCAACTCCTTGGTTTTTGCGGGCAGGAACTCACGGATCTGAAGGACCTTTTCCAATCCGCCGGCAAATTCGTCCTGACTCGCGTCGCCAACGCGGCAACGGCGACGTTGGCGGATGGTCGGAGCGTCCCCATCGAATTCACCGTAACTGAACTGACCCGCCACCAAAAAAGAGCCGTCGCTCTCGTCATTCGCCCCGCCCAAACGGCGGCGGAGAAGAGAAAGAGAGAACGTAAACCGGACAGTTCGCTGCACCTGAGCGCATCGATACTCGAAAACATGGACGAGGCCGTGATCGTCGCCGATTCACAGTTCCGGGTCGTTTCGGTCAATCGCGCGTTTACGAGGATCACCGGATACGAACCCGGCGAGATCATCGGCCGCAAGCCGTTGTTCATGGACGTCGTGGAACGCGACGCAAATCTTTATTCCCGAATGTGGAAAAGCATAGCCGCCAACGGCTATTGGGAATCGGAAATCTGGAACCAGCGCAAGGACGGCAAGGAATTTGCCGAACGCGTATCGCTCTGCGCGACCAGGGACGAAAGCGGCCATGTCGTCGAATATTCGGCCGTCGTTTCCGACATCACGCAGAAAAAACGCGACGAGGAAAAGCTCCGCTATCAAGCCAATTACGACGAACTGACCGGCATTCCCAATCGCGCGCTTTTCCTCGACCGCGTCAAGATGGCGGTATCGTCCGCCGGTCGCGAAAAATCCAAGCTTGCCCTGTTCGTCATCGATCTCGATGGATTTAAGCTCGTCAACGACACGTTTGGCCATGAAGTCGGCGACCAGTTGCTACAGGAAGCGGCGCGGCGGCTGACCTCCTGCGTTCGAACCGGCGATACCGTTGCACGGATCGGAGGGGACGAATTCTCGATTCTGATGATCGGGATCGAACAACCGCGAAACGCGCCAATTCTTGCGGAACGCATTTTGGAATCCTTGGCCAAGCCGTTTCTGCTGAAAGATCAGGAATCCTACATTTCCGGGAGCATCGGTATCGCGGTGTACCCCGACGACGGAGAGACCGTCGGCGATCTTTTCCGCAATGCGGATGCCGCGATGTACCGCGCGAAAGAGCAGGGCAAAGCCAACTATCAGTTCTATACGGCGGAGCTGAATACCGAAGTTCACGAGCGGCTCCAGTTGAAGACCGGCCTGAAGAGGGCTCAGGTCCGAGGTGAGTTCGAACTGCACTACCAGCCCAAACTGAATCTCGAAACCGGCCGGGTCACCGGCGCCGAGGCGTTGATGCGGTGGACCAGTCAGGAACTGGGCCCTGTTTCACCCGCCCGGTTTATTCCCGTGCTCGAAGAAACCGGCATGATCGTCGAAGTCGGGGAATGGGCATTGCGCGAAGCGTGCCGCCAGTACGTAAGTTGGAGCGAACTCGGCATTCCGTCGGTGCCCGTGGCCGTCAACCTGTCGCCGCGGCAGTTGCGGGAGCGGAACTTCGCCGCCGTACTCGAAAGCATCCTTTCGGAATCGGGAATGCCATCGGACGGGATCGAAGTCGAGATCACCGAGAGCATGCTGATGTCCGACGTCCCGAACGGAATCGACACGCTTAACGCCATCCATGAAATGGGCGTTCATATCTCGATGGACGATTTCGGAACCGGGTATTCGTCGTTGAGCTATCTCAAGCGGTTTCCCATCGATGCCATCAAGATCGACAAGTCCTTCGTATTGGATATCGCGACCGACCAGGACGATCGGGAAATCGTCAGTACGATCATCAGCATGGGCCACGCTCTCAACCGCCGAATTATCGCGGAGGGCGTTGAGACAAAAGATCAATACGATGCCCTAATGACTTATAAATGCGACGAAATCCAGGGTTTTTATTTCAGCCGCCCACTCCCCCCGGCGGATGCGACCCGCTTTCTTCAGGACCATTTCGCCGTCAATATCCGTTCGGTGGAAACCTCTTCAATGCGTTCGGTATCCGAAACTTAGCCCCAATTCTCCCGCCGTATTGCCGATGGTCGCCAGACAGGCCGGTGCGCTTTCGTCCGGAATCCGAACCGCGATCTCAATTGCATATTCGTCGGTTCCCATGCCGGGAACGCGCTCGGCCGCCAACCGGACGACATTCGCCCGAAACTGAACGAAGACCTCGCTCAGTCGGGCGATCAAGCCGGGTCGATTCCCGCCCCGAAGGGTCAAATGATGGGTGATGCGCGCCGTCTCGTCGTGGAGAGGGGCCAATCCGAAGAGGGTGACGGAAACCTCGGCGTCGGCGAGCGTCGCGATATTGCGGAGGCTGCGCTCCACTTCCGCGAACGATACGTCCGCGGGCAATTCGCAGACGCTGGTGAATTCCGCGCCGCCACCCAATACGGCAAATGTCGTATCATTCAGATTGCCGCCCAGATCGAAAAGGCATCCCGCGATATCGGCGACGAGCCCCACGCGATCCGGACACATGACCGATATGAGCGCCGTATTGTTCGCCATGATGGTTCTCCGCGCGCCAAAGTGAGGTAGTTCGGAAACATATCGTCAATTCGTTAACGAAATGAAGGCATATTTGATGTCGAGCGGATTGCCCGGAAGGGAAATCCCGATCCTTTGGTTCTGAACATTCGGAGAGCGCGGCATGCGGTCGCTCGGAAAGATCCTTGCGTTGGCCTTATTGGTCGCGGGAATCCAACCTTCGTGGTCACAAGAAGTACAGAAACCGGCTTCGCCGGAAGCGCCGCTGCTCTACACCAATCCGGAAAAGGGCTATACGCTGGTCATTCCCCCGGGTGCCGACGCCCAGAAAGGCGAGAAACACGACATCGTCGTGCAATCCAGAAAGGGCTACCGAGTTACGGTTCAAAGCGCCCGGCACAACAAGAACGACACGTTGTGGGCGATGCTGGCGCGCCTGGAAGCCCTGTATCTCGGGCCTGAAAAAACCTGGACGCGCAAATTCGGCACCCAGGAGACGCGCGTCGGGGGCCTGGACGCTCTGGATTCCAAATACGAAGGCGCGCGGACCCGCGTGCGATGCGTCCTGGTGCAAGGCACTCAGAACGACACCGTCTTCATGTTTTTCGCTCCGCCCCAACGCTTCGACGAGTTGGTCCACGAATTCGACTGGATTCTCGAAAACTTCAAGCCTTCGGATGCCGATCGGGTATCGCAGCCGCCCGCCCGCGAGGCGAGTGCGGATACCGTTTCCGCCGCGCCGCAATGGCCAAGGCTTTCGGATACTTCGCTCGGATATCTGATCGCCTATCCTCCGGATTGGACGGTAACCCGGATTTCGGATAGCGCGATCGTCATCGGCGGCCCCGAAAAGACGCCGGCATACGACGTCACGATCGCGATCCAGAATGTGGAGCCGCGCCAATCCAATACGGGATCTGGCGTTCTTTCGGATGTCGTCGAAGACCTGAAGATTCAGTTCCGAAACATCTCCGGCGCGCGATTGGCGGGAGAGGGAACCTATCGATACGGCGTGGCGGACGCGCAACTGGTCGGCCGACAACTCCTGGCCTCCTACAACGAGGGCGGAACCACGTTCCAACAATGGACCGTGGTCGTTCCCCACGGCCCGGACACGTCGGGGCTCGTTCATGTCTGGGCCTTTCGATCGCCCGCGAACGTCTTCGAAACGTATCAGCCGATTGCGAACAAGATCTTGCAGTCGCTCAAGCTCCACGAGGTGCGCAAAAAGCTTTAGGATCCGATTTAGGGGAGGAACCCCGTAAGGGCGCGACCATGTCCCGTGAACGGTTCCTTAACGGGACGCCTTGTAAAAATCAGAATATCCGCCGATAACTCGGTGCCGGGGCAGTCCGAATCGAAAAAGGGTGGGGCGTACCCAAACGAACATGCCGGACGGAAGCGTGAGTAGACTTGGGGGGGACATAAAAGGCGCCAGAGCGCCTTCGTACCTGCACGGCGGGATGGTGGATCTCGTGCTCGCGTCGGTATTCATCAACATTCTGTCTCTCGCGATGCCATTGACCTTGTTGCAGGTCTACGACCGCATCCTTCCCAACAATGCCGAAAACACGCTTGTCCTGCTCGTTCTCGGGGTTGGCGTGGCCCTGATGCTCGAGGTCGTCCTGCGCATCGCCCGGTCTTTCGCCAGCGGCTGGATGGGGGCACGGTTCGAACACATGGTCGGATGCCGTGCACTCGACCGTCTGATGCGATCCGGAATCACCGCGTTCGAACAGGAAGGCTCCGGCGTCCACCTGGAACGCCTGAATTCTCTGCGCGTGCTCAAGGACTACTACGCCGGGCAAGCTTACATGACGCTCTGGGATCTTCCTTTCGCATGCCTGTTCCTCGGCGTCATAGCCTATCTCGCGGGCCTGCTCGTGCTCGTTCCGATCACGCTCGGTATCTTGTTCGGAATCAGCGCCTGGATCGTCGGCCGACGCCTGCGCGGTGTGCTCACCAAACGCATGGTCGCCGATGACCGCCGATTCAACTTCATCATCGAGGTTCTCGGAGGCATTCATACGGTCAAGGGCTTGGCCATCGAAAACCAGATGCTCCGGCGTTACGAACGCCTTCAGGAAGGCTGCGCGGAGGCCAATTTCGGCGTCGCGATGAACAGCTCTCACGCCATGAGCGTCGGCGCGGTCTTTTCGCAATTGACCCTGTTCACCGTCGTGGGCTTTGGGTCCACGCTGGTAATCGACGGCAACCTGACCGTCGGCGGGCTCGCCGCATGCACGATGCTCGCGGGGCGGGCCATGCAGCCGTTGCAGCGGGCCGTCGGGATCTGGGCGCGTTTTCAAACGATCGCGCTCGCCAGGGAAAAGGTCGGCAAAATTTTCGATCTTCGCGCCGAGGCGCCGATGGGGTTGCCGCAATTACCCCCCGTGCGCGGAGAAATCGATCTGCAAGCCGTCGCCTTCGGCCACGGCGGCGAATATCCGGAAATCTTTCGCGAGGTCAATTTGCACGTCGCCCCCGGCGAGGCCATCGGCATCAGCGGCCCCAATGCCAGCGGCAAGACGTCGCTTCTGTATCTGATGATGAGCGCGCTGCAGCCGACGCGCGGCGCGGTGTTCCTTGATGGCCACAATCTGGCGGAATACGAACCGGTCAGCGTACGGACGCAGGTTGCCTACCTTCCGCAGTACGGCACCCTGTTCAACGGCTCGATCCTCGACAATATCACCATGTTCCGATCCGACCGGGCCCAGGAAGCGCTCGAAATCGCGCGATATCTCGGACTCGATGCCGTCGTTGCACACATGGCCAAAGGGTACGACACCCGGGTTGGAGACGGCGCGACGGAATCGCTGCCCCGTGGCATCCGGCAAAGGATCGCAGTCGCAAGAGCGCTGGTGGATAAGCCGCGGATCATCCTGTTCGACGAGGCGAATACGTCGATGGACGGGGCAGGGGACGCCAACATCCGTTCCGTTCTCGAAAACCTCAAGGGTCACGTCACCTTGGTCATCGTCAGCCACCGTCCGTCGACGTTGCGGATCGCGGACCGGATCTACGACATTTCCGAGGGCACGTTGGTGGAAAGGGCGCCAGGCAGTACCTTGCCGGGATTCAAACCCTCGTCGGCTCAGCGTGACGCCAAAACGATGGACGCCGCCCAATGAGCCCGTTTCCCGCGCGCCTAGAGGCCCAGGACGGTACGCTCCCCGTGCAGCAGGCCCGGATCATCGGCCCAGACGGTGGCGCGTTGGCCAGTCTGTCGATCGAAACCGACCTTTCGAACTGCCTGATACCGCTTCTGCGGTCCCTGGGATGGCAAGGGGACCCGCGCCACATCGCGGAATCCATTCCACATTTTTCGGATTCC
This sequence comes from Rhodospirillales bacterium, assembly GCA_963675465.2. Lineage (GTDB taxonomy): Bacteria > Pseudomonadota > Alphaproteobacteria > Rhodospirillales > Shumkoniaceae > JAHDSF01. Next base: position 146,167 of record CAXXVY010000016.1, read on the forward strand.
CTCGATCTGACGGGTTTCCGTAACGTTCTGGCCCACCTCGATTACGAAACCCGGATCGTTCCGGCGACACTCGATTCCGTCGATCCGCGGCTCATGCCTTGCCTTTTCATGCCGGACGACGGCGCCAGCATCGTACTGATCGGCCAAAACCCGAAGACTTTGCGCATCTTCGATGGCGAACGCGGGATCTATTCCGAAATCCCCATCCGCAAGATCAAGGGGCAGTCGCTTTTCTGCATCGCTGTCGAAAGGGAAGATCAGAGGGCCCAGCACGCCCGCGAGGGCTGGTTCAAGTCCATCGTCGGACGCTTTCGCGGATTGACTTACCAGCTTCTCGGACTGACGCTGTTTCTCAATCTTCTGGCCTTGGCGACGCCGCTCTTCGTGATGGCTGTTTACGACAAGGTTATCGCGACGGGCTCGATGGCGACCTTGAACTATCTGGCGATCGGTGTCGGTATCGCCATCGGCTTCGACGCCATGATCCGTTTTCTCCGCGCCCGGATTCTGGCCTATGTGGGCGCGCGGTTGGACAATATCGTCGGCAACGCCGTGTTCCAGAAGATTCTGCACCTGCCGCCGTCGTTCACGGAACGCTCAACGATCGGCGCCCAGGTAGCCCGAATGAAGGATTTCGAATCGGTTCGGGAATTCTTCACCGGCCCCATGGCAATCGTTTTTCTGGAATTGCCGTTCGTTCTTCTGTTCGTTGCCGTCATCGCGGTATTGGGTGGCCCGGTCGCGATCGTTCCCCTCGTCATGATCGCCCTGTTCGCCGTTCTGGGCGCCATTATGGCGCCGTTCGTCCAACACTCGGTGGCCCAGGCTGCCCGGGCCGGATCGCGCCGACAGGAATTCCTGGTCGAAACCCTATTCGGCATGCGCGCGGTGAAATACACCGGCTCGGAACGGATTTGGCTTGATCGCTACCGCGAACTGTCAGCCAAGGCCTCGCTATCGGGATTTCGCACCAGCCAAGTGTCCTCCATCGTCAATGCCCTTTCACAGATGCTGATGATCGGATCGGGCGTGGCGACGGTCGCCTTCGGCGTAGTCCGGGTACTTTCGGGCGATATGACCGTCGGCGCCCTGGTCGCGTGCATGATTCTTGTTTGGCGGGTCCTGTCGCCGCTTCAGATGGGCTTCATATCGTTCACCCGTCTCAGCCAGATCCGCACCAGCGTCACGCAGATCAATCAACTGATGAATCTCAAGGCCGAGCGGAACCCCGAGGAAATCGTCAATTCGGTCAAGCGAGTCACCGGCAGGGTGACTTTTTCACGGGTTTCGATCCGCTACAGTCCCGACGCCGATCCGGCCTTGGTCGGTGTCAGTTTCGATCTCATGCCCGGCGAGGTTCTGGCGCTGATCGGTGCCAACGGATCCGGCAAGTCGACGATCCTCAAGCTGTTGATGGGCATCTATGTGCCGCAAGCCGGCAACATTCGGATCGACGACATGGATATCCGCCAGCTCGAACCGATCGAGCATCGCTATTCCATCGCCTACGTTCCGCAAACCGTCGAATTGTTCTACGGCACCGTCGCCCAGAACCTGCGCTTGGCCAATCCCGTCGCATCGGATGACGACCTGTTCTGGGCGGCCGAAAAAGCCAACATCCTGAACGACATCCTCCGGCTTGAGTCGGGCGACGGACGCTGGAAGCGTACCGGATTCGACGCGCGGCTCGGCGATTCCGGCGCGGCCCGACTTCCGGCCAGCCTCAAACAGGGATTAAACCTCGCGCGCGGCTATCTCAAACGGTCTCCGGTCATGCTCTTCGACGAACCCGGAAGCGGGCTCGATTTCGCGGGTGACCAAGCCTTCATGCGCGCCGTGCAGGAAATGCGGAGCCACACGACCATAATGATCGTCACCCATCGACCCAGCCATTTGCGCCTGGCCGACAAGATCGCTTGGCTCGATTCCGGGCACTTGCGCGCGTTCGGACCGGCGGAAGACGTCCTGACCCAGTTGCCCAAGGATTTCCTATGAGCCGGAGCCTGACGACACGGCCCGAAACGGCGCCGTCCCTTCCTCGCGTTCGCCGCGGCAGCCGGCAGGCGCGGTTCCTGTCGCAATCCGTCGTCCTGGAGGAAGGAGGCAGCCCGGTCCTGATCCGCTTGGCCATACTGATGATCTGCGCGGCCGTCGGTGCCTTCATCGTGTGGGCGGGATTTACCGAGGTCGACGAAGTCGCGGTGGCGACCGGCGAAGTGGTCCCAACGGGACACATTCAACGGCTTCAACATCTCGAAGGCGGCATCGTTTCGGAAATCCTGGTCCGAAACGGCGACATCGTCGACAAGGGACAGGTCCTGATGCGCCTCAACCCGGCGGCTGCGGAAGGCGAGCGTTCCGAAACTCATGCACACCTTACGGGGCTGCTTCTCAAGGCCGAACGGTTGGCAGCCGTCGCCGAAGGCCGCGAGCCCGATTTTACTTTCGCGAAAAGCGATTTTCCCCAACTCGTCGCCGACCAGATGTCGATTTTTGAGACCCAGCTTCTGGCGGCGGACAGCCGCCGTCAGGTTCTGGAACAACAGGCCGCCCAGCGCAGCGCGGAACTCGAACTCTTCACCGAACAGGAAGAAATGCTGCGCACCCAGGTTTCTCTGCTCGGCGAGGAACTGAAGATGCGCCAGACCTTGTTTGAAAAGGGTCTGGCATCGAAATTGGCCTTTCTAGACGTTCAGCGCGAAGTCAACCGCGCACGGGGAGACTACGCGCGGCTTCTCGGCGAACGGCGCTCGACCGCGGCAGCGCTTTCCGAAGCTCGGAGCCGGTTGGCCCAGCTTTCCAGCGAAGTCAAGGAAACCGCGCTGAACGAGCGGGGCCAAGTCACCGTGGAAATCGCCCAGCTTCGTGAATCGGTCCGCAATCTCGACGACCGCGTGAACCGCCTCGAAATCAAGGCGCCGGTCCGCGGCATCGTCAAGGGACTGAACGCAACCACCATCGGCGGTGTCATCGTTCCCGGTATCGTCATCATGGAAATCGTGCCGATGGACGAGGAACTGATTGTCGAGGCACGCATTTCGACCCGGGACATCGGCCACGTCCAGGTCGGCCATCCGGTGACGGTCAAGGTCACGACCTATGATTTCGCCCGCTACGGCGGCATCACGGGGGAACTGAAGGATCTCTCGGCATCGACCTATCTTGACGAAGTCGGCAATCCCTATTTCCGGGGAATAGTCGCGGTCGATCAGAACTATGTCGGCCACGATCCCGAACGAAACCGGATCCTGCCCGGCATGACCGTTCAGGCCGATATCAGCACCGGAAAGAAAACGCTGCTCCAATACCTGCTCAAGCCGGTCTATGCTTCGATCAATCAGGGCTTCCGCGAGCGCTGAGATCCGTCGACCAAAGCCATCGATTCCCGAATGATCCGTCGGGTTTCCGCCCAGAGGTCGTAGGATTCGAGGGCATCGGGGTCCGCCCATGCCACGTCGGCGGCATCGTCGCCGGCTCGCGCTTCGCCTTCGGTTCGACGCGCCGCGACGTCAATCAGAGTGTAATGATAGGCGATTTTTCCATTTTCGTCGTACTGGATCGAATCCACGACGTCGATCACGCCTAGAATTTCGATTTCCAACCCGGTTTCCTCGCGAACCTCGCGACGCGCCGCCTCGAATACCGTTTCGCCCAGTTCCTGGCCGCCGCCCGGCAGGCTCCACGATCCCGCGCGGGGCGGATTGCCGCGTCGGACCAGCAGGACGCGCCCTAGGTGCCAGACAACGGCGCCAACGCCGACAACGGGTCGGTCCGGATACAGACGAGGCATCACATAGATCCTGACATATCGAAGTGAGCGTTGTACTGTTGGCGGAAACGCGGCGTTTCCGAAATCGGCTCAGACGGAAACGTCGCGGCAACGCGCGATAGAGGGTTTAAGGGATTATGGCGGGCAAAGTCCAGGTTCTCGAACGCAAGTCCTATCCGGCGGGAACGCTGATTTTCAAGGACGGCGACGAAGGTCATCTCGCGTACGTGGTACAGCAGGGCATGGTCGAGATCATCAAGATCATCGATGGTCGGGAGACCGTCCTGGGCACCGTCGTCGAAGGCGGAATTTTCGGCGAAATGGCGCTGATCGACGACGAACCCCGCATGGCTTCCGCGCGCGCGGCCAAGGGAACGACCCTGATCATCATCACGCGCACGATGTTCCAGCAAAAACTGGAAAAAACGGATCCCTTCATCCGCGGCCTCTTGACCATTTTCACCAAAAACATCCGGTCATTGGCGAAAGCAAAGCGAAGCTAGGCTCAGGACCCATTAATCTGGCAGGCTGCAACCACTACTGCGATTCCGCGTCAAACGAATATGAGTATATCATTATGGCCCCAACCACAGCTGGCTCCTGTTTGTGTGGTACCGTTAAATTTCAAATCTCAGGTGAGTTTGAGAACTTCTTTCTTTGTCACTGCAAGCGCTGTCGAAAGGACACGGGGTCTGCACATGCGGCCAATTTATTTTCATCGACAGCGACGGTAAATTGGGTTTCTGGTCTTGATAGCATCCAGACCTACCGGGTTCCGGAGACCCGACACGAAAAAAGCTTTTGCATTAAATGCGGGTCTGCTCTTCCGAGTGTTCAATTGGAGGGTGCTTTGGTGGTTGTACCTGCTGGGAGTATTGATAGCGCGATCGACATCCGACCAAGTGCACATATCTGCTTTGCAAGCCGAGCGGAATGGGACGCGCGTTTGGAAAATATCCCGAAAGTAGATGGTCTTCCAGGTTAGGTTCAATACCACTAAACGGTTGCGGTAGATCGAATCGGTTGATTCACTGGCGGCGCGAGAAGGCGTTGCCATGAGTGATCTGATCGCCTCCTTGGCCAAGGCCGAACGCGAAGGCGTCCTGCGCGACAAAATCCGGGGACTATCAGGAATTCCGTGTAGGGCGGGCGGTTGCTCATCATCCGGCCATGGCTTTTGTGAAACGCTCGCCGAAGATGACGATGATCGGTTATGCCTTCCTCCAATCCCGCCGCATCAAAACAGCGGGACGGAAAAAAAAGAGTCGGAGGACCCCACCCCCAGCATGCCTGCCATCAGGCAAGCCATTCTCGATCTCTTCGCACGGCCGCCGCCCCCGCGATACCCACACTGCAGAATGCCCATCTCAGCATCCGCCAGACCTAAAGTGCCAAAGTAGTGCTAGGTCGAACCGCGATCCCATCGAAGCAACCGATAAAGATGGAGCCGCTCACGGCTCGCCGTCTTCCTCGACCCTCCGCGTGCCCTTGCCGGAAAGCCATAGGGCGCTGCGTTTCACGGATCCCAACACCTGCTCATCCGATTCGGGATGAAGGGTCATGACGAATTCCTGGGACGGCGCGAATTCGACGGCAAGCTGGCGTGCCTGAGCCTCGGAATCGGCCGTGATCCGCTTCAGACCGACACGCGGCGTGTTATCAACTGAATTGTAGACGTACTGAACGATCCACGTCCGCACCGCCGTCTCCCGCAGCTAGGTCAATTTCAACAAAATAGATCAACGATCCTGCGTCCGAAAGGACGCAGGTCGATATCCCGGCCATTTCACTCAAAGAAGCTGGCCGTTGACGTGATTTTTAGCGTCCGCCTGATCAATCCGGACTCCGGTGGAATACCGCAAAATTGACCGATCCGAAAAATCGAGCGCCCCATCCGCAGCAGACGGAATGCAGGGCGCTCCAAGCTCTCGGATCACCGAACCGGTTTCGCGGACGTGCTAGACGGTTTCGGTTTCCGCGTCGTCCTCGATTTCCTCGTATCCCGTGATCATGGCAAGGATGTAGTCGAAGACCGACTTGCCGGTCGTCGCCATGTACACATGCATGATGAAGAAACACAACATGGCGAAGGCGGCCGCGGTATGGATTCCGGCAACGACGGAAAGGCTCAGTCCCGTCAATCCCATAGCCGCCCAGTCGTTGTAGAACATGTACATCAGCCCGGTCACCCAGATCACCGGCGAGATCGCCACGTTGAACGTCAGATAGGCCATGCGCTGCAGGGGATTATGCTTGGCAAGCCGCGATTTCTTGAACGGGTGGGGGACGCTGCTGTCGAATATGCCGTAGGTGTAATAGCGCATGACTGCGAACATCTTGGTCGTGGTCGGCACGTACTGACGCCATTCCCCGGTCACGATATGCCAGAAAATGGCGAACACCCACACGCCGATCAGGAACCAGGCAATCGTCCGGTGCCAACCGGCCGCTTCCTCGTATCCGAGAAGTGTATAGGCGCCGTTCACTTCGAACCCGGTGATCATCAGTACGATGATCATCGCGGCTTGGCTCCAGTGCCAGAACCGTTCGAAACGCGTGAAGACGAGTTCCTTTTTCATGAATGGGAGCTCCTTTCTCGGATGGCGAAGAACGCACGCATCAATGCGTGGAGGACCACGCCGACAAGTGACAGAAGTGCCGCTGCCCAACCCGACCACGTCAACCAGCCGATGGCATCGCGACCCGGCATGTAAAATCCGGTCAATGACGCCAGCCGGCCTTCCCTAACGTGACACTCATTGCACTGCACGGCTTGATTTTTCGGTCCGACCATGTGCAGGACCGGCCAATAGTAACGGGTCTCGACGAAATCGTACGTGCCGCTGTAGCCGACGTTCCGGGCCTGCATGCCGGCGGAAATCGCTTTCGCCCAATCGAACTTCCCGGCGCCCCAAAAGGCGTTTTCGTCTTTTCCGAACAGGTGCGGAATTGCCAGGATTTTGTTTTCCTTGTCGATCGGCTGCTTGCCGCGCATAACCTTGAACGGCCAAATCCGCGAATCCGGATCGTCCCAGCGTCCGTCGATCGTGTTGATGTTCACGGCTCCCGTGTCGTCGATCTTCTGGCCCAGCAGGGTGTATTCGATCCGGCCGTTGTACCAGTAGTATTCAGGAACCACGTTGGCTTTCCAGACAAAGTCGCCCTTCATGGAATCGTATGTGGGATATCCGTCGGCACCTTCCTCAACAAAGGGTTTGCCGTCCTTCGTTTTCCCGGCCGTCGACCAATCCCACCACGTCTTGGTCTTGCGTCCGCCCCGCGCGAAGCTCCCCACATGGCAGGTCGTGCAGGCGACGCGATCGGTGTGGTCGTTCAATTTCGGATGATTATCGGCGGGATGCGGTTTCAGGCCGTGGCAGGATTCGCAGGTCGCGCGCGTATCGTCCGTGTGGCCGGGGACGTCGATGCCGATCCGGTCGACAGCCTTGGTAACGTAACGGCTGCCGGTGACGTTGTGGCCGCCGGCGGAGTGGCAGGTTTGGCAACTGAAGTTCAGCCCCCCCGCGTCCATGTGGACGTCGAGGTCATGCCCCGGATTCTTCATGGAAGAATCGAGATCGCCGTGCTTCACGCCGTCACCGCCACCGCCGTAGAAATGGCAGACGCCGCAGTTTTCCCGGGTAGGCTTGCCCACGCTCTGCGCCGCCGCCGCCAAATCCACCGCCTCGAATTTCGCAGGACCCTTGTCGGGCGGGAAGAGCGCGTCCTTGTACGCGGGATGCCCGGCCCCGGCCGGATACTTTTTGTAAAGTTTCGGATCGGCGTGGCAGATCAGACAATCGACGTTCTCTTCGGATGCAAAATCGAAGTTGTCGTCCTTCCACCCGTATCCGACGTGGCAACTGGTACAGCGCGGCCAATTGGTGGCGGTCGCGACGCAGAAGTTGTTGATGACGTTCTTCTTGCCAAGTTCCTGGCCGGTTACCGGGTGTTTGAAGGCCCACGTCCAATGTGTTGTCTTGTGGATCTGCCGCGCGGCCTCGGTATGGCACTGAAGGCAGGTCTTGGTGACTTCGGGACCGGTAGAGAAGGGTCCTTTGAGTTGTTCGAATTTGAGATGGTCCGCAGTGGCCGCCGAAGGGCGCCCCTGTCCTTCGAAATTCGTCGCCGGTTGAGCCGAAGAGACCTGAGCCGAACACGCTGTCCCGATCGCAAGGACCGTGATCGCGATGCTCCGACGTATCGATGGCCCCCATCGGTCGGAAATCGGTTTCATTCGCTTCTCCCTAATCCCACACCTTTTTTCCGGTCATGCGCGCAGTAGCCGATTATGGCGAACGGAATTTAGAGGCGGCCCTTGGTTTTTTACGTCACTTATGGAACGCGGAATCGGCTACCGGCCCATACGTGCAACAGCCTCCCGACTCTTACGTTATGGGTTTATAATATTAGAAATGCAAAAATCAGACAAGCGACCTGATGGATGGCCTCTTTCGCATCCGATTGCGATTCTTTGGGGTTCGCCATCGTCTATCCGGCCTTCGCGACTTATGCTAAGAATTCAACAAGAAATCGGGGGGACCCATTTCCCCCGTGCAACCTAACGAGACCCATAGAATGAACGCCAAAGACTCCCGGCAACGACGAAAAACGGCAAGCGATTCCGATACGCACCAAAAACCGCAACGCGTGAGCTTCGGCAAGCGTATCCGAACCTACTTTCTGGCCGGTGTCCTGGTCACGGCGCCGATCTCGATCACCTTCGCCTTGACCTGGGAATTCATCTCCTTCGTCGATGGCAGCATCAAGCCGCTGATTCCAACGAAATACAATCCGGAGTCCTATCTTCCCTTCGCCACGCCGGGGCTGGGTGTTCTAATCGCCTTCCTGATGCTGACTCTGATCGGCGCTTTGACCGCAAGTTTCATGGGCCGAACCATGCAGAAGATCGGGGAGAGCCTCCTCGACAAGGTGCCGATCATCCGGACCGTCTACAAGACTGTCAAACAGATCCTCGAAACGGTGCTTTCGCAGCAGTCGAATGCCTTCCGCGAGGCGGTGCTGGTCGAATACCCGCGCCGAGGAATCTGGGCCATCGGTTTTCTCACGGGCAGGACGGAAGGGGAGATCCAGAACCTCACCGCGGAGGAAATCATCAATGTGTTTCTGCCTACGACACCCAATCCGACATCGGGCTTTTTGCTGTTCGTCCCCCGCAAGGATATGGTCCGTCTGTCGATGACGGTGGAGGAAGCGATCAAGATGGTGATCTCCGGCGGTTTAGTGACCCCTCTGGATCGACGGCCGGAAGAAGAGCAGAAGATTCCCAAGGTCGCCGCAGCGACCTACGAAGAGGTCGACGTTCTCCGGGAAAAGGATCGCGCGCCGGTTCTCGCCTCGAAGCAGGGCGTCGCGCCGGGTTGGGGAACGTCGTTACCCCGATCGAACAAGCCCGACAGCTGAATCCCGATCGAAAAGGTAAAGCAGGACGCGCAGCGCCTCGCCGCGCGGTGTCTTCAGCGTCGGATCGCGATCCAAGGCTAGCCGCGCATCGTCCCGGGCTATGGCCAAAAGCTCGCCGTGGACCGCAAGGTCGGCGACACGGAACTCAGGCATTCCGCTCTGCCGTGTTCCCAAGATCTCTCCACCGCCGCGAACCTTGAGATCCTCCTCCGCGATCCGGAATCCATCCTCGGTTTCGCGCATGATGGAAAGCCGGGACCGGGCGGCTTCGGAGAGCGGAGGCGCGTACAGAAGCAGGCATGTCGACGGCTTTTCGCCCCGGCCAATTCTCCCGCGTAGCTGGTGCAACTGTGCCAAACCGAAGCGCTCGGCGTGTTCGATCACCATCACGGTGGCCGCAGGCACGTCGACGCCGACCTCGATGACCGTGGTCGCGACCAGGATATCGGTATCGCCGGAAGCGAAGGCCTCCATGACGGCGTCCTTGTCCGCCCCTTTCATCCGGCCGTGAACCAAACCGACCCGCGGCCCGAATCGGCCCGATAAGTCGGCATGCCGCTCCTCGGCCGCCGCCAGATCGGAGGTATCGCTTTCTTCGACCAGGGGGCAGACCCAGTAGATCTTGGCGCCATCCGTCAGGGCGCGCGAAACCGCTTCGACGACATCACCGATGCGATCGATCGGCAACACACGCGTGTCCACCGGTTTTCGGCCGGCCGGTTTTTCCGTGATATTGGAGCTTTCCATATCCCCGTAACGGGTCAAAACCAGAGTTCGCGGGATCGGCGTCGCCGTCATTACCAGGATGTCGACCGCTTGGCCTTTTTTCGCCAGCGCGAGACGCTGATGGACGCCGAAACGGTGCTGCTCGTCGATGACCGCGAACGCGAGATTGGCGAAATCCACGTCTTCCTGAAACAGGGAATGAGTTCCAACCACGATCGCCGTCTCCCCGGAGGCGATGTCTTCGAGTATGCGGGCGCGTGCCTTGCCTTTTTCGCGACCGGTCAAGAGGACCACGCGAACGCCGGCGGTTTCGGCCAATTTGGAAACGGTCCCGTAGTGCTGGCGTGCGAGGATCTCGGTCGGAGCCATCAACGCGGCCTGAGCACCGGTCTCGACGGCGGCCAGCATGGAAAGAACCGCAACGATGGTCTTTCCGCTGCCGACGTCGCCCTGAAGCAGCCGAAGCATGCGCGTATCGTTCGCCATGTCGGCCTTGATCTCGTCCAGGACACGCTGTTGCGACAGTGTAAGATCGAAGGGCAGGGCATCAAGAACCCGCCGGCGCAGATGGCCATCGCCGCGCAGGGAGCGGCCGCCGACCGTTCTCATGCGCGTACGGACCAGGATCATGGCCAACTGGTTGGCGAGCAACTCGTCATAGGCAAGACGCATCCGCGCCGGCGCCATGGGCGATATATCGTCTTCTTCCATTGGCTCATGCAGCGTCTCGAGCGCGGCTTTCCAGGCGGGCCATCCCCGTTTGGCCACAAGCGACGGGTCGATCCATTCCGGCAGATCGGGGGCGCGGTTAACGGCTCCGCGCACCGCCTTGGCCAGGACTCGCGGCGTCAAGCCGGCCGTGAGCGGATACACGGGCTCGACTCCGCGTACGTTGTCGGCCTCCTCGGGCGGCACCACGTGGTCGGGATGCACCATTTGAATTTCGTCGTTGAAACCGTCGATCCGGCCACTGACGATACGAGTCTCTCCGGTCGGCAGGATCTTCGTCAGATAATCCGATCGCGCGTTGAAAAACACCAAGACGATATGCCCCGTATCATCGGAACAGATGACCTTGTAGGGAAGGCGAGGCCGCGACGGCGGCATGTGCACGTCCACGCGGACCGTCAATGTCGCGATCCGACCCGCTTCGGTTTCAGCGACCTTCGGGCTGTACCGTCGGTCGATCCGACCGGTCGGGAAATGCCAGATCAGATCGACGACGCGTGAACCGGCAAGTTTTCCGATCAACCCCGCGATCCGGGCTCCCACCCCTTGGAGACCGGAAACCGGCACGAACAGCGGATAAAGAAGCTCAGGGCGCATCGACGACGGTTCGCGATTGATGACACATCATTCCGAAGACTCTATATCCTAGGCACCGACCCGGAGACCAGCATGGATGACTCACTCGATCCCCGCCGCAAGCGGATTTTGTTCCGCAGCCGGCACATGGGAATGCGCGAAACCGATATCCTCTTGGGCGACTTCACCGTAGCGACCGTCGAAACTCTCGACGAATCGCAACTCGACGCGTTTGAAGTCCTGCTCGACGCGGACGACGCCGACCTCCTGAAATGGATCCTCGAGCGGGAAGAGGCTCCGGCCCACATTCCTTCCGGGATCCTGAAACTCGTCATCGACTTCAACAAACGAAACCATACCATTGAAAAACTTCGATAAAGATATTTTTTCCGGAAACCCAAAACGCATTGCCGGCGCACCGCCGGGATTCGATGCGATTCTGTTGGCGCGGCTGGCCCGTTCGGGCCGCGATGTCATATTCGTCGCCCGTGACGACGTTCGCCTATCGCAAACCCTGGAATCGCTTGCTTTTTTTGCACCCGATGCCGCACCGCATTCCTTTCCCGCCTGGGACTGCCTGCCCTACGACCGCGTGTCTCCCAACGGATCGATCGTCAGCCGACGGATCGAAACCTTGTCGAATCTGGCCGACACCGGCACGGAACCGTGCGGCCGGATCGTCATCGCCACGGTATCGTCGATTCTGCAGCGGGTTCCGCCGCGCCGTTTTTTCGAAGGCGCGACCCGGGATCTGAAAATTGGATCGCGACTCGACCCCGGCGACCTCGTGCGGGAATTGGAACGTAACGGTTATGTCCGGGCGGAGACGGTGATGGAACCGGGTGAGTATGCCGCCCGAGGCGGCATCGTCGACGTCTATCCGCCCGGCCGGGATTTGCCGCTCCGGCTCGATTTCTTCGGTGATGAGCTCGATGGTATCCGGGCTTTCGACGCCGCGTCGCAGCGCACCATGCACAAGGACGATGTCGTCCGCCTTCGTCCCGTCAGCGAGATCCGCCTCGACGACGAATCGATTGCCCGGTTCCGAACGGGCTATCGCGCCTTGTTCGGCGCCGTCAGCGCCGAGGATCCGTTGTACGAGGCCGTTTCGACCGGCCGCCGCCACATGGGCTTCGAGCATTGGCTGCCGTTGTTTCACGAACGACTCGAAAATCTTTTCGACTACGTTCCCGGCGCGGCCGTACTTCTCGACCACCAGACCGAAGATGCGACGAAAGCGCGCCTGGATTTGGTCGCCGAATACTATGCCGCTCGGGTCGAAGTCGCCGGGGCTCGTGGCTTGTCCCTGTCGGCACCCTATAATCCGGTGCCCCCGGAACGCCTGTTCATCGGGGAATCCGAATGGACCCGATACTGCCAGACCCGACAACACGCCGAATTTTCGCCATTCGCCGAACCCGGGAAAACGGCGATCGATGCGGAAGGCCGCATCGGGCACGATTTCGCCGAGGCCCGGATCGATCCAAACGTCAATCTGTTCGATGCCTTGGGAACCCACATCGACAGTGAACTGCGTAAGGGCCGAAAGGTCCTGATCTCGGCCATGTCGCCTGGTTCGGCGGACCGCCTGGGCGGCCTTCTGCGCGAACATGGGGTACCGACGCCGGTTTTGATCGCCGATGCCGAAGCCCTGGACGGCGCAAACATCGCCATGGCCGTCCTCGGTCTGGAACGGGGATTCACCACCCCCGAGCTTTCCGTCATCACCGAGCCGGACATCCTGGGCGAAAGGTTGGCTCGTCCTTCCGGAAAACGGCGCATCCGGCCCGAGAATTTCATTTCGGAAACGTCGACCCTCAACGAGGGCGATCTCGTCGTTCACGTCGACCATGGAATCGGCCGCTACCAGGGACTGGAGACCATCGAGGCGGGAGGTGCTCCCCACGATTGCCTCCAGCTTCTTTACGACGGCGGAGACAAACTGTTCCTGCCGGTCGAAAACATCGATCTGATCAGCCGCTACGGTTCGGAAGAGGCGGGGGTTCAGTTGGACCGTCTCGGCGGCGCCGGATGGCAAGCCCGCAAAGCCAAGCTCAAACAGCGCGTCCGCGACATGGCGGACGAACTGATCAAGATCGCCGCAGCCCGGATGCTGAGGCTGGGCGAGAGGATCTCGCCACCCGACGGCCTCTTCGACGAATTCTGCACCAGCTTTCCCTACGTCGAAACCGACGACCAGCTTCGCGCCATTCAGGACACCATCGAAGACCTCTCCTCCGGCCATCCGATGGATCGGCTGATCTGCGGCGACGTCGGTTTCGGAAAAACGGAGGTCGCCCTGCGCGCCGCGTTCGTGGCCGCCATGTCGGGAGAGCAGGTCGCGGTGGTCGTCCCCACGACATTGCTGTGCCGGCAGCATTTCAAGACCTTCGCCACCCGATTTGCCGACTATCCGATCCGCATCGAACAGCTTTCGCGGCTGGTCCCCGCGAAGCGGGCCAAGGAAGCACGGGAAGGCCTCGCCACGGGGACGGTCGACGTCATCATCGGAACCCACGCCCTCCTTTCCAAGAGCATCCGATTTCGCAATCTCGGTCTGCTGATTGTCGACGAAGAACAGCACTTCGGGGTCGCCCACAAGGAACGCCTGAAGGCGCTGAAAAGCGACGTCCACGTTCTGACTCTGACCGCGACGCCGATTCCGCGCACCCTGCAACTGGCGCTGAGCGGGGTTCGGGAAATGAGCATCATCGCGACTCCTCCGGTCGACCGTCTGGCCGTCCGGACCTTCGTCCTGCCGTTCGATCCAGTCATCATCCGCGAAGCCATCATGCGCGAACGTTTTCGGGGCGGTCAGATATTCTACGTCTGTCCCCGGATCGAAGATCTGGATTCGGTCGCTGCCCGTCTGCGCGAACTGGTTCCGGAAGCGAAGCTCATCATGGCCCACGGCCGGATGGCGGCCACCGACCTCGAAGCCGCTGTCACAGCGTTCTACGACGGCGGCTACGATATTCTGCTGTCCACCAACATCATCGAATCCGGACTCGACCTGCCGTCGGTGAATACGATCATCATCCACCGCGCCGACATGTTCGGCTTGGCGCAACTCTATCAGTTGCGGGGTCGGGTCGGGCGGTCGAAGGTCCGCGCCTATGCCTATTTGACCCTGCCGCCGAAGCAGAAGATTTCGAAAACCGCCGAACGCCGCCTGGAAGTGATGCAGACCCTGGACTCCCTGGGGGCCGGTTTCTCGCTGGCAAGCCACGACCTGGATATTCGCGGAGCCGGCAATCTCCTCGGCGCCGAACAGTCCGGCCATATCCGAGAAGTCGGGATCGAGTTATACCAGCAGATGCTCGAGGAAGCGGTCGCCGAGGCCCGTGGCGCCGATACAGGGACCGGCGCGGACGACGAATGGAGCCCACAGATCAATGTCGGCATGGCAGTGCTGATTCCCGAAGGATACGTCTCCGACCTGAATGTCCGGATGAGCCTGTACCGCCGCATCGCCCGAGTCACGTCCCGCGACGAAATCGAAGCCCTGGCCGCTGAAATGATCGACCGTTTCGGACCGTTGCCGCGAGAGGTCGACAACTTGCTGGAAATTATCGACATCAAGCGCCTGTGCCGCATCGCCAACGTCGAAAAGGTCGATGCGGGCCCCAAGGGCGGCGTGGTCGCATTTCGCGCCAACATGTTCGCAAATCCGGCGGCGCTTGTCGCCTACATCGGCAAGCAGGCGGGGACCGCGCGCCTGCGCCCCGACCATCGGCTGGTGTTGACCCGATCCTGGGAAACGCCGGAAGAACGTCTTGCGGGCGCGCGGCGGATGGTGAATGCGTTGGCATCGATGGTCGCCCAGGAAACCGCCGCCTGACGGTGCCGATGGCGGCGCGTTTCAGGCGACGGAGTCGGCCGCGAGGGCGACGTCCAACATCCGCGCCAGGACCCGGGGTTCGTGGGCGCCGGAAATCACCATGCCTTCGGGAAACACGAAAGACGGAACGCCGTTGATCCCCAACCGGTGCGCCCGAGCGTTTTCCTCGTAGACTTCCGCGACATCGTCCTTGGAGCGCAGATAGCGTGCGAGTTCGGTTTCGTCCAGGCCGAGATCGCCGCCGATTTTCAGCAGAACGCCGGTATCGCCGATGTTGTCGCCATTGACGAAATAGCTCAGGAACAGGGACTCGACGGCGGCTTCCGCTTTCCCATAGTTTCCGGAAAACCGCACCAGACGGTGGGAATCGACCGTGTTCGGCGTGCGGCGGATACGGTCGAAGGCGAAATTGATTTCCACCGACTGCCCGGCGTCCGCAATGGTGCCGTAGATATGCCGGACCCGGGATTCGCTGCCGAACTTGCGGACCAAATAGGCGGTCCGATCTATGCCTTCGGAGGGCATCTCGGGATTCAGCAGAAACGGATGCCAGCAAATATCCAGCGTCAAACCTTCGCGCTCGCGCACAGCCTGTTCCAAGCGCCGCTTGCCGATGTAGCACCAAGGACAAACTGTATCGAATATGATGTCGATCCGCATGTCGGCCTCAGACCGGTTGGATACGGAGCGCCGGACACGTCAGTCGAGATTGCGGCGCGCCCGTACCAGTAGCGTTGAAACCGAATCATCGGGCTGCAATTCCGCGATCCCCATTTCCACCCATACCGATATCGGTTGATAGACGTTGCGCACGGCAAAATCGGTATAGCTCACGACGCCGGCGACCCGGTGCATGACCGCATTGGCCTCTTCCATCGGGGTGTCGGGGAACGCGACGCAGAAATCGTGCTCGCCATGCCGCGCCACCATGTCCTCGGCCCGGATCAATCCGGTGATCCACTGGCCCAGTTGCTGCACCAGATGGTTCCCCGCATCGTCTCCGAATTCCCGACGCACGTTGTTCACGTTGGGAAAATCGAGGAACACCACGGAAAGGTGCTTCTGCCACGTCCGCGCGGATTCGATCAGATGGCCCAGATGCGCTTCCAGGAACGGGAAGACATAGGTTCCGGTCGACGGGTCCTTCGTACTCCCGGTACGCGTGGCCTCGAGTGCCAGACGCATCTGCCAGCGTTTCCTCTGCCGCCCGACGAGACTGACCAGCGCAAACCGCAAGGCTTCCGGCGCGATGTCGCCGCGAAATACCCGCGTCGCACCGTGCTTGAAAAAGGGCAGGTCGATTTCCGAAAATTCCCCGGTTGGGGCCGTCACGATGATCGGCAAATTGAACAGGCGCGGATTGTTGCGCACTTGGTTGCAGAAATTCAGATGGCCGAACGGCGCATGGTCGAATTCGGGCGGAACGCACAGGATACAGGCATCGAAAAAACGATCCCACAGTAAATCCTCGGCATCTTCCAGCGAATCACAGACCGTGAAATCGCAGGGGCCGGATAAGGCGCTCTTGACGGCAGCGCTCGTCAAGGTGCCGGCCGATGCCATCAGAATGCGGAACGGCGTGTCGTCGTTGTCTTCCTGCGGATGTTCGACTTCCAGGCCGTATTTGCGTGCCAGTTCGATCCGGCGGTCCATTTCGGCATGCATCGTCGACAAACGCAGCAACGGACGAATGCGGTGCACGAGTTCTTCCTGCTGGAAGGGGGCCCGCAAAACGTCGTCGACGCCGATTGCGGCGGCCCGGTCGAACAGGGGCCCCGACGAAGCCTGGGTCAGCAGAATGATCGGAACATTATCGGTTTCACGCGCACCGCGAAGCATCTGGGCCGCGTTGAGACCGTCTTCGTCCATCGACGTGACGTCGATCATCGCCAGATCGGGGTGATCCGAAAGCGCGCGGGCAAGAAAAGTCGACGGCTCTTCGCACAGCAACGACGTGCAACGGTTCGCAGACAGGATTCCCGTCAAAGCCTCGGAGCTTCGAGGATCCCGGGAGAGCACAAGCACGTTGGCGAGACGATTCATCGGGAAAGATTCTCCGTTCCGCGTGTATTGCCATTATATGACCGGCATCGCTGCAGAGAGCAACAAAAAGTCTTAGATACGGCAAAGGGTTATTGTCGCGTTTCCCGAATCTTGTCGATGAAAGCGTCGACAACCGAGTCCAGCCGCTGGGCCTGCCGGGACAGGTCCTCTGAAGCTTCGAGCACCCGTCTGGCGGTCAGGTCATTCCGGACCGTCGCTTCGCGGACATGAACGATGTTGTCCGAAACCCGGTGGGTACCCTCGGATGCCGAGCGGATATCCGTCAACATCGAGCCGACAACCTTGTTTTCGCTGGAAACGGTTTGCCACGTCGTGTCGACCATCGTCGACACCTCACCGATCGTCTCCTGTATGGCGCGGATGGCGGCGATGGCTTCGCCGGTTACGCCCCGCATTTCCGATGCTTTCGCGCTGATATGGTTGGTCGCGTCGGCGGTCTGGCGAGCCAACCCCTTGACCTCGGACGCAACGACGGAAAACCCGGCCCCAGCGGTTCCGGCTCGCGCGGCCTCGATCGTGGCGTTCAGGGCCAGCAAATGGCTCTGCGCGGCGACATCCTCGACCAGTTGGATAATGCGGCCGATCTCTTCGGCCATACCGCCGAGTCGGCGGACCGTTTCGTCGGTCTGGCGAATCTTGTCTGTCGACATCTTCACAATTTCGTCCGATTGGGCAATGTGTTGGCTCACTTCTCGGATCGATTGTTCCAACGACATCGCGGCCGAAGAAACCGTCTTGACGTGCTCCGACGCCGTACCGGTCGCCTGCACGACCGCTTCGGTACATCGGCCAGTTTCCTCGGCCGTGACCGCCATCGACTCCGCCGCCGAATGCATCTGCGATGCCGCCTCGGCCACACCTCCAGCCACTTCAGCGGCCTCCCGACTGAATTCGCTCATCAAAGCTTCAATCTTTTCGGTCCGGCGACGTCTTGCTTCTTCTTCCTGAATGCGGTTTTCCTGGAAGGTGCGGTTTTCCCTCAACGTTTCCTGAAATCGTTGAACCCCTTTGGCGATGGCACCGATTTCGTCCGAACGCTCTGCGTGGGGAACCGCCACGTATTGGCCGCCGCAGATTTCGTCCAAGGCCAGAGCCAGCATGCCGAGGGGACGGGTCACCACGACGCGCGATACCGCGAACAGACAGGCCACGGCGATCACGATGCCGACAAGGCTCAAGAACAGAAAACTCCAATCGATCCGGTAACGGAGAGCTTCAAGTTCCCGCTCCTTCACCGTAATCCGATCGACGGCCGACAGAATGGCGAGCCGCGAGCGGTCCGCATCAAGGGCGTCGTCACCTATTTTTGCCCGGAGCGCAGCGATGCGGCGTTCCAGAGCCGTCACCCCGGTCGCGGATTCCCGGATCGTCGCTATGGCGTCGCGGACGTCATGGAGTTGCGCCGACCGCAGCACCAGTTCCCGAACCGCCCCTGAAAACTCACCATCGGCAAAGATTCCATGGGAGATCGCGACACCGCCGTCGACCGCCTCGACGACGACCTCACCCGGTTTTTTCAAATCCCGCCGAACCGTTCTCGATCGATAGCGTTCGACCAGTGCGTCCTGGTCCCGGTATTCCCCGGTCTTTACGTCGTGTTTCGACCGCGCCCAGTCGGCGATCAACCGGATCGGATCGGTTTCCAGAAAATCTGGAACGGACAAATACTGGTTCTGAAGCGTCAGCAGGCTTTCCCGCAATGAACCGTTCAGGTCGCGCAATAGGGTTGTGCGTTCGTCCTGCTTCGCGTCCATCAGCGAAACGGCGTAGACAAAAGCGGCGATGACCAGCGCCATGACAACCGTGATCGACGCCGTAAGAGCCATCATCAGTTTGACATTGATGCGTCCCGTCAAATGGGAGCGGCGAAAAATGCTCCGGAATCCGAACCGATTCATGCCAATGCGGCTCCTTCGACAGCCGGGATCGGGAAAACGGGTGCGCTCCGCTGTTCCGCAAGCCCTTACTCAGGCCGCCGTATAGCATAATATCGCATGATTTATAGTGACACTTCCATGAACCAAGGAGGTCGCCAGCCTACTTCGACGCCATGCGGACAATCGTGTCCATCGCACCATCTTCCAGGCGTTGGCAATGGGCGGAAACGCACGAATCGTCAGGCCGATCCTGTCTCAGTGCATCGAACGCCCCCTTTGCCGCCGGGTCACCGCAATCCAGCAACCGATACGCTTCAACATATCGCGCGATGTAATCCGAACGCCAATCGTCCTCTTCCAGAAGCTCGTAAAGCTGGAGCGGAACGGAACGTCCGACGAGAATGAAACGCCCGAGCGGTCGCGCGAAGATATCTCCGGATGCATTGACGATGTCTTCCGACGCGCAAACCCGGGTTCCAAAATACTTGTTCAATCCTTCGACTCTGGACGCCGTATTCACGGCGTCACCGATCGGCGTGTACTTGAAGCGGTCGCGGGCGCCGAGGTTTCCGATTACCGCCGGCCCCGTATGAACGCCAATCCGAGTATCGCCCAGACCGAACGCCAGAGCCGCTTCGGATTTCCGGAACGCGGATGCGAACCGATCGATCGCTCGTGCGCATTGAACGGCGCGTTTTGCATGGTCCGACTGAACGACGGGAGCGCCGAACACTGCGAAGACCGCATCCCCGATAAAATCATCGACCGAACCGTCATGATCGAAAATAACCCGGCAAATGCCATCGAAATAGTCATTGAGCAGGGCGGCCAGAGCCTTGGGGTCGCTGTTTTCGGCCGTCGAGGTGAACCCGGCGATATCGGTGAATATGTACGACATCTCGCGCCGCTCCCCCGACAGGTTCATTTCCTCTGGATGGAGAACCAATCGGTCCACCAACTTGGGCGAGACGTAGTGGGAGAACGCGCGCTTGATGAACTCGCGCTGGTGACGCTCCGTCCGCCCGAGATAGCCTTCGGCCAAGGTAAGCGACAGCGCCAAGGCGAGGCTTGGCGCGATCAAGGGAATCACCAGTCCATCGAACAGACGGTATGCCGCGAAACCGCCGACCCAAAGCGCGGCCAGACACGCCAAAGCCAAACCGTACCGAAGGACCAAGGGAATACCCATCGCGACAACGAATGCGCCGGCCAAGGCGGCCAGGGCCGGGAAGGCGATGGCCGCAGCCGTCCGAATCTCCGGAGCTCGTCGGCCGTCCAGCAGTTGGGCCACGGCGTGGGCCTGAACGACGACGCCCGACATGCGCGCCGCGGCGCCTTGCTCGAACATGGACAACGAAGTCAGATGCCGGTCCTCTATCGCGAGGTCGACGCCAACCAGCACGACCTTGTCGGCGAACCACGACGCGGGATAGCTGTCGATGCCGAGTGCAGGCAGGATCGGGAAAGGGGGCGACTGGGAATCCGGCCCGAAGGACCAATCGATTCGTTGTTCCCGCGATTCGACATCGTGTCCGAGTTTTCGGGCCATCGCGTAGGGGACCGAAGGGATAAGTCCGCCATCCGCCGCTTCCCGCCCGGAATGGATCCAACGAACGACACCGCCGTCGATTCCCGCAACGAGATTCGCGACCCCCCGCAAGTTCCGGGGAACGAAGTCGTCCATATAGGCCCGCTGATCGGCCGTCGCCAAATCACCGGAGGTGTAACTGACGACCAACGGCCTGGCAAACGTCCTCAGCCGGGTTTTCAGGCGCTCGTCCTTAGCGGGTTCGGTCGGCTGATCGAAGAGGAAGTCCAGAAAAACCGCGCGGGTGCCATGAGCGTCCAAAACGTCCAGGATGTGTGCGAGAAAAGCGCGATCCACCGGCGACCGATAGGGAAATGCGGCCAGGGTCCTTTCATCGATCACCAGTATGGCCATGTCGGATCTTTGCGGCGCCGCAACCGAAAGCGTGGCGATCCGAAAATCGATCAGCCATTCCTCGACGGTTTCCAGAAAGGGGATTCGGACGGCAATCAGGGAAAACGCCACGGAAAGCAAGGCTATTGTCCCGTAGACGGCGTTCCGCCAACGTCCCCGCGATGTCATCCCGCCGCCCGCTCTCCGTGACGTTCCATTGCCGTCACTGAACCCCACCGATCAAAATCAGCGCCTGATCGACACAACCTTTTTCCGTCATCCACGCGGCAGCGAGCGCCGCCGAGCCGTGTTCGCGCGGCGCGACGGCAACCATGAAATCCAGGGTTCGGCCCCGCCACGACATCCGGTAGCGGCCACCATCGGACATCGCGACTTCGCGCGGCCACGCGGCCTCGGACTGCCCGTTTTCCCAGCGCACGCGTCCCGTAACGTTCCCCGTTTCGGTTCCGATGGCCATCATGCCGCCCCCGGCGGACGGCGCGTCCGATCCAACGGACCATAACTGGGCTTCCTCGGTGCCGCCCGGGGTGTCCCTGTGCAACTGCACGTGTCCGCCTTTGACGCAAAACGTTTCCGCCGCGCCCGGTTGAATGGACCAGGGATCGCCACGGCCACCGCCTTTGTAGGCTCCGACGAGGCTTCGGTTCCGGCTTTCCATCGTCATCAGACGGGAAAGCGACGCCACGACGCCTCGGTCCTCCGCCGGTTGTCCGGCGGGGAGCGTGCCGTCGAAGGGACCCGCCAGATTGAAGGTTTTCCCCGTCTCGCCGACCAGGGTAATCTTGGCTCCCGAAGCGAGAGTGACCGATTGCCCATCCTTGAGAACCGCCCCGGGGGCGAGATCCGAATTCTCGGCGCGAACCACGACATAATCCATCGCCCGGCATACCGGGGCGACAACCACGACCGACAGAGCCGCCATGGCAACGGCTGAGCATCCAAGGAAACTTCGTCGGCGAAACCGCGAGATCATGGGAACCCCCGCCCGGTTTGACAACCGTTCTGAAGCGATCACCGTGAATGACGGTGTAACATCCGTCGCCGGTTCTGGCAACGTCGCACGGCCACGAAAGCCGGCCACAGCCGGATATCGCCGCCGCCGAACGAAAAACCCCGCCCTTTTCACGGGGCGGGGTTTCACGTAACGATACGAAAGGTATCCGATTACTTCGGAAGCTTGCCTTCAACGCCTTCTACGTACCAATCCATGCCCAACAGCGCGCCGTCGTCCAGGAACTCGCCTTCCTTGACGCGCAACTTTCCGTCCTGGTCCTTGATCGGGCCACGGAAGGGATGGACGGCACCCGTCTTGATCGCTTCTTCCGTATTCTTGGCCAAGGCGATCACGTCGTCCGGCATGTTGGTGTAGGCCGCCATTTCGACCATACCGGCCTTCAGTCCGCCCCAGGTGTCGCCCGATTTCCAGGTCCCGTCCATCACCGCCTGGACACGGCTGATGTAATAGCCGTCCCAGTTGTCAACGATCGAAGTCAACGTCGCTTTCGGCGCGAAGTGATAGTTGTCGGAAGCCTGCCCGAACCCGAAAATACCACGCTGTTCGGCGACCTGCAGCGGTGCCGGCGAATCCGTGTGCTGGGCCATGATGTCGACGCCCTGATCGACGAGCGCCTTGGCGGCGTCGGCCTCTTTACCGGGGTCGTACCAACTGTTCACCCAGACGACCTTGACCGTCACTTTGGGATTGACCGACCGCGCACCCTGGAGATAGGCGTTGATGCCGCGAACGACTTCGGGGATCGGATAGGCGCCAACGTATCCGATGACGTTGGATTTCGTCATCTTTCCGGCAATGGCCCCGATGACGTAGCGTCCTTCGTAGAAACGGGCGGAGTACGTTGCCACGTTGGATGCCTGCTTGTATCCGGTCGCGTGTTCGAACTTCACGTTCGGGAAGCGCTTGGCGACCTTGATCGTCGGATTCATGAAGCCGAACGACGTCGTGAAGATGATCTGGTGACCCGACGACGCCAGATTGGCGATCACGCGCTCGGAATCGGGACCTTCTGCGACGTTTTCGACGTAGCTGGTCTTGACCTTGTCGCCGAATTCCTTGTCGACGGCGACGCGGCCGACATCATGACGATAGGTGTAACCGTGATCGCCGATCGGTCCGACATAGACGAACCCGACCTTCAGGGGCTCGGCCTGCGCGGAGGCGCCGAGCGCAATGGCTCCGGCCAGCGCCAGGGCCAGGGTTTTCAACGAGCTTTGGAACATCGTGCCTCTCCTCTCTTGGGACCGGACGGTCCTTTCTGTTCAAATAACGGTCGAAAAACTACTGAGTCGGGCGGAAACTGCGGCCCAGGCAGGCCGGCGCATTCAGCCGGATCTTCATCTTGTCCCGGGAAATCGCCACCAGGACAAGAACGGTCGCGAGATAGGGCGCCATGCTCAGGAATTGGGACGGGATCGCCACGCCCAGCACCTGTGCATGAAGCTGAAGCACCGTGATCGCGCCGAACAGGTAGGCGCCGATCAGCAGGCGGTAGGGTCGCCACGTCGAAAAGACGACCAAGGCGAGGGCGATCCAGCCGCGCCCCGCCGTCAGGTTCTCCGCCCACATCGGCGTGTAGACCAGCGAGAGATAGGCGCCCGAAAGGCCGCCCATCGCGCCGCCGAACAACGTCGCCATGTAGCGGATCCGGATCACGCCGTACCCCAGGGCGTGGGCGGAATCGTGGGAAACCCCGACGGCGCGCAGCACCAGGCCAGCGCGGGTGCGCGACAGCACCCACGCCACCGCGATCAGCGAGAAAAAGGACAAATAGACCAGGGCATCCTGACCGAAGACGACGGGACCGATGAAGGGCAGGTCGCTGAGCACCGGAATGTCGAGCTTGGGCAGATCGTGCACGGTGACGCCCACGTATCCCACCCCCAGCAACGACGTCAGTCCGAGACCAAAAATCGTCAGCGCCAGGCCGGTGGCAACCTGATTGGCCAGCAACGTGAGGGTCAGAAAGCCGAAAACGAACGCCAGGAACACACCCGCCAGGGCGCCGCAAAGTATCCCGATGATCGCGCTTCCCGACGCATGGGTCCCGGCAAAGGCGGCCAGGGCGCCCACGACCATCAGTCCTTCGACCCCCAGGTTCAGAACGCCCGAGCGTTCGGTGACCAGTTCCCCGGTCGCCGCGAACAGCAGGGGAGTCGACGCCGTGATCACGGTCAGGACCAAGGGGGTCAAGCTGTCCATTCCCATCATCGCGCTGTCCTCCGCGACGTGAATCGGATCCGGTAGCGGATCAGGACGTCGCAAGCCAGAAGATAGAACAGAAGGAACCCTTGGAACAGACCGGTGACCGCAGCCGGTACGCCGATTTCGATCTGAGCGGTTTCTCCGCCCAGATAGGTCAGGGCCATGGCGAGCCCGGCCAGGAGAACTCCCACCGGGTGCAGCCGCCCAAGAAACGCGACGATGATCGCGGTGAATCCGTAACCGGGAGAGATCGACGGGATCAGTTGCCCGATCGGCCCGGCGACTTCCGACACGCCCGCCAATCCGGCAAGACCGCCGCTGACAAGCAACGTGAACCAGATCATCCGCGATTCCGAAAAACCGGCGAACCGGGCGGCCTCCGGCGCGGTTCCGACGATCTTGAGCTTGAACCCGGCCAACCCCTTTCCGAACAATACCCAAGCGCCGCCGACGGCGGCCAGGGCGAACAGGGCGCCGATGTGTATCCGGCTGCCTTCCAACAGGATCGGCATGGTCCCGGCGTCGGGAAAAATCCGCGATTCGGGAAAATTGAAACCATCGGGATCGCGCCATGGACCGTGAACGAGATAGCTGAGCAGCAAAACCGCGACATAGGTCAGCATCAGACTGGTCAAAATCTCGTTCGCGTTGAACCGCGTTCGCAGCAGAGCCGGTATGGCCGCCCAGGCCATGCCGCCGACAATGCCGGCGATCAACATGGCGGGCAGGAGGAGGGGACTGGTCGAATCATGAAAGAACACCGCCAGCCCACCGCCCAGAATCGCGCCGAAGGTGTACTGACCTTCGGCACCGATATTCCAGACGTTGCCGCGAAATCCCAGCGACAACCCGACCGCGATCAGAACCAGGGGCGTCGCCTTGACCACGAGTTCCGTGGCGCCGTAGACGCTGCTGACCGGATGAACGAAAAAGATATAGAGCGCCTCGCCCATTGGTTTTCCCATCACGGCGAAGGTCAATCCGCCGGTGATGAGGGTCAGCACGATGGCCAGGACCGGAGCCCCCCAGACCATGGTTTGGGATTGCTGACGCCGCGGAACCAGATGGATCATGTCGCGGCCTCCGCTCCGGC
Source organism: Rhodospirillales bacterium (assembly GCA_963675465.2). Taxonomy (GTDB): domain Bacteria; phylum Pseudomonadota; class Alphaproteobacteria; order Rhodospirillales; family Shumkoniaceae; genus JAHDSF01. The sequence continues at coordinate 171,428 of CAXXVY010000016.1, forward strand.
GCCGTGAACACCGCCCATCAACAGGCCGATTTCGCCCGTCGTGACCTCGGAAACCGGGCGCGCCGTCGACAAACGACCTTCGCAGATGACGGCGATGCGGTCGCAAATGGCGAAGATCTCGTCGAGGTCCTGGGAAATGATCAGAATCGCGCTCCCTGTTGCCGCCAAGTCGATCAGGGCCTGGCGAATTGCCAGTGCCGCGCCGGGATCGACGCCCCATGTCGGTTGGGAAACGATCAGGACGCCGGGATCTTGAAGAATTTCACGACCAACCACGAATTTCTGAAGATTGCCGCCGGACAAACTGCCGGCATTCACGGTCGGTCCGGGCGTGCGCACGTCGTAGGTTTCCACGACCTGCCGGGTATAGTCCATCGTGCGTCGGGCGCGAATCAAACCCGCCCGGGTCAATTTCAGTTTCTTGAAGCCGGTCAGGAACGCGTTGTCCGTCAGAGCCATATCCAGGGCGGCCGCGTGGCCGTTGCGTTCCTCGGGAACAAAAGCCATGCCGTTCATGCGGCGTTCAACCGGCCCCAAATGGGCGACCGGCAAGCCGTCGACCCGAATCCCATCCGGTCCGTCGGGGATCCGGGTTTCTCCGGTCAGAACCTGCATCAGTTCGCGTTGACCGTTTCCGGCGATTCCGGCAATGCCGAGGATCTCGCCGCCACGCACGGTCAGGCTAATGTCATGAAGATCAAAGCCGAAGGCACGGGTTGTCGCGTGGCTGACATTCGACACCACCAGACGATCCGACTGCGCCACCGCGGAGGACCGGCGCGGCGGCGCGACGCGAGTCCCGAGCATGAGCTCGGCCAGGGAACTGGAGCTTTCCTCCCGTGGATCGCAATGGGCGACCACCCGTCCTTCGCGGAGCACCGTGGCGCGCTGACACAGAGCCCGGACCTCGTGAAGCTTGTGGGAGATGTAAAGAATCGCGCGGCCTTCCGCGGACAGCTTGTTCAGTGTCGCGAACAGCTGGTCCGCTTCCTGCGGCGTCAGAACGCTGGTCGGTTCATCCAAAATCAGCAGCTTGGGATCCTGCAACAGGCAGCGCACGACCTCGATTCGCTGCCGTTCGCCGACCGACAGGGTATAGACGATGCGATCGGGGTCCAACGGCAGACCGTAGGCCGTCGACACGTCGATGACACGCTTGCGCAGTTCCTTCGGATTCCAGCGGCCGGGCAGGGCGAGCGCGACATTTTCCAAAACCGTCAGCGGTTCGAACAACGACAGATGCTGGAACACCATGCCGATGCCAAAACGGCGTGCCGTGGAAGGCGAATCCATATCGACCGCCCGACCTTGCCAGTACAACTCCCCTTCATCCGGCCGAAGAAGGCCGTACATCATCTTGACCAGCGTGCTTTTGCCGGCGCCATTTTCTCCGAGCAGGGCATGAACCTCGCCCGGATGGATGACGAAAGAAACCGCGTCGTTGGCCAGGCAGCCGGGAAACGCCTTGGTCAGCGTTCGAGCTTCCAAAAGGGGTACGTTCTCCGGCCCGTCCTTATCATCCGAAGAGTCATTTTGGTGATGATCGAACATTCAGGTGTCCGCGTGGAGCCTTGCGGCAGGTTGCGTTCGGTTGGATCCAAACAGGCAATTTGCCGCGTATGGCGCCTGACCGCAACATGCTCCCTGCCTTCGAGATGCATTTTTTGTGGGCAACTTGAGATTTGTTGGGGATTCCTTCGCCACCGGCATTCCCCCGAAGGGTCGAAGTCCACGATTTCCCGCTTCGGGTTTCAGGCGGAAACCGCCTGCGGGATGGTGCTTTCGTCCAGCATCTCCCACAAGTGTGCGAGGCGCTTCTCGGCGGCTTCGCGGTCCGACGGTTCGCGGATGGCGGCATCACACAGTCGTTGGAGGATTTCACCCTGCCGGCGGATGACCGCGCGATGGTGCATTGTCGGCGCACACGCGGCCAAATTACCGAGACTATCGATCTGACGGAAAATGACGGACGCGTGTTTCGCCGCATTCCGACGGATTTCATTGAAGGCGATGGCGAAGACATCGTCGAATTCAAGAAGACGAACCGAAAGATGGGCATTGCCGTGCCGGCGCGACGAGTCGGGCGCGTATGCGGGGTTCGCCATCATGCGCGCCAGCGACGCGGTCAGCCGATCCACGCAGGCGATCGCGGTTCGGGTATCGTTGATTCCCGGCGACAACGCGCGCAACGCGATTTCGACAAGGGCATGAACCCTGAATTCCAGATCCTGGGCCGGCGTTCGCTTAGGCCCCGCGACCAGGGCGACGCACACATTCTGCCTGAACGCGTCGTCGATCCGGTCTTCCGGCCACACCAGACCGACTTTCTGGCCTTCGATCACGAAGTCTCCGGGCTTGACCCCCAGTCGGAGATGAACGCCAAGTGCCTCGCATCGGGCCGCCAAGCCCTTGAAGTCTATGGTCTGTATGTAACCGCCTTTGTCCGCGACGATTTCGCCGCAGTCCGCCTCTTCGGGCTCCGGTCGCGCTTCCTGGGCGTTGCGCATCGTTTCTCCGGACGGGGATCGAGGAAACACGCGATCGATTTCGGCGTCCAGTTCGGCGCCGACGGCCACAATGATCGAATCCGCCTGGATACCCTCGGAAACGTGGTGAATAAAATAGACGAGAAGAAAGAAGCAGGTCAGAGCGAGCAAAAATGCGCACCAGACCGAAAACGTGGGCACGAAGGCCGCTTTTTCCTCTGCCTCCGACCCGATCATCATAAGAACGGTCAGCGAATACACGAAAGTCGCCAAAAACGTTCCCAACACCAACTGATTGACCCGGTCACGCATGAACATGGTCATGAGTCGCGGACCCAATTGGCCGGAGGCAAGCGTCAAGGCGACCAGCATCAATGAATACACGAGGCTCGTAACCGTGATCATCGAACCTGCGATGGTCGACAGGATCAAACGCGCGCCTTCCTCCTCGAAATGGAAAAGGCCGGTGGCATACCCCAGAAAGCCCACGAACGACGAAGAATCCATAAGCAGCGTCGCCGACGCCAGCGCCCCGGCCGCGAAGAGCATGAGCAACGGCAGAAACCAGAAACTCGATCCCACTCGATAGGACAAATACCGTAGCTGCGCGCCCATCAGCGTCGACCTTTCACGTGAACCCGTCTCCTTGGGACCGGTGACTGACGCCACGCGGCATTCACCTGCCCGAAAGAAGCGTGAGGTGATCCGATACCCTGAAGCCCGATCGCGAAAGAACTCGTACCTCTTCCGTCAAAAACACACACGAACATCATGGATGGAAATCCACTGAAGACGCTCTCGGTTCAGACATTTTCCCTCACGACTGTTTTCTCTATTTAAGAAACCGGCGAGAAACATCCAGTGACGTCTCTTTCCGACGTTCGTGACCTATCGTGATTTTCCGCCGATGCGTCGCGCCGTCATGGGAAACGCGATTCCTGGCCGCGTTTTCGAGGGAGTTGCGTTGAACCATGGATACGAGCGTTCGATTCGGCGTTCCAGATACCGCGCGTTCGGCAACCCCTCAGGATCTCCAAAGCATATTTTCTTATATACTTGCTCAAAACAATTGGTGGTTTGAATTCTGTGGATAAAATCGCTATAAAATATTTCAATTTTTTCGAACTGTCTTCGGTGGGCCACGACGGCGTTGGAAGGAGAGTTGTCTATGGCGATGCGTTTGTCACTGGGCGGCAAGATGGCCGCGATTTCGGCCGTTGTAACCACCATCTGTCTGGTCATCGGGATCGGTCTCGGGGCCAACAAGGCGACTCAAAGCGTCGAAACCCTTGTTCTCGACAACGCCGAGCAGGTGGGTCGTGTCCACGGCGCTGCGGTGCGCGCCCAACTCGACGGCGCCATGTCGGTCGCTAAAAACCTCGCCCAAACTTTCACCGCTCTTCGGGAAAGCGGCGTCAAGGACCGGGCTACCTACGACGCCGTTCTCCGGGAAACGTTGAAGGGTCATCCGGAAATCGCCGGCACGTGGGCCGGCTTCGAACCCAATGCGCTCGACGGGCGGGACGATGACTTCAAGGGTCTCGAACCCCACAACGACGAATCCGGACGTTACATCACATATTTCTATAATTTCGGCAAAGGCATCCAGCCCTACCATCTGACCGGGTACAACAAAAATGACGAGACAGCGAACTACTACAAAATCCCTCAGAAAACAGGGAAACCCTTGGTCGTTGATCCGGTCATGTACGACATCGACGGAACCGACATCCTATTGCCGTCATTCGCCTATCCTCTCAAGGACGGGGCAGGGAACATCATCGGCGTTGCCGGCGTCGACATGTCGGTCAATGCGATGTCGGCCGACATCAGCCGCATTCATCCGATGGATACCGGTAACCTTTCCCTTATTTCCTTCAAGGGAAAATGGGTGGCCAATCGGGACACGGCTAAACTCGGGGAGAGCGTGGACGCGAACGATACCGCTCTCGTCGCGGCCCTGAAGAACGTCGAACCCGGAACACCGGTATTGAGCGAGGGTGACGGACAGCATCGCCTCTTTATCGCGTTGCCGATCCAGGATGTGGAGACGCCTTGGACGATTGCCGTTTCCATTCCCTCGAAGACAATAACAAACGAAGCCGACACGCTATTCACCTACATGGCTGGCATGGGAATTTTCTTGGTAGTCATCCTGTCGGGATTGCTGTTGGTTCTCGCCCAGATCGTCATCCGCAAGCCTTTGCGCAAATCGATGGCCGTCATCGACGATCTCCATTCGGGTAATTTCGACGTCGAAATCGCCGACCGGCACCGCCGCGACGAAATCGGGGAACTCAACACCGCTCTCGAGCAGTTCCGCGACAACGCCAAGCACATGGCCGACATGGAGCGCGAACAGCGGGAATCGGGAATCCGGGAAAGCCAGCGCCAGGCGGAGGAACGCGAACGCATGGCCGACGACCTGGAAGCCTCGCTGGGCAGAGCGGTAGGGGGAATCGACAAGGCGGCCGAGGAGATGCGCGACGAGGCCCGCGAGATGTCGAAAATCGCCGACCATTCCATGAACAGGGCGATGGTGGTGGCCAGCGCGGCGGAAGAAGCCGCAGCCAACGTGAACACGGTTGCTGCGGCGACAGAGGAATTGAGCGCCTCCATCAACGAGATCGGCGGCCAGGTGCATCGTTCGGCCGACATGTCGCGGACCGCGGTGTCCGAAACGGAACGAGCCCATTCGATGGTCCGGAATCTGGCTCAGGCCGCCGAACGCATCGGAGAGGTCGTCGGGCTCATCACCGATATCGCCGAGCAAACCAATCTTCTCGCGCTGAACGCGACCATTGAAGCGGCCCGGGCCGGAGACGCCGGAAAGGGCTTCGCCGTCGTGGCGCACGAAGTCAAGAACCTCGCCAACCAGACGGCGCGCGCGACCGAAGAGATTTCCCAACAGATCGGTTCCATCCAGTCGGAAACCCGTGAAACCGTTCTGGCGATCGAGGCCGTGACCAAGACGATCGACGGGTTGAACGAGATATCTTCCGCCATCGCCTCGGCTGTCGAACAGCAAGGCGCGGCGACCGCGGAGATCTCAAACAACGTCCAGCAGGCCGCGCAGGGCGCCAACGAGGTCACCACCAACATCGCCGATGTGAAGACGGCTTCGGTCCGTACCGGCGAAACCGCGAACCGGCTTCAAGCGTCGATCCAGGGGCTCGGGGAACGCATTGCCGATCTGGACCGGGATACCAGGGCGTTTTTGAAAGGTATCCGGTCCAGCGACGCCGACTGAACCGGGCGAGCGCGACGGAAGGACGGAGCGGAGCACAGCCCCGCTTCGTTCAGTCGCCGACGAGCGAAAATACGGCGACGGGCAGGGAACGGAGAATCTCGGACACCTTCGGGTTCCTGTCCGGCATGTCCGTTTCGATCCGGCCCGAGAAGAGATTCTCGGCCGAATGCCCTGTGGTATCCAGATCCAAAGAGGTATTCCCCCAGCCATCAGGCCGCGGAAGGCCGTCATCCGGGATCATGGCATGGACAAGTCTCGGAACGACGACGACCAGCGTTTGCCGCCCGTACCGACGCGCGAAGGCGATCACGTGATCGGCCCGGGGGCCGGAAACGGCGATCGGTTCGTATGATCCGGCGAAGAACAACTCGGGATTTTGGCGGCGAAACACCAATAAGCGACGTATGACATGCTGCTTGATCCGGCCATCGCGCCAAGACTTCAGACAATCCATGCTGTCGTCATCTCCGGTATCGCCGTCGAGGTATCGTTGGAGCGTGTCGTAATCGACCGGTCGGCGGTTGTCGGGGTCGACGAGACTGAGATCCCAAGTTTCCGATCCCTGGTAGAAATCGGGCACCCCGGGACTGGTCAACTTGAGAACGGTTTGGGCCAGTCCGTTCACCGCGCCAGCTGGAGATATCTGCGATACGAACGCGGCGACGTCGTCCAGAAACGGTCGATTTTGGCCGAGATCCAATACCCGCGACATGAAATGGTTGACGGCGCCTTCATAGTCTTCGTCCGGAGCGCTCCAGCTTGTCGCGGACTTTGATTCCCGCATGGCTTTCTGCATGTAGTTCCGGATCCGATCACGAAAATCGTCGAAACCGTAGAAGTCCGGAGCCTCGATTTCGTAAGGCCAAGCGCCGACGACGATCTGGTAAAACAGGAACTCGTCATTGGCGGAAGGAGCCCCGCGGCCGTGAACGTCCGTTTTTTTACGCGCGTTCAACCGCGACCACCGAAGCACTTTCCTGCCCCATTCCCGCGGGATCTCGCTCAGGACGCCCAGTCGCGCACGAACGTCTTCGCCCCGCTTGTGATCGTGGGTCGCGGTCGCCAGCATTGAAAACGGCTGTTCCTTGACGCGCCTCAGATTGGCCTTGTGAAAGACGCCCGGAGAAGAACCGAAACGGGTGGGTTCACCGCCGACCTCATTGAGCGACACCAAGCGGACGTAGCGGTAGAAAGCCGTATCTTCCATCGATTTGGCCATCACCGGTCCGGTGTATTGCTGAAGCCGCGTCACCACGTCCAAAACATCCCGGCGTCGATATCCCCGAGGCGCGGTTTTAAGAATATCGAGTGTCAGGATGTCGCGCAAAAAGTCATAGATCGATGTATCGGGCAACCTGGGCGTTTTGCGGGCCTTGCCGATCGCCCAATCGATGTCCCGGCGATCTTCGGCGCTGACCCCCCTGGACGTCACATAGGTCCGGTAAACCGGGAAATGCGCCACGAGGCGGATGAGGGCTTCGCGGAAAGCGATCAGCGAATAGTCGCGCGTGTTTCGGTTCTGTTTGGCGAGGCGGTGGAGCGCATGGGCAACGACACTGACTTCACTCGCCAGGGACTCCCGCATGATCAGGTGCTTGGCGTCCTGGACGATATCTTCGAAGCTGTCCTGGTTTTCCTTGAAACGTTCGTACAGCCGTGTGAGCGGGCGTTCGCCGCGCGGATCGACGAAGACCTCGTTGACCTGGGTCATGAAGTCGTAGCCGGTCGACCCCTCGACCGCCCATTCCCGGCGCAGGCTTTCGTGCGGTGCAAGGATCTTTTCGACGAGTATCCAGAAATCAGGCGTCGACGCCCCGCCAGGACGCCGGGAACGCCGCGACTTTCCCGCACGTTTCGCCATCGCCGAACGCGTCATTGCCCGAAGCCGTTTGAGATATGCCTCCGGATCCCGCAAGCCATCGATGTGATCGAGCCGAATCCCCTGGATCATGTTCCGCTCGATCAGGTTCCTCACCAGTCCGTGGCAAGCATCGAACAAGTCCGGGTTCTCCATCCGGAGTCCGGCAAGCTCGTTGATGTCGAAAAAGCGGCGGTAATTGATTTCATGGGAAGCGACGCGCCAATAGGCAAGGCGATAGGCCTGTTGTTCGAGCAGGCGGTGGAGGGCATCGAAGCTTTCCGGATGACCGGCCTGACCGTTCAATACGACAAGCGAATCCTCGATAGCCTCGATTACAGAGTCTTGCTCAAGCGCGACGCGGGCAATGTCCCTTTTAAACGCCGCCATGCGGTCCCGCAATGTCGCCCGCCCGAGGCGGTGCCGACCCGCTGAAAACGCCGTGCCCGGGTTTTCGAGCACGGGCGCGAGAAAACGGGCCACCTCCAGCGAGCGCTGGGCCGCTTTGGTGAGTAGACCGCGGTAAGCTCGTGGCGCTATTGGAAAGGACGATTCGTAATAGGAGACCGAGAACGCGCCGGCAGATCGATCGAAGCGGATCTTCAACTCGCCCCGTTCCAATACCGATCCGTAGTGGTCGCCGAGAACGGGCAGCACGACCTTGCCACCCAACGCCGGCTCCGCGCCTTGCCAATCGATGTCGAAATAGGACTCGTAAGGCGATTTTCTGCCCCACTCGAGAACATCCACCCACCACGGATTGTCCGGCCCCACCCCCATGTGGTTGGGGACGAAGTCGAGAATGAGCCCCATGCCGTGTTCGTGAAGGTCGCCGACGAACGCCTCGAACTCCTCCATCTCGCCGATTTCCGGGTTGAAGCGGTTGTGATCCACCGTGTCGTAACCGTGAGTCGAACCTGGACGCGCCATGAAGATCGGAGAAGCGTAGACGTGGCTCACCCCGAGTGCCGCCAGATAGGGGATGATCTTCCGACCATCGCCGAACCGGAAACCGGAGTTGAATTGCAGCCTATAGGTCGCCCTTGGAAACGGCGGAGGCCCGGGGATATCGCTCATTGATTTCATCCGTCCATAGAAGTGCGGTTCGTTTCATAGCGGCGGGCCGATGGGTGATCCGTCGCAGGCCTATCCGGTCAGAAACCACGCGACCGACCAGGGCGGCATGCAGCCGCTATCGATCGAAGGAACCGTTTGTTCCGGCATCGAAAAAATCGTCCGTCCCCTCTCGCCCGTCGGCGGCGGGGAGGCCTCCCGATCGGCGAGATTGGCCATCAGCCTCAGACATGAGCCGTCTCCCAAACGCCAATCCAGGCACAATCCACCCCTGTCGAAACGTCTCACCGTCGCGGCGTTGCCGCGCAATCCGGCCAGCCGAGGCATCACGTCGCGATGACGTGTGCGAAGAAGCGTGCGGTAGTGTTCCAGCCATGCCGCGTGTTCGGGCAGACGTCGTCGCTCCCATTCCAATCCGGAGCGCAAAAAGGTGCTCTCTGCGTTGGGGTCGGGAATCCTTTGTCGCGATTCCGCATTCCGGAACTCGGGAAATCGGGCGAATTCCCGCCTGCGGCCGTCGCGAACCACGTCCGCGAGATCGTCGTGGAAATCGCAGAAGAACAGAAAAGGCTCGGCAGCGGCCCATTCTTCGCCCATGAACAGAAGCGGCGGACTGGGCGCAAGGAGCATGACCGCCGTCAACGCCCTGATGACCTCAGGTTTGGCCAGCGCCGAGATCCGTTCGCCGAAGGCGCGATTGCCGATCTGGTCATGGTTCTGGATGAACGAGACAAAGGCGGTCGCCGGCAGATGCGCGCTCGGCTCGCCGCGCGGAGCACCGTCCAGGTGGGCGAACGGCTCGCCCTGGTAAGCAAACCCTTCAGACAGGCAGCGAACCAGATGATCGATCGGCCGCTCGGAAAAATCCGCGTAGTAGGCGGCACTTTCTCCGGTCGCGAGGATGTGGAGCGCATGATGGATATCGTCGTTCCATTGCGCGACGTATTGAAGCGGCTCCCCGTTCGCCGCTCGCTCCAGACGGCAGGCCGCGTTGCGTTCGTTTTCAAGAACAAGGTGGACCTGCCGATCGCCGTCGAACCGGCGACGCACGGTTTCAGCGATTTCTTCGAGGATATCGGGCGACCGGTCGTCGACGATGGCATGCACGGCATCGAGCCGCAACCCGTCGAACCGGTATTCGTCCAGCCAGTAGAGCGCATTGTGAATGAAGAAGTCCCGAACTTCTCGGCGCGCGAAATCGATGGCCGGCCCCCACGGGGTCATAATTCCCTCGGTGAAGAATTGCGGAGCGTAGGCGTGGAGGAAATTGCCGTCCGGCCCAAAGTGGTTGTACACGACGTCGAGGAACATCATCAGCCCGCGGCCATGGGCGTCGTCAACGAGTCGTTTCAGATCGTCCGGAGTACCATAGGCCGAGTCCGGCGCGAAGGGGAGAACGCCGTCGTATCCCCAATTCCGTTTGCCCGCAAAATCCGCGATCGGCATCAGTTCAACCGCCGTCACGCCGAGATCGACGAAGTGGTCGAGCCGCTGTCGCACGCCGTCGAATGTTCCTTCCGGCGAAAAGCTTCCGACGTGCAGTTCGTAGATCACCGCTTCATGCCATGGGCGTCCCCGCCACTCCGGGTGCCGCCAGACATAGTAGTCCGGATCGACGACGGCACTGGGGCCGTGAACGTCGTTCGGTTGATGGCGGGAAGCCGGGTCGGGGACGTCCATTTTCCCGTCGATCCGGAACCGATACAGGGCACCGGCGGCGAGTTCCGGAATGATCGCTTCGAACCATCCGCCGCCGACCGGACTCATGGCCGACAAACGGGCAGGGCCATCGTCGAATACGACGTCCACGGACGTCGCGGACGGCGCCCAGAGCCGGAAGCGTCCGCCATCCTTCGATAACGCCGCTCCGAACGGCATGCCGCGGCAGCACGTCATACCGTCACCTCGTTCGTTTGATCGTTCCCGTTGACGTCTGTGTTTGGCCGTTCGTCGAAGCCAGAGAATCGGTTTCAGCCTTCGCGATCAGAAGGCGAAGGGAAATGGGACCGACCGGGTTCGTCTCGCCGCCGGAGAGCGAGATCGGCATGGAATCATCCGGATTGTCCTCCGTGGTGTCGAGCACCACCTCCCATCGCATCCCCGATGGCGGATCGGCGACCTTGAAGACCACATCTTCCTGTGACGCATTGATAAGCACGAGAAACGTGTCGTCCAGTTCCTGCTCGCCGCGCTCGGTCAGGTGGGTAAGACCGGCTTCGCCGCTCAGACGCACGGCGACGGCTTTGGTGCCGCCGTTGTTCCAATCGCCTTCCGCCATTTCCTGGCCGCCGGTCGTCAGCCAGACCACGTCCTTGACGTCGGTACCGGGAATAATGTCTCCCCGAAAGAAGTGGTCCCGGTGAAAAACGATGTGATTGCGTCTTAGCGCGATCACCTTGCGGGTGAATTCGAGCAGGGCTCGGCCTTCGTCGTCGATGCCTTCCCAATCGAGCCAACTGATTTCGCTGTCCTGACAGTAGGCATTGTTGTTGCCGCCCTGGCTGCGACCGAACTCGTCGCCGGCGACGAGCATCGGCACGCCCTGGGAAAGCATAAGCGTCGCCAGGAAATTCCGGATCTGCCGATTGCGCAGGCGGTTGATTTCCGGGTCCGTGGTCGGTCCTTCGGCGCCGCAGTTCCAACTGTTGTTGTTCTCGGTTCCGTCGCGGTTGCCTTCGTTATTGGCTTCGTTGTGCTTGCCGTTGTAGCTTACCAGATCGCGCATCGTGAATCCGTCGTGGGCGGTCACGAAATTGACGCTGGCCCAGGTGCGGCGTCCGCGCCGACCGTAGATATCGGCCGAGCCGGCGAACCGCGTCGCGAAGGCCGAGAGCTGGCTCTCGTCGCCTTTCCAGAAGCGGCGCATGGTATCCCGGTACTGGTCGTTCCATTCCGCCCAACTCGGCGGAAAATTGCCGAGATGGTAGCCGTCCGCGCCGGTATCCCAGGGTTCGGCGATGAGCTTGACTTCCGACAGCACCGGATCCTGGGCGACAGCGTCGAGAAAGCTCGAATGCTCGTCGAACACGCCACGAACACGTGCGAGAGTCGTCGCCAGATCAAACCGGAAACCGTCGACTCCCATCTCTTCGACCCAGTAGCGCAGGCTGTCCATCACCATTCGCAACACGTAAGGGTGCCGGAGCCGAAGGGCGTTTCCGGTGCCTGTGAAATCGTTGCAGTACCGCTCGTCGCCTTCCATCAGGTAGTAGTAGGATTTGTTGTCGATGCCCCGGAAACTGAGCGTCGGCCCCATGCAGCTGCCTTCGGCCGTGTGGTTGTACACGACGTCGAGGATCACCTCGATATCGGCATCGTGCATCTGCTGCACGAAGACCTTGAAGGAATTCAGTCCCTCGATTCCCAGATATTCAGGGTTCGGCGCAAAGAATCCGATAGTGTTGTATCCCCAATAATTACGAAGACCACTTTCGACCAGATGGCGATCCTGGACGAACGCATGGACGGGAAGCAACTCGATCGCGGTGACGCCGAGGTTGCGCAGGTAATCGACGACCGGCGCCGCGGCAAGTCCGCCGAAGGTCCCGCGCACCTGTTCGGGAACGTCCGGATTGCGTTTAGTGAACCCGGCTGCATGCATCTCGTAGATCACGGCCTCGTGCCGCGGACGCTGTTCCGGACGCCGCCCCCAGGTGAACGCGGGATCCACAACTTGGCATTTCGGAAGGAAAGGGGCGCTGTCCCGCGTATCGAAGGAGAGATCTCCCTTCGGGTCGCCGACTTTGTATCCGAACAGGGCGTCGTGCCATTTGAGGTCTCCGACAAGCGCCTTCGCGTAGGGATCGATCAGCAGCTTGTGGGGATTGAAACGATGCCCCGATTTCGGCTCGTAAGGCCCGTGGACACGATAACCGTAAAGCTGTCCCGGCCGCACGTCGGGAAGATAGGCATGCCAGATTTCCTGCGTGTACTCCGGCAAAGCGATCCGCGCGATCTCGGTCATGCCGTCGCCATCGAACAAGCAGAGTTCGACATTCTCGGCATGGGCCGAGAACAAGGCGAAATTCGTACCCGAGCCGTCCCATGTCGCCCCCAGCGGATAGGGGCGGCCGGGCCAAATTCGGAAGTCTGACGCGTTCATAACCGTTCTCCAAAAAAAGCCAGGCATGAACTCCAAGCCCGGCTACCGCGATGATACGCTTCCTTCCGCGTACTCATGATACTTATGTGCGACCCGCCGGTTCCGCAAACAGCAATGTGCCGTTCGACGGCTCGTCGACCTGCAAAAGGCCGGATTCATGCGGTGGTTATTTGCTTCATATGCGCTAGGACACGGGAGTTCCCGCCTTGGTCCCGGCGCCGGAAAGAATTCCTCGATGCCGACGCGCATTTCGCGAGGAAACACTTCTTCAACGGGCTGATCGACCCCATATCCATATCTGGCGTGTGTTCTTATTGACGCCGCGACGGCGTTCGGCATACAGTCCGCCAAGTTTTTAATTTGAGTAACGAAAAATCTCATCTTGTCGAAAGGGAATCCACGATGGAAAAGATCGCATGGTCCGACGATCTAAGCGTCGGCGTCTACATCCTCGATGCCGACCACCAGTTCCTGATCCGCCTGATCCGTCAATTCAACGATGCGGTCGACGGCAAGCAGAAAGCCGATCGGATCCACCGGGTGCTGGAGAACATCTACGAATACACCGACTTCCATTTCCTCCGCGAAGAAGCGTTGATGGAAGCCTGCGGATTTGAACGCATCGACGCGCACAAGGCGGTTCACGTCAAACTCCGCAAACAGACGAGGGATTATGTCGATCGCTACGCCGCCGAACCGAGTGCGGCGTTGACGGCCGAGGTCAAGGAGTTCCTCAACAATTGGCTGACCAAGCACATCATGGGGCACGACAAGAGCTACGGACCGGTGATGGCGGGCAAGGACGACGAAATCGCCAAAGCCCACGCCTACTGGGCGAACCATACCAGTGAGACGGAATCAGCGGACGCGACCGACGTCTATTGACCGACGGCGACTTATCCTTGTTAGGAAAGAAGGGCGGCACAGTGGCCGCCCTTCGGCGTTTCGGTACGGGGCCCCCAAGCCGCGGGATCAGGTGATCAGGCGGATCGTCTCGGTGATGTTTGGGGTGTCCAAAACCTTCTTCCAGTCATGGCGGAAAATCTGCGGTTTGGCGAGATTGATCGCCTTGTTGCAGGCATCCGAGAACTGGCCATCGATTTCCTCGAAAATGACGGCGGCCAGGATGTTCATGTGGCCGATCAGGAAGTCGCGGGCCGTTTCCTTCGGTACCCCCGCGCGCGACGACTTCGTCCATGGCTTCGCGCATGACCGACAGGAAGGTCGCGCCCACGGTTTCCGACAATCCGGGTTCCAACAATGCCATCTGTTCCACGTTCACGCGGTGGGACCGCAGAATCGGCTTGAAGATGGTTTTGGCGACCTTTTCGCCCAGCGCATAGGCTTCTTCCGGGCCCTGCATCAGGGCGTTCACGATCGACTGCTTGGCGGCGATCCCGCCGAAGTGGTCCTGAATCGCTTCCGGTTCGGTCTCGTGGGTGAAGATCGGCGGATGGCAGGGATGGGTGACGAAATAGATCAGATCGTCGCGCTTGGGCAGATGTCCGGCAAAGGGCGCGGCAGCATCCAGAATGACCAACATGGTGCCGCTTTTCAGCTTCGGTTCGATTGAGGCCGAGACCGATTTGATATGGGTGTCCGGTACCGCGAGAACGACGACGTCCGCGCCATCCAACGCCGCGTCGACATCCAGACAGGTGACGCCGAACTGATCCTTGAGGCGGACCCGGCCGGCCTCTCCGACTTCGACGTGGCGGGTTTCGAACTCCGAACCCAAAAGGTTGCGCGTCAGCCGCATCCCCATTTTGCCGCCGGCGCCGAACAGGGCGATTGCCGTCATGTTTCGGATCTCCATAAAGGACTTGTACAATAAACTGGTATAATGAGATGATAATCTTGTCATGTTGTCAATGATGAACTCGCCCAGACTTGACGCAGTTCTTGTGCCCGTCGCCTCTCCGAGGCGGCGATGATTTGACCAACCGGCCAACGAAGGAATGGCACCCATGTCCGAACCCCGTGATCACATCGTCCGGCGCAAATTGGCGGATGAAGTCCATGATCGCCTGCTGGCCCTGATCGAACGGGGCGAACTGGCGCCGGGCGCGGAGGTTCCGTCGGAACGGGAGTTGATGGATCGATTCGGCGTCGGCCGCCCAGCTGTGCGCGAGGCCTTGCAGGCCCTGGAAAAAACCGGCCTGATCGCCATTCACCACGGGCGTCATGCACGGGTCGTCCGGCCCGATGCCGACGCGCTTTTACGTCCGATGGAACCGTTGGCCCGTCATTTGCTCAGCACGTCGCCCACCTCCCTCGAAGATTTGAAAGCGGCGCGTCTCTTTTTTGAAACCGGACTCGCCCGCGAAGCCGCCGCCCGGGCCACGGACGCCGATATCGAACGCCTGAACGCGGCGCTGGATCGCCAGCGCGCCCTGTTCGGCACCGATGCCGAAGCGTTCGTCGAAGCCGACTTGGAGTTTCACGCGGCCATCGCCGCCATCGCCGGCAACCCGATTCTCGCCGCGGTCAGCCGTGCCATGCTCGGTTGGCTGCGGGAATTCCATGCCCGGATCCTGCACTGGAAAGGCAATGAGCACGTCACGCTGGACGAACACGGCCGCATCGTCGCCGCCATTGCCGCCCGTGACGGCGCCGCGGCCTTCGACCTCATGGCCGATCATCTGAATCGGACCAAGGCCGCCTACAACCGGGCGCACCTGCAGCGGGCCGGATGAATTCGAACGGGGATCAAGCGCCGGGAGCGGGTGACCGCAGATAGTCGTCGGTTTTATTGAGCCAGTCTTCGCGGCGCGGCGCCCACATGTCGATTTCCTCGACGTCGCCGATGATCAACGCCTCGTGCGGAACGTTGGAAGGAATGATGACGGCCTCGCCAGGATGAACGTCCATCTCGATCGCCCGATCTTCGCCAAACCGGAACCGCATGACGCCGGAAACGACCTGGGTGATCTGTTCGTTCTCATGGACATGCATCGGCACCAGAAAACCGTCCGTGAAGGTGATGCGCGCGACCGTCATCCGGTCGCCCGTGATGATCCGGCGCTTCATCTGCGGGTTCACGGTTTCCTCGGGAATCGCGTTCCAATCGATTTTTTCCACTTTCTCGATCGCCGCCAAGATATCGTCTCCTCTTTTGATCGGCATGGGGCGGGCAGATGCTTGGCGCGCATCATTTCGCCGGGCCTTCAAAAACGCCGTTCCCCACGGTTGATCGCCCGGTTAATATAAACCTCCAAGGGACGGGTTGCATCGTCGAAGAGGGCGATCAACGGAGGCACACCATTCGCCATACCCCACAACTTGACACGGCACGAGACCGTCAACGATACTTATGCGTGCAAGCACGTCGGGTTTCAAAAAGAGGGGGGAGTGCATTGGGATCGAAGTTCGAAAAATCAGCGATCGTCGCCGTGATGTTCGCGGCGGTGCTCGTCGTCGCGGGGTGCCAGTCTACCGGATCGGGAAACAGCATTGATCTCGGCGTGAATTCAAGCGGATGGACGGCGGCACCGTTATCCGAATCCATCCTCGATCTCGGTCAATTGGACACCAGGATCAAAAAACGGCTCGAAAAGCAGACCCGAGGCAAAGGCATCGCCCTCGATCATCTTTCTCTCGATGGCCGCGCGGGGGATGTCTATGTCATGGATATGCGGGGTAACGAACTTCATCTTGCTGAATTTAAACAAAAAATCGACGATTTGAGTGAATTTGAATCCTATGTCCGGAAGAACGTTCCTCGCTATGATTCGCGGAACGTGAAGCCTGCTCCGGTCGCGCACGTATCGAAACCAGCCGGCGGCTGGTTTGTCCGAATCCCGGAAGGCGACGGGATCGAATGCATGATTGCGCAAAGCGGATATGCTCTCACGCCTTTGGGGACCGGTACCGGCAATTACGATACCATTGTCAAAGTCATCTATTGCGGTGCGAAACCGGCGATCGACAGCGTCCAGGCGATGCTGACATCGGTCAACCGGGCCGCGCGCTGAACCGATCGGACTTGCGATCCGAGTTCCGGAGGGAACGTCTCGCCGGGCTCACTTTTCGGAAGGGAAGCGAATGACGGATCGCATCGCCGAACGCTATGCACGGTTTGCCCGCGTGGAGGCGAGGGGGCGGTCTCCGCTCTATGAAACACTTGCGAAACATGTCGCGTCTTCCCCGGACGCCCTGAGCTTTCTCGATCGATTTCCGCGCGATCGACAGCAACCGAACCTGCTTTTCGCGGCGACACGTCTTGTGGCCGGTACACCGGCATCGACCCGGGAGTTCGATCGGTCGCTCCGCGATAACGCCGATGCCATCGCGGAAATCATGCTGAGCCGCACGACGCAAACCAACGAACCCGGGCGCTGCGCCGCCTTACTACCGGCCCTGACCCAGATCGACGGTCCCTTGGCACTCATCGAAGTCGGTGCCTCCGCCGGCCTCTGCCTTTTGCCCGACGCCTACGGCTACGACTGGGGGCGCCAGCAACTGGCGCCCCCGCGTTGGGCTGGTGCGATAGCGCCCGTCTTTTCCTGTGCGGCATCGGACGCCACGCCGCTTCCGTCATGCCATCCGCGGATCGTCTGGCGCGCGGGGATCGATCTAAATCCGCTCGACGTGTCGGACGATGCGGATGTCGCCTGGCTCGAACACCTTGTTTGGCCCGAACACCAAGCGCGTCTGGCTGGTCTTCGTGCCGCCATCGCGCTGTCTCGACAAAATCCGCCGCGCGTCGAGACCGGCGACCTGAAACGAGACTTGCCGGAACTGATCGCACAAGCGCCTTCCGATGCGACGCTGGTCGTTTTCCACACCGCGGTTCTCAGTTACGTCGCAAACCAGACCGACCGGGATGATTTTGCCGACATGATGATCAAAGCGGGCGTTGTATGGCTCAGCAACGAGGCGCCGCATATCTTCCCGCAATATGCCGAAAACGTCGCCCCGGTGGACGTGGGAATGTTCCTCCTGACGAAAAACGGGCGCCCCATCGCCTGGACCGCGCCGCATGGCCAGACGGTACATTGGATTGAAAACCCGTCGGCCGAGGCCGAATGAAAATCCTGTTCACGGGGTCGACTGCGTTCCGCAGCGGAAAATCCCGAGCTAGCGCTCCATCGCCCAATCGACCGTGAATGGCCGATGCGGTGCAGCCCTCTTGCCTTGCATGATATTGTCTTAAATTCACGCACTTCGAGGCGATGCGAGCCTCTATTTTGGGCCCTTCAAGCCCTAAATTCAGTTGTTATGAACCGACTCCATTCGGGACTTTCTGGGAATTCGTCAACATTGCTCGCGCGGCGTTTACCCCCGAATACAGCCTTCTCATTGTCACTACCTTCGGTATTGTTATTATAATAGTGGTCGGATTAGGGGTAAGATGGCTGGATTTCGCAACACGTGAGGGAGGCATCGGGGATGGATTTCGCAGAAAAGATCGCGGTGCTGGCACAACGGATAGCCAAGCAGAAAGATGATGTTGAAACGGAGGAGGCCACCAAGAACGCCTTCGTCATGCCGTTCCTGAGCGCTTTGGGATACGACGTTTTCGACCCAAGCATCGTTGTTCCCGAATTCACCGCCGACGTTGGTTTGAAAAAGGGCGAGAAGGTAGATTACGCCATCAAGCTCGATGGCCAAGTTGCCATGGTGATCGAGTGCAAACCTTGCAAGTGCGCGCTATCGACGCAGCACATGTCTCAGCTATACCGGTATTTCTCTGTCACGGAAGCCCGTTTCGGCATCCTGACCAACGGCATTGTCTACTGGTTCTTCACGGACCTCGACCAGTCCAACAAAATGGATGCGAAACCTTTCTTTGCGTTCGACTTACTGGATCACCGGCCCGCTCAAATCGAAGAACTTAGGAAGTTTGCAACCGCCAACTTCGACGTCAAGGAGATCCTCGAGACGGCCAGTGACCTCAAGTACGGCTCACTGCTGATGCGAGAGATTGCCAGCGAGATCGATGCACCTTCCGACGAGGTCGTGAAACTGTTCGTTGGACGCGTCTACGAAGGAAAGCAGACGGCCAATGTCTTGGCCAAGTTCAGCCCACTGGTTCAAAAGGCCATGAAGGACACAGTGCGGGAATTGGTCAATCAGCGTCTCTCGTCAGCGCTTGATGACACCGCGAAGACCGCTCTACCCACATCGGCCTCCGAAACGTCCTGCGCGGAATGTGCGACGACACCGAGTACGGACACTGACGGTCTCGACGGCATTGTGACGACCGACGAGGAGATTGAGGGATACCAGATCGTTCGGGCTATCGTCCGCGAAGTCGTCAAAGTGGACCGCGTCGCAATGCGTGACGCGAAGACTTATTGCGCCATTCTTCTCGATGACAACAACCGCAAACCCATTTGCCGCCTCCATCTAAACCGTGGCGTCAAATACATTGGGCTGTTCGATGAGACAAAGACGGAAGAGCGCATTCGCATCGAGTGCGCCGACGACATATTCTCATATGCCAGCCGGCTCAAAGCCACCGCTCTCTCTTACCCTCCCGGCTAGGTCGTAAACCCATAAACGGGATTCCCGAGGCGTGGCCGATGTGATTCATTGCCTCCAAATTAATTTGGAGGAACCGATGACGCGCCGCCGATATGAACTGACCGATTTTGAGTGGTCGATTATCCAGCCTCTTCTGCCGAACAAGCCGCGCGGCGTGCCCCGGGTCGATGATCGGAAAGTTCTGAACGGCATTTTATGGCGGTTCCGCACGGGATCGCCGTGGGCGGACGTCCCGGAACGCTACGGCCCACATACGACCTGCTACAACCGCTTTGTCCGATGGCGTAAGGCTGGGGTCTGGGATCGTCTTTTGGAGGAAATATCAGGGGGATACGACGGCGATATCGTCATGATCGACTCCTCCTGCGTCCGGGTCCATCAACATGGGGCCACGGGAAAAAGGGGGGCGCGGACGATGGCCGCATGGGACGTTCCCGTGGCGGGCTGACGACCAAGATCCACGCTCTTGTCGATGCCGAAGGTCGTCCGGTGAAAGTTCTGCTCACCCCCGGCCAAACCCATGACAGCCAACCCGTCCCCGATCTTCTCGAAGACGTGGAAGAAGACACGATCTTCCTGGGCGACAAGGCATACGACACCGACGCGATTCGCGATCTTGTCGAAGAAAAGGGCGGCTGGGCCAATATTCCGCCCAAAAGCAATCGGAAGAAGACCTTCGCTTTCTGCAAATGGCTCTACCGGTACCGGAACCTGGTCGAGCGGTTCTTCAACAAACTCAAGCAATTCCGGGGCATCGCTACGCGCTACGACAAAAGGTCCGACAACTTTCTCGCCGCCGTGAAACTCGCTTCCGTCAGAATTTGGATCAGGTCATTATGAGTCTACGGCCTAAGCGGTTAAGGCCAAAGTCTTTCGCCTCAGAGGGATCGACGGCTTCTTGGCGGATGGGGTGGGATTCGAACCCACGAGGGGCGTGAACCCCTGCCGGTTTTCAAGACCGGTGCAATCGACCACTCTGCCACCCATCCCGATCGCGGTGCGTACCATATGGTCACCGGGGCGGCTTGTCCACCGGTTGGTAACGCCGATGCCGCCTCTCGACAAGGCCGCGGCGTTTCCCCAAACTACGGCAGGACAGCCGTTAAGGGGTTCCGCTTTCCATGGACCGACCGCCCACCGATCCCGTCGACGCCGCAAAGGCCCTGCTGACCGAAGGAAACGGCGACGAGGCCGCGGCAATCCTTGAACGCGTGATCGCCGACGTGCCGGATGCCACCGAAGCCCGTTTTCTGCTCGGCATGGTTCGGTTTCGCGAGAGCCGTTTCGACGCGGCGGTCTCACATTTGGGCACGGTCTCCGACCGACTTCCCGACCATCTCGAAGCCCGGATTCACTACGCCCTGGCTCTTGACGCCATCGGCGACCGGTATCGCGCCGAGGCCGCATTCAATGCCCTCGAACAGCGGTTTCCAGATAATCCCGATATTCCGTTCCGTCGCGCCGGCGTCCTGGTTGCCGACGGCGCGTTGGACGAATCCGAGGCGTCATTCCGCCGGGCGATCGCCATCGATCCGGCGCACATGGCGGCGATCAACGGTCTGGCGCGGATACTGGTCCTTCGGGGCCGCCACGAGGAGGCGTTGGCCATCCTGGCACGGCCCTTCGAAAAACGGCCGCGCAATCCGCGCATTCTCGAAAACCTGACCGCGGCTCTGGCCGGGTCGGGGCGGGAAGTGGAAGCCGCAGTTCGGTGCCGGGACCTCTTGGAAACCGAGCCCGAAAACGAAACGGCGCGGCGCATCCTGTCCGATATCGGCGGCGCCGCGCCCGTGACGCAAAACGCGGGAGAACGGAAATGAAGGCCCTGGTCAAAAGAAAGCCCCAGCCCGGAATCTGGATGGAGGATATCCCGATTCCGCGTCCTGGGCCCAACGATCTCCTGATCCGGATCGTCAAGACGGCGATCTGCGGGACCGACGTCCATATCTATCATTGGGACGAGTGGTCCCGCCGCACCATCCCGGTCCCCATGGCCATCGGCCATGAATTCGCGGGCGTGGTCACCGAAATCGGCGGCGAGGTCGAGGGTTTCAAACCCGGCGATCGGGTTTCCGGCGAAGGTCATCTGACCTGCGGCCACTGCCGCAACTGCCGCGCCGGAAAGCGCCACCTGTGCCGCAATACCATCGGCGTCGGGGTCAACCGCGACGGCTGTTTCGCCGAATACCTGTGTCTGCCGGCGGGCAACGCCTTTCGCCTTCCCGACGGCATTTCCGACGAATTCGGGGCGATCCTGGACCCGTTGGGCAACGCGGCCCACACGGCGCTGTCGTTCGATCTGGTCGGCGAGGACGTTCTGATCACCGGCGCCGGTCCGATCGGCGCCATCGCGGTTGGAATCGCGCGCCATGTCGGGGCGCGGCACATCGTGATCACCGACGTGAACGATCATCGCCTCGAACTCGCGCACCGCCTGGGCGCGACGCGGACGGTCAATGTCGGGAGAACCACCGTGGACGACGTGATGCGAGATCTGGGCATGAAGGAGGGGTTCGATATCGGCCTGGAGATGTCGGGCAATCCCGCAGCCCTTCGCGACATGTTGGGCGCCATGAACCACGGCGGTAGGGTCGCGCTCCTCGGTATTCTGCCGAGTGCCGTCGAGATCGATTGGAATCAGGTCATTTTCAAGGGCCTGACACTGAAAGGCATCTACGGACGTGAAATGTTCGAGACCTGGTACAAGATGGCCGCGATGCTGCAAAGCGGGTTGAACGTCGCGCCGATCGTCACCCACCGTTTCCCCGTCGACGCGTTCCAGACCGCCTTTGAAATCATGGCGTCGGGACAATCGGGCAAGGTGATTCTGGACTGGGAAAATTCTGCCTGAGGCATCGAACGATCCGATCCGGTCCGGGCAAAAACGCGGCCCGGTCGGACCGTCAATCGGGGCGGCAGTGTTCCTTGAAACGTTTGCCGTTTTCCACGTAATGGGCGGCAGCCTTGGCAAAGCTCGCCACTTGTTCGGGCGTCAAGGTACGCTTGACGACGCCGGGCGATCCCACGATCAGGGAGTAGGGCGGGAATTCCTTGTTTTCAGTGATCAGCGTATTGGCGCCGATCACGCAGTTCTCGCCGATCCTGGCCCCATTGAGGACGATGCTGCCGATGCCGACCAGGGACCCCGCACCGATGGTGCATCCGTGGAGCATGACCATATGGCCGACGGTGACGTCTTTTCCGACGGTGAGCGGATAGCCCGGATCGGCATGCAGAACGGAACCGTCCTGGATGTTGGTGTTGTCGCCGATCACGATGGGGTCGCTGTCGGCCCGTATGACCGCGTTCCACCAGATGCTGACGTCGCGCCCCAGGGTCACGTTGCCAACGACAACCGCCGTCGGGGCGATCCAGTAGTGGTCGCCCTGGGTTTTGACGCTGACGTCGCCAAGCGAAAATTTCATCGAGAACTCTCCCTTCGGATTCATCACGGAGCGCGACTTTAGCACCGGCCTGCCGGACGTATCCAGAACCCTGGAACACGGAGCGGATGAGACATTGTCTTCAAGAACCGGGCACGCTATCAATCGCGGATGTTTTTCGCCCTATCCAAAATTCTTTGGTTTCTCGCCAAACCCGAGACGGTTTTTTTAGGCCTTCTCGGGATCGGCACCCTGCTTCTTTGGATTCGGACGTACCGGCGCATCGGCCGCATCTGCGTCACGGCGACGCTGCTGCTGGGCCTGGGAATCGCGATTTTTCCCGTGGGTTCCGTCGTTCTGTCGGGCCTGGAGGACCGGTTTCCGCCGATTCCCCGTGCCGACTTGCCGTCCGTGATCGGCGGCATCATCGTCCTGGGAGGCGTTCTCGATCAGTTCGTCTCGTCGAATCGCGGCCAGGTGTCGTTGAATGCGTCGGCCGAAAGACTGACGGAGTTCGCGGCGCTCGCGAAACGCTATCCCGATGCGAAGCTTGTCTTTTCCGGTGGTTCCGGATCGTTGATCGATCAATCCATGAAGGAAGCGGATTATGTAGCTCCTTTTCTTGAAGAAATCGGCATTGATCCAGGCCGGGTCATTTTCGAAAATCAGTCGCGCAACACCTTTGAAAACGCGACACTCAGCCGCGAACGCGTCGCCTATGAACCCGGTAAAGCCTGGATTCTGATCACGTCGGCTTTTCATATGCCGCGCGCCGTCGGCTGTTTCCGCCAAGCCGGGTGGACAGTGATCCCATATCCCGTAGACTTCTCCTATCGGCGCGGAACGACCATGGAGCCGACCTTTGCCTTTGCAACCGGGCTCGGCAAATTGGACGCGGCGATTCACGAATGGTTGGGACTTTTTGTGTATTGGATGACGAACCGGACCGGTACCCTCTTTCCGGGACCAGAAGAAACGACACCGGTCGCGTCGAAAACCTGAACGGCACTTGGGAAGAATCATGAGACTGGGCTTTATCAAGACGACGGTCGTCGCCGTGTCGGCGGCTTTCCTCGGACTTTCATGCGCCGTGGCGGCGGATCCCGCCGAACCGTTCGAGCAATGGCTGGAGAGCGTCCGTCTCGATGCCCGCAAGATCGGCATCAGCGACACGACTCTCGACGCGGCGTTCGCCGGGATTGCTCCGATTCCCCGGGTCATCGAACTCGATCGCAAGCAGCCGGAATTCACCCTGACGCTTGAGAAATACTTGAACATCGCGGTCACCAGCCGCCTCGACAGAGGACGCGAGGTGTTTGCCGAGAACGCCGCCATTCTGGAAGAGATCGGCCGCAAGTACGGCGTCCAGCCGCGTTTCATCGTCGCGCTTTGGGGCATCGAAACCCGATTTGGCAAATTCACGGGCGGATTCCCCGTCGTCCATTCCCTCGCCACGCTGGCCCATGACGGACGGCGGAGCACCTATTTCCGGGGCGAGTTGATGAATGCCCTGCGAATCCTCGACCAAGGGCACATCAAGGCTTCGGATATGAAGGGTTCCTGGGCGGGCGCGATGGGGCAATGCCAGTTCATGCCGTCATCTTTCCTCAATTTCGCCGTCGACTATGACGGCGACGGCCACAAGGACATTTGGACGACGCTTCCCGACGTCCTGGCGTCGGCCGCCAATTATCTTGCCCGTTCGGGCTGGCGGGATGATCTGACATGGGGGCGGCCGGTGCGGTTGCCGGCGAACTTCGACCGCTCTCTGGCTTCGCTGGACACGAAGAAATCGCTGCCGGATTGGCAGCGCCTGGGTGTCCGGAAGATCGACGGAACGGACTTGCCGACACGGGATATTCCGGCGTCCGTGGTCATTCCCGAAACCGACGGAACCGACGCCTTTATCGTCTATGAAAACTACCGGACGATTCTGAAATGGAATCGGTCCAATTTCTTCGCCGTCGCGGTCGGGACCCTTGCCGATCGATTGCAACGACATTAGGCTCGCCGCAATGAAAGGGCCATCGCAGGCATGAGAAACGCGAAATTCGGAAACACCCGATGGGGGCAGGCCGTTCGGATAACTGCGGCGGCTATGGCGCTGACGTGGGTTGCGGGATGCGCGGAAACCCAGTTCCTCACCCATACGGCAAAGCGGGCGGAAATCAGCATCGCCGGCCCGTCTGCCGTCGCGTCGAGCCAGTACAAGGTCGGCAATCCCTATCAGATTGCCGGTGTCTGGTACTACCCGGCGGAGGAATTCGACTACGACGAGACCGGCGTCGCGTCGTGGTACGGCCCGGATTTTCACGGCAAGTCGACCGCCAACGGCGAGCTATACGACATGAACGATCTCACGGCGGCGCACCGGACACTGCCGCTGCCGAGTTTCGTACGGGTTACCAACCTGGAAAACGGCCGCGGCGTGAACCTGCGGGTGAACGACCGGGGCCCCTTCGCGCACGGCCGCATCATCGACGTTTCGCGCCGCGCCGCGCAACTCCTGGGTTTCGAAATGCAGGGCACCGCCAAGGTCCGCGTCCAAATCCTGGAAAAGGAAAGCCGGGCGATCGCCGCCAAACTGAAAAACGAAACGCAATTGGCGAGCACCGGCAAGCCGATCACCGTGGACGCAATGCCGAAACCGGCCGTCAGCCAGGAATCCCTGGCCCCGCCGCCCGGCGCCAGCGTCGCGGATAGCAAGGTCACCCTTCGTCAACCGGTTTCTGCCGTGGCAATCGAACCGCGCCCGGCCGAGGCGCCGGCCTTGGTAACGACCAATCCAGCGGACGGGACGGTGACGGTCGCCACGGTCGCCGCGACTCGTCTTTTCGTACAAGCCGGGGCCTATACCCAGTACGTGAACGCCAATCGGACTCGCGCGATGCTCAGTTCGGTAGGTGGCGCGGAAATACATCATGTCATGCTCAACGGGCGCGACATCTATCGCGTCCGTATCGGCCCAATGAATTCGGTCGAAAAGGCCGATGTGGCGTTGGAGCAAGTGATCCAGGCGGGGTATCCCGACGCCCGGATCATCGTGGACTGACACAGTCCAGGAACACCTTGAGGTTAGCATGCCAATGGAAAGCGTCATGAAGCAGAGGATTCCGTCGGAAACACGCGTCGCGGCCGGTTCTGGCCGAATGGCTACCGGATGGCTTCTGGCGATCTGGGTCGTTCTTTGCGCTCCGGTTTCCGCGCTAGCGATGGAAACCAGCGCCAAACAGGCGATCATGATCGACGTGCCGACCGGAACCATCCTGTTCGCACAGAACCCCGACGAACCCGTCCACCCAGCCTCGATGAGCAAGTTGATGACCGTCTACATGCTCTTCGAACGGCTGAAGCAAGGCGCCCTTTCCCTGGAGGATACCTTCCGGGTCAGTGAAAACGCATGGACAAAGGGTGGCGCCAAAAGCGGCAGTTCCACGATGTTTCTGGAACCGGGCGAAACCGTGAAAGTCGAGGATCTGATTCGCGGAATCGTCGTCCAGTCGGGCAACGACGCCTGCATCGTGGTCGCGGAAGGCCTGGCCAGCAGCGAAGCGGCGTTTGCCGAACAGATGACCCGGCGCGCCCGCGAATTGGGCTTGTCACACAGCACGTTCCGCAACGCCACCGGCTGGCCCGATCCGGACCATCTGATGTCGGTCCGCGATCTGGCACTGCTGGCCGAGCACGTGATCAAGGATTTTCCGGAGTATTATCATTTCTATTCGGAGCTCTCGTTCACCCACAACGGAATCAAACAGAGCAACCGGAATCCCTTGCTTTACAAGAACATGAACGTGGACGGCCTGAAAACCGGCCATACCGAGGCTTCGGGATACGGACTGGTCGCATCGATCAAGCGGGACGACCGGCGGCTCATCCTGGTTTTGAACGGCCTCGACAGTCGAAAGGAGCGTTCCCAGGAATCCGAACGGCTCCTGGAATGGGGCATGCGCGAGTTCGGAAACTACGCCCTGTTCAAGAGCGGGGACGTGGTATCCGACGCCGATGTCTGGCTGGGCGCCGAATCCACGGTTCCCCTCGTCACCCAGCAGGATGTCCTGATCAGTCTGCGGCGCCAGGACCGCTCCAAGATGGTCGTCAAGGCGGTTTTCGATTCGCCGCTGCCTGCGCCGATTCAAAAGGGACAGCACGTCGCGGATCTCGTCATCACGCTGCCGGAGATGCCGGACGTGACCGTGCCGCTGACCGCAGGCGCCGACATCGATCAACTGGGGGTATTCGGGCGCTTGGGCGCGGCGCTGAAATTCCTGCTGTTCGGGGGAGCTTCGTGACGGCGAATGGCCGATTCGTCACCTTCGAAGGCGGGGAAGGAGCCGGAAAATCCACTCAAATCAAATTATTGAGCGCGTCTCTTGAAAATTCAATAGAAGAAATCGTCGTCACTCGGGAACCGGGCGGATCGGTTGGCGCCGAGATCATTCGTACACTCCTCGTCGAAGGCGATACGGCGCGCTGGTCACCGCTAACCGAAGCTCTCCTGCATTATGCGGCACGGCGCGACCACCTGGAAAAGACCGTATTTCCCGCCTTGGAGCGAGGAGCCTGGGTGTTGTGCGACCGCTTTTCCGACTCGACCACGGCCTATCAGGGGTACGGTCACGCGTTGGGTCGCGATGTCGTCGAACGCCTGCATGAGACGGTCGTGGGTTCGTTCAAGCCGGACTTGACGATCATCCTCGACCTTCCCGTCGAAGCGGGTCTCGCACGGGCGCGCGGGCGCGACGGCAACGAAGACCGTTACGAGCGCATGGATATCGCCTTTCATCACCGTCTTCGCGACGGATTCCTGGATATCGCTCGCCGGGAACCCGCCCGATGCGTGGTGTTTGATGCGACCCAGAACATCGATGCGCTGGCACAAGCGATCAGGAACACCGTCGGCGACCGCCTAAAGGTCGATTTCACATGAACGTCGGCCCCTTGGCCCCGCGCGCCAATCCGACGTTTTTCGGGCATCCAGAGGCGGAGAAAGCCTTCGGCGATGCCCTCCGAAGCGGGCGCATGGCGCATTCGTGGCTGATCTGCGGCCCGAAGGGCGTCGGAAAGGCGACTTTGGCCTATCGGATGGCACGCCATGTTTTGTCGCGGCCGGCGACCGGGAATTCGGCGCAAGGCGGCCTGTTCGGCTCGGAACCCGCCGAACCCGCAGCGGAATCCCTGGATATGGCGCCCGACCATCCGGTATTCCGTCGCATTCTGGCGGGCGGACACGCCGATCTTCTCGTAATCGAACGAGGCGTCGACGAAAAACGGGACCGCATGCGCAAGGAAATCGTCGTCGAGGACGTACGCGATGTCGGCGCCTTCATGAACCTGACATCGGCCGAAGGCGGCTGGCGCGTGGTGATCGTCGATAGCGCCGACGAAATGAACCGCAATGCCGCCAACGCAATCCTCAAGGTCCTGGAGGAACCGCCCGCCCGCGCGTTGATGCTCCTGGTCAGCCACAATCCCGGTCGTTTGCTGCCGACCATCCGGTCGCGATGCCGGAAACTGACGCTTCGACCGCTGCCCGCCGAAACGATTGCCCGCATCGTCCGAGATCACGTTCCCGATCTGGGAGAACAGGACATGGCGGTCCTGGCCGAACTGGCCGACGGTAGCGTCGGCCGGGCGCTGGCGTTGGCGGAGGAGGGCGGTATCGCCGTTTTCCGCGATCTGACCGGCCTTCTCGGCACCTTACCCCGTTTCGACATCGCCGCCCTTCACGCCTTCGCCGAAAGGATGGCCAGGGCGGGACAGGAAAACGCCTTCGATACCGCTAAGGACGTGCTGGCGTGGTGGATGACCGGGGTACTGCGCGCGGCCGCCGGTGCCGGAAGCACGGTCACCGGTTTCTCCGGTTTCGCCGACTTCTCGCGGATAGCCGGGATGGCCGGCCTTGATCGATGGCTGGAGGTGTGGGAAAAGATCACCGGCCTGCTCGCGCGGGCCGATAGCGCCAACCTGGACCGCAAGCACGTGTTCATCGACGTCTTCCTCATGCTGGAAAACGCGGCGGCCCGTTCTTGATACCGGCGAAACCGGCGCGACCGTCCGAAGCGTGAATTCTCCAGGAGGCATCCCCATGGCCGGGTCCCCGAAGTACTACCTCACGACCCCGATCTACTACGTCAACGACAAGCCGCACATCGGGCACGCCTACACGACCCTGGCCTGCGATGTCCTCGCCCGTTTCAAGCGCCTGGACGGCTATGACGTCAAATTTCTGACCGGCACCGACGAACACGGGCAGAAGGTGGAAAAATCCGCCGCCGTCGCCGGGAAATCCCCCAAGGAGTTCACCGACGCGGTGTCGAAGAACTTCCGCGATCTCGCCGGGTTCATGGGCTATTCGAACGATGACTTCATCCGCACCACGGAGGAACGGCACTACCGTTCCTGCCAGGCGCTGTGGAACAAGCTGATCGCCGAGGACCAGATCTATCTTGGATCGTACGCCGGCTGGTACGCCGTCCGCGACGAAGCCTTCTACGCCGAAAGCGAGTTGACCAAGACGGCCGACGGGCGCCGTATCGCGCCGTCGGGCGCCGAGGTCGATTGGGTCGAGGAACCGAGCTACTTCTTCCGGCTGTCGGCGTGGGGCGACCGCCTCCTGGCCTTCTACGAGGCCAACCCCGATTTCATCCTGCCACCGTCGCGCCGAAACGAAGTCGTCAGTTTCGTCAAGGGCGGCCTTCAGGACCTGTCGGTGTCCCGAACCAGCTTCAAGTGGGGCGTCCCGGTTCCCGGCGATGACGCCCATATCATGTACGTATGGCTGGATGCGCTGACCAACTACATCACCGCCGCCGGATACCCGGATACCGATTGCGAAACCTATCGGCGCCATTGGCCCGCGGACCTTCACATGGTGGGCAAGGACATCCTGCGCTTCCACGCGGTTTACTGGCCTGCGTTTCTGATGGCGGCAGGATTGGAACCGCCCAAACGCGTTTTCGCCCACGGGTGGTGGACCAACGAAGGCCAAAAAATCTCGAAATCGGTGGGCAATGTCATCGATCCCTACGATCTGGTGGAACGTTACGGGCTTGATCAGGTGCGCTATTTCCTGCTGCGCGAGGTTCCCTTCGGCAACGACGGCGATTTTTCGCACCGGGCGATGGTCAACCGGATGAATGGCGAACTGGCCAATGATTTCGGCAATCTGGCACAGCGATCGCTGTCGATGATCGCCAAAAACTGCAATGGCGCCGTGCCGCAGCCGGGGGTTTACAGCGACGACGACAATGCGCTGCTGGCCGACGCCCATGCCTTGCTGGCGGACGTACGCGCCCGGATAGACGTCCAGGCCTTCCACGAAGTCTTGGAACGGATCTGGTCGGTGGTGCGTGCGGCCAACGGCTATATCGACCGTCAGGCGCCGTGGGCGCTGCGCAAGACCGACCCCGACCGCATGGCGACGGTACTGTACGTCCTGGCGGAAACCATCCGCCATCTGGCATTGATCACTCAACCCTTCATGCCAACCACCGTCGCCAAAATGCTGGATCAATTGGGGGTTTCCGAAGATGCGCGGACGTTCGGGCATTTCGGACCCGAGCATGCCTCGAAGCCAGGAACCCCCTTGCCGAAACCGCAGGGCCTTTTCCCGAGGTACGTGGAAACCGAGGGGGAGGGCGACGCCTAGGCATGTTCGTCGACAGCCACTGCCATCTCGATTTTCCCGATTTCATCGAGGACCGGGACGCGGTTCTCGCGCGGGCCCGAAACGCCGGCGTCGACTGGATGCTGACGATCGGCACCCGGCTGACCCAATTCGACGGCGTTATGGCGATCGCCGAGGCCCACGAGAACGTCTTCTGCAGCGTCGGCATCCATCCGCACGAAGCGGCGCGGGAGCCGGAAATCTCGGCGGATCATCTGGTCCGCATGGCGGCGCGTCACCCGAAAATCGTCGGTTTCGGTGAATCCGGGCTGGATTATTTTTACGACCACAGTCCTCGTGAAAATCAGCGCCGCTGCTTTCGCACGCATATCGGAGCCTCCCGGGAAGCCGGGCTGCCGTTGATCGTGCACACCCGCGACGCCGACGAAGACACGCTTCAGATCCTGCGCGAAGAAACTGCAGCAGGGGCCTTTCCCGGCTTGATTCATTGCTTCAGCACCAGTCGCGCGTTGGCATTCGGCGCCCTGGATCTCGGGTTCTATATCTCGATTTCCGGCATCGTAACCTTCAACCGGGCCGAAGAACTGCGGGACATCGTCAAGGACCTGCCGCTCGACCGTCTGCTGGTGGAAACCGACGCACCGTATCTGGCGCCGGTTCCGCGGCGCGGCAAGACCAACGAGCCCGCCTATACGGCCTATACCGCCGCCAAAGTCGCGGAATTGAAGGGGATATCCATCGAGGAACTCGGGCGTATCACGACTGAGAATTTCTTCCGGCTGTTCGGCAAGGCCCGCGATTTCCGCGACGGGAACGGAGTCCCGGCATGAAGGTGGAAATCCTGGGATGCGGCGGCGCCACCGGCACGCCGTCCGTGGAATGGGGCTGGGGCCGTTGCGACCCCGACGAGCCTCGAAACCGCCGCCTGCGGCCCTCGATCCTGATCGACGGCGCGGGAACCCGCATCCTGGTCGACACGGGGCCCGATCTGCGCGAACAGTTGCTGCGTTCGGGCATCCAGACCGTCGACGCCATCGTCTACACCCATGCCCACGCCGATCATCTGCACGGCATCGACGATCTGCGATCGGTCAACCGTTTCATGAACAAGGCATTGCCGGCCTATGCCGACGAGGAAACGTTGGCGTCGATCCGCGCGCGATTTTCCTATGTCTTCGACCCGTTGGTGGATGGTGCAACGTCGTATTACAAGCCGACCCTGATTCCCAACACCTTGGCATATGGCGACGTGGTCCAAATCGGCGCGTTGCGGATGGCCACGTTTGCCCAGGATCACGGTTGGGCGACGACCATGGGGCTGCGGTGCGGACCCGTCGCGTATTCGACGGACGTCGTTGAACTGACCGAACCAGCCTTCGAGGTGCTACGCGGCGTCGACACCTGGATCGTCGACGCGTTCCAGGAACCGCCGCATCCGACCCATGCCCACGTCGGCAAAGTGCTGGAGTGGGTCGAACGGATCAAGCCGCGCCGGACCGTTCTGACTCACATGAGCGCGCGGCTCGATTACCAAACGCTACGCGACAAACTCCCGGCGGGGGTGGAACCGGCTTACGACGGCATGATCCTGGAAATTCCATAAGCATAAACTCGTAACGCATTGCCTCTTCTTCATCATCCTTTATTTTCCATAATATAAATTATGCGACAATAGATAGGATGATTTCACACGCGGACATCGTTCCGGTTTTCCCTCCCTGTCGCGAGCCACTTCAGTGTCACCTTCGACTGTCGGAGTGGCTCTTGCGCCTTTCAGCAAACACCGTCAAACATACGAGAGCCGCGAGAACGACAACCGCAAGGGTATGCCCATGTCGATATCGGACGCTTTGAACGAAGCCCTGCGATCGGCAAAGGTCACACGCGCGGTCGTTCTCGAGGACGATGCCTTCGACCGGTTGCCGGCGGTCGTCGACGCCCATCTCGGCCCAGGTCCTTTCGCGATCCTCTGCGACGACAACACGTGGGCGGCGGTAGGACGCGAAGTTTCGCAACGGATCGCGGCAAGTGGTCGCGATGCCCTTCCCGTGATCATGCCGGGCCAGCCCCGCCTGAAGCCGAACCTCGAACACAGTCGAGCCATCGCCGATATGTTGCGTGACGACGGCCGACGGGCAATTGCCGTGGGTTCCGGGGTTGTCAACGATCTCGCCAAGCACGCCTCCGCGCTCGCGGAACGCCCTTACATTTGCGTACCCACCGCCGCGTCGATGGACGGATACAGCGCGTCTGGCGCTCCCCTGATCGAAGACGGCTTCAAACGCACATTCCCCTGCCCGCCGCCGATTGCCGTGGTGGCCGCGCCGCATATCGTCGCGTCGGCGCCGCCGGCCATGGCGACCTGGGGTTACGGAGATCTCGCCGGCAAGTATGCCGCGGGGGGAGATTGGATCCTCGCCGATGCGCTCGACGAGGACCCGATCAGTGCCCCCGAATGGCATCTGGTGCAAGACAACCTTGGCGCCTGGCTGAGCGATCCGACCGGGGTACGCGACGGCGACCCGCAAGCGGTCGGGCGCTTGTTGGAAGGTCTGCTGATGTCCGGCTTCGCCATGCAGTCGCATGGCAGTTCCCGGCCGGCCAGCGGCAGCGATCACCAGTTTTCCCACCTCTGGGAAATGGAAGGCTTGTCGGTGGACGGCGTTCCCGTCGCGCACGGTGTCTGCGTGGGAATCGGATGCCTCGCATCCCTGACCCTCTACGACTGGCTGATCGAGCGGGATCTGAGCCGGATCGACATCGACGCCCTGCTCGCGCGTCGGCGACCGGTCGAGGAAGTCGAGGCCGAGGTCCGAGCCGCTTTTCGCGACCCCCGCATCGCCGAGGCGTCCGTCATCGAGGTTCGGGCCAAAACCCCCGACGGCGCACGACTTCGGGGCCGCCTGACCCGTCTCTCCGCGACCTGGCGGGACCTGCGCGGGAGGCTGTCAACGCATCTGCCCAGAGCCGAGGCGGTACGGATAAATCTTGCCGTTCAGGGGCTTCCCGTCGATCCGGCAGTCGTAGGCATCACGGCCGAAACCTTTGCCCGGGACCACGCGAGGGCCGCCATGGTCCGCCGCCGCTATACGGTATTTGATCTGTTGACGGACATCGGTCTATTCGATGCCGCCGTCGGCGCGACCACGGGACCCGGCGGGTTCTGGGGCTGAAATATCCTTCCTGTCGCATTTCCTTGCCGGCCAAGAACGGCCTCTCGGTCGCGATTCGCCGATTCCCGACGCATGTCGCCGCGATTTGACCCGTGGCCATAACCTACCAAACCACCGCGTGCGTTTTTCGATCTACCATCCTTCGATAGCTTATCCTCGTATTCCGTAATTATGCGCTTTTAACGTGTTTTTATATCCGCATTAATGATTTAAATCATATTTTGTGTTGACTTTGTTTTTAGTCGTCCATAACGTCAAAGAAAATTAATTCCCCGAAATAGTGCCAATAATTACCGGGGTTTGATAGAGGAGGAATCAAGTGTCTGTCTTGCGAAACCTTGCGCTTGTCGCAAGCGCGTTCGTGCTCGCCCTATCGGCGCAAGCACAGGAGTTCTCCAATCTTCCACGCAACCAAACGTTGATTGTCGAAAACCCGGAAGGCACGATCAAGAATCCGGGATGGTTCAACATATGGGCGGTAAATGCTGGAGGCCGCTCCACCGGACTCCAGCAACTCATGTTGGATACTTTCTGGTTCATCGACCCGGATGAAGGCATTGATGGCGTGTGGGACAACTCACTCGCCGCCGAAAAGCCGATCTACAATGCCGACTTCACCGAAATGACGGTCAAGCTCCGCCCGGGCATCTATTGGAGCGACGGCGTCGAATTCACCGCCGACGACGTGCTCTTCACCGTCAACACCCACATGAAGACCAAGGGACTCTACTGGAGCGCTCCGATCCAAATCAATGTCGCGTCGGTGGACGCACCTGACAAGTACACGGTGATCTTTAAGCTGAAGAAGGCGAACTCACGCTTCCACGCACTGTTCACCGTGCGTTGGAACGCGATGTGGATGATGCCCAAGCACGTCTTCGAAAAGGCGGAAGATCCGTTGAAATTCGCCTTCAACCCACCCGTGGGTCTGGGCCCCTATACGCTGAAAGCCTTCGACCCCAACGGCAAATGGTTCACCTGGGAAAAGCGTGCGGACTGGAACCGCACCGCGCTCGCCCGTTTCGGCGAACCGGGGCCGAAATACGTCGTCTACATGGATCCCGGCCCCCCCGACAAGCGCGTCATCGCCCAGTTGAACCATCAGCTCGACATCATCCATGACGTGGCGCCGGAAGGCATGTTCACGCTGGCCAAGAAGTCGCCGTCGTCGCACGGATGGTTCAAGGGATTCCCCTACGCCCATCCCGACCCGACCCTGCCCTTCGGTTATCTTCAATAACCAAAAGGAGACGTTCAAGGATCGCGACGTTCGCTGGGCCTTGGCGCTCCTGATCGACATCAAGGCCGTTTCGATGGCTTCCTACCGCGGTGCGGCGACGATCTCGGCGATCCCCGTTCCGCCAACCGGGACGCAACCCAAGTATTACCACGAACCGCTGGAAGGGTGGCTCAAGGACTTCGAGATCGATACCGGCAAGTCCAAGTACAAACCCTACGATCCGACCATGGGCCAGCAGATCGCCGACATGCTGCGTCCGTCCATGGGCGACCAGATTCCCAGTGAACCCAAGGAAATCTCCATGGCCTTCGGCCGCGGCTGGTGGAAACCAAACAAGCAGGTTGCGACGGAACTCCTGGAGCGGGCGGGTTTCACCAAGAAGGGTGACGAATGGTACACTCCCAAAGGTGAACGGTTCTCGATCAACATCACAGTCGAAGGCGAAACCCGACCGGTCATGACTCGGGCCGGTTCGATGATCGCCCAGCAATGGCGGCAGTTCGGCATCGACGCCAAGACCGTGGTTGCCGAAGGAGGGAACCTCATCTTTGTCCGTAGTTCCGGTGATTTCGACGCGATCATGAGCTGGAGCGTCGAGACCTGGGGCGGACATCCCGACCTGTCGTTCTTCCTCGACAGCTGGCATTCCCAGTTCGTCGTTGCGCCCGGCGTCGCGCAACCGCCCCGCAACTGGCAGCGGTCGTCCATTCCAGAGATCGACAAGATCATCGAAAAAATCCGTGGTATCGGGTTCGACGACCCCGAGGGCATCGAACTCGGCAAGGAGTACGTCAAGGTGGCGGTCCGCGAAATGCCCATCATTCCACTGATGGCCTACAACGTGTTCACCGTCATGGACGATACGTACTGGACCGGTTATCCCAGCGCGGAAACCGATCCCTACACGGATCCCGTCCCGAACTGGGCGAACACCCGCTACATGATCGTCAAGCTCAAACCGCGTCAACCTTAACGCGGATCCATGACGATGGAGGCGGCCGAAGAGTCGGCCGCCTCACTTTCCCCTCGATTGTCGGCGGGCAAACCAATGCATTCGTTTTTCGTCTATTTCTTGAAAAGACTGGGACAATTCTTCCTGGTCATCTTCATCGGAATCAATATCGTCTATTTCGTCACCCATTCGACCCCGATCGACCCGGTGGAACATTCGGTCGCCGCCGCAGCCGCGTTTGGCAGTTCAAGCCCGGAAGCCATCAACATGTTGCGGGAATCGCTGACCGAGTTGTACGGCCTTCAAGGCGGCGTGTGGGGGCAGTACTTCACGTTCTGGCAACGCATCGCGGTCGCCGATTTCGGACCATCTCTGTCGGCGTTCCCAACGCCCGTTTCGGAACTCATCGGACGGGCGGTCCCATGGACGATGGGACTCCTGCTGACATCGATCGTCCTGTCGTGGGTTCTCGGCAACATTCTGGGCGGGCTCGCCGGATATTACCGGAACAGCCGCATTCTGAAGGTCGCCGGCGTCATCGCGATGGGCCTTCACCCCGTTCCCTACTACATCGTCGCCTTCGTGCTCCTGATCATGTTCTGTTACGTCTGGCCGATCCTGCCGCTCGGCGGTGGATACGAGATGAACATGCAACAGGGCTGGAACCTGCAATTTTTCGGCAGCGTCATCAAGCATTCCATTCTGCCGGCGATGTCGCTCATTCTGGTCGGTCTCGGTTCGTGGTTCATGGGCATGCGGGCGCTGGTTTCGAACATCGTCACCGAGGATTATGTCACCTATGCCGAGTTGGCGGGGGTCGATCGCAACCGGATCCTCGGCTCCTACGTCATGCGCAATGCCCTGGTGCCGCAGGTCACCGGACTCGCCATGTCGCTGGGCGCGATCTTCAACGGCGCCATCATCACCGAGCAGGTCTTCGGTTATCCGGGCGTCGGAACCTTGCTGGTCTCCGCCGTCCATGCCGGCGACTACAGTCTCGTGCTCGGAATCACGACGATCTCGATCATCGGCGTCTCCGGCGCCGTCCTGGTCATCGATCTGCTCTATCCGCTCCTTGATCCCCGCGTGAAGATCGGCTGAACCATGCTGAGTATCCTTAAAGATCTGTTCCGCTATAACCGCGAATTCGCCGTCGGCGCGATCCTTTTGGGAATCGTCGTCGCGTTGTCGGCAACCACGCTGTTCGCGCCGATGCCGCCGGAGGACGTCTATGTCGTGCCGCCTGATCTGCCGCCGTCGTGGACCTACCTCATGGGAACCACGTCACGCGGGCAGGACGTGTTCTGGCAGTTGGCTTTCGCCATCCGAAATACCCTGACGTTCGGGTTCATCGTCGCCATCCTCAGCCGAATCCTGTCCCTGATCATCGGGCTGATATCGGGTTATCTCGGCGGCATGGTCGACCGCGTGCTGATGTCGATCAACGACACCTTCGTCGTCATGCCGCTGTTTCCGATCCTGGTGATGTTCTACTTCGTCATGAAGGATCGCATGTCGTGGGCGGCGCTCGCACTGGTCATGGCGGGCCTGGGTTGGGCCTACGACGCCCGCCTGATCCGGTCGATCGCGATGAGCCTGCGGACCCGGCAGTTCACCGAGCACAGCGTCTTCTCGGGAATGAGCACCCGTCAGATCGTCAGCCAGGAGCATCTGCCCTACGTTTTGCCGATCGTGTTCTCGACCACCATGAACAACGTCAACTGGTCGATCGGGCTGGAAGTGACGCTGTCGGTTCTCGGATTCACCAACATCAACACGCCGACCATCGGCGTCATGATCTATTGGGCCAACCAACACACCGCGCTCACCGCGGGAATCTGGTGGTGGATCTTCTTCCCGGTGCTGCTCGTCGTCATGACATTCATCGGCCTGTTCCTGTTGGCGGTATCCATGAACGAATACATCGATCCGCGCAGCCGTCTCAGCCGGATGAAAGGGCCGCAAGGATGAAAAACCCGCCATCCGCCCCCGTTCATCGCCGACTCGACGCGAAAATCGACCAGACACCCGTCCTTTCGGTCAAGAACCTGCGCGCCTACTATCAAACCCATTATTTCGGCGTAAAACGCGAAGTGCGCGCCGTCGACGACATTTCGCTCCATGTCGACGCGAACGAGATCTACGGCCTCGCTGGTGAATCGAGCTGCGGAAAGACATCCCTGATCAAGACGATTGCCGGCGCGATTCAGCCACCGCTCAACGTCGTGGGCGGCAGCGTCCACTTCGATTTCAAAGGCGAACCCGTGGACGTCTATGACATCGATCCGACGGAACTCAATGCGATCCGCTGGAAGCACCTGTCCTACATCATGCAGGGATCGATGAGCGTCCTCAATCCGGTCCGCCGGGTTCGCACCGCCTTCGTCGATTTCGCCTTCCGTCACATCAAGCTGCCGATGCCCGGTTTCATGGAAACCGTGGTGGCCCATCTCGAACGCCTGCATCTGCAGCCGGGCGTGCTCAACGCCTATCCGCACGAATTATCGGGTGGCATGCGCCAGCGCGTCACAATCGCACTCGCAACCGTTTGCCGGCCCGAATTCATCATCGCCGACGAACCGACGACGGCGCTCGATGTCGTGGTCCAGAAGGGCGTGCTGGCGATGATCCGGTCGATCCAGCGCGAAATCGGCTCGTCGCTCCTGTTCGTCACCCACGACCTGTCGGTCCACGCAAACCTCGCGGATCGGCTCGGCATCATGTATGCCGGGCGCATCGTCGAGGAAGGCCCGACGACCGACATCTTCGCGTCGCCGAAACATCCCTACACGCGCCATCTCATCAGCAGCCTGCCGCGCATCGGCGACACGGATCCGAAGAAGGGCCTGGAAGGCGTACCGCCGAACCTCGCCAGCCCGCCTCCCGGCTGTCGATTCCATCCGCGTTGTCCCATAGCGATGGATATCTGCCGCGAACAGTGCCCGGAAATGCTTCCCGCCGGCCTGGGGCGCCGTGTCGCCTGCTTCGCCGCCGAGACGGGGGACCCGTCATGAGCCGACCTCTGCTCGAAATCAGCAATGTCAGCAAAGCCTACGGGATAGGCGGTTTGATAAGCCGCCACCGGTTCTTCGCCGTGCGCGACGCCGATTTCGTTCTTGACGAAGACCACCAGGAGATCTTCACGATCATCGGCGAATCGGGAAGCGGCAAGACCACCTTGGCCCGCATGATCCTGAACATCGTCCCGCCGAGCGAAGGCAGCATCCGGTTTCGCGGCACCGACCTCGCCGCCATCCGGACCCGGGCGCAAAAACTGGCCTTCATGCGCGAAGTCCAACCGATCTTCCAGAACCCGTTCGAGGCGTTCAATCCGCTGAAACGGGTCGACCGCTACCTGTACATGACCGCCCAACACTTCACCGACGCGGCCACCAATGCCGACGTCGAGGACCGGGCCGATCGCGCGCTCCAGAAAGTCGGACTGTCCCTGAGCGAGGTAAAAGGTCGGTTCCCGCACGAACTTTCCGGCGGACAACTGCAACGCGCGGCGGTGGCCCGGTCGCTGATTTCCAATCCGTCACTGATCGTCGCCGACGAACCGGTTTCGATGGTCGACGCCTCGATCCGGATGTCGATCGTCAATCTTTTCAAGACACTGCGCGACGATCTTAAAGTTTCAATCATCTATATAACGCACGATCTGGCGACGGCCTATTACATCAGCGATCGCATCATCATCATGAAAATGGGAGAGGTCGTCGAACAAGGCGACGCTCGAACGATCCTTTCCCACCCGACGCATCCTTATTCGATCCTGCTTAAAAACTCGGTTTTGCCGCCCGATCCGTCTCGGCGGGAGGAACTTCTGTCACCGCAGTTCTCGTCTCACGAACGCGAACAGGAAGGAATGCGCTGATCCGGGAAACGCGCAGAGGTTCCAACCTATGATCCCGAAGAGGCCACCGCGGCTTTCGTCACCACGACCACCGTTTGACATCCATGGAGATACTGGAATGCATACCGCCAATGTCCTGCTCCACCGCGAGTTCACGATCGGAGAGACCGACGACCGCCTGTTCGGCGCCTTCGCGGAACACCTCGGACGATGCATTTACGGAGGATTGTTCGAACCGGGGCACCCGCAGGCCGATTCGAGAGGATTTCGCCTCGACGTTCTGGAACTCGTGCGCGAACTCGCGCCGACCATACTGCGGTATCCCGGCGGGAATTTCGTTTCCGGCTACAACTGGGAAGACGCCGTCGGTCCGATCGAGAAGCGCCCTCGCCGCCTTGATCTTGCGTGGATGTCGACGGAGACCAACGCCTTCGGCACCAACGAGTTCATCGATTGGTGCGAGGTTGCGGGAATCGAACCGATGCTGGCGGTCAATCTCGGCACTCGCGACGCCGACGCGGCCCGGAACTTGGTCGAATATTGCAACCATCCGGGTGGGACGGCCTATTCCGACCTGCGCAAGGAACACGGTTGGGAAAAACCCCATGGCGTGAAATTCTGGTGCCTGGGCAACGAGATGGACGGCCCCTGGCAGATGGAAGCCAAGACGGCGACGGAGTATGCCCGGAAAGCGGTCGAAGCCGCCAAGATGATGAAGTGGATCGACCCGTCGATCGAATTGGCGGCCTGCGGTTCCTCGTCGCGCAACATGCCGACCTACGGCGCATGGGAACAAACGGTGCTCGAGCACTGCTTCGACCATATCGAATTCATCTCGTTGCACACCTACCTCAATAACTGGGCCGGCGACACGACGGCTTTCCTGGCCAGCCCCGATTTGATGGATGCCTTCATCGACGAAGTCGTCGCCATCGCGGACGCCGTCGCAGCGCGCCGCCGTTCGAACAAACGCATCATGCTCAGCTTCGACGAATGGAACGTCTGGTACCGGACGCGGCGCAACCGGAAGGAACGGGTCAAGGAAAATTGGCCGGTCGCGCCGGAAATCCTGGAAGAAGTCTACAACATGGAGGACGCGCTGGCGTTCGGCGGCGCGTGCCTGTCGCTGCTCAACCACGCCGACCGCGTGAAGGCCGCCTGTCTGGCTCAACTCGTCAACGCGATCGCGCCGATCATGACGGAAACCGGCGGCCCCGCGTGGCGGCAGACGATCTTCTATCCGTTCGCCCACATGAGCAATTTCGGCCGCGGCAACGTGTTGCGGGCCAAGATCGATTCGCCGGTCTACGACACCGCGTACTATGACCCGCGCGGGACCGAGGAGCTCAAATTCCCGATGCCCGACGTGCCTTGTCTCAAATTCTCGGCCGTACACAACGCGGACAAGGAAGCCCTGACACTCTTTGCCCTGAACCGCAGCCTGGATAAGGAAATGACGCTCAACGTGGCGGCGAAGGATTTCGGGTCTCTTTCCATCGTCGAATGCCTGGAAATGCACGACGCCGAGCTGAACGCCACCAACACCAAGTCGAATCCAGACAGGATTCGACCCGCGGCGCTGGATCTCGTCCGGCTCGATGGCGACACGGTCGTCGCCACCCTGGCGCCGGCTTCCTGGAACGTCATCCGACTGAGCGCGAAGTCCTAAACGCCGGAGGGGAGGCCGATAGCGGCCTCCCCCGTCGTCTTTTCCGCCGACAGCCTCCGGCTCAGGGCCGCAGGTAGAGGCGCATCAGGATATCCTGGCCGTAGTTGCCGAAACCCCGCCCGAAGATATTGACCCCGCCCGGATGCTCGGCGTCATCGGCGATCCCGACCTTGAGCCGAATCGAGTGATGGCTGGCCAGATCGAGATGACCAAGAGAAACCTCGGACACCTTGATATCGTTGACGAAACATCCATCGTCCGTGATCTTCCATGTCGTCAGCGTGCCGTATTGCGATCCTTCGAGCTTCCACCATCGCGGCGTATGGATGCCGCGCCGATCGCCGAAATCCCCCGGCGAGGTCCAGGTCCCGACCAGGATATCGTTGACCCAAAGGCTGATGTCGGACGGCCATTCGGAATTGGTGCCGGGCACTTCCGAGGACAGTTCCATGCTGTACTCCAACGCGTCGATCTCCGAGTTGGCGATCTTGGCGTTGTTGGGGAACTTGTACTCGAGATAACCCCGGCCGAACCACACCAGAGAGGCCTGCATCCGACCCGGGTCAAGAAAATGATGCGGTACGTCGAGCAGGCCGATGATTCCCTCGGTCGAGCACAACCCGCACGGCGCCGAGACCTGAAAGGCCGTGAACAGCCCCAGAGGCATCGCGACCTCGACAATGTTTTCCTGGTGTTCCGCCGGGGCACCGTCCAACCGGATGATGATGTCGTCGAAGCGCACCGAACAGACCTTCTGCTGTCCCTTGGTCGCCTTGATGACCTCCGTCGAAATCAGCGACGATGCCTCGAGAACATGGATGTTGGTGGCGATGGTCGATTGCGGCAGCCCCAGCGTCTCGCTGATTTCGTTGACGTTCATGGGGCCGCGCATGCGCAAGAGACGCAGGATCTGAATCCGCAACGGCGACGCGAGACCCTTGACGGCGTCGATGTTATCTTCCGGATTGATTGTCAGGAATTTTCGTTCGGTGCTGCCGGTCATGTCCGGTCTTGCTTTCATCTGTAATCGGTGTGTTGCTTTAAATCAGGATTTCGGATTTTGTCAATAAATGTTCGGTGATTCATTTGCTAACCAAGCCGTTTGATGGTTCTCAGGGTCTGAAAGCTTCCGACGCAGGTTCGGCTGGGGGCTTTCACATATTCCTTGTCGCCGCCGAACGAATTGAATACCTATGAAGTGCCCGGAGGCGACGCCGCCGGGACTTCCCGCCGAACTGGCGACGCGAAGTGGAATCGACCACGAGGG
The DNA here is from genome assembly GCA_963675465.2 of Rhodospirillales bacterium. Taxonomy (GTDB): domain Bacteria; phylum Pseudomonadota; class Alphaproteobacteria; order Rhodospirillales; family Shumkoniaceae; genus JAHDSF01. The sequence goes on from CAXXVY010000016.1 coordinate 213,857, forward strand.
AACGCGGAACGGACTTTCAGACGATCGTCTGGGCAGCCGACTCAATGCCGGCCAAACGTCTTGATGGAGACTGCCCATGAACGATTACCGCGCCCTTCTCTCTTCGAACGATTCCGACGTCTTCAACGCGATCAGCGAAGGGGAACTCCGTCAGGCCGACGGCGTCGAGATGATCCCCTCTGAAAACTACACCTACCCCGAGGTGCTTGCCGCCCTGGGTTCGGTGATGACCAACAAGTATGCCGAAGGCTATCCGGGCCGGCGCTATTACGGCGGTCAGCAGTATAGCGACGCCATCGAGAACCTGGCCCGCGACCGCGCCTGTTCGCTGTTTGGGCCGAACACGCCAACGTGCAGCCTCTCTCCGGATCGCCGACGAACCAGGCGATCTACTTCGCCCTGCTGCAGCCCGGAGACACCGTGTTGGCGATGGATCTGTCACACGGCGGGCATCTGACCTATGACGCGCCGGCATCGCACATGGGCAGGGTGTTCAACTTTGTCCGCTACAAGACCGAACCCGGCCAGAAAGGCGCGATTAATTTCGACGCTCTATTAAAGACCGCGCACGAAAATTAAAGACTGCGCACGAAACCCGGCCGAAGCTCGTCCTCTGCGGCTATTCCTCCTATCCCCGCGACTACGACTATGCGTCGTTCCGCGCGGTCGCCAACGCCGTCGGCGCCCTGACCATGGCCGACATCTCGCATATCGGCGGCATGGTGGCGGCCGGCGTAAAGCGTAATCCGCTCGTCCACGGGTTCGACATCGTGACCACGACAAGCCACAAGACCTTGCGCGGCCCGCGCGGCGGCTTGATCTTGTGTCGCAAACATTTATCAAAAGCTATTGATATTTCTGAATTTCCTTACCTCCATGGAGGCCCCCACATGAACAACGTCGCCGACGCGGCGATCACCTTCAAGAAGGCCGCGACCGCCGGCGGCCACGTCGCCGAAGAAACCCTGGACCGCGTCGGTATCACCACCAACAAGCAGGTGCCGGATATCGGGTAGCCGTCCGCGGCGGCAACCTATAACACCCGCCCCGGCCTGTTCGTCGTCTCCGCGCCGTCGCGGGATACGATTTCGCCGTTGACCATCACCAGATCGATGCCGTGCGCCCGCACCGCCGGTTTGGTAAAGGTGCCGCCTTCGGCAATGGTGTCGGGGTCGAAAACGACAAGGTCGGCGAAAGCGCCCTCGCGGACGATTCCACGGTCCGTCAGCCCGAAGGTCGCGGCGGAAAGGCTCGTCATCTTGCGCACGGCGTCCTCCAGCGGGAAAAGGCCGACATCACGCGCATAGTGGCCGAGCACGCGCGGGAACGTCGCCCACAGGCGCGGATGGGGACAGGTGTCGTGCGGCAACCCGTCTGAACCGATCATGGCGCGGGGATGGGACAGGATCCGCCGCACGTCCTCTTCGGCCATCATGAAGTAGACCCCGCCGCCGGGAACCAGCCGTTCCATCGCCTCCTTGCGCGAGCAGCCCCATTCCGTGGCGATCTCGTCGAGATCGCGGCCGCCGGCCTCCGGCACCGATTGCGAAAAGGTGATGAGGACCTTGGAAGCGAGGTCGGCTCGGTTCGGCATCAGGATGGTCGAACTGGCGATAAACGGATAGATATCGAACGCGGCATCGGCCGCGTCGATCGCCCGCAGCGTCGCTTCCGAACGCCCGTGGTTGCGGACGCCCGCGCACTTGTGGTGGGAAATGACCAACCGAACGCCGCCCTTGCGCGCCGATTCCACCGATTCCCGGATCGAGTCCTCGACCCCATCGTCCTCGTTGCGCATGTGGGTGGTGTAAATGCCGCCGTGGGCGGAAACGATGGGCAGAAGATCGTCCACCTCGGTCGCCGGGGCGGCCTTGGCCGGGTCGTAATAAAGGCCGGTACTGAAACCACGGGCTCCCGCCGCCATGGATTCTTCCAGAATTTCCTTCATCCGAGTTCGTTCGCCGTCATCGGCCGGCCGATCGAGTTCCGGCATGGTCGCCACCCGCAAGGTCGAATGCCCGACCAGGGGCAACACGTTGGTCGCAGCCGGTTTTTCCTTCAAGCACGTCAGATACTCGGCGAAATGCGCGAACCGGAATCGCTCCCGACCGCCGAAAAGATTCAGGGGCGGCGGCGGCGCGTCACACACCAAAGGCGCCAAGCTCACGCCGCAATTCCCGGTGACGACCGTGGTGACCCCCTGGCTGACCTTCGGCGTCATTTCCGGCTGTTCCAGCAACAGGGCATCGTCATGGGTATGAACGTCGATGAAACCGGGCGCAAGCACCTTGCCGGCGAGATCGAACCGGACATCCGCCTTCGCGCCGGACAGATCGCCGATGGCGACGATCCGGTCGCCGGAAACCGCGACATCCGATTTCCGGCGCGGATTGCCTGTGCCATCCACCAGGGTCGCGTTGTGAAACAGGACGTCGAAGCGGCGCGCATCATCTTGGGTATTCAAGGTCTCCCTCCCGAGCTCCGGTGCAGATGGTTCGGCAGCTTATCGCGGAAGACGGCAGACGTCTTCCATCGCGTCATGGGGGTGGAAGTTCACGACCCGATACGGTATCCCTGCCCCTGCTTTCGCCTTTTCACCATCGAACCGACCGGAGGTTTTCCGTGACACGCGGCATGGACTCGCTCATCGAAATCATGGCCCGACTGCGCGACCGCGAGAGCGGTTGCCCCTGGGACATCGAACAAACCTACCGGACGATCGCACCTCACACGATAGAAGAGGCCTACGAGGTCGTCGATGCCATCGAAAGCGGCGATTTCGATGCCCTGAAGGACGAACTCGGCGACCTGCTGTTCCACGTCGTCTATTACAGCCAGTTCGCACGAGAAGACGGACTTTTCGACTTCGAGGACGTCGCCGAAGCAGTCTGCGAGAAGATGATCCGCCGTCATCCCCATGTCTTCGGCGATGTCGCGGTTTTCGGATCGAAGGCCCAGACCGACAACTGGGAAGCCACCAAGGCGGTCGAGCGCCATAAAAAGTCCGTCGCCAACGGCGGGTCGGCCCCCAGCGCGATCGATGGCGTCATCGACGGCTTGCCGGCTTTGACCCGGGCGATGAAGTTGCAGAACCGCGCCGCCCGAGTGGGTTTCGATTGGGGCCGCGCCCGCGACGTCATTGCCAAGATCCGCGAGGAAGCCGGAGAAATCGAGGAAGCGATCGACAACGACGCGCCGCGCGATGCCGTGATCGCCGAGGTCGGAGATCTCCTGTTCACCTGCGTCAACCTGGCCCGCAAGTTGGAGATCGAGCCCGAAACCGCGTTGCGGCAAGGCAACCGCAAGTTCGAAACCCGATTTCGTGGCATGGAACGCCACCTGTCCGAACAAGCCCTGGCACCGAAACAGGCGAGTCTGGAACAGATGGACGACGCCTGGGAAGCCGCCAAGCGGGAAGAGTGAACCGCCCCGGCGCGGTGTTTGCCTCCCGCCACCGGCTCGGATATGGTGTTCCGATTACGGCGGGGCGATTTTTCGGAGGTTCGGATGCCACGACCACGCGTGTTCTTGGCTTCGCTCTTAATGGCGTTGTTCGCGGTCTTTCTGTCGTCGTGCTATCTGCCCGTCCGCTTCGACACGGAAATCACCCTGAACCGGTTCGGCATCTACGACATCAAGTTCGACGGGTACATGGCCGAAACCGACCTCTACGAGGAAATCCGTTCCGGCAAAATTCTTCCCATCGATGAGAATGAACGCGTCACCAAGATCCGAAACGATCTGACCCGCGAAAGCGCAACCCAAAGTGTTCAATACTTCGGCAAGGGGATATTCAAGCTTAACTGGCACAAATCGGGAGACTTGCTGAAATACTCCAGCATTATGTTCCTGCGCCGCAACAACATGATATTTACCCTTGCTTACGAAAAGGACAGGAATCGCTTTTCCTTCACCGGCGCCAAACACGGCAAGAACGCCGTCAAAAAAATGCTTGAATCAGGGCTCGGAACCGAGGGACAGATCCGCTTTTTCGCCAAATCCAAGGCAATCGACCACAACGCCACCCGCACCGCCGATGCCGGAGAGCGCGGGACCGTCTACATTTGGGACGTCCGGTCGCCGGCCGACCCCGCGCCTTTCCTGCACCTCGCGCTGTAGATCCGAATCAGTCGCGCAGCAACCGTATCAGGCTGGTGAAATCCCAACGCCCGCCGCCGCGTTCCTGGATCTGATTGTAGAAACCGCGGACCAGTTCGACGGTGGGGAGTTTCGAGCCGTTGGTTTCGGCTTCGTGCAGACAAAGCCCCAAGTCCTTGACCATCCAGTCGACGGCGAACCCGAAATCGAATGAGTCGTCGATCATCGTCGACGAACGGTTGTCGAGTTGCCATGATTGGGCCGCGCCTTTGGAGATCACCTCCACCACCCGGTTGGGATCCAACCCCGCTCGCATCGCAAAATTCAGCGATTCGGCGAGACTCTGGACGATGCCGCAGGCGGTGATTTGATTGACCATCTTGGTCAGCTGACCCGATCCAGCCGGTCCCATGAGATTGACGGCGTGGCCGTAAACAGCGAGCACGTCCTTGACGCCTTCGAAAGCTGCCGGCTCGCCACCGACCATAATGGTCAGCCGACCCTTCTCCGCGCCGACCTGGCCGCCCGAAACCGGCGCGTCCAGGAAGTGGATGCCATGCGACGTCGCTTCAGCAGCCAGTTCGCGGGCGACTTCGGCCGACGACGTCGTGTGATCGACATAGATCGCGCCAACCTTCATGGCCGCGAAGGCGCCCTCGTCGCCCACGGTCACCGCGCGCAGATCGTCATCCGCGCCGACGCAGGAAAGCACGATATCTGCCCCCTGGGCCGCGGCTCCGGGCGTCGGCGCGTGCCGCCCGCCGTACTCGGCCACCCATGATTCGGCCTTGGCCACCGTCCGGTTGTAGACGCAGACGTCATGCCCCGCCCGTGCCAAGTGCCCGGCCATCGGGTACCCCATAACACCCAAACCGATAAAGCACACCTTCAACTTAACCATGAGATTCCTCCGATGACGGTCAAGAACCCTCGTGATCGCTCCACGCCGCGAGTATCGACACGATTTCGTGCCACGACGGCATGTCGGGGGCAAACAAAAGCATGTCGCGAACGATCCCCATGTCCGGACGGTAAGGCTTTCCCGAACCGTAAAGCGCAGCATAGCCGCCCGCCTCTGCATGGATCAACGATCCCGCGGCATGGTCCCAAGGCTTGATTCCACCGCCGTATCGCGCGAAATGGAGAACACCTCGGGCAAGATCCATGTGTTCGCGGCCGCTGCTGCCGTAACGCACCACCCGCGCGGCCCGTCGCGTGCCGACACGTCCCTCGGCGAAACGCCGCCGCAGACTGCTTCCCAAGGCCCCGGTCATGGTTTCGAACGATGGCCGCGGGCCGAGGATCAACCGCGTTTCTCCGGACCAGGCACCCGCGCCGCGTTCGGCGGTGATGGTCTCGTTCGCCACCGGATCATGGATCCACCCCGCCACGGTTTCACCTCCGATACTCAAGGCAACGATGACGACGAAACAGTTCTTGTTGTTGGCGAAGTTGCGGGTCCCGTCCAAGGGATCCAGAATCCAGACCGGCCGGGCCTCCTTAAGTCGAGACAGCGTACCGGGATCGGTCTCGGTCATTTCCTCGCCTACAAAGGTGCTGCCGGGCAGCAGGGCTGTCAGTTCCCCGGACAGGCGCTCCTCTGCCATCCGGTCGGCAATCGTCACCGGATCTCCCGGGCGTTTCTCGGCGATGTCGGATGCCGACAAGTTCCCGAAACGCGGCAGAATCTCTTCGCGCGCCGTATCGCGGATGATGTCCGCCACGGTCGCGCAGTCGATGGAAGGAAGGGTTGTTCCGATGTGTGCCGCCTTCACGCCCGGAGATTCCGTTATGCCGTTGTCGCCGCTATCCGGCTAACCCTCGTTCAGAAGCGGTCCCGATTGCGCTGCCGGTAGCGTTCCGCATCCACGGGATCCAGACGGACCGTCACGTGGGACACCTCGCCTTCGTCCCGTCGCGAGACGACTTCCCCGTGGGCGTAGAGCCACGCAAGTCCCGCCCCGTTACGCAGGGAAACCTCGGTTTCGATCACTTCGTGACGCTCCGAAAGCTTGGCGTCCAAGGCGCCGCGCAGGTCTTCGATCCCCTCCCCGCTCAGGGCCGAAAGGGGTACGGTTACCGCGTTACCTCGGCCGGCTTGATTGAACAGCCTGTCGCGGTTGATTTCGTCGAGCAGATCGACCTTGTTCAGGGCTTCGATCATCGCTTCGGAATCGACAATACCTGAAAGCCCCAGTTCGCGCAGGACATCGTCCACGTCGGTCTTCTGGGCATCCGAATCCGGATGCGCAACGTCGCGGACATGGACGATGACGTCGGCTTCGCAAACCTCTTCCAGGGTCGCCCGGAAGGCAGCAACCAGTTCGTGCGGAAGATCCGAAATGAATCCCACCGTGTCCGACAGGATGATCGATCGCCCGGAAGGCAGCACGTGGCCGCGCATGGTCGGGTCCAGGGTCGCGAACAACTGGTCCCGCGCGATCACGTCGGACTGGGTGAGGCGGTTGAAGAGCGTGCTTTTGCCGGCGTTGGTGTAGCCCACCAGGGCGACCACCGGATAGGGCACCTTTTGCCGCGCCCGGCGGTGAAGCTGCCGCGTCCGCGCGACTTCCTTCAATTCCCGCGTCAGGCGCGCGATTCGATCGCCGATCAGCCGTCGGTCGGTTTCGATTTGCGATTCACCGGGGCCGCCCATGAACCCGAAACCGCCGCGCTGGCGTTCCAGGTGCGTCCAGGAACGAACGAGCCGGCTGCGCTGGTAGGTCAAGGCCGCGAGTTCCACCTGAAGCCGGCCTTCTTTCGTTCGCGCCCGTTCGCCGAATATTTCGAGGATCAGGCCGGTGCGGTCGATGACCTTAATGTTCCAGGCCCGTTCCAGGTTGCGCTGCTGGACGGGTGTCAGTGTGGCGTCGACGATACACACTTCGACATCGGACTCGGCGTCGTCCGCCGCCGTGCGATTACGCGCCGTCTTTCCGTCGATGACTTCTTTCAGACGCTCGACCGTCCCCTTGCCCATCAGTGTCGCGGGCCGGATACGGTTTAGGCGAACCGGTTCCGCATGGATGACCGTCAGGTCGATCCCATGCGCCAACCCCACGGCTTCCTCCAGCTTGGCCTCTGGAAGCCGCTCGTCGTCAATGTTCGACGGCACAAAAGGATGGACAACGAGGCAACGACGTCCATCGTTGCCCCGTTCTCGATTGGACCCTCCGGCCCTAATTTTCGGGTTTTCGGTCAAGTTACTCCGAACTGGCTCCATCCTTTTCGGGATCGAACAGCTGGATCTGGACCGACGGCATCACCGTCGAGATCGCATGCTTGTAGACAAGCTGCGTGTGACCGTCGCGACGGAGCAGGACCGAAAAGTTATCGAACCACGTCACGATGCCCTGAAGTTTCACGCCGTTGACCAAAAATACGGTTACCGGCGTCTTGTTCTTACGGATGTAGTTCAGGAAGACATCCTGAACGTTCTGTGACCTTTCCGAGGACATGGGAATTCCCCTTTTTTGTTTTTTTGCCAGGCGTTAAGCCGAATGGCTTTCGATTCGCTCCCTGTATATATGCGATTCTTGGGCCAACGCGACTCCTTTGGAGACGCGGTAGCTTATTTTTTCGCAACATTACAGGTTTTGGACAAACTTGCAAAGCGAGAGACAATCGGAAAAGTAAATGTGCGGACGACACGCCTTGAATTCGTCCATGGAAGGTGGTTCCGGGCGCACGAGAACACCGGTGCAGCCGGCATTTTTTGCGCACTCGAGATCGACATCGGTATCGCCGACGAACCACACCGCGAGACCGGGCTCGATGCCAGTGGGCTCCAGCGCCGCCAACACCGGATCGATGGCCGGTTTATCCTGCGCCGCATCCAGCGCCCCGATCACCCGCGAGAAAAACCCCTGCCAACCGAGATGTTCGACCTCGTCGCGCAAGAGCGCGCCGGTCTTGTTGCTGACGACCGCAGCCGGTATTGCGAGCGACTGAAGTGTGGTCAGCAGCGTTTCCGCACCCACCAGCGGAGTCAGGCGATCCAAATGAACCTCGGCAAAGGCACGCAGGAAGAACTCTCCCGCTTCCTCCCAACGATCCCCGAACAGCGCCGGAAAGCTCTCCCGCATGGACTTGCGGACACGACCGCGAACCTCGTCGGCGGTCCATGCCGACAAACCGAATTCCACGAGCGTCCGATTCAGGGCTGCATGGATCACATCCCACGAATCGACGAGCGTATTGTCCCAATCGAAAACGCACGCGCGTGGCCGCACCGTGACGGCCACGCTTTCAACCTCGTCCATTCACGCCCCGCCCGTCTGGTCCGCCATGTGCTGGAAATAGTGCTTCAGCAGGTTGTCCGAGAGCGCCCCGATTCGACCATCGCCAACGGGTTCTCCGTCGATTTCGACCACGGGCTTGAGAAACGAGGTCGTACTCGTCAAGAAGGCCTCACGAGCGTTCTTGGCTTCTTCCAGGGTGAAGGGCCGTTCGACGAAACGCACCGCGTGCTCGTTTGCCTTGTCCAAAATGGCAAGACGCGTGATGCCGTTCAGAATGGCCGAATCCGCGCGCCGGGTAACGAGTTCGCCCTCGGCGGTCACGATCCATGCGTTCGACGACGTTCCTTCGGTAACCGATCCATCGTCGTCGATCATCCAGGCTTCGTAGGCGCCCGCTTCGCGCGCCTGCTGCTTGCCCAGGCAATTTGGCAGCAGCGAAATCGACTTGATGTCACGACGCTTCCAGCGAATGTCGGGAATCGATATCACCTTCGCGCCCTTGGCCAGGGTCTCGTAGGTCGGTAGCTTGATCCGGTTGACCGTCATGACCAGGGCACTCGGCACGTCGACCGGAAAGGCGTGATCGCGCTTCGCCACACCGCGGGTGATTTGAAGATAGATGATGCCGTCCGTAATACGGTTGACGCGAAGCAGATGACGCATGGCCAGCGACAAGGGTTTGCGGGCCATCGGCGGCGCAATGCGCAATTCTTTCAACGAACGTTCGAGCCGCAGAAGGTGCCTTTCCTCGTCGACGAGGCGGCGGTTCTTAATGCAAATGACTTCGTAAATTCCATCGGCGAACTGGTAGCCGCGGTCTTCGATATTCACGACGGCGTTCATCCGCGGCACGTACTGTCCGTTGACATAGGCGATTTGGGACACTGTTCCCCTCCTCCGATTTAGAAATACCCCAGGCTCACAGCAAACAGCTTTTCGACGCGCCGCACGACTTCCGTGGCGGCAAAGACGACGACACGGTCTTTCGCCTCGATCACCGCATCCCCGCGCGGGAAGATGATCTTGCCCTTGCGTTCGATGACACCGATCAGGACGCCCGGCGGCAAATTGAGTTCACGGATCGGCGTGCCGACGACGACCGACGTCTCCATCGCCTCGACCTCGATCAATTCGCCGAACCCTTCACGAAGCGTATGGGCGGAATAGACGCGACCGCGCCGCACGTGTTGGAGAATGGTCGACACCGTGATGTTTCGCGGCACCACGACGACGTCGATGCCCAAGGTCGTGATCAACGGTTCGTAGGCCGCCTTGTTCACCAGGGCCACGGTCCGCTGGCAGCCATAGTGCTTGGCCAAAAGCGATGACAGAATATTGGTCTCGTCGTCGTTGGTCAGCGCCACCACCGTTTCGGTGATGCCGACATTGGCCTCTTCCAGGATTTCCTGGTCGAGCACGTCCCCCTTCAAGACGACGGTTCGGTTCAACCGGCTGGCCGCAGCTTCGGCCTTGTCCGGATCCATTTCGATCAACTTGGCATTGACCCAGGGATTATTTTCCTCGATCTCCTGCGCCAAGGATAGGCCGATGTTGCCGCCACCGAAGATCAGAAGCCGTCGCGCTTCCGTTTCCTCATGGCCGAACGCCGCCATTGCCCGCTGGATTTTTTCGCTTTCGACGATGAAATAGACTTCGTCCCCGGCCAGCATTTGATCGTCCGCGGTGGGAACGATCGGCTTGCCCTGGCGAGATATGCACAGGACGACGATGTCCAGATCCGGAAACAACTGCGTCAATTGACGCAACGGCGTGTGAATCAGCGGACAATCTTCCTCGCACCGGACGCCGACCAGTTTGATCCGGTCCTCAACCAGGGGAATCATCTCGAACGCACCGGGCAACTGAAGCCGACGCGTGACCGCGCGAGCGACTTCAAGTTCCGGAGAAATCGTAACGTCGATGGGAATGCCATTGCGGCTGAACAGGTCGCCCCACATGCGCGCCAAGTAGTTCTGCCGCCGCACGCGGGCAATCTTGGTGGGCACGCCGAAAAGCGTGTGGGCGACCTCGCAGGCCACCATGTTCACTTCATCGCCGGCGGTCACGGCGATGAGCACTTCGGAATCCTCCGCGCCCGCCTGTTCCAGGACATCGGGAAACGACGCCTGACCCACGACTCCCTTGACATCCAGGGTGTCGGAAATCCTCCGCACCAGTTCCGGCGCCTGGTCGATGACGGTGACGTCGTTGTCCTCAAGAGCCAAATAACGGGCGATGTTGAATCCCACCTGTCCCGCACCGCAAACGATAACCTTCATTACGGTTAACCTCTGTTCGCAAGCGTCCCCCGCTCCCCGTAACGGGTCGTCGGTGATGGAGCGCTTCCATTTTATTCGTCCTGGTCGATACCCAGCGATTTCAGTTTTCGATGCAGTGCCGAACGCTCCATGCCGACGAACGCTGCGGTGCGCGAGATATTACCTCCGAAGCGGGCCTTTTGCGCAAGAAGGTATTCGCGTTCGAACATTTCCCGCGCTTCCCTGAGCGGCAGCGTCATGATTTCGCTTCCCTCGCGGCGATGCGGCGCATCCGGCGCGTTGCTGATGATTTCGACGGGAAGGGAATCCAGGGCTATGGCGTCGGTCGGCGCTCCCGGCGCCATGATCAGAATCCGTTCGATCACATTGCGCAGTTCGCGCACGTTTCCCGGCCAAGTGTAGCTTTGCAGCGCTGCCATCGCGTCGTCGCCGATCTGACGGGGATATTGGCCCGAAGTTTCCGCCGCGCTTTTCATGAAAAACTCGGCAAGAATCGGAATGTCCTCGCTACGTTCGCTCAGTGGCGGTATGGAAATCGGAACCACCGCCAACCGATAATATAAATCTTCTCGAAATCGATCGTTCTTTATTTCCTCGGCCAAGTCCCGATTGGTGGACGCGATTACCCGAACGTCGACGTCAACCCGCGTATTTCCGCCGACCCGCGCGAAGGTTTGCTCCTGTAATGCGCGCACGATCTTGCCTTGGGTTTCGATCGGCATGTCGGCGACTTCGTCGAGGAACAAGGTTCCCTGGTCGGCGACCTCGAAAGTGCCGAACTTGATCGGCCTGCCCGATTCTTCCGTGCCGAAAAGCTCGCTTTCGAACCGCTCCGGCGCCATTGTCGCGCAATTCAACACGACAAAAGGCCCCTCGGCGCGTGGTGACTTGGCATGGATCATGCGCGCGACGACTTCCTTGCCCGATCCCGGAGGACCGGAAACCAGTACGCGACTGCGCGTCGAAGCGACCCGCGCGACCGCCATGCGGACCTGACCGATCGCCTGGGAAGTGCCGATGATTTCGCTTTGCTGGCCGACCCGATGCCGAAGCTCCCGGTTTTCGCGCCGTAGACGTTGAGCCTCGATCGCGCGTTCGATGACCAGGATCATCCGATTGGAATCAAAGGGCTTCTCGATAAAATCGTAGGCGCCGTTCTTGATCGCCGCAACCGCGGTTTCAATGGTGCCGTGCCCACTCATGATCACCACCGGGATTTCGGGGTGATGACGCATGATGACGTCGAGGATGCCGAGCCCGTCGAGTTCGCTGCCTTGCAGCCAAATGTCGAGGAGCACGAGGTTCGGTGAACGGGCCTCGATCGCCTCCAGGGCCTGCCGGCTGTTCGCGGCTTCCCGGGTACGATAGCCTTCGTCGGACAGTAGCCCGCCTGTCAGCAGCCGGATGTCCGCTTCGTCGTCGACGATCAGAATATCATGCGCCATGAAGTCGAATGTCCGTCGCGATAGTCATCGGGTCGGTCTTAGACGTCCCCTCGGATGGTCCCGGTTCCACGTTTTCAAGTCCTACGGGCTGGCCCCGGAATTCCAGGACGACCCGCGCCCCGCCATCCACCCGATCCATCAAAAGAAGATCACCGTCGTGATCTTCCATGATTTTTTTCACGATGGCCAAGCCCAACCCCGTTCCCTTCGCACGGGTCGTAACATAGGGTTCGGTCAGGCGGTCCCGCAACTCCGAAGGCCACCCCAGGCCGTTGTCATCGACCTGGATGCGAACGACCCGCTCTTCCGACCCGGTTTCCTCGATGATGGACAGGCCGATTCGGCCACGTTCGGAACCGGCCGAGGCGCCGAGTCGCGCCTTGACCGACTCCGCGGCGTTTTTCAGAACGTTCGTCAACGCGCGTCCCACGAGTTGAGCGTCGCAGTGTAAGGGCACCGGGTGCTCCGGAATGTCGGCATCGAAACGGATGGCCGCATATCGATTGCGTTCCAGGAATACGGCTTGACGGCAGATTTTCCCCAGATCCTCGGGTTTCAGGGATGGCTGCGGCATGCGCGCGAAGGACGAGAATTCGTCGACCATCCGCCCGATATCCCCGACATGACGGATGATCGTATCGGTGCACAGCGCGAACGTTTCCGGATCCGATTCGATTTCCTTGTGGTACTTGCGCCGCAGCCGTTCGGCCGAAAGCTGGATGGGTGTCAACGGATTCTTGATTTCATGGGCGATGCGCCGAGCAATATCCGCCCAGGCCGCCTTTCGTTGCGCGGACAGCAATTCGGTAATGTCGTCGAAGGTCACCACGTAACCGACGATGTCGTCTCCCGCGCGCTCCGCAGCCATGCGCACGTGAAGAATCTTGGTTCCGGTTTCCCGGTCCAATCGAATTTCCGCCTGATTCTGGCGGTCCGGGCGCCGCAGGGCGGCCTCGAAAAACTCCGCCATCTCGGGTACGACCGTACCGAAAGGCTGCCCGATCGCGGTTTCCGGATCGATCCCCAGGAATTCGGAAGCATACCGGTTCGGGAGATGGAGATGACCCTCCGAGTCGAGGCCGATGACGCCGGCGGAAACCCCTTCGAGTACGGCTTCGGTGAAGCGGCGCCTCTCGTCCAATTCCTGGTTGGCCTGGATCAATCCCTTGCGTTGGCTCTCCAACTGACTGGTCATCCGATTGAACGCGCGGCTGAGCACGCTCATTTCGTCGCTGGCCGCGCGCGCCTCGACGCGAACGCTCAGATCGCCCTTCCGCACCCGTTCCGCGGCACCGATCAGGTTGCTGATCGGGCGGGTCAACTGGTCCGCGAACGTCAGTCCGATCCAAATCGCCGCCAGCAGGAGGAGAATCGCCACGACCACGAAAATCATCACGAACGTGATCTGAAAGCTTTCGCGCTGTTCTTCGACTTTCTTGAACTGCGCGACGGCGCCCTCGGTCCGTTCGATGTGTGCGATCACCTCCGGATCGACCAGCCGGCCAACAACGAGATACGCATCGACGAACCGGTCGAGCTGAACGATCGCTCGCACCCGATCCTCGTTCGGGGTGGTCAGGATGACCACTTGCCCGTTTACCGTCTGGTCGAATCGGGATCTCGGAATATCGTCCATCTGCAGCGACAGGCTGAAGGGGGTTCGGGCGATGATGTTGCCGCTGCTGTCGAGGACGACGGCCTCGGGAAGCGACCGAACGTCCGCCTGTTGGGTCAAGAACCAGTTGAACAGTTGTTCATTGCGCATCAAACGCGGCGATTCACGATTGAGATCCGCCGCCATCGCCAAAATGTCGGCGCGAATCGCCTTGCGATGCTCTTCCAGATACGAGATCGCCACCGCTCGCGACGCCTCGATCGCCGTACTCACCCGATCGCTGAACCAGACCTGCACCCCGAAATTCAGGAACAGCGCCGCGAAGATAACGACCAAAATCGCCGGCGTCGCGGTCACCAAACCGAACAGCAGGACCACGCGCGCGTGCAGACCCGACCCGGCCAGCCCGCGTTTGCGTTCGATCCACAGCCCCACTAGGCGCCGCGCGATCACGGCAACCAGGGCCAGGACAAACACCACATCGAGATAAATGAGCAGGATGACGGTTCGCGGATCGACCCGATCCGCCGGCGAACTCGTCAGAGCCACCATGGTCGCAACGCCGGAGGCCACCGCCGCCACCGTCAACAGCACCGCCAGACTGCGCGTGAGACGAACCCGTCTCGCCCACAGCCGCCAGCGTATCAACCATGCCCGGCGACGACGACCGGCTTTTCTCATCGCGATCCTCTCACAACCGGAACATTCAGTTCGCGAATTTTCTTTCGCAAGGTGTTCCGATTCAGGCCCAATACCTGGGCCGCCTTGATCTGATTGCCACGGGTGGCCTGGAGCGTCAGGGTGATCAGCGGGCGTTCCAGTTCTCGCAGGACGCGTTCATAGAGACCCGACGCCGGCAAACTGTTGCCATGGGCCGCGAAGTACGTCTTCAGATGGTGTTCGATCGAGTGCGAGAGTCCCTTGCCTTCCGTCTCCTGCGGCGGCGGCGAGACGTCGGCCAATTCCTGCTTGATGACGTCGACACCAATCAGTTCCTGGGAATACAAGGCCGCCAGCCGGCGAATCAGGTTCTCGAGCTCACGGACATTTCCCGGCCAACGATGGGCTTTGAGAAGATCCATGGCTTCGTTGTCGACGATCTTCCACGGCAGCCCCTCGGAAGCGGCCTTGGCGAGAAAATGCCGGATGAGTTCAGGGATGTCCTCTGTCCGTTCGCGAAGCGGCGGCAAACGGATCGGCACAACGTTGAGGCGGAAGTACAGGTCTTCACGGAACAGTCCCTGGCGAATCAGTTGCCTGAGATCGCGGTGCGTGGCAGCGACGATTCGAACGTCGGCGGTTATGACCGTCCGACCGCCGACCGTGGTGAATTCATTTTCCTGCAAGACGCGCAACAGTCGGGTTTGCGCTTCCAGCGGCATGTCGCCGATTTCGTCCAGGAACAGGGTTCCACCTTGGGCCTGTTCGAAGCGCCCGGTTGCTCGCGACACGGCGCCGGTAAAGGCGCCCTTTTCGTGGCCGAACAGTTCGCTTTCGATCAGATCGCGGGGAATCGCCGCCATGTTGACCGCGACGAACGGGCCGCTCTTGCGCTTTCCGTAATCGTGGAGTGCACGGGCGACCAGTTCCTTGCCGGTTCCCGACTCGCCGATGATCATCACCGTCAGGTCGGTGCTCATCAGGCGCGCCAGGGTTCGGTAGATTTCCTGCATCGCCGGTGACCGGCCGATCAGCGGAAGGTTCTCGTCCAGATCGCCGCTTGGCTGGTTTTCACCCGCGACGCGCGGTTCCTCGAGTGCGCGACGCGCGACCTTGATCAATTCGTTGATGTCGAAAGGCTTGGGAAGGTATTCGAACGCCCCCCGTTCGGTCGCCTTGACCGCCGTCAACAGCGTGCTC
This sequence comes from Rhodospirillales bacterium, assembly GCA_963675465.2. Lineage (GTDB taxonomy): Bacteria > Pseudomonadota > Alphaproteobacteria > Rhodospirillales > Shumkoniaceae > JAHDSF01. The sequence goes on from CAXXVY010000016.1 coordinate 229,395, forward strand.
TGGGCGCTCATGACGATGATCCGCAATTCCGGACGGATCTTTCGAATGCGCGGCACCAGATCCAACCCGTTTTCGTCCGGCATGACGACATCGGTGATGACGAGATCCCCCTCGCCGTCGCTCACCCACTGCCAGAGAGTCGCGGCATTGCCGGTAGCCTGAACGTTGAACCCCGCCCGGCCGAACGCTTGATTGAGGACAGTTCGGATCGCCGCGTCATCGTCGGCGACCAGGATCGTGGGTGTTCCCATCTATGATTTCTCCGTATCGGGCGCCATTGGCAACATGACGCGGAATATCGTGCGACGCGGCTGGCTCTCGAATTCGATGACCCCGCCGTGGTCGTTGATGATTTTCGCGACCAGGGCCAGCCCAAGCCCACTGCCTTTTGGTTTCGACGTGACGAAAGGATCGAAAAGATGACTGCGCAGGTCCTCCGGAATGCCCTCGCCGTTGTCCTCGACGCTCACCATCAACGGCAGGTGGACGCGGCTTTCGCTGCCTGGAATGGCGAACCGGACGCCATGCCGGTAGGCAGTCGTCAGAATGATCCGACCGCCGTCATCTGGCACCGATTCCGCCGCGTTCTTGACCAGGTTGAGGAAGACCTGAACCAACTGGTCCCTGTCCCCCAACACCATGGGCAAGGAAGGGTCGTAGTTTTCGACAAACCGGACGTGCCGAGCGAACCCGTTTCGCGCCAACTGATAGACCCGGTCCATGACCTGATGGATATTGACGGCTTCCCGCTTGAATGGCGCCCGATCCGAAAAAACCTCCATGCGATCGACCAGCGCACAAATCCGATCCGCCTCATCGCAGATCAGGCGCGTCAACTGGCGATCGTCGTCCACGACGCTTTGTTCGAGCAACTGAGCCGCTCCGCGGATTCCCGACAGCGGATTCTTGACCTCGTGCGCCAGCATCGAGGCCATTGCCGTAACGGAACGGGCCGCGCCTCTGTGGGTCAGTTGTTGATCGATCTTGTCGGCGATCGATCGTTCCTGGAACGACAACACGACCATGCGGGAACGCTCGATCAACGGAACGGCCTGAACATTGACGAAATGCCGTCCGATTTTCGGTGAATCCAAGGTCACGCCGTATTCCGACACCGCAATGGCACCCTCGCGGACCTGTTCGATGAGCGAGAAAAGCGGGCTGTCCTCCGGCACGAAACCGCGAAGATCCTGTCCCTTGAGATGGGAGGCGCCACCTCGGAGCAGGTTTTCGGCTGCGCTGTTCAGGTATCGGATCGCGGCATGCTCGTCGACGACGATCACCGCCGAGGACAAAGCATTGAGGACCCCCGATTCCTCGATATCTCCCCCGTCCATCGGGGCGGACCGGAAGGGCTCGCGCGTGATGCTGCTGTTCATGCCGCGGCTCCTTCGATCAAGGGCGCGAAAAACCCGTGCAGCATGGCGCGAACCCGGCCGGGATCGGCTTCGCGGTTCACAGCGTCGCGGAAACCCGCCGAGGCGGGGAGACCCCGCGTATACCACCCGATGTGTTTTCGGGCGATTCGGACGCCTGAATGCGTTCCGTAATATTCGAGCATGTCTTCGAAGTGCTCCAAAAGAGTTTCATAGCGGAGAGTCATCGTTGGGTCGGCCTGTTGCCCGCCCTTCTCCAGGTACCGGCAGACCTGCCCGGGAAACCAGGGCCGACCGTAAGCTCCGCGTCCGATCATCACACCGTCCGCACCGGAAACATCCAGAATGCGGCGTGCATCGTCGCAGGTCGTGACATCACCGTTGGCGACGACCGGTATGTTCACGGCTTTCTTGACCTCGGCGATAAAGGCCCAATCGGCTTGGCCACCGTAAAACTGCGCACGCGTACGACCGTGGACAGTCACGGCGGCGGCCCCTTCCTCTTCGGCGATTTTCGCCAAAGTCGGGGCATTTCTGCTTTCCGCGTTCCAACCCGTGCGCATTTTCACCGTCACCGGGCAGTCAACGGCCGCAACGACGGTCGCCACGATCTTCCCGGCTAGAGTTTCGTCCCTCATCAAGGCCGCTCCGGCGTCGCCGGTCACGACCTTCTTGACCGGGCATCCCATATTGATGTCGATCAAGGTCGCACCCCGGTCCCGATTGATACGGGCGGCTTCCGCCATTTCCTCCGGGTCGCATCCGGCGATCTGAACCGCGACGGGCGGCGGGTCACCGGCACTGTCCGACATGCGCAACGTCTTCTCCGAATGCCGGATCATCGCCTTACTTGCCACCATTTCCGACACGACAAGCCCCACTCCCCATCGACGCACATGCCGACGGAATGGCAGATCCGTTACCCCCGCCATGGGCGCAAGGATAACCGGGTATTCAAGCTCAAGTGTTCCGATTTTCAAGGGCATATGAATGACCACGCTAACGTGCCCATTTATTGGGCAAAAACCGAGAAGATTCAATTGAATTGGACATAAGGGGGCATTTAATTATCGGCGCGCCCTTTTTCTTGGCAATTTCACAGCCTGAGGATACCGTGCGCGTCGCGAAACTGAGCCTTCCAAGGCACTTGAATGGGAATGCCGTCATGACACGTTGCGTCGCCCTTGTCGTCGGAGCGGGAAGAGGATCCCGATTGGGCGGAGATGTTCCCAAGCAGTACCGGTCGGTCGGCGGCATTCCGATCATCCGCCGAACATTCGAGGCGTTTCTACGCCATCGCGGCGTTGACGTCATCCGTCCCGTGATACATCCCGACGATTACGATCTGTTTTCCGACGCCATCTCCGGACTCGACGTTCTCCCTCCCGTCAACGGCGGATCAACCCGCCAGGACTCCGTGCGCCTCGGTTTGGAAAGCCTCGTCGATTTGTCGCCGGATTTTGTTCTTATCCAGGATGCGGCGCGCCCCCTGCTGGATGGCGCGATCATCGACAGGGTCCTTGCCGCATTGAGGGACCACCACGGCGCCATTCCTGCGGTGCCGGTGGCCGATACCTTGAAAAGGGTCGGCGCGGACGGGCGGATCGGTCAAACGGTAGCGCGATCCGGTCTGTGGCGCGCGCAGACTCCCCAGGGATTTCAGTTCGGTTCGATCCTGACCGCCCACCGAGCCACCCGGGGACTGGATTTGACCGATGATGCCGCCGTCGCCGAAAACGCCGGTTTGGACGTCGTCGTCGTCGAAGGAAGCGAGGACAACATGAAGGTCACGACCGCAGGAGATTTGCTTCGCGCCGAGCGGATTGTCGGTATTCCCGAGTTCCGGACCGGATCGGGATTTGACGTCCACCGGTTCTGCGCCGGAGACCACGTGACCTTGTGCGGCGTTCGGATTCCCTGCGACGCAGGCCTGGAAGGCCATTCCGACGCCGACGTGGCTTTTCACGCCCTCACCGACGCCCTTCTCGGCGCCGTCGGGTGCGGCGATATCGGCCAACACTTCCCGCCGACGGAACCTCGTTGGCGCGGTGCCGATTCGGCAATTTTCCTGGCAGCCGCACGGGACCGGATCAACGCCATGTCCGGTTCCATCGTGAACATCGACGTGACGATCATCTGCCAATTGCCGAAAATCGGTCCGCACCGGACCGCGATGACGGAGCGGCTCGCCGAGGTGCTGTCGATTCCGGCAACTCGGATCAACGTCAAGGCCACGACGACGGAAGGGTTGGGATTTACCGGTCGAGGCGAAGGAATCGCGGCGCAAGCCAGTGCGACCGTCCGTCTCTTCAGCCCCGCCGAAACCTGAGCGGAGCGGATTTCCGAATTACGATTCGCCCGCCGGATCGGTTTCGCGATCGATCCAGGCGAGAAAATCCGAATTTCCCGACTCGATAGCCAAAACCACGACACACGGGCAACTGTAACCGTGGAGCGCCTTGATGCGGGCGACGGCTGCTTCTGTGCGCAGAGCGGCTGTTTTCAAGACGAGAATCGCCTCGCTCTCGGTCTGGACCCGCCCTTCCCAGCGGAAAACCGACGTCGCCCCTGGCAGCACGTTGGCGCAGGCAGCCAAGCGTTCCTCGACCATGGCCCGACCGATCCGAAGGCCTTCGTCGGTGTTTTCGACCGTCACGTAGATAAGCTTCTGAGGCATCGCCCCTCTCCCCAAAGTACGGTGCGTGATGATGGATCGTTGCGAAAGTCTAGCTTATCATGTTCATTGGGGTCGCATCTGTCATCGGACAAGGAAGTACGCTGGCCGTGGAACATAAGAAGTTAAAGCCCAATGCATCCCCCGAAGCGCACACGCCCGAGGCCGAGAATGACGGCGGTTCGCATCCGACGCCGACCCAACGGCGCTGGCTCGCCCGCGGCTTGGGACAGCCCGGCGGAAAATTGCCGCTTTTCGACGAACACGGTCAGAAGGTCAGCGAACGCACGGTTCGCAGTTGCATCCACAGCGGTTGGGCCGAACCGTGGTTCAGCAACCCGTTGAAGCCCGACTGGCTGATTTGCAAGATCACGTCCGCGGGCATCGACGCCGTCACCCGGAAGAAATAAAACGCGCGTCCGGTCTTTGCAAAATGCAGACGGTTTGCATTTTGCGAACCACTCCGCCGCCCTTTTCCCATAAAGCAAAACCCGCCAAGCGGCGGGTCAGGTTCCAGAATGGCGGGGATCTTGTAGTTTCGTGGACGGTTCAGCAATTCGCGGGTTGTGGGGGAGGAGAGAGATGCGAACCACCGAACCGTCCTGACTGGTAATAAGCAATCGGTGTGCCAAACTCAAACACACCCGTGCCACCATAAAAGCCGGCAGGGCGCCCCCACGTCAAACGCTCGAATTCAAGTGGAGATAGGGTTTCGTCGAACGCTCGTTCGACCGGCACCCGATCGTCGGGACCGGATCAAATGCCATCCACGTCGACATAGCCTTTTTCGATGGCTTCGCGGAGCGACTCGAAAGCCATACGCGCCTCCTCGTAGTTCAGTCGGCGGCTTTTCATTTCCTCGATGGTAGGCTTGTCCGGAATCGGGTTGTCCGCATCGAGACCAAGACGAAACGCGGATTCAAGATAGCGTGCACGCAAATACCCGACGACTTTTGCCAGGGAAATAATTTTTTCCTTATCGATCAACGGAATATTTTCATGGATGCGCTCACGGTTGACGCTACGGATCACCTGCTCGATTTCGCCAAGAAATCGTTTCTGGTTCATCAAATGCTGATAATCGTCCTTGCCGTCGGTCATTTTCGGCTCCATGCTCGCACATCTTGTTACGAGAGTTTCACAACTCGCGGTACTTTGCCAAGAAACTCCGTTTAAAAAGCAAATAAAGGCAACAAATAAACCCTATCGTACATTTTTCCGACGATTGGCGGGATTGCAAAACGCCGCGCGTCTTTTGGAGCCGCTGTGACCCCCATCACATCACCGCGGATCGGGAAGCAATACAATCGGCCGCGTAGGATGGGTTCCTTTGTGAACCTCCCTTCCCTCAAGAGCACAGACTTCGGGCCGGTCTTCCGGCCCTTTTTTTTGCGCCGGTTGATCCCCTCGCCCTCTGGTATATTTTAACCGGGACGATTCAACAAATGGACAGGCGGCGAGCAGACAATGGCCGATAGCAACGACTGGAAGATCGAAGAGCGCTTTCAACCGAAGCGTAGCGATTACGCCTTCGACCTGGACGAAGCGCTGCTGTCGATGGTTTCCGTGCGCGCGGAAATCCCCGGCGACGCGTTCACGGCTTCCATTCTCGGAACCCAGCGCAACGGCAACGGAATCGTCATCGGAGAAAACGGCCTAGTCCTGACCATCGGTTACGTGGTCACCGAAGCCGAAACCGTCTGGCTGCTCGGCAATACCGGTGTCGCGTCGCCCGCCTACGTCGTGGCGTACGATCAGGAAAGCGGTTTTGGAATTGTCCAGGCCCTGGAACGCATGAATCTTCCGGTCATGGAATTGGGCGATTCCGATGCTCTACGCGAGGCGGATTCCGTTATCGTGGCCGCCCAGGGCGGCTCCACCCACGCCCTCGCGGCGACCATCGCGGAAAAACGCGAATTCGCGGGATATTGGGAATATGTTCTGGACGAGGCGATCTTCACGACGCCGCCGCATCCGAACTGGGGCGGTACCGGTTTGATCGGAACGGACGGAAAACTGTACGGAGTCGGTTCGCTCTTCGTTCAGCAGGCCGGCTCCGGCGGGAAACCCATGGAAGGCAACATGGTCGTACCGATCAATGTCCTCAAGCCCATTCTTCCGGATCTCCTTCGCTTCGGTCGGCAGAACAAGCCGCCCCGTCCATGGCTTGGCATGTATACCACCGAAGCCGAGGATCACCTGATTGTCGCCGGTTTGGCGGAAAACGGACCGGCCCATCGGGGCGGTATCGAACCCGGTGATTTTGTGGTCGGAGTCGCGGGTCTTCCGATTCACGGCCTCGCCGATCTGTTTCGAAAGATCTGGCGCCTGGGCGACGCCGGAGTCGACGTTCCGCTCACCGTCGTGCGTGAAGGCGATCTCAAGGAAGTCAAGCTTCATTCCGTCGACCGTAATTCCTTGCTGAAGGCGCCCAGCTTCCACTGAATGCCACCTCCGCCCGCAAAATTCGGGAAAACAAAAAGGGACCGCGAAAAACACGGTCCCTTTTTGCTTAATTTGGTCGGAGCGATTGGATTCGAACCAACGACCCCTTGACCCCCAGTCAAGTGCGCTACCAGACTGCGCCACGCTCCGCTCGGAATAACCGTCGCGAGGGCCGCACTATAATCAGGAGCGGCGTTCGGCGCAACGGTTCGTCGACTTATTTAATCGTCCCCCTTCAGGCGATCCCGAAGGATCTCCAGGTCCCGGATCAGCGGACCGAGAACGGCACCCAAACTTGACGGCGCAGCCGGTTCGGCGGACGCGGGATTCCCGGCAGGAAGCCGTTCTTCAACGGGAGGCATCTCGCCGTTCACAAGCAGCGACTTGATCCCCGTGGTCCGGATCAGTTTCTGCACGCCCTTGATCGTATAGCCGGAATCATACAACAGGCCCTGAACCGCCTTTAGAACGGCGATATCCTCGGGCCGATAGTAACGGCGCCCCCCGCCCCGCTTAAGCGGCCGGATCTGCGGAAATTTGGTTTCCCAGAAACGAAGCACGTGCTGCGGAAGACCAAGTTCCTCCGCGACCTCGCTGATCGTTCTGAAGGCCTCGGGCGATTTTCGCCCTTCCCGCCGACCGGGAGCATCCTGATCCCGCTCCTCGGACATCGTCAAGCAGACGCCTTGGGACGCCTCTTGGTATTGATCCTGTTCTTCAGGACCTGCGACGGTCGAAACACCAAAACCCTGCGCGGCAGGATCGGGACCTCTTCACCCGTTTTCGGATTGCGTCCGACGCGCTCGCCCTTTTGCCGGACGGAAAACGTTCCGAAGGACGAAATCTTGACCGTTTCGCCTTCAGCCAATGAATCCGAAATATGCTTGAGGATGGATTCCAATAGTTCCGTCGACTCGCTTCGCGAGAAACCGACCTCCTGATAGACGGCCTCGCTGAGCTGCGCGCGCGTGATGGTTTTTCCAACCATACCCATGTTCCCCTTCCGTTGAAGTGAACAGGGTATCGATCCGGAGGAAATCCGTCAATATCAGAGGGATGGCCAAAGGTATTAAACCAGAATCACGGCGGGGCCATTCACCACCGCACCAAGCTCGATCCCCAGGTCATGCCGGCGCCCATGGATTCCATCAGAATCAGGTCTCCCGAACCGATTCGGCCGTCCCGAACCGCCGTATCGAGTGCCAACGGAATCGAAGCCGCCGAGGTATTGGCATGACGATCAACGGTCACCACGACCTTGTCGGGGGACAGGCCGAGTTTGCGGGCCGTGCCGTCGATAATGCGTTTGTTCGCCTGATGTGGAACCAGCCAGTCGATGTCCGCGTCGGTCAAACCGGCAGCGTCGATCGCCTCGCGCGCAACCGCCGCCAGGTTCACCACGGCGTGCTTGAAGACCTCGCGCCCGGACATCCGGACGACCCCGGCCGTGCCGCTGGAAGATACGCCACCCGTGGTATACAGCATGTCGTGCATGCGCCCATCGGAATGCAGTTGGGTCGAGAGGATTCCGCGACCGGACTTGCGGATGGTTTCCGTCCCGCCTTCCGCCTGCTTCAGCACCACGGCACCAGCCCCGTCGCCGAACAGGACGCAGGTTCCGCGATCCGTCCAATCGAGAATGCGGGAAAATGTTTCCGCCCCGATCAACAGCACGTGCCGCGCCTGACCGACTCGCACCATATTGTCCGCCACGGCCATGCCGTAGACGAAGCCGGAGCACACGGCCTGGAGGTCGAAGGCCGCGCCATGCGTCATGCCCAAGGCGGCCTGCACCCGTGTCGCGGTCGCGGGAAACGTTTCGTCAGGGGTCGAAGTCGCGACGATCACGGCATCGAGATCGTCCGCATCCACCTGCGCCGATTCCAAGGCCCGCCGCGCAGCTTGAAGCGCAAGGTCCGAGGTCAGTTCCCCGTCCGCCGCCATGTGCCGCTGTCGAATGCCCGTGCGTTCGGCAATCCACTCGTCCGACGTGTCGACGGTCTTCGCCAACTCGGCGTTTGTCACCACGCGGTCCGGAAGGTACGAACCGCAACCGATTACTTCAGAGTGGAAATTCATTTACCTGCCACCGCGCGTGTTTGGGATTCCGGCGCCTGGACCGCAAGACACTTGAGGTCTTCGTCGATCGTTTCCTTGAAATCGTGGGTAATCATTTCGACGGCGACGCGGATCGCATTCGAAAAGCCGTAGGCATCGGTTCCGCCATGGCTCTTGACGCAAATCCCGTTGAGCCCGACGAACATTGCTCCGTTGTAGCGTCTCGGATCCGTATGATGCTTGAGTTCGTCGAGGGCTGGCTTCGCCAACAGAGCCCCCAACTTGGCCCGAGTCGATCCGGTGAGCGCCGACCGGATGAGATGGGCGAAGAATTTGGCCGTTCCTTCAATAACCTTGAGCGCGATATTGCCGGAAAAGCCGTCGGTAACCACGACGTCGACGGTCCCCGCCGCGATATCGTTGCCTTCGATGAATCCCTGGTAGCGAATGGGCAACGACGAGGCACGAAGGATCGCATCGGCTTTCTTGACCGAATCGCTGCCCTTCAATCCTTCGACCCCAACATTCAGCAGGCCGACCGACGGCACGTCGAGCCCCAGGACGTTCCTGCCGAAGACCTCGCCCATGATCGCAAACTGGACAAGATTGTTGGCGTCGCATTCTACGTTCGCGCCGAGATCCAGCATCACACTGGCGCCGCGTTCGGTGGGGAAATAGGTTGCGATCGCCGGCCGGTCGATGCCGGGAAGCGTCTTGAGAACGAACTTCGCGAGAGCCATCAGGGCGCCGGTGTTTCCAGCGGAGACGATACCCTGCGCCTCGCCTTTCGCCACCGCGTTGATCGCCAGACGCATGCTGCTGTTTCGGGCCGATCGCAGCGCCGTCGCCGCCCGCATTTCGTTCGTGACGATTTCCGGCGCGTGGCGAATCGTGGTGACGGCCTGCAGATGCGGATGGCGTGCGACAAGCGGCTTCAACTTCTCTTCGTCACCGAACAGAAGGAAGTCGACCTGTTGCAGCATGCGCGCGGCCAACGCCGCCCCATCGACGACCATTTGAGGCGAATGGTCGCCCCCCATGCCGTCGAGGGAAATCGTCAAACGCCCGCCCACGAAAGCGCCTTTCGCGTCTGTCTTCTCACGTCTTACGAGGCGGCCTCGACAGGAGCGACTTCGCGCCCGTCATAATGGCCACAGGCTTTACAAATATGGTGGGGACGCTTGAGTTCGCCACAGTTCGGGCATTCCGCATAGGCGGATCCCTTCAAGGCGTCATGGGAACGCCGCATGTTGCGACGCGACACGGAAGTTTTCTTCTTGGGAACAGCCATAATGGTCTCTCGATCTGGGAAAATCCTGTCGGAAGGAGGTGGCTTAATTAAACAAAAATGTCGCATTGAGCAAGGCGATTAAACAAGACGCTAGCGACTCTCCCGCTTTTTCAGCTCGGCAAGCTTCGCAAACGGGCTCGCTGGTGAACTTTCATCACCATAATCGGCGTCGCCATAGCCGTCAAAGACCGCGCCGGTCTTTTTCGGAAAGGGATCAATCTCGAGTGCGAGCGTTTCCGTAACCAACTCGCCGAGATCGATGGTTTCGTTCACGATCGGATCGGGCGGATCCTCCATCTGGAAATCGATGTCGATTTCTTCGACGCCGCCGTGTGCCTTCCAGCTTTCATATCCGTAAAGCCGATCGATTTCCGCATCGACGGAATTGCTGATCCGCTCCAGGGTAACAACACATGTTTGTTCAACAAGCGCCGACATGGCACCGGTAACCCGAACAAGTCGACCGAGCCCTTTCTCCGACCGGAGGCGCAAAGACGCCTGCAAAGCCGTGACGGCGGGAATATCCAGGCGAATCGCTAGGGCTTTTCGTTCCTCGTCGTCAGCCGAAATCTCCAGCGCCACTTCGCGCTCGTCGAGTTGATCAACTCGGAACGGGCGCGAAAATTCAGTAGAGTCGTCGGCCTTCATGTGCTTCTCCCTGCCATTCCGCTAGCTCTGGCAGTCGTTCAGAGATATAAACCTTGACCTGTCAACGATCCAGTCCCTTGTGAGGAACGGCCAGACGTTTCCGGCTGTCCGTTGACATCGCCGCGTCGGGAATGCGATTCTGCGGCTTGTGGGAAGGCGACAAAGTTGATGGAGACGGCATGATGCCCCATCGTATCGGAAAAATGATCGTATGCGCGGCCGGTGTTGCCGTGCTCGTGGGCTGTTCCCCCCGTATCGATTCGCGCGGGAACCTGCCGGATCCGGAATTGGTTTCGACGATCAAGCCCGGCGAGCAGTCGAAGATCGAGGTCGAGGAAATTCTCGGCTCGCCTTCCAGCGTCGCCGCGTTCGACACCAACACTTGGTATTACATCAGTAAGAAGACAGAAACCGTCGCCTTTTATCAGCCGGACATTGTCGAGCAGCAGGTGCTGGTCGTCAGGTTCGACGACAAGGGCATCGTCTCCGACGTATCGACCCTGAGTGCAGAGGACTCCAAGGCCGTGGAGCCCGTGGAACGCGAAACCCCCACGGCGGGCCACTCGATGACCGTCATCCAGCAGCTCTTCGGTAACCTTGGACGATTCAACAAGAGCAAGAACGGCAAATAGCGCGCGCTCGCCGCAGCCCGACAGATCGGCGTTTGACGCCGTACGACGAAAAAAGCCCCGGAGGAATTCCCCCGGGGCTTTTTCCTGAAATAGTCGTCTACATTACGCGACGATCGCCAACAGCAGGATCGCAACGATGTTGATGATCTTGATCATCGGGTTGACAGCCGGACCCGCGGTGTCCTTGTAGGGATCGCCAACGGTGTCGCCGGTGACCGCCGCCTTGTGGGCGTCGGAACCCTTGCCGCCGAACTTGCCGTCTTCGATGAGCTTCTTCGCGTTGTCCCACGCGCCGCCGCCGGAGGTCATCGACAGGGCCACGAACAGGCCGGTGACGATGGTACCCATCAGGAGTGCGCCGAGCGCGGAGAACGCAGCCGTTTGACCGGCGACCGCATAGACCACGAAGTAGATCACGAACGGGGAAACGACCGGCAGCAACGACGGCTTGATCATTTCCTTGATCGCCGCCTTGGTCAGCATGTCGACGCAGGCCGCATAATCGGGCTTGGCCTTGCCTTCCATGATGCCGGGGATTTCCTTGAACTGGCGGCGGACTTCAAGAACCACCTGACCGCCGGCGCGACCCACGGCCATCATGCCCATGGCGCCGAACAGGAACGGCAGCAGGCCACCGATGAACAGGCCGATCACCACGTACGGATCGGACAGCGAGAACGTCACGTGGAGGTCGGGGAAGTAGTGCTTCAAGTCCTCGGTGTAGGCTGCGAACAGCACCAGCGCGGCAAGACCGGCGGATCCAATCGCGTAGCCTTTGGTGACCGCCTTGGTGGTGTTGCCGACAGCGTCGAGCGCATCGGTGGTTTTGCGCACATCGTCGGGAAGATTCGCCATTTCGGCGATACCGCCCGCGTTGTCCGTCACCGGGCCGTACGCATCGAGCGCGACGACGATGCCGGCCAGCGCCAGCATGGTGGTAGCTGCGATCGACAGGCCATAGAGACCGGCGAGGTTGAAGGCGACGACGATGCCGACGCTGATCACCAGAACCGGAAGCGCGGTGGCTTCCATGGAAACCGCCAAGCCCTGGATCACGTTGGTACCGTGGCCGGTAACCGAAGCTTCGGCGACGCTCTGCACCGGTCGGTAGTTGGTGCCGGTGTAGTATTCGGTGATCCAGATGATCAGACCGGTAACGACGAGTCCCGTCAGCGCGCAGCCAAGGAGCTGAACACCGTTTACCGTGTCTTCACCCATGGTGATCGCAACATCGAAACCGATGAGTTGTTGGACGACCCCGACGATGAACACCGCGGAAACGACAGCACTGACGATAAAGCCCTTGTAAAGGGCACCCATGATGGAGCCGTTCGCGCCGAGTTTCACGAAATAGGTCGCGATGACCGAAGCGATGATGCAGACCGCGCCGATGGCCAGCGGCAGGCCCATCATGGTTTCGACCGCGTCGCCCGTGAAGTAGATGGCCCCCAGGAGCATCGTCGCGACGATGGTGACGGCGTAGGTCTCGAACAGGTCGGCGGCCATGCCGGCGCAGTCGCCCACGTTGTCGCCCACGTTGTCGGCGATGACGCCGGGGTTGCGGGGATCGTCCTCGGGGATGCCGGCTTCGACCTTGCCCACCAGATCGGCGCCGACATCAGCGCCCTTGGTGAAGATGCCGCCGCCGAGACGCGCGAAGATGGAAATCAGCGAAGCGCCAAAGCCCAAAGCCACCATGGCTTCCAAGACCCTGCGCATTTGTTCGCCATCCGCCATATCGAACTGACCGCGAAGGAACATATAGTAGGCGCCGACCCCCAAAAGCGCGAGGCCGACCACCAGCATGCCGGTGATGGCGCCCGACTGGAAGGCTATCCTGAGGCCACCCGCGATACCCTGCGTGCGGGCCGCTTCCGCGACCCTACAGTTGGCGCGAACCGACACGTTCATGCCGACATAGCCGGCAAGACCGGAACAAATGGCACCGATGAAGAACCCGATGGCGGGATAGATACCAAGGAACACCCCGAGCAAGATGCCGACGATGACGCCGACGATGCCGATGGTGGTGTATTGGCGGTTCAGGTAAGCGCTGGCGCCTTCTTGGACCGCGCGCGAGATTTCCTGCATTCGGTCGTTGCCGCCCGAAGTCGAAAGTACCGCGCGGATCGTCACGAGCCCGTATAGGAGCGCGACAACGCCGCATGCAATCGTCAGCCAGTAAACTGTGGACATGCCGAATAGACCCTATTTTTGATGGTTAAATCGAAACAACGGTATTCCCGGGAACGCCACCGAGAGACGGTACGCGCTCTCTCCCTGTCGTTGGCGGCGTGAAAATGCCAGAAAGATTACGACAAAGCAACAAAAGTATCCGGTTCGGGAAAAAATAGCCGGAAATTTGTTAGGTCATTTCTTAACCGCCAGAGCGGCCGCAACGACCGGCATCGGCATCGATCGGCTCGGTCCAGCGCCCCTGTGCTCAGGGCGCGCGCACTTCGTTCACCGATTGGATGAGAACATCGCTGACTTTTCCCTCACCCAAAGTCTTGTCGGCAATAAATTTCAAGCGTTTCTTCAAAATATCCATATCGATCCGATCGCTGTTCATCAGCATGCGCGGGATGTAGCCGTACAAGTCCTGGAAAAACGCGCTGCCGAGTCGCGGTCGGGCAAAAAGAACCTCCTCGGAAACGTCCGAACCGATCACTTCAAGCTGAATATGAATCTGAATTGTCGCCGCAACCTTGTCGTCGCGGAATAGCGGCACCAGAACGGGGTCCATTTCCACGAAATACGGAGTCTCGCGATCCCGGCTCGATGTCGTCTGCTCTGTGGTGTTGGCACTTTCATCGAGCTCGAACGGCCCGACGCCGAGCCATTTGAGAACGCCGATCGCCCCGGCTGTCACGAACAGTAGAAATGCCAACGCGACCACGAGTTTTTTCAATGACTTTCCCCCGCTCAGCGGCCCTAGAAGTGTGTATGTCCCCGCCGGGAAATCGCAATTTCAATTCCCCCCGCGTCCCGAACGGAAACGGTGCCATTGCCCTCGGCCACCGCGCGACCGATACGAAACACGTCTACAACCGCCGCGCGCCCGATTTCGACGACGCGATCCCGGTAATCCGGAGGCGCGGCAAAGACGATCTCATAGTCGTCGCCCGCCGTCCAGAGATCGCGGCGCCGCGCGAGGCCATCCCCGATGACCCGCCGTCCCGCTGCGGAAATCGGGATGGCATCGGCTTCCAACACCAGGTCGACCCCCGAAGCTTCCCCGATATGGCCGACATCCGCGACCAAGCCGTCGGAAACGTCGGCCGCCGCCGTCGCCGTGCCAACCAGCCCCTGCCCCAACGCCAGACGTGGTGTCGGACGATGATAACGTTCGACAAGCTCCGCGACATCGTTCGGATTCCGTGGCCGAATGGAATCCTGCAGGACCCAAAGACCCAGCCCGGCATCGCCGATCGTCCCGGAGACCCATACGTCGTCGCCGACGCGCGCTCCGGCGCGTGTCAGAAACGCATCGCCTTCGACGGTACCGAAAGCCGTCAGGGTCACGGAAAGCGGTCCCGGCGTTGAAACGGTATCGCCGCCGATCAGGGACCATGAGAAGCGACTCTGTTCCGCAGCCAATTCCTCGGCGAACGACGCGACCCAATCCAGGTCGAAATCGTTCGGCAGTGCGGCGTTGAGCGTATAGGCACGTGGACGGGCCCCCATCGAGGCCAAATCCGAAAGATTGGCGCGAACGGCTTTGTTCGCCGCGTCCCGCCCGGAACCTTCGGCCAAGAAGTGCACGCCCGCTACCAGGGTATCGGTCGTGACGACCAGCCGTTCGCCGCTTTCCAGGCTCAAGACCGCGGCATCGTCGCGGAGGCCGAGAGCCCCCGGTTCGGATGCCGCCAGGGGCGCGAAAAAACGGGCAATCAGTTCGAATTCACCGATTCGACGCTCCACCATCGCGCTCGTCCGTCTTCAATTCGTCCGGCCGAAGAACTCGTCCCAGCCGATCGAGCGCGGCATTGACCATCGTCGGTTCGGTTCCGGAAAAGAACGCGTTCGCGACTTCGACATATTCGGAAATGACGACGCGAACTGGGATGTCCTTGCGCGAAAGAAGCTCGAAGGTGCCGGCACGCACGATCGCGCGCATCAGGGGCTCCAGGCGTTCCGCCGACCAAGTACCCGACAGAGCCCCGTCGATCATGCGATCGATTGGCTCCCTGCTTGCCGACACGCCACGTACGACGTCGCATAGCAGGTCGCCGTCGGGTTCCGGAAGGAGATCCGAACTCGATCGACCGGATTCATCCTCGTAGACGTTCCAGCGGTTGGGGAAAAACTCCCGCAACACGCCATCGGCCGACGCCCCGGCGATTTCCATTTCATAAAGGGCTTGGCAAGCGGCCAATCGCGCCGCGCGCCGCCTTTGCGTTCGCGAAAGCCCCTGGGAATTCGTGTTGGTACCGTCACTCATGGTCCTGTCGATCACGGCCTCTACCGGAGCAGAAGCCGAAAACTCCTTTTCAATTCGATCATACGCAGGCAAGCCTTCGCGGCGTCCGCGCCCTTGTTCTTCTGGTCAACACGGGCACGCGCCCAGGCCTGTTCCCCGTTTTCGCAGGTGAGAATGCCGTTGCCGATCGCAACGCTGTACGTCATCGCCAAGTTCGACAGTCCACGGGCGGATTCGCGGCAGATATGGTCGTAGTGATCCGTTTCGCCGCGGATGACGCAGCCGAGAGCCACAAACCCCGAATACCCGCTCGACGACGAATGCACTTCCATCGATCGGATCGCAAAGCGGATCGCGGCGGGAATTTCGAACGCTCCGGGAACCGATATCCGCTCGTAATCGACGCGGGCCTGTTCCAGTTCGGCGATGGCGCCACGCGCCAATTCGTCGGCGATATCCTCATAAAACCGCGCTTCGACGATAAGAATGCGCGCATTGTCGATCATGCTGTCGTATCCCGTCCTGGAGAGGGAATGGAGCGCCGGTCCGCAACCGTCAGTCCGTAGCCTTCAAGCCCGATGATCGTGCGTTCCGTGTTCGAAAGCAGAGTCATACGGCGAACGCCCAGGTCCAACAGGATCTGCGCGCCCACGCCGTAATCCCGCAATTCGTTGCGAGGCTCCGGCGTCTTTCCGTCACGCACCTTGAGAAATGCCGAAATGTTGCCCGGCTTGGGTTCGCGGAGCAGAACGACGACGCCCGTTCCGGCCTCTCCGATCATACCCATCGCGGTAGCCAGATCGCCGCCGCGGCCGGTATCGCCGTCGCCGAGAACGTCATCGAGAATATTTAGCGCGTGCATGCGCACGAGCACCGGATCGCCGGAACGGGCGATATCGCCCTTCACGAGCGCCAAGTGTTCGATCCCGGTGATTTGGTCGGTATAGACGAAAAGGTCGAACTTCCCGCCTTGGACGCTGTTCAAAACGGTCTGATAGGTTCGCTTGACCATCCGATCGTGATCGAGGCGGTAGGAAATCAGGCTGGAGATCGTCCCGATCTTCAGATTGTGACGTTGGGCGAACGCCACCAGATCCGGCAACCGCGCCATCGTCCCGTCATCGTTCATAATCTCGCAGATCACACCCGCCGGGTTGAGCCCGGCCAGACGGGCGAGATCAACGGCACCCTCGGTATGCCCGGCGCGGACCAGAACGCCGCCGTCACGCGCTTCCAACGGAAAAATATGCCCTGGCGTGACGATATGGTCCCTGCCCTTGGTAGCGTCGATGGCAGTGGCGACGGTCCGCGCCCGGTCGGCGGCGGAAATACCGGTCGTCACGCCTTCGCGGGCCTCGATCGACACCGTAAAGGCGGTAAAGTGTCGCGACGTGTTGTGGCGTGCCATCGGCGGCAGATCGAGTGCGCGAATGCGATCGCTTGTCAACGCCAGGCAGATTAAGCCACGGCCGTACTTGGCCATGAAATTGACCGCTTCCGGCGTCGCCATCTGAGCCGGAATGACGAGATCTCCCTCGTTTTCCCGGTCTTCGTTGTCGACGAGAATGAACATCCGCCCGTTTTGGGCATCCTCGATGATCTCTTCCACCGACGCCAGGGATTCGCAAAAGTCCACGGTCACTCCTTCTCAAGAAGGCGGGCAACATACCGCGCGAGCATGTCGATTTCCACATTTACCCGATCACCGACCTTCTTCTTGCCCAAAGTCGTGACCTCGGCCGTATGCGGAATGATATTGACGCCGAACTGGTCGTTCTCCACCTCGTTCACCGTCAACGAAATACCGTCGATGGCGACGGACCCCTTGGACGCGATGAAGCGTTTGATCGTTTCGGGAACCTTGAAGACGAAACGCAGGGATTCGCCTTCCGGCTTGACGGAAACGATGGCAGCGACGGCATCGACGTGGCCGGAAACGATATGCCCGCCCAATTCGTCCCCGATCTTCAGCGATCGTTCGAAATTGACCGTCGATCCGACGGTCCAGTCACCCATCGTCGTGCAGTTCAGGGATTCGGCGGATGCCGAAATCGCGAACCACCCGTCGCCCTTGTCGATGACCGTCATGCAGGCGCCCGAACAGCATATCGAATCACCGATCCCGATCGTGTCGGAGTCGTAGTTCGTCGCGAATTCGAACCGCGTATCGCCGGTGTTCTCGACCTTTCGAACGATTCCCATGTCCGTGACAATTCCCGTGAACATGCCGAATCAATCCCCTTTCGTTCTTTCCAGAAATTCCATGATATCGGGTCCGGTTCTCTTCGCCCATGCTCTCGAAAACTCGGGGGCATCAGCAAGGCCGTCGAAATCCAACCGCGCCACGGCCGGAAGGCCATCGGCGCCCAGGACCGTCGCCGCCCGAAACCAGCAGATCCTGTCCACCAGATCGGACTGCAGGAAAGCGGCAAATAGTTTTCCGCCCCCTTCCAAAAGAACACGCGTCATTCCCATGTCCGCCAGCGAGCGCAACATGCCCAGCGGACTAAGCGTTCCATCGGCATCGGTTTCGACCTCGACCACGCGCACACCGTAATCTTCCAGCACCGACCGCGTATCCGACCGCGCACCGGGCCCGCTCAGAACGATGACCTGTGATTTCGATGCCGTCCTGACCAGTTGTGAATCGACTCTGAGCCGCAAACGCGTGTCGGCCACGACGCGAACGGGCGATCGTCCCGACAGCCCCCCCAACCGGCAGTCGAGTAACGGATCATCCGCCACCGCGGTTCCGATGCCGATCAGAACCGCGTCGTGCGTCGCTCTCAGCCGGTGCCCCCAGTCGCGCGAAGCGGGGCCTGTAATCCACTGGCTTTCACCGCTCCCGGTTGCGATCCGGCCGTCCAGGGAGGTGGCCACTTTGGCGGTCACCATCGGACGGTGCTCCAACAATCGCAGCAGGAAACCGTCGTTGAGCCGCCGCGCCTCTTCAGCCAGGATCCCCAGTGTCACCGGAACACCCGACGCCTCCAGACGCGCAATGCCCCGCCCGGAAACGCGGGGATCCGGGTCTTGAATCGCGATCACGACTCGAGACACCCCCGCCGAGATCAGGGCATCGGCACAAGGAGGCGTATGTCCGTGATGGGCACATGGCTCCAAGGTCACGTATGCCGTCGCCCCCCGGGCGGAGTCACCCGCGCGTTTCAACGCCTCGGTTTCCGCGTGCGGCCGACCACTCGGCTGCGTCCAGCCGCGACCGGCGACTCGCCCATCGCCGTCCGGCCTGACCAGGACACACCCTACCGCCGGATTGGGCCAAACACAGCCCAATCCACGCCGGGCGAGCCCCAACGCCATCCGCATGTAACGCCGGTCGGCAGCCTCAGTCGTGGCGGTCACCTCCGAGATTTCCGACAAAATCCTCGAAATCCTTGGCCTCGTGGAAATTCCGATAAACGGATGCGAAGCGGACATAGGCGACCTGATCGAGATCAGCCAAGTGATCCATGACCATTTCGCCGACGATCTTGGTCGGAATTTCGTTTTCGCCGAGGGTTTCGAGGCGTCGTTGAATGCTGTTGACGATCCTTTCGACCCGCTCGTCGTCTACCGGACGCTTGCGCAAAGCGATCCGGAGCGACCTCAGAAGCTTGTCGCGGTCGAACGCCATTTTGCTGCCGTCTTTCTTGACGACGGTCAGTTCACGGAGTTGCACCCGTTCGAATGTCGTAAAACGTGAACCGCACGCCGGACAATAGCGACGACGGCGAATGGCGACGTTGTCTTCGGTCGGCCTCGAATCCTTGACCTGGGTGTCCATATGGCCGCAAAACGGGCAACGCATCACTGGGCCCTCCCTCCACAGGCGATAACGTTCGCCTAAAAATCGCTATAGATCGGGAATCGTTGACAAAGAGCCCGGACTTCCGCCCGCACCTTGTTCTCAACGATCGAATTGTCATCGGGATGGGCGGCCAAACCGTCGAGGGTTTCGCCGATCCATTCGCCGATCTTGCGAAATTCCGACGTTCCAAAGCCACGCGTCGTACCCGCCGGTGTACCCAACCGCACGCCCGACGTGATTGTCGGCTTTTCGGGATCGAACGGAACGCCGTTCTTGTTGCAGGTCATTCCCGCCCGCTCCAGACAAGCTTGGACGGCTTTGCCGGTCAGTTTCTTGGGACGCAGATCGACAAGCATCAAATGCGTGTCTGTGCCACCGGAAACGATGTCGAGCCCCTGTTCGAGCAACGTGTCGGAAAGAACCCGGGCGTTTTCGGCGACAGCGCGGGCATAGACCTTGAATTCCGGACGCAAGGCTTCTCGCAGCGCCACTGCTTTCGCCGCGATGACATGCATCAACGGCCCGCCCTGGAGTCCCGGGAAGACGGCGGAATTGATTTTCTTGCCGATGTCGGGGTCGTTGGTTAGGACCATCCCACCGCGGGGACCGCGAAGCGTCTTGTGGGTCGTGGTGGTCACAACGTGCGAGTGCTCGATCGGATTGGGATGGACGCCGCCGGCCACCAGACCGGCGAAGTGTGCCATATCGGTCATCAGATAGGCGCCGACCTCGTCGGCAATCGCGCGGAACCGCGCGAAGTCGATGACGCGCGGATAGGCGGAACCGCCGCAGATGATCAGTTTCGGCCTGCATTCCCTCGCCAGCCGTTCGACCTCGTCGTAGTCGATCAGGCCGTCCTCCCGCCGTACGCCGTATTGCACCGCATTGAACCATTTGCCCGACTGTGCGGGCGGCGCGCCATGGGTCAGATGTCCGCCCGCAGCCAGCGACATGCCCATGATGGTATCTCCGGGCTGGCACAAGGCCATCAGGACCGCGCCGTTTGCCTGACAACCGGAGTGCGGCTGGACATTGGCGAAGTCGCAATTGAACAAGGTCTTGGCCCGCTCGATCGCCAAATCCTCGGCAACGTCGACACATTCACAGCCACCATAGTAACGCCGCGCGGGATACCCCTCGGCGTACTTGTTGGTCATCACCGATCCCTGGGCTTCGAGCACGGCGCGCGAAACCACGTTCTCTGACGCAATCAGTTCGATCTGATCCTGTTGTCGCGTCAGTTCACCCCGAATCGCGGCATGAATTTCCGGATCGATTTCGGAAAGCGAAGCCTCGAAAAACCGATCGTGGGCTTGAGTGGGCTTGGCAATGGTCATGGATGGTCAACCTTTCACGGACTAACGAAAAATTCCGAACTGCGCGATTTTTAATATTCGGCCTACGAAGGGCAAACGAGTTTATCGACACGCCGGGCATGGCGCCCGCCCTCGAACGCGGTTTCGAGAAAGACCTTGAGGCATTCCAACGCAAGATCCCGACCGATCATCCGGCCACCGAAGCATATCACGTTGGCGTCGTTGTGCTGCCGAGCCAAGCGCGCACCCAACGGTTCGTGGATCAGGGCCGCCCGCACGTGGGAATGCCGGTTGGCGGCAATGCTGATTCCGATACCCGATCCGCACACCAGAACGCCCCGCCGGACTTTCCCGTCTGCGATCGCGGCCGCCATGGCATGGCCGAAATCGGGATAATCAACTGATTCCGGGCCATTGGCGCCCAAATCCAGGACTTCGAAACCAAGACGAAGAAGATCTTCCTTCAACTGCGACTTGAGATCATAACCGGCATGATCGCTTGCAACGGCGATGAGTTCAGAAGGCATCGGCATTACCTGTGATATTGGGTGGGTTCGGTGCGAGATGTACCATATCTCGAAATCACCTGCCAACCGGCGTCACGCCAACGGGCGACAGTTTTTCTTCGCCGCGCAGAAACCTGGATCATCGCATCGCGCGCATGCAAGGGGGCCGAGTGAAACAAACAGGCTGCATTTATAACTTCTGCGATCCTGCACCAAGATTCATTTCGCCATTACCACAATGCGTCACAAGATAACGCCACCGTCAAAAAACCTTTCGGTACAAGTGTCGACCGTTACTGGTAGTTGTTGGTATTCATGATTTCGAATATTAAATTTTTTCGAAAAAGAGAATTGACTTTAAAGGCTCTGAAGTTAGATAATTCGCGAATGCGACACTTTAACAGGTTTTTTGAATGATGAGCGAAGAGAACATAGAAAAGGTATCTCACGAAGATCTGCTACGGATGTCCGTGGACATTGTGGCGGCGTATGCTTCAAAGAATCCGTTATCTACCGACCAGATTACGGAAGTGATTAAAACGGTCTACGGTGCTTTGACTTCCTTGGACAATCCGCCGCAAGTTCAGCAGGCGGAACCGCCGAAACCCGCGGTGCCCATTCGCCGTTCCGTTCATGCGGATTACATCATCTGCCTCGAAGACGGCAAGAAGTTAAAGATGCTCAAGCGGCATCTTCGTACCACCTACGGCATGACGCCGGAGGAATACCGCGCGAAATGGGGATTGCCGCCGGACTACCCGATGGTGGCTCCCAATTATGCCAAGCAGCGCTCCGAATTCGCCAAGGAAATAGGCCTGGGCCGCAAAGCCGGCACGGTCACGAAGAAAACCCGCAAGACCCGCGGCTAGGATTCTTCCGATTTCTTCGCCGATTGAGACCGCGCGTCATCCGCGCGGTCTTTTCATTTTCCGATTACTGCCATCGCCGGCGAAAATTCCGCCGAACGCTCCCCAAGCGACTGTTGATGGCTTACTGATTCGCGGTTACGTTTCATTGTTGAGCCGCATTCGGGGGGGGAGCCATCAAAATCAATCCTGCACCCGGCATCGGCGTGCTCTCCAATCCGGACCCAAGATCCGGAGGGATGCCGGGCGGCAAGGCCAAATGTATGATGACGCATTCGGATTTGAGGAGACACACAAATGGATCGTCGTTTTCACAAGGCAATCGGTCTGGGTGTTTTGGCGACGGCGCTGACGTTCTCGGCGGCGATGGCCGAGGATGCCAAAGTCGGCGCCCTCATCCCCATGACCGGGGATCTGCAAGCCTATGGCGAAGTGTCCTTGCAGGGCATTCGACTGGCAGCGGACGAAATCAACGCCGCAGGTGGCGTACTCGACGGTAAAATCGACATCAGGGTCGGCGACACCCAAACACAGGCCCAGGCCGGCATCGACGCCGCCAAGAAACTGGCCTCGATCGAAGGCGTCGTTGCCATCGTCGGCGCGTTGTCCTCGGGCGTCACGATCCCGGTTGCCAAGAGCGTCTCTGCGCCTTCGGGCATTCCGCAGATCTCGAACGCTTCGACTTCGCCGGTGATCACGACGCTCGAAGACGGCGATTTCCTGTTCAGAAGCGTGCCTTCCGACGCGTTCCAGGGCGTTGCGTTGAGCCAAATCGCGAAGGAAGCCGGCTACACCAATCTGGCCGTTCTCTACATCAACAACGACTATGGCGAGGGGCTTGCCACGGCATTGGCGCAATCGTTCGCAAAAATGGGCGGCAAGGTAACCGCGTCCCTGCCCTACGAACCCGGCAACGCTTCGTACCGCGGCGAGTTGGCCAAGGCTGCCGAAGGCAAGGGTCAAGCCCTTGTTCTGATCGGATATCCCGAAAACGGCATCACGATCATCCGCCAGGCCCTGGAAGAAGGCTATTTTGAAAAGTTTATTTTCCCGGACGGCATGAAGGCTCCGGAAATCATCGACGCGATCGGCGCCCAATATCTCGAAGGCTCCGATGGGACCGCTCCCAGCGCGGCCACCGACACCGAG
Source organism: Rhodospirillales bacterium (assembly GCA_963675465.2). Taxonomy (GTDB): domain Bacteria; phylum Pseudomonadota; class Alphaproteobacteria; order Rhodospirillales; family Shumkoniaceae; genus JAHDSF01. Next base: position 252,587 of record CAXXVY010000016.1, read on the forward strand.
GCCAATCAGCGTTTCATAAAGGCCTGGGAAGGCAAGTACGGCAAACCGTCGCCCAAGCCCTATCACGACACCGCCTACGACGCGACCTATCTGGTGGCGCTGGCGATCGAAAAGGCGGGCAAACTGGACGGCAAGGCGATTCGTGACGCCCTTCGTTCCGTCGCGACTCCTCCCGGCGAAGTCATCCTGCCCGGCGATTGGGCCAAGGCCAAAAAGCTGATCGCCGAAGGCAAGGACATCGACTATGCCGGTGCTTCCGGGCCGGTGAACTTCGACGATGTCGGCGACGTCTCGGGGCTCTTCGCGCATTGGAAAATCAAAGGGGGCAAAATCGTCACCGAAAAAGTCTTCGAACCGAAGATGTAAGCAAATCCATCCGCGTTTAATTGCGGATCGTGTTCCGGCCCACGGCATTTGCCGTGGGCTTTTTTTTGTCGACACCCCCTCCCCTAAATATCCTTTTGGTATATCCATCCGGCCTTCATGACCGTTCTTGTTTTTACCGCTTCGCTGCCCAATTCCAGGGGCTTAGGGCTTGGCCTGATTGGCAATGCCGCATAGCCCCAGGTCTCTCGCAACGTCAATTCGAAATCCCAAACCATCGGTGGAGCGCATGACCGACAAAACGAAAATTCTCTTTCTCGCCGGATGGGGACGTTCCGGCTCCACGCTCATCGCGCGGGCCCTGGGAGGAATCGACGGCTGGAGCACCGTTGGCGAGGTACGCAGGGCTTGGGATTTCGGCGTTCTCAGGAACGAACCCTGCGGGTGCTCGGCGCCCTTCCATGACTGCCCGTTCTGGACGGACGTGTTCAAACAGGCTTTCGGCGGCATGGACCGCAAACTCGCGGAACGCATGGTATCCGCGCAGGACCGGATACACACGTGGCAGATGGCCCTGATGCCGTCCGGGATGTTGCGCCGCCGGGCCGGCGACTGGGACGGCGAGTTCCTGCAGACTCTGGGACGCCTGTACCGGGCCATCGCCGAGGTTTCCGGATCGCGGGTCATCGTCGACAGTTCGAAGATCCCCACCTATGCCTACGCCCTCCGCCTGATGCCGGATGGCGACCTGTTTGTCGCCCATCTCGTGCGCGATCCGCGCGCATGTACCTACTCCTGGTCTAAGCGACGCAAGGCCCAGCCCTTCGGTCTGATGAAATCCGTGGGCCCGATCGGTAACAGCCTGCAGTGGGCGAACCGCAATCAGGCAGTGCGGGCCGTCTGGGACGCGGACCCCGCCCACTATCGGCTGATGCGGTACGAAGATTTCATCGCCCAACCCCATGCCGTCCTGTCGGACATGGCGAACTTCGTGCGCGAACCCGATGCCGATCTCTCCCATGTTTCGGGATCGTCGGTCACCCTCGTGCAGACGCACATGGCGGCGGGGAACCCGAACCGCTTCAATCTCGGCGCGGTCGACCTGCGGCTGGACAACGAATGGGAATCGGCGTTGCCGAATCGGGACAAGGCTCTCGTCAAGCTTCTCGCCCGCCCTCAGATGCGTCGATACGGCTACGCGTGATCGGACGGTGGCGCGTTGGCGCGGTTACGCGTCGTCCGATTTGAAGCCGACCGTTTTTTCGGGCAGGATTCCCTGGGGCCGCAACAGAAGGATGACTTCCAGGAGCACGCCGATCAAAAGCACGCGCAAGGCGCCGGCCTGTGTGACCATTTCGTCGGGCAGCATGCCGGTCAGGATTTCCGTTCCCGACCACACCCCCCAGATCACGAACGCCCCTAGGATGGCGCCGCGGTTGTTGCCGCTGCCGCCGGCGATCAACATGACCCACACCAGGAAAGTGGCAAACAGGGGATCGAAGGCTTCCGGGCTGATGAACGAGATGAAATGGGCGTACAACGCGCCGCCCAGGCCCATGATCATCGATCCGACGACAAAGCCTTGAAGCCGGAAGCTGAGAATATTCTTGCCCGCCGCACGGGTGGCGTCCTCGTTTTCGCGCACGGCCCGCAGGACCCGCCCCCACGGCGACCGGTGTCCGCGCTCCAACAGCAGGTAGACGACGAGAACCGTCGCAAGGACGAGGATCAGGTAGGTGATTTCGCCCTTGTCACCGATGAGATCGTCCAGCGGCCTCGGGATGCCGGGGATGCCCCGCACCCCATTGGTCAGCCAGCCCTCGTTCTTGAGGAAGAGGCGGATGATCTCGGCGATACCGATGGTCGCGATCGCAAGATAGTCGGTTCGCAGGTTCAGCGTGATCAGGCCGATCAAGGCCGCGATCGTGCCGGAAACGACCATCGCCGCGACAACCCCCGCCAGAAACGGCAACTCGAACCCGCCGAGATGGTCCGGGCTCGGCGGAGCGGTCAGGATCGCGGACGCATAGGCCCCGAGAGCGAAAAACGCCGCGATTCCGATGTTGAACAGCCCGGTGTGCCCCCATTGCACGTTGAGCCCCAAGGCCAGCACCGCATAGATGCCCGCCAAGGTCATGAAAAAGATGCCGTAGGAAAGGAGACCGGTGATTTCCATTACTGCCGCCCTCCCAACAACCCGGTTGGCCTGACAATCAACATGACGACCATCAGCGCGAAGGCGACAGCGGGCTTGTAAGCGGGGGAAATGATCAGCGTCGAGAATTCCTGAACGATGCCGATCACCATGCCGCCGGCGATCGCCCCGTAGGGCTTGCCGATCCCGCCGAGGATGGCCGCCGCGAAGACCGGAAGCAGCAAACGCCACCCCATCACCGGATGGAGTCGCGTGTCCATGCCGAGGAAGATCCCCGCCGCCGTCGCCAGGATGGCGGCGATGATCCACGTCCACATCACCACGCGCTCGGTATCGATGCCGGTAATCCGCGCCAGATCCACGTTGTCGGCCATCGCCCGCATGCCCTTGCCGATGCGCGTCCGCTGCAGGAACAGATGAAGCAGCACGACGAGGACGACGGTGCCGACGATGATCGAGACCTGGTCCGGCTTGATTCGCAGTCCGGCGAAGTGGATCGATTTCTGTATTCCCTGCTGGAAGACGTGGTTCGACGTACCCCAGACGAGTTGAATCACGCTTCGCAGGATGAGTGCCACGCCGAACGACGAGATCAGCAGAATAACCGGGGCCGTCCGCCGCAACGGGCGATAGAGGACGCGATCGCAGAGCAATGCGACCGCAACGGTCGAAAGCATTGCCAGCGGCGCCGCTGGCAGTACCGGAAAGCCGAGATCGACGACGAAGAACAGGGCGAAAAACGCCCCGATGGTCATCAGATCTCCGTGCGCGAAGTTCGCGAAACGCAGGATTCCGAACACCAGGGAAACACCGATGGCGCCCAGGGCGACGATGCTGCCCAGAACGATGCCGTAGATCAGAAGCTGCAGGATGTCGATCACGGCCGTTCCTCCGCAACCGCCCCGGTTTCGCCTGGTCGTCCGCCCAGGAACATTTCCGCGACTTCCGGATTGGCCAGCAGCGCCGGCCCGGTATCCTCGAACCGGTTGGCGCCCAGCACCAGGACATAGCCCTTGTGCGCGATCGATAGCGCCTTCTTGGCGTTCTGTTCGACCATCAGAATTCCAATTCCCAACCGATTGACTTCCTGGATTTTTTCGAACATCGCATCCATGACCACGGGCGACAGGCCCGCGGTGGGTTCGTCGAGAAGGAGGATTCGGGGCTCCATCATCAGGGCGCGGCCGACCGCGACCATCTGGCGCTGGCCGCCGGACAGACTGCCGGCCAGGGCGCGGCGCTTCGCCTTCATATCCGGAAACAGTTCGTAGACCTTGTCGAGTTGTTCCGAATAGTCGTCGTTGCGCAGGTAGGCGCCCATTTCCAGGTTTTCGTGAACGGTCATCAACGGGAACACGTTGTGTTCCTGAGGAACGTAGCACATCCCCCGCTGAACGATCTGGTCCGCGCGCATATTGGTGATCGCCTCGCCGTTCAACCGAACGCTGCCCTGGCGAACCCGAACAAGACCGAAAATGGCCTTCATGGCCGTTGATTTACCGGCGCCGTTCGGCCCGATGATGACGACGATTTCACCAGCGTCGACGGATATGCTGGCACCGTTCAAAATGTCGGCACCACCGTAACCGCCCCGCATGCCTTCCGCTTCGAGAGCGCTCATATGACAGCCTTCGGCTGGATTTCGATAACGCCTCCGTCGACCGGAGCGGTCCCTCCGAGGTAGGCTTCGAGAACTTCCGGATTGCGCCGGACCGCTTCCATGGTGCCTTGAACCATGACCCGGCCCTGCGCCATGACGATAACCGGATCACACAACGCCGCAATCACGTCCATATCATGCTCGATGATGCAAAACGTGTAGCCCATATCCCGATTGAGACGGCGGATATCGTCGCAAAGCTTGGCCAACAATGTCCGATTGACGCCGGCGCCGGGCTCGTCGAGCAGGACAACCTTGGCATCGCTCATCATGACCTTTCCAAGTTCGAGCAGCTTTTTCTGCCCGCCGGAAAGATTGCCCGCCAGTTCGTCGCGGATGTGGGTGATTTCGAGAAATTCGAGGACGCTTTCGGCGCGGCGGCGGATTTCGGTCTCCTGGGCCCGCACCTTCCCGGGATGGAGCCAGGCCGCGAACAGGTTTTCGCCGGACTGCCCCGCCGGAACCACCATCAGGTTTTCCAGCGCCGTCATGCGCCTGAATTCGTGGGGGATCTGGAAAGTGCGAACCAGGCCGCGATGAAACAGCCGATGCGGCGATACCCCCGTGACGTCGCGGCCGTTGAGGGAGATCTTACCGGAATCAGGCGTCAGGAACCCCGCGATGATATTGAATATGGTCGTTTTCCCAGCACCGTTGGGACCGATAAGACCGGTAATGGACCCTTCGGTAATGCGAAACGAACAATGGTCAACTGCCCGATGGCCCCCGAACGACTTGACGACATCCTGAACGACGATCACGCGTGACGACCCCCGATTTTAAACATTTTTTTGCCCCCTTTCCGTGCACGCAGGCAAGCTCGGATTTATAGGGGGAATCGAGTCCCGAAGCAAGGCAGCAGCGCCCGATTCGTTCAATCCCGAGGTCAAATTCCAAAACCGTACTGAATACCTATTTATGTCTTTGAGGCATTGCGCGCGATGACATATCGAAGTTTTCTCACCGCCAGCCGCTTCAACATTTCGTTTCCCGCATTGGCGTCGCCGATCATGGTGATCTCCGTATTCGTGAACGGATCCACGGCAACAACCCGAACCTGACGGCCCTGGCGCCGGAATTCGAAAAGCACTTCGGACAAGTGGACATCTTCCGGTTTCAAACGCCCCTCCGCGACAGGCCCCGGGTCAGTATCACAGAATGCTATCCTTCCTGCCGAACAAATCAATATGCTTGAGGCTCTTGAACGCCAACGCCGGTCGTCATCACGGTGATTGTTGCCGGGCCGTGACGAAGGGCGGTATTGTCGTCGTCCAGTCAAATCAAAAGAGTGATCGAGGACAGCTTTGAGCGGATCAGCGGCCCGGTGGGGCCTCGGGGCCTTTCCCCAAACCCGGATGCGCCGAAATCGGCGCGATTCCTGGACGCGGCGTCTTGTGGCCGAAAATGCCATTTCGCCCGACGATTTCATTTGGCCCCTTTTCGTCGTCGACGGTGTGGCGCGCAGGGAAATGGTTCATTCCATGCCGGGCGTGGAGCGCCTATCGGTCGACCTTCTGCCGGAAGCGGTCGGCATCGCCAAGGATCTCGGCATCCCCGCAATCGCCCTGTTTCCGCAGACTCCAGAACCCTTGAAGACACCCGACGGGCGAGAGGCCTGCAATCCCGACAATCTGGTGTGCCGGGCCAGCCGAGCGATCAAGACGGTGCATCCGGACATAGGGATCGTGTGCGACGTGGCCCTGGATCCCTTCAACAGCGACGGACACGACGGGATTATCAAGGACGGCTACGTCGTGAACGACGAAACCGTCGAAATCCTTTGCCGGCAAGCGGTTGTCCAGGCTGAGTCCGGCTGCGACATCATCGCCCCCTCGGATATGATGGATGGCCGGGTCGCCGCCATTCGCGCCGCCCTGGACGGCGCCGGGCACGACCACGTCCGGATCATGTCCTATGCCGCAAAATATGCTTCCGGGTTCTATGGTCCCTTCCGGGACGCGGTCGGTTCCAGCGGCGCCTTGAAGGGCGACAAGAAGACCTATCAGATGGATCCTGCCAACAGCGACGAAGCCCTGCGCGAAGTGGCGCTCGACATCGCCGAGGGCGCGGACATGGTGATGGTCAAGCCGGGGCTGCCCTATCTCGATATTGTCCGCCGGGTGAAGGATGAATTCGGTGTTCCTACCTTCGTCTACAGCGTGAGCGGCGAATACGCGATGCTCAAGGCCGCGGCGGCCAATGGATGGCTGGATTACGAAAAGGTCGTGATGGAAAGCCTGATGGCCTTCAAGCGGGCCGGGGCGAACGGCATTTTGACTTATGCCGCGGTCGAGGCGGCAACGATTCTGCGATCGGGTTGACGCGCCAAGCTAACAGGCGGATCCATTGCGGATCCGCCATTCAATTTCGCACTTGCAGTCGAATGCCGGCTAAAAGTTCGCGGCGGCCTTGATGTCGAGCAGGCGCTCGACGTCGAGAACGACCATCAAGCGCTTGTCCAGTCGATAGACGCCCAACGCGAATTCTCGCCAAACCACATCGAGCGTGCTGGGATTGGCCTCGTAATACTCGTGAGACAGGCTGACGACGTCGCCGACGCTATCCACAAGGAGCGTGTAGAGCTCGCTGTGGTGTTCGACAGTCACCCCCATCCCCTTTTCCGTTTTCGCACGCTTCTTCAAGCCCAGGCGGGCACGAACGTCGATAACGGTGACGATCCGTCCCCGGAGATTGATCGATCCCTTGACCTCCACCGGGGCCAACGGAATCGAAGCGATTCGATCCGGAGTCAGAATATCCTGAACGTTCAGAACCGGAATTCCGAACATCTGATCCTTGACGACAAAGGTCACGAAATCGTCGAGGCCTTCTCCGGACACGGTATCGACGTGCCTGTTTTCTGTCGTTGTCAGTTCACGTGCCATGACACGCCTCCGCGTTGACGTTCCACTTCGAATCGCGAGCGACTTGAGTCCCGCGGGTGTTCATCCTTATATAATTCTTTTCTTACCATTGTTTCAAAGGATTTTTGCGATAAATGACGACATCCGTTTTTGGCCCTCGGATTCCGTCACGCATCCGCCAACCGTTCGCTTACTGACGCCATCGTAGCGCTGGACCCCTTGCAATTCGTTAACATGGCATTCCAGACGGCCGTGATCCGAATACGCAGTCCCTTCGCAGTTTTGCGCCATGACGACCAAGCGGATCAGCGAATTCTCGATTTTAAGGTATGGTCTTCGAGTCGCGGCTTGACGGAGGATCGGATTTACGGCGACTCCTCTGCGGGAACGGGCGATCGTTTCTGTCCGTCCGGTCGAATGAAGCAAGGGAAAGCGCATGCGTTTTCTGGGGCGTGGAATGGCTTGGCTCGCGTTCGGGATAGCCGTCGTGTCGGCGGTGGCGGCCGTGTGGCTTTCGACCTCGCTGCCCAAGATTTCGGGGACCATAACGCTCCCACGCGGCTCGATCTCCCATCGGGTCGAAATCCTTCGCGACACCTGGGGTATTCCGCACATTTTGGCGGGTTCGTTGAACGACGGCTTCGCCGCCCTGGGATTCGTTCATGCCCAAGACCGTTTGTTCCAAATGGAAATGATGCGACGGCTCGGCGCCGGAAGACTCTCTGAACTCGTTGGATCGGCGGGACTCGGGTCCGATAGGTTCATGCGAACCCTCGGCCTCTATCGCCTCGCCGAACGGCAGTTCTGGGAACTCGACGCCCGGACTCGCCAAGCCTTTACCGCATATGCGGATGGTGTCAACGCGTGGCTCGAAACGCATCGCGGTGCGCTTCCGCCCGAATTCCTGGTGTTGGGCACGGAGCCGGAATCGTGGCGGCCGGCGGATTCCCTGGTATGGGGAAAGTTGATGGCGGTGCACCTGAGCGGCAACTGGCGGGACGAGTTGTTTCGGCTCCGCGTCGGAAAGTCGATCCCGCCCGAACTTCGCGAATCGCTCTGGGGTGAAACCTTCGTGCCGCCGGGCGCCCCGCTCCATCGAAGCGACGACGGCAAGCTGGCGGCGCTCATCGACAGTCACCCCCTGCCATGGGGGCACCCAAAAGGCGCCTCCAACGCCTGGGCCGTCGCCGGCAACCGGTCCGCGACAGGCGCCCCTATTCTGGCCAACGACCCCCATCTCGGGTTCTCGGTACCGATTCTCTGGTACCTTGCGCGGATCGTCACACCCGAAGGATCGCTTTCCGGTGCGACGGTACCCGGCGTTCCGTCGATGATCATCGGCCACAACGGCAAAGTCGCCTGGGGGATTACGGCGACGCAATGTGACGTCGAGGATCTGTTCATCGAACGGATGGCGCCTGGAGACCCAGGCCGATACCTTACGCCGGGCGGTTCCGAGCCCTTCATCACCCGCAAGGAAATCCTGCGGGTTCGCGGCGGCGGCGACGTGACGCTGCAGATACGCGAAACGCGCCACGGAGTCGTTGTTTCCGATGTCGTTGCCAGCGCGGGGAACGAAGCCGAGCAGGACACCGTTCTCGCGCTTTCCGCGCCCTATCTGCGAGAAGACGATCTCACCCCTCAAGCCCTGGACGCGATCAACCGCAGCGCGTCCGTCCTCGATATCGATGCGGCGTTGCGGGATTTTCACGCTCCGCAGCAAACCGTCGTGTTCGCCGACACCGCGGGAAACATCGCCTACCGCGCCGCCGGGCGGATCCCGATTCGCGCGGCGGGTGATGGACGCCTGCCGGTCCCGGGATGGACCGGCGAATTCGATTGGACCGGCGACATTCCGTTTTCGCAACTGCCGGGCGCCATCAATCCCGAATCGGGCTTGGTCGTCGCCGCCAACCATCGCACGGCCCCGATGGACTATCCCTACGAACTGGGGCGAGATTTCGCGGCGCCTTACAGGGCGGACCGAATCCGATCCTTGATCGGCGCCGAAACCATCCTGTCGGGCGCCGCCATGTCGGCCATCCAGCAGGATACCGTGTCGAGCATGGCGCTCGATCTACTGCCCTTGATGACCGATTTCTCGCCCCGGGACGCCGAGATTGCCGACGTCATCGCCCTCCTTCGCGCATGGGACGGCGATATGTCGGCGCGACGCACCGAACCGCTGATCTTCACGCAATGGCTGGTCGTCCTGCAACAGACGCTGATGGAATCGCGGATCGCGGCGTCACCGGCGATACGCTGGTCTCCGGACCCCGCGTTTCTCAAAAATGTTTTGCAAAATGCGACCAATCCCTGGTGCCTTCCCGAAAATGGGATTCGATGCCGAACCACGCTCGAAAAAAGCCTGGGCGCGGCGATGGAGAAACTCAAACGGGATTTCGGGCCGGATTTCCGTCAGTGGCATTGGGGAAACGCCCACGTCGCCCGGTTCGCGCATCCGTTCTCGCGGGTGCATCCGCTGATCGGCGACGTCCTGGATCTGACCGCGCCGACGGATGGCGGCAACTACACGGTCAATCGTGGCGGCATGCGCCTGATCGCGGAAGACAAACCGTTCAAACATGTACACGGGTCCGGTCTGCGCGCGGTTTTCGATTTGGCGAATTTGGAAAAATCCCGCTTCATCATCGCGACCGGCCAGTCGGCGAACCCTCTTTCCTCCCGGTACGGAGACATGCTCCAGAGCTGGAAAAGCGGACGATACACACGGTTGGGGCTGGACGATCGGGCTCTTCGCGAAGCTTCCGAAGGCATCCTGGTTCTCACCCCCGATTGATCGTCATGCTTGGTAATTCTAGGTTAACGAAAAGACGCCAAGCTAAGTTCTGGCATGAGGCTTGCCTTTTCATTACATTGACGTGCCGATTGGAGATAGGAATGCAAGTTCGATCCGTGATCGGGGGACAGAGCCGTCGAAAGACGGTGAACACGGCTAAAAAGACAAGCGGCTCTGAGGTCTGACGGATGTTATTCATCATTGGTTCGATTGTTGTCGCCGGCAGCGTGGTCGGCGGCTATATGTGGGGTGGCGGACATCTCGGCGTTTTGTGGCAGCCCGGAGAGTTCGTGATCATCTTCGGCGCCGCCATCGGTCTGTTCATCATCGGCAACCCCGGTACGGTCCTGAAAGGCACGCTGGGAAGCATCGGCCCCCTTCTCAAGGGGTCTAAATACAATAAGAATTCTTATCTGGAGCTTCTTTCCGTCCTGTACTCAATCTTCAAACTGGCCAAGACCAAGGGCGATCTGGCGCTGGAAAGCCACGTCGAAAAGCCAGAGGAAAGTCCCCTGTTCCAGAATTTTCCTGGGTTTTCCGCCAACCACCACGCCGTGGTCTTCGCCTGCGACTATCTCCGACTCCTGACCCTGGGCAGCAACAATGCCTTCGAGATGGAAACGATCATGGACCGGGAACTGGAAATCCATCACGGCGAGGCGCACGCGATATCCAACGCGATCCAACTCATGGCCGACGCCATGCCGGCGCTCGGTATCGTCGCGGCGGTATTGGGCGTGATCCACACCATGGGTTCGATCACCGAACCGCCCGACGTCCTTGGCCACCTCATCGGCGGCGCGCTGGTCGGCACCTTCAGCGGCGTGTTGATCTCCTATGGTTTCGCCGCGCCGATCGCCTCGTCGCTGCAAAGCACCTTCGATTCCGACGGCCGCTACCTGGAGTGCATCAAGGTCGGAATCATCGCGCACATGCAGGGGTACGCGCCGCAGGTTTCGATCGAGTTCGCCCGCAAGATTCTGAATTCCAACGTTCGTCCGACCTTCCTGGAAGTCGAGGAAATGGTCCAGAATCTCCCGACGTATTGATCGGCGGAACCGAAGGTAACTCGAGAAGGACACCATGGCGGGCGGCGACCAATCCCTCATCGTCAAGAAGATCAAGAAAGGCGGCCACGCCCACCACGGCGGCGCCTGGAAGGTCGCCTATGCCGACTTCGTGACTGCGATGATGGCGTTCTTTCTGCTGCTGTGGCTCCTGAACGCCGTGACCGAGGAACAACTCGAAGGCATATCCAACTACTTCTCGCCGGAAAATATTTCGATGTCCGAAAGCGGCGCCGGAGGCATGCTGGGCGGCAAGGTCATCGGCGAAACCGGCGCCATGCCGGACACCACCGCCCGGCCGAGCGTGACGGTCGATCTGCCGCCGCCCCGAGCAGGCACAGGAGGCGATGAATTCGCCGGAGAAAAACAGGCCGCAAGCGAGGAGACCGGAGAAGAAGAGGACGCGGCGACCCGTCAGGCGCGCGAGGAACGGGAATTCCAGCAGGCCGAGCAGGAAATCCGCCAAGCCATCGAAAGCGTTCCATCTCTCAAGGAACTCGCGAAGAGTCTTCTGATCGAAAACACACCCGAGGGGCTGCGCATCCAGATCGTCGACCAGGAAGGTCTGGCAATGTTCCCGCGCGGCGGCTCCGAGATGTTCCCTTACACGCGCAAGGTCCTGGATCTCGTCGCCAAGGTCATCACCAAGATGCCCCAGAAGATTTCCATCGCCGGGCATACCGATGCGACCCGGTTCGTCGGCGGCGAGGCGGGTTATACCAACTGGGAATTGTCCGCGGACCGCGCGAACGCCAGCCGCCGGGCCCTGATCGAACTGGGGGTTCCGTCGGACCGCGTCAGCGTCGTCGTCGGCAAGGCGGCAACCGACCCGCTGGTCGCGAACGACCCTGAGAATCCGAGCAACCGGCGCATTTCGATCGTTCTCCTCCGTGGGACCGCGGCCGAGTCGCAGCCACCTCAAGAATCACAAACGGCCCCGGCGCCCGCCGAAACCAACGGCGGTATCGACATCCCGCCGCCGAGCAACGGTTCGAACTGAGCGGGGATCTTGGAATGGCCGACCGCAGCCCCAATACTTATTCCGGGCCCGGATTTCGACATCGGATGTCTGATCGCTGACGCTCCGCCATGAAACAGAACGTATCGCACGGTACCCGATTCTTCTTCGCCACGGCATTGCTCCCGTGCCCGTATCTGCCCGGGCGCATCGAGCGCCGCGTCGTGACGGAACTGGTCGGACGCGACGTCGACCGGCTTCACGATGTCTTGTCGGCCGCCGGGTTTCGCCGCAGCCATGGCGTGGCCTATGCGCCCGCGTGCCCCGATTGCGAAGCCTGCATCCCGGTCCGGGTTGCCGCTGGGGATTTCCTGCGCAGCCGCAATCAGGCGCGTATCATCCGCGCCAACAAGGATTTAAGGGTGAGCATCGCCACCGCAGAGGCGAGCCAGGAACAATACGAACTCTTCGCCGACTACCAGAAATCCCGTCACGCCGCTGGCGATATGGCGAAAATGGATTTCTTCGACTACCAGACGTTGATCGAGGATACGCCGATCAAGACCTTCATCGCCGAATTCCGGTCGAATGAGGATGACACTCTGGTCGCGGCCTGTCTGGTCGATCGCGTGGAAGACGGGTATTCGGCCGTCTACAGCTTCTTCGCCCCGGAATTGAGCAAATGCAGTCTCGGCAGCTTCATGATCCTGTGGCTGATCGAGAAGGCCAAATCGGAAGGACTGCCCCACGTCTATCTGGGCTTCTGGATTCGCGACTGCCGGAAGATGTCCTACAAGATCGGCTATCAACCGTTGGAAGGCTATAATCGAGGCATCTGGCGGCCCCTGACGGCCGACAATGTCCAAGAGTGGCCGCCGACGGGAATGACCCCATAGGGCGCGTTTTTAGCCACTCCATCTATTTTTTCATATTTAAATTTCCTATCATTAATGTGGGAGCGTTCGGCTTGCCGGATGTTCACCTATAACAAACAATAAGGGAGATTACCGCACATGAGACGTCGTGATTTCGTATCCGCCGCGGGTCTGGCCGGCGTCGCCGCCGCCGCATCGGCCTTTCCCAAACCGTCGATTGCCCAAGGCAAGCGTCAATGGCTGTTGACGACCGCATTCGGCAAGGCCGGGCTTCTCGGTCAGGCGATCGACAGCTTCGCCAAATTCGTGACCTCGGCCTCGGACGGCGCGTTGTCGATCAAGGTCTATCACGCCAATGAACTGGTCCCGGCGTTCGAAGCGTTCGACGCGGTTCAGAACGGCACCGCCCAGATGGGATACGGCGCTCCCTATTACTGGAAGGGCAAGTCGGAAGCGATTTCCTTCGTCTCTTCGATGCCGTTCGGCCTTACCGCGCAGGAACAGAACGCCTGGTTCTACTACAACGACGGTATCGCGCTATCGGACAAGATCTACAATCATCTCGGCTGCAAGTTTCTGCCGATGGGCAATACCGGCAACCAGATGGGCGGCTGGTACCGCAAGGAAATCAATTCGGTAGAGGATCTCAAGGGCCTCAAATACCGAATGCCGGGACTGGGCGGAGAAATCCTCAGCACCTTCGGTGTAACCGTGACCAACCTGCCGGGGTCGGACGTGTTGTCGTCTCTGGCTTCGGGAGCGATCGACGGCACGGAGTGGATCGGTCCGGCCGCCGACCTCGGTTTCGGCCTTTATAAGGTCTGCGACTATTACTATTACCCCGGCTGGCACGAGCCCGCGTCGGTTCTCGACGGTTTCATCAATCTCGACGAATGGAACAGTCTCGACGCCAATCTCAAGGATCTAATCGAGAAGGCCGCAGCCGCGCACAATCTTTGGCTGCTTTCCGAATTCCAGGCCCGCAACAACGCGGCGCTGCAAAAGCTGATCAACGAGCACGGCGTCAAGTTGAAGTACTATGGCGACGAGTTGGTCAAGGCATTCAGCCAGCGTGCCGACACACTCCTACCCGAGATCGCCAACCGCGATCCCCTGGGCAAGGAAATCTACGCCAACCTGAAAGCGTTCAAGAAGACCATGGTCGAATGGTCCGGTTTTTCGGAAGGAGCCTTCATCCGGGCGCGGTCCATGTCGACCTGAGTACCTATTTTCTGGCGCAAAGAAGAAGGCGGGAACTTTCGGTTTCCCGCCTTTTTCTATTTGAACAGAACGTGGGGTAACCACGTCGCCATTTCCGGGAACAAGGCAAGGATGCAAAGCCCGAGAACCTGGATGAAAATGAACGGCACAACGCCCTTGTAGATGTCTATGGTCCGGACCGTGCCGGGGGCCACGCCGCGAAGGTAGAACAGGGCGAAACCGAAAGGCGGCGTCAGGAAGCTGGTTTGCAGGTTGATGCCGATCATCACCCCCAGCCACAGCGGATCCAGTCCCAGTGCGATCAGGATCGGCCCGACGATCGGCACGACGACAAAGATGATCTCGATGAAATCCAGGAAGAACCCGAGCAGGAAGATTGCCGCCATAACCACCAGCATCGCGGTGGCCGCGCCGCCGGGCAGGTTGCCGAGGAACTGCTCGACCATCTCATCGCCGCCGAACCCCCGAAACACGAGGGAGAACATCGACGCGCCCACGAGAATGATGAAGACCATGGAACTGATCTTCGTCGTGTTCCGCCCGACATCGGCGAGAACCGCCAACGAAAACTTCCGGTTACGCCAAGCCAGAATCGCCGCCCCGACGGCACCGACCGCAGCCGATTCCGTCGGCGTCGCGGCACCGATCATGATCGATCCCAGAACCATAATGATCAACAAAAGCGGCGGAACGACAACCAACACGAACCGTAACCACAGATTTGATTCGGCACGGATGGAGTCGAGCTTCACAGGCGGGCACGACTGCGGCCAGAGAAACGACACGATCAACTGCCAAACCGCGTACAACCCGACCAGCATGAGCCCCGGAAGAAACGCCCCTGCGAACAGATCGACGCCCGAAACCGGATCCGGTGCCAGATTGCCGCTCAACCGCGCCGCCTGTTCGTTGGCGCCCTGCAGAATGTCCGCAAGAATGACCAGGACGATCGACGGCGGAATGATCTGTCCCAGAGTCCCCGAAGCGCAGATCAAACCGGTGGCCAGACGCGGACTGTATCCGACCTTCAGCATCGTCGGCAGGCTCAACAATCCCATCATGACCACTGTCGCGCCGACGATTCCCGTCGATGCCGCCAACAGCATCCCTACGAAGATTACCGAATAGCCCAACCCGCCGCGGACGCGGCCGAACAGCAGCCCGAGGGTTTCGAGCAGATCGGAGGCCACACCCGATTTTTCGAGCATGATGCCCATGAACACGAAAAGCGGCACCGCGACCAGGGACTCGTTGGTCATCGTGCCGAAGATCCGCATCGGATAGACGCCGAGCATCCCGAGGTGGAAGATACCCATCGATTCGCCCAGCGTTCCGAATGCCAAAGCGACACCGGCCAAGGTCAGCGAGACAGGGAATCCCATGAGAAGGACTACGCAGGACACTGCGAACATCAAAATGGCAAGGGTATGACCATCCATCACACGCCCTCCTCGCCGGCCTGTTCGGCTTCCGGCATATGGTGGCCGAGAAGCGTCATCAGGCTGCGCAGCGACAGGGCGATGAACTGAAGGGCAAACAGGACGCAAAACACCGGAATGATGGTCTTGAGGATATAGAGGGCCGGCAGCCCCCCGGCTTCCGCCGAGTTTTCGAGACCGGTCCACGACCTCAATACATAGGGCAGGCTTTTGCTGTAGATGAGCCAAATCACCGGCAATGCCAGACAGACGGAGCCGAGCAAATTGACGACCGCCTTGTAACGCGGATCGGCGGAACGGTAGATCACATCGATCCGAACGTGTCCGTCATGCAGGAGCGTATAGCCGGCGCCCAGCATGAACACCGCTCCATGCATCCACACATAGAGCTCCTGCATCCAGATCCAGCCGATTGAAAAAACGTAACGAAGCACGACCACGACGAACACATTGACCACCATCAAGACGGTCAACCATGAGACGCCATGGCCGACAACCTCGTTGATGCGGTCGATGATCCGCACCAGGCCGGCCAAGACTTTCACCTATGCCTCCCTGCGCCGCGCGGGTGGCGGCGTATCCGATTACCGGCTTTTCGTACCCGCAAACTTCCAACACGTCGGCAGCAAAGCCGTGGCCAACACGATCTTCAAGGCAGCCCCCGCCAGGAACGGCGTCACGCCTAGAGCCAGCGCCTGATCCCACCCGATAAGGGTCGCGAGCCACGACACGCCGAATAGGTAGATCAACGACGATCCCACAATCATCGCCACCAATGTCGTTATCAGCGAACGACCGAACCCTCTTTCCGCCAGCCAGCCGACGACTGCGGCGGCCACGACGAACCCGACAAGAAAACCGCCGGTCGGCCCCATGATGTACGCAAGCCCGATGCCTTTTTCAGGCGTCCCGGCAAATACCGGAAGACCGAAGGCGCCTTCCAGCAGGTACAAGGCCACCGTCGCGGCGCCAAGACGCGCCCCGAAAGCCATTCCGATCAGGAGAACGACCATCGTCTGCATCGTCATCGGCACCGGCCAGAAAGGCACTTGGATCTTGGCCGAAACCGTCAACAGGACGGTACCGACGATCGCCAGGAATACGGCCCGATTGATCCGCGCACCCACGCGGGATGGCCAAACGGTAGAAACAAGCGTTTCATAGGCGGCGGCTGCACGCATGCCTTCAATCCTTTCTGGTCACACACTCGCGGACCCCAATAGAGGTCCCGTCTTTTCGCGAGCCCTTCTCTAGCAGGCATCGAAGCTCAAGTAAACCGGTTGGCGCGCGGAAAACCTGCCGGAGGAAGCCGTCCGGATTGCGCCCGTTTGCCCAGCCACGGCGTCAGGTCATTTTCGGTTCTCACCCTTTCGCCCAACTGCCACGACAGGCCTTTCGCCTCGACGAAAGTCGTCACGTCGGCGAGGCCGCCCTGACGGAAGCGCTGGAGTATGACGCCTCGGCCTCGCGTCATGACCGGTATTTCGTCCAATCGGAAGACAAGCAAACGTCTGTTCTGACCGATCACCGCGACGGCGTCATCATCGTCACCGATGGACCGGCACAATGCGGCCTCTTCCCCATCCGCCAAATTCAACACCTGCTTACCGTTTCGGGTTTGGGCTACGACTTCCTTTTCCTCCACGACGAAGCCGCGTCCCGATTCGGAAGCGACGAGCAAGCGGCCTTCCGGCCGATGGACCTTCATGGCCACGACATCGTGGCCGTTGGCCATCTCGATCATCAGCCGCAACGGCTCCCCGTTGCCCCGCCCTCCCGGCAGTTTGTCGCAGCCAAGGGTGTAGAAACGCCCGTTGGTGGCGAAAACCAGCAGCTTGTCCGTCGTTTGCGCCGTGATCGCGAACCGCTGCTTGTCGCCGTCCTTGTAGCGGATGTCGGACAGGTCGCTCAGATGCCCCTTAGCCGCCCGGATCCAGCCCTTTTCGGAACAAAGAACCGTGATCGGTTCGCGCTCGATCATCGCCTCGATGGGCACGTCCGCCACGACCGGGGCCTGCGCGATCGACGTCCGGCGACGGCCGAGTTCGGTATCGCCGCCGAAGCGTGTGCCGATATCCGTGACCTCGTCGGTGATCGCCTGCCACCGCTTGCCCGCATCGCTCAAGAGCGCCCTGAGTTCCGCGGCTTCCGCATCGAGTCCGGCCTTCTCCTTGCGGATCTCCATCTCCTCGAGCTTGCGAAGGCTCCGGAGACGCATGTTCAGAATTGCCTCGGCCTGATTCTCGGTCAGTTCGAAGGTTCGGATCAGTTCGGCCTTGGGGTGGTCTTCCTCGCGGATGATGCGGATCACCTCGTCGAGGTTCAGGTAGGCGACGATGAAGCCGTCCAGGATTTCGAGCCGTCGCTCGATCTTGTCGAGCCGGAACTCGCCCCGGCGAACCAGAACGTCGTGCCGGTGGTTGAGGAAGGCTTGCAGAACACCCTTGAGATCCATGACCTTGGGCGCAATGCCGCCGTCGAGGACGTTCATGTTGAGCCCGAACCGGGTTTCGAAGTCGCTCTGTCGGAACAGATGTTCCATCAGGATCTCGGGATCGACCAAGCGGTTCCGGGGTTCCAGAACGATGCGTACCTCGGTCGTCGACTCGTCGCGGATATCCGCCAGCAGGGGCAGTTTCTTGGCGTTTAGGAGTTCCGCGACCTTCTCTATCAGCCGGGATTTCTGGACTTGATAGGGGATTTCCGTGACGACGACCTGGAAAAGTCCGTGTTTAAGTTTTTCGACCTCCCAGCGGGCACGGATACGAAAGCTGCCGCGGCCGGACGCATAGGCTTCGACCAGGCTTTCGCGCGATTCGGTCAGCACACCGCCGGTGGGAAAATCCGGCCCCGGCATCGCGGCCACGAGGGTTTCGATCGAAACCTCGGGATCCCGGATGAGCAAGGACAAGGCCGTACAGATTTCGCCCACGTTGTGGGGCGGAATGTTGGTCGCCATCCCAACCGCGATGCCGGAAGAACCGTTGGCGAGAAGATTCGGGAACCGGGCCGGCAACACCACGGGTTCGCTTTCCTCGCCGTCGTAGGTTTCCCGGAAATCGACAGCGTTTTCCTCGATTCCGTCCAGCAATGCCAAGGCGACTTCGGTCATTCGCGACTCGGTGTAGCGCATGGCCGCCGCGTTATCGCCGTCGATATTGCCGAAATTCCCCTGCCCGTCGACAAGCGGAAAGCGGACGGCGAATTCCTGCGCCAGGCGCACCAGGGCATCGTAAACCGCCACATCGCCGTGTGGATGGTATTTACCGATGACATCGCCGACGACGCGCGCGCATTTCTTGAACCCCGACGAGGGATCCAGCTTCAGTTGCCGCATCGCATATAGAAGACGGCGATGAACAGGCTTCAAGCCATCGCGGACGTCGGGCAACGAACGGGATACGATCGTCGACAAGGCATAGGCCAGATACCGTTCGCCCAAGGCGTCGGCGAATCGCGTATCCCGGATCTCTCCGGCCGGCGAGATATCGGTCATATCTACTCTTTGCGTGGGTTTACGATTTCGAACTCAATATATGGCACATTACAGAAACGACAAAACGCGTCAACCGCGGCCTGTGGCCATCAGGCGTTCCGCGAACCGCCGCCGCGCCGGAGGCAGGCCCCCGGTATTTCCAAACACATGGCGTTCGAGAAAATAACCTGTCAACGTCAATCCGTCGACGACTTCGATCGCGTTTCCGGGATGTCCGTTGGATGTCAAAAACGCGGGCAACGGCAGCAGCAGGTTTTTGTAGGGTTCTCCCGCCGACCGTGACACGGCCCGCCCGGTCTTCGGCGACACGAAGGCGAGTTGATCCGAACGTCCCGTCGCCGCGCAACGAACGAGATCGAGAGCAAATCCCAGTTCGCCAAGCAGTCCCAGTTCCCATTTCACGAACACCGATGGCCACGTCTCGTCCGTCATGCTACCGAGCAGGACATTCAATCCGTCGTAAACCGTCGGACAGGGTTGGCGTTCGGGCAGCGCGCCGTGGGCAACCGCGCACGCGGCGCTAAGTGCCGCGAGGCGCAACGGATCATCCATGAGATCGGAAACGACGGGTTTCAGAGGCTCGCAAACCAGCGTGCCCAGATGTTCCGGCAGGCGCGCTCGCCATGATGCCCGAACCAGATTGCCGGTCTGAAGAAAACCGCGGTATTGCCGCCCTGAACCGCCCCGAATCAGCCCGCCATGGCGACCGTGCTCGCGAGTCAGCAGTTCGGCGATCGCCGACGACTCACCGTGGCGACGGACGGACAGGACGATCGCATCGTCGGTCCATTCCAAAACCCGCCCTCCCCCGGCTCGCCGAACAGTCCACGACGGCCGTCCTAGGCCTTGTAGTCCAGTCCCCAATCGCGAAAGCGCTCGGGATCGTCGGACCAGTTTTCGCGCACCTTCACGAATAGGAAAAGGTGCACCTTGGTTTCGAGAATCTCCAGGAGTTCCTGACGCGCCGCCGCGCCGATCGATTTGATCCTCGAGCCACCTTTGCCGAGAATGATCGATTTCTGGCTGTCGCGCTCAACAAAGATCACTTGGTTGATCTTGATCGATCCGTCTCGTTTTTCTTCCCAGCTTTCCGTCTCGACCGTCACCGCGTACGGGAGTTCCTGATGAAGCTGAAGGAAAAGCTGTTCGCGTGTGATTTCCGCCGCGAGCAATCGCTGCGGCAGGTCGGAAATTTGGTCTTCCGGATACAGCCAGGGGCTCACGGGAAGGATTTCGGCCAAGTGGCGGATCAGATCCTCGACGCCGTCGCCATTCAAAGCGCAGACCATGAACGTGGTCGAAAACGCCCCCAGATCGTTCAGGCGGGCCGCAAGCTTGAGAAGTTCCGGCTTCTTGACGCGATCGACCTTGTTGAGAACCAGGATGGCTGACCGCTCCGTTTCGGAAAGCTGTCGGATCGTCGCTTCGGTATCCCGGTCGAGCCCTTTGGCGGCGTCGACGATGAGCATAACAAGATCGGCATCCCCCGCGCCGTCCCAAGCGGCCGCCACCATCGCGCGGTCGAGCCGGCGCTTCGGCGTGAAGATGCCGGGCGTATCGATGAAGACGATCTGCGCCGCGTCACGAAGGGCAATACCGAGAATGCGCGAGCGCGTGGTCTGTATCTTGGGCGAGACGATGGAAACCTTGGTTCCCACCATGGTGTTGAGAAGCGTCGATTTTCCGACATTCGACGCCCCGATCAGAGCCACGAAGCCGCAACGGGTCGGGTGCGTTGTCTCAGTCATCATCGCTCTTTTTCGTCTGTTCGAGAATACATCGCGCGGCTTCGCGTTCGGCTGCGCGTTTCGACGGGCCGGACGCCGTTACGGCGCGCAATCCCGCGACCTCCACCCTCACGGAAAACGAAGGCGCATGGGCTGGTCCCCTCCGGTCGACTTCCACATAGTCCGGCAACGGCAGGCCATGCGCCTGGGCCCATTCCTGTAGCGCGGTCTTCGGATCCTGCGGCGGACGGGGGTCTTCGGCCAGAAGCGGTTCCCAGTGCTTCCGCACGAAAGCCCGCGCCACCGGATATCCGGCATCGAGGAACAACGCCGCAATCAAGGCTTCGCAAGCATCGGCGACCAGACCGGCGTTCTCGCGTCCGCCTGTCTCCTCCTCGCATCGCGCCATGTCGAGATGGTGGGCGAGGCACAGATTGCCGCCGATCCGGGCGAGGGCATCCTTGCAGACCAACGCCGCGTGACGTTTCGCCAGGGGCCCCTCTGCCTCCTCGGAAAAACGTTCGTGCAGCAGTTCGGCGACGGCCAGCCCCAAGACCCGGTCCCCCAGGAATTCCAGGCGTTCGTTCGACTTCAGATGAGTGTCGCGCTGATTCACCGCGCTTGAATGGGTCAGCGCCCGGGTCAGCAAGGATCGTGAAGCAAACCTGTGCCCGACCTGGTCTTCGAGTGCCGAAAGGGACCGCGTCATCTCGCTATTCGATCGACGTGAAGAAACGATTGAACCGCAACGTCGACGGCCATTCCCAAATGCGCCAGAAACTCCCGTCGATCGAGAAGAACCGGACCTCGGCTCTTCCGACCAGATTTTCGCGCGGGACGAAGCCGACCTGATCCAGGACCCGGCTATCCTGCGAACTGTCACGGTTGTCACCCATCATGAAGTAGTGGCCTTCCGGGACGGTGTAAACGGGCGTGTTGTCCAGATAGCCGTTGTCCGTTAGCTCCAGGATCAGGTGTTCGCGACCCTCCGGCAGTTTCTCGACGAAGAGATTTCCATTGCGCAACCGGGCTTCGCCGTCGCGGTAAACGTAATCCTGAACCGGTTGGCGTACCACCGGTTGGCCGTTGATTTGCAGGATACCCTTCGTGACCTGGATCCGGTCGCCGGGCAAGCCGATGACGCGCTTGATATAATCTGTGGCGGGGTTGGTCGGAAGCTTGAAGACAACGACGTCGCCGCGTTCCGGTTCCGAATTCATGAGACGGCCGCCGATCGACTTGGGCAGATAGTTGCCGAATGGCATCGAATATCGGCTGTATCCATAGGAATACTTTGAAACAAATAAATAGTCGCCGACCAGAAGCGTCGGAATCATCGAACCCGATGGAATATTGAAAGGCTCGAACAGGAACGTCCGTACTACCAGAGCGATGAGGATGGCATAGACGACGGTTTTTAGAGTTTCGCGGAAACCTTCCGGCTTATTCCGGCTCATAAATCGTTCCGATCGTTCTTGAATGGGTTCACCGAGGGGGTCTGATCTTCGAACGCGCGACGATCAAGACAGCACCCACAGCCGCTGTCAAGGTCGAAGCCGTTCGACGCCCTCGTCACGTGGCTCCGCCCAAATCACGACAAAGGCCAATGCCATTGGATCTTCGTCGCTGTGGGACAACTCCACATGGGCACGCCACCCCGGCGGGACCAGCGCGTTCAGGCGCGCTTGCGCGCCCCCGGTCAACGTCATGGTGGGTTTTCCCGACGGCAGGTTGGCAACCGCCATATCGCGCCAGAACACGCCCTGACGAAATCCCGTTCCCAACGCCTTGGAACAGGCCTCCTTCGCCGCAAAACGCAAGGCGTAGGCATGAGCGGACCGGGGACGCCTCAGAGCAG
Source organism: Rhodospirillales bacterium (assembly GCA_963675465.2). GTDB lineage: Bacteria > Pseudomonadota > Alphaproteobacteria > Rhodospirillales > Shumkoniaceae > JAHDSF01. The sequence continues at coordinate 275,031 of CAXXVY010000016.1, forward strand.
CAGACCGCTCGGTTTCGGTGAAGATCTTGCGAACGAAATGATCGCCGAAACGTTCCAAGGTGCGTTCGATCCGCCGAACGTCCGCGAGATCGGTGCCGATACCGACAATCATCCGCGCCCCGAAGCCGCGCGCGCCTGGTCCATCAGTTCGCGCATGCGCCGAATGCTCTGAACAAATCCGACGAAAATCGCCTCTCCAACCAGGAAGTGTCCGATATTGAGTTCCGCCATATTCGGAATGGCCGCAACGGGACCGACCGTTTCATAGGTCAAGCCGTGGCCGGCGTGGCATTCCAGGCCGAGATCCGCCGCCAGTTTCGCGGCTGCCCGAATGCGATCGAGTTCGCACGCACGGTCCGGACCCGACGTGTCGCAATAGGCTCCGGTATGAAGTTCGATGACCGGCGCGCCCAACCCGGCCGCCGCCTCCAACTGCTTCGGTGCCGGTTCAATGAACAGGGAGACTCGAATTCCGGCGTCAACCAAACGGCCGACCATCGGCTTCAGATGATCGAATCCCCCGGCCGCGTCCAGGCCACCCTCGGTCGTCCGTTCCTCCCGCTTTTCGGGCACGATGCAGGCCGCGTGCGGTTTGTGGCGCAGTGCGATGTCGACCATCTCGGCTGTCGCGGCCATTTCGAGGTTCAGTGGCAGTTCGATACGCTCGATCAAAGCGCTGATATCGGCATCTGAAATATGGCGCCGATCCTCGCGCAGGTGCGCCGTAATGCCGTCCGCGCCGGCCTCCGCGGCCTGGAATGCGGCACGGACCGGATCAGGATGGGGGCCGCCACGCGCATTCCGTATCGTCGCGACATGATCGATATTGACCCCGAGACGCAGTTTCCCCGTCATCGTACCCTCCCGCCTTGCGATGCTATTCAGGAGTTATAGATCCGGCCTTCGCGGAATGAAAAGGAGAATAAGCCGTCAGCCCCGCGCGCGTTCCACCTGGCTGATGACGGAAGAGGCGCGTAGCGCGGCAATGATGTTGGTCAGGTGCTTGACGCCCCGAACCTCGATATCGACCAAAATGTCGAAGAAATCGGTCGACCGGTTGGTGATCTTGATATTGGCGATATTCCCGTCGTGCTTGGCGATCAGATTGGAAAGCGATCCCAGGCTCCCCGGCTCGTTCATCACGGTCAGGAAAATTCGGCCGATATGGACTTCTTCCGGCCCCGGTTCCACGTCCCACGCCACGTCCAGCCACCGCTCCGGCGTATCCACATAATTTTCGAGCATCTCGCAATCGATGGTGTGGATGGTGACGCCGCGTCCGGTCGTCACGATCCCGACGATACGGTCCCCGGGAAGCGGATGGCAGCAACCGGCAAGGTGCATGGCCATGCCCGGAATGAGACCCCGAATTGAAACGCCCTGCTTGGATTCCTGCTTGGTCCGCGCCCGGACAATGGGGACGACTTTCTCGTCTTCCTTCGGCTGGTCGCGGACGCCGGGATAGACGGCGACGACGACCTCGCGGCCGCTGTGGTTGCCGCGCCCGACTTCGGCGTACAGGTCCTCGACCGTCGGCGTCTTGAAATTCCGAAGGACGCCGTCCAGCGCCTTGTCCGTCAGTTCATATCCGTGGTCACGGAAAGCCCGCTGAAGTATGGAACGGCCGAGTTGCAGGTATTGTTCGCGCTCCTTCATGCGCACGAAACGACGGATTTTCGACCGGGCGCGACCGGTCACGACGAAACGCTCCCAAGTCGGCGATGGCGTTTGCGCCTTCGATGTCAGGATTTCGACCTGGTCGCCGTTCTGCAACTGCGAGCGCAACGGCATGATACGACCGTTGATTTTGGCCCCGACGCAGCGATCGCCGACCTCGGAATGGACCGCGTAGGCGAAATCCACCGGTGTCGCGCCACGCGGCAAGGCGATCAAGTCGCCCTTCGGGGAAAAACAGAATACCTGATCCTGAAACAGATCCAGCTTCGTGTGTTCCAGGAACTCCTCGGGATTGGAAGCATGCTCGAGAATTTCCAGCAATTCACGGAGCCAGCGATACTGCCGGCCTTCGTGATGAGCGATGTCGCCTTGTTTGTACTGCCAGTGCGCCGCAACGCCCCGCTCCGCAATTTCGTGCATTTCCTGCGTACGGATCTGGATTTCGATCCGCTGTTTGAAAGGACCGATAACGCCGGAATGGATCGAACAGTAGCCGTTTGGTTTTGGTGTGCTGATGTAGTCCTTGAAGCGCCCGGGAACCATCGAATACTTGCTGTGAATCACGCCCAGAGCACGATAGCAGTCCTCGACGGAGCCAACGACGATCCGGAACGCGATGATGTCGCACAGTTGTTCGAAGCCGATATTCTGGCGCTGCATCTTCCGCCAGATGGAAAACGGAGCCTTTTCACGCCCGGAAACGGAACCGTTGATTTCCGCTTCGACCAGCGTTTTTTGCAGTTCCTCGATGATTCGGGCAACCACGTCCCCGCCGTGTGCGCGCAGAAAATCGAGCCGGGTAATGATGGAATTGCGCGCATCGGTGTTGAGTTCGGAGAACGCGAGATCCTCGAGCTCGTCCTTGATCGACTGCATGCCGATACGCTCCGCGAGCGGAGAGTAGATATCCATCGTCTCGGCGGCGATGCGGCGTCGTTTATCCGGATTCTTGATGAAATGCAGCGTCCGCATGTTGTGCAGCCGATCGGCCAGCTTGATCAGCAACACACGGATATCCTCGGACATCGCCAGAAGCAGCTTGCGGAAATTTTCCGCCTGCTTGGACAGGTCCGACTGAAGTTCTATGCGGGTCAGCTTGGTGACACCGTCGACCAGACGCGCGACTTCTTCGCCGAAATGCGAACGAATGTCTTCCAGCGTCGCCGGCGTGTCCTCGATCGTGTCGTGCAGAAGCGCCGTGACGATCGACGCCGTGTCCAGACGATAGCCCGTCAGGACGCCGGCGACTTCCAGGGGATGGGAAAAGTAGGGGTCGCCGGACGCTCTTTTCTGCGAGCCATGCGCCTTCATCGCGAAAACATAGGCGCGGTTGAGGGCTTCCTCATCCGCGCCCGGATCGTAACTCTTTACCCGTTCGACAAGCTCGAACTGACGTATCATACCGTTTCCCGTCCGATCCCGGATCCGGCTGTCATCCGATCAATCCGCCCGGCGTCGCGATCGGAAAACCTCGCCGTCAGTCCTCCGGGTTCGGTTCATCCTCGAATACGAAATCCCCTTCCGACTCCGCGCCGTTCAGATCCGCCATCGGGTCACCGGCCTGATCCATTGCGACCACTTCGTCGTTCAAATCGACATCGTCATCAGTATTCAATGAATCATCGCCGTTTTCGGCGACAAGCACACCGCCTTCCGCCGCGACGAGTCCCTCGGCGACCAGCAGGTCGTCTTCATCGCTTTCGGGATCGACTTCCGGTTCGTCGTTTTCGACGTATTTCTGGAGCCCCTTCACGAGGTTGTCCTCGAGTTCGACCAAGTTGATCGTTCCGTCGGCAATTTCGCGAAGCGCGACAACCGGAGTCTTGTCATTGTCCAATTCGACGGTAATCGGCGCGCCCGAGGCGACGGCGCGCGCTCGTTGCGCGGCCAGCATCACGAGTTCGAATCGATTCGGTATCCTTACGACGCAATCTTCAACCGTTACGCGTGCCATTAAGCGATCTCCGGTGCAACACGATCTGAAAAATCGCGCCTTATATAGGGGCGCGACTCGAAAAACACAAGGCGATTGACTAGGCTACACGGTCCGCGCCGCCCGATCAAGCGCACGCGCGACATATCTGGTCTGCCGGCAACGCAGCGATCAGATCGTCGAGCGAGATGCCTGTAACCGGATGGCTCCAGGCCGGAGAGATCTCTCGTAGCGGCAGGAGGACGAACGCCCGAACGTGCATGCGCGGATGCGGCAGGACCGGCCCGCCGGGGCGGTCCATCACCAGGTTTCCATAAGCGACGAGATCCAGATCGATGACCCGCGCTTCATTCCGTTCGCGGCGCACCCTTCCGAACCGTGCCTCGATCCCATGCAAAAGAGCCAGGGTTTCCTCCGGCCCGCAAACGGCACCGACCTCGACGACGCCGTTGACGTACCAGGGCTGATCCGACAGTGGAACCGGTGCGCTTTCGTAAAAACGGGATCGCCGCAGAATCGGCAATCCGGCCTGCGCGACGGCGTCCAATGCCGCGCGACAGGATTCGAGAGGCGCGCCGTAGTACGGCGAAACCAAGTTGGCGCCAACGCCGACAAAAACCCTGATTTCGATTTCGGAGAACATCCTTGCAGCGGTCTCGGCATACGCTTACGTATAGGGTGCCTGCTCAGGGCTGGATTCCGCTGGAATCCGAGGTATTCAACACCGACAGCCCCGCAGGCCCGACCATCATAAATATAGATTAGTGGGATTTCGAGAATGACTTTTTATCCGCAGGAACGGGTCGCCCTATTCATCGACGGTTCCAATCTTTACGCAGCAGCCCGCGCTCTTGGTTTCGATATCGATTACAAACGCCTTTTAGAGCTTTTTGCCACCAAGGGCCGCCTGATTCGCGCCTTCTACTACACGGCTCTGCTGGAAGATCAGGAATATTCCCCCATTCGCCCGCTCGTCGACTGGCTCGACTACAACGGCTACACCATGGTCACCAAGCCGACCAAGGAATTCACCGATGCATCGACGGGCCGGCGAAAGATCAAGGGCAACATGGACATCGAGTTGGCCATCGACGTCATGGAGATGGCCGAACACATCGACCATGCCGTCCTGTTTTCTGGCGATGGCGATTTTCGCCGCCTCGTGGAGGCCGTCCAAAGGAAAGGCGTTCGCGTCACGGTCGTCAGTACGGTACGATCGCAGCCGTCGATGGTCGCCGACGAACTGCGGCGACAGGCCGACGCTTTTCTCGAACTCCAGGATCTTCAGCCGGATATCGAACGCCTGAATAGTAGCCATCAGCAAGGTGGAAACGGGCAGCGGGAATCCCGGAACGCCTACGTCGAAGAAGACCCGGACGAAGGCGAAGACTTGAACGATTACCCCAACCGCATCGATCCCCTCTGAACCGCCGGGTCTTGTCATGCGCGATCTTCCGGAACCCGATTGCGGATTCTGTCCGCGGCTGTGCGAATTCAGGTTGCAAAACCGCCGCCAGTTTCCGGATTGGCACAACGGCCCCGTTCCGTCGTTCGGAGATCCGGGCGCCCGCCTCCTCATCGTCGGACTCGCCCCCGGTCTGCGCGGCGCCAATCGGACCGGCCGGCCGTTCACCGGCGATTATGCCGGTGATTTGCTGTACGAGTCGTTGCTGCGTTTCGGCTTCGCGACGGGCGACTACCGCGCCGATCCCGACGACGGACTGCGGTTGGTCGATTGCCGAGTCACAAATGCGGTGCGGTGCGTGCCGCCTCAAAACAAGCCAATCGGAGCGGAAATCGGGAACTGCCGCATGTTCTTGAAGGGGGAGATGACCGACGATCCGGCACCCACCACCCTTCTCGCCCTTGGCCGGATCGCGCACGACACCGTCGTGTCGGCCCTGGGCGTGCGAAAGGTCGACTTTCCTTTTGCGCACGGGGCCCTCCATCGCATGGCCGACGGACGAATTCTGGCCGACAGCTATCATTGTTCCCGATACAACACCAACACCGGCGTCCTGACCGTCGCCATGTTCCACGACGTCATCAGCCGATTACGCGAGCTTCTCGGCTAGGCACGGCAAAAAGCATTTCCCTTACCGGATCGGCTTGTTATACGTCTCGGGATCGTGGCCGTTCACAACTGGGGGAAATCCCGTGCAGATCGTTTGCCTGGACCTCGAAGGTGTCTTGATTCCCGAAATCTGGATCAATTTTGCGGAACGAACGGGAATCCCTGAACTGCGGGCGACGACGCGGGACGTGCCGGACTACAACGTGCTCATGCGACAGCGCCTGAAAATCCTCGAAGCGCACAAACTCGGCCTGGACGACATCCAGGACGTCATCGGCGGCATGGGGCCGATGGACGGCGCGAAGGACTTTCTCGATGACTTGCGAACCCGATACCAGGTCGTGATCCTGTCAGATACCTTCTATGAATTCGCCGAACCGATGATGCGTCAGCTTGGTTGGCCGACATTGTTCTGCCACCGGCTTTCGGTGGACGGAGACGGCCGGATCGTCGACTACAAATTGCGAATGCCGAACCACAAGCGCGCAGCGATCGAAGCCTTCCGCGACCTCAAATTCAGGACCGTCGCCGCCGGGGATTCCTACAACGATACCGCCATGCTGGCGGTGGCCGACCGGGGCATCCTATTTCGCGCTCCGGACAACGTCATTCGGGAATTTCCCCAATTCCCGCTGGTGACCACATACGCGCAACTCGCCGCCGGGATCAACGACGCCTCTGAAGATTAGCTTCGGCAAAGGCACTGCGGAGACCGGGCTTGTCCGCCGCGTAATGGCGCGAATCTGAAGCGCGTTCATTCAGCAACCACGTCGCCGGATCGGACTCCCGTCCGAATGGGCGTTCCTGTTTGCGCCGACATCCTCACCCGTCCAGTCATCTTGGAACAAACGTGTTCGGAACCAAATACTCTGGATCGAACCGCCTTTTGCGGGTTTGTCGCCACAGGTCTTGCGCGGGGAATGCCGTTTGAAGATAAAATCGTGGTACGCGATCATCTGGATCGGGTTTGGGATTGCGTTTGCTGCTGGTTGCGGATTCGCCTTCGCGCGCACGACCGGTTTCGAGCTCTTATGTAAACGGCAAATCCTGTGCGCCGTCAGCCAGGATTCAGCGTGGGCCAGCCAAATCCATCTGTCTTGGCAGGAATCGCCCAGCCGATCCTTGACTGTTACTTGGCGCACGGCGAGCGACAACAATCCCGAGATCATCGAATACCGCCAATCGGGATCGGAAGCTTGGCAGCAAGCCCAGGCAAGCGCCACGCCGATGCCCGCCAATGGCCTTATCGCCCATCGCGGAACCCTTCACCGCGCGACGTTGACCGGCCTGGAGCCCGATACCGGCTATGAATACCGTGTGTCCAACGACCGTTCCGCCGAGCGCCCGATGTCCGCCCCGGTCGTCACCCGGACCGCGCCGGAGGGACGGGATGCCCATTTTTCTTTCCTGTTCCTCGCGGACACGGGACTGACGGGCCGCCCAGACGGGCTGGCCTCCGCCACCGAACAGATCCGGGCGCTGACGTTGGATTCAAATGTACTTTTCCTGCTCGGCGGTGGTGACTACGCCTATGGAAATTCGGATGGCCGTTTTGTCTTTCCAATGGACGCCGCCGACGAATGGTTCCGCCAATGGCAGCCGGTGTTGTCTCGATTCCCGCTGATGGCCCAGTATGGCAACCACGAATCCTTCCTGAGGGAAAACGTCACGCAGTGGTTGCCCCGTTTCGGCCATCCGGCTGGGTTTGAAGACGGATCGTCCTACTCTTTCGATGTCGGATGCACCCATTTCGCAGCCATGTTCTCGCCCGGCGATGGCTACTTGCCGCCACGAGACCAGATCCAGTGGCTGGAAAAGGATTTGGAAAGGGCCAACCAAGCGGGAGCCTGCTGGCGGATCGTCTTTCAACATGATTCTTTGTTCGCCCACGGTCGCAGTCATCCCAGCGATTCCCGGCTCCGGGATCTGATGACCCCCGTTTTCGAACGCCATGCGGTCGACCTTGTCCTGACGGCGCAAGACCAGAGCTACGAAAGAACTTTCCCGCTACGACACGGCACCCGAGGTTTAGGCCCGGTCAGTTCCGAAAGATCGAATTATCGGGCGGGAGACGGCGTTATCTATGCCAAGGTCAGCCCGGCCGGCAAGAGATCGGAGCGAACACACGACTTTTCACTGTTCGAGCGGATACAGGGCCCCGAGATCGCGATCCGAAGCGACACGGGCCATCACTATGGCCGCCTGAGCGTCGAAGGGCCGGACAGCCTGAAAGTGGACGTTTTTGAATTGAAAGATGGTGCCGAAGCACCTTTCGTCTTGGACAGCTTTGTCATCGCGCGGTAGTCGATCCGCCGGACGGATGACGGTTCAGCCGCGATCACGCATGATTCGTGCTTTCTGACGCTGCCAATCGCGGGTCTTGATGCTTTCGCGTTTGTCGTGCGTGTGCTTGCCCTCGGCGAGCGCCAGTTCGAGCTTCGCGATCCCCCGATCGTTGAAATAGATCGCCAACGGTACCAGTGTCATGCCCTGGCGCTGAGACGCACCGATCAACCGAGCGATTTCCTTGCGACGCAGCAGAAGCTTGCGATCGCGTTTCGGATCATGCCCGAAACGCGACGCGGCCTTGTATTCCGAAATATGCGCGTTGCAGAGATAAATCTCGCCCATCTTCTCCACCGCGAAGGCCTCGCCGATGCTGGCACGGCCTTCGCGCAGAGATTTGACCTCCGACCCCATCAAAACGATACCCGTCTCGACGGATTCCTTGATGAAGTAATCGTGACGCGCCTTGCGATTCTGGGCCGCGATCTTCCCGGTGAGGGATCTTTTCTTGGCTGCCATCGGATGTCCCGCGGGATTCCCGGATCCTCAGCCCAGCAGACCGACCGCCGTCAACGCGGCGCGGACCTTGTCTTTGCTGGACTGCGCGATTTCGCACATCGGCAACCGCATGCTTGCGGAACATTTACCGACGAGTTCCATCGCATATTTCACCGGACCCGGACTGGTTTCGCAGAAAAGCGCCGAATGCAGCGGCATCAACCGATCCTGCAGTACCATTGCCGTTGCGAGATCGCCTTCGCGCCAAGCCCGCTGCATATCCGCACACATTTTTGGCGCCACGTTGGCTGAAACGGAAATGCACCCGTGTCCGCCAACAGCCAGGAACGGGATCGCCGTGGCGTCCTCTCCGGACAACTGGCAGAATTCGGGACCGATCGCCAACCGGGTCTTGATCGGACGGGTCAAATCGGCGGTCGCATCCTTGACGCCGACGATGTTCGGCAGTTTGGCAAGCCGCGCCATGGTGTCGACCGACATATCGACCACGCTGCGCCCCGGAATATTGTAGATCACGACCGGAATATCGGCGGCGTCGTGAATGGCCTTGAAATGCTGGTAAAGGCCTTCCTGCGTCGGTTTGTTGTAGTAGGGCGTCACGACCAGCGCCGCATTGGCGCCGGCTTTTTTCGCGAACTTCGCCAACTCGATTGCGTGCGCAGTGCTGTTCGAACCCGCACCCGCGATCACGGGGACCTTGCCGTTCGAAACCTCCAATGAGATTTCCACGACCCTCTTGTGCTCGGCTTCCGTCAGAGTCGGCGATTCACCGGTGGTTCCGCAGGGAACCAACCCGTCCGTTCCTTGTTCGAGATGCCATTCCACGAGGGATTGCAGTGTTTTTTCGTCCACCCCGCCGTTCTTGAACGGCGTGACAAGGGCGACGATGGACCCTTTGAACATATTCGCTCTCTCTCTTGGGTAGGTTGGCGGCGCTGTGCCGAGGAACATACTGCCATGATCCCCTCGCGGCAAGCATTCCCGAAGTCTGCGGCTTGAGATGTCTAAACTGAAGGTGTACAGTTCACTCGATGGTGGAAAGCCCAAATTGACCTTGATTCAAGCGAACGACAGAATGTCCGTCGTGGGATCCCTTGTCATCCGCGTCGTCGTATCGGCTACTCTTCTGGCCGGGGCGACGGTTTCCGTCGCGGAAGCCTTCAGCGACAAAGACATCGAAATAGCCGAAGCCGCCTGGACGAAGGCGGAAAAGGGCGCTTTGGAAGCTGCGTTCGAGCACGCAGCGAAGGCGGAAGACCCGCTCGTCGCCAAACTGTTCAAATGGATTTGGATCGTGCGTCCGGATCAGAGGCCCGAATTTCCGGACATCGCCGCTTTTCTTGAGGACAATCCGGGATGGCCGTACCAAGGCCTTCTGCGATATCGGGCTGAGGAAGCAATCCCCCCCGAACTGGACACGACGGCTCTCTTGCAATGGTTCAATCGGCATCCCCCCGAGGGGGCCGTCGGCAAGATGCGTCTTGGAGAAGCCCTTCTCGCCGCCGGCCGATCCCGATCCGGCGAAGCAATTCTGAAGGATGCCTGGATCACCGAAAACTTCAATGCCGACGAAGAGCGGGCGTTCTACGACCGCCACAAGGATCTTCTCGATAATAACGATCATATTCAAAGACTTGATCGCCTTGTTTGGGACGAGAGATTTAACGATGCCCGCCGGATGTATCGCCGCGTCGAGAAGGGCTATCGCAACCTGACGGAAGCGCGAATCATCCTGCACGCTCGGAAAAACGGCGTCGACGCCGCCATTTCCCAGGTTCCCAAATCGCTCCACAACGATCCGGGACTCATTTACGAGCGGATCCGGTGGCGGCGGCTCAAGGGTCTTGAGGATAGCGCCCGCGATCTGTTGCTGGATGCGCCCAAGAAACCCCCACACGCGGAAATTTGGTGGCGGGAACGGCATATCCTGGCTCGCGATGCCCTTCAAAAGGGGTTCATCACCGAAGCCTACAAGCTGACGTCCGAACACGGGATTCCGTCGAGCGAAAGCACCGCCTATTCCCAGGCGGAATGGCTGTCGGGTTGGATCGCACTGCGATTTCTCCATGACGCCGACATCGCGCTCGGGCATTTCACGCGCATGCACGCCTCCGTGTCCTATCCGATCAGCCTTGCCCGAGGCGCCTACTGGTCCGGCAGGGCGGCCTATGACAGCGGCAAGCCCGAAATGGCCCGGGAATGGTTCAAAAAGGCCGCCGCCTATTCGACGACTTATTACGGACAACTCGCGGCGACCCGCATCGAACCCGAAGCGGTGTTCATTCCGCCTTCGGTGGAACGGCCCGGCCCTGACCTGGCCAGCGCCCTCGAATCGTCGGAACTTGCCCAGGTCGCCACGCTTCTGCAGGACATAGAGGCCGACACCTACGTCAGACCCTTCCTGTTCGCCCTGGCGGATTCGGAGGATTCCGCCGCTTGGAAAATGCTTGCGGCTCGGTTTGCCGTGTCCATCGGACGGGTCGATCTCGCGGTCGCCATCGCTCGCCGTTCGTCGTTGGCGGGCATCGACTTGTACGTCGAGGGGTTCCCGGTTCTCTGGCCGCCCGCTCTGCCCGATACCGTCGATTTACCGCCTGTCGAAATCCCGCTTGTCCTTGCCGTGATCCGACAGGAGAGCGCATTCAGCGCCGAAGCGCGCAGCAGCGCGGGCGCACGCGGACTGATGCAGCTGATGCCCCGGACCGCTTCCCGCGTGGCCAATCAGTTGCAGTTGAACCACTCGCGCAGGAAACTGATCGAGGACCCGGATCACAACCTGGTCATCGGTCAAACGTATCTGGCCAAAATGCTGAGCGATTTCGAAGGTTCCTACGTTCTTGCCATGTGCGCCTACAACGCCGGGCCTTCGCGCGCACGTTCGTGGGTCATGCAGTACGGGGACCCCCGGGACCCGACGGTGGATGTCGTCGACTGGGTCGAACAGATCCCCTTCGGAGAAACCCGAAACTACGTTCAAAGAATTCTCGAAGGTCTCCAGGTCTATCGCGCCCGCATGTCGGCGTACCCGGCGCCGATCCAGATCGACCGGGATCTCAAGCGATAAACGTCGATGGGCGACCTTGACCGCGACCTCGGGGTGGCGCATAACTCTCCGTTCCGCTGATTTGTGATGTGTGGACATACATGCCGCCAATTCTTTCGAAAGACGACATCGGTGCCTGCGTATTCGACGCCTACGGCACCCTCTTCGACATCAAGTCCACCGCAGGCCGTTGGCGGGATATTCTCGGCGACAAGGCCGAAACGCTCGCCGAATTATGGCGCCGCAAGCAAGTCGAATATACGTGGTGGCGGGGTCTCGTCGGCGCCTACGAAGACTTCTGGCATGTGACGGGAAACAGTCTCGATGCCGCGATGTCCCATATGGGCCTCAACATGGATGCCACGTTGCGCTCGCGCCTGATGACGCGCTTTCTCAGGCTTGTCCCCCACGGCGATGTCAAGGACACGTTGAGCCACCTCAAACAGGCCGGTTTGCGAACAGCGATCCTGTCCAACGGCTCCGTGACCATGCTCACGTCGTCGATCAAGAACGCCGGTCTCTATTCCCTGGTGGACGAGCGGATCTCCGCCGACACCGCGCAGAACTACAAACCGCATCCGTCGGTCTTTCAATTGGCCGTAGACCGGCTCAACCTGCCCGCCGAAAAGATCGTCTTCCTGACGTCGAACGCCTTTGACGCGGCGGCTGCCAGTTTCTTCGGGTTCCGGTCGGTTTGGGTCAATCGCCTCGGCCAGCGCCGCGAGATTCTTCCTTCGGAACCGACCTTTGAAATTGCCAACCTGTCACGATTGCCGAGCATCCTCGGCCTTTGACGGCGGATGTCCGGCGAAGAGGGACAGGATCGGGACCTCGTTATCGCAACCTCGGACGGGCTGCGACTGTGGATCAGAGAGTATTCGGCCCGTTCGGCGAAACCGGGCGTTCCGGTTCTGTGCCTTCCGGGACTGACACGAAACGGCAAGGACTTCGCAGCTTTCGCTCAACGTTTTTCAGCCTCTCGACGGATCGTTTGCCCTGATCTCATCGGTCGGGGACGATCGGATCGCTCGCCCAACTGGCGTCGATACGATCCGCGCACCCTTCTCGACGACATCCGGCATATTCTGGTCGCGACCGGCTTGCATCGGGTCGCCATCATCGGCACCTCGCTTGGCGGCATCTTTGCCGCCGCCGTGGGAAGCGTCATGCCCTCCGCGCTCGCCGGCGCGGTGGCAAACGACATCGGCCCCGAGATTGCCGCCGGCGGTTTGGCCGCGATCACCGCCCTCCTCCAACGCGACCATCCGGTCGACGATTGGGATACCGCGGCACATTTTCTCGAAGAGAGCTTTCCGGAACTGCCGGCGCACACCCCGGAAGAGTGGGTGATCCTGGCCCGAAACACTTACGTTCGCGGCGCCGACGGCAGACTCCACTTCGACTGGGATCCGGACATAGTCCGCCCGCTTCACCAGTCGCATTCTCTGCAAATAGACTTGTGGCCGCTGTTCCTGGGTCTTCGGTCCATTCCGTGCCTTGTGTTGCGCGGCGCCAAGTCGTCCATCTTTCCGAATTCATGTTTTGATGCCATGAGGCGATCTTCGCCGAATTGGCATTGCGTCAGTGTGCCGGGCGTCGGTCACGCGCCCAGCTTGGGGGAACCGGAAGCATTGGAGGCCTTGGATGAATTCTTCGACCGAATTGACACTGCCCACGATCGCCGACATCAAGGAAGCGGCCGCCGTTCTTGAGGGGAACGCCGTCAAGACGCCTCTGCTAGAATCGCCGCTGCTCAATGAAAAGCTCGGCGGTCGCCTTTTCATCAAGGCCGAGTGCCTGCAAAGAACCGGATCGTTCAAGTTTCGCGGTGCCTTCAACTGCATATCGCACCTAACGCCCGAAACTCGCGAAAAAGGCGTGGTCGCCTTCTCGTCTGGCAATCACGCCCAGGGCGTCGCGGCGGCCGCGCAATATTTCGGCATTCCCGCAGTCATCGTCATGCCCCGCGATGCGCCGGCGATGAAGATCGCCAATACCAAGGCCTATGGCGCGGAGGTCATCCTCTACGATCGGGAAACGGAAAATCGAGAAGTCGTCGGCGAAGCGGTCCAAAAAGAACGCGGCATGGCGCTTGTCAGGCCCTATGACGATTTTCACGTCATTGCCGGTCAGGGAACCACGGGTCTGGAGATTTCGGAACGCTTTTGCGAACTCGGCCTTGCTCCCGACGCCGTCGTGGTACCGTGCAGCGGCGGCGGCCTCGTGGGCGGAACCGCACTGGCGCTCAAGGCGAGGTTCGCGGACGTCTCGGTCCACTCGGCCGAACCGGAGGCCTTCAACGACACCGCCCTGTCCCTGGCGGCCGGAGAGCGGATTCAGGTTCACCCGACCGCGCCGTCGATTTGCGATGCCCTTTTGATGCCGATCCCGGGCGCCATCACCTTCCGGATCAATCGGCATCTGCTGGCGCCCGGCGTCATCGCTTCCGACGCCGAGGCCCGTCAGGCCATGCGCGTCGCCTTCGAATTCTTCAAAATCGTCGTCGAACCGGGCGGCGCGGTGGCCTTGGCCTCCGTACTGAGCGGCCGCCTGCCAATCAAGGGTCGTAACGTGGTCGTCGTCTGTTCAGGCGGCAACGTCGATCCCGACGTGTTCCGAACCGCGCTGGCGGAAAACTGATCAACGAAAAAAGGGCCGGAGATCATCTCCGGCCCACCTTGAACCCGGCACTGAATTGGCGCTTACGCCTCCGCGGCCTCGCCGATTTTGGCATCGGCAGCGGATCGGGGCTCTTCACCCTTCTCCGTTGCAAGCGTGGGCGCCCCGGTATCCTTGGCCAGAAGATTGATCTTGCCTTCGGTCAATTCCTTGCGTTCTGTCAGGCGCTTGCAATGACCTTCGAGGAACGCGCCCTTCTCGATCGCCAAATTTTCATGGAGGATATCGCCGTCGACCCGCGCCGATTTCGCCAGACTAACGGTTATCGCCTTGATTTGGCCGGTCACCGTTCCGTGGACCCGGACGGTATCAGCAATGATCGCGCCCTTGGTGCTTGCCGTTTCGCCGACAAGTAAAACCTTGCAGCGGATATCGCCTTCGACGACACCGTCTATGTGGATTTCACCCTCGCTGTTCAAGTCACCCACGATCCGCAAGTCGATGCTGATGATCGACGGCGAAACATTGGGATCTTGAATCGAGGGACCGTCTCCATTGCTGCCCTTACTACTCTTGGAAAACATAGCGACCTGCCTTGATGAAATCTGACGGATTCTTGGGCTTGTCCTTGACCACGACCTCGTAGTGAAGATGGGCTCCCGTGCTGCGGCCGGTATTGCCTAAAAGGCCGATTTTTTCCTGGAACTTGATCTTTTGTCCCTTTTTCACGGTGATCGAGTGCATGTGCCCGTATCGCGTCTTGATGCCGGCTCCGTGGTCGATCTCCACGAGTTTACCATAGTTCCCCCGCCATCCGGCGTATGTAACGACTCCCGGCGCCGACGCCAATATCGACGCCCGCTTGAAGGTGCTGCCGAGATCCAGGCCGTAATGCATGGCCCACTTCTTGTTGATGGGATCCCGACGCTTGCCGTACTTCGCCGTCACGTAATAGTAGTTCAGCGGCGGCGCCAAAGGCAATCGGCGGATGACGTCCTGAAGCCGCGACCACTGATCGACCCGGAGGTCGAGGTCGTTGAGGTTGGCCTTGAGTTTGTCGGCCGGCAAGCCGTCGGGCTGCGTGGCGACAAAAGGCCCACCCTGGTCGGCGAACATGCTGGTTTCCTGACCGAGCACTTCGGAAACGCTCAAACCCGTCAATTCGATGACCCGAGAGGCATCGTCGATCAGCGCATTCGCTTGATCGTTGAGCCGCTGGACGGTTTCAACCTGTTGATCCTGAAGACTCGCCAGACGGGATTCCAATTCGGTGATATGACGCCGCATCCGATTGGCTTCGAACATGACCTGATCGCGTTCGGCGACCATGCCTTCCAATTCGGTGAACCGGGTTTCGAGTTCGCTCTGCAAAGAGCGGTTCTCGTCCTTCACCGCAAGTTCTGTCTGCTGGACGCCATTAAGCCGCGATTTGAGATCTTCGCGCGCGGCAAGGATCTTTTGCCGTTCGAGTTCGGTCTGATTAATCTTTGCCGACGCGATCTCGAGCTGTTGCTGAAGGGCCTTGTTTTCCAGAGTCAGGTCCCGGATGACCGAGGTGTGTCCCTCAAGATTGTCGGTCAGCGTTTCGTTGACCCGCTTGCCTTTGCGAAACTGGTCGAGAAGAACCTGATAGGCTTCGCGGCTTTGAGAAATGCGCCGATCCTTTTCCGCCACGATTTCGGCGATCCGGCGATCCTTGTCCGATACGATGGCGTTGTGGCGAAGGAAGTTGACGGAACTGAATGTCGTCCACCCCAGGGCGAGAAACACGACGGCAAAAAAATACACCTGGATGCGGGGCGTAAGCCGGACGTAGGTGACCCGGCCTTCGGCGCGAAGGACGACCTGCCGTTCCGGAAAAAGACGTTGAACGAAATTCCGCGCATGAACGCGCCATGGGCGTCGCGGACCGTTCTCCTTCATTCCGCCCCCTGGTTTCCCCTCTTGTGTCCGGTGAAGATCATCGATCGGGCGTTGTCAACGTATCGTGCAACCGGATTCATTTCTCTATCTTGCCGAAAAGACGGTATCCGTTCGAACTGCCCGTTGCAAGCGTATATTCAGCGACAATTTTATGGAAATGCCGAAAAGGCATTCTCCATTTTCGACGACGGACCTATGCTGGTTCCCAGGGCTCGAGCGCTGCACTCATAAGATATTATTCATTCAACAGAGCCCCCTTAACGTGTTTTACTTTGCCCGATTTCGGACGGGCAACACCATGTCGTCGTGATGCTCGGAGCAATATTCGTGTCGAAATTCGATCCCGCTTTTCTGTTGGCGACCTGGTTCGGGTGCGGCTTGTTGCCGAAGGCGCCGGGGACCTGGGGATCGCTCGCAGCGTTGCCGGTGGTTTGGGTTGTCGCCGTAGGCGCTGGAAGTCCCGGCGTCACTGTGTTCGTTGTCATCGTGGGTTTGGCGGGCATCTGGGCTGCCGGTCGGTATGCCGCGGCGATCGGACGGCAAGATCCCGGAAGCGTCGTGATCGACGAAGTCGCAGGTCAGGCCCTGGCTCTCGTGGCGGTCGCGCCGGATCCAATGGTCTACGGTTTCGCCTTCGCCCTCTTCCGCCTTTTCGATATCCTGAAACCTTGGCCGATCTCCTGGGCCGATCGGAAAGTCCGCGGTGGCCTCGGCATCATGTTGGACGATATCCTGGCTGGTGTCGCGTGCGCGCCTCTGGTATGGGCTTTCGATACATTCGTCGCGAGGTAACGTGGTTCCCGACTCCGTTCTTGAACTGGCCACCATCGTCCTGAGCGAGTGCCGCCGTAGCGGACAGACGATCGCGACCGCCGAATCCTGCACCGGCGGCCTGATCTCCGCCTGCCTGACGGCGATCGCGGGATCCTCCGACGTGGTCGAACGTGGTTTCGTCACCTACACCAATGAATCGAAGACGGAGGTTGTCGGCGTCCCGCCGCAGTTGATCGCCAAACACGGGGCGGTCAGCGAACCGGTGGCCCGGGCCATGGCCGAGGGCGCGTTGGCGGTTTCCCCGGCTTCGATCGCCGTCGCGGTAACGGGGATCGCCGGCCCGGGCGGCGCAACCGACACAAAACCGGTGGGACTGGTGCACATGGCATGCGCGCGACGGAACAGGGCCACTCTGCACCGGTCGAAAGTGTTTTCGGGCGACCGCAACGCCGTCCGCAGCCAAACGGTGCGCGAAATCCTGCTTATGATTCTAGAACGTCTGAAGGCGGATGCCTGACGGTCAGATCGGCCCATAGACGATGGAGGCACGGCGTTCGAACGCCGAGACCATGACCCTGACCGCGTCGTGGAACAGCATGCTGACCATGCGCTCGAAAAACGACGAACGGAATGCGAAGTCGATATAGAAATCCAGAAGGCAGCGCCCGTCTTCCATCCGTTCGAATGACCAGGTGTTGCGGAGATGACGGAAGGGCCCGGAAAAAAATTCGACTTCGATCCGATCCGGCCGGGTCAAAATATCGCGCGTGGTGAAACGTTCGCGGTACATTTTGAACCCGACCGCCATGTCGACGATGCAGGTGTTCTCCTGCTCCCAGCGCCGGATACGGACGCCGTGGCACCACGGCAGGAATTCGGGATATTTCTCCATATCCGCCACGAGGTCGAACATCTGCTCCGGCGAATAGGCGACGATTCTTTTTTCCGCGTGGGTCGGCATGCCGGTCTTACGCCATACCGTCTTGAGCGCCGCGAGCCGCGCGCAGAGCCTCGAAATCGCGATCCGCGTGGTACGAGGACCGGGTCAACGGCGAGGCCGCGACCACCAAGAACCCCTTGTATTCCGCCAGACTTTTGTATTCCGCGAACTCGTCGGGCGTTACGAAACGATCGACCGGCGCATGCTGGGGCGTCGGCTGCAGGTATTGGCCGATGGTGAGGAAGTCGACACCCGCCGACCGCATGTCGTCCATCACCTGGATGACTTCCTCGCGCGTTTCGCCGAGTCCGACCATGATCCCGGATTTGGTGAACATGGCGGGATTCAAGACCTTTACCCGGTCCAACAGACGCAACGAATTGAAGTACCGGGCGCCGGGCCGAATGGCCGGATACAGGCGCGGAACGGTTTCCAGATTGTGGTTGTAGACGTCGGGACCCGCGTCGACGACGATATCCACGGCCCCCGGCTTGTCCCTGAAATCCGGGGTCAGCACTTCGATCGTCGTTCCCGGAGCCTTTTCGCGGATGCAGCGGATCGTCCGGGCGAATTGTCCGGCTCCGCCGTCATCCAGATCATCGCGGTCGACCGAAGTCACGACCATGTGCCGCAAACCCAGCTTTTCCGCCGTAATCGCGACGTTTTCCGGTTCGAACGGATCGACGGCCCGCGGCTTGCCGGTTTTGATGTTGCAGAACCGGCATCCCCGCGTACAGATATCGCCCAGGATCATCACGGTCGCGTGCTTCTTCGACCAGCATTCGCCGACGTTCGGACAGGCGGCTTCCTCGCACACCGTGTGCAGGCTGTGCTCGCGCAGAAGCGATTTGGTCTCGCCATACGCCTTCGACGTCGGCGCCTTGACCCGGATCCAATGCGGCTTGCGGGTACGCGGAGTTGGAGTTTCGATCGCTGTCATGACCTCGATATGGACGGGAGCGCGCCAACCTTCAAGATCCGCGTCCCCTTTTCCTCCAATAGGTTATGGTCAGAAGTGAATCGCCCGACCGAAAGCGTCGAGGACCGATTCATGCATCATTTCCGACAGCGTCGGATGCGGAAAGACGGCGTGCATCAGGTCGGCCTCGGTGGTTTCCAGGGTCTTAGCGATGCCGTACCCCTGGATCAATTCCGTCACCTCGGCACCGATCATATGGGCCCCCAGCAGTTCGCCCGTTTTGGCGTCGAACACGGTCTTGACCAACCCTTCGGGCTCGCCCAGTGCGATCGCCTTGCCGTTGCCGATAAAGGGAAAACGGCCGACCTTGACGGCGTGTCCACGTTCCTCGGCCTTCTTTTCGGTCAACCCGACGCTCGCGACCTGCGGGCGGCAATAGGTGCAGCCGGGAATGCGCGAAGTATCCAGGGGATGCAGGCCTTCGAGGCCGGCGATCTTCTCGACGCAGATGACCCCTTCGTGGCTCGCCTTGTGCGCCAGCCAGGGCGGTCCCGCCAGGTCGCCGATCGCATGGACGCCCGGTTCGCCGGTCCGGCACCATTCATCGATCACCACATGGGTGCGATCGACTTCGATCCCGGTGTTTTCCAATCCGATGTTCTCGACATTGCCGACGATCCCGACCGCCATGATGACGCGGTCGACCGTCAACTCGAACGGCTTGCCGTCCTTGGGCTCGATCGAGGCGGTGACGGTATCCGTCCCCTTCTTCAAGGCCTTGACGGTCGCCGACGTGTGGATCTTCATGCCCTGTTTTTCGAAAGCTTTGTGGGCGAAGGCCGAGATCTCCTCGTCCTCCACCGGCAGAACCCGCGGCAGGACTTCGACCACCGTCACATCCGCGCCCAGCGAATTGAAGAAGCTGGCGAATTCAATGCCGATAGCGCCCGAACCGACAACCAGGAGCCGCTTCGGAAACGTGTTCGGCACCAGAGCTTCCTTGTAGGTCCAAATCAGCTTGCCGTCGGGTTCCAGGCCCGGCAACGCGCGAGCCCGGGCCCCGGTTGCCAGGATGATGTTCTTCGCCTTCAGGTCCGCGATCGCCTTGCCGTCCTTGGCGACATGGACTTTGCCTTTTCCGGCCAATGTTCCGTGGCCGTCGAAGACCTCGACCTTGTTCTTCTTCAGGAGGTGTTTGACCCCCCCTGAAAGCTGTCCGGCAACGCCCCGGGAACGCTTAACGATCTTGTCAAGATCGAACGACAAACCCTTGACGGATAACCCGAAAGACTCGGCATGTTTCATGTTCTCGAAGACTTCGGCCGAACGTAGAAGCGCCTTCGTCGGAATGCAGCCCCAGTTGAGACAGATGCCGCCCACGTGTTCGCGTTCCACGACCGCGGTCTTGAGCCCCAGTTGCGCGGCCCGGATCGCGGCCACATAGCCGCCCGGTCCGCTGCCGACGACGATCAGGTCGAAAGAAATCTCAGCCATGGGTCAAATCCATTCCGGTTCGGCGACGGTGCGTTCGTTCACCACGTCGCCGGTGTTGAGCGTGGTCTTGGGTTCGAGCATGATGATTTCGCATTCTTCCTCGGCCACGGGCAGGTGTTCCACCCCGCGCGGAACGATGAAGAACTGCCCCGGATCGAGGGTCACGTCGCGATCGCGCAGACGGATGGTCAGCCGCCCCCGGTGGATGATGAACATCTCGTCCTCATCGGCGTGCACGTGCCAAACGAATGCGCCCTGGACCTTGGCGATCTTCACGTGGGCGTCATTGACCTCGCCGACGATTTTCGGTGACCATCTGTCCGAAAAGAGCGCGAACTTCTCCGTGAAATCCACCTTGTCCATATCGATGTCCCCAGTCGGGCGCCGCGACGTCGCCGTCCTACAGCAGCATCGACAGCGGATCCTCGATCAGTTTCTTGAAGAGACCGAGGAATTCTGCGCCCTTCGCGCCGTCAAGCGACCTGTGGTCTGCGGAAAGGGTGCACGACATGACGGTCGCGATCGCCAAAGCGCCGTTCTTGACCACAGGCCGTTGTTCGGCCGCACCGACGGCCAGAATGCCCGATTGCGGCGGATTGATGATGGCCGCGAACTCCCGGACCCCGTACATGCCGAGGTTCGAGATCGTGAAGCCGCCGCCCTGATACTCTTCCGGCATCAGCTTGCCATCGCGGGCTTTGGCCGCCAGTTCCCTGACTTCCGAGGAAATCGTAGCCAATCCCTTGGTATCGGCCTTGCGCACTACCGGCGTAATCAGACCGGTCGGCGTGGCAACGGCGACGCAGACGTCCACGTCGTCGTAGAATAGGGTCGCCGCGTCCGTCCACGACGAATTCGCGGCCGGGTACTTGCGCAACGCCAACGCGACGGCGCGTACCACGAAATCGTTGACGGAAATCTTGTAAGCGCCCTCGCCTTCCGGGGAACGGGCGTTGAGCTGCTCCCGGATTTTCAGAAGTTCGTCGATCTCGCAATCGATGGTGACGTAATAGTGCGGGATCGTGGCCTTGGATTCCGAAAGCCGCCGAGCGATGACCTTGCGCATCGTGCTGTTCTCGACGACCGCGTGGGGCGCCGCATTGGCCACCGCAGCGGGTTCGGCTCGGGGAGCCGGAGCCGGAGCCGAGGCTATCGACGGTTCGGCCGCAGGCGTGGCACGCGGCGCCTTAAGCGCCGCTTCGACATCGCGTTTGACGATGCGGCCACGGGGACCGCTGCCGTCGACGGCCGCGAGATCGAGACCTTTCTGCTTGGCCAGCCGCCGCGCCAGAGGGCTGGCGAAGATCCGATCGCCCCTCAATGCGGGCGTCGTCTCCGGTTGGCGTGCGGGAGCTTTTTCCGGAACCGCGCCAGGTTTCACCGCCTCGGGCTTGGCGGCCACCGCGCCGGGACCGGCCGGCTCGTAGCCCGTCAACGCGGACTCGTCCTCGCCTTCTTCGAGAATGATCCCGATCGGCTGGTTGACCGCGACGCCCGTGGCGCCGTCATCCACCAGGATCCTCGCGAGCACGCCTTCGTCGACGGCCTCGAATTCCATGGTGGCCTTGTCGGTTTCGATTTCGGCGATCACATCACCGGCCGAAATCGTATCGCCTTCCTTTTTCAGCCATTTCGCCAACGTCCCCTCGGTCATCGTGGGGGAGAGGGCCGGCATCAGAAGCGCTATCGGCATGGTTTACCCTCTCTCGTGCTCAGTCGGCATAACAGACGGATTTGGCCGCTTCAACCACCCGTTCGGGCTGCGGCAAGGCCAGCTTCTCCAGGTTCGCGGCGTAGGGCAGCGGCACATCCTCGGCCGCTACCCGCACCAGCGGCGCGTCCAGATAATCGAAGGCCTTTTCCATGCAGATCGCCGCGATCTCGCTGCCCATACCGCAGACGGGCCAGCTTTCCTCGACGCTGACGATGCGGTTGGTCTTCTTCACCGATTCGACGATGGTGTCGGTGTCGAGCGGCCGCAAGCTGCGCAGGTTGATCACCTCGGCGTCGATTCCCTCTTCCGCCAGAAGTTCGGCGGCGCGAAGCGCGATATCGACCGCCATCGAATAGCCGATGATGGTGACATCCTTGCCGGACCTTTCGACCTTCGCCTTGCCGATCGGCAGCACGAAATCATCGGATACCGGCACATCGAACGTCCGGCCGTAAAGCAGTTCGTGTTCAAGGCAGATGACAGGGTTGGGGTCCCGGATCGCCGCCTTCAACAATCCCTTGGCGTCGGCACCCGAATAGGGCGCGATGACCTTGAGCCCCGGCACGTGGGCATACCAGGGTCCGTAATTCTGGGAATGCTGGGCACCGACCCGCGCCGCCGATCCGTTGGGGCCGCGAAACACGATCGGGCACCCCATTTGTCCGCCCGACATGTAAAGCGTCTTGGCCGCCGAATTGATGATGTGGTCCATGGCCTGCATCGCGAAGTTGAAGGTCATGAATTCCACGATCGGCTTGAGCCCGCCAAACGCGGCACCGACGCCGAGACCGGCGAAGCCGTGTTCGGTAATGGGCGTGTCGATCACCCGTTCGGGGCCGAATTCGTCCAGAAGTCCCTGGCTTACCTTGTACGCTCCCTGGTACTGCGCGACTTCTTCGCCCATGAGGAAAATCTTTTCCTCGCGGCGCATTTCTTCGGCCATCGCGTTGCGCAAGGCTTCGCGTACGGTGGTCGGCTTGGTTTCCCCGACATCGGGTTCGGGCGCCGAGAGCGCGCTCGGTTGCGCGGGCGCCACCCGGGCCTTTTCCGCGCGCCCCTGATCGGCCGGCTTCGCCGCCGGTTGCGCAGGCACCGCGGGGGCCTTCAGGTTGTCCAGCGCGCTGTCGTCTTCGTCATCCTCGAGGATGACGGCGATCGGGCTGTTGACGGCGACCCCTTCGGTTCCCTCGGCAACCAGGATCTTGGCGAAGGTGCCTTCGTCGACCGCCTCCATCTCCATGGTCGCCTTGTCGGTTTCGATTTCGGCGAGGACGTCACCGCTGGATACGGCGTCGCCTTCCTTTTTCAGCCACTTGGTGATCTTGCCCTCGGTCATCGTGGGCGAAAGGGCTGGCATCAGTATTTGAATTGGCATTGTTTCTCAATCCCCACAGGTCGACAGGTCGCGCCGGTCAGGCTTCCACCAGGACATCGGTGTAGAGTTCCTTGGGATCCGGCTCGGGGCTCTGTTGCGAGAAATCGGCGGCCTCGGTCACGATTTCCTTGACCTCCTTGTCGATGCGCTTCAGCGCTTCGTCGTCGGCGATCCCGTCGTCCGTCAGCTTTTTCCGCAGGTTGTCGATCGGATCCTTTTCCTGCCGGATCTTGCTGACTTCCTCCTTGGAGCGGTACTTCGCCGGATCCGACATCGAATGGCCGCGATAGCGATAGGTTTCCATCTCCAGGATGTACGGCCCCTTGCCGGCCCGGCAATGGGCCGCGGCCTTTTCGCCGGCCGCGCGGACTTCCTGGACATCCATGCCGTTGACCTGGATGCCGGGGATGCCGTAGGCGTCGCCGCGCCGGGACAGTTCGGTCGAGGCCGAGGCGCGGGCAACCGCGGTTCCCATGCCGTACTTGTTGTTTTCGACCACGTAGATGACCGGCAGTTTCCACAGGCTCGCCATGTTGAAGGACTCGTAGACCTGCCCCTGGTTCACGGCACCATCGCCGAAATAGGTGAAGCAGACGCCGCCGTCCTTGTTGAACTTGTGAGCGAAGGCCAGACCGGTTCCGATCGGCACCTGAGCCGCGACGATGCCGTGCCCGCCGTAGAAGTTTTTCTCCCGGCTGAACATGTGCATCGAGCCGCCCTTGCCCCGGGAGTAGCCACCGCTACGTCCCGTCAATTCGGCCATCACGCCTTTCGCATCCATTCCGCAGGCCAGCATGTGGCCATGGTCGCGATAGCTGGTGATCACGGAGTCGACATCTTCCGAAATCGATTGGAGCCCGACGACCACGGCCTCCTGGCCGATGTAGAGATGACAGAACCCCGCGATCAGCCCCATGCCGTACAGTTGTCCGGCCTTTTCCTCGAAACGACGGATGAGGAGCATGTCGCGATAGTACTGAAGCAATTCCTCGCCCGAGGGCGTGGAGGCGCCTGAGCGCCCGCGCGCGCCTTTGCGCGCACTCGTGCTTTCGGACTGACGTTTCGTTGCCGCTGCCATTGTATCTTCCCGGTCCGCAAAAATTCTGGATTGCTGGAATACGACAAAGGTATCCTGCGGTGCACTCACAAGGAGGGATTTAGGTTGTCGGGTGCTATCCGCATGACGTCTTCTTAGCAGATAGATAGGGGCGAAAGCTACTGAGTTTAATAGTGAAATGGTCGATTAACAAAAAATCGGTTAATATCTGAAAAACATTAGGGTTTTTCAGAATAAGAAATGTCGGAGGAATACCTACGATCCGTAAATGCGTTCGACCCGCGCGATCCGAACCGTGTATTCCGCATACCACGTTTCTCGACCGAGCCGTTGCGCGGTCAAGTGTTCCGGGTCGTTCCGCCAAGTTTCGATAGCCTCGATAGTTGACCAGTAGGACACCGTGATCCCGACGCCATCGTCATCCCGGACGCTTTCGTGGCCCAGATATCCCGGCATGCCCCTGGCCCGCTCGACCATTCTTTCGGCCGTGCGCGCATAGCCGTCTTCATCGATCCCATTCCGTCGCGAACGGAAGATGACCGCGTAGTACGGCGGCTGAAGGAAGTCGGAGATCCCGGACACGGCCTAACGGTCCTGGACGTAGGGAACGACGATCTCGTTGGGACGGGTGTAATTGAGCATTAGCCGGACGCGTTCGTCCAGCATATCGGGATCGAGACTCGTCGGGCTGAGCAATCGCACCCGTCGTTCCAGGTCCGAGCGCTCACTCGCGACTTCCAGCTTCAGGGTTTTGGCGAGTTCGACCTCGTGGCTCAACCGCCACCAGGAAACCAGGCCCCGGTCGCCCTCGACCGCGTGATAGGCGAAGTAGAACATGGCCGAGATCCCGACGACCGGCCACACCACTTCCCGCATCCGCGACCGCAATGCGGCCAAGAGACCCATGTTCCCCCTCCGGTCTTCGCCCGGCGTTTCAAGGATGATGGAACGACACGGTTAATGAACGCTTAGCGATCATCCCGACGCCGCCAGCCGGACGCGGGAAAGGCGCGAACATCCCGGAAAGTCCGGCCCTTGTTACCGGCGCCGCAAGAGCGGTATGGACGCGGAGAACGGCAAAGTCAATCAATGGAAGCCCCCTCTTCCTCCACCGCCCGGAAACGGGCCTCCTCGAACATCGAGACGTAGGCCGGCAACAACCGCCCTTGCTCGGCGAGACGGCGGCAAACCATGTAAGCCTTTGTCCACCATCCCTTTCCGGGATAAAGCTTGCCAGGCCTCGTGTACTCCAAAGCCAAATCCAATTGCGCCCCGGCGCTGCCTGGATCTCGTTCGGCTAGGCCTTCGGCAATCGCGATTTCTCGTTTGAAGAAGGCCCCGGCACTTTCTCGATCGCCGGACGAAAGCGCCACATCGCCGAGCCTCTCCAAAGAGAACAATAGATCCCGTTTTGCCTGGGCGCTGAGGGGATTCCGTTCGGCCAGACCTTCGCGAATATTCAGGCTTTTTTCAAACGTTATTCGCGCGCCTTCAAGATCGCCGGACTTGGAGAAAACCTTCCCTATCTTGTTCAAGCTTATCGTCAGATCGCGCAATGCATCCATGTTGGCCGGATCGCGATCGACGAGCACCTGGGCGATCTTCAGATCCTCTTCGAACCGAGCCTTGGCGCCCTTTATATCCCCCGAGCGGATCAGCACCTCTCCGAGCACGTTCAGATTCATCGATACGTCGCGCAGAGCCTCGGCGCTATCGGTCGCGCGTTCGACAACTTCCCTGGAAATTTTAAGGCTTCTTTCCAGCCGCTTTCGTGCATCTTTCAGGTCGTCAGCCAAGAACTGCGAATATCCGATCTTGTGCAAGATCATCATCAGGTTGCGCTTGGCCGACGCACTGTGGCGGTTACGGTCTGCGAGTTTTTCTCGAATCTCGAGGCACGCATCGAAGCTCATTCGTGCACTTTCCAGTTCTCCGGCCGAAATCTGCAAGTCGCCAATTCTTTCGAAACTCGCTGACAGATCACCCCGAGCATCCTCGCTGTCCGGATTGCGCTGAACACGAGACTTGTTGATATGCAAACTCTCTTCGTATCGTTTTCGGGCCCCGTCCAAATCCCCCATCGAAGTCAGAATGCTACCGAGTCTGTCCAAGCTTATCGCCAAACTTCGTTGGGCGTGGTCATCTTCGGGGTCGCGATCGGTCAACCTCTTCTGGATCTCAAGGTTCCTTTCGAACCCTTTCCATGCTCCCTCCAGATCACCGGCCAAAACCTGCACATCGCCCAGCCTTTCGAGGCTTATCGACAGATCATCCAAAAGCAACGCGTTATTCGGATAACGCTGAACAAGAGCCTCGGCGATCCGCAATCCTTCCTCGAACCTCGCCTGCGCGCCCGAGAGATCCCCGAGAGTGACGAGGACATCGCCGAGACTATTCAGACTTACAGCCACGTTGCGTTGGGCATTGATATCGTCAGGAAAGCGGCCGGCCAATTCCCTTTTCATTTCCACGCTTGCTTCGAATGCCGCCCGCGCACCTTGTAGGTCTCCAGCCCCCAGCCGTTCCTCTCCGATCTTGCCAAGCGCCGTCGAAACGGCCACCAAGGCCTCAACACTCCTCGCCCCGGGTTGATCCATGGTTTTTGTAACCCCTGATTCCTGCCCCGCCTCCTCCGCCGGGCCCGTATCCGACCCCGGACCGTGGGACGCCGTCTCTCCACTCGTGGGCTGGTGTCGTGCGGGATCGGATGCAATAGCCGCCGTGGAAAGAATTGCCGCGAAGGCGACAAACGCTACCGCTAAAATGACCCAATCGGGCACATCGCGGAAAATTGATGCGATGCCGTTCCATGCATCGTTCCGCGCTTCGTTCAAGCCGTCCATTCCGCCCCCTCGCCCACGCATCCCGCCGGTTGCCGATCGCCATCGCGAACAACCGAGAATACCATGATTCGGGAAGCGGCGCGGAAAAGGTTGTGGCCACTGTTTCCAAATTTCGGCGCATAAGAAACCGGCCGCCCGAAGGCGGCCGGTTCCACATTTCGAAGCGGGTTCGAAAAGTCAGCGCAGGATGCGCCGACCCGCATAGACCGCGGTGTCGCCCAGCAATTCCTCGATGCGGATCAGCTGGTTATACTTGGCCAACCGGTCGGAACGCGACAGCGAACCGGTCTTGATCTGGCCGGCGTTGGTCGCAACCGCGATGTCGGCGATGGTCGAGTCCTCGGTCTCGCCGGAACGGTGGGAAATCACCGCCGTATAACGCGCCTTGTGGGCCATCTCGACGGCTTCCAGGGTTTCCGACAAGGTGCCGATCTGGTTGACCTTGACCAGGATCGAGTTGCCGACGCCCTTGGCGATGCCGTCGGCCAGACGCTTCGGATTGGTCACGAACAGGTCGTCGCCGACCAACTGGACCTTGCCGCCGATGGCGTCGGTCAGGGCCTTCCAGCCTTCCCAGTCGTCTTCCGACATGGCGTCCTCGACCGAAATGATCGGATAGCGGGAGGTCAGGTCTTCCCAATACTTGACCATGCCGCCGATATCGAGGGTCTTGCCCTCGCCCGCCAGCACGTACTTGCCGTCCTTGTAGAATTCCGACGAAGCCGCGTCGACCGCCAGCATCACGTCGTCGCCCGGCTTGTAACCCGCGCTCTCGATCGACTTCATGATGAAACCCAACGCTTCGTCGGAGCTGCTGAGGCCCGGTGCAAAACCGCCCTCGTCGCCGACGTTGGTGTTGTGACCGGCGTCCTTTAGATTCTTCTTCAAGGCCTGGAAGACTTCGGCACCCATGCGGATGGCGTCCGCCACGGAAGGGGCGCCGACCGGCATGATCATGAACTCCTGGATGTCGATCGGATTGTCGGCATGAGCGCCGCCGTTCACGATGTTCATCATCGGCACCGGCAACTCGCGCGCGAAGGCGCCGCCAATATAGCGATAAAGCGGCAGTTCGGCTTCCTCCGCCGCGGCCTTAGCGACCGCCAAGCTGACGCCCAGGATGGCGTTGGCACCCAACTTGCTTTTGTTGGCGGTGCCATCGAGATCGATCATCGTCTGGTCGATAAGCAACTGATCTTCGGCCTGCATGCCGACCAGGGTATCCAGAATGTCACCGTTGACGGATTCCACGGCCTTGAGCACGCCCTTGCCGCCGTAACGGCTCTTGTCGCCGTCACGGAGTTCCACGGCCTCGTGGACGCCGGTGGAGGCGCCCGACGGCACGGCGGCGCGCCCGAAGGCGCCGGTTTCCAGCAGGACGTCGACTTCGACGGTCGGATTTCCGCGGCTGTCGAGAATCTCTCGGGCTTGGATGTCGATAATGTCGCTCATGACGGCGATTCCCTTTCGATGATCGGAATGATGCTCGGTTGGTTGGCCCGACTCATACCCAGGGCATGGGACGTGTGCAAGTGCGAAACGTCAGCCAATGCCCCCGTTGAATCGCGGCGCTTTGCGCCGGGTGTGCCTCGAGCTACAGGCGCACCGGTCGGTCTTTGGCGATGCGGTCGAAAGCGAGCAGAGTCTCGACCACATCGGAAAGTTCGTTGAGCGGTATCATGTTCGGACCGTCGCACGGCGCGTGGTCCGGATCCTGATGAGTTTCCACGAAAACGGCGGCCACACCCACGGCGACGGCGGCGCGCGCCAATACGGCCGCGAATTCCCGCTGCCCGCCCGATGCCGCTCCCTGCCCGCCCGGCTGCTGAACCGAATGGGTGGCGTCGAAGACGATCGGGCATCCCGTCTGCGCCAGGATCGGCAGGGCGCGCATATCGGAAACCAGCGTGTTGTAACCGAAGCTGACACCACGTTCGCACAGCATGACATTGCGGTTGCCGGTCGATTCGACCTTTCGGGCGACGTTCGCCATGTCCCATGGCGCCAGGAATTGGCCTTTCTTGACGTTGACGGCTTTTCCCGTACGCCCGGCGGCAACCAACAGGTCGGTTTGCCGGCACAGAAACGCGGGGATCTGCAGAACGTCGACCACCGCGCCGACCGGCCCGCACTGCGCGGCGTCGTGAACGTCGGTGAGAACGGGAACGCCCAAGGTTTCGCGGACTTCCGCCAGGATGGGCAGCGCCTGATCAAGCCCGACGCCGCGGCTGCTGTGGACGCTGGTCCGGTTGGCCTTGTCGAACGACGACTTGTAGATCAGACCGAAACCGAGACGCTCGGAAAGCGCCTTGAGCGCGGCAGCCATTTCAAGCGTGTGTTCGCGACTTTCTATCGCGCAGGGGCCGGCGATCAGAACGAGCGGCAGATCGTTGCCGATCACCACATCGCCGACCGCCACGTGCCGATTTTGGGTCATTTTCGTCCCTTCGCCAACGATCACACCAAGCGGGCCTGGTCGATGGCCGCCTTGATGAACGAGGTGAACAACGGATGGGGATCGAAGGGTTTCGACCGGAGTTCCGGATGAAACTGGACGCCGACGAACCAGGGGTGTTCCGGAATCTCCACGATTTCGGGCAACAGGCCGTCGGGAGACATTCCGGAGAACCTCAATCCGACCTGCTCGAGCGCTTCGCGGTAATTGGTGTTGACCTCGTAGCGATGGCGATGCCGTTCGCGGATGATGTCGTAACCGTAGATGTCGCGGACCCGGGACCCTTCGGCGAGCATGCAGTCATAGGCGCCCAGCCGCATGGTTCCGCCCATGTTGCCGCCCGCTTTCCGCCGCTCGATCTCGTTGCCCTTCATCCATTCGGTCATCAGGCCGATAACGGGTTCCGGGCAGGGTCCGAATTCCGTCGATCCCGCCTTTTTGATCCCGGCCAAATGGCGCGCGGCCTCGACCACGGCCATCTGCATGCCGAAGCAGATGCCGAAATAGGGAACTTTCCGTTCGCGCGCGAACTGTGCGGCGCGGATCTTACCTTCGGCACCCCGTTCCCCGAAACCACCGGGAACCAGTATCCCGTTCGCGCCTTCCAGGAAATGGACCGGATCCTCCTTTTCGAAGATTTCGGAGTCGACCCACTTCAGGTGGACACGCACGTTGTTGGCGATGCCGCCGTGCGTCAGCGCCTCGCCCAACGACTTGTAAGCGTCGAGCAGGCCCGTGTACTTGCCCGCGATCGCGATCGTGACCTCGCCTTCCGGCTTGGTCAGGCGATTGTGAATTTCGTGCCACCGCGACAGATCGGGTGCCGGGGCGTCGAGCTTGAAATGCTTGCAGACCTGCTCGTCGATCCCTTCCTCATGGTAGCTGATCGGCACCTGATAGATCGTCCCGACGTCGAGGGCTGGAATCACCGCATCGCGGTGGACGTTGCAGAACAGGGCGATCTTGCGCCGTTCGTTTTCGGGGATCGGCCGGTCGGCCCGGCACATCAGAAGGTCGGGCTGGATGCCGACGCTCTGCAGTTCCTTCACCGAATGCTGGGTCGGCTTGGTTTTCAACTCGCCCGCCGTCGGAATGTAGGGAAGCAGAGTCAGGTGCATGAACATGGACCGTTCCGGCCCCAGTTCGTTGCCCAACTGACGAATCGCCTCCAGGAACGGAAGGCCCTCGATATCGCCGACGGTGCCGCCAATCTCGCACAGCGCGAAGTCCTCGCCGTGGAGATCGCTCATGATGAAATCCTTGATCGCATCGGTCACGTGCGGAATGACCTGGATCGTGGCACCCAGGTAATCGCCGCGCCGCTCGCGCGCGATCACATCGGAATAGATTCGGCCCGTCGTCACGTTGTCGCTTTGACGAGACGCGACGCCCGTAAACCTTTCGTAGTGACCGAGATCGAGATCGGTTTCGGCCCCGTCGTCGGTCACATAGACCTCGCCATGCTGATAGGGACTCATCGTTCCCGGATCGACATTGAGGTAGGGATCGAGCTTGCGGAGACGGACCTTGAAACCGCGCGACTGCAAGAGCGCGCCGAGGGCAGCGGAAGCCAACCCTTTACCAAGGGAGGAAACCACGCCGCCGGTGATGAATATGAACCGCGTCATGGGCCTTAACTGTATATCAAAAAGAAGGATTGCTTAAGAAGAAGAGGCGGCACCGTCGCCGCCTCCTTGGATTTCCTTGCGTCTTTGGGCATCTCGCTGCCTTCTCACTTTGCCACGGGAGCCTGCGGTTCCCCCGACTCGGCCGGAGTGGCCGGTTGGGAGGTGACGGGCGTCGTACCCGTGGTGTCAAGAATGGAGCGCGATTCGGTTTGCCCACCGGACATGAGTGCGAGAATAATGCTGGTCGTCATGAAGGCCGCCGCCAACATGCCCGTCGTACGGGTCAGAAGATTCGCGGTTGCCCGACCGGTCATGAAACCGCTCATTCCCCCTCCCATTCCAAGTCCTCCGCCCTCGCTGCGTTGAATCAGCACAGCGCCGACCAGCGCGATGGCGACCAGAAGATGAATGACCAGAACGACGGTTTCCATGGTTAGACCAATCTTGTTATACGAAAGCATTCGCACCGCGGTCCCGGACGATCGCCGCCCGGGAAACGGTTGAGAAGCGTTTTAGTCCCTGCCGCGCGCGAATGCTAGAGGCAACTTTTCGCACAGGCCCAAAAGTCGTCCGCCGTCAGGCTGGCGCCGCCGATCAGGCCGCCGTCGACGTCGGGAAGCGCCAACAACACCTCCGCATTGCTCGGCTTCATCGAACCGCCGTAGAGAATGCGAATGCCGGAGGCGACCGACGGGCCCAAGCGGCCTGCCAATTCCTTCCGGATCTTGGCGTGAACATCCTGAACTTCCTCGTTGGTCGGCGTGCGGCCGGTACCGATCGCCCAGACCGGTTCATAGGCGATCACCAGATTCGCCGCATCGGCGCCGTCGGGCAACGAACCGGAAAGCTGGGTCTTCACGACATCGAGCGTGCGCCCGCCATCCCTTTCCTGTTCGGTTTCGCCGATGCAAACGATGGCCGTCAATCCGGCGGCCAGCGCGGCCTCGGCCTTCGATTTGATGTCAGCATCCACTTCCCGGTGATCGGTGCGCCGTTCCGAATGGCCGACGATCACATAAGAACAGCCCAGATCCTTCAACATCGACGCCGCGATATCGCCGGTGTGGGCGCCCTTCACCGCCGGATGGCAATCTTGGCCTCCGACCGCCAAGCCGCCGGCTCCCGCCGCCTCGGCGACCTTGGAAACAAGCGTGAACGGCGGACAGACCAGCATGTCGAAGCGGGGCTCCTGAACCGCGGCATAGCGACGGGCGACTTCGGCGGCCAGCGCCGTACCATCGGCGACAAGACCGTTCATCTTCCAGTTCCCGGCGATCAGCGTTCGTCTTTGCGTGGTCATGGCCAGCGTCCTCTTCGTTTCGTTGTTGGAAAACCGCCCGGATGGGTCGGTTGTGTTTAACATAGGAAAATCGGGCAATCCAAGCGTCTGTTGTTGCTCATTCGGCGGTTGCGGCCCTTCCCGCGCGCTTCTATGATGCCGCGGGACTGATCACATCAATAAACGCGCCGGATTACCCGTCATCGGGTCGCACCGGGAAGGAACAGAGTCGCTCCATGCTCGAAGCCATTCGCAAACGCTCAGCGTCCATCCTCGTCAAGATTCTTTTCGTGCTCCTGATCATCAGTTTCGGAGCCTGGGGTATCGGCGATGTCTTGCGCGGACGCGCCACGGCCACCGTCGTCGCTTCCGTCGGGGACGCCGACGTCACGCCCGAACAGTTCGAGCAGGAATACACCCGCGAGATGCGCAATCAGCAGCGCCTGCGCGGGCCTGATTTCGGCCGGGAACAAGCCCGGGCCATGGGCATCACCAACGAAATCCTGGGTCGACTGATCCGCGATACGCTGCTGTCCCAGGAAGCCAAGAGCCTCGGCATGGTGGTCGGCGACGCGGCGGTTCGCAAAGCGATCCAGACCAATCGGAGTTTCTTCAACAGCGCCGGCAAGTTCGATCCCGACGTTTTCCAGCAGGTTCTCCAATCCAACGGCTTCAACGAACCGATGTTCGTTCGGCGCTACCGGGAAGAAATAAAAAGTAATCAGATCCTCGACAGCCTGACCGATGCCGATCTCGCGCCGAAGGCGTTGACCGACGTTCTTTACCGGTATGGAAATGAACAAAGGGTCGCAAAAACCATCGTGCTCCGTGACGCCCTGGTCAAAGGAATCGAGGTTCCGGAAGAATCGGTGCTGATCCAATTCCATCAGGACCATGCCGCGCAGTTCACTGCCCCGGAAACACGAGCCGCGACATTCGTCGTCATCAATGCCGATGATCTGGCAAAGGAAATCGCCATTGACGACGAAACACTTCGCAGCCTGTACGAAGAACGTTCCAGCGACTTCAACCTTCCGGAACGCCGGACCCTGGAGCATATCCTCCTGCCGGACGAAGAGAAGGCGAAGGAAGCGCTCAAGCGTCTGAAAAAAGGCGACGATTTCGCCACCGTCGCCAAGGACGAAGCCGACATGGAAGGCGATGCGCTGGAAATCGGCGAAGTCACCAAGGAGCAATTGCTTCCCGAAATGGCCGATGCGGCCTTTGGAACCGCGGAAGGCGGTTACAGCCAACCGGTCAAGAGCCCCCTCGGCTGGCACATTTTGCGAGTCGTGAAGATTTCGCCCGCATCGCAACAGTCGTTCGAAGACGTCAAAGAAATCCTTCTCGCTCAGGCCGCCAAGGAAAAGGCGATCGATTCGCTGTTCGACATGGCCAACCGCCTGGAAGATCAACTGGGTGGCGGATCGACCATCGAAGAGGCGGCGCAACGGCTCAATCTGCCTTTGCGCAAGGTTCCAGCCGTGACGCGGAACGGCCTGGATGACAAGGGTCAGAAGGTCTCCGACCTGCCGCCCGGAAACGCGTTCCTCAAGACCGTATTCGAGACCGGCGAAGGCAACGACACCACCCTGACCGAAGCTGGCCCCGAAGCCTATTTCGTCGCACGAGTCGACAAGATCGTCCCGCCGGCGTTACGGCCTCTCGCGGAGGTCAAGCAGGCGGTCATCGATGCCTGGATGGCGGAACAGCGGCGGCTGAAAAACGAAAAGTCAGCCGAGGAACTGGCCAAGCGCGTCGAAGGCGGCGAAACGCTGGACGACGTGGCCAAATCCGCGGGCCTCGAAGTCGCGACGACGGAACCGTTCAAGCGGATCGCGCGGTTGGAGCACCTGCCCCAGACCGTCGTCCGGGCCTTGTTCAAGGCCAAGGTCGGCGGAGTCGCCCATGGCCGATATGCCGAAGGGGCGGTTGTCGCGGTTCTGACCGAAGTCAAGTCCGTCCTGCCTTCGGCCGAGAAGGAAAATGTCGGCAAACTCGAAGCCACATTATCCGAGGCGCTGAGAAGCGACATCCTGACCGCGTATATGCAGTCCCTTCGGGAGGACTATCCGGTCACGGTCAATACAAAGGTTCTCGATCAATTCTAGGTTCAATGCTGTCATGACGCCCCTTCCCCAGTTCCAGGCCTTTCGGGACAATTACGACAAAGGCCGGCCTCAGGCCGTCTGGACGACGTTCGTTTCCGACGTGGAAACGCCGGTTTCGGCGATGCTGAAACTGGCGGACGGACGTCCGTACAGCTTTCTTCTGGAATCGGTGGAAGGTGGCGCGATTCGAGGCCGCTATTCCTTCATTGGGCTCAAACCCGACCTGATCTGGCGTTGTTTCGGCGATCGCGCGGAAGTCAACCGCGAGGCACGGCAGAACCTCGATTCCTTCGTTCCCGAAACCGGCGGTGCGCTCCAATCATTGCGGTCCCTGGTTCAGGAATCCCGGATTGAGCTGCCCGCCGACCTGCCTCCGATGGCCGCCGGACTGGTTGGCTACATGGCCTATGACACGATTCGCCTGGTCGAACGGATTCCCGACAACAACCCCGATGTTTTGAACGTGCCGGACGGAATATTCGTGCGGCCGACAATCATGGTTGTTTTCGACAGCATCGAGGACACGGCGACCATCGTCACTCCGGTGCGTCCGACCGAGGGCATCAGCGCCCACGCGGCCTACGATCTGGCCCGCGAACGACTTTCGGACATTGTCGCGGATTTCGAACGCAGCCTACCGTATCGCCGCGAAGCCGTCGCGAAGCCGGGCTCCGGCGTCGAACCCGTTTCCAACATGTCCCAGGACGAATTCCACGAAATGGTCCGCAAGGCCAAGGAATACATCCTGGCCGGCGACATCTTCCAGGTGGTGCTTTCCCAGCGGTTCGCCATTCCCTTCCGGCTTCCACCTTTGGCACTGTATCGGGCCCTTCGGCGGTTGAACCCGTCGCCGTTCCTGTTCCTCCTCGACTTCGGTGGTTTCGCGGTCGTCGGCTCAAGCCCGGAAATCCTGGTGCGGGTGCGCAACAATCAGGTCGTCATCCGGCCGATTGCCGGAACCCGTCCGCGCGGCAAGGACAAGGAGGAAGATCGCGCGCTCGAAGCCGATCTCCTGGCCGATCCCAAGGAATTGGCCGAACACCTGATGCTTTTGGACCTGGGACGGAACGACGTCGGACGAGTCGCCCGCACAGGCACCGTTCGGGTCACGGAAAAGATGGTGATCGAACGCTACTCGCACGTCATGCACATCGTCTCCAATGTGGTCGGGGAGCTGGATTCCGCCTTCGACTCCATGGACGCTTTGTTCGGCGGATTTCCGGCCGGCACGGTTTCTGGTGCGCCGAAAGTCCGGGCCATGGAGATCATCGACGAACTGGAACCGGTCCGGCGCGGCGTTTACGGCGGATGCATCGGTTATTTCGGCGCCGACGGCGAAATGGATACCTGCATCGCGTTGCGGACGGCCGTGGTCAAGGACGGCACCGTGTACGTCCAGGCCGGCGGCGGCATTGTCGCTGACAGCGATCCCGAACTGGAGTTCCAGGAAAGCCGTAACAAAGCCCGCGCCCTGGTCAAGGCAGCGGAAGAAGCGGTTCGCTTCGCCTCCGGCCGCGGTTGACGCTTCCGGCGGCGCCCGTCGTTTGATTTGCAGGAACATCGGGGGCGGTCGGTATCGGCCGCCCCCGAAACGTTGTTCAGGCCGCGGTCCGGCGTGAATGCCAGGAGACCAGATCGTCGACGGTCACCAGCGGCAGATCGTGAATCCGCCCGAATTCAACGAGAGTCGGCAGCCGAGCCATGGTGCCGTCGTCGTTCATCACCTCGCATAGAACGCCCGCCGAACCACGGCCCGCCAGGATCATGAGTTCCAGCGTCGCCTCGGTATGGCCGCGCCGCGCCGCCAGTCCGTTCGGATGGGCGCGCAACGGGAACACATGCCCGGGCCGGGCCAAGTCGTCGGGCCCCGCCTCGGGATCGATCGCGGTACGAATTGTCGTCACCCGGTCGGCGGCGCAAACCCCCGTCGTCACGCCTTCGCGCGCCTCGATCGATACGGAAAACGCCGTGCCGTTACGCGATGTGTTTTCGGCGACCATGGGCGGCAGATCCAGGGCACGCATCCGGGCATCGTCCAGGACAAGGCAGACGATTCCCGAACCGTGGCGGATCAACATGGCCATTTGTGCCACCGTGATCGAATCAGCCGGAAAAATGATATCACCCTCGTTTTCGCGGCCTTCATCGTCTACGACAATCACGCCGCCGCCCTCGGCAATGCGGGCGATCGCCTTGGCAACACGTTGCTCGGCACTGCCGAAGCTTTCCAACAGGGAAGAATGGTTTCTGATCTGATTCATGATCTCACTCCAATCGAAATGAGCCTGAATCAGGGCGATTCAAAGACAATCCGCCGACGGTGGACAGGATCCCCCGACAGCGACGGCGAACACGCGACCCGGTTAAATCCGCGTCGTTGTTTGTCGGCTCGTCTTCTTCCATCCGGACTATGACCGTCGGCTCCGGTTTCTCACCGGATCTGCTGACCCCGGAGTCCTTGCGGCTCCGGGCGCTCGCGGGCTTCCATCCGGAAATCCGGATGGTTACCGCCGGTCGGGAATTTCACCCTGCCCTGAAAACAAGCGGTTTATGCGCTCCCCCACGGAAACGCGGCAGCAGTGTCGTCCCCGCGAGGATCCGAGGTCAAGCGTTTTCACCCATGAATCAGGACATTGCGCCGTGGTATTCGAACCCTGCGTCCTCGACGGCCTGCTTGATCTTGGATTCCGCGCCGCTTGAAACCAGGACCGTGCCCGATTCCAGGTTCACCTGGACATCGGTTCCGGGTGCCGCACTCTGAATCGCTTTGGTCACTGAGCGCGCGCAGCCTTCGCAGGTCATTCCGCCGACGCGATAAGTCTTCGACATCACAACTCCTTCGTTTTCTACCATGCCCGGCATCAGGTCGGGCGTTTCAGGATATGATCCGTAACCATCGATATGGGAACGATGGCAATTCCCCGCGCCGCCGCATCCTTCAGCCAGACGCTTAGCGCTTCGATCGTCGCGTCGCGCGGATGCCCGATGGCGATCGCATAACCGTGCTTGCGCGCTATGCGCTCGGTTTCGGCCAGCCGTGTCATGACGGAATCAACCACGTTCTCGTTATCGAGGAAAACGTTGCGTTCGGTGACCGGAACGCCCAGACGGTGGGCCACCGTGGCGCCGACCGTTTTCGGCGTGGTACGGGAATCCAGGAACAACAGGCCCCGCTTCTTGAGTTCTTCGAGAACGATTTCCATGGACTCGCCGCTTTCCGTGAACCGGCTTCCCATGTGATTGTTAATCCCGACGACACCGTCCAACCGATCCAGAACCCCGATTAATCGTTGACGGACCTCCGCCTTGCCGGCCTGCGTCAGCAGAACATCCGGTCCGGGATCCACGGCTTTGCCGGTGGGCTCCATCCCCACGTGCAACATCAGTTCGTGGCCCGCTTTCGCGCCGCGCCGGGCCTGAGACGCCAGATCGGACGCATAGGTAAGGAAAGACAGCGTCAACGGACCGGGCAGCCCAATGATACGGTTCGTGCGTTTGCGATCGACTCCCAGATCGTCGATCACAATGGCGATCATCGGCTTGTCGCCGGGATCCGCGATCGCGACCGCGTTGCGCCGCCAAGCCGGTTGCTCCTGTCCCGAATCCGGCGGCGTGAACATTGGCGGCTCCCCGGTGCCAGCCGGAATGCGCGGCAGATGGACCTCCCCCGGAAGCGCTTCCTCGTAGGCCCGCGCAACGTCCGCGTCGCCGGATGGAGGGGCGACGACGGAGGATGGTTCTTCCGCACCGTCGGCGTCATCGAGCGGATCCGGCAGGATGGGCGTATTCGGCAGGTCCAGCATCTTCGGCGGCGGCGGTTGCGCCTTGTACCAGGGTTCGGGGCCCCGGTCGGAAACGCGGTGTCGGCCGTCGTCTACCCCCGGACCGGGGAAGACGAACCGGCCCAGCACATACCCGAACGACAGACAACCGACAACCAGGATCACCCAGAACGCCTGCCGCTTCGGATTGGAACGGAAACCAGCAGGCTTTCCCGCTGGCTTCGGTCCCGGCGAGCCCGGACGCCGTGTCGTGATCTCGTCGATTTTCCGAAGCAACGTGCGTGATCCTCCGTGACCCCTTGCGCGCGACGTTTAGATGTAGATATGACAGGCGGAAACCAAGGTCCACCGGCTTCATGGCTTCGGTTCGCGGACTTGACGCCCCGTACGCCGGGTTGCATTCTGAACGCCGCCGAAAGCCTCGGCCACCACCGGATCAATCCAGATCTTAACAATCGGCAACAAGAACCTGATATGTATGTATTAATCGATAATTATGATAGCTTCACGCACAATCTGCGCCATTATTTGGGCGAATTGGGCGCCGATGTTGCCGTTTGGCGCAACGATGCGATAAGCGTCGAGGAGGTCCTGAACCTCCGGCCCGAAGGGATCGTGATTTCACCGGGACCCTGCGATCCCGATCGCGCCGGGATTTGCCTGGATCTTATCGCGCGTGCTGCGGGCACCGTTCCTGTTTTCGGAGTTTGCCTTGGCCATCAGTCGATCGGTCAATGTTTCGGCGGGCGCGTTGTGCGCGCACCCGCGCCGATGCATGGCAAGACGAGCCAGATCACCCACACAGCGCACGGCGTCTTCGCCGGTATTCCTTCCCCCCTGAAGGCGACGCGCTATCACTCGCTGACGGTCGAACGCGAATCCCTGCCGGAAGTGCTGATGATCACGGCGGAAAGCGATGACGGCGTAATCCAGGGGCTCGCGCACCGGACATTCCCCATCTACGGCGTCCAGTTCCATCCCGAAAGCATCGAGTCCGAACACGGCCACGCGATTCTTTCCAACTTCCTCACCATTGCCAAAAATTGGAGAGACGCGGCATGAGCGACACGCTGACCGTCATGAAGGAAACCCTGGCCAAGGTCGCAAGCGGTGAATCCCTGTCTATCGACGAATCCGCCGCAGCCTTCAACGTCATCATGTCGGGAGACGCGACACCGGCCCAGATCGGCGCCTTTCTGATGGCCTTGCGGGTTCGCGGTGAAACCGTTGCGGAAATAACCGGCGCGGTCCGGACCATGCGGGCCAAGGCGCTGACGATTTCGGCGCCGGCCGATGCCGTCGACATCGTCGGAACCGGCGGTGACGGCGCCGGGACCTACAACATCTCGACCGCCGCGGCCCTCATCGTCGCCGGCTGCGGCGTCCCCGTCGCCAAGCACGGCAACCGGGCTCTGTCGTCGAAGTCCGGCGCGGCGGATGTCCTTACGGCCCTGGGCGTCAATCTCGATGCCGACATGCCGCTCATCGAGCGTTCGATCGTCGAAGCCGGGATCGGCTTTATGATGGCCCCCCGCCACCACAGCGCCATGCGCCATGTCGCCGGGCCCCGTGTCGAACTGGGAACCCGGACGATTTTCAATATTCTCGGCCCCCTGTCCAATCCCGCCGGTGTCCGGCGGCAGTTCACCGGAGCCTTTTCGAGGACATGGATCGAACCCATGGCCGAAACGCTCGGCAATCTCGGCTGCGAGCGCGCATGGGTCGTGCACGGATCGGACGGGCTCGACGAAATGACGACGACCGGACCGACGTTCGTCGCCGAATGGCGCGAAGGAGCCCTCCACCGTTTTGAGGTCGCACCCGAGGACGCGGGACTGCCGCGATCCAACCCGGAAAGCCTTCGCGGCGGAACGCCCGAACACAATG
The DNA here is from genome assembly GCA_963675465.2 of Rhodospirillales bacterium. Classification (GTDB taxonomy): domain Bacteria; phylum Pseudomonadota; class Alphaproteobacteria; order Rhodospirillales; family Shumkoniaceae; genus JAHDSF01. Next base: position 315,363 of record CAXXVY010000016.1, read on the forward strand.
CCGCGGCATTGAGGAGCCTCCTGGACGGCGCCGAAGGCCCCTATCGCGACGTCGCGCTGCTCAATGCCGCCGCCACGCTGGTCGTCGCCGGAAAGGTGGAGAGCCTCAGGGGCGGCGTCGCATTGGCCGACCGCTCCATCAAGTCCGGCGGTGCGCGACGCTCGCTTGAACGCCTGATCGCCGTCACCAATGGCGTATCGGCCCAATCATGAGCGATGTCCTCTCTCGAATTTGCGATGAGAAACGCGAGGATATCGCGGATCGCAAGCAGGCTTGCCCGCCGTCGGTGCTCCGAGAGCGCGTCGCCGCCGCCCCGCCCCCCCGCGGCTTCGCCGACCGCTTGGCGGAAACGGTCGCAAGCGGCCACTACGGATTGATCGCCGAAATCAAGCGGGCATCGCCGTCCAAAGGCCTGATCCGCGCCGACTTCGATCCCCCGCGGTTGGCACGGGCCTATGCGGACGGCGGCGCCAGTTGCCTGTCGGTCCTGACCGACGTCGCCCATTTCCAAGGCGCCGACGACTATCTGTGCGCCGCGCGGGCGGTGGTGGACCTTCCGGTTCTGCGCAAGGATTTCATGATCGACCTGTTCCAGATCGACGAATCCCGCGCGCTGGGCGCCGATTGCATTCTGTTGATCCTTGCAGCCCTCGACGACGCCCTGGCCGCCGAAATGGCCGCGCGCGCTACTGAACTCGGCATGGATGTTCTCGCCGAAGTCCATGACGAAGCTGAAATGGAACGCGCTCTCAAGTTGGACGTGCGCCTGCTCGGCATCAACAATCGCAATCTCAAGTCCCTGACCGTGGATCTTGCGACCACCGAACGTCTGGCCAAGAACGTACCCCCGGGACGCATGCTGGTTTGCGAAAGCGGCCTGTCCACGCGCCAGGACCTGGATCGCATGGCCAAGGCCGGTGCCCGCTGCTTCCTGATCGGTGAATCGCTGATGCGTCACGACGATGTCGCCGAAGCGACCCGGCGCTTGATCCAGGTTCCGGCCCCCTGAACGAGGAACATGGCCTATGGCCGAGCTTACCCATTTCGACGCCGACGGCAACGCGGTCATGGTCGACGTTTCCGAGAAGGCCGTCACCGAACGTAGCGCGACGGCAGCCGCCCGCATCCTCGTCGCTCCGGATACCCTGCGCCGAATTCGGGAAGGCGGAATCAAGAAGGGCGATGTCATCGCCGTCGCTCAGCTTGCGGGCATCATGGGCGCGAAACGGACGCCCGACCTGATCCCCCTTTGCCATCCCCTCGCCCTGGATGCGGTCGAAGTCACCCTGGTCTGCGTCGACGACGCCAGCGCCATCGACGTTCGCGCCACGTGCCGCATCACCGCCCGTACCGGTGTCGAGATGGAGGCGTTGACCGCCGTTTCGGTCGCCGCATTGACCGTCTACGACATGTGCAAGGCGATCGATCGGGCCATCCGCATCACCGATATCCGCCTGCTGCGGAAAAGCGGCGGCCGATCGGGCAGCTATGTCGCCGAGGGAGAAAACGCCTGATGCTGTCGGTGTCCGAGGCCTTTGAACGCGTGATTGCCGGTTTTTCGCCGCTGCCAGCCGAACAGATCTCCTTGTCCGCCGGTCTCGGCCGTATCCTGGCCGAAAGCGTGTCCTCGCGCGTCACCCAACCGCCCCTCGCCGTTTCGGCCATGGACGGATATGCCGTGCGGGCCGAGGACGTCGCGGCGGTTCCGGTCCGCATGAAACTGGTCGGCATCTCGGCGGCGGGCCAAGGATATTCGGGACGGATCGGCCCCGGAGAAGCCGCGCGGATCTTTACCGGCGCGCCGATCCCGGAGGGCGCCGACGCAATCGTGATCCAGGAAAACACGGAGAGCGACGGCACGACGGTCGAAATCCGGGAAACCGTCTCATCCGGAACCTTCGTGCGGAACGCGGGCCTCGACTTTTCCGAAGGCGACGTCCTCCTTCCCGAGGGACGGATCCTGACGGCCCGCGACCTGGGACTCGCCGCCGCGATGAACGTCCCGTGGCTGAAGGTGCGCCGACGGCCCCGAGTCGCCATCCTGGCGACGGGCGACGAGCTCGCCATGCCGGGCGAACCGCTGACCGGCGAACGCATCATCAGTTCCAACAGCGTCGCCATGGCCGCCACGGTCTCGGTCCTCGGCGGCGTCGCCCTCGACCTCGGCATCGCGAAGGACGACGCCTCCGCCCTCGAATGCATGATCGACGGTGCCCGGGGAAGCGACCTTCTGGTCACCATCGGTGGCGCCTCGGTCGGCGACCGCGATCTCGTGCGCAAGGTCCTGGGCGACAAGGGATTCGCGCTCGACTTCTTCCGCGTCGCGATGCGGCCGGGCAAACCCCTGCTGTTCGGCCACCTGGACGGGACACCGGTCATCGGGCTTCCGGGCAATCCGGTATCGTCGGGCGTGACCGGCCTTTTATTCGTGCAAGCGGCCCTGCGGATCATGCAGGGGCTTCCGCCCACCGTCGAAACGACCGTCGCCGAGTTGGGTTGCGATCTTCCGGAAAACGACGTACGCCAGGACTACCTCCGCGCCACCCTGGACGTCGCGCCCGACGGCCGCCGTGTCGCCACGCCGTTCCGGCGACAGGACAGTGCCATGTCCGCCCTTCTGGCCCGCGCCGAATGCCTGGTGGTTCGACCGCCCCATGCGCCCGCGGCGGTCAAAGGAGACCGCATCGACATCGTAATGTTCCCATCCGCACTGGCACATTATTAAGATAGGGCAGGAACTTCTTGACCCAAAGCAGGAACTAAAATAGAACAAGAAGTGAAATTTATATTTTGTTCCCCTTCAAAGGGTCTCGATTATCGCTACCATTCCAGGGCCGTTTCAGCGGAATTTCGAGACCCCGGATACCGAGGATCGCGCCATGCTGACCCGGAAACAATTCGAACTTCTCGTCTTCATCGATCACAAATTACGCGACACGGGTGTTTCCCCCTCCTTCGATGAAATGAAGGAAGCGCTGGCGCTCAAATCCAAATCGGGGATCCATCGCCTGATCACCGCGCTCGAGGAACGGGGTTTCATCCGTCGCCTGCCCCATCGGGCCCGGGCGCTCGAAGTGCTTCGTCTTCCCGAAAGCTCTTCGACGCCGGCGGCGGGTACGCGGCCGGTTTCGCGGCCGTCGTTCTCGCCCAAGGTCGTCAAGGGCGACTTCCGGTTTTCGGGCACCGTGATCGCCGATCCATCCGAAACGGTCCAGCTTCCGCTGTACGGGCGGATCGCCGCCGGCACGCCGATCGAGGCCCTGCGCGACCAGTCGAACTTCATCGATGTCCCGAAATCCTTCCTCGGCAGCGGCGAACATTACGCCCTCGCCGTCGACGGGGATTCGATGATCGAAGCCGGGATCCTCGACGGCGATACCGTTCTTGTCCGCCGCGACGACGTCGCCGAAAACGGTGAAATCGTCGTCGCGTTGATCGACAACGCGGAAGTGACCCTCAAACGCCTGCGGCGTAAGGGCGATTCCATCGCCCTGGAACCCGCGAACAAGGCCTACGAAACCCGCATCTTCGGACCCGATCAGGTGAAGGTGCAAGGGCGCCTCGTCGGCCTGATGCGGCGTTATTGACGCTCGCCGCCATCGCATCGCCGAATGCGGGAGGACGCCGTGGATCAGCGCATCAGCCTTGTTACCCTGGGGGTCGCCGATCTGACCCGCAGCCGGGCGTTTTATGAGAAACTCGGGTGGAAAAGATCGGTCAAAGATGCGGAAGGCGTCGCCTTCTTTCAACTCGGCGGCATGGCGCTGGGCCTTTACTCCCGTGAAGCGTTGGCCGACGATGCCGGACTTTCCCCTGAAGGCGGCGGTTTTTGCGGTATGGCAATCGCCTACAACGCCCGCAGTCGCGACGAGGTGGATGCGGTTCTCGCCGAAGCCGTCAACGCCGGTGCGGTGTTGATCAAACCCGCGCAGGACGTTTTTTGGGGAGGATATTCAGGCTATTTCGCCGACCCCGACGGATTCCCCTGGGAAGTCGCCTGGAATCCGTCATTTGTCTTGGATCCGGATGGCAGTCTCCGCCTTCCCGATTGATCCCGGCGTCATGTCCCGCCGTTGCCAAAGCCGGGACGAACCACCCAGGGCCGGTCGCCCCGTTCGCCGTTCACCGACCTCACCCGGATGCCACCGCGATTCAACCAAATTGCGTGCGCGCCATCACGGGCCAAGTCCCGGCGGGTGAGAACGACGGCCGGGTTTCCGCACACCGCGCGAATCGGAACCGTGACCACCAGGACATCGGCACGCCAGCAGTCTTCGTTCAGCGCTTCCTCGGACTTCGCGAAGGCAAGGGTTCGATCCGCGATCCGATAGACACAGCCCAAACCGTCGCAGAGGAGCCGCCGAACGCGCGGAGCGGCATTGTCGTTGTCGACACCGGGGCTTTCGGTTGCCGCCGCGCGTCGCAGCCAGATTTCACGATCGAAGCGGCCGGAGCGCCTGGTGGATGGCAGGTAGTCTCCGCTCGTGGTCCGAACCGCGAACAGCTTCCCCGTATCGTCGACAAAAACGTCGGGCGGCGGAAACATCCACAATGCGGCTGCCATGGGAATCACGCCGACGAGACCGGCCCAACGTTCTCGGGACGGCCACAGGCACAACCAGAGCCCGCCGAGAACCACGCCCCCCAGCGCCCATGCGGGGAATGCAGGCAGCATGCCCACGGCGCCCGGCCACCCGGAGACCACGTTTGCCACTACGACAAATGCATCGATACCGGCCCCCATCATGGCCAAAGGGACATTTTCCAAACCCAACGGAAGTGCCGCAAATGCCACCATACCCCAAGGCATAATCCAGAGCGCCGTCAAGGGAACCGCCACCAAATTCGCGGCAACGCCATAGAGGGCGAAGCGATTGAAATGAAAAACAGCAAAAGGCGCCGTCGCCAATCCGGCCACCACGGTCGTCACGAGTACCCCTGCGAAGTAGAACAGAAGGCGATTCCTCCACCCCCGCCCCCCGAGACGTGCCCCCGCCTGCCACCGATGGGCGTGTTCGTATATGGCGACCAGGGCGGTCGCGGCCGCGAACGACATCTGAAAGCTGGCGCCGAGCAGGGATTCGGGACTGAAGGCCAATACCACCATTGCCGCGAAAGCGACCAGTCGCATCGAGATCGCCCTTCGGTCCCGGAGTACGGCCACGAAGACAAGCCCCACCATCAGAAAGGCGCGCTGGGTCGGCACGGTCCCACCCGCGATGACCGCATACGCCCCGGCACCGGTGATCGCGATAACGGCCGCCCATTTCTTGATCGGGTACCGAAGCGCCAACCAGGGGATCAAAGCCAGCAATGCACGAACCGCAGCAAAAATCAGTGCCGCAACGAGACCGACATGCAAGCCCGATATCGCCAGAAGATGGGCCAGTCCCGCGTCGCGCATGGCGGTCATCACCGCTTCGGGAATCTTGCCGCGCAAGCCGGTCATCAACGCGGCGGCGACCGCCGCGGTACCGTGCGAATCTTCCAGGTTGGCAGAAACCCGGATGGCGATGTCTTGGCGTGCACCTTCGACCCACATCCTGAATCCGTCGAAGGGTGTCGGCGGATCCGCTCCTGTAACCTCAAGAGGCCCAAGTACAAAGCCCACGCCACCGATGCGCTGAAAGAACGCTTGTCTTTGAAAGTCGTAGGCGCCGGGCGCCACCGGCGGCGGCGGCGGAGTCAAAACGGCTCGCCCCCGCACCCAGACGCCAGGTCGCAGATCTGGTTGACTGCCGTTGACACGCAGGCGGATACGCTCCGGGATCGTTTGCACGGACAGTCGAGAAACGGTTAGCCGATCCAGGATTATTCTTTGGCCTTTGGTCAGCATTTCCACGGCGACAATCCGCCCGTCCACGGTCGCGGGGCCGATCCGCTGTCCGATCACCGGCGCCACCACGCCGTGGGTTCGAACCTGGGCCAAGGTGAAGCCCAAAGTCACGGCGAAAAGCGCGAGCCCCCCCAGCCGGACAATCGGGAATCGGCGTAACGCGACCAACAGGGTCAACCAGAAGACCACTCCGCTCGCTCCCCACCAAATTGGTGGCTCGATCGGCAGGGCGAAATAGGTGGCGATGCCCAATCCCAGGCAAACGGGCGTCCACGGGAACCATCGCCCGTGTCCATTCTGCAAAAAATTGACGGCCGGCGAAGTCCGATCCACCTCGGTCACGCCAAACTCCTTGCCGCGTTCCCGGGTTCCTATGCTAATGTCCCGCCACCCGCCAAAACACAGAATCATTATCGGTGACTCGAGAAAAATGACCGTCGTCACGCGCTTTGCCCCATCTCCCACCGGGTTTCTCCATATCGGAGGCGCCCGCACCGCCCTGTTCAACTGGCTGTTCACCCGCCACCACAAAGGGCGGTTCCTGTTGCGAATCGAGGACACTGATCGCGCCCGGTCGACCGAGGCCGCCGTGACGGCGATCCTGGACGGTCTTTCCTGGCTGGGGCTCGATTGGGACGAAGATCCGATCTCCCAGTTCGCGCGCCGGGAACGCCATGCCGAGGTCGCCCTCAAGCTCCTGGAAGAGGGTAAGGCCTATCGGTGTTACTGCACGCCTGACGAACTGACCGAAATGCGGGAACGGGCAAAAGCCGAGGGCCGATCCGTCCGCTACGACGGCACTTGGCGCGACCGGGATCCATCCGATGCGCCGAAGGACCGCGAACCGGTCATCCGTTTCAAGGCGCCCCTGGATGGCGACACGATCATCAACGACCTCATTCAGGGCGAAGTCCGAGTATCCAACACCCAGTTGGACGACATGGTTCTGCTGCGGGCCGACGGAACGCCGACCTACATGCTGGCGGTTGTCGTCGACGACCACGACATGGGTATCTCCCATGTGATCCGCGGCGACGACCACTTGACCAATACTTTCCGTCAGTACCAGCTGTATCAGGCCTTGGGATGGGACCTTCCCCTCTTCGCCCACCAGTCTCTTATTCACGGTCCGGACGGCGCGAAGCTGTCCAAGCGTCATGGCGCGCTCGGCGTCGAAGCCTATCGCGACATGGGCTACCTGCCGGAAGCCATGCGCAACTATCTACTTCGTCTCGGTTGGAGCCATGGCAACGAAGAAGTGATCTCGACCGAGCAGGCGATCGAATGGTTCGGACTGGAAGCCGTCGGGAGATCGCCCGCCCGTTTCGATTTCGACAAGCTCGCGAACCTCAACGGCCACTATATTCGCCAAGCCGATGACGAACGCCTGTGCGATCTGGTCATGGCGCGGTTGCCGCAAATGCTGGCGGACGACCTTTCCGAGAATGCGCGCACGCGGATCCTTTCCGGCATGGGCGAACTGAAAGGCCGCGCCAAAACAATTATCGAGTTGGCCGAAAGCGCGGCGTTCTATGCACGACGGCGACCTCTTCCGATTCAGGACAAAGCGGCTAAAATCCTCGACGGCGAATCGAAGTCGCTGTTGGTCGCCTTGCGCCAAGCGCTGTCGGACTCCGATTCCTGGACCTCTCAATCCGTCGAAGAACGGGTTCGCGCGTTCGCCGAGGTTCGGGAACTGAAACTCGGCAAGGTCGCCCAGCCGTTACGCGCCGCCGTCACGGGATCCAACGCCTCGCCGCCCATTTTTGAAGTCGTCGCCATTTTGGGTCGCGATGAAACGTTGGGACGACTTGACGACGTCACTATATAAATTCAACAATCGGAGAATTCAGGGTTTTCTCATATACGGCTTTGATCCATGATTTCAAAAGGATGGAGCCGGCAAACGACGCGCCGGGGAAAAACGGCACGCCGAAATAGCAGGAGAGCACGCTCATGGCGAAGAAAGTGGAAACCTTCACCGTTACGGACAACAGAACCGGCAAATCGTGGGACTTTCCGGTTTTAAAAGGAACCATGGGGCCAGACGTGGTCGATGTCCGCAAGTTCTACGCCGAAACCGGATGTTTTACCTATGACCCGAGTTTCACATCGACTTCGGCTTGCGATTCCGAAATCACCTTCATTGACGGCGAAAAAGGAATCCTGACCTATCGCGGTTACCCGATCGAGCAATTGGCCGAACAGTCAGACTTCATGGATGTCTGCTATCTGCTGCTTTACGGCGAATTGCCGACGGCGGTGCAGAAATTGAAGTTCGAGGACGACATCATGCATCACACGATGATGCATGAAAAACTCCGCCACTTTTTCGACGGTTTCCGGATGCAGGCGCATCCGATGTCGATTCTCTGCGGTGTGACCGGCGCGCTCGGCGCGTTCTACCACGACCGAATCGACATCAAGGATCCGACCTATCGGATGATCGCATCCTACCGGGTCCTGTCGAAAATGCCGACGATCGCCGCCGCGGCCTACAAATATTCTGTCGGCCAGCCGTTTGTTTATCCGCGCAACGATCTGACCTATTCCGAAAACTTCCTTCACATGCTGTTCGCGACACCGTGCGAGGACTACGAAGTCAATCCCGTTCTCGCCCGCGCGATGGATCTGATTTTGATCCTGCATGCAGACCATGAACAAAATGCCTCCACCTCGACCGTGCGCATGGCGGGTTCCACCGGAACCAATCCGTTCGCGGCCGTGGCTGCGGGTATTGCCGCGTTGTGGGGTCCCGCGCATGGCGGCGCCAACGAAGCCGTGTTGCGGATGCTGGACGAAATCGGTTCCAAGGACCGCATCCCCGAATTCATCAAGCGCGCGAAGGACCCCGACGATCCCTTCCGCTTGATGGGATTCGGACATCGCGTCTACAAAAACTACGATCCGCGGGCTCGCATCATGCAGCGGACCTGCAACGAAGTTCTCGACGCTCTCGCCGCCAAGGACGAACCCCTGCTCGAACTCGCCATGGAGCTGGAGCGCATCGCCCTGGAGGACGAATTTTTCATCGAGCGGAAGCTGTATCCGAATGTCGATTTCTATTCCGGCATCATCTTCCGTGCCATGAAAATCCCGAGCTCCATGTTTACCGTGATGTTCGCGGTCGCCCGTTCCATCGGCTGGGTGGCCCAGTGGAACGAAATGATCACCGACCCGACGATGCGGATCGCGCGGCCGCGTCAATTGTACACCGGCTCGACGCTACGGGAATTCAAGCCCGTCGATCAGCGGGGATAGTCTTTCCCGACGCACAAAAAAAACGGCGCGGCATTGTCCGCGCCGTTTCCATAGGAACGAACCCATCCTAGTCGCGCTGGACCAGCTCGATCTTGTAGCCGTCCGGATCCTCGATGAAGGCGATGACCGTGGTTCCATGCTTCATCGGTCCGGGTTCCCGTGTGATCTTCGCCCCCGCCGCGCGCAGGTTGTCGCAAACCCCATAGGCGTCCGGAACCGCCAGGGCGAGATGGCCAAACCCATTTCCGATGTCGTAGGGCTTTTCCTGATCCCAGTTATAGGTCAGTTCGACCACCGTATTGCTTGCCTCGGGACCGTATCCGACGAACGCCAGCGTGAACTTGCCGTCCGGAAAATCGGTCTTCCGAATCAGTTTCATGCCGAGCAGATCGGTATAGAACGCGATCGACTTGTCCAGGTCCTTGACCCGGATCATGGTGTGCAACAAACGGAATTTACCGGTATCTAGAGCCATTGATCCCTCCTATTTGCTTTTCGGATCGTCGAAACCCATCATATCAAGAACTGCCCGCGCCGCGCGATGGCTCGGTGGCGGGCCATCCAGCCCCAGGCTTGTCAACGCCGTTTCGGCCCGCGATATCTGTGTCTGCCGGGCGTCCACATCGTCGAGAAGACGGCGCACATGCGATTCCAGCCGATCCGCCGTGCAGTTCGCCTGAATGCATTCCGGTACGATTTCGTCGTCCAGCAGAATATTTACAAGGTTGGCGTAGCGTACCCGGACCAGCCTTCGCGCAATCCAGGCCGTCACGGGACTGACCCGGTAGGCGATTACTGCGGGAAGGCTGGAAAGCGCCAGTTCCAACGCCACCGTTCCCGATGCGGCGAGCGCGACATCACTGGCCGCGAAAGCATCCCACTTCTCGCGCGCATCCCTAACCACGACAGCCCCTCCGGCCCATCCGGCCACGGCTTCCGAAACGCGATCGGCCACCGTTTCCACCGTCGGAACCACAATACGAAGCGCCGGATTCGATGCCGTCAGCCGGTTGACCGTCTCGGCGAAGATCGGCAATAGCCGGGATACTTCGCTTCCCCGGCTGCCCGGCATGACGCAGAGGAGCGATACCTCCGCCCCGATGCCATGCCGATCACGAAAGGCCGAGCCGTCACCTGCGGTGCGGTCCGTTTCGATCACCGGGTGACCAACGAACGTACACGGCAACCCCACTTCCTCGAAATAGGGCGGCTCGAACGGCAGCAATGCCAGAAGATGATCGAGGAAGCGGGCAATTTTACGCGCCCTGCCGGGGCGCCATGCCCAAACCGTCGGCGCGACGTAATGAATCAGGGGAATACCCCTCCCCGCGACCTTCTCGGCCACCCTGAAACAAAATCCGGGAGCGTCGATCGTCACCACGGCGTCCGGTGGATCGTCGAGAATAGCCGTAACGGTTTGCCGAATTCGGCGCCTCAGATTGGGTATCTTGGGAACGACCTCGGCGAGCCCCATCACGGCGAGTTCGTCCATCGGAAACAGGGATTCCAGTCCCCTCTCCCGCATCAGGGTGCCACCGATGCCTTCGAACCGGACCGCGCCATCGCTCATGAGCGCGATGGCATCCATCAGACGCGCACCGAGTATGTCGCCGGAAGCTTCTCCGGCAACCAGAAACACCCGATTTTTCGGTCCATGCGGATCCGCCGTCACCGGTGCGCATCCCCCACGTCGATTCCGATTAAGAAAAGTCCAGATTCGTCGGCAATCCGGATCATTGCGTCGAAATCCAAAACCACCGTTGCGCCGGCCTCGACGGCAATGCCGCGGAGTCCCGCAGCCGCAGCCCGACTCACGGTCGCCGGCCCGATGGTCGGCAGATCGGCGCGATCCTCCTGTCCGGGTTTGCGGATTTTGACGAGGACGCCGCCCAGGCCTTCTCGTTTCAGTTCGGCACACCGGTCAAGCATCGCATCCGTTCCCTCGATCGCCTCGACCGCAAGAATCAGCCCCTGTTGCACGACGACCCCTTGGCCGACATCCAACGCCCCGATGGCCAAGGCGACTTCCCGACCGCGTTCAATATCCTGTGCCGCCTGATGGTCGGGATGGAGTCGCCCCCAGGTCCCCGCTTCCGCGAGAACTTCCGGGATCAATTCGTTCACACCCACGAACCGAAAACCCTCCTTTTCCTCCAGTTCCCGGACAATCGCCGACAACAGCCCGTCGTCACCAAGTCCGAGGGCGCCGGTCCGCGCAAGGAAACGGGCCGCCCACCAATCCGGACGCAAAGCAGCCATAGACGGGCGACGGATGCCTCCGGCCATGACGACGTGTTCGACGCTTTCGTCGTGCAACTTGCGCACCGTTTTCCCGGCAGCGCCCAACCGAATCCACGCGTGTGGCGAATTCGCCACCGTTTCCGGATCGGTCTGTCCTTCGAACGCAATCACGAAATAGGGCCGCAGATCCGCCACGCAGGCCGCAATGATCCGCCGCGGCAAATCGCCCGACCCGGCAAGAATGCCGAGTTTAGGAGCCATTCGGCGTCTTGGCCTGGCAAATGCCGCGCAACGACTCTTCCCGCATGAAATCGACAATCTCCATCACGGGTTCGTTGTCACTGAAGACTTCCGCCACGTCCTCGATTCTTTCGGCCATGGTTCCTTCCGGCGCGAATAGAAGACGGTAGGCATTGCGCAACGCGTGGATGGTTTCGCGGGAAAAATTCCGGCGCTTGAGCCCGACCAGATTCAGCCCCGACAATCGCGCCCGATTTCCCATGACGGAACCATAGGGAATGATGTCGTTTTCGACGCCCGACATACCGCCGATCATTGAGTGACGACCGACCCGGACAAACTGATGCACCGCCGATAACCCGCCGAGAATGGCCCAATCCTCCAGCACCACATGGCCGCCGAGGGTGGCATTGTTCACCATGATGACATGATTGCCGATCCGACAATCGTGCGCGACATGGGCGCCAACCATGAAAAGGCACTCGTCGCCGACGACTGTCCGCAGACCGCCACCATCGGTGCCCGGATTCATGGTGACATGCTCCCGGATCACGTTGTTGGAGCCGATTTCCAGGAACGAGGGCTCGCCTTTGTATTTGAGATCCTGCGGCGCGTGACCGATGGATGCGAAAGGAAAAATGCGATTTCCCGGACCGATCGTCGTCCGTCCGGCGACCACGACATGGGAATGCAGCACGCACCCGTCACCGATCACGACCTCGGAACCAATACAGCAGTACGGTCCGACGACAGCGGATTCCCCGATCTCGGCGCCGCTTTCAATCGTGGCGGTGGGATGGATCTGCGGCATGTTTACTCGTCCAGAATCATTGCGGCAAAAACGGCCTCGGCAACCATGCGACCGTCGACCTTCACCTCGCCCTTGAACTTCCATACGTTTCGGCGTTGGCGCTCTTTCTCGACGTGGATGTGCAGCGTATCGCCGGGAGTTACAGGCTTTCGGAACCGGGCATTGTCGACCGACATGAAGTAGACGAGCTTGCCTTCGTGTTCCTTGCCCAAGGTCTCCACGACAAGGACGGCCGCGGTCTGCGCCATCGCCTCGACGAGCAAGACGCCGGGCATGACCGGCATGCGCGGAAAATGGCCCTGGAAGAAATGTTCGTTGATCGTGACGTTCTTGATGCCGACGGCACTTCGGTTCGCGATAACGTTGACCATGCGGTCGATCAACAAAAACGGATATCGGTGCGGGATCATTTCCATGATCCGCAGGATATCCAGGGTCTTACCCTCTACCATTCCCGATTCCGTGTTCATCGGCTATTCCCCTTTACGTTTCTTGGCCAATGAAGAGACGGTCGCCACTTGGCGCCAAAATTCCTTTTGCGGCAGGGCCGGTGACCCAAGGACCGTCGTTCCGGCGGGGATGTCTCTCATGACCCCCGATTGGGCGCCCACCCGGACTCCATCGCCAATCGACAAATGACCGGCGAGACCGGATTGGCCCCCCATCACCACGTAATCACCCAGATGCGTACTGCCGGATATCCCAACCTGGGACACGATGACGCAACCTCGTCCCAACGTCACGTTATGCGCGATTTGCACGAGATTGTCGATAACCGTCCCGGCGCCGATGATGGTATCGGGTCCGGCGCCACGATCGATCGTCGTGTTTGCCCCGATATCGACATCGTCCTCGATAATCACGCGCCCCAACTGCGGCACCTTTAGATAGCCCTGGGGGCCCAAGGCAAAACCGAAACCGTCCTGTCCGATCCGGACTCCGGCATTGATGAAGACGCGGTTGCCGATAAGGCAATAACTCAACGACGCGCACGCACCGACGATGCAATCGTCCCCGAGAATGACGCCTTCCGACAAGACCACATTGGCCTGAATGTGGCAGCGGGAACCGATTTTGACTCCCGCCGCGATAACCGCGCCGGGTTCTATTCTCGTTCCGTCTCCGATTTCGGCCGTTTCGTCGACGACCGCCCCGGTCGCGACTCCCGGCTCGAAAATCGGCCTTGGATGAAACGCCGCAGCAACCCGCGCATAGGCGTGGTATGGCTCCTTCGTCAACAAAAGAGCCATGCCTACAGGCGCCCGATCCGCGAGTAACGGGTCGACGATGCAACCGCCAGCACGGCTGGTCGCCAATTGCGGAATGTATCGGCGATTGTCCAGAAACGCCAAATGACTCGGTTCTGCCGAATCCAATGGAGCGACGTCGTCGAACTTCCGGTCCACATCCCCCCCGGGGGCAATTTCGGCCCGCGCGATCTTCGCCAGTTCGCTCAAACTCAACGGTCCCGCACAACGGAAAAAACGCGGATCCGCCATCATTTTACTCCGGGGGAAGGCACCTTGATTTTGGGCATCTTTTTATTGAGGCGCGCGAGAACAACATCGGTTATGTCCAGATCCGTTACCCAGAACACCGCTTGGTCGGTCCGGAAGATCAACGTGAGACCGTTTTCGTTGGCGATCTCGGTCATGACACCGTTTACGGATTTTTGGAAATCGTCCTGGGCGACTTGCGCCGCTTCGTCGAGCGCCTTACGGCGTTCCTGGTTCTTCCTTTGGACCTCGGTCACCCGTTCGTCGAACGTCTTACGTTCCTGTTCGAACGCTTCGGGCGATAGAACGGAGCGTTTGCGCAGCAACTCGGCGTGGGCACTGCGGAGTTGTTCCTCCTCCTTCTGCGCCTCGCCGACATAGACATCCCGATAGGCCTTGATCTGATTCCGGATGCCCTTGGCCGCTTCCGACTGCGCCGTTATTTTGCGAACATCGACGATCGCGATCTTAACCATAACGGGTTTTTTTTCCTGCGCGCCGGCAACCGTGGAAACCCCCGCCGTCACGATCGCCAACATGACGAACGCGATGATTCCTCTAACAAACCGCATGAGCTAGAACCTTGTGCCGAAATTGATACGGAAGGCTTCTGTCTTGTCGAAGTTTTCCTTGAGAACCGGTACGCCATAATCGACCGTGATCGGACCGAACGGTGAAACCCACGAAATTCCCAAGCCGATAGACGCGCGAAGGCCTCCGGTGTCCTGAATGAGAGTTGAATCCGGATATATTCCACCGAGGCTGCCGACGTCCGAAAACAAATGCGCCGAAATACCGTATTCGTTGGGCAGACCGATGGGGAAACTCAGTTCGGCGGAACCGGCATAGATCCATTCACCGCCCAACGAATCTTCCGAAACGCTGTCACGCGGGCCGACGCCGGAGGTGGCGAAACCACGGAGATCGTCGCCACCCAGCGAATATCGATCTCGAATTCCCGGTTCGTCGGAGAGCCCGAAGACGTAGCCGACCTTGCCGGTCAGGCCCAAGACCCATTGATCCTCCAACCGGAAATACTGGCCCGCCTCGGCGGTATTTCTGATGTAGCGGGTATTGCCGCCAAACCCGGCCAAATCCGTGGTATTGCGCACGAAATAGCCTTCCGTCGGCGAAACCTTACTGTCGCGGCGATCATACGTGATGATGTGCGAAACCTCGGACAGTATTTGCGTGGGATCCTCGTCCTTGATGAACTGGGAAGCATCGCTCGGGATTTCATCGAGCTTCGAATACTTGATCGTGTATTTCCACGCCTGCCGCAGCCGTTCGGTAATTGGATAACCGAACCGGAAGGAGGTTCCCGTCGTCGCGATATTGTACGAACTTTCGTCCTGCAAATCCCGCCGGATGTGGAAGACATCGACCCCGGCGGCGATGTCGCGTCCCAGGAAGTACGGCTCCGTGAACGACACGTCGACTTGGCTCAGGCTTTGGGCAAGCGTCGTATCGATACTCAGATCCTGACCGCGACCGAGGAGATTCCTCTCTCGAATGCCGAAATCGGCAAGGGCGCCGTTCGATGTCGAGAAACCGGCGCCGATGCTGAACGACCCGGTGGATTTTTCCTCGACATCGACCTTGATCACCGTTTTGTCCGGAGCACTGCCGGGAACCTGATCGAACTCGACGTTTTCGAAGAAATCCAGATCCTGGATGCGCTGGCGGGAACGGCGAAGCTTTGAGGTATTGAAAGCGTCACCTTCGACCAAGCGGAATTCCCGCCGAATGACATCGTCCATGGTGCGGACGTTGCCCGAAATGTCGATCCGCTCGACAAAGACCCGCGGGCCTTCCTCGACCGCGAAGGTGATGTCGATCGTTTTCTTCTCGCGATCGCGTTTGACCTGCGGCTTGACGTCGACGAACGGGTGCCCCAAAGACCCCACGCGATCGACCAGATCGTCCGTCGTCGTATCCACCTCTTCGGCGTTGTACCAATCGCCGCTTTCGATCTCGACGACTTCGGCGATGTCCTCGGCGGTCAATCCCTTAAGCCGAACGTCCAGGTCGACCACGCCGAATTCGTAGCGGGGACCTTCCTCAACCGTAAAAGTAATAAAGAAATCCTTGCGATCCGGCGTCAATTCCGCGACCCCGGAAAGCACGTTGAAGTCGGCATAGCCTTCCTTGAGGTAGAACCGCCGCAGCAATTCGCGGTCGAGCGTCAACCGATCAGGATCATAGGTGTCATCGGACGAGAAGAAGTTGTACCAGCGGGTTTCCCGGGTGCGAATTTCCTCACGCAGGCGGGAATCACTGAATTCCTTGTTCCCGATGAAACGTATCCGTTCGACTTCGGTCTTGGCGCCCTCGCTGATCTCGAAAACCAGATCGACGCGGTTCTGTTCAAGCCGGATCACCTTGGGATCGACGGTGCCGGCGAATCGGCCTTCGCGCCGGTAGAGTGTCAGGATGCGCTGAACGTCGCTTTGAACCTTGGTCCGCGTGTAGATCACGCGCGGCCGCAGTGTAATTTCCTGTTGGAGCGTTTCGTCATCGATGCGCTCGTTGCCTTCAAACGCAATACGGTTGATAACCGGATTTTCGACGACGTTGATGATCAGGGTGTCATTCTGGCGGCGGACGGTGACGTCCGCGAACAGCCCCGTCGCGAACAGAGTTTTCAACGACTGATTGACGCGCCCCGGATCGTAGGCGTCACCTTCCCGAACGAGAAGGTATGAGCGGACGGTGTCAGCCTCGACACGCTGCGTCCCTTCGACCACGATTTCGCGGATAATGGACCGGGATTGCGCGAACGCGTTTCCCGTCGCAAATAACGCCACAAAAATCAGGGCGATGACACCGAATAGACGCTTCCTGCTTCCCACGGGATTCCCCTCGTGTCCCCGCAACCATTTCCTGATCGCGCGACCGCAAACGATCAGTTGAACAAATTTATCTCGCCAAGGTCATTCCAAGTGGCGAAGACGAGGACGAGCAATACCAGAATCAGCCCGAAACGGAAACTGTATTCTTGGATTCTCGGCGTTACCGGACGGCCGCGAAGGCCTTCCGCAATGAGGAAAACAAGGTGTCCCCCGTCCAGCATCGGGATGGGGAACAGGTTGATCAACGCGAGGTTCAGGGAAAGAATCGCCATGAAAAACGTCAAACTGAACAAGCCCGCCTGGGCCATTTCGCCGGACATTTGCGCGATACGGATCGGCCCACCGAGCTCGTCTGCCGACTGAGTGCCATTCACGACACCGCCCAGATAGCTGAGAATCTGCCATGTCATCTGGAACGAGCGATCCACGGAGACCCCAAGCGCCGCGACCGGCCCCAAGCGGACATGCCCGATCTGGGCCGGGTCCGGCCCGACGCCCAACCGCCCGACGGTGACGACATTGCCTTTCTCGCCGACCTCCTCTGCCCGTTCCATGACGGCAACGATATTCGTGACCGATCCGTTGCGCACGACCTTAAAGCTTGTTTCGATTCCCGGGCGGGCGCTGACTTCCCGTTTCAGATCCTCGAACCAGCGAATATCGACGCCGTCGACCGAAAGGATGCGATCACCGATTTTGAAGCCGGCCTTTTCGGCGCTGCTGTCTGGCGCGATGTAACCGATGCCAGCTTCCGGAATAGGACGCCCCACAACGGAGAAGAGGAGTGCCATCACCGCGATCGCAAACAAGAAATTGGCCAATGGCCCCGCGAACACGATCGAGAAACGTTGGAGGACAGTCTTCTCGCGAAAGGATTCCTTGCTGTCGGCTTCGGATTTCGCGGGCACGTCGCCATCATTTTCGTCCGCGTCTTCCTCCCCGTACATCTTGACGTAACCGCCCATCGGTATGCAGCTGATCTTCCAACGGGTGCCGCGCCGATCATTCCAGCCTTTTATCTCCGGGCCAAACCCGATCGAGAACACCTCGACGCGCACACCGTTCCAGCGAGCCGCCGCATAGTGGCCCAACTCGTGAACGAACACGAGAATCGACAGAATGACAATGAACGGCAATCCGTAGTTGATCAGAACATCAAAAATCGCCATCGGCGCATTAATTCCGTTTCTCGAGGTGACAGCCCCCACCAATATAAGCAGGACGCTATATTTGTGAAATGATCTCGTTCGAGATACGGCGAACTTCGCCGTCCAGTGCGAGAATGTCGTCCAGATTGCGGACGTCGGGCGAAGTATAGCGGTCCATCGCCTTTTCCACGACGGTAACGATTTCCAGAAAACCGATACGCCCGCCCAGGAACCCGGCGACCGCCACTTCGTTTGCTGCATTCAGGACGGTCGTCGCCCCGTTTCCCAGGCGCAACGCGCGACGGGCCAGTCCCAACGCGGGAAAGCGCTCCGAATCCGGACGTTCAAACGTCAAGGTTCCGATGTCGGCGAGGGAGAGGCGTGCGGCCGGCGTCGTCATGCGCCGCGGCCAACCCAGAGCCACGGCGATCGGTGTCCTCATATCGGGCGACCCCAGTTGGGCAAGCACCGATCCGTCGACATAGGACACCATGCTGTGGACCACCGACTGAGGATGCACGAGGATTTCGATCTGGTCTTCGCGAACCGGAAACAGGTGAAAGGCTTCTACCAGTTCCAACCCCTTGTTCATCATCGTCGCGGAATCGACCGAAATCTTGGCGCCCATGGACCAATTCGGATGAGCTACCGCCTGTGCCGGCGTCACCGAAGCCATGGATGCCCGGTCAGCGCACCGGAAAGGCCCCCCCGACGCGGTGAGGATGATCTGCTCTATGCCTTCGGGTTTCTCGAAGTCGATGACCTGGAAAATCGCGCTGTGTTCGGAATCCACCGGCAGCAGAACGGCGCCATGTTTGCGGACTTCGGACATCACCAATGATCCCGCCGAAACCAGGCATTCCTTGTTGGCCAGGCCGATGACCGCCCCGCGTCGAATGGCCGCCAAGGTCGGCGCCAGCCCCGCCGCACCGACGATGGCCGCCATGACCCAATCGGATGGTCTTTGTGCGGCCTCGATGACGGCCTCGGGGCCCGCGGCGGCTTCGATACCGCTTCCGCGCAAGGCTTCGCGCAACGCGTCGTACTTCTCCGGGTCCGCGACGACCGCAAGTTCGGCCCCCAGTTTGCGGGCCTGCTCCGCCAGCAGTGGAACATTACGGTTTGCGGTTAACGCGACGACGTCGAAAGCAGCGACATTCCGGCCCACGAGATCGACCGTGTTGCAGCCGACCGAACCGGTAGAGCCGAGGATCGTGATACGGCGCGGCTCTTCCATCGGGATAGGATCGATCAAAACCATTCCAGTACGTTTCTCCCAGAGAGCACGCCCGCGATCCAAACCGAAACGCTTGCCGCCATAAGACCGTCGACACGATCCAGCAATCCACCGTGTCCGGGGATCAGGGTTCCGGAATCCTTGACCTTGAAACGACGTTTCATCCAGGATTCGAACAAATCGCCGAGTTGTGAAACGATGGCGACCCCCATGCTGGCGAAAGCCAGCGGGAACATGTGCTCCAGCCCGGTCAACGTCGCCACGAAAACGCCCGCGACTCCGGACAGGACCGTCCCGCCGACAAATCCCGCCCAGGTTTTCTTGGGGCTGATCCGGGGTGCCAATTTAGGTCCACCGACGATTCGTCCCACCGCATAGGCGCCCGAGTCCGATACCCAGACGCAAGCGAACAACCAGTAAATGGTCAAACGTCCCCATTCATCAAAGGTGCGGATCCAAAAAAGCGAGACGACCACCAGCGCGATATAGACGAACCCTCCGGCGGCCCAAGCCGGATACCACCGCGGGGCACCTTCGCGCTCCTGAACACGTTGCGCCATGCCGATGTAGGAACCGGCAAAGACGAGGACGGCTCCCACGACGATAGCGGTCGTCGCCCAGGGCTTGCCAAAAAACTCAAAAACGCCGATCAGACCGAGAAGCGCGGCGATCATTACCGCCATGACAACGCGGTATCGACGTCCACCGCACAGGCGGCTCCATTCCCGCGCCAGAAGCACGGCCCCAGCACCCACGACCGCTTCGAAGGCCGGCGTACCCACATGCACCGCCCACAAAACCAACGGTGCCAGGACAATCGCCGAGAATACCCTCGGAAGAAAAGATCCCGACACGCTCTCAGCCGGCCGTCGCGCCATAGCGTCGTTCACGTTTTTGGAACTCCGAGATCGCCTCTTCAAGGTTGGCACGTGAAAACTCCGGCCAATGGCAATCCACGAACACGAACTCGGAATACGCCAATTGCCACAAAAGGAAATTGCTGAGCCTTTTTTCACCGCTGGTCCGGATCACAAGATCGGGATCAGGGATACCCGCCGTGTAAAGCTTTGCCGAAAACGCGGTTTCATCCAGTTCTTCAAGCGTAATCCGTTCCGCCAGGACGTCCCTGGCCAAGCGCCGCGCCGCCTCCACGATTTCCCCTCGTCCCCCGTAGCTCAGGGCAATATGAAGGAACAGCCGGGTATTGTTGGCCGTCAAACGTTCGGCATCTGCGATCAAACGAACGATATCCGGCGCCAGGCTCGCCCGATCACCGATCACGCGCAACCGGATTCCATTCTTGTGGAGTTGCTCGATTTCGCTGCGAAGATAAAAACGAAGGAGGCTCATGAGATCGCTCACCTCCTCCGCCGGACGATTCCAGTTTTCGGAAGAAAACCCGAACAGGGTCAAGTGCTCGACGCCAAGATCGGCAGCGGCTTCGATCACCGACCGAACCGCTTCCACGCCGCGGCGATGACCTGCGATCCGGGGTAAACCACGCGCCCGAGCCCATCGGCCATTCCCGTCCATGATGATCGCGACGTGCACGGGTGGTGGTGGCGGTGAGGAGCTCAGGCGTGAAACAGCATCCATACGATCAAACCTGTAAGATTTCCTGTTCCTTGGTCGCTAACAATTCGTCGATCAACTTGATATTGTCGTCCGTCAACTGCTGGATGTCCTTACCGTATTCTCTTTGTTCGTCCTGCGAAATGTCGCTGTCCTTTTCGGCCTTTTTCAAATCGTCCATGCCGCTGCGACGGACGTTTCGCACGGCGATCCGCGCTTCTTCCGCATAACGGCTGGCCACCTTGGTAATTTCCACGCGCCGTTCCTCGGTCAGGGCCGGAATCGGCACCCGCAGGACCTGGCCTTCGGTAATGGGATTCAGGCCAAGTCCGGAATCGCGAATCGCCTTCTCCACGGCCTTGGTCAGTGCCCTGTCCCAAACCTGTACGCTCAGCATCCTCGGTTCGGGAACGCTGACGGACCCCACTTGGTTCAGAGGCATCTGGCCTCCGTATGCCTCGACCAGGATGGGCTCCAGAAGATTCGCAGAAGCCCGGCCCGTCCTAAGCCCCGAAAGCTCTTTTTTCAAGACTTCGACCGCACCCGACATGCGACGCTTGATGTCCTTCACTAAGGCATCGACATCGGTTTCGCTCACCTCGTCCTCCCTATTTAATGATTGTACAAATTCCGCCCCCGGTCACGACATCCGCCAGCGCCCCGGGCGTATGGATCGAAAATACCAGTATGGGCACATTGTTGTCGCGCGCCAAGACAATCGCTGCCGTATCCATCACCTTGAGATCCTTGGCAACGACATCCTGATAGGTCAATGATTCGAAGCGGGTAGCATCCGGCACCTTTTTCGGATCGGCGGAATAGACGCCGTCGACCTGGGTTCCCTTGAGCAACGCCTTGCATCCCATCTCCACCGCACGAAGGGCGGCAGCCGTATCGGTCGTGAAAAAAGGATTGCCCGTGCCGGCGGCGAAGATCACGACCCGGCCCTTTTCCATGTGCCGCATCGCCCGACGCCGGATGAAGGGCTCGCACACGGCCGCCATCGGGATCGCGGACTGAACGCGCGTCGGCACGCCCTTGCGCTCCAGCGCGCTCTGAACAGCCAATGCATTGATGACGGTTGCCAACATTCCCATGTGGTCGGCGGTCGTCCGTTCGATGCTGGAGGCTGCGGCCGATACGCCGCGAAAAATATTGCCGCCGCCGACGACGACACAAACCTCGACCCCCATGGCGTGAACACTTTGAATTTCCGCCGCCATCCTTTCAACGGTCTCGGGAGCGAGGCCGTAGGAGCGTTCGCCCATCAAGCCTTCGCCCGAAAGCTTCAAAAGTATGCGGTGATATTTCGGTTCACGTGCCATGGTCATTCGCCCTACCCGGTTTCGAGTCCCAACCATACGAAAAGGCCCGCGACCGTCCTCCGACCGCCGCAGGCCCTAACCGTTTTACGCACGCGGCGATCAAGCCCCCTCGGCAGCCTCGGCCCCCTCTCCGAGGGCGAACCGGACGAAGCCCTTGATGGTGATCGGCGCACCGGCGTCCTTGGCCGCGGCCTCGACCGCCTTTTCGACCTTGCTCTCGCCGTCGATGACATAGATCTGCTCGAGAAGGCAGACCTCCTCGTAGAACTTGCGCAAGCGTCCTTCGACCATCTTTTCGATGATCGCTTCGGGCTTGCCGCTCGCCCGCGCCTGATCGGCAAGGACCGCGCGCTCACGTTCGAGAAGCGCCGGGTCGACTTCGTCACGCGAAACCGCCGCCGGGGTCGCAGCCGCGATGTGCATGGCGACCTGCTTGCCGAACTCGGCCACCTTCGCTGCGTCGCCTTCGGATTCGAGCGCGACCAGAATGCCGATCTTGCCCATTCCGGAGCTTATCGCGGAATGGACGTAGGCCCCGATGGCGCCCTTGGAGACCTCGAGAAGCGCCGAGCGACGCAGATTCATGTTTTCGCCGATCTTGGCGATCAACTCGGTCAACTCGGACTCGACGGTGCGGTTCGTTCCGGGATACTGCGCACTGAGCAGATCCTGATCCACATACCCGTTCTTGAGCGCAATCGCCGTCGCGCTCTTTACGAATTCCTGGAACGTCTCGTTGCGGGCGACAAAGTCGGTTTCCGAATTGACTTCGACAACGACGCCGCGGGTTCCGTCGACCGCCAAGCTGACCAAGCCTTGCGATGCGGCCCGGCCGGCCCGCTTCGCGGCGGCGGCCAATCCCTTCTTTCGCAGCCAGTCGATGGCGGCTTCGATTTCCCCGTTCGTCTCGCTCAGCGCTTTTTTGCAATCCATCATTCCGGCGCCGGTCTTGTCGCGTAGCGCCTTGACCTGGGAAGCGGAAATCTCAGCCATCTTAAACCTCTTTCTTCGCGATCAGATTCAAGCTTTTAATTTTATACAATAAAAGTTCGCCGCACATCGCGCCAACGATGGACGGCGAACCCGAAACCTCGAACGGAAGATCAGGCCTCGGCCGTCTTTTCCTGGGTCTCTTCGACGGGATCGACCGCCTGTACTTCGGTCTCTTCGGCGACTTCGACGTCGCCACCGGTCATCTCGGGCAGATCCTCTGCGATCCCCTCTTCGCTTTCGCCAAGATCGACGCCGGCAATCTGCATTTCGGTCTGAATGCCGTCGAGAACCGAACCGACAACGAGTTCGCAATACATCGAAATCGCCCGAATGGCGTCGTCGTTGCCCGGAATCGGATAATCGATGCCTTCCGGATCGCTATTGCTGTCGAGCACCGCGACCACGGGAATGCCCAGTTTGTTGGCTTCCGAAACCGCGATCGCTTCCTTGTTGGTATCGATCACGAACAGAACCGTGGGCAGCCCCCCCATGTCCTTGATGCCACCGAGCGCGCGGTCCAGCTTTTCGCGCTCGCGGGTCAGGTTCAGGAGTTCCTTCTTGGTCAGGCCGGCGAGTTCGCCCGAAACCTGGGCATCCAGTTCCTTCAAGCGCTTGATCGAATTCGAAACCGTGCGCCAGTTGGTCATCATGCCGCCCAGCCAGCGGTGATTCACGTAATACTGACCGCAACGCTTCGCCGCCTCGGCAACCTTGTCGGCCGCCTGGCGCTTGGTGCCGACGAACAGCACGCGGCCGCCGCCCGCCACCGTGTCGCGGATGACCTGCAGGGCCTGATAGAGCAAAGGGACGGTCTGCTGCAGATCGATGATGTGGATGCCGTTCCGCGCACCGAAGAGATAGGAGTCCATCTTCGGATTCCAACGGCGCGTATTGTGGCCGAAGTGCACGCCCGCTTCGAGAAGCTGGCGCATGGTAAATGTAGGAAGAGCCATGCTCGTCTTTCCTTTTCCGGTTAATCCTCCGCGGGGTTGGTCCGGGAACATTCCCGAACACCGGAACGGTCGAGCGATTCTATCGCCGCCGCATGCCCGCGTGCGATGTCCGCGCGTTTGATAGCGCCGCCGGGCCGAATTATCAAGCCCGATGTCAGCTTCGGATCACGTTATGACTTCTTTTCGTCCGTATCCGGGCCACTTGGAGCATACTCCAGAAGTTCTCCGGGTTGGCATTCGAGAATCGCGCAGATCTTTTCCAAGGTTTCGAAACGCACGCCCTTGACCTTTCCCGACCGCAGGAGCGAGAGGTTCTGCTCGGTAATACCGATACGGGCGGCCAAGTCCTTGGAACGCATTTTCCGTTGGGCCAAGGCGACATCCAGTCGAACGATGATCGGCACGGCGTATCACACGATCTGGGCGTTGTCGTCGGCCAGTTGGGCCGCCTCACCCATGACCAACGCGATGGCGAACAGCAGCCCGCCGATCATTGCGACCATCAGGTCGTTCGACGAGATACCGATCTGAAGGATCTTTTGCCCTTTCGGATTCGACGCCGTGAACAGCAGGACCAGCAGCGTCTTCGACAACGGCCCCATCGCCGCCAGGAAAATCGTCACCCTCGCCACGGTCTTCAGGCATGCCGCGCCACGGGCTGTGAAAAGATGCCCTTCCGCAAATTCGTCGAACAGCGCTTTCGCCCGCCACAAACCGAACACGAGAACACCGACGATCACCGATGAAAACAGGAAGCCCGCGATCCGGACCGGCACGCTCATATTCACCGGAATCCCAGGCGGTATCGCCAACCCCGCGACGATTCCCATTTCCAGCCATCCGGCAAACGCCCAGATCACCGCGTTTCCCACAACAAGCAGAACCGAGGTGATCACGATCGCGTAACGCATGATCGAGGAGACCCGCCGAATTCGGTCCAACGTCGAAATACATGCCTTCGAATTCATGATCGCACCTCACCTGTAAATTATCGTTTTACGATAATTAATTATTATATTACTTGAGTCAAGAGACAACAACCCCGCCGCACGGGTGGCGGTCGAAGCGAAATGATAGAAAGTTTGCGCCGTCCTAGAGTTCGCGGACGTCGACGATACCCGGCATGCTGCGCAGTTCCTGCATCATCCCCTGCGAAATCGCATACCCGCCCGGCAGCACCACTGGGACTTCGGTCATCGGATTCAGTCGGGCGATCAGTATCACTTTGCCTCGGCCCGGTTTTTCATTGGACAGGGTTTCACGCAGGTAGGGGACGGGATCGGCGGTATCGATAAAGACCTGCAGTCCCGCGGCGGTCTGGGCAGCGACCTTGTCGAGCGGCTCGAGGGCCTGAAGGGTCAGGCGAACGCTCTCCTCGCCCTCGAAATTGACACCCGCCTTGATGAAAAGCGAATTCCCGACTTCCAGTAGATCCCGAGACGCTGCAAGGATCTCGGAAAATGCGGTCGCCTCGAACACTCCCGACGCATCGGAAAATTGGACGAAGGCGTATTTGGAGCCCTTCGCCGAGGTGCGCTCGCGCTTGCCGATGACGGTGCCGGCCAGACTGAACAATCCGGAGCGCCCTTCCCTGAATACATCCGAAAACGGTCGTGCCCGCAATCGGTTCAGGCTCTTCGCATAGGCATCGAGGGGGTGAGCGGAAAGATAGAATCCGATGGCGCCGAATTCCTCGCGAAGCCGTTCCATGGGCGACCAGTCGGCGGTACGCGGCAACTGAAGATCCACTTCCACCGATTCCGACGTCGAAAACAGACCGATCTGGTTGCTTTCTCGGTCCTGGGTCTCGGCATTGGCCAAGCGAACGATGCGTTCCAGTCCGTCGAACACCTGTTTGCGATTGGAACACAAAGTGTCGAATGCGCCGGCACGGACGAGATTTTCCAGCTGCCGCTTGTTGCTCTGGTGGGTGTCCAAGCGCCGAGCGAAGTCCGTCATGCTGCGGAACGGCCCCCGGAGTTTGCGTTCCTTCACCAACGAATCCATGGCGGCACCGCCGACGTTCTTGATCGCAGACAGCGCGTAGCGGATGGCGACCGGCTTATCGCCGCGTTTCTCGACACGGAACTCGGTCGTCGAAGCGTTGACATCCGGCGGCAACAGCGGGATGCCCAGCCGCATCAGCTCCTGCCGGTAGGTGGCCAGCTTGTCCGTGTTGCCCATGTCCAGCGTCATGATCGCGGCCATGAACTCGCACGGGAAATTCGCTTTCAGATAGGCCGTGTGATAGGCGACCAGCGCATACGCAGCGGCGTGCGACTTGTTGAAACCGTACCCGGCGAATTTCGCGACCTGATCGAAGATCTCCGACGCCTTGTCCTCGGGCACGCCGCGGGCGACGGCACCGTCGACGAAGATCCGGCGCTGCTTGTCCATCTCCTCCTGAATCTTTTTGCCCATGGCACGTCGGAGAAGATCGGCGGCGCCCAGGGTATACCCCGACAGTTCCTGCGCGATCTGCATCACCTGTTCCTGGTAGATCATGATCCCGAAGGTTTCCTTCAGGATCCACTCCAGCGTCGGATACAGATAGTCGGGTTCTTCATCGCCGTGCTTGCGCTTGATGTAGCTGGGGATGTTGTCCATCGGCCCCGGCCGGTAAAGCGCGACGACGGCAATGATGTCTTCGAAGGTGTCGGGTTTCATTTTGCGTAGGACGTCGCGCATGCCCGCGCTTTCCAGCTGGAACACGCCCGTGGTCTCGCCGCGGCCCAACATTTCGAAGGTCTTGCGGTCACTCGCCGCCAACGTCGACAGATCGAGATCGCCGCCGATGAATTCAAGCGCCTTGGCAATGACGGTCAACGTCTTGAGGCCGAGAAAGTCGAACTTCACCAACCCCGTCGATTCCACGTACTTCATATTGAAGCCGGTAACCGGCATGTCCGAACGCGGATCGCGATAGAGCGGCACCAACTGTTCCAACGGCCGGTCGCCGATCACCACGCCGGCGGCGTGGGTCGAAGCGTGACGGTACAACCCCTCCAGAGGACGCGCGATATTGATCAGCCGCGCCACCGTTTCGTCGTCGGCGATCATCTGGCGAAAGGCGGGCTCGCCGGCGATCGCCTGATCCAGGGTGACCGGTTTTCCGGGGTTGTTGGGCACCATCTTGCAGATACGATCGACCTGGGGATAGGGAATTTCCAGGACCCGGCCGACATCACGCAGCACCGCGCGCGCCTGGAGCTTTCCGAAGGTGATGATTTGGGCGACCTTGTCCCGCCCGTACTTGGATTGAACGTAGGTGATCACTTCGTCGCGGCGATCCTGACAGAAATCGACGTCGAAGTCGGGCATGGACACCCGTTCCGGGTTAAGAAACCTCTCGAACAGAAGCCCCCAACGTATTGGATCCAAATCCGTAATCGACAAAGACCATGCGACCAGGGAGCCGGCGCCGGATCCGCGCCCCGGACCGACGGGTATATTGTTGGCCTTCGCCCAGTTGATGAAGTCCGAAACGATCAGGAAGTAGCCGGGAAACCCCATCTGGACGATGATGCCGAGTTCGTATTCCAACCGGTCGGCGTAACGCTTGCGAATTTCCGAGCGCGCCTCTTCCGTCTGGTCGGGCTCGAAAACCACCGTTTCAAGCCGCTTGTCCAACCCGCGCGCGGCACGCTGACGCAGAGCCTGTTCTTCGTCGCGGCCATCGCCGCAATCGTACGGCGGCAAAATCGGCTTGATGGTTTCGACCATGAACGCGCACCGTCGCGCGATGACGACGGTATTGTCGACCGCCTCCGGAAGATCCGAAAACAGCGTCCGCATTTCGGCGGGACTTTTATAATAGTGCTCGGGCGTCAGACGCCTGCGTTCCGGCTGCGAAACGTACGCCCCCTCGGCGATACAGATGAGAGCGTCATGGGCTTCGTACATTTCCCGGTTCGGGAAGAAGACCTCGTTGGTGGCAACCAGGGGAATGTCGTGCTCATAGGCCAGCCGGAGGAATTCCGGCTCCGTCAAACGCTGCGACTCGAGGCCATGGCGCTGAAGTTCCATATAGACTCGTTCGGGAAACGCCGCCTTCAGCTGAAGCAGCAAGGCTTCCGCGTCGTCCCGACGTGCCTGCAACAGTTTCCGTCCGATCGGTCCAACGGCACCGCCGGTCAACAAAATCAATCCATCGGCATGGGCGCACAAGTCCGCGATCGAGACATGGGGCTCTTCCGCGTCGTCGCCATCCAGATAGGCGATGCGCATCAGGTTCAACAAATTGAGATAGCCATCGCGATTCTGGACCAGGAGGACGACCGCATCCGATGCGGGGCCGTGCCGCGCACCAGCACGCCGCTCTTCGGCGTCGCGACCGATCGCGAGTTGGCAGCCGATGATAGGCTGAATCCCCTCCCCCGCCATCGTCTTGGAAAATTCCAAGGCCCCGAACAAATTGTCGGTATCGGTCATGGCGACGGCAGGCATGTCCATCGCCCTGCACAGCTTGACCATGTCCTTGACGCGAACGGCGCCCTCGGACAGCGAATAAGCGGAATGGATTCTCAGATGGACGAAATCGGCGTACGGCATTCGTGCAGGATTCCATAACGGGCCGCCGATGTCAGCGTTGTCGATCGGTTTATCCACAGGAATTTCCCGAGCCCTCGGACGACGTTCCCGGTGCGATCGGAATTTCAGCGGGCGATGCCTCTGCCGACATCGCACCCGGCGGACGCTGACGGCGAAACGTCCTGATGGATCCATAGCGCAGATCCGCCGTTTTGCTGGGTCTCTGGACATTCGTGTTTCATTCTCTCGAATTATTGCGCTCTTTTGGATGGAATTCCGGCCCCATCTTGCGCCATAAGAACCTGTGCCAGCGTTTCACGCTGTCGAAACGTCCGACGGTCGGGACATCCCCCCCATCCCATCCCGCGCCATCAAGACGGACAGACTGTCGTGGCACCTGCGTTCGACAAAGGAGCACGACGCAAGATGAACCGGATCGACGTTCCCCGTAGCGACACGGCCAGCGATCGCGTGTACACGGCCCTACGTGCGCGCATCATCGAGGGAACGCTGAGTCCGGGGCTCGTCCTTCGGGAAAGTGAACTGGCTGAAATGGCCGGAGTCGGCCGCACCCCCACGCGTCTGGCCCTGCGCAAACTCGAAACCGAATCGCTGGTCGTCAAGCGCGAAGGACGTGGGTTTCGCGTCGGCGACAATACCGGATCCGGCTACGAATACCGTCGCCCCTTGACGGAAGTCCTGCCCGGTTTCGGTCGAGAGATCGCCGCCGGGGACACCATCCGCCATTGGCGTTACGGGCTCTATCCGATCATCGAGAAGGAAATCGCGGCGTGTCTGATTTTCGGCTGTTTTCAGGTCAATCAGACACTTCTCGCCGAGCACTTCGGCGTCAGCCGAACCATCACCCATGAAATCCTCGTCAACCTGGAGCGGATCGGCTTCGTCCGACTCGAGGACAACGGGCGATGGTACGCCGGCCCCCTGCAACTCGGCGACCTGCAGGAAATGTACGAACTGCGAAGCCTGATGGAACCCGAAGCGCTTGAACAGGCGGCCCGCACCTTGCGCCCGACGCAGCTTCGCGAAACCCATTCAAAGAACCTGGATCTCCTGCGTGAAGACGACTGGACTCCGGAATCGCTGAACGAATCCGAAACCGCTTTGCATGTGAATCTGGTCCTGAACTGCTCGAACCGGCGCATGCGCGGCATCCTGCGTTATTGCCAGCTGCCGATCATCGTCTCCTACGGTACGATGGTCAGAAGTCGCGCCACGGCCCCCCTTCCGACCGGCATTCCGGAAACCCTGTCCGAACACCTGGAAATCGTCGAACTGCTCCTGAACAAGCGGGTCGAAGAGGCGAAAACCGCCCTGCGGGCCCACATCCGGCACGGCTTCAAACTCATTACACCGCACGTCGCCGACCCGCCTCCCTTGCCCGATTCCAAACGTCCCCCGTATTTGATTCCGGTTCCACCACGCGAGAACAAACGCCGACGCAAATTCGACATCTAGCACTCTCGCCCCCCGCTTCGTGATCGCATTTTGATTATTGCGTCCGATACACGTTAAGTTTAACCTGTTTCCGTTCGGGAATGGCGTGTGGGGGCGTCTTGATGTTTGCGTTCTTGAGACGTTCTGGCGTCGAATCTGCGGTCGTCACCAAAGGTGCGACCGGCGTTCCCGGTATTTCCTCAGACAAAATCATCGCGGCCGTCAGCGGTCCGGGTCATTCATCCGGGCCGCGTAACGGGACGACCACGTCGAGGCAATGAACGCATTTCCCCAACGTCGGACAGAAAGGAGATCGTTACCGGAAGACCAAAAAGACTTGTGAATACGAGGGGAAATTTTCCAAGGGAGTATATCCATGTTGAATACGAAAAAATCGCTGATGACGCTTTCGGCGGCAGTCCTGTCGCTGGGCGTTCTCGGTGCCGCGGCACCGGTGCAGGCCGAGTCTTTTGTCCTGAAGTTCAACCACGTTCTGGGATCCAAGGAGCCCTACCACAAGGGATTCCAGAATTGGGCGAAAGCGGTTGAGGAAAAGACAGGCGGCAATCTCAAGATCGAAGTCTTCCACAGCGCCCAACTCGGCGTCGAGGAAGACATCATCGAGCAAATCCGGCAAGGCGCGAATATCGGACAGAACACCGACTCCGCCCGTCTCGGCAACTACGTGCCGGGCATCGCCTTCATGAACGGCCCCTACGCGGTCGAGACCCTCGAAGAGGTCGCGAAACTCCGTGAAGCGCCGACCGTCAAGAAGTGGACCGATGAACTGGCGACGAAATATGGCCTCAAGGTCGTGTCGTTCAACTGGGTCCAGGGCTATCGCCATTTCTTCACCAACAAGCCGATCCGGAAGCCCGAAGACCTGAACGGGTTGCGCATCCGCACTCCGCCGGCCCCAATCTGGCAGGAATCCATCCGGGCGCTGGGTGCGACCCCGGTCGCCATGGCGTTCACCGACATCTATCCGGGCCTGCAACAGAAGGCCGTCGACGGGGCGGAACTCGTCTATAACAACATCCCCGCCCAGCGGATGTACGAAGTCCTGAAGTACGCCAACGAAACCGCGCACATCATGCTGATCAACTTCCAGGTGATCAGCGCCGATTTCTTCAACAAGCTGCCGCCGGAATACCAGAAAATCCTGGTCGAGGAATGCGACAAGGCCGGCGAAGCGACTTCCCGCGAAATCATCAAGATCGAAGGCGAGGTCAAGGAGCAGTTGAAAAAACGCGGCATGACGATCGTCGAGGACGTCGATCTCGCGGCGTTCAGAAAAGCCGGAGAAAAGGCCTACGAAGTCCTGGGTATCACCGAAGCCAAGGCTCAGGTGTTCAAGGAAATCGGCAAGTAATCGGCTTCCGCCTTGAACTCACGGTGGCGCACGAGAAGCCCTGTCGTCAAAAGGGCGACTTGTGCGCCAACCTTTATCGCGCTGTAATCGTGATAGGTTTCCGTTCCCTTACGAAGCAAGAGTTCCGAAGATGAAAAAGCTCTATGAGTTGATTTGCGCCATGGAGGCCCAGATCGCGCGCGCATTCCTCATCGTCATGGTTATCTTGATTTTCAGCGCCGGTTTCGCGCGTTTGGCCGGGCATCCAATCAACTGGGCCATCGACGTCAGCACCTGTGTTTTCGCTTGGGCGTGTTTCCTCAGTGCCGATGTCGCTTGGCGAAAGAACCGGATGATGTCGGTGGAAGTCTTCACGAACCGACTTTCGCCCACCTACCGCAAGTATTGCCGGATGGCGACTTATGCCATTCTCATGATTTTTCTGACTTACGTGGTGCCGACGGGAATTTGGCTTTCCTACGTCAGCCGGGAGCGCAGTTTCCAGGGAATCCCGGATTTCAGCTACTCGTGGGTCACGATGAGCATGCCGGTGGGCGCGTTGCTGCTTATGATCACGACGATCCTCAAGGTCAGGGAAGAAGTCAAAAAGGGCTGGGCGTCCACCCCGTCCTGACTGCACATGACTTCGCGACCGACGATTGAGGGAGGAAATCAAAAATGTTGGTGGTCTTTGTTTCTTTTATCGTTCTGCTCGTTATCGGAATGCCGGTCGCCTTCGCGATTGGAATATCGGGAAGCCTCTTTTTCATCCAGAACCCGAATCTGCCGTTCACCATTCCGATCCAACTCACGCTTTCGCAAACCCAGAACTTCGCGCTGTTGGCCATTCCCCTGTTCATCGTGTCCGGCAATCTGATGAACCACGCGGGCATCACCCATCGCCTGCTGCGCCTCTCTTCCGCCCTTACAGGACACATGCGAGGCGGTCTGGCGCAGGTTTCCATCGCGCTGGCCACTCTGATGGGCGGCGTCTCGGGATCCTGCATCGCGGATGCCGCCATGCAGGCGCGCATCCTGGGCCCCGAAATGACGAAACGGGGGTTTTCCAAGGGATACGCCGGCAGCGTCCTGTGCTACGGATCGCTGATCACGCCCATCATCCCGCCCGGGATCGGGTTCATTCTTTACGGAACCGTCGGTCAGGTTTCTATCGGGCGCCTTTTC
The DNA here is from genome assembly GCA_963675465.2 of Rhodospirillales bacterium. Taxonomy (GTDB): domain Bacteria; phylum Pseudomonadota; class Alphaproteobacteria; order Rhodospirillales; family Shumkoniaceae; genus JAHDSF01. Next base: position 347,849 of record CAXXVY010000016.1, read on the forward strand.
GCCGGTGGTCTCCTGCCAGGCTTCATCCTGTGGATCGCGCTCGCCCTGACGGTATCGGCAACCGCCCGGCTGCGCGGCTACCTACCTGAAAGGAAGGGATTCCCCGAAGTCAAGGAAGTCGTCTCGGCGACATTCGGCGGATTCTGGGCGGTTCTGTTCCCGGTCATCCTGATCGTGGGATTGCGGTTCGGAATATTCACCCCGTCCGAAATCGGCGCCTTTGCCGTCGTCTACGCCTTCATCATCGGCATGTTCGTCTACAAGGAACTGAGAGGAGCATCCCTCAACGAAGCCCTGGAAGGCAGCATCGTCGATGTGGGCGCCGTGATGTTTCTAATCGCCATGTCGGGCATTTTCGGCTACGGCATCGTCTGGGAGCGTGTCCCCGAGACGATCTCTGAATCCATGTTGGGGCTCAGCAGCAGCCCCTACGTCGTCTTGATGATGATCGTCGTGTTCCTGATCGTCGCCGGCTGTTTCATCGACGGCTCGGTCCTGATCATCATGCTGACGCCGATCTTTTTGCCGATTGCGACCGAATTGGGTTTCGATCCCGTCCACTTCGGTCTGATCTTCGTCATCGTGATCACAATCGGAAACTTCACGCCGCCCGTGGGGTCGGCGATGTACGCGGTCTGTACGATCATGGATTGCCCGATCAACGAATACACCCGCGAATGCATCCCATTCCTGGCAGTGGTTTCACTGGTCAGCACGGTATTGATCTTCTTCCCCGAAATCGTACTGTTCCTACCCAACATGATCTTCGGTCCGGGATAACGTCAGAACCGGGAGCCGTATCATCGGCTCCCGATTTTTCCGGCAATTTTCTCCCATTGATCAGGAAAACGGCGGGTATCCAGTCCGTCCAGGTCGATAGCGTGCCGCCGTGGGACGAATCATGGCCTGAAGATCGTCCCAGGCGTAGCCCAGTGTCTCGACGGAGCCTCGACCGACCGGGACCGTCCTCTGAAGAACGAGACGACCGCCGAGGCGTTCGTAAAAGAAACGCGAAGGATTGACCCGCACGACCCATATCAGGGCAGAACGGCATCCGATTTCAGAGAGGCGCGCGAACAGCGCCGCGATCAAACCCCGGCCGATACCGTTCCCCTGAGCGTCCGGATGGACGTACAGCATTGTGACCTCTCCGTCGTAGGGAAGCGATGGATCGCGCTGCCGGCCGCAATGACCGAATCCGAGAAGGCCACCCAACCCGTCATCCCAAACCAGGATGTTTTCCGGTGCGCGACCGAGTTCCCACGCCCACAGAGCAGATTTCCGCTGCGCCGACATCCCGATCAGCACGTCATCGGCGACCATCCCCGGATAGGTTTCGCGCCAAGTTTCGACCTCGATCCGGGAAATCTCCGGGGCATCCTGTATCCGTGCCTGTCTGACCCCGGCCATGAGTCCTCCGATCCAACCTCCCAAATGATATGGGACCGAAGACCCCACCGCTCCAGGACTCCGTTGCGCGATATCTAGGCTGACCGGATTGCCTTGGCATAGGACGACTGGAGAAACGCTCAGCCCCGGCGGTTCCGGGGTCGAGCCTCGCTTACCCGGAAAATCGTCAGGCGGCGATCAGATGCCCGTCGTGAAGGCGGACGGTGCGGTCCATCCGCGCCGCGAGTTCGGGATTATGGGTGGCGACCAGGGCGGCAAGTCCGACCGAGCGTGAAATCTCCAACAGCATCGCGAAGACCTCGGACGCCGTGTGGGGATCGAGGTTGCCCGTGGGCTCGTCGGCCAGGAGCAGGCGCGGATCGTTGGCCAGGGCGCGCGCGATGGCGACCCGTTGCTGTTCGCCGCCGGACAACTTCGCCGGCCGGTGGGTCATACGTTCAGCCAATCCCAGCCGCGTCAACAATTCCGCGGCCTTTGCCTTGGCGGTTTTCTTGTCCGTTCCGGCGATGATCTGGGGTATTGCCACGTTTTCCAGTGCCGAAAACTCGGGCAGAAGATGATGGTACTGGTAGACGAACCCGATGTGGTGGCGGCGCAGCATCGTCCTTTCGCCGTCTCCGAGCGAGCCGCAATCTCGTCCGCTGACGGCAATGGAACCGCCATCGGGGCGTTCCAGCAGTCCCACAATGTGAAGCAGGGTGGATTTTCCAGCTCCCGATGGGCCGACCAACGCAACCACTTCGCCTTCGTCGATATCGAGGTCGACACCCGTCAGAACTTCGAGCAAGCCGTTCGACGCCTGCTGGAACGATCGGGTGACTCCCGTGAGTTTGAGAACGGAATCACTCATAGCGCAAGGCCTCCGCCGGATCGAGACGGGCCGCCCGCCACGAAGGATAGATCGTCGCCAACAGCGACAGCCCCAGCCCCATGAGCACGACGGCCAGGACTTCGACCGGATCGACGACCGCCGGCAACTGCGACAGGAAATAGATTTCCTCGGAGAACAGTTCGGTGTTGGACAGGGTCTCGATCCATCCGCGGATGGTTTCGATGTTGCCGGCGAACGCCAAACCCAGCAGAACGCCCGCCAACGTGCCGATGGTCCCGACACCGGCCCCGGCGATGAAGAACACCCTCATGATCATGCCCCGGGTCGCCCCCATGGTACGCAGAATGGCGATATCCCGCCCCTTGTCCTTGACCAGCATGATCAAGCTGGAAACGATGTTGAACGCGGCAACGAGAATGATCAGGGTCAAAATCAGAAACATCACGTTGCGTTCCACCTGCAACGCGGTGAAGAAACTGGAATTCGCCTGCTGCCAGTCGAACACCCGCCCTATACCCTCCGATGCCATCATGATGGTGCCGATCATGGCATTTGCGCGATCGGCATCGTCAACAAAGATTTCGAGACTGCTCACGGCATTCGGCATGCTGAAGAAGTTCTGGGCGTCGGCCAGGGACATGAAGACGAAGCTGGAGTCGTATTCGAACATGCCGACCTCGAACATCCCGGCAACGCGAAATGCCCGCATTCGGGGGACGGTCCCAAAAACGGTAACGTTGCCCTTAGGCGCGACCAGCGTCAGCTTGTCACCGAGCCTAAGCCCCATGCGGCTGGCCATCTTGGTCCCGATCAGGACCGAACCGGGCTCCAGGTCTTTCAAGGAACCAACCTTGATGTTTTTCGCGATCAGGGAACTCTTTTCCAGATCCTCCATGCGCAAACCGCGAACCATCGCGCCACGGGCATTGCCCTGGCTGGTCGCCATCACTTGGCCTTCGATCATCGGAACGACGATACGCACACCGTCCACGCCGCGGACCTTTGCGGCGAGACCGTCGAAATCCGTGATCGACGGACCGCTTGCATAAATATGAAGGTGGCCGTTCAAACCAAGGATTCGCGACATCAATTCCTGGCGGAACCCGTTCATGACCGACATCACGATGATCAACGTCGCCACGCCGAGCGCAATTCCCATCAAGGAGAACCAAGCGATGACGGAAATGAACCCTTCCTGCCGCCGGGCGCGCAGATAACGGGCGGCCATCATCCATTCAAATGCGGAAAACAATGCCAGTTCCCTTCCCCCTCAGGGTCGATTGAGCCCGATCCCGGCCCGTTCGACGCGGTCTCCCGGCGCCATGTCAAATTCGCCCGCTTCGAAGGCGGCCTGTCCCAAGGCCATGTCGATGTCCGCCGGAATGTCGGCAGATGTAATCGCCTCACCGTTGACGACTACCCGCGACCAAACCGGATCCGCCCCATATTTGGGGAGCAAGCAGATCGCGTGCCAGTGCGTCGTGGCGCGCAGTCCTCGCAAGATCCCGGCCACGACGAGCATGGCGGCATTCCTACCCCACGAGGTTCGACATGGCGGATTCGAGCGTGACCTCCGAACGCGCTCCGGTCGCGCGGTTCTTGATTTCCACCAGGCCGTTCTTCAGCCCCCTGGGTCCGACGACCAATTGCCAGGGCAAGCCGATCAGGTCCATGTCGGCGAATTTGACTCCGGCGCGCGCATCGCGGTCATCGTAGAGAACCTCGACGCCAGCGTTGCGCAAATTGCCATAGAACGTATCGCACATCGATGCGCAATTCGCATCGTCGGCCTTGAGATTGATGATTCCGACCCGGAACGGCGCAACGGAATCCGGCCAGATGATCCCGGCATCATCGTGAGAAGCCTCGATGATGCCCGCGACGAGACGAGAAACACCGATGCCGTAGGATCCCATTTCGACCGGAATGTCCTTGCCGTCGGGGCCGGCGACGATCGCGTTCATCGGCTTGGAATACTTGGTGCCGAAATAGAAGATGTGGCCGACCTCGATGCCGCGGGCCGCGACAAGCGCATCGCCGAGTTCCGTCTCCATTGCAGGGTCGTGTTTCTCGTCCGTCGCGGCGTAGACCGACGTCCATTGGTCGACGATCGGCTGAAGGTCGCCGCCGTAATCGACGTCGTCGCCCGGAATCGGCATTTCCAGCAGATCCTTGTGGCAGAAGACGGCGGATTCGCCGGTGTCGGCCAACACGAGGAACTCGTGGCTCATGTCGCCGCCGATGGGTCCGCTCTCCGCTTTCATGGGGATCGCGCGCAATCCCAGGCGGGCGAACGTCCGCAAGTAGGCCACGAACATCTTGTTGTAGGATTTCCGCGCGCCGTCGAAATCGACATCGAAGGAGTAGCTGTCCTTCATCAGGAATTCGCGGCCACGCATCAGGCCAAACCGGGGACGGATCTCGTCGCGGAATTTCCACTGGATGTGATACAGCAGCTTCGGCAGATCCCGATAGCTGCGCACTTCGTCCCGGAAAATCGCGGTGATCATTTCCTCGTTAGTCGGTCCGAACAGCATTTCGCGTTCGTGGCGGTCGACGATCCGCAGCATTTCCGGACCATAGGCGTCGTAACGGCCGCTTTCGCGCCACAGGTCGGCGGACTGGATCGTCGGCATCAGGAACTCTTGGCACCCGGCGCGGTCCTGTTCCTCGCGGACAATGGCTTCGACCTTTTTGAGGACTCGCAACCCAAGGGGCAACCAAGCGTAAATGCCAGCGCTCATCTGGCGGATCATGCCCGCCCGCAACATCATCCGGTGCGAGGCGATCTGGGCCTCTGCGGGCGTTTCCTTCAAGGTCGGCATGAAATAGGTGGACAAACGCATTGAGACCCTCACCCTTTTATAGCGATGCGCCCGCGGCGCTTTCGGCGGGTGACTTTATGCGATGGCCGTCTTGACATCAATGGCGGCGGACCGAAAGAGCCGATGATTCAGGGCTTGCCGTAAGCGTCCCGGCACGCCGTCGCGACAGCGGCCTGATCCGCATCGTCCAATCGGTGGCCGTCATAGAAGACATCGCCGTTGCGGACCGTCACGCTTCCGATCTTCGAGGAACCGCTGTATTTGCCACCGCCCCCCAATCCATACTTCTCATCCAGTTCGAAACCGATATCGATGGTGATCACCTCGGGCAATCGAATCGGCGAACCGCCGCCGAGGTCCGCCGGAACAACGGGCCGCCCCCGAACATCGACTCCGGGCGTGTGGGCCACATCGGCGCGCGGCTGGTGCCGGATCAGACGGTGGCAATCTCGCTCGGAAACGGTGACCGAATCTTCGGCGAATGCGGGAATGATCCAAACGAAAAGCAGAGAAAAAGCGACAAGGAATAAGTGCATGTTAGCTTCCCTTCGGCATATTGCAAGCCGATCGAAGAAGAACGATCCTGCGCACCTGAACGAGAATCATACGTGGGTATCGTCTTTAAATCCAACACAGGCCGTCCTGGGTGAACAAGGTTTTCAGCCCTTGTTGAGACCGATTCGCTATCGCGATACATCATCTCAACAATTATCAAAAAAAAGGTTGATGCTTGGTCACACAATCGTCAAAATGCCTCCCTGTCCTTCAGGGACAGTGCCCTATTAGGGTAACGGCCTGGGTTTTGGGAGGAAAAATAAACGAAGGCAATCGGAATAACCGTTTACCGTTACAAACCATAGGTTAACTAATTCCGCAGGCAAGACCCCGAGGTCTTGCCGCTTTTTTTTGCCTCCGATTTCGGAGGAGTTTTTTTATTCCCGATAGATTTTAGGATCCGCCGACATCCAGGGCGGGTTGTATTTGGCGACTCGGTCAAAGACCGGACAGTCCCGCCGATGCGCCCCCGGCAGGTAACCCAGGCTCAGCAGAAATTCCCCGGTGACCTCGCCGCCGGTAAACCTCAACGCCTTCTTGAACAGCTTTACCCATTCCGACTTGGCGCGCGGGTGGTGCGCCGCGACCCAGGTTGCGAATCCGCCATGGCTGTGGCGCATGTCGATTAACCGGCGGGCATTCTCGATAATCGCCTCGATCTTTCGCCGATTGCGGATGATGGCGGCATCGTTCAAAAGGCGGTCGACCTCGGCGTCACCGTAGGCCGCGACCTTATCGACATCAAACCCGTCGAAGGCCCGTTGCAGGGCCGCTCGCTTGCGCAGTACGAGTTCCCACGACAGCCCCGCCTGCATGATTTCCAGGCTCAAGCGTTCAAACAGGACTGATTCTTCGGATCGCGGAAACCCGTATTCGTCGTCATGGTACGGCCCATGCAGCGGATGGCCCGGCGCAACGTCGCAGTACCATGACATGGCCCGAAATCCTTCCTTTTCTCAAACCCGGACGAAGTGAACGTCCACCGCCGGCTTTTTCCCGAGCCGATCCCGGAAGACCCGGCGAACCGCAATTCTCACCGCCTCGCGCACGGCGGCGTCGTCCCGCTTTATCGGTTTGGACAACCCTTCGACGGCTTTCCACACAGCATCGATGGCCGCGACGTGAACTTCGTCGGCTTCCCCCTCGACCAGGCCAACCGCCGCGATCTGCGGCTCCGCCACGATCGCCCCCCAACCATCGACGACGACGGTCACCACGGCGGAACCGTTGAAGACGGCCTTGCTTCGCCCTCGCACCAGTTCGCCGTCCATCCGTACGACCCGGTTGCCTTCCAGAACCAGCCGACCGACCGAAACTTCGTCGATAATCCCCGCCGCTCCCGGTTCCAGCCGGATCACCGAGCCGTTTTCAGCAACGACGATCTCCTCGACCCCGCATAGCTTGGCGAGTTCCGCGTGCTCGGTCAGGTGCCGCAGTTCGCCATGGACCGGAACGCTGACCCGTGGTCGGACCAGCTTATACATGGTTTCCATTTCCTGGCGGCCCGGATGGCCGGAGACATGAACGAATTCGTCCTTTTCTCCGATGATTCTCACCCCCAGCTTGACCAGGGCATTTTGCAATCGGGCGATCGATCGTTCATTGCCCGGGATGACCTTTGACGAAAAGATCACCACGTCCCCTTCGTCGAGCATCACGCGGGGATGGGCACGATGGGCGATGCGCGATAACGCCGCCCGCGGTTCCCCCTGGCTGCCGGTACACAGGATCAGCGTCTTGTCCCTCGGCAGTTTTTCGAAGGCGTCCTCGTCGAGAAACGGCGGTACGTCCAACAAATAGCCGTTTTCCCGCGCCGCTTCCGAAATGCGATGGATCGCCCGTCCCGCCGCGACAATACTACGGCCCTGGGCATCGGCGGCCCGGGCGATGGTCTCCAGGCGCGCCACATTGCTGGCGAAACAGGTCACGGCGACGCGCCCATCGAAGCGGCCGATCAGTTCGGAAAGACTGTCGCGGAGTTCGGATTCGGAACCCGGCGGGCCGTCCACGAAAACATTGGTCGAATCGCAGACCAGGGCCGCGACCCCGGCATCGCCGTAAGTCTTGAGAATATCGGTGTCGGCGGTTTCTCCGACCACGGGATGCGGATCGAGCTTCCAGTCGCCGGTATGCAGGATGATTCCGTTGGGGCCGTGAAGAGCCACGGCGTTCGGTTCCGGAATCGAGTGAGTCAGGGTCACCATTTCGAGGTCGAAGGGCCCGACGTTGAAATGCCCCTTCAGGGGCACGATGTGCAAAGGCACCTGCCCAGCGAGTTTTGCGTCTTCCAGCTTGCGGCGAAGAACCGACGCCGTAAACGGTGACGCATACACGGGACAACGCAGCCGCTCCCAAAGATAAGGAACGGCCCCAAGGTGATCTTCGTGCGCATGGGTCAGGACCAGTCCATGCAATCGGTCGCGGCGTTCCTCGATGAAGGCCGGATCCGGCATGATCACGTCTACCCCCGGAAGACTTCCGTCCCCGAAAGTAATTCCCATGTCGATCATCAACCAGTCCCGATCGTCCTCCCGGCCGAGACCGTAAAGATTCAAATTCATTCCGATTTCACCCGTGCCACCCAGCGGCACGAACACGATATCCACGTCTTTTTTTCCAGTCATACCCTTGAATTATGCTTGTGAATGAGAAGGAGGCCGCGCAACGTCAGGTCCGAATCGACGTGATCGATGACATCCGTCGATTGCGCGAACAGGGGAGCCAGACCGCCGGTGGCAACGACCAGCATCGCTTCCCCGAACTCCGCGCGGACCCGGGTAACCATCCCCTCGATCATCGAAATATAGCCCCAGTAGATCCCCGACTGCATCGCCGTCACCGTGCTCGAACCGATGACCTTGTCCGGCCGCCGAATGGCGACGCGCGGCAAGCGGGCAGCGGCCATGTGCAGGGCTTCCAGAGACAGGTTGATACCCGGCGCGATGACGCCGCCGTAGTAGTGTCCCCGGCCGTCCACGACGTCGAAGGTGGTCGCTGTTCCGAAGTCGACCACGATCAGCGGACCGGTATAGCGTTCATGGGCGGCAATGGCATTGACCAATCGATCCGCGCCGACTTCTTCGGGCCGTTCGGTGAGGTTTTCGACGACCAGAGAAACATTCGGTTCGCCGACCACCAGGGGATCGGAATCGAAATACTGCCGGCATAATGTTTTCAGTGCGAACAGTGTATCCGGAACCACCGTCGCGATGATCGCCCCCTTGACGCCGCTTCGGTCCAACCCGCGCAGCGCCATCAACTGCATCAACCAGACGCCCAGTTCATCGGCCGTCCGGTTGACGTTGGTGGATACCCGCCATTTTCCCCGCATCTCTCCGTCGTCATCGAAGATGGCGAAGACGATGTTCGTATTGCCGGCATCGATCGCAAGGAGCATCGCTGATTCTTTCCTTTCACCCACGTTCCGGAAGCAGGACATCTCCGGCGGATATGCGCTTCAAGTCATTCCCGTCACGAAGCATCAAGGCGCCGTCATCGGCCAATCCCTCGAACCGGCCACGAAGGACTCCGCCGTCGGTTCCGACGGTGATGGTTTCTCCCAAACGGAAGGCCATCGCCAGCCAGCGGTCGCGCACCGGCCCGAACCCATCTCGCCGCCAAAGCGCCATCCGTTCATCGAGCGCCGCGCAAAGATGCCCGAGAACGGTTTCCGGGTCGACTCCCGGTTCTTTCGCAACTTGATCCAGGCTAGTCGCGGGGTAGCGGGTCTCGGCGGATCGCGGCGCATTGGCGACGTTGATGCCGATGCCGATGACCATCGCGATGACCGTTCCCGATGCATCCATGTCCGCTTCGATCAGGATACCGGCGACCTTGGCACCGTCGATCAGGATGTCGTTCGGCCATTTGATGCGCACGTCGCCCCGAATCGGAAGCGCCGCCACGGTCTCGGCGGCGGCAAGCGCCGCGACAAACCCGATGGTCGCGGCCACGGCCGGGATACAGATCGGCCGAACAATCGTCGAACAATAGAGGTTGCCGGCATCCGAAACCCAGGAACGGCCCTGGCGCCCCCGCCCCCGGGTCTGCCGCCGCGCCCACACCACCGTGCCTTCGCACGCGCCTTCACGGGCCAGGGCCATGGCCGCATCGTTCGTGCTGTCGACGACATCGCGAAAAATCAGCCGCCACCCGTCCGGCAACGGCCGGCCACCGCCTTCTCTCATCCGCCGAAGATCGCCGCGACCGCAGCCTGAGCCCCGCTGAGCAACGGAGACGGATAGAGACAGAAAAGCAGGACAGCCAGTCCGGTCAACATCATCACGACGTTAAGCGCGGATTCGCGGGCACGATCGAGAGGATCGGAAAGCTTATCGAAGTACATCACCTTGACGATCCGCAGATAGTAGAAAGCGGCAACGACGCTGGACACCACGCCGATCACTGCCAGCCAATAAAAACCGCCATCAATCGCCGCCTTGAACACGTAAAGCTTTCCGAAAAATCCTGCGAGCGGCGGAATTCCGGCCATCGAGAACATGAACACCGACAGCGCCGCCGCCATCATGGGATGGGATTTCGAAGCTCCGGCAAGATCGTCGATCCGTTCGACCATGCGATCGGCGCGCTTCATGCACAGGATGCAGGCGAATGCGCCGAGGTTCATGACGACATAAATCGCCATGTAGACCAGAACGCTCTGCACGCCAGCGGCATTACCGGCGGTCAATCCGACCAGGGCGTAACCGACATGGCCGATGGAGCTATAAGCCATAAGCCGCTTGATGTTGTCCTGGTTGATGGCGGCGAAGGCACCCAACAGCATCGACAGAACCGAAACGACCCAGATGATCTGCTGCCACTGATCGACCAAGTCCCCGAAAGGCCCGACCAGAACCCGCAACATCATGCCGAAAGCCGCGATCTTGGGCGCGATGGAGAAAAAGGCCGTGACCGGCGTCGGCGCGCCTTCGTAGACGTCCGGCGTCCACATATGGAACGGGACCGCAGAAACCTTGAAGGCCAACCCGGCCAATACGAACACGAGTCCGAAAACGATGCCGAGGGACGGCGCCCCATCCGCAGCCGCGAAAACTTCGGCCAGGACTTCGAAACTGGTGGTTCCGGCGAAGCCGTAAATCAGGGAACTGCCGTACAGCAGCATGCCCGACGCCAGGGCGCCGAGAACGAAGTACTTGAGCCCGGCTTCCGTCGAACGGGCGTCGTCGCGTTGGAACGCCGCCACCACGTAAAGCGCCAAACTTTGCAGTTCCAGTCCGACATACATCGAAATCAGGTCGTTCGCCGACACCATCATCATCATGCCGACGGTGGCGAACAGAACCAGTATGCCGTACTCGAAGCGGGCGATTCGCTGGCGTTCCAAGTATCCCATAGAAATCAGCAACGCGAATGCCGATGCCCCGATCGCCAGCACCTTGAAGAAAAGCGCGAATGGATCGTTCACGAACATGCCGCCGAACGCCGAGATCCGCCCCACCGTGACGGAACTGGCGAGCAGGATCGTCAACGCCAGGGCGATGATCGACAACCAGGAGATCAGTCTCATGGTCTGCGCGTGTTGAACGGGCGAAACGGCACGCTGAAAAACGCCCAGCATGAGCAAAACCATTGCCACGCAGGCGAGGAAGACCTCGGGCAGCGCCGGAACGATATTGGGAACGTCCGCCATCGGCATGGGCCGACTTCTCCTCCCGTCAGCGAACCGCGAGCGACAGTCCTTCGGACGCCGCTCGAGCCAGTTCAAAGTCATTGACCAGTTTGGTCACGGATTCGTGCATGATGTCGAGGAAGGGCATCGGATAGATGCCCATCCAGATGACCAGCAGCGCGAGCGGCGAGAAAACAACCACCTCGCGGGGGCTCAGGTCCAGGATGTCCTTCAGGTTTGCCTTGGTCAGTTTGCCGAAGATCACCCTGCGGTAGAGATACAACATGTAGGCAGCGCCCAGAATCAGCCCGGTCGCGATCAAGGCAGCGACCCACGAGTTGGCCTCGAAGGCTCCGATCAGAATCAGGAACTCTCCGACGAACCCGCCGGTACCCGGCAGACCGACCGAAGCCAGCATGAACAGCATGAAGGCCGCCGCGTAGAATGGCATGCGGTGCACGAGGCCACCGTAGGTGTCGATCTCGCGCGAATGCAGTCGGTCATAGACCACGCCGACGATCAGGAACAGGGCGGCTGAAACGACGCCGTGGCTCAGCGCCTGATAGATCGCCCCCTCGATCCCATGCACCGTCAGCGTGAACGTGCCCACGGTGACGAATCCCATATGCGCGACCGACGAATAGGCGATCAGTTTCTTCATGTCCTCCTGGGCCAGGGCGACCAGGGAGGTATAGATCACGGCAATCACGCTGAGTGTGTAGATCAGCGGCGTGAAGTAGACCGTCGCGTCCGGCAGCATCGGCACCGAAAACCGCAGGAACCCGTAGGCGCCGAACTTCAGAAGCACACCTGCCAGAATCACCGATCCCGCCGTCGGCGCCTCCACGTGGGCGTCGGGAAGCCAAGTATGAACCGGCCACATCGGCACCTTGACCGCAAACGACGCGAAGAAAGCCAGCCACAGCCATTTCTGCATGCCGACCGGGAAGTCGTGGGCCAGCAGGGTCGGAATATCGGTGGTTCCCGCCGAATAGTACATGGCGAGAATCGCCAGCAGCATCAGGACCGATCCGACCAGGGTGTACAGGAAGAACTTGAATGCCGCGTAGACCCGGCGCGGCCCACCCCAGACACCGATGATCAGGAACATCGGGATCAGGACGCCTTCGAAGAAGATGTAGAACAGCACGATGTCGAGAGCAGAAAACATACCGACCATCATGGTTTCCATGACCAGGAACGAGATCATGTATTCCTTGACCCGATCCTTGATCGTGTCCCAACTGGCCAGCACGCAAATCGGCGTCAACAGCGTCGACAACAGCACGAACAGCATCGAAATGCCATCGACGCCCATGTGATATTCGAGCCCCAGAGGCGCGATCCAGGCTTTTTTCTCGACGAACTGGAAAGCCGCCGTCGATGGATCGAACTGGAACCACAGGAACAGCGACAACAGGAAATTGATGGCCGAGGTCCACAACGCGACGCTGCGGGCGTTCCGCTGCACGATATCGGCGTCCCCCCGGATGGTAAGGATCAGCAGCGCCCCCAGCAGGGGGAGAAACGTGACCAGCGAAAGGATCGGAAGATAACTCATCGCTGCCTCAGCCCACCTGTTGGAAGAGATACCAGGAAAACAGAATCACGACGCCCGACAACATGGCGAAGGCGTAGTGATAAACGTAGCCGGTCTGCCGCGCCGCGAACCAGCGGGCCAAGGCCACCGTCTGCCCCGCGATCCCGTCCGGTCCCAGGCGATCGATGATCGCCCCGTCACCGCCCTTCCAGAGTATCCGGCCCAGGGCCATCGCAGGGCGGACGAAGATCACGTCATAGAGTTCGTCAAAATACCATTTGTTGAGCAGGAACAGATGAATCGGCCGCATCATCCCGGCTATCGTCCCCGGGATCCCCGGCGCCGCGATATAGAACAGGAAAGCCAGTGCGATACCCGCCGCGGCAACGACCAGCGGCAGCAACTTCACCCATTCGGGAACATGGTGCGCTGCTTCAAGCGCCTCGTGCCCCTCGGCAACGAAGATCGCGTTGCCCCAGAACTCGGCCGCACCGCCGCCAACGAATGACGCATAGCCGAAGTAGCCGGCGAAACAGGCCCCGGCCGCGAGAACGACGAGCGGCCAGATCATAACACGCGGCGATTCGTGGACATGAGCCAGCGTATGGTCGTCCATCCGCGGCTTGCCGTGGAAGGTCATGAACAGCAACCGCCACGAATAGAACGCCGTCAGGAAAGCCGCCGCGATCCCCATCCAGAAGGCGTATTCGCCGATCCCGGTATGGGCCGCGTAGGCGGCTTCCAGGATAACGTCCTTCGAATAATATCCCGCGAACGGGAACACCCCGCCCAAAGCCAACGATCCGATCCACATCAACGCGTACGTCGCCGGGATCATGCGCGCGAGCCCGCCCATCTTGCGCATGTCCTGCTCGTCGGAAACAGCGTGAATGACCGCCCCCGCCCCAAGGAACAAAAGCGATTTGAAGAAGGCATGGGTCATCAAGTGGAAGATACCGGCCGAATACGCCGAAACGCCGCAGGCGAAAAACATGTAGCCGAGTTGGGAACACGTGGAATAGGCGATGACCCGCTTGATGTCGTTTTGCACGCACCCGACCGTCGCCGCGAAAATCGCGGTCGAACCACCGACGAGGGTCACCACGGTCAGCGCGGTTTCGGACAGTTCGAAAATCGGGGACATCCGGGCAACCATAAACACGCCGGCCGTGACCATGGTCGCGGCGTGGATCAGTGCGGAAACCGGGGTCGGGCCTTCCATGGCGTCCGGCAGCCAAACATGCAGCCCCAATTGAGCCGACTTGCCCATCGCCCCGACGAACAGCAGCAGCGCGATCACCGTCATCGCGTGATAGTCGCCGCCGAAGACGCTCAGGGTTGAGTCGGCCTTGCCTTCGGCCGCCGCGAAGATGGTTTCGAACTGGATCGAATCGAACAGGACGTAGACCGCGAAAATGCCCAGGATGAAGCCGAAATCGCCGATCCGGTTAACGACGAACGCCTTGATCGCCGCGTTGTTCGCGGACGGCCTATCGTACCAGAAACCGATCAGCAGGTAGGAGCACAGGCCCACGCCCTCCCAACCGAAGAACATCTGGACCAGGTTGTCAGCCGTCACCAGCATCAGCATGAAGAAGGTAAACAGGCTCAGGTAGGCCATGAACCGGGGCTTCGACGGATCGTGATGCATATACCCGATCGAATAGATGTGTATCATCGCCGAAATCACGGTCACGGTCGCGAGCATCACCGCCGACAAGGTGTCGAGCCGGATCGCCCACGAGAATTCCAGCGATCCGGAATCGATCCAGGTAAACAGCGTCACCGTCTCTTCGACACCGAGTCCGACGACATTGGTGAACGTCAGCACCCCGAACAGAGCGCTGAGAAGCATCGCACCGCAGGTGACCAATTGCGAAAACCGATCGATCCGCGCTTGTCGCGCCTTGTCCCTGCCCCGGACCAACGCCAGGACGCCAGCGATGATCGCGGCCAGCAGCGGAAGGAAAACGGCGGCTGCACTCATCCCCTCAGCCCTTCATCATGTGAATGTCTTCGACCGCTATGGTGGCGCGGTTACGGAAATAGACGACCAGGATCGCCAAGCCGATGGCGACCTCGGCCGCGGCGACGGTCAGGATGAACATGGCGAACACCTGCCCCACCAGATCGTTCATGGCGGTCGAAAACGCGACGAGGTTGATGTTGACCGACAGCAGCATGAGTTCGAGAGACATCAGAATGGTGATGACGTTCTTGCGGTTCAGGAAGATACCGAAGACACCCAGCACGAAGAGAATCGCGCTAACGGTCACGTAGTGCCCCACGCCGATTTCGAGCATCAGATCCCCTTCCCCGTCGGAACCTTGCGAATTTCGATCCGTTCCTCGGCCCGAACGCGCAACTGGTCGCCGATCCGCTGCTTGCGAACGCCTTCGCGTTGGCGATGGGTCAAGACGATCGCGCCGATCATGGCAACCAGCAGAACGAGACCCGCCGCCTGGAACAGGTAGGCGTAACGCGTATAGAGAATGTGGCCGAGTGCCTGGGTATTGCTCATCGCTTCCGGCGCCGGCGCCGCGGCAGCCGCAACGGTCTCCCCGGGCACCAGGGACCAGCCGCCCAGCACCACGATCAACTCCACCAGGAGCACGACGCCGACCGCGGCGCCCAACGGCAGGTATTTCATGAACCCCTGCCGGAGTTCGACGAAATTGATGTCCAGCATCATGACGACGAACATGAAAAGCACGGCCACGGCGCCGACGTAGACGACCACCAGGATCATCGCCAGGAATTCCGCCCCCATGAGGACGAACAACGCGGCCGCGTTGAAGAACGTCAGGATCAGGAAGAGCACCGAATGCACGGGGTTCCGCGACGAAATGACCAGAACCGCCGAAACGACGGCCACGGCCGCGAAAAGATAGAACGCGAGCGCCTCAACGATCATGGGACCCCCCATGCGTTCCAGGTATCAAGCCCATTGGCGGCAACTTCGGCGTCGACACGTGACCCCCCATCCTCTTGTTCATCGGTACGGCGCGTCGATGCGCAGTCGCTCGGCGACTTCGGTTTCCCAGCGGTCGCCATTGGCGAGCAGCTTTTCCTTGTCGTACAACAGTTCCTCGTGCGTCTCGGTCGCGAATTCCACATTGGGTCCCTCGACGATGGCATCGACCGGACAGGCTTCCTGACACAGACCGCAATAGATGCACTTGGTCATATCGATGTCGTAGCGGGTCGTCCGGCGGCTGCCGTCGGTGCGCGGCGCGGCCTCTATGGTGATCGCCAAGGCGGGACATGCGGCTTCGCAGAGCTTGCAGGCGATGCAACGTTCCTCGCCGTTGGGATAGCGCCGAAGCAGATGTTCCCCCCGGAAACGCGGGCTGGCGGGACTCTTCTCGTAGGGATAGTTCAGCGTGACCTTCTGCCGGAACATGTAGCGAAAAGTCAGCGACAATCCGCCGAGAAGTTCGGTCCAGAAAACGGTGCGTGCGGTGCGGTCGAGTACGCCCATGAATTCCAATCCTCGCCTTTCCTACCGAATCACCGGCGCCATGTCGAACGCCACCAGGACGCCGGACACGATCACCACGGCCGCGAGCGACATCGGCAGGAAGACCTTCCAGCCCAGTCGCATCAACTGGTCGTAGCGGTACCGCGGAAAGGCCGCGCGGACCCAGATAAAAACGAACAGGCACGCCGCGACCTTGAGCCCCAGCCAGATCGGACCGGGAATCCAATTGAACGGCGCGATATCCACCGGCGGCAGCCACCCGCCGAGAAACAGGATCGACGTCATGCCCGACATCAGGATCATGTTCGCGTATTCGCCCAGGAAGAACAGCGCGAACGCCATGCCCGAATACTCGACGTTGTAGCCGGCAACGAGTTCCGCCTCGGCTTCGGGCAGGTCGAAGGGATGGCGGTTGGTTTCCGCCAGCGTCGACACGAAGAAGATGGCGGCCATCGGAAACAACGGCACGACGAACCACACATCCTTCTGAGCCCGGACGATGTCGCTCAGGTTCAACGATCCCACGCACAGCAG
Organism: Rhodospirillales bacterium; assembly: GCA_963675465.2. Classification (GTDB taxonomy): domain Bacteria; phylum Pseudomonadota; class Alphaproteobacteria; order Rhodospirillales; family Shumkoniaceae; genus JAHDSF01. The sequence goes on from CAXXVY010000016.1 coordinate 364,658, forward strand.
GACCGTGATGATGATGAATCCCATGGACACTTCGTACGACACCATCTGCGCCGCCGACCGCAACCCGCCCAGGAAGCTGTACTTCGAATTGCCGGCCCAACCGCCCATCAATATGCCGTAGACGCCGAGAGACGAGATCGCAAACAGGTACAGGATGCCGACGTTGATATCGGCGATCACCCAACCCTCGTTGAACGGAATCACCGCCCAACCGATCAACGCCAGGATGAACGTCAGACACGGCGCCATCAGAAAGACGCCGATGTTCGCCCGGGTCGGAAAGATCATTTCCTTGGTGAACAACTTGAGACCGTCGGCGATGGGCTGGAACAGGCCGAAGGGACCGACCACGTTCGGACCCCGCCGGATCTGCATGGCGCCGATGACCTTGCGTTCTGCCAAAGTCAGGTAGGGAACGGCCGTCATGACGAACCCGACGACGATCATGATCTGGATGACGATCCAAACCGTCGGCCAGACGTACCCGTCCAGGAATTCCCCGTGCCAGAGATAGGGTTCGAAGATTTCAGGCATCGGTCCCGGTCCTCTTTTGGATCGTCGTCGTGGCGAACGTCTCGGTGCACTTCGCCATGGTTTCCGAGGCGCGCGAGATCGGATCGGTCATATAGAAATTGGCCATCGACGGCACGAACGGTTCGGAACCGATATCGCCCTCGGCGCCGAAATCGGTCCACGGTGCCGGACTGATCTCGCCTACGGCTTCGAAGATCGGATTCACCTCCACCATGCGCTGTCTGAGCTGCGGCAAGGAATCGTAAGGCAGTCCCTGGCCGAGGACTTCGGACAGAGCCCGAATGACTTTCCAGTCTTCGCGCGCATCCCCGACCGGCGCGACCGCCCGCTGGGTCCGTTGCGGGCGTCCCTCGGTATTGACGTACGTTGCGTTCTTTTCCGTATACGCGGCTCCGGGTAGGACGACGTCTGCGCGATGGGCGCCCGCATCGCCGTGGTGTCCCTGGTAGATCACGAATGTTCGACCAAGACGGTCCATATCGAATTCGTCGGCGCCCAGCAGGTAGACCACTTTGATCCGCCCCTTGGCCGCCGAATCCAGAATGCCGTCCGTATCCCGCCCCTTCTTGCCGGGAACGAATCCCAGGTCGAGTCCGCCGACACGCGCCGCCGCGGTGTGCAGGACGTTGAAGCCGTTCCAACCGGATTTCTCGTCGATCATTCCCCGGCTTTCCGCGAGCTTACGGGCCAGGGCCAGGATCGCGGCGCCATCGGGCCGCCGTAACGCGGCCTGGCCGAGAATCAGCATCGGCGTCTTGGCCGCCTTCAAGACCTTGGCGAAATCGTGCCGTCCCAGGGCCATCCGTTTCAAGATGGTCGGATCGTCCGCGATGTGTTCGTACGGATAGGTCAGTTCCACGGCGGGACCGACGACGCCGATCGGCAGACCGCTCCGGACCCACTGCTTGCGGATCCGCGCGTTCAGGACGGGGGCCTCGATTCGGGGATTGGTTCCGATCAACAGGCAGGCGTCGGCCTTTTCGATTCCGGCGATCGTGCTGTTGAACAGGTAGCCGGCGCGCACCGACGGATTGAGTTTGGCGCCGTCCTGCCGGCAATCGAGGTTCGCCGACCCGAGCGCGGTCATCAGGTCCTTGAGCGCGGCCATCGATTCACAATCGGCGAGATCGCCGGCAATCGCCGCAATCTGATCGCCCTTCAGGCCCTGCAGTTTCTCCGCGATTGCGGTGAAGGCCTCGCTCCAGGTCGCGGGTTGCAGGCGCCCGTTCCGGCGAAGGTAGGGCCGGTCGATACGTTGCCGCTTAAGGCCGTCGCAGGCGAACCGGGTTTTATCGGAAATCCACTCCTCGTTCACATCTTCATTGACGCGGGGAATGATTCGTTTGACCTCGCGCCCTCGAACGTCGATGCGGATGTTGCTTCCGACCGCATCCATGACGTCGATCGATTCCGTTTTGCTCAACTCCCACGGCCGCGCCGAATAGGCATAGGGTGCCGACGTCAGGGCACCGACCGGACAGAGATCGATCACGTTACCGGACAGTTCGGACGCCACGGCCTTCTCGACATAGGTGGTGACTTCCATGTTCTCGCCGCGCCCCGTGGCGCCGAGTTCCGGAACGCCGGCGACTTCGGTCACGAACCGGATGCAGCGGGTGCAATGGATACACCGCGTCATCTCGGTTCCGATCAGGGGCCCCATGTACTTGTCCTTGACCGCCCGGCGCATTTCCCGATAGCGGCTGCGGTCGGCCCCGAAGAACAGGGCCTGGTCCTGAAGGTCGCATTCGCCGCCCTGGTCACAGATCGGGCAGTCAAGGGGATGATTGATGAGCAGGAATTCCATCACGCCCTTGCGCGCCTTGATCACCTTCTCCGACGCGGTGCGAACCACCATGCCGTTTGCAACCGGCATCGCGCAACTGGCCACCGGTTTGGGCGAGCGTTCCAGTTCGACGAGGCACATGCGGCAGTTGCCGGCAATCGAGAGCCGTTCGTGATAGCAGAAACGCGGAATTTCGATTCCGATTTTTTCGCAGGCCTGAAGTATTGTCAGACCGGCTTCGACCTCGACTTCACGGCCGTCAATCGTCAGCTTCGGCATCTCGTTTCCTCAAGCCACTTTTTGGGTCTGGCCGTTCTGGTAGATTTGAATGCGCTCCTCCAACACCGGGCGGAAATGCCGGATCAAGCCCTGGATCGGCCATGCCGCGGCGTCGCCGAGCGCGCAGATGGTGTGGCCTTCGATCTGACGGGTCACTTCCTCGAGAAGATCGATCTCGGCAACGGTGATGTTCCCGACGCACATCCGTTCCATCATCCGCCACAGCCATCCCGTGCCTTCTCGGCACGGCGTGCACTGGCCGCAGCTTTCATGCTTGTAGAAACGCGAAAGCCGGGTAATCGCCCGCACGATGTCGGTGGATTTGTCCATCACGATCACGGCCGCGGTTCCGAGCCCGGATTTGACCTCCTGCAAGGCGTCGAAGTCCATCCGGACCGTGTCGCAGACCGACTTCGGAATCACGGGAACCGACGAACCGCCAGGAATGACGGCCAGCAGGTTGTCCCATCCGCCACGAACGCCGCCGGCATGGTTGTCGATGAGTTCCCGCATCGAGACCCCCATCTCTTCCTCGACCGTACAGGGCGTGTTGACGTGTCCGGATATGCAAAACAGCTTGGTTCCGGTGTTTTTCGGACGCCCCAGTCCCGCGAACCAAGTCGCGCCGCGACGAAGGATGTCTGGAACGCTCGCAATCGATTCGACGTTGTTCACGGTCGTCGGGCAACCGAAAAGGCCGACATTCGCCGGGAACGGCGGCTTGAGGCGGGGCTGCCCCTTCTTGCCTTCCAGGCTTTCGATCAGCGCGCTTTCCTCGCCGCAAATATAGGCGCCCGCGCCCATGTGGACGTAGACGTCCATCGCCCAGCCTTTTCCGCAGGCATCCGGCCCCAACAGACCTGCGGCGTAGGCTTCGTCGATCGCCGCCTGGAACGCTTCGCCTTCGCGGATGAATTCACCGCGGATATAGACGTACGCCGTATGCGCACCGACGGCATAACTCGCGAGCGCGATGCCTTCGAGCAATTTGTGGGGTTCGTTGCGCAGGATTTCCCGGTCCTTGCAGGTTCCGGGTTCGCCCTCGTCCGCGTTCACCACGAGATAGTGCGGACGATCGCCGGCTTCCTTGGGCATGAACGACCATTTCATGCCGGTGCTGAACCCGGCGCCACCCCGGCCCCGCAATCCCGACGACTTGACCTCGTCGATGATCCAACTGCGACCCTTGGCCATCAGTTCGGCCGTTCCCCGCCAATCGCCGCGCGATCGCGCGCCGTCGATCCCGACGTCCTGGAGTCCGTAAAGATTCTTGAAGATGCGATCCTTGTCGCGCAGCATCTCAGGCGCCTCCCGCATCTTTTTGAACGGCTTCTCCGGCATCGTCGAAGGTCAAAGAAGTCAATCCCGAAGACGGCTCGCAGCCTTTGCGGCCGTTCTGGGGACCCGGCTTCGGCGTTTCTCCGGCTTTAAACGCCTCGAGAATACGAACGACCGATTCTCCGTCCAAATCCTCGAAATAGTCCTTGCCGATCTGAACGACCGGTGCGTTGACGCACGCGCCGAGGCACTCGACTTCGGTCAGGGTAAAGGCGCCGTCTTCCGTCGTCCGCCCGACGCCGACCCCCAGGAATTTCCGGCAGGCATCGAGGACTTCGTCGGATCCCCGCAGCCAGCAGGAAATATTGGTGCACACCTGGACGTGATGCCGTCCCATCGGTTCCAGATTATACATGGTGTAAAACGTCGCGACTTCGTAAGCTCGGATATGCGGGATATCGAGCATGTCGGCGACGTGGTCCATGGCGGCCTTGGGCAACCAACCCGCGTTTTGCTCCTGCGCCAGGCTGAGCAAGGGCATCAACGCGCTGGCGCGCCGATCGTCCGGATAGCGGGCAACGACGGCATCGACCCGGTCCAGGTACTCGTCCGAGAACGCGAACGTTTCGGGCTGGCCGCAAATTTTTCCGTTTTCATTCATCGGTCAATCTCGCCGAACACGATGTCGAGCGTTCCCATAACGGCGACGACATCCGCCAGCATGTACCCCCGTGTCATGGCATCCAGCGCCTGCAAGTGGGCAAATCCCGGAGCGCGTATCTTGCATCGGTAGGGCTTGTTGGTCCCGTCCGACACCAGATAGACCCCGAACTCGCCCACCGGGGCTTCCACCGCCGTATAGGTTTCGCCGACGGGCACGTGGTAGCCTTCCGTGAACAGCTTGAAATGATGGATCAAGGCTTCCATCGACCGCTTCATCTCGGCCCGGGGCGGCGGCGAGATCTTGTGGTCGTCGACCTTGACCGGGCCACCCGGCATCTTGTCGAGACACTGCCGGATGATCCGCACGCATTGACGCATCTCCTCGATGCGGACGAGATATCGGTCGTAAGTATCTCCGGTCTTGCCGACGGGGATATCGAAATCCATGTCGGGGTAGGCATCGTAGGGCTGTGCCTTGCGCAGATCCCAGGCCAATCCCGTAGCACGGAGGTTCGGTCCGGTGAATCCCCAGTCCAGGGCTTCTTCCTTGGAAACCGGCCCGATATTGACCATGCGCTGTTTGAAGATCCGGTTTTCGGTCAGCAGCGTTTCAAGGTCGTCGACGAAGGCCGGGAATTTTTCATTCCATTCATGAATATCGTCGGCCAGCCCCGCGGGCATGTCCTGCGTGACGCCGCCGGGTCGGAAATAGTTGACGTGGAATCGGGCGCCGCTGACGCGTTCGCAGAATTCCATCAACAGTTCGCGCTGCTCGAAGCCCCACACCATTGGAGTCATCGCGCCGACGTCGATCGCGGCGGCTCCGACGCAGAACAAATGCTTCCCGATTCGTCCGATTTCGGCGAACAGGGTCCGCAGGTACTGCCCCCGGGGCGGCACCTCGACCCCAAGCAGCTTTTCTACCGCCAGGGCGAAGGCATGCTCCTGATTTTGAGGCGCGACATAATCCAGCCGGTCGAAATAGGGAACCGCCTGCTGGTAGGTCTTGTATTCGATCAGCTTTTCGGTGCCGCGGTGAAGTTGCCCGATATGGGGATCGGCGCGCTCGACCACCTCTCCGTCCAGTTCCAGGACCAGACGCAAGACGCCGTGGGCGGAAGGATGCTGAGGGCCAAAGTTGATCGAATAATTCTGCAGCGTTTTTTCGGCCATTATCCTTCCCCCCTCCCCGATTCGGAATCCGAATCGGCTTGGGCCCGGGCGTCCCGAGCCCCTTCCCAGGGGCTGAGGAAATCGAAACTACGGAATTCCTGAGGCAGGTTCACCGGTTCGTAAACGACGCGTTTCTGATCCTCGTCATAGCGGACCTCGACGTGCCCGGACAACGGGAAATCCTTGCGCAGGGGATGACCCTCGAACCCGTAGTCGGTCAGGATCCGGCGCAGATCGGGGTGCCCGGAAAAGCGGATCCCGTACATGTCCCAAGCTTCGCGCTCGAACCAGTTCGCCGTCGTGAACACCCCCACGACACTGGGAACCGGCGTGTCTTCGTCGGTTTCGATCTTCACCCGCACCCGCCGATTGTGGGAGAGGCTGAGAAGATTGTAGACGACCTCGAACCGGTTTTCCCGTTCGGGATAGTCGACACCACACAAATCGACCAGCATTTTGAACTGGCAGTTCACCTCGTCGCGCAAAAACGACAAAACCCGAACAATGGCTCCGGCGCGTGCCCGCACCATGAGCTCGCCCAGCCGGATTTCCGTGGAATTCACGTCCTGCGGAAACGCCAACGTGACCAGTTCACCCAGTTCCTCCAAGGCCGCGCGCTCATCCTCGCCGCCTTCGGTCAAAGGGATGTTGTCCTCGTTCACCGCCATAGAGTCCCCGTGCGTTTGATCTTCTTCTGCAGTTGCAAGATTCCGTACACCAGGGCTTCCGCCGTCGGCGGACAACCGGGAACGTAGACATCGACCGGCACGATCCGGTCGCAGCCGCGCACGACCGAATAGGAATAGTGATAGTAGCCGCCCGCGTTGGCGCACGATCCCATGGAGATCACATAGCGGGGCTCGGCCATCTGGTCGTAGACCTTGCGAAAAGCCGGTGCCATCTTGTTGGTCAAGGTTCCGGCGACGATGATCACGTCGGATTGACGCGGCGTCGGCCGCGGCACAACTCCGAATCGATCCAGATCGTAGCGCGGCATATAGGCGTGCATCATTTCGATGGCGCAACAGGCGAGACCGAACGTCATCGGCCACATGGAACCGGTCCTTGCCCAATTGACCAGTTTGTCCATCTGCGCGACGACGAATCCCCGATCCTTCAGTTCATCGACGACCTTGCCCAAAATCTCGTCCTGGGCGGTTCCGGGAAGAATCGGACCGTCGTTTTCGCTTCCTGACATTACTCCCACTCCAGCGCCCCTTTCTTCCATTCGTAGACGAACCCGATGGTCAGCACGCCGAGGAAGATCATCATCGACCAGAACCCGAAGAGGCCGATCCCACCCAGGGATACCGCCCAGGGAAACAGAAATGCCACTTCGAGATCGAAGATGATGAATAAAATCGCCACCAGATAAAACCGCACGTCGAATTTCTGACGAGCGTCGCCAAACGCGTCGAAACCGCACTCGTAGGCCGAATTCTTTTCAGGATCCGGCTTCTGGCGGCCGATGACGTAGGACGCGACGATCGCGCCGACGGCCAGGGCTATGGCGATCAACAGAAAGAGAAGAATGGGAAGGTATTCGATGACGAGATCTTGCATCGTGTTCCGCCGCTTCGTGAGGTCGGAGTACTTCGTTTAACAAAAATTCGCGCTAACGCGAACGAAAAAACATCGTAAGCCCCTCGATATATTAGCATGTCCGAAATCGGACATCATATTTTCGGGTTCCAAAACCACAATTTTCAAGCGTCCCGAGACCTTGAAAGTCGCTGGCGCCCGCATCAGCACATCGGAACGAAACACGCGCGGTTCAAGGACCCTTTGCCCTCCGGCGCCCGGCTGGCGCACGCGATTCTGCACTCGCATAGCGTCGGTCGCGACTATTGAATCAAACGCGCCGAAAAAACTTCCGCTCGCGCGTCGATGGCTGGTCGGGACAGAAGATTTTTTTCCTGCCCATCCGGCATTGGCGGCAGAAAACCCGACACGCGCCCCACGGCCGCCACCTGATTCGCGCGAATCCTCGGCGAGGAGCGGTTTGGACCACGCACGAATCATCTCGAAGTCGTTTGCTCCCCGAATTGCGCCGTTTCCGAATCCACCGGGTAAGATCGTGGCGATATCCCGATGGACGAGCCCGTTTGCCACCGGACATACCAAAAGCCCGGACCAAACCGGTCACCCGGGGTCCGGGCTGTACACCCGACATCGCCTGAAGAAATGGCGGGAGCGACGGGACTCGAACCCGCGACCTCCGGCGTGACAGGCCGGCGCTCTAACCAACTGAGCTACACCCCCACTGGTGCGGAACACTGCGTCCCGCTCAACAGGTGGCGATGATGTATCGCACACGCTGTCGCCTGTCAAGCCGCTATGTCCGGTGATTTGCGATACGGCGATCCTCGACCATCCCCGCCACGAATCCTTGCCTTTTCCCTCTCCCCGGAACGGGAATACGGGCGGCCCCTCCTTGATATGGACCCATGAACGCTCCTCATAACCTGCATGTTCCCGATGGCCCATGGAAACGCCCAATGACGATGAAAAAGCCTGCGATCTATTCGATTATCATCTTTCTCTCATTTCCCGGCAGCGGCATCACGGCCGCCATTCCCTGGGAAGGTTCGATCCAGACCAAGAACCTCGAATGCGGGTTCGACAATCGACCGGTCGCCGCGACCATCGATAACGGTGAAATCGTGATTTCCCTGGACGATTTCGGAAATAACCGGCGACAGATTACCGGCGACGTTTCGGGCGATCGATTCCGTGCCTACTCCCGAGATCATTTCTCCTTCAAGGGAGATGGCGGTGGTGCCCGTGGCATTGCGTCGATCGAGGGCAAGATCACCCTGGAAAATATTCAGGGGACCTTTGCGGTTTCCCAGAGTTCGGGAGGTTTTCGCGGCGATACCATCTGGTGTTTCGGGAAAATTGATCTCGTTCCCGTGAGACAGCAGCCAATCGTCCAAGTTCCCACCGCACGGCAACCCATCCCGGCCGATACATTTTTCGGCTGGAAGGATGGCGCGACCACCATCAGTCCGAAAGACAGGGGCACGCGCAATTTCTATCGTTCCGGGAAATAAGAAATAAAAAGTCCGGCTCACATGGAAACGTTCCACAACGAACCGACTTGTCCAAACGGGCACAAGGTCATAAAGCGACGGAATCGCTGGCGAAAAAGCTTTGGTGGGCGATGACGGGCTCGAACCGCCGACATCCACGGTGTAAACGTGGCGCTCTACCAACTGAGCTAATCGCCCACAAAAACGGCTCCCGCCCGTTACATCGACGAGCGAAAGCAACCGCGCAGAGTGACGAAAGAAACCGGCCGCACGTCTACCACGCAGCCGGCCTCTTGAACATCATTCCAAGTCGGCGATGGCTTAGTTCACCGCGTCCTTAAGACCCTTACCGGCCTTGAACTTCGGTTGTACCGAAGCCGGAATGCTGATCTTTTCGCCGGTACGCGGATTGCGGCCTTCCGTCGCAGCGCGCTTCGCGACGCTGAACGTGCCGAATCCAACCAAACGAACTTCCTCGCCTTTCTTAAGGGCGTCGGTAATTGCACCGAAAACACCGTCAACAGCTTTGGCGGCGTCGGATTTAGATAAACCGGTGCTTGTCGCAACCGTGGCAACGAGATCGTTCTTATTCAACTTTAGGCCCCCTCTTCTGACGCAATTGATTCGCTCAATCTTTAAGAGGTGATATCGAATGGATGGTCGCCAGTGTAGATCCATGATAACGGCCCCGTCAATCTAAGAACGGCAGTTTTCCCCCGTTTTTTGCGGTTTATCCGGCCATTTTGTCCACAGCGGACCCTTTAGTTTCGATAAATTCCGAAAATGGGGCCCAACGAAAACGGCGGGCCGGAAAAACTCCGCCCGCCGTTCGCTCTACATCAGATTTCCCGGCGATTCGCGCGGGGAAATCGGGTTCCGATTCAGTGGGTCAGAATCCCTCCCACGGCATCGTCGTCCGACGCTGCCGCCGCAGCCCGCGCCGCGCGCGCCGCTTTTTCTTCCTCTTCCTCGTTCCACTCGATCGGGGTCAACTCACCGGCCAAGGCCTTGGCCAGGACCTCGTCAACATGGGCAACGGGCACGATACGAAGATTCCGCTTCACGTTGTCCGGAATATCGGCGAGATCCTTTTCGTTGTCCTTCGGGATCAGCACCGTCTTGATTCCGCCCCGCAATGCGGCCAACAGCTTTTCCTTGAGCCCGCCGATCGGCAGCACCCGCCCGCGCAACGTCACCTCGCCGGTCATGGCGACGTCCTTACGCACCGCCACCTGGGTCAAGGCGGAAACAATCGACGTCACCATCGCCACGCCGGCGGAAGGTCCATCCTTCGGGGTCGCACCTTCGGGCACGTGAACGTGGATATCCCGGCGATCGAACAGCGTCGGTTTGATGCCGAACTGGACGGCGCGGGACTGGACAAAGGATTTGGCGGCTTGGATCGACTCCTGCATCACGTCGCCAAGCTTGCCCGTGATGATGACCTTGCCCTTGCCGGGCATAATCACCGCCTCAATGGACAGCAATTCGCCACCGACCTCGGTCCAGGCCAATCCCGTGGTCACACCGATCACGTCCTCGAGTTCCGCTTCACCGTAACGGAAGCGCGGCACGCCCAGATACTTCGAAAGATTCTTCTTGGTCACCTGGATATGGGTATCGCCGGACATCACCAATTCCTTGGTGCCCTTGCGAATCAAGGTGGCCAGTTCCCGTTCCAGGTTCCGAACCCCCGCTTCCCGCGTGTAGTACCGGATGATGTCCCGCATACCGGCGTCGGAAATCGTCCATTCCTCCGGCTTGAGACCATGGGCCCCGAGTTGCTTGGGAAGAAGGTGTCTCTTGGCGATTTCGACCTTTTCGTCCTCCGTGTATCCGGAAAGACGGATGATCTCCATGCGATCCATGAGCGGCGGCGGCATGTTCAACGTATTGGCCGTCGTGACGAACATGACGTCGGACAGGTCGTAGTCGACCTCCAGATAGTGGTCGTTGAAAGTGTTGTTCTGTTCGGGATCCAAAACCTCCAACAGCGCCGAGGCCGGGTCGCCCCGCCAGTCGTGCCCCATCTTGTCCACCTCGTCGAGGAGGAACAAGGGATTGGAGGTCCGAGCCTTTTTCATGCCTTGGATGACCTTCCCAGGCATGGACCCGATATAGGTCCGGCGATGGCCGCGGATTTCGGATTCGTCTCGAACGCCGCCCAGCGACATGCGAACGAAGTTCCTTCCGGCCGCTCTCGCGATCGATTTGCCCAGCGACGTCTTGCCGACGCCCGGCGGGCCGACGAGACACAGGATCGGACCGCGCAGTTTCTTCGTCCGCTCCTGGACCGCCAGATATTCGACGATCCGTTCCTTGACCTTGTCCAGGCCGAAATGATCGGCGTCGAGAATGGTTTCGGCTTCCGCGAGGGTCACCTTGTTGCGGCCGCGTTTCTTCCACGGAATGCTGAGCATCCAATCGAGGTAGTTCCGCACCACGGTCGCCTCGGCCGACATCGGGCTCATGGAGCGGAGCTTCTTGAGTTCGCCCAAGGCCTTCTCGCGGGCTTCCTTGCTCAGGCGCGTCTTCTTGATCCGCTCCTCGAACTCGGCCGCCTCGTCCTTGCCGTCCTCGGTTTCGCCGAGTTCCTTCTGGATCGCCTTCAGTTGCTCGTTGAGGTAATATTCGCGCTGGGTTTTCTCCATCTGCCGCTTCACGCGGCTGCGGATTTTCTTTTCGACCTGCAACACGCCGATTTCCGATTCCATGAACGAATAGACGCGTTCAAGCCGTTCGGAAACTGCCTTGATTTCGAGCAGTTCCTGCTTTTCGGAAATCTTCAGTGCCAAGTGCGACGCGATGGTGTCGGCGAGCTTGCTCGGATCCTCGATCTGGTTGATCGATACCAGCACCTCGGGCGGGATCTTCTTGTTCAAACGGATATACTGCTCGAACTGCGCGACGACGGAGCGCGACAGCGCCTCCAATTCCTTAACGTCGGCGATTTCGTCGTCCAGAACTTCGCCCTTGGCCTCGAAAAACGACTGATTGTCGGTATAACCGGCGATATGGGCGCGCTGCCCACCCTCGACCAGCACCTTTACCGTGCCGTCGGGAAGCTTGAGCAGTTGCAGGACGGTCGAAACGGTACCGACGGCATAGATGTCGTCGGTGGTGGGATCGTCCTGGGCCGCATTCTTCTGAGCGACGAGGAGGATCTGCTTGTCGTCCTTCATGACGTCTTCGAGGGCACGCACCGAACGTTCGCGCCCGACGAACAGGGGAACGATCATGTGGGGAAACACCACGATGTCTCTCAAGGGAAGGACGGGAAAGATACTCGTCTGCGTCGTCACGACCGCAATTCCTTTCGCATTGGCGAACCGACACCGTCATGAGACGCTTGTCGGCTCGCGGTTGCCTCTTTCGTGAAAGGTGGCTTGACCCGGTGGCTTGTCAAGAGGAGCGCCAATCAGGCGCTCGTCTCTATTTCTTCGCGGCGCTCCGAATAGATGTAGAGCGGCTTGGAGCGACCCTCGACCACCTCGCGGTTGACCACAACCTCTTCGACACCCTCCAGCGCCGGCAGTTCGAACATGGTATCCAGGAGGATGCTTTCCAGAATCGACCGCAAGCCACGTGCGCCCGTCTTCCGGGCCGCTGCCCGGTGGGCGATCGCCGCCAACGCGCCATCGGAAAGCGTCAGCTTCACGTTTTCCATTTCGAAAAGGTACTGGTATTGCTTGATCAAGGCGTTCTTGGGCTTGGTCAGGATTTCGACCAACGCGCCTTCATCGAGATCCTCGAGCGTGGCGATCACCGGCAACCGGCCGATGAATTCCGGAATCAGCCCGAACTTGAGAAGATCTTCCGGTTCGACTTCGCGCAGGACTTCGCCCGTGCGCCGTTCGTCCGGAGAACGGACATCGGCGCCGAAGCCGATCGACGTGCCCTTGCCGCGGGCCTGGATGATCTTTTCGAGACCCGAAAAGGCGCCGCCGCAAATAAAGAGAACGTTGGTCGTATCGACCTGCAGGAATTCCTGCTGCGGGTGCTTGCGCCCACCTTGGGGCGGAACGCTGGCGATCGTGCCTTCCATGATCTTCAACAAGGCCTGCTGCACGCCCTCGCCCGACACGTCGCGGGTGATCGACGGATTGTCGGACTTGCGGGAAATCTTGTCGACTTCGTCGATATAGACGATTCCGCGTTGCGCCCGCTCGACATTGTAGTCGGCCGCCTGCAACAACTTCAGGATGATGTTTTCCACGTCCTCGCCGACGTAGCCCGCTTCGGTCAGCGTGGTGGCATCCGCCATCGTGAAGGGGACATCCAGAATGCGCGCCAGCGTCTGGGCCAGAAGCGTCTTGCCGCAACCCGTCGGACCGACAAGCAGGATATTGGACTTGGCCAGTTCGACCTCGCCCCCCTTGCCGCCGGGGCCTTCCGTCTTGAGGCTCTGGTTCAGGCGCTTGTAGTGATTGTGTACAGCCACTGCCAGGACGCGCTTCGCATGAAGCTGCCCGATCACGTAGTCGTCCAGGACTTCGGAAATATCCCGGGGCGACGGTACGCCGCCCTTGGATTTCACGAGGTTGCTTTTGTGCTCCTCGCGAATGATGTCCATGCAGAGTTCGACGCATTCATCGCAGATGAATACGGTCGGCCCCGCAATCAGCTTATGGACTTCGTGCTGGCTCTTTCCGCAGAACGAGCAGTAGAGAGTATTTTTAGATTCGCTGCCGGTCGGCTTGCTCATGGGTACTCCGATCGATTACCGGCTCTTTCGGTTTTCATGTTAGCCGTTCAAACGGCGCGCGCACAATCCCCTAAAAGTCTAGTGCCGAAAGCCGAAAGCATAAATGTTTGACACCGAACCGTGCCATCGGGTCACTCGCCCCGACGCCCTTAGATAAGGTCGCCAGAGCGATTTAGCAAAACATTACCGGTACGCCCCGCCTAAGGCTTCGGTTCGATCTTGTCGTCTTCGCTCCGCGGACGGGACACCACGATCTCGTCGACGATGCCGAAATCCTTGGCTTCCTGCGGCGTCATGAACTTGTCGCGGTCAAGAGCCGCCTCGATCACGCTCAGTTCCTGTCCGGTGTGCTTGACGTAGATTTGATTGAGTCGGTGGCGGAGGGCGAGGATTTCGCGCACGTGGATTTCGATATCGGTCGCCTGTCCCTGGGCTCCTCCCGAAGGCTGATGCACCATGATACGCGAATTGGGCAGGGCGAAACGCTTGCCCGGCGCGCCGCTGGCCAGCAACAGCGACCCCATCGACGCGGCCTGGCCGATGCACACCGTCGAAACTTCGGGCCGGATATATTGCATCGTGTCATAAATCGCCATGCCCGACGTCACGACACCCCCGGGGGAGTTGATATAAAAAGCGATATCCTTGGTCGGATTCTCGGATTCCAGAAACAGCAACTGCGCGGCGATCAGGCTCGCCACGTAGTCGTCCACGCCGCCCGTCAGGAAGATGATCCTCTCCTTCAACAGGCGGGAGTAAATATCGTAGGCCCGCTCTCCCCGGTTTGTCGTCTCGACAACCATCGGGACAAGCGTGTTCATATACACGTCGATGGGATCACGCATCGCCGATTACCCCTGTTTCGGATCTGAATTCAACCGGTCGAACATCGCTCGCGCGTGCTCGCCATCTATTCCTCGGCTTTCTCGTCCTTCTCGGATTTTGCCGGCTTCTTGGCCGCGGCTTTCCGCCCCCCTTTCTTCTTGGGAGCCTTTTCCGCGGACGCTTCGGCATCCTCGTCGGGATCCTTGAGCAGTTCCTCGACCGACACCGACCGTTCGGTCACGTCGGCCATCTCCAGGATAAAGTCGACGACCTTATCTTCCATCAGCGGACCGCGGATCGCTTCCATGGCCTCGGGCGTCTTCTGATAGTACTCGATGACCTGCCGTTCCTGACCGGGATAACGCCGCGCTTCCGACATGAGGGCACGATTGATGTCCTCCTGGCCGATCTGGATGTTGTTGGTCCGCCCCACTTCGGCGAGGACAAGCGCCAAGCGGACGCGGCGTTCCGCGATGGACTGGAACTCTTCCTTGATTTCGTCGTCGGACTTGCCTTCGAATTCCTTTTCGTCGAGCCTTTCCGCCTTGCGCTGGGCCTCGAACTGTTTCCAGATCGCGTCCGTCTCGGCACTCTTCATGCTTTCGGGCACGTCGAACGAATAGGATTCAGCCAATTGGTCCAGCAGAGCCCTCTTGAGGCGCATGCGCGAGACGTTCTTGAGCTCGCGGTCATGTTCCTCTCGGATTCCCTTCTTCAGGGCCTCCAGATTCTCGGCTCCAACCTTCTTCGCCAATTCGTCGTCGATCTCGGCGGGCTTGCCCTCGCGAATTTCCTTCACGTCGACATCGAACACCGCATCCTTGCCGGCCAGTTCCGCCGCCCCGTAATTCTCGGGGAACGCCACCTTGACCTCGACATGGTCGCCGACGTTGACGCCGGTCAACTGATCCTCGAATCCGGGAATGAACGTTCCAGTACCCAGTTCGAGCGAATAGTCCTCGGCCTTGCCACCGGCAAATTCGGTGCCGTCGATCTTGCCGACGAAATCGATCACCAGGATGTCGCCCGCTTTCGACTTGCGACTCTTGGCAAGGGGCTCCGACGACTTATGGGATTTCGCCAGGCGATCCAGCGCCTCGTCGATTTCCTTGTCTTCCGGGGCGGCCACCAGGCGTTCGAGCTTCAGACCATCAAAATTGACGGCTTCGATTTCCGGCAGTGATTCGACCGTCAAAGTGTATTCGAGATCCTTGCCTTCCTCGAAGGACGTCACTTCGACCTTCGGCTGAGCCGCCGGACGGATTCCGCGATCGGTCAGCGTCTTCTGCGTCGCTTCGCCGACGGCACGCTCCAGAACCTCGCCCATCACCGCCTGGCCGAATTTCTTCCTCATCAAAGAGACCGGCACCTTTCCCGGCCGGAAACCGGGTAGACGAACCGTCCGTTTGAGTTCCTCCAGACGGTCGTCCACCTGCGCGACGATGTCGGTCGCGGGAACGACGATCTGGAATTCCTTGGTAAGTCCTTCGCTCTTGGTCTCGGTAACCTGCATGGAAGCGCCTATCGGAGAGTTATCGATGAAAAAACAAACGACCGCCACGTTCGACGGTCAAGGCATCACGGCCGGGCGAATGGTGCGGGCGGAGGGACTTGAACCCCCAAGGCGTTTCCGCCACCAGGACCTAAACCTGGCGTGTCTGCCAATTCCACCACGCCCGCCGCGCGAGTCGCGAAATAAAGACCCCCGCGTGGGGCCGCGACTTTAACCGATTGCGCGCCCCTGTCAATCGACTTGCGTCATCCAATGTGGGACATCTCGGTCCTTTTCACGCGCCAACCCCGTTTCTGGCTCGGCTGAGCCGCCATTCGGCCGATCGGCATCACGCTACGTCACGGGACTTTCGGACGATTCAACGGTCAGCATTGTAACAAAAACGATTACAAATATGAGGACGCGTGCTATCGTTGCACGCTAGCGAAGGACGATACCCTGCCGACAACTGGGATGCAATATGCGTGGTATGTATACGTATGGCATACCTTCGGATTGCTTTCGCTCCCTTCGGGCTCGATTTATCTTCCTTACCGTTGCGGGCATCGGCCCTTGACCGTTGTCCCCGGGGGAAGCGATAGGCGTGGAAGGAACGACCGATGTCCGATGAACTCGACATTCAATCCCAGGCAAAAATGCTCGTTATCGACGACGCGACAAAGAACGTCCTGCGCGAATTCCGCGGCGTCCTTGCCGATCGCATCGATGCCGTTCTCGATAAATTCTATGCGCACATCACCGCGCACCCCGAAACCAAAGCGCTGTTTCCGACCAAACAGGTCCTCGACCATGCCAAGGCGCAGCAGAAGCGCCACTGGATGGAAAACGTCTTTGCCGGCCGGTTTGGACCGGAGTTCACGAAGACGGCCGAAACGATCGGACTCGTTCATCTGAAGATCGGCGTTCTACCCCGCTGGTACATGGCCGGCTACTGTTTCGTCATCAATGAAATCACGGTGCAGGTCCTCCAAATCCATCGCAAGAAACCCGAACAGGCCGCGCTCATCCTGACCGCCATCAACAAGGTCGCGTTCCTGGACATGTCGTTCGCCTTGCACGTCTATCGCAAGGCGGCGAGCCGAAAGATGCTTAACGAGCATGCGGATGCTTTTGAAGGCGACGTCAAGGGAATCGTGCAAACGGTCGTTTCCGCGGCTCAACAAATGAAATCGGCCGCCACGTCGATGCAGGAGGCCGCCCATTCGACCAGCGAGCGTTCCACGGCCGTTTCGGCCGCCGCCGAGGAAGCGTCGACGAACGTTCAAACCGTGGCCGCAGCCGCCGAGGAACTCTCCAGTTCCATTGGAGAAATCAGCCGACAGGTCACGGAATCGACACGGATCGCCAATGCCGCGGTCAACGAGGCGCAAAAAACGAACGAAAAGGTGCGTGGGCTCGCCGACTCCGCCCAGAAGATCGGCGATGTCGTCAAACTGATCACCGACATCGCGAACCAAACCAATCTCCTGGCCCTGAACGCGACGATCGAAGCCGCACGCGCCGGCGATGCGGGCAAGGGATTTGCGGTCGTCGCCTCGGAGGTCAAGAACCTCGCCAAGCAGACGGCAAAGGCGACAGAAGAAATCAGCGCCCAGATCACGGACATTCAGCAAGCGACCCAGGAAGCCGTCCATGCGATCGAAGGCATCGGCGAGGTGATTGAACAGGTGAATGAAATCGCCGCCGCGATCGCCGCCGCGATCGAGGAACAGGGCGCTGCGACCCAGGAGATCGCCCGCAACGTCGAACAGGCATCGGCGGGAACCTCGGAAGTCTCGTCCCACATCATCGGCGTCAACGAAGCCGCGAACCAGACCGGATCGGCGTCCAGTGAAATCCTGAGCGCATCGGGTCAATTGTCCGAAGAAGCGAACCGCCTGTCTCAAGGCGTTCAGAAGTTCCTCAACCGCATTCGCAACGACTGAACACAAACGCCGTTAGTCGAAAGGAAAAGGCGGGGCCGGAACACCCCGCCTTTTCCTATTTCGCCAAGCCGCGAAGCTGGGTGGAAGCGGCGACCTTCCCCGCCGTCGTGTAGGCTTCGTGGTTGTCGTCGATTTCGCCGAGCCGGTAGGCATAATTGATCATCATGCCGAGGGATTCGTCGGTCCCTCTTTGGGATCGGTTGGCCATCCAGTTCAAACGTTCCATCCGTGCCCCGTTGCTCAGATGGAAATGCGCGACCGGATCGAGAGCTTTGTCACTGCCCCTCTTTTCCGACAGCAGATAATGGGCGCAAAGGCGCATCAAAGGTGCCTTTAGCGCCATTTCGAGACGATCGTCGTTGATCCAGGCCACTCCCGTCGCGATCTCCGAGACCATCTGCAGGAAATCCGGTTCGCCTCGGAGGGCTTCGGCCAGTGCCTTGCGTTCCGTGGTCGTGAACGCCTCCCCGCCGTCTTTCGCCAGACGATTTTCCAACCAGATCCGAAACCCCGGGATCGGCGACAGCGTCGCGAACGTTTTCAAGTTCTTGAATTCGGCAGATAGATTGTCGACCACCCGCTTGATCAGAAAGTTGCCGAAGCTTATGCCGGCCAAACCCGACTGCGCGCTGGTAATGGAATAGAAAATTGCCGAATCGGCGCGCGCGGGATCGACGAGCGGCGCGGTTTCATCCAGCAGCGTTGCAATATTGCCCGCCATGCCTTGGACCAGCGCGACCTCGACGAAAATCAAAGGTTCGTCCGGCATCCGGGAATGAAAATAGCCGAAGCAACGCCGATCCGGTGCCAAACGGTTTTTCATGTCTTCCCAACTACGGATCGCATGGACCGCCTCGTAGGCGATGAGTTTTTCCAGGAGAGCCGCCGGCGAATGCTCCCACGTTATGCGCCGCAGTTCGAGAAAGCCCACGTCGAACCACATCGTCAGGAGATTCCGCAGATCCAGTTCCAATGCCTGAAGGGTCGGATCCCGCCGCGCCAAGGGCATCAGTTCCGCCCTCATGTCGACCAGAAACTTCACCCCTTCGGGAAGGTCGTTGAACTGGGTGAAAAGTTTCACCCGCGGCGCGACAAGAACCTCGCGCAGCCGTCTTTCGGCTGCACGCCGGTCGTCGGGATCATTGGCAGCCGTCACATCGGCAACGGCGGCATCTATCGCGTTTCGATCCGAGGCGAATTCGTCGGCGAGCAGGCGAAGAAACCGTTCTCGTCCCTCCGCATCCAACGAAAGATAGGCCCGACCCAGCGCCGCGGCCCGCGCTCGTGCCGTCACCTCCCCGCCCTTCGTTTCCAGGCATGTCAACATCTGGCGGCGCACCCGCGCCAGATCTTCGTCGGGCAGATCCGGCCGCAGACTGGCCGCGGCTTCGTCGTATTCGACACCCGCGATCCCCTGCCACAGCATCCGCAGATTCTTAAGGGTTTTTTCCAGAAAGGTTTCACGCGTACGATCCGGCATCGTCGCCTCCATCGCGTTTCGTCCACGCGTTCCCTTCCTTTAGAACGCGCCTCTGAGTTCCCCGATCAGCCGGGGAAGGTTCACGAACAAATCCTCCGCGATCAGTCCCGGGCCGAACAGCCGGGCCGTTTCACCATGTATCCAGGTCGCGGCGCAGGCCGCCTCGAAAGGCGCCATGCCTTGCGCCAAGAGTCCGACAGCAAGGCCGGCGAGGACATCTCCGGAACCCGCCGTCGCCAAATCGGCGGGAGCGTTGACGTTCACCGCGGCACGACCGTCGGGCGCCGCGATAACGGTGTCGGCACCCTTGAGCAGAACCACTGCCCGGCTATACCGCGCCGCCGCCCGCGCCCGCGAGATCTTGTCCCCTTCCGTATCGAACAGGCGCGCGAACTCTCCCGCGTGTGGCGTCAGGATGCACGGAGACGTGATCTGGGCGAACAAGGATTCCGGATTGTCGGCGAAGACCGTCAAGGCATCGGCATCGAGAACGACGGACTTTTCCAGCCGCAAGGCCGCCTGAACGCGCTCGCGCGTGCTATCCGAAACGCCCGCGCCGGGTCCGACCAGAACCGCGTTACGGCGGCCGTCGGCGATCAGCGCGTAAAACGCCGCGTCGTCGTTGACCGTGGCGACGATGGTACCGGGCTGATCGGCGGCGTACATAGCGACGGTTTCCGTCGCCGACGCGACGGTAACCAATCCTGCCCCGACACGCCGAGCCGCCAGTGCGGCCAACCGCACGGCACCCGTCATGAACGACCCTCCGGACACGACCGCATGCCCCCGTCGATATTTATGCCCATCGGCCGCCAAGCGGGGGAATTCCTCCCCCCACAGGGATCGGTCGTTCAGGCGGGCCTTCGGCCGGATTTGGTCCAGCACCTCGGCCGGTATACCGATATCGGCAACCACCGTTTCGCCACACACCGCGCGACCCGGCATGAGGACATGACCCGGTTTGCGGCGGAAAAACGTCACGGTCGCCTTGGCCTGCGGCGCCACGCCCAGGATCTCGCCGGTATCGCCGTGAACGCCGCTCGGCACATCGACGGCCAGACAATCGAGCCCCAAGGCATTCAAAGCCGTCACGGTCTCCCGCGCCGCGCCGTCGATTTCGCGCGCCAATCCGGCGCCGAAAAGCGCGTCGACCACGAGACCGGCCCCGACCAGGGCCTCCGGCCCCAAGGGCACGACCGGCCCGCGCCAGCGGGCGGCATTCGCCCCGGCGTCGCCTTTCAGACGCTCCCGTTCCCCCAATAGAGCCACCTGCACCGGCCAGCCGCGCCGCGCCAAAAGCCGCGCGACGACGAAACCGTCGCCACCATTGTTTCCGGGGCCACAAAGGATCGCGGTCCTTCTCGGTTTCCACCGCCTCCGGATTTCGCGCGCGATCGCCTCGCCCGCCGCTTCCATGAGATCGAGACTTGCAATACCGAACTCGACCGCCAGACGATCCGCCGTGTACATTTCCCGCACGTTGAGAAGCGCCGTTCCGTTCATGGGTATGCCTTTTCCGTGTTCCCGTCCCCATGATACCGTGAACGGCCCCGTCCCGGAACCCGAGGCGATTTTCCCTATGCGGATCGCCGGCTTCGTCCTATAAACGACGCCTTCTCACGCTCTCGCGACCGTAATTCATGCCACCGGATAAGGGTTAGTTCGATGAAGGTCCTGGTGCTCGGCGCCGGCGTCGTCGGTGTTTCGACCGCCTATTTTCTTGCCGAATCGGGGAACGAAGTGACGGTTGTCGACCGCCAACCGGGCCCCGGACTGGAAACCAGTTTCGCCAACGGCGGACAAATTTCCGCCTGCCATGCCGATCCCTGGGCGGGGCCGTCAACGCCAGCCAAAATCCTGAAATGGCTGGGCCGCGCCGATGCTCCTCTGCTCTATCGGTTCAAACTGGACCCGCACCAGTGGTCCTGGGGATTGCGGTTTCTCGCCAATTGCCGCGCATCGTGCAACCGCATCAACACCGAACGCATTCTACGGGTCGCCCTCTACAGCCGCGAAGTCCTGCGCGACCTGCGCGCGCGCACCGGCATTTCCTATGACGACCTGGCCAAGGGCATCCTCCACGTCTATTCCGATCCGCGGGAATTCGAGCACGCGGTTCGCAAGGCCGCGGAAATGAGCGAACTTGGCTGCATCCGCCAGGTCAAGTCGCCCGACGAATGTGTCGCGATCGAACCGGCCCTGGCCGCAAGCAAGAGCATCCTCATGGGGGGGACCTTCAGTCCCGACGACGAGAGCGGCGATGCCTTTGCGTTTACCGGACACCTGAGCGAAATGGCGCAAAAGCTCGGCGTCGATTTCCACTTCGACGAAACCATCAACGCGATCGAGGCCGAAGGCGACCGGATTTCCCGCGTCCGAACGGACCGCGACGAGCTTACAGCCGACTCGATCGTGGTCGCGATGGGCAGTTACACACCGCTTCTGATGCGCCGACTGGGCATGACGCTTCCGGTCTATCCGGCCAAGGGTTACTCGGTGACCATCCCGACCGCAGGACACGGGGGGGCGCCAAGCGTTGCTCTGATCGACGACGAACGCAAGATCGTCTACAGCCGACTGGGCGACCGCCTCCGGGTTGCTGGAACCGCCGAGATCGCGGGATACGACACCGACGTGCGGGACGAAAGAGCCCGCGCCATCCTGAATGCGGCGATGGCGTTGTTCCCCGATTGCGGCGAGTCGTCAGAAGCCGAATTCTGGGCCGGCCTGCGCCCGACAACACCCGACAGCGTGCCCGTCATCGGCCGAACGCGCTTTCGCAACCTGTTCCTCAATACGGGGCATGGAACACTGGGCTGGACCATGGCCTGCGGAGCGGGACGCGCCGTGGCCGACCTGGTTTCCGGCAAGAAGCCGGAAATATCCCTGGACGGACTGGACGTTTCCCGGTTCTGACCGCGCAAACGAAGCGGGAAAAGGTATTCCCTTTCCCGCCCGGTCCGACTGGTCAGCCGAAGTATTCCGGAAACGCTTTCTTCAAATTGGCTTCGATCCGCTGCCGAATCGGCGCGTCGAAAGACGGACGATCGAAGGTCTCACCGGTAACCTGTTCGTAAAGCTGAACGTACTTGTCGCTGAACTCGATCAGCGTCTCGTCGGGAATTTCCGGAATCGGATCCTTGTAGGGATCACACCGCTTCGAGACCCAGAGCCGGAGAAACTCCTTGTCCAGGCTTTCGGGTTCCTGCCCCGCCGCAAACCGTTCCGAGTAGCTGTCGGCTTTCCAATACCGGCTGGAATCCGGGGTATGCGCCTCGTCGGCCAGGGTGATGCGCCCCGTTTCGTCGACGCCGAACTCGTACTTCGTATCGACGAGGATCAACCCGTTGCGCGCCGCGATCTCGCGTCCGCGTGCGAACAGTGCCAGACTGACCCGCGCCAGTTCATCCCATTGAGCCTGGGTCAGAAGACCGCGTTCGACGATTTCGGTCGGCGTGATCGGCGCATCGTGTTCGCTGCCCTGTCCCTTGGTGGTCGGGGTCAGGATGGTTTCCGGCAGGTTCTGGTTCTTGACCAGTCCCTCGGGCAATTGCACCCCGTAGACCCGCCGTTCGCCGCGCGCGTACATGGTCCAAATGCTGGTGCTCGTGGATCCGGTAATGTAGGCGCGGACAACCATTTCCACCGGCAGCATGGTCAGACGCTTGGCCACGATCACGTTCGGATCGGGATAATCGATTACATGGTTCGGGCAGATATCGCCGGTTTTTTCAAACCAGAACCGCGCTGTCTGATTGAGAAGCTGACCTTTCAGCGGAACCGCGGCCAAAACGGTGTCGAAGGCCGACTGCCGATCGGTGGCGATCATGACCCGGCGACCGTCGGGCAGATCGTAGGAATCCCTGACCTTGCCCCGCTGGAACTGGGGAAGCTGCGGGAAGAAGGCGTCGGTCAAGCGATTGTCGAGTAGTTTGCGTGTGTCGTTGGTGCCCATAACCCCACCGTCGTGTTCGAGTTGCGGTGCGGAGTATAGGCCGAGAGCGGTCAAAGATTCAGACTTTTTCGCTGCGCGAAAAAAAACCTCGCGAAAGGCCGAATTCATCTATAATCCGGCCTCACTATGAGGCTGACCGCCCCCATTCGAATGAGCACGATGACCGTCGGATTCCGCACGCTCGCGGGAATGCTGGTTGTCGTCTCCTTCTTTCTGGGCATGGCCTATCCGCTTGCCGTTGCCTGGGACGAAAGCGCACCGTCGAACGAAATCGTCCTGTCGGACGAAGGCGAAGAGGAATCGGAAACCGATTCCCTCGACAATCAGAATTTCGTCGCGTTGGCGGGTATCCCGTCCATCCGGTTATTCGAACCAAAGCCACTGACCCATGCGACGGGCGAAAACCTGCCGCGCACAACCGCCTCCATTCATCCGATCAATTCGACCGGACCTCCGGATTTTCCGACAGTCTGAACACTGGTTTCAAAACCAGCGAAACCGACGTTCCAGTCTGACCGGCAGAGGCCGGGTGTCCGCGCTCAACGGGGAAAGATCCCGTATCGGAGACGATCGATGAAATCCGTTTTCAAGACCATGACATTCCTGTCCGCCTTGGTGGTACCGATCGCCGCCCAGGCCACCCCTGAAACCGCTTGGCTCAACGCACCGTCGAGCACCGTCCTTGTCGTGGATGGCGACACCCTGGAAGTCGCAGGCCGACCCATTCAATTGGAAGGAATCGACGCACCCGAACTTGGTCAAGCTTGCGACGAAAACGGCGCTCTGGCCCTTTGCGGGCTCAACGCCGCCTACGCGTTGCGGAAAATGATCGTGATGCAGCCTGCAAGTGCCCTCGTCTGCGTGATCCGAGACGACAAGGCCCAGCCCGCCGTCGCATCCTGCCTGCTGGGAGAACTGGATATCTCCCGCGCAATGATCGCCGCCGGTCATGCGGTCGCCACGCGCGACGCCCCGGTGTCGTACATCACCGCCGAACATCAGGCCCGCCATGCCGAAATCGGAATATGGCGGGGAAATTTCATCCCGCCGCGTTTATGGCGCACCGGCAAGCGGCTGCCACAGGAACACGCATTCGATCCCGCCACACGGCTTCACAACTATTCATCCTGGCATTGGAATGGTCACGGAATCGATCACACGTCGCTCGCCGAACACGCGGCCTGCCTCATCAAGGGCAAGGTTCTTGACGACAAGAGTCACATTTATTTCGGCCCCCTCGATCCGAATTACGATACGATCTCGATTGATCTGTCCCGTGGCGATCGCCTGTTCTGCGGCGACGAGGATGCCCGAAAAGCCGGTTGGTCGCATGTCACTGAAAATCGCGAGAGAACCCACTAAAGCGGCGTGTGTTCGTTCGGACGCGAAACAGCTGTTCGATCACATTGACATTGCTGTATTTTTCCGCAATCGGGTAATAGTACCCGATCGCGGCTTGAACTAGAATCGCGCGTCGAATTCCGAAAGAAACGCCATGATCGATCTGCGTCCGGTCTTTTTCGTTATCGGGGTCCTGTTGGTCATACTGTCGTTGGGCATGGGAATCCCCGCCGCCGTCGACGCTTTTGTCGGATCGCCCGACTGGTTGGCTTTCGCCGGTGGCGGAGCGACCACGCTGTTTTTCGGGATAGGCATGGTGCTGACCAACAAGTCCCATGGCGTCAATCTTTCGGTGCGGCAGGCGTTTCTCGTCGTGACCCTGGCGTGGCTGGTGCTCACGCTGTTCGCGTCCTTGCCGTTCATGTTCTGCGAACTGTCCATGACCTTCACAGACGCCTATTTCGAGGCGATGTCGGGCATCACGACCACCGGATCGACGGTTATCGTCGGTCTGGACTCCCTGCCTCCGGGAATTCTTTTGTGGCGCGCGATCCTGCAATGGCTGGGCGGTCTGGGGATCATCGTCATGGCGCTAAGCATTCTGCCGATCCTGCGGGTCGGCGGCATGCAGATGTTCCGCGCCGAGGCGTTCGAGACCGAAGGCAAGATGCTGCCCCGCATCGCCCAGTTGTCGGGCGGCATCTGCATGATCCTGATCGCCTTCACGGTCGGGATCGCGGTCGCGCTGTACTTCGCCGGCATGACTTGGCTGGAGGCTTTCGTCCATTCCCTGACCACGATCGCGACCGGCGGCTATTCGACATCGGACGGTTCGGTAGGCCATTTCGACAGCCCTGCCGTCGAGGGGATCATCACCGTCGGCATGGTCGGCGGCGGCATTCCGTTCCTTCTCTATCTTCGAACGCTTCGGGGCGAGCGCCTGTGCATCGTGCGCGACGAACAGGTGCAATGGTATCTGGGGATTATGACGGGCGTCGTGCTGGTGCTCACCGTCTGGCTGGTCGCGGCGCATGACGAGCCCTTCGGGCGCGCCTTCCGTTGGGCGAGCTTCAACGCCGTATCCATCATGACGGGAACCGGCTACGCCTCCACCGACTACGGCCTTTGGGGGAGCTTTCCGACCGGCGTCTTCTTCTTCCTGATGTTCGTAGGCGGATGTTACGGATCCACGGCATGCGGCATGAAGATTTTCCGCTTCCAGGTCCTCTATGCGGCAACGGTCGCCCAGATCCACCGTATGATTCAGCCGCACGGCGTTTTCATTCCGCGTTTCAACAAACGCCCCATTCCCGACGAGGTCGTCACGTCGGTTCTGGGATATTTTTTCATCTTCGGATTTGTCTTCGCCATGCTCTCGCTCGCCCTCAACCTGCTCGGGATCGATTTCATCACCGCGCTGTCGGGGGCGGGGACCGCCATGGCCAACGTCGGACCGGGGCTGGGAACGATCATCGGTCCGGCAGGCAATTTCCAGGCCCTACCCGATACGGCGAAGTGGCTCCTGGTCGCGGGCATGCTGGTCGGACGGCTGGAAGTGTTCACCATCTTCGTGCTGTTCAGCCGGAAATTCTGGAAAACCTGACTCGGGATCTGCCGGAAAGCAACCGAGACACTTTCGTTTCCGTTCCGTTAAATTTTTGTTTCCATTGAGTTTTTTAGATTTTCCGCCGAATCGTGGTGTTACTTTCCCACGCGAACGAGGGCCCATTCGCCCTTTCTCGCGACAAGGGAACAATCCATGATCCGTCATTCCGACCGATATTCGCGACGCGCCGTGCTCAAGGGATCCGTCGCCACTTTGGGCAGCGCCCTGTTCGCCGCCACCCCTTTCTTTCCGCTACCGGGACGTGCCGCCGTTCCCCCGGGAACCCTGACCGCCGTCGCCGGCACGCCCAATCCCGCGGGCGCGTTCGATCAATTGTTCTGGCTATCGGGGGATGCGTTGGCACGCCCCGTCACAGCGATTGCCGGGGACCTGCCCGGCAAGCCTCTAGGCGACCGCACAATTTCCGTGACGCTGCTGCATTTCAACGATCTGCACAACCGTCTGACCGATCCGCACGCGAAGAAGGGTGACACACATCGCTTCGCGCAGATGTACAAAATCGTCGAGGACCGCCGCGCAGCCCGCGCGGGCGCAGATGAAATCACGTTGCTGTTTTCCGGCGGCGACGACCACACGGGCAGCGTCTTTGACGAACTGGTCGGCTGGTCGCCCGAAGAATACGTCGATGATCCCGGCTATGCGACCTACAGCGCCGCCGGCGTCGATGCCGCGGCGCTCGGCAACCACGAATTGGATCGAGGTACCGCCGTTCTCAAGAAAGGCATCCGCAACGCCGCCCGGTTCCCCGTACTGTCGGCGAATCTGACGGGAACCAACGCGTTGACGCCGGGCGAAGATTTCTTTCCCGCCGCGATCGGCATCGTCAAGGGAATGCGAATCGGAATGATCGGCCTGACCACGCCGGTCGATACCCACACCCATACCGAGGACGATCCCGACCTCGATGTCGATTCGCCGGTCCGGGCGCTTGAAAACCTCCTGCCCGCGCTATCGGACGCCTGCGATCTGGTGGTCATCCTGTCCCATTGCGGATACGGCCTTGAATCGTCGCGTAGCGGCAAGGCCGGCGCCGACCGCTTCCTGCAGGAGGGCGATGTCGCGGTCGCACGCGCGGCGGCCAAGGTTTCCCGCGCGCCCGTCATCGTCGTCGGCGGTCACACCCATACGGCCCTGAACGCCGGCGGATTGGAAGCAGCAAACGTCGTCGACGGCGTTCCCATCGTTCAGGCCGGCGGCCATGGTTCCCATCTGGGCGAATTGACCTGCACCCTCGCATCCGGGGGCATGAGCAACGTCGCCGCGCAGTTGCACGCGATCAAGAAACGCGACGACCGAACCCAACCCGACGCCGACGCCTACAGAGGCCTGGAACACGACGGCGATTACGACGCGGCGTTCGAAACGGCGACCATCGCCCCGTTGATGGCGAAGCTCGACGAAAAACTCAAGGCGGTGATCGCCCAGGTCGAGGGCGCACCCAAGGTCGATAACGACACCATCGTCGCCGAGCGTTACATGCGGGAATGCGCCATCGTCAATTTCATGAACGATGCCCTGGTCACCCGTTCCAAGACTTTCCCCGGCGGCCCGGTCGACATCGCGCTGTTCAACGCCTCCGGCATCGCGTCGGGGATTCCGGTCTCGGGGCCGCTGTCGTTCCAGGAATGGTTCGCCGTCATGCCGTTTGCCGACAGCGTCCAGATCTTCGAACTGACCGGCCGTCAGATCCGCGACATCCTCGACAACAATGCCAAGCGGATCGTCCGGCCCGAGGAACTCAAGGGCGATCAAGCGGTGGATCTTCATGGTTACGTCTCGCGCGGATTCCTGCACTTCTCGTCAAACGTGCGCTATGCTGTCACTCTGAACGGCGCGGCTTCCGCCGCGACCGCGACGCGGATCGAGATCGGCGGCCAACCCATCGAAGCCGTCCTCGACAAGACCTTCCGGGTGGCGATGAATTCCTACGTCGGTGCCGGCGCCTACGGCGAATCGTGGAACGGCAATCCCGTCGGCGCCGGAGTGAAGGGCGGCATCGTCGGCTACGACATCAAGAGCCTGCCCCGCCACGACACCGGTCTCGTCTATCGCAACGAAATCATCGCCCGGATCCGAGAACTGGGCCGCGTCTCACCGCAAAACGGTGCTGTTCTTGATGGCCGGCTGACCGTTCTGTAAAGCCGAAAATTGCGGCGGGGACGACCGATTTCATCGTCCCCGCCTTATTTTCGTTCCGGCCGATTCCGTTCTGTTCTAGAGTGCGGGGCCCCGCGACCCCACGAAGGAACGATCCCGTCATGAAAATCGGATTTATCGGCACCGGAAACATTTCGGCTGCCATGGTCACCGGCCTGTGCACCGCACAACCGGCGCCGGAACAGGTTCTGGTCAGCCCCCGCAACGCCAAAACCGCAGCAGCCCTTGCGGACCGGTTCCCTATGGTCCGCGTGGCATCCGACAATCAGGCAGTCGTCGACGGGAGCGACTGGGTCGTGCTGGCGGTCCGTCCGGCCATCTGCCGCGACGTCCTGGCCGGACTGCACTTTCGCGCCGACCAGGGGATCATCAGCGTCATCGCGTCTCTGACCTCGCCCGAACTTGCGGAGTTGGTTTCCCCCGCCGCCCGAATCGCGCGCGCCGTTCCCTTGCCGCCGTGTGCGCGCCACGTGGGACCGATCGCGCTGTGCCCCGGCGACGATCCTGTCGTCTCCGAACTGCTGGGCCGGATCGGCACCGTCGTCGCGGTCGAGGACGACCACCGGTTCGATGCACTCAACGCCACCACCGCCCTGATGTCGGCTTTCTTCAAGTTCCAGGCGGTTTCCGCCGAGTGGCTGGTTGAACAGGGCGTGGAAACCGAATCGGCGCGGCGCTATCTCGCGTCGGTGTTCCATGCGATTTCCCGCCACGCCGATGAAAGCGGCGAGGCGTTCGACGCCCTGGCCGACGAGGCCGCCACCCCGGGCGGCATGAACGAACAGGTCGCGCGGGAATTGACCGAAGCCGGTTCTTACGACCCGCTGCCGATCGCACTCGACCACATCCTCGATCGATTGGAGGGACGCGCGTAGCCGCCCGTCCCGGTTAGGCCTGCCGAAGCACCGTAATCAGTAGTACGGTCCCGGAAAACATCAACAGCACCAGGACTATCCTTCGGAAGGCGCGTTCGCTGATGTGCCGGTAGACCTTGGCTCCGATCCAGGCCGCGACGGCGATCGGCGGAACGACCAGCGCGAACGTCCGGGCATTCCCCGACGTCACGGTGCCGCTCGCGAGGTAGCCGACCAGAGTCAAAATGTGCATGGCCAGGTTGAAGCTCTGGAACACGGCTCTTTGGTCGTCCTTGTTCCAGCCGCGCAGCGTACACCACAAGGTCGGCGCCACGCCCGACAACCCCGCCAGTCCGCCCATGATGCCGCCAACGACGCCAACACAGCCGTCGGCGATCTTGCCGCCGCGCGCCGCCCGTTCGAGACGCGGAGTCGCCAGCATGAAAGCGCCGTAAACGATGAGTACGGTCCCCACGAAGGCGCGGAACATCGCAAGATCGACGGCGGCCAGCAGGTGAACGCCGACCGGCACACCCAGCGCACCGCCGACGAGGAACGGCAGCAACAGGCGCCAGTGCATGGCATGACGGACCGCGCCCAGAGAGAGCAGCTGGGCCACGAGCGAGCCGAACACCACCATCGGCGAGAGCATTTGGGGTTCCAGCGACCATGTCCAGAAACTGAGCGCGACCATTCCGAAGGCGAAACCCGATACGCCGGACACGAAACCGCCCGCAGCCGCGCCGGCCAGGACCACAATCAAAACACCCGTTTCCAACGCCCGCTCCCCCGGCTCGGAAATAACATGAAGCGTCACCGCTGACCGGGCGGATGCCCGGACCAACCGACCGCAATGATCAGGATACCGCCGTCGACTCCTTCGCGGATTCGACGGGTTGCGCCTTTTCCTTTTCTCGCCACAGGATGATCAGGCCCGACAGTATGATCACACCGGCCCCCGTCAGCGTCACCGTATCGGGCCAATCCCCGAACAGCAGGGCGCCGTAGAATACGCCCCACAGCATCTGACTGTACTGGAACGGCGAAACCACGGCTGCCGGAGCATAACGGATCGCCAGCACGAGAAAGATGTGTGCCGCCCCCGCAAACAGGCCCACCACCGCCATCAGGCCCAGATCGGCCCAGGTCATGGGTGCGAATCCGCCGAAAAACGGCGTCAAAACCGCTCCCACCACGATTTTGGCGCAGACCAGCGTGACCAGCAGCGCGCCGTAATTTTCGTCCCCCATCCGCCGCAGCACGATCATCGACAACGCGAACATCAAGGTCGATGCCAGCGCCGCCGCATGCCCGGCATCCAACCCCCGCATCCCGGGCCGGATCACAATCAGCACACCGACGAAACCGACGATGACGGCCAGGATTCGCCGCCAACCGACCTTCTCGCCCAACAGCGGCACCGACAACAAGGTAACCAGGATCGGCGTTGCAAAGATCACCGGATAGACCTCGGCCAACGGCAACCGGCTGAAGGCGAAGTAGCAGCACAGGCTTTCGCCCACCAGCAACAGTGTCCGGACTCCAACCCACCCCGGATGGCGGGGACGGATCGATCGAAGGCCACCGGTCCTCATGACGAGCCAAACAACCGGGATAAGCGAAAACATCGACGCGATGCAGGTCAACTGAAAGACGTTGAATCCGGTCGTCAGCCACTTCAAGGCCGCGTCACCGCTGGAAAAGCAGGCGAAGATGAGTCCGGCGTAGAGCATGCCGCGCCCCAGGTTGTTTTCGGCGGCGTTCGTGGTCATTGTTTGAGCTCCAAGGGCGGCGGCGCCGGACGATGCCGGACGCGCTCGCGAATCGCGATGTAGATTCCGCTGGCGATGACGACGGCGGCTCCGGCGTACATGGCGGTGTCGGGCCAGTCGCCAAAGATCAGAATGCCGAACGCCACCCCCCATACCATCTGACTGTACTGAAACGGCGCGACCACGGCCGCCGGTGCGTAACGGAAGGCGAAAATCAGCATGATGTGAGCGCCACCGTAGAGAAAACCGCACAGAATCATCAGGCCAAGATCGCGCCATTCCGGGACCGCTCCCGCATCGAAAGCCAGCACCAGGATTCCGCTGCCGATCGCCTTGACTACGATCATCGGCGCCAGCAGGGCGCTGCTGGTTTCCGCGCCCGAACGGCGCAGGATGATGTTGTTGAGGGCGAAGGTCAGCGCGCTCATGAAGGCCGCCAGATGTCCCCAACCCAGCGTGTTCATGCCCGGCCGCAGCATGATGAGGATGCCGGCGAAGCCCAACGCCACGGCCAGCCACCGCCGCCAGCCGACCGCCTCCCGCAGGAGCGGTACCGACAGGACAGTGACGATCAGCGGACCTGTGAAAATCAGAGTGTAGGTCTCGGCGATCGACAGAGTCCGGAACGCCAGGTAGATCGACAGCGTCGCGATCAGCATCAGCACCGCGCGGATCAACACGATCCAGGGCGAGCGGGGTCTCAGCGTCCGGACGCCACCGGTGACGGCGACCAGCACGACGACCGGCAACAAGGCCCCGATCGAGAGCACGAAGGTGATCAGGAACGCGGAATAGCCGGCGCTGAGCCATTTGACCATCGCGTCGATGGTCGCGAAGAGGGCGAAGGTGGCGCCGCCCAGCAGGACGCCGAAGCCGACGCGATCCCGGCCAACGCCCGCTCCTTGCAACATGGTCCGTTTTCTCCCGGTTCAATGCCTTGAGGCGGCGCGATCATAGTGCCCTGGATCGCGCCGTCACGCGGTATTCGCGGTCCATGGGATTTTAGTGGCGGAGCGGTTATCCGATAGTCGCTGTAGACGGCGCGGCCGCAGTCCGATTTTCACGCAAGACGATGTAAACGCCGGTTCCGACGATCAGGCCGGCTCCCGCCAGCGTATAGGCGTCGGGCCAGTCGCCAAAAACCAACGCGCCGTAGATGACCGCCCAGATCATCTGGCTGTAGTGGAAAGGCGCCACCACAGCCGCCTGGGCAAACCGGAAGGCATAGATCAAACAGATCTGGGCACCGCCGAACAGCAGCCCGATGGCGGCAAGCAATGCCACGTCGGACGCCTTCATCGGGGTCCATGCATCAAGCGCGACGACCAGTATTCCCCCGACGAGAACCATCAGGAGTATCAAGGGCGCCAGCAGGGCGCTGCCGGATTCGCCGGGGTGGCGCCGCACGATGATGACCGAGATCGCGAATGTCAGGGCACCGCAGAAAGCGGCGAGATGGCCGAAATTGAGCGCCTGCGTTCCGGGCCGAAGCATCACGACCACGCCGGCGAAACCGACGATGACCGCCGACCACCGGCGCCATCCGACCTTTTCGCCCAGAAACGGGATCGCCAGCATCGTCACCATCATCGGCGCGGTGAAGATCAGCGTGTACATTTCGGCCATCGACAGGAAACGCAAAGCCGTGTAGCCGGAATAGGTCGAAAGCAGGAGCATCACAGCGCGCGCGAGAACCCAGACGGGGGCCTTGGGCCTGGCGCAGCCGATTCCACCATTCGCGATGACGAGTCCCAACATTGGGATCAGGGCGAAAACGCTGGTCAGGAAGACGATCTGAAAGACGGAATAACCGCCGCCGATCCATTTGACGACCATGTCGGCGGTTGAAAACTGCGCAAACGTGGCAATGGCCAGAAAAACGCCGAGCGCCACCCGGTCGTCCGCGTTCCCGAAATTCCGACCCGGCATGTTTACCCCCGTCCGCGAAGATCGCGCGATCATAGAGAAAGGTTTTCACCGGTCACGCGAAATTTACGCATGCCCCCGATGCATGGCCGAAGAGGGCGGTCAGGTATCGTCAGCGGCCCGGGGATCGAAGCGACCGACCACGGGGGTGGGCTTGGCAATGCCGACGGGTACGAATTCCGACTTGCGGTCCTCGGTCCGGGTCGCCCGCCGACGGATGCGGTACAGGGCGAAAACGAAGATCGCCATGTGAACCGACGCGGTGACCAGGAACAACGCCCCCGATCCGAAAGCCTGCATGGCCATGGCGGCCGCGATGGGGCCGATACTGGCCCCGATCGCCCAGGCCATTAGGAGCCCGCTGCTCGCCTCCACGAAGCCCTCGGATTCGACATAATCGTTGGTATGAGCAACGCTGAGACCGTACAGCGGATGGGCCGCCATGCCGTAGAGGGTGACGACGACGATCAAGGCGCCGCCGGTCAGAAGAGGCGTGGTGGTCACCGCCGTCCCGCCGAACTCGAGATGCCCGGCGAGAACCGACAGGATCAGCCCGACGATCGCCGCCACCAGGACGCTGCCGGCGATGACCCGGCGCCGATCGATGCGATCCGCGATCATGCCCAGCGGCCATTGCGTGACCGCCCCGCCCAGCAGGGCAATGCCGGTGAACAGGGTGATCTGGAACAGCGCCAGCCCCGTGCCTTGGGCGAAGATCGGTCCCATGGAAAAGAAGGCGCCGTTGGCCATCCCCGCGGCAAGAGCTCCGGTTATGCCGACGGGAGACAGACGATACAGCCGTCCCAGGCGCACCGTGATCCGCACCGGCGGCGCGGGAGAGACGGCACGGGTCAGGCTAACCGGAATCAGGGCCGCGCATATGACGGCGGCACAGGCGGCGAACAGACCGAATCCCCGTGGATCGCCGGTGGCGACGAAGATCTGCCCAGCAAAGTTGGAGGCGTAATTGATCATCAGATAGATGCCGAAAATCCGGGCTCGCGACCGGTTTTCGGCCCGCTCGTTGAGCCAGCTTTCGATGACCATGAGCAATCCCGCCACCGCCACGCCGCTGAGACACCGCAGGACCATCCAGACGATCGGGTGGGGCATCAGAACATAGAACATGAGGGACATGGCCAGCACGGCGGCCACCACGGCATAGGTCCGGATGTGACCGACGCGGCGGATGATCAACGGCACGATCAGGCATCCCACGATGAACCCGACCGAATAGACCGATGCGATCAGGCCGATGGCGGTCGTCGGAAAGCCCTCCGCCGAGGCGCGCAAACGGCAACAGCACCGTTTGCAGTCCGTTGCCGAAATTGACGAAGGCGGAACTGAGAAACAGGGCGGCAAATGCCACCAGGAACAGGATCATGACCTGGGAAACCGTGCGCAATCAATCCGGGATCGCCGACTATAGGACCGCTGCGACCCATTGCCTACCCGCGACTTCGTTCTTTTCGACTGGGTTCCGCCTTGACGGCGAAAACAGGAACTTATATAGAACATATCATGAATATACAGCACGGAACGGCTTCAAGGACGCCCCGCGATGCCCGCCAACGCCCCACCTCTTTCCACACCGGACCCCCAACTCATTTCCGCCCTGCGCGAACGCATACGGCAACTGGAACGGGGCGACGCGGCCGGAAGCGCGGAACAGACGCCGCTTTCCCTGGGGGCGGCGCAGCTGGACGCGGCCTTGCCGTGGGGCGGGCTGCCACGCGCCGCCCTACACGAAATCGTCGGCGACGACGGTGCGGGGCCGGGGTTCGCCGCCCATCTCGCGGCCCGATTGGCGGCGGACGGACGTCCCATCCTCTGGTGCCGGCGCCGACGCGATCTGTACGGACCGGGACTCGCCGCCCTCGGGCTCGCTCCCGAACGGATGGTCCTGGTTCGGGCTCGAACCGAGGGAGAAATCCTGTGGGCAATGGAGGAAGGCCTGCGCAGCGGATGCCTCGCCGCCGTCCTGGGCGAGGTCGAGCGGATAGCGCCGATCGCCGCGCGACGCCTGCAATTGGCCGCCGAGGCCGAAGGCGTGAGCGCGCTTCTGCTGCGTAACGGCCGCGATGAATCCGCTTCCTGTCCCGCGGTGACGCGCTGGCGGGTCGGCTCGGTCGCCAGCGGCGTCGCCCTGGACGGCAGCCCCCGCCCCCGTTGGCGGCTGGACTTGTTGCGATGTCGAAATGGAATGCCCCGATCCTGGGTGGTGGAGCGAAACGATGACACGAAGAGTCATCTCGTTGTGGTTGCCGACCTTTGCGACCGACCGGCTGCGCCGGTTGCGGCACCGGTCGGAACCGGCGGACACCCCGCACTCCGTCTGGCGGGATAAGCCGCTCGCGACCGTGACTTCGGCCCAGGGAGGACGGCGGATCGCCGCGGCCGATCGGTCGGCGCGCGCGGGCGGCATCGTGCCGGGGCATGCCGCTGGCCGACGCGCGGGCGACCCCTGCCCGGTCTGGTCACGGCGGAAGCCGATCCGCAAGGCGATCAAAAAGCCCTGGAAACCCTGGCCCTGTGGTGTGGCCGCTATTCCCCCTGGACAACTCCCGACGGCCTGGAGCCGGATGGTCGTGCGGGTATCCTGATCGACGCCAGCGGGTGCTCTCATCTGTTCGGAGGCGAAACGAGCATGCTGACGGATATCGTCGAACGCCTTGCCGGTTTCGGTCTCGCCGTCCGGGCCGGTCTGGCCGAAGCCCCCGGTGCCGCCTGGGCCGTCGCGCGCCACGGCAATCGTACGAAGACATCCCCCGGTTCCGGGGCGCACGCCGCCATCGACATCATTCCCCCAGGCGCCCTGATTTCCGCCCTCGGCCCCCCTACCCGTCGCCGCCCTGCGACTTCCGCCGGAGATTGATGAGGGATTGGATCGCGTCGGCCTGCGCCGGATCCGCGACCTGATCCAGATTTCAAGGGCACCCCTGGCCGCCCGTTTCGGCGAGGCGCTTCCGCGCCGTATCGATCAGGTGCTGGGACTGATCGGCGAACCGGTTTCCCCTCTCCGCCCGGTGTCGCCGCTCCGGGTCCGCGCCCATTTTCCCGAGCCGATCGCCCGACCGGAAGACATCGCCGCCGCGACCCGGCGTCTGCTGGACGAAATCGCCCGCCGCCTGGAAACCGAACATCGCGGCGCACGGCGCCTGGAACTCACCGCCTACCGCGCCGACGGCACCCTGGCCCATGCCCGGATCGGCACCGGTCGGCCGAGCCGCGACCCCCGCGCACCTGGAACGGCTGTTCCGCGAAAAACTGGCCGCCCTGGACGCAGGCTTCGGAATCGATGTCCTGGCGCTCGGCGTCGCCGCCGCCGATCCCCTGGCGCCGGTCCAGCACGACCTCGCATCGCGGCGCGCGGCGGCGAGCGACGGCATGGAGCGGCTGGTCGACCGCCTGGGCGCGCGCCTGGGACCCGACCGGGTGTTGCGTCTGGCCCCGCATGCCAGCCACATTCCGGAGCGGGCCTGCCGCGCGGTTTCCGCCCTCGGCGCCCCGCCCCGCCCCGCCCCGGCATCCGTTTCTCAACCGGAACGACCTCGTCCGGTGCGCCTTTTGCCCTCCCCCGAACCGATCGAGGTGGTGGCGCCGGTCCCCGACCACCCGCCGGTTCTGTTCCGGTGGCGCCGAATCCGTCACGAGGTCGCCCACGCCGAAGGGCCGGAACGCATCGCCCCGGAATGGTGGATCGAAGGCGCCCCGCCCCCCGAGCAGGGCGTGCGCGACTATTTCCGGATCGAGGACAAGGACGGCCGCCGGTTCTGGCTTTACCGGGAAGGACTGTACCTGCCCGGCATCATCCCCCGCTGGTACCTGCACGGTTTTTTTTCGTAATGAAAGACCACGGAAGCTGAATTCCGCATGCCCCCCTACGCCGAGCTTCAGGTCTCCAGCAATTTTTCGTTCCTGCGCGGAGCCTCGCATCCCGAGGAACTGGCGCTGGCCGCCGCCGCGCTCGGTCTGTCGGCGATCGCGATCACCGACCGCGACACCCTGGCCGGCGTCGTCCGCGCCCATGCCGCAGCCAAGGAGGCCGGGATTCG
This sequence comes from Rhodospirillales bacterium, assembly GCA_963675465.2. Classification (GTDB taxonomy): domain Bacteria; phylum Pseudomonadota; class Alphaproteobacteria; order Rhodospirillales; family Shumkoniaceae; genus JAHDSF01. The sequence continues at coordinate 401,538 of CAXXVY010000016.1, forward strand.
CCTGATCGTCGGAACGCGGCTTAATCCGCACGACGGCCCCGGCCTGCTGTGCCTGCCGACCGACCGCGCCGCCTACGGGCGCCTTTCGCGCCTGCTGACGGTCGGCAAGCGCCGTGCCCCCAAGGGTGAATGCCGGATCGGACTGGCCGACGTGATCGAATACGGCGCCGGGCAGATCCTGATCGCCCTGCCGCCCGAAACGCCGGATGATGCCTTCCGGGACCATCTGGAAAACTTAAGAAAAAACTTCGATAAAAGGCTCTATATCGCGGCATCCATTCTTTATCGCGGCAACGATTCCGTCCGCCTTCATCGCCTGTCCGAGATCGCGGCCATCGTCCGCGTGCCCCTGGTCGCCACCAACGACGTCCATGCCCATGCCCCCGCCCGGCGTCCGTTGCAGGACGTACTGGCCTGCATCCGCGACCATGTCACCATTCACGAGGCCGGATATCGGCTGTTCGCCAATGCCGAGCGCCACCTCAAACCCGGCGACGAAATGGCGCGGCTGTTCCGCGCCTATCCCGACGCGATCGCGCGAACCGTCGAGATCGCCGAACGGTGCCGGTTCAGCCTGGACGAGTTGCGCTACGAATATCCGATCGATCCCGTCCCCGACGGCAGAACCCCGCAGGAAGCCTTGGAGCGGCTGTCCTGGAAGGGCGCCAAGGGACGTTATCCCGAAGGCGTTCCGGCCAAGGTACGAGAACGGATCGCCCACGAACTCGCCCTGATCGCGCAGTTGGACTTCGCCCCCTATTTCCTGACCGTGTTCGACATCGTCCGCTTCGCGCGGTCGCGGGGCATCCTGTGCCAGGGCCGCGGATCGGCGGCGAATTCGGTGGTCTGCTATTGCCTGGGCATCACCTCGGTCGATCCGGAGCAGGTCGATGTCCTGTTCGAACGTTTCGTCAGCGCCGCGCGGGGAGAGCCGCCGGACATCGACGTGGATTTCGAGCACGAACGGCGCGAGGAGGTCATCCAGTACGTCTACGGCAAATACGGCCGCGAACGCGCCGGCATGACCGCGACCGTGATCTCGTATCGCTCCAAGAGCGCGATCCGCGAGGTCGGCAAGGCCATGGGCCTGTCGGACGACGCCGTCGTCGCCCTGCAGGGCGCCGCCTGGCGACGCGACTGGTCCGAGATCAGCGACGGCATGATCGCCGAAATCGGGCTCGATCCCCGCGATGCCACCATCCGCCGGGTGATGGAACTAGCACGGGAAATCCGGGGCTTCCCCCCGCCACCTGTCGCAGCATACCGGCGGCATGGTCATCACCCGCACGCCGCTGTGCGAGGTGGTGCCCATCGCCAACGCCGCCATGGACGACCGCACGGTCATCGAATGGGACAAGGACGATCTGGATGCCCTGGGCATCCTGAAGATCGACATTCTGGCTCTCGGCATGCTGACCTGCATCCGCAAGGCCTTCAACCTGATCGAAAGCCACCACGGGCGCCGCCTGAATCTGGCCACCGTCCCGAAGGAGGACCCGGCAACCTACGAGGCCCTGTCGCGGGCGGATTCGATTGGCGTGTTCCAGGTCGAAAGCCGGGCCCAGATGGGCATGCTGCCGCGCCTGCGGCCCCAATGCTACTACGACCTAGTGATCCAGGTGGCAATCGTTCGGCCCGGCCCGATCCAGGGCGACATGGTGCATCCCTATCTGCGGCGGCGGAACGGCGAGGAAACCGTCACCTATCCGTCGAAGGAACTGGAAGAGGTCCTGGGCAAGACCAAGGGCGTGCCGCTGTTCCAGGAACAGGCGATGAAGATCGCCATCGTCGCCGCCGGTTTCACGCCCGGAGAAGCCGACGCCCTGCGCCGCGCCATGGCGACCTTCCGCCGTACCGGACAGATCCACGGATTTCGGGACAAGTTCATCGAGGGCATGGTCGCGCGCCACTATGAACGCGGCTTCGCGGAACGCTGCTTCAAGCAGATCGAGGGATTCGCCGATTACGGCTTTCCGGAATCCCACGCCGCCAGCTTCGCGCATCTGGTCTACGTTTCGGCGTGGCTGAAGCGGCACTACCCGATGGTTTTCGCCTGTGCGCTTCTGAACAGCCAGCCGATGGGCTTCTACGCCCCGGCCCAGATCGTACGCGATGCCCGGGAACATGGGGTCGCGGTGCGTAGTGTCGACGTCACGTTCAGTGAATGGGATTGTACGTTGGAATCGCAGGTTTCCGGGAATCACCCCGAAGCACTCCGCCTCGGCTTCCGTCAGATCAAGGGGCTGCCGCCACTGGCCGTCGCCAAGATCCTGGAGGCCCGTGGAAACCCTCATATTTTGTGGCGCGCGGGCGTGGCCCGGTCCGCTCTGGAAACCCTGGCCCGCGCCGATGCCTTCCTGTCGCTCGGCCTCGACCGCCGCGCCGCCCTGTGGGCAGTGCGCGGTCTCGACGACGACGCGCCGTTGCCGTTGTTTTCGTTCGCGGAGCAGCGCTGCGGAGACGTCCTCGCCCCCGAGCCCGAAGTCGCGCTGCCCGCTATGTCCCTGGGCGAGGCGGTCGCGGACGACTACCGCGCCCTGCGGATGTCGCTGCGCGCCCACCCGATGGCGCTGTTGCGGTCCCGGATGGCCCGCATGGGGTACGCCCCGTGCCGGATGCTGGACGGTGTCGCCCACGACCGACTTGCCGCCGTGGCCGGCCTGGTGACCTGCCGCCAGCGCCCCGGCACCGCCAAGGGGACGGTCTTCGTCACACTGGAAGACGAGGACGCCATCGCCAATCTGATCGTCTGGCCGGCGGTGTTCGATCGATTTCGCAAGGAAGTCCTGGGATCAGGCCTGCTCGCGGTGCGCGGCCGGGTGCAGCGCGAGGGCAAGGTCATTCACCTGTTGGCCGATCACCTGGAGGATCTGACGACCCTGCTCGCCGGTCTCGAATGCGATGCCTACCCCCGCCCCTTCGCCGGGCGAACACCCCGCGGACGGCGCAGCATCGGAATCGCCGCGGATTCGCACGATTTTCACTGACACCCTCTTCCGCCTCGCCTTCCTCCGGGATAACAATGTTGCGCGGACGACCGCGAGACCTCACCTATAGGCCGAACCCTTCGACCGGAGATCATCCATGACCCTTGCCGCCGTTCTGATCGCCCTGCACGCCCTGTTCGCCGCCGTATGGGTCGGCGGCTTGGTCTTCGCCTATACCGTCTTGCGGCCCTCGGTGGATGTGATGGCCGATCAGGACCGCCTTCCGCTGCTGGCCCGGATCTTCCGCCGCTGGTTCATCTGGATCTGGCACGCCGCCGTCATCATGCCGGTGACCGGACTTGTCGCACTGATCGTCCTGTACGGCGGATTCGCCGGCGCGGGCGTCTACATCCACATCATGCATCTGCTGGGATGGATCATGGTCGCGGCCTTCCTGGCCCTGTTCTTCGGTCCCTATCCCGGATTTAAGCGTGCGACGGCAGACGGTGAATGGACGGTTGCCCGGTCGAAACTGACCGCGATGCGGAGAATCATCCTTTTCAACCTGGTTGTCGCCATCCTGACGGTCGCGGTCGGTGCCGGCGGCCGCTACGTCTGACTTCCGGACATCAGAAAAGACCGCGCCGGATCAGATTCAGGCCGATCCCGACCAGAACCAGGGTGACGAAGTTGGCGAAGGCCGCCTCTGAAATCCGGCCGCGCAAACGCCGCCCGATCTCCAGTCCGATCTGCACCGGAACCGCCGCCAGAACCGACAATGCCAGCACCGGGCCGGTGAGGTAACCGTGCCAGATCAGCGCCGTATACAGCGGCAAGCCTCCGATCACGAAACAGGTGCCGAGCAGGGGAACGAACAAATCCTTCTTCAAACCCAGCGCCGAAAAGTACATCAGCAGGGGCGGGCCGTGAAAACTGGAAACCCCGCCCAGCAATCCGGAGACCGTCCCCACGATCGGTCCCAAGACGCGGACGGACGATTCGGACACCCGCCAGCGCCGTCCGAGAAAACGAGCCAAATTGAAAAAAGTCACGATGACGCCGAGAACCAGCGCGATGACTTTCGGATCGACCGACACGAGTATCTGGGCGCCCAGGATCGTGAAGAAAAACGTGGGGATCAGAAGCGGCCAGAAGCGGCCGATCTCCGGCCAATGGCGCCTTCCCTGCCAGACCTGGACAACATTGGACGAAAACAGGGGCACCGACGAAACCGCGATGGCTGCCGCGGGCGAGACGAAACTCGCCACCGTGGAGACGAGAATCATCGGCAACCCCGCGCCGGCGATGCCCTTCAGAATGCCGCCACCGACAAACGCCAGGACGATGACCGCCAGAATCGGCCAGTCGAGATCGAGCAAGGTCATGCTGGGAACCGTCCCGATGTGGAAACCCGCGAAAACTCGGCATGGTGTGTACCCCTTCGAAAGAAGGCTGTCCAGCCCGCCTCGGGGCTTGATCCGTTGGCGGGATTGTCCGACAAAGGCGCCGTCCGAACCTTTGGCCAACCGCAGGAGCGACCATGATGAAACGCGAAGACGTGCGGATCATCCGCAAGGATACCGTCTTCAACGGATATTTTCAGGTCGACCGCTACGACTTGGCCCACAAGACCTTTGACGGCGCGGAAGGAAAACCGGTACGGCGCGAGGTGTTCGAACGCGGGCATGCCGTCGGCGTCATTCTATTCGATCCGGATCGCGACGCCGTTGTCCTGATCGAACAGTTCCGCATCGGCGCCTACGTGGGCCTGGAACAGCCGTGGTTCACCCCGGAAAGTTCGCCGTGGCTGCTGGAAATCGTCGCCGGCATCATCGAGGAAGGCGAAACCCCCATCGAGGTCGCGCACCGCGAGGCGGTGGAGGAATCCGGTTGTCAAGTGGAAGACCTGTTCGAAGTCATGACCTTCTTCGCGACGCCGGGCGCCTGCACGGAATCCCTGATCATCTATTGCGGCCGCGTCGATTCGATCAAGGCCGACGGGATTCACGGGCTCGAGGAGGAAGGTGAGGATATCAAGGTCCACGTCGTCCCGTGCGCGGAGATCTGGCGGTGGCTCGATGCCGGGCGGTTCACCAATGCAACCGCGCTTGTCGCCTTGCAGTGGCTGAGGATTCACCACGACGAGGTCAAGGCCCGCTGGGGTCGTTGATGCCCTAACGCCGGCGAGGGACCGGACGGATCCGGCCCCCGCGCCGACTTGCCGGATCAGACAAAAATAACGCTGTACAGAATCATCGCCAGCAGACCGCCGCCAACCGGGATCGCGGTTCGACGAACAATTTCGAACGGCGTGCACTGCCCCGCGTCGCTCACCGCGATGATCACGCCTGCGACGGGCGAAACGGAACGCGCCATGCCGGCCGTCAACTGCATCGGCAGAACCATGGATACCGTGGTTGCGCCGAACTTCGCCGCGATGTCCGGGGCAAGGTTGGCGAAGGAAAAGAACGCCGCGTTGCCCCGACCCGGTGATGACGGCCGTCAGGGCCACCATCGCGCACATGACCAAAGTCATCGCCGTAACGCCGAACCCCGCGCCCTGTGCCGCATTGATCATGGTGTCGACGGCACCGATGGTCTGCAGCCCGGCGGCGAAAACCTCGGCGCAGATGATCAGGGATATGATCCGCGCGAACATGTGACCCATGCCGTCGAAAAAGGCCATCAGGCCCTTTAGGGTCGCTCGGGCGTCGCGGGTCCGGATCGCCTCGCACAGAAGCCCGATCAGCGCGCCGATGATCATCGCCGTCACGACGTCCAACTTGATGCTGCTGATCAGAAGCTTGCTGAACACCAGGATCAGCGCGAGCGGTATCATGGGAAGTATCGCGTAGATCGCCGGGATCGATTTCTTTTCACCGGCGGTTCTTTCGGTCTCCGCCGTCTCCATCCGAACGGTATGGCCGTCCTTGCGGTCGAAGTAGCGCGCCGTGAAGTAGGTCAGGACCGAGACCGCGATCACCGTAACGATGGCGACGGGGATTTGATGATGCACGAAATAGATCGCGCTATCCAGGCTCGCCGTCTTGGCGGCGAGGTTGGCCGCGCCGGAAGCCGGACCAAGGTCGAGAATGGCCGTGGTGCCGATCATCGCCGCTGCCGCTGCCCGGCTGACGCCCAGCCGAACGAGCGTCGGATAGAACGTCACCAGCAGCAGCATGGCCAAACCGGCGGCACTGGGAATGAACACATTCAAGACCTGCCCCACGGCGTACCCGACCGCCAAAAACCACGTAGGGCGCTTTTAGGAGCCGCAGCGGCTTGATGCAGACCGCGACCATGGCATCCGTCGCCCCGATATGGTCCATGTACTTGGCAAAGCCGCCCGCCGCCATGATGATCATGCCCAGTCCGGCGGCACGATAGGACAGCGATTCCTTGACATAGGCGAAAATGTCGAAGCCGACCCAGCCGGTGGATTTAGCCTTCTTGAACAGAATGGAAGCGTCCGGAACGACCAAAACCGTCATGGTCAAAAGAAACAGTCCGGCAAGCAGCAGAACGGTATGGGGTTGGTACTTTTTGACGATCAGCCAACCGACGATCACGACGACGGCCAATGCGATTAAAAACCCTGTCATTTCGATATTCCTCCACGTGGAAGTTTTTTTGTCTGGTCGATTTTCCGGGCATCAGGCCCCGATGAAGGACCGGATCAGCCGGTTGTATGTTTCCGGATCCTCGAGATACGGCGCATGCGCGACCCCGCGCATAACTTCGTGCCGCGCATCGGGGGTCAAGGCGATCAGTTCCTTCTTGAATTCCGCGCGAACGACGGTGTCCCGGTCGCCGTTCAACACCAGCATCGGAAGCGCGAGATCGGCATAGCGGGACCGCATGTCGGCGAACTGCAGCATGCGCGACGCGGCGCTCAATCCTTCGGCACGAGTCTGCGCCGCAATCCGGCCCGCGAGTTCGAGAACGGCATCGGAAGCGTCGGGAGCCACCATTCCCGGCGCGCGGGCGCGACCGTAGGCGTCCCCTCCCAGTTCGGCGAGTTCTTTCAGGCGGTCCGTCAATTTCTTGCTCGGCGGAGTGTCCTTGGGCTCGGCGTATCCGGCGTGGCTACACGAAAGCATGAGACGAGCCATCAGATTTCCCGGCCGCTTGGACAAGGCGGCGGCAACCACGCCGCCCATCGAATGACCGACGACCGTCGCCTCCGAAACCTTTAGGCGATCCAGCAAATTCGCCAGAATGCCCGCGAAGATGTCGGCGTCGGATTCCGCGGGATCGGACAAGCCGTAGCCGGGCGCGTCCCAGGCGATGACTCGAAACCGGTCGGAAAGATCGCGAAGCTGCCAGACCCAGCTGTCGGCATTTCCGAGAAGCCCATGCAGAAGCACGATCGCCGGCCCTTGTCCCGCCTCCTTGTAGGAAACGTCGCCGCCCGGAAGCGCGACCACGCGACGGTCCGGCGCGTCGGCAAGCAACGTCGAAGGCGTTGGATGGATCATTCGTTTTTTTCCTTCGTTGCGAGGCACACGGGAACGCGGCGGCATCACCGGCATTTCCCATGTCAAATCATATCGCGAGAGGAACTGATCCGTTTTATGCATTATGATGATCAGTTTATCGAATTTTCTGCATATATTGGCTTTTCCCAATGCTTACCGTGGTCACGTCGCCGCCATGAACATCAAGGCACTCCGCGCCTTCCGCGCGATCGTCAGCGAAGGGTCGATGAACGCCGCCGCCCGCTCGCTCAACCTCAGCCAACCGGCTGTCAGCCGACTGATCGCCCTTCTGGAAAACGAATTGCAATTAACGCTGTTCGAAAGAAAACGACGACGGCTTTTCCTGACCGACGCGGGGCGGGCTTTCGAAAGGGAGGCCGGACGAATCCTGGCCAACCTGGATGAAATCCCCAGAATCGCGGCGGAAATCCGGTCCAGTCACGTCAGGCGCCTGCGGATCGTCACCATGCCGCGTATTGCCCTGAGCATCGTGACTCCGGCCATCGCGGCTTTCAGCGTGAAGCACCCGGATGTGGAAATTTCTGTGGACCTCCGGGCACGGCGGGACTTGGAACTGTGGATCGGCGGCAAGGAATACGATATCGGATTCGGCAATGTCCCCGTCACCCACCGCGCGGTACGGGGCATCCCTCTGGTCCGGGCCTGCATCGAAGTATTGATGCCGCGCCACCATTCCTTGGCCGCCCGTGATGTCCTGAGCCCGGAAGACCTGGCCCGTGAATCGCTCATCGCCCAGTTCCCCGGCTTGCTTTTGCGCCGCCAGATCGACGAGATTTTTCAATCGCGCGATATCGATATGCACTACCGGATGACCACAGGATCCTCCCAGATCGCCTCGCATCTGGTCGCCAATGGTGCCGGTATCACTTTGATCGATCGCCTTAGCACCGCCACACTCCCACCGGACAAGGTCGTTGTCCGGCCCCTGGAACCCAAACGATGGGTCGCATTCGGTGCCATTCTGCCCGTCGACGGAACGCCGCCTCCACTGGTCGAGGATTTGATCGCGCACGTTCGCCGACAGATCGATGCGCAGGTCGTTCCCGGTCGCGTCGAGACCCACCGAGACGGAGCGGAACTGACGGTCTCCCATCACCGTCCGGTCCGAAGCGACTAATTTGCGATATCGAAGCGATAAGGACTTGCCCCCCCCGAACCGGGGGGGATACCCGTTGACGGAATAGGCGTTCGCCACCCCAGCGGTCAAGACGAAGGAATTCGGACAGTCCATGATCAAGAAGACGGTCAACAAGGACACCCTCCTCGCCCCACGCCGGCAATGCGCCCGAGGCAAACCACGGAATCGTCAATCCACCCGTATACCATGCATCTACCGTGGTTTTCCCCAACGGTCGAAGCCCTGGAAGAATCGCAAAAGCAGAAGCTGGATGTTGTTCACTACGGCCGTTACGGCACCCCGACGACCTTCGCCTTCGAGGAGGCCGTGGCCAAACTGGAAGGCGGATACAGGACCGTCGGCTACCCGTCGGGATTGGGCGCCCTGTCGGGGGCTCTTTTGTCGTTCCTGAAGGCGGGCGATCACCCTGCTGATGGCCGACAGCGTCTACTTCCCGACGCGGAAGTTGTGTTCAGGCCTGCTGTCGCGGATGAACGTCGAAACGACCTTCTACGATCCGACGATCGGCGCCGGAATTCGCGACCTGATGCGACCGGAAACCCGGGTCGTATTCGTCGAATCGCCAGGATCCCTGACCTTCGAAGTTCAGGACGTCCCGGCCATCGCCGAAGCCGCACACGACGGCGGAGCCAAAGTGCTGATGGACAACACCTGGAGCGGCGGCTATTTCTTCCAGCCTTTCGATCACGGGGGTCGACGTTTCGATCCAGGCCGCCACCAAGTTTCTGGTCGGACATTCGGACGCCATGCTCGGCACGGCGACCGCCGGCGATCGCGACACCTATTTGAGCTTGAAGTGGACCGCCGTCGAAATCGGCACCTGCGCCGGACCCGACGATTGCTACCTGGGCTTGCGCGGCATGCGGACCCTCGGCCCCCGGCTCAAACGCCATCAGGAAACGGGAATTCGAATCGCCGAATGGCTGAAGCAGCGGCCGGAAGTCGCCACCGTCCTGCATCCCGCCCTGACCGATTGTCCGGGGCACGCGATTTGGAAACGCGATTTTACCGGAGCCTGCGGCCTGTTCGGAGTCGTCCTGAACCCGTATTCGAAACAGGCCGTGTCCGCGATGTTGAACGATCTGGAATTGTTCGGTCTGGGTTACAGTTGGGGCGGATACGAGAGCCTCATCATTCCGACCACGCCGCCGACATCACGGACCGCGACGTCATGGCCCCACCTGGGACCGAGCCTTCGCATCCACGCCGGACTGGAAGATCCCGACGATTTGATCGCGGACCTGGTGGCCGGATTCGATCGGCTCAACGCGGCTTAGAAATCGGCCCCGCCACCGGATCCGGAAACCAAATCAATCCTCGGCGCGGCATCGCGGGCAAAGGCCTTCCAACTCGACGGTCGCCGCGCCGATCTCGAATCCCGCTGCCTCCGCGCCCGAACGCACGGCCGAATCAACCGCGGAATCATGCATTTCGGCGACGGCTCCGCATGACTTGCAGATGAGAAACTGCGCGGTGTGGGGTTCGTCCGGCCGCCGGCATCCCAGGAAAGCGTTCAGCCGCTCGATCCGATGGACCAACCCCTGCTCGACAAGGAAATCGAGGACACGATAGACCGTCGGCGGCGCAGCGCCTTGCCGTTCCTTCTTGAGGATATCCAGCACTTCATAGGCGCCAACCGGACAATTCTTATCCCACAGGATCTCAAGAATGCGTTTTCGCAGCTTCGTCAGGCGGACACCGCGTCTCTCGCATATGACCTCGGCCTGTCGCAAAGCCCTTTCGCGAAATTCGATGTGATCTTGTGCTTCGTGAAGGAACATGCGTCCTTGGTGCATTACAGGATGTCCTCGTTGCGAATGCCTCACAATATTTTCTTATTCAATGTAACATAATCACGTATTCTGCCGTTGCCAACACCCCAAATGGGGGGTTGACGTCCCCGCCATATTTTTCCATGCATGCGCCTTGCGTCCAGCATCGAAGGAGCCTCCGAATGCCCGAAACATCGGATACCGCGATCGAAGCCGTGCTCTCGGCTTTGAAATTCAATGTCGACGGAATCGTGCCGGCGATCTCTCAACAGCACGATACGGGCGAGATTCTGATGATGGCTTGGATGAACAAGGATTCCGTCGCCGAGACCTTGCGAACCGGGCGCGTGTGTTATTGGTCCCGGTCGCGCGGAAAATTATGGCGCAAAGGCGAAAGTTCCGGCCAACACCAGACGCTTGTGGACTTTCGGTGGGATTGTGATGGCGACACCATCCTTCTGTTGGTCGACCAGCTCGGCGTCGCCTGCCACACCGGCCGCCGCAACTGCTTTTTTCAACGCGGTGCGCGACGGCGCTCCCGCCATCATCGCCGACGTCGAAATCGATCCCAACACGCTTTACGGGTAAACCACGCGCTCGAACGTCCATCAAGGGAACCGGCAGCGATCCCCCGTGGCGGTGGACGAATCCCCGGCGATCCCCCGTTGACGATGACGAAACGGTGTTCGACGTTGCCGATCACAATCGAGTGTTCGATCGGCAAATATCCGCTAGCCACCGACTTGTGGCCATTGATGGTAATGAAGGCGATCGTTACCGGTTTTTCCGAATCGAACCAACCTTCGGGCGCACCCGACGGATTGGTGGCCGACTCGCCTTCGGCGGTTATCGTAATCGCGCCATCGCCGAAGCTGACCGAATCCGCCGCGCCGCTTGAAATCGGCGTCCGAACGAGAAATCGTTTCGTTTGCGGTTCATTGGCACAAGACCGTCCCTCCGCCGCAGCACCGATCAGAAAAGCCAGTCGTTTCGCGTCCGCGCCGCCGGACAACTGTTTCTTGACCAATTCGAAGAGACGCAACGCTTCCCCGGTGGGCACGTCCTGTTCGTAGCGTTGGCGCCATTGCTGTTCTTTTTGTTCGGCCAAACGCGCCGCGGATTCGAGCCGGGTATTCGTCTCACGCAACTGCGATGCCGTCGCGGTCAAGGTCCCGACCTGATCCTGAAGATCGACGATCTGGTTCTCAGCCACCGTGACACCGGTCTGATAAATAAAGACCGCCGCCGCCCCCAGAATGGAAAGCACGGTCAAAAACTTGAAAAATTTCCAACGCCGCCGTCTGCGTTCAAGAGTTCGGGTTTCGCGAAGACCCAGCACCATCGTTGAACAACTCCATCGCTGGATGAGTCGTATCTGAGATTACTTTTGGCAAGTCTTCGCCGAATCCACCGAACGGACCGTCGCGTCTCGGAGATCCGGCGATCTGATCGCTTGCGCAACGATGCGCCGGGCGGATTACCTTGATACCGCGACGCATCAACAACATCGCGGATCGTATCGTGCCTTCGCACGCTCGGGATTGCAAGAGGCGGTATCCCGTTTTCGCTAGAGACAGCACACCCTATTGCGACCAGAACGTTTCGCCCGGTAGAGCGCCGCATCGGATCGGCTGATGAAGGATTCGGGATCCTCCCCGGGTCGGAACAACGAAACCCCGAGAGAGACCGAAATCCGGCCATATCCCTGGCCACGCGACTTGTCGCCCAATTGCACCGCGTTGATCCCGCAACGGATGATTTCGGCGAGACTGACGGCGTCCGGTAGTTTGGTGTTCGGCAAGACGATCGCGAACTCCTCTCCGCCGTACCGGGCGGCCAAATCGCGTCCCTTGATGATGCTGACCAGTACCGAGGCCAATCGTTTGAGGACAAGGTCCCCGACACTGTGTCCGAACTTGTCGTTGAACTGTTTGAAATGATCGATATCGATCATCAAAAGGCTGAGCGGTGTGCCATCCAGTTGCGCGCGCCCCGCCGCGCGCACCAACTCGCGATCGAACGCACCGCGGTTTGCGATACCGGTCAACGGATCGGTACTGGCTTCCATCCGTGCTTCACTGAGTTTGTGCTGGAGTTGTTCGATCTTCTTCGACGATTCCGCGAGCTTGCTTTCAAGCTCCAGAGTGCGGGCCCGAGCCGCCCGCGCTTCTTCCAACGCGGTGCCGATCAACGCCTTGACATTGGCCTCTCCCGCATCGAGACGACCGGAAAATTCTTCCAACGTGCCGCCGAACGATCGAGCGATATCCTCGATACTGGTCGTATGTCCCTGGATTTCCGCCAGCGCCTGGTCTGTTTCGATCGCGGTTCTATCGAGTGCGAGGTCAAAGGCGAAACGTTGCTTTTCGAAGGCCACGCCGCTCGCCGTTGTCCTTTCGTCTTCGTCGTCGAATAACGACGAGCCGACGGATGTTCCACAACTGGGACACCGTGGACGGTGTTCCCCTTTCGAACCGGAACGCGGATCGACCATCTCTTTCATCGTATGATGTTCCCCTCCGAGTTTTTTCAGTCTTTGTCTTATTCTCGTAAGGCGCAATTCATAACATTGTATTAATTTCAATAACTGGAACTGGAAATTGCTTTTCCAGGCAAGTTACTCACCCTCGCCGCGCGCCAAAAATCCCTGAATGAGAAAAGACCACCCCACCTGCAATCTTCGCCGACCCTGCTCCAACCGGAAACTATCCGGTCAGGGAATGGCGCGCCCGGCAGGACTCGAACCTGCGACCTTGAGCTTAGAAGGCTCCTGCTCTGTCCGGCTGAGCTACGGGCGCCCTGAAATGATCAACTTCTGAGACGCGTGGATCGAAGCTTTTCCGTATAACTCTTGGGATTCACACGTCTTTTGTGCGGTTCCTGAACGATAAAGCTCAATCCCTGCTTTTCCGCGAACGCCATTGCGGCTTCCTTGGTTGCAAAACGCATCCGAACCTGTTCGCGGGTATCGAGGCTCCCCGTCCAGCCCATAAGAGGATCGATGAATTTGGCGGAACCCTCGAATTCGAGAACCCACCTTTTGGTGTTGCCCCGACCCGATTGCATGGCCGTCTTCGTCGGCCGATAGATCCGAACGTCGCTCATCGCTCTTCCCATGCATCGCCGCCGGCAACGAGAAAGTACCGACGCATTCGGGGTCAATAGCACCGCCGATAGCGAAATGTCCAGACCCCGAGGTTCAATTGTCCTGGCCGCAACGTCGGAAACGTCGTCAGCCCTTCCAGGAGAATCGCTCTCCCAACAGCTCGAACAATTCCTCGTTGGGCGCCGCGAAATGTTCGCGGGCGAAGACTCGGGCTGCTTCGTCGTCGCTCTTGTTCGTTCCCTTGCCTTCGGCCCTGTAGACATCGAGAGACCGTTCGGGAAGATCAAGAAAACGGCAGACTTCGCGAAAACAGGTATCGGTTTCGGCGTAAAAGCGTTCACTGCACTGGATCAGGATCTGTTCGCGCGGAAACACCGCGAACCACCGCTTGAGCTGCTCCGCGTAACGACCGCGGGCAAGATAGGAATACGTCTGGTGGTTGAAGCTGCGGTAGCCGGGATCCGAAGTCAGCCTTTCCTCTTCGCCGGCGAGGCGTTCCGCCTCCAGTCGAAACGCCGCTTCAGGCGTCGCTTCCGTTTCGACACCGAAACGGAGATTGTGAAAGTAGTGGGAAAGCGCCCTTTCGACGGGGTCGCGGAGCAGGACGATCAGCTTGACGTCCGGAAACGATAGACGGACCCGCTGCGGCGCCAGCGGATGAAGAATGTAGTAGGTTGCGCCCTCTCCGGTCCGCACCGGCCCCGAGGTGGCCTTCTCCTGCGCGCTACGCGCCGTGGCGCTGGGGAAAAAACTGAGATACCAGTCGTTGCCCTTGGCGAAATTGTTGTCGAAAAAATAGATGTCCTTCAAGAGAGGACGCAGATAACCGCCATGGCGCATCAGGTACTTGAACAGCGACGATGTACCCGCCTTTTGTGCGCCGATGATCAGAAAATCGGGAGCCATTCTCTCCAATGGCGAAAGGCGATTCAAAAAAGCGGCGACATGCTTCGCCGAGTTCTTGTAACGTTGCGGCACATAGGGGTAGAGCGCCTCCAACGGTCTCATGCGGGATCTCCTTCGGGCATCACGCCTCGGCTACCTCAGCACCATATCCGTCTTGCTGTTCGCGAAGAGCAGCTTCATGTCGCCGCCGAGTTGGCGGCTTTCGAATTTTCGGAACGTCCTGAACCATCTCTGATCCACGTCGCCGGGAAACCGCGCGGCATAGGGAATCAGCCAGGCCATATCCTCGACATCCGGCGGCGAGACGCCGGTCTGCGATTTCCCGCCCTGAAATGCCCGAGGATTTTCGATGCCTGTGAGGGTCGTCTTCACGAGGCGCCGCAACGCTCCGGCATTGTCCTCGAACAGATCGACGCCGTTCGCCGATGCGAAAGTCGCAGCGAGAACCAACGGAGCAACGGAATAGAGGTGATAGTAAAGCGCCTTTTTGCCTCTTTCCAAAGCCCAGGGCAGCCTCCCGTCCGACCGGACCTGCCCCAAGGCAAAGCGGACACGGCCCACGCTCCAGTCAAACAGTTCGTCGTCACCGACGGCGGCGGCGGCGCTCATCACACCCCAGGCCGCCCAATACAGGTGATGATTGGCGCGACTGGAAGCTCCGAGACTGCTCGAATAGTCGTCCCGGATCACCTGCCCCAAACGCCGGAGCCAATTTTCCACCGTATGGACCTTGGTCTCGTCGAGGTATCGGGCATTCCTGATCTTCGCGTAACTCATCGCCACGGGGGCCACCCCCCATTTGCGGACATAAGCCCCTTCGTCGTTGACCTCGCCCAACATGGAGCCCGCGGCCGCCCAGGCGTTGAGCCAATCGAGAACGCATCGAGCGGTAAAATCGTTGGCCGGCCGGCTCCTGACGTAATCGTCCGACATTTCGTTCAGGTGGCGTTGAAATCTGTAAAGGACCGTTTTCACGGCCTCGTCCACCTTGGCACCGCTACCCGTCATATCCACGACCGGTCGTGGAACGGAGCGACAGGACGCGCGCGCGATGGGAGTCCCGAACAGATTGCGCTGGATTTCGACATCGAAGGGCAATTTGAGGTCCGCCGCCAAGCCCACGCCGCCATATAGCGTCATACCCCATACGAAAACCAAGGCGAACAGCCTCCTCGCGCCGGTCATGTCCTCCCTCCCATCGGGTGTTTTGAATACCTGTAACCGTAGCAGAATTGTCTTGCCTTCGGAGATTGGTAGTCCACTCTGGTTCTTTCAACGTCCTCAACGCCCGGACAAGCTTTTGAAGCCGGTCGACATCCGTTTTCTCCTAAAGGCACACAATCAGTGGCCTCCAAATGGAACGACGGCATCCCAGAATGGGGATAGGGATACCGCCTTCTTGATAGTTGATTTGAAATGCATGCCCCCCAAATGCAATCCGGTGTGGCATTGCAATCGTCAAGCACGGCCTGGGGAAGGGCTATTCATCGTATGAGGAGAGCCCATTGCTGAGCGACCTTCTGAAAAGGCTAGGCAAGGATTCCAGCGGGCACCGCCGAGTTCCCGAAGACATCCGCGTCTATGCGATCGGAGACATTCACGGGCGCTCCGATCTGTTGGCGAACCTCCACGAACGCATCCGCGACCACGCGCGGAATGCGCCACCGATCCTGCGCAAATTCATCGTTTACCTCGGCGACTATGTCGACCGCGGCCCCGGCAGTCGCGAAGTAATCGACATGCTGGCCGGCCAGCCCCTGGCCGGATTCGAAGCGGTCTATCTCAAGGGGAATCACGACTATGTCATGCAGGCGTTTCTCCAGGATGCCGAAATCGGTCCGGATTGGCTGCGGTTCGGCGGCGACGCGGCATTGAGGAGCTACGGGGTGAAACCACCCTCGTCGTCCCGCGATGAACTGCTCAAGGCGCAAAAGGCCCTCGCCGAAGCCATGCCCAGAACGCACCGGGAGTTTTTCGAGAACCTGCAGCTCTATTCGGTGATCGGCGATTACGCGTTCGTTCACGCCGGCATCCGACCCGGCACCCGCATCGATGCCCAGGCGGTGGATGACTTCCTGTGGATACGCGATCCATTCTTGAAGTCACGCAAAGATCACGGCTTCACGATTGTACACGGGCACACCATTTCCGACGTGCCGGATGTTCGATCGAACC
This sequence comes from Rhodospirillales bacterium, assembly GCA_963675465.2. Taxonomy (GTDB): domain Bacteria; phylum Pseudomonadota; class Alphaproteobacteria; order Rhodospirillales; family Shumkoniaceae; genus JAHDSF01. The sequence goes on from CAXXVY010000016.1 coordinate 418,061, forward strand.
GAATAGGCATCGATACGGGCGCTTATGCGTCGAATGTATTGACCTGTCTCGTGCTCGAGGAAAACCGCAGGTCGTTCCTGTCGACTGCAAATACAGCCGCAAAGAACGATTCGATTTTCGCCTGATGTGATGGGGGATCATTGACCAAGGAAAATTCAGAGGATTCGGCGAAGGCGCATTCGCGGGAGAGATCCGGCAAGGGACCCGTTTTCATTGTCGGGATGAACGGTTCGGGCACGACGATGCTGCTCGACTGCCTGAATAATCATCCGGATTTCTACGGGTTCCCTCTCGAAACCAAGATTTTGCCGCTTTACCTGCGGAAATTGGCCAAATACGGAGATCTCAAGGTCGATGCCAATTTCGCACGCCTGTGGAACGATTTGCGCCGCATCATCTATTTCCGCTCGACCAACGGCGGCGCGCCACCGCCCCTGCCGTCGGATTGGGCGGAACGAGAACGGACCTTCGCCGCGGCCCTGGATGGCGTCTTCCGCCATTTCGCGGATCGGGAAGGCAAGACCCGCTGGTGCGAGAAATCACCCATGTATGCGCTGCATATGGACGAGTTCGGACGGGAGTTTCCCGATGCCCGATTCATCCACATGATTCGCGACGGCCGCGACTGCGCCCATTCGTTCCGCCGCCGCTACCGCTACACGCCGCAGAAAACCATGCACCGCTGGAAAACCGTGGTCCGGAAGGCGCGAAAAATGGGGGCGACCCTGGGCGACCGTTACCTCGAAGTACGCTACGAGGACCTGACCGACGCACCAGCCGAATACATGCGGCGGATATGCGCGTTCCTGGGCGCGGACTACACCGATGCGGTTTTGACGATCGGCCGTCCGAGAAGCGATCAGAAGACGCTCGCCCGAACCATCGTTCCGAACAAGGAAAAGTGGCGCAAGGCCTTTGGTACCCAAGAGATCGAGGTACTCGATCGGATCGGTGGCTGTTTGCTCGCGGACCTCGGTTATCCGTCGGTTCATCCCGAATCGGACTGGGATCCGCCGAAGGCGACGCTCAAATACTGGGGGTACCGGGACAATGTACGCCGAGCCGCGGCAAGCCTATGGACGATGATCGTCACTCCGGATTGGCGACGGCGTCGCCTCATGTTCGACAAATTGGTCACGAACATCCGGCATAAGACGAATGTTGGATTCCAATGACCATGCCACCACGCGCGCATCGAACCCCGGAGGTAGTCACATCATGAACCAAACCGTCTCCAAGGGACTGGTTCACATTTGCGGTTTTCCATCTTCGGGTACCGATCTGCTGTCGAACTTCATGTCGTCGCATCCGGATATCTGCGTCCGCGGTGAGTTCCCGATGTTGCCGAAATTGGCTGAACGTTTCGGTCCGGAGATTCCCGCTTCACGCGTTCAAGAAGCCGTCGATGCGCTTCGGAAGGGTGATGTTTACGGCAACTGGATGGTTCCCGATCCCCAGTTTTCCGATTTGGGCGAGAATGGGACCATGGCGCTGGCGGATATCTACAGTGCCATGATCACCGACCGCGACGTCCGGTGGCGTGGCAACAAGACGCCTCAGAACACCGAAAACATGGACAAACTGGTTGCCCTGTTCCCGGATACGCGGTTCGTCTTCATCGTCCGGGACATCCGCGATGTCTGCGTATCCTGGCGACGCAAGTGGGGCAAGGATATGTACCTGTGCGCCGCCAAATGGAACCGGCGCATGCAAAAAGGGCTCGAAATCGCCGAACGCCTTTCCAGCGACCGTATTCTGTTTCTCCAGTTCGAGGACCTGATCACCGATCCGGCGGGAACCGGCGGCCGGATCTGTGCCTTCCTGGATCTGCCGTTCGACGACGACACGTTCATCAACTATCACCGCAACGTCGACAACAATCCGGACGGCAAGAAGAATTTCGGCAAGCCAATCCAATCCAAGAACCGCGGCAAATGGCGCAACGCGCTGACGGAGCAGGAAACCCGCCGGATCGAGGAAATCGCCTATCCGACCATGGAGAAGCTCGGCTACACCCCTGAAATCGCGAAAGGCTTCCGGCCGATATCCATGACCGAGAGCCTTCGCGGACTGACGGTCGATGTCATGTCGGCCCTGGCCGTGGGCAACCGGTACCGCAAGAAAAACCGTCTGCGCGACCGCCTGCGCAAGCTCGGGATATCCATCCGCTACAGAATGCCCGGACATTGACGAAAAAAGGGCCCGGTCTACCGGGCCCTTCATCATTTTGTCCCCGCCGGGAGCCACGAACGCCTATTCGATTAGGTTGATCATGGGCCCGGATCCCTCGCCATTGCCCTTCCCCGGCTTGATCCGCCGTGTCATGATGAACAGCAAAAAGACATTGATCACCCGGCCCACCGTCATGGCCGCCAGCGCTCCGCTCACGCCGAAGGGATGGATGGTCACCGTCATCACCCCGACCGTCGCCAACGCCCCCGCAAGGTTGGCCATGAAGACCCGCCTCGAATCCGCGAGAATGATCAGATGGGTCGACAGCGGGTTGGCGACCATCTGAAAGAACATCGCGACTGCCCAGATCCGAAGTTCCGGGACCATCGACGCGTACTTGTTCCGGTAGCAGATTTCCAGGATCAGATCCCCGAAAATGAACACGAGAATCAGATACGGCGTCCCCAAAAGCAGCAGCGCCGTCAACGTGGACTGGATCGACTCCCTAAGCCCCGATGCGCCGTCCTTGAGATAGGCCCTGCCCGCGCGGGGCTTGTCGATCATGTCGATGGCTGAAATCAGTGTGACGACAGGCGCCACGATGGTTCGCGTCGCCGCGAACACCGCCGACCCAATTGCGCCGACCACGCCGGCAACGATGATATTCATGCCGTTGGTGTAAATGCTGCCGACGAGAAAGCTCAGGAACGACCAGGTCGAAAAACCCAAGGTCTTGCGCCAGCGGCCGAGAAGGCCCTTGATAGGTGCGCGCCAGCGGTGACGTTCGAGCAGCACACCGACAATCAGGCCCGAGACCGGCGCCAAAACAAAGGCCACGAACGGCAAGGCCTTGATGTCTCGTTCGATCACGGCGAAGGCAATTCCCGCGCCATAACCGATGATATAGGCCATGACCATCGTCAGAACGTTCCTGTAGTTCTGGGCCTGATAGGCCCAGCGCCGGAGAAACGTATAAGCCATCAGCGCGGGCGTCCCGATCGCCGCGTAGAACAGAGCCGTTCGAAGCCAGAACGCGCCGTCGAACAGCAACGCGATTCCCCACCCCGCCAACAAAACCAGCGAAAATGTCGCGCCGACCAGCAGGTCGATCCAAAACCAGTCCGCGCCTTCGCGATCCAAATCCTCGGGCGATTTGCAGGAGATGATGAAAGGCAGAATAACCAGCGATCGCTGTGCGTTGTTGAGCAGGAACGACATCGACACGACGAGTGCGAAGGCGCCGAAATCCTCCTTGGTCATGACCCGCGCGAAGACCAGGAATCCGACCAAACGAATCAAGGCGAGCCCACCCTGGTCCGCCATCGCGGCGATCTGATCGAAACTCTGAAACCGCCGCATCAGAGACTTCACCCGACCGCCTCGACGAGAAGGCATTTGCCCACCACTATTCGGCCGCAGCGTTTCCGGCACCGGCTTTTCACCCGGTTTATCCGAGCCGCCGGGCACCATATTATTCATGATTGTCCGTCCACTTCACCGGCACGCACCGGAAACCACGATCCCGTGGCCGACTCTTCCCGCGATCGTCAGGCTCTTTCGTTTGCCGCGACCGAAGACGACGATCCCCGTAGACGATTCCATACGCGATCGTAGGCGCCAAGCAACTTGGGTATCTCGTGCGGCCATGCCAATTCGGCTTCAACCCTTTGTCGCCCGATGCGCCCCATTTCGGCGCGTTTATCGGGATCTTCAAGCAACTCGACGATTTTGGCCGCCATATCCTCCGCATCGTTGGGCTTGGCGTAAACCGATGCTTCCTGCGCCGAAAACCGGCCTTCGGTCATGTCGAACTGAACGATGGGCTTGCCGAGCGACATGTACTCCATGATCTTGTTCATGGTCGATTTGTCATTCATCTCATTGTATTCGTCGGGGTTCACGCAAACGTCCGCCGTGTTCAACATGGCCAAAAGTTCGGCATCGGGTACCCGACCGGTGAACGTGACGTAGTCGCCGATCCCCATGTCGTCGGCCTGCCGGCGAAGGCTGTCCAATTCCGGGCCGCCCCCGACCAGACCAAAATGGATATCATCCCGTTTCAATACCTGGACGATATGGCGAGCCGCACCCAGCAGGTAGGGGATCCCCTCCTGATGGCCCATGACTCCGACATAGCCCACCATGTACTTCCGGCCGCGTTTCAATGCCGGATCCGGGTCCTGAATGCGCAGGCGTTCTAGACTGGGGCCCGACCGCACGACGGTCACGTCATCCGGCTTCTTGCCGCCCCTCTCGATCGCGATCTTGCGATAGGAATTGTTGGTGGCGATCGAAACGTCCGCCAGTCGGAAAGTCCAACGCTCCAGGAGGCAAAGAAGACGATAGAAAAAATCCCGTTTGCCGAACTTCGCTTCGTAGAGTTCCGGGTTCAAATCGTGATGATCGAAGATGAACTTGCGCCCGAACAGGCACTTGAACGGCAGCGCGACCAGAAAGATGGTGTCCGGCGGATTGCAGGCATGGATGACGTCGAAGCCGCGGGTCAGGAAGACACGCCAAGCCAGAACCGTTTCCCAGAACAACGCGCCCAGATATTCCAGAAGGTAGCCCGCCGCGCCGCGCGCCTCGAGCGGCAGGGAGTGGCGATAAACGTGAATGCCGTCGATCACTTCGGTTCGTTTCTCATACCCCTTGCCGATGGGGCAGATTATCGACACGGCATAGCCGTTCGCCGCAAGGGTGGTCGCCTCCTGCCAGACCCGCCGGTCGAAAGGCACCGGCAGGTTTTCGACAATGATCAGAACCCGCCTTTGCTTGCGCGCCTTACCAGTTGATTCCGTCATAGCATTCCCCGGTGTTCTCGAAGCCCGGAATCCGGACCATATCCAGGACCGTCTGACCCGGCTTCAGTTGGTGGATCACCTCGTGGAACTCGGAAGCGTTGTTGCCGATCACGATGAGATCCGCGAATTCGAGAACGTCATCCATCTCATCGGCCATCAAATTGGAGATGTGCGGGATGGTGCGAAGAATGTACTCGCGGTTGGCGCCGACAAGACGCGCGAGATTGACGTTGCGATCGAAGAGTTTGAGGTCGTAGCCCTTTCCAAGAAGACGTTCGATCAACTCGACCAGGGGACTTTCGCGCAAATCGTCGGTACCGGCTTTGAAGCTGAATCCCAGGAAACCGATCGACTTGCACTTCTTTGCCATGATCATCTGCAAGGCCCGTTCGACCTGACGGGTATTGCTGGGCATGATGCTGTCGAGCACGGGGACCGAAACATCCAGGGACTTCGCCCGATAGGTCAGCGCCCGAACGTCCTTGGGGAGGCACGATCCGCCGAAGGCGAATCCCGGCTTCATGTAATAAGGCGACAGGTTGAGCTTGGTATCCTGGCAAAAGATGTCCATCACCGCATGGCTGTCGATCTCCAGGGCCTTGCAGATGTTGCCGATTTCGTTGGCGAAGGACACTTTTAACGCGTGCCAGGCGTTGTCCGTGTACTTGACGGCTTCGGCCACTTCGATACGCGTCACGATCAACGGCGCGTCCAACCCACGGTACAGATCCGCCACCGCCGAACCCGCCCGATCGTCGATGGCACCGATGACGGTCTTCGGCGGACCGTAGAAGTCCTTGACGGCGGTGCTTTCGCGCAAGAATTCCGGATTGTTGGCCAAACCGAAGTCGACGCCGGCCTTCTTGCCGCTGGCGCTTTCCAATGCCGGACGCACGAGTTCGCGCATCGTTCCGGGGAGAATGGTCGAACGGATGACCACGACGTGGTAACCGTCCCGGTCGCGCAGGGCTTGACCGATCTGTTCGCAGACATGGGCTACGTGGCTCAGGTCGAGGCTGCCGTTGGACTGGCTGGGCGTCCCGACGCAAACCATCGAAATGTCGCTGTTGGCGATCGCCTCGGCGGCGCTGCTTGTGGCGCGGAGATGACCGTTGCCAACCACCTTTTCCATCATTTCCGGCAAGTCGGCCTCGATGACCGGAGGCTTGCCTTCGTTGATCAGATCGACCTTCGTGGGTTGTGGATCGACGCCGATGACGTAATGCCCGTCATTGGCGAGACAGGCGGCGGATACGCTACCGACATAACCGAGCCCAAAGATACTGATTCTCTTGCTCATACCGTCCGCGGGACTCCCTTGTTGCTCCGGGCGGTCGCGTAGCTTCGCGATCGATTGAGCACGTGAGAAAGCTCACCCGACGATTCAATGCGATTATTCTAACGCTTTGCGAAATACCCGATGAGATAGCCGGATTCATACCCCCCGAATACCTGATTGGGGGGTGCGGAGTGCAAAGGGGGCGTTCCCCGTTGAATCCCCTGCTGCGCCTATCACGTCCAAGGCGCTGAGCCGACGTCGAACATAACCACCAAAAACGAAAAACGGCGGCTGAACGACAACCGAACGTGCGACAGAAAACAAACTGGAAGCCAATATGGATCATCTCGATACGCTCGAAAGCCAGAGCATCTATATTCTTCGCGAAGCCTTCAATCGCTTGAACCGAGTAGCCCTGCTGTGGTCGTTGGGTAAGGATTCGAATGTTCTCTTGTGGATGGTCCGCAAGGCCTTTTTCGGCCATGTCCCTTTTCCGGTCGTACACATCGATACCGGCAAGAAATTTCCCGAAATGTATGCGTTTCGTGACCGCTATACCGCGGAATGGAACCTCAATCTGATTCTCGGTGATTGCCCGCCTGTCGAGGAAATGGATCCCTCGCTTCCTCCGGCGGCGCGGTCAGCGGCTCGGAAGACCGCCGGATTGAAGGCAATGCTCGACAAGGAGCAGTTCACCGGGGTTATCGCAGGAATTCGCCGCGACGAAGAAGGAACCCGGGCGAAGGAGCGTGTCTTCAGCCCCCGCGGCGAACAGAACGACTGGGACGTGCGGGACCAACCGCCGGAATTCTGGGATCACTTCAAGACGGAATTCAAGCCCGGAACCCATCTTCGAATTCACCCGCTCCTGCACTGGACCGAAATGGACGTGTGGGAATACATACGGCGCGAAAAAATTCCGATCGTCGATCTTTACTACGCGAAAAACGGTCAGAGATATCGCTCCCTAGGGGATCAGGACATCACCTTCCCGATCGCCAGCACGGCATCGACCATCGACGAGGTCATCGAAGAGCTTCGGGGCACTAAAGTTTCGGAACGGTCCGGCCGAGCCATGGACCATGAAGCCGAGGACGTTTTCGAGCGTCTTCGTGCCGCCGGATACATGTAAAGACGAAGAGGCGCGAACAAATCATGTCGAAATCGACCGAGAATCCCAAGGCCAAACGGATCGCGACCGCTTCCGTGCCGCCGCTTCGCATCGTAATCGTCGGTCACGTTGACCACGGAAAATCGAGCCTGATCGGCCGCCTGTTCCATGAGACCGGTTCATTGCCGGACGGCAAGTTCGAGGCGGTGCGCGATGCCTGCGTCGCGCGCGGCGTGCGTTTCGAATGGGCCTTCCTCCTGGACGCCCTGAAGGCCGAACGCGACCAGGGCATCACGATCGACACCACGCAAATGTGGTTCAAGTCCAAAAAGCGGGACTACGTCATCATCGATGCGCCGGGCCACCGGGAATTCATCAAAAACATGGTCACCGGCGCGGCTTCGGCCGACGCGGCTATTCTGGTGGTCGATGCGGACGAAGGTGTCCAGGAACAGACCCGGACCCACGGTTACCTCCTTCACCTGGTCGGGGTGCGGCAGATCACCGTCGTCGTCAACAAAATGGACAAGGTCGGATTTTCCGAGGACCGCTTCCACGAAGTCGCGAAATCGGTTTCTTCGTATTTGTGGGATCTCGGCCTCGATTCCGAACACATTTCCGTCATTCCGATCTGTGCCCGCGACGGCGACAACATGGTCCAGCGTTCGGAAAACACACCATGGTATGAGGGTCCCACCGTCGTCGAGGCCCTGGACAATTTCCCCGTCGCCGTGAACGGAGAAGATTTGCCACTCCGCTTCCCGATCCAGGACATATACAAGTTCGACGACCGTCGGATCATCGCGGGACGCATCCAGAGCGGCAACCTGAAAGTCGGCGACAAGCTTCTGTTTTCGCCGTCAAACAAAACGGCCCGTGTCGCGTCGATTGAAAACTGGAACGCGGCCGCGCCCTCGATCGCGGCCCGGTGCGGACAATCGGTCGGCATTACGCTCGACCAGCAATTGTTCATAGAACGCGGCGAAGTCATCAGCCACGAAGCCAATCCGCCGATGTTGTCGAACGTGTTCCGCGGCCGGGTATTCTGGTTCGGACGCGATCCCATGCGGGAAGGCCGGCAATACAGACTCAAGATCAACACCGCCGAATTTCCGGTCGTCGTCGAGCGCATTGAAAAGGTCATCAACGTCGCGGATCTGACCGGGCGAAATGCGGACCATGTCGATCGCAATGAAATCGCCGAGGTCGTGCTGCGGACACGCGGCTTGATGTCCCTTGACGACTATTCCAAGGATCCAAGGGGGGGGCGTTTTGTTCTTGTAGACGATTACGACATCGTCGGGGGCGGTTTGGTCAATACAGAGGGCTACGCCGACGCACGCGCCTCCATCGCGATCAAATCGACCAACATCACCCGAGTAACCCACCGGGTCGCCATGGAAGATCGTTGGCGGAACAACGGCCACCGCAGCGGAATCATCTGGCTGACGGGCCTCTCGGGGGCCGGCAAGTCGACCCTGGGCCAGGCTTTGGAACAGGTCCTTCACGGCAAGGGCTATCATGTCTATATGCTGGACGGCGACAACGTCCGGCACGGGCTTTGCGCCGACCTTGGATTTACACCCGAAGACCGGGCCGAGAACATCCGCCGTGTCGGCGAAATGGCGCGAAGCTTCGCGAGTGCCGGGATCATCGTCGTGACGGCCTTTATTTCTCCCTATCGCTCCGACCGCCGGCGCATTCGGGATATCGCGGGTGACCTTTTCCACGAGGTCTACGTCAAGGCCGACCTGGAAACCTGCGAACAGCGCGATCCCAAGGGCCTTTACAAGAAGGCGCGCCTGGGAGAGATCGCGAATTTCACGGGTGTTTCCGCACCCTACGAAGAGCCGTCCGCGCCGGAACTGTTGGTTGACACCACAAATCAATTGCCGGAAGAAAGTCTTCAGACACTAATCGACTATGTGGAAATCAATTTCGGACGAGGTAGTCTCACACGTAAAGCGTCCGAAACCAATGACAGCGACAATAACGAAGAACTGAGGGCGGTTTCCTGACCGTGTCAACGTTCGCGCTGAGGAAGAGGAGTGAACGACTTGGTCAAACCACTGCAATTCGATCGGCTCGGGCCGTTTCGTCTGCCGGGAAGTTCCCACTCCGGCAAACAGCCTCAGCTCATGACCGTTTTGCGGAAGCTGTGGCGCCGCAAGGTTCTCATCCTGAGCACGACAATGGTCCTGACCGTGGTGGCCGGCATTGCCGTCAGTCGATTGACGCCTCTTTACTCGGCCGAATCCCTTCTACTGCTCGAGGCCGAGCAGAATAGCGTCGTCGATATTCAGGCCGTCATTTCCGGCCTGCCAAGCGATGCCGCCACCATCGAAAGCGAGATCGAAGTCCTCAAATCCAGGGGCCTCGCCAAGAAGGTGGTGCAGCGTATGTCCCTGGCTCAGATCCCCGAGTTCAATCTCGCTCTGCAGCCGCCGACCTGGAAACAGAACCTTAAGAACTGGGTAAACACCAACATCGTCGAGCCCTACGCGCCACTCGTGGGGCTCGACATGACGGCCGAAATGGATATCCCGCAACAGGACCCGGCCTCGACGTTCGACGAGGTGGATGTCGTCGACATGTACCTCGACCGACTGACCGTCAAGGAAGTTGGACGGTCGCGGGCCATTCGACTTTCATTCATATCCGAGGATCCCGATCTCGCAGCGTCGGTCGTGAACACCGCCGCCGAACTCTATATCGTCGAACGGCTCGAAGGAAAATTCGAGGCGACCCGCAAGGTCATGGAATGGTTGAACACCCGAATGGCAGACCTTCGCTCCGACGTCGAAGCCAAGGAACGCGCCGTCGAAGAATTCCGGCAGGAGAACAACCTTCTTCAGGGCAAGAAAGGCGAGGTTCTGATCGGGCAGGAGGCATCGGAACTCAATACCGCCCTCACCAAGGCCCGGACGGAACGTGCTGCCGCAGAAGCTCAACTGGCGCAGATCAAACGGTTGATGGCCACCGGTCAGGCGGCATCGGCCGATGTCGTGCTGCAATCGTCACTGATCCAGCGCCTGCGCGAGGACGAAGCCCGGCTGGAGGCTCAAATCTCCGAGTATTCTACCCGGTATGCGAAAAACCACCCGACCATGCGGAACGCCGTGGCGCAGCTCGAAGACGTCAAGAGATCGATCGATCGCGAAATCAACAAGGTCGCCAAGGCGCTTGAAAATCAGGCCGTTGTCGCGCGAAGCAACGAAGCCGCCCTGCAAAGCCGGGTGCGGACCCTGAAGACCGAAATCGCGCAGTCCAATACGGCGGATATCCAGATCCGCAGCCTGGAGCAGGAAGCGGTGGCGGCGCGTGACCTGCTGGATACGTTCCTGGCGCGCTTCATCGCCACGAGCGCGCAACAGGATATCGTCAGTCAAACACCCGACGCACGCATCGTATCGTACGCCGATGTACCCGACGAACCCTCGTTTCCATCGGTCAAGCCGATCCTGTTCATGGCCATGTTGTCCGCCATGTCGATCGGCATCGCCCTGGCCTTTGTTTTGGAAATGATGGATACGTCGTTCCGCAGCAGCGAGGATATCGAAACGGAAACGGGAGCCCGCGTTCTGGGTCACGTGCCCCTGTTGACGAAATGGGGCGCGCGCCGCAAGGGGTTGGCCCACCACGTGCTTAAGTATCCCAACTCGATCGCAACGGAATCGATCCGCCGGCTCTATACGGGGATCATGCTTTCCCAGGGGGAAGCGCCGACCAACCGCATCCTGTTCACATCGGCCCAGCCCGGCGAAGGCAAGACATCCGTTTCCATGGCGCTCGCCCGCATACAGGCGATGTCGGGAGACAAAACGCTGCTGATCGACGCCGATATCCGGCAAGCGAAAATCCATCAGGTACTGGGTCTCAAAAACGGCCCCGGCCTGACGGACTACCTGACCGATCTGGCATCCCTGGAACAGATCGTCCAGCAGGACAAGAAGACTCCGCTCCATGTCATCACCGCCGGCAAGACGGCGGTCAGCAATCCACAAGCGGCATTTTCATCCGACCGTATGAAATCATTACTGGACATGGCATCCCAGGCTTACGACATCGTGATCGTGGATTCGCCGCCCGTATCGGCGGTTTCGGACGCGGTCATGTTGGGACGACTGACAATGGCCGTTTTCGTTATCCGTTGGGGTGGGGCGCCAAGGGACGTCGTTGTTACGGCGATGCGTCAACTGATGGAATCCGGGTGTCACTTGGTGGGGACCGTTCTATCTCAAGTTGATCCGAAACGCCATGTCCAATACGGCTATGGAGACGCGGGCGGTTACACCAATGCGGTCAAGAAGTATTACATCCATGAAAAACCGAGAACCGTGAACGGTTCGAAGACCTGAGAGGCTCAATATGGCTATGAACATTATTTCTCGATTTATGTTGGTCTTTGTAGCCGCCGCCACGATTGCCGGATGTGCACTCAATCCGGCCACGGATCTACCATCCATTACGTCGGACCCCGTAGCCAGTTATCGCCTGGATGCCGGAGATCAAATCCGCGTCGTTGTTTTCGGACAGGATGATATTCCACGCGATTACATGGTCGACGATCGCGGTTTCATTTCCATGCCCCTGGCTGGCGCGGTCCAGGCCCAGGGGATGACGACGGCCGAAATGGAAAACGAAATCGCCCAAAAACTGTCGAACGTTCTGGTTAACCCGAGCGTCAGTGTTCAAGTACTTTCATTTCGCCCCTTCTATATTCTCGGTGGTGTCGCACAACCAGGCGCGTACCCCTATGTCAAAAATATGACCGTGTTGACCGCTGTCGCGATCGGCGGCGGATTCTCGCCCAACGCGCATAAGGATTATGTGGGAATCACCAGGACAATCGACGGAAAAAACCAGGAATGGCGGGCGACGCGAAGCGCCTATGTTCACCCTGGTGACATCGTCTACGTGTACGAAATCTATTAAGAGGTTATTGTGGTCAAATCGGAATCCGGTGGCTATAATCGCCTTCACGCGCGTAAATAATGAAGGCGGAGGGGGCAGTGAGCCTTCGTACACAAACACTCATAATCGCCGGTTCCGTTTTGGCCGCATCGTCAGCGGTCGCACAGGTCTACCCGCTGGCGGCCCCAGGGCAATCGGTTTTCGATTCTCCTCGGGAAGAGTTCACATCGAAGGGCATCCCGTTGGGCGGAGTATTGGTCCAACCGAGCCTTTCAGTAAAACAGTATTACGATTCCAATATTTTCGCGACCGAGACCAACGAAAAGTCCGATACGATTACGAAGATCCAACCCGGCATCCGTGTCAATATGACGCGCGATACCTATGCTCTCGATGCTATCGCCGAGGCGACCTTCAGTAATTACACGGTTCATGACCGGCAAAATGCCGGTGAATGGAATCTGGGCCTGGGCGGTCACGTCGATTTAACCGAATTCGACACGGTTCGCGCATCGTTCCGTCACCAGCGCCAGACCATCGCGCGGGACGATACGGAAGACGGCGGCGGAAGCGGGGATCCGCGCAATGTCCACCGGATGATCGGAAATGCCCGGTACGAGCATGCGCAGGGCCCTTATGACATCTGGGCCGACGGACGTGTCCAGAAGTCGAACTTCCTCGACAGCAGCCAGGACGACGCAGACAGGACCGAATATCGCGGCCGGTCGCGGTTCGGCTATCAGTACACGCCAACGCTCAAGCCCTTCCTCGAAGCCTCTTATGACGCCCGCGACTACGATACCGCCGTCGATGACTCGAACGTGAACCGCGACGCGCAGCGGGTCACCGGGCTGATCGGCACGGAATGGCGCGTGGGTGACCGCGTCGCCGTCGATGCCGCTGTCGGGCTCGGCCACTGGTTGTTCGACGAACGGACGTTCGACGACGAAACCGTGTGGGTCGCGGAAGTCGGCGCCGGCTATAATGTCTCGCCGCAAACGACGCTCAAGGCCTCCGTGAACCGCGATCAGGTTCATACGACGCGGGCAGGTTCCAAGACGAAGACTGTTCTTGGCGGCTCCCTGGGCGTCGAACACGAATTCCAGCGCGACCTTTTGGTTTACGGCGATACCCGGTACCGCAACGCGGATTTCGACGGCGGAGATCGGGAAGACCACGATCTCGCATTGGCGATCGGGGGACGCTACTACATCGACGCCAACTTCTCGTTGTCGGCCGAGTACGTGTTTTCCTATCGGGATTCCAACGCGGCCGGCGAAGATTACGAGCGCAGCCAAGTTTGGTTGGGCGTGATGGCCAGCTTCTAGATCAAGCAGGCTCCCAACGCCCTCGGGGGGGGGGGCTCGCCTCACGGCACGAAAACAAAAGGACGGCCTCTGCTGGGGCCGTCCTTTTTCGTTTTCGTTACGGTGCGCAAGCCATGGGCTCATACCGGACGATCATCCGATGATAATTGACCGAGTCCTCCTCAAATGCCGACGGACGCTCGCGTTCGCCAGGATGGGCATCGAGTCATTCATCGCGTATCCCGGTATAATAATACCAACCTGCATAAAGAATCATTGATATGCCCATTTTCGCATTCCGATGGACATGATTTTCCACGGCTGGTCGATGAGCTTGTTCCAGGCGAAGCAACAGTGGTCGACGATGTCGACGTAGGACTTGAAGATTCTGTTTGAGAGCCAGTTTTCGCGCATGAACTGCCACACATTCTCCACCGGATTGAGCTCGGGCGGCTTCGACGGCAGGGGAACGAGGGTGATGTTTTCGGGGACGTGAAGGGCATTGGAGAAGTGCCATCCGGCCTGGTCGACGATCACGACGGCATGGGTGCCGGAGGCGACGGCGAGCGAGATTTCCGTCAGGTGCAGGGTCATGGCGACGGTGTTGCAGACCGGCAGGACCAAGGCCGCTCCGACGCCTCGGGCCGGACAAACGGCGCCGAAGATCCACGCCGAGCGCGTCCGTTGGTCTTTGGGGGCCGCGGGGCGTGTCCCGCGTTTCGCCCAACGCCGCGTAATCGTATTCTTTTGGCCGACCCTGGCTTCGTCCTGCCACCAGATTTCTATGGCTGTTCCGGCGGGGAGGCCGGATCGGATCTCCGCCACTCGGGCGGGGAATTTTTTTTGAATGTCTCCATGGCTTCCGCGTCCTGGGCGTGGTGACGTGGTCGAGCCGAGAGTTTCCGATACCCCATCTCGCGCAGGTTCCGCCCCAAGGTCGTTTCGTCCATGGAAACGCCGAATTCCCGCTGGATCCAGGAAACCAAGTCGCTCAATCGCCAACGCACCACGCCATCGATATAGGGCGTCGGTCCATCGTCAATCACGGTGACCAACAGGGCTCGCTGTTCCACCGTCAAGGGGACTATCAGGAATTCCGTGTAGGGCGGGCGGTTGCTCATCATCCGGCCATGGCTTTTGTGAAACGCTCGCCGAAGATGACGGCGAATTGAGCCTTGGCCATCGCCCATTCACGAGGGGGCATTTTCCACTCCTTTTCGGATCGGTTCAAGACCAGGAAAAGCAGCTTCATCGCGGCATCGTCATTGGGGAAGTGCCCCCTGGCCCGGACCGCCCGGCGCAGCTTGGAATTCAGCGCCTCGATGGCGTTCGTTGTGTATAAAATTCGACGCACGTCGCCGGGGAAGGCATAGAAGGGGATGACCTCGCCCCAGGCGCGGCGCCAACTCTGGGCAATGGCCGGGTATTTTCGGCCCCAGGGACCTTCTTCGAAAGCCGCCAGGGCCGCTTCGCCGGCGTCGGCGTCGATCGCCCGGTAAATGTCCTTCAGGGCCGCCGCGACGGTCTTGCGGTCCTTGTAGGAGACGAAGTCGAGGCTGTGGCGCATCAGGTGCACGATGCACGTCTGAACCGTCGTTTCCGGAAAAACGGCGCGGATCGCCTCGGGAAATCCCTTCAGTCCATCGACGACGGCGATGAGGATGTCCTCGACGCCCCGGTTCTTCAGTTCGTTCATCACCCGCAGCCAGAACTTGGCGCCTTCGCTCTGTTCCAGCCACAAGCCCAGGATTTCCTTGCCGCCGTCCGCCCGCACGCCGAGGGCGATGTGGACGGCCTTGTTGCGGACCGTCCCTTCGTCGCGGATCTTGGCGCGCAGGGCATCGAAGAAAACCAGGGCATAGGCCGTTTCCAGCGGCCGCGCCTGCCAGGTCGCGATCTCCTCCAGAACCGCGTCGGTCACCGCGCTGATCAGATCCGGCGAGACCTCGATGCCGTAGAGTTCGCGCAAATGCCCGACAATCTCCCGCGTGCTCATGCCGCGGGCATACATCGAGATGATCTTGTCGTCGAAGCCCGGAAACCGCCGCTGATACTTGGCGATGAGCTGCGGATCAAAGCTCGCCTGGCGGTCGCGCGGTACCTCCAGTTCGAACTGCCCCGTATCCGTCGTCACGGTCTTCCGGCCATAGCCATTGCGGCTGTTCCCGGCACCGCCTTCCCCGGAAAGATGGTGATCCATCTCCGCGTTGAGCGCTCGTTCGGCCAACGCCTTCTTCAACGTCTCAAGCAGGCCGTCCGGACCAAATGCCGTCTTGGCATCCGCGCCGGCCAATAGCTGATCCAAAAGAGCGTCCGGGATCTTCGGTTCCTTGCGTCGGGCCATGGGAATTCTCCTTTGCTCCCATTATGCCCGCCCTACACGGAATTCCTGATAGTCCCCCGTCAAGCGGCGGTGCGGCCCCGTCGACTTGGCATCAATCAAGCCTTCAGGTCCTTCGGCATTGAAACGCAAAACCCAGTCCCGCAGCGTCTGAAGATCCACCTCCGCATGGGCCGCCGCTTCCCTGCGGCTCGATCCGTCATAGATCATCGACAAACTCAACAGGCGCCGAACTTGGCGCCCGTGACCCGACGAACGCGCAAGACGACGAAGGTCCTCGCCACTGTAGTCGTCACGGAGGGGGATCGCTCGTGCCATGGAAAACTCCTCTGTTTTCCATGTTGAATCATTTTTTCAGCCGCACGGGAATCCCCCACGTGAGTCTTTCTTCATGCTGGTTGGTATAAGAGGCCAGCGCGACTGAGCGTCGGCGCTTATGTGCCGTTACCCAGGGCTTTCGGAGAAACCTGCCCGGCATGAGTGGAGGCATCGATAAGTCATTATCAATGCCGATTGGTATAAGTCGTCAGTAGGCGTTCTTATTCACAAAACCGACCAGCGCCGTCCGCGCCAATATCGCCAGATCGAACAGAACGGACCAATTTTCAATATAGTAGACATCGTAGCGTACACGCGCCGCCATCTTTTCCGGCGTATCGGTTTCCCCGCGAAGGCCGTTGACCTGCGCCCACCCCGTAATACCCGGCTTCACGCGGTGCCGCGAAAAATAACCGGCGATAATCTGGGCATATTCCTCGTTGTGAGCGACGGCATGGGGCCGAGGTCCGACCAAGGACATCGTGCCTTCGAACACATTGAACAACTGGGGAAGTTCGTCGAGACTGGTACGCCGGATGAAACGGCCGACCCGGGTGATCCGCGGATCCTCCCGGGTGGCTTGGGCGCCGCCCCGAGCATCGCTCATATCGGTATACATCGACCGGAATTTATAGACCTCGAATACCCGATTGTTGAAGCCATAGCGCTGCTGCTTAAAGATGACCGGCCCTTTGCTTTCCAGTTTGATCAGGGCGGCAACCACCAACATAAGGGGCGCGAACGCCGCAATGAGCAACGAGGCCAGGATCTTATCCTCCACGCGCTTCACCACTCCTCCCCAGCCCGCCAGGGGCTTTTTCTGAACGGTCAGATACGGAGCGGCTCCCAGTTGGCCGTATTCCGATTTTTGAAACGCATATCCGGCCAAATCGGCCCCCAGACGAACACCGACCGGCAATTCGTTCAACCGCTGTACGATGTCGGTAATCCTGTTTTCGGCATTCCATGGCAGCGTGATCACGATGTCGTCGAGTTCGTTGTTCCGCACGTATTCGATCAGATCGTCGACGTCCCCGAGCACCGGATGCCCCTCAAACGAGGGCCCGACCCGCTTTAGGCGATCGTCGAACAATCCGACCAGACGGTTCCACGGCTCCTTTTCCGCATCCATGCTTTCGATCAACCGCAACGCCTGGTCGCCACACCCGACAATCGCGATGTTGCGAACGACCTTTCCTTCTTGGGCGAATTTCCGGACGATCTGATAGAACGCCACCCGGTGGAGGCACATGAGGATCGTGCCCGCCCCCAGGGAAAGGAATCCCCACACCCGCGAGAATTCGTCCGTAACCTTGAGGGCGTATCCAATTCCCAACATCGTGGCAAAAACGACCAGATTGACGCCGACGACCTTGATCAGATGCCTTTTCAACTTCGGCAACACGCGGAAATCATAAATCCCACTGAAATGGAAGGCGATCATGACCAGCAGAGCCTGGACAACCACGGCCGTCAGATACGCCTGAGCGTCGTTGGCGACCCATCCGGAGTAACTTGCATGGGCGGCCAGTCCCGTTCCCACGATGACGACGGCGTCAACCAAGGGAACCAGGCTAAGCAGCATGCGATAAGGCAGCCCGGAAATCAGACTGCCGTTACTTCTGATCTGCAGTCCGGAATCCTTATTCCCCATAAACACCCTCCAAAACTTTCGCCGTCGGTTGCCTTACCCCATCCCTGTTGACGCAATGGCACTTCGCCCGCACGTTCTCCGCTGGGTACCCGGTTATAAACCGAGTTACACAGTATGTGGTTTGCGGTACAGTCCGACGCTTATGGGCGATTGGGTATCAACCATCGGGTATCTTTGCGGCGGCTCGGCGCTTCAAAAGGACCCGAAGTGGTAAGAAGTGAGAATAAGTCGAGACCAATGGCCAAATCGCAATCAAAGCCCCATTTCTTTGGTATTGGCGACAAACGCCGTTCCGGCTGGGATCCCCATCCGGCTGGCGGTCCGTATTCGGAGATTGCATGCCATGAGCACGACAAGCCAATCGGCTAACATTCACCCGGTAATCTTGTCCGGCGGCGCGGGCATGAGATTGTGGCCCATGTCCAGGCGCGCCTATTCGAAGCAGTTTCTCCCCCTTCATTCGGATAAGACGTTGATCCAGGAAACCGCTCTCCGGACAAAGGACGCCGGGTTCGCGGAACCGATCGTCGTCTGCAACGAGGAACACCGTTTTCTCGTCGCCGAACAACTGCGCGATGCGGGCGTCACGCCGCGCGCCATACTGCTCGAGCCCATCGGGCGCAACACGGCGCCGGCGGTCGCGGTCGCCGCGCTTCGCCTCTGCCGCATCGACGAACTGGCCTTGATGCTGGTTTTGCCGTCCGATCACATCATCACAGAACCGGGCCATTTCGCCGACGCCGTGAATACGGCGGCTCCGGCCGCGCAGGACGGCGGAATCGCGACTTTCGGGATCGAACCCACGCGCCCGGAAACCGAATACGGCTACATCGAGCAGGGCCGGGAACTGACGTCTCACGCCGGATGCTTCCAAATCGCCCGGTTCCGGGAAAAGCCCGACGCGGATACCGCCGAACGGTTTCTCGCAGACGGCGGGTTCCTTTGGAACAGCGGAATGTTTCTGTTTTCGGCGAAAAAATTTCTGGAGGAACTGGCGAAGTTCCACCCCGCCATTGTCGACCACTGCCGCGCCGCCCTCGACGGCGCTCGGGAAGATCTCGATTTCACCCGGCTCGATTCCGCGTCGTTCGCCGAATGTGAAAGCATTTCGATCGATAACGCCGTCATGGAAAACACCGACGCCGGGATCGTCGTTCCCGCGAGAATGGGCTGGAGCGACGTCGGCGCTTGGTCGGCGTTGTGGGACCTGGGCGAAAAGGAAGACAACGGCAACGTCCTGCATGGCGATGTCGTGGTCGAAAACGTTCAGAACAGCTACATTCGCACGGACAAGGCCCTCGTCGCGGCAGTCGGCGTCAGCGACCTTGTCGTCGTCGCCACCGACGATGCCGTCCTGGTCGGACGGCGGAACGGATCGGCCGACGTCAAGGCTCTGGTCCGGCTTCTTGAAAAGAATAACCGCCAGGAACATCTGGTTCATTCGACGGTGTATCGCCCCTGGGGCAGCTACCAATGCATCGATTCCGGCTCCCGGTTTCAGGTTAAGCAAATCGTCGTCAAGCCCGGTGCAAAACTCAGCCTGCAGATGCACCACCATCGTGCCGAGCATTGGATCGTGGTGCAGGGGACGGCACGTGTGTATCGGAACGACGAAGCCTTTCTCGTAACCGAAAACCAGTCGACCTACATTCCGCTGGGCGCTACCCATTCCTTGGAGAATCCCGGAAAGGTGCCGTTGCGGCTGATCGAAGTCCAGTCGGGGCCCTATCTCGGCGAAGACGACATCGTACGGCTCGAGGACAAGTACGGTCGGGTTTAGCGGCGGACCGTCCCGCTTCGAACCCGGGCGGACGACCGCAGGTTCCAGGCCATGACAATTGCCATTTCGCCAAACCCCGCGCCCGCAACATTGGCGATGAAATCCCCCCATCCCGCCTGACGCCCGGGGACGAAGATTTGCGCCCCTTCCAGCCCCCCGCCTAGAGCCATCAACGCGGCGAACAACAGCCAGACGCGAGAAAGGCGGCCGAAGGCCGCCATTCCCGTGAGTCCGGCAGCGGCATAGGCTGCGAAATGTGCAAGCTTGTCAAAATGTCCGACGGGGACGGAATCCTTCCCGGGCAGAATCGACAAAACCACAATGGCGACGACAACAGCGGCGAAGGCATACAGCGCCATGCCCCGCAGTCGGCCCGCCGACAGAGCGCTCACGTTACGACACGTAGGCCGGAACGGAGGTGTTGACCCGTTGCCGGGCCCAAAGAACAGCTTGAATCCGGCTGGATGCGCCGATCTTGCGCAAGACCGACGACAGGTGGAACTTAACCGTCGACTCCCGGATGCCCAACTTCATGCCGATTTCCCGATTTCGCATGCCGTAGGCAAGGCATTCGAGAATGTCGACTTCACGTTTTGAAAAACCGGGCAAGGCACGGGCTCCCGGAATCGACCGGACACTTTCCGATGCGACCAGGAGTTTGACCAGATCGGCCGACAGAACCCGTTCCCCGAGCGCCATCATCTCCAGATACAGAAGAAGAGAATTCATCGAAATGCCCGCGCTGGCGCAGCCGTGCGCGCCGATGTCGAGCGCACGGCGCACCTCTTCGACTTGCGGCTGTCTCAATAGCAGCAGCAACCGCGTCCCAGGCAACCGCCGGGCCAATCCGGCAATATCATCGAACATTTCCGGATTGCCGCCCGCTATCGCGACCATCGACACCTCGGGCGTTTCCATGTTTTCGTGGATCTTTTCCACGGTATCGAGAGCCTCGGCAACGGTTTCGCCCTCGATCAAACTGGATACGCCGGAATGAAGAAGAAATTCTCGAAGTCCTTCCCTGAAAAGCCGCTCCGGCTCGACCAAGAGCACGCTTCGCGGCAAAACCCTATCTTTATTGTTCATTGCACGTCTACTCTTCCCGTGGGGTTCGCCAATACTTCCTCGTATGATTCGATATGGGCGTTACTTACGAGCATGCTAATGCAATTTCGGCTAGCGGGGGGCTCCTTTCCTGGTATCCCCATACGGTCCAGATCAGAGCGGTACCCGCCCATTAGCTATCGCTAAATGGAGACTGCCGCGAACAAACAAAAAAAACCGGCCGTCCCAAACGCCCACGCGTTCGAGGCAACCGGCCGTGGATATGACCGAGTGCTAAAAGCCGCGTCACGAAGCCGCGACAGAAAGGAACACCGAACCACGATCATCCGATCGCGCCCTGACATTGCCGACCTCAGACGGATGACCGCCGTTACCCGATAAAGGGTCCTTGCTACCAATTCCCTTGTGAACCGCCCAGGTCGCCGCTTGCGTCCGGTTGCTCACATTGATCTTGCGCAGAAGCGTCTTGATGTTGACCTTGACCGTCGCATCGGACACACCCAAGCGCCGCGCGATCACCTTGTTGGATGCCCCTTCCGTCAGGCATTCCAAGATGGACAGTTCACGCGTCGTCAGATTCGACATCGAGTCTTCGGGGGATGCGCGGGTCCAGGAAGGCTCCAGGGACGCAACCAAAGATTTAGCGAGCCCAATCGGGAAAACGCTTTCACCGTGCATGACCAGACGTACATAGCGCTGGAAAGATTCGAAGGAGATATCCTTGGTCAAACACGCGTGAACACCGAGATCAAGCGCCAAGCGCAGTTTCATCGTCGTTACTTCGCGTGCCACGACAATAACCTTGATTTCAGGCCATTGCTTCATGACGAATCCGGCACGTTCGACAGCCACCGGGTTGTTTTCGTCAAAATCGACGATCACCAGGACGTCCCGCCCCTCCCTCAACCGCTCGGCAATACTGTCGTCGCTCAACTCTTCCAAGGAAGCGGCGGTTTCGACAACGTTGAACCCACCATGATTAAGCACATTCGACATCGCTTCCCGAAACAGCCGATCCGGATCGACAAGCAAGACATCGGGACTTGTAGCGCGGTCCCCCGCATCATTGGTCATAGCCCATTCTCCCCTGCGTCAATTCCAAAAATTGTCAGTCGCCTCAAGAGGTTTTTTTTCGATCAGTCGATCGGTTGAGAGTCAAATGGGTGCTCGAAATTCCTCTTTCTAGAATTAAACTAGTTTTTTTTCGCTATTAGGATAGTAAAATTTCCGACTCCTATACCTGAAACGACCAATTCGTATATAAGCATTATATAATGGTCTAGCGCTTTCGGGGGTCTCCGGAGAATTTGCCGCGCACACAGGGCGTAAAATTAAAAGTTATTACTACGTTATAACATTTTATTATTGGGGCTTTTTTCACCTTCTTTATTAAAATCGGTTTGATTTTACGTTGAAACAGTCACGCCGCGCTCGACGAAATATCGTGCGCGGCGTGCATCAACGAGACAAAGGGACAGGTGCCTTGCGGCACCTCGCCGTCAGGCGGTAACGCGGAATGATGCGTCTTGTCTCCGAAAACGATCAAACACCTGGTCCACCGCCGAATGGAATTGGTCGGCCATATGTTCCATGCTGAAATCGGCACGGGTTCTTAGGGCGCCGTCGGACAAGCGAATGCGTTCTGATTTCGATTGGACGAAGCGTTTGGCCACGGCGACCAGATCGTCGAAATCCGGTCCGGACACATACCCGTTTTCTCCATCGACGACGTAGTCGGCTTCGGGACTATGCAGGGGGCTGGCCCGCATCAGGACCGGACGGCCATGCGCGAAGGAATGCGTTACCGTAATGCCGGCGGCACCCGGCAGCACCATGGCGTCACTAACCGCCAGGTAACGCGCCAAGACGTCCTGGTCGTAAATTTCGCCTGTCACCGAGACACCTTCCGTAGCCGCAGCCCGTGCGCGAAGGTTTTCGAGTTCCTCGCCGCCGCCGATAATTCGCGCCTCCACGCGAACACCTACGGCAGGATCAGCATTGAGACGATCGACAAGATCGATCAATCCCACGGCGTTCTTCGCCTCGACAAGTCGCCCGATATAGAGAAAAGTGACGGAATCGGGTTTCAATCCCAATTCGGCCCGCAAGGCGGAACGGTCCGCTTTCCGGTAGAGGTCATGCAAAGCGATCTGTTCGGTGACGTTGACCGACGGCTTGACGACAAAAATGTCGCACCCGAGTTTCAGCCCGCGCATGCGTTCCGCGCCGCGATCCGTATAGGCGAGATAGCCGTCCGCCAATCGGGCGATGAGGTCTTTGACGGTACTCGCCGTACCGCTCCACAAGCGGGACCCGCGAACCCGGTAACCGATTCCCCGGGGCGCATGGTAGCCGAAGCCCCAGAGGATAACCGGGATGCCCTTGGCTTTGCAAATCGCGGCAACCAGCCAGTTCGACAGGAATTTCAACTCGTGCCCCATGATCACGGCGTCGTATGCGCCGCTGGTCACCTGCCGGACGAGGGGTTGATAAACGGCTGTCTTGAATAGTTCTCGATTGTCCGTCCACACCGTCGGGAAATCAAAGGGGCCGGGTGCGGCCTGCAAGCCGGTGCCCTTGGGCGGCTTTCCGTGAAAGACGACGTATTCGCGGTCGTCGACCCGATTGAGAATGGTGAAAAACTCGTCGAAATACGGTGAAATGAACCCTCGATCGATTACGGCGATCCGAAGTTTGCGTTTGTTCGTCATCGGTCACTCTTTCCGTTCCGCCGGCAGTCCGAAGGTGGCCGATTTGGCCGCGCCACTCCCGGGATTCGACCGGAATCCCTGTGCCCGAGACTTAAGTTTGCTCCACCGAGTTACAAGAATCCCCGGACCGTTCAATTGGGTATCCGGAAAGATCAAGGGGATAGCGGTGCCGCCCATTCGGCCAAGCGGCCCCCCGTGCCGCGGATAGAACGCCACATGGCCTTAAAAGCGAAAGAAACGGGGGAGACTATCCGTCAAGCTTGCCCGCGTTCTCGGCTTCGGGATTTTGTTCCAGATAAGGCCGATAGGCCATGTCCACCTGGAGAATATGGCTTTCCCACCACGTTTTCAGGAAATGATGGAGGACATCGATTTCGATCTGGTTCGGCGTTTCCAGAGCGACGCGCAAGAATTGATTGGTTCGCGCCTTCAGGCTTTCATGCAGATCGCGGTGGTTCGGCAAGTCGGGATATCCGGCGGCCTCCATGACCGCTTCCTCGCGACGGAAATGAACGTCGGTGTAAGCGGCAACGGCCGCAACGATACTGCCGACCTGACGCGACGCATCCCGGTTGCCCGACAGAGCCTCGATTTCGCGGATCAATGTCAGAATAGTCGAATGATCATCGTCCAGCAGATCCGATCCCACGCTCCAACTATCGGTCCATTGATGAGTCGCCATCGGTTTTTCGTGCCCCTTGCCTTGATTGCCCCGCATTGAACCGTCGCATCATCCCAGAATCGACCATCTTTACCCTAAAAGTATTACCAATGTGGTTAGGTAGCCTTCGTTAGTCGTTCGTGATAGGAATCGTTCACAGCAATTCGTCAGACTATATAGTTTAAAGGGTTTTATGAACATAACACGATCGTGGACGCGCACGCGATGGTATTTCTATCGTTTAACAGCGATGTCTCCCGCAGAGATCACCCATCGTGTTGCGGAGCATGCGAAACGACGACGTTCGCGCCAATTTCGTCCCAATTTCGACTGTGCGACGGCAAAACTGCCTGAATTTCCCGGTCTGCGTGATCGGCTTCTTTCCCTTACGGATGCCGAATTCCCCGCCGAAGCCGTTGCACGGTATGCCGAAGCGGTCCAGTCCGGCACTTACAGCGTGTTGGGAAGGGACTGGCCTTGTTTTCTCGATGATCCCCTTCGTTGGCACCTGGACCCCGTAACCGGCAAGCACTGGCCGAATGATCTGTATTGCTTCGCGGTACCGTTTCGTCACACCCAAGAGTACGGCGATGTCAAATACGTTTGGGAATTCAACCGCCTGCAACATCTCCAGATTGTCGCGGCGTTCTCGGCGCGAACGGGAAACGGCGATGCGGCCGCATTCTGCCGGCGCGAAATCCTGTCATGGATCGAATCCAATCCGCCTTTCGATGGTGTCAACTGGGCTTCGGGCATCGAACTGGCATTGCGGATCGTCAGTCTTGTCGTGATCATTTCGCTGTTACGGCCCGAAAGTTTTTCCGAGAACGAACAGCAACGTATTCTCGCGACTTTGTCCGCGCACGGTTATTGGATTCATCGCTTTCCGTCGCGGTTTTCATCGGCCAATAATCACCTCGTCGCCGAAGCGGCGGGATTGTATGTGCTGGGATCCCTGGCGCCGGATCTTCCCGACGCCGAAACCTGGGCACGCCGCGGCCGCCGGATCCTGATCGAGGAGATCGGCAAACAGCTTCACGATGATGGCGTCGGCGTCGAACAGTCACCGACCTACACCGCCTTTTCCGTCGAATGGTGGCTGCTGTGCGATCTGGTCGGCGAGGCGACGGGCGATCCTTTTCCTCCGATGTTCCGGGAACGGCTGCAATCCGCCGGCGAACACCTGCGCTGGCTGCTGGACGCGAGCGACAATCATCCCCGCATCGGCGATGACGACGAAGGACGCGTCATCTTCTTCCCCCAGGAACCGCAATCCTATGTCGCATCCACATTGGCGGCAATCGCGGCGGTAACGGGCCGAGGCGACCTGGGGCCCTGCGCGGATTATCCGCATCTATGGAATGCGTTCCATGCCGAAGCTCCGCCGCGCGCGGCCTCCCCGATCGGGGTTCGGACGTTTCGCAACGGGGGCTATTCGGTTGTCCGAAGCGCGGATGATCGGGGCCATACGATGCTTCTGGCCTTCGACCACGGCCCCCTCGGATACCTGTCGATCGCGGCTCACGGACACGCCGACGCGTTGGCCATATGGCTCCATCTGGACGGCATGCCGGTTCTGGTGGATGGCGGAACCTATCTCTACCATTCGGGCGGTCTGTGGCGGGACCATTTCCGAGGTACCAGCGCCCACAACACCATCATGGTCGACGGCATGAACTCCAGCCGCATTTCCGGCGCCTTCAATTGGTCGCGCAAAGCCGGGTCGCGTTTGATCAACTGCGACGAGAACCCGGACCGATGGAAATTCACGGCCGAACATGACGGCTACGAGGCGGAAACCAAGGTCATTCATCGGCGCACGATCGAACGGTTGGACACCCGGTCGTTTTCCGTCATTGATCGACTGGTCGGCGCAGCGGCCGACAACCATCACATCGATGTCGGTTTCCTGATCCACCCGACCGCGACCGTCGAACGAATCGATCCGACGAAATTCGATATTGCGCAAAACGGAACGCGAATCCTCCGCGTCCGACATGACGGCCCCCTCGTCGGACGACTTGAATCCGCAGCCGAGGAGACGCCGCGCGGGTGGTACTCCCGTTGTTTCGGGCACAAGGAACCGGCCACCCGCATCGTTTTTTCGGGGCAAATGGCTGCTGGTAACGATATTCGGACGATATTCGACATTCGGCCCGACAAGTGACCGCACATCGGAATTAATAGGTTTTTTACACAGGCGCTCCTATCGTTACGGTTTCCAAAATGGGGCGCCGAGGCGTGCAGAGCCAAACATGACGGAGGTTTTCCCGCAGGGAAAATCCCCCGCCGCTCGCGGAGAATGATGCCGCTCCGATCGACGTTCAAATACTTGGGAGTGCCGGTATGCACCGTGCCATGAAAAAGCTTCGCGGAGGCTTCTTCGCCGTCGGTGTCTTCAGTTTCTTCATCAACATGTTGATGTTGACGGCCCCGATCTACATGCTTCAGATCTACGATCGGGTCCTCGGTTCGCGAAGTCCCATGACTTTGCTCATGTTGACGATCGTCGCGGGCGGGTTGCTGGTCGCGAGCGGGATACTCGACGCCATTCGGTCCAGGTTGCTGGTTCGCCTCGGCGTCATGTTCGATTCCGAAATCAGCGCGCATGTATTCACCGCCTATTTGCGGAGCCGGTTTTTTCGCGACACCAGCGATCAACCCGCCCCCGTTCGCGATGTCGAAACCGTCCGCGCCTTTCTGAGCAGTCCCGGGTTGACGTTGTTTTTCGATGCGCCCTGGATTCCCTTCTTCATCATTCTGGTCTTCTACATGCATCCGTTATTGGGTGTCGTCTCCGTCGGTGGCGCGTTGATACTCATCCTTCTGCCGGCCATCGGAGAGCTTTTGACGCGCCGCGCCAACGCCCGTGTCCGCAACAACACCAAGCGGGCCAACCAAGTCATCGAAACATCCCTGCGAAACGTCGAAGCGATCGAGGCGATGGGTTTTCGCAACAACCTGCTCCAGGGTTGGCTCAAGGCGCACTTCGATGCCCTTCGCGATCAGATGGCCGCCGGGGACACCACCGGGCTCATGACCGCCTTGTCCAAAAGCTTTCGCCAGATCCTTCAGACACTCTTGTTGGCGTCGGGCGCGTATTTGGCGATTCAGGAAATCATCACCCCAGGCGTGATGATCGCGGCCTCCATCATCGTCGGGCGCGCCTTGGCACCGGTCGAGAGCGCAATCGGCAGCTGGCGTATGATGTCCGCGGCCCGGGTTGCCTATCGCCGCCTTGAAGCGCTGTTGAACGAAAACCCGATGCCGATGTCGATGCCCCTCCCCCGCCCCGAAGGTCGCCTGGTGGTTGAGAGTGTCGTCGCAACGGTGCCACGGAGCCCGCACCCGATCCTTCGCGGCGTTTCTTTCGAGATCGACCCCGGTGACGTGCTGGGAATCGTCGGACGGACGGCCTCCGGCAAGACGACGCTCGCTCGTCTTCTGGTCGGGATTTGGGAGCCCAGTATCGGCAACGTGCGCCTGGACGGGTCGGACATCTACCATTGGGATCATGACGACCTGGGTCAGTACATCGGCTATCTGCCCGAAAGCGTCGAACTCATCAACGGCACCGTCGCGGAAAACATCGCCCGGTTCGCCGACCCTGATCCCGAAAAGGTCATTCGCGCGGCCCAGGTCACGGAAGTCCACGAAATGATCCAACGGCTGCCCGAGGGCTACGACACCATGATCGGGGAAGGCGGATCCCGGCTGTCCGGCGGGCAGCGGCAACGGATCGCGCTGGCGCGGGCCGTCTACGGTGATCCGTCTCTCGTTGTTCTGGATGAACCGAATTCCAACACCGACTTCGCGGGAGACCAATCCCTGCTTTCGACCATTGAAAGCTTAAAGTCGATGGGAACGACCGTCGTGATCGTCAGTCACCGGCCGACGATCATCGCCTGCGTCGACAAACTTCTGATCCTCAATGGCGGCCGCGTCGAGAAATTCGGTCCCAGGGGCGAAGTCGTCCCCAGTATCGCGCCCACGCGCAATCCCGCAATCGGCAAGCAACACCAGGTGGCCTGATGCCCGGAAGCTACAAACATCCGATATTGCGCTTGCAACCGTCCGTTTACTTGAACGTCAGCTTTCGGTACACGGTCTTCGCCGGGCTCCTGGTGGTCGCCCTGACGTTCGGAGGTTTCGGCACCTGGGCGACGATCGCTCCCCTGCGGAGTGCCGTGGTCGCCGACGGCTCGGTCAAGCTTTACTCGAACCGCAAGAAAATCCAAAATCTCGAAGGCGGCGTTGTCCGGGAAATTCTCGTGAAGGACGGCGACAAGGTCGGTGCCGGCGACGTCTTGATCCGCATGGACGACACCCACGTGAAGTCCACCTTGACGAAACTCCAAAACAAATATGATGCCATTAGGGCCCGATCCGCGCGTCTGGTTTGCGAAAAGAATTGGTGTTCGGCCATCGACTTCCCGGAAGAATTGGCTCGGCGTGCCACCGTGTTCCCGGAAGTCCGGGCGGCTCTCGACAACGAAGTCGCTCTTTTCGAAGCCCGCCGTGAAACGAGAGAGGGCGAGGTCTCGATTCTCAATCAGAAAATTCTGCAACTGGAGAAGCAGATTAACGGCGAGGAAGCGCAACTCGAATCGAAGCGAAGACAAGTTGTTCTGGTTCGAGAGGAACTTTCCGGTTTGCAGACCCTTTTCGACAAGGGTCTCACGGAAAAGCACCGCCTGATCGCCCTCCAGCGCGAAGCCGCACGCCTCTCCGGCGAGGTCGGACAGCACACGGCCGAAATGGCCCGGGTCGCGACCCAGGTCGCCGAGGCACAACTCAAGATCCTCCAGGTCCGTCGGTCATTTCAGGAAGAGATCGCCGATACCTTACGCGAAGCAGAACATGAGGTCGCGGATCTGGACGCCCGAATTGCCGAGGCGAAACATCTGTTGGAGCAGACGGAAATCCGTGCGCCGGTCAGCGGCGTCGTCGTCGGCCTGGAAGTTCACACCGTTGGCGGAGTCATCGGCTCGGGTGAAACCATTCTGGAAATCGTTCCCGCAGACGACAAGTTGCTGATCGAGGCCCGCGTTTCCGTCCGCGACGTCGAAAACCTTACGGTCGGTCAACCGTCCTTCGTCCGGTTGACCGCCTTCAAGCAAAGAACGACCCCGATGGTCGACGGGATTCTGAGTTACATTTCCGCCGACAGCATCACCGACGAACGTTCCCAGAAAAGTTATTATCTCGTGCGGGTCGAAGTCCCCGAAGAATCGATACTGGTTCTGGGTGATCAAAAGTTGCAACCCGGAATGCCTGCCGAGATTATCGTCGCCACCGGTGAACGAACCGCCCTACAGTATCTGTCACAACCCATTCTTGACGGCCTGTCCCGGGCTTGGCGAGAGGACTGACAAAGATCTGACGTCTCAACCCGGCCCCCCGGCATCGAAAACATCCGGGGACCGGGATTTCGTGTATCCGTCCTTGGCGTCCGCCTGACCTTGATCCGGCCGAAAGAAAGTCTGGAGAATCCTCAATTTCAGAACCCGAACGCCCTGCCCCACGACATACGGCAGGAGTTGCGGACTGTTCCAAAGCACCCTCAACAGCTGGCCGAATTGCCGTCGCTTGATCGCCTGGACAAATTGCAGATAGACGTAGTCCGATCGCAGGTCTGCCGAGCGCTCCTTCAGTGCGTCGACAAGTCCGGGAATAGCCTGGACATCCTCCCGCGCCATGAGACTGTCGCAATTTCGGATGAACTCGTCCGCATGCATCAGGCTTCGGGTCTGCGATAGGGTCCCGCGAGACAACTGGTAGAAATAGTAGGCTTCCGGGATCAAGACGAAACGTGCGCCCTTGATCAGGCATTCCAGGTAAAAAAGAAAATCTTCGCCGAGAAAGGCATCGGGATAGCAGATGCCTTTTCTATCCAGAAAAGCCTTGCGGATCAGCGGCTTCAACAGACCGTACTTCCGCTTGATGTTCATCGGACGGTTATTGCGGACGAAATTCGGCGCATTGATCACCAGCGCGCGATCAATGTGATGCGATGGAAACATCAAATCGAAATTGGCGCCGCTGCTGCCGTCCACAAGCCATTGATTGTCGGCGAGCATGTCGGCGTCGTGCTGTTCCGCGAAGGCCAGCAAGGTGGTAAGGCGCCGCGGATCCAATCCGTCGTCGGCGTCGACCACGGAAATCCACTCGCCCTTCGCGACATCCAAAGCCGAGTTGCGCGCGGGTCCCGGCCCGCCGTTCTTTTCCCGTCGGATCAAATGAATCCGCCCGTCGGATTCGGCGAGCCGGCTCACGATCTCCGACGTGGCATCCCGGGAACCGTCGTCGACAACCAGGATTTCGATGTCTTTCAACGTCTGGGCCAAAAGGGCGTTTATCGCGCCGCCGACGTACCCCGCCGCGTTGTATGCGGCAATGATCACCGAAACTTTTGGTCTTGCTACGGCTACGACATCATCTGCCACGAAGCGGTTCGCCGATTGGCCTTCTTTGGTGGCCATATTACGGTGTCCTTCCGAATGAATCGCACCTCACACCGGTTCCAGCCGCCGACTGGAAGACGGTGCATGCCCGCAGATAACGTCGATGGGCTTCCCGTCGGTAATCGGCAATTCGACACCCAGTGCCTTTGCGAAGGTCGGAGCGAAGTCACAGGAAGATACGTAGCCGAGATCGACATTTTGATCTTCCTCCCCGGTCACGACGAAGAATACGCCTTCGGGTCGGTGATCGCCGGTTCGGAAGCTGAGGTTTTCATGCATCATTTCGCCAATGTCCGGCGACTTGATGCGGGAAAGGTTGCCGATTCGATTCCAGGTTACCAGCAGATCCGGCAGCTTGTAGAGAAGATCGCCTTCGTAGGTTTCCCGGGTTTTGACGACTTCCTTGACCAACGGCAATCCCGTATCGACATTGACGATCTTCAAAAGCTTATCCTGAAGTTCATCGCAGAGGGCATCGTATTCGTCCGGATGGACTTTGCCGTTCGGCTCCCGATCCTTGAGATTGAAACGGATACCCGCCGTTCGGTCGTTGACGAGAACTTCGAAGAAGCGACGGCTTTCGCGGTCCCCTTGAAATCCGTCGTGAAACCATTCCTTGTACAACTTGGCCTGAGTCGGCTTCAGTTTGTTGCGCAACCCGACCGGCAACGAGCGCCAAGTGTTGCGCATCAGTCGAACAACCGGGTGGCTGACCTCCCGCGGATTGCCCCCTTCCAGACGCAACAGAATCTTGTCCAACAGCTTGGTCGCGCTGTAGCGCTTGCCGATACCATGGCTGCTGTAGACGACGACGATCGTGTTGTCGTCGGCTTTGTCGATCAGGGATCCGATCGCCGTATCGAGCGCGATGTAGACATCCTTCATCGGATCGCCGATCGCCTCGGCGATCTTCGGATCATGCGCCGGGTGATCGTGATCATGGATGTGCCACCCATGGTGCCCGATACAATGACACTCGCTGAAGACCGTCAGGAAGAAGTCCCAATCCTCCAGCCCCCAGATGTATTCGGAGATCTTTCCCTTGCGGATCGCGCGATCGACCATCTGGTCGCGAAAGCGGGTCTGGTCCTCCAAGCTCCGCGGCGCGAACTTGTCGCACATCGCACCTCCCAAAGGATCGAGACCGAACCGGGTTTCGATTTCCGATTTGAGGGTCGCGGGCCAGGTGTCGAAAGTGGCGAAACTGTTCTTGCTCGTCGGTGCGTGGGGTCCCCAATCGTGGAGATCGACGCCATTGAGCCCTTCGGCCATGAACCGGTAGGGAGGATCCACCAGCGCCACGCGCCGCCCCGCGTCGCTCAACGCTTTCCAAATCGGCAGGGGATGGGTCAGTTCAGGCGTATACTTAGCGTCCTTGTACGTCGCGGGATCGTATAGGCGAGTGCCGTCATACTGGCCATGGCGTGCTGGTGTCGTCCCGTAATAGAACGTCGGCCAAGCAGCACCGGCTTCCATCGCCCTTGGGTTCTGGACTCGGGCATGCGTTGTCCCTTCGAGCAATCTCCGGAACGTCGGGAGCACGCCTTCATCGGCCCATTGCGCGATTAGATCCGGATCGCCTGCGTCCAACCCGATAACCATGATTTTCTTGCTATATACCATCCCATCTCTCCCCACGAGTTATCCCAAAGAAACCCGATCATGTGTCTGTGGGTGCAATCGAGTTTCTGCCCCCCCTAAACGACGTAGTGATTCGTAGGCATGCCTTCACGCCCCCGGTGTGTATGCTTGCCGGGATTATTGGGGGATGCCGTTCCTACCCATTCGGATATCCGCAATCCCGCTGGGGGCACTCCATATAGGACAATTTGGAGCCTGCTCCGCGAACGAGTCATTCATCGCGCCCCATCTGCGGCTGGTCTTCGTCGCGATGGTTTGCATTCTCGGATGCCAACAGACTGATGAACCAAAGCAAAGCCAAGGTGCTTGCCGCCTTGCTGGTTCCGGACTCGAGAAGACAGGTCAACAGGACGATGACGAACATGCTGTCTCGAAACGGCGCCGGGTGCCGAAAAAAGGCGATCATCCCCCAGATGAACACGCCGGCGAAGAAAAAGGCACCAACGAATCCCAAGTCCAATGACGTCTGAATAAAGGCATTGTGCGCGCTGCTGGTGGTTTCGCCCCACCGCGTCCGGTAGCCGTCGGCGATGATTCGCCCGCCGACGCCGTAACCGTAACCCATAATGGGACTTTCCGCGATTTTACCCGACGCAAAGATCCAAATGTTCTGCCGCCCGGCAAACGAGGTCAGTTCCGCCGTATCACCGCTTCGGGTCAAGCCCGAAGCCTGCTCGTCGAACATCGATACCGGCGCGGGGGAGGCCAGAACCAGAGCCACGCCGATAGGGATAAGAACCAATGTCGCCAACAACGCAATCCAAGCCACGCGGATCCGCTGGATGTAACCGGCCGCGATGGCGAGGATGCAACTTCCTATCGCGCCGCGGCTTTGCGCCATGACGAGAACTGCAAGTGCCATTCCCGATGAAATGAATATCCAACGCCTCAGCCAAACGCGTTCCACGATTTCACGAAAGCCGTCTTCCACGTAAAATGCGAAGAGAGTCACCAGATACAGCGCGCCCATTTGCCCCGCCTCGTTCGGCGTCGCTGCCATTCCGGTCAAACGTGCCATTCCGAAGCTTTCGAACCGGCCGAGTTCCGGAATGAAGGCATAGAATAACAATGATCCGAGCAGAAAGACGGAAAGCGCCAACAACACCAGGATCATGACTTCCTTGTGATTGAACCGGACGCTTAGTCCGCAGGCAAACAGCATCCAAGCCGCGAATCCGAAGGCCATCGCCATGGAATAGATCGGCGCCAAAGACATCGGCGCGGTAAGCAACGCCCATCCGAGATAAATCAAAAGGAACAGGCCCGGCATGGTGAACAGCCGGTTGTAGCTCTGCGGCAGTAAAATGACGCCCCCCAAAAACCCCAGGGCGAAAACGCCGAGCTTGATCACGGATATCAAATCGTAACCGCCGCCACGATCCGCATACGACTCAGTCCGCAATTCCGTGCTGAACAATGTCACGGAGACGACCAACAGAAGCGCCATCGCCCAACGCTGACCGGTAATCATGGCGAAGGCATAAGCGGCTCCCCCAACCATGACCATTAAAACGACAGGAGAAAGGGCGAACAGGATCGAACGATCGGTCAACGACACGCCAACCGCGATCAAGATCGCGCCGGCGAACCAGGTTGCCAAAATCCAAGGCTTTGCGCCCAAATTCATGAATTTGTCCCGCTTGCCATACTTCTGCCGCAGTTGTGCCCGAAATCATTTGGTGAAGAACGGCTACCCCGACAAGAACGATTGCCGATGCCCCCCATACGGTCACATCAACCGCATCAAATGGAGAAGCCTCTTACGCAATCGGATACCCACCCTGCCTAATGGCAGCGGACGCGCCTTGTGGTTGCAAATCAATCTCATAAAGTAACTTTTCGGATAAATTTTTTTCGTTTTTTTAGTGAAAAAAACCCCGGTTTCTGTATTTTTAATAATGTCATCTCGCGATATACCGTCAAAAATCATCGAGCGGTACTCGACAATAAAAACAAGATAAAATCTGGTCTGAGCTGATGTATCGCAATAAGACCGTGTCAAATCGATAAGAGAAGACAATTCTCTTAATGTATGCTCTGGAGGGTTTATGACGACTTTCTATGTCGATGCCGTAAATGGAAGAGATTCCAATAGCGGCACCAGCCCGAATTCTGCTTGGAATTCCGTCGATTACGTAAATGAGCATTTATTCAAGCCGGGCGACTCCATTCTTTTTCATCGCGGCGATATCTATGACACAACACTCGTCGCATCCTCCTCCGGCACGGCAAACGCCCCCATCACCTACGGCGCGTACGGAAACGGTGCGGATCCGGTATTCACCGGCGCCTCGGACCTATCGAACGCGACATGGAAGGAGACATCTCCCGGCAGTAATGTCTGGACGACCTCCGCGCCCAAGGAAGGCTGGTACGAACCGGGAAAGGTGCTGTTCGACGGCGAATCCGGCAATGTCGTGTCGGCCTCCGTTGCCAAGGTTGATCAAGCCGGCGACTGGTATTGGGGCAACGACAAGCTGTACGTCTACAGCAACAAGAACCCCGCCAATGCCTTCGACAATGTCGAAGTAGCGGTGCGCAATGAAGGCATCCTGATCAAGGACGTGAACTTCATCAAGGTCACCGATCTTGACGCAACCATGGGGCGGCAAGGCATTTTCGTGTTCAACAGCAAGGGCACCGAGTTGATCGATGTCGAGACGTACGACAACGTCATGAACGGCATCCATCTCAAGAATACGCATGATTCGCTGGTTTCCGGCGGATCGTCGTACGACAACGGCATTGACGGCACGGCCACCTATCCCAACCATTTGGGGCACGGTGTCCTGTTGAGCAACGGCGCCAGCGACAACACCGTCACCGGCATGGACCTATACGACAACGCCGAGGACGGTCTCCAGTTCGGCAACACCTGCGGCAACGACAATGTGGTGTCCAACAACGCCATGTGGAACAACCGCGAAGACGGCGTCGATATCAAAAAAGGCGACCAATCCCTGATCGGCAATCTGATCTACGACAATGCCGAAAACGCCGTCGTCATCCACAAATATTCCGACACCATCACGGTGACCAACAACGTTTTCAAGACCCAGGATACCGGCAATGCGCTCGACGTCAACGAAGGGTCGAACGTCATTTCCAGCGGCAACTGGTATGAAGGGGTCACGTCGTTTGCCCTTCAGTTGACCGAAAGCGCGGGAAACAACTCGTCGTTCACCAACGACACCATCGTCAACGGCGGCGCCAAGGCCGGTTGGTCGGTGGACATCGCCGGCGGCACCGGACACGTTTTCGATAACGTCACCTTCATCATGGAAAACGATGGCGCCTCTTTCCGCGTTCACAAGAATGCCGGCAAGGTGACGGTGACGGATTCGATCTTTTATACCGACGGCGCCGCGGTTTTCAGGCTCGATTCAGGCAAGTCGGTCATTCTTGACGGCAACGACTATTACATCGACGGCGGGTCCAACAAGTGGGTCCGAATCGACGGCACGTCGGCGAGTTACAAGGATGGCGGCTATATCGCCAACATCGACGACAACGCCTTGTTCGTGAATCCCAAATTCGTCGATGCCGCGGGTCATGACTTCGATTTGCAGTCGAACTCCCCCGTGGCCGCGCTCGGTTCCAACCCGACGACCGACGGCAGCACGCCGACAAACGGCGGAGGGAACACGGGCGGCGGTTCAACCGGCGGCGGAAGCACGGATGGCGGCTCGACCGGCGGTGGGTCGTCGGGCGGCGGTTCGACGACGGTGTACGTCGGTACGGGCAACTCCGAAAAAATCGTGACAGGCAACGACAACGACGAAATCCACGGTGAAGGCGGCAACGACATCATCAAGGCCGGGGACGGCAATGACATCCTCTACGGCGGCACGGGCAACGATATTCTGCACGGCGGCAGCGGCAACGACATCCTGGCCGGCGACAAGGGCAACGACGAACTTTGGGGATGGCGCGGCGCCGACACCTTCGTTTTCGACGCGGGATCGGGCATCGACGTCATCAAGGATTTCGATCCCGCCGTCGACACGATCGATCTGAGCGGTTGGGCCGGAGCGAACTACGGTTCGATCATGGCCGACGCGATTCAGGATCGGAGCGACGCCGTCCTCAAGGCGACCGACGGCAGCGTCGTCAGGATCGAGAATGTCGAATTGAGCCAGTTGACCAAAAGTCTCTTCGTATTCGATACTTCGGTTCCCGGTGACACCACGCCCCCCCAGGGCGGCGGCAGTGGGCAAACCGATGCCGTCGTCTATACGGGCACGAACAAGGCGGACAAGATCGTTACCAGCGGAACAGACGACGTGGTTTATGGCAAAGGCGGTAATGACATCATCAAGTCGGGCGACGGCGCGGATGTTCTCTACGGCGGCGGCGGTAACGACATTCTACACGGCGGCAACGGGAACGACCTCCTGATCGGCGGCAGCGGGGATGACGAACTTTGGGGGTGGTCGGGAGCCGACACCTTCGCCTTCGAGGCCGGTTCTGGAAAAGATATCATCAAGCAATTCGAGACCGGATCGGACAAGATCAATCTCGGCGGATGGGATGGTGCAACCTACAACTCGATCATGGCCGATGCGGTTCAGGATCAAGGCAATGTCATCCTGACGGCCGGAGACGGCAGCCAAGTGACCGTCGAGAGCGTGACCAAAAGCCAATTGACCAAAAGCCATTTCGAGTTCGGATCCGCGGCGGCGGTCAACGAAACACCGGGCACCGACACCACCCAAGGCGGCTCCAGCGGCGGTTCCTCGACCACCGACACCCTGGTGGGATCGGATGGCAATGACCTTCTCAAAGGTGGGACCGGCGCCGATTTCGTCTACGGCGGCGACGGCGCCGATCGCCTAAAGGGCGGCAACGACGATGACAGCGTCGACGGCGGCAACGGAAACGACGACATCATCGGCAATGGCGGCAATGACATCCTGTTGGGTGGAAGCGGCAACGATGCCCTCAAGGGACGCGACGGCAACGACCAGTTGGCCGGCCAATCGGGGCGCGACGACATCTACGGCGGTACCGGCGACGACCTGATTGTCGGCGGCGCAGGAAACGACTGGATGTGGGGCGATCAGGGCGCAGATACCTTCGTTTTCGGACCGGGGAGCGGTTCCGACAAGATCAAGGACTTCGAAGCCGGCATCGACCATATCGACCTCCAGGCCTATGGCCTTATCGATTCCCAGTCGTTCCTCGACAATGCCTACGACCATTACGGCAACACCATTCTCGATCTCGGCAACGGGGATCAGATCGAATTGGCCAACTTCGACGTCAGAGCCTTGGACACCGACGATTTCACGTTCTGATCAATCGAGATTTCGTCGTTGATCGGCAACGGCCGCCCTCGAGGCGGCCGTTTTTTTGACCCAGCCCCGTGTTGAAATTCCAGAAACACAAGCCGCTCTTGCGGCGCTTATTGACTTAAAAAGTAGGCTGAATCGCCTTTTCTTGAAAACTTGCATCCATATTGTTGCGCATGCGGAAATCTACTTTGATTTCTGTAAATACTTCTTGATAGATAAACTTTTATCTTTTTTTTATGGAAGACGGCGTCATTTCCATTTCTTTTTTATAAGTTGACCTCGCAATACCTCAAAAGTAATATTCGTCACATAAGTTGCCTGTTCTACTTTTTAAGAAATAATTCCGATCCCGTCCCTGGATCGAAACAGCGTAGCGTAACCGACAAAAGAGAATGTTGTTCTCTTTGCAGTAAGCTCTGGAGGAGTTATGACGATTTACTACGTAGACGCAGTGAACGGCAGCGACACCAACGATGGCACGAGCCAGAATTCGGCTTGGCAGTCCGTCGATTATGTCAACGAGCACCTCTTTGAGCCGGGCGATAGCATTCTTTTCAACCGCGGAGATGTCTACGACACGACGCTCGTCGCGTCGTCTTCCGGTACGTCGGATGCGCCGATCACCTATGGCGCCTACGGATCCGGCGAAGATCCCGTTTTCACGGGCGCTTCGGACATTTCCGATGTGGCCTGGACCGAAACCTCCCCGGGAAGCAACATCTGGACAACCGCCGTCCCCCAGGAGGGCTGGTACGAGCCGGGCAAGGTTCTCTTCGACGGTGAAGCCGGGAACGTTGTCTCGACCTCGATTTCCAATGTCGATCAGGACGGAGACTGGTATTGGGCCAACGATACGCTTTACGTCTACAGTGAATCCGATCCTTCCAACGCGTTCAACGAAGTCGAAGTGGCGGTGCGCAACGAAGGCATTCTGATCAAGGATGTCGATTATGTCCGGGTTACCGATCTCGACGCCACGATGGGCCGTCAGGGCATCTTCGTTCAGAACAGCGCGGGTTCAGAACTGATCAATGTCGATGCCTATGACAACGTCATGAACGGCATCCATCTCAAGAACGTTCAAGACTCCCTGGTCTCCGGCGGAACGTCCTATGACAACGGCATCGACGGTACGGCGACCTATTCGAACCACCTCGGTCACGGAGTCCTGCTGAGCAACGGCTCCAGCGGCAATACCGTCGAAGGCATGCTTCTCTACGACAACGCCGAGGATGGCTTGCAGTTCGGCAACACCTGCGGCAGCGACAATATCGTGGCCGACAACACGATGTGGGGTAACCGCGAAGACGGCGTCGACATCAAGGAAGGCGACCAGACCCTTTCCGGCAACCTGATCTACGACAACGCCGAAAACGCCGTGGTGATTCACAAATATGCCGACACCATCACGCTGACCGATAACGTCCTCAAGACCCAGGACGGCGGCAACGCACTTGACGTCAGCGAAGGTTCCAACGTCATTTCAAGCGGCAACTGGTACGAAGGCGTCAATTCCTTCGCAGTTCAGCTGACCGAAACGACCGGGGACAACTCGACGTTCACCAACGATACCATCGTCAACGGTGGTGCGGCTTCCGGCTGGTCGGTCGACGTCGCGGGCGGTACCGGTCACGTCTTCGACAACGTCACCTTTATCATGGAGAACGACGGAGCATCCTTCCGGGTTCACAAGGCCGCCGGCGACGTGACCGTCACGGACTCCATCTTCTACACTGACGGCGCGGCCGTCTTCCGCCTGGACGATGGTAAAACCATCACTCTCGACGGCAACGACTACCATATCGATGGCGGTTCCAATCAGTGGGTTCGCATCGACGGTACGTCGACATCCTATGCGGACCAGAGCTATATCGACAATCTGGACAGCGGAGCGCTGTTCGTCGATCCCAAGTTCGTCGACGCCGCCAACCACGACTTCGCCCTTCAGTCCGGTTCGCCCGTCTCTTCGCTCGGGTCCAACCCCACATCCGATGGCAGCACACCGTCCGACGGGACGACGGATAGCGGCACGACAGACGGAGGCACCGTCGACGGCGGAACCCCGACGGATGGCGGAACCACGACAGACGGCGGAACCACGACAGACGGCGGAACCACGACAGACGGCGGTACGGGCGGAAGCGATGCGACGCCCACCGTGCAGTACGCGGGAACCGACAGCGCCGATAAAATCGTCACATCCGGAACCGACGATGAAATCTTTGCGGCCGGCGGCGATGATGTCGTCAAAGCCGGTGCGGGCAATGACATCGTCTACGGCGGTGATGGCAACGATGTGCTGCACGGCGGCGGCGGCGATGACATCCTGATCGGTGACGCCGGCAACGACCAGCTTTGGGGCTGGGATGGATCGGATACCTTCGTTTTCTGCGCCGGTTCCGGCAGCGACATCGTCAAGCAATTCGACGTCACCAGCGACAAGATCGATCTCTGCGGCTGGGAAGATGCGAGCTATGAATCGGTCATGGCCGACGCTGTCCAGTCTCGCGGCGACGTGGTTCTTAATTTCGCCGATGGCAGCCAAGTCACTCTCGAAAACGTCGACTTGGCCGACCTTTCGGAAAGCCACTTCGTCTTCCAGACCCCCGATCCCGTAGAGGACACGCCTCAGGACGGTGCGACGGGAAGCGGCGACGGCTCGACCGACACGGCCGACACCCTGGTCGGCACCGACGGGAACGATCTTCTCAAAGGCGGCAACGGTTCGGATGTTCTCTATGGCGGCGATGGCGCCGACCGGCTCAAGGGCGGCGTCGGCGACGACAGCATCGACGGCGGCGATGGGGATGACAACATCATCGGAAACGCCGGAAACGACATCCTTTACGGCGGCAACGGTGACGACGCGCTCAAGGGGCGGGACGGCGACGATGCCCTCGGCGGCCAGGCGGGCAACGACAACATCTACGGCGGCGACGGCAACGACCTGATCATCGGCGGCACCGGAAACGACTGGCTTTGGGGTGAACTAGGCGCCGATACCTTCGTTTTCGGCCCAGGCAGCGGTATCGACAAGATTAAGGATTTCGAAGCCGGAGTCGATCACATCGATCTTACCGCTTACGGCATCACCGACACCCAGGCGTTCCTGGAAGGGGCCTACGACCACTTCGGCAACACCATGATCGATCTCGGCGGCGGAGATCAGATCGAACTGGTGGGTTTCGATGTCAGCGGTTTGGACGCCGACGACTTCTCGTTCTAGTGGGAGCCGGTTCATTCCCACAAGGCAACGGCCGCTCCTCGGAGCGGCCGTTTTCTTTTATCTGGTTCCCCGGGTCACCGGGAGGCCTCTCACGCTTCGCCAGCCTCTCCGAAGTAGGCCCAACGCGCTTCCCCGCCGCGATTATTGACGTAATTGAGAAGCGCCGCGATGGGACGTTCGTCGAAACGGGTCTCCGCCTCGGCCAAAAGGCGGTTACAGGCTTCCTTGATGGGCATGCCCCGCCGCCACGAACGGTTGCTCGTCATTCCCACGAACGCGTTGGCCACCCCAACAACGTGAGCCCCGACGGCCACGTCTCCGGTTCCCGTATCGACGATATCCGGATAAAGCAAGCGGTGGATATCGCGTACCGTCTGCAGGACAGGTCCATTGAACTCGACGCCTTCTATGAAATCGGAACCCGCGACGATGGCCTCGCCGACCACCCGCCTTTCTTCCTCGGTCAGGCCTTCGCGCTTGGTCAACAATTCCGTGGGGACCAGTATCTTGCCCAGATTCATCAGACTGCTGGCAATCGCGACGGTTTCAACCTCGTCGCGGGGAAGTCCCATTTCTTGCGCGATCTCTATGGTGACCTCGTTCACCCGGCGCGAATGGTCCGCCGAATAAGGATCTCGGCGATCGACGGCCGACACCAAAGTCTGCACCAATTGCCGAAGCGCGCTTTCCCGGCGAACCCGTTCCCGATTCAACTCCGTGACGTCCTCCAAGACCATCAGCA
The DNA here is from genome assembly GCA_963675465.2 of Rhodospirillales bacterium. GTDB lineage: Bacteria > Pseudomonadota > Alphaproteobacteria > Rhodospirillales > Shumkoniaceae > JAHDSF01. Next base: position 459,545 of record CAXXVY010000016.1, read on the forward strand.
CGCTCGGCGGATACCAGGCATCACCCCGAACGAATATATGTTCGGTCTTGATCATGGTGTTCCCCGACTCGTCGGCGAAGGAGAGCATGCGCGACGCACTGTTCAAACTCAGGAATACTTCCCTGTTGATCGTCGATAGCGCTTTCGCCTTAACAGGGCCGAGGACGTTGGCGAGGCTCTTGCCCATCAGGGTTTTCGGATGATCAGCCCCCGCCCACGCCGCCGTGGTCATGTTGGAAAAGACGACTTTGTCCTTTTCGTCGGCCACCAAAATGGCCGCTGGTTGGCTGTCGGTGACCAGGCGGAGAAATTTGAGCACGTTCTCCAGCCTTTCCGACAGCGTGCGATGGGCTTCCGCCGCTCGGGCCGCTCGCACCGAACTGCCGTGCCGCCAGACCGCGATGACAACCACGATGAGACCGGCCGCGATGGACAGCAGCACGGCAAGCATCATGTCCGCCCGGCGATTGATTTCCGCCAACGATTCAGTCTCGGAGACGGTCCGGACCAACGTCCATTCGGTGCCGGGAATCTTCCGCCCGGTGACCAGAACAGTCCTTCCGTCATAATTGGTTTTCGCCGCGAATCCCCCGGGATGGCCCGCGGCATATGCGGACGCAAGGTCCGGGGTAGCGGCATCGAGCGACCGCCGCAACGGCGGGGTGCCATCGGCGAGTGGCGTAAGGTATTCGACAGAACCGTCACGTTCTCTCACGAGGTAGGTTTCCGCCGTCCGCTCGGTGACGCCGGGCTGAGTGAGTGTCGCGAAGAATTCATCCGAAAGCGGTCGAACCGCGACGATCAGACCGAGATGAGGATCGACCCCAGGCGTTTCCTGTATGCCATAGACCGGGGTCACGAAACCGATCATCGGCTCGTTCGAGACCCCCACATGGATATCGATCAAGACCCTTTGACCCGAAGCCGCCCTTCCGATGGCTTCCCGGATCTCGGGCGAAGACGGCGGCATGTAGGGTGACGAAACGATGAGTTGGCCCGTTGCGTCAACCAATGCGATTCCTGCGCCACCGGCCCTTTGAACATTCGCTTCGACGGCAGCGATCTTAACGGCCGGAACAAACCCGGTCTGTTCGGCGGTAACCACCAGAAGGTTTCGCAGATATCCGGTTTCCGCTTCGGCGTCGCTCGCGGGGCGCCCTTCGGTGCGGGCCAGGGTGATTTCCGTCATATAGAGTTGCAGGGATTCGTTCTCGGCCAACCTTCGGACGGTTTCAAATTGTCTTTCGATCCAGTCGGTCACCGCCGCCTGGCGTGCTTCGGCGACGATTGATAACCGCGACTGCCAGACCAAAAGATCGCGTTCCTTTTCACTGTCGACAAAAGCGACGATTCCCCAAATCCCGGCGATGGCGGTGATCGCAAGAAGCGTGATCGAAACGATGTAAAACCGCATGCCTTTTAACGCATTCGGCTCGATCCCAGGTGCGCTGTCGACCATGTTTCCCCCTCGTTATTCCACCGCAATCGGCCGGACCGACCGGCACTCGGCGATTCGTGAACACTATACTCCTTCGGGTGTCCGTTCGCCCATTTGATCCTCGCCGATCATCGCCCTTCCCCCGTCACCGTTTTCCTTCCAGCGGCGGCGGGTCACGCAGCAGCGTTTCCAAGAACTTTACCGAGAACAGCCTTTTCGCGGCAGGCTCTCCCGGGTCCGAAAAGGCCTCGATAAAGTGCTTCAGGACATCCGAATCCGTGCTCCCCGGCCCCTGGCACGGCGGTGCGGCAACGTTGGCAACGCCGTCGATACGCCCGACCGCGACCGCAACGGATACGGGGCCTCCGTCCTGGGTTCGAAGGCGCATGCTGTTGATCGCAACCACGGAAAACTTCCCACCCACATACGAAAGAAGCGGCGATCCCGAACCGCCCCGAATCACATCGCAACTGTGGGCGATCGCGCCACCCAAACCGAAAAGCCCCAGAATGCGGCAACCGGGTCCGACGGAAACCGCGTAGGGACGGTCCCTGCGGTACCCGGCTTCGAAGAGGGGGATCGGATGACGCGAATACTCCTGCAGGGCCTTGGACGATGTCGCCTCGATTCCCAGCCAGCCGGTTTTCAAGCCGACAGGTTCGGTCAATTCAAGGATACCCCAATCCTGTGCGGCGAAAGCGACATCCGGGGAACTCGGTACTCCTCCGTCGCCGATACCTTGTCGGTAGCTGCGCCCAACCGCATGCGCCAGCCATTTTCCCCTTTGGTATCCTGCGACGAAATGGATTTCGCCGGGGGTTCTCCAGGAACGAGATTTAAAATCGTAGAGGCAGTGGGCGGCCGTCAGGACGTGACGTTCCCCGATCAGTACCCCGGTGCAAAAAGCCTCGCCATCGGCATTTATCCGACCTATGGCGGAAAATGGATAGCGGGATGCATCGACGAGATAGCGGCCATCCGGCGTCACAGCCCCCCCCGCCTTCCCGAAGATAAGGGAGAGCAGAAGGCATGCGACAGTGAGCGCGTCGCGCCGGTTCATCGTCACCCCGCCTTGTGGCGCCACCAGCGGTTTTCGTTGACCGAGTAGATGGGACGATAATGGCGTATTCTTCGATCCTCGATGACAATCGTGATCTGGTTGTCGAGAATCATATTTTTGCTGGTTTCCCGGACCATAAGTATGGCATGCGGAATGCGCAGATTCATATCCTGCACGATGACGATCCGCATAATATCCGCGTCCCAATCCAACTCGCGCAACGACATGTACTTCGCGATGGCATAATCTTCGCAATCGCCGAACTTCTTCAGGAACTGGCCAGGCGTGGCCCAATAGTCTTTGACCCCCCAGTTGATGGGATCGACGATATAGCGGTTGCGGTTCATGAAGTCGTTCACCGCACCCAGTTGTTGTCCCGGACTTTTTTTTCGCACCGAGTTCAGAAACGTCATCCACTTTTCATAGTGGCATCGATTGAAATCCTTGTCGTTGCAATCCCCGCCAACGGCTCCCTTCTCTTTGAAATACCGCTTCAGGGTGTCGGTCCATTTCGGAAAGGGTTTCAAGTCCGTGCTGACCGACTCAACACTTCCAAACACGCCGCTGCCGGTCGCCAAGGCCGCCGGCGACGCCAGTGCCGCCAAACTCGTCACCGCGAAGGCCATCATCGTACGACGCGTGACAAGGCGCGCAGACGATGAAACTTCGAAGCCGAATATCTGCGGTGGCAATTTCATTTCCCCTATCGGATTCCCTGCTGCGCCTCGGCCACGGAAACAGCCGGCTCCAGGGCCACGATGGCATTCATCACTCGTCGCCGGTGCTGCACAGAGCCTAAGAGGCCTTACGTATAATGGCCTTTTCCGGCGATTCGGGCAAAGACGGATTCAAGACCGCCGGGCCAGTCAGGATCAATTTGACCAATTCGGCCTGACGCGACGTGTCGGTTTTCCGGAAGATCTGCTTGAGTTGGTAGCGTGCCGTATTCGGACTGACGCCAATCTGATTGGCAGCCTCCTCGATACGCAAGCCCTGCAAAAGCATGAGGACGAGTCGCGATTCCGCTGGCGAGAAGCCATAAAGCCGGTTCAGTACTTCCGGAGGTATTTCGACCGGTGCTTCGGGTTCCGAAACAAACAACGCCGCTCCGCGTCTCCCGACAGATTTGCCGAGCGGCGTCACCAGAACGCCCAACGGTGCGCTTTGCGACGGACGTTCGAGACTGATGGCGCCTTCCGTCTCCGATATTGCGCCCGCCGCGCATTTGACGATGAGGTCGGCGAGCAGCCGTGAATCCGAAACCTTGGATGCCCGAACGACCCCGCCCCCATCGACTCCGAGACCATCCCTTTTGGCAAGAACATGTTCCCCTTGCGGATTGGCCAGCAGAACTTTGCCCGAGGGATCGACCATGATGACCGCCATCGGCAAACGCGCAAGTACCGAGGACGCAGCATGGCCGGCACGGGCCGCCCCTTGCCCGAGATGGGCCGCTTGCAGCCGTGCGATGGCCCGATGCATATGACTGACCAGTCGGCAACCATCAAGTTCGCCAACCGATAGAATCTCGTGAACACCAGCGGCGATCAGTTCAATGACCTGGGCTTCATCGCCGTCTTCAACGAGGGCGATGATCGGAATCGGCAGTTTCTCGCCGAGTTCGGTTACAACTTTGATTCCGAACTCCTGATTCCGGGAATCCACAAACGCGCCCGAGAATGTCGATTTCCGCGACAGCGAAGCGGCGTCGACCACTGACCCCACGCGAACGGCGTCGATGTGACGATGTCCGCATCGCTCAATGAGCTCAAGCAAAGATTCGAATAGGGCGTTATCCGGCAAAAAACAAAAAAGGCGGTTACTGGCGTCTTCAGGGGAAGTCATCAGGCTTCTGCCTTTCATGGCCGAAATTGCAGCGCAATCGGCGGTTCATCGAACTCCCATAAGTACGTCTTGCCGCGAGTTTATCCTTTCCCGCAAAAAAAAGTCGCGGCCCAGATCAACACGGGCCGCGACGCCTCAATCGAATTTGGCATCCAATGAACGAACACCTCCGGTTCGAGCGCCGAGCGCCCGAATACGGATCAGTTGCTCATCGCCTGTCCCGGCACGTAATCAGGTTTGACCCCTGCGTCTTGACGGGCGTCCGCCACCGCTTCCGCCGGAAGCGTGACGTTCAAGGTGCCCGTCAGTTCGCCCATCGCCGCCAACAGCCGATAGGAAGCGAAAAGAGCCACGAACTCTGCACTCTTCAACTGAGAGCGCGACGTGAACAGCTCGTTCTGCGCGTCCAAGAGGTCGAGCAACGGGCGTTGTCCGATGTCGAATTCCTGACGATAGGTGCTGAGCACCTGGGAATTCGCAACCACCTGATCGTTCAAAGCGCCGACGCGCTTCATCGCCACGTCGCGCGCATTCCAGGAATTACTGGTCTGCTGAGCAACATCGCGTTCCAACGTCATGACGACGGCTCGCTGTTCGCCAACACGTTCCGCCAATTCCATCCGGCGATGATTGTCGATACCGCCGCGGAACAGATTCCAGTTCATGCGGACCATCGCCCGGAAATCACTGTTCTGGCCGCGAACACCATCGATGTTGCGATTGTTGGTTTTCGCCACCTCGGCCGTGAAGCGGGGAAAGTACTCGGACTTGGCCTGCTCGAAATTCTGGACCGTTTCGTCGAGTTCCGCAGAAGCGGCATGAACAGTCGGGCTCTTAGTCACGGCGCGGTGCACGGCCGCGTCGTGCGAAGGCGGCAGCACGGTTTCGTCGAAGGTAGGCGTTTCGAGTTCAGCAGCTTCTTCGCCGACGACCTGGATAAAAGCCGCCTTGGCATCTTCGAGTTGCTGCGTTTGCTGATAAAGCGCATCCTGCGCCGCCGAAAGCCGACTGCGGGCCTGCTGCTCGTCGCCGACGCCGCTCCGCCCGCCGCGAACGCGTTCGCGGACATTGCCAAGATACTCATCGTGGTTGCCGACGTTTTCCTCGGCCAGAGCGACGAGTTCCTGGTTACGGATCACATCGAGATACGCTTCGATGGCATTCAAGGCCGTCGCTTCCGAACGCTCAAACACCCGGAAAGCCGCAGCATCCAAACGCGAAGCCCGCGCCTCGATCCGGTTTTCACGGCCCCATCCGTCCCACAGCAACTCGGACAACGTCAGCCCTAGTTCGTAGCGCGGCATCCAGGTGGCGTCGATGGTCCGAGTATCCGACCACTCGGGGCCACCAGCCGCCGACAAATCAAGAGAAGGCAAATAAAGATCGCGCGCCTGTTGAAGTTCATAGCGCTGCGCTTCACGATTCCGCTTCGCCTGTTCGACGTTCGGATTTGTTTGTACTGCCTTGCTGACCGCTTCCTGCAAGCTCTCTGCGTTCGCCGGAGAGCCGTAGTAAAGCATCGCCGCCGTTGCCGCGACCGTGGCCAAAGCCCATCCTTTAAATGACATTTTCACGCCGATCCCTTTCCTCGCAAACCTCGACGTCCGCTTCATCCGCAATACGTTTAAATCACTTCAGACAGTCGGACTAAACCTTCAGTCGGGTAGCGCCCCCCGCCATTTGATCGGGCAAGCTAGGCCCCCTCACCTTTAGCGGGGGTAGAATGCCACTGGCAAAAGCGCAATTCAAGCAAAACATCCAATAGTTTCGCGCCGTTTGGGTCAGCAACTCCCGCACCCCCTCAAAAGCCACCACGCGAACAACATAACACCTAAAAGCTCGAGGCAACCGATGCACTTCCGAAAGGTTGCATTTCATCGCGAAATGACGGTGCGACCACATGCAAAAAGTAAAACAACTCGATAATTTTGTAAATACATTTTCACCCGCAAGTAAAGGGCGCAAGCTTGTTTGGCGCCACCTCTCCTCGGGTGATTATGATACATTATTAAAATTCGAGCTGTCTAGGACATACCTCCTATTTCAGTCATCTACGCCGACAATGCTACATTTTGCGATCGCAGGCCCTGACACGTCCGAATCATGGACGGCTTCAAAGCATTTTCCCGTCCGGACCCATTCATGAGGAAAAATTCGACGCCACAGGCATGTCACGGGTTCTCCACACAAAGAAATATCGTCGCGCAGTACGCCGACGTCCGCCAGCGCCGCAACGAATCTCGCATGACCGGCAGCCCCGATTCCGAGAATCGCGACTCGCGGCTGCTTGCCTACGGTTTGTCCCCTGAGTTGCAACGCAATTATCCGCAAGCCCGTTGCGTTAATTCGCGTTCCCCACTATCGTGTAGCGCAATCGCGAAAGGCGAATTGTATCGTTTCCGGCCATCGTATCGGAAAATGCAGACATGGCAGAAGCCTCCACGCACCAGACGAAGACGGACGAAATTCCTAACAGCACCCCAAATGTGGGAGTTCGGGATCCGCTCTCCGAACCGCTTTCCGTCAAATCGGCGAGGTCAACGACAGTGAACGAATTCGTAGCGTCCCCCCCTGGAACGGAGCCATCTGCGTCGGCCGAGGGTTCACCGTCTGACAAAGACTGGGCTCTTCGCGCGTCCGCGCTTTCCGCGGAAGCCGCAGATCCGCTTTTGGGTGCGTTGGTTGCGCTTACCCGGCATTACGGTCGCCCCCGTTCCGCGACTTCACTGGTTTCAAGCCTGCCGTTGCGAGATAATCGACTGACGCCCGACCTGTTCCCCCGCGCAGCCGAACGCGCCGGTTTTTCCGCGCGCGTCGTCCGGCGAAAGCTTTCGACCGTCGGGGATCACCTGTTGCCGGCCGTCCTTCTATTAAAGGATCGCTCGGCATGCGTTCTTCTTGAACGCTCGGGTCCCGGCATGGTCCGCGCGCTTATGCCGGAAACGGGCATGGGCGTTTCGGAGATCACCGTCGACGAAATGGAAGCACTGTACGCGGGCTATACGATTCTGGTCCGCCCGACAGTACAATTCCGGGACCGGGCCACGGACCTTCGGGTCCAGGGACGCGGTGGTTGGTTCTGGTCGACGTTGAAACTGTTCCGCGGCGCCTACTCCCAAGTCGCGCTTGCGGCCATCATGGTCAACATCTTTGCCGTCGCGAGCCCCGTGTTCACCCTCAACGTTTACGATCGCGTGGTTCCGAACCACGCGATCGAAACACTGTGGGTACTCGCCTCGGGGATCGCTCTTGTCTACGGCTTCGATTTCGTGCTTCGACTGCTTCGCGCCTACATCGTCGACAACGCGGGAAAACGCGCCGACGTCATCATGAGCGCCCGCATCTTCGAGCAGGCCATGAACGTCACCATGGCATCGCGTCCGGGTTCCGCCGGCGCGTTTGCGAACCGACTGAAGGAATTCGAATCAGTTCGCGAATTCTTTACGTCGGCCACGGTTACCACCCTCGTGGATCTGCCCTTCATCTTCCTGTTCCTGTTCCTGATCTTCATGATCGGCGGACCAGTGGCGATCGTTCCGGCGATAGCGGTCCCCGTCGTCATCCTAAGCGGCCTGCTGATCCAATTGCCGCTTCGCTATTCCGTCAACAAGGCGACGGAAGAGAACTCCCAGAAGCACAGCGTCCTGGTCGAAGTGATCTCGGCATTGGATACGGTCAAGAGTCTGGGTGCCGAAGGCCGGATGCAGCGGGAATGGGAGCAGTTCGCGGGCACCTCTGCCAAGACGGGTACGCGGGTTAAATTCTTTTCGGGGCTCGGCGTTCACTTCTCCGCCTGGGTCCAACAACTGGTGACGGTCGGCGTGGTGATCCTCGGCGTCTATCAGATTTCCGAGAACAACATGACCATGGGCGGCCTGATCGCCTGTACGATCCTAACCGGACGGGTCATGCAGCCACTCGCCCAGGTCGCGGCACTGATCGCCCGCTTGCATCACGCCCTGTCGGCGCGCAAATCGATCGATGAACTCATGGCCCTGCCCGTCGACCGTCCCGAGAACGCCCAATATCTGAGCCGCCCCGATCTTCAAGGCGCCGTCGAATTCCAGGACGTCTCCTTCAACTATCCGAACAGCCCCCTCGCCGCTTTGCACGAGGTTTCGTTCAAGATCGAGGCCGGGGAAAAGGTCGCGATCATGGGGCCGGTCGGTTCGGGAAAGTCGACCCTGGCCCGGCTCATTCTCCGGCTGTACGACCCGACGTCCGGAGCCGTCCGCATCGACGGTACCGATATTCGCCAGATCGATCCGGCCGATATCCGGCGTACCGCCGGCGTCGTGCTTCAGGATACCGTGCTGTTTCGGGGAACCGTCCGCGAGAACATCTCCATCACCGCTCCGGAAGCAGACGACGGCATGATCCTTAGGGCCGCCGAACTGGCAGGCGTTCACGATTTCGTATCCCGCCATCCCATGGGATATGATCTTCCCGTCGGGGAACGGGGCTATTCCCTTTCCGGCGGACAACGGCAGGCCATAGCGTTGGCACGCGCGCTGTTGCCCGATCCCGCGCTCCTGGTCTTCGACGAGCCCAGCAGTATGATGGACATGCAGTCCGAGCAGGCCTTCATCCGCCGCCTCCGCGAACAGATGGGCGACAAGACCATCATTCTCATCACCCACCGGCCCTCCTTGCTGGCCCTGGTCGATCGCGTCATGGTTCTTGGGCGTGGCAAGGTCGTCGCCGACGGCCCGCGCGATGAGATATTGCGGGCCGGACAACGCAAGAAGGAGGCGCCCCCCACCGCCGCCGCCCCCAAGGCCCCCGCGCCACCGCGGGCGCCGGTTCAGGGCACGATCAAGAAACCCATTGCAGGCGAGAAGGCCTCATGAGCTCGAACGATTGGAAGGATGCCGATTTCGCGTCCGAGGTCGTCGGCGCCCGGATGGAGCGCGCCAATCCCGCAGCCGGCATAACGATATTTGTCGTCCTGGCCTTTTTCGTCGCCGCCGCGATCTGGGCGGATACGGCCGTCATCGATGAAGTGACCCGCGGCGAAGGCAAGGTCATCCCGTCGTCTCAGGTCCAGGTCGTCCAGAACCTGGAAGGCGGCATCGTCCAGGACATCCTCGTCAACGAAGGTCAGATCGTCGACAAGGGCACCCTTTTGATCCGGATCGACGACACCGGGTTTTCATCAAGTTTCGGCGAACTTAGGGCGACCTCCTACGCCACCCGCGCCCGCATTGCGCGTCTTGAGGCGGAAGTTTCGGAAAAGCCGTTGAATTTCCCGCCCGATCTCCTGGCCGAAGCCCGGGATATCGCGCGGAATGAACAGGAATTGATGCAGTCGCGGCGAGAGACGCTGACCCATCAGGTCTCGATCCTTCAAGAGCAGGTTCAACAGCGCCAGCAGGAAATAACCGAAGCACGCGCGCGTTTGGGGCAGCTTCGCCGCAGCCTGGGTCTCCTCAATCAGGAGATCGATATGACTCGTCCGCTCATGGAAAATGGAGTCGTTCCGAAAGTCGATTTCTTGCGGCTGGAACGGGAATCGAACGACATCAAGGGCGAAATTCAAGCCAATGAGCTTGCCGTTCCCCGCATTCAGGCCGCTCTTCAGGAAGCCCGGAAACGAGTCGAGGAAAAGTTCCTCGAATTCCGGACCGAAGCCCGCCAGGAGTTGACCACAGCGCGCGCCGAATTCAGCGCCATGGAGGAAAACCTCCGCGGTGCCCGCGATCGCGTCACCCGAACCGAAGTCGTATCGCCGGTCAAAGGCGTGGTAAAAACCCTGCACGTCCGGACCATCGGCGGCGTCATAAAGCCCGGGCAGGATATCGTCGAAATTGTCCCCCTGGACGACACACTTCTGGTACAGGCGCGGATACGACCTCAGGACGTCGCCTTCCTGAGCCCCGGCCAGAAGGTCACGGTCAAGTTCACGGCCTACGATTTTTCGATCTACGGTGGCCTGGACGGTGCCCTGGAGCGCATCAGCGCCGATACGATCCTGGATCAGCAATCCAAAGAAACGTATTACGAGATCATCGTGCGGACGGACCGTAACTTCCTGGAGCACAAACAGCAAAAGCTTCCGTTGATGCCGGGCATGGTCACCACCGTGGACATCCTGACCGGCGAAAGGACCATCCTGGACTACCTGATGAAGCCGTTCTTGAAAGCGCGTCGCCTCGCCTTGACGGAGCGTTGAGATGCGGTGGCTATACCAGGTGCTGATCGTCTTGTCTTTCGCCGCCGGGATATCCTCTCCTGGTTTTTCCGCCCCCACCGCCGAAGGGGGACACGCGGATGTTTTCGGCTCCATATCGTTCGAAGCGGACAATCTGGCGGCTCTTCCCCAGTGGCGGGCCGTCGTCGATACGTGGCACGGGCACGAAAAAGCGGCCCAATCCGGTGCGGTTGTTTCCGGTCCGCTCGCCGAAACGGTGTGGCGGGCACACGTGGAAGGGCTCGATGGCCTCGCCCCCCGGCAAATCGTCGAAGACGTCAACGCGTTCATCAACAAACTCCTCGCCGGCCGCGATCCGGACGCGGACAGCATGGTGACGGACGACGACCTTTGGCCGACGCCTCGTGACGTTATTGCGGGCAAGGCGAACGGCAGCTTGGCCACGGCAGTCTTAAAGTTTGCGACGCTGAGGCTTGCCCGCATTCCGAACGAAGATGTCCGGATCGTCGCCACGCGCGACATTCTGCGCGACCGCCGGCATTTCGTCGTTGCAGTAAGGCTCTCCGACGGAACCGCCATTCTCGATACACGCGGTGACGTACCGCGAAACGAATCCGAAATATCGACGTACGTTCCGCTGTATTCGTTCAATGAAACCACACGATGGATCCACTTCGACCCGTCGGACACCGACGCTCAAAAGGCGGCGGTAGGGCCTGGAGCCGGGGGAACCGCCCGATGAGTGCAACGCCAAGCAATCCTGCCGTTCCCAAGTTTCTCAAACAGGTCGATGAACCGCCATCGGCGTCTTTCGGCAAAAGCCGAAGTCCGCTGACCGCCCTCCTCGTCGCCGTCTGCCTGATGGCGGCCGGGCTTGCGGCCAGTTGGTACGTTTCCGGGCTTCGCCAGACGGAGTTGGAGACCAACCTGTCCAGGCGTGCCTCCGTGGTCCTGGGAGGGCGGATCGACGTTCTGGAAACTTGGCTTTCCGGGGCCGAGACACACACGGCACCGATCCGCGAAGGCGATGTCTTCCGCCTGTTCGCGACCGAAATGGCCGTTGCTCAATCCGGACAGATTTCCGAATCCATGGCCGCCCAGCTGCGCTATCTGCAATCGGCTTTCGACGATGTCGTTCGTCGCAGCGGCATTGTCGAAGCCTGGATGATCGGTCCCGACGGCACGGCCTGGATGGCGACATCCAACGCCGCTTCGCCGACCGACGAACAGCGGGCTGCCGCCCGGAAGTCCATCACCGATACGGCACGGATGCTACCCCCTGCCCGCGCGAACGAGGCCGGAGAATTGGTCGTCGACGTGTCGATGCCGGTTCTCCCCCTTCAGTCGGAAGGCGGGCAGTCTCAATCAACACCCGTAGCGGCCCTGCTTATATCCTTGCCGGCCAACGATCTGTTCTCCCGACTGGTCGCACCCGACCCGCTGGCGCGCAATTGGGAACATATCCGACTGTTTCAGGCCGATCAGGACGCCATTCAGGAAATCCGCCCCAAGGCCGACGACAAGCGGATCACGGAATCCGACTTGAAGGCGCCCATCGGCGCCGAATTCTCGACCCGTCCGCGCGCCGGCGGCGGCGGCGAGGTACTTTCCCTGGGTCGACCGGTGCCGAATACCCCTTGGTCTCTCCTGTTCGAGGCCGAAAGCGACCGCGCGCTTGCTTCCCTGACGGAAACCCGAATCGTCGGAGCTTTGGTCGCCCTGCTCTTCGCGACGATCGGCGGCATCGCCGTCCTTGCATCCTCTTGGCGGCAAGCCAGCGCCGACCACAGGACCCTTGTCCGTCAATATCAGGATTTCGCATCCCAACTGAGCGCCCAACGCCGGTTCATCGATGCGATCAACGATTCGGTGCAGGAGTGGCTGTTCGCGACGGACCGCGAAGGCCGCCTCGTTTATGCCAACAGCGCGTTCTGCGGCGCTGTCGGAAGCAAAGCCGATGCCATTGTCGGACTGCCTCTGGGGGCGGTCATCGAAGACGCGGAAACGGTCAAGACCTTGCGGCTTCACGACGGCCAGGTCGCCGACGGCCGGAGCGTCAACTGGTTCACCACGACCGCGATCATCGGTGACGAGGAACGTTGGCTGAGCCTGAGCAAATCGCCCTTGACCGATGAGTTCGGCGAGCCAGCCGGCGTCGTTACCGTGACGCGCGACGTAACCGAAGAACGCCGTCAGCGCTTCCGGCGGGAACATGCCATCAAGTCGACGGTTCGCGCCCTTTCCCGAACCGTCGAAGTCGCCGATCCCCATCTTGCCGATCATGCCAACAAGCTGGAAGCCGCCGTATTGTCGGTCGCCCGCGACATGGGACTGGACGAGGACGCCTGCAGCACTCTGGAAATGGCTGCCAACCTTTCGCAAATCGGCAAGCTGTTCGTTCCGCGCGAACTCCTGACCCGCCCGGAAAGACTGAACCCCGAGGAACGCAAACTGGTCGCAGGACATGTCGACTACGCGATCGACCTGCTTTCGGAAATCGACTTCGATTTGCCGGTTCTCGAAACGCTCAGCCAGATGAACGAACTCATCGATGGCTCTGGCTACCCCAAAGGCTTGAAGGGCGAGCAGATCGGGATCCTAGGCCGGGTGCTCGCGGTCTGCGACGTATTCGTGGCCCGCACTTCCGCGCGATCGTATCGCGGTTCGACCAAGCCCGCCGACATCCTCGAAATTCTGGAACGATTCCCGGAACGCTACGCACCGGAGGTCGTCGCGGTGCTTCGCGGTCTGTTCGGGCCCGACGCCGAGACCGAGACCGACGCCTGAAACGATCGGTCGTTCGGACGACGCGGCAACATAGACGCCGCGAAGGTGTCGGGTTGGCGCGTCAACGTCGCCGGATCGGTGACGTTGACTCCGTCCCTCGCCATCTTCGCCGAGGCAATTCGGGTTCGTACGTCTGCGAAATCTTAATGTCTTAATTTAAAGGCGTTTTATTTTATAATTTTCATTCCATATAATCCTTTGATACGCAACTTTGCGATATCCGTACCGCCGTTTCCGTTCCGGAATTGGTTTCCGGAACATATCGATTGATTCGGGATCGGTGTATCTCGGATCTCCGTGACCGCGTGCCTGACGACCGAACAGCAGCAAGTCTCATTCTAGGCAGCCTCTCGGAGCAGCATCATGGCGAATACGCGACCCCCACAACGCTTCGAACTCGGGCTCGTCATGGCGGGTGCCATTTCGGGCGGGGCCTACACCGCAGGTGTCATCGACTTCCTGATCCAAGCCCTGGATGCCTGGGAAGACGCCAAGAAGAAGACACCGGACGAAGTACCGCCCCATGCCGTCGATATCCGGGTGATGTCCGGGGCTTCGGCCGGTGCAATGACCGCCGCCATCGCGGCGGTTGGATTCAACAGTGAACTGACGCCGGTCACCGATGTCTCCAATCCGCCGCCGGCCGAAGAGAACCGGCTTTTCGACGCCTGGGTTCGCCGTGTCGATATCCGACACCTCCTGGGACGGCGCGACCTCGAACATCGGAAAACCGTTGTTTCGATGCTCGATTCGGAACCGCTCCGCGATATCGCGCTCGATGCGTTGAAAGGCCGTCCCCGGGCAACGCCGCGGAGCTATATCAGCGATCCCCTTGCGGTGATCCTGACGGTCTCCAACCTGCGCGGCGTGCCCTATGCGTTCAAACTTTTCGGCGATCGACCGGACACCCGTTACGGCATGTCATGCCACATGGACGACATGTGGTTCGGGGTCAGCCGCTCGGGCAAGACCGTCGCCGGCGCGCGGCCCCTCGACCCCGCGAAGGCGCCCGGCGCCGATTGGCCCATGCTGGCGGAAGCCGCGCTGGCCAGCGGCGCTTTTCCAATCGGACTCCAGCCCCGATTGCTGGAACGACCGATCGCGGAACTGTCCGAACGCTATGGACGCGGACCCTATTGGGGCGGCGAACCGCCGCGGGACCCCTTCCGCTTTCTCTGCGTCGACGGGGGCCTGATGAACAACGAACCCCTGGAACTGGCGCGGCGGTATCTGTCCGGCAGCGCCAGTCGAAAGAATCCGCGCGACGGCGAGAAGGCCCGGCGGGCGGTCATCATGATCGATCCCTTTCCCAACGCCCCGCAATTCGACGGCCAATGGGAAGCCGACGATCGTGTCATCGGCGTCGCGATGCAGATGTTTTCCGCCCTCGTGAATCAGGCGCGCTTCAAGCCCGAGGAACTGCAACTGGCCGAACAGGACGACGTCTACAGCCGTTTCATGATTTCGCCATCGCGTCAGGACGCCGATGATCGACCGATCGAGCCAGCGATGGCCGCCGCCATTCTGGGTGGATTCGGCGGTTTCCTCCATGAATCCTTCCGCCGCCACGATTTCCAGTTGGGGCGCCGCAATTGCCAGGCTTTCCTGCGCCGTCATTTCTGTTTGCCGACGACCAATCCCCTGTTTTCGAACGCAGACGATGCAAACAAGACCCGGTTTTCCCTTCGCGACGCGAAAGGAGCAATCGAAACGTTCATGACCAAGGACGGCACCGCCATACCATTCCTGCCGGTCATTCCTCTTTGTGGCGAACTGGCAACCCCGGTTCCCCTACCCGCGCAGCCGCGCGGTTCGGTGGTGGATCGCGATGCCCTGGCCAAGGCCATCGAGGAACGCATCGAAGGCGTGGGCGGGCGCCTGATCGATACCGAACTCGATTCCGTGATGGGGAGCGCGGTCCGGTGGGCCTGTCGCCGATATCTGGACTGGTCCCTGAAATCGACGATGAAAAAGAAAGTGATGGCCAAGATCGAAGCCGAACTCGATCGTCTCTGACCGTTTGAATCGAGGAGAAGCCGATGGTCGACTTTCCCCTTTCCCGACCGGCGACGGGTTCCGACGTCCGAGAACTTCAGGAACTGTTGAACCGCACGGGCGCGATGATCGATGTCGACGGGGATTTCGGCCCGGCGACCGAACGCGCGGTGACCTGGGCGCAACGCGATTTGGACACGGATCCGACGGGCAGCGTCGGTGCGCCCTTTTGGGCGATCTTGTCATCGCTGCCGCCGCCATCGCCGGATATCCCGGCCGAAGCCATCGCCTTCATCGTCCGCGAAGAGATCGGCAGCCGGGAAATGTACGAACGAATCGCGACGATGCCGCATTTCCCCGGCGGTGCCAGCGGCATAACGATCGGGATCGGCTATGATCTGAGGTATCAGGGCCCGGAGAGCTTCGATCGGGACTGGGGCGATGAACTCGCCGCCGATACGTTGAAATCCTTGCGCCCCTGTCTCGGTTTGGCCGGAAGCAAGAAAACCGCGAGCGAACTGGCCTTCGTGCGCATCCCCTTTCCCGCCGCCTGGCGCGTATTCGCGCGGCGCGTGCTGCCGCGATACGTCGAGACCACGCGGCAAGCCTTCGCCAAATTCGACACCCTTCCGCCCTTGTGCAAAGGCGTACTGGTAAGCCTGGTTTACAATCGCGGGAGCGCCATGGATGGAGAGCGCCGCAAGGAAATGCGCGCCATCCGCGACCATGTCACCGAAGACCGATGGAATGACGTGCCCGATACGCTCATTGCCATGAAGAGGCTGTGGCCGGACAGTTCCGGGCTCAGGAAGCGTCGTGAAAAGGAAGCGGCGATGTGGCGGAGCGGATTGACCGCTTGACCCCGGCCGTCGGCCGGCCGAACTTGCCGGGCCGGGAATTTTTCCCGAAGCGCCGAGATACTTCCGTGGCTTTTACGCCCCCGCGCGACACGGTTCGCCATTCGGGTAACCGCAGCGTTTGGGCATACGGCTTCTGAACGGGCCGAAGACATATGTCTATACGTGTTTTATGATTTAACACACAATCTTATATATACGAACATGCAATCGAATCCGGTTTTGGAGTTCACCTCCAGGGTGAATTGTGCGCGTCAAATAACCACAATTTATAAATGACTTAGGGGCCGATTCGCCGGTCCCGCACCAACCATTCATGCCGAAACACACGCATGGATATCACAGAACGGCGAATCAAATTCCGATTCTTAGGGAAAAGACCCATGTACTTGCATTGACATCAATCGCGATTAAAATCTAATACGCAGGATGTACTACCTTAGTGGTAGTTTTTATACTTTATGAGTATTTGTTTTTTATTTGTTTTTTCGACGATATTTTATTTTATTTAACCCATTTGGGTGATTTCAACATCCATAATTCAATCTAACCTTTATCGCAACATGGTTCGATCTTGGGCTTGTTGCGCCATGACGTAGGGGGAATTAAGGACCACGGCGCGACCGGTACCCGGAGCAACAGGAGGCTCATCATGGCGACCAACGGCGTCGATACCCCGATCACTCCCGAGTCCAATCCGATTTCCGAACAACTGGCTCAAGCCACGGCCGCGACGGGCGAGGCGGTCATCCTTCCTCTTCCGGGTACCGGACAGACGGAAACCATCATTCCCGATCTCGGCGTGACCTACCGGATCGGGGCCGCCGATGCCCGGTTCGAACAGGATCAGGGTAATCTCGTGGTCAAGACCGGCCAGGGCACGGTCATTCTGCAGGACTTTTTCGTCCTCGCCGAAACGGATCTGCCGCCTTCGCTGCAATTGGGCGACGGTCAGGTCGAGAGCCCCGAGGCCATCATCGCCCAGATCGCCAACTTCGACCCCGAAGCCGTGGCTCCCGCTGCGGGCGGCGGCGGCGGCGGCGACGGCGGCGGCTCGGGCTTCACGCCGTACAGCATCTCCGCCATCGGCGAAGGGCTCAGCACCCTCGATCTCCTGGGCAACCTAGACCTCACCTTCGGTCTGCCCGAAGGCATCGACGAGGTCGGCGTAACCGGAGATCCCGCCGAGGGCGCCTTGAATGTCTCGGTCATCTCGGTCACCACCGAAGTGACGCCGGACCCCGAGGTTCCGCTTCAGTCGCCGGTCACCGGCAGCTTCAACGGCGGGTTCGAGGACTGGATGCCCAATGCCGACGAAGAGGACTACACCGTTGCGCCGATGCGCATGGTCATCGATTTTTCGCCCGTCGACAACGAGGTCCTGGAAGGCATCCAGGTCTTCCCCACCGGCGACTTCTCCGAATGGCAATTCCTGATCAATGGCGTTCCCCAGGTACCGGCCCCGAACGGCGCCTATGTCGTGCTGGCGGCGGATCTGGACAACATCACCTTGCTGCCGCCCGAAGACTTCGACGGCGACATGCCTTTCACGGTCAACGCACTGATCACCGACCCCGACACCGGCGATTCGGCCACGATTTCCCTGACGACGGTTGCGGTGCTCGACGCCGTGGCCGACATGCCGTCGATCACCATCGGCGACGGCGGTGGAACCGGCGGCGGCGGTTCGGCGGTTCTGATACCGAATTCGGAAGAGACGCCCTTCACGATGGCATCGCCCACCGGCTACGAACTCCCGAGCGAAGTGACGCTCGCGGGCGGCATCGTGATCGACATGGTCGGAATAAACGGCGTCCGCGTCGTCGGCCAACTGGCGGCCAGCGGTTTGTTCAGTGGCTATACGCCGGATCCCATTCCGCCTGAAGATGGAGCCGAAACGTCGATCGGTACTTTCAACGATCTGTCATCGGCGATTGCCGCATTGGGCGGGGGGCTTGCAAGCTTCGCCGTCCGCATGACGATCTGGGATGGCGATACCGTTGCCGGCAACTTCGACGACGGCGATGTCACCTTGCTCGCCAATGGTACCGACATCGGCAACTGGTCCAGTGCCCAGGCTATCGAGACCAACAGCTCTGGTGCGGCGATCGGAACCGTGAAAAGCGGCTTCGAGAACAATTCTCTGGATACCGGTTGGTTCTCCACAACGGATTCGGTGGCGTTGCAAGCCATTCACGACAGCATTGACGGTAGTGGATCCCTGGAAATCTCCCTTTACGATATAGATACTGGAGACAATTACCTCGACTTCACGCAAGGGCTCGACGGTGATCTGGTCGACGTCGGCTCCGGTGTTATCGTCGGTGGACACGTTTTCACCGAGGACAACGCAACGGAAGACGACGGTGAATGGACCGACGGCACGCCGGCCTTCAATATCGGTTTCACGACCGAAACGCCCGATCAGGACGGATCCGAAGAACTGACCCAGGTCGTCGTGGCCCTGGAAGGGCTCCAGGTGCCGTTGAGCGGCGATTCGTCGGGAACCGGCATTCTGTGGAACGGAATCGTCGTCTATGAAGGCGACACCATCCAGATCCCGGCCAAGGTCTTCGATCCGGCCAATCCGGGAACGCCGATGTACATTCTGGTCGAGGCAACGGCGACTTTCGGTACCGACACGGTCACCTTCGACAACTTCACTTATATCGGTAGCGGCGAGCCGGTCCCGTTCCAGGTACTGGCGCTCGATTTCACGGGCGTTGCCTGGGATGTCCCGTCTCCCGAACCGGCCATCACGGCGTACGCATCAACCTTGGCAACCACCGGCACGGGATTGCAGGTGCTGTTGCCGCAGCATTCCGATGACGACTTCACGGTCCATGTCGCCGTGACATCCTCGGAGACGAACCTGTCCGGCGGCGAGCTTTCGCTGGACAACAACAACGCGGTCAAGACGACCGAATTCGACGTCGAGGTCCAGGCGGTGGCCGACAAACCGATCCTGTCGCTTCAGAATATCGAGGTCGACGAGGACGAGGAGACCTACACGCCACCGGCGCCTTTGGCCGCAGCATCGATCGTGCTTCAAAGCGAGCCGACGGCGTATCAGCTCATCTCCGCGCCAGTCATCGGCGTCACCTTCCCCGACCAGGACGGTTCGGAAAGCCACACGGTGTTCCTGTCCCTGGAAGCGACTCCCGGCGTTCCCTGCGATCAGGAACCGCCGAGACTTGAAGCGCTTTCTTCGCTTCCCAGCGGATTCCAGGTCGCCTATGACACCGGCGACGGCTTGACCATTGTCGATCCGGAAACCGACGGCAGCTACGCGATTCCGGAAGCCTACCTGGACGCCGTGAAGATCATCGCGCCCAAGGACTGGTACGGCACCATCGACGTCGAAGTCAGGGCGGTCGCCACGGAAGACAACCCTGAAGGCGATGTCGCCCTGTTGACGGCCGAAGCCGTCGGCAGCTTCACCATCACCGTCGATGCGACGCCGGATATTTTCGGCACCGCCGAAGCGACGGCGACGGAAAGTCTGGTGGACTACCCCACCATCATCGCCCAGACATCGGGTGACATCAACTTCGAGATCGGCGACGACTGTCCGCCCGATTTCGCGCTCACCGGCATAGTGACGACCGGCCTGACCTCGCGCGGGAACCCCATCGACACGATCGACATCGCACCCGACGGGCACACCCTTTCGGGATATGTCGGCACCACCTTGGTGTTTACGCTGACGGTCACGCAGTTCGGCCACTACGAATACACCGAGTACGAACCCCTGGATCACGGCGAGGGAACCGCGACCGACGACACGCTGCCGATCGACTTCTCCTTCACCCTGACGGACCAGGACGGCGACAGCGCGGACGGCACGCTACGGATCAACGTCAACGACGACGAGCCGGGGGTTCCCGACGTTTCCGGCAACGCCGGAATCGTCGAGGATACCTTGCTCACGACCACGGGAACCGTCGACGCCTATATCGGTGCCGACAGCGACGGCGGCGTTCGCTTCGTCGCGGGGCAGTCCGCTCCCGTCGGCCTCAAATCGGGAACCGATCCGATCCTCTATCAGGTCAGCGATGACCAGATCATCGGGTACACGTCCGATCCCTCCGATCCCGTCTTCGTGCTCACCCTGGTGGCGGGAACCTACGAATTCGAACTGTTCCAGCCCTTGTTCCACGACCACGATAGCGTCGAAGACCTGGAAATGACCTTGGACTTCGACCTCGAAACCATCGACGGCGACGGCGACGTGGCCGGGCCGAGCACCCTGTCGGTGACGATCACGGATGATGATATCGCCGCCAACGACGCCGACGTTTCCGAACAGATCGAGCCGGGACAAACCGCAACCTTCGTTCTCGGCGATCTGTTTGACGACTACCATAGCATGGACGGCGTTGACGTCGCGGTGGACGGTGACGGTGCCAGCTACGATCCGTCGACCGGCGAGATCTCCTTCTCCAGCGCGACGGAAGGCGAGCACGAATTCACCGTCACGCTCACCGACGGCGACGGCGACACGGCGACCAAGACCATTACGGTTGTCGTCGGCGGCGTGCCTCAGGCCTACGACAACTACCTGATCTTCGACGAAGCCGAACTGCCCACGACCAACATCCTGCTTATTTTCGACCGGTCCGGCAGCATGGGCGACGACGGTAACTTGAACCTCGATGCCGCCAAGGCGGCGGTCATGGCCCTCGTCAACGCCTACGACGATCTCGGCGGCTTCAATCTCAAGCTCGTGACTTTCGCGAGCGACGGGACGGCCGTGCCCGGATGGTTCACCGATCCGGCGGACGTCCAGGCTTATCTCGATACCATTACCGCCAACGGCACGACCCATTACGACGACGCGCTCGCCGAAGCCGCCGCCAGTTGGACCGACGTGCCGACCGATAACGTCGGCGACACCGTGGCCTATTTCCTGTCGGACGGCATCCCCAATGGCGGTTACCTGGATTCAGGCGAAATCGCCGATTGGGAGGCATTCCTCGACGACAACGGGTTTTCCGAAGCCTATGCCATCGGAATGGGCGCCGGAGCCCCAGGAGACGAGGATCTTCAGGACGTGGCGTGGAGCAGTGACGGCAGCGAGGGCGAAATCTTCATCGTCACCGACCTCGACCTCCTGACGGCCACCGTGTTGAGCACGCTGCCCGATTACGACGGCAACGTCATCACCGATCCCGCCGAAGCGGGACCGGATATCGGCATGATCGACGATTCCGGCTCCGACGGTTGGCCGGCCACGGACACGATCATATCGATTGAATACAACGGCACCGTCTACACCGACGACGACAGCGACGGCGACATCGAGATCACCTTGACCGACGATCACGGCACCGTGGTCTTCGATACCGATAACGGCGACTACACCTTCACGCCGGGGTCGGGCATCGACGTCGCCGAAGACATCGTTCACCTCATGACCTACACGGTCCAGGACAGCAGCGGATCGGAATCCTCGGCGGTATTTCACCTGTCGTTGAAGGACGCCGGCGATCCCACCGCCTACGACAACGCCAACGCGGCGATGATGGAGGAAGTCTTCGTTCCGACAAGTGTCGTGGCCGTCACGCTGGCGGATTTCAATGACGAAGATTGCACGCCGGATGGCGGGACCTACAATCCGTGGATTTTCGACACCAGTGGCGATTTGCCGACACCAAGTAATCTTACGGGCAATCTCAAAAGCGTCCTAAGCGGAACCGATGCGTTCGAGGCCGACGGCACGATCATCGCGCCCGACAACATGTGGGGCAGAAGCAGCAGCGATGCCAGAGTCTCCTTCAACACTCTGAGACTCGAGGATAACGACAATGGCGCCGCAACCGTCACCAAGGTCGTGACCCCGACTTTCACGGTCGAATCGCCATCCACCACGATCGTGAGTTTCAACCTCGCGGTCACGAACGATGAGTTCACGACCGGTGACGTGTTCACCTGGAAGGTTCTCAAGTGGGACGGCTCGGATTGGGTCGAAGTCCAAAGCGGTACTCACACCACGGCCGCTGATCCAGCAATCTCGACCGCGGCACTCGGAGCCGGCATCTACCGCCTGTATTTCGAAGCCGATGACAAGACTCCGACCCCGGGATCACGGGATTTCGATGTCAGAATCGACAACATCCGGATGACGACGACGACACCGGCCTACTCCTATTACCAGGGCATACCGCTGGCCGGCAACGTCATCGCCGATCCCAACACCCTGGTTTCCAGCAGCGATCCCTGGAACGCCGTGGACGATGAAGGCACCGAAGGCGCCAGCCTCACGGCGGTCGTTTTCAACGGGACCGAGTACGGTGTGACGGTCGGAGGAACCGATATCGTCGGGCTCTACGGCACGCTGCATATCGAACCCAACGGCGACTACACCTACACCGCGTTCGGCGAGGTCGCCAACGTGGGGCAAAGCGACACGTTTACCTACTTCCTGACCCAGGACGACGGCGATACCGATGCCGCCGATCTGGTCATCACGATCGCGGATGAATCCTACGTGCCGCCCACGCCGATCTCGGGCGACGGCGGGAACAACATCCTCGACGGCACGGTCGGTGACGACGTCATCCTGGGCGGCGAAGGCAACGACACGCTCAACGGCGACGACGGCAACGACCATCTGGAAGGCGAAGCCGGCAACGATGAATTGCACGGCGGCGCGGGCAACGACGTCCTGCTGGGCGGCGAAGGCACGGACAGCCTGTTCGGCGAGGCGGATGACGACGTCCTGGTCGGCGGCGAAGGCGACGACCAGCTGACCGGCGGCGATGGTGCCGACACGTTCCTGTACACGTCGACCGAAGACGGCCACGACGCCATCCTCGACTTCGACATCGCCGAGGACACGATCGATCTCGACGCGGTGTTCGACGCCCTGGGCGCCGATGCCGATCTGGAAGTCACGGGAAGTGATCAGGACTACACGGTGACCGTGTCGCTCGACGGCGTGAGCCAGCTCGATATCGACGTCCACACCACGGACATCACCGATATCACCGCGCTGACAGCCAAGATCGTCACCGACGAACCCGGTTGACCGATCCCATAACCCTCCCAAGACCTGGGCGCCCCGCGGGGCGCCCTTCTTTTTCGCCTACTCCATCGAGATTTCCACCACACGGCCGCCGCCGTCGCCGGCCTGTTCCCCCATGGCCTGGATGACGACCCGGCTGCGGGCGATGCCGTTCTTGGCCAGATAGTCGGCCACCGCGTGGGCGCGCCGCTTCGAAAGCGCCAGATTGTGCCCCGGATCCCCCTTGGGATCGGACCGCCCCAGAACCCAGACCCGGCTCCTCGGCCCCGATTTCGTGGCGGCACCGATGACGGCACCCAGTACGCGTATGGCGCTACGCGACAAGGCGGCGCTATCGTTTGCAAACGTCACGCGCCACTTCCGGCTGTCCGGCCGCGCCGCCTGTACCGCATCGCGGGCGCCGCGCACGCCGGCGTAGAACTGTCCCACCGTCGGCAGGTTCAGTTGCCAGGCGCCGGCGGGCGCTCCGGGCTTTCCGGGCGCCGGCCGAATCTGAAGGATGGGGCTCGTCCGTGCCGGTCGCAACGGTCGCACCGGCACCTGGATATCCGGCCGGATATCCGGTTTCAATTCCGGTTTGATGGGACCGGTTCCCGCGGGCTTATCCGGAAAGTCTGGGCTCCGAGCCGGCGGCTGTTCGCTCGGTTTTACGGCCGGACGACGAACCGCAGTGCCCGTCAGCGCGGTGAGACGTTCCACCCGAAGCATATCGGCGGTACCGATCAACTGGGAAATCCGCGCCGCCTGGGACAGCGCGGCATCGGCCCTGATCCGAGCCACGGCCTCCGCCCCGGCACGCGATCCGAGATTTGCAAGATCGGCATCGATCTTGAACCGCTGCCGCGCGACGAAATCGCCGGGAAGCCCCCTCAAATCGGCCAGCCGGGCTTCGACCTGATTGGTCGTCAAATCGGGACCGCCGGTCGATCCCTGCTGGGCCGAACGCTGCTGAGCCACGATCGTTTGCCGCAAATCGATAACCTTGCTCAGGGCTTCGGCGCGCACCTTCTCCGGCGCAGGTACGACAGGAACCCTTTTCAGCATCGCGGTGGCCCGATTCAGGTCGTCGGTGTCCAGGTATGCCTGAGTGGCGTCGATCGCCATGACGGCGGCTTTTTCCCGTCGGCCGGTCTTTTCATAGCCATCGACGAGGCGCGCCTTGAGGCCGGGAAGCGGTTGATAAAGGCCTTCTGATTCCCGGCGACGTTCCGCGATATCGAGCGCATGCGAAAGCTGAAACACGGCGTTGTCGGCCCAATCGCTGTTCCAGCGGCCCTTGGCGGCATAGATTTCGCCCAGCACCGTGTGGTGGCGCTGGATCGCCTCCAGGTCGTTCGCCCGATAGGCTTCGGCCTTACCCTCGAACAACAGGCGGATGAACAACTGGAACTTCCGTTCGTCAGGATCGAGTTCGGGATAGCGGAATTCGAGCCACGTCAGTTCCGTCACCAATTCCAGCGGCGCGAAAACCGCCTCTTTCAAGCCGCCGTAAACGTATTCCTCCAGACGGGGCCCGTGGCTCAGGCCGAGAATCCATTGCCTTTCGGCGCGTTTCCTTCGTTGATCGACGACGGCATTGCGCCCGGCCGCAAGCGCTGCAAGCGCCAGGGCGTGCCGCCGCTCCTCCCCTGCGCTCCAGAATAAAAATGTATCGCGCCGCGGTCCGTTGCGGACAAAGGACTGCACCGCGCCCGCATCACGGAAACGTTCCGGTTCATCCCGTTCCAGCAGATCGAGATAGGCGAGAAACTCACGGGCCGGAGCGAAGTCCATGCCCGCCAAGGCATCCCGCGCCGATGCCAAAGACAATAACCGCTGTTCGGACGTCAACACGACCCAGCGCACCAATGCCTTTTCGGCCTCGCCTCGCAGATCGCCGTAACGATGCCGGACAATCGCCATGTAGCCTTCGCGCGCAGCTTTGGGAAAATCCGATTCCCACGACGCCAACGCCTCCCAGAAGTCGGAGATTTGTCCCGAAGCCGTCTCGCCATAGGCCTGAACCATCTTCAGGCGCGGTGCTTCGTCGTCCGGTGCCAGACGGGCGGCGGTCGCGTAGGCGTCATAGGCCGTCCGCCACCGTGACGCCGAAGCGTGAAGGGCACCGACCATCAGTGAGATCGAAGACGCCTCCTCGGGCGCGACCTCGATCGCGTGATTCACCAGGGACTGCAGTGTTTCGACCTGCCCAAGACCGCTCAGTACCAGGGCGAGGTTGGTCATCGTCGCCGCATGATCCGGCCGTTCCGCCAGAACCCGGCGATAGGCCGACACGCTCCGTTCCAACCAAGCCTGTCGATCCGCCGCAGTGGACCGGGCGCGCCGCTGGTAGAGGTGCCCAAGATTGAAATCGATCAGCAACCGACACGCCCGGCCGGACCGGCTGATTCCGCAGGATTCCCGCGCCGTATTCAACCCCCGAGCGGCGGCATCCCATTCTCCGCTGTCGATCGCCTGTTGCGCGACTGCCGCCGCCGCGCGGGCATCGCGATAGGTCTGTGCGGCCACCGGCGACGCCACCACGGCGGCCACCGCCATGCCGATAAGGCAACGATGCAGGACGTTCATTGGAACCTCTCCTCACCGGAAAAGTCGACATCGGACGCCGGCACTTCGCTCGGCGGACAGAACCGCCGGTAATCGACGATAAAAATTCGCTCAACCTGAACCGTCGTCGGATCGATGGCTTTGAGCTGTTCGATCATCTCCGGGCGTATGCTGGTGTCGGCGAGCGACACGATGCCGCCATCGGGACGGTCAATGTTCAGGACGCGTGCCTCGAACGATTCATGAAGGGTCCCGCCGAACGAAGGAAAGGCGTTCACCACGGCGAGGCGACTGTCCCGATCGACGCAGAAATCGGTGCGGTCGCGTTTGACGATCCAACCCAGGGGCTGGGCGTTGAGATCGGCTTCGCCCGCAATCGCGACATGTCGCAACACCCGCCGCACCAGATCGCGATGGTCGGTCGCCTCCAGAACCAGTTCGATTTCGCGGACCAGGGAGTCGGCATCTCCGATCGGCGCCAGGAACTGATCCTTGGCGCGGAAAAGCAGGTAGCCGCGCGCGTCGTCGCGAACCTCCGGCCCTGAAAGCGCCAGATGAAAGCCGAATTCGGCGGGACCGTCGGCCCTGCTTCCTTCGGCTCGTTCCAGTTTCACGGTCAGCCGGTAGCCGGTTTCGGCATTCGCCGAAAAGGCCAGAAACCGGATCTTATCCCTGAGGACACGGCTCACCGCTTCGGTCGCCGATGCGGTCAAAGCGGGCAACTCGGCGTCGGAAAACTCGTCGGTGTAGTGCGGGTCGGATAGACCGAAGACAACACCGACCTCGGTCTTCGGTATATCGGAAACCTGCGCTTCGGCCGCCGGACCGCCCATCAATGCCGCGACGACGAAAAGAAGCGCACCCCACGGCCATCGGAAGTCACCTTTCATCATCGCATCTCCTTGCATGGTCCGGCATCGTCCATGCTCGTTTGCAAAGGGATATCCTGGAACGACTCTCGACCGACGACGACCATCGCTTCGCTTTTGCGCTTGCCTGCGCGGGTCGAAACCATGGCGTAGACCTGTTCGCCGGGTTCCGGGGAACGATCGAGGGCGATCGTCGTCGGCCGGCTCCAGGCCAGCATCGCGCTGGCAATCATCGCCTCATCGACGCGTTCGGCCTGAAGTTCCATTTGCCACAACGCCGTATATCCGGATGGAACGAGGCGACGCGGCCCGATCATCAACGCAGCGACCGGTTCGGGGCCCTCCAGCCGCCCCAACCGATGGCATGTGACCCCTTCGACACGGAAGACCTCGATCGCACCGCCGCCACCAAGGGCGGCGAAAGTTTCGACCGAGGGGCGTATCAAGAGCGTCGGCAACGGCACCAAATCGGCTTCGGGATCCACCGTCAATCCGCTCAACGGAAAGACCGTCACGGTCCGGCCGACGTAGCCCTTGACCGATAATCGGAGATCGCGCCCGAACGGGGTCGTCGCGACCCCGAGACGAGCCGGCGCGCCCCCAACTGAAACGCTGCCGTCACGCAGGATCTGGTTGCCGTCGATCGCGGCGATGGCGACCGACGCGCGCCCCTGACGCGGCGGCACGACGGTCACGGAACTGTAGGTAGCCGCCACGATCCCGCCGCCCAGGTAAAGAAGCGCCAAAGCCGGGGTCGACAGCAAGGTACGGCGCAGAATCCCCCTCACACGATCGTCGATCGCGGTTCGAAGCGCGTTCTTTTCCTCGCCGCCGAGAAACCGATCCAGAACCATGAAGAAGGCAGTCCAGCCACCGGTAAGGCCCAGCAAGGAAACCGGATCATCCAGACCGATTCCGAAATGACGCTCGGCCCACAGATTTGCCGCGCCGGCCCAAAGGGCGATCAAAATGGCCCGTATCCAGAGTCGCCTCGGATCCAACCGACGTCCCTCCCGCGCCTTGCGGCGTCATGACGACGACGTCGCGCCCTCGAATACACAACGGATTCGTAACGATCCCGTCGTTCGAACGTTCCTCGGGGTTTGCCCCATGATTATAGTGAAATTCATGCGCAATGTAACCAGGAAGGGTTAACCATTGCGCGATTGAAACAATCGGCGGTTTCCCTACCGGACCGGTTCGAGTGAAACGGACGCCTCCCCTTCGCCGTCAGGCGCCAACCGTCGCAACGAAGGAACGTGTCGTGTGCCGGACGACAAGGTGTACGGGCAGCGTTTCGGAAGCGAGCGCCGGTTTCCCGGTCTCGATGGTTCGGATAAGCATGTCGATGGCGCGCCGGGCCATCTCCGCCGGATCGGAATGAATCGTGGTCAACTGGATATCCGGCCAGGACGCGGCGGGAATATCGTCGAATCCGACGATCGAAACATCTTCCGGAATTCTCAACCCCAGATGGTCGCGCAGGGCATTCAGCGCCCCGAGCGCCATGAGATCGTTGACGCAGAATATCGCCTCGGGCCGTTCCTCCAATGCCGCCAGTCGAAGCGCCGCATGGAATCCGCCCTCGTAGGTGTAATGGCCGATCTCCTCCGTCGGCGGCGCGATACCGCGCTCTTCGAGACAGTTGAGAAAAGCGATCCGGCGTTCCTCGTTGGTCGTCGACGACATCA
This sequence comes from Rhodospirillales bacterium, assembly GCA_963675465.2. Lineage (GTDB taxonomy): Bacteria > Pseudomonadota > Alphaproteobacteria > Rhodospirillales > Shumkoniaceae > JAHDSF01. Next base: position 487,812 of record CAXXVY010000016.1, read on the forward strand.
CGCCGTTGATCATTCCGATGCGCCGGTGTCCGCAATCGGCCATGAATTCGGCCACGATGCGGCCGCCGCCGGCATTGTCGACCTGAACGATGGGAAGATCGATGCCCTTGACCTTCCGGTTGACGAGGACGATCGGTTTGCCGCCTTGCGCGTATTCCGAAATCATCGCCTGCGACATGATGGGTACGCTAATGAACACACCGTCGATTTGGTACTGAAGTGCGATGGGTAAAGCGTCGCCGGAATCAAGGTTCGGAGTCATCATGAACAGCATCACCTGCCGGCCCGCAGAATGCAGGCGCCGCGTCGCTTCTTCGAGTATGGCGGAATTGTAAGGATTCATCGTATCGCCGATCACCACACCGATGATGTTCGTCCGTTGCGTGATCAGGCTTCGCGCGATGGCATTGGGGCGGTAGTCGAGCAGATGGGCCGCCGCCAGAACCTTTTGACGGGTCTTTTCCGAAACACTGGCGTTGGGCGTGAATGTCCGCGAAACCGCAGACTGGGATACCCCCGCGAGTCGGGCGACATCCGACGACGTAACCAGCTTCTTGCGCACCTCGACCTCGATAGAATTCAGATACCTCTGGTAACAAATCCATCGCCATTATGGTCGTTTCGTCGATGGATCGCCACCACCGGCTAAACGATTCCATCGGCATTCGCAAGAACGGAACATCCTCTCGGCAGAATGCGATCTCACAGAAACCGACCTTGACGAAGTAGAATGATCATTCTACCCTTACCGCCATGGAGACCCTGCGCCGACAGATCGCCTTTCGGCTGGAACAGACCTTCGCCCGGCGGGGATTTGCGGCTCCGGGCGTCGCGGAACTCAAGGACGCGGCGGGAGTCAGCCTCCGGACTCTTTATCGCCATTTCCCGTCACGCGACGCCATGGTCATCGGTGCGCTCGACCACCGGCATGCGCGCTATCTGGATTTTCTGGATCGCGAGGCGCCGCCTCCCGGCCCTGCCTCGATCGCCCACCTGTTCGGACGCCTCGACGACTGGATGCGGGAAAACGCCTCCAACGGTTGCCTATTCGTCAACGCCCTTTCCGCCCACCCCGACAATACCGCAATTCGCGATGCCGTCGCCGGGCACAAGCGTGAAATTCGCGCGGTGATGGGCGACAGGGCCGGACATCCCGGTCTCGCCGATCGCCTTTTTCTGCTGCACGAAGGCGCCACGGCGGCGTGGTCCCTCCTGGGAACGGATGCGGTCCGCGCCGCGCGCGACGCCGCTTTAGCCCTCTTCGACGGAGAAACCCGATGATCGACATACCGAAGACAATGCGCGGTGTCTGGCTCACCGGGCACGGCGGCCTCGAACGATTAGAGATCCGCGACGACATCCCGGTACCGCAACCCGGGCCGCGCGACGTCCTCATTCGCGTCGCGGCTGCGGGCGTCAACAATACCGACATCAACACCCGCATCGGCTGGTATTCCAAATCCGGAGGCGCCGATGACGATGCCAGTTGGGCAGGAACCCCGCTTCACTTCCCGCGCATTCAGGGCATCGATGTCTGCGGCCGGATCGTCGCGGTCGGCGATGACGTGAACGCTGGCCGGATCGGCGAGCGGGTCCTGGTCGAACCGTGCCTGCGCGAAGCCGGCGGCCGCGAATTGAAAAGACCCTGGTTCCTGGGATCGGAATGCGACGGCGGTTTCGCCGAATACCTGACGGTGGCATCGCGGCATGCCCCCGCGATAACCAGTGATCTGAATGACGTGGAACTGGCCTCGTTCCCGTGCTCCTCCTCCACCGCTGAAAACATGCTGAACCGTGCCGGCGTCGGTGCGAACGACCGCGTGCTGATCACCGGCGCCTCGGGCGGCGTCGGATCGGCGGCGGTCCAATTGGCCAAGGCGCGCGGCGCGCGGGTGGTGGCGGTGGCGCGTTCCGACAAGGCCGCGAACTTACGAGCCCTTGGCGCCGAACAGGCGCTGGCGCGCGATGAATCCTTCATCGACGCGCTCGGCCGCGACAGCATCGACGTCATCGTCGATCTGGTCGCGGGGCCCCGGTGGCCGGAATTCCTGGAGGTTCTGCGCCCCGGCGGCCGCTACGCGGCGGCGGGCGCGATCGCTGGTCCTCTGGTTGAACTCGATGTCCGCACCTTGTATCTGAAGGATCTCACCCTGGTCGGATGCACCGTGCTCGATCCGGGCGTCTTCGCCCGCCTGATCGACGCCATCGAACGCAGCCGGATCGCCCCGGTCGTCGCCGCAACGTTCCCCCTCGAACACATCGCCGACGCCCAAACCGCGTTCTTGGCCAAAAACCACGTCGGCAAAATCGTCCTGACGATCGCAAAGGCGTGAAGCGGCCACGGGAATCGTTGCGCGGCGTGTCAGCCGAACAGCCCATGCCGGTTCCGTTCTGGATGCGCTCGAACAGGCCATCCGAGGACGCCGATTGAGGGTCTTGGGGGCGATCTCGGTCTTGTTTCGGGTTGGTGTCTTCTTCAGGTGTTCCCGCCACAGCGCCGCCATTGTCTCGTCCACGGACAGCACGGTGGAGTCATAGGACCAGTCGATGAACGCCTGAAAGTCGCGCTCGTACTGGTACATCGTCCCCGACTTGATTCCTGTGGCGGCTTTCTTCCACTTCTTCAAGGCGACGGAGACGGTGAGCAACCGACCGGATGCTATGTCAAAGAACCGCTTTGCAGCTTCATACCCTTTGCGGGTTTCGATCTCTTCCGCCCGCGTGGCCAGGACATAATCCACGCCTTCCTCGTCACCTTCGGTTCGTGGTGGGAATTCACGATGAGCCTCCGCGATGCCACGGGCTTCCCGAGAGCAGTCCCCAGTCCCCAATGCCGCCAGTTCCGTCTGGATTTGAGCGATCACGCCAAGCTTTCGCCGGTTCGCTTCGCGAAGGTCACTGGTCTCCAGTCCGCGAACGATTTCTTTCATCTTCTTTCTCTCGCTGCCGAAATGCTTGGCCGCGAGCGCTTGGAGTTCTTCGGGGACGTAGACAACCGCCGACCATCCTTGCCGACGTTTTCTAAGGTTTCGTGTGTTCATGTCATCGCTCATGCGTGTAAGGTTACCTCGCACACACTGACACGCGCACTCGAAATTTATTGTTTTGTTTCAAATCGTTAGGAAGGTTGGTCGGGGAGACTGGATTCGAACCAGCGACCCTCTGCTCCCAAAGCAGATGCGCTACCAGGCTGCGCTACTCCCCGACGGGCTGAAATCTAGGGATCGCGGCGGGATTGCGCAAGGCGATTCAGCGGGGGACGAGAACGAAAAGTGGGCGTTTTGGGGCAGATTCAGACAAAGATTCCCCACGAAATCACCCACACCTCGATTCGTGTTCACGGCACGTTCACCCCGCCAGCCCATTCCCCGCAGAGCGCCGCCGTTCGAGAACCGCCAAAGCAGAATATCGAGCGAACAGAAGCGCGTTTGCACCCATAAAATTGACGTCCCTACCGGCCCGGTTCCCGTTCGGAGACCGACTGGAGCGAGCGTACGCGGTCTTCGAGTGCCTCGTAGCGTTCGGTTGCGCGGGCGATCTTTTCGCTGAGCATGCGCATGACCCCGAGGGCGGTTTCGGGGTTCTCGGTCACGAAGCGGAGGAACATGTCGCCGTCGATCCGCAGGACCTTGAGCGTATCGCGGGCACGCACGGTCGCAACGCGGGGCGCGTTGCGAAAAATCGCCATCTCGCCAAACAGGTCGTGGCGCCCCAGCCTTTCGACGACGATCGGATCACCGTTGGATTCGACGCAGACGTCGACGTTGCCTTCCTCGATCAGGTAGGCGCAGTCGGCCGGGTCGCCTTCGCGAAACAGGATCTCCCCATCCTCGAACGTCATCGCCTCGCTGGCGAATGCAAGCAGTTTGAGCTTGGCTGGATCGAGCGTTCCGAAAATCGGAATGCCACGAAGAACCTTGACCGCTGAATGATAGTCCAAGTTCCGCCCTCCTCCAGGTTCCTCTAGTCCGCTTTTACCAGCCGGCTGAACACCGACTCCGACGTTTCGAGATCGGCGCGCTTGCCTTGCTCCACCACGCGCCCGCCTTCCATGACGACAATTCTGTCGAACAACCGGGCCATTTCCGTCGAGTTCAAAACCCAAAGGACCCCGCGTCCATCCATTTCGGCGAACAGATTACGCATCACCGCTTCCTGTGCCGTGGTCGAGATCCCCGACAGCGTCATGTTGATCACGAACAAATCCGGCTTCTTCAACAGGCAGCGGACCAGCCCGATCTTTTGACGCTGCGCGGCCGTCAGACGGCTTCCCGCGTAACCCGCCTGCGTGCCGAGACCGATCTCAATGATGTCGCGTCGAACGTCCATGGAATCAACGATGTCGTCGATCTGGCGATTGATGCGCTGCTGGGCCAATGACGAACCGTAAACCGGCTTTCCGAAGAGGATGTTGTCCTGAATCGAAGCCGCCGGATTGACGGTCGCGCGGTCGAAGAACGCCACCGCGGAAGCCAGTTCCGACGGCAGATCCCGCGCGAAGACCTGGCGCGCCTGAAGGATCTGGCTGCGAATCTCCGGTGTGATCAGTCCCAGGCGATGCCGGGCGATCGTCAGCTTGAACGGTAGGGACATCAAAAGCCGCTGCTCGGCGGCCTCGACGCCGCCGACCCCGGCGCTTTGGGCGTGCCGGATCACATGGCGGAAGACCGGAATATCCTCGGCTTCGATGAAGCTGAAGCGCTCGAAATACTCGTGGTCGGGCGGCAGATCCTGGAACAGGTCGACCATGATCTGGGCCAGTTGCAGACCGGTTTCCAGGAAGGTCTCGGCCAGCCCGACCTTTTCGAGAGTCGCGTGAACGTAGGGGTGGTCCGCCAAACGGTCGAGATTGAAGACGTCCCCGACCGGCGCGCCAAAAAGAACGTTTTCCGCCACCGACATGTTGGTGTTATAGGTCTCGGCGTCGAAGGGTTCCACCAAGTCCTGGAGATCGGCCTGCGAAAGCCGCTCGTGAAAACGGGTCCTGGCGTCGAGGATCTTCGTCGCCAGATCGGTATGCGCGCCGGTTCCGACCCGGCTGAGAAGACCCGCGCGATAGATGTCCTCGGCGAGATCGACGGTTTCCAACAATTGGACAATGCGGCTCCCCAAGGCGTCGGCGCCTTCGAGCCCAAGCGCTTCGTAGTCGATCCACTCGGCCTCCAGATCGAAGGTCGACGTGCCCGCGGCCTCGGCTTCGGCGATGAACGCCTCCCGGATCTGCCTTACATCGTCCGCCAACTCGCGCTCGGTTACGGACCGGTGCCGCAGACCGTACAGCAGATTGTCGCGGATGGTTCCCGCGAAGATGTATGAATTCTGATCGAGATAGGCGATCCGGCGCCCGGTGACCGCCTCGGGCAAGCGCAGGAACTGGTGATCGCCGACCCGGATCGAGCCCGAGGTCGGGAAAACGATGCGCGCCAGAATCTGCGCCAGTCCGGATCGTCCGCCGTCGCCGATCCCGACCAGGGCGGTGGAATGCGACAACGGCAGCGAAAGCGAAGCTCCGTCGATGACCTTGAGCCCGCCGTCTTCCTCGAGCACGAGATTGGAAGCGACCAGCGTGCCATCGAACCGGGGCATTTCTTCCGGCGGATCGGCGAAGATCTCGTCGTCGAGAAGGCCCGCGGGTTCGAACTGTTCGATCAGTTGCTCGTATTTTACCCGGGTGTCCTCCTTGGTCTGATAGTAGGTCAGCAACTCTTTCCACGGCGCCGACAGGTCCTTGTAGGCCGCCAGCACCGCAACCAGCGCGCCGAACGTCAAATCCCCCTTGATGACCAGATAGCCGCCGATCGAAAAAAAGAAGAACGGCGTGACGCTGGCGAGAAAGTTGTTGAGAAACTTGATCAGGAACTTCAGGCGGTAGATCCGGAACCGGATGTCATAGATCCGGCCGGTCCGCGCCGAGAAATCGGCCAATTCACGGTTCGAGGTATCGTGGGCGTGAACTTCCTGGACGCCCAGCACGGTTTCCCCTACGCGTTCCGACAGTTTCCGAACCGTTCGAACCCGCTTCTTGGCCAGATCGTTGACCTTCCGCTGCAGTTTCGGAATCAGGAATAACTGCAACGGATACAACGCCACCGCCGCCGTGCCCAGGATGGGATCCTGCACGAACATGAAGACCAGGATCGTCAGCAGCGTCCCGCCCTGAAAGGCCGGAAGCGCGAGCGCGTCGCCGATGAACCCGCCCAGCGGTTCCACCTCGGAAATAATCATGGCGATCAGTTCGCCTTGCGAAACCCGGCGAAAATGCGGAATCGGAAACCGGAGCACCCGGCCGTACAACTGATTGCGGAGGCGCCGCAACATGCGTTCGCCCAACTGGCCTTTATAGACATTGATCCAATATTTGAAAGCGCCGTTGATAAGAACGAAAACCAGATAGGCGCCGCACAACAGCATCAGGAATTCAACCTGTCCCAATTCCATGCCCAGGACGGTCTTGGGAAAGTCGTGCCCGCCGATCGCTTCGTTGACGATCGTCTTCGGAAGGTCCAGTGTGACATAGAGGAACGGCAGCGAAATGGCGGTAACCGCCAAAAGAAGGAGTTGCGGCCGCAGGCTGTAGCGAAATATGAACCGGAAAATCGTGGGCTCCATCGCGGCTCGGTCCTTCAAAAACAATAATTGTCGAAGCCCGGCTTGATGCCCGGTCTGAAACCTATGTGGGAACAGGCGATCGCTTCCGTCAACGGTATTCGATTTTTCACATGACGGTCACATAAATTTGTCGATTCAAAAACTCGGATTTCCGTTTGCCCCAACCTACATAGGAGTTGTGCAGACAGTTTTAGCCGACAGTCAATTTACCGGGGGAAGGGGAAGGCTTCGGAGGCATGAGGAAACTTTCACGCGTCCTGATTTACAGCCACGATTCCTTTGGGCTTGGACACATACGTCGATGCCGGGCGATCGCTCAGTCGCTCGTATCGCACCGAGATGACCTGTCGGTCCTGATTCTGTCCGGCTCTCCGGTCATCGGAAGTTTCGATTTCAGCGGACGCATCGATTTTGTCCGAATTCCCGGGGTCATCAAACTCCGGCACGGCGACTACACATCGTTCAGTCTCGATATCGACATCGAGGAAGTCATGACGATGCGGGCCGAAATCATCCGCCAAACCGCCGAACTGTTCCGGCCGGACATCTTTCTAGTGGACAAGGAACCATTGGGCATGCGGGGTGAGGTTCGCGATACGCTCGCCATGCTGAAGGCCCAGGGTACGGTCTTGATATTAGGCCTTCGCGACGTCATGGATGCTCCCCGTCAACTGGCCGAGGAGTGGGAGCGGAAAAATGCCCTTCCCGCGCTCCGGGATCTTTACGATCAGATCTGGGTCTACGGCCTGCCGCAAATCTATGAACCGCTGCAGGGGTTGCCCATTTCCAACGCCGTCATGTCGAAAATGGTCTATTCCGGCTACATACGCCGTTCGACCCTGCCCGGCGCGGCGGAATCGGGCCTGCCGGCCATGGACGATCCGTTCATTCTGGTCACCACCGGCGGCGGCGGCGATGGCGATACCCTGGTCGACTGGGTGCTCGGCGCCTATGAACACGATCCGACGATCCCGACCGCGGCCTTTGTCGTCCTAGGCCCCTTCATGCCGGCGATGCATCAGACCCAGTTCATCGAACGCGCCGAAAGATTGGACAAGGTGACACTGGTTACGTTCGAGCCGCATTTGGAAAGCATCATGAAGCAGGCCGTCGGGGTTGTTGCGATGGGCGGCTACAACACCTTCTGCGAAATCCTGTCCTTCGACAAACGCGCGATCGTGGTTCCCCGGACGGAGCCGCGCATGGAGCAGTTCATCCGCGCCGATCACGCGCAACGGCTCGGCCTGTTGAGAATGCTGAATGAGACCCTGCCCCGGGACCCCATGGTCATGGCCGAGGCTCTTCACCGCCTGCCGACGCAACCCAAACCATCTGAAATCTCCATACCCGGCATTCTCGACGGCCTGAACACCATCACCGCACAGGTTGACGGATGGCTGGATCGGGACGAAAAATCGGCCCGCATTTCCCTTGTCCACCAGACGCCGTGAATCGCCGTGGTCGCCACCGCTTTTGTTCTTAAAGGATATCCGCGTCTCTCGGAGACATTCATCGCCCAGGAAATTCGTGCCCTGGAGCGCCGCGGGCTCGACATCCTTATCGTCTCCCTGCGCCATCCAACCGATCGGAAACGTCACCCCATCCACGACGAGATCGTCGCCCGAGTCCTCTACCTGCCCGAATACCTGTATCAGGAACCGCTTCGGGTGTTGCGTGCCTGGCGCGCGGTACGCAAGGGCGCGGGTTACGCGGATGCTTTGCGCTCCTGGTGGCGCGATCTGAAGCGCGACCCGACCCCCAATCGGGTGCGTCGATTCGGGCAGGCTTTGGTTCTGGCCCATGAACTGCCTTCCGAATACCGCCATCTGCACGCCCATTTCATGCACACGCCGGCGTCGGTTACCCGGTACACGGCGAAAATCATGAACCTGCCATGGACCTGCTCGGCTCACGCCAAGGACATCTGGACAAGCCCGGACTGGGAAAAGCGTGAAAAACTGGGCGATTGTCAGTGGCTCGTGACATGCACCGAAGTCAATGCCCGCCATCTCGATTCCTTGTCGCCGGTCCCGAACCGTGTCGAACTTCTCTACCACGGCCTGGATTTTGCCCGCTTTCCCGGCGCGACAACCGCGTCGAAACGCGACGGCGGCAAGGTCGACGACCCCGTCGTCATTCTTTCGGTCGGCCGCGCGGTGGAAAAGAAGGGTTACCCGGCGCTGTTGGAAGCCCTCGCCGCGCTTCGGGACGTTCACTGGCGTTTCGTGCACATTGGTGGCGGCAAGACCCTGGACGCGCTTCGCCGCCAAGCCAAACGCCTGGGAATCGCCGACCGCGTCCAGTGGCTGGGATCGCTCTCCCAGGCCGAGGTTCTCGACCACTACCGGGCCGCCGATCTTTTCGTTCTGGCCTGCAGGGTTGCCGACGATGGCGACCGCGACGGTCTGCCCAACGTTTTCATGGAAGCGCAGAGCCAAGCACTGTGCTGCATCGGAACGACCGTGTCGGCCATTCCGGAATTGATCGTCGACCAGGAAACCGGGGTCCTGGTGCCGCCCGACAACCCCGAAGCCCTTTCCGGCGCGATGGCTAGCCTGATCCGGGATCCCGATACCCGAAATCGGCTGGGCAAGGCCGGCGAAGCCCGCGTCCGCGCCCTATTTGAATTCGATGGCGGCATCGACCGACTGGCCGATAAATTCGGCACCGAAGTCGCCACCGTCGCGGGGGAGCGGATTTCCGCATGACGCGGATCGCCTTTTACGCGCCCATGAAGCCGCCGACCCATGCCGTGCCCTCGGGCGACCGCCGCATGGCGCGGCTGCTGATGGACGCGCTCGGCCGTGCCGGGCACGAGACATTCCTGGTGTCCCGATTCCGATCCTACGACGGCAAAGGCGACCCCTGTCGCCAAGCGCGCCTTCGAGCCGTCGGCGGAAAGCTCGCGGAACGGTACATTCGTCGGCTCGCTCCGGATCCGCCCACCGCCTGGTTCACCTATCACGTCTACCACAAGGCTCCGGATTGGATTGGCCCGCGAGTGGCTGCCCACTTCCACATTCCGTATTTGATTGCCGAGGCGTCGCACGCTCCGAAGCGCCGCGACGGCCCGTGGGCAATCGGATACGACGGCGCTGCCGAATCGATCCATGCCGCCGACGCGGTGCTGACACTCAATCCGGAGGATGCGCCCTGTCTCGCTCCCTTGCTCCGACGTCCCGACGTGGCCGTTTCGCTTAAACCCTTTTTGGACCTTTCGCCCTATCATTCGGCCAGTCATCAACGCACGGAACACCGAACAGCACAGGCTCACCCTTACAGCCGCAATCCCGACGCGCCGCAACTCTTGACGGTGGCGATGATGCGCGACGATGTGAAGCTCAAATCCTATCGCGTTCTTGCCAAAGCGCTGACGCGAGTGACCGATCTTTCGTGGACTCTCTTCATCGTCGGCGACGGCCCGGCCCGGCCGCTCGTCGAGGATGCATTCGGCCCGCTGGGCGATCGGGTCCGTTTCCTCGGTGCCCGGGATGCGGACACCCTTCCATGTCTTTACGCCGCCGCCGACCTCTTCGTTTGGCCGGCGATCGGCGAAGCCTACGGTATGGTCCTGCTGGAAGCTCAAGCCACGGGTTGTCCCGTCGTGGCGGGAAGAACCGGCGGTGTCCCGCAAATCGTCCGCGACGGCGAAACCGGTCTCCTGGCGACGGTCGGCGACCATGCGGCTTTTGAACAAGCGATCCGAACGCTTCTCTCCGATCACCCGCGCCGGGAGGCCATGCGCCGAAAGGCCCTGGAGGTTACGACGCGCGACCACGGTCTCGACGCCGCCGCCGCGACGCTGAGGACGACGCTTCGCCGCCTTCTGCCGGACGGGAGATCTAACTCGTGACGCAACTTGCGCTGATCCGCCATGGCTCCACGTCGTGGAACGCCCAAAAACGATTGCAGGGGCACGCGGATATTCCCCTGACCGAAGATGCCAAAACCCAGGTCGGACGGTGGCGCTTGCCGCGCAGCCTCCTGATGTTCGACTGGTATTCCAGCCCCCTGGTCCGGGCACGGGAAACCGCAGCCTTGCTTGGTCTGGCCACCCGCGTGGAACCATTACTGATTGAAATGAATTGGGGCCAATGGGAAGGACACCGATTGTCGGATCTGCGCGACGAACTCGGCGAGGAGATGGATCGAAACGAGGCACGTGGGCTCGATTTTCGTCCCCCCGGAGGTGAAAGCCCCCGCGATGTGCAACGGCGAATTCGTCCCTGGCTCGTTCGCATCGGCGAAAAAAGTATTGATTCCGGCGCCGTGACACATCGAGGTGTCATCCGCGCCGTGTATTCTCTGGCGACGGGTTGGGACATGACGGCGAAGGCCCCCGACAAATTCCGCGACGCGTCGACGCACTTGTTCGACGTCGACGCGGCGGGCAATGTCGCCGTCAAACGGATGAACGTCGGATTGGAGGCCATCGCATGAGCGCGTCGGTGATGTTCTACGTGCAGCATCTGTTGGGCATCGGTCACCTGATGCGCGCGGCGGCGCTGGCACGTGCCATGTCCGACGGCGGAATCACCGTCACCCTAGTATCGGGCGGCGAAGCCGTTCCCCTGCTCAACGCTCGGGGCTTGAAAGTCATTCAATTGCCGCCGTGCCGGGCAACGGATAAATCGTTCAAAATCCTGCTCGACGGAGACGGGAGCGCCATTGACGATGCTTGGCGAGATAAACGCCGGGAAGCGCTTCTCGACGCGTTCACCGACGTGAATCCCGATATCCTGATGGTCGAGTTGTTCCCCTTCGGGCGCCGCCAGTTCCGTTTCGAGTTACTGCCGCTGCTCGAAGCCGCCCACCGCGCGACTCCGAGAACAATCACCATCACGTCGGTACGCGATATCCTGGTCGAAAAGCACAAACCGGAACGGAACATCGAAATGGTCGAAACAGTCGAGGCCCATTTCGACCGTGTTTTCGTTCACGGTGATCCAAACCTCATTCCTTTCGACGCGACCTTTCCCCACGCCGGGCGAATCCGCGAGAAGATTGCCTACACCGGATACGTCGTCGACCGGGATCGCCTGCGGCGTCGCGACGGCTTGGACGGCCAGAACGAGGTACTGGTTTCCGCGGGCGGCGGCGGGGTCGGCGAACCGTTGCTCCGCGCCGCAATCGCGGCCCGCCCCCTGACAGCCTTCGCGAACACGACATGGCGTCTGCTCGTCGGCGCCAACCTGCCGGATGCGGTGTTCGGAGACCTTTCCGCGACGGCGCCCGCCGGCGTCGTGGTGGAACGAGCCCGTCCCGATTTCGTGACGCTGCTGTCCAACTGCCGTGTCTCGATATCGCAAGGGGGCTACAACACCGTCATGGAAACCCTGGCCACCCGCGCCAGGGCGGTGATCGTCCCCTATGCCGGAGGCGAAGAATCGGAACAGACCTTGCGCGCGGACTTGTTGCGTCAACGTGGTCTGATCGAAGTGGTTCCGGAAGACGGATTGACTCCAGAAGCCCTCGCCGCGGACGTCGACCGGGCGGCCGGACGCACGAACGACGACACCTTCGCCGTAAACCTGTCGGGAACAGCGACCACGACCGAACTCGTGCGGCGCATTCTCGAAGAATCGGCCGTTAATCACTAGGTATGAAGGGCTATGAGCGACTGGTCCGACCTTTGGCAGGAATTTGATCGCTGGCGTGACGTCGAGGGCGACGCAACGCTGTGGTGGCGCGACGATGACGCATCCGGAGATACGCCGGAACTGCGGCGGCTCCTGTCCCTGGCCACGGGCCACAAGGCCCCGGTAACGCTGGCGGTCATCCCGGCACGCCTTTCCCCAAACCTCGCCGCCTTGTTGGAAAGCGACGGAATGTCCTACGCTACTCCCGTCCAACATGGATTCGCCCACGCGAACAATACGGAGCCGGGCAGCAAGAAATCGGAATTCGTCGACCGCCGGCCCACCGACGTCGTCCGTCGCGAACTCAAAGACGGCCTGATGCGATTGCGCCCCCTCCCCCGGTTCCGGCCGATCTTCGTTCCGCCCTGGAATCGGGGTCTGGAAATCGTACGGCCGATACTCCGGGATCTCGGATTCGAAGGCGTTTCCGCGTTCGGCCCCCGCGACGACGCGACGGCCAAACCCCTGCAGGTGAATACCCACGTCGATATCGTCGACTGGCGGGGCGATCGCGGATTCGTCGGAACGGGAAAGGCCCTCGATCAATTGATCCGTCACCTGAGGAATCGCAGAATCGGCGCCGTCGACGCCAATGAACCGACCGGATTGCTGACCCATCATCTGGATCACGACGAAGGTTGTTGGCGTTTCCTGGACGAATTGTTCGAACGGACCCGGCGAACCGGCGTCCGTTGGTTGACGGCTCAAGAAGTGTTCGCGCCATGACCCCCCTGGTCTATTCGCGCGCATCAATCTATCGCGACTACGCAGGAGCGATTGGCGGTTTGGCGTTGACGATCGGACCGCTGCTGATGATCGCAATGCCGACCCTGCCCCGGCTGCTTTGCTCGGTCATGGTGGTGGTCTTCGCCGTCTATCTCTGGCTGACGGTAAAACGCCACGTCGTCCGTTTTCACGTGGATGAGCAATCGATACGGGCCTGCGCGTTTCGCCCATCGGCGCTTTCTTGGAGCGACATCGACGACATCCGCTTGCGGTATTTTTCGACCCGGCGGGACGGATCGCGGGGCTGGATGACCATCCGCCTGAGTCAGGGGCGCCACCGGATTCAGATCGAATCGACGCTGGACCAATTCGAATCGATTCTGGACCGCGCCGCCCGGACAGTGAAGGAAAACGGTCTGATTCTGGATCCGGCATCGGTGCAGAATTTCGCCTCGTCCGGCTACCCCATCGCGGGAGAGGAGGCATGAGCGATCTTCTCCAGGTTCGGGACCTGTGCGTGGAATTTCCGGGTCGCGGCGGGACCGTCCATGCCGTCGACGGTATTTCGTTCCGGGTCGCACCCGGATCGACGGTGGCGATCGTCGGGGAATCAGGCTCCGGAAAGTCGGTTATGGCCCAGGCGATCCTGGGCATTCTGCCCCACGAAGCACGGCTCACGCGCGGTGAGATTCTGTTCAGGGGAATTGACGAGGACCCCCTGGATCTGGCGAAACTGGACCCCGATGGCCCGCGTTTCCGGCAGATCAGGGGCGGCCGGATATCCATGATCTTTCAGGAGCCGATGACATCGCTATCGCCGCTGCACACCATCGGCGATCAAATCGGCGAAGCCTTGGCATTGCATCGCCCCGTCGACGCTAAAACAAGGCGGAAATTGACCGAGGACATGCTCCATCTGGTCGGCTTTCCCGAACCGGAGCGCGCTTTCGATGCCTATCCGTTCGAGCTTTCGGGCGGCCTGCGGCAGCGGGCGATGATCGCCATGGCACTCATTTGCCGCCCCCCGCTGCTCATCGCCGACGAACCGACCACCGCCTTGGACGTCACCATCCAGGCCCAGATCCTGAAACAGATCAAGGACATCCAAGCCGGCCTGGGTATGGCGGTCCTGATCATCACCCACGACCTGGGCGTCGTCGCCAACGTCGCCGACGAGGTCGTCGTGGTTTACAAGGGTCGGGTGGTTGAAAGCGGAATGTTACGAGACGTTTTCGAGAAGCCTGAACATCCCTATCTTCGCGCCTTGCTCGCAGCGGTTCCCCGCTTCGATATGAAACCGGGGCAGCGTCTTGTCCCGCTTCGCGAAATCCGATACGAGCGCAGTGCATTGCTGGGAGACGGCGGACGAAAAACCGGGGCGCCGCAGGAGGAACCTCTGCTCAGCGTCGAATCGGTCGGCAAATCCTTCACGACCCGGAAGTGCGGCGGTTTTCTCGGCTACGGCCCCAAACGGACGATCAGCGCGGTCACCGATGTCAGCTTCGTAGTCCGGCGGGGCGAATGTCTGGGGCTGGTCGGTGAAAGCGGATGCGGCAAGACCACGGTCAGTAAAATGATCATGGGCGCGACCAAGGCGGACACCGGACGCATTATTTTCAACGATGGAACGGCTCAGACCGATCTTCTGACGCTGGACGAACGCGCGCTCAAACCCTTTCGGCGGCGAATTCAGTACGTTTTCCAGGACCCCTTCAGCGCCTTCAACCCGCGCATGCCTGTCAGTGAAATCTTGACCGAACCGTTGACGATTCACGGGATCGGACGCGGCGTCGAAAGAAGCGAGTTAGCGGCCGAACTCATGCGCCTCGTAGGTTTGGATCCGCGATGGCTGGTGCGGTTCCCGCACAGTTTTTCGGGCGGACAACGGCAACGGATCGGCATTGCGCGGGCGCTCGCGCTTCAACCCGACCTGATCATCTGCGACGAGCCTGTATCGGCCCTCGACGTATCGGTTCAGGCCCAGGTGCTGAACCTGCTCAAGGATCTTCAAGCCGACCTGGGACTGACTTTGGTCTTCATTTCACACAATTTGGCGGTCGTCGACTACATCGCCGACCGCATTGCCGTGATGTGCGCTGGGCGCATCGTCGAAATCGCGCCACGCGAGATTCTCTTCCGCGATCCCGTTCATCCCTATACGCGCGCGCTGTTGACCGCCGTTCCCTACCCGGATCCGGACCGTAAGCTCGATCTTTCCGCCCTTATGGAAGGCCGCGCGTCGGTCCCGTCAGCTTGGCCCGCTCCCTTCACGGCCGGCAGCGAAATCGCGTTGCTCGACCTCGGCGACGACCATTTTGTTCGCGCTACGACCGGCGCGGATCCTCGGGAGAGATGGTCATGATTCGTCTCGCCCTCATCGTCGCATGGTCGGTTTTCCTGGGGGTCGCCATACCCACCCAAGCCGAGCCGTACAACGAGCCGCCGTTGCTGGCACCACTGGTCGAGAGCGGCGCCATTCCACCCATGGCGGAACGGCTCCCCGAATCACCCAGCGTCGTTTCGCTGAACGGACCGGGCCAAAGCCTTGGCCGCTATGGTGGAACATTGCGGACGCTGATGAGCCACGCCAAGGATATCCGGATGGTGACCGTCTACGGCTACGCCCGTCTGGTCGCATACAACCGGGACATGGAGATCGTCCCCGACATTCTCGAAGCCATCGAGGTCAAGGAAGAGCGAATTTACACGTTGCATCTGCGCAAGGGACACCGTTGGTCCGACGGGCATCCGTTTACCAGCGAGGACTTCCGGTATTTTTGGGAGGACATGGCCCTCAACGAACAACTATCGCCTACGGGGCCGCCGATCGAAATGTTGGTGGACGGCGAACGACCCAAAGTCGAATTCCTCGACGAGACGACGATCCGGTATACGTGGTCCCGCCCCAACCCCCAGTTCCTCGCGCTCTTGTCCGGCGCTCGGCCCCTCTATATCTACGCGCCGGCCCATTATCTGCGGCAATTTCATTCCCGTTACGCCGCGCTCGAGGAACTTGAAAGGCTGATTGGAGAAGATCGTCAGCGCAATTGGGCTGCGTTGCATACGCGCAAGGCGCATCTTTACGACAACTCCAACCCGGACCTGCCGACGTTGCAGCCCTGGATCATCAAGACTCCGCCGCCGTCAGAGAGGTTCGTGTTCGTTCGCAATCCGTTTTATCACCGCGTGGACACCGAAGGCCGGCAACTGCCCTACATCGACCGTATCGCCGTGGTCATCGCCAACGCCAAACTGATCCCGGCCAAGGCGGGAAGCGGCGAAACCGACCTTCAAGGCCGATACCTGAGTTTCAACAACTACACGTTCCTGAAAAGCGGAGAAAAGCGGAACCCGATCCGCGTCTTCCTCTGGCCGTCGGCGCGAGGATCCCACTTCGCCCTATTCCCCAATCTGAACGCCAATGACCCTGTGTGGCGGGACCTGCTGCGCGAGGCCGACTTCCGCCGCGCCCTATCGCTGGCAATCGACAGGCATGAAATCAATCAGGTGATCTTCTTCGGACTGGCAAAGGAAGCAACGAACACGGTATTGCCCAAGAGTCCCTTGTATCGGAAGGAATACGCCCGCGCCTGGTCGACTTTCGATCTCGACAAGGCCAACGCCCTGCTGGACGGGCTTGGATTGACGGGGCGCGACGACGATGGTTTTCGAAAGTTTCCCGATGGTCGGACACTCGAAATCGTCGTTGAAACCACAGGCGAGACGACGGAACAATCCGATATTCTGGAACTGATATCCGACAACTGGCGAAAAATCGGGATCAAACTATTCGCCAAGGCGCTGCAACGCGATGTTTTTCGGAATCGCGTCTTTGCCGGTTACACCGTCATGTCCGTCTGGTCCGGTCTGGAAAACGGCGTGCCGACCGAGAATTCGAGCCCGCACGAGTTCGCACCGACATCGCAACTTCAGTTGCAGTGGCCGAAATGGGGACAATACGTTCAGACCGGCGGAATGGCCGGCGAACCAGTGGATATGGAACTCCCGCGGGTTCTCGACCGGTTGAACGAGGCCTGGAACTACGCGAGCCAAGTGGGCGAACGCCGGACCCTTTGGCGCAAGATCCTCGAGATCAACGCCGACCAATGCTATTCCATCGGCGTGGTTTCGGGCGTCCAACAGCCGATCGTCACCCACCGGGCGTTACGCAACATCCCGGAAGACGCCGTCTACAACTGGGATCCGGGCGCGCATTTCGGCATCTACCGCCCCGACACCTTCTGGTTCGACGACCCAGAGAAACGCGGAGAATGACGCGACGATGCTGAATTTCCTCGCCCGCCGCATGTTGACGATGATCCTGACGCTGCTGGCGATCAGCGCGTTGGTCTTCGTGATCATCCAACTGCCGCCGGGCGACTATCTTTCCGCCTATATCCTGGAACTGGAAAGCCAGGGCGAGATCGTTCCCCCGGAAAAGATCGAATTCCTTCGCACGCAGTACGGGTTGGACCGACCGTTGATCGAACAATACGCGATCTGGGTCGCCGGCTTGGTCCAGGGCGACATGGGCTATTCGTTCGAACACGGGCTTCCGGTCGCGGACGTCATCGGCGACCGCCTGCTCCTTTCGATGATTTTGAACTTCACGACCATCCTGTTCATCTACGTCGTCGCCTTTCCCATCGGCGTCTATTCGGCCACCCATCAATACAGCTGGGGCGATCACGGGTTGACGCTGATCGGGTTCCTGGGCCTCGCCACCCCGAATTTCCTGCTGGCGCTGATCCTGCTCTATTTCGCAAACGTCTTCTTCGGCACCACGATCGGCGGGCTGATGGATCCCGTCTACATCGACAAGCCGTGGACGGCGGCCAAGATGCTGTCGATCGTCGAGCACTTGGCGATTCCCGTCTTCGTGATCGGGACGTCGGGGACGGCGGGCATGATCCGACGGCTGCGCGCCAATCTCTTGGACGAACTGCGCAAGCAGTACGTGGTGACCGCGCGGGCCAAGGGCCTTCCGCCCGGTCGGCTCCTGCTCAAATACCCCCTGCGCATGGCCTTGAACCCGTTCATCGCCGACATCGGCAACATGCTGCCGCAGGTGGTTTCGGGCTCGGTGATCGTGTCGGCGGTCATGTCGCTGCCCACCACGGGACCGATGCTTCTGGACGCGTTGCGCAGCCAGGACATGTACCTCGCGGGGTCGTTCCTGATGTTCCTGGCGGTGCTCACGGTCATCGGCATGTTCGTCTCCGACCTTCTGCTCGCGGTGCTCGACCCCCGGATCCGGTTGACCGGAGGCAAGGCGCGATGACGGAGCGGCTTCCCCATTTCGTTTCGACCGAACCGTTCGACCCCGCCGGGGCCGAGGATCTGACGCCGGAACAGATGCGCTACTACACCGCCGGGCAATGGCGGATGATGTGGTGGCGATTCCGGCGGCACCGTGTCGCGCTTATCTCCGCGATCGTCATCGTGCTCAGTTACGCCTCGATCCTGGTGACCGAATTCCTGGCGCCCTACGACCTGCACAGCCGCCATATCAACCACATCTACGCACCGCCCCAGTCCCTTCACCTGTTCCATGACGGCGCATTCATCGGCCCGTTCGTCTATCCGCTGATCTACAGCCTGAACATGGAAAACCTGAAACGGGAATACCGCACCGATACCACGCGGCCGCAACCGATCCGTTTTTTCTGCCGGGGCGACGACTACCGGTTCTGGGGCCTGTGGCGCGGCGACGTTCACGTCGTCTGCCCGCCCAAGGACGGCACCCTGTTCCTGTTCGGGACCGATCGGCTGGGGCGCGACATGGCCTCGCGCCTGTTGTACGGCGGGCGGATTTCGCTAACCGTCGGGCTGATCGGAATCACCATCAGCTTCACGCTGGGAATTTTTCTTGGCGGCCTGGCGGGTTACTTCGGCGGCTGGATCGACAGCACCATCCAACGCGTGATCGAAATTCTGCGCTCGCTACCGGAATTGCCGCTCTGGATGGCCTTGTCGGCGGCGCTGCCGGTGTCCTGGAGCCCAATCCTGGTCTATCTGGCGATCACGGTGATCCTGGGACTTCTGGACTGGCCGGGACTGGCCCGTGCGGTACGCTCCAAGCTGCTGTCGCTGCGCGAAGAGGATTTCTGCACCGCCGCCCGCCTGATGGGCGCACCGCCCAGCCGCATCATCGCCCGCCACCTGCTGCCCAACTTCATGAGCCACCTGATCGCGTCGGCGACCCTGTCGATCCCGGCGATGATCCTGGGCGAAACCGCGCTCAGCTTTCTCGGGCTCGGCCTGCGTCCGCCGATCACCAGTTGGGGCGTCTTGCTGACCGAGGCTCAGAACATCGAGGCCGTCGCCCTTTATCCCTGGCTGATGCTGCCGATGCTGCCGGTGATCGTGACGGTGCTGGGGTTCAACTTCCTCGGCGACGGCCTGCGCGACGCCGCCGACCCCTATGCGCGGGATTGATGCCAACCGGCACTCTCATGTATCCCGTCACGCCGGCAAGTGCACGAAAGGTTTCCGGATCGCGCAATCGACAAACCGTCCTCGCCCGGCGTCAGCCCGGGCGATCCAGACTGGATGCCCCGGACGAGCGCCGGGGCATGACGTTTTTTTGAAATTGGCCAGCACTATAATTCATGAGGAATAGCATCGCCGGAATTTCCAGATTTCCCCACACCGTCGCCCCCGCGCAAGCGGGGGCCCATCGGAAGGATGGATGCCCGCTTGCGCGGGCATGACGGGGTGAGGCTTAGGCCTTCATCAGCACGAAGAAGACATAGCCGTAATAGTCGGAGCATGCGCGGAAGGTTTCCATCTCGGACTTGGCGTCCGCGATGACTTCGGCCAGCACCGGGTTTCCGGCCGCCTGGGCGGCCAGGAGCGGATGGCGTTCGGAAAGCGGGCCGAAATAGCTCTCCCACCACGCTTCCGACGGCAGCGCCTCGGCGGCAAGGAAGCGGTAGCCCGCCTCCTCGGTCAGCCGAAGGGTCTGCGCCACCGTGCCCATGTTGGGATAGCCGCGATCCCACAGAGCAACCGCCGCCTCGGGCGCGCCTTCGCGCTTGAACCAGCAGCACTCCGAGAAAACGAGGAAGCCACCGGCCTTCAGCAGGGGGTGCCAGGTGGAAAGCGCGTTCTCGAGCCCGACGGTGTAGGCCGCGCCCTCGGACCAGAGGAGGTCGGCCGATCCCGGTTCCAGCCCCGGTTCCAGCATGTCGCCGACGCGCGGAGTCACGCTGCCGCAAGCCGGCGCGCCGGCGGCGAGGCGGGCCTCCAACTCGGCGATGAAGGCGGGAGCGAAATCGACCGCGGTCACGTCCGCATCCAGGGTCTCGGCCAGCAGGATTGCCGAGTGGCCGTTGCCGCAGCCGAGATCGGCGGCTTGCGGCCGCGCGGTCAGGCGCGGCCGGATGCGCTCGATGATCGCGCGAGCGAGGGTGTCGGAGCCCGGCCCCTTGCGGGGCAACCCTCCGTGTTCGGTGATCAGGGCATCGATAAGGGCGTTGTTCAGTTCCATTGCTTGGTCTCTTTCAAGGGTTGGGTGCGATTTTCGGGGCGCGCGTGCACGGTGGCCGGCGCCTTTCCTGGAGCGCGCGGAAGATGCACATGAGGTATGCGCGCGCCCTGCTTCAGGGCGTGCGGAACACGCTGCTCGTTACGTGATGCGTTCATGGAAGTGTCCGTGTTCTGTACTCGATTCGGCACCGGAACCGGGGCGCGGACGCACAACGCCATCCGCCTTCGTTCCGCGGTGCGAGGATTTCGAGGACGACGGCCCGGTTAGGGGCGGCCGTCAGCAGGACACAAGACTAAAGAACATACAATCTCACGGTTGGATATCGGGAGATACTTACGCTCTTGCCGACGCGTTATCAAGTTACAATTCACGCCTTTTCCCCTCCCTTCAGGGAGCAAGGGACAGGATGAGGGGGTAAAGATGGCCTATGCCCTGGATAGCCCGGACTGCGCCGGGCTATGACGATTTGGAGGAGCACCACAATCCGTCATTCCCCGGCAACGAACGGGGAATCCAGCCGGACGGGCGCCAGGACGCACCAAGCGCCATGGAATCCGCCCCCCCAAGGGGCGGAGACGAAAAGCCCGACAATCGTGGCTCAAGGTCTCTTCCGCAGCCACAGACTGGATTCGAACACGTCGGGCAGGATCGGCAGGCCGCCGATGACCGATTCCGCCAGATCGCCGGCCATGCGCGTGGCCACGAAACGGCTCGCCCATTCGATTTCGTAGCCACCGCCCTGGAGCAGCGCGGCAACGCCCTGCTGTTCGTTGTAGCCACGCCAACCCCAGGACTCCGGATAGTCGTCGGGTAGAAAGATATCGTGGATGTGAACCCGGACGCCGGCGGGAAGTTCCGGCAGCACGACATTGAACAGCAGGTCGACGTCGGTGCCCGGCATCAGGATATGGCTGGAATCGATGACCAGGAAATCACCCGCCGCCAAGCGCCCGAAGGCGTCGAGACCAGCGTGCTGCACCGGCGCCCGGATAATCTCCGCCCCCAGGCGGGCGATGTCGGCGCGCGGCGCGGGATCGATGCAGGTAATCTCGGTCTCCAGCCCTCCGTCGCGCACGGCGCGGGCGTAGAAGCGGGTGGAATGGCCCGACCCGATCTCGACGATGTGGGCGGGTTTGGTTTCGCGAGTCAGAACGTAGGCGATCGCGGCATCCAGGCGCGGGAACCAGTTCTGCAGCCAGCGCGGCTCGGGCGCCGGGCCCTCGGCGATGGCGCGCAAGGCGTCGGCGTACCCCTCGGCGCGCTCCAGCAACCCGGTGAACGTCGCGCGCCGCGCCTCTAACAACGCCTCGATCGCCGCATAGGGCGGACGCTGCCCCGGCCCGGGAATAGTGTCGGCGTAGCGGTAGGGAATGAAGAACCCCTGCCGGGCAACCCCCGTCACCGTCACCAGGCCCATGCGCAAGCGTCGCCAAGATTCCCGTGTCATCTCAACCGTCTCCACATCCCGGTGAACCCCTATTCGGGTGGAACGAAGGTACCGATGGGCGTGCCGCCGCAATAGTGATTGTATGGCGCGCGTTCGCGAAACAGCACTTAGATGTCTTTTTCCGAAATGCTCAGGGTTTCCGTCAAGGTTCCCGAGACGAGATCGACAAAAGCCTGTTTTTTAGGCACTTCGTCCCGGCCTCAGCGTTCCCCTTCCGATTTCGGCATGAACCTCGCGAACCGCAACGTAATCGTATTTCGGATTGTTAGTCGCCAAGATTTCGTGGACACCGGCCTTGGCCTGATCGAGGATAATCCGGATCTTTTCAGGCGACGTACCCACGGGCAAATCGATAATGGTGCGCGCCATGTGGCGGCTCCTCAGATGGTTGTGGAGCTATAAGACCGTCTTTCAGCCGCGATCGCCAGCGTCAAAGTCCTTTTATCCGCTCGAATCGACCGGTGGCGATCGGATGACGGGAAGCACATATTCCTAGAAAACGGTTTTTTTACCCTCTGATCTCGGAACCCGCATGGATCTCCATCAGCACGGACTTGTCATCGACGACCGCCTGGGCCGGGACGGGTGCGCGAACCTGCCGTCGTGCCGCGAAATCGTCCGAACCCTGCGCCAGGGGTTCATCAACTACGAGTTGACCAAACGCCTGTTCATGAGCTACGGGCCGCTGGACGCGCTGGCCATCCCGGATGCGGTGTGCGACAGCGGCATCGAGGCGCTGGCGGCGATCGACCTGGAGGGTCTGTCCTCGGATGAGGTGATCCTGGAACGAATGCGGGTACGGACCAGCAAGAAGGGCCGCGTCAACCGGGAAATCGACCGCGCCCGCAAGGCGGGCTACGTCGTCAAACGCTTTCCCTACGCGCTTCACATCCCCGACATCGTCGAGATCCACCATTCCAAGCCGATCCGCAACCAGCGGCCGATGAAGGAAAACTACCTGAAATCGGTAGAGGAAATGGGCGGCGCGCCGACCGCGCCGATCGCGCTGGAAACCCACGCCTGCCCGTACCACTACCATGAAAGCTGGGGCGTGTTCCAAGCGGTCGAGGGCTACCGCCAGGGCGCGGTGACGACGAATGAAAAGCTGGTCGGCTATGTCCGGCTGCGCCGGGTCGGCAATCACGCCTGGTACAACAAGATCATGGGCCACGCCGACCACCTGAACGCCGGGGTCATGTACCTGCTGCATTTCGAGGTTCTGGCGCACTTCGCGCGCACGCGGCCCCACGGCCTGCGCCATCTGGTCTATCACCAGTACAAGGACCCGCGCGGCGACAACACGCTGTTCGAATGGAAGCACAAGGTGCTGTTCGAGCCCCGTTGGGCGATTTACGAGGATGACCGGCCGTGGTCCTTCGATGCCTCCGGATCAGCTATTTCCACCACGATCAAGCGCCGGGTCGTCGAAGCCGTTCTGGCGGGCGATCGGTCGGCGGTCGACGCCAACGAGCGCGATAACAGCCTTTCACAGGAACGGGTGCGGCGTTGGACCCGATCATGGCTGCGGTCTTCGAGCGACAAGTCCCTGGCGTTCACATTCGACCCCGGTGAAACGCCCGGCTTCGACGATCTGCTGCGACTGTCGACCAACGACTTTCCCTTGGAAACGCTGGCGGGCATCGATTCCGCCGCCCTGTTCACGCCGGGCACGGGATGGGGAATCGACGTGCTGCCGCCGTTCGCAGAAGCCGGGATGGAAAACGTCGTCGTGACGGTCGGTGGCGACATCGACATCGCGGCCCTTCGGGCACCCTACCCCGACCATTGGACGTTCCGACAAGACGACGCGAAGGGTTTGGCGTCGCCGCCGGACTGCGCGGCGGGATCGGTCGATCTCGTGCTTTTCGATCCGCCGCCGCATCATGCCGACATCGCCGTCCTCGACCATGCGGCGCCTTTTCTGCGGCTGACCCGCAAACGATTGATCGTCGGCATGGAACGCTCCGTCCTGCAACGCCTGGGGCAGAAGGTCGACGGTCACGTCGCGGTGAACGCCGGGGAGACGGCGGCCGCCTTCGGGGCGCTGCATGGCATCGAACTGTCGAACCCGGCGGTTCTCTATCGTCACCGCCGAGGCGGCGGCTGCTACTGGTTCACCGCCGATCTCGCCTAACCGGCGCGTCCACACGAACCGGTCGAGAGGATGTGTCTGTAATCACGACGTTCGGCGCCCCATCTGACTTTAACAACGCACGGAATGATTTCGGGGGAAGGACAAATCCGGTGCATCGCCGCACGCTGTTCGCACGACTATCCGAATTTGTCCTGGGCCAAGCCCCGACCTCGCGCCTGCCGGGACGGGTGCGCGCCGCGATCGAGATACAGGAACGCCGTAGCGAACTCCTCATCGTTCTGGTCCAGATCCCGCTGATCGTCTTCTTCGCGCTGTTATACGCGATATCGCCCAAGACCTTTTCCGACGAAATGTTCGCCCCGGTACCCTGGACTTTGGCGGCGTATTTCGCCTTTGGGGCGATCCGGCTGTTCCTGACCCTGCGCCCGCGCATGCCCCGCGTGCTCCCGTATGTCGCGGTGGTCGTCGAAATCGCGCTTCTCCTGACCCTGATCTGGAGTTTCCACATCCAATACGAACAGCCGGCGCCGTTCTATCTCAAGGCGCCGACGATGCTCTACCTCTTCATCTTCATCGCGCTCCGCGTCCTGCGCTTCGATCCCGCGTTCGTCATCGTCGGCGGGCTGGCGGGCGGGCTCGGATGGCTGGCGCTGGTGGTGTACGCGGTGGACAGCGGCGGCGGCATGGGCGACGTGGTGACCCGCGACTATGTCCACTACATCACCTCGAACACCGTCCTGATCGGCGCCGAGGTCGACAAGATCGTGGTCATCCTGTCGGTGTCGGCGATCCTGGCCCTGGCCCTGATCCGGGCACGGCGGGTCCTGCACAACGCGATCGCCGACAGCGCGCGCGTCACCGACCTGTCGCGGTTCGTCACGCCCGAGGTCGTCGACCGCATCACCGGCGCCGACAAGGCCATCGAACCGGGAACCGGCGACGTCTGCGACGGCACCGTGATGTTCACCGACATCGAGGGTTTTTCCGGCATTTCCGAACGCGTCAGCCCGCAGGCGCTGATGGCGGCGCTGAATGAATATTTCACTGCCGTCAGCGCCATCCTGGCGCGCCACAAAGGCGTTCTTTACCAGTATCACGGCGACGCGATGCTGGTCGCCTTCAACACCCTCGCCCCCGATCCGGATCACGCCGCCAACGCGTTGCGGACGGCCCTGGCGATCCAGTCCTTGACGAACGACGAGACCTTCGGCGATGGGCTGGTTTTCAAGACCCGATGCGGCATCAACACCGGCCCCCTGGTCGTCGGCGCGTTCGGCGCCAGCGATCGGATGCTGTTCACGGTTCACGGCGACGCCGTCAACGTCGCCGCCCGGCTGG
This sequence comes from Rhodospirillales bacterium, assembly GCA_963675465.2. Classification (GTDB taxonomy): domain Bacteria; phylum Pseudomonadota; class Alphaproteobacteria; order Rhodospirillales; family Shumkoniaceae; genus JAHDSF01. The sequence goes on from CAXXVY010000016.1 coordinate 513,158, forward strand.
AACAACTCAATAAGCGCTACGGCAGTTACGTTCTGGCGAGCGAGACGACAATGGCGGCGGCGGGAACCGGCTTCCCGGGCGTTCTGACCGACACGATGGCCGTGCGCGGCCGGACGGAGGAAACGCGGATATTCCGAATCGGCGCCGCCCTGCCTCCGGTTCCAAAAGCCTAGAACACCGCGCGCCGACTCGGCGCACGGTGTCCCGGACTTCATTCGTAAAGGTCGGATGCCTGGATCAGCCAGCGGTCTTGGCCAGCCGGGACAGACGCCGCGTCTGGGCGATGGTCTCGGTCAGGGCGTGCCAGCGGTGCTTGTCGAGTTCGATGTTGAAGATCGCACCTTTGGGGAAGGGCTTGGCGGTGACGATTTCGTCGAAAGGCAAGCTGCCCCAGCCCACCGGAAGGTGGAGGTCGCCGATGCCGAATCCGAGATCTTCCTGCGTCGTATGGGTCGGAATGTTATGCGTCCGGCCGAAGCTGTCGTGCACATGGACGTGCTTGGCGAAGGGAATCAGCGCGGGAACTTCCTTTCTCCAGTCGATACCCAGATTGTCGCAATGCAGGACCGCGTGACTGATATCGAGGCAGGCGGCGACGTTGGAATGTCCGACGATTTTCAGTTCCTCGGCGAGTTGCGAAGCGGTCGCCGTGATCCGGTTGCCCATCTCGGCATAGATGTTCTCGACGCAGACCAGCACGCCGCGTTCGCGCGCGTAATCGCCGATCTCATGCAGGCAGTCCGCTGCTGGTCGTATAGCCGGGCGATTTCAGGAGCGACGCAACGGGGCGGATAGAAGCCGGTATGAATGACGACGTGTTCGCAGCCGACTTCACCGGCGATATCGAGGTACGCCTTGGCAAGCGACATGTGCAACGGCAGGTAGGTCGGCTCGGATGTGAAATTGATGCCGATGGCGGCATGACCCGTGTAGGTGAAGGGTCGCCCGGAAACCGCAGCCTTCAGTTCCCGCAACCGGTCCGGCATCACCTTGCCACCGGCGACCAGTTCGAGCCAAAGCAGAGGAATCTCCACCGTATCGACTCCTTCCCGCTCCAGCCGATCGAGGCTGGCGCCGATGGTTTCGGGGAGGCCGTTGGCGGATTCGGCGGACGCGCCGACCCGGATGTCGGGAAGCGACATGATTGTTCCTTTTGTTGTCAGAGTTTTCCCATCCCGGCGGCCATGACGTCGTCACGCATGACACGGCCCGCGAGGATGAAGACGATGAGCACGGGAAGCAGCAGGATCACGCATACCACGGAGCCGATGGGCATCACGAGCGAGCTTGAAAGGTTGACGAACAATCGGGTCGGCAGGGTGTGGACGAAGGGCGCGCCGACGATGAAGGTGCGTTCGAACTCCTCGAAGCTACCAACGAACGACAGTAGCCCCGCCGCCAGCATCGCCGGCACCCCGAGTGGCAGGATGATATGCCGCAGGACGGCGAGTCGCCCCGCGCCGAGGCTCCGGGCGGCATCGACGATATCTCCGGGAATACCCTCGAACGCTCCGGCAAGGATGCGAATCGTCAGAGGCAGCACGCCGGCGATCTGGACAAGGATGACGCCGGTCATCGTGTAGGCGAGGTCGAGCCGCATAAAGACGCGCCCCAGGCCGACCGCGACGACGAGGCCGGGCACGATGAGTGGTGCGAGAATGAACAGTTCGACCAGCTTCTTCATCTTGAAGTCGAACCGCGCCAACGCCCACGCCGTGGGAATCGCGATCGCCAACGAGAAGATGGTGACGAATACCGCGACGACGATGCTGTTGATCAAAGCCTCGAGCAGCGTGCGGTCCTGGGTGAACATCTTCCAGTGACGCCAGGAAAACCCGGCCGGCAACATGTCCGGCGGGAACCAGCTGTCGGAAACCGACCAGATGAGAATGATCGCCATCGGCAGCCCAATGGTCAGTACGAGCGATCCGTAAGCACCGCACGTCAGCCACACTCTGTCGTTTTCCGAAAAACGCGCGCCGCTCATCGGCCCGACTCCCTCGAAGCGTTGTTGGTCACCACGGAAGTCAGCGCGTAGTAGGCCAGGAGAACCAGGAAGGCTGCGATGATGAGAATCGTTCCCATGGTGTAGATCGTCGTCCAGTCGCCGACCCTGAAGGATTCGTACATCAGAATGGTCAGCGGCAACGGATAGGCGGGCCCCAACAGGCTCGGCGCGGCGAAATTGCCCAGGGACTTGACGAAACACAGCAGCGTGGCGGCGGTGATGCCCGGCATAGCCATCGGCAGTTCGATCAGGAAGAACGCCTTAAGCCGGCTGGCCCCGAGAGTGCGCGCCGCCTGGACCATGTCCGTCGGGATCGCGCCGAAGGCGCCCGTGATGATGAGCGTCATGAAGGGGACGTCCTTCCAGATGGTGGTGATCAGCACCCCGATGCCCCAGCTGTCCCGCACCAGACGCGGTATGCGCAGACCGAAATTCATCGTGACGCGGTCCAGGAAACCGCCCTGCTCGATCAGGGTGAGAACCATGAAGGCGGCGATGATTCCGGGAACGGCGAGCGGCAGCTTGTAGAGGCCGTTGAACAGCTTGCGGCCTAGGAAGCTCCGTTGCAGGAGCATGGCCATCGGGATCGCGATGAACAGGGTCAGGATGGTCGGCGCCAGCGCGTAATAGAGCGACATCAGAATCCCGTTCCGATAGAGCGGACGGGTGAACATGCTGGCCAGATGGGCCAGGGTGAAGCCGCTCCCGTCGGCGCCGAGGCCGACACTGCCGATCAGCGCCCAGTAAAGCGGAAGGCCGAAGGTCAGGATCAGGAATCCGACGCCGGGTGCCAGAAGAATGAGCAGATCGAGGTGGCGACGTACCATCACGCCGCCTCCTCGCTCGCCGCGCCGTCGAGAAGATGGGCGGCGGCGGTAGCGGCGAGGCGCACGCGGGTTCCCTGTTCCAGTACTTCATCGCCGCTGTCGCGCCGCGCGCGCAGGGTCAGGTCATTCAGTCCGAGCGTGTAGATGACATCCGCGCCGAGGAAGATCAGGTCGCGGACCAGGGCCGGTCCTTCAGGGTCTGGTATGATCCGCAGGCTTTCCGGACGCAGCGAGATGTTGCCGGGTCCGTCGGCGGGCACGGTCAGACGAATCCGGTCGCCCCACGGTAAACCGGCATCCAGACCGCGGGCATCGACGGCAATGACGTTGGTATGGCCGAGGAATTCGGCGGTAAATCGTGTCTTGGGAGTCAGGTAGAGTTCTCGCGGCGTGCCGATTTCGACGACACGTCCGAAGTTCATCACGATCACTCGGTCCGACATGCTCATCGCTTCGGCCTGATCGTGGGTCACGTAGAGGCTGGTCGCGCCGGTCTGGCGATGCAACGCCAGCAGATCGTCGCGCAGGGTTTCGCGCAGCTTGGCATCGAGGTTCGACAGCGGTTCGTCGAGAAGAAGCAGAGCCGGCTCCATGACCAGCGATCGGGCGAGCGCGACCCGCTGCTGCTGTCCGCCGGAAAGATCCCGGGGATTGCGATTGACGAGATGGCCGAGATCGCAGATCGAAATCACGTGATCGAAGCGGCGTTTTCGCTCGTCCGCCGGAATCTTCTTCATTTTCAGGCCGAAGCGAATGTTGTCGGCGACGGTCATATGCGGGAACAGGGCGTAGGACTGGAAAACGATCCCGATATCACGCTTTTCCGGGGGAAAATGGGTGATGTCCTGGTCCCGGAGGATGATGCGGCCTCCGGTCGGCGTGGTGATGCCGGTAACGATCCGAAGCAGCGTCGACTTGCCGCAACCGGACGGTCCGAGAATGGTGACGAACTCGGACCGTCCGACCGCGAGATGGGTCGGGTGAAGCGCGTGGAACTGGCCGTAAGCTTTTTCGATACCGTCCAGAACCAGTTCACTCGGTGCAGGAGAACTCATGGCGCTTCACCCTGTGTCGTCAGTTTTCGAGAACGTGCTTGATGAAGTTGTTGATGGCCGCCGACTGCATCTTCGGATTCGGCCGGCCGATCGGCCGTTCCGCGTAGATGTCGCCCGGCACCAGATAATTCTGCGCCTCGGCCGGGATCAACGAGGAATCCAGCTTCGTCTTGGCGGAGCGGGAAGCAAAGTTGGCCAGCTTCCAGGCCTGGTGTTCAGGCGCCAGCATCTCGTCGACGAACAGCATAGCCGCCGCCAAATTCTGGGCGTTCGACGGAATGAAAACACCTTCCGCACCACCGGGCTGGCCGCTCTTTGGAATGGTCACGCGGATGGTACCCGGAAGCTGCTTGCCAACGATGAAGGAGTAGGTCAGATCTTCCCAGGCGGTGCCGATCTGGGCGACCCCGTTGGCCATCAGGTTCAGGGTGTCGGTATTGCCGTTGGTCAGTTCGGCGACCTTGAGCAGATCCTTCAGGTAGCCCCAGACCGGTTCGAAGCAAGGTCCGTCGAACATCGCGTCGATTTCGCTCTCCTTGGCCGAAAGGTCCAGGTAGCGGGCGACACACGCCTTGGTCATGAACGCATTGGCGACGCCGATCAGGAAGCCGCTGCCCGATCCGCTGCGGGGCGTGGTAATGGCCACGGTATGCGGGTGGGCCTTGGCATACTCGAGCAGTCCCTCGAAGGTATCGGGCATCTCCTTCACGACGGCCGAGTTGTAGGCCAAGACGGTCTGGTTGCCATGGAACGGCAGGTAGGAGCCGTTGTGCTGGATGCCCTTGTAGCTGAACGAAAGTTTGGGATTGAGGTCGGCCGCGTTGGGCAGCAGATCGACCAGCCGGACATTGGCGATTTCATCCAGATTGGTCGGAAGATCGCACGAGAAATAGGCATCCGTCGGCGAGGCCTTGTGTTCGCGGTAGGCCGCGTCGAGCTGCTGAAGCCCGGTATCGGGTTCGACCGAAAGATAGTTGACCTTGATGCCGTACTTCTTTTCGAAAGACGGGATGATCTTCTCCTGGAAGACGATCAGCGGAGTCGGCGGCCAGTAGCTGTAGAAGGTCAGGTTGCCCTTCTCTTTCGCGAGGGGTACCAGAACGTCGTAGAAGTTTTCCCGCGTGAGCTTGGAGAAATCGACCGATTTGTCGGTCACGTTGAAGCTGTCGCCGAAAGCCGGCGTGGACGGATCGCCCGCGAGCGCACTCGTGGCGGCAAGAGCGATAATGGAAGCTGCGAGGAACAGGGGTTTCATGAATGGCTCCTGTGTTGTCAGGTGTCCCGGTTGGGGCGCGCATAGGCTTAATCCTTTGATATGACACTTTTATGAAGCTTGCCATTAAATTTTCTTTACATAAAAAAAATTAATGAACCGGGTTGCGCGACTTGTATTTTTGTCGCATGAAGGGTGAAATTGGAGAATTGGTGGAACCCTTATGCTGACCGTGCCGTTCACACTAGGGCACAATCACCGGAGAATTCTGGAAACCCTCCGTCTCAACGGGCCGCTTCCGCGCATCAACGTCGCCGAGTTGACCGACCTGCAGCCGGCCACGCTGACCCGCCTGAGTCAGGATCTGATTTCCTGGGGCTTCATCGAGGACGCCGATTACGATTCGGTCGCCGAAAGCAAATCGTCGGCCAAGCGGAAGACCCGCCTGTTGCGACTCAACGGCAAACTTCGCCATACGGCGGGAATCGCGGTGACCCTGGACCGGGTCGCCTGTTCGATCAGTTCCCTGTCAGGAAAGATCATCGCCGAAACTCGCATTCACGCCGATCTGCAGGAACCGCAGAACGTCGCCGAAGAGGCGGCCGAGGCGTTGACGAATCTTCTGCGCGCCGCGCGGCTGAAGCGGAATCAGTTGCTCGCCGCCGGGCTGTCGTTACCAATCAATTTCGGCGACGATCCGGAACGCCAGTTCATCCCTTCCGAATGGCCGAAGTGGGAAATCGAAGCGCCGCGAGAGATCTTCGAGGCGAAGCTCGGGATTCCCACCTGGGTCGAAAACGATGCCCATGCCGCCGCCCTGGCCGAATCCTATTTCGGCGCCGGCGAGTCCATGGAATCGTTCAATCTGATCTACCTGGGATACGGCATCGGCGGCGGGAACATCATCAGCCGGCAGCTTTTCCGGGGCAGTTGCAACAACGCGGCAGCCATCGGATCCCTATTCCCGCAGGACAGCTTCCGGCCGAGCGGACGCGACCTCCTGAAGACCCTTGCCGCGCTCGGCGAGCGATACGACAGTCTTTTCGACCTGCCGGACGACCTCGGCGTCGACCCCCGGATGGAGCCCTGGCTTCATCGGGTCGCCAAGCAGATTTTCCCGGTTGTCCGCCACGCGCAGGTACTGTTCAACGGCGAGGCGGTCGTGATCGGCGGCTTGTTGCCGTCCAGCGTGAACCAAGCCCTGGTCGCGCGCCTCCGGGAGCTTTCCAAGGGCCGGTTCAGCGCGACCAGGATTCTAGCATCGACGATCAGCCGCGAGAACTTCCACCTCGGCGCCGCCTGCATACCGCAGTACGAGCTGACCGCGCCGCACAAGTACAAGGGAAGAGTGGTCAAGGGATTGCGCTGACCGCCTCGCCCAACGCATCGTTCGATGCGAGGCGCTTTATGCCTTCCGGGTCGCCTGTTCCGCTTCCCGCTTCGTGACAATGCGTCCCGCGATCACGATGCAGATTGCCACCGTAACGACGATAACCGTCGCCAGGGCGTTGATCTGCGGACTGACCCCCAGCCGCACGCTGGAAAAGATGACCATGGGCAGGGTCGTCGATCCGGGGCCCGAGACGAAACTGGCGATGACCAGATCATCAAGCGACAGCGTGAATCCCAGCAGCCACCCTGCGACCAGGGACGGCGCGATGATCGGCAGCGTGATGACGAAAAACACCTTGAGCGGGCGCGCGCCGAGATCGAGCGCCGCTTCTTCCAGCGACCGGTCCATCTGTTTCAGGCGCGACTGGACGACGATCGCGACATAGGCCATCGAAAACGTGATGTGGGCAATGGTGATGGTCATCTGTCCCCGGCCATCGGGCCATCCCGTCATCTGCTCCAACGCGACGAACAGAAGCAGCATCGACAGCCCGGTGATCACCTCGGGCATGACCAGCGGCGCGGCGATCATGCCGCCCAGAAGCGTGCGCCCCCGGAATCGGCCGAAGCGGTCCAGCGCCAGCGCCGCCATGGTCCCCAGAACGGTTGCCGCGCCGGCCGACAGGAAGGCGATCTTGAGGCTGAGCCACGCGGCATCCAGAAGCTTGTCGTTGCGCAGCAGTTCGCCATACCATTTCACCGAAAAACCCGACCAGACGGTCACCAGCTTGGATTCGTTGAACGAATAGACGATCAGCAGCACGATCGGCCCGTACAGGAACGCGTAGCCGAACGCCAGCACCGTGAACCAGCCCCAGGAGCGCCGCCCGTTCATGGCGATTCACCTTCTTCCTGCCGGGACTGGAAGCGTTGGAACATCATGAACGGCGCCACCAGGATCACGAGCATCACCACCGCGACGGCCGACGCCAGGGGCCAGTCCCGATTGAGGAAGAACTCGTTCCACAAGACGCGGCCGATCATCAGCACGTTGGACCCGCCGAGCAGATCGGGGATCACGAATTCGCCGGCGGCGGGGATGAAGACCAGCATCGAACCGGCGACGATCCCCGGCCACGACAGCGGTATGGTGATCTTGACCATGACCTGCCAGGGGCGGCATCCAAGATCCATTGCAGCCTCGTTGAGCGTGGCATCGAGCCGGACAAGCGTCGCGTACAGGGGCAGGATCATGAAGGGCAGATACGAATAGACGATACCCACGTAGACGGCAAACGGCGAATGCAGAAGCGGCAACGGCTGATCGATGATTCCGGCCCACATCAGCAGGCCGTTGAGCAGTCCCTCGTTCTTGAGGATTCCGATCCACGCATAGATCCGGATCAGGAAAGAGGTCCAGAAAGGCAGAATAACCATCATCAGCAGGGTGTTCCGCCACGGCTGACGGACCCGCGTGATGCCGTAGGCCATGGGATAGCCGACCAACAGGCAGATGACCGTCGATATCGCCGCGATCTTGAGGGAATTGAGATACGCAGTGGCGTACAACGCGTCGTCCAGAAAAAAGGCAAAGTTCGACAGATTGACCCGTACCTGCAGCATCGTGCCGTCGAGCCATTCAAACAGCGGCAGGTAGGGTGGGATTCCCGTCCGCCCCTCGGAAAGCGCGATCTTGAGAACGAAAAGGAACGGCGCCATGAAAAAGATGAACAGCCACCCCATGGGGACCGCTGTGACAAAGCGCCGGCCCCACAGGCGCTTCCATCGGCCGGAAGCGCCGCGGGCACGCGAGGCCAGCGCGCGGACGTTCTTCATACCGTCAACATTACGGCGTTGGAGGGATGCCACGTCAGATGGACGCGATCGTCCCAGGTGATGTGCTGTTCGGCGTCCTGGTGGAGGTTCAGTTGAGACGCCTGAACGATCTTTCCGCTGTCGAGGCGGACATGATAGATCGACATGTCGCCCAGATAGCCGATTTCAATCACCGTGCCCTCGGTCCGGTTGATTTCCCGCTCCGGTCGGATTTTTGAAATCCGCATCTTTTCGGGCCGAACCATCACGGTAACCGGCATTCCCGGCGCCCCCGCACCTGCGCGCGAGACTTCGACCTGGCTTTCGATTTCGGAAACGCCAATCGCCGCGCCGCGTTCGTCCAGACGGATGAGCACGCCGTCGAACATGTTGGCCGCGCCGATGAAATCGGCGACGAAGCGTGTTCCCGGATACTCGTAGATCTCCATCGGGGTGCCGATCTGTTCGACGTAGCCGTCGTTCATGATCCCGATACGGGTCGACATGGTCATCGCCTCCTCCTGGTCGTGCGTAACCATGACGAACGTGATGCCGACCCGTTCCTGGATGTTCACCAGTTCGAACTGGGTATTTTCCCGCAACTTCTTGTCCAGGGCCGCCAGCGGTTCGTCGAGCAGCAGCACCTTGGGCTGCTTGACCAGCGCGCGGGCCAGGGCGACCCGCTGCCTCTGTCCGCCGGATAATTGGTTCGGGTTCTTGCGGGCCATCGGCGCGAGCTTCAACAGGTTCAGCGCGTCGCCGACCCGTTCCCGGATCTCGGCCTTCGGCATGCCTTCCTGACGCAGTCCGAATGCCACGTTCCGTTCCACCGACATGTGGGGAAACAAGGCATAGGACTGAAACACCATGTTGACGGGGCGCTCGTAGGGCGGAACCGCCGTCACGTCCGTCCCGTCGATGAAGATGCGGCCTTCATCGGGTGTTTCGAGCCCCGCGATCATGCGCAGCAGGGTCGTCTTGCCGCATCCCGACGCCCCGAGCAGGGAAAAAAGTTCACCCTGGTAGATATCAAGATCGGTTCGAACCACCGCCGCTTCGCCATCGAAGCTCTTCGACACGCCGCGAACCTGGATGAAAGGCGTATTTCCGGGCCGCGTCCAGGGTTCGAAGCGCGGGTTGCTGGGAACGTTCCGTTCCATCGTCGGCATGTTTTGGTCAGGTCCCGGTCTTGAAACGGGTCCACACGCGGGTGCGGGTCCGTTCGTAACTCCGGCTTTTGGGCGGCACCACGAAAAACCGGTCCCGGACCGCTTTCGGCGGGTAGATGACCGGATCGGCCTTGCGTTCCGCGCTCACAAAAGCCTCGGCGCCTTCCACCGCGTTGGCATATCCCACGTAATCGGTGATCGGCCCGACCACGTCCGGACGCAGCATGAAATCGATGAAAGCGTGGGCATTTTCCGGATGCGGCGCGTCGCGGGGGATCGCCATCACATCCATGACCACCTGGGCCCCCTCCTTGGGCAGAAAAACCCGGATCTCTACGCCTTTCGCCGCTTCGGCCGCGCGGTCGCGCGCCTGGATGAGATCGCCGCCGTAGCCATGCGCGACGCAGATGTCGCCGTTGGCCAAGTCGTTGATGTACGAGGACGAGTGCACGTACTTCAGATCACCGCGCACCTTCCCGATCATCTCGGCGGCGGCGTTGAGGTTCTTGGCGTCCTCGGTCCTGGGATCCAGGCCGAGATAGGCATAGGCTGCCGGAAACACTTCGGTCGGATCGTCCAGAAATGTTACGCCGCAGGATTTGAGCAGGCCGGTCCATTTGGGATCGAAGATCAATGCCCAGCTGTCCAACGGAGCATCCGGGGCCAGCTCGGCGACTTTCGCGACGTTCACGCCGATGCCGGTGGCGGCGATCATGTAAGGCGCGGCAAAGGTGTTCCCGGGATCGCTGATGGCCAGGGTCTCGGCGATCTTGGGTTCGACCCCTTTCCAATTGGGCAGTTTCGACTTGTCCAGTTCGCGGTAGATTCCCGCCGTGATCTGTCGCGCCAGAAAGGGGCTGGCCGAGGGAAACACGACGTCATAGCCCGAATGCCCCGCTGTCAGTTTGGCTTCGAGAATCTCGTTCGAATCGTAGACGTCGTAATTGACCTTGATTCCGGTTTCCTTTTCAAACCGGTCGATCGTATCCGTCGCGATGTAGTCGCTCCAATTATAGACATTCACGACTTTTTCATCGGCGGCTCCGGCTGCGGAGACAAGAGCCGCGAGCGACGCTACGGCAAACGAAATGCGGCTGATCACGGTGCGCATGAACACCCCCCTTTATGTCTTTCCAGGAAAGCCAACACGCACGACAGGCCGACCTGCCGATACGACGAGGGCACAGTATTCGAAGCCGGTCGTGACCTGTCAACGCGCGATGTGGCGTCGTTGAAAAAAGCTGGGAATATAACCTGAACCGGGCGGCTCGCGGCGATCCTTGCTCACAAAAAAGTGAAGACGGCGAATCCGATGAAGGCACGGTCTTTGCACATTTGAATAACGCTAGAAATTGCGCGATGCGCACAGTTACGAGGTATCGTCATGAAAGGGTACTTTCTGCTCGCCACGTTCGCAACGATGACCGCCGCCGGATCCGCAAACGCCCAGACGTTTTGCGCCGATCGCACCCAGATTCTCGACCGTCTTTCACACACTTACAGCGAAGCCCCAGCAGCGATGGGTCTTGCCGCTTCGGGTGGCGTCGTCGAAGTCCTGACGTCGAAGGAGGGCGGAACCTGGACCATCATCGTGACGACGCCGAACGGAAATAGTTGCCTGGTCCTCAGCGGCGAACACTGGGAACCGGTAAAGCGCAAGGAAGTCGCCCTCGGGGCGACGCATTAATGTTGGGCATATTCTGGCGCACGCCTAATTTATAGGCGAACGACATCCGTCACGCTTCACAGGCCGTTACCGAAGATGGCGTGACGGATCCGATCGCCGAGTTTGATACCGAGACGATCGACGCTGCCGGCATTGAGTTCCAACACGCCCCTTATCGGAACAAGCGAGGAAAGCAGGCGTGTCGAGAAGGGGTCGGTATTTTCGATGACGTGAACGATCGAACCGTCATCGTCGATGAACACCATGTCGAGCGGAATCTTCGTATTCTTCATCCACATGGCAACGATGCGGCGGTTTCCGAAATCGAACAGCATTCCGGCGTCGGGATCCAAGGAGTCCCTGTGTTGCAATCCTTGCGCTCGCTCCGCGTCGTCGATCGCCAACTCGACCTGAACGTCAACCGACCCCGACACGGTTTCCACCCGGATCCACGAACGTTCGAACGCGGCGGCCGAAAGCGTGAAACTCACGGCGCAAACCAACCCAACGACCGTTCGCGCCGACATTTTTCGAAGTGTGGAAAGTGTCTTATGCATTGCGCATCTCATCTTGCAACAAATTCTCATACGGCCCTATAGTGGCCGACCCTTCACCGGGGGGAGCCGATTTCGGCTGAGAGGCTTCGCACGCGGAGCGACCCCAGGAACCTGATCCGGTTAATGCCGGCGTAGGGACGAGTGAGACTGATGACCCCATCCGCCGACTTGGCGCCCTTATCCGTATTCGTTCACGACGCGCGCGTCACCTTTGACGGCGAAGTTCTGTTCGACGGCCTCGACCTGTCGCTCGAAGGCGGCCGTTGGACCTGCCTTCTGGGCGCGAGCGGCGTCGGCAAGAGCACCCTCCTGCGCATCATTCTGGGCCTGGAAACCGCCGGCGGCAACGCCAAAGACGTTTCATGCTCGGACGGGCGGGGACTGACCGGGCGCGTCGCGTTGATGGCCCAGCGCGATCTGCTGTATCCCTGGCTCTCGGTACTCGACAACGTCACCCTTGGGCACCGCCTTCGCGGCGAGGCCCATCGCGGCAACGGGATCGAATCGCGGGCGCGGGAATTGTTGGCCGCCGTCGAATTGGACGGCTGGGAAAGCGCCCTTCCCGACACCCTTTCGGGCGGCATGCGTCAGCGCGCGGCACTCGCCCGAACCCTGATGGAAGACCGACCGGTGGTTCTCATGGACGAGCCTTTTTCGGGCCTCGATGTCGTCACCAAGGTTCGCCTCCAGAATCTCGCCGCGCGGGTGCTGGCAAACAGGACCGTTCTCTTGGTCACCCACGATCCCCTCGAAGCCCTGCGGCTGGGCCATCGGATTCTGATCCTCGCGGACCGGCCCGCGCGTTTGATCGAGGCCCCCGGACCGTCGGGCACGGCCCCCCGCAGCGTCGACGATCCCGACCTGCTTAGGATGCAGGGGCAGTTGCTGCGCCGGCTGGCCGAAGTCCGGGAGACCGCGTCATGAATAAAATACGCCCCGTGATCGTCGTCGCCGGCCTGATTGTGTTTTGGCAGGCCCTGGTGGCGGCCACCGGCGTTCCCCCGTATATGTTGCCGGGGCCCGACCGCGTCGCCGTCGCCTGGGTCGATCATTTTTCCCTGATCATGGACCATGCGCTGCTGACCCTGGCGGAAATCGTCCTGGGTCTGCTTCTGGGGACGCTGCTGGGGGTTCTGGCGGCGTTAACGATGGCCTATTTCCGACCGGCCCGTCTATGGATCCTGCCCCTCCTTGTGGTCAGCCAGGCCATCCCGGTGTTCGCCTTGGCACCGCTGCTGGTCTTGTGGCTGGGTTACGGCATGGCCTCGAAGGTGGCTATGGCCACATTGATCATCTTCTTTCCCGTGACATCGGCGTTCCACGATGGTCTGAGACGGACCGAGCCCGGTTGGCTGGATCTGGCGCGAACCATGAACGCCACCCGATGGTCCCTGTTGCGCCATGCCCGAATTCCCGCCGCGCTGCCGTCGCTCGCATCCGGGCTTCGGGTCGCGGCCGCGTTCGCCCCGATCGGCGCGATCGTCGGGGAATGGGTCGGGTCCAGTGCCGGGCTCGGCCATCTCATGCTTCACGCCAACGGACGGATGCAGATCGATGTCATGTTTGCCGCGCTGGTGACCCTGGCCGCCATCGCCGTCCTGGTTTTCTTCACCGTAGACACGCTTCTCCGGCATTCCATTCCCTGGCAACCGGAAAGCCACCCCAGCAACGATTGAGAGGAACAATGCCGAACGTCTTCCGCATCCTCGCCTGTGCCCTCGTGGCCGCATGTTTCAGCCTGCCGACTCAAGCCGCGGACAAGCTTACGGTCCTGCTCGACTGGTTCATCAATCCCGACCACGGCCCCCTGGTCGTCGCCCACGAAAACGGCTACTTCAAGGAAGCCGGGCTCGACGTCGACCTCGTCGAACCCGCAGATCCGAACAACCCGCCGAAATGGGTGGCAGCCGGAAAGGCCGATTTGGCCATTTCCTACCAACCGCAACATCATGTCCAGGTCGCCGAGGGGCTTCCGCTGGTTCGCATCGGCACCCTGGTGGCGACACCGTTGAACGCGCTCGTCGTCCTCGCCGACGGTCCCGTCCACACGATCCAGGATCTCAAGGGCCGCAAGGTCGGCTATTCGGTGGGTGGGTTCGAAGACGCCCTGCTCGGCATGATGCTCGAATCGGTGGGGCTGAAAGCCTCGGACGTCGAGATGATCAACGTCAATTTCTCCCTTTCTCCGGCAATCATTTCGGGACAGGTCGACGGCGTGATCGGCGCCTTCCGGAACTTCGAACTCAATCAGATGGCTCTGGTCGGAAAACCGGGACGCGCCTTTTATCCCGAGGAACACGGCGTTCCCGCCTATGACGAACTGATCTTCATCGCCCACCGCGACAAAACGGACGATCACCGCTACGCCGTCTTCCTGAACGTCGTTGAAAGGGCGATCCAGACCATCGTCAACCATCCCGAGGACACTTGGAACGTATTCAAGGGCGCCGACAAGAAGCTGGACAACGAGTTGAACCATCGGGCATGGCTCGACACCCTTCCCCGTTTCGCCCTGCGGCCTGCCGCCTTGGACCGGAGCCGCTACGACCGTTTCGCCGAATTCCTGAAATCGCGGGGATTGATCAAGACCGTGCCGCCCGTCGAAACCTACGCCGTCGAAATCCGCTGACATTTGACGAACCGATCCGGGTGGGCACGAAAGACCTACCCGGATCCGAGGCCCCGCGAATCGCCCCGTCATTTCCCCGTCGCGCGTCTTGGATGCAGCCATTCGCCTTCGCATACAATTCATTCAAGCGCCCTGTTTCGGGTGGGCGAATACGTTGATATCCCTGCCGAAGAACGATACCCGTGAAATTTCTGTGACCTGTTTCGCTTGACGAACCCCGAATCGAACGCCAAAAACGACGCGCCCGGGGGCCGCTACGCCCCCGGGGAACGTCTTTTTGAGGAGGCGGTCTTGGTACACGCGTTGAGTTTGGGAGGAGTCCTCGCCGCGCTCTGGCTCCTGCTGTCGGGGCACTATCATGAGGCCCTTATCCTGGCCCTCGGTGCAGGATCCGTGATCGGGTGCGTTCTAATCGCCATGCGCATGGACGTCATCGACCACGAAGGCCATCCCATGCATCTGACATGGCGGGCGCCGGCCTACTGGCTCTGGTTATTGTGGGAAATCGCCAAATCCGCGATCGACATCGCCAAAGTCATCGTCCAGCCCAAGATGCCGATCCGCCCTACCGTCTTCGACGTCAAGGCGACACAGAAGAGCGAACTCGGCCACGTCATATACGCCAATTCCATCACCCTAACGCCCGGTACGGTGACGCTCGATGTTCAGGACGGCATTCTGACCATCCACGCGGTGACAGCGGGTGCCCGCGAGGGCCTGGAAACCGGCGAGATGGACCGTAGGGTCACAGCCATGGCCGGAGAGGTGGATCAATGATTTTCGCCGCCGCCGCCGCAATCGTAATCTCGATGGCGATCGTATTCACCAGAGCTTGCCTTGGCCCGACGGTGTTCGACCGCATTCTGGCCGTCAACAGTTTCGGCACGCTGACCGTCCTGATGATCGCCGTGCTCGGATATCTTACCGGTCGACCTGAATGGTTGGATATCGGGCTTGTCTACGCACTGATCAATTTCATCGGCACGATCGCGGTCACCAAATACGTCAAGTATCAGGACCTCGGCCATCCGGTCGCCGGCGAAGACGAGGCGGGGGACGTGTAATGGACATGCTTCTCGATATCCTGACCGGCATATGCTTGGTCGCCGGTTCCGTTCTGATGATCATCGGTGCAGTCGGCATGATTCGGATGCCCGACATGTTTTCTCGCATGCATGCCGCGGGAATCATCGATACCCTGGCGACTTTCTTGATCCTCCTGGGGCTCGGTTTTCAATCCGGGTTCTCGCTGATCTCGTTCAAGCTGTTCCTGATCCTGGTTCTCGTCATGTACACCAGCCCCACCGCGACCCACGCCTTGGCGCGCGCGGCTCTGGACGGCGGCTTGAAACCCCGCGTCGCGCCCGATGATGACAACGCGAAGGAACCCAAGACATGACGATCGCGGCCATCGATATCATCAATGGTGCGTTGCTGCTCGTCTTGCTGGCGACGGCGTTTGCGCTGGTGGTAATCCGAAATCTGTTCGCGGTCGTCATGCTGTCGGGTATCTTCAGCCTCACGGCCGCCGTTCTTTACGTTGTCTGGGATGCCGTCGACGTGGCGTTTACCGAAGCATCGGTCGGGGCCGGAATATCCACCGTCCTGATGCTCGCGACGCTCGCGCTCACCCATCCCGAAGAACGGGCAAGGCATCGTTTCAAACTGGTTCCCTTTCTGGTTGTCGTCGCCACCGGCGCCTTTTTTATTCTGGGAACCCTGGACATGCCGCGATTCGGCGATCCGGACGCGCCCATCCACAACCACGTCGCCGACGTGTACATCCAACAATCAGGCGAGCAGGTGGGACCGCCCAACATCGTCACCTCGGTCCTGGCCAGCTACCGGGGTTACGATACCCTGGGCGAAACCACTGTGATCTTTACCGCCGCGGCCGGCGTCATCACCATCATCGGACGACGGCGGCGCAAAAAAAGCGCCGCGGCGCAGACCGCGGACACGGAGGTCTGATCCATGAAGGAAAAACCGGTTCTCCGCGTCACCTCCAAACTCTTGATTCCGCCGATCCTGCTGTTTGCGCTCTACGTGCAGTTTCACGGGGATTTCGGTCCCGGCGGCGGGTTCCAGGCCGGCGTGATCTTTGCCGCCGCTTTCATTCTGTATGCCATCATTTTCGGCGTCAAAACCGCGCGGCGAGTGGTGCCGGCCTGGCTGACGCGCATTCTTCTGGCGTCGGGCGTGCTGATCTACGCCGGCACCGGTGTCGCCGGGATGCTGCTGGGCGGCAACTATCTGGATTACAACGTGCTCGCCCATGATCCCGTGCACGGCCAGCATCTGGGGATACTCCTCGTCGAACTCGGGGTCGGAACGACGGTGGCGGCCGCGATGATCACCATCTTCTTCACCTTCTCCGGTCAGGAAAAATAGCCATGGAATTCCCTGGCCATTTCAACTATTGGATCGTCATTGTGATGATGATGGTTGGTTTTTACATCGTCATCGCACAGGGCAATCTGGTCAAGAAGGTCGTCGGTCTGAACGTATTTCAGGTCTCGGTCTTCGTTTTCTATATCTCGATGGGCAAGGTGGACGGCGGTTCGGCGCCCATTCTCGATCCGAACATCTCCGTCTATACCAACCCGATCCCCAGCGTGCTGATCCTGACCGCCATCGTCGTCGGTGTCGCCACCACGGCCCTGGCCTTGGCCCTCGTCGTTCGCATCCGCCGGGCCTACGGCACCATCGAGGACGATGAAATCCGCATGCAGGAGGAGAAAGACCGGTGATTTCCGCTCATCTCCCCGCGTTGCAGGTCGTCATTCCGCTGATCGCCGCACCGGTGTGCGTGATCCTGCGCAACGCCAAGGTTGTTTGGTCCTTCGCGCTGGCAATCAGCTGGGTGGCGTTCGCCTGCGCGATCGGGCTTACGCTTCAGGTCCTGGAAACCGGACCCTTTTCCTACGAAATCGGCAATTGGTCGCCGCCCTGGGGTATCGAATACAAGATCGACACCATTTCGGTGTTCCTGCTCCTGATCGTTTCCGCGATCGGCGCGATCACGCTTACTTATGCCAAGGCCAGTGTCGAAAAGGAAATTCCGGAGGACCGGATCTACCTTTTCTACACCATGTACCTGCTGTCGCTGACCGGCCTCCTCGGTATTTCGATCACGGGCGACGCATTCAATCTTTTCGTGTTTCTCGAAATCTCGTCCCTGTCGTCGTACGTGATGATCAGTCTCGGGTCGGATCGCCGGGCACTGACGGCCGCCTACCGTTATCTCGTCATGGGAACTTTGGGCGCGACCTTCTACATCATCGGCGTCGGCATGATGTACATGATGACCGGAACGCTGAACATGGCGGATCTGGCCCAGCGACTGCCCGAGGTCGCGGAGACGACAACGGTCCTGACCGCCCTCGCGTTCCTGACCGTCGGGGTCAGTCTGAAACTGGCCCTTTTCCCGCTTCATATGTGGCTGCCGAACGCCTATACCTTCGCGCCATCGGTCGTCACCGTCTTCCTGGCGTCGACCGCGACCAAGGTATCCGTCTACGTTCTGTTGCGCATCTTGTTCACGGTCTTCGGCGGTGTCGACGTTCTGATTGGCATGCATGTGGCCGAGATCCTCATGGCATCCGCGCTCGTCGCCATGTTCGCCATGTCCGCCGTCGCCATCTACCAAAACAATCTGAAGCGGATGCTGGCGTTCTCGTCGATCGCCCAAATCGGATACATGGTTCTCGGCATCAGTTTCGTGTCGGTGCTGGGGCTGACCGGCGGCATCATCCACCTGTTCAATCACGCGATCATGAAAGGCGCCCTGTTCATGGTCATGGGATGCGTGATGTTGCGCCTGGGATCGGTCGATATCCGCGACTGGGGAGGCATCGGCCGCCGAATGCCGTGGACGATGGCGGCTTTCGTGATCGCTGGACTGTCGATGATCGGCGTTCCGCTGACCGTCGGCTTCGTCTCGAAATGGTATCTGGTTTTGGCCGCGCTGGAAGCGGATGCCTGGTGGATCGCGGTTCTGATTCTCCTGAGTTCGCTGCTCGCCGTTTTCTACATCTGGCGCGTGGTCGAAGTGGCTTGGTTCCGTCCGGTTCCGAAAGGGGCGGAGCCGATCAAGGAAGCCCCTCTTTCCATGTTGATCCCCCTGTACCTCATGACCGCGATGACCGTTTATTTCGGTATCGACGCAACGTTGACGACGAACATCGCCGGCGCGGCTGCATCGTTTCTCCTGGGAGGTAACTCATGACCACCGAGGCCCTGACGGCGGAGGCCGCGATCTTCTGGGCACTCGCGGCGCCCTTGGTGGGCATGGCGTTGATCGCGTTGACGGGGTGGCGGCCCAATGTCCGCGAAGCCGTGACGCTGATCACGGCCGTGACGACCTTCGCCCTGGTCGCCCGCATCTTTCCCGACGTGGCGGCGGGGCGGCAACCTGAATTCACGCTGGTCGAAATGCTTCCCGGCCTCACCATCGCGTTCAAGGTCGAACCGCTGGGAATGGCCTTCGCCGGCATCGCCAGCTTCCTCTGGATTCTGACGTCGATCTATTCGATCGGCTACATGCGCGGCCACCACGAAGAAAACCAGACCCGCTTCTACGCCTTTTTCGCGATGGCCATTTTCAGCGCCATCGGAGTGGCGTTCGCGGCGAACATGGTGACGATGTTCGCGTTCTACGAAGTGCTGTCGGTGTGCACGTATCCCCTCGTCACCCATCATGGCACCGAAGAGGCAAAAAGGGCCGGCCGCACTTACCTGGGCATCCTCATCGGGACGTCGGTGGCCTTCCAGTTGCTTGCCATCGTCTGGACCTACGCCATCGCCGGAACGCTTGACTTCGCCGCCGGTGGGATTCTGGCCGGCAAGGCGGACGGCCCGGTGGTCGGCGTTCTGCTGGCGCTCTACGTTTTTGGTATCGGCAAGGCGGCCCTGATGCCTTTCCACCGCTGGCTCCCGGCGGCGATGGTGGCACCGACGCCGGTCAGCGCACTGCTGCATGCCGTGGCCGTCGTCAAGGCGGGCGTTTTCAGCGTCGTCAAGGTCATCGTCTATATCTTCGGGTTCGATTTCCTATCGGGACAATTCAGCGCCGGTTGGCTTCTCTATGCGGCGGGTTTCACGATCATCGCCGCATCCGTCATTGCTCTGCGCCAGGACAACCTGAAGCGGCGGCTGGCCTATTCGACCATCAGCCAACTATCGTACGTGATCATCGCTGCGGCAATCTTGGCACCGATGTCGGTGATGGGCGCAGCCCTCCATATCGTGGCGCATGCCTTCGGCAAGATCACCCTCTTCTTCGCCGCCGGCGCGATCATGGTGGCGTCGCACAAAACGGAAATCAGCCAGCTGAACGGCATCGGACGCCGCATGCCCTGGACGATGACCGCCTTCGCCATCGGTTCCCTTTCGATGATCGGACTGCCACCGACCGCCGGCTTCATCTCCAAATGGTACATCCTTCAGGGGGCGATTCAAGCCGACCAGATGGTCGCAGTCGGCGTTATCATCGCCAGCACGCTGCTAAACGCAGCCTATTTCCTGCCGATCGTCTACAACGCCTTCCTGCGTCCGGAGAAGGCCGTGGCCGACGACGAACACGGACATATCAAAACCGACCATGGTGAAGCGCCGTTTGCCAGCGTCTTCGCACTGACGGCGACGGCGACCGTCACGGTCGTCTTATTCCTGTACCCGGACGTGCCGTTGACGCTCGCCCGCTTGCTGGTGGGAGGCTGACAATATGAAAGCGCCCAAGACCCCAAAAAAACAACTCCACTGGCTGGTACGCCCCCGGACCATCCGACTGCTGTGGTGGTGGGGATGCGGCATCCTGGCGGTCGTCACGCTTCTGGGGCTGGCCATCCATCCTCACGCCTATTTCGGGATCGACGGCTGGTGGGCTTTCAATTCATTGTTCGGATTCGCGACCTGTGCCGCCATGGTGGTGGGTGCCAAAGCCTTGGCGCTCATTCTGAAGCGGAAGGACACTTACTATGACCGCTGACCTTCTGCCTTCCCTGCCGAGCCTGGCTCCTATGCTGCCTCCCGGACTTGTCCTCGTTCTCGGCGCATTCCTTCTGCCGGCATTGCGTGGAACCGCCCGCACGGCGGCGATCGTGATCCTGCCTTTGATCACTCTGGCGCTTGTATGGATGGTGCCGGACGGCGTCGCGCTGTCCATATCCTTCCTGGACTACACATTGGAGCCCGTGAAGGGCGATGCGTTGTCGCGCCTGTTCGGAACGATCTTTTCGATCATGGCCTTCGCGGGCGGCTTGTTCGCGCTCCGACAAGCCAAGATCCTCGAACTGTCGGCGGCATTCGCCTACGCGGGATCGGCGGTCGGCGTGGCCTTGGCGGGCGACCTGTTCACGGTTTTCGTATTCTGGGAAATGATGGCCATCGGGTCAACCCTGGTGCTGTGGTCTGCCGGAACCGAAGGAAGTTATCGCGCGGCAACGCGGTATCTCATGATTCACCTGATGGGCGGCGTGATCCTGATGGTGGGTGTCGTCGCGCATGTTGCGGAAACCGGTACTGTCGCATTCGTCGCCATGCAGCCCGGCAGCTTCGGGACCTGGATGATCCTGATCGGTTTTCTCATCAACGCCGGCGCGCCGCCATTGTCGGCATGGCTTCCGGATGCCTACCCCGAAGCCTCGCCGAGCGGCATGGTGTTCCTGTCGGCCTTCACTACCAAGACCGCGGTCTATGTCCTGATCCGGGGGTTCCCGGGCGCCGAGATCCTGATCTTCGTCGGCCTCTATATGGTGTTTTACGGCATCATCTATGCGCTGCTCGAGAATGACATGCGCCGGATTCTCGCCTATTCGATCATCAATCAGGTCGGTTTTATGGTCACCGGCATCGGAATCGGCACCGAACTCGCCCTCAACGGCGCGGCGGCACATGCCTTCACCCACATCATTTACAAGGCGCTTCTACTGATGTCGGCGGGGTCCGTCCTCTACCAGACAGGCAAACGCAAATGCACGGATCTGGGCGGATTGTACCAAAGCATGCCGTTGACAGCGATCTGCGGGATTATCGGGGCACTGGCCATCTCGTCGTTCCCGCTCACCTCGGGCTTCATCTCGAAGTCGATGATCAATTCTGCGGCGGGTCACGAGCACCTGACCTGGGCATGGTTCCTGCTCACCGCCGCGTCGGCGGGCGTCTTCCTGCATGCGGGCATCAAGTTCCCGTGGTTCGTGTTCTTCCAAAAGGACTCCGGAATGCGGCCGGCGGACCCACCCACGAACATGCGGTGGGCGATGGTACTGTTCGCGTTCCTGTGCATTGCGCTCGGCGTCTATCCTGATCCGTTGTATGCGATCCTGCCCTATCCCGTGGACTACGTTCCCTATACAGCGGATCACGTGGTTCAAATGCTCCAGTTGCTTCTGTTCTCGGGGCTCGCCTTTTTCGTTCTGTTACCGCTGATGAAGCGGACCGAAACGATCTCGCTGGATTTCGACTGGTTCTATCGCAAGCCTCTCAATTGGCTAGCCCGGGAAATCGTCGAGATCTGGGCTCAGACCTATGATTCGTTTGCCGATCTTCTCAAGGAACTGCTCGACGGTATTCTTGGATGGACACGGGGAATGTGCGGCCCGTCCGGCGCCTTGGCTCGGACATCCGCAGCCGGTGGCATGGTGGTCTGGGTCATCGTGCTTCTCGCCGGATACCTCGCTTTGTATTTGGTTTGACCCCATGTGCTTCTCCGTGGCCGGAACATTCCGGTCACGGACGGAGACACCTTTCATGACGCATCATCCACTGCCCGAGGCGCGCCGTGCGGTTTTCGGCATTGTCTGCGTCGTGCTCGGTGTCTCGCTGTTCGCTTTCAGCGACGCCGTCATCAAGCATCTGGTGGGTGCGTTTTCCCCTTTTCAGATTCTTGCCTTGCGCGGCGTTTTCGCCGTCCTCATCACGGTGCCTTTTCTCATCCGTTCCGATATTCGCCGCGCCTTCCGGGTTCGCCGGCCTCTCGCCCATTTCGGTCGTTTGCTGATCGGGTGGATCGAGATGACCCTTTTCATCGTTTCGCTGCGCTACGTGCCCCTGGCCGAGGCCACCGCGCTTTTCTTCGCGGGCCCGCTGTTCATGACCGCCCTCTCGGGTCCCCTCCTCGGAGAAAGAGTTGGTCCCAAGCGTTGGTGCGCCGTTGTGGCGGGATTCGTCGGCGTACTGATCGTGCTGCGGCCGGGAACCGACGTGTTCAACCCCGGAGCCACGTTTGCCCTCGCTTCCGGCTTGGGGTATGCACTGATGAGCCTTGCGACCCGACGGCTCGGCCGTACCGAAACGGGAGCCTCGATGGCCCTGACCATGCTGGTCGGCAGCGCCTTTTTGAGCGGTCTCGTCGCACCGGTCGGTTGGGTGATGCCGGGTCCGGAGGAATGGTTTGCGCTCGCCGCCATCGGAATCCTCGGGGCGGGCGGTCACTTGGCGATCGCTGAAGGTTTCCGCCGCATGCCGGTCGCTTCCGTCGCACCGTTCGAATACAGCGCCATGATCTGGGCAGTTCTTTTCGGCTACCTGTTCTGGGGGGAACTACCGGACGCCTGGAGTTGGCTGGGAACCGCTTTCATCGTCGGCAGCGGCTTGTACGTGCTCCATCGGGAATTGCGTGCCCGCCGCCATCACGCAGCGGTCAGGAGGTTTTCCGCTTCGGACTGACCGGCTTGGGCGTCCAGGACTTGACCACGACGGCCTTGCCTTCCTGGGTACGCATGACCTTGGGCTTGACCACTTGCTCCGCCGCCGGCGCTCCGACCGGGCGCTCAAACGATCGACGCATGATTTCGAGCGGGATTTCCGCTCGCGGCGCGCGTTTGAAAGCTGCTCGGTAGGCGGGCGTCGCCTTGGTCAGTCGGGTCAGGTGATCGGCCGAGTAATGGCCGAACTTGCGCCACAGCCCTTCGAGAAATGATTCGACCTCGGGATCGAAGAAATACTCCGGATCCACAAGCGGACGGCCTTTCATGAAGGCCTTGTAGATGGTCGGTTCGATCGGCCCGGCTTCATCGGCCACGAAAAATGCGGGCATGAGCTTCCGGCCCTTGCTGACGACCGCGTAATAGGCCTGGGCCAGAAAAAGCAGCCGCTGGAGTTTCTGCGGCTGCAGATATTCGTTGTGGTTCAGTGCCGTGTCGGCAAACCAGAACGCCACATCGAACGTCGTGTCGACCGCTGTCGGCATCGCGTATTACCATCCCGTTCGAAATCGCGGAAGGATTTGCCCCTTCCCCTTCACACTCAAATAAGACATAGAGGTTTGATCGCGCCACGACAACATCCAGATGCCGTTCGACGACGATCGAATCGAGGTGAGCTAAAGAAGAAAGCTGAAGTTGTGTCCGCGACGCGCCATGGTCCCATTGCCGACCCGGGCATTGGTTTCGTAGGTGTCGATGACCTTGGAAAGCGTCGTGCCGAATGCGGAAACACGGGCACTCGACGAACGGGTCTGACCGTCGTCGCCGGAACCGTACATTTCAATGAACCAAGTGAACATTTCCGTCGACGACCGGAACAGCGACGGAATGCCCAACGGCGGACGCTTTTGACCGTCGGAACCCTTATTTTCGCCGAAATCTTGGAAAAGGTATTCGGACTCTTCGTACGAAACGCCGACCTTCGGGCTAAGTTCTTCGACCGCCGACGGTTCAAACGCGGCAACGGGCCGGGCGCTCGTCGGAATACGAGGTGATCCGGATACGCTCGATACATGTGCAGTCGCCGTTCTCGCGACCTGACTCATGTGTGCCCCATGTTCAACCGAAGGCGCGTGCTTTCAGCCTGCGCGTACTACTACCATCGTACATTTTAGGCCACGATCCCGAGAATCGCAATCAGGTTTAACTGGGAGAAGCCAAATGAACCCGTTCCGCGCCGCGATCGTCGAGCGAGATATCGCCTGAACCGCCGAGAAACCGCGAGATTTCGTCCATCGCCCCATGATCATGGACGTCGGTGTGCCCCGCGCCTTCCAATAAGGCGAGGGTCTTGGGCTCAGACGCCCGCCGGTACAAGCGTTCACTGTGTTCGTACGGCACGGTGTGATCGCCGAGACCGTGAAGAATCAAAAGCGGCGCGCCGATTTCCGCGATTCGCGACAAACTATCGAACGGGTCTTTAATCAGCATGCGACTCGGGAGAATCGGATAGCGGCCGGATGCCAAATCGGCGACGGAGGTAAAAGGCGCTTCCAAAATGACGGCTTTGGCGGCCTTTCCCTCATGGTTCAAAGCGGTAGCCATCGCCGTGGCGACACCGGTACCAAGGGATTCGCCGTACAGCACGACTCGGTCGGCCGAAATCCCCCACTCCGCGAGCGTCGCCATCGCCTCCAAGCCATCCGACACGAGGCCTCTTTCACTGGGACGTCCGCCGTTGCCGCCGTACCCCCGGTATTCCAGCAACAGGACCCCATATCCGCTATCGAGAAAGGGACGGATCTTGAAGCCGCGTCCTTCGATGGTACCCGCATTGCCGTGCAGATAGAGCACTGTATCCCGTCCGACGCGCGGAGACTGAAACCAGGCGAGCAACTTCTGGCCATCGCCCGCGGTGACGAACACCTCCGACATTTCCGGCACCCCGGCCGCGCCCCGATCGGGAATGCCGCCGCCCCGTGCGAATACGATCCGGCGTTGAAGAACGTAAAGCACCGCAGCCCAACCGACATAGGTCACGGCAAGAACGCACGCGATATTGAGGAAAACATCCATGAGGCGACCGAATATTCCGATTTCGGAACGATCTTTGCGTCAGCGGGCAACGCAAGCGAAACGAGCGGCGGCCGGAACCAGAACCGGACATTCGAGCCGCTCGTGCCCGATGAACGCCGCAGTCTTGCCGTATCGCCCACATGCGTCCAGGGCCAGATCGCGAACCTTTTCGGCGGAGGCATTGCGCTTGTTGTAGCAGATGCGGACGCTTTCAAGATCCTTGGGTTCCTGGGCAAAGTCGGAACGCGTTCGATCGAACTCGTTCTCACGGAACACGTATGGCTCCGGCAGGGAACAACCGACAAGAAACGCGGCAATCAGGATCGGCGGCAACAGGCTTCGATATGTCATGCCTACTTCTATAGCCGGAAACGCCCATACGAACAATCAACGGATACCGACGGCCTCCTTGCCGCAATCGCTTCGACACCCCATGATGGAAATTCGCCTCTCTTTCGAGGCCTTGTTTAAGGAGTCGGCCATGTCTCTTCCGATCGTCGTCGGCATCTCCGGCGCCAGCGCCCCCATTTACGGAATCGAAATTCTCAAGACGCTTCGCTCCCTGAAGATTCCCGTGCACTTGATCATCAGCCGTTCGGCTTCACGGACCATTGCGCTGGAAACCGACACGACGATCGATGCCGTCCGGGACTTGGCCGATGTCGTTCACGATTCGGCGGACCTTGCCGCCGCCGTGTCCAGCGGATCGTTCCGCACCCGCGGCATGATCATCGCGCCGTGCTCGATGAAGACTCTTTCCGCCGTCGCGAATTCGTACTCCGACAATCTGGTGGCGCGCGCCGCCGACGTCACCTTGAAGGAACGCCGGCGACTGATTCTGATGGTTCGGGAAACCCCCCTACACAAGGGGCATCTGGAACTCATGCTCAGGGCGAGCGAACTTGGTGCCGTCATCCTGCCGCCGGTACCCGCCTTCTATCACCGCCCGAAGTCCATCGACGATATCGTCCGCCAGAGCGTCGGCAAGGCGCTGGATCTCTTTGATATCGAGCACGACCTGTTTCAGCGTTGGCAAGGTGCCTGAAGGCGTGTCCAATCAATAGGGCCAAGCGCCACGCACCTTGAGGATCGCCTCGCATATCTCGCGAACCGCCCCCGCACCTCCGGGTTTCTCCGTCACATAGATCGCGCGGTCCAGAACCTCCGGCACAGCATTCGGCACGGTCAATGGGAAACCCACGCGTTCAAGAATCGGGATATCGTTAACATCGTCGCCCATGTGAACGACGTCATCCGGACTCGCGCCGATTTGCTCGCAAAGGTCATTCAGAACGCCGACCTTGTCCTCGGCACCGGTATGAACATAGGGAACGCCAAGCCTTTCCCCCCGGATGCGGATGCACGGCGTGATACTGGCCGAAATGATTGCGACCGGGAAGCCGGAGGCGACCAGCAACTTGATTCCCGTTCCGTCCTGCACATCGAAAACCCGCGATTCCGACCCGTCTTCGAAATAGTAGAGCGCGCCGTCAGTCAACACACCATCGACATCAAGGGTGAGCAGCTTCGCTCCGCTCAACCGCCGGGCAAGCTCGTCCTTCGAGATTTTCTCTCTTTTCACGGTTCGTCTTTTCCTGAATCCGATTGATCAAAGCCGCCTGTTACTGCGAAGGAGCGCTTCGAACTCCGACGCCGGAAGTGGCCGGCTGAAATAATACCCCTGGATCTCGTCGCACCACTGTTGACGCAGAAACGATAGTTGTTCCGGCGTTTCCACCCCTTCGGCGATGACGCGCAGGTTCAGGCTTTGCCCGATGGCGATCACCGCCGCCGCCAGCATCGCCCCACCGCCGTCGCCCCCGATATCGGAAACGAACGCGCGATCAATTTTGAGGGCGTCCAGAGGGAATGTTCTCAAATAATTCAGCGACGAGTAACCGGTACCGAAATCGTCCGCCGTCAGATGGACGCCCATTTCCCGAAGATCACGCAATATCGCGATGGCGATATCGGCGCGTTCCATCAACGAACTCTCCGTGATTTCCAGCTCGAAATATTTCGGATCGAGGCCGGTCTGTTCGAGAATACCGACGATGTCCTGATAGATCCCATCCTTCGACAACTGGCGGGCCGACATGTTGACGGCCATCTGGATCATCGGCAGACCGGAGTCCTGCCACCGCTTCGCCTGCTCGCAGGCGGTACGCATGACCCACTCGCCGATGGGAACGATCAGTCCGGTTTCCTCGGCCAGCGGAATGAACTTCGCCGGCGGAACCAAGCCTTCCTCGGGATTCGCCCAACGAACCAGGGCTTCGACGCCGACGATACGGCCATGCCGCAATTCGACCTTCGGCTGGTAATGCAGAACCAGTTCGTCACGTTCCAGCGCCCGGCGCAAGCGGTTTTCCAGGTTCAAGCGCTCGGTCGCGCGCACGTTCATGTCATCGGTGAAGTACTGGAACGTATTTCGTCCCACTTCCTTGGCGTGGAAAGC
The DNA here is from genome assembly GCA_963675465.2 of Rhodospirillales bacterium. Classification (GTDB taxonomy): domain Bacteria; phylum Pseudomonadota; class Alphaproteobacteria; order Rhodospirillales; family Shumkoniaceae; genus JAHDSF01. Next base: position 540,608 of record CAXXVY010000016.1, read on the forward strand.
GGCGGTGTCGGCGTTGCGGATCAGATCGTCGGCCGTGTCGCCATCGTCGGGAAAGATCGAAATACCGATACTGGTCGTCACGACAATATCGTGATCGCGCCCCTTCAACGAAATCGGCTGCGCCACCGCCTCCAACAGGCGTTTCGCCACCATCGACGTCTCGTCGGCATTGTTGATATGCGGCAGAACGACGAGGAATTCATCGCCCCCCAGCCGACCGATGGTGTCGTGCTCGCGCAGACACGACTTCATGCGCCGCGCCATATCGACCAGGAGGATATCGCCGACGCCGTGTCCCAGGCTATCGTTGACGAACTTGAAGTTGTCGAGGTCCAGATAGAGAACCGACATGCGGCTTTGAATATGAAGCGCCCGCGCCAGCGCGCGGTCGATACGGTCGCGGAGCATACGCCGGTTCGGGAGATTGGTCAGGGCATCGTAATTTGCTTGAAAATTGATCCGTTCTTCGTCCTGCTTGCGCTTCGTAATGTCGCTGAACATCGCGACATAGTATTCCAGAGTGCCACTTTGTCCGCGCACAGGGACGACGGACAGCCATTCTGGAAACGTCTCGCCGTTCTTGCGACGGTGCCATACCTCGCCGTCCCACCGGCCGTCACGTTCGAGGACCAACCAGATTTCCTCGAAAAAGGCGGCCTCATGCAAATCCGAATTCAGAAAATCTGGATGACGGCCGATCACTTCATCGCGTTCATACCCCGTGATGACGTTGAATGCCGGATTGACGGCGACGATGCGGTTCGATGTATCGCAAACCAGAATGCCTTCGGTCGAACTCTCGAAAATCGCGTCGGCCAGACGCAATTCGTCCATGGCTTCGCGTTCGTCGGTTACGTCATCCAGTGTCCATAACGTGTCAGCGCCCGACGTGCCCATCGACGCCGGACTGCCACGCAGTCGAACCCACGTGACCAAACCATCAGATCGCCTCAATTGAACGTCCAGATGCCCCGACGGCTCGCCTACGAGAATCTTCCGGCGCAAGCGCCTGAATGCCTCGGCATCGTCCTCGCGTTCGAAAAGATCTTCAAAAGCCACGCCGTCAAGAGCGGATCTGTCATATCCGGAAATTTCGCTCGCCCGGTTGTTCGCCCAGACAACCACATCGTCGGCGATCCGCAGGACTCCCACCCCGATTCGCTCAAGAATCGCCTCGGGTCCGGAATCTCGGCCCCAATCGTGCGTCGCTCCCGTTACCGAAGACTGTCTTTGAGTCATGGATACCGACACTCGAGGGCCCATTCGTTTTCAATAATTCGATATAAATTACTCTTATTTCGTCCGCTGATCGACTCTCAAAAGCGATCGACATACGTCATCTTGTCGATTCTCGAGAAACCCGGACGCGCACCCTGACGTGCCCCATACATTGCCAATAGACCCGCCCGTTAGCCGGGTGACATTCCATCATTTACCTATTTTGCGACGTCGGCTACGAGAATCAATGCGTTCGGGTGGCTTGCCCTCGTCATAGGGGATCGGGGTTACGGTTTTCTTAAATTCCCTATCGGCTTTGGTTTCCGTTTCAGCATCTTTGGAAAGAAACACCACAAAAAAATAAAAATAACACATTTAGTAAATAGTATAACTATATATTATGTATTGCCATATAATTATTTTTTTGTTGTTTGTAAAAATAGTGTTATTATAAATAAAACGCCATTTATATACAATTGATCATCTTACGTAATACTTTTTATCTTATTTTTATATGTTTTATTAAATTTTTAAGCGCATTAAAAATATTGATATTCGATTTTCGAGGAATAAAATGCACAAATTCCTCTGAATTATTTTAGGATACATACCGTGATCGAAAGTATCGTCAGTTCGGCTTCCGGGTTTTCGCGCCCCGGCTTCTCGACTCCGCGACACGGCCGGAATGACGGCAATGAAACAGTGCGGTCGATCCTACTGGTTCTTTTCGCCGCAGCACTCCTTTTCGCCGCCACGATGGTCGCGACCTACCACTTCCAGATTTTTGGACAACCATCGGCTCCCACACATCGCGAATCGAAAAGTCCGCTGGCGATTGATGAACTGGGGCGGACCAAAAGCGATATCGAGAAAATTCATACCCAACTGACGGTCGAACCGAAGCCCTCTGGCTATATGATCGGACGTTATTCCGATGAACGCGGCCTGCACACGATCTGGTTTCGAAACACCGATGGCGCGCCCCGAGCGTTCCGAGTTCGATTCGACGGCAAAGTCCCCCTGCTAACCGAAGAAGATATCCACGAATATCTTGCGGCCTACTTCGGCACGCCGGCATCGAGCGAATGCCATCGACCCTACGCGGCCAAGAAGCGATCGTGCCGCTTCAATTGGTGGCTTCCGGACAATGTCCTTCTGCATGCCGACGCGGTATCGGAAAGCGCCGTTCAGCAGGACGGATTCGCTTTGACCCTAATCGCCGTGGATACGTGGCTCGACGGAAAAAGACACATCGGCGACGCGATCCCCTGAGCCGATGCGAAACCGGATCATTCTTCGGATTCGTCTTCATCCACGCCGAACGGGTCTTCATCGGCAGCGGGGCGGTTTTTAGAACGCCGTCTCACCACGATCAAAATGACGAGGCCGATCAACGCCGCACCGCCGGCAACTCCGGCGACAATCCCCAATTCCAAAGGAGAAACAGCCGCCCCGCCGGTCTTTGGCACACTGGGTGTCGGCGGTCGCTTTTCTTCCGCGTTCGCCTGCTGTTCCTCCGCCCGGACACGGGCCTCGGCGGCAAGGTCCGGGACCTCGAAAATCGGTTGCACCGTATCCGTTCTCGGCAAATCGAACGTCGCCATTTCGAAACAAAGCGACGGGAACACGGACTCGTCGTCCAGGCGCAACCCCGCCAAGGAACGCCCCGAAAACTGGCCCCGCTCCGCCTTGTAGCGAATGATCAATTCGCTGGCATCTTCGGAAACCAGGACAAACCCGACATTGTCCGTTACGCCATCGCCGTCCTGATCAATCGAAAACGCCCGCGCCAATGCGTACCAGTTGCCGCCGACGCTGAGGATTTCGGAATGCCAGTGTTCAGTCAGCGAAACGCACCCCCTGTTGCGCATCGGTTCCGGCGGCGGGGCCTGCGGACGGCGGCGTGCTCCGACGATCGATGGAATATCGGTTCGAAATCCCTCCGAGCGCTCGGGCGGATTCTCGGCTTTCCCGCGATCTTGGGGCGACGGTAGCTCGGAGCGCTTGACAACCGGTTTGTCGCTCGCTGGAGCTTTGCTCGCAGGATTTTCGTCGCGTTCGGGCCGGGACTCCGGAAGTTTCTTCGATGTTCGGGAGTCCGCCGCCTTCTTCCTTGCCTTGGGCTCCGGTCGCGTCGGCGTTGTGGCCCACGAGGAATCTCGTGCCGCCCAGACGGCAATCGATTCCTCGCACGCGCCGCGCGTAGTCCGGATCCGAACGGTCTCGCCCGTTGCGCTGATCGTGACTTCGGTCAACAAGCGTTCCCGGATCGCCTCCTTCAACAGGCGATCGCAATCGACAAGCGTTTCAGAATGTGCAATACCGGGTAAGAAAAAGAAGCAAACGACGATGGTCGCGGCTGCAGCCGCGCACTTTCCAATCCGTCGCGTGGCCGATCTTTCGAGCATCCGGCCGCTTATTCCCCCATGGACGACTTATTATATTATTCGTTCTAACGGAATCTACTTTCGATAACGTTAAGCATTTCTCCAGAGCGTTGAATCAAAAAGCCCAGCGGAAGACCGCCGGGCTTCTGTAGAAATCGGAATGTCCGAGGAATTAGTGCAGGCGGTCGTACTTGGCCTGCAATTCGTCCTTGGTTTCCTTGTGATCCGGATCGGCAACGATCGCGTCAACCGGACACACCAGTTGGCACTGCGGTTCGTCATGAGCGCCGACGCATTCGGTGCAACGATCGGCGTCAATCACGTGCGTGACGTCACCTTCGCTGATCGCGTCGTTCGGGCATTCGGAACTGCACGCATCGCAGCTCGTGCATTCGTCGTTAATCATCAAAGCCACGGTTCTGACTCCTTGTCTCTTGGTCGCGGGCGTTTTCGATACAGACCGTCGATCATCGTCGACCGTCTTGCGGTAAATCGGCCCCGTGTTCTTCTTGACCCGCCCGTCCGCCGATTTTTCCGGGTCGTGACGGGTGGAAACGGGAGCCTAAATCGGCTCTCGGGTTCTGCATAACCTTAAACGGTTCCCGTGGCAACACGCGATTTGGAGACACCTCTTCGTGACCTCCCGTGCGCTCACTTCGGGTCCAGAACCAAAGCTCCACCGGGCGCGAGCGGTTCCGCGCGCCCGCGTTTCAAACGGCTTACGAAGTCGTCGGGATCACGAGCCAAAGCGGGAAATGTCGCATAATGCATGGGAATGACGATGTCCAAATCGAGGAACTCGTTACATGCCAAAGCCGCGGATTCCGCCGTCATCGTATAGTGTCCGCCGATCGGAATGAGCCCGATGGACGGTGCATGCAGCCGTTGGATCAAAGCCATATCGGAAAAGATGTCGGTATCGCCGGCATGGTAAACGGACCATCCCTCGGCCTTGACCACGAATCCCGCACACGCGCCGACATAGATCGGAAGCCCGTCCTCATCGACCATGCAGGCGCTGTGCACGGCGGGAACCATCGCCGCCGAAATGCCGTCCCCAAGATCCACCACGCCGCCGATACTCATCGCCAAGCAGGTATCGACGCCTTGAGTTCTCAGCCAGTGGCACAACTCCACGATCGCCACGACCCGGGCGCCATGTCGGCGCACCAATCGAACGGTATCCCCCACGTGATCCCGATGACCATGGGTTATCAGAATCGTGTCGACCTTGCCGATCAGCGCATCCGCATCCGGGGGACATGTCGGGTTTCCTGTCAAGAAGGGATCGATGAGGATGTTCCGCCCCGCACACCCCAACCGAAAGCAGGATTGACCGAACCACTGAATCTCCATTCCCGCGCCTCGCCAAATATCGATTCCGAGAATTCAGTGTATCGCGCCGGAAGGCGATGCCCAAACGCCCTGTAACGATACCGAACGCCGCACAGCCGCCATCAGCCGATGAGGTCAGATCATCAGGGCCGTGAAACCGTCGTAGAGGAGTTTGCAGCCGGTCAGGAACAGCAGCACGTAGCAGACCCGATAGAACAAACGATCGGAAACCCGGGTGTGCATGTAGATCGCCAACACCATCGCGACGGGGACCAGCGGCGCCAGCATCAGGGAGGTGGTCAAGTTTTCGGTATTGAATTGCCCCAGCAGCGTATAGGGAACCAGTTTTATCAGGTTGGTCGTCGTGAAGAAAACCACCGTGGTTGCCTGAAACACGGTCTTGTCGAGGCGCTGCGGCAACAGATACACCGAAACCGGCGGTCCCCCGGCATGCGCCACGAAACTGACGAATCCGGCGACGGCGCCCCAAAATCCACCGCGCCGCCAGCTTCGAGTCGCGGGCGGACGCTCCCGTTGACTCCAATTGAACCAGGCGTTCAAAGCAAAAGAGACGGCAATCAAGCCGATAAGCAGACGGAAGGCGGAAATATCCAGATAACGGAACGTCGCCGTGCCCAAGATCACGCCGATCAAGGAGGCCGGCAGGAGGATTTTGAGGTTCGGCTTATCCCATTTGCCGCGATACGCCCAGATGCCGAAAAGGTCCATGAACACCAGAAGCGGCAGCATGATCGCTGCCGCCTGGGGCGGAGGAATGACCAGCGACATCAACGGCACGGACATGACGGAAATACCGCCACCGAATCCGCCCTTAGCCAAGCTTGCGACAAGAACCGCGGACACCGCCGCGGCGACAAACCAAGGATCGATCAACATCCTGATGGGGTACCCGAAAAATGGCGGCGTGCCGCCGATTTTAATTGCGTAACGAAACGCCCGAAACCTCGGCCATGCTCCCGGCAATTCGGAAGTGTTGGATTACAGGGGGCCGAACGGGCGCGACAGTAGCCGATTTCCACCGACGACACCAAGCGTTCGAAACGCCACGCCGCGAATCGTTTTCCAGTTTTGTCCAACCTGCCCTCGGAACGCGTGTGCGTGCCGGGCGGGGCGATCACTTCAGCGCGCGTCGGCCTCCGGCCAGCGTGATCACGGTCACGATGATGATACCGGTCAGGACCAGCCGGATTCCGGCACTGAACCCAAAGGTGTTCAGCATCGTAACCAGCAGGAACATGAACATCGCGGCCCCCCACAGTCCCGGGAGATTGGCGAAACCACCGGCAACCGACGTTCCGCCGATAACGACCACCGCGATCGACGCCAACAGATATTCGGTGCCCATGTTCAGGGCGGCGCCGCCGGAAAATCCCGACAGGAAGTATCCGCATGCCCCGGCCAAAATGGCCGATAGTGTGTAGGTCGCGAAACGGGTCCGTTCCACCGCCACGCCGGCCAACAGCGCAGCCCGCTGGTTCTGTCCGACGGCGATGACGGAACGGCCGAAGATGGTTCGGCTGAGAACGACGCTCATGATCGCCGTGAAGACAATGACGCAAATCGCCAGAATCGGCACGTCCGCAACCCGAGCCGTCGCAAAATCGGCCAGCATGGCCGGTGGCTTGATCTTGATTCCCCGTCCGTAGGCGATCGCCGAAGACAGGACGAGAAAACTCGACGACAAGGTCGCGATGATGGGCGGTATGCGAAGGGCTCGAATGAGGCCGTAATTGAAAATCCCCACCAAGGCGCCGCAAACGATGGCGATACCGAACCCGGGCAGTATCATGGCATCCTGGGTGTTCATGATCTTCATCGACACCGCGCCCGCGAACGTCATGGTCGAAGGAATCGACAGATCGACATTGCCGGGCCCCAGAGTGATGACGTGCATTTGCCCGATGCCGACGATGACCGAGAACGTCGCGAACGACAGCGCGGCGGTCAGGATCTCTCCGCCCCCCCGACCCTGGGTGAACATGATGGTCGCGACCCAAACAACCAGAGCGCCCAGATAGGCCCAGATCCACGGTTTCTCGAACAGCTTCCTGATGAAGCTTGCAGCCGTCGTCATGGTCACGCCTCCGCCCGGTTGATCAGGGCCCTGAGAGCCAGCACGATGATCAGGATTGCGCCCTGGGCGCCAATCTGCCAATCGGGCGAAATCCTCAGGAACGACAGGAAAGACCCCGCAAGCGTCAACGTCATCGCGCCCAACACGGCCCCGATGGGGGAAATCCGTCCGCCGACGAACTCGCCGCCGCCGAGGATAACCCCGGCAATCGACAGAAGCGTGTAGCGCAATGCGATATTGGCATCCGAAGACGTCGTCAGGCCGATCAGGGAAATGCCGCTGAGGACTCCGAAGAAACCGGCGCACATGTACATGATAACCTTGGCCCGAAGCAGGGACCATCCCGCCCTTTCGACCGATACGGGATTGCCGCCGGCCCCGCGCAGGACAACGCCATACGCCGATTTCATGAGCGCGAAATGCACGATGACCGCGACCACGATCGAATAGTAGATCGTCGCCGGCAGGTAGGGCGTTTTGAAACTCATGATGGCGCGGATCCATTCCGGCGCCTTGCCTCCGGGCGTTGGAAGCACCAGCAGAGCCAAACCGAGCCAGAAGAATGACATTCCCAGCGTCACCACGATGGACGGCAGATTGCGCAGGTGGACCAGGGCACCGACCGCGCCGTAGATGAGAATACATCCGAACAGGCAGGCGATCCCCAGAAGCGGCGTATCGTGCAGGTAGGTCACCCCGATGCAGGCGACCAATCCGACGAACGACCCAATCCCAAGGTCGAGATCATTCACCGTCATCATGCACATCTGTGCGAGCGTCGCGAACGCGATCGGAAGCGCCAGGTTCAAAAGCAGGTTGAGCCCGGGATAACTCATGGCTCTCGGTTGCAGATAAAAGATCGCGATCAGGATGACTGCCAATGAAAACGCGGGCAGCAGGCCCCGGATCAGCCGCGGCGATATGGGAAGGGATTTCATGACGCTTCCTCGAACGAAGCCTGAAGGACCTTCTGTTCTGTCAATTCATCTCGCGCGAGATCGGCGACGATGGTGCCGTTGCGAAACACATAAACATGATCGCACTGGCTCAATTCATCCATTTCCGTTGTGTACCACACGAAAGTCCGCCCCTTGGCCGCCTCCTCGCGAATCATCGCGTAGACTTCCTGTTTGGTCCCGATATCGACTCCACGCATGGGATCGTCCATCAGGATCACTTCGGCCGGTGAACCGAACGCACGCGCAAACAGGGCCTTCTGTTGGTTGCCGCCGGACAGCGACAGTATGCCGTCGTCGACGCTTGGCGTTCGGATCGCGATCCGTTCACGCCACTTTTCAGCCAGGGCTTTTTCGCTATCCAGATCAAGCAGGAAGTGGCGAACAAGATTTCGGATCGAACCGATGCCGATGTTCTGGCCGATGGTCCAGAGCGGAAAGACGCCATCGTTCTGTCGGTCGCCCGGCACCAGGGCCATCGTAAGCGCCTTCGATCGCCGGGCATTGTTTTCCAGGAAGGTGCTCACCAGCGTTTCGGTCTGACCGTGACCGCTCAACCCCGCGAGACCGACAATTTCGCCCTTGTGCGCCTTGAGCGTGATGCCGTTGCGCTTACCACCGGGCGGAACCGACGAGACCACGGGATCGCCATTGCCGCGTTTCGAAAGAAATTTTCCCGCGTTGTCCGATACGTCCTCCGCGACGCTGCCCATGGCTTCGACCAGGGTATGGCGCGAAAACTGACCCGCCGGCCGCGCGTCGACAACCCGACCGTCACGCATGACGATGACTCGGTCCGCCGTCGACAGAACTTCGTCCAGAAGATGGGAAATCAGAATGCAGCACCCGCCGGCTTCGACAAAGCGACGGACATAAGCCAACAACTGTTCGGCCACCGCCGCATCCAACGACGACGTCGGTTCGTCCAGAATGACGAGGCGGACCTCCGAATGGATGACGGTAAACGCCCGGGCGATTTCGACCATCTGCCTTCTTGCAATGGTCAGATCGCCGACGAGTTCATCGGCGCCGATTCCGTTGTCGGGAAAGATCTCACCCAACTTATCAAGGATCAGGGCACGGGCCGCGTTCCGCCAGCGAAGGCCGGTCAACGACGGATGCATGATCCGGGCGTTTTCGGCCACCGTCAGATTCGGACACAACGACAGTTCCTGAAACACGCAGCGAATGCCGAACGCGTGCGCCACCTGAACGGAATAATTCGGGGCGGCATCCTTGCCCCCGAAAATCATCCGACCGGTGTCCGACATCTGCGTGCCGGCCAAAATATTCATCAAGGTCGACTTGCCGGCACCGTTGTGGCCGACAAGCCCCAGACATTCCCTTGACCGGATGACAAGATCCACCCCGGCAAGGGCGCGGACGGCGCCGAAACTTTTTTCAACGCCGTCCAAGTTGACAATCGAATCCGAGCTTTCGGACATGCTCCCCCCGCCGACGCCCGAGGAATTTCCGGACCGGAACGTTCGCGGTCCTACTTGGCGCTGATGACCTTCTTGGCGTCTTCGAGCGAATACTCGACGTTCGCGACGCTGCCGACTTCCGTCTTCGCCAGTTTTTCCTCAAGATCGAACTGATCGACGCGCAAGAACGGAACGACCAGATCCTTGGGAACGTCGGCGCCATCGAGAATCTGCTGGGCCACCCACATCGCAAGGGTCGAAACACCAGGCGCGATGGATACGGACATCGTTTCGTATCCGTTGGCGGCTTTCTGTTCCTTCCACCACGTCAATTCGTCCTGCCGGTTGCCCATGATGATCAAGGGCATGGGCCGGCCGGCCGCCTTGAAGGCCTGCGCCGCGCCGTAACCGTCACCGCCTTGGGTAACGACGGCGTCAATCTTCGGTAGGGACGGCAAGATACCCGCCACGGCCTTTTGTGACACGTCCTGGGCCCAGTCGCCGTTCACCGAACCGACGACCTTGAAACCAGGGAATTCCTTCACGCCTTCGTGGATTCCCGAGCTGATCGCTTCATCGACGAAAACGCCGGCAAGGCCCCGGATCTCCAGAAGGTTACCGCCCTTGGGCAGTTTCTTGGCCAGATACTTGATCTGTTCCTTGCCCATCTGCTTGAAATCAACGGCGATCCGCCAAGCGCAGGGCGCGGTGACGATGCCGTCGAACGACACCACCGTGATGCCCGCATCGCAAGCCTGTTGGATGGAACCGTTCAGGGCGTCCGGCGATGCCGCATTGACGACGATGGCGTCATAGCCCTGGATAATCAGGTTCTGAATTTGCGCGGCCTGTTCGGTCACCTGGTTTTCCGCGGTGGTAAAGGCATCCGCCGCCGCGATGACACCGTCGGCTACCGCCTTGGAGCCGACCTTTTCCCAGCTCTTCAACATCGCTTGGCGCCAGGAATTACCGGCGTAGTTGTTGGACAAAGCGATTCGCTTGCCCGAGGTATCGGCCGAAGCGGTCTGCGCTAACGCCATGAAACCGGCGGCCACACCCAAAGCCAACAAGGATAGTCTGGACGTTTTCATTTAACCCTCCCGAAGATCGTTCGTGCCTGAAAGCGCGGCGCGACGTTTTCGCTTTTACTCTTCGTTCGCAGTACGAATTATTCGACGCGCCATGTGATTGTTGGAAGCATTGACCTCACGCTACGGAAGTAAAAAGTATGGAAATGATCACCCAATGTATGCGACCCAAACAGCAATATTTTTGCATGAATGCGCGCTCTCGATTGCGGGTTTCCGCAATGCCGTGGCTATCGCCTCCCCGACTGCAGCCAGCGTTCGAGTTCGTCCTGGCCGGCGGCCAATCCGTCCGCATTCAGTAATCCACGGGAAATCGCCACGGCCACGGCCCGGGTCCGAGAATTGAACAAGGGCCCGAAATCGTGTCCCGTATCGCCGGCGTCGACGCCCAGTTTCTCATAAAGATGCTTCAGTCGGCTTTGCACGCCCCGTGTCGACAGCTTGCGCCGTGCCGCGATGGCCTTGTCGGTCATCCCCAGGGCGATGTCGATCAGAACCTCGAATTCCGTGTCGGTGACGCCTTCCAAGGTGTTTTCGGAACGTTGCTGAACCCCCCGGATTTCGCGGTCGATCACGCACTGGTCTTCAAGAAAAACGCCCCGAACCGCCAAGGCCAGGCGATCCTCGCTTGCCGATTTCAGAAGATAACCGTACACGGCACCGGCCGGCACGATCCGCGATACGCCGCGGACGTAGGCTTCATCGGCATAGTTCGACCAGAACAGAATACGCATTTCCGGGAATCGCGTCCAGATCGCCTTCGCCGCCTCCACGCCGCTTTCCCGCGGCATCTGCAGGTCCATGATGATGCCGTAGATGTCGTCCTGGCGCGTAATTTCCACGGCGGTACGGCCGTCGCCGGCCTCGAAAATCCGTCCGCATTCGGGCAAGGCCTGTTCGACGACTCCCTTGAGGAACGACCGGTGAAGAAGGTCGTCCTCGGTAATCAAGATCTGCATCATGTCCGCCATATCCGGTTCCCCCCATCGTCCGGAGCCGAAACATACAAGGCCTCCGGCCGCACGTTCGCCGTATCGGTCGGCACTGCGGATTCCACGTGCAGTTCACGCAACGGCAAATTCACGACCACCCGGGTCCCTCCGTACCGTTGATTGGGCAGGAAGGCAATTTCCGCCGAGATGAGCGCGGCGCGGACGCGCATATGATCCAGCCCTCCGGTCGATCGCCTATTTTCCGCGACAATTCCCGATCCATTGTCCCGAACGGCCACGGTCAGGAACCGAGCGTCGCTGTCGATCGATACCACGAGCCGGCTCGGCCGGCTGTGCTTGATCGCGTTGTTGATCGCTTCCTGAACGATGCGGAATAGCGTCGTCCGCAGAGACTCCGGACAGGCATCCAGCAACGACGAGCAGGAATCCCGGACTTCCGTCCGAATCGCCGGCACGATGCCCGCCACGGAGCGCTCCAACTGCGCCTCAACCGCCTGGGCGAAGCCAAAAAGCTCCATGACGCCGGGTTTGGTGTCCTCGATGATGCGCCGCAGTTCGCTGATACAGGTCGAAATCTCTCCATTCAGTTTGGCCATTTCGGACGCCATGCCGGCGTGCCGCCGCCCCAACCGCGAAACATGGCGTGAAATCCGTGTCAGATCGGCCAGGGTCTGGTCGTGCAGATCCATGCCGATCCGCCGCCGTTCCTTTTCCATGCCTTCGGTCAGCCGCAGAGCGCCCAACCTCAGCGATTCCTCACGCGCGCGGGCGGTGCCCTCGGCGCGGGCCGCGTTCTTGGCTTGGTCGGCACGGATCAAGGCATAGATGTAGGGGGCCAGAAGATCCGCGATCTGTTGGGCGGCTTCGACGTCGTCCTGCGTGTACTTGTCCTTTTCGTGACTGGATATGTTCAAAGAGCCGTGGACAACGCCTTGTATTCTCAGGGGAACGTGCAGCCGGCTTCGAAGTTGCGCGTCGAAAATGGGCGCATCAAACGCGCCATCGAAATGAAATCGCTCGTCCTCGCAGGCATCCCCGGTCAGCAGGTTGGGCACTTCGCCCCACAACAGCGATCGAATGGGACTGATCGACAGCGGCGCCGGATCCTTCTTCAGCGACCACCCGGTGCGAACCCCGACTTCGAAGCTGACGCTGCAATCCTTGCGATCGGGCAGGATGATCGCGACGTCCATGTGATCGGGATGGAAAAGCCCGTCGACCTCCTTCGCGACCTGGGAAAGGACGGTTTCATAGTCCAACTGCCCGGCGATCGCCCTGGAAATGGCGAGATAGCGTTCGACGACCTCGTCGGAGTTCTTCGGCATTGACGCATTCCTCACCCAATATTTTTCCACGATTAAACCACGAACGATGCGCGGTGCGGAAGCGTTCCACATGCTTATGCGTGACGTCAACCGCGCCGTCGTCAGCGGACATCCGCATCGGCGCGTGCGGTTTGGCGCAGCATCATGTCGATTTGCCGGGCATACGGGAGACGATACCATCTCTTAGGATGAGCGACCCGAATAAGAAGGTTGGGAGGACGTGATGGCAGCCGAGCGGGTATTTCACGACAAACGTTTCGCCTATTTGACCCTGCCGACCGTAAAGCTTGAACGCCTGTGTTCCGGTATGCTGTGGGCGGAGGGTCCTGTTTATTTTCCCGCCGGCGACTACCTGCTTTGGAGCGATGTCCCCAGCGGCCGGATTTTCCAGTGGGTCGAAGGCCTCGGCCATCGGGTTTTTCGCCAGTTCTCGAACAATTCGAACGGCAACACCCGGGACAACGAAGGCCGTCTCGTCACCTGCGAACATCTGGCGCGCCGCGTCACCCGCACCGAAATCGACGGCTCGATCACGGTTGTCGCCGATTCCTTCGGGGGCAAGCGCCTGAATTCGCCGAACGACGTGGTCGTCAAGTCCGACGGTACGATCTGGTTCAGCGATCCGCCGTACGGCATCCTCAGCGATTTCGAGGGCAAGCAGTCGGAACAGGAACAGGAAGCCTGCAACGTCTTCCGGTTCGACCCGGCGACCGGGGTTCTGGAATCGGTGGCCGACGATTTCGTAAAACCGAACGGGCTGGCATTTTCACCCGATGAATCGGTGCTCTACGTTTCGGACACCGGCGTTTCCCACGACACCGACGGTCCTCACCACATCCGCGCCTTCAATGTCGAAGATGGCCGCCGGCTGCGCAACGGCCGCGTCTTCAAAGTCATCGAACACGGGGTTTCCGACGGTTTCCGCATCGACCGCGACGGCAACGTGTGGACGAGCACCGGTCGCGGCGTTCTGTGCCTGTCGCCCGAAGCCGAAGCGTTGGGCGAGATCCTCGTCGACGAGGCCGTCGCCAACGTGGCGTTCGGCGGCCCCAAGAACAACCGCCTGTTCATCACCGCGACGACCTCCCTTTACGCAATCTACGTCGGCACCCAAGGGGCGCGGTAAAACACGGCCACGGCGGAAGCATTCACGCGGATACGAATACGGCGGGGAAGCCCCCGCCGTATTCTTTGACCGTTCGTGAAATCCATTACCTAGAACGGGATCTCGTCGTCGAGATCCGCCCCGGGACCGCCCATGCCGCCCGACGACGAACCGGAAGACGCGCTGTCGCCGTTCGAGGCACCCCAGCTGGGTTCGCCGCCGCCGCCGGATCCACCACCACCATAGGAACCGCCCCCGCCGCCGCCTTCGCCGCGGCCTTCGAGCATGGTCAGTTCGCCACGGAAGCGGGAAAGGACGATCTCGGTCGTATAGCGTTCCTGACCATCGTTACCGGTCCATTTGCGGGTTTGGAGTTGTCCCTCCACATAGACCTTCGATCCCTTCTTGAGGAATCGCTCGGCCACGTCGGCGAGATTCGGATTGAAGACCACGACGCGGTGCCATTCCGTCTTTTCCCGGCGTTCGCCGCTTTGACGGTCCTTCCAGCTTTCGGATGTCGCCAGCGAGAAATTGACGATCTTGCCGCCGTCCTGCGCGAAGCGGACCTCGGGATCGCGCCCCAGGTTGCCGACCAGAATGACCTTATTGACACTGCCTGCCATGGGTACCCCCAACCGTTAAAGTGGCCTCACGTTAGCCCAAAGCCGCCGCCATGGCCAAGTGGGAATTGCTGCCGCAAATCAGGACCGCCCGTTGGCGCGAACCCAGTCCTCCGCCAGCCGCTGGGCCCGCGCACGTTCCGATTCGTTCAGGCTTTCGGCAAGCCGCTCGGTGCAGTCCAGCATGCGGCGCGCGGTTTCCGCGTTCCATCGGGCCTTCAAGACGTCGCCCCGCCGTTTCATCAAGATGAGCCTCATATACGCCGTGACGGGATCGCTGGGCGTTCCCAGGCCGTGCGCATGAAGGATCGCCAGCCCGAAATGCCCGCCCGGATCGTCCTGCGCCGCCGCCCGTTCGTACCAATCGCGCGCCTTCTGGTAATTCTTTTCCCCGTTCCATCCTTCAAGATAGGCGAGCGCCAGCTTTTCCTGGGCCGACGAATCACCGCGATCCGCAGCCGATCGCAAATCCTCAATGGAAGTGAACTGGTTCTTGGCCACCGGCCCTCTCTTTCGCGATTCTTCGCGACGCGGGCGTCCGTCACGAACGACACGTCCCCTTCCGCTACCCCGATAGGGCCCTTCAAGCAACCCCTTTCTCTTCGACGGCTCTGTTTTGCGAAACCGGGAGCCATGAGGTGCGCGTATTCGTTCGCGTCACGACCTGTCTTTACGAATCGCTTGGACCCATATATGTCCTGTGTGAACCCAGCCAGATCAGGCCCAAGCCGGAAAACCCGTCATGCAGGACATCGAGATTCGCGGTGCCAAGGAGCACAACCTCAAAGGCATCGATGTCACCATCCCCCGCGACAAACTGACCGTCGTCACCGGCTTGTCGGGCTCGGGAAAGTCGTCCCTGGCCTTCGATACGATCTATGCCGAAGGCCAGCGCCGCTATGTCGAATCGCTGTCGGCTTATGCCCGCCAGTTCCTGGAACTGATGCAGAAACCAGACGTCGAATCGATTTCCGGCCTGTCGCCCGCGATTTCGATCGAACAGAAGACCACGTCGCGCAATCCCCGCTCCACCGTCGGGACGGTGACCGAGATTTACGACTACATGCGCCTGCTGTGGGCGCGGATCGGCATTCCCCACTCTCCCGCCACCGGATTGCCGATCGAAAGCCAGACCGTCAGCCAGATGGTCGACCGAATCGCCACGATGGACGAAGGAACGCGCCTGTATCTGCTGGCGCCGATGGTGCGGGGCCGCAAGGGCGAATACAAAAAGGAACTGATGGATCTGCGCAAGCGCGGCTTCCAGCGGGTCAAGATCGACGGAACCCTTTACGACATCGAGGATGCGCCCGCGCTCAACAAAAAGTTCAAGCACGATATCGAGGTCGTGGTCGATCGGCTCGTTCTGCGCGACGGCCTGCAGACCCGTCTCGCCGACAGCCTGGAAACCGCCCTGGGGCTGGCCGACGGCATCGCCTACGCCGAGAACGCCGATACCCGCGAACGGTCCGTTTTCTCCGCCAAATTCGCTTGTCCGGTTTCCGGGTTCACCATCGACGAGATCGAACCCCGACTGTTTTCCTTCAACAGTCCCGCGGGCGCCTGTCCGGCCTGTGACGGGCTGGGCACGGAGATGTATTTCGACCCCGACCTGGTGGTGCCGAATCCCGGACTGTCCCTGTCCAACGGTACCATCGCGCCTTGGGCAAACTCTTCGTCCCGCTACTATCGCCAGACCCTCGAAAGCCTGTCGACCCGTTTCGGCTTCGACCTTCACGAACCGTTCGAAACGCTTTCCGCCGATGTCCGCCACAAGATCCTGTACGGCACCGGCGAAGAAGCCGTGACCATGGTCTATACCGACGACGACCGCAGCTACCGGATCACCAAGCCGTTCGAAGGCGTCATCCCGAACCTGGAACGGCGCTGGCGGGAGACGGATTCCGCGTGGGTACGCGACGAACTATCCCGGTTCCAGACCGTCACCAGTTGCGAAACCTGCGGCGGCAAGCGCCTGAAGCCGGAAGCCCTCGCGGTCAAGATCATCGGATTCGACGTCAGCGAAGCGGCCACGATGTCGATCGAACGCGCCGCCGAATGGTTCGGGAGCCTGGAAGAACAGCTTCGCCCCAAGGATCGCGAAATCGCCCACCGCATTCTGCGCGAAATCAACGAGCGGCTTACTTTCCTGCGCAATGTCGGACTGGAATACCTGTCGCTGTCGCGCTCGTCGGGCACGCTATCGGGCGGCGAAAGCCAGCGCATCCGTCTGGCCTCCCAGATCGGGTCGGGATTGACCGGTGTTCTCTACGTGCTGGACGAGCCGTCCATCGGCCTGCATCAACGCGACAACGGACGCCTGCTTGAAACCCTGAAACGCCTGCGCGATATCGGCAACACGGTGATCGTGGTCGAGCATGACGAAGACGCGATCCGCGCCGCCGACCACCTGATCGACATGGGTCCCGGCGCCGGGATTCACGGCGGCCACATCGTCGCCGAAGGCACGCCCGACGCGGTGATGGCCAATCCCGACAGCCTGACAGGGCAATACATGATCGGCATGCGCCAGATCCCGCTTCCGGCCCGCCGCCGTGTCGGCAAGAAGGGCCTGGCCATCACCGTCCACGGTGCCCGCGCCAACAACCTGAAGGAACTGACCGTCGATTTCCCCCTGGGGACCTTCACCTGCGTCACCGGCGTTTCCGGCGGCGGCAAGTCGACCCTGGTGATCGAAACCCTGTACAAGGCCGTCGCCCGGCGCCTGCATGGCGCGCGCGAGGTCCCCGGCGTACACGAACGGATCGAGGGGTTGGAGTTCATCGACAAGGTGGTGGACATCGACCAGTCGCCGATCGGCCGCACGCCGCGATCCAACCCGGCGACCTACACCGGCGCCTTCACGCCGATCCGCGACTGGTTCGCGGGCTTGCCGGAATCAAAGACCCGCGGCTACAAGCCCGGGCGGTTTTCCTTCAACGTCAAGGGCGGCCGCTGCGAAGCCTGCCAGGGCGACGGGGTCATCAAGATCGAGATGCACTTCCTGCCCGACGTCTACGTCGAATGCGACGTCTGCAAGGGTCATCGCTACAACCGCGAAACCCTGGAAATCAAGTTCCGCGACAAATCCATCGCCGACGTGCTGGACATGACCGTCGACGAGGCGGTGGACTTCTTCAAGGCAGTGCCGGCGATCCGCGACAAGATGGTGACGCTGCGGCAGGTGGGCCTCGGCTACATCCACCTGGGTCAGCAGGCGACGACGCTGTCGGGCGGCGAGGCGCAGCGGGTGAAGCTGTCGAAGGAACTGTCGCGCCGCGCCACCGGCAAGACGCTCTACATCCTCGACGAGCCGACCACGGGCCTGCATTTCGAGGATGTGCGCAAACTGCTGGAGGTGCTGCACACCCTGGTCGAACAGGGTAACACCGTGGTGGTGATCGAGCACAATCTGGAGGTCATCAAGACCGCCGACTGGATCATCGACCTCGGCCCCCAGGGCGGCGACAAGGGCGGCCGCATCGTCGCGGCGGGAACGCCTGAAGACGTGGCGGAGGCGACGGAAAGCTTCACCGGGCAATACCTGGCGCCGTATCTGAAACGCCGAACGCAAAAATCCGCGTAACCGACCATAACTAATAATTAAAGTCAGAGATCTGTGGTCAGTCTCAGTCCGTCGTCAGCCCCGTCAGGCGCGGCAGGAACAGGACGATGTCCGGGAAGTAGGAAATCAGGAACAGCAGCGCGATGCTGATGCCGATGAAAGGCACGATTTCGCGGCTGATTTGCCCGATGGTGCATTTAGTGATCGCCACGCCGGCGAACAGACACAGCCCGTAGGGAGGCGTCATCAGACCGATCATCAGGTTGAACACCATGACGACCCCGAAGTGGATGGGATGGATGCCCACCGCCGTGGCGATCGGGGTCAGCAGCGGCCCCAGAATCAGGATCGCGGGCGCCGCGTCCATCAGCATGCCCCAGATCAGCAGCAGCACATTGATCGCGAACAGCACGAGGTAGGGGTTCGCCGTCGTTTCCTTGATGAAATCGGCGGCGATCTGCGGCAGGTGGGCGACGGCGAGGATCCAGCCGAAAATACCGGCCGTGCCGATGAGGAAGAAGATCGTCGCCGAATCCTTGGCGACGCGGGCACCGATCCGCATCAACGATCCCAGCGTCAGATTGCGGAACAGAACGAACCCGAAGAACAGCGCATAGGCGACGGCGACGGCTGCGGCCTCGGTCGGCGTGAAGATGCCGGAAAGGATGCCCCCCATCAGGATCACCGGCATCAGCGCGGCGGGGATGGATTCCTTGAGCACCTTTGGAAGTTCTGACCGCTTGATCACCAGATTGCTGGAGCGGTAGTCGCGACGGCGGGAGATCAGGTAGACGACGATCATCTGCACCAGGCCCAACATGATGCCCGGTATCGCGCCGCCGACCAGCAACGCGCCCGTCGATACCTGGGCGACGGAAGCGAAGATGACCATGGGAATGCTGGGCGGAATGATCGGCCCCTGGACCGACGAAGCCACCGTGACGGCGGTCGAGAATTCCTCGGAATAGCCGTTTTCCTTCATCGCCGGGATGAGGACGCTGCCCAGCCCCGTGACATCGGCCAGGGCCGATCCCGAACAGCCACCGAACAGCATGCTGGCCAGGATGTTGACCTGGGCCAACCCGCCTCGGAAACGCCCGACCAGCAGGTTGCTCAGGTTGATGATGCCATGGGTGATCTTGCATTCCGACATGACGTGACCGGCCATGATGAACATCGGCACGGCGAGAAGGACGAAGGAATCGATGCTGGTGAAAAACTGGTGAATGACGGTCCGCAGGGACTGACCTTCGATCAGGAAATAACTCAGCGACGCTATCCCGGTCGCGAACGAAAGCGGCACCCCCAGAATGGCGAGGACGCCGAACAGAAAAAGCATGACGCTAAGGGCGATCGACATCGGGCACCTTCCCTATTCGTTCGGCGTGGAAGGCACGTTGACGTCCATTAGCCAACTTCGACGGTAGAAGAGCAGGTCGGCGGTATCGAGAACCAGGACGAGCAGGATCAACCCGCCGCCGATCGGTATGCCGAGAAACGGCCAGAAAAAGGAAACCTCCATCCCAGACGTCGTCATCCACTCGTTGGCCCGCGCATACTGATATCCGATCACCGTGAACACCCCCATCAGTCCCATGACCGGCAACCGGAGCAGGATTTCGTAATACATGCGTTTCGGCAGACCGATGGCGTTGTAGGCGATGACGATGCTGGGGTGACCGTAACGACGGTATGCGATTGCTCCACCGATGGTCGTCGTATAAATCATCAAATATTTGACGAGTTCCTCGACCCAATATAGGGGCAACCCCAAGACGTATCGGAAAATAACCTGAAGAAATAAAAAGAAAAAAATCGCCAATACAAACAACGCTAAAATTTTTTCGACAATATTATTGATATGGATCAGAAGCAATTCGATCCGATTGAATCCGGAGTGGCCCTGGTTCATGGTCATACTCGCTGTAATTCGCGCCTGGAAGACAGAATACACCTTCCAGGCGCGTTACATTGAATGCAGACGACGACTTAGTAGACGAGTTCCTTGTAACTCGCCTGAATGCGATCGATTTCCTTGTTCAGGTCGACCAGAAGTTCCTCGCCGCCGTCGACATTCTTCTTGAACCAGTCGAATGCCGGGGGCTGCATGATGGCTTTGAACTCGGCGATCTGTTCCGGCGTCGGCTGGTCGATGCGAACGCCCTTTTCCTTCAGCCATTTGGCATTCACGATGTCGTAAATCGGCGCCAGGGCTTCGGAACCGACGCGGGCTTCATCTCCGGCCTTCATCAGCGCGTACTGGATATCCTCGGGCAAGGACTTGAACCATTCGACGTTGAAGGTCACGGCGCCCACCAGATGCACATGCTGGGTCAAGGTGATGTATTTCTGCACTTCTTGGAAATTCATGGCACGAATCGTCGCCAGGGGATTTTCCTGACCGTCGACCACGCCCGTCTGAAGGCTGGTGTAGACTTCAAGCCACGGAATCGGCGTCGCCTGGGCACCGGCCGCGTTGAACATCAGAATGTGCGGCTTCACCTGCATCGTCCGAACCTTGAGCCCCTTCAGATCCGCCAGCGACGTCACCGGCTTCTTGTTGTTCGTCAAATGACGATACGCCTGGGGCGAGAAGAAGAGGATGCCGACGCCGGTCTTGTCCTGAAGTTCCTTCAGAACTTTCTTCATGAAAGGATTGTTGCGCTTATATAATTCCTGCGCCACCTTCATATCGGGCATAACGTAGGGCAAATCGGTAAACGTGATTTTGGGGAACAGGTTGGCCATAACGCCCATGGCCAATTCGCTGCCCTGGATTTCGCCGGACTTGACCTGCTGCAATCCCGAAAGCTGATCGCCCAATTGTCCGTCGGGAAAAATCTGAACGTCGACCCGTCCGCCCGTATACAACTCGGCCTTGTCCTCGAAAATCGCCAACGCCGCCGATGCCGGCATGGCCATCGGATCCGCGGGCGTGCCGGTGGCGATCTTCATGACGTAGTCGGCCGCCGTGGCCTGGTATGCCGCGCCCATGCATACGGCGGCGAACGCGAAGGCGGCTAATCTCGAGTTACGCGATTCCATCGATATCTCCTCCAACTGTTGATTGGGGACCTTGGCGACCCATGGCGACGATTGTAGGAGGTTAAAAATAAATATCAATTATAAAACAAAATAGAAAATTTTTTCTAATCAGAGGAACAGCCTCTCTGCCAGGGAAAATGATCCTAATACGATCGCGCGCCGATCATACCGCGCGCGAAGCTTTTCACGCACGACAGGGCCTCTATTAATTTTTAATATTAGTCAAATACGCCGATATGTTGAGATTTAAGATTTAATCCGGAACTTGAACGCTGCGGCATACCGGGGACCGCGATCGCGTCGTCAGTTCAACCGAAATTCCGGTTTCCAGTCATCGACCAACCGATCGATGACGCCGACGGAAGATGGCGAAGCCTGGAAAAGAAAGGACCGGGTCAGGTCGTGGATCCGCCACATCAAATTCTTGCGGCGAAAATCGTAATCGTAGCGGTCCGCGATTTTCGACCACTGGTACGCCTTTTCGATGTAGGGCACGTTGACTTCGAACCGGCCATCGGCGCTACGTTTCTTGTTCCCCAGACCGATGAGTTCAAAGCACACCGCAGCGGCATCGAACGTCGCCAGTTCGTGGCCCTGATCCGCCGCCCGGATAAACAGTTCCACCGCCTTTTCCGCGTCCTTGGGCACGCCGTCGCCCTCCCGGTACAATTCGCCAAGCCGGTGGAACGCCTCGGCGTCGTTTCGGCTCGCCGCGCGTTCGTACCATGCGCGGGACGCCGACAGATCCGGGGTGACGAAATCGCCCCCCTTGTAGACATCCCCCATCACGACCTGCGCCACAACATCGCCGAGTTCCGCCGCCATTTGGCACATGGAAACGCCCCGCGCCGGATCGGCCTCCAGCACCGCGCCGTCCATATACATTCGTCCGAGCATGCAGATCGCCCGGGCGCCGGCGGCATCCGCCGCTTCGGTAAGCAACTCGACGGCCTTGTCGATGTCCTTGTAGCGCCCGTCGGCGGTCAGGAAACAGCGGGCGAGCTTGGATTTCGCGACTTGGTTCCCCAGTAACGCCGCCCGCTGGTACCAACTGCATGCCCGGGAGGAATCCTTGGCGACACCGAATCCCCGAGCGTAGAATTCACCCACATATTCCTGGGCGGCCGGATTTTCCGCATTGGCGTTCTCCATCAGGATTTCCAACGCCTGCGGATAGTTCCGCGCGGTGATCGCCACCATGGCCTCGGCCATCGGCCGCGCCGGTTTGGCGGCAGGTTCGGACTCGGATTCCTCCTCCGCTTCCGGCGCGGGTTCCGGGGCCGGCTCCGCCACTTTCGGATCTGTATTCGGAACAATCGGAACCACCGATTGCGGCGAAACCGACCGCGGCGTTTCGACAGGCTCTTCCGCGGCAGCCAATTCCGGCGCGTTCAGTCCCGGCGGCTCGGAAACGACGATTTCCTCGGGCATCGACGGCAGTTGCGAAGCAAATGGGGGATTAAAGGTCTGCGACGCTTCGGGAAACTCCGAATCCGCAACGATGCCGATCTCGTAGGAGGGATAGGGATATTCCGGAATCTCCGCCGCGACCGGAGCTTCCACCGCTTCCTCGGGCGTGCTCTCGCACCCCAGCACGAATAGGCAAGCCAACGTGGAAAGCACCGCAGCGGCGGATTTCATCGCTCGTCCCCTCCTCGATCCAACACTCCGCCGACACCGCTGTCGGATGAAAGCGTCATGCCTTCGATTGGCGCTCCGTGTCCTCTCCCGGTTCCGCGACCGATTCGGCTTCCGCCTGTGATGCCGATTCCGCTCCGGATTCGGCTTCGCGCTTCGGTTCCGGCTCGACTTCGGAAAGCGATTCGGACGACGGCGTGTCCCGGTCGCTTTCAACGACGGTGGTTGATTCGGGTTCCGTCGTTTCCGATGCCCCCGCGACAACATCCGAATCTTGAACGCCTTTCGTCTCTTCGTTGCCATCGGATTCGATATCGTCGGCAACGAAGGTCTCGGGAATGCCCTTTTCGAGAGGCAGCCCCGCCCGCTTCCACGCCCGCATGCCACCCTTGAGCACCGAAAGCTTGGTGAATCCGGCTTTTTTCAACGCGCGTACGGCATGGGATGCCCGTTGTTCCGAAGCGCAGGTCACAATCACCGGCAGTTCCTTGAACGGCGCCAAGTCCTCGCCGAGGGATTTCAGGCGTATGGCGATGTCGCCAAACGGCAGATTAACAGCTCCCGGAATGTGGCCATCCTTCATGCCGTATTCATTCGGCGTCCGCACATCGACAACGACTTCCACCTCTCCGGAATCCAGCTTCCTCTTGACCTCGCCGGCATCGAGGAAAGGAACGCCAGCCATAATCCGAGGCAGGAAGCGAAAAGCCAGGACGGCCAGGACCGCCAGGACCAGGGTGAATATTGTCTGGGTTTCTTCGTCCACGGTCTCTTTTCCCTGTTCGTTTTGTTGGCCATTCCACGACGGCGGCGGGTGTCTCCGTCCCGTCGCGATGTGAGGTAAGAGTATCCGACCCCTATTGTCAATCGAATCGGATACCCTTGGCGCCCCGCGTGTCGGCGCGATCCAGATTGGTCCCGCGAAGGTCGGCTCCGGTAAAATCGGCGTCGACCAGTATCGCCCCGGCAAGGGATGCGTCCCGAAGGTCCGCTCCCGTCAGATCGGCCGCTTCCAGATCCGCATTGGTGAAAACCGCGCCGCCGGCCTGGGCCCGGATCATGCGGGCGTTTTCCAGGTTGGTCCGCCAAATCGCCCCCGCGTCGGCCAGAGTACTGATGGTAACCTCACTGAGACGGGCGCCGACAAGCGAGGTGTTGATCATGACGGCGCGAGAAAGCTTGGCGCCGCGCAGGTCGGTCCGGCTGAGATCGGCGTCGCGCAGGTCGGCGCAGGTCAGATCCGCCATCAACAGTTCGGCCCGCGCGAGGTTGGCCTTGTACAGGACCGCGAAGGACAGGTCCGCCGCCGCCAGATTGACGCCGGAAAGATCCTGCCCCGAAAGATCGACTTTCGAGAGGTCGGCGCGCGTGCCCTGTTTGCCGTTGGAAGCCACCCATCGGGCGTGCTCGCCCACGATCTGCCGCAGGGTTCTGTCGAGCCGAGCCAGACTGCGCACCATTTTGGCATCGGCGAGATCCACCTTTGAAAAATCGACCGAATCGAAAACCGCCCCGATCAAGTCCGCCCCCGTCAGATCGGCATGATCAAGAATCGTGCGGGTAAAGATGGCGCCGTGGAAGATCGCGCCCTTCAGTTTGGCTTCCGTAAAATCGGCGCCTTCGAGGTCGCAACCGGTGAAGTTGGCGAGACTGAGATCGGCCCGATTGAATTTCGTACCGCGCAGGACGCAGTCCGTAAGATCGGTCTGCACCACGAAGGCATCGGAAATCTTGGCGCGAGACAGATCCGCCGAATGCACGACCGCCTTTTCGAGCGATGCCGAGACCTCTTCGTAAGACATCGGCACCAGTTCACCGCGCTTGAACGATTTCATAAGCACGCCTTCGCGCAGATCCACCTCGATCAACCGGGCGCGGGTCAGGTTGGTTCCCCGGAGGCAGGAGCCGCGAAAATCCGCCCGGAAGGCATCGACGCGCGACAGATCCGCATTTCGAAGATCGGCCGCGAAAAGATTGGCGGCTTCCAGCTTGGACCCCGTCAAAACCGCATTGGCCAGTTTGGCGCCGGTGAAGTTGGCTTCCGAAAGATTGCGGCCGGACAGGTCCAGGTAGGAAAGGTCATGGAGCGTCAAATTTGCCCGCAGCCCTCCCTGCTTCCCCGACAGATAAACCTCGTGCTTGTCGAGAATGACGTCGAGTTCCTTCTGGGAGATCTTTTTCCAGAGTTCTTCATTGTCGCGGAAGTCGTTTCTCGCCATGCCTTTGCCCCCGTTTCCGTGCGCCGCGACCAGATCCGTCGAAAACTTGCGTCGGCTGGCGCGGTCTGCCGTCGATCCTACCGCCGGATGATGAACCATCGGTTGACGAATCATGCGGATCGACGGGGTTTTCCCCTTTCCCCTTGAAACCGGGCCGTCAACGCGGTTGCCACCGCTTTCGGTTCCGCCTATGTGTGGCGCCATGATGACAGAAAAACGCTTTCCCGTTCATATCGTCGGCGGCGGTCTTGCAGGATGCGAGGCCGCCTGGCAGTTGGCCCGTCGCGGTGTGTCCGTGGTCATACACGAGATGCGCCCGGTTCGCCGGACGGAAGCCCACGAGACCGGCGTTCTCGCCGAACTGGTCTGTTCCAACTCCTTCCGCTCCGACGATGCCGAAAACAACGCCGTCGGACTGTTGCACGCGGAAATGCGGCGGTGCGGATCGTTGATCCTGGAAGCCGCCGACCGCCATGCCGTTCCGGCGGGCGGGGCGCTGGCCGTGGACCGCGAAGCCTTCGGACACGCGGTGCAGCAGGCGTTGGAGGACCATCCCGACATCACCGTCGTCCGCGAGGAAATTTCCGGCCTACCCGACCCGGCATGGGATTCGGTGATCGTCGCGACCGGACCGCTGACCGCGCCGCCATTGGCCGAGGCGATCCGGGCGCTGACCGGCGAGGATGCGCTCGCCTTTTTCGATGCCATCGCGCCCATCGTGCACAAGGAATCGATCGACTTCGGCAAGGCGTGGTTCCAGTCCCGCTACGACAAGGGCGACGGCGCCGATTACATCAACTGCCCGATGAACCGCGACCAGTACCAGGCGTTCATCGACGCCCTTCTCGACGGCGACAAGATTTCCTTCCACGAGTGGGAAACGAACACGCCCTATTTCGACGGCTGCCTGCCGATCGAGGTCATGGCCGAACGCGGACGCGAAACCCTGGCCCACGGCCCGATGAAGCCGGTCGGGCTGACGAATCCGCACGACCCGACGGTCAAGCCGTACGCCATCGTCCAACTGCGGCAGGACAACGCGCTCGGCACGCTCTACAACATGGTCGGATTCCAGACCAAGCTGCGCCATGGCGATCAAGTCCGCGTCTTCCGCTCGATTCCCGGCCTGAAAAGCGCCGAATTCGCGCGCCTCGGCGGGCTTCACCGCAACACCTTCCTCAACAGCCCCCGCGTCCTCGATGCGGCGCTGCGCTTGAAGGCGGAACCGCGCCTGCGTTTCGCCGGACAGATCACCGGGTGCGAAGGCTACGTCGAAAGCGCCGCCGTCGGCCTGATCGCCGGACGATTCGCCGCCGCCGAACGCCTGGGACAGGCGATCTCGCCGCCTCCCGACACAACGGCCCTGGGGGCGATTCTCAACCACATCACCGGTGGCGCGGACGCCGAGACGTTCCAGCCGATGAACGTCAACTTCGGACTCTTCCCCCCCATCGACGCCCGCAACGAACGCGGCCGTCCCCTCAAGGGCAAGGAGCGAAAACAGGCGCTATCGCGACGGGCCCTGGCGGATATCGAGGATTGGGTCTGACGGACGGAGTCGTCGGCGACGGTCGCGGCGGGGCACTGATCGTTGCACGATTTTCAACGTCGAACGGCCTGGGTTGACTGATATGACGGTTTTACGAAATTTACATGATGTAGTTGTGACACTTCATTGAAAGCAATCCAAACGGGTTGTTCCAAGTTTCCTTGACCTGCCTAAAGGGTTATTATCCGCGAATAGTCTTTTTGGGGATTGGGAGACGCGTCGGGTCAAAACCGACGCGTGGCGGAGAGAGGTCATGGGCGAATCCAGGGCGGTCAGGAGCCTACGCTTTCGCTACATCATCGGACTGAGCATCATCGCGCTGCTGGTCACCTCGTCCTGGGTGACCCTGCAGACCGTCGTTGCCCGCCAGGAATTTTTTTCCAAGCTCGTCAATATCGCCGGCCACCAAAGGGGTAACGCCGACCGCATCGCCCTTTTCGCGGTCAGCATGGCGACGGCGGCGGACGAAGACGAATACGAGATCGCCCGTTCCCAGTTGGGCCGCGTCATCTTTCAGTTGGAACGATCGCACCGCCTCCTGCTGGAAGGCGACGCGGAGCAGAATATTCCCCGGATCATGACCCCGATGCTGGAAACCATCTATTTCGACAGCGCGGCAGGATTGGATTCGGCGGTAAAGCGCTATCTGGAACGAGCCCGGACCATCTACGACACCCCCTTCGGCGGCCTGAAAACCAATTCTTCCGCCTATGTTTTTGTCCTCCAGTACGGCCCCCACGTCATCAAGACGCTGTTCGATTCCACCGTGGACGAATACGAGGCGTTCGGGCACGAGGCCATACGGGAAATCCAGAACCTGGAAACCGCGCTTTGGGTTATGGCGCTGCTGACGCTGCTGATCGAAGCCGTGCTCATTTTCCGACCTCTCGAACGGCGGGTACGCGAGGCCTTGAGTGACCTCGAACGCAAAAAGGCGGATCTTGAAAAGACCATCGTCGAACTGATCGCGGCGAAAAGCGAACTCAGCGCCAGCGAGGAAAAGTTCCGCGCCATGGCCGCCAACGTGCCAGGCGTCATCTTCCAGATGGTGGAGCGGCGCGACGGCCAGCGCGGCTATCTTTACGTCAGCCCGCGCTGCGAGGAGTTTTACGGCGTCAGCCCCGACGATCTGCAACGGGACTGGGAAGCTCTCACGCTCCACCCGGAAGACCGCGACCGTTTCATCGAGACCATCCGGGAAGCCTTCGAAAATCAGACCGAGTGGTCGTTCGAGGGCCGCGTCGTAACGACGGAGGGCGCCGAAAAATGGTGCCGGGGCGTCTCAAAACCCATCGCGGTCAACGACGACGAAACCATCTTCAACGGTGTCATCGTCGACATCACCCATCAGAAGAAGATGGAGGAACAGCTCCGCAAGCTCGCCGCGACCGACCCGCTCACCGGCGCGTTCAACCGCCGCCATTTCATGGCCGTGGCGGAAATGGAGTCCGAACGCACGCGGCGCAACGGCCATCCACTGTCGGTTCTGACCTTGGACATCGATCACTTCAAGAAGATCAACGACACTTACGGTCACGCCGGCGGCGACGAGGCGCTCCGCAAAACCGTCGAGACGGTGAAGAACCAGCTTCGCTCCTCGGACGTGCTCGGGCGTTTCGGCGGCGAGGAGTTTTGCGTGCTGCTGCCCGAGACCGCGAGCAAGGGCGCCATGGTCCTGGGCGAGCGGATCCGCCGCGCGATCGCCGCCATGGCGGTATCCTGGGCCGGACGGGAATTCGGTTTCACCATCAGCATCGGTGTCGCGGAATGGCGCCCCCGGGAACCCAGCTTGGAGGAATCCCTGGAACGGGCCGATCAGTCGCTCTATCGCGCCAAGACCGGCGGGCGGAATCGGGTCGTGTTGTACGAAGGCGAACCCGAAGCAACGCCGGAAGCCCTCATCGAAGCCTGATCCGCACGCGACAGTGTACCTTTTTGCCTTGCCGCGTCATCCCGCGCACCTCACATCAGTCGGGATGCGAGGCCGGAACGAATGCCGCCGAAAAACCGGAACACGACCAAAACCCTGAAGCACCGACTGCGCACGGCGTTAATCGCGGTCGTCGTGGCGCTGGCCGCGATCCCGCCCGTCGGACTGATCGTCTTCCGCGTCGTGCCACCGCCGATCACGCCGTTGATGATCATCCGCCTGTTCGAGGGCGAAGGGTTGAGCCGCGACTGGACGGAACTGGCCGAAATCTCCCCCCGCCTGCGGGCGGCGGTGATCGCGGGCGAGGACAACCTGTTCTGCGAACACTTCGGCTTCGACGTCGATTCGATCCAGGCCGCCTACGCGGATTGGAGCGACGGCAAGCCCACCCGGGGCGCTTCCACCCTGTCGATGCAGACCGGAAAGAACCTGTTCCTGTGGCCGGGACGTAATCTGGTGCGCAAAGGCCTGGAAGCCTACGTCACCGGCTGGATGGAACTGCTGTGGCCGAAACGGCGGATCGCCGAAGTCTACCTCAACATCGCCGAATGGGGCCCCGGCATCTACGGCGCCGAAGCCGCCGCCGAGCATTACTTCGGCGTTCCGGCGAACGAACTCAGCCGCCGCCAGGCCGCGCTGATGGCCGCCGTTTTGCCCAATCCCCGCGAATGGTCGCCCGCCAAACCGACCGCCTACATCCGCGAGCGGGCACGAACCCTGGAAAAACGCATGCACCAACTCGGCCCCCGGCTCGAGTGCGTCGGCGGCAAGCCGTGAACGGGCCGAACGGCCTTACAGCTCAATCGGTAGACGGCCAGGAACAAGGCCTCTCTTCGATGACGATCGGTTCGTAGCAGCATGCCATTGTTCCCCGTATCATTCCGACCAGGGTATCGAGATCGTCTTCAGCCGCATTTACCGGTAAATTCAGAACGCCATTTGCGATCATATGGTGGATTTCGTAAATCCCCAACAGCCAGTCGTCCAACATGAAAGCGAGACCACTTCCGACATTGTCGCCTGTCAGCGCCATTAGCCGGTGGGCCCCGCGGGCATCAAACTGCACCCGAATCACAGGCGCCCCATCCGGCATTCGAACCGGCGTTACGTTTACCAAACTTTCGCCGGATAGAACTCCACGCTTGGAAACGAGATAATTCTTAAGTCGATCTTTCCAGTCCCGGACAACTTTGTCGCCGGGAGGAGCCGGGGTGTCGGGACTGACCGGCTCGAGCGGCGGCGGCATTAGTGCGATATTTAAATGGACCCAAGAATAAATGGTTCTTTTTCGCCGCGCTTTTTCCTGTTCAAACCTCTCGGCTCCTTCGATCCGAAGTCCCAGTCTTCCCGGAACGTACGGGAAAATCGTGACCTCAAATGATCTTCCCGGTCGCTTCCACATACTCGCCCAACGTTCTTTGGCCGAGAGAGTCGCTGCATTGAGGCGATCGTCGATCGCCGGCTGGGTCGGAACCAGCACGAAGTGCCGCCCGTCACGGACAATGCGCAAGCTGTCGCCGCGAGCGCCGGGAACCGGGTAATTCAAGCCTTCCAGGAGCCGCGTGGCTTCGTCCAGATCGTGATCGGACTTGATTGCCACCTCGACGCCTTTTTCTGAGGCCCTCAAACCCGTGTACAATATGCGGCTCCGCCGCAATCGGTTGCGTACCTCTGCGACATAGGATTCCGCCAAATCCCGCTTGGCCCGTCCGGTATCGAATTGAAGGGTCACACACAGGCCGTGAACCATCGTCCGCTCCGCGCCACGATTGAGGCGCGAAGCCACGTCCGCCCGAAAAAATGAGGCCAGCACCGCGACCGTGAGCGACAGGAAAATTGTGAGAAGCCAATAGTATAGACGTCGGCGCATGCGTGCCACCGCGCATCCTTCCGTGCGGCGAGGGAATCAGGTTTTGCAACTATAGGCTTTTCGGAGCCGCCGCCCAGTGACGTCGATCACGGATGGACGGCAGGCTCCGTTCCCGCGAGGGGGATGCACTTTCTCCGTGGTCTATCCACCGTGATGATCGCGATACCGGCGATCACCACGACGCCGCCGATGAGCGTGATCCAAGACGGTTCTTCGTTCAGGAACAGGATGGCGGCCGTCACCGCGACCACCGGCTGGAGAAGCAGGAAGGGCGCCGCCAGGGTCACCTCCACCCGCGCCAGCAGGCTGTACCACACGGTGTAGCCGGCCGCGGTCATCACCAGGCCCATGTAGAGGATCAGTGCCCAGCTTCGCCAGTCGGCGGAAACGATGGCGTCCCACTGCCCGCTTTCGAAGATCGCCGACGAGACCAGCAGTTGCGGCACGGTGAAGACGGAAACCCAGGCGATCAGCGTTTGGCCGTCGATCAGCGGGCCGATCAAGCGGATCATCACCTGCCCCGTCGCCCACACCGCGCCGCCGGCGATGACGACGAAGATCCACCCAAGGCCGGAACGCAGTTGCGGCTGACCGGCGATCATCACGATGCCGCCGAAGGCGATCACGATGCCGACGAACTTCTTCCAGGTCATCTTTTCGCCGAGCGCGACGACGGCGATGAGGAACATCAACGGCACCTGGGCCTGGACCACCAGCATCGCGGTCGAGACATCCAGGTGCGACAGCCCGGTGAAGATCGTGCTGTACGGAACGGTGGCGCTGATCACCGTGATGACGAAGATGCGGCGCATCAGGGGCCACGGCGGGCGCACGAACCACACCATGACCAGCGCCGCGATCATGAAGCGGAACGCCATCAGCAGGATCGGCGGAAACTGCCCCATCGCCGCCTTCGCGCCGGTGAATCCCAACGCCCAGACCAGCGGCACGAACAGCGCCATCAACACGTGGATCGGCTTCAACCGCGTCACCCCAGTTTTCGGGCAGGGACAGCCCCCGCCCTTTCGAGTCTTCAATCACCGGCCGCGCGGATCCTCGTTACCGGGGTTTCCCCCCGCCACGCGGTTCTAGGCGGCTTTGGTATCCGTCCGGACCGAGCGTCCCTCGACCGGGTGTCGCGGATCCGTGTAGCCGGGGGTCGACGCGTCTCCGGCGGGCACCAGGGACGAGACGAAGGCCTCGTCCTCGGCCGTGAAGGCGTGATCGAGGGCGCCGAGGTATTCCTCCCACTGCGCCTCGGTGCGGGGGCCCGCGACCGCGGCCGGAATTCCGGCGTGATTGAGCACCCAAAGAAACGCGTACTGGGCCGTCGTCATTCCCCGCGCAAGCGCCCGTTCCGCGACCTTTTCGGCAATGGCCACCGATTCCGGACGCCATTCGGTTTCCATCATCCGGGTGTCCTGGGCCGCGACCCGGGAATCCTCCGGCGGTGGCTGGTTGGTCCGGTACTTGCCGCTGAGGACGCCGCGCGCAATCGGGCTGTAGGGAACGACCCCGATACCGAAGTGGACGCAGGCGCGAAGCTGGTCCCATTCCGGCATGCGGATAAGCAGATTATAGTAGGGCTGGCTGACGATCGGACGCGGCACCCCCAGGGCATCGGCGACACGGACGACCTCGCCGATGCGCCACCCCCGGTAGTTGCTGATGCCCCAATAGCGGATCTTGCCGGACCGGATCAGCGCCCCCATGCCGGCGACCGTTTCCTCCACCGGCGTGTCGGCGAAATCGTGGTGGAGGTAATAAATGTCGACATAATCGGTGCCCAGGCGTTTCAGGCTGGCCTCGATTGCCCGTTCCATCCAGCCACGCCCCAAACCGCGCGTGTTCGGATCGGTCCCGATCTGGTTGCCGAACTTGGTGGCCAGGACCCAGTTGTCGCGGTCCCCCGCGATCGCGCGGCCGACGATTTCCTCCGACATGCCGTTGACGTAGACGTCCGCCGTGTCGAGGAAGTTGGCGCCGACGTCACGGGCGCGGCCGATGATCCGGTGCGCCGTCGCCTCGTCCGTCCGGCCACCGAACAGCATGGTGCCGAGGCACACCCGCGAAACCTTAAGTCCCGATTTTCCAAGATATTGGTAAATCATGCGTGCGCTCCCTGATCCGAACCTGTTCCCGCGGTGCGAACGACCCGCCCCAGCGGCGGAGACTTGGGATCGAAATACCCGTGGGTCGACGCGTGGCCCGCCGGTACCAGCGCATCCAGGAAGGCTTCGTCCTCGGCATCGAAGTCGTGGTCCAGCGCACTCAGGTAGGCCTGCCACTGTTCCAGAGTCCGGGGACCGGCGATCACCGAACCGACCGCGGAATGGTTCAGCACCCATAGGACGGCGTAATCGATCGGCGACATTCCGCGCGATTCGGCGTGCGTTTTGATCTTCTGCGCAATTTCGAGCGACTCCGGCCGCCATTCGGTTTCCATCATTCGCGTATCGCGAACTCCCGCTCGGCTGCCCTCACCCGGTTCCACGCCGGGCTGGTACTTGCCGGTCAGAACGCCCCGTGCCAAGGGGCTGTAGGGGGCGACCCCGATACCGTAAAAGGCGCAGGCGGGCAGCGTTTCCATTTCCGGTCGCCGGTGCAGGGCGTGATAGTAGGGTTGGCAGGCCACCGGCCGCGGAACCCGGAGTTTTCCGCAGATCGCGATCATTTCGGCGATCCGCCACGCTTCGAAGTTGCTGAATCCCCAATAGCGGATCTTGCCGACAGAGATGAGATCGCCCAGCAGGCCGATGGTTTCCTCGAGCGGCGTCACGAGATCGTCGCGATGGAGATAGTAGAGATCGACATAGTCGGTCCCAAGCCGTTCCAGGGACGCATCCACTGCCTCGGACAGCCACTTGCGGCCGTTGCCCACTTGGTTCGGCCGGTTTCCCATGGCGTTGCCGCCCTTGGTCGCCAGGATCCAGCGATCGCGGTCGTTGCGGATCCGGCGGCCGACAATGCGTTCGGACTCCCCGTTCGCATAGACATCCGCGGTATCGATGAAGTTGACGCCGCCCGCCCGCGCCAAGTCGATGATGCGGCCGGCTTCCGCCTCGTCCGTGCGGGCACCGAACATCATGGTTCCCAAACACAACGACGAAACGCTCAGGCCACTACGGCCCAGCTTTCGATACTCCATCCGATAGCCCTCCACTCTCGATCCCAACGATTCTCAATAATCGGATTTTTAATAATCATAGCGACCGGGTCCGGTGAAATCATCCAACGATTTGTATTTTCGCCTAGCCAATCGGCGACAATCCGGGTTGCGGGGGTCAGGCGGTTTACCCCAAGATAGGGACCGGCCCTTCCATCGAAACGCGACAACCGTGGAAAGATGAACGCTTTTCGGTTCATTTCTCAGCCAGAAACGCCGACGCAGCCGAAACGACGGCTGCGTGCCCGGATTTTTTCGGCCCTGTTGTCCTCGGCGGTCGGCCTGATGGCGATCATCGGTTCCGCCTGGGGTGCGGAGGCGATGAACGTCACCGATGCCCAATTGTTCGCTGCCGTGCGCGCGGGAAACGTGGAACGCGTCAAGGCGGCAATCGATGCCGGCGCCAACCTGACCGCCGAAAACAAGGACGGCGTCACCGCCCTGGAATTGGCGATCAATCTGGGGCATTCGGCGATCGCGAAGTTCCTGTACGATCGTCCGGACGCGCCCGACCCCTTCCGTGCCGACCGGCGAAGGCGGCAGGCCGATCCGTTCGATCCGGCAAATCCAGTGTCCGACATCTTCCAGGCGTCAGCGCCGCCGCCCTTCACGCCGTCGATCTTGACCGACACGCCCATCGTCAATGCGCCGCCACCGCCGCCCGCTGTCGAAGAGGAAAAACTGTCGGCGCCGCCAGCCGACGACACGCAGGATCGCGCGTCGCGGCAATCACGCCCGCCTTTGAAAGGTACCGACCTGACGATCGGCCGTGATTTGCGCCTGGGCGCCGTACGCGACCTGCCCGCCGATCCCAATGCGGACAAACCAGCGGACTGTATCTTCAAACAGCATGCCCGGATCGCGTTCTGCGTGGAATCCGTATCCTGGCCTGCCGCACTTTCCGGGAAGATGACGGTTTCAAGCGTCCTGTATCGGGGGATCAAGGCCATCGTGCGCTATGACGGCGGGACGGCGTCGCACATCCAGACCCTGTTTCCCAGTGATTCGTTCGATGCCTTGGTTCGCCACTACACAACAGCATACGGCCCGCCGACAGACGCCTGGGAACGGTCCCTCCGCCTACTGGAACAGCCGGCGAAACGCAGCCGGGTCCGCGCTTGGCTCAGCGAAAACGGACGCGGCGAGACGACGGAGTTGCGCGTTCTCGAATTCGACGACACGCGGGGAGGATTTGCCGACCTGAAGCACGGCGCCGTCGTCATCGGGGCAAACGACGACAGGGAGATATTTCCCCTGCTGTCGCCGTTCGACCTGATGCTGATGGATTAGATTCGCGTTCCGATGGAATCGCCCGATCAGCCGTGTTGCCCGGTGATCGGCCCGTCCTTGAACAGGTTGTCCTTGAGTTCGTGATCGAATTCGGGGCTGTTGCGCCGAATCCATTCGATCAGCATGGACGCGTGTTCCATTTCCTCGTGCGCGTTGTGAAGAAGGATCTTCTTCAGTGATTCGTCGTCGCAGTCATCGGCGCGCTGCTGGTACCAGTCGACCGCCTCCAGTTCTTCCATCAGGGACGCGATCGCCATGTGGAGTTCCAGGGTTTTCTTGGTCAGCCGTTCGCGCGGTGCATGTAGCGTTTCACTTGCCATGATAACCTCCTTCCTTGGTCGAGTTTAAACGGGTAAACAAGGTATTTCATCCTATCGCGTCGTATCAGTATCGTCCGATCGTCGCCCGTATCCGGAGCCGGACCAGCGTCCCGAAATCCGGGCTTTCGAGCGCCGCAGCGACAAAGGGATCGTAGCCCGCACGCCGAAGCCGGCGGCCGTAGCCGTCCGCCAGCACGGCCGGCAGAACCGCCACCAAGGATGCCCGGCTCACCTGACTGCGCGCTTTCCGGGCGTCGGCCAGCAACGTTGCGGCGCGTTCGACGATCACCTTGATCACCGCCGACAGCGGTTCGCCGGGACGCGGAAGGCCGTCGCGGTCTTCGTCGACCGCGAAGCGGCGGCAAAGATCCTGCGGAAAATAGCACCGTCCCGCACGCGCGTGAAAGCGGGTCGAACGCGCGATCCCCAAGAGCGCCCAAGCCGTCCCAACCCGCTGGGCGACCGCGACCGGCGATGCGGAGTCCGGGTCGAGGATCCTTGCGGCCAATCCGCCGAGAACGCCGGAAGTCTCGGCGCAAAAGTCCTCCAAGGCATCCAAATCGCTCGGGCGCCAGTTTTCCAGATCCCGTTCCCGCGCGTCGAAATAGCGTTCGATTTCCGCCACCGGCAAACCGTATCGCGTGACGGAATCTTGAAGGGATTCCAATACGGGATTCCCCGCCATCGACGAACCGCCGTCACTCGAAACGACGGAATCCCGCCACCATTGCAGGCGGATCCGGCCGAACAGCGTCTCGTCGACCCGATCGGGAATCCGGGCCACCTCCTGGTTGAAGACCCACAGCGCGCACAGCGCCGCACGCTTCTCGCCCGGCGCGAACAAGGCGCACAAGAATCGGTCCTTGTCGAGACGTCGCGCCTCGGTCTCGCAATAATTCAGGTCAGCCATGAGTCGGAATCGCCGGGTTGGACACGTCCCTAAATTTGGGCCCCAGCGGTACGCGACGCAACCCCGGAACGCCATATCCAGAAAGCGGTGCCGACGGACTTTAAATCCCGGCGTCACATTCATATGTCAGGGTTGGCTTCTTTAAGAAATAGACTCAATTCCTAAACCAAAACGGAAAAGGCAAGGTGATCACCATGGCATTTGAACTTCCCGCACTTCCCTATGCGAAGAGCGCCCTTGAACCGCACATCACGGCCAACACGCTCGATTTCCATCACGGCAAGCACCACAACGCCTATGTCGTGAATCTGAACAACCTGACCAAGGACTCGCCCCTGGCCGGTCAATCGTTGGAAAGCGTGATCACGTCGGTCGCAGGCGACGCATCCAAGGCCGGCGTCTTCAACAACGCCGCCCAAGTATGGAACCACACCTTCTACTGGCACTGCATGAAGCCCGGCGGCGGCGGCGCGCCGACCGGCCAGGTCGCGTCGGCCATCGATTCGGCGTTCGGATCGTTCGACAAGTTCAAGGAAGAATTCAAGAACGCCGCCGTCACCCAGTTCGGAAGCGGATGGGCGTGGCTGGCCGTGGACAAAGGCAAACTGTCGATCGTTAAGACGGCGAACGCCGACACCCCGGTGGCGCACGGCCAGAAGGCGCTGTTGACGGTCGACGTTTGGGAACACGCCTATTATCTCGACTACCAGAACCGGCGCCCCGACTACGTCCAGGTTTTCCTGGATCATCTCGTCAACTGGGATTACGTGGCCGAGAATCTGTCCAAGGCCTGACCGCGCGTTGCTATCCCGATGCGGGCGAGCCCTTTCAACGGGGCTCGCCTTTTCTATGCGCAAATCCTAAAATAAGGCATGAACGAAACGTCCGCCAATCCAATGCCTTCGCACGATCTTCCGATCGTTCTCGAATCCGGGGAACGCGTGTTGTGGCATGCTGCACCGGCGCCGGGTCTTGTCGTCCGCGCCTTTCTATTCGGCAATCCGATGTGGACGCTGGTGGCGCTCGCCGTAACAGGCCTCGCCTTGGCGGTCACAGCGATCTATCCGGCCTCGCCGGACGGCCTCCCGCGGGAAATGACGGTGTTGATCGCCATCGCCGTCGTATTCGGCGTGTTCGCCCTGCCGGTGATCCGGTATCTGCGGGCGCGGGCCACCACCTACATGGTCACAAATCGGCGGCTTGTCGTCGCGGAACGTATTATGGGATCACGCATTCAAACCTATGGCGCCGAATGTCTCGTACCGCTACGGGTCTTCACAAGCCGGCCGGACCAAGGCGATGTCTACTTCTCGATCAAACGCGAAGCGATCGGCCATCCGCATTGCGGTTGCGGCGCGGGATTGTGCCTGACACCGAAGGGCGAAGTCGGCCGGATGACCGAGAGCGGCGAACGAAGCATCGAAGCACCGGTCGGATTCATCGGCATCCGCGACCCCCGAACCGTCGCCGCCCTCATTTCGGACCAGTTCGGAATCCCCGAAGCCTCGCGGCTCAACTGATCCCCCAGCCCCCCGGATTCAGGGAACGGCGATCAGAGCCGCCGCGGCCGACCGGCCGTCCATGACAAGAACGTTCAGCGTCCGGCACGCCGCGCCGGTATCCATCCATTCAAGGATAATTCCGTGCTCTTTCAAGGCAACCCTCAGGCCCGCAGGTTCGTCGACGAACTTCGCGCCGCATCCGACGAAGAGAACATCGATCGCCTGATCGGCTTCCAGAATCGGTGCCAGACTGTCCAGGGTCAGCTTCGAAATGTCGTCGACATTCCAGGATTCCGTCCGTTCGGGCAGAACGATCACGGAGCCCGGGTAAACCGTTCCGGAAACGCGAAACCGACCGTCGCCATAGCTTTGAACCACTTGGCGTCCGGCCGGTAGCGCGGAAGAAAACTCGAATCCGCCGATCGTTTTCCCGACGGCTTCAGGAAGACGCCGTCGCCTCCTCCTTGGATGGGTTCGACGAACCACGCGGCAGACGCATGTACAGCAGCGTCGGAACCGCGATGGCGATCGAGGAATAGGTCCCGACGACGATGCCCCAGATCATCGCGAAACTGAAGCCCCGGATCACTTCGCCGCCGAAAGCGAACAGGGCTATCAGGGCGAGCAACGTGGTGAACGAGGTCATCGTGGTACGCGACAGGGTTTCGTTGATGCTCTGATTGAACAGTTCCGGAAGCGGCATCACCTTGTATTTACGCAAGTTTTCGCGGACGCGGTCGAACACCACGACGGTGTCGTTGATCGAATATCCCGCGATCGTCAGCACGGCGGCCACCGTCGACAGGTTGAACTCCATGCCCAACAGCGAAAAGATACCGATCGTCGTCACCACGTCGTGGACCAGCGCCACGACGGCTCCGACGCCGAACTGCCATTCGAATCGGAACCAGATGTAGACGAGGATTCCCAGAATCGCCAAACTCACCGCCGCGACGCCGTCCCAGAACAGCTCCTCGCTGACCTTGGGGCCGACGAATTCGGTTCGGCGGTATTCGGCAATGGTGTCGCCCATCGCCTTCTTCACGGTTTCGACGGCGGCCTGCTGGGCCTCGTCCCCACCTTCCTGCATTTGCAGGCGGATGAGAACATCGTCGGGCGCCCCGAACTCCTGCAACGCGACTTCACCCAAGCCGAGATTCGACAGGGTGTTTCGCATGTCGGCGATCTTGGCGGGTCCGGCGGTTTTGACCTCGACCAGGATACCGCCCTTGAAGTCGATGCCGTAGCTCAGGCCCTTGGTGACGGCCAGGATGACGGACGCCGCGACCAGGAGCGCGGAAAACACGAAGAAGATCTTCCGCAGCGAGACGAAAGGGATCTTCGTATTCACGGGAACGAGGTTCAATCGCATTTTGGCGTTCCCTTCCTTAAACCGTCAAAGTCTTGGGTTTCGTGCGCTGAAGCCACGTCACCACCATCAGGCGCGTCACCATCACCGCCGTAAACACCGAGGTCACGATACCGATCGCCAGGGTCACGGCGAAGCCGCGGACCGGACCGGAACCGAAGGAAAACAACAGCACAGCCGCGATCAGCGTGGTCACGTTGGCATCGATAATCGTCTTCATGGCCAGGGAATAGCCCGAATCGATCGCCGAGATCGGCGTCCGCCCCCCTCGGGTTTCCTCGCGAATGCGTTCAAACACCAGGACGTTGGCATCGACAGCCATGCCGATGGTCAAGACGATACCCGCGATGCCCGGAAGCGTCAAAGTCGCCTGCAAGGACGACAACGCCGCGAAGATCAACAGGATGTTGAGGAAGAGGGCAACGTTGGCAAAAATTCCAAACAAGCCGTAGGCCATGACCATGAAGACGACGACTGCCGCCATACCGATGATACTGGCGATCTTGCCGGCGGCAATGGAATCGGCGCCCAGGCCCGGGCCTACCGTCCGTTCCTCCAGGATGACCAATTCCGCCGGCAATGCACCCGCGCGAAGCAATAGCGCCAGATCCTGCGCCGACTGGACCGTGAAATTGCCGGAAATGATTCCGGTTCCGCCCAGAATCGCCTCGCGGATCACCGGTGCGCTGATCACCTTGTTGTCGAGCACGATAGCGAAGAATCGACCGACGTTCTTGGAAGTGACGTCGCCGAAGCGCTTGCCGCCAGCGGCGTCGAAACGGAACGACACGGCCGGGGAATTGCTGCGCTGGTCGACGGTCGGCTGGGCGTTGACCAGCATTTCACCGGTGACCATCGCGCGTTTTTCAACAAGGTACATGCGCGCCCGGCCCTGGGAATCGACCTCGTCGGCCGACGGCACCAGCATCGAACCCGGCGGAGTCCGACCGGCCAGAGCCTCCGCAGTCGAGACCTTATCGTCTACCAGGTGGAAGCTCAATTTCGCCGTCTTGCCGATCAGGTCTTTCATCCGCTCCGGATCCTCGATTCCGGGGAGTTGGACCAGAATGCGGTTCTCTCCCTGGCGCTGGATCGTCGGTTCGCGGACGCCGGTTTCGTCGATACGGCGACGGATAATTTCAAGCGACTGCGACACGATCGAGGAACGGAGTTCGATCGTCGCGGCTTCCGAGAAGGCGAACGTCAACCGGCCATTTTCACCGGTCTCCATCGTCACGCCGCCCTCGATGGAGCGCAACGCCTCCCGCGCTTCATCCAGCCGGACGAGATCCTTGATCGTCACGGAAACCGTGTTTCCGCTGGTCCCGAGTCCGGTATAGAGAATTCGCGCCTTACGAAGTTCGTCACGGATGGCGTCGACCAGCGACTCCAGCCTCTCCTTCACCACCTTTTGAATGTCGACTTCCAACAGCAGGTGCGAGCCGCCCTGAAGGTCCAGCCCCAGACTGACCTGCTGGTTCGGCAGCCAGGAGGGTAATGCTTCCGCCGTATCACGCGATACGAAGTTCGGCGCGGAGAAAGCCACCCCGAACAGACACACCAACGCGATGATGGCGAGCTTCCATTTTCCGAAATAGATCATGTATCCGCCGGCCGGGCGTTAGGATTTGCCCTTGCCCCCCAAAAGGTTCTTGAGCATCGAGCCCGGAGTCTTCTTTTCGCCGGCTCCGGCGCCGGAGGTCTTCGGGTCGTTGGTGTTCGCCGGTTCGGTCCGCGACAGCACCGCCGCGACCATGCCCCGCTGAACACGAACCTTGAAGCCGTCCGCGATTTCGACCTGAAGAACGGTGTCGTCGATGACCTTGGTCACCGTGCCCTCGATCCCGCCACCGGTGACGATCTTGTCGCCGCGGCGAATGGCGCCGAGCATTTCGCGATGCTGCTTCGCTTTTTTCTGCTGCGGACGGATGAGCAGGAAGTAGAAGACGACGAAAATCAGGACCAGCGGCAAAAAGGCTTCGAAACCGGCCCCCGCACCGCCTGCCGCTTGCGCGTAAGCTGGCGAAACAAACATTCGATACTCCCTCGCATTCTATAAGCTTGCCGGACTATAGCGAGACGCGCGCCACATGCAAATGTTTCCCGCTTCGTCGCGGCGAATCGCCGGAACGAAGTCCGATCGCGATCGGTCTATTTCGAAGAGTCGTATCCCGGAACGGCGTACCGGGATACCGGAAAATGCAACGACGGACGCGAAATCCCCCGATCCGCGCCCGCCGTTACACGAACTCGCGCTCTTGCGACGACGACCCGGCCGAATTTTTCGGCCCCACCGTGCCGGTTTTGGCGTCCGGGAGGTAACGCTCCCGGAAGCGAGCGCGGTCTTCGGGACAGGCAAACAGAATTTCGAGGCGCTTCCACAAGCGTGCGCGGGAATCCTCGATGATTTCCGATAGCCGCACGTCCCAATCTCCAACACAGTTATCGGCGAGCCAATCCTCGACCTCGTCAAGTGAAAGGCGCGTATTGAACCGAATTCCGAACTCCTTGCTCCGCACCATCTCAACCTCACGCCTCAAATACGCCCGGAAACGACGAACCAGATGCGCTCGATTTTTTGTTATTTTATTTGCCGAATTTTATATTCACAATGGACGGCAATTCAATACAATATAGGTTGATTATGTAAACATTTTACTTTGTGTCAATACTTTTTATTTATTGAAAGTTTACCTAAAATTTTTCTTTATTTTGCGGTTTTTAGGCTTTGATCCGTTTAAAGCCCGTTTGAACGCCCATCCCGGCGTGTGCTAGGTTCGCGCCTCTTTCACCTTGGGGAAACGGGAATGCCGGAAACCGAATTGGTCGCAGTCCTTACGCGGATCGCGGAATCGTTGGAACGCCTGTCTCCGCCGCCCGCCGCGACGTCGAATATCGAAACGGCCGACGCCTTTGTATGGCATTCGGCTCCGGACCGGCTGGAGGCCATTCACAAGATCAGCCGGGTCGAGCTTTCCCTGCTCAAGGGAATCGAACGCCAACGCGACATTCTGCTGGAGAACACCCGGCGTTTCGCCGAGGGATTGCCGGCTAACAACGCGTTGCTGTGGGGGGCGCGCGGCACCGGAAAGAGTTCCCTGGTCAAGGCCATCCATGCCGAGATCAACCGGGAGACCCCGGGTATTCTGGCGCTGATCGAAATCCATCGCGAGGACATCGCCTCCCTGCCCCATTTGCTGCAAACGTTGCGCGGTTCATCCCGCCAGTGCCTGCTGTTTTGCGACGATTTGTCGTTCGAGGCGTCGGATTCGACCTACAAATCCCTCAAGGCCGTTCTTGAAGGCGGGATCGAGGGACGGCCCGACAACGTCTGTTTCTACGCGACCTCGAACCGCCGCCATCTCATGTCGCGCCAGATGATCGAAAACGAACGATCGACCGCGATCAACCCCGCCGAAGCGGTCGAGGAAAAGGTCTCGTTGTCGGATCGCTTCGGTCTATGGCTGGGTTTCCACGTCTGCGACCAGCCGACATTCTTCGACATCATCGAAGGATACGCGCGCCGTTACGGGCTCGATATTCCGACGGAACAGCTTCACGCCGAAGCCCGCGAATGGTCGGTCACGCGCGGTTCGCGTTCCGGGCGCGTCGCGTGGCAGTTTATCCAGGATCTCGCCGGGCGGCTGGGAAAACGGCTGGACTAACCTGAAGAATTCAGGAAATGGTACCGCAAACCCTTTTTCCGTGTGATTCATGGGATCGCCTGCTGGACCGGGCGTTCACATGGCACGCCGCCTTACGCGTACCGGTGAGAGGGGTCGCCCGCCCTTGACGTACCTGGGGCCGGTTGTTATCTCCGACGGGCCCGCAGCGGAGCGCAATGCCCCATGCCGAGACGGCCCCCCGCCCGGTTCGACGATTGGATCGCCTGTCCCGAATGCGATCTGATCAACCGCATGCCCGATCTGGATACTCCCCACACGGCGAAGTGTGCGCGCTGCGGCGCCACCCTGTACCAGGCGCGGCCCAGCGGCCTCGATTGGGCGCTGGCCCTGGCCGTGACCGGTCTCATCCTGTTCGCCTTGACCTGCTCCTTTCCGCTGATGTCGTTCGGCATGTTCGGCCGCACCCAGCAAAACACCCTGTTCTCCGGACCGGCGACGTTCTGGGACACCGATTTCCCCGAACTCGCGGTCCTCGTGTTCCTGACCTCGGTGGTTCTTCCCCTGGCCAGCCTGCTGTCGCTGATCTACGTGCTGCTGCCGCTACGGCTGGGGGTGGTGCCGTGGCAGGCGGCGCGGGTCTTCCGGCTCGCCGGTCTGCTGCGTCCCTGGGCAATGAGCGAGGTCTACATGCTGGGCGTTTTTGTGGCCGTCGTGAAGCTGAGCAATTTCGCAGAGATCGTCCCCGGCATCGCTCTCTACTGCCTCGGCGCCCTGATCGTGACCACGGCGGCCGCCCTGTGGATGCTCGACGGGCGGGCGGTGTGGCGTCGTATCGAGGCCCGCGGATGAGCGCCGCAGCCGAAGGACGGCCGCTGACCGCAGTCCGGGCCCGGCTGGTCGGCTGCCATTCCTGCGGCCTTCTGATATCCGACTCGGTGTTGCGCGACCGCCGGCCGCCGCGCTGCCCGCGCTGCGCTACCATCCTCCGCCGACGCAAGGCCGACAGCCAAGCCCGTAGCGCGGCCTTCCTGATCGCCGCCCTCGCCTTCTACGTGCCGGCCAACATCTTCCCGATCATGACCGTGACCATGCTCGGCCGCGGTCAGCCCGACACCATTCTCAGCGGCGTCCTCCACCTGATCGCGGCCGGCGAGTACCCGGTGGCGGCGGTGGTTTTCTTCGCCAGCATCTTCGTTCCGGTCATCAAAATCGCCGTTCTCGCTTTCCTGCTGATCTCGGTTCGGCTAGGGTCGAAATGGCGCCCGAGAGATCGCACCGCGATCTATCGCATCACCGAGAGCATCGGCCGCTGGTCGATGATCGATATTTTCATGATCTCTATCCTGGTCGGGCTGGTGAAACTGGGGGCCGTGGCAACCGTCGAGGCGGG
Organism: Rhodospirillales bacterium; assembly: GCA_963675465.2. GTDB lineage: Bacteria > Pseudomonadota > Alphaproteobacteria > Rhodospirillales > Shumkoniaceae > JAHDSF01. The sequence continues at coordinate 584,503 of CAXXVY010000016.1, forward strand.
TCTCGCTGCGACCTCTTTCGCGGCGGTGGTCATCCTGACCATGATCGCGGCCCTGTGTTTCGACCCGCGTCTGATCTGGGACAGGGCGGAGGCCCCCGATGAGTGAGGAAGATCTGCAGCCGCCCGAAGCCGCCGTCAAGGCCGGGCGGCGCCTGTCGATCGTCTGGGCGATACCCCTCGTCGCCCTGGTCATCGGCGGCTGGCTGGTCTACCGCACGCTCAGCGAGAAGGGACCGGAGATATCCATCACCTTCGAAACGGCAAGCGGCCTGGAGCCCGGCAAGACGCCGGTCAAATACAGGGACGTGGTGATCGGAACGGTTTCCAAGGTGTCGCTGAACCCGCAGGAGCGGACGGTTCGGGCGACCGCCGAGATGGTCGGCACGGCCGAGCCCCTGCTGACCGACACGGCGCGATTCTGGGTGGTTCGGCCGCGAATCGGCATCAAGGACATTTCAGGCCTGGGGACTCTGGTCTCGGGGGCCTATGTCGAGATCGACCCGGGCGCCGGGGGTAAACCGCAGCGCGCGTTTACCGCCCTCGAAGAGCCGTCCCCGATTACCGCCGACACGCCCGGCACCAACCTTGTTCTGACGACGGGCAATCTCGGCTCGCTGTCGCGAGGCTCGCCCCTCTATTTCAAGGGAATCGAGGTCGGCGAGGTCCTCGGCTACGAACTGGTCGACGACAACAGCCGGGTCCTCGTCCATGCCTTCGTGCTGGCACCGTACGACAAACTGGTCCGCCGCACGACACGGTTCTGGAACGTCAGCGGCATGCGGTTTTCGGTGGGGACGGAAGGACTCAAGGTAGAAACCGGCACCCTGCAGTCGCTGGTCCTCGGCGGCATCGAATTCGATACGCCCAACCTCGACTCGGCCGCTCCACCGGTTGCCGAGGGCACGCGTTTTGTCCTGTTCGACAGCCGCGAGAGCGGCCAGAAAACCGCCTATACCGAGACCGAGCGCTTCATCATGTACTTCGACTCCTCGGTGCGCGGCCTCAGTATCGGCGCCCCCGTCGAATTCCGGGGCATCAAGATCGGCTCGGTACTCGATGTCCGCCTGGAGTTCGACCCCGATGCGGCGACTTTCCTGGTGCCGGTCCTGGCCGAGATCGAACTCGATCGGGTGTCGGTGGTCGACGACGGTTCGGGCGGCTCGACCCTGACAGCCGACCAGCGACGAAAGGGATTCAGGCTGCTCGTTTCTCGCGGGCTGCGGGCCCGCTTGAAGACCGGCAGCTTCCTGACCGGTCAGTTGGTCGTCGACCTGGACATGAGCCCCGATACGCAAGCCAAGCTGGTCGGGCGAAATTCCGATTATCTCGAGATCCCGACCCTGCCGGCCGGCCTTGAGGAGATCACCAATTCGGTCGCCGAACTGGTCGACAAGCTCCGAAAACTGCCACTCGATACCATTTCCCAGAAAATGCTGCACACCCTCGACGGCGCCGATCGGCTGGTCAATTCCGGCGAAATCAAGACCGCCGTGGCGTCGCTCAGCCAAGCCTCGCAACGGCTTAATGATCTTCTGAGCCGGGCAGACACCATGGTCATGCCGCGCGCCACCGAGACCCTGAAACAGGCCGAGGCGGCCATGGCCGCGGCCGAGCGGGCGCTGAATTCGCTCGATACCGTCGTTTCCGAGAATTCCGCCTTCCGCTACGAAACCCAGACGGCCATCCAGGAAATCGCGGCGGCGGCCCGCTCGATCCGTCAGTTCACCGAATTCCTGCAACGCGACCCCAGCGCGCTGCTGACCGGCCGGTCACCGAAATAGGAAGAGAAGGAGAGGTCATGCGGGCGTTCGCCATTTCCGTCCTCTGTCTGACCGTGCTCGGCGGCTGCCTCGGCGGCCCGACGCAGCCCAGTCGCTACTACCTATTGGCTGCCGACCCCGACCTGGCGCCAGCCGCGGCGGCGGTGGCCGACGAGGTCACCATCGCGGTCGGGCCGGTCAATGTGCCGTCCCATCTCGACCGCCAGCAGATCGTCACGCGCAAGGATCGCTATCGCCTTGAACTGGCCGAGTTCGACCTATGGGCCGAGCCTCTCCACGAGAATCTGGCCCGCATTCTGGTCGAGAACCTGTCGCGTCTGCTCGGTACCGACAAGGTGCTGGGCTTTGGCGAGCGGCGCGGCGGCGGCGTCGACTACGAGGTCGCCGTCGATGTCGAGGCGATGGATGTCGTGGCCGGTGATGGGGCCGAACTGGTCGCCCGCTGGACGCTGACCCGCACGCGCGGCCACGAGGTCCTGTTCATCCGCCGTTCGCGGCTGCGGGCACCGCTCGCCGACGATCGCTTCGAGAGCGTGGCGGCGGCCATGAGCCGCGACGTCTCGGCCCTCAGCCGGGAGATCGCCACCGCCATCACTCAACTCACGCCTTAGCGCGGCATCCGGCGTCCGTTCAGGCGCCTTCGCTTTCCGGTGGGGTTTCCGGCTTCGCATCCGCGGCTTTGCGACGTGACCGCGTCGCGGCCCCGGTTCCCGTCTTTCGGGGCTTGCGAGCCGGGGTCGTCTTTTTCGCGGGCTCGGATTCCGTTTCATCGGGGGAGTCGGAACGCGATTCCGGCGCCGGAAGTTCGCCCATGGGATCCAAGGGCCCAGCCCATGGCCACGGCGCGAACGGATAGGGCATGTATTCGGTATGGAAACTGAGATAGGCGGCGATTTGGTAGTCGTAGCTGCCGAGACTGCGACCGAACGACGACAGCCGGGGGTTGGTCGACCCGGTCGTCAGCAGCAGCAGCCACTGCACGACGGCGACGATCCCGATAATGAACCGGACAACCCAAAGGATCACCCCGAACAGGATCATTTTGGCCAAACGGATCCACGTGGTCTTCGCACTCAGATGATCGACAAGCGTCTTTTCCAAGATTCGTCCCCCTGGCCAACGTTCCCCATCCCCGCGCCAAGGCGCGGACTTCCCGCCGGAGTATAACACCGCTCACGACGGATTCGGATCTCCTTTAAAGGGTAGAATCAACGATCCCCGGTCTCAAGGGGGGGCGTGAAATTCCGTGGCGGCGCCCGTCGGCAGCGGCACGATCCCGGCGCGGACGACGAAATCGCCGAACCGTTCGCCGTTCTCCCGATCCCGGGCATAAGCTTCGATTAACGGCGCGACGAGGGGGGCGATCTCGTGCGCCGCCACCGAATCGCGGTACAGGCGGTTCAACCGACGGCCGTCGAAAGAGCCGCCCAGAAGAACGGCATAGGTTTCCGCCGCCTTCCCGACGATCCCGATTTCGGCCAGATACGGCCGCGCGCAGCCATTGGGGCATCCGGTCATCCGGATCACGATGTCGTCGTCGCGAAGCCCCGCCCGTTCGACGGTCTCTTCGAGCGACCGAACGACGTCCGGCAGAAGCCGTTCCGCTTCGGCCAACGCCTGCCCGCAAGTGGGAAGCGCCACGCAAGCCATGGCGTTGAGCCGAAGTCCCGAAAAATCGTTGGACAACCCGAAACGATTCAGCAGGGCGTCGATTTCCGGTTTCCGTTCCTCGGAAACCTCGCCGATGACGAGATTCTGGTTTGGCGTGATGACAAAGCGGCCCTCATGAACGCGCGCGATTTCCGCCAGTCCGCGTTTGGCGGGCCAATCGGGCGTGTTCTTGATCCGGCCGTTCTCGACGTAAAGGACGTAATGCCAGGCGCCATCCTCGCCGCGCGTCCAACCGGGCCGATCGCCGGTTCGCTCGAAGCGGAAAGACCGGGCTCGTCCCAACGCGTATCCCAACCGCGCTTCCAGTTCTTTCTTGAAAACATCGAGGCCGCGGCGGTCGATCGTGTACTTGAGGCGCGCGTGCTTGCGATCCGAGCGGTCCCCCCAATCGCGCTGGATCGTGACGACCTTTTCGGCGACGTCGACGACCTGTTCCGCGGTGCAGAAACCGATCACGTCGGCCAGACGGGGATAGGTGTCCGGTTCGCCGTGCGTCATGCCCATGCCGCCGCCGACCGACACATTATAGCCGACGACCGCGCCTTTCCGGACAATTGCCGTGAATCCGAGATCGTGGGCGAACACATCGACATCGTTGACCGGCGGCACAGCGATCACAGTCTTGAATTTACGCGGAAGATAAGTCCGTCCATATATGGGTTCGTCTTCGTCGATGGTCGCAACGCCTTCGCCGTCGTGCACCTTTTTGTCGCCCAGCCAGACGTCGTGGTAGGCCCGCGTTCTTGGACTCAGATGACTGCTGACGCGAAGCGCCAGATCGTAGGCTTCGGCATGCGCCCGGCTGAACGCGGGATTGGCGCTGCTCATGACATTGCGGTTGACGTCTCCACAGGCGGCCAGGGTATCGAGAATCGCCTCGTTGACCAGCCGGATGGACCGCCGCAGATTGGTTTTGATGATGCCATGGAACTGCATTGCCTGGCGCGTCGTCAGTCGCAGGGTTCCGTTGCCGAAATCATCGGCGATCCGGTCCAGCGCCAGCCACTGCGCCGACGTCAGGCGACCGCCGGGAATGCGCATCCGGACCATGAACCCGTAGGCCTTCTCCATCCGCTTGCGCCGCCGTTCGGGACGTTGATCGCGATCGTCCTGCAAATAGATCCCGTGGAACTTCGAAAGTTGCGTGTCGTCCTCGACGATCGCACCGGTGGAAACGTCGCGCAAGCCTTCGGCCAGGGTACCGCGCAGAAGGCGGCTGTTTTCCTTGATGATTTCCGTCGGGGTGCGCGGGGGCAACGAAGTATCGGGCATGCTTTTTCTCCGTCCGATCCGATTAGTAGACGTCCCGCCGGTAACGGCCGGAGGCTTCCAGTTCCGCGACGTAGGCCTGCGCCGCCTCTTTCCCCAAGGCGCCCCGGTCCATGACCACCCGGACCAGCGTTTCCTGGACGTCCACGGCCATGCGCGACGCATCGCCGCAGACGTACAAATGGGCGCCTTCCTCCAGCCAGGCGAACAGGTCCGACCGGGCGTCCCACATCCGGTCCTGGACGTAGATCTTTTCCGGCTGGTCGCGCGAAAAGGCGACGTCCAGACGGGTCAAGAGGCCCTTCCCGAGGTATTCCTGCCATTCGAGTTGATACAGGAAGTCCTGAGTGTAGTTGCGATCCCCAAAAAACAGCCAGTTGCGGCCCGTCGCACCGACGGCTTCCCGTTCCTGCATGAATGCCCGGAAGGGTGCCACGCCCGTCCCCGGTCCGATCATGACGATCGGTGCCGCTCCATCATCGGGCAGTCGGAAATGAAGATTCGGTTTGACGTAAATCGGAATCCTGTCGCCGATGCCGCGCCGTTCCCCGATGAAGGCCGAAGCCACGCCCTTGCGGTTCCGCCCATGGCTTTCATATCGGACCAACCCGACCAGGATGTGGGCTTCTCCCGGCGTTGCTTTCCGGCTCGACGCCACGGAATAAAGGCGCGGAGTCAGTGGCCGCAACAGGCCGGTCAGTTCGTCGCCGCTGATCGAGCGGGAAAATTCCGTCAGAAGATCGACGACATGACGCCCCGCCGCGTATTCGCGCGCGTGTCCCGCGTCGACGATGGCCTGGAGTTCCTCATCGGCGGCCAAAGCCGCGTAGCGTTCCACCACGGTCGGGGCCAGGGTCGTGATTTCGTGACGCCGCAAGAGCGCATCCCGCAATCCATCGTCGGGAACGATCCCGGCAGCGGCACATACCGCATCGACTTCGGCGGGATCGTTGGCGGCGACGACGCCGATCGCGTCTCCGGGTTCGTAGTTCAGGCCCGATCCGTCAAGGGCGACTTCGACATGGAACGTGGACTTTCCCGACCGGCTCCCGTTCAAATCGATCAGATCGCCGATTTCGGCCTCGTAGGGATGCTTCTTGTCATGTGCCCGGCTATCGGCTCGCGACAGCGGCTGCAGGTCCATCGCCGGCAATGCGTTCCCCGTGCGACCGATCTTACCGAGAACGTCATCGATCCAGGCTGCCGACGGCGCTTCGAAGTCGAGGTCGCATTCGATCCGTTCGACGATCCGAAGCGCGCCCAGTTCCGCCAGCCGCGCGTCGATCCGGCGCCCGGTCTCGCAGAAATTCGCATACGTGCTGTCGCCGAGCGCAAGCACCGAGAACCGGACGCCTTCCAGGGCCGGCGCGTCTTCCGCCATGAGCGAACGATAGAATCCCGCAGCCCGCGCGGGAGGATCGCCCTCGCCCCACGTGCTGGCCACCACCAGCACCACGTCGGCGTCGGCCACCGTCGACAGGTCGACATCGGCCACGTCGCGGACGGCAACCGGAATCCCCAGCCGACCCGCTTTTTTCTTGACCTCGAAGGCGATCCCTTCGGAATTGCCGGATTCCGTCGCGTACAGAATGAGAACGGTTCCGGCAGCGGCCGAAGACGGCGCCGGCGGTTCGGCACTGTCGCCCCGGCTTCGCGCGGCGTCGAAACCGGCGATGAAGCCGCTCAGCCAAAGCCGTTGCTCGGCATTCGATTGGGCGAGGATGCGGCTCAACGTCTCGATCTCGGCATCGCCGAAGGGAACCGGATGGGACGGAAGACGGACCATGTTCATCGGACGACTCCTGAATGGTGTTTCCGGCGCGTTTCCGCTGGCCCACCATCGGCACAAGCAAGAGACGGAGGTAAAATCTGCGTCGCAGGAAAAATACGATATGGCACGGCACGGCATCCCGGCTTCGAGGTTCAACGAAGCCATATAAGGAAATTTTTTCTTTAAATGACAACACGCGCGGCATGATTAAGTAAAATATTTCCATATAATGCAATTATAAGGTATTTTTTTTCACGGAGATGTCTGAAATGGATGACTTCGACCGGAAAATCCTGCGGGAGCTTCAGACCGACTCCGGCTCGGCCGTATCCGAAATCGCCCAACGGGTGGGGCTGTCCACTTCACCATGCTGGAAGCGGATTCAGCGCTTGGAGCGCGACGGTCTCATCGACAAGCGGGTCGCTTTGCTCAATGCGGAAAATGCGGGATTCGGCCTGACCGTCTTCGTCAGCGTGCGCGCCCGCGAACATTCTCCGGATTGGCTGGAAACGTTCGCGCAGGCCGTCCGCAACATGCCGGAGGTTCTGGAATTTTATCGCATGGCGGGCGATGTCGACTACATGCTCAAGGTCGTGGCCCGGGACGTCAAAACCTACGACGAATTCTACAAACGGCTGATCAAGGCCGCGCCGCTCAGCGAGGTTACGTCCCGCTTCGCCATGGAAGCGATCAAATACTCGACGGCGCTACCCGTCTGAAGATTGCTCCTTCCCACGCTTGGTCGCGCCGAAGGTGACGTTGCGGATCAACCGGCTTTTTGCCGTGCCGGATTTCGAAATGGAGCTGCGGCGAAGTTACGCTGCCCGAACTCCCGACACGCGCGATCACCTGTCCTCGTGAAACCCGATCGCCGCGCCTGACCAGAATCCGATCGGCATGCGCATAAGCGGTGACCCATCCGCCGTCGTGCTTCAACAACACCAAGTTGCCGAAACCGCGCAATTCGTTCCCGACATAGGCGACAACGCCGTTTTCAGCGGCAAGGACATGGGTGCCGCGCGCCGCCGCGATATTGATGCCGTCGTTGAAGAGACCTTTCGACTTCGCCCCGAACGACGACAGTATCCGCCCCTGCACCGGCCAGACAAACCCCTTACCCGTCCGCGCCGGCGGCGTGGGAATGGCGGCGGGAGTTTTCGGCGGGTCCGGGGCGCGAACCGCGGGTTTCGGGGGCGCCGGCGCACTGAACGCCGGCTTAGCCGACGATGCGGGACCTTCAGCCTCGGTGGCGGATGGACCCTCTCCGCCCTCGGTGCCGCTATCCGCATCTTCCCGTGGAATACGCAACCATTGCCCTTCCAGGATCGCTGACGGTGGATCCAAATCGTTCGCCCGCGCCAGTTCGTACTGGCCGACCCCGAACCGGTGGGCGATTGCATAGGCGGTGTCGCCTTTCACCACCTTGTATCGGACTTCCTTCGGCAATCGGAGGTTCTGTCCAGCATTGAGATGGTACGGCGGTTTCAGTCCGTTGGCTTCGATGATGCCGCGAACCGACACCGAATAGCGCCGCGACAGGGCATAAACCGTTTCGCCCTTTTCCACGACGATCGTCTCCGGGACATTCACCGCCGTTGCGGGCGCGGCTTCCGGCGTCGTCGGTTCGTCGAGGGCGACGGCGGTAACCGGCGCCGGGCGGGTCGGCGTTTCCAACGTCGGCTGGGCGGCGACTTCTCTCGACGGCGGGTTCGCCGGTTCGATTTTCCTTTCCGTCCGAGCCGGCACCGACGGCGCATAGGTCGGCAACGCTGCCCGCCGATGCGGCGGCGGCCATTCGGCCCATCCGCACGCCGAAAGAGTCAGCGCCAGAAAAACCAGCCCCCAACCGGCCCGAATCATGGGATATCGCATCACGCTTCGCATTCTTCGATTATGGTGCGCACTGTCCGGGTCATCAACGTCCGTCGTTTCACCCGAGCGCCAATCCTTCCACAAGCGGAACAAACCGGATGGGCCCGAGATCCTCGGTTTCCAGATCATCGTCGCGTCGCCGGATCCGGATCAATCGTTGGTCATCGGGATGCCCGACCGGCAAAACCATGATGCCGCCCGGCGCGAGTTGAGCGGTCAACACCGTCGGAATATCCTCGGCCGCCGCCGTCACGATGATGCGCTGGAACGGCGCGGCCTCGGCCCACCCCCGGGTTCCGTCGCCGGCACGAGTCGTGACATTGGTAATTCCCAGAAACGCCAATCTTTCCTCCGCTTCGCGCAGAAGCGGGCGATGGCGCTCCATCGTATGGACCCGGCGAAACACTCGGGAAAGCACCGCTGCGTGATAGCCCGACCCGGTTCCCACCTCGAGCACCGACACGTTCCAGAGAGGCTCCAGGGCCTCGGTCATCCGTGCCACCACGTAAGGCTGACTGATGGTCTGGTCCCGGCCGATGGGAAGGGCGACGTTGTCATAGGCGCGGTCGCGGAATGTTACGGGAACGAAATGTTCACGCGGTGTCATTTCCATGGCCGACAAAACACGTGGATCCGTGACACCTGCCGACCGCAATTCCATAACCAGCCGTATCTTGTTGGCGGCGAGATTCACGGTTTCGCCCTCAACTCGGACAGCGTCTGGGTGTCGGTCAGATCGGTCGACAAAGGTGTCACGGTTACGGCGCCGGTCGTAATCGCCCGAAGGTCGGTGCCCTGAAGGGAGGCGTCCTCGACCCGGCCCGGCCCGATCCAGTAATACGCATTGCCGCGCGGGTCGGCGCGCTTCTCAATCTGGCCCCCGATCTTGCGACGCCCCTGGGCCGCGAAGACCATGCCGGTCACCGAATCCGCTTCGACATCGGGAAAATTGACATTGAAGAAACCGCCGGAATAGAGCGGCGAAACCGCCAAGGCTTCTATGACCCGGCCCACCCAGGCTTCGGCGGTCGGCCATCGGATAGGTCCGCCGTTCTCGTACACCTGACTCAGAGCGATCGAGCGGATACCCATGAGGGCCCCTTCCATCGCCACCGCGACCGTACCGGAATAGGTCACGTCCTCGCCCAGATTGCCACCGTGGTTGATTCCGGAAAGAATCAAATCAGGCGGATATGCCGCCATCAGTTCCTGCACCCCCAACAGAACGCAGTCGGTCGGCGTTCCATCCACGGTGAAACGTCGATCGCCGACCTGCCGGATCCTCAGCGGCCGATGCAGGGTAAAGGCATGCCCCGCGCCGCTCTGCTCCTGCGCCGGAGCCACCGTCCACACCTCGCGTACCAGGGGCGCAACGATCCGTTCCAGAAGCCGTAAGCCATCAGCGTCGATACCGTCGTCGTTGGCGATCAGAACACGGGACGCGGCAAGGTCGACGGGTTCAAGCGACATGGGTGGCAATCGTTTCCAGTCCGCCCATATAGGGGCGAAGCGCTTCCGGGATCGCAACCGAACCATCCGCCCGCTGGTAGTTCTCCAGCACCGCAATCAGGGTTCGACCGACCGCCAGACCCGACCCGTTCAGGGTATGGAGGAACTCCGTTCCCTTTTCCCCCTTGACGCGGAAACGGGCCTTCATCCGCCGCGCCTGGAAGGCGCCGCACGTCGAGCAACTGGAAATCTCCCGATAGCGGTCCTGGCCCGGCAGCCAGACTTCGATGTCATAGGTTCGCCGCGCGGAAAAGCCCATGTCGCCCGCCGACAGCTTCATGACACGGTAGGCGATCCCCAGGCGCTTCAAGACTTCTTCGGCACATCCCGTCATCCGCTCAAGTTCCGCGTCGGATTGGTCGGGATGGACCAGGCTGACCATTTCGACCTTGCTGAACTGGTGCTGGCGGATCATCCCGCGCGTGTCGGTTCCCGCCGCGCCGGCTTCGGAACGAAAACAGGGCGTCAAGGCCGTCACCCGGATCGGCAGCGTGTCGGTATCGATGATTTCGCCGGCGTATAGGTTGGTCAACGGCACCTCGGCGGTGGGGATCAGCCACCGCCCGTCCGTGGTCTTGAACAGGTCTTCTCCGAATTTCGGCAACTGTCCAGTTCCGTACAGGACCTCGTCACGTACCATGAACGGCGGGTTGACCTCGGTATAGCCGAATTCACGGGTGTGCATGTCCAGCATGAACCCGGCCAGGGCTCGCTCCAGCCTTGCCAGAGCGCCGCGCAGCACGACGAAACGAGCACCCGAGAGCTTCGCCGCGCGCTCGAAATCCATCAAACCGAGCCCTTCGCCGATATCGAAGTGCTCCTTCGGCGCGAAGTCGAACGACGGGACCGTACCCCATCGGCGAACCTCGACGTTCGCGGATTCATCCATGCCGTCGGGTATGTCGTCGGCCGGCAAATTGGGAATGGCGGCCAGGGCATCGTCCAGTTTCGCGGAGGCCACCCGGGCCCTTTCCTCGGCATCGGCCTGCGCGTCCTTGGACCGCGAAACCTCCTCGATCAGCGGACCCGCGTCCTCGCCTTTGGCCTTGGCCGCGCCGATTTCCTTGGCGATCTTGTTGCGCCGCGCCTGGATGTCCTGAGCCTGGGTCTGTGCATCGCGCCGTTCCGCGTCGAGCGCGATCAACGCCGAAGCCAACGGAGCAACGCCCCGCCGGGCGAGACCGCCGTCGAACGCATCGGGATTGTCGCGAATCCATTTAATGTCGAACATGCCTATTCCGCCGTCGTTGGAGGATCATGAAGAACCACGGGGTCTTTATAGGTGGTCGGCGGAATCCCGTCTAGAACCCGACGCGCTCACCAGCCCATATCGTCTAGAAAACTGCCAATCAAACCGTTAACGAGCCCGGGCTTTTCCAACATGATGAAGTGTCCGACATTCACCCACTCCACGTAACGAAGGTCTCCGAACCATCCCGCCAGGACTTCGGCGTTGTTGGGCGGAAGATCGGGCGAAACAGCGTAGATCGCCAGCGCGGGACCATCGAAGGGATTCTCGTCCCATATCCGGGCGTCGATGAAATGGGCCATGGCGCTTCGGGCGACCTTGGGGTTTGCCGCCAGCATCCGTTCCGAAACCCAGTCGTGCAGAGATTGCGGCGTCATGGGATCGAACAGGGTTTCGAGAAACTCGGTCATCGCGCCCTGCCGACCGGGTCCCTTCAGCGCCTCAACGAACGCTGAATGCCAATCCTTCATCATCGCATACGTTTCGGGATCGCTCTCTTCGTTCGGGAAATAAGCGCCGTCGACAACAATGATGCCGGCAATCCGCCCCGGATTCTCGCGGATGAGTTCCAGTCCGACTCCCAAGCCCATGCTGTGGACGACCAGGACGACACGCGAAACGCCGGCCTGACGGATCACCGCATCGACCCCGCTGGCCAAATAGGGAATCGTGTAGGCGACATCGGGCGCGTTGCTCTTGCCATGCCCGGGCAGGTCGACCGCCAGCATCCGCGCACGCGTCTCGAACGCCGGAAACTGCATCTTCCAGAACCCGGCGTCGCACGCCCAACCGTGGATAAAAACGAGCGCGCGATCCCCCGTACCGAAATCCAGATAATGGATCTTGGCCTTTCCCGACGTCGCGAAGCGGGATACGCCGTCGCTGGCCCATGAGACCGACCACGACGGAAAACCGGCCAGCAACAACGACAGGAAGGCGGCTAGTCTGAACAAGCGGGCCATCGGAACCTCCGGCGCAAGCGCCGATTGACTAGAGACCGAACGGGTTTGATTTCCCGGCGACCAAGCACACGCGCACACCATTCGCCGGATCAGACCTTGCCCGCCTCGTCATCGTCGTCATCACCGTCATCATCGTCTTCTTCCGGCACGCCGGCTTTGAGTCCCTGACTCTTTTCGACGAAACGGACGGCAATGATCGAGATTTCGTACAAGAGCAGTGTCGGCAAGGCCAATCCTATCTGGCTGATGACGTCGGGCGGCGTCAGGATCGCCGCAGCGACGAACGCCCCGACGATCGCGTACTTGCGCTTTTCCTTCATGCCCTTGGAAGACGCGATGCCGACCCGGGCCAGCAGCGTCATGATCACCGGCAGTTCAAAACACAACCCGAATGCAAAAATCAGCCGCATCACCAGCGACAGGTATTCGTCGACCTTGGCTTCGAGTTCGATCGGCAGCGCCCCTGGGCCGCCCGGAGATTCGAAGCTCAGGAAGAACCGCCACGCCAACGGGAATATGACGTAGTAAACCAGCGCCCCGCCCATGAAGAACAGCACCGGCGTCGCGATAAGCGTCGGCAGCAGCGCCTTTTTTTCGTGCTTGTACAGACCGGGGGCGATAAAGCGCCAGATTTGGGAGGCGATATAAGGAAACCCGATGAACAGGGCGGCAAAAAAAGCGACCTTCACATAGGTGAAGAACGCTTCCTGAAGCGCCGTGTATATCAGACGCCGGTCGCCGCCGGATTGGGATACGACGTTGGCCAACGGTCGGACCAGGAACGCATAGATGTCGGCCGAAAAATAGTAGCAAATGAAGAAAAGCACGATGATGGCCAGGAACGACCGGATCAAACGCGTCCTCAGTTCCACCAGGTGGTCGTAGAGCGACATCTTCACATCTTCGATGGCGTCGTCGTCGGCCACGTCAACCTGCTCGTTCATGATGTCGTCTTCGTTGCCGATGCTCTCGGCTTTCTGGCGGTCGTCGTTCCAGCGGCCTTCGGCGCGGCAGACTTTTTAGCGCCCGTCGCCGGCTTGCGCGCGTCGGCCTTGGGTTTCGACTTGGCGGCGGTTCCGCCTGCTCCATCGGATTCGGCGGTCTTGCGGCGCGGTCTTGAAACCCGTGTCGGCTTCGACGCTTCCATCTTTTCGGGCGCTACGGCGGGTTCCGGCACGGCCGTCGTCGCCGGTTCGTTTCGATCCTCCAGGGACCGGGTCGCCGAATCCAAATCCGACGCGACGTCGGACATGTTGAGGTCTTCGCGGAGCGTACCGGTGGGATCGATCGTTTTTTCGATCTCCTTCCCCATATCCATCGACGAAACGCTTTTGAAATCCTTTCGAATTTCTTCGAGTTCCGCGTCACGGACGACGTCGTCGAGGCCGCGTTGGAATTCGTTCGCCATGGAACGGATCTTGCGGATGATCCGGGCAAAGGTTCGGATCGCGTGCGGCAAGTCCTTCGGTCCGACGACGATGACGCCGACGAGCGCGATAATGAACAGTTCCTGCCAGCCGATGTCGAGCATGGCGATTTACGCCCCCCAAAAACCGATGACAGCCTTAACCGGCGTCCGTGCGAAGCCTAGGAGGCGTTCCCGTTCTTCTTGTCCGATTCGATGGCCTTGGACTCTTCTTCGTCGGGGGTCTCTTCCTTCACTGCTTTCTTGAAGGATTTCAGGCCCTTGCCGAAGTCGCCCATCAGTTGAGAAATCTTGCCCTTGCCGCCGAACAGGAGAAGAACGACAGCGAGAACGACAAGCCAGTGCCAAATGCTGAATGTACCCATGTGATCATCCCACTACGAATTTCCGAATCGGACCGGCGGGGATATTGGCAGAAAGCCGAAGCCGCCGCAACGCCCGCAGCCCTAAGCATCTTGCGGTTCTTCCAAACCGTCTTCCGGATCGAGGGGATCGGTCTCCGCCATCGATTCCGCTTCTTCGAAAAAATCCCTTTCCTCCGGCGGCTTCGCGACGACACCATAGGCCTCGATCGCAGGGCGTGAATCCAACAATCCCGCAGCCTTGAGTTCGCCGATACCCGGCAGGTCTTCCAGGCTTTCCAGCCCGAAATGGTGCAGGAACGCCTCAGATGTTCCCCATGTCAGTGGCCGTCCCGGCGTTCTTCGCCGCCCGCGCGGTCGAATCCAGCCGGCCTGCAGCAATACGTCGAACGGTCCCCGACCGAGACTGACACCGCGAATTTCCTCGATTTCCGCGCGCGTCACCGGCTGGTGATAGGCGATGATCGCCAAGGTTTCCAGCGTCGCCCGGCCCATTTTTCGCGGAACTTCCACCTCCTCGGTCAACGCCGACGCGAGATCGGGCGCGGTCCGGAAGACCCAACAGGACCCGACCCGAACCAGTTGCACCCCGCGCTCCGCGTAATGCGACTGCAGGATTTCAAGGATCGCGCCCAGGTCGGCGGTTTCCGGAAGCCGTTGCGCCAAGCTTTTGCTGGACACCGGTTCCGCCGAGGCAAAGAGAACCGCCTCGACCAATCGAATATCCCTGGGATCCGGATCGCTCACCCGCCTTCTCCCGCATTCTCGGAAGCGGATCGGATCGTGATCGGGCCGTAGGTGCCGGATTGGCGTATCCGTGCCCGCCCCTCTTTCACCAGTTCCAGTCCCGCGACGAAGGTCGATGCGACGGCCGATCGCGCAACGAGCCCCTCAAGACGCTTCCGCGGAAGGAAACGCCATAGATTTTGCCAATCCGGCGTCGATCCGAGAAACCGCCTGATTCGAATCAGGGCATCCTCGACCGCGAAGAGTTCCGGCGCATCGATACGCAGGAGCTTTTCGCGGCCCCGGCCGAGCGTTTCGCCATAGGTCTTCAGAAGATCGTACAGAGTGGCGTCGAAAACGCTCCGCGTAAGCGTCGACAGTTGTTCGGGCGCACCGCGCGCGAAAAACGATTCCCCCAGACGCCCACGGCCCATGAGTTTCCCGGAAGCGACCCTAATCGCTTCCAACCGCTGCAACTGAAACGCCAATGCCGCCGCCATTTCGGCGCCGGTAGGCTCGTCCGGTTTTCCCAACTCGGGCAACAGAAGTCGCGATTTGAGGTAGGCGAGCCATGCCGCCATCACCAGGTAGTCGGCGGCCAGTTCCAGATTCAGGCTTCGGACCTGGGCAATGAAAGCCAGATACTGGTCGGCCAATTGAAGAATCGAAATCTGGGTGAGATCGACCTTCTGGTCGCGGGCCAGCGTGAGAAGCACGTCGATCGGCCCTTCGAACCCGTCGATATCCAGAACGAACGACTCGTCCTCCGGCTCGCGGCCATGCAGATCGGCGTCTTCAGCAAAGGAAAGCTGATCCGCCATCCCGGTTCATCCCATCCCGAAGAGCGACAGGGCCGCGCGGGAAATCGCCATCGCCGGATCGATCACCAGCCATTCGAACGGATCGAAGCGAACGCCGAACCTGTCGGCCGCCCAAGGTGCAAGGAAAACGACACCCAGAACGATGAAGACGCCGGCTTTCTCCAGCCGCGACACGCGCATCGCCAGCGGGCGGGGAAGAATGCCGACCAGGACGCGCCCGCCGTCCAAAGGCGGCATCGGAATCATGTTGAACACGGCCAACAGCGCGTTGAAATACACAAGTAGCGTCAGATTCCGCCCCACCCACTCGACGGCGGCGGAGTTACCCAACGGAAGCACACTGAGAAGGGCCGCACCGACAAGGAGCAACAACAGGTTTGTGGCCGGTCCGGCGGCCGCGACCGCGATCAGGCCCCCACGCAAGGGGCGCAGCCGCGAAAAGTTCACCGGGACGGGTTTCGCGAAACCGAACATTGCATGTCCGCCCGTCGCCACCAGAAGCATGGCCGGAAGCAGCACGGTTCCAAACGGATCGATATGCCGAAGCGGATTAAAGCTGACCCGGCCCAATCGCATCGCCGTATCATCGCCGAGCTTCCAAGCCGCCCAACCGTGGGCGGCTTCGTGAAGCGTGATGGCGAGGAGGACCGGGATAATCCAGGTCGTAATCTCGAATACCGATTCCGTCATGTTTGGGAAACCTTTCGCACCCAAGATTCAAGCCGTTCCTCAGCCTCGACGGCATCGAGCGGCCCCGGCAATCGGCGCATCGATTCGGCGCGGGCCAGGCGAAGCGCGGCGAGATGTCCCAAAGGCGGACAAACCTCGGCGATCGCCGTCATTTCATCGAGATCGCCGGAACAATGGAGAACCACGTCGCATCCCGCCGCCAGCGCCGCCAGCGCCCGGTCCGGAAGGCGTCCTCCCAGCGCGTTCATCGACAGATCATCGGAAACCAGCACGCCCTCGAACCCGATCCACCCCCGGATCACCTCGCGTACGACGATCGGCGACACGGTGGCGACATGATCGGGATCGAACGCGGTGTAGACGACATGGGCGGTCATTGCCCACGGCATCGCATGGAGTTCCCGGAACGGATGGAAATCCGTGCGCCGGAGTTCGTCGCCAGTGGTATCGACCACCGGACACGCCTTGTGGCTGTCGACCCGCGCCCGGCCATGGCCGGGAACGTGCTTGATCACCGGCAGAACGCCGCCGGCCACGAAGCCGTCGCAAGCGATCCGTGCCAAGTCCACGATCGTTTCCGGATTCGCTGCGAATGCCCGGTCGCCGATAATCCCATCGGCATCGGGTTGCGGCAGATCGAGAACGGGGGCGCAATCGACGGTGATGCCTAAATCATGAAGGTCGGCCGCGATCAGGCGCGCATTCCACCATACCGCATCCCGTGCCCCGTCCGGATCCGTTTCGAACCCCTTCCCGAACACCTCGGCCGGAGGCGAAACCCGCCAATGCGGTGGCTTGAGCCGAGCCACCCGCCCACCTTCCTGATCGATCAGAACCGGAGCATCGCCGCGCTCCACGAGCGCGCGAAAGGAGTCGACGAGATCGCGAACCTGGTCCGAATCCCGGCAATTCCTTTGAAACAAGATCAATCCCAGGGGATTGAAATCCCGAAACAGTCGGCGTTCGGCCTCGGTGAGCGAGGTCCCGGCGCACCCGACGATCAGGGCCCTGGGCCGATCGATTTCGAAACGATGGTCATTCGGGGCGGACAAGTAGACACCCAACCTTGCGTTTTTTGAGCGCGTCGCACAATGCGCCGGCCGCTGTTTCGTCTCCGACGGCCCCCGTGCGGAGACGGTAGAATACTCCTTTGCCCGAACCCAGGTCGATTGACGACACGCTGTGGTCCAGTTTTCCCAGAAGGTCCTCGTGGGCCTTGCTGAGTCGTTTCCATTCGGATTCCGCGGCTTCTGCTGAACGCACGGCCGCGATCTGAACCCGGAAGACATTTTGATCCGCCGTCGCGGGTGCCGTTGCCGCGACCGGTGGCGAAGCGGCCTCTGCCTTGGGTTCCGCTGCAGCCGGTTGCTGCACTTCCGGCGCGGGCGCTTGCGTTTCCACCGGTCCCTTGGGCGCCCCGGCCGGGAGATTTCCGCTACTCGGCGTCAATGCTTTCGGCGCTGGCTGCTCGGGCGGCGGCGTAACGGCGGCAACATCCTCCTCGGCGGGGATTTCCGCAGTCGGAATCAACTCGGGTGTTTCCGCCGTGGGCTCAGCCGCTTCGGGCTCCGGCGGCGGTTTCGGAACCTCGGGCGGCGGCAAAAGGCGCTCGACCCTGGGAACCGCCGGCGCACCGTTCATGCGCTCGTAGACCAGCTTGTCACGATTCGGAATTTCCATGCCCCCGGGATCGTCGGGCCTGACCTTTGTCGGCGTCGTATCCGCGCGGATGATGGGGACATTCTGCGCCGTATCGACGAGCATATCGTCCAGAAACATATAGAGACCGCCCGCCCCGGCCAACAGGAGGCCGAGAAGAGTGCCCAGAACCGCATAACGCCAATAGCGGCGTTTCGGTTTTTGGCCGCCGATTTTTTCGAACGCCAGCGATTCAGACGAATCGGGCCTGAGTTCGGCGTTCCATTCGTTGGCAGCGGCCATTACCTCATCTCTTCAACAGGCGTCACGCCGAACACGTCGAGTCCTGACGCGATCACGGATGCGATCCCTTGCAGCAACGCGAGACGGGCGGCAGTGAAAGCTTTATCGTCGGCCATCAGGAACCGCAGGTTCGCGTCGTCCTTGCCCTTATTCCAAAGCACGTGGAACTGATTGGCAAGCTCGTAAAGGTAGAACGCCACCCGATGCGGTTCATGAGCCTCCGCGGCACCTTCAACCACGCGCGGCCACGTCGCCATCAGCTTGATCAAACCAAGCTCGGAGGCATCGGTCAAGCGCGCGAGGTCGGCTTGCGCCAATGCATCGGGCTCGAGTTCCGATTTTTCCATGAATTCGGCTGCGTGCCGGAACACGGAACGAATGCGCGCATGGGCGTACTGGACATAGAAAACGGGGTTGTCCTTGGATTGCTCCAGGACTTTGGTCAGGTCGAAATCTAACGGGGCGTCGTTCTTGCGGATCAGCATGATAAAGCGGACGACATCCTTGCCGACCTCGTCGACGACCTCGCGCAACGTCACGAAGGTGCCGGCGCGCTTGGACATTTTCACCGGTTTGCCGTCATCCAGCAGGTTGACCATCTGGCACAGCTTGACGTCGAGGTCGCCCTTGCCGTCGGAAATCGCCTTCACCGCCGCCGCCATGCGTTTGACATAGCCGCCGTGGTCCGCCCCCCAGACGTTGATCATGTTGGCGAAGCCGCGCCGGTACTTGTCCAGGTGGTTGCCGATATCGGTCGCGAAATAGGTGCGCGAACCATCGGACTTGGCCAAGGGGCGGTCGACGTCGTCGCCGAATCGGGTCGCACGGAACAAAGTCTGCGGACGCGGCTCCCAATCCTCGAGAACCTTGCCCTTCGGGGGTTCCAGCACGCCGGTGTAGATCAGCCCCTTCTCTTCCAGCAGGGCCACGGCGGCGTCCACGCCGCCATTTTCAACCAGCGCGCGTTCCGAGGTGAAGACATCGTGCGCGATCCCCAGCGCGGCCAGATCCTCCCGGATCAGGTCCATCATGGCCGCAATGGCGAATTCGCGGATCGGCGACAGCCATTCGGATTCCGGCGCATCGCGCCATTTGTCGCCGTCCCGGTCGGCCAGAGCCCGCCCCACGGGGACCAGATAGTCCCCCGGATACAGGCCTTCCGGAATTTCCGGGATGGTTTCACCCAGCGCCTCGCGATACCGCAGATGGACCGACCGCGCCAACACGTCTACCTGACCGCCCGCGTCGTTGATGTAGTATTCGCGCGCGACGTCATACCCGGCTTTCGCCAGCAGCGACGCCAACGCATCGCCGAACACCGCGCCACGACCGTGCCCGACATGCAGGGGACCGGTGGGGTTCGCCGAAACGTATTCCACGTTCACCGCCGCGCCGCCGCCAGCGGTTGAATTGCCGTACGACGGCCCGGCCTTCAAAATCTCGGCCAACCGTTCGTACCAGAATCCGTCGTCGAGCCGCATGTTGATGAAACCGGGTCCCGCGATTTCGACCGCCGTCACATGGTCCACGCCCCGCAGCCTTTCGGCCAGATCGCCCGCTAGGTCGCGCGGCTTCAACCCCGCCGGCTTGGCAAGCACCATGGCAGCGTTGGTGGTGACGTCACCGTGCGCGGGATCGCGCGGCGGTTCGACCGTAACCTTGGTCGGATCCAAGCTTTCCGGGAGGCGGCCTTCGGCCACCAGTTCGTTGACGACGGCGGCAACCCGGTCGCGGTAGAAATCGTACAAATTCATGAAGCCCTCGAATGAACGTCGAACAATCGGCGATGTTCGTCCAGCGCGTAGCGGTCGGTCATGCCGGCGATGTAGTCGGCGACAAGCAAGGCGGTCCGATGCGTGCCCGGCCCTTCGGCCGATCGGCTCCATTCGGTCGGGAGGCATTCCGGCTCTTCGATGAACAGCCCGAACAGTTCCCGCACCACCCGGCGCCCCTTGGTCGTCATCCGGTTGAGTTTGTAGTGGCGGTACATATTCTCGAAAAGAAAATCCTTCAAGCGTCGTTCGTCCGACCGTACCGCTTCGGAGAACGCAGCGAGATGCCGTCCGAGATCCCGCACCTCGTCCGCGGATGCCGGACGGTCTTCCCGGCAACGCCGCGCGGTTTCCCCGATCAGGTCGAGAACCATGTTGCCGATCATCCGGCGAACCGCCTCGTGAATGGTCCGGGCCTTGTCGAGATCGGGAAACTCCTTGCGCACCGCATGGAAAATCGGGCCGATCAACGGCACGTCCAGCAAGTCCGCGATGGAAAACAACCCGGCGTTCAACCCGTCCTCGATATCATGATTGTCGTAGGCGATATCGTCGGCGATCGCGGCGATTTGCGCTTCGGCGTTGGGATAGGTATGCAGCATCAGGTCGTGGCCGACCACGTATTCCTCGATCCCGCGCGGCAACGGACAGGTTTGCCCCTCGCCGATCAGCGGACCGTTGTGCTTGACCACGCCTTCGAGCGTTTCCCAGGTCAGGTTGAGCCCGTCGAATTCCGGATAGCGCTTTTCCAGAAGCGTCACGACCCGCAGCGACTGGGCGTTGTGTTCGAATCCGCCGTAACCGGCCATCATTTCCTTGAGCGCGTCCTCTCCGGCATGGCCGAACGGCGGATGCCCCAGATCGTGGGCCAGGGCCAGTGCCTCCGCCAGATCCTCGTTCAGCCCCAGGTACCGGCAGACCGATCGGGCGATCTGCGACACTTCGAGCGTGTGGGTGAGGCGGGTGCGGAAGAAATCGCCTTCGTGATTGACGAACACCTGCGTCTTGTAGGCAAGGCGCCGGAACGCCTCGGAATGGATGATGCGATCGCGGTCGCGTTGGAAACAGGTGCGGGTCGCGCTTTCGGGTTGGGCATGCCGCCGGCCTCGGCTTTCCTCCGGACGGCACGCGCACGCGCGCAGGGAATGGTGTTCGGTCATGGCCGAGAACCTACCCCTTCACCGAGGCCCGTACAATCCCAGACTCACAGGAACCCCGGCTTGCCGCGGCGATGTTTGACAAACCCCGGCGGCAGACTACATTTGGGAGGAGACGGGGACCACCCGTCGCACCGCATTCACGGAGTAGAGCATGCCCGACGCGATCGTCACCGAAAACCCGATCCATTTGACCGACAGCGCCGCACGGCGGATCGCTCAATTGATCGAGGCTGAAGAAAACAAAAGCGCGATGATGTTCCGCGTGGCGATTTCCGGCGGTGGCTGCAACGGATTCCAGACCGGCTTCTCGCTCGACGACCAGACCGGCGAGGACGACATGGTATTCGAAGACAAGGGCATAAGGGTCGTCGTGGACACGACATCGGCGGACTTGATCCGCGGGTCGGAAATCGATTTCGTCAGTGAACTGATCGGATCCTACTTCGCGATCAACAATCCGAACGCCTCGTCCACTTGCGGCTGCGGATCGTCTTTCGCGCTCTGATATCGGCCTACCAGGTCCGGCATTTGTCGTGCACAAGACGGTATTCCCGGGGGCTATCGATCGCAGCCTGCCTCTCGCGAAGCGTTTTGCTCAACTCGGCCAGGACCGGCTTCAGTCTCGCCGTGATTTGGAGAAGAAATCCGTCTCCCGGGTTTTCCCCGTTTTTGCTCGCCACTGGCGGAATGTCTTTGACGCCGCGCCGGAGTGCTTTTTCGTAAGCCGGCAAGTATTCGTTCAAGGTATCGCGAAAGATCTTCACATGACGCTCTTCGTGTTCCAGCACGGCGTTGTAGGCGCAGGTGCCGGACCGGAGTTCCCTGGCGACAAAAACCACCAATTCGTTGACTTCGATTTTGGCGTCAACCGATTCAATGCGATGGCATTTCCAGCCGCCGCCGATACCGTCGTACCGAGTCCCGATCTTCAGAGGCGCGGAATACGAGGAACGGGTCAACCCGGACCGTGTTCCCGAATCACGCCCCGCGATCGCCGGATCCGTCGCCATCCTCGTCAGTTCCCACTTGGATTTCCCGATGTCGTATTTCACGACGCCCGGATCGAGTTCGACTTCGATTTCGATCGGATGGGCGTTCCTGGAACATTTTGGAGCGGAAAATGACGAAACCGGGTCGAATAGAACCATCGATATGACGAAAGCCGGCGTCGCAACGAAACGGGCGAATTGAAGCGCGAACATCGTCGATCCCCTGTCTCCCGTTCCCCTATGCGTATCGCGGAGCGAAAGGTGCGACATTTGGTTTTCGCGTGCGGGCGCGAGACAAGTCAACGCAGAATTGACCTTCACGAAAACAATTCAAAATGCCAAGAATTTCCTCCGGGCCATCACCACTTGGAACAACTTTTGTGCAGCCGCATGTATTCGGCGGGGCTGTCGAAGACCGCATTGCTTTCCCGGAGCGATTTTTCGAAAGCAGAAAATACGGGTTGCAGGCGCTTCTCGATGCGGTCGGCCGCGATATTCGCAGCCTCATCGCCCGAACGCGCGCGGATCGGTCCGATTTGTGCGACGATGCGGCGCAACGCGCGCTCGAAATTCGGTCGATGCCGCATCAATGCCTCGCGGCTGATCTTCACGTGATTGTCTTCGTGCTCCCGAACCTTCGTGTAGGCACAGGATCCCGGCTTGTATTCGCGGGCGATGAAGACATCGAGGGCGGTAAAGCGGATATGAGCCCAGACCTTGCGGATATCCGCGCATTGCCACCCGCCGCCAACGTCCACGGATGCGACATCGACCATGAATTTCTGTTCGTAGGCGCTACGCGTCAAACCGGCTGCATGGCGGGCCGGACGGGCGCCGACGGAGGTCGGCAATCCGGCCATCCGCGATACTTCGATCAGCGATCGCCCGTTGTCGTAGCGAACAACTCCGGGATCGATGTCGACGTCGACATCGATTTTTTCGAACATCCGCGGACATTGAGGCGGCGCGGAATCCGCCGCGTCGGAAATCAAAACAGTCGACGCGACCACTGCGAACGCCGGAAAAATTCGGCCGCAAAGTCGTCTCAACATCAACGACACCTTTCCTTGCCGGCCCGAGGCTCCCCCGCGACGCAACCGGCCTTCGTCTCCGGTTCTCGCTCACCGACACCGACCGAGTCAACGATGAAATGATTACAATTAGACGCCGATGGCCCGACCTCGCCTTTTTGCCTCGCGCCGCCCTCGACAGATCGGGAACGAGCCTGTACCTAAGTCGAAGCGCCGATTGACCCCTGACCCACGGGAAACCCGGAATGAAGATTGCGAGCTGGAACGTCAATTCGATCAAGAGCCGCCTGCCGATCGTCGTCGATTGGCTGCGGACGGCAAAACCGGACGTTCTCCTGTTGCAGGAACTCAAAACGACCGAGGATCAGTTTCCACGCCTGGAGATCGAGGCGGAAGGCTACCAATGCGCCGTCGCGGGGCAGAAGACCTACAACGGCGTCGCGATCCTGTCCAAACGCCCCATGCAGATAACCCGAACCGCGCTGCCCGGCGACCCCGACGACGCGCAGGCCCGATACATCGAGGCCACCATCGATCCCGGCGTCCGCGTGGCCGCGATCTACCTGCCGAACGGCAATCCGGTCGGCACCGACAAGTATGCCTACAAACTGGCCTGGATGGAGCGGTTGCGCCGCCACGCCAAAGAAACGCTGAAGGAGGAAATCCCCTTCGTTTTCGGCGGCGACTACAACATCGCGCCCCAAGACGCCGATGTCCACGCCCCCGAGAAATGGCAAGACGACGCCCTTTGCCGCCCCGAATCCCGGGCGGCCTACCGCCGGATCGTCCATCTCGGACTTACCGAAGCCTTCCGGGCCGTCAATGGGGAGGCGGGTCGCTATTCCTGGTGGGACTACCAAGGCGGGTCCTGGTCGCGCGACCAGGGCTTGCGGATCGACTTGCTGCTGCTGTCGCCCCAGGCTGCGGACCTTCTGGAAGATGCCGGCATCGACAAGACGCCGCGCGGCCGGGAAAAACCGTCCGACCATACGCCGGTCTGGTGCCGGTTAGCCGAAGCCGGATAGTCGCCGGAACGCCTAGTTCCGGGCAAGCGCCGCCCGGGCGACGGTCGCCAGCAGGCCCTTTGCCGTCACCGGCTTTTCCAGGAATTCCTGGACTCCGAGATCGCGCGCGCCTCGCGCGACTTCCTCGGTCTCCGGACCCAACAGCAAAACCACGGATACGTTTGCGAGTTCCTCGCGACGGTTCCGCATCGCCCGGATCATTTCAAGAGCATCCATGTCCTCGACGAACCAATCGGCAAGGACGACATCCGGAACGAAGTCCTTCATGAGCGCCAAGGCAGCGGTGCCGTTTTCGGCTTCCCGGACATCCCCGGCGCTGACGGTCTGAAGGATGGTGTTCAAGACCTTGCGAAAAGTCGAGTTTCCTTCAACGATCAGGACGGAAGTATCCTGCCAGTCCACCGCCGGGATGCCGACGCCGCCCGGCGCCTGCATCACCATACGGGGAATCTGGGAGGCCGCGCGGATGGCTGCCGGATTCCTCGCGGCGAACTCGCGGATGCGCGTGTCTTCGCCGAGTATATGTCCGCGAAGCCAGTCCTTCAGGAAATCCAGGACCATCGGGCCGAGTTCCGCATCACGGTTGTCGCGGAACCTTTGCTGCGTATCGAGGACCTTGCGCGCCAGGCCCTGATGCTTCTTGCGGTGCGCCGCAAAATCGGGAAAGCCGCAGGCTTCCATGACCCGCTCTTCCCGGCCGAAATGATAGACCGTGTATTCGACAAGGGCATCGAGAACCGTCTCCACGACGTCGCGTTCGTCCTTGCAGCCCACGGCATCATGCAATTGGTTGATCAGACTGACAAGAAACTGATGATCATGGTCGACCAGGGGAACGCCGATCCGGAGGGATTCGTCCCATGCGAAGAATTCGCTCATGACTTTGCCTTGTTCCAGCCCGCTGAATTCATCAATGCGCGCGCGCGTCCCTATTCGACCTGACCGACGTCGCGAACGCCGCCGCGTGACGCGCTCGTCGTCAGAGCGGCATAGGCCCGCAACGCTGCCGAAACGACACGTTTCCGGTTTTCCGGTTTCCAGGCCTTGGTGCCCTTGGCGTCCATCGCCTGCCGTCGCCGCTCCAGTTCGGCCTCGTCGAGGGCGACGTCGATGGAACGCTTGGGAATGTCGATAACGATGGTATCGCCTTCCTCGATCAGCCCGACATTGCCGCCTTCGGCCGCTTCGGGCGAAAGGTGGCCGATCGAGAGCCCCGACGACCCACCGGAAAACCGGCCATCGGTCACCAGGGCGCAGGCCTTGCCCAATCCCATGGATTTCAGGTAGCTCGTCGGATACAGCATTTCCTGCATGCCGGGGCCGCCCTTGGGACCCTCGTAGCGGATCAGAACGACATCGCCTTCCTTGACCTCGCCGCCGAGGATCTTGCTGACCGCTTCCTCCTGGCTTTCGCATATGCGGGCCGGGCCCGAAAACTTCAGAATGCTGGCATCGACGCCGGCCGTCTTCACGATGCAGCCGTCCTGGGCGATGTTGCCGCGCAAAACGGCCAGACCGCCGTCCTTGCTGTAGGCGTGATCGAAATCGCGGATGCATCCGGCTTCACGGTCGAGATCCAGTTCCTGCCAGCGGTTGGACTGGCTGAACGCCTCGGTGGTGCGGACACCGCCCGGCGCCGCCCGGTAGAATTCCGAAACCGCGGGGTCCTTGGCGCGTCGGACGTCCCAGGCGTCGATCGCGGCTCCGATGGTTCCGGAATGCACGGTCCCGGCGGAACGATCGATCAGGCCGATACGGTCCAGTTCGCCCATGATGGCCAGGATGCCGCCGGCGCGGTGGCAATCCTCGACATGATAGAGGTCGGTGCTGGGGGACAGCTTGCACAGGTGCGGAATTTCCCGCGACAGACGGTCGATGTCGGCGATGGAAAAGTCCACCGCGCCCTCATTGGCGATGGCCAAAAGGTGCAACACCGTATTGGTCGAGCCGCCCATGGCAATGTCGAGGCTCATGGCGTTCTTGAATGCGGTCAGCGAAGCGACGGAACGCGGCAGCACCGACTCGTCATCCTGTTCGTAATAGCGCTTCGACAGCTCGACGATCAGGCGTCCGGCGCGCAGGAACAGTCCCCGACGATCGGCGTGCGTGGCGACGATGGTGCCATTCCCGGGCAGGGCCAGCCCCAACGCCTCGGCCAGACAGTTCATGGAATTGGCCGTGAACATGCCGGAGCACGATCCGCAGGTCGGGCACGAACTGCGTTCGTAATCCATCGCGACTTCGTCCGAAACCTTCGGGTTCGCGCCTTGGATCATGGCGTCGATCAGGTCCACCGACTTGGTTTCGCCGTTGACGACGAGCTTGCCGGCTTCCATCGGGCCACCCGAAACCATGACCGTCGGGATGTTCAGCCGCATCGCGGCCATCATCATGCCCGGTGTGATCTTGTCGCAGTTCGAAATGCAGACCAGAGCGTCGGCGCAGTGCGCGTTGACCATGTATTCGATGGAATCGGCGATGATTTCGCGTGATGGCAGGCTGTACAGCATGCCGCCGTGGCCCATCGCGATACCGTCGTCGACGGCGATGGTGTTGAACTCCTTGGCGACGCCTCCGGCAGCCTCGATCTCGCGGGCGACCATCTGCCCGAGATCCTTGAGGTGCACATGCCCCGGCACGAACTGCGTGAACGAATTGGCGACCGCAATGATCGGCTTGTCGAAGTCATCGTCGGTCATGCCCGTGGCGCGCCACAGCCCGCGGGCTCCGGCCATGTTGCGTCCGTGCGTGGTTGTCCGGGAACGATATTCGGGCATGATAAACCTCTTTCTTCGTTTTACGGGCCGGACGCTCCGGAAAGGACATTTCCGACCCGTCATTCCTCTGCGTCCTTTGACGTCCCGCCGCTGACACGGCGGGCGCAAATCCTACCTCACACGCGCGGCGATGTACACGTCTTAGCCGTGATCAGGCAGCCGTTCCCGGCAGCGCTGATTCGACCAGGCGAGCCCAGTAGCTGGCTCCGATCGGCAGAATTTCGTCGTTGAAGTCATAGGACGGGTTGTGGAGATTGCGGTCGCCGTTGACCGGGCCGTTTCCGACCCAGATGTAGCTCCCCGGCTTTTCCTGCAGCATGAATGCGAAATCCTCCGCGCCCATGCTGGGCGACGGGGTAAGAAGCACATTCTCCGCTCCGGCGATATCTTTGGCGATTCCGGCCGCGATTTCGGATTCCCGTTCGTGGTTGATCGTGGCCGGATAGCGCCGCTCGTAGCGGAATTCGATCGTCCCGCCGTGGGCACCGGCAACGCCGCGTGCAATACGCTCGATGCTCAGTTCGATCATGTCCTGAACTTCGGGGCTGAACGTCCGCGTGGTGCCGCGCAGGAAAGCGACCTCGGGAATGACATTGTAGGTATCGCCGGCGTGGAACTGGGTCACCGAAACGACGGCGGCGTCCAGCGGATCGGCGTTTCGGCTGACGATCGTCTGAAGCGCCGAGACGATTTCCGCCCCAATCGCCACCGTGTCGATCCCCAAATGAGGCATGGCGGCATGGGCGCCGCGCCCGCGGATCGCGATCTCGAAAATGTCGGCGGTGGCCATCATCGGCCCCGCCTTGACCGCAAAACTGCCGACGGGAAGGCCGGGCCAGTTGTGCATGCCGTAGACGGAGTCGACCGGAAACTTTTCGAACAACCCGTCGGCGACCATGACCTTGCCGCCGGCCTGGTTTTCCTCGGCGGGTTGAAAGATGAACCGCACGGTCCCCTTGAAGCGTTTGGTTTCCGAAAGATAGCGCGCCGCCCCCAACAACATCGCCATGTGGCCGTCGTGACCGCAAGCGTGCATCTTGCCGGGGCGCGTGGATTTGTGCGGAACCTCGTTGATTTCCGGAATATCGAGCGCGTCCATGTCGGCGCGCAGGCCGATGGCCGGTCCATCCCCCGTCGACAACGATCCGACGACGCCGGTTCCTGCCAGACCGCGATGGACCTCGATCCCGAAATCCCGAAGCTTTCCTTCGATGAAATCGGCCGTGGCGTGTTCTTCGAACGCCGTTTCGGGGTTCGCGTGAAGATGGCGGCGCCACGCGGTCATGTCGTCGTGGAAATTCGCGATTCGGTTGATGATGGGCATTCGGAGCTCCGGCATTCGTTTACCGACGAAAAAACCGTCGTGCGGTCACGACGGCCCCACGGCGGATTAGGGGTTCGACGGCGTCTATTTCAAGCGTGTTCGGACCGCCGCGTCAATGCCCGGGTCCGACCCCAGGCTCAAACCGTCAGGTAGGTCCTCGCCAGAACGGTGTCCCGACCCAGCGTTTCCATTCGTCCCCGCCACCGGATCTGCCCGCTTTCGATCACGCAGGCATCGTCGGTAATTTCGGCGGCGAAGCGCATGTTCTGCTCCGAAAGCAGAATCGTCAGTCCTTCCGCCTTCAAGGTTTCGATCGTTTGGGCAAGCGATTCCAGGATGCGCGGCGCCAAGCCTTCGGCGGGTTCGTCCAGCAGCAACAGGACCGGATTCGTCATCAGGGTGCGGGCGATCGCCAGCATCTGCTGTTCGCCGCCGCTGATCTCGTTGCCGCGGTGGCGGCGCAAAGTTCCGAGATTCGGGAAGAGATCGAAAATACGTTCGACCGTCCATCCCCCCGAAACGTTTGAACGGCCTTTCATGCCCACCATCAGGTTTTCCTCGACCGACAGAGTTGCGAAAATCCGGCGGTCCTCCGGCACGTAGCCGACCCCGAGACGGCTGATCCGGTAGGCCGGGGAGCGCGTGATGTCGCGGCCCCCGAGTTCGATCCTGCCCGCCGTGACCGGCACCAGTCCGGCGATACACTTCAGCAGCGTCGATTTGCCGGCGCCGTTCCGGCCGAGCAGAGCAACGGCCCGACCGCCGGTAACCTCGAACGACACGTCGAACAGGATCTGGGCTCGGCCATAGTGCGCGACGACCCCCGCCACCTTAAGCATCGCCGGACCTCGCGAACGAGGTACCGAGGTAGACTTCCCGGACTTGGTCGTTAGCCCGCACGGTCTCGGACGGTCCCTCGGCAATGATGCGCCCGTGATGGAGTACGATAATCCGGTCGGCGTGGGCAAAGACCACGTCCATGTCATGCTCGGTGAACAGGACGCCAATGCCTTGGTCGCGTACCAGCGCCGAGACCTCCTCCATCATCTGCCCGCGTTCGCCCCGCGACATCCCCGCCGTCGGTTCGTCCATCAACAACAACCGAGGTCTCGTTGCGATCGCGATCGCGAGTTCCAGACGCTTCAAGTCGCCATAGGCGAGCGTGGCACATGCCCGGTCGGCAAGTTTTGACAGATCCAGGCGTTTCAGGACGGCGGTCGCCGCAGCCACGTCGTGCCGGGCCGCCCGCACATGCGGCAACCAATTGCGTCCGGCGGCCGAGATCAGGGCCATCTGGACGTTTTCGCGAACCGTCATCGAACCGAGAACCGCCGCGACCTGAAAAGTACGGCCGACTCCCAGCCGCCACAAGCGTTCGGGTTGCGTACCGGTCACGTTTCTCCCGTCCAGGAGCACCTGACCGGAATCGGGGGAAATCTGGCCGCCCAGCATATTGAAGCAGGTCGTCTTTCCCGCGCCGTTCGGCCCGATGACCGCCACAGATTCCCCCGCGTTGACGTCGAAGCTGACGCCGTCGACCGCATGGATTCCGCCATAGGTTTTCACCAGTCCGCGAACGGCCAGCAAGGTCATCGGCGCCTCCGCCGCCAAAGGATCGTCAGCGTCCCGGCAATTCCGTGAGGGAAGGCAACCACCGAGAAGACGATCAGCCCGCCCAGGATCACGCGCCAATAGTCGGTCGCGCTGGCCAGCACGGTTTTCAAGCCGACGAACGCCGCCGCGCCGATCCAGGGTCCGCTCAGCGACTGCATGCCGCCCAGGAGGACCATCACCAGTCCGTCGACAGAGGTCGGAATCGACAGAACGTCGGGAAAGACGCTGCCTTTGAGGAAGGCATAGATACCGCCGGCCAGTCCTGCGAACGCTCCGGAAACGGCGAAGGCCGCCCAGCGTCCCTGCCCCACGTTCAAGCCGATGGCCAAGCTCCGGCGCACGGAATCCCGGCCCGCGCGCACGGCATATCCGAACGGCGAAAACGCCAGCACCCGGATCGCCATCAGCGCCGGCAAGCCGATCGCCAGAACCACGTAATAGAAGACTCGGGGATCGGAAGCCCAATCCGCCGGCCAGATTCCGAGAATGCCGTTGTCGCCGCCGGTAACATCGTACCATTGGAACGCGCCGGACCAGAGAATCTGGGCAAACGCGAGCGTCAGCATCGCCAGATAGACCCCGGACAGGCGCACGCAGAACCAGCCGAACAGGACGGCCCCGATCCCGCCGACGATCGGGGCCGCCGCCATGGCGACGAGCATGGGTAGCCCCGCATGATGTACGAGCAGCGCGGCGCCATAGGCACCAAGCCCCAGATAGGCGGCATGTCCGAACGAGATGATGCCGCCCAACCCCATGACGAACTGGAGACTGGCCGCGAATATGGCGAAAACCAGAATTTCCGTCGCGACCTGGACGGCATAGTCGCCGGTAAAACCGGGCAAAACGATCAGGCCGACGACGACCGCCCCCATGGCGAGACGCCCCGTACGGGCCAGAGGCCGCAAGACATAGGGACCTCCGGCCTCTCGTTCCTCGGAGGGCGCTTCCGCGCTACCGCCAAGACCACGCGGCCGCACCGCCAGAACCACGGCCATGACCAGAAAAACAAGGACCAGCGTGATTTCGGGGAACAGAACAATGCCGAAGGCATGGACTTCGGCGATAAGGATGGATGCGACGAAAGCGCCACCGACGCTGCCCAGGCCACCGACGACAACGACGACGAAGGCTTCGACGATGATCCCCATGTCCATCATCAGGTTCGCAGGTTCGCGCGGCAATTGGACCGCGCCCCCGAGCCCCGCGAGACAGGCTCCAAGGAAAAAGACGCTGGTAAACAGGAGCTTCTGGTTGACGCCGAGGGCGGAAACCATTTGCCGGTCCTCGGTCGCGGCACGAACCAGAACGCCCCAACGGGTCTTCTTGAACAAATAGAGCAGGAAACCCAGAACCAGCGGCCCCAGAACGATCAGAAACAGATCGTATTCCGGGATAGGCCGACCGAGGATCGCGATCGTTCCGTCCAGACCGGGCGCGCGGGGACCCAGGATGTCGTTGGGGCCCCATATCGCCAGGGTCGTATCCTGGAGAACCAGAACGATTCCGAAGGTCGCCAGCAGCGGGAACAGTTCGGGCGACCCATAAAGCCGACGCAGAATGCCCACTTCGAGACCGACACCGATCGCGCCCACCGCGACGACCGCCGACGCGACGGCCAGCCAGTACGCCAATCCGCCGTCGCCATAGACGCCGACCAGCGTCACGGCGAGATAGGTGCCGAGCATGTAAAGGGATCCGTGGGCGAAATTGACGATACGGGTGACCCCGAATATCACGGACAATCCCGACGCCACCAGAAACAACGAAGAGGCGTTGGCCAAGCCCGCCAGGAACTGGGCAAGGACAAAACTCACGGCACCGCCCCGCCGGTCATCCCATCATCCGCTCATTCGGAGGGGCGCAATTTGGCGGCCTCGGCTTCGTCCGGAAGATAGTCGTTCCCGTCGCCGTAACGCCAGTCGACCATGCGCGGCATGCCATCCTTGACGGTCAAACGCCCCACGAAGGTACCCATGGTGCTTTGCTGATCAGCAACGCGGAACCGGATTCCGCCCAACGGGCTTTCCAGGGACAGGCCCCTCAAGGCCTGGATCAACGCGTCCGTGTCGGTGACACCCGCCTTTTCGATCGCCGCCGCGATCGCCTTTATCGCCGTATAGCCGACCACGGATCCGAGACGCGGGTAATCGTCGAACCGTTTCTGATACGCTTGGCGAAACGCGACGTGTTCGGGCGTCTCAAGACTGTACCAGGGATAACCGGTCACGATCCAGCCTTCCGGGGCTTCATCCTTGAGCGGATCGATCCAGTCCGGTTCCCCGGACAGCAGGCTGGCAACCGGTCGGCCGTCGAACAGCCCCCGCAGTTTGCCTTCGCGGACCAGTTTCCCGAGATCGGAACCGAAAGTGACGTTGAAGATGGCGTCGGGTTTCGCCAAGTCCAGCGCCTGGACAGTCGCCGCGGCATCGATCTTGAATAGCGCGGGCCACTGTTCGCCCACCCACTCCACATCGGGCCGGGCCTTCGACAGCAGCGTACGGAAGGCATCGACCGCCGATTTTCCGTATTCGTAGTTGGGAGCGACGGTCGCCCAGCGCTTCGCCGGCAGCTTGGCGGCCTCCTCCGCCAGCATCGCCGCCTGGACGTAGGTGCCGGGGCGAAGGCGGAAAGTGTATTTGTTGCCGTTTTGCCACGCGATCGTATCGGTCAGCGGCTCCGCGGCCATGAAGACGACCTTGCGGTGCTTGGCGAAATCGGCAACCGCCAATCCGACGTTGGACAGCAGGGTGCCGAACATCAGCACGACCTTTTCGCGCGAGATCAATTCATTGGCCACCGTCACCGCGTCGCCGGGGCGACCGCCGTCGTCCTTCGACACCACTTCGAGATCGCGGCCCAGAACGCCACCGGCCTTGTTGATTTCCTCCACCGCCAAACGCCATCCGTTACGGTAGGGCAGGGTAAACGCCGGCAGGCTTGTATAACTGTTCATTTCGCCAATTTTGATGGACTCCGCGGATGCGGCGTTCACCATGAACGACGTCGCGGCAAAGAGCGCCGCGAAGCGCAAAAACGGCAGGCGTTGAACCATGGAATGTCCTTTCCCCACACCGGCGCGCACTGGCCAGCCGCGCCTCTCGGATCATCGCCGTCGCAGGTGCCTTCGACGCACCGCCAAGGCGCACCGCCCGGAAAACAGGTGTTCCGGCTTCGGTGAATGTCGCAGTTCCTTGATGCGTATTAACGCCTTTGGGGGGAAGATATCAACCGGCAACGGGCATGACGAGTGGATTCCGGCTGTCGCTTTCGACCGGAAAAATCTGCGATAGCCGGGCGAGTTCCAGGATTTTCTGGATTGCGGGCGCGACGCCGCGCAAGACGATGGAGGCGCTCCGCGCGCGGGCAAGTTGCGCCGCTTCGGCGAGATTGGCCGCGAGTACGCTATCTGCGGTGACGACTCCGGATAGATCGATGATCAGTTCCCGCGCACGGGTCACCAATTCGACGAGGATTTCCCGAACCTTGCGGCCACAACTCAGATCGAGAGAGCCCTCGAAAACGATGACCGTCGCTTCTCCGCTTTCCCTGATTCGGTACTGCACATCCAAATCCTCCAAACCCCTAACAAAATCACCCTCTCCGACATAAGGTATGGGAAGACGAAGGCGGAATTTCGCACGGATCATGGCTTTTTCGCGGCAATCGCTTGCCCTCGTCGGCACGCTGGGGCAAACAGGCGCCAAGGAGGCTTTGACGATGATCGAATCCCGTTCCGCAACGTTGCCCATAACCCCGGAAGGCATCTGGTGCCAGGTCTTGAGAAGGCCGCCGCCAGGAGTGGCGCCGCGTGCCGCTTTATACCTGGATCGCGACGGAGTCGTGGTCGAGGAAAAACTCTACCTGCATACCCCGGATGAGGTGTGCCTGATCCGGGGCGCGTCAGAAACCATCCGTCGCGCCAACCTGGGCGGATTTCCGGTCGTCATCGTCACCAACCAGTCGGGTATCGGACGCGGCTACTATTGCTGGCAGGATTTCGCGGTCACGCAGGAACGCATTCTCGGCGATCTCGCAGCTGAAGGCGCCTTCATCGATGCGGTTCTCGCCTGCCCTTTCCATGAAACCGGCGAAACACCTTTCGACAAATCGGACCATCCGGCGCGAAAACCGAATCCGGGCATGCTGACGTCGGCGGCCGAACTCTTGAGCATCGACCTGCCGCGGTCATGGATCATCGGTGATCATGCAACCGACGTCGGGGCCGGGCTCAACGCCGGTTTGGAGGGTGCGGTTCACGTGGCGACGGGCCATGGCCTGCATCCCGGCCAGCGAGAGCGGGCCCAGGCTCAGGCATCGGCGAACTATCGAGTCGCGATCTGTCCGTCGATTCGCGAGGCCGCCGATATTATCGCCTTCCTGGCGCCGCTCGCGGGGGATCTGCGGCCAGAATAATCCTGTTCCGCCCGGCCGTCTTGGCGGTCCGCATTGCCAGTTCGGCCGCGTCGCAGAGTTCCGACGCCGATTCCCGTCCCATCGCGTCGGCAACCCCGCCGCTGAAGGTTGCACCGAATTCGCCATTTTCGGAAACGTGCCGGATTTCCTCGAAAGCGGCGCGCACCTGCTCGAGCACATACGCCGCATCGCCGCCGCTGGTTTCCGGAAGAACGATACCGAATTCGTCGCCTCGCAAACGCCCGATCACATCGGACCGGCGCATGCGCTGCTTCATCAGGTGAGACAGGCTCCGAAGCACATCGTCGCCAACCCCGGTTCCGTGTTTTTCGTTCAACGGCTTGAAGCCGTCGATATTCACGACGGCAAGAGAAAGCGCGCCGTCTTCCCGTCGAATGCGGGAAAAATCATGCTCCAGGGTTTCCCGAAAGGCGGTGTAGTTCAGCAAGCCCGTCATGGCGTCACGCACCATGAGCGCCCGAAGCAACCGAAACCGCTGCACCCGCGCCCGGACAATCGCGACCAACCGCTTCGCCGCGATGGGTTTCACCAGAAAATCGTCGCCCCCTTCCTGCAGCGCGGCAACGTGCTTC
This sequence comes from Rhodospirillales bacterium, assembly GCA_963675465.2. Classification (GTDB taxonomy): domain Bacteria; phylum Pseudomonadota; class Alphaproteobacteria; order Rhodospirillales; family Shumkoniaceae; genus JAHDSF01. The sequence goes on from CAXXVY010000016.1 coordinate 619,254, forward strand.
GATACGTCCTCTTCCCCCGACATGAAGACCACGGAAACGCCGGCGAACGATTCCTGCTGGCGGATGACGGCCGCCATTTCATAGCCGCTGCACCCCGGCATGTAGAGATCGAGAAGAACCAATTCCGGGGAAAACGCTTCCATGCTTTCGGCGACTTCCAAGGGATCGGTCACGATGGCAGTGATCATCCCGGCACCACGCAGGACAGCCTCCACGTAGCGGGCCACGCTGACGTCGTCGTCGACGATCATGATCCGATAAGGTTCCTGGTCGTCCGGCTGGCGCAGCCGTTCCAACGTATCGATAACGGTGCTGGCATTGACGGGTTTCAGAATGTAGGCGTCCGCGCCACTTCGAATGGCGGCGAGACGGGCACGCATGTCCCGTCGCGGCGACAGCGCGATGACGGGAGCTTGCAAGGCGCCCTTGCCCCTCAGATACTTGACGATATCGAGTCCGGCATCCCACGTTTCCCCAAACTCGGCGTCGAGAACAATCGCCGCGGGTTGATGGTCCCGGCAGGCCTGGGGCAGTGCGGCCGGGTGGCCGATCGCAATGACCCGAAATCCGAAATGCCCCAATTCCCGGGTCAACGAATCGATGGTGTCCGTATCTTCCGCAATCAGAACAAGCGACGCACTCTTTTCGACTTCGTCGATCGGTCTCGGCCTTGATCCCGGCACCGGTTCAGGCAGTTCCGAAGACGCGGCTCGTATCGCCAAAGCATCGAGTTCGGAAAGCCAATCCCGAACCGGCCGCCATGCCGCGAAATCGGGTACATCGCCGCTGTCGAGATAGACCGACGCCCAGGCTTCGATCTCGCGGGCGAGCCGGGTGACGTCGGGAAATCCGTAGATCGCGGCGGAGCCGGCCAGCTTGTGGGCCAAACGGCGCAGTTCCCCCAAGCCGCCGCCCGACTCAGCGCCCGTCGTCTGGTCCAACGTTTTGGAAAGTTCCTGGATTCGCAAAGGAAGACGATGCGCGTAACCGAGACGCAATTGAGCCAATTGGTCCTGGAGCACGCGATCGTCATTCATGACAACGTTTCCAGATCGCCCGGATCCGGTCCGGCAGCGCCATCGGATCGAAGGGCTTGGCGACGACATCGACGACACCCATCGACCGGTATTTCTCCACCTCGGGATCCATCACCTTTGCGGTCATGAAGACCGCCGGGATATCCTTCAAGGCGTCGATTTCTCGCAGTTTAGCCAGGGTTGTCGGCCCATCCATATTGGGCATCATGACATCCAGCAGAATGAGATCGGGCAGGGCCTTTTCGGCGCACAGCAATGCCTCCCGACCCGAACCGCAAAGCACGACGTCAAAGCCGCCCACCGTTTCCAACGCGACTCGCGCCACGAGTTGGATATCGGGGTCGTCCTCGACGCACAAAATTCGTTGAAGCGCCTTCGCCAAATCGACGTACTCCTCGTTGGCCGAGTCGTCCGTCAACCCGGCCTCGAATGCCCTATCCGGCATCAAGGCATTCGATCCGCCCCGGCCCGGAATCCCGGACGCCTAGAAACGTCCCTCGTGGATGTAATCGGCCCATGTCAGTTCCAGACGCCGCAAGGTTCGGCAAACGAGATCCAGTTCCTCCGCCGACAGTCCGCGATCCACGAGTTCCTCGACGTTCCTCATCTCGAGCTCGCGCACGATCCGCACGACTTCCAATGCCTTGTCCGTTAGGCTGACACGAACGGAACGGCGATCGTGCGCAGCGCGTTCCTGCGCGAGATAACCGAGTTCGGTAAGCTTTTTGATGTTATAGGAAACGTTCGAACCTTGGTAGTAGCCACGTTCGATCAGGTCTCGTATAACGATGTCTTCCTCACCGATATTCGCCAAAAGCAAAGCCTGAACGCCATTCAGTTCTTTGATTCCGACGCGGTTGAGTTCCGCTCTGAGCAGATCGATGTACCGTCGATGAAGACGTTCGACGAGGTGCGTGAGATTCAAATACTCGGATTTCATTCCCCCAGACCTGTCCGGTTTGTTGCCCAAATTGGTTGTAGCATAGGCCTTCGGCCCGATGCCACGATCATGGCATGGAAAAGGATTTTGTTCCCGTGCCGTCTTTGAACGACGACATCGATCGCCGCCTATCATGTGTTCAATTGGAATTTCGCGCCGGAAATGATTAACTTCTGGTGTACGCCCCCGATTTGAAGGAGAGGCCGAGTGCCGCTCGATCCGTCCATCGCCGATAAATACGACCTGCGAGTCCCCCGCTACACAAGCTATCCGACCGCGCCGCATTTCAACGATTCCGTCGATGGCGCGGTCTACGAGCGCTGGTTGGGTGAAATCGAGCCGACATCGCCGTTATCGTTGTATTTCCATATTCCGTTTTGCGATTCGATGTGCTGGTTCTGCGGATGTTTCACCCGCATCGTGAATCATTACGAACCGATCCGGAACTATCTGGACGTCCTGATCGAAGAGATCGGGACAACCGCCGATGCCCTGTCTTCCCGTTTCACGGTGAGCCACCTGCACTGGGGCGGCGGCAGCCCGACTTTGCTGACGGGAGCCGACTGGATGCGTTCCGTCGAGCGCATCCGCGATCGTTTTGACCTGACGCCGGACGCGGAAATCGCCGTCGAAATGGATCCTCGGGACACCACCATCGACTACGTTCGCGCCCTCGCCGCAGCCGGCGTCAACCGCGCAAGCATCGGCGTTCAGGATTACCATCCCGAGGTTCAGGAAGCGGTCAATCGCATCCAGCCTTACGAAACGACGATGCGCGTCATCGGCTGGATGCGGGAACACGGCATCAAGGACATCAACATGGACTTGATGTACGGATTGCCGCACCAGACCGTGGACCGGGTCACCGAGATGGTGGACAAGACCGTTGCCCTGGCCCCGGCCCGGATCGCCCTGTTCGGCTACGCCCACGTTCCCTGGATGAAGCCGCATCAAAAGATGATCCCGGAGGAGATCCTCCCCGGCGCCCGGGATCGATGGAATCAGGCGGAGGCCGCTGCGGCGCGTCTTGTCGATCACGGCTACGTCCGGATCGGATTGGACCATTTCGCGCGTTCTGGCGACTCGCTCGCCTGCGCCCTGGATGACGGTACGCTCCATCGCAATTTCCAAGGTTATACGGCGGATAGCGCCCCGGTGCTTCTCGGTTTCGGGGCCTCGGCGATCGGCGCCCTGCCCCAGGGGTACGTGCAGAACACGACCATGCTCAAGGATTATCGCGCCTCGGTCGGCGCGGGCCGTTTCGCGGTCGCCCGCGGCATCGCCTTTTCGCCCGAGGACAAACTGCGCCGCGCCATTATCGAACGCCTGATGTGCGATCTTTCCGTCGATCTCGACTCCGAGCGCGCCGAACACGACCTGCGCATCGACCTTTCCGCCGAGATGAAAGCGCTGGAGCCCTTGGCAGCCGACGGAATCGTTCGAGTCGAGGGTCCTGTCGTCACCATTCCCGAGGAAGCCCGCCCCCTGGTCCGCCTCGTCGCCGCAACCTTCGACACCTATCTGCGGAGAGGCGGGAAAAAACACTCCCGGGCGGTATAGGGCACCGCATGAAGGAATTCGGGCCGGCTGGCGCGGAATGCCACGTGGTGCCGACGACGATCTTGCTGGGTCCACCCATGAACGCCCTGCCGGCGCTTTCCGATCCCGTCTATGCCTTCGACAAATCCGCAAATGCCATCGTCACGGTGGTTCAAACCGCGTCGCTGCTGTTCGCGGTCGCCATCTCGATCCTCAAGCCGTGGGAAAAACGGCGGGAACAGGCCGGATCAAACCGGGCCGGACAGCCGTTTCCGAATCGATTCCGCCACATCCTGCGCCGCATTCAGCGGTGGATGGGACCATGTGTCGATCCGGCCTGCGAACGGCCGGGCATAGTCCTGGGCGTAAAGGTCCCGGTGCAGGCGCGCATGCTTCAGCGCGACCAGGGGTTTGGGCGCGTAAATGTAGACCGGTGCTTGCGACGCACATGCCTCGGAACACATGGACACCGAGTCTCCGGTCACAACGATGGCATCGGCCAGGGCAAGGTAACCGAAATATGGGTTTTCTCCGGCATCGCCCCAACGGAAGGCAAAGTGGGGCGCCGTGATTTCGGCGTATAGCGCCGCCGCCGCGTCGCCGGTTCGACGGCTGGTGGTGATCAGGAGCGAACCGCCGGTATCCCTGGCCACCTTTTCCGCCGCCGCGCCCAAATCGCGGGCCATGGCATCGGTGAAAACGCGGCGCTTGTTGGTGCCACCGACGATGAGGGAGATCCATGGTCGCGGAAGGTGCGCAAAGGTGTCCCGCCATTTCACGCCTTCGTCGGCCAGACGGCGCGGCGTGATGCGATGGGGTGCCCCCGTCATCTGCAGGATATTGGAGCGGTCGGGAATGGCATCGTGGCGCGGCACCGCGACCAAATCGAAATCGTCGATCCCGGAATCGCCCGGGTACATGATCTGGCACAGGAAACCGGATCCGCCGCTGAGCTCCTTGATGCGCCGGGCAACCGGCCCGGTTCGACGCCCAGCCGCGATAACCACATCGGGCCAGGGATCGACGAGATTGATCCGGCTTCCGGTCGTCAACCCGTTGAAGGATGCGCCGAACACCTGGTTGGGCAGGGCCGCGATCGCATTGTAATGGAGTTCCTGGGCCAGCCAACGCCAGCCGAGGGATTCGGCCACGCCCATGACTTGACTGCGGTTTCCCGCACGGTCATCAAGGAGAAGCCAGACGTAGGGTGTGTTCCCGTCGCGCATGATGCGGCACTAAAGAGGGGAGAAGCCTTGCGGTCAAGGGCTTTTGATCGACCGTACGCTGGACAGGACGCCGACGACAGGGCATTTATCACAAACATCTAATAAACAAGCGAACGAACATCCATCGGAGGTCCCATGCACGTTCCCGTCAAGCCGATCGCCGCGTACCCCTGGTTCATCCGGCTGTTTTTCTGGAAACAGCGCCGCAAGTACGGCAAGGTTCTGGAACCCGGCATGCTCTGGGGGCGTTCCCCCTGGGTTTTCATGACCGTCGCCTTGCTGTATGGCGCATTGGATCGCCGCTCGTCCCCGATTTCGCCAGCCCTGCGTTCCCTGGTGACGGTCCGGGTATCCCAGATCAATCACTGTGCATTCTGCGTCGACATCAATTCCGCCACGCTGATGAAACGCGGCGTGTCGATGGAGAAGGTCGATGCCCTTTCCGACTGGTCGAACAGCGAACTTTTCGATGATCGGGAACGTACCGTACTCGAATTCGCCGAGGCCATGACCATCACGGGATCGCGGGTAAGCGACGAACTGGTGACCCGATTGAAGACGTTCTACGACGACGATGCCGTCGTGGAGTTGTCCGGGCTCGTCGCGTTTCAGAATTTGTCGAGCAAGTTCAACAGCGCGCTCGACGTCCCGCCGCAGGGGTTTTGCCAAATTCCACGTCGATCCGAAGAAACGGCCGGCTGATCAACAGAGAATCCGATTGACGACGCGCTCGTGTCGTCCAATCATGGAAAACCATAAAAACATAATATAGGCTTCACGTCGAACCAAAGCGCGTCGGAACAAGAACGATAACGCCAAAGGACGCGCACAACCTCGAGCATTCGGGGGCACAACGAAGACAGGGAAAGACAGTCTGGGAGACAACCATGAAACTCATTCGTTTGGGCGTGGCGGTCGCCGCGCTGGCGTTTGTCGTATCGACATCCCACGCCGCCGATCCGATCGTGATCAAATTCTCGCATGTCGTCGCGGAAAACACGCCGAAAGGATTGGCGGCGATCAAGTTCCGCGACCTCGTCGCCGAGCGACTCGCGGGGAAGGTGAAGGTTGAAGTCTTCCCCAATTCGCAACTTTTCAATGACGATACCGTGCTTCAGGCCATGCTTCTAGGGGACGTTCATCTGGCCGCACCGAGTTTGTCGAAGTTCGAAAAATACACCAAATCGCTGCAGATCTACGACTTGCCTTTCCTGTTTAAGGACATGAAGGCCGTCGAGACCTTCCAGAACAGCGATGCCGGTCAGAAGCTCCTGAATTCCATGAAGAAAAAAGGGTTTCTCGGACTGGGGTATCTGCACAACGGGCTCAAGCAGCTTTCGGCGAGCAAACCGTTGCATACACCGCAAGACGCGAACGGTCTCAAGTTCCGGATCATGACGTCCGACGTTCTGGCGGCGCAGTTCAAGGCTCTGGACGCTGTCCCCCTGAAGAAACCGTTCTCGGAGGTGTTCACGCTTCTGCAAACCCGGGCGATCGACGGGCAGGAAAACACATGGTCGAACATCTACTCGCAGAAGTTCCACGAAGTTCAACCCTACATCACGGAGTCGAACCACGGCGTCCTCGACTATCTGGTCGTCACCTCCTTGGAATTCTGGTTGGGGTTGCCCGACGATATCCGCGCGGAAGTCAAGAAGGCGCTAGACGAAGCCCTGGCCTACGGCAACGAGATTTCCTTCGAAAAAGCCGTCGGCGACCGCCAGAAAGTCCTTGATTCGGGCCGAGCGGAGATCATCGAACTCTCCGACGCCGAACGTCAGCAGTGGGTCGATGTCATGAAACCGGTCTGGAAACAGTTCGAGGAAGAAATCGGCGCCGACCTCATCGAGGCCGCCGCGAATTCCAACATGATGTAAGGCAATCGTATCGATGTTGGGTCGTCTGACCACACGGTTGGAGGAGGGAATACTCTCCCTCCTCCTCGTTTCCATGACCTTGATCGTTTTTCTCGAGGTCGTGCTCCGGTTCGCGTTCAATACCGGCTTTCTGTGGATCCAGGAACTGACGCTCCATATCTCGGCCTGGTTCGTGCTGTTCGGCGCCTCCTACGGCGTGAAGGTCGGGGCGCACATCGGTGTCGATGCCGTCGTCCGGACGCTTCCGCCCCCTATCCGCCGGTACGTCAGCCTGTTCGCCGTCGGGCTTTGCCTGATCTACTGCAGCCTGTTCCTTTACGGGTCGTGGGTTTATCTGGCCAAAATGAAGATGGTCGGCATCGAACTCGAGGACATGGCGGTCGAACGGTGGGTCGCCCATTCCATCCTGCTGATCGGGTTCGGTCTGCTGGCCGTCCGCTTTATCCAGGTTGCCGTCGCATTGGTCCGCAACCAGGTGACCGGCTTCAATCTTCCCGATGAAGCGGCCGACGCGCTCAAGGAATTCGAGCGCGCGAAATCGCGTAAAAAGGAGACCGATCCATGACGACGGCCTCGCTTTTTATCATTTTGTTCGGCTGCATGTTTCTCGGCATGCCGATCGCCGTCGCGCTTGGACTCTCCAGCGTCGCGACCATTCTTTTATTTTCCAATGATTCCCTGGCCTCCATAGCGCTCAAGCTGTTCGAGTCCCTGTCGGTCCATTACACCCTTCTCGCCATTCCGTTTTTCATTCTTTCGTCGGCCTTCCTATCGACGGGCGGCGTCGCCCGCCGGCTGATCCGGTTTGCCGTATCGATCGTCGGCCATGTGCGGGGGGGCTTGGCCATGTCGTCCGTGCTGGCCTGCATGCTGTTCGCGGCCGTCTCCGGATCATCGCCCGCCACGGTCGCCGCCATCGGATCCATCGTCATCGCCGGCATGGTCCAGACCGACTATCCCGAGAAATTCGCCGCCGGCGTCATCTGCAACGCGGGAACGCTGGGCATTCTGATTCCGCCCTCGATCGTGATGCTGGTCTATGCGGCCGCGACCCAGGAATCGGCGGCACGCATGTTCATGGCGGGTTTCATTCCCGGCATTCTGATGGGGGGCATGCTGATGGTGGCGATTTATATCGCAGCGCGCTTCCTCCATCTCCCGGCCCAGCCGTGGGCCGGATTTCGGGAAATTTTTTCTTCCGCATTCAGCGCCTCGGGCGGACTGTTGCTGATTTTCATCGTGCTGGGATCGATCTACGGCGGCGTTGCAAGCCCCACGGAAGCAGCGGCGGTATCGGCCGTCTACGCCTATTTCGTCGCCGTCCTCGGTTACCGGGACATGGGTCCGCTGACCCGCGAGCCGTGGCGAAAACCAGACGAATCATTCGCCCGAACCATCGCGCGCAATCTCGTCGGCATGGCCGCGGCGATCCCGCGTTCCATCGTCGATCCGGACGTGCGCGGGATCGTCATGGACGCGGCGAAGGTCAGCATCATGCTGTTGTTCATTATCGCCAACGCGATGCTTTTCGCCCACGTTCTGACGACGGAACGCATTCCCCATGCCATCGCCGAAATCATCACCACCTGGGGTCTGCCCGCCTGGGGATTCCTGATCGTCGTGAACATCGTCCTGCTGATCGCGGGCAATTTCATGGAGCCATCGGCCATCGTTCTGATCATGGCGCCGATCCTGTTTCCGATCGCCCTGAAGCTTGGCATCGACCCCATCCACCTGGGCATCATCATGGTCGTAAACATGGAAATCGGGATGATCACACCGCCGGTCGGACTCAACCTCTTCGTCACGGCGGGAATCACGGGAAACAGTATCGTCTGGGTCGTGCGCGCCGCATTCCCCTGGCTGATGATCCTGCTCACGTTCCTGATTTTTATTACCTACATACCCCAAATATCCCTTTTTCTGCCGGAGTACATCGACCATCTGAAAGGCTTCAAATAGGTTACTGCATCGAGGGGCTGGAAATCGTTTCGAAACCATGGTAAGAAAATGTTGTAACTTAGGAAATCATGACCGAGATCCAGACCGTGCAAGAACAGAGAGCCTATTTCACAGTTGGACAGATCGTCCATCACCGCCTTTTCGACTATCGCGGTGTCGTCGTCGACGTGGACCCGTTCTTTCGCGGTGCCGTGGACTGGTATCAAAGGGATATGCGCCCGAATACGCCGCCGAAGGATCGACCCTGGTATCACGTCCTGGTCGACGGCGCCGCACAGCAGACCTATGTCGCGGAACGTAATCTCGAAGCCGATCCGACCGGTGACCCGGTCGAACATCCTGATGTCGGCGTTTACTTCGAAGGATTGGCGGAACGCGGCTATCGGCCTCGCCAACTGCGCAACGGACCCCTCCCGACGGACATCGCCGGACCGATTGCTCCCCGTTCAGCGGGGCAGGTGGACCTCGACCCTGAGTCCGCCTTCCGGGCGGTTGGTCAATGTGACTTCGCCGCCGTGGGCACGGGCAACGGACCGCGCGACAGACAGCCCCAACCCCACCCCGCCGGTATCGCGACTCCGCGATCGTTCGACACGATGAAACGGCCGGAAGACCTTCTCCCTTTCGTCCTCGGGAATGCCCGGCCCTTCGTCCTCCACCCGGATCACGACATCGCTGGCTGAAACAATCAACGTCACTCCAGCGCGTTTCCCATATTTCAAAGCGTTTTCGATGACATTGGAGAAAAGCCGCTTCAGGCCGATGGGCCCTCCGAGAAACGCGCAGTGATCCGGCCCCTGGTAAGCCGCATCGCTTCCGGCATCCAAGGCATCGTCGCACAGACTTTGCAGCATCGCCGCCAGATCCACCGAGGTCCGCTTTTCGGCCGCCGAATCGTCCCGAGCGAACGCCAGGGTCGCGGCGATCATCGATTCCATTTCTTCGAGATCGGCCAGCGTCTTGCGCTGCGTTTCCTCGTCGTCAATGAACTCCGCCCGGAGCTTCAGGCGGGTAATCGGCGTACGCAGGTCGTGGGAAATCGCCGCCAGCATCTGCGTCCGATCATTGACGAAGGCGCGCAATCGCGCCTGCATCACATTGAAGGCATGGGCCGCGCGCCGAACCTCGACCGGCCCGTCCTCCGGCAAATCGGGTGTGTTTACGTCCCGTCCCAACCGTTGCGCGGCTTCGGTAAAAAGACCCAGAGGCTGGGTCGCGCGCCAAACCGCCCAAAGAGCCAGGGCCATGACGACGACCGCCGAAAACACGATGGATATGAAATTGACCGAGGTCCAGAACGGTCGTCCGGCGACGAAGAAGGTCGCGCAGTCCAGCCATGAATCGTCGCGCAATTGGATCGATACGACGACGGCCGCATTCAGATAATCCAGTGATGGTGAATCCGGATCGAAAGGCGCCCCCATCATGCCCGGCCCCATCCCACCCGGTCCCATCATGCCCGGCGTGGCGGGACCGACCGGATCACCGGATATCGACGGCCCCCGATCCCTTCTGAACGGCCGATCGCCGGGCGGTCCGTGCCGACGCCGGACATGGTCTCCCGGCCAGTTCAAGATGTTCCGCAGGTCGTTCGACGAGCCCAGCGCGACCCGGATTTCCTTGACTTCCAAGTCTTCGAGTTGCGATTCCAGGGCACTTTTCAGCAAGCCGGCACGCCAGCCGTCCTGGCTTTTCGCCACGGCCGGGTCGTTGGCTCGCCACCGCACGCGCAATCCGGGGCCACGCATGAAGGCGATCCGCGTTGCGCGCTCGTCTCGCGGAGCTTCGTCCACCGACTGCACGATCGCGGCGATCCGTTCGGCGACGGCCTCACCGCGCGTGCGTGCGATGGTGTTGGCGCGGTCGCTCACATAAAGGGCGAGGCCGACGAAATTCGATACCAGCAATCCGGCGAGAAGCACGAGAACCGTTCGGCCAAAAATGCTTCCGGGCCAAAGCCGCCTCATTCCTTGGTGACCCGCGGCGTGAACATATAGCCGCCTCCGCGCACCGTCTTAACCAAGGCGGGTTGCTTGGGATCGCATTCGATCTTTCGGCGCAGACGGCTGACCTGGACATCGATGGCGCGATCAAACGGTTGCGCCGACCGGCCACGGGCAAGGTCCAGCAACTGGTCGCGGTTCAAGACCCGTTGGGGATGGGTCACGAAGGCCGCCAGGAGTTCATACTCCCCGCCGCTGAGATCCACCCGCACGCCATCGGGTGACGTGAGATCGCGCGAGGCGAGATCGAACCGCCATCCCTCGAAAACATGGGCTTGCCGCTTGTCGCCGACTTCCTCGGGTTCCGCGGCCGGTGGCGGCCCATCGGTGCCGACACGGCGCATGACGGCCTTGATCCGGGCCAGGAGCTCGCGCGGATTGAACGGCTTCGCCAGATAGTCGTCGGCCCCCATCTCCAACCCGACGATGCGATCGGTGTCCTCGCCCATCGCGGTCAACATGATGATCGGGATAGGCGAGCCCGCCCGCAGGCGACGGCAGGCGGTCAAGCCGTCCTCGCCCGGCATCATGATGTCGAGCACCACGAGATCGATCGACCAGTCGGCCAGGACGCGGTCCATTTCGCGCGCATCGGCCGCGGTAGAAACGCGATAGCCGTGCTTGGTCAGGAACTTGGCGAGCAGTTCCCGGATTTCGCGGTCGTCGTCGACGACAAGGATGTGAATCGATCGGTTCATGGCCTGAATATAGCCGGTTCCCGGTCGCTCGGCGCAACAAAAAGGGTAACCCGACGTGTCGATCCGGCCTCCAGCAACAATCGGTTACACGATTGCCGGTCCAGGCATTTCATCCGCCCCGAAACATTCGCCGGCACTTTCATCGGTCCCGCCGCTCCCATATGTGCAAGAGGCCGAGGATCCGGCGAACCGGGGATTCCACCGGATTGCGAATTGATCTAACCTGAAAAAAACCGGACGGGGAGACGACGGGCATGCGGATTCGGTTAGCGGCGATGGCGATGGCGATCTCGGCCCTTGCAACGACACCGGCCGACGCGCGGGATACCGACGAACTCGTGATTGGCATGACCCAATTTCCGTCGACGTTCCATCCTTCCATCGACGCAATGATGGCGAAATCGTACGTCCTGGCGATGACCCGGCGGCCTTTCACGACCTACGATCCGGACTGGAAACTCATCTGCATGCTGTGCACAGAGTTGCCGTCGATCGAAAACGGTTTGGCCGTGCCCGAAAAAACACCCGATGGCAAACAGGGCATCGCCGTCACCTATACCATTCAACCCGAGGCGACTTGGGGCGACGGGGTTCCGGTAACGACCCGAGACGTACAGTTCACCTGGGAAGTCGGGCGCCATCCCCGGAGCGGCATCGAGAACATGGAATTGTATCGGACGATCCAGAAAATCGACGTCCGGGACGACAAGACGTTCACGATGCACTTCGACAAGCTGACCTTCGATTACGCGGGGATCAACGATTTCCTTCTGTTGCCCGCCCATATCGAGGAAACGCCCTTTCACGCCGATCCCGAGAACTACCGGAACCGGACGGCATTCGACACCGACACCACGAACGACGGTCTTTATTTCGGCCCCTATGTGGTCGCGGAGGTCGTTCCCGGCTCTCATATCGTTCTGGAGCCCAATCCGGGCTGGTGGGGCAAGACGCCCGAATTCAAGCGCATTATCGTCCGGGTCATCGAAAACACGGCCGCCATGGAGGCCAATCTGCTGTCCGGCGCCATCGACATGGTCGCCGGAGAATTGGGATTGTCGCTCGACCAGGCGATTGCCTTCGAGAAACGGCATGGACGGCAGTTCCAGGTCATCTACAAGCCCGGGTTGATCTACGAACACGTCGACATGCGACTGGACAATCCGATCCTAGCCGATATCCGGGTGCGAAAGGCCTTGGTCCATGCCATAGACCGCGAGAGCATCAACCGCCAGCTTTTCGACGGCAAACAGCCGGTGGCGCTCAGTTTCGTCAATCCGCTGGACTGGGTCCATTCCACGGATATTCCGACCTATGCCTACGACCCAAAGGCGGCGATACGACTGCTCAACGACGCGGGGTGGCGGAAAACCCTCGGCGGCGTCCGACACGACGACGCCGGCAATCCGCTGACACTGGATATCATCACGACCGCCGGCAACAGATCCCGCGAATTGATCGAACAGGCGCTGCAAAGCCAGTGGAAGTCGGTCGGAATCGATGTCCGCATCCGCAACCAACCGGCGCGCGTCATGTTCAGCGAATCCCTGAGCCAACGAAAATTCCAGGGATTGGCCATGTACGCGTGGATCAGTTCCCCCGAAAACGTGCCCCGGACGACCCAGCATTCCGCCTTCGTTCCGGGCGAAAACAACAATTTCGCCGGACAGAACTATCCGGGATATGCGATACCGGAAGTCGATGATTTGCTGGAACGCATCGAAGTCGAACTCGACCGTGAAAAACGCCGGGGCATGTGGCAACGGCTGCAGCATCTGTACGCCGAGAACCTTCCCGTCATTCCTCTTTACTTCCGCTCCGACGCGTTCGTTCTCCCGCTTTGGCTGCGCGGCGTCGAACCGACGGGCCATCAGTACCCGACCTCCTTGTGGGTCGAGAACTGGCATGCCGAACCCTAAACGGGTGCGTGGCCGTACGCGATGACCCGGTTTCTTCTTCAGCGGCTGGTCCAGTCGATCGTCGTCATCGCCGTGATGTCCTTCGTCATCTACGGCCTGCTCGGCCTGATGCCCGGTGATCCCATCGACCTGATGATCACCTCCAATCCCGAGATGACGTCCGAGGATGCCGCGAGACTACGTTCGATCTACGGACTCGACCGGCCCATACTGGAACGTTACGGGGCTTGGGCCAATGCGGCGGTCCAGGGCGATTTTGGGTATTCGCGCCTGTATGCTCGACCCGTTCTCGACGTCCTTGGTGCCGCCATGGGACGGACCCTCGTACTCGTGGGGGCCGCCTTCGCGTTGTCGCTGGCGCTTGGCCTTGCTGCCGGTGTCGCCGCGGCAGCCAAGCCCCGATCGCAGCTGGATTACGCCATCAATTTCGCCGCATTCGCAGGCATTTCGATTCCGCCGTTCTGGCTCGCGCTGCTGCTGATCATCGTCTTTGCCGTGATTTTCGGCATCCTTCCGGCGGGCGGCATGGGTACGGTCGGCTCAGAAAGTCTCTGGGACCGCTTGTCGTTCATGGTGCTTCCGGTTGCGGCATTGACGATCTCCAGCGTTGGGGCCCACACGCGTTATGTCCGATCGGCGATGATCGAGACCCTGCGCCAGGACTTCATCCGCACGGCCCGGGCCAAGGGACTGACTGAAAGCCGGGTCCTGCTTCACCACGCCTTGCGCGGGGCCATGATTCCCGTCGTCACCGTCGCCGCCTTGGATCTTGGTTACGTGTTTTCGGGCGCGATGATTACCGAAACCATCTTTGCCTATCCCGGCATGGGAAAACTGATCTACGACGCGATCATGGGCAACGACTACAACCTCGCCCTCGTCGCCCTGCTGTTCGCGACACTGATGACCCTGGCCGGTAATCTGATGGCCGATATCGCCTACGGATTCCTCGATCCTCGGATCTCCTTCCGGAGATCGGATCGATGAAAAGCCCCGCAACCATTGTCGGGCCGATCACGCGGCTTGCACTGCGGCGTTTCATCGAACACCGGCTGGCGGTCGGGAGCGTTTTCCTCCTCGCGCTTCTGACCGCCACCGCTCTGGCCGCCCCGTTGTTCGCCGCGATGCTGGGGGCGGACCCGGAGGCGGTCAATCTGTTCGCACGGTTCGGTTCGTCTTCCGCCGCGCATCCGTTGGGAACAGATGAACTGGGCCGCGACGTTCTGCTTCGTCTTCTGTACGGGGGCCGTGTCTCCCTGTTCGTCGGACTTTCGGCCGCCATTTGTGCCGCCGCCGTCGGGACCGTCGTCGGCCTGATCGCGGGATATCGCGGCGGATGGTTGGACGGCGTGCTGATGCGCCTGACGGACGGCGTCATCGCCCTACCCGCGCTGCCGCTGCTGATCGTCCTGGCGGCAGTCGATTTGCACAAGCTGGGTATTCCCGCCGACTGGGCGGGTTCGGAAGACATCAGCCTCTATCGGATCGTGGCCATCGTCTCGGTGATCGGCTGGACCACGGTGGCCCGGTTGGTTCGTGCCGAAACCCTGACCCTTCGCGCCCGCACCTTCGTGCTCGCCGCGCAGGCGCAGGGCGCGAGCCCATTCCGGATCATGACGGTGCACATCCTGCCCAACCTGGCGTCGGTCGTCGTCGTGGCAACGACATTGGCGACCGGAAACATCATTCTCTTGGAGTCGGTGCTCAGTTTTCTCGGACTGGGCATCCAGCCGCCGATACCCAGTTGGGGCAACCTGCTGACCAACGCCCAGGAACTGATCTGGTCGGCCCCGGGGCTCGCCTTCTATCCAGGATTTCTGATCTTCGTGACCGTGGTCGCGTTCAACTTCGTCGGCGACGGCCTGCAGGATGCCTTCGATCCGCGCTCGCAGGAACGGCGCGGCTGAGCGCGATTGAACGACGTGTCATTCAGTGCGACATCAGGACCGGGACCCGGGAGTTCCGCATCATGTGGGCGGTCACGCCGCCGAGCACGAGTTCCCGCCATCGGATGTGACCGTAGGCGCCCATGACGATCAAGTCGGCGTTCATTTCGGCGGCTCCGTCATGGAGACGGCGCGATGCCTCCGTCGGCTCTCCTTCGATATGCCGGATCCCGGCTTGGATGCCGTGCCGCGCGAGATACTGACGGATGGCAGCACCCAGCACGCCGCCACGCCCGGCGGGTTCCCCGTGCGGGTTGACCACCAGGATGGTCACGGTTTCGGCCCTTTGCAGAAAAGGCAACGAGTCGCCGACCGCGCGCGTCGCGAGCCGACTGGCGTCCCAGGCGATGGCGATTCGCTTCCCCACGCCGACGGCCGTCATGTCATGGGGAAGCAGGAGTATGGGGCGGCCGGTGGTCAGGATCGGACGGACCGGGAGTTCCTCGGCACCCGCGGGAATCGGATGGTTCGGGTCCCTTTGCCCGAGCACCACGAGATCAGCATAACGCCCGTAAAGGCTCAGCGTTTCGGCGTGATTGCCTTCGGCGCAATACCAGTCGAGATCAACTCCAGCTTGCCCGGCGAGCTCGCGGAACAAGCGTTCCGCCTCTTTCGCGGCCCGTTGCGCCGATTTCATCTGCGTATCCAGAAAATCCCCCGGCATCTGAGACCGGATGTATTCGGGAATGTGCGGCTTCGACAACACGAAAAGCCCGGTCAGGACCGCCCCGTGCGTCCGCGCCAAGGCCGCGGCAACCTTGATTCGACGGCCGACGCTCGGCGCTGTATCGACGTGTACGAGAATTTCCTTCAGGGCCATGTTTCCAAACTCCAAAGACCGCGAACTTCCGGCGGAGTGTAACTGTTTCAAAGCGATACGTCAGTCTACAAACCGTTTATCAGGCCGTGGTTCAGATCGATGATGATCATCGTCCATCGCGCCCCAACCGGTGCAGAACTCTGTGGATATCCTCTGGATATTCCGGGTCAAAGTCGAAAATCCTATGATTTCCAATCGGTAATATCGCAGACAAAGTTATCCATGAGAGTTTTTAGAATTTTTCAGACCTGAAACCACGCACGAAAAGCGATAAGTCCGTTCGTGAATTCGTTGATTGTAATGATTTTGATTTTTCTTTGCATTCTCAATGATGGAAGCGCTTACAAAAGCGTTGGAAATTTGAAGTCAACCTCCCTACAATCCCGAAATCAGCTTTGTCGGGCTCTCGACCTACGGCGACGAAGTCCGGTAATATTGTCGCGCGACAACGGTCCCATCCGTATCGGAGGGATGGTGTTGGTCGTGAAAACGCAGCCTTTTTGGTTCAGGAGCCCCATAATGCCCACGCCTCTTCCCGAAGCCCCCACCACCACCAATTCCGTCGATGCTCGCGGCAGCGCCTGCCCCGGCCCCCTGCTGGAAGCCAAAAAGGCAATTGGTTCCGTCAAGGTCGGCGAAATCCTGGAAATCATCACCAGCGATCCCGGCACCAAGGACGACCTGCCGGTCTGGGCAAAGAAGGTCGGCCACGAATATCTCGGATTCGTAACGACCGACGGCGGCGAACGCATCTTCATTCGCCGCGGAAAATAAACCAGGGAACCTCGGCAATGCCCCAGGGAACGCCTCCGAAAGTACTCGTCCTGGCGACCGAAGACTGTGCCTACCCAGGCGCCAATTCGGTCGGGCAGGCCCATCTTTCCTATCCCGAAAACACCTACGTCATGCGCGTACGGGAGCCGGCGATGTTCCCGGAAAAGTTCTATATGGACTGCTTCGACAAAGGCATTGCCGGGATCGTCATCATGAGCTGCGGCGTCGAATGTCCGTACGAAGGCGCGTACAACGCGCTTTCGGCCCGAGTTAACCGGGTCTATCAGCAAATGAAGGCGAAAAATCTGGATATCCGCCGTCTTAGGCTGACCGCGATCTGCACGGTCTGTAACCGCGCTTATCTCAAGGAAATTCAGCAGATGGTGGATATCGTCAACGAACTCGGCGCGCCGGGAAGCGAGGCTTCCGCCTCTTCCCCGGCCGCTTGAGCCACCGGCCATTCGAGGGAGGACCCCCCAAATGACGTCAACCGACGTTCAGGAATTCGACGCCCTCGTCGTCGGCGCCGGAATCGGCGGTCTGCAGACCGCGATCGATCTCGCCGACCAGGGCTTCAAGGTCGTCGTCGTCGAACGTGACGCCTCCATCGGCGGCAAGATGATCCGACTGTCCAAGGTGTTTCCGACTTTGGACTGCTCCAGTTGCATCACGACGCCGAAGATGGCCGCGGCCGCGCACCATCCGAACATCACGATCCACACCTATTGCGAACCCCGAAGCATCGAACCGGCTAACGGGGGGTTCGATGCCGTGGTGACCCAGAAGCCCCGGTATGTCGACCCCGACCTTTGCACCGGATGCCGCCTGTGCGAGTATGCCTGCCCGACCTATGTCGACGACGAGGAGCAAGGCGGCTTCGGTGCACGCAAAGCCATTCGGGTTCCGTTCTCCAACGCCATCCCGCAGCTGGCGGTCCTTGACCCCGTGAACTGCTGGATTTGCGGCAAGCCGACCGGAAAGTGCATGGAAGTCTGCCCCACGGACGCCGTGGACTACTTCCAGAAGCCCTTCGATTTCACGATTCGGGCGCGTGCCGTGGTCCTCGCCACCGGCTATGAACTCATTCCCGATTTTTCCGAAAAAGCCTTCGGCAAAATGGCGAACCATCCCAATGTCATCACCTCGCTGGAGATGGAGCGCCTGCTCGCGCCGCACGGCCCTTACATGCGGGTGCTCCGTCCCGGCGACGGCAAGGAACCCGAATCGATCGCGTTCCTTCACTGCGCCGGTTCGCGCGACCATACCCTGGGCGTTCCGCACTGTTCCAGGGTCTGCTGCATGCACACGATCAAGCAGGCAATGCTGCTGTCCGGCGCGCTGCCGCTGGCCGACATCACCTGCTATTACATCGACATCCGAGCGTTCGGTAAGAACTACGAACAGTTCTTCCAGAATGCCCAGGCCATGGGCGTCGAGTTCGTCAAGGCCAAGGTCAGCATCGTCGGCGCCACCCCGGAAGGCAACGTCGTCCTGCGCTACGAGGATCAGGACACCGGCGAATGTGTTACCCGGGAACACGATATGGCCGTTCAGGCCTTGGCGCTGGTTCCCGCGTGGGATCCCGACGGAACGATCGATGTGGCGAAGGGCGACGACGGGTTCCTCAAGGCGACCCATCCGAAGCTCGCCCCAACGTTGACGACGATGGACGGCGTGTTCATGGCCGGTGTCGCATCGGGCCCGAAGGACATCGTCGACGCCATCGTCGAAGCCGGCGCCGCGGCGATGGAGGTCTCGAACTACCTGACCGCCGCCCGCGCGGCCGCGGAATGACGCGCGGCGCGCCGGAAAAGGAAGGGATGCCCCGATCATGATCGACGACCCCAAGAAGACCAAGCTTCCCCGCGAAGAGAAAGTCGCCGTCTACATCTGCCATTGCGGCGGCAACATCTCGGACAGCGTGGACGTCGACGAACTGGAACGCCTCGCCAAGCTTATTCCCGGGGTGTCCGTCGTCCACCAGAATTCGTTCATGTGCTCGGACCCCGGTCAAAGCACGGTCATCGAGGAACTCGAGGCCGGCAACGCCGATCGGGTCGTGATCGCGGCCTGCGCGCCGCATCTGCACGAAACGACGTTCCGCGGCGCCATTGCGCGCGCCGGGACCAACCCCTACATGTACGAACACGCCAACATCCGCGAGCAGGTCAGCTGGGTCCACCACGGCACCGCCGCGACCAAAAAAGCCGCCAAGTTGATCGAGGCGGCGGTCGCCAAAGCACGCAAGCTGACGCCGCTGGATCCGATCCGGATGGACGCCCGCCGTCACGCCACAGTGGTCGGTGGCGGCGTATCCGGCATGAAAGCGGCGCTGGATCTGGCCAAGCGGGGTCTCGAAGTCCTGTTGATTGAAAAGTCGCCGTTCCTCGGCGGCAATGTCGCGAAGCTCGATACCCTGTTCCCGACCGAGGAAAAGGCGGCGGACCTTCTGACGACGCTTTACGGCATGGTCGCCGCGCAGAAGCGTATCACCGTCATGACCAGTACCGAGATCACGGCCCATTCCGGCTATGTCGGCAGCTTCGATCTGACCGTTCAATGCACGCCGCCGACGCAGAACGACGACCTCGACAACATCCGGCGTTTCGAGGAAGCGGGCGGCAAGCCCGGTGATTTCGTTCCCTTCATCGGGATTTTACCACACGCCCCCGTCACCCGCGAAAAGAGCGTGGAAATCCCGACCGGCGCCGTGGTCCTGGCTGTCGGTTTCCGTCACTACGAACCGCGCCGGGGTGAATACGGCTACGGCGAGTTCCCGGAAGTCATCAACCTGACCGACCTGATCCAGAAGATGTCGGCGGACCAGCCCGAAGGCGGCCAATTACACATTGACGGCAGGCCGATCCGCAGCCTCGCCATGGTCCGTTGCGTCGGCAGCCGCCATATTCCCGGCGTCGACGAGGAAGACGAAAACGGTCATATCAACGAACACTGCTCGCGCGTCTGCTGCACGGCGACCCTGCAGGCGGAGCGCGAACTCAAGGCCCGCTTCCCCGAGACCGTGATCTTCGATTTCTACCGCGATATCCGGGCCTACGGACGCGGCCACGAAGATTACTATTGCGGCGCGTCGCGGGACGGCGTCCTTTTCATCCGGTTCGACCCGACGGCAAAGCCGGTGGTTACGGCCGCCCCCGCCGGGGGCGACGGCTCATTGAACGTCACGGTTCAGGACAAGCTGCTGGGCGGTCGGGAACTGGAAGTCCCCGTCGACCTGGTAGTCCTGGCCAACGGCATGACGCCGGCCGACACCAAGCGGATCACCGAACTGATGAAGATCCCGACGGGCGCCGACCGCTTCCTGCTGGAGGTCCATCCCAAACTACGCCCGGTTGAAGTCGCCGAAGCCGGCATCATGCTGGCCGGAACCTGCCAGGCCCCGATGGACACGACCGAGGCCTCCTGCGCCGCGTCCGCCGCCGCGGCCAAGGCTGCGGCCATTCTTTCGCCCGGGTATGTCGAACTCGATCCCTACGTCGCCCGCATCGATCCCGATCGCTGCAAGGGAAGCGGCGCTTGTGCCGAGGAATGCCCTCAGGAAGGCTGCATCACACTGGCGGAGGTCGCCGGGGGAGGGCGTCAGGCCAAGATCAATCCCGCCCTATGTACCGGCTGCGGCATGTGCGTCGCAGTTTGTCCGGAGCTGGCGATCGAGGTCAACGGCTGGACCCTGGATCAATACGAGGCGATGGTCGATGCCATCGTCGCCGAACCCGTGGGCGCGGAGTAAGCCGATGAGCGAACGCCGAGATTTGAACCTTTCCGCGGAACAGACCGCGGCCATCGCCGCCCTTCGCGACGAGCGCAAAACCACCATCGCGCCGAACATCGCCGCCCATCGCGAACGCGCGAAGAACATGAAGCGCATCAAGCGTCTGTTGGCGGAGAAACCGATGACGATTCCCGAAATCGCCGAAGCCTTGAAGCTGCCGGCCGATCGGACGCTGTGGTACGTCACCGCCCTGAAACGCTATGAGGGCGTGATCGAAAGCGACAAGGATGGCGACTATTTCCGCTATGCCGTCGACGCCGGCGCCGCATCCGCCTCCGATAACGACGAATGAGAGGTTGAGGAACCAAACCATGCCCGATACCCCATTCTTCGAGGTTAATGAAGCCATACGCGCCCTCGGCGGCGAAGATCTCAATCTGTGCATGCAGTGCGGTACCTGTTCGGCCGTCTGCCCCTGGCGGAACGTGGAATCGGAATTCTTCATCCGTCGCCTGATCCGTTTCGGCCAACTGGGCCTGGAAGGCGCCGAGTCCGAAGAAATCCTATACGGCTGCACGACCTGCGGCCGATGCGTCGCCAATTGCCCGAGGGGCGTCGAGATCATCGATGTCGTCAAGAGCATGAGAACGATGAGCGCTGAAGTCGGGGCCATCCCGGACACCATCAAGGCCGCTTCGGGCAGCCTGGAAAGTCATGGCAATCCATGGGGCGAACCGCGCGAAAAACGCATGGATTGGGCGAAGGATCTGGACCTTCCGACTTTCGGTCCGGATACGGAATACCTGCTTTCGGTCTGCTGCACATCCTGCTACGACGCGCGCAGCCGCAAGATCGCCCGCGCCGTGGTCGAACTTCTGCGCAAGGCAGACGTATCCTTTGGCGTGATCGGAATCGAGGAAAGCTGCTGCGGTGAAGCCATCCGCAAGGCCGGCAACGAGGAACAGTTCGCGAGTCTTGCCGAAGCCAACACCAACCTGTTCAACGGGCGCGACGTGAGAAAGATGATCGTGACCTCGCCGCACTGCTATCACACCTACACCAAGGACTACCCAGAATTCGGCGGCGAATGGGAAGTGATCCATCACTCGCAACTTTTGGCCCAGTTGGTCGCCGATGGAAAGCTGAAACTCAACGGTGGAATCGAAGGAAAAGTCGCCTACCACGACCCCTGCTATCTCGGCCGCCACTCGCGCATTTTCGACGAACCACGCGCAGTGCTCGATGCGTCGGGCGCCGGGCGGGTTGAAATGGGTCGCGAACGCGATTTCGGGCTGTGTTGCGGCGGCGGCGGCGGCCGGGTGTGGATGGAAACTCAGCACGAACAGCGCTTCAGCGTGTTGAGGGTCAAGGAAGCGGTGGAATCGGGGGCGGACACGCTTGCAACTGCTTGTCCCTACTGCCTGACGCTTTTGGACGACAGCCGCAAGACCGAAGGGTTTGAAGAGACTTTGGATGTCGTCGATATTTCGGAGCTTCTTCTCCGCAACGCGGTTTAACCTCCCTCGTCGCAGAAAGTCGAAAATCGTCGGGCGCGTGGACCGGATCCGCGCGCCCGACGTCGCGATTCAGCCCCGTTTTCAAGTTGCGAATCGCTCACAGCCCTCTTGAACACGCGTTTCATAATCTCCTTATCATCAAGGCGGCCGCATCCGTGGACTGAGTTATCGACGACGGTATCGGTCCTATGAACGATACAGAGTGTCGAAAACCGGGGAGCATGATAGACCACGATGCTGGGGCTTACACGCGCGCCTGAAATTCTGAGAAACGGACTGACCTGGTTCAACGTCGACAGTCCGCTCAGCCTTCCGTTCCTTCGTGGCCGTCTGGTCATTCTCGATTTCTGGACCTTCTGCTGCATCAACTGCATGCACGTGCTGCCGGTCCTGCATCGTCTCGAACAGAAATACCCCGACGACGTCACTGTGATCGGCGTTCATTCGCCAAAGTTTCCGGCGGAGCGCAACTCGGAGAACGTCGCTGCCGCGATCACGCGCTACGGAATCCGCCACCCCGTGGTCCACGATCCCGATATGCTGCTTTGGCAGGAATATTGCGTTCGCGCTTGGCCGACCCTGATCCTGATCGCGCCCGATGGCTACGTGATCGGCGCCATTTCCGGCGAACCCGATGGCGACCGTCTTATCGACGGCATCGGGGAAATGATTCGCGGCTATCGGACCAATGGTCTCATGAGCCCGGTGAACATTCCCAGCAATCCGGTTCCCGAGGCGTCCGGGTCGCTGCGATTCCCCGGAAAAATCAAGCCCCTCGACGGTCCCGATGGTGCGCGCCTATGGGCCGTTGCCGACTCTGGCCATCACCAGATCGTCGTCTTCGACGACGATGGCAACGAAAAATACCGGTTTGGCAAGGACAAGCCGTCTTTCGTCGACTGCGGCCCCGATTGTAGCGGATTCAACAATCCTCAAGGACTGGTATGCGGCAACGGCCGGATTTACGTGGCAGATACCGGCAACCACGCAATCCGCAGTATCGACCTCGAAAGTGGGGAAATCACGACGATCGCCGGCACAGGCCGACGCGGCGAGCCGATCGGCATGGGGCGCCTTCCGGCCAACGATATCGACCTGGCGTCGGTATGGGATTTGGAACTGATCGGGAACCATCTCTATTTCGCCAACGCCGGAACCCACCAACTAGGCGTCGTCGACATGGAAGGCGGGACCGTGCAGTGCCTTGCCGGGACGGGCGACGAAGGTATCTTGGACGGCCCGGCGGATACGTCGATTCTCGCGCAACCCAGCGGCATGGCCGTGGATACCGCAACCGAAACGCTTTATTTCGTCGACGCGGAAACGTCTGCCATCCGTCTGATCGATTTGGCGACGAACGAAGTCCGCACCCTGGTCGGCACCGGTCTTTTCGATTTCGGCGACCAGGACGGCGCATTCGAATTAGCGCGTTTTCAACATCCGCTCGGGATCGCCAAGTCCGGGGATCGGGTCGTCGTCGCCGACAGCTACAACGGAAGGCTCAGGGCTCTGGACTTGAAACATGGAACCGTCGAGAGCGTCGGCGAAGCCAATTTCCTGAGCGAGGACGGTCTGTGCCTGCCGACCGGCGAACCCGCCGGAGTCGCCGTCGATGGCCCGGACCGTTTTCTGGTATCCGACACCAACAATCATCGAATCGTCGAAGTGAGGCCCTCGCAACAGACGGTTCGTACCTGGACGGACTGAAACCAACCGCTCCAGCGCCGGCATGTGCGAATGACTATTGAAGGAAGGTCGGAATATCCACTACCTTGGCATTGTCCAAGCGCGACAGACGGACTTCGGGCCGTCGGACCTTCAAGCCAAAAGGAGCCTCCTCGTGGATAAGAAGAATTCGGACGCCGCTGCATCGGCGGCGCGAAGGGACATCGCCTATCACCTTCATCCCAGCACCAATCTGAAGGCATTGAAAACCGGCGGTCCCCTTGTCATCACCCGCGGCGAAGGCGTGCACGTTTGGGATATCGACGGCAATAAATATATCGAGGGATTCGCCAGCTTGTGGTGCGCGACGCTGGGTTTCAGCGAACCCCGCCTGATCGACGCCGCGACGCGCATGCTGCGCCGTCTGCCGACCTATCACGGATTCACCGGCAAATCGCACGATGTCGGCATCGACTTGGCCGAAAAACTCATCAACATGGCGCCGGTTCCCATGTCGAAGGTCTTTTTCGCCAATTCGGGGTCCGAGGCGAACGATACCGCCGTCAAGCTCATCCGCTACTACAACAACGCCTTGGGGCGGCCGAAAAAGAAGAAGATCATCTCGCGTAAGAAGGCCTACCACGGCGTTACGCTGGCCAGCGCCAGCCTGACCGGCATTCCCCTGTTCCACACCGATTTCGACCTGCCGATCGACGGCGTCCTCCACACCGACTGCCCGCATTACTATCGTTTCGGTCAACCCGGTGAAACGGAAGAGGATTTCGCCACGCGATTGGCGGAAAACCTGGAAAAGCTGATCCTCGCCGAAGGCCCCGAAACCATCGCGGCCATGTTCGTCGAACCCGTCATGGGTGCCGGCGGAGTCATGGTGCCGCCCGCGACCTACTTCGACAAGATCCAGCCGATCCTGAAGAAATACGACATTTTGCTGGTTGCCGACGAAGTCATCTGCGGATTTGGCCGCACCGGCAACATGTGGGGGTGTCAGACCTACGGGATCGAGCCCGACATGATCACGATGGCCAAGGCCCTGACCTCGGGCTACGTCCCGATGTCGGCGCTGATGGTCAACGAGGCCATTTACGACGTCCTGGTCAGCCAAAGCGAAAAGATCGGTATGTTCGGACACGGGTTCACCTATTCGTTCCACCCACTGCCGTGCGCCGTCGCCCTGGAAGCCCTGACCATTTATCAGGAACGCGACATCGTCGCCCACGTCCGAAAAGTCGGACCCCGGTTGCAGGACGGACTGAAGGCCTTTGCCGACCACCCCCTGGTAGGCGAAGTCCGCGGAGTCGGTCTCGTCGCCGCCGTCGAGGTCGTCAAGAACAGGAAAACCCGCGAACCGTTCGATCCCAAGGCGGGCGTGGGTCCCTATCTGATGAAGCGGGCGGAAGCCAATGGTCTGATCGTGCGGGCAATGGGCGACAGTCTCGGCTTCTCGCCGCCATTGATCATCGCGGAGGCCGAAATCGACGGCATCCTCGACGCTTTCGGCCGCGCTTTGGATGAAACCGAAGCCTGGGTAGAAAAGCAGGGTCTTCGCGGTTGACACCAAATTATCGCACCGTTTTCCAATGGAAGACGGTGCGATACCCCCCCATATGCCTCAACGGTTCGGCTCAATTCGGGCTTTTGATTGAATTGGTTATTTCCCCCACGAAAACAGCGGTTTTTTTAACGTTCGATACTTTCACCTTCCTATATTAGACTATTGAAGATGAGGGCCGCTGTTCGGAGCATACTCGACGGGGGTAAGTGCGAAAGGAAGCGTCGTGGACTACCAGTCGTTTTTCGAAACCCAGATTTCTGGCCTGGTCTCGGAAGGCCGATACCGTGTTTTTGCCGATCTCGAACGTAAGGCCGGTCAATTCCCTGAGGCGCACTTCCATATCGACGGAGAAATCCGCGACGTCGTCGTCTGGTGCTCCAATGATTATCTGGGCATGGGACAGCACCCGGAAACCATCGAAGCCATGCACGAGGCGATCACGCGTTGCGGCGCCGGCGCCGGCGGCACGCGAAACATTTCGGGCACGAACCATTACCACGTGCTGCTGGAAGCCGAACTGGCGGATCTGCACCATACCGAGGCAGCCTTGGTCTTCCCGTCCGGCTGGACGGCCAACCAGACGGCCTTGAGCACCCTGGGGTCGCGGCTGCCCGGTTGTGTCGTCTTTTCCGACGAAAAAAACCACAACTCGATGATCGAAGGCATTCGCCATTCGAAGGCCGAAAAGCGCATCTTCCGGCACAACGATACGGACCACCTGGATCAACTCCTGGCGGAATTGCCGAAGGACCAGCCTAAACTGATCGCCTTCGAATCGGTCTATTCGATGGACGGCACGATTTCGCCGGTCCAGGAGATTTGCGACGTCGCTGAAAAGCACGGCGCCATGACGTTCATCGACGAAGTCCATGCCGTCGGCATGTATGGGCAGCGAGGAGCGGGCGTCGCGGAACGCGACGGCCAGATGCACCGGATCACCGTGATCCAGGGAACGCTGGCCAAGGCGTTCGGTGTCGTCGGGGGCTACATTGCCGGTTCCGCCGCGATGGTGGATTTCGTGCGCTCCTTCGGTTCCGGTTTCATCTTTTCCTCGTCGATGCCGCCGGCCGTGGCCGCGGGTGCGCGAGCGAGCATCCAGTTCCTTAAGGCACACAACGAAATCCGTGTACGCCACCAGGAACGGGCCGCGACATTGAAACGCCGATTCATGGAAGCGGGCATCCCCATTCTTCAGACCCCCAGCCACATCGTCCCGGTCATGGTCCGCGATGCCGTTCTCTGCAAGCAGGCTAGCGACGAGTTGCTCATGCGCCACGGGATCTACGTCCAGCCGATCAACTATCCGACGGTGGCACGCGGCACCGAACGGCTGCGGTTCACGCCGTCGCCGCTTCACACCGACGAGCACATGGACAGGCTGATCGACGCGATTCGCGACGTTTGGCAGCGACTGGGTTTGCGCGCGGCGGCTTGACGCCCCATTCTCTTCGTGGCCAGATACGCGCGGAGAGAAAGGGACCGCGGGGCAATGTATTCCGATCAAACACTGACGCCCAAAGAGGCCGTGCGTCTCTGCGTCCTCGGCCACCTATGCGGCGGCCAGGTGCATTATGGCGCCCTGGCCACCTCCGTCATGGAATTCGTCGGGGCTCTCCAGGGACCCAGTCTCGACGTCATGGGAACCTCGCTTGAGCTCTTGAAATACGAGGGTTTGATCGAGGCACGCGAAGGCGTGGGCATGGAAGACGATGCCCTGCTGGCGCTGACCGATGCCGGTCGCGACGAGTTCGAGACCTTGCTGACGGCGCGTGTCCGCGCGACGCCCAACGAGCACAATCAGTTGATCATCGCCCTCAAGTTCCGGTTTCTCCACCTTCTCGACGAAGCCGCCCAGAAAAACCAAGCCGATTTGCTGATCGAGGCGTTCGAAGGCGAACGTGAACGGGTCGAACGCCTGCGTTCCCATGCTTCGGCGGAAACTGGTCATCTGAACGAATGGATGGCCGTTACCGCATCGTTGTCGGATCAAAGGCTGGAATGGCTCCGGGCTTTCCGTGAAAGCCTTTGACGCCGTTGTTCATCGACCCAACGGCTGCGCAGCCGGGCTACAACAATCCCAGACTTCGCAACTCTTCTGCAAGCCCGGGCGGCAAGGTATCGTTGACCCGGCTCCCGGTGTCGGCGATATCGTAGGGCGCCTTCACGACATCGAGATAGCGCCACCCCTGGAACGGCCGAAATGGCTCGAGCGACGTGCGGGTAAGCCGAGGATCGAGAAGGATGCCACATGCCGGCCGGCCTTCGTCGTTCGTCGTCTCCTCGAAGCCGACAATTGGCTGACGAACGCGGATGAACCCCCGAATGACCCAATACATGGAACCGCCGTCGAGAACTTCTTCGGCGCGGCGCGGCGTGCTCCGGGTCACATGGCGCAACCGGGGTTCCAACTCCTGGTTCCGCATGCGCTCCAGGCGCCCGGCCTGCAACAGAGTCAGGTGTTCGACGCTTTCGACGCCGACGGCCAGTTTCACGAGATGAATGGTCATCGGCGTGCCTTCGCGGGCACGGTCACCACGGCAATTCCCTGCCCCTGTAATCGAAAAATTGCCCGGATTCCGCCAACGACAATCGGCCAATCACCGATTTCAACCCCGACGCGCTGTCGGAGGGCGACAACGGCGCGCCAGCCCCGCCCATATCGGTGCGAACCCATCCCGGATGCAGGCTTACAACCGTGATCCCACGGGATTTGACGTCGTGTGCCAGGCTCCTCATCGCCATATTGAGCGCCGCCTTGGTGGAACGGTAGGCGTACATGCCGCCGCTGGTATTTTCAGCGATGCTGCCAAGGGTACTGCTGACGGCGGCAATCACCTTGCGGTCGCTCCGTTCGAGATTGGTCAACAACGACCGGCTGAGAAATACCGGTGCCATGACGTTGACGCGGAAGGATTGCTCCCATCCGATCCGGTCGATGGTCTGCAGGTCTCCGGGTTTGGGGTTGAACAGGCCCGCATTGTGAATCAGCACGTCGATCGGCACGTCGTTCAGATGGCGCGCACAGTCGGCGATGGCCGATTCGTCCGCGACATCAAGCGGCAGAAGATCGACCGTTCCGTCCAAAGCCCGCAACGCTGTCGATCGTTCCGGTGACCGGCAGGCCGCGACGACCCGCCACCCTTCGGCCGCGTAGGTTCGGGCCAGGGCAAGACCGATGCCCCTGTTGGAGCCCGTTATCAGGACCGTCGGCATTCGGACTTTCCCTCTTTCGCCATCACATCAGGAACCAAGCCGCGAGACCGAGGAAGGCGAAGAACCCGACCACATCCGTCACGGTCGTCAGGAATACGCTGGAGGCAATCGCCGGGTCCACGCCGATTCTTTCAAGGAAGATCGGGATCGTTGATCCGGCCAGCCCGGCGATGACGAGGTTGGCCACCATGGCCAAACCGATGATCACCGCGATTTGAATGCTTCCGAACCAGAGCCACGTCACGACACCGGTGATGACGGCGAAGATGATCCCGTTGAAACCGCCGACCAGAAGTTCCTTGCCGACAACGCGCACGGCGTTGGTGGAACTCAGTTCCTTCATGGCCAGAGCGCGAACGGCGACGGTCAGCGTCTGAGTTCCCGCATTGCCGCCCATCGACGCGACGATGGGCATCAGCACGGCCAGGGCGACGATCTGCTCGATGGTGGCTTCGAACATTCCGATCACCAGAGACGCCATGATCGCCGTCAGCAGGTTGACCAGCAGCCAGGAAAAACGGGAACGCGTGGTGTCGATCGCAGCGCTGTACAAATCGTCCTCGCGCACGCCGCCCATGCGCATGATGTCTTCTTCGGTTTCCTCGTGGATGACGTCGACCACGTCGTCAATGGTGATGGCGCCGACCAGCCGGCCCGCACCGTCGACGACCGGGGCGGAAACCAGATCGCGCTGCCGGAACAGGAAGGCGACGTCTTCCTGGTCCGTGGAAGCCGATATCACCTTCATATCGACTTCCATGACCTCGGTCACCTTGACGTGACGGCGCGTCCGCAGCAGACCGCTCAACGCAATCATCCCCACCGGTTTGTGTTTCGGATCGACCACAAAGATGTTGTAGAAAACCTCGGGCAGCGAATCCTCTTCCTGATCCGCGCTTTGCCTCAGGAAGTCGATCGTTTCCCCGACGGTCCAGAAAGCGGGAATCCGGACCACCTCGCGCTGCATCAAGCGGCCGGCGCTGTCTTCCGGATACGACAGCGCCTGTTCGATGAGCGCGCGGTCGCTTTCCGGGATCGCCTCCAACAGGAGACGCTGCTCTTCCTCGTCCAGTTCCTCGATGAAGTCGACGGCGTCGTCGGTGTCGAGTTCGGCGACCGCCGCCGCCACTTCCTCGACCCCCAACTGCTCGATCACGTCGTCGCGGACGGTTTCGTCCAGTTCCGACAGCATGTCGGGATCGAGATCGTCGCGCAGGACCTCGATCAGCAGTTTGCGTTCGTCGTAGGAAAGGTGTTCGAGAAGGTCGGCGAGGTCCGCGTAATGGAGCGGCTCGATCAGTTCCTTGACGCGATCGACATCGCCGCCATCGAGCGCTTCGATAACGTCGCGCTCGAAATCGGATTCCAGTTCGTAGACCGATTCTTCGACGACATCCGCTGCTGGCTGGGTTTCGAAATCTCGCGCTGGTTCGTCCACCGAGCTCGCCCTCCCCAGCTGAATGTCAAACGATTCGAATCAGTCCCCTCGAAAGGTAACGAGGCCCGCCACTTTCGACAAGTGCGGGCCTCGAAGAAATGGTGCGGTCGAGAAGACTCGAACTTCCACGGGCTCTCGCCCACAGCGACCTCAACGCTGCGCGTCTACCAGTTCCGCCACGACCGCGAAAACCGATAAGGCAATACTAGGTATTGCCGTTTCATGACGCCGGAGATAGCAAATAGTTCCGCTGCGATCAAGGGCCACGACATGCAATTCGTCGAAACCGAAAAGAAAACCGTGCTGGGCCTCGAATGGCGCCGGTCAAAAACCCTCGTCCCCTACCCCGAAGCGGTCGGTTTCATGGAGCGCCGGGTGTCGGAAATCCGAAACGGCAACGCCGCCGAGTGCATCTGGCTTCTGGAGCACCCCCCCCTTTACACGGCCGGCACCAGCGCGCGACTCGACGACCTCCTGGAACCGGATCGCTATCCCGTCTTCCAGAGCGGCCGGGGCGGTCAATATACCTACCACGGCCCGGGCCAGCGCGTGGTCTACGTGATGCTCGACCTCGACCGCCGAGGCCGGGACATTCGCCGTTTCGTCCATGACCTGGAAGAGTGGTTGATTCTGACACTGGATTCGTTCGCAATCCGCGGCGAACGCCGATCGGACAGGGTCGGCATATGGGTTGAGCGCGAATCGCGCGGTGAAGACAAGATCGCAGCGTTGGGGTTAAGGGTGCGCCGGTGGGTCAGCTTCCACGGCGTGGCGATCAACGTCGATCCGGATCTCTCCGGGTTTTTCGGGATCGTCCCCTGCGGTATATCCGACCATGGCGTAACGTCTCTGCGCGACCTCGGCTCCGCGGCCACCATGGACGACGTTGACCGGGCCCTCGAAGCGACATTCCGGCACGTGTTTGGGCCACCCCACCCGAAATCCGTGTTTTAACGATTACTTTAATAAAACCCTATAAAGAATAAAGTCATTACGTCGCAATGGGTGGGATACACACCCTGTCCTATTTTAAATGGAGCCTCTTGGGTGGGGGATAGAAAAATGTTCCCAAAGGAGTCGTTCGCCGAGACGGGGACAAGCCATCGCGTCGGCGGGTCGATGGCACACGCCCGGACGGAAAGGCCGGAAGAAATACTTAGCGCGCTCGGCGATCTCGACAAAGCGCTCTCCGATCATACGGAATGGCTGAAAAACTGGCATCTTCGCATTTTGCGGTCCCTGGATCCGACAGGCGACTTGGTCGACGACGATGAACTGCTCAAATGCCATTTCCTGGATTGGCTCGAAAGCCAGACCCATTCGGTGCTTTCCGAACAAATGGTGCTGCGAGATCTGTGGGAAGTCGGTGCGACACTACGCGAAAAGGCGCGGATACTTCTTGAACTGGTCAAGGAAAAGGAAATCATCCCCGCGGACGAATACAGCCACTTCATGAATACCGTGCTGGAATTCAACGCACTGGCCCGTCACCTCCAGAACGAAACCTGGAACTATCTCGCGAACATTGATCCGTTGACCGGCATCGGCAACCGCAAGGCCATGATCCGGGAACTCGATCGCGAACGCGACCGTTTCCTGCGAAGCGGCCGGCCCTGCTGTGTCGCCATCGCCGACATCGACCATTTCAAGCGGGTGAACGACACCCACGGCCATGTGGTCGGCGACAAGGTCCTGGTGACGATCTCCGAATGCCTTTCCAAGCAGCTTCGGCTTTACGATTCCGTTCACCGATACGGGGGCGAGGAATTTCTCTTCTGCCTGCCGGACACCGATATCCGGACGGCGGCGGGGGTCGCGGATCGACTCCGCCGTTCGGTGGTGACGACGTCCATTCCGTTTCAGGACACCGGCGTCGTGAGTGTCACGATTTCCTTCGGCGTCGCACAGATGGATCCGCACCTGACCCTGGAAGAAACGATCGAACGCGCGGACAGCGCACTCTACCGGGCGAAACAGGGCGGACGCAACCGCGTGGAAAAGGCCTGACCGTCACAGAGTCGGCAGTTGCCTAAACCCCTTGAAGTCCGGAGCCTGCGCGGTTTCAGTTTCAACCTTCGTGACGAGCGCAGATCGGGGGCCTGCC
Source organism: Rhodospirillales bacterium (assembly GCA_963675465.2). Lineage (GTDB taxonomy): Bacteria > Pseudomonadota > Alphaproteobacteria > Rhodospirillales > Shumkoniaceae > JAHDSF01. The sequence continues at coordinate 651,238 of CAXXVY010000016.1, forward strand.
CACAGGGCGCCAGTCATCGCATCGACGGCCTGCCGGGGCCCCGAAAGCAAAGCTTCGACCGATCCGTCGGAACGGTTGCGAACCCACCCCGACAAGCCGCGTGCCTGGCATTCGCGAAGCGTCCACCCCCGGAACCACACTCCCTGGACTCGCCCCGTGATGCGGGCCAGTACCGTATGGATTTCCTCCGTCATGCCTGGACGCTTTCCTTTCGCCGACGACAGGCCCGGGCATCGCGAACTTTTTCCGATCAAAAATCTGCCATGCCGGGCTTTCTTCGAACGTTCGAGATCTATATAAGATCCCCATGAATCAATGGATCCGTCTGCTCCTCGAAGCCGGTCCCCTGGCCGTCTTCTTCGTCGCCAACGCCAAGTTGGGCATCATGACCGCCACCGCGGTATTCATGGTCGCGACCGTCGTTGCCCTGGCCATCAATTATGCCCTGGAAAAACGCCTCCCGACCATGCCCTTGGTCGTAGGCGCCTTCATTCTGGTCTTCGGCGGACTGACCCTGATTTTCGACGACAGCACGTTCATCAAGCTGAAACCGACAATCGTCAACATCCTGTTCGCCGGGGCTTTGTTCGTCGGGTTGGCGCTTCGCCACAATCTGTTGAAAATCGTGTTCCGCGCCGCGTTTCATCTGGATGAAGACGGTTGGCGGATTCTCACTTGGCGATGGGCGTTCTTTTTCCTGCTGCTGGCATGCCTCAATGAAATCGTGTGGCGAACCCAAACCACGGATTTCTGGGTCAGCTTCAAGGTCTTCGGCATCATGCCGCTGACGATCGTTTTCGGGATGCTGCAGGTCCCGCTGATCCTGAAACATCAGGTTCAGTCGGCCGACGGCGCCGAATAAAGCCTTTCCCGGATCGCGCACAGGACCGTTTCAGCAACAAGGATATCGGCGCGCAGCCGATCGCGTCTCCGGACGGCTTCCGTGTCGCTGCCCCACTTTTCCATCTGATACGTCTCGTCCAGCTGCGCTGCGTCGAAGGTAGCATTGCCGTCGATCCGCCCTTCGGCCAATGCCAGTCCCATAATAAGGGACCCGCATGCCTCGACGGCCGACGAAAGGGCGCTCAGCCCGATGGCATCGAAACGCGCCACACGATCCCCCAGAACGCTTAGCGTCGTCGCGGGCTGCAGTACCGGCACAACGCCCGAGGTCGTGTTCATGCGGACGCCCAGGCGCTCCACGGCCCATTCAAGAAGGGGATCCCAGGTTTCAGCCTGCAGGATGGCAAGATCCATGGGGGAATCCGCCCGATAGCACAGAAGATCGGTGTCCGCGAAACGCAGAACCCCGCGCGTGAACGGCTCCCGATTTTCGGCGATCAAATCGAGCCCCGTTCCAACGATTCGGGTAACCCCCATCGTCGTCGGATCGATTTTCTTTTCCTGTCGGTCCCATTCCGACGCCACCGCCTCGGCCAGCGCCGCCGTCGGCACGGCCAGCCGGTTTCCGGCCGGCGTTTTCAAGCTGCGGCCGTCGAGAGCGACGACGAATTCGCCCTCGACGGCCTGCACTTGAACGTCCGAATAGAACCGCCGCAAACGCGACGCGATCATGTCATTTACCGAGAATGCCTCCGATCGCGTTGCCGATACCTTCCCCGACGCCCTGGACGGCACCGCCGATACTGGCCGGTTTTTGTTCGGTTTTTTGCGGCGTCTTGCCGTCCGGAGCCGGAGCGGCTTCCGACTTCTCGACCTTATCGGCATCCGCAACCAACGGCTTTCCGGCCAATGCCAAGGCGCAATAGTCCGTCTTGTCGACTTCCGCGACTTGATCGTAGGCCATCTCCGCCAGGGTCGACATGCCGCCGGTCATGATTCCCAAGGCGACCTTCGCCCCCTTTTTGGCAATGTACGCCGCCGGCAAAGTGGGCGTCGGCGAGGCCAACGTACCGCCGAGCATGAAGGGAATGGCAAGGTTCGCAGCGCTCTTGTTCTTCGCCTTCGGATCGAAGGCAAGATCCATGGTTTCATCACCCAGGTTGATGTCGCCCTTGCCGATCACCGATAGACCGCCGGTTTCGAACACGAACGCCTTGGTATTCGCCATGCCAGCCTTATAATCGAGGTTCAAGACGAGGCATTCCATTTGCTTGTGTTCTTCCTGGCTGAACATCGGCACGATATTCGTGATGTCCGCCGTAACGAATTGGAACAGCCGGTTGTCGATAAATCCCTTCTGAGATGTCACGCGGGTATAGCCGTCGAGTCCCGCCATGATCGCTCGGACCGAGTTTCCGCTGGACTTGATATCGGTGTCGACATCAATCTTCCCGCGCGCCAAGCCCTTCTGACCCAGATAGTCGAGCATCTTGCCGTAGTCCAATTGCTGGACTTCGAGCTTGGCGGCCAGAGTCGGCGTTTCTGATTCGCCATTCAATTCGACAGTGCTGACGATCCGGCCTTCGGAAACCGTCGCTTCGAACGGAGCAACGTCCAGTTTACCGTTTTCAAGCTTGAGATCGACCGCGACATCGGTGATGGGCAGGGCATTCATGACAATCTTCTGCCCCTTGAACTTCACTTCCGCGTCCGCAAGCTTCAAGGCGTCCAAAGGCAGGGGATCGGCGGGGAATACCCGTCCATCGCTTTTCCCGGCAGCCGGAGCGGCAGCGGACGGTTTCGCCGCCGCCGGTTTCGCCGTTTCGGACTTGGGCAGTAACTTGTCGAGATCCAACAATGTCGACGAAAGATCGGCCATGACCTTCGGCCGCTCACCACCGAGTTTCACGCCGACCGTGCCGGTTAGGTCGCTCTCACCAAGTTTCAGAACCAGGTTGCTGATCTGGTATGCCCCATCCGGATCGGAGGCCGTTCCCTTGACGTCAATCGGCGGCAACGGAGGCACATCCAATTTCAGGGCTTTGACGATGGCCTTGAGATCCGGCGCCTTGACCATGAAATTCACGTTCAAGCCCTTGGCTTGCATGGCATCCGTGATCTCACCGCCGGCTTCGATCAGCAATTGCTCGGCCCGGCCCACAGAAAAGTCGATGTTCGATACCTTCAAATCCTGCGGCGAACCCTCGATTTTCGCACCGACTCGGTATGGACCGATCGCCGGGACCGCCTGATTGGCCAAGGCCGGCACGAGCACCTTTGCCGCATTGACCGTATCCTCGAGCTTGTCGCCCGAAACCGAAAAGGCGAGATCCAGGCCCGATGCCTCGCGCGGCTCCGCGATCTTGCCTTCCACTGACAAGACGGCCCCCAAAGCCTTCGCCGCGAGAGTCAGCGGATAGGCGCCCCCCTTGCCCATCAACTCATCGACCGAACCCAGCGAACCGTCCGCTTCGAACGGCACGCCATTGAAAGTCCCCCGGACTTTGAGGCTCATCGGACTGCTGGAATCCTTGGCGGTCATCTCCATGGTTTCCAGCGTGGCCTTCATTTCCGTTCCCGTCTGAGCATCCTTCATCGTGACATTGACATCGCGAATCAAAAGCTCGTTGACGACGGGAATCATGACCTCGCCCGGTTCCGCCGAAACGTCTGTCTTTTCTGGTTCCTTGGCCTCGCCGGCGCCCGCGAATTCCCAGTTGGCTGAACCGTCCGCCTGGCGCTCGCCAAGAACATCCAATCCTTCCATCACGAAACGCTTGACCCGAAGATCCCCGGAAAGGATCGGCATCAGTTCGATTTCGGCTTCGAGCTTGCCGAGTTTCAGCATCTCGGGACGCGATCCCCATGACGCGTTCGCGAAGGCGACGTTTTCGACCAGAACCGATGGCGTCGTCGAAAAGATGTCGAGCTTGAAGTTTCCACCGATCTTAAGATCGCGCCCCGTTGCGCTTTTCGCCTGTTCCTCCACGAATCCGCGGTCAATCATGGAACCGACGACGGCAACCGTACCGACGACGATCAAGATAAGGACGGCAAACACGCCGGCCAGAATTATGCCTATGCGCCGCATCATTTCGTCTCCATCATCCTCCGAACCCCAGCGACGAGGTCGCCGAAGCAATCAATGACAATATGGGCTCCCGCCTCGGCCAATTCATCCTTTTCATGATACCCCCAGCCGACTCCGACGGCCCAAGTGCCCGCGTTCCGGGCCATCTGGATATCGTAGACCGTATCCCCGATCATGACGGTGTCCTCGGCTTCCGCGCCGACATCCGCCATCGCCCGAAACAGCATGTCCGGGCTTGGTTTCCCGGCGGCGACATCGGATGTCTGTTTTGTTACGAAGAACTCCCCGATTCCATGGGGAGTCAGTGTCGCTTCCAGCCCCCGACGCGCCTTGCCCGTCGCGATCCCCAGAATCCAGCCGTCGGACCCGAGATCCGTCAAGGCTTCACGTGCCCCTGGGTACAAAGGCTCGGGAATCGTTTCGCGGGACCGCAGTTCAAAATACGCCTTGGCGTAGGTTTCACGGATCGCCTGATGCGCCGGAGCGTCGAGTGTGCTGCCGAGACGTGCAATGGCTTCCAGAAGCGGCAGTCCGACGACCCGGCGAACGGCCGCGGGGATCGGGGCGACGTGGCCGTGGGCTTCGAACGCCATTTTCATGGAACGCACGATCGTTTCCTGACTGTCGACCAGGGTTCCATCGCAATCGAATACCGCCAAGCGTGGATTTTTCATAATTTTCTCCCGGCGAATTATCCTAATGGTGTTGTATAATGTGACGACGGTCACATCCTCCACCGACGAGTCATTCGATACGGTTCGTGCTTGGCAACGGTAAAGGATTTTGACTCAAGGGCGTCAAGAGTGCGATTATTCGTACAACGATCATGTCACGCTATTCCACCGGTGCGTTCGAAATTCGCATGGGACGACCACAAAACGCAAGCGCTTTGGATTTACTCAGCTTTCGGACACGCTCGTGGTTGAATAAGCGCCTGAAGGTGCCCATTCTCTTTAGCGTCGCCGAGCCTTTTTATAATCTTTACCTGACGATCGGAGAATTTGCCAATGAAGGGGATCTTTAAAGCAGCCGTACTCGCGATTGTTCCGCTAGTCGCGGCATGTAGTTTCGACATTGACGGGGCGCGCAACATGCCGAACAGCGGCACCGCGTTCCATCAAGGACTCCAAGCCAACTATGCCCTGCTCGCCCAGATGGAATACAACGAGCAGGATTGGATCGACGCCAAGTTCTTCGAAGAGCGCGCTGTGATGGCCGCAAACGGCGAGAATTTCGGTCCGCAAGATTCGGCCGAACGGGACCTGCCGGCCGACATGGTCGACAAGGCCGGTTTCACCCGCATCCAGTTGGTTTCGGCCTTGGATGCCGGCGGCCGGGAAATCGCGCCGAGCCATGCTTCGCGCGCCCAGGCCATGTATGACTGCTGGCTGCAGGAACTCGAGGAAAACATCCAGCCCGACGACATCAAGTGGTGCTGGGACAACTTCGATACGGCCATGAAGTCCATGAAGGCCGCCATGATGCCGGCGCCGGTCGCGGCTCCTGCTCCGGCCCCCGCGCCGATGCCGATGCCGATGGCAATGCCCGGGCCGTTTGTCGTGTACTTCCCGTTCGATAGTGCGGCTTTGGACGCGGCGTCGCTCGACGTCATCCAGAACGCGGCAGTCCAGTTCAAGAACGCTGGGGCTGCGAATATCGTCCTGGAAGGCCACACCGACCTTGCCGGCGATGCCGACTACAACATTGGTCTGTCGCAGAAGCGTGCTCTGGCGGTGGCTGACGCCCTTCGTCAGGCAGGCGTGTCCGACAGCATGATCAACGTCACGGCGTTCGGCGAAACCATGCCGGCGATCAAGACCGACGACGGCGTCAAGGAACCGCAAAACCGTCGCGCGGTAATCCAACTTTCCAAGTAGCCGGTATTTCGGCAAAGCTCGCGACGAAGCGGCGCCCTCGGGCGCCGCTTTTCATTTTGCGTCGAGCGACAGGAAAAACTCGAACGGATCCGACGTTTCGTCCACGTCGAAACCGAGCCATTCCATGGCCCGCCGCATGTGGTCGGAGACCGGCGCCTTGACCTCGAGGTATCGACCGTCCGGCAGAGGCATTCGAATCGCGCGGGCATGCAGATGCACTTGTCGGGCAAAATTCCCCCCGCCAAGAAAGGCGTCGGCCCCGCCGTACTTGCCGTCGCCCAGAATGGGGGTTTCCATTGCCGCACAATGGACCCGCAGTTGGTGGGTGCGGCCGGTACGCGGTGCCAATGCCAACCAGGATGCGCGCCGAAGCGCCTTCTCGACGACCCGATAGTCCGTGACGGCCGTCTTGCCTTCGTCCTCGTCGGGTACCATTTTCTCCCCCGCCCGGCCCGGAAGCTTGGCGATCGGTAGAGAAATGCGGCCCGCGGCAATCTTGGGAACACCAACGACGAGCGCCCAATAGACCTTGAGCGCTTCTTTCGAGCGAAAGGCCGCCGTCAGCCAGCGCGCGGCTTCCGCCGAACGCGCCAGAAGAATGACCCCCGACGTATCCTTGTCCAGGCGATGGACAAGACGCGGACGTTCCGGTTTGTCAAAGGTGAGAGCGTCCAGCATCGCATCGAGATGGCGGTCCGTACCCGTTCCGCCCTGGACGGCCAGTCCCGCCGGCTTGTCAAAGGCCAAGACATCGTCGGTCTGGAAAAGCACCCGAGCATGCAAATCGGCGACTTCGGCTTCGGAAAGTTGAATCGCGCGCTTCCTGACCGGGCGGGGTGCGGTCGGTTCGGCTCCGGCAACGGGAACCGGCGGCACGCGCACCGTCTGGCCGACAGTCAGCCGAGTGTTCGATTTCACCCGGCCACCATCGACACGGATTTGGCCCGTGCGAAGCAACTTTTCCAACCTGCCGTGAGAAAGCTCTGGAAAGCGGGCCTTGAACCATCTATCCAAACGCAATCCATCCTCGGATTGTCCGACCACTTCGTTGCGAACGCCGGTCATGCGAGGATATTCCGAAGCAACATCGCCCCCGCGGAATATCCGAAAACGCACAAGAGAACCGATGCCGTGACATACAGGCCGGTTCCCAAGGCGTTGCCCCGCTCCATCAGATGGAAAAGATCCATCGAAAACGTCGAAAAGGTCGTGAATGCGCCGAGCATGCCGATCACCAGAAAGGCTCGGATACCTTCCCCCGGCGACCAAACCAGGGCCATGATCTCGATCAAAGCGCCGAGCACGAACGATCCGATAATGTTTACCGCCAAGGTCGAAAACGGGAAATGACCGCCGAACCACGAACCGACCTGGCTCATGACCACATAACGCCCGACCGCACCGAACGCGCCACCCGCCGCGATGGAAAGAAGAAGCTTCGCCGACATTCAAGAGCCTCGCAAATACGATACGTCAGCCATGACGGGTTGCAATGGGGCTTCAGTCGCGCCGACCACGGCGCAATCGATCCCAATATTCAAGCCTCTTCGCGATTTCGCGCTCGAAACCGCGTTCACCAGGCTCGTAGAACCGGCGTCTCGACATTTCCTCTGGGAAATAGTTCTGGCCGGAAAACCCGTCTGCGACATCGTGATCGTATAGATAACCAACTCCGTATCCAAGATCTTTCATCAGACGGGTCGGGGCATTCAGGATGTGCATGGGCGGTGTCAGCGAACCGGTTTCCCGAGCGGCCCTGCGCGCGGATCCGGCCGCCTTGTACGCCGCATTGGACTTCGGCGCCGATCCCAGATAGATGACGCACTGAACCAGAGCCAGTTCGCCTTCCGGGGACCCCAATCGCTCATAAGCATCCCATGCGGCCAGGGCCTGGACCAGGGCGTTGGGATCGGAAAGGCCGATATCCTCCGACGCGAAACGAACCAGTCGCCGCGCGATATAGCGCGGATCTTCGCCGCCTTCCAGCATTCGGGAAAACCAATACAGGGCGGCGTCCGTATCCGACCCGCGAAGACTTTTGTGAAGTGCACTGATCAGATTGTAGTGCCCGTCCTGGCTCTTGTCGTAGAGAGGAAGCCGCTTCTGGACGATGGCCGCAAGTCCGGCCGTATCGAGAATCTTGTCCGTCTTTACGGTCTGAAGCGCTTCGACCATGTTCAGGATATAACGGCCGTCGCCATCCGCCATCGCACGAAGGCCGGCACGCGCTTCCGGCGTTAACGGCAGGTCCCGCCCCAATTCGATTTCGGCGCGTCGCAAGAGCTCCTCCAACGCCGCATCGTCCAAGCGATGGAGTACCAGGACCTGGCAGCGGGACAACAAGGCGGCATTCAGTTCGAATGACGGGTTTTCCGTCGTCGCGCCGACCAGAACCACCGTTCCATCCTCGACATAGGGCAGGAACCCATCCTGTTGGGAGCGATTGAACCGGTGAATTTCATCGATGAACAGCAACGTGCCCTGGCCGACATCGCGGCGTTGCCGCGCCGCCTCGAACACCTTGCGCAAATCGGCGACGCCGGAAAAGACCGCCGACAACGGTGCGAAGTGAAAATCCGTCTTTTCCGCCAGCAGACGGGCGATCGTCGTCTTGCCGGTTCCGGGCGGTCCCCACAGAACAATCGAGGACAACCGCCCGGTTTCCACCATGCGCCCGATCGGTGCCTCCGGGCCAAGCAGGTGGTCCTGGCCGACGACTTCGGTCAGTTCCCGGGGACGCAGTCGATCGGCAAGCGGCCGGGTCGCCTGACTGTCGAAAAGCGTGCTCACCGATTGACGACCAGGCTGAGAACCTTTTCACCCCGCTGAACGGTGATCCGCCATCGCGGAACGTCGGCGTTGAGCGCGGCAACCAATTCCGCGACCGAGGATATTTCCGTGTCGTTGATCTCGCGAACCAGATCGCCCGGTTCGAACCCGAATCGATCGGCCGGACTGCCCCGGCGAATTCGCAGGATCATGACGCCGCTCACCTGTCTTTCAAATCCCAACTCTTCGGCCAGAGCCGGCGACATGTTGGCGACGGCTGAACCAGCCATAGGCTGCTCGCCATCGAGAATCCGCTCGTCACGCGCCGGGACTTCCGGCGGCGGTACCAGTTTGACGGCAAGGTCGATCTTGTTTTCGCGGCGCCATACGGTCAGTTTCGCCACATGATCGATCGGCAGGGTTGCGATGCGGAAGCGAAGAGCTCCAGGATCGCCGACTTCGTGGCCGTCTATCGCCAACACGACATCGCCCACCTTCATTTTCGCGAGGGCCGCCGGCCCATTCGGATAGACTTCGTTGATCAGGACCCCACCCGGTCGCTTGAGGCCCAGGGAACCCGCGATTTCATTCGTAACCGCCTGCCCCCACGCTCCCAACCACGCCCGAACCAGAGTTCCATCATCGCGAAGACCCGCCAGCACAGCCCTGATCATGTTCGACGGAATCGCGAAACCGATGCCGTGCGATCCGCCGCTCTTCGAGAAGATCGCCGTGTTGATCCCAACGAGTTGCCCGTCGACGGAAATCAATGCCCCGCCCGAGTTCCCCGGATTGATCGCCGCGTCGGTCTGGATGAAGAATCCCATGTCGGATATGCCGACGTGCGTCCGAGCCATCGCCGAAACGATCCCGCTGGTCACCGTCTGCCCGACGCCGAAGGGATTGCCGATGGCCAACACCAAGTCCCCGACTTCCAAATCGTCGGAATCCCGAAGTTCCAGGTAAGGAAGCGGCCCATCCTTGGCCTCCACCCGCAGGAGCGCCAGATCCGTCAACTTGTCGTCGGCGATCACCTTGGCTTCGAACTCCCGACGATCGGGAAGCACGATGGTGATCTCGTCCGCACCCTCGATGACATGGTGATTGGTCACGATCAGGCCGTCGGCTCGAACGATGACGCCCGACCCGAGGCTATTCTGAATACGCTCGCGTTGCCGCGGCACGTTGAACCCGAATCCCTCGCCGAAAAACTGACGAAAAAACGGATCGTCGAACAAGGTCCCGTACTGGCGCGTGCGAACGACCTTCTTGGTGTAGATATTCACCACCGCCGGTGCCGCTTTTTTGACAAGAGGCGCGAAGGACATTTGGATTTCGGTGCGCGATCCCGGCGTAACTTTGGTTTCGGCCGATGCCGGAGGCGTCACGGCCGCCGCCAATGTCCACACGACCAACACCCAGGCACCCGGCCACCCTAACCGCATAACGTCGACTCCTCTCGTTCATGAAGAACGAATTGTAGCACCCCAAAACAACGAAAGGCAGCCGCGAAGGCTGCCTTTCAATTCCGGTCGCGGGAAACGCCGTTCAGGCTTCCGCCGCTTCCATTTCCTTGCGCTCGGCCTCAACGCGTGCCTTGTCCGCAGCGCCCTTGGCTTCCACATCGCGCTCGACCAGTTCGATCACGGCCATCGGGGCACAATCACCGTACCGGTTGCCGGCCTTGAGAACCCGCGTGTAACCACCGGGGCGATCCTTGTAGCGTTCGGCCAAAGAACTGAACAGCTTGCCCACGGCGTCGTCGTCGCGCAGGTACGAAGCCGCCTGTCGACGGGCATGCAACGAGCCCCTCTTGCCGAGCGTGATCATGCGATCGACCACCCGCCGAAGCTCCTTGGCCTTGAAGACGGTGGTCTGGATCTGCTCATGGGTCAGCAACGAGACCGCCATGTTCGACAACATCGCCTTGCGGTGACTGCTTGTCCGGTTCAGCTTGCGGCCGCTCATGCGGTGGCGCATCGCATCCTCTCCTTGTTCTTGTCCCGGGCGTACCCACGCCCGGTCAACTCACATCAAAACGGATCTTCCAGTTTCTTGGCCAAGTCCTCGATATTCTCGGGCGGCCAATTCTGAATTTCCATACCCAAGTGCAGCCCCATCTGGGCCAGAACTTCCTTGATCTCGTTCAACGACTTTCGGCCAAAGTTCGGTGTCCGCAACATCTCCGCCTCGGTCTTCTGAACCAGATCGCCGATATAGATGATGTTGTCGTTCTTGAGGCAGTTGGCCGAACGGACCGACAGTTCCAGTTCCTCGACCTTCCGCAACAAGTTCTTGTTGAACGGCAATTCGTCCCGACGGTCTTCTTCGACGGCAGTTTGCGGTTCCTCGAAATTGATGAACCGTTGCAACTGGTCCTGAAGGATGCGTGCAGCCAAAGCCACGGCGTCATCCGGCGACAGGGAACCGTCGGTCGTCACGTCCAAGGTCAACCGGTCATAGTCCGTCACCTGACCAACACGCGCGTTGTCGACCTTGTAGGCGACGCGGGTCACAGGCGAAAAAATCGCATCGACCGGAATGAGTCCAATCGGCGGATCCTCCGGCCGATTCATCGCGGCGGGAACGTATCCCTTGCCGGAATTCACCGTCAATTCCATGTTGAAGACGATGCCCCGGTCGAGGGTGCAGATCACGAGATCGGGATTCATGATTTCGATGTCGTGCCCGACTTCGATCATGCCCGCCTTGACCTCGCACGGACCTTCCGCCTTCAAACGCATGCGTTTCGGCCCTTCGCCGTGCATGCGCAGCGCCAGGGATTTTACGTTGAGGACGATATCGGTCACGTCCTCGCGCACCCCTTGGATGGACGAAAATTCGTGCAAAACGCCGTCTATCTGGATGGCCGTAACGGCCGCTCCCTGCAAGGACGACAGCAACACGCGCCGCAACGAATTTCCGAGTGTAACGCCGAAGCCCCGTTCCAGCGGTTCCGCCACCAATCGCGCGGTGCGCGAAGGATCGGACCCGCCCACAACATCGAGCTTCGTCGGTTTAATCAATTCCTGCCAATTCTTTTGAATCACGCGCGTGACCTCATGCTTGGCATTGTCCCGGGCGGCTTCGGATGAAGCCACGTGAAGGGCAAGCCGACCGCCAACCGTCGGCTTCCCCGGAAGGCACGTTTCCCTTAGACGCGACGACGTTTGCGCGGACGGCAACCGTTGTGCGGGATCGGCGTCACATCACGGATCGCCGTAATCGTGAAACCGACGGTCTGCAGCGCCCGCAACGCTGACTCCCGCCCCGACCCCGGCCCTTTAACCTCGACGTCGAGCGTCTTCATGCCATGATCCATGGCTTTCCGGCCGGCATCCTCCGCCGCCATTTGGGCGGCGTAGGGCGTCGACTTGCGGGAACCCTTGAACCCCATCGCACCAGCAGACGACCAGGAAATGGAATTCCCCTGCACGTCGGTGATGGTGATCATGGTGTTGTTGAACGACGCGTTAACATGCGCGACGCCCGAGGCGATATTCTTGCGTTCGCGGCGACGCGGGCGCTGCGTGGATGGTTTGGCCATATTTCTGCGGTTCCCTTACTTTGTCGCCTTTTTCTTGCCGGCAATCGGCTTCGCCGGGCCCTTACGGGTCCGCGCGTTGGTATGCGTACGCTGCCCATGGACGGGAAGCCCACGACGATGGCGGAGACCACGATAGCAGCCCAAGTCCATCAAACGCTTAATGTTGATGGCCACCTCACGTCGAAGATCGCCTTCCACGGTGTACCCCGAGTCGATAGCCTCGCGGATACGGCTCGTCTCGTCGTCGGTAAGGTCGTTGACCCGACGTTCCAATGGAATGCCGACTTGCTCACAGATCTCCCGGGCTTTGGTCCGGCCGATTCCGTGGATGTAAGTCAGCGCAATAACGACCCGTTTTTGGGTCGGGATATTCACGCCTGCGATTCGCGCCAAAGCAGGATCTCCTTATGCTTTGGATTCAAATGATATTCAGGTCGAGGTTGTTTCCGGAGGGCCGGGATTATACGCCGAACAGCCCCCGAGTCAACACACTCGGCCTAACCCAAGATTTCCTTCAACTGCTCCGTCACCTCGTCGATGGATTTCATCCCGTCGACGGTCTTCGCGCGCCCTTGTTTTCCGAAGAACTCGATGATCGGAGAGGTCTTTTCGTGATAGGCCGTGAGCCGCGCACGAACGGTCTCTTCGTTATCGTCGCTGCGACGAATGAATTCCTTTCCGCCGCAGGTATCGCAGACGCCGTCCACCTTCGGCTTCTGGAATGTGTCGTGAAAACCCGCACCGCACTTCGCGCACGAATAGCGGCCGCAAATTCTTTCCACCATAGCATCGTCGTCGACGCGGATCTCGATCACGTGGTCAAGATCGAGTCCCTTTTCCGACAACATTTTTTCCAGGGCCTCGGCCTGTGGGACCGTACGCGGGAAACCGTCCAGAATGAAACCCTTTTTACAATCGTCCTGATCGATACGATTCGAGATCATGTTGACGATGATGTCGTCCGGAACCAATTGGCCGGCATCCATCAACTTCTTCGCCGTCTTACCGATTTCGCTGCCAGAAGCCACTTCGGCACGAAGCATGTCACCGGTCGACAACTGCACGATCCCATAGCGATCCTCGATCCGTTTCGCCTGGGTTCCCTTTCCGGCGCCTGGTGCGCCAAGAAGGATCAGTTTCATCCGCGTCGCCCCCTGAGTTTTGATTTTTTGATCAGCCCTTCATATTGGTGCGCCAACAGATGCGATTGTATCTGCGCTACCGTATCCATGGTCACCGTCACCACGATAAGAAGGCTGGTTCCCCCGAAATAGAACGGAACCGCAAAACGCGACATCAGGATTTCCGGAAGCAGACATACTCCCGAAAGATATAGGGCTCCGATCACCGTCAACCGCGTAAGGACAAAGTCCAAATATGCCGCCGTGTTCTGCCCCGGCCGGATACCCGGCACGAAACCACCGTTGCGTTTCAGGTTGTCGGCCGTTTCGGTCGGATTGAAAACCACCGCCGTGTAGAAGAACGCGAAGAAGACGATGGCCGCGATGTAGATCGCCAAGTAAAGAGGCTGCCCTCGTCCCAGGTACGCCGCCACTGTGGTCATCCACTCGGGCCCCGTACCGGCCATGAACCCGATGACCGTGATCGGCATGCCGAGGATCGACGATGCGAAAATCGGCGGGATCACGCCCGAGGTATTGATCTTCAACGGCAGATGAGAGCTTTCGCCGCCCATGACCCGATTGCCGACCTGGCGTTTCGGATACTGGACTATAATCCGCCGTTGCGCCCTTTCGACGAAGACGATCAGGAAAACAACGCCCACGGCCACGGCCATCAGAAGGATGATGAAAACCGAAGACAGCGCACCCGTGCGCCCCATCTCGAGGGTTCCCGCCAACGCCTGCGGTAGATTGGCCACGATGCCGGCGAAAATGATCAACGAAATGCCGTTGCCGATTCCGCGTGCCGTGATCTGCTCGCCCAGCCACATCAGGAACAACGTGCCGCCCACCAGCGTTACCACCGTCGTGAACCGGAAGAACATCCCGGCATAGGCCGGAAGAACCGCAGATCCCGCGCTCGACGTCATGCTTTCAAGCCCTACGGCAATACCATAGGCCTGCAAAGCCGTAATCAGCACCGTCAGATAACGGGTATACTGATTGATCTTCTTGCGACCGGTTTCGCCTTCCTTCTTCAGCGTCTCCAGCGATGGAGACACCGTCGTCATGAGCTGCATGATGATGGAAGCCGAAATGTACGGCATGATGTTCAGGGCGAAGATCGTCATCCGACTGAGCGCGCCACCCGCGAACATATCGAACATCCCGAGGATTCCACCCGCGTTCCGCGCGAAGATATCCTGCAGAACCACCGAATCGATACCCGGCAGCGGAATGTACGTTCCCAATCGGTAGACGATGAGCGCGCCCAGGGTAAACCACAGGCGCTTTTTCAGCTCCGTCGCCTTGGAGATCGCTCCCCAATTGAGGTTCGCAGCAAGTTGCTCAGCGGCTGATGCCATGACCGTTCCTTAGCCTTAACCTCTACCTACTTCTTTGGCTTGGCGCTCTTCTTGGCCGGTTCCTTGGGATCGCCCTTTTTCGGAGCTTCATCGACCTTGCCTTCACGAAGCGCGACGAGTTTGGCCTGCTTTTCGGCCTTCTCCTTCGCCTCGGCCGCCTTGCGGGCTACCGCACGTCCGCGCGTTTCCGGCTTTTCCTTCTTCTCGGCCACAACCACCTTGCCGCCCGCCTTTTCGACCGCCGCGATGGCGTTCTTCGAGGCACCGGCGACTTCGATTGTCAACCCGGCCGTCAACTCTCCACGGGCCAATAGCCGCACGCCGTCGCAACGGCCTTTGATGAGGCCCACAGCACGAAGCGACGCCTCGTTGACGGTGTCGCCGGCGCTGAATTTTCCGGCATCCACGGCAGCCTGAAGGCGCCCCAGATTGACTTCGGCGAATTCGAGGCGGAAGAAATTGTTGAAACCGCGTTTCGGCATGCGCCGATACAGGGGCATCTGGCCGCCTTCGAAGCCGAGCAGAGAGACGCCGCTACGCGACTTTTGTCCCTTCTGGCCCTTCGTCGAGGTCTTTCCACTGCCGGACCCGATGCCGCGACCGACTCGCTTCGGCGCCCGATTGGCGCCGTCGTTGTCGCGAAGCTCGTTGAGTTTCATGTTCTACGTTCCCTTGTCTTCGGGTACCGGAACCCGCGCACCGTCAACCGGCTTGGTCGACACGAACAAGATGCCGAACTTTGGCGATCATGCCGCGTACGGCCTGCGTGTCTTCGAGTTCGCGTGTCCGGTTCATCTTGTTCAGTCCGAGCCCTATCAGGGTCTCGCGCTGATCCTTCCGACGACCGATCGGGCTACCGATCTGCGTCACGCGCAAGTTTGCGTTCTTTTTGTCCGCCATGACCTACTCCTTCGCAGCAGGAGCCGCAGTGCCGGGCATTTCGGTCCGGCGCGAGACGATCTCGCTGACCTTCTTGCCACGCCGCGCCGCTACCATGCGGGGCGAATTCCCCTTCTTCAAGGCGTCGAACGTCGCCTTGATCATGTTGTGCGGGTTCTGGGTGCCGATCGACTTGGCGACCACGTCCTGAACGCCCATGGTCTCGAAAACAGCGCGCATCGGCCCGCCCGCGATAATGCCCGTACCCGCCGGTGCCGCGCGGACCACGACGCGTCCGGCCCCAAACCGGCCAAGCATATCGTGGTGCAACGTCCGGCTTTCGCGCAAGTGAACCCGGATCATAGACCGTTTGGCCTGGTCGGTCGCTTTGCGGATCGCCTCCGGCACTTCACGGGCCTTGCCCGTGCCGTACCCGACCCGGCCACGCCCATCGCCGACAACCACGAGCGCGGCAAATGAAAACCGACGACCGCCCTTCACGACCTTGGCAACGCGATTGATATGAACGAGCTTGTCGATGAATTCCGCTTCTTCGTGGTGCGCGCCATCGCTGCGCCCCTGCCCGCGATCACGATCGCGGTCGCGATTGGAACCTCGCCCGGAACCCCGGGCACCACGCGGCGTGGGTGTCTGTGCCATAAAATTCGCTCCCTAGAATGCCAGGCCGCCGTCACGGACCGCATCGGCCAAAGCCTTGATCCGGCCGTGGAACTGATATCCGCCACGGTCGAATACGACTTCCTTGATGCCCGCCGCCGTCGCGCGCGCGGCCAAAACCTTGCCAACCTGCGCGGCCGCGTCCTTGTCGGCCCCAGTCTTCAATGCCGCCTTCACGTCCTTCTCCAAGGTGGACGCCGCTACCAGCGTCTTTCCCTCGGCATCGTCGATGACCTGGGCATAAATGTGTCGGCCCGACCGGAACACGGACAAGCGGGCTCGTACGCCGCCAAAGCGCCGAAGACGGTAACGCGTGCGCGTCTTCCTACGCTCGAACAATTGCTTCGTGTTGGCCATGGCTTACTTCTTCTTCCCTTCCTTGCGGAGGATGTATTCACCCTCGTACTTCACGCCCTTACCCTTGTAGGGTTCCGGCGGACGGTATCCGCGAATCTCGGAGGCGACCTGACCAACCTGGCGCTTGTCGGCGCCCTGCACGATGATCTTGGTCGGCTCCGGCGTTTGAATCGTCATGCCTTCCGGAATCGGATAACGGACATCGTGACTGAATCCCAGTTGCAGGACCAGTTCCTTGCCCTGGACCTGGGCACGGTAACCGACGCCCACGATTTCCAGGTTTCGGGTAAATCCCTTGGAGACACCCTCGACCATGTTGTTCACGATCGCCCGCGCCGTACCCCACATCCGCCGCGCTTCGCGACCGCCGTTGCGGGGTTTGATCCAGACGACGTTCTCTTCCTGGCTGATGCTGACATCCTCGGTGAAGTCTTGTTTCAGCTCGCCGAGTTTCCCTTTCGCGGTCACCGTCACGCCATCAATGGCCACGGTAACGCCGCTGGGAACTTCGACCGGATGCTTTCCAACGCGCGACATGATAACTTCTCCTCAGACCTTAAAACACGCGGCAAAGCACCTCGCCGCCCACGTTGGCAGCGCGCGCTTCCGTGTCGGACATCACCCCGCGCGGGGTCGACAGGATCGAAATTCCAAGCCCGTTATAAACCTTCGGGAGGTCCTTGACGCCGGAATAAACACGCCGCCCCGGCTTGGAAACGCGCGCGATTTCCTTAATCACGGGCTCGCCTTCGTGATACTTGAGCTCGATCTTCATCTCGCTCACGCCGGGACGAAGCTCGTACTGGTTAAAGTCGCGGATGTACCCCTCGCGTTTGAGAACGTCCAGGACGTTGGCCCGCAACTTCGAAGACGGCGAGAGGATGCTGCTCTTCTTCGCACGCTGTCCGTTCCGGATGCGCGTCAGCATATCGCCGATAGGATCGGTCATTGGCATAAAAATTACTCCCCTACCAGCTCGACTTGACCATCCCGGGGATCTGCCCCGAGGATGCAAGCTCGCGCAGGGCTATACGAGACAGCTTGAACTTCCGATAATTGCCACGAGGGCGTCCGGTCAACTCGCACCGCAAGCGGCTCCGGATAGGCGACGAATTCCTTGGCAACTGGGCCAGCTTAAGGCGCGCGATAAAGCGCTCCTCGGGTGACCTCGAGGTGTCCTTCGCGATCGCTTTCAGCGCTGCCCGTTTCGCGGCATGCTGTTTAATAAGCCGCTCACGCTTCTTATTTTTTTCGATGGCGCTCGTCTTAGCCATAACGCTATCCCCGTTGGCCTAGTTGGTAAACGGCATGTCGAAACCGCGCAGCAGCGCGCGTGCCTCGTCATCGGTCTTTGCGGTCGTGCAGATCACGATGTCCATGCCCCGAATTTCGTCGACCTTGTCGTAGTCGATCTCGGGAAACACGATCTGCTCCTTGAGACCCATCGCGTAGTTTCCGCGCCCGTCGAAGCTCTTTCCCGACAAACCGCGGAAGTCTCGAACGCGCGGCAACGCGATGTTCACCAAACGATCGAGAAACTCGAACATGCGCTCGCGCCGCAAGGTCACCTTGCACCCGATGGTCATGCCGTCGCGGATCTTGAACGCGGCAATGGATTTCTTGGCCTTGGTGATCACCGGCTTCTGGCCCGTGATCAAAGCCATTTCACCCGCCGCGGCCTCGACTTTTTTCTTGTCGAGCGCGCCTTCGCCCACGCCCATGTTGACCACGATCTTGGTCAACCGCGGGATTTCCATCACATTCCGGTAGCCGAATTCCTCGATCAGGGCCGGCTTGACCTTGTTTTCGTAGACTTCCTTAAACCGAAGCATCGCCGTTCCCCTTTACCGATCGATGATTTCGCCGGACTTCTTGGCGAAACGCACCTTGCGGCCATCGTCTAGAAATTTGAACCCGACCCGGGTCGCGTCATTGGTCTTCGGATCTACGTGGGCCAGATTCGAAATATTGATCGACGCTTCCTGTTCGACGATCCCGCCGGCGCTCGTCCTGGTCGCCTTCTGGTGCTTCTTGACCACGTTGGCGCCCTGTACGATCGCGCGATTTTCCTTAGGAAGGACCCGCAGCACTTCGCCGCGTTTTCCCTTGTCCTTGCCCGCGAGGACGATGACCCGGTCGCCTTTCCTGATCTTCTGCATCACAGCACCTCGGGCGCCAGAGAAATGATCTTCATGTACTTCTTCGCACGAAGTTCGCGCGTGACCGGGCCGAAAATACGCGTGCCGATCGGTTCACCATGGGTATTGATCAACACCGCCGCATTCCGATCGAACCGGATCGCGGTTCCGTCCGTACGACGGATTTCCTTCGCGGTGCGAACCACCACAGCCTTGAGCACATCGCCTTTTTTGACGCGGCCCCGAGGAATGGCCTCCTTGACGGAGACCACGATAACGTCGCCGATCGAGGCATACTTACGCTTCGATCCACCCAACACCTTCACGCACTGCACGCGCCGAGCGCCGGAGTTGTCGGCAACGTCCAAGTTCGTTTGCGCCTGGATCATTGTCCCGTTTCCTTTCGCAATTCCAGCGTTAGGCGCCGTCTTGAATCACCTCCCAGCGTTTCCGCCGGGAGATCGGACGACATTCGCGGATCCGCACCACGTCGCCGGTCTTGTAGGTGTTCAATTCGTCATGCGCCGCGTACTTCTTCGATAGACGGATAAACTTCTTGTAAAGGGGATGCATAACGCGCCGTTCCACCTTCACCACGATCGTTTTATCCGCCTTGTCGCTCACGACGACGCCCTGCATGATACGCTTAGGCATCCTAGTTCTCCTTACTCGCCCGCCGGGCGTTCGCGCGTTTTGAGCACGGTCTTGACGCGCGCAATGTCGCGCCGAACCTGCCCCACCCGCGCCGTGTTCTCGAGCTGCCCGCTCGCCGCCTGGAAGCGAAGATTAAAGGCTTCCTTTTTGAGATCGAGGAGTTGATCCTTCAACTCGTCCTCGGTCTTAGCCCGAACATCCGCGATCTTCATGCCTTTACTCCTCGTCGCCCAGACGCGCGATAAACCGCGTCTTGATGGGCAGCTTCGCCGACGCCAATTCGAAGGCCCGGCGCGCAACTTCGCGCGGCACGCCGTCCACCTCGAACATGATCCGACCCGGCTTGACTCGGCAGGCCCAATATTCCGGCGTGCCTTTGCCCTTGCCCTGACGAACTTCAGCGGGCTTCTGCGAAACCGGGAGATCCGGGAAGATCCGGATCCAGACGCGGCCGGCGCGCTTCATATGCCGGGTCAGCGCCCGTCGGGCTGCTTCGATCTGCCGAGAAGTCAGGCGCTCGGGCTGCATCGCCTTCAGGCCATAGGCCCCGAAATTCAACTCGGTGCCACCCTTGGCCGCACCATGGATACGCCCCTTGTGGGCCTTACGGAATTTTGTTCGCTTCGGCGCAAGCATCGGTGCCGTCCCCTATTTCTATCCTGCGGCCCTTAGCGGGCGGGCTGATGGTCCGAAGCGCGCTTGTCCTGCGCCATCGGATCATGCCCCAGGATCTCACCTTTGAAGATCCAAACCTTGACGCCGCACGTCCCGTAGGTCGTCTTGGCGGTCGAGACGCCATAATCGATTTCGGCGCGCAGCGTATGCAGCGGAACGCGGCCTTCGCGATACCACTCCATCCGGGCGATTTCCGCCCCCCCCAGACGCCCCGAACAATTGATCCGAATTCCCTGTGCGCCAAGCCGCATCGCCGACTGAACCACGCGCTTCATAGCGCGCCTGAACGCGACACGGCGGGAAATCTGGTTGGCGACGTTTTCGGCCACGAGTTGCGCATCGATTTCAGGCTTGCGGATCTCGACGATGTTGAGGTGAACCTCAGCGCCGGTCATCCGCGAAAGTTCCTTGCGGAGGACTTCGATGTCCGCGCCCTTCTTGCCGATGACCACGCCTGGCCGGGCCGTATGGATCGTCACCCGAGCCTTTTTCGCCGGACGTTCGATCACAATTCGCGACACACCGGCCTGGGAAAGACGATCACGCAGGTATTCCCGAATTTTCAGGTCCTCGTGCAGCATCTTTGCGTAGCCGCCGTCCGAATACCACCGCGAGTCCCAGGTGCGGTTAATTCCGACGCGAAACCCGATCGGATTGACCTTCTGACCCATTATTCCGTCTCCTCGCGCTCGCGAACCACCAGGCGCAGATTGCTGAACACTTTCTCAATACGGCCCGCTCGACCCCGCGCCCTCGCCCGGAAACGCTTCATCACCATCGCGCGGCCTACCGTCGCTTCCGACACATACAAGCGGTCGACGTCGAGGTCGTGGTTGTTTTCGGCGTTGGCAATCGCGGACTGAAGAATCTTCTTCACATCCTCGGCGACACGACGCTTCGAAAAGGTCAATTCAGCCAGGGCCCGCTCGCACTTCAATCCGCGAATGCTACCCGCGACGAGATTGAGCTTCTGCGGGCTCGTCCGCACATACTTGGCGAATGCCATGGCCTCGTTGTCTTCGAGCGACCGCTCTGCAGCTTTCTTTCCCATGACCTAGCCTCGCCTTGCCTTCTTGTCGGCCGCATGTCCAAAGAAGGTCCGGGTCGGAGCAAACTCGCCGAACTTGTGCCCGATCATTTCCTCGGTCACCAGCACCGGAATGAACTTGCGTCCGTTGTAGACCCCGAAGGTCAAGCCGACGAACTGCGGAATAATGGTCGACCGTCGCGACCACGTCTTGATGATTTCGTTGCGACCCGAAGCGCGAGAGGCTTCGGCTTTTCTCAGCAGGTAGCCGTCGATGAACGGTCCCTTCCAAACGGAACGTGCCACGACCGCCTCCTTTACTTCTGATGCCGACGCCGCATGATCAGCGCATCGGTCTTCTTGTTGCGACGTGTCTTCTTACCCTTGGTCGGCACGCCCCAGGGCGTAACCGGATGGCGTCCGCCCGACGTCCGACCCTCGCCACCGCCGTGGGGGTGATCGATGGGGTTCATCGCCACACCACGAACCGCGGGACGCTTGCCCAGCCAACGACTGCGCCCGGCCTTGCCCAGCTTGATGTTCTGCTGGTCCGGATTGGACACCGCGCCGATGGTCGCCATGCACTCGCCCCGCACCAAGCGGAGTTCGCCCGAATTCAGGCGGATTTGTGCATACCCGCGATCCTTACCGACCAACTGCACGTAGGTCCCGGCGGAACGCGCGATCTGACCCCCTTTTCCGGCTTTCAGTTCGACGTTGTGAACGATGGTGCCGACCGGAATATTACGCAGCGGGATCGCGTTACCGGGTTTGATGTCCGCGGATTCGCTCGAAACGACCGTATCCCCGACCTGAAGACGCTGCGGCGCCAAAATGTAGGCGACTTCGCCGTCCTCGTATTTGATCAGCGCGATGAACGCGGTCCGGTTCGGATCGTACTCGAAACGCTCGACCGTGGCGATCACATCCATTTTCTGGCGCTTAAAATCGACCACGCGATAACGCCGTTTGTGTCCACCGCCGCGACGCCGCGCGGTGATGCGTCCGGTGTTATTGCGTCCGGCCTTCTTGCGAAGGCCCTCGGTCAACGCCTTGACCGGCTCGCCTTTCCACAGATCCGAACGGTCGACCAAAACGAGGTTGCGATGTCCGGGAGTCGTCGGATTGTAGGTCTTCAAAGCCATCGCTTAAATCCCCGTCGTCACGTCGATCGAATGACCTTCGGCCAAAGTCACGACCGCCTTTTTATATTCGCTACGCTGGCCAAGCCGTCCACGGAACCGTTTCAGCTTGCCTTGCTGGCGAATGGTGTTCACTGCGGTGACCTTGACCTTGAACAGTTCCTCGATCGCCGCCTTGATCTCCGGCTTGGAGGCGTCCAGAGGGACGCGGAAGCTGACCTGGTTGTATTCCGAGATCAACGTCGCCTTTTCGGTAATCACCGGGCGAAGAATGACTTCGTACATGCGCTCTTTGCTCGGCGGCGCGACGCGGCCGGCGTATTTGCTTTTCATTTCAACCGCTCCACCAGCTTTTCGACCGCATCCTTGGTCAACACCAGCGTATCGCGCCGCAGGATGTCGTAGACGTTGGCGCCGATGGTCGGCAGCACGTCAAGACCAACGATGTTCGCCGAAGCCTTCAGAAAATTCCCGTCGACCATGCCGCCGTCGATGACCAGAGCCGAAGACCAACCGAAGGCTTTGACCCGCGCCGCGAGTTCCTTGGTTTTCGGAGCATCGAGTTTCGCCGAGTCAAGAATGATCATCTTGCCGTCGGCAATCTTCGACGCCAGCGCCGACTTCAGCCCCGCCTTGCGGACCTTCTTCGGAAGATCGAAGGCATGATCCCGAACCACCGGCCCGAAAACGGTGCCGCCGCCACGAAATTGCGGCGCCCGCGCGCTACCTTGACGAGCCCGACCTGTCCCTTTTTGACGGAAGGGCTTGTGCGTCGTGCCGCTGACAAGGCTACGGTCCTTCACCATATGTGTCCCGGCGCGGCGTTTCGCCAACTGCCAGTTCAACACACGGGCCATCAGATCGTTCCGAACTGCGACCCCGAAAACGGAATCGTCCAGTTCGATATCCCCGACCTTTTGGTTGTCGAGATTGATGACGTCACACTTCATGGCCGCCTATTCCTCGCTCTGAGCGCTTTCGACCGCATGCGTCCCGGCAGGGAACGGCACACCGTCGGGCAACGGCCGTTTGACCGCGTCATTCACCAGAACCCAGCCACCCTTCGAACCGGGAACCGCGCCCCGGATCAGGATGAGGCCGCGTTCGTCATCGGTGCCGACAATTTCGAGGTTCTGCTGGGTTACGCGTTCGGCACCCATCTGACCCGGCATCTTCTTATTCTTGAAGACCTTTCCCGGTTCCTGACAGTTACCCGTCGAACCCAAGCTGCGATGGCTGACAGAAACGCCGTGGCTCGCGCGGAGACCGCCGAAACCGTGCCGCTTCATGCCACCGGCGAACCCTTTACCGATCGAGGTGCCCGTCACATCGACGAACTGTCCCTTGATAAAGTGGCTCGGTGCCAACGATACACCCGGTTCGACGACGGCGTCCTCCGATACCCGGAACTCGACGAGTCCTCTCGTCGGTTCGGTTTCGGCCTTCGCGAAGTAACCGCGCATCGGCTTGTTCACGTTCTTCGTCTTCGCAGAGCCGTAACCGACTTGAATAGCCGTATACCCGTGCTTTTCGACGGTCCGAGCCGCGACAGCCCTGCAATTGTCGACCTGCAATACGGTCACCGGAACGTGGGTGCCGTCATCGGCAAACACCCGCGTCATTCCAACCTTGCGTGCAACCAATCCGGTACGCATGACGTTGATCCCTAAAGCTTGATCTCGACATTCACGCCGGCGGCCAAATCGAGCTTCATCAGCGCGTCGACCGTTTGCGGAGTCGGATCAATGATGTCGAGAACCCGCTTGTGAGTCCGAATTTCGAACTGTTCACGCGACTTCTTGTCGATATGCGGCGAACGGTTGACGGTAAACCGCTCAATCCGTGTCGGCAGCGGAATCGGTCCGCGCACCTGAGCTCCCGTCCGTCGCGCCGTGTTGACGATCTCACCGGCCGACTGGTCGAGCACCCGATGGTCGAACGCCTTGAGGCGGATTCGTATGTTTTGGCTATCCATGGCTGCCACCCGATCTTCCGGCGGATCCGCCGGCCCTTATTCCGTGTTACGCGATGATCTTCGAAACGACGCCGGCACCCACCGTGCGACCGCCTTCACGAATGGCGAAGCGAAGCTGCTCCTCCATCGCGATCGGCGCGATCAATTCGACCGACATCGCAACGTTGTCCCCGGGCATCACCATCTCCGTGCCTTCCGGCAACGCAACCATGCCCGTAACGTCCGTCGTCCGGAAGTAAAACTGCGGACGGTAATTCGTGAAGAACGGCGTATGACGTCCGCCCTCGTCCTTCGTCAGAATGTACGCTTCCGCCTCGAACTTCGTGTGCGGCGTGATCGAACCGGGCTTCGCAACAACCTGACCCCGTTCCACGTCGTCGCGCTTCGTCCCCCGAAGCAAAACACCGATGTTGTCACCGGCCTCGCCCTGGTCCAGAAGCTTCCGGAACATCTCGACGCCCGTGCAAACCGTCTTCTGCGTGTCCTTGATCCCGACGATCTCGATTTCCTCGCCGACCTTGACAACGCCACGCTCAACACGACCCGTCACAACCGTCCCGCGCCCCGAAATCGAGAAAACATCCTCGATCGGCATCAGGAATGGCTGGTCCTTCGGACGCTCCGGCTGCGGAACATACGCGTCAACCGCCTTCATCAGTTCCAAAATCGAGTCATGACCGATCGACGGATCCCGGCCTTCCAAAGCCGCCAAAGCCGAGCCCTTCACAATCGGAATGTCGTCGCCAGGGAATTCATACGACGAAAGAAGCTCACGAAGCTCAAGCTCAACCAGTTCCAACAACTCCTCGTCGTCAACCTGGTCAACCTTGTTCATGTAAACAACTATCGCCGGAACGCCAACCTGACGCGCCAGTAGAATGTGTTCCCGCGTCTGCGGCATCGGACCGTCAGCCGCTGAAACAACCAAAATCGCCCCGTCCATCTGCGCCGCGCCCGTGATCATGTTCTTCACGTAGTCCGCGTGACCAGGGCAATCAACGTGCGCATAGTGACGCGCTTCCGTCTGGTATTCAACGTGCGCCGTCGAAATCGTGATCCCACGCGCCTTCTCTTCAGGCGCCTTGTCAATCTGGTCAAACGGCGTGAAATCCGCGCCCCCAGCCTCCGCAAGTACCTTCGTGATCGCCGCCGTCAACGTCGTCTTCCCATGGTCAACGTGACCAATCGTTCCGATGTTGCAATGCGGCTTCGTGCGCTCGAATTTCGCTTTCGCCATCGTACCTACTCCGTTCCCGCTCGTTTTCCTTTGTCAGGCGTGTTTGCTCACGACCTCGTCCGCGACGTGTTTCGGCACCTCGGCATAGTGCCCAAAGTGCATCGTGAACTGCGCGCGGCCCTGGCTCATCGAGCGCAGGGTATTGACATACCCAAACATCGCCGCCAACGGCACGGTCGCCTGAATGACGCGCGCGTTAGCCATCTGATCCATCCCGGTGATACTGCCACGACGGCTGTTGAGGTCGCCGATGATGTCGCCCATGTACTCGTCCGGGGTCACCACTTCGACTTTCATGATCGGTTCCAGCAGCGTCGCCTTGGCTTGCCGCATGCCTTCACGAAACGCCTGTCGCGCCGCGATCTCGAACGCCAGAACGCTGGAGTCCACATCGTGCGACGAGCCGTCGTACAACTCCGCCTTGAAATCGGTCATCGGGAACCCGGCCAGGAAACCTGTTTCGGCCGCGCTACGAATGCCTTTTTCGACGCCGGGAATGTATTCCTTCGGCACGTTGCCGCCGACGACGGAGTTCTTGAACTCAATTCCGCTTCCGGCTTCCAACGGCACGAACCGAACCTTCACCTTCGCGAACTGCCCCGAACCGCCGGACTGTTTCTTGTGCGTGTATTCGATGTCGGCCAACTGCCGGATCGTCTCGCGATAGGCCACCTGAGGCGCGCCGACATTGGCATCGACCTTGAACTCCCGCCGCATACGATCGACGATGATTTCCAGGTGAAGTTCACCCATGCCCGCGATGACGGTCTGCGCCGTTTCGTGGTCCGTCTTGACCCGGAATGACGGATCCTCCGCGGCCAAGCGGGCCAAAGCGACGCCCATCTTTTCCTGATCGGCCTTGGATTTCGGTTCAACCGCAATCTCGATCACGGGATCCGGAAACTCCATCCGCTCCAGAACGACTTGGCTCGAGGGGTGGCAAAGCGTGTCGCCGGTCGTTGTCTCCTTGAGGCTGGCCAACGCCAAAATATCGCCGGCGCGCGCTTCCTTGACGTCTTCGCGAGAGTTGGCGTGCATGAGAACCATGCGTCCGACGCGTTCGCGCTTGCCTTTGGTCGTATTGATGATCTGCGTGCCGCTTTCCAGAACGCCCGAATAAATACGGACAAAGGTCAGCGAGCCGACGAACGGATCGTTCATGATCTTGAAGGCC
The DNA here is from genome assembly GCA_963675465.2 of Rhodospirillales bacterium. Taxonomy (GTDB): domain Bacteria; phylum Pseudomonadota; class Alphaproteobacteria; order Rhodospirillales; family Shumkoniaceae; genus JAHDSF01. The sequence continues at coordinate 677,789 of CAXXVY010000016.1, forward strand.
AGAGCCGCGAAGGGCTCTTCGTCCGCGCTCTTGCGAACGATCGCCTCGTCGGTCCCGGCTTTTACGCCCTTGATCGCCGCAACGTCGGTCGGAGCAGGCAGATAATCAACAACGGCATCCAGCAAATACTGAACGCCTTTATTCTTGAAAGCCGATCCGCAGAATACCGGCACGAACAGATTCCCGCAGGTGCCCTTGCGAATGCACTTGCGCAGCGTGTCGGCGCTCGGATCCTCGCCCTCGAGGTACGCTTCCATCGCCGCGTCGTCCATATCGACAACCGCCTCGACGAGCGCCGCGCGGTAGTCCGCGACCTTGTCCGCCATATCAGCCGGGATATCGACGTAGCTGAACTCCGCGCCGAGACTTTCGTCCTTCCAGACGATACCGCGCATTTCCACCAGATCGACAATACCGATGAAATCGGCCTCGCCGCCGATCGGCAACGCCAGTACCACGGGCTTGGCACCCAAGCGGTCCTTGATCATGCGGACGCAACGATAAAAATCGGCGCCTACCCGGTCCATCTTGTTGACGAAACACAGGCGCGGAACACCGTACTTGTTGGCCTGCCGCCATACCGTTTCCGATTGCGGCTCGACCCCGGCCACGCTGTCGAACACCGCGACGGCACCATCGAGGACCCGCAGCGAGCGCTCCACCTCGATCGTGAAATCGACGTGGCCCGGCGTGTCGATAATGTTGACCCGATGGTCCCGCCAGAGGCAGGTCGTCGCGGCCGAGGTGATGGTGATACCTCGCTCCTGCTCCTGCTCCATCCAGTCCATGGTTGCATTGCCGTCATGAACCTCGCCGATCTTGTAGGACCGGCCGGTATAAAACAGGATTCGTTCGGTAACGGTTGTCTTACCGGCATCAATATGCGCCATGATGCCGATGTTGCGATACCGATTGAGGGGTGTGGTGCGAGGCATGTGTGAGGGAGTCCTATCCGATTCCGACTACCATCTATAGTGGGAGAAGGCCTTGTTGGCCTCCGCCATCCGATGGGTGTCCTCCCTCTTCTTCACTGCGGAGCCCCGATTGTTGAAGGCATCGAGTAGTTCCGCAGAAAGGCGTTCCATCATTGTATTCTCGGAACGCTTGCGCGCGATATCGACGAACCAGCGAATAGCCAACGCTTGGCGACGATCCGTGCGAACCTCGACGGGCACCTGGTAGGTCGCGCCGCCGACGCGGCGGGAACGAACCTCGACCGCCGGCTTCACGTTTTCCAGGGCATCGTGGAAGACCTTCAGGGGATCCTGGCCGGTCTTCTTCTGGATGATATCGAAGGCGCCGTAGATGATTTGCTCGGCAACCGATTTCTTGCCGTCAAGCATGAGTCCGTTGGTGAACTTGGTCACCACGGTATCCCCATACTTGGGATCCGGCAGCACTTCACGTTTTTCAGCAGCATGACGACGCGACATCGTCGATTCCCTTTCCTACTTCGGCCGCTTGGCGCCGTACTTCGAACGCCGTTGACGGCGATCGGAGACGCCCTGCGTATCCAGGGTGCCGCGGATGATGTGATAACGCACGCCGGGAAGGTCCTTGACGCGGCCACCACGGATCATCACGACCGAGTGTTCCTGGAGATTGTGACCCTCGCCCGGAATATAGCTCGTCACTTCGAAGCTGTTGGTGAGGCGCACGCGCGCCACCTTGCGAAGGGCGGAGTTCGGCTTCTTCGGGGTCGTCGTATAGACGCGCGTGCAAACCCCGCGCTTCTGCGGACAAGCCTCGAGAGCCGGAACCTTATTCCGCTCTTCCGGTTTTACCCGCGGTTTGCGGATCAATTGGTTGATCGTCGGCATTCGCTTTTCAACTCCACACGCACACCAGTATCGACACACCTTCGTCGATCTCTCTCCATAAGAGATCAAAAAAGACCCCGTAGCGGTTTGCCCTTCCCGCCCGAGGGCGCCGAACTAGTTTTGTTGGCCTCAAATGAGGGCTGCGTCTAGGCCGCGTTGAGCCTACCACCAGCCCCCCGTTGGAGAGCCCGGATACTAGTGACGGCGTTCCGGCCAGTCAAGGGAAAGAATGTCGCTATTGTGACTGTACCCGGACATTTCTTCTCCATTTCCTGTAAGGACACGGGGCGACTCGGGATATGGCCCGAGTCGCCCCGCACGCCATCCGGTTTTCCGGATGTTAGTTGTCGCCGTCGGCCCTCGCGAAGCTCTCCGCAAAGGCTTTCTCGGCACTTTCAAGAGCGGTCGGTGCCGATTCGGGCTTCACGACGGCTTCAGGAACCGGCTTGGATGCGAGGAAGGCCTTGTCCCGATCCGAGGCTACGCCACGGAGACGGCTCATGACGCTGCCTGTTCCCGCAGGAACGAGGCGGCCCACGATAACGTTCTCCTTCAGTCCGGCCAGGGCGTCCACCTTTCCGGACACCGCGGCTTCGGTCAGAACGCGCGTGGTTTCCTGGAAGGACGCCGCCGAGATGAACGACTGCGTCTGAAGGCTGGCCTTGGTGATCCCCTGCAGTACCGGAGTTGCCGTGGCCGGACGACCGTTCTGGTCGAGAGTCTCCTGGTTGGTCGTGTCGAACTCGATCCGGTCCACCTGCTCGCCAACCAGGAAAGTCGTATCTCCGGGATCCGAAATCTCGACCTTCTGCAGCATTTGGCGAACGATGACCTCGATGTGCTTGTCGTTGATCTTCACGCCCTGCAGACGATAGACGTCCTGGATCTCGTTGATGAGATAGGCAGCCAACGCCTCGACCCCCATGACCCGCAGAATATCGTGCGGGACCGGATTGCCGTCCATCAAAGGGTCGCCCCTTTCGACGAAGTCGCCTTCCTGGATACTGACGTGCTTGCCCTTCGGGATAAGATATTCCGTCTGCTCCTCGTCGGCGGATTCGGGCACGACGATGATGCGACGTTTGTTCTTGTAGTCCTTGCCGAATTGGACCGTACCCGCCTGTTCGCTGATGATCGCGTGGTCCTTGGGCCGTCGGGCTTCGAACAGTTCCGCCACGCGCGGCAGACCGCCGGTGATGTCGCGGGTTTTGGCCGATTCTCGAGGCACACGGGCGAGAACATCGCCCGGGTAGACCTTCTGGCCCGATTCCACGGACAGAATGGCGTCCACGGAAAGATAGTGCCGGGCCTCGATCCCCTTGGACAACATGATGACCTCGCCGTCATCGTCACGCAATGTGACGCGCGGACGCAAGTCGGCGCCCTTGGGCTGGTTCTTCCACTCGACCACCACCTTGCTGGCGATGCCGGTAGCATCGTCGACCTTTTCAATCATCGAGATACCCTCGACCAGATCGACGTAGTTCGCGATGCCTTCCTTTTCGCTGATGATCGGAAGGGTGTAGGGATCCCATTCCGCCAGCACGTCTCCGCGTTCGACCCATTGGCCTTTTTCGACGCCGATCCGCGCGCCGTAGGGGATACGGTGGCGGGCGCGTTCCTGCCCCTGGTCGTCGAGCAGGGCCAGTTCGGCGTTGCGGCTCATGACGATCTGTGCGCCGACGCTGTTGGCGACCAGATGGCAGTTTCGCAACTCGACCTTCGCATTGTGCGAGGCTTCGACGCGCGACTGTTCCGATCCCCGCTGCGCGGCGCCGCCGATGTGGAACGTCCGCATCGTCAGCTGCGTACCCGGCTCACCGATCGACTGTGCCGCGATGACACCGACCGCTTCGCCCACGTTGACACGGGTTCCCCGGGCGAGGTCACGACCATAGCAGGTCGCGCACACGCCGAGTTTGGTCTTGCAGGTCAGGACCGAACGGATACGCACGGATTCGAGACCCGCCGCCTCGACGGCGGCCATACGGTCCTCGTCGACGATCTCACCGGCCTTGACGATCACTTCGCCGGTCGACGGGTTGGTAACGTCTTCTGCGGTGCATCGGCCAAGAATTCGCTCGCCCAAGGAAGAAACCACCTCGCCACCGTCGACGATCGCCCGCATGGTCAGGCCGTCTTCGGTACCGCAATCGTGTTCGGTGATGATGCAATCCTGGGCCACGTCGACCAATCGGCGGGTCAGATAACCCGAGTTCGCCGTTTTGAGCGCCGTGTCGGCGAGACCCTTTCGGGCTCCGTGCGTGGAGTTGAAGTACTCCAACACGGTCAAGCCTTCCTTGAAGTTGGAGATGATCGGCGTTTCGATGATTTCGCCCGATGGCTTGGCCATCAGCCCGCGCATACCAGCCAACTGTTTCATTTGGGCAGCCGAACCACGCGCACCGGAGTGAGCCATCATGTAGACGGAGTTCACGGGCTCGCCGGGAACAACCGACGAAATCCGTTTCATCATTTCGTCGGCGACCTTGTCCGTGCAGGTGGCCCAAGCATCAACGACCTTGTTGTACTTTTCGCCCTGCGTGATCAGACCGTCGAGATATTGCTGCTCGAATTCCTTGACCTGCTGTTCGGTCGACGCAATCAGTCCGGCCTTCGTTTCGGGGACCACCAGATCGTCCTTGCCGAACGAAATACCGGCCATCGCCGCATGTCGGAATCCGAGGCCCATCATCCGGTCGGCAAAGATCACCGTCTCTTTCTGGCCGCAACCGCGGTAGACGATGTCGATGACGTTCGAAATTTCCTTCTTGGTCAAAAGCTGATTGATGAGATCGAACGGAACTTCCGGCGTCTTTGGGAGAATGCGGGAAATCAGCATCCGGCCCGCCGTCGTATGAACGCGTTGACGAAGCGGGTTGCCGTCCGCATCGACGGTTTCGTAGTACGCGATGATCGGCGTGTGATAGGTGATGATCTTCTGATTGAGTGCGTGCTCGATCTCGCAGATATCCGCGTACCGCGACAAGCGATGAACCGTATACTTGCCGCTCTGGTAACCCTCGAATGCCTGTCCGAGGTCTTCGACCTCGATGGGCTGGCCGCCTTCCGCCGGCGCGAGAACGCAATCGCCGCGGCCAATCGCCGCGTCGAACGCTTCCCTCGAATCGACGGAAATCCGCTCCCCGAGTAGTTCCGGGCGTTCCATGGTTAGGTAATACAAACCGAGTACGATATCCTGAGACGGAACGATGATCGGTTTGCCGCTCGCCGGACTGAGAATATTGTTGGTAGACATCATCAGAACGCGGGCTTCCAACTGGGCTTCCAGGGAAAGCGGTACGTGCACGGCCATCTGGTCGCCGTCGAAGTCGGCGTTGAAGGCCGCGCAGACCAGCGGATGAAGCTGGATCGCCTTGCCTTCAATCAACACCGGTTCGAATGCCTGGATTCCGAGGCGGTGGAGCGTCGGCGCGCGGTTCAGCATCACCGGATGTTCGCGGATGACCTCTTCGAGAATGTCCCAGACTTCCGGCCGTTCCTTTTCGACCATCCGCTTGGCCGCCTTGATGGTGGTGGCCATACCGTAGAGTTCGAGCTTGGCGTAGATGAACGGCTTGAACAGTTCGATGGCCATCTTCTTGGGCAGGCCGCATTGATGCAGCATGAGTTCCGGGCCGACCACGATGACCGAACGACCCGAGTAGTCGACGCGCTTGCCCAACAGATTCTGGCGGAACCGGCCCTGCTTGCCCTTGAGCATGTCGGAGAGCGATTTCAGCGGCCGCTTGTTCGCGCCGGTGATGGCGCGTCCCCGGCGGCCGTTGTCGAAAAGCGCATCCACTGATTCCTGGAGCATGCGCTTTTCGTTGCGGACGATAATCTCGGGCGCGTGAAGTTCCATCAGGCGTTTGAGCCGGTTGTTCCGGTTGATCACCCGACGGTACAGATCGTTCAAATCCGACGTCGCGAAACGGCCGCCATCCAGCGGAACCAAAGGACGTAGTTCCGGCGGAATGACCGGAATGACTTCCATGATCATCCATTCCGGCCGGGTCTCCGAAGCGATGAAGGCTTCGACCAGCTTGAGACGCTTGACGTATTTCTTCCGCTTCGCTTCGGAATTGGTCTCGCGCAGGTCCGTCCGAACGTTCACCGCATCCTTTTCCAGATCGATGCGCTGCAGAAGCACACGGATGGCCTCGGCCCCGATGCCGACTTCGAACGAGTCCTCGCCGTATTCTTCGACGGCTTTCTGATAGAGTTCCTCGGTCAGGAGTTCGTGAAGCTTGAGCGGCGTCAGGCCCGGCTCCATGACGACATAGTTCTCGAAATAGAGAACGCGCTCCAGATCCTTGAGCGTCATGTCGAGCATGAGCCCGATGCGGCTCGGCAGAGACTTCAGAAACCAGATGTGCGCGACCGGCGCCGCGAGTTCGATGTGGCCCATGCGCTCGCGCCGGACCTTCTGCAGCGTCACTTCGACGCCGCATTTCTCGCAGACGATTCCCTTGTACTTCATGCGCTTGTACTTGCCGCACAAGCACTCGTAGTCCTTCACCGGGCCAAAGATGCGCGCGCAGAACAAACCGTCGCGTTCGGGCTTGAAGGTCCGATAGTTGATGGTTTCCGGCTTCTTGATCTCACCGTAGGACCACGACCGGATTTGATCCGGATCCGCGATCGAAATACGCATTTGGTCGAAACGGTGGGTCCCGCCGGGTTGCCCAAAGACCTTGACCAGTTCATTCATGACTGTCTCTCCTCGATTGCGGGACCGGGATCAAAACTTGCGATTGGTGAGTTCAACGTTCAACCCCAGGGATTGAAGTTCCTTCACCAACACGTTGAACGATTCCGGAATGCCCGCCTCGAAATTGTCCTCGCCGCGGACGATGGCCTCGTAGACCTTGGTGCGGCCGGCCTGGTCATCCGACTTGACGGTCAGCATTTCCTGAAGCGTGTAGGAAGCCCCATAGGCTTCGAGCGCCCACACTTCCATTTCGCCGAACCGCTGGCCACCGAACTGGGCCTTGCCACCCAAAGGCTGCTGGGTGACCAAGCTGTAGGGGCCAATCGAACGGGCGTGAATCTTGTCGTCGACCAAGTGGTGCAGCTTCAACATGTAGATATAGCCGACCGTCACCTTGCGGTCGAACGTTTCGCCCGTCCGTCCGTCAAAGAGGGTGACCTGACCCGAACGGTCCAGCCCCGCCTTTTCCAGCACTTCGACGATATCGGTTTCCCGAGCACCGTCGAAGACCGGCGTCGCGATGGGAACGCCCCGTGTCAGATTTTGTGCCAGTTCGATGATTTCGTCGTTCCCGAGTTCATCGATTTCCTCTTTGTACTGCGCGGCGCCGTACACGTCCTTCAGCTTTTCCCGAACGGGACCGAGATCCGCCGTCTGCCGGTACTGTTGGACCAGTTCGCCGATCTGTCGACCGATCCCGGCGCAGCCCCAACCAAGGTGCGTTTCCAGAATCTGTCCCACGTTCATGCGGGACGGCACACCCAGCGGATTGAGAACCAGATCGACGTGCGTGCCGTCTTCGAGATACGGCATGTCCTCGATCGGAACGATGCGCGAAATCACGCCCTTGTTGCCGTGACGTCCCGCCATCTTGTCGCCCGGCTGCAGCTTGCGCTTCACGGCGATGAAGACCTTGACCATCTTCATCACACCCGGCGGCAGTTCGTCTCCACGCTGGAGCTTCTCGACCTTGTTTTCGAAACGCTCCTGCAGGGCGGCGATGCTTTCCTCGAACTGCTTACGCAAGGCTTCGACGTCTGTCATCGTGACTTCGTCGTCGACGACGATCTGCGCGCATTGCCCCGGCGTATATTTCGCCAAAAGTTCCTCGGTGACGGCCGTTCCGGAAACCAGATCCCTCGGACCGCCGACCGCGTTGCGTCCCATCAGCAACGCTTTCAGACGGGCGTGGAAGCTGCGTTCCAGAATGCCCCGTTCGTCATCGCGGTCCTTGGCCAAACGTTCGATTTCGGCGCGTTCGATTTGCAGAGCGCGCGAATCCTTTTCCACGCCGCGGCGCGAGAACACCCGCACCTCGACGATGGTGCCGGAAACGCCCGGCGGCAGGCGCAACGACGTATCCCGGACATCCGACGCCTTTTCACCGAAAATGGCGCGCAGCAGTTTCTCTTCCGGGGTCATCGGCGATTCGCCCTTGGGCGTCACCTTGCCGACCAGGATATCGCCGGGATTGACCTCGGCGCCGATATAGACGATGCCCGCTTCGTCCAGGTTCTTCAGCGATTCCTCGCCGACGTTCGGAATGTCGCGGGTGATTTCCTCCTGACCCAGCTTGGTGTCTCGGGCCATGACCTCGAATTCCTCGAGGTGGATCGACGTGAACACATCGTCGCGCACGATCCGTTCGGATATCAGGATCGAATCCTCGTAGTTGTATCCATGCCAGGGCATGAACGCCACAAGCGCGTTGCGTCCGAGCGCGAGTTCGCCCAGTTCGGTCGAAGGACCATCGGCGATGATGTCGCCTTGTGCGACGTTGTCGCCCACCCGGACCAGCGGACGCTGGTTGATACAGGTGTTCTGGTTCGAGCGCTGGAACTTCAGCAAATTATAAATATCCACGCCGGCCGCCGAGTGGGATGTTTCCTGCGTCGCACGGACGACAATACGCGTAGCGTCGACCTGGTCGACGACACCGGACCGCCGGGCAATGATCGTCGCCCCTGAATCACGGGCCACAGCCAATTCCATACCGGTACCGACGATCGGCGCCTCGGCCCGCATCAGCGGAACCGCTTGGCGCTGCATGTTCGAACCCATCAGCGCGCGGTTGGCGTCATCGTTTTCCAGGAACGGGATCAACGCGGCGGCGACCGAAACCAACTGCTTCGGCGACACATCGATATAGTCGACATCCTCCGGCCGCGTCATCAGGTAGTCCGGCCCCTTGCGGGCGCTGACCAGATCCGACACGAAACGGCCTTCGGCGTCCACTTCCTCGTTGGCTTGGGCGACCGTGTAACGACCTTCCTCCATCGCCGAAAGGTAAACGACCTCATCGGTTACGCACGCGTCGTTCACTTTCCGATAGGGTGTCTCGATAAACCCGTACTTGTTGATACGGGCATAGGTGGCCAGCGAGTTGATCAAACCGATGTTCGGACCTTCCGGCGTTTCAATCGGGCAGATCCGGCCGTAGTGGGTAGGATGCACGTCGCGAACTTCGAAACCCGCGCGTTCGCGGGTCAGGCCGCCCGGGCCGAGGGCCGACAAACGACGTTTGTGGGTAATCTCGCTCAACGGGTTCGTTTGATCCATGAATTGGCTCAACTGCGACGATCCGAAGAACTCCCGCACCGCACCCGCCGCCGGTTTGGCGTTGATCAGATCGTGCGGCATGACTGTGTCGATATCCACCGAACTCATCCGTTCGCGGATCGCCCGTTCCATGCGCAGCAGGCCGACGCGATACTGGTTTTCCATCAGTTCGCCGACGGACCGGACACGACGGTTGCCCAGATGGTCGATATCGTCGATTTCGCCATGGCCGTCCTTGAGGTCGACCAGGATCTTGACCACCGACAGGATGTCTTCCTTCCGCAGAACCCGCACCGAATCGGCGGTGTCGAAGCCAAGGCGCGCGTTCATCTTGACGCGACCCACGGCCGACAGATCGTACCTTTCGATATCGAAGAACAAGCCGCGGAACAAAGCCTCGGCGGTTTCCAAGGTGGGCGGCTCGCCGGGACGCATGACCCGGTAGATATCGATCAGGGCCTCGTCGCGCGACGAGTTCTTGTCGACAGCCAGGGTGTTGCGGATATAGGGGCCGACATTGACGTGGTCGATGGCCAGCGTCGTGATCTCGGTGATGCCAGCGGCTTCGAGCTGTTCAAGAACCGGTTCGGTGATTTCGTCGCCGGCTTCGATGAAGATTTCGCCCGTATGCTCGTTGATCACGTCCACGGCCATGTAGCGGCCGATCATGTCTTCCCGGGTGACCAGGAGTTCCTTGACACCCTTTTCGTCGATCTTGCGCAGCAGGCGCGTCGTCACCTTGTTGCCCGCCTCGGCAAGAACGTCGCCGTTCGAGGCATCGATCAAGTCCGCGACGAGCTTGGTTCCCCGGATGCGCGCGGCATCCATCGGCGTCTTCCAGCCGTCCTTGGCACGCTGATAGGTGATCGCTTCGTAGAAATAGTTGAGGATTTCCTCGGGCGACATGCCCGAGATCTCCGCCGTATCCACGGTGCGGCCTTCCTTGACCCGTTCCGCGCGCAAGGCTTCGGTTGCGGCGCTGTCCAGCGCCATCAGAAGCGTCGTCACCGGAAGTTTGCGGCGGCGGTCAATGCGTACGTAGGCCAGATCCTTGGCATCGAATTCGAAATCGAGCCAGGATCCGCGGTACGGAATGACCCGCGCCGCGAACAGGTACTTGCCCGACGAATGGGTCTTTCCCTTGTCATGATCGAAAAAGACGCCGGGGCTTCGGTGCATCTGTGAAACGATCACGCGTTCAGTGCCGTTGATCACAAAGGTCCCGTTGGCCGTCATCAAGGGCATGTCGCCCATGTAGACGTCCTGCTCCTTGATGTCGCGGACCGTCCGCGACCCGGTGTCTTCGTCGACATCCCACACCACGAGGCGCAACGTCACGCGCAACGGAGCGGAGAAGGTCATGCCCCTTTGCTGGCATTCCTCCACGTCGTACTTCGGCGGATCGAATTCGTAGCGAACGAATTCGAGGGTGCCCCGTTCGGAGAAATCGTTGATCGGAAATACCGATTTGAAGACTTCCTGAAGCCCCGCTTCGTCGCGCTTGTCCGCAGGGACTTCGCGTTGCAGGAACTGTTCGTAGGACGTCTTCTGGACTTCGATCAGGTTGGGCATCGGTGCCACGGCCTGGATGCGACCGAAGTTTTTCCGAACGCGCTTGCGACCCGTAAACGATGTAGTCATGGAGATCCTCGCGATCTGCTGTCACTCTCGGTTCGACGACGTTCCGAATGCCACGGTTCGGCGCGGTCGACCGCGCGTGAAGCGCCCGAAGGCGCCAACCACCCGGAGGTTTCCGTGTGGTTTTGGCGCCTCGTCGCGGTAGTCACGTCCGCTTTCCCGGTTGCGGCAAACCCATGCGGGCGAACGTGATCCTATCGTAGCCAACCGGGTGGAAGGCGTTCTGCGCCATCCACCCGGCGGCTTGGCCGAAAAAGGCCTTTCCGCGCATTTGCGCGGTTCGGGAAACGTATCCCGCAGTCCTACTTGAGTTCGACGGTCGCGCCGGCGTCCTCAAGCTTCTTCTTGATTTCCTCGGCTTCTTCCTTCTTCGCGCCTTCCTTGACGACCTTCGGCGCGCCCTCAACCAAGTCCTTCGCTTCCTTCAGGCCGAGGCCGGTGATCGCGCGGACTTCCTTGATGACGTTGATTTTCTTTTCGCCGATGGTGGCAAGAATGACGTCGAAGTCGGTCTTTTCCTCGGCCGGTTCGGCCGCAGCGGCACCCGGAGCGGCGGCGGCGACGGCCACCGGCGCGGCGGCGGAGACGCCCCACTTTTCTTCGAGCATCTTGCTCAATTCGGCCGCTTCGAGAACGGTCAGACCGGAAAGCTCTTCGACGAGCTGTTCGAGATTAGCCATTGATAATACTCCTGAGGCTTGAACTGTATAGAAAATCGTAACGATGGTTCACGCGGCTTCGCCCTTGGTGGCGTAAGCATTGAGCACCCGGGCCACCTGGCCACCCGGCGCCTGCAACACGCCGGCAATACGAGTCGCCGGTGTGCTGATGAGGCCGAGAAGCTTGGCTCGAAGCTCGTCCAACGACGGCAAGGTCGCCAGCGCCCCGACGCCCGCCGCATCAAGCGTCTGCACGCCGATGCTGCCGCCGATGACGATGAGCTTGTCGTTGGTCTTGGCGAAGTTCACCGCGACCTTGGCGGGAGCCACCGGATCGTCCGAATAGGCGATGGCGGTCGGCCCCGAAAACAGGTCGAGGACGTTTTCGAACTTCGTCCCTTCCAGAGCGAGACGCGTGAGCCGATTTTTGGTCACTTTGAAACCGGCACCCGCTTCACGCATTTTTTCGCGAAGGCTGGTCATTTGAGCCACCGTCATCCCGGAATAATGGGTGACGACGACACAGTTGGCCTCCTCGAACGTAGCGCGGAGAGAGGTTACCAGTTCCTCTTTTTGCGTTCGGTCCACTGATCGTCTCCGTACGCGTGCCCCGCTTGAACTCGAAACCGAGCGCTCGCGAGGACGTTGGACTTAAGGCCCTCCGGACCGTCCGAAGGACCGGTTCGCCTGCCCAGTGCAACAGTTCAAGCCGTCAAGGAACGAAAGTAAGTTCGTTCTCCGACGGTCGTACACTGTCTGTGCAGGCGGCCACTACTCATTAAGTTCCCCGATGAGACATCGAAGAACGCCTGCAGTCTCGGACAGGATGGACGGCGTCTCCGCCATCCTTCCGACCGATTCCGACGCCAAGGCGCCGAAACCGGAACGAAACCTAATCGCGATTTTCGGCTAGGCGCCGAAGCTCGCGATATTAATCTTGAGGCCGGGCCCCATCGTCGAACTCAACGCCACGCGTTTCAGGTAGGTACCCTTGGCGCCCGACGGCTTCGCCCTGTTGATGGCATCGACGAAGGCATTGACGTTCTGGACGAGTTCTTCGTTCGAGAAACTCGCCTTGCCAACCCCGGCGTGGATGATTCCCGCCTTTTCGACGCGGAACTCGACTTGTCCCGCCTTCGCCGCCTTGACCGCGCCCGCGACGTCGGCCGTCACCGTACCGAGTTTGGGGTTCGGCATAAGGCCGCGCGGACCGAGGATCCGGCCGAGCTTGCCGACGACGGCCATCATGTCGGGCGTCGCGATGCAGCGGTCGAAATCGATTTCGCCGGCCTGAACCTTCGCGGCCAAGTCGTCGGCTCCGACGATGTCCGCTCCGGCCGCCGTGGCTTCCGCAGCCTTGGCATCCTTCGCGAAAACCGCGACGCGCACCGACTTGCCGGTTCCATTGGGCAATGACACGACGCCACGGACCATCTGGTCTGCGTGACGCGGATCGACGCCAAGGTTCAGCGCGATTTCGACCGTCTCGTCGAATTTCGCGGAAGCATTGCCCTTTATGATGCTCACCGCTTCGGGAAGATCGTACTGAGCCAGTCGATCGACGCTTTCATAGGCCTTGACGAGCCTCTTACCCTTTTTCGCCATTGCCCTACTCCACCACTTCGATGCCCATGGATCGCGCCGAGCCGATGATCATCTGGCTTGCGGCCTCGACATCGCTGGTGTTCAGATCCTTCATCTTAGCCTGGGCTATTTCCCGGACCTGATCCATCGTGACCGAACCCTTCTTGCCGAGACCGGGATTGCTCACGCCCTTGTCGATTCCGGCCGCCTTCTTCAGGAAGTAACTGGCGGGCGGCGTCTTGGTGACGAAGGTGAAGGTCCGGTCCTGGTAGGCCGTGATGACGACGGGGATCGGCATCCCCTCTTCCAGGTTCTGGGTCTGCGCGTTGAAGGTCTTGCAGAATTCCATGATGTTGAGACCGGCCTGGCCGAGCGCCGGACCGATTGGCGGTGACGGGTTGGCTTTGCCAGCCGGCACCTGCAGCTTGATATAGCCTGCGATTTTCTTTGCCATTGGTTCCTCAGTTTGCTTGCAACCGGGAGCGCGGTACGGCCATGGCGGGCCTTCCGCACCACACCGCCGGCACTACGCCGACGGATTCATAATTGGGTCTAAACTTTTTCCACCTGGCTGAATTCGAGTTCCACCGGCGTCGACCGGCCGAAAATCGAAACCGCCACCTTGAGCCTCGTGCGTTCCTCGTCGACTTCCTCCACGAAACCGTTGAAGGAATTGAACGGTCCGTCGCAGACCCGAACCTGTTCGCCGATCTCGTACGTGATCGACATCTTCGGACGATCGATCCCGTCGGCGACCTGCCGTATGATGCGGTCCGCTTCGACGTCCGAAATCGGCGTCGGACGACCTCGCCCGCCGAGAAACCCGGTAACCTTGGGAGTTTCCTTCACCAAGTGCCAGGTTTCGTCGGTCATGTCCATCTTGACCAGAACGTAGCCGGGGAAGAACTTCCGTTCGGCGTTGACCTTCGATCCCCGCCGCATTTCGACCACTTCCTCGACGGGAACGAGCACCTGCTCGATGCGGTCGCCCAACCCTTTCTGCTTCGCCTGCTCCTCGATCGATTGCGCGACCTTTTTTTCAAAGCCGGAATAGGCGTGAATGACATACCAGTGCGCGGCCATCAGTGATCAGCCCCCGAGCCCGAGGATGACGCGAACGCCCTGCGAAAGCACCAGATCGACGACAAAAAAGAACAGCGCCGCCAAAATGACCATGACGAACACCATCGCCGTTGAGATTCCGGTCTCCTTGCGCGTCGGCCAGGTGACCTTGGAAACCTCTTGACGGACTTCCTTAAAAAAACGTGCGGGGTTCGTCTTCGCCATGGTGTTGTTTTATGTCCCGTTCAAAATGTGGGGCACCGTCTATCGAAAGGCAATGGCAGGGGTGGAGGGATTCGAACCCCCAGCCCCCGGTTTTGGAGACCGGTGCTCTGCCAATTGAGCTACACCCCTATAAACATTGGGCCCGTTCGTTCGGACCCCTTGTCGCCTTTCTGTTCCGGCCTCCCCGGAGAACCGGGCCGGCGGCGGATCCGCCGGCCCTTATTCCGTGTTACGCGATGATCTTCGAAACGACGCCGGCACCCACCGTGCGACCGCCTTCACGAATGGCGAAGCGAAGCTGCTCCTCCATCGCGATCGGCGCGATCAATTCGACCGACATCGCAACGTTGTCCCCGGGCATCACCATCTCCGTGCCTTCCGGCAACGCAACCATGCCCGTAACGTCCGTCGTCCGGAAGTAAAACTGCGGACGGTAATTCGTGAAGAACGGCGTATGACGTCCGCCCTCGTCCTTCGTCAGAATGTACGCTTCCGCCTCGAACTTCGTGTGCGGCGTGATCGAACCGGGCTTCGCAACAACCTGACCCCGTTCCACGTCGTCGCGCTTCGTCCCCCGAAGCAAAACACCGATGTTGTCACCGGCCTCGCCCTGGTCCAGAAGCTTCCGGAACATCTCGACGCCCGTGCAAACCGTCTTCTGCGTGTCCTTGATCCCGACGATCTCGATTTCCTCGCCGACCTTGACAACGCCACGCTCAACACGACCCGTCACAACCGTCCCGCGCCCCGAAATCGAGAAAACATCCTCGATCGGCATCAGGAATGGCTGGTCCTTCGGACGCTCCGGCTGCGGAACATACGCGTCAACCGCCTTCATCAGTTCCAAAATCGAGTCATGACCGATCGACGGATCCCGGCCTTCCAAAGCCGCCAAAGCCGAGCCCTTCACAATCGGAATGTCGTCGCCAGGGAATTCATACGACGAAAGAAGCTCACGAAGCTCAAGCTCAACCAGTTCCAACAACTCCTCGTCGTCAACCTGGTCAACCTTGTTCATGTAAACAACTATCGCCGGAACGCCAACCTGACGCGCCAGTAGAATGTGTTCCCGCGTCTGCGGCATCGGACCGTCAGCCGCTGAAACAACCAAAATCGCCCCGTCCATCTGCGCCGCGCCCGTGATCATGTTCTTCACGTAGTCCGCGTGACCAGGGCAATCAACGTGCGCATAGTGACGCGCTTCCGTCTGGTATTCAACGTGCGCCGTCGAAATCGTGATCCCACGCGCCTTCTCTTCAGGCGCCTTGTCAATCTGGTCAAACGGCGTGAAATCCGCGCCCCCAGCCTCCGCAAGTACCTTCGTGATCGCCGCCGTCAACGTCGTCTTCCCATGGTCAACGTGACCAATCGTTCCGATGTTGCAATGCGGCTTCGTGCGCTCGAATTTCGCTTTCGCCATCGCTCGATCTTTCTTTCCCAGAAATCCGTTTCTGAAACGACCTAAACCCGTACCATTCGTGACGCTACGTCCGAGCCTGGAGCGGGTGATGGGGATCGAACCCACACAACCAGCTTGGAAGGCTGGGGCTCTACCATTGAGCTACACCCGCATTTCCAAGCACCGGACCTCACCCCGCTTTTCGCGGGAAACCCATGGTGGAGGGGGCTGGATTCGAACCAGCGTAGGCGTACGCCAACGGGTTTACAGCCCGTCCCCTTTAGCCACTCGGGCACCCCTCCGATATATACCGCCTCGCCCTTGGGGGGCGAAGCGGAAGGACGAACTATGGTAATTTGCCCCCTGATGTCAACTTGAAATAAAAGGTTCGCATAGCTTTCGGCCCTCGCGTCGATGCAAATCGTCGGCGCCGGGTCCGTACCGTGTGTTATCCGAAGCGTGGACGAACTCCAACTATAGCAGGTTCCAATGCCAAAAAGCAAACCGCACCCTTCCAAATCACCCCGTTCGCGTTCGCGCGATCGCGGCGATCCGCCCCGCCGCGCGCAAGGGCATACACCATCCGGGGAATGGATTTTCGGAGCGCACGCCGTTGAGGCGGCCTTATCCAATCCGAAGCGAAACCTCCGGCGTTTGGTGAGTGCCGGCCCCGCGAAACCCCGAATATCGGAAATCGCCGCGAAGCGGGGGATCGCGATTGACACCGTCTCCAAGTCGGAGTTGGATCAGCTGCTGCCCGCCGAATCGGTTCACCAGGGCGTTGCCGTGCTGAGCGAGCCCTTGCCCGATATCGCGATCGAGGAATTCCTCGACGATCTGAGCGATCCTACCTGCCTCGTTGTCGTGCTCGACCAGGCCACCGACCCACGCAACGTGGGCGCCGTGTTGCGGTCCGCGGCGGCTTTCGGCGCTTCGGCGGTCGTGCTTCCGGAACGACGCGCCAGCGGCACCACGGGAATCCTTGCGAAGGCGGCGTCGGGAGCGCTCGAGCGCGTGCCATTGATCCACGTCGTCAATCTGGCTCGAACGCTCGACCTCCTCAAGGACTCCGGATTTTGGAGCATCGGCCTCGACGGCGGGTCGGACACCGACCTGCGACGGATCGAAAGCCCTGCGCGATGCGTCGTCGTCCTGGGGTCGGAGGGCGAGGGTCTGAGACGCCTGACCCGCGAGAAATGCGACTATCTGGCGCGGATCGCGATTTCCGATGCGGTCGAAAGCCTCAACCTGTCCAATGCCGCCGCCGTTGCCCTTTATGAGCTTGCACGGCGGCGCCCCGACAGTCGTTAGCCGAGGCTTGCCGGGAAAGAACGTCCGCGCTATCCTCCTCCCCGCCGTTAACGCCGCAGTAGCTCAGTTGGTAGAGCAGCTGATTTGTAATCAGCAGGTCGTGAGTTCGAGTCTCTCCTGCGGCACCATCGGCACCAAGGAATTCGCAGGGCCCGGGCCAGCAAGTCCGGGCCCCGAGCCGTTTCAGAACTTTCCCGGACGACGTGTCTTGCGACTTCGCATCGATCGAAATGTTCGAAGACTACATTTAAACATCCACATTGGCGGCATCCAATCCGCCGTGTACACGGCCTTCTCGCCATGAGCAACAACGCATCCATAGCAAGATTAGAAACAGCGCAATACTCAATCCGGCCGTCATAAGACGCCATTTCCAGTTTCCGATATTTTTATTTGCGCACTCGAACGATTCTAATTTCATACGGCAACTCTCTTCTGAAACGCTCCGCAGAAGCGAGAATGCAGGGCACGGGTGTCTATTTGATGTCCGAGATGAGCGTATAATGTAACGTAATGTTACACGCTTGGCGTGCGAAACAATGTGTCACAATTTTTCGGAAAGGTCGACATCATCCCGTTACCGAAACCGTAGACGTTTGCGACCATCAAACGACAACAAAAACGATGGAGCATGAATATGGTCTCCACCACGCGGCGGACCGAAGAAACCTCTCACGACGCACTCGATGGCGCGGGCAATCAAATGATTAAGCGCTATGCGACCGTCGCCACGATTGCGACCTCCCTGATCGTCGCAACTACTGGCGTGCTATTGTTTTATCATATCGGCGACCGGTATCTGCGAAGCGCGCACGAATGGCTGGGCATGGCCTTCGTGATCGCGACTATTTTCCATCTGGTCAGACATTCGAAGACCTTCCCGAAACTGATGGGCGAAGCCCGCACGCAGGTGGCGATCGTGTTGGCGATCGCGGTAACGGCCCTGTTCATTGTGTCGGCATCCCTTTCCCCGGATACTCACGGCAGGGGAAAATGGCACAGCGAGGCCACGCCCACATCCGAACTCGCCATCGAAGGCACGAGTTGACCGCGGGTTTTGACCCGAACAGACAAGGAAGCCGATGATGACAGAGGGACGGCGGCCGTGGCGGACCGCCGTCGGATGCTTGGTCGATACGTTGAAACACCCGATCGGCACGACGGCATCGCGATTGCGCGCTCATGTACCGCAGACTCCCCGACGCCCCGGAAGTTTCGCCTTGAACGCCGACTCAGTTTTCGCGGTCCGCGAACAGGTCGCCGAACGTTTCCTGGTCCGCGATCGGATCGACAAGGGCGGGATCGTCGTTTCGTGTCGCGTTGACCCGACCGGAGACCCGGTGGCGGATCAGGCTTCCTTCGGGACCGGATGAGATCACCGCCTCCGCCGCCTCCGGCCCGCCGTGCAGCCACGTTTCCTGATCGTCGTCGGAGAGGATCAGCGGCATCCGATCATGCACGCCCGCCATGTCCTGGTTGGCGGCCACGGTGACGATGGCCGCCGTTTCCGTTTCCAGGCGACGATTGCGGCACCAAATACCGGCCATCATCATCGTCCCCGACGCGTGATGGAAAAAGTAGGGTTCCCTATCCCTTCCAGTTCGGCGCCACTCATAGAATCCGCTGGCGGGCAGAAGGCAGCGGCCATATCGGAATGCGTCTCGAAACAGCGGTTTTTCGCCGACGGTCTCGCCTCGGACATTGATGGGCCTCGCTCCGCCATCCGACTCCGCCCACGCCGGGACGAACCCCCAACGAACCGTCGCCAGTTCGCGCCCCCCTGCCCCGAGGCGGAGGCATGGCACGGATTGAAACGGGGCGATATTGAACCGGGGCAGTTCGAGAACCACGCCCGCGACCGTGGCGGCCCGGCTGAGCAGCACAAGTTCAGCCCAACTCAGAGTGATGACATAGCGACCGCACATTTCCGCGCCTCAATTTTCGGTTCCGGCATCTACCGAGGACATCCACGCCCCCACCTTTGCGCGAATGGTGCATTGCCCGCGCGACCGAAGTTGCTGCACAATGACCGAGGGAGGGGTTTTCGGAAATCGTCGCCGGTACCGGCGGCCAGAAGTGCCTGGAGAAAGATTCGTGGCCCCATCAATCGCCCCCGTGTCTTTGGTTTTCCTTCAGGCGGCCGCAGCTCACGGCGCGATTCTATTTCTACTCGCTTTCGCGGCGCTGAAGATCGTCGAAAACCGCGACCATATCGGGCGCTTCGCGACTCCCGTTTTCTTAGGACTGCTCTTCGGGCTCGTCAGTTGCCCGTTTCCGCATTCGGGCATGCCAAGCGTCTACGCAACCGAGAGTTTACGCGGCATCTTCCTTTTGTATGCGACTCTGTATGGCGGTCCGTTCGCGGGGATTACGGCAGGCATCGCAGCCACTGCACTCCAAGCGCTTTCCATCGGCGCCATCTCCGCCGCCGAAATCTTGTCGATCACGACCACGATCGTCGCAGGGATCCTGATATTACGGCGTTGGTCGTTTTCCGTCACGCACCAACAAATCGTCGCTTTCCTTTTCTTCGGACTGATCGTGGCCGTTATCGACATAGGATGGCGTGCCGCATTTGCCGGGATGTCCGGCGTAATTGCAACGGAATCCCTTTCCGGCGCCCATATTAACTTCCTCGTTCTTCCAAGCGCCTCGCTCGTTCTCGGTTACGTCTTTCACGTCGGCCGGACCGCGCATCATACCCAGGATTCTCTTCGAGCGCGCGAACGCCGCTACCGCACGATTATCGACACCGCCAGAGAGGGTTTCTGGGCCACGGATGAAAACCTGAACACGACGGACGTCAACGAAGCCCTTTGCAAGCTGCTCGGCTATTCCCGCGACGCGCTAATGACGATAAGTCCCCCCGACGTAGTCGATCCGAGCGACCGCGCCACCCTGGACGAACAGATAAGGAAACGGACGGAAACAGACGATCGAAGTTTCGAAATCGGATTCCTGAACAGCGCAGGAAATCGAGTCGATGTTCGTGTCAATGCGACGACGCTCCGGGATGAAAACGGCCGGGCCAAGGGATCTTTCGCATTCTACACCGACGTCAGCGAGGAAAGAAACCTGCGCAATATCCTGATTCAAAGCGAGGAGCGGGTCCGATCTCTTCTGATGTCGATCGGCGAAGGAACCTTCGGCGTCAATCTGGAGGGAATCTGCACCTTCATAAACCCTGCCGCAGTCCAGATGCTTGGTTTCCAAAGCATGCGGGATCTTCTCGGTGTCTCGATGCACCCGCTGATCCACCATACGACGCAGGACGGCCGACCGTGTCCCGAAGAGAGTTGCGAATTGATGCTGGCCATCTCTGAAGGCCAAAATCTATTCAGCGATTCGGAGTATTTCTGGCGTGGCGACGGGAGACGCATTCCGGTTGAGCTTCGTATCCATCCCGTCCATCACGACGGCGAACTGGACGGGGCCGTCGTAACCTTCGCCGACATCTCCGCACGCAAACGGGCGGAGCAGGAACTCAAGACAAGCGAACGCCGGCTCCGCTCCATCCTGGAAGCGGCCCACGATGCCGTACTGACATGCGACATGAATTTTACCGTACGCGGCGCGAACCCTGCAGCCGAACGAATCTTCGGCGCTCCCCGAGCCGCAATGCTCGGGCACCACGCGCCCGACCTTTTCGTTCCCGAACATCTCCGAAACGATTTCAGCGCCTGGGTCAGGCGCCTGGAGTCCGTTCGCAACCGCCGTATTCTCGGCAAGTGGATCGAAACGACGGCTTGCCGATGGGACGGGAGTGAATTCCCCATCGAATTGTCGATCAATATCGTCCGTACCCGCGAGGGCGTCGAGTATTCCGCGTTCATTCACGACATAACCGACCGGAAAAAATATGAGAAGACATTGGCTGAAAGCGAGCGGCGAGCCAACGAAGCTCGTCACCGCCTGACTCAGGCGATTTCCGCCATTTCAGAGGGGTTTATGATCTTCGATCGCGAGGATCGTCTGGTCGTCTTCAACGACCAAATCAAACGCCTGTTCCCGAGACTTGGCGACATCCTCCACCTGGGGATCACCTTTGAAGACACTCTTCGACGCAATGCCGAACAAGGCGCTTTCGTTATAGGTGACGAAAACGAGGAGGCCTGGATCCAGGAACGGCTGGAACGCCATCGCCATCCGTCCAATGTCCAGATCGTGCGAACCGCCGAAAACCGTTGGATCCGGGTGTCGGAACATCGGACATCCGATGGCGAATATGTCGGAACCCGTACCGACGTGACTGAACTGGTCGAACGCGAAAAGGCTCTTCAACGTTCCGAAGGCAAGTACCGTGCACTCTTCGATTCCGCGAACGACGCCATCGTCATCGTCGCGGAAGACGGCGACATAGCAGAAGCCAATGTGGCGGCGTGCCGACTGTTCGAGTGCGGAAAAACGGATCTGATCGGTTCGCCAGCGGCACGGTTCATAACCTACACCTCCTCTACGTTCCACGAAGACGGCAACGGGCTTCGCGCCACCGATCCGGATACCATCGTCGAATGCCGCTGCCGCACGCAAACGAAGCGAGAAATCGTCGCGGAAATGCGCGTCGGCACCGTCGATATTGATGGCGTGCCCCACCATATGGCGATTCTGCGGGACGTGACGGAACGCCGGGCAGCCGAGCGCCGGGTTCGCATTCTTTCGCGAGCCGTCGAGCAAAGCCCCGCCATGGTCGTGATCACCGATGCCGACGGCGTCATCGAATACATCAATCCCAAACTGGCCAGGATTTCGGGCTTCACATTCGAGGATGTTGTCGGAAACACGGCGAGGATTTTCAAATCCGGATTGACGTCGGACGAAACGTACCAGGACCTTTGGCGCACCATCCTGTCCGGCCGGGAGTGGAGCGGTGTGATGGAAAACAAGAAAAAGGACGGGGAAACCTATTGGGTTTCGTTGCTGATCTCTCCGATCACGGATGACGCGGGCAAAGTTCTGAGTTTTATCGGTGTCTCCGAAGACATTACGGAGCGCATCGAAATGGAAAAACACCAGCGCCAGACCCAAAAACTCGAAGCTCTCGGATCGTTGGCCGGAGGGATCGCGCATGATTTCAACAACATGCTTCTACCTATCGTGGGACTTACGAGCCTGACACTCAAGTCGCTACCCGAAGGAAGTTCGGAACGGAAATGCCTGGAGAAGGTCGTTCAGGCCGCAGAACGCGCGCGTGAACTCATTCGGCGTATTTTGGCGTTCTCCCGCGAGGAAGAACCAGAAAAGACGGCAATAGACGTGAACGAATTGCTTGAGGAATGCCTGACGCTGATCCGTCCAGCCATTCCGTCGACGATCCGAATCGATACCGAATTCGAACTCGCCATCGGACACGTTCTGGTCGACATCGCGCAGTTCCACACGATCTTAATGAATCTGGCATCTAACGCGGCCCACGCGATCGGCTCCAAACCGGGTATCCTGGGCATCTCGCTCCGCCGCGCCGACGCCGGAAACTCGGAATACCGGCTTCCCCGAAACCTGGAAGGTGGGGCATTCGCCGTGATAGCTGTTTCCGATACCGGAGACGGCATGGAGGAAAAAATTCTGGGACGGATATTCGATCCCTTCTTCACCACCAAACCCGTCGGCGAAGGGACCGGCCTGGGGCTCTCCGTGGTCCACGGAATCATCGCCGCGCACAAAGGGGCCATTACGGCTCAAAGCGTTGTTGGCGAAGGATCGACATTCACGATTTATCTTCCGATTCGGGAGGTCTCTCAACTCACGGCGACCAATGACGAACGTTCGGAAACGTCGGACACACCCCCTGTTGCATCGTGATGCGAAAAGGGGTGTCGGACGAATACGCTAAAGAATGTTCATTCAGACCGTCCCCGCACCGCCCCTCACCACGGCTCGAATCCGATTGGAGGACATATGGCACGCATTCTGATCATCGACGACGAAGAACTCGCGCGGTTCACGGTACGGCTGATTCTCGAGACCGCCGGACACGAGGTCGGCGAGGCCAAGAACGGCAACGAGGGATTGACTCAGTTTCGCTCCAATCCCTACGATCTGGTCATAACCGACATCATCATGCCCGAGAAGGAGGGCATCGAAACGATCATCGAACTCCGCAAAGACTACCCGGATCTCCGGATCATTGCTATTTCCGGGGGCGGCAGGACCCGCAACCTTGATTTTCTTAGGCTTGCCGGACAGTTCGGAGCTGCGGTATCCCTCGCGAAACCGTTTTCAGACGATGAGTTGATCGTCGCCGTCAACACCTGCCTCGGCATGTGATCGGGTCCGGAGCCTCCCACCCATGAGCGACAAGTCCGTTCTTTCAAGTCTCCTTCGATCGCTCGGATTGGCGCCTAAGTCCGAAAATGGCGCCGAGACCGGTTCGGGTGCGCACAAGCAGAATTCCGTCGACACCTCTTTCCGGGAATTCGAGACCCGGCTAAACAAGACCCTGAACGCGCGCCAGCGAGAAATCGAAGGGCGCGTCTATCTAATATCCTTCGCCAATGTACGACGGCATTTGGGCAAGCGTTGGAACGTCGCCGCCGAACGCATTCACGCGCTCGTGGAACGTGTTTTCGACCGCCGACTCGTCGAACACGATATCTTCCTTCGCTACGGAGAGGATGCCTACCTTGTCGTTTTCGCGGTTCTGGGTCCAAAGGAAGCGCAACTGAAATGCACACGGATCGCCGAAGACATCCTGAAGCGTCTGGTTGGTTCGGATACCGTCGCCCAATTCATTGACGTCAAATCGGTTCACCCTGACGGCAAGGGCGGCATCGAAACCCGGCCAATACCGAAACCGGAAGTTCTGGTCGGAGAAGTCGTGCAACGACTTAGCGCCCTGCCGCAAGAAACCCCCGAAGACAAAACAGCCCTTACCGACGAAGCGGAACCCAACTCACCACTCCAGGTAATCGAGTTCATTTTCCGGCCATTGCTCACGGTCCGAACGAAGGTTGTTTCGACTTTCCTTTGCATTCCCGTACAAGCCCGACCAAACGGCGGATTTGAATCCGGATACCAGATCCTTCCCGCACCGAGACATCCGGACCAAATTTTCGATCTCGACATCCGGACATTGACGCGGATCAGCTCGGAGCTATCGCGCATGACGCTCCAAAATACGCGCTCCCTGCTCGGCGTTCCCGTTCACTACGAAACCCTCGGCTCTCCAAAATCACGAACCAATTACTTGAAGCTGTGCGCGGAATGGCTTGAGAAACGGAAGCACCAGATCGTATTCGAAGTCGTCGGGGTCCCGCATGGAGTCCCACACGCCTACCTTCTTGAACTTCGGGCGCTCATCCAACCGTTCTCGCGCGCCGTCATCGCCCGCACAACGATGGATCAGGGAGATCTATCGGGTTTCAAAGCCGCCGGTATGCATGCCGTCGGCGTCGATCTTCACGACCTGCGCGACCGGGAAAAGACAATAATGAGCGAGATGGACGAGTTCGTCCGCAAGGCCAAGGTAATCAACCTCAAGACGTATGTCCATGGTGTGCGCTCGATCAGTCTCTACACGGCAGCCGTCTGTTCCGGGGTCGACTATTTCGCGGGTTATGCGGTGGAGTCGATTTCCAAGGTTCCGCGCGACGCCTACGTCTTTTCTCCGGATATGCCGTATCTGTCGTTGTTCGGCGGCGAGGCGAAGTAAAAAACGCACCCTCCGGAAACGGCGCGAGAGCCCCGCGAAATCGGTCACAAAGGTTTCCTTTGTCCTCGAAGTCACAAAAAATGTAAACGAACAGGGAAAAAATATCCGATCCCGTTTTGCAATTTTCCGTCGGGCCCCAATATCAGAGCCGGGCACGGCGTCCGGGGTGGGGCGTCGTCGGTAGTGTCTATGGGGGACATTGAATGGCCAAGGGTAAAACGGCAGCACTCGAAACCACTGCGGGGGAGACTCGAAGAGATTTCTTGTTCCTGGCCGCTGGCGCGGTCGGAGCCGTCGGAGCCGGGCTCGCCGCCTGGCCTTTTATTGACAGCATGAATCCGGCATCGGACACGCTCGCCGAAGCAACGATAGAGGTCGACCTTTCCCCGATCGAGGTCGGACAGGCCATCACCGTCGTCTGGCGCAAGAAACCCGTCTTCATCCGGCATCGGACAGCCAAGGAGATCGAGGAGGCCAAGTCGGTCAAGCTCGATGACCTGCCGGATCCGCAAAAGGATGGCGACCGCGTTCAAAGACCCGAATGGTTGGTCATGGTCGGCATCTGCACGCACTTGGGATGCATCCCGAAGGGACAGAACGCTGGCGATCAGCACGGTGATTACGACGGCTGGTTCTGCCCGTGCCACGGATCGCACTACGACACGTCCGGACGGATTCGCAAAGGTCCGGCCCCGCGAAACCTCGATGTGCCGCCCTATACGTTCATCGATGACACGACCGTGAGGCTGGGATGAGCAAAAGGTCCGACATGAGTGCGCACGCCACCCCCGAATTCAAGAACCCGGTAATCCGCTGGATCGACTACCGCTTACCGATTTTTACCTTCGTCCGTGCCCACCTCGGCGAATACCAAACGCCGAAAAACCTGAACTATATGTGGAACTTCGGGTCTCTCGCCGGCATCGCCCTGATCATCATGATCCTTTCGGGCATATTCCTGGCGATGCACTACCAGCCCAACATCGACTCCGCCTTCAACAGCGTCGAACGCATCATGCGCGACGTCAACTACGGTTGGCTGATCCGCTATCTCCACATGAACGGCGCATCGATGTTCTTCCTGGTGGTGTACATCCACACTTTCAGGGGCCTCTATTACGGATCGTACAAAGCGCCACGCGAGATTTTGTGGATGCTGGGCGTGCTGATCCTCTTCATCATGATGCCCACGGCTTTTCTCGGATACGTGCTGGTGTGGGGACAGCAAAGTTTCTGGGCCGCGACGGTAATCACCAGCATGGTATCGGCGGTGCCCTTCGTCGGCGAACCTCTCGTGCAGTGGCTTTGGGGCGGATTTGCCGTCGACAACCCGACCCTGAACCGGTTCTTCGCCCTGCACTATCTGCTGCCGATGATCATCGTCGGCATCGCGTTCGTTCACCTGTGGGCGCTTCACGTCCACAAGTCGAACAACCCGCTCGGCATCGACATCCGTGAACCCAAGGATACGATCCCCTTCCATCCCTATTTCACGGTCAAGGATGCCCTGGGATTGGCTGCGTTCCTGCTGCTGTTCGCGACCTTCCTGTTTTTCGCGCCGAACACCTTCACGGAACCGGACAATTACATCCCGGCGAATCCGATGGTTACTCCGGCGCAGATCGTTCCCGAATGGTATCTGCTGCCGTTCTATACGATCCTGCGCGCGATCCCGCACAAGCTGCTGGGCGTGATCGCCATGACCGGCGGCATCGCGATTTTGTTCCTGATGCCGTGGCTCGATCGGTCTCCGGTTCGTAGCGCCCGTTATCGACCGGTCTATCGCATGGCTTTCTGGATTTTTCTGGCCGACTGCCTGATTCTGGGCTATCTCGGCGCACAAACTGCGGAAGAGCCTTACACCACGGCGGGGCGGCTGGCGACATTCTATTATTTCGCCCACTTCGTGATCATCGTTCCGCTGATCGCGCGCTATGAAAAAACCAAGCCTCTGCCGGTCTCCATCAGCGAAGAGTTCGCCAAGACCCACGGCGGCCACACGTCGAAGAAGAAGAAGGAGGCCGCGTGATGCGCAAGATCTCTTGGATGATGGCTGCCACCGCGATGGCTTTGAGCCTCGGCGCAACGGGAGCGATCGCGTCTCCGCACGGCGCGGCCCCGCCGAAACTCGACTGGTCGTTCGACGGCCCCTTCGGTACCTACGACCGCGATTCCCTGCGTCGAGGGTACCAGGTTTACACGGAGGTCTGCGCCGCCTGTCATTCCCTGGACCTTGTCCGATACCGCAATCTCACAGCCCTTGGGTACTCCGAGGACCAGATCAAGCAGACCGCGGCACGGTACAATGTTCCGGCCGGTCCCAATGAAAGCGGCGACACCCACGATCTCGAAGGCAATCTGCTGACACGCCCGGCGCTGCCGGCCGATACGTTCGTCGCGCCGTTTCCCAACGAGCAGGCGGCCAAAGCCGCGAATGGCGGCAAAGCGCCGCCCGAACTGTCGCTGATCGCGAAATCCCGGATCGGCGGACCCAATTACATCGTCGCCCTGATGACCGGATACACCCCGCCGCCGCAAGGGTTCGATGTCGGCAGTTCCAACTACAACGCCTACTATCCCGGAAACCGGATCGCCATGGCACCGCCGCTGGCGGAAGGCATGGTCTCGTTCGAGGACGGCACCAATGCCACGGTCGAACAGATGGCCAAGGATGTCGCCCAATTCTTGATGTGGACGGCGGAACCCCGCATGGAGGATCGGAAACGGGTCGGGTTGAAGGCCTTCGGTTTCCTCGTGGTGTTTCTGGCGCTGATGATCGCGGTGAAACGTCGCGTCTGGTCCGACGTCCGCTGATCGTTCCGAGCAAACATAGAAAAGCCGCCGCCCGACAATAGATCGGACGGCGGCTTTTTTTTGTTCCCCTCGCGTTTGCGAAAGACCCTCCCGCTTAGGAAAACGCTGTTATCGCGTGATCGGCCAACAGGGCGACGAAGATCAGGAACAAATACAGGATCGAAAACTTGAACGTCCGCCACGCCGTCGCGTTCGTCTCGTCGCGATACAGGCGAAGGGTGTGGCCGGTGAACAGAATGCCGAGCACACCGGCGGCCATCGCGTAGGGCAGGCCCGACATCCCCACGAAAACCGGCAGGAACGACGCTGGAATGAGCAGTGCCATGTAGACCATGATCTGGCGCTTGGTCGACTTTTCGCCCGCAACCACCGGCATCATCGGCACGCCGGCGCGCGAATAGTCCCGACATCCGACCAGCGCCAGCGCCCAGGAATGCGGCGGCGTCCAGAGAAAGATGATCAGAAACAGCGCCAATGCCCCCCAGCCGACATCACCGCTCACGGCGGCCCATCCGATGACCGGCGGCAAAGCACCTGTCGCGCCGCCGATCACGATGTTCTGCGGCGTCCGGCGTTTGAGCCACATGGTGTAGAACAGGACATAGTACAGGATGGTCAAGGCCAGCAGAGCGGCGGCAGCCACATTGACCATCGTCGCCATGCCCCAGACCGAACCCATCGCCAACGTTCCCCCATAGGCCAGCGCCAGGGTGGGATTCATGCGGCCCGCAGGGATGGGACGATTCTGGGTTCGACTCATGAGGCGATCGATGTCCCGATCGTACCACATGTTCAAGGCCCCGGCCGCCCCGGCGCCGATGGCGACGTTTGCGATCGCCGCCAGAGCCGTCGAAATGTCGATACTCCCCGGCGCGAGCACGAGGCCGACGACCGCCGTGAACACGACCAAAGACATGACCCGCGGTTTCAGGATCACTCCGAAATCCGCAAGCCTCGGTGCGTCCGACAAGGCCACCGCCGCGGGAGATCGTCGTTGGAGCGACGGTTTGACCATGACCTTTTTCATCCTTCATCAACCCTGTTCGAACACGACGAGGCCACGGGACCGGTCCTACTGAAAGGCCGGTCTCGGCCCGGCTTCGCTCGCCCTCAATTCGGTTTTCGAGACGGGAACCGAACGGAACTCGAATGCGGTCCAAACCGCGGCGCACAACAGTGCCATCGCGCCAGCCTGGTGCATCACCGCCAACCATATGGGAACGACCATCAGCAAGGTAAAGATTCCCAGGCAGATCTGGATCACCGAGATAACCATCATAAGGTTCAGCGCGGCCCGGCCGCGGCCGGCAATTCCAGACCGCCGGCCCGCGAACCACATCACTAGAACCATCAAGGTGGTCAATTCCGCCAGATGGCGGTGGTTGAACTGAATCGTCTTCTGATCCTCGAAGGGGCTCATCCACGAAGGATCGAAACCGTATAGGCCATCGGGGATCAGGGCGCCGTCCATCAGCGGATAAGTATTGAACGCCGACCCCGCGCCCGTCCCCGCCGTGAACCCACCGGCCAGGATCGTAATGGCCACGAGCAGAAGAACGACCCGCGACAGCAGCACGACACCTTTTCCCCGGGGCTCCAGTTCCTGGCGTGAAATCAAAAGGCTCAACGCCGTCCACAGGATGATCGCCATGATGAAGGCGCCGAGGGCAAGATGCGCGACCAGCCGGTACTGGCTGACATCGGCCCGCTCAGAGAGACCGCTCATCACCATGTACCAACCCAGAACGCCCTGCGCCCCACCCAGGAGGAAAAGAGCGGCCAGTTTCGGCGCCAAACGCCATCCGAGCCACCCGCGCACCAGAAAGATCAGGAACGGAACGAAAAACACCACGCCGATCAGGCGACCCAACAAACGGTGCAGGAATTCGAGCCAGAAGATCTCCTTGAATCCGTCCAGACTCATACCGGCATTGTAGGCGGCGTATTCGGGGAACCGCTTGTAGGCTTCGAAGACAGCGTTCCAGTCTTCCTCTGAAATCGGCGGAATCCAGCCACTCAGCGGTTCCCAATGGACCATGGACAGACCCGACCCCGTCAGCCGCGTCAGACCGCCCAGCAAGATCATGCCGAAGACCAAAGCGACGATCGCCAGCAACCAAGTGGCGATGACGCAATCCCGATACTGTCGTTCGGCTTGTTCCACCTTGTCCATCGTTCCCCCTTCCCCGTTTTAAGAACCGCCATACGGATAGGCATGGATTGCCATGACATAGACGACGACACCCGAGGCCCCGACGTAAAGCCAAATCGGCAACGTCCACCGGGCAATGCGCCGATGAGCCTCGAACCGCCCCATCGCCGCGCGCCAGACGGTTATCGGCACCAGTCCGGTGACGACCGTGGCCATGATGACATGGGGAATCAAAATGGCGAAGTAGATGATCCGGATCCATCCTTCGCCATCGAACTTCGCCACCCCCGCGTTGAAGTGATAGACGAGGTAAACGACGAGAAACATTGCCGAAAAGCACAGTGCGGCGATCATCGCCTTGCGGTGAAGGTCCCGCCGCCCCGAACGTATCGCGACCCAACCGGCTGCAATGCAGGCGGCCGACAATCCGTTGAAGGTCGCCGTGAAATGTGGGAGATCCGAAATCTCGATCATCGAAGGCCTCCGAAGACGGGTTCTACCGCCCGTCGTTCATTCGATCAGGTCAGGGCGAAAAAAACACTCACGTACATGAAAACGGCGCCTCCCAGCAGCAGCGCCGCGAAAATCCATTTGTTCACCGCCTTCATGATATTCCCCCGATCACCGTCGCCCATCAACCCGGACGATCGCCTAAAGCCAATGTATTCAAGCGTTTTCCCCGAACAAGCACTTCGATGCGGTATATGTATATTTTCTTATGATATCGAGTTGCATCCGCATGATGGCAACCCAAGATAAGGGACATAATTCACCGTTTCGGGAACGAGAGCCCGTACAGGGCCACCGGGACCTCGGTGCGGGGATATTTTCTTCTGGGGGCACGACCATGAAGCGGACTATAGCGATCTTGATGCTCGGCTTAACGGTGACCATAGCGGCAACCGTCTTGGCGGGCAGCACCTGGGCGGCACAGCCCGAGCCCTGGCGCCTCGGTATGCAGCCGGGCGTTACGCCTGTGGCCCACGAGATCCGCGATCTTTACAATCTGGTGTTCTGGATCGTCGCCGCCGTTTGCGTCTTTGTTCTGGCGCTGATGATCTACATCGTCTGGCGGTTCAACGCCCGACGCAATCCGACCCCGTCGAAAACAACCCACAACACGTTGCTGGAAATCATCTGGACGGTCGTTCCGGTAATCATCGTCGCCGCCATCGCGGTACCGTCGATCAAGCTTTTATACTTCATGGACCGGACCACGGATGCGGACATGACGCTCAAGGTCACGGGGTACCAATGGTACTGGTCCTATGAATATCCGGATCAGAACGGCATCGCCTTCGACGCCATCATGGTTCCCGAAGACAAACTCGCCGAGGGGCAGACCCGGCTTCTCGAAACCGACAATCGTGTCGTTATCCCGGTGGACACCAACATCCGCATCCTCGTCACCTCCCAGGACGTGATCCATTCCTGGGCCGTTCCGGCGTTCGGGGTAAAGATCGATTCCGTGCCGGGACGTACCAACGAAACCTGGATCCGTGTCGAAAAGGAAGGCGTGTATTACGGCCAGTGTTCCGAACTGTGCGGGGTTAATCATGCCTTCATGCCGGTGGCTGTCGAAGTCGTCGCGAAGGACAAGTTCGAGGCCTGGGTGCAGGAAGCCCGAAAGAAGTTCGCCAGCGCCAACGGCTCCTCTCTTGCCATGATGCCGCGAACCGAAACGCCGAACTGATCCGCGGACAGCCACCCGGACGAATTTGAGAGCACCAAGGAGACACGGGACAATGTCCACCGCCGCGACCGCAACAGCCCACGCCAGTCACGATCACGCGCATCCCACGGGATGGCGTCGTTGGGCCTATTCCACCAACCACAAGGACATCGGAACGATGTATCTCGTGGCTTCGGTGCTGGCCGGACTGATCGGGGGCTCATTTTCGTGGATCATGCGCCTTGAGTTGGCCGAGCCGGGACTTCAGTTCATGACCGATCCCCAGGCCTACAACGTGCTGGTCACGGCGCACGGTTTCATCATGGTGTTTTTCGTCGTCATGCCCGCCCTGATCGGCGGTTTCGGCAACTGGTTCGTGCCGATGATGATCGGCGCGCCGGACATGGCGTTTCCGCGCATGAACAACATCAGTTTCTGGCTATTGGCGGCCGCGGTCACGCTCATGATGATCGCCGCCGTCAGTGGCGTCGGTCCGGGCATCGGATGGACCGCCTATCCGCCGCTGTCCAGCGCCACCTATCATCCGGGCATGGCGGTCGATTTCGGCATCCTCAGCCTGCATCTGGCCGGCGCGTCTTCGATCCTCGGAGCGATCAATTTCATCGTCACCATCTTCAACATGCGCGCCCCGGGCATGACCCTGCACCGCATGCCGTTGTTCGTGTGGGCGATGCTGGTGACGGCGTTCCTGCTGTTGCTGGCGGTGCCGGTGCTGGCCGGCGCCCTGACCATGCTGCTGACGGACCGCAATTTCGGAACGACCTTCTTCGTGGTATCGGGCGGCGGAGATCCGGTTCTCTGGCAGCACCTGTTCTGGTTCTTCGGCCATCCCGAAGTCTACATCATGATCCTGCCCGGCTTCGGCATCATCAGCCACATCGTTTCGACGTTTTCGCGCAAGCCGGTGTTCGGCTACCTGGGCATGGCCTATGCGATGGTGTCGATCGGGTTCATCGGATTCGTCGTCTGGGCCCACCACATGTACACGGTCGGCCTCGACGTCGACACCCGCGCCTACTTCGTCGTCGCGACCATGATCATCGCCGTCCCGACGGGCATCAAGGTCTTCAGCTGGCTGGCAACCATGTGGGGCGGATCGATCGTATTCCCGGTGCCGATGTTGTGGGCCACGGGATTCATCTTCGTCTTTGTCCTCGGGGGTGTGACGGGCGTCGTTCTCTCCAACGCCGGGCTCGATATCGCCCTGCACGACACCTACTTCGTCGTCGCCCATTTCCACTACGTGCTGTCGCTGGGCGCGGTGTTCACCATCTTCGCCGGATTCTTTTACTGGATCGGCAAGATGTCCGGCCGTCAATACCCCGAAGGTCTTGCCCGCGCGCACTTCTGGATCACCTTCATCGGCGTGAACCTGCTGTTCTTCCCGCAGCATTTCCTCGGCCTTCAAGGCATGCCCCGGCGCTATATCGATTACCCCGACGCGCTGACGGGCTGGAACATGGTTTCCAGCATCGGTGCCGGAATTGCAATGATCGGGACCTTCCTGTTCATCTACATCGTCTACCGCACTCTTTACCATGGCGAGAAATGTCCGGCCAACCCTTGGGGCGAGGGCGCGACCACATTGGAATGGACCGTCGCCTCCCCGGCGCCATTCCACACTTTTGAAGATCCGCCCAGGATAGCGGGCAGAGCCTAGAGAGGGGGGCGAGAATTCCATGAGCGTGGGCACGCGCGAACTTGACCGGACAGCGAAACGCGGCAATGCCTTGTTGGCCTTTGCCCTGTTCGGGATCGTCGGCGGCATGGTGGGACTGGCGTTCGCTTCGGCTCCGCTCTACCGGCTGTTTTGCCAAGTGACGGGATTCGGCGGCACTGTTGTCCGCGCCGAACAGCCCGCAAGCGGCCACGTCGCCGATTCTCGGAAAATCACGGTGCGCTTCGACGCCAACATCAACCATTCTCTTCCATGGCGTTTTCAGCCGGCGCAAGGATCGGTCACGGTTCACCTGGGGACGGAAACCCTGGTCCACTACGTGGCTCGGAACCTGTCGGATCACGCGGTCGTCGGCACGGCGACCTTCAACGTCACGCCGTACAAGGCCGCGCCGTATTTCACAAAGATCGAATGCTTCTGCTTCACAGAACAGCGGTTGGAACCGGGACAAGAAGCGACGATGCCGGTCGTGTTCTACGTCGATCCCGCGATCATGGACGATCCAAACGCCCGCGACGTCAAGACGATCACCCTGTCCTATACCTTCTTCCGCGACGAAAAAGCCGAGGAGGCAGCGCCTCCCGTCGCGGCCCATGATGGCCGCCCCGAAGGCGGCATTCGCGACAACGACAACAGTTGAGGCACGTCGAGGAGATGAGTGTGATGGCGACCAACGCGGCCAAAAAGCACCCCTTCCATATGGTCAATCCGAGCCCCTGGCCCTTCGTAGGGACGCTCGGCGCGTTCGTCACCGCGATCGGAGCCGTGATGTACATGCACGGCAACGGCTCGATACCGCTTCTGGTCGGGCTCGCGATCGTTCTCTACACCATGTTCGGATGGTGGCGTGACGTCATCCGTGAATCCCGGACAGGCACCGACCATACGGAAAAGGTTCAGCATGGGCTTCGGGTTGGGATGATCCTGTTCATCGCTTCCGAAGCCATGTTCTTCGTGGCTTTTTTCTGGGCGTACTTCAACGCCACGTCACCGATGTTCAGCCAGATCGCTCACACCGCATGGCCACCGGAAGGCATCGAACCCGTTCATACCTGGGGCCTGCCGTTTCTGAACACGCTGATCCTGCTGACATCCGGTGCCACCGTGACCGGTGCGCACCACGCGATCCTTGAAAATCACCGCGACAAATTCATCGCCGGCTTGTTCATGACGGTCGCGCTGGGATTCATCTTCCTCGGCGTCCAGATTTACGAGTTCGGAGAAACCGCCTTCGCCTTCACCGACGGCATTTTCCCGTCGACCTTCTACATGGCCACCGGTTTCCACGGCTTCCACGTCTTCGTCGGCGCCATCTTTCTGTTGGTGTGCTTGGTGCGGGCGTGGAAAGGCCACTTCACGGCGGAAAAGCACATCGGCTTCGCCGCCGCGGCCTGGTACTGGCACTTCGTCGACGTCGTCTGGTTGTTTCTGTTCACGTGGGTTTATTGGTGGGGTGGCGCGCACGCGGCAACCCACTAGGCTTTTTCGCATGACAATCGAGAGCCTTGGCGGACGATAAGTCGTCCGCCATTTTTTTGGCAAATGCGTTGGAGTGCGTTGAGGATAATGCCCCGTGACAGGATCGGCGACCGCTTTTCGTCGCGTACGCCGGGAAATCGAATCGGTCAGGTTTGAGACAGGTAAATGATCAGGCCCAAAAGCGCCACGGCGGCACCTTGCAGGATCACACGGTAACGCATCAACGTGTTGTTGAGCGTCCGGATCTTTGGATCGGCGTTGCCCATCGTGATGATTCCTGCGAACAGCACGACGACGACCGCCCCCAGCAACACCATCAAAAGAATTTCCAAGGCGCCCATCTCGGGAAGATCCTTTTTTGCTTTTTCCGGTTTCTCTCTACTGACCGTCGTCGCCGCTCAGGCCATGGCGCCACATGACGCCAACCATCATGCCCTTGATCAACGGCAGCAGCACAAGCGTCAGAATCAGGGCCGCCGCAGCCAGGACGGCCACGATGCCCCAAACGCCCACCGGGATCCAGGCATGAACAGCCAATCCCAGGGGAACACATAGAAAACTGGCTATGAACATGGCGAAGAAGGGCGGACCGTCATCCGCCTCGATATGGCCGAGCGGTTCGCCGCAGCAATCGCACTGGTCGGTCAAACGCAAGTAGCTTTTGAAAAGCCTGCCCGAACCACATTTCGGACAGCGACCTTTCAAACCGTTGAAGACGGGTCTGTTTTTAGCCATGTTTTCGTGCGATGTGATATCGTTCAACTTTGCAGTTCCTCATATGGGCCTTGGTCGGCGGCCTTCAATGGTTTTGCCATTGCCCAAATTGTTCCCATATTCGAAAACGAAGGGATCATGGCGACGTCGGTCGCCTGGACGGACTGCGTGGGGGGAAAGCAAGATGATGAAAGCACTATCCTGGTTCATCGGAATCATCGGAATCATCATTCTCGCCGGCGGATCGGCGATATACTTCTTTGACATAGATCCCGCGGAAATCATCGCCAAGAACGAGGACGCCGCCGGCCAAGCCGCGATCGGTGGTCCCTTTACGCTTGTCGATCACAAAGGTCGCACCGTGACGGAGCAGGATTTCCGTGGCCGCTATATGCTGGTATATTTCGGTTACACCTTTTGTCCCGACGTCTGTCCGACGACTCTGTCGACCATCGCCGAAGCGATGGAAATCCTGGGCGAAAAAGCCGACCAAATCGCGCCGGTTTTCATCACGGTGGACCCGCACCGCGACACGGTCGAACAGTTGGCCGCCTACGTTCCCTTCTTCGATCCCCGCCTAGTGGCCCTTACCGGAACAGAGGATCAGATCGCCGAAGCGACCCAATCGTTCAAGGTCTATTACGCCAAGGTGGAGGAGGATCCGGACGACCCGGAATCCTACCTGATGGACCATTCCGCACAGACCTATCTGATGGGACCGGACGGAAAATTTCTGACGTTTTTCAACCATGGCGCCGACGCGCAGTCTATGGCGGAGGGGCTCCGGCGATATTTATGATCGACTCAATCCTATTTATCCCACAACGCCTTGAAAACGGAGCCATTGTTTCCCATAAATCTGAGGGGACTTTCACGAACGTCGGGTTGACCGGAACCTTGGGAATTTCCGGTATCGGAGGGCCGTCTTGACCGCAAATACCGCGAATTCGTTCAGTCGTTGGCTGGATAGCAAACCGGAACGCTGGACACTACTGAACATCGTCTTGCTGACCATGGCCTTGTTCCTTCTGGGGCCCGGATCATGGGTCGCCCGGGCGCTTGTGTACGGCGCCGTGCTTATCGTTTTGGCATGGCGGTCATCCCTCGTCCTAATGGAGGCTCG
Source organism: Rhodospirillales bacterium (assembly GCA_963675465.2). GTDB lineage: Bacteria > Pseudomonadota > Alphaproteobacteria > Rhodospirillales > Shumkoniaceae > JAHDSF01. Next base: position 714,061 of record CAXXVY010000016.1, read on the forward strand.
CGAACAGGGAAATTCCATTCTTTCCGCTGCGATGCGGAGCCTGTCGGGCTTCGGATTGATCGGTCTTTGCGGTGCAACCGCCGTTTTCGCCGTAGAGTATTCTTCCGGTCCGATGTTTGCGCTTACCTGCGTTCTGTTCGGTTTCCAACTGTATTTTTTTCGCCTGTTTTCCGAACGCGACGGCGGCGCGCACAACAATTAGCGCACCGCAAAGCGCAGCCATCCGACGTATTGCATTCATGGATTTGAAGCAGAGCGACCATGAAACTTCTCTTTGAAAAGACTGTCGGCGCCGTTCTCATCGCCTTGTTGCTGGTTCTGGGGCTCGACCGATCGGTCGACGGTTTCCTGATGCCGATTCCGGATGTTCCCGAAGCGGCGGAATCCGCGGCCACCGAAACCGCGGCCAAGACACCGGCCGAAACGTCGGGGCCGATACCGCAAAAGGACGTCATGGAGCTCATTGCCGCCGCCAATCCCGACACAGGTTCAAAAATCGCCAAGAAATGCGTCGCCTGCCACACGTTCGAAAAGGACGGACAAAAACGGGTCGGCCCGAACCTTTACGGCATCGTCGGTGCGTCGATAACCCATTCACCGGACTATCCCTATTCGGACGCCCTCAAATCGAAAAGCGCCGAGATCTGGACTTATGACAACCTCGATGAATTCCTCAAACTGCCCCGTGAATTTGCCAAGGGCACCAAGATGACCTTCGGCGGATTGCGAAGCCCTGAGGAACGCGCAGCCGTCATTCGCTTCCTGATGGAGTACACCGAAAACCCGCCACCGCTTCCGAAGGGCTGAATCCTTTTTCGGAACACGTGAAGGAGCGCTTGAGGCGCGCGCGGGAATTGGTCATTCTTTCGATGTACCGGTTCGACATTTCATCGCGATCGTGATGGAATGGTTGAATGCGGGTGCCGGAAATCAGTCGGGGGGTGGCCATGCCTGAAATCGCAAATCGCCGAATTGTCATGGCTTCGCGCCCCGATGGAATGCCGGGACTCGAACATTTTCGGTTGGAAACGGCGGCCCCGCCCCAGCCGGGAGCCGGCGAAATCCAGTGCCGGACTCTCTACCTGTCATTGGATCCCTATATGCGCGTCCGCATGCGCGATGAACCAGGATACGCGGCGGCAACGGAAATCGGCGGTGTGATGGAAGGCGGCACCGTCGGTCAGGTGCTGGAATCAAACTTCCCCGGCATTTCCGTCGGTGATTTCGTGGAAGGCCGCGGCGGCTGGCAGGAGTACTGGACGCTTCCGGGAGATCGAGTCCGCAAGATCGACCCGGATGCGGCACCACTGTCCACGGCGCTGGGGATTCTCGGCATGCCAGGGATGACCGCATACGTCGGCCTGCTTGAAATCGGACGGCCAAAAGAAGGCGACACGTTGGTGGTCGCCGCGGCGTCCGGCGCGGTGGGATCCGCCGTCGGCCAGATCGCGAAAATCAAAGGCTGCCGCGTCGTCGGGATCGCCCGCGGTTCCGAGAAGTGCGCCTACGTCAAAAACGACCTCGGTTTCGACGACTGCCTGGACCACCGCTTGCCGGGTCTGGCCGACAGGCTGCGGGACGCCTGCCCCGAAGGCATCGACATCTACTTCGAAAACGTTGGCCACCCGGTTTTCGAAGCCGTTCTCGGCCTTCTCAATCCGTTCGCCCGCATCCCTATTTGCGGCGCCATCGCGCATTACAACGCGGCGGAATCGGAATTGGGACCGGACGTGGTTCCCCAACTGCTGCGGGACGCGGTCTTCAAACGGTTGACGTTGACCGGCTTCCTGGTCCGCGACTTTGCCCATAAGGAAGTGGATTTCCTCTGCGACGTCGCGGCATGGCTCGCTTCCGGCCGTCTCAAATACAGAGAGGATTTCATCGACGGCCTGGAAAACGCCCCCGCCGGTCTGATCGGCCTGCTGCAGGGCCTTAACTTCGGCAAGGTAATCGTTCGGGTGGCGCCGGATCCCACGAGACCATGATTCGTTTCGCCGCCCTGGATTTCGAAACCGCCGATTACGGCAGCGACAGCGCGTGTGCCTTGGGCCTGACGTTCGTCGAGAACACGACGGTTCGCGATACCGTATACCGGCTGATTCGGCCGCCGCGAAACCGGATGATGTTCACCCATATTCACGGAATCCGATGGGCGGATGTCGCCGAGGAAGCCGGATTCGAAGCGGTCTGGAGCGCATTGTCGCCACGACTTGAAGGACTGGATTTCATAGCGGCCCACAACGCGTCGTTCGACAAACGCATCCTGGAAGGATGCTGCGCCGCCTTTGGTTTGCCGATGCCCGAGATTCCCTTCGTCTGTACCGTGAATCTGTCACGCGCGCTGTGGAATGTTCGCCCAACCAAACTGCCGGACGTCTGTCGCCATCTTTGCATTCCGCTCAACCACCATCACGCCGCCTCCGACGCCGAGGCTTGCGCGCGAATCGTCACGTCCGCCCTGGAAGACGGGTGGTCAATTACGGAAGAGGTCCGATGACGACGCCCCATGAATGCCTCGTTCGTTTACTCGATGACAGCGGCGTTCGCTATCGAATGATGGAACACGATGCCGAAGGCCGGTCCGAATACGTCGCCCGATTGCGTGGCACGCGCCCGTCCCAGGGCATGAAGGCGATTGTCGTCGGTCTACGCGGCGGTGGCGCGGGCAAGGACAAGCGGTATGTGCTTGCGGTGTTGCCCGGCGATCGCAAACTCGACATGAAGGCGCTCCGAAAAACCTGCCAAGCACAAAAGGCTTCGTTCGTCGATCCGGAGACCTTGGCGGATCTGACCGGCGGGTGCGTCGCCGGCACGGTGCCGCCGTTCAGTTTCAACGACGACCTGCCCCTGATCGTCGACAATGCGGTCCGTGAAAACACCGAAGTCTGCTTCAATGCCGGTCGCCTCGATCGATCCATCTTCCTGGAAGTCGAGGATTACCTTGGGCTGACCCGGCCCCGCATGGCGGACTTCAGCCTCCCTCCGGATCCGATCGAGGCTTGATCGCGTGCCGCCGCGCGCCGTGATCATCCATGATCGGGATACCGCCGTCGCCGCGTTACGCGCGGCCCGAACGGCAGGTGTTTCCGTGATGCTCATCAGTGCGCCAGGTGCGGCGCATTATCTGGGCGCCATGGCCTTCCGGACGATCGTCGACGAAGCACGTGCGCAGGTACCGGGCACGCAATCCCTCGCCGTGCTGGACTGCGGAGACGCACCCGGTCATGTTCTGGCCGCGTTTCGCCACGGCATCGAAGCCGTTACGATCGACGCGCCGTCATCGGTCATCCAACGCCTGGCGGAAATCGCCGACCAGTGGGGATCGCGTCTCGTGCCGCCGCCGACGACGGCTTTGGATATTCGTGATATCGCCGACCCCGAACGTGCCTGCCGATTGTGGCTCGCGCCATCGGTTGCCAAGCCCGCGCCTTAGCGGTATTTCCTAATTTTGGAACCCGAAGATTCTGGAATGCCCATGCCCGACAATCGCTGCCGACTCTATCTCGTCACGCCGCCTCGATTCGATCCGGCGGTCTTTGCCGATACCTTCGCGGCCGCACTTGACGGAGGCGACGTCGCGGCGGTTCAACTGCGCCTCAAGGACGAGGACGACGATGCAATACGCCGGGCGGCCGATCGCCTGTGCCCGATCGCGCAGGCGCGCGACGTCGCATTTCTTATGAACGATCGGCCCGACTTGGCCGCGGAAACGGGATGCGACGGCGTCCACGTCGGCCAGGAAGATTCCAGTTATGCCGAAGCGCGCCATCTGGTCGGTCCGGATGCCATGATCGGTGTGACCTGCCACGACTCCCGGCATCTTGCCCTGATTGCGGCGGAGGCGGGCGCCGACTACGTTGCGTTCGGCGCCTTTTTCCCGACCGGAACGAAAGTGCCCAAGACTCAGGCTCCTGTCGATATTCTGGAGTGGTGGAGTGAAATGACGACGGTCCCCTGCGTCGCCATCGGCGGCATCACGGTCGACAATAGCCGCACGCTCGTCGAGGCCGGAGCCAACTTCCTCGCGGTCGTCGCCGGCGTCTGGGAACACCCGGATGGTCCCGCCGTCGCGGTGGCGGCTTTCAATCGCCTGTTCGACGACTGCGCCGCCTAACCAGAACATTGCCTTGCGCGCCGCGACCTGATACGTTCCGCGCCTCAAGTTTCCCAGGATATCCCATGGCAGGGTCTGAACCATGAAGATCAACGGCAACGCCATTCGTCCCGGAATGGTGATCGAGCATCAGGGACGCCTGTGGCGCGCGACCAAGATCGCACACACGCAGCCCGGAAAAGGCGGCGCGTATCTGCAAGCCGAATTGAAGGACATCCGCGACGGAACCAAGCTCAACGAGCGATTCCGCGCGTCCGAGGACGTGGAACGCGTCCGACTCGACCAGAAGGAATACCAATACCTCTACGCCGACGGCGACATGTACACCTTCATGGACAGCGAAACCTACGAGCAGATCATGATCAACGGCGATCTGATCGGCGACGCCATGGTTCCGTTTCTCCAGGAAGGCATGACCGTCACCATAGAAAGTCACGAGGACAGCCCCATCGGCGTGCAACTTCCGGACACGGTCGTTCTCGAGATCGTCGAAGCCGATGCGGTGGTCAAGGGCCAGACGGCGTCGTCCTCTTACAAGCCCGCCGTCCTCGAAAACGGCGTCCGCATTCTGGTGCCGCCGCATATCGGCGCGGGCACGCGGGTGGTGGTCAACACCGTCGAATGCACCTACGTCGAGCGCGCCAAGGACTGACGCTCCGCCGCACGCTGCTTGAAAACCGGGCGAGGCTTCCTCGCTCGGCTCTATGCGTCTCCGTCCGCTCAATTACCGTTTGGAAAAATCATGGCCGTTCGCACACCTCTCATCAACGTCATGGTCGCCGCCGTGCAAAAGGCGGCGCGTGGCCTTCTCCGTGATTTCGGAGAAATCGAGAATCTTCAGGTTTCGAAAAAAGGACCTGCGGATTTCGTGAGCACGGCCGACCGCCGTACCGAACAAGTCCTTCAAGCCGAACTCAAGAAGGCCCGGCCGAACTACGGCTTCGTCATGGAGGAAGCCGGCGATGTGCAGGGCACCGACAGCTCGAATCGCTGGATCATCGATCCCCTGGACGGCACCACCAACTTTCTCCATGGAATTCCGCATTTCGCGATTTCTGTCGCCCTGGAACGGGACGGCGATATTTTCGCGGGCGTGGTTTACGACCCCGTGAAGGACGAAATGTTCTGGGCCGAAAAAGGCGCCGGGGCTCACTTGAACAACCGGAGACTACGGGTTTCGGCGCGCGACGAAATTTCGGAAGGCCTGTTCGCCACCGGCATTCCCTTCTTAGGCGCCCCCCACCACGACTCGTTTCTGTCTCAAATGGCCGCGGTCATGGCCGTCAGCGCCGGCGTCCGCCGCCAGGGCTCAGCCTCGCTGGACATGGCCTACGTCGCAGCCGGGCGTTATGACGGCTACTGGGAAAACCGGGTCTTCTACTGGGACATCGCGGCCGGGACCATCATCGTCCGGGAAGCGGGCGGTTTCGTGTCGACCCTGGACGGGCAACGGAAGTTCGTCGACGACAAGGGCATCATCGCCACGAACGAGCGCTTCCGCCAACCGCTGGCCAAACTCGTCAAGAATGCTTCCCAATCGAATGCCTGAGTAGCGGACGAACCCGTTCGTCCGCGCAAAGGAAAGTCCCGACACGTGCGTAACCGGTTGTGCACGCCGCGCCCCTTGGCTATGTTGGCTCATGTGGAATGCTAGGCCAAAATGGCGTCGGTTCGGCCGGTGTCTATTTTTGGGGGGGAGCGAAGGGCAGATGAGCATAGAACGGCGTATCGTTCGTGCCAGTGTTGTTGTGGTGGCAGCCACGACCCTTTGCGGTGTCGTGGTCGGTTTCGGAACGCACGTCGCATGGGCGCAACAAGGTTTCGGCAATTCGTCCCCCAGCGACGAAGTCTCCGTCGACATGAGCGTGCTCGGCGGGGGAACCGCGCCGATGATGCCGGGCTACGCGCCCCTGCCCGGTGTAAGGGGCGGTTTGCTGATGCCCGGACCTCAAGCTCCGGTTTCGCGCCTCTATGTCGAAGCCCCTGTGGGCCGTCGCACGGCGGATCCAGCGATGGAGAGACCCGTCCTCAAGCGGCCGGAACCGACGCGGGCCGAGACCGCTCCCGAACCGATGCCGTCGATGGCCGCCGTGGAAGCGCCCAAACCCAGAATGACGGAACCGGTACCGGTCAAACCCATGGCCGAAAAACCGGCCGTCGCCGCGACGCCGGAACAGCCTTCTCCGAGGGTCGCGTCCGTGGCTTCGCCGCAACCGTCGACACCCGCACCATCCCAGGACTTGGCCGCCCGGATTCCTGCTCCGCCAGCGCCGGTCAAAGCGCCCGTAGCGGCCGCAGCACAGCCGGCGCCGCAGCCCCGAATGACGCCGGAATCGCCGGCGGAGCCCGCCCCCGCGACAAGCGGCGCGATGACTCCCCCGCCACCTCCGCCGCCTCCCGTCGCCACCAAACTGGCGTCGGCACCCACGGACGCTCCCAAGACGGCGCCGAAATCGGCAGGCGCGGCCGGATCGGTCAACGAAGGAGACTCCCTGGTCATCGTCTTCGACGAGGATTCGCCGAAAATGCCGGAATCGGCACAAGCCGACCTGAAAAAACTGATCGGCGGATTCGAGGAACAAGCCGATTTGCGTCTTAGGCTGTTCGCCTACGCCGGCGGACCTGAACTTTCGTCGAGCAAGGCCCGGCGGCTTTCGCTTTCACGTGCGCTGGATGTTCGTTCCTTCCTGATGAAACAGGGTGTGCGAAGCACGAGGATCGATGTACGGGCGCTCGGAGACCGGATCGAGGGCGATCCGGCAAACCGCGTCGATATCAAGGTCGTCAAGAGATGATCCGACGCGTGGCGTTACGACAATCATAGCGGAGAATGGACGGAATGGGTCGCCCTAGTCGCTTCCTTGTGCGCATGGCCGTGTTTCTGGTAGCGGTCGTCGGAGCCGCCGTTTTCGTATTCCTTCCTCTCCGAGACGCCTTCATGGCAAACGCCGCCCTCAACGGCCTGATTGTCGGCGTTCTCCTGCTCGGGATCATCTACAACTTCCGTCAAGTGATGACCCTGTATCCCGCCGCCAAGTGGATAGAGGATTACGAACTCAATCCCGAAGCCGCCAGCACCAGCCCCCCCCCCCGGCTTCTCGCTCCCATGGCCACGATGCTGGGCGAGCGTCAAGGACGATTCAGCCTGTCGGCGCTTGCGATGCGATCCCTGCTCGACGGCATTGCGTCAAGGCTCGACGAGTCCCGCGATCTTGCGCGCTATACTATCGGACTCCTGATATTCCTGGGCCTGTTGGGCACGTTCTGGGGACTGCTTCAAACCGTGAGCTCGATCCGCGATGTCATCGGCGGCATGTCGGTTACGGGCGGCGACATCAACGTGATGTTCGGCAGCCTCAAGCGTGGTCTGGAAGCGCCTCTAAACGGCATGGGCACAGCGTTTTCGTCCTCGCTGTTCGGTCTCTCCGGTTCGCTGGTCCTCGGGTTCCTGGATCTCCAGGCGTCCCAGGCACAGGATCGTTTTTACAACGGGCTCGAGGAATGGCTGTCGGAGCGCACGCGCCTTTCCAGCGGTTCGATCGGTGGCGACGGCGACCAATCGGTTCCGGCCTATGTTCAGGCGTTGCTGGAACAAACGGCGGAAAGCCTTGAAAACCTGCAGCGTACCCTGGCCCGAGGCGAGGACAACCGGATTTCAGTCAACAACAATTTGCTGGCCCTGACCGAGAAATTGGGAACGCTGACCGACCACATGCATACCGAACAGGGGCTGATGCTGAATCTGGCCGAGACCCAGTCGGAGATGAAGCCGATTCTCGCCAAGCTGGCGGAGAACCTGACGCCGTCCCATTCCGGACTGGACGAAACGACTCGCATCCACATCCGCAATCTGGATGTCTATGTCGCCCGAATGCTGGAAGAACTTAGTGCCGGTCGCGAGGAAATCGTCCAACAGGTTCGGAGCGAGATCAAACTGCTGGCCCGAACCATCGCCGCGTTGGCCGATCAAAGCGGCCGATAGGGTCCGGCGGGGAAACGAACCATGGCCTCGCTCTCGCGTCGTTCCCGGAAATCCTCCACCGACATTTGGCCGGGTTTCGTCGACGTTCTGTCGAACCTGTTGATGATCATCATCTTCCTTTTGATGGTCTACGTCATCGCGCAGTTTTTCCTGAACGAAGCCATATCGGGTCGCGACGAAGCCCTGCAGCGGCTGGAAAACCAGGTCAGCGAATTGTCTGAACTCCTGGGACTGGAACGCACGGAAAACACCGAACTCCGTCTCAACATCTCCCAGCTGTCGCAGGATTTGCAGGCGTCCGTCAATTTGCAGGACGATCTCAAGGCCCAAGTGCAGTCGCTTTCGGTCCGTGCGGAGAACGCCGAACGCCAGGCCGCGGAAACGAGCAGCCAACTCGAGGACGCTTTCAAGACGATCATGACCGACAAGGGCGCGATCGAAATGCAGTTGACCCAGTTGAACAAACTCGCCAACGACATCGCGGCCTTGAAGGCATTGAAAGCCGACATGGAAAAGGAGCTCACCGACATTTCGGTGCTGCTGCGCGTGGCGCGGGACGAAGCCTCCCGAAACAAGGAAGAACTGGAACGGACCCAGGATGCCTTGATCGCCAAGACCGACGAACTGTCGGAAAGCGAGCGCACTCTTTCCCAGAAGCAGACCGACCTCGAAAAGACCCGCGAGGAACTCGAGAAGAGTCGCGAGGAATTGACGGCGCGCTTGGCAGAACTCGTGCGCAATCGCAAGACGCTCGAAGATCGGGCCGCAGAACTGTCGAAGAGCCGCGACTCACTGACCGAAAAGGAACGCCTGCTGCTCGAAGAGCGGGAGATTTCGGAATCGACGCGCGCGCAGGTCGCCTTGCTGAACCGTCAAATGGAAGAATTACGCAAGCAACTCAGCCAGTTGTCGACGGCGCTCGAAGCATCGGAACAGATTGCTGAAGAACAACGGGTCAAGATCGCCAATCTGGGCCAACGCCTGAACGCTGCGCTGGCGACCAAGGTCCAGGAACTGTCCCGATATCGGTCGGAATTCTTTGGCCGCCTTCGTGAAATCCTGGGCGATCGCCGCGACGTCCGCATTGTCGGCGATCGGTTCGTGTTTCAGTCCGAGGTGCTGTTCGCCAGCGGCTCCGCCGTGCTGGGTGAGGAAGGGCAAGCGCAGATCGCCCAGTTGGCGACCGCGCTCAGGGAGATTTCGGCCACCATTCCATCGGATATCGACTGGATCTTGCAGGTCAACGGGCACACGGACAAGATTCCCATCAGCACCGCCCGGTACGCTTCGAACTGGGAACTTTCGGCAGCGCGCGCCATCTCCGTCGTTCAATACCTGATCGGCGAGGGCATCCCACCGGAGCGGATGGCAGCGGCCGGATTCGGAGAATTCCAGCCGATCGATCCCAACGACGACGAAATCGCCTATCGCCGCAACCGCCGGATCGAATTCAAACTCACGCAACGCTGAAAATAGGAGGCGCGGAGGCTCGGCCACGGGGCCTTGCGCCACCCAAACGGGTTGTTGGAAACAAAACTTCACGGGCTCGTCAAAAATACTTCACTTCCACGTCACCGTTCGGTCATCCCCTCCGCCTAATCTCTGTCGATCAAATCCTAAAATCGGGAGAGATTAAATATGAATCGCAAGATGCTTTTCGCGGCGACGGCCTTGGTCGCCTGCGGTTGGTTGACCCACGCCCAGGCAACCGTGGAAGTCCAATGGTGGCATGCCATGGGCGGAGAATTGGGCCAAAAGGTGAATGAAATCGCGGAAGGCTTCAACGCTACGCAATCCGACTACAAGGTCGTGCCCGTTTACAAAGGCAACTACACCGAGACCATGACAGCGGCGATCGCCGCCTTCCGCGCCAAGAAACATCCGCACATCGTGCAGGTATTCGAAGTCGGCACGGCAACGATGATGGCCGCCAAAGGCGCCGTCTATCCGGTCTACAAGCTGATGAAGGACTCGGGCGAGCCGTTCGACCCGTCGGTCTATCTCCAGGCGGTCACGGGCTACTACACGGATACCGGCGGCAATATGCTCTCGCTGCCGTTCAATAGCTCGACGCCGATCCTCTACTACAACAAGGAAGCCTTCCGCTTGGCCGGCCTGGATCCGGAAAAAGCGCCGCAGACGTGGCCGGAAGTCGAAGCCGCTTCCCGCGCCGTGCAAAAGGCCGGCTACTCCTGCGGTTTTACCACCGGCTGGCAATCCTGGGTGCAGATCGAAAACTTCTCCGCTTGGCAAAATGTTCCCATCGGAACAATGTCGAACGGCTTCGGTGGGCTCGGCACCGAACTGACGATCAACAGCCCCCTGCACGTCAAGCACATCGGGACCTTGGCGAAATGGCAGAAGGAAAAGATCTTCGACTACGGCGGTCGTCGTTCTGATTCCGCGCCAAAGTTCTATAGCGGCGAATGCGCGATGTACATGAACTCCTCGGCGTCCCGCGCCGGCGTCCTCGCCAACGTCAAGACGTTCCAGGTCGGCATCGGCATGCTGCCCTATTGGCCCGAAGTCAAGGACGCGCCCCAGAATTCCATCATCGGCGGCGCCACCTTGTGGGTCCTTTCCGGTCATACGGCCGAGGAATACAAGGGCACGGCGAAGTTCTTCAGCTACCTTTCATCGGCCGAAGTCCAGGCGGACTGGCACCAGTTCACCGGCTATCTTCCGATCACCACCGCCGCCTATGAACTGAGCAAGAAACAAGGCTACTACGACAAGAACCCCGGCGCCGACACCTCCGTCAAGCAGATCAACTTCAAGGCGCCCACGGAAAACTCGAAGGGTCTTCGCTTCGGCAGCTTTGTCCAGATCCGGGACATCATCAACGAGGAACTCGAAGCGGTCTGGAGCGGCAGCAAGACGGCCGAAGACGGTCTCAACGACGCCGTCAGCCGTGGCAACGAACTCCTGCGCAAGTTCGAAGCGGCCAACAAGTAAACGTCCCCATTCTCATCATTGAATGCGAACCGGGTGGAGAGCCGTCGCACGGCGGCTCTCCCACATCCGGCACCGACAGGCCGTGACATGCAAAAACGAACAGGCTTCGATAAGAAGTTCCTCGCCTATTGTCTTCTCGCGCCGCAACTCCTCGTCACGCTGATCTTCTTCATCTGGCCGGCCGCTCAGGCGTTGTGGCAGTCGTTTCTCGTGGAAGACCCGTTCGGGTTGTCCACCCAATTCGTTTGGTTCGACAATTTCATCAGTCTCTTTTCCGATCCCACCTATCTTGCATCATTTCGTCGCACGATCGTCTTCAGCCTCGCGACCACGATATCGTCGATGTCCATCGCGCTGCTTCTCGCCGTCATGGCGGACCGGATCGTCAGGGGAGCGGCCGTCTATAAGGCCCTGATCGTTTGGCCATACGCCGTGGCTCCGGCGGTGGCGGGCATTTTATGGTGGTTCCTCTTCAATCCGTCGATCGGGACCATCGCCTACCTTCTGCGTGGAATGGGCTATGACTGGAACCACACGTTGAACGGTACCGACGCGATGATCCTGGTCGTGGTCGCCGCCAGTTGGAAACAAGTGAGCTACAATTTTCTCTTTTTTCTCGCGGGCCTTCAGGCGATCCCGAAGTCGATGATCGAGGCCGCCGCGATCGATGGTGCCCGCCCCGTGAAGCGCTTCTGGACCATCGTCTTCCCGCTATTGTCGCCGACGACATTCTTCCTGCTGGTCGTCAATGTCGTCTATGCATTCTTCGATACCTTCGGAATCATTCACGCAACCACCAGCGGCGGCCCGGCTAAAGCGACGGAAATCCTGGTCTTCAAGGTCTTCAACGACGGTTTCGTCGGGCTCGATCTCGGCGGATCGGCGGCACAATCCGTGGTTCTGATGATCATCGTCATCGGAATGACGGTCGTGCAGTTCCGCTACATAGAGCGGAGGGTCGAATACTGATGGTCGAACATCGCCCTTATCTCAACGCACTCACCCACATCGTCCTGATCGCCGGCATCGCGCTCGTCGCATTCCCGATATGGATGACATTCGTCGCGTCCACCCATGGAGGGGCCGACATGATGCAATCCCCGGTGCCGATGTTGCCGGGAGACAAGTTCCTTGAAAACTACGGCATGATCCTTGGATCGGGAATGACAGCCGCCGGCGGCGTTCCCGTCTGGCTGATGATGGCGAACAGCCTGATCATGGCGCTCTCCATCGCGTTCGGCAAAATCACGATCTCGATCATTGCCGCGTACGCCATCGTCTATTTCCGCTTTCCCTTCCGCATGACCTGTTTCTGGACGATCTTCATTACGCTGATGCTGCCGGTCGAAGTCCGCATCCTGCCCACGTTCAAGGTCGTTGCGGATCTGGAAATGCTGAACACCTATGCGGGTCTCAGCATCCCCCTGATTGCCAGCGCGACGGCCACGTTCCTGTTTCGTCAATTCTTCCTGACCGTTCCGGACGAACTGCTGGAAGCGGCACGGATCGACCGCTGCGGACCAATTCGGTTTTTTCGCGACATTCTGCTGCCGCTGTCCCGCACCAATATCGCGGCCCTCTTCGTCATTTTGTTCATCTACGGTTGGAACCAGTACCTGTGGCCGCTTCTTATCACCACCGACGAATCCTATTACACGATCGTCATGGGTATCCAGCGCATGGTGACGGTCTCGGACGCGGCCCCCCAATGGCATTTGGTCATGGCAACGTCGATGTTGGCCATGCTGCCTCCGGTTGCTGTGGTCGTCGGCATGCAGAGTCTCTTCGTCAAGGGACTGGTGGAAACTGAAAAATAGGAGACATTTCATGGCCGAGGTCACGTTGACCGGCGTCAATAAAGTCTATCCGAGCGGCGTCAACGCCATCCAGGGAATCGACCTGAGTATCGCTGACGGCGAGTTCATAGTCCTCGTGGGTCCATCGGGATGCGGAAAATCCACCCTGCTGCGTATGATCGCGGGTCTCGAAACCATCACGGTGGGTGACATCGCGATCAACGGGCTCTGCGTCAACAGTCTAGAACCGGCAGATCGCGACATCGCCATGGTATTCCAGAACTATGCGCTCTATCCGCATATGACGGTCTACAACAACATGGCCTACGGCTTGAAAAACCAGGGGACGCCTCGCGACGAAATCGAAAGGCGCATTGGCAAAGCCGCCGAGATCCTCGGGCTCGGGTCTTTTCTGAACCGCAAGCCGAGGCAGCTTTCCGGAGGCCAGCGCCAGCGGGTCGCCATGGGCCGTGCCATCGTCCGCGAACCGCAAGTCTTTCTGTTCGACGAACCGCTCAGCAATCTGGACGCCAAGCTCCGCGTTCAGATGCGTCTCGAAATCAAACGCCTGCAACGCGCCCTGGGGATCACCGCGATCTACGTCACCCATGATCAGGTCGAGGCGATGACCCTGGCCGATCGCCTGGTGGTCATGAATGCCGGGCGGGCAGAACAAATCGGCGGCGCCATCGACGTTTACAACCGCCCCGCCACTACGTTCGTCGCCGGATTCATCGGATCTCCGGCGATGAATTTTTTGAAGGCCACCGTCGAATCTTCAGGCACGATGATCCGGCTTCCAAACGGCGACGGCATCCCGATGGAACATCCGGCGAATACGGGCAGCGTGGATCAACCAGTCACCCTGGGAATTCGGCCCGAACATCTGATTCCCGCGGACGGAAATGGCTCCGGAACGTTCCACGTCAACATAGACATGGTCGAGGAACTGGGCGCGGATACGCTGGTGCATGGAACGCTGAATGGAAACGGTGAATTGCTGACCGCCCGTCTTCCCGGCAACCACGCCATCCCGGGAGACGGCGTTTTGCGCTTTCATGTGGCGCCCGAGAACGCGCACGTCTTCGCTACGGAAACCGGTACGCGAATAACCTGAAATCGTCGCACCGGCCACGCGCGCGTTGACAAGACCTAACGCTTCCAGCAGTTTCCCCCCACATAAGAGGAAACCGGGGAAACGGACCGTTCATGCTGCCTCTTTTTCTTATCGTCCTCATCGATCTTATCGGGTTCGGATTGGTCATTCCCCTGCTGCCGTTCTATGCGGAACGGTTCCAGGCGGCGCCGCTGACGATCACCCTCCTGATGGCGGCATATTCATTCGCCCAGTTCCTGACTGCGCCTTTATGGGGCCGTCTGAGCGACCGCATCGGGCGCCGCCCGGTTCTCATCGCGTCAATGGCTGGCGCGATCATCGCCTACGTCTGGCTAGGCGTTGCCTATTCGCTCTGGACCCTGTTCGCGGCACGACTCCTGGCCGGGGCGATGGCGGGCAACATCTCCGCCGCTTTCGCCTACGTGGCCGATATCACCAAGCCGTCCGAGCGCGCGAAGGGAATGGGCATGATCGGCGCGGCGCTGGGGCTGGGCTTTATCATCGGCCCGGCAATAGGCGGAACCCTTGCCGGTCCAGATCCATTGAACGCGGATTACGCCACGCCGTGTTTCCTCGCCGCGGCGTTGTCCGCCATCGCCCTGGTTTCAACCCTGCTGATCCTCAAGGAATCTCTGTCCGCCGAATCGCGCGCCCGCGCCGCCGCCAAAGTCCACGCCAATCCCCTGGTCCAGTTCGTCGGCGGCCTAAAACGCGAACACGTCGGAGCACTGATCGTTCTGGCTTTTTGCGCCACTTTCGTCTTCGCCGGGATGGAGGCCACTTTCGCCCTGTGGTCAGAACGCGAATTCGGATGGGGCCCGCAGCAAAACGGCTATCTTTTCGGCGGTGTCGGCCTTCTGACCGTCTCCGTGCAGGGTGGGCTGGTCGGAACGTTGGCGAAGCGATTCAATGAACGGGCCCTGATCGTCGCCGGCGCCGTTCTCTTCTCGATCGGACTGGCCTTGACGCCGTTGGCGGAGAACCTCGTATCGTTGATCGGGGCTATGGCCCTGCTGGCCCTGGGCTTCGCCGTTTTCAATCCCGCGCTCAACAGTCTTCTGTCCCAGCGCGCCGGGCAGGACGAACAGGGCTTGATCCTCGGCATGGGACGGTCTGCCGCCATTCTCGGCCGCGTGGTGGGGCCGGCCTGGGCGGGAATGCTGTTCTCCGGGTTGGGGCGGGACTGGCCCTTCCTTGGCGGCGCCGTCATCATGGCCGTGGCCGTCGTGATCGCATCCGTCGCCGTCCGCCCGATCGACCGCAAGGCTCCCTAGCCGAGAACCAACTCCGTTCCGGTTGCATCGCTCAGTTCCCCCTGTAGACGCGATTTGAATTCGCCCCCGTCGCGTCCGGCGATCCACGCCTTGCGCATTTCATCGAAATCATAGTGCGTGGCGCCGCTCACCGGCGACGACATCCAAAGCTGGCGGTTTGGCGCATGCTTGTTGATCACATACTGGCCACCGGTATCCAATTCGATGGTCAACACCCCACCCTGAAGATCGATATCCAGGAATTCACCCAGAGCACCCTCGATTCGTTCGACGAGTTCGTCCAGGGTTTCGCTGGCCAGGGTTTCGAAGGCATTTTCGCTTATTGTCATGGGTTCCTCGGCAACTATGTCGTTCCAGAAGGCGAACCGAGGCCAAACCTCTTGCGTCCGCGGCGCCCCCCCGTTATATAGAGCCCCTCTTTTGTCGGAGCGAGACCATGAAGCAGGGCATTCATCCCGATTACCACGAAATCACGGTCGTCATGACGGACGGCAGCGAATACACGACCCGTTCAACGTGGGGCAAGGCGGGTGACACCCTTCGGCTCGATATCGATTCGAAGTCGCACCCCGCATGGACGGGCGTGCACCGCTTGCTCGACAGTGGCGGTCAGTTGGCGAAATTCAAGAAGCGTTTCGCGGACTTCGGCCTTAAGGGCTGACCCCTACGAATTCACGTCTATAATGAAAGCGCCTTGCGCCGTTGCGCAAGGCGCTTTCGTTGTATGAAAAATTTCGCCAGAAAAGTGCGTTCCCGTTTAAATCCCGTCCCGCAGGACGCATTTCGAAGGTATATTGTCCTGGATCGTCGTCGTAAGGAGCGCCACGGGCAAGGATGTCCGATTCACCCTCCAACAATGCCTGCGAAGTCCACGTCCTAAAGGACAAGCGGTGGGAACTGCACAAGCGGTACGACGCCAAAGACCGCAAGGCCGCGATACAAGAGGCGAAACGCGTAGGCGAAGCGCCGGGTATCGACGGCGCCAAAGTCGTAAGCATCGAGTTTCAGGCCGGGCAGGCCAAAAGCCAGGCCCAAACGATCTTTAAGACCTATCGGTTGGAACGCGATTACACAGCCAAAAGCACTGATACCCGGGCTGGAACGTCGACTTCGGCGCAACGGGGGGAGCGCCCGCTCTCTGCCACGAAAAAGAGCGATCCGAAACGGTTTGGAAAATTTCGCTCCCGGCTCGCGGGAGTGGCTTTCGGCATCGTCGGCGGCACGGTTCTGCTGGGCGCCTCGCTTCTGGCGCCGGGAGGAAGCGACGCCTTGGGCCGACGCTTCGGAATCGAGAACGTAACGTTGCTGTTGGCCGGAATATTCGGGCTCGGCTTCCTTCTTGCATTTCTGGCAACCCTACTCTGGTTCAAGACCGAAAAAGCGCAAACAGCCCGAAATCGAGTCGAGGGCGTTCTTGACTCTGGCCGCCGAAAATCCACACTTTCCCAGGCGGAGGGAGCCGGCAATAGCGCCGTTTCGTCAAACGCACCTAGCGGAAGCATCCCTCCCTCGGCCAACAGCGGAGCCGAGCAATCGACCGCCTCCAGAGCCTCGTCTGAAACGCCCCGACCTTACGCGGAAAAGCAGATCGCGGCCATGACCCGGTTCGTCGCCAACCTTTTGCGGTATTGCGACTCCCGGAACGACCGCAATACCGCGAACGATACGCTGGCCGTTGATCTTCTTCTCGCCGGCGCAACGACGGCCTTGACCGAATCGCGGTCTCTCGACACCAAGACCGAAACCCTGATCTTCCGGGAAGCACTGCAACTGACCGGACGCAACGTCCATCAAGCGGAAGAGGTCATCGACACCCTCGAAGGGGAAATTCAGAAAATTCCGACGTCAAACATGGTCATGCGGCTCGGGTACGATGCCATGAAAGCCTTCTTGGAAGGCGAGACCGACTTTTCCGCTCCGGTGACCCGTGCTTACGGTCTTCTCCGCAACCCGATCGAGGAAACCGTCGGTGCCTCGACCGCCGTGATGTTCGTTGACGTCGCGGCGGCAACCGATCGCGGACAGGAAAGCGACGATATCCCGGCTGCCTACGCGATCGAAATCCGAGACCGGGTTTTGCGCGACGCTCTCGGCACCTGTGGGGGAATCGAGGTCCGGAATACGGGCCGGGGGATTATGGCCGCATTCCCGACGGCCAATCGAGCCGTAGAGGCTTCCGCGATTATCCAGCGCAAAGTGGCGACACTGAATTTCAATCGCCCAACCCAGAAGACGCACCTTTGTATCGGCGTCGACAGTGGAGTCCCCGAACCCGACGAGATCGTGCCGTCCGGCGCGGCGGAAACCGCCGTATGGGCCTGTCGCAAGGCGCGGCCCGACCAGATTCTCGTCGCCGAGGCGGCCTATTCGGAAGCCCGGAATTGCGGTCTGCCCTTCAAGGATGCCGGAACGCACGCATTTTCCGATCTTTACGACGAAATCCGCCTGTTCGAGGCCGTGTGGCAATCGACCGGCTTCCAGAAGTCTACCCGGCACTGACAAATTTCGAGGTTCCGCAATGTCCGGGCCTGAGAGCGTTTGAATCCGCAAAGAACTCCAAATACTTAAAAAGGGCCGTCATTCTTGACGGCCCTTACGTTCCTTATCGCCTTGCCCTGTCATACTCGCCTAAATTAATCGCGGTGATTGTCGCAGAGCCGACCATTCCGGTCAAGACGATTATTATTTCTTGAAAACGGCGTCGGCCAGATTTCGGGCCTTTTCCTTGACCGCGATTGCGGATTCCACACGTTTGATTTCGCTGGCCAATTCCTCGATATATTCCTTCAAGTCCTCGATCGACATATCGTCGAGGTTTCTCGGCTTGGGCTTCGCCTTCCGGGGTTCAAGATCTTCCAGATCCATCGTATCCTCCTCGCGCGACCGACGTTTGGATCGCAGGATAACCGATGACATCGCGAACAAGAAAGGGCAACCCATGAATCCGCTTCCCGAAACCATGGACTGCGTTGAAATCCGGGAACCTGGCGGTCCTGAAGTCCTGGTGTTGGCCCAACGTCCCATGCCAAGTCCCGGCGCGGGAGAAGTCCTGATCCGTGTCGCAGCCGCCGGCGTAAACCGCCCCGATGCCCTTCAACGTCGAGGCCATTATCCGCCGCCTCCGGGCGCCAGCGATGTTCCAGGACTGGAGATCGCCGGCGAGGTCGTCGCGCTGGGCTCGGATGTGGCCACGCCGGCTCTCGGCGCGCCCGTCTGCGCACTGGTCGCCGGCGGCGGCTATGCCACCTATTGCACCGCGCCTGCCATGCAGTGCCTGCCGATCCCTGGAGATCTGGATTTCGTAACGGCGGCGGGTATACCGGAAACGTACTTCACGGTTTGGACCAACGTGTTCGAACGGGGCGCCTTGAAAACCGGAGAAACCCTCCTCGTCCATGGCGGGTCGAGCGGTATCGGGACGACGGCCATCCAACTTGCACACCATTTCGGCGTCAAAGTCGTGACGACGGTGGGTAGCGATGAAAAATGTTCCGCTTGCGTCGGACTCGGCGCCGACGTCGCCGTCAACTACAAGCGCGACGATTTCGTCACGGCCGTGGCTGAATTCACCGACGGTCGCGGCGCCGATGTGATCCTCGACATGGTCGGCGGATCCTATATCGAACGGAATATCCGGGCGGCGGCGCGCGAGGGCCGCATCGTCAGCATCGCCTTCCTGGAGGGAAGTCGCGCCGAAATCAATTTCATGGACGTCATGCGCAAGCACCTTGTTTTGACAGGCTCCACGCTCCGGGCCCGGCCGATCGGCGAAAAAGGACGGATCGCGTCGGCCTTGCGCGAAAGAGTATGGCCGCTTCTGGAAAATGGGCGGGTACGGCCCATTGTCCACGCGACCTTTGACCTCCGCGACGCGTCGAAAGCCCACGCCATGATGGAGGAGAGCAGCCATATCGGAAAAATCATTCTCACGACATGAGGTTATCCCCTTTCAACCATTTGACCGCCTTGGCCCGCGACGTCTATATAAGGAAAAGAAAAACGTATCGCAGCCGGTTCGGGCGGCGTGCCGGCCAACCATAAATTGACGGGATAAATGATGTCGCTACCACTCATGCCGAAGGCGACCGCCGTTTGGCTGGTTGAAAACACTTCCCTTTCGTTCGAACAGATCGCGGATTTTTGCGGACTTCACGTCTTGGAGATTCAAGCCATTGCGGACGAGGAAGTCGCTCCCGGCATGCAGGGACTGGACCCGATCGCAAACGGCGATCTGACCCAGGAAGAAGTCGAGCGGTGCCAGAATGATCCGGAGGCGAGGCTGAAGCGCGCCTTGCCGACGATTCCGGAGCCACAGGCGCGGCAAAGAGGCGCGCGCTATACGCCCGTTTCCAAGCGCCAGGACCGCCCAGACGCCATTGCATGGCTGATCAAGCACTATCCGGAACTCAGCGACGCCCAGATCTGCAAACTGATCGGGACGACCAAACCGACGATCGCGGCGGTTCGCGACAAAACCCATTGGAATGCGACGAACATCAAGGCCCGCAACCCGGTCGGGCTGGGACTGTGTTCCGAAATCGAACTCGAGAAACTGGTGGCGGTCGCCCGGGCTCGGGCCGGCGCCGTTCACGGTACCCTGCCGGAGGAATAACCGCACAGGCGGATGTCTTCGCTTCAAACGCCCGCCGCATTCGGCGGGCGTTTTTCGTTGTCTCGTTCCCTTGGCGATCAACGGAAACGCTCATTACTCCCGAACAACGGCAGGAGCGCCTCCGTCGCATCACCAGTCCCTACCCGATCTCCCACGAAGACACGTACGACGGCGTTAATAACGCCGATCGGCAGCGCACGAATTTTGAGGAGGAAGACCGGTTCGCAACATCGCTGAGTGAATCAGCAGGTGTTGAGATTCGCGATTTCGTCTTTTATGAGGAGTTTTCGTTTTTTGAGGGTAGCTATGGTGAAATCGTCTGGATAGGGGCGGTTGGTTTCTTCTTCGATTTTGGCTTCGAGAGCCCGGTGTTCAGCCTTGAGAGAGGCGATTCGCTCGTCGAGGCTCATGGCACGAATCTCCTGTTTCCGCCAATATTACACTACTGTTAAAGTCTAGGCGTTTTTGGATCAAAAGGCCATAGAGTTCGCCTCCGGGCGTTCCTTTTTCGCCCCCGCCCCGACCTGCGGTTCTAATCCAAAGGCAGTTCCGAAACCCCTGCGGGAGCCCCGTTTTCTAGCGCCCGCCGCGCGGAAAGGGTCAGTCGCCGAGGCAGATTCCCAGTCCGCGCGCCGTTCGAACCACCGCGCCGTTGACGTCGACGGTGCTGCAGCGCGTCACCACCTCTTCCAGCGGGACGTCGACCACGTCACGGTGCTGCCAAGCCACCATCCGTTGGGACCGTCCCTGGGCGATCAGGTCGACGGCATGCACGCCGAAGGCCGAGGCCAGCAGCCGGTCCTGCCCGTTGGGCGAACCGCCGCGCTGGACGTGCCCCAGAACCGTCACGCGGGTTTCCGCCCCTGTCATCCGCGCGATCTGCTCGCCCAGGACATGGCCGACGCCGCCGTAACGAACCTCGCCGTCGGCGTGGGTCTGCGAAACCTTGCCCCCCTCCACCTGGACCGCCTCGGAACAAATGACCAGGGCGTGATTGCGGCCGCTCTTCTGCAGGCGGCGGATCTTGTCGCAAACCCGCTCGATTTTGTAGGGGATCTCCGGAACCAGAATGATGTCGGCGCCACCGGCGATGCCCGCCGACAGAGCAATATGGCCGGCATCACGTCCCATGACCTCCAGGATCATGACCCGTCCGTGGCTCGCCGCAGTCGGCTGCAGGCAGTCCATGGCCTCGACCGCCACCGACATGGCTGTCGAAAAGCCCACGGAGAATTCCGTGAAGGCGACGTCGTTATCGATCGTCTTGGGGATTCCAATGAATTGAATTCCACCCTTTTCCGCCAACCGGCCAAGAATCTTCATACTGCCGTCGCCACCGATACCGATCAGGGCATCGAGCCCAAGCTGGTCGAACCCCGCGACGAATTCATCGGACCGGTCCTTCACGGTTCCATCGGGCATCGGGAAGGCAAACGGATTGCCCTTGTTCACGGTTCCGAGAATGGTGCCCCCCATCCGCAGGACATTTCCCGTGAAGATCCGAAGCGTCAGTTCCTCGTACCGCAGCGGACGTTCCATCAGCCCCCGGGTACCCTCGACGATGCCGATGACCTTCCAGCCGTAGCCCTCCGTGGCCCGGTGCGCGACGGCCCGGATGGCCGCGTTCAAACCGGCGCAGTCGCCTCCGCTCGTCAATACGGCGATTCGCTTTTTCTTCTTGGCCATGTTCAGCCCCTTCCCTGCCCCCCGAATTGCAGATTCGAAAACCTTGTGTCCGATTACGGCATACCGCGACAGAGATTAATCTGTTACCATCTGCCGCCAGCCTTAAGAACCGTGGAGCCATGGAAAACATCGAAGCACTAAAGCGGCGACTCGCGGAACTCCGTACCGAACATCGGGATCTCGACGACGTCATCAATCGCCTTTCCGACACCGCGCCCTTCGACCAGCTGCAGGTCCAGCGCCTGAAGAAGCGCAAACTCGCCCTGAAAGACCAAATCGCGGATCTCGAAAACAAGCTGAGGCCTGATATCATAGCCTGACCAAGCGCCGCCAATATTTTTTGGCGGGTACTTTGGGGATTAGGCCATAACATTACGTAGACGCGCGTGCTCATGGCGGCGGTCGACGGGTATGTGTGCCAAACTCTTCAAGCAGCGCCCGTTCGGTCGAATCCAGCACGGTGCGGACCGCTTCGCTACCATCAAAGGTGTAAAGCCCCCAGGCGGTTTTTAGATCGACGCGGCGTCCGAGCCATCGCACGTCCATGTCTTCGATTTTTAGCGCCAGTTCCGCGATCTTGGCGCGTGCCGTTTCGCCTTCGCTCAGAACCAGGATCACGCCGAAATCGCCGCCTCCCATTGACCCGACGGCGTCACTGCCTCGCACGCCTTCCATCAGTGCATTGGCGATCGCGATCAAGGCGACGTCCAGCGCCGCCCGTCCCATCCCGTTACGGATGTCCTGGGCATTTGCGAGAACGATTACGCCATAGGTACTGCGGGTTTCCGTCTGGGCCGCCCGGGTCAGGACGACCGAGAGTTCGCGAAGGAAGGCACGCCGGTTCGCAACCGGCAAAAACGAGTGAGTATCCGCCTGCTCTTCCAAAAAAGCGACCCGGTCACGACCCCGTTCGAGTTCCATCCGCTGGCGGTCGAATTCCGCCATGATGATGGACAGCGCCTCTTCCACGCGCGGCGTGAATTCTTCCATCGGGATCCCCATGACGAAGGCGACGTCCGATACCGATTTGCGAATCACCGGTGCCGTGTTTCGTTGCGATCGTTCGTGACGACCGTCCCCCCGCCGGCTGGAACGGTCTTCGGGAATCACCGCTCCCAGGGGCGAAGGTTCGGGTATGTCCACCATGGGCCATTTCTCCGTTTTGGCGACTTCAGGCTACCATCGTCCGCATCTTCCGCGAAGAGGCCGGGTTGATCGGACGGAGCCGCTCTCTATAATCGCGACCAAATTCGTTTCTGGTTTGGGAGATTGACCGATGAACACAACGCCCCCTCTGGTCGGGATTATCATGGGCAGCCAATCGGATTGGCCTGTGATGAAGATCGCCCAGGAAACTTTGGATAAGCTGGGCATACCAAACGAGGCGCGGGTCATCTCGGCCCACCGGACACCGGATCGGCTGGTCGAATACTGCCACGGTGCGCGGGAACGCGGTCTCAAGATCATCATCGCCGGCGCCGGGATGGCTGCAGCGCTGCCCGGCGCCGCTGCCGCCATGACTCCACTTCCGGTGCTCGGCGTACCGATGGAAACCCGGGTCCAGGGTGGTCTCGACAGCCTGATGTCGATGGTCCAGATGCCGGGCGGCATCCCCGTCGGCACGCTGGCAATCGGCAAGGCGGGCGCGAAGAACGCAGGTCTCCTGGCGGCAGCGATCCTCGCGCTGTCCGACACCCGTATCGCCGACGCACTGGACGCCTTCCGCGCGGAACAGACGGCGGGCGTTCCGGTCTCTCCGGAAGAAGGGTGAGAATCCGAGCGGGATTCAATCGGCGGCGGCCTGCGAGTCGTCGCCACTTCCCGAGCGTTCCTCTTCCTCCGCGAAGCCCTTTTGCAGTTCGTCCGAAAAACCGAACCGGGAAAGATCGGTGATCCGCATCGGATAGAGGATTCCGTCCAGATGGTCGCATTCGTGCTGCACGACGCGGGCGTGGAATCCTTTGGCCTCGCGTTCGACGACGCGCCCGGCCAAATCGAAGCCCCGGTATCCGATATGCAAAGCGCGAGAGACTTCGCCCATCATCCCGGGAATCGACAGGCATCCTTCCCAGCCCGCGACGGTTTCCGAGGTCAGGATTTCGATTTCGGGATTGATCAGAGCAGTCAGCGGTTGGGCTTCTCCGCCGTTTGCGCGTGATTCCGGCACATGGAAAACGACAACGCGGCAGCCGACATGGACCTGCGGCGCCGCGAGCCCCACGCCCGGCGCGTCCACCATCGTTTCGATCATGTCCCTGACGAGCATCTCGATTTCGGGCGCCGTCGGGTCGGTTACCCGTTCGGCGGACCGTCTCAGCACCGGGTGGCCCATTCGCGCGATCTTGAGTATCGCCATCGTCTTGTTCT
This sequence comes from Rhodospirillales bacterium, assembly GCA_963675465.2. Classification (GTDB taxonomy): domain Bacteria; phylum Pseudomonadota; class Alphaproteobacteria; order Rhodospirillales; family Shumkoniaceae; genus JAHDSF01. The sequence continues at coordinate 737,964 of CAXXVY010000016.1, forward strand.
CCCGAAGATATTTCCCTAAACTACACCGAACGCGGCGATTCAACACCGATCGCCGTGAAGAGGGCTTCACAACCCGAGAAGGGTATGATAGAAGGCGCCCTCCCACGACGAAATGGTTTTCGTTTTTTTCCAGTCATCTGAAAGGGGTTGAGGGAACCGTGCAAGTCGTCGTCCGTGACAACAATGTCGATCAGGCACTCAAAGTCCTGAAAAAGAAGATGCAGCGCGAAGGCATCTTTCGCGAGATGAAGCTGCGTCGTTCTTATGAAAAACCGTCCGAACGCAAGGCTCGCGAAAAGGCCGAAGCTCAGCGCCGCGCCCGCAAGCTGGAGCGTAAGCGCCTGGAGCGCGAAGGCTTCTAGGACACGGTCGGCGGCGTCAGCCGCCTTTCCGGTTTCCGTGAGTATCCGAGATGAGTGCACCCGCCCGAAGTGATTCGGGGCGGGTGTTTGTCGTGATCATTTCGGTTAAACCCTTCGAATACGCGAAATTCTTAAACGGAATCAGAACGGAAATCCGCTCGCCGAATTCGATTCTCTTCGACTTATGCCTTCATAAGGTTGCATATTCTCATGTTTTCTATTTATAGTTTATTTTACTTATGGATATGACCTGTCTTGGTCATCATTTTTGGCATAATGCTACTTGCGTTTCGGGAAAGAAAGCAAAAGACGAGAGTAGAAGTCGCCAATCGCCTTTCGGATTTTCAGGATCTCGGTTTTGTCTCGAGCCACAGAGCGGCAATGCGCAAATATATCCAAGCGATGTCGTGGAAGTCAGAAATCACCGTCGTCATGATCGGCGCTTTCGGAATATTCATTCTCGGCAGCCTTCTTCGGTTGTCCGATGTAATACCAACCAGCATGAAGAAAGACTCACGTGGGGGATTCCCGTGCGGCTGAAAAAATGATTCAACATGGAAAACAGAGGAGTTTTCCATGGCACGAGCGATCCCCCTCCGTGACGACTACAGTGGCGAGGACCTTCGTCGTCTTGCGCGTTCGTCGGGTCACGGGCGCCAAGTTCGGCGCCTGTTGAGTTTGTCGATGATCTATGACGGATCGAGCCGCAGGGAAGCGGCGGCCCATGCGGAGGTGGATCTTCAGACGCTGCGGGACTGGGTTTTGCGTTTCAATGCCGAAGGACCTGAAGGCTTGATTGATGCCAAGTCGACGGGGCCGCACCGCCGCTTGACGGTGGAACAGCGAGCCCTGTTGGCCACCGTGATTGACGATGGACCGACGCCCTATATCGATGACGTGGTGCGTTGGCGATTGAGCGACTTGGTTTCCTGGATCCAGCGGGAATTCGGCGTTTCCATGGACGAAACGACCTTGGGGCGGAACCTGCGCGAGATGGGGTATCGGAAACTCTCGGCTCGACCACGTCACCACGCCCAGGACGCGGAAGCCATGGAGACATTCAAAAAAAATTCCCCGCCCGAGTGGCGGAGATCCGATCCGGCCTCCCCGCCGGAACAGCCATAGAAATCTGGTGGCAGGACGAAGCCAGGGTCGGCCAAAAGAATACGATTACGCGGCGTTGGGCGAAACGCGGGACACGTCCCGCCGCCCCCAAAGACCAACGGACGCGCTCGGCGTGGATCTTCGGCGCCGTTTGTCCGGCCCGAGGCGTCGGAGCGGCCTTGGTCCTGCCGGTCTGCAACACCGTCGCCATGACCCTGCACCTGACGGAAATCTCGCTCGCCGTCGCCTCCGGCACCCATGCCGTCGTGATCGTCGACCAGGCCGGATGGCACTTCTCCAATGCCCTTCACGTCCCCGAAAACATCACCCTCGTTCCCCTGCCGTCGAAGTCGCCCGAGCTCAATCCGGTGGAGAATGTGTGGCAGTTCATGCGCGAAAACTGGCTCTCAAACAGAATCTTCAAGTCCTACGTCGACATCGTCGACCACTGTTGCTTCGCCTGGAACAAGCTCATCGACCAGCCGTGGAAAATCAAGTCCATCGGAATGCGAAAATGGGCATATCAATGAATCATTATGCAGGTTGGTATAAGTTTCCCAACGCCATTCCGTCGTACGCGGCCAAAACGAAGCAAGGTCGTCAGACGTCCGCCCGACGATCTCGCTTACAGTATCTCGAATTTCAAAGACGAACCTTGTTAACGTCCTTTGGTGCAAACCACTTGGTCGATCATCCGATCGTGTCACGGTATTGGTTTACACCGCCCTTTACGCCCCGAGCGATTTCCCCCGGAAACCGGAATGAAAAATTCGATCGATGCAGTTCAATCGCGAATGGTGACCACGTTGCGACGCCGGTCGCGGGAAAGCATCGGCATGAAGCCCTTGATGAAATCCTGAAGGTACGGCTGGGCGTTGTGGTGGGCTAGGGCTTCCTCGCTCGCGTAGGCTTCGTAAAGAAACACGGTGTTGGGATCTTCGTCCGCGATGCTGACGTCGAACAGGATGCAGCCCTCTTCGTTGTCCAGGCAGCGCTTCGCGTGCGCCTTGCAGAAATCGACGAACTTCGCGACGAGTTCCGGCTTGACGGGGAATTCGACGACGATGGCTTTGCGGCTCATGATTTATCCTTTTCATCTGCTTTTTGTGGATAGCGGCCACGCTACCGGATGACGCGATTTTTGTCATGGCCGAATCCGTCGCGCATATGAAAACGGCGGAGCCGAAGCCCCGCCGTTCGTCGTCTCGTGATACCGCGCGTCGCTACGACTGCAACGCCTGCACGATCTCTTCGGTCATCTTCTTGGCATCGCCGAACAACATCATCGTCTTGTCCCGGTAGAACAGGTCGTTGTCGAGACCCGCGTAGCCGGAAGCCAGCGAACGCTTGATGAACAGCGTCGTGCCCGCCTTTTCGACATCGAAGATCGGCATGCCGTAGATGTCGCAGCCGGGATCGGTCTTCGCCGCCGGGTTGGTGACGTCGTTGGCGCCGATGATGAACGCGACGTCGGCGGTCGCGAACTCGTGGTTGATCTCTTCGAGTTCGAAAACCTCGTCGTAGGGCACGTTCGCCTCGGCAAGCAGCACGTTCATATGGCCCGGCATGCGCCCCGCCACCGGATGGATGGCGTAGCGGATGTCGACACCTTCCTTCTTCAGCATGTCGGCCATTTCGCGCAGGGCGTGCTGGGCTTGAGCCACGGCCAGACCGTAGCCGGGAACCACGATGACCTTGGAGGCGTTCTTCATGATGAAGGCCGCGTCCTCGGCCGAGCCCGACTTGACCGAACGCTGGACGTGATCCTTGCTACCGGCGCCGGGAACCTTGCCCTCGCCGCCGAAACCGCCCAGGAGCACGTTGAAGATCGACCGTTCATCCCCTTGCACATGATATAGCTGAGGATCGCGCCCGAGGAGCCCACCAGCGCACCGGTCACGATCAGCGCCGGATTGGACAGCGTGAAGCCGATACCGCAGGCCGCCCAGCCCGAGTACGAGTTCAGCATCGACACCACCACCGGCATGTCGGCGCCGCCGATGGGAACGATGATCAGGAACCCGATGACGAAAGACAGCAACATCACTACCCAGAACGCCGTTTGGGAATCACTGGAAACCAGCCAGATGATCGACAGCACGATGGCGGCGCCAATGATCGCGTTGAGCTGGTGCTGTCCCTTGAAGACGATGGGATTGCCGCTCATCAGCCCTTGAAGCTTGGCGAAGGCGATCACCGATCCGGAGAAGGTAATGGCACCGATCGCGGTCCCGATGGACATCTCGACCAAACTACCGGCGTGGATATCGCCGAAGGTCCCGATGCCGTAGGCTTCCGGGTTGTAGAACGCCGCCGCCGCGACGAAGACCGCGGCCATACCCACCAGCGAGTGGAAAGCGGCGACCAGTTGCGGCAGGGCCGTCATCTGGATGCGCAAAGCGACGAACGTTCCGATGGAACCACCGATCAGCACGCCGAGAATGATCATGCCGTAACTGACGACGCTCGGATCCAGAAGCGTGGTCACCACAGCGATCACCATGCCGGCGATGCCGAACATGTTGCCCTGGCGGGCGGAAGACGGAGAGCTCAGGCCCCGCAACGCCAGGATGAAGCAGATGGCGGCGGCGAGATACGCGAAACCGACAAGTTGTGCGCTCATGTCCTGCCCCCCCTACTTCGTTTTTTTCTTGAACATCGACAGCATTCGCTGCGTCACGATGAAGCCGCCGAAAATATTGACGGATGCCAGGACCACCGCCAGGAAACCCATCGTTTTAGAGAAATCGAGCCCGGCGGGCCCGGCCGCGATCAGGCCGCCGACGACAATCACCGACGAAATCGCGTTGGTGACGCTCATGAGCGGCGAGTGCAGCGCCGGCGTCACGCTCCAGACCACGTAGAAGCCAATGAAGCACGCCAGAACGAAGACGGTGAACAGGAACAGAAACGTGTCGGTCATGCCGGCCGTATCCGCAGCCCCCGAACCCTGGCCGACGACGATCTGCGTTGCCTGGTTGGCCAGGCTGGCCGCTTCTTCGGCGAGTTGTTTCGCCGTGGTCGCCAGCTTGGCGGCGCTATCGGCAAACGTATTCGCATCCATGGTCATTTGCCCTCCGTCAGCAGCGGGTTCACCACTTGCCCGTCGCGGGTCAGCAGTGTGCCCTTGACGGTCTCGTCTTCAAAATTGAAGGCGAGGACCTTCTTTTCCTTGTCGATTTGTGGGGTCAGGAAGTTCAGGATATTACGTCCGTAAAGGGCACTGGCATCCTTGGCAAGCCGCCCCGGAACATTGAGGTGGCCGACGATCTTGACGCCATGCTTGATCGCGACCTTGCCCGGTTGCGCGCATTCGCAGTTGCCGCCGGTTTCGACCGCCAGATCGACGATGACCGAGCCTTCCTTCATCGACTTCACCATTTCCTCGGTAACCAGCTTCGGCGCGGGCCTGCCGGGGATCAAGGCGGTGGTGATGACGATGTCCTGCTTCTTGATGTGTTCGGAAATGACTTCCTGCTCTTTCTTCTTATAGTCCTCGGTCATTTCCTTGGCGTAACCGCCGGCGGTCTGAGCATCCTTGGTCGCCTCCGCGTCGACCACGACGAACTTACCGCCCAGACTTTCGACCTGCTCCTTGGTGACCGGCCGAACGTCATAGGCCGTCACGACCGCCCCCAGGCGCTTCGCCGTTGCAATCGCCTGCAAGCCCGCGACGCCGGCGCCCATGATGAATACCTTGGCAGGCGGTATCGTACCCGCCGCCGTCATCATCATCGGGAAGGCGCTTCCGAATTCCGCCGCCCCGTCAAGAACCGCCTTGTACCCCGCCAGGTTGCTCTGGCTCGACAGGATATCCATCGATTGCGCGCGGGAAATTCGCGGCATCAATTCCATAGCGAATGCCATGATCCCGGCCTCGGCATAAGCGGCGACAGCATCCTTGTTCTGCAAGGCCGCCAGATGGGCGACCAAGATCGCGCCCTTCTTGAACAACGCCAGTTCGCTTTTCGCCGGATCCCTGTCGATGGCCGGTGCCCTGACCTTCAAAACGACATCGGCGGTCTTGAGAGCCGTAGCGGCATCCTTGGATATCGTCGCGCCAGCTTCCCGATATTGCGCGTCCGTGTAGGATGCGCTCAATCCCGCGCCCTTTTCGACGGCGACTTCGAAGCCGAAACCAACGAGTTTCTTGACGACCTCAGGCGAAGCGGCAACGCGCGTTTCACCTTGCGACCGTTCTTTCGGAATTGCGAATTTCATGACCGGAGTTCCCCCTCTTTCCGAGTGGAAAGGTGACTAAGGTGGTTATGCCCGTTCAAGGACATCAATACAAGACCCATACGGTTCCTCTTTATCCCTGTCGACGCGAGCCGTCGGCGCGGATTTTGGAGACCGCCGACGTTCGTTCCGCGTGTCATACCGCCACGCCGCCGCGCGATCCACCCAAAAGCGAGCAATCGCTCGCTTTGCTGATTTGCCCTATCCCAATTTGACGGCGGTGCCGCTGGCGATCGCCATCAACAAGGTTTTCTTGTCGCCGCCGATCACTTCGTAATCGAGATCGACCCCGATCACGGCATCCCCTCCCAGATCCTCGGCCTGCGCCGCCATATCGTCCAAGGCCGCATCCTTCGCCTTGCGGATTTCCTTTTCGTACGAACCCGATCGTCCCCCGATGAAATCACGCACGCCGGCGAACATGTCGCGAAAAATATTGGTGCCCATGATGGCTTCGCCGGTAACGACACCGAGATATTGTACGACTTTCCGGCCTTCGACATTACCGGTGGTGGTAACGATCATTGCGACCTCCTTTCCTGTCCTCCCGCGCTCATCTTAACAGGGCTCGCAAATCGATACATCAGTCGCGGCCCCTCGTCGATCATGCTACGTCCGGTCCACCACCAAGGAACGTAGCGACACCGCTCCGGCGCAGGGTATCATTTTGGCGTTCCGACAATTCATTTTGGTCGAAATTGTCCGCCAAGCCATGAAAGAGTTCGAACCAGTTCAGTTCAGCCCGCAAATGCATGAACACGGACCCAAGACCGATGGCCGCCCGATCCATGAGAACGAATTCGCGAGGCGGCGCCACGCCGCCCGTCTCCCGGAGCGCCCGATGAACCTTTCCGGCAACCTCCGCGCCATACGTTGACGACCGTTCTCCCTGTATCGTTCGAACCTTGTCCTCCATCAGGGGGCCGTAAAGAAACCGCGCCCAATGATTCAGGATATCAATGACCGCCCGGTCAAGATTTTCGAACCCCCAGCATTCATAGGCATGAACCGCCAGTTCCTCGTCGCCAACCAGCAACGCGTGGTAAAGATCGATGACACCCCGCACGAACGCAGGCGGAAAAACCCTTACGCAACCGAAATCCAAAAGATTGATCCCGGTTCCGTCCCGTACCGAGTAGTTGCCGAGATGCGGATCGCCGTGGATGACCCCGTAGCGGTAGAAAGGCACGTACCAAGCCTGGAACATGGTGCGTGCGAGCGCGTTTCGAGTTTCCAGACCGGCATCGCGCACCGACAGCATCGGCGCACCGTCGACCCAGGTCATGGTCAGCAATCGGTCCGAACTCAGATCATCCCATACCATCGGAACATGAATATCCGACTCGTCGACGAAAAAGGACTCGAACAAGCGCGCGTTGGCGGCTTCGCGCCGATAATCCAGTTCCTCCCGCAACCGCTCGCTCAGTTCCTCGATCACCTTGGAGGTATCGATGCTGCGGTCGTAACGCCGATAGATCGACAAGGCGAGACGAAGCTGAGCCAGATCCGCGTCTACCACATCCGCCATTCCGGGATACTGGAGCTTGCAAGCCAGGATCGTGCCGTCATGGGCCCGCGCCTTGTGCACCTGTCCGAGCGATGCGGCGGCGGCGGCAACCTCATCGAACTCGGCGAAGCGGTCCGCCCACCGATCTCCCAGTTCGGTACGCATCCGGCGCCGGACGAACCCCCCGCCCATCGGCGGCGCATTGCTTTGAAGCTGAACGAACTCGCGGGCATATTCCTCGGGCAGCAAGTCGGGAATGGTCGCCATGATCTGGGCGACCTTCATCAACGGTCCCTTGAGCCCGCCCAGGGCTGCGCGCAGTTCGACAGCATGGTCGCCGCGGTCCAGCGACATCCCGAGAAACCGCCCCCCCGCGAACCGGGCCGCCTGCCCGCCGACGGCCGCGCCGACCCGCGCGACCCGGCGAACCCGTCCGAACACCGACGACGACTCAGGATTCCTGGAGCGATCGGCCATTCAGCCCAGGGCCTCCAACTCATTGATAAATCCGGACACCACCGAAAGGCCGCGTTTCCAGAATTCCGGATCCGTCGCATCGAGCCCAAACGGCGCCAGCAGTTCCTTGTGCCGCTTCGACCCGCCGGACCGCAACATGTCCAGGTACTTCGCCTGGAACCCGGGATGGCCGTCGCGGAAAACCGCGTACAGCGAATTCACCAGGCAATCACCGAACGCGTAGGCGTAAACGTAGAACGGCGAATGGATGAAATGCGGGATGTAGGCCCAGTAGGGCCTGTATTCCTCGTGGAAGCGGATTGCCGGCCCCAGGCTTTCGCTCTGGACCTCGAACCAGATTTCGCCCATCCGCTCCGAACTCAGTTCGCCCTGGCGGCGTTCGGAATGGACCCGCCGCTCGAACTCATGGAAGGCGATCTGCCGCACCACGGTGTTGAGCATGTCCTCGACCTTGCCGGCCAGCAGGGCCCGACGCTTTTTCGGGTCCTTTTCGGCGTCGAGGAGGGATCGGAACGTCAGCATCTCGCCGAACACCGAGGCCGTCTCCGCCAGGGTCAGCGGCGTATCGGCCAGCAACGCCCCCTGCCCCGCCGCCAGCACCTGGTGGATACCATGGCCGAGTTCGTGGGCCAGCGTCATCACGTCCCGCGGCTTGCCGTGGAAGTTCATCAGGATATACGGGTGGGCCGATGGGACGGTGGGATGGGCGAATGCCCCCGAATCCTTGCCCCGGCGCAATGCGGCGTCGATCCATCGGCCGTCGAAGAAACGCGACGCGATATCCGCCGCTTCCGGCGTGAACGAGCGATAGGCATCGAGCACCACCGACCGCGCGTCGCCCCAGGAATACCGCCGTTCCTCGTCGTCCGGCAGGGGCGCATTGCGATCCCAGAATTCAAGGGCATCGACGCCGAACCAGCGCGCCTTGAGACGATAATAGCGATGGCTGAGATCGGGAAACGCGCCGCGCACCGACGTCACGAGGGCATCGACGACATCGTCTTCGACCTGATTCGAAAGATTTCGCTCCGTCAAAGCCGAAGGATACTGCCGCCATCCGTCCTCGATGTGCTTGTCCTTGGCCAGGGTATTGGTGATCAACGCGAACAGGCGGATGTTCTGATTCAGTGTTTGGCCCAGAGCCAGGGCTGCCGAACGGCGCACATCGCTATTCCGGTCCGACAGGCGGTTGAGGACGTCAGAAAGGTTCAGTTCGGCGCCATCGACGTCGAACCGCAGACCGGCCATCGTTTCGTCGAACAGACGCACCCAGGCCGAACGACCGGTCACGACCTTTTCGTGCAGGATCCGCTCCAGATCGTCGGACAACTGATAGGGCCGGAATACTCGGAGATCGCGAATCCACGGTGCGTATCGAGCCGCTTCGGATTCCTGCAGTTGGCGTTCGATCATGTCGTCGGGGATGCGGTTCAGTTCGAGGGCGAAAAACAGGAGATCGGTCGAAATGTCGGTTTCGCGTTCCTGAATGGTCTGCATGAACCGTGCGGCTTCGGGGTTCGAAATGTCCGCCGCGTAACGAAGCTGCGCGTAACTCGCCACCTTGCCGAGCCGCTCCTGAAGGGCTTCGTACTCGCCGATCGCGTTCCCCAGTGCGTGTCCGTCCAAACCCGCCAACCGGCCACGGTACCGTTCGGCGAATGCCTTGGCCCGCGTCGCGGCGTCGACGAGATCGTTTTCCAGCGCGGGATCATCGGGAGCGGCGTAGAGATCGGCGAGATTCCATTCGGGAAGCGAAGGCTCTGCCGGCGAAACGGTCGCCGGAGCGGAAGCGGCAGACGTCATGGGAGTACTCCTTGTTCGTTGCAAGGCATATAGGGCTGGAATTCCGCGCGCACAACGATCATGATGGCGCCCCTTTCTTGACCGGACGCGTTTCAGGACGATAAGCAAGAAAGAGCAAGAACGAAAAGCCAGTTTGGGAGACGGACGACCGAATGAAGTTCGATCAATGGCCGAATCTGGTGGCCATGTTCTTCGATCAGGCCGCTCGCCTGGAAAACAGACCTTTTTTGTGGGCGAAACGTGATGGGGTATACCGTTCCCTGTCATGGCGCGAAACCGCCGACAAGTCCGTCGCGATGGCGGGAGCGTTGCGTCGCCTGGGGATCGGCCGCGGCGACCGGGTCGTTATCGTGTCGGAAAACCGGCCGGAATGGCTGATCGCCGATATCGCGATCATGAGCATCGGTGCCGTCACCACGCCGGCCTATACGACGAACACCGAAAACGACCATCTCCATATCCTGGAGAACAGCGGTGCCAAGGGCGCCATCGTATCCACCCAAAGACTGGCCAAGCGCTTTCTGCCCGCCGCTCACCGGTCGCCGGACCTCCAATTCGTGATCACGTTGGAGGACACCCCGGTCCAACAGCATCTCAGTGTCGACATCCATCGATGGGGGGATCTCGCGGCCCTGGAATCCGACGACGGAATCATCGACGGAGCGAACGGCTGGACGCGGAACGACACCGCCTGCATCATCTATACGTCCGGCACCGGAGGTGCGCCCAAGGGCGTCATGCTCTCGCACGGCGCCTTGCTTCACAATTGCGCCGGCGCGATGGATGCGCTGCTGGAAATCGGCCTGGATGACGAAATCTTCTTGTCGTTTCTGCCGCTGTCCCATTCTTACGAGCATACGGCGGGCCAGTTCTTCCCCATTTCGATCGGCGCGCAGATCTACTACGCGGACGGGGTGGAGAACCTGGCGACGAATCTGGTCGAAACCCGACCGACGATCATGGTTTCGGTTCCCCGCCTCTACGAGATGATGCGGGGGCGCATCATGCGCGGCGTCGAAAGACAAGGCAAACTGAAGGCCAAACTGTTCATGATGGCGGTCGCCAACGGCGAGGCCCGCTACCGGGATCCCCGTTCGTTCGGATTGGGCGCCCGGCTTCTGGATCCGCTGCTCGACATCCTGGTCCGGCGCAAGGCCATGGCCCGCTTCGGCGGTCGCCTCAAGGCAATGGTTTCCGGCGGCGGTCCACTGAACCCCGATGTCGGTTTGTTCTTCCACGCGTTGGGGCTGCGCATTCTTCAGGGTTACGGGCAGACCGAATCCGGTCCGGTCGTCGCCGTGAACCGCCCCCGCCGCCCACTGCTGCACACGGTCGGACCGCCGATCAAGAATACCGAAGTCCGGATCGCCGAGGACGGCGAAATCCTGGTCCGCGGCGAACTCGTGATGCAGGGTTATTGGCGGGACGAGGCGCTGACGGACAGGACCCTTGTCGACGGATGGCTGCACACCGGCGACGTCGGCTTCATCGACTCCGACGGTGCGATCCAAATCACCGATCGGAAAAAGGACATCATCGTCAATTCGGGCGGCGACAATATTTCGCCGCAGCGAGTCGAAGGCGTCCTGACCCTCGAACCGGAAATCGCCCAGGCGATGGTTCACGGCGACCGCCGTCCCCATTTGGTCGGGCTGCTGGTCCCCGATCAAACCTGGCTCCAGGCATGGTCTTCCGCACGGGGCAAGCCCGCCGATCTCGCCGCCATCGCCGACGATCCCGACCTGCACAAAGCACTTTCCGACGCGGTGGTCCGGGTCAACCGCTCCCTATCGAACATCGAAAAGGTCCGGCGTTTCCTGATCGCCCCGGAACCCTTCACGATCGACAATGAACAACTGACGCCGACCATGAAGATCCGACGTCACGTCGTCCTGTCGATCTACCGGGACAAACTGGAAGCCCTATACGCGTCCTAGGACGGCACCATTCCTGCCTGAACAATCCCCGAACGGCACGATGAAATAGTACGAGAAAGAGAGTCGCACGATGCCTATCAGCCCGTATTCCAACCTGGTCGAGATGTTTTTCGCCCAGTCCCGCCGCCTAGCCGACAAGCCCTTCCTTTGGGCCAAGAAAGACGGGGCTTACCGTTCCCTGACTTGGCGCAATACGGCGGAGCAGGTCGACCGGATGGCCCGCGGACTGTTACGGCAGGGAATCGGTCGGGGAGACCGCGTGGTCATCGTTTCAGAGAACCGGCCGGAATGGCTGATTGCCGATCTGGCGATCATGAGCCTGGGCGCGATCACTACCCCGGCCTATACCACCAATACCCCCGACGATCACCGCCACGTTCTTGTCGATAGCGGCGCCAAAGCCGCCATCGTGTCGTCGACACGATTGCTGAATGCGCTTCGGCCCGCAACCGAAGCCGCCGCCGATCTCGCCTTCGTGGTCGCCATCGACGACGGCGTCGCGCCGGAGGGCCTGACCAAGGCGTTTCATCGCTGGGACGTGCTTCTCGAAGACGGGACATCCGACCTGAAATCGGCAGCGGAAACCGCACGCCAATGGGCGGCCGATGATATCGCCTGCATCATCTACACGTCGGGCACCGGCGGATCGCCCAAGGGCGTGATGCTTCACCACGGTTCCCTGCTCCACAACTGCCGGGGCGCGATGGATGCCCTGCGCCCGATCACCGGCGAAGACGAAGTCTTTCTGTCCTTCCTTCCGCTGTCCCATTCCTACGAGCACACTTTCGGTCAGTTCCTGCCGATCGCGATGGGCGCGCAGATCTACTATGCCGACGGCGTCGCGAACGTCATCGCCAATCTGGCCGAAGCGCGCCCTTCGATCCTGGTTTCCGTCCCCCGGCTGTATGAAATGATGCGTGGGCGGATCATGCGCGATCTCCAGAAGGCCGACGCCGAAAAAGCCGAACTTTTCCGACTGGCGCAGGAGGAAGGCCGAGCCCGTTACGAACACCCCGAGTCCGACGCCGCGGCGGATCGTGACTTGGAGACCCGGATCGAGACGCAAATACGCCGACCGCTCCAGGCGATTTTCGGCGGCAGGATCAAGGCGATGATCGCGGGCGGGGCACCCCTGAATCCCGACGTCGGGATCTTCTTCCATGCTTTGGGACTGCGCATTCTCCAGGGTTACGGGCAGACGGAATCCGGGCCGGTCATCAGCATCAATCCGCCCGAGAAACCCAAGATGCATACGGTCGGCCTGCCCCTGGCCGACACCGAGGTCCGCCTGGCCGAAGACGGCGAATTGCTCGTTCGCGGCGACCTCGTGATGAAGGGATACTGGCGCGATTCGGCAAAAACCAAGGAAACCGTGATCGACGGCTGGCTCCATACCGGAGACATCGCGGCCATCGACGGCGACGGCCATGTCGAAATCATCGACCGCAAGAAGGACATCATCGTCAATTCGGGCGGCGACAATATCGCGCCGCAGCGCGTCGAGGGCATCATCGCCCTCCAGCCCGAAATCGCCCAGGCGCTGGTAGTCGGTGATCGGAAGCCGCATTTGGTCGCGTTGCTGGTGCCCGATGCCGCCTGGCTGCTGGAGTGGGCGACGACGCGGGGAAAGCCGGCCGATCTCGCATCCCTGAACGGCGACGTCGAACTGCGCGCGATCCTGCTCGACGTTGTCGGCCGGGTGAACGCGACATTGTCCAATATCGAAAAAATCCGGCGCTTCGCGATCGCCGACGCGCCGTTTACGATCGATAACGGGCAGATGACACCGAGCAGCAAGGTGCGACGACACGCCGTCCTGGCGGCCTACGGAGACCGCCTGGAAGCCCTGTATCGCTGAGCGGAATCAAACGCCGTAATAGGTGCGGTACCATTCGACGAAACGCGGGATGCCATCCCGGATGGCGGTTCGGGGCTCGAACCCGAAGTCCCGCGTACTGTCGGCGATATCTGCGAAGGTTTCCTTGACATCGCCCGGCTGCATCGGCTTGAGATCGATGTGCGCCTTGATCCCGATCGCGTCCTCGAGCACCGCGATGAAATCCATCAGTTTTTCGGATTGGTTGTTGCCGAGATTGTAGATGTGTAGCGGCGGCGCCATGCCGTCGTCGAACGGCGGCGTGTCGAGACATCCCAAGACCCCGGCGACGATGTCGTCGATATAGGTAAAATCCCGCCGCATGTCGCCATGATTGAAAACCGGAATCGCCTCCCCGGCCAGGATTTTGCGGGTAAAGATGAACGCCGCCATGTCCGGCCGGCCCCAAGGGCCGTAGACGGTAAAAAACCGCAAACCGGTCAGAGGCATGCGATAGAGATGGGCATAGACATGCGCCATCATCTCGGAAGCCTTCTTGGTCGCCGCGTAAAGCGAAGCCGGCGCGTCCACGCGATCCCCAACCGAGAAAGGCACCTTGGTGTTCAAGCCATAGACAGAGGAAGACGAAGCGAACACGAAATGATCGAGTTTGCGCAGGTGCCGGGCTTCCTCGAGAAGAACGAGAAAACCGCTGACATTGGAATGGGCGTAGCAGTGAGGATTGGTCAAGGAATAACGCACCCCCGCCTGTGCGGCCAGATGAACGATGCGCGAGATATCGCGATGCCGTTCAAAGAGGCGGCCGACGCCTTCGCGATCGGCGATGTCCAACCGATCGAAAGAAAACCCGGAATTGAGTTTCAGGCGCTCTAATCGCGCCTCCTTCAAAGACACGTCGTAATAATCGTTGAGTTCATCGATCCCCACGACTTCATCGCCTCGGCGCAGAAGCGCTTCCGCCGTTTGCGCACCAATAAAGCCCGCCACCCCCGTAACCAGAACCTTCATGCCCCAAACTCCATCTCCTCGGCGGGTTTCTTATACCGGCTCATCGGATCGGAATCACCCATTTTCGGGGACCAACAGCCGTTAGTGAGATGTATAATCATTCCTAATACAATATTCGTTTTTTCTTGTATATATACAAAACTCGCGCTGAACTTGTTGGTTAATTACTTTGATTGTCGCAGCGAATATCACAAAGCTCCCCATGAATCTTGAAGTAAGTCACAATCGGAGGTATGAAATAAGGATGTAACTTTTGTGGGAGACGCAGAGATGACTCACGCAGCTACTGCCAACAATGCCGCTACGGCGTCGGCCGCCGACTCGCTTGAAAGCGAAATCGACGCCCCCGAGCCGTGGGAACCTTTTGAAACCCAACTGGTGGCCTGGAGTATCGGGATCGGGATTGCCGGCCTCGTCATCATGGGGACGATCGTAAACATATACCTTCTTCCTTAGTCGGCGACCGCCTACGGGCGGCGGGAGATCGACGCGTCATGAAATCTGATATCGATCTAGTCATTACCCACGACGGCGAGAAGTGGAACGCTGGAGACGGCAATATCATCGCGCGGGGACGCGATTTGCCGGAACTCGACGCCGATTTGGCGGAAGCCCTGCGGCGGGCCGGCTATTCATCCGGATCGCGCCTAAAGGTGTTCATGGGTTTTGATATGTCAGGCCTGCCGGAGTGGACACGACAATACGCTCCGCACTACTTCAACCGTCTCGTGGATGTGGAGGTCTAAAGACGCGACGATAAAAGGAAGGGCGTGTAAATTCTTCAAAAAAAAGGGGAAAAGGAAATGTCTGTCGTAAACCGGAAATGGTATTCCGGGATGGCAACTCAGGAAGATTGGTGGTCTGTTTGGCTAGGCCTTTTCATGTTTTTCCTGGGTTTTCTCTCCATCTTTGGAATAGATGCTGTCGGTTGGCAAGTCAAACCGTCGACATGGGTAGACATTGGCAAGGCCTTCGGACCATCAACTAAGGCATGGGCAGGATTAGGGAGCTGGGGCTCGCTCATCATGACTTATGTCGTTTGGGGTGGCCTAATGGGTATCGGCGCCTACTTCATGCGATTGGATGTAAAAAAATTCCTGATCGGGTTCACGGTCATCTTTGCAATCGCTATCGCATCATGGTTCGCGGGTGAAGCTGCCTTTTTATCGGCGCCCCAAACAAAGTGGGAAAAACTCGGACTTGAATGGGGACTTCAACTTGGCGGTTCGGGCTATATCATAGCCTTGGCTGGCGGCCTCATCATCGGCAACTTCTTCAAGCCGCTCGCCGCTTTCCTAAAGGACGCGGCAAAGCCCGAATGGTTCATCAAAACGGCAATCGTGTTTTTGGGACTCAAGATCGGCGAGATGTCCCTCAGCGCGGCCAGTTACGCCTTTGAATTGGCCATTGCGGGCGCATGCGCGACATTCGTCGCCTATCTCCTGTTTTGGCCGATCATCTACACGATCGCCCGCAAATGGTTCAATTTGCCCCGTCAATGGGCGGCGGTCCTGTGCTCCGGCATTTCAGTGTGCGGCGTTTCGGCAGCCATCGCCACAGCCGGCGCCATCCGCGCCCGGCCGATCATTCCGGCAATGGTCTCCATCCTCATTCTCATCTACGCGATGCTAGAACTCATTGTCCTACCCGGTTTTTATACCTGGGTTGCGCCGCATGATCCGGTGGTCAACGGTGCCGCGATGGGCATGACGGTCAAGACCGACGGCGCTGATGCCGCCGCGGGTGCGATCCTCGATTCACTGATGCGAAGCCTCCCGCACGGCCAGAATTGGATGGAAGGTTCGATTCTCGCGGCCGCCATCATGACTAAGATCTGGATCGACATTTTCATCGGCGTGTGGGCATTTTTGCTCGCTCTGATTTGGGTCTATAAGGTTGAACGCCAGCCCGGCACTTCTCACGTTCCGTTCTCTGAAGTGTGGTTCCGATTCCCGAAATTCGTTTTGGGATACCTGTTCTGCTGGTTCTTCCTCATGGCCTTTGGCGCGCTTCTACCCGACCTGACCAAAGCATTGGTGGCCGGAACAAAGGTCATTAGCTCGCCGATGCGGTACACAATGTTCATGATGTGTTTCGTCGCGATGGGCGCCATGACCGATTTTAGCAAGCTTAAGGGCTTGGGTCGCCTTGCGCTTTTGTATGCGGTCGGGCTTGTTTTCGTCATTGCACCGATCGCCTACTTCGTCGCGTGGCTTTTCCACCACGGCATGATGCCGCCGAACGCTTCATAAGTCGGCGACAAATCAATTGTTACAGCGCCCCTGGCCAGATGGTCGGGGGCGTTGTTCTTTGTCATCTCATAGTGCGCTTTGCCTAAGCACGAACCACATCAGCGCCGGCAGCAGAACGAAGGCCATCGTCGTGGATACCACGACCAGGCCCGCGACCTCGTCCGGCGAAGCGTCGAACCGCTTGGCGAACAGGAAATTGAAGACGGCGACCGGAAGCGACGACTGCAGAATCAGAACGCCGCGGGCAATGCCGTCAAGGCCGAGCACTTCCGATATCCCGAGTCCGACCGCAAACCCCAGGGCAAAGCGCAACAACGACAGCAGAACGGCACGTTTCAACCCGCCCACATTCAGACGGGCGAGCGAGATGCCCAGGGTGATCAGCAGCAACGGAATGCTCATGCCGCCCAAGAGATCCGTCGTGTTGTTGATCCATTCCGGCGGCCGGATACCGGTCCACAGGCAGACGAACGCCAACGCCGCCGCGTAAATCATCGGCACCCGCAACACGTGCCGCACCGTTGTGACCCCGGCGGCAATTCCCGAACCGACAGTATGATTGAAAACCGATGACACCGTGAAATACGTAATACCGAAGGCCAAACCGTTTTCCCCGAACGCCAGCAGGCACAGCGGCAAACCCATGTTTCCGCTGTTGCTGAAAATCATGGACGGCAGAAAGGCGCGGATCGGTTGTTTGAACACCTTCAGGACGATATAGCCGACGGCGCCGGTGGTAAAAAGCGCGGCAATCGACGCCCCGGCCATGATTCCCACGGCACCGGGATCCAGTTCGACGTTCGCCAGGATCGAAAACACCAGACAGGGCGTTCCGACGTAATAGACGAGTGACGTCACGAGATCGGCGTCGTAGGGACGATCGAGTTTCGCCCAGGCGAACCCCGCGGCCACCGCGATGAAGATCGGGGTGACGATGGAAAGCAGTTCCGCAATCATTGGTTATCTTTCGGCGGGCCCATGGCGTCTAGCGACGTGGCCGCCATCCTAAGTCGATCGGCGGGGGAACCGCAATCGCGATGCGCACGCCCCCACGGTCGACAGCTTCAGGGTTCGATTTTTGCGATTCGCAGGACGTTGGTCGTTCCGGCGATTCCGAACGGAACGCCGCCCGTCACCACGATGCGATCACCTTCTTTCGCAATTTCCTCCGCCACGGCAACCGACATCGCCGTCTCGACCATCTCGGTCGAGTTGGCCACATTGCCGACTTTGACTGGATGCACGCCCCAAGTAAGGCATAGCCGACGGGCGATTCCCAGTTCCGGCGTCAAACCCAGGATAGGCACATCGGGCCGTTCGCGTGCCGCCCGCAAGGTCGTCGAGCCGGTCGACGTGAAGGTCGCGATCGCAGCGGCGGAAAGGGTATGGGCCGCCTGGCGGGCCGCCGCGGTAATGGCGTCGGCCGTGGTCGGCATCGGCTCGTGATTTTCGGCGCGCATGATCTGGGAATAATAGGGATCGCGTTCGACCCTCTGGATGATTCGATCCATCATCCGGACCGCCTCGACCGGGTATTTGCCGACGGCCGTTTCCGCCGACAGCATGACCGCGTCTGCGCCGTCATACACGGCGGTAGCCACGTCCGAGGCTTCGGCGCGCGTCGGCATCGGTGCGTTGACCATGGAATCGAGCATCTGCGTAGCCACGACAACCGGCGTTCCGGCGCGCCTGCAAGCGCGAACGATGTTTTTCTGAAGGGTGGGCACGTCTTCCGCCGGGACTTCAACCCCCAGGTCGCCGCGTGCGACCATCACCGCGTCTGCCGCGTCCACGATCCGCGACAAGGTATCGATGGCCGAAGGCTTTTCCAGCTTGGCCAGGATTCCCGCGCGGCCACCGATCAGCCAGCGGGCCTCGGCGATATCCTCGGGCCTTTGAACAAAGGACAAGGCGATCCAGTCCACACCCTGGTCAAGGGCAAAGGCCAAGTCTTCCCTGTCCTTGGCGGTCAAGGCCGAAAGGTCCATCACGCAACTGGGAACATTCACGCCCTTGTGGTCCGAGAGCACACCGCCGGTCACGACTTCGGTGTCTGCGAATTCCGGCCCGCATTTCAACACCTTTAGCCGGATCTTCCCGTCATCGAGAAGAAGATCGGTATTCGGTTCCAAGGCCTTGAAGATCTCGGGATGCGGTAGCGATGCCCCTTCCTTATTACCCGGCGCCTTCGTCAGTTCCAGGCGGAACATCTGTCCGGCATCCAGCCGGACCGACCCGTCCTCGAACGTACCGACTCGCAACTTCGGGCCTTGAAGATCAGCAAGAATGGCGATCGGCCTTCCCGCCTTGGCCTCAATCGAACGAATGGCTTCGATGCGTTGCCGGTGCTCGTCGTGGCTGGCATGACTGAAATTTAGACGAAACACGTCGACGCCCGCGTCGAACAGCTCCGCGATCCTGTCCTCGTTGGAACTCCCCGGTCCCAGCGTGGCGATGATTTTGACATATCGGTTTCTGCGCATGGCGGGCATACATACGCTGTTTTTTTTGTCTCTTCCAGTGAATATGAAATGACGTGTTCGCATCGCAATCGGCGGGTCGACCGAATTGCCGAACGGCAAGTTTTCCAAAGCCACTGGGGGATTCCGCAAAACCGACATGTACATCCCCAGTTTCCCAATCCCCCCCCCCACAAACTGGCGGAAGATTCATCCGGCGCTTATTCTTACATTAATGATTCACCCTCTAAATTCTCGTATATAGGGGTTTGCCCTGGAACAACGGGGTAAGTGGGCGGTCGGTTTTCGGAAATGGATTTAGCGGAAAAGAAACACAGGGCGGGTACGTCGAATACGGCAGACGGTTCAAGCGCGTCTGGCCTGTCGACGGCGGAACTTTTGAAGCAACTGGCCACGTTGTCGCCCCAATCGGATCGCGACACGCTGTTCCGCACGATCGATACCGTGGTTTCAACCGTGCAAAGCCGCTTGAAGGCAGGGACGCCGGGAAGCGCCCTTCCGGCGGATCTCGTCCAACTCACCCGGACCACGCTCGCGATCCTGGAAGCCTGTTCGGGCATGAGGGATCCGGAAATCGCGGCCAAGGGAAAGATCTGGGCGGCGCAGCTTCAAGAAGCTTTTGCCCGCGCCCTGGCACCGCCGCAAAGGCCCGCATCGCCGCCACCAAACCTGGAGCCGGCAAGTTCAAAGGCAAAAAAAACTGTCGAGGCCGCACCGGCCAAGCCCAAACCCGCCGAAAAAACCGCGCCACCGCCTACGGCCGACCCCAAAGCCGCGTTCGACGCAGCGTTTACGGAACATTTCTGCCGATACATTCGGAGAAAAGTCGAAGCCTTTGAAATCATCGGCGTGGCAAACGAGCGTCTGCCTTTCGTCGTTGCCCCGGCTTTCTCGTTGATATTCGAACAAATCATCAAGAACCACATCGTCCCGCGCATGCTGGCGAATCGGCGCATCAAGAACCTGTCGACGTCGATGAACATGAACCAGTTGGACGGTCCGGCGTTCAACAAGGAGTTCCAGCAGTACGAACGGGATAATATCGTTCTTGCGATCTGGAACGACGTCTGGAACGAAATCCATCAGGCACTGACCACTGAAAACGAGAACGACAAGGCGAAGAAGCAGAAAAAGGCACAAAAGGCCTCCCTCCTCGACCGGTTGGCGCGGTGGCGGACCAAGGAAGAACAGGCCCGTTCGTTCACTCACAATATCGACCAGGCGAAAGATCTCTGGAAAGCCTTCGAAGTCGGCGGCATCGATGGTAATTTCGATCCGCCCAAGGTCGTGGACATTCCTATTTTCCGGGAAGCATTCCAGTTTGATCTCGACGCGATCGAGACCGCCAAGGAGTCCGTCAAGCAATTGATTCGACAGGAATCGAAGGGCGAGGCCCGGGAGGGCGTCACGCGCGATCACCTAAACCAATTATTGAAGGCCTTGCCTTCATACTGCGGCGAGATGATCGCCCTTTGGGGATACTATCAGCATCGGGACCTGTTTTCGGCCAAAATGATGCGTTCTTTCCAGGCGAGCCACGGGAAGAACCCGCAAGAGCGCCGGAAATACCTGCCGCTCTTCATGCGATGGATCCCCGACTACACGCGAGCCAAGCAGGAGATTTAGAAGATCATGGGCGGTTTTCTCTCCAAATTGTTCGGCGTCCCGGCTTCAGACGCGACGCGAAAGGTCGGTCGGAAAACCAAGGCAGGCGGGGCCAAGACCGGCAGTCGGACTGAACAAATTCGCCAGATGCAACAGTCCGTAGACGCCGCCATGACTCCAGAACGACGCGCCCTGATCGAAAGCGCGCTCAAGATCCGGCGCAGCAAGGCGAAGATTCTCGATGATCTGGGTGACGAACAAAAGCGCCAGTTGTACGCTCTCGCGATCAAAAACATGATTGGACAAGATTCGGACGCAGAGAAGTAACCGGATGCCCGTTGACGCCACTTCAACGCCGAGTCGATGCACCGCTGTTCCGATCGACCCGCCCAGCGCCACTGAATGGAAGCCTAAATGAGCACAATGAGTGAGTTAGAAACCCTAAAGGACGAACTCTTCGGCCTGTTTCACTACATTCAGCGCGTTCGGCAAGAGATCGCAGCCATCCACAAACCGTCGGACGATGAACACACGTTCGACAAGATGGGGGATCAACTCGACGCCATCATCGAGGCAACCGAAGAAGCAACCAACACGATCATGGAATCGGTCGAAGCGAACGATGACGTTCTGCGTAACCTGCGCGACACAATGACCCACACAGACCAAGTGGCGATGATCGACAAGATCCTGGAGAATTCGGGAAAGATCTTCGAGGCATGCTCGTTCCAGGACATCACCGGGCAGCGCATCACCAAGGTCGTCCGTTCCCTTTCCTACGTCGAGACCCGCGTCAATTCCATCATCTCGATTTGGGGGGAAAAGGACATCGACGCCGTGGAAATCGCGGTCGCGCAAGAAAAAACCGAAGACGAAAAGCTTCTCGGCGGACCGCAACGCAAGGAGCATGCGATTTCCCAAGACGAAATCGACAAGCTTTTCGACTAACATCACCGCATACCGTCACACGAACGCTCGACCCGCCAACGGGAGACACCCCATGCTGTTTGGTGCCCAAACCATCCAAAACATTCGCTCCGCCAAAACGTTCAAAGCCGCGGCCCTGGCTCTCAGCCTCGCCGCTTCGACCTCGGTTTCCGGTGCGACGTCCGCGTCCGCCGATGATTTCATCCTGCCCGAAGGACTCGACGCCGAGAACACGCTGCTGATGGATCTCGATTACGGACGCGTCGTCATCAAGATGCGCCCGGATGTGGCACCCAAACATGTTGCCCGCATCAAGGAACTGGTCCGCCAGGGATTTTACGACGGCCTGACCTTCCATCGCGTCATCGCCGGTTTCATGGCCCAGGGCGGCGACCCTCTCGGCAATGGCACGGGCGGATCCGGCCAGAACATACCCGCCGAATTCTCCGACGTGCATCACGTGCGGGGAACAGTATCGATGGCCCGTTCCAACAATCCGAACAGCGGCGATTCCCAATTTTTCATCTGCTTCGCGCCCTCGCCTCACCTCGACGGCCAATACACGGTTTGGGGCGAAGTCGTTGAAGGCATGGCATATGTCGGCATGATCAAACGCGGCCGCCCGCGTGACGGATTGGTCACCGATCCCGACCGGATCATCAAGATGCGCGTCGCCGCCGATGTGACCCCCTAAAACGTTCAGCGCTCGATCGTCAAACGACGATCGAGCGCTTGGAAACTCAGCGGGGCGCGCATCAAACGATCAGAGCGCGCCCGACAAGGCCGATTCGATCGCCGAGATCGCCGCTTCGGCCTTGTCGCCATCGGGTCCTCCGGCCTGGGCCATGTCGGGACGGCCACCACCGCCTTTTCCGCCCACGGCCGCCGAGCCGGCCCGAACCAGATCGACGGCGCTGATCCGATCCGCCAGATCCGGGCTCACGGACACAACCAGAGACGCCTTGCCGTCGACGACCGAGATCAGGGCAACGACGCCGGAACCGATCTTTCCCTTGATATCGTCCGCCAAACCCTTCAGGTCGCGGGCCGGCACGTCTTTCAGGATCCTCGGGACGAAGGAATGGCCGTTTACCTTGCGGATATCGGATGAATCCCCGTCCGATCCGCCCGTCGCGATCTGGCGGCGAAGGTTGGTGATTTCACGCTCCAGCTTGCGCCTTTCCTCGACCAATGCCGACACGCGCGCGGGAATCTCGGCGACGCCAACCCTCAACAGACCCGCGACTTCGGAAAGGGTGCGCTCCTGTTCCGCCATGTGCGCCAACGCACCGGCGCCGGTCACCGCTTCGATACGGCGAATGCCGGCCGCAACCGCACCTTCCGACAACACCTTGAACAGTCCGATATCGCCGGTCCGCCGGACATGGGTGCCGCCGCAGAGTTCGACGGAGTAGTCCTTGTCCCCTTCATGCCCCATCGACACGACCCGAACCTCGTCGCCATACTTTTCGCCGAACAAGGCCATCGCCCCGTGTTCGACGGCTTCCTCCGGATCCATCAGACGGGTAACGACGGCGGTGTTGAGACGGACCTGGGCGTTGACGTCTTCTTCGACCTCCGCCATTTCCTCCGGCGAAATCCCCATGGGATGGCTGATGTCGAAGCGCAGCCGATCCGGCGAAACCAGGGACCCCTTTTGCGAAACGTGAGTGCCGAGCCGTCGTCGCAAGGCGGCATGCAGAAGATGGGTCGCCGAGTGATTGCCGCGCGTCCGATCGCGCAAGGAGCAATCGACTTCCAGCCGGGCATCGTCGCCGACCTTGACCTCGCCGGAAACCACCTTTCCCAAGTGTATGAAGAGGGCGCCCAACTTTTTCTGGGTATCGGTAATCTCGACCGTCGTCGCCTCGCCGATCCGGATCCGGCCCTTGTCACCGACCTGTCCGCCCGATTCTCCGTAGAACGGCGTCTGGTTGGTGACCACGGCGACTTCCTGGCCCGCGCTCGCGGAATCGACCCGCTGACCATCGACGATCAAAGCACGAACCGTGCCTTCAGCCGTTTCGGCATCGTATCCCAGAAATTCGGTAGCGCCGAAATCTTCGCGGATGCCGAACCAGACTTCTTCGGTCGCCGCTTCGCCGGAGCCCGCCCAAGCCTTCCGCGCTTCGGACCGCTGGCGTTCCATGGCCGTATTGAATCCGCCGATATTTACCGCGATTCCCTTGGCCCGCAAGGCATCCTGAGTCAAATCAACAGGGAATCCATAGGTATCGTAGAGTTTGAATGCGGTTTCGCCGTCGAGCTCATCACCGGCCTTCATGCCCTCGGACGCCTCGTCCAGCAGGCGAAGGCCGCGGTCGAGCGTCCGCTTGAAACGACTTTCCTCGAGCTTGAGAGTTTCCGTGATCAGGGGTTCGGCGCGAACGAGTTCAGGGAATGCCTGCCCCATTTGGCGGACAAGGGCGGGCACCAATCGCCACATCAAGGCTTCTTCGCAACCGACCAGATGGGCATGGCGCATGGCGCGACGCATGATCCGCCGCAGCACGTAGCCCCGGCCTTCGTTGGAGGGCAACACGCCATCGGCGATCAAAAAGCTGCTGGCACGCAGATGATCCGCGATGACGCGATGCGACACCCGGTACGGGCCATCGGATTGCGTCTTCGTCGCTTCGGCCGAAGCGGCAATGAGGGACCGCATGAGATCGATTTCGTAGTTGTCGTGCGTCCCCTGCATCACGGCGGCGATGCGTTCCAGGCCCATTCCCGTATCGATCGACGGACGCGGCAGCGGAACCCGCTTGTCCGGCGTCACTTGATCGAACTGCATGAAGACGAGGTTCCAGATCTCGATGAACCGGTCCCCGTCTTCGTCGGGCGATCCCGGAGGTCCACCGGGAATGTGATCGCCGTGATCGTAAAAGATTTCCGAACAGGGACCGCAAGGACCGGTGTCCCCCATGGCCCAGAAGTTGTCGCTGGTCGGAATGCGAATGATCTTGTTCTCCGACAGCCCGGCGATCTTGCGCCACAGGTCGAAGGCTTCCTGGTCCTCGGAATAGACGGTTACCAGGAGCCGTTCCACGGACAGGCCGTATTCCTTGGTCACGAGATTCCAGGCCAGTTCGATGGCGCGATCCTTGAAATAGTCGCCGAACGAAAAATTGCCGAGCATCTCGAAAAACGTGTGGTGGCGCGCGGTGTATCCGACGTTTTCCAGATCGTTGTGCTTACCCCCGGCACGCACGCATTTCTGCGACGTGGTGGCGCGGGTATAGTCGCGTTTTTCGGCCCCGGTGAATACGTTCTTGAACTGGACCATACCCGCGTTCGTGAACATGAGCGTGGGATCGTTTCTCGGCACCAGAGGACTGGAAGAGACGGCCTGATGGCCGTTGCGACCGAAGTAATCGAGAAACGCCTTGCGTATGTCGTTGACGGTTTGCATCGCGCTCTATCTCAAGCCATTGAACGTGTTAAGAGCCCCTGGGCTCGGCAAGCCAAGCTTTTACCCCGAGCGCGGGCCCGCTGTCCACAGGGGGAGTCACCGCCAACCGAAAAGGCGCGCCCTCTGAAGGGCCGCGCCTCAAGGCCGGAATGTTCCGGGTTCCAAAAGCGACCCGCGTCCCATCGGACGCAGACAAGTCGCTCGAACGATCTAAAAATCGCAATCGACCCGCGGCCGGTTCATTCCACCGGATCGCGGACCGATCTAGTCTTCAGAGTCGGTGGGCGTTTCATCGTCCGAGCCCGAAATCATGCGCTCCGAAATCAGTCCCGCATTCTGCCGAATGATCGCCTCGATCCGACTCGCCATCTCCGGATGTTCGCGCAGATAGGTCTTTGCATTTTCCCGCCCTTGGCCGATCCGCTCGCTGTCGTAGGAAAACCAGGAACCGGATTTCTCGACCACACTGGCTTTGACACCAAGATCCAGGATTTCGCCGGTCTTGGACACGCCTTCCCCGTACATGATGTCGAATTCGACGGTCTTGAACGGCGGCGCAAGCTTGTTCTTGACGACCTTGACGCGGGTCTGATTGCCCACGATCTCGTCCCGGTCCTTGATTGCACCGATGCGCCGGATTTCGAGACGAACCGAGGCGTAGAACTTAAGGGCGTTTCCGCCCGTCGTGGTTTCCGGGTTGCCGAACATCACCCCGATCTTCATCCGGATCTGGTTGATGAAGATGATCATCGTGTTCGACCGGGAAATCGATCCGGTCAATTTCCGCAACGCTTGGCTCATGAGACGGGCTTGAAGGCCCACATGCGCATCACCCATCTCGCCTTCGAGTTCGGCACGCGGCACCAGTGCCGCGACACTGTCGATCACGAGAACGTCGATCGCCCCTGAACGGACAAGCGTATCGGCAATTTCCAAGGCCTGTTCGCCGGTGTCCGGCTGGGAGATCAGGAGATTGTCCACGTCGACCCCGAGCTTTCGCGCGTAGATGGGATCGAGCGCGTGTTCGGCATCGACGAACGCGCAGGTGCCGCCGCGCTTCTGCGCTTCGGCCACGACGTGCAACGCCAGGGTCGTCTTACCCGAACTTTCGGGGCCGTAAATTTCGACGACACGGCCGCGCGGCAGGCCACCGATACCAAGGGCGATATCGAGTCCCAACGATCCTGTGGATATCGCGTCCGACTCGACAGCGCTTTCCCGCTGCCCCAAGCGCATGATGGAACCCTTGCCAAAGGCGCGCTCGATCTGCGCGACGGCTGTTTCCAGGGCCTTGTTTTTATCCACGGTATCCTTCTCCACGAGCCGTAAACTGCTTTGGATCATGTCCGCCCCTCTTATTCCATAACCCCGGAGGGAAATGCAATACCGATACCGTACCACAAACGTTCCAATACGCAACAGATTGTTTTTGGTTTGTTCTTTTTTTACCCCGCCCCGTTCCGCACCGCACGATCAGGGTGGAGCTTCTTTTGAATAACCACAATTATTTTCCGTAGACAGCGCGTCACGTTCCTGTTAGGCGTATCGCTTGTAATTATCATTCGCATATCGAGCGCCTTTCCATGCCGATCTATCGTTTGTGTCTCCTTCCGATGCTCGTTTTGGGCGTATGGGCGCTGCTGTCCGGGGCCGGATGGCTGAATGCCTATCTTCTGCCCCCGCCATGGGCCGTGGCCGCCGCAGCCGGGGAACTCGTCGCCAGCGGTGAGTTTGGGCACCATATCGCCGCCAGCCTTCGCCGGGTCTTCATCGGATTTTTGATTTCATCAACGATCGCCGTCCCGCTCGCCATCTTTCTTCAAACCTTCAAGAGGACCGAGCCGTATTTCCGGTCCGTTCTCGAATTCCTGCGGGCGACACCGCCGTTGGCCACCATGCCCCTGGTCATTCTGTGGTTTGGGATCGGCGAAACATCGAAACTCGTCGTCATCGTGCTCGCCAGTTTTTTCCCGATTTTCCTGAACGTCCTGAGCGGATTGCGGCAAGCCGACGGAAAGCTTCTCGAACTCGCCGAAACCTTGGATCTGCATCGGTGGGAACGAATCCGCTTCATCTTGGTCCCGTCGGCCCTGCCGTCGGCGATTACCGGGTTGCGGCTGGGTTTCGGCTACTGCTGGCGGGCACTGGTCGGCGCAGAGATCATCGCGGCATCCGCCGGTCTCGGCTATCTCATCCTCGACGCGCAGGAGCTCTCGCGGCCCGATCGCGCCTTCGTCGGCATTCTGGCCATTGGCTGTCTCGGCTTTCTTTTCGACGCGGCTCTCATGCGCGTCAGCCGTTTGCTTGCGCCCTGGCATGCCGATTCAGAAGGGGGCCGCATCCGATGATCGGTATTCACATCGAAAACCTGACTCGAACGTATCACCTGCGCACCCAGACCGTCACCGCCTTGAAAGACGTCTCGATCACGATCCCAGATGGCCGATTCGTGGCCATCGTCGGCTATAGCGGGTGCGGCAAGACGACGCTTCTGCGCCTTATCGCCGGTTTGGAAGCCCCCGACGGCGGCCACATCGCGCTGTCGGAGCGGGACGGCGTCGCCCTTGCCGCCTGCCGCATGGGCATGGTGTTTCAGGATCACCGGCTTCTGCCGTGGCTGACGGTGCGCGAAAACATCGGTCTGGCGACTCGCCGTCTGGCCTTGGCCGCCCGCGATCCCCAACGAACGGACGATGTGCTCCACTCCGTCGGGCTGGATGGATTCGCCGACGCGTTGCCTGCACAACTATCCGGGGGCATGGCGCAAAGGGCCGCGCTTGCACGGGCATTGATCCGCGATCCCGACCTCCTCTTGATGGACGAACCGTTCGGCGCGCTCGACGCGCTGACACGGATCCACTTGCAGGACCAACTCGAAAAAATCTGGCTGTCTCGGGGCATGACCGTGGTGTTCGTCACTCACGACGTGGGTGAAGCCGTCCGGCTTGCCGACACCGTCATCGTCATGGCCGAGGGACGGATACTCGACTGCGTTCCCGTCGACCTCGACCGTCCCCGCGATCCTTTGAACCCCGAATTCTTTCGGCCCCGAAACCGCGTCATGGAAACCATCCTCGGCGGCCGTCCGTTTTGTCATATGGAGGAGAGAGAGAATGAAGATTCAACCGTTTTTCACGCTATTGACGGCGATTGTCGGAATCGGGCTTCTTTCGGGGCACGGCGCCTCGGCGGCGGATAGGCCCGATGCGATCAACGTTTCATATGTGAAGTCGCCGTTCAACCTTCAACTCATGGTAACCAAGAAGCTCGGACTGTTGGACAAGGAGTTCGGGAAGGACGGCATTTCCATAAACTGGCACGACATCACGTCAGGCTCCCGGCAGACCCAAGCCATGGCAGCGGGTTCCCTGGACATCGGCGGCGTGGTTGGATCCGCATCCGTCCTGCTGGCCAATGGCGGCGGCAATCCGGTCAAGATCATCGGCGGCACGGCGCGACCGGTCGAGACTTTTGCCCTCGTCGTGCCGGGCGATGGCGCGACGTCCGTCTCCGATCTTCGCGGTAAGACCGTCGCGGGACCCAAGGGCACGACGTTGCATCAGATGCTGCTTGCAGCGCTCGCTCGTGACGGACTGAGCGGAGATGACATCCAGTTCGTCACCATGGATCTGCCGAAGGCCCGTGCCGCACTGCTGGGCGGGCATGTGGACGGCGCTCTTCTAGCGGCGACGCACGTCATCAATGCCGAAAAGGCCGGAGCACGGGTTCTCGTCACCGCGGCAGGCCTGATTGCGCCGACGCTGGTGATTGCTGCCCGCGAGCAATTCGTCAACGATCACCCCGAACTCGTTCAGCGCCATGTGAAGGTCCACAAGGAAGCCATGGCCTATATCCTTTCGCACGAGGCGGAGGCCTTGGCGATCGGAGCGGCTGAGCAGGGACTTTCCGTCGCCGATGCCGCCAAGCTCTATCAGTGGGCGGGACTGACCGATCGTCTCGTTCCAGGTGACAAGGACAGTCTGCAGGCCGACATGATGTTCCTGATTGAAAACGGGCTTATGCGGGGACCGATCGACCTGGAGGCGGTGGTCCTGCCGGTCGCTTTCGAATGAGGGACACCGACATGGCCGAATCGGCGGCGCTGACGACGGCGGGGCAATTCCTGGTCGTCGATGACCGGGACGGCACCATCGCTTTCACCCGGGACGATCTCGTCAAATACGCGGGTCCGTCGCAGATCGTCGCGGCCGCCGTCGTTTTCCGTCTGTTCGAACGGGCGTTCGCCGACTTGTCACCCGATCGGCCGCCCCATCGCGACGCAATCGACATCCTGGTGGCGTTTCCGGGGGAAGGCATTCTCGATTGCATCGAGATGATTACGAGAGCGCGAAGCCGGGACCGTCTGACCATCGACATCGCCGCCGGCCCCGCCGAAGCCCCACCCTCCGTTATCGGGCGCTTCTATTTCGAAATCGGAGTCCCCGCCGGACGAAGGGGTTACTGGCTTTCGCCCGGATATTTCGACGACGTTTTTCTGGATCTCGTCCGCAAACACCAGGACGGGAGAGGCAACGCGGAAGAACGTGCCAACTACCTGCGCCGAAAGCAGGAACTGATCGGCCGCCTCTTGGGGGCGAAGCGCGAAGACCTGTTCAACGTTCGGACCATATAGGCGCAACATGAATGAACGACTTCGTATCCGGGACCACGGAACGGTCCTCACCATTACCTACGACAACTGTGTGAGATATCACGGCCGCACCAATATAGGCGGCGTCGCCGTCGGCTTCCGTCTGCTCCAAAAGGCCTTTTCCGAACTCTCCGTTCCACTTCCCGACCGTGAGCGAATCTCATTTTTCACGGCGTTTCCAGGCGCCGGTGTCCGGGATGCAGTCGAAATGGTGACCCGCGCGGTCAGCCGCGAGCGGTACCGCGTGGATATTGAGTATGACGAACCCGAGGCCCCGGCTGCCGCCGCGGGCCGGTTCTATTTTTCGCTCGATTACGATGATCGCTCCTGCAAGTTGGCGATCCGCCCCGGCGTTGTTCCCGACGAATTCATCGTGCTGGGCCGGCGTTGCCGCATCGGCCAAGGAACCGAGGTCGAGATGATGCGGTGGTCCGAACTCAAGGAGGAATTGGCCGTCGCCACGATGGCTGCGTCACCGGACGAATTGTTCATTCGTCTAGCCTGAAACCGACCACTACGCGGGGCGGGCATGGCGTCAACCCGCCATCACTTCCTTGACCTTGGTTGCCAGATCCTTGAGCGTAAAGGGTTTGGGGAGGAAGTGAATGCCCGGCGTGTGTTCGATTTCGTCGGGTAGAACGCTTTCCGCGTAACCGGAGGTCATGATGACCTTCACGCTCGGCATTTCCTTCTGCACCAGACGAATGAGCGTCTGGCCGTCCATTCCCGGCATGACGACGTCACTGATCACGAGATCGATTTTCTGTTGCGCGCCTTTCATGACTTCCAACGCACTTTCGCCGTTTTCGGCCTCCAGGACGATATAGCCTTTGTTGCGAAGGGCGCGTGCACCGAACATCCGGACCGCGTCCTCGTCTTCGACCAGCAGAATCGTCCCGACACCGGTGAGATCCCGTGGAATGATCTCGCGGTTTTCCCGCTGGGCCAGTCGGCCGCCGGCCGAATCCGCCGTCGCATCGGCCCGCGGCAGATAGATCGAAAACGTCGTGCCTTTGCCGGTGGCGCTGTCGACGAAAACGAATCCGCCTGTTTGACGGATGATGCCATAGACGGTCGAAAGGCCCAGGCCCGTCCCCTCGCCCACTTCCTTGGTCGAAAAGAAAGGCTCGAAAATGTGACCGATGTTCTCCTTGGGGATGCCGACGCCGGTATCGATGATTTCGATCAGCACATAGTCCCCCGCCGGCATCACTTCCGTGCCCCGTTCCAGGGACTGATGGACCTTCACGCCCGACGTTCGGATCGTCAACGCACCGCCCTTGGGCATGGCGTCGCGGGCATTAACGGCCAGATTGACGACGACCTGATCGAACTGGCCCGGATCGACCCGAACGATTCCGAGGTTCCGCCCGTGTTCAAGCCGCAGTTCAATGGTCTCGCCGATCAGGCGCCGCAACAAATGGGACAGTTCCGACAAGGCTTCCGTCAGATCGAGATCGACGGGCTGCAGCGTCTGCTTCCGCGAAAAGGCCAAAAGCTGCCGCACCAGATTGGTCGCCCGGTTGGCGTTGTGCTTGATCTGCATGATGTCGGCAAAGGATGAATCGTCGGGTCCGTGCCTCTCCAGGAGAAGATCCGCAAATCCGATCATCGCCGTCAGCAGGTTGTTGAAATCGTGCGCAACGCCGCCGGCCAAGCGACCGACTTCCTGCACTCGTTGCGATTGCGCGAATTGCAGTTCCAGGATTTTTTGTTCGGTGGTGTCGATCGCGTGAACGATGATGCCGAGGACGTCGCCGTTTTCGTCCAGTATCCGCCCCGCATAGATGGAAACGATGGGTTCGCGCTTAGCGACCGTCTCCATCCGGACTTCGAGATGGGCCGCCGGTACGGTCCCCATGACGATCTTGGACAGCTGCGCGCCGACATCGCTTTGGTCCTCCTTGCGAATCTGATCGGCAAGCGGGCGACCGACGACGGCGTCGTGGTGAATGCCGAGGATGCGCAGGAACGCCCGGTTGCAGTCCACGACCATGCCATGCATATCCAACACGGCAATTCCCACCGGGGCATCGGAAAACAGCCACCTTGGTGCTCGCTCGTCGTGCGACCTTTCCGCATCCGGGCTTCGTCCCGCCAGGGCGGTCGGTACCACGATCG
The DNA here is from genome assembly GCA_963675465.2 of Rhodospirillales bacterium. Lineage (GTDB taxonomy): Bacteria > Pseudomonadota > Alphaproteobacteria > Rhodospirillales > Shumkoniaceae > JAHDSF01. Next base: position 769,686 of record CAXXVY010000016.1, read on the forward strand.
AGCGCGTGTACAAAAGATTTCCGGATTCGTCGCGATGTTCGGACTGGATAACCCGAACCCGAAGCACGTCCCCCTTGGCGGTCCGAAGCGACATTTCGCCGTCCGCCTCGATATCGATGGCTTCTTTGGATCCGGCATTGGATGACTGCGCGATAAAATCGGCAATCCGCACCCCCTTGCCCTGCAGGTCGCCGCCCGAAATACCGAGCCATGAATTGAGGACGGCATTCGCGTAAAGCAGCCGACCATCGGCACCTGCCGAGAAAAATCCCACCGCCATGTTGTCGATGAAATCGACCAGGATGTCTTCCTCTGACCTGCGAGTCGCCTCGATCTCCCGCCGTGCCGTCACGTCCTCGAAATGCCAGAGAACCGACTCCACGTTTGAATTGGCCGTCACCGGGATGACGCCGATGCGACGCCATTCCCGTCCGCCGGACCGGCCGCGAACCAGGACTTCCGCCTGCGCGCGTTCCCCCCCCCGTCCGCAGGCATTGAGGCGATCGAACGTTTCGAAGGATTCGGTTTCGACCAGGGCGCTGCGAACAATCTCCAGCGATGGGGTCATGCCTTCGGAGAGAGGAAACAGTCTTTCGAAGGCTTTCGAGGCGAAACTCACTCGGGCCGGCGTATCGGCGACACCCACGAGCAACCAGGCATCACGGTCGCGGTCCATGGCGGCAAGGACGGAACGACCGGCCTTCCCCGCGGCGCGCTTTGTTGACAACGCCCACCCCAGGCCGCCCGCCGCCGATGCCGCAATCACGACCAACACGGCACCGGCAAACCCCAGGTCGCCACCGCCCGCCGAAGCGGCAGCCACGCCCGTGAGTATCGCGGCAATGGCGATCGACACGCCTTTCCAGGAGTCGCCGAGCTTCCGCGCAAGGCGTTCCAGCGATGGCCTGATTGCGTCGACGGACAAATCCAACCCTTTTCCACGCCATTCGTCGTCGCGGCGTTAGTGCATCGGGAGTTTTCCCTTGAGCCGCATCACGTAGCCGATAACCTCGGCAACGGCCTTATAGTGCTCCGGCGGGATTTCTTCGTCCAGTTCCACAGCGGCAAAAAGCGCACGGGCGAGCGGCGGATTTTCGATCAGGGGAATATCATTGTCGGTCGCGATCGCCCGGATCCGTTCGGCCACTTTGTCGACGCCCTTCGCCACCAGTTTGGGTGCTGGCATGTTGATCATGTCGTACTTCAAGGCGACCGCGTAATGGGTCGGGTTGGTGACCACCACATCGGCGTCGGGAACCGCCGCCATCATGCGCCGTCGCGCGCGCTGCATGCGCAACTGGCGCAAACGCGCCTTCACGTGCGGATCGCCTTCTGAGTCCTTGTGTTCGTCCTTCAGCTCCTGCTTGCTCATCCGCATCTTCATCGTGAAGCTGTATTTCTGATACATGAAATCGAGCACGGCGATCACCGTCATCACCCCGACGGTAGCGCCGGCGATCCGGATGCTGATGGCCCACATCCGTTCCAGCAATTGCCCGAGTTCCATCGCCGGCATCAACGCCACATCCGTCAGCAGCGGCACCGCCATCAGGTAGGAAAGCGTGGCCACGATCGAGATCTTGATGATGCCCTTGACGAATTCGACCAAGGCTTGGGTCGAGACCTTGTTCTTAAGTCCTTTGAGGAGATCGAGTTTGCTGAAATCGGGTTTGATTTTCTCGGGCGCCCAAATCAGTCCGACCTGGCCGAAGTTCGACAGCAACGCCAGGAAGAAAAGCATAAGCAGCATCGGCAGCATCGCCACCGCCATAGCATAGACGACGTCGATCAGCAGCGATTGCAGTTTGCTGAAACCCACCGAAATCGCGTGCGGCTGCTCGATAAAACGGAGGCCGAAGCCTGTGATTTCGCGCATGAGACCGGGAAACAGCATTACCAGACCCAAGGTCCCCCCAAGCAGGATGATCCAGCTTTTGACTTCCTGGGACGAAGCGACCTGACCCTTTTCACGCGCTTTTTGCAGCCGTTTCGGTGTCGGGTCTTCTGTTTTTTGTGACTGGTCTTCGTCTGCCATGCGGAATTCCCCGGTTTCCGGCTACAGCGCGAAAGTTCGAAAGACGTTTTCGAAGTGATTCATGAAAACAAGCATCATCCCCGACAACGACAACATCAATATGGTCAACTGGGTCGCGACCTGAACCGGCAGCCCGAAGAAAAAAACTGGAAGTTGCGGCATCAGACGGCCCAACAACCCAAGACCCAGGTAGTAGGCAATTCCGGCAACGATGAAGGGCGCCGCCATCCGGACCCCGACGGAAAAGCTTGCGGCGACCTGATGCGCCAGGAAATCGGCGAAATCCCCGATCTCGATGGCGGCCCCCGGTGCGAAAATATCGTAGGAGTCGATCACCGCCCGTATCATCAGATGGTGGGTGTCGGTCACGAAGACGATGATCAATCCCAACGTAACGAGGAAACCTCCGAACACCGAACTTTGCTGCTCGGCGATCGGGTCGCGGACGAAGGCGTTGGCCAACGAAGAAAACAGGGCGACCAGAGTCCCCGTCGTCTGCAGCGTTCCCAAAAGCACGCGACCGATCAAACCGAGAAAAATCCCGATCAAGCTTTCGACCCCAAGCATCAGCACCAATTCGGCGGGAGAGGTCGGAAGCGCCGGCATCAGGGGGGAAACCATGGGAAAGACCGTGAACGTCAACAGCAGGGCGATTAGGAGTCGGACCTGTTCGGGCACGTAAGCCGCACTGAAACCCGGCATGACGACAAATGCCGTTCCCACTCGGGCGAAGACCACGAAGAACGCCAGGACATTGAGCGTGAGATACGCCTGAAGCATCGCCCTTTCACCCCAGGGCAATGATGCGGTCAAAAATCCCCTGTCCGAACTCGATCATCAGGCGCGCCATGAAAGGCATCGCGAGGACCAGCGCGATGAATGTCGCGAATATCTTGGGAACGAAGGTCAGCGTCATTTCCTGGATCGTCGTCAACGCCTGGAACAACGCGATGATCAGGCCGATAGCCAACGCGGTCAGCATAAGCGGCCCCGACGTCAGGATGACGATCCACAAGGCGTCCCGTCCCACGTCGATGACCATCTGCTCGTTCACGGAACGGCCTCCGTCAGATGGTCATGCGAAGAACTTCCTTATAGGCTTCAACCATCTTGTCACGAACCGTGACGACGGTCTGCAAGGTGACTTCCGCCTCGGCGAGGGCGGTCACAACCTGGTTGAGATCGGCCTTGTCCTGGATGCCGGCCATCGACTGGGTCTCGCTGGTCTTGCCGATTTCAATCGCTTCGCGGATCGCGCTCTTGACCAAGTCGGCGAATTCGCCGCTCTTGGGTTCCGACTCCCCGACGGCAGCCGTCCCCGGCGCCTCTCCCTTCAAGGCCCGATTGTAGGCGGAAATCGCGTTCGAAATATTCTGCGCAGGGCCAACCATGTCAGTCTCCAGTATTCACTGTACTCGAACTGCCTATCGCAGCAGGTCGATCGTGGACATCAACATTTCCTTCGACGACTTGATGACGTTCAAGTTCGCCTCGTAGCTGCGCTGCGCTTCTCGCATGTCCATCATTTCTATGAGGGTATTGACGTTCGGGGTGAGAACGTAGCCGTCCTCGTCGGCCGCCGGATGACCGGGATCGTAACGCTTCTGGAATTCGGACTGATCGGACCCGACCTTTTTGACCCTGACCATATCGAGCCCCGTTGACCGGTCGAGTTCGTTCTTGAAGGTTATCGTTTTACGGCGATACGGGTCCCCACCCGGAGCCTGGGGAAGCGAATCGGCGTTCGCGATGTTTTCGGAAATAACGCGCAGACGAGTCCCCTGGGCCTTCATGCCCGCAGAGGATATCCGCAACGTTTTCAGCAAGTCGTCCATATCGCGCTATCCCGCCCGTCAGTTCTTGCCCAGGGCCATCTTGATCATCGAAAGGTTACGCTTGTAGATCTCCGTGGTCAGGCGGTGGTTGATCTGGTTTTCGTTCACCTTGGCCATTTGCTCTTCCAGGATGACGGCATTACCCGCCGGGGCCGTTTCGAAAGGCTTTTGGGCCTGTTCCGAGTCGAAATCGCGAATTCTCTTCCGCTGTCCCCCCAAGTGGCCTTCGCTGGTAACGTCCATGTTCACCTGCATCGATTCGCGACGTACCAGATCACCAAATTTGAACGGCTTCAAATCGACCGGCTTATAGTCGGGCGTATCGGCATTGGCGATGTTCTGCGCCAGCACTTCCTGGCGCTGCGACAGCCATGACAGCCGCTTCTTCATCATCGAGAACAGCGAAAGCTTATTGAGATCCATTCCAACCTCTCGGGAGTGAGAGGGAAGCGCCGAACTTCCCACGACGAGTATCACGGCCCCGGTTTAACAAAGCGTAAAGCGACGGAAATCGCTCCCGAAGAGCTTGATTCCATTTAATCGTTTCTTAAACAACCTTCCACAGACTCGGGCTATCTCGAATCAACCGCCAAGCAGGAGGGCCGGCGTGCCCGCTTCCGGCGACGAACGCCACGACGCTCCTCGGAAAACGCCGATTGCGGTCGCCATCGATTACGACGCGGCCGATTCATGCGCGCCGAAAGTCGTGGCAAGCGGCCGGGGAGCCATCGCCGAGCAAATACTGCGATTGGCTTTCGCCCGCGGAGTCAAAGTCCGCGAGGATGCCGATCTGGCCGAACTTCTGAGCGCGATCGACGTCGACAGCGAAATCCCGGTCGAAGCTTTCATCGCGGTCGCCGAGATCCTCGCTTACGTCTACCGACTCAACGGAAGCCTTGAGGCGAAAATGGTCGAGGTCGCCCAAAGGGGAGATACCCATCGATGATGCAACCCGTTAACCGGCCCGAAATCGATGTCGAGCAGGAAGTGCGCAAAATCGCGTCCGTCGTCGCGACCGCGAGACGCCTGCTTGCCGACGGTAAAATGATCGACCTTTCCGCGCTCGAGGAAAAAGTCCGGGTGCTCTTCGATGTCATCCGGCGTGAAACCCCGTCCGATCCTGAAAAGGTTCGCGTCAGCATGGAAACGATCATCGCCGATCTGGATCAACTCGCCGACGACTTGCGTCACCGGTTTGGCGCGATGCTGCCCGAAGGCGAAATGCCGCAGGCACCCCACGTCACCGCCGCATACCGCCGAACCAGCGAAGACACCTGACAAGAAAACCCAACCGCAACCGGGGGTCGAACGCGACGCCGTCATGGATTACGAATCCTATCTTCGATTCTTTCTCGCCCTGGTCTTCGTCCTCGGCTTGATCGCAGCTTTGGCCATGATCGCCCGAAAGCTCGGCCTCGGTATCGGCGTTCGAGTCCGACCGGGACGCTCCAGGCGACTGGGCATCGTCGAGGTCATGCCCCTCGATGCCAAGCGGCGGTTGGTACTGATTCGGCGGGACGATGTCGAACATCTCCTGCTTTTGGGAACGGCCGGAGAATCGGTAGTGGAAAGAGCTATCCCGTTGCGTGATAGCGACTTCGCGCGGACGTTGGCGGAAACGAACTCCAACCATGGGAATCCGGAGGCCGAACAATGACGGCACGGCGGCGCGTGACGTATGCCCTGGCGTTTGCGGTCTTCGGCGTTCTTGTGTCGATTTCCGCCGCATGGGCGCAACAGTTCAATCTCGATTTCGGCGATTCGAGCTCGACCACCGGCTCCATCATCCAACTGATCGCGTTCATAACGATCGTCAGTCTCGCCCCATCGATTCTGATCATGGTGACGTCGTTCACGCGGATCGTCATTGTGCTGTCTTTCGCACGTTCGGCTATGGGGACTCAACAAACGCCCCCCAACCAAGTGATGATCAGTTTGGCAGTCTTTCTGACCGCCTTCATCATGATGCCCACATTCGAAACGGCTTGGGATCAGGGCATCAAACCCTTACTCGACGAACAAATCGACGAATTCGAAGCCTTCGACCGGACAGCCGCGCCATTCAGGGCCTTCATGTCGCAACATGTGCGCGAGCAGGATCTCGCCCTGTTCGTGGACGCCGCCAAGATTCCGGAAGAAGAAGTTCGTCAGCAGGTGCCGTTGCGTGCCCTGATCCCCGCCTTCATGATCAGCGAGTTGCGACGGGCGTTCGAAATCGGCTTTCTGATTTTCGTGCCGTTTCTGATCATCGACATGGTGGTGGCATCGATTCTGATGTCCATGGGCATGATGATGCTGCCACCAACGATCATCGCGTTACCGTTTAAGATCATCTTTTTCGTACTGATCGACGGGTGGTACCTGCTTGCGGGGAGTTTGCTGCGAAGTTACGGCGGATAGGCTCCGCCGAACACAGGACGGATCAGCGCATCAAGGCACTCACGTAGGGAGGAAGCTGGAAGGCACCGTAATGCACGCCCGGGCTGTAATAGCGGGTCTGCAACCCCAATTTGTCGAATCTTTCCGCCAGGACTTCGGGACGCAGATGTCTCAGATCGACATTGTCCGTCGCCCACCCCAGAGCCATGAAGCCCCCGACATAGGTGGGAACAGCCGCCACATAGAAGCTGACGTCGGCAAAATGGGGCGCCAGTCTGCCGTATGAGGTCCGGATTTCGTCATTCTGATAGAACGGAACGCCGTTCTGCGTAACCACGACGCCGCCGGGGTTCAGGCATCGCTTGCAGTTCGCGTAGAACGATTCCGTAAAAAGAACCTCGCCCGGACCGATCGGGTCGGTCGAATCGACGATGATAAGATCGAAGGTCCGTTCGATGTCGCGAACATACGCGATCCCGTCTTCGATCATAAGTTCCAAACGAGGATCGTCAAAGGCACCGCCGCTCAACTTTGGCATGTGCTCGACGCAGAAATCGATCACGCCACGATCGATCTCTACCAGGGTGACCTTTTCGACCGCATGGCGAAGGGCTTCGCGCAGGATGCCGCCGTCGCCGCCACCGATGATCAGAACCCGCGTCGCCCGCCCATGGGCAACCATCGGGACGTGAACGAGCATTTCGTGGTAGATGAACTCGTCACGCTCGGTGGTCTGAATGACGCCATCCAAGGCCAGAACGCGGCCGAAAAACGGCGTTTCGAAGATCACCATGTTTTGAAATTCGGTGGCCTTCCGCGCGACTTCGCGAGACACACGAAAGGCTTGGCGGTAGCCATGGTCAATGGCTCCGCTATACAACGTCTCCTGATACCAATTCACGGAATAAGGCCTCGCCTATGCTCGGAGAGCTGAACCGTCGCCGGTTCAAAGGCTTCCTTGAGAACCGGGATCGCCTTGTACGGGTCACACGACCCGCACATGAAGATATCCACGGCCGCGTAATCGCGTTCGGGCCAAGTATGGATGCTTATGTGCGATTCCGCCAACACCACAACCCCCGACACGCCACCATTCGGGGAAAAGTGATGAAAATGCGAGTGAAGAATCGTTGCCCCCGCGGCACGTGCCGCGTTGCAGAGCCAGGTATCGATGCGTTTGGGATCGTCAAGATTTCTTGCGCCCCATAGCTCGAGGAGAAGATGGGTCCCTGCAAACTTGAGCCCGTCTTTCTCAACAAAGTAATCGTGGTCGTTATCTACGACTTTGTAGATACGATCCACCGTGGAAACCGTATTTTCGTGGGTCTTCCTCGGCTGGGCTTCCGAGTTCATCCCCAATTCGGCAAGGGCGTTCATTGCCATATCCCCTCCAAACCAGTAGATGCCTCGTTCGAAAACGAAGGACCGTAAATAGGGCCTGCGTACTTCCTACGCAAGTGAAAAAATGAGCATAAACCGGAAAGTTTTCCCGAAACGATCGTCCGGTTACGAAATACGCGATCAGTTGATCGCGCTCAGCCGACTGGTGCGCAAACGCTCCTTGTAGGCGGCGAGAAACGTCTGGAAGTTTTCGACGTCGTTGACCCGCGAGGCGATGGTCCGATAGTCAATCAGTCCCAGTGTTTGCGGGCTGGCGATCAACCGGAAGGCGTCCTTGAACGACGTGCCGTCCATCGCCGCGCCGTAGCTTTCCCGAAGCCGCATGATCGCGCGCTCATTGCCGCTGAGGGTCAAGGCGATCGCCATGTTCAAGACCTGCCTCGCCTGCGGATCGTCGAGAGCGCGTCCCGGTACCGCGCCGGAAACCTGGGCCAGACGCCTCAGCGCCTGGGCCGCGTTGGCCCAATCTTTGATCTGCCAGTAGGTCTCGGCGCGCAACCGGTCCGCATCGGGGCTGTCGTCGCCCTTGATCAGATCAAGGGCCTCGTCGACTTTGCCCAATCCAACCAAAACCTGCGACCGCAGATGACGGCGCTGCTGGGCTAAATCCCCGCCGGTCTCGCGAACTTCCGAAAGATCCAGGGCTTCCAGCGCCTTCTCCGGTTGGCGATCAAGGATCCGAACCAGGGCGAGACGGGCACCAACGCGGGCTTTTTCCTCTCCCGACAGTCGGAACCGGACTTGGTTTTCCAGTAACTCGGCCGCGCGGGGCAGGAGATCGACAAACACCAGCCGGTCGGCCAGCTTGCGAATCATCTCGTCGCCCTTGTCGCCCGCAGGCGTCAACTCGCGAAATTCGTCGTAAAGCGCAATCGCCGTCACCGGGGCCAGGGCATCGGCTCCGCCCTCAAGGTACAGATAGGTGAAGGCCTTCGCCATTTCCTCGCTGATTTCCTTGGCCTTCGGGTGATCCCGAAAATTCGTCGCAAGCTGGCGAAGAGTCCGGAGACCGGCGCGGTAGTCGTTTTCCCGCATATAGAGTTCCGCCAGCCGACGCAGCAAGTTGAATTCAAAATTGTCTCCGCGCCAGGCGAAGCGCAATTTCTCCATTTCGCCGATCGCTTCCGGAGCTTCGATTTTCTTGAGCTTCAGCAACAGTTCGGCACGCGCCATCGACGCCTTCGCGCGGCTTGGGCGGTGGTTGCTGTGAATCGACTTCTCCCATTCGGTGATCGCATCGTCGAAGTTCCCGGAAAGTTCCGCGAGCCGCCCGCGGAGGTAGGCCAGTTCGCCCTGCCGTTGTACGGGCAGTTCTTCCGATTCCAGAACTTCCAGAAACTTCCGCGCCTGCCGAATATCTCCCACCTCGGTCGCGGCCTCTGTCACCTTCATGCCCAGAGGGATCTTGAGCGCCGCCGGGTAGACCCGGATGACCGGTCCCTTGCGAATAAGCTCGCCCGCCGCTCCGACAAGTTCGCCTTCACCGGCCTGGGCCACAGCTCGCCAGAACAGGGCTTCGTCGTTGTCGTCCAGTCCCCGATCATTGAGATCCTCCAAGGCCTCATTGTAACGGGCCATGAGAACGCCGGCCGCTCCGCGCAATGCCCTGAATTCGGAATCCTTGCGAATACTCTCTCGATCGTTTTCGGTAACGTGCAACACCCCGAGAACCTCGGCGCCCATCCCCCGGGAAAGCAGGAACTTGGCGAAATCCAACCTGGCTCTTTCCCGGGTCATACCACGCGTCCGGATGATTGCCTGCAGGAACTCGTGTCGATCCTGGTTGAACCCTTCCAGTCCCTTGTCCCGCTCCGGATCGAAATCGAATATCCGGCTCATCGGCTGAAATGCGCCAAGCTTGGTGTTGGCTTCGACCTCATCCGAAACTTCCGATATCTGGAGCGGATCCGTGCTTGTTATCTCCACGCCCTGGCGGACGGTGCGCACACGCAGGGTGTCGATCTTGGCGCGCACGACGATGCCTTGCGCCGACGCGAGGATCTCGAACTGAGGATATTCGTGGGTCATCTTGACCCCGTAGCCCATCGGAATGACGGGAACCACCGCGAGCGAATCGCCGACTTCGGGATCGTTGAGGATGAACGCCTCTCCGGGTTCGGAAATCGGCAGAAAAACCCGGGCGCCCACCGGCGAATTGGGTTGCGGATTCACCTCGATTTCGACTTCGGGTTCGATTTCCTGCTTTCGAAATTCAAGCAGCCAAGCCAGTCCATTACGCCGGAGCGTCGGGTTGACACCGGTGACCGTTTCCATACGGACCGCGGTCCCCTTCTGATTGGGGACCTGCTCGACACGCCGCAGCAAATTGCCGCCTTGGGCCTTCAACCGCTCGACGACGATCTCGGTCGGCTTGTCGAAAACGACCCAGAGATAACCGGTGCGCCGAAACACGGCGGCAGCAACCGGCTCGGGCCAATCGAACACCAAGGTCACCGCGTCCAAGCCGCCAGTCGATTGTCCCGCCGTCTCCGCGGCCGGTAGCGCGGATTCGGTTTGTTGATCCACCTGTGCGGGCGGTGAAAGCCGGGTTGGTTGGGATGAGCGCGGTTCGGGCTTCGCGGCTTCGAGCGATGCCACCGGGCCGGGCGATGTCGCGGAATGTTCCGCGGATATCGCGCTTTCCGCCGGCTTTTCGACACCGCCGCCGTCATCGGCAGGCGCAGCCTGAGCCCGCGTCGATGCAGCATCCGCCGGAACGGATCGCACAGAAGCGGCGGGCTCAGCGGGAAGCGAAGGCGCCAGGGAGCGCGGAGACGCAGCAGCGGGCTTCTCGGCCGTTGCGACCGACTTCGGCGTCTCCTCGCCGACCGCCACGGTATCTTCGCCCCCTCCCGGTGCCAAGACATCGATGACAACCTTGGGGCCCGAGAGGAAATGGCGGAGTCTCGATCCCTCTGCGGTCCGCATCGTGACGACGAGTTCGTTTTCACGAAGATCCGCCCGGATACCGGTAATGTAACGGATCGGGCGCCGCTGTAACGCCGACACGTCCACCTTGGCCGGTCGATCGAACACGATAGTCGCGGTGTCGTTTGCCGCGTCAACGCGATATCCGACCCGGCTCGGCCAATCGAATACGATACGGCTGTACCCCTTATGCACGCCCGAGCGGACAGGAATGAGCGGCGCGGCGCCCGCCGTATCCTTGATCACGGCCTCGGTGGTGTCAGTCCTGGTTTCCGGCGTCGAGGCGGCCGGGGGAGGCCGTGTGTCGAACAGATCGATGACAACAGCCGCGCCGAGGTCGAAATCTCGGAGTTGATAATCACCCCGGAGAGTCGCTGCCACGCTTCGCCCGTCTTCCAGGACGCGGATATCGGAAACATATCGCGCCAACGCCTTGGTTATAGGCGTAAGCTCGCCTTCCACCGGACGGGCAAACCGAACCGTCAATGTCCTGTTCTCGATAGCGGCGGAATGTTGCGCCGGGGTCTCCCAACTGAAGACCATGCGGCCATAACCCTCGTGCGTGGCGGCTCTCACCGTCACGGGATCGGCCTTTCCGTTTCCGGCCAACCCGGTCAAAACCAGGGCCGCGACTGCCAAGAACATGGATAGACGCCGGCGCATGAGCCTGCCTCTCAATCCGCCGCTACGTCAGGCAGAATAACGATATCCACGCGGCGCGCCAACGCACGTTTCTCAATGGGTGGCAAGTCTGGCAAAGTTTCAAAATAAGTATCCGCGTGCCCGTAAGCGATAATATCGTCTTCGTATCCCGAACGCCGCAGCGCATTGGCGACGGAAATCGCCCGCGCCGTCGACAGCTCCCAATTGGACGAATACGGCTTACCCGAGGACGGGTTGGGATCGGTATGACCGTTGATTCCGATCTGGTTGCCGATGTTTCGAAGCACACCGCCCAGATCAAAGAGCGCCTTGCTGGCGTTGTCCGACAGGACGGCTCGATCCGGTTCGAACAGCAATTCGCCCGGCAACGCGATAATGAGGCGGTCTTCAAGGCGAATCAGGCGGCTTTCCTTGAGTACGGGATCGGAAAAGATCGTCTCCTCGAGAACCACCGACAGGTAGTCGAGGTTGATCGCGCGCTTCCTGAAATAGGTTGATATCGTGTATTGGGCCGATGTCGTCGCGACGCTTTTGGTTCGATCGGGATTCAGGCTTTGCGACAGCGTATCGATCATGTCTTCCCACTTGTCCACCTGGACATGCGACATCGAGAACAGCATGACGAAAAACGTCAGCATGAGCGACACAAGATCGGCGAACGTCACCATCCATGCCGTCGACGGGGACGGCGGCACGGGCAGTTCGTCATGATCTATGCCGAGATTCATCGGCCGTTTCCATTTTCCGCAGCGCGTTCGTCCGGTTTCCGCGCCGTCGTTTCCGCATTGAAAGGCATCCCGCCCTCGTCCGCGCTACGGACGAAAAACCACAGTGTCACCACGTCCGGATGCCCGGGTTGGAGACCGACCGTCACCGAAGTCGGCGGTGCGCCCCGTGTGATCATTTCGCGGCCGAAAGCGCCCACGCGGGCCAAGGCCAGGGTTTGCCCGATGGGAAGAATGTCCCGCTCCACCGCATCGGATCCCAGGACCAGTTCCATATCGTGCCGCATTCCCGCCGTTGGGCTTCCCATCGCTGCGACGGCGCGATCCAGCATCGGCAAAAGGTTCGGCCTGACTCCGGGCTCGCCCGGAACGAAAAGGACGTCGGCAGGCATGCGAATCCGCATTTCCCGCCCCGGCTGCATGACATTTATGTCCACGACCTGGATCGCGGAAGCGAAGATGTTCGTTATTTCTTCCTGGAACTTTTGGCCGGCGAGCACGTCGCCTTCCAGAGTCGTGAAAGCGGTCAATTCCGTCGTCGGCGGCATCAGCGAGGCAAACGTTGATGTTAAGCTGTCCATGACCGCCTTGCTTCGCACTTCCTCGATCGAGGAAATGGAAACCAACACGATGAAGAACGCGAGAACCAACAAATAGAGGGCCAGGAAAAGGGCGATGACGTTCCCTCCCCCGGAAGCGACCGAACCCTGCTGCAGATCGTCCGAATCACGCATGCCGTTCTAGTCGAAACTGGCGAGGAGGAGATCGATGTCGTTTTGCGACATCGCATCCTCCGGAAGCTGCGGCCCTTGCAGCAACACTTCGTCGGATACCTCGCCCGTTTCCGTCTCCTCCGAAGGCTGTGTCTGTTGTCCCGGATCGGCGGTCTTTTGCCCGTCGGCCCCAAACGTGGCGAGCAATGCGTCGACCTTTTCCTCGATATGCTTCAGCGTCCCGACAACCTTGTTGATCCGCTGACCCGTGATGTCCTGAAAACCGCACGCTTCGTAAATTCGGGTGGTGGCGTCCATCAACTTGTCGGCGTGGTCGCCTCCGATTTCCGCCATCACGTTTTCCACGATCTCGGTCGCGTCCATGATCGCATTCGTCGCTTCGGCGGTTGCAGCCACGACCGCATCCAACTCGTCAGCCGCTGCGGGGAGATACTCTTCCTTCACCTGCTCCGGGTGAATGGATTGTATCTCTTCCTTGGCCGAGCGGATGAACTTCGCCAAATCGCCAAGTTCACCATACAAAATCATGTCGCCGGCGCTCAGATCCCCCCCGAGCGTGGACATCGCACTATGCACGACCTCCACGACATCGCGAGTTCGTACGGTGTCTCCGTGCCGCTGACGGATTTCCTCCAAACACCGTATCAAAGCCGGATCCGCCCGCCTCGTCGGCATGGCACCCCCTAGAAATCGCCGAGGACGCTGGAGATCTTGGCGCGAAGCGTTTCCGCGTTGAACGGCTTCACGATGTAATTGGAAACCCCGGCTTCCTTCGCCGCGATGACGTTTTCGGACTTACTTTCCGCGGTGACCATAATAAACGGAACATGTTTCAATTTGGCGTCGGAACGAACTTCGCGGAGAAGCTGGATTCCGGTCATCGGTTCCATGTTCCAGTCGGAAATGACGAGACCGAATTCCTGTTCCCGCAACATGCGCAAAGCCTCGGAACCGTCCGATGCTTCGAAAACGTTATTGAAGTTCAGTTGGCGCAGAAGATTACGAAGAATTCGTAACATCGTCTTGTAATCGTCCACGACCAAAATGTTCATATTCATGTCGACAGCCATCGATCACTCCATTCTCGGCCAGCCGCTGTCCAAAACAACAAAAACACCCCCGCGCCCAAAACCGGCGCAAGGCCGATAAAATGGCCCAGTCGCCCCCGCAATGCAAACGATTACCGGCGTTTCAGACGTCGGCAATCAGCCCCCTTCCTTTCCGATCGCTTTCGGCATCTGCCGCAACCGGGCGAGTTCGACGGTGACATCTTTCGCCTTGCCGGGATCCATTGTCGCCATGATCGGCGCCAACCGGCGTTCCTTCATCCGCTCCGCGACCATCAGGAGCGTGTCCATGTCCAATTCCTCGAAAATGCGCGCCGCGTCCTTCGGCTTCATGTTCTCGTAGATCTTGACCAGACTTTCCATCTTGTTGTCCTGTTGCTGATCGTAGGTCTTGATCAGCCCTTCGATGGTTGCCTGCAGTTGTTTGAGTTCAACGACCTTCTTGTCGATCCGGCCTTCGGCGGCCCGCATCAAGCCTTCACGCTGGGCGATTTCCCGTTCCCGGGCTTCCAGGGCGTCGCGTCTTTCGGCCAGCCGTTGTAAAAGATCGATTTCAGACTGGGTCAGAAGGGTCGGATCGTCGGCGAAAGCCTTCTGCGACGTTCCCTGTTCCGCCGACGCGAGTGGCCCGGGCCCCTCGGCGACAGGACTGGCGGGAGTTTTGGCCGCCGCCGCGGTCGTTCCGGTCGCCGCCGGAGACGATGCCTTCGGACCCGCCTGCGGTTGCTGCTGGGCGGACGCTCCGGAAACCGAGATCAACGCACCGCGCATGGTGTCGACACCGTCGACGATCGATCCGATTTTGACCGTCAACAAAACCGACGCCGCAAAAATCGTGACCGGCAGGAATCGTATCCTTGTCAAGAAACCCATGGTAGCGACTCCTGTCTATCGCGCCGAGCGAAGCGCTTTTAACAACTCGCGCGCCGGATCGGATTCCGTTTTCTCGGGTTCCGGCTTCTTGGCGGCCACGCCCGAACTCTTGACCGGCTTGGCCTTGGTCGCCGGGCGCGCTGCTTCGAGGCCCATATCGCGCGACGACCGGATGGAGTCTTCCAGACGGTCGGCGATCGTTCCCCCGCGTTCCACCAGAAAGGCCAAGTCGTCGCGCAATGCGTTGGCCCGCTCAGATGCTGTATGCAACTCGGATACCGAAATTTTCAACCGCCCGATGCTCTCCTCGGCGCGCGCCGTCGCCTGCGCAAAAGTCGCAGCCAAAGCTTCCAGTTCGTCCTTGTGTTGTCGCAACCCCTTGAGCCGCCGGTTCAGCGTCACCGCATAGCCGATCGTCACGACAAGAAGGACCGCGACCAGAAGGTCAATCAAAAGAGAGGCGGGCACGGCTAATCCTTCGGCTTCTGAACAATTCGGTTCTCTATCCGCACGGCGATGCTATCCCCTCGACGCCCCATCTTACCAGTATACATAGGTATTTCACCGCAACGGAGATCGATCGTCGAGTCAGGCGTGGCGTCGAGCATGATCCGCGATCCGACCTTTAGATCGAAAACATCCTTCAGACGCATGGTCTGTTGGTCCAGAACGGCCTCCAACTCCACGTTGGTCTGCCACAATTCCTCGACCAAGTGCGTTTCCCAGATCGAGTCGCGGCCGAATTTTTCGCCCATGAACATCTGGAGCAGGAGCTCGCGCACCGGTTCAAGTGTTGCATAGGGGAGCAGGAGTTCGAGACGTCCACCCCGATCTTCCATGTCGATTCGCAGCTTGGTCACGATCGCCGCGTTCGATGGCCTGGAAATCGTCGCAAAGCGCGGATTGGTCTCCAACCGATCAAAACGGAAGGTCACGGGGCTGAGCGGTTCGAACGCGGCACTCAGATCGTTCAACATGACGTGGATCATCCGTTCCACGAGACTGCGTTCGATCGTGGTGTACGGCCGCCCTTCGATTCGCATTGCCGCGGTGCCGCGACGCCCGCCGAGCAAGACGTCAACGATGGAGTAGATCAGCGACGAATCGACGGTAATGAGGCCATAGTTGTCCCATTCCTCGGCCTTGAAGACACTCAGCATGGCCGGCAGGGGAATGGAATTGAGGTAATCGCCGAAACGAATTGACGTAATGTTGTCCAATGAAACTTCGACGTTGTCCGACGTGAAGTTCCGCAAACTCGTCGACATCATTCTGACGAGACGGTCGAAGACCACCTCCAGCATCGGAAGGCGTTCATACGACACCAAGGCGCTGTTGAGAATCGCCTGAATGCCGGACTTGTCCGCACCCTCCTCGTGTTCGTCGTCGAACCCGAGCAGACTGTCGATTTCATCCTGGTTGAGAACACGGGTCGACCCGCCGCCGACAGAAGTGGTGACATCCGTCGCGGCGCTTCCGCCGTCCTCCTCGCCGGAAATCATGGCCTCCCATTCGGCGGCCAGATCGTCCTGGTCGTCGTCTTCGCCGCCGAGGGACGATTCCCATTCGGCTGCCAGGGCGTCTTGATCTTCGTCGGCGGGCGCGGTCATCGCACCATCTCCCATTCGAACGAAAAGTTACTGAACGAGCATCTCGTTGAAGAGAACATCGTTGACTCGCGCGGGCTCGACGGCGGCGTTCACCCGCGTCAACAGTTCCTCGCGCAAACGATACACTCCTGCGGACCCCTTCAGATCTTCCAGACGGAGTTCCCGCAAATAGACCTGGAAGTTGTCGATGATCCGGGGCTTGGCCGCCTCGACCGTCGGCACGTCATCCTGGGAAGCCAGTTCCAGACTGACACGAATCTTCAAATAGGAGGTCTTTCGGCCCTGCGCATTCAGATTCACCATCATTTCCGGCAACTCGTAAAAAACGACGTCTCCGGGCTTCACCGGTTCCGCGTGGCCGTCGCCTTTTTGTTCCTCGCCCGAATGACCGGAACTCGACCCCATCAACGGTTCGAGCAAACCCGTGAAGTATGCGGCCGCGGCACCGCCGATAATCAGGAGGAGCGCGACACCGATGATTAGGAACAGCTTCTTGCCTGACCGCTTTTTTCGGCCCCCGCCTTCCCCGTCTTCGTCCTGATCGTCACCGATGTCACCGTCGACTTCGTCGTCCAGTTCTTCGTCCGCCATCGTCCATATCCGGTTTTGTCGACGTCCGCCTGGGCGTCGCGGCAATTCCCATGAAGGTTAGGGGGTGTCGGTTAACAAGTCGTTGAACGACAAATATTTCATATTTTTCCCGCAATAGGTTTCCATGCATACCGTGCCGCTTTCTTCATGCGTGCTCCGATACCGGGCAATAAGTGCCGGGCAATCGGCGGGCATTGCCGTGCGCCCCCCCCTGTTTTCCGACACGAAATTTGCGCACAAGCAATTGATTTTATTTATTTTCTGCATTTGGCACACGCCATGCATAGGGGAGGGCAGGCAAACCATGGGTACGGTCAAAAAGGTTACGGGAAGACCATGGAAAACACATCAATCATCGCATTGTCCAGGCAATCGGTCCTGCGCCGGCAAATGGAAACGATCGCGAACAACCTCGCGAACATGAATACCGCCGCCTACAAGGGCGAACGGATGATGTTCGTCGAGCACTTGGTGAAGAGCAAAGGCGGCGAACGGGTCCTTCCGGAAAAGCTGGCCTATGTTCGCGACATTGCCACCGTTCGTGAACAGGACGAAGGTCCGATTGAGGTAACCGGCAACGCACTGGACGTGGCGATCCGCGGCGAGGGTTACTTCACCGTCGATACGCCCAACGGCGAGCGTTATACCCGCTCCGGGCGATTCCAGTTGGACGCCGACGGACAATTGGTGACCCAGCATGGCTTTCCGGTGCTGTCCGACGCCGGGCAACCGTTCGTCTTCGCACCGACCGACACTCAGATCGACATCGGACGCGATGGCACGGTATCGACCGAAAACGGTGCTCTTGGCCGTCTGCGCCTCGTCAAGTTCGAAAACCAGAACGACATGCGCATAACCTACGGCGGTCTCTACGACACCGATCAGCTCCCAGAGGATGTCGCGGAGCCGACCTTCGTTCAGCACGCAATCGAAGGATCGAACGTCAATCCGATCCTCGAAATCACCCGCATGATCGAAGTTCAGCGCTCTTACGAAGCGGCCAAGAAGCTGATCGACTCCGAGGACGAACGCATGAAGCAGGTCATCGGCGAATTGGCCAAGGTCTGATGACGCAAATCGTCGCTTCCACGGGAAAGCACGGAATTCAAGAAAGGACGGGACAATGAGATCTTTGAGCATCGCGGCGACCGGCATGCAAGCCCAGCAACGCAACGTCGAGGTCATTTCGAACAACCTCGCCAACATGAACACGACGGCCTTCATGCGCCGCCGAACCGAATTCCACGACCTGCTGTACCAAAACCTGCGACGCGTGGGTGGAACCTCCTCGGATGCGGGCACCGTGGTCCCGACGGGCGTGCAGCTGGGCCTCGGCGTCAAACTGGCCGCGGTTTACCGGATTCACGAGCAGGGCAATCTGAGTTCCACGGACAACACCTTCGACGTCGCAATCCAGGGCGAAGGATATTTCCAGATTCAGCTCCCGACCGGCGAGACCGCCTATACCCGCGACGGCACCTTCCAACTCAACGCCGACGGTGAAGTCGTGACCCACGATGGATATCCCGTCCTTCCCGGGATCACGGTTCCCAGCAATGCGGTCGATGTCAGCATCAATGCCAGCGGCGAGGTCTTGGCGTCGATCGACGGGCAGGTCAATCTTCAGAACGTCGGCCAAATTCAGCTTGCGACATTCGCCAACGACGCCGGCCTCGAATCCCGCGGCGACAACCTGTACGTTGAAACGCCGGCATCCGGAAATCCCTCGACGGGCAACCCGAGTTCGACTGGATACGGCTCGATCCTCCAAGGTTATTTGGAGACCTCGAACGTCAATGCGGTGGAAGAGATTTCCAACCTCATCTCCGCCCAGCGCGCCTATGAAATGAATTCGAAGGTCATTCAGACCTCGGACGAAATGATGGGCACAATGTCAAACCTGCGCTAACGGAGGGATCCATGAAACGCCCGACCGGCATTCTGGTGGCTATCGCATTGGCCGCGACTTTCGGCCTTCCGCGGCATGCCCAAGCCGAAACCGTGGTGCTCAAGGACGCGGTTATCGTTTCGGACGACCTGATCCGGCTCGGCGATCTCTTTACGGACGTCGGAGACAAGGCCTCGGCAGCCGTCGCCTATGCGCCCCAACCGGGCCGGCGGGCCGTGTTCGATGCGAAGTGGCTGTGGCGTGTTGCCCAGGCATACGGCTTGGCCTGGCGCCCTTTCAGTCTCCAGGATCGCGCGATCGTCGAACGCGACAGCCAGGTTATCGGTATCGAGGAAATTGAAAACGCCCTGCGGACCGCCCTCGTAGACCGCGGCGTCGATCCCGATGCCTTGATCAACCTGAACCACCGGTCGCTTCGAATCTACGTTACCGGCGACGCCATCGCCTCGGTCGGCGTCGAGGATATCGTCTTCGACGAACGCAGCCGCCGTTTCACGGCCATCCTGGTGGCGCCCGCCGACGACCCCCACGCTCAACCCGTCCGCGTTACCGGTTCCGTCCATTCAGTCACCGACGTGCCCGTTCTGGCCAATCGGATCGGCAAGGGCGAGCGCATTCGCGAGAACGACATCAAGTGGATCAAGGTCCGCGCCGATCGGTTGCAACGCGATGCCATCGTCGAACTGGACGATCTCGTGGGCAAGGCGCCGAAACGCACCATGCGCCCCGGACACCCCCTGCGGGCCGCCGACGTGCGCGAGCCGATCCTGGTTCAAAAAGGCGCCGTGACGACCATGATCCTCAAAAGCGGTTCGATGATGCTGACCGCGCAGGGCAAGGCACTCGAAAACGGCGGAACCGGCGAAACCATTCGTATCGAGAACACCAAGAGCGGCTCGGTCGTCGAAGGCGAAGTGACCGGCCCCAACACGGTCACCATCAATCTCATCACCAATATCGCGATGATCCCGGAGTAAGGCGATGAAACCGTTGAATTTCTCCACCGTGGCATACCGCTTGGCGGCCGTCATCCTCGTCGGCGCCGTGGTTTCGGGATGTAACACCCTGACCCGTCTTTCCGAAGTCGGAGACGGTCCTCAATTGAGTAAGATCCAGAATCCGATTGCTGCGAAGGACTATGCTCCGGTCAGCCTGCCGATGCCGACGCCACGGGTCCCCGAAGACAATCCGAACTCGCTGTGGCGGGCGGGTGCACGCGGATTCTTCAAGGATCACCGGGCAAAAGTCATCGGCGACATCGTGACCGTGAAACTGAACCTCGAAGACCAAGCCTCTCTGAAAAACTCGACCGAGCGGACGCGAGACGACAGCGAACAAACGGGCGTGAACAGTATTCTGGGACTTGAGGCCGATGCATCCAAGTACCTGCCCGATGCCGTCGATCCGTCATCGCTTCTCGACTTTTCGACCGACCATTCCACGAAGGGTGACGGAACCATCGACCGTAGCGAGACGATCAGCCTGACGTTCGCCGCCGTCGTCACGCAGATCCTGCCCAACGGCGCCTTGGTCGTGTATGGCCGTCAGGAAATCCGGGTCAACAGCGAAATGCGAGAACTGATGGTTACCGGCGTCGTTCGCCCCGAAGACATTGAATCCGACAACACCATTTCCCACGAGAAGATCGCCGAAATGCGCGTGGCATACGGCGGTCGCGGCATGATCAGCGACCTTCAGCAACCGCGCTGGGGCACGCAGATCTGGGACATCATTTTCCCGTTCTAGGCATGAACGTATCGTGCCCACCTTCACGGCCGGCGTCCCGCCGGCCGTTTTTCTTGCGCGGGGATCCGTACGCCACGGCGTCTATTCCAGGCACGACTTCAAAGACTCGGCCATTCGCCGCAGCAGCGTTTCGTAATAACCGGGGCCGTTCGGAATATCGGCGCCGAGCGGGTCCAGCGTGCCCGTTCGCAACGGCGTACCGTCGACGACGGTCCGAGCCAATTTCGGCGGGAACTGCGGTTCGACGAAAACGCATCGGGCGCCAAGGCTGGTCAGACGTTCACGCAATGTCGCCAGGCGCCGCACGCTGGGCTGCCGCTCAGGGCCGAGCGTGACCGAACCTACCGCGTGAAGCCCGTATCGCGCCTCGAAATACTGATAGGCGTCATGAAAGACCGCGAACGGCTGCCCGCGTACCGGCGCGAGAATTCTGTCGATCTCCGTATCCAGGCGATTCATCCGATCGCCGAACCGGCGGGCGTTTTCCTCGTATACGCCGGCATTGCCGGGATCCTTTTTCGCCAACGTCCGGGCGATGGCTAACGCCCACACCCTGGCATTGTCGACATCGAGCCACAAATGCGGATCCAACGCCCCACCGCGCATATGGTCTGTTTCGTGCTCGTATTCTTGGTCGTGTTCGTGGTCATCGCCCCGATCGTCATGCCGGTCGGAGTGGGCATGTTTTTCCCAGTTGCCGTCCACACGGCTTTTCCGTAGCGTCGTTCCCGGGATTTCTGTCAACGTCAGAATCGTCGCCGAGCGCGGCAAACCGTCCAATGGACGTTTGAGAAAATTTTCGAGATGCTCGCCCACCCAGATGACGACGTCGGCATGGGCAAGGCGTTCAGCGTCCGACGGCCGCAGGGCGTAACTGTGCGGAGACAGCCCTCCGGGAACCAGAAAGCCCGGTTCGCCAACGCCGGCCATGACGGTTTCCGCCAAGGCGAAGACCGGTCGGATGCTCGCCAAGACCTTGGGCGTTTCCGCCGTCGCGTTGGCGGAAACAATGGAACCCAATAGAACCGCGCCGACCCATAGACCCGCCTGCTTCACTCTGCCCTCCTTGCCACTTGAGTATTTCCAACGCACCCCCCATATAAGTGCGATACTATAGCATCGCAATGGACGATTGCCGTTATGACCGACGCTCCGACGATCGACCACGATCATCGCACCTGCATCCGGGCCGCTCTTGCCCGGGCCGAAGAGATCTGCGAATCGCGCGGAGGCCGCTTGACGCCAATCCGTCGGCGGGTTCTGGAACTGGTCTGGAGCGATCACGCGCCGGTCAAGGCCTACGACGTTTTGGAAACCATGCGCGGCGAAGGATGGAGTTCTGCGCCGTCTCTGGTCTACCGGGCCATGGCATTCCTGAATGACATGGGCCTCGTCCACCATATTACGTCATTGAACGCCTACATCGGCTGTCGCCACGCCGGCGAGACCCACAGCGCCCAATTCTTCGTTTGCGAAGCCTGCGGCGCGGTTTCGGAGCTCGATGACGGCCACGTCGAGGACAGCATACGGGCGGCGGCCGAACGGATCGGATTTGCCGCCGACGTGCCGGTGATCGAAGTTCGCGGCACCTGCAATCATTGCCAGGAGCGCGCGCATGCCTGAAGCCCTAATCCAATGCCGGGCCATGAATGTCATCCGTGACGGAAAAACCGTGCTCGACGGGATCGACCTCGACGTCCGCTCCGGAGAAATAGTCACCATCATCGGCCCGAATGGCGCAGGCAAAACCACGCTTCTGCGCGTGCTCCTGGGCCAGGAGACGCCCTCCTCCGGGACCGTAGCAACCCGCGGAGGATTGCGCATCGGATACGTGCCGCAGCGCATGGCTGTTGATCCTGCGCTTCCGATGACGGCGGCGCGTTTCCTGGCCTTGTCTCCCGGCGCCACGGCCGATGCTGTCCGAAACACCTTGGCCGAAACCGGGGGCCAAAGTTTGGCGACCCGTCAGATGTCGGCTTTATCCGGCGGTGAAATTCAACGAATTCTGATGGCAAGGGCGTTGATGCGCGAACCCGACCTTCTGATGCTCGACGAACCCACCCAGGGCGTGGATCTTGGTGGCGAACAGGATCTCTACGCCCTCATCACCCGACTCAGGGATCGGCGCGGCTGCGGTATCTTGATGGTTTCCCACCATGTCCACGTGGTCATGGCGACCACCGATCGCGTGATATGCCTGAACCGGCATGTATGCTGCAACGGCCGCCCGTCCGAGGTCCGCCGCGATTCGGCCTACCTGCAACTGTTCGGCACCCAGGCTGCTGCCCTACTGGGCATCTATACCCATTCCCACGACCATCACCACGCCCCGGACGGCACAGTCCTCGATGGCGAGGAGCCCGAATGCTTGGCGGCGGGA
Organism: Rhodospirillales bacterium; assembly: GCA_963675465.2. Taxonomy (GTDB): domain Bacteria; phylum Pseudomonadota; class Alphaproteobacteria; order Rhodospirillales; family Shumkoniaceae; genus JAHDSF01. The sequence continues at coordinate 792,562 of CAXXVY010000016.1, forward strand.
ACCTCACGATGATCCTGTTCGAAGACTTCGTGCTCCGGGCGCTTGTCGCCGGCATCGCCCTTGCCGCCGTCGCCGGCCCCCTCGGCTGTTTTGTCGTCTGGCGTCGCATGGCGTATTTCGGCGACACCATGGCGCATGCCGCCTTGCTCGGCGTTGCGCTGGGGCTGATCGCCGAAATCCCGATCCTGGCTGCGATCGTCGGCGTCGGCTCCGTGATTGCCTTGGCCCTGACAGCCCTGCGCCGACATGGCCATTACGGGGCCGATACCCTGCTCGGCATCTTTTCGCATGCCGCCCTTGCATGCGGTCTCGTCGTCCTGGGATCGATGGAAACGGTGCGGGTCGATCTGCTCGGCTATCTATTCGGCGACATTCTGGCGGTTTCGAACCAGGACGCGCTCTTCATCGTCGGCGGCGCGATCCTGGCGTTGGCGGCCTTGGCCGTTTTATGGCGCCCCCTGCTTTCGATGACGGTCAATCCGGAGATCGCCGCCGCCGAGGGCGTCCGCGTTTTCCGCATGGAACTCGCCTTCATGATCCTGATCGCGGTCGTCGTCGCCTTTGCGATCAAGATCGTCGGCATCCTGCTGATCACCGCCATGCTGGTCATCCCGGCCGCGGCCGCGCGCGGTCTGGTCCGCGCGCCCGAAACCATGGCCACCGCAGCCGCGTTCATTGGGGCCGCAGCGGTGGTTCTCGGCCTTTCCGGTTCGGCGTATCTCGATACGCCTGCCGGTCCGTCCATCGTCTTGGCCACGTTCCTTCTCTTTCTCGCCACTCTCGGCATTGGAACCCTGCGTCGCCGATGATCGGCTATTTGCCGATCCCGACCATGGAAATGCCGGAGATGATCTGTCGACGCAGGATCGCGAAAACGACCAGCGACGGCAGCGAAGCCAGGAACGACCCCGCCATAAGCGTGTCGTATTGAATATTGTCGGCCGCGACCAGGGTTTTGATGCCGATCGGCAGCGTCAGCAGATCCGACTGGCGCAGGGCGATCAGCGACCAGAAGAATTCGTTCCAAGAGAAAATGAAGATGAATATCGCCAGGGCCGCGAACGCCGGCCCCGACACCGGAACGATCACGTAGCGCAAAATGCCCAGATGACCGCATCCGTCGATGCGCGCCGCGTCTTCCAGTTCCGCCGGGATGGTGACGAAGAATTGCCGCAATAGGAACATGCTGATCGGCATGGCAGATATCGGCAAGAAGACGCCCTGGAATGTATTCAGCAAGCCGAGGTCCTTGGCGATGAAAAACAAGGGAATCGCATTGATTTCCCAGGGAATGAACATCGCCGTCAGGAAAACCACGAACACGACGTCGCGGCCCGGCCAGTTGATCCGCGAAAAGGCGTAGGCCGCCAGCGTGGCGGTCACCAGGGTTACGGCGGTCGCGCCGGTGGCGACAATTGCCGAGTTGCCCATCCAAAGCAGGAAATCATGGTCGGCGAGAAAGGCGCGCAGGTTTTCCAGCGTAACGACGGAGGGAAACCATTGCGGCGTGAAAGAGATGATTTCGTTTTTCGGTTTGAACGCACTACTGGTCATCCACAATACGGGAACGAACCAGATGAACGCGAAGCCGTAATAAAACGCGTATTTCAAACCGGTTCCAAGGCGTCCGCGCGCGTTCATCTCAATTCCGATCCCATGCCGAGCAGACGGAACAATCCGAGACTGCCGACAAAAATCACCGCGAACAAAATGAATCCGACCGCCGCAGCCTCACCGAAACGCAGGAACTCGAACGCCAGCCGGTACATGTACAGGGCCAGCACCTCGGAACTGGTCCCCGGCCCGCCGTTGGTCATCAGGATGACCTGGCCGAAGGTGCGCATGCCGCCGACCAGCGTGATGACGGCGGCGAACAACAGGCTGGGCTTGAGCAGAGGCAAGGTGATCAAACGAAAGCGCTGGAACGGACCGGCACCATCCAGGGCCGCCGCCTCGTAGAGCGTTTCCGGGATCGAGCGCAGGCCCGCGCTGAAGACGACCATGCGATACCCCGAAAGCCACCACGCGGTAACGAACGCGATACCGGGAAGTACCCAGTAGCGGTCGTTCAGGACCGTCGGCGGATCGAATCCGATCGCCCGGAGGTAGTAGTTGATGATCCCGAGATCGGGATCGAGCAGGAATGTCCAAAGGATGCTGATAATGGAAACGTTGAGAAGGTAGGGCAGAAAAAAAATCGACTCCAGGAGCGCCCGGCCCCGAATGCGAACTCGATGCAACATGGTCGCGAACAGCAGCCCGAAACCCAGAATCATCGGGATGACCAGCACCGAATACAGCATCGTGGTTCCGAAATCGCCGCGGAACCGTTCCGTCGCGAACAACTTGGTGTAATTGCCGAATCCGATGAACTTCGACCCCAAGAGGGGATTCCAATCGTGCAGGCTGATGAAGAAGCCGTACAGGATGGGCAGAATCATGAACACGAGCCAAAGAACCGCAAACGGAAGGATGAACAGAATGCCGGCCGCCCAATCGCGATAACGCACGGGCCACCGGGACGGAACCAGCCAGTCCGGTGTCGGCCGAAGGATCCCCCCGCGGCGGGATGCCGCGGGGGTCGTCTCATTTCGATCAGCCCTTGAGGACATCGTTGACTGCCTTTTCGGCCTTGTCCAAGGCGTCCTTCGGCGACAACGTGCCGTTGTAGGCCTGCTGGATGAAAGGCTCGATCGCGGCATCGACCTCGACGATCTTGGGATGGTGAGGCTCAATCTGGAAAACGCCTTCGCGCGACATCTTGACGAAGTTCTTGAGGGTCTTGTTCCAGGTATCGGAGGACAGAAGGCGTTCGTCTTCCTGGGCTGCCTTGCGGGTCGGCACGTGTCCGCCGTATTGACCCCAAAGGTAGGTATTGTCGGAAATCAGGCGGATGGCATTGGCCGCCGTCCGCAGTCGATCCTCGTTCGCCTTGCCCGACGGCTGCTTGGGCAGGACCAGATTGTGGGTCGAACCCCAGGCAGTCGGGCGTTTGTAGAACGTGGGCATGACGCCGCTGCCGTAATCGATGCCGCTTTCGGCCACGGTCAGATAGAACCACGTGCCGTTGTAACACATACCCAACTCACCGGCGAGGAACTGCTTGTTGGCATCGGTGCCCGGATTGTTCCATCCGCGCTTCTGCACCATGTCCACGAGGTATTGAAGGGCATCGAGACCGTGCGGCGTGTTGAAGGCCGCCTGATCGTTTTCGATCAATTGTCCGTCGCCCCCCCAATGCAGCATGTACCAGGCGCGTCGGATCCAACGCGGTGCCCCGGAAAGCACGGGATGGAACGGGATCTTGCCAATCTTCTTGATCGCCTCGCAGGCGCTTTCAAACGCTTCACGCGTACTCGGCGGGTTGTCGGGGTCGAGACCGGCATCGCGGAAAATCGCGCGATTGTAATAAAAACCGATCATGCTCTGATCCAACGGAATGCCGTACTGGACGTCATCGACCCGAGCCAGATCCCACGCCGGCGGTACGAAATCATCCGTCGACAATTTCAGCATCTCCAGGACATTCCCGATCGGCGTATCGGCCAACGGGTACAGGGCCGGCGCCGTGCTGAGGAAGCGGAAATCATGGCAGATGCCGATGTTCGGGGCCACGCCGGCAACGACGGCGTTGTAAAGCTGCGCGTAGTATTCGGTCCAACCGCCCTGGGTCAGATCGATCCGCATATCCTTCTGGTCTTCATTGAATTTCTTGACGATGATCTCCATCGCCTTGGCATCGCCGCCGTGGAAAGGCGTGTTGAACCAGATCGGAGTCTGGGCAAAAGCGCCCCCGGGAACGCCGATCGCCGACAAAGCTGCGAGCCCTAGTGCGGACCGCCCCGAATACAGCATGAAATCACGTCTTCTCATGGCACTCTCCTCTCCTGATTGAGGCCGTTCATGGGCCCCGCGTTATGATTCGAACTTCATCCTTTCCTAACCCAGCATCAATCCTCCGCTGTTGGGACACAACGTCTGTCCGACATAGAGCCGACCGCTCGATGACGCCAGAAACATCACGGTTTCGGCGACATCCTCGGGCTCGCCGAAGATGCCCAAGGGCAGGTCCGCCATGCGTTTCCGGCGCCAGTCGCCCACGAAACCATCGGCCATATCCGTGTTGATCGGCCCCGGCGCCACGGCATTGACCCGAATGCCGCGGCGGCTGAACTCCCGCGCCAGGGATTTCGTCAAACCGACGATCCCGGCCTTGGCCGCAGCGTAATGGGCGATCTCGATGCCACCGGTTTGGCCCTGACGCGATACGATGTTCACGATCACGCCTTCTCCCATCCCGAGCATGCCGCCGATCGCCGCCCGGCAACATAAAAACGTTCCACGCAAATGAACGGCGATCATCCGATCCCAGTCGTCGAGCGTCATGGCATCGAACGCCACCCTGCGTTCGAATCCGGCGTTGTTCACGAGCAACGAGCACTCCCCGAATTCGCCCCGGCAGACGGCAAAGATCCGATCGACATCGGTCGGTTCGGAGACGTCCCCACTCACGCCGATGGCGCGATGGCCCTGGTTCCGCAAGTCCCGCGCCAGGGATTCGGCACCGCCCTCGGACTGCGAATTGACGACCACGGCGGCACCTTCCGCCGCAAGACGCATCGCGATGGCCTTCCCGATACCCCGCGCGGAGCCGGTCACCACGACGACGTGTTCACGCATGCCTCTCATCGCGGCTCCCAGCCGGTGCCCGGTTTCACCACGACAAATCCTCGCGTTTGAACCACAAAAGACTTCCGTCCTCTGCACCGACAATCAGGTCCGGCAGGCCACGATTCCGCCAATCGACGGTTTCCGGCGCGCAGGCATGCATACCCAGTTGAATCGGTTCTCCTCGGAAGCAAAACGGCTTCGGACAGGCAAATTCGGGCGCTTCGTTGTTGCCCACATTCCGCAACATAAGCACTGCGGCCTGCCCGGTTGTATGGCGTGGCGCCCCGCCCGATCGCGGAGGAACCGAAGCCCGGCTGTGCGTACCGACGATCAGGTCGTAGCGCCCTTCACCCGCCCAATCGCACAGGCAGAGTTTTATCCGGCCCAGGCCACCGCCGAAATCTTCCGTGAAACGAATTGGCAAGTCGTCCTCGAAGCACAGGAATCGCTTGTCGGTCAGGACCGTATCCGTCTCCCGACGGTAGGAAGCCAAAACGCCGTTTTCATCCAGACACACGTAGGACAGCGAACCGTCACCCAACCAGTCGACCACGGCGGGGCGCACCCGCCACACGGTACGTAAAGGCTTGCCTTGATAGGTCAAGGGAACCGGCGCCGCGAATTCAGGCGGGTCGCCGCGCCGAATGCAGCGCAGTAACAGATGATCACCGTGAACCGAACTCGTCAAAAGATCCGGAATTCCATCGCCATCCCAATCCACGGCGACGGGACAGGTGTAGCCGAACTTGGTTTCGGCCGGTCCCTGCAGCGATCCGGGAGACCCGGCCCGGATGTTGATAGGCCGACCACCGGCGTTCAGAAGTTCTTCCCGACCGAATCGGGGAGAACCGCTCTCCCCGAGATTCGGCAAAAACAGCAGTGCGCCCGCGCTGTTTCCGACCACTAGGTCCGACGTACCGTTGCCGGTCCAGTCGGCCGCGGCAGGGACCGGCACGATGCCGGCATGTATCGGCGCCTTTGCCGCTTCCAGCGACACCGGATCGGCAAACGCAGGAATACCGTCGCTCAGCCTTCCACTATCGCGCAGAAACGAGACGCCACCATCCTCTGCTGCCACAAGCAGATCGGAAAGCCCGCTCCAAGAGACCGGGAAAGGAAAATGGACGCAGTGCGGCAGAACGAGCTCGCCCCCCCGCGAGTCGCGAACATACTGCCCAGGTCCGAACCGGCCGTTGCCGAAGCCCGGATAGAAATGGAGGCGATCGAGAAAATCGCCACAGATGAGATCGAGGTGGCCATCGCCACTAAAATCGGCGAAGGCGGGCGCCGCCATGCCGTAAACCTCGATCGGCCGATCACCCGCGTAGAGAGGTTCTCCCTTTTCGAAGTTCGGCTCCAGCCGCGTTCCCTTGTTGCGAAAGACATAAAGGTGACCGCGCAGAGGACCGCCTCGCCATCGGCCTTCGGGCGTGTAGGGGTTATATTCCGCCTGGAACCACTCGATCCCATCGGGCCAATAGTCACCCCAATAGTCGGTCCCGACAATGAGTTCCGCCGTACCGTCGCCATCGATATCGGCATAGATGGCGCGATGAAGAAGCTCCCCTTCGTGTAGCCACGCCGCATCGAGCAAAATTTCGATCGGCTCCGCGAATCGGGGCGTTCCCCGTGCCCCCTGATTTCGGAAAAGGTGTAGAGTCGGGCGCAGTCGCGACGTGGTCAAGAGGCCGATTTCGCCATTTTCGACAACCGCATGGGCGTAGCCTGAAACTCCGCCGACGATCGGACCACTAACGAATTTCGGCGTGCCGTCGGTCGTTGTCCCGGTGTCCAGGAAAAGCCGAACGACGCCTTCGTAACAGGCGTCCCAGCTGGAAACCAACAGATCGCGCCCGCCGTCGCCATCCCAATCCACCGACTCGACCGACGAAATAATCGCGCCGGCCACCGGTCCGGCCGCGACCGAAGGATCGTATTCAATGGCAAGCGGCCGGTAATCCGGCCCCCGCCATCCCGGGATGACATCTTCCCACCGTTGAACCGTCGATTCCGCCATACGCCACACCCCTGTCGTGTTCGCGTAAGTGATGATCATCGACTGTCGCGCCGCGCAATATCATTGCCCAGCAAAAAATGATCACATGGTCACGATCTTCCCATCGTCGGTCAAATCACCTCATGGAATGGCCAAGCGACTGCCGGCACCTCACCCATCGCCAAGGATACGCACCTTGAACCCCAACTCCTGGCTCAATGCGACCATTTCGCCGAATACGTCGCCATACGCGACCGCCACGTGGTTCGACATGTAATGCGCCATCAGCGTCTCTCGACTCATGCCCAGATCCGCCGTCATCAATGGCCATTCCGGCGTTGTTCCGTTCCAGAACGCGTCGCGCTGGGCATCGGGCAGTTTGACCACCTCGCCCCGGCCGATATCCATCCACAAAACGTCGTCCCTAATGTAGGCGCGCGACCAGGTAACCGCGCCCGGCAGGCTTTCGCCGGAGAACGTTCCGCCCGGGATCGGGAAATACTGCTTGGTCTGGCGATAGGAATGGACGCCCTTCAGGCTGTCCGGATCGTGGTTGAACGCGTAGGCACCGCAGGATCCGGAATTGAGCAGAACCCAGATGAAACGTCCGTCCACCGCTCCGCCCCAACGGACATCGTGGAACATCACCGCCGGATGAAGGCCTTTTGCCTTCAACAGGCGCTTCATCATCTCCATCGGCACCACGTTGCCCTGGTCGGCCTCGGTCGAATCGATGATCGGTTCGCCGTTGGTTTCCGGCCGGCAGGCGCTGTTGAGCAGGCCTTCGGCGAAATCCGATGGCGGACGAAGACCGATCAGACCCAGTTGGTATTGCCATCCAATACAATCCGCCTCGAACTCGTGAACGAGATCCAGAACGGTCAGATAGTCGCGCAACTGCTCCTTCGTTGCCGCAGCGTCGAAATCCTCGGCTCCCTCGGCGCCGTAATGGAAGGTGACGCCCTTGTCGACCACGAAGCGGTAGGCATCCTCGAGTCGTTCCGGCGCGATGAAACGCCCGCGATCAATGAGCCACGCCTGATCGACCTTCATCTCCGAAAAACCGATTTTCGACAGGAGACGGGGACCGAAGTAGCCGTTGATCATGCCCATCGACGTATCGCCCAGCATCAGCGTCATCACGCGCCGACGCCGGATTTCGGATGCCACCCGCGAGGCGATCGCCGCGGCCTCCGCCGAAATCGGCGCATGGTAGCGGATTCCGTCCTCGGAATAGGCGATCCTTCCCGTCGTGCACCATTCGTCCAGCCGATCCATGAACGCCGAATCCGTGGTCCAGTCCTCGGAATCGGTCCAGACCCGGCTGAACTTACGCCCCATCGCCTCTAGGCACGCCGCCGTGTTCAACAAACCGACGAGTCCCGGCCATGTCCCCGAGAAATTACTCGCCAGCAGAAGGGGGTTGTCTTTTCCGACCACGCCTTCGGTCGTGTTCTGACCGTAGACCCAATGCACGTAGGTCCCGATCAAGGGATCGTCGATCGGCCCGAGCTTCGAGATCGCCTCGTTCGGTTTCGTCAGATAACCGTCGATTCGATAGTGCCTCCTGCCCAAACGATCCAAAGCCTTTTCCAACTGAACCGTCGCCGCTTCGATAAACGGCAGAGCCGTCTCGTTCGGACGCTGACGATAATCTCCAGGCCAATAGATCGCGATTTTGCCGGTCATTGAAATTCCTCCTCCCGCACGCCCCGCGACATCATGGCGCGGGGCCGGTTTACGGCGTTCACGACTTTACCATCGATGCAAAACCATCTCAATATCTCTGATATATCACTTGCAAATCCCCTTTTCGGCAACACGCGAACTTCGCGTCACCGTCATGTGGTGATGCGATTGACGGGCGGCTTTCATTTTCCGCACAAAAAAGGCCGCCCCTGCTTGACGGGACGGCCTTCGGAAGCGATCGAGAGGGACTATCGGGACAGTCGCAATTCCGCCACGTGGTTGGCCACTTCCCGGAACACCTGCGTCAAGGCGTCGGCGTCCGGCGCGTAGTAGTAGTAGGGCGCTTCCGGACCGCTGGCGACTTCCTTCATCAAGGCTTGCAGAGTGCCGCCCGCATTGGCGAATTGGATCGTATAGATCACGATGTCATTCTTTTTGATGTTCGCGGCAAGATCGCGAAGACGAGCGTTCATACCGGTCTGCGCGACGGTTCCCACGCCAAAGACGCCTTTGTATCCGTCACCCGATCCGCCGTAGTTTTCACCATCGGTCAGCAATACGATGGCGTGGGTCCTGCGGATCTCCGGATCCTCTGCGTCGGCTTCGGTAAACGGCGCGGCATGAGTCAATACGCGCCACGCCCAGCCGAGTCCGCCTGGGATATTCGTATTTCCGTTGGGCGTCAGCAACGCGTTGACCGCGGTGGTGATCGCCGTTTTCGAGTTTTGAAGCGGCGTAATGCCATAGTTGGGACACGGCGTGCATTCGTTGCCATCGATGGCCATCGAGCATTTCGCGTACCCGTCGACAGGTTCGCCTTCGGGACCGATCGGTTCCCAAGCCGGCCAATCCTTGCCGCCGACAGAGGTCGGAACCTCCAGGACATCGGCGTCGTTGTCCGTAACGCCGTCGAAAATATACCGGTTGAATACGCACCCCTTCCAGCTTGATGGCGGAGGGCTCAGGAGCGGCACCGGGGAGTTGTTTGCGTAGTAGACTTCGCTTTGGGCCGCGCTGGTCACCGGATTGACGAATGCGGAAACTGCGGATGTCGTCGTCGCCCCACTGTCGAATGCGGTGCCGTCGATCGTAATACGCACCTTGGCATTCCAGGGAACCAGCCCGATTTTGAGCCGTTCCTTGGTTTCGCTGCTGCCGAAAAGAATATTGATCAGTTCGTTGGCTGCAGTTCGTGCAGCGGCGATCCGTGTTCCGCCCCCCGCGGCGCTACTTCCCATCGAACCCGACACGTCGATGGCCAGGACGATATCAAGCGCCGTCATCTGTCGCTCGATTTCCGCCTCCGCATAGACCGTGATCGTGTCGATCCCGCCCAACCGCATGAACGTTGTAGGAACCGTCGCGGAGGCGTTCAGGAACAGATGCTCATTGTCCGGATCGGCGACGATGTTGGGACCATTTACGGTCGCATCCATGAAGCCCGGCGGAAAATTCGCGTCGAAATACATTCGGATGTCCGCATCCCGCGTCGGCAGAAAAAATACCCGCCCCCCCGCCAAGCCGGCGGCGTCCAATGCCGACGACAGACGCGAACGCACCATGTAGCCACGCGCGGTATCAACGCCGATCCCCATCACCATGACCAAGGGCGCCGCGGCTACGACCAACAAGACGATCACGCCGCCGCGGTTTTCATGAACGAGGCAGAGCATCCATTCGGACACCCGTTTTCCAAGCCGCACAAGTCGACACCACATGGCACCACTTCCCAGGAATTTCAGACAATTTTCCATGACACATTGTAGTGCCCATGCCACCGTATTCAGAATCAGAAATACATACGGGAATTAGTAATAAATCTATTTAAAATTTTATTTAATGCGCATTCATTTATCGGCAAATATGAACATAAACAAATTACATATTATTATTTTGACTTAACTGGCGCTCAATGAGAGGCTTTTGGATGACAAGTTCCCTGTCCCACAACGTTGTTCGAGGAGACTACGGTTATGACCTTCATCAAATCCTTCCTTCGTGACGAATCCGGTGCCACGGCCATCGAATACGGACTGATCGCCGGTTTGGTGTCGGTCGTCGCGATCGGCGCTCTCACAACCTTGGGTACGACGCTAACAGGGCTCTTCGGCGAGGTCGCCAGCAAACTGTCGACGGCTATCGGCGCCAATTGAAGTCCCAACGCCGATATCCGCGTTAGCTGGGAAGGGGGACGGAGCTCCGTGGACCGACGGAGCCCACCCCCACCCCCCAATAAAAAAACATTGTGTCTTGAGTCCGGGACTGGGGGTCTCCAAAAACGCATAGGAACCTTCCCATGTTAGAGACCGTTTTTTTTGACAGAGCCTTGATTGCCGTTCTGATATCGGTCCTTATTATGGCGGCCATCTCGGATATCCGGTCGTTTCGCATACCCAACGTCTTCAGCCTGATCCTTTTGTTGATTTATCCGCTTCACGTTCTCTTTTCGCCGACGCCCATCGACGTCGCGAACGGCCTGATCGTGGCGGGTGGCGTGTTCGCTTGTGGTGCGGTCTTCTTCGCGTTGCGGTGGATGGGTGGCGGCGACGTCAAGCTGATGACGGCGTGCGCTCTTTGGGCCGGCGCCGACCGGTTGGCGGATTTCGTCTTGGTAATGGCGGTCATCGGTGCTGCCATGGCCCTTTTCATGGTGTCGGGCTACCGATTCAGCCTCGCCCTGACCCTTGACGGCAACAAGTTTTCGCGTATGCGGGAGACCTTGCTCGGTGTGACGCTGCCCTACGGCCTTGCCATCTCCGCCGGGGGCATTTTCGTCGCTTGCCGCCTCGCGGCATCAACCTATTAATCCGAGGACATCATGACGTTTCGCACCATCATCCTCATCGTTCTCGCCATCGGGTGCGCCGCCGCGACCGCCCTGTTCGCGCGTGACTGGGTGAAGGCGCAGCGAACCACCGCCTCGGTGGCCCAGGTCGTGGAAATTCAAGATACCAAACCGAGCGTCGTGGTTCTCGTCGCCGCCGAAGCATTGTCCGCCGGTTCGTTCGTGCGCAAGGAAGCCCTCAAATGGCAGGCGTGGCCCGATGACGGCATCAACGAAGATTACATCGTTCGCAGCGGCCGATCCGAATCGGAAGACGAAGCGAAGACCCTGATCGAAAAACTCGCCGGAGCCGTGGCACGCGGAGCCATCGTCAAGGGGCAGCCGATCACCGATTCAATTCTTGTTCATCCGGGCGAGCGAGGGTTTCTCGCCGCCGTTCTCACGCCCGGCTTCCGAGCCGTTTCCGTTCCCGTCAATGCGACCACGGGAATATCGGGGTTCATCTTTCCCGGCGACCTCGTCGATCTTCTCCTGACGGTGCGCTTCAGTGACAGGGGAGACGAGGGCGCGAGCAACACCCGCCACGCGACCAAAACCATCCTGGAAGGCATTCGGGTTCTGGCGATCGACCAGATCGTCGAAAAGGCCGAAGGAGAGGCAACCGTCGTCAAGAACGTCACGCTGGAAGTCAAACCGGAAGAAAGCGAGAAAGTCGCCCTCGCCTTGGACATGGGATCCCTGTCCCTGAGTTTGCGCAGCTTGGCCGTGACCGAAGAAGACAAAAACGCGGACAACAAGATACCACCCCGCCGGGCCACGGACCTGACCGTCGACCAGGAAGTTTTGGCCACCAACCAACTCTTGACCCACAAGGCCGCGGGAAAACACAAAAAGACCGTAACGGTTCTCAAGGGCAGCGATGCCGCCATCTCGTCGTTTTGAAGAGAGTGCACCCGATGGCCCGAAAATCACTATCCCTATTGCTGCCTCTCCTCGTCGCCTGGTCCTGCGTGATTCCAGCACAGGCGGCCAAGCGACCGGTCGAAATCATCGAAGCGGCCGGAGAAACCGTATCGATCCCTCTCAATTCCGGACGGCTTCTGCGGCTTCCGACCCCCGCTGAGACCGTCTTCGTGGCCAATCCCGAAATCGTCGATATTCACGTGAAATCAGCTACCCTGGTTTACGTCACCGCGAAGGGTATCGGTTCGACGACGGTCTTCGCCGTCGATGACCGCGAACGCGTCATCGCCAACATCGACGTCCGCGTGATGGCCGATATCGGGCGGCTGCAGAAGACCATCGACGACCTGCATCCCGGGTCGGGTATCAGGGCGCGTGCGGTCGAAGGCAGCGTGGTCCTCACCGGCAGGGTATCGACTTCCAGTTCCGCCGAAAATGTGCGGGTTCTTGCCGAACGAACAGCCGGCGATCCCAAGGCGGTGATCAACCGGCTCGAGATCGTCGCGCCGATGCAAGTCAATCTGCGTGTCCGCATCGCCGAAATTTCACGCGAAATTCAAAAGCAGATCGGCTTCAACTGGAACATTTCAGACACGTTCCGGAGCGCCACCTTCGGCCTGACCATGACAAATCCGCTGACGAGCAGTTTGACGACGCAGGCTCTCAGCCTCGGCGGCAACATCCACGGCGTGTCGGGCAACGCGCTCATTGATGCCCTGGAAGAAGAGGGGCTCGTCAAAGTTCTGGCCGAACCGAATCTGACCGCGATGTCCGGGGAAACCGCCAGTTTTCTGGCAGGCGGAGAGTTTCCCATCCTGGTGCCGGACAGCAACAATCGAGTCACCGTCGAATTCAAGAAGTTCGGCGTCTCGCTCGCCTTCACCCCGACGATCCTCGGCGCCGATCGGGTCAATCTGCATGTCCGCCCGGAAGTAAGCCAACTTTCAACGACAAATTCCGTGACATTGAACAACTTCCAGATCCCGGCGCTCACGACCCGACGCGCCGAAACGACCGTCGAACTGGCCAGCGGCCAAAGCTTCGCCATCGCCGGACTTTTGCGCAACGATATCAGCCAGGACATTTCCCGCTTTCCGGGAATGGCCGAAATTCCGATTCTCGGCGCCTTGTTCCGCTCCGACCATTTCCGTCGCGAGGAAAGCGAACTGGTCATCGTCGTCACGCCCTATGTCGTCGAACCGGTGTCCGCGCGCGAAATCGCCCTACCAACCGATGGGTTCCGGCCTCCCAGCGACGCCGATCGCTTTCTGCGCAGCCAAGTCCAGAAAGAGGCGCCCAAACCAGTTATCCGCGAAACGGTTCAAGCCGGCGGCCGCTCGATTCTCGGTCCCATCGGCTTTCAGTTGAATTGAGGGAGGATCAAAATGCGTTGTTCCGCTTGGTTGATCGCCCTGACAATCGTCGGCAGCCTGTCTGGGTGCGGCGCAAAGGTTTTCAACGACGACGAGCGATACCGGATCGCGGAAGAGACAGTGCCGACTGTCGAACCGATCGCCGTTCGACTATCCCACGACATCCGGTTCGGTCCAGGGGAGCAAAACATACGCGACGGCGAGAAACGGACGCTCGATCAGTTCCTAGTCCGCAACACGGTTTCCCGCCAAGACGCGATCGTTCTGGTGGGACGAGACGACGCCGTTTCCGATAGAATTGCCGAGATCTACAAGCATCTGGCCCCGTATGACCTTCGGATTACCGTGGCGTCCGGCGGCTCGGGGGCCGAACCCGAGAGCTTCGATACCGTCCGCGTCGTCGTTCATCGGACTTTGGTGCGGCTCCCGAACTGCCCGGACTGGTCCGGTTCACCGTCCGACGACGGAACGAACCGTCATTTCAGCAATCATGGGTGCGCCACCGCCATAAACTTGGGCCTCATGGTCGCTCGGCCATCGGATCTCGCGCGCGGACGGAACATCGGTTCGATGGACGGAGAATACGGCAGCCTCGCAATCCAGCGCTATCGCCTGGGCGAGACCAAACCGCTTATTACCGACAGTCTTGATGCGGTCGCTAACGCAGCAGGTACTGGTGAAAGCGGAAACAGCGGAGGAAGCAACTGATGGTAGCCAAGCGCGATCCGTTCATCGGTTTCACCACCGATTCGGTCACGCGGGCCACCCTGGCCGACGCGGCACGCCGCCTGGACCTGCCAGCGGATCGTGTCTTCGAGGGAATGGTTGATGATGCGCGCGAATCTCTGGTCGGCATTCCGACACCCGGCATTCTCGTCATCGACGTCTCGGGGGCCGAAAATCCGATCGCCGCGGTAAACAGCCTAGCCGACGTCTGCGACTCCGGAACCAAGGTGATCGTCATCGGCGACGTCAACGATGTCGCTGTCTATCGATCGCTGACAGGCATGGGCGTGCGCGATTATCTGGTCAAACCGATTTCGGAACCCGCGTTCGCCGAAGCGCTTGAACGGCTTCGAACCGCGGAGCGCAAACCCGCCGAGGATAAAGCACCGTCGCCGATCACCGTGTTGATGGGGGCGAGAGGTGGTGTCGGGTCGAGCAGTATCGCCCTCAATTGCGCATGGATCGCCGCCCAGGAACGCAACCAGCGCGTGGCCTTCGTGGACATGGACCTGCACTTTGGAAGCGCCGCCCTCGCCCTCGATCTTGAACCGGAACACGGGTTCCGTGAAATCCTCGAAGACCCGGCCCGAATTGACGAACTGTTCATCCAAAGGGCGATGATTCGAGCGACGGATCATCTTTATCTTCTGTCGGCCGAAGAGGACTTGAGCCGACCGGCATTCAACGGCATAAAATCCTATGATGTCCTATTGAGTTCCCTCCAGCAGCGTTTCGACGCGGTCGTGATCGATTTGCCACGCTCCCTGGTTCCGATCTACGCCGATGTCCTGGGCGCCGCCACATCGGTTGGTGTCGTCGTTGACATGACGCTGCATGCCTTGCGCGATTCGCTTCGCCTGCTCGCCCTCGCCGAGGAAAAAGCACCCGGGGCAAAAACCTTTGTACTGGTCAATGAATATGCCAACCCGAGATCCGGAGCCTTGGACCGTGCGGATTTCGAACGGGGATTGGAACGACCGATCGATATTTTGATCCCACACGACGCGAAGGCTTTCGCCAAGGGTTCAAATAAGGCGCGAACCCTGATCGAGGCTGCTCCCAAAAGCAAGGCGGCCGAAGTGCTTCGAACGGCGACCGATCACCTTCTCGGAGTGGCTCCCCCCGCTTCGGCCCCGCTGTGGAAACGAATGCTCAAGGGAAATAAAAAATAATGTTCGGTCGTCGGTCGAACATTCAACTTGTCCCGAACGAGACCTCCCAATCGGAGGCGCCCGCCATGAAGTCTGTGGCGGATACGACAACCGCGCTCCGCGTCTCGCCGCTTCCGATCTCCACCGAACCAAAGGTATCCGACGGCGTTTCGGTCGAAATCGACAACCGGTCCCAACTCGATATTCCCGTCACCCCGGACTCTCCCTCGCCGCCTCCCGACTCGGCAAGACTTCACGCGCTCGATGCCGTGAATACGATCCTTTCGCGCTCCGTCAACCGCGCCAGCATCGAGGAAGCGAAACGTGTCGTTCAACCGCTTCTGCTCGATCGCATCGACATGGCCAAGGCACTTGAACTGCCGCGCGAGCATCTTGCCCAGCAAGTCGGCGAAATCATCGCGGAAATCCTGGGCGAAACCAAACTCCGCCTGAACCTCCGCGAACAACGCGACCTATCGGTGATCCTTCTCGACGACATGCTGGGCCTCGGCCCCCTGGAACCCCTGCTTGCCGACGATCTCGTTACCGATATCATGGTCAACGGTCCCAAGCAGGTGTACGTCGAACGCAAGGGCAAGCTGGAACTTACGGATATCGCGTTTCGCGACAACGCCCATGTCATGAATATCGCGACCCGAATCGTGTCGCGAATCGGACGCCGCGTCGATGAGTCCACCCCCCTGGTCGACGCCCGACTCGAGGACGGTTCGCGCGTCAACATCATCATTCCACCTTTGGCTATCGACGGTCCCAGCATCTCCATTCGAAAATTCTCCAAGAAAAAAATCACGCTCGAAACCATGGAGCGCCAGGGAAACGTCTCTCCGGAGATGGGGATCGTTCTCAAGATCGCGTCGCGATGTAAACTCAACATCCTGATTTCCGGCGGCACCGGTTCCGGAAAGACAACCCTTTTGAACGCAATGTCCCGCATGATCGATCCTGGTGAACGTATTTGTACCATCGAGGACGCTGCGGAATTGCAGCTTCAGCAGCCTCATGTCGTTCGCCTGGAAACCCGCCCTCCGAGCCTGGAAGGCCAGGGCGAAATCACCATGCGCGAACTCGTCAAGAACACGCTGCGAATGCGGCCCGATCGGATCATCCTCGGCGAAATCCGGGGATCCGAAGCGCTTGACATGCTCCAGGCGATGAACACGGGTCATGACGGTTCGATGTGCACCATTCACGCCAACACGCCACGCGAAGCCCTGACCCGGCTCGAGAACATGGTCGCGATGGCCGGCGTCAAGCTCCCAAACGAAGCCGTGAGAACCCAGATCGCCAACGCGATCAACCTGGTCGTTCAAATCGCCCGCATGCGAGACGGCATGCGCCGCATCACGCGTATCACGGAAGTCGTCGGCATGGAGGGCGAAGTCGTCACGACCCAGGATCTGTTTGCCTACAATTACGAAGGCGAGGATTCGGATGGTCGCCTCGTCGGAAAATTCGAAAGCGCGGGCGTACGACCGGCGTTCTTCGATCGTGCACGCTACTTCGGTCTCGATCGTGCGCTCATGGACGCGATGAAGTAGGGAAAGACTCATGCCGCTAGCCGATTTGATCATATTCTCGGGAATCGGAACGACCTTCGCCATCGTTATCGTCGCAGTGACGTTGGAAGCAGCTTCGCGGCGGCGAGCCCGCCTGCGTCGGGTCGACGGCGTCCGGCAGCGGGCGATCGGATCACGAGTAAAAAACGTTGCTGGCGCCCAGGTTCAGGTCAAGCGCGATCCGAACGCGGGCGGTTCGACACTAGGTCGCCTCGTTGCGGGATGGTTGCCTCGCCAAAGTGCCCTGAAGGAACGGCTGGCCCAAACAGGACGGGAAATTCCTCTCGGTCGCTACGGCACATTTATCCTCGGGTGTATCCTGCTCATATTCGCCGTTCTGGCACTTCCATTGCGCTTTCCCTGGCCGGTCGCCGCGCTTCTCGCCGTCGCCTTGGGCCTCTATGTTCCGCATTTCGTCACCGGCGTTCTGATCAAGCGCCGGGCGGGACGGTTCATCGCGTCCTTCGCGGAGGCCATTGAACTCATGGTCAGGGGGCTGCGATCCGGTCTCCCCGTTCTCGAAACCGTTTCGACCATTTCCCGGGAAATGCCCGACCCGATCGGAACCGAATTTCGGCGTGTCGTGGATTCCGTTCGGTTTGGGCAGTCATTGGAAGAAGCTTTTTGGGCAGCCACCAAACGAATCGCCGCGCCCGAGTTCAAGTTTCTTGTGATCACTCTGGCAATTCAGCGGGAAACCGGCGGAAACCTTGCCGAAACCCTGTCAAACCTCGCCGACATCATCCGCAGACGCAGGCAGATGCGCCTCAAGATCAAAGCGATGTCGTCCGAGGCACGGGCCAGCGCCTACATTCTTGGTTCGCTCCCGTTCGTACTCTTTGGGATCATCTATACGATCAACCCAGGATACGCCCTGGTCCTGTTCACGGACCCCAGGGGAATTCTCGCCCTCGGCGTCGGTCTCTTGTTGATCGCGACCGCCATGTTCACGATGTACAAAATGATACGGTTCGAAATATGAACATTCAGAACCTCTTGCCCCTTCCCCAAGGCTGGGACCTCGGCGACGTTGTGGTACTCATGGCGTCGATTGCGGTGTTTTTTGCCGTCTTTGCCCTATGGAACGCGTTGTTGCAGCGCGACCCCATGGCAGGTCGCATCCAGCAGTTGAAAACGCGCCGCAACCAGATACAGGAACAGGCATTAGGCCCGCGCCGCCGCCAGGAACGATCCCTGAAGGCCATGAGTTTCATGAACCGTGTCGTGCAGCGCTTGAATTTAATGAAAAGCCGCCATGCCGATCAGGTGACGGGGCGACTTGCCCAGGCGGGTATCCGCACAAAAGATGCCGTGATCACCTATTTGTTCGCGAAGCTCTGTCTGCCCATGGCTTTCGGTCTCCTCGCGGCGGGATGGATTTTCGTCGTTCAGCCCGAAATCGAAACCGCTGCCCTCAAGTTTGCAATTCCAATGGGCGCCGTCCTGCTTGGCATGCTCGCACCCGATATTTTCATCAGGAACGCGATCCAGAAACGCCACAAACAGCTTGTTCTGGCGCTTCCGGACACTTTGGATCTGATGGTCGTGTGCGCGGAAGCGGGCCTAAGCCTGGATGCCGCTCTCAATCGCGTTGCCAACGAAATCGGTCAGGCGAATCCGGAACTCGCCGACGAACTTCTTCTTACGTCCTTGGAGTTGGGATTCCTTCCAAATCGCCGACAAGCTCTGGAAAACCTCACCGCACGCACCGCCTTGCCGCAAATCCGAAGCGTCGTGAACACGCTTCTGCAGTCCGAGAAATATGGAACACCCCTGGCACAGAGCCTTCGTATCCTTTCCAACGAATATCGGAACGAACGCATGCTCAAGGCCGAAGACAAGGCCGCGCGGCTTCCCGCCACCCTGACCGTCCCGATGATTCTGTTTATTCTCCCGGCCTTGTTCGTCGTCCTCCTGGTTCCAGCCGCATTACGGACCATGGACGGCATGAGCGGCGCTTCCTTTTAGTTCGCCATTACTCCATACCACAGTCGTGTTCTACGCAGGCGGCGTACCGATATTGCGATCCAAGTTGAACACGGCGCGCGCGAGATCGGCACCGGTCAACGGCAACAGGGCTTCGAACGCCCGGATCCAGCGATCGACCTCTTCCTTGACATTGTCGGCCAAAAGCACCGATTCCGCCGCATCCAGTTGATTGTCCAGGATCAGCACCAGCGCATAATTGGCACGATTGCGGGGCCCCGCGTCGGCGCGGTTGGTGATTTGTTGCAGAAGGGTCATCGCTTGTCCGAGATCGCCAGCAAAAGCATAGGAAAGTGCCAGGTTGTTCTGCGTCGCGAGATCGCCCGGGCTGAGAGCCAGCGCTTCCCGATATCGGGACTGGGCTTCGGAATGTTCGCCCGATAGATCCAGAGCCACCCCCGCCGACATGAGAGTCCGTGCATCGTTCGGACGGACGGCTAACGACTTGGAAAACGCGGACTTCGCCTCACCGATTCGCGCCAACGCCAATTCCGAGCGTCCCAAACCGGTCCATGCATCGGCATCCTCGGCGTTCAATGCAATGGCGGCACGCCACGAATCGGCGGATTCCCTGAAGGATTCGAGCTTGTAAAGCGTCGAAGCCAAAGACTTCAGCGCGACGGTCTCACTGGGTTTGGCGGCATGAGCCTGTTGATACAAAGCGGCAGCGGTTGCGAGATCGCCGCGTTTCGCCGCGTTGTCACCCGCCTTGGTCAATCGGGCATCGGTTTCGTCCGGGCGCAAACCGTCAAGATCGGTTATGCATCCGGACAAAACGGCGCAGCAAAGAGCCACCGCCCATAATCGCAGCCGCCTCGATTCGGAGCCCCTGGTCACGAATGCCTACTCCAGCTTTCTACGATAAGTTCAATAGTATAAACGACTTTTCGCCGTTTCGCAGAATAATTGCGAGACGGGCCTTTCATTGGTAACAACTGTAGTATAATATTCAGTAAAGATACGGAACTCGACGTTGGCCTCTTGCGCGATGTTCACATAATTCGCATATAGGGTTATTGAACCCGATAACTCTAATGCCGCATAAGCGGCAACTTCGAGGGGAGGGGGTAAGAAGGAGACGGTGGAGCGTAAGCCATGACCAAGCATTACGTTGAAATGACGTTGCTTATCGAGCGCCTTCATCGCCGATACCTCGACGTTATCCGCGCCGAGCTTTCGCGACTGGGCGTCCGCGACATCAACGCCGCTCAGGCGCTTGTTCTCGCAAACATCGGCGACGGCGAGGTTTTGGTGCGCGATCTAATCGATCGCGGTCATTATCTTGGACCCAATATGTTCTACAGCATCCGAAAACTCGTCGATTACGGTTACCTGGATCAGTCACGCGACGATCACGACAAGCGTGCCTGCCGCGTTTCTCTCACGAAAAAGGCGCAGGATCTTGTGCCTCAGATTCGTGAACTCGACCAGCACCATTCGGATATGTTGGGGGAACACGATATATCGGAAGACGAACTGTCCGATCTCTGCCTGAATCTGCGGCGGATCGAAAGGGCGTGGTCAGACATTCTCCACTTCGGCCCCAGCACTCGCCCCGTCTCCAAGGGACGGTTTATTACGGACGCGTTGTGGGATGCGCAGGACGCGAAATCGGGCCGAGAGCGGTCAAAAAACGAATTCGAAGACGTTACCTGAACATCCAACGCGCGAAATCGGAAATGCCGTCGTCACGACGGCCGCGGCGGCGCGCTCGGTACCGCAGAAATCTGCTCGCCTTGACCAGTTTTATCGTCATTTGTTGAACTCGTTGGCGTCGACCGGATTTCTCTCGGTGCCGCGAAGACAAGCGAGAGACGGGGCTCTAACGGACTTCATGGCACGAAAACGAAGAGATGGCGATCGCACCGCGATTACGACGACTCTTTCCGCCTTTTACCCTGGAGTGTTTTGAGGTGCCGGGAAGTCGTCGTCGCCAACGCGGTTCGGACATCCGCGCGAAGGGGACCGTCCCGAAATGAATCGGTTCGGGCAACAAGGTAACGATATCCCCTTCATTCCGAGCGCAGGCCTCTGGTTTTCCGCCGATGCATGATTGGCTTGTTCCTTCGACCATTGCTTCCCTGCTCGGCAATTGCATCGTTGCGGCTGTCAATTTTCATCTTTGGTACCAGAAAAAGGAACGGGCGCTCGGTCTTTGGACTTTGGCGTGGTCGATATACGTCGTAAGGGGCGGTTTTGTCCTTGTCGACGTGACGTTCGCGCAACGCGTTTCCATTCTGCCGGATCTGCTGCGATGGCTGGACATGGCCATGGTGCTGCTTATGCTCGCGGCAACCTGTTTATATTTTCTGGACAGGTTCCCTCGTTGGCCTTGGCTGGCGACCGGCGTCGCCGTCGCGCTTTGGTCGAGTATCGGTTCGCGGCTGGATCTGGGATTCTTCACCGCCAACGCGCCGCTTTTTTTCCTGCAGTGCGCGATTTTCATTGTTGCCGGCGTGATGTTCCTTCGACACTCGTCACGGGCGATTCCGTCACGCCACATCGTCGGCACGGCCTTCATTCTTTGGGGCTTGCACAAGGCTGATTTCCCCTTCCTGCGACCGATCGAGGAATTCGCGCCTTGGGGATTTATGCTGAGTTCCATATTCCCGTTAATTCTCGCAATTGGAATCATTCTCGTTTTTATGGAGGAATCGGAGCACCGTCTGCGGCGCAGCGAAACGGACTACCGGCGACGATTTCAAGAAATCGGTGTCGTTCAGATGATGATCGACCCCTTCCAGGGAACGATCGTCGATGCGAACCAAGCCGCTGCGGACTTCTACGGATATTCGATCGAAAGGCTGCGGCGACTGTCGATATTCAAGGTCGCGCCGGACTATCCCGCCGTCCATCTGATCGAGACCGTCATGAAGCCGTCGGGCGATTCCGAGCCCTTGTACTCCCGCCATCGATGCGCCAATGGAACCTTGCGCGATGTGGAGGTCCATTCGACGCCCATCGAATACAATGACAAGTCTATTTTGTTCTGCGTCGTACATGACATCACGGAGCGCCTCAGGGCCGAGCGGGATCGGGACAGCCTGTTCGACGTCTCGGCTGATCTTTTGTGTATAGCCACCGCGGACGGGCGCTTCGAACGTGTCAATCCCGCATTCACCGCGACACTGGGATGGCCGACCGCCGACCTTGTTGGTGCGCCGATCCAAGAGATCATTCACCCCGACGACCATGTAGCCAGCTTGGCCGTCATCGCCGAACTGTTTGAAAAGGGAAGCATACACGAGTTCGAGAACCGCATGACCTGCAAGGAAGGCGGTTTTCGTTGGATTAGCTGGAGCGCCATCGCCCATGAGGGCCGGATCTACGCCATGGGCCGCGACAACTCTCGCCGCCGCGAAAACGAACGGCAATTGAAGATCGCCCGTGCAGAGGCGGAATCGGCCAACCGGGCAAAAAGCGAATTTCTGACCACGATGAGCCACGAACTGAGGACGCCCTTGAACGCCGTCATCGGTTTCGCGGATATGATGGCCCGTAAGACATTCGGGCCGCTGGGCGACCCGCGGTACGAGGAATACGCCCAAGCCATACAAAGAAGCGGTCAGGGACTTCTGGACACGATCAATACGATCCTGGATCTATCCAAGATCGAAGCCGGCTCGGTTGCCCTCAAGGACGACTTCATCGAATTGCGCCCGGCTATAGAGGAATGCCTGCGAATGGTCCAACCTCGGGCCATCGAAAACGGTGTCCAGCTCAACGCGCCGCCGGTCAACCCGAATTTCGTCATCAAGGGCGATGCCCGGTTGCTCCGGCAGATGTTCGCGAACGTTCTGTCGAACGCAGTGAAGTTCACGCCGACCGGCGGCTCCGTTTCGGTCGACATCACGTCCCCGAAATCGAATGGCGGCGTGGAAATTGCGGTCATCGACAGCGGTATCGGGATCAAGTCCGCCGATATTCCGAAGGTTTTGGAACCCTTCACGCAAATCGATAATCCAATGACACGAAAATATCCGGGAACCGGGTTGGGGCTACCATTGGCGAAAAAGATTGCGGAACGTCACGGCGGCCACCTGACCATCGAAAGCCGACCCGGTATCGGAACAACGGTCCGGCTGTTCATTCCGGAACAACGCCGCTATGACCGAATGCCAGCGCCGGATCATCCTTAGGCCGGGAATTCAAACCGGCCGCGGCTAAAAACCTGAAACGCGCTGCGCCAATCGGCCGAAAAAAGATGAAAAACGAAGAGGCGCGTCGGTAACCAGAAAGCAAATACAATCGCTGCCGCGATCGATAAGCGGTCTATGAACGACATCTGAATCCGCGTGTTCGACATCGCCGCGGGCGAATCGTTCGCTACCGTCAAAAAAGGCTCCGCTCAAGACGAGAGTGAGTTCCGTGCCAGTGTGGCCATGGCGAGGCATCGCCTTGCCTGGAGCAACCCGGATCAAACGAGTCTTGGCACCATCGGTATCCGGCCGGACGACATGCTGAAAAACGCCGGGGCCAAGTCGCCGCCAAGGCAGCGTATCGAGCCTTCCCCCCAAAAAACCGCGCAAGGGTTCCGGCAAATTCCGGGCCCCCTCATCCAAAGGCAGGGAAGCGCGGTGAGAAACGGCATCCGGCGATTCCTCGTCGTCAAGGCGTGCTAACGCCGAGGCCAGGGCAGAGGGTGCCAACGATGTCGGAACCAAGTCCTCCAGAAGCGTTCCCCCGAGTGCCTCCATGTGCTCGACGTCCTCGCGGCAACACGGGCACAAGGCCAAATGGGTAGCGACGAGAACGGACGCGGACTCGCCCAGAGTTCCGGCGGCATACCGCGCCAATATTTCCCCTTCAGGGTGGTAACGGATCACCATGTTTCGTTCCCCATCGCCCCGCGGATGCGCGAAAATGCCAAACGCAAACGGGATTTGACCGTCCCCAAGGGAATTCCCAATTCCATCGCGATTGCACCGTGCGGTTTATCTTCGAAAAACGAAAGAGCAATCACGTCCGACTGTTCCCTCGGTAGATCGGCGACAATGGATCGAATCCGCTCCGAAGCTTGGCGCTTCAACAATTCCCGATCCGGAGCCGGGTCGGACTCCCGAACGAATGCCGGATCCTCTGGATCGAATTCGGGTCGTTTAACGCGTCGGTGCGCGTCGATCCGATGATTGCGGGCGATCGTAAAAATCCAGGTACCCGCGGATGACTTGGATGGATCAAAGAGCGATGCCTTTTTCCACACAGTCAGCATTGTTTCCTGGCTTCCTTCTTCCGCCTCTTCCGGTTTCGCGCCCAATCGAATCAGGTAGGACTTGATTCGCGGCGCGTAATGAGCGAACAGCGACGCGAAAGCATCTCTGTCGCGGGTTTCGGCGACCGCGCGCAGTAAATCGTCCAAAAGCGCGTTTGCACTCGAAGCACCCACGTCGATTTGTTCCGCTTCCCCGTTCACCGAATCTCGCATTGTCGTCGCAACCTGGCCGTCTCCTACTCCGGTTCGGGTGGAACGACCGAAGCAGCCCGACGTCGTTCCCGTTTCTTGATACGCGGAAACAAAGCGGGCGGATCACCCCACCCGGGGTCATATTGACCTTCCCGACCAAAAAAGAAGGCCCCGACATATCGGGGCCAGTCGACGGGGGATGGCAGTTAACGCATTGCCGGTCACTGCGGCGGGAGAATAACCGTATCGATCATGTGTATGACTCCGTTGGTCGCCATCACATCGGACGCGACGACCTTGGCGCCATTGACCTTCACCTCGCCGTAGGACGCGTCGATGTTGACCGACGCCCCGTTCACGGTCGCGGCGGATGTCTTTTTCCCGGCGATGTCGTCGGCCATGACGCGCCCGGACAGCACGTGGTAGGTCAAAATGGAGACCAGTTTTTGCCTGTTTTCCGGTTTCAGAAGCGATTCGACGGTTCCCGCAGGCAGTTTGGCGAACGCGTCATCGGTGGGCGCGAAAACCGTAAACGGACCGGACCCGTTAAGCGTTTCGGCGAGTCCCGCGGCCTGGAGAGCGGCGACGAGCGTATTGAACGAGCCCGCCTTGACTGCGGTTTCGACGACCGTGTTGGCTTTCGCGGGAGCCGATATTCCAAGAGAGACGACGGCGGCGGTCATCAGCGCGATGGTGGAGCGATTGAACGTCATGGGTCTTTCCTTCGTTTCCTGAGCATCCAAATGCGAATTGATAAAGCGGCCGCGTGAAGCGTTCGTTCTGAACACCCCTTCTTACGGTCCCAATTTCCGATTGGATCACTCGGAAAATATTTTTTTATTATTCGGCCTGGACCCGGTTCGACCGGGTTCTCGCCGCTGCTTCAGCCACGGACCGGCTAAACAGAAATCGAAAGAAAATCCGGTCGGGAACGGCCGCGACGATCCGGCTTATCACCATCATGACCAAAACCGAAAACAGGATCCTGCCGATCAGGGAAGCCGTCACGTCGGTACCGATGGCCATGAATACCAACGTGTCTTCGATCAGACCATGGCAAAATCCCATGAGAACGATCGCGAGGAAGACCGTTCGCGGGGCAAGCCGACCGCTTTTGCTTTCCCTCAGGATCAGACTGCCCCCGAACCCGATCCCAAGAAGTACGCCGATCATTGTCAAGGTCGTGGCCTCGCCGTCGATACCCATGATCCGCAGGAAAGGTGACAATTGTTCGGTCAACAAGCGGGTAACACCAACAGCATCGAGTATTTTCAAGAACACGATAAGGACGAGTATGATTCCGAAGAAGATCGCGAGGGATATCGCGGAATTCCATATCCATTCGAGCCATCCCGGATCCGATTGGGTTTCGGGCAGCCAAGTCAGGCTGAGCGGCTCCTGTAAATAGCCCAAAGCGTCGTAGGCAACTCTGAGAAGCCAGCCGTAAAGCAAGGCGCCCGCGATTCTCAATACGGAAGTCGCAACGATTCCGGCTCCCGCCCGGCGAACGATCCCCTGTTCCATCGGCAATCCGTGCGCGATGAGTAACATCCCGCCCAGAACGCTCGCCTGCGCCACCGTCAGATCGGTTGTCGGCAACAATTCGATGAAGGCGGCGACGGCGCCGTAGGTGCTGACGAAAAGGCCGGTTGCCCATACGATCCCCATCTCGCGCGGCAACCCGACCAGCGTCATCAGGGGTTCGAATGCCGCGCTGACATATTCCAGAACGCCGAACTGTACGGCGACGCGAACGGCAATCATGACCGGGACCATGACCTTGAGCAATTCGACGAAAAGCTCGAAACTCTCCCGGCCGATCGAAACGGCAAGAGCGGTTATACGGTTGTACATGGCTTCACCCGCGCTTCCCGCGTGTCATTGACGCATTGCCTTGTCTGCCTTCAATCATCGATCCAATTAAAAATTCGAACTTTAAAGACAAAATTTTTCAACGCCTTAACCTGTTCCGGGCCTTGCGCGGCCGTAGCGTTGCGATAAATTTTGAAGACCCGGCTCCCATGGTCCTCGGCCCACGGCGACATGTACTACCGGGCTTTCCTTCTAGGTGCATCATGTCTACAGAAAATGTCGCGACGCCGGCGAACAGACGCGCGATCGTGGCGCTGACAATCGGCATTTGGCTTTTCTTCGCGCCCGGTTTTCTTCACTACAACGGCGAACTGGCAAAAACACTGACGACGGTGGCCACCGGCGCGGCCTTGATCGTCATCGCCGGAATGGCCGTGCGAACGTTTGCGTCCTGGAAAACCTGGACGATCGCAGTACTCGGTGCCTGGGTGATTGCCATGCCTTGGCTTGCGGGCTTCGCGGACACGAAAACAGCCGTATTGAACAGTCTCGTCTGCGGGACGCTCACGCTCGGCGCGGCCCTCGTCGACCTGTACCTCGCCCAAGGCAAGGGTCACGGCAAGGGCAAGGGCCCTGGCCCCATTCATGCGGCTTCGTAAATCTTCTTGCCGGGTGTTCAGGGAATGGAGGCGTTTCAACGCTTCCATTCCCACACCGCGGGCGACAACGCATGCGCTACATGATCCCATAGGTTTTGAAGGCTTCGACCGCGCTCATGCCGTCCCGAATGGCGGTGGCAACGCGTTTTTCGCCCCGCGCCTTTTCGAGGGATTTCGTTATGATTTCTTCTTCCGCTTCGCGGGGAATCGTTAGAACGCCTTCCTGATCCCCGAACAGCAGGGTACCCGGCTGAATCCGGATACCACCGATTTCCACCGGCACCCGAAAATCGATGACCTTGCCGCGCGGCCCCTGATCCTGCGCATACTTGCCCGTGCAGAAGGTCGGGAAATCGAGTGCAAGTATGCCGGGGATATCCCGGGCGAAACCGTTGACCAGGGCGCCGTTGGATCCCAGGTGCCGCGCCCTCGTGGACATCAACTCTCCCCACAAGGCGTAACGGGGCGAAGCGCCGGTCGCGACATAGATTTCTCCCGGCTTCAGGTCGTCCAAGGCTTCAAGCATCAAACCGAACGACTTGGATGAAAGCGGCCCCGCCGTTCCTTCGATGTTTTCCACGAAAACATCCGCCTCGAGGACGGTCATCGCGCGTCCCGTCAGAACCATGTCGTCGCGCAACGGTCCGATTTCCGGCGGCAGGAATTGTCTCAGGAACCCCATCTTGTCCATCACGTCGCCGACGACGGCCGTGAACAGTTCCCGTTTCATCAACGCGAAAAGTTCCAAATCGTCCTGGTAGTCCCTGGGCATCGCTATCCGTTCCTTCAATGCGACGGACGCGGAATGTTCGCGCCCCGGCAACCGACCAGAAAGTCCATGTCGCAGCCCTTATCGGCCTGCGTCACATGCTCGACGTAAAGACGTTGGTAGCCGCTCGGCATGGCCGGTTCCGGCGCTGCCCAAACGGCTCGGCGGCGTTCCAACTCCGCCGCATCGACGTCGAGGTGAAGACGCCGACCGGGCACGTCGAGTTCGATCATGTCGCCGTCGCGCACCAATGCCAGAGGACCGCCCGCCGCCGCCTCGGGCGCGACGTGCAACACCACGGTGCCGTAGGCGGTGCCGCTCATGCGTGCGTCGGAGACACGGACCATGTCGGTTACACCCTTCTTCAGGACCTTTGCCGGCAATCCCATGTTGCCGACTTCCGCCATGCCGGGATAGCCCTTGGGTCCGCAGTTCTGGAGCACCAGCACGCAGGTTTCATCCACATCCAGATCAGGGTCGTCGATCCGCGCATGGTAATCCTCGATATCGCTGAAGACGACCGCGCGACCGCGATGCACCATCAGTTCCGGAGAGGCCGCCGACGGCTTCAACACGGCCCCCAGGGGTGCGAGATTCCCGGTCAATCCGGCGATGCCGCCGTTGGGGGTCAACGGATTGTCGAAGGGGCGGATGACATCGTCGTCGTGAACCTTCGCGTCCTTGACGTTCTCCCAGGCCGACTGGCCGGTAGCGGTGATCGCGTCGCGATGCAGAAGCCCCTTCTCTCCCAGCATCCGCATGACCGCCGGCACGCCGCCCGCGTAATGAAAATCTTCCATCAGGTATTTGCCCGACGGCATCAAGTCGACGATGGTGGGAACGTCGTGACCCAGCCGGTTCCAATCGTCCAACGAAAGGTCGACACCGATCCGACCCGCGATCGCCTGCAGATGGAGAACCGCGTTGGTGGACCCGCCGATCGCCGCGTTCACCCGAATCGCGTTCTCGAATGCCGGTTTGGTCAGGATTTTGGATAGCTTCAAATCCTCGGTGACCATGCCGACGATGCGCCGACCCGCCAGTTGCGCGATCAGGGTGCGCCCCGATTCCGCACCCGGCGTGGCCGCGTTGTGCGGCAATCCGACGCCGAGCGCCTCGCACATCGACGCCATGGTGGATGCCGTGCCCATGGTCATGCAGGTTCCGGCGGAACGGCTCATGCCGCGTTCGGCCTTCAGAAAATCGTCCATGCTCATTCGGCCGGCGCGCACATCCTCGCTGAAACGCCAGACGTCGGTTCCGGAACCGATATCCTTGCCTTTGTATTTGCCATTCAGCATCGGCCCGGCCGAAACGACGATAGCGGGAATGTCGCAGCTTGCCGCTCCCATCAAGGCCGCCGGCGTGGATTTGTCGCACCCCACCATCAAGACCACGCCGTCGATGGGATTGCCACGGATCATTTCCTCGACGTCCATGCTGACGAGATTGCGAAACAGCATGGCGGTGGGGCGCAGGTTCGATTCACTCAGCGAGCACACCGGAAATTCGACCGGAAATCCACCCGCCTCGTAGACTCCGCGCTTCACGAAATCGACCAGATCGCGGAAGTGAATGTGGCACGGATTGAGATCGGAAAACGTATTGCAAATCCCGATCACCGGCCGGCCGTCGAACTCGTCGTCGGGATGCCCCCGGTTCTTCATCCAGCTGCGATGAATGAAATTGTCCTTGGTCGGCGACCCAAACCACGCGGTGGAACGGTAGGTCTTCTTCTTTTCGCTCATGGATTCCTCCAACCGGCGGCGGCATCACCACGTTGTGCGGCAAGCGACGCCGCGCATGAAAACGCGTGCCTAAATGTCGGCGGCGGTCGTCGTCCGCACGACGGCGTCCGGGCGCTTACGGATATCCGGCAACAGTTCCATCCCGAGACCGGGACCTTCGGGTGGGCGAACCTGGCCGTTTTCCACGATCGGCAAGGCGGTCGCCACCTCTTTGTACCAGCCGGTGTAAAAAGCGCGAACGCTTTCCTGAACCAGGGCGTTGGGCGCATGGACCGACATATGGGTCGACGCCGTATAAACGACGGGCCCGGTACAGTCATGAGGTGCGACCGGCAGGTGATAGGACTCCGCCATGGATGCCACCGCCTTGGCTTCGGTCAAGCCGCCGACCCATCCGAGATCGAGCATCACGACATCGACACCGCCTGCTTCCATCAGATCCCGGAACCCCCACCGGCCCGTAATCGTTTCGCTGGCGGTGACCCGCACGTTCACCTGAGAGCGAAACTCCGCCAGGGCTTCCATGCTGTCGGCGCGGGTCGGGTCCTCCATCCAGAAGGGATCGTATTCCTCCAACGCGCGGGCGATTTGCACGGCGGCTGGGACGTTCCACAGCGAGTGGCATTCGAGCATGACGTCCATCTTGTCGCCGACCGCGTCGCGGATTTTTTTGAACGGCTCCAGCCCCCGTCGCAGATCGGGCGCCGAAATATAAAGCCCGCCGGAGGATTCCGCATAGGGATCGAGCGGCCAGATCTTCATGGCCGTGATTCCCTGGCCCAGCAGGCTTAGGGCCAACTCGTCGGCATGGTTCAGAAAGGCATCCAGGTCCTCGTAGGGTCCCTGGTTGCCGCCGGTGCCCCAGTTGTGCGACCCCTGCCCCCGGTTGGTGCGGATATAGCGATATCCGGCGCAGGTGTTGTAGGTGCGAACCCAGTCGCGATGACGTCCCCCCAACAACTGATAGACGGGCTGGTTGGTCGCCTTTCCCCACAGATCCCACAACGCGATATCGGTGGCCGACAGACCCCGGATCTCCACCCCCGAACCGCGCCATCCGCAATAGGTCTGCATTTTTCGGTGGAGGAATTCGATCCGGAGCGGGTCCTGGCCGATCAGAATCGGCGCTGCGGTTTCATGCAGGAACGCTTCCACCGCGCGGGGGCCGAAGAAGGTTTCCCCCAGCCCCGTCAGACCTTCGTCGGTATGCACGAGGACCCAAACGACATTGTCGAATTCCTCCAGGCGGAGGGTCTCGATCGCCGAGATCTTCATGTGTTTATCCTCGCCACCACAAGGCAAGTTGCGGGAACGCGATCAGCAGGCCAACCGCCAGGACCTGCATGGCGATAAACGGCAACAAGGCCTTGAAGATCATATTGAGCGTGATCGACGGTGGCGCGACGCTCTTGAGGTAGAACGCCGAAGGTCCGAACGGCGGCGACAGGAACGACACCTGCATGTTCATGCAGAACAAAACGCCGAACCATACCGGGTCATATCCCAGCTTGACCACGATCGGCACGAAGATCGGCATCGTCAGCATGGCGACCCCCACCCAGTCCAGAAACATGCCAAGCACGAAAAGAATGACCATCATGATCAACAGCACGGCCAGCGGCGCGCCGCCGCCCAGGTTCAGAATGGCGTGCTCCACGAACCGGTGACCGCCCATCAGGTTGTACACGCCGACCAGGACGCTGGCGCCGATACCGATCCAGATAATCATCCCGCACGTTTCCATGGTGCGCCAGACGCTCTTCCGAACCAGTTCCCAGGTCAACTCGCCGCGAATCATCGTGCTGAGCAGGATGCCGACCACGCCGAGCCCCGAGGCTTCGGTCACCGAGGCGACGCCGAGATAAATGCTGCCGAGCACCGAAAACGCGACCAATACCGGCAGAACAACGCTTTTCAACGCCAACAATTTTTCGCCAAGGGGAACTTCTTGCTCCTGCTCGGGAGCGAGGGGGGCCAGATCCGGATTCAGGTAGCACCGGGTAAGAACGTAGACGATGTAAAAGAGGCACAACATCACCGCCGGAACGAACGACGACGTGAACAGGTCGCCGATCGAAACGTTCGCCATCAGGCCGTAGATGATCAAAACGATCGACGGCGGCATCATGGTGCCGAGCGCACCGCCCGCACACACGGTGCCGATCGCCAGATCCCGGTTGTAACCGAGGCGCAGCATCTGCGGCAGCGCCAGCAGCCCGAGCAGGACCGTTTCGCCACCGATGATACCGGACATCGCCGCCAGAAACAGAGCCACGACGAGCGTCTGGATGGCGACGCCGCCGCGCAGACGCCCGGCGACGAGCCGCATCGCGTTGAAGAGATCCCGGGCAATGCCGGATTGATCGAGGATCGCGGCCATCAGCACGAACATCGGCACCGCGATGAACACGTAGCTGGTGATGAAGCTGTAAATGCGGCTGGTAATCAGGGGGATGGCAGTCGGCCCGAACCATCCCAGGGTAAAGACCAGCGCCACCAGTCCGGTCACGAAAGCAAGCGGCATGCCGGTGACCAGCAACGCCACCAACAACCCCAGCATCAGGAGGCTGCCGTATTCGATTCCCAATGCGGAAAGATCAAACATTTAACGAAGCCTCAGCTGATGAATAAGTTTAAGCAGAAACTGGATCGTCATGACGATCAGCATGACGAACAGAAACAGCTTGATCCATGCGGGAAACGGCGGGTTCCAGGCGCTGCCGGTCGTTTCCAGGTGCAAGGCGCCCTGAGGCGTGAACCAGGATTTTTTGACCAACGTCCATCCCGCCCAAACCAGAAATCCCCCCCAGGCAAGGCCGACGGCGGTATTGAAGATTTCGAGATATCGGCGAACTCGCGGAGGAACCTTGTCGTAAACGACGACGATGCGAATATGGCTGTCCTTGGCCAAGCAATAACTGCCGCCGAACGCGAAACACAACGCGCACAGCAATGTCGTCGTTTCGTGCCCCCAAATGGTCGGAGATCCGAATACGTAACGGGCGACGACCTCGAAAACGATGACCACGCCGCTGAAAAGAAAAAGAAAACTGAATATCTTGCCGATATTCGCGATCAGGCGATCCAGAACGGTCATATGCACGACCGGTTCTTCCTCGCCTGGAATGTCAATGTGCGATTCCTCGGTCATCGCAATGACCCTTTCACGTTCCTGAACAGATCTCGATTTTCAAATCCGGGTGCACCGGTTGCCCGGGAGGTTGCCAAAAAGAAAGAGGGGCACGACCGAATGGCCGTGCCCCGCACTTTCTTCTAGTCGAGCATCGCGTTGTCTTTCAGGAACTTGACGAGGACCGTGTAAACCTTCTTCGCGTTTTCGGAACCCTGGGAGAACTTTTCCCACTGGGAAACCGCGAAGCCGCGGAACTTGTTGCGTTCGGCGCTCGACCAATCATGAACGGTGATCTTCGGATCCGCCTTCGCCTTTGCAACGGCGGCCAAGTCGAGAAGTTTCAGTTTCGACGTGATCTGTCGCGCGAAATCGCGAACCGAAACCGTCAGAATTTCCTGAAGATCCGGGCTCATCGAGTCCCACTTCGCCTTGTTCATGGACACTTCGGTCACCGGCAGCGAATGGAAGCCCGGATAAACCGGATGCGGCGCGATGTCGTTCAGGCCCTGCTGTTGGTTGGTGGAAAACACGGTGTAGTCGGCGGCATCGATCACGCCCTTGTCCAGCGCGGTGAAAACTTCCGACGACGGCAGATTCACCGGCGCGGCACCCGCGGCGGCGAACACGGCCTGAACCAGACCTTCCGGCGCGCGCAGTTTCAGACCCTTGAGGTCGGCGACGCCTTCAAGCGGCTTTTTGGAGACGAACGCTTCCAATCCGGTCGCGGACGCGCCGATGAAGTGAACGCCGTACGGAGCTTCGAGTTCCTGGAATAACTCCATGCCACCGCCGAATTCGATGAACAGGAACAGTTCGTTGGGATCGCCCCAGGCGCCCACGGGGTTGCCCAACAGACCGAACGCCGGGTCCTTGCCGGTGAAATAGCTGGGATCGGTGATGTGACCATCGAGAATGCCGGCGCCGATGGCATCCAACGTCTCGTTATGGGCAACAACGGAACCGACGGGCATGACTTCGATGGTGATACGCCCGTTGGACATTTTGGCGACGCGCTCGGCCCATTCCTTCTGCAGCAGGAAGTTCTGCTGACCGGCATTATCGCTCGACTGGAATTTGAGATTGTAGACGTCCGCCGCTTGCGCCGAACCGAACATGACGGCACCAGCGAAAGCAACGGCGGCCAGGGAAGATAGGAATTGCTTCATTCTTTCCTCCAAATGTTTATTCGAACCATTTTCCCGATGAGAGAAGCACGACGGCAAAATCGATTCAATAGATTTGTCATACAAGATTATAAATTCTATATTTGGGGAATTACGGGGTTTCGAAATCGCGAATCAGACCTCGAACAGAACGACGTCGCGAATACCAGGGTTCCGAATGAAACGCCCAAACCGAGTGTAAACCTGCAATGGTTCTTAAAAAGCGAAAGCTCTATGAATACGTATCGCGCGATCTGGCGTTACGCATTTTTGCGGGGACCGTTCGCCCGGGTGACAAACTGGCGACGGAATATCAAATGTGCGCCGAATTCGGGGTAAGCCGCACGGTCATACGCGACGCCATGCGGTATCTGGCGAGCAAGGGATTGATCGAATCCCGCCCCCACAGCGGCACGACGGTTCGCGGCATCGAACACTGGAATTTCCTCGATTCCACCATGATTTCGTGGGCACGCGGCATGGGAGACAGAGAGGGTTTTTTCGATATGCTGATGGAAGCGAGAGTCGCCCTGGAACATCAGGTCGTTCAAATCGCGGCCGTCAAAGCCACCCCCGAAGAGGCCGCGCGGATCGAAGCTGCGCTGATCGAAATGGAAACCGCGGCGGACATTACCCCCGTCGACCGCGACCGTTACAACACCGCGGACATCGAATTCCATCTGGCGATACTGGATTCGACGCATAATCTGATTCTTCGTCAGTTCGGGGCCGTCATTCGCGTCGCCCTCCTCGCGTCCTTCGAACTGGCCCTTGAATCGGTTGAACTGTCGCGTGTCAGCACGAACGCCCATCGCAAGGTCATGGAGGCGATCCGGGATCACGATCCCGAGACCGCGCGCGAACAGATGGATGTCGTCACCCAGATCCTGTGGCAGAACATCAAGAAACATCAGGAAATTCACGGCAGGGAAGACCTCGAGAATCCCGACTTCCCATCGCCATACGGGCCTTTCGCGAACTGACGGCATTCAGCCGGTTCAGGAAAGCACCATCGGCGCGACCAGTGTCATCCACGCGTACGAGATGATTAGACTCGCCATGGTCACCGGAATGCCGATCCTCGCGTACTCGAAGAACCCGACTTTCACGCCTTCCAGGCTCGCCCGCTCGACCGCGATAATGTTGGCGATGCTTCCGATGATCAGCAAATTGCCACTCAGCGTGCTGAAAAGCGCCAAAGAATACAATCCGATCTCGGACAATCCGGGGATCGCCGACAACACGAGCACGACGAGGGGAACGTTGCCGATCGAGTTGCTACCGAACAAGCTGACCATGCCCAGGAAGCCGGAACCGTCAAGATCGATTCCGAATTGACGTACCGTATCCATGAAATTCGTGAGTACGCCGGTTTCCGACAGGGAACCCGTGACGACGAACAGACCGCCGAAGAGAAGCAGCAGATGCCAATCGACCATGCTGAGCATACGCCGGGTCGTCATGGTTCGACTGAGAAGAAGCGCGCCCGCCACCGCCAGTGTCCAACTCGCGCGGTCGCCGGCAAATGAAAACACGGCGATGACTGCCAGCAAGCCGAGCACGGCCTTTCGCGCCGACTGTTTTCCGATCCCAGTACCCGAGACGGGGCGGTCGTCCGAATGTCGGCATGCTCGACTCAATTCCTTGCGCCAAACAACCGCAATCACACCGTAAATCACGCCGAGAGCAATGATCGCCGGCACACCGCAGACCCCAAGAAACGTCCAAAAGGAGAGACCTCCGACCTGACCGATCAAGAGGTTTTGAGGATTGCCGATCACCGTTGCCGCCGATCCAGCGTTGGCCGAACAGGCAAGGGCGATAACGTAAGGCCTGGGATCGAGTTCCCGATGCCGAAGCCCCCGTATCAGTACCGGCGTCAGCGCCCAGACCACGACATCATTGGTCAATACCGAAGCGGCGGCTCCGGCTGTGACGACGGTCATTCCCAGAACGGCCCTGGGCGACGACGAAGTCGTAGAGATGGCTTGGCCGCACCGATCAAAAAAACCGCTCGCGGCGACCTGGGCCGAAAGAACCATGAGCGAGAACAGTATCGAAAGCGTCGGAAAATCGATCGCCCGAAGGACACGTTCGCCTTTGAATCCGCCAAAAACGAACAAGACAATCGCCCCGATAACCGCGACGCCCGTCCGATCGAGCGCCAAACCCGGCCAGCGGCCCAATGCCATGCCAAGGTAGACCAGGACGAAAACGGCAACCGTCAACTGAACCGACATCCCTCAAGACCCCAGATCAAGTACCAGCCCTGCCGTCACATCACCACTTTGCGATGGTTGTCGCGAGATCCTGTTTTCCAAGAACGGCCTTCCCGCCTCAACATCTCGGCGACTTCCGAGATCAGGGGATGGGTCGCGAATTCCTCCAAGGCCACCGCGTAGATGCGCCGCCAGTTCGAATGCCCATTCACCGTCGCCGGCATGTTCACTTGTTCCAGTTCACCGATCAGATCGTCGGGTTGCACGACCATCATGCGACTTGGTGTGCGTGCGAGGAAGCGATGAACGGCGATGACGAGATCGTCGCTCGGCGTTCCATCCGCCTTTTCCGCGCCCCCCGAAAACCCGGCATGTTCGCTCAGGGCATCAACCAGATGCTTGCGATCCAACGGCCGCGTGCGCGACGCCTCGGTCGCCGCGTCCTCGGATGGATAGAGACCATGCCTCTTGCGCTGTTCGATATCGCGGCCACGCCAGAATCCGGCCAGGGTCGCCTGGTCGTGGGTCCCGGCGGCGACCGTGGACATTTCGGGATAGGTCGACGGCGCCGCATAGGATCTATCTGGGTTGCGTTCTCGATGCAGCACCCGGAACGACAAGGTGTTCCATTCGATGATGCGCTCACGGAATCCCCTGGGAATGGTTCCCAGATCCTCCGCCACCACGGCGCATCGGTTGCGATGGCTTTCCAGTGCAACGATGGCCAGGAGATCTTCCATGGGATAGCGGACGTAGCCGCCTTCCCTCGATCCGGCGCCCAAGGGTATCCAAAATAGGCGGAGCAACTGGAAGGCGTGATCGATTCGCAGCACGCCGTAATAACGCATGTTGGCGCGCAGCAGTTCGATGAACGGCCGATACCCCGCATGGCGCAAGGCAATGGGCGAAAACGGAACCACGCCCCAGTCCTGCCCCATCGGATTACGCAGATCCGGCGGACACCCCACCGATATGCCGTGCGGAACGACGTCCTGATCCATCCACGCGTCCGCACCGTCACGATCGAACCCGACGGCCATGTCACCGTATATGCCCAGCGGCAACGCGGCACGCGCCCGGTCGGCGGCGGCTCTCAACTGCCGATCCGCGAGCCACTGGAGAAACAGATGGAACGCTACCCGATCGCGGTGGCGATCGGCAAACTCCGCGACCGCGGGTGAATCGGGGCGACGATAATCCTCGGACCACCGCCACCACGGCGACCAACTTCCCGTCGGACCGCTATGGGCCTTGAATTCCCGCAATGCCTCGAAAACCGCGAACCCGCGCGTGCGCGCGTCGGCCCCTCCGACAAAACCGTCCAGCGACTCCGAGAGCGCCCTCGCCTGAGGTGTTTTCCCGGCGCGAACGGCGTCGAACACGGCACGGAAGCGGGTCATTTTGCGCCGTGTCACGGCGGCATAGTCCACCAATCCGATCGATGAATCGCGGGAT
The DNA here is from genome assembly GCA_963675465.2 of Rhodospirillales bacterium. Classification (GTDB taxonomy): domain Bacteria; phylum Pseudomonadota; class Alphaproteobacteria; order Rhodospirillales; family Shumkoniaceae; genus JAHDSF01. The sequence goes on from CAXXVY010000016.1 coordinate 829,841, forward strand.
TCCCGGAGAACTTCCGCGCCGGCGACACCCGCCGGATCATCGGGATCGATATACAGCGGGTTCAAGAACAGTCGGGAATTCGGAGAATACGGGGAACACCTGTCGGGGCGTTCGGAAAACAACGCGTGCAGCGGATTGACCCCGACGAAGCCGGCGCCCAGCGTCCGCGCGATGGCGACAAGGCGCGTCAGATCCGTGAAGTCGCCGATCCCCCAATTACGGTCCGACCGAAGTCCGTACAGTTGGATCGACAGGCCCCAGACCCGGGAATGATCGGCCAGAGCAGGCGTCAGCCAGCAGCGGGCCGGGGCGACAATGACTGACGATTCAATCTCTTCGCCGCCGTCCTCAGACAACAAGGACAATCTGTGATAGCCTATCGGCAGTCGCTGCGGCAAATCGAGAAACCGCCTCTCAAAACTCGTCCCGGCGATTTCACGAACCTCTCCGCGCGGCATATCGGCGCCCCGGACATCCCAGGTACGCTCGCTCCCCCCCTCCTCCGTGAACCGAACGGCAATGTGGCGTATCGACTCGTCACCCTGACGGACCGACAGCGGAATACGCGGGGTGTCGTTCTCTCGCAGGATCGCCACGTGCGGAAGCATCCGTCGCCATTCGGAACTCTCGAATGCGGCGTAGGATTCTTCCAGATCTTTCTCGCTCTCCGCTTGGAAACCGAGGGCCGCGACAAGCTTTCGTCGCGTATCGGAGGAGACCGTCACCCGGTGTCCACCCGCGTGGGCATATTCGCACGAGACACCCAAGCCATCGGCGATGCGATCCAACGTTCGAGACGACATGCGCCTCCTGTTCCTCAAGGATCAATTCGGACGAAATTTAGGACGAGGGATACCGTCAGCGACACGCCAAGTCCAGGGTTCCATGATCCGAGAGCCTTTTCATTCAGGTTTTTGAGCCTATGTATTGAATGAACTCTCCGACGGCCAAACGGCCGATCCACTCAGCCCGTCCGGGAAAAGGTAACGGAGAGACCAACAGGAAATGGAGCTTCGCCGAACCACGGGCTGGTTCGACGAACCGAGGTCCCACAGAGATCAAGCGCAAGATATGAACCTGCAAAACATCAGTGATTCGCCGCGAATCTATAACTTGTTTCCCTTGTTGGTCGGGCCGGTTTCGCGCTGGCGATCCCATTTACCGCGCATTGCGGCCATGGGGTTCAATTGGGTTTTCCTGAATCCGATCCATTACCCCGGATTTTCCGGCAGCCTGTACGCAACCAAAGACCATCGGCGCCTCAATGCCCGGTTCCTCGGTCCGGAAGAGAGCGGCCGTTCGGATGAAGAGGTCATCACGGCGTTCGTCGCCGATGCGCGGGCGCACGGCCTTTCCGTCATGCTCGATCTGGTGATCAATCACACGTCGAAGGACAGTCTTCTCGTCGACAGTCATCCGGAATGGTTCAAGCGCGATGCCGACGGCGAACTGGTCAGCCCCGGAGCCGTCGATTTGGACGCGCCGACCGATCCCGACAAGATCACGACATGGGGAGATCTTGCCGCTCTCGACTATTCCGAAAGACCCGCACTGACCGCGCTCGTCGATTTCTGGAAGGACTTGGTTCGATATTACGTCGGTCTCGGAATCCGGGGACTGCGATGCGACGCCGCCTACAAAGTCCCAGCTGACATATGGCATGAGATCATTTCCGCGGCCCGTGCCGAAACGCCCGACGTGCAGTTCTACGCAGAGAACGTCGGCAGTTTTTTCGAGGAAGTCGAGGCCTTGCGCCCCGCCGGATTCAACTACCTGTTCAATTCGTCGAAGTGGTGGGACTTCAGGGCGCCTTGGCTTCTCGAGCAATATGAAACTTTTCGCCATATCGCCCCGTCCGTCGCCTTTCCGGAAAGCCACGACACGCCGCGTCTGGCCGCCGACCTTCTCGGGTTCGGATTGCCCGATTCCGAATTGGAGACGGCGATGGTCCGTCACTACATGTTCGCCGCTTCGTTCTCGAGCGGCGTCATGATGCCCATCGGCTACGAGTACGGGTTTACCCACCCGCTTCACGTCGTCGACACCAATCCCGATCAATGGGAACCGGCAAGGTTCGACATCAGCCGGCAAATCGCGGCGATCAACGCGATGAAGGCTGAAAACAAATCGCTGTGCGCCGAAGGCCCCGTCCACCGCATCGATTCACCGACCGGCGCCCTCGGATTGCTACGGGAGGCCCCGAAAGGCGGACATCGGATACTGACGGCCATCAACCCGCCGGGGAACGGACCCTGGACTTTGGAGACGGGTGACGACGATCCGCTTGCGGTGGCAACCCGAGGATATGAGGAAATCACGCCTTGCCGTAAAAACGGCGCCGAGTTCACCAACGGCACTCTGACACTCGAAGACGGAGAGATCCGCATTTTTCGAAGCGTTTCCTCCAAGGACTGAAACCGAAGGGAGGCGAAGCATGACCTTCGATCCTTGCGTTCTCAACCGGCACGTCATTGTTCAGGACGTTCGACCGACCGTCGATGGCGGGCGCTGGCCCGTCAAGCGAGAAATCGGCGATCACCTGTCGCTATCGGCCGAAATCTTCAAGGAAGGTCACGGCGCGATTAAGGCGGTGCTTCGCGCCCGCCCGTCTCCCGACGCCGCATGGCGCGAATACCCGATGTCATTGACCAACGCCGGCATGGACCGGTGGGAAGCGAGCGTGCCGCTTGACCGACTGGGCCGTTGGCAATTCACGGTCGTCGCCTGGGAAGATACCTTCGAGTCCTGGGCTCGGGATGTGGCAAAAAAGATCGAGGCCCGGCAGGATATCGGACTGGAATTGATCGAAGGCCGCGCCCTGTTCGATCGGTTGGCGGAAAGTATCGCGATCGCCGGCAAGGAAGCCGATGCGATGCTGGCCAAAAGCCTTTCGGTCCGCCTGGGCGAAGCGAAAAGCGATCCGTCGCGGGCCGATGTCTTTCTGTCGAACGAAATGGCCGGAATGATGGCCCGGTGGACGGACAGATCGCGGGCCGTCGAATCAGAACCGCCCCTGGAAGTGATCGTCGAACCCTTCCATGCCCGTTTTGCGGCTTGGTACACGATGTTCCCCCGCTCCCAGGGGAGCGATCCGAACCGCAGCGGCACATTCGACGACTGCATCGCCCGCCTGCCCGACATCGCCGACATGGGTTTCGACATCCTCTATCTGACGCCGATCCATCCGATCGGAGAACGCTTCCGTAAGGGGCGCAATAATACCTTTCCGGCTCAGCCCGATGAGCCCGGCAGTCCGTACGCGATCGGCTCCGGAGAAGGCGGCCACACGGCTATTCATCCCGACCTGGGATCAGTCGAGGATTTCCGGCGCTTGGTTGCCGCCGCTGAAAACCACGGAATGAAGGTCGCGTTGGATATCGCCATCCAGTGCTCCCAGGATCATCCGTGGGTCCGGGATCACCCCGAATGGTTCCAGTTCCGACCCGACGGCTCGATCCGCTACGCTGAAAACCCGCCCAAAAAATACCAGGACATCGTCAACGTCGATTTCTGGTGCGAACGCGGGGAGGAGCTGTGGAACGCGATCCTCGACGTCTTTCTGTACTGGTGCGATCAGGGCGTGACGGTGTTTCGCGTCGACAACCCCCACACCAAGCCGGTCACCTTTTGGGAGTGGCTGATTCGCGAAGTAAAGAGCCGCTATCCGGAATCGGTCTTTCTCGCCGAGGCGTTCACACGACCGCCGATGCTCAAGATGCTCGCCAAGGTCGGTTTTTCCCAGTCGTATACCTATTTCACTTGGCGAAATCTGAAACCGGAACTGACCGACTACCTGAACGATCTGGTGGGTTCAGACGCTTCGGAATACTTGCGCCCGAATTTTTTCACCAGCACGCCGGACATTCTTCCCGATTTCCTCCAGCGCGGCGGACGCCCCGCGTTCATGATCCGGGAGGTGCTCGCATCGACGCTTTCCAGTGTTTACGGGATCTACAACGGGTTTGAACTTTGTGAAAATGCCGCATTGCCCGGCAAGGAAGAATACCTGGACTCGGAAAAGTACCAGTTCAAGGTCCGCAATTGGGAGCAATCCGGCAACATCAAGCCGTTGATCCGAACGCTGAACCGGATCCGGCGGGAAAATCCGGCTCTGCATGAGCTTAAGAACCTGCGGTTCCATGATGCCGATGACGAAAACGTGCTTTTCTATTCGAAAGTCTCGTTCGACGGCGCCAGCCGGATCTTCGTAGCCGTCAACCTGGATCCTTTTGAAACGCACTCCGCATGCCTGGATTTTCCGCTGGAGCGGGTCGGGATCGTCGAAGACGGAACTTTCGCCGCGGAAGACCTCCTCAGCGGAACCCGCAAACTCTGGCGCGGCCGGCACCATACCGTGACCCTTGACCCGAACAACAACCCGGCCGTCATATTCAGGATTACGCCATGGAAATCCGTTACCTATAGGGACCCGTACTATTGATGGTACGGAAAGCCGCGAACAAGCCAGGAAGGAACTGACCGATGGCCGATGCAATATCATCGCCCCGGACCGACAATCCGACATCCGACGACCCGTTGTGGTACAAGGACGCGATCATTTACCAACTGCACGTCAAGGCATTCTTCGATTCCTCGGGCGACGGTGTCGGTGACTTCGCGGGCCTAGCGCAACGACTGGATTATCTGGTCAGCCTGGGAATCACGGTGATTTGGCTTCTGCCGTTTTACCCCAGCCCGCTGCGGGACGACGGATATGACATCGCCGACTACAAGGAGGTTCATCCCTCCTACGGCACGATCAAGGATTTTCGGCATTTCGTGCGGGAAGCCCACCGTCGCGGCCTGAAGGTGATCACGGAATGCGTGATCAATCACACATCCGACCAGCATCCGTGGTTTCAACGTGCGCGCAAATCGAAGCGGGGCTCGGTCGCAAGGGACTATTACGTCTGGTCCGATGACGACAAGAAATTCCCCGAAACCCGGATCATCTTCCTCGACACCGAGGTTTCGAACTGGTCGTGGGATCCCGTGGCGCAGCAGTACTACTGGCACCGCTTCTTTTCCCATCAGCCCGATCTGAATTTCGACAACCCCCGCGTCGTCGACGAAGTGCTTCGGGTCATGAAGTTCTGGCTGGATGCCGGCGTGGACGGCATGCGCCTGGATGCGATCCCGTATCTGGTGGAACGGGAAGGAACGAACAACGAGAACCTTCCGGAAACCCACGCCGTCATAAAAAAGCTCCGCGCCTGGATAGACAAGCATTTTGAAGGCCGGATGCTCCTGGGCGAAGCCAACCAATGGCCCGAGGATGTCCTGCCCTATTTCGGCGAGGGTGACGGCGACGAATGCAACATGGCATTCCATTTTCCGCTCATGCCCCGCATGTACATGGCCCTGGCCCGGGAAGACCGCCATCCGATCACCGACATCATGCGCCAGACACCGGACATACCGGCCAAGGCGCAATGGGCGGTGTTCCTACGCAATCATGACGAACTGACCCTGGAAATGGTCACCGACCGGGAGCGGGACTACTTGTGGCGCTATTACGCGGCCGATCCCCGCGCCCGGATCAACCTGGGCATCCGCCGCCGGTTGGCGCCGCTGGTGGAGAACGACCGGCGCAAGATCGAACTCCTCAACAGTATGCTGATGAGCATGCCTGGCACTCCGGTCATGTATTACGGTGACGAAATCGGCATGGGCGACAACATTTACCTCGGCGACCGCGACGGCGTTCGCACGCCGATGCAATGGAGCCCGGACCGGAACGGCGGGTTTTCACGAGCGGACCCCCAGCGGCTTTTCCTGCCGCCGGTGATGGACCCGATCTACGGGTTCGAGTCCGTCAACGTCGAAGCCCAGAATGCCAGTTCGTCCAGTCTACTCAACTGGATGCGACGTTTGATCGCGGCGCGAAAAACCCATCGATCATTCGGTCGGGGAACCCTGCGGTTCCTCTATCCAGGAAACCGGAAGATACTCGCCTACCTGCGTGAATTCGAGGGTGAAACCATCCTGTGCGTCGCCAATCTTTCCCGCGGCGCCCAACCGGTGGAACTGGATTTGTCAGAATTCCAGGGCCATGTCCCCGTTGAACTGATGGGGAGCACCGCCTTTCCGCCGATCGGCGCCCTTCCCTATTTCGTCACTCTGCCGGCATACGGATTCTATTGGTTCCTTCTGACCGCCGAACACGATGCCCCCAGTTGGCACGAAGATCAGGTCCAGCCGTTGCCCGAGTTCGTGACCATCGTCGACACGACGGGATGGCAATCGGTCGTTTCCGGACGGGGCCGTCAACTGCTGGAAAACCAGGCGCTTCCCGAATTCATGCCGAACCAGCGGTGGTACGGAGCGAAGGGCACGAAGATCGAGCGGATACAACTGGCCGGCGGAAGCGAGATCGATTCAAACGGCGATTCCTGGCTTCTCGGCATGTACGCCGTTCAACTCGTCGACGGTCGCCAACAGCAATATTTTGCGCCGTTCGGCAAGATCTGGGATTCGGCCGAGGAAGATCCGCTCCAATCCCTGTGGCCGCAGACGATCGCAAAGATCCGCAAGAACGCGAAAGCCGGCGTTCTGTGCGACGCCACCTCCAGCCCTGAATTCGTCCGCTGTTTCGCCAGACACATTCTGGAAGGGCATGTCGCTCCCGGCGTCATCGGCGGGACCGCGCGTTTTGTTCCGACCGAAGCCGGGCGTGGTATCCAATTCGATCCGGAACTCGAAGCCGGCCGTTTGGGCAAGGAGCAATCCAACACATCGATGCGGATCGGCGATGACATGATCCTGAAGGTCTATCGCCGCCTCGAGCCGGGCATTCACCCTGAGGTCGAAATCGGTCGCTATCTGACCGACGTCGCGGGATTCGGCAATGTTCCGCCCGTGTACGGCCATGCGGAGATCGAGACCGCCGACGGCGAAACATTCGCGGTCGCGATACTCCAGGGATTCGTGCGCAATCAGGGAGACGGATGGGACTATTTCGTTGAATATCTCGACCGCTTCCTCGAAGAGGCCGAACTGAAGCCCGCCGAGGCCTTGGCCGAGGAAGACAGCGAACGCCACGCCTATTTCGAAGCCCTGGTACGAACCTTGGGACAACGGGTGGCGGAATTGCACAAGGCCTTCGCGCTCCCGTCGGAGGATCCCGCGTTCGCCCCCGAACCGATCGCCGCGGCCGACTTGGCCGAGTGGCGTGAACAGATCATCCAACAGGCGAAATCCGCCCGCAAGGCCCTGAAGAAGGCTCACAAAACCGTCCCGGCCGAACGCGCCACCGAAATCGAGGCGTTGCTTGAAGGCTGGAAGGATCTGAAAGGCCGGATCACGACCCTGCTTCACGGTCCGATCGAAGCGATCAAGACACGCTATCACGGCGATTTGCACCTTGGCCAAGTCGTGGTCGTCAAGGACGATTTCTGCCTGCTCGATTTCGAAGGTGAACCGGCACGCTCGCTGGAACTACGCCGCAGCAAGCATTCTGCCTTGCGCGATGTCGCCGGTATGCTGCGGTCCTTCAATTATGCGGCGTGGTCCGCCTTGTTCAAGCGTGCGTCGCTACGGCCCGAAAGCCTGGAAAACCTGATCCCGTGGGCGGTCGATTGGGAAGCCCGTACGGCAAGGGCTTTCATGGCGGGATACGATGAAACACTCGGCGATTCAGCCGTTGCGCCGGCAGACCCCTTGATTCGAAATCGGGTCATCGAAGTCTTTGTTCTGGAGAAGGCCTTGTACGAGATCTGCTACGAGGCGGCAAACCGGCCGGATTGGCTGCGCATTCCGTTGCAGGGCATCATGCGCGTGATGGAGACCGGCAAAGGCCCCAACATCCCGCACGAAACCTGAGATCCGGACCGACAACCAGTCAGCGAGGATCCACTAAGGAGATCGGCATGAAAGCGCTCGTTCCGAACGAACAAATTAAAGCCGTGGTGACCGGCGACGCCGTCGACCCCTTCTCGGTGCTCGGCATGCACCGGCAGAAGCCCGATTCTCCTCTTCAAGTGCGGGTCTTCCTTCCCGGCGTCGAGGCCGTCGAGGTTCTGGATCGCAACGGCGCGGTCCCGGTGGCGCACCTAACCCGGCTCCACGACGAAGGATTCTTCGCCGGTACGATAGACGATCGCATCGAGCCTTTCCCCTACCTGTTGCGCATCCATGAAGGCGGAACAACCCGGGACGTAGAGGACCCATACCGTTTCGGCCACTACCTTGGAGACTTGGACTGCCATTTGCTGGCCGAGGGTAAGCACTTGCGCCCCTACGAAAAGTTGGGAGCCCATATCTTCAATATCGCCGATATCCAGGGGACTGCGTTCGCGGTATGGGCGCCGAATGCACGGCGAGTCTCCATCGTCGGACCGTTCAACAATTGGGACGGCCGCGTCCATCCCATGCGGAACCGCCGCGAATGCGGCATTTGGGAAATCTTCATTCCCCATTTGGGCCCGGGAAATCTGTACAAATTCGAGATTAAGACCCGCGACGGGACGGTGTTACCTCTGAAGGCCGACCCTTGTGCGTTTGCCGCTGAAATGAGGCCTGCAACCGCCTCGATCGTCCACGGATTGGCAGACTTCCCCTGGAACGATGCCATCTGGATGGAGCACCGGGAACGTACCGGCCACGATCTGGACCGGCCAATGACCATTTACGAGGTCCATGCAGGATCGTGGCAGCGGGAGTCCGGAGAAGGCAGCGGGTTCCCCAACTATCGCGAGTTGGCGGAACGGATGGTCCCCTATGTTGCCGAGCTGGGGTTCACCCACATCGAACTTCTGCCGCTTCACGAACATCCCTTCGACGGCTCATGGGGTTATCAGCCGATGGGGTTATACGCCCCCTCCAGTCGTTTCGGGACCCCGGAAGACTTCAAGGTGCTGGTCGATGCCTGCCACCAGGCGGGGATTGGCGTCATCATGGATTGGGTACCCGGTCATTTCCCGACGGACACCCACGGGCTGGAATGGTTCGACGGTACCCATTTGTATGAGCATGCCGATCCGCGACAAGGACTCCACCAGGATTGGGGAACCCTGATCTACAACCACGGGCGGACCGAAGTTCAAAACTTTCTGATCGCCAACGCGCTCTATTGGATCGAACAGTTCCACATCGATGGACTCCGGGTCGACGCCGTAGCATCGCTGCTCTATCTGGATTATTCGCGAAACGCGGGGGAATGGGTTCCCAACCAATTCGGCGGCAACGAAAACCTGGAGGCGATCGCATTCCTGAAACGGATGAACGAAATCGTCTATTCCGAGGGCCGCGGCGCCATCACGATCGCCGAAGAAAGCACAGCTTGGCCAATGGTATCCCGCCCGACGTATCTGGGCGGGCTCGGTTTCGGATTCAAATGGAACATGGGGTGGATGCACGACACCCTAAGCTACTTCATGAAAGATCCCCTTTTCCGGCGCTGGCATCAGAATCAGCTGACCTTCGGTCTGCTGTACGCGTTCAACGAAAACTTCGTACTTCCGCTATCCCACGACGAGGTCGTGCACGGCAAGGGATCGCTTTTCGGCCGAATGTCCGGGGATCGATGGCAGAAATTCGCCAATCTCAGGGCCTATTACGCCTTCATGTGGGCACATCCGGGGAAGAAACTGCTTTTCATGGGCGGAGAATTCGCCCAGGAGCGGGAATGGAACTTTGACAGCGCGCTCGATTGGCATCTGATGGACGATCCGTTCCATCGGCGGGTCCGGGATCTCGTTTGTACCCTCAACGACCTCTATCGATCGACGCCCGCAATGTGGGAACAGGACTTCCATCCCAACGGCTTCGAATGGATCGATTGTCAGGATGCCGACCGCAGCATCCTTTCCTGGGTAAGGTGGCCAAAATCCCGTTCAGGCAAGCCGTTGATCGCCGTTTGCAATCTGACTCCAGAGGTCCAGAAGGACTACCGGATCGGTTTCACTTTCCCGGGGACATGGCGCGAGGCCCTGAACACCGACAATCCCGACTTCGGCGGCAGCGGGGTTTCATCCGGAGAGTTCATCGAAGTCGAGCCGACGGACTGCCACGGACTTCCGGCATCCGCCGTTCTGACCTTACCGCCGTTGGCGACGGTCTACTACGTTCCCGCCGATTGATCGGATGCAATGGCGCCGAGACCATTCAGCGCCATTGCAGCAACCAGCGTTCCAGCAGTCCTATCAGGCCGTAGACGGAAAGCCCGATCACCATCAGGACAACGACGCCCGCCATCAGGCGATCGAGTTGGAACAGGTTCTGCTGTTCGATGATGTAGGCGCCGATTCCATATTGGGCGCTGACCATCTCTGCCGCGACCAAAAGGATGATGCCGATCGAGGCCGAAATGCGGAACGCGGATAGGATCGCGGGCAGCGTTCCCGGCAGAATGATGCTGAAGATGATCGTCCGGCGCCGGAGATTGAAACTCTGCCCCATACGGATCAGGTTTCGTTGGATGTTGTCGACGCCGCCGTAGGTGTTGACGACCGTCGGGAAGAAAGCGCCAAACGCAATCGTGGCATACTTCGAGCCTTCCCCAATCCCGAACCAGATGATGAAGAGCGGCAGGAGCGCGATTTTGGGGATGGCGGATATGGCAGCGACCCAGGGAATGCCGATTGACCGCGCACCGGTTGAAACGCCGATGGCGAAGCCTGCGATGATTCCCGTCGACACGCCCAACGACCAGCCGATCGCGAGCCGTTGCAGGGAAGCCGACACATGCTTGGCAAGTAGCCCCGTCGCCATCAGTTCGGAAAAGGCGTCGGCGATCGCGCTCGGCGCCGGAAAGTTCAGGGGACCCAACCAACCCAGCCGGGCGAAGCCTTCCAGCAGGCCGACGATGACAATGAAACTCGCGATGGCAATCGGCGTCACGATTCTGGGCCTGAATCCGCCAGCGCGGTAGGAAACCGGCGTTTTTGCCTCAAGCATCGGCCAGTTCCTTGTCGGCTTGCATCGCCTCGTCGCGGATCAGTCGCCACAAGGTGTCCTGAATGGCGGATAGGGCGGGTACGGCCTCGTTTCGATCGGCAATCGGTACGGGAATATTCACGATTTCCTTGACACGTCCCGGGCGGCGGGAAAGGACGACAACCCGATCGGCCAAGCGCACGGCTTCGTTCAGGTTGTGCGTGACGTAAATCACCGTCACGCCGGTTCGCGCGAACAAGGCGGCAAACTCGTCAAGCAAGATAGAGCGGGTTTGCGCGTCCAGGGACGACAAAGGCTCGTCCATCAGAAGGACGGCGGGATGGACGGCCAAGGCGCGTGCGATCCCGACCCGCTGACGCATGCCACCGGAAAGCTGCTTCGGATAGGCTTTCCGAAAATCCTTGAGATTTGTCTGCTCCAGGACTTCCTCCACCCGTCTTTCGATTTCCGGAGCCGGAACTCGATGATCCTCGATGACCAATCGGATGTTTCCCTCGACCGTCCGCCACGGCAACAGCGCGAAGTCCTGAAAAACATACGTCAAGGCGTTGAGACAACCCGACGGCACATCGCCCTGCTGATAGACTTCTCCGCTGGTGGGAACCAGCAGTCCGCCGATGATCGAAAGCATCGTGGACTTCCCGCAGCCCGAAGGCCCGATCAATGATACGATTTCGCCGCTCTCGACGCTGAAATCGATATCGTCGAGAACCGGCAAAGAGCCGTAGGAATGCGAAATCCCGGCAATTTCCAACCGCACGACTTCTCAATCTCCCTGAAACAGGCAAGGAGGGGCCATCAGGCCCTCCTTGCGTTTGGACGTCAGTTCGGCATCGTCAAGGGTTTGATGAATCCGGTATCGACAATGGACGCCGCGTCGACATCGTCGTTCACGTATCCCAGCGATTTGTACCAGGCGATCTGCTTGTAGACGTCGGCCACGTCGAGACGGCCGTCCGCCTCGATGTACATGACTCCATTGACGATTTTCGGATTGGCCTTGTCGGCAGCCTGATCCTTGTAGACGTATTTATGGATGATCTCGACGATGGCATCCCGATCCTTGTCGCCATCCAAAAAGGCGGCGCGATAGTCGGCAATACCCTTCTGATAGGCCCGAACGAAAGCTTCGACGACGGGTTTGCGTTTCTCCACGTTCGCGGTCGACGTGAAAAGGCCGCCGACCTGATACGGGGCATAGTCCGCCACCCATCCGATGATCTTCGCCGCGCCGGAGTCCGCCAAGGGTTTGGCGATATGGGGAACGATCACCATGGAATCGACCTGCCCGGACTTAAGGGCGCTGATCATGTTCCCGACCGACTGCAGGGGTTTCAAATCCATGTCGGACAGCGGAAAGCCCACGCTTTCGGCAATCTGGCCGATCATGTAATGAAACGAGGAACCCACCTGGCTGAGGGCGAAGCTGTGACCGGGCAGTTTTTCGGCCGAAGTCAAGCCGGCATCGAAGGCCTTGTTGGACGCGAGGATGGCAGACCCTTCGAAGCCCTTGACCTCGTGAAGCTGCGCCCCGATCACCTTCAGCGCGCCTTTGCCGGCAAGATTGAAGAAGCCTGCCGTGAAGGCGGTGACGCCGAAATCGGCGTCACCCGAAGCGATCGCCACGGCAACCGGCTGCGCCGCCTGAAAGAATCGCAGTTCCGCATCCAGGCCTTCGGCTTCGAAATACCCCTTTTCTTTCGCAATGAAGACGGGTGCGGTGGAAACAAAGGTCAACGCGGCAACCGTTACCTTTTCCGACGCCTGAGCCGACAGACCGCCCAGCACGGCGAGACCGGCGATCGCGGCCTTGAAAGCGTATCTACCCTTCATGCTTCTTTCTCCTCTCTATCCGGATCGCCCGTCGGGCGTTTCCTCGCGAGCTGCTTCTTGTCGGACCCGTGTCGGCGGCGCCCGCTTTCGCCTCCATCCGAACCAAATCCCGCGAACCTAACCTTCTTTCCCGCCTTTTCGGACCGATGAAACGGATTCCGATCCCTGCGCAATATGCTTGCGTAGCAGTTCCGTCGCCTTCGTCGCGTCCTTAGCCAGCATCGCCTGAAGAAGGTCTCCGTGATTCGGCGTGTCGTCGAAGCCGATCGGTTCGCCCCGTTCCGCCTTGCTTACCAAGGTCATCAGGCGGAAGCGCCGCCGTTCGTCATAAAGGCGCGCCTGGAATCGTATCAGGCGAGAAGAACCGCACGCTGCCGAGAGGGCCAGATGAAAGGCCTTGTGCGCGTCATCCCATCGGATCAGGGACGCGGCATCTCCGAGGTCGATCCGTTGCTCCGCAGCCGTGACCTTGTGATAGGCTGCGAGGACGTCGCCCTCCCAGTCGACATCGCCGTTCTGAATCGACCATGCCAGCCCCAGGCATTCGATTTCCTGGCGGAGGCGGTTAATGTCCTCCAGGTCTTCCGGCGTCATCGACGCAACGCGGAAGCCTTTTTGGCTGATGGCTTCGACCAAACCCTCATTTGCCAGACTGGTCAGAGCTTCGCGCAGGGAGTTGGCACTACCGCCGTAGACCTGCCTGAGATCCTCGATCTTCAGTTTGGTGTCCGGCGCCAAATGTCCCAGGACGATATCCTGTCGAAGACTGTCCGCCAGCGCTCGTACGACAGACGATCGTTTTTCGGCAGAACCTTCAAACAAACCCTATCTCCAAGGCTGCAGCAATTTCGAAAATATTCAATATTTTTCGAAATATTCTATTTTTTTCAGGAAATCAAGATCGAATTCGCGACGGCTTGGCGGGCATCTGAGGCATGACAGTTTTTAGGCATTCGCGTATGGTGCGCCTTCCAGGGGATAATTCCCAGAGATCCGCCGATATCTAGACACGTCGAAGGGGAGAGCCGCTCGAAATGACGAAAAAGCCGAATGCGATGCCGGCGGCGAAGCACCGACCGCTTCGGCTTCTCGTCAACGGCATCCACGCCAAAAGCGGCGGTGGCGTCACCTATCTGCGCGACATGCTCCCAGAGCTCGCGCAACTGCCGGATGCCGAAGTTCACCTTTTCCTCCACGAAGGCCAGTTTCCGCTCTTCCATCCGCTTCCCGAAAACGTTCGCGTCAGCCTTTTCGACTTTTCACCCTCCTTGATTCGAACCCTGATATGGGAACAGTTCGCGATTCCCATTCTCGCTTGGTCCATGGGGACGGATGTCGTCTTTTCGCCAGCGAACTACGGACCGATCTTCGCGCGCAACCATGTCATTCTGCTGCGAAACGCGGTCGCGGTCTTCCAAGTCGCGCGTTCCTGGGACCAAAAGCTCTACTGGTTGGCGGTGACCGCCGCGACGTTTCTGTCGCTCGCCACATGCCGTCGCGCCATCGCCGTTTCGGAATACGCGAAACGGGCGCTGTCGTTCGGATTTTCGCGGATATTGGGACGGAAGGTTCGGGTCGTCCATCATGGGTCCCGCTTCACCAACACCGCTGACGCCACCGTTCAGAAATCGCCGCCTTTTCTCTTGGCCGTTTCCGACATCTACATTCAAAAGAACTATCATTCTCTCATCGCCGCCCTTGCGCTCCTCGTCCCCAAGTACCCCGATATCGAACTCCGAATCGCCGGACGGGAACTCGACCGCGAATACATGCAATCGCTCCGGGACGACGTGGAGCGCCTTGACTTGACGGCAAACGTCACCTTCCTCGGCCATGTAACCGTCGAACGCCTTTGCGAACTTTATGCGACGTGTGCGGTCTTCGTATTTCCATCGACCGTGGAAACCTTCGGCAATCCGCTCGTTGAGGCCATGGCCTGCGGCTCCGCGATCGCGGCATCCAACGTCACGTCGATCCCCGAGGTTCTAGGCGGAGCCGGTGTGTTATTCGACCCCCTCGATCCCAAGGATATCGCTGCCAAGATCGAGACCATGATCGAGAACGCGGACTTGAGACACGAAAAGCGGATCCTCTCCCTGGAGCGCGCGCGTGAATTCCCCTGGAGCAAAGCGGCACAGAAGACGCTGGCCGTCATGCGAGACGCTGTTGGACCGATGTCCGAGAAACCGAGACCGGTTCGATGACCACGTCTATACTCTTGACGACGCTCCCGCCCATCTCGGGTGGCGTGCCAGCGAAGGCGGAGATTCTCGCCCGACATTTACGTTCTCTCGGCCACCGGGTGACGATCGCCCATTACGCCACACTTTCCGACTACCCCGAACTCGTAGCACCGCTTTGGCAGTTGCCAACGGGAAAGAAGCCTTGTGTCCGAACCAGCACCTGCTTTGGCGACTTTCCCTGCGTTTCGATCGGATGCGTGTTGCCGGAACTTGAATTCACGTATTATCGACCTTCGCAGCTTTGGCGCGAACAAATAGAGGCACACGACCGCCACATCGCGGTCGGAGGGACGGTCCTGGTATCTCTCCCCTTGGTTGCCGCCGGCGTACCACATGTAACCTGGTGTGCCAGCACAATGATCGCGGATCGGATTGACCGGCGCCTAGCCATGCCCCCCCTTCGCCGGCTGGTCGATTCCACAGTCATCGGGCCGGTCCAACGCCGCATGGAAAAACGCATCCTGTCCGGACGCCATCCGGTCATGACGGTCAGTCGCTACACCCGGGAGACTTTGATCAAGGCGGGGGCGAAAGAAGAACGATGTCATCTGGTACCCATCCCCGTCGATCTGGACCGTTTCCGCCTACCCGATAAATCGGCCGAAACCGGCGTTATCGGATTTGCCGGCAGACCGACAGATCCCCGAAAAAATCTGCCCGTTCTTTTCGCCGCCGTGGCATTGCTCCGCGCCCGGGGCATGAAAATTCGCCTTAGGCTGACAGGAAATCCGACGTCGGAGCTCGAGCGCTCAATTCACTTGTCGGGAATCGACGGGGCCGTGATTTGGGCGGGCTGGCTTCCCGACGAAAAACTTCCGGAATTTTTCAAGGAATTGGATCTATTCGTCATCCCCTCGACCCAGGAAGGGCTCAATATCGCCGGCACGCAGGCCTTGGCGTGCGGGGTTCCCGTGGTTTCAACGCGGTGTGGCGGACCGGAAGATTATGTCTTGGATGACGAAACCGGTTTTTTGACTGAAATCCGGCCGGAAGCCTTGGCAGAGGCGATCGCGAAGATCGTCGCATCGCGTCCGCTCCGGAAGCGCCTGGGGCAGGCTGGACGCGAACTCGTCGAACGCGACTACGGCCACGCCCGGTTCTCGGCGGCATTCGAAGGCGCCTGGAATCAGGCATGGGGGGATCGCCCGTGACGACGCGTCTGACCTATCTGGTTTCCCACCCCATACAGTACCAAGCTCCCCTCCTGCGCCGAATTGCCCAGGAAACAGATATTGCCTTGCGCGTCGTCTTCGAAAGATGCCCGAAGTCGAACGACTGTTTCGATCCCGGGTTCAGACGCGCCGTGACCTGGGATGTGCCGCTTCTCGACGGATACGAGCATATCGCGCTCGACGATACCAATCTGGTCCGGGAAATTCATTCGACCGATGTCCTATGGGTTCACGGTTGGCAAACGCCTCAACGACGCCGAGCCCTTGTCCTGGCACGGCGCCAAGGAATCCCGGTCCTTATGCGCGGTGAGAATTGCGATATCGCGATGCCTGATGGTGCCGGAATTCGTGGTTGGTTGAAACGGCGCTATCTTCAAAGGATTTTCGGGAGTTGTGATGCCTTCCTGGCGATCGGGACCGAAAATCGCCGGTATTACGAGCGAAGAGGCGTCGATTCTTCGCGGATTTTTCCGATGCCCTATGCCGTCGACAATGAACGCTTTTCCCGTTTCTCATCGGATCCGGACAATGCGAGAGATCCGACCCGCGACAAGTTCGCCGTCCCCAAGGATCGCCGGGTCGTTTTGTTCGTCGGTAAATTCATGCCGCGCAAACATCCCGAACACGTCGCGATGGCGATGCGACGACTGCCGCCGGACGTGCAGGCACCCGTCCTGGTTTTCGTCGGAGAAGGCGAACTGGAAAACGAGTTGAGACGGATTGCCGCGGACGCCGTTTTTCTCGGTTTTCGCAACCAGTCGGAAATGCCGTCACTTTATGGCATGGCCGATATCCTGGTCGTTCCCTCGGAGCGCGAGCCGTGGGGTCTGGTCGTGAACGAAGCGATGGCTTGTGGAACCGCGGCAATTGTCAGCGATCAGGTCGGGTGCGCTTTGGATTTGGTCGAAGAAGAGCGGGGCGCCGTGGTCCCGGCGAACGACGTCGACGCCTTGGCGGATGCCTTGGCGCGTTGCCTCCCCCAGGCCGACGATCTGGGATCGAATGCAGCAAGTTGGATCGCCAACTGGGGCTTCGAACAGGACGTTCAGGGTTTGCGGCAAGCCATCGACTACGTCCGAACGGTAAAAGGCCGTTGACATGACGCAACGCTCTCTCCCTTCCGTCCTCCTGGTCGGGCAGACTTTTCGGGAATCGAGAACCATCCAGAGAATGTCGGCGATGCGGGCATTTGGAAGCGCTGTTACCGCCATACCGATCACGCCACCCGGCCGAAATTACGAGACACCGCCGAGCTTGGTCGAACGCTTGCGATATCGGCTCCGCGTTCCGGCTGATCCCGCAGCGGCAAACCAAGCCATTCTCCAGGCGCCCATCGAAACGTTCGATATTCTCTGGATCGAGGCAGCGTCCATGATCCGCAGGCAAACCCTTCGTCGCGTCCGCCGAATCAATCCAAACATCGCGATCGTTTGGTACGGCGAAGACGATATGATGAACCCCCGCCATCGTTCGCGATGGCTTGAGGCGGCCATGCCGGAATTCGACCTTTGGCTGACGACCAAGTCCTTCAACGCCAATCCGAACGAACTCCCGGCTTTCGGCGTGCGCAAAGTGCTTTTTGTCAACAACGCTTGCGATCCGCATATCCATCGACCGGTATCCGTCACCGAGAAGGATCGGCAACAATTCGGCGCCCCAATCAGTTTCATCGGAACGTTCGAATCACCCCGCGCCGAAACCCTTTTGCATCTAGCAGCCTCCGGATTTTCAATCCGTGTCTGGGGTAACGGATGGCGCGATTGGATTGGCCGACACCCCAATCTGCACATCGAAGATCGACCGGCATACAATGACGAATTCGCAAAAGTCGTCGCCGCGAGTGCGATCAACCTCTGCTTTCTGCGAAAAGCAAATCGGGATCTGCAGACCTGTCGTTCGATTGAAATCCCGGCATGCGGCGGATTCATGGTTCACGAATCCAACGACGAAATTAAGGGATTGTTCCGTGACGGCGTCGAAGCCGTCTATTGGGAAAACGAAGACATGCTGGTCGATTTGTGCAACAAATGGCTGAGCAACGATGGAGATCGATCAATAGTCGCGAAAACGGCTCGAGAGCGCGTTTTGGAACTGGGTTTGACCCATGCATCGCTGATCAGCGATGTTTTTCGACTGATCGGTAGAATCGGCGAAGAGAAAGGACTGTCATGCGCGTAGTCGTCAATGCCATATCGGCGCGCGCCGGCGGGATCGTCACTTACACGCGCAACCTCATGATCTCCTTGAAAGAGCGCGGTATTGACGCACTTTTCGTTCTTTCCCACGAATTCCCGGAAGTTGAAGGCATCGAAGCTCTCAGACTTTCGGCAAACCGCTTACCGCCCATGCGCCGGGTCATTTGGGAACAAACGGTTTGGCGACGTATCGTCCGACGCGAAAAGCCCGACATTCTTTTCTCTTCTGCGAATTTCGGGCTTATCTCGCCCCCGGTCTCCCAGGTACTGCTGGTCCGCGAGGGCGGGCTTTTCGACCCCTTCTACCTCACCACCGTCGCCCCGAGCTTGGGGACGAGAGCCGTGTTTCAAAGGATGGCTCGTCGACGATTGATTTTAGCATCAGCGCACGCCTCGCAAACGGTTCTGACTCCGACGGCGGCCATGAAAGACCTTCTCATTGCCTGGGACCAGCGGTTGGCGGAGAAGGTCGAAGTCAATCTGTATGGAACCAAACCGAACCTGTTCGCTTCGTCAGGGACGCGCCGCCGCTGGCGGCAAGACGGGATTTTGAAAATTCTCTACGTTTCAGCGTACTATCCGCACAAACAGCCGGGCTTGGTCGCCGAAGCCGTAAGAATGTTGAATGAAAGCGGCATCCCCACCCACCTTACGCTCACGATGAGCCCCGAGCAGATCAGCCTGTTCGGAGGGGGACACAAGGATGACCATCTCCTTAAATGGGCATCAAAACGGGGTGAGGTCACCATGACCGGGAATATTCCGTATGAGAATCTCTCGTCGTTTTACGATGACCACGATGTTTTCGTGTTTCCGTCCCTTTCGGAAACTTTCGGCCATCCTCTGGCCGAAGCCATGAGTATGGGCATTCCCGTCATCGCCTCGGATACGCCCGTTCATCGGGAAGTCTGCAACGGTGCAGCCGCTTTTTTCTCTCCGCTTTCGGCGACGGATCTCGTTGAACGCCTCCGGGACCTCGATCAAGATCCCGAATCAAGGGAAGCGAGAACGGCACTCGGCAGAACGCGGATCGAACAAGACCTGACTTGGGAAGCCCACGTCGACCGGTTGGTCGAGGCATTCGAACGCATCGAATCTGGTCGGTGATATCCGCAAACCATGGGACCTGTGGTCATAATAGGCCCCCGTATTGCGTCGACGGAAGAGTGCGTATAAACCGAACCCGATCGCTTCACTTCCTTAGAATCCGGAAACGGACCGGCCCGACATGAAGGTTGTCCCATCACGGTTTCGGCAATCCGCTTTGTTTCTGGTTTCCGGTAACATCGCCGAAAGCGCGGCGGCTTTCGGCGCCCAAATCATCATCGCCCGATACCTCGTACCCGACGATTTCGGCCGTTACGCCTTGGCGCTCGCCAACGGCTCCCTGGTCTTCATTTTTCTGAGTCTTCGGATATCGACGCTCATCATTCGGCAACCCGAAGGTGAATTGACACCATCGGTTCGCCAACTCTACTTTTCGATTTTCACGATCGAGGCGGTTGTCAGTGGTCTTTGTGCCACGATCCTCCTTTACGCGATCGGTCGCCTCGGTATTCTGGATGCGTGCCTGATCATAACCCTCGCCGCAGGCCACTGGGTCGAAACGAACCGATCGTTCTATGAACGCCATATGGACTACCGCCGCCTCGTCACGATCGAGGCCTCGTCCCGTCTCGCCGCGCACGGCTTGGCTGTCGCGCTGGTTTTATCGGGGGCCGGAGTTGCCGCGCTTTACTTGCGGGAACTCGCGGTGGTCATCCTGCGCTTGGGAGGACTGGCGTCGATCCGCGGTTTGACCATCGAACGCTTTCGGTTTCCGACGACGATGGAATGGCGCCAAGTTCTTTCGGAGTGCCGCGCCATTTGGGTGGATGGCGTTCTGGAAAACAGTTTTCAACGCATTCTCGTTCTCGTCGCCGGAATCTTCGGGGGCGAACGAGGCGCCGGGTTGTTCTTTTTCGCCCAACGTCTTGCAGGTGTGCCGTTGCAGTTGCTGTCGCCGATTTCGGGGCGCCTCACCGCCAATTGGCTGAGCCGAAACGAGGATCGCGTTCGCCGCCGCCAATCGTTTTCGAGGATCCTGTTCTGGTTGGCCGCGATGACCCTGCCCGGCGCGGCCTTGGGTGTTGCGATCGCCGAGCCGATTATCCCATGGCTGTTTGGGCCGGCTTGGTACGATGCCGTGCCCATCTTCATCGCTCTGTCCGGAATGATCGTCTTCATGGCCCTGTTCGAGGCGATCAAGACCTATGCCTACGTCGAAGGCGCGGGATTCGTCTTGCTCGCCGCCCGAATAGGGCAATTCTCGGCTTTGGGCATGGTTTTGGCGGTGTCGTTGTCATTCAAGGTCGAAAACGGACTCGCTTTGGGACTGGCGGTTAGTGCATCGGCCTTCGCGGCGTTCGCCCTCGGTTGGCCCTTGATGCGATCGCACGTCGCAGTGCGGGGACCCAAATAATGTGCGGGATCGCGGGAATCATCGGCTTGGCCCCCGTGAACGAAGAGGCCGTCAAGGCCATGACCAACCTTATGATCCATCGCGGTCCGGATGGCGAAGGGCTGTGGTTTTCCAGAGACCAAAAAACCTGCTTCGGCCACCGCCGTCTGGCGATCCTGGACTTGGCGGATCGCGCATCCCAGCCGATGGCCAGCGCCGACGGTCTGCTCCACATCACCTATAACGGAGAAATTTACAATTACCTGGAGATTGCCGCGCGATTGCGTAATCTCGGCGTTTCCTTTCGGACAACCAGTGACACTGAAGTCGTGCTCGAAGCCTATCGCCTGTGGGGCGAAAACTGCGTGAACGAATTCAACGGAATGTTTGCGTTTGCAATCCACGATCAACGCAGAGGTATCCTGTTCTGTGCACGCGATCGATTCGGTGAAAAACCCCTCCTGTTCGTCGAAGGTCCCGGCTATTTCGCTTTCGCGTCGGAGTACAAGGCTCTTTTCACACTGGAAGACGTCGCGCCTGAAGTCGACACCACCGCGTTGATCCGGTTCCTCGAACGTCCTGCCGATGGGCTCGACCATCGGAGGGAAACGGTGTTTCGCGGGATCCGACAACTCCTGCCAGCTGAGCGCATGGTTCTCGATCTCGCCGATTTGTCTTGGAGGGCAGAGAACTATTGGACGCCGCAGACCGATACGACCAACAATCGCTTATCGGACGCCGAAGCGACGGCCCGGTTCAAGGAACTTCTGTCGGAAGCGGTAAAGATCCGCCTGCGGAGCGACGTCACCGTCGGCTCCTGCCTTTCCGGCGGCCTCGATTCCAGCGCGATCGTTTGCCTTGCGAGACAGATCTACGGTCGAAATCACCCTTATCATGTTTTTACCGGGCGATTTCCCGACACCGACGCCGACGAAGGCAAGTGGGCGGAAACGATCGTCAAAGAATCGTCCGCGATTTCGCACGAAACCGTCCCAACAGCCCGGGATCTGCTTGCCGATCGCGAGAGTTTCGTTTGGCTTAACGAATTGCCAGTGGGAAGCGGAAGCCAATACGCGCAGTGGAGCGTTTTCCGCCGCGCCGCGCAGGATGGCGTAACGGTTCTTCTGGACGGTCAGGGCGCGGATGAGATCCTGGGTGGTTATGAGCAGTATTTCGCGGCATATCTGCATTCGCGGACTTGCGAGGGAGTGGATACCGCCGACGAGGAAAAGGCGATTCGGAACCGCTATCCGATGGCGCTATCCGTCTCCGACCAAGCATGGAAATCCCGGCTGCCCCTTTCCGTCCGCTATCGACTGGCTCATTGCCTCGGCAGGGGCTCCAATCTGCTGTTCGGGGTGATGCCCGATGTCACTCGGAATGTCGCTCGACGGGCTTCGGAAAGGGATAGCGGCGATGATTTGAAAGCGGCCTTGCATGTCGATGCCTGCAAGGGATTTCTGACAACGCTGCTACGCTACGGCGATCGCAATTCGATGGCGCATTCGCGTGAAGTCAGGCTCCCGTTTTGTGATCACCGGATCGCGGAATTCGTTTTCAGCCTGCCGCCGCGTTTTCTGATGGGCGATGCGCAGACCAAGCGCCTGTTGCGCGAAGCGATGCGGGGTATCCTGCCGGAATCGATCCGCACCCGTTGGAACAAGCATGGCTTCCTACCGCCCCATGCCGCATGGTTTGATGACGGACTGCTGAATTTAGCCCAGCAAACATTCGCGAGCCGAACGTTCAAGGAGCGGGGGATTTGGGATTCGCGCTGGTGGCTGCGCATGGCCCGGCGATTCGAGGCGGGAGAACGCCCCCTGGCTTCCACCTTGTGGAAACCGCTGATCACCGAATGGTGGTTCGGTGGTTTTGTTCGGCGGGTGTCGGAGCTTCGTCGGCATGCCCCGTTGCGACCCGAAACCGCGTAAGCCGATGCGCGCGGTTTTCGTCAATCACAAGCATCCCGACACGCCGCATGTATCGGCGGTCCGCGTCACCAATTTTGCGCATGCCCTCGCCGCACGGGGACATCGGATCATCTTGTTGTCCGAAACTCGGGAACCATCCGTCCCCCCAACCGAACTCGCCGAACTGGGAAGCCTTCTGTCCGCATACAACTGGAAAACGCCCCTCTCGATCGCATGCCGACCGAAGAGCGAACCGGTTTTGGAATGGCTTCACCAAGGTCGATGCCCTTGGGGAATCCGACAAGGCATCATTGCAACGAACTACGCCTTCAGGAGCGGAGTCTTCGGCCATTGGCGAAAGGGCTCCCGCGCCGCGATCCGGGCAATCGCGTCGGATTTCGCCCCCGATGTCGTCTGGGGCAGCATGGGCAACACCGATGTCTGGAACATCGCCCGAGACCTGGCCGGTCTGACTCCTTGTGCCTGGGTGGCCGATCTCAAGGACAACTGGGATCGTTTCGTCCCGCCGGGATTCCGGGCACTGATGGCCACCCGCTACCGCGATGTAGCCGCCATGACCGCCCTTTCCGGCGCCCATCGCCGCTGTATCCGGCGCTGGTTCGGAATCGACGCAAAGATCGTCTACAGCGGGTTTCCGGCAAATTGGCTGGAAGATTTCGCGACGGCGGATAAAGAACCGGCATCCTCCGACATCGTTCTGGCGGGAAGCCTTTATGACGGCGTCGGCATGGCGATTTTCGTCGCCGGTTTATCGGACTGGTTGGAATCGGGTTCCGCACCGAAAAACCTCACGGTGCGTTATTTCGGCAGCGACCTCCAGAAGTGCGCCATGCTTTTCGAATCTGTCACGCAACGATGTGCCGTGAAGATCGAACCGTACATCGATCCAGGTCGTCTCCGCGCCTTGCAATGTCGAGCCATGGTCAACGTCTACCCGTACTTTGCGCCGACGTTGTTTCACCACAAAGCCATAGAACTGATGACCACGGGGCGACCTTTAATCGCGGCACCCGGTGAATCGGAAGAATGCCGCGAACTTGCCCGGAAGGTCCGGGCTCCGTTGTTTTCCTGCAACTCCAAGGACGAGATTGCGAGCGCGCTTCAGGCCATCCTGGATGATCGATATCCTCGCGTGGACACAGCAGTCCTGTCGGGATATTCATGGGATCGACAAGCGGAAGCCCTCGAATCCGTTCTCATAAACGCTTCGAACCGGAGCCCCCATGCATCGTGAACTGTTGGAATGGCTGGCGTGCCCCGAGTGTACGGGCGAATTCCGTTTGGAATCTTCCGAAGAAGGGAGCGACGGCGAGGTTGTTTCAGGTAGCCTGATCTGCATCTCCTGCGGCGCTTCGTATCCGATCGCGGGCGGCATCCCGCGCTTCGTCAAGGATGACGGCGCGGATTTCGAAAACTTCGGATACCAGTGGGCGCGCTGGGGGCACGTTCAAATCGACCGTTTCGCGGGTCATCGTCTCAGCGAAAAGAGATTGCTCGGCGACACGGAATGGCCCGCTGAATCGTTCCGGGATCAAGTCATCCTCGACGGCGGATGTGGCGCGGGCCGTTTCGCCGATGTCGCGGCGGGACTGGGCGCCGTTGTAATCGCGGTCGACATCAGTCGGGCCGTTGACACCTGCCGAACCAATCTGGCCATCCACGGACGCCGTGTCCATTGCATCCAGGCCTCTCTATTCCAATTGCCCATTCGACCCGGTGCCCTGGACGCCGCCTTCAGTCTGGGCGTCATCCAACATACCCCGGATCCGGAAAGGGCCGTCAGGTCGCTGGCGTCGGTGGTGAAACCGAAAGGGCGGCTGGCCGTCAACTTCTATGAACGCGACTTCTGGCCATGCGTCCAGCCGATCAAGTACGCGTTGCGCCTGTTCACGCCGAACATGCGGCCGGATGCGCTTCTCTGTATGTGCAAGGGTCTGGTCACGGCTCTCTTTCCTTTGACCCGCTGGCTCAGCACGATCCCGAAGGTTCGGATTCTCAATGTCGCGATGCCGATTTGCACCGTTCATGATCCGGCGCTTTCACGCGAACAGCAGTACGTCTGGACACTTCTCGATACGTTCGACTGGTACGGGCCCAAATTCGAGAGACGCCAAAATCACCGACGTCTTCAAGCTCTCCTTGGCGAGTTGGGGATGACATCGATCCGTTCACGTTCCGGCGTCGTTCAAGCCATTCGCCCCGCAGACGACATGGATTGACGCCATGAAACGGCCGTTCAACGCGCTCCGGAATACCGCTATAGGTAAAATCCTAGACCAGCATCCTATTTGGGCGATCGACGTCGGCGCACGAGGAGGCTTCGAACCGGATCTCGCGCCTATCGCCTTTGCCGTCAACGCCATCGCCGTCGAACCGGAGCCCGAGGCGTTCGCGCGGCTTTCTCAAGATGATTCGAGACATTGGCGCAAGCTGCATCCGGTAAACACCTGCGTCGGCGATGGGCGCCCGGCAACCCTGCGAATTACGCGCGATCCGATTTCGTCAACGACTTTGGACCCCGATTCCGAAATCGCGACACGTTTCGACAAGCCCGACTTCGCGATCGTGGACTCAACACGCCAATTCGAAACCCGGACGCTTGACGATATTTCAAAAACCGAGGCCATTTCCGACCCCGACTATCTTAAAATAGACGTGGAGGGTGCCGAGCAACTGATATTCGATGCCGCGCCGAAAACACTTCAACAGTTAAGTTTTATCAAAACCGAGGTTTCGTTCCTCCGCTTCCGAAAAAAGCAACCGCTTGCCGCCGAAATCGATATTTTCATGCGCGAAAACGGTTTCGCCCTTTTGGATTACCGCGACCTGCACCGCTGGCGGATACATGGCCATGTCATCCACCCCCGGCGAGAAAGGCGCGCGATCCCCTACGCGCGCGGCCAGATCGCCACCGGAGATGCTTTGTATGCCCGGACGCCGGATACCGTCGCGGGTCAAGGGCCATCCTCCGATGAAAAACGGCTGAAGGCCGCCGCTCTTCTTGCGGCATACGGCTATTTCGATCATGCCGAGGAAATGCTTCTAGTACCTTCCACCAGAATCTGGTTGAAGGAAAACGCCGATCTAGAGCCGACGCCCGCAATCGACGAAGCCTCGCGTTGCTTGTACGCGGCAACGGGAAAGAACCTTCTGGTGCAACAGGGCCGGACGTTTCTTTCGCTCCTCAGGAACCGGTTTCGCTAAACCGGCAATGCCCCTCATCAGCGGCCGGTTTCACAATCGTGCGAACCGTCTTGCGCTGGACAGCGCCAGGCCCGAAGTGTCGCTTTCCGTAACAATCCGCAGGGGGATGGCATGCGTCGAAATTCATTGCTCGAACGAAAGCGCCTGCTATTGGCGGCGTGTTTGATGATCGGTTCGACGGACGCGTGGGCGGGAGCCGCCGATGTGGTCGGAGTAACGGTTTCGCTTTCCGACAACGGGACGTTCCGCTTCGATGTCACCATTCGCAGCGACGACACCGGATGGGATGCCTATGCCGACGCATGGCGGGTCGAATCGCCGAAGGGCCAGGTTCTCGGGACCCGGGAACTCCTGCATCCCCATGAAACGGAACAGCCTTTCACCCGTTCGCTTGATGGCGTCGCCGTTCCCGACGACATATCGGAGGTCGTTATTCGCGCCCACCACAAAACAAAGGGCTGGGACGGGCAGACCCTGACCTTGCCGATCAGAAAACGTCCGTAAAGATTCCGGTCGCCCGTCCGTCGGGAATCTGCCATCGTGAGGTCGTCAAGATCCGACCTAGGTTTTCCATATGGCGCTTTCGACTCTTGAAGAACCGGCATCCGGACCGGGCAGCGCTGGTGCGCTTTTCAGCACACCGGGGCTGCTTTTTGTCGCGGTCGTCGCGGGCGCTTGCGCATGGCAAGGGTACGACCTTCCGATTCTTTTCGCGTCGACGATTCTGGTTTTGATCCTCCTGGTCCGGTTCTGGAGTCGGGCCGCGTTGATGAAAATCAGCTACCGTCGCCAACTGGAATCGTATCGCGCCTTTCCGGGCGATACCGTGAAATGCGATTGCACGATCGACAATCGCAAACCGCTTCCCCTCGTCTGGGTCGACATACTGGATCGGATACCCGACGCCATCATGCCGGAAGCCGACGATCTGCCCGACGGCTTCGCGAAAACGGACGATGGCTTGTCCCTCTCAACGGCCCTGCTCTGGTATCAGAAAGCGTCTTGGGTTCAAAAACTGCGATGCCGTCGACGCGGTTATTTCCCGTTGGGCCGGACGCTCTTGACATCGGGTGACCTGTTCGGGCTGCTGCCACGGTCCCGCCAGGAACCCACGGACCAAATTCTCATCGTCTACCCTCGGATTTTCGATTTGGGGCAACTCGGGCTCCCGACCCGGGCGCCACTCGGCGAGTTGCGATTAGGCAATCCCCTTTATACCGATCCCTTGCTGTTTCGAGGTCTTCGCGACTACGCGCCCGAAATTCCGTTGCGTCACATCCATTGGAAGGCAACGGCCCGAACCGGAATCCTTCAGGCCAAGACATTCGATCCGTCGAGCACCCTAAAGGCCGTCATCGTTCTCGATGCTTCCTCTTATTCCGATGTGGATGAACAGAATACCGACGCACGGTTCGAACAGGCCATCAGCGCCGCGGCGTCCGTCGCCGCGTACCTGATCCGATCCGGAATCACGGTCGGATTTGCCGCCAACGCGATGCTCGCCGGCGGCGGTTCGTCGATCGCCATCGCGCCGAAGGCCGGCCTCGATCATTTATCGGTCATGCTGGAATCGATGGCGAAGATAACCCGCGCCTCGCTTTCGTTCGGACCTTTCCTGAAAGAGGCCGAAAGCCTGTTCGCGGCGGGCACGAGCATCGTCGTCGTCACGGGAGGCCTGGAGCCATCCGCCCGCGTGCGTCTGGCCCGGTTGCGCCGTCGCGGCCATCCGATTTCCTTGCTCCTTGTCGGTGATTCGGCACCCGACGAACCGTCGCTACCGTGCCAAAGAATAACCGCGCCCCTGGCGGGTTGGTCCCAATGAGCGGGCTGCTTCCTTCCATTCATGCCCTCGTTGCCCGCCCTCGAGCACTGCGATTTCTTTTCGTGGCCATGGAGTGTGTTTGGATCGCCACGGTTCTCGCCCTTATCGACGGCGCGTTGAACAACCGAAGCGGCCTGTCCCTGGCATGGTCGACAGTCCTGTACCCCGCGGCAATGATTTATGAATCCGCAATCGAACGGGCGCGTCTCGGCAATCTCTTGCGCTACGCCCTCGGTGCCCTGTGCGGATCGATCGCCGTCGCCCTTGCAACCGCTTTGGCTACCGGCGTTCCACCAAGCGATACGGATGCGATGGTCCGTTTGCTGACGGGTGACAATCACACCCGATCGGCAATTTTCAGTCTTGCGGTCATCGCAAGCCTTTTCGCCATCGTGCGCGGTGGCCTGCTGGCGCATCGCGCCGTCGATTCGGCGGGATTCGCTGCGGGCTTCCATGTCGGTCTGGCGGTTTTATTCCTTGCCGCGTTCGGGCAACAGGCGGTCGATCCGAGCGGGCCGTCGATGGCCTCGGGTGCGGCAATTTTCCTGGCTCTTGGCCTGTTCGGATTGTGGCTTTCCCGCTGGCAACGGGGCGACGGATCGGCCCGCGCCGGAGAACAGCCAGGTTGGCCCGTCGTCGTGCTATTCGCAATTACGGCCACGCTTGGAGTCGGCTGGCTTCTCGGGACGCTTCTCGATCCAGCGTTCATGCGCGATCTGTTGGCTCCTGTGTTCTGGCTTTGGGACCTGCTGGGCCGGTTTTTGGTTTGGCTGATCAGTCTGCTGCCGCGTCCCGAGTATTCGGCGGTTCCGGACAGTCCCTTACCCGCCGTCGCGCCGCGCGGAGGTCCCGCCAATCGGTTCATCGATCTCGGCAAAACGATGACGATCCTGGGCAAGGTGATGTTCTACGGCTCGGTGGGTATCCTCGTGACACTAGCCTTGATCCGAAACATCGTCGATCTCATCCGATGGCTGTCGCGCCGCAAGACCGGAGCGCGGGGGATCGCTTATTCGCGATCGACGGCGCATTTCCTTGACGACCTGAGGCAATGGCTTCACACGATTCTCGAAGTTTTTATCCACCTGTTTCAAACCGCCATCGACCGCTTGCTTCGCGGGCCTTACGCACACCTGCCGCCGGATATCCGCCTGGTTCGCGTCCATTACGTCCGCCTGTTGGCATGGGCCAAAAGGCACGGTTTGCCGCGCGATCCCGATCAGACCCCCTATGAGTATCTCGATGTCCTGCGGGCGGTCTATCCCGATCGGGCGGAAGCCCTTGTCTTCATGACGGAAACCTATGTCCGCGTCCGTTACGCCGGCATTCCGCCGAGCCTCCATGAATTGACGATCTTCAAGAAATCCTGGCGGCGCGTCCGATGGACGTTCCGCACCCTCGATCGATTGCGAAGAAGAGAGATATGAACCTGAGCACCACTCCTCCATCGTCCATCCGGGACGCAACGGCCGCACTGAGCGAAAACATCTCTCGCGTCGTCGTCGGCAAAGGCGATGCCATCGAACTAGCCATCGTCTCGCTCCTGTGCGAAGGTCACATTCTGCTCGAAGACGTGCCCGGTGTCGGAAAAACACTGATGGCAAAGGCGATTGCACGGTCTCTCGATTGCGATTTCAGGCGCATTCAATTCACACCGGATCTGTTGCCTTCCGACGTGACCGGCATCAATCGCTTTGACCAGAAAACCCAGGAGTTCCATTTCCTCCCAGGCCCCTTGCTGGCCAATATCGTCCTCGCCGACGAAATAAACCGTGCGACGCCGCGAACCCAATCGTGCCTGCTGGAAGCCATGGAAGAGCGCCAGATCACCGTCGACCGCGAAACCCGGCCCCTGCCCCGGCCATTCATGGTGATCGCGACCCAGAATCCGGTCGAACAGGAAGGCACGTTTCCCCTGCCGGAGGCGCAACTCGACCGTTTCCTGTTGACCGTTCGCCCGGGCTATCCGACCCCGGCGGAGGAAGAACAAATCCTTACCCGGTTCGAACGGGGCACCCCTCTCGACACCCTGTCCGCCGTCATGACAGGCAGCGACCTTGTGGCTCTCCAGGCCCGATGTCGCGAGGTCGCCGTCGCCGAGGCCATCCGCTCCTATCTGGTCGCCATCGTCCGCGCGACCCGCGATAACGACAAGGTCCGCTTGGGTGCCAGCCCGCGCGCCAGCCAGGGGCTCTATCGCGCCGCACAGGCGCTCGCCGCAATACGCGGCCGGGATTTCGTGCTGCCGGACGATGTCAAGACCATGGCCGTTCCGGTCTTGGCTCACCGCCTGGTGGTGAACGCCGATGCCCTTCTTGCCGGACGAGCCAAGGAATCGATCGTTTCCGAAGTACTGCAAACCGTGCCGGTCCCGGTCGAGTAGCGGGAACCGAACCCGCTATCTTGAAAAGGTATTCGTTCCTTACCTAATGGACAGGGGTCCAACCGCCGAATCACGAAACCGAAGGAGCCCCTCCATGCGATTGAGCGCAAGAAATGTTTTCAAGGGCAAGGTCGTCGCCATCGATAAGGGCGCGGTGAACGCCACGGTCAAGGTCGACATCGGTGCCGGCAATATCGTGACGTCTATGGTGACCGTCGAATCCGTCAACGACCTGGGCATCGCGGTCGGTGGCGAGGTCAGCATCATCATCAAGGCTTCCTCGGTCATGCTCGGCGCGTAGGGTTCTAGGCGGAAATCAAACTCCGTAACGGTTTTTTTCTCCGCGCCGGAATCAGACGCGTCAGTTCCAGCATGACAAGGAAGCCGAAATGCGCGAATGCGGGTTCCGGATGGTGTGACGCCAATATCCAATGCGCGAACGCCAGCCCCGCAACGGCATAGGCCGTCCGCTGTAGGCGCTTCCAGTTGTGCCCGCCCATGGCCCGGATGGCGTTGTTGGTGCTGGTCAATGCCAGCGGAATCATGGCGATGAACCCCAGCCATCCGACAACGATCCCGGTGTCTCCCAGATCCTTGACCAACGCGGCGATGGAGGGGTTGTCGGCTAAGTAAACGACAACATGGAGCAGGGCGTAAAGGAAACTCGCAACGCCGAACCAGCGACGGTGCGACTGCAACCATCGCGTGATGGACGAGGGACGGAGGAAACGACAAATCGGCGTAATCGCCAGGGTGACAATCAGCAAACGCGCCGACCATTCTCCGGACCCGTGATAGAAAAAGCCGAATTCCCGCGTTCCCGGGGCTTCAAACGGCAAGCCGGCCAAGATGGGAAGCGCGGGAAGCGCAATTAAAATCGTGAGAGCGATATCGCCGATTTTAGGGAAACGCATGGAACCTCTCCTCCGCCAATGACAACTGCGGAAGAATCTCATGGGACGTTTTCACGATTGTTGCCAAAAAAAAGAACTATGTAACGAAATGTTGCCCCCTTGAACCGCCACGCCAAATGGTTGTGGTTAATTGAATTGCATCCGTGCTTGGCCGAATTTTACATGGATGGAATCGTTTCCCACGAGACCGGTTTGGCGTAGAAGTTACCGGTCGAATCATCGGAGAATACCATGCTCGAAGACATTTCGCGGCGATACCGGACCGCCGTTTCTCTCGCCTATCAGGCCGGCCGTCGCGCACAGGCATATCGTTCCCAGGGTCTGGAGATTTCGGAAAAAGGTTCTCAGGATTTCGTGACCCAGGCCGACAAGGGGGTCGAAGCCCTGATTCGCGGCGTCCTGGCGGAAGCTTTTCCCGAGGACGGCTTCCTGGGAGAAGAAGACGGCCTGACCGAAGGCGGTGCGGGAACCTGGGTCGTCGATCCCATCGACGGCACGACGAATTTCGCGTCAGGTTCGGATTTCTGGTGCGTGTCCATCGCCTGGGTCCGTGATGGCGCCGTGCGCGCCGGCGCCGTCTTCGCCCCCGATCGCGAAGAGATGTTTTCGGCGTGGGAAAACGGGGGAGCCTATCTGAACGGGCGGCCCCTGAGCAAACTTCGGCCGCAGCCGGCATCCCGCTCCCTGGTTTGCGTCGGCCGGTCCCCCAAGACCCCGCCGAATGAACATGCCGGAGTCATCGCCGCGCTACTGGAAGGCGGTTACGAGTATCGGCGTTTTGGAGCCGGCGCTCTGTGTACCGCCCACGTCGCGACAGGCTACGTACAGGCGTTTTTCGAACGGCGTATCAACAGTTGGGATGTTTTGGCCGCACTTCTGATCGCCCGGGAGACCGGCGCATGGTGCAGCGATTTCCTCGCCGATGGAGGGCTCCTGAACGGCAA
Source organism: Rhodospirillales bacterium (assembly GCA_963675465.2). Classification (GTDB taxonomy): domain Bacteria; phylum Pseudomonadota; class Alphaproteobacteria; order Rhodospirillales; family Shumkoniaceae; genus JAHDSF01. The sequence continues at coordinate 861,818 of CAXXVY010000016.1, forward strand.
TCCCGTCCTGGCATGCGTCCCCGGCCTAGAGGTCGACCTGCTCGAACGATTGGAGATGTCGCATCTGAACGTCATGGCGGTGGCGGCAAACTGACCGTCGACGGCAGGGTGAATTAAAGTCCCCCGGCGTCTGGACTTCCCGCCGGGGGGCGCTATTGTCGATTCTTGAACGGCCCCCTTCGCCGAAGAAAAAGAAGATGATTGTCCACGACCAAGCCCGCGACATTGTGGTACGCGTCTCATGACGCGGAGAACCCATCTATCGTCCGGCGCCGGCGTCGCGGTTTTCGTACTCAGCCTCGTCGGGTATTTCTTTCCGGATCGATTGCCGCCCGCCGCGACGGCGATATTCCTGTTCCTGTACGCCGTGCTTGAATGGCCATCGACGGCGCGTTTCCACAAGATCGTGATTGCGGTCCTGGTCGGAATCGGCGTTGGGCTCGCCCTTATGTCGGCGGATCCGATCGCGGTGATCCTGAATGGCTTCAATCGTACCAGCGGGTTCTTCGTACTCTTCGCCGCCGTTTTGTGGCTGCGTATCCCGGCCGACGGCAGCGCTGCCCTTCGCGCCGCGCAGGAGGCCGCGATACGGCAACCGCCGGGGCGGCGTTATCTGATCCTGGCGGTAACTTCCCACGTCATCGGAGCCGTTCTGAATCTGGCCGGCCTTTCGCTGGTATCGACCATCGTCGCGCGCCAAAACGTCGAGGCGCTCCAGCGTCGCCTGACCCAATCGATATCGCAATCCTTCACCGCGGCAACGTGCTGGACCCCGTTCTATACCTCGATGGCCTTGGTCCTGACGACCGTTCCCGGCCTCACCTGGGGCGATATCGCGCCATTCGGAATGATCCTTTCCGGTGTTCTGATCCTGGCGAGTTGGGGGCTCAGCCGGCTGAATCGCGGCGGTAGCGTCGAGATCAAATCGTCGACGGCGGTATCCCACGCGCCGTGGCGTGCCTTCGCCCTGCTCGGTATTCTGTTCGCCATTGTCATCTCCCTGACCGAAGGAGCCGCCTTACCGATTCCTATTGCCCTGGGTCTGGTGGCTCCGGTCTTCGGATTGGCTTGGACCGTCGGCCAGCATTGGAAGGCCGCACGGCCGGTCCAGGCAATGTCCGGTCTGACACGCGCCGTTATGGAAGGTATCCCCAATATTCGAGGAGAAGCCCTTCTGTTTCTCGGCGCCAATCTTATGGGAGCCGGGCTTTCAGCCAACGTTTCCCCGGAGGCGACCAAGGCGGCCCTGGACTCGTTGCACTTCTCGCCCGACCTCAACATCGTCGTCGTCGTTCTGGCCATGGGATTGTTGGGATCCATCGGCGTTCATGGCGTCATCTTGGTCGTCGTCGTGGGACAGATCCTGCCCGCGGAAGCACTTGGAGTGCCCTTGCCCATTTATGGGCTCATGCTGTTGGCCATGTGGGGAATATCTTCGGCGGCATCCCCGGTTTCTCCGACGGTTCTGTATGTTTCGCGATTTTGCCGAACGCCACCGTGGACCATCTCCTGGGTGTGGAACGGCCCTTATCTGGCGGTCGGAACGGCGATCATCGCCATCATGGCCGTCACGGCCCGCCATGTCGCGCTCTAAGGCTTTCCCGAAGAAAGTCCTGACTGACCAATCACTCCATCAGGGCGCGTCGGTCATCGACCATCATGTGCGGAATAAGGCGCAAGTGAACCCAGTCCGACAATTCCTCCTGCATGGTGTCGAGGAACCCCAGATTCCCGTCCGTCCACAACCGGCGGATTTCCGCGGCGAGAATGGCGTGCTTTCCCCGGTGTTCCGCCAAATGCGAAGACCCTATCTCGACGAAATACCGTTCTTCGTCGGCGAAGTGATTGAGCGTGTAATCGAAAAGGGCGTTGAAGGCGGCTTCCACCAAAACATCGTCCTGTTGACCTTCGCACGCATCGGAAAGCGAATTGGCGAGATCGAGCAATCGACGATGTTGGTCATCGATTTTCGCATCGCCAACGCCGTATTCAGGTTTCCAGGTATATTGCATGGGTTCGACACCACAGCCGGTATCGTCGAAAAGTAGCATAAAAAGAACGTTTCTGAAAAAGTTGTTCGAACTTTCACTAACGGTAAGGTTGGGATGATGACCGAGATCATGGCGGAAATCGAGACGCTGCTTTTCGCCTATGGTCCGATCGTCGTATTGATCGGCACGTTTTTCGAGGGAGAGACGATCGTTGCGCTTGCCGGTTTCGCGGCCCATCAGGGATTCATGAACCCGTTCGCCGTTGCCGCCGCCGCTTTCGCGGGATCGTTTGCCGGGGATCAGTTGTGGTTCTGGCTCGGAAGGCGTCATGCCGATCATCCGTGGGTCCGGCGTCTGGCTCAACGTCCCAGTTTCCTCCGGGCTCTTGGTTTTATCGAAAAATACCCGGTCGCCTTCATCTGTTCGTTCCGATTCCTGTATGGAATCAGGACCGTCAGCCCCGTCGCAATCGGTTTTACGAATGTTCCGCTCCGGAAATTCCTGGTCCTCAACGCGCTTTCCGCCGCCGTATGGGCAGCCGCCTTCACGACACTCGGTTTTCTGTCGGGCAAAGCGATCGAATCCACCGTCGGAGAGCTCAGTGCCATCGAGCATAAAGCGCTAGCCGCGGTCGCGGTCATCGCCGTCGTTTTCACGGTCTATCAGCTGGTTCGCCGATATCTGCGAAAACGCTCCAGAATCTAGGGTTTCGGCCGGCCTTGCCGCCAGGGACCGAGAACGGTTGCGACCCAGTCATGGATCGGGGTTTCAATTCTCAATTCACGCCCCATGCGGGATAAGGCGCCGGACAGCCAATCCAGTTCCAGGCGCCGTTCGCGTTCGAGATCGACCTGCATCGACGAAACCATGTCCGAGGGCAGCTTCGACGTCATGGTCCAGACCTTTTCGGCGGCATCGACGGCCAGATCGGCACCGCGCGCACGACCAACGGCGACGGCTTCGGCGATCGCCTGGCGGTGCATCGCGACCAGACGGTCGTCACGGACGATCACGCCGATCGGCGCCCGGACCAGCGATGTCATGGCCGCGAATGGTGCCAGGAAGATCATCTTCCGCCACAGATCCGATACGATGTCGCCGCTGATTTCGGCACCGATCCCCGACCCGCCCAAGGCTTCGCGGAAGGCTTCGAGAACCGGGACCTGGGCCGGATCAAGACTACCGACGACGATACTGGCAAAAGCGCCGATATGGCGGATGACTCCGGGTTCGGCGAGGCTGGCCGAGATGCGGATGACACCCCCGGCGACAGCCTTGCGTCCAAGGATCTCGGCCAGGACGTCCGGCGCATCCACGCCGTTCAACAACGGAACGACTACGGTTCGCGGACCGATCAGCGGCAGGATGCTCCGTGCCGCTTCGGCCATGTCGTAGAGCTTGACGGCGAAGAGAACGATATCCGCCGGCTCGAAGTCACCGGGGTTATCGCTGGCACGGACGACGTTCAGATGCACGTCCCCCAAGGGACTGAATACCGTGAGCCCGCGATCACGCATCGCCCGCAAATGATCGCCGCGCGCCACGAACGACACGTCGCAGCCGGAATCCTGCAAACGCGCGCCGACGTATCCACCGACGCCGCCGCTTCCCATGACCACCACTTTTAAGGACATCGCTTTCCCGCTTTACATCGAATGACAAAGAAGCCTGTCGGGAGGCTTCAGGGGACCAGGGATTCCAGGTAGCGTGCGGCGGTCGTCACATCGGATTCGAACGAGTCCTTGATATTCCCTTCGAGCGCGAACATGCCCCGGTAACCGCGCTCGATCTGATGACGGATAATCGGCGCGAAATTGATACCGCCCAGTCCCGGAAGGAAACGATTGTTGTCCGAGAGGTGAACGGAGCCGTACCGGCCGGCGGCCAGATCCAGGGCTCCGAGCATGTCGATTTCCTCGATGTTCATATGGTATGTGTCGAGCAGGACCCGGAAGCGGTCCGAGCCGACGGCGTCGAGAATGTCGAGCGTCTGGTCGGCCCGATTGCAAACACCGGTTTCAAAGCGGTTCGTCGCTTCGAGGATTACGTGGACGTTCTTTTCCTCGGCATACGGCGCGATCTCTTTCAGCGAACGAATCAACGGTTCCGGAGTCGCGTCGCGCCCGCCCTTGAAATACCCGATAATGATCGGACATCCGATGGCGCTTGCGAAGTCGATATAGGACTGGCAACGATGCACGGCTATACCGCGTAGCGCTTCGTCGGCATGCGACAGGGAAAGGGACATCGCCTTGGCGCATGCTCCTGTGGCGAATGCCGTCATGCGCAGACCGTGCCCATCGAGATAGTCCACCAAGCGGCTCGGATCCACGCGATCCGGTTCAAGGGCGTTCAACTCAACGGACTCAAACCCCAGGTCGGCGAGCAACTTCATTTGCCGACCGAAAATCGGATCGGTTTCGAACCCGTCGGGCAGTCGGGTCTGCACCCCGACGACGAAACCTTCCAGCATGCCTTTCATTGTTCCTCCCCTCCGTGCAGCGAACCCATTAGCGCCGTGTGCGGTTGTCGACCTCGTCGGTCTTTTGGTGAAAGTTCATCCGCCGGGGCTCGTCCGATGGCGCCGTCGCCAGCCAAGTATCGACGATTTCCGTCGCCAGACGTTCCCCGGTATAGCGAATGGACAACACCAGGACATTGGCGTTGTTCGCCAGCTTGCTGATCTGCGCGGAAAAGGCGTCGTAACACATGGCGGCACGCACGCCGTGGAATTTGTTCGCGACGATGGTGACGCCCGTTCCGGTGTTGCAGAACAGTACTCCGTAGTCGCATTCACCCGACGACACTTTTTCCGCAACCTCGGAGGCGGCGTCCACGTAATCGGCGCTTTTCCCCGCAATGGCACCACAGGAAACGGTTTCGATTCCCTTGGATTCGATGTGCGCCTTGATGGCCTCCACGAAACTGGTGACGCTGTCGCTGCCCAAGCAGATCTTCATGATTCCTCTCGCTATCCGTTGCCCTGATCGGGCGTGTTCTTGTACACGAAATCCCGTCGATGCAACATATTCCGTCACGGCCACGAACGCACCTGCCGAACGGCGTCGTTCCCTTCCCGCGAATGTGGTATACTGAATGTCCTAACCATACGCGGTGTAGGAGGCGGGCCCATGTCGATACGATCGATGATGGTGCCGCTGTCGAGTAACACCGAGCGACAAAGCGCGGCTCTCGAAGCGGCGGTCAATCTTGCCAAAGTTTTACAGGCGCACCTAGACGTACTCTACTTGAAATTCCGGCCGGAACAGGTCATGCGCTCGTTCGCGAGCTACAACCTGCATGTATCCGAAGTCGGAGAGTCCTTCCTCAATATCCAACGCCAGATCGAAGACCAATGCACGTTGACGCGGGCAACCTTTACCAGTCTTTGCCAGCGATACGACGTACCGACAACCGACGACCAGGAAAAATGGTCCTATCCGTCGGCGACCTGGATGGAAACCAGCAAGGATCCCCATGATGCCGTGGCGCAACAAGGCCGCCTCGTCGATCTGATCGTTGCCGGCAAGCCGGCCGGAGACAGCGACGAGGACGTGCTGGAGGACGCGCTTCGAAACACGGGACGCCCGGTTATCATGGCACCCAAAACCAACGCGCGGTTTATCGGCCGGCGCGTTGCCATCGCCTGGAACGGCAGCCTGGAAGCCGCGCGTGCGGTATCGGCAGCAATTCCGTTCCTGATCAAGGCCGAACAGGTAACCATCCTGACGGCGCAGAGCGACAAGACGACGGCCTCAGCCGCCGAAAATGCGCGAGCGTACCTTGCCCACCACGGCATCGCCGCCAAGACGGCCGTTTTCAACAAGAATTTATCCCCACCTGTGGGGAAGGCCATCCTGGAACGGTGCCGGGAATTGGAAACCGATCTTCTGGTCATGGGGGCGTACACCCACAGTCGCGTACACGAACTGCTTCTCGGCGGCGTGACCCGGCACATGATGGCGCACGCCGACCGACCTGTTTTAATGATGCACTGAAGCTGCGGAGATGTTTAAAACGATACCAATTGGCGATTGACGCGCACGGCCGGAGGCGGTATGCGTCAATCGTCATTGGGGAGTAGTCACCCTGGGACCACCCCTGGGGACCGTGTCAACATACTCGGGCAGAGGCCCGTGGCACGGTCGGAAATCCGTTCGGCTTTCCCGACGAGACCAGTGGCGCGGGCCATCTTCCGAATGTCATCGGAATCACCCGCGACCACGAAGGTTCCGTCGTTTCGCCGGAGGGGTAGATGCCGACCACGTCCCTTGCCCTTGCTTTCAGTCTTTCGGTTGATTCATTCGCCGTCGCATTGGGCCGCGGCGCCGCGGTCCATCGCACCAAGCCGTCGTCCGTCTTATCGGTGGGCGTGGCCTTCGGAATTTGCCAGACCGTCACCCCACTGGCGGGCTGGGCCATCGGCATCGCCTTTGCCGACGTTTTTCAGTTCGTCGATCACTGGGTCACGTTTTTCCTGATGCTGGCCGTCGGCACCTATCTGATCGCGAGCGCTGGACCGGCGGACCAGCAACGGGATGTCGACGGGCACTTCCGATTTTTGAGCCTGTGCGCCGCAGCCATGGCCTCCAGCATGGATGCCGCAACGGTGGGGCTCGGGCTGGGCGTCATCGAACACGACATCGTGGAAACCGTGGCGGCGATCGGCGGCGTCACATTCCTCATGTCGTGCCTCGGCGTCGCGGTGGGCCGCTACGTGGGACACATGCTCGGACGATGGGCTGGCATTTCCGGCGGCGCCCTTCTGATCGCCTTGGGGCTCAAGGTTCTGTTCGAACACGGAGCCGCCTGAATCTCTGCGATCCAACGGGTACACCCGCACCAGTATCCGACAACGCAAATCGGGATTATTCCATGAAATATCTAGAGATTAATTCGAATTAACCATATAATTATATGAGCCTTACCACCACGTGATAAGGAGTCGTCCCATGAACACCGTACTGTTGATTACGGGAAGCGGGCCGCTCGTGCTTCTCACGTCGTACGCTTCCCCCACGGCCCCTCCCTTCTTGGAAAAGCTCGCCGCCAAGGGCATCGACAAATTCATTGCCTACGATGTACCGGAAGAATTGGCGCGCGAACGCTATGCGACGCATTTCAATGTCGTGGAACACGATCTGAAGGAAACTGATGACCTGAGGGTCCTGGACTACGAAGGCAATCGCGCCTTTCGACTTTTTTCGTTCAACGAACTCGGCAAGCCGACTTATTACGAAGCGCCGAAGGCCGCCTGAGCCTCCTTCAGCAAACCCGAGAATGGCCGCCAAGGCCGCGCCTTCCCCAAGCACAAGCCCGTCCCCCAAGTGCGAGACGGGCTTTTTGTGACTCCTGCGGAGTGGAAACCGGCATCACCGACCCGTCAGCGGGCCGCTTCGTCGCTGACCTCCGCACGCGCGGATAGAAGCAGTTCGGCCATCTTGGCCCGCACCGCCTTTTCATCGATCCCCAGATTCTTTTCCCGGATATCCGCCATCACCTTTTCGACGACATCTTCTTCGCCGGGTTTCTCCAAATCGGCATGAACGACCGCGCGGGCATAGGCCGTGGCATCATCACCACCCAGTCCCATGGCGTCGGCCAGCCACAAACCCAGCCGCTTGTTTCGCCGGGCGACGGCTTTGAATTCCAGTTCGGCACGCAACGCGTGGTCGACTTCGTGGCGTTTACTGTTCTTGTTCAAGGACATCGATCATTCTCCCGGACATACAATCATTTGGGTCAGTGATTGGATTGCACTCAAATGGGGGGGCACGGGGGGGCGCTTCAAGATGTCATGGTCGGGTAAAGCCGTGAATCGCCTCGAGAGCGGATTCGATGCATTCGGCGGCTGTCGCCTCGGCGGTATCCAAGACCAGATGCGGAAACCGCCAAGGTTCGTAGTCGCGCGCGACCACGGCGTCCCAGTCCGGAAGAACCAAACCGTCGATGTCGTTGGCCCGGTTCTCCACCCGGCGCCGATGTTCCCGGGCATCCGAACAGATCACTTCGACCTCGAAGAAGGGAATCGACGCGCGTGTCGCCACCGCGCGCCAATCGCGCCGGGTGATGCCGATGGGATTGACCGAGTCGGCGACGACCGTGCGGCCGTTGCCGAGGTTGTCCGCCGCCACCGCGTAGGCCACAAGATATCCGGCGGGCCCGATATCGGGATCGAGGTCGAGCCCTCGGCGCATGGCCTGTTCGATGCTGTCGATCCGGAGATAGAAGGCATCCAGGCGCCACGCCAGTTCCCGCGCGATCGTCGTTTTCCCGGTTCCGGGAAGCCCCCCGAAGATTACCAGCACCTGATCACCCCGTTTCCACCATCGCCGTCCGCGCGGAGGACGAACAATACGAAAGCCCGACAATCCGCTACCCTATACGCGGTATCACTCTTTCGTCCGTCAACCGAACGCAGGAGGTCGTCATGCGGCTCGAAGGCTCTTGCCACTGCGATGCCGTGCGGTTTTCCCTCGATTCCCACACCCCGTACCCCTATGCCCGCTGCTATTGCGGAATCTGCCGCAAGACGGCGGGGTCCGGCGGGTTCGGTATTTTCATCCTGGGTCTCGCCGAAACCTTGAAGATCCAGGGAGAGGAACACCTCGCGTCCTACCGGCCGCGCCTGGACGATGGGACGATAAGTCCCGCCGAACGCCGGTTTTGCCGGAAATGCGGTTCCCACCTCTGGCTGTTCGACCCGCGATGGCCGGCCCATGTTCACCCCCATGCGTCGGCCATCGACACTCCCCTTCCCCGTCCGCCCGCCTTCACGGACTACATGCTGGCGTTCGCCGCGCCGTGGGTGCAGTTCCACTCCGGTGACGCCGTGGAGCGATTGGACGGCCCCTACGAAATCGGCATGGAGGACTGGCACCGCCGGCATGGCTTGTGGGTCGACTAGGCCTGACATCCCGCGACCGCGGCCTCAATCGTAATCGGCCGATGCACTCACGCTTTCCCAGCGGTCGATTTCCTCCAGCAGGTCGTGGAGCTTGGCGCGGGCCTGATCCAGAGCCGGTTTGCCCAACACCAGGTGCAGCGGCGGATTTTCCGTATCGACGGCATCGACGATGATCCGCGCCGCCCGGTCCGGATCGCCCTGCTGCGTACCGTGGCGCGCCATCAGGTCTTCGCGCAGGGCCCAGGCGGTATCGGTATAGTCGTCGATCCGTGCCGCCGATCCCATCATGGACCGCCCCAGGAAATCGGTCCGGAACGGGCCGGGTTCGACCACCATCGTGCCGATTCCCAGCGGCTTCAGTTCGTAGAACAGGGCCTCGCTGATCGCCTCGACGGCGAATTTGGTTGCGCTGTAGATCCCCATGCCGGCACGGGACCGGATGCCCCCCACCGACCCGATGTTGACGACGAACCCGGCGCGCGCGGCGCGGAACGACGGCAGGACCGCGCGCACGACTTTCAGAAGCCCGAAGACGTTGGAGTCGAAGACCAGTTTGGCTTCCGCGTCGGTCACTTCCTCGACCGCGCCCGCCATCCCGTGCCCGGCGTTGTTCACCAGAACGTCGATTTTGCCGAACGCGGCCCGCGTCTTGGATACCGCGTCGCGGCATTGCGCGGCGTCCGCGACTTCCAGCGACAGCGGCAGCGCCCGGTCAGACTGGTGGAACACCGCATCCAGCCTTTCGGCATCGCGCGCGGTCACCGCCACCCGCTCGCCCCTTTTGAGGATTTCCATGCCCAGGGATTTTCCGATCCCCGACGACGCCCCCGTGACGAACCACACCCGATCCGTTTTTCCGGTCATGATCTGCTTTCTCCCATTGTTCTTTTCGCTGATCCGTCAAGGCTCGTCGAGACGTCCGTCAAAGTCAACCTCCGGAGGTCGCCGCCGCACCTATACACCCAGGATCCACATCAGGAAACCGGACAGCGTGACCACCGACAGGGCGGTCGACACGACGATGGACGCCGACGCGCGCCCGACAAAGATGTCGAAACGCTGGGCCACCACGTAGACCAGCGCACCCGACGGCAGGCCGGCCAGCAAAACCGCGCTTTGCAGCACCCGGCCGGAAAGCCCGAACACCCAGGCGCCCAAAAGCCCGACGACCAGGGGGTGGAGCACCAGCTTGACGAACACGATCCAGGACACCTCCGCCTTGTTGGCGGTCAGCGACTGGCCGATCAGCGACAGCCCGAGCGTGAACAGCGCGGCCGGGCTGGCAACCCGGCCCAGCATGTCGAGATAGGTGCCCAGGGCCGACGGGATGACCCAGCCGGATAGCGAAAAGGTGATTCCCGCCGCCGCCGCGACCAGCAGCGGGTTGCGGCCCAGCGACCCCACCACGTCACGGACGATCCGCCCCGCCGTCGCCGATTCCCGGTTCAGGCAGACATCCACCCCCGCAATGACCCCGCCGATGACCGGCAGCAGGCACAGAGCACCCGTGATCGCCGGCATGGTGCCGCGTTCGCCGAAAGCCAGCAAAAACAGCGGGATGCCCATGTAGACGGTATTCGCGAACACGGCGGCATGGCCGTGGATGATCGACGTTGCCCGATCGTTGGCGAAGAACCGGCGCGACACCGCGAATGAAAGTGCAAAAGTCAGCAGGGTTCCGGTCAGGAACGCGCCCACGAACGGCCAGTTGAGGCTCTCGCTCACCGGCACGCGGGCCGTGAACGTGAACAGCAGCGGCGGCAGGGCGAAATAGTAGACGAAACGATTGATGGAGGTCGCCGCGCCGGCATTCAAAACGCCGAACCGGCCGGCCAGGTAGCCGGTGACGATCAGCCCGAATACCGGAAAAACGATGTTCAACAGAACGTTCATGGAGGCTCCGCGCTTCAGCGTGCCACACCGCCAACGCATTGGCCAAAATAAGCCCTATGGCGCCGGAATGCGACCATCGACTGCGTTCGGTACGATAAAGCCGCCTGTCGGGCGGGCGCGAGGACGAAACCCCCGTGGTGCTGATCGCGCGGGTGACCTGGAGCGAAGCGGCGCTCGGCGCCATCAACGGCGCGGCCTACGACCCGGTCGAGAGGCAGACGGCGTTGAAGAACGAGGTCTGGCGGGGACAGGTGAACCAGCTTTATGTCCACGCCGACAATCCCAACTGGCTGGTGATCGAGGCGGTCGTTCCCGAGGACACCGGCGGCTGGTTCGTGCGCGAGGTCGGCCTGTTCGACGCCGACGGCAACCTGATCGCCGTCGGCAAGTACCCGGTGACCTACAAGCCGGTTCTCGCCTCGGGCTCGGCCAAGGATCTGTATATCCGTATGATCCTGGAAATATCGAACACCGCCGACGTGGTGCTGAAGATCGATCCGGCGATCGTCCTGGCATCCCGCAAGTACGTCGACGATCTGTTTACCGCCCACAACGCCGACGCGTCCGCCCATGGGCTTCTTAACACCTACGACATTCCGTTCATGGCCGGGTGGGGCGGCGACGGCGCGGGCGAGGACGTGGCCGAGCAGACCTATGGCGCGGTGGTCCTGACCCGGAACGTCGCGTTCGTCGGCGAGACCCTGCGGGCCGAGACCGCGCCCACGGACGCCGCGATCGTCGCCGACGTCCAGGTGAACGGCGCAAGCCTCTATACCACGCCGCCGCAAATCGCCGACGGCGCGACCGTGGGCACGGCGGGCGTGCTGGACGCTTTGAAGGTGAATGCCTCGGCGGGCGATTTGGTGACGTTCGCCTTGAACCAAGTCGGCGCCACGGTTGCCGGGCAAAAGTTGACCTTCACCCTCAAAGGCAAGGTGCGCTGATGCTGTTCGCCGGGCCTCATCTGACCAGTGTTCGCAACGGCGGGGCGGACGTTCCGACCGGCGCGATTACCGGTTACAACGGCACCCTGGCCGAAGCCGCCGCCCTGGAAGGCTGGGCACTTTGCGACGGCACGGCCGACACCCCCGACTTGCGGGACCGGTTCATCATCGGCGCCGACGGCGGCGATTACGCGGCCGGAACGTTCGGCGGTTCGTTGGTCGACCAAGTCACCGGCACGTCGTCCAGTACCGGCGCGCACGGCAACATTCAGGGCTTGGGCGCGGGTTCGGGCGGCGGGTCCGGCTACAAGCGGGGCACCGAAGGCGTTCATGCGCACGCGATCACGGCCGATCTCGATCCGCCCGTGCCGCCTTCGCGCACCGTGGTTTACATCATGGCGACCGCGCCCGGTCCCTTGCCCGGTGGCGCCGTGGCATGGCTGTTCGACACCGAAGGCAAGGGCGGGTTCACGGCGTTCGAGGATTTGCGCGGCCGGTTCGCGTTCGGCGTCGCCGACGACGCCCGCGCGGCCGTCGGCGACGATAGCCGCGCGCTGGCCAACATCCGGGTTGCCACCGACGGCGTTCACGTTCACCCGACAAGCACGGACTATGCCGGGGGCGGCACCAACCATCCCAACGTCGGCGGCGGCGGGCATGAACACGACGCCCCCGTCGAAGACGATCCGGTTGCCATCCCCCGCCCGCCGTTCCGCGCCCTGCTTGGCGTCATCGCGCCCAAGGGCGGCGGCGCGCCCGCCCGGTTGGTTCTGGCCTACGCGGGCGATACCGGCGTCCTCCCCGACGGTTGGGCGCTTTGCGACGGCTCGGGCGACACCCCGGACATGCGCGGGCGTATGCCGATCGGCGTGGACGACTCCTTGGACCTGTCGGATATCGGCGGCGACGCTTCGGCGATCCCCCATGACGGCGGCGGTTCCCTGTCCGGTTCCGCGCCGCACAATCACGACTCGGCAGCCCCGGCGCTGGCCGCCTACGGCGATCATTCGACCTACGCCTGGTCGCACGAACACGCCTCGTGGTCCGGATCGATCGATCCCGTTCCCGCCTGGGCTGCTCTCCCGTTCATCATGGCGATTTAAGAGGTTTTCATGATCCCGCATCCCGCGTTCATCCATCAAACCAATGGCATCATCGTTATCTCGGACGGCGCCTTGGAAGCCGTGTTCGAAACCCTGGAAGCCTTCCGGGCGATCGAACCCGATTACATCCCGGCCGACGGCGTGATCGGCGTCAACTACGAGACGCGCGGCGCCCGCACCCTGCATGTCGAAACCCTGGAAAACGGCACCGTCCGGGCCGGAACCGGCGACGCCGCCACGTTTGAAGCCATGATCGCCAAGACGGCGGATTACGCCGCCGCGCGTGCCGCGATGGACCATCCCCTGTACGGCATCGCCGACGTTGCCGAGGCGCAAGCCGTCCTGGTCGACGCGGTCAAGACCGCCGCGCACGTCCGGCTATCGGCGACCGACTGGTATTTGATCCGGCAAGCCGAAACCGGCACCGCGACGCCGCAAGACGTCTTGGACGCCCGCGCGGCGATCCGAGCCGCCGCCGACGCCCACGAGGCGGCGATCGCCGCGCTCGACACCCTGCAAGCCTTGTTCGCTTACGACACCGGGGCCGACTGGCCGGACGAATAGAGATTTTATGGATTGGGGCCGCGCTTGAAGGCGGGGCTCGGGGCGCTGGAACGCCCCGAACCGGGCGAGTTGACCGCCCACGGAAAAACCGCTCCGCCACCGTGATCACGGCGGAGGTTGTATAGGACACCTTTCATGCCCGAGTCCATGCGCGAGGTTCGGCCGATCGATCCGGTCGCGCCCTACCTCGGCGGAAAACGCCATCTCGCCAAGCGCATCATCCGCGCCCTGGAGGCCATCGACCACGTCACCTACGCCGAGCCGTTCGTCGGCATGGCGGGCGTGTTCCTGCGCCGCAAACAGGCCGCGCGCGCCGAGGTCATCAACGACTGGAACAAGGAACTGGCCACCTTTTACCGCGTCATCCAGCGCCACTATCCGCAGTTCCGCGACACCTTGAAGTTCCAGATCTCCAGCCGGACGGAGTTCGAACGCCTGATCGCCACCGACCCCGAGACCCTGACCGACCTGGAACGCGCCGCCCGGTTCCTCTACCTCCAACGCACCGCGTTCGGCGGCAAGATATCGGGGCGGAACTTCGGGGTATCGCCCGAACGGCCGGGACGGTTCGACGTCACCAAGCTGGGGCCGTTGCTCGAAGACCTGCACGAACGCCTTGCCGCCGTCACCATCGAATGCCTGCCCTACGCCGCGTTCATCGAACGCTACGACCGCCCCGGCACCCTGTTCTACCTCGATCCGCCCTATTGGGGCGGCGAGCGGGACTACGGCCGTGGCCTGTTCGAGCGCGCCGACTTCGAACGACTCGCCACGATCCTGGCCGAGATCCGGGGACGATTCGTCCTGTCGCTCAACGACGTGCCGGAAATCCGGACGCTGTTCGGGGCGTTCACGATCGAGGCGGTCGAGACCACCTATTCGGTGGCCAAGGCCGGAAACGGCATGCGGGCGGCGGAACTGTTGATATCGAATTGAAAAATACCGACGGAAGGCGACGGTTGAAGTTCGCGAAAATGATGTCCGCATCACGCCGACCGTAGCGGCTTTTTTTCGTGCGGTCAGAGAGCGCTTGTCGCCAAGAAATTGCAGTCACAAAATAACTGCAGCGAAGGCGGGGAAAATCATGACCGAGGGCTACGTCTACATTCTGTTCAATCGGGCATTTCAAAACGATCAATATAAGATTGGGATGACCACCAAAAACCCGGAAGAACGAGCGCGCGAATTGTCAGCTGCAACCGGGGTCCCGCGCGAATTTGAAGTGCTGTACGAACAACGCGTAATTGACTGTAAACGAGCCGAACGGCTGCTGCACGATAGGCTACGCCAATACCGTTCGGCGAATAATCGAGAATTTTTTCAAATCCCATTGAAGGAGGCAATCAAGGCGTTGGAACGCGTGGCCGAAGAGATCGGCCGAGTCGAAGGCATCGCCTATGATTCAGACGTTGCCGAGAACAAGTCTCTTGACGCGCCTTCTGGTGAAATAACCGTCGCGACCGTTCATCCCCAACGCGGTCCCAATGCCCAAAAAGGGGTTCCGGACGTCGTGACGTTTGATGATCATGCATCGTACACTGACGCGGCGCGGCGGCTAATTCTTATCGACCTTCGCAATCGGGTATTTCGACTTGATGGTCGCTTACGAGAAGCAGAGCGGTGCACGCCCCGCCAACGCATTGCATATAGGATTCCTGGCGGTAGAGTATTTTTGGAAGTCAAAGTGCAACGCGCGGCAATTGTCCTGCATCTAGCTGACGGGGGATGCCTCGACCCGAACGGGATAGCCGTTGATATTCCTGAATCTCACGGATGGCGCCAGCTAAAGAAGCGCATCACGATCTTGAACTCGGCCGATCTTGACGCCGCGATGCCCTTCGTTGAAGCCGCCTATAATTTACATCTATAACGAAGGCTGTCGGGCATAAGTTTTGCCGCGTTCACTGCATCTGTAGGGGGGTGAACCATTCTGGACAGGCAATGGAGGGGGAGACGTGTGCCTAAAAGGCCCGGAATGCCTTGCGTTCGAGGCGACCGAGGGCAAATCGGGTTTTTAGACGAGAACGCGCGAAAATGAGCATTTTTTGGGCGAGTTTTTGGACAGGAATGCGCTCCAATCAAAGCGCTTTGCGCGAAACCGCCCAGGATTGTACGCCATATTGGCGAAACCCGTCATAGTTGACAGACAGGGGCGTAAAGGTCCAGTTTGACGCTGCCACGAAACCGACAATTCTCAGGCCGAGCGTTTACCTGAGTCGGCCTCGCCGGGGGTTGACCGAAGATCACGCTTCAATTGTTGGAGCAATACCGGGAGTCCCCCAACGCGGTCTTCCGGCCTTTCATAAGCTTCGATAAGGTCGGAGGCCATGCGCGCGGCGGCGATGCCGAGATCACGCGGTGAAATGCGCGCCCCCATATCCTTGTAAACCCCCGAAATCCCCTCGACAACGCGTCCCATCAGAACTTCGTCGATCGCCCCCTGTGCGTCGGTCGGCACAACATCCGACAGCACGGCTTGACCGGGACGCATTTGCCCCTCGCCGGTCGCAAGCCAGTGCACAGAAATCTCCGCAGCTGCGGCGACTGCAACCAGAGCATTGACTTTTGGTTCTGTGCCTCTGAGCCAGTGAGAGATGGTTCGTTCACTTACGCCAGATTTCTCAGATAAAGATCGAATTCCACCGACAAGTTTGGCCGCCTCTCGTAAGCGAAGTTCGAGTTTGGAGTTCATGATTGGAACTCCCAAATGCGTTCAATATTTGATGTGCGAACTTTATCGTATATTTTCATGATATTTTTCAATGCGTTATGTGGTGTATGTCAAATTTGGCGTCAATACAAACTCCAAAATGAAAAATTTGATTGATACGATACGAAGAATTTGTCATGTTCATCCACACATAGACGTTAGACACCCTTAAAAAACCGACCCTGCAACGGTCGGCGGTAGACGGAAAGAGACCCGATGGCGCGCACGCCGAAAGACAAATCACCGGAGGAGATCCTGTACCTCCTCAACCGCGCGGGATGGACCTTCCGCGCCGTGGACCGAGCCTTCGGTCTGACCGTGGGCACCGCCAGCAAGGCGAGCGGATATCCCCACTTTCACGGCGAACTGGCGATCGCGGAAGCCCTCGGGCTGTCGCCCCGCCAGATTTGGCCCAACCGCTACGATCCTTTCGGCACGCGGCTCAAGCCTCAACCCACCGCCAACTATAGGCCGACCCGCCGAGTGCGTCACTGTCAAAAAAGGAGGGCGGCGTGAACGGACCACGCTCGGAAGTGGCGCTCCGGCGCGCCGCGATCCCCGGCGATTTCTCGCGGACACCGGTCCCGATGATCCAGGTCACCACGTACCCCTCCCACGTCCGCGCCTTCGCCGACGTCGATTGGGAAGACGAACTGGACGGCCGATACCGGAGCTGGATCTGGTTCCGCGATCGTCGGGGCTGGAAAGCGGCCCACCGCACCGCGCGGCTGCTGGCCCGAGGCCGATCCCTCGACCCCGAACGGTTTCGCACCCCGGCCCCCCTGCATATCCGCCTCGGGCACGTTCATGCTTATTCGGGCGGCGGCGCATGAGACAGCGCGGCGATCAGCGGACACTCGACATCTTCGCCGACTGGCAACCGCCCGTCGTCGCGCACGAGCCCGAGAAGGTCCGATCCGCGACCTTCCGGGGAAAGCTGGCCCGCGCGGTCTCGACGACCTTGGCGGAATGCGGGATCGAGCGGGTGACGGTCGCCGAGAAGATGAGCGCGTACCTGGGGGCCGACGTTTCCGAGAACATGCTGAACGCCTACGCGGCCGAGAGCCGCGAGGAACACAACATTTCGACCGAACGGCTTCATGCCCTATGCACGGTCACCGGTGATTGGCGACCGATCGCGGTGTTGATCGAGGGATCGGACAAGGCGGTGATCGATCGGCGCTACCTGCACGCGGTCAATGACGCGATCGCGGCGGAGAAGGCGAGATCGCATCGCGCCGAGGCGGATCGGCTGGACCGCATTTCACTCTCCGAACGCCAAAAATGGAGAGGGTAATGAAGGAATGGTTCACAAACGCCGAATTTGGGGATCTCCTAATCCCTGAATTTCCCTCGACCGAACAAGGCGTTTCGGCATGGGTAAAACGCCACAACATCGACGTCCGTTTCCCAAATAAGGTGCGACAGCGTCGGGGCAACGGTGGTGGTGTCGAACGCCATATCTCAGTGTTGTCCAAGCCCGCCCGCGACTCCCTCCTGAACCGCGCGGTCGAAAGCGTCGCCGCCAACGTTCCCGCGACGGACGACACCCGCAGTACCCGCCCCGCCATTTCCGCCAAGAACACCGCCGCCCTGACCGCGTGGCAGCGCGACGTGATGGAAGCCCGCGCGGCGATCCTGGGCTGGGTCGACCGCAACGCGGCCTTGTTCGGCAAAGAGCCGATCATCCGCAAGCTGGTGGCCTTGAGCAAGGCCGGGCAACTGCCCGAGGATTTGCGCGCACTGGTGATCCGGGCAAATGCCAAATCCGGCCAGCGCAGCGGCAATCCCAAGGCCACGATCGGCCGAGCTTCGATCTTCAACTGGTTCGCCGAGCGCGCGAACCACGGCGTCGCGGGCCTCGCCCCCGGCATCGAACGCAGCGACGCCTTCGAGATCCCGGATTGGGCGCCCGCGCTGGTCGAGATCTGGCGTGATCCCAACAAACCCGCCCTGTCGGACGTGCTGCGCCGCTTGCCCGAGCGCTTGCCCGGCGAGGTCGCGATGCCGTCCTACGATCAGGCGCGGCGGTTCATCGGCAAACTGTCGCCGGTGACCTTGAACAAGGGCCGTTTGGGACCCCAGGCGTTGAAGAGCCTGAAGGCGTTCACCCGGCGCGACACCAGCGAGTTGTGGCCGACGGCGGTCTATTCCTCGGACGGCCACACCTTCAAGGCGACCGTCGAACATCCGTTCCACGGCCAGCCGTTCCGCCCCGAGATCACCGCCGTCATCGACATCGCCATCGAGCTCGCCGCCCTCCAGTTCGTCGACCGGCCGATCACCAAGGCGCTGGTCGACAGCATTCTCGATACCTGCAACGGGTTCATCCGCACCCTGATCGGACGCGGCGCGCTCTATCCGGGATCGTACGCCTACTACAACCCGGCCAAGAACGAAGCCACGGAACTGGCGGCCGGGCATCTGGTGATCAGCCGCAAGTACATGGCGCCGCCGCCCGCCGAGCGGATCACGTTCGAGAACGAAATCGACATCACCCTCGTCACCACCATCGCGGCGTAACCCCGAGGGCCACTGAAATGGCCCTTGGCAAGCGCAAGTGCGCGTCGGCGCTTATGCGCCGTGAGCCCAGGGTTCCGGAGGAACCCGCCCGGCACCTGAGGGGGCTTTGACAAACCCTTCCCGACGCCGAAGAAGACAAGGAGCCCCGAGCCATGAACATCAGCAAAATTACGAATGCCTCGGTCTATCTCGACGGCACCAACGACATGATCGGCCGGGCGGCGGAAATCACCCTGCCCAAGGTCGCGGCCAAGCAGGACGAGCACAAGCCGCTCGGCCTGATCGGCACCATCAAGCTGCCGGGCGGGCTGGAGGCGATGGAGATGACCATCAAGTGGGACAGCTTCTTCGCCGACGCGCTCAAGCACCGGCTCAATCCCTACCGGGTCACCCAGCTCCAGGTCCGCGCCGATCTGGAAACCTACGGGTCGGGCGGGCGCGAGGACGAAACCCCCGTGGTGCTGATCGCGCGGGTGACCTGGAGCGAGGCGGCGCTCGGCGCCATCAAGGGCGGCGAGAAGATGGACGGCCAGGACGACACGGTTCAGGTCAGCTACCTCAAGCTCACCGTCGACGGCGACGAACAGCTCGAAGTCGACATCTGGAACAACATCTGGCGGGTGAACGGCGAGGATCTGCTCGCCGCCTACCGCGCCAACATCGGAGGCTGACCATGACCGCGAAAAACACCCGCACCATCACCCTGCCTTCCGGCGCCAACGCCGAAATCACTCCCGGCACCGGCAAGACCCTGCGCAAGGCCGCGCGCATGGCGGGCGGCGGCGACGACCCGATGGCAGTCGCCTACGCCCTGGTCGCCCTGCTCGCCACCGTCGACGGCAAGCCGCTGACGATGGAGGACGTGGACGCCATGGACCTCGAGGACGTCCTCGCCCTCCAGGGGGAAGTCACCGGAAAAAAGCGATCCTCACCAACGACCACTTCCTCCGGCTCCGAATAGACGCCGGGCTCTCCCAGGCCGAGCTCGACGAACTCGGCTGGGAGGAACTGCTCGAGGAGATCCGGGCGTTGGAGGGGTATGTGCGGAGGGTGAAGGCTACGGGAAAGAAAATTTAATTTCTATTACGTGCCAGAGGTGATCGTCTCGCCCAAGCCATTTGGCGCAGTCATCAAGCATGCACCATCGTATGCCGAATCCTAGCGAAGCTGGCGGATTTGCCAACAACCGGTTCCATAATTTCGGGTAACACATTATCGGCACAACGCATCATTTGCTCATCGTCGAACAGGAATAAATATGGTCCTTTACGCTCCGATTTTTCCAGTAAGTCGAATACAGCGCTAGCCCACAAGGCCGGATTTGACTCCACTGATCGGTATGATTTTATTCCAAGACGCCCAAACAGATCGACATAGTTAATCTTCGATTTCTCGAATAGCTTGAAGGCAGAAATTCTCGATGCTGCAATCGTGTCCAATCGAGGGACAGTTCGTACATCGAAGATCCATCGCGGCGTGTAGTCACCGACAATCTGCGCAAACTCATTGCTCCCAATTGAGTCGACGAAGACAAAAAATACTGCTGACGCTTCTGGAAAAGGAAAAGCAAGCTGACCCTCCGGCAGATTTCTTCCCTTAGAAACTGCATCCGCTCCATTTGGCGTTCTTGGCCGGGCGACCACCAGCCGGAGATGGGAAGGATTTTCTTGATGGGTCATGACTTCTTTTCCAAATTTAACGTCGACAATCGGGCCTCGGCCTGCGCGTAGCTTACCCTAAGTGTCTCCAAGGCGGCATGGCCCTCTGACGGGCCAAATTCCTTTATCACATCCCCCGTAAGATTGTCCTTCAGATCACGATCCTTCAAGAAGGCTCGACGATATAAACGCGGAGCCACTCCGATAAACGGTCGAAATAAGACGTTGGGATTCCCACCACCGTTCCGTGAATGCTCAATTTCCTCGGGCCGCTTCCAAGCCTTTGGGTCGGTTACGATTGCATCACCGTGCAGGGGAATGGCTTGGCTCTTGAGATACGGCTCAATATACTGAACTTCTTCAACCCCCGCTGAAACGATATTTCGAGCACAATTATGACACGGAAAGGTCGTGACATAGAGGCGCGTCCCTCCTGTTTTCACACCAGCGCGTGCCGCTGAAAGCAGGGCATCCATTTCGGCATGGACGGCACGGCTAAATTCGATCAATTGCCCGATTCGGGTCTTCCTTATCCTCTTGGTCAGGTCGTCATCCAGTGTGATCGCTTTGAGTTCGGCTATCGATTCGAACAACTCCTTGATGATAGCGTTCTGCTCTCGAGTGTTGCTACAGAAGCCATTATGGACGAAGCATCTAAAGTCGTGTTCGGGCTCTGGATCACCGTTCAAATTCGAGCCATGTAGGCAACCATACTCGCCGCCCCCTGCTCGAGGCACTTCATTCGTCCCTGTCGCAATCAATGTCCCATTTCGATCAAGTAAAGCCGCTCCCACTTGGCGCGACAGACAACTACTCTGCATCCGCGCACCGTGTGCATGAAACATTCCCATTTCGTGTGAGCGAGGTCGAATAATTCTTTTGTGCGTCAGGATGTCGATGAGGCGGCCAAGTTGATCAGGAACATCCCATTCTCGATTTTCTTCTTTCACGCTGCCGAGCATGTTGAACCTTGGGAGCGTGTTGTCGACAAAGTAGTCCGCAAGGTGAAACGTGTCAGACACCTTCTGACCATGAGTCTCGGGAGCATTCTCATCCCGTTCCATGAACCTTTTTATGTCGGAGGAGCTCGCATTGACGTACTTCTCGTCTCGCAAGCGGCTAAGTCGCTCATCTTCGTAGCAAAAGACCCCAAGTAGGCAAAAAGCTTCCTGGTACACTTTTCGCAATAGTGCCACTTCGTGTGGATGGCGGAGCGAATCCAGAATGTACGCGCGTTTTTGCCCGTCAGGTTCAACAGGCTCGCCAGCTTTAGGGGGCGTTTTCTGCTTTTCTGCTCGTTTGGCACGAATCATACCCACGAGACCAACAGCTACCGCAGCATTATCCCCACTCTCCTCTCGGAAAGCATCTCCTGCGTCCTGCAGTTTTACGATTTCCTGCAATTTCGGAGAATCCGAGACTGTTGTACCCCACTTTTTGTACGCCCAGTCCCCAATGACTGTTCGCGCCTTTAGAATCGCAGGATCGTATCCGTACTTTGGAAGAAGATTTTCTAGAGCTTCGGCAATTTCGCTCGTCCCCGAGCCGACTGGTCCTACAACGGCAAAAACTAGCTCGTTCGCCGCCAGATCGTTCATCGCGGTTCGGAAGGGCGCTTCGGTTTTGGAGGCTACATCACGTGGCTTCAACGCTGTGACGCTCATGAAAGTCTGGCCTCGCGAATTAAATGAGTTCAACGCCTCTCAAACAAGACGGATCACGCACATCCACTCTTGAGGTAAAGATATTCTATTCGACGCGATTCGAAAAGCGACATAATACAACCCCGTAACTATGAAATAGGGTTATTTTTGATTGTTCTTTCTACAAAACGCCTTTTTTCCTAGTCATTTAGCGAACAACGTAAACATCATGGAAGATCTCTCCCCTAAGTCGTTCAATTACATTTTCCCTTTCCACTGAACCCCTTCAGG
Organism: Rhodospirillales bacterium; assembly: GCA_963675465.2. Taxonomy (GTDB): domain Bacteria; phylum Pseudomonadota; class Alphaproteobacteria; order Rhodospirillales; family Shumkoniaceae; genus JAHDSF01. The sequence goes on from CAXXVY010000016.1 coordinate 884,045, forward strand.
GCGACATCCCCTTGCATTCCGCCATGATGGCGGAAGAGCCCGAACGGCAAGGCGGACGCCCGTGGACAGCCTTTTCAAACTCTCGGTCCTGATCAAGGCGGTTGACCAGTTATCGGCGCCGGTGCGGCGCATGATGCGCTCGATCGGCGATCTGAACCGCATGGCCCGCGCGGCCCAGGGGCTGAAGGCCTGGGGCCGGGGGCGTCGCGGCGGCGGGGGTGATGGTCGGCGCGGTGGGCGCCGGGGTCACGGCGGCGATGGCCGGGCCGCTGAGCGCCTCGGCCAACTTCGAACAGGCGATGTCGAGCGTGGCCGCCGTCGCGGGCGCCACCGATGCGCAGATGGCGGCGATGACCGCCACGGCGCGGGATCTGGGCGCCACCACGTCGTTTTCCGCCACCCAGGCCGCCGACGGCATGCGGTACCTGGGCATGGCCGGGTTCAAGGCGAACGACATCATCGCCTCCATGCCCGGCGTGCTGGCGATGGCGCGGGCGGGCGCGGTGGATCTGGGCCAAGCCTCCGACATCGCCTCCGACATTCTCGCGGGCTTCGGGCTTTCGGCCGCCGACATGACCGGGGTCGCGGACCTGCTGACCGCGACGTTCACCTCGTCGAACACCACGCTCGGGATGCTGGGCGAGACCATGAAGTACGTCGGCCCGGTGGCCTCGACGGCCGGAGTGTCGCTGCGCGATGCCGCCGCCATGGCCGGGCTGCTGGGCAACGTCGGCATCAAGGCGTCCCAGGCGGGCACCACGCTGCGGGCCGTGTTCTCGCGGCTGTCGTCGCCGGTGGGAGAGGCGACGGCGTCGCTCGCCGCGCTCGGCGTCGAGACGATCGACGGCGAAGGCAACGTGCGCGACATGGTGGCGATCCTGACCGATCTGTCGGCGGCGATGGAGGGCATGGGCTCGGCGCGCCGCATGACGTATCTGAAGGACATCTTCGGCGACGAGGCGGGCGCGGGCGCGGCGGAGCTGATCAAGCAGGCCGGGCTCGGAACCCTGGCGTCGTACATCGACCGGCTTTCCGCCGTCGGCGGCACCGCGCAGACGGTCGCCGATATCATGGGCGACAACCTCGCGGGCCGGGTGACCGAGCTGAAGAGCGCCCTGGAGGGCCTGTTCATCGGGTTCGGCAATACCGTGGCCCCGGCGCTCAAGGGTTTCGTCGAGGACGTCACCGCGTTGGTTCGGCGCCTGACCGAATGGACCGAGGCCCATCCCGCGCTTTCCCGCGCGATCGGGCTCACGGCTTTGGCGCTGGGCGGCTTCCTGATGGTTTCCGCCCCGGTGCTGCTGGCCCTCGGCGGGCTGTCGACGCTGGCCGGGCACGGGCTGATCGGCGCGACCCGGCTGGCGGGCGGGCTCGGCCGTCTCGTCGGTTCGGTGCGCGCGGTAGGCGTCGCGATGGTGGCGTGGAACGCCTCGGCCGGGCGGGCGCTGACGGCGCTGGCCGGGCGGCTATGGCGGATCGTGACCTTGCAGGGGCTGATGAACGCGGCGGCGCTGCGCGGCGGCTGGGGCAACCTGATCCGGTTCCAGGCGTTGCGCGCCCGGTTGGCGCTGCTGTCGGCGGTGGGTGCCGCGCGGGCGTGGTCGGTGGCGATGATCGGTTTGGGCAAGGGGGCGATCCTCGGCCTGCCCGCCCGTATCGGCGCCGTCACCCTGGCGCTCAAGGCCCAGAGCCTCGCCTTCCTGGCCGGTGCCCGGTCCAGCCTGTTCACGGCGGCCGGATGGCGGCGCATGGCCACGGGGGCGATTCCCCTGGTCGTCAGCGGCTTGCGCGGCGTCGTTCTGGCCTTGCGCGCCGTCGGAATCGCGGCGCTGGCCAACCCGCTGGGCCTTCTCGTCGCCGGGGTCGTGGCGGCGGCCTTGCTGATCACCAAGTACTGGAAGCCGATCAAGGGCTTCTTCGTCGGCCTGTTCGAGGGTTTGCGCGAAGGGCTGAAGCCGGTCATGCCGGCGATCACCAAAATCGGCGACGCGCTGGGGTTCCTGATCCAGCCGATCCTGGATCTGATGTCCGGGTTCGGCGATCTGCTGGAGCCGATCGACGATGTCGGCGGCGCGGCCGAGGCCATGGGCGCGCGGGTCGGCCGGGTGATCGGCGACATCATCACCTGGATCGTCGAGATCCCGGCCAGGATCGTCGGCGTCGGC
>CAXXVY010000017.1:0-35514 GCA_963675465.2 Rhodospirillales bacterium
GCACGGGCACGAGGAGCTTCCCCGCCACCGCGTCCCGGTCTTCGTCGTCGGGGGCCACCTTTTCGAACGGCGTCGGTTCGGGAATGTCCATGCCTTCAAGACGCATCGTGTCCAGATACCCCGGAAGCACGCTCCGCGCCGCCGCGAACGCCTCGTCGAAGGTGTCGGCGACGGTCATGCAGCCGGGAAGATCGGGAAAGACGACGGTGTATCCGTCATCGTCCTTGAGAATGAAGGCCGTGTAATTGCGTTCCATGCTTTCGTCTCCAATCCTCGTTTGCCGTTCCCCCCACGGGGAGCGGGCCGCTCACCGCAGCGTCAACCCGCTCAGCTTTTCCAGTTTCCTCACGTACCTTTCCGGGTTGTCCTTGCGCGGATGAACCACGGTGATGAGGTACGGGTTGCCGGGCTTTTTGAAATGCCAATGGTCGCCGGTCGTTCGAACGTGGCTCCAACCATCGGCCTCAAGCCTCTTGATGATTTCGCGGCTGCTCGGCAAAAGCCCGACCCCCTCTTTTGTCTGCCGTGGTGTGCAGAATACACACTGATCAATCTTCCGTCAAACGACGAATGTGCGATTGTGTGCGGTTTGACGCGCATGGTCTTGCATTCGATTCGCGGTCGGCGTAGCCTGTTTTTGGAGCTTCAACACTCCGACACAGGCGGAACGCCGCCCCGAAAGCCTTGCGGCTATTTTTATGCCCATGTTCCGGGGGCGACGTGCGTATGTCCAAGGGGAAACCCTAAAGGCACGTCGGCTCGTCCTGTGCGAGTGTTGAACCCCCGGAGCGCCAGCAACCTTCAACAGTTGCAAGCTCCGGCAAATCGCTGCACAGGAGCACCAAGGGCATGACAGCCTATCAGTTGGACTACGTCCGCTTGCGCGACCTGCTGGTCGCGTTCTACGAACAGGCGAACGACGCCTTTTCCCTTGAACTCATCATCGACAAGATCGCCAAGACCGGCGACGCGGAATTGACCGAAGAGGTCACGACCCTTTGCGCCCGGTTCCGGCACGTCGCCTTCACGGGTATCGAAGTCCTGCGGGAAGCGGCCGGGAAACCCGTGCTCGAACCCACGGGCAAGGGGGCGCGGTCATGACGGACGCGACCCTAACCACCTCGAAAGCCCGCGTGCGCGTCCAGATAGACGCCGCCATTGATCTCGCGAACGGGGCGGATGATGTCCTTGCCCTGGTCGATCGGGCGATAGCCGAGGACAAACCCGACCTTGCCGCCGCCCTGCATGCCCTGTCGTGGCGGATGCGCGTCACGGCGCATCGGTTCATCTGGTTTATCGAAGACGGCATTGCCGCCTCGAAAACCGCGCGCACGGGGGCCGGATCATGACGGACCACACCCTATCTCCCGCGCAACTCGGCGGCCTTGCCGAGGCCGCCGCAATCGTCGCCAAGGTCGCCGCCGCCCTGGAAGGCGTCGCGGGCTTGGCGCAAGAAACCGACCCTCGGGAAATCACCCGCGCCTTGAACCTCTTTTCCGGCGTCCTTCACGAGACGGCGGCGGCGATCGACGCCACCGCGACGGCTTGCCAAGGGCAGGTTCCCGACGCCGCGTTTCAGCGTTGGGCCTTGAAAGTCCGCATGGCGAAGGGGGAGCGCCGCCATGCGTGACGATATCCGGGATGAAGTCGTTCGGAACCTGATTTCCGACTACAAGTTCAAGCAGGTTCGCGGGTGGTTGCGGGGCGGGGCTTGCCCGTCATGCGGACGCAGGGAACTGTTCACCAACGCGGATGAACCGTGGGTCATCAAATGCGGGCGTGAAAACAATTGCGGATGGTCCGCGCACGTCAAGGAGCTTTACCCCGACGCCTTCGGCAAGTTCAACGAACGCTATCCGGCGACGACGCAAGACCCGAACGCCACCGCCGACGCCTATCTGTCGTTCCATCGCGGCCTTAACCCCCTGAAAATCAAGGGGTGGTATCGGCAGGGATTTTTCAAACACCCGCGCGGCAACCGCGCCACCGCGACCGTCGTTTTCGATATCGACCGGACGGCCGGCATTCTCATGGAACGGTTCGTTGAAAGCGTGATCGTCGCCGACGCGGACGGCAACACCGAGGACCGCAAGGCCAATTTCGAGGGCACGTACAAGGGCCTGTGGTGGCAGCCGCCCGGCATGACGATCGAGGACGGCGATGAACTGTGGATCGTCGAGGGCTGCATAGACGCGATTTCCCTGCACATGCACGGGATCAAGGCCGTTGCGTCCCTTTCCTGCGCCAACTATCCGGACAAGGCCCTGGAAGCGATCAAGGGCAAGAAAGTCGTTCTCGTCTGGGCGTTGGACAACGACGCGGCCGGAAAGCGCTACATCCGCAAGCACGTCGAAATCGCGAAGGAAGACGGCTTCGAATGCCGCGCCGCCCTGGTTCCCCAGAAAGGCCGGAAAAAGTCCGATTGGAATGACGTTCATCTGGCCAAGAAGACGGCCGAAGCGGATTTCGATTTCTATCGCCACCTCGGCGACCTGCTTTTGGCGGGTTCCGCCGCTGAAAAGGGCGTGCTCATCTGGGAACGGACGAAAGCCAACGGCTTCGCCGTCGAACACGGCCATCAAACCTACTGGTTCTTCCTCGCGCCTGACGTGTTCGCCAAGAACCTGGAACTGATCGAACAAACCGGCGAATACGACGAAAAGACCGGGCCGGAACACGCCGCCGCCGTGAAGGCCGCGAGCGTGTCGAAGATCGCGGATTGCGTGATCAAGTTCCTCTATTTCCAGAAGAACAAGCTGACGGACGAAAGCTGGTACTACACCCGGATCGACTTTCAGCACGGATCCAGGGTCGAGAAAGGCACCTTCACCGGCGCCCAGGTTTCCGCAGCCTCCGAATTCAAGAAACGGCTTTTGTCGGTCGCGCCCGGCGCGCTCTACAGCGGCACGTCCGGTCAACTCAATTGGCTGGTGTCGACCTACATGAACGATATCAAGACGGTCGAAACCGTCGATTTCGTCGGCTACAGCCCGGAACACAAGGCGTATGTCTTCAACAAGGTGGCGGTCGCGAACGGCAAGGTCTATCCGATCAACGAGGAAGACTTCTTCGAAATCGACCGCACGTCGATCAAGACCCTGAATTCGTCCATAAACCTGTCGATCGGCACCAGCGGCGACTATCGACCGGAATGGCTCGATACCCTTTATCAGGCGTTCGGTACCAAGGGATTGATCGCGACGGCCTTTTTCTTCGGCTCCCTGTTCGCCGAACAAGTCCGCGGGCTCCAGGAAAGCTATCCGTTCCTCGAAATCGTCGGCGAAGCCGGGTCGGGCAAATCAACCCTGATCGAATTCCTTTGGAAGCTGGTCGGGCGGTCGGATTACGAAGGCTTCGACCCCAACAAGTCGACCCTGGCCGCCCGCGCCCGCATCTTTTCCCAGGTGTCGAACCTGCCGGTTTGCCTGATCGAAAGCGATCGCGGCGACGACAAGTTGCACGCGAAGCAATTCGATTGGGATGAACTGAAAACCGCCTACAACGGCCGCCCCAGCCGGGCGCGGGGCGTCAAGAACGGCGGCAACGAAACCTATGAACCGCCTTTCCGGGGGTCGATCCTGATTTCGCAGAACGCGGCCGTGAACGCTTCCGAGGCGATCATGCAACGGATCATCCATCTGTATTTCGACACCAAGGGGCACACCCCGGCGACGAAAAAGGCGGCCGACACCCTGGCGGCGATGGAAGTGACGTCGGTAAGCTGGTTCCTGATCAAGGCCGTGATGGCGGAAAAGGCCGTTCTCGAAACCTTCAAACGCAATTCCGCCAAGTACGAGGCCGAAATGCTTTCGCGGCCGGAAATCCGAACCAACCGTATCGCCAAGAACCATGCGCAGCTCATGGCCCTGGTCGACGGCTTCGCCGATGTCGTCGCAATGCCCCCGGCGTGGCGCAAGGAAACGATGGCAGCCCTTTTTGAGGCCGCCGTCGAACGGCAACGCGCCCTTGCGGCGGATCACGAAATCGTCGCCGGTTTCTGGGAGATGTACGATTTCCTAGGCGCGGATATCGTGAACCATTCCAGGAACCCGGATTTCATCGCGGTCAATCTGAACCACTTCCAAAGAATCGCGGTCATGAACAGCCAATCCTTGCCGCCTCTTTCCGATCTCAAACGGCATCTGAAATCCAGCCGGCGGCATCGGTTCCGCGAAATCAAGGCCGTGAATAGCGCCATCGAGCACCGCAACGACGCACCGCGAACCGTGACGTGCTGGGTTTTTGAAAACGGGGGGCACGCATGAGCCGCGAGCGAGATCCGAGCTACGAGCGCGCGATCATCGAAACCGACATCTTTGATGTCGATCTCGCGCTTGATCGGTTGAACCGAGAGGCGCGGGACATCCGCGCCCGCTTGCACCGAATCGAACAGGAGCGGGCGGACATGGAACGCCAGCGCAACGCGCTGATTTCGGAACTTCAAGGGCTTTAGGGATAGAGGGGGTATTTCGTGCTCAATCCGGGGGAGTTTCCTTTAATGCTCACGGTCGAAGAGGCGGCCGAATACGTTCACGCGAGATCCGTCGAACAGTTTCGCCGCGAAGTCAGAGAAGGCGTTTGGCCGAAGCCTCACGCGAAGAATTCGCGACCGCAACGTTGGCGGCGGGCTGAAATCGATAGGGTTTTGTGCCCTGAAACCAAAGTGCCCAACGACACCGACGAAGAGCTACGCGAGATGATCGATAGGGAGCTAGGGCTATGAAAAGCAAGGTCCGTCATCTCGTTGAACAGAACGGAACCTATTCGTTCAAGCCTTCGCGGATGATGCGGGCGGCAGGGTTCGGCGGGAAGCAATTCGGGTCGGACCTTCAAGCCGCGACGGCTTATATCGAGGCCCAAAATGCGGAATGGGACCGCATCCGAAACCAGACCGCCGACCCGGAAACCGTGATCACTGGCACTTTCGCCACCTTGATCGATCGGTTTGAAAAAGACCCGACGTGGTACGGGAAGAAGGCCCAAGCGACGCGCGAAGAGATCGACTATGCATTTCGGTTCATTCGGGAACGCCTTGGGCATCTTACCGTTCGTTTGATCGAACGACGGCACGGGCGGGCCTTCTACAACAAGTTGCGCGTCGACGAAGGGTTCAGCGTTCACAAAACGCGGCGGATCATGAAATGGACCGTTCGCCTTTTGTGGTACGCGATTGAAATTGGGGTCCGCGACGATCACCCTTGGCAAAAGCTCGATATGGAACAACCGGACGGCCGAAAAGAGGTGTGGAAGCCCGACGAAATCGCGGCCGTGATCAAGGCGGCGGAAGCGGGCGGAAAGGCCGACTCGGGGAATCTTATTCCCCCACGGCCATCCGTGGCCTTGGCGACGCGCATTGCCTACGACACGTCGTTACCCCAACAAGACATTCTGGCATTGACCTGGGAACAATTCGACGGGGATGGCTTGACCGTCCGGCAGATCAAGCCGCGTGGCGAGAGAAACGAGCTATGGCTTCCATTGAGCGCCGAAACGAGGGCGATCCTGCTGGCCATGTCCAAGCGCAAGGCGTCCACTCACATCGTCGTAAGCGAAGAAACCGGGCTTCCCTACACGGACAGAAGGATTTTCAGCCGTGCATTTCGAAAGGCTCGCGATCGGGCGGGGATTGCCGAAAAGACCTTTCAGGACATTCGCCGAACCGCGCTCACCGAACTCGGCAACAAAGGCGCGACGGAAACCGAGATCACGAAGATTTCGGGTCACAAGATCGGAAGCCGGGTCATAGACGTGTACGTTCGGCCGGACAAATCAGCGGCCAAATCAGCGGCGGCGAAGCGGTGGGGAACTCGGCAAAAGCCGAAAGTCTCCTGAAGTCTCCAAAAGTCTCCAAAATGGCGTCCCCAAGGGGATTCGAACCCCTGTTACCGGCGTGAGAGGCCAGCGTCCTAGGCCACTAGACGATGGGGACGTCGTGGAACCGACCTTTTATACATGGGGCCCCGGTCGGGTCAAGGGGATTCAGGCGGTCGCGGCCAGGGCGACGGCGGTCTCGACGAAGCGGTCCACATCCTCGGCGCGGGTGTCGAAGGCGGTGACCAGCCGGGCGACGCAGCGGTCGGGGACCGTCCAGCGATAGAAATCGAACCCGGCGGCATGGAGACCGAGCATGGCCGGTTCCGACATCTCCACGAACACCTCGTTGGCCTCGACGGGGTGCAGGAGCGAGAAGCCCGCGATCCCCTTCAGCCCCGTCGCCAGTTTCGTCGCCATGGCGTTGGCGTGGGCGGCGTTGGTCTTCCAGGTGTCGGCGGACAGGTAGCCTTCCATCTGCGCCGCCAGGAACCGCATCTTGGAAAACAGGTGCCCGGCGCGCTTGCGGCGGAAGGCGAATGCCTCGGCCAGCGCGGGGTCGAACAGGATCACCGCCTCGGCCGCCAGGGCGCCGTTCTTGGTGGCGCCGAAGCTCAGCACGTCGACGCCCGCCTTCCAGGTCGCCTCGGCCGGGGTGCAGCCCAGCGTCGCCAGGGCGTTGGCGAAGCGGGCGCCGTCCATGTGGGTGCGCAGGCCGTGGTCGTGGGCGATGGTAGAGAGCGCATGCACCTGGTCGACCGTATAGACGGTGCCGACGCAGGTGGCCTGGGTCAGGGTCACGGCGGCGGGTTTGACGTGGTGGACCCCATGGGTCGGCCGTGCGACTTCGGCTTCCAGCCGTTGCGGCGCTATGCGCCCGTCGTCGCCGGGCAGGGTGATCAGCTTGGCGCCGCCGGTGAAGAATTCCGGTGCCCCGCATTCGTCGGTTTGGACGTGGGCTTCCTCGTAGCAGTAGACGGCCCCGTACGGCGGCGTCAGGACCGAAAGCGACAGGGCGTTGGCCGCCGTGCCGGTGGCGACCAGGAAGACGGCGGCATCGGGGGCTTCGAACAGCGCGCGCAGGCGTTCCTCGACCGCCTGGGTCAGGATGTCGTCGCCATAGGCGGTGACCGACCCCGCGTTGTGGCGGGCGATGGCGTCGAGGACGGCCGGGTGGGCCCCGGTCACATTGTCGGAACAGAAGTTCATTCGGGAGTCTCCGAATCGGGAAAGAGCGCGGGGCGCGACGGGTAGGGTTCCCAGTCGTCGGTCCGCATCGGGATTTCGCGGAACTGTCGGGCCGACTCGTCCAGCACGTGGGCCGTGGTGTGGATGGCCTGTCCCGCGTGGACGGCGGTGATCAGCCACGCCATGTCGGATTCGAACGCGAGGTCGAGATCGGTGGCGCTCGGCTGCGCCGGATGGTCGGGGTGGGAGTGGAAATGGCCGACGATTCGTTCCGGCCCGCCGCGCAGTTCCTTCATCAGCCGCAGCCGCAGCCGGGGATCGACCTCGAACCGGTCGGTTCCGCCGCCCTCGGCGACATTCTCCGAAACCACCGCGCGCGACACCCGGATCGTGCCGGTCTCCGATGTCCGGCCGACCAACAGGCCGCAGGATTCGCGGGGATAGGCGGCCTCGGCGGCATCGACGAGGACCGTCAGGGTCTCGGCGGCAAGCAGAATCACGGCGCGTCCGTCAAGGCGATCGTTCCGAGGACGCCGCCGCCGGCGGTGTCGACGACGACGATGCGTTCGCAGTCGGGCGCGTCTTCCAGGCCGAGTCGGCTGGCCAGTCGGTCCGACGCGGTCAGGAGAAGATAGAGGCGACCGTCGCGGACATCGTACGAAGAGATGACGCAGCCTTTGGGCGCAGCCACCGCAACATCGCCGAAAACGGCGCTTTCGTTGTCGTCGGCGAAGATCTTGAAGTCGGGATTCGTCGCCTTGTGATAGAGGCCATAGGCCAGAAGGCCCATGCCGATCACGATCAGCACCCCCATGCCGACGACGAAACCCTTGAGCGCACCCATGGTTCGGCTCCAATGTTGTGACATGAACAATCCGCAAGAACTCCTCACTTACACCGTTCCCGTGCCTGCCGACAAGGCCGGCAACCGCGTCGACCGCCTTCTTGCCGAGGCATTGCCCGATCTGTCGCGTGCCCGAATCCAGGCGCTGATCGCCGAAGGTCGGGTGTGCGGCTCCGGTGGCCGGGTGGTCGAGTCGTCCAAGACCAAGACGGCGGCGGGCGACGTCTACGTGATTTCGGTGCCGCCGCCGCGACCGGCGGAACCCGAATCGCAGGACATTCCCCTGAACGTCGTGTTCGAGGATGACGACGTCATCGTCGTCGACAAGCCGGCGGGACTGGTGGTTCACCCGGCGGCCGGGAATCCGGACCGCACGCTGGTCAACGCCCTGCTGGCCCATTGCGGCGCCAGCCTATCGGGAATCGGCGGCGTCCAGCGCCCCGGCATCGTGCACCGTATCGACAAGGACACCAGTGGCCTGATCGTGGCGGCCAAGAACGATCGTGCCCATCACGCTCTGGCGGCACAGTTCGAAGCCCATTCTCTCGAACGTGCCTATTATGCCCTGGTCTGGGGCGTCCCCGCTCCCCGCGAGGGTGATATCGAAGGTGCGATCGGTCGCCACCCGAAGGATCGCAAGCGTATGACCATCGCGCGCACTGGCGGCAAGGCGGCCTTGACGCATTACCGGGTAGAGCGGGTCGTCGGGTCGCGGGCAAGCCTGGTCGAATGTCGTTTGGCAACCGGGAGGACCCATCAGATCCGCGTTCATCTGACTGCGATTGGCCATCCGTTGATCGGCGATCCGGTCTATGGCGACCGGTCTCAGCGCCGAATGCGCGGAATCCCTGACGAAATTGCGGCTGCTGTGCGGGGCTTCAATCGCCAAGCGCTTCACGCATATTTGATCGGGTTTCGTCACCCGAGCAGCGGAGAGACGATTCGGCTCATTTCAAATATCCCGAATGAAATCAAGGATTTGATGCGCTTGCTGGAATCATGTTAGGGCTGTTAAGCGATTCCGAACCATTCGCAATAACATATCAAAATAAAATTTACCGTTTAACATCAATGTCTTATACGTATATTTAGACTAAGTTAAACTTTAGGCTATACTTGATCCAAAAGCTGCGCTATTATACCCACACAAAACAAATGGCGCTTCAGAACGCCGCAAGCCTCGGAGGGAAGACCCGGCGATCGGGTTACGAGGGGTGGCTTTTGGAAGAAAGGTGATAAAAATGCCTGCATTGGCTCTCGATATCGAAATTTCACCGGAACGCAATCTTTCCAGGTATCTCCAAACCATTCGCAAGTTTCCGATGCTGTCGGTCGAAGAAGAATATTCTTTGGCCAAAAAGTGGCTGGATGAAGGCCACCACCCATCGGCACACAAGCTGGTGACGAGCCATTTGCGCCTAGTGGCGAAAATCGCCATGGGCTACCGCGGATACGGGCTTCCCTTGGCTGAACTGATTTCCGAAGGCAACGTGGGCATGATGCAGGCGGTTCGCCGCTTCAACCCGGAACGTGGCTTTCGTTTGGCGACCTATGCCATGTGGTGGATCCGGGCCGCGATCCAGGAATACATCCTTCATTCCTGGTCACTGGTGAAGATGGGGACGACGGCGGCTCAGAAAAAGCTCTTTTTCAACCTGCGCAAGCTCAAGGGCGAAATGCAGGCGCTGGAAGAAGGCGACATGAGCCATGAACACGTCGCGCGTATCGCCAAGCGGCTTCGGGTGTCCGAGGAAGACGTGATCAACATGAACCGGCGTCTCGCGGGGCCCGACCATTCCCTGAACGCGCCGGTGCGCGAGGAAGGCGAAGGCGAATGGCAGGACTGGCTGCTCGATGAGGGCCAGGACCAGGAAGAGTTTCTCGCCGACGACCAGGAACTTCGTGCCCGGCGTACGCTGCTGGTCGGCGCCATGAAGACCCTGACCGATCGCGAGCGGCATATTCTCAGCGAACGGCGCCTGAAGGAAAATCCGGCGACGCTGGAACACCTCAGCCGCGAATACGGAATTTCACGTGAACGCGTGCGCCAGATCGAAGTTCGCGCGTTCGAAAAGATCCAGAAGTCTGTTCGCAATACGATGGTCGAACAGCAACTCGCCATGTAGGAACTTCAGATTGATCATCCGTCACTGGAGCCGGGTCCAAATGGACCCGGTTTTTTTGTTCAGGCGACTGATTCGGCGAGTTTTTCGGCGTTGCGCACACAATCGGCCACCGATATCCCGTCGCGCCAGTTGGCTCGGAAATGGAGGCCGTCAAATCGCGCCAGCGCGGTGTCGACGGCGGCGACCCGCGCCAGGTGACCCAGCGTGTACTGCGGAATCGCGCGGTTCCAGCGGACGATTCGCTCGAATACCGGCGCGCCGCTCAAACCAAGCAATTTGGACAGATCCCCCAGGACCCGGCCGCGAAGCGCCGAGTCGTCCAGATCGAGAATCCCGGGGTCGGTCGTGCCGCCGATGAACGCGGTGAGAAGGGCGTGGCCCTCCGGTGCCCGGCCGGGAAACTGGGTGCTGGAAAACAGCGCGCCGAGCGTCCGCACACCCTCGCGCCGGGGGATCAGAAAGCCGAACCCGTCCAACGCATGGTCCACGTCCCGGCGCCGGAACCCCAGGACCGCCGAAGCCACGGGAGCATAGGGGATCGCTTCCAGGATTTCGGCGGCTTCGGCCGACAGCGGCGCGACCAGACGGGCGGCGGCGTCGGCGGCGGTGGCGACGACCACGGCATCGGCTTTGATCGTCTCGTTGCCGTAGCTTACCCGCCAGCCCGAGCCCGCCGGTTCCAGGCCGGTGACCGGGCTTCCAAGGCGGACGGCACCTTCGGGCAAGGCGGCGGTGATGCCGTCGGCCAGTTCGGCCATGCCGCCGTCGAACGAGACGATGGTGCCGCGCGGCGCGCCTGTCTGCTTGGCCACCCGACCCTTGGCGACGGCGCCCCGGATCAAGGAACCGTAATCGCGCTCCAACGCATGGATTCGCGCCACCGCCGCGCGGATCGAGAGCTTTGCGGGGTCGCCGGCATAGACGCCGGAAATGAACGGATCGACCGCATAGTCCAGGAACTCTCGCCCCAGGCGTCGGATCACGAAGTCGGCGATGGATTCTTCCTCTCTAGCCCGGCCGATGAACGGTTCGGCGAGCAGGCGCAGTTTCGCCAGCGGCGAGAACAGCGGCGTCGTGATGAATTTCGGCGGCGACGACGGCAGCGGAATCAGCCTACCTTTACGCAGGACATAGCGTTTCTCAGCCGAAGGGTCGGCTCGGCGCATGCGGGATTCCAACCCGGTCTGGTCGATCAGGCGACCCAGGGCATCTTCGGCCCCCGAACGCTTTAGCGTCGAATTGGGCCCGATTTCCGCCAGCCATCCGTCGCGGCGTTCGGTGGCGATGGTGCCGCCCGGCCGCGGCGCGGCTTCGACTACATCCACCGCGTGCCCCCGGCGATGCAGGAACCACGCGGTCGCGAGCCCGGAAATTCCGGCACCGACGATCACGAATCGCTTGCTTTCGGCCATCGTACGATCAAACTTCCTTGCTTCGGGGCACCGCATCTTGCGCGCCCCCCTGGCCGCCGTCAAACATCATGCGCCTTGCACTGTTCGAACCCGACATTCCCCAGAACACCGGCACCCTGATTCGTCTCGCCGCCTGTCTGGGCATCGATATCGATGTGATCGAGCCGTGCGGATTCGTGTTCGGCGAGGCCCAGATGCGCCGTGCGGGAATGGATTATCTGGAAATCGCCCGTATCCGTCGTCACGCGTCGTGGACGGCGTTCGAGACTTGGCGATCGGAAAGCGGCGGGCGGCTTGTATTGTTGTCGACCAAGGCCGCGAAGCCTTACACGGACTTCGTCTATGGTTCCGACGACATCCTGCTGGTCGGCCGCGAAAGCGCCGGCGTGCCCGATACGGTCCACGCCACCGCCGACGTCCGCGTCCGTATTCCGATGGTCGCCGGGGCGCGCTCGATCAACGTCGCGCTTTCGGCGGCCATCGTTCTTGGTGAAGCCTTGCGGCAGACGGCCGGTTTCCCCGCCACCTGACCGGTTCAGAGTTCCAGGATGTCGGGGCGGCGGAACGGCAGGCCGCAGACCTCCAGCCCGATGGTCGGGAAGGTTACCGCACGGGACAGGATTTCCGGGCCGTGCGCGGTGGCCAGAATGGTGTCTTCGCTTTTGGCGCCGGTGATGGTCGGATTCCAGGCGAAAGCCTGATTCTCACGCACCACGGCGTCGGTGGTCGGGGTGACCTTGTAGTCGCGGCCCTCGTAGCCGATGGCGCCGCCTTGGTGGTGGCGTTCGTATTCCTTTTCGAATCCGCGCTCCTTGTAGGCCTCGAGCCCCTTGTTGAAGGCCTCGACGACCGGACGTCCCGGCACGGTGTTGGCCATCAGCACGCAATCGACATGGACGCTGGAATCGTATTTGCGCCGGATTTCCTCGGGGACCCGGCCGAATTGGACGAACCGGGTCAACGATACGATCAGTCCCCACTTGCGCGCGTTCACGCACAGCATGGCGCGCTTCTCGACCCGCGCGTCGGTCGCGATGGGATGGCGGTAGCCGCCGATGCGGTCGTCGGCGGCGCAAAAGATGGTGATGTAGTCGAGCCCATTCTGCCACAGCGCCGAAGACAGCCGGCCGACGACGGCGCATTCCTTGTCACCGGGGCGGATGGTGGTGGCGGTATCCTCGATCGCCCGCGCCGTCATGAAGCCGACTTCGCGGTAGCGTTCGACCTCCCACGTCGTCAGCGACCAGCGCAGCGGCGCGATGTCGGCGCCGATGTTGCCGAGATCCGCGAACGGCATGTCGCACCCGATTTCGCTTCCGCCGGCCAGTTCCTCGGCCAGGGTGCGTTCCCGATCCTCGAACCACGGCCATGATCGCACCGCGTAGCCCATGTCCTCGACCCGTTCCTCGGAGGCCAGGCGGGGCGCCTCGATGGAGTTGCACAGCACGTATTGGGCATCGGGCGTTACCAGGATCGAACCGACGCCGGCTTCGGTCGCGATTCCGACCATGTTGCGGCCGCCACAGGTCAGCCAGGCGAAGTTGGCTTGTTTGCGGAACAGGATGCCCCGCAACCCCAGCCGGTTCATCAGGTCGCGGACCAGGCGCAGTTTGTGGTCGATCTCGGCACGTACGAACATGGTTTCCCCCGCAATGAAGTCAACCGACGAGAGTCGTCGGCGCGGGCCGAAGACTAGATCAATCCGTAGGCCTGTGGAATCATCGAAATGCGGACAAATCGATCGATCGCAATTGACAAAAACCATTCGTCCGCGTCGACAGGACGCAGCCCGCGCTGGGAGGATGGGTTCCGGACGTCGACGACCGAAGCCGAGAGCGGGAAAATCCGTTGTGGATGATCCCGTTCCATTCGACGGCGGTCAGCGGGAGGCGGGATCTTCGGAAAAGTACTTCTTGAACTTGCCCTTTTCCCCCTGATGTTCGTCGGCGTCCTCCGGCGGAATGCCGGGAATGGTGATCCTGGGCCAGACCTTGGAGTACTTGAGATTGATTTCCCGCCACTGCGCATTGTTCGGATGATCATCCGGCAAAATCGCCTTGGCCGAACATTCGGGGACGCAAACCCCGCAACTGATGCATTCGGTCGGACTGATGACGAGCATGTTCTCGCCCTCGAAAAAACAATCGATCGGGCAGACTTCGACGCAATCCATGTATTTGCAGCGAATGCAATCCTCGGTGACGACAAACGCCATGTTTGATAACTCCTGTAAACCAAACGATTTCCCACGAGGATCATCGTTGCCGGACCGCGACGGTTTGTTGTTTTAACGTTCGGTACCGACGAAAGGGGCCTCCGATGAATCCCACGCGTGGCATGTAGGCGGGCGCGACGGCAATTAAAAGGGTTTCCCGACGCGCGACCCCCGACGATTCTAGCGCGCCATGACCAGTGGAATGGAGGCGTGGTGGATAACGTGGCGCGTAACGCCGCCCAGGATGAGTTCCCGCCAACGGCTGTGGGTGTAGGCGCCCATGACCAGCATATCGACTCTTTCTTCCGCGCATTCATGCAGCAGGGCTGCGGGAACCGGCCGTTCCGACGATCTGGGGAAGACCCGGACTTCCGACTTCAAGCCGTGCAGCCCCAGATAAGCCTTGAGTTCCGAGGCCATTTCCGCACGGGTGTGGACGCCTTCGGCGGTCAGGATCAGGATGCGGCGCGCCCGTTCCAGGAACGGGTGGGCGCCGGTCAAGGCGTTGACGGCCTCGACGCTTCCATTCCAGGCAATCGCGATCGTTTCCGGTAGCGCCATGGTCGCGCCGGCGCCGGGCAGGAGCACCGGGCGGCCGGTGTCGAACAGGGCGGCGTGCAGCGCGCCCTCGGCCGCCGGGCGGGCATCCGCGCTGGGGCGCGGCATGACGATGAGGTCGGAGAGCCGCCCATGGTGGGCGATGATGCCCTCTTCCTGTCCGGCGATGCTCTGCCACGACGCGGCCGGCGGTTCGGCGGGCGCGTTTTCGGAAACCACAGCGACCTTGCGCCGACGGCAAGATTCGTCGAACAGGCCTCGGGTCCGCCGCAGGTGGTCGCTGCGGCGGGATTCCACCTCGCGGAACGTGGCGGTCAGGGCTTCCTCCGACATGCCCTCGCCGACCGAGGGAATGTCCATGGATATGGGCGCGGGAACATGGATGGCGCCGACGTGCGCCGAAAACGCCTTGGCCACGGTGAAGGCCGTTTCCAGGGCGATGACGGCGGGTTCGGTGGAATCCATCGCAACCAGTATTTTCCGGATGTTCATGGCGACCTCCGACATCACTGTTGGGGAACGCGCCGCGCTCCCCATGTATCTTCCTTATCATGTGTTCGGAAACCGGGGCACGACAAGTCGGATCGTGCCCGAAACAGCGACGGACAGATCCATGCCCCATCACATCTACAAGAAAATCGAGATCGTCGGCAGTTCCTCGGAAAGCATCGAGGATGCCATCGACAACGCCATTCGCGCCGCCGCCAAGTCGGTCAAGCACCTCAACTGGTTCGAGGTCGTCGAAACCCGCGGCCATATCGAGGATGGCCGGGTATCCCATTATCAGGTGGTTCTGAAAATCGGCTTCCGGGTCGAGGAGGAATAGAACCCCCGCGCCCGGTTGGACGCGGGGGGCCGGATCTATCTCGGCGTGGGGGCGACGCGTGCCGCGCCGGGAACCGGAATGCCCAGAGCCCGCGGATGGGCGCGCATGTACTGGTTCGGATAATTGGCTTCCTGTCCCAGCGCCACGGCGGCGCGCCATGCCCAGCGGGGATCGTAAAGCATGGTGCGGGCCAGAGCGACCATGTCGGCCTGGCCGGTGCGGACGATGGTTTCCGCCTGAATCGGATCGACGATCATGCCCACGGCGATGGTCGGCATGCCGGTGGCCGCCTTGATGCGGGCGGCGATTTCGACCTGATAGCCGGGGCCGACGGGGATTGGGGCATTGGGAACGTTGGCGCCGCTGGAAACGTGGATGAAGTCGCAGCCCGCTTCCTTCAGGGCATGGGCGAAAACCACGGTGTCCTCGACCGTAAGGCCGTTGTCCACCCAGTCCGTCGCCGACACCCGCACGCCGACCGGCTTGTCGGAAGAGAACGCTTCCCGCACCGCCTGGAACACTTCCAGGGGATAACGCAGGCGGTTTTCGATACCGCCGCCGTAGGCGTCGGTGCGCTGGTTCGAAATCGGCGACAGGAACTGGTGAAGAAGATAGCCGTGCGCGGCATGGACTTCGACGACATCGAACCCGAGCCGGTCGGCCCGCCTCGCCGCATTGACGAACGAGGCGGTTATCGCCCGCAGGCCGTCGTTGTCCAGCGCTTCGGGGACCTGATAGCCCATGTCGAAGGGCGTCCCCGACGGACCGACCACCGGCCAGCCGCCCTTGTCGAGAGGCAGAGGCACCGAGGCCGCGCCGCCGCCGCCCACGGACGCCTTGCGTCCGGCGTGGCCGAGCTGAATGCCGAACGGCGCGTTACCCCAGCGGCGCTTGAAGGCCAGAACCGGTTTCAGGGCGCTTTCCGTCGCATCGTCCCACAAGCCCAGGCAGTAGGGCGAAATGCGCCCCCGCGGCTCGACGCCCGTCGCCTCGGTGAAAACCAGGCCGTTTCCGCCGATCAGGAACTGACCGTAATGCATCAGATGCCAGTCGTTGGCCAATCCGTCCGTCGAGCTGTACATGCACATCGGGGCCACCACGATCCGATTCGGTAGGGTGACCCCGCGCAGGTTCAGAGGTTTGAATAGAGCGCATTCCATACTTTGCCATCTCCCCGGCGATCATCAATACTTGATCCTATATACGAAGGCGTAACGACGAATGCCAATGGCGCACCGTCCGTCACCGCGCTAAAAGCGAATCCCAATCGTACACCGCGAAGGAAGGAAGAGGTCATGAAGCCCGTCAAATGGGGGATCATCAGTACCGCCAAGATCGGCCTGGAAAGGGTCATCGGACCCATGCAGACGACCGACGCCTGCGATATCGTCGCCATCTCGTCGCGCAACATCGACGCCGCGCGGAAGGCGGCGGCCAGCCTGGGTATCCCCAAGGCCTACGGGTCCTACGAGGAAATGCTGGCCGATCCGGAGATCGAGGCGGTCTACAACCCTCTGCCCAACCACATGCATCTGGAATGGACGACCAAGGCCGCCGAGGCGGGCAAGCACGTCCTGTGCGAGAAGCCGCTGGCGCTGACGATCGCCGAGGCCGAGGCCATGGTGGCGGTGCGCGACCGCACCGGCGTTCTGATCCAGGAAGCGTTCATGGTGCGCGATCATCCGCAATGGCGCCGGGTTCGCGACCTGATCCGTTCCGGCACGATCGGTACTGTCCGGTTGTTCCAGATGGGCTTCAGCTACACCAACAAGGACGGCTCCAACATCCGCAACATCGTCGATGCGGGCGGCGGCGCGATCTACGATATCGGCTGCTATACGACCGTCCTGGCGCGGTTCGTCTTCGAGGCGGAGCCGAAACGCGTGGTCGCCCTGGTCGAACGCGATCCGGAATTCGGCACCGATCGGCTTTCGAGTGCCATTCTGGAATTTCCCGCCGGCCAGGCGGTTTTCACCGTGTCGACGCAGTTGCCCCGGTTCCAGGTCACTCAGATCCTCGGCCCCGACGGCCGGATCGAGGTTGACATCCCGGTCAACGCGCCGTCGTTCGAAAAGACCCGAATCTGGGTCGACAAGGGTCTGGCGCCTGGACGCGACCACGCGACCGAGGAAATCATCCCGAAGTGCGATCAGTACGCCTGCCAGGGCGAGGCGTTCTCCCGCGCGGTGCGCGAAGGCACGCCGCTGGAATTCCCGTTGGAAGACGCCGTGGCGAACATGAAGGTGCTGGAAGCCCTGTTCCGTTCCGAGAAGTCGGGGGGCTGGGAAACCGTCTGACGGTCAGACGGATTCAAGGATCCGCCGGGCTTCGACGACCCACCGCGCGGCTTCGGTTTCCTCGACGGAGCCGAAGTCGCGGGTCGGCGGGCGGCAGACGTCGGTCGCGAACAGGCCATTGGCGCGGCGCAGTTTCTTGAAGAAGCGGATGCTGGTGTCGAGGTCGCGGTTGGAAAATTCCAGGACCGGCCGCACCCGGTCGAACAGGGCCTCGGCGTCCGCCCGGTGTCCGGCGTGCCATCGATTCCAGATCGCGACGTAGGCCGCTTCCATTTCCGTCGGCATGAAGGCGTGGACGCCGCGCGCCAGGGCGTCGGGCATGGTCTGCACCGCCCAGCCGCCGCTGACGTGCAGGCGTCCGCCGGTCGCCGCCAGGACCGCCGTGTATTTGGGACCGGCGGGCACGACTTCGATCTTCAAACCCCAGAAGCGCGGAATCGATTCGAACAGGTCGGTGATTTCCGGGACCGGCAGCCCGGGTCCTTGCCAATCGAGATCCTGGATGAACAACGTATCGGGCCCCGCGTCGGCGATTTCCGCGAGCATGCGGCGGCGGACGTCGGGCGACGGCGCGTCGTCCGGCACCTGGCACAGGATCGCGTCGGCGCCCAACGATCGGGCCTTCTCCGCGTGGTGCAGGCGTTCGCCCTGCGACGCGGCGCTGACGCTGATGATCACCGGCAGCCGGCCGGCGGCGGCATCGAGAATGCACGCCGCGAGGTCGTCGAGTTCCGGGGCCGACAGCGACCGCCGTTCGGAAGCCACCGCCAGGGCCAGGACGCCGCCGCATCCCGTTCCCGCCGCGTGGTCGATCAGGCGCCGGACGGCGGCGAAATCCACCGCGCCGTCCGCCGTGAACGGCGTGTTGAGGCTCGGCACGATGCCTCGGAAACCGAGGGCGCAGGGATCTCCGGTCGAAGCCATGCGCCCCCGATCGTTCAGGATGCGGCCGCCGGCAGGCACGCCGGACCGATAGGGTCGAACTGCTTGTAGCCCAGGATGAATTCCTGGTGGCCCATCGCCTCGGATTTCGACGGCGATCCTTCGGCCACGGCGACGATGCGGTCGCGGATTTCCCGGCCCACCTCGTCCAGCGTTGCCGCGCCTTCCAGGATGCGGCCGGCGTTGATGTCCATGTCGTCGGCCAGCCGTTGATAGGTGTCCGGGTTGGCGCAGACCTTGATCACCGGAGAGACCGCCGACCCGACCACCGATCCGCGACCGGTGGTGAACAGGGTCACGTGGGCGCCGCAGGCGATCATTTCGACGATCTCGGCGTTGTCCGAGATGTTGGCGAAACCGAACCGGACTTCGCCGTCGGGAACGACGTCGAGCAGGAAGAGGCCACCCTTGGGCGGCACGTCGCCGGGCTTGATCAGGCCCCGGATGGTGGAGGCGCCGCTCTTGGCGTAGGCGCCCATGGATTTTTCCTCGATCGTCGTCAGTCCGCCCGCCGCGTTGCCGGGGGCGAAGCTTCCGTGGCCGAGGGTTTCGTAATGGTGCGCGGCCTTGGCGACGGACTGGATGATTTCGTGCCCGAGTTCCGGGGTCGCGGCGCGCTTGGCCATGGTGTGTTCGCAGCCGATCAGTTCGCCGGTTTCCTCGAAGATGCAGGTCGCGCCCTCGGCGGTCAGCAGATCGAAGGCGCGGCCCACCGCCGGGTTGGCCGTCATGCCCGAGGTCCCGTCCGATCCGCCGCACACGGTGGCGACCACCAGTTCGTCGACCGACATGTCGACCATCGGGGTCTTCGCGGCTTCGACGAGGGTCTTTTCGATCCAGGCGCGGCCTTCGTCGATGGTCTTGCGGGTGCCGCCGGTTTCCTGGATGACCACGGTGTGCACGGGGCGGCCGGATTCGCGGACGGTTTCGGCGAGGTTGGCGCGATCGAAGCTTTCGCATCCCAGCGATACCAGCAGGGCTCCGGCGACGTTGGGATGGGTCACCAACTGCCGCATGATTTTGTCGGCGTAGGCGTTGGGATAGCAGCCGGGGAAGCCGATCAGGTGGACGCCCTTTTCGCGGAACGGGGTCTGGATTTCGCGCGCCACGTGGTGCGCGCATTCCACCAGATAGGCGACGACGACGACATTGCGGATGCCCTTGCGTCCGTCGGATCGAAGATATCCCTTCATTGCGTCGCCTCCC
Source organism: Rhodospirillales bacterium (assembly GCA_963675465.2). GTDB lineage: Bacteria > Pseudomonadota > Alphaproteobacteria > Rhodospirillales > Shumkoniaceae > JAHDSF01. Next base: position 19,426 of record CAXXVY010000017.1, read on the forward strand.
CGATGTAGCGGTGTCCCTTTTCGAAGGTGAAGGTCGGAATGTAGTCGCTCTTCATGTTGTGGACGTGCACGAGGCCGCCCCGAACCACGGCCTCGGACATGGACCCGATGGGAGCACCCCATTTGATCACCTTGTCACCGGCGGCCAGCGCTACGCGGGCGATCTTGTGGCCGATGGGGGTATCGGCATCGATGGTCGAGGACTGGCCGTCGATCACGACGGTGTCGCCCGGTTTCAGGTTGACGCAGGCGACGCAGACATTGTCCTGCGGCGACAGCAGCAGGACACGTGTATCCCGTTGGTTTTGCGGTTCTTTTCGGTTTTCGGACATGTTTGTTTCCTCGGGGTTGATGCCGTGTGCGCCGGGTCGGTCCGGCGGAATATCACGAACGGAGGCGTTCCAACTGCTCCCAGTCGAGTTCGACGCCGTGGCCGGGCCGGTCGGGCGCCGTCGCCAAGCCGTCGACGATGGTCAGGGGGTCGGCCATATAGCGTTCGAGCCCGAAGCCGTGGGCTTCGAGATAAGAGGCGTTGGGCACCGCCGCAAGCAGATGGACGTGAATGTCGTGAATGCCGTGGGTGGTGACCGGCAGATTGTTGGCCTCGGCCAGATGCGCGACCTTCATCCAGCCTGTGATGCCGCCGCAGTTCGAGCAGTCGGGTTCCGGGAAGTCCACGCCGCCGGCGGCGATCATGGTGCGGAATTCGTGCAGGGTGTGCATGTTCTCGCCGGTCGCGACCGGTAGCGGCGCTTCGGCGGTGATGCGGGCGTGGCCTGTGTAGTCGTCGGGAATCGTCGGTTCCTCCAGCCAATAGACGTCGTGCTCGGCCATCAGGCGGGAGGCCCGGATCGCCTGGTCGACCCGCCACTGCATGTTGGCGTCGACCATCAGGGGGAAACCGTCACCCAGGTAGGCGCGCATTTCCTTGACCCGTTCCACGTCTTCGCCGGTGTTCGGGCGCCCGACCTTCATCTTGATGGCGCGGAAGCCGCGGGCGAGATTGGCCTCGGTCTGGCGTAGCAGCTTGTCCAGCGGGAACCAAAGGTCGATGCCGCCGGCATAGGCCGGGACCTTGGGGTCGTGACCGCCCAGGAACGTCCACAGCGGCGCCCCCGCTCTCTTGGCCTTCAGATCCCAGAGCGCGACGTCGATCGCCGAAATGGCAAACGACGCCTGACCGCCGCGGCCCGCGTAGTGCAGGCCCCACCACAACCGCTTCCACAGCCGCTCGATTCGGTCGGCGTCCTCGCCGATCAGAAGCGGCGCCAGTTCCTTGTCGATCAGGCTGAGGATCGCCGCCCCGCTCCGGCCGACCGTGTAGGTGTATCCCAAGCCTTCGGCGCCATCGGAATCCCGGATGCGGACGGTGATCAGTTCGAATGACGGGATGTCGCCATGGGTCGAATCCGACAACGTTTCCTCAAGCGCGATGGAGAAAAGGTCCGCGCGGACACCGATGATCTTCATGGACGTTCCTTTCGAATTCTTTTTTGTTTTTCGTGGCGCCCTAGCTCAAATCGAAGTTCCGGCGCCACAGGTCCAGCGCCCGGTCCACGACGTCGGCCGGAAGGGCGGGGCGATCCAGCGCTCCGACGATGCCTTCGGTCTGAGCAGGCGAATTCAGGCCGACGATCACACTGCCGACCCGGGGATGGGCGAGGGCGAAGCGGATCGCAAACGCGGTCATCGAATCGCCGATTTCATCCGCGAAGGTTTCGGCGATCTTGGCGCGCTTGGCGAAGTCGTCGGCGTACTTGGGATCGGCGAAACGATCACCCGCCGCCAATCCGCCCGGACCGGACCGCGCGTCGGTCAGGATGCCCTGGTACAGCGGCCGGATGCAAAGGAAGCTCATATCGCGGCGTGCCATGTCGTCGAACAGAGGCGCCATTTCCATCTCGACCGGGTTGTAATAGGCGATGATTCCGGCGAACCGGCCCGTTTCGATCGCCGCCTTGGCGCAGTCCGGCGTGTAGGGAAAGGTCATCAGGCAGTCGGCTTTTCCGGCATCCCGCATCTTTTCGAACTCGGCGACCACGTCGTCGAGAATGCGCGGCAGCATGGCCAAGCGTCGGTCGTCGTCGTTGGGGTCGTCGCGCCACATCCATTGCAAGACGCTGATCCGTTCGGCGTGAAGGTCGCGCAAAGCCTCGTCGATACGCAGCCGGAACTTGACGGCATCGAAGATCCCGCCGTCCTTGAAGTCGGGGACCGGAACCTTGATGACATGGTGAAGGTCGTGGCGCTTCGGGTGATCCCTCAGCACGCGTTCCATCATCCACCGCGTTCCGTATTCGTACGAGGAATGCAGGAAGTTGACCCCGCAGTCCAGGGCGGCCCGCAGCGCGTTTTCGCCCGCCTTGGATTTGGCGTCGTCCGCCGGTTCCCCCTTGGTCGCCGCCCGCATCGGGCCCAGGCAGATCTCGGAGATCTCGATGTCGGTTCCGACGAGCTTGCGGTAGCGCATGACTGACTTCCTTTTCGGTTTGCCGCGTGCGTCCCTTTCCCGAGCGCAGTGTGCGGCGCGAACCACCGGATTGCAACACCGTGCGTGTACATCCGACCTTGACTCCAAAGGGAAATTAGTCCCGGATAGCGTCAACCCGTTTTGGACGAGAATAAAGGCAGACGACCCATGCCTGCACGGTTTTTCAGCACATCTTTCTTGAACCTCAACGATGGAGGAAATCAGTGCTTAGGACTGTCTTGGGCTTGGGAGCAGCAGCCGTGCTGCTGGCGTCGCCGGCGATGGCGGAAGGCGTCAAGGTCGGCGTAATCACCACTCTTTCCGGGGGCGGCGCGTCTCTGGGCATCGATACGCGTGACGGGATCGAACTCGCGGTCAAGTTGGCCGACGGCAAGCTGGGCGGCTATCCGACCGAGTTGATCGTCGCCGATGACGCGCGCAAGGTCGAAACCGCGAAACAGATCGCCAACCGCTTGATGAAAAAGGACGATGTCGACGTCCTGACCGGCATCGTCTGGTCGAACCTGGCGCTGGCCGTGGTGCCGGGCGTCACGCGCGAAGGCAAGTTCTACATCAGCTCCAACGCCGCGCCGTCGCAACTGGCGGGCAAGGGTTGCCACAAGAACTATTTCAATGCCGCCTATCAGAACGACAACCTGCACGAGGCGGCGGGCAAGACCGTGTCCGATCGCGGCTACAAGAAGGTCTATCTGCTGGCGCCCAACTACCCGGCGGGCAAGGATTCGCTGTCTGGATTCAAGCGCTTCTACAAGGGCACGCCGATCGCCGAGGTCTACACCAAGCTGGGCCAGGTCGACTATGCCGCCGAAATCGCCAATCTGCGCGCGGCGAAACCCGACGCGGTGTTCATCTTCCTGCCGGGCGGCATGGGCGTGAACTTCATCAAGCAGTACGCCCAGTCCGGACTGAAGGGCGAAATCCCGCTGTTCGGCCCGGCGTTCTCGTTCGACGAGGGCATCCTGTCGGCGGTCGGCGACGCGGCCATTGGGCTCTACAATACCTCGCAATGGAACAAGGACATCGACAACGCGGCCAACAAGACCTTCGTCGATGAATTCGTGAAGGCCTACGGCCGCTATCCGTCGCTCTACGCCGCTCAGGGTTATGATGCGGCGCTGATGATCGGCGCGGCCGTGAAGGCGGTCGGCGGCGACATGTCCAAGAAGGACGAATTCCGCGACGCCCTGAAGGCGGCGAAGTTCGATTCCGTGCGCGGCAAATTCAAGCTGGGCTCGAACAATCATCCGATCCAGGACATCTATCTGCGCGAAGTCGTCAAGGAAGGCGATCACGTCACCAACAAGATCATCGATACGGTGTTCGTCGATCACCAAGACGCTTACGCCGCGGAATGCAAGATGTAGGACGGCGGTTTCCGACGTCGTCGATTGCGGAAGTTCCCCGTATCCCGTGCCTTCCGGTTTCGCGAAGGTCGGGATAAGGGGACGTCGCCGGGTATGGGAAACCTGATGGCGGGAAGCGGGGGGTATGGCGCGCGCTTCCGGCGTCGGGCATTCGTGGAGTCCAAAAAACGGCCGTGACTTTCCTTCTTTTCCTTGAACAGACCCTGAACGGAATCCAACTGGGCGTGATGCTGTTCCTGATGGCGGCCGGGCTGACGCTGGTCTTCGGCATCATGAACATGATCAATCTGGCGCACGGGTCTTTCTACATGGCCGGGGCTTTCGCCGCCGCCTCGGTGACCCGGGCGTCGGGCAGTTTTCTGTTGGGGCTTCTGGCGGCGATCGTCGGCGTCGGCGTGCTTGGCATGGCGACGGAGCGTCTTGCCCTGAGGGCGCTGTATCGCCGCGATCATCTGGATCAGGTTCTGGCGACCTTCGGGCTCATCCTGTTTTTCAACGAGGCGGTCAAGATCATCTGGGGACCGCAGGCGATCTTCCTCGATCCGCCGCAGCTTCTTTCCGGCACGATCGAAATCCTGCCGGGCGTGCCCTATCCGGCCTATCGCCTGGTGATCATCGGCGCCGGGCTGGCGGTCGGTCTGTTCCTGTGGCTGCTGATCGGCCGCACGCGGCTGGGTATGCTGATCCGGGCCGGTGCCTCGAACCGCGAAATGGTCAGCGCGCTCGGCGTCGACATCGCGCGCGTCTACACCGTGGTCTTCGGCCTGGGCGCCGGTCTCGCCGGCCTGGCGGGCGCCTTCGCGGGCCCGCTGATCGCGGTCCAGGTCGGCATGGGCGAAAACATCCTGATTCTGACCTTCGTGGTCATCATCGTCGGCGGGGTCGGATCGATCCGCGGCGCGCTGGTGGGCGCGCTGCTGGTCGGGCTCGTCGATACCCTGGGCAGGGCCTTCCTGCCCAGTCTCCTGCGTCTGACCCTGGAACCGTCGATGGCGGACTCCGTCGGCGCCTCGATTTCGACGGTGGCGATATACATCCTGATGGCTGGCGTTCTGATCGTGCGGCCCACCGGCCTGTTTCCGGCTGAAGGGGGGCGGTGAGCCATGACACGGCGCGAACGACGAATCCTGTCGGGTCTTCTTGTTTTGATGTTGCTCATACCGCCGATCGCGGCCGGCCTGAACGAACCGTTCCTGATCAGCCTGTTCACCCGGATCCTGATCTATGGGATGGCGGCGGCGAGCCTGGATCTGATCCTCGGTTTCGGGGGCATGGTCAGTTTCGGCCACGGCGCCTTTTTCGGCATCGGCGCCTACGCGGTCGGCATCCTGGGCCACCACGCCTACGAAGGCACTGCGGTGGCCTTTCTGCCCGGCGACTGGACCGGCGCGGTTTCGGCCTTCGTGCAGTGGCCCGCGGCCGTGGCCGCCGCCGGCGGGTTGGCGTTGGTTGTCGGGGCGCTCAGCCTGCGTACCGCAGGGGTCTACTTCATCATGATCACCCTGGCATTCGCCCAGATGATCTACTACTTCTTCACTGCACTGCCGACCTACGGCGGCCAGGACGGGCTGAACCTGTGGGAGCGCAGCACGCTTCCCGGCCTGGATCTCTATGACGACGCCACGTTCTATTACGTCTGTCTCGCCCTGTTGGCCGGGTTCCTGTGCATCGCGCGGCGGATCGTTCGTTCGCGGTTCGGGATGGTGCTTTCCGGTTGCCGCCAGAACGAACGGCGGCTGGCGGCGCTGGGATTCCCGGTCTACCGCTACAAGCTCATCGCCTTCGCCATCGCGGGCGCCGGCGCCGGGCTGGCGGGCGCGCTGATCGCCAACCATACGGAATTTGTCGGGCCGGGGCTGATGCATTGGACGCGGTCGGGCGAAATCATGGTCATGGTTATCCTGGGCGGTATGGGAACGCTGTTCGGTCCGGTGCTCGGCGCCGCGACCCTGCTGTTGATGGAAGAAACACTTTCCGGCGTCACCGAACACTGGATGGTCTTCCTGGGGCCGTTCCTGGTGCTCGTCGTGCTGTTCGCGAAGCGCGGCGTCTACGGCTGGCTGGTCGGCCGTGTGACGGGAGGCCGGGCATGACCGAGGCGATCCTGGAGGCGGCCGGTCTGGTCAAGCGTTTCGGGGCACTGACCGCGACGGACGGGCTGTCCCTGCGGGTGGAGCGGGGAACGGTCCATGCCCTGATCGGCCCCAACGGTGCCGGCAAGACCACGGCGATCGCCCAGCTTTCGGGGGAAATGTCGCCGGATGCCGGAACCGTGCGCTTTGACGGCGTCGACGTGACGCGGCGGCCGGTCCACGCGCGGGCCCGGTCGGGACTGGTGCGCTCCTACCAGATCACCAGCGTCTTCAAGGCGATGACTGCCGAGGACAATGTGGCGCTGGCGATTCAGGCCAGGGAGGCGAAGGTCTTTCGGCTGTGGCGTTCGGCGCGCGACGATATCCGCCTGCGTGGCCCGGCGCGGCAGGTTCTGGAATACGTCGGCTTGGCCGGACGCGAAAACACGGTGGCCTCCGCGTTGGCGCACGGCGAACAACGCCAACTCGAATTGGCGATGGCGCTGGCGACCGAACCCCGGATGCTGCTGTTGGACGAACCGATGGCCGGCATGGGACCGGAAGAAACCCGCCGCATGGTGGGAATCCTGCGGCCGCTGAAGGGCCGGGTCACCATGCTGCTGGTCGAACACGACATGGACGTCGTCTTCGCGTTGGCCGACCGGGTCACGGTCCTGGTGCTGGGCAAAACCCTGGTCGAAGGCGCGCCGGAGGAAATTCGCGCCGACGAACGGGTGCGCCGGGCCTATCTGGGGGAAGGCCGATGATGCTGGAACTCGAAGGGGTCGAGACGTTCTACGGCGAAAGCCAGGTCCTGTTCGCGGTCGACCTGAAAATCGACCATGGCGAGATCGTCACTCTGATGGGTCGCAACGGCATGGGCAAGACGACGACGGTACGCACGATCATGGGCCTGAATCCGCCGCGCCGAGGTACGATCCGCTTCGATGGCCGCGACATCGGCAGGCTGCCGCCCCATGCGGTGGCGCGGTGCGGGATCGGATTGGTGCCGGAAGGGCGTCAGGTTTTCCCCAACCTGACGGTGCGGGAAAACCTGCTGGCCACCGCCGGCAACCATTCGGGAACGGCGGATGAATGGACGCTGGATCGGGTGTATTTCCTGTTTCCCAAGCTGGCCGAGCGCGCGCAGCAGATGGGGCGCACGCTTTCGGGCGGCGAACAGCAGATGGTGGCGATCGGCCGTGCCCTGATGACCAATCCGACGTTCCTGATCCTGGACGAGGCGACCGAAGGTTTGGCGCCTCTGGTCCGGGAGGAAATCTGGTCGTGCCTGGAAAACAACCTGCGCGAGGCGGGACAGGCGATCCTGGTCATCGACAAGCATCCGGAAGCAATGGCGCGAATCGCCGACCGCCACCACATCATGGAAAAGGGACGCGTGGTGTGGAGCGGCGATTCCGATGCCCTGCGGTCCGACACGGAAATGCAGCGGCGCTGCCTCGGCGTGTGAGCGGGCTCAACCGCCCGCTTGTCGCCATCCCGCCGTTTCGTCAATAATGCGCGCGACAACGGGGAGAGGACGACCATGATCAATGCCGCCTTGGAAGCCGAATACAACGTCCGGGCCGCCATTCCCGGCCACGCGGCGTTTTTCGAGGACTGGATCCTCCGCAGCGCCCAGACCCGCGCCCGCCTCGCCGGACGACTCGATGTTCCCTACGGAACCCGTGCCGAGGAGGTCATGGACGTTTTCTGTCCGGCCCGGGCCAAGGAGGCGCCGATTCATGTCTTCATCCATGGCGGCTACTGGCAGGGACGAGACAAGAGTGAGTTCAGCTTCGTCGCCGAATCCCTGGTGGCTCGGGGCGCGGTCGTCGTCGTGCCCAATTACGCCCTGTGTCCGGCGGTTTCCCTGGACGAGATCGTGCGTGAAATGCGGCAACTGATTTCCTGGCTGTGGATGAACGGACGTGGCCTGGGCGGCGATCCCGAACGGATCCATGTTTCGGGGCATTCGGCCGGCGGCCACCTGACGGCGATGCTGATGGCGACGGACTGGCCGGAATTCGATCCCGAACTGCCCGAAACCGTGGTCCATTCGGGCCTGTCGATCAGCGGCATCTTCGATCTGGAACCCTTGCGCCACACCAGCATCAACGAAGCGGTGGGCATGGACGCGGATTGCGCCGAACGCAACAGCCCCCTTCACATGACGCCCACCGCGCCGGGCCCATTCGCGATCGCGGCGGGCGAAAAGGAATCCCGCGCTTTCCACGATCAGTCCAACGCGATGGCCAAGCGCTGGCGCGCCCGCGGCATGACCGTTCGTCGGTTCGATCTCAAGGATTGCCATCATCTTCGGGCGGTGGAGACCCTGGCCGATCCGGATACGCCTCTGTTCGCGGAAGCTGTGCGCCTGATGGGGTTGTGAGGGACGGCAGCGTTTCCGATTGAAGGTCGGTAAGTGCCCGCACCACTTCGCGCAGGCCACGGGACAGGGACTTGTCGCGCCGCAGGACGACCGCGAGCGTTCGGAACAACGGCGGTGACAGAGGGCGGACGACGATGGTCGAATCCCGGGAATCGCTGGCTGCGAGCCGCGGCAGGATACCGCATCCCAGGCCGGCCTCGACGAGCTTCTTGGTTGCCTCGACACTACCCAGTTCCATGACCGGCTTCAGGACCTGTCCGGCGCGCGCGAACCAGTCGTCGACCAATCGGCGGGTCGCGGCGCCCCGTTCGTAGATGACGACGGGCAGGGTTGCCAGGACGTCGGCGGTCACCCGATCCGGCAGGGTCGCGGCGGCGGCGACGATTTCGTCGTCGATCACCGGCACCACCTGGAACATGCGGCCCGATACCGGAAGCGTCACCAACGCGACATCGATCCGGTTGTCTTCCAGCGCTTTGAGGATGTCCTGGGAATTGCCGGTCTGCACGACGATTTCCAACGACGGGAATCGTTCGCGCAAGACCGGAAGCACGCCGGGGAGGACGTGGATGCACGCGGTGGCGCCGGTTCCCAACCGGACCCGCCCGACCGTACCGGTGGCGTGGTAGGCCATGGCTTCCAATGCGCCTTCCACCGCCGCCTCGATCCCACGCAGGTGGTCCAGAAGATCTTGTCCCGCCGCCGTGGCGGTCGCGCGCTTGCCGACCCGCTCGATGAGGCGCACGCCGAATCGTCTTTCGAGTTGCCGGATTTGAAGACTGACGGCGGGCTGTGAAAGGTTCATGCGGACCGCGGCAGCTGAAAAGCTGCCCAGGGCGATCACCTCGGAGAAGGTGTGCAGATGGTCGAGGTTGAGTCCACGCATATCAAAGTTTTCCTTATAGATAACATAATAATCAGAAATTTTACTTATTTCACTCTCAAGTGCAGGTTTGTCGCTTCAAGAAGACAAGGACCCGCCCATGGATTGCCGCCCGAATGCCGTTTCGATGGACCCCAACGGCCTGACCGTTCGCGATTCGATGCCGCGGGATGTCGCGGCGATCCAGCGCATTTACGCCCGCCATGTCCTCAAAGGGCTGGCCAGTTTCGAAGAGGAACCGCCATCGGCGGCGGCGATGGCGGCCCGTCGCGATCGCGTGGTGGCGCTCGGACTGCCGCATCTGGTGGCGGTTATCGATGGGACCGTCGTCGGTTTCTGCTATGCCGCGCCGTATCGCGACCGTTCGGCCTACCGCTATACCCTGGAGGATTCGGTTTATCTGGACGACGGCTTCATCGGCCGGGGGATCGGCCGCGCCCTTCTGTCCACACTTCTGGACCGTTGCGATGCCGGACCCTGGCGGCAGATGATCGCCGTGATCGGCGACAGCGGCAACGCGGCCTCGATCGGCCTGCACCGCAGTCTCGGCTTTGACACGGTCGGCATCCATCGTTCGGTCGGGTTCAAGTTTGGCCGCTGGGTCGATTCGGTTCTGATGCAGCGCGCCGTCGGCCCCGGCGGCACGGCGCTTCCCGACGGCGGGTGTTGACGCGGGGGCTCGGATGATCTCGCGCCGCACTGTCTGGATTCTCGGAATTTCGCAACTCGTCTGTTGGGGCATCTTCCACTACCTGATCGGGGCTGTGGGCGAGTCCATGGTGTCGGGGCTCGGGTGGTCGCGTCCCCTCGTTTACGGCGGCTATTCGGTGGCCTTGTTCGTGATGGGGGTCGTATCGCCGGTCGTGGGATGGGGGATCGATCGTTTCGGCGGCCGGCCGGTGATGACCGCGGGAGCCTGTCTCGGGGCGTTGGGGTGCGCGGGCCTGGGGCTTTCCCACACTCTGGCGGTCTATTATGGCGCCTGGATCGTCCTGGGACTGGCCATGCGGATGACGCTCTACGACGCTGCCTTTGCGACCTTGGCCCGCATGGGCGGTCCCGCCGCCAAGCGTCCGATTTCGCAGATCACGTTGCTGGGGGGACTCGCGTCCACCGTCTTCTGGCCGATCGGCCACGCGCTGGCCGACGGCTACGGCTGGCGCGCCGCGGTCTTCGTCTACGCGGGGTTCGCGGTGGCGATGGTCTTTCTGCATTTGGCGATACCGGCCGGGCGCTACCGGGGCACCGACGAGGAGAGGCCCGCGGACAATGCCGCCGAAAACCTCGCCGTGAATCGCGCGCGTCGACCGATGGCCGCATTTCTGTACTCGGTGATCGTGACCGTTATGGCGGCTTTGAACGCGGGCATGTCCGCCCACATGATCGCGATTCTGGCCGGCCTCGGCGTCGGCGTGTCGGTGGCGGTCTGGACTTCGACCTTGCGCGGTATCGGACAATCGGCGGCGCGGTTGGGCGAGGTTCTGTTCGGCGGCCGGGTGCATCCGCTGGCTCTCGCGGTGTTCGCGACGGCGTTGCTGCCGTTGAGTTTCGCCGCCGGTCTGTTCGGCGGCGCCTTCGCTGCCGCGGCGATCGCCTTTACGCTCCTTTACGGAGTCGGAAACGGACTGGTGACCATCGTGCGCGGGACGGTGCCGCTGGTGCTGTTCGACCCGCGATCCTATGGCGTCCTGGTCGGAAAGCTCCTGATTCCCGGCTTTCTGTTGGCGGCATTGGCGCCGCTGGCCTATGCGGTCGTCATCGAGCGGGTCGGGGCCGACGGGGCGCTGATATTTTCCGGTGTGCTGGCCGCAGTCGCCTTCGCCGCCGCCGTACTTTTGCGGGTGGTCTGCCGCGACGTTGCCGAAGCGGCAACCCCGCCGGAAAAGAATACCGTAAAAGCGGCGGAGAATTCGCCCCTCGCCCTTTCATAAACCCTGAACTTGGCTCTACCGGATCCAGGGAGTGTTGTCATGGATACGCGAAAGTTTCGATCCGCGCTGGCGATTTTGGCTCTGATCGGGCCGCTTGGCGCCTGCGCAACCCATTCCGCGCCGCCGGCGGAACCCACGCCCGTGCCGGACCCGCGTCCCGCATTCGCCCCCGACCTGAGTCTGGAGCGCGCCGGATGCGACGGCCGATCCGTGGCGGTTCGCGTCGCCAACGTGGGCCGCACCTATGCCGCGCCGTTTCGGGTTTCGGTGACCGATCCCGGAGACGCGCTGGTCCGCGAATGGCGGATCGAGGGATTGGCCGAAAGCGAAACCCGGATTCTCCGGTTTCCGGGACGCGCGGGCACGACATACCGCGTGCTGGCCGATCCCGAGGCCCAGACCGACGATACCGACCGCTTCAACAACGAACTTCGAATCGCCTGCGGCGGTTCCGACCAACCCGATCCCAACGTGGGCGGCGGCCAATGCATCGGCGACCGCATCTACTTTCAGGTAGCCAACGCGGGCGGTGGCGTCGGACGGTTTCCCGTCCTGCTGAGCGATCCGTCGGGGCGCATCGTCCGCGAGTGGGAGGTTCCGGGGCTGGCGCCCGGCGCCGTGCATGGCTTTACCCACAATCGCCAACAGTCCGGGGTCTACAGCGTGCTCGTCGACCCCGACCGCGTGATTGCCGACGCCGACCGTTCGAACAACGAAACGCGCATCGAGTGCGGCAACGACGGCGGCGGCCGCCAAAGCGACCTGATGGTTGATTCGCCCTATTGCCAGGCCAACGAATTGGGGATCACCGTTCTCAATGTCGGCGCCGGGCGTTCCGAGGGCTTCGAGGTGGTTCTGAAACGGGACGGACGGATCGTCGAAGGCCGCCGTATTGACGGTCTGCGGCCGGGCGGTTCGGTGACGTATCGCTTCGGCGTCGTCCGTGGCGGGCGGTACGAGGTGATCGCCGATCCGCGGCACGAAACGCCAGACCGGTATTGGGGCAACAACGCGACCGCCATTCGCTGCTGGCTTTGACGGCGGCTGGGAACCGGTCCAGGCTGTTCAGTTTTCGGTCGCGAACCGGGAGCGGGGTGATGCGTCCTCTTCCATCTCCACCCGGTTGCGGCCGAAGGCCTTGGCGCGATACAGCGCGCTGTCCGCGCGGTTAAGCAGGGTGTCGCAGTCTTCCCCGGCGCGGTAGGACGCGACCCCGGCACTGAGAGAGACGGCGATATCGGTTTCCTGGTAGATCACCAAGCGGTCGCTCAGCGCCGCACGGACCTTTTCGGCCAGTTTCAGCGCATCGTCGCGGGAACATCCGGAGACCAGGGCAAGGAATTCCTCGCCGCCCCAGCGGCAAACGACGTCGGTGCTGCGCAAAGAGCCGCGAATGCGTTCGGCCACCTCGCGGATGACCATGTCGCCGGCCAAATGACCGTGCCGGTCGTTGATCCGCTTGAAATAATCGATGTCGAAAATGATGGCGGAGACCGAAATCGATTTCCGGACCGCATCCTTCGCCGCCTGGGTGAACAGAATGTCGAAAGCGCGGCGGTTGAGCAGGCCCGTCAATTTGTCCGTCGTCGCCATTTCTTCCAACCGCTCCTGGTATCGCCGGACGGTGAACCAGGTTGCCGATAGAACGATGGTGACGATGACAAGGCAGATCATCAGGTTGAGAACCAACGTCTGGCGCAGGTCCTGGATCGCGGCATCCTCGATCTGCTCGACGCACAGATACCAGGCGAGTTCCGGAATGTAGCGGGTGTTGAGCAGAACGGTGGACCCGTCGCGGTCATAGTCGAAAGAACCGTCGCCTTGGCTGAGGATCCGGGCCGACAGGGCGGAAAGTCCTGGGATGTCGCCGAGGTTCCTGCGCGGTCCCCGATGGTTGAGACCGATCAGCGTGACCTGCCCGGTTCCGTCGAGGAAATAGATCGTGCGCTTGTATGTTTCCTGGTAGCGGTCGATCAGGTGGCGCACGGCATCCACCGTCAGGCCCACGCCCACCGAACCGATGAAGAAACCTTCATAGTCGTAGACGCGGTAGTTGATGAAGATGGTCAGGACATCCATGTTCGCGAGGTCGGGATCGACATTGATCTCATAGGGTTCGGTCATCTTTCGGACGCGGAAATACCACGCGTCGCGCGGTTCGTCGGAACGGATGGTCTTGAGGATGCCCTTGGACTGATAGTAGGTGCGGGTTTTTTCGGACACGAAGAAAGCGGTGAAGGCGTCGTAACGTTCCTGGACCGTTTTGAGATATTTGGTGATCTTGTCGATATCGCTTTCGCCGTCGATCACCCAGTCGCGCAGGAACGTGTCGTTGGCCATCATCGACGACACGAAGATGGGTTTCAGGAGATCGTTCTGGATCTCCGAATAGATGGTGTCGCTGGTCAGCGGCAGTTCCTGGGTGATGATCGACTGGCGAACCGACCGCACCGAAACGAAATAGCTGGCCAGACTGGTCGCGACGAAACCCACCACCAGCAGGATGCTGATGAAAACGATCAGGCCGTGCCGGTGAGACACAATTCGGGCGAGCAACCGGAACCCCTCCCCAAAATCCCTCAAAGACCTTTCCGCATATGGTTCGAGGTCAAGCCCCGGCCGGGAAAGATCCTGGACCGACGAATACCATGTTACGCCTATGACACAATAACAAAAATATATTACAAATTACCCTGACTGACGTAAATAGAGAAAAATACACGCAATGTTCTCGCCAAGGTCATGCCTTCGGGGTTGCGGAAAGATCCGCCGCCTCCACATCTCCGATACGGCAGGCAGGATTAACGGGCCGGCGTCGATGCGGCTCGGCAAGCCGTGGATGCCCTGAGCGTGACAACCGTTTCCGCCCCGATCAGGCGCGGAAGGAGCGGTGTTGGGTCCGCCCGCCTACTTGCGCGAAGCCGCCTGATCCCGCCCGCCTGGAAAAGGCGTGACCGCGGGTGTCTTGCGGGCTTTCGCCAAATGGTCGCGAGCCCCGGTGGCGAACAGTTTCGTGAAGTGGGTGTAGGTATACCGGATGCCTTGGCCCAGGGTCTCGGCGATCGCGCCCGATCCCGCAGGCAGCCCGGCGGCCTTCCCGGCCGCCAGCGCGGCTTGTACGACGTCGTCGATGGCTTCGGCGACCTCGGGCATGTTGGGCGCTCCCGGATATCCCATCGACTGCGATAGGTCGGACGGGCCGACGAAGACCACGTCGACGCCCTTGACCGTCGCAATGTCCTCGGCATAAGGCAGCGCGTCTTCGTCCTCGATCTGCACGCAAACCAGGGTGGCGTCGTTGGACGCCTTCACGAATTCATCCAGTCCCCCGGCGTAGTCGTACATCGCGGCCCGCGTTCCCGCCGCGAGGCCGCGACTGCCCAGCGGATGGAACTTGACGGCTTCGACGGCACGCCGGGCATCGTCGGCGTCCATGACGTGGGGAACCTGAACGCCGAGAACGCCGCGATCCATGACACGGCTGATCTGGGCCGGATCCTTGGTCGCCGGGCGGGCAATCGGGGTAATACCGGCGGCGCGGGCGGCGATCGCCATCAGCTCCAGTGATTCCAAATCGATAGTCCCGTGCTCGCAATCCAGAAGAACCCAATCGAACCCCAACTCGCCAATCATCTCGACGATCTGGGGCGAGGGGATCATGACCGAAACGCCGAGCATCGGCTCCCGGGCGAGAAGGCCTTCCTTCATGGGATTTCGCAAAATCGGCATTCCTAATCGTCCTTCCCGTCGACACCGCAATTGACCAAATATTTCAACCGATCGAGACAGTCACGTCTGCCCGCCTCGAAATCGCCGCCGATCCACCAGGACTCGACGTCGTCCAGCAGTTTACCGATTTGGGGCCCGGGTTCCATCCCCAGCGCGACGGCGTCGGCACCGGTCAGCGGGAACCTCAGCGGCTTCCAGGCGTCGAGATGCTCCAGAAGCCTTATCCATCCATCGGTTTTCGCGCGCGGCTGTCGCGGTTCCAAGGCGCGCTCCGCCGCCCAGGTCAGGACGGCGACGTCGCGGACCGCATCGGCGCCGTGCCGGTGGGCGAGTGTGCGCACCTCGGCAGCGCTTGTCGACGACGCCACTGTAAAAGGCGGCGCGCACATGGTGATGAGCCGTTGACGTTCCCGTTTTGAAAACCGTAACCGGTCCGAAAGCGATTCGGCGATCGCGGCGTCGACATGGAGCAGCGCGCAAAATCGGCGCAGCGGATCGGGGGCCAGGGAATCGATGCGCACCGCGCGGCTGTCGAGCCATGCCACCGCACGTAGGCGGGCGACATCCTCGGCCTCGGGCAGCAGGTGGTCGAGGACCTTGGACCCGTGCATGAGCACCACCGTGTCGGCGGGATTCGGCGCCAGGATGATCTTGAACATCTCGGCGCGTACGCGTTCGCCCGACAGTTCGGGCAAGTGGGGTGCCAAGTTTCTGCACGCTTCCAGCGCTTCCCGGTCGACAGGCGGCCGCCCGAATCGCGCGTAGAACCGGAAAAAACGCAGAATGCGCAGATAGTCCTCGGAGACGCGATCATGCGCGTTGCCGACGAATCGGACCCATCCCCTGGCGAGATCGTCGATGCCTCCGAAAGGGTCGTAGACATCGCCGTCCAGGGTGCTGGAAAGGGTGTTGATCGTGAAGTCCCGCCGGGCCGCGTCGGCGACCCAGTCGTCGGTGAAGGCGACGACGGCGTGGCGCCCATCGGTTTCGACATCGACGCGCAACGTGGTTATCTCGAACGGGCGGTGATCGATGACCGCCGTGATCGTGCCGTGTTTAAGGCCCGTCGGCACGGCCCGGATTCCTGCGTCGGTCAGGAGTTCGACGACGCGTTCCGGCGCCTCGGGCGTGGCGATGTCGATGTCGGTGACCGCCTGACCCGCGATGGCGTCGCGGACGCAGCCGCCGATGAACCGCGGTTCGCGGCCGGCCGCGGCCAGCGCCCGCA
>CAXXVY010000018.1:0-85023 GCA_963675465.2 Rhodospirillales bacterium
TGGCGGTGGATACCGCCTGTTCCAGCGCGCTGGTCGCCGTGCACATGGCCTGCCGGAGCCTGTGGAACGGGGAATCGGAAATGGCCTTGGCCGGCGGCGTGTTCGTACATTGCACGCCGCGTTTCTACCGCTACGCCAACCAGGCCAACATGCTGTCGCCCACCGGCCGCTGCGCCGCCTTCGGCGCCGGGGCCGACGGCATCGTGCCGGGCGAGGCGGTGGGCGCGGTATTGCTGCGGCCCCTGTCGGCGGCCCTGGCCGACGGCGACACCATTCGCGGCGTGATCGTCGCCAGCGGCATCAACCAGGACGGCACCACCAACGGTATCACCGCCCCCAGCGCGGCGTCGCAAGAACGACTGATTCGCGACGTTTATGAGCAATTCGGCATCGATTCCGGCTCGATCGGGCTGGTGGAGGCCCACGGGACCGGCACCCGGCTGGGCGATCCCATCGAGCACGCCGCCCTGGTTCGCGCCTTCGGAACCGACCGGCCAACCCCGTGCGCGCTCGGTTCGGTGAAAAGCAATATCGGCCACGCCACCACGGCCGCCGGAATCGCCGGGCTGATCAAGGTGCTGCAGTGCCTGCGCCACGGCACCGTTCCGCCAACCCTGCATTTCGACGGCGGCAATCCCGCCATTCGTTTCGAGGACGGCCCATTCCGGGTGAACACGCAACCGATGGCGTGGGAGGCTTCCGCCGGTTCGCCTCGCCGCGCCGCCGTCAGCTCGTTCGGCTTTTCCGGCACCAATGCCCATGTCGTGGTCGAGGAAGCACCGGCGCCGGTACCCGCGACGGACACCGGCGCCCCCCAACTATTCGTCCTGAGCGCCCGCACGCCCGACCTGTTGCGCCAACAGGCCGAACGTCTGGCCGCGCACCTGGAAAACCATCCGGAACCGATCGCCGCCGACGTGGCATTTACCCTGCTGGCCGGACGGCGCGCCCTTCGCCACCGCTTGGCCGTCATCGCCACCACCGGAAATGAGCTCGTCGACCGGCTGCGCCGTTGGCTGGCCGGTGACGAGTCCAGCGGCGTCCGAACCGCCGAAGCGGCGGAGGGCAGCACGGCCGACGCGGTCGAGACAACGGCCGATCGGGAACGGTCGGCGGACCTGTATCTGAGCGGTGGCCTGCCTTCCGCCGCCGCCATGTTCCCCGGCGGGCGGCGGCGCGTGCCGCTGCCGACCACGGTTTTAGCGACGACCCGCCACTGGGTCGACGCTCCGGTCGCCAAGGAAACGCGGCCGGAACCGCCCCGGCCGTTGCGGTTGGCCGATCCAACCCGACTGACCGAGCCGGTCGCGCCACGATCGACCCCCGGCCGCGTGACGCTGGCACCGCTGGAACCCGTCGCCCCCATAGGAGGCGTGACCCGACGACCCGATGCCGACGGGGTGCGCGTGCTGGCGCTTTCCGGCTCTTGGAGCCGCGAAACGGCGCGCCAACTGAGCCGGGAAATGAACGCCGTGGCCGGTGACGACACCGTCCGCGCCGTGGCCGTCGTGGGCGCCGATGGCTGGGTCGGCACCGACGACGGCGACGAAGAGCCCGCGATCACGATCTGCCCGGTGCCGATCGTCGCCGCGCTGGCGGGCCCTGCTTCGGGCCCCGGAGTCCGGACCGCCATGAATGCGGATTTCGCGGTGCTTACCGAAGAAGAGACCTACGCGGGCCAGCGTGCGGGCATGGTGCGCGCCGCCCCGGCGTCGGTCGAGACCATCGCCTTGGGTCTGGCGCGCCAAATCGCCGAGGCGCCGCGCCTCGCGCTGGTGGAACTGACGCGGACGTTACGCGAACGGCGCCGTCAATCCGACCAACCAAACGCGGATTGGGAAACGCTGTGGACCGAGGCCGAAGCCGCCGACCCGGCCGCCGACGCCGAGCCCCGCCCGATCCCGCTTTCCACGTCCTGCATGGCTTTGGACGCCTACGACGACGGCGTCGTTGTCCTGCGCATGGCCGAACGCCAAAGCAAGAACAGCTTCACCGAAACCTTCATGGACGGATTGAGCGAGGCCTTCGCCGCCGTTTCGGACCATGAAACCGCCAAGGTCGTGGTGTTGACGGGGTTCGAAGGCTACTTCGCCTGCGGCGGAACCCGAGACGGCCTTGTGGCCTTGCAGCGGGGCACCAGCCGCTTTACCGACCGCAAGATCTACAGTCTGCCGCTGGAATGCCCGCTGCCCGTCATCGCAGCCATGCAAGGCCACGCCATCGGCGCGGGCTGGTCGTTGGGCATGTTTTGCGACCGGGCCATGTTCGCCAACGAAGCCGTCTACCACAGCAATTATCTGTGGTACGGCTTCACCCCCGGCGCCGGGGCCACCCTCGTCTTCCCCCATCGTCTGGGCGACGACCTGGGGCGCGAGGTCCTGTTCACCGCCCACGAATATCGCGGCCGCGAACTGGCGGACCGCAACCCGAACCTGCGGTCTCTGCCCGCCGCCCGGGTCCTGCCGACCGCGCTTGCCTGGGCCCATGGGCTGGCCCTACGGCCGCGCGAACGCCTGCTGACCTTGAAGCGCGCGGCCAACCGCGCCGTCGCCGACCGTCTGGACGATACCTTCGCCCGCGAATTGGCGATGCACGAAAAGACCTTTGTCGGAAGTTCCCGGGTTCAGGAGAGAATCGAACAGATGTTTCCGTCCGCGCCAGCGCCCGATGCGTCCATGCCAATCGCCACGGGCGACCGCGCCGCGATCCGCCGGGTCGTGATCGACTCGCTGGCCGAAGACCTGATGGTCGCGGCCGCCGATATCCACGAAAGCGCCGGCTTCCTGGAA
This sequence comes from Rhodospirillales bacterium, assembly GCA_963675465.2. Taxonomy (GTDB): domain Bacteria; phylum Pseudomonadota; class Alphaproteobacteria; order Rhodospirillales; family Shumkoniaceae; genus JAHDSF01. Next base: position 2,790 of record CAXXVY010000018.1, read on the forward strand.
CTGGGACTGGATTCCATCCTGGCGGTGACATGGATCCGCCGCCTCAACCGGTTGATGAACGTGGAACTACCCGCGACGGCCGTCTATGCCCATCCGACCGTGAGCACCCTGATCGACCATCTGACGGGGCTCGCCCCGGCGCTCACCCCCCCACCCCCAGTGCCTACGCCGTCGCCTTCGGCTGCTCCCGCGCCCGTCAAGCCGCGTGCCACGCATCGAGACGCCGTGCGCCAACGGGCCGTGAAAAGCCTGGCCGAGGACTTGATGGTCGACGCCGAGGATATTCGCGACGATGCCGGTTTCCTGGAACTGGGGTTGGATTCGATTCTGGCGGTGACCTGGATTCGCCACCTTAACGCCCTGTTCGGCATCGACCTGCCGGCCACGTCGGTCTATGCCCACCCGACGGTCGGCGCCCTTGTCGACCGTATCGTCGAACGGATGCCGGCGCCGGTGGACGCAACGTCGTCTGAAGCGTTTACACCAAGGGCGGAACCGCCCGTCCCGCCCTTGGCGTCCGCGTCGGCGCCGCGTTCGCGCACGACCCGCACCGTCGGGGACGCCGTCGCCGTCATCGGGATGTCGGGACGGTTTCCCAAATCCGCCGACATCGGCTCGTTCTGGGACAACATCCGTTCCAGCCGCGACTGCATCGACGACGTGCCGGCCGAGCGGTGGGACGTGGCGACGCATTTCCACCCCGACCCCACCCATGCCGACACCTCCTATTGCCGATGGATGGGCGCCATCGACGACGCCGACTGTTTCGACGCGCGGTTCTTCAACATCACCCCGCTCGAAGCCGAGTTGATGGACCCACAGCAGCGGCTGTTCCTGCACCATGCCTGGCACGCCTTCGAGGACGCCGCCCTGGACCCCACGGCCCTGGCGGGAACCCGTTGCGGCGTGTTCGTCGGCGCGGGACCCAGCGGTTACGGCGACCTGATCGGCGAGCGCAACGCCTACAGTCTTCTCGGCACCTCGGGGTCGATCCTCGCGGCACGGATCGCCCACATGCTGGATCTCCAGGGTCCCAGCATATCGCTGGACACCGCGTGTTCCAGTTCGCTGGTCGCCATCGCCGAGGCCTGCAACAGCCTGCTGGTAGGCGACAGCGACCTGACGCTGGCCGGCGGGGTCTGCGTACTGATCGGGCCCGGCATGTTCATCGACACATCGAAGGTCAACATGCTGTCCAAGGAAGGTCGTTGCTTCACCTTCGACGACCGCGCCAACGGTTTCGTTCCCGGCGAGGGCATCGGCGTGGTGCTGCTGAAGCGGCTCGAGGACGCCGAGCGCGACGGCGACCCGATCCACGCCGTCATCCGCGCCTGGGGCGTCAACCAGGACGGCCGCACCAACGGCATCACGGCGCCCAACCCGCAGGCCCAGACCCGGTTGTTGCGCGACACCTACGACCGTTTCGCCATCGATCCGGCCACCATCGGCCTAATCGAGGCGCACGGCACCGGCACGCCCCTGGGCGACCCGATCGAAATCGAGGGCTTGAGCGATGCCTTCGCGGACGTGAAGAACCGCCCGGAAACGTGCGCGCTGGGCTCGGTGAAAAGCAACGTCGGCCACCTGCTGGCCGCCGCCGGCGTGGCCGGCGCGATCAAGGCCGTGCTGGCGGTGGAACACGGCGAGTTGCCGCCGACCATCCATTTCGAACGCATGAACCCGCATATCGACCTGAGCGGCACGCCTTTCACGGTCAACACCGCCCTGCGGCCGTGGCCGCGTTCGGACGCCGCGCCGCGCCGCGCCGCCGTCAGCGCCTTCGGCTTTTCCGGCACCAACGCACATCTGGTGATCGAGGGACACGAACATCCGACGACCCTCGAAAGCCCGGGGCCGTGGATCCTTACCCTGTCGGCCCGCAGTCGCGACCGCTTGCTGGTCTATGCCGATGTCCTGAAACAATTCGTCACCAACCACGAGGGCCTTGCCCTGGGCGACCTCGCCCACACCCTTCAGGTCGGACGCGCGGCCCTGGGATGCCGACTGGCCTTCGTGTTCGAGGACCGCGCGGGACTTCTGCGGGCTTTGGACGCGGTCGTCGCGGACCGGCTTCCGGCCGGGATCACCCTGTCGGAGGGCGAACCGGAAGCGCTGACTCCGTTCGACCGGGACTATGACGCCCAAGCCCTGGTCGCCAAGTGGCTGACCTCCGGAAACAGGGAAAAGCTCGGCAAGGTTGCGGAATTATGGGCAAAGGGCCTGTCGGTCCGCTGGCCCCCGGTTCCCGGTGCCCGCCGGATTCATCTGCCCGGCTACCCATTTGCCCGCGACCGCCACTGGGTCCGGCCCAAGCCGGAAACCACGCCGCAATCGATGAACCGCCCCCACCCGCTTTTGGACACATACCGGGGACCGGCACGATTCTCGACCCAGGTCCAAGCCCACGATTCCTTTGCCACCGGCCACGCCACCGGCACGGATCGGGTGCTGCTGGGCCTATTCCTGCCGGAATTCGCGCGGGCGGCGACCGAACGGGCCACGGGCCGGGTCGTTCGCGGCCTCCGGCATCTGGTCTGGGGCGCACCGATCCGGATCAACGGCGCCCCCCGCCGGGTGGAAGCGATCGTCGAGGCCGATGCCGAAGGCAGCCTGTATCGCGTGGTGGTGGACGGCAACGACGCGGCCCCCTGTCATCTGGGCGAGATCCTGGACCCGGACCACGCGGTCCTGCCCGATCCGATGAATCCGGAATCCCTGCGCGCCGGTATCGACGTCAGCGCGGATTTCCGGCGTTTCGCGGCGGATTGCGCCGTCCATTCCGGCCCGCCGTCGCCGGAAGCCGCGCCCTGGCGCGACGTTCGGCGCCAGGGTGACGATCTGATCGCGCGTATAACGCGCTCCGGCGACGACGGCGGCCTGATCGATCCGCGGGTCCTGGACACGGCGTGGCGGCTGGCGGCTTTCCGGGCCAACGGCTGGCATGCGGAAGGCGGGCCTTTGCCCTTCCCCCTGGCCATGGAAAGCGTCGTCGCCAACGGACTGATCCCGACCGAGATGTTTGTCCGCGTCTGGACGCGCCCCGGGGCGGATTATCCGAGTATCGCCTTGTTCGATGAAAGCGGCACGGCACGGCTGTGCCTGGACGGCCTCCGAACGGCGGCTTTCACCGAACTCGCCGAAATTCTCATGGGAGAAACCATAGGAACATGACACAGGCATTCAGGGTAGCGATCATTGGGGGCGGTCCGACCGGCATCGGTGTCGGCCGCGAACTGATCGAAGGCGGGATCGATTTCGACCTCTACGAGGCCGAGTCCGATTTCGGCGGCGTTTGGAACAGCGAGGCCCCCTGCGGCCGCACCTATGAATCGCTGCACCTGATTTCCCCCAAGTTCAATACCCAGGTTCCGGATTTTCCCATGCCGGACGACTATCCGGTCTACCCCAACCACCACCTCATGCTGCGCTACATTCGTTCTTACGCCCGCCATTTCGGTGTTCAAGACCACGCGCGTTTCAATGCGCCCGTGACCCGGCTGACCCCGGAAGGCGATCGCTGGCGGCTGGTCAGCGGCAACGGACACGACGAACGCTACGAATTGGTGGTGATCTGCACCGGCCTTCACCGCGAACCGGCCTACCCCGATCCCGCCTATCCCGGCACGTTTTCGGGCGAGGTCCTGCACGCGCGCGACTACAAAAGTCACGAGCAACTGCGGGGCAAACGGGTGTTGGTGGTGGGCGGCGGCAATTCCGGCTGCGACTTCGCCGCCGACGCGGTGCATTCGGCCAAGGAAGTGTATCACAGCACCCGGCGCGGCTATTACTACCAGCCCAAGTTCATCGCGGGAAAACCGACGCCGCAGTGGATGATGGAACTGGGAGCCAAGTTCAAGACCAGGCAGGAAACCCTGGCCTACATCCAGGAAGTGTTCCGGCTGGCCGGATTCGACGGCGCCGACTATGGCTTGCCGCGCCCGGACTACCCCCTGGACGGGGCGCACCCGGTGATGAATTCCCTGATCCTCTATTACATCGGGCACGGCGACGTCACGCCCAAGGGCGATATCGAATCGTTCGCGGGAAAACGGGTCGTCTTCAAGGACGGATCGGAGGCGGAAATCGATCTCGTCCTCTATGCCACCGGATACCGCCGCGACTTCCCGTACCTGGACGACACCCTATTGGAATGGAAATCAGGCATCCCCGACCTGTTCCTGCATTCCACGCCGCGCAATCACGACAACCTTCTGTTCATGGGCTTCATCAATTCCGCCGCCGGACTGGGCGATGGACTGAAGACCCAGGGTCTGTTCGTGCTGAACTATGCCCGAGCCCTGGCCGGGCGCACGCCGGGCCTGCGGGCCTTCCTGGCGGCTAAAAAAGTCGACAAGCCCGATCTGGGACAGACCCATTTCCTGGAATCCTATCGCCATTTGTGGGAGGCGGACCTGTGGAAGCTGTTGGGCCACATGCGCCATTACCGTGACATGTTGGCCCAGTAAGGTAGAGGAACCGCGCCGAAATGAGCGATAAACCAACCCCCGATCTCGGTGCCGCCATGAAACTCCTGCTTGAGCAGGAGTTGATGACCGGTGCCGGCATCGGGAACGGCGCGCCGTCCCCCGCACCCACAGCCGCCGCCCCGTCCGAGACGGCAAACACCGTCGAGCTCGACCGCCTGGAAGACGACGTGCTGCGCATCGCCGCCGACGCCTTGCGCATGCACGTCGACCAAGTCGACCCGACCGAAAACCTAGCCAATTTCGGCGTCGATTCCATCGCCATCACCGAGGTGATGGTTCGGATTTCGCGCGCCTTCGGCATTTCGGTCGCGCCGACGACGTTTTTCGAGGCCCGCCACCTGAATGATCTGGCGCGCATTCTGCGCGAACGCCATGGCAAGGCGCTGACCGCGCACTACGCCAAAACCAAGCCGATCGCGAAACCAACCCCCGAACCGGCAATCAAAGCGACGCCCGAACCGGCGACCAAGCCGGTTGTCGCGCCATCCGGCGACGATGTGTCGGCGTGGCTTTCCCGCCATCGCGCCGTGCGCCGCGCGCCCGAAGCCCCCGGAGCGCGCCCGGTGGAGGCCGCGGACGTCCCGATCGCCATCATCTCCATGGCCGGAAAGTTTCCCCAAAGCCCGGACCTGGAAGCGCTGGAAGCGCATTTGCGCCAGGGCGACGACTGCATCGAGGAAGTGCCGGCCGGCCGCTGGGATTGGCGCGCCGTCCACGGCAATCCGCGCAAAGGGCCGTTCACGGATGTCAAGTACGGCGGCTTCGTCGCCGGTCACGACCGGTTCGACGCGGCCTTCTTCAATATCTCGCCGCGTGAAGCGGAACTGATGGATCCGCAACACCGGCTGTTCATCGAGTGCGTGTGGACGCTGATCGAACGCGCCGGATACGCCCCGAGCGCCTTGAGTGGAAAAAAGGTCGGCTTGTTCCTGGGGATCAACCTGCTCGACTACGTCGACATGGTCAACAGTTCGGGCATCATGGACGCCCAGCAGATGACCGGCCTGGGCCATGTCTTCTGCCCCAACCGGCTGTCTTTCCTGCTCGACATCCACGGCCCCAGTCAGGTCATCGACACCGCCTGTTCCAGTTCGCTGGTGGCGCTGCACCGGGCCGTCATGAGCATCCGCCACGAAGGCTGCGACATGGCGATCGCCGGCGGATCCAACCTGATGCTGTCACCCAAACAGCACATTCTGTTTTCGCAGACAGGCATGATATCGCCCGGCGGGCGCTGCCGTACCTTTTCGCGCCACGCCGACGGCTACGCCCGCGCCGACGGGGTCGGCGCGGTGCTGCTGAAGCGGCTGGATCTGGCCGAACGGGACGGCGACGCCATCGAAGGCGTCATTCGGGCCTCGTCCGAACATCACGGCGGCACGACCACGTCGCTGACCGCCCCCAACCCCAAGGCGCAAGCCCGCCTGATCGTCGAAGCGCACCGCCGGGCCGGCATCGACCCGCGCAGCATCACCATGATCGAGTGCCACGGCACGGGTACTTCCCTGGGCGACCCGTTGGAAATCGAGGGCCTCAAAACCGCCTTCGACGAACTCTACCGGGATAAGGGTCTCCCAAGACCGGCCCTGCCGCATTGCGGCCTGGGGTCGCTCAAATCCAACATCGGCCATACCGAAACCTGCGCCGGAATCGCCGGGCTGATCAAGGTGCTGCTGGCGATGCGGAGCGGCATCCAATACCGCACCCTGCATTGCGAAGAGGTCAACCCGCTGATCGATCTAGCCGACAGTCCCTTCTATCTGCTGAACGAGGCGCGGCCCTGGAACCGTCCGGTGGTCGAAGGGGTCGAGGCACCCCGGCGCGCGGGCGTGAGTTCGTTCGGCGCCGGCGGCAGCAACGTCCATGTGGTGCTGGAGGAATACCGTCCCGCCCCGGACGCGCCCGCGACCCCCGGCCGCCGGCCGCTGGTGGTGCCGGTCTCCGCCCGCGACGAGGACCGGCTCCAACGAACGGTGGCCGAACTTCGCGCCGAGGTCGACAGCCATGATCCGGACGATTTCGCCTACACCCTGCAGGTCGGCCGCGACGCGCGGCGTGCCCGCGTGGCCTTCGTCGCCGAGGACGGCGCCGATCTGGCGCGACAGATGGATGCCTTCCTGGCCGGAGACCGGACCACCGTCGCCCACGGCAGGGTGGAACGGCGGCGGGGAAACGGTACCGTCATCGACCCGGCGGACTTGTCCGCCGCCGACATCGCCGCCCGCTGGGCAACGGGCGCCACCGTGGATTGGCCGCGTCTGCATGACCACCGCCGACGCCGTCTTTCCCTCCCCGGCACGCCGTTTGCCGGCAAGCGGTTCTGGTTCTCGTCGCCGCCCGCCGCCGTCGCTTCCCCCCGAGGTTTCGAACTCCGGCCCAGCGGCACCGACCGCTGGCAGGTGGATCTGGACGGAACCGAATTCTTCCTGACCGATCATCGGCTGAACGGTCAACCGATCCTGCCCGGCGTCGCCTATCTGGAACTGGCCCGGACCGTCGCCGCCCACGCGGGTCTGTCCGCCACCGCATTCCGCCACGTGGTGTGGATTCAGCCGATGGCGGTGAACGCGCCCCTGACCGTCGACCTGACGCTGGTTCGCGACGACAACGGCACGGCGCGCCAGATCGAAATCGCCAGCCTGTCCGCGACGACTCCCCGCCGCCTGCATGCCCAACTCCGCCCGGCGGAAGCGTCGACACCGTCGGAATCGGCATGCGATCTGTCGGCTTTGCAAGAATCCCTGTCGACGACCTTCACCGCCGAACGAATCTACGGCGCCTTCGACGCGATGGGCTTGAACTACGGCCCGGCACATCGGGCCATCGCCCGATTGACCCTCGGACGCGATGCCAAAAGCCAAACCCGGGTGCTCGCGCGTCTAAGCATGCCCGACGCAGTGGCGTCCACGCTTGCCGCCTATCCCCTGCATCCCAGCCTGATGGACGGGGCCTTCCAGGCGGCCGTCGGTTTCACCCTGGACGCCGACGGCCACGCGCCCGAAGGCGCCGCCCTGCCGTTCGCCGTGGAATCGGTCGAGATACTGGGGCCGTGCGAAGCGGACATGTGGGTGGACATCCGCCCCGCCGCCCGGGCCGAAGCGGCTCCACGCGTTCGCACCCTGGACCTGGACGTCATGGACGCCACGGGGCGGGTTCGCGTACGCCTGCGCGGGTTCGCGACCCGCCTTCCCGAAGCCGAGCGACGCAACGAAACGGTTCCCGCCGTGACGCAGATGTTTGTCCCGGTCTGGCGGGAACCCATCGTCACGTCGATTCCGGATACGCGATTGGCGTTGCTGTGCGACGACGTCGCCGAGCCGGAAACGCTGGCACCGCATCTGCCGGATTGGACCTGCCGCGCCGTCGGCGCCGGATCGACGGTCCCGCTGGAGCAACGGTTCGAGACGCTGGCCCGTGAGGTCCTGGCGGAACTACAGGCCCGGACGTCGCCAACGCTCATCCAGGTGGTCCTGGCCGACGATCCGAAATCCGAAGCCATGGCCGGCATCACGGGCATGCTGCGCAGCGCGGCGCAGGAAAATCCCGCGATAGCGGGACAGGTCGTCACCGTGCCCTCGGGGCTAGAGCCATCGATCCTGGCGGAAAAGCTGAAGCGCGCCGCGACCGCCCCGGCCGGCGCCAGAATGCGACTGGAAGACGACGCCCTGTGGCAGGAAGCGTGGGAACCCGTCGCGCCCGCCTCGCATCCCGCCCCCTGGCGGGACGGTAAGGTCTATCTGGTGACCGGCGGACTGGGCGGGCTGGGGCGTCACATCGCCTGTGCCATCCGTGCTTCGGCGCCCCGGGCAACCGTCGTGCTGGCGGGCCGCTCCCCGCTCGGCCCCGAAGCCCGGGCATGGTTGGAAAGCCGGGGCGACGGCATCGAGTACGAGCGCGTCGATCTCGCCGACGAAACGGCGGCTCGGGCGCTGGTGGAGGGCATCCGCGGTCGTCACGGTCATTTGGATGGAGTCATCCACGCGGCCGGCCTGCTGCGGGACGCGCCGCTGGCCGCCAAGACGACCGACCATCTGGCGTCGGTGCTGGCGCCCAAGGTGGCCGGTACGGTGAACTTGGACCGCGCCATCGGAACCGAGGCGCTGGACTTTTTCGTCCTGTTTTCCTCGCTGTCAGGCGTATTGGGCAATCCGGGACAGACCGATTACGCCGCCGCCAACGGCTTCCTCGACGGGTTTGCGACTACGCGCGAAGTTCGGCGCCGCGCCGGACTGGTCGAGGGACGGACCATCGCCGTCGCCTGGCCGCTTTGGGCCGAAGGCGGCATGACGATCGACGCGGCGACCCGCACCCTGATGACCCGGACCACCGGCCTGGTGCCGCTGGAAACCAATGACGGTTTGGCCGCCTTGTACGCGGCCCTCGCCATGGATGCGCCGCGCCTTTCCGTCGCCGTGGGCGATGCCGAAAGGGTACGCCGCCACATAACGGACGGACCGGCGTCGGCCCGGCCGCGAGCCGCAACGGCCACACCGGTTGTTTCGGTTGGTCTGGAAGAACGGGTTCTGGCGGAACTGATGACCGCCGCAGCGCATCAACTCAAGGTCGACCTGAAGGATCTGGCCGACGATGTCGAACTGTCGGAATACGGCTTTGATTCTATCGGCTTCACGCAGTTCGCCAACGCTCTGAACGACCGTTTCGACCTGGAACTGACCCCCACGGTCTTTTTCGAATACCCGACCCTGTCGGGATTGGCCGGGCATCTGAGCACGAACCACGGTGCCGTGCTGGCCGACCGCTTGGGTATTCGTCCTGCGACCGTTTCCGCCGAAACCGTCATCGCGCCGGAACCGCAGCCGGTTCTCGCCACGCCACCTGCAACCGCTCCGACGCCCGTGCCGTCGGCCGCCACCGAGGACGCCGTCGCCATCATCGGCATGAGCGGTGTCTTCCCCGAAGCCGAAGACGTGGAAACCTTCTGGCACAATCTGGAACAGGGACGCGACTGCATCGGCGAAATCCCCGCCGATCGTTGGGACTGGCGGGACTATTGGGGCGATCCGCAAAAGGAACCCGGGCGATGCAACGTCCGTTGGGGCGGCTTCATGGACGGCATCGCGCGTTTCGACGCCCGTTTCTTCGGCCTGTCCAACCCCGAAGCGCGCATGATGGACCCGCAGCAGAGGTTGCTGCTGACCCAGGCGTGGCGACTGTTGGAGGATGCCGGCTACGCGCCGCGCCACCTATCCGGATCGTCCACCGGCGTGTTCATCGGCATCGCCGATTCCGGATACGGGCGCCTGCTGGCCCAGGCGGGCGCCGGTATCGAGGGATACGCCATGACCGGGCTGGCGCCGTCGCTCGGCCCCAACCGGATCAGTTTTCATTTCAACTTCCATGGACCCAGCGTGGCCGTGGAAACCGCCTGTTCGAGTTCGCTGGTCGCCGTCCATCGCGCGGTCGAGGCCATTCGCGCCGGCCATTGCGAAGCCGCCATCGCGGGCGGCATCAACACCCTGCTCTCGCCCGATCCGTTCGTCGGCTTCGCCAAGGCCGGGATGCTGTCCCCGAAAGGCCGGTGCCAGACATTTTCAGCGGCCGCCGACGGCTATGCCCGCGGCGAGGGCGTCGGACTGGTGTTCCTGAAACGCCTGAGCGCCGCCGAGAACGACGGCGACAACATCCTGGCGGTCATCCGTGCGAGCGGCGAGAACCACGGTGGCCGCGCCAGTTCACTGACGGCCCCCAATCCCAAGGCACAGGCCGCATTGTTGCGTACCGTCTACGCGCGCGCCGGTTTCGACCCCCGCACGGTCGGCTACATCGAAGCCCACGGCACCGGCACGCCGCTGGGCGACCCCATCGAGGTGGACGCGCTGAAAGCCGCCTTCGCCGATATCGCCGCGGAGGCCGAAACACGCTACGGCCCGGCGCCGGAGATGACCTGCGGTCTGGGCTCGGTGAAATCCAATATCGGGCACCTGGAACTGGCCGCCGGTATCGCCGGGCTGATCAAGGTCGTGTTGCAGATGCGCGCCGGGACCCAGGTCAAGACCCTGCACTGCGAACCGTTGAACCCCTATCTGAAACTGACGGACAGCCCGTTCCAGGTCGTGCGCGAAAACCGACCCTGGACGTACCCGCGAAACCGCGACGGTCATGCCTTGCCGCGCCGCGCCGGCGTCAGCAGTTTCGGCTTCGGCGGCGCCAACGCCCACGTGGTGGTCGAGGAATACCTGCCGCGTTCGACCCCAGTCGCTCCTGGCTCCGTCGTCCCTGGCCCCGCCGGCCAACCCGGCCCGGCACTGATGGTGCTTTCGGCGCACGCGCCCGAGGTCTTGCGACAATCGGCCGTGCTGCTGCGCGCACGCCTTTCCGATTCCGAAACGCCGTTGGCCGAAATCGCCTTCAGCTTGCAGACCGCGCGCGAGCCCATGGAATACCGGCTCGCCTTCTCCGCCGCGTCCCGGCCCGAAGCGCTGGAACGGATCGACGCCTTCCTGGCGGGAAACGACGCGCCGTCCCTGCACCAGGGGCGGGTCAAGACCAACCGATCCGCCATTTCGGTGTTGGAAAGCGACAACGACCTGCGCCGCGCCGTGGCCGGACTGGTGGCGCGTGGACGCGCCGAGGGGCTCCTGGAATTGTGGGTGAAGGGCTTCGAGGTCGATTGGTCCAGCCTTTACGGCCCCGTCCGGCCCCGTCGTGTGCCGCTGCCGCCCTATCCCTTCGCGACCACCGAACATTGGGTTCGCCGCGCAGACGCGGTGACCGGTTCTTCCCCGACCCTGTCCCCGCCGACTCCTGAACCGATTCCGACGCCCTCGGTTCCCGCCGTCGCCCACGTATCGGAACCGGCCCCCCGGGACACCGACGAGCGTGATTCGTTCGCCGTCGCCCTGGCAGCCCTGACCGGCATCGCCGCGCGCGTATTGGAGGTCGAGTCATCCGCCCTCGATCCCGACGCGGAACTGGGCGAGTTCGGTTTCGATTCCATCTCCATGACCGGCTTCGCGACCCAGGTGAACGACGAACTGGGTCTGTCGCTGACCCCGGCCGATTTCTTCGAGTTCGCCACCCTGAGCCGATTGGCCCGCCACATCGCCGACAGCATCGCGTTGCCGGCGCGTGCGGCTTCGGTGCCGATTTCCGAACCGACGGCGGAAACCCCGTTGACCATCGCCGCCCCGACCTTCGCGACCGCGCGACCGACCCGCGACGACGACCCCATCGCCATCGTCGGCTTCAGTTGCCGCTTCCCGGATGCCCCGGACGGCGACGCCTTTTGGAACAACTTGAAATCGGGACGCGATTCCATCGGCCGCATTCCCGCCGACCGCTGGGATTGGCAGGCCTTCGACGGCGACCCCAAGGTCGAACACGGCAAGACCAACATTCATTGGGGCGGCTTCATCGACGGGGTGTTCGAGTTCGATCCGCTTTTCTTCGGCATATCCCCCCGCGAAGCCAAACGAATGGACCCGCAGCAACGTCTGATGATGATGCATGCGTGGAAGGCGATCGAGGATTCCGGGCACGCGCCGCGCAGTCTGGCCGGCCGCAAGGTGGGGCTCTTCGTCGGGACCTCGATCAGCGGTTACCGCGACATCATCGGAGACGACGCCGGAGCCGAAGGCTATGTCGCCACCGGGGCGGTGCCGTCGATCGGCCCCAACCGGATCAGCTTCCTGCTCGACTGGCACGGTCCTTCGGAACCGGTGGAGACCGCCTGTTCCAGTTCGCTGGTCGCCCTGCACCGAGCCATCCAGTCCATGCGGGCCGGCGATTGCGACCTGGCCGTGGCGGGCGGCGTCAACACCATCGTCACGCCGGACGCCCATATCAATTTCGCCAAGGCCGGCATGCTGTCGCCCGACGGCCGCTGCAAGACGTTCTCCGCCCAGGCCAACGGCTATGGGCGGGGGGAAGGTGTCGGCATGCTGGTTCTGAAACCGTTGTCCGACGCCCGGCGCGACGGCGATCCCATTCTGGCCCTCGTGCGCGCAAGCGCGATCAACCACGGCGGCAAAGCCAATTCGTTGACGGCCCCCAACACCGCCGCGCAGGCAGAGCTCGTGCGCGATACCATCGCCCGAGCCGGCATCGACCCCCGTAGCCTGGGCTATATCGAGGCGCATGGCACCGGCACGGCGCTGGGCGATCCGGTGGAAATCAACGCCCTGAAGGCCGCCTATCGCGCCGCCGCCACCCAAACCGACGGGTCGGTCGGTGACGTCTGCGGCATCGGGTCGGTCAAATCCAACATCGGTCACCTGGAACTGGCCGCGGGAGCCGCCGGACTCATCAAGGTGCTGCTGCAAATGCGGCATCGGACCCTGGTGCCCAGCCTGCACTGCGCCGAAATCAACCCCTACATCGACCTGACGGACAGCCCGTTCCACATCGTCCGCGAACTCGAACAGTGGCAGCCGGCCCTGGACTCTTCCGGTCTCGCCCTGCCGCTCCGGGCGGGGATCAGCAGCTTCGGTTTCGGCGGCGTCAATGCGCACGTCATCCTGGAAGAATACCGGACACCAATGTCCGTGCTTTCGTCCCATTCCGGGCCGGCAATCGCGGTGCTGTCCGCCCGAGACGGCGAACGGCTGAAGGACCATGCCCGCAACCTTTCGGCCTTCATCGCCGACGGCGCCGTGGCCGAAGCGGATTTGCCCGATCTCGCCTATACCCTGCAAGTCGGCCGCGACGCCATGAAGCACCGGCTCGCCATCGTCGTGAATTCCCTGGCGCAACTGCGCGAACGCCTGGACGCTTTCGTGGCTGGCGACCACACCGGCCTGTCGACCGGAAAGCTGGACGCCGGATACAAATCCGGTCCATCCGTGAGCCTGTCCGAACCGCCGGACGTCATCGCCCGGCGCTGGGTGGCCGGCGACATCGTGGACTGGGTGGGTCTTTACCGCGAACCGCGGCGTCGGCTGCGGCTTCCCACCTATCCGTTCGCCCGCGACACCCACCACGTCAAGGCGGACTTCGGCGGATCGGCCGCCCTCGTCGCCGCCCGACCGTCCGCGGACCATGCCGTGCGCCTGGAAGCCGACGCATTCTATTTCCGCGACCACCGGGTCCGGGGCGTCTCCATCCTTCCCGGCGCCATGGGGTTGGAATTGGCGCGCGCCGCCTTTGCCGCCGGCGGGCCGTTCTCCCCGGTGGTCTTGCGGCGGGTGGTCTGGCAGCACCCCTTGCAACTCGCTTCGGGTGCCGTAATCGCGACGGTACCGCTAAAGGTCGGCGAAGACGGCACCCACGCTTTCCGTCTGCTGACCGGCGACGCGGATTCGACGCCGCATGTCGTCGGCCACATCGCGCCTCTGGACGAAACGGACGCCCTCCGCCTGGACGTGGATCGTCTGCGGCTAGCCTGCGGCAAGACGATGACAGCCGACGAGATATATGCCGACTTCGCAGCGCTGGGGCTGGACTACGGACCGGCCTTCCAAACGGTGGAGAAAATATTCGTCGGCAAGGGGCAAGCGCTGGCCCGACTCCGCCTACCGACGGCGGCCTCCGACACCGCCTTCGCGTTGCACCCCAGCATGGTCGACGGCGCGTTCCAGGCCGCATTGGGGTTATTCGAATCGGAGGCCGACGGCACGGTCGCCCTGCCCTACGGCCTGGATGCGGTCGAGGCGATCGCCCCCACCTCCGCCGTCATGTGGGCCCACCTCCGCCGGGGCACCAGCGGCAACGGCATCCACAAGCTGGATATCGATCTCGCCGATGCGGACGGTACGATCGTCGTCCGATTGCTCGGTTTCACCCTGCGGGTTCTGAAAGCGGATCGTTCGGTGAAAAGCGATCTCAAGACCGGCACGGTCCGCTATCTGGCCGCTCTGGTCGCCCGCGAGGCCGACATCTCCGTCGACGACATCGAGGCCGAAGCACCGCTGGAGGTCTACGGCATCGACTCGGTGATGATTACCCGGCTGACCGACGTGCTCGAGGCGGATTTCGGCCAATTGCCCAAAACGCTGTTTTTCGAATACCGTACGCTGCAGACCCTGGCCGACTATTTCCTGTCGGATCATCGCGCCGCCCTGCCTGCTTTGATCGGCAGCGATGAACAAACAACCCCGGCGCTGCCCGAACCCCTGGACGGATCGGCCACGCGCCGCGACGTTTCCCCGCCCCCGGCCAACGCACCCATTGCGATCATCGGCATGTCCGGACGTTATCCGGGCGCCGACGACCTGGAGCAGTTCTGGCGCAACCTGGAATCCGGTCGCGACTGCATCACCGAAATTCCGGCGGATCGCTGGGACCACTCGCGCTATTACGATCCCACCCCCGGCCGGCCGGGAAAGACCAACAGCAAATGGGGCGGCTTCGTCGACGGCGTCGACCGTTTCGATCCGCTGTTCTTCAGCATCGCGCCTCGCGAAGCGGAATACCTGGATCCGCAGGAACGCCTGTTCCTGCAATGCGCCTGGGAAACGCTGGAAGACGCCGGCTACACACGCGCCAATGCCGCGCCCCTCGCGCCGCCGCTGGACGGCGGCGACGTCGGCGTGTTCGTCGGCGTGATGTACGAAGAATACCAACTGTACGGCGCCGAACGCACGGCCAACGGCCGACCGATGGCCCTGTCGGGCAGCGCCGCCTCGATCGCCAACCGCGTTTCCTACTTCTGCGGCTTCCACGGCCCCAGCCTGGCGGTGGACAGCATGTGTTCGTCGTCTCTGTCGGCCATCCATCTGGCCTGCGACGCCCTGCGCGCCGGTTCGTGCCGGATGGCCCTGGCGGGCGGCGTCAACCTGACCCTGCATCCAAACAAGTACCTGGGGCTGGCCCAGGGCCGTTTCATGTCGTCCAGCGGACGGTGCGAAAGCTTCGGGCGGGGCGGCGACGGCTACGTGCCGGGCGAAGGCATCGGTTCGGTTTTGCTGAAGCCCCTGGCGCAGGCCGTGGCCGACGGCGACACCATTCTCGGGATCATCCGATCGTCGGCCATGAACCACGGCGGCAAGACCAACGGCTACACGGTGCCGAACCCGGCGGCCCAGACGGCCGTCATCGCCAAGGCGATGGATGCGGCCGGGGTTTCGCCGCGCATGGTCAGCTATGTCGAGGCACACGGCACCGGTACCAGTCTGGGCGATCCGATCGAGATCGCCGCGTTGTCCAAGGCCTACGCCCGCCACACCGCCGACACAGGCTTCTGCGCCATCGGATCGGTGAAATCCAACATCGGCCATTGCGAAAGTGCCGCCGGGATCGCGGGGCTGGCCAAGGTTCTTCTGCAATTCCGCCATCGCCGGCTTGTGCCGTCACTGCATTCGGAAACCCTCAATCCCGGCATCGATTTCGCCGCATCGCCCTTCGTGGTGCAGCAACGGGTGGCGGAATGGCGCCGTCCGGTGGTGGACGGAAGCGAAGGAACCCGGATCGCCGGTCTGTCGTCGTTCGGGGCCGGCGGCGCCAACGCCCATTTGATCCTGGAGGAATTCGTCGCCCCGCCCGCGCCGGTCGAACCGGCACGGCGCCGCGTCTTTCCGCTGTCGGCACGCGATCCGGACCGGTTGGCCGAGATGGCCGCGCGCCTCCGCCGTCGCCTGGAAGCCCTGGACGAGACCGACATGGCTGCGGTCGCCCACACCCTGCAAACCGGGCGCGAAGCGATGGAAGAACGGCTGGCCATCGTCGCGACCAGCCGTTCCGAATTGATCGCCGCCCTGGACAGCGCCGCGACGGGAAACCCGGATGGCCCAAACATCCATCGCGGCCGGGCCGGGCGCGGCAAGAAGGCCGTTTCGGCTTCCGATCCGGACACCATCGCGAAAGCATGGGTGGACGGCGCCACCGTTGATTGGATCGCGCCTTACACCGATAAGCCGAAACCGCGCCGCATCGGCCTGCCGCCGTATCCCTTCGCCCGCGAACGCTACTGGATTCCGGAAGGCGCGGCAGTCCCGGCCCCGGCGATCACCGCGCCCCTGCCACTGTTCTTCGCGCCCCGCTGGCGGGACCAAGCAGCCGACGGCCGGGCTTTCGCGCAACGGCGGATCGTCATGCTGTGCAAGCCGCCAGAGGGAATGGCGGAACGCCTCGTCGACGACCTCTCCCCGGCGGAAGTGTTGGTATCCAACGCCGAGGACTATGCCGAACATGCGGCGAAGCTGCTTGGTCTGCTGCAGGATCTGTTCAAGGAACGACCCGAGCGCGCCATCGTTCAACTCGTCGTGCCTTTGAACGACGACGGCCGACTTCTGGAAGGCTTGGCCGGCATGATGCGCAGCGCCCGCCAGGAACGCCCCGGCGTGCTGTGCCAGACCGTTGCTCTCGACTACCGATCCGGAGATCCCGCCGCGTTTTTGAATGCCGATCAGGCGACGGCCGACACCGATGCCGATATCCGTCACGACAACGGCCGGCGCCAAGTGCGGCAGTGGCTGGAACTGACCGTTCGCGCCCGACCGACCCCCTGGAAGGACGGGGGTATCTATCTGATCACCGGGGGGGCCGGGGGTATCGGTCTGCACGTATGCGCCGCCATCGCCGAAGGCGCGCATCGGCCCGCATTGTGGCTGACCGGCCGCTCGCCTCTCTCGGATAGCGCGCGGCATCGACTCGAACGCCTGGACGCCCGGACGATCTATCGTCAAGTCGACGTGACCGATCCGGCGGCCGTGGCCGCCCTGATCGCCGAAATCCGGCAGGTTCACGGCAGGTTGGACGGCGTGCTGCACGCCGCCGGACTGGTCCGCGATGCCCTGCTGGTCCGCAAGAGTGCCGACGATCTGCGTGCCGTGCTGTCGCCCAAGGTGGCTGGAGCCCTGAACCTGGACGCCGCCACCGCCGATCTCGACCTGGACATGATGGTCCTGTTCGCCTCGGCCTCCGGGGCGCTGGGCAATGCCGGGCAGTCGGATTACGCCGCCGCCAACGCTTTCCTCGATTCCTTCGCCGCCCACCGCAATCGCCGCGTGACGCAAGGCGAACGCCGGGGTCGCACCGTTTCCATCGACTGGCCCTATTGGCGGGACGGCGGCATGCGGATCGGAGACGAGGCCATCGCCGCCATGGAACGATTAGCCGGTGTCCGGCCCCTGGAAACCGGGCCGGCCCTGGCCGCCTTGACCACAGCTGTGGCGTTGACGGAAGAAGACCAGATCCTGGTCCTCGACGGCGATCCCGATCGCCTGCGCGCGGCGTTGCGGCCGGTGCCGTCCGAGGCTCCGACGCCCTCGCCACCGACAACAACCTCGCGCCCCATGGCGGCCACCGTCACGGCCTGTTTCTCGCGGGTTCTGAAGATCCCCGCCGAGCGCCTTGCAGCGGACGCTCCCCTCGACCGTTTCGGCGTGGATTCCGTCTCGGCCCTGGAAATCGTCGCCGCGTTGGAACAGCAGGTCGGACCGCTGCCGCCCACGATCCTGTTCGAAAACCCGTCGATCGCCCAACTGGCCGAAGCCTTGACGCGAAGCGGCAAGGCAACGCGAACGGCACCCGAACCCACCGCTTCCGCGCCCGCCGCCGATCCCGACGACATCGCGATCATCGCCGTGGCCGGCCGCTACCCCGGCGCCGACACGATCGAGGATTTCTGGACGGCCCTCGAAGAAGGGCGTGATTGCGTTACCGAAATCCCCACCGATCGCTGGGACCTCGCGTATTCCCCGGCCAAGGGCAAGCCGGGCACCAGCCATTGCAAATGGGGAGGGTTCCTCGGCGACATCGATTGTTTCGACGCTGAATTCTTCGGTTATTCGCCGCGCGCGGCCGATCTGACCGATCCCCAGGAGCGATTGTTCCTGCAAACCTGCTGGCACCTTCTGGAACGGGCCGGACACACTCGCGCCCGACTGCGCGACCACTACGACGCCAAGGTCGGTGTTTTCGTCGGCGCCATGTACCAGCACTACAGCGCCTTCGATGCCGACGCGGAAGACAAGGCCCTGCTGCTGCTGAATTCCTACGCCGGCATCGCCAACCGGATATCCTTCTTCTTCGATCTGAAGGGCCCCAGCGTCGCCGTGGACAGCATGTGCTCGTCCGGTTTGCAGGCGGTGCATCAAGCCTGCCAGAACCTGAAAACGGGAGAATGCCGGCTGGCCATTGCCGGAGGCGTCAACCTGTCGCTGCATCCGGGCAAGTACCTGGGCCTTAGCCGGACCGGACTGGTGGGCAGCACGGCCGACAGCCGGAGTTTCGCCGAAGGGGACGGCTACCTGCCCGCCGAAGGCGTCGGCGCCGTCCTGTTGAAGCCGCTGGCCGACGCATTGCGCGACGGCGACGACGTGATCGCCGTCATCAAGGGCAGCGCGGCCAATCATGGCGGCCATTCCGCCGGTTTCGGCGTGCCCAGCGCCGAGGTCCAGGCGCGATTGATCGAAGACAATCTCCGCCGTTCCGGTATCGACGCCCGAACCATCGGATACGTGGAAGCCGCCGCCAGCGGCGCCAGCATGGGCGATGCCATCGAGATCCGGGCCCTGAGCACGGCCTTCCGGGCTTTCGGCGTGGAGGACGGCGCCTGCGCCATCGGCTCCGTGAAATCCAACATGGGCCATGCCGAGGCGGCTTCGGGTCTGGCCCAGTTGACCAAGGTCCTGTTGCAACTCCAACATCGGCGACTGGTGCCGTCTCTCAAGCCGGATCGCGCCAACCGGGCCATCGTCTTCGATGCGACACCTTTCCGGCCGCAGTGGCGGGCAGACGACTGGCCCGCGCCATCGGTCGACGGCGAACCCGGCCCGCGACGCGCCACCGTCAGTTCGTTCGGAGCCGGAGGCTCCAACGTTCACTTGATCCTGGAGGAAGCGCCCGCCCGCCCGGCTGTCGCCGAACGCCACCGTCCGCGCGCCTTCCCCGTTTCCGCCCGCACGCCGGAACAATTGAATGAAACGCTGCGCCGGTTGGCGGACTTTGTCGATCGGACGCCGAACCTGTCGCTGGCCCGGCTTTCATGGACGCTCCGACACGGGCGGGAACCCATGGAGCACGCGGTCACGGTCACGGCCGATGACCGCGACGCGCTGATCGAGAAACTGAGGACCGCCCATTCCGGCGCCCCATCCGACCCCCTTCCCGAATCGGCGCCGGACGAAGCGGTTCCACCGTTGGCGCTGCCCGGCTATCCCTTCGCCCGCGAACGCCACTGGCTGCCACGGAGGCCGTCGTCCACGACCGTTCCCGTCGTCGCGCCCGCCCCGGACACGACCGCCGCCGCGCGCGCGGTGATCGTCCGGACCCTGGCCCGAGAACTGGGGATGGCCGAAAACGCCCTGGCGCCGTCGACCGCGTTCGCGACGCTCGGCCTCGATTCCATGATCGCCTTGCGCCTGGGCTACGCCATCGAGGAAGCCCATGGCGTCACTCTTGGACGTCGCGACTTCGAAGACCACCCCACCCCCGATCGGCTGGCCGCGCTGGTGGCGGAACGGATGTCCGAAGCTGTCCCGACGGCTGCCGCCGTCGCCCCGGAACCGGACGACGGCCCCTGGCGCATCCCGATGACGGAAGGCCAGAAAGGGCTCTGGGTCGTTCAGTCGCTGCATCCCGACACCAGCATTTACAACGTGCCGTTGGCTTTCCGAGTCAACGGCATCGACCGCGATGCCCTGGGCCGCGCCTGCGGGTGGCTGTTGGACGCCTTCCCCGTCTTGACCGCCCAAGTGGACGACGACGGCGCCGAGCCCTCGTTGATCTCGCGGCACGGAACACGACCGCTTCGTCTCGTGGAAGTGCCCAAGGGCATGGATCCGTTGATCTTCGCCCGCCAAAGGGCGGCGCGGCCGTTCGACTTGAAAGCGGAAGCGCCATCCCGCTTCGAACTGCTGCATGGCGGCGCCTTGGGCGCCGGACACGAAATTCTATTGATCACCGTCCACCACATGGTGTTCGACGGCGCTTCGGCCGCCGCCGTGGCGACCGCGTTGTGGGAGGCATACACCCGATTTGCCGACGGCCGCGAGGCGCCGCCCCCGCCGACCCAGGCTGATTTTTCCGATTTCGCCGCCTGGGAACGGACGTTCATGGCGTCGCCGGAAGGCCAGGCCCAACACGCCTACTGGCGCTGTCAACTGAGCGGCGAATTGCCGACCATCGACTTACCCTCGGACCGGCCAGCCTCGCCGGGGGCCGCCATAGACGGCCGCAGCCTGGACCGGGTCCTCGCGGCCCCGGTCGCACGGGCGGCAAAAGAAACGGCCGCCGCATTGGGCATTACGCCGGCGTCTTTACTCCTGGGCGTCTTGGCCATTCTTCTTTATCGCCACACCGGCCAGACCGACATCCTCGTCGGCGTGCCCACCTTGCGCCGTCCCGCCCGGCGCTTCGAGCATGCCGTGGGCTATTTCGTCAACATGCTGGCGGTGCGCACCGGCGTTTCCGGAGAATTGGCCGCCGAAACCGTGCTGCGCGACAGCCACCGGCGACTGATCGAAGGGCTGGACAACGGCGAGTTTCCCTTTGCCGCCATCGCCCGAGACCTTGGAGGCTCCTTGCAGGGCGAGCCGCCCTATCAAATCGGCTTTGCCTACCAGAACTTCCCCATGAGCCCCCCGATTCCGCTGCCTCCGGAAGCGGGCCAAGCGGTCTACCTACCGGAAATTCGACAGCCGGGCGACGGGCCTTTCGGCCTTGAAGTCTACGAGGAAGGGGAGACCCTGCGTCTCGTCGCCGGGTATGACGGCGCCCGGTTCGACGCGGCGGGCATCGAACGTCTGTTGGATCGTTACGCCCGTCTCGTCGCCGCGGTCTGCGCCGCCCCGAAAACGCGCGTCGGCACGCTGGAGATGCTGACCCCGCGCGAACGCAAGCGTCTGTCGGGACGCTGGGCCAAAGCCCCGGCCTTGCCCCGCCGGGACGGTCTTCTGCCGCAATGGGTCGCCCGGCAGGCGAAGCGGCGCCCCAAGGCCGTCGCCGTGACGGCCGATGGCGATTCCCTGACCTATCGTCAGCTCGTTCGCCGCGCCAACCGCCTTGCCCGGCACCTTCGCCGCAACGGCGTGCGACCCGGCGATGCCGTCGCCGTTCTGCTGGATCGCGGCACCGACAGTATCGTGGCCCTGATCGCGGCCCTAACCGCCGGTGCCATCTGGGTGCCGCTGGACCGAACCACGCCCACCCGGCGTCAATCCGCGATTCTCGCCGATTGCGGCGCCAAGGCGATCGTCACCAAGGGCGAACCGGCGGCGAAGCTGAAGACGCTGTCCCCCCTGCCCGATCTGATCGTCGATCTGGACCGCGACGCAAAAACCATCGGCGACCGCAGCGCCGAAAAGTTCAAGCCCCAGCCGGATCCTTCCGCGCCCGCTTACATGATCTACACGTCGGGCTCCACCGGCACCCCCAAGGGCGTGGTCGTGTCGCAACAGGCGATCGCCGATCACGTCCGGGTCATCATCGGCCACTACGGCCTGAGCAAAGACGACGTGGTCCTGCAATTCGCGCCCCACGTGGTGGATACCGCCCTGGAACAAATACTTCCGACCCTGGCCAGCGGCGGCCGGCTTCTGATGCGCACGAAGACGGCGTGGCCTCCCGAAGCCCTGCGACGCATCCTGACCGAACAGGGAGTAACGGTGGCCGACCTGCCGCCCGCCTATTTGCGCGAAGTCCTATTGGCCTGGAACGACGTAGATACGCCGCCGCCATCCACCTTGCGGTTGTGCGTCGTCGGCGGCGAGACGTTGACCTCCGACACCGTACGCCTGTGGCAGGCCGGTCCCCTGGCCCACGTTCGATTGTTGAATGCCTACGGTCCCACAGAAACGACCATCACCTGCCTGGTTCACGAGGTCGATACGGGAGCGCCCGGCCCGACCATACCCATCGGTCGGCCGTTGCCGGGCACCGAAGCCTATATTCTCGACCGCGACGGCAACCCGGTTCCCGAAGGAGTGATCGGTGAACTGCACATCGCCGGCAGCCGACTGGCGCTGGGCTACCACGGCCGTCCTGATTTGACCCGGGAACGTTTCGTGGAACCGCCATCGGGCATACCCGCGAGGCGACTGTATCGCACCGGCGACATGGTTTCGTTCGTTTCCGGGAGCAAGGGGCTCATCGCCTTTCACGGACGTGTCGATCAACAGGTCAAGATCCGGGGCTTCCGCGTCGAATTGAGCGAGGTCGAAACGGCTCTGACCGCGTTCGGACTGCGCGAGGCGGCCGTGGCATCGCATGCCGACAGCGCAGGAAGTCAAAATCTGACCGCCTATATCGTGCCTCAATCGATCGTTTTCGACGAAGACGCCCTGCGCATCCACATGGCGAGCCGACTGCCGCCGCACATGCTGCCCAACACCTACGTCCGCCTCCCGGCGCTGCCGAAAACCGCCAGCGGAAAGCTGGATCGTAGCGCTCTGCCCAACGCGCCTTCCACCGAAGTGAGCGGCGACAAGCCCCGCGATAACCTTGAGGAGCAATTGCTGGAGGTATGGTCCCGGGTCCTGGAGCGGGAAACCGGCACCATCGGCATTCATGACAACTTCCAGGATTGCGGCGGCCATTCCCTGCTGTGGGTTCGCCTGCTCGCGGCGCTCGAGAGGACCTTCCACGCCCAACTCCCGGCAAGTGCGTTTCTGACCGCGCAAACCATTGCCGAGCAGGCTCGGGTGTTGCGCGCGCAACGGGGGGGTGATCGGAAATCGGCGGCGGAGCGGAACAATGCGCCGGTGGCTTTACGCCCCGTCAATCCAACCTCCTCCCGAACGAAAGCCTTGTTCCTGGTTCATCCGATAGCGGGAACCGTCACCTGCTATGTGGACTTGGCGCGCCGACTCAAAGCCGCAATTCCCGTATACGGCCTTCAGGCGCCGGACGCGAAGGTTCCCGCCCTGAGCCTGCCACAAATGGCCGCCCACCATGTCAGGACGCTTCGACGCGCGCAGCCGTCCGGTCCCTATTCCCTGGGTGGATGGTCCTTTGGCGGGGTACTGGCGTTCGAGATGGCCCGGCAGTTGCGGCAGACCGGCGAGAAAGTCGACCTACTGTGCCTGATCGAAAGTTATACACCCGAACTATTGCGCCGGTTTGATGCCCAATCGGTTTCCGACAACGCGGGCAGACCGCTTGCGCAGGCCTTCGCGCATGACCTTTTCGGCATCGCCGACCTTCCGGCCATCGCAGAGGATCAGGACGTGGCAACGGCGCTTATGGCCATGCCCGCGCTATCCGATCGCTTCGAAGACGACGATATCGGCCAGATGCGCCGTATGTTGGCACTCTACGAAGCCCACAACACCGCCCTGATGGCCTACCAGCCCGGTCCCTGCGATGTCCCGATAACCGTGTTGCGCACGGAGAACGCCATGAGTGACAAGACCTGCGGCTGGGCAGCGGTCACAAAGGCGCGCGTGGCCGTACACATCTTGCCCGGCGATCACTATTCTGTTCTCCTCCCGCCCAATATCGACGCCTGCACCGCCCTCGTCGATAAGGCGCTGGCAGCTCGGCGCAAACCAAGGCGATGAAAGGGTTTTCAATGGATCGACGCTGGCATCCGGTTCTGCGATCCCGCATAATGCCGATGACGAAGGCGACCGTTACGATTTCAAGGGAATTCCGGCCTCATGGCTGATATCGACTATTACGAAGACGACGCCGAACACGTCGCGCGGCAGCGGCGGTTCCGGCATCACACCATAGCGGCACTGCTTTCGTTGGCGTTGCTGATGGGGGCGATCCTGTTATGGAACCGCATGGTCATCTCCGTCAAATCGGGTGAGGCCGGTGTCCTCTACAGCTTCTTTACCGGTACCAATCAGAGCAACATCTACGGTGAAGGCGTCCACCTGATCCTTCCCTGGAACACCATGTACATTTACAACGTGCGGTTCCAGACGCGCGAGCAAACCTACACGTTACTGACCCACGGCGGGCTGCCGGTCACGCTCCAAGTCGCCGTCCGTTACCGGCCGGACATTCGCATGCTCCCCTTGTTGCACGTGTCGGTGGGACCGAATTACCTGGAAAAAATCGTCTTCCCGGAAACAGAAGCAGCGCTCCGCCGGGCGGTCGGGCAGTATGGCCCCGAAGAGGTCTATACCAGCCATCGCGGTTTTCTTGAATCGGTGGTGGTCAGCAGTTTGTCGAAAATCGAAAACCGATACGTCATCATCGACGACGTGCTGGTGAAGTCGGTCGATCTGCCCGAGACCGTCCGAGCCGCGATCGAGCGCAAACTGACCCTGAATGAAGAGGAAAAGGCCTTCGAATATCGTCTTTCCATCGAAAAGAAGGAAGCGGAGCGCAAGCGTATCGAAGCTCAGGGGATACAGACTTACCAGTTGATCATCGCCAAAAGCCTGACTTCCGATCTCCTCCGCTGGCAGGGCATCCAGGCGACCCGCGACTTGGCGACTTCGCCCAATGCCAAGACGGTCGTGATCGGCGCCGGCAAGGACGGTTTACCGATTATCCTGGGGGGCGATAATTAATCGCCATGATAAGTTTCGGTAAAGTTTCTGCGCGATTTTGGCCGATGGGCCGAACCCGGTTGATCCTATTCGCGATCGCGGCGGTAATCGTCGTCGGATCTTTGGTCATGGCCTACGTTCACTGGAGCAAGGCCGATGATTCCATCAAGATCGCTCTGGTATCTTCCTCCAACGACGACACGAACGGCGCCGCCATCGGTGCCCAGATCGCCGTCGATCAAATCAATGCCGATGGCGGCCTGTTGGGGCACCCGCTAAGCATCAGCCGGTACGGCGAGGAAATCTACACCGACAAAGTGGCGTTGGAAAAATTGGTTTCGAAGACCCTGCAGTTGGCGACCCGTATCGGTGAACAGCCGGGTGTGCTTGCCGTCATCGGCCACGGTTCGTCGGCGACGGCGGTTCCCGCCAGCGCCATCTACGAGAGCCATCGTAAGTTGTTCCTGGCCACCCAAGCCACGGCGAGCACCCTGAGCAACCACCACTTCGACCTGACGTTCGCGCTGCAACCCGACAACGCCGACAACGCCGCGTTTCTGGCCAAATATGCGCGAAGCCAAGACATTCGGAAAGTCGTGGTGCTCTCGGACAATAGCGGCTACGGCATCGAAACCACCAACCAATTCCGAAGTCTTTTCGCCCAGCAGGGTGGCACGATCCTGTACCGGGGACGCCTGACCACGATCAACCACTCCATCGAGGATCTGCTTTTGTTCCTGATGGACAACGAAATTTTCAAATCGACGGACATCGACGCTTTCTTTGTCACATCCTCGTCTTGGGAGGAAACGGCCCAATTCATCATCCGCACCCGGCAATTGGGGTTGACGATCCCCATTCTGGGACCGGAATATCTCAATACGCGGAAGATGAACCTGTTGCTCGACAAGGACAGCCTGCGCGACGTGGTCACGGTCTCGGTCTTCGACAGTGACAAACAAACGCCCGAGGGGCATCGGCTGACGCAAGACTTCGTCAAAGTCCTTGGATACGAGCCCGGAATGACTGCGGCCCTGAACTTCGACGCGGTCAAGGTTCTGGCCTATGCCGCCAAACGGGCGGGAAGCCTCGATCCGTCCGCTATTGCAGATACCTTGCGCATCATGCGCTACGATCACCCCTTCATCGGCGCCACGGGCACGCTATCATTCGACTCCAGGGGTTTGGCCACCGACACGACAACCCATATACTCCGTCATGACGGTAACCATTTCCGCTCCGTTGCGGCCTATCGCAAACCGTTGGCGGACATGCCACGCACCAACAAAGAGGCGGCCGAGATGCTCAACGCCAATGAAAGGACTCCCGAATAATGGTTTATTTTCTCAATCCGGGCGTCGTATTTACGTGGATCGCCCTTTCCTGGCTGATCGGCCTGTTGGGCCGAAACAAACGCTTCGGATTCTTCGGCAATTTCCTGATCTCGTTCCTGTTCAGTCCAGTGGTCGGCGTCATCGTCCTGCTGGCTTCGGACGATCGCCGGATACCACGACGGTCCTGAACCATCGCGGACACGGAAAAGCCGCCGACCCACGAGGGCGGCGGCTTTGTCGGACAGGCGCCTGAAAAGCGCGGTCTGATCAGACCGCGGGAGCGGCTTCATCCGCCGGTTCCTTGGGCGATTTGAACCTGTCGGCGAGCTTCTTGCCCTTCTCGAACTGCTCCTTGTAGTAGGAGCGCATGGCTTCGCTGCTGAAATTGAACATGTCGCCGCCGTTCTCGTAATGCTTCACGAAAACGTTGCCCACGGCATAGGTCGACCCACCGGCCACCACGGGCAGCGACACCATGCCCATCATCCAGCCGACGCCGGGGATCAGCTTGGTCAGGCTGACGGCCACCACCATGCCTGCTCCGTACCCGACGAAACCGCCGGCAAGCGAGGTGATGACGCTGCGGCCAATCCCTTCCGAGAACGGCTTGCCGTACAATTCGGACAACTTCTGGATCATCCGCAATTGGATACCGACGACTGCGGCGATGTCGAACAACGGAATCGGCACGATGCTTGCGGCCACCGACGCGATGACGTAGTCCTTGATCAGGCTTTCCGCGATCAGGCTTCGACCCAAATCGTCGGTCGGGGGGACATCCGCGCTCATGGATTCGGGAGCAGGAGCTTCTGAAGCGGCAGACTGGGCAGCCATGGCATTCCTCCATTTACGGCCCGCGTTCCCAAGAAACGCGGAAAGAAATCCTCTTCGCAACGCGAATCATGCGCATTGCCAACTGGACGGTACTCTGTCGGCCCGACAATGCAAAGCATCAATTTACATCGCAAAGATATTTTCATATCAAGACGCTCGCGTGATCGTTTCCTGGCCACTGTCGGCTAGAGCAGCATCCACCGTCCCGCCCGCAGCAGGAAAAGCATTTTGGGAACCCAGCCGACGTCCCTTCCCATGGTTTTTTGCTTTTCCGGCCAGGGATCGCAGTACTACGGCATGGCCGCGGACTTGATGGCGGAAGACGCCGTCTTTCGCCACTGGATGCAATCCGGCGACGCCATTGTCGCCCGGCGTCACGGCTTTTCCGTCCTGGCCGAAATGCAGGGACCGGGACACCCGACCAGCGCTCCGTTTGATCGCATGGAGGCGAGCCACCCCGCCATTTTCCTGGTGCAATACGCGTTGGCGAAAGTATTGCAGCACCATCGCCTGCGCCCCGACATGCTTTTCGGCGTCAGCCTGGGCGAATTCACCGCCCAGACCGTGGCCGGAATGATGCCGTTCGAAGCCTCTTTGTGCGCGGTGGCCGATCAGCCCGCTCTCTTTCGACGTACCTGTCGGCCGGGCTGCATGGTCGCGGTGCTGGCGTCGCCGGACTTGTACCAAGGCAACCGCCTGCTGGCCGAATGCGGCGAGATCGCCGGAATCAATTCCGACGGACATTTCATCCTGTCGGCCCCCGCCGAACACTTGCCCTCCATCGAATCGGTATTGGCGGAACATGCCGTCCCGTTCCAGCGCCTTCCGGTGCCTTTCGCCTTTCATTCCCGATTCATCGACGACGCCGAGACCGCGTGGCGCGATGCCTTCGGCGACTTGCGGCGGGAGACGGCATTTTGGCCGGTCTGGTCCGCGTGTATGGGCGGAGTCATCGGACCGGCAACACCCGACCTGCCCTGGCGTATAGTCCGACAAACGATGAATGTCCGCGAAACCCTGCGAAGACTGGAACGACTCGGCGGCGCGGTGTATGTGGACCTCAGCCCATCCGGCACCCTGGCCGCCCTGTTCCGACAAGAAATAAATGTAAAATCACCTTCACAGTTGGTGCAAATTTTGTCACCCTTCGGCGGCAATATCCAAAGGCTGCGAAATGCGATAGAGATGTTGCTGTCCCAGCGAAATGTCACCGGAGATTCGTCCCGATGACGGATGACATCAGTGAGTCGAGGTTGATTTGCGTATTCCGTTCGCCGCCGCCTGCAAGCTGTCCCGCGTAGGAAAGGCGAAGTGGCGTCGTGCCATTGTCGCCCTTGTGATTTTCACGGCTTTTCCGGGCGCTACGCTTGCCGCCGATCCGTCCATCGCACCCGACATCGCCCGCATCCTTGACCGCGGCACGTTGATCGTGGCGTCCCGCAAAAGGGACATCCCACCGTTCTATTACGTGGACAACGAAGGTAACACCGGAGGTATCGATGTCGACATCGCCACCGACATCGCCAACCGTCTGGGCGTACGACTGGAATACGCCCGTATCGCGGACACCTTCAACGACCTGCCCGGAATCGTCGCCCGGCGCGAAGCCGATGTCGCCATCGGCTATCTGAGCCGGACCCTGCGGCGTTCCACTGTCGTGCGCTTTACCCAACCCTATCTCCGGCTACGGCAGATCTTGATAATCAGCCGCACCAAGACCGCGTCGCTACTCCACGGCGGCGAACGATTCGACGCCCTCGACGCCGCCGACATTCTGATCGGCGTGCAGAACGGCAGTTCGTATGCGGATTTCGCATCGGAACGTTTTCCACAGGCGCAGGTGCGGCCTTATTCGACCAGTGAAGCGGCACTGGCCAGTCTGCTGAGCGGGAATCTCCACGCCCTTGTCGTGGGCGAAGCGTTTTCTTCGTCGCTCAGCCGGAGCATCCCGAACGTGCCCGGCTATCCCGTCCGCAAGGACTGGGCGCTCTATGCCAAAATAATCCCCATGACCGGCGCACGCGATCCGATTGCCATGGCTGTGCATCGCGATGACGGAAACTGGCTTGCCTGGCTCGACACCTATATCGCCGATCGCCAGGAGGATGGTTCGCTGGAACGCGTCCAGAATCAGTACTTCGGGACATCCCGCCCATGAAGATCATCACATGTCTGACGAGCCCTTGGGCGGCCCTGGGGGGGCTTGTAGCCGGCGGCGCGCTGGGATTGTTTTTCCCCGCCAGCGGCGCCGCGCTGGCGCCGCTGGGCGATCTTTATCTTTCTCTGATGCAGATGTGCGTCCTGCCCATCATCATTACGGCCATTACCACCAGCATCGCGCGCGTGATGCTCGGCGAAAACGCCTCCGCCCTCCCCCGTTTGGCCCTGACCTTCCTAATCGGCCTGACTTCGGCTGCCGCCATCGCCCTGATCGTGGGACTGGTTATCGAGCCCGGAGGCGGCCTGGAACAGACTCAACGTACCTTCCTGGCCGGCCAGATCGTGGGTCACGAAGGGTCTTCCGACAGCGCGGCCTCCCCCGGCCTTTGGACGTTGGTACAAACGATCGTACCGGCGAACGTCATCCGCGCAGCCGCCGACGGGCACATGCTGGCCCTGTTGCTGTTCTCGTTGCTGCTGGGCCTGGGACTGGGCAAGCTTGGCCCCGCACAGGCCGAACAAACGGTCGGCGTGCTGGATGCCTTCTATAACGCCCTGATCAAGGTCATGGGATGGATTCTGGTGGGGTTGCCGTTTGGCCTGTTTGCGCTGATGGCGGCCCATACCGGCAAAAGCGGCAGCGACATGTTCCTCATGCTGGGTCGTCTGGTCGCCACCTTCTACGGCTTGGCGATCCTGGTGATCGCGGGCATGACCATGGTGGTGGCGGCGCGCACGAAGCTTTCGCCCCTGCGCGTACTCGTCCAGCTCCGGGAACCCCTGCTGACCGCCTTCGGCACCTCGTCCAGTGTCGCCACGTTGCCCAGCGCCCTGAAGGCCGTGGAAAACGGATTGGGTGTTGGACGCCGGACCGCCCAGATGGTCCTGCCCCTTGGCGTCAGCCTGTTTCCGATCGGCAACGTACTGCATGTGGTCATCAGCAGCCTGTTCGTTCTGCAGCTTTACCAATTGCCCATGGGCATGCATGCCGGGTTCGTCTTGGCTCTGGGCGGGGTTCTGGTCGCCTGCGCCAGGGCGGGTGCGCCGGGGGTCGCCTCCATGGCGCTGATGGGCACGCTGTTGGCCCCATTCGGCGTTCCGGTCGAAGTGGCCATCGTCATGCTGATTGCCCTCGAACCCGTGGTGGATCCAATCATGACGTTGGTCAACGTCTACGGCAACATTACCGTTGCCACCACCATGCCCGGACCGATTTCCGGAAGACTGATTTCCCCCGAGAAGAATGCCTAAGTAAGAAGCCCGTCATGCGACGACGTTTTGCCCGGGAGTCAGGAACCGCCATGGACAAGATACGCGCCTACATCGAAGAAAATTTCCTGGTCGAATTCGGTGCCGACTTTCCAGAAGACGCCGATCTGTTCAAGGAAGGGGTGATGGATTCCTTCGGGTACGTGCAGTTGTGCCGATTCCTGCAAACGGAATTCGACATAACCTTCACCGAAGCGGAAATGACCGGAAACATTCTGGTCAGCCTGACCCAAATCAGGGAAACGGTGGCGTCCAAGCAGGCCCAAGACGCAACGAAATCGGCCTAGCCCATGTGCGGAATCGCCGGCCTGTTCGATACCGCCATCTCCGCCGAGGCGCTTCCCGACACCATCGTCGCCATGTTGGGCAATATCGGCCATCGCGGCCCGGACGGCCTGGGATACGCCGTCGGGAACGACTGGGCCATGGGCACGGCGCGGCTGGCCATCATCGACATCGAGGCCGGAACCCAACCCATGGCCGATCCCGACGGCCGGTTCTGGCTCTGCTACAACGGCGAGATCTATAATTACCGCGAACTGCGCGACGAACTGGAATCCCTGGGCGTCGTCTTCCGCACCCGGTGCGACACCGAAGTCGTGCTCGCGGCCTGGATGACGTGGGGCGATCGGTGCCTTCCCCGGTTGAATGGCTGTTTTGCCTTCGCGCTTTTCGACCGCCACCGGAAAAGGCTCGTCCTGGCCCGCGATCGCTTCGGCAAGAGGCCGCTATTCTACGCCCGGCGGGGCACCATGTTGGTGTTCGCTTCGGAAATGAAGGCATTTCTCTCGATCCCCGGTTTCACGTTCGAGCAGGACCCGGCGCAATTGGCGTCGATTCTGGGGCAATGGACGCCCCTTCCCGACCAGACGGGGTTCAGCGCCATTCATTCGCTGCCCATGGGCGAGTGGTTGTCGTTCGAGGGCGGCGCATTGGCGCGCCACGCCTATGCCCCCCTGGCCTTCGCCGACGGCCCGCCGCCCGCCAGCGAGGGCGAAGCCCGGGACATGATCCGGCACGCGCTGTCCGACAGCGTGGCGCTGCGCCTGCGCAGCGACGTGGAGGTCGGGGTCTACCTGAGCGGCGGCATCGATTCCGCCATCATCGCCCGTCTCACGCGAGACATCAGCGGTCGCCCGCCGGCCACCTTCTCGGTCGGGTTCGATGATACCGAGTTGGACGAATCCGCCGACCAACAGAAAGTGGCCGACTACCTGGGAACCAGTCACCACACCTTGCGCATCAGCCACGACGACATCGCCGCGGCCTGCCCCGAGGCGATCTATCACGCCGAGATGCCGGCTTTTCGCAGCGCCTTCGTTCCCATGTTCCTGTTGTCGCGGCGCACGCGGGAACTGGGCATTAAGGTTATCCTGAGCGGCGAAGGCGCCGACGAAGCGTTCCTGGGCTACGACCTGTTCAAGGAAACCCTCCTGCGCCATTCCTGGAACGACATCGACGAAGACGACCGCCGCCACCGGCTGAGCCATCTCTATCCCCATCTGGGCCACTACGGCCCCCAGGATATCGCCGCCCTGACCGGCCTTTACCAGCAGTTCTCGCAAGAGCGCATGCCCGGCCTGTTTTCCCACGAACTGCGGTTCCAGAACGGCCGCTTTTCATCCCGGTTGATCAAGGGCGGCCACGATCCCTTCGGCCCCGTTGCCGCGCTGGTGGCCGAACACGGCTACCTGGCGCCCTTGTCGCCGGTGCAACGGGCGCAATGGCTGGAATACAAGACCCTGCTGCCGGGCTATCTGCTGTCGACCCAGGGCGACCGCGTTGCCCTGGCGCACGGAGTGGAAAACCGCTGTCCGTTCCTTGATCCGAAGGTTTTCGATCTGGCGTCGACTCTCAATTTGCGTTTCGACGACGGTTTCGAGGAAAAGCGGCTGATGCGCCAAGCCTTTACCGGTTTGCTGCCGCAATCCGTGATCGACAAGCGCAAGTTCCCCTATCGCGCGCCCGACGCCGCCGCCTTCGCGGAAACCCGACCCGACTATCTGGAACTGGTTCGGTCGGACGACGAATTGGCCAAGCTGCCTTTCCTGGACGCCGGGTTCGCCCGGCGCCTGAGCGCCAAGGTCCTGAGCCGCCCGGCGAACGAGATCAGCACCAAGGAAAACCAGACCTTCCTGTTCCTGCTCTCCATCGCGCTGCTGCACCGGTATTTCGTCAGCCGCGAAGGCGTCGCCGGACACGAGGTGACACGGCCTCATCCACCATTGGTCCGATCCGTCGACCTGCGCGACGCGGCCTAGACCGCCGCCTCGACGGCGCCTGAAATCAGTCTTCCCAGGGGAACTTCATCTCGGTGACGTAGCGGCGAATGGCGGCGCGGATTTGCGGATCGCCGAACAGGTCCCGGTTGGCAGCCACGGCGGCGGGCCTCGACGCCGTCAAATGTCCGGGGTCTTCGGCCCGATGGCGCTTGTAGCGGGCGATCGCCGGTTTTTCCAATCGGCACAGCCGCAACAGGTGCTTGCGCAGTACGTCTTCCACGGGATCGCCAAGTGCATCCACCAGCCCCCAATCCAAGGCCTGCGCGGCGGATATCGGCTGGGTGGTGAGGGTCATGTAGTGGGCTTTTTGCGGTCCGACCCGTGCGGTCAGAAACGGCAGCACGCATGCGGGAAACAGGCCGAAAAGCAACTCCGACAAGGAGAACCGCGCCGTATTGTCCGCCAGCACGATATCGCAAGCGGCGGCCAGACCGACGCCGCCGGCATTCACCCGCCCCCGTGTCACGGCCAAAGACACGAACGGCCCCGTCGCCAGACGGAACCACAGATCGTAGAGCGGTTCCGGATCTTCGGGCGCGTCGCTGGCCGCCGTCGCCTGAAAATCGCCGCCGATGCAGAATATGTCGGCGGACCCCGCCAAGACGAGGATCGACGGCCCGTCGGCGGCTTCGCACCCCGCCACGACCTGCGCCAATTCGCCGACCAGACGCGCGTTGAGGGCATTCCCCGCCTGGGGCCGGGTCAGCGTCGCCGTGCAAACGCCGTCGACCGTTTCCGCCACCAGCGTTTCGTAGGTCATGGATTTCCCCTGATCACCAACGCGGTATCGACACCGCCGAACCCGAACGACAGTTTAAGTGCGTGGCGGACGCGGTGGGTGCGCGCTTCGCCGATCACCCAACTCAGACCGGGCTGGAGCGGATTGTCCAGATTGCGGATGGGATGCAGGCGACCGGCTTGCATTTGCAGCAGCACGGCGGCCAACTCCACCGCGCCGGCGGCCGACAATCCATGCCCGAGGACGGATTTGCTGGCATTGACCCACGCATTTTCCAGCCCCATCGCGCGCAGGGTCTCCCCTTCGATCACGTCTCCCCGGGGCGTGCCGGTGGCATGGGCGTTGACGTAATCGACGTCTTTCGCCTTCACGCCCGCCCGAGTCAATGCCAGGGAGATGGCGCGGCATTGACCGTCCGAGTCCGGTTCCGGTCCGCGTTGGCCATCGACCACCTCGGCAGCGCCGATCAAGGCGCCGTACCCCGGCCCGGCCTGATCGGCCCGACGCAGGACCAGGGCGGCGCAGGCTTCGCCGTACAGGAAACCATCATGGTCTTCGTCGAAGGGACGACAAGCCCGGCCCGGTTGGCCGTCGAATCGGGCGCTGCCCAGGGCGCCCAACGCCCGGAACCCCAGCAGGTCCAGGTAGGACACGTCCTGCAAGGCGCCAAGGGCGATGCAGACATCCACCTTACCGCTCCGAACGGCCTCGGCCGCTTGGATGACGGCCACCGAACCGCTGGCCGATGCCGCCCCCACGGTATGGGCGAAGCCGCGAATGGCAAACGTCGCGGCGCACAGGCCGCACACGTCGCTATCGAGAAAGACATGGCCGTGGCGCGGCGGAATGTAAGTCAGCCGGTCGGCAAAGGCGTTCACGGCCAGCAAATGCTCGCGCGAAAACAGGTTGGCGCCGCCGACCACCAAGCCGATCCGTCGCGGGTCGACGGCGTCCAAACCGGCGTCGCGCCAGGCTTCGTCCAGCACCGACACGGCGACGCGCGACCCGAACCCCGCCGTGCGCGCGACCCGTGCCGATAGGATATCGGGTGGGTCCGGCATTTCCACGCCCATGAAGGCGGTGGCGCCGCCAAGCGCCTGACGCCCCGGACGGGACAGCATCGAAAACACATCCCGGGCCGCCAGCAGGCCGTCCAGCAGGCTGTCCTTGCCGTGTCCCAGCCCGCTGGCAACGCCCAGGCCGGTGACGACGATGTCAGGTTCGCGTGAGCTTGGCATGCAGTAAATCAGCCAGTTCGCCCAGATTACGCGGGCCGAACAATTGGACCATGGGCAGATCCAGTTCCAGCTCTTCGAGCGTGGCCATCAGGATTTCCCCGCGCTCGATGGAAGAGACGCCGAGATCGGCCATGGCGTCGGCGCCGGAAATACGATGGCCCGCCAGATCCGGCACGACGTCGCGGATTTGCGTGATGAGAACGGCGAGAATGCTGTCCCGGTCCAAGCAGGCCTCCTTTGCGCGGTCGGTCAAACGAAACGGTATTCGCGGTGGTATCCTACCATGGCCTCCAGGACAAGCCGTCCCGAACCTTCGAACGTGGCCCAAGCCGCGGGAACGATCGCGGGGTCGACGGCGGCGTCGCGCTGACCGAAGCGAATCACTTGGTCGCCGCGCAACAGGCGTTCGTATTCGTCCATGGACAAACGGTAGCGCCGGTCGAGCGCGGCGCCGATGCCCATGTTGCGCAGACGCTTTTGCCCGTCGGGCGTGACGATGCCGCTGAAAAACTCTGAACAACAGCCCGAACCGTACGAAAACAAGCCGATTCGGCAGGGATCCGCCAGTTCCACGCTTTCCAGCAGCCCTGCCAATCCCACGAAAACCGACCCGCCGGCGGTGTTGCCGACGCGTTGGCCGAAGGTCAAGCTGGGGCCGAGACGCCGGGTGAAATCTTCCTCGATTTCCGCGACCGGCGCCTTGTAGAGCTTGCGCATCAGGTGGCGATGGGCGCCCTTGACCATGCCGCCGAAGGGGGTGTGGAAGCTGAGATAGCCGAACGTGTCGCGAAAATCGGCGCCTTCCACCCGCCGCGCGTAGTCCTTGTAGGCGTGCTCGCAGCAATCCAGATACGCCATCAGCGACAGATCGGCGTCGCCCGCCTCGGTATCGGGACCGGGGCGGCAGGTATCCATCACCTCGAACCCGTGATTGCCGTAGGCGCCGGGATCGATCCGCAAGACATGAGGCGTATCGCTGACGACCATCGCCACCGCACCGGCCCCCGAACTGGGCTCTGAATAGGCCCATTCCTGGATGGCGGCGGTATCGGCCAGGGCGAAACGCGACAGGTCGGTGGCGATCACCAGCGCCTTGGCGCCGGGCGAGGTGCCCGACAGGACGAAGTTCACCGCCATCTGCAATCCGGCGGCACCGGAATAACAGGCCTGCTTGACTTCAAAGAGTCGGCAGTTGCCGCCCAAACCCAGGTGATGGTGGACGTAGGTGCTGATCGACTTGCCGAAATCGATACCGGACTCGGTGCACGTGACCACCATTTCGATGCGCGCCCGTTCGGCGTCGCTCATGGCGTCGATCAACGGCTTGGCGGCGTTGACGGCAAAGGTGATCGGATCCTCGCAGGGCAGCGCCACCGCCTTTTCCCGCATCAACAGGTTTTCGAAACGGGGAATGTCGAGACCGCGATGAACGCACAGTTCCCGCACGTCCAGACAGGCGGCCCCGCCATAGACGTTCAACGCCTCGATTCCCGCGGCCGCAACCATCAACTCCGCCCCACGCGCACCGGCAAATGCCCCAGCCCCCGGGCGTTCAGCCGATCGAGGCGCCATTCCGGTTGCCCGTCCGGAACGATCGACGGCCAGCGATCCAGAACGGAATCAAAGGCGATCCGGCCTTCCATCCGGGCCAGCGACGCTCCCAGGCAAAAATGCGGTCCGCCGCCAAAGGTGAAATGCGCGTTGCCGGTCCGCGCCACGTCCATCTCGTCGGGACGCTCGAACCGGGCGGGATCGCGATTGATCGCCCCGACCATTCCGATCAGCGGCGCACCGGCGGGAAGTGGAACGCCGCAGATGTCGACGTCTTCCGACGCCACCCGCAGGATCATGTTGCCGCCCGGTTCGTAGCGCAGGAATTCTTCGACCGCCGACGCCACCAGCGCGCGGTCGGCGCGCAAGCGGGCCATCTGCTCCGGATGACGCAACAGAAGAAGCAGGCCGTTTCCGATCAACGTCACCGTGGTTTCGTGCCCGGCAATCAGCATGGAAACCATGTTGACGAGCGTTTCCTCCTCGTTCAGGACGCCGTCATCCTGGGCGCGAAGGATGATGTTGATCATGCCGTCCTCGGGCGTCGCCCGCCGTTCGGCCAGAAACCCGCGCAAATAGTCCTTGAACGATTCCAGGGCGTCCAGGGCTTCCTGTTTTTGGTCCGGCGCCATCAGGATATCGCCCACCCGGATCAGCGCGGCGCTCCATCGGCGAATGTCTTCGTCCATCGCCTCCGGCAGGTTGAATAGATTGCACAGCACCCGCAGCGGCATCGGGCCCGCGAAATCCGCGATGAAATCGATCCCGCCCTCGTCCGGCAACCGGCGGAGCAACCGGTCCGCTTCGGCTTGCACCATGGGCGCCAAGGATTTCATGGCCCCGGCCCTGAACGACGGCACCCACATGTCGCGCATGCGCCGATGATCGGCGCCGTCGCGGTTGATCATTTGATGCTGAAAACTGTCGAACAACCGATAACCGACGGGATCCTGCCGACGGAATTCCGCGCTGTACCAGCCGTTCTTCCAATTGCGGGTGTCGCGCCCGATCTTCGGCGACGAGACGATTTGAGTGAAGGCTTCGTGGCCGAGCACGAAATAGATGCCCGACGGGTCGTCGAAATGGATGGGGCCTTGGTCCCGCAAGCGGCGGAGTTGCGGATAGGGGTTTTCCAAGAAGACCGGGTCGGTCAACATCGACCACCAGTCATGGCCTGTTACCGGCACCTCCGAAAATTCCGTCATCCCGCGCATCCCTCTGTCCATGAACGCGTCATCGCGCCGCGTAGATATGAAACACCTCGGCTCCACCCTGGGATAGCGGGTGAGAACCGATGGAGGTCCGGAAACCGCGCCGGTTCAGATCGGTGGCCATCGTCTCCGTCATTTCGGCACCGAGGTGAACCTCCACCAGCATTTGGCGAATCTTCGGCCAATCGGCGTCATCCAACCCGGCCAACACATCGCATTCGGCGCCCTCGGTGTCGATCTTCAGCAGATCGACCGTTTCCACGCCGAGGGCGGTCATCTGAGCCGAAAGGGTATCGATGGGGGCGCGCACGGTTTGGGGCCGGAACAAATCGTCCAGGAACGTCTCGTCCGTGCTCGCCCGGGAAGCGCCGGTCTTGTCGAGTATATCCCGGACCTCGCGGCTCACGTGATCGCCACCGAGCAGGCGACGCAAACCGGCTGACAGAGCTTTTCCCACTTCGCGATTCTGGGTCGACAGCGCCGCGATTCCGGGAAAATAGTCGAACTCGGCCCAGCCGGCTTGAGCCCCCAACGCCAGTCGCACCGCCTGCCCCGGCGGATACATGTCCGCCAGATTGCGTTCCAGCGCCTCGAACGCGGCGGGCATGGGCTCGAAGCCGATAATGCGCGCATCGGGGCTTCGGTCCCGCAAATACAGCGAATACAAACCGATATTGGCGCCCACGTCCAAAACCGTGCCGTTGGCCGGAAAAAGCAATCCGTGCTCCGTCAAATCCTCGGAAAATATTTCGTGAACCGAGAAATCCACTTCGTAGGCATTGACGCAGAAAATCGTTCGGCCGTCCGGCAGGGTCGCGGATTGCATGGGCAACGTCCTCAAAGATTTCTGACCCGTGGGCCAACCCCACTACCACGTTATCGGAACCCGGACAATTGCGGCGATCGTTTTGCACCCCGTGTTCGTTTCTGTTACGCATGGGCCATGAAACTCCTGGCCCTCAGCGATCTGCACCTCACCAGCGTCGCCAACCGCTACGCTCTGGCCGCCCTGCCCGCCTTTCCCGACGATTGGCTGATTCTGGCCGGCGACGTCGCCGAGCGTTTCGAGCATTTGAGTCTGGCTTTCGCCACGTTCACCCAACGTTTCCGGCGGGTCATCTGGGTGCCCGGAAATCACGAATTATGGCACGTTCCCGAAGGCGATGGCGCGGAACCGCTGCGGGGAGAGGCCCGCTACGACGCCCAGGTGGACTTGGCGCGGTCGTTCGGCGTGACGACCCCCGAAGATCCCTTTCCCCTGTGGACCGGCCCCGGCGGCGATTGCGTCATCGTTCCCCTGTTTCTTCTGTACGATTACAGCTTCCGCCCCGACACGGTGCCCCGCGACGCGGTGACGTCCTGGGCAGCGGCCATGCGCAACGTCTGCGCCGACGAAATGCTTCTCGACCCCTTTCCTCACGCTTCGCGCGAAGCGTGGTGCGCCGAGCGCTGCCGCCGGACGCTGGAACGGCTGGAATCCCTGGAACCGACGCTCCCAACGGTTTTGGTAAACCATTTTCCCCTGCGCGAGGACCTGATTCACATTCCCCGGGTCCCGCGCTTCACGCCGTGGTGCGGCACCCGGATCACCGCCGATTGGCATCGCCGATTCCGGGCGAAGGTGGTCGTCGGCGGCCATTTGCACACGCGCCGCACCGACCGCCGCGACGAGACCCGTTTCGAAGAAGTCTCCCTGGGGTATCCCCACCAGTGGGAGCCACGACGGGGCATGGCCCATTACCTACGGGAAATCCTTCCCGGTCCGGCAACGTCCGCCTAGAACATCATGCGCTTAATCAGACGCAGAATGCACCCCCCTCGCCGGACGCAGGCTCCGCCTGCTCGGCCGCGGCCTAAACGGCTGCTTGTCACGGCGTGCGCAAGGTATAAACGCACGCCGCTCTAACGGCACAGCATGTCGACATCCACGGCCAATTCCGACACATCCACTTCGCGGGGATCGGGATGGCGCACGGCCAGCGCCATCAGGTGGCCCGGCGTCGGACGGAAACGCCGGAAGAGCCAACAGGCCGGATCATCATCCGTTCCCGGCTGAAACGCGATGGCGAGCGGCGACAGGGTGAAGGTGAAGGAATCCAGAGGCTGGGCCAATCCCTTGCCGATGGCCTTGATGTAGGCTTCCTTCAGGGTCCAGAAGGTCAGAAAGGTTTCGCCGGCAAGCGTGGGCGGAGAAGCTTCCAATTGCGTACACTCGGTCGGCGCGAAAAAGCGCCGTGCCAAGTCGGCGACGGCGGGCTTGCGGCCCAACCATTCGACATCGACGCCGATGTCGGATTCCTCGGTCACAGCCGCGGCGGCCAAACCCCGGGTATGGGACAGGTTCAAGCGCAAACGCGGTGCCGTGGGCGGCAGAACGACCTCGGGCTTGCCGTGGGCGCCGACGGTGAAACGCCACGCCGAAGGATCTCCCCCCGCCCACGACGACAGCAGCTTCCGCCCCACGGCATGGGCGGCGGTATAGGACTTTCGGTCCCTTTCGAAATGAAAACGACCGGCGCGCTGGCGCTCGCCATCATCCAGCAGGGCTTCCAGACGGGGCCAATCGGCGTCGGCGACATCATCCACCGCCAACCACCACACTGCCACCGCTCTCACAAACATACTGCATTCCCCCTCGGCCAAAATCCCGCGCGCAGTCTACGGCCGAACGCTTGGAATGTGGAGATCCGTGGCCATGATCGTGTCACCTGACGCAAGACCGCCCCGGACCTTGGATCTCCGGGGCGCACATATTGGTCGTGGGAGCAGGCAACCAGCTTCAGCGCCGTTTCACCCGAAACTCTCGCCGCTGA
This sequence comes from Rhodospirillales bacterium, assembly GCA_963675465.2. Taxonomy (GTDB): domain Bacteria; phylum Pseudomonadota; class Alphaproteobacteria; order Rhodospirillales; family Shumkoniaceae; genus JAHDSF01. The sequence continues at coordinate 43,050 of CAXXVY010000018.1, forward strand.
GCACCGGATTAGCGATAAAGATTTGCTCCGCAAACGCGCCGGATACCCATACTCACTGACTTTCTTGACCGAAACGGGTCTTTACCATTGTTCAAGTCGACAGATCTCGGCGCTTGCCCAGCGCATCTGTTCGGCGAGTTCATTGCCAAGCTGCAGCCGCAGTGCATGGATCGCTTCCTTGACGGCCGGCTCGGTCGACTTGGCGATCGCTGCGGGATCCAGCGCCATCGCCTCGACCTCGGTGACCGCGACCGCGGTCGTGACCCGGGGGGCGGGATCGAGGAAACTCATTTCGCCGAAGAAACCGCCAGGCCCAACGCGCTTCAAGCGTTTGTAATGGTATTTGTCGGTCGGAAGCCGGATGTCGATTTCACCCTTGATGACCAGGAACAGTACGGCGTCGGTATCACCGACCATATAGAATCGCTCCTTCGGCCGCAGGTTGACCGGTCGCAGGATCTTGCGCAGCGCCGCCCGCGTCTTCGGCCGCATCAATTGGCACAGTTCGTTGTCATCGATTTCGACCCGCTTCAAGGAAACAATCGGCCGCTGACCAGTCAGTTCAGCGATCAGGCAATCCTCGGCGAATTCCAATGCTTTGTCGGTGCTTTTGAAGGTCTTCGCCTTGAACCCCTTTTCGCCGGGCCTGAGCAGGTGCAGGAGCTTGCCCATTTTCCGATCCGGTACGATGTCCGGGTAGATGTTGGCAAACAGGAGTTGGCCGCCATTGGAGGTGATGAGCGTGGCCATCTGATGCAGAAGATTGAGTCCACTCATGTCGAGCGACTGCACGCGACGCATGTTGATCACGATCCAGACCGGCCGAAGAAGATCCTCGTGCAGTTCTGTGAACAGGCGATCAACGGTGCCGAAAAACAGGTGTCCGCGCAGTTCGATGTAGAGGATGCGGTCGCTGTGGGCCTCCAATAGGGCTTTTTCCTCCTTGCCGCGGTGGCGCAGGGAATGCCGCATCTTGCCGGTGGTACGTTCGTAGACGGCGGTAGCGCCGCTTTGGCTGCGGATGAACAACAGGGCGGAGCCGACCGCACCGACCCCGACGCCGGTCGCAACGTCGAAGACGAGTGTCGCGGCAACAACGGCGAGCGCGAGGATGCCGTCGACCCGGGCCTTGCGGGTGCGCATCCACGCCACGATCCGCCAATCAAGCATATGGATGCCGACATGAATGACCGCGGCGGCGAGTACGCTGATCGGCAGGACATCGCCGACGGGTCGCAGAAACAGCACCAGCATGACGACGCCGCTCCCCGCCACGACCGCAGGCCACCGTCGGCCGCCGGCGTTGATTGCGGTCAAGGTGGATCCCTTGGTCCCTCCGCCACCGCAGCCGCCGAGCAGACCCGCCGCGATTTGGCCGAGGCCCTGGGCGACGAGTTCGCCGCGTGAATTGTGGCGGCTGCCGGTAGAAGCATCGGCGACGACGGCCGTGACCAAGCAGTCGATCGAGGCCACCACCGCGAGCGCCAAGCCCGATACGATCATCAGGCTCCATGGCAATTGCGCGATCGGCGTCAGCGTCACGCCGCGGGCCAACGATTCCGGACCGGGGATCGTCCCAACCAACCAGGCACTCGGCACGGTCCCGGGAATGAAGGCGGTGACGATGTGGAAGAACGCAAACCCGACGACGAACCCGCCGACGATCCCGGGAATCCGAGGCAATAGGCGCGGTATCCAGTAGATTCCCGCCAATGTCACCAAAGTCGTCGCGGCCGGGACCAGCAACAAGTTCGCTTGGCCGAAATTGACCGGGTGGTTGGCCGTCGTGGTTAGGTTCATCGCCTCGATCATCAGGCCGCCGGCGATTTGCGTCATTTTTGACACACCCTCGGAGCCACCGAGAAGGCTCGGTAGTTGCGAGCCGATCATCAGCAGGCCGATGGCCGTGACCAAGCCGGACACGACGGGATAGGGTATGTACTTGATGAACTGGCCGCCGCCGGTCAGGCCTAGCACCATCTGGAAGCTCCCGGCCAGAACAACGAGGATCGCGAGCGCCGTGGGAAGGTCCGCGGTGACGATGCCGCTATCGGCAATCGACGCCAAGGCTCCGATCAGGAAGATCACCACCGGGCCGTTCGGCGCGCTGATCATGCCGAGCGTATTGCCGCCGATACCCGATGCCAGCGAAATCGCCGCCGCGCCGATCAACCCGGCAAGCGCACCGGCCGATGCGTCGAGTCCCATGGCGGCGAAGAGCACGATCCCCAACCCCATCGCCTGCGGCAGAACGACCGCAAGTCCCGCAAGCCCTCCGACTACATCGCCGGCGAGAAGGCGCGCCGTGGAGCGCTCGGTCTTGGGGCTGGCGATGACACTGTCGTCGCGGGATACCGCCTCGGCGGTGGCGTCGGCGATGGTCGGCGCGTCCGGCGGCACGATCCCGCCAACGTCGATTCGGCTCTCGCTCTTTTTGTCGTTCGCCATCGTTTCGCTCCATTCCCCTGCATCGGCCCGGTCCTGGCCAATGGAGGAAATCGATGATCTGGGTCGTGCGGATGAACAGGTTGACCGGGGTGCCGATCTCGTTCGGCGATCAGATCATCGCCATAAGGGAGATCACTTGGCTAGTCCAATCCCCCGGCTCAACCGCTCTCTACCGCATTGCACGCCGAATACGCTTACCCCGCCCGGAAGTGGTTACGGTAGATCTGCAACACCGGCGGCACCAGCAGCAACACGATCACGAGCCACAGGATCTGACATGGCCCACGGGTGAAAAACACGCTGTAGCTGCCGTGGCCGATGATGAGACCCTGGGCGAAACCGGTTTCCGCGATGGGCCCCAAAATCAACCCTAGGATCAAAGCACCCAGGGAGAATCCGCCCTTTTCCAGCAACAGGGCCGCGACCGCAAAGATCAGCATCACGTAGACATCGAAGAGGCTGTTGGCCATGGCATAGGATCCCAATGCCGAGAAAAGGCACACCCCCGGGATCAGGAGGGCCGTGGGGATGAGCGAGATACGGGCGAAATAGGGTGCGAAAAACAGCCCCAGACACAGGAAGATCACGTTGGCCAAAAACATCGACAGAATGAAGCCGTAGGTGATGACCCCGTGTTTGGTAAACAGTTCCGGACCGGGGATAAGGCCGTGGATCATCAGCCCACCCAGCAAAGCCGCAGCCACGCTGTTGCCAGGAATTCCCAATGTGAGGGTGGGCACCAGCGAGCCGCCGACGCAGCCGTTGTTGCCGCTCTCGGCGGCAGCGATGCCTTCGGGGTTGCCTTTGCCGAACAACTTACGGTTTTTCGAGTGCTGCCGCGCGATGTTATAGGAGATGAAGGCCGCAATCGTGGCCCCCTCGCCCGGCAGAATACCCACCAGGGTCCCCACCCCCGACCCCAGGCCGATAAACTTTCCCATCCCCTTGGGCATGGGTTCGCGCTTGATGGGCTGGACCTTGGCGTTTTCGTGCATGATGCGGGTGGCACCGGTCAGTTTGAGCATCTCGGTAATCGAGAACATCCCGATCAGTGCCGGCATGAAAGCCACGCCGTCGAACAGGTCACGGAAGTCCATGGTGTAGCGCAAACTGCCTGAAATCGGATCTGTGCCGATCACCGCGATCATCAAGCCCAGAATCCCTGAAATCAGGGCCTTGATCAGCTTACCTTCGTCGGCCAGCGAAACAATGCCGACCAGCCCCAGGACCGCCAACAGGAAATACTCCGGCGGTCCAAACTTGAGAGCGAAGATCGCCAGCAGGGGGGCGGTCAGCAGAAGCACCAGGGTGGAAAAGACCCCGCCGCAAAAGCTCGAGATCACCGACACCTTGAGAGCCATTCCTCCCCGCCCCTGCTGGGTGAGGGGGTAGCCTTCCAGGGCCGTGGCGACCGCCGCCGGGGTGCCGGGGGTATGCAGCAGGATGGCGGGAATGGAACCGCCATACATGGCGCCGCAGTACACGCCGCCCATGAGAACGAGACCGGTCAACGGCTGAAGCGCATAAGTCACGGGAATGAGCAGGGCAACGGCCATGGTAGCCGTCAAGCCGGGCATTCCGCCGACGATCACCCCGGCGAACGTGCCGATGAACACCGCCAGAAGAGGCGCAGGCGCGAGAAGGGATTGTACGGCGTCGAGAATCATGGGCTTTCCTCAGAACAGGGTTCCCTCAGGGAGCTGGACCTCCAGCAGCTTGACGAAAACAAGGTAGATGAAGATCAGGATTCCAGCCGACGTGCCGACGATGGACAAAGGGTTGCGCGTCCCCATGGCGACCATGGTGACAGGCAGAAACACCACGGATGCCGGGAAGAAGCCGACCGGACCCAGTGCCCAGCTATAGACGACGAGCAGAACCAGCAGCGCCCAAAAGCGTTTTCCGATTTTCTCGCCCGGCGCGCCGTCGTCGAAACCTCCCCCCGCCCCCCTCTGCCGCCACAAGAACGACAGCAAGTCGGCGATGCACAGGACACCCAGCGACAAGGCCAGGAACCGCACATAACTCGCCGTGGAACCCTGGACAAAGGCCGGATAACTCGCCGTGCTGCGGTAAAGCAGCACGGCAAGGATCAGAAATCCGACCAGTAACAAGTTTCCGATCAGACGCTGCTTCATTACCAGGGATTCTTGTCGAAGTAGCGCTGGGTGTCGGCCTGCTCGTTCTTAAGGTACTCGGTGTATTCAGGCCCGTTCATCGGCAGCAGGAACATGCTGTTCTTCTCGCACGCCGCGATGAAATCCGGATCCGCCTGCACCTTGAGGAAGAGATCGTCCAGCTTGGCCAGGATTTCGGGGGCGACCTTCGCCTGCGTGACGAAGCCGCGGGTCGCGGTCATTTCCACCGGATAGCCCTGCTCGATGCCGGTGGCGACGTCGGGCAGAAGATCGGTGCGCTTCTTGCTGAGGATGGCGATGATGCGCGCCTGCCCGGCCTTGTGCTGGGCGAACATCTGCGAGAGATTCATGAAGCTCCCGTCGATGTGGCCGCCCAAGATCGCGGCCTTCTGTTCGGTCGAGCCCTTGGTCGGCATCAGATTGAAGGTGACGTCGGCCTTTTCCTCGAATTTCTTGAGAGCGACGAAGTCGTCCGAACCGATGCCGTTGACGGCCACGGTCAGGCTCTTTTCCTTGGCGGCCTTAGTGAATTCGGCCAGGGTTATGATCGGGCTGGTCGCCGGCACGACGATGATTTCGGGATCGTCCGCGATGTTACCCATGACGTGGAAGCTGTCCATGGTGTAACGGGCGCGCTTGGAAACGATGTGCGCAACCACCTGGGTCGTAAAGACCAGACCGATGGTCTGGCCGTCCGGCTTGGCGTCGGCGATTTCCTCGAAGCCTTTCTGGCCGCCGGAGCCATCCACGTTCTTCACCACGAATTCCGTATCCGGCCAAAACTTCTTGGCCGACAGAATGAACAGCCGCGCCGTGGCGTCGGTCGATCCCCCTGCCTTGGAAGGTACGATGATCGTCACGGGGCCGGATGGGTATTGGGCCTGCGCGGCAAAAGGCGCGGCAAGACATAGGGCGAGTGCCATTGGCACGAGACGTTTAAACATTATTTCCTCCATGGTGATGCACGTCGCGGCGACGCGGATTTTTTGTAAAACCGATTGCGAGGGCCTTTCCGACGCGGCAAGCCTTCAACGGCCCATCGAATCACGGTTGGATTAGCAAGCGATGTGCCAACCACCTTCGGCGTCCATAACACGGTGAAATGAGGGGTAAACGGGGCGATACTCCGATGGAGGCGGCACGGTTGGGTCAATTCGGATACACCCAACGAAGAACGACGTGTCAATACGGTAACAATTCAGGTATCGGAAGCGTCGCTGGCGAAGTCCTTCCGGTCCAGTCCGAACTTGCGCATGCGCAAATACAGGGTCTTGCGCAGGATTCCCAATGCCTCGGCCGCCTGTCCGACGCGGCCGCCGGTCTTGCGCAGAGCCGCCGCGATGATCTGCCTCTCGAACGCGTCGAGTTGGACTTCCAGCGAGGTCGGCGCGTCGCCTTCGGTCGCCGTGCGGCCGACGGGTTCCTGCGCCTGCATGTCGGAAAGGCCCAGCGCGTATCGCTCGGCTGCGTTGCCGAGTTCGCGCACGTTTCCGGGCCACGAACGCGCCATCAGGTTCGCCTTGTGGGAATCCGGCAGTTCGGGCATGTCGCGACGGAAGCGTTGACAGGCCTTGTGCAGGAAATGGTGGAACAGCAGCGGCACGTCCGATTTGCGTTCACGCAGCGGCGGAATAGCGATCCTCGCCACGTTGAGTCGGTAGAAAAGGTCCTTGCGAAAACGCCCGGCTTCGGCCTCCGCCATCAGATCGAGCTTCGTCGCCGCGACGACGCGGACAGCGATCGGAATCGTTTCATTGCCGCCCAGGCGCTCGATTGTACGCTCCTGCAGGACCCGCAGCAGCTTGACCTGCAGTCCGACGGGCATCGACTCGATCTCGTCGAGGAACACGGTTCCGCCGTCGGCGAATTCGAGCTTGCCGACACGCCGTTTGACCGCACCGGTGAAAGCCCCGGGCTCGTGGCCGAACAGTTCGCTTTCGATGATGCTCTCGGGGAGCGCGCCGCAGTTCAATGCGACGAACCGCTTGCCGCGGCGGGCGCTGAAGTCGTGCAGGCAGCGCGCCACCAGTTCCTTGCCGGTTCCGGTTTCGCCCTCGATCAGGACATCTATCCCGGTGTCGGCGATATTCGCGATCGTATGCCGAACCTTCTCGATGCCTTCGGAACGGCCGACGATGCGGCTGTCCATGCCGGAAAGCGATTCGAGTTCGTGCCGCAGGGCGCGGTTTTCTAGAACCAGATTACGTTTTTCGAGCGCGCGCTGGACCACGTCGATCAACTGCTCGGGCGCGGCCGGCTTTTCGATGAAGTCGTAGGCGCCGTCGCGGATCGCCTTGAGCGCCATCGCGACGTCGCCGTGGCCCGTGATCAGAATAACCGGCAGTTCCGGATCGACGGCCCGGACCAGTCGCAGCAATTCCATACCGTTCATGCCCGGCATCTTGACGTCGCTCAGCACGATGCCGCACCAGCCGGGTGCGAGAAGGCTAAGCGCGCTTTCGGCATCGCGGAATGCACGCACGTCGATGCCTTCCAGTTCAAGGGTCTGCTTCCCTGCGTGAAGGACGTCTTCCTCGTCGTCGATAAGGACGACCGAACCGCGCTGATCCACCATGGTCCTATCCCGTCGAAGCGGTTTCGTTCACGGTCGGGAACGACAGCCTGAAAACCGCGCCTTTTCCACCGGCACTTCTTGCACGAATGGTGCCACCGAAATCACGGACGATCTTGTGGCTGATCGAAAGGCCGAGACCAAGACCGCTCCCCTGTTCCTTGGTCGTGAAGAATGGATCGAAGATACGGGCGATGTCCTCTTTCGATATTCCGCAGCCGGAATCGGCGATATCCACCACCGCCCGGCCGCCGCGCCGCCGCCCGGTGACGCACAGTTCCTTCACGGGGCATTCGGTCATCGCATCCATGGCGTTGGCAAGCAGGTTGATGACTACCTGTTCCATGCGGATGTCCTCGCCCATAACCAACAGGTCCCGTCGCGGGAATTCCAGTTTGACCGCTATCCCCTCCTTGGCGATGCGGTCCTGGAAAAACGACAGCGCATTGGTGACGACGGTGCGCATATTCACCGTCTCGGTCTCCGTGGACGGCCGCCGGGCGAAAGTTTTGAGATGGGTCGTAATGTCGGCCATGCGGCGGGTCATGGCGGAGATGCGTTCGAAATTGTCGCGCGCCTCGGTGGTGCGTTCGCGGTCGATCAGGACGGCGCCGTTATGGGCGTAGGCACGGATTGCGGAAAGCGGCTGGTTGAGTTCGTGGGCGATGCCGGCCGAGATCTTGCCGAGCGCCGCCAGCTTGCTCGCCTGGATCAGTTCGTCCTGGGTATCGCGCAGTTCGGTCTCGGTTTTGCGATGGCGGGATATTTCCTGGCGCAAGCGCCGGTTCGCGGCCCGCAGGTCCGTCGTTTTGTCGAGGACGCGCTGTTCCAGCAGTTCCTGGGCATGGCGGCGTTCGGTCACGTCGTGGACCGTGACCATGAAGCGGGCGCGCTGCCGCTGCTGGAACTCGCGGATCGCCAAATCCATGGGAAAGGTGGTACCGTCCGCCCTGCGCCCGATGGCTTCGAGGTATCCCGTCCGGTCAGGCGGTGCTTTGCGGGAGGAATGGCGAAGCAGACCGCGCACGGCTTCCCGGTGCGGCTCGGCGATCAGATCCGTCAGGTCGCGGCCGATGATTTCGGCCGAGGTGCAGCCGAACAGGGCCTCTGCCGACGGGTTGAAGAACTCGATGACCCCGGAACGACTGGTCGCCACCATGCCGGCCAGGGTGTTGTCGATGATGGCCTCGGCGTTGGCTTCCTCGACCTCGATCGCCGTGTTGCGGAACACCTCGAGAGCGCGGGCCATCTCGGCGATCTCGTCATCGCCGGTAATCGGAACCTCGGTCGTCAGGTCTCCGCCGGCGATCGCGCGCATGCTGCCGCCAAGCCCGGTGATCCGCGCGACGATATAGCGTCCAACATAAATCCAGCCCGCGAGTACGGCGATGAGCAGACTCGCCGTCGCGATCGCGGCTAGAAACACCTTGCCCCGCGCTATGGATTCGATAGAAACCGCCGCCGTCTGCTTCGTCGCCACCTCGAGTGCCGAGACGCGCTGGCCGATAATCTGTTTGAGATTGCCGACGAGTTCCTGGTTGGTGGCGAGCAGACGCCGGCCCGTGGCGAATCTGTCGAGTTCGCCCAAGCGTATTCGCGCAAGTCCGTGGTCGCTTTCGGCGTAGGACAGGATTTCGAACACGATCTGGCGCAAAGAAACGCTGCTGGCCAGGCCGTGCATGACCTCAAGATTGCTTTCCTGTTCCTTTCGGATCTCGCCGAGCAGATAGCTCGTGAACTGGATATCCTCCTCGTTCTCGGCACTGGCGATCCTGAGCAGCAGACCCGCCGCCCGGTTGCCTGCGGCGTTGATCTTCGAAAGCGCATCCCGCTTCGCCATTTCCCAGCGCAGGCGCTGGGTACCTGCGGATTCACCGCTTGCGATGGGAAACGTGGTCGTCGCCAGCGCGGTTTCGATGTTGAAACGGGCCTCGTCGACCATCGGTTCGATTTCATCCAGAAAATCGGTGTGCAGCCATTGCAGCCGCTCGATCATTTCCGCCTTCTCGGCCGACAGTGCGAAGCGGCGATCGACATTGGTGTCGAGCTCTTTCAGGTTCGCAGCAACCCGCCCGATCAGGTTCTGAAGCGAAGCGCGTGATTTTTCATCGACGAGCGGCGCCTGCATGGCGTCAAGCAGGGCCGTCATGCGAGTCAGCAGCACGGTGAGGTCCGCCAGCACGTTCTTCTGTTCGCGTTGGTCCGCAGCCGCGATAAGCGTCGGAGCGGTCGCGATGATCGCGCCGCCGGTTTCGGCGAGCTGGGTCGCTAGCGTCATCGCCGGAACATGGACGTTGGCAACGCGGCCCAGACTGTCGCTGAGATTTGAAAACGCGAGCCAAGCGGTCACCGTGGCGATCATGGTCATCGCGGCCACGGTTCCGAACGCCAGGAACAGGCGTGCCCGGATGCCGATGCGTGTCCGCGACGTCATGGTTCTTCGGCGGCCGGCGTGCGACCCTCGAGGAAGGCAGCCTGCGTTTCGGCGATACGTAGCGCCTCCAGCAGGTCCCGCGTGACCGAGGCATCCCATTCGGATTCCAGCGCCGCCTGCCGCTCGGGAACCGAACGCCCCGGCTGCCTGCGGACGAACACCGACGTGAATTCGGGGGCCGTCGATTGCGCTGCCGACACCGGGACGCGAGTTGCCAGCGCGCGCGCCCTTTCGACCGCGATGCGTGAGTCACCGTGGTCGGCCCGCCGCAACGACGCCTCAGCGCGGTGTATTGCCGACCAGATCGCGTTCAGGCGACGTACCTGAAACGTGATCATGGAATCGAACAAGGCATTGACGAGATTGTAGCGCGACCGCGAAAGCTGGCTGTCGAAAACGATTGCCTCGGCGAACAGGGAATCCGTTAACGGGTTCGGATACCCCGGAGGCGCGTCGGCATAGGCCGACGGCACGACGGGTAGGCGCCGCATCTCTGGCTCGAAGAGGATCCGTTGCCCCTTCTCGGAAAGCAGGAAGCGCACGAAGGCCTCGGCCAAGCGCGGGTTGCGCGCTTCCTTCAGGATGGCGACATTGGCGGGGAGAACCGGCATCTTCGGCAAGTAAGCGAAATCGACCGGCAGGCCCGTCGACTTTGACGACAACCCGAGGAAATCGATGACCAAGCCAATCCCAAATCGTCCGCTGTTGACACCTTCGACGACACTGAAGCTTCGGGCCGTCACAGTCGCGAGGTTGCCCGCCATCTCCATCAGATAGGCCCAGCCGTCGTCCCAACCGAGATCCTGCAGAAGGCTCTCGACGATGACATGGGTCGTGCCCGAGCGCGACGGCGCGGTGATGCCGAGATGCCGGTGGTAGGCGGACGAAACGAGATCGGCCCACGTCTTCGGCGGTTCGAGGCCGTGGCGTTGGAGATAGCGCGTGTTCCACATCATCCCATAGCCCGACACCGCGAAACCCGTGTAGAACCCGTCGGGGTCGTTGATGGGATAGTTACCCAATGTTTCGGGTACGCCGGGCACGTTCGGGCGGAACGGTTGCAGGTTGCCCGACTCCTTCAGAACCTCGAGTGCGTCGGGCGACGAAGCCCAAAAGATGTCGGGACGTTGCGCGATCTGCTCCTGGACGTAGGTTATCGCCGCAGGGGTCTTCTTGTTGAGCACATACACCTGTACGTCGGGGTTTTCGCGCTCGAAAGCCTGGGTGACGCGCTGGTACACGGCTTCTGGAAACGAGGAAACGACGAACAACTGGCTTTCCGGCTCGGCAGCCGGCACTGCGGCGCCGAACGCCACCATGGTTGCAGACGCCAGAACAACGCCGCGAACCGCGCACCCGAACGCCACCGGTACCCTCCCCAGCGACAGCATCGCCTCCACCCATCGGTTGTCGTTCGATTCGGCCCGACGTCCCTCGCCGGCGGCCGTTCGATATACTAAAAGGCTTAACGGCACGGGGGTCAACGCCTTCGTGACCGGGTCCACGGCCCGCGGTCGGAATAGATCGGGTCACTTCACTAACAAGGTTTCCGGGACCTTCGTGCCTCTCGTAAACTCGCCGAGACAGTCAATGGGCGATGCCACCCGCTGGATTCACATTTCAAAGGCAGACAGCCTCATACACAAACTGTAAAATGAATAACGCGTTGGGCAGCTTGGCAAGCGCGACCGCGCGTCAGCGCTTATGCGCCGTTAACCAAGGGTTTCGGAGAAACCTGCCCGGCGTTCGAGGGGGCTTTGATAAGTCATCTTCAATTCTGATTGGTATCAGTCGTTCAATGCGGCCCGATATCGTGTGAGGGATGATTCGAGGTGCTCCCGCATGGATCGGCAGGCTTTTTCGGAGGAGCCTTCCCGAATGCCGTCCAGGATCGCCTCGTGCTCCCGAACGATGCCCAGCGTCCTTTCGAATACGGCATACCGGTTCTTGCGCAGCTCGAAAATGCGCTGCCCCGGGATAAAAAGGCGTGAGATCAAATAACGGATGAAACCGTCAAAATACTCGTTGCCCGATGCCGCCCCGATCATCGCATGGAAGGCGTTATCCTGATCGGCCGCGGTGCCGCCGGCATGGACTTCCTCCTCGAAAGATTTGAAGGTGCGTTCGAGCGCCCGCAGTTGATCGGGTGTCCGCCTTTGTGCGGCCAACGCCGCCGCTTCCACTTCGACGCTGATCCGCAGTTCCATGACCTTCAGGAGCGCTTCCAGACGATCGGCGTCGATACGGAATATCTGGTCGCCCAGTTGGGATGAAACGAAAACGCCGACACCTTGACGCGCGACCAGCAAGCCCTCGGCCCGGAGAACGGCGACGGCCTCACGGACCACCGTGCGGCTGACGCTGGCGGATTCGATCAGTTCCTGCTCGGTCGGCAGCTTGTCACCCGGCTTCATGTTCCCCGAGCGAATTTGCCGGCGTAGCATGTCCGCCAATTCCGAGGCCAAATTCTGCCTGGGTTCTATTCGAGAGATCTTAACCGCCACGTTCACTTCCTTTTCAAAGGCGCCGGCGGCACCCTAACGAACAATGGAAACGGCTTCCATACAAACAAGGAATGCTTTTGCTTTCGGCATCAACCGTTTCCTCGATAAAACGCCATCCCGATCATTCGAATACCGTGACGTCCACCATGCTTCGATTAATGAAGTCCCAATCGTATTCTACACCGAGCCCCGGCTTGGTCGAAACGGGAACCCGGCCCTTGCACGTCTTCTCCGGGCTATCCGAGTAGCCGCAGGCGTAGATCGGCGGCTTCGGGTTGCCGATCGCCGGCGCGCACAGGGTCAGTTCGTAGTAGTTCGCGTTCCGTATGGCGGCCATGCATTGCCGCTGCGCCGGCCCGCAGGAGTGGAACTCCACATCCAACCCGAAGGCTTCGGCCAGATGCGCGATTTTCATCGTACCCGTGATTCCCATATCGAGAGTCGGATTGACGCGCACGAAATCCGTCGCGTCGTCGGCAATGGTATCCGCCTTGGCTTCGAGTCCGCGGATGTGCTCGCCCATGAGAATGGGTGTCTTCAGCATCTGGCGCAGCTTCCTCTGCGCATGACGCGAAAATCCGCCATCCATGAAGGGATCCTCGAGCCAGAAAAAACCGGCCTCGTCGCAGGCCCGGCCGACATAGAGCGCATCACCGAAGGTTTGGAGTGCGCAGGCGGGGTCAAGCATCAAGTCCATGCTGCCGCCGACCGCCGCCGCCACATGGAGTATATTTTCCGCTTCTTCACGTCGCGTCGCGTCGCTCCAACCGTGGATCTTAAAGGCCTCGAAGCCTTGCGCCGCCGCCTCCACGGCGTACTCGGCGTAGGCCTCCTTCGAGGACAATCCGCCATTGCGGTCACCGTGAAAGGTCGAAATATAGGCGGGCAATTCCTTGCGCCAGCCTCCGAGAAGCTCGTGTATCGAAAGGCCGGCTCTTTTCCCCGCAAGATCCCATAACGCGACATCCAGATTGGAATAGCCGGCGGCCGTCGTTTTCCGGGTAAGGCGTTTGGCCTCGTTATAGAATTCCTCGCGCGCATCGGCAGACCGTCCGATCAGGCGTGGCGCCAGGGACCGCGTCTGCGTCGTCAGGGACGGATCGGTATCGAGGTTGACGTAGCAGCCGACAGTGCCGTCGTCGTCGGTGATGGTCGTCGCGATGCCGCGCCGGATGACGTGACTGCCGGGGCAGTAGACCGTGTTTGCCCGCTGGTCGACCTCCAAACCATCGAGGCGATAGTCGAAGGTTTTGATTTCCACGGAGTGGATGAGGGGCATTTCGTTATCTCCGATCAATAGACGCCGGTATTCAGATTGCGGATTCACGCCTCGGTAGCGCCTTGCGCGTAGGCGAGTTGCCGGTCGTATCCTTCGCTCGCCGCGATCAAGCCGCGCGAGTATTCCTCCCGCGCCAGCCCCTTCGCGAGGTCGTCGCGCGACATCTTCTCGACGATGCGACCGCCGCGCATCACGGCAAATTCCTCGCACATGTGCTCGATAACGGCGAGATCATGACTGACCAACAGGTAGGTCAGGCCAAGTTCCTCCCGCAGATCGTCGAACAGGTTGAGAATTTCGGCCTGCACCGATACATCGAGGGCCGAAGTGGGTTCGTCGAGAAGCAGGACGCGTGGCTCGACGACCATGGCGCGCGCAATCGCCACCCGTTGGCGCTGGCCGCCCGACAACTGGTTCGGATACCTGTAGCGATACCTCGACGGCAACCCGACCTGATCGAGGATGCGCGTGACCCTCTTTTCGACATCCGGCTGCTTTCGGATCACCAGGGGTTCGCTCAAAATGGCACCGATGGTCTTCTTGGGATGAAGGGACCCGTAGGGGTCCTGGAACACCATTTGAATGTCCGTGTACCACGTGAGGCGAGGTACCTCTTCGGCGTTCCTGCCATCAACGCGGATGATTCCCGTCCATCCCTTGTTCAGTCGCGCCACGCAACGCAGGACCGTGGATTTTCCCGATCCCGATTCGCCGATCAGCCCGTAACAGGCCCCTTCCGGCACCGCCAACGATACGTCGTGCAGAACCTGGCGCCAGCGTCTGTGGCTACCGAAACCTTGGCACAAATTTTCGATGTCGATCATGACCGCGCCTCTTGGCCAATGGGATCCATCCATTCAGGCTGACGATCCAACATGGGGAGTCGGTCGCGACGGTGTCTGATACGGGGGACCGAGGCGATAAGGCCTTTCGTATAGGGATGAGTCGCGCGCCCGAAACCGCCCTGGTCCAGTTCCTCCATGACCTGCCCCGCGTACATGACCAACGCGCGATCGCAGAAACTCTCGACAAGATTGAGGTCGTGGCTGATGAAGATGAGCCCGATACCGCGTTCACGGACCAGATCGTCGAGAATGGCCAGGACCTGAAGCCGCACCGTGACGTCCAGCGCCGATGTCGGTTCGTCGGCGATGATCAGTTTCGGTTCGGGGATCAGCATCATCGCGATCATGATCCGTTGTCCCATGCCGCCCGAAACCTCGTGAGGGTAGAGCCCGTAGACGTGCTCCGGGTCATTGATCCGCACCGCGGCAAGCTGTTCGATCGCTCGCTCTCGGGCTTCCTTTTTTCCCGCCTTGTGGTGAACGCGGTACGCCTCCGACACCTGCTCTCCGACCGGTACCACGGGGTTGAGCGAAAACTTCGGATCCTGAAGAATCATGGAAATTTGCCGGCCACGAACGGTCTGCATGGCCTTTTCGCTCAGCGACAGGATATCCTGTCCGGCAAAGACGAGACGATCCGCCGTGATCCGTGCCGAGTCCGGATGCAGGCGGACGATCGCCCGTCCAACGGTGGACTTTCCAGAGCCGGATTCACCGACGATCGCCAGCCTTTCGCGACCAAGGTCGAAACTGACGTTCCGCACCGCATGGGTGTCTCCCCGCCGCGATTTGAAAAACACGTTCAAATCGCGGATCGACAGCAAGGTTTCGTCGTTCGCGGTCATGACTGCCTCGGATCCATGAGATCCCGTAGCGCGTCACCGACCAGATTGAAGGCAAGGCTCACGATCAGAATGGCGCTGCCGGGCATGGTGACCACCCACCAACTGTCCAGCATGAAGCGGCGCCCGGCGGACGTCATCGCTCCCCATTCGGGGCTGGGCGGTTGGGCGCCGAGCCCCAGAAAACCGAGACCCGCGGCCGTCAGGATGATGCCGGACATGTTCAACGTCAGTCGCACGATGACCGAGGGCAGGCACATGGGCATCAGATGCAGAACCAGCACCCGGAACGGACCGGCGCCCGACATCTGGGCCGACGAGATGTAGTCCTCCCGCCGGAATGTCAGCGTTTCGGCCCGGGCCAGCCGAGCGATCGGCGGCCACGCGGTCAGAGCGATGGCGATGACGGCGTTCTCCAGGCCCGGCCCGAGCGCGGCGGCAAAGGCCAAGGCGAGAACGAGGCTGGGAAAGGAAAGAAAGATGTCGGTGACGCGCATCAGTGCGATATCGACCGCGCCGCCCATGTAGCCCGCCGCCATGCCGATCAGCAGGCCGACCGGCCCCGCGATCACCGTGACGAGGAATACGATGTAGATGGTGATACGGCCGCCGTGAACGACGCGGGCGAAAATGTCGCGCCCGAGTTCGTCCGTTCCGAACATGTGTGCATCGGACGGGGGCAGGAGTGCCGCGCCCAGGTTCTGGGCGATCGGATCGTATAGGGCGATGCTTGGTGCGAATACGGAAATCAAAACCAACACGAGGATGACGGTAAACCCGAACATCGCCGTCGCATTTCGCGAGAAGTCTTGAATCCCCGCGTAGAGGCGCTGCGCCCGCGCTTGCGTGGTGGAGGTGACGTCGTCCGTGCGCAGCCAATCCGAAAGGCCGCTCATGTAGCCAGTTTTCCGTTCGCTCATGAGGTTCGCGTCCTGGGATCGAATACCCGGTAAAGGATATCGGAGATCAAATTGAGGCCGATGAAGATGAGACCGACGATCAGCACGCAGGCCATCACGGCGTTCATGTCGCCTATGAACAGGCTGGATGTCAGATAGCTTCCGAAACCGGGCCACGCGAACACCGTTTCGGTCAAAACCGTGCCTTCCAGCAGGCTGCCGTAGGCCAGCGCGACAACGGTTACGAGTTGCACCCGAATGTTGCGAAAGGCGTGACGCCAGACGACGGAACGCTTCGACATGCCTTTGATCCGGGCGGTGACGACGTACTCTTGATTGAGTTGTTCAAGCATGAAGCTCCGCGTCATTCGGCTGATGTAGGCCATTGAGTTGCAGCCGAGCAATGAGGCGGGCAGCCAGATATTCTTCAGGGCGCTTCGAAACACGTCCCATTCACCGGCGGCAAGACTGTCGATGAGCAAAAAGCCGGACCACGGTTCCACAAGGCCTTCATAGAAGAGGTCGACCCGCCCCGACCCTCCGGCCCATTCGAGTTTCGAGTAAAACCAGATCAGGCCGATCAGCCCCAACCAGAAAACCGGGGTGGAATAAACCAGAAGGGAAAGAAGGCGAACAAGATGATCGGCGATCCGGCCACGCCGTGTTGCCGCCAGTACGCCCAGGGGAATTCCCAGGCCCGCCCCCAGAATAATCGCCGCTGTCCCGAGTTCAACCGTGGCGGGGAACACCCTGATGATGTCCTGCAATACGGGGTGCCCGGTAAGGATGGCCACGCCGAAATCGCCATGCAGGACGTCGGACACATAGCGGAAAAACTGAACGTAGAGAGGCTGGTCGAGGCCCAACTGGGCGAAAACGCGGTCGTACGTTTCCTGGGTGGCCTCGTCGCCGATGATGGCAAGGACCGGATCGACCGGCATGACCCGGCCGATAAAGAAGGTCAAGACCAACAAGCCGAACAGAGTGACCAGAATCGTGACCGCGAGCGACCCCGATTTCCAGAAAGCTTCCGCAAGATGCGCATTGCCGAGCGGTTTCGTGTTTGAGCCGGATTTCATGGCGTTTCGTGGGGCACCGGTTGTAGACGGATCAATGGGAATCGTCGTCGCCGACGGCGGGAAGCCGGCGGCGGCGAACCGCCGCCGGCCTACGGGTCAGCGCGCCTTGGTCACTTCGCGGAGCCGCGTCGTGAAGGCGTAGTGGTTGATGTAGCCCTGCACGTCGGAGCGGAACACCGTGGTATCGACGACGGCCGAGAACGGCTGCAGCGACGAGACGATATCCGCCCAGCGCCGTTGCAGGTCCTCGTACATCTTGCGCTGCTTGTCGATGTCCTTCTCCACCAGGGCTTCCTGGGCCATACGGTTCAGTTCCTCGCTCTGGAAGGCGGTGCGCCAGATGATGATCCCGGAAAGGCCCGCGTCGTCGGAATTGTCGGGATTGACGACCAGCGCGCGCAGGTTCGAATCCGGATGGAGCTGCTTGCCGCCGCCGCCCCGGCCGACGATCATCTCGAAGGTCCGCGCCCGCATCGGTCCGTAGACCTGGTTGCCGGTGCCGGAAACGATCTTCGCCTTGATCCCGGCTTCCGCCAGGGTGGCCTGGATGGCGGTCGCGGCGTCAAGGAACGGCGGTTCGTTCAGCGCTCGCAGTTCGACCTCGAAGCCGTCTGGATAACCGGCCTTGGCCAGCAATGCCTTGGCCTTCGGAACGTCGAGGTGCCAGCCGGGGTCCGCCAAGCTGCCGAGGACGTTCTTGGTCACCGGCCATTGATGGAAGACGCCGTAGTTCGGCATGACGGTCTTGTTGATGCCCTCGTAGTCGATGAGGTAACGCAGGGCCTCGCGGACTTCCTTCTTGGCGAACCGCTCGTCCTTCATGTTGACGGCGAGATAGTAGAAGCCAGCACTCGGAACGGCCTGGACGGTCACGTCCGGGTTTTCGGACAAGGCCTTGATGTCGGGAACGGAAAGCCCCAGACCGACGTCGATGTCGCCCTTCTGAAGCATCAGGCGCTTGGTCTGCGATTCCGGCATGTGGCGGAAAATGACCCGCTTCATGGCCGGCGCCTCGCGCCAGTACTTCGTGTTGCGGTCCAACATCATCAGGTTGTTGGCCGTCCAGCGCTTGATGACGAACGGTCCGGAACCCGCCGCCTCCGTGGTCAGCCAGGCGACCGCCTTGTCGCCGTCCTTTTCGTGCGCCAGGGCTTCCTTCTTGTCGATGATCGCAGCGGCGTCGGGACGGCCGAACAAGGCGAGGACAAGCTTGGGATCGTCCGGCTGGGCCATGGAAACGACGAGATCGCCGTTCACCACGCGGATGAACGTGTCCATGTTCTCGACGTTGTAGCCGGACATCTTCCAGAACCCGGAACCAACGAGTCCCAGGCTGATGGTCCGCTTGATCGACCATTCCACGTCGTCGATGGTGACGGGGTTGCCGCTGGCGAAGGTCGCGCCTTTGCGCAGCTTGAACGTGATGGTGCCGTCCTTGTCGATAGCCCAGCTTTCGGCCAGACCCGGATCGGTACGGGTCCCCTCGATCGGGTGGTTTTCCACCAGGGTGTCGTAGATGTTGGTAGCGATGAACGTCGTCTCACGTCCAGTGATCGCCGCGGGATCGAGCGTCAGGATGTTGTTCATGCTCATCCCGATAACGAGCTGGTCGGCGGGGGTTTCCGCGCTGGCGGCGACGGGGGCCACCAGAACCGAAAGCGCCGCACAGAGGCATGCAATACGTTTCCTCATGAGTTCCTCCGTTTGTCGTTCGACATCCGTTGACGCCGCTTTACTTAAGCGGCAACGGAAATATAACAAAAAAATTCAATTAGATCGATAAACACAAAATATAAAACGATTATTATTTATGTTTAAACAATATAGATTTTACCATTACCTTTATATTTAATATTTTTACATCATGATCGTTTTTATCACCACCGCTCGACGGTATTGTCTTTGATATAACCGAAGTTGATGTCCTCGCCGAGCCCCGGCGCCGACGGCATCGGAACGAAACCATCCTCATCCATGGCATCGACCAAGCTGTTCAGGTGCGGCGCCGGCTCGTCGTAATTGGTGAAGGGGTGCAACAGGCCGCGCTCATACCATCGACTGTTCGGCATCCCTCCGGCAAGGGCCAGGTTGGCGGCGCCGTTGCCGTGGATTTCGCAGTCCATATTGAACCCTTCGGCGAGATGGACCGTCTTCAGCGCCGGCGTGATCCCGCCAGCACCCAAGGCGCCGACCCGCAGGATGTCGCAGGCCCCGGCCGCGGCCCATTCGCCGCGCGTGTAGTGCTTGCCCGCCGCCGATTCAGGCCCGATGACGGGAATATCGAGGTTTTCGGAAAGCCATCGGTACGAACTCATGGACGCTTCCTCCATGGGCTCCTCGATCCAGCAGTATCCAAGATCCTGGATTCCGCGCCCCAGTTCCAACGCCTCCATCCGGCTATACCAATGGCTGGCGTCCAGCATCAGCGGGACGTCCGGCCCCACCGCCTCGCGCACGGCGGCGCACGCCTTTATGTCCATCTTGACGCTCGGCGCGAAGGAGACGGGCGGCATCCAGGTGTGAAGCTTGACGGCCTGATAGCCGCGCTCCTTGACCATCCATTCAGCGAAGCGCCCGTAATCCTCGGGCGTCTTCAGGCCGCCCTCCAACTCATCGCCGCACATGGTGGAACCATAGGCGGGAATCTTGTCGCGGTAGCCGCCGAGAAGCTTCCACACCGGCGCGCCCAGGATGCGCCCCGTCAGATCCCACAACGCCTGATCCACGTAGCTCAGCGTTCGGTCCGAAAGCTGCCCGCCGCTTCCCCGCTGCCAGCGCGCCAAGGCGTTCCACAGCTGTTCGCGCATCAACGGATCGCGGCCGATCAAAACGGGTCGGACGTAGCTTTCGACCAACTCGCGCCGGACCGCGGCGGGCGGGCAAAGCACATGGCCTTCGGTCACTCCATCGGCAATCACCGTCAGAAGTCCCATCCGGGTTTCTGTTTCCGGTCCCGGATGGGCATGCCCGTCGTTGTCCCGCGACAACTTCGACGTGGTTCGAAAAACTCTCACTTTGACGTCGGTGATGATCATCCCTGCGCCCGATCCCGGATTGGCGGCATCATTGATAATGACGTGTGGTCATATGACAACGTAACGTCAGTTGATGTCAAGTTCCTTTGAACCCGATGCGGCATGTTAGAGGTGCGATCCGATCCCCCAAAAACGGGATCGTTTTGGTTAGAGTTTTCCGCACCGGATTTCCAGGATATGAAGGAGCGGAAGACTATGAATTCAAAACCAAATGGCCGGCTACAGCGCCTCGTTTCCCTGCACTGGTTCGGCGCCTCACGCTTACACGACATTTTTGGTCTTTTGGGGGACGAACGTAAAACGCTGCTAACTGAATGAGTTGGCGGCGCCTAATTTGGTTGCGGGGACTCGCATTTGCCTTTATTCGCGGATCCCGAGAATTCCTCTCACTCAAGAGGTTGCGCACCGCATAGCTGGGTAATTCGCGTAGCCGTACAAAGCGATCCCCCAATCTGTTCTTCGTTCTGGTGAATGTGAATCGGTCCCGAAGCGGGGTCTTACAGACAATTCGCTTCAAAATACTGATACATAAGAGGAAAAATTGTGCCGTGCATGGTTCCTATCGGCGACGATGGGGACTCATGCTCCCTTACCACTTCTGCCGCTGCTTCAAGGTGTTGGCCCAGTATCGATGGGGGTCCCTCTTCAATTCCGATTCACTCTGAAAGCAAACGCCGCCACCAACTTGGCGGCATGATCACGAACCGGGTAATAATTTAGCGTTGCCGATAATTTGTCCGAATAAATGAAACCATCCCTGTTCCGTCGCGTTCCCGAGTCCCGGCGAGCCGCTACCCCATAACCGAAGCGCCGCCATCGCAGGGGATGACGGCACCGGTGATGAACCGGCTGTCCTCGGCCACCAAAAAGGCGACCAGACCGGCGAGCTCCGTCGTGGTTCCCATCCGTTTCATCGGCGCCCGGGCGGGGAAGGCGATCCGCGCCTGGGCGGGGTTTGGCTGTTCTTCGATCAGGCGGTCGATCCACGGCGTGTCGATGGTACCGGGCGCGATGCAGTTGACGCGGATGTCGCGCGGGGCGAGTTCGACCGCCAGTGCGCGGGTCAATCCCATGATCGCGGCCTTGGATGCGCAATAGGCCGCCCGTTCAGCATAGCCCCGCAGACCGGCGATCGACGAAATGCCGACGATCGCGCTGCCTCCGGGCATACGGGGGACCGCGTGCTTGGCCATCAGCATGTGCCCGGTGACGTTGACGGCGAAGACGCGTTCCCACAGCGCGCGGTCGAGATCGGCGAGCGCCGCTTCTCCCGCGATCCCGGCGTTGTTGACCAACCCGTCGACGCGGGACAATCCCGCGAAGAAAGCCGCGACCGCCGTTTCGTCTGTCACGTCGAGAGCGACCGTTCGAACGCCGGTTGTCGCCCGCCCATCCGCCTGGAGGTCGAGCGCGTGGACAGTCGCGCCGCGCCCGGCCAGATGATCGACGATCGCGCGCCCTATGGCGCCTAAGGCTCCGGAAACGACGATGGTCTTATCGGAAAGGGTCATGATCAATACGCCGGTTTTCGGGGATACCATCCCGGATTGTCGGGGTCCAGATAGGCGCCGCGAATGGCGTCGACGGTGTAGTGCGCGATCTTGTCGAGATCCGGGGCGACGCCGAGGCCTGGCCCAGTGGGCACCGGGAGATGACCGTCGACGATGGTGAACGGATTTTCAACGAGATCATCGGAAAGGTAATCGTGTTCGGTATCGACGGCGATGGTCATGTTGGGAATTCCCGCCGCCAGATGCAGATAGGCCGCCTGACTGAAACCGAGTTCCCCGCCGCTGTGAAGGGTCAGCGGAATCCCTACAGATTCCGCGATCGCGGCCGCCTTGACGACCTGCCACAGGCCACCGATCTCGTGCGGATCCAGCAAGACGACGTCGGCCGCGCCCATGCGCACGATATTGCCGACATCGGCAAGCGTGTAGGCGCTTTCGTCGAGCGCGATCGGCGTCGGTTGGGCCTTGCGGAGATCGGCGTGGCCGACGAGGTCGTCGAGTTCCAACGGTTGCTCGATATAGGCCAGATCGAAGGGGCGGAGTTTTTCGAGTTGACGACGGGCCGTCCCCGGCGTCCAGGCACCGTTGACGTCGGCGCGCAGGTGAATACCGGGGCCGATCGCCCGGCGCACCGCGCGTACGATCGAGATATCGGTCGCCTCGTCGATACCGATCTTGGCCTTGAAAGAACGGAATCCACGTTCGAGAAATTCCCGCGCCGTCCGTTCGAGCCCGGCTTCGTCCTTGATGAACAGGTAGGCCGCCATTTCGACGCGGGAACGGTAGGCCCCGCCCCACAGCGCGTGCAGCGGCAACCCGGCAATTTTGCCGAGCGCGTCCCACATGGCGATTTCCACGGCGGAGGCGGCCATCACCGCCGCCCGCTTGTGGTGATAATAGCCCGCGCCCATGACGTGCCGATGCAAGCCTTCGGCATCCGCTACCGAGCGGCCCATCGCCAAAGGCGCGACCACCCGACGAAAAACCGGTTCGATGAAATCGAGCAGACAGATCGTTTCCCCGTATCCCTTGACGCCGCTCTCCGTTTCCACCTCGACGATCAGGCGGGTGGGACCCGTGCGTTTACCCGAACCCCAGGCGATGGGGACGTCGAAAGGAACATGGACCAGCCAATGGCGGATGCCGGCGATGCGCATGGAACGGTTCCTCCGTCGAAGTCGGTCGCCCGTCCTCTTGACATTTGGCGCCGACGGCGTTATTGTGTGTTCCACATTTTGGACCACTGGTTCATATGTTAAAACAAAAACGCGTCAGCAACAAGAGGAAACACGTCCGACATGCCCGACGAATCGCCTTCCAAAACCATTCGCGGCGCGCAGGCGTTGGGAAAAGGGCTGATGGTGCTGAACGCCGTCGGCGATGCCGTCACGCCGCTACGGTTTTCCGAACTGTCCGTGATCACCGGTCTGCCGAAGGGAACGCTGCATCGCATTCTGGCGGCGCTGATCGAATACCGCCTGATCCGGTTCGACGATTCGGGCCAGACCTACCGGCTGGGCACCCGGCTTTTCGAACTGGCTCACAAGGTGTGGGAGGATTTCGACATCCGCGGCGCCGCGGAGCCGGAACTGGTTCGGCTGGCCTACGAGGCGGAAGAAACTTCCCGCCTCGCGGTCCTCGAAGGCTCGGAAGTCGTCTATATCGAGCAGAAGGAATCCCCCAACGCGATCGCCTTGCGCTATTCGGTCGGTACGCGCGGCCCCGCCTACTGCAGCGGCACCGGCAAGGCGATCCTGGCCTTCCTGGAACCCGCCAAGCAGGCCGAGGTGCTGCGCCGGATCGACTACCGCCAACTCACCCCCAATTCGTTGACCGACGCCGCGGCGCTGAAAGCGCAGTTGGATCTGGGCAAGGCACGCGGCTACCTGATCGACGACGAGGAACAGGTGGTCGGCGTCCGTTCGGTAGCCGCGCCGATCCTGGACGCCCGCAACCGCCCGATCGCCGCGATGAGCATTTCCGGCCCCGCCTATCGGCTCGATCTCGAAAAGATTCACATCCTCGGTCGCGACCTGATCGAGGCCTGCCGCCGAGTATCCGGCAACGTTGGAGAATCCGCCGTGACGATTTCGACCGGCCCCAAGCCTCTCGGTCCCGACCGCGCGGACATCGCATGCGTTCTGCCCTCCAGCGCCTTTCTGGGCGAAGGTCCGCATTGGTCGTGCCGCGATCAAGCGCTTTATTGGGTCGACATCCTGGCACCGTCCGTCCACCGCCTGAATGTTTCGACCGGCGAGAACACGACCGTTCGCACGTCGGAGCCGGTCGGGGCCGTGGTGACGCGCACGCGCGGAGGCCTGGTTGCCGCCACCCAGCACGGCTTTCAGGCACTCGATTTCGACACCGGTGCGTTGACCCCGATCGCCGATCCCGAAGCCCACCTGCAGGAAAACCGCTTCAACGACGGCAAATGCGATCGCCGCGGGCGATTCTGGGCAGGGACCATGCGGTTGGACGCGAGCGCCCCGAGCGGCGGCCTGTACCGGCTCGACGCCGACGGCACCGTGCACACCATGGACACGGGATTTCATGTCAGCAACGGCTTGGGCTGGAGCGTCGACGGGCGCTTGATGTACTTCACGGAATCGAAGTCGCGGCGGATTTTCGTCTACGATTTCGACGCCACCACCGGCACCGTCGAGAACCGCCGCCTCTTCGTCCTGGTCCCCGACGCGGCGGGAGTGCCCGACGGCCTGACGGTGGACAGCCAAGGCTTCGTGTGGAGCGCCAACTGGGACGGCTGGTGCATCACCCGCTACGACCCGCAAGGCAAGGTCGAACGCGTCATCAACCTGCCGGTTCCCCGGCCGACGAGCTGTAGTTTCGGCGGCGCGAACCTGGATATTCTCTACATCACCACGGCCCGCATCCGGTTGTCCGCGCAACGGCTGGCGGAAGCACCGCTTTCGGGTTCGGTATTCGCGCTGGATGCCGGCGTTCGCGGGTTGCCGGAACCCGAATACGCCGGCTGAAACACCAAGAAAATCTCCCGGAGGAGACATTCCCATGTCGACGATCGTTTTGAAGGACGTGTGCAAAAGTTTCGGGGACCTGGAGGTCCTTCACCATATCGACCTGGATATTCGGGACCATGAATTCACGGTGTTCGTCGGCCCGTCCGGGTGCGGAAAGTCGACCCTGCTGCGCCTGATTTGCGGACTGGACGAAATCACGTCGGGCGAGATGACCATCGACGGCGAGCGGGTCAACGACGTGCCGCCGGCCAAACGCGGCATCGCCATGGTGTTCCAGTCCTACGCCCTCTATCCCCACATGACCGTGGCACAGAACATGGGATACGCCTTGAGGCTCGCGAAATATCCGGCCGACGAGATCCGTCGGCGGGTGGACGCCGCCGCCGGCATCCTGAAGATCCGCGACTATCTGGACCGCAAGCCGCGCGCTCTTTCGGGCGGGCAGCGCCAGCGCGTCGCCATCGGCCGCGCCATCGTGCGGGAGCCCCGCGTGTTTCTGTTCGACGAACCGCTTTCGAACCTGGACGCCGCGCTGCGGGTCGAAATGCGGGTCGAAATCGCCAAACTGAGAGCCGACCTCAATGCGACCATGGTCTACGTCACCCACGATCAGACGGAAGCCATGACCATGGCCGACCGCATCGTGGTACTACGCGACGGCCGGGTCGAACAGGTGGGATCGCCCCTGGAAATTTATCACCACCCCGAAAACCGCTTCGTCGCCGGTTTCATCGGTTCGCCCAAGATGAACTTCCTCGACGCTACGTTGACCGAAATCAACGGCACGCGCGCGGTCGTGTCCCTGCCCGGAGGCGCCTCGGTGACCGTACCCGCCAACGCGGGGTCGGCGTCAACCGGGGCGAAGGTGGTACTCGGCGTGCGGCCGGAACACTTGATCGAGGGCGGAGGCGGCGATTCCGAAATCACCGGGCGGGTGATCGTCGTCGAACACCTGGGCGGCGACACGCTCGCCCACATGGAGGTCGACGGCCAGGAAAACCGCATCATGGTGCGGACGACGGGCGACAGCCGAGTCAAGGCGGGCGATCCGTTGCGCGTCGGCATGGAAAGCGTCGTCTGCCACCTGTTCGACGACGGCGAGCGGGCGTTTCCGCGTCTGGTGTAACGGGTCGGAACGGGGGGCATCATGGTGAGGCAAACCGCCGTCTATCCGGACCTCGAGAACCGCGCCGTCGTCATCAGCGGCGGGTCGGCGGGAATCGGCGCGGCGATGGTGCGGCGCTTCGCCGCGCAGACCGCGCGGGTCGCTTTCCTCGATATCGACGAAAACGGCGCCGCGCGAACGATCAAGGACGCGGCGGGTGCCGGTCCGACACCCCTGTATCTGCGCTGCGATTTACGCAACGAAGCCGAGATCGCCGATGCGATCGACCGCGTTCGACAAGCGATGGGCCCGATATCGGTGTTGGTCAACAACGCGGCGCGGGACCGGCGTGCGTCGCTGGACGAAACGACGGCGGCGGACTGGGATTCGCTGATGGCGGTCAATCTCCGCCCCCAGTTTCTGCTCGCCCGCGCGGTCGCAACGGACATGATCGCCGCCGGGACGGGAGCGATCGTCAACATGGGGTCGATCGCCTGGATGAAGAACAGCGCGGGCGTCCTGGCCTATGTAACCGCGAAGGCGGGCATCCACGGTTTGACCAAGGGGCTCGCACGCGAACTGGGGCCGCATGGAATCCGGGTCAACTGCGTGGCCCCGGGTTGGGTCTGGACCGAACGGCAGGCAGAGATCTGGGGCGATCCGCGGCATCTCGCCGTGGTCCGGGAACGCCAGTGTCTGAAGGAGATCGTCCAACCGGACGATGTCGCGGCGATGGTTCTGTGGCTGGCTTCCGACGAGAGCCGCATGTGCACGGCCCAGACGTTCGTCGTCGATGCGGGGGTGATGTAGCGACGCAAGTACGGTCGCCGGGGCGTTTTCAACGCGCGAGTCGTTGACGCCACCGGTCGGTTCGATTACGCTGGTCCACTTAATAGAACCGTGTTCCACGATATAGAACAAACACGGCGGTGTGTCAAGATACCGATGCAACATTTGGAAAGGGATTGGAAATGTCTCCGTTCAAATTCGGCCGATTGGCCGGCGCGTTAACGGGTGCCGCCCTGATGGCGGGCGCCGTATGTGGCGCAAAAGCCGAAACCATCGATTTCATGGGCTGGAGTGCCGAGGAAAACGCCAGCCACGACGTCATCTTCGGGATGATGGATGGCTTCAAGGCGAAGACCGGGGTCGAGGTCAAGTGGCTCGGCTATGCCTGGTCGGATATGCAGAAGAACCTGTTCCTCAAGATTCGCGCCAACCAGGTGCCGGACGTCGTGCAGTTGCAGGCCCGCTGGTTACCGACCTTTGCCCGACTGCCCCAAATCGTCGATTGGAACGACGTTTTCGGCAAGGACTACCTGGAATCGCAGATTGCGCCGGGCACGTTGGAACTCGGTCGCGTCGGCGACAAGCAGTTCGGCATTCCGTGGGTGGCCGGTTCGGTGGGCCCCGTCGCCAACAAGAAGGTGATGGAAGCCGCCGGTTACACGGAATTTCCGCAGACCATCGACGGCTTCGTCGAACTGTTGAAAGCGGTCAAGAAAGCCAAGCCGAATTCGGTGCCCTACACCATGGTCACCAAGAACAACAACGGCATCATTCTCGACTTCCAGATCTGGCTGTGGACCTTCGGCGGCGAACTGTTCGATGACGCCAACACCGTGGTCGTCGACTCCGACGCGTCGGTCAAGGCCCTTCAGTTCATGGTCGACCTCATCGACCGGGGTCTGGCGGCCAAGGACATCGATCGGCCTGATTCGCGCCGATTGTTCGGCCAGGAAGAAAGCGTGTTCTACTTCGACGCGCCTTTGGCCAAGGGGTTCGCCCGCAAGTTCTCGGGCCAGGGCGAGGCCTATGACGCCAACGTCCTGCCGGTCGGCACCCCGGTTGTCAAGACCGGACAGCCGCCGCGATCGGTCCAGTGGGGCCATCTGCTGGTCGCCTTCAAGAAAGACGGCAAGGTTCCCACCAAGGACGGCGCCGCCGCGAAGTTCATCCAGCACCTGACCATGACCAACGAGACCCAGCACGCCTACTTCCAGCAGGTCGGACTGTTCCCGGTCTCCATCGAAGCCTTGAACGCCGACCAGGTGAAGAACGATTCCTACGCTTCGGCCTGGGCCAAATACGCCCAGACCGCCATCCGCAACGAACTCGAAGGATGGCCGAACACCGCCGACATGACCACGGTCATCGGCGAGGAAGTGCAGTCCGCCATGCTCGGCCAGAAGTCCGCCCAGGACGCCGTCGCCGCCATGCAGAAGCGGCTCGAACCGTTGATGGCGAAGAACAAATAACACCGCCCGAACAGGGAGGACTTCCCGAACGGAAGTCCTCCCCCTCTTTTCCCGAGGCGCCAAGGGGACACGACGGCCATGAGCACGACATTTCAAACAGGGGGCTTTTCCGTTTCGCGAATGTTGCGGCACGGCGGACTCAAGGCGGCGGAACGCCGTACCGGCATGATTCTGGCGGTTCCCGCGCTGGTGGCGTTCGGCGTCGTCATCCTGTATCCGTTCCTCAACGCGCTGCGGCTGTCGCTGTTCGAATTCACGCTGTACACGCCCGAACCGTTGTTCGTGGGGATGGAGAATTTCATCCGCGCTTTCTCGGAGCCCACCATCACCGGCGCCTGGGTGACGACCGTGGTCTTCGTGGTCGGCACCACCGCGTTGACCTTCGTTCTCGGCCTCGGCTGGGCGTTGCTGATGCACCAGAATTTCCGCTTCCGCACCGTGATCCGGTCGGCCTCGCTGCTACCCTGGGTGCTGCCGAGCACAGTGGTCGCCTTCCTGTGGGGGTGGATCCTCAACGGCCGCTACGGCGTTCTCAACGCGGTTCTGGTCGGCGCGGGCGTGATCGACGAGCCGGTGCCGTGGCTGACAAGTTCGGCGGGCGCCATGCTGGCCATCATCCTCGCCAAGACATGGCTGTCGATTCCCTTGTTCATGTCGTTCTTCCTGGCGGGGTTGCAGAGCCTGTCAAACGACCTTCTCGACGCCTCGCGGGTGGACGGAGCCAACAATTGGCAGGTGTTCCGCGACGTCACTTGGCCGCACCTGCGCCCCGTGGTTCTGGTCATTCTGGTATTGGGCGCAATCGGCAATTTACAG
The DNA here is from genome assembly GCA_963675465.2 of Rhodospirillales bacterium. Lineage (GTDB taxonomy): Bacteria > Pseudomonadota > Alphaproteobacteria > Rhodospirillales > Shumkoniaceae > JAHDSF01. The sequence goes on from CAXXVY010000018.1 coordinate 71,811, forward strand.
CAGTTCGACGTCATCTACGCGTTGACCAGCGGCGGCCCGGTGCGGGCGACCACGGTACTGTCGATCGAGGTCTACCGCCAGGCGTTCGAGAACTGGGATATCGGGCTGGCCAGCGCCATCGGCGTGCTGTGGATCCTGACCCTGCTACCCGCCGCCTACTTCTACCTTCGCGCGCTGTTCAAGTAAGGGAGGCCGCTGCATGTTCGACCTGCGCACCACCCACGCCAAGATCGTCTTCTTCGGTGCCCTCGTGCTGATGATGGTCTTTCTGTTCTTTCCGATCTATTGGCTGATCGCGACTTCGTTCAAACCGGATGCGGAACTCTATCGCATCATCCCGACCGCGTTTCCCGAATCGCCGGTGCTCGACCATTACATCGTGGCACTGACCTCGGGACGGTTGCCCTTGTTCTTGAAGAACAGCGCCATCACGGCGATTTCGGCGACCTTGCTCAACACCGCGCTCGCCGTTTATGCGGGATACAGCTTTGCCAAGTTCCGCTACCGCGGGCGCAAACCGACCATGCTGTTCATGCTGTCGGCGCAGATGTTTCCGTTCGGGGTGCTCTTGATCAGCCTTTATCCCATGCTCAATGCATGGGGATTGCTCGACACCCGCCTGGGATTGACGATTTCCTACATCGTCTTCGCCCTGCCGGTGTCGACCTACATGCTGTATTCCTATTTCTCGCAGATACCGGACGACCTGATCGAGGCGGCGCGCGCCGATGGCGCCGGAGAGCTTCGCATCCTGCATACGATCATCCTGCCGATCTCCATCCCGGCGGTGGTCACGGTGCTGCTCTACGGATTCATGTGGGCCTGGAACGACCTGCTTTATTCCCTGACCCTGATCACGTCGACCGACAAGCGAACCATCGGTCCCGGACTGCTGCTTACCTACCTCAACGAAACCAATTCCGACTGGGGGGGCGCGATGGCCGCGTCGATCCTCGCTGCGGCGCCGGTCATCGTCGTGTTCGCCTTCCTTCAACGTTACTTCATCCAGGGCGTCACGGCCGGTGCCGTGAAGTCGTGATACTCGGAGCCGATATGACTTCATCCCCCCTTCGTGGCGTATTCCCCGTTGTCGCCACCCCCTTCCATGCCGACGGCACCCCCGACCACGACGGCCTGCGGCGGATCATCGAGTACGTCGTCGCCAGCGGCGCGGACGGCGCGGTGTTTCCCGGCATGGCGAGCGAAGCGACCGCCCTATCGACCGAAGAACGCGGGGAACTGACCCGTTTGTTCGGCGAATCCGTGGCCGGGCGAGTGCCGATCGTGGTCGGGGCGAGCGCGGCAACCCCCGAAGCCTGCGCCGCTTTCGCCGAAGCGGGCGCGCCTTTCAAGGCCGCCGCGGCGATGGTCATGGCGCCGGCCGCGATCGGCGACGACGTCGCCGCCTTGACGAACTTTTATGCCGAAATCGGGTCCGCGACCTCGGTTCCCCTGATGCTGCAAAACGCGCCCAAACCGTTCGGCGCCGGGCTCGACGTCGAAACCGTGATCGCGGTGGTCACCGCGATACCTGCCATTCGCTACGTCAAGGAAGAGACCATGCCGTGCGGCCAGCGTATCGCGCGGCTGCTGGCGTCCAGGCCCGACAGCCTGGACGGCGTACTCGGCGGGGCCGGCGGACGCTACATCCTGGATGAACTCAATCGCGGCGCCATCGGCACCATGCCGGCGTGCGAACTGACGGAAATCCACGTCGCTATGGTGCGTGCCTACCGCGCCGGGGACCATCGCCGGGCCCGCGACCTGTTCAACCGTTCGCTACCGTTGCTGAGCTTCCAGGCCGTGTTCCGCATGGCGATGACCAAGGAAGTGCTGCGCCGCCGAGGCCTGATCGGATCGACACTCGTGCGTGCGCCGGGGCCGCACCTGGACGCGGGCGACATCGCCGAAATGAACGTCATGCTCGACGAAATCCGGGATCTGCTGAGCCCACCGCTCGGCGTTCACGGGAACGAGAGATCGTAATCGAACCGTACGAGAATTCCAGGAAGGAACCCGACCATGGTCGACGTTATCGAAAAAGTAGAAGCCTTCGCCATCCGCGTTCCGCGCGACGTCCCCTATCTCGGCGCGCTGGAAAAGGGGGCCGGGGTTAATGACAAGGGCTACTTCGTCCGAACCCGCAACAAATCCATCTATCCGGTCACCGATCAAAGCGTCATCGTCAAGATCACGAGCCGCGACGGGGCCGTCGGCTGGGGCGAAGCCTACGGAATTATCGGCCCGCTGGCCAACGTTCACCTGATCAACGACATCCTCGGCCCGGTCATCATCGGCCGCGATCCGCACGACGTATCGGTCATCTACGAGGACCTCTACGACCTGATGCGGGTGCGCGGATTCTTCGGCGGCTACTACGTGGACTCGCTCGCGGGCGTGGATATCGCGCTTTGGGATCTCAAGGGCAAGCTCGCCGGGCAACCGGTCGCCAAGCTGCTGGGCGGCATCCGCGAAAGTGTCCTGCCGTGCTACGTTTCGGGCCTGCCCAAGCCGACGCTGCCGGAACGCGCCGAATTCGCTCAGGAATGGGTCTCGAAGGGCTTCAAGGCGTTGAAGTTCGCGGCCGCGATGTCGTTCGAAGGCGAGGTCAAGGAGATCGAGGCCCTGCGAACTGCCGTCGGTCCAGATGTCCAAATCCTCTGCGACATGCATTGGCGCAACACCGCGCACGAGGCGATCAAACTGATCAACGCCATGGATCGCTTCGACCTGGCGATCGCCGAAGCACCCTGCAATTCCGAGGACCTGGAAGGACAGGCCCACGTGTCGGCCGCGGTCGCGGTGCCGGTGGCGATCGGAGAGGAACTGCGCACCCGCTACGAATATCGCCCGCGCTTCGTGCATCGTTGCATGACGGTGATCCAACCCGACGTCGCCCATATCGGAATCACCGAATTCATGAACATCTGCCGCATGGCGGCCGCATTCCATTGCAAGGTCATGCCCCACGCAACCATGGGCCTCGGCATCCAGCAGGCCGCCAGTCTGCACTGCGCCGCGGCGCTGCCCAACACGCCCCTGCAGGAATACCAGCATTCCATCTTCGACAAGAACCTGAAGTATCTGAAAACGACCATGTCCTGTAGCGAAGGTTACTTCCATTTGCCCGATGGCCCCGGTCTCGGCACGGAGCCGACGGAAGAAGTCTTCGAAATGGTCCTGCGGGCGTAATGGGAGTCGCGTGAAATGAGTCGGTCCAAGCGGTATTCCGGAATTTACCCGATCCTTTACAGCTTCTTCGACACGGACGGAAACCTCGACCGCGACGCCATGCGGCTTCAGGTCGAAGCCTGCCTGAAGGCGGGGGCACAGGGGATCGTTGTTCTCGGCATCGTCACCGAGGTCAACAAGCTCGACGTCAACGAACGACGACGGATCGTCGATTGGGTGGGCGAGGACCTGGCCGGACGCGTGCCCTACGCCGTCACCTGCGTGGAACCCTCCATCCCCGGACAGGTCGCGTTCGCCAAGGCCGCGAAGGAAGCCGGTGCCGACTGGGTGATCCTGCAACCGCCCGCCGTCAAGGGGCTCGCGGAAGGCGAATACGTCCGCTTCTTCGGTGACATCGCCGATCGGTGCGAATTGCCGGTCGCGATCCAGAACAATCCGTTCAACCTGGATATCTCGCTTTCCAACACCGGGTTGACCACGCTCCTGCGCAACCACGAAAACATCCAGATCCTCAAAGCGGAAGGTCCGGCGGAAAGCGTCGCCCGGCTTCGCGAGGTGGTCGGCGACGGCTACGATTTCTTCTCCGGACGCGGCGGACTGGAATTGATGACCACGCTCCACAGCGGCTGTTCCGGCTGCATTCCGGCCCCCGACATCTTCGACGTTCACGTGGAAATCTACCGGCTGTTCGCGATCGGCACGCCGGAGGCGATCGCGGAAGCCGACCGTCTCTACAAGGAGGTCTTGCCGGTCATCGTCTTCTTCAGCCAGACGGTAACGGCGACGCTGACCTACGGCAAGTACGTTACCGCCAAGCGGATGGGGCTGGCCAACGACCGGCTAAGAGCCCCCGCGTTGAACGCAACCGAATTCGGCATCGCCTCGGTCGAGAGGATGATCGAGGGTCTTGGCGCGTTCGGAGAATTGAACGGGCGGTTCACGCCGCGCCTGTAGCCGGAGGGACGATCATGGACGACCGCTTTTCCATGAAGGGGCGGGCCGCGCTGGTGACGGGTGCCAGCCGCAGCATCGGTCGCGCCATCGCACTGGGATTCGCCGAACACGGCGCCGATGTCGCGATCAACTACGCCGGCAACGACGCCGGTGCCAACGAAGTCGCGGAACTCGCGCGTAACCTGGGCGTGCGCGCGATCACCGCCAAGGCGGACCTGGGCGAACCCGGCGCGCCGAAGCGGATGTTCAAGACGGTCGAGGCGGCGCTCGGCCGTGTTGATGTCCTGGTGGTCAACGCCTCGATCCAATACGTGACGCCGTTCGAATCGATCACGGACGAACAGTTCCACCGCCAGATCGACGTGAACCTGAAATCCACGTTCGATCTGTTGCAATTGGCGTTACCGACGATGAAGGAACGGCGATGGGGCCGTGTGCTCAACATCGGTTCCAGCCATCAGGCCCAGCCGATGTCCCGTCTCGCCGTCTATGCCGCGACGAAAGCCGCCCAACACAATCTGATGACGTGTCTTGCCAAGGATTACGCGCCTTTCGGGGTGACGCTAAACACCTTCGCACCGGGCATGGTCGACACGGATCGTCATGCCGCGCGCCGCGACGCCGACCCGAAAGCTTGGGCGGAATTCCTGACCACCCTGAACTGGATGAAACGCGCCGCGACATCCGACGAAATGGTCGGGGCGGCACTGCTGCTGTGTTCGGACGCAGGGGCTTTCATCACGGGAGCGAATCTGTTCGCGACCGGGGGATCGCATTTACCTTGATAAGGTCTGATCCGAAAGCGGACTTCTTGCCCACATTGATTTTCGTCGGGGTTTGGGGCTGATTTGACCTTTTTGGGCGGTCAGTGATCGATCGACGGCCCACCAAAGCGATTTGCGTTTGATATGAACGGTTGGGGATTTCGCGAGGGATCGACTTGTGATTCACTTTCCTTGGCGCGGATCATGGGCAAACCCTATACGGAGGACCCGCGCCAGCGGGGTGTGGCGTATGCGGAAGAGGGGCACTCGGCACATGCAGCCTTCGCCCATGTGCCTAGTTGTAAATTCCCCTTGATCTATTCCGATAGCTTGACCAAGACAAACGTTGTGTCCCGGTCATTTGACCCCGAAACGTTCGAAGGCGTCCGGGCGCAGCGTGGTACCCGTACCCGGATCGCGCGGAATCTCGAAGTAGCCGTCGCGCACCGTCGCCGGTTCGGTGAAGCACTCCCTGAGCCACGGAATGTATTCGAGCATCCGACACGCCTGGTGAGCGATCGAGACCTGCAGGTGCATCTGCATCATGTCGCCGACATGGGCCACCACCGGCACCCCCCTTGCCAGCGCCAAGTCGGCCGCTTGTAGCCAAGGCGTGATACCGCCCATGCGCGCGACGTCGGGTTGCGCGTAGTGCAAGGCGCCGCGATCCATGAAGGCGGTAAAGTTTTCGACCAAGTAGAGCTGTTCGCCGAGCGCGATCGGCGTCGAAATGCTTTCGGCCAGTCGGCGGTGACTTTCGATGTCGTCGTACCAGAGCGGTTCCTCGAACCACAGCACGTCGTAGTCCGCCAGATGGCGACCGAACATCTTGGCCGAGGGCAAATCCATCCGGCCGTTGGCGTCCACAGCCACCATGGTGTCGGGACCGACCGCCTTGCGAACGGCTGCGACCCGTTCGACGTCGCGCCCCATGGACGGGCTTCCGACTTTGAGTTTCACGCCTTTGAAGCCCTGCTCTTCGACGCACCGGCGACAATCCGCGATCAAGGTTTCCATAGGCCAGTTCAACCACCCGCCGTCGGTGTTGTAGGCCAGGACCTTCTTCTCGCCCCCGCCCAGCAGTTGCCAGAGCGGTTGGCCCGCCGCCTTGGCCTTGATGTCCCACAGCGCCACGTCGACCGCGCCGATGGCGAGTTGAACAATGCCGCCGCGCCCCACCCATTGCAGCGGTGGGCATCCTCGAAGGCCGGGGCGAGACCGACGAGGCCCTGCGCATCCATGTGGAGGAGAGGTTGCCGATCGCGCGGAGCATGAACGATGCGAGCGCCATCGCCCACGCTCTGTTTTCATGCGCGCGGATTCGTATACAAAGGGGAGGCCTTCAGGACGGGGAAGCCCAGACCATCCATGACGAACTCACCGAAAGCTTCGCCATCAACGTCAAGCTTCAACGCGCAGACGGTATCGGCATGGTTGGCGCCCTTCTGGGGCAAGTGCTCGCAGGAGGCGGATATTTCGCCGAGGCCCTCGGCGTTCTCGACCAGTCGGCCGCCGCCTTCGACAAGCTCCAAAACCCCGACATGGCTGAACAGGTGCGCGCCCTCCAACAGACCATCCGCGACCACCAGGCCAAATCGGAACCGAACGAGGACCAGCGATGACCATCGAGATCCACCTGTCCGGCGATGCCGTCGACATTCTGGAAGGCGCCGCGTCCGACCTCCTGCGCGATGTGGGCGGCGTCGAACCGCGCAAAACATCCGCGCCAGAGGGCGATACCTCCGCCAGCCGAGATCCGGCGCTCGTTATTGCTGCCGCGTCCTTGGCCGTTTCCGCCGCGACACTGATGATTTCCATCCCCGGCGCGATCGAGTCCACGCTCAACCTTATCGATCGCAAGAAACGCGCCGACCGGGTCAAAGCCCTCTTGAACGCCGCTCGTGACACCAAAGGCGGGGCAACGCTCCAGGTCGGATCCGAACCGCCGATCGACCTCGCGACGACCGACGTGGATACGGTAATGGATTACCTGTCGCAAGCGGCAAGGATCGCGAAGGACTGATATTTCGCGGGTAAGCGTCCACTGACGACTGCCTTGTCTGGGGCTGTGCGGTCGGCCTGAATGGCGCGTGCATATTGCGCGTTTTTGTTGAGGCGGGGTTGCTTATGGCCGACGAAGGTAGTTGCGGGGAGATTGCCGTGCGTCGTCGCTGGACGGAGGCGGAGAAGCGGCGTCTGGTGTCGGAGGTTTCCGCGGACGGTGTGACGATATCGGCGGTGGCGCGGCGCCACGGCGTTCATCCGAGCGTGCTGGGGCGCTGGGTTCGCCGTTGGAAGCCGGAAGCGCCATCCCCGGCGCTTGTTCCGGTGACGATTTCCGAGGATGCGCCGCCGATCGCGCCGGATCGCAAGGCTTCTCCGGCGGCGGCGTCGGTCGAGGAAACGGTCGAGATCGTTCTGACCAACGGCCGCCGCTTGGTGGTGCGGGAGGGGATTTCGCCGTCGCGCCTCCGCCGTTTCGTTTCGGCGGTGGACGGGGCATGATATCGGTTCCCGGCGGGGTCCGGGTTTATCTGGCGCTGGGGCGGACGGACATGCGCAAGGGGATGCGGGGTCTGTCGGTCCTTGTCCAGGAGGTTTTGCGCCACGACCCGTTTTCCGGCCACCTGTTCGTATTCCGGGGTCGGCGGGGCGACCTGGTGAAGGTGCTGTACTGGGATGGCCAGGGGTTCTGCCTATTTGCCAACTACCTGGCTTCATACTGCATCTCCTCCGTTTCGATATTGGAATCTTGATTCGATTCCGTGGCCGAATGGATTGCCGCGGCCCGGTCGACAAGCCGATCCCACCGACTGCAATGTTTGACCGGCGGGTTTGATCCGGGCAGCCCATACAAGTAGGCGTGAGCATTATAGGCGTGCCTCGCGACAAGGCCGTGCTCCACCCAGCGGATCAGCGTGCTTTCGCAGATGCCGAGACGCACCGCCGCTTCCTGTCTCGTCAACATTCCTCGTTCCCGGAGGCGGTCATAGCGGGAACGAAGGCCGTATTCGTGGGCGATATAGGCGACGCGCAACTCGTTGAACCGAGCATCGGCCTTTCCCCGACGGGCGGAACCGCCGGGACGGAATCCTCGTTCGTTCAGGATGTCGGCGATCTCGGGATAAATGTGATTGTCGAGGAGGCTGTCGACGAGCTCGACAACCTTACGCTGGGTCTTGACCTGCTGCGCCGAGGACTTGGGATTCATCGTCGTGAGAGTCTCGGTCTTGCCGCCCTTGAATCGGACATGGACCCGGGTCGTTCCTTCGGCCGGAAGTTTGATGAGCGTCACATCCTCGATAATATAGGCAAGCAATCGCTTGCGCTCGCGGTTTGGCAGGCTCGGATCCTGCCAGAGCGCCTTGAAGTCCGTCGTCATGGCGACAAGCCGATCACGAATGGCATCGTCGAGGACGAGCTGGTCCTCCCGTCGAGCGCGTTTCCTTTCCTCCTGTGCCGTGGCCAAAGCACGAAGTCTGTCGTTCCATTCGCCTTCAAGGGTGTCGGCGACGAGGCGATTGCCCGGGTCAACCAGCATGTATCGTCGTTGCGCGAGGTCCGCGTCGATTTGAGCGCGTTCGATGGCGCGACAGCGCAACCGATCGGCCTCTTCGTACCGAGCTTCGATCTCTCGTCGGATCTCGATGGCCAATTCGACCGCGGCGGGCGTCATCTTCTCCGCGACCAGTTCGCCGACCGCTTTGTCGATCGGCACGCCTGCAATCGACTGGCAGTGCGGTTCGCCGAGACCACTGTGGGCGCGATCGCAGACATACCATGCCTCAAGCTTGCCGCGCCGGGCAGCATAGCGGACGCCGAAGTGTCGGCCGCATCGCCCACACACGGCGCGACCCTGCAACAGAGCCGTCCCCTCTCGCGGCGGCGACGCTCGTGCCAGTCCGTATCCGCGGCCATTGGATTTGAGCGTCGTGAGGTTTTCCTGGAACTGCTCCCAGGTGATGTAGCCGGGATGAGCGTCCGGAATGCAAGCAAGCCAGTCGTTGCATTCGCGGTTCCGCAGTATCTTCTTCCCGTCGGCGGCGCGTCGATACTGCCGCCGCCCGTAGGCGTAGGCGCCGGCATAACGCGGGTTGTTCAACGTGCGGATCGCAGTCGATGCTGTCAGCGGCCGGAATATCGTCTGCGCGCTGTTGCGGAGGCGGGAGGGGAAGAGCAGGCCTTCGTTGCGGAACGCCTTGACCGTCTGGCACGCGGACCCCACCCGCGAGAACGTCTCGAAGAAGTGGGCAATCGTCTCCCTGATCTGCGCGTCGGGATCGAGCACCACATCGCCGGCGTCATCATAGACAAGGCCGGTGGGAAGCACGCAGCGATACTCTCCTCGCCGCACCTTGTTCAGGATTCCGCCGCGCAACCGGGCTTTGATGACATGGAGTTCGGCCTCGCTCATGGTTCCCTTGAGGCCGAGCAAGAGCCGGTCGTTGAAGCTGGCGGGATCGTACACCCCGTCCTCGTCGAGGATCAGGGTGTCGGCGAGAGCGCAGATTTCCAGCAATCGGTGCCAGTCGGCGTTGTTCCGCGCCAGGCGGGATACCTCGAGCCCCATGACGATGCCCGCGTGCCCCATGCCGACATCGGTCACCAGGCGCTGGAAGCCCCCACGCCAAGACGCCGATGCCCCGGACTCGCCTTGATCGGTGTCGATGACGATGATCTGGTCGTCGCGCCAACCGAGTGCTGTCGCGCGACCACGAAGCGCATACTGCCGCTTCGTGCTCTCGACGTTCTCGATGACTTGGCGCATCGACGACTGCCGGATGTACAGGTAAGCCCCTCGCTCAAGGTGATGAGGCTGGACTTTGAGAGATTCGTTCATGGCATTCTCCGGTTATCGACCTTGGTTGCCATTGCCGCGAAGACGTAAACGATGGCGCTATGCTGGCGGAGTTCGCCCGGACGAGAGCGCGGCGCCAGAATCGGCTCCCGCCTGACACTTGCGCCAGCCAAGGCGGCGCGCGCCCACCCCCACATGCCTTGCCGCAGAAAGAACATCAGTCCGCTGCGGGTCTCGGGGAACAGGGCCTCGCCGAGCATGGCCATGCGCAGGGCTTCGTACTGGGCGACAATGCTGGACGCTTCGGCCGAAGATTCCTCGATCACCCCCGGCGCTATCGCGAAGTTTTTTTTCCACTGACGGCGCGCTCGATCGTTCTTGGATGTACATCGAGGCCGAACTCTTCCCGTACCAATCTCGCCAGTTCGCGTGCGCGGATCGGCTCACCCGGAACAATCTGTGTTCTGAGAAACGCCAACACCTCGCTCTGGATTTTGTGGGGCCCGTGGGGGCCACGCTTCTTGGGCGCCAGCCCCGCGATGCCCGCTTCCTCGAAATCCGCCTTGGCTTGATAGTAGGTCGGCCGCGACACACCGTACTCGTCTGAAGCATCAGTCACCGAAGCCCTGTCGACAGAGACGCGCCGAAGCATCTCGTACTTGACCTGGACGGCATCGCGCGGATCAAAAAAGTCACCTTCCCGAAACTTCGGATCGCGGACCTTCTCGGGGGCTGGATTCAGCGTGCCCTCTTCGCGGAGAAGAACGGCCTTCGGGCGTTTGCGGTCGTCGGTTGCCGGCACGTTGACCTCCAGATCAGCAAGGGCAGAAAACGTAATCATATTAATGCCGCATCACAAAGTGCTGTCAATGTTGAATCCAAGCCAAACCACCTTCAAATCCCCATTATAGCGATATAATTGGCTCATATAGACAATCTTGCGGCATCAATTGCTTTACAATGCGGCATATTTATCCTTACGTTTGACCGAGGCCCCAAACCGCCGCTCCCGGGAAAGGTGCGCCACCAGATTGGCGAGTTCCAGCAAATCCACGACCCGCAAAAGGGCGCGCCCGTGGCTCATGACGACTTCGGGATCCTCCGCAATCAAGTCCGTCCATTGCGGCGGAACGGAGCAGAGGGTCCTGTCGTCGATCCGCAACAACAGTCTCTTTCCCGATCGGTTGTACCGTTCGCCGACACAAACGAGTTGATGGCCACTGAAGGGGTGGAACGGATGCGTTATGCGGACAAGCTGTTCTGTGTCGATGGAACCGCCTGCATTCCGAGCTGAGTTACAAGCGGCTTGAGAAGGGCCGCTTCGTCTGGCCGTCGGCGGAGGGCGGCGAGACGGCGCATCTGACGCGCGGCGCAGTTGGGGATGCTGCTGGAGGGGATGGACTGGCGCGCGCCGCGACGGACATGGCGTCCCGAAGCGGTGGCTTGATATCCAGCCGCCATTGAGGCGGCGGCCAAGCGGGCGGAGCCCGCGCCCGGCGAGGGGTTTAACTTTGGTTGTTTTCCACAAGGAATCAATGGCTTGAGCGGGGTTCGCCGGGTATAATGGGGGCATGTCCACGGCCCCTTCCACCCCGTCTGCCGAGATTGCGGCCCTGCGCGCCGACGATCGCCGCGCAGGCCGAAGCTTTGGCCTTTCGCGACGCGGAACTTGCCGCGGCCGAAGGCGGGATTGCGGACCAAGGCACTTGAGATCGAGACGCTGAAGGTTCAACTGGCGCGGTTGCGGCGGCGGATGTTCGGGCGGTCGTCGGAACGGCTGTCGCAGCGGATCGAACAGTTGGAACTGGTACTGGAAGAGTTGGAGGCGGATGCCCCCGATCCGGACGCCGGGGATAACGGCCTCGGCGGGGATGGGAGCGAGAGCACCGGCCCGGCGCCGCGCGGCGGGAAGATCGGTTCCCGTCCCCGGCGGGATTTTCCGGCGTCCCTTCCGCGCCGCGAGATCCGCCACGAGGTCGAGGGCGTCTGCCCGGTGTGCGGCGATCACCGGCTGCGGGTGGTGGGCGAGACGGTGACCGAGATCCTGGACTATATTCCGGGGCGGTTCGAGGTGATCCGCCACGTCCGCCCGGCGGTGTCGTGCCGGTCGTGCGAGACGATGATGCAGGCACCGATGCCGGGGTTGCCGATCGCGCGCGGAATGGCGTCGGCGCGGCTGATCGCCCATGTTCTGGTGTCCAAGTTCTGCGATCACCAGCCGCTGTACCGTCAGTCGGGGATGTTCGCGCGGTCGGGCGTAACGCTGCCGCGCTCGGTCCTGGCCGGGATGGTGGGCAGGGCGGCGGCGCTGACGGCACCGCTGGTGGAGGCCGGTGGGCCGCCACGTCCTGGCGGGTGGGACGCTTCATGCCGACGACACGCCGGGTTCCGGTTCTGTCGCCGGGCCTGGGCAAGACGCGGACCGGCCGGCAATGGGTGTAGTCTGCGCGACGAACGGCCGCACGGGGGTCCGGCGCCGGCGGCGGTTTTGTACCGTTACACCCCCGATCGCAACGGGCGAACGGCCGCAAGCCGAACTGGCCGGGTTCAAAGGGGCGCTGCACGCCGACGGCTACGCCGGGTTCGGCAAGCCGTACGAGGGCTCGGACGGCGAAGCTGGCATCGGTGACGGAGGTGGGGTGCTGGGCGCATGTCCGGCGCAAGATCCACGACGTCTACGCGGCCAACGGTTCGGCCCCTGGCGCGCGAGGCGTTGGACGGGATCGGCCGTCTGTTCGACGTGGAACGCGGGATCGTCGGCGCGGTACCCGAGGACCGTTTGCGGGTTCGGCAATCGGAGAGCGTGCCCGAACTGGGGCGGCTTAAGGCGATGTTCGAGGTCGCCCTCGGGCGGTTGTCGGGCAAGCCGCTACGCGCTCGGGCGGTGGGCGGCGTTTGACCCGCTACGCCGAAGACGGGCGGCTGGAGATCAGCAACAACGCGGCTCGACACGGGCGATCCGCCTCGCTGACCCTGGGGGCGCAAGAAACTGGCTGTTCGCGGGCTCCGACGACGGCGGCCGGCGCGCCGCGGTGATCTACACGCTGATCGAGACGGCGAAGCTCAACGGGATCGAACCGATGGCCTATCTCACTGCGGTCTTGACCCGGATCGCCGATCATCCGATCAATCGGATCGACGACTTGCTGCCGTGGAACATCGCGCCATGCCCGACATCGCCCGCCTGACCCTTCGCCTCGACGACGTGGAGCCCGAGGTCGTACGCCGGATCGAGGTGGCGGCCGACATCCGGCTGCCCGACCTGCATCGCGTCATCCAGATCGTGATGGGGTGGCAGGACTATCACCTCCATGAGTTCCGGGTCGGCCGCGGACCGGCCTGGGGAACCCCCGATTCGTCTTGGTCGGAAGACGGCCTGCGGTCCGAAAAGACGGCGACGTTGACCGACGTGCTCGGGAACCTGAAGCGGAACAAGGCGTTCCAATACGTCTACGACTTCGGTGACGACTGGGTGCATACGGTCAAGCTGGAGAGGATCGTCGAG
>CAXXVY010000019.1:0-596025 GCA_963675465.2 Rhodospirillales bacterium
TGTGCGACGAGTTCGCCATGGTCGCGGCGGGTCCAGTCGTGAAAGCCGTGTCCCGTCGAGACGCCCTTGTGGCCTTCCTCGGCGAGACGGCGGAACATCGGCGTCGCGCGGGGATCGCTGTACAGGCTGGGCAGGACCGCATCCTGGACCGACAGGCACAGGTCGATCCCCACCGTATCGACGTGCTCCAGCGGACCCCAGACCGGGAACCGCAAGCCCATGCCCAGCTTGACCGCGGTGTCCACGTCCTCGGCGCTGGCAAGTCCCGACTCGACGATCGCGCTGGCCTCGCGGATGATCGCCTGGAGAATGCGGTTGGCGAGCTGGCCGGGAAGGTCCCGGCGCACGATGACCGGCGCCTTGCCCCAGCCGCGCAGCATGTCGCAAAGCCGCACGGCGACGCTTTCCGACGTCTTTTCCCCCATGACGATTTCGACCAGGGGCACCAGATGGCCGGGAAACCAGAAATGGGTCGTCGCCGCCCGTTCGGGGTGGGCGAGGTCACGCGCGATGTCGGAGATCCGAAGACCCGAGGTGTTGCTGGTCAGGATCACGTCCGTACCGACATGCGCCTCGACGGCGCGGAACAGCGCCTGCTTCCGTTCGAGCCGTTCGGTGATCGCCTCGATCACCCAGAACGACCCGGCGACCGCCGCCTGCAGGCTGCCGGCGGCATCGCGGATGCGCACCGCCGCGCGCTCGGAATCACCCGCCTCGACGACCCCGCCCTCGGCCAGCTGGCGGAGGTGACCGAGCGCGGCGGCCCTGCCGTTGGCGGCCTTGCCGTCGATCTCGTCGAACAACACCACCTCGCAGCCGGCCAGGGCGGCGGAGGCCGCGATCCCCGGCCCCATGAGGCCGGCCCCGACAATCGTAATCCGCGACCCTGTCACCATCGGTTCCTTCCCGTTCTTCCGCCGTCGCCTCGATGCCGCGGACGCGCCGCGCGTCCGCGGACGATCACGCCTCGGGCCCGTTCGGCTCGATCACCACCTTGAGGGCGCCGTCGCGGCGGCCGACGAAGGTGTCAAGCGCTTCGCCGAAGTCCTCCAGCGGGAACGTGTGGGTGACCAGATCCTTCACCCGCACCCGGCCCGCGGCGATCATGCCGATGATCTTGCGCGAAACGTTCGGGTTCGCCCGCGAACCGAAGATCGCGATCTCGTTGTGCACGATGTATTTGAACGGCAGCGCCTCGCGCACCGAATCGTTGGGCACGCCCAGCAGCGAAACCTTGCCGCCCTTGCGCACCATGCGCACCGCCTGATCGAACGTGCCCGGCGCGCCCGAGCACTCGAATACCTCGTCGACGCCAAGTCCGCCCGCGAGATCGCGCACCGCCTGCACCGGATCCACCTTCTCGAAGTCGATCACGTCGTCGGCCCCCATCGTGGCCGCCGCGGCCAGACGCGCGCCGCGGCCCACCATGACGACCCGCGCCGCCCCCAGAGCCTTGGCAAACCGCATCGCGATCATGCCGATCGGCCCGGGGCCGATCACCGCGACGATGCCGCCGGGGGTGATGCCGGTCAGTTCCATGCCGTGCAGGGTCACGCCGACGGTATCGACCAGCGCCCCCTCGCGGAACGAGATGACGTCCGGCAGGTGGTTGATGGCGCGGATCGAATAGACGTTGTACTGGGCGTAGGCTCCCTGCGAGACAAAACCGTAGTGGCGGTGGCCGGTCTCCGGAACGCCGTAGTTCTCGCACAGGTTATAGCGGCCCTGCAGGCAGTTGCGGCAGTAGCCGCAGCCCTTGTGCGCCTCGCCGGCCACCCGGTCGCCGGGCTTGTAGTCGAGCACGCCGTCACCGGTCTCGACCACCTCGCCGCACCATTCGTGGCCGGGGATGAAGGGATAGGCCGGCGGCCAGATGCCGGCCAGCCCGCCGCGGATGATCTCGGGATCGCTGCCGCAGATGGCCACGCCGCGGATGCGGCACAGCACTTCGTGGGGGCCGGGCTTCGGCACCGGGACTTCCTGAACCTCGAATTCGCCGGGGCGGGTCAGTACGAGTGCTTTCATCGTTTATTCTTCCCTCTCCAAAAGGGTGAGCGGCCGAGACTCGGCGTTCTCCGCGTCCAGGTCGGCGTTGCTTTGGGCAAAGTTCTCCATGACGCGCTCTTCGGCGCCGTCGAGATGGTGGGCCAGGGCGGCCGTGGCGGCGGCGGCATCCCGGCGCTTCCAGGCGTCCAGGAGCACCTTGTGCTCGGCGAACGCCTCGGAAATCTTCGGATACTTGTCGAAGTCGGACCGGATGACGATGCGCAGGATGGTCTGCAGGGTGGCGTAGACCTTCTTGATGTAGTCGTTGTCGCCCTTGTCGATGATCAGGCGGTGGGTCTCGACGTCGAGGGCGTAGAAGCTCTCCAGGTTCCCGGCCGCAACCTGGCGTTCGGCCTCGGCCATCTGGGCCTCGATGTCGGCGAACTCGGCTTCGGTGGTGCCGCGGATCGCCGCCTCGATCGCCGAAAGCTCCAACAGGCGGCGCAGATGCAAAATGTCGCGAATGTCCTTCTGCGAATAGTGCGCAACATAAAAACGCCGCCGATGAACCTCGACCAGACCCTCGCTGACCAGCAGCGTCAGCGCGTTGCGCACGAGACTGCGGCTGACCCCGTACTGCTCGGCGATGTCGCTGTCGATCAGCCGGTCGCCGGGACGGAATTCCCAGCGCGTGATCCGTTCCTTGATGTTCTCAAAGATTTTGTCGCTGAGATTCGTATGGACAATCTGCGGTGAATGCATCGGGGACGCCACGCTCTGAAAATCGACCGATCAAGAATACCTTGACAAATCGTAAGGTCAAGAGTTAAAAGTTAACAGTTAACTTAATTTGCCGTATAAGCGGCTGCAACAACCTGGGGAATCCGTGAAAAATGGCGTCTATCGAGGTCCTTGGTGTCAACAAGTCCTTCGGGTCCACGCACGTTCTGCACGATGTCGATCTCAAGGTCGATGACGGCGAGTTTCTCGTTCTGGTCGGTCCATCGGGTTGCGGCAAATCGACATTGTTGCGGCTGATCGCCGGTCTGGACGAGGTGTCCGACGGTGACATCGTCATTGATGACGAGGTGGTGACCGATCTGGAACCGAAGGATCGAGACATCGCCATGGTGTTTCAAAACTATGCGCTCTATCCGCATATGACGGTTCGCGACAACATGGCGTTCAGCCTCAAGCTTCGTCACGAAACCAAGGACGAAATCGCGAAGCGCGTGTCGGAAGCGGCGGAAATTCTCAATCTCAGCCCGTATCTCGACCGATACCCGAGACAGCTTTCCGGCGGCCAACGACAGCGTGTGGCAATGGGCCGGGCCATCGTGCGTCATCCGCAGGTGTTTCTGTTCGACGAACCGCTGTCAAACCTGGATGCAAAGCTGCGCGTCCAGATGCGCGTCGAGATCAAATCGCTGCATCAGCGTCTTCACGCGACGTCGGTCTACGTCACCCACGACCAGATCGAAGCCATGACGATGGCCGATCGGATCGTCGTCCTCCAGGACGGCCGTATCGAACAGATCGGTTCGCCGTTGGAGCTGTATGACCATCCGTCGAACCTGTTCGTCGCCGGCTTTATCGGCTCGCCCGCGATGAATTTCGTCGAAGGTCACCTGCGCCGGAGCGACGAGTCCGCCTGGGTTGAAGCGGCTGATGGCACCCGGTTGCCGATCTCCGCCGCCGCCGCGGGCGAGGATGGGCTACCCGTTTTCTATAGCTTCCGGCCGGAACAGGTGCGCCAAACCGATTCCGACCACGGCATCCCCGCCGAAGTCGATGTCGTCGAACCCACGGGTGCCGACACCCTGGTCTTCAGCCGATTCTGCGGCACGCAGGTTTGCGCGGTGTTCGGCGAGCGAATGGCACTCAAACCCGGAGAAAGAATCTGGCTGCAGCCTAACGTGGAGCACGCGCACCTGTTCAACTCTGCAACCGGCAAGTCGTTGATGAACGGAATCGAGAAATGAATCGACCGCCGGAACGAGCGGCGCATCGACAATCACTCAGCGATGTTTGGCCCAAAGGCGGCAACGCTCCGGGCAGATACCTCCAAGGATATAATAAGAGCGAGAGAGAGGAGACGGACAATGACTAAATCGACATTTAAGCAAACGATTGCCATGGCGCTGTCCGCCGCGGCCCTTACCGTGATGGCCGGCACGTCGGCCTTCGCCGCCGACGTTCCCCCCGGATTCCCGACCGGAGATGTCACCATCGAAATCTGGTGGCACGAATACGGCCCGTTCTCCGCGTACGTGCGAGACCGGATCGAAGCCTACAAGCAGGTTCGCCCGAACGTGACGATCAATCCCGTCGTCACCTCGTCCGCCGACATCAACCAGAAGCTGACAGTCGGCTTGGCCACCGGCACCGGCCCGCACATCATGGACCAGGACGCTTCATTCTACGAACTCTACTACAATAAGGGCGTGCTGGAGCCGTTGAATCTCGACGTCTTTGGCGCCAAGAGCTACGACGAGTTTGCAGAACGCTACACCAAGGGCGGCCTCGCTGCGGCGACCTTCGACAGCAAGATCTATGCCTTGCCGTACCAGGGTAACTCGATGAGCCTGTTCCTCAACAACAAGGCGTTCGCGGAAGCCGGCCTCGACCCCGTTAAGGACGCGCCCAAGACCTGGGACGACGTCATCGCGCTCGGTCCCAAACTGAAAAAGGTCAACGGTCCGCGTACGGAACGCAAGGCGTTCGACTTCCCGTACCACAGCCCGCGCTGGGAAATGCAGATGTTCCAACCGCTGGTCGAACAGTTCGGCGGCAAGCTGCTGAGCGACGACGGCAAGAAGGCCTACATCAACAGCGAAGCGGCCGTGAAGGCCCTGACCAAGTGGCGTGACGTGACCAAGGCCGCTGGCGACCCGAAGACCACGATGAACACGCCCAGCAACCCGAACCAGGACCTCATCGACGGCCGCACCGCGATGTGGGTGACCGGTCCGTGGGCGACCTCGCAGATCACCAAGTCGAAGCTCGGCAACGACTTCACCGTGGTGTCCTATCCCCAGGTCGATCCGGCCAATCCCCACACCATCGTCTACGGCTGGATGTGGAGCGTGAACAGCGCCAAGCCCGCCCCCGAAAAAGTGGTTGCTTGGGACTTCATCAAGTTCATGCTGGCCAAGCCCGAGGAATGGCTGCAGAAGGTCTCGTTCGTCCAACCCGTCAAGGGCGTGGACAAGACGGACATCGCGAAGAACTTCCCGTTCTTCGACGCGCACATGAAGGATGTGTCGACCGCATCGTGGTACATCCGGTCCGAGTTCACCAACGAAATCAGCCAGGCCGTCGGGCGCGCGATCGAGCGCGTCGTGTATGACGACGTCGATCCCAAGGCCTCCCTCGACCAAGCCCAGGCCGAAGTCGACAAGGCGTTCAACAAGTAACCATTGATCTGCGGCGGACGCGGGGTTCTTCCATCGCCCCCTCGTCCGCCGGTCCTTTCCGCCGCACGCCCCCGTCCGACAGGAGGAATCCGTGTCTTCCACTACGCCCATCAGACGTTCCGCCCCGAAACGGAGACTGCGGCTGGGCATCGCCTCAAAGCAGGCCATCTTTGGCTATGCGATCATTTTGCCGACGTTGGCCATTCTGGCGATCTTCCGCTTTTATCCAATGATCGAGGCCTTCTTTCTCAGTCTCACCGATTACGACCTCGTCAATCCGCCGAAATTCGTCGGCCTCGACAATTTCATCGACTTGATGCAGGACCCGCTGTTCCTGAAGTCAGCGTGGGTGTCGATCACCTACGTTGTATTCAGCGTGGTGCCGGTCATTCCGCTGTCGCTCGGGCTCGCCATCCTGTTCAACCGAAGCTTGTGGATCAAGAACCTGCTGCGGTCGTCGGCCTTCATGCCGGTAGTCATGCCCGCCGTGGTCATGGCGGTGGTCTGGACCTTCATGTACCAGCAGGACGGTGTGGTGAACACGCTGCTCTACTACCTGGGCATCTCGCCGATTCCGTGGCTGCGCAGCAGCGCCACCGCACTATGGGCGGTGATCCTGATCGGCATCTGGCGGGCGACTCCCTATTACATGGTCATCTTCCTGGCCGGTTTGCAGGCGATCCCGTCGGACTACTACGACGCCGCGCGCATCGACGGCGCCGGAAAGTGGAAGACCTTCCGCTTCGTCACACTGCCGCTGCTGAAACCCACCATGTTGCTGGTCATCGTGATGAACGTGATCGTCGCCATGAAGGTGTTCGCGGTACCGATGATCATGACCAGTGGCGGTCCCGGCGACGCGACGCGCGTGCTGCCACTGTTCATCTACCAGACGGCGTTCGAGTTCTTCGATATGGGCCGAGCGGCGGCGATGAGCGTCTTCCTATTCGTCGCCGTGATGCTGTTCTCGTTCATCCAGGTCCGCATTTTCACGCAGAGGGAGGAAATGTCGTGAGCCAATCCGGCGAAATGACCCTCACCAATCCGGTCACCCGGCCCATCCGCAAGAAACGGCCGCCGCGCACGCTGGCTCAACGCCTCTACCGCCGCCGCGGAGTCATCCTGATCTTTCTCATTCTTGTCGGTGTCGCCTTCATCGGGCTGCTGCCGTTCTATTGGATGTTCTCGTCTTCGCTTCGGACGATGGACAACATGTTCGCCTTCCCGCTCCAGTGGATCCCCGATCCTTTGAACTGGGGATCCTACCCCAACGCGTGGGCTGCCCAGGATTTCGGCCGCTATTTTCTGAACAGCGGCGTCGTCGCGGTGGCGATCACGCTGGGGAACCTGCTGCTCTGCTCGCTCGCCGGATACAGCCTGACCAAGTTCCACTACCGCGGACGCGGTATCATGTTCATCCTGATCCTCAGTACGATGATGCTGCCGCTGGAAGTCACCATGGTGCCGTTGTTCCTCATCGTGAAGGACCTCGATTGGCAGAACACCTATCAGGGTCTGATCGTACCTTTCCTGGTTGACGGCTTCGGCGTGTTCCTGATGCGCCAGTACATGCTTTCCATCCCCAAGAGCCTGATCGATTCGGCCCGCATCGACGGCGCGTCGGAGTTGCGCATCTTCTGGATGATCATCATGCCGCTCAGCAAGCCGGCGCTGGTCGCGCTCGCGGTGTTCACCTTCCGCGAGGCCTGGGATATGTACATCTGGCCCCTGATCATCATAACTAAGGATTCCCTGCGCACGTTGCCGCTCGGCATCTCGCTGTTCATGAGCAGTTACGGCACGTCGTGGGATCAGTTGATGGCAATCGCCGTGCTCGGAACACTGCCGATGATCCTGCTGTTCTTCTTCCTGCAGCGCGCCTTCATCCAGGGCATCGCCGCAACCGGCTTGAAGGAGTAACGGGCCGTGACCGACACAATGCGCGCCGTGGTCATCACCGGCTACGGCGGAAAACTGACTGCGGCTGATCGACCGGTTCCCGAACCCGGCCCCGGCGAGGTGCTGGTCAAGGTCGGTGCCAGCGGACTGTGCAGCACCGACATTCACCTCTTGTCGGGCCGTATGCCGCTGGGCGATCTGCCGCGCGTCGTCGGCCACGAAACGGCGGGCGAGGTGGTCGGTCTGGGCGACGGCGTCAGCGGCTGGAAAATCGGTGATCGCGTCGTGCTGACCATCGACGTCACCTGCGGGCATTGCCGCCATTGCCTCGCGGGCGATACGCACTTGTGTCCTTCGATGAAGCGAATCGGATTCGAGCGTGACGGCGGCCACGCTGATTATGTCGCCGTACCGACCAACAACCTGGTCGCGCTGCCCGACACCATCCCCTTCGAGGAGGCCGCCATCCTGCCGGACGCCGTGGCCTGCACCTACCACAGCCTGATCAATAAGGGCCGGGTCGGAATCGGCCAGCGGGTATTGATCCTTGGCGTCGGGGGCCTGGGCATTCACGGAGTCCAGATCGCGCGCGCGGCCGGGGCCGAGGTGATGGCAACCAGCCGCCAGAAGCAACGACTGGATCTGGCCGAATATTACGGTGCTGTCGCGGTCAATACCGGGCGCGATTCGTTGAAGGACACGGTCGCCGACTTTACCGGCGGCGAAGGCGTCGATGTGGTCGCCGACAATATCGGCACGCGGGCGAGCATCCAGCAGGGCCTGTCGATGTTGCGCCCGGGCGGCAAGTTACTGGTCATCGCCTACATCGACGAAACCTTCGAAGTGCCTTCGATTCCGCTGTTTAAGACCGAGTTGGAAATTATCGGCTGCCGGGGCAGCACCAAGCAGGACCTGATCGACGTGGTCCGTCTGGTCGATACCGGCCGTCTGAAGCCAGTATTGGGCGCATCCTACACCCTCGATACCATTTCGGATGCTGTCGCGCGCCTTGAATCGGGGGACTTGGTGGGACGTATCTGGCTGGGTCGGAACGGCTGAGGCCGGCTCGGCTTATGCGCGGATGAACGAAGGGGGATTGTCATGAACACGAAAATGCTCGTTTACGTCGGCACCTACACGGAAAACATCCTGTTCGGCACCGGCAAGATCCTTGAGGGCAAAGGAGAGGGGATCCACATCTACGGGCTGGATGCCTCCACCGGTGCGCTCATGCCCGTCGATACCGTGAAGGGCGTCGTTAATCCCTCATACCTCACGTTTCATCCGACGCGTCGATTCCTGTATTCCGTCAACGAACTCAAAATGTACGAAGGCCGCCCCTCCGGGGCCGTCAGCGCCTTCGCGGTCGATCCCGCAACCGGCTCCCTGACGTTCCTCAACCGTCGCCCCACCCACGGCACCGACCCCTGTCACGTCGTGGTCGACGGGACCGGAAAGCACGTTTTTGTCGCCAATTTCATGAGCGGTAGCCTATGCGTTCTACCGGTGATGGAAGACGGCTGCCTGGGCCCGGCGTCGGATTTCATCCAGCACCAGGGATCCAGCATCGACCCCAACCGCCAGAAAGGCCCGCACGCCCATTCCGTCACCCTTGATCCGACGAACCGCTTCGCGTTCGTTCCCGACCTCGGACTCGACAGGCTGATGGTCTATCGCCTTGATGCGGCGCGCGGCATGCTCGAACCCCACACCGAACCCTGGATCAAGATGATCCCCGGTGCCGGTCCTCGTCACGTGGCGCTGCATCCCGACGGTGGATTCGCCTATCTCGTCAACGAACTCGATTCGACGGTGGCGGTTCTCGCCTACGATGGCGCGGCCGGAAAATTCGAATTGGTGCAACTCGTGCCCACCTTGCCGCCCGAGTTCGACGGCGAGAGCACTTGCGCCGAAATTCAGGTGGCGCCGTCCGGTCGTTTCGTCTATGCGTCGAACCGGGGGCACAACAGCATCGTCGTCTTTTCCATCGACCCGTCCACGGGGAAATTGAGCCTTGTCGCCATCGAGCCGACCCGGGGCGGTTCCCCGCGCAACTTCGGCATCGATCCCTCGGGCAGCCTGTTGCTCGCCGCCAATCAGGATTCGGATACCGTCGTCGCCTTCCGCATCGACCCCAACACGGGCGCGTTAAGCCCGACGGGCGCCGAGACCCGCGTCCCGACACCGGTCTGCATCAAGTTTTTCTCTCTCTAGAGCAACATGTCTGCGCTCCGGTGGAACCACCGGAACGCAGGTCGATCTCGTTTCACCCGCGGTCCCTACCGTGGATGGGGCGATGGTTTTCGCGCCTGCATTCCGGAGCCGATCCATGCGGGCAGGCCTTCCTTCGGCAGGTCGCCGGACACGGGGTCGCCATTCACGCCGGCGTTCTTTGACAAGGCAACCGCTTGATGTCGATAACAAAAGAAACGCGCGCCTACTTCCTCCTGTTCGCTGCGGCTTTGTCGTTTGGCGTGAACTGGCCGATTGTCAAGCTGGGTCTCGCGTTCATCTCGCCGCTGTGGTTCGCATCGGCGCGCATCGCCGTTGCATCCGCCTGCGTGTTCGCACTGGTGTTCGCGCAAGGCCGCCTGCGTTGGCCGGGCCGGGAGGATATTCCGGTATTGGTATCGGTCGGTGTCTTTCAGATCGGCGCCAACATCGCCTTTGTGCACTTGGGGCTCAACCTGATCGAAGCCGGCCGTTCGGTGATGCTCGCCTATACGACGCCGCTGTGGGTCACGCCGTTGGCCGCCGTGTTTTTGAAGGAACACTTGTCGGTGCTGCGACTCGTTGGCGTCGCGCTCGGTGTTTTCGGCGTCGCCGTCCTGTTTGAACCTGGATCGTTCGATCCGACCGACGGGAAGGCGCTGGCCGGCAACGGAATGATGATCCTGTCCGCCGTAGTCGTTGCGAGCGTCATCATCCACATTCGGAGCCGGGGAGGCATTCGCCAGTCGATCGAGTTGCTGCCCTGGCAGATGGCCATCGGCGGGGTCCTGATGACCGGTGTCTCCGCGGTCGTCGAGGGGCCGATCTCGCCGATGTGGTCGGCGTCGTTTGTCGTGGTTCTCGTCTATTGCGGCGTCGTCGCCACCGCGTTTTCCTTTTGGGCCTTCGTCGCCGCCATGCGCGACCTGCCGGCCATCAGCACCGCGGTCGGTTCGCTTCTCACTCCTATCATCGGTGTTCTATCCTCGTCGCTCCTACTGAACGAACCCCTGACGGCGGCCAAATCCATCGGATTGTTCCTCATTGCCTGCGGCGTGTTGATCGTCAGCCTGGCCGATCTGCGAAAACGGCGAGGTTGAAGGGGCTTTGTCGGATCAATCGCGCAGGGATAGAGAGGATGGCATCAACGCGCGCCCCACTCCGTTCACTTCGACGAAGGCAGTGGCAACGCCGACACTTGGACCGGTGCGTGCGATCACTCCGTATCCGCAGGTCCATCTATTTGGCGACCGGCCCGACGAAGAGCGCGTCGCCGGGCCGGCGCCACCAGAGACAGTTCCGGAACGAAGGCGTCTCCGCCTCTGAGGCGAACGACGAGTTTCTGTTCCCGTTGTCCGTCGTCACCGTCTTTCGGCCATAGCCATTGCGGCTGTTGCCCATACCGCCAGATGGTGATCCATCTCGGCGTTCAAGCCCGTTCGGCCAACGCCTTCTTCAACACCCAAAGCAGCCGCCCGAGTCAAACGCCGTCTTGGCATCAGCACCGAACCACATCATCGGGTGAGGCCGGCATTTTCAGACAGCATACACACATCCTTCAAGTCTCTATCGGTTTGAACACCAACACGATGGCCATGACGACAAATACCATGGTCTCTGCAGCCGGTCCCCAGAAGCGGCCTGTCACCGCGATCACCAACCCGAGAGCGAAGGCGGCGGCAAACGATCCCCTTACATTGCCCATGCCGCCGACCAATACGACGGCAAAGCAGAGGAGCAGAACTTGGAAGCCCATGTAGGGGTGGATCGAGGTGATCGGTGCATACAGAACTCCGCCCAACGCGGCGAGACCGCCGCCGATCAGAAACACGATGGTGAAGTAACGGCTGACATTGATGCCGAGGCTGCGCACGGCTTCCTTGTTTTCAAGCCCGGCGACCACGATTTTCCCGACGATGGTGCGCCGGAAAAACATCTCAAGTCCAAAGAATACAATCAGTGCAACGCCTATCACCAGAATGCGGTAGACCGGCAGGTCGACTCCCGCCAAAGCGATCGACGCTCCGCTCAGGGGGTCGGATAGCGGCATCGGCGTCGCACCCCAAATCCACTTGATGGCGTCGAGTCCGATCAGCAGCACCGCGTAGGTCGCAATGATCGCGTAGTCGATCGACTGACCGTAAAGCCGCCGGATGACGAACCGCTCGATCAGGTAGGACAAGGCCACCGCCGTGACCACCGCCACGATGCCGCCGAAAATGAAGTTGTCCCAAATTTTTGCGGTCGCGGTCATCACCATGTATGCGCCGACGGTATAGATCAGGGCGTGGGCGAAGTTGACGATTCGCATGGTCCCGAAGGTCAGGGTCAGGCCGATCGAGATGATGTAAAGGATACCGCCGATGGTCAGTCCGTATGCGAGTGTACTGATCATTGCACCGCCTCCTTACCGAACCGGCGAACGAATAGACCGGACACGTAGCGCCACAGCCCCGCCCGGAATCGGAAGACCAGAAGAAGGAGAATGGCGCCCAGGAACATCTCCCAACGTTGGATGTAGTTGGGCAGGTAGTTGGCAATAATCATGAAAACCACGCCGCCGGTCAGTGCCCCGTAAATGCTCGCGGCGCCTCCAATCAGGCAGGCGAAAATGACCTCTACGTTGCGGCCGGGATCAATGAAGCTCGGTGTGACAAAGCTGTAGTTGAGGATGGTCAAACCGCCGGCAAAAGCGGCGACCGATGTCGACAGAATGAAGGCGGTCAGCTTGATCCGGAAGGTATTGTATCCAAGGAACTGAACACGGACTTCATTCTCCTTGATTGCGCGCAGCAACAGGCCGAAGGGCGAGCCGACCAAGCGTTTCATGAAATAGGTCACCGCGAGCAGGCATACGAGGCTGAAGACGAAGATAGCGGTGCGACCGGTAAAGTCGATTCCGTATACCGGATCGAAAAAGGCCGACAGCCCATCCTCTCCGCCCGTCCAATCCGACATCGCCATGAGCGCCAGGAAGAACCCAACCTGATTGAAGGCAAGATTGATCAGAGCAAAACACGCCCCGGTCGTTCGAACGATGATCGGTCCCAGAACCAGGCCGACACCGGCGCCGCAAACGATGGCAAGAAACAGCGCGAGGAACGGGTTGCCCGAAAGATGGGTTGCCGACAGCGTTGCCGCATAAGCCCCGACGCCGAGATAAAGCATGTGGCCGAACGACAGTCGCCCCATGTAACCGTAGAGAAGGTCGTAGGCGAGGACAAAGATGCAAAAAATAATAAAGTCGGTCGTGCGCTGTATGGTCAAAAGGCCGCCCAAGATCACGAACAGAACGGCGATGATTGGCAGGTCGAAAAGACGCAGCCGGCTGAGATTGAAGTGTTTCACTGTCCGTTTCCCCGTTTCTAGAGGTATTGTTCGAGAGTGTTGGGTGTGCCGAACTCGTCCGGGTTGCGGAATTCCTTCGGGATCCGTCCTTCCTTGACGGCATAGACGCGATCCGCCAATTTGCGGACCACGTCGAGGTTCTGTTCGACAATCACCATCGACACCCTGCCCTTGAAGGAACGCAGCACCTCGAACACTTCGGCGATGGTGCCCGCCGCGAGCCCTTCGGTCGGTTCGTCGATCAGCAACAGCCGGGGTTCGCCGATGAGCGCGCAACCAAGCAGCAGGAGTTGACGTTGCCCGCCAGAAAGCCCCCCGGCCTTGGAATCGAGAAACTTTTCCATTCGCGGGTAGATTCGCAGGACCCGCTCGACAGCCTCCGCGTTGGTCGAAGGTGTCATGTAGGCCGCAAGTTCGATGTTCTCGCGCACGGTGAGCTGCGTGAACACCCGTTTGTCCTGAAAAACGTACCGTAATCCCTTCAAAGCCATGGCTTCCGCGGGAACTCCTTCGCACGCCTCGCCGGCAAAGCGGATGGTACCGCAGCCGGGGGCGCCAAAACCGGCAATGGTTTTCAGGAGCGTGGTCTTGCCGGCACCGTTGCGTCCGACGATAAACACCATTTCGCTGTCGTCGACGTTCAGCGAGATTCCGGATAGCACCCGGGCGGCTCCGTACGAGACATCGACGTCTTTCACTTCAAGCAGCATGGTACGGCCCTTTCATCGGATTGCGGCGGACTCGCCCGCACCCTTTTCGCCCCAGTAGACCCGCCGAACTTCGGGATCATTCAGGACTTGGTGAGGGGCGCCTTCGGCGAGCTTACGGCCTTCACACATCACGCTGAGACGGCCGACGAGATCGACGATCCGCGAAATCTTGTGCTCGATGATGACCAGGGTCAGTGTCTTGCTGACGTCTCGAATCAGATCGAGTACCTCCGTGATCTCGCCGTCACTCAACCCGGCGAGCGGTTCGTCGAGCAGCAGGATGCGCGGGTTAAGGCTGAGCGACATGGCTATTTCCAATCGCCGCTTGTCGCCGTAGGACAACGAAGCGACCGGGTTCGAAGCGATTGCGCCGATACCGACCCTGTCCAGGGCGGCGCGGCAGGCGTTCGCGGTTCCCCGCTTCCGGGCATCGCCGAACATGAAATGGCGCAACCCCGACGCCTCGGCGCTGAAACGAACAACCGACAGCACCATGTTCTCCAGGACACTCATATCGTCGAATACGGAAACAAGTTGGAACGTTCGAACCATTCCCTGGCTCACCCGATGATGGGCGGACATCGCGGTAACATCCCGGCCAAACAGCTCGACCCGGCCACTGGTCGGCCGGTGAAGGCCGGTCATCAGATTAAAAAACGTCGATTTTCCAGCGCCGTTCGGGCCGATGATCCCGGCGGCTTCCCCGTCGTGAAGTGCATAGTCGACTCCTCCCACGGCCGTGAAATCGCCGAATTTCTTGACCACGCCGGTGGTCCGCAGAATGACGTCGCTCGACATGGACGATCTCCAATAAACATCAGCGGCACCCGGATCGGTCGCCGGGTGCGATCGGAAAAATGGGGGAAGGAAGGTCCTTCCCCCAATCGGTTTGGAATCAGTACCCGAGATCTTTGAGCGACGGCAGGTAATCGTCGCCCGAATAGGCGTCGATCACTTTGACAAGATCCCACTTGGGATCGACGCGTTCCGCCGGACCTTTCCCGACGACCACGAACGCGTTGTATTTAAAGCTCGGCTGATGATCGATCCGCCAAGTGCCTTTACCCTTCATCGAATCGAAGCTCGGCGCGGCCATAACCGCCTCCGCGACCTTCTGCGGGTCGTTTGTTTGCGCCGTTTCGAGGGCGCGCAAGGCCTCCTTGGTTCCGATGTAGGCCATCGCCGAATACGGATCGGGTGGGTAATTGAACGCAGCACGGAATTTCTCGGAGAAAGCCGCGGTTTCTTTCACGACCTCGGGGTCCGAGAACCCGGAAAGATCGTAGTACCAGCTCATCAACGAATAGACGCCTTCCATGGCCTCGGCGGGAACGCCGCTGCCGAAGGCATTGGTCATCCAATCGAACCAGATCTTGGTTCGGCTCTTGAGCCCGGTTTCGTAGACTTGCTTGAGCACGTTGATCGCATCCGTACCCCAGTGAGCAAGCATGACGATATCGGGCTTCATCTCCGCAATCTTTAACAAATAGCTCGTAAAATCGCTCGTTCCGACCGGGGATTCCAGGTACTCGGCCGTGATGCCACGAGCATCGAAAGCGGCCTTGGCACCCCGCCACTGGTCTTGTCCGAAAGCGTAGGCGGGACCGAAAAATACGATTTTCTTCAAGCCCAACTTGTCGGCGATGTAGGCGGCACTGCCATAACCCGCCGAATAGGCGCATCCGTGTACCGCGAATGTGGTGGGAGCCAGTTCTGACTTTTCAAAGGTCTTGAGCGCAATAACGTTGACCGGGAAATAGGCGATCGGCAGTCTCTTGACCTGCTCGTTCAACGCTCCAGTGATGGAAGCGAAGGTCTGGCCGACGACGATATCTACCTTGTCGTTGGAGACCAGTTCGCGAAAACGCCGAATGGCGACGTCCGGTTTGGTCTCGTCGTCCTTGACCACGATTTCGACTTTGGCCTTGCCGCCATTCCAGGAAATGCCCCCGGCCGCATTGATTTCGTCGATGGCGAGCTTGGATCCGTCGAGTTGCAACGGACCGATCGGGGAAGCGGCTCCGGTCAAGCCATAGAGAAACCCGACTTTGACCGAGTCCGCAGCCGTTGCGGAGGTCGATATGGCGGTCGCGGTCGCGAGAGCGATTAAGGTGCTCAAACACTTCTTATGCATAGTTTTCCTCCCGAAACATCGTCAAATAATGAGGCAATGACCGGGCGCACGGATCCTCCGCGCGTCCCGGCCGCCCTGTCATTGCAACGCGTCGACGAACTCCTTTCCGGTCATGACCTTGCCGATGCGCGGGAAGATGACTTCTTCGGCGTACGACTGTTCGCGTTCGGTGTCGGTACCAGTGCAATCGGAAAGGACGATTACCCGATAGCCGAGGTCGTAGGCCGAACGGGCCGAAGATTCGACGCACCAGTTGGTGTGGAAGCCTGCGAAGGCCACATGCTCAATTTCGTTGGCCCGCAGAAGGTAGTTGAGCGGCGTCGAATGGAAGGCATCGAGGGTCATCTTGCCGCGCACGACGACATCGCCATCGGCCGGTGTCAGGGCATCGATGATTTCGGGACCAGGCGTGCCGGCGACCCAGGCGCCGGTGCCCCAATCGGCCTTCATTTCCATTTCGATTCCACGCAGACCGGCGCATCCCGGCCCGCCCGGTTTCAGTTCCGGAAAGCCTGGTTGGAAGGCCTCGAACGGGCAGTAAAAGATTTTGGCCTTGCCGCGGGCCCCCGTCAGCATCCGCTGCAGGTTGCCGATCACGTCACGGGCCTTGAGTTGTTCCGCGATATACTGGTACATCGTTCCACCGGGGGTCAGAAAGTCGTTCTGAGCCTCGATAAGAACGACAGCCGTCTTGCTAGCCGGCAACTTCATAGTCGTTCTCCTTTATTATTGAGGGACGGCCGCTTTCGCGGCTCTTGACGGGGCGAGCGTTCTTCCGGGACGCCCGCCCCCTTTTCTTCCACCGCCTGCGACGTGATCAGATCGATCATCCGTCTGTTGTGGCGAAGGAAAACCTTTTCAGCCCGTTCGGGGTCGTGGGCTTTGAAAGATTCGAACAACGCGACGTGGTCTTCGTACAGGTCACCGAGTATGGGTGCCGTCCGCAAACTCATCGGCCGCATCTTGTGTCGGATTGAATCGAGCATTTCCCGCAGGTACGGGTTGCCGCATTCTTCGTAAACGATGGCGTGGAACTCGAAGTCGAGCCGCGAATAGGTCAACAGATCCTGACACTCGACCGCGGCTTTCTGTCTTTGAAGAAGGGCCTCCATGCGTGCCAGCGCGCCGTCGCTGAAGGCTCGAGCCGCATCCTTGGCTGCCAGACCTTCCAAAACTTCCCGTACCGCGTAGAGGTGAAGAGCCTTGGCGGTCGACAGGATAACCATGAAAACACCCCGATTTGGGATATTCTCCAACAGTCCTTCCTGTTGGAGGCGGCGGACCGCCTCCCAAACGGGTGTGCGGCTGACGCCGAGTTCCTTGGTCATGACCTCGACGTTGATGCGCGCTCCTGGCGTAAACCTATGATCCGCGATCATTCCTTTGAGGACCGCGTAGACCTGATCTGAAAGACTTTCCGAACGAATCATAAAGGTGCTGCTCGCTCCATGGTGGACACGAAACAGTGTAACGATCTCGAACAAACTTCGGCAAGTTAAATTTCATGAAATATGAAACATGAAATTTAACCGACTCGGTTTGTCCCTGTCTTGTCGGTATTGACAAGGAACGTTCGGACATTGGCAGCCGCTAACGGCGACAGCCGATAGGCTGGAATCAGCCAAGCGATTCAAGTCAATTGGAAACGGCATGGTGCGGTCAGGACACCATTGGAGATGGCGGGACCGGTTGCATGGAAGGCATTGCCGCGTTTGTGAGCAGACGGTAGGGCCGTTCGGAAATAGAGGGCGCTTGTGACGCGCAGACAATGCGAATACGTACACCGCCTCCCCATGAGAAAGAAAGTTGTCCAGAACAACCTCCGTCGCCCCGCCAATTTCCGGAGAAGTTTAAGCACCGACATACGGGTTACACGCGTTGCGCCTTGATCGGGCAAGAAAGCCCAGGGTCTTTCCTCCCGCATCAACGACCGGGCTTGCGGGTTTCGTTGCGGCGCGACCGAAAAGAAAAAGGGCGGATCCATCGGATCCGCCCCAGTCGACTGAATACTAAACGCGACGTTATTTCTTGACCGCCCACTTTCGCGGCCACTTGTAGCCCTTCTCAGCCACGATTTCCTGAAAGCGCTCCATCATCGCCCAACCAGGCAGACCCTTTTCAGCCATTTCGGCGGCCCACTCGGCCGGAATGTCCTCGACCTTCGAGGCCCACGACGCACGTTCGCTCTCGGCCAGTTGGGTGAAAGTGACACCCTGCTTCAGCCATGCCTCGGTGATCTGTTTTTTTGCCTTCGGCGCCAATTCGTCGACCATGGCGATTTCGGCGTCACGCCCGGTCTCCACCAGGATCTTCTGGATGTCGGCGGGCAGTGAATTGAATTTATCGAGATTCATCATGAGGTCCCACGGATTGCCGACCATGGCATTGACCTCGACCAGGTTCTTGGCCAGTTCCTGGACCTTGAAGGCGTTCATGTGGGTGATCGGGTGGAAGTCCATCACCGTCACACCGGACTGCAAGAGGTTATAGCGCTCATGCATCGGTGCCACCACCGGAACCAAGCCGATCGCCTGCGCCCAACGGCCGAAATAGCGGCCGATCAGGCCAATTTTCTTACCCTTGACATCTTCCAATTTGGCGAAGGGGGATTTGCTGGCGATGTTGTAGGGCATGGTCACGAAGTTGGCCAGCAGCACGCCATTCTGCTTGGTGACTTCTTCCCGCAGGACCGGGAACTCGTCGATCATCTGGCGGACAGCGCGTCCGACCATCGGCATGTCGGTCGGACCAAAGGGAATTGCGTACAGGAACGGCCCGAGAGGGGTCTTGCCGGGTGTGTAGATCCGGCACCCCATGATCACGTCGACCATACCCTTCTGCATGATCTCGATGTGGGCCGGTCCCGACGCCAGGGAGGCCCCCCAGAAGGTCTCGAACGTCACCGCGCCTTTAGTCCGCTCCGTGACCTTGTCCATCCACCACTGAACGCCGTCGCTGTCGAGCGATTGCCCCGGAGGCGGCGACACCGACGACAAGCGCAGCACGTAGCTGTCGGCCGCCTGCGCGTAACCCGCAACCGTGACCGTAGCGGCGGTCATGATCGCCGCAAATAGGTGCACTTTTTTCATGAAGACATTCTCCCATCGAGCTTTTGGAACCCCTTCGTGCCGCGCGCACGGATGCCGATTCCGTTATAACTGTTAACAGTTAACTTTTAATACTTGACCCGCCATATAGTCAAGGTATTCTTGATCGGTCGATTTCCAGAGCGTGGCGTCCCCGATGCATTCACCGCAGATTGTCCATACGAATCTCAGCGACAAAATCTTTGAGAACATCAAGGAACGGATCACGCGCTGGGAATTCCGTCCCGGCGACCGGCTGATCGACAGCGACATCGCCGAGCAGTACGGGGTCAGCCGCAGTCTCGTGCGCAACGCGCTGACGCTGCTGGTCAGCGAGGGTCTGGTCGAGGTTCATCGGCGGCGTTTTTATGTTGCGCACTATTCGCAGAAGGACATTCGCGACATTTTGCATCTGCGCCGCCTGTTGGAGCTTTCGGCGATCGAGGCGGCGATCCGCGGCACCACCGAAGCCGAGTTCGCCGACATCGAGGCCCAGATGGCCGAGGCCGAACGCCAGGTTGCGGCCGGGAACCTGGAGAGCTTCTACGCCCTCGACGTCGAGACCCACCGCCTGATCATCGACAAGGGCGACAACGACTACATCAAGAAGGTCTACGCCACCCTGCAGACCATCCTGCGCATCGTCATCCGGTCCGACTTCGACAAGTATCCGAAGATTTCCGAGGCGTTCGCCGAGCACAAGGTGCTCCTGGACGCCTGGAAGCGCCGGGATGCCGCCGCCGCCACGGCCGCCCTGGCCCACCATCTCGACGGCGCCGAAGAGCGCGTCATGGAGAACTTTGCCCAAAGCAACGCCGACCTGGACGCGGAGAACGCCGAGTCTCGGCCGCTCACCCTTTTGGAGAGGGAAGAATAAACGATGAAAGCACTCGTACTGACCCGCCCCGGCGAATTCGAGGTTCAGGAAGTCCCGGTGCCGAAGCCCGGCCCCCACGAAGTGCTGTGCCGCATCCGCGGCGTGGCCATCTGCGGCAGCGATCCCGAGATCATCCGCGGCGGGCTGGCCGGCATCTGGCCGCCGGCCTATCCCTTCATCCCCGGCCACGAATGGTGCGGCGAGGTGGTCGAGACCGGTGACGGCGTGCTCGACTACAAGCCCGGCGACCGGGTGGCCGGCGAGGCGCACAAGGGCTGCGGCTACTGCCGCAACTGCCTGCAGGGCCGCTATAACCTGTGCGAGAACTACGGCGTTCCGGAGACCGGCCACCGCCACTACGGTTTTGTCTCGCAGGGAGCCTACGCCCAGTACAACGTCTATTCGATCCGCGCCATCAACCACCTGCCGGACGTCATCTCGTTCCGCGAGGGGGCGCTGGTCGATACCGTCGGCGTGACCCTGCACGGCATGGAACTGACCGGCATCACCCCCGGCGGCATCGTCGCGGTGATCGGCCCCGGGCCGATCGGCATGATCGCGATGCGGTTTGCCAAGGCTCTGGGGGCGGCGCGGGTCGTCATGGTGGGCCGCGGCGCGCGTCTGGCCGCGGCGGCCACGATGGGGGCCGACGACGTGATCGACTTCGAGAAGGTGGATCCGGTGCAGGCGGTGCGCGATCTCGCGGGCGGACTTGGCGTCGACGAGGTATTCGAGTGCTCGGGCGCGCCGGGCACGTTCGATCAGGCGGTGCGCATGGTGCGCAAGGGCGGCAAGGTTTCGCTGCTGGGCGTGCCCAACGATTCGGTGCGCGAGGCGCTGCCGTTCAAATACATCGTGCACAACGAGATCGCGATCTTCGGTTCGCGGGCGAACCCGAACGTTTCGCGCAAGATCATCGGCATGATCGCCGCGGGCCGGGTGCGGGTGAAGGATCTGGTCACCCACACGTTCCCGCTGGAGGACTTCGGCGAAGCGCTTGACACCTTCGTCGGCCGCCGCGACGGCGCCCTCAAGGTGGTGATCGAGCCGAACGGGCCCGAGGCGTGATCGTCCGCGGACGCGCGGCGCGTCCGCGGCATCGAGGCGACGGCGGAAGAACGGGAAGGAACCGATGGTGACAGGGTCGCGGATTACGATTGTCGGGGCCGGCCTCATGGGGCCGGGGATCGCGGCCTCCGCCGCCCTGGCCGGCTGCGAGGTGGTGTTGTTCGACGAGATCGACGGCAAGGCCGCCAACGGCAGGGCCGCCGCGCTCGGTCACCTCCGCCAGCTGGCCGAGGGCGGGGTCGTCGAGGCGGGTGATTCCGAGCGCGCGGCGGTGCGCATCCGCGATGCCGCCGGCAGCCTGCAGGCGGCGGTCGCCGGGTCGTTCTGGGTGATCGAGGCGATCACCGAACGGCTCGAACGGAAGCAGGCGCTGTTCCGCGCCGTCGAGGCGCATGTCGGTACGGACGTGATCCTGACCAGCAACACCTCGGGTCTTCGGATCTCCGACATCGCGCGTGACCTCGCCCACCCCGAACGGGCGGCGACGACCCATTTCTGGTTTCCCGGCCATCTGGTGCCCCTGGTCGAAATCGTCATGGGGGAAAAGACGTCGGAAAGCGTCGCCGTGCGGCTTTGCGACATGCTGCGCGGCTGGGGCAAGGCGCCGGTCATCGTGCGCCGGGACCTTCCCGGCCAGCTCGCCAACCGCATTCTCCAGGCGATCATCCGCGAGGCCAGCGCGATCGTCGAGTCGGGACTTGCCAGCGCCGAGGACGTGGACACCGCGGTCAAGCTGGGCATGGGCTTGCGGTTCCCGGTCTGGGGTCCGCTGGAGCACGTCGATACGGTGGGGATCGACCTGTGCCTGTCGGTCCAGGATGCGGTCCTGCCCAGCCTGTACAGCGATCCCCGCGCGACGCCGATGTTCCGCCGTCTCGCCGAGGAAGGCCACAAGGGCGTCTCGACGGGACACGGCTTTCACGACTGGACCCGCCGCGACCATGGCGAACTCGTCGCACAGCGCGACCGCTTCCTGCTCCACGCCCTCAAACTCCTCAACCTCGGACGGCCGTGTGACGGCAACACACCGGATGGAGCGGCGGCTCCCGCCGAATAAGGGCACGAGTCAACCATGCTGCTATTCCAATGCGGTCTTTCGAAATGAATTGAGCGAGCACTCGTCATCGCCCGGCAATCGCACCATCCGTCCGCCGATCACCCCGATCGAGGTGGGGAATTCCCTGGGCGAGGCCGCGCGAAATTAATCCAACCCGCAATACACCATTTAACCAACTGTTCTGGAGGAGAGAAAATAATGCCTTTCTATCAGTGGCTTGAAGTGGTCAAGGACGTGGAGGCAGGCAAGACGTTGCCTGCGGGCATGAGCCGACGGGGAATCATACTCGGCGATACGATGCTGGCGCTACATGAAGCATTCCCGGATCTCAAGTGCAAACCCCATGCCCATGCCAGTTCTCAGATCACCTACATGCTCAAGGGTAAACTGCGCATGTGTATCGCGGGCGAAGAGCGGGTTTTGCTGCCTGGCGAATTCGCCTACGTGCCCTCCGATGTCGAACATAGTATCGAGTCTCTCGACGAGTACGTCCTCGCTTTGGACGTGTTCCAACCCTTCCGCCCGGACATCGCCGAAAGGTTGCGCGAACTTCATTCCCTGGAGACGCCGGCCTGACCGGCCTGTGGGTCGTTGAGCCTGGAGTCGAAGGAGCTTCCTCTGATAGGGCATTCCATGCCTTCCATGGGGCTGGTTTTCGTGGGTGTCCTCGAACCGTCGTCGATCCGAGGGGTCGAGGTACCCACGTCCGGCTGGAGGGTGATCCGAACATAGCCGTCGACATTGTTGATCTCGGATTATCTGAAAACCGAAGAACGGCCTGACTCGTTGGGCAAACGCGTCTCCTCGTAACCGACAATCCGAAGAGGAAGACAACGGGACTCCATTGGCATGAATTTCGTTTGATACCCATTCCTGGAATAGCTAGGGGCGTCGAATTTGCAGGTGTTGCGTTTTTAAGTTAACACTGACGGCGCAAATCGCACCCGCATTCCCACCAGCCACCAGGACCTCATGCCATGCCGCTTCGCCGACCGGAAACCATCCGACTGGGCCGAGACCTCGAAATCTGTCGGGTCCTGACGGGGCTCTGGCAGATAGCCGACATGGAAAAGGGCGGTGCCGAACTGGATCCCGGCAAGGGCGCCGACGATCTTCAGGCTTACGTCGACGACGGATTTACCACCTTCGACATGGCCGACCACTACGGCAGCGCCGAAATCATCGCCGGCCGCTTGCTGGCGCGGTATCCGGAGGGGCCCGATCGGCCATTGGCTTTCACCAAATGGTGTCCGGCGCCGGGGCCGATGACCCGCGAAACCGTTCGCGTCGGCGTCGAGGAACGCCTGTCGCGTCTCGGCGTCGATCGGGTGGACCTGTTGCAGTTCCATTGGTGGACCTTCGAACACCCGGCTTGGCTCGATGCCCTCCACGAACTGGCGGTGCTTCGCGAAAGCGGGCTCGTTCGTGAAATCGGCGTCACCAACTTCGACGCGGCCCACCTGCATCTGGCCCTGGCGGACGGCATTCCCGTGCGGACGAACCAGGTCAGTTTTTCATTGATCGACCGACGCGCATGCGGCGCCTTGGCCGAGGTATGCCGTGCAAACGACGTGTTCCTTCTGGCCTACGGCACGCTGTGCGGCGGGTTCCTGGCGGACAAGTGGCGGGGCCGGCCCGAACCTACCGAGATTCCGGATTGGAGCCGTTCGAAGTACAAGCGCTTCATCGACACGGTCGGTGGATGGGACGTCTATCAGGGCGTTCTGGAGGCCGCCGCGCGGATCGCCGGTAAACACGGCGTCTCGGTGTCGAACATCGCGACGCGTTGGGTGTTGGAGCAGACGGGCGTCGCGGGCGTGATCATCGGGGCGCGGATCGGGGAATCCGACCATCGGGCCGACAACGCGCGACTTTTTTCGTTTTCCCTGGATCCGGACGATCACGCGTTGCTGGACGAAGCGTTCGCGGCGACGACCATGATTTCCGGCGATTGCGGCGACGAGTATCGTAAGCCCCCGTTCCTGACCGCGAGCGGTGATCTCAGCCATCACCTGAACGGATTGCAAAAACCCTATGCCGCCGAACCGATTCCCGGCCGTTCCGGCGGCCATCGCGTCCTGTCGGGCAGCAAATGGGAAGACATCGCGGGCTACTGCCGCGCCCGCCGCGACGGTAGCCGCATCCTGGTGTCCGGGACCACGGCCACGGCCGGCGCCGACCGCGTGGTGGCGAAGGGCGATCCGGCCGCCCAGACCACCTTCGTGCTCGACAAGATCATCGGCGCGGTGGTGTCGCTGGGTGGCGCGGTCGAGGATATCGTGCGCACGCGAATCTACGTGGCGAATATCGACGACACGCTGGCGGTGTCGCGGGCGCACGGACGGGTGTTCGGGGACCTGAAACCGGCCAACACGCTTTTCGCCGTCGATTCCCTGGTCGGGGACTACCGGGTCGAGATCGAGGCCGAGGCCATCGTGGCCGAGGCCTGAACGAGACGCGCGGGCCGCCCGAAAGCCGCCCGCGCCACCCGTTTTTCCTTCCCCGTCAGTTCAGGGACGCCAAGAGGGCGTTGACCGCTTCGAGCGAGAAGTAGTTTTGTTCCTGGATGCCGGTTTCGGTGAAGGTCCACGACACCGCCGGGGCCGACACGTCGCCGTTAGCGTCGAACTGCACGTTACCGGTGGCGCCCTGGTACATCACGCTTCCGCCGTCCTTGAGGACGGCCGCCGCCTTCTTGAAACCGGCGGCGTCGGCGGTGATCGGCGTGCCCTTGGGGTCGGTGACGCGGCGGACCTGAGCGGCGATCTGGGCGCCCGTCGCATCCTTACCGGCCGCTTCCATGGCCAGCAGGGCGATCATGGTGGCGTCGAAGTTGTTCGACAGGCCGGGGCCGTTCGGCTCCTTTCCGAACCGGGCCTTGTAGGCTTTGACGAAGGCGTTCGCCGATTCGACGCGCGGCGACGATGTATCCGTGCCGACCAGGTCGCCGAGATACTTGAGGCCGACGTTGTCCCGGAATTCGTCGGACTTGAGTGAATTGGCGACGACCATCTTGCGCGTGCCGCCCAGGGAGATCCACTCGCGGGCGATGGCGGTGCCTTCCTTGGGATACAGCGCCATGTAGAGGCCGTCGGGATTGCCGCTTAGGCCTTCCGTCACTTCGGCACGGTAGGAGGCTTGGGCGTCGTTGATGGCGATGACGGCGGTCACGTCGACTCCCAGGGCCTTCAGGTTGTGCGAAACCAGGCGTCCCATGTCCTGCCCCCAGTCGTCGTTCTTGTAGAAAACGGCGACCTTCTTGTAGCCCTGATCGCGGGCCAGCACGGCGCCCACGGCGGACTGGACGCTGGAGGTCGCGAACGTCCGGAACCAGAGCCCGTTGGTCTTGCCGTCCTTGGCCAGCTTGGTGAAGGCGGTCGAGGACGAGCAGCAGGACATCTGCATGACCCCGGACGGCACGGTGACGGACGTGAGAATCGGCATGGACACGCCGCTCGACACGGCGCCCAGCACCAACGGCACCTTTTCGAGATCGACGAGCGATTTCGCGGCATCGACGCCGACTTTCGGGTCGACCTGCGTGTCGCGGAGAATCATCTCGATCTTGCACCCGGCGACGCCGCCGGCTTCGTTCGCGATGTCGACGGCGAACTGCCCGGTTTCGGCGATGGGCCGTCCCCAGTCCACCGACGTCGGCAACACGGCGCCGATGGTGGTGGTGCATTCCTGGGCGGAGGCCGGATCGGTGATACCGGCAAGTCCCAGAATCATCCCTGCGGCCAGAAGGGGGTGAATGTTCAGGGTCATGGCATTTCTCCAATCGATGGTCGGTGCATGGGCGGTTGGCGGATTACGGTTCGGTTCGTGCCCCGGATTGCGAGACCACGAGCTTTTCCGGCAGCAGGCCCTGGGGGCGCCAAAGCAGCATGCCGACGATAATCGACCCGATCAGGATGAACTGGATCGTGCCGGTATAAAGCTGCATGCCGGCGGGGGCGACACGCGCGAGCGCCCAGCCGCTGGCCGTCCATGCGGACCAGATCAGATAGGCGCCGAGGATCGCCCCCCGGTTGTTCCCGGCGCCGCCGACGATCAGCATGGCCCAAATCTGAAACGTCAGGGTCGCCACGACGTCCTGCGGGCTGATGAAGGCGTAGAAGGTCGCGTAAAGGCCGCCGGCCAGCCCCATGATCATCGATCCCGTGACGAAGGCCATCAAGCGGACGCGCTGCGGGCTTTTCCCGAGCGAACGCGCGGCGCCTTCGTCCTCCCGGATCGCCCGCAGCAAACGGCCGAAGGGCGATCGGATGATCAATTCCAGAAAGACGTAGACCCCGATCAAAAGCGCGGTCGAAAACAGGAAGAACAGGATGTTGAAGACGAACGGATTGCCGATCAGGGCCTCGAAGGGACGTTCGAAACCGCGCATTCCCTGGGCGCCGCCGGACAGCCATTCGGCGTTGCGCACGAGGCTTTCGATGGCGACGGCGACGCCGAACGTGGCGATCGCGAGATAATCGTACCGTAATTTCAAGGTCAGGACGCCGACGACCCAGGCCAACACGCCCGAGGCCATAACGCCACCGGCGAGCGCGATCGGATAGAACAGGTCGAACCCTCCTAGGTGGTCCGGTTGAGGCGTTCCGCCGAGAAGAATGGTGACGTAGGCCCCGGCGCCGAAGAACGCCGCGACACCGCCGTTGAACAGGCCCGTGTTTCCCCACTGCAGGTTCAGGCCCAACGCCGCAATCGCCAAAATCGAGGCGACGGTCGCGAAGAACACGAGATAGGAAACCACGCCGATCATGTCCGCGCTTCCCCGAATAGTCCCATGGGGCGGATCATCAGGACCACCAGGATGATCAGGAACGGAACCGCCGGGCTGTATCCCGAAGGCAGGATCGACAGTGCCATGTTCGATGCGATTCCGACGATGAAGCCGCCCAGCACCGCCCCGTAGATCGAACCGATCCCGCCGACGATGGTGGCGGCGAAGATCGGCAGCACCAGATCGCGGCCGATCACCGGGGTGATCTGGTTGTTCAGCCCGTAGAACACGCCGGCCGCCGCCGCGAGCCCGCCGCCGACGATCCAGGTGAGGGTGACGACCCGTGACAACCGCACGCCCGAAACCTGTGCCAGGGCAGGGTTCTCCGCCACCGCCCGCAATACGTAGCCGTAGGTCGTGCGCGACAGGACGTAGTGAAGAATGCCCATCAGGATCAGCGCCGTAACGAGGAAGAAGACCTGATCCGGCTTGACCAGCAGCATCGGATCGCGGCTGACGACCACCGCGAAAGCGATGTCGTCCGAATACAGTTGCGATTTCAGGCCGAATGCCAGGGAAATCATGTTGCGGATGATCAGCGCCACCCCGAACGAGGCGAAGACCATCGACAATTCCTCCCCCTTTTCGCGGATGCGCTTGAAAACCAGCCGATCGATGATCGCCGCCGAAACGCCGGTCAGCACCATGGCGAACAGGATCGAGACGACCAGGGCCCAGGTCATGCTCAGGGGGCCGATGGCGTTTTGCAGTGGCGGCGCCAGGGTTTCGAACACGGCCTGGAACACAAGGGCGACATAGGCTCCGAGAGAAAGCAGCTCCGCGTGCGAGAAGTTGGCGAAGCGCAGCATGTGCATGACCATCGTCAGCCCGATCGCGCCGAGCGACAAAATGGAACCCACTAGAATGCCGTCGACGAGGTTTTGGATCATGACGCCCTCACCCGCTTGCCGCCGAGATAGATTTCCCCGACCACCGGATCGTCGAGGAGGTCGGCGGCCTTGCCGTCGAGCTGGTTGCGTCCCTCGGCCAGGATGTAGCAATGGTCCGCGAAACGGAGAGCCTGGTTGACGTTCTGCTCCACCAGCAGAATCGACACGCCCCGTTCGGTCAGGCTTTTCGCCAGTTCCATCACCTCCTGGGCCGCCTTGGGCGACAGGCCGGCCGAGGGCTCGTCCAGCAGCATGATCGACGGTCGTGTCGCCAGGGCCATGGCGATGGCCAGGGTTTGCCGCTGTCCGCCGGAAAGCGAGCCGCCCTTTTGCCGCTGCCGTTCCCCAAGCATCGGGAACCGGGCATAGAGCCCGTCCAATGCCTTCGCGATTTCGGCGCGCGGTTTCTTCCGCAAGACAAGTTCGAGGTTCTGGCGAACGCTCAAGGTCCGGAAAATATTGTCGTTCTGCGGCACGTAGGCGATGGCGTGCTTCGCCATCTCGTCGGGGCGGATGTTGCTGATATCGGCGCCGTCAAGATGGATCGAGCCCGAGGAAACGGAAACGAGGCCGGCTACGGCCTTGATCAGGGTCGACTTTCCGGCGCCGTTCGGCCCGATGATGACGGCGACGGTGGATCTTTCCAGGGTCAGCGAAACGTCCCGCAGGATCGGCAGATCCTTGACGTAGCCGGCGGTCACGTTCTCGACCCTCAGAATTGGTTCAGCCATTCTGCGCCCCCAGGTAGGCGTCCAAAAGAACGGTGTTGGCCTGTGCTTCTTCGGCGGTTCCCTGGAACACGACCTTTCCCTGGGTGAGCGCGATGATCGGTTTGCAGTGGCGCATGACGAAGTCCATGTCATGCTCGATGATCAGGAAGGTCTTGCCTTGGCGGTTCAGTTCCTCGATCCGTTCGATCAGAACCTGCATGAGTGTCGGGTTGACTCCGGCGGCGGGTTCGTCGAGCAGGATGACTGACGGGTCGCCCATCAGGACGCGCGCCACTTCCAGCA
Organism: Rhodospirillales bacterium; assembly: GCA_963675465.2. GTDB lineage: Bacteria > Pseudomonadota > Alphaproteobacteria > Rhodospirillales > Shumkoniaceae > JAHDSF01. The sequence goes on from CAXXVY010000019.1 coordinate 28,485, forward strand.
GCTTCATCTGTCCGCCGGAGATTTGTCCCGCGGCTTGGTCGGCCAGCTTTTCGAGGGTCATGAATTTGAGGATGTCCACGGCCCGCCGGCGGATTTCGTCCTCCTGCGCACGGATCGCCCTAGGGCTTAGAATGGGTCTGTAAATGCGCTCTCCGAGTTGGTCGAGCGGCGCCAGCATGACGTTTTCCAGGACGCTCATGCGCCGGAAGGGGCGCGGGATCTGGAATGTCCGCGCCAGCCCCTTGGCGAACAACCGGTTGGCCGTCTGCCCCGTGACGTCCTGGCCCTCCAGGAACACCCGGCCGCGCGTCGGCTTCAGCATGCCGGTCAGGGTGTTGAAAAAGGTGGATTTTCCGGCGCCGTTCGGTCCTATCAGTCCGGTGATCGAGGCGCGCCGGATCGAAATCGACACATCGTCGACGGCACGAAACGCGCCGAAGTCCTGGGTCAGGCCCTGGGTTTCGAGGATAACGTCAGTCATGTGCGGCCTTTGCGGCCAGAATCGGATCGTCGGACGACGTATTGAGGTTGTATTTCATGATCCGTCCGTGGCGGCCGGTGCGGTCGCGTTCGAGTCCGTACACTGTGCCGTTCGGCCCCTCCGCCCGGTCGATCACGGCCGCGAGCGCCAGTCGATCGGCCTCGTCGAGTTTGAAGCGGAAGACTTCGAGCGTCTTGTCCAGATGCCGCGCATAGCGCGCGCCGACGATCGCGGCGGCGACCCGCGGCCGGTCCAGGACATACCGGGTCGCCACCGACGACAGCGAAACCCCGTGTTTGTCGCCGACCGCCTTCAAGGTTCGCAACAGTTCTTGAAACCGATCCCACGGGCCGAATTCGTCGATGATCAGGCGGTATTTAACCAGTGACCGGTTGTCGAATTGAAAACCCGGATCGGGTTGGCCGAGCCAGTTTTCCGTCAGGAAGCCGCCCGCCAGGGTTCCGTAACACAGGAATTGAACGCCGTGGGCCGACGCCCATGCATCCAGTCCGTTCGCAGGGCGGTGGTCCAGAACCGAATACTGGACCTGTGCCGAAATCACGTCGAAACCGGCGTCGGCGAAGGGCGCGATTTCCGCCACGTCCCAGTTGGTAACGCCGAGTGCCGCGATCTTTCCCTTTTCCTGCAGTCGTTTCAGGACCGCCAGCGACCGTACGGCGTCGCCCATCGACAGATCCCACCAGAAGAACTGGAGCAGATGCAGCCGATCGATCCGCAGGCGTTTCAAAGACCGGTCGACGATGGCTTCGACCTCGTCGGCTCGCAGGTCGCGCAATCGGGTCAGGTCGGGAACCAGTTTGGTATGCACGCGGACCCGGTCGGCGATTTCGCTGCCGCGCCGTTGCCGGATCCCGGCGATGAAGTCGCCGATCATGTCCTCGACACCGGTGTAGATATCGGCGCAGTCGAAGGTGGTGATGCCGGCGTCGAGGAACGCCTCCATGTCGGCGACCGCCGTCGCGCGGTCAACGGTCCCGTGATCGCCCGCCAGTTGCCAGCCACCCTTGATGACGCGGGAAATCCGATAGCCCGGCCGCAACTCCGCCGTTTCGACCCGGTTCATGAATCCGCATCTTTCCGCCAGTAGGGGACGTCACGTCGGTCCGGCAGCCCGGTAGTTCCGGCGTGGGTGAAACGGCGCTTCCCGAGGCGCGTAATGCGAAACCGTCCACCGCAGTGGGGGTCGGGGCAGGCGATTTCGGTGTCGGTGGCCATCCAGTCGTCCGAGGACGTCTCGCGCTGTTTGGCGGGCAGGAGGGGCAGCAATGCCGCGAGGGCATACATCGAAATCCGCTGTCCTTTCTTGAACACCAGGTTTTCGCCCTCGACGGTGAAGGTTTCCCCCTCGATATGGCGGCACACCGGAACTCGGCCGTCCAGGACCGTCTCTACCCTGAGGTCGTAAAGCCAGAATTCCCGATCTTCGGACACGGATTCCCCCGTTGGGCGGTTTGACGCGGTGATCTGTTATCTGTGATATTTGATACTATGTCTCGGTGGTTGCCGGTGTCAACGTGTCCGGCTATGGTGAAACCAGCGGCACCCATGGGCTTCTAGTGGCGAGAACGATGACTGGACCCGTCATTTCACGCATCGATCAGCGAAACCTGCGCGAAAACGCCTACGCGGCGCTTCGCGACGCCTTCACGCGCGGGGAATTTGCACCGGGCGACGCGGTCAACCTTCGTGCGCTGGCCGATCAGTTGGGGACATCCATGACTCCGGTGCGCGAAGCCGTGCGGCGTCTGGTCGCCGAAGGCGCCTTGATCGACACCCCCAGCCGGACGTTGGAGGTCCCCCAGTTCGACCTGGAACGGATGCAGGATCTGATGCGGGCCCGGTTGGCCCTGGAGACCCTGGTCGTCGACATGGCCATGGATAAGATCGGTGCGGCGACGATCGACCGGTTGGAGGAGATCATCCACAGGCCCCGGTTGTCGGCGGCCGGTCAGATCGACCAGACCCAGAACTATGATTTTCATTTCACGCTGTACCGAACCTGCGGTTCCAAGGTCCTGCTACCCTTGATCGAGGCCCTGTGGCTGCAATACGGCGCCTACCTGCACCTGATCGCGCAACACCCCGACGTGGAATCGATCGCCGAGCACAGCTATCACCAGGAAATCATAGACGCCTTGCGCCGGGGCGATCGCGAGAAGGCCAAGCAGGCGTTGATCTGCGATATCGAACGCAGTTTTCGAGTACTCTACCCGGAAGGAAAGGAGTGATGCCGACGCTCATCGGTTCTAATCAATGAGCGTCGACATCACTCCTTCTCGCTAAATCAGCGAAGAACGGCGAACGATATCCCAACCCAGAGGGGAAACCTCTGGTCTGGTACAGATCCCAAAGCGCTGAAGCTTACGGGCAAGATCAAGAATCGATCGCAATGTCTAGGTTCTGAGCCAAGTCGATAACGTAAGCTTGGTGACGAGGGCTGCATGTCCGATCGCGCGCCTGCGCCGCCAACAGATGCCGCGCTTCTTCTCGTTCACCGCGATACAGGAGGATGATGGCGCAAACGATTCTCGGTGCGACCATGAGCTCCGAGTTGTCGGTCACGGCTCCATATTCATCGAGGATCTGATCCCGGCGTTCGAAGCGCTGGAAAAACGGAAAAGCTTCGACTTGAAGTCGTTCCAGAAGTTCCGCAATCAAAGATTTGTTTACGGCAATTGTCCACCAGCCGTTATCTTCTGCCGTAGATTTGAGCCGCGTCCGAATGCAGCAGTCATATTCGTGTACGGCCCTTTTTGCCTCGCCACACCCATAAATGCGGGCGACTTCAGGTACGTAGACACCCAGATTGACGGTAAAGCTGCCATATAGGTTCTCTCTCAGCCCCGGAATATATGTCGTGCCAAGTGGATCGAACCTGCCCATCTGAAACCCGATGACATGGGTCAGGCCGTCTGCCGTCATTCGGTTGAAGGTGCGGCCGTGCTTTCGAAATCCAGATTGTCGAAGCGACGGTTTCAGACGAGCCAGCATCTCGTCCATAGTGTCCGCCAAAGCCGATGTGCTCATGTAAGATATTTTCGCAATTCGCGGCAATCGCGACAAGGTTGATCCGCATTCCGGTGGAATCATCGGGGCGCAGATACATTGACTGATTACAATGGGCGCAACCTTCTTATCTGCATCCGTCAGACCATGGTATGCGAAAAAATCATTGAGGATTGGCTTCGGTTTGGGAGAGGCAAGATCCTGATTTCCCGACGCGCCGGGGCGATGCTCCGCGAGGTTCGGTTCGTCCTCAGCAGCGTGCCAGGACGCTGAGGGCCGTTCGCTCGTCGGTGATCAGCACGTTGGCGAACCCGCCCCTCAGGGCTCCGAGAATGGAATCGACCTTGTCCGGTCCGCCGGCAACGGCAATGCGTGTCGGGATCTGCCGGACTTCATCGAGCGTGATGCCCATCAACCGGTCGTCCATGGTGCCTTTTATCCAATTGCCTTGCGCATCGAAGAAGCGTCCGGTGATGACGCCGACGGCGCCGTTCGCGATGAAGGACTTGCTTTCCTCCGGGCTTGTCAGGCCGCTGGAGAACACCAGGCTGTTTTCCTTGATCGTGCAGATGCCGAACAGAATCTTATTGCATGACCGGATTCGGACGAACTGCTCCTGGATGATCGGCTCTCGTAGCAACTCATCGCGCAGTTTCGGGACACTGAGCAAAGCAGGGGCATGGAGGTTCGCCGTATGGGCATGGAGCTTCAGCGAGATGACGGAGACGCATTCCTCTGCGGGGAAGCTGTCGTAAGCGCCGCGCTGACAGCCCATAACCTGTACCACCGTTAGCTTCGGCACCGGTCGATCGGGCAGATTCTCGGCCAGCGCCAATACCGTTCGTCCCCAGGCGACGCCAAGGACATCACCGGGGGCGAGGGTTTGCTCCATGAATTGAGCTGCCGCCTTGCCGATCCGTTCCGACGGCGAGCGCAGTCCGTTGTCGTCCGGGATGACCATGCATTCCGCGAGGCCGAACGCCTCCTTCATCCGCACGGCGAGTTCGATGCCGCTCAGTAATTCGCTGCGGACGGAAACCCGGATGTAATGATTGGCCCGGGCTTGCTGGAGATAGTTCACGATGGTGGCGCGCGATACCCCCAACAAGTCGGCGATCTGATTCTGCGTCAGTTCATCATGATGATAGAGCCAGGACGCCCATAGCACCGGGTCGCATTGATAGGTCGCGGGCACCGCCACGCCACAGTTCGACCGCAACTTTGCCGCCGGCTCATTCGATCGTCGCCTGTTCGTCGTTCTCATTGCTGGCGGATCTCCATTCCCGCGCGATAGTCATTTGCCAAAATATAACACAAATTGCAAACCTTGTCTGTATCTCTTGTAAAGTGCGGAAATCCGCCATATTCAGACGCCTGCATTCTTGTGTATTTGCCATTTGACTTTTATTGATGACAAATGTAACGTTGTATCGGTTTGAAAAAAATGCGGTGGGGGAACAATCATGAATGGTGCGGGCGGTTCTGCGTGTATCTCCGGGATGACGTTGTGCCCGGCGTCGTTGCCTCGTTGATGAGTTGCGGCTCGATCGGCTGAGGTATCGCGAGGTCTGGACGATGTTTTTTCCTCCTTTCGGTGGGCGGCTGTCCCTTCACTTCGGCTTGGGCGGAAATCCTGCGGCGATTTGTCCAGCTGAAATGTTTCGTCTTGAGGTGGTGCGGCCGCTTTCGTCAGGGCGTTTTCGATACCCGAACCCGACGCGGGGACGGGTGTGATTGCGGAATTATGGGTGGAAGGTAGCCAATGTTGGACCGCCAACTGAACTTTCTCGCCGGGGTGAACGTGTTGGTGCTGGTCGCGGCGGTGGCGATCGCCGGAACCGACTTCGTCAACACCTACAACCTCCAGTCCATGGCGGCTCAGATTCCCGAGCTTGGGCTTTTGGCCATCGGTGTCGCACTGGCCATGATCTCGGGCAATGGCGGGATCGACCTTTCCGGTATCGCGCTCGCCAACCTCTCCGGTATCGTGGCGGCGCTTCTGGTGCCGTTCTGGGTGTCGCCGGATGATTTTCCGCTGACTTACGTCTTCGTCTTTGCCGGGGCTTGTCTGTGCGTCGGACTCGTCGGCGGCTTCATCAACGGCCTGCTGATTTCATGCGCCAACCTGACGCCCATCATCGCAACGCTGGGAACTTCACTTGCTTTCGCCGGGGTGAGCGTCGTGCTGACCAACGGTTCGGGTGTACGCCTCGGCTATATCGAACCGTTGGACAATTTCGGCCACATGCCGGTGCTGGGCGTCCCGATCTGTTTCGCCGTCTTCATCGCCATTGCCTTGGCCATCGGCGCCGCGTTGCGCTTCACGCCGTTCGGCGTACGCCTCTATCTTTTGGGCAGCAATGCCAAAGCGGCGCGTTATGCCGGGTTCAATCAGCGCCGGTTGCTGATGCTTACCTACACGATTTCGGGGCTCCTTGCCTCGGTCGCCGGTTTCGTCATCGCTGCCCGAATTTCCAGTGTGAAGTGGGACTACGGAACGTCCTACGTGCTGATATCCATACTTATCGTCGTCATGGCCGGGGTTCGACCGAGCGGCGGCTACGGCCGGATCGTGTGCGTCGTCTTGTCGGCCGCGGCGCTTCAGATGCTGTCCAGCATGTTCAACTTCCTTGATATCTCGAATTTCTTCAGGGATTTCGCATGGGGGTTGCTGCTGCTGATATTTCTGGTTGTGTCCAGAGTCGATCTTCGGTGCTGGCTTCCCAGGAAGACCTAGACCGTTGATTCGGAGTTGCCCGGCGAGACCACCCTCGTATGCCGGGTGACGAATAAGAGGGTTTTTAGGTGAGGAAAGGAACGATAGCTGTGTCCATATTGAACAAACTTACCGTTTGCGCCCTGATGGTTGGCGGTGCGATTTCCATCGGCTCTGCCACCGCGCAGGATGACATGAAGATCGTCACTGTCGTGAAACTGGCCGGAGAGACCTGGTTCAAACGCATGGAAGTGGGCGTCAATGAATTCGGCGAAAAGACGCCGGGCGTGACGACCAGTGAAATCGGGCCGGGCAAGGCCGATGCCGCCCAGCAGGAACGTCTCATCGAAGACCTCATCGCCCGGAAGGTCGACGCCATCGCCGTGGTGCCGTTCGATCCGCCGATGCTTGAAGGCGTGCTCAAGCGGGCCATGAGCCGCGGCATCAAGGTGATGACCCACGAAGCCGACAATCTGAAGAACACCCAGGTTGACATGGAGGCGTTCGACAACGCGGCCTTCGGCGCCCACTTCAACGACCGTCTCGCCGCCTGCATGGGCGAAAAGGGTACGTGGACGAGCTTCGTCGGCTCGCTCGGCAGCCTTACCCACGTTCAATGGGCTGACGCTTCGGCCGCGAATGCCGAGAAGAAGTATCCGGAAATGAAGCTCGTTTCGCCCAAGAACGAGTCGTTCAACGATGCCAACACGGCCTACAACAAAGCCAAGGAACTCTTGAAGAAATATCCGGATATCAAGGGCATGGAAGGCGGTTCCGCTGTTGACGTGATCGGCATCGGCCGCGCGGTCGAGGAAGCGGGCCTTATCGGCAAGGTGTGCGTGGTCGGCATTGGCATGCCCAAGGATACCAGCCGCTACCTCCGCAGTGGCGCCGTTACCAGCATCAGCCTTTGGGATCCGAAGGACGCCGGTTTCGTCATGAACAAGATCGCCAAGATGTTGGTTGATGGCGTTGAGTTCAAGGACGGCATGGACATGGGGGTCCCCGGATATACCAATATGAAACTCAAGAAGGGCCCGGGCGAGGGCGTCATCCTGGTGGGGCAGGCCTGGATCGACATCGATAAGAACAACATCGACAAGTACGATTTCTAAGCCGACTTCTTGAGCCGGAATAGGCCGTCGCGCAGGGGTTCACTTCTCGCGCGGCGGCCATCTTCCGGGACACTCTCTTCATGGCCTTTTCGTGTTCTGGCGCCGTGCCGAGGAGAAACCGGGGCCACGGGCGTCCGGCGGGCATCAAGGACGAAATCGAAGGCTGCACGGTCTTGGCCACGGAAGGCCCTATTTCGGAGCCGGAATTTCCGGACGCATGAAATGAATATCAACAGTTCGCCCGAACTTATCGTCACGGCGCCGGAGCATAAAGTGGCTCCCTTTCTCGAGGTGAAGGGGATTCATAAACGCTTCGCGGGCGTCCATGCGTTGCGTGGCGTCGATCTCACAATCGTGCCGGGGCAGATCTATCATCTGATGGGTGAGAATGGCTGCGGCAAGAGCACGCTCATCAAGATCATTTCCGGTGCCCAGCCCGCCGATGAAGGAAGTATCGTCATCGAAGGGCGGGAGGTCGCATCGCTGTCGCCGCTCGACGCGCTGACTGCCGGAATCGAAACGGTGTATCAGGATTTGTCGCTGCTCCCCAATCTGACGGTCGCGGAAAATATTTCGCTCACCCAGCAATTGGTGGAATGCAAGGGCCATTTGGCCCACCGTATCGACCGCAATCGTCTGGTGGAAACGGCTGTTCGGGCACTCGAAGCGGTTAATCTGCCGGTCGACCGGCGTTTCTGGTCCACGCCCGTCGACGAATTACCCATAGCGACCCGCCAACTTGTTGCGATCGCCCGCGCCATCGCGACGGAAGCGAAACTCGTCATCATGGACGAACCCACCTCGGCGCTGACCAAGCGCGAGGTGGATAACCTGATCAACGTCGTCGGACGCCTGCGCGAACAGGACGTTGCCGTCCTGTTCGTCACCCATAAGCTTGATGAGTCGAAAGCGATCGGCGGCCGGTTCATCATCATGCGCGACGGCGAAAAAGTGAAGGAAGGCGACATCACCGAGCACTCGAAAACCGAACTCAGCTACTGGATGACCGGTAAGAATATCGATGTGGTTCGGTATCGGGAAACCAAAACGGGTGGCGACGAATTGTTGAAGATCGACGGACTGCAGCGCGCGCGCGCGTTCGCCGACGTTTCGTTTTCGCTCGCCCGCGGCGAGATCCTTGGAATCACCGGCCTGCTGGATTCCGGCCGCAACGAGTTGGCGCGGGCCTTGGCCGGGATCGCACCCGCCGACGATGGCTCGATCCGCCTGGAGGGGAATGTCGTCCAACTTCGCCGTCCGCTCGATGCCATCCACGCAGGAATCGGATATGTACCGGAGGATCGGCTGTCCGAGGGGCTTTTCCTCGAAAAGCCCATTCAATCGAACATTGTCGCCGAAATTCTCGATCGTTTGCTCGGACGTTTCGGATTGATCGACGTCCGGCGGAGCCGAACATTGGCCGAAGACATCGTCCGCGAACTGCAAATCGTCGCGGCGAACTTGGACAATCCGGTTCAGTCTCTTTCCGGAGGCAATCAACAAAGGGTTCTGATCGGCCGCGGATTGACCATCAATCCGAAGCTGTTCGTACTGCATGGCCCGACGGTGGGCGTCGATGTCGGTTCCAAGGACACGATTTTCCGCATCATCCAGAAACTGGCCGACGACGGCATGGGGGTCATCATCGTCAGTGACGACATGCCCGAACTTCTGCAGAACTGCGACCGCATCATGGTCATGCGCAAAGGCGTTATCGCCGATGTCTTCGAAGCCGAAAGCGTCGATGAAGACACGCTTTATCGAGCCCTCGTCTCCGAACAATCATCTAGGACCCTGTCATGAGCGATACCACGTGGGAACCCGGAAAACCGGCCGAACAAGCCTCATTGACCCGAGCCATGACGTGGCTCATCCGCCATCCGCCGGTTTTTACGTTGCTCCTGATCGTTCTGGTCAGCGTGATCATCGGCGCGATCTCGCCTGAGTTTTGGCAGATTTCCAATCTGTTCGACATGGCGCGGGCTTCGGTCGTCACGGGACTATTCGGGCTTGGATTCCTGGTTGTCCTCGCGGCAGGCGGGCTCGATATGTCCTTCACCGCCATCGCCGCGCTCATGATGTACGGGATTACAACGGCGGTCGCTTCTTACGCGCCGTGGGTTCCGATGCCGGTCATCCTGCTTTTGGCGGCGGCGGGAGGCGCTTTCCTCGGTGTTTGCAACGGCTTGCTGGTCCATTATCTGAAAGCGCCGGCGCTGATCATCACGATCGGCACGCAGTATGTTATCCGCGGGTTTCTGCTGACCTTCGTCGGTACCGAATTGTTCGTAAACATTCCGCTTCCGATAGAAGGCTTCGGCAAGTACGAACTCTGGCGCGTTCAAACAGATGCCGGGGCCATTGCCATTCTCCCGGCCTATGTATTGGTGTTGGTGGTCGCGGCCCTCGTCACATGGTGGATTCTCAATCGGACGCTCATGGGACGCGCCGTTTACGCCATTGGCGGTAATTCCGATATCGCCGAACGACTTGGCTACGACCTTCGCAAGGTGCAGATGTTCGTTTTCGCCTTTGCCGGATTGCTCGCCGGCTTGGCCGGTATGTTGCACGTCGCCAGCAACCGGCTGGCCAATCCCTTTGATCTCATGGGGTCGGAACTTGGTGTGATCGCGGCGGTCGTGCTTGGCGGCGCGCGTATCACCGGCGGTTCGGGAACCGTTATCGGAACGCTTCTCGGTGTGATTCTGGTGACCCTCGTCAACAACGTTCTCATCCTGGCCGGTATTCCGAGCACTTGGCAAAGCTTCGTCGTCGGCTGCTTCATCGTGATTGCCGGCGCGGTCTTCACGCTCCGCACGGCGCGTTGAGAGCGGCGATACGGCGAAGGAAGGGGTGCGACGGAATCTTCGGTGGCACCCGGATGGGAGGTCGCCGGACAACTGGAACAAAGAAGACCCGCCGCCGCGGAAAGAGGATCGTTCTCTTCGTGGTCGGTCGAATGGAGGTAAATGGTAATGGCTTTCGATGTCAATGTGATCGGTCTTTATATCCTGGATATCCTTGGGCGGCCGGTTGAAGAGATCCCGCCTGGCGGACAGTTGCGATTCATCGAAGAAATCCGCTTGACCGTTGCCGGTACAGCCGGAGGCACGGTGGTGGATTGCGCCAAGCTGGGCCTCAAAGCGCGGGCGATCGGCGCGATCGGCGATGACGAAAAGGGTGACTTCGTCCTTCAGGCGCTGTCGAAATTCGGTGTCGAAACATCGGGAATGCGCCGACTCGACGGTGTCCCGACGTCGTCGACGATTCTTAATGTCCGTCCCAACGGCGATCGTCCGGCCCTGCACCGCCGCGGTGCATCCGATGAATTCGCTTTGGCCGAAGCCGACTATGCCGGTGTTCTGGACGCGAAGTTCGTTCATGTCGGCGGCATGCCACTTCTTGCCAAGTTCGACGGCGCCCCCACGACAGCCTTGCTCAAGGCCGCCAAAGCTGCAGGATGCACCACGACTTTCGATCTTTTGTCGGCAACGGCCGAGACGATCGGTGTTTTACGGCCTTCCCTTCCGTACATCGACTATTTCGTTCCGAGCATCGAAGACGCCGAGGTCATGAGCGGCCTGTCCAAGCCAGAGGATGCGGCCCGCTTCTTCCTTGATCTGGGTGCGAGCAATTGCGCGCTCACCATGGGCGGCGACGGGGCGTTGGTGGCGACGGCCGACACGATGATCCGGCTGCCGGCTTTCGACATCGATGTCAAGGACACCACCGGCTGCGGCGATGCCTTCACTGCGGGTTTGATCGCGGGCCTCAACCATGGTTGGGATATCGAAAAATCGGCGCGCTTTGCTTCCGCATGCGGTGCCCTGGTGGCAACTGGGTTAGGGTCGGATGCTGGTATCGTCAGTTTCGAAGAAACGGAAAAGCTGATGAACACGGCTCGTACCCGCTAACGAACGCGGGTGCGCCGTTCGCGATCGGTTTTTCGAAGCTTGTCGACGACACGGCGCGGACTGCATTGGATTCGAGGAGCGAGTCAAACCCGTCGCTGAACGCGCTTGAACCTGACGAGACCGAGGAAGGAACGGTGACTCCGGATGCCTCGGATCGAAGGGAAGAGTGACGCGAACTTTTGCGGCGAGTCGGCCCGTACACTCTCTCTGGCGGAGATGACGGAATATGGATGAAATGAGCTTGCGCCGGGACATGGTTGCGACGTGTCGGCAAATGAACGATTTGGGCATCAATCAAGGGACGTCCGGAAACGTTTCGGTGCGTTGCGGTGACGGTCTTCTGATTACGCCGACTTCGTTGCCCTATGACGAAATGCAGCCGGACGATCTCGTTTGGATGGATTTCGCCGGAAACTTCAAAGGGCTCCGCCCGTCTTCGGAATGGCGGTTCCATCGCGATATTCTTTTCGCGCGAAAAGACGTCGATGCCGTGTTGCATTGCCATTCGACGTATGCGGCGACACTCGCCTGCCATCACAAGGACATCCCGAGTTTCCACTACATGGTGGCGATGGCCGGGGGCACGACCATCCGGTGCGCGCCTTACGCCACGTTTGGCACCCAGGAGTTGTCGGATGTAGCTCTGACCGCGCTGAAGGACCGCAGTGCTTGCCTTCTTGGCCATCACGGACAGATCGCACTGGGGACCACTATGAAATCGGCGCTGAAACTCGCCGTTGAGGTGGAAACTCTGGCAAAGATGTATGTCGAGGTTCTGTCTTTGGGCGAGCCGGAGATTCTTTCGGACGAAGAAATGGACAACGTCTTCCAGCAAATACGAAACGTGGGATATGGTCTGACCCCGTCTGCGGAAAGCGCCGCATGACCGGAAAAACCGAAGGTCGCTGTTTTTGGCCAAAAATACTGTAACGAAACCGTTATGGATCGGCTGCGCGAGGGCACTATGGCCCACTTTGCGTGGTAGCCGTCGTACGGATCCTTGATGGAGGACTATCTATGAACCGGATCATCAACAATCCCGATCTCGTCGTGGAGGATACGGTACGTGGCTACCTGAAGGCCCACTCCGACCTCGTCGCCGCGACGGACAATCCCCGCGTCATCCGCCGCTGTGCGGCGCCGCAAAAGGACAAGGTTGGCGTGGTGACCGGCGGTGGATCCGGTCACGAACCGGCCTTCCTGGGATACGTCGGCGACGGCATGATCGACGCCGTGGCGATTGGTGAGATTTTTTCCTCGCCTTCGGCAAAGACCTTCCATGATGCCTTCGTCGCGGCCGATGGCGGACGGGGCGTCGCCTGCCTCTATGGCAACTACGCCGGCGACAACATGAACGTGAAAATGGCGGTCAAGCAGGCTGCGGCCCATGGCTTGACCGTGAAGACGGTTGTGGCCAATGACGACGTGCCGTCGGCGCCGAAGAGCGAACAGGCTAAGCGCCGCGGTGTCGCCGGCGAAATCCTGATGTGGAAGGTCGGCGGCGCGCGCGCCGCCGAAGGCGCCGATCTCGACGAGGTCATCGCCGCCGCCCAGAAGGCGATCGACGCCACCCGCAGCATCGGCATCGGCCTCACCGCCTGCACCATTCCCGCCGTCGGAAAACCCAATTTTTCGATCGAGGACGGCAAGATGGAAGTCGGTATCGGCCATCATGGCGAACCGGGTGTCGACGTTATGCCGCTCCGCCCCGCACAGGAGATGGCCGACATGATGCTCGACCACATCCTGCCCGACCTGCCGTTCGGGAAGGGTGACGATCTGGCTGTCCTGGTGTCGGGCCTGGGCGCGACGCCGATCATGGAACTCTATATTCTCTACGACCGGCTCGCCGATGTTCTTCAGGAACGGGGCATGAAGATTCGCCACCCCTTCGTCGGCAATTACTTTACCTCGCTCGAGATGATGGGGGTGACTTTGACGGTGATGCGGCTCGACGGCGAACTCGACCGCCTCATTGGCGCGCCGGCGCGGTCCCTGGGCATGACGAGGATGGGCTGATGGAAAACATTGCAACCGCCGCCGCCGGCGGGCTGGTCAAGGAACTCATCGAGGCGATCAACGCCAACCGGGCATGGCTTTCGGAAATCGACGGCGCCATCGGCGACGGCGACCACGGCATCAATATGAGTAAGGGCTTCACCGCCGCCGGGGGCAAGCTCGGCGATGCGCCGCCTTCGCTGCCGCAGTCGCTGAATGTGTTGAGCAGCACCCTGATGGAGGACCTGGGAGGGTCGATGGGGCCTCTCTATGGATACTTCTTCTTGAGCATGGCGGAGACGATCGGGACCGCAGACGACCTGGACGCGCCACTGTTCGGTCGGATGCTTCACGCCGCGCTCGACGGGGTCAAGGAAATCGGTTCGGCAGAGGTCGGAGACAAGACCCTGCTCGATGCGCTGGCTCCGGCGGCCGACGCTTTCGACGCGGCGCTGGGCGCCGGCAAACCCTTTGCCGAATGCCTGGACGAAATGGCCGCAGCCGCCGAGCGCGGGCGCGACGGGACGCGGGATATGGTGGCCCGTATCGGGCGAGCCTCACGTCTGGGAGAACGTTCGCGCGGCGTTCTGGATGCCGGCGCATCTTCCTGCTGCTTGATTCTTCAGACCTTCGCAACCGGCGTGAAAAGGCGGCTCGCCGAGGCCGGCTGACGATTGCAGTTTATTGCCGCGCCCGTGTAGGCATCTCCTGCATGGGCGCAGATGCCGACGGCCGGTTTCGAGATTCTCGGCACCTCAATGCATGTAAAAGCCGCCATTGACATCGATGGTGGCGCCGGTGATGTGGCGTGCCGCATCCGAACACAGGAACAGGCACGCGGTGCCGATATCCTCGGGCTCGCTGATACCCAGCGGAATGCTCTTTTCGAGCTCGGCGACGCCCTCATCCCCGTGGGCCTGCACGATCAAAGGCGTGCGCACCAAACCCGGCGCGACGGCGTTCACGGTGATTCCGAAGGGTGCGCCGGTCCGGGCCAGCGTTTTAGTGATGCCGTACTGACCGCTCTTGGTCGTGGCATAGGCGATGTGGCCCCGCACCGCGCCCTGGTGGCCGACGACGGAACTGATCTGGACGATCCGGCCCCAGCGTTGCGCGTGCATGCGGGGGAACGCCCGCTTGGCGCACAGAAAACCCGAAGTGAGGTTGGTGTCGAGGATCCAGCGCCATTCTTCTTCCGTCGTTTCGACGACATCCTTGGCGAGCGTCGTGCCCGCATTGTTGATCAGGATGTCGACCCCGCCCGCCTGGTCTTCGATGGTTTGGAATGCGGCGTCGATGGAATCCGCCTTCGTCACGTCCGCTTGTATGGGGATGATCGTTCCACCTTCCTGCATTACGGACCGGATTTCGGCATCGAAGTCGTCGGCCGGTCGGCGTCCGAGCGCGTAGACCGTCGCACCGCCGGCGACGGCGAGCACGCGCGCGATTCCCAAACCGATCCCGGCCGTACCGCCGGTGACGAGTGCGACCCGTCCACGAATGGAAAAAACATTTTTCAGATCAATTGAATAGGGCATTGGGCAACCATGTCGTTAGGGGTGGAATGTAGGCGATCAGCAGAGCGACGAAGATCATGACGATGACGAAATTCCAGATCGTTCGCGTCACCCGCGCCAGGGGAACGCCGCCGACTTGACAGGCGATATAAAGCAGGATGCCGACAGGTGGCGTGACGCCGCCGATCATCACGCACACCACCATCAGGGTGGCGAAATGGATCGGATCGATGCCGAGCGCCTGGGCCACCGGCGACATCACGGGAACCAGGATGACCAGGATCGCCATGCCGTCCATGACCAGCCCGAGAATCAACAGCGCGATGACGATCAGCAGGATCAGGACGTTCACGTTGGATGTCAGGCCGGTCAGCGTCGCGACCAGCATGGCCGGGAACTTGCCCATCGCCAGCAACCAGCCCAGGATCGAAGCCGAGGCGATGATGAAAAGGATTACCGTGGTGCTTTCGACCGCCTGGACCATGGCGCGATAGAGCGAACGGCGATCCAGTTCGCCATAGAAGTAGCCGAGTGTCAGGGCGTACATCACCACGACGGTGCCGGCCTCCGTCGCCGTGAATACGCCGCCGACGATGCCGACGATGATGATGATCGGTGCGATCAACGGCAGCACGGCAAGACGGAACGACCGGAACAGTTCCTTGAAGCCGTTCCATTCCCGACGTGGATAATTGCGACGGACCGCATAGACGTAGGCAAGGACCATCAGCGCGAAGCCGATCAGCAGACCGGGAATGAGTCCGGCCAGGAACAATCGCCCGATCGAGAGGTTGGTCATCGAGGCATAGACGATCATCAGCACGCTCGGCGGAATGATCGGTCCAATGGTCGATGAGGCGGCGGTAACGGCAACCGAGTAGTCGTCGTCGAAGCCTTCGCGGATCATCGCGGGGATCAATACCTTTCCGAGACCCGCCGCGTCCGCCGTGGCGGAGCCCGAAATCCCGGCGAAAAACATGCTGGCCAGAACGTTGACGAGCCCGAGTCCGCCGCGCATGTGTCCGACGAGCGCCATGCAGAAGCGGATGATCCGTTCCGTGATGCCCGACGTGTTCATCAATTCACCCGCGAGGATGAACATGGGCACGGCAAGGAACGGGAACTTGTCGAGCGCGTTCAGTGTCCGTTGGGCGACGAGTTCGAACGGCAGGAAGTCGTGGACGGCGATGCCGAGTGTCGCGGAAATTCCCATCGCGAAAGCCAACGGCATGCCGACCAGCGCCAATACCGTGAGTGAAATCAGCAAGACCGGAATCATTGCGTGTCCTCCGCCGTGCTGGAATTGTCTTCGCGGGTCCGCCACACGCGCCAGGCGCTGCCAAGGCTGAATATACCGATGAAAATCGCCCCGACCGGCATGGCGAGGTAGACGTACAGGTACGTCACTCCCAGCGCCGGGACCAGCTGATCGGATTGGCTTTGCGCCAGTTTGGCTCCGGTAATGACCAGGAAGACGGCGAATGCTGCGATAAGGACTGCGTTCAAAATCCGGAGAACTCTCTGGACCGGGGATGGTAACCGGTCGGTCAACAGCGCGAGCGTGAAATGACTGCCGCGCCACACCATGGCACCGGTGGAAACCATAACCATCCACATCATCAGGATCTGGGTGAGGTCGTTGCTCCAGGGCAACGAGACGCCCAAAAGATAGCGGCAGACGATTTGAACGAAGCTGAGAACGGCGATCCCGGCGATGAACACGACCCCGAGATCAATCAGCCGACGGTGCAGGTGTTCGAGCACGTCGATTCCTCCCACCCGAAACGGGAACGCTCCCGACCGGCCAAGCCGCCCGCCGGGAGCGCATGGCCTACTTCGCGTCGGCGATCAGTTGGATCAGTTTTTGCGCCGTTTCCGGATCGGTTTGCGCCTTCAGCGTTTCCCACGCGGGCTTCAAGGCTTTTTGCAGGGGACCCTTGTCGATATCGAAGATCTCCAGACCCTTGGACTTGAGCGTGTCGTAAGCCTCGGTCGTGCGTTTACGGAATTCCGCGTTGCCGGCCTTGGTATATTCGGAACCGCAAGAGGCGAAGGCGTCTTTGGTCGCCTGAGGAAACTTCTGATAGATGTCATCGCGAATGACCAGGGCCATCATGTTGTAAATGTGCCCGGATTTGGTCACGTACTTGCCGACTTCGTAGGTCTTGCTGTTGACGATGCCTTCGGCCGACGTTTCCATGCCATCGACGAGGCCGGTCTGCATGGCCGTGTAGACTTCGCTCCACGGAACCGGAACGGCTTCGGCCTTCAGAGCCTTGAACATTTCAAGCCACACAGGGATCGGCGGAGAACGGAACTTGACGCCTTCGAAATCGGCCAGTCTGCGCATCGGTTTCTTAACCGTCAGGAAGTCCCGGAATCCGTTGTGCATATGGGCGACGGTGCGAAGGCCATGCTTTTTGATCATGAGTTCGCGAATGAATTCGGCGGGCGCACCGGTCATTGCAGCTTCCGCCTGTTCGTAGTCGCGGAACATGAACGGCCACATGACGACGCCGATGGAGGGTTCCAGGTTCGACATGTAGGCGATGTCGGTCGAAGTCATCTGGACCGCACCCATCTTTACCTGTTCCAGAATCTCCCGGGCGGTCCCCATCTGCGCGGCCGGCATATGGTTGATCTTCACATCCGTCCTGTCTTGGATGCAGGCAATGAACGAATTCGCCATGTCGGTGTTGATGGATGCCAACGAATCGTGGTGCGCGAGCGTCAGTTCGAGGGCTGACGCCGAACTGGCCAGGACGGCCGATGTTCCGGCCGCGACGAGCATTCGGGCCAATTTCATGGGGTGTCCTCCTCTGTGATCCGCGTATCGACGGGCGCCTTTCGCGGCGCACGCGTCCGGTTATGGTGAGTTGATATAAATTGATCAAATCATGAAACGCAATAAAAACTTTTAAGTATATGAAAAATAAACATAATATAATGATTAATGCTTAAATACTCCGATTTATCTCGATCATATATGACAAAGTATCTTGCCAAAAACAGCGTATATTCGTATATCCGGATCGAAACTTGATCAAATCAGGAAGATGATGAGCCACCAAACCGAAGGCGGGACATTGATCGGAGTCGTCGTGAAAAAAATACGCGACGCCATTGTCGCCGGTGATCTGCCACCGGGCGGCCGGTTGGTGATTTCCGATCTCGTCGGGCGGTTCAATGTCAGTCCGATGCCGGTCCGCGAAGCACTGCGCCGCCTGGAAGGCGAAGGTCTGGTCGAGGCAGAGCCGAATCGCGGCGCCACCGTGCGGCGGCTGGATACCGAACTCGTCTCCAACATTTACGACATTCGCGCCTGCCTGGAGATGATGGTCGTGGCGCAAAGCGCCGAGAACATGACGTTCGCGGACATGGCTGCAATCGACGAGTTGGAGCAGCGCTACGAGTCAGCCGTCGCCGACGGTCGGATGGACGAGGTCATGGAACACAACCGGCGCCTTCACGAACGCATCAATGCCCTCGGTCGCAACCGGGAGGCCTGTGTGCTGCTGGAACGGGGAACGGGATTGATTGCGGCGTTGCGGTCGCGGTTCGGTTTTTCGCGTTCACGCCTGGGGACGGCGATCGAGGAACACCGCGCCCTTTTGGACGCGCTGCGACGGGGCGATGCCCCTGCGGCGGCGGGGCTCATCCGCATGCACACGGTCGCGGCTAAAAAGGACATGCTGGAACGATTGAGCGGCGTTCCGCACATCGGCGGGGCTGGCGGTCAGTGAACCGGCGAACAAGAACAAGGAAAACACAATGCGTATCAGCGAAGTTCGAACGTTCGTGGTCGACGGGTTCCGCGCCAACTTCGTTTTCGTGAAGATTCTCACCGACGCGGGCCTACACGGGGTCGGAGAGGGCACCATCGAGTTCAGCGAGCGCGCCGTCGCCCAGGCGATCGACGAGAAAGCGCCCTATCTGATCGGTAAGGATCCGTTCCGGGTCGTACTCCATCGCGAAACGATGAACCGCGACAGCTATTTCCGCACCGGCGTTGTCTTGCGAAGCGCGTTGAGTGCCATCGAGGCTGCACTGCTCGACATCAAGGGCAAGGCGTTGGGCGTACCGGTCTATGAACTGCTTGGCGGCAAGATGCGTGATTCGGTCCGCTGCTACGCCAACGCTTGGTTCACAGGCGCGCGCGAACCCGAGGACTTTGCCGAGAAGGCCAAGAAAGTATTGGATCTCGGCTTTTCCGCGCTCAAGTGGGACCCGTTTGGTTCGGCCTACATGCAGTTGACGCCGCCAGAGGCGCGCAAGGCGTTGCGCTGCATCGGCGCGGTGCGTGCCGCTGTCGGCCCCGACGTCGATCTGATGATCGAGGGACACGGCCGGTTCGACGTTCCGACGGCCATCCGCTTCGCCCAGCGCATGGCCGAATTCGATCCCTATTGGTTCGAGGAGCCGATCCCGCCCGAAAGCATCGACGCCGTGGCCGATGTACGCCGCCAATCCCCCTGCGCCATCGCGACCGGGGAGCGGTACTACGAAAACGCGCGGTTCTCCGAACTGATCGAAAAATCCGCCGCCGACTACCTGCAACCCGACGTCTGTCACGTCGGCGGCCTGATGGAACTGCAAACCGTCGCCGCGATGGCGGCTGCGCGCTATGT
Source organism: Rhodospirillales bacterium (assembly GCA_963675465.2). Classification (GTDB taxonomy): domain Bacteria; phylum Pseudomonadota; class Alphaproteobacteria; order Rhodospirillales; family Shumkoniaceae; genus JAHDSF01. Next base: position 47,881 of record CAXXVY010000019.1, read on the forward strand.
CGCGGTCGCGCCGCACAATCCGATGGGGCCGGTCGCCAACGCCATGGCGCTCCAGCTTGCCGCGTGCATCCCCAATTTCCACATCCTCGAGACGATGATGACCGACGTGCCGTGGCGCAAGGACATCTGCCGCGAAGAGGTGTCGATGAAGGACGGCGCGATGATCATCCCCGACGCGCCGGGCCTGGGGGTCGATATCGACGAGGAAGCCTGTGCCGCGCATCCCTACAAACCCTACGCGCTGCGCCATTATGTCGGAACCTTGACCGACATCCGACCCGAAGGCGCGGAGCAGCCGTTCTTCACCGTCGTCAAATAGCGATGGACATTGAACTACGAACCGAGAGCCTGCGCGCGGTCGTTTCGACGAACGGCGGCTGTCTGTTGGCGTTCGACTTCCTGGATGGACCGATCGCCCTGATGCGCCCGTACTCTCCGGCCACCGGTTCGATCCATCCGACCCTTGCTGCCGCATTCCCGCTGATTCCATTCGCAAACCGTGTGCGTGGTGGTGGCTTTCGGTTCGAGGACCAGGAGATTTGCTTCCGTCCGAACCTGTCCGACGGTCAGCCTTATCTTCACGGCGATGCCTGGCTGGGCGAATGGCGGATCGTGGAGCGGTCGTCCCGATTCGTCCAAATGGCGTTCACACGCGCGGCGGATGCGGTTTCACCCTATGCCTACACGGCTGAACAGGTCCTGAGCCTGGACGGGAACGGTCTCCGCGTCGAACTGTCTGTCACCAATGACGGCCGGTGGGCGCTGCCGTTCGGGCTGGGTCATCATCCCTATTTCCCATGGCGGCCGGGTGCGATGGTCCGGGTGGGAAAGCATGGAGCATTTTGGACGGAAGGGTTCGACTATTTGCCGGCCCGGCCGATGAGCGTGCCCGACGATCTGCGTTTCGACGACTTCGCGCCGCCGCCGCGGCGCCGCGTCAACAATGTCATCGACGATTGGGACGGGCGGGCGTGGGTTCGATGGCCGGACGTGGGGCTGGAACTTGCGGTCGAGGCCTCCGAGGCTTTCCGTTGGCTGATGCTGTTCATCAATACGCCCGAACGCGATCCAGGTTATCGGTTCGACTACTTCTGCCTGGAACCGATGACGCATAGCCCGGGCGGCCATGGCGCAGGCGCTGAAAGCGGGTTCACGGTATTGGCGCCACGCGAAACCATGACCGCGAACGTCCTGTACTCGGCAAATCGTGCGAAATAGGCCAAGGCCTTGGAAATCCGCCGGCCATACGCGACAATTCGGCATTGCATTGAGACGCCGCACGTTCTCAAATGCGGCCGATGAACCATCCGTTCGGGGGAAAAATCCATGAAGTCGGAAGCATCCATTCTCGTTCACACGCACGCAAAAACCGGCGAGGGGATCATCTGGGACGAGGGGCGTCAGCGTCTGTACTGGGTGGATATCCCGAATTTCCTGGTCCACGAAACGGATCGGCAATCGGGCGCGACCCGGAGCTGGAACATCGGCCAGCATACGGGATTCGCCGCAGTGCGAGAGAAGGGCGATCTCGTGGTCGCCGGGCGCGACGGATTTTTCCGTTTCGACCGGAGCGACGGGAGCTTGATCCCCATCGTCGATCCGGAGCGCGACAAGCCGGAAAACCGGTTCAACGACGGCTGCGTGGATCCGATGGGGCGCCTGTGGGCCGGAACCATGCCGATCGCGGGCCAGGCGTCGGAACCGGAGGGGGCGCTCTACCGGCTTGACCCCAACGGGACCTGCACGAAGTTTGTGGATGGCCTCTACGTCACGAACGGGCTCGCCTTCAGCCCGGACGGGCGGACCCTGTACCTGTCGGACACCGGCCGAAGCGTGTTGACGATCTGGGCCTTCGACTACGACCCGCAAACCGGGACACCGTCGAACCGCCGGGTCTTCGCGGATTTGCGCGATCGGGGCTGGGCGCCGGATGGTGCGACCGTCGATTCCGAAGGATGTTATTGGACAGCCATCGTCAACGACTGGAAGGTCGCCCGGTTCAGACCCAACGGAACCCTCGATCGTGTCGTGGCAACCCCGATGGAACGGCCGACCAAGCCGGTGATCGTCGATGGCACGATGTATGTGACCAGCCTCAGCGGCGGCCTGACGCCGGGAACCGACCAGTCGCTCGCCGGCGCGATCTGCCGGCTGGAGGTCGGCGTTACGGCGCCACCCCATCCACGTTTCGCGGGATAGTCCAGGCCGGCACCGTTACGGCGAACGTCAATTGGCCAACAGGCAAGCGTGTTCGTGGCCGGGTGCGCATTCCTTGAGTTGGGGGATGGTCGAGGCGCATTTGGCCGTGGCCATCGGGCAACGGGTGCGAAAGACGCATCCCGAAGGCGGGTTGATGGGGCTTGGTACGTCGCCCTGAAGAATGACCCGATCGGATTTGGCCTCGGGGTCCGGGATGGGAACGGCCGAAAGAAGCGCCTTCGTGTAGGGATGGCGCGGATTGATGAACAACTCGTCGGCCTCCGCCACCTCGACCAGTCGGCCCAGATACATAACGGCGATCCGGTCGGAGATCAACCGGACGACCGCCAGATCGTGGGCGATGAACATCATCGTCAGATCGAAGGTTTCACGCATGTCCTGGAGCAGGTTGATGACCTGCGCCTGGACCGATACATCCAGGGCGGAAACCGGTTCGTCGGCGACGATGAATTCGGGTTCGACGGCGAGGGTGCGGGCGATTCCGATCCGTTGTCTTTGGCCCCCCGAGAATTCGTGCGGAAACCGATCTGCATGATGAGCGAACAGTCCGACCATCTCCAACAGTTCTTCCACGCGCGCGCGCCGCGCCGCGTGATCGCCGCGCAATCCGTGAATGATCATCGCTTCTTCGATAGCGTCGCCGACACGAATGCGCGGGTTCAAGGAAGAAAAGGGGTCCTGGAAGACGATCTGCATGCGCCGCCGCATGGCGCGCCGTTCCTTGGCCGACAATGCGATCATGTCAATGCCGTCGAAGGTGATCGAGCCCTCGGTCGCCGGGTTGAGTCCGAGAACGGTCCGTCCCAACGTCGTCTTGCCGGACCCGGATTCACCGACGACCCCCAGGACTTCGCCCTTCTTTATGGTCAGAGAAACGTCGTCGACGGCCTTCACGGCGGCGACGCTTCGGCCGAAGACGCCGCCGTTGATGGGAAACCACGTGCGCAGGTGGTCGACGCGAAGCAGGACATCGGATCTGGTCATGCGTGGGCTTCCCTTTCCTCGCGAACCGCGTCGAGGCGGAGGCATCGTACGGCGTGCGATTCGGTCATGTTCTCCAACAGGGGCTTTTGCGGAATGCAGACGGAGTCGTCCCGATAACGGCAGCGGGGGTGGAACAGGCAGCCGTCGGGAAGCCTTGCGGCGTCCGGAACCGTCCCTTCGATGGTCGAAAGGCGGGTGGCCAGCGACCGCATGGCGTCGGCCCTCGGGATCGATTGCAGAAGTCCCATGGTGTAGGGATGCCGGGGATGCTTCAGCACCGTCACGGCGTCGGAATCCTCGACAACCTGACCAGCGTACATGACGATGACCCTGTCGGCGATTTCCGCGACGACACCGAGATCATGCGTGATGAAAAGCACCGCCATGCCGAGTTCTTTCTGCAGGTCCGCCATGAGTTCGAGAATCTGCGCCTGAATGGTCACATCGAGCGCGGTCGTCGGTTCATCGGCGATGATCAGGTCGGGGGTGCAGGAAAGCGCCATGGCAATCATCACCCGCTGGCGCATGCCGCCCGACATTTCGTGCGGATAGTTGCCGAGCCGGCGGCGCGGTTCGGGAATGCCGACGAGTTCCAGCATTTCGGCCGCCCGGTCCAGAGCCTTGGACTTGGAAATATCCTGATGGAGGCGCACCGCCTCGGAGATCTGATCGCCGACCGTGAACACGGGGTTGAGCGATGTCATCGGTTCCTGAAAGATCATGGCGACGCGATCGCCACGAACGGACCGCATATTGTCTTCGGGGAGGGAGAGCAGGTCTGTGGGCGCGCCGTTGTCATCGTAGAGGGTGATGGAGCCTCCCGCATACACGGCGGGCGGTTGGGGCAATAAGCGCATCACCGCCAGGCTGGTCACCGACTTGCCGCATCCCGATTCCCCGACGAGGGCGACGGTTTCGCCGCGTCCCACGGAAAACGATACGTCGTCGACCGCGCGTACCAGTCCAGAATTCATTTTGAAGTGAACCGACAGGTTCCGGATATCCAGGAGTTTGCTCATTTCCACGGTCTTTCGTTCAAACAAGGCATCCGCCGCCGTCAACGTAGATATCGCATCCGGTCATGTACCGCCCCGCGTCGGAACACAAGAGGAGCGCTGCGCCGACGCAGTCTTCGGGCACACCGAGAAATCCGACGGGAACGGATGCCGTAACCTTTTCACGGTAGGAATCGTCGTCGAGCACGCCCCGGGTACGATCGGTGAGGATTACGCCAGGGGCAAGATTGTTGACGGTGACGCCGTCGGCGGCGACATCGCGCGCGACACTGCGCATCAGGCTTTCCTGAGCCGACTTCGTCGCGGCGTAGACGGCCATTTGAGGATGAGGCTTGCGCTGCTGTACGCTGCCGACGGTGACGAACCGTCCCCATCGGCGTTCGCGCATTCCCGGAATGACGGCCTGCATAAGCATCAGGGTCGATTCCAGATTGGCGGCGACCTGACCGGCGAACTCCGAACGCGGCACTTGGTCCCAAGAGGTCCGGAATTGCACGGACGCGTTGGCGATCACGATATCCAGGGCGCCGAAGTCTTTTTCTATTCGCGGGATCAGGTCTTTTACAGCCTGCATGTCCGACAGATCGCATCCGAACACGGCGGCTTTTCGCGCGCAGCGGCGAATATCGTAGGCGACCGATTCGGCAGCGGCCTCGTTCCCGGCGTAGTGAACGGCGACGTCGGCGCCTGCTTCCGCCAGCCCCAACGCCAGGGCACGGCCGATTCCCCGGCTGGATCCCGTCACCAGGGCGCGACGACCGCCAAGACCGAACAGATCCTCAAGCGACGTCATGATCAGAGCCGGCCGTACTTGTTGTAGACCTCTTCGGGATCGCCAACCTTGAACTCCTCACGTGCCTCATTTTCTCGGTTGTTGAGGGCTTCGCAACGATCGACGACATCGCCCAGCGCCTCGGCAGGGATGGACAGAACGCCGTCGACGTCGCCGAAGATGAAGTCGCCCGGATTGACGGTGACCGTCGCCGTAATAGCGCCGCGAACCGCGATTGGGGTCTGCCATGCGGCGTAGCTGATCCGGCCCAATGCCTCGACCGGTGTCTTGAACCGTGCGAAAACGGGAAATCCACGGTCGATCAGGTGCTGCGAATCCCGGGTGCCGCCATCGATGACAGCGCCTACGCAGCCGTATTTGGCCGCCAGTGTCGCATTCATTTCGCCATAGGCGGCGACGCGTTCGTCGAACGATGTGTCGCGGATGTCGACGCACGGGTAGGACATTTCCTTGAACATCCGGATGCGTTTCTGACGCAGGTCGGGATCGGCCGTCGGGTCGTTGACCATCCGTACGGTGAATGCTGGGCCGGCGACCCGCATGCCGGGCGCGATCTGCGTAATCTCCGTCGACAGCGCCTGATACGGAAAACCGATTTCCTCGAGCACGTCGAAGACGAGACCCGTGTAATAGCGATCGAATTTTCTGACGATTTCTTCCATGGGGGTCTTCGCGATTACCGTCGTCATGGTCTTTTCCTTTTGCGAGTACGCTGGAAACGGTTTTCTGAGGGCAAAGGTCGGGCGCCCTGGAAGGGGCGCCCGATAGTTTCGGAGGTCATTGAGCGATCCAGGTTTCCGTCAGAATGAACGGTCCGAACGGTTCGGCTTTCACGCCATGCAACTTCTTGCTCGCGATGTCGCGCAACGGGCGATGGAACAGGAACGCATAATAGGCGTTGTCGAGCAGGATCTTCTGGGCGTCGACGTAAAAAGGCTTGCGATCCGCCGCTTCGAACGAGGTCATCCCCGCGTCGATGACGTCGAACAGCTTTTCGTCGCTGATTTGCGACCAGTTGGCGCCTGCGTTGCGGCCGAAGGTCTTACCGAACAGGTGATCGGGGTCCAGACGCGGAACGTTGATCCGGAGCATCGCCATTTCGTGCGATTTCTTTTTGAGGACCAGTTCGATCCACGCTTGGCGTTCCAGTACCTGAATGTTCGCCTTGAGCCCGATGATCTTGAGCTGGGACTGCAAGATCTGGGCGATCTGGGTATCGGGGTCGCGCTTGATGACAGCGAGGGTGAATTCGCCGGTAAACCCGGATTTTTTGAGATGTTCCTTCGCCTTTTCCGGATCATAGCCGTAGCCCTTAAGCGCGGGATCGTAGATCCACCACGATGGCGGAACCAGCGTACCGGTGACGAGTCCGTACTTGCCCGCGATCACCTTGGCCATCGCATCACGATTAAGACCGTAGGAAACCGCCTTGCGCAGGTCGGCATTGTCAAAAGGCGGCTGCGCCGTGTTGAAGCAGACCCACTGATTGATGGTTTGCGGGTTGTCCAACAGGGCCAGATTCGGATCGCGTTCGATTTTGGCGAATTCGCGAACCTGAACGCTGTCTGTCAGGTCGACGTTGCCGGATTGGGCCTCGACGATCTTGACGGCGGTTTTGGGGATCACGCGGATGGTCACGCCATCCAGATATGGCAGAGGTTTGCCGTCGGCGCCTTTGCGCCAGTAGCCGTCGAACCGTTTGACCGACAGGACGTCGTTTTTCCAGTTGTCGAACTGGAAAGGTCCGGTGCCGACCGGATTGCGCTTGAAATCGTTGCCGAGCTTTTTCAAAGCGGTGGGCGAAACGATCATGCCGCTTTCCGAAGCCAGTGTGGACATGATTGCGCCCGAGGTTTCGGCGAGATTGACCTTCACGGTATGGGCATCGACGACGTCGACGCTTTGGATCAGTTTCATGTCGGCGGCATTCATCGCCTCCGGGGAGGTCTGAAAGCGCAAATAGTTAAACTTGACCGCTTCGGCATCGAAGGGAGTGCCGTCATGGAACGTGACGCCTTCGTGCAATTTGAACGTGATCGTCTTCTTGTCGTCGCTGATCTTCCACGATTTTGCCAGCGACGGCTTGAGCCCGTCCGTTTCGACAACGACCAGGGATTCGAACAACAGATTGTATGAATAGCGATCGGAGGTGGGGGCATCGCCCCACAACGGATCCAGGCTGCCGGGGCCGATCGAAAGGGCCATGCGCAGCGTGCCACCACGCTGAATGTCTTCTGCCGACGCCGATCCCGAGAGGGCCGCCGCCGCACAGACCGCGACCGCGCCGAGCGCAAAACGCCTTAATAACATGAGGCTTTCCTCCTTGTGTTCGGCGCCCTCTGACCTCGTTGGCCGAGGCCTAAGCGCCTAAATATATTTGACATGATCCGACTTACCAGTTAACATGTAAGTTGTCAACATGTTAAATGGTAAGTCCTGATGTGAAAGGGTGGTCGAAGGTGTGGAAGTACGTTGTCCGCCGCTTGCTCCAGTCCATCCCGGTGATATTCGTGGTCAGTGTTGTCATCTTTTCGGTGACCCGGATTCTGCCCGGGGATCCGACCTACTTGGTGCTTGGTGACTACGCGACAGAGGAACAGCGGGAAATCCTGCGGGAAAAGCTCGGTCTGAACGAAACGATTCCGGTCCAGTACCTGAACTGGATCGGCGACGTGGCGACCGGGAATTTCGGTCATTCCCTCCGCAGTCACGAACCCATCGCGAACATGCTGGCGGAAAGACTTCCGGTCACCATTGAGCTGACCGTTCTTTCAATGGCGTTGGCGGTTTTGATCGGCGTGCCCTGTGGCGTGATCGCAGCCCGAAAACGGAACACGATGACCGATCTGTTTGCCAGTTCGGCGGCGATGATCGGCATGGCCATTCCATTTTTCTGGCTCGGCATGCTCCTGATCATGTTCTTCTCGGTCTATCTCGCGGTGCTGCCTCCATCCGGCTACGCGCCATTCTGGGATAGCCCGATTGCCAACATCAAGTTGATGATCATGCCGGTGATCACCATCGGCATGGCGATGGCGGGGACGGTGCTGCGCCAGACGCGAACCGCAATGCTCCAGGTGCTTTCGCAGGACTATATCCGTACGGCGCGTTCGAAAGGCGCCGGCGAGTACCTGGTCGTCATGCGCCATGCGCTGCGAAACGCCCTGATACCCGTCGCCACGGTCGTCGGCCTCCAGACCGGAGCCCTGCTCGGAGGCGCCATTGTGACCGAGGCCGTGTTTTCGCTGCCGGGCCTGGGATCCATGGTCGTCAGCGGTATCTTCGGGCGCGATTTCCCGGTGGTTCAGGGGGCGATTTCAGCCATCGTCATTATGGTTCTGCTGGTCAACCTGTTGACGGACCTCCTTTACGCCGCGCTCGATCCGCGCATCAAACTGAAGTAGCGACAGGGATAAGACGACCATGAACACCGAAGCCGTCGCACTTCCTTCGAAGGGTGCACCTGCCAAAAGCAGCAATCATTTCATTCGCGTCTTCCGCGAACTCTTGCGTCACAAACAGGGATGCATCGGGCTCGTCGTTATTGCCGGAATGTTCCTGATGGCGATCTTCGCACCCCTGGTTGCGCCTTATGATCCGGCGGAAGTCCACTACGATTTTGTCCTGGCGCCGCCTTCCTCGGAATTCTGGTTCGGGACGGACGAACTGGGGCGCGACATCCTCAGCCGCGTGATCTACGGCTCGCAAATCTCGTTACAGATCGTTGCCGTCGCGATCGGCTTGGCCGTCGTCGTCGGAACCGCGATCGGTCTCGTTTCCGGTTATTTCGGCGGCTGGGTCGACAGTGCCATCATGCGGACGATGGACGGTATCCTGTCGTTCCCAATGCTGGTCCTGGCGCTCGCCATCATTGCGGCTCTCGGACCTAGCCTCGTCAACGCGATGCTTGCCATCGGCGTCGTCAACATCCCCAACTTCGCTCGCTTGGCGCGCGGTCAGGTGCTTTCCGTCCGATCCATGGACTATGTGCAGGCGGCGACGGCGTTGGGCGCGTCGCACATCCGCGTAATGGTGCGCCATATCGGGATCAACATCGTCGACAACATCATTGTTTACGCCTCGCTTCGCGCATCGACGGCGCTGATCACGGAATCCTCGCTGAGCTTCCTGGGTCTCGGCGTACAGCCGCCGACCCCGACCTGGGGCAGCATGCTCGCTTCTGGCATGGACTACTTCGACTGGCCCTGGATGGGGATTTTTCCGGGTCTCGCGATCTTTGTCTCGGTGCTCGCGCTCAACTATCTCGGCGATGGGCTCCGCGATACCTTGGACAGCCGCCTCTACGAGCGATGAGAACAGGACAATCGCTAATGAAACTCGGTCTTCTTCTGCCGCCAAACCCGCCCGCCGGCGATCCCAAGTGGAAACTCGCCCGTCAGATCGGCGTGAATTTCGCGATCGCCAAGCTTGCGCCCGAACTGACCGGAGATGATCCCATTTGGGAATACGACTCGCTCAGGCGGTCGAAGGACCGTTTCGAGGCTGCGGGGTTCACGCTCCACGCGCTGGAGGGCGACCAGTTCGACATGAACCGCATCAAGCTTGGTCTGCCCGGGCGGGACGGCGATCTCGATCGCTACTGTCAGATGATCGAAAATATGGGAAAGCTCGGTATTCGGCTGTTGTGTTACAACTTCATGGGCGGCGTCGGTTGGTTTCGTACCGACACGGCGGTTGCCGTACGGGGCGGCGCGCTGGCCAGCGCCTTTAGGCTCAAGGACGCGGAAGTCGCTGCGCTGCCGGATTTCGGCGAAGTCTCTGCCGAGAAGGTTTGGGATTCGTGGATCTATTTCATGAAGCGCGTGCTCCCGGTCGCCGAAAAGGTCGGTGTCGTTCTCGCGGCTCATCCCGACGATCCGCCCCTGCCGACGGTGCGGGGTATCGGGCGGATCTTCAGTTCGGCGAAGGGTTACCGGCGTGCCCAGGCCACCATCCCGTCCCCGTCCAACAAGATCACCTTTTGCCAGTCCAACTTCATGCTGATGGGCAATCCGATCGAAGCGCTTATCCGTGAATTCGCCCCCCATGTCGCCTATGTCCATTTTCGCGACGTGGCGGGTGATGTCACTGATTTCACCGAAACCTTTCACGACGACGGTCCCCACGACATGCCGGCCCTTCTGCGGCTCTACCGCGATGTCGGGTTCGACGGCCTGCTGCGTCCCGATCACGTACCGAACCTGGAGGGCGAGCAGGTCCATGTTGGCGGCGGACATGCCGACATGGGAACGACCGTGGGCTATGAAATACTGGGGCGTCTGTTCGCGGTCGGGTATATCAAGGGTATTGCCGAAACCGCCGACATACCGATGGAGTGACCAGAACGATGGTTTTCAAAGCATCCAGGGCGGTTCAGCCGGACAGACAGAAACTTTACGAAATTGTTCTTGAGAATCTTACCGAGCAGATCATTTCACGCGATCTGCGTCCCGGAGAGATTCTGCCGTCGGAAGTGGAACTGGCCGAAGTCTACGGCGTCAGCAAGGCCACGGTCCATGAAGCCTTGCGGCATCTCTCGGTGTTCGGCGTCGTCAATATGCGCCAGGGTTGCCAGACCACCGTCGGTACACCGCGCGCCGGTGTCCTGTCGCAGTTTTTCCGGTTCGCCACCGGGAACGTCAAACACAGCCTCATTGATGTCCTGGAAATCCGGCGCATGCTCGAATGCGGGGCCGCGGCGTTGGCCGCCGAGCGGATCTCGGACGAAGATTGCGACGCACTGCGGGTCATCGTCGACGGGCTCGAAGAAAACAAGTACTCGTACGATCAGTGGGTCGCCAACGACGCCGCATTCCATCTGCACATCGCCCGCGCGTCCCACAATGTCTTAATGCCTTACATGATGGAAGCGTTGCATGGCGTGATCGAGGATACGATCCGGCTGTTGCATGCCCAGTTTTCCGTGCGTGACCCGGACCAGACATTCTTGCGCCACAAAAATGTCGCCGATGCCATCCTGGCGCGAGATCCGGGCCGGGCGTTCGACGCCATGCAGGTCCACTTCGAGGCGACCCGCGATTCGATGAACAAGATCCTCGCCGAGGCGGGGGAAGGCGATGATTGAGCGCATCGTCGGCGCGCGGCCCGACATCCCGGGCGGATGGGACTGCCCATTGCCGCCGATGACGCCGATACGCCAGTCGATCCCGACCGCCGATGTCGATGATCCGGCGGCGGCGTTGCGCGGATCGCTGGATCGGCTTCCGCCGGCCGATCTTGCCGGGAAACGGCTGGCGGTTACGGTCGGAAGCCGTGGAATCCCGAACCTTCCCGACTTGGTGAAAGCGCTGGTGGCGTGGTTGACCGGAAGGGGAGCCGAACCCTTCATCGTCCCATCCATGGGGTCGCATGGTGGTGCCACGGCGGAGGGGCAGCGGGCCATTCTCGAAAAACTCGGCGTGACCGCGCAGACGGTCGGCGCCCCGATATCGGTCGGGATGGAAACGGTCTTCGTCGGAAAACTCGACGACGGCACCCGGCTGTATTGCGATCGCCACGCGTTCGAAGCGGACGGCATCGTGCTGTTCAACAAGGTGAAGCCGCATACGTCGTTCAAAGGTGTTCACGAAAGCGGCCTGATGAAGATGTCGGTCATCGGCCTCGGTAAGGCCGATGGCGCGCGGGCTTTCCACGGAATGGGCTATAGGAAGGGCGGCGAGAGACTGGAACGCGCGGCGCGCCATCAACTCGACCATCTCGGCATCCTGTTCGGAGTCGCCGTCGTCGAGAACGCCCGAGGCGCCATCGCGGCCGTGGCGGCCGCCGATCGGGACGACATACCGGCGCTCGATGCCCGGCTTCTCGGGGATGCGAAACGCTCCATGGGCGGGTTGCCGTTCAAGGAGATCGACGTGCTTGTCGTCGACAACGCCGGCAAGAATTACTCCGGCACCTGCATCGATCCCAATGTGACGGGGCGGCCGGGGGTTCCGTGGGACGTTCCGCCGGACCAGTACATCGAAAAGCTCGTCGTCCTTCGTCTCAGTCCGGAAAGCAAAGGTAACGCAACCGGTCTGGGCGTCGCCGACATCATCACGGCGTCGCTGGCGGCAAACATCGATTTCCATGCCATGTATACCAACAATCTCGCCGCGAGTTCCCTGGTCGGTTGCCGGTTGCCGCTGGTACTGGGATCGGACAGGGACGCGATCGTTGCCGCGGTTCGCACTTGTTTCGTTGCCGATCCGGCTTCCGTGCGAATCGTGCGGATTCCCAACACCAAGCACTTGGACACCGTTCTGGTTTCCCAGGCGTTGCTGGCCGATGTGGCAGATCGCGGCGATCTGGAGGTGACCGGCCCCCCCGAACCCTGGACATTCGACGAATCCGGTCATCTGGCCGGCGTCTGATTCCCCGTCGGTCCATCCGGGCGACGCAATTTCCGATCAAAAGAATTCAAAGCAAGGAATCCGACATGAACCTTGTCGTCGCGGTTGCGCCCATCGTCATCTTGATTGTTCTCATGACGAAACGGAACAGCACGCCTTCCCACATCGCTCTTCCGGTTACGGCGGCGTTGGTCTACGCGACGAAGCTCGCATACTTCGGGACCGAGGCGAATCTCGTGAATGCCACGGTCGTCAAGGGGTTGCTGACCGCCTGGACACCCATTTTCATTATTTCGGGCGCGATCCTCATGTTCAAGACGATGGAGCGGTCGGGCGCCATGGATGTCGTGCGACGGTGGTTGAACGGCATCAGCGACAACCCGGTCGCGCAATTGATGACGATCGGTTGGGCGTTTTCGTTCCTGATCGAAGGCGCGAGCGGTTTCGGAACGCCAGCGGCGCTTGCCGCCCCCCTTTTGGTTGGGCTCGGTTTTCCGGCGCTGAAGGTTGCCGTCCTCTGCCTCGTCATGAATTCGGTGCCGGTATCCTTCGGGGCGGTCGGCACGCCGACATGGTTCGGGTTCGGGGAACTCGGCCTCGGAGAAGACGAGCTCCTTCACGTCGGTTTCGAGACGGCCCTCGTTCACGCCACGGCTTCTCTGATCATTCCGTTGATCGCACTTCGGTTCGCGGTCGGCTGGCGAGAGATCCGGCGCAATCTCGTCTTCGTCTATCTGTCGATCTTGAGTTGCGTTGGCCCATACGTTGCGCTGGCATACATCAATTACGAATTTCCGTCCCTGGTCGGCGGTCTGATCGGAACTGCGGCATCGATCTTCTTTGCTCGCCGTGGAGTCGGCCTCGCGCGTGGCGCGGGCGGATCGGACTCCGAGAATTCGGTTCGTCTTCCGGAGCTGGCCAAGGCGACCTTCCCGATATGGGGAGCAGTCGCGATTTTGATCGTTACCCGGATCGAACAACTGGGGCTGAAAGCGTTCCTGACCGACACAACCCCTGTGATCGACGGCACCATGGGGTCCTTCGCCCATTTCGGCGCCAGTACATCGCTGGTTCTGACCCTAGACCGGATCTTCGGTGCCGAAAGCACCTGGGTCATGCAGTTGTTTTATATTCCGGCGTTCCTTCCGTTTTTCGCGGTATCGGCCATCGCATTCCGCGTCTATCGGATGGATGTATCCGGAATCATGGAGATATCCAGCGAAGTCAGCGGGCGCATGCGCAAGCCGAGCATGACCCTTCTGGGTGCCCTGGTCATGGTCCAACTGCTGATGGTGGGCGGCGACAACTCGATCGTCGTGCTGATCGGCAATTCGTTCGCCGGCATGGTCGGCGAAGGTTGGATCTATTTTGCATCGTTCCTTGGTGCTTTGGGGTCCTTCTTCTCCGGTTCCGCGACGATTTCCAACCTGACGTTCGGTGGCATCCAGAAATCCATTGCGGCCGCGCTGAATCTCGATCGAGGTTTGATCCTCAGCCTGCAATCCGTCGGTGGAGCCATGGGTAACATGGTCTGCATCAACAACATCGTCGCCGTCTGCACCATTTTGGGGATAGCGAATCAGGAGGGCGTCATCCTCAAGCGCACGCTGCTGCCGATGGTGGCCTACGGCGCAATTGCCGCTCTCTACGGCTTTTCCATTTGATTTCGGACGGCAGGCGCTCGTGGGTTTTCGTTCGGACTTCGAGGCATTTCCCCCGCAGTGGTATCGATCCCGACGCCTTTCGTTTCACGCCCGGCGTCGACGCCAAATCCTGGAACGACGCCGAGCTGGGCTACAAGTGCCCAGAAGATCATCGTCTGACTCCGGATGCGCGCGTGCACATGCCCGAACTGGAGCCCGAGACGCGCATTGCCACGTTCGACGAAATCGTCGCCGGCTACTCGGTGGAAGATGCCAAGCGCGAGGCCGATCGCTGCGTCGCCTGCGGCCTGTGCGTCGCCACCTGTCCGGCCCATATGGCGATTCCCGATTACATCAAGGCGGTGCGCGACGGCGATTACGAACGCGGCTTGAAATTGCTGTACGAAACCAATCCGTTCTCGGAAATCTGCGGGCGGGTGTGCACGCACAAATGCGAAACCGTCTGCGCCTCCAAGCATGAAGGCGACCCCATCGCCATTCGCTGGTTGAAGCGCTATATCACCGATCAGGTGCCGTTCGAGCGTTACCGGGCCGTCATCGGCGATCCCGAACCGGCCACCGGCAGGACGGTGGCGATCGTCGGCGCCGGGCCTGCGGGACTGACGGCGGCGTTCGATCTCGCCAAGAAGGGGCACGCGGTCGCGGTGTTTGAAGCGCTTGATCATCCGGGCGGCATGACGCGCTACGGTATTCCGGAATACCGTTTGCCCTATGATCGGATCGACCAGGATGTCGAGGTGATCCGATCGATGGGCGTCGATATTCGCTACAACACGCGGATCGGAAGGGACCTGTCGCTCGACGATCTGCGCCGCGATCACGATGCGGTACTGCTGGCGCTGGGCTGCAGATGGGCCGCGCCACGCGGGTTCCAGGCAGCGACCATGCGGACGTCCGAAAGGCGGTCGATCTGTTGCGTCAAGCCACGGCGAACGAGGGTTTCGGAACGCCCCGACAGGCGGTGGTGATGGGCGGCGGTAACGTCGCGATGGATATCGCCCGCACCGTTGCGCGCCTTCAAAAAGTGGCTTACGGCGAGGTCAAGGTCACCGTAACCGCACTGGAGGACTTCGCCCACTTCCTCGCCGATCCGGATGAAGTCAAGGAAGCCAATGAAGAGGGTGTCGCGATTTTCGATGCCCGTGGTCCCCAGGAAGTGGTGATTGAAAACGGCAAGGTAACCGGACTTCGGACCTGGAAGGTCAAGACGATCTTCGACGAACAGGGGCGCTTTGCGCCGTCCTACGACGAAACCGACGAGATGTTCCATCCGGGTTCGATGGTGATCGAAGCAATCGGCCCGATGACCGATTCGTCTCTGTTGGGCGAGACACTGACGGAAAAGCTTGCCTGGGCGCGTGGCCCTCTTCAAATCGACAAGAGTGGGCGGACCAGCGAGGACTGGTTGTGGGCGGTGGGCGACATGGTTCGCGGCCCCGACGTGGTGACCGCGGTGGCGGACGGTCACCGGGTGGCGTCCGGCATTCACGTGGCGCTGACGGAAACGGAGGTTTCGTCATGACGGAAGGCACACACGGCGTCGAACGGCTTCAGGGCAAGAGCAGCGTGCGCGAAATCCTGGAAGTGGCGACCGGTTTCGAGGAATCCGCGCGCGATTTCTACGCCGCGATGATCCCAAAGGTAAGCAAGCGAATCCGTTATCTGGTCGAGGACTTGGCGGCAGAGGAACAGCGGCATTACGATCTGTTCAAGGCGTTGTCCGAACGCCCGGATATCGAGGGCCAGATCGGAACCATGATCGATCGCCCTGCCGAGGACAGCAAGTTTTCGGACTGTCTGCATTTGCCCGATCTCGGCGAACACCCAGACGATCAGGCGGTTCTGCAATACGCGATGGGCCGTGAACATGCCGCGATGAATCATTACGGCGAACTCGCGAAAACCGCGCCTCGGGGCCCGATTCGCGAACTGTTCATTTTCCTGGCCGACGAGGAAACCCAGCACAAGCTGGAACTTGAAAAGCTGTATTACGAGATCATACACCGCGGCGTTTGATGGTTGGGAACGTTGCCTGACGTCTGAAACGGGACGAACGAAGGGTCTGGGCCGGTTTCTCGCGGATTGCGTCCGTTTTCACCCTCGTCGTCTTACCCTGCATTGACTGTCGTACGGCCCAGTCGAGGGCGACCTTGACACATGCATTCCACCCGACTAGCATGTGAATGAAAATTCATTCACATCGAGGCGCTGGGATGCCAGGAACCAACAAGGACCGCATCGAGGAAGCCGCGATCGCATTGTTCGCGGAAAAGGGCGTCGGCGGTGCCTCGGTCGCCGAAATCGCGGCGCGTGCCGACGTGTCCCAGGGGCTCCTTTACCGCCATTGGAAGGACAAGGACGACATGGCGCTCGACCTGTTCGGGCGGCGCTATTTCGCGTTGCGCGACCGCCTGCGGGCGGCGACCGCCGACCAGCCGACGACCCGGAGCCGGATCGCCGCCATGATCCGAACCGGTTGCCAAATCCAGGAAGAAGATTCGGCGGGGTTTCGTTTTCTGCTGACCTCCCAACATCAGCATATCGGCCGCCTCGCCGGAGGCGGTCCGAGCTTTGTCGAGGTTGTCCGCAATGTGATCACGGAAGGCATCGCGCGGGGCGATATCGGACTCGTCGACCCGGCCACGGCCACGGCGGTGGTGCTCGGAATCTTCCTGCAGGCTGCCGTCTTCGACCTGCATGGCGATCTCGGGCAGCCCCTGGACGAAATGGCCGAAACGCTCGCCGATGCCTGCTGGCGGGCGGTTGACGGCCGGGATCCGGCGTGACGAGAGAACGGCTTCGGAAGGAGCGAGGGAGATCCGCCATGGGCTCGAAAATCTGGACGTTTTTTACCCTACGCCGGTTTGCGCCGTTGTTTGCCGCCCAATTCCTGGGCGCCCTTAACGACCATCTGCTCAAGAATGCAATCGCCGTCCTTATCGTCTTCCGGCTCGCGGGGTCGGCGGGACTGGATGGTAACATGTTGGTCGCGATCGGGGCCGGTATCTTCGTCTTGCCGTTTTTCCTGTTTTCGACGCTCGCGGGACAATTGGCCGACCGGTTCGCCAAGTCGTCGGTCGTGAAGGTTCTCAAGGCGGTGGAGGTGGGGTTGATGGCCCTTGCCGCCATCGGGCTGATCTGGGGGAACGTCGGGTTCCTGTTCGGCGTTCTGTTCCTTATGGGGGCGCAGTCGGCGTTCTTTTCGCCGGCCAAATATGCCCTCCTGCCGGAAATGCTGACGGACGAGGAACTGGTTGCCGGAAACGGCGTGTTCGAGGCCGGGGTCTATCTCGCCATTCTCGCGGGGACGATCGCAGGAGCGCAACTCGCGCTCGCGCCGGGCGGGACCACCATCACCGGTATCGCGCTCGTCGTGATCGCGGTGCTGGGATTTGTCGCTGCATTACGCGTTCCTGGGAGCCGCGTTGTCGCCTCGGACATCCGAATTTCGTGGAACATCCCTGGGGAAATGAAACGCATCGTCGGACATGCCCGTCGAAACCGCCCGGTCTTCCTCGCCATTTTGGGGACGGCGTGGTTCTGGACGGTAGGCGTTGTTTATTTGACCGAGTTTCCGGCCTGGGCGCGCCAGGTGCTGGGAGGCAACGAGGATGTGGTGACCCTGTTTCTGGTCCTGTTTTCGTTGGGAATCGGCATCGGATCCCTGGCCTGCGACCGACTTCTGAAAGGCGAGGTGGAAGCCACCTGGGTGCCCGTGGGCGCGCTCGGCATCGCGATCTTTTCCGCCGACCTCTACTTTGCATCGGAAGCGGCGCGGGTCGCGGGCGCTGCGATGCTTCCAGAGTCGGATCTGATGGGAGTCGGAGCCTTTCTCGCCCGCCCCGAAAGCTGGCGCATCGTCGTCGATCTCACCCTCGTCGCGTTTTCTGGCGGCCTCTACGCCGTGCCTCTTTACGCCATCATCCAGCACCGTACGGAGGAATCGCACCGCTCGCGGACGCTGGCCGCGAACAACATCGTCAGTTCCTTCTTCACGGTCGTCGGCGCGGTTGCGGTGGCGGGGTTGGTGGCAGCGGGGCTCGAAGTCATGGATATCTTCATGATTTTCGCCGTGCTCGCCGTTTTCATCGCCCTCAAAGTGTGCGCCCTGCTGCCGGCCTCGTTGATCAAGGCGGCACTGTCGCGATTGTTCGTTCTGTCATGGCGGGCGGAGGTCGTCGGGCTCGAACACCTGAAGGCCGCGGGACCGAGGGCCGTGCTGGTCGTCAACCATGTGTCTTTCGTGGATGGTCTGCTGCTTGCGGCCCTGCTTCCCGGGAAATTTGTCTTCGCGATGAATACGGAGTGGGCGAAAAAGTGGTGGATTCGACGGATGCTTGCGCTCGTCGAGATCTACGCGATCGATCCCCTGCGGCCGATGGGTCTCAAGGGGCTGGTCGAAAAAGTTCGACAGGGCCGTCGCTGCGTCATTTTTCCGGAAGGACGGCTGACCGTTACCGGGTCGCTGATGAAGGTCTACGAAGGGCCGGGCGTGCTTGCCGAAAAGGCCGACGCGCCGATCGTACCGGTGCGAATCGAAGGGGCCCAGTACACGGTGTTTTCCAGGTTGCGCGGCAAGGTGCGCCAGCGTTGGTTCCCCAAGGTGAGGATCGTCCTGCATCCTTCGGTCCGCGTATCGACGGATCCGGCGCTGAAGGGCAGGAAACGCCGGGCGGCGACGGCGGACCGCCTCTATGAAATCCTGGCGGACTCCGCCTTTCGAACCTGCGACGCTGATGCCACGCTTTTCGACGCCCTGCTCGATGCGCGGTCGCTCCATGGCGGCCGGTTCCGGATCGTCGAGGATGCTGAAAGAAAGCCGATGACGTATGGCCGGTTGATTGCCGGCAGCCTCGCCTTTGCATCCTGGCTTCGCCGTCGTACCCGGCCGGGCGAGTCGGTCGGCCTGATGCTGCCGACCTCGGCGGCGGCGACCGTCGCTTTCTTCGGCTCTCAGGCCGCGGGGCGGGTTCCGGCAATGGTCAATTTCACGGCCGGTCCGGCTGCCGTCGACGCCGCTGTGCGGACGGCAGCTCTCGAGACGGTACTGACATCGCGTCGATTCGTGGCGCGGGCGCGTCTCCAGGCGGTCGTGGAGGCGGTATCGAAATCGGCGACGGTCGTCTACCTGGAAGACCTGAGAAAGAAATCTCGGGGTTGGGCGGGAATTATTGGACTTCTCGGTTCATGGCGCCGCCGGATTTGGCACCGTCGTGCGCCTGCCGAGGCGGCTTCCCGTCCGGCGGTGATCCTGTTCACTTCGGGGTCGGAAGGCACGCCGAAGGCCGTGCTCCTCAGCCACCGGAACCTGATGACCAATCGTTGGCAACTGACGACGCGAATTGCCTTCAATTCTTCCGATCGCCTGTTGAACGCGCTGCCTGTGTTCCATGCCTTCGGCTTGACGGGCGGCATGATCCTGCCGGTTCTTTCGGGTGTCCCCTCTTTTCAGTATCCGTCGCCGCTTCACTATCGGATCGTGCCCGAACTGGCCTACGATTTCGACGCGACCATCCTGTTCGCGACCGACACGTTCCTTGCGGGTTGGGGACGCATGGCGCATCCGTACGATTTTCATGCCGTGCGTCAGGTCTATTCCGGTGCGGAAAAGGTCCGCGAAGAAACGCGGCGTCTTTGGATTGAAAAGTTCGGCGTTCGTATTCTCGAAGGCTACGGCGTGACCGAGACTGCGCCGGTCATCGCGGTATCGACTCCGATGCACAATCGAACAGGGGCCGTCGGGCGGTTCCTGCCGGGAATCGAATGGCGCTTGATCCCTGTGCCGGGCGTCGATCAGGGCGGGCGTCTGGAGGTCCGGGGCGGTAACGTCATGCTCGGCTATATCGACGCAGAAGCCCCGGAAGGGCTCCGCGCGCCGTCCGGTGGATGGCACGACACCGGCGATCTGGTCGAGGTCGACGACGAGGGGTTCGTGCGGATCGCCGGTCGCCTCAAACGGTTCGCCAAGATCGGCGGCGAGATGGTCTCTCTCGCGGTCGTGGAGGAATTGGCCGCCTCGACGTGGCCCGAAGGAGAACACGCAGCCGTGGCGTTACCGGACCCGCGCAAGGGAGAGCGGATCGTGGTCGCGACGACGTGGCCCGACGCGCGGAGCGAAGAGATCGCGGCAACCGCGCGGAACAGGGGAGGGTCGGAACTCATCGTTCCGAGGCAGATTGTTACGGTCCGGGAGATACCGCGCCTTGCCACCGGCAAGACGGATTATCCGAGCATTACGGCGGTACTCGTGGAGTCCTTGACAGCACCCGCGACAACGACCGATGGCGGTGAAAAGACCGCCGACTGAATTCCGACTCGCCGCGTTTCTCGTTTACGCTGTTCCGCGGAGATTCCCCTGGTTTGGCCCGTTCGATCCAAGTTGTTCGGGGCGGGGACCGGGAGTGGGCGGCTATTACCTGACGCCAAATTCAAGGGTTGTCCGCCTCGGGATGCGACGAGAGTCGGTCCCGGCCCCATGCGTATCGGCACGAAAATCCTTTCATCGCTGACGTGATCACGGTTTGACGTTCCAACGGCCGCTGTTTGGCAAGAACCTCTTCGTGGATTGATTTGTTGACAAGACGAGGGCTGTTGGTAAAGTTGTCATATCAAAGAGCCCCGCCTTGCATGCGGGGAGGTTTGAAAACTCGGAACTATCTCTGAGAATTACGTTCTCAATCAATAAGTTGAGGACGAATACACTCTCAGAATTCTTGTTTTCGCTTCGATGGGAGGATACAAATGTCTTACGAAGGACGTGTTGGACTGACGACTTTGCTCGCCTCGGCGGCGATTGCTGCGATGGTTTCGTTGTCCGCGCCGCAAGCCGTAGCTGAAGACATTACCTTATCCTACGCCGATTGGCAGTTGGCGCAGGACATTTGGGGGCGGTCGCTGAAGGAAGCCATGGCCGAATTCGAAAAGCAGAATCCGGGCATCAAGGTTTCCTACGATCCCACGGCTTTGGGCACCCGTGACGTCAAGTTCACCACCGCCATTCGCGGCGGTGCTGGACCGGACGTCTTCGCCCTCGACGTCAATCCGGTGAAGCAATACATCGCCAACGGTTGGGTCAAGGATCTGTCCGAATTCGTGGCGGCGGAAGGCGGCAGCGCTTTCTTGTCCGACTTTTATCCCAATACCCTGGAACCGGTGTCCGACGACGGCAAGATCTTCGGTATCCCGAAGAATGTCGTCGCCATGGTCATGATCTACAACGAAGCGATGTTCAAGGATGCCGGAATCACGAAAGCGCCCGAAACCTGGGCCGAATTCCGCGAAGCTTCGAAGAAATTGACCAAGGCGACCAAGGCGGGCGGGCCGGTCGATCAGTGGGGCGCCACCCTGGTGCTGGCCAAGGCGTGCTTCGACCTGCGGTTCTCGGTTGTCTTACGCGGTTTCGGTGGCGACTTCCTGGATCCCACCTGGACCAAGTCCCGGCTCGACGAACCGATCGCCAAGGAGGCCTTCAAGTTCGTGACCGATATGATTCTTGAAGACAAGTCCATGCCCCCGGGAGTTTCGCAGGTGGATTGCAACGGTGCCCGCCGCCTGCTGGCCAACCGCAAGGTGGGAATGATCTTCGGGACCATGTGGACGCTGCCCGAAGTCAACGGCATGAACCCGGATCTCAAGGCCTGGGAGGTCTTGAAGATGGCGCATGTGCCGCAGAAAACGGTCGACGACAAGGGCCTGCGTTCGACGCTCTACCTCAAATCCCTGTTCATGAACCCGAACACCAAACATCCCGAAGCGGCCTGGAAACTGATCAAGTTCCTTACCGAAAAGCAGCAGATGCAGAAGTGGTTCGACGACAACAACATGCTTGCGGCGCGCCGTAGCGTGAACGAAAACTACGAAGCCATCACCTCCAGCCCCTTCGCGGCAACTGTGACCAAGGAGATTGAGCGTTCCGCGTTTCTGCCCCTTATCCCGAAGTGGCCGGAAATGCTCGAGGCATTCCGCCAGAACCTGCAGGATGCGGTAGCCAAGACGAAGACGTCTGACGAGGCACTCGCTGACGCGAACAAACAGTTCCAGGCCATCCTGGCGCGTCCGTAACCATCCCGTAAGCCGATGGGGACGGGGCCGAAGAGAGCCCGGGTCCGTCCCCTCGTTTTCCCCGATATCCGCGAACGGCCCGCAGGCGGCCGGTTCGGGCGGATGACGGTGGCGGAGGGCCGAAGAGGCGATGAGAGACAATTACAAGGGTTATTTGTTCATTTTGCCGGCGTTGATCATGCTGGTGGTCATCCTCGGGTTTCCGGCGGTGGCGGCGTTTCTGCAAAGTTTCAATCTGATGTGGGTGGCGAAACCCAGCTTCACGTTCGGCGCCTATCTGGCGCTTGCCGATGATCCGGAATTCATCCGTTCGCTGCTCAATACCGTGGTTTTCGTCACCGTCGTCGTCAGTTCACACCTGGTATTGGGGTTGAGCATCGCACTGATCCTGAACATGGACGTGCGCTTCAAATGGCTGTGGCGGGTGGTGGCGATTCTGCCTTGGACCATGCCCGACGTTATCGGCGGTCTGGTATGGCGGTTCATGTTCGACACCCTACCCGGCATCGTCAACTCGATTCTGGTTCGGACGGGTCTGACGGCAGAACCCATCGATTGGTTGGGCAACCCGACGCTGGCCTTCGGATCGGTGATGCTGGCGGAAAGCTGGCGCGGGTACGCCTATCCGATGCTCATTCTACTCGCGGGACTTCAGGCCATTCCGCGCCAGCAGTACGAAGCGGCGGAACTCGACGGCTGTTCGGCGATCCAGAAGTTCATCTACGTCACGATTCCGAACCTGAAGCACATGTTCATCATCGCCCTGGTTCTCGACACCATTTGGGAAAGTCGCCTGTTCGGCATGGTCTTCAGTATGACCGGCGGGGGGCCGGGCTATTCGACCCAGATTCTGACGCTGCTCAGCTACAAGCAGTATTTCCAATTCTTCAACGTTTCCTACGGCGCCGCGATGGCTGTGATTCTGGCCACCGTGCTGTTCTTCATCAGCCTGCCCTATCTGCGGCTGAGCATGCGCCAACAGTTGTAGCCGGGGGAGGGATCGAACGTGCCCAAGACAAAACAATTCTGGATCTTCATCTACGCCGCTTTGGCGATGATGTTCGTCTACAATCTGCTGCCCTTCTTCTGGATGCTGATTTCGTCTTTCAAGACGGAATTGGAAGTCATTTCCTATCCGGCGACGCTCCTGCCCGAGAAGTTCTCGACCGAAGCCTATGAGAAGATGTGGGTTCAGGAAGGCTTCCTGCTCTACTTCAAGAACAGCCTGATCGTTTCGCTGTCGACGGCGGCCTTGTCGTCCCTGGTCGGCGTTTTCGCGGGGTACGGGTTTTCGCGTTTCCGCTTCAAGGGGCGGCTTGTGATCATGACGGCGTTTCTGGCGACGCAGATGATTCCGGGTGTTCTTCTGGTCGGTCCGTATTTCAAGCTGCTCGCGCTGGCGGGAATGTACAACTCGCTGGCCGGCCTGATCCTGGCCCAGACATCCATCACCCTGCCGTTCAGCGTCTGGATGATGAAGGGTTACATGGACACCGTGCCGATCGAGATCGATCAGGCGGCCGAGGTTGACGGCGCGGGTCGTCTGCAAACCATGTTCCTGTGCGTCGTACCGCTGGTTCTGCCGGGCTTGGTGGCGACAACGATATTCGCCTTCCTGCTGTCGTGGGGCGACCTCTTGTGGGCGTTGTGCCTGATCAGCGAGCAATCCAAGCAGACGATCACCTTGGGGATCACGGCATTGGTCGGCCAGTTCCGTGTGCAGTGGTCGGAGATCATGGCGGCGACCGTGATCGCAAGCATCATTCCCGCCGCGTTGTACCTGATCCTGCAGAGGTATCTGGTTCAAGGCTTCACGGAAGCCGCGGTCAAGGAATAATGGGAGAAAAACAATGCTCTACCGCACCGCACCGCGTATCGGAGTCGATATTTCGCTGATTTCGATGGGGGGGCACGAGTACCTGCCGGACGGCCGTTCGCGCGGTTTCAACGAAGACATGGAAAACGCTACCCGAAACCGTGGCTACATTTTCAATGGTTTTGGCGGCGAGCGCCGCCAAAACATCCTGCGCATCGCCTACGACCACGGCGTCAATTTCTTCGACGTCACGCAGGACAGCGAAAAGGAAGCCCTGGGACGCAATCTGCGAGAACTTCCTCCGCCCTACGACATCTACGTCCAGACCCGCCCGGAGGGGATGTGCTATTCCTATGACGAATTCAACCGCGGCCTGGCCGACTATTCCCGGCTCAAGCCGGAAGTCGAGCGCGGCCTCAAACTGCTGGGACGGGACCGTATCGACTTCCTCAACCTCGGCATTTTGCGCTGGGCGTGGGATCATGATCCCGATTACTTCGACAAACTTTCCGACAACGTCCGGCGCCTGAAAGCCGACGGCCTGATCCGCTGGGCGGCGGCAGACACGTTTTCGGGCGAACGGACTTTCCTGAAGATGATCGAATGCGGCGCCTTCGATGCCGTGAACCTGAATTTCAACTTCGGCGATTCGGGCGCGTTGCGCGCTGTCGTGCCGGCCGCCCACCGCGCCGGCATGGCGGTGTTTGTCCGTGAGGCCTTCATGAAGGGGCCGTTGTTCAAGATGGGAGCCGAGGCAGGGATAGAAGACCGCCGCGCCCTGGCCCACGCGGCACTGAGATGGTGCCTGCGGCCGAGCGAAGTCACCTCGCTGACGGTGGGCACCGGGAACCCCGACCATCTGCGTCATAATCTAGCGATCGTCGACGAGACTGAGTTTACCCCAGAAGATCGTAACATGATTGCCCGGGTCCAGGAGAATTCTCCGAGCTTTCGGGAATTCCGGGAAGCCAAGGAGAAGGAGTTCTTCGATGACTAGGTCGTTGTCGCGAACTTCCGTCGTGGTCGTCATCGCCTTGTTGGCGGCGCATGTTTCGGTGGCGCACGCTCAATCCTTTGTCGTTCGGGGATCCGCTTCCTTATGGCACAGCCCGAACATGGAACGCACGTCCGGGGAGGACGTAAAGGCCAATCCGATCCGGCTCGGAGACTTGGCGTACGATAATCATTTCATGAATGCGGGGCAGGCTCCGAACTGGGGCTTCCTGGTGCCCCTCGGTCCGCCGGCGCCGGAACGCGCCGTTCTCGACGGCGGCAACGTCGATTTCGGCGAAACGTTGTTACGGGGCGTCCTGCATCCGGAAACCTTGCCCGATGTGGCAACGCCCGCGCAGCCGTACCTGTTGGACGTTCCGAAGGCCGATGCCGTCATGGTCGTCGAACCCTACTACATGTTCCGCAATAAACTGACGGCCTACCGCGTATCCACATTCGGAGGCAACGGCGCGCCGGGGTCGGTGTTCGATACCTTGCCTACCCATGCGCTTTCGGGTGCGCCGACAATTTTGGTGGCGCCCGAGCGCGCCGGGTGCTGCGAAAACATGGTCTGGAGCATCCGCTTTTACGATTTGGCACGCGGCACGGTTCTCGATCTCGACTGCCCGCCGGGCCAATGCGGCGACCTCGTATTCGCGCGGCCCGAACCGGACGGTCCGTTGATCGTCGCCATGGAGGTATTTCAGACCGTACCGGGTATCGGCTCGGTGATCGAAACCCGGCTCGCCGTGGTGGAACCGGATGGAACCCTGGCCGCGAGCGGGCGTTTGGCCTACGCGTCCCGGGACCGTGCCGTCGGTGTATCACCCACTTGGGCGGCGTGCGCCAGTCGGGTTCTCGCCGCCAAGGGATCCCCCTATGCGGTGACGGAACTGACGGCGGCGAAAAAGCTCGATGATGGGCGTTGGGCGTTCCGGTTTGATTCGGGCGCGGTTGCCCGGACCTGGGTGATCGACGGCGTGTCGTCGCGGGAATCGCCGCCCGTGGTGTTCGCACCCCCGAAAAGACATCAAGATAAGGGATAGGAAATGGCTACCGTCGACATTCGAAACGTCAAGAAGGCATACGGCTCCACCGAGGTGCTTCACGGCATTGATTTGGCGATCGCCGACCGCGAATTCGTCATTCTGGTCGGCCCGTCGGGTTGCGGCAAATCGACCCTGTTACGCATGATCGCGGGATTGGAGGAAATCACGGCGGGCGAGATCGCCATCGGCGGCCGGGTCGTCAACGACGTCCGCGCCAAGGACCGCGACATCGCAATGGTCTTTCAGAATTACGCGCTCTATCCGCACATGTCGGTTTACAAGAATATGGCGTTCAGCCTGCGCCTGGGCGGCATGGACCGGCGTGAAATCGACGAACGCGTGACGCGGGCGGCCAAAATCCTCAATTTGACGGAACTCCTGCAACGCCAACCCCGACAACTATCGGGCGGGCAACGCCAGCGTGTCGCCATGGGCCGCGCGATCGTTCGCGATCCGCAAGTCTTCTTGTTCGACGAACCGTTGTCGAATCTGGATGCAAAATTGCGCGTGCAGATGCGGGCCGAAATCCGCGATCTCCACCAGCGTCTCGATGCGACGACGGTTTACGTCACGCACGACCAGCTCGAAGCGATGACGATGGCCGACCGGATCGTCGTCATGAGCGAAGGCAACGTCGAACAAATCGGGCCGCCATTGGAACTGTATGACCGTCCGCGCAATCTGTTCGTCGCCGGCTTCCTCGGATCGCCCGCGATGAACTTCTTCAAGGGCGTCATGTGTCGCGGCGATGGCACGGCGTGGGTCGAAACGCCGACGGGCCTGCGGTTTGCGGTCGGCGACGACGTTTCGGCGGCCGAGGGGCGGCCGGTCGTTTACGGCATTCGCCCGGAACACCTTGAATTGGGGACCGATGGCGACGACGTGGTTCCGACGAAAGTTGTCGTCATGGAAACGACGGGGGCGGGCACGCAGGTGATTTCCGATACCTCTGATGGCCGTATGATCGCCGCTTTCAGCCGGCGGTTCGATTTCCGCCCCGGTGAAGCCATCGGCTTGATTCCCCAACGCGATCAGGTCCACGTATTCGACGTGGGCTCTGGGGAGCGGATCTGACGGCGAGGCCGCTTCGCGCAAAGGAAAAAACGCATGACCAGTTATCCGTTGCGTTCAATCGAATTGGATTACGATATCGACGATGTCCGTCGACGCTATCTTCGACTGTCCACCGGGCAGGTCTACGACGCCCTTTCCGAGGCGGGTTTGAAGGGGCGCGCGATGGAGGCGGGTATCTATCCCCTGGTTCCATCCATGAAGATCGTGGGCCCCGCCTTCACCGTGCACGCCGAGCAAACGCCCAGCATGGACAAGGTCGACACCCGCCTCGGCATGGTCGCCAGCCTCTTCAGGGGTTGCGTGCAGATCCGGAATTCCGGAGGCAATCTTAACGCCGGCCATTTCGGCGAGGTCAATGCCGCCGCCGCGCGCGCGGCCGGTTGCACGGGGGCGGTTCTCGACGGTTCGACCCGCGATTCGAATCAATTGATCGATATGGACTTCGCGACTTTTTGCCGGTTCCGGTGCCCGGTTGAAAGCTTCGGGCGCTATATGGTCGTCGACTATATGGTGCCGATCCACGTCCGGGGCGTCGATGGTCTACTGGCGGTCAATCCCGGCGATTTCATTGTTGGCGACAACGACGGTGTCGTCGTTGTGCCGTTGGCGCGGACCGTGTCGATCCTGGAAAGCGCGGCGCGGCGGGCCGAACGCGAGGAGCAAGGCCGGGCCGAAGTCACGAAAGGCGTTGCTCCCCTCGATGTTCAGGAAAAGATCGGCCGTTTCTGATCGTTATGCCGTGTTCATCGAGTTCGAGGGGATTTTCAAAACTGCCGATTGGGGGTAGACAGTTGAAACCGAAAGAGTCGCGGAACGGCGCGGAAGACGGAGAGGTCGACGATTGAACGGCAGACGCCTTGGCGAAGCGATCTATGAACGAATTCGAAGCGGAATCGTCAACGGCACCTATCCAGCGGGCAGCAAGCTTCCGTCTGAAACCCGTCTATGCGCGGAATTCGAGGTTTCGCGGCCGGTCGTTCGCGAAGCGCTGGCCCGGCTTCGGATCGACGGTCTGATCGCCTCGCGCCAAGGTGCGGGAACCTTCGTCCGGGACCGCGTCGATACGCCATCCACAAATGGCGCGTTTGCGCCGGTCAAGAACCTGAACGACATCAACGCCTGCTTCGACTTTCGGTTGTCCCTGGAAGGAGAGGGTGCCTTCCATGCGGCGCTCAATCGCGGTGATTCCGACCTTGTCGCCATCCAGGCCGAGATGGATAAGCTTGCCCAATGCATCGACATGGGAGCGACAAGCGACGCCGCCGATTTCGGTTTTCACGTCGCCGTGGCCGAAGCGACGCGCATTTATTTCTTTTCCTCGGTGATCGGCTCGATGCGTCGTCATGTCATGGTGGGCATGAAACTGGCGGACGATCTGTCGCGGGTGGACTCACGCGATCGCCATAATCTGGTTGAATCGGAACATCGGGCTGTGTTCGAGGCCATCCGCGATGGCGATTCGGAACGGGCGCGGCAATCCATGCGCCACCATATCGATACGTCGCGCCGACGTCTGTTCCAGGGCAACGGGTGAGCCCGACCTATAGAAGGTGCTGGCCCGCGAAGACCCGGGCGCGGGAGGCGTCGAGGTGGGAACGCATCGCCTCGCGTGCCGCCTCGCCGTCGCGATCGGCAATGGCATCCACCACGGCACGATGTTCCAACTTCAGCGAGTCCTTGTGCAATTCCGGCTGCACGAGTGACAGTGATTGACACATGGTCATTCCGGTCCGCACGTGATTGATCAGGGACCGCAGCGTGGTGACGAAAAACGGATTCTGCGTCGCCTCGACGACGGACAAATGAAACGCATAATCGAATTCGACGCTCGAATGACCTTCCGCGACCATGCGTTCAAGATGATCGGCGGCTTTCCGAATGGCTTCCAAATCTTCTTCGGATCGCTTTTCGGCGGCGTAGAATGCCGCCTCTCCCTCGAGTGAAATCCTGAAAATAAAAACGCGCTGGACATCGGCAACGCTGCCCAGGGGCAGAAAGCGCAGTTGATCCTGGTCTCCGGCCCCGACGACGAAATTACCCACCCGTTCGCGCGATATGACGAGGCCGTCTTCCCGCAGGGCTGAAAGGGCTTCCCGCACGACCGGCCTGGACGCGTGGAACTCCCTGGCCAGATCGTGCTCGGTCGGCAATTTGCTGTCGATCGGGTACTGGCCGGTGACGATGCGTTGGAAGACCAGATCGTAAACCTGATCACTCAGTTTCGTGCGTCGGATCAAGGAATGATTTGCTTCCGTCATCGTTTCCCCAAATCGCTGATGATCCGAATCTTACTCCCAAATCGCGCATCCGCAAACAGGGGTGGACGGAAAAACCGAAGCGAATTCAATAAATTCCCATCGGAATCACGGCAAAGACCAACCGTACCGGCTGACGCGCGCCGACCCTGCCGGACGCGGAAACCTTTAGTGCGACATCAAGATGGGCAAGGGGGCCTCGTGCACGACACGACGGGTCACGCCGCCAACGACGTCTTCGCGGAAGGCGTTGTGCTCGTAGGCGCCCATGACCAGGAGGCTCGGCCGATGTTCCACGCAATAGTCCAGAATGGCCTGCGCGGCCGTACGGCCTTCCGGTTGGATGCGGATCATCTCAACGTCGATATCGTGGCGTTTGAGGGCGGATTTCACGTCGATGCCTTTTAGAGGCTTTCCTTCGTTGCCGGTTTCGACGATCAGCACCGTGACGAGCTTTGTGGTTTCCAGGATCACGATGGCATCGGCAAGGGCCCGGGTCGCGGTGCGGTGGCCGTCCCAGGCGAACACGGCGTGTTCGTGGATATCGGATGGCTGCCAATCGCGGGGAATGACGAGTATCGGCCTGCCGCTCTTGAGCGCGATGCGGTCGGGATGCAGTTCGAGGTGTTCCGCGCCGACCAGCGGGTCATAACGGCCGACCACGGTCAGATCGAACATGCGTGCATATTCCGCGATGGTGGCGTTGGCCCGGCCTCGCTCGGCAATCCAGTGGACGTTGTCCCCCGGAACCTCGGGCTCGATGGTCCGATAGAACTTGGCCTCGATTTCCCGGTTGGCTTCCTCCTGTTTGCCATAGATGGCGCCCGCGAGATTCTTGGACATCCATGGAAGAAGGTGGGGGTGGATTTCCGGACTGCTAAACCCCAGAAGGCCGGTGATATGAGACCGGTATTTCCGGTGCAGCAGGATCGCCGCTTTCAGGGCCGCGTCCGAGGATGCACTGCCGTTGTATGCGACCAGGATGTTCTTGAGCGCCATGTCCGAGGCTCCTTTTTACGACACGTCGAAGCCCGCGAGCCGGGGCAGCCAAAGGGCGATCTCGGGGAAAATCAGAATCAGGAACAGCCCGAGAATCATTAACGCGACGAAGGGGGCGGCACCCCGGATGATATCGATCAGGGATGCGTCGGATATGCCTTTGATGGCAAACAGGTTCATGCCGACCGGTGGCGTGATCATCGCGAGTTCGAGATTGATCATGAGCATGATCCCGTACCAAACGGGGCTGATGTCCAAGGCGACGATCGTAGGCAACAGAATGGGCGTGGTGATCAGGATGATGGCGATCGATTCCAGGAACATGCCCAGCAGCATGACCATCGCCATGACGACGAGGATGAAGCCCGTTTGCGAAAGTCCCATCTGGGACACGGCCTCGGAAATCTCGGCCGGTATGCGGATGACGGTGATGGCGTGGCCGAAAATCGCGGCGGCGACGATGATTGCGAAGACCATCATCGAGACATGCATCGTATTCTGGGTGCACTGCCAAAGGTCGGCGAGAGAGAAATTGCGGTACACCAGAACAGCGACGGCGAGCGCATAGAGCGATCCGATCGCGGCCGCCTCCGATGCGGTGAAGACGCCTAAATAAATGCCGCTGAGAACCAGCGGCGGCATCATCACCGCCCACAGGGATCTTTTTAGGGCATGAAGAAGACTGTGCCATCCGGCGAATTGACGTTTACCCTCGACGGGACCCTCGGCCCGATGAAACAGGACGCAGTTGAGCGCGAAGATCAGCGCCAACATTATGCCGGGGACCAAGCCTGCCACGAACAGGGCGCCGATCGACGCATCCGAGACGATCGCGTACAGAATCATCGGGCCGGAGGGAGGGATCAGGATTCCGAGGGTGCCTCCCGCCGCGACGACGCCGCAGGATTGCCGGGACGAATACCCGTAGCGCTTCATCTGCGGGATGGCGCTGGATCCGATCGATAGCGCCGTCGCCACCGATGATCCCGATATCGACGCAAACACGGTACATGAAAAGACCGTCGCCACGCCCAACCCGCCGCGAATATGGCCGACCATCTTGTTCGCCATGTCGAAAATGTCGTCGACGATTTCGGCGCGGATCATGACCTGGGCCATGAACACGAACAGCGGGATCGTGGTCAGGATGCTTTTGTTCAGTGTCGAGAAGACGGTGTCGCCGATACTCGAAAAGCTCCCCTCGGCAACGAACAGAATGATGCTTCCCGTAAGTCCCAGCGCGGCGAAGATCGGGATGCCGCTGATCAGCAAACCGATCAGCAAAAGCAGAACAAGGGAAACGATCATTCTCCGTTCACTCCCAGGATACGCTCGAGGATATTGAGCGCGGCCGTCAGCGCTAGCATGGCGCCACCGGCGACCATGGGAGCTTGGACGATCCATAACTGGATCTCCATGTAGTCGGTCGAGTAGTTGCCGAAGTCGTAGCTGAATACGACCGTATCGATCGCGCTCGACGTGAAGATCACCGCAAAGGCGAGTACGGCGACGTTCGAAGCGACTTCGAACAGCTTTCGCTTGGCGGGATCCAGGCGCGTAGTCAACAGATCGACGCCGATATGGCCATTGATCCTGAATGTGGCCGCGATCCCTAACATGACCATCGCAACGACCAGATAGCCGTTGAATTCGTCACTCCATTGCAGCGGCTGGCCGAGCAAATATCGCCGAACGATGGCGAAAAGAATGATCGCGAAACACAGCAAAATCGCCGCCGAGCTTAGATATTGCCCGACGCGGACCAACAGGTGGAACGGTGATGCCAGGAACGAGAAGGCCCTGGTTCCGGCCTCCTCGTTCCTTCCAATTTGAAACCACACAGGGTCGATTCCTGTTACATCTTCTTGAGCAGTTCGATCATCTTGGCGCTGTCGGCGCCCGATTCCTTGGAGAACGCTTCGTCGAATGCCGGCCGCATGATCGCCTGAAGCGCCGCGTTTTCCTCCGGCGTCGCGATATGCAGACTGACACCCTTTTCCTTAAGCTGTTCGGGGGCTCCGGCGACGGCTTTTTCGGCCGCTTCGAGCGCCCAGCCCGCCGCGGTCAACCCGGCCTGATCCACGGCCTTCTTGGATTTGTCGGAAAGGCCGTCATACCATTTTGGATTCACATAACCGTGCAGATAGACCGAAATGATCGGCAGGACCGTCATGTGATCCTGCACTTCATAATATTTCCGGCTGTAGGCCGCGGCGACATCGGTCAGACCGGCGTCGATGACTCCGGTGGCCAACGCCTGGTAGACTTCCGAGCCCGGCATGGACGAGGTCGAGGCCCCCAGGGCCGTCAGACCGGCGTCAAAGGTCGGGCCCAAACCGCGAATTTTCACGCCCTTGAAATCCTCGGGCTTGATCAGGAACCGGCCGTTCGACGTGAGTACCGTCATGTTCGTCTGGAACAGCCAAGTGACGTTGCGCACGCCTTTTTCCAGGAGTTTCTCCGCCAGGAACGCGGCGGCTTCGGATGTCGGCCATTTGCGCCACACCTCCATGTCGCCGAAAGCGTAGGGCGCGAGGGTGACATTCATGATCGGAAGTGTCTTGCCCCATTGGAAATTGACCGAAAAAGCACATTCGATGGTGCCCTTGGCGACCGATACGATATTGGCCTTGGCATCGACCAGACTGTTGGCGCCGTAGACCTGAACATCGATCTCGCCTTCGGACAGCCGTTCCACTTCGGCGGCCCAGCGGTCAATGACCTGGGCGACTGCGTGTTGCGGCGGCAGTTGATGGCTGCAACGCATTTCCGTCGCGGCGATACCGCTTGCCGTCGAAAGCAACAAAGCCGCCAATGCGGTGGATGCTGTTAACAATTTCATCTGTTTCCCTCCCGTTTCGCCGGTTCGAGGCGTCTCGCGACCGGACTGTTGCTTTAGAGATTCAAACGGTTCGTATTCACGCGTGCGCTTTCCCGGTCCTCCATTCGTAGGTCCGGGGCGGACCGGCAAGCGCCAATTTTCCGTGAAGCCTTTCATTCGGCATCTCGTTTTCCAGGATCGATCGGGTCGAGATGATGCCCTCGAGATCAATTCCGGTTCTGAAGCCCTTGGTTTCAAGCAGGTAGACAAGATCCTCCAGCACGATGTTTCCGGTCGCGCCAGGAGCGAACGGACAGCCACCCAGTCCGCCGAGCGAGGCGTCGAATATTCGCGCTCCCTCGTCCAGGGCCGCCGATGCGTTGGCGATTCCCATTCCGCGCGTGTCATGAAGATGGATCATATAGGGCATGTCCCCCAACTTCCGGGTCAGTCGCCGGCACAGGTCGGCAACCTGCCTGGGCCCGGCGTATCCCACGGTGTCGGCGAGGCCCACCATGTCCACTCCGGCCTCCATGCACTGATCGACGATCGCAACGACATCGTCCGGATCGACATCGCCGGATAGCGAACATCCCAGCGCCATGGCGATCCCGACGTTGATCAGGGGCCGCCGGTCTGACTGGTCCCGCATTGCGACCGTGTTGGCGATTTCGGCAAGGCTCTGGGCGCGGGAGCGGCGCGCATTGGCCTGATTGTGCTCGTCGGTTGCCGAAATGACGACCGTGATTTCGTCGACGGCGGTTTCCAGCGCGTCTCGGGCGCCGCGCTCGTTCAAGACGAGGGCAATGCCGTGAGCGCCGGGGAGACTCGATACCTTCGCGATGACTTCGCGAACATCGGCGAACTGGGGCATCCGTGAAACGGGCAGGAACGATCCGACCTCGAAATGGCGCACGCCCGCTTGATACTCGCGGTCGATCCACGCGATCTTCGCGGCGGTTGTGGGATACTGCTTGACCAATTGGAGACCGTCACGCAATCCCACTTCCCGAACCACCGTTCGACCGACGGGGTAAACATCATGCGATGTGGTCAAGCCCCCTCCGTTCATTTCGTTGGCGCTGGGGAAACGGTAACGCCCAGCTCCTGCAGGATTTCTTCCGTGTGCTCCCCGATGCCGGGAAGGTCAACAGATTGGCACACCAAGGGTTCGCCGTCGACTTCGATCGGTAACCCGGGAGCGCGGAAAATCTTGCCGTCGGGCGTGCGCGATTCGATCAAACCGCCGGGACGGTTTACGTGCGGATCGTCGTACATCTCGGCCGGCCGGGCGATCGGGGAAAACGGAATGCCGCTGTCGTCGAGGGCGGCCAACAAGTCGTCGTACGCACGCGCGGCGATTGCCTGCCCGACAATCGGCAAGGTCCAGTCACGCGCGGCGATCTGATCCGGCCGCGTCTGCAGCCTCGGATCCTTGGCCAGGTCGTCCAATCCCAATATCCCGCAAAGCGTGGCCCATTGGCCTTCCGTCACCGCGCCGACAAAGATCTGGCGCCCTTCGGCGGTCTCGAAGATGTCGTAGACCGGCCAGGAGAAAAGGCGCTCGGGCATCGGCGGGGACTCGACGCCCTCGATGTCGAACTGAACCATGTGTTGTGCGACCAGAAGCAGGCAGTTCTCGAACAGGCCGGTGCGGATCTCCTGTCCTTCACCTTCGTCGCCGCGTTCGAACAATGCGGAAACGACCGCGAATGCCGAAAAGAGGCCGCCCATGATGTCGTTGGCCGACGATCCGATCCGTAGCGGACGTCCCGTGGGGCCGGTCATGTAGGCCATGCCGGTCATCATCTGAACCACTTCGTCCATGGCGGTGCGGTTTTCGTAGGGGCCGTGCAGGAATCCCTTGCAGGATGCGACGATCAAGCGGGGAAATCGCCGACGCAGTGACGCGGGATCGAAGCCCATCTTGGCAAGGGATATGTCACGGAAGTTTTCGACGAAGACATCCGCCGTCGAAAGCAGGCGCCCGAGAATCTCGCGTCCTTCCTCCGATTTGAGGTCAAGGGTTATCGACTTCTTTCCCCGATTGAAAGTGGGAAAGAACCCGCTTCCCATCCCTGTGAGGTTGCGAGTCTTGTCCCCCTCGGGGGGTTCCACCTTGATGACTTCGGCGCCTAGGGAAGCCAGGAAAAATCCGCAAGATGGCCCCATGATCATGTGGCTCATCTCGACGACGCGAATACCTCGGAGGGGGTGGCGGGCGGGCATGGCGTTTCTCGTTGTTCTGGTTTTTAGATCTGGCCCGACCTTATTCACGACAAACCAGTCAGAAAAATATATTCTTCTGATCAGTAGCTTCTGATTTTTAGATAGGTAAGCGTCGTGGACATCCGGCAATTGCGCTACTTCGTGGCCGTATACAAACACAGGAACATTTCCCATGCCGCGGAGCACTGCAGTGTGGCGCAATCGGCGATCAGCCATCACATCACAAATCTCGAGGAAGAAAGCGGCACGTCGCTTTTTGTCCGCAAGCCCCGGGGCATGGAACCGACCGCTGCGGGAGAACGACTTTTCAAGCATGCGAACGGCATCCTGGGCGCGATCGACCATGCCTTGAACGATCTGAAAAAGAGCAATGCGGAAATCTCCGGGGATATCGCCATCGGGATGCCGTTTTCCGTCATCAAGACGATCGGCACCGAGATGATGACGACCATCCTTTCCGACTATCCGAATGTCCGCCTTTTGCTGAGCGAAGGCTTTTCCGGCATCGTCTACCAGAACCTTCTGGCTTCCGATATGGCGTTTGCGCTCGTCTACAATCCGCCGGCGGACAATCGGATCATCATGGAGCCGATCCTCAGGGAGGAATTGTTCTGCATCGGCCGGGAATCGATTGTCGGCGCCGATGACGGCCCTTTGACCTTCGAGGCGTTTTCCGGCCTGCCCGTCATTCTTTTTCCATCGGGAACGCTGACCCGCGCGCTTGTCGAGAGGCCTGGGCTTCGCTCCAAACTCGAAGGCCGGTCATCGCTGCAGATTGCTTCGGTGGCGGGAACGGTGGCGGCGCTCAAGGCGGGATTGGGCTGCACGCTTGCGCCAAAAGTGCTGGTCCGAGAGATGCTGGAAAGCGGTGAACTGATCGCCAGGCCCATTGTCGATCCGGCGCCGCTTCGGACTCTCTTCATTGTCAGCAAGCCGGACGATAGGCCGACCTACCTGCGTGAACTCATGATCGATCTCGTGAAACGGTTGAGCCGGGGAGCGGTTGCCGAAGGGCGCTGGCCCGAGGCGACATGGCTCGATTGACGCCTATTCGGGCATTCTGTCACCGCCCCTGCGTTTAACGGGTTTTCCGATCCTGGAAACGATTTTCCATACATCCTGCTCGTTGAGGGTTTTGGGACCGGCGAGCCGGATTGCCCGGATCGACAGAGGTGCCTTTGCGAAGATATGGCCAAGTTCGGTCAAATCACCGTTGTCCAGTGCCGTGGCGGCGAGCGAACGGGGGACCCATGCGACTCCGACCCCCGTCATCGCCAATTGAAGAGCCGCCAACGTCAACGCCGTTTCCGCCTTGACCCGGATAAAGACGTGCTTGCGCAGTTTCGGATACAGTTCCCGGCTCATTACCTCGCCCAGGAATACGTCGGTGGGGTAGGCGATCATCGGCAACTCGCCGCGTCGGTAGTCTTCGTTCAGGCCCGCCAGGGCATTCGTCGCGAACACGGGGATGAAAAGCTCTTCACCCAGGTCGCATTCTTCCAGAAACGATCCTTGCAGAGATGAATGCTCGTCGACCAATCGGTAGGTGAGCATGAGGTCGACCTGCCGCGTAACCAGCAACGTGAAGCATTCGTCCCGATTAGCCGACTGCAGGCATATGTTGATGCCCAATTCCTGCGACATCTGCTTGACGATGGATGGCGCTATGGAAGTCGTAATGGCGTGCTGGCTGGCGATCGTGATCCGGTTGTCAATTTTGCGATCCTTCTGGCGAAGGTCGTAAAGCAGTTCACGCAGTCCCGCCGACAGATCCTCCAGTCGGTGCCGCTGTTCGATGACGGCTTGGCGCAGTTGGGCGGGTTTGCGTGACCTGTCGAGCAGTTCGACACCGACATAGTCCTCGATCGATTTGATCCGTCGGGAAAAAGCGGACTGAGTCAGATACCGTTGTTCCGCAGCGCGGTTCAGGGAACCGGCTTCGAGGACGGCGAGAATATCCTCGATCCATTCGAGCCGCATGAGACCTCACAATATGCAATAAACGCATATTTTGGCGTTTTTTTTGCATTTGCAATCAAAAATAAGAGGTTCATCATAGCTTTTATGCATTTTGTTGATTGCGCTTTCCCTTAACGGAAGCTCCCGCCGCGTCATTGATTTTTTCGAGGTGTGGGCTCTCTGTAATGGAGCAATGGCGTGAGATCCAGACCGTCGACGTCAGCGTTTGCCACGGGTGATCGGAGGGATCTGATGAAGCTTCGTCGCTTCAAAGGCAATTTCACTCAACAGGAGCCAATCGGCGAAGAGGCGATTGCTGCCGCGGTGGATGTGCTCCGGTCGGGGCGGCTGCACCGATACAATACTGTCGGCGGGCATGAATCCGAGGTTTCGCTTTTGGAGCGTGAATATGCGGCGTATCAGGGACGCCGATATTGCCTCGCCTGTGCCTCCGGCGGGTACGCGATCCAGATCGCCTTGCGCGCCGCCGGCGTCAAAAAGGACGTGCCGGTTCTGACAAACGCTTTCACCCTGGCACCGGTGCCGGGGGCAATCGCCAACATCGGCGGTCTTCCGCGGTTCGTGGAGACCAATCGCGATCTCGTCATCGACCTCGACGATCTCGAACGGAAAATAGGAGCCACGGGGGCCCGGTTTCTCCTGCTGTCGCACATGCGGGGGCACATGCCGGACATGGACGCGATGACGGCCATCGTCCGACGCCACGATATGACCGTGATCGAGGATTGCGCCCATACCATGGGCGCGTCCTGGGCCGGGGGCAAAAGCGGCAACTTCGGCTTGGCGGGATGCTTCAGCACGCAAACCTACAAGCACTTGAATTCGGGCGAAGGCGGGCTGCTGGTCTCGGACGATGCCGACTTCATGGCCAAGGCGGTGATCATGTCGGGATCGTACATGCTCTACGACCGCCACGGCGCGGCGCCGGATCCGTCGGCATTCGAGGACATCCGGCTCGACACGCCCAATTTTTCCGGCCGGATGGACAATCTCAGGGCCGCGATCCTGCGTCCGCAGGTGGCGATGCTCGAGAACAATATCGAGCGATGGAACGAACGTTACCGGGTTCTCGAAGCCAGACTCCGCACCATCGATAAAATCTATCTGCCGAGACGGCCGCTGCAGGAGCGCTATGTCGGCAGTTCGATACAGTTCCTGATTCCCGACATCACTGCGGGTGCCGCGGTCGGGTTCGTCGACGCTTGCGCGTCCCTCGGAGTCGAGCTCAAATGGTTCGGCAACGCGACGCCGGTGGCTTTCACGAGTAGCCACAAGTCCTGGCGCTATGTCGAGCCGCAGGCGCTTCCGATGACGGACGACGTTCTTTCGGGAGTATTCGATATGCGCATCCCGCTGACATTTTCGACGGCTGACTGCGCCTACATCGGCGACATCATTGCCTCGGTGGCGGAATCCCTTGATCTCGGGGAGCATCAGGAGTGAAGGCCGGCCGGCGGCCGTACCATGCGAAGACGTGTCCGCGGATCGAAGTTGTTTGTGTCTCTGCAAGGAGACTACGCCGGGGACCGGGGCGGCGGGATATCGTCGCGATCGGTTCAAGAAAAACCAACTAGGACAGGAGTTTCACATGCCACACATCGGACTCAGAGAAATTCTTGGTGGCCTTGTAGCCTCGGTCATGTTGACGACGGCAGCTCAAGCCGCCGAAAAGGTGATCATCGGAACGTTCGGCGACCCGGTTCCAAGTCAAATGGCCGCGCACGAAAAGAAATTCGCGGCTGCCACCGGTTGGGACGTCGAGTGGCGTAAATTCGCTTCCGGAACCGACGTCATCGCCGCGATGGCTTCCGGTGATATCAAAGTGGCTGAACTCGGTTCCTCGCCCTTTGCCATCGCCGCCACGCAGGGCGTGGACTTGCAGGCCTTCATGATGGACTACGTCATCGGTGAATCGGAATCCCTGATTGTTCGGAACGGCGCTGGTATCGAAGATCTCGCCGGTCTGAAAGGCAAGCGCGTCGCCGTACCCGTCGGTTCAACGGCGCACTTTTCCTTGATGGGCGCGTTGAAGCATGCCGGCATCGGAGAACGTGAACTGACCATCATGAGCATGGCCCCCGATCAGATCGTCGCGGCATGGCAGCAGTCGGCGATCGACGCGGCGTTCGTCTGGCCGCCGGCGCAAACCGAAATCCTGAAAACCGGCAAGCGTCTGGTCGGTGCCGACAAGGTTGCCGCCTGGGGTTATCCGACCTTCAACGCATGGGTC
This sequence comes from Rhodospirillales bacterium, assembly GCA_963675465.2. Taxonomy (GTDB): domain Bacteria; phylum Pseudomonadota; class Alphaproteobacteria; order Rhodospirillales; family Shumkoniaceae; genus JAHDSF01. The sequence continues at coordinate 87,414 of CAXXVY010000019.1, forward strand.
GTTAACAAGGACTTCGCGACTTCGAACAAGAAGGCCCTGGTCGAATTCATGCGCGTCGTCGACGAGACCAACAAGGCCTATCTCGCCAACATGTCTGCGTGGAATGCGGACAGCAAGGAAGTCAAGGCGATCGCCGCGGAAACAGGCGCCGATCCGAAGCAGGTTCCCGAAACCCTCAAGGGATATCACTTCCTGCCTCTGGCCGATCAACTGAAGCCGGAATGGTTTGGCGGCGGCATTGCCAAGGCAGTCAAGGACACGGCTGAATTCCTGAAGTCCGCGGGCCGCATCGACAAGGTCGTGGACGACTATTCGAGCTATGTCACCGACGAATATTTGAAAGAGGCCGTCAAGTAATCGAAGACGGCAAGAAAGCCGAGATGGCCCGGTCTCCGTCGAGGAGGCCGGGATCATCTGGGTAGAGGGCGAAGAACGAAATGGGCCTCGAAATTGAAAATGCATCGGTCGTCTATCCCAGCGTCGACAAGCGTCCGCCCACCCAAGCCTTGCAGGACATCAGCCTATCGGTCGACAACGGTGATTTCGTCGTCGCGATCGGCGCGTCGGGTTGTGGGAAATCGACTCTTTTAAATCTTATCGCCGGCTTTCTCGCGCCGACAGGCGGCAGAATCCTGCTGGATGGCCACGAGGTGGAAGGGCCGGGCGCCGATCGTTCGGTCGTGTTCCAGAAACATGCGCTTCTTCCTTGGCTGAGTGTTCGGGACAACGTGGCTTTCGGGCTCATGGTGCAAGGCCACGCGAAAGCGGAACGCTATAAGGTCGGCGATCGTTTTATTGAAATTCTAGGTCTTCGGGGGTTTGAGGAGTCGCCGGTCTATGCCTTGTCCGGCGGCATGCAGCAACGTGTCGGCATCGCGCGCGCATTGACCTGCGATCCGAAGCTGCTTTTGATGGACGAGCCGCTGGGCGCGCTGGATGCCTTGACGCGCGAAAAGGCCCAGGAGCTTATTCTCCGCATTTGGAACGACACCGGAAAATCCGTCTTCTTCATTACCCATAGCGTGGAAGAAGCCCTGTTCATGGGCACGAGACTGGTCGTGATGTCGCCGCGGCCGGGCCGGATCACCCACCAGTTCGATCTGCCCTTTTCGAGGTATTTTCTTGATGGGCGAAGCGCTCGCGCCGTCAAAGCTTCGGCCGAATTCATCGCGCTCCGCGAAGAGGTGCTCAGCATCATCTTTGCGGACGAGGAGGTCGCATGACCGAGAGCAACGGAAAGAAAGGTGCTGGTGCGGCTTCTTCGTCGCATGGTTTGCTGGCGCGGTTGTCCAAGGCCCGTCCGACACGTCCCGGCGAAACCTACGGAGTCCCGGGATCCGGCGACACGTTGATGCTCAGCCTTTGCACCATCGGCGTGTTGTTGCTGGTCTGGTGGCTGGTGACGGCGATGGGATGGGTGAAACCGCTGTTCGTGCCGTCGCCGCAGGCGATCGTCGATAAGTTCATTGCCATTTCAAGTGACGGATTCACGGGAACGCCGCTGTGGCGGCATGTTCTCATATCCACGGGCCGGGTATTCGGGGCCTTCCTTTTGGCCTGCGTCATCGGAATTCCTCTCGGTCTCGCCATGGGCATCAGCCCCATGATCCGGGGGATCTTCGATCCTCCGATCGAGTTCTATCGCCCCATTCCGCCGCTGGCCTATTTGCCCTTGATGATCATCTGGTTCGGCATCGGCGAGACGTCCAAGATCCTGCTGATTTTCCTTTCGGTGTTCGCTCCCGTCGCCTTGGGAGCCCGGGCCGGCGTGCGCTCTGCCGCGATCGAACAGATTCACGCCGCCTATTCCTTCGGGGCGACGCGATGGCAGGTTCTGCGCTACATCATCCTGCCCTCGGCGATGCCGGAGATCCTGACGGCGATGCGGATCGGCGTCGGTTTCGGATGGACCACACTAGTTGCGGCGGAAATGGTCGCTGCCACGGAAGGTATCGGGTACATGGTGCTTTCGGCGTCCCAGTTCCTGCAAACGGCGATCGTCATCATGGGCATTATCGTCATCGCCGCCATCGCCTACCTGTTCGATCTGCTCATGCGCTTCGTCGAGCGCAAAGTGGTCCCCTGGAAGGGAAAGATGTAAACCGCTGGAATCCCGTGGAGATTCGACATGTCGATTACCTATCTTAAAAAAGCGCCCCGAACGGCGGAATCGGGGCAGGAAGATGTGCGGAACGCCGTTCGGTCGATGCTCGGAGAATTGGAGGCCGGCGGCGATGCCGCGGCACTCCGTTTCGCGCGGGAATTCGACAAATGGGAAGGTGATATCGTCGTCGGCCAGGACGCCATCGAAAAGGCGAAGGCGGCCGTTCCCCAGAAGCTGAAGGACGATATCCGTTTTGCCCACGACAATATCAGGCGCTTCGCCGAAGCCCAGAAGAGCACGATGTCTGATTGCGCGGTCGAGATCGTTCCGGGGTTCGTGGCCGGTCAAAGGCACATTCCCGTGGCCGCGGCGGGCTGCTATGTGCCCGGCGGAAGGTACAGCCACATTGCGTCGGCGATCATGACGATCACGACGGCGAAGGTCGCGGGCGTGGGGCATATCTCCGCCTGCTCTCCACCCCGACCGGGGGTCGGTATCGCACCGGCGATTCTTTTCACGATGGACCTCTGCGGCGTCGACCAGATCCTGAACCTGGGTGGCGTGCAAGGCGTCGCGGCCATGGCGCTGGGGCTGTTCGGGCTGCCGAAGGCGGACATTCTCGTGGGTCCCGGAAACCAATACGTGGCCGAGGCAAAGCGTATACTTTTCGGCCGGATCGGCATCGACATGGTGGCCGGCCCGACGGACTCGCTGATCCTCGCCGACGAAACGGCCGATCCCCATATCGTGGCTTGGGATTTGGTCGGACAGGCGGAGCATGGTTATAACTCGCCCGTCTGGTTGGCGACGACCGATCGGTCGTTGGCCGAGGCCGTCATGGCCGAAGTTCCAAAATTGATCGACGAATTGCCTGAACTGAATGCCAAGAATGCCGAGGCGGCATGGCGGGACTACGCCGAAGTCATCGTTTGCGGCGATCGCGAGGAAATGGCGGAAGTCGCCGACCGTTACGCGCCGGAGCATTTGCAGGTACAGGCGGCGGATCTCGACTGGTGGCTGGATCGTCTGCAATCCTACGGATCCCTGTTCCTCGGCGAGGAAACCACGGTTGCTTTCGGTGACAAGGCGGCGGGGCCGAATCACGTGCTTCCGACCTCCGGCGCGGCGCGCTACACCGGCGGCCTCTCGGTCCACAAGTTCATGAAGACGGTCACCTGGCAACGCGGGACGCGGGAAGGGGCTAAGCCGATCGCGGAGGCAACTGCCCGCATTTCCAGACTCGAGGGAATGGAAGGACACGCGCGAACGGCCGACGTCCGGCTGGAAAAGTATTTTCCGACCGACACGTTCGATCTGTCCGCCTAAAGTCAGTCGTGGTGCGGTTCACCGTTTCCGCGATTCGGCGACGATGTCTTCGGCGACTTCCCGGGCCATTTCGGCGAAGGATGCCGCCATATCGCTATTGTTCAGAGTCGACGGAAAACCGATGACGAAACGGTGCAGAAAGGATGTCGTGAAAGGTCGCAGCACGATCCCACGGTTGACGTACTGTGCCGCGAGTATCTCCGGTACGACGGCGAGGCCCACGCTCGCCGCCACGAATCCGCAGGCGGCACCGACCGAATGCGTCTCCAGCCGAATGCTCGGGATCAGGTTTCGCTTGCGGAAAATGGCCTCGATCTCGTGCCGCCACGCTTTCCGTCGTCCGAGCATGATCAGAGGTTCGCCCGCCAGATCCGTGAAATCCAGGCGCCGTTTCCGAGCCAAGGGGTGATCGGACGGCATGGCGCACACCGCGTCGCTGTCGAGCAGCGGACTGGTGGAAACACCGGGATGCCGGATGGGTTCCTTGAGCACCGCCAAGTCCACATGGCGCGCCGCGACCAAGCCGATCAACGTTTCGTAGCGTCCGAGTTCGACCGTGAAGCGCACATTGGGGTGGATTTTGGAGAAGCGCGCGACGATGCGCGGCACCAGGCATTCGCACATGCTGAACGGTGCGCCAATCCGCACATGCCCGATATCATGGCGGCGGAAGGTCTGCGCGAGATTCATCACCCGCTCGAATCCCTCGAAGGCGTAAGCGACCTCGTCGTAAAGCGCCATCGCCTGCTCGGTCGGCACCAACCGCCCGCTTTCGCGCGCGAAGAGAACCAGACCGAGGTCGGTTTCGAGTTGCGCCAAATTTTGGCTGACGGCGGGCTGTGACAGGCCAAGCTGCTTCGCGGCTCCGACCGTCGTGCCCACGTCCATCATGGCACGGAAGATTTCGAGTTGACGAAAATTCATGGACGGACGGTACCATAAGCCACGCTTATACACAAATGCCTCTGCATAATAATATTGCACTCAGACTGGTCTTGCCGAACACTTATTTCAAATTTACGGGCGGGAGGTTTCGGCGGACATGCTGGTATTCGCCGTACGGCGTTTGATCCAGAGCGCAATCGTCCTGTTCGCGGTGTCGTTGGTCGTGTTCGTCGGCATCTACGCGATCGGCAATCCCGTGGACATTCTCATACCCGACGACGCGGGCGAGGCCGAGCGCGAGGCGGCCATGCGGTCCCTGGGCCTCGACCGGCCGCTGCCGGTCCAATACGGAATTTTCCTCGCCCATGCGCTGCAAGGCGATCTCGGCACGTCGTTCGTCTACAACATCCCCTCGATCGAACTCATCCTGATGCGCCTGCCGGCGACGCTGGAACTGGCGATTTGTGCCTTGTTCATCGCGGTTCTGTTGGGTATTCCGCTCGGTCTCGTCGCCGGATTGAAGCCGGGAACGGCAACCGAGGAAACCGTCGTCACCGGGTCCATTCTCGGGTTCAGCCTGCCCAATTTCTGGCAAGGCATGATGCTGATCATGATCTTTTCGGTCTATCTGGGCTGGCTGCCGTCGAATGGCCGCGGCACGACCGGCGAGATCCTGGGCATCGAAACCAGCTTCGCGACCTGGGACGGCATCAGCCATCTGATCCTGCCCGCGATCAATCTGTCGCTGTTCAAGCTGGCGTTGATGATCCGGCTGACACGGGCCGGCGTGCGCGAGACCATGCCCCTGGACTTCGTTCGGTTCGCCCGTGCCAAGGGCTTGACCGAACGCCGCATCGTCGGCGTCCATGTGTTGAAGAACATCCTGGTTCCGATCATCACCGTGCTGGGCATGGAGTTCGGCTCGGTCATCGCCTTCGCCACGGTGACCGAGACGATCTTCGCCTGGCCGGGGATGGGCAAGCTGATCATCGACAGCATCTACAAGCTCGATCGGCCCGTGGTCGTGGCCTACCTGATGGTCGTCACGATGATGTTCATCCTCATCAACTTATTGGTCGACCTTCTATATTCGATGCTTGATCCCCGCGTCCGCATTCGGGATTCCGCGCAATGACCACCGATCCGCAGCCTCTTCCCGAAGCCGCCGCCATCGACGAGGCGATTGCGCTTCCACCCGAGCAAAGCCGGTTTCGTGTGTTGTGGGGCGATTTCGCGGAAAGCCCGCGCGCCGTCGCCGGTCTGGTGGTGTGTGTCCTGCTTCTTCTGGCAGCGCTCCTGGCTCCGTGGATTTCGCCGCAAGATCCCTACGATCTGACCGTCATCGACATGTTCGACAGCCGTCTGCCGCCGGGATCTGAAAGTCCGGGCGGTTTTGCCTATTGGCTCGGCACCGACGGTCAAGGCCGCGACATGTTATCGGCCATGCTCTACGGTCTGCGTACGAGTCTGTTCGTGGGCGTGTTCGCGGGCGTTCTCGCCATCGCGGTCGGCGTGTCGCTGGGGCTGGTCGCCGCTTATTGGGGCGGCGCGGTCGATTCGATCATCATGCGCGTCGTCGACTTCAAACTGGGCTTTCCGACGATCCTGATCGCCCTGATGCTGCTGGCCCTGCTCGGCCAGGGTACCGACAAGGTCATCCTGGCGTTGGTCGTGGTCCAGTGGGCCTATTTCGCCCGTGCCGTTCGCGGCGCGGCCCTGGTCGAAAGGACGCGCGAATACGTCGAGGCGGCGGTGTCCCTGGACCTGTCCAAGCCGCGCATCGTCTTCGGTCACATCCTGCCGAACTGCTTGTCACCGGTGATCGTCATCGGCACCATCCAGGTGGCGCATGCGATTTCCATCGAGGCGACGCTGAGCTTTCTCGGCCTCGGGCTTCCGATCACCGAACCGTCGCTGGGACTGCTGATCGCCAACGGGTTCCAGTACCTGCTTTCGGGACTCTATTGGATCAGCTTTTTTCCCGGTCTGTTGTTGCTGGTCACCATCTTCAGCATCAACGTCGTCGGCGATCGTCTACGCGACATCCTCAACCCCCGCCTGCAACGCTGAGGAATGTGATGGCCGACGATATCCTGCTCAGCGTACGCGACCTCAGGACCCAGTTCGATACCAAGATGGGGGTCGTCAAGGCCGTCGACGGCGTGAGCTTCGACGTGCGCCGGGGCGAGGTTCTCGGCCTTGTCGGCGAGTCGGGATCCGGCAAGTCGATCACGGGATTTTCCATCCTGGGTCTGATCGAACCGCCGGGCCGGATCGTCGGCGGCAGCATCCGGTTCAAGGGCCAGGATCTCGTCGGACGCGACGCGGAATCCATGCGCCGCTTGCGCGGGCGCGAAATCGCCATGATCTTCCAGGATCCGATGATGACGCTCAATCCGGTCCTGCGAATCGACACCCAGATCATCGAATCGATCCGGGCGCACGAACGCATTACCGACCGGGCGGCGCGCGAACGTGCCCGCGACGCGCTGGCGCGGGTGGGCATTCCGTCACCCGAAGAACGCCTTAAAGCCTATCCGAACCAGTTTTCCGGCGGCATGCGCCAACGTGTCGCCATTGCCATTGCGTTGCTTCATCGACCGGCTCTGGTCATCGCCGACGAACCGACAACGGCGCTCGACGTTACGATCCAGGCGCAGATCATCTACGAGATGCAGTCCCTGTGCCGTGAAAGCGGGACGGCGATGATCTGGATTACGCACGATCTCGCCGTCGTCGACAGCATGGCCGACCGGGTCTGCGTCATGTACGCGGGCCGCCTCGTCGAGGAAGGTCCGGTCGACGCCGTGATCGCCGCGCCCGCCCATCCCTATACCCACGGCCTGATCGAATCGGTTCCCAGCCGTACCCGGCGCGGCACCCGGTTGACGCAAATTCCCGGAATGACGCCGTCGCCCATCAACCTGCCCGACGGCTGCCCGTTTCGGCCGCGGTGCACCCATGCGACGGACGCCTGTCGCCAAAGCCCCGAAACCGTGAATCTCTCGGACTCCCGCCGCGTCCGTTGCTTCCATCCCCTGATGGAGAAGGTGTCGTGAACGTACCGGCAACCTTGCCCCTGGTCGAAGTCCGCGATGTGGTGCGTACCTTCTCGCGTAAACCCGATATTGCGGAACGTCTGGTCGGAATGCTGACCCGACATACCGACAGTCGGGTCGTGCATGCCGTCGACGGCATCGATCTTGCCGTCGGGCGAGGCGAGGTGGTCGGATTGGTCGGTGAATCCGGATGCGGCAAATCGACGCTCGGCCGGATCATCGCCGGAATCCTGCCAAAAACGGCTGGTGAATTGTTTTACGAGGGCGTGGAATCGTCCGAATGGACGACGGAACAAACCCGCCGCGCACGGCTTTCGGTACAGATGATCTTCCAGGACCCGATGTCGTCGCTCAACCCGCGTAAGCGGGTGCGGTCCATCATCGGCGAGGCCGCGCGGGTTCACGGAATTATCGGCGCGGACGGGATCGAGGACTATCTCGACGACCTGATGACCAAAGTCGGGCTCGATCCCAGTTACAAACGCCGCTATCCGCACCAATTTTCGGGTGGTCAGCGGCAGCGCATCGGCATTGCTCGGGCGCTCGCCGTCAAACCCCGTTTCCTGGTCTGCGACGAGGCCGTGGCCGCTCTCGACGTCTCGATCCAGGCGCAGGTTCTGAATCTGTTCATGGATCTGCGCGAGGAATTCGACCTCGCTTATCTATTCATCAGTCACGATCTGGGCGTTGTCGAGCATCTGTCGGATCGTGTCGCCATCATGTACCTGGGGCGTATCGTCGAAGCGGCACCGACACCGGCGCTCTACGCTCAACCCAACCATCCCTACACGCGCGCTCTGCTTGACGAGGTCCCGCGCGTCGGCGCCGGACGGAAGACATTCGCGGCCATCCGCGGCGAAATTCCGTCGCCGGTCAACCCGCCAAGCGGCTGCCATTTTCATCCGCGTTGTCCTCACGCGACACCGCGCTGCCGTGACGAACGTCCGGCATTGCGCGGGATCGCGCCGGGCCGTTTGTCGGCCTGCCACCTCAATGATGTTTCGTAGATAACTCCATGCGCATGAAGGAGGTGCTCACGATGTCGGGAACAATAAAACGAAGTGCCCTTGCCGTGCTTGTCGGCCTCGGTGTGATGACCGGAGCGAGCATCGCTTCGGCGGCGGAACTGGTGATCGGACGCGGCAGCGAACATCAGTCCATCGACCCTCAATTCTCGCGGACCGGGCCGACGCAGATGACGGCGGCCCACATGTTCGAAGGTCTGATGGACCATGACGAAAAGGGGACTTACCGGCCGGCGCTCGCTGAATCCTTCGAAAACGTCGATCCCACCACCTGGATCGCCAAGCTGCGTCCCGGGGTGACCTTTCACGACGGAAGCCCGCTGACGCCGGAAGACGTCGTTTTTTCCATCGAACGGGCCCCGAACGTCCCCAACAGTCCGGCGCCTTTCGTCGATTATGTCGCCAACGTGCAGTCGATGGAAATCGTCGACGCCCATACGATTAAATTCACCTCCAAGCGGCCCGATCCGAACTTCGCGGACCGTGTCGGCGGCGTCTTCATCGTGTCGAAGAAGGCCGCCGAGAACGCGACCAACGCCGACTTCAACAGCGGCAAGGCCGCCATCGGGACCGGACCCTACAAATTCGTCGAATGGGTGCCCGCCGACCGTCTGGTCCTGCAGCGCAACGACGCCTACTGGGGACCAAAACCCGCTTATGAAAAAGTCACGGTCCGCTTCATCAGCAACGACGCGGCGCGTGTTGCCGCCTTGTTGTCGGGCTCGGTTCAACTGATCGATCAGGTTCCGCCGACCGACCAGCCGAACCTGAAAAAGGACCCCGACATCGAGCTGTTCTCGACGGCTTCCGCGCGCCTGATCTATCTCGCGCTCAATCAACGCGACGAGGCGCCGGGCGTCACCGATTTGGACGGCAAGCCGCTTGCCGCCAACCCGTTCAGGGATTCGCGGGTCCGTCAGGCCATATCGATGATGATCGACCGAAAGGGCATCGTGGACCGGATATTGTTCGGCGAAGGCGAACCGACCATGAACCAGGTTCCTGAAGGCATGCTCGGCTACAACCCCGATCTCCAACCGGTGTTCGATCCGGCCGCCGCCAAGAAATTGCTGGCGGACGCGGGATACCCGAAAGGTTTCGGCATCACCATCAATGGTTCCAACGACCGGTTCCTGTCCGACGGCGATGTGACCCAGGCCCTCGGGCAATTGCTCGCGCGCGGCGGGCTCAAGGTCAACAAGGTCGAAACCTTCCCCTACAGCGTCTATTCGAAGGCGGCGGGCAAGGGCGAGTACGGGGCATATCTGTTCTCGAACGGCAACTCTTCGGGCGAGGCGGGCGCCGGCCTAGCGGCCACGCTGCATACTTACGACAAGGAAAAGAAGCTCGGCAACCTGAACCGGCATCGCTATTCGAACCCGGAATTCGACAAGGCCATCATGGAAGCGACGGCGGTGTTCGATGTCGCGAAGCGACAGAAACTGTTGGCCGATGCCGCGGCTTTGGTCTTCAAGGACGGCGGAATCATTCCGCTTTACCACCAAGCCATTACCTGGGCGGCGCGCAAGGGCGTAACCTACGTGCCGCGCCGAGACGAACGTACCTATGCCATGGGCGCCAAGCCCGCCCAGTAGACGACGAGGAGCACGGCAGATGTCGGCGGTTAAAATACGCGGCGACGTGGCGGTTCACAGCAACGTCATGATTCCGATGCGGGACGGGATCCGTCTCGCCGCCGACATCTACCTTCCGGCCGGGACCGGCGACGCCGATCCGGGCCCCTTTCCGGTCTTGCTCGAACGCACTCCGTACGACAAGACGGGGCCGCGCGACAACGAACGCACGGCCGCCGATGCCCGGCCCAAGCTGCGCGCCGACGTGGCGTCGTATTTCGCCCGTCACGGCTACGCCGTCGTCATTCAGGACTGTCGCGGCCGTTACGCCTCGGAAGGCGTCTTCACCAAGTACATCGGCGAAGCCGAGGACGGCTTCGACACCATGGCATGGATCGCGGAACAGGATTGGTGCGGCGGGCGCATCGGCACCTTCGGCCTGTCCTACGCCGGGCACACCCAGACGGCGATGGCGGCTCTTCGGCCGCCCGGGTTGACCGCGATGCTGATCGATTCGGGCGGCTTTTCGAACGCCTATCGTGGCGGTATCCGGAACGGCGGCGCTTTCGAACTCAAACAGGCGACCTGGGCCTTCAAGCACGCCCGTCTGAGCCCGGCGGCCATGGACGATCCGATCATTCGCCAGGCGCTGGATGCCGAGGACATCCGAACCTGGTTCGACGCTCTTCCCTGGCGGCGCGGGCATTCGCCGCTGCGCTGGGTTCCGGAATACGAGGACTATTTCTTCGACCAGTGGGAACGCGGAAGTTTCGACGACTACTGGCGCCAGCCCGAGCTTTACGCCGCCGGTAACTACGATGCCTTCGACGGTATCCCGGTCCTGTTGCTGTGCGGTTGGTACGATCCGTACGTGCAAACGACTTTCGACAACCTGAGCGGTATCGCCCATCGGCCCCAAGGCGTCGCGCATGCCGTGCTCGGTCCGTGGACCCACGGGCAGCGGAGCGTGCCCCATGCCGGCGGCGTCGCTTTCGGTCCCGAAGCAACGCTCGACGGCAATCTCGCGTCCGACTATCTGGATTTCCGGCGCGCGTGGTTCGACCGCTGGCTCAAACCGGATGGCGAGGGCAACAGCGGCACGGACGCCGTTCCCTTCGTTCGCTATTTCCGCATGGGCGGGGGCGATGGAACCCGGACTCCCGAAGGACGTCTGAATCAGGGTGGGACATGGCGGACGGCAGCCGGCTGGCCCATCCCCGGAACCGAATTCCGCACATTCCACCTGCGCTCCGACGGCGTCCTGACCGAACAACCGCCGATCGAGGACAAGGCGGCGCTCAGCTACGATTTCGATCCCGCGAACCCGGTGCCGACCATCGGCGGGCCGATCACGTCGCTGCTGCCGCTCGCCGTTCCCGGAGCCTTCGATCAGCGGACCTCGCCCGACATCTACGGCGCGCGGCCGCCCTTTCTGCCACTCGAAGCGCGGTCCGACATCCTGGTGTTCGAAACCGATCCCCTGGAAGCGGACATGGAGGTTACCGGACCGATCACGGTGCGGCTGTGGATTTCTTCCGACGGCCCCGATACCGATTTCACCGTGAAACTGATCGACCACCACCCCCCCAGTAGCGACTACCCGCAGGGTTTCTCCATGAACCTGTCCGACGGAATCCTGCGCTGCCGTTACCGGAATTCATGGGAGGTTCCCGAAATGCTGACGCCCGGCGAAATCGCCGAGATCGTCATCGAGCCCATGCCGACGTCCAATTTGTTCCGGCGCGGGCACCGCATCCGCGTCGACATTTCCAGCAGCAACTTTCCGCGTTTCGACGTCAACCCCAACACGGGCGAGCCCGAGGGACGGGTTCGCCTTTCCCGGATCGCGGTCAACACCGTGTTCATGGATCGCGATCATCCGTCCCACATAATCCTGCCGGTGGTCCGTCGTGGCGATTGATGTCGCTCTCGCCGGTCAGTCGCTGCTGCACCGACCGCTGCAAGCGGATGGAAAAGGGCTTGGGGACCTTATCGACGGTGCCGACGTCACCCTCACGGGGTTCGAAGGCAGCACCGATGTTCCGGAGGCGTGGACGACCAAGGACAAGACCGTCCACGCGGCACCACCCGGAGCCATGGCATCCCTGCGGCGGTTGGGGTTCAATGCCTTGGCTTTGGCCAACAATCACGCGTTTGATCTGGGGGCGAAAGGCCTTTCGACGACCTTGGCGGAAGCCGACGTCGAGGGTTTTCTCGTGGCCGGTACGGGAAATAGTCTGACCGACGCGACCGGTCCGGCATTCGGTCGCTTGGGCCGGTGCCGGTTGGCGTTGATCAGTTGCGATCTGGGACCGCAACCCGATATCGTGCGCGCGAAGGATCCCGACCGTGGTCGAATGTCGAGACCTGGAATCAATGCCGTGCGCATCCGCCGCGAGGTGGCGGTTCCCGCCGACGATTTCGAACGTCTGGCCGCCATTGCCGCGGCAACCGGCCACGCCGCTCGCATTGCGAAACGCATCCAGGTCGGCTACCAGCCACCCCTTCGAGACGGCACACTCGATTTTTTCGGCCTCGACGTCGTGCGCGGTTCCGTTCCCGAGGAACGTTACGGCGTCGATGCCGCCGATGCCGATCGGCTTCACAGGGCCATCGATATCGGTTGTCGAAATGCCGACCTCGTCGTCGTGTGCACGCACAGTCATCTCTGGGCGCCCGAATGGTCGGACACACCGGAATGGATCCGCGGATTCGCGCGCGGGCTGATCGACGCCGGAGCCCATATCGTCGTCGGCCATGGAACGCCGATTCCGCAGGGCATGGAAATCCATAACGGTCGGCCGATTTTCCACGGGCTTGGAAACCTGGCATTTCATACCCGCAGGTCCGAGCGCTATCGCCAAGCCGGTATCGATGTGTGGCGAGGGATCGCGGCGCGCTGCCGATTTGATCCGGAGGGACGGACCGAACGGATCACGGTCTTCGCGGTGGACGTATCGGCGCCGAACGCGGGACTGGATTCGTCCGCGCCCGCGCCGTGCCTTCTATCCGGTGAAGAGGCCGACCGTATTCTTCGCGATTTTTATGCGCGCTCGCAATTGACCGATGTCGATGCGGATCTTTCCGGTTCCCGTCTGACGCTTGCCTTCGACGTTCCGGGCTCCATGTCTTGCTGATCTCGGGGCGCTTTTTCCTCGGCATCACAACAGGGCATTGGCGCCGCCGTCGACCTGGATGATGGTGCCGGTGACGAACCCGTTCCCCATCACCTCGACGATCATGGAGGCGATTTCTCGCGCGTTCCCGGGGCGGCCGACGGGCAGTCGCGATTTGGCCTCGTCGTAGGCCCTGGCGCGGACTTCGTCGGACAGGCGCGCATGCAGTGGCGTATCGATGAAACCCGGCGAAATCACGTTGACGCGCACCGGCGCCATCTCGATCGCCAACCCCCGGGCCAGCGCCTCCAGCGCGGCATTGGCGCAGCCGCCGGTCAGCAATCCGGGACGAGGCCGGCGCGCCATCTGGCCCGAAATGAAGGTCAACGAGCCGTCCGGAGTGATCCGGGCGTATTTGGCCGTGCGTACACCGCCCCAGAATTTGGCGTTCAAACCTTCCCGAGCGGCTTCGATGTCGAGGTCGCGGACAGTGCCGACGGTCGCGCCCGGCGGGGTGTAAACGACATGGTCGAGCGTGCCGAGATCCGTCATAAGCGCCGCGACACTGGCATCGTCGGTAACGTCGACGACGCGGGTTTGTACCCCGCCGCCGATTTCCGTTGCGGCTTCGGTGAGCTTTGCGGACGAACGGCTGGCGATCGTCACGGCGGCTCCCCGTTCCCGCGCGAACCGCGCCGTTGCCAACCCGATGCCCGAGCTGCCGCCGACCACCAGGACCCTTTTCCCTTGCAATGTCATCATGCACTCCATTGATTTTTACGTGGCCGTCGGGGGCATTTCGGAACCTCCGTCGTCAGGGCGGAGTCGATTACCGATTTTGTCGGGACGCCGGCTCAAGTAAACGATTGCGCGCGTTCCAGAAGTGCATCCAAATCCGCTTCGTTCGGGTTGCGCGGTAGGCCCGGGTGAATGATCGCGACCTGACAGTGTTCGGCGGCCTCGACCAACTGGCGGAAGGTGCCGGCGTCGGGGTCGGCGATATAGGCCTGCTTGTTTTCGTCGTAGGCGAACATCCTCGAATTGATCTTGGTGCATTCGTTGCACGACGTGCATCGAGGCGTCTCGATGTAGGGGCTATCGGATGTTCCGCCGGCTTCCGGTTGCGGCGCGCGCTGGTCGGACTCCGGTGGTGCCGAGGTGACCGGTTCCTCGATCGCCGCCGCGGCGTCGCGGCCCGGTTCGTCACTCAACGCCCGTAGTCCGCGCCAAGCGGCCCTGCAGCGGCGCGCGGCGTGGATCAAGGCATTGTCGACGATGGTCCGGTGCAGTACGTCGTTTTCATCGACGACCGGAACGAACGGGATGGCATTGAATGGATCGCAATCGCCGCTTTCCAGAGCCTCCGTCACGGGAAGCATGTCGTCGCTCCAGCATGTCCGCGGAACGCTGTCGAGATGTCCCGACAGGCGGTCGTCGCACAACGCGAAGTCGACGAACGTAAAGGCCACTTCGTCCGGCGTCCGATTCAGATTTTCGTCTTCATAGTCCAGGCGGTGGACGACCCAATCCGATTCCGCTTGCGGATTGGCATCGATGCGAACGCGCGAAGCACCGTCGGTCCCGGTGCCCGGATCGCGGACGAACGTCGGAAAAGCCCGCGATTCCACCGCTGCCGCGGCGACGAGATAGGGAGGCAATCCGCCGGCGTGGCCGGTCGCGCCCGAAAAAACGGAGAATAGGGTCGGTCCAGCGTAGGCCATGCCATTCAGGGCGGCTTCGCGCAGTTGATAAAGATGCGAAGCCGCAAGCTGCATGACATAGGCCGCGTCGAGACCGATCGCCATGCGCGCGAGCCGCGATCCCGGTGTTCCCGCCACGGACGGCGTCGCGGAAGCTGCGAGTTCGCCGAGGATGTCGTCGCTTTGGAGAAGAACCTTCACCGGCATGTCCGAGGACAGGATCTCGATCAGGCTCGCCTGTTCCTCGGCGACGATCGGGTGGTCGCGGAGGTGGACGAAGTAGGTTGGGAACAGGGAAAAATCGTCGGGGCTTACGAAGCGGGCATCGAAGCGATCAAGGACGGCGTCGTGCAGCGAGGCATCGTATCGGTTGGCGATTTCAAGATCGGCGATCGCGATGGCCTTCAAGAGGGACACCATTTCGTCCAGGCGGTCGCGAATGGCCCTCAAAGCCTCGGCGCCGCTTTCGAAGAAGTAACCGTAAGAACCGCCGTGGGTTCCGGTCCCCGTCAAACCGACGAAGCGTTGCGATTCGAGCACCGCCAGCGCGGATTCGATGCGCCGCCGCCGCGCTTCAGGCAGGGCATCGCCGGGGCGCGCCTTGCCCAGGATCGTCGAAAGACGCTCGAAATCGAAGACGTCTCCATGGATATCGCCCAGGGACAGTTTGAGGACGCCCGGCGAACGACCCTGCTCCGATCTCATGTAGTCGGCCTTCAGGATGTCGTTCAATTTGAGGATGCGGTTTTCGATGTCGGTTCGAATCCGTCGTTCCCGATTGCGCTGAATGGCTTCCCACGCATGCCGGAAGAAATGAAGCGGCGTCTCCGCGTCGCAATCCAGGAGAAGCCCATCCGTTCGTAGCGCGTCGCCGAGAGACGCGGTGATTTCCACCAAAGCGTCGTCGCCGGTCTTTCCGGCACCCGCAAGGAGGCGCTCCGACACCTCCTTCCAAAGCTGTTTCAGGCGGCCCGATGTGCCGCGCGCGGTCGACGACCGGATTTCGGCCTCGATGTTCAGCCCCATCTTGCGCAAACGCTCGCCGCCGATACCTTTCGGAGCCACCGCCGTGAGGACGCGATCGACCGTTTCCGACAGCGATGTCACGAACCCGCCGTCGCGATCGTTTTCCAGCAGAATCAACGGATAGTCGTAGCGCAGGTGTTCGAGGTCGCGGTAATGCGCCAGAACCGCGGGGCGCACGTCACCGAAGGCCTGTTCGTAACGCCCTCCCGACACGCGGCCCATCAGGCGAAAAGTGTCCGTTTCCAGGCGATCGGCCTTCACGGCGGAAACGGATGGTCGGGGCGTTCCATACATGGCGGCCTCGGGTTCATTGTGACGTACGTGATCGGTCGGCAGGTGTTGCATCGCGCGTTCCCCGGAGCTTCAGGCTTCCGGCCAGATGGTGACCTTGTCCATTTCGCTTTCCAGCGCGGTCTTCGCCAGATCCTTCGTATAAGGAAAGGCCGGCCGGCGCGTATCCTCGTAGCAGGGCACGGAGTCGTTGCGATAAAGGATCCCGACGGGGATCGTCTCGGCGTTCGACGCGATTTCCCGGGCGCGGTTCAGGTCCGCGGGATCATGCGGTTCCTGGTTCGTATAGATCCGGGATAAAGCCGTGCTCAATTGAACGCCGTCGGGATGGACGAGAACGCGGGTTCGCAAGGGATCCTGCAGCCAACCGTCGTAGTGTTTGGGCATGAATTCCGGGCAGCGCTGCAGGACGCGGATCAGCGAGAACCCGCGGTGGTGAAACGCCTTGGAGACGATCTCGAAAAGAAGTTCGGGTATCCAATCGGCGGCTTGCGCGACGAAAGAGACGTTGGAAACCCCCAATGTCACGCTCAGCGGATTGAGAGAATCGAGGTAAGCGCCCGACGGCGTGGTATTGGTGCGCAAGCCGCGCGGCGAGGTCGGCGAGGCCTGCATCTTGGTCAGGCCGTAAATCTGGTTGTCGTGCAGCAGTACGGTCATGTTCATGTTGTAGCGGATGGCATGGATCCAATGCGCCGCGCCGATGCTGCAGCAATCTCCGTCGCCCATGGTGACGAAGACATGGAGGTCGGGTCGTCGGACTTTGACCCCCTCCGCCACCGGCAGGGCACGGCCGTGCAGGCCGTGAAATCCGTAAGCGTTCATGTAGTGGGGGAGGCGGCTCGAACATCCGATGCCGGAAACGAAAACGCATTTTTCCGGCGGTAGCCGCTCGTCGCGACAGAGCCGTTGCAAGGCGGCCAGGATGGCGTTGTCGCCGCAACCACTGCACCAACGCGGCACGATCGCGCTTTGGTAATCTTCCAGCGGATGTTCTTCGTCGACGGACCGCAATAGGCATTCGGTGATCGGGCTCGACATCATAATTCCTCCAGCTTTCGGCGGATCGCCCGTTCAATGCTGCCGGGTTTGATCGGCTGACCCCGTGCCTGGGTCCAGCAGTCGACATCGACGAGAAAACGTGCGCGCAGCAACCATGCGAGATTGGAATACCGGCGATTGTCCGCGTCGATCAATTCGTCTTCGGGGCGGTCGGCCCAGTTCGCCTCGACCGCGAGCACCTTCTTGAAGCGGCCGAGGATCTCGCGGATGCCCGACGGCATCGGCTGGATGAAACGGAAATGGAGCGCGGACACCCTGTGTCCCTCGATACGAAAACGCTCCACCGCCTCCTCGATGGCGCCCTTGGTGCTGCCCCAGCCGACGACCAGGAGATCCCCCGACGTGTCCCCGAACACCGGCGGCGCTTTCAGGGTTTTCTGAAGGGCGGCGAGCTTGAGGCTGCGCCGACGGAGACCTTCTTCGTTGATCTCGGGATCGTAGGCGACATGGCTGTCCCGGTCGTGCGCGAGGCCGGTCAGGCAGTGCATTCCGTTCGGCTGTCCGGGAATGAAGCGTCGCGCGATGCCGGTCTTCGGATCCCAGTCATAGGGTTTTTCGCCTTGCGGGATCGGGGACTGGTCGATCGGCGGCGCCAGCCAGTCGGGTCGGAATTCGGGACGGGGAAAAGGCTGCTGGGCGGTCGCCAGACTGGCATCCGTGAGCACGACGACCACCATGTTGAACATTTCGGCGATCCGGCGCGCCGTGCCCACGACGTAGAAGCAGTCCTCGATGCTGGTGGCCGCGAGAACGACCTTGGGCGCATCGCCATGGCTGCCGAAGCAGGCCGTAAGCAGGTCTCCCTGCTCGGCCTTGGTCGGTTGTCCCGTGCTGGGCCCGCCGCGTTGGACATTGACGACGACCAGGGGGATTTCCGCCATGACCGCGAGGCCGATCCCTTCCTGTTTCAGCGAATAGCCCGGTCCCGAAGTGATGGTGATGGCGCACGTTCCGGCGTAGGAAGCCCCGATGGCGAAGGCGCAGGCGGCGATCTCGTCCTCGGCTTGATGGACGATGCATCCCACGCGTTCGAAGACGCTGCTCAGATAGTGGGAGGCGGAGGTGGCGGGTGTGATCGGATACATGGCGCACACCTGAAAGCCCGATGCCACCACGCCGAGGGCCAGCGCCGTGTTGCCATTGCAGACGAGCCGGGCCTCCTTTGGTTTCTCGAACGGAATCTCGAACTTGATCGGAAGATTTTCGTCCGCCCAGTGGAAGCCGGCTTCCAACAGTTTCAGGTTCGCCGTGACGACGGCGGCCTTCTTTTTGCCGAATACGAAGGCGACCTGGTCGCGCGCGCGTTGCAGGTCGAGGCTGTGGATGCCGCACAGCATGCCGAGCGCGAACATGTTCTTGCCGCGCCGAGGGTCGGGCACGTATTTGAGGCATTCCGCTTCCATCGGAACTTCGATCAACTGGTAGTCCTCCGCCTGCAACTGGCGGACCACGTCGGCATAGGAAGTCGCGACGCCGGGGTCGGGATCGTCTCGCCACTTGCTTTCCAGGAGGATGATGCATCCCGGTTTGAGTTCACCGGCGCGAACCCGCCCCAGCAGGACCTGTTCGTTGAAGGCGACGACCAGATCGGCTTCGTCGCCGCCGTTGGTGACGGGGCCGGAGGCGAAGCGGACCCTGTTGCCGCTGGCACCCGCAATGCTGCGGGCGGGCGGCTGGATTTCCGCGGGGATGATTTCGACCGTCCAGATGCCGTAACCGGTTCGCGCCGCGATGGCGCCGAGCGACTGACCGCACCGTTGGGCACCTTCTCCGGAATCGCTGATGATCTCGACAATACGCTCCTTTACGACGGTCGGCTTTTGTCCCCGTCGACGAATCTTCGCGGGCGCGCGTTCCCGCGGTTCGTCGACCGTTTCGCGGGGAAGGACATCGGGCGAGAGCGAAGAACTCATGGGAACGTTTCTCCTTTCGGTCTATGCGAGGCGTACTCGGGCGAAGTTCCGTTCCGAGGCCTCGATCCCGAACACACGGTCGATCGGCGGTGCCGTTCGGTAAACGACGCCGGAATCGCGCAGACCGAGATAGGCTTTCATGGCGCGGGCGGCCTTGCGGCCGGCACCCATGGCCAGAATGACCGTCGCCGCGCCGGTAACGATGTCGCCGCCGGCGAACACGCCTGCCATCGACGTCGCCAGATTTTCATCCGCGTCGATGTAGCCGCGTTTGTTCAGTCGGAGATTGGAGGTTCGCCCGATGATCGGGTTGGCATTGGTTCCAACCGCGTACACCACCATGTCGGCGTCGATGTCGAACTCGCTGCCCTCGACGGGAACCGGCCGTTGCCGACCGGATTCATCGGGCTCTCCCAGTTCGGTGCGCACGCACCGTATACCGCCCACGTTGCCTTCGCCGTCATCAAGGATTTCGACCGGGATCGTCAACCACCGGAATTCGACACCTTCCTCCTCGGCATGGTGGAGTTCCTCGCGGCGCGCGGGGCTTTCTGTTCGCGAACGGCGGTAGACGCAGACGACCTTGTCCGCTCCCATTCGGAGCGACACCCGCATTGCATCCATCGCCGTGTTGCCGGCACCGATCACGGCGACGCATCGCCCAAGGTGGAGTGGCGTGTCGGTTTCCGGAAAGGCGCCCGCCTGCATGAGATTGCAGCGGGTCAGCAGTTCATTGGCCGACAGAACGCCATTCAGGGATTCCCCCGGAATTCCCATGAAGCGGGGTGAACCGGCGCCAGTGCCGATGAAAACGGCATCATAGCCCATTTCATTGCGCATCTGTTCGACGGTGAAGAGTCCGCCGACGAGAGTGTTGCATTCGATTTTCACCCCCAGCTTGGCCAAGTTGGCGAGTTCGGCGTCGATGATCCGGTTCGGAAGGCGGAATTCGGGGATGCCGTAGCGCAACACGCCGCCTGGTTCGTGCAAGGCCTCGTAGATCGTCACGGCGCATCCGGCCTTGGCCATGTCGGCGGCGCAGGCCATGCCGGCGGGCCCCGATCCGACGACGGCGATACGGCGGCCATTGGGTTCGATGTAGGGGATGTTGGACCATCCCTGTTCGATCGCCAGGTCGCCGATCCAGCGTTCCAACCGGCCGATGGCCACAGGTTCCAAAGTGTCCCCGACGGTGCAGACGTGCTCGCACTGATCCTCCTGGGGGCAGACACGGCCGCAAATGGCCGGCAGCAGGCTTGCGTCGCACAGGACCTCGTAGGCACCGCGGTAGTCCTTTGCCTCGATCCGTTGGATGAAGCGCGGGATATCGATGCCGACGGGGCAGCCGTCGATGCATTTGGGCTCGGGACAGAACAGGCATCGCCGGCTCTCGGTCGACGCGTCCTTTTCCGTATAGCCGAGCGCGACTTCGTTGAAATTACCGACCCGCGCGACGGCGGATTGCTCGGGCATCCCCGTTCGTTGATGCGGGATGGTCCGAATCGTCTTGTTCGGCATGACGTCCCGAAGCCCGATGGGCTTTCGCTCCTTGTCTCGAACGTGACACTCGCCTGTTTCGACCGTATTCGACGGTCTAAATTTTCTTGATTGACGTCCGGTCTTCTAAGCCGGGTTGGGATCTTGATTCACGAGACGGCACGATTCCGACCAGTGGTCCAACGCCCGTTTCTCTTCATTCGCAAATCGCCGCAGACGGTTGCGCAAATCGTCGAAGTCGACTGCGTGTCCGTCGAAATCAGGGCCGTCGACACACGCGAACAGAACCTGATCGCCAACCTTGACCCGGCAGCCGCCGCACATGCCGGTGCCGTCGACCATGATCGGATTAAGGCTGACCATGGTCTTGATTCCTTCTTCCCGGGTCATGTTGGCACAGGCCTGCATCATGATCGGGGGGCCTATGGCGATCAATTCGTCGATGTCGGGGTGCTTTTCCATTGTCGCCGCGATGCCGTCGGTGACCATGCCTTTCATGCCGGCCGATCCGTCGTCGGTGCAGATGATGAATTCGTCGCAGACCCGTTCGAACTTGTCCTTCCAAAAGATCAGGTCGCGCGAGCGAAATCCGACGATGCCGATGACGTAGGCGCCTTTGTCCTTGAAAGCACGTGCTTGCGGAAAGACCGGGGCCACGCCCAGGCCGCCGCCGACACAGACCACCTTGCGGGCCGTTCCGATCGGGGTCGGCGCGCCCATGGGGCCGACGACCGCGAACAGGGTCGTGCCCGTCTGGCAGTCGCGCTGCATTTCGAGGGTGGATTTCCCGACTGCCTGGATAACCAGTGTGACCGTGCCCCGGCCATTGTCGAAGTCGGCGATGGTCAGGGGGATGCGTTCGCCCCGTTCGTGCGTCATTACGATCACGAACTGTCCGGGACGGGCGGAAGCGGCCATTCGGGGGTGGAGTACCTCCAAGAGGAAGGTGACATCCGAGAGATCCTCCCGGGACACGATCAACCCGTCTTCGTTTCGGCTGCCAGCCTCGGAAGGGTTCTTCGTCATCTGAATCGACTCCGTCAAATACGCAGCGGTATCGACGTCCGTATCAATGAATAGGCCGTTATATGAAAATATTATCATAAACGGCGGTCTATGGAAACGACTGCCGCAGACCTGAATTTCGCCCGTTTCTATCGTGGCGCCTTGAAAAGTGTATCCAGGATTGCGGCAAGGCCTTGCGTGCGACGGTGGGAATGAGGTTTCGATGGGAATCGCAAAAACGGATGAATTCCTTGGCCGTCAGACAGACGCCCCGCTCCAGGAAGGCAAGGCCGAACTCCTCGTACAGTTGCTGGTCGGCGGTCGGTAGGCAGACCAGGCGTCCTTCGGACAATTCCCGCTGAATGGCCCAGTCGGGAAGAAAAGCAATGCCGAAACCGACCTCGACCATTGCCCGGATCAGGTTCGTGTCGTTGGACTGCAATACGATCCGTGGAACGACGCCCTTTTCACGAAAATAAAAATCGGCCACGCTTCGGAAATTCATGCCTTCCTCAAACAGAATTAACCGGGCGGCGGCAAGGTCGTCGACCGCCAGTTCGGTTCTCGATGCGAGCGGGTGGTTCGGCGCCGCGACCAACAGCGCTTCGTGGTTGCCGAGTACGAGCCCATTCAAACGCGGGCTGGTCAGCGGAAAGGGGAGAAAACCGATGTCCAGTTCTCCGCTCATGAGGTTTTCGACGGTCTTGACCGTGTGGGACGTCGACCGGACATCGAGATCGATTTTTCCGTAGCTCCGCGCGAACGCCTGGAACATCGGCGCCCAAAGGTAGGCCGTGGCTGCGGAGCTCGTCCCGACACGGAGGATGCCGGTTATGCTCGCCGGTTCCGGCACCGATCGTTTTACCAAGTGTTGGCGCAGTTTGAGAATGTCGTTGGCGACCGACAGCAAGTCGATTCCCGCGGATGTCAACCGCACCCGGCGCCCGTCGCGGATGAACAGGGGTTCGCCGATGTCTTCTTCCAGTCGCCGGATCAACTGACTCACCGCGGACTGCGTCAAATGCATATGGTCTGCGGCGCTGGTGAAGCTCAGGCGTTCGGCCGCCGACACGAAAGCCTCGAGATGGCGAAATTCCATGCCTCAAGCCATAAGTATAACTGATGCATATCATTATAACACATCGTTTGACTAATGAAATGGCGAATGACAGCATTCTTCCCGGATTTAGCAGTCCATTCGGGAAAAGAGCGCCGCACAAGAGGGAAACCCATCGTGCGCCGCAGAATAAGGGGAGATGCAAATGCTGAAATTCTCGGCACTCGCAGCCGTTTCGTGCTTGGTGCTCGGCATGGCCGCCGGTACGGCGAACGCGGCGGAAAAGACGTTCAAAGTCGCCCATGTCTTCAACACAGACCATCCTGTTCATTCCGGTCTTCTCAAGGCCAAGGAGATCTTAAAAGAGAAATCCGGCGGAAGGTTCGACCTTCAGATCTATCCGGCAGGCACATACGCCAACTACAAGGACGCGATCAAGGCCGTTAAAATGGGGGTGCTCGATCTGTGCCCGCTCGATACCGCGATCGACTACTACCCGGAGTCCGGGGTCCTGCTGTCGCCGTATACGTTCCGGGACTACGACCATTGGCGGGCATTCAAGAAAAGCGAAGTCTATCGGGATTTGCTCGACACCATCGGCGACAAGGTCGGGGTCGAGCAGTTGTCGCTCTACACGTTCGGGTTCCGTCATGCGACGACCAAGAGCGTCAAGGCTACGACGCCGGAAGCCTTCAAGGATCTCAAGCTGCGGGTCGTGAATTTCCCGCCGTATCCCGAAGCCGCGACGGTCTTGAACGCGCATGGAACGCCGTTGCCGATCGGTGACGTGTACATGGCGCTCAGCAGCGGCGTCGTCGATGGTCAGGAAAATCCGTTTACCCAGATCCTGACCATGAAATTCTTCGAGGTTCAGAAATACCTGATTCTGACCGGCCACATGCTGGCGACCTCGGGAACGATCATGTCGAAGAAAGCCTGGAGTTCACTTTCGCCCGAAGATCAGAAGTTGATCGAAGAAGTCTTCACCGCTGAAGCCGCGGCGATCGACGAAGAGGTCATCACCGGCGAGGCTAAACTGCTGAAAACGCTTGTCGAGGAAAAGGGAATGGAGGCGGTCGAGGTCGACAAGGCCCCCTTCATGGCGCGGGTGCCGTTGGTCCTGAACAAGTACCCTCAATTCAAGAACCTGTACGAAAAGATCCAAGCGATCCAATAGTCGGGACCGCCTTGTGAATCGTGTTCGTTGCTTGGCGCGGAAAGTCCGTCGGATCGGGCTTTCCGCCACCGGGGAGGCGTGTCATGGGACCGACTGATGTCCTGAAAAAAATTGAGATGGCCGTCGGCGTGTCCTGCCTGGGGCTGATGTTCCTGATTATTTGCGCCAACGTCTTCATGCGTTACGTCATGACGGCGCCGATTTTCTGGGCGGAGGAAGTGTCCAACTTTCTGTTCGTATGGGCCGGGTTTCTGTCCTGTGCCCATATTCTCGCCGACGACCGGCACATTCGCGTGACGCTGTTCGTCGGTTCCCTGAAGCCGACTCTGCAACGATGGCTCGACCTGTTCATGACCGTCATTCTGACGATCATGTTCGGCTCGTTCATCGGGCCGAGCCTGACGGCCATGAAAAGCCTGACTGTTACGGCCGCCTTGCAGATTCCGGAGTATCTGCCCTACGCCATCCTGCCGACCGCGATGTTCTTGTGTTTTTCCCACAGCGTCATCCGCATCGTTCGGATCTGCCGCACGATCGCGCATGCGGGCGGGGAGACCGCATCATGATTCTCGCGGCCTTTATCGCTCTGTTCTTCGTGTTGTTCTTTCTCGGCATGCCGATCGCGTTTGCCATGATCGTCGCGGCGTGGGCCTATGCGCTGATGGCGGAAATCGACCTGGGTTTTTTGACGCTTCAGATGTTCTCGGGGCTCGATTTCTTCGTCTTGCTGGCGATTCCGCTTTTCATCCTGACGTCCGAAGTGATGAACCGGTCTAGCGTTTCCCGCCGAATATTCGATTTCGCCAATTCTCTGGTCGGATCGGTACCGGGCGGCCTCGGGCATGTGAATGTCCTGACCAGCATCATCTTTTCCGGCATGTCGGGTTCGGCGGTGGCCGATGTCGGCGGGATCGGTCGTCTTTGTTATCGCGCCATGGTCGACGAAGGTTACGAAAAATCGTTCAGCGGTGCCGTCACGGCGAGCAGTGCTGTCATCGGGCCCATCATTCCGCCCAGCATTCCGATGGTCGTGTTTTCGATGGTATCGGGCGTTTCCGTCGCAAAACTCTTCTTCGGCGGCGCGGTGCCGGGGCTCATCATCGGCATCAGCCTGATGATCTATATCTACGTCGTGGCGCGCCGCAACGCGCATCCCTGTCACGCCCGGCAGGGGTTGGCCTTCGTGTTTCGGTCCCTTGTGGACGGATTCTTTCCCCTTATGACACCGGTCATCCTGCTTGGCGGGATTTACCTCGGCATCGTCACCATCACAGAGGCGGCGGCCCTGGCCGTCGTTTATGCCCTCCTGCTCGGCGGGATCGCGTACCGCATGCTGGGGATGCGGCAGTTCATCGACTGCCTCAGGAACGTGTTTCTGATCTGCGGCAGCATCCTGATCCTGCTGCCGGCGGCGAAGGTATTCGGGTTCGTCCTGACGGCGGAAGATGTCCCGACTCTGTTTTCCGAGTACGTCCTGGCGATTTCGGACAATCGGATATTCATCCTGATCGCGATCAACCTTTTGTTTCTTCTGCTCGGCTGCGTTTCCGACCCCAACGTGAACATCATGCTTTTCGTGCCGATCGTGATGCCGCTGGCCAACGCCATCGGCATGGATCCGGTGCATTTCGGCGTCGTCGTGGTCTTGAACTGCATGATCGGTCTGGTCACGCCGCCCGTCGGTGCGCTGCTGTTTACGCTATGCGGAATGGAAGGCATCCCGATGGAAAAAATGATCCGCCGGATGTGGCCGTTCATTTGGATACTTCTCGGGTTGTTGGTCTTGATCACCTGTTTTCCGGCGATCGTCCTGACCTTGCCCAACGCTTTGTTCTGATCCCAAGGGGACACGCGCCATGACAATCGACGGCAACTGGATCAAATCGGCTCTCGGACGGCATGAAACCGTCGCCGGGATCATGGTTTCCGAACTGAAGACGCCGATGCTCGGCGCCATTCTCGACGCCGCAGGAACCGACTTCGCCCTGATCGATCAGGAGCACGGTGCTTATGGCGCCGACGTTCTCGCCGGTTTGGTCGCGGGATTTCGGGGCGGACGGTGCCTGCCCATGGTGCGGGTTCCGGAAACCCGGCGCGAATATTTTCTGACACCGCTCGAACTCGGGGTCTCGGGTATCCTCGTGCCGCGGGTTGAATGCCGGGCCCAGGCGGAAGACGTCGTTCGTTTCTGCCGCTATCCGCCGCTGGGCGATCGCGGCGTCAGCCTGTGCCGTGCCCATACCGGTTTTCGCCGGGTTAAAAGAGACGAATACACCGCGCGCGCAAACGCCGACATTTTGCTGATGGTGCAGATCGAAACACGACCTGCCCTCGACCATCTCGATGACATTCTCTCGACGCCGGGAATCGATATGGCGTTCATCGGCCCCTCCGACTTGGCTATGTCATGCGGCGTCGATGGATCGTTGCGGTCGCCGGAAATGCGCGCCATCATCGAGCGGATTGTGGAGTCGGCGCAGCGTAATGATGTTGCCATCGGAATCCACACGTATGATATGGCCGTCGCGGCCGAACTGGCCGCGAATGGCGTCCATTTCATTTCCTGCAATACCGATGTCAACGCGTTGATGAGCAGCCTCGCGGCCGGTGTCGAGGCCCTGCATGCTTGGATCACCGCGAACTCTTCCGCTCCATCCGCAACGGTCGGCCGTTAGAGTTCCGTCGATGCCCGAAAAATTACAAAGCGTGTTGGGTGTTGATCTCGGCACCAGCAGTCTGAAGTGCGTGATTCTGGATGCGACGGGGACGGTCCGGGCGTCGGCAAGCGACTCCTATGCGACGTCCAGCCCCCGGACCGGATGGGTCGAGCAGAATCCCGCCGATTGGTACGGGGCTCTCCGCCGTGCACTCGCAGAACTCCGGGCGTGCGACGAGGCAGGAATGAACGGATTGCGGTGCATCGGAATCTGCTCCGCCGCGCACATCCCCGTCTTGTTGGACGAAAAACAGGCCGTGATTCGTCCCGCCATCCTTTGGGCGGATTCACGCAGCGATGGCGAAGCGTCATCCCTGTATCGGTGCCACGAAACTCTTTTGCGGCGGGTGACGCTGAACCAGGCCAGTTGCACCTGGACCCTGCCGCAACTCATGTGGCTGCAACGCCACGAAGCGGCAGGTTTCCGCCGAACTCGGAGTCTGCTGAGTTCCAAGGACTATCTCATTCTGCGCATGACCGGGCAGCGGGTCATGGACACCGGAAGCGCCGCGGCGACGCTGATGTACGATTGTCGTCGGGGTGAGTGGAATGCCGAACTGGTGGGGCTGAGCGGATTGCCGATTTCGGCGATGGCGCCGGTGCACCGGCCGCTCGACCGCATCGGGACGGTCTATGAGACCGCGGCGACGGAACTGGGTTTGCCGGTCGGCACGCCCGTCATCGCCGGGGCGCTCGATTCCGCGGCCGAACTCGTCGGGTGTGGAATCCTGAAAGCGGCGGACGGCGGCATGATCCGCGTCGGATCATCGGGCGGAGTCATGGCGATGGATGCCAGTCCATCCTTCATGCGCGGAATCATCACCTATCCTTCGGTCGCCGACGGAATTTTCTTCCGTCAGGCGGGAACCAATTCCTGCGCGACGTCGCTGCAATGGCTGAAAGGGTTGTTCGCGTTCCTCGGCGACGAAGTCGAGAAACGGTTGACCTTCGGGCGGCTCGACGAACTGGCCGCTTCTGCGGGGCCGGGCGCTGGTGGATTGGTCTTTCATCCGTATCTGCAGGGCGAACGGGCCCCGTATTGGAACCCCGGTCTCAGGGCGAGTTTCACGGGGATCGCGCAAACTCATGGCTGGCCGCATTTCGTACGGGCGCTCATGGAAGGCGTGGCGTTCTCGCTGAAGGATTGCGTCGCCCTATTCAATCGCGAGGGCGTAACGATTGACCGTGCCGTGATGGCGGGCGGGGTGGCGAAAAGTCCCGTGTGGTCGCAGATCATCGCCGATGTTCTGGGGATGGAACTCCAAACCATCCGCCACGGCGATTCCGCTTTCGGCATGGCATTGATGGCGGCCGTCGGCGGTGGTCTTCAACCCGATCTGGAGAGCGCCGTCACCGCATACGTCCACCAAGACCGCGCCATCACGCCCAGCACCGAAAACGCCAGCCGGTATGCCCGGATGTTCGCCGGCTACGAAGAGTTGGCCCGGTACTTCAACAGCCAAACAACAGCCGGATGCAACCCGGTCTGAGGGTTGATTCTCGTCACGACGACGGCCGCAAGCGGCGAACCGCCTCGATCTCTTGCCGCTCGGTCGGAACCGCCATCGCGGTCAATGCGCCGACGGCGGCGACTCCGACCAGGCCGTAGAACAGCCACTCGAAACCGCCGGTGGTTTCAAAGATCCAACCCACGGCCGGGACTGACAGCGAACTGATGACGATGGCCGAAAGAAACCGCGCGCCGTAGGCACGGGCATGCCAGGCAGGCGGCACGTAATGGGCGATCAGGCTGTCCATGACCGGCTGCAGCCCAAGGGTCAATACCGCCATCAGGACGGCGAGTGCGAAAAGCGGCCAGTTCCAGGCCTGGGCGATCGATAAAATGACCGGCACCTGAAGCGCCAGCGCCAGAACGACCAGTCTTTTCATCGAGAACCGGTCCGCCAACATGCCACCGACGTACTGGGCGGTGGCGCCGAAGACGAAAACGGCGGCGGTGAAGAAGCCGATGGTGGAAAGTTCTCCTGCCAGGAAGGTCAGCCGCTGCTGGAAGACCTTTGGCATCGCCACCGTTTCGGTCTGGTAGAGAAAGCCGACGCAGACGCCGGCTAAAACGATTGCCACGAATATGGGCAGCAGTGCCCGACCGTTCTCGGCACCGGTTTGCAATTTGGCGGTGGGTTTCGCGACCGGCGAAATGTCGCGTACGATCCACGCGAATGCAATACCGACGGCCACGCAAATGAGCCCCGGCACGATGAAGGCCGCGCGCCATCCCAGGGTTGCCGTCAGGAATCCGGTAATCCCGGGCGCGACCGCCATACCGAGCCCCCCGAATATGCCGTTGATGCCCAGGGCCCGCCCCCGCCGGGCGGCATAGCGCACGACCACGGCCGTTGCCACCGGATGGTAGATCGATGCAAACAGGCCGATCGCCGCGAGACCCAGCCCCACTTCAAGCGGCGAACGCGCGAAGCCGGTCAAAATCGTGGCCGCCCCAAGTCCGACGAACATGATGATCAGCGTTCCCCGCGCGCTCCAGCGGTCGCCCAGCCAACCCGCCGGAATGGCTCCCGCGCCGAACAGGATGACCGACGGGGTCATCAGCACGATAAGCTCGCCGTAACTCCGTCCGAACTCGACTCCCATCGCGAGAACGGCCGTCGGATAGATCAGCATCAAGAGATGATCAAACCCGTGCCCGAGACACGAAAAGACCAGAACCGGGTGGGGGAGCCTGCGTTGCATGATGATTTTTCTTTCGGATTGCCGACTTTGTACTTTCGCGCTTCGGAACGATGGCGGTCGACGACCTTGCGGCGGTGTTCGTCCGGGATCAATCCGCGATCGGGTGGTTTCACCCGATCGCGGATAAAGTGATCGATTTCTCAAGACAGGGCAACTTATCTGCGTCCGACGAGACGCAAGAAGTCTAATAGTAAAGAAATCCCAGCGTCCGTTTGATGGCTCGGAAGATCGAATCGTCGTCGTCGAGGAGTTTCAGATCGATATCGCCGGTTCGGAATTGCCGGTAGAATCGCGAATTGTCGTTCAGATGGGCCATTGTGGCGTTCAGGTTCGTCCCCGAGATTTTTTCAACGGTCTTAAGCTTATCCGTGAAAACCGTTTCCAGATCCATGTGGCTGTCGATTTGCGCTTCGGTCAACGTTTCGTTGGCGTAGCGGGGTTTTCTCGGAGTCAGCAGGATGAGGATCGATTTTTTCGTTTCCGACTCTTCCTTCCGAGAAAACAGGTACTGCACAAGCGGGATATCCTGAAGAAGCGGAACGCCGCTTTTGGTGTCGTCGGTAAGCCGTTCGCTCAAGCCGCTTAGGACCAGGGTCTCGCCGAATTTCAAGACGGCTTTCGCCTGAACCGACGTTTTCGTGGTCTGCGAGAACAGCGAAAATCCGACATTCTCGTTTTTTCCCTCGAGGTATTCGTGATCCGCCTTGATGTCGACGCTGAGGGTTTCGGGATCGATGAATTCGGGTGTGACGCTGAGCGTAATACCGATATTGATGTCCTCGAGACCGCCATCGTAGTTGTTCGAGGAAAGTTGGACGTGCAACACGCCACCCGAGAAGAATTGAGACGTGACGTGTTCGGTGGCCAACAACGACGGGCGGGCGAGAACCTCCGCCTTGTTCACCTCGTCATTGAAGATGTTCAGATTGTATTCAAGGCCGGCCAGGGTGAGGTAAGGGTTGAAGGACCGTTCCAGGGTCGTCGACGTGCCGGACGATCCGCTGGATTTGTCGTATTTGTAGCTGACGAGCGTCCCGCCGAGTGTCGTGCTCAAACCTTCCAGCAGGTTGATACCCTTCGCTTGCGAGCGAACCTCTTCCGTCCGGATGATCACCACGTCGATGTGCGTCATTTTCGGCAGGTTCTTTTTCGTGGACCCGGCCTTCGTCATGTCGGATGTGGTTGACGCGTCCGAATCCGAGGCAAGGGTATCCGAAGTCGGTCCCTTGTCGTCGGTATCCGCGTTGAACGTATCGTCGCCGCCGTCCGCATTGTCATCGCTCTCGCCGCCGCCGTAGGTGACGATATCCGACGACGGTGTGTCGAAGACCGATCCGGCGGCGACATGAAAGACCTTCCAGTCCTTCAACCGTTCGGACGTTTGCTTCAGCTTCATGTCCAGCCAATAGGCGTCGGCATTTTGAAGCTTGCCGCGCGAAGCCGCTTCGTATTCCCGCATCAGTCGGGGCGTATCCTTGAACTTGCCGATTGCGGCCTCGGCGAACATCACGTTTCGGATGCTGGCGGGGCTTTCCGGGGCCAGATCGTAGGCCTTTCGCGCCGCCCAATCGGCGGTTGCCGGATCCCGGTTGTGGTAGGACGCCGCCGCCAAGGCATTCAACAGTAGGGGATTTTCGGGGGCGTAGGTCAGCCCGTAGGCGAAATGCTCCTGCGCGGCCTGGTAGTCTCGTTTACCGAAATAGATAAGGCCGAGAAGATAGGCGGCCATGTGGTTCGATTCGTCGAATCGCAGCGCGGTCATGTATCCGGCCTGGGCCAGATCCAGCATTTTCGCGTCGCCCGCGTCGCCCTCCAGATGGTACGAGAGCGCGTTCAGGAAATGCAGGTGGCCGTTGCCGGGTTCCAGGCGCAGCCCCGCCTGGAAGGCCTTCCGGGCCTTCCGAAAGTCCCCGCGATTCAGTTCGACGAGTCCGGCCTTGACCATTTTCTGAAGGTCGTTCGTCGAGACCATCTTCGACAGCATCGTTTCGACGGTCGCCGACGTGGCGGCCATACGGTCGGTTGCGGCCGATCGATTTTCCGGTAGACCGCTGCAGCCGCCCAGGGTCGTCGCCGATACGAAGCCGGCGAACAGGAGCCAAGTCATGCTCCGAAACCGTCCTTTGGACAACATTCTATTCATACACCCCATGTTTTCGGACCACCGTCCGAATCAGTCCTTTACGAATTCCAAAACCTGATCGGGTTTCGACTGGCAAGCCGCCGTCATCGCGTACCCGGTCCGTCCTTTCCGAGCTCCGAGGTCGATGCACCCGTGAGACTGCGCGTTTCGCAGCACGAAAG
Source organism: Rhodospirillales bacterium (assembly GCA_963675465.2). Taxonomy (GTDB): domain Bacteria; phylum Pseudomonadota; class Alphaproteobacteria; order Rhodospirillales; family Shumkoniaceae; genus JAHDSF01. The sequence goes on from CAXXVY010000019.1 coordinate 118,960, forward strand.
AACTCTCCCCGGATTCATGAAGTTGCCAGTACATGTCTTTTCCGTTGTCGCACGGCGTCAGCGCCAAGGCTTGGTCGCGGCGCGGCCCCGGAACGACGCACCAACCGGATTGCTCGTGAACCAGTTTGAGATCGCCGTTCACCGCCTCGACATAATTGAACAACGCCTTGTCATCGGCACTACACGCTGCGGAATACAGGGCGTTGTCCATTTGCCGTTGCATGTTCAACAGGTGTGATCGGGAAGATGTCGTTTGCCCCTTGGCCGTCTTGGTGAAGTACTTGCCGAAGTCGGGATCGGTCGCGAGGCATTTACCGTTCCGGGCCCGGATCATTTTTTCGACTTTGTAGAATGACGGCTTCTCGGCGTCCTTGATCTCTCGGAACCCTTCGCTGTCGGCGCCGAAACAGGATGTCCAAACCGCGTACCCCGCCTTCGCATTGGCGTTGACCGTGTCGAAGTGCAGGCATTTTTGCGAGTAGCGGTTGACGAACTTGCTGAATTCACCGTCCTGGGAAATGAACTTCCATTTCTCGTGATCGTCCTTGCCGTTGCATTGGGCGAGGATCAGCGGCTGCCCGCTCGTGACGCCGGTATTGCTCGCCTTGAGACACAGCCCCTTGCTTGTGAGCTGGATGTAGCCTTCCTGCGTTTTGCCCAGCGGTATCGCACTCCAGCGTTCCGCGTCGGTATCCTTACAGTTCTGCTGGTAGACATCCGACCCGTTGGACGCGACGCCGAGGCAGAGCGAACTGTGGCCGACCGCCAGATAGCGGTCTTTGAACACCTGACTGGCGGGCATGAAGTCGGTCATCTTGTAGGTGGACAAAATCTGGTTGGATTCGTCGGTCAGGTTTTTGTAGCCGTCCAGGTAATTTGCGGCGTGGGTATCCAGTGCGACAAAGATCTTGCGGTACTTGCTTTCTTCCTGGGTCAGTTCGTATTCGATGTTCGCAATGCGTTTTTCAAGGTTTTCGCGCAGGCCGCCGACCAGTTCGTAGATGTGCGCCTTGATCCAGTCGGTCAGCTTCGCGGATAGGTTGCCGACAGAACCCAGTTTCGGACCGAGCTTGTCTTCAAGCGTCTTTTCCATATCGTCGATGATGTGTTCGGCGGCGATGACGGGCAGCAAACCGAACGACACCGCGTTGAAATCGGCGTCGGTCGGGCTCAAGGCGAAGAACTCGTTATATTTCTTGCCGTTGAGTTCGAAATAGAGCTCCAAGACCAGCGGTTTGCCAGAAGCGACATCCTTGAGGCTTCCGGCGATGAACGCCTTGTCCAGACGGAAGACGTTGGCCATGCGTCCGGCATCATTGGCAAAGGAATCGAGGCCGGTGGCAATGATGTTCCGGATATCGGTTGCCGCCGCGACATCCTTTGCGGCGAGAGCCACGGTTGTCGCCGCTTGGTTGAATTTGATTTCCGCCTTGTGGACTTCGACGGCCAGGCTCTTGGCCTCGCTCAGGGCCTTTTTGGCATCTTCGAGAAGCTGCTCGCTCGCCTTCCAGGTATCCCAGGCCAGACTCTTTCTCGGCCACCATTTCGTTTCGCAGTAGTATTTTTTCCAGCCATGGCAGCCGTTGTATTCGTTGTTCGCTTGGTTGTAGTCGTTTTCATAACCGTGCGTGGTTTGGGCCAGCCGGTCGACGGCGGCCTGGGTCACGGCGTTCTCGACTTTCTGGGCCGCGCTCAGAGCGCCTTGCGCGTCGTCGCGTAGTTGTTTCGCCTTGGCGAGATCGCTGTTCAATGCCTTGAATTTGGCATCGGCCGTGGCGCTGATTTGTTTGATTCCGTTTTGTATTTCCGTTGCCAGCCAGTTCTGGAGCGCCGGGTTCTGCGCGTACTCGCCGACGACGATGAAGTCTTTTTTCTCGAGATCGAATTCGAGCAGCAACTCGGTATTCCCGATCGCCTCGATCTTGGTCTTGGCTTCGAGCACCAGTTTGCCGTCTTTGAGCGACAGTTCGACGTCCTCCTCGTTACCGAACAGTTTGGTCTTCGACGTCACCTTGAAGGGCACGAGAGAGATGTGATTGTCGGTGAATTCCAAACCGCCCAGTTTGAAGGACTCTTTCTGCGTGAAACTGGCCGAGTCCAAAAATTCCCTCAGTTCTTTCGCGGATGGTTTGACGTAGTCGACCTCGATCGTCTTTTTCGTCAGGCCCACCTCCTTCGCGACGATATCGCGCAGTTGACCGGCCGCTTTCTTGAAGGCCGCGAATTCCTCTTTTGTTAGTGCCTCGCCTTTGTTCGCGTCGTGAACTGCCGCGCGTTTGGCCTTGCCCGGAGTTTCGTAAAGCCCCTGGGCGATTTTGTAGATCCACCCGATTTTCGGCTGGATCGCCGGGCTTTTGATCGCGCCGCCGAAAAGTTCGATCTTGCCGCTGAAACGGATACCGTCGGGGATGCCCAGGTTGGCGTCCGACGCGCCGGGGGTGGCAAACGACATGTAGATGTCCTTCCCGCCCAGGATCCAGGCCTGCAGTTCGGAGTAGTCCTTGATCAATTGCGCGGCATCCTTGAAAGGCGCCCCCGCCAGATCCTTGGCGGTCACCTTCTTGCCTTTCACTTTGTCGTAGATGATCGTGTAGCCTTCTGAAAGACCCACTTCCCCTACGACGCCGACGAGGATGATCGGCCACATCGGCGGATCGATGACGACCTCGGCAGAACTCAGGATCGTGACGGTATTCAGGATCTCGTACATGGTGACGTCGAGATCGCTGACGGTGGTCTTCATGCCGAGCCCTTCGGGGATGGGGATCTCTCCGGCCAAGCCGACCATCAGGTCGCCCGTCGAACTCATGTCGTGCCCCCAAAGGTTGGCATCGCCGCCCAGGCCGATCTTGATCGACGGCGGGTCGGCCTCGATTTCGCCGGCCACCACGACATTCTCCAATTCGAACCCCTGAATGCCGAGGGCGTTCTTCCAGGTGTCGCTCATGGCGCCGCTGAGGCTCAGGCCGATTTCTTCCTCGGCCAATTGAATGCCGAGAGTTCCCGTGAAGTCGAACGCGGTGTCGTTGTATTGCATGTCGAAACCGGCCAGCAGTCCAACTTCGAACGTCGCGTCGACGACCTTGAGGAAAATGCCGATCTTTTCCGCGCCGCCCGCGCTCTTCGGCTTGGCCTTCAGGAACGACGGCAGTTTGAGCCCGCTTTGCTGCAAGTGATCGAGGCTCAGGCTCTCGGCCAAAAGGAATTCGAGGTCGAGGTTCAGCGGATCGCTGTCGAACAAGCCGCCGATGGTGCCGTTGATGACGGCTTCCTCCGACAGGCCGAGCTTGACCCCCTTCACGCCGTTGACCAACTTGTCGCCGATTTCACCCATCAGGTCGGCCCTGAAATCGGACAGGAAAGTGACGTTGTCGAGCTTTACCGGCACTTTCGACGAACCGAAGATGCCGTCGAACATATCCTTCGCTATGCCGCTCTTCAAACCGTCCGGGGGTAGCGGGAAAACCTTTCGGCTGCTCAGGATCAAGGCGGCGTTCGCCACCGCCATGGCGTCGAGATTGGTTTGGATGATCTTCGACTTCTCCCCCTTCAGGCCCGCGATCTTCGCCAACCGCCCCAGGGAGAAATTCTGCTTGGTCTTGGCTTCGGCGTTGAAGGTCAGATCGATGGCGGCGACGAGAGACTTTTCCGACCCCGCATCCAATTCGAACATGAAAAGGTTGGTGCGTTCGTCGAACAGCTTGTTCTTCGCTTCGACCTGGGCCTCGATTCCATCCGGATAGATCTTGATTTCGTGGACGATGAAGTTGTCGGCGTTCGGCAGTTTTCCCGCCAGATCACTGAGCGCGAGGGGGCCGTCGAGAACGAAGTAGTCGAGTTTGGGTAGCCCTCCGCTTTCGGAGAAACTCGCGTCGACGGAAAGATCGGTCTTGTCGTGCAGCTTGGCCGCGCTGAAGAAATCAAGAGTTGCCTTCGCGCCCGAGCCGCCCGTCGACAGCGCGATGTCGAAGCCGCTCTTTTCAAACGTCAGGCCCTTGATGCCGAAGGGTTTATCCCACACGCCGTCCACCCGGCCCAGCAACGACACCGATTTGGCCCCGTCGCCCGCGTTGAGATCGACCAGCGATTCCAATTCGATCGGGGTTTTCATGTTGCCGTCGAAACCGCCCAAAGTGAGTGTGATCCCGCCTCGTATCGAAACATCGAGCCGTCCGGTCGGTTTCCTTTTCTGCATGTCGGCGGGCAGGTTTTTCCAGAAAGGATCGTCGCCCGAATTGCCGGTGATCGACAGATGCGCGGTTTTGAAGGTGGCGAACTTCTTCAGTACGTCGATTTCCGGAATCGGAATGTCGATCGTGACGTCGAGGGCGTCCAGGATCGCGGTGACGATTTCCTTTTTGGCGTCACCGGCCACGTGCTTGGCGTCCTTGGCCGCCCCCTTGGCTTGCTTGATGAAGTCGAACACTTCTTTGGGGAAGATGCCGGACACGGGAAAGGACGGCGCTTTGATCGACAAGGTGTCGAACAGGCCGCTTAGCTTCGATCCCAGGTCTTCCTTGCGAATGGAACCCAGAAGGCTGATTCCCGCCTTGAACGGCGTTTTGACGTCGACCCCGCCCAGATTCTTCAGCATGTCCGTGGGCAGATCGCCGGGCAGGACGTTCGGGGATGTCGAAACAACGAAGACCGAACCGGCAAGCCTGATACCGTCGAGAGCGGTCTTGCCTGCCTCGGGAATGAGCGCCGCAATGTCGAGCCCGCCGAAATCGAGGGCGGCGAACCCGTTCTTGATGCTCGCGAACAGTTCCACGCTTGCCGAACCGAGGTCGAGCGTCGCCTCGATCGCGGTGGCCGAGATGTCGAGTTCGTCGAATTTGAGGGCGCCGAACATCGGGATCTGCGCAAGCGAGGGTACCAGGTCGGCAATGCTCAAATGTGGACTGGAAAGTTTGAACACCCGGCCCTTGCCTTTGGACGGGTCGGACGTGGACGTGATCGTTGCCTTTTTCGCACCCGATCCCGAACCGAGCGAAATCGAGGAAACCAGCGCTTTCGTCTTTTCCACGAAATTCAGGCCGGTCAGATTGAAGTCCTTGATGCCCGGGACGCCCGACAATTCCGGGAACAGCCGGCCGATCGACAGGTTGTTCGTATCGGGCACGATGTTGAATGCCGAAAACCGGCCGCCGGTCTTCGAACCGCTGAGGTCGATCGACAGTTTCGCGGAGTCTGTGCCGAACGTCAGGTCCGCCGACATCGCCCGCGCCTTGAGGGTGAGTTCCTTGATGCCGAAATCGCCGATGCCGGGCACCCCTTTGAGTTCGGTGACGACATTGGCCAGACCGAGCGCCTTGTCGGCTTTCAGATCGATCACCCGACCCTGGGTGTTCGCGATGTCGAGGGTAACCGTCTTACCGCCGACGTCGCCCGAGATCGTCACGGCTTTCCGTTCCCGATTGAAGCGCAGACCGTTGAACGTCACGTCACCGACGATCGGGACGTCGGCGAGGTCCGGCAACACTTGGGGTAAGGTGAGGCCGTTGACGATTTTCAGGTCGAAGATCGGCTTCTTCAACCCGTTGGTGGTGTCCACGGACAAGGTTGCTTCGGTTGCGCGGATCTTGACCGTGCCGCCGACGGTTTTGGCCCGTGGGTCCCAGTTCAAGTCTTCGAGAATGAAATCGCCGACCAGCGGAACGCCGTCTAAATCCGGCAGCACGTCCGTGATCGCGGAACCCTTTTCGAATTTCAGATTGAAGACGGGGTTTTTCATCCCCTTGGCGGTATCCAGGGTCAGAACCGCTTCGGTCTTGCGAATTTTTCCGGTGCCGCCGACCGTCTTGGCCCGAGGGTCCCAACTCAGGTCTTCGAGGATGAAATCGCTCACCAGCGGCACATCGGCCAGATCCGGCAGTACGTCGGTGATCGCGGAACCCTTTTCGAATTTCAGATTGAAGACGGGGTTTTTCATTCCCTTGCTGGTGTCCAGGATCAGGACCGCTTCGGTCTTGTGGATTCTTCCCGTGCCGCCGACCGTGCCGGCTTGGCGGTCGTAATGGAGATCCTCCAACACGAATTCGCCGACCAGCGGAACGTCGGCCAGATCAGGCAGCGCATCCGACAAAGCGGAACCCGCGAGAAACGTCAGGTCGATGATCGGGTTCGTCGGACCCTTGCTCAGATCCATCGTAAGGGTCGCCGCCGTCGATTTGACCTTGCCCGTTACGGATACGGCACTATCCTTCGCTTTGAACGTTATGCCCTCGAAGATCAGGACGTTGATCACCGGCACGTCCTTCAGGCTTGGCAACACGGATCCGAGCGTGATGTCCGGCGCCCGCGGCGTGATCGTCGCCACACGGTTCTTCGGATCGAACGTGATCGCAAGTTCCGTGTCGGAAACCCGGCCGTCGGTGGTTGCCGTCAGCGCGTTCTCGTCGAAGGTCACCTTTTCGATCCGAAGCGCATCGTCTCCCGGGAAGTCCTTCAGTTCAGGAATAATGTCCGAAATTTCCAGGGCGGACCCGACCGCTTCGATCGAGAAGCTCCGACCCTTTTTCGGTTTGGTTTGAACAAACTGCACCCGTTTTCCGCGGAATGTCCCTTTAACGGTGACCGCGTCGTCGTCGGCGTCAACGTGCTCGACCACGAACGTCTTGAGGGCATCGAATTTTTGCGCACCAGGAATATGGTCCTTCAACGCTTCGGCGAACGCGCTCGACGAAAGCGTAAGCATGAAAAACACGAGGGACGATATAACGGTCGTTCTTTTCATCATCGATTTCCTCTGCCGACGGGGCAGGTTCCTCTATCGGGTTGGTCGCTCCTGGGCGAACTTCTTGCTCTCGTTCCCGCGGACGATAGCCCCATTGGAAATGGGGGATTTGCCATGGAAACAAACGCAACATATTCCTTGTGCGTTAGCGGATCGTTAGAAGACATCTCCATGAAATCGAACGGTGCGGGATAGGGGCGGGTGCCGGCTTCGGAGTCAAGGAGGGTTAGCGACAATCGCCGTCAAAATAGGCCTTGGTACCGCAGACCGTTCCTTGCGCGGTGGTGCAGGTTTGCCGTGATCCCATGGTGCCGATCGTGCCGCCGGTGATGGCGCAGAAACGGGAGGCCTCCGATGTGAACCCGGAGACGCGAATGCCACCGATCGGACAATTTCCGCGAAATAGGGCCCACTGACCGCATTGCCGATTGTCGTCGAACTGGCAGACACCGAATTCGGAACCACTCGACCGCTTTTCGGTCGTGGCGCGGCCTCCCACCTTCGAGCAATACACGCTGGCGGGGTTGGTGATTTGGTCTCTGCCGTGCGGTGGCGCTCGGTGTTGTTCCGGTGCCGAGGTGCAAAAGGCCGTCCCGACAACGACAGCGACCGCCAGACCTGCCTTCAGCAACTTAAGACATCTCTTCATTCGGCACCTTTTAGCAGAGCTGCGTTAACAGAGCGTTAGAAGCGCTACGAAAATTTCATATATTGCGTCAATGTTCGACCTGCGGTTAATGGTGCAATGCGGATGTCGCTTAACGCATGAACCCGATGGGAGAGAGTGTTTGTCGCGGGCAGCCTGGCGTTGCGGGCATTTCTGCACAGAGGTACACTTCGGTGCGATCAGGGTTCGTCCCTTTGCGGTCCCTTTGTCGACGTGCCGTGTCCAAGCAATTCCTGCCAGGAGAATCGACCATGGTTCACCCCGCTCTCGTACCCGACAGTGTCGCCGTCGTCACGGGCGGTGCCGCGGGGATCGGACTCGCGGCCGCCAAGCGTTTCGCGCACCTTGGCATTCGAGTATGTATCGCGGATATCGGCACGGATCGGCTTAAGCAAGCGGCGGACGAAATCGCCACCGTCGCGAAACGCGGATCCGAAGACGTGCTGGCAATCGAAACCGACGTTAGCCGTGTCGAGGACTTGGTTGCCCTGGAAGCAGCCGTCCGCGATCGTTTCGGCGGAACCGACGTCCTGATGAACAACGCAGGCGTCCAACCCGGCAGCGCCCTGTTCGGACCGGCGGAAAACTGGGAACGGGTGATTGCGGTCAATCTGTGGGGTGTCATCCACGGTACCCGGACGTTCGTGCCCGACATGATCGAACGTGGTCGACCCGGCCTGATCATCAACACCGGGTCCAAGCAGGGGATCACGACACCGCCCGGAGACCCGGCCTACAACGTTTCGAAGACGGGGGTAAAGGCGTTTACGGAGGCCTTGCAGCACGAACTCCGCAATGCCCCGAATCACGGCCTCAGTGCGCACTTGCTGATCCCGGGGTTCGTCTTTACGGAGTTGACCGCCCGCGGTCGGACCGAAATGCCGGAGGGCGCCTGGACGCCGGAGCAGACGATCGATTTCATGATGGAGCGTCTGGAACGCGGTGACTTCTACATTCTTTGTCCCGACAACGAAGTGAGCCGATCCACCGACGAACGGCGCATCCTCTGGGCTGCCGGCGACATTGTAGAGAATCGGCCGCCGCTATCCCGTTGGCATCCTGATTACGCCGAGGCCTTTCAGGCCTTTGCCAGGATCAAGGATTGACCGATCGCGCACTCGGGTCGTCAATGCGGGGCGATCATCTTCCGGCAAAGATTTCCAACCGGTTTCGAGCGTGCCTTAGGTCCGGTGTGTCGAAGCCTTCGGTGAATGTCGCATAGACGCCGGATAGCACTTGATAGGCCTCTTTGGTCCGGCCCTGTTCGTGCCGCAGTTCGGCCAAGCTCATGACCGCGCGCAATTCAAGCAGTTTGGCCTGTTGCCGACGGGCGGCGGAGATCGCCTGTCTGAAACAGGCTTCGGCTTCCGCCTCGCGGCGTTCGGGAAGCGCGAGAAGACAAGCGCCTTTCAGTCGATGGAGTTCCGCTTCGACATGGCGGTCGTTGAGGCGGTTGACGAATTTCCATCCTTCGTCGATGGCCGCCAACGCCGCATCCGTTTTCCCCAACTCGCGAAGCGTATCGGCCAGGGTTTCGAGGCAAATCAAGGTGATGCCGCTCATGAGCGAGCGGACGGAATTCGCGCTCTCCTGAACGATATCGATTCCTTTCCGATTGCCGTGCCGTACCATGGCCCAGCCCCGAATTAGAGCCGCTCCCGCTTTCCAAAGCGGATAGCCGTGCTCTTCCGCGAGGGCGATGGTTTCCTCCGCATAGGCGAGTGCGTCCGAGGGACGGCGCAGCATTCGCTGCAATACGGTGACGAACGTAAGCGTGTATCCGAGACTGAAAGGATGGTTGATTCGGTAAGCTTCTTCCAGTGCTTTGCGCGCCGCTTCTTCCGCTTGATCGGGATAACCGAGAAAACACAGCGCCCATGAAAGATAGGCGCCGCTCGTGACGTAGGCATTCTCGCCGAAATCGCCGACAAGGCGCTCGTGGTGTTCCGGCCGATACAAAGCCATGGCACGTTCCAGATGGACGCGCGCCTCGATGAATTCTCCGCGCCAGAACCGGATGTTCCCAACGGCGAAATGGCCCTGCTGCTGTTTCACCGGATCCGTACCGCGAAGCGCGATCCGAAGCAGACGAAGCGTCAAAACCAGGGAGTCATCATAGTCGGATCGCGAACTTGTACAGGCCCACAACCCCCACAAGGCATTGAACAAGTCCGGATTCCCGGCATGGCGTTCACCCACAGCAACGGCCCGGGCGTAAGCGGCGGCGCCATTCGGGGAACCATATCCTTCGACGGCGAAATGGGCTGCGCCAAGCCCGACCTGGAGATCGAATTCCAATTGGATCCTGCGTTGCCCTTCCGGTAATTGTGCGATAAGTGCCATGCCCGAATTAAACCGGCTGATGGCTTCCTTGTTGGCGCAATGCAGATTGGCGAGACGGCCCGCCTTGATCCAGAGTTCGATGGCGGTTTCGGCCTCACCCGCTTCACTCCAATGCTGGGCCGGGATTTCCGGTCGGTTTTTCGACGTTTCCGGAAAACGGGCCTGCAACGTTTTCGCGATACGTCGGTGCACCGCCATCCGATCGTCCTTGGTTTGCGAACGGAAGGCGGCGTCCTGAAACAGAGCATGCCGAAACGCGAACGTATCGTCGCCGATCCGGGAGAGCAGCCCGGCGTCAAGAAGGTTCGAAACGGAATCGGTCAGGTCGGTGTCGTCGAGGGGCGATAATTCGCGGAGCAGCGAGAGCGAAAATTCTCGTCCGACCGCAGCGGCCAGTTGCGCCGTGCTCTTGTCTCCGGCCGCGGCATCCAGGCGGGCGGCGATCAAATCCTGAAGAGTCGGAGGGACGCCGATAGAGGCATCGTGCCCCGGCGACGGGACGGATCGGGCCAGTTCTTCGGCAAACAGCGGCACGCCATCGGCATTGGCGATGATACGGCGCGCGGTTGATGGCGGAATGTCAAGTCCCAGGGATTCGATCAGGGTTCTCACGGCGGCGCCCGACAGCGGCGCAAGCCGTCGTAGCGGCATCACGGCTTCCGGCCACGGAGATTGAAACTCGGGCCGGGCCGTACACAGGACGAAAGTGCGTGTCGCGTTGGGCGACTTCACGATCCGGGACAACAACTCGATCGTTGTCGGGTCGCACCAATGCAGATCTTCCATGACGACGAGAACCGGACCTGTTTCGCTCAATGCATGAAGTTGGTTCACGACGAGATTCATGATCCGCTCCCGATGCGCGCGAAGCGGTGTGTCCGGCAACCGATACGGCGGCACCATCGGCAACGAGAGCAAGGTGGCAAACAGCGGAACGACGTCGCCAAGGTCCATCGCGGGGTAGCAGTCGGACTGGTAGGCGACCAGTTTTGCGAACCGGGTTTCCGGGGCGTCGTTGGGCGTAATTTCGTAAAGGTTTTCGAGCAAGCCGATCAGGGGACGGAAGGGGGATTGGCTCAATTCCGGAAAGCAGTGAAGTTCCCGGATTGCGCCACCGCTTTCGGCCACCACCTGCTTGACAAAATGAACAAGCCGCGATTTCCCAATGCCCGGATCGCCGGACAACAGCAGCGTTCGAAAATGGCCGTCGCAGACCTCGCGCCAGCATGTTCGCAGGGTCGCGGCCTCCGAATCCCGGCCGATCATCGGGGTCAATTCGGTGGCGGAGCCCAACCGGTTCGTCGCGCCGCTTTCTCTTTCGGCCCGGAACGCCTGTTGAATCTCACTTTCGGTTGCGGCAAATCGTTCCAGTCAAAATACCCGCTCACGATCCGATGAGTCGTCGCACTCACGACCACCTCGTTGCGGCGCGCGCGATTCCGCAACTGAACGGCTTGGCTCGATGTTCGGCCGATGGTGTCGGGAACGTTCGGATCGCCGCCGGTGATGATCAATCCGGTATGGATGGCGACACGGAGATCCAAACCGGAGAACGCCTGAGCCGTGAGCGCCAAACCGGCGCGAACCGCGAGTTGCGCGGCATTCTCCAAAGCGGTGGGAAAACCAAAATAGGCCAGAAGTCCGCCTTCGTTCGTTCGAACGACGTGGCCGCAGAACCGGCGGATGATCCGGATGCAATCCGCTTGCGGTTCGCGCAAGAGTTCCAGGATATCGTCGAGGTCGTCGTTTTCGGATGCCGAAATCTCGCAGCACAGCACCGTTACCTGACGTCGTTCCCAGTTGGCCAACGGCAAGGGCGGGACGGCGGCGCCTTCGTGCCCTTGGGCCGGGGGCGTCTTAAAATCCCCTTTTTGAATCCGGACCGCCAAGGCTCGGGTTTCCTCTTCCGGCAGGACTCCCAATTCCTCTTTCAATGTCCGGCGGCACGCATCGTACTGGCTCAGGGCGGCGGCGCGTTGGCCATTCAGAGCCAACAGGCGAATCAAGCGGCGTTGGCCTTCCTCGTTCCACGGCTCCAATTCGGCGGCACGTTGGGCGAAGGACAAAGCGCGATCGCTATTGCCGAGTGTCTCGTGGCATTGGGAAAGCCGTTCCAGCAATGCCAAAGCGCGGCGATGCAGTGCTTCTCGCTGAATTTGGAGCCATTCTTCGAATTCGAGGCAGTCGTCGATGCAAAAACCAGCCATGAATTCGTCGCGATAAAGCGCTGCGGCACTCTCAAGGCGTGCGATGCAGGAAGCGCACCGCGATGGATCCTCTTTCATCGCGCATTCGACGGTGACGGCGGCGAATTCGATCAGATCGATGCGGTGGTGGCAGTTGGAAACGAGGCGGATGGTCTGTCGATCCGCGACGATGCACGGCGCCACCGCCTTTCCACCGCTCAGCACCCTTTGCAGGACCAGCAGCACTTGCCGAAGGTTGTTTCGTGATGCCGACGGGGACAGGTCGGGCCAGAATATTTCGGCGATTCGGTCACGCGGTTGCGCGAAGCCGGAGGATGCCGCCAGGTAGGCCAACAACGCCCATCCCTTTCGCGGCAATGGCGGCACAATGCATCCATCCGCAGACACGACCGCCAAGTTTCCGATCAGGCGGATGGTCAGCGGTTCCGTGACGACGGCGTAAGTCATTCGAATTTGAGGCCCACTAACGCGGCTCTAACGCAGGCGCGTTAAACACGAGCATGGGAGACTATACATCCATTCCGGATGTGTCCACATGGGCCGGAGCCGCGAGAGCGCATGATGCCGTTCGGGGTCGAAATTCGAAGCCAGGGCGGTGGCAATTTCCGTATCGTTGATCAAAACCGCGGGCAAGACGCGGACATTGAGGCTACGTGAAAGCGGAAAGATGTTTTCCAATGCGATCGATCAGGATATCGCTGGCCAAATACGCCGCAATTCTCGACGAGATACGCCGTGGGCGCACAACGGCAGCACAGAACGAGATGCCGCAGCATGGCGAACATGCCCCGACAGAGCTGATTCGACTTTTCGAGAAATTCAACGTTCGCCACATGTAACCGTCCTCTCGTCAGGCCAACGACATCCAGAAGATCTTGGTCTGGGTATGCTGATTGGCTGCTGCGGGTCCGTTGACGAGGGCGAGTAAATCCGAACCGATGGCCGCCGGCAGGACTATAGCCCGTTGATTGCGACGGCGCCGTTCGGCGGGTCGGAGCCATCCTTATGGGAGGAAGTCGTTGGTGTAGAACACCGAAGCCGGTTTGTCGGTCTGCAGGTTGTTGTATTTTTTCATCAGCGCCAACATGTCATCCCAGTCGGACGGCACATGCATTCCAATGACCTTGGCCTTGTTACCTTTGGAATAGAGGACGCCCAGCGTGACCTTGAGCACCGACAAGGACTGGTTCTTTCCCTGTTCCTCTGCCATGGCGCCACCGACGGTCGCGGCCATCGAATCGACAGCCTCCCGCGGATTGGCTTCGGTTTCCTTGTAGGCCTTGATTGTCGCCCCGACGAAACGCTTGACCAGATCGGGTTTGTCCTTAACCGTGTCCGTCCGGGTCGTGATGCAGTATCCGACCTGATTGACCCCAAAGTCGGAATAAGGGAACGTCACTGGGAGGTCTCCGCCATTGGCGATGATTTCAGCCGGTTTGTCATCAAGACCGCCGAGAATGCCGACCGCTCCGCCCGCGCCTTGAAGATAACTGGGAACGATGGCGCCGTCGGGGACGCTGGTCAGCTTGATGTCCTTGACCGACAACCCACTGTTTTGCAGCACGATCGGGAAGAATGTATTGACCCCGGCTTCGGCGGTGGTAAGCAGCATTTTACCCCTGAGGTCCCCGATCTCTTTGACACCCGAATCGGGGCGGACGATGATGGCTTCCGTCCCCATGGCATCGATCACCGCCACCGAGATCAGCGGCGCGCCCTGGGCCGCGAGATTGACCATCGCCGAACATGAGCCATAGGCGAAATCGCTATCGCCGGTGGCGACCAGGCGGTGCGCCGAACCCGAGCCATTACCGGCCCGGACGTCGATATCGATGCCAGCGTCCTTGTAGTACCCCTTGTCCTTGCCGAGCGCGAAACCGGCATGAGAGCCGTAATACATCCAGTTGAGGCGAAGGCGAACACTATCGGCGGCTTGCGTTACCTCGGTTGTCATGATTCCTGTGAGGATCACGGCCGAGGCCCCAATGACGATGCGGTGAAGGTTGTTCATCACAGTTCTCCCTCATTGGGTATTGTTGCTCAACTCGGCCTGATGTTCGCGTCCTTTTTTGCCGTTGGTGCGGTCGACAACGTCCTTTCGTCCTGATGGAACGGGGTTCGTTGGCAATACCGGCTGCGTCGTCCATTGGAAGGCGGTTCTCGTAAACTCGGCCGACGATAGGGAATACGGCATTTCGCCGCGTGTGATCGGACGGGAAGGCCTCCGCCGGTTCGGGGATAAACAGATCCGGTTCTATCGCCGTAAGCATTTTTAGGCGGAACGCGCGTGCCATACCCCTGCGCCAACGTCTGCGGCAGGAGCGTTGCACCGAAAGCCACCGCCCGTTTGATCAACGGTCGGCCAGACCGCCTTTGCGCTCGATAAAGTCGAAAACCTCGGCGACCCCCTTGCCCTCTTTGAGGTTGGTGAACAGGAAGGGACGGTCTCCGCGCATCTTACGGGCGTCGCGGTCCATCACGCCGAGATCGGCCCCCACCAGAGGCGCGAGATCCGTCTTGTTGATCACCAGAAGATCCGACCGGGTAATACCCGGACCGCCCTTGCGGGGAATTTTGTCGCCGGCGGCAACGTCGATGACATAGATCGTGATATCGGCGAGTTCCGGAGAGAACGTCGCCGAAAGGTTGTCGCCGCCGGATTCGACGAAGACCACGTCGAGATCGGGGAAGCGGTGGCACATGTCGTCGATGGCCGCCAGATTGATCGAAGCGTCTTCACGAATGGCGGTATGGGGACACCCGCCCGTTTCTACCCCGGCGATGCGTTCGGGTGCCAGTGCGCCGGAGCGGGTCAGGAATTCCGCATCCTCCCGCGTGTAGATGTCGTTGGTGATGGCGGCGATGCGATAGGTATCCCGCATGGTCTTGCACAACCGATCCAGCAGGGCGGTCTTGCCCGAGCCTACCGGCCCGCCGATTCCAACACGTAACGGTCCGCTCATGATCTGAATAACCTCGTGTATTGGGTTTCGTGTGTCATCGACGTCCAATCGACCATCGCTGCGGCGGAGCCGAAGTCGTCCGCCGAACGCGCCAGGGAATCTTCTACTGCGCGCCGAATCGGTTCCTCCAATGCGGCCATGATCTTCAGTCCCTGCGTTTGTCCGAGGGGAATCAACCGAACACCGGCCGATATCAGAGTCGCGACAAGGGCGTGCAGGTAGGCCAGCAGCGTCGGTCGAAGGTCGATCTTCCAACCTGCGGCCGCTACGCCGACGGCGACGGCATGGCCGCCGGGATCGAGGCCGTCCAACGCCGGATGCGGCCACGCCGCGCGGAGGGCCGCGACGAAGGCGGTTCCCTGTGCCGCGCTTTCCAGGGCGAGTTCGCGGGTGCCCCGGTTGGCGCGACTCAGTTCGGTGGCCGCGGCGAGGGCTTCCGGATCATCATTTGCCATGGCTGCCCAGGCCATGCGGAGGAGATCGGCGTCCGTGCGTCCCGATCCGAACGCCAGAACGCCGGAGACCCAGACTTCGAGGTCCTCGGCGTTTCGAATCAACTCGCGTTCCACGGCCGCCTCGATTCCATGGGAATAGGTATATCCCCCGACGGGAAACGCGGTCGAAAGCCAAGTGATCAGGCGGAGTAGGGCGGTATCATGCGCCATGGTGATGGTGGTGCTCGTGTTCGTGCCCGTGGGATTCGCGATCGCCGCTGTAGGCGCCGGATTCCGGTTGAAAGCATGCCAATCGACGAGAGGGATGGGCGCCGAGTCCTTTCAGCATTTCTTCGAGAACGTGGTCGGCGAGGATCCTCAGCCTCCCATCCGTCAGCACCTGGACCGGTGCGTGGCGATTGCCGATATGCCACGCCAGACGCGCAAGATGCTCATGTGAATAGCCGCTCACTTCCATGACGGGTTCTTCCGCTGCTTTTACAGCGATAAAGCCGCCGTCTGCCAGCGCCAAGCCGTCACCGTCCGCCAACAGACAGGCGTGAGGCAGGTCGAGCAGGAAAGACTCTCCGTCATCGGCCTCCAGAACCACGCGACGGCGGTGCCGTTCGCCAAAGGCAAGGGTAACAACCCCGGTTTCTTCCGTTGCGGGCCAGTGACCGGCGGCGATACGTTCGATGGCGCGGCGCATGGTCAGAACAAGAAGTAGCGTTGCGCGAGCGCGAGTTCGGTGGCCGGTTCGCAGGTCAGAAGCTCGCCGTCGGCACGGACTTCGTAAGTTTCGGGATCGACGTCGATGGTCGGGGTGTAATCGTTGAGGACCATGGCCGCCTTGGTCAGCTTTCGCGTTCCCGAGACCGGAAGCACCCGTTTGGTCAACCCCAGAGTTCGGGGGATGTCCGCGTCCATCGCCGCCCACGAGGTGAAGGTAACCGAGCTTTCTACCAGCGAGCGGCCGAAGGCCCCGAACATCGGCCGGTAGTGAACGGGTTGGGGTGTCGGGATGGAGGCGTTGGGATCGCCCATGGCCGCGGCCGCGATGGTGCCGCATTTCAGGATCATGTCCGGTTTGGCGCCGAAGAACATCGGCGACCACAGCACCAGATCCGCGAGCTTCCCGACCTCGATGGAACCGACATGGGCATCGATGCCATGGGTGATCGCCGGGTTGATTGTATATTTCGCGATATAGCGCCGGGCGCGCAGGTTGTCGTTGTCGCCTTTTTCACCGGGAAGCGCGCCACGCTGACGTTTCATCTTGTCGGCGGTTTGCCAGGTGCGGATGATCACCTCGCCGACCCGCCCCATGGCCTGGCTGTCCGACGCGATCATGCTGAAGGCGCCGAGATCGTGGAGAATATCCTCGGCAGCAATGGTTTCGCGCCGGATCCGGCTTTCGGCGAAGGCCACGTCCTCGGGGATGCGCGGATCCAGGTGATGGCAGACCATCAGCATGTCGAGGTGTTCGTCGACGGTGTTCATCGTGAACGGTCGCGTCGGGTTGGTCGAACTCGGCAGTACGTTGGCGACGCCGCACAATTTGATGATGTCGGGGGCGTGGCCACCGCCCGCGCCTTCGGTGTGGAAAGCGTGGATGGCCCGGCCTTTGAACGCCGCGACGGTGTTCTCGACATAACCGGATTCGTTCAAGGTGTCGGTGTGGATGGCAACCTGGACATCCATGTCGTCGGCGACGCTTAGACAGGTATCGATCGCCGATGGCGTCGTGCCCCAGTCTTCGTGCAGTTTCAGTCCGCAGGCCCCGGCCGCCACCTGTTCGCGCAGCGCATCGGGCCGCGAAGCGTTCCCCTTGCCGAAGAAGCCCAGGTTCATGGGCAGTCCTTCGGCAGCCTGAAGCATGCGTGCCAAGTGCCAAGGCCCCGGTGTACAGGTGGTGGCATTGGTACCGTCGGCCGGACCGGTGCCGCCGCCAAGCATGGTGGTGATCCCGGCATTCAGGGCTTCGTCGACCTGCTGCGGGCTGATCCAGTGAATGTGCGCGTCGATGCCGCCCGCGGTCAGAATGCGGCCCTCGCCGGCGATCGCCTCGGTTCCGGGCCCGATGACAATGTCGACATTGGGTTGAACGTCGGGGTTGCCCGCCTTGCCGATCCCGGCGATGCGGCCGTCCTTGATGCCGACGTCGGCCTTGACGACGCCCCAGTGGTCGAGGATCAGGGCATTGGTGATCACGGTGTCCACGGCGCCCTGGACACGGCTTTGCTGCGACTGGCCCATGCCGTCGCGGATGACCTTGCCGCCTCCGAACTTGACCTCCTCGCCATAGGTGGTGCGGTCCTCTTCGACCTCGATGAACAGTTCCGTGTCGGCCAGACGGATCTTGTCGCCGATGGTGGGGCCGAACATGGCGGCGTAGGACGCGCGATCGATGGTGCGGGCCATGGGTCAATCCTCCAGCTGGCCGTTGACGCGGGCATTGAAGCCGTAGACCGTGCGTTCGCCCGCGTAGGCGACGAGCGTCACTTCCCGCGATTGGCCGGGTTCAAACCGGACCGCCGTTCCCGCCGGGATATCCAAGCGATATCCGCGTGTCGCACCGCGATCGAACGCCAGCGCGTCGTTGGTTTCGAAGAAGTGGTAGTGGGAACCGACCTGGATCGGCCGGTCGCCGGTATTGGCCACCATGACGGTGAGAGTAGGGCGTCCCTCGTTGAGGGTGATGTCGCCCGATTTGACGATGATTTCTCCGGGGATCATGGCGCGCCTCATCGGATCGGTTCGTGGACGGTGACGAGCTTGGTGCCGTCGGGAAAGGTGGCCTCGACCTGGATCTCATGGATCATCTCCGGAATGCCTTCCATTACCTGTTCGCGTTTCAGGACCATCGCGCCGTCGCGCATCAGTTTCGCGACCGACCGTCCGTCGCGGGCGCCTTCCACGACGAAATCCGAAATGATCGCAATCGCTTCGGGGTAATTCAGCCGCACGCCCCGGGCGAGGCGGTTGCGGGCGACCATCGCCGCCATGGCGATCAGCAGTTTGTCTTTTTCCCTGGGTGTCAGGTTCACGATCGACCTCCCTCGTCACATTGACCACAGGCGCGGTACCCGCGCCGGAGCGTTCAGAACACGTGCCCTGAATCCTGCCCAGAATCGGGCGAATTCAGCGCGGACAGCCGTCGCATCCTTGTCCAGCCAGCGCACGACCAGAATGTCCTCGATTTCGGTCGCGCCGGCTCGGACCGCGGAATTGGCCAACAGGGCACGGGCATCGTCCAGCCGGGATTCTCCGCTCCACACCAGCGTCGCAGCGGCGCGAGCGCCGTCGAATCCGGCGGGATGGTTCAAAACTCCGGCAAGATCGTCCTGCATGTGCAAGGCGTCGCGCCAAACCAGCGTATCATCCCGTCGAACCTCCCATACATCGTGGATCAGGCCGTTGCGCAGCCATTCGCCATGCGCGGCACGGCCGAAAACCAGGATCTCGCCCGCGAGGACCCGCGCGGTTGCCGCCGCCTTGATGCGGGTCTCCCGACGCAGCCGGGCACCATCGAACACAATGGTTTCCTGCGGCATCCATTCCAGAACGGCACACTCGCCGGCGGACAGCGTGTTGTTCACAGGAACATCGGCCCCCATGACCGATAGGCTTTTTCGGCGGCCTGCGTCGTGACCAGGGCGCGTGCTCCAGGGCCGACGGTGATGGTGGCGTCCAGGCGGTCGCCGCCCACCAATCCCCCGGAAACGGTCGTAATCACGGCCGTCGGGGGTTCGTTCGGTTCGGGGTTCGGAAACAAAACCCGATAGGGTGTTGCTTGATAAAGTGACGCCAGTCGCGTCTTGCCGTCTCGGAGCGCAAATGAGACGTCGACCGCGCCGAAAACGCCGCGTCCATTGACAGGTGCCTCTTGCAGAGCTTGAGCGCTCAAAATACCTGACGTCCTTGGCGATCCCATTGAGTCTTGCGGCGGCAGGCGGAGCGTTGCTCTCCCACGATATTTGCCTTCGTTTTGATCGTATTCGCGTAGAAATTGGTCATCGCGCCGCGAGAAACACAGCCGTATTTACCCAAAACGACCGAATTTCCGCGAATGTGAAACTTTTTCCGCTTTTTGAAAGCAAGCGCGATGCCAAACAGGTCGGCAATTCGAGGAAATCGTCAAAACCGATTCCTCCGCCAACCCCCGCGCGCTCCAAAGGGGCGCACGGGGGCCGGAGTCGAAGCGTGCAACAACAACCTCTTCGCGGAGTGTCTTCATGAAAGAAACCATCAGGGCTATCACCGGTGCCGGCGCGATCGCCACGGCATCGATGCTGGGAATGACGGCCAATGCCGCCGATACGATCAAGGTCGGCGTTCTGCATTCGTTGTCGGGAACCATGGCGATCAGCGAAACCACCCTGAAAGACACGATCTTGATGCTCGTCGACGAGCAGAACAAGAATGGCGGCCTGCTGGGCAAGAAGCTGGAGGCCGTGGTGGTGGATCCGGCCTCGAATTGGCCCCTGTTTGCCGAAAAGGCCCGGGAACTGATCGAAAAGGACAGCGTCGCGGCGGTATTCGGATGCTGGACCTCGGTTTCGCGGAAATCGGTCCTGCCGGTGTTCGAGGAACTGAACGGTCTCTTGTTCTATCCGGTGCAGTATGAGGGTGAAGAAAGCTCTCACAACGTGTTCTATACGGGAGCGGCGCCGAACCAACAGGCGATTCCCGCCGTCGACTATTTGATGAGCGAGGACGGCGGCGGCGCCAAGCGCTGGGTGCTGCTGGGCACCGATTACGTTTACCCGCGCACCACCAACAAGATCCTGCGCGCGTATTTGCATGCGAAGGGCGTCGATGACGCCGACATCATGGAGAATTACACGCCGTTCGGCCATTCCGACTGGCAGACCATCGTCAGCGACGTCAAGAAGTTCGCCTCGTCCGGCAAGAAGACGGCCGTGGTATCGACCATCAACGGCGACGCCAACGTCCCGTTCTACAAGGAACTTTCCAGCCAGGGCATCAAGGCCGAGGACATTCCCGTCGTCGCCTTTTCCGTCGGCGAAGAGGAGTTCGCCGGGCTCGATACCGGCCCCCTGGTCGGGCATCTGGCGGCCTGGAACTATTTCATGAGCGTCGACACGCCCGAGAACGAAGCTTTCATCAAGAAATGGCACGCGTTCATCAAAGATACGAAGCGCGTGACCAATGATCCGATGGAAACCCACTACATCGGGTTCAAGATGTGGGTGCAGGCCGTCGAACAAGCCGTGACCACCGACGTCGATGCGGTCCGTCAAGCCATGTACGGACAAAAGGTCAAGAACCTGACCGGCGGCGCCGCGGTCATGAACACCAACCATCATCTGTCGAAGCCGGTCCTGATCGGCGAGATCCAGGACGACGGTCAATTTGAGACCGTGTGGAAAACCGACGACGTGGTCGTTGGCGATGCCTGGTCGGATTTCATTCCGGAAAGCAAGAAGCTGAATGCCGACTGGACGTATCCGTGGGTCTGCGGCAACTGCGAAAAGCCCAAATACTAAATCTCAGCCATGTAGACGGCCGACATCGGGAATCGTGCCGGGAACGGACACGTCCGGCGCGGTTCACTCTCCGAGGTAACGGGCAACGGTTATGGTTGGGGGTACGGCTATGACGATTTCGCGAAAATCTTTTGTTTTTTTCGTTTTTCTGTCGCTGCTTTTCCTCACGACCGGTACCTCTGTGCGCGCCGAACTGGCCGACGACATCGCCGCGCTGTCGGCCAAGGGTTTCAACGACAAGATAGTGGCGGTCGAGAACCTGGGTGCCAGTGGCGACGAGCGGGTCGTCCCGGTTCTCAATGCCCTGATGGACGGCAACCTGTATATCCGCAAATCCGACAAGTCCGTCGTGATCGGCACGGCATCTGGCAAGGTTTGGATACTCAGCGACCCGGTGATCGAGGCGGAGATCGGTGAAGCCGCCAAATCCGAGATCGAAAAGATCCGTGTCAACAACCGCCTTCGCGGGGCGATCAGCGCCGCGTTGGGTGGTCTCAACCTGCTCAGTCCGGATCCGCGAAAACGTATCGCCGCCGCGGATTCCGTCTTCAAGTCGCGTTCCGCCGAATCGGTTTCGGCCTTGGAAAAGGCGCTGGCACGCGAAACGGTCGACGAAGCGCGAGAACACCAGCAAATGGCCTTGGCCGCCGTCCAGGCCGCCAACGCCGACGAACCCGCCGTCAGATTAAAGGCGATAGAGACGTTGTCGGCCTACGCCGATCCCGAGGTGCGCAGTCTTCTTGGTTCGATCATGACAACGGAGTCGGACGAAACCGTTCGGGCAGCCGCCGAAAAAGCCAAGGCGCGGGTCGAGGAACAATTGGCGCTCTGGGCGACCCTGGGCAACCTGTTCCAGGGGATCAGCCTGGGATCGGTCCTTCTGCTTGCGGCCGTCGGCCTCGCGATCACCTTCGGCGTTATGGGCGTGATCAACATGGCCCACGGCGAACTGGTCATGCTGGGCGCCTATACGACCTTCATGGTCCAGGAGATCTTCCGCCACTACGCACCCGAGTTGTTCGATTTGTCGCTGTTCATAGCCGTTCCAGCTGCGTTTCTTGTCGTCGGCGCGTTCGGGGTTGCCATCGAACACGGCATCATCCGGTTTCTCTATGGGCGTCCCCTGGAAACCCTGCTGGCGACATGGGGGCTCAGCTTGGTGCTGCAGCAGTTTGTCCGCACATTGTTCGGTCCCACAAACCGGGACGTCGGTACGCCGAGTTGGATGAGCGGTTACATCGAGCTTACGGGCGGGCTGGCCCTTACCTACAATCGCATCGCCATCGTCGTGTTCAGCCTGATGGTCCTGGCGGCGCTGGCGCTCGTGCTGCGGCGCACGCCGTTGGGACTGCAAATGCGCGCGGTAACTCAGAATCGTCGCATGGCGGCATCGATGGGTGTTCGCACCGGGCGCGTCGACGCCCTGACCTTCGGCCTGGGGTCCGGAATCGCCGGTATGGCGGGCGTGGCGCTCAGCCAAATCGACAACGTGTCGCCCAACCTGGGTTAGTCCTACATCATCGACTCCTTCATGGTCGTGGTGTTCGGGGGTGTCGGAAACCTGTTGGGAACTCTGGTCGGAGCGTTCAGTCTCGGTATCGTCAACAAGTTCCTTGAGCCCTACGCGGGAGCCGTTCTCGGCAAGATTCTCGTTCTCGTCGTCATCATCCTGTTCATCCAGAAACGACCTCGGGGACTTTTCGCCCTCAGGGGCCGTGCGGTGGAGTCCTGAGCGATGGAAAAGCGTTTGCCCGCCGTGTCCTTTCTCCTGGCCAACCGCGGCGGCATGGTCCTTCTGGGCCTGTTGGCCCTGGCCGCCGTGGTCGTGCCGGCTCTCAATCAATGGACTCCCGCCACATCGCCCTTCCACGTTCCGACCTATGTCGTGAGCCTATTGGGCAAGTACCTCTGCTACGCGCTGCTGGCTTTGGCGGTGGATCTGATCTGGGGATTCTGCGGAATCCTGAGCCTCGGTCATGGCGCCTTTTTCGCCCTTGGCGGCTATGCCATCGGTATGTACCTGATGCGGCAGATCGGCGATCGCGGTGTCTACGGCAACGCGGATCTTCCGGATTTCATGGTGTTCCTGAACTGGAAGGAACTGCCCTGGTACTGGTACTGGTTCGACGCCTTTCCCTTCGCAGCCTTGATGGTCGCACTCGTTCCCGGCACCCTGGCGTTGGCGTTCGGCTGGTTCGCGTTCCGGTCGCGGGTCACCGGGGTCTATTTGTCGATCATCACCCAGGCGATGACGTTCGCCCTGATGCTGGCGTTCTTCCGGAACGACATGGGGTTCGGCGGCAACAACGGCCTGACCGATTTCAAGGATATTCTGGGTTTCGACGTCCAGGCGGACGGGACTCGACTGGGGCTCTTCATCGCGACCGTTGCGGCGCTGGCTGCGGGCTATGTGCTCTGCCGGTTCATCGTTTCCTCGCGGTTGGGGCAAGTGCTGATCGCGGTTCGGGATGCCGAAAGCCATGTGCGTTTCCTCGGCTATCGCGTCGAGTACTTCAAGCTGTTCGTGTTCGTCATCTCGGCAATGTTGGCAGGGATCGCAGGCGCGCTCGATTGCCGGGTCACGGTCCTGCACGAAGGATCGGTTTTGGCGGAAGGATCTCTGGAAACGGTCCAGGCCAATGACCGCGTCGTTGAAGTCTACCTGGGGCGCTGAAGCATGTTGGATGTACGCGGAATCGACCTCTACTACGGCGCCAGCCAAGCGTTGCGCAACATCACGCTGACAGCGGAAAAGGGACGGGTCACCTGCGTTCTGGGCCGCAACGGCGTCGGCAAGGCCAGTCTCTTGCGCGCGGTGGTCGGTCACCAACCGACGCGTAGCGGCGGGATCGTTCGGGAGGATGCC
Source organism: Rhodospirillales bacterium (assembly GCA_963675465.2). Lineage (GTDB taxonomy): Bacteria > Pseudomonadota > Alphaproteobacteria > Rhodospirillales > Shumkoniaceae > JAHDSF01. Next base: position 142,686 of record CAXXVY010000019.1, read on the forward strand.
GATATCACGACCCTTCCCGCCTACGAACGGGCGCGTCGCAGCATCGCGTTCGTTCCGCAGGGACGGGAAATCTTCCCCCTGCTGACGGTGGAAGAAAACCTTCGGACCGGCTTCGCGGCGCTGCCGCGGGCCCTGCGCCATATCCCGGACGAGATCTTTGAATTGTTTCCGGTGCTGAAGGACATGCTGGGGCGGCGCGGGGGAGATTTGTCCGGCGGTCAACAGCAGCAGTTGGCGATCGCCCGGGCCCTGGTCATGCGCCCCCGGCTCCTGGTCATCGACGAACCGACCGAGGGCATCCAGCCGTCCATTATCAAGGATATCGAACGGGTCATCCGCCTTCTGGCGAACCGGGGCGATATGGCGATTCTGCTGGTCGAGCAGTACTTTGAATTCGCGCGCGATCTTGCCGACGCATTCGCGGTCATGGATCGCGGTGAAATCGTGCATTCCGGGGCCGGCGAGGCCCTGACGGAAGGCAAGGTCCGCCACTACCTGACGGTGTGATTCCGTCCGCGGCTGCAGGCCCGTGTCGGGCCATCGCCATCGCCTTGAAGCAAGTTTCGCCTATTCCGCCGCTTGGTGACCGGTCGGATGGTCGACCGGGTGGATGCGCGCGTCCTCCAGTTCCCGTTCCAGAGCCTTTTCGACGGCGCCGCGCGGCCGGGTGTGCCGGGCCATCAGATCGTACAGCACGGGCGTCAGGAACAGGGTCAGCAGGGATGAAAAACCGAGTCCTCCGATGATCACGGTGCCGATGGCGATGCGGCTTTCGGCGCCGGCGCCGAAGGCGAGAACCAGCGGCACCGCGCCCAGAATGGTGGATAGCACGGTCATCACGATCGGCCGCAGGCGCAGGACCGAAGCGTCGAGCACGGCTTCGCGCACTCCCATGCCCTGGTCGCGCAACTGATTGGCGAATTCGACGATCAGGATGCCGTTCTTGGCCATCAGGCCGACCAGCAGAATAATGCCGATTTGGCTGTAGAGATTGAGCGAAACGCCCGCGAAACCGAGGGTGTAGATGGCACCGGCGATGGCGAGTGGTACGCTCAGCATGATGATCAGCGGATGGACAAAGCTTTCAAACTGGGCGGCTAGAACCAGAAACACGATGAGCAGCGCCAGCCCGAAGGTCACGGCGACACCGCTCGACGTTTCAAGGTATTGCCGAGACTGCCCGGAAAAAGCGATGTTGGCCTGCGGCGGCAGGGTTTCGGCCGCCGCCTCTTCGATGAACCGGATCGCCGAGCCGAGGTCGTAGTCCTCGGCCAGGGCGGCGCTGAGCGTGATGGAGGCAAGCCGGTCGTATCGGCGGAGTTCGGGCGATGCCGCGCTTTCGTTTATCTTCAGCAGCGCGCGTAATGGAACCAGCGTGTTGCCGCTGGCGCGGATGAAAATATTGTCGATGTCGTTGGGGGCGCGCCGATCGTTGATCTGTGCCTGGACAATGACCGGGTATTCGCGGCCGCGATCGATATAGGTCGTCACCTCGCGCGAAGCCAGCATGGTTTGCAGGGTGGTGGCGATCGTTCCGACCCCGATGCCGAGGTCGTCGGCGCGATCGCGATCGACCTCGATGCTTAGTTGGGGCTGGTTCTCCTCGAAATCGATCTCGGGGTTGCGCAGGTTGGGGTTCTGTTCGGCGCGGGCGAGCAGGGCCGCGGCCCATTCCTTGACGTTCTCGAAATCAGGGCCGCCGATCACCACGCGCAGCGGCGTGTTGCTCCCGCGAAGGCCCAACCCGGCCGGTACGGCGGGAAAGCCCCGCGCGCCGGTCAACCTTCCCATGGTGGGCGCAATGCGCCCGACCACGGCGCCGATGTCGGTCTCGCGCGCTTCCCACGGGGCAAGGCGGATGACGACGAAGGCGCGGTAAGGGCGTCCCCAACTGCCGACGACGGCGAAAATGGTTTCGGCAAGGCCTTCCTCGCGCATCGGCGCCAGGTCCGCTTCGACCTTGCGGACCTGTTCGTCGGTGTAGGCGACGGTGCTGCCCTGCGGAGACGTCAGCGGGATGAAGACGACCCCCCGGTCCTCGCGCGGCGTCAGTTCCCTCGGCAGGGATTCGAAAACCTGATAACTCCCGACGGCAAAGATCAGAGACAGGGCGATGACCAGCAGCGGCATGCGCAACGAATGCACCAGCAGCCGCCGATAGATCTCGCCGACCCATACCATCGGCGTACGGCGGGGACGTCCGTCGGGGCGGCCCTTGTGTCGCTTCAACAGACGCGAGGCGAGTACGGGGCAAAGGCTCAACGCGACGAAGGTCGAAATCGATACCGCGCTGGCCATCACCAATCCGAACTCGACGAACAGCCGGCCGGCCTGGCCTTCGAGATAGGAAATCGGAATGAACACGGCGATGAGGGTCAACGAGGTGGCGATAACTGCGAACGTGACCTGACGCGAACCCATCAAGCTGGCGACTAACGGCGTTTCCCCGTCGTCGATACGGCGCTGGATGTTTTCCAGCACGACGATGGCGTCGTCGACGACGAGGCCGATGGCCAGAAGCAACGCCAGCAGAGTCAGGACGTTGATCGAAAAACCCAATGCCTGGATCAGAATGAAACAGCCGATCAGGGATACCGGAATCGTGACCGCCGGAACCAACGTCGCACGGAAGGACATCAGGAACAAGAGGATGACGACGACGACGAGTACCAGCGAAAGCCCAAGTGCTTTCACCACTTCGCTGATCGAGGCGGCGATGAAGGTGGCGTCGTCGGAGCCGACTTCGATGTCCATCCCTTCGGGAAGCGTCGGACGTATCTTTTCGATTTCGGCCCGGACGGCGTCGGAAATGGCGACCGTGTTGGCCTGCGACTGCCGGATGATGCCGAGACCGACGGCTTCCGCGCCGTTGTTGCGCACGAGGATCTGGTCATCCTCCACGCCTTGCTCGACCCGGGCGATATCGGATAACCGCACGGGATATCCGGCAATGCGTTGAACCGTGATGTTGCGGAATTCCTCGACGGTGCGCAAACGCGTGTCGAGGCGGACGTCGAACAGCCGTCGGGTCGATTCGATCTCTCCGGCGGGAAGTTCGACGTTGTTGCGGCGGATCGCGGCTTCGACATCGGAAACGGTCAGGTTGCGCGCGGACATCGCCCGCCGGTCGAGCCAGATCCGGATGGCGTAACGCCGTTCGCCGTAGACGTCGACATTGGCCACGCCCGCCAACGTGGCGATGCGGTCGACCAGGAAACGATCCACATAGTCGGTAATTTCGGCGGCCGTCATGCGATCGCTGGTCACCGCCAGACGCATGACAGGGTCTGCATCGGCGTCGTTCTTGACGATTTGGGGCTCTTCGACGTCGTCCGGCAGTTGGCCCCGAACGCGGCCGACGGCATCGCGGACATCGTTGACGGCCTCGTCGATATTGCGCCCGACCTCGAACTCGATCACCGTCCGGCTGCGGCCCCGCCGGCTTTGAGAGGAGATGGACTTGACCCCGCTGACTCCCGCGACCGCGCCCTCGACGATTTCGGTGATATCCGTTTCGACGATTTCAGGCGCGGCGCCGGTGTAGGTCGTGGATACCGTGACAACGGCGGAGTCGACATCCGGCAATTCGCGTAACGGCAATCGCATCAAGGCGGCGATCCCGAAGACGATAATCAGCAAACAGGCCACGGTTGCCAGAACCGGACGCCGGATGCTGAGATCGGAGAGCGTCAAGAACGGCCTCCACCGCGAGGTCCGGCATCCGGTATCTTGACGGCGATACCGTCGCGGAGACGTTGCAGACCGTCGGTCACAATGACTTCGCTTTCAGCCGCTCCCTCGACGATCTCCACCTTGCCCTGCTGGCGGTGTCCAAGCGTGACCTGGCGTCGCCGCGCGATCCCGTCTTCGACGACGAAGGCATAGGTGCTTCCGCCCTGGGCCATGACGGCCTCTTCGGGCACCATCAGGGCGTCGCGGGTCTGCAGGACAACGGTCAGGTGCATGAACATACCGGCCGGCAGTTCGAGGTTCGCGTTGGGCAGGCGGGCGCGCGCCATGAAGGCGCGGGATGCGGAATCGATGCGGCTGTCGAGCGTGTGCACGACACCCTGGAATTTTCGGCCGGGGAAGGCCGCACTGTCGGCGAGAATGGGCTGACCGGGGCGAATCTGGCCGAACAGAATTTCGGGAAGCGCGAATTCGACATCGATTTCGCGCAGATCGTCGAGGGTGGTGATGACCGTTTTGTCATCGACCCGGGCGCCGATTTCGACTTGCTTGAAACCGACGATGCCCGAAAATGGCGCCCGCACGACTCGGTCGGCGAGGCGGCGCCGGGTACGGTCGTACTCGGCTTTGGCGGCGGCCTCTTCCGCGACGATCTTGTCCATCGTGGTCTGAGTGACCGTGTTCTTCGCCTTCAGGGTCCGCGACCGTTCGAGTCGAAGGGTGATTTCCTCCAATTCGGCTTTGGCCTGGGCGAAGTTCGCTGCCTCGATATCGTCGTCGAGACGGATCAGGACGGCGCCTTGTTCGACTTGCTGGCCCGCCTTGAACTCGATACGTTCGACGCGACCGCTGGCCAGGGGAACGATTTCGACGGCTTTCACCGCCAATGTCGTGCCGACCGCTTCCACCCTGCGGTCGATGGTCTCGCGCGTGATCGGGGTCACATTGACGGTCACCGCAGGAGATCGCGTGCGCGCGACGTCCCCGCCTGCCGACGCTTCGCTTTTCGCGTATTTATCGTAAGCGAGAAAGAGGCCGCTACCCGCGGCGATCAAGACGACAACGATCAGGATCTGCTTAAGGATCGACACATCGAACAACCCCATGCCCGGCCGCCGCCCAATCCGATGGCCCAACGAATCCTCTATATGGCATCAAACGAAGACGTTGGAAATGGATCTTGAAGGCCCGACGCGCTCTCGTCGCAAAGAAGTGAATTCGGTTACTGTTTTTAAGGTCGCTTACAAATTTTGAATTCAGATCAGGTCGACGAACCGAGTGATCGCGGGCTTCGGCCTTAAAAACTTTGGGCCTCGGCAAGTTCCCGGGTGACGCGGCGCGCGCGGTCGATCAAATCTTCGAACGCGGCCAGGGATCTGGTCAAGTCGCCGTCGGCGATCGCGCGCATGAGGACGTAATGGGTTCTGGACGCTTCGGCGATCTCGCGGTCGAAATTCCTCTGAAACAGCAGGGTGCCGGCGCGTCGCGCCAAAGAGTGCAGGGGTTCCAGAACTTTGGCGGCAAATGGTTGTTTCGCGCAGTCGGCGATAAAATCGTGAAACGTGTTGTCAAGCCGGGTGAATGCCAAGACGTCCTTGTTTGCCGCGGCATTCTCCATTTCGTCGGCCATACGCGAAAGGCGTTTTCGGTCGATTTCCGTCGCGAGCATGGTCGCGCGCTCGATAACGATGCGTTCAACGACGGCGCGGATATCGAGCGCCAGAAGATCGCGTTCGAAATCGAGCGGCAGAATCATGATGCCTTGTCTCGGAATGACGTTAAGCAGTTGGTCGTGTTCCAGCCGCAACAGGGCATCCCGGATGGGAGTTCGTCCCAGTCCGACCATGTTGGCGAGGTCCTTTTCGGTGTAAATTCCGCCGGGGACGAGTTCCAACATGACGATTTTTTCTTCGAGGGCCTTGTACGCTTGGCCCGCCAAGTTGTTCAGATTTCCCCCGCGTCCCGACCGTCGAGACGGCACAAGTTCCAAACGATTCATGCCCACCTTTTCGCTGCTGCCATAAAATGCTTGGAATTCAAAGCCTAACGATTTCGTAACCCGTAGCGCCTTCGGAAAGGCGCCAAAACATATTTTAATATTTTTACGTCGTCACGCTCGTTTTCATGGCGTGTGAATCGACGCTAGGCCGAGCGCCAGAAATCGATCCTTTCGCAACCAAATTTCCATGCTTGAATGGTAAACGATATTAAGATATATCACAAGATATTACGATGTTTTGATGTGTGCCTCGGGACCGGATGGACTCATGGATCCGAAGCCCACCTCCATCAGCCACTTGATCGGTTTATCGCTCAGCGGGCAGTCCGACCCGGATTTCCGACCGGTTGACCAAGAAGCACAAGGAGATGGAAATGCGAAAGATGACCTATTTGGCGGCGATTGCGGCAGCGGGGTCGCTCTTGATCGCCTGTGGAACGGGTGCGCAAGCCGCTTGGCCGGAACGCCCGGTGACGATCATTGTTCCGGCGGGCGCGGGCGGCGGCACCGACGCCACGGGACGATTGCTGGCCGCACAGCTCAAGGATATCTTCGGCCAGAACTTCAATGTCGTAAACCAAGGGCAAGGCGGTGGAGTCGTCGGCATCACGAACATTGTCCAGGCCGAACCCGATGGCTACACCATCGGTGTGCTCTACAACTATGCCCACTATAAGGAATTGGGTCAGGCCGACTTCGAAGTCGAGAGTTTCACCCCCATCGCCCAATACAACTTCGATCCGGCCGGATTCCATGTGAAGGCGGATTCGCCTTTCAAGAACATTTCCCAGGCGTTGGATGCGATCAAGGCCGACCCGGCGAAATACAACATCGCCTGCGGCGGCGGGTGCGGTGGTTCCTGGCCGCTGGCGATCGCGACCCTGATGTATGATTGGGGCGTGGACCTCGGCAAGGTCAACATGATTCCGGGAAAGGGCGCAGCGGCGGCCATTCAGGAGTTGGCGGCCGGTGGCGTCGACGTCGTACCGAGTTCGGTTCCCGAAGCCGGTGCCTTGATCCAGGCCGGCAAGGTTCGCGGGCTGGCCGTGTTTGGCGCCAAGCGTCTCGAAGCGTTCCCCGACATCCCGACCCTGAAGGAAGAAACCGGCAAGGACCTGCTTTTGGGTGCTTGGCGCGGCGTGGTCGGTCCCGCCGGATTGCCCCAGGACATCGCGGACAAGCTTGAAGCCGCGATTCAGAAAATTTACGAGAGCGAAGCGTTCCAAACGGCCATGACGTCGCGCGGCTTCGGCCTTCAGTGGCGGAACAGCGCCGATTTCAAGGCGTTCATGGTCAATGAGACGAAGAACGTGAAGGCAGTCATCAAGGCTTTGGGGCTCTAATTCCAACGTAAAGGTCGTTCGACGAACCCGCGCCGACAATCGAAATACGGGAACTAGCCATGAAATTCGATGACTCCGTCCTTGGTTTCGTCATCGCTCTCTTCGGAGGAGCAATCATCTATCATGCCTCCGAATTTCACGCGCTCAGGCATATCAGCTATGGGCCTGGATTTTTTCCGACGATCATCGGCTCGGGTTTCATTCTCTGCGGTGTCTTGTTGGTAGGGCGCCGCATTCTCGCGGGAGGTCCGCGGCAACCGTGGGTCCAACTTGGCGACTGGAGCCGCTCTCCCCGCCATATCGTCAGTTTCGCCCTTATTCCAGTTTCCGTGGTTCTCTACATCCTGATCTCCGACGCGCTCGGATTTTTCCTGTCGATGACGGCCCTGTTGACCGTCCAAATCGCTTGGTTCACCCGAAAGCCTTGGAAAAGCGTGGCGATTGCGGTGTTCGTGACCCTGCTCCTTCAGGAGTTTTTCGAAGGGTTCATGTCGGTCCCGCTTCCGTGGGGCATTTTCGAGAGGTTCGCGGGGGTGCTGTCATGGATGTGATTTTTGGAGCCGCCCTGCTGCTGGCCGACTGGACGGTCATCATCACCATGATTCTGACCGCGATGTTCGGTCTCGCCGTGGGCTCAATTCCGGGATTGACCGCGTCGATGGCCGTCGCTCTGCTCATTCCGCTTACCTTTTTCATGGATCCCGTGCCGGCGTTGGCGGGCATCGTCAGCGTTGCGGCGATGGCCATTTTCGCGGGCGATCTGCCGGGCGCGCTACTTCGCATCCCCGGCACACCGGCCTCGGCCGCCTACGTTGATGAAGCATACGCGATGACCCAGAAGGGACAGGCCGAACTGGCGCTGGGAATCGGGCTGGTCTGTTCGTCGATCGGTGGTTTGTTCGGCGCCACGATCCTTATTTTCGGTGCGCCCGCGTTGGCGGAAATCGCTCTCAAGTTCAGTTCCTACGAGTATTTCTGGTTGGCTTGCCTGGGGCTTACCGCCGCCGTCGCCGTCGCGCACGGCGACATCGTGAAGGGCATGGCATCGCTGTTGTTCGGCCTGATCCTGGCGAGCGTCGGCCTGGACCCGGTGTCGGGCTTGCTGCGATTCACCTTCGATGTTCAGGCTCTGACCGGCGGTTTGGGCTTTATTCCCGTCCTGATCGGGCTGTTCGCCGTTTCCGAAATCATGCGGATGGTCACCCGAACCACGCCCGTAGCGGTGATCAAGGTCAAATCGTTCGGCAACGTGTTCCACGGCGTCGGAAAAGAGATTTGGCGCCTGCGATACGGCGTCCTGCGCGGATGCGGCTTGGGAACCGTCATCGGCGCGATTCCCGGCGCAGGCGCGGATATCGCGGCGTATGTCTCCTACGCCGTGGCCAAGAAGTTTTCCAAACGCCGCGAAGCCTTCGGAACCGGCATCCCCGACGGGTTGGCGTCGGCAACGGCGGCGAACAACGCCTCGATCGGTGGGGCGTTCGTTCCCGCGACCGTGTTCGGCGTGCCCGGCGATTCGCTGACCGCCATCGTGATCGGCGTGTTGTTCATGAAGGGGCTGACCCCCGGCCCGACGGTGTTCCTTCACGAACCCCAGTTGATTTACGCGGTGTTCCTGTCGTTCTTCGTGGCGAACATTTTCATGGTCCCCTTCGGTTTCGCCGCGATCAAGGTGTTCAAGCAGGTCTTACGGATTCCGCAGACCGTCTTGATGCCGATCATTCTGGCCTTCTGCATCGTCGGATCTTTCGCCGTCGAGAACGCGGTGTTCGCGGTGACGGTCATGCTGGTGCTGGGCATGATCGGGTATCTCATGGAAGAAAACGGATTCCCCATCGCTCCGGCCATTCTCGGCCTCGTTCTTGGCCCTATGCTGGAGGAAAAATTCCTCACCTCCATGCTCAAGTCCAAGGGCGATCTGATGGCGTTTTTCGAACGGCCGGTCGCCGGTTCGTTGGGCGTATTGACCATCGTCATCTGGTTTTCGCCACTCGTGATCCGGCTTGTGCAACGGAAGATGGCTGCGCGGGAAAAAAACGCCGTCCGGACCGAGGACACACCGCACTGACCGTTTTCCCCTGTTCGGAGACATCAAGATGAAAGTGATCCTGTACGGCGCCCCCGTCGTGCCGTTTGCCCGTGAACTGCCGCCCCGCTTGACGACCGACTGGGATATCGTCGGCATCGACGACGCCACGCCGATCGCGGAAGCGAAATCGGCCTTTGCGTCCGCCGATGCCGTGATCGCGGTCAATTACGGCGACGAGGTGCCGTCGGCTCCGAACGTGAAAATGGTTCAAGTTCCCGGGGCCGGATGCGATGGCATCAAGACCGACGTTTTTCCTGCCGGCGCTTCGTTGTGCAATGTCCATCGGCACGAGGAAGGGGTCGCCGAATACGTGATCCTGGCCATGCTGCAATGGAGCATTCGGTACCTGGAGGCGGTTCAATCGTTCCAAAACGGAAGCTGGGAGCGAAGCAGCCGCTTCGGCGCCGCGCCGCATGGCGAACTGAACGGCAAGACCGTCGGCATCGTGGGACTTGGGCGGATCGGCAAGATGGTGGCGAGTCGCGCCAAGGCGTTCGGCATGAGGGTTCTCGCCGCCGAGTATTTCGCGATCGAAAAACCGGTCAACGTTGACGAGGTGCATCGACTGACCGGAATTGCCGAGGTCGCGGCGCGAAGCGATTTCCTGGTGGTCTGCTGCGCCTTGACCGACGAGACGAAAGGCCTGATCGACGCCCGCGTCTTTGATGCAATGCCGAATACCGGCGTAATCATCAACGTCGCGCGGGGTCCGCTGGTCGATGAGGATGCCCTCCATGACGCGGTGACGACGGGAAAAATCGCCGGGGCGGCCATCGACGTCTGGTACCGGTATCCCGATGCATTGAACGCCGGCGTTTCGCCGTCGAAATACCGTTTCGAGGATTTGCCGAACGTTTACATGACGCCGCACATTGCCGGATGGACCCGGGAAACCGTGCGTCGCCGCTGGGATTTTATCGCCGAAAACCTGGACCGGCTGGCGCGCGGCGAGGAGCCGGCAAACATCGTCTTCAGAAAACCGCGTTGATCGCGCGGCCAATCACGGAACCAAGGGAAATTCGATGCCCAGTCACTATCGCGACGACACCGAACTTTTCGCACTGATGAAACGCGAGTTGTTTACCGCCGTCATTGGCGACGTCATGGACAAGATGGGATTCCGTCGTCAATTCCTGCCGCCCGCAATCAAGCCCCTGCGCGATGACATGGTTCTGGCGGGCCGCGCCATGACGGTATTGGAAGCCGACGTTTTCGCCGAAACCGCACCGGGTGCGAGCGGCCCCCTGACGAACAAACCGTTCGGATTGATGCTGGAGGCGCTCGACGACCTTTCCCCCGGTGAAATCTATGTCGCGGCGGGAGCCAGTCCGCGTTACGCGCTGTGGGGTGAATTGATGGCGACCCGGGCCAAACATCTGGGCGCGGCCGGGGCTCTCGTGGACGGTTTCGCGCGGGACGTTCCGGGAATCCTGACCATTGATTTCCCTGTCTTCGCGATCGGCAAGTATGCCCAGGACCAGGGGCCTCGCGGCAAGGTGATCGATTTCCGGGTTCCGGTTGAAATCGGGGGTATCCGCATCGAGCCGGGATCGCTTCTGTTTGGAGACCAGGAGGGCGTTCTCGCCATTCCTCATTCGGCCGAGGAGGAAGTCATTGCGCGAGCCTTGGAAAAAGCCCGCGGTGAACGCCTTGTCGGGAAAGCCATCCGGGAAGGAATGAGCGCCGTTGAAGCTTTCGAGAAGTTCGGGATCATGTGATCGAAGACGAATGCCCCGGTGTCGCTTTCTTGTTCAAGCAGGCGGCGGAATCGTGGGGTCGAGAAACGCTGCCGCGTCGGCGTGTACGACCACGTAGGAATAGATCCTGTCGCGTTTTTTCTTCTTATGCGGAATCAGGCTCTGATTCTCGCCGGTAAGCGCGGAATCCATCGTTTTCAGGACGGTATTTCGTCTTTCTTCTGTCGAAGTCCGGGCACAATCGACTGCCCGGATGGACCGGGGCATCCCAGTTCTTGTCTTTGAAATATTGTATCTGTGATTGCCGATCTTTGGTAATTTATTTCTGTTTGTGACTCGGAAACGGGAATTGAAATCGATTTCATTGTCTGTCTACAATTCGAAGACTAACGCCGGGAGGAAAACGATGCTCAAAACAACGACAGTCTTCATGACGGCGGCAGCGGCCCTCGTCGCCACCGCTTTTTCGGCGCAGGCCGAAACCTTCAAGATCGGCCTGTCCAACGGATGGGTAGGCAGCGAATGGCGCACCCAAATGATCGACGAGGCCGAAAAAGCCGCCAAGGCATGGTCGGCCCAGGGTGTCGACGTCGAGGTTGCGGTTCAAAGCGCCAACGTGGACGTGCCCGGTCAGATCGCCCATGTCCGCAATTTCATCAGCGATGGCGTAGATGCCATCATCATCAACCCCAACAGCCCCACCGCTTTCGATCCGGTTTTCGCCCAGGCCAAGGATGCGGGCATTCTCGTCATCGCCACCGACGCCGAAGTCTCGTCGCCCGATGCGCTTTATGTCGGCATCGATCAGACCGCCTGGGCCGCCGCTTCCGCCAAATGGCTTGCCGAAACCCTGAAGCGCAAGGGCAAGGTCGTGGCGATCAACGGCGTATCCGGCCATCCCGCGAACGAGATGCGCATCGCCGGTTATCGTTCGGTGTTTTCACAGCACCCGGACATCAAGATCGTCAACGAAGTCAACGCCAACTGGGATCAGGCCCAGGGACAACAGGCGATGCAGAATCTGCTGGCGACCTATCCGGATATCGACGGGGTCTGGGTTCAGGACGGCATGGCGGCCGGTGCCTGGAAATCGATCATGGATGCCGGAAAGACGGGCGACATCGCCGCGACCGGTGAGATCCGCAAGGATTTCCTCGATCTTTGGGTGTCGAAAAACCTGAACTCCGGCGCTTCCGTCAATCCTCCGGGCGTGATGGCCAGCGCTCTCAACGTTGCCGTGTTCATGCTGCAAAAACGCGAACTCAAGGAACCGGCCACCGCGGGCCAATACGGAAATGCGCTGTATCTGTCGATTCCGTTCATCGACGGCGACAACGTCAAGCAAGCCCATGCCGCCCTGGAAGGAAAGCCCGGCTACTACTCCTATACCAGCCAGCTTTCGATCGAACAGGCCGAGGCCCTCTTCAAGTAGCGTTTTGCCGAAATGGGGGTGCGAGCCGGACCAACGGCATGCACCCCCGACGCGGTTGAATGATTCTGTGCCCCATGCCGAGACTAGAAATCAATAACGTGAACAAGGCCTACGGCGCGACCGTCGCGCTTCGTCGCGGCGACCTGTCGGTCGATGCCGGGGAAGTGCACGTCCTGGTGGGTTCCAACGGCTCGGGCAAGAGCACGTTGTGTAAAGTCGTTGCCGGAAGCGTGAAACCGGACGGCGGAACGGTGGCGATCGACGGCAGGAATGTCACCGTGACCGGGCCCGGCGCGGCCCGCGCCCTGGGTATCGGCGTCTTCTATCAGGAACTCAGTCTTGCCGCCCGTCGCTCGGTGGAGGAAAACGTCTGTCTCGCCGATCTACCTCTGAAGATGGGCGTTTTTGTCGACCGCAAGACGCTCGCGTCACGGGCGGCCAAATACATCGCCCTGTTCAGCGACGTGGCCGGGGAAGGATTCGTGGCGGACGCCAAGGTCGGAAACCTTCGCGCCGATCAGCGGCAACTGGTCGAAATCATGAAGACCCTGGCCAGCGAAGCGCCGATCCTGATTTTCGACGAGCCGACCTCGGCGCTCGATCGCGCCCAGGTCGATCGCTTTTTCGATATCCTGCGGGATCTGAAGACCGAGGGTCGAAGTATCATTTTCATTTCCCATCGCATGGACGAAATCTTTGCGATCGGTGACCGGGTGACCGTCGTTCGCGATGGCGAGACCGTGGGTACGCGGCCGATGGCGGGTACCGAGCCCATCGACATCATCCGGATGATGGTCGCCGAGCATGAAGCGGTGGTGACGACTTCGCACCATTCGGTCCCGACGCCGTCGAACGGCAACGGCATGTCGGTTCTCGGGGTCACCGATCTGTCCGGTCCCGGATTCCGAAATGTCAGCTTCGAGGTCGCGAAGGGAGAGATCCTGGGATTCGGCGGCTTGCATGGCCAAGGACAATCGGCGGTATTGCGGGCGATCTTCGGAGCCGTCGCGCATTCGGGCGGAGAGATCCGGCTGGGCGACGCACCGTTCCGCGCCGCGAATCCCCGCGACGCGATTCGGCGGGGTTGCGCCTACGTATCGGGGGATCGCGGCCGCGACGGCGTTGTTCATGGCCGGTCGATCCTCGAAAACGTCGTCCCGGTCCATTTTCTGCGCAATCGCCTCGTCCTGGCCCGCCCGGGACGGTTGCGCAAGAGTGTCACATCGGCGCTCGACGCGCTGCATACCAAGTTTGAAAGCTTCGCCCAGTCCATCAATGCCTTGTCGGGTGGCAATCAGCAAAAAGTGGTGATCGCGCGCTGGCTCGTCGACCAGCCGCGAGTCCTGCTGCTCGACGACCCGACTAAGGGGGTCGATCTGTCGGCCAAGGCCGATCTTTTTGCACGGATACGCGAACTGGCGGACGGGGGCATGGGAATCGTTCTTTATTCCTCCGAGGACGCCGAACTGCTGTCCCATGCCGACCGCATTCTTGTGTTCAACGTCGGCACGGTGACGCGGGAATTGACGGGCGACGATCGCACCCGCGTCAATCTCTACCACGCCGCGTACGAGGCCGCGTGATGACGGACGGCACGCCCCTTCCTTCCGGCAGTCGGTTGAAACGGCTTTTCGAAAACTATCCTTTTCTGCCGGCGCTTTTCATTTTTGCCGTGCTGCTGGCGATGAACGGGGTCTTTTCACCCAACAGCCTGAGTATCCGGGGGCTGAGCGGATTGATCAGCACCTACCTCGCGCTGATGATGCTCGCGGCGGGGCAGACCTACGTGGTGTACGCGGCCGACATCGATCTTTCGATCGGCAGCATCGTATCGCTGGTGAACGTGACCATCGTCGTGCTGATGGAAAAATGGGGAGGAAGCGGCCTGTCGGTCATGGGCGCGATCGGCGCCGGGCTCATGGTGGGGTTGGCGTGCGGCGCGGTCAACGGTTTCGTGGTCGCGGTCCTGCGTTTGCAGGCGATCGTCGCCACCTTCGCGACCAGCATATTCTTTACCGGGCTTTCTCTCTACATCCTGCCGGTGGCCGGTACGCCAGCGCCGCGCCTGTTCTGGCGTACCTATGGCGGCCGGTTTTTAGATATTCCGTTCGTGGCCTATGCGGCCGTCACCTTGGCACTCGTTCTCTATATCCTGGCGCGAACGCGGTTGGTAACTCGTCTTCTCGCCGTGGGCGACGACGCCCAGGCGGCCTATCAAAGCGGACTGCCGGTCACCGCCATCCGTGTCGGGGGTTACGTCCTGTGCGGCGTGTTCGCCGCACTCGCGGCCTTCTGCGTGACCGGCGACACCGCCAGCGGCGATCCCCTCGTCGGCGGCAAGATGACCCTCTACAGCGTAGCCGCCGTGGTGCTGGGCGGATGTGCCCTGTCGGGTGGTTTCGGGACCGTCGTCGGTTCGGTGCTCGGCGCCCTGACCATCGGACTCATCAATGCCCTGGTCTATTTCGTCGGGACGCCGTCCCAGTGGCAGAACCTCGTCCAGGGCCTGATCATCCTTATTGCCCTCATGGTCGGCATCATGGTCAGCCGGAGGGCGCGCGCATGAGCCGGTCCGGCGACGCCATCTCCGCCTCGGGGCGGCAACCGCTTTTCGTCGCCGGTGTCCTGATCGCGTTGCTTCTTGTCCTCGGCGAAAGATTGTCGCCGGGCTTCGCGTCGGGCGAACAGATTTTGCGCCTGCTCGTCGTCGCCTCTCTTCTCGGTCTGGTCGCGGCCGGGCAGAACCTCGTTATTCTGGGGGGGCGCGAAGGCATCGATCTTTCGGTCGGCGGCGTGGTGTCATTGAGCGCGATCGTTGCCGGGAACATCATGAACGGGATCGACGGCGGTATACCGCTGGCGATCGCTGCTTGCATTGTCACCGGCGCGGTGTTCGGGCTTTTCAATGGGATCGGCGTCACGTTTCTCCGCATCCCGCCGCTGGTGATGACGCTCGGCATGCTGGGCGTGCTGCAAGGGCTTCTGGTCGTGGTGCGCCAGGGTATTCCGTCCGGCCGTGCCGCGCCGATGCTGTCGAATTTCGTGACCCAGCCTTTTCTGTCCGGACCGCCTGGGATTCTCTGGCTTTGGGTCGCGGTGGGTCTCCTGATGGCGTTTCTGTTGCACCGGACGGTGTTCGGGCAGCGCATCTACGCCATCGGATCGAACGAACAAGCCGCGTTCATGGCCGGCGTGCCGGTCACGTGCATGCGGATCGCCCTGTTCACGCTGTCGGGTATCTTTGCCGCGATCGCCGGTTTCTGCCTGCTGGGCTATTCCGGATCGTCCTTCGCCAACGTGGGCGAGCAATACATGCTGCCTTCGATCATCGCCGTGGTCTTCGGTGGTACGCCGCTTTCGGGCGGCAAGGGTGCCTATACCGGCACCATGGCGGGCGCGATCCTGCTCACCATCCTGCAAAGCATTCTGACCACGGTGAACATCGACGAATCCGGACGGCAGATGGTTTACGGCGCCACTCTGTTGGTGTTGATGCTGTTCTACGGTCGCGGACAACGGATGCGCGGATGAAGCAGCGGCCTAAAATCAAGGATATCGCCGAACGGCTCGGCGTTTCGCCCGCCACCGTTTCTCGGGCGCTCGCCGACAGCGATCTTGTCGCCAAGGCCACGCGGCGGCGCATCCACGATTTGGCCGTGGCGCTCGACTATCGTCCCAACGTCAGTGCCCGCAACCTGCGTACCCGGCGTTCGATGTCGGTACTTCTGGTCGTACGCGACGTCGGCAACCCGTTCTATCTCGAAATCCTCAAAGGCGTGGAAGCCACCGCTCGGGCCGCCGGATATTCGGTGCTCATGGGCAACACCGAGAACGAACCGGAGCGGGAGAACGAATATTTCGACATGCTGCGCGACGGCCATGCCGACGGCATGATCCTGATGACGGGCAAGTTGCCGACCAAATACCGCGTGGCCAGCAACCAGGACGAGACGCCGCCGGTCGTCGTGGCGCTGGAACGGATCGAGGGAATCGCGCTGCCCCATGTTCAGATCGACAACGCGGGCGCGGCACGCGAGGCGGTTCGCCACCTGATCGGACTCGGTCATCGCCGGATCGCGCACATCGCGGGGCCGGTGCCGGAAATCATGAGCGTCCTGCGACGGGAGGGCTATCGTGCCGCAATGGCCGAGGTGGGCCTGTCGATCCCCGAGGGCTATGAACCGCGTGGCGACTATTCGTTGCGGTCGGGGCAGGAAATCTGCGATGCGCTGTTCGGGTTGTCGGAGCCGCCGACCGCGATTTTCGTCGCCAACGACGAAATGGCCTTTGGCGCGATCCATCAGTTGCGCCGTCTCGGATTGGACGTACCGCGCGACGTTTCGGTTGTCGGCTTCGATAATCTGTTCTTCAGCCAGGCGTTTCATCCGCCGCTGACCACCATCAGCCAGCCGAGGACCGAAATCGGCCATCGGGCGATGACGCTCCTTCTGGAAATCCTGGCCGGTGCACGCGGGCCGGATGAACCCATCGTCATTCCAACCATATTGCGTATCCGGGGCTCCACGGCGCCGCCAAGGGCGTGAAGCACCCGATAGAAACGGAGGAAAGCACATGTCCGGATTGGCCAAGGAAAAGCTGCGCGTCGGGTTCGTCGGCAGCGGCTTTATCGCCCACTTTCATCTCAAGGCATTTTTGAACGTGCGGCATGTCGACATAACCGCCGTCCATAGCCTGGAACCCGAAAGCCGCGAGGCCTTCTGCCGCCAGGTCGAGGAACTTGGGCTGGGGCGGTGCCGCAGTCACGACAGCCTTGAATCCATGCTTCGCGCCGATGACGTGGATGCCATCTGGATTCTGTCGCCGAACAACACCCGGCTCGACGTCATGCGTGCAATCCATGCGGAAGTGACCGCCGGCCGCAGCAAGGTCATCGCCGTGGCCTGCGAGAAACCGCTGGCGCGAAACATCGGTGAAGCGCGCGAAATGCTGCGGTTGGCCCAGGAGGCTAAGCTCAATCACGGCTATCTCGAAAACCAGGTTTTCGCCACGCCGGTCATGCGCGGCAAGGAAATCATCTGGCGCCGTGCGGCGTCGACGACCGGGCGACCCTATCTGGCCCGGGCCGCCGAGGAACACTCGGGGCCCCACGAAGCTTGGTTCTGGCAAGGCGACAAGCAGGGCGGCGGCGTGCTTTCCGACATGATGTGCCATTCGGTCGAAGTGGCCCGCCATCTGCTGACGGCGCCGAACGCGCCTCGCGCATCGTTGACGGTCAAGTCGGTCAACGGCGCCGTCGCCAATCTGAAGTGGACGCGTCCCGCCTACGCGGACCAATTACGCGACCGCTACGGCCCCGATGTCGACTACCGGAAGCGGCCGTCCGAGGATTTCGCGCGCGGCAATGTCGTTCTGGAAGATCAGGACGGCAACGAGGTGATGATCGAGGCAACGACGTCGTGGGCCTACGTTGGGGCCGGACTGCGCATTCAGCTTGAATTGCTCGGCCCGGAATACGCCATGGAGTTCAATTCCCTCGGTACCGGGTTGAAGATCTTCATGTCCCGTGCGGTGACGGGCGAAGAGGGCGAGGATCTGATCGAAAAGCAGAACGCCGAACAGGGCTTGATGCCGGTCCTCGAAGACGAAGCGGGCGTATACGGGTACACGGACGAAAACCGGCACATGGTCGAATGCTTCCGCAAGGGCGAAACGCCGCTGGAAACCTTCGACGATGGCCTCGCGGTGGTTGAAATCCTGATGGGCCTCTACCGGTCGGCCGAAATCGGCGAAACCATTCGTTTCCCGGCGGCGGATCTGGAAAACTACGTGCCGCTGGTCGCCCGCAAAGGTGCATAAACAGATAACGGGGCATGAGGACATCGGTTTTCACCGATGTCCTCATGCCCGTGCCGGTTTTCAATTTGCGAACGGCGGCAGGCGAACACGCCTTAAATTCCTTTAGATGTGGACAGAGCGCTCGATACTTTTTAGAAGCCGATCGCTTTTTCCGTGATGTGGTCGCTCATCCGGATCGCGGGTTGATCTCTCGTTGTTACATGGTCTGATACGCCAATCGGTCGAACTGAAGCCCGCTATCCTGACCGAATATCGCGCTGCGAAGATTGATCTCGTCGGTGTCGGGAGCTTATTGTGCCGCACATCGTGCGTTCCTGCGCATGTGTCGATCCTTGGCGGACAACGCTACGGTGGACTAAGGGGCGCATCATAAGTTTACATTTAATGTGTTATTATGTTATGTACACGTGATCATTTTGGCGAAGGACTGGATCTGGAATGACGACGAAGCGCTTTTGGGTGGGAACCGGCTGGAAGATGAACAAGACGTTCGCCGAGGCCGAAGCCTACGCGCGGATACTGCAATCCTGCGATTTTTCTCCCTTTTCAAACCTTAACATTTTCATTGTGCCACCCTTCACAGTGCTTGCCCGCGTTGCCGATATGGTCAAGGACACGCCGGTCATGGTCGGTGCGCAGAATGTGCATTGGGAAAACAGCGGGGCCTATACTGGGGAAATCTCGGCACCGATGGTGAGGGACACGGGGGCTACGATAGCCGAAATCGGCCATTCGGAACGTCGCGCTCTGTTCGGCGAAACCGATGATACCGTGCGGATGAAAGTGAACGCGGCGCTTGCGGCGGGGCTTCGCCCCCTTGTCTGTCTCGGCGATACCGCGGCTGAGAGGGATGCCGGGGCGTCGGCGGAAGCGGCGGTGCGCCAGCTGAAAATTGCCTTCCGTGACGTGGCGCCCGAGCGCATCGGCCATTGTATCGTCGCGTACGAACCGGTTTGGGCGATCGGCACCGGTGGAACGCCGGCAACGCCGGATCAAATCGACGACGTGCATCGTGCCGTTCGCGGCGCCTTGGTGGGGCGGTACGACGATGCGGGCCGCGACGTGCCCGTGCTCTACGGCGGCAGCGTGGATCTTTCCGTCGCCCGTTCCTTGGTGCCGATCGCATCGGTGGATGGCTTGTTCGTCGGCCGTGCCGCATGGACGGCCGAAGGATTGATCCGGATTGCGACGACCTTCGCCGAAATGCGGGCGTCGCTCTCTTAGAATTAGGAAAAGTGGATTGCCCATGAAGGCGAGCGAACGGCGTCAGCAAATCCTCCAACGGGTCGTCGAGACGGGCTCCGTCCAGATAGAGGATCTCGTCACGTTCTTCGAGGTCAGCCGGATGACTGCCCACCGCGACCTCGAAGCGCTGGAGGATCTGGGGCTGGTTCGCCGCGTTCGCGGCGGTGCCACGGCCAAGGCCTCCAGTCTGGTCGAAAGCAGCTATCGCTACCGGACGAATGTCGGGCATCCGTCCAAGTCGACCATCGCCCGTGCCGCCTTGCAGCATGTGGAGCCCGGCCAAGCCCTGATTCTCGATGACTCGACGACAGTGTTGGAACTGGCCGAACACCTCTCGTCGATCCGGCCCCTGACCGTCATTACCAACGGCTTGGGTGCGATCGAGCGGCTCCGCGATATCCCGGGGGTTGACCTGGTTTCGTTGGGGGGGCAGTTCAACGCCCGTTACAACGCCTTTTTCGGCCTTCTTTGCGAGGAGGCGCTCGCTGGACTGCGTGCCAACGTCCTTTTCGTTTCAACTTCGGCGGTGATGGGAAGCAGCGCCTACCATCAGGATCCGCAGGTCGTTACGGCAAAGCGGGCGATGATGAAAGCGGCGGAAAAGCGGATACTTCTGGTCGATCACGCGAAATTCGGCGCGACGGCATTGCACAGATTGGCCGAACTGTCAGAATTCGACCTCGTGATCACCGATTCGGGATTGGTATCCGCGCAGAAGTCCGCCCTGCACGAAGCCGGTGCCGTGTTGGAGGTTGCCGACCCCGGAGATCTCCAAAACGAAAACGCCCCCGCGGCGGGCGTCCCTGCCGCGTGCTAATTCCCGCCGTGGATGATCGCGCGCGCCGCCTTCATTACGGCAAGCGGATCTTTCGCCTGGATGATATTGCGGCCGAACAGGATGCCGGCCGCGCCGCCGGCCATGACCTGTCCGACATAATCGACAATGTCCCGGTCATTGCCCAGGCTTGTTCCGCCCGCCACGAGAACGGGGATCGGCAGTGATCCGGCGATCGCCCGCATGGCGTCGGTGCTTCCCGGCCAATCGGTTTTGAGAATGTCGGCCCCCAGTTCCATGCCGATGCGGGTGTGCGCGGCGACGATTCCGGGGTCGAAAACGTCGCCGATCAGGCCACCCCTGGCGCCCATGGTTTCGATAATGTGGACGATCCCCGCTTGCCGGGCCGTGGCGTTTACGGTCGCACAGTGTTCAAAGGAACGGGATTCGAGTTCCGGATCATTGTGTCCCACGAACAGATAGGTGATGACTGCGTCGGCCCCCAATGCAACCGCGTCCTCGACGGATCCGATCAGGCGCGTATGGCCATCGCGGTAGGCCATGGACGTCCCTTCGCGCCACATGGTCGTGTGATCGAGGCGAAGGATGACCGACGGTGCGTCGCGGCCGAGGAGTCGGCTTCCGAACCGCAACATCGATCCGATCGACAGGATGACCGCATCGACCCGCGCTTCCACCATGAGATCCAGCTTTTCTTCCGGGTTCTCGGTGCCGGGGCAGGTGCCCAGATGGAGTCCGTGATCGAAGGCGACGCAGAATCCCCGACCTGTCCGAGGTGACAAGATGTGCGCCAGACGGCGTTGTTTTCCGACCATTCCATGCATTGTTTTCGGTCCCTGTTTTCTTGTTTGCGACTACACGATACGGTAGGAAATCCGCTCCTGTTCCAGTTCCGCAGTGACGTCGGGGCCTGGGTTGCCGGCGATGAAAACCCGGTTGAATTCGGTAAGTTCGGCGAAATGATTGAGCGCCCGGATCTTGAATTTTCGGGCGTTGATGAGAAGCGCGCGCCTTTCCGCCGATGCCATCATCGCGCGTTTGACCCTGGCGACTTCCTGGTCCTGGCTGTAAAGCGACAGGCCGATCACGGACGGGGTCGACATGAACGCCCAATCCACCCGCATCTTCCCGAGCATGTGTTCGCACAGCATGCCGAACCACGCCTGATGGTTGGCGCTGTAGACGCCGCCCGTGGCGATGAGTTGGATGTTCGGGCATCCACGGAGTTCGTCGCAGACGGCGGACGAATTCGTGACGACCGTGAGGGGATCTATGTTCTTGATCTCGCCCGCCAAAAACAGGTTTGTTGAACTGTCGTCGATCATGATGACGGTCCCCGATTCCACGAGCGACGTCGCCGCGCGGGCGAGGGATTTCTTTTCGCTCACCGAGACTTGGCGACGGTAGGCTAGGCTGCTTTCGAACAGGAGGGAGCTTTCCGCCGTCGCGACGCCGCGATCCTTACGCAGGAATCCGCCCTTGGCCAGGTGATCCAGATCGCGATGAATGGTCATGCGGCTGACGTTGAACCGTTCGGCCAATTCGTCAAACGAAACCGAACCGCTTTGCATTACGTATTGCAGGATGTCCTGACGCCGATTTCGAGGTGCCATTCCGTCCACCCGATTACCCGAACCATCGAAGCCGGTGCCCGCGCGCCTTGGGGCGGAAGCGGGCTCGAACACGGTCGTTATGTCTTTCCAATCGAAACATTCGTTTTTCACAACCGCTTGTCATCGCCCGATGGTTTCCGAACTGCTGGAAGGCGCCTGACGCTACTCGCGTAAACTTTGGCCCTAATGCCCGTTTTTGCTCGGCATATGGCGGACGTCGACAGATTTTTCCCGATTCAGGCCGATTTCGAAGGTTATCGTTATTCCACTAAATGGTAACATAAAATATAACATAAATCATAAAAATAGTGAAAATTTGTGATGAGATGGTTCAATATTCTGTTAGAATGATTGCGACATTATGTGAGTTTAAAATGGCGTCATCCGTCTGTCGGCATGGCTTGGTGCGGGCATGCTGGGCGGGTGCGTGAAATCACGATCGGCGGTGTCCATGCCGTCGGCAACCAAGGGGAGTAAATGTCGATGCTGAGTCCTAGAAAGTTTGCGAGCTTGCTCGCTCTGACGGTAAGCGCCGGTGTTCTGGCCTCCTTGCCGACGACCTCGGCTTTTTCAGAGGAGACGTTGACTTTCGTCTGGCACGCGGGAACGTGCGCGGATGCCATCGTTGAAATATCCAAGGACTATCCCGACAAGAACGTCAAGATCGTGCCCGCCCTGGTGCCCTACGGCCCGGAATGGCACAACAAGATCGCATCCGAGTTCGCGATCAAGGGCGATGGCTTCGATTTCGCGATGTGGGACAGCCAGTCCACGGCCGAATTCGCGGGGGCCGGCCACGCCTACTCGATCAACAAGGTGTTCGAGCAATCTTCGATACTCGATGCGTCGTTGTTCCCCGCCGCGTCGCTGTCACGCTACGGCGAATACCCCGACGGATCGGGCAAGTTCTGGGGCCTTCCGGTGAATCAGGACGCCTACGGGTTGATGTACCGCAAGGACTTGTTCGAGGACCCGAAGGAAAAGGAAGCCTTCAAGGCCAAATACGGCTACGACCTTGAACCGCCGCAAACCTATCAAAAGGCTAAGGATATCGCCGAATTTTTCACCCGTCCCGACAAGGGGCTCTATGGGTGGGGTCAGATGGGCGGCCGCGAATACGACTTCGTGACCACCGCTTCCAACAGCTTCATGTGGTCTTTCGGCGGCGAACTCTACAATCCCAAGACGTACGAGGTTGAAGGTTTCCTCAATTCGCCTGCCTCGGTGGACGGTGTTCAATTCTTCGTCGACATGTTCGAGTACGGCCCTCCGGGATCGCGCAACTGGGGTTGGGACGAAGTGAACGCCGCGTTCCAGCAGGGTCAACTCGCGATGGCCATGCAGTGGTACTACTTCAACTCGTCGAACGCCGACCCCAAGGTCAGCAAGTATGCCGGCGTCACGGCTTTCGGCAACCTGCCGGGCGCGGTCGGTCGCGACGGCAAATTCCGCCGTCAGTTCAGCGTCGGCGGCCAGGGCATGGGCATCAACACCTACTCCAAGAAGATCCCCACCTTGATCAAATTCATGGAGTGGTATTTCCAACCCGAACAGCAGATGCGCTACGCCAAGGTCTGCCAAACCGGCCTGAAGGCGGTGCTGGACGATCCGAAGTGGCAGGAACTCAACGCCTACAACAAGCACTTCGCCGAGGCGTTGCAGTACACCAACGACTATTGGCACCTGCCGGAATACCCGGTGCTGCTCGATCAGTTGCAGGAAGAAGTCTCCAACGCCGTCACCGGCAAGAAGACGGTGAAGCAGGCCCTGGACGATGCCGTCAAGAAGCATGAGCGGACTCTGAACCGGGCCGGCTACAAGATCGAACGGACCAAGGACATTCCCGACGTTCCGGATACGATCGTCACGCCGTGCGGGCAGGACGCCATCGCCCCGCTGTCGTTTAACTGATAAGGCGCGACGGGGGCGGCAACGCCGTCCCCGTCCCCGACGGTGATCCCACGCCCCCACGCGCTCGGCACAGGGGAACGGGAAACCCGGTGTCGATGTATTGACCGAGGGACGACCATGAACAAACCGTCGAGAGCGGTTCTGCTCCTCCCCGTACTCTTCATCCTACTCTACATGATCTACAGCATGGGGCCGTTGTTCTGGCTGCTCATTTCCTCGATCAAGGGGCGGATGGATCTGTTCACCATGCCGCCGAAAATCTTCTTCACGCCGGACTGGTCGGGTTACCAGGCCGTGTTCGGCATGGGGGCGGCCAAGAATACCGCCGCCGCGATCGGCGTCGTCGACGCCTTGATCAACAGTATCGTTTGCGCGTTTTCCGGCACTTTCCTGGCCGTTCTGCTGGGGACACTGGCCGGGTACGCGGCGTCGCGGTTCGATTTTCCGGGCAAGGGCGATTTCATGTTCTTCGTGCTGTCGACGCGGATGGTACCGCCGATCGCCATGATGGTGTTCTTTCACACCATGTTTTCGGAATTGGGGCTCGCGGACACCCAACTCGGCATCATCATCATCAACACGTTCATCAACGTCGGTCTGGCGACCTGGATCATGAAGGGATTCTTCGACGGTGTCCCGCGCGAGGTCGAAGCCATCGCCCTGGTGAACGGTTACTCGCGTCTCTACGCATTCCGTAAGCTCGTGTTGCCGATGGTCAAGGGCGGCATCGCGGCCACGGCCGGATTCTGCTTCATCTTCGCTTGGAACGAATTCGCGTTTGCTTCCATTCTCACCACCACCCAGGCCAAGACCCTGCCGGTCAAGATATCCGCCGCGATGGGCGCGACGGGGGTCGAGTGGACGCAGATCTGCGCCGCCGGCGTCGTGCTGGTCATTCCGGTGGTGATCTTCTTCTATCTTATCCGGCGCCACCTGCTGATGGGCATGACGTTCGGTGTCCTGGGCAAGAGTTCGTAGGGAGGCGGGGAAATGTTCTATAATCTGTTCAAGAGGCCGCTGTCGGATCGCGCGCTTTGCCTGACGTTCCTGATGCCGTGCCTGCTTTTGCTGTTGTTCATGATCGCCTATCCGTTCGTGACGCTGGTCAGCAACAGCTTCTACCGGTTTTCGGTGCTGCGTAGCGCGCAACCCGCCGAGTGGGTAGGGCTCGAAAATTACTCCTTCCTGTTGACCGACCCCGATCTTTGGACGCGGTTCATCTTTACCGGCCGGTTCGTGTTCTTCACCGTCGGACTTCAGTTCCTCCTCGGCATCTGTGTCGCCTACGTCCTGCAACGCGATTTCCGCGGCCGCGACGTCATCTTCACCGTTCTGATGATCCCGATGATGTTGTGCCCAATCGCGGTCGGTTTCCTGTGGCGTTACATGTTCAATTCGGAATGGGGGGTGATCAACTACCTGATCTCGCTCGTCACCGGATCAAAGGTCGACTGGCTGGCGGTCACCGACAACGCGCTCTGGGCCGTTGTCATTACCGACACCTGGATCTGGACGCCGTTCGTCATTCTCCTGGCGACGGCGGCATTTCGCGGTGTGCCGAAATCCATGTACGAGGCGGCCGAAGTGGACGGCGCCTCGGCACTGTTCCGCTTCTTCAACATCACGTTGCCGCTGTCCGCACCGATCCTGTTCATCGCGTTGCTGCTGCGTCTGATCGACTCGTTCAAGCAGTACGACCTGTTTTTTGCGCTGACCGGCGGCGGGCCCGGTTCGAGCACCGAAACGGTGTCGTTCACCCTGGGCAAGACGGCTTTCAGCTACTTCTACACGGGCGAAGCTTCGGCCCTTGCGGTCATCCTTCTCATCATCATCATCGGGATGTCGCTCATCTTCGTCCGCTATCTGACGGCCCTGGCCGAGCGCAAATAGGGGGAGCCGGAAAATGGCACGGGTCGACATAAAAAACCTGGTCGTCCGCTTTGGCGATTTTACCGCAGTGGACGATGTCTCCATGACCATCAAAGACGGGGAGATGGTGGTTTTCCTGGGCCCGTCCGGCTGCGGGAAAACGACGACGCTGCGTTGCGTCGCGGGTCTCGAGCACGGGTCTTCCGGCAGCATCGAATTCGACGGCAAGCGGGTCAACGACATGCCGCCTTCCGAACGCAACATCGCCATGGTGTTCCAGTTCGTGACCCTGTATCCGCATTTGCGTGTGGCCGACAACATCGCCTTTCCGTTGCGCGCGCGCGGCATGGCCAAAGCCAAAATTCGAGAGAAGCTGGACTGGATCGCCGAAGTGTTTTCCATGGGCGACATGATGAAGCGCTATCCCCTGAGTTTGCCGCCCGGCGCGAAACAGAAGGTCGCGTTGGCGCGCGCGGTGGTGCGCGAACCGAACGTGCTGCTTCTCGATGAACCGCTTTCGGCGATCGACGAGCGGTTTCGCGAGGAAATGCGCTGGGAATTGGGCCACCTGCAAAAGCAGCTCGGGTTCACCACCATTTATGTCACCCACGACCAGCGGGAGGCGATGTCGCTGGCCGACCGGGTCGCGTTGATGCGCGATGGGCGGATCGTGCAGATCGGATCACCGGCGGACATTTACGAAAGGCCGGTGAACGAGTTCGCCGGGTTCTTCATCGGCTCGCCGGGCATGAATTTCATCGACGCCCGGATCGAGGAAAATGCCCTTCTGTTGGGTACGGCTGAGATTCGCGTCGCCGTTCCGGGCGACCGTTTCGCCGGAGTTCGCGAAAGCGTTGGCGGCGCGGTCCGGCTGGGCATCCGACCACAGGATGTGGTTCTCGAAAGCGGTGGCGAACGGGAAGGGGCGTTCAAGGCCGAAGTCCTCGATTCCTATGCCGTCGGCCGGGAGCACTTCTTCGATTTCCGCATCGACGATATCGTTTTGAAGGGAATGGATCTGACCGGGAACGGCAAGACGGCGGACGCGCAAATCCGCTTCCCGCTCGATCGAATCCACCTGTTTGACAAGGCGACCGGCGAACGCCTCGTCACCCCAAGAAAGGCGCGGGGCTAGAAACATGCTTGAGCTAAGAGGCATCAAGAAAAACTTCGGCGGAAAGACTGCGTTGGCGGGGGTCGACCTCGACGTTCGTGAAGGGGAAGTGTTCGTTCTTCTGGGGCCGACGGGGGCCGGAAAGACTACGACATTGCATGTCGTCGCCGGTCTGGAAAAAGTGGATGGCGGAAGCGTGACGTTGAAGGGCAGGGACATTACCCGCCTGAACCCCATGGAGCGCGACATGGCCATGGTGTTCGAAGGTTTGAACCTTATCCCGGTTCTGCCCGTGCGCGACAATATCGCCTTTGCCTTGCGCTCTGATCTGTATCGGGAAGATGAAGTCGAAATCGACCGCCGGATAGCCCGCGTTTCGCAGGACCTTCATATCGGGCATCTCCTCGATCGCGACGTGGAGACCTTGTCGGGCGGCGAAAAGCAACGCGTCGCGGTGGCGCGCGCCATGGTGCGCCGACCGGTGCTGTTCCTGCTCGACGAACCCCTGAGCGCTCTGGATCTCAAACTGCGCGAGGAGTTGCGGGTCGAATTGCGGCAACTCCATGAACGCCACGGTTCGACGATCCTGTACGCGACCCACGACTACCATGGGGCGGCGGCGATCGCCGACCGGGTCGGCATCATCAGTGACGGCAAGGTCTATCAGACGGGGCCGCTGCCGGAGTTGTTCGACAATCCGAACCATCGGGTCGTGGGGGAACTGCTCGGTAGCCCGTCCATGGCTTTCTTTCCCGCGCGGCGGGAAAACGGCCGGGTCGTCCTGGAAAACCATGAACTCGGATTGCCGGCGGAACGGCTCAACGCGTCGGCGATACCGAGCCATGCGGCGATCACGCTGGGGGTGTGGCCCGAGGACGTCGAGATTTCCCTGTCGGCGCGCGAAGGTATGCAGAAGGGCGTGATCTACGCGACCGATTTCCGGGGAACCGACCGGGCGATTCAAGTCCAGGTCGGGGATATTGCGTTCCGGCGCGTCGTCGCGTTGGATTTCAAGGGCCGACAGGGCGACGATTGCTGGTTCGGATTCGCGCCGGAAAAGGTCTTTGTCTTCAACCGTGCGACGGGAGCGCGCCTCAACGGCGCCGCGCCGGCGTAGGAGGAAAAGAAAATGTTCAGCCGGGAAATAAAAGTATTTCTTTACAAGGCGGTATCGGTTCTCATCTTTGGCGGTCTGCTGATGATGATCCAACCCTTCAGCATGACCGTTTACACCTACGGGTTTCCCGTTATCCTGGCGGGCGTGATCATTTTCAACATCGTCGATCACATCCCGGCGCGTCCAACAATCGAGGAATGACGGCTCCGACTCCGGCGCCCATGATTTTCAGCGGAGGAAGCAGAAATGGCGAGTACCAAGAAGGTCATCAACGATCCGAAAAAAGTCGTTACCGAAATGATCGACGGCATGGTTCTGGCGAGCAACGGAACGATGAAACGCCTCGGCACGCTCAACGGCATCGTGCGCCCGGAGATCGCTGACGGCAAAGTCGCCCTGCTGATCGGAGGCGGCAGCGGCCACGAGCCGATGTTTCATGGATACGTCGGCGAAAATCTGGCCGACGGTGCGCCCTGCGGCAACTTTTTTGCGGCGCCGGCGCCGGATCTGGTTCTCGAGGTCGCCAAAGCGATCAACCGGGGCAACGGCGTCATGTTCCTCTACAACAACTATGCCGGCGACAACATGAACTTCGATATCGCCATGGAGATGTGCGAGGACGAAGGAATCGACGTTCGCACCGTGCGCATTTTCGACGACGTGGCTGCCGTTCCGACGGAACGCATGTACGACCGGCGGGGGATCGCGGGTGACGTCTTCATCATCAAGGTCGCGGGCGCGGCGTGCGCGACACTGAAGACGTTGGACGACTGCGTTCGGGTGACGGAAAAGGCGCGCGACAACACGCGATCCATGGGGGTCGCGGTTTCCGCCGGGTCGATTCCCGAAACCGGGGAGCCCACGTTCCAACTGGGCGACGACGAAATTGAAATCGGTATGGGCGCACACGGCGAACCCGGCGTACGGCGCACCAAGATCATGACTGCCGACGAAATCACCGATGTGATGATGGAAACGCTGCTGGCCGAAGGCATCTTCGAGACGGGCGACGACGTTGCCCTGCTTCTGAACAGTCTCGGCGCCACGACCATGATGGAAATGCTGATCGTCAACCGCCGCCTGCGGCCGATGCTGAGCGAACGCGGAATCAACGTCTATCGAACCGAGGTCGGGCCGTATCTCACATGTCAGGAAATGCAGGGATTTTCGATTTCCCTGATGAAACTCGATGATGAGCTGAAGACTTATTTCGACATGCCGTGTGAATCCATCGGTTATACCCGCAGATAAGGTCCGGCAATATGACCCAGGCTCTTTCCATAGACGACGCCCGTTCGATGTTTCTTGCCGTCGCGGCCGACATGATTGCCGCCAAGGACCGTTTGACCAAGGCCGATCAGGAAATCGGCGATGGCGATCACGGCATCGGCATGGCGCGCGGTTTCGAAGCCGTTCAGGCCAAGCTCGAGACGGAGACGTTCGAAACGCTCGATTCCCTTCTTAAAGCGGTGGGGATGACGCTTCTGAGTTCCATCGGCGGCGCGGCGGGGGCGGTGTTCGGCACTCTGTTTCGCGCGAGCGCGAAGACGCTCGCGGGGCGGAACAGCCTGGATGCGGAAAGTCTGGCGATCATGCTTGCCGAAGGCTTCACCGCGATTCAGGCCCGTGGTGGTGCTAAACCCGGTGACAAGACGATGCTCGATGCCTTGGGTCCGGCATCGGACGCCGCTGCTGCCGCCAAGGGAGGGTCGCTGTCCGATGCGCTGACCGCCGCCGTCGCGGCCGCGCAAGCGGGGACCGAAGCGACAACGGATATGATCGCCACCACCGGAAAGGCGAGAAGCCTTGGCGAACGGTCGGTCGGACATCGGGATCCGGGTGCGATTTCGACCACGCTGATTCTTGAATCGATGGTGAAATTCGTCGAGGCGATGCCGAGCTGAAATCGTTGACGGCTTTGCCGTCAAAGGGGTCGGCTTCGCCCTAACGGCGCGGTGCTGCCGCGAACGACCAAGGTCGGCGGGAAGGTCGCTTCCGCCGGCGGACCGGGTTCATGGCCTTTGCTTCTTTGCTCCCGCACCCGGCGTAAAAGCAGAGCTGCGGCCGCGAAAGCGATGTCGCGGACCGGCAGCATCAGAGTGGTCAGTCCCGAACCGTACCAGCGGCACCATGGCGGATCGCCAAAACCGACCAGCGACAAGTCGCGGGGGACAGCGAGATCGAGATCGTCGATCGCCTGCAGGGCTCCGAGTGTTAGACGCCCGCCGCCGACGACCAGGGCGGTCGGAGCCTTGCTCTCCCGCCATAGGCGCCGCAGAGCCTCGCGTGCGAAAACGGCGCGGGGCGGTCCCAAGGCGATCAGGGCCGGATCGGGTTCGATACCGGCTTTCCGTAGGCCGAGGACAAAGCCGTCACGGCGGGCACGGCCGGTACTCAACGTCTCCTCACCGCCGATGTAGGCGATCTTCGTGTGACCCAGACCAGCCAGATGACCGGAGGACTCGGCGAGTCCGTTTTCGTCATCGATTCCCATCCAGTCGGCGTGCAGCAACGGCGTGCGGCGAATGATCTGCACCACGGGTGTCGGGGTCAGCAAGGTGGCGGTTTCTCGGCGAAGGGCGCGGCCGGGGACGACGACGATTCCGCCGACTCGTGATTTGGACAGTTCCCTTACATGGCGCAGTTCGCTGTCGGGGTCGTCGCCGGTGATCGCCAGAACCAGCTGGTGGCCGGCTTCGTAGGCACTTTCGGCCATCGCCTTGGCGACAGTGGCATAGAAATCGTTCTCAACGTCCGGAACAACCAACCCCAGAAGGCCGCTGAGTTGACCGCGCATGATCTGCGCCCCCCAATTGGGAACGTAGCCAAGTTCGGCGACAGTGGCCCGAACGCGTTCGCGCAATTGCGAACTGACGTGGGGGTGTCCCGAAAGAGCCCGGGACACCGTCGCGTGAGAGATGCCGAGCTTGGCGGCAATATCCTTGATCGTTACGCGGTCTTCCATCCCCGTTCCATCCGGGGGCGTCCAACGACGACGCCCTGCGTTTCAGCGATTCGAGCCATTGTCACGCGCTCGGTTCCTTGATCGTCTTCCAACAGCCCTCATGCCAGCTTTGGGCTGCCAGTTCTGCGAACTGAACGCCCTTCGCGCCGGACAGCAGAGTCCAGGGAAATGGCTTGTCCTCGAGAACATGACGGATGAACAGTTCCCATTGAGCCCTGAACGCGTTCTTGTAGGGTTCCTGATCCGGAACCTCCTGCCATGCGGCCGCATAATCGATGGGGTCCGCAATGTCCAGACTCCATTGTGCCCGGGGAGTCGTCTCGCGGCGTTGGACGCGGCATTTTCGAAGATCGGCGACGGCGGAGCCTTCGGTTCCGTCGACAAGGACCGTAATGATATCGTCACGGCTGACCCGAAAACACCAGGAACTGTTGATGGGAACAACGACGCCGTTGTCCAGTTCGGCGATCGCGTAGTTGGCGTCGTCGGCGGTCGCGTCGAACGGCCGGCCGTTTTCGTCCCAACGTTGAGGAATGTGGGTGGCGCCTAGGCACACGACCCGCTTGATGGTGCCGAACAGCTCGATCATGTACTGGTAGTGCGGCATCATATCCAGGATCATGCTGCCGCCGTCTTCCTTGCGGTAGTTCCAGGACGGCCGCTGTGACGGGACGAGGTCGCCCTCGAACACCCAGTAGCAGCCTTCGATCCGGACCGACAGCACGCGGCCGAAAAATCCGGACTCCAGGAGCATCCGCAACTTCCGCATTCCCGGCGCCCACAGTTTGTCGTGCACGACGCCGCTTTTGCATCCCTTGGCCGCCGCCAGAAGATAGACTTCCAAGGCTTGGTCGTAACTCGACGAAGTCGGTTTTTCGCAATACACATGCTTGCCGGCGGCTATGGCCTTTTTGAGATTGTCGGCGCGTTGCAGGGTGGATCCGCCGTCGAAGTAGATGGGAGCGTCGTCGTCTCGCAAAGCGCCGTCGAGGTCGGTGGTCCATTGTGCGACATCGTGCGCTTCCGCTAGCGCCTTCAGTTTCTCGGCGTCGCGTCCAACCAGGATCGGTTCGGGGACCACGCGCGTGCCGTCGGACAGCGGCAGTCCGCCGTCGTTACGAATGGCCAGGATCGACCGGATCAGGTGCTGATTCATCCCCATGCGGCCGGTAACGCCGTTCATGACGATCTTAAGGCTTCGCTCCGTCACGACAATTTCTCCTTTTTATAACTAAACCAAACGGTTGCCCGTTGCTGTGTCACGCTTGGCGAAGGCAGGACCGCAAGGGTTCCCAGCCCGCAAACCGTCCCTTTGCCGCCAAGGCTTCCTCGATCCTCAGGCATTCGTTCCATTTCGCCATCCGCTCCGATCGCGCGAACGACCCGACCTTGAGTTGCCCGGCTCCCCAGCCGACGGCGAGGTGCGCGACGGTGACGTCTTCGGTTTCGCCGGAGCGGGCCGACACGATGGTGCTCCAACCAGCGTCTCGCGCTGCGGCGAGGGCTTCGCGGGTTTCGGTCAATGTTCCAACCTGATTCGGCTTGATCAACGCCGTATTGCAGGCGCCCGTGGCGGCGGCGTTTCGGATGTGTGCAGCCTGGGTGACCACGTAATCGTCACCGACCACCTGAACGCGATCGCGGACGGCGTCGGTGAACCGGATCATGCCGGTCTCGTCGTCCTCGGACATCGGATCCTCGACCGAAACGATGGGATATCGGTCCAACCATCCAAGCAACACTTCGGCAAAACCGTCTGAATCCAGGGTCCGGTCTTCGAGTGCCAGGCGGTAGGAGCCTCCTTGCCCGAATTCGGACGCGGCGATATCCAGCGTGATCGCAATCTGTTCGCCAGGCACGAAACCGGCGCGCTCGATTGCGCGGACCAGAAACTCCAGACCTTCTTCGTTGGTCGCGAAAACCGGCCAATAGCCGCCTTCGTCGGCCAGTCCTTGCAGCTTTTCCGCCTCGCGCATGATTTCGCCGGCCGCTCGGTAAACCTCGGCGGTCCATTCGATGGCTTCGTTGAAACTGCCGGCGGCGGGGGCGACGATCATGTAATCCTGGATGTCGATCCGCGACCGCGCGTGGGCGCCGCCTCCGAAGATCTGGATTTCCGGCAAAGGCAGGATGCCCGGTTCGTCGCCCAGCAGGTGTCGCCACAAAGGCATTCCCACCGACGCGGCGGCGACGTGGGCCACAGCCATGGAAACGGCAATCAAGGCGTTGCCGCCGAGCCGCCCCTTGTCGGGCGTGCCGTCCAGATCGACCAGAACGGAATCGACGGCACGTTGATCCGTCGCGTCCAGGCCAACCAGGGCATCGGAGATGGCGCCGTTGACGCTGGCGACCGCGCCGTCGACACCGAAGCCTCCGAATCGGGTGCCTCCGTCCCGAAGGTCGATGGCCTCGGCACTGCCGCGCGAGGCACCGGCGGGCGCAATGGCGCGGCCGACGGTTCCGTCGCGGAGCGTGATTTCGGCTTCCACGGTCGGGTGGCCACGGGAATCCCATACCCGGCGCCCATGCACTTTCGCAATTGTCGTCACTCTCTCTCAAGCTCCTTTTGCCATGCCGCGCGGACCGCCGCCAATTCGCCCACAGGGGCCGCGAGCAATGCCCGTGCAACGCGACGGACACGTTCCTTGTCTTGATCGTCGGTCAGATACTCGACCGGCGATTTGCCGTCGACGCGTGCCAGCAACAGCCCCGGCAGCAAACGTGCGGCGCGGCATTCAAGATCGGCGGCGGGTTCCCAATCGACGGCTTTCCGATAGGCGTTCGCCAACGATCTGAAGCAGGCGAGAAATCCCGGCGCGGCCTTCGGAGTCCAGAGGCATTTGAGCAGCAAATGATTGAGGCAGAAGGCGATATCGAACGCCGGATCTCCGTACCACGCGCACTCGGCGTCGAGAAAGACCGGCCCGGCGGGGCCGATCAAAATGTTCTTTGGGCTGATGTCGCCGTGAACCAGGCAGCGATGGGTCTTGGCCGTGGTTTCCGCCAGGGCTTCCAGTGCGGCAGCACGGTCGGGGTGGGCGCGGGCCGTGGCCAGGAGATAGGGCTCCAGCCGGATCGGGCTGAAAATGTGATCGGTGGCAAATCGGGTGGCGATATCGGTTTTGCCGGCGGTAGCGGCATGGATTCGGCCCAGCCGCCGCCCCACCGTTGCCGCGACTTCGGGATCGGCATGACCATCGTGCAATTGCGCCTTCCATAACGGGTGGTCTTCCGGATCGAGAAACCGCATGACGAACAGACCGGCCGACCGGTCCTCGGCCAGCAATGCCGGAGCGGCGGACGGCTCGATCATGGCGACCGTTCGCATCCAGTCGGCTTCGAAGGCGTTCCGTTCAACGGGAGCGCGCCAATCCGCTGCAACCTTAAGCTTGGCAAGCGCCCGCTTGATGCAGACCGGTCCCGTTTCGAGATCGATCCGCCAGATATCGGATGACACGCCGCCCGTCAGGCGCTCCGCGCGGGGGTGGTCGTCCGGTCCGCAGAGACCGAGGCGGCGGATCGCGGCCAATACGTCGTCCCGCGAGGCATCCGGTGTCGACGGGGTTGTCGGCGGCATGGTCAGTCCTCGGCAACTACGGGGTTTCTCAGAGAGCCGATTCCCTCGATGTCGATTTCCACCACATCCCCCGGCTTGATTGGCCCGACACCGGCAGGGGTGCCGGTAATGATGACGTCGCCGGGCTGCAGCGTGATCGCCTGGCTGAGGTACGAAACGAGTTGGGCCACGGGAAACAGCAAGTCCGAGGTATTGGTGTTCTGGCGTTCGGTGCCGTTGACGCGTGCGCGAAGTTCGAGATCGGCGGGGTTCAGATCGGTGGCGATGACCGGACCCAGCGGACAGAAGGTGTCGAAGGCTTTGCCGATCAGCAGACAGCCGACGGACATTTCCTTGAACTGAATCGGACGTTCGCTCACGTCGTCGGCACATGTGTAGCCGAGCACGCAGTCCAGGGCCTCGGCCTCCGACACGCGGCGCACCTTGCGTCCGATGACGGCTGCGAGTTCACCCTCGAAGTGGACTTCCTGGCCTTCGCGGGGATAAACGATGGCTTCCTCGGGTCCGATGGCCGCCGTCGTCGGCTTCATGAACAGCATCGGGATGGTCGGTGCCGTGTGCTTCATTTCGGCGATGTGGGCCTTGTAGTTCAGGCCGACGCCGAAAATGCGCGGCGATTCGACCGGAGCCAATAGGCGGACGTCCGCCAAGCGGTCGACGGTTGACGTGGTTTCCAGGCCGTCGAACGGGGATCCGGCGAGCCGTTTCAGGATATCACGCTCGAGGATTCCGTAACGGACCTGTCCCTCCACTTCATAGCGTGCGATTTTCATGGTGCTTTCTCCGTATATGTTCTGTCGTCCGTTGCCCGGCGCATGTCGATCAGGTTGCGTCTGCGATCGCCGGGGCGGAAGCCAACCTATTGATATCGGCGGGGGCCGGGCCGTCGTGAACGATCAGTCGCGCCGAAAGATCCAGGGATTCGCCATGACGGATACGACGCCCTTCGCGGCGGAAAGGTTGCAATGTCACCATGCCCCAATCGGTCGCGAACCAAGCCTTGTCGCCGAAGCCCTCGCGCGCGACCATCGTAATGCCAGCGACATGCCCGCCTCCGACCGGGCCGGAATAGTCCACCCATGGCGCGGTGGCGGCGGTGATGGTGTCACCGCCCTCGTGGCCGTCGGCGTCGATCAAGCGGCCGCCATGGGTGACCCGCATGGATTCGGCTACGCGGACGTTGAAATAGGAATGTCGGGTGGCGGCCAGCAGGATGTCCCATTGGGCGGGCGCGAAGTTGGATCGGATGTCGATCAGGTGATGGGAGTCCGCGACCCGGATGTCGGTGGTGCGCGTTTCCCGGGCGATCACGCGGCCGGCTGCGGCGGCCCACTCCACCGGGCCGCGCCATTCCAAGTTCTGCTCGATCCTGAAGACGTCGGCGCCGATCGCATGGCCCATAATCGAGGTTTCCACGATTCGGCCGGGTGCTCGCCCCTGGAAGACGTCGTTGACGTAGAAGTTGTACGTGTATTCTTCGTGGCGGCCCCCGCCGACGTCGACCAGGGCATGGACGTGGTCCGATGCAACCCACACCGAATCATGGTGCGGATGGTCGGCTGGGCTCTCGGTCGTTACGGCGAAGCCTTTGGGGGTGTAGACGGGATACAGGTAGGAGCGTAAAGCGCCCTGGGTTACGGCCAACAGTTCTCGGCCGTTACGCCGTAGGGTCCGGCGATGGGCCTTTGCCCAGGCGCCGGGCGGCAGGTCGATGGAGTCGCTTTCGAAACTGAAGCCGGAATTGGTGGAGTTGTTCATGGTGAACCTCCGCTTAGTTTCCGATGAGTTTGGGCAGCGTCAGGCTCAACGCCGGCACGTAGGTGATAAGCGCCAGCGCGAGCAACAATCCGACGAGGAAGGGGACGACGGCGCGGAAGACATCCACCACGTCGGCCTGCCCCACCCGGGCCGTCGTGAAGACGAGCATCCCGAGCGGCGGCGTCAATGCGCCGATGACGAGGTTGATGACGATCACGATCCCGAAATGGACGGGATCGATACCAGCCAGGGTGATGATCGGGATGAAGATCGGCACCAGGATCACCATTGCGGCGATCATTTCCATGATCAGCCCGGTGACCAGAAGGAAGATGTTGAGCAAAACCAGCAGAAGCACGGGGCTCGAGGCGAGATCGCCGAGTTCGGTGGCGATCTTTTGGGGGACCTGACCGGTGACCATCACCCAGGCGAACGGCGATGCGGCGGCGATGATGACCATGACGGCGACGGTGTCATAGAGACCTTCGCGCAGCGTCTGAAGCAGCCCCCGTCCGGTGATCTGGCGATAGAACAGAAATCCGCACAACAAGGAGTAGACGACGGCGACCGCGCCCGCTTCCGTCGCGGTGACGACGCCGAGGCGGACGCCACCCACGATGACGATGGGCAGGGTCAGGGCGGGCAGGGCCTGTGCGAATGCCCGCCATTTTTCCCCAGAAGAGGCCTTTTCGGTATCGCGTCCGTAACCGCGTACAAGCGACATGATGTAGACGACGAGCGCCAAAGATGCCGCGACCACGAGTCCGGGAACGATGGTGGCCACGAAAAGAGCACCGACCGAAACCGAAGCGAGCGCGCCGTAGACGATCAGCCCCAGGCTGGGCGGGACAAGGTTGGCGAGCACGCCTGCGGAACTGGTCAGGGCGCATCCGAAAGCGCGCGGATAGCCGCGTGCCTCCATCCCCGGAACCATCGCCTTGGTGATGGCGGCGGCATCGGCCATGGAGGAACCCGAAAGTCCCGCCATCATGGTGTTGGTAAGAACGTTCGCCTGTCCCAGGCCGCCGCGCAGGTGGCCGACCAGCAGGGTCGCCAACCGGATCAGGCGTTCGGTGATGCCGCCGACGTTCATGATGCCGGCCGCAAGGATAAAGAAGGGAATGGCGAGAAGGGTGAAGGAATCGAGTGCCGACGTCATGTTCTGCGTCAGGGTCAATAACATGAGATCGCCCTGGGGCACGAAGGCTGCGAAGGCTCCGAAGGCAAGTCCAAAGGCCACCGGAACCCCGCACACGATCAGTATGACTGCGGTGGTGACCAGGGTCGTCGTCGTCGACAATTCGCCAAACAGCGCGTCGCCCAGGTAGGTGAGACCGAGATAGAGCAAGACACCGATACCGCATGCCGCTGCTCCGGCAAATCGGAAGGGGTCCGTGGGTTCGGTACGGCGCATCAGGTAAAGCAGATTCAAGGCGGAACCCGTCGGGATCGCCAGGTAAAGATAGACGAACGGCCATTCCATGGCCGGCGAGACGTAGCTCGATCTGGAAACCAGATCCAGGCCGTGGATGATCAGAGCGATGCTGACGGTCGCAACAATCGCCCGGATCGCCATTCTCTGCCAGGTGCGCCATCTGGGGCCGAGTCGGTTTGCAAAGAAATCGATGGCGATATGGGATCCCTGGCCGACGTTGACCGCCATGCCCAGAAACACCGCCCACACGAAGGCCCAACGCGCGAGTTCCTCCGGCCAGATCAGGGACGCGTTGAGGACATAGCGAAAGAAGACCTGCGTCAGCGCGATGCCGACCATGGCCACGATCAGGAAAAGGCAAACCGCTTCGAGTGTCATATCGAAGCCGCGCCACAACACCGGAAAAGTCGAATTGCGTCCGCCCCCGGCAACGGACTCGGGACCGGACGGTTGGGAATCGCTAGGCATGAGCAGCCCCACACTATGACGAGAGATCGGCGGGAAAACGGGGCGGAGTTCGGCTCCGCCCCGATTGCGGCTATGCGTCGCGAAGCGCCATGATCTTTTCGATCATGACCTTGGCCGCGGGATGGGCATCGCCGTATTCCTTGAACACGTCGTTGGCCCGGGCCAGCCAAGCTTCCGGTTTTTCGACCGGATAGACTTGGACGCCGGCCGCCTTGAGGTCGTCCAGCGCCTTTTCCGTTTTCTGCCGGTTCTGCTGACGTTGTTCGGCGAAGACTTCCTTGGCGGTATCGCGAATCAACTGGGAAAGATCCGGCGGCAAATCGTCCAACCATTTCGCGTTCACACGAACGGCCTTGGGAAGGAACCAGTGGTAGGTGAGGGTCAGGTTCTTGGCCTGTTCGTACCATTTGAAGCCGCGGATCGAGAAGTAATCCGCTTCGAGCGCATCGATAATGCCGGTCGACAAGGCGACATATTGCTCGGCGTAGGGAAGCGGCGTCGGGTTGGCGCCCAGCTTTTTCCAGAAACCTACCCAGATCTTCAGTTCCGGCACTCGGATCTTCAGACCGGCAAGGTCTTCCACCGCGACCACCTTGCGCTTGGAAAGGAGATGGCGGAAGCCGACTTCGGCCCAGGCGACGAAGTCGACTCCGGTCTTCTCGCGCGCGATCCGAGACACTTCTTCGCCGATCGGACCTTGAAGAACGCGGTCGACGTGGGCTTCATCCTTGTAGATGAAGCCGGGCGCGCCGCCGGTCACCGCTATTTCAGGCGCAACGGCTTCTTCGGTGTCGGGGCCGCCGGCCGTCGCCTGGATGGTTCCGATCCGGCTTCCTTCAATCAACTGGGTGTAGTTGCCAAGCTGGCCGGCCGGGTAGTGCTGCGCTTCGATGCGACCGCCGCTACGCTCGTTCAGGATTTTGCCCCAGGCTTCGAAGGCCTGGGTGATTGGCGTTCCGATGGCTTCCGCATGAGCCATGCGAAAGACGTACTTGTCTTTGGCATGAACGGCAAAGGGCATGGTGGTCGCGGCGGTTGCCGTCACTGCCGTGGTGACCAGGGATTGCTTCAGAAAGTCGCGGCGGCCCAAAACCCGCCCCGGGCGCGTGATACGGTACATTGTCTCCTCCACATTTTTGATCGACGAGTGCCGAATCGGCTTGAAAAGGCGATGACGACACGAGGGTTTTTTGCCCTCCGAACGACGAATTCGGAATCTAATACAAAAACGTGTGCGGTTCAACACGCTCAAAAATACTGATGTATTCTAGTGGACATGCTATGAATGATGAACACGTGTGCAGATATGCTGAACTTAAATGACTTGCATAACCGATGGCTGTTCATCATTGGGGTTGAAGAAACCTCCGGCGGAACCCGATGTCGTTCCGGCCGGTCGTTATCGTTTTGGGCGAGGGGGTGCCGTCAAGGCTGGTGGAGCGCGATTCCGGTCTTGGACAGCGTGTCGCGGTGTGTGTCCGCCAAACCCGAATCGGTGACGATGGCGTCGATTTCATCAAGCGAGGCAAAATAGGCCGGTTTGACTTTTCCGAACTTGGTCGAATCGACGACTACGATCTTTTGTACTGCGCGGGCCATGGCTGCTTGCTTGATTTCCACTTCATGGAAATTCGAACAGCTGACTCCGTTTTTCTCGTGAATGCCGCCAGCCGACAGGAACGCCTTGTTGATGCCGATCTTGCGCAGCATTTCCACCGCTTCGTGGCTGCCGAACGATGCCGACGACGGATAGTACATCCCACCCAACACGACCACCTTCAGGTTGGGCTTCTTGCACACGATTTCGGCGATGTTCATGGCGTAACACACCACGGTCAGGGATTGGGACGAGGGAATCGCGCTGACCAGATGCGGCAGGGTGGTGCCGCAGTCGATGAATATGGTGTCGCCGTCCTCGACCAGGGTCAGGGCGGCGCGGCAGGCCGCGCGCTTGGCGTCGGTGTTCGTGGCGACTTCCTTGTCGAAAAAATAGCCCATGCCGCCCAACGTCTCCGCCGCGCTGACGATGTGTCCGCCAAGGTAGGTGAAGCGGCCAGCACTCGAGGCGATGTCGCGCCGGACGGTCATTTCCGATACGCCAAGCATCGAGGCGGCTTCCTTGAGGTGCAGGGAACCTCCGGCTTCCAGGGCGCCGGCCAATATTCCGAGTCGATCGAGCCGTTGATTATGCATCCGAAGTCCGTTTGCGTTCCTGGTTCTTCTATCCCGGACGTTTCGCGCCGTGAAGTTCCGCAGCATGCAGCGCGGTACGCATGAACAAGCGGATACGTCATTTCCCGTTCCTAATAACGCAAAACGGCTACGGGATCACGCGGCGAACGACGCGGTAAAATTTCGAACGTGCATATGATTTCATGTTGACACTTAAAGCGTCAATATGAAAACATCCTTTCAGATAATGTTATAAAACTAACAAAAACGGCCGTGGTGCCGAAGGAGTTTTTCGTCCATGTCGTCCCATCCGGTCGCTTTGAAACCCGCCGATATCGCACCCTACATCGATCACACCGTCCTTGCGCCGGACGCCGGGCCTGAAGCAGTCGCGCGCGTCTGCGACGAAGCGCTGAAATACGGATTCTGCTCCGTCTGCGTCAATCCGGTCTACGTTCCACAGGTCGCCGCGGCGCTTTCCGGCAGCGCGGTGCTGACGTGTTCGGTGATCGGGTTTCCGCTGGGCGCGATCCCGACCGAATTGAAGGCGGCGGAAGCCCGCTGGGTGATTGCGCACGGCGCGCAGGAAGTCGACATGGTGATTCCGGTCGGCCTTCTGAAAGCCAAGGACAACGATGCGGTGCGCGAGGATATCGAGACGGTCAAACGCGCCTGTGGGAACGTGGTCCTGAAAGTGATCATCGAAACATGTCTGCTTGGCGACGACGAAAAAGTCGCGGCCTGCCGCTTGGCGCAGGAAGCGGGGGCCGATTTCGTCAAGACTTCGACCGGATTCATGGGCGGCGGGGCAACGGCCTACGATGTGTCCCTGATGCGGAAGACAGTCGGCGACGCCATGGGAGTCAAGGCATCGGGCGGTGTGCGTACCTATGCGGATGCGGTTCGCATGATCAACGCCGGGGCGTCGCGGATCGGCGCCAGCGCCAGCATCGCCATCGTTTCGGAGTAACCGGGATTTCAGGCGTCGCGACGGCGAAACATCGTTCGCCGGACGCCGTGTGAAGCCAACCGCCAAAAGGCGGCAACGACGTTAAGTAAACAACCTTTGAAGGAGGACCAAGATGAAATCGCTCGTTTCCTCGATCTTTCTCGCCGCGGCGTTGGTCGCCGGTCCCGCGCTGGCGGGCGACGGCCCCGTCGACACGTCGAAGGTCCGCAAGGACATCCTCAAGGATGCCACGGGCAAGGAATATTCGATTGCCACGGTCGTCAAGGTCGACGGCATCGCGTGGTTCGACCGCATGCGTGACGGCGTCAAGCAGTTCGGCTCCGAAACCGGACACGATACCTGGATGGTCGGTCCCAGCCAAGCCGATGCCGCCGCGCAGGTTCAGTTGATCGAGAACCTGATCGCGCAAGGGGTCGACGCCATTACCGTCGTTCCGTTCTCGGTCGAAGCCGTCGAACCCGTGCTCAAGAAAGCCCGTGATCGAGGCATCGTCGTGATCGCGCACGAAGCTTCGAATATCAAGAATGCCGACTACGTTCTGGAAGCGTTCGACAACTTGGCCTACGGCGCCAAGCTGATGGAAGTCCTGGGCGGTTACATGGGCGGCGAAGGCAAGTATGCGGCCACCGTCGGCAGCCTGACGTCGAAGTCCCAGAACGAGTGGATCGACGGCGCTATCGCCTATCAGAAAAAGCATTTCCCGAAGATGGAATTGGCGACCGAACGTCTCGAAACCTACGACGACGCCAATACCGACTACAACAAGCTCAAGGAAGTGCTGACCACCTATCCGGACCTGAAGGGTATCGTGGGCGGTCCCATGCCGACGTCCGCGGGCGCCGGTCGTCTGATTGCCGAACGCGGCCTGAAGGACAAGTTGTTCTTCTCCGGCACCGGTCTGGTATCGGTTGCTGGTGAATACCTGAAAAACGAGGATATCCAGTACATTCAGTTCTGGGATCCCGCCGTCGCCGGGTATGCCATGAACATCCTGGCCGTGATGGCTCTCGAGAAAAAGAACGCGGAAATCAAGGCCGGCCTTGATCTGGGCCTGCCCGGCTATACCAGCCTGATCACGCCCGTCGAAGGCAAGTCCAACCTGCTTTACGGCGCGGGTTGGGTCGGCGTGACCAAGGCCAATATGGACGAGTATAACTTCTAGGCGTTTTTGCCGGCTTCGGGGGCGTTGCGTGCGGCGCCCCCGTTTCGCCCTGCCTCGATATTTCCGTGTCTGCCGATTGGTTCGATCATGTCGGAAGCGTTCATTGAACTGCGCAACATCGGGAAGCGGTTTTCCGGGGTGCGCGCCCTGGACGATGTATCCCTGACCATCAACAAGGGCGAGATCCACTGTCTCGCCGGAGAAAACGGGTCGGGAAAATCGACCCTCATCAAGGTCATCTCCGGGGTGTACCAGCCGGATGGCGGCGAGATCGTCATCGGCGGCAAGACGGTGCGTCACCTGACGCCCATCGAATCCGTGCGACACGCGATCCAGGTCATCTATCAGGACTTTTCACTGTTCGGAAACCTGACGGTCGCCGAAAACCTGGCGCTGAACAACGAACTCCGGGCCAAACGGAAGATCGTCAACTGGCGGTCCATCCGCGCGCTCGCGCGTACCGCCCTGGACCGTTTGGGTGTCGATATCGATCTCGATGCCGATTTGGAGACCCTGCCGACATCGGGCAAGC
The DNA here is from genome assembly GCA_963675465.2 of Rhodospirillales bacterium. Taxonomy (GTDB): domain Bacteria; phylum Pseudomonadota; class Alphaproteobacteria; order Rhodospirillales; family Shumkoniaceae; genus JAHDSF01. The sequence continues at coordinate 185,457 of CAXXVY010000019.1, forward strand.
AACTGGTGGCCATTGCGCGCGCGCTGATGTCGGATGCGCGCCTGATCATTATGGACGAGCCGACCACGGCCTTGACTGGCAAAGAGGTCGAGACGTTGTTCCGCATCGTCCGCGACATCCAAAGCCAGGGAATCGCCGTTCTCTTCGTCAGTCACAAGATGCGCGAGATGCTGGAAATCAGCGAGCGGCTGACGGTCATCCGCAACGGCAAGAAGGTCGTCGAAGGCCCGACGTCGGATTTCAACGAAACGGCGGTGATCCGCCATATGACGGGCCAGGACATCGTTTCCGAAACCTTCACGTGGTCGCCGCCCGATGGCGTGATGCCGACACCACGTTTGGAAATCGAGAACCTGACGTCGCCGGGTCATTACGAAGACCTGAACCTGAAGATACATCCGGGCGAGATCGTGGGACTTTCCGGCCTGCTGGGATCGGGTCGGACGGAATTCGCCTTGGCGTTGTTCGGCATGTTGCCGTCGGCGTCGGGAACGATGAGGGTCGATGGAGAAAGCGTCGCGCCCAAGAGCGTGCAGGAAGCCATCCGCCATGGCGTCGCCTACGTTCCCGAGGACCGTCTGAGCGAGGGATTGTTCCTGACCCAGTCGATCAAGCGGAACATTCTGGCTACATCTCTGGATTCCATAGCGAGATGGATGGTCATCGACGGCGCCCGGGGCGATCGGATGGCGGGGGAAACGATCGACGCGATGCAAATCGCGACCCCGTCGGCGGAAAAAATTTCCGGCGAACTGTCGGGCGGCAATCAACAGCGCGTGGTTCTGGGCCGTTGGCTTCTGACAAATGCCAAGGTGTTGATCCTGAACGGTCCCACGGTCGGCGTCGACGTCGGGTCGAAAGCGGAAATCCATCACAAGATCCGGGAATTGGCGCGGTCCCGCGGACTCGCCGTTTTGATGATATCAGACGACGTGCTCGAACTCGCCCAGAACTGCAATCGTGTCGTCCTGATGCACCGCGGTCGTTTCGTCGAAAAACTCGAAGGCGAGGCGATTTGCGAGCATGCGATCAGCGACATGCTGAAGACGTTTACGTGAGGACACCGCGATGACCCTGTTTCGACGATCGGAAGTGATTATCGCGGCCATCCTCCTTTTTGCGATGATCGTGATCGGGTTGGTCAATCCGGCCTTCTGGCAACTCGACAATCTGTTCAGCCTGATGCGCAGCAATGTGATCATCGGGATCATGGCGCTCGGCGTCCTGATCGTCATGATTTCGGGCGGCATCGACGTTTCGTTCCCGGCCTTCGCGGTCGCGGCGATGTATCTGACCGTGAAGGGGATGCTTTACTTCGGCCATGACGGCGTCTTCCTGCCGTTCACGGCCGCGGCAACGATGGGCCTGCTGTTCGGCTGCCTTAATGCGTTCTTCGTTTACAAGTTCCGAATGATACCGCTGATCGTGACGCTGGGCACCGGAAGCATGGTCCGTGGCTTTCTGTTGGGCGTTGTCGGCACCAGCATGATCAACATCAACAAGATGCCCGACGTGCTGATCGATTTCGCCAAGACGGAAATCGTCAGCATGACCAAGGTCGACGGCACCCACTTCGGCCTGACCGCGATGGTTCTGATCTACGTCGGGCTGGCGATCCTGGTGCATGTGATCCTGCGCTATACCATGATCGGGCGCAGCGTCTATGCCCTGGGCGGAGCGCCGGAAGCGGCCAACCGCATCGGTTTCGACATCCGCAAGACGACGTTTTTCGTCTATTGCTTTGCCGGCATGCTGGCGGGGTTCGCCGGACTGCTGCACAGCGGCATGATCTGGCTGGCCAATCCCCGCGATTTCGTGGGATTGGAGCTGGACGTGATCGCCGCGGTCGTCCTCGGCGGCGCCAGTATCTTCGGCGGGCGCGGCAGCGTCTTCGGCACCATGTTGGGCGTCTTCATGCTCGTCATGGTCAAGAACAGTCTGATTATCATGAAAGTCGATACCACTTGGCAACGGGTGGTGGTGGGTATCGTCATCGTCATCGCGACGGCGTTGACCGCCTGGCGCGACCGCAAGCGCCAAGTGTGACGGGGGAAGGCCATGAGGTTCGCATTGGACATACGCAACCTGATCAACCGCGAAAACAACATCGTTCAGTTGGTCTTCATGACCGTGCTGATTTTCGTCGTCATGACGGCATTGAGCCCGGACAAATTCCTGCGCTACTACAACTTCGAATCGATCACCTACATTTTTCCTGAACTCGGCCTGCTGTCGATTGCCATGCTGATCGCCATGCTGACCGGGGGCATCGACCTTTCGGTCGTCGGCATCGCCAATCTGTCGGGGATCCTTGCGGGCGTGTTCTTTCACGCGGTACTGAGGGATTCCGGGGCGGATGGCGGTGTCATGGTCGTCGTTCTGGGCGTGGTGCTTGCACTGGTCGTCGGCGTCGTCGCCGGGGCGTTGAATGGCTTCCTGATTACGAAATTACGGATCACGCCGATTTTGGCGACGCTCGGCACCGGGCAGGTGTTCGTTGGTCTGTCCCTGGTGCTGACCGGGGGGCCCGCCATCGTCGGTTTCCCCGAAGCCTGGGCCTTCATCGGCAACGGCAAGATTTTTGGGGTTGCGGTACCGTTCGTCTTGTTCGTTCTCGTCGCCGGGGCGATCGCTTTCGTGCTGACCCGCACGACGATCGGCGTCAATCTGATGCTGATCGGGTCCAATCCGCGCGCGGCGGTGTTCGCCGGGCTGCAGAAAAGCCGGATGATTTTGTACAGTTACATGCTGTCGGGCGTGTTGGCCAGCGTTGCGGGAATCATCCTTTCGGGGCGCACCAACGCCGCCAAGTCCGACTACGGTACGTCGTATCTGCTGCAGGCCGTGCTGATCGCGGTCCTGGGCGGAACCAATCCGGCGGGTGGCAAGGGGTCGGTCGCGGGGGTCAGCATCGCCGTGATCGCGTTGATGCTGCTATCCAGCGGCTTTCAGATCCTGCGATTCAGCAATCACCTGATTGACTTCATCTGGGGCGCTTTTCTGTTGCTGGTGATCGCCATCAACGCCTTCAAAAACCGAACCCGATAGGCGGCGGAGGATATCGACCATGAAGCCCGTTTCCATAGCGTTGCGTAAAAACGCTTTCAGCGCCGACGAGCGCACCATCGCCGAATATGCCGGAATCACCGCTTCGGTCTTCGTCTACGACAGCGGAATAGAGGCGGTACGACTGGTCAATGCACGCGGTCATCTGGTGGTGTTGCCGTACTTCGGTCAGATGATCTGGGACGCCGTGTTCGACGGGGTCGACCTGACGATGGCGAACATGTTCACGATGCCGCGCCCGGCCGACGTCATCGTCGGGACCTATGGCTGTTTCGCGTTCCATTCCGGCCTGTTGCGCAATGGCTGTCCGTCGCCCGAGGACGACCATCCCTTGCACGGCGAAATGCCCTGCGCCGCCATGGACACCGCCGGTCTGGAGTGCGGCGAGGACGCCGACGGCCCGTATGTGGCGCTGACCGGTACCCGCGAGTACGTCATGGGGTTCGGTGCCCACTATCTGGCCCGTCCGCGCGTGGTCCTGCGTCCGGAATCGACGCTGTTCGATATCGAAATGGCGGTCGAGAATCTGTCCGGCGATCCCATGGACCTGATGTACATGTGCCACGTCAACTTTGCCTTCTGCGAAGGGGCGAGGATCGTTCAACCCGCGGCTTTCGCGCCCACCGATACCGTGGTTCGGACCGCCGTGCCCGGCCATGTGTGCAAGACGCCGGAGTTCCTGTCGTTCATCGACGCGCTGGCGCAGGATCCGAGCGCCATGGAAGTCCTGGACGAGCCCGCGAGGTACAATCCGGAACAGGTCTTCTACGTCCGCAACCTGCGGACCGGCGGCGACGGCAAGACAGCGGTGATGATGATGCGACGGGAAGGCGACGCTTTCCATATCGCCTACGACACGGAAGTCTTTCCGCATACCGTGCGGTGGGTGCTGGTCAACGAGGATCAGAAGGTGTGCGCCTTCGCGCTGCCGTCCACATGCGAACCCGAAGGCTATCTGGCCGAAAGCCGGAAAGGCCACGTTCGCACCCTGGAACGGGGCGGCAAGGCCGAATTTTCGGTCCGGCTGGGATACCTGGATGCCGATGCGGCCAAGATGGCCAAACGGCGCATCCATTCTTTCTGAAGCGTTCGAACGGGGAAAAACGTCATGACAGGCAAAATTGCCGTCGTCGGCAGCAACATGGTCGACCTGATCACTTATGTGACCCGCATGCCTGGAAAGGGTGAAACCATCGAGGCTCCGACTTTCCGCATGGGATGCGGCGGCAAGGGCGCCAATCAGGCCGTGGCGGCAGCCCGGTTGGGAGCCGACGTGATAATGGTCACCAAGGTCGGCGACGACATCTTCGCCGACAATACGATCCGTAACTTCAAGGATCTCGGTATCGATACGCGGCATGTGGAAAAGGTACCGGGGACGTCCAGCGGCGTTGCGCCGATTTTTGTCGAGCCGTCGGGCGAAAACAGCATCCTGATCGTCAAGGGTGCGAACGCCGATCTGAAGCCTGCCGACGTCGACCGGGCGGCCGATGATCTGAAATGCTGCGATTTGATCGTCATGCAGTTGGAAGTGCCGCTGGAAACCGTCTACCACACCATCGCCTTTGGCGCCCGGCATGGTATCCCGACACTGTTGAACCCGGCCCCCGCGCATCCCGAGCTGGATCCCGCGCGGATCAAGGATGTGACGTATCTGGTCCCCAACGAAAGCGAACTGGCGCTGTTGACCGGCATGCCGGTCGGTAACGTCGACGAGGCGGAGGCCGCCGCGCGGTCTCTGATGGCCAAGGGAATCAAGACCGTGGTCGTCACCCTGGGCTCGAAAGGCGCCTTGCTGGTTACCGAAGGCGGCGCCCGAGTGATTGATCCGATCACCGTGACGCCCAAGGATACGACCGGCGCCGGCGATGCCTTCATCGGCAGTTTTGCCCGCTATTTTACGGAAGCGGGAGACCTGGATGCCGCTCTTCGGATGGCTGTGCGCTACGCCGCGGATTCCATCACCCGCCCCGGCACGCAGACGTCCTACGCGACCACTGAGGAATTCGCCGCCTTTTGCAAGGCGTTCGGATAGCGGCGAATGGGCCGGCCACCGTAAGATCTTTGGGCTGCTTGCGAGTTTCCTTGATTCCCGTGGCGATAAGCCTCATAGTGCGCAATGTCGATAGACGGCCGGACGACTTTGCCTATCGCTGATCCAGTCGGCAAAGGGCTTACGATCTTCCTACCTGAAAAAAGCGAGTTCGACGGTCCACGAATGTGGGCAAGCTGCAACACTATGCGAGAAAGGGTTTCCCAATGACCACGGGAACCGTGAAATGGTTTAATTCCCAAAAAGGTTTCGGTTTCATTGCGCCGGACGACGGCGGCAATGACGCCTTTGTCCACATCAGCGCCGTTGAACGTGCCGGTATCCATGACCTGCGCGAAGGCCAGAAGGTCTCTTACGACCTCGTCTCCGACCGCAAAAGCGGCAAGATGTCGGCCGACAATCTGAAATTGGGTTGATTGCGACGCGGCCGGGAGTGGGGTTTCCCACGTCCGGCCGCGGTCGACACCGATCCGGCGACCCGATCAGGCATGACCTGACAGTTCGACGAGGCCGGTGCGGCGGCACCCGATGACTAAGGCGCCTGGCGCCAGAATGGCCCCGCGACTCGACGTGGTTTTGGGGCCATTTTCTTTTTTTCCGGTCGCGAAATCGTTTCTCGTAATGGGCAGGAGACTACCATGGCCAAGGGACAGAAACGCAGTAATCGCGAAATCAAGAAACCGAAGAAGAAGAAAGAAGTCTCGACGGCTTCCGTTGGGCTGGTCAAGAGCCTGACTCCGCCGACCGGGATAGCCAAAAAGAAAATTTGACGCACGAACCAGTGACCGTCGTGGAAACCTGATCCAACGTATCGGTTCCGGCGTTCGAATTCGTTCAACCCCGCCGCCCATCGCCATCCCGCGCGAACAACGCGGGTGCGCGAACGGTGCTATTTTTCTGAAAGAAGAAAACAATCATGCAATATCTTGGTGGACTTCGTGGGGTCGGTACCCTGAAATGCGGCGACGAGACATTGGGCCGTGCCGACTATGATTTTGACGGTTTTCTCACGCAGCCAGGGCAAGTGATTGGCAGCGGAGAAATTCGGACCACGCCGGAAGCATTGAAGGCCGTATTCCGCCGCAAGAACCCTCAACTGCTGACCGATGACGGACGAACCCTCAGCCTTCGATTTTCCGAACGGCGGTTGGGCACGGACAAGAACATCGCACATGCGGACGTTACGGGTGAGTTGCCTACCGCGAAGGAATGGCGCCACTGATACCCATCCGTACGCGAACCATCTGCATACCGGCGGAATCGCCGGATCGCAGGTAAGTTGCTTTAGGGGCGCCGGAAGGCGCCTTTTTCATGAAGCGCTTCAAGGGGAGCCATTTCGTTCGCTTTCGGCATCAGCAATGGCGGGCGGCAGTCACCGACGTCAACGCCTTCGAGACGCATGATCGCCTTGATCGCCGGAAATACACCGAGCCGGATGATCGGCGCCATGACGTCGTTGATTTCCGTCTGGATGCGGCGCGCACCTGCATAATCGCCGCTGCGCATCGCCTCGGCGAGCATCGGAAAACGAAAGCCTTGAACGTTATAGGTGCTGCCGATCCCGGAATCGAAACCCATCGCAAGCGCCCCGGCCATCATTTCGTCGAGACCGAAAAAGAAGCGTCCGCCCGGACAGGCATCGCGCAACCGCTCCGCCAGGAAGAGGTTTGCGTCGGTGAACTTGATGCCAACCACGCCGGGAAGCCGCATCAGGCGGACCAAACCGTCGAGATCGCTGCGCACTCCGGTGAGGGCGGGCACGTAATAGACCAGCATTGGCAGGTCCGCCGCCCGGGCGAGGACGGCGAACCACGTTTCGATTTCCCGCGTCGTATGCTGGAAATAGAAGGGTGGAACCGCCGACACCGCGTCGTATCCGAGGTCGCGGGCCAGACGCCCGAGCTTTTGAGCCCCTTCGGGTTCGAGCGCGCCGATCTGGGCTACCAGAGTTGCTTGGCCACGGACTTCGTCTGCAACGATTTCCATCAACCGGCATCGTTCGTCGATGGTCATGGAAAATGCCTCGCCCGAACTGCCACCGACATAGACGCCGCTCAGGCCGTGGTAGTCAAGGACGTGCCGTACTGCAGTCCGCGTGCGCCGCTCCGAAAGACTCCCGTCCTGTTCGAAGCCGGTCAATAGGGCGGCCAGGAAACCTGATAAGTTTTTTGTCATGACTCTCAATCCACACGGCGTTGGGTCGATGACTTGCCGGTCTTTTCGCGATCCGCCGCCAAAGCGCGATGTCGATCACCGCCAAGTCCTTTTAGGGTTTGGATGACTGTCCCCCCGACAGCCGGGTTGTGGCTGAACCCGGTCCCGACAAGACCGATCTCGATGTGAGTCATGTCCTGGATGGTGGAGTCCCGGGCGCCGAACTGAAACTGTTGCCTGGGGGGTGGGGCCGGACTTCCGCGATCTTCATCGTTTTCCCATTCCGTGATTGTTTCGCGGCTCAGATCCTGGCCACTCCAGTATCATCGGAGCGCAGAGATCGGCCCGTCAACACCTTCGTCCTCTTGACGACGATGACACCGGAAACCGGCCGTCAATGGACACTAACAGTTTAAACGATTCAAACCTCTTGCGATCGAGGCTCTGGTCCGGCACCGTGAAAAACCCGCGTTCGGGATGCGGGGTCCGATTTGTCCGGCCATTGATGGGAATGGAGCGTCCGACCGATGTTGCTTGTGTGTGGTGAAGCCTTGTTCGACGTGTTCATCGGACAGACCGACGGCGCCTCCGTTTCGTTGGATGCCCGCGCTGGCGGATCGCCCTACAACGTGGCTATCGGACTGGCGCGGTTGGGACGATCGGCGGGGTTTCTCGCAGCCATCTCGAAGGATGTCCTGGGGCAGCAACTTGTCGACCATCTGACCGCCGAGGGCGTTTTCTGTGCGCATCTCGCTCGCAAGGACAATCTGACGACGCTCGGCTTTGTCGGCTTGGCGCCCGACGGGTCGGCGCACTACACGTTCTACAATGAAAACGCCGCCGATCGTCAGTTGGCCTCGGACGATCTTCCGGTTTTGGGGGACGACGTCCGGGCACTGCACATAGGGTCGTTTTCCATGGTCGTGGAGCCGACCGGGTCCACGCTGGAAGACTTCGTCGCTCGGGAAAGCGCCAAGCGCTTTATTTCCTACGACCCTAACGTCCGACCGTTGATCGTTCCGGATCCCCAGGTCTGGCGGAACAAACTGGAACGGCTGTCATCACACGTTCATTTGCTTAAAATGAGCGACGAGGATTTCAACTGGCTGTTTCCCGGCGTGCCGCCGGTCGAATGCGCCCGGCGCTGGTTGTCGCGCGGCGTGCGAGTGGTGGTCATGACCGAAGGGGCGAATGGCGCCGTGGCGTGGTCCGGATCGGAGGAAATTCGCGTACCCGGGAAATCCGTTTCCGTCGTCGATACCGTCGGCGCGGGCGATACGTTTCAGGCGGCTCTGTTATGCCGTCTGGACGAAACCGGTATGACGGTTGCCCCGGTCGCGGAATCTTTCGGTAAAGAATACCTCGCGGGCCTGATGCAATTCGCGGTTCGCGCGGCTGCGGTCACCTGTTCACGGCGTGGCGCCGACTTGCCTCGCCGCTCTGAACTCGACGAGTGATTGACCGACGCGAAGACGGCGTGAACGGAATCCCCGGAACCGGCATGGTCGCCGCGACGGCGGCGGGGTTGTACGGCAGCCTTCATGAGGCTTGCGGTGGGATGGCGCAAAATGGGGTCGAACGTCGCCCCGACCCGGCGGCCATGGAGCGCTTCGATCGGGACTGCCGCGTGTTCCTTGCCATGCACGTACGCCAACGAGCACGCGAAGCCATCCGGTAATGGTGCGCCGGGCTCGAGTCAATCGCCGAGGGGCTGGGTATCGTCGCCGTCGCGTAGGGTTACGAGCTGGTATTTGATCCGCCGCAGTTTTTCCGTGGCTTCGTGGCCGACCCGGTTCGCCACTTCGATCGCCAGGGCGTCCAGCAGGGCAAGCATGGCGTATCGCGACGGTGTCGGCACCAGGATGTCCTTTCCTTCGCGGACCGGGACTGGCAGTACGATATCGCATGCCAGGGCAAGCGGGGATTCCTGTCGGGTTATGGCCACGACCTTGGCGCCGTACTGCCGTGCGATGCCGACGGAGCGGATGGTTTCGGCAAACAGGCCGGTGGCCGAAATCGCGAGAAGAACATCGCCGGCGCCAAGAGTCGCCGCGACCATGTGCTGCAACTGGGTGTCGGTCGTACTTGAAACATTGAGCCCGAACCGGAACAGCCGGTGGTGCGCTTCCTGTGCGACGATGGACGATCCGCCGCCGCCGCCGAACGCGACGATTTTTCGCGCGCCGGCGATCAGGTCGGCGGCTTTCTCCAGGGCTTCCGGGTCTAGAACGCGCATCATCTCGTCGAGGGTTTCATGCACGGAAGACATGAAGGCCATCACGGCCTGTCCGGCATCACGGCTGTCGTTCTGAAAGCGAAGGTATCGCTGGCCTACGGCGAGGCTCTTGGCGAGAACGAGCTTGAATTCCCGGAGATCCGCGCATCCCATCTTGCGGCAGAACCGGGTCAGGGTCGGGGAACTGACTCCGGCTTTCGCCGCGATGTCGCCAGTATTGGCATGGATGACGAATTCGAGGTCCTCGATCACGATGTCCGCGATCCGTTTTTCGCCCTTGCTCAGGGACGAACGCTCTTCGACGATTCGCGAAACCAAATCCATTGGTGCCTGCATGGCGCTCCCTTTTTCCGCGGGGCGGCACTATAGCACATCTCGGCACGCATCAAATGGGAGCGGGCAAAGGCTCAAAATGTAAATTATTTTCGTAATGCGCGCCATAAAGTTTCAAAAATGACCCGCTCTCCCTAAACAATCCTATTTACAAACGCGTTTTATGTAAAGTATTTTCATTTTATACAAAGTACCGTCGCCGCTCGAACGGCGCTCCCTCACTCGTACAAGGAGGTTGAAACATGCATCGCAAATTCTCGGTCTTCGGGGCTGCGGCACTTGCCGCCGTCATCGCGACCCAGGCGTGGGCGGCTGGAGGGACTCTCCGCTACGCGACCGTGGGTGAGCCGCCGAGCCTGGATCAGCACGTCGTCACCTCGGATCTGGGCACGACCATCGCCCAGCACATCTTCGAAGGTCTCTATACGTTCGACGCCAACTATGCGCCCCAACCGCTGCTTGCCGAAAAAAGTGAAATCAAAGACGGCGGCAAGATCATCGTCATTTACCTGCGCAAGGGCGTGAAGTTCCACAACGGCGAGGACATGACGTCGGCCGACGTTCTCGCTTCGCTGAAGCGGTGGGGCGAACACGGATCGCGCGGCAAGCTGCTGTTCGACAACTTGGAAGGCGTTGAGGCATCGGGCGATCTGGCCGTCGTTCTGAAGTTCAAGGAAGCGTTCGGTCCCTGGAAGAACCTTTTGGCATTCCTGAACGGCGGACCCGCGATCTATCCGCAATCGGTCGCCGAAAAGGCCGGCAAACAACCGATCGGTCAGGATCAGTACATCGGTACCGGCCCCTATCGCTTCAACGAATGGCGCCCCAACCGGTATGTGGAACTGGTTCGTTATGACGGCTATACGCAACCGGCCGGCGATCCCAGCGGTTATGCCGGTCGGCGTGACGCGAACTTCGACGCCATCCGGTTCATTCCGGTACCCGACGTCGGTACACGCGTCAGCGGCATGCGGGCCGGGGATTACGACTACGCAGAGACGATACCCGGTGACCTGTTCGCCGACATCGAAGCCGATCCCTCGGTGAAGACCATCCTGAACGGCGGACCGATCTTCGGTCTGGTCTTCATGAACTCCAAGGAAGGCCCGCTGAAGGAAAACTTCAAGCTGCGCCGTGCGATTCAGATGGCGATCAAGAAGGAAGATGCCCTTCGCGTCGCCATCGGACCGGAGAAACTCTGGCGAGCCACCGGTTCGTTCCTGCCGAAGGGCAACGTCTGGTACACCGAAGCCGGTGCCGATGCCTTCAGTCAGGGCGACGCCGAAGGAGCGAAGGCCCTCGCCAAGGAAGCCGGATACGACGGGTCTCCGATCAAGTTCCTGGTGTCCACCAACTATGCGTTCCACTACGACTCGGCGGTGGTCTACACCAAACAGTTGGCCAAGGCGGGCTTCAACGTCGACATGCAGGTCGTCGACTGGGCGACGCTGATCAAGAAACGCGCCCAGCCACAGGAATGGGACATGTTCTTCACCCACCACGGCTTCGTTCCCGATCCGATCCTCCTGACCGTGATGAACGACGATTATCCCGGCTGGTGGAAGACGAAGGAGAAGCTGGAACTGAAGGCCCAGTTCACCAACACCACCGACGAAGCGGCGCGGCTGGAAATCTGGAGCAAGCTGCAGAGCCTGATCTACCAGCAGGTGCCTGCGATGAAGACGGGTGACATCTACACCTACAACATCGCATCGCCCAAATTGAAAGGCATCAGCGCGACCACGCTGATATGGCCGCATTTCTGGGGCGCTTCCAAGTAGCCTGTCGGCGCGCTTCCCCGCCAACGGGTGGGGAAGCGCACCTTCTTGCGTCAGCCGGTCAATCAGGGGCGGTCCATGGCACAGGGCACGACGTTCATGTTCCTCGTGCGGCGTATCGGGGCATTGCTGCCGACGTTGATCGCCGCATCCTTCATCGTTTTCCTATTCGTTCACCTCATTCCCGGCGATCCGATCTACGTATTGCTGGGCGATCAGGCCACACCCGATCAGGTCGAAGCCCTGCGCAAGGAAATGGGGCTCGACGAGCCGTTGATCCTTCAGTACCTGCTTTGGCTGGGACGCGTGCTTCAGGGCGATCTGGGGACCTCGATCTTTTTCGACGCGCCCGTGCTTTCCGTCATTCGCGACGGCGCGGAAACCAGCGTGCTGTTGGCGTCGATCACGATGTTCTGGATCGTCGTGTTTGGAATCCCGATCGGGATCATTTCGGCGACCCGCCAAGGCACTTGGATCGACCAGTCGTTTTCCGGCGGCGCCATGTTCTTCGCGTCGGTCCCGACTTTCTGGTTGGGGTTGTATTTGATCCTCGTCTTTGCTGCCGGGTTGGGATGGTTTCCGAGTTCAGGCTATCCCTCCATCTTCGACGAAGGCGGACTGACCAATCTGCGTTATCTGATTTTGCCGAGTCTCGCACTGGCGGCGCCGAATGCGGCCCTGATCGTTCGTTTGACACGGGCCAGCATGCTGGATGTCCAGCGGGAAGACTACGTGCGGACCGCGCTGGCCAAGGGCATTTCGCCGAGCCGCGTGGTTTTGCGCCACATCTTCCGCAATGCGCTCCTCGCCGTTGTGTCGGCTTTCGGCTTCACCTTCGTCGCCCTGGTCTCGGAGGCCGTTGTGACCGAAACGGTGTTCTCCCTGCCGGGCATCGGAAGGCTTGTCGTGCAATCGATCCTGCGCCGCGACTATCCGGTCATTCAGGGGGTCATGCTTGTCATTGTCAGCCTGTACCTCACGATCAATTTGCTGGTGGATCTTGCCTACAGCTGGCTTGATCCCCGGGTGCGCTTGAAATGAACAAGACCTTCGCCTCTTGGTTGGCACCGTTTCTCGCCCGCCGCATCTCGTTGTTCGGGCTGATTGTTCTGCTCGTCATCATTTTTACCGCGCTGCTCGCGCCGTGGATCGCGCCGTCCGACCCCTTGGCCTACGATCCTCTGGCCAGATTGCTGCCGCCGGGGTTGGAACACTGGTTCGGGACCGATCACTACGGTCGGGATACGTTTTCCCGGGTCGTTTACGGCGCGCGACTGGCCCTGATCATCGGTATTGGCGTCGTATCCTTCGCGCTCGTGGTCGGGGTTCCGGTGGGGATCGTCTCGGCTCTATATCCCCGCGTCGGCCTTTTCCTGATGCGCATGGTCGATGTCCTCATGGCGTTTCCCGCCCTGCTTCTGGCCTTGGGGCTTATCGTCATTCTGGGCCGGGGGGTCGAGAATGCGATCATCGCGGTCGGGGTCGTCTATCTGACGACGACGGTTCGGATCGTCTACGGCGTTTCCCTGAAACTGCGCGAGGAAACCTATGTCGAAGCGGCCGTCAGCCTTGGAGCCAGGGGCATGCGGATCATCTTCCGCCATATCCTGCCCAACCTGATTTCCCCGCTTCTGGTCCAGGCGAGTTTCGTGTTCGCCTTCGCCCAGTTGCAGGCGGCATCGCTCGATTTCCTCGGACTCGGGGCACCGCCGGAAATTCCCAGTTGGGGCAACGCTCTTGCCGAATCCCGGATCTACATCACGCGGGCGCCCTGGTTGCTGATATTCCCGGGAATGATGATCGTACTGACGGCATTTTCGCTCAATCTGGTGGGCGACGCGCTCCGTGACCGATTGGACCCCCGCTTCAAGGATACCTTCACCGCCGGGAAGAAGGGGTGACCATGCTGGACATTCAAAACGTCACCGTCACCATCGATACCGAGGACGGTTCCTTCGAAGCGGTTTCGGACGTGACTTTGACCTTGAAACCCGGTGAAATCCTTGGGTTGGTAGGGGAATCCGGATGTGGGAAAAGCATCACCTCCCTGGCCGCGATGGGATTGCTGCCGCCGTTGGCGCGCGTCAGCCAGGGGCAGGTCCTTCTCGAAGGCCGGGATATCACGCGTACGCCGCCCCATCGCCGTCTGGCCGAGGGAACCGGGCGCATGGCGATGATCTTTCAGGAGCCGATGACTTCGCTGAATCCCGTCATGCGGGTCGGCGAACAGATCGTCGAGGCCATTCTCGTACGTGAACCGCTGTCGGGGGAAGAGGCCCGGGCACGGGCGGCGGACTTGTTGAAAATGGTCCGAATCCCCGATCCGGAACGGCGTTTGGATACCTATCCGCACGAACTTTCCGGCGGCATGCGCCAGCGCGTGATGATCGCCATCGCGTTGGCGTGCCGCCCGACGGTCCTGATCGCCGACGAGCCGACGACGGCGCTCGACGTCACGGTGCAAACCCAAATCCTGGGGCTCATCCGCGAATTGTGCGACGAATTGTCGATGGCCGTCCTGTTCATTACCCACGATCTGGGGACGGTGGCGGCGCTGGCGGACCATGTGGCCGTCATGTATCGGGGCCAGGTGGTCGAAAGCGCGCCCGTTGAGGAACTCTTCAAGCAGCCGACACATCCCTACACCGCCGGGTTGATGGCTTGCCTGCCGCGGATCGACGGCAGCCAGTCGACGCTGGAAACCATCCCCGGAAACGCGCCGCCCCTGGGGCCCCGGTTCGCCGGATGCGGGTTCGAACCGCGATGCGCACGGGCCAAGGCCGACTGCAAGGCCGATCCGATTCCCTGGTTCGACGCGGGCGCCGAACACGGAGCGCTGTGCCGTTACCCGTTAGAGGAAGCGCAATCATGAACGACGCACAAGCACCGCTTCTTCGGGTGGATCGTTTGAAAACCTGGTTTCCGGTTCGCGAGGGTATGGGATTTCGTGTCCGGCATTGGGTCAAGGCGGTCGACGACGTCTCCCTTGAACTGGGCCGGGGCGAAATACTGGGTCTGGTCGGCGAGTCCGGTTGCGGCAAGACCACGCTCGGCCGTACCGTGCTGCGCCTATCCGATCCGACCGGTGGATCGATCCGGTTCGACGGTCACGAACTTTCGAAGCTTTCGGCGGGGGCAATGCGGCCGTTCCGCAAGCGGATCCGCATGGTTTTCCAGGACCCGTACGCATCCCTGAATCCGCGCATGAGCGTCGCGGCCATCCTGTCCGAGCCTCTTGAAATACAGGCGATCGGCAAAAACCGGGGCGAACGGCGGGACTTGATCGATCGTGCCCTTTCCGATGTCGGTCTCGATCCGCGCTTCGCGCGGCGTTATCCGCATGAGTTATCCGGCGGACAGCGCCAGCGCATCGGTATCGCGCGGGCGATCATGCCGCCGCCCGACATGATCGTTGCCGACGAACCGGTCTCCGCGCTCGATGTTTCGGTCCAGGCGCAGATCCTGAATCTGCTCAAGGAACTGCGCCAGCGCATGAATCTGGCCATGCTGTTCATTTCCCATGATCTCGCGGTGGTCGGCCATATGTGCGACCGGATCGCCGTGATGTATCTGGGCCGGGTCGTTGAAATCGCCGCCACGCGCACCTTGCTTGCCAAGCTTTCCCATCCGTACAGCCGGGAATTGATGGCGGCGTCGAGCGTGCCGGACCCGAGCTACCGGATCACGGGCGTCAAGCCGTTCGGGGAAATCCCCAGCCCGATCTCTCCGCCGCCGGGATGCCATTTCCATCCGCGCTGCCCGATGGCAACGGATCGTTGCCGAATGGAGAGGCCGGAACTCCGTCCGCTATCGGACGGCCATCAGGTTGCCTGTCACCACGCATGACACTGAACAAAAGGATTACGGGCATGCGCGTTTTTGTCGCATCCATTGCTACCGAAACCAACACGTTCTCGCCGGTCTTCACCTGCATGGATGATTTCCGCGAAACGTTTTATCACGCTCCCGGAACGCATCCGGACAAGCCGTCCCTGTGTAGCGCCCCTTTCATCGCCTGCCGGCAAAGGGTTCCGGCGGCGGGAGGGACGGTGATCGAGGGTACGGCGACCTGGGCGGAGCCGGCCGGGCTGGTCAATCAGCGCGACTGGGAAACGCTTCGCGACGAAGTCCTGGATCAGTTGCGTGCCGCGCTGCCCGTGGATGCCGTTGTTCTGGGCCTGCATGGCGCCATGGTCGCCCGCGGATGCGACGACTGCGAAGGTGAACTGCTGGAAAAGGCCCGCGCGATCGTCGGGCCGAACGCCGTGATCGGCGCCACCTATGATCCTCATAGCCACCTCTCGGCAAAGCGCCTCGATAATGCGGATATCACCATCGCCTTCAAGGAATTTCCCCACGTCGACACGCTCGAACGCGCCCACGATCTGGTGCGGTTGGTTATCGATGCCGTCCAAGGCCGAATTCGGCCCGTTACTTCCGCTTTCGATTGCCGCATGATCGACGTCATGCCGACTTCGGCCGAGCCGATGCGGTCGTTCGTCGACCGCATCATGGAAAAGGAGCAGGAACCGGGGATTTTGTCGATATCGGTCATTCATGGCTTCATGGCCGGGGACGTTCCCGACATGGGGGCCAAAATCGTGGTGGTGACCGACGGCGATCCCGAGAAGGGTAAGGCTTTGGCGCGGGAACTCGGCATGGATCTGTTCGCGATGCGCGGCCGGACAAGGATGCCCATGGTCGATCCCGACACGGCTTTGAACGACGCCGAGACCGTGAGCGAACCCGGTCCCGTCGTGATAGCGGATGTCTGGGACAATCCCGGCGGCGGTGTTGCGGGGGATTCCACGGTCATCCTCCGCACGCTTTTGAAGCGCCGCACTTCGGGGGCGGTCGTCGGTCTGATCTGGGATCCCGTCGCGGTCCGGCTTTGCTTCGCGGCCGGGGAGGGGGCGCGCATACCCCTGCGTTTCGGCGGGAAAAGCGGTCCCGGATGCGGGGACCCGATCGATGGCGATGTCGAGGTCCTGAAACTGGTTCCCAACGCGGCGCAAAAGTTCGGAAGTACCTGGGCGCAGGCCGGGGACGTGGCGGCCGTCCGGATCGGTGGGGTCGAAGTCCTGCTGGGAACCATCCGTCTTCAGATCTATAGCACCGACCTGTTCGAAACCGCTGGGATCGACCCCAGGGAAAGGCGCATCGTGGTCGTCAAGTCGACCAATCATTTCCGCAATGCTTTTGCCCCGATCGCGTCGAAAATCATTTACGTTGACAGCGGTGCGCCGTATCCCAGCGATCCGCGAAAGACCCTCTACCGAAAGCTTTCGCGCCCGATCTGGCCGATCGTCGACAATCCGCACGCCAAATAGGGAAGCTCAAGCCATGAGCCGATCCGATCCGTTCGTCCGCTACGGTCTGACCCGCGTCATCAATGTTTCGGGCACGATGACCGCCTTGGGTGCGTCGCGGGTGGTGCCGGATGCCGTCTCCGTCGCCGCGGCGATTCAGCCGCATTTCGTCCGCATGGGCGAACTTCAGGCGCGGGCCTCGACGGTGATCGCCCGGTTGACCGGCGCCGAAAGCGGTTTCGTCACCGCATGCAGTGCCGCCGGTATGACGGTGTGTATCGCCGGCTGCATGACCGGATGCCATCTCGGCCGGATCGAACGGTTGCCCGATACGGAGGGCATGAAGTCAGAAGTCGTCGTGCAGGCGGGGCATCTGGTCAATTACGGCGCGCCTATCGACCAGTCGATCCGCATCACCGGCGCTTCGGTCGTTCCCGTCGGAACGGCGGCCCTGGCCGATACCTATCATCTCGACGACCGGATCGGAGACAATACGGCCGCCGCCCTGTTCGTGGTGTCGCACCATGTCGTGCAGGAAGGCCAGATTCCGCTGCGGGATTTCATCGACGTCTGCACGGAACGGGGCGTGCCCGTGATCGTGGACATGGCGAGCGAATACGATCTGCGCGGTCCGATCGAGATGGGCGCTTCGCTGGTCATCTACAGCGGCCACAAGTTCATGGGCGGTCCGACCTCGGGGATCGTCGCCGGGAAATTGGATCGGGTGCGGGCGGCCTATCTCCAGAACCGGGGAATCGGTCGCGGCATGAAAATCGGCAAGGAAGGCGTCCTTGGGGCCGTCGCAGCCTTGGAGACCTGGGAAAACCGCGACCATGCCGCCGTCCGTGAAACAGAACGCGCCTATGTGGATTACTGGATGACGCAGTTGCGGGAAATTCCCGGCTTGCGGGCCGAAATCCATCATGACTGGACCGGCAATCCCATTGATCGGGTCAAAGTAACCGTCGATTCCGAAACTGCGGGGCTCCACGCCTGGGTTCTTGCCGACCGTTTGGTTGCGGGTGAACCTTCGATCCAGGTTCGCGACGATTTAGTGGAACACGGCTATTTCTTTCTCGATCCCTGCAATATCCTACCGGGCGAGGAAGTCACGGTGGCGGAGCGGATCGCGGATAGTGTTCAGACGGCCCTGAAAGCTGGGGGTGGCCCTGGTTGTTCGCTTTCGGAGCGCCGTCGGCGCGCCAACGCGGCGCTCCTTTCATGGCCAGATTGACGGGGCAGTCCGTTCAAGGCCCTTTGGAAGAAAAAGGATATAGAGAATGACGAGCAAGGTCGAAGCGCGGTTGAAGGAAAAGGGAATCGACATTCCAGAAGGTCCGTCGCCGATCGCGAACTATGTGCCCTTCGCCATCAGCGGTAACGTCGTCTACATTTCGGGCCAAGGGACGTTCAAGGACGGAAAGCTGCTGTATATCGGTAAGTTGGGCCGGGAATTCACGATCGAAGAAGGGCAGAAAGCCGCGCAATTATGCGCCGTCAACGTGCTTGCCCAGTTGCGCAAGGCCTGCGACGGCGACCTTGATCGGGTCGTGCGCGTTCTCAGAGTCGGCGGTTATGTGAATTCGATGCCCGACTTCACGCAACAACCGAAGGTCATCAACGGCGCTTCCGACCTGTTTGTCGCGGCGTTCGGCAATGCCGGCCGGCATGCACGTACGGCGATCGGCGTGCCGGTTCTTCCGGACGACATCGCGGTGGAAGTGGACGCCATCTTCGAAATCCGCCCCTAAGATTCGGCTTCGGGACGGGGTCGCTACTGGCTCCGTCCCCGCGCGGCGACGACATAGGTTCCGTCGAGACGACCGCCTCGGACGACGTTGACGGTATCAAACAGGTTGCTGACGACGCAGGCGTGGTTCGGAATAATCCGGACCATGTCGCCGATATCGGGTCGCCGATCACAGAGACCGACGTCGAGCATGCCGTGCTCCTCGTTCAGGGCATACAGCTTGGCTTCGGGATATTCCCGCACATGACCGAACCCGTCCAGGCCGAGAAGATCGCTGGTCAGGGCTTTCGAACCCGCGTCGATGATGGCACGGTCGGGCGTTGGGCGGCTGACGACCGTGGCCAGAACGGAAAGCGCGCAGTTCTCATAGCCGCACACGCCGCGCGCGACCAGTGATCGGTCGTTGTACACATAGGTGCCTGCGCGGTATTCGGTCGCGGTTTTCAGTTCGCCGGCGCGCCACATGTCGGGACTTCCGCCGGTACTGACGACCGGGCAATCGAGACCGGCCGCGGAACACGCCGCCTTGGCACGGTTCAGCCACGCATCGGATTGAGCGCTGAGTCCGGCTGCCGGATACGTCATCAGGCCTCGAAAATCGATGCCTGGCATCCGATCGGCGGCAATCGCCAGGTCCCGGGCGGCTTCGGGGCTCTGCACGCCGCAGCGTTGGGCGCCGGTGTCGCATTCCACGAGAATCTTCAGAGGTTTCGAAGCATCGTGCATGACCGCGGCCAACCCCTCCAGCACTACGGGGTCGTCGACGGTGACGGTCAATCTGCAGTGCTCGGCCAGTTTGCGCAGATGGGCCAGCTTGGCTTCGCCGACGACGTTGTAGGTCAGCAGGATGTCCCGTATCCCAGCGTTGGCCATGACCTCGACTTCGCCGAGTTTCTGGCAATTGATACCGATCGCGCCCGCATCGATCTGCATTTGCGCGATTTCCGGGATCCGGTGTGTCTTGATGTGCGGACGGAATCCCAGGGCGCTGGAATCGCAATAGGTCTGGAATCGGTGGATGTTGGCTTCGACCACATCGATATCGATGACCACGCATGGGGTCTGAAGGTCCCTGAAGTCCGGCTGTCTTTTCGCGCCAATACGTTCCGTCATCGCGAGATTTTCCCCTATCCGTGGCGTCGCGGGGCCGAGGGATCGGCACTTGTTTAAAATCGGTATTGACAGTCGCCAAGTCTACGGTGGTATGGTTTGATCTGTCCATTACAAAGTATATGTGTCCGTTATAACGGACGTCTGAACTCCAACATCGATGAGGAGGTCACGATATGCACAAGGCGACAGGGATAGGCTTGGGTCTGATGGCGGTTGCGGCCGTTTTGTTCGCGGGTGCCGCCAACGCCCAATCCAAAAGCAAGCTCGACGAAGTTCTCGATCGTGGAAAGCTGATTGTCGGCACGGGCAGCACCAACGCTCCGTGGCATTTCAAGGACCAAAACGGCGAACTTTCGGGATTTGATATCGATGTCTCCCGCATCATCGCCAAGGCGCTGTTCGACGATCCGGCCAAGATCGAGTTCGTTCTTCAATCTTCCGATTCCCGAATTCCCAACCTGACGACCAACAAGGTCGACATCACCTGCCAGTTCATGACCGTGACCGGCGGGCGGGCCCAGCAGGTGGAATTCTCCGTTCCTTACTACCGCGAAGGCGTCGGCCTTCTGCTCATGGCCAACGGCAAGTACAAGGCCTACGACGACCTGAAAAAGGCAGGCAAGGACGCCACGATTTCGGTCCTGCAGAACGTCTACGCCGAAGAAATGGTGCGCAAGGCGTTGCCGGAAGCCGTCGTGGATCAGTACGACAGCGTTGATCTCATTTATCAGGCGCTCAATTCCGGCCGGTCCGATGCCGCCGCGACCGACCAGTCGGCATTGCAATGGTACATGAACCAGAATCCGGGCCGTTATCTGGACGCGGGTTACGGCTGGAACCCGCAGACCTATGCCTGCGCGGTGAAGAAGGGCGATCAGGTATGGCTCAACTTCGTCAATACCGCCCTGCATGAAGCGATGACCGGGGTCGAATTCGATACCTACGCGGCTTCGTTCAAGAAGTGGTTCGGTGTCGAACTGGCGCCGCCGAAGATCGGCTTCCCGATCGAATTCAAGTAAGACACGTTGCCTGGCGAGGGCCGCGGACATGGACTACCAACTGAACTTCGACGCCGTATGGAGAAGTTTCGATCTCTTGCTTTCCGGTCTCGCGCTTGGTTTGGGACTGGCGGTGATCTCCATCTTCCTCGGCAGTCTGGTGGGCCTGACCGCGGCCTTCGCCATGATTTCCAAAAACAGATTGTGGCGTTGGACCGCCGTCGGTTACGTCACGGCGATCCGCAACACGCCGATCCTCGTTCTCATCTTTTTCACCTATTTCGCGATGCCGCAGATGGGGATTCGCCTCGGGAAGATCGAATCCTTCGTCTTTACCCTGACCATCTACGCCGGCGCCTACCTGACCGAAGTCTTTCGCGGCGGCTTGATGTCACTGCCCCGGGGATTGCGCGAAGGCGGATTGTCCATCGGCATGACCGAATGGCAGACCAAGATATGGGTCGTCATTCCCGTCCTGGTGCGCAATGTTCTGCCGTCGCTCAGCAACAACTTCATTTCGCTGTTCAAGGATACGTCGCTGGCCGCCGCGATCGCTGTTCCGGAACTGACGTTCTATGCCCGGCAGATCAATGTGAACACCTTTCGGGTCATCGAGACCTGGATGGTGGCCAGCCTGCTTTACGTCGCCGCCTGTTATGTCATCGCGTACGGCCTGCGAAGGCTGGAACGTCGTCTGGCGATACCGCGATAGGGAGGGCGGAACGTGACGGAACTGATGACCTTCATCAAGGAAATCGGCATTTCCTGGCCGATGCTGTTCGACGGCTTTCTGAATACGGTTTTTATTTCGATTTTGGCGATTTCTTTCGGTACCGTTCTCGGCATCGGCGTTGGCTTGGTTCTGGTCTACGGGTGGAAGCCGTTTCGCATTTTGACACGGCTCTATATCGATTTCATTCGGGGCACGCCGGTCCTGGTTCTGGTTCTGGCGTCTTTCTACATCCTTTCCGTGATCGGCATTCAACTGAACGCCTTCGAGGCCGGCATCCTGGCGCTGACCGTCTTTTGCAGTTCCCACGTCGGCGAAATCATACGCGGCGCGTTGTTGTCCATCCCGAAGGGACAGACCGAAGGCGCCATGACCATCGGGCTGACCTTTTCCCAGACCTTCGTTTATGTCCTGATGCCCCAGGCGCTCCGGCAGATCCTTCCGACCTGGGTGAATACCGCGACCGAGATGGTCAAGGCGTCCACCTTGTTGTCGATTATCGGCGTCGTGGAGTTGCTGTTGGCGACGCAGCAGGTTATCTCGCGCAATTTCCTGAGCCTGGAATTTTATTTCCTGGCCGGATTCATCTACTTCGTCATCGATTTCTCCATCGAGCGCCTCGGGCGGTATGTGGAGAAACGGGTCGCAATTCACTGAGGACGCGAAAGGTCGGTCATGACGGAACCGGTTCTGATCATCGAAAATCTGCACAAACGGTTCGACGACCTTGAAGTTCTGCGGGGAGTCGACCTGACAATGCGCTCGGGCGACGTCGTCTCGATCATCGGATCCAGCGGTTCCGGCAAGACCACTTTGCTGCGTTGCGTGAACTTGCTGGAGGAATTCCAAGAAGGCAGGATCCTGATCGATGGCGAGGAAATCGGGTACGCCGTGCGGGACGGCAAGCGGGTGCGGCTCTCGAACTCGGTGGTCGCGAAACATCGCGCCCTGACCGGGATGGCGTTCCAGACCTTCAACCTTTTTCCGCACCTCACGGCGCTTCGGAACGTCACGTTGGGCTTGTTGAAGGTCCGCAAGATGTCGAAAGCCGAGGCGATCGAGATCGCCGAGCGTTGGCTGGACCGCGTCGGCATGCTGAATCGGAAGGATCACTTTCCGGGTCAGTTGTCGGGCGGGCAGCAGCAGCGGGTTGCGATCGCCCGTGCCATCGCGATGAATCCGAAACTGATGCTCTTCGACGAAGTCACGTCGGCCTTGGATCCGGAATTGGTTCACGAAGTTCTCAACGTGATCAAGGGGCTTGCCAACGATGGCATGACCATGTTGATCGTTACCCACGAAATGCGGTTTGCGCACGATGTTTCCAGCCGGGTCATCTTCATGAACGAAGGCCGGATAGCCGAGGAAGGCCCGCCGTCGGAACTGTTCTACAATCCGAAGACGGATCGCTTGCGTGAGTTCATCCGGAACAGTTCTTTCCAGCTCCAATAAACCTGAAGAAAGGAAGCGAGCCATGACGATTACGCGTTACGGTCAGAATCAAACGGGGTCGGGTGGAGCACAACTGCCTTTCGCGCGTGCCGTCGAGGCGGACGGATGGCTTTACGTATCCGGCCAAGTGGCGATGGTCGAGGGGCGGGTTGTCGACGGCGGCATCGTTACCCAGGCTCATCAGGCGATCAAGAACCTGATCGGCATCCTGCAAGAGGCCGGCTATAGCGTCGCGGACGTGGTCCGGGTTGGGGTTTGGCTTGACGACGTCCGTGATTTCGCGGCATTCAACGCCGTCTACGCCGAGTATTTCAGCAACCATCCGCCGGCTCGGGCGTGCGTCCAGGCCAGCATGATGATCGACTGCAAGATCGAAATCGATTGTATCGCCTACAAAGCCAAGAAGACTTGATGCCCGATCATATCGCCATTGAAGACGATCCACGAACCGAAATGCCGGAAGCATCGGGGGAACAGTCGTCGCCCCAAAAGGCGCGGCGGGCCCGCGGCATCGATCGCGTGATCGAAATCCTGGAATACTTGCACAAGGCGCGCCGTCCCCTTCGTTTGAACGAAATCGCCAAGGGGGTCGGCGCGCCGCGTTCGACGGTCTACGACATCGCCGAACACTTGCTCAAGGCAAGAATGCTGGAGTTCTTCGACGATGACGGGCGGGTGTTCCTGGGCCGAAAGCTTTACTATCTCGGGCTGGCCTATACGGAGGAATTCGATCTGACGCGGGAGGCGCGGAAGCATCTGCGCGCCTTGACCGAAACGACCGGGGAAACGTCGCAGCTCTGCATGATCGAAGGCGACAAGTATCTCGTTTCGATGATGAATCACGGCGTCCGCCACTTCAAGATCAGCAGCGATGTCGGCGAGGGGATTCCCATTCCCTGGACGGCATCCGGCCGGTTGCTGCTCTCCCACTTGCCGGATCGCGAAATCCTGGACCTGATCCCGGCCGAAGATTACGGGCTTCCCGACGGAGAAACCCTGTCCCCGGCCGGGTTTCTCGGCCAGATACGGGAAGCCGGCCCCAGCGGGTTCTTTTCCTGCGACAGCGTCCTCGATACCTTCACCCATTGCTTCGCGGCATCGGTGACGAACGAACGTCACGAATGCGTCGCAACACTGTGTCTCGTGGTCCCGCGCGAGGATGCTCGACGGCGTTACGACGAATTGAAGCGCGTTCTGCTCGACGAGGCGGCGATTCTGACCCGGACGCTGGGTGGGCGATAGGTTTTAGTTCCACCGTCGGTGAAGTACCGCCGCTCGCGCCAGTCCATACAGCACGACGGCGTTCAGAAGGTGCCAAAGAGAATGAGTGCCGATCGAGAGGTCACCGCAGGTGTCGCGATCGACGGTCCGGAACGCGAGCGACACCGCGAAAAGGGCACCCGACAGCAGAACTCCGCACCCCGCCGGGTGGCCGCGTGCCACCAGGATTCCGCCGATCAAGGCCAGGGCCAGGAACGCCGGCATATAGCCGATCGATCCGTTCATGCATGCCGTGCCCGTGCAGGGAACCGTGCGCACCGCCCACATCAGGCCGATGAATCCCAGGGTGGCCGCCGCCGTGCCCCATAGCGGCAAACGTAGAAACCATGCCGATGCCACCACGAAATAGAGCAGCATGAAAATGCCGATCGGGATCACGTCGGCCAAGGCCGACCAACGGGTCGCGAAGGTGTGGAAGAGAAAGCTTCCGACGCCGATGATCACGATCAGAAACGCCAGGATGGGGTGGAAGATCGATCGGTCCGCAGTCGGGCGCCGCGAAACCAGGGCCCAGACCGCCAGCCCCGCGACAATGAAGGCGCCGTTGGTCAAGGCATTCAGGGGCTCGGCCCAAAACCCGCCGTCGAGGCCCCGTTCGCAATAGATGAAAACTTGGCTGTTCATGGCGGGCCTACGAAGTGCCGACGGCGCCGTGATAGAAAAACCATCCGAGGCCGGAAGTGAAAACGATCTGGCCGCCCAAGGCGTGGAGGATAAAGGCCAGGGGAAACGACCGCATCCGCGCGTAGGCCCAGGCGAAAGCGAGGCCGCCGAAGAAGGTCAGGCTCAGGGCGATCCAGTTGGCATAGAACAAATGGGCCAGCGCGAAAACGGCGGCGTTGACGAACAGGGAAATGCGGGTGTTCGGAAAGAGACCGCCATAGCGTTCGAAAAACAGGGCGCGAAAGACCAATTCCTGCGGCAGCGCCGAAAGGATCGGATACAGAGCCATGATCCGAACCCACAGAGCGGGGGCTTCCAACGGCAATTGCAGAAAGCGCCACGGCGTCAGCCACTGCACGAGACCGATGGTCAGGGCGCATGTCACGGCGGTGAACAGCAGCACGAAGCGCCAGTGGCGAAGTATCCCACCTTCCGCCAGCGCCTTCCAGCGAACGCCGGGCGTCAAGGCAAACAAGACGACGCCGGCAACGGACATTGCGCCCATTACCGTCCACAATGCCCCCGCTTGCTTCAAGGCGGCCATGAGGACCGGAATCGCGACGAAAAGGACACCGAATTCCCCCCACAGCCGGAGGTGGCGGCCATGGTTTCGAGGGTCTGACGGATCGGTCGGCTTGATGTTCACGGCTGTCGGTTCGCGAAGTGCGGCGCGGTCTATGAATTTATACGCTATATCTAAGACACCGGATCACCGGAAGCGAGAAAGAAACCGTAGGACGCCAAGGCGTCGCGAAGCGGATCGGCAAAAAGAGAGGAAACACAGATGGCCAAGGAAGTCGCGCTCACAATCCGCAAAGCCTTCGAACGGGCGTCGAAGGACATGGTCGCCCTGTTCGGCAGCGTACCCACGGGGAATGTATGCGATGCGCAGGGGCGGTCCGGTGCGCTCGATTATCGGATCCAGGCCCTGACCAAGGCGATCGCCTTCGCCGGGACGGCGGTGACCGTGGATGCCGGGCCGCGCGATAACTTGGCGCCGTGGGCGGCGTTGGAAGTCGCGGTGCCGGGCGATGTTATCGTCATCAAGACCCACAATTGGACCGGTGGTTCGGTGATCGGCGACCGCTATGTCGGCATGGCGCGCAATCGCGGTGTTGTCGCCGTCGTCACCGACGGCGTCATACGCGACGTACCGGGATGCGACGAGGCGGGAATACCCGTTTTCGCGGTCGGCGTATCGCCCAATTCGCCGCAGAAGAACGGTCCCGGTTCGGTCGGTCTGACCATCGAGTGCGGTGGTGTCGTGATCGAACCGGGTGACGTCGTGGTCGGAGACCAGGACGGGGCGGTCGTGGTGTCCCGCGCGCGCATCGACGAAATCGCCGAGGAACTGAGGATCATCGTCGCCAAGGAAAAGCAGATGGAAGCCAGTGTCCAAGCGGGTGACGGCGTGCCCGGATGGCTTGCGGAGGCTTATACGGTGAAGGGCGTGCGTTGGATCGACGAATAAGCGAGCGGGAGAGCCAAAATGGCGCACAAAATCTTCTACAACAGCCATGCGCCCCGGAATGTCTATGACATTATCCGCGAGGATATGCCCGAGAGCCTGGAACTCGTCACGCTGGAAACCGACTCCGACGATGAACGAAAAGCCAAAATCGCGGATTGCGAGGCGGTCATTGTCGCCGCCAAGCCTTTGACGGCTGAAGTCCTGGCGGCGGCTCCCGGGATCAAGCTGTTGCACCACCAAGGCGTGGGCTACTACGACACCATGCCGGTGCCGCAATTGAAGGAACGGGGCATTCGATTGGCCCTGACGCCCGCTGGCACGTCGACGGGTGTGGCCGAACACGCCATTCTCTTGATGCTCGCGGTCGGGAAGCGATTGCCGTTCGCCGATTCCGAATTGCGGCAGGGGCGCTGGCACATCAACGCGTTGCGCCCCCATTCGATCGAGATCGACGGGCGGACTATCGGTTACGTCGGCATGGGGCGGATCGCCCGCGCGGTGGCAGTGCGTCTGAAGGCCTTCAATACGCGCGGCCTCTATTTCGATCCGGGGGTCAACCTTGAAGCCGGAGAGGAAATCGAATTCGGCGTACGTAAAGCGGATCTCGATAGCCTGCTCGCCGAATCCGACATCGTGACACTCCATGTGCCGTCGAATGCGGAAACCCGGCATCTGATCGACGCCGCCGCCTTGGCGCGGATGAAACGGACCGCCATCCTCATCAATACCGCACGGGGATCTATCGTCGATGAGTCGGCGTTGGTCGTCGCGCTTCGGGATGGGTCCATCGCGGGCGCGGGTTTGGACGTGTTCGCGGACGAGCCGGTTTCACCCGACAATCCCCTGTGCGCGATGGCGAACGTGGTGCTGACGCCGCACATTTCCGCCGGAACGCGCGATGCGCTGAAGACGAAAATGCGGGTGCTGTTCGCGAACGTCGTCGCGTTTTTCGACGGACGTCCGATGGAGAACGAAGTGGTCTTGTGACGCGGGAGGAACATTCCATGCGGATCGCAGTTGCCGGCGCGGGCATGGTGACGCGCCATCACCTGATCGGGTGGTCGAAGGTGCCGGGCGTGGATGTGGTGGCGATCGCCAATCGTACCCGGTCCCGGGCCGAAGACCGGGCGCGGGAATTCGGAATCCCCGCCGTATACGACGATTTCGAGACCATGCTGAAAGCCGAGAATCCCGACGCGGTCGACATCGCGTCGGCAACCGGAACCCACGGTCCCTTTTGCCGGACGGCGGCGGAACACGGCGCGCACATCTTCTGCCAGAAACCCCTGACTGAAACCCTGGCGGAAGCCGTGGCCTTGATTGCCGACGTCGGGGACCGGGTCCGGTTCATGGTCCATGAAAACTGGCGGTTCCGGCCGCAATACCGATTGGTCCGGGATTGGATTGCCGGGGGGCGGGTGGGAACGGTTCATGAGTTCCGCTTGACCACCCGCAGTTCCGGTTTGGTTAAGAGGGATCGCGACGGCCGGCCGTTCGCCTTGGACCGCCAGCCGTTCTTTTCGGACATGCCCCGTTTCATCATCCTGGAAGTGTTGATTCATCACTTGGACACGATCCGCGCCCTGGTCGGGCCGGTCGAAGTCGTCGCCGCGCAGACAGGCCGGATCAGTCCCGACATCGTCGGCGAGGATGTCGCACAGATCGTTCTCAAAGGATCCGGGACCTTCGGGACCGTCCTCGGCAATTTTTCAGCGCCCGGTTATCCGCCGCTGCCGACCGATCGGCTGGAACTGATAGGAAGCCGCGCCAGCGTGCTGTTCGACGGTTATTCCGTCACCCTGAGCGGCGCCGAAGAAGCGAATGTGGCGATCGATCTCGATGCGGCCTACCAGGCGTCCTACGACAATGCGATCGCTCATTTCGTGGATTGTTTGCGGCAGGAAGAACCTTTCGAAACCGATCGCTTGGACAATCTCGAAACGCTGAAACTGGTCGACGCCGCCTATCGGTTGGCGTCGGCTACCTAGCTTCTCATCGCAAGGATCAGGGATCACTACGTATCGGGAGAAGCGAGATCCCGGAAGGCTTGTTCGACGTCGTGCAAGCCGTAACGCACCGAAATCGGAACCAGGATTTTACGGATCTCGGCGTCGAGCAGTTCCTCGTTGCCCGCGATACGTTAGGCCAGATCCGGATCGATGCGACCTTCGGCCAGCAGGGCTTTGGGCGGTGCGTCGGCAATCAGAAAAAGCCGCTTTCCCGAATGCACCGGTCGCCGTTCTCCGATCGGCGTGAATCGGCCCCGCTCGACATGGAGCGCTATTCGGGCCTGCCTTTTCAAGGGAATGGTGTCGAATCCGCGAAGCGCGATGGCCGCAATATCGTCGCGGGCCGCCAAGCCGGCGAGCGCGCGACCGAAGATGGAGATCAAGAGTTGTTGGTCCGTGGTCTCCCCCGCACCCAACGCGGCCAGGACCACTTTCGGATAATGCGCCACGGTGGGAAAGTCGATGAGCCCCGCAAAACTCATGTCGCCGATATGATCCGCGAGTTCGTCCACAGATAGCGACGGATCCAGCGTCGATGCCCCGAAATAGACGGGCCCCTTGCATTGGTCCAGGAGTTCCGAGATCGCGGGATCGTTCGAAATCGCGGCGTATTCTTTGCCGGGGCATGTCGTAACCAGGGTCGATGCCTCTATCTACCGCTTGGTGATGTTTATGTGCCTTTCTGATGGAGCCGCATTTATGTCGGGTCCGGAGCAAGAAAGAGGCGCCGATGGAAAAGGCTCGAGTTATGATGAGGTATCGCCGGTAATTCGATGCGGCTGGAGAGTTGACAAGAGCCGCGATTCCGGAGGACGAGACAAGCGACGACGGAGGGTTTCATGGCGGATGCCGGTGCGACGCGATTTCCGGTGATCCGGGCACCGAAAGGCGCGTGCGATTGCCATATGCATCTTTACGGGCCCTTCGATCGGTTTCCTCTGCCGGAAGGTGTTTCGGCTGTGCCGGAATATTCCTATTCCGCTTATGTGATTCTGCGCCAACGACTGGGAATCACGCGGACCGTCTACGTGCAGCCCAGTGCCTATCTTGACGACAACCGTTGCATGCTCGACGCCATCGCGCGCGACGGCGATGCCGCGCGCGGCGTCGCCGTTCTGAAACCGGATGCGCCGGAATCCGCCTTTCGCCACCTCGGCGATCACGGCGTAAGGGGATTGCGCTTCCACGAAATGGAGGGATGCCTCCTGAAACTGGAACACCTGCGGGATCTCGCGCCGCGGATCGCTCCGTTGGGGTGGCATGCCCAGGTACAGTTCGACGGGGATGTTCTTCCCGATGTGGAATCTCTGCTGTCGTCGTTGCCGGTCGAGATCGTGGTCGACCACATGGGGCGGATACCGGTTGACGGCGGCGTCGATCGTCCGGCGTTCAGGGTCCTGTTGCGGTTGCTGGAAACGGGGCGCTGCTGGGTGAAGATGTCGGCGCCCTATCATGTATCGAGATCCGGCCGGCCGGGTTACGAGGATTGTGCCGCGCGGGCGCGGGCGATGATCGAAACGGCGCCTCACCGTCTGGTGTGGGCGACGAATTGGCCGCACCCCTCGGTGCCGGTGAACAAGCCGCATGACGCGGACATGCTGGACGTACTGGCGTCGTGGGTGGACGATCCCGCTGTTCTGAACGCGATCCTCGCCGATAACGCCGCCCGGCTTTACGGGTTCGAACGCTAAGACTTCCGGGGGCTCCGGTTACGGTTCCGATTTCAAACCGGACAGTTCCTGAAAAACAAGCCCGACGGCGGCGCTGTCCAGGCCGTCCCGTCCGGTCTGACAGAGGGCCTGCAGCATCTGACGGGAAAGATCGGCTGTCGGCATGAACGCGCCCGCGTCGCGGCCGACGGCTGCGGCATGGTTGATATCCTTCAGCATCAGCGTGGCGCGGAAGCCGGGCTCCAAGGTGCGCTCGATCAACCGCTTGCAGTGGGCCTGCATGACATAGCTGTTGGCCGCGCCGCCGATCAGGGCTTCGCGCATCACGGCCGGGTCGATTCCTTTCTTCATGGCCAGGGCCACGGCTTCCGACATGCCCATCATGGTCGCGCAGATGACAAGTTGATTGCACGACTTGACGACTTGGCCGGACCCGGAGGGACCGACGTGGACGAATGTCTTGCCGATCGCTTCCATCACCGGGCGGATCCGCTCGACGGCGGGCGTGTCGCCACCTATCATGCACGACAAAGTGCCGGCGATCGCGCCTTGCGGACCGCCGCTGACCGGGGAATCGATCATGTCGATTCCGTTCTTTTTCAGCCGTGCGGCGAACTCGGCGGTGGCGACGGCGGAAATCGTGCTGCAATCAATGACCACGGTTCCCGATCTTGCGCCCTCGACGATACCCTTGGGCCCGAACAGAACCAGCGCCACGTCGGGCGTGTCCGGGACGCAGGTGAAGACGATGTCTGAATCGCGCGCCACCTCGGCCGGAGACGCGGCGAAACGAGCGCCTTCGGCCACCAGCGTATCGGCCTTGGACCGAGTCCTATTGTGAACGGTGAGGGCGAAACCGGCCTTGAGGATATTGCGGCTCATCGCCTGTCCCATGACGCCGAGACCGACAAAGCCGATGCGCGTCGTTTCGGGGGATACGGTCATTGCAAGGCCTCCTCATGTTGAGGGTCAGGTTTTGTCTTCGGCTCCCCACAAATCCTGCACCAGCGCGCCGATCGAAGAATGGTCGAGATCCGCCCGGCCGCTGTTGCAAACCGCCTGCATCATCTGCGCGACGAGGTTGGTCAACGGCATGAAACCGCCGTTGTCCGTGCCGGCCTGCGCGGCGAGTTTCAGATCCTTGAGCATCAGCCGGGCTCGGAATCCCGGCTGGAAGGTGCCGTCGATCATTTTTTTGGCATGGTTGTCCAGAACGAAGCTGCGGGCCGCTCCTCCGGATAGGGCTTCACGTACCGGAACCGGATCGATGTCCATGGCCCGGCACAATGCGATCATCTCGGCACACGCCGTCATGGTGCTGGCAATCAGCAACTGGTTGCAGGCTTTGGCCACCTGTCCGGCCCCCACGGGGCCGATGCGGTTCAACGATTTTCCCATGGATTCCAGAATTGGGCGAGCCTTGTCGATCGCCGCTTCGTCGCCGCCGATCATCATCGACAAGGTGCCGTCCTCGGCGCCCTTGGTGCCACCGCTGACCGGGGCGTCGATCATGTCCACCCCGATCTCGGCCAACCGTCGGGCAAATCCCTGGGTGGCGTTGGCGGAAATCGAACTGCAATCGACCACGACCAAGCCGGCATCTGCGCCTTGTGCGACACCGTCGGCGCCGAACAGGATGGCTTCCACATCGGCGGTGTCCGGCGCCGAAATCACGACGACGGCCGCGCCTTTCGCAACGCCGGCCGGCGAGCCGCCGTCGCGGGCGCCCGCGTCGACGAGTACCTGGATTTTAGCGGGATCGAGATCGCATACCGCGAGCGCATGACCTGCCTTGAGGACGTTCAACGCCATGCCGCGCCCCATGACGCCCAGACCGACGAAACCAACGTTCATAACCTGTCCCTCTTGTTTTCCGTTTCGATGATGGATGAATTGCCGCGGCTGGAAACCGCTGACTACCGTTCCGGCCACGCCTTTTCCATTTCCGCCAATTGCTTCAGCCGGTTTCTGAAATTTTCGGTATTCAGGAACCGCGCATCCAGGAACGCCCGCGTCAGATCCCGGGCGACCCATGATCCGATCACCATGCCGCCCAGAATCATGACGTTGGCGTTGTCGTGCTCGACGCACTGGTGCGCGCACTGAAAGTCGTGGCATACGGCGGCACGGATGCCGGCAATCCGATTGACGGTCATGCCTTCGGCCGCGCCTGTTGCGCCAAACAGGATCCCCCGATCGGCGGTTCCGGAAAGAACCTGTTCGGCCACCGCTTTGACGATCGGGACAAAATCGGCCACGCTTTCATCGGGACACCCGATATCCCGGACGGTATGGCCCAGGGTCTCGATAAAGGGGGCGATTTTCGACTTCAGTTCGAACCCCCGATGATCACCTCCGATGACGACAATCATGGGCTCATCGCCTCGATCCTGGCGACGAGGTCGCGTGATTCCGCGTCGTCCTTGAACCGCGCTTCGAGAAAAAGACGGACCAGGGCGCAAGCCATCTCATCGCCGACGATCTCTCCGCCGAAGCACATCACCTGCGCATCGAGGCTTTCGACGCATTCCCGCGCCGTCAGCATGTCGTGGACCAGGGCGGCACGGATGCCGGGAACCTTGTTGGCCGCGATGTGAGCTCCGATGCCGGAACCGCAACTCATGATCCCGCGTTCGGCCTCGCCGCTCAGAATCCTGGCTGTGAGCTTTTGCGCGCCGATCGGAAAGGGGCATTGGCTGTCCGCATCGTACGTGCCGACATCGATCACCGCGTATCCCAGGGATTCCAGATGGGGGAGAAGCTTTCGCTTCATCGGAAACCCGCTGCGGTCGCTGGAAACGACGACATTCATGCGCTTTTCCTTCGAAACTCCGCCGTCGTCATGTGGATTCGGGTAAAACCACGGCCTTCTTGAACTGACGCCGGATCGTCATGACGATCGCGCCGGCGGCCAGAACCAGGAAGAACAAAGCGATCGGCTGCGTTACGAAGATCATCAGGCTACCCTGGGATTTGATCAGGGCTTGGCGCAAGGATTCTTCGAGTGGCCGGGTCAGGATGAAAGCAATCAGGAGCGGTGCTACCGGGATGCCAAACAGACGCATCGCGTAGCCCAGAACGCCCGCGCCTAGCATCACGAACACGTCGAAGACGTTGTTGCGAATGGCGTAGCTGCCGGCGACGCACATGGTCAGGATGATCGGATACAGAAAGACCTTGGGCACCCGCAGTACTTGGGATATCGGCCGCAGCGCGAGCCCGCCCACAAGCGCGGTGAACACGACCGCCAGGAACAGCACGATGTAGATCGAATAGACCACCTCGGGGTTGTTGACGAAGATCAGTGGTCCAGTCGTCACACCCTGGATCATCAGCGCGCCGAGCAGAATCGCGGTCGGCGGATCGCCCGGAATGGCGAGCGCCAGCATCGGAATCATGGCCGATCCGGTGACCGCATTGTTCGCGGATTCAGATGCCGCGACACCCTCAATCGCGCCCTTGCCGAACATCTCGGGGCGTTTGGAGGCACGCTTGGTTTCGGCGTAGCCCATGAAGGTCGCGACAGCCGCTCCCAAACCGGGCAGCATGCCGATGAACGCCCCCAGGAAACCCGAACGGATAATCGGAACCGCACACAACCGCCACTCGGCGGCCGTGATCCGGTTCGCTTCCCGGTCCGCTTCGCGAATGTCGATGATCTTGGCGCCGAAGCGGAACCGGTCCTCAGCCTGGGCGAACATCTCCGCGATGGCGAACAGACCGATCAGCAGCGGGATATAGGCGAAGCCGTCGAACAATTCGTACAGGTCGAACGTGAACCGGGGGATCGACAGCATGGGATCCGCGCCAACGGTAGCGATAACCATGCCGAGAGACGCGGCGAACAGACCTTTCAGCATCGATCCGCCGGACAACACGGCGATGACCGTTAATGCGAAGATCAGCAGACAGGTGATTTCGGCGGGGCCGAACTTGAGTGCGAATGCAGCCAATTGCGGCGCAATGAGTACCAGCAGGATCACGCTGAAGATGCCGCCGTAGACGGAAGCCCATAACGCCATCTTCAGCGCTTTGAGGGCCTTGCCCTGTTTGCCGAGTTCATAGCCGTCGATGCTGGTCGCCGCGGAAGCGGGCGTACCCGGCGCATTCAGCAGGCAGGCCGAAATGCTGCCACCGTAAATGCCGGAGCCGTACAACCCCAGAAGCATCATCATGGCGGGCGTGGTTTCCATCCAGATCGTCAGCGGCACCGCCAGGGCGACGGCCATGGTGACGGTCAGCCCGGGTATGGCCCCGATGACGATCCCGACCACCGTCGACGCGAACAGAATGCTGATGTTCAGCGGCTCTAGGGCGGTGCTCAACGCTGTCAGAAAAAGATCCATGATTCAGAACGCGAGTTCGAGGAGGCCGGAGGGAAGCTCCAGCATGAAGGCTTTGAGGAAGGCGTATTCCGTCGCCACGGGCACGCCGATGGCGATGGATCCGATCAGAAACCATCGGCGTTCTCCAAAAGTCAGGAAGAACGCCACCAGGGCCACCGCGGTCGCCAGAATAAAACCGAATATGTCGAGTAAAGCCACGTACCCTACCGACAATGCCAACGAGAGGATCACGTTGCGGCGTGCCACGGGATTGGTCAGCGCCTTGATCTTGTTTCCGCCCGACGGGTGGATCGCGATCAGGATCGCGAACACCAGTGTCAACGTCCCGGCAATGTAGGGGAAAAACCGGGGGCCAATGGTGAAGTACCGGGCATCCGCGCCTGACTGCCAATCCCCGGAAATTCCCGGGACGGCAATCGCCAGAAAGAGAAGCGACAGAAGAGCTGCCGCGATGCCGAAAACGCGATCGGTATTCATGACGCTTCCCTTCCTCGGCGACGTCAATACGCAACGGTTGCGCTACTTACAGGCCCTTGACTGCCTTGTGGATGTTGTCGGACATCGTCTTCATGGCGTCCATGAAGTCGGCGCCGTTAAGGTAAGCGGTCTCCATTTTCAGCTTGTCGGCCATCTTGGTCCAAACTTCGCTGTCCAGGCCCTTCTTGAAGGTATCATGCAAATACTGGGAGACTTCCGGGGCCAAGCCCTTGGGAGCCACCAGTCCCTTCTGGTTTTCGACGTAGACGTCATAGCCGAGTTCCTGGAAGGTCGGCACGTCGCCCCAAGGCTCGTAACGGGTTTTGGACGCCAGTGCGAGAAGCTTGATCTGCCCCGCGTCATACTGGGCCTGGGCCTCTTCCGGACCCGCCAAAGTAACTTCGATGTGGCCGCCGAGAAGCGCCGCCATCATCGGCGCACCACCCTTATAGGGTACGTGGCTCATATCGATGCCCAGCGCCTTGGTCACCAGCATCATGGTCGAATGGTAGAGCGTTCCCTGGCCCGACGAGCCGTAGGACAACTTGCCCGGCGCGGCCAGGGCTTTCGCCTTGAGGTCGGCGATGGATTCAATGCCGCTTCCCGTCTTTGTCGCGACGAAGATGCGAGAGCGGATGCAGCGCAGGACGCCTTCGAAGTCGTCGAGCTTGTAGCTGACTTCACGATGATTCGGCACCGACGTGCTTTCGCTGCCGCCCGCGACCAGAACCGTGTATCCATCAGGTTTTTGCTTGGAGACGAAGTCGGCTGCCAGGGTTCCGCCCGCTCCGGGTTTGTTCACCACGACCAGCGGAACCGGGAAGAATTCCTGACTTGCGGCAACCAGGGTGCGGGCCACGATATCGGTTCCGCCGCCCGGCGAGAAGCCGACGATGATCTTGATGGGCTTTTCGGGTTCCCACGCGAACGCCGGGCCGACGAAAAACGTCGTTGCGGCCATTGTCGTAACTACAATCGTCCTGAGAATTTTCATATTGCGGATCCTCCTCTGAATTGTCGGTCTATCAACTCGTTTCGATGTTTTTGCCCCGTAAAACAGGGGATTGACGTTCACCCAGCGCGTGCGACACGCCGGGCGAGGGCAAAAGCTACGTGAGTTCACGCCAACTGAGCGTGTCGAGCATGCGCTGCTTGCCGGTAAGGACGTGGTTCTCGAAAGCCCGCGCGGCGCCCAGTTCGTCGCCTTTTGCCAGGGCCTCCAGGATCAGTTCGTGTTCCCGATTTGATCGATCCAGTCGGCGGGGGCCGAGGACGCCGCGCCGGGTGAACAGAAACAGTTCGCGTTCAGTTGTCTGATGAAAATCGATCAGTCGGGGGTTTGCGGTCGATTCGACGATTTTGGCGTGAAAACGCCGATTGATTTCGATGTAGGTGTCGGTATCCCGGACCACCCGCGCCGATTCCATGCCTTCCAGAAGCGCTTTCAGTTCGGCGATCTGATCCGACGTGGCGCGCATGGCTGCGAGCCTTCCGGCGACCCGCGCCAAACCGGCCCGGACATCGTAAACATGCAGAATGTCCTCCAGGCTGACTTCCCGGACGAAGGCGCCGCGGTTGCGCACCATGGTCACGAGTCCGGCCTCGGCCAATAGTCGGGTGGCTTCGCGTATCGGTCCGCGGCTGACATTGAGTTGCCCCGCCAAGGCGGATTCCGTCAGGCGTTCGCCTGCTTTGATCTGGCCCCCCAGAATCATTTGTTCGATTTTTTCCCGGACGATCGCCGTCAGGGTTTCGGTGTTCTTTTCGCCGTGGGCTGCGGGCGTTTGTATGCCTTCCATCGTTCTTCGTACCTTCGAGGTTGCGTAAGTCGGTGGATTATACGTCATACGCCCGATCCTGCGAGCGCTCTGGCTTCGTCACGCCTAGCGATCCCCATAATTTCGTCGACGATAAATTCGGTGATGCCGACGTGTCAACATGATTTGTCTTCTATCATCTTAAAATTGTTTACAATTAAATATCGATGGTCAACTATGTCGTGTCGGAAAGCCGATCACGGGGTCGGGGGACCTAATCCGGCATGAAAAGGAGGAGACCGCCATGTCCGTTGTCGAGAACACCATGAGGCAACGTCTGGAAGCGGGTAAGCTTGCCGCGTCGTTCAGTATCGTTCACTCGCGGACCGTGTCGATCGCCGGCATTGCGAAGGAATGCGGTTTCGACTGGCTGTTCATCGACATGGAGCACAACACCATGGACGTGGATGCGGCGGTGCAAATCTGTCTGGCAGCGCTGCCGATCGGTGTCACGCCGATCGTCCGCGTGCCGTCGCACGACCATTTCCATGCGACGCGCGTTCTGGATGGCGGTGCCATGGGTGTCGTCGTGCCTCACGTCAATGACGCCGAAGAGGCGCGCCGGGTGGTCAGTAACTGTAAGTATCCGCCGATCGGCCATCGCTCGCTGACCGCCCCGTTGCCGCAACTCGGTTACCGGGTTCCCCCCGTGGCCGAGGCCATCGAGATCATGAACCGCAATACCTTTTTGATCGTGATGCTGGAGACGCCCCAAGCGATCGACAATGCCGACGCCATTGCGGCTGTGGATGGGGTGGACGCGCTGTTGATCGGCAGCAACGATCTTGCCGCCGAAATGGGGATTCCCGGCCAGTTTGCCCATGAACGGGTAGAGCAGGCTTATGCGGCGACGATCGCCGCGTGCCGGAAACACGGAAAATTTGCGGGCATGGGCGGTATTTACGATCATGCGATCATGGAACGCTATATTAAGATGGGCGTTCGATTGTTGCTGGGCGGCGGAGATATCGCTTTCATGATGGCGGCGGCCCGCCAGCGTTCTGCGTTTTTGCGGGGATTGGAAGAGGGATTGTAGGATGACGGATACAGCCTCGGGCACTGCGAGAGGGCGCCTCAGCGTCGGTTTCGTGATGCCTCGGCTGACGGGTGATCGCGCGATCGCCTTTCCGCGAATGGTGCCGGTCGAACAACGGTTTCGATCCGAGCGCATCGATGACGTGCCGGGGGCGGTAAGGGCGGCTTTGGCGCCGTTCTCCGCTCTCGACGTACGCGGAAAGCGGATTGCCGTCACCGGAGGCAGCCGCGGCATTGCCGGTATGGTGGAGGTTCTGCGCACGATCGTTGCTCAACTGCGCGAATGGGGCGCGGAACCGTTCCTGTTCCCGGCCATGGGCAGCCATGGCGGCGGCACGGCGGAAGGTCAGATTGCGGTCCTGGAGAACCTCGGCATGACCGAGGCCGCCATAGGCGCGCCGATCCGGTCGTCCATGGACGTGGTTGAAGTCGGGAAGATATCGGGCGGCCAGCCGGTGTACTGTGACCGGATCGCGTCGGAATCCGACGGAATCGTGTTGTGCAACCGTGTCAAGCCGCATCCCACCTTCAAGGCGTCGCACGAAAGCGGCCTGGTCAAGATGCTTGTCATCGGCATGGGCAAGCAGGAAGGCGCTTCGGCCATTCACCAACTGGGTTTCGACCGTTTTCACGAAATCCTGCCGGCGGCCGCGCAATGCGTGCTCGATCGTGCTCCGGTGTTGTTCGGCGTCGCCCTGGTCGAGAACGCCTACGATCAACTGGCCGTCGTCGAAGCCGTCGCGCCCGATCGCATTCTGGCGCGGGAACCGGAATTGCTGCGCCACGCGAAGGCGACCATGGGCCGCTTGTTGGCGCCGGCCATCGATGTCCTGATTGTCGACAAGATTGGGAAGGATATCAGCGGCGCGGGCATGGACCCCAACGTGACCGGTCGCACCGGATGGCGGTTGCCGGGATTCGATGCGCCGCCGATCCAGCGAATCGTCGTGCGGGACCTGACGGAAAAGACGGCAGGTAACGCCACCGGTCTCGGCATGGCCGATTTCACGACACGGCGTTGTGCGCACAAGATCGACCTGGAAGTCACCTATACGAACGGGGTCACGGCGCTCAATCTCGATCCGGCGAAGATTCCCCTGATCGCCGAAAACGATCGCGAGGCTCTCGTCATGGCATTGAAGTCATGCCGGGGCGCGACGCCGGAAACCGCGCGCATCGTGCACATCCGTAACACGAAAGCGTTGGAGCGGATCTGGATATCGCCGTCCGCGATGGCGGATCTCGAAGGCCGCGACGACGTCGTCCCCCAGGGACCGGCAGCCGATATCCGTTTCGACGCCAACGGCGATCTAGCACCCTGGGCCTGAAGGTCCCCAAAGCTCTCTTTCAGGAGTCATTGTATGAATCATATCGTTTTTCTGGATCGTGCGACCATCGCGCCGAACATCACGGTTCGCCGTCCCGATTTCGACCACACCTGGGCCGAACACGAACAAACGTCGGTCGACATGCTGGTCGAGCGCCTGCGGGATGCGACGATCGTCATCGACAACAAGGTGCCGATGCGCGCCGGCACCCTGGAAAAACTGCCGAATCTGAAAATGATCGCGATGGCCGCGACGGGGACCGACTGCATCGATAAGGCCTACTGCCGTGATCAGGGGATCGTCGTTTCGAACATCCGGGGATACGCCCAGAATACAGTGCCGGAATTCGCCTTCGCCTTGATCCTCGCGCTTCGCAAATCGATCGTGCCGTTTCGTGAATCGGTGCGCGCCGGTCGGTGGCAGGACGCCGGGCAATTCTGTTATTTCGACTACCCTCTTCGGGAACTGGCGGGTAGTACGTTGGGCATCATGGGAGAAGGCATTATCGGCCAGCGGGTGGCGGAAATCGGCCGGGCGTTCGGCATGAAGGTTCTGTTCGCCGCGCACAAGGGCAAATCCGGACTGGGGCCGCTCTACACACCGTGGGACGAGGTGCTGGAAAGGTCGGATGTCATCACCCTGCATTGTCCGCTGACCGCCGACACCGAAGGCATGATCGGCATGGCCGAATTCCGCAAGATGACCCGCAAGCCCCTGATCGTGAATACCGCGCGCGGCAAGCTGGTGATCGAGGAAGATCTGGCGCGCGCGCTGGACGAAGGTCTGATCGCGGGCGCGGCCTTCGATGTGACGATGCCGGAGCCCCCGGCCCCGGACAATCCGTTGATACGGTTGCTGGATAGGCCGAATTTCATTCTCA
Organism: Rhodospirillales bacterium; assembly: GCA_963675465.2. Taxonomy (GTDB): domain Bacteria; phylum Pseudomonadota; class Alphaproteobacteria; order Rhodospirillales; family Shumkoniaceae; genus JAHDSF01. The sequence continues at coordinate 225,406 of CAXXVY010000019.1, forward strand.
CGCCGCACATCGCCTGGGCGAGCGACGAGGCGCAGCAGACCCTGGCCGATCAGCTGATCGACAACATTGAAAACTTCGTCAAGGGTGCGCCGACCAACGTGGTTTCCGGAGATTTCTGAGCCGAGCGGCCCGGTCCGGACCCGTTGACTGAGAGCGGAGAAAATGTGCATGCCCGGGAAAAGGCGCGGGCATCGCTTGTCATGCGGGTTCCAAGGCGCCTTGGCAACTCTCTGCAGACAGTATCGTCGTATCTGATATGGGGCGGGACGTGACAAGACCAGCCGTACTCACCCCCTCCGTCGCAAACACCCCCTAGTTTCCGATATTGATTATACTTTTTAGGTGTCGAACCAGGTTGAATGTTACATTTGTCAAATTAGAAAGATATCATCGACGTTTGGGAATCGTCATCAAAGGAAGCCGCCATGATCGGGCTGCCGCGAAGAAGGCGAATCGCGCTTTTTTCGGCTCTGTATATGCAGGTTGCCGAGATTCGAACCATGAAGGCGGTGGGATTGTAGGTTCAACGAATGATGCTTAATTATCGTTTTTAGATGTTGTTTCCAGTATTTTTGAATAAATTCACACGCCAAAGGTTGGGTGTGTGTTACAGGCGTGTCGTTTGCTTTGCAGCTCACTGATCCTCAAAACCCGATCGCGCCGAAATGTCGGGCCGCGTGGAGTGTTGACGTCTTCATGAAATCAAAGGAGCACACGATGAAGTTTAAATATGCCGCACTTGCTTTCGTTTTCGCTTTGGGCGCCACTGGCATGGCTGCCGCAGCGGAACGGGGTACGGCGGAACAGGCGAAAGCGCTGCTCGACAAGGCTTTTGAACACTATAAAGCCGCAGGCCGCGAGAAGGCGGTGGCTGATTTCAACGCCAAGGACGGCGCCTTTGTCCAAGGGGATCTCTATCTTTTTTGCTACAACGTCAACAAGACCCTGACCGTCCATGGCGTCAATGCCAAACTGATCGGTCGCAAACTGGGCGGCATGAAGGACGCGGACGGCAAGGATTTCACGGCCGCGATTTTCGAAGGCGGCATGACCAAAGGCAGCGGAACGGTCGATTATCGTTGGAGCAATCCGACGACCAAGAAGATCGAGGCGAAGTCCACCTTCTTCCAGAAGTTCGGCGACGAGATCTGCTCCGTCGGTTACTACAAGTAAGACATCCCTTCCCGGTGGATCAGGCTTGTCGGATGCGCTAGGCGCAGTGACACAAGCCTGTCCATCGATCACGTCCGGAAACTCAAGGATGCTGACGGTGATTACGTTTTTGCAACATCTCCGCATCACTGCCAAGGTGGTGATCGCGCCCGGTATCGCCGTCTTAGGCATGTTGGGCATCGCAATAGCCGGCTATGTCGGATTCGACGGTCTCCGTTCGGACTTCCGCTACCTCAACGACGGCGCCTTTGCACGCTTCAAAAGCGCAGCCACCTTTGCGGCGTCCGCGACCCAGTTTCACGCCGACCTCTACCGGCTGACTTCGATTGCGGCCAACGACACCAATACCGAGAAGATCGACAAGCAAATCGCAGAGATGAAGGCGGGTCTCGGGCGTTTCGTAGAACTGGGCAATCAGTTCGCCCAGGGATCGGAATCCGCGATCAAGGCGGACCTTGAGGCGTACACGAACAAGGCGACGGATGCGATCGGAATGGTCGACGTCGATGTCGCGGTTGCCGTATCCATACTGTCTGCCGCCGACAATGATTTCCAGCGCCTGAACGAGGAGGTCCAACGCCTGACGGGAGAAGCCGACGCCGGACGGGAAAATACCTACGTCTCCGCAGTTTCCGCCATCGACCGCACCGTCTTGATGTTCATCGGCGGAGTACTTGCCGCAACGGCCATTACGGCGGCGGCGGCACTCGGAATAGCGCGTGCCATAGGCGGCCCGATCAAGTCGTTAACGGACTGCATGAACCGCCTTGCCGCCGGCGAACTGGATGCCGCCGTACCCGATGCGGCCCGAAAGGACGAAATCGGCGCAATGGCCCGTTCCGTCTCGGTATTCAAGGAAAATCTGATCGAGCGCGCGCGCCTGGAAGCCGAACAACGTCAGGCATCGGAGGCCCGCGAGCGCAGAGCAGCCCAGATCGATGGGCTGACTGCCTCGTTCGAGAGCGACATGAGCAAGCTGCTGAATGTTCTGGGCGGCGCCTCGTCTTCGCTCAACCGATCTTCAGAAATGCTGATGGATTCGGCGGAACAGACGTCTTCTCAGGTTGCCAACGCGGCTTCGGGGGCGGAGATGGCGAGCAGCAACGTCGACGCGGTCGCGATAGCCAGCGAAGAGATGCAGGCCTCGGTGGCGGAAATCGCCCGTCAGACCGCGCAGTCGCGCGTGATCGTCACCCACGCCAACGACGAGGCGGAAAAGACGGGAAAGCTCGTTTCGGAACTCACGGCGGCAAGCACGCGAATCGGCGAAATCGTGGGAATCATTTCCGACATTGCCGGCCAGACCAATCTGTTGGCGCTGAATGCGACCATAGAGGCCGCACGCGCGGGCGAAATGGGCAAGGGTTTCGCGGTGGTCGCGAGCGAGGTCAAACAGTTGGCCAATCAGACGGCCAAGGCGACCGAGGAAATCGGGCAGCAAGTTTCCATGGTCCAACAGGTGACCGGCGCGACGGCGGATGCCATCGGTAGAATCGTTTCCGTCATATCCGAGATCGAATCGTTGTCTTCCTCAATCGCAGCCGCCATGGAAGAACAGTCGGCGGCAACGGATGAGATCAGCCGTAGCGCAGCAGCAGCAGCCCAGGGGACGGCATCGATTTCCACCAACGCCCGAGGGGTTCTCGGTGTCGCCAAGCAGACGAGTCAAGGGGCGTCCGACGTTCTTGAGGCGGCCCGCCAGCTGTCTCAGGAATCACAGACGCTTCAGGGCAAAGTCGAGACGTTCCTCAAGGGAGTTCGGCGCACGTAAGCGCTTGATTTTCGTCAATCGGATGCGGCAACGGCGGCAGCCCTCTGCCGGGGGCGTCGAATGCGATCCCCGGCGGTTACGCGAGTCGGCGGGCGAATCCTAATCGGGGAAATACCGACGGCGGTCGCAGAGGCCAAACGCTGTCCATTGCCCGTCGAAATCATGACCAGCCATAGGATCACCGGCGGGTTGCCGCGCGATATGATTCTCCACCGTCTCGATTCAGGTTACGATCTTGGTAACCGGCCGGTTGCTTTCTTTCCAACCTCGACGTTTACGGCACGCTTAGGCGATATTATACCAAGCGGCACAATGAAAAACTCATTGGACCGCTTGGCAAGCGCGACCGCGCGTCGGCGCTTATGCGCCGTTAGCCAAGGGTTCCGGAGGAACCCGCCCAGCATGAGTGGAGGCATCGATAAGTCATTATCAATGCCGGTTGGTTCTCCACATGAGGTTGCTGCGTCAAGTTTTTTGTTGACCCTCGAGAAGGCGGCTTGCGGGTCCTGGTTCTCTTCGGCGTCGTCCCTCGGGTCGCGCCATCATGCCGGTCTTTCCGCCTTCCGAACCTGAGCGAGGTGCTCTGTATCAAACGCAAGCGTTCTTGCAACCAACCGTCCCGCACTCATCGCTCCGGTTCGACCCCTCAGGCCAAAACAATACGCGTCGTTTCAGAGCCCCCGTTCAGGCCACAGCCACCAGGCGTTCGTCATAGTGCGTGCCGCTTTTCCACAGCCGCAACAGCAGGCAGGCCAACTTGCGGGCCACCGCGACACGCGCCTTCTTGGCGCCGATCCGTCGCGCAAGCTTGAATCCCCAGCTCTTCAGCGGCGACTGCCCGCCCCACGTGGTCAACAGACAGTTCGCCGCTTCGTACAGGTAATGACGGGCCATGCCGTCGCCCTGCTTGCTGATCTTCCCCACGACATCCCGCTCCCCGGACTGGTGGCGTCGCGGCGTCACACCGAGGTAGGCTCCCACGTCTCGTGATCGTTTGAACCGCTCCGGGTCTTCCACGGCGGCACGAAGGCCGGGGCGGTGACGGGACCGACGCCGGGGACGGAACTCAGATGCCAACACGGCTTCGAGGTCCGCACGTAAGCGTGTACCTGCTTGTCCAACGCAGCAATCTGAACCTCGATCGCCGCCAACGCTTCCAGAAGCGCGTTCACGCACCCGTAAAGCAGATCGTCGTGACGGGTCGCCGCCCGCGCCGCCTCCTCGAAGCGCTTCGTTCCCTGGCGCCCGCCGAGCGTGATCCCGAAGGGCCGCAACATTCCCCGGATCTGTCCGAAAAACGTCCGCTTGTTCCGCATCAACTGATCCCGCGCCGACAACAGCGCCTTGAGACGGTGGCTCTCCTCCGACTTGACGAACACCTCCGTGAACCAACCCGTGCGTAGCATCTCCGCCAACGCCCGAGCGTCGGCCCGATCCGTCTTGGTCGGCCGCGCCTTCACCGCGTCCGCCGCTCGCCGGGCATCCATAACCACCACCGGAAGCCCGAACCCCTTCAGCGACCGAGCCAACCACGGCGTCGACGAACCCGTTTCAAGACCGACCTTCGCCAGATCGCCCGCCCAGCGTTCCAGGGCTCGGAAAATCAATTCCGGGTGCGTGTCCGCCCAGCCCTCCCAGACAATGGTCCCCTCCGCCGCGACAACGCAGACCGCCGTCCGCTTGGGGCTCACATCCAATCCAACGTAATATGGCATCGCTGCTCTCCTCTTTGGGTTTCCACCAGAGAGCGTCTTCGCTCTCGGGGAGAGCAGCAACCTTCATGTATGGGATGTATTACGTCCGTCTTCGAGCGTGCGCGAAATCGGATCCTCGAAGGCGCAGATCCACAGGGCCATGATCATACTCTCCGCTGGACATGGAGAACTGCCTGACGAAAATGACCAACGATCTCAACGGCGGTTTTATTCGAGGTCACGGCCACAGTGTCGCCTGATCGAACGGCGGCCATCGTCATCAGGCCAGGGATTCCAGCATCAGCCGCTTGCCGTGCAGGATGTCGTTTTCGAACGCCGTTGCCGTCGCTTCCTCGTCGTGCGACCGAAGGGCTTCGAGTATGCGGGCGTGGTGTTGATTGGAGTGGCGTAGCCGATCCGGACCCCGCATCGATCGTCGATGCAAAAGCCGCAGTTCTTTTTCCACATTTTGGGCAAGGGCGGCGAGGCGGGTATTGCCGCTGAAAAGCATGAGCTTGTGGTGAAAGGTTTCGCTCAGCTCCGTATAGCGCTGTGAGTCCCCGGCTTGGCGAACGTTTTCCATGGACTCGTGCAGGGTTTCCAACTCGGCGATCTGAGCGTCGGTGACGCGCCGGGCCAGCAGACGCCCCGCCGCGCGCGCCAGCCCGGCGCGCACGTCGTAGAGATCGAGCGTTTCCTCCATGCTGACCAGGCGGACAAAGACTCCCCGGTTGGGAATGATCCGCACCAGCCCCGCCTGTTCCAGCCCGCGCACCGCTTCGCGTACGGGCCCCCGGCTGACATTGAACTGTTGTGCCAGGGCGTTTTCGTTCAGATGTTCTCCCGCCGGAATGTCGCCGTTCAGGATCATCCGTTCAATGGTGTCGCGCAATTGATCGATACGGTTTGCGCGCTGTGCGCCGCGATCGCGCTTGACCGGTATCGTCATCAATCCTCCTTGGCTTGAAGCTGCCGTGAAGGCGCGGATCAGGTTCGCGGTTTCGGTTCCCAATCGGGGATCCAGGCCGGATCCGGTACACGGCCATTGTCGAGATTGCGGATCGCCGCCCGAGCCATATCGACGATCGCCTCGTGCGTACTGGCGCCGATGTGGGTGGTCGCCAAAAGGTTGGGGAGATTCAGGAGTTCCTGGTCGGGGCAGGGCTCCAGCACGAAGACGTCGAAGGCCGCCGCCGCGATGGTTCCCGATTTCAGGGCCGACTTCAGGGCGGCTTCGTCGACGATGCCGCCGCGGGCCAGATTGACCAGAACCGCCGATCGCTTCATGAAATTCAGTTCGCGTTCGCCAATCATGTTCCGCGACGCCGGCGTCAGGGGAAGATGCAGGGTGACGACATCGGATTCCCGCAGCAACGTCTCCAGATCCGTGGGTTGCAACCCATGTTCTGCATAGAATTCGGGATAATCCCGGATGTCCCGGACCAGAAGGCGGCAATCGAAGGGTTTCAGGACTTGGACCAGATCCTTGCCGATGTTGCCGCATCCAACGATCCCCACGGTCTTGCCGGTCAGGGTGTTGCCGACCTGGCGGCGCCAAGTTCCGTTGCGGACTTCGCTGTTGACGGTGGACACCCGCCGCAGCGCCGAGAGGATGTACGAAAGCGTCAATTCCGACACCGAGCGCTTGTTGATTCCCGGCGTCCAGCCCAGCAGAACATCGTGCCGGATCATGGCGTCGAGATCCAGACTGTCGAGCCCCACCCCGATCTTGGAAATCAGCTTCAATTCCGGAACCGCTTCGAAGACACCGGCGTTCATTTTTTCGACGCTGGTCAATGCCCTGTCATGGCCTTTAAGAAACGCGATCAACTCGTCGTCTTCGAGGTCCCGCATTTCGTCGTTGAAATCGGCATCGGGATAGACCGACAACAGTTCATCCCGAAGTTCGGGAACTCGCGTGAAATGGGGGGCGCAGACGGCGATACGGCTCATGATGGAATGGTCCTCCGGAACGATGCGTGGGGCGGCCGGTTTCGGCGGAAACGCGCCGGTATCCCGTTGCCGACAGATTGTCGACAATGATAGCGCAATGTATTTAATCTGTGTAGAGTTTTTGGCGTTTCCTGTCACAGCCTTCGATGGCCAACGGATGTTTCGCGATTATGCCGCCGCTTCCTGAACACGGCGTCCGAACGGCATTTCTCGCCGTGTCGTACGCCGGGCTTTACGGACTGACGATTGTCGCGGGCGTGACCGGTAGCGTTCTCGCCATGAATGCGGCGATCGTCTTCGGCGCGTTGTTCGTGGCCCTGGTGGCGCCAGCGGTCGGCCGTCGAAATGGGATCGTCGGGGTTGTTCTGGTTCTCATGGGGACCGCCATGGCGGCAACGAGCGGGCATGCGGGAGCGGCAATTCTCGAGGGAACGGCCAAGACCTTGCCTCTACTGGTTCTGTTCGGCGCGGCCTTGACGCTGCGGCACCCCGCGCAAAACAGCCCCAGCATGATCGCGATCGGGACCTGGATCGGCCTGCAACCCCGTTCCCGGCGGTTCCTGGTGGTTGCGATGTCGACCCATCTTTTCGCATGGGTGCTCAATCAGGCGGCCATTCCCTTGATGGTCGGGTTCTTGCGCGATCCGCCGGGATCTTCCGACCATCGACGACTGATGATGGCGATCATGCGCGGTTTCATGTGCGCGGTGTGCTGGTCGCCGCTTTTCGTGGGGATGGCGATCGCCTTATCGCTCAGTCCCGGTGCGACGTGGTTGGACGTCGCTCCGATCGGCATGGCAACCGCCGCGATCGTACTTGCCACGGCGTTCGTGCTCGACCGTTTCGGCCCATCCGACGCAAACCCGGCCGTCGTGTCCCCTGCCCATCGTCCCTCGTTCGGGATCGGCGTTCCCATGGTGCGAATTCTGGCCTTGTTTGCCGCGTTGGCTGGGGGCGTGGTCGTCTGCCACGAGGGCTTGGCGATTTCCATTCCCATCGCGATCGGCCTTGTCGGCCCGCCGCTTGCGTTCGCCTGGCGCTTCGCTTCCGTCGCCGGGGTGGGGGGCGGTACGCGGCCTTTTCTGCGCGAAACGGCTGCAATTCCAGGTTCCCTCGGAAATGAAACCGTACTGTTCCTGGGGGCGAACATCTTCGGTATCGGCGCCGCAGCCGCCCTGGACCCGGCCACCGTCGCGGCGGCCGTCGCCATGGCTCCCGACTCGGTCTTCATGCGTTCGGCCTTGCTGATCGTCTCGGGAATCCTGAGCAGCGCCATCGGACTCCATCCGGTGGTGTTCATGGTGCTGGTCGGTCAGGCCTTTACGCCCGAGATGCTGGGCATGACGCCGTCGTTTTTCGCGGGAGTTCTTGTGATCGTCTGGGGCGTGGGGATCGGCGTATCGCCGTTTTCGGCGACAATCATGCAGGTTGCGCGCTTCGCTAACCTCTCGTCCTATCGCATCGCGTGGCGAATGAACGCGGTGTTCGTGTCGGTGGTAACGCTATTGACAATCGTCATTTTGAATGCCGTTTGGGCTTAGGCGATAACAAACGGGATCACATCGCCGCCTTGAAAAACGGCTGATTCATAGGTCACGGCCATGGCGGCCTTCTACATCTCCGGATCGAGCCGCTTGAATGCGGCGCCAGCGCCGTCGAACAGGTGGCACCGGCGTGGGTGGAGATGAACGGGAATTACGTCGCCCGGTTTTGTGCGATCCGCGCCTTCGGCCTGTACGACCATCGCGGTTCCGGATACGGTGCGGCCGTAAAGAAACGTTGTTCCGCCAAGATGCTCCGCGACCTCGACCGCGAGTCGGATCGATTCCTGTCCGGCGTCCGTGACCGAGATCTGTTCGGGCCGGATACCCAAGGTCGCAACGCCGTCTTCGCCGCCCGTACTCATCGCGGCCAGCGGCAGGGACACGGATGCCAGGCCTTCGACGTCGACTGCGATCGATCCCTCGGCAATGCGGGTGACGCGGGCGGGGAGCAGGTTCATTTTCGGCGAGCCGATGAACTGGGCGACGAAGGTATTGGCGGGATGGTGATACAGCGTCATCGGCGAACCGACCTGCTCGACGTAGCCGTCCCGCAACACGACGATCCGGTCGGCCATGGTCATCGCTTCGACCTGATCGTGGGTGACGTAGACCATTGTTGCGTTCAGGGCGTGATGAAGGCGCGCGATTTCCACCCGCATTTGGACACGCAGCTCGGCATCCAGGTTCGATAGGGGTTCGTCGAAGAGAAAAATCTTCGGGTCGCGGACCAGGGCTCGGCCAATGGCCACCCGCTGGCGCTGTCCGCCCGACAACTGCTTCGGTTTGCGGGCGAGCAGGGGGGCGAGTTGCAGTATTTTCGCGACCTCGCCCACGCGCCGGCGGATTTCGGTTTTCGTGGCGCCCGCCATTTTCAATCCGAAACCCATGTTCTGTTCAACCGTCATGTGCGGATACAAGGCGTAGGACTGGAACACCATCGCTATGCCGCGTGTCGTCGGTTCCTCGTCGGTCATGTCGACGCCGTCGACTTCGAGCGAACCGGCGGAAATGTCTTCCAGTCCCGCGATCAACCGAAGCAAGGTCGACTTGCCGCATCCCGACGGACCGACCAGGACGACGAATTCCCGATGGTCGATATCCAGATCGACACCGTGAATGACTTCTGTTTCCCCGAAACTCTTTCGAATGCCCTGGAGCGACAACGCAGCCATGGTCCGTTTTCCCCGACAATGACGGTCGCAGCGACGGTGTGCGCCGATTTCGTGGCGAAAAACACCACATAATTTTGCGCAACGCAAGAACCTATTTGCGAAAATTGCGGAAATTAATTACCGTCAACATGTCGATCTTCTTTATCGGGGATCGCATATCGGATAAGGAGGACATCTGATCGCTGGCTGGAACCGGAAAATGGGTATGAGCGAAACCGAAGCGCCGTCGAAGTCCGAAGCCCACGATAATCGCCGTGGCGCAAAGACGCGTCTGAGCGATATCGCCGCGGCGGCGGCGGTATCGGTCAGCACGGTATCGCGGGCCCTGAGCGGCGCGCCCGGAATCAGCGGCGATCTCCGACGTCGGGTCATCGAAATCGCGGGACATCTCGGTTATGACCGCCTCCCGGCGGAGCGAGACGCCGGTCCGGCGGCTCCGATCGGTTCGGTGACGGTCGTCACTTGCCGCCAATACATCACCGACAGCGCAAATGATTTCTATAGTGCCATCCTCGAAGGTGTGCGGGGCTCCTGCGCTGAACTCGGAATCGGTCTGAGAAGCCATCTTCTGGATCTGAATGCGCCGGATCTTGCGGGTTGCGCGCGCGCTCTCGAAAACATTTCATGCGAAGGCGTGCTGCTTTTGGGGCTGGACGAACAACCGTTCCTCGACGTGGTGCGGCGGGCGCACGTGCCTGCGGTGATCGTCAGCGGCGACGATCCGGAAATGCAACTCGACAGCGTCTCGCCGGCGTTCCGTTCCGGGGCCAATCTGGCCACCCGGCACCTGATCGAACTCGGCCATCGTAAGATCGTGCATGTCAATGCCATGCGCCGGTCCACGTGTCGGAAGCGTTTGGACGGGTTCATGGACGCTTTGCGTGCCGCCGGGATTCCCTATCGGGACGACATGGTTCTGGATTTTCCGTCCTATGCCGCGGATGTGGTCGAAGAAACCATGACATTGCGTCTTCGCACGTCGCCTCTGGACGCGACCGCCGTGTGTTGCGTAACCGACAGCGCGGCAATGGGAATCATTTCGGCATTGCGCAACGCCGGTTACTCGGTTCCGGGCGACATCTCGGTGATCGGATTCGATGATATGCCGGTCAGTCAGTTCTTTTCCCCGGGATTGACGACGATCCACGTCGCACGAGAAACCATCGGCAGAACGGCGGTCGAGCGCTTATTGGCGCGCGTCGGCGACCCCGGCGCACCGGCTTGGCGAGTCGAACTCGGCGGCCATCTGGTGGAGCGCGAAAGCGTCGCCACGGTCTCGGTCGACCTCCGGTAAAGAGTTTTCGCAAATTGCGGAAAATTTCTTAATTTTCTTGACCGAATTCCACGGGTTTGGTATAGCGATTCGTAAGTTCGGGGCACCGCCGCGCCGATATCGAAGGCGTTCGACGCGGATCGGCATCCCGATATTTCGCAAGTCGCGCAAGGAAAGGCGTTCCCGTCGGCACGGCCGAAGCATTGGTTTCGGTCCCGTATCCGCGAAGTAACGGTTTTCAATGGAAATGCGGTGAAAACCGCTCGTCGAACCAAGGAGAGGAAACATGCGTATCAAGCACGCCATGAGTGTCGTCGCGGCAGCCGCGTTCGGACTGTCCGCCCTGACGACCCAGGCGAAGGAACTGGTCGTCTGGCACGACTTGGGTGACAACGGAATCAAATGGTTCAAGGAACTCGGCGCGCTCTATCAGAAGCAGGACCCGGACGTGACCATCCGGTCGGTTTCCTATCCGACGGACCAATGGTACGGAAAGGTGATCGCCGCCCTGAACACCAACACGGCGCCGGATCTGATCTACAACAATTACGAGCGCGTCATCCGCATACAGACCCAGACCACCAAGGTCATGGACCTGAAGGCGGTCTTCGACGGCATTTCGGACAAGGCCTTTCTCAGTGACGGAGATCTTCAGGTCGCCACTTACGATGGCCGCATGATCATTCTTCCCATCCAGCGCGTGCAGATGGCCTTCGGCGTGCGCAAGTCGTGGCTTGAAAAAGTCGGCGAACCGTTTCCCAAGACCTGGGCCGACGTCCAGCGGGTCACCGTCAAGTTCATGAAGGAAGATCCCGACGGCAACGGCAAGGCGGATACGTTCGGCCTCGCGCTCGAGGCCGCGAAGCAGCGCGATCTCATCCATGTGCTGGACCTGTTCATCTTCGGCTCCGGCCTGCGCCACACGCTGATCGATCCGGCGGGTGACATCGTCGTCGACGAACCCAAGCATGCCGCCGTCCTTGAGGAATTCCTCAAGACCTTCACCGAATACGGCTACGTTGCGCCGGATACGGTGAATCACAGCTTCCCCGAAATGTACCAGGTGATCGAAGGCGGCCGCGCGGGAATGTTCCGGGTCGGCGACTGGAACGTGAAGAAGTGGGACGCCCAGGCGCTTAACGGTGATTTCGAAATCGGCACATGGCCGCAGTTCTTCCCCGAATTGAAGAGCGCGGTGGTGATCGGCGGCATGCGCGGCGTCGCGATCCCCGAAAACTCTCCCAACTTGGATGACGCGAAGAAGTTCGCGGCCTTCATGCTGACCAAGGAAGCCCAGCAGGCATCGCTCGAGAACGTCGGCGCGGCGGTTCGTGGCGATTTCCCGCTGGAAGGCCTGAGCGAACGGCGCATGGTCTTCGCCAAGGCCGAGCACAAACTCAACGCCTACGATTTCCCGGAATCGATCCATGCCTTCTATCCGGAACTCGAGGCCGAATACCACCGCCTGCTGCTTGACGGCATCGCCAATCCGCCGAAGGATTGGAAGGCGTTCATCGCCGAAACGGCGGCCAAGCTGCGCGCCAAGGCGAAAACGTTGAAGTAGCCTCCTCTCTCACCGCGTGACGCGATGTCGCCATCGCGTCACGCCCCGCTTTTCTTTACCGTATCGGATCCTTGTGGTGTCGGAGGCCTTGTTCACGATGCACGCCCCCAGCGTCGCCTTGATGTGGAAGCATCGGACGTTCTACTACTTCGTCATACCCTTTGCGGTTTTGACGGTCATCTTCGGATTGTGGCCGATCTTCCTCAGTCTCCAGGTCTCGTTCACCGAATCCTATACCGCGCTGCAGCCCAATCCGACGTATGTGGGCTTCGAAAACTACGTCAAGATCTTCGGCGATACGCGCTTTCTGGCATCGCTCTACAAGACGATGGAATACACGGTTCTTTCGGTCGTCTTCAACGTGACCTTCGCGCTTGCCTATGCCCTGTTCCTGTCGAGCAAATCCGTTCGCAATTTCGGAACCCTTTTCCGGCTTGCCGTCTTCCTGCCGGTGATTACGCCGGATATCGCCGGGTATATCGTCTGGAAATGGATGTACAACCAGAACTTCGGCGCGGTGAATACCTTGCTTGCCGCGCTCGGGCTTCCGGAATTCGGCGGCATCGCCAGCACGGAAACGGTCATGTCGGCGATTTTGATCGCCGAACTCTGGAAGCACGCGGGCTTTTACGTGATCATTTTCCTGACCAACATCATGATCTGCGATCCCGCTCTGGAAGAGGCTGCGCGGGTCGATGGTGCCCGGTACTGGAAACGGGTCTGGTACGTGATCATTCCGCAGTTGCGCCCCGCCATCATGATCAATTCGGTCTATGCCCTGATCCAGTTCCTGAAGACGTTCAGCGTCGTCGTTGTCATGACCAAGGGCGGACCGAACTTCGAAACCAACTACGTTTCCTACTTCGCCTACCAGCTGTTCGACGAGGCCCGCTACGGCGAAGCCACGGCGATGGCGAGCACGTTGTTCGTTCTCGTGATCGGGCTGGCTTATCTGGTCTATTGGCTGAACACCCGGAGCGATTGGCGATGAGCGCGATCCGTCCTCGAAAACTCGAAAAACGGCGCCGCGCTCGGCTGGTGACGGGCGCTTTGTACGCGATCGGGATCGTTACGTCGTTCTTGTTCATCTTTCCGTATCTGTGGATGTTCGCGTGTTCCTTCCGTTCAACGGAACAGATCCTGACCGCTCCGCTGCGCCTGTGGCCGGAATCGTTCAATCTCACGGCGTATCGCGATATTCTGGAACTCGGCGGCATCGGCCTCGGTACCTATACCCTGAATTCGTTCGTATACACCCTTGCGTCGACGGTTCTGACGGTTCTGGTGACGTCGTTCGGCGCCTATGCCTTGACGCGAAAGCCCCGCTTGCCGGGGTTCCGTCTGCTGCGCACCGGTTTCCTGCTGACCATCATGTATCCGTACATGCTGCTGGTGATCCCGGTTTATCTGGTGATGTACTACATCGGACTGCTCGGCAGCATGTGGGGGATCATCCTGTTCCTCAGCGTGGGGTCGATCCAGTTCTTCCTGTTCGAACAATTCTTCAAGTCGATCCCGTCCGAGATCGTCGATGCCGCCGTCATCGACGGTGCCAGCGAGGCACGGATTCTGTTCTATGTCATCCTTCCGATCGCTGCGCCGATCGTCGGCACGGTGACTCTGATCACCTTCCTGCTGAACTGGGCACAGTGGTTCCCAGTCTTGGTGATTTCCCGTACGCCGGACACCTATTCGCTCCCGGTGGCGTTACTCAGCATGAACAGCGAACTCGGCACCAACTTCCAGGGAATCATGGCGTTGGCGACGATCACGACCCTGCCGGTGACCGTCGTGTTCCTGTTGACCCAACGCCGCGTCATGGAAGGCATGGCGGCGGGCGCGGTGAAAGGTTAGCCGGATATGACGAAATCGACGGATCAGGCCCTGAAACGACGCGTCGAAAAAGCGAGGGAGCGTTCGATCACGTGGCTTTCCACGTTGGCGGCGCCGGGTTGCCCAACGGGCACCTATCGTTCAAGCGCCGCGCACGATACCGATTTGTGGCCGCAAATGGTTCTCCCCGGTACCTACAACGCACTGATGCTGCGGGCGTTGATCGGAGATCTCGACGGCTTGGCCGGGGCGGAGCGCGGCCGGCTCGCGGACTGGATCTGCGGATTTCGCTTGGCGAACGGAACCTGTCGGTTGTCCGGAATGACCGACGCGAACGTGTTCAAGAAGCCGGACCTGATTGAAACCTGGACCTACATCGACTTTCACCTGACCAATTACGCGCTCGGCGCACTCGATGCGATCGGGCGGCTCGACGATGCGCCCCTCGATTTCGCCTATCCTTGGCTGGAGCCCCTGTATCTTGAGGCTTGGTTGGCGCGCCGCGATCTGCGCGATCCATGGCAGGAAGGCAATAACATCGTCAACCTTGCCAGCTTTCTTCTGCTCATGCGGGACGACGATACCCGGCGCGCGGCCGCCGAGACCGCGCTCGAAATTTTGATTGCATGGCATCTTCGGTTGGTGGAGCCCACCACGGGATTCTGGGGGGTCGGCCAATTATCGGACCCGATCCGCCTGCTGCACGCCATGGCCGGTGCAACCCACAACTATCATCTTTTCTACGCTCTCGATCGGCCGATCCCGGCGTTCAAGTCGGCGGTGGATTATTGCCTGTCCCGCGAGCCCGCCGTCGTCAGCGCCTGTATAGACGTCGATGCCGTCGATATTCTGGCCCATGCCCATCTTCGGAGCGACTACCGCAGAGACGATATCTCCGCTTGGTTCCGGGCATTCCTGCCTCTCCTGCTCGATTTTCAGGATGCCGACGGCGGGTTTTCCGACGAGCTTGCCGGCGGCGTACGCCGGTTTGACGGTTGGGTCGGGGGGTACGAAGAACCGCAAGGCATCAGCAATACCTTTGCCGCATGGTTCCGTTGGATCGCCATCGCGATGATCTGCGAAATCCTGTGGCCCGGATTTTACCCATGGAGGTTCCGCCGCATGATCGGCATCGGTTATTTCAAGGGCGGGAACTGACATGACGCCTCCCCAGGGGTATGCCGACGATCCATTCGGCCATTTGCACGACGAAGATTTCGAGGCTGCCTACGCAGCCCCGATCATCGGGTCGGAGAGCGGGTTGTTCATGGGTGGCCGCCAAACCGAAAGCCTTGACGGTCCATGGCACTTCACTCTCGATCTGTATGACGAAGGACTGAGGCAGAAGTGGTACGCCTATAAACCCCTGGCACCCGAGGATTGGACGGTTCCCCGCGATTACGATCCGTGGCTGGGCGACACCGTACCGGTGCCGTCGTGCTGGAACCTTCTGAAACCCGAATGGTTCTATTTCGAGGGTACGGCGTGGTATTCGCGGTTGCTGGCGATCGATCCGCCCAAGGCGGGCGAACGGGTGTTTCTGCGTATCGGGGCGGCGGCGAACTCGGCGCGCGTATTTCTGAACGGCGCGTTTCTCGGCGTTCATCACGGAGCGTCGACGCCTTTCTGCATCGACCTTACCGATCGCATCGAATCCGGTGACAATCGCCTGCTGATCGCCGTCAACAATACCCGTCACCGCGGTGCCATTCCCATGCGGCACACCGACTGGTTCAATTATGGCGGCATCCACCGTGAGGTGTCGCTGATCCGGGTGCCGAGGCGGTCGATTCGCGATTTCTTCGTCCATCTGGTTCCTGACGGTACGTTCTCCCGAATCGCGTTGAGGGCGGAGATCCAGGACCCGTCCACAAACGCGGATGCCGGACCGGTTCGGTTTTTCATTCCGGAACTCGGAGTCGATGTGACGGTTCCCGTGGTCGATGGGATTGCGACCGTTACCGTCGCGGCGAAACCCGATCTGTGGTCCCCGGCACGGCCGCGTCTCTACGACGTTGTCGCCGAAATCGACGGCGACCGTGTCGACGACCGGGTGGGATTCCGCGAAATCCGCGCCGACGGCACACGTATCCGGTTGAACGGCGAAGATATTTTCCTCAAGGGGATCAGCGTTCATGAGGATGATGTCGAAACCGGGCGGGTGACATCGCCTGCCGATATCGAACGGCGTTTCCGCCACGCCAAGGCCTTGGGTTGCAATTTTCTGCGCTTGACGCATTACCCTCATCACGAGGACGTTGCCCGATTGGCGGACACTCACGGAATCCTGCTGTGGTCGGAAATTCCCGTCTACTGGGCGGTCGATTTCACGGCCCCCGCCACCTACGACGATGCCGATAACCAACTGCGGGAACTGATCCGCCGAGACCGCAATCGGGCCAGCGTGATCGTCTGGTCGGTGGGAAACGAGAATGCCGATACCGACGCCCGCCTGTCGTTCATGTCACAACTGGCCGATACGGCACGCGCGATGGATCCGACGCGGCCGGTCGCGGCCGCTTGTCTTTTGGACTTCAAGAATCTCCGGATCGCCGACCGTTTGACCGATCATCTCGACATTATCGGAATCAATGAATACTTCGGCTGGTACCTGCCGAACATGGACGATCTGGTGGCGATCGGCCGCAATTCTCAGCCGAGCAAACCGGTAATCATTACGGAAACCGGTGCAGGGGCCGTTGCCGGTCGAACGGGGCCTCAAGGCGCACTGTTCACGGAAAGCCATATGGCCGACGTCTACCGGCGTCAACTGAAGGTGATCGAGACCCTCGATTACGTCAGGGGGTTGACTCCTTGGATTCTCTATGACTTCCGGTCCGAACGCCGCCGCAACCCGTTCCAGCGGGGGTTCAACCGCAAGGGACTGATCGCCGAGGACAAGGAAACCCGAAAATCGGCGTTCGGGGTATTGGCCGCCTTCTATCGTTCTCGCGAATAGCCCGCGACCTTGGCCGTTCAGCCCTATCGCCGCAAGCTGAAGGACCCGACGAGCGAACGCTGCACCACAATAAAGGCGAACAGCAGGACGCCGCTGACGATCATGATCCAGGCGCCGTTGAGCGAACCATTGAAGATGATCAGCGTGGAAATCAGGCCGAGAATCATGCCGCCGAACAGGGTGCCGGCGACCATCCCGATGCCGCCGGTGAGCATCGTACCCCCAAGCACCGTGGCCGCGATGGCGCTGAGTTCATTGGTGGACCCTGCCAGGGGATAGCCCGACGAGGTGTAAAGTGCGTAGATCACGCCGGCCAGGGCGCTGTAGAAACCACCCAGTGCGTAAATCATGACCGTCGTGCGCCGCATCGGTACGCCCATAAGAATCGCCGAGGCGCGATCGCCGCCCATGGCATAGACGTTGGTGCCGAAGCGCGTGAAGTGCGCGATCACGACAGCGACCACCAGGACCGCCAGCATGACAAGGGCCGAGCTCGTCAGGAACCCCCCGCCCGGTAGTTCGATGTACAAGTCGTTGAAATAACTGACGAATGGGTGCCGGATCGGCACGGAATCGAGACTGACCATGAAGCAGGCGCCGCGCAGCAGGAACAACCCGGCAAGCGTGACGATGAAGGCCTGGATTTCGCAGAAATCGATGATGAACCCCTGGAAAGCGCCGAATGCCAAGCCGAACGCCAACAGCACGAGGGCCGAGGTGAGCGGATGCCAACCCAGTGTGTCGAGATGCGCCATGACGACGCCGACGAAACCGATCATCGATCCGATGGAAAGATCGATGCCGCCGGAGATAATCACGAAAGTGACGCCGATGGCGGCGACGATGATGAAGGCATTGTCGGCAAGCAGGTGCCCCAGCACGAGGGTCGAGAAAAAGTGGTCGTAGAGAATTCCGCCGGTGATGAACAGCGCCGCGAAAACGGTAATCGTCGCCACAAGCGGCAGATATCGCTCTTTCATGCTTTCCTCCGCCTGAACATCGAGAAAACGGCACTGCGGAAATTCTTTGACTGCAAAAGAAGCACGAAGAGAACGACGACCGCCTTGACCAGCAGGTTATATTCGGGCGGCAGGCCGCTCATCAGGATAGAGGTGACAAGCGCTTGGATAATGAGCGCCCCGAGCAACGTCATGCCGAGAAAGATGCGTCCGCCCGCCAGTGATCCCCCGCCGATCACAACGGCCAGGATGGCGTCGAGTTCACTGAACAACGCGACGCTGACCGGGTCCGAGGTGTGGACGTCGGCGGTCAGAATGATGCCGGCCCAGGCCGTGCAAAAACCCGAAATCAGATAGGCCGAAAACGTGATCAGGCGCGCGTTGACACCGGCCAAATTGGCGGCCGCGGGATTGCCGCCGACGGATTCGATGAAAAGGCCCAGCGCAGTACGGCGGATCAGCAGCCACAGCACGGCCAGGATACCGATGAAGAGAATCAACCGGGTCGGCACCAAGCCGAAGCTCCCCACGCTCAGACCCTGAAGCAACTCGCTCTCGAAACTCGGATCGGTACCGCCGTAGATCAGATTGATCATCAACCCGATGCCGCGTCCCGAAACCATCAGGATCAGGGTGGCGATGATCGGCTGGATGTCGAGAATGGCGACCAAAAACCCGTTCCATGCCCCGCACAGGAGTCCCACGGCCAGCGCGGTCAGAAGGATGACGAAGTGGGGATCTCCGGCTTTGATGCGCCACGCGATCACCGCACCGACCACCGCGACAATCGAACCGACGGACAAATCGATGCCCTTGCTGCCGATCACCACCGCCATGCCGAGCGCGATCAGCGCGGGCGGTACCGCGCGATAGAGGACATCGATCAGGCTGCCGAACAGACGGCCTTCGACGATCCGAATGGTGAAGAAGCCGGGCGCCACGAAGCCGTCGATGATCAGGATCACCACCAGCGCCATGAGAGGCCAGATCGCCCGGTGTGCGGTCAGCACGCGTAGCCCTGCAAGGAAGGAAGGTTGCGCCTTTGTCATTGGGGATGGTTTCGTGTTCATCGGTCGGCAATCGTGTGAATGATGTTTTCGCGGGTGATGTCCTCGCCGGATATCTCCCCGACCTTGTTTCGGTCCCGCAACACGGCGACCCGGTCGCTGACCGCGACCAGTTCGTCGAATTCCGACGATGCCACCAGCAGAGCCAGACCGTCGGCACACAGGCGCCGAATCAGGGTGACGATCTCGGCATGGGCGCCGACATCGATTCCGCGTGTGGGTTCGTCGAGCAGCAGCGCTTTGGGCTGCGACACCAGGGAACGCGCCAGGATGACCTTTTGCTGGTTCCCGCCCGACAATTGCCCGACCGGTTTTTCGGCATCCGGGGTGGCGATAGCCAGGGCCTCTATCATGGCCTGCGTGATCCGCTTCTGTTCGTCCTGCCACAGACGGCGCAGCCAGCCCTGCTTCGCCTGGAGGCTCAGCATGATGTTTTCTCTCACACTGAGTTCGCTTATCAGTCCCTCGGCCTTGCGGTCCTCGGGACAGAAGGCGATCCCGTAGCGAAGGGAATAACGCGGCGAGAAATGTGTGACCGGCTTGCCGTCCACTTTTAGTTTGCCGGAATCGGGGCGAATCGCGCCGAACAACAGTTTGGCGAATTCCGTTCGACCGGAACCGAGAAGCCCGGCCAGCCCGACAACCTCGCCGGCGCGTAAGGCGATGTCGAATGGCGCCATCGTTCGCTGGCGGCCCAGTCCTTCCGCCACCAGGATCGGTTGACCGTCGGTTGACGGCGCGTGGGCCGCCAACCGCTTTTCGACGGCTTCGAGTTCGCGGCCGATCATCATCGAAATCAACTTCAATCTTGGCAGTTCGGCCGTCGGGGCCGTGCCCACCATGCGTCCGTTGCGCAACACCGAGATGCGGTCGGCGATCTGGTAGACTTGATCGATGAAATGCGTGATGAAAACGATGGCGATGCCGCGAGATTTGAGGTCCCGAACGATCTGGAACAAAAGTTCGGTCTCGTCGGAATCGAGGCTCGCGGTTGGTTCGTCCAGCACGAGGACACGCGTATCGTCCTCGAGCGCGCGGGCGATCGCGATCAACTGCTGGATCGCCACGGAGTAAAAACCGAGAGGTCGTTCCGTGTCGATATCGAGATTGAGACGCTTGAGACGCTGACGGGCGAGTGCCTGTGCCTTGCGCCAGGAGATCAGCCCGAAGCGGCGGGGCTGGCGCTCCAGCGTCAGGTTCTTGGTGACCGACAGGGTCGGTATCAGGTTGACTTCCTGATAGACGGTGCTGATGCCGAGGGCTCGGGCTTCGGCGGTGGTGTTGACTTCCACCGAGCGGCCGTCGAGATGGATTTCGCCTTCGTCGCGGCGTAGGGCTCCGGTCATGATCTTGATCAGGGTCGACTTGCCTGCGCCGTTTTCACCGAGCAGGGCATGCACTTCACCGGCTTTCAGCCGCAAATCAACCTTGTCGAGCGCTCGGACACCGGGAAATGCCTTCGAAACGCCGAGCATCTCGATTCGAACGGAAGACGACTCCGCCACAACCGTTTCCCCTCTTTATTCGTTACGGTGAGGTTCTGCCGCCTGTCCGGCATTCGAACCCAACCGGGAGAGCGGCGCCCGCCGCTTGAACCGGTCAAGGCGCCGCTTCTTATGATTGCGCGCTGGAAGCGCGGATCTTCCGGATCAGTTGCCCATGGATGCCGCCGTGTGCAGATCGGACGGAATCACGATCCATTTCGGCAGTTCCTTGGGATTTTTCAGGTAGTCGGTCACGACCGGGTAGATGTATTTGCCGATCGCGGAGCGCAACTCGACCGAGGCATTGGCTTCGCCCGCCTTGAGGGCCTTTTCGATGGCCGGGACGTAGTCGACGGATACCATCAACACATCTTCGCCCGGTTTCAGACCGGCTTCCTTCATGGCCTGGATGGCACCCAACTGCATGTTGTCGTTATGGGCGAAAGATGCGCAGATGCCCTTGAGATTGTCGGTGGCCTTGATGAAGGCTTCCATTACCTTCTTTCCGCCTTCCGTCGTGAAGTCGCCGCTCTGCGTCTTGACGATCTTCATGTCCGGGAAGTTGGAAATGACGGCCTCGAAGCCCTTCTTTCGCTCGATCGCCGGAGCCGAGCCGACGGTGCCCTGCAACTCGACGATGTCGCAACTGCCTTTGCTCGCCGCCGCGAGCCAGGCACCCGCCAGCTTGCCTTCCAGACTGAAGTCGGCCGAAATGCGGGTGACATAGAGCGTGTCGTCCGTAACGTCGACATCGCGGTCGACGAGGAAAACCGGAATTTTCGATCTCTTGGCTTCCTTGAGGACCTGATCCCATCCGGTCACCACCACCGGGGCGATGATGATCGCGTCGACCTGCTGGGCGATAAAGGCGCGAACAGCTCGGAGCTGTTCTTCTTGTTTGCCTTGCGCGTCGGCAAACTTGAGATCGATGCCCTGTTTCTTGGCTTCGTCTTGCATGTCCTTCGAAAAAGCGGGGCGCCAATCGCCTTCGTCGCCGACCTGCGAAAAGCCGATCGTCACGGCGAAAGCCGACGTTCCAGCGAACATCATCGATGCGCCGACGGCAAATGCCGTCAAATATCTTTTGGTATTCATGTTTCCCCTTCCTGGATTGCTTATCCAAAGTGAGTTTCGGCCAAATCCCGGCCCAGTGAACGAGCACGAACAAACCCCTTCTGGGTGTGTTTTCGTTTCGGTCAACCCACGCTTGGCGTGTCTGTTTTTCTTGTTGTTCAGACTTTCTTTTTCTACTTTCCAAAAGTCTACGTGGTTTCGCAGCAGGGTGGTAGACAGCATATGGTCGAAAACATGGATGAAAATGCTTTTCTGACCGGCCGGGACTACCGGGTTATATCGTCTGATGTATTGAATGTTCAAAACTGATACTTACCAAAAAACAGGTTATACTGATATATAACGATTTTGGTATCGAAAATTATAACGAACTGGCCACGCTGGACGGCATCAAAAGCCGGATCGCCATGTCTTCAAGGTTGTCGAATAGCTAAGGCAATGAGTTATTGCCGAGTGCGGGATGGAGATCGGAGTATGGACGATGATGTTCCCGGGGGGCAGTCAAAGCGATGTGATCGCGACACGGAACGTCGCCGGGAAAATAGCCGGGCGTCGTTGATGGAAACACAGGAGTCCGGGCACAATCAAAAAATCCCGGGCAACCGGTCACCGGGGGAAATCCCGGGGTCTCGCAGACCCGGTTCAATCTGTTCGGTCGGCGCTCTGACGCCCGGCGAAGGCGTTCGCGAAGCCGCCAAGCACGCGGTAGTCGGCGTAAAGCGCTTCATACGCCGCGTGAGTTTGGGCGGATGGTTTGAAGACCCGTTCGACGGGGCTCATCATGGCGATTTTCGCCTGGTGGATGTCGGCGTATTGGCCGGCCGCGGCTGCGGCGAAAACGGCGGCGCCGCGCGCGCAACACTGATCCGAACCGACCACTTCGATTTCCCGGTTCATGACATCGGCGCAGACCTGGGTGACGAAGGGCGATTTACGCGCGATGCCGCCGATGGCCACGATGCGTTTGACGGGAATCCCCTCGTTTTCGAAACGTTCGGCAATGGCGCGCGACCCGAATGCGGTCGCTTCGACGAGGGCCCGGTAGATCGACGCCGCCGAGGAACCCAAATGCAACCCGGCCATTGCCGCCCGCACGGTCTGGTCCGCATCGGGGGTGCGCCGGCCGTTGAGCCAGTCAAGCGCCCGCTCGCCGTATCCCCCCGGCGGCAGAGCCTGGGCTTCTTCCTCCAGTTTCGGTAATAGGGCTCCGGCGGGGACCGATTTCTCGCGGCCCCAGCGCAACAGCCGGTCGAACCAGGCGAAAACGTCGCCAAACGACGACTGGCCCGCCTCGAAACCGATGAAACCGGGCAGAACGCTTCCCGGCACTTGGCCGCAGATGCCGCGGACCAGGGTGTCACCGACCTCTTCTGGGGGGGCGACAAGAATGTCGCAGGTCGACGTGCCCATGACGCGCACCAGCGAATAGGGTTCGATGCCGGCACCGACCGCGCCCATGTGGCAGTCGAAGGCGCCGACGGCGACCGGAATGCCGGAAGGCAGCCCGAAAGCTTGCGCCCATTCGGGCACAAGTCCACCCGCGGACTGATCGCTTGTTCGGGTTTCACCGAAAAGCGGCGTTGCAAGATTGCCCAGGCAGGGATCAAGCGCCAACAGCCACTCACGTGACGGCAGGCCACCGAAATCCGGATGCCACAAGGCCTTATGACCGGCCGCGCAACGGCTGCGGACAATTGCCGTGTCGTCCCGGATGCCGGTCAGGGTTGCCGGAATCCAGTCGCACAGTTCAACCCAGTTGGCGGCGGCCTGGAATACCTTTGGATTGCCGCGACCGACCCGCAGGATTTTCGCCCAATACCATTCGGACGAATAGATGCCGCCGACGTACCGGGTGTAGTCCGTGAACTTTCCCGACCGGCAAAGCGCATTGATTTCCTCGGCCTCGGCGACCGCCGTGTGATCCTTCCAGAGGATGCACATGGCATCGGGATCTTCCGAAAAATCGTCCTGCAAGGCGAGGGCTTCGCCCGACGCCGACACCGGAATAGGCGACGATCCGGTGGTGTCGACGCCTATTCCAACGACGTTGGCGGCGAGATCCGCCCGTCCGTCAAAAGCGCCGCGAACGGCCGCGGTCATGGATTCGAGATAATCGGCCGGATGGTGGCGGAACATCTGGCGCGCGGCGTCGCAGTATTTTTGTTCGGCCCACCGCGGATAATGCGAGACCGCCTGAGCGATCTCCTCGCCGTCGGCGACCCGTACGACGACGGCCCGGACGCTGTCCGTGCCGAAGTCCAATCCCACAACGTAGCTTTCGCTCCCCGATGTCATCGCTATGCAATCCCATTGCGGCGAAAACCGAAGTTCCGCGCAATTTTTCCATGGATGATCAGCTTTTATTCTCGGTTCGGTCGTCCCACCCTTTTTCGTGAAACTCCCTAAGGATACAATACACCAGGGCAGGGAGGAAGGAATGCAGCATCCCGCTGAAGATATGGACAATCAGGGCGAGTTCGATCCTTCGCAAGATCCCCAGGTCGAGCGGATCATCCGCAAACTGGCGGGGCCCGCGACGGGGGCGGGCGGCGATCTCGACGTCGCGCCGCTATTCCCCGGATTTCCCTTCGACGTTCGGTTGGTGGCCGGTATCACGCCGATCGAGCGGAACGGTCCGCTGGATTTCTACATCGATCGACCGAACGGCATGCACGGATGGATCATCAATCTGACGGTCGAAGGGGCGGGGCGGGTTTTCGACGGTCGCGATTCCTTCGTCGTCGAGCAGGGCGACCTTTTGCTGTTCCCGCCGCAGGCCGTCCACTACTACGGGCGCGATCAGGCGGCGTCGAAGTGGTGGCACCGGTGGATTTATTTTCAGCCGCGGGCGTATTGGCGTACGTGGCTCGAATGGGAACGGGAGATCCGCAAAGTCCATCTCCTGAAGGCCAAGGGCAGTTCGTTTTTCAGGGAAGTATTCCGCCTGTTCGTGGAGGTCGAGCAACTGTCCATGGAGCCCGACAGTCTGTCGGCAGATCTTGCCTTCAACCGGCTGGAGCATATTCTGATCTCGTGTGCCCGCGTCGACCGCGCGGCCCAGATGAAAAACGCCCCCATCGACGAACGGGTGCTCGCGGCGTGCTCGCTGATTTCGTCCGATCTTCAGCGTTCGATGAGCGTCAAGGACATCGCGTGCGAGGTCTGCCTGTCGCCGTCGCGCCTGTCCCATCTGTTCCGGAAACATGTCGGTATGGGCATCGTCCAATGGCGCGACAGCCAGCGCATCCAATACGCCATGCAGCTTTTGCGCGTCACGAGCGTTCCCGTCAAATCCCTGTCGGAAATGGTGGGCTACGAGGATCCGCTTTATTTCTCCCGAGTGTTTCGCCGTCACATCGGAATGAGCCCGCGCCATTTCCGGGCGCGCAGCATGGAAGTCGGCATTGAACCGGCTTCGGCGGCGGGGACGTTCCCGGCCGCCGAAGGTTAACCGCTTTCGTTCCTAGACCTCGGCGTATTCGATCCCGACGAGGTCGCAGAAATTGCGCCACCGGGCGCGTTTGTCGCCCAGGTGCAGAACCTGATGGTGGGTTCCGCCATTACGGAGCCATCCATTCAGGCATTCGCGGACGCCGTTCTGCGGCCGCATCATGAAATAGGGCATTTCGACGTTGGGCAGTTCGTCGGTATCGAGGATCGTGCCGAGAGTCACCACCAAGCGGTAGTGTTCCCCGACCACCGGCACCAGCGAGACCAGCGTGGCCGGCCCGGGTTGCGCCTGGAACAGGACCGTCGGCGGATTGTCCAGTCCGCCGATACCCAGCGGACGGTCGATCAGGCGGATGGGACGGTCCTTGCGCGCGATCTTCCAGTTGCCCTCGCCCATATGGCTTTGCAGCACGGCATCGAGGGGAAAGTCCATGGCGTACATTTCGGTGAAGTGCGGGTCGGGCGCCAGCGCGTAGCCCGCGACCATCAGGCTGGCGCACGACGAATCGCCCTCGGCGGAATAGCCGTAGCCTTCGGCCATGAGATTGGAGGCCGCCATCATGTGGGTCTGACGGAAACGGCCGTCGTCGCCGATCTGGTCGAAGTAAAGGCTCCAGGCATCGTAGCCGCCCGCATCCAGGATCTTTTTGATCGCCACCTGCAGGCGGGCCGCATAGCGGTGGCCGTCGTCGCCGATGGCGGGGTCGATTTCGAAGTTGCGGCGATTGGCGGCGATGACGGCATCGATGTCGGCATCCGGGATTTCATCCATCGCCTTGGCCACCAAACCGATGTTCACGTGATCGATCTGCGGCCCGAGTTTTCGCATGAAGGCGTGGGAATCGGTCAGGATGTCGCCCATGCCCGGCATCTGGCCCATGATCGCGACCCGCGCCTTGCGCATGCGATTGACCGCGCGGGCGGCGTGGGCGAAATCGCTTACCGCCTCCGCGAAACCCGGAGACCGCCAATCGTCGGTGACGACCTTGAACCGGACGCCGAGGCGCATCAGGGAGTTGGCCGTGTCCTGGGCGCCGTGGACACCCTGGTTGTAGGTCAGATTGGACATGTCCCATTCGGCGGTCACCGCCGGTTCGGGCTGGATGTTGGCAAGCATGACCGGAAGGCGGACGTTGCGGAAGGCATTGACGACGCGCAGGCCGGGACCGTAGGTCAGGTTCACGACGAGAATACCCTCGCATCCCTCGTCTTCGAACCAGCGCATGTGGCGCTCGATGTCGTTGCGGTCGCGGGCGGCGCCGGGGAATCGCATCTCCACCTGTTCGGCGAGCCGCGCGCCGACCTGTCGTGCATAGTCCTCTTGGCGTTCGGTGATGCCGGGAAGCATGTCGTCGTAAAGTTCCTGCATGATGCCCAGCAGTCCGATGACCGGCTTTTGTGACGTCGTCATGGCTTTCTTCCCTAGTCAGTCGTTGTCCGTTTTCTTTCCGGCCCGTTTCCCCGAAGGAGACGAATCGGTCGAGCCCTGGCCGTACCAGGCATCTTTTCCGTGTTTGCGTTCGTAGTGGTAGGAGAGGATGTAGTCTTCGAGCGGCGGAGGCGAGCCCGCCACCATCGTGCTGATCGTGGCCATGTGGGCCGTTTCTTCGAGGATGACGGCGTTGCTCACGGCTTCTTCCGGCGACCGTCCCCAGGCAAAGGGCCCATGGCCCGCTACCAGGACCATCGGAACCGCCATGGGGTCCAATCCCGCGAAACAGCGCACGATCGCTTGGCCCGTTTCCGCTTCGTAGTCGCGGGTGACCTGTTCGGGGGTCAGAACAGCGGTACAGGGGACGGCGCCCGAGCAGTAATCGGCATGGGTGGTGCCGAGACAAGGGAGCGGCCGGCGCGCCTGAGCCCAGCCGACGGCATGGACGGAGTGCGTATGGGCAACGCCGCCGATTTGTGGAAAGGCGCGATAGAGAACGGTATGGGTTCGCGTATCCGACGACGGTCGCAAGTCGCCTTCGACGATGCGGTTGTCGAGGTCAACGATGACCATGTGCTCCGGCTGCATATCCCGATACGCGACGCCGGACGGCTTGATGACCACGAGACCTCGTTCCCGGTCGATTCCACTGACATTGCCCCAGGTGTAGAGAACAATGCCGCGCCGATTGAGTTCGAGATTGGCTTCGCAAACCGATTCGCGCAGATCACGGAGCAGCATGAACGCCTCCCGGTCCGTGGCGCGATCGACGGTGTTCCGCCCGGGCCTGCGAATTTGTCGTAATGAGTGTTGGCGTTCCCATCATTTCATCCCTGGAATATAATAATTAAAAAACCACCCGCTTATATTTTATTGTTCATTAAAGAGCAGGCAGCATTAAAGATTCACGGCCGATTAAATACTTGGCCGCCGCGCTTCATTATTTATTTTTTTATTGAAGCTATTTTGTCATTTTGATAGATTTTTCAGCAGTTGGAAGACACCATTCCGTCAAAAACATGGACCATGCTGCTTTTCTCGATTCCGTTGGCCTTTTTGCTGGTTGGATCGGGCGGGTTTCCAAAAATCCGGGAGCGGTAGCCAAGAATCCGGAGACGAATGGGGGGAGGAAATGAGTCGTCAGGGAAACGCGCTACCGCGATGCGGAAGCGACCGATCTTGCGATGCTGGCTGGCTCCGCTTCAGCCGGTGCCCTGACGCGACGATCGTTCCGACCATCCGACATCACGTTTTCGACGCGACGTTTCCGGTGAGAGACGGTGCGGCGCCATGCGCCACGCTGCCGCCGACCCGAGGATCGAGCGGTTGCCCTGTCGGGACGGCGGATGTCGCCGTTTCGGCGGATCGGGCATTCGAAGAGGAGAGATAACGGCGATCCGGGCTCCGTGCGTTTCCCGAACGGGAGCGCATCGCGATGCCCTGCGGTCCGTCAACAAAGGGTCGCCGGTTCGGACCGTGGATGGAGTATCTTGGAGCAGGGAGATGACGAACATGAGAAAATCGACCATTGCGATTCTTTGCGCGGCGACTCTCGGCGCCTTCGTTACGGTGGCGCCGGCATCGGCGGATGATTTCTCTTGCGAAGGGCTGAACTTCGCGTTCTTCCCCGGTGGGCCGGAGGGTGGCCCCTTCGCGTCAATCGTCTACAACGGCGCGAAAGCGGCCGCGGATATGACCGGCTGCCGAGTCGAATACGTCTGGTCCGAGTGGAATCCGGAAAAAATGGTCACCCAACTGCGCGAAGCCATCGCGCGCCGGCCGGACGGCATTTCGATCATGGGGCATCCCGGAGAGGACGCGTTGGGACCGTTGATCGATCAAGCCCGCAAGGAAGGCATCATCGTCACGACCTCGAACGTCGATCTGCCGACGTATGAAAAGAAATACAAGGCGGACGGTTTCGGTTACGTGGGGCAGAAGCTCTACGATTCCGGGTTCAACCTGGGACGGGCGACCTTCGACACCTGTGGCCTGAAAGCCAATGACAAGGTACTGGTCTGGGGGCTGCTCGGCCAACCCGGGCGTGGTCAGAGAACGCAGGGGGTTGTCGATGCGTTGGAGAAGGCGGGCGCCAAGGTTCTGTATCTGGAAATCTCGGATGAGGTGAACAAGGACGCGGCCCAGGGCACGCCCGCGTTTTCCAGTCTTGCCGCGGCCAATCCGGACCTCAAGGCCGTCGTTACCGATCATGGAGCCTTGACCGCGACCCAAGGCCTCTACCATCGCGCTTCGGGAAAGAAACCCGGTGAAATCTGCGGCGCGGGGTTCGATCTGTCGGCGCCGACGGCGCAGGCCATCAAGGAGGGCTGGGTTTCCGTAGTGCTGGATCAACAGCCGTTCCTGCAGGGTTTCCTGCCGGTGATGCAAATGTATCTGACCAAGAAGTTCGGCTTTGCCGGCATGAACGTCGATACCGGTGCGGCTTTGATCACCAGGGACAATGTCGACATGGTGACTCCGCTCGCCGAAAAGGCGATCCGATAGTCGGTCGGGGTGGGGGCGGCGGCGTGTGCCGCCGTTCCCCGCGCCTGCCTTTGATTTGTCTTTGAATGCCCGTGTTCCGAAATTGGAGGTCACCGTCATGCCGGACCCGACACTGCTGGTCATGAAGGGAATCACCAAATCCTTCGGCAAAATGCAGGTGCTGCGCGGCGTCGATCTCACCGTCGACCCCGGAGAGATCGTGGCCCTGGTCGGCGACAACGGCGCCGGAAAATCGACGTTGATCAAGATCATCACCGGGGTCCACAAGCCGAACAGCGGCGAGATTTGGTACAAGGGGGAAAAAATCACGCTCCATTCCGTTCGCGATTCCCGGCAACTCGGGATCGAGACCGTGTATCAGGAACGGGCCTTGGCCGACCTGCAGGAAATGTGGCGCAATGTTTTTGCCGGACGCGAGATCACCAACGCGTTCGGGTTCATGGACGTCAAGGCACAGCGCCAGGAAACCGAACGCCTGTTACGGGATCACATGGGATTTACGTCGACGGCGATTACCGTGAATTCGCCGGTGAAAGGTCTCTCGGGTGGTGAGAAGCAAGGCGTCGCCATCGGCCGCGCGCTTTATTTCAAGGCGGATCTCATCATTCTCGACGAACCGACGATGGGGTTGGCGATCCGCGAGACCGAGCGGGTGCTGAATTTCGTGCGCAGTTTCCGCGATCAGGGAAAATCGGCGATCTTCATCGATCACAACATTTTCCATGTCTACGACGTCGCCGACCGCTTCGTGATCCTCGATCGCGGTCGCGTGGCCGCCCAGTTTGCCAAGTCCGAGATTTCCCAGGACGAGCTCATCGCCACCATGGTCCACCTTCATCAAAAGGGAACCTTGCAATGATCGGCCAACAGACCGGGACGGCCCGCTCGGACGCTTCGCGCCACGACCACCTGTCGGGTTTCATCCGCGACTACAAACTGCAACTCAGTATCTTCGGGATATTGCTGATTCTTTACGCCGTGTTCCTGATCGGCAACCCGATGGTTTTTAGCCACTTTGCGATCTATCAGTCTTTCATGACGACCATGCCGTTTTTCGGCATCATGGCCCTTTCGGCGACCTACGTGGTGACGCTCGGCGAAATCGATTTGTCGTTTCCGTCGGTTCTCGGTATTTCGTCCTGGGTATTCGCAACCGTCTTTGTGGCCTCGGGTAGCTTCGCGCTGGCCATTGTCGCGTGTCTGGCGATGGGCCTGACCTGCGGCTTTATCAATGGGCTCATCATCACTCGTATCGGGGTGCCGTCGATCGTTGCCACAATCGGTACGATGTTCCTGTGGCGCGGCCTGGTGAACGTGCTTTCACAGGGCAAGGGAGCGGCCCTGGTCGCCCTGCGCGATTCGGCCTTGTACGACGTTTTCGTGGGCCGCCTGTTCGGCGTCATTCCGGTGCAGTTCGTCTGGTTCGTGGCGCTTGGCCTCGGCTTTGCGTTGGTGTACCGCCGCCATCGTTACGGCAGCCATCTCCTGTATGTCGGCGACAACCAGGAAAGCGCGCGGATGATGGGGATCAATGTCGACCGCGTGAAGATCATCGCCTTCATGCAGATGGGCTTCTTCGCCGCCTTCGCAGGCATCTTTCTGGCGGCGGAGGTGACCTATTTCTGGCCGACCCAGGGCGACGGCATGCTGCTGACCACGTTGGCCGCCGTCTTCATCGGCGGGACGTCGGTGTTCGGCGGAACCGGTACCATTTTCGGCACCTTTATCGGCGTCGTCATCATCGGGTCTCTGGAAGCCGGAATCATCGCGATCGGCCTTACCGGGTTCTGGGTGCGGTTCCTGAACGGCCTTTTGATCACCGTTTCGGTGAGTGTCTATGCCTTCATGCTGAGACGGGGCCGATGACGGCGGATTGCGGCAGTTTTTCGATTTTTCCAAGGGAAAACAGAGGTTGGGGCCTCCCGTCACGGCATGGCGTTTCCATATAAACCATGCGCGCCAACGCGCCGCGACAATCAAAAGTTCCCTGGGAGACACGCGATGAAAATCAAGAACATAACGGCACGCATTCTGCAATTCCCCGTCTATCTGCCGATGATCGACAAGCCGCTGGAAAACCGGGTCATCACCTACTGCGAGGTGGAGACGGACGATGGCCTGAAAGGTTGTGGCGTCAGCGGATCCTTCATGCCGTGGGCGATCGTCGCGGCAATCGAAAAGGAAATCTTTTCCGTCATCAAGGATATGGATCCGCGCGAAACGGAAGCCATCCACGCCAAGGTTTGGCGAGCTTTGAATCCCCGCGCCTATACGGGGGTCATATCCAACGCATTGTCGGCGGTGGATATCGCGTGCTGGGACATTCACGGCCAGGCGACGGGGCGCACGGTGGCGCAATTGATGGGGGGCTACCGCGACTGGACTCCTGCTTACATCACGTTCGGTTATCCCTTTTTCGACAAAGACCAGTTGGTCGAGTACGCCAAGAAATTCGTGGCCGAAGGCCAGACCGGACTCAAGATGGTGGTCGCCTGCGACAAGGGCGGCTGGCGGGAGGATGCGCGCCGCATCCGAGCGGTACGCGACGCGATCGGCCCCGATATCGATCTGATGATCGACGCCAATTACAAATTCAACCCGATGGACGCGCGCCTTTTGTGCCGGGCGGTGGAAGACTGCGATCTGACCTGGTTCGAAGAACCCCTGCATCAGAACGACGCCCGCGCGTTGGCCGATCTGCGCAATCACACCAACATCCCCATTTCGGCCGGACAGATGGAAGGCCACCGCTGGCGGGCCCGGGAACTCATCGAACACCATGCCGTCGATCTGCTTCAGCCCAACTGCTGCTACAACGGGGGCTATACCGAAACCCTGAAGATCGCCCACATGGCCCAGGCCTACAATTTGCCGATCGCCAACGGCGCCGGCTGGCCGATTTTCAACATGCATACCATGGCCGGCGTGATGAACGGCTGGATGTGCGAATTCCATTGGGGGCTTTGGCAGGCCGGAAACACCTTCTTCGACGGCGCGCCCGATCCGGACGGTCCGATGGTGCGGATTCCGGATCGCCCGGGGCTCGGCTTCACGCCCAATCAGGCCGCGATCGACGAGCATACGGTCAAGGATCCCGATGATCTGAAGGGGGGAGGCATGCAGACCAACGTATCCGGAATTCAGGCGATCTGAGGACCCTTTCCCGCATTTCGTTGCCGTGACACCACCGCCCCGGTCCTTTGACGGATCGGGGCGGTTTCGTGGATGCGCCATGCCTTCGGATATGCATGCGGCGCGGGGTGGCCATGTCGAATCGAAAGTTGATTATTCACCGGATAGTGAACATATTCGGGACGAACTGATATCGAACGCCTTCGTGCGTGAGAGGAGCATCAAGCCATGAATCAGATTTCCGATGATCGGATTGTATTCGATCGTTCGGCGCCGGTTTCCGGCGTTACCGCGCCGCGCCGCCGCAATCCTTTGCTCGCCTTTGTCGAATTCATCGCCTTCAGCGTTATCGGTGCCGCTTTCCAGGGCGCGCGTTCGGACGAAGTCCAGAACCTGATGGCGTCCATGAACGATGCCCAGCTTTCCGCCCTGGGTATCGACCGTCACGATCTCGGATCGGCCTGAGACCGTTTTTCCCGGAACCGGCCGTGCGGGCGCACCCCTCGATCGGATCAATTACTTAACATCGCCGTCAATTTCCGAACATCGCCAAGGCCTTCGAGATCGCGGACCATGTCCACGATGGCTTCGGCGCGTGCCGATGGCCAATCGGCGAATGCCGCGCACTGCCGGAATTTATCCGCGGCCTCCGCATAGGTCATGGGATCGGCCGGGCTGCCCTTTCCGAAATCGGCTCTTCCGGAAATCGTGCGACCGTCCTTCATGTGGATGTCGATGATCGTCGTCATCTTGTCGTAGCCGGCATCTTCGGCTTCCGGGTGGACGTGGAAATGGATGCGTTCGATCATCGCCTGAACGTCGGGACGCTGCACGACCGCGTCGGTAAATTCCGCCAGCCCACCCTTGCCGTCCAACAGCAGGATGGACATGCAGAATTCCATGGAGAATTTCGCCTGCAGTTCGTTCCGGGGCCGATGGTGGATCAGCGCGTTGGGCATGTTGTGATTGGTCCCGACATCGACGCCCACGACGTTATCCGCCGTGATGCGGTGCGCGCGGATCAACCGCAACATTTCGGTCATTCCGGGATGGGTCAGGGAACCCGACGGGTGCGGTTTGATCGATACGCCCGGATCCGCAAAGGTCCATGGTCTCCCCAGTCGGCCCGCGATGGACTCCAGATCGTAGCCGCCGCCATGAGCCTGGAAGAACCCCCTCGGCGATTCCAGGATGCGATCGGTTGCAGTCCATCCCAGAGCGGCCAGTTCCGCCGCAACCACACCGCTTTCCGAAGAACGGCCCGCGTGAAAGGGCTTGGTCATGGAGCCGAAATTTTCCCGCAATCCCGCCGACTGGCTGCCCGCGATCGCCAAGGCACGCGTCGTCGTCTCGGCATCCAGCCCCATCAGTCGGGCGGCGGCGGCGGCGGCGGCGAACGTGCCGCAGGTGGCTGTGGAATGGAACCCATGCTGATAGTGTCGGGGCGATATAGCCTCGGCGATCTTGCATTCGACCTCGACACCGATCTGATAGGCAAGCATGGCCTCCTTGCCGTCCAGGCCTGCGGTTTCCGCCACAGCGAGTGCGGCAGGAAGGGCCGGGGCGGTCGGGTGGGTCAGAAGGCCGTAGACCCGATCCTTGCCGACGGCCAACTGGGTGTCGTCGAAGTCGTCGGCGTGGACGCCGACGCCATTGGCGAAAGCGGCAAACCGGGTCGGGACCTTCATGTCGGAGCCGATCACCGTCGCCGTTCCCGAAGCATTGAGAGAGGCCAGATGGCGGCGCACCAGATCGCCACTTTTCGCAACCGATCCCGACAAGGCGAGCCCGAGGCCGTCGAGGAAGGATTTCTTGCCGAGTTCGATGACGTCGTCGGGAATATCCTCGAAGCGCGTTCCGGTTACGAACTCGGCTACGGATTTGGTCAGGCCTTCGCCTTTCTTGGAGGCGATGTCGGGCGTGAAATTCCGGATCGGGGAGTCGGCCATGATCGTCCTCTTCCTTGGTCTTTGTCGTCTTAAGACGCGGCGGCGAACCTGATTTCGCACATGCGCGAGACCAGCAGGAAGGCCTGTTTCAAGCCTTCCGTCCGCGCGATTCCCTTGCCGACGATATCGAATGCCGTGCCGCTCGATGGCGTGGCCACCGGGATCGGCAATCCGCCCGTGACGGTGACGCCGCGATTGAACCCCATCAGCTTCATCGCGATCTGTCCCTGGTCGTGATACATGGTCACCACCGCGTCGAACGCGCCCTCCCGGGCCTTGACGAAGACCGTGTCGGCCGGATAGGGGCCGGACGCATCGATACCGTCGGCGCGGGCGTCCTCGATCGCCGGGGCGATGATGTCGATTTCTTCCCGCCCATAGAGCCCGTTGTCTCCCGCATGCGGATTGAGTGCGCAGACGGCGATGCGCGGCCGTTCGATACCCGCGGATGCCAGGGTGTCTCGCGCCAGCGTCGTCATCATGGTGACGCGATCGCGGGTGATGTACTTGGGAATGTCGGCGACCGGTATGTGCGACGAAACCCGTGTGGTCCACAATCCGTCCAGGACGTTGTGTTCGCAGAAGGGCCCGTCGAACCCGATTTCTTGGGCGAAAATCTGGTGTTCGTCGCCGAACGGCGCACCGCCCGCCTTGAGCGCGGCCTTGTTCAGCGGCGCGAAACAAAATCCGTGGATGGCGCCGCTCTGCGCCAGCGTTAGCGCCGTCTTCAGGGTCTCATAAACCCATGCACCGGCGTCGGCCGACATTCGGCCGCTCGGGATTGTCTCGGGATCGCCGGCGATTTGAATCGGCAGTAAATCGACGGTGTCGGAAGCGAAAACGGCGTCAGCGGGATCACGGACAACCGAGATCGGCGTGGAGACACCGGCAATGCGATCGGCCGTCGCAAGAACGCGCGGATCGCCGATGATCAGGATATCGGCGCGTTTACGGATTTCCGGATCGGCCAGGAGTTTGGCCGCCATTTCGGGACCGACGCCCGTGGGGTCGCCGAGAAGCAAACCGACGCGAGGCTTCATGGTGATGCTCCCTGTTCGATGGTGACGTTCGATACCCCGCGAGCCCGGTGGCCGATGGATCCGTTTGATGCCGAATCCATCGGTCACCGTTCTTCGTATCGGAAAACTCATGCGTTTGCGGACCGCAATTTGCGCAGCTTTGACGCGATGTAGGGGCCGGCGAGTCCGGCGATCGTAAGAGCGAAAAAGATGAGGCATATCGGCCGTCCGAAGAACAGCCACCAGTCCATATCGAAGAGCAAAAGGGATTGTTTGAGCGTGTTCTCGACCAGTCCGCCCAGGATGATGCCCATGATGATCGGCGCCGGTGCGAAACCGTAACGCTTGAAGATGAAGCCGAGGATCGCGAATACGAACATGATGTAGACGTCGATGACCGACTGCTCCAATGCAAAGGATCCGACCACCGCGAGTGTAAACACCGCTGGCCAAAGAAACGTGCGCGGGATCAGCGTGATTCGGGCAAAAATCTTGGCGCCGAGCAGGCCGATGGCAAGAAACATCAGATTGGCGATCAGCATTGCCGCGAAGATGCCATAGAGCAAATGGGGCTGTTCCTGGAACAGGAACGGGCCGGGACGCAGTCCCTTGACCATGAGCGCGGCCAGGATGACGGCGGTGGTGCCGCTGCCCGGAATACCCAGAGCCAGAGTCGGAACCATGGCGCCGCCGGTGGCGGCGTTGTTGGCGGCCTCGGGGCCGGCGATGCCCTCGACACATCCGTTGCCGAATTCGTCGGGCGTCTTGGACCAGCGGCGTGCCTCGTTGTATCCGATCATCGCGGCGATGGTGCCGCCCTCGGCGGGAAGGATGCCGATGAAGGTGCCGATGCCGCAGGATCGGGCGATGGTCTTCCAAACCTGCTTGAAATCATCGCGCGACGGAAGCCGGACGGCGACGGCGGTGACACGCTCGAATACGATGTTCAAGGTCGCAGACTGGGTGAGCAACTCGGCGCCGCCGAAAATTCCGATCATGACCGGAATGAAGTTGATGCCTTCGGTCATTTCGGGAATGCCGAAGGTGAAGCGTTCCACGCCGGTGGTGAAATCGATCCCGATGGTTGCCAGGAATACGCCCAGGGCGCCGCCGATCAGGTTGCGGGTCCGCGACCCCTTGCTGATGGATGCCAGCATCGACAGTCCGAACAGAGCCAACGCGAAGTATTCGGGCGGGCCGAAATTATAGGCCATGCGGGCGAGCATCGGCGCCGCGGCAATCATCACGATCACGCTGAAGATGCCGCCGATGGCGCTCGATACCGTCGCAATTCCGAGCGCCCGGCCGGCTTCGCCCCGTTGCGCCATGGGATAGCCGTCGAGTGCCGTGGCGGCAGCGGGCGGTGCTCCCGGGGCGTTGATCAGGATGGCGGTGATCGAACCGCCGAATGTACCGGCGCAGTAGAGTGCCGCCAGCATCGAAATGGCGGGTATGGGATCAAGAAATATCGTGAACGGAACCAGGAGAGCCGTTGCCATGGTCGACGTCAGACCCGGCAAGGCGCCGACCAATACGCCGCCAATGGTTCCGCCGATCACTACCAGTAAAAGGTAGGGGTCGAGAACCGTGGTCAACGCCGAAAGGAAGTTTTCCATTATCGGGCCTCAATAAAACAGTTTTTCGACGAAACCCTTCGGGAAACGGATTTCCAGGATTTCGGAAAAAAGAAGAAAGGTCAGGATTGGAAATACGACCGTGAAAACGCCGACCGAAAGGAACCGGCGATCTCCCCACAAGATCGGAAGAAGCGCGCAAACGATCATCACTGCGGCGATGATCCCGATCCAATGGATTGCCAAGACGGAAACCGCGAGAAGACCGGCTGTCATGAACACCAACGGGGGAACCGGAGCCCGTTTCTTGGGTGGAAACTTGCGGGTTTCTACCACCATGACGATCGCCAGCACCGCGATGATTGCGATCATCAACTGCGGGAACTGATGGGGCGGAACCCCTTGACCCAACGCGGCGGGGACTTCATCGAACGTCGTCGTCAGATAGAAGGCGTAGGCGCAGAAGGCGAGAATGACTCCGGCGACCCCGTAGACGGCGCGCCATCCCGGAATACGCGCCCCGATCGTGGAGCGCGTTTCCGTTCCGGTGCCGCCGACCTGGATGTTGTCAGACATTGTTGTCGGTCCGCGGCTTGGGTTGCGTTACTTCTTCTTGATGAAGCCGAGCTCGGTCAGGGCTTCGACCGAGTTTCTGTACAGATCCTGGATCTGGGCGTTCCATTCCGCGGCTCCGACGACGCTATCGGAATCCAGGCCGATCTGCGTCAGATAGCCCTGATACAGGCTGTGGTTCATCGCCTTCAGAAGGCCTTCCTCGAGTATTTTAAGACGGTCTTCGCCGGGCCCCTTGAGTGTGACGAAGCCGCGAATGGTCGAGAAATAGGCCTCGACACCGAGATCGCCTGCCGATGCGTATTGCGGAAAGGCTTTCATGCGGTTTTTCCGCAGAACAACCGTGGGTTCCACCTCGCCGGCCTGAATTTGCGATTCGGCTTCGGAAAGATTCAGGATGCCGAGATCGATATCGCCACCGATCAGATTGGTGATGATGGAGCCGCCGCCGTCGTAGGGGATGTAGCGATATTGGATGCCCGATTTCTTGGCGAAGGTGGCGATGGCGACGTGGTCGATGGTGCCCACATGGGTGCCGCCGATCTTAAGCGCTTTTCCCTTGCCTTCCTTGAGCATGTCTTCGGCCGATGCGAAGCGGCCCTTCTTGGCGATCAGCCATTGCGGTTCGTCGGTGGCGCGAGCCAAGCCGACCATGTCGTCGATGGTGATCGGAGCCTTGCCCTGAATGATCGTCATCAGGTGTGACGGCGTGATCAGCATGATGGTATAGCCGTCCCGATCCTGCTGATTGGCGTAGTTCATTGATACCGCGCCGTTTCCTCCCCGCTTGTTGACGATGACCATGTCGGTGTCGAGTTCGCGGCGCGCGCGAATCAACGCCATGCGCGACGTCACGTCGGTGCCGCCGCCGGCACCGGCGTGGGTGACGACTTCGATGGTCTTGGAGGGGAATTTATCGTCTGCGGCAAATGCCGGGTTGATGCTCATGCCGACGACGAGCGCGATGCCCGCACCCAAGAGGCCGGCGCGCCGGACCATGTCGAAACGCGTGGTTTTCATGATGGACAATCCTCCTTGTTAAACAAATCCGTTGGAACCCGCACACGGAAAAGCGGCACGGTCCGTCGCCGTTCTAGACGGAAGGTTTGTTTATCGCCGGGGTTTCCAGGAAAATTCCCGAGGCGGCCGTACGGCCGCCTGGATTTCGCCGGGTCCCCGTTTCATTGATCGTGCCGATGTAGCGTACGCGCTGAAACGCAGCCCGAAAGTTGCGGGTGTCCACCGCTTTCCAACCGTCGTTTAAGCCGGCCGGCGCCGTCATCCGTTTCACGCCGTCCTCCCTGTGGGATCGAGAAGATCCCTTTATGGTTTGCCGCCAACACGGTGTTTTTTTAAAATCTTGCGCAAAGTCCACTCTACCTGTCAATAGTAAATTGTTGACAATTTGTGGAGTCGTGGCTGAGAGTCGGATGAAACGCCGGATCGATGCGCGCTTGTCGGAGGGGATATGAAGGTCTTTGTCCTGGACGCCATTCACGAAATGGGGCTCTCGATCCTGCGGGATCGCGTGGATCTGGTCCTTTGGGACGATCCTCGAAAATCGGATTGGCGGGAAGAGGCGCACGGCGTCATCCTGCGTGGAAATACGGCGGTGACGGCGGCGGATTTGGCGGCTGCCCGGAATCTGATCGCGATTTCGAAGCATGGCACCGGCGTCGACGCGATCGATCTGAAAGCGGCACAAAATCAAGGCGTTGTCGTCATGAATACACCGTCCCTGAATGCGGACGCGGTCGCGGAAATGGCGATGGCCTTGACCCTGGCCGTTTCGCGCCAAGTGGTGCTCGCCGATTATGCGCTCCGGTCTGGGCAGGAGATCCGGCGAGAAGATTTCGACGGCAGCGCCGGCGTCGGCGGCGGCCGGAGCCTGGACCGCAAGGTTGTCGGGGTGATGGGGTTGGGCAACATCGGGCGCCGCGTCGCCGAGAAATGGCGCGGGGGGTTCGGAATGACGGTGCTGGGGTATGATCCGCATCTTCCCGATGCGGCGTGGTCCGAACTTGGGCTTGGGCGTGTCGACAATCTGGATTTGCTTTTGCCGCGGGTCGATTTGCTCTCGATCCATGTGCCGCTTACGGCTGAAACCCGGCATTTAATCGACAGGGCTGCTCTGGCCAGGATGAAACCCTCGGCGATCCTGGTCAGCTTGGCGCGCGGGGGTATCGTCGACGAGGAAGCGTTATATCAAGCGCTTGTTTCAAAAACGATATTTGGTGCAGCGCTCGACGTATTCGAGGTCGAGCCGCCGATACGTCATCCGTTGTTTGCGCTGCCCAATTTTGTCGGAACTCCGCATATTGGCGCGGGAACTCTTGATTCCCGCGAACAGACGGCGGTGATGGTCGCCAGGCAGTTGTTGGACGTCCTGGATGGAGGGGCGGCCCGAAATCGGGTCGCGTGACGGACGAATCGCGTTGGGACAAAATTGTTGACACAAGACAATTTATGACCAAGCATTCGATCGGAGAAGGTGCACACTTGGGAATGGAATGGCTGATAAAAACATGAGCTACAGTGCTCCCACCGAACGGCTGCAGATCCTGCGGACCCAGTCGTTGGCGTCCGTCGTCTTCCAGGAAATCGAGCGCATGATCCTGGAAGGCGAACTCGTTGGCGGCGATCGCATCAACGAAAAGGCCCTGGCCGAGCAGCAGGGGGTCAGCCGCGGTCCGATCCGCGAAGCCTGTCGCCGACTCGAGGAAGCCGGTCTGGTCGAGATCAAGGTCAACAGGGGTGTCTTCGTTCGTAAACTCGAACTGGAGGACGTGCTGGAGATCTTTGACATCCGGACCGCGTTGTTCGCGTTCGCTGGACGGATTCTCGCGCAGACCGTGACCAACGACGAAATCGGCGAACTCGACGCGATGGTTCGGGATATGCGCGCATACGTCGAAAGCGGCGATGTCGAACTCTACTACCCCCTTAACGTCGCATTCCATTCCAAGCTGCTGCAATTCACGCGGAACAGGCGTTTGGCGCGGCTCTATGACGGCATGAACAAGGAAACCTACCTGTACCGTCGCTACAGCTTGGCCTTGGGGGAAAACCTGAAGGTGTCCTGCGACGAACACGAGGCGATTGTGGAGGCGCTTCGCGGCGGTAATCCCACGGAAATCGCGCGGATCATGCGTACGCACACGATCAGCGGTCGGAACCGGCTACTCAGAACGACCCCGCGGGGCGAAAACCGGCGGTTCGTCGATGCGTGGGACGACGAAATATAAAGGGAGGGAACATTCCATGAAGGTCATCGCGGTGCATGTCGAGCGCTGCACGGGGTGTAAAACGTGCGAGCTCTATTGCGCGGTCGAGCGCGGGAGCGAAGCGAAAACCCTGTTGGCGGCGATCCGCGAAACGCCAACACCGCAGGCGCGATTGCGGGTCGAGGGTGCCGTGTGCGCGTCGCTTCCCGTGCAGTGCCGGCACTGTGTGGATGCACCTTGCCTGGATGCATGCTTGACCGGAGCGTTACGGCGCAATGCCGAAGGCTTGGTCGAGGTCAAGGAAGACCACTGCATCGGGTGCTGGACGTGTGTGATGTTCTGCCCGTACGGCGTCATCTTCCCGTGGCCGGACCGCAAGATCGCGTTGAAGTGCGATCGCTGTACGGGGCGCGAGGAACCGATTTGCGTCGATGTCTGTCCCACCCGGGCTTTGGAACTGATCGATCCGAGCGCGTGCGAAACCTATGGACACGAGCGTCGGAAAAACGCCGCGGCCTTGGCATCCAACGCGGCCGAAAACGTGGGACCGATTGCCTTGGGCCTTGCCGAATGATTCTCCGGACCGCGCGTCCGTCGAAATAAAAAGACTAGTTGAAGGGGAAACGTCATGGAATCCATTCACCTGAAAACCGTCGATCCGGTTGCCCAGACGCTGTTGCGCCGGGCCGACCAGCAGGGGCTGGAACTGAGTTGGGACCGTTTCGAGGATCAGCAACCGCAGGATGGTTTCCATCGCGCCGGTCTTTCATGCGCTTTCGGTTGCATGCAGGGGCCGTGCCGGATCGACCCGTTCGGGCGCGGGGCGCAACGGGGCATGTGCGGAGCCGACCGCGACGTGATGGTTGCCGCGAGCCTGCTGCGCCTTTGTCTCAACGGCGCATTGGAAGCGGGGTGTACCGACGGCGGCATGTTCGGTGCCGCGGCGATGTTGAGCCGTCCCTCGGAAAGTGCGGCGACGATGGTTGCCGAAGCGGTGCGGTTGGGTGCCCTGGTAGCCGGCGCCGTTCGGGATGGAGATATGAAAGGCCCCGTTAGCGCGGGCTATGGAGTTCTCGCCGGTGACGGGCCGACGATCGGAATTACCGGGACGGTATCGGAAGAAACCGCGAAGCTCTTGGGGGCGGGTGCCAGGGCCGTTTCGCTCGGGGCATGGGTTTCGGACGGAGAAGGGCTGTTACCGATTGCCTGTTCGACGGGCGAGGTGGAAGCGGCGCTGGTCTCCAAACGGATTCATGTGCTGTTCGCCGGGCGGGGAACGGCTTTCGGGCTGACGTCGCTGGCGGAAAAGCTGAATATCCCGGTGGCCACGAACCCGGCAGCCGCAATCAAGGCTGCGAAAAGAGGACTCGGCGCGACGAGTGGCGCGGATATCGATATCGCCGCCAATATGGTCGGTGCCGCCGAAGTATACTTTGGTGCCAACGCTGTGGCGGCAGCAGTGAAGGAGACGCCCGGATCGCTGGCGTTGCTCGGCGGTTACGATACGCCACACCAGTCACTGGGTTGGATCCCGACCGAAACCGCGCCCGCCTTGATGGCGGAAGGGTTGACCGTGGCGTCATGGGGCGATGCCGCGGTATGGATGGCCAAGGCCGGCTTGGCCGGAGACGCCCATCCAAGCCCCGCGATCCTTGTCGGTTCCGAAGCCGGCGCCCGTGACGTCGTGGCCGCCGCGGGCGCCGCACGGATCAAGGGTGCATGCTTCTCGGCACCAAGGGATGCCCGTGATGTCGCACTGGCCATCGGGTTGGCGGCGCAGGGCGTTCGGGTTCTTGTCGCGACGCCGTTGCCGGTATGGGGTTCGTCGGTGGTCATAGAGATGTTGGACGGCGCATTGGCGGGTTCGCTCCGGCATGTCGACAAGCCGATCGGCGCCGAGGACGTCCTCGCCTGGTTCCAGGAATAACGGCCATGCCGACGGAAGCAAAAGAACGCGGTGGCCCCGGTGTCGTCGTCGTCGGGGGTGGGGCGGCGGGGCTCACGGCCGCTCTGGAATGCCGTAAGCGGTATCCCGATGTTTCGGTGACCCTGATCGATCGGGAATCCGAGGTCGGATACTATCGTACGCTGCTTCCGATGTTCATGGTCCGCACGATGCCCGAAGACAAGCTGTTCTTCTGGCGGCCGGGCGACGACGCATCGCTGGATGTCCGATTGGGCGTCGGTGTGACGGCGCTGGATCCCGTGGGCAGGCGGTTGACGCTCGATGACGGATCGGATTTGGGTTACACGCGGCTGATTCTGGCCCTGGGGGGGCGTCCGGTCGTACCGCCGGTATTCGGAGCGCGGGAATGGCCGAAGGGCGCGTTCCCGGTGCGGAGCCTGACCATGGCGCGTCGTGTGCGCGACTGGATCGTTGGGAAGAAGAACATCGTCGTGCTCGGCGGCGGTCTGGTTGGTTCCAAGAGTTCCGTCTTCATGCGGCTGGCGGGTTTCAATGTGTCGCTCGTCGAGCGCGAAAGCCGCATTCTGCCGACCGTGCTTTCCGAACGGACCGCATCGCCGATGCGGCGCCATTTGGAATCCATGGGCATTGCCATCCACATCGGAGCGACGATCGACGATTTTCACGTGGATGCCGAAGGTGACCTGCGTGAGGTCCGGATCAGCACGGGGGAATGGATCCTGTGCGAGACGTTCCTGATCGGAATCGGCTCGGAACCGGAAATCGGATTCCTGAAAGACACCGGGCTTCTTGAAGATGGGCAACTCGTGGTGTCGGAAACATTGAGGACCTGCGATCCGAACGTATTTGCTTTGGGTGACGCGGCGGCCATCCGCAAGGCGCCGGAAGGCCTGCACCATCCTTGGACATGGCCCCAGGCCGTGGTTCAGGGACGCTACGCGGGGGCCAATGTCCTGCGTCAAAACCCGGTTCCGATCCCGCGCGTGACGCGGGTCAACGCCCAAAATATCGCGGGTAATCCGATCATGATCCTGGGCGGACCCGGGGTCGGATCCACGTTGGTCACCCGACCCGGCGAAAACGAGGGTATTCGGCGCGAGTTCTTCCTGGACGGAGGGCGGATCGTCGGTGGCGCGTTCGTCGGCGACATTTCCGGGGCAGGGCCGCTGCATGCGCGCATGGTCGCAGGCGAGGACGTTGCCGATGACGCCCTCGATCACCTGAGGGCGCGTACCCGGGCTTTTGCGCCGTCCGCGTTCCGGCATCTGGGACGTGATCGGACCACGTTGGTGCCCGCGCTTGAAGGGAGGAAACGATGATCATTCGCGAAGACCTTTGCATCGGCTGCGGCCGCTGCCAACCCTACTGTCCCGCGGGCGCAATCCGTTTTTCGGGATTGAGGAGTTCCGTCGATCAGGATGTCTGTTTGGAATGCGGTACCTGTCTGAGGGTTGACATCTGTCCCGTGGGCGCGCTGGAGGAACACCCTCAGGTGTTCGAATATCCACGTGCGATCCGTAAATTTTTCAGTGACCCCGCCGCCACGCACAAGGCGACCGGTATCCAGGGCCGCGGCACCGAAGAATCCAAAACCAACGACGTTACCGGACGTGTCAGCCCCGACGAGGTCGGCATCGCCATCGAGGTCGGGCGTCCCACCGTCGGCATGTCCCTGGTCGACGTCCAGAAGATCAGCCGCGCGTTGGCGGCTGCCGGCATCACCGAGATCGAGGAGTGCAACCCGATCCACGACATGTACTCCAATCCCGATACCGGTGACTTGAAGGAAGACCTGCTGGGCGAAAAGGTGCTGAGCGCGATCATCGAAATCGTGGTGCCGAAGGAAAAGGCGCCGTTGGTGCTGGAAACCGTGCGCGAGGTTGCCAAGGAGGTCGAAGGGGTCTTCGTACTGGATGTTTTTTCGACGTTGCAGCCGAACCTGACGATCCAATCGGACGTGCTCGACATCATCACCAAGGCGGGCTTTACCTGGCGGCCCAACGCCAAAATCAACATGGGCCTGGGGCGCGCGTGGGAATAGGGGGGACACGATGACACACAGTCTTCATCGCGAAGGGTCCATGGACCTGCTGGAGCAGGACTACTGCGTCTTCATCTATCCGGCGCGCGGGTTCAACTACAAGGGCAGTCAGGAACGGGTCCGCAAGAACGTCGAGATTTTTTACGGCGTCGGCCCGGCCAACATGTGTCCGACGACGCTACGGAAGAACATGTACAGCGAGGTGACCCGCGATCAGATCCTGGACAGCATCTCGAACGGCGGCGAGGGTACCCGCGTCTACGCGACCTTCACCAGTCGCGGGCGGATCAAGGACCTGCTGACTCGCCTCAAGGAAGCGGATCAGGGTATCTCTATCATGGTCAGCGGCCTGATCGACCGGGTCAGGGAAATGGCTGAGGAAGTCGGGCTCAATCCCCACACCATCAACCTGTCGCTTGGCATCCACGGCAACACCAAGCG
This sequence comes from Rhodospirillales bacterium, assembly GCA_963675465.2. Taxonomy (GTDB): domain Bacteria; phylum Pseudomonadota; class Alphaproteobacteria; order Rhodospirillales; family Shumkoniaceae; genus JAHDSF01. The sequence goes on from CAXXVY010000019.1 coordinate 270,193, forward strand.
CCTGCCGCCCGCAGATATCAGGCAGTTTACGACCATGTGCGGTCACGCCGTCGTGTCGCCCAATCTCGTGCGCGACGCGATCCGCAAGGTCAAGCGGGGCAAGAAGTCGTACTGGGAGGCCAGCGTCGATCTGGCCAAACCGTGTGCTTGCGGCATCTACAATCCCTATCGTTCGGAAGAGCAACTTCGCCGAACGGCGCCGACCTATACGGTGACGCGCTGGTAAGGTCCCGGCAAAGGGGGAAGCCCGGAGGGAGTAAAGGACGTGAGCCACAAGAACGGAAAACCCCTGGTCGCGATCACTGGCGGCGATCCTGCGGGGATTGCCCCGGAAATAACGCTCAAAGCTGTTGCGATGAAAAGCGTACGGGATGTCTGCATCCCCGTCGTCGTGGGTAGCGCGGGCCTTCTGGTGTCCGAAAAGGCGGCATCGGGAGTCGCGTTGGAGGTGCGCGTGATCGACTCGCTTGGCGAGGTTGGGGATAAACCCGGAACCATCGACGTCCTGGAAACCGGGGAATTGGAACCCGGTACCTACGAACGGGGGCGGAATTCAGCGATCTGCGGCAAATTCAGCGGCGATACCATCGTCCGGGCCGTCGGTCTGGCCATGGCGGGCGAGGTGCGATCGGTCGTTGTCGCGCCGAACAGCAAGAAGGCCCTCAACATGGGAGGGTACCATTTTCCGGGATTCGAGGAAATCATCACCCATTACACCGGGACGACGGACTCCATCCAAATCCTGATGGGGCGCCACTACAATCTGGCCCGGGTGTCGAACCATATGCCGTTGAGCCAAGTTTCCGCATATTGTACGCGGGAACGGGTTCTGTCGCGGATCGTAGTCCTGGACAAGAGCCTGAAAGCGGTCGGCATCGATGCGCCCCGGATCGGCGTTTCGGCTCTCAACCCGCATATCGGCGAGGAAGGCCTGTTGGGGACGGAGGAAATCGAGCACATTATTCCGGCCTGCGAGGATGCCCGCGCGCGGGGCATTGACGCCATCGGTCCCCTGCCGGCGGACACCGTTTTCCTGGACATGAAGGAAGGTCGGATCGATGTCGTGCTGTCGATGTATCATGATCACGGCAATGCCTGCATCAAGCTGGTCGAATTCGGCTATCTCGTGAATTTCATCGGTGGCCTGCCGGTCCCCGTGTTCACGGTTTCCCACGGTACGGCATTCGACATCGCCGGGCAGGGCAAGGCGGATCCGACGAACCTTGAATGGTCGATCCTGGCCGCGGCGGGGCATAGGCCATCCTGATCGCCATGGCCACGGGCAGACCGCAGGAGGTCCCATGCTTGCCGTTCGTGGCGCGCCGTTTTTGAGCGGCATCGTTCATCATGCCGCCTATATGAAATCGCCGCGTGAACCGTTGGATACCACGCTGGAACTGCTGCGCGATCCGACACTTCAGGTGATTGAAGGCGCCTGGGCGCCCAATGCGCCGGGCAAGGCGGAAATCCGCTCCGCGTTGGATGCGTCGGGCGCCGAGGTCGTCTACTGCTTCGGCGGTCTGATGCGCCGGCAGGGTATCGATCCCAATTCATTGGATGCGTCGGTTCGTGCCGTCTCCTGGGACAAGATGACACGACTGATCGATGCCGCCTACGATTACGGCGCCAAGCTGGTGGTGTTGTGTTCCGGACCCGATGTCGCGGCCGAAGACAGACCGCGGGCGCTCGGCCATCTCGACGAATGCCTGCGACATCTCTGCGCCCATGTCCAGGCGGCGGCTTCGGGACGGGAACCGCTGTGGATCGGATTTGAGCATTTCGACCGCACGATGGACCAAAAGCGTCTCTTGGGTCCGACCGCCGAGACGTATGAATTCATCCGCGCGATCCGCGACGACCACGTCAATATCGGCATCACCCTCGATCTCAGTCATGTCGTTCAGTTGGGCGAAGACGTGCGCACGGCAGTGCGGGAAGCGGGCAATCTTGTGATCCACGCTCATGTCGCGAACTGCGGCCTCGACTCCGCCTATCCGGATCTGTTCGGGGATTCGCACTGCCGTTTCGGACTTCCCGGCGGAGCGGTATCGACGGATGATGTCGCGACTTTCCTGGATGAATTGTTCGCCTGTGGGCTTGCCACTCGGCCGTTGCCGACACGTCTACCGGTCGTCAGCCTTGAATTGAAACCCGCATTGGGCGAGGATCCTCTTCTGTTGATTTCCAATGGACGGCGCGTCCTCAATGACGCCGTCGAACGAATCAACATGGGGGGGTAACCGGGAAACGGAAATGTCCAAACGCATCTTCTTGATTCACGCCGTGGACGTGGCGATGCAACCTGTCCACGCGGCTTTCACGCGCCATTGGCCCGAAGCCAGGATTTTCAATCTTCTGGACGATTCGCTCAGTCCGGACCTCGTCGAGGCGGGGGCGATTACCGACGATATTGTGACCCGAATCGATACCTTGGCCTTTTACGCCATGCGCACCGGAGCGGACGGCATTCTTTTTACGTGTTCCGCGTTCGGTGCGGCGATCGAACAGGCGCGCCAGGGGGCGTTGGTTCCGATCCTGAAGCCGAACGAGGCCATGTTCGAAGCCGCATTTGATCGTGGTTCGAGAATCGGGATGCTGGCGACTTTCGCGCCCAGTGTTCCTTCGATGGAGGCGGAATTCCGAGCTCAGGCGGCACGCAGAGGACAGGACATCGAACTCCAGTCGATCATCGTGCCGGCGGCAATGGCGGCTTTGAAGGCGGGGCGGGGGGACGATCACGATCGACTGCTGGCTCAGGCTGCGCTTGATCTCGAAGGGTGCGATCTGGTGATGCTTGCTCACTTTTCCACCGCACGGGCCGCCGACGCCGTTGGCGCCGCCGTGAACATCCCGGTTTTGACCAGTCCCGACAGCGCGGTCGCCGCACTGCGAACGACCATCGCGCCGTCGATGCGGGAGAGTTGAAACAGGCATTCTCGCGCGAGAACGGCTGAAATGAAAAAGGGGAGCACCCACGGGTACTCCCCTTCCTGTTTGCGATTGCCGATCAAACGGTATCGAGCGGCTTTATCCTCCGGAAACACCGTAGGCGAGCCGGGGGAGATAGAGGACAACTTCCGGGAAAACGATACAGATGAAGAGTCCCAGCGCCTGCAGTCCGATAAAGGGGATCGACGACATGAAAATGGTCGCCGTCGAGATCTCGGGCGGCGTGACGCCGCGTATGTAGAACAATGCCGGTCCATAGGGCGGCGAGATGAAACTCATCTGCATGTTCACCAGATAGATGACGCCGAACCAGAGCGCGACGTCCTCCGGCGCCGGTCCCGCGATGCCGAGCAGCCCCGTGAATTCCAACGAGGCGATGATCGGAATGAAGATGGGAACCGCAAGAAGAAGGATCCCGATCCAATCCAGGAACATGCCCAGGAAAATCAGGATGACCATCATCAGCATCAGCACGCCGTAGGCGCTGAGACCGGTACCCAGGATCATCTGCGAGACGAAATCACCGCCGCCTTGGAGGATGTAGAAACCGACGAAGGTGGAAGCTCCGAACATGATCCACAGCACCATGGCGGAATTCTTCATGCAGATGAAGCAGGCTTCCTTGACGGCCGTGAACGTCAACCGCTTGTGCATTGCGGCGACAACCATCGCGCCGAAGCTGCCGACACCCGCTGATTCAACCGGGGTCGCAGCGCCTGTGAAGATCAGGCCGAGCACCAGGAAGATCAGAATGATCGGAGCGATCATGCCGCGAAGCAGGCGCAGCTTTTCCCAGATATCGACGCGTTCCTCTTTGGCCAATGCCGGCCCCAGCGCCGGATTGATGAAGGAGCGGATGGTCACGTAGGCGATATACAGACCCGATAGCAGCAATCCGGGAACGATGGCGCCGATGTAAAGTTCCCCCACCGATTCCTGGGCCACGACGGCGTAAATGATGGCGAGAATGGACGGCGGGATCAGGATCCCCAACGTGCCGCCCGCCATGACCGATCCGATGGCGATCTTGGGATCGTATTTTCGCTTGAGCATGGTCGGCAGCGCGATCATGCCCATGGTCACCACGGCGGCGCCGACGATGCCGACCATGGCGGCCAGAAGTGTCGAGGCGACGATGGTTGCCGAAGCCAGCCCCCCGCGCAAGCCGCCCAACCACTTGTAAACGACCGTGAACATGTCGTCGATCAAACCCGCGCGTTCCAACATGGCCGCCATGAAGATGAACAGCGGAATCGCAGAAAGCTGGTAGTTCGTCATCATCGGGAAGATACGGGTCGGGATGATGTTCAACATGAACTGGTCGCCGACCAGATACATGAACAAAACCGTCAAAGCGCCCGATCCGAAACTGAGCGGCATGCCGACGCCGAGTACAAGCATCAGCGAGCCGAACATCAGCAGGGACAGCTGGGCGATCCCGATGTCACCAAGTGTCCCTTGAAGGGTAAAAAGGAACGGATCTTGGGTGAAGGGGTCGATGAAGATGACATTGATCATCTCGATCAACAGTAAAAAGGCGAGAACCGAGAACGTAATCGTGGTGAACCAACCCAACACCGTTCTGGGGAGAAGGCTTTCACGCGCGCCCAAGGCTTTGATGCCGATTTCGTGACTGTTACGCATTTTGAAGCCCCCCGTAATAGCGGAAGGTTTGAAGATCCTTGATGAAACGGCTGGCGCCCTGGAGGCATATCAGGAAGCCGCCCAGCGGGATCATCGCCTTGACCGGCCAGTAGGCGACCTGCCATTCGGACTGCGAGATATCGAACTGGTATCCCTGCGCGATCCATGACGGAACGACGTTCTGATCGAGACCTTGCGAAAAGAAGATCCATCCGGTCATAAGGATTGCGAAGGCGAAAACGTAGAAGAACGTTGACATGATCAGGTCCGAAACCGCGCGGCCGCGCGGACTCCAGTTCGCGTAAAACAGGTCGACGCGAACGTGACCGTCGGCCAGATAGCACGCGGCGCCGGATATGGTGTACATCATTCCGAACATCAAAAATGCCGCTTCATGGACCCAGTTGGTCGGGGAGTTGAAGAAGTATCGGCCGATGACTTCGAACACGTAAAACAGTACGCAGATGACAGTCCACAGGCTGGTGAAACTGCCCGCGAAGTTGTTGACGGTGTCAACGGCCCGCGTGAACCGGTTGCCGGGGGCCTTCCATTGGCGTTTATGGGCGTCTTCCTCGACGTCCTCGGTCAATGTGATGTGGTCCTTGTTACGCATGGCCGCCTCGGCATCGGCGCGAACGCGCCAGATTGCGAGGAAGACCAGAGGGAACACAAGCATACCGCCCCAAAAAGCCCAGTGGGGCAGCACAAATCCTTGGCTGACGATTTCCGACCCATCCATGATGGCGACTCACCCCTTTATCGGTCGATCGGGGAAACGCCCATGCCTCCGGGCATCGTGATCCCCGTCCGAAGCGTGTTGCAGCTTTTCCGGCCTGGATTCCGGGGGGCGAGCCGAAGGCTCCTCCCCCGGTTCCTCGGCGTTTTTTTAGAGTTTCAGTTCGAAGCCCTGAATGTCCTTCGGATCGAGATAGGCGAAGGACGGATTTTGCATGGCTTCAAGATGGATCTTGAAGACGCGCGCTGCGTCCTTGTCCTTGTTCGCCCACTTGAACCACAGGGGAATGACGACCTTGCGGTACTCGGCAACGTCTTCTTCCGTAAGGTGGATGACTTCATTGCCGGCGGCTTTGTACTTGGGCCACGCCGCTACGTTCGCCTTCTGGATGCCGGTGTAGTGCTCCAGGGAGTACGAATGGGTTGCCGCTTCGATCAGTTTTTGCATTTGCGGCGAAAGCGATTTCCATACGCGCAGACTGAAGGCGATATCCATCGGATCGACGGCTTGGTGCAACGTGGGCATGGAGGCCGGGCCCATGATGACGTACTTGGTGACCTGATGGAAACCAAGGTCGTAGTTGATGGCCGGGCCGACGAAATCGGCGGCGTCGATCGTGCCCTTTTCCAGCGCGGGATAGACCTCGGAGCCCGGAAGCAGGGTGGTGCGGGCTCCCAGAGCCGCGAAGGATTCGGCAATCATGCCGCCCGGCATGCGGATCTTCACGCCTTGGAAATCAGACAGCTTGCGGATCGGAACCTTGGAGTGGATGAGATTGAGGTCATGGTGGACGTTGCCGACAAAGAACAGGCCGTTCTGGGCATAGAGTTCGCGGGCGATGTCGATCATGCCGTAGGAATAGTACATCGTGTCCCAGAAATCCGGACGCGGAGCGCTCAGCGGGAAAGAGGTCAGGAAGTTGGCGGCGGGCATGCGGCTCGGCCAACGGGTCCAGAAGATGTTCTGGCCGTCGATCACGCCGTTGCGGACCGCGTCGTAGGTTTGGAAGTCGCCGGCGATCGCCCCTTCGGGAAAGGGTTTGAAGGCGATTTCGCCGCCGGACAATTCGACCATTCCGCTGCAGAAGGTTTCGAAAAGCTTGTAACCCGTCGTTCCGGGTGACCAGGATGATTGGAGTTTCAGTGTTCGGGTCTTGCCGGCCGCGGTGCCGATCGCGGGGGCGGCAATCGTGGCCGCCGCTGCGATACCTAGGGTTGCGGATGTTTTGAGAAAAGTGCGCCGGGACTTGGTTTGCATTCGGTGTTCCTCCACTGTAAGCTTTTGATTTTAGGTGGATTATTGAAAAACCGCCACCTAACCTTCAGGTAGCGTTTCACAGATATCCACGGAGAAACTGTACATTGCGCCGGCGTCTTTCACAAACCGTAAGGTCGAAAACCGTTTTCACATCGCGAAAAAATACAGCCCGAAGAATGTCGGAACGACGACGATCCGTTCGCCGACCGAACAGGCTCTCTTTTCCTTCTTTTTTTACTGATATCGGTACTCGAAGCCGGTCGTTCGAAACCGCGACTTTCGGAACTCGTCAACGAATGATGGCCGTCGAAGCCACTCCGTGTCCGGTGGGTGACGACGGTTGCCGCCACGCCTTGTGACGCGCCGCGGCAACAGGCGGATGAGGGAAACGATCAGATCGGCGAGAGCCTGTTCCGGCTAACGAAGTGCTCCGTGTCGACGCCTTTGGCTCGGAGTTCCTGGGAAATGGCATGGTATTCGTTTCGCGCGCGTTCCAGGTGGGCACGCATGGCATGGCGCGCGTTTCCCGCGCGTTGGGCTTTGATGGCGGAAAAAACAGCGTCGTGTTCCTCGCGGATCCGAACGAGATAGGAATCGGTATCCTTCTTTTCCACACCCCGGATCAGCGACTGATAGTGAAAAAGGATCCGGCGTCCGGGAACGAAAAGAATTCGTCCGAAATAGTCGATCAGATTGACGAAATGTGCATTCGCGGTCGCGGCGGCAATGGCTTGATGAAACTGGATATCCGGTTCTGCGGCGATTCCGCCGGCATCGACGTCCTGGTCATAGAGCGCCAGCGCCGCTTGAATCCGTTCCAGGTCCTCGCCGGTGCGGCGTTCCGCCGCCAGACCTGCGGCTTCGATCTCGACGCCGAGCCTCAATTCAAGAATACGAACCACTTCGTCCAGGGAATCGAGGTTTTGCGTGTCGATGAGAAACGGCTGTTCCGGCAAATGCTTGGCGACGAAAACACCGACGCCCTGGCGGGAGATAACCAGTCGCTCGGCCTTCAAGGCGGCAATCGCCTCGCGAACCACCGTTCGGCTCACGCCGGCCGATTCAAGCAACTCCTGCTCCGTGGGCAGCTTATCTCCGGGTTTCATTTCTCCCGAACGAATTTTTTCCCGAAGGAGCTTCGAGAGTTTGGACGTCAGTCTTTTTGGCGACGATATCCGTTCAATCGTGGATGTCACGGCAGCTCCATCAGTGACGAGATGCATGATAGTAGTACCGGAGCGCGAATTCCAAGCAATCCGGTATCCGGTGGGGGCGAAGCGTCATATCGACTCTGCAGATGCCAGTTCGGCGACGGTGCGATCGTAAAGGGCGGCATCCAGGGGCAAGTCGAGGGTTTCATTACGAAGCGACGACAGCAGGATGGCGTTCGCCAACTCGACGGAGGTTGCGCCCTCGGACGCATGCGCGATCAAAGGGGCGCCGTCCAGGACGGCGGCGACGAAATTGTCCAGGACTTCGGCATGCTGGCCGCCCCGCCGGGTGTCCGATGCATGGGTCGTGGTAATTTCCGGGATGACCGTGCGTTCCCGGATCGTACGACGCAGGACGCTGGCGGACACGGGGTTGCGATGGAACGTGGCCTTGTTGTCCTCGATGACGATGCGCCCGCCGTCGCCGCTGAGTTCCAATCGGTTGCATCCGGGTGTTTCCCCCGTCGAGGTAACGAAGGTCCCGGTCGCGCCGTCGGCGAACTCCAAATAGGCGGTAACGTCGTCGTCTACCGTGATATCGTGCCACTTGCCGAGATGGGCAAATCCGCGTACCCGCGTCGGCTTGCCGCACAGCCAGGTCAGTATGTCCAATTGGTGCAACGCCTGGGTCATCAGCAGGCCGCCCCCGCCGGACCACTTGGCGAACCATGGCGTTTGCTGGAAATAGAAGTCGGTGCGGAACCAGTCGGTGATGGTCCATTGTACGCGCATCAGACGGCCGAATTCACCGCCGTCGATCAGCGACTTCGCCCAGCGGAAGCGCGGGTCCGTTCGCTGGTTGAGCATGATCGCGAAGATCTGGTTGGGATTTTTATGGGCCGCCGTCAGCCGATCGCATTCGCCCTTGCTCAGTGCCAGCGGTTTTTCCATCAGCAGATGGACGCCCCGTTCGAGGACGGCGGTGCCGGTTTCCAGATGGTCGGAATGATGCGTGCAAACGAAAATCGCGTCCGCGAGGCCTGAATCCAGGAGCGATCGGGTATCTGCGAAGCGCCGGGCTTCGGGGGCATCAAACCGGGCCATGGTTTCAGGGTCGCGGTCGCAGACCGCCACGATCTCGATCCGGGGGTTGCGGCGGATGCTGACCAAATGATTGCAGGCCATGTGGCCGAGGCCGATCATGCCGAGTTTGAGCGTGCTCATCGATTTTCTTGTCCTTGCTTTCGCGAAGAGATGACGTGCGCGGTTTCCTGGGCTTCCAAGGCCAATCGGCAGACTTCAAGGCAATGCGACAGTGTCATCGCGGATTCGCCGCCGCGCAGGATGTCGTTGATGACGTGACGGAAGTAGGGAAGGGGCTCGTCGGAACAGTCGATGTAACGGCTGCATTCGCCATCGGTAATGAACAGGTGATTCGCGCCGAGGCGCCCTTCGACGTCGATGTACTTGCGCAGTTCGATAAATCCTTCTGTGCCCAGGATGAAAATACGACCGTCGCCCCAAACGGCCAAGCCGTCGGGCGTGAGCCAGTCTACCCGGATGTATCCGGTGGCATGGTCGCCGCGCAAGGTGATTTCGCCGAAATCCTCCAATCCGGGGTGTGCGGGGTTGGCGACGTTGCCCACGGTGCTGGTGACGATTTCCGCGGTTTCGGATCCGGTGAACCAGAGGAACTGATCGATCTGGTGGGATGCGAGGTCGGCCAGAATGCCTCCGTATCGCGCCCTGTCGTAGAACCAGGGACGCCGGCGGGCCGGATTATGGCGATGGGGACCGGTACCGATCGTATGGATGACCTGGCCGATCGCACCTTCCGCGATCAGCCGACCGGCGACCATCGCCGACGGAGATCGGAAACGTTCGCTGTAACAGACCGAGAAATAGGCCCCGCTTTCGGCCTGAACCGCCTTGATTTGGTCGAGCTGCTCGAAAGTGGTCACGCCGGGCTTGTCCACGACGACTGCTTTGCCGTGGCGCATGGCCGCGACGCAATCGTCCGCATGATCCGCCGGAATGCCTGCGCAGGCGATCAGGCGAATTGCGGAGTTCTCCAGAATGCGGCGCTTGTCGTCGACGCGCGGCACGTCGGGATAGCGGTGCATGAAATTGGCCAGCGGTTCCGCATCGTCGTTCGCGTGGAAGGCGACGCACTCGGCGCCGGCGGCGAGCATCCCGTCCATCAAACCGATGATGTGTGGATGATCGAGGCCGATACAGGCAAACTTGAAGGGAACGTCCATCGCGAAAGGCTCCGCTTGCCGCCTCAGGTGAGTTGCAGGTCGGGAGGAACATCCAGCCCGGTTACGAGATCGGCGACGGTGACGGGTTGTTTTTCGACCAACGAGCGGTTGGCTGCGATCCCGGTCAGGATCGACCATCCGCCGGCCCGGAAATCGGCCTGACGCCGCCAGCGGTCTTCCGGCGGATCGGGGTTGAAGAGTTGGTCGAGCATCACGATATCGCCGCCGCCGTGATCACCCTTGCCCTGCCAGACGTCCAGGTACTCGGGTTCCTTGCCGAAACGGATCAGTGCCGTCTCGATTTTCTGGCCTTCCCGCGTTCCCAGGTTGGCGCCGTTGATGGTGGATTGTTCCACGTATTTGTGGGTCAGCACGCCTTCCGATCCGTAGAAGGTCAGGGTGTATCCTTCCCAGGCCGAAAAGGCGACCAGGGAATAGTTCAGAACCGTGCCGTTGCGGTACTGAATCTGGGCCCGGTAGGTATCTTCGATGTCGATCTCGTCGGAAAACAGGCACCGGTCCCGGTAATATCCGTCGTGCTGTTCGCAATCGAGATAGAGGCGCTTAAGATTCTCGATCGCGCCCATGTCCAAACGGAAGCTGCATCCGTTCACGCGGCAATCGCGGCACCGGGGAGCGCGTCCTTCCAAACCCAGTTTTTCCGCGGTTTCGGGCCGGTAGAACTTCCGTCCGCCGGTGGCGTACACCGTTTCTGGGACGCTGCCGAGCCACCAGTTGACGAGGTCGAAGTGGTGGGTCGATTTGTGGACCTCTAGGCCGCCGGAATTCTCCTTCCTGCGGTGCCAGCGCCGAAAGTAATCCGCACCGTGGGTCCGATCCAGATTCCAGTCGAAGGTAACGCCCGATACGTCGCCGATCGCGCCCGAAACCAGAAGATCCTTGATCTGGGTCCGGGCCGGGGTGAAGCGATAGTTGAAGGTGACGGTGACGGTGCGGTTGCTTTTGGTTTTGGCGTCGATGATGCGCTGCAACCGCCGCGCGTCTATGGTCAACGGCTTTTCCGTCATGATGTCGCAGCCGGCTTCCAGGGCGCGAACGATGTACGCGTCGTGGGTCCAGTCCGGGGTCGTGACGATCACGCAATCGGGGCGGATCTCGGCAAGCATGCGGTCGAAATCGTCGGCGGAATAACAGGCGACCGGACGTCCCCCCTCCTCTTCAGTCAAAGCCTTTGCAAAAGCGAGGCGGCCGGGGTTCGAATCGCAGATCGCCAACAACCATCCGTGCCGGGAATGGGGCCCTGTCAATGCCTGACGGTACATGCGATGGCGGCCCCCGAGGCCGACTTGAACGTAGGTCTTCATGGTTGCTCTCACTTCTCCGGAACGATCGAAATGCGTTGGCCCTGGGGGTCGAAGAAATGGCACTCCCGGGGATCAATGAACACGGGTATGGTTTCACCGCCGCGTATCGTGCTTTGGCCCGGCGTGTGGACGGTCAAGGCATTGCCGTTTTCCAGCCGCAGGTAGAGATAGGTCTCCGAACCAAGGTGTTCGGACAGCATCACGCTGGTTGAGAAATTCCACCCCTCGCCGGTTCCGAAATGGACGGCTTCCGGTCGGAAACCGATGGTGACGGGGCCGGCGGTATCGTACGCCGGAACCGCGATTGCACCCATCCCCTGGACCGACAGGGTGGCTTCGCCCGCGGCGTGGTCGATCCGGCCCTCGACGAAGTTCATTTTCGGCGAACCGATGAATCCGGCGACGAACAGGTTGCGCGGGCGGTTGAAGAGTTCCAGCGGGGAGCCCTCCTGTTCGACCACGCCTTGGTTGAGTACCACGATCCTCTCGGCCATGGTCATGGCTTCCACCTGGTCGTGGGTCACATAAATCATGGTCGTGCCCAGTCGTTTGTGCAGTTCGGACAGTTCGACCCGCATCTTGACCCGCAGTTCGGCGTCCAGGTTGGAGAGCGGTTCGTCGAACAGGAAGGCGCGCGGTTCACGGACAATCGCGCGGCCGATGGCGACGCGTTGCTTCTGACCGCCCGAAAGCTGCCGGGGTTTCCGCTCCATCAGGGGTTCGATCTGAAGAATCCGTGCCGCGTCCTCGACCCGGCGGTTGATCTCGGCTTTCGGGAAACGCATGGTTTCGAGCCCGAAAGCCATGTTCTTGCGGACGCTCATATGCGGATACAGAGCATAGGACTGGAACACCATGGCCAGTTGGCGCTTGGCCGGCGGCACTTCGTTCATCGTTTCCCCGTCGATCAGCAGATCGCCGCCGGAGATTTCCTCGAGGCCCGCGATCATGCGCAGGAGGGTCGATTTCCCGCATCCCGACGGGCCGACGAGAACGATGAATTCGCCCGTTTCGATGGAGAAGCTGACACCGCGGATGACGCTGACTTCACCGAATTTCTTCGTGACGTTCCGGAGTTCAAGTTGTGACATCGTTCTTTCTTTCCTCTAACGTTTCAGGCCGCTCATGGCGATGCCGTGAATGATGAACTTTTGGAAAATGACGAAGAAAACGAACACCGGGACCAGGGAGAGGACCGACATCGCGAACATCTGGCCGAATGCCGACTGGCTTTCGGAATCGATGAACAGGCGAAGAGCCAGCGGGACCGTGTAGGTCTCGATATCATTGAGGTAGATGAGCGGAGCGAAGAAATCGTCCCAACTCCAATAGAACGAGAACATCGCGGCGGTGGCGATGGCCGGGGTCGATAGCGGCAGGATGATCTTGAAGAAGATCCGATAGACGGAACAGCCGTCCATCATCGCCGATTCATCCAGTTCCCGCGGCAACTGCCGGAAGAATTGGACCATCAGGAAAATGAAGAAGGCCTCGGTTCCCAGAAACTTGGGCACCACCAGCGGCAGGTAGGTGTTCACCCAGCCGAGCTTGAGAAATAGGATGTACTGGGGAATCAGCACGACGTGGTACGGCACCATGAGGGTCAGCATCATGGCCGCGAACCAGAAGTTCTTGAGTGTGAAATTCAGGCGCGCGAAGGCATAGGCGGCGAACGAGCATGAAATCAGGTTGCCGATGATCGACAGCAGCGTGACCAGGATGGAATTGCCGTAGAACACGCTGAAATCCCGGGCCAGGGCGAACCAGCCGTCGCGGTAGTTCTCCCATCGGAATTCGGTCGGCCACAGGCCGAGATCCTGGAAGATCAGGTGTTCGGGTTTGAGTGAACTGCTCAGCATCCACAGCAATGGGTAAAGCATGATCAGGACGCAGGCCATCAGCACGCCGTGCTTGAACAGGTGAGTGTAGACTTTCCGGCGTTTCATCGGTCAATCCTTCGCATCTTCGTAGTAGACCCAGTACTTGGAAGAGAAGAAAGAGATCGCCGTGCAGCCGGCGATGATCGCCAAAAGAACCCAAGCCAGGGCCGACGCATATCCCATGCGGAAGAAGGCGAACGCCTCGTCGTAAAGGTAGAGCGTGAAGAACAGCAGCGAGTCGGCGGGTGCGCCCCGACCGTCGCTGATGATGAAGGCGCTGCTGAAGATCTTGAAGGCGTGAATGATTTCGAGCACCAGATTGAAGAAGATCACCGGGGCCAGCAAGGGGACGGTGATTTTCCAGAACTTGCGCCACGCCGAGGCGCCGTCGATGGATGATGCTTCGTACAACTCCTGCGGAACCTGTCTCAGTCCTGCGAGGAAGATCAACATCGGCGCCCCGAACTGCCAGGCTGCCAGGGCGACAAGGGTATAGATCGAATAATCCGGGTTGAAGAGCCAACTGGGGCCTTGAATGCCGAACAACGCCAGAAACTGGTTGATGATGCCGTCGGTATCGAAAACCTTGCGCCAGAGAATTGCGATGGCGACGCTGGCACCGAGCAGCGACGGCAGATAAAAGAGCGCGCGATAGAAGCTGAGCCCGCTGATTCCCTGGTTCAGCAACATGGCCAAACCCAGGGCGAAGATCAGCTTGGCCGGTACGCCCAGGACGACGTAGGTGACGGTCACCTGGAGCGCCGAGCGGAAGCGGTCGTCTTCCGTGAACATGTAAGAGTAATTGTCGAGCCCCACCCAAAAGGGCGCGTTGATCATGTCGTAGTCGGTGAACGACAGATAGAGCGACGCGAGGATCGGCTCGAGGGTCAGGACCAGGAACCCGATGAGCCACGGGAGAAGGAAGAGATACCCCGGCGTGTTCTTTGCGAGAAATTTGCGCATGCGACGACGTTCAGCCCCCTGTTCTTTGGGTCAGGTGGGCCCCGGCGTTTCGCCGCCAACGAAACACCGGGGCTCCGGCTTCAGTGGGAGGCCGATACCTAGCCGTTCTTGCGCCGGATCTTTTGGGCGTCATTCATGAAGCGGGCGGCCGCTTCGGCAACCGTCATCTTTTCGAAGACAAGTTGCTCGTGAACGCGTTGCAGGAGCTTCTGGATCTCTCCGGCACCCTTGGGCGGCGGGGGTGGCAAGGGTCCGACCCGCTGGGAGATATCATCCAGGTACTGGATGGATTTGGCCTCGGTGGGCGTCAACACGCTCATGAGATCCTTGCGGACGGCAGCCGACGCGGGAACGCCGCGTTCGATCCCGAGAACCCGGGTCGCCGCCTTGTCTCGGATGAAGAAGTTGATGTATTTCACGGCCAGTTCCACGTCTTGGGCATCGCGGGTCAGGCTGATGAATTGGCCGGGTTTGTAATACTGGCCGGGTTTGCCGCTCTTGTCCTGAGGATACGACGACATGACGATTTCGTGGTCGGTCAGACCTTGGACGGCCACCACTTGGTTGGACCACCGGCGCGACATCGCGGAAGTTCGGGCAATGACACCTGAATCCTTGATGCCGATACCCTTGGCGGTCAGTTCAGCGGCCTGGCAGGCGCCGGTACGGCGCATGTCGTCCCAGAAACCGAACCAGTCTTCCATATCCTTCTGGTCATAGGCGATGGTGCCGTCGTCAAGGTAAAGGGCCTTACCGCGTTGACGCATGAAGACGTCCTGCGAAGCCTCGTCGCCGCCCATGTCGTCGCAACCGTAGAATCCTTCCGGCGTCGCTTTGGCGATCTCCAGGCAGACCCGCTTCATATCGTCCCACGTCCAACTGAAGAAATCGAAGGAGACGCCGGTTTCCTTCAGGACGTTGAGATCGACGTAAATCACCTGCGAATTCGTGCCGATATTAAGCCCGTAGAGCTTGCCGTCGACCGTGCCGCCGTCCAGGGAGAACTGGTTGAAGTCCGACAGGTCCAGATCCTTGCCGACGAAATCGTTGAGCGGACGAATGGCGCCGCGGCGGGCGTACTCGAACAAATAGCGGTAGTCCTGTTGAATGACGTCGGCCATGTTGCTGCCGGCGGTCTGGGTGGCCATCTTCGGCCAATAGTCGGACCACGAAATGGTCTCGCCATCGACGACCGTTCCCGGGTTTTTTTCCATGAACAGCTTGATGACTTCGAACGTCCGACGATCCCGTTCGGGATTGCCCCACCAGAAATGGCGGATGCGCTTGTCGGCGGCCAAGGCGCGGCCCGATCCGAGGACGGCGGGTAGAGCCGCGGTCGCGGCAAGGGCGCTCGCGAACTGGCGTCGTGTAATCTTGATCATGGCAAGTCTCCGTTCCCTGTAAAATTCTCGGCACGGCCATCGGGGATGTCGTTTTTCCTGCGATCCTTACCGATTCTGCCGGCTGTGCATGTCGATCGCGTCTCCCGCGATCCTGTTTACTTGTATGACATCCTATATCATAGAACATGGCAACGATCCAACGGGAATTGCCACCGGAGGGGGATGTGTACGAACGTATGCGCGTTAAGGGATGGCTTTTGCTTCGATGCCGTGAGTGTTTTGTCGATTCTTGGCGGGGAAGTGTGTGACGGCGCTGGTGAAGTGCCTATAAATTGGATATAATTTTTTTGACGAATATAATTTAGGCATTTTCCGCAATGGCAATTGCGCGAATGAACAAAAAACAGGGCTTTTGCGCTCGGCAGCACGGGAGCCGGCACCGCCCATGCCCGGTGTGCCGGACGCGTCGGTGCCCGCCATCCTCGCGGACATTGTTCTCGCGTTTCGGGTTTTCGCTTCAAAAGGACGGCGGTTCATGAGCAACCCTTCCTTGCTGACCCTGGATGTCTACCATATGACGGTCCTGAACCATTTGCTGGCCGAATGCAGCGTGACGCGCGTCGCCGAGATCCTGGATCAACCGCAGCCCAATATCAGCCGAATCCTGCGGCGATTGCGGACGGTTTTCGATGATCCGCTTCTGGTTCGCAGCGGTGCTCGGCTGGTCGCGACCGAAAGGGCGCAGGAGATCCGGGAATCCTTGCAGGAGGTCCTGAGCCGGATCGAGTTCATGACCGCCCGCGAGGCGGTTTTCGATCCTGGGCGGAGCGAAAGAGAGTTCAGAATCGCCAGCGCCGACTGCGTCGAAACGGGGCTTTCGTCGCGCGTCATATCGCTGATCAGTAGCGCGGGGTCGAGATTGCAGGTAACGATGCGCGGCATCGATCCCGCGTTCGAGATCGAGCGCGCGCTGGAGGAAGGCGATATTGATCTGGTGATCGACAACGATCCGACCCCGCCGGAAAACCTGATGTGCTCCACGCTCTATACCGACGAAGTCGTCTGCATGATGCGTGCCGACCATCCCCTAGCCGGTTTGTCGGGGTTGACGATGAACGAATATCTGCGCGCCAACCACTTGGCACCGCAACTCAGTTCGCGAACGAAACTCGGCCCCGTCGATGGCGAACTGCACAAGCGCGGCATTGAACGCAGCATCGGCGCGCGGGTGCCGGAATACAACATGGTTCCCTATGTGCTGGCCTGCACCGATTTCATCTTTACGACCAGCCGCCGGTTCGCGGAGCACTACGGCCGTCTTTTGCCGCTCCGGGTTATGGGCGCGCCGGAGGAACTTCCGCCGATGCGGTTTTATCAGTTATGGCACGAGCGGTCGCACAACAGCCCGGCGGGTCGATGGCTTCGGCGCCAAGTGCTTGCCGCGGCCCGACGAATATGACGACCCGGCGCCCGGTATGCGCGATCTGATATAAGGTCTATGCCGACGGCGTGTCTGTTCGGGTTTATCGACGCTCCTTATCCTCCGATTCAAATTCAATCTGGCATCGCGTGGCGGAGTAAGGAGTGAGCTTGATGACGACGAACGGACGATACGGGTGGAAAACGCTCGTTTTACGGGTGGCGGCTGGTTTCGCCTGCATTCTGGCGACGATCGGCATGGATGCGGCGGGAACGGCGTCGGCCGACGACTTCAAGGTGGCCTTGGTGCTGCCGGGGTCGATCAGCGACGGCGGTTGGAACCAGGGCGCCTATACCGGCCTGAAAACCTTGGAAGGCAAGGCGGGTTTCAAGGTCGCGTTTACCGAAAACGTGGCCCAGGCGGAAATTCCCCAGGTCGTGCGCGGCTATGCCGATGACGGCTTCGATCTCATGGTGGGGCACGGTTTCCAGTTCGGCAGCCTGTTCGCCGAAATCGGTTTGGAATATCCCGATCAGAAGTTCTTCGCGACGACGTTCGCGCCGGGCGACGGCGTTCCTGCCAATGTGATGTACCTGAACTATCGCTATTACGACGTCGCCTGTTCGGCGGGTGTCCTGGCGGCGATCGCCTTGAAGTCGAAAATGGTCGGTTTCGTCGGCGGCGGCGATAACCCGACGACTCAGGGCATGCTCAAGGCCTTCAAGGCCGGTGCCGAGGCGACGGTCGAGGGCATCAAGGCGGTCGGCGTGATTACCGGCGAATACAATGACGCCGCGAAAGGGCGCGAGGCCGCCGCGGCGATGGTCGGAAACGGTGCGGACGTACTCTGGCACACGGCGGACATCACCGGAATCGGCGCGATCAAGGGCGCTTCGGATCTCGGCGCCAAGACCATCGGTTGTTTCGCGGATCAGGCCGACCTTTCGCCGGATCTCATGATCACCAGCATGGTGACCAACAACGGCGGTTTGGTGGTCGATGCGGCCGAGATGGCCAAGACCGGAGCCTTCAAGGGCGGTTCCGAATGGAAGCCCGAATTCGATGCCGTGTGGTTGCCCAAGTCCGGTGACGCCGGATACAACGCCAAGGCGATCAGCGCCGACGCGTGGTCCGAATTCGAAAAGGTCTGGGGCGCGGTCGCCGACGGAAAAATCGATACGGCGGCTTTCGTCAAATAGCTCTCGTGGATGGCGGGGAGGCCGCGCTTCCCCGTCGTTTCGACCAACGCGTTCGTGCCAGTTTCATTTCGGAAACCCGGAATTCATGCCGTGTCTTCCTCCGATATCCCCATCGTTCAGCTCTTGGGCATCACCAAGCGTTTCTCGCCGGAAGTCCTGGCCAACGACCACGTGAGCCTGGATATCCAGGAGGGCGAGATACACGCCTTATTGGGCGAGAATGGCGCCGGGAAAAGCACCTTGATGCAGATCCTGTACGGGATATTCCATCGCGATTCCGGCGACATCCTGATCGATGGCAAACCGGTGGCGATGGCGAGCCCGGCCGAGGCGATCGGCCATGGAATCGGCATGATTCACCAGGAATTCATGCTCGTTCAGCCGTTTAGCGTCACTGAAAACGTCCTGATGGGCGTTTCGAGCGCCGGAAATGAATCGGCCTACGATCCCAAGGCGGTTTCCGCGCGCTTGAAAGCCCTGGCCGCGGAATTCGGGCTGGACGTCGATCCGGAGTCCCGGATCGAGCACCTGCCCGTCGGCGTGCAGCAGCGCGTGGAAATCCTCAAGCTCTTGTACCGGGAAGCCCGCGTTCTGATCCTGGACGAACCGACGGCGGTCCTGACTCCCCAGGAAGTGGATCGGCTGTTTTCCGTCCTGCGCGCCCTTCGCGAAAGCGGGAAATCCATCGTCATCGTGACCCACAAACTGCGGGAGATTCTCGATGTTTCCGACCGGGTGACCGTTCTGCGGGACGGGCGTACCGTAGCCACCGTCAGCACGGCGCTGACCAACGGTCCCGAACTCGCGCGATTGATGGTTGGCCGCGATATCGTGCTGAGATCCGACAAGTCCGCCGAAAATCCGGGAAGACGCCTGCTCCAGGTGGACGATCTGGAAGTCGAGGACCATGCCGGGAACGGGCGTCTCAAGGGCGTTTCGCTCGAAGTCAACGAAGGCGAAATTCTCGGCGTGGCCGGTGTCGACGGCAACGGGCAGTCGGAACTGATGGAAGCCTTGTTCGGGATGCGCCCGGTGGCGGGCGGGCGGGTTCTGCTGGATGGGACGGAGATCACCCATTGGACACCGGTCCAACGGCGCGCCGCACGGCTCGCGTACATTCCCGCCGATCGACGCCTCGTCGGCTCGCTTTCGGAGCTTTCCATCGCCGATAACGGCATTCTCGGGGCGCAACGGTCTTTCGGCCGGTTTGGCGGCTGGTGGTTGAACCGCCGCACGGTGGCGGAGCACGCCCGTGACCTGATTACGCGTTTCGGGGTGCGCACGCCGCATCCCGGCTACGCGGCGGGAAAGCTTTCGGGGGGAAATTTGCAGAAAGTCGTTCTGGGGCGCGAGGTCATGCGCAATCCAACCGTCCTGTTGGTCGAACAGCCGACGCGGGGGCTGGATATCGGCGCGGTCGAAACCGTGTGGCAGGAACTTCTGGCGCAACGCGCGGCCCGCAAGGCGATCCTGCTGGTGTCCGCCGAGCTGGAAGAAATCCTCAATCTCGCCGATCGCATTGCGGTCCTCTACGACGGCCGGATCATGGGAGTCGTGAAGCTGGCGGAAACCGACGTGGAAACCCTGGGTCTTATGATGGCCGGTACGCCGCTGATCGAGTTGCGACGTCGCCTGCGCCATCCCGCCGGGGAGGGCGCGCATGGTCCGCATTGAGCGACGGCTCGTGCCGGCGTCGTCCGTCGGCGCCTTGGTGCTTTCCAACGGAATTGCCATCGTCGCCGCTCTGGTTTTGGGTGGTCTCCTGTTCCTGCCGTACGGGATCAATCCGCTTGTGGCGTATGGGGAACTCGTCAGCCAGGCGTTTTTGAACCTTCGGGGTTTCGGCTTCACGCTCAACAAGGCGGCGCCGCTCATTCTGGTCGGGATCGGGGTCATCGTCGCCTGGAGAGGCGGGTTCGGGTTCCTGGGCATGGAAGGGTGCCTGTTGATCGGCGCCGCCGCGTCGTCGTGGGTGGCGTTGTTCGCGCTCGCGGGAAAACCGCTGGAAGGGTTGCCTTTCGCCCTGCTCCTGCCCCTGATCATGGCGGCCAGTTTCGTGGCCGGGGGGCTTTGGTCGGGGTTGGTGGGATTCCTGCGCGCACGGTTCGGCGGCAGCGAGGTTCTGGTGTCCCTGATGATGAACTACGTTGCGGTGTTCGTGGTTCAATACTTGGTATCCGGCCCGATGCGCGCGGCCGGGGATTTGCCTCAGACACCCTTGCTGCCCAAGGAAAGTTGGCTACCGATCTTTCTCGACGGAACCCGAGCCCATGCCGGCATCTTCATCGCGCTGGCGTGCGCGGTCGTGGTCTGGCTCATGATGCGGGGTTCCGTGGCGGGATACGAATTGATCGCGACCGGTCTGAACCCCAAGGCCGCGCGATACGGCGGCATCAACGTCGCCCGGCGGACCCTGATCGCCGCCACGGTGTGCGGCGGCTTCGGCGCCTTGGCCGGAACGCTCGAGATCCTCGGCACCCATCATCGGTTGCTGGACGGGCTCAGCCAAGGTACCGGGTTCATCGGTATCGTCACGGCCTTGTTGGGAAAACTGGACGTGGTTGGCACCGTGATCGCCTCCATCCTGTATGGCGGCCTGACCGTGGGCGGAGATGCGATGCAGCGGCATTCCGGTTTGCCGTCCTCGGTCGTGCTCGTGATCCAGTCGTTGATCGTTCTGTTCATTCTGGCCAGCGATCTGCTGCGCAGTTTTCGCATCGTCCGGGTTTCCCGGCCGCGGCGTAGGGATTGAAGGATACAGTGCCATGGCGATCGAAGAGATCTTCACACTGTCGTTCGTGGTGGCTTGGCTGGCCGGCGCGGTGCGGTTGGCGGGTCCCCTGCTGTTGGCGGCGGTCGGGGAGATCTACGCCGAACGTTCCGGCGTTCTGAACGTCGGGATCGAGGGCACCATCCTGCTGGGGGCGTTGGCCGCCTATCTGGCTACCTATGTTTGCGGCGATCCCTGGCCGGGTGTCCTGGCGGCTTTGGGGGCGGGTTTGATCGCCAATCTTTTCCTGGCCTGGATGTACGTCACGGTCATGGCTAGCCAGGTCGTGGTCGGCATCATCTTCAATCTGTTCGCCATGGGCCTGGCCAGTTACGTCTATCGGGCGACGATGGGCAGCGGGTCGATGACGGCGGGGATTGCGATGCTGCCGAACGTGTCCATCCCCGTGTTGTCGGATATTCCGGTGCTGGGGCCGGTGCTTTTTTCCCAATCGGCCATGCTGTATCTGACCCTGGCAATCGTTTTGGCGGGCGGATGGCTGTTGTTCCGGACCCGTTTCGGTTTGAACCTGCGGGCGGTCGGCGAGAATCCCAAGGCCGCCGCCGCCGCCGGAATCCGGGTGCGGCGGATTCGCTATATCGGAACCA
Source organism: Rhodospirillales bacterium (assembly GCA_963675465.2). Lineage (GTDB taxonomy): Bacteria > Pseudomonadota > Alphaproteobacteria > Rhodospirillales > Shumkoniaceae > JAHDSF01. The sequence continues at coordinate 291,699 of CAXXVY010000019.1, forward strand.
TGGCTTCCGGCGCCGGCGCCGGTATGGCGGGCGCTTTCATGGTGCTGAGCCAGATCGGTATCTTTCGCGACAACATTGTCCAAGGCCACGGCTTCATTGCCCTCGCCATTGTTATCCTGGGGCGATGGAATCCCGTTCTCGCGATCTTTGCCGCCTTCGGTTTCGGGGCTGCCGATGCTCTGCCGCTTTCCCTCCAGATGTTGGATCTGGATGTGCCGCCGCAGCTTCTGCTGGCATTGCCCTACTTGATGACGATTGTCGTGATTTCGGGATTGCTCGGTCGGGTTTCCCAGCCCGCCGCCCTGATGGTGCCGTTTCGCGACGAATGACAACCTCCTGCGTGTAAAGGGACTTTTCTCATGCTGATGCACCAGCTCCTGATCGACGGCGCCGTTCGCCATCCGGAAAAGGCCGCGTTCCGCTGGATCGACAAGAGCCAGTCGCTCACTTACGCCGATGCCGCGCGGCGGATGGAAGATCTGGCCGGCGCGCTCCACGAACTCGGCGTCGGCAAGGGCGATCGGGTCGCCGTCTTCGCGCACAACGGGATGGACTATCTGCTATCCATGTTCGGTTGCTGGCGGATCGGCGCCATCGCCGCCTTGGTGAATGTCCGGTTCGCGGACGAACTCGAATACTATTTCCAGGACCATGAACCATCGGTGGTCGTCTACACCCACGATATGGCGGATCCGGTTCGCCAAGCGGCGGCGACGGTACCGTCGATCCGCTCCCTGGTTTGCATGGATGGTCCGCAGGATGGCGCTCTGAGCTTGCCCGAACTAATGGCGGGTCATTTGCCCGCGCCGGCGGATCCCGGAGACGAAGAGGCGATCGCCCACCTGTCCTACACGTCCGGGACCACCGGAAAACCCAAGGGGGCCTGCCTGGCCCACGAACCCACAATGCGCGCGACCCGTTGCATCGCCGAACGATTGCGTCTGAGCGCCGCGGACGTATCTTTTGGTCCGACGGCCTTGTCCAGTTCCTATGGGCTGGTCGCCAATCTTTTGCCGGTTCTTCACCGGGGCGGCACCACGTGTGTGATGGCGCACTGGACATCCGACGTGGGGTGGGACCATCTCGACAAAACCGGCGCAACTGTTTTCGCGGCCAACCCGACCCTGTTGACGGACGTGCTCGTCGAATCGCGCGCGCGCGGCAAAACGCCCTGGGCACTGCGGATGGGCGTATCGGGTGGCGGGCCGGTGCCGACGCCTCTGAAGGCCGCTTGGCGAGACGAACTGTACCTTCCCCTGGTCGAAAGCTACGGCCAGAGCGAATTGGGTGGCTTCGTCGCCCTCGGTTTCCCCGATTTGCAGCCCGACGCGACGCTGTCTGCCATCGGGCTGCCGCTGCCCGACAAGGAAGTTCGCATCCTCGATGCAGACGGCATCGAAGTTCCCATCGGCGAAGTCGGCGAAATCTGTCTGCGCGGTGGTCATATGGTCGGCTATTGGAACAAGCCGGAAAAGACGAAGGAGGCATTTCGCGGCGGGTGGCTGCATACCGGCGATACCGGTTGCATGGATGCCGACGGCCGGGTGACCATGCGGGGACGCTTCTCCGAGTTGCTGAGCGTCGCGGGCCGGACGTGGTTTCCGCGCGACGTCGAAGAGGCCCTGATCTCGTGCGAAGAGGTCCGTGAGGCCGCCGTCGTCGGAATACCCGACCCGGAACTCGGCCATAGGCCGCGTGCCTTCATAACCGAGGCATCCGCGATCACCGATCCGTCGGGCCTCAAATCGCGGATCGCGTCGATGGTGCCCTACGATCTCACGCCGCTTGAGATCGCGGTGGTTCGGGAGTTCCCGATGACGCCGACCGGCAAGATCGCCAAGGCCACGCTGTGTGATGCCGCGATCGCGGGAACGGTCTGACTTTCCCGGCTTTGAAGGAACCCATGATGTCCTCTCGCCATCTCTCGACCCTGACTTGGACGGAAATCCGCGATTTGGACAAATCCAAGGGCGCGGTCGTTCTGCCCATCGGTTCGCTGGAACAACACGGGCCGCACCTGTCGATCGATACCGATCTGTATTTTGCGGAAACGTTTCTCGAGTCGGCGCTGGATCGTCTTCCGGATGATGTTCCGATATGGCGGTTGCCGATCCTGCCGATTTCCAAAAGCAACGAACACGTGGGATTCCCCGGGTCCTTCTGGCTTTCGGCGTCGACGTTGACGGCCGTGATCATGGATATCGCCAAAAGCGTGGCCGCCAGTGGGTTTCGACGTCTTGTGCTGTGGACATGTCATGGCGGCAACCGGGCGCTGCTGGAGGTCATCGCGCGGGATGTCCGAGCCGAAACCGGGCTGATGGCCTTTTCGCTGTTTCCGCCCGCCGTGGTGCCGGATCCGCTGCCCAAGTCGCGACGGGACGCGCTTTACGGCATCCACGCCGATGATTGGGAAACCAGCGTGATGATGGAATTGTCGCCGGATCGGGTTCGACCGGACCGGGTGGAGGCGGCGTACCCGGATTTCGATTCGGAATACCTTCAGTTGGAAATGACCGGGGCGACGGTGGCCTGGCTGACCCGCGACTATAGCCTTACCGGCACCTGGGGTGACGCGACCATCGCCAGCGCCGGGCGCGGCAAGGAACGGCTGAAACCGCTCATCGACGGACTCGTCGACGTGTTGAGCGAAATCTCGGCGTTCGAGATGGGATCGAAAAGCTAGGCTGTTTCCGATCCTTCTAAGGTTTGGCCCTCGACTCGAAAGTGCGTGGGGAAACCTGGACGATTTCGGTTTCGCGCTCCTCGGGATGCTCCAGGGTCGGGTCCCAATACCAATAGGTGTTGTGCGTGCCGTTGATGGCGACCGCGCGGTGGTGGCCCCGGGTGTCGATGGCGTGAAGGGTGACGCGGGAAATCAGTCCCGTCTTCAAACGCGCCATGTCCTCGATGGCGGCGTCGACCGCCTCGCGCAAATCCGCGCCGAACCGCATGTAGGCGACGACGGCGCGCGCCGTTCCCGACCGGATCGTCATTTCGCCCGCGCCGGTGCAGGCGCAGGCGCCGTACTGGCTGTCGGCATAGAAACCGGCGCCGACGATCGGGCTGTCGCCCAATCGGCCCGGGTATTTCCATCCCCAACCCGAGGTGCTGGTGCCCGCGCAGGTGTTGCCGGCGGCGTCGATCGCTAGGAAGACGGTGGTGTCGCGGCCGACCTCGGGGTCGATGGCATGGCGGCAGAGATCGGCCAGCGGGACATCGGGCCATGATGCGCGGCGGTCGTCCGGCACTTCGGCGTCGAACCACCTTTCCCAGGACGCCCGGACGTCGTCGATCAGGTTTTCTCCGGCTTCGGCGCCTATTTCCCGGGCGAAGCGCTCGGCGCCGGGGCCGACAAGGAGCTCGTGGGGCAGGCGTTCGAGGACTTGCCGGGCAATGGTGACGGGATGAAGAAAGCCCTCGATCGCGCCGACGGCTCCGGTCCGCAACGTCGTGCCGTCCATGACGCCCGCGTCGAGTTGGACGGTTCCCACCAGATTGGGAAATCCGCCCCGGCCGACCGTGCGCACGGATTCGTCGGTCTCGACGATCCGGATTCCGGATTCGATCGCGTCCAAGGCGTGGTTGCCGTTCCGCAATCCGGTGGCGGTTGTCGCGCAACCGACTTTGCCTTCGTTGTTGGTCACCAGAATCATGAATGCCTCGCAAGGGTCGGGAGGGGGAAAAGGCGATCAGCCGCGATCCGGATCGCCGTCGTCGTCGGCTTGATCATCGGCGTTCTTCTTGCCGATGTTCGGAAGATACCGGGCCACCAGCCGCATCTGGACGTCGATTCCTTCCTGTCGTCGGTTGGCGACGGCCGCGGCCAGTCCGTCGACCAGGGAAAAGGCGGCTGTGCCCGAATTGGGAAGCAGCCGTCGTTCGGCCGGAACGTACAGGGCCACGTCGGCATCGGCGGCCAACGGCGACGTCGGTCGATCGGTAATGCACAGGATTTTGGTACCGCGTTCCTTCGCCGATTCCAACAATTCCTGGGTGTCGGCCGCGTACCGGGGAAACGAAATCAGAACCACCAGATCCTTGACGCCGGCGTGAACGAGACGCCGATGGGCGGAATTGACCCCGCCGGTGGCGCCCATCATCGTGACGTTGCCGTGGCAGAACGGCTCCAGCCCATGGGTCAGGATGCCGGCGATGTGATAGCTGATGCCCGAGCCGTAGGTGAAGATGCGCTCGGCCGCGAGAATGAGTTCCACCGCCTTGTCGCAGCTTTCCGCAGTGAGGGTTTCGCGGGTCTTTTCCAGGTTTGCGACGTCCTGCGATACGCCGTCGGCGATGATGTCGAAACTGGTTGCAGAGCCGTACTTGTCGGCCTTGAGCTTTTCGACCGGCGCGATGGTTTGTCGCAAGGCTTCGATCTGATGGGCGCGGAATTCTGTGTAGCCGTCGAATCCGATCGCCTTGGCAAACCGATTCGCGGTCGCGATGGACACGTGGCATGCCTTGGCCAGTTCCTCGATGGTCATCGTCGCGGACTCGCCCGGCGCCCCGAGGATGAAATCGGCGATCCTTTTATGGGATTTGCTGAGCAAAGAATAGGCACGTGAAATACGCCGCGCCGTATCTGAATAAAAATTCATCTCTCGGATCCGTCGGTCATTGACGAGCGGGTGTTTTCATGGTTTTCATATTTGCTAAAATAAGTTTTCATATTCGTCGTCACCATGCAAGCCGTCATTCGGTTTCACCCCGTCAAGAGCGCGAGAGACGCTCCGAGAGGAGATCCTTCATGAAAGCCAAATTTCTGACGATCCTTGGACTGGCAATGCTGCCCGTCCTGTACTCGGCCGCGGCGAACGCGGATTCCCTGACCATCGGTCTGGCTTCCGAACCGACGTCCGTCGATCCTCACTATCATGATCTGTCGCCCAACAACGCCCTGGCGAACCATATTTTCGACGCGCTGGTCGGGTCGGACGAAAGCCTCAATTCCGTGCCCAGCCTGGCGACTTCCTGGAAGTCCGAGGACGACAATACCTGGGTGTTCAACCTGCGCAAGGGTGTGAAGTTCTCCAACGGAGACCCCTTCACCGCCGAGGATGTCGTTTTCACCTTCTGCCGCGTGATGAACAATCCGACCGCCGTTTCGGGTTCTTTCACGCAGTGGATAACCAACATGGCGAAGGTCGAAACGCCGGACGACTACACGGTCAGGATAACGACCAAGGCTGTCGAACCTTTGATGCCTGAACGGATGGCCGAAGTCTTCATTCTCAGCGACAGCATTTTGCCGCATGGCAAGATCACGTTCGATCTGGCGCAGGGTTGCGGTGTTACCGGTGAGTGGCCGTCGCTTCACCCGTTCAACAGCGGTGAAAAGGCGATCGGAACCGGCCCGTACAAGCTGGCCAAGTTCACCAAGGGGGCCGGGATCGAACTGACCCGCAACGAATCCTACTGGGGCGAAAAGCCGGACTGGGCCTCGGTCAAGCTGGTGCCGGTACCCAACGCCGGACCGCGTCTGGCCGGACTGCTGGCGGGTGACTACGACCTGATCGAAAGCCCCTCGGCCCGCGACGTGAAGCAACTCGAAACCAATCCGAAGTTCGGTTTTACCATCACGCCATCTAGCCGCGTGATCTTCCTGCAGATGGACGCGGGTCGCGAGGAAAGTCCCTACGTAAAGGCCGACAACGGCAAGAATCCGTTCCAGGATGTGCGCGTTCGTCGCGCCGTCTCCATGGCCATCGATCGCAATACCATCGTCAAGCGCATCATGGACGAGGCAGCCGATCCGGCCTACCAGTATGTTCCGTCGAAGATGTTCGGCGCCTTGCCCAATCCGGAACCGCTGAAGTACGACCCCGAAGGGGCGAAGAAACTGCTGGCGGAAGCCGGATATCCGAATGGTTTCGACGTCACCTTGTCTGCGACCAACGACCGCTACATCAACGACTCGCAGGTTGCCCAGGCGATCGCGCAGTTCCTGACCCAGGCCGGCATCCGGACCGAGGTCGATGCGATGACGCGTTCGATTTTCTTCAGCCGTCGCAGCAAGCGCGAGTTCAGCTTTTCCATGGGTGGTTGGGGTTCGACCTCCGGTGGTGCGTCCTCCTTCATGCGTCAGTATGCAGCTACCTACAACAAGGAAGCGGGCCTCGGTACTTCCAACTACGGTCGCTGGAGCGATGCCGAATACAACGACGCCATCGTGAAGGCGGTCGGTACCGTGGACGAGAAGAAGCGCATCGAGCTTTTGCACGTGGCCGGCAAGCGCCTGCTCGATCAGATGGGCTTCGTTCCGATCCACTTCGAAAGTACCATATGGGCCTATCGCAAGGGTCTCGACTACATCGGACGGATGGACCAGAACACCCTGGCCATGTCTGTCAAGAAGACGGCTCAGTAAGTTGTTGTGCCGGGGGGCGGGCGGCTTCTGGTCGCTCGCACTCCGGATCAACCGGGCAAGGAATGGGCCGTGGGAACATTCATCTTTCAACGACTGCTGCAAAGCCTAGCCGTCCTGCTGGCGGTTTCGGTCGTCATGTTTGTCGCCGTCTATACCGTCGGCAATCCCGTCGAACTGCTGGTCAATCCGGAAGCGACCGAACTGGAACGCGAGGCGATGGTTCGGGCGCTCGGCCTGGATAAGCCGATATGGATGCAATACCTGACCTTTTTGGGTAACGCGTTGCAGGGCGACCTGGGCACCTCCTTCGTGCATGGTGAGCCGGCGCTTCAACTCATCATCAGCCGCATGCCCGCCACCCTGGAACTGGTCACCCTGTCGCTGATCGTCGCCAGCCTGCTCGGCGTTCCCATCGGTCTCTATATCGGTTTGAACAACGACACCGTCGCGTCGCGCGCCATCATGACCGGTTCCATTCTGGGTTATTCGCTTCCCAGTTTCTGGAAGGGCATGATGCTGATTCTTCTGCTGTCCGTCTGGCTGCATTGGCTTCCGACCTCGGGCCGCGGAGAGACGGTCAGCATTCTCGGCTTTCCGGTCAGCTTCCTTACCCGGGATGGGCTCCGCCATCTCGCCATGCCGGTCATCAACCTGGCGGTGCCCAATCTGGCCCTGGTGATCCGCCTGACCGCTTCCGGCGCCATGGAGGCGCAGACCCAGGACTACGTGAAGTTCGCGCGGGCCAAAGGCGTGCGGCCGAAGCGCATCGTTCGGCGCCACATCCTGCGCAACATTTTGATTCCCATCGTCACGGTGCTTGGCATCGAGTTCGGCAATCTCATCGCCTTCTCGACGATCACCGAAACCGTCTTCGCTTGGCCGGGCATGGGCAAGCTGCTGATCACCAGCATCTACCAGTTGGACCGCCCGGTCGTCGTCTCCTACGTCATGCTGATCACCTTTCTGTTCGTCGTGATCAACCTGATCGTCGATCTGATCTACGCGGTGCTCGATCCCCGCGTGAAGCTCATGGAGAAATCGGCATGAGCCCCCGCCGGAATCCGCACATCGATCCGACGCTGGTCCCGCCGATGGTCAAGACGCCTCGACGCGCCTTCCATCTGGCACGGATCAAGCGCCGCCCGAGCCACAAGGGGGCGCTCATCGCGCTCGTGCTCGTGCTCGCGGCCGGCATGTTGTTGCCGCTGCTGGCGCCGCAAAATCCCTATGACCTGACCTCATTCACCGTCATGGACAACCGCTTGCCGCCGGGCGAAATCAGTTTGGACGGGCTCACGTATTGGCTCGGCACCGATGCCCAGGGCCGCGACATGGTTTCCGCCATCCTGTACGGCATGCGAGTCAGCCTGATGGTCGGGCTGGTGGCGACGGCTTTCGCCTTTGCGGTCGGCGTCAGCGTCGGCTTGTCGGCGGCCGTTTTCGGCGGCAAGGTCGAAGCGGCGCTGATGCGGATGGTCGATTTCTTCCTTGGATTCCCGTCGATTCTCGTCGCTCTCGTCCTTCTGGCGGTGATCGGGCGAGGCGTCGACAAGGTGATCGTCGCCATCGTCGTCGTCCAATGGGCTCACTATGCCCGCATCATGCGTGGTTCGGCGCTGGTCGAACGTCGGAAGGAATATGTCGAGGCAGCCGAAAATCTCGGGTATTCCAAACTGCGGATCATGTTCCGTCACCTCCTGCCGAACAGCATCGCCGCCGTTCTCGTCGTCGCGACCGTGCGAATCGCCTCGGCCATCACCCTGGAAGCGACGTTGTCCTTTCTCGGCGTCGGGGTGCCGGTAACACGGCCTTCGCTCGGCCTTCTCGTCGCGAACGGGTTCGACTTTCTGATGAGCGGCGAATACTGGATCAGCGTTTATCCGGGCGTCGCCCTGGTCATCCTGATCTTCTCCCTCAATCTGGTCGGGGACCGTCTCCGTGTGGCTTTCGATGCGAGGCGTTCATGACCAAGCCGTTGCTTGAAGTTCGCGACCTGTTGACCGCGTTCCATTTCCTCGAAGGCGCCTATGTTGCCGTCAACCGTGTCAGTTTTTCGCTGAAGCCGGGCGAAGTTCTGGGGCTGGTCGGCGAATCCGGGTCCGGAAAATCGGTGACTGGGCTTTCCCTGATCGGGTTGATCGATCCGCCCGGCGAGGTTGTCGGAGGAGAGATTCTGTTCAAGGGCCGCAACTTGTTCGGTCTGAGCGATTCCGCCCTGCGCGAGGTGCGGGGCAAGGAAATCGCCATGATCTTTCAGGATTCCCTGGCTGCACTCAACCCGGTGCTGACCATCGGCGAACAAATGACCGAAGCCATAACGGAGCACGGCGGCGCATCCGCCGACGAGGCCCGGCAGCGGGCGGTCGCGGCGTTGCGGCAGGTCGGCATCACTTCGCCGGAAACGCGGATCGATCAATATCCGCACGAGTTTTCCGGGGGAATGCGCCAGCGCGTCGCCATCGCCACGGCGTTGCTGAACAACCCGGATCTGATCATCGCTGATGAACCGACGACGGCGCTGGACGTGACAATCCAAGGCCAGATCCTGGCCGAGATGCAGGCCCTGCAGCGCGACACCGGCACCGCGATCATCTGGATCACCCACGATCTCGGCGTCATTTCCGAACTCGCCGACCGGGTGGCCGTCATGTATGCCGGCCAAATTGTCGAAATCGGGGATATCGACGACGTGCTGGACCGGCCGCGCCATCCCTACACGCGCGGCCTGCTGGACTCGATTCCGGCTGAAAACGCGCCCGGCACCCGGCTGCACCAGATCGACGGAGTTGCGCCGCGCCTTTCCGCCTTTCCCATAGGGTGTCCGTTTCGCCCGCGCTGCCTGCGCGCCCATAGCCCCTGCGCCGAGGTCATGCCGGAAGTTTCCAAGGGAGGCGCCGGGCACGAGTGGCGCTGCCACAACCCCGTTCCCGAGGATGTCACCCCATGAGCGGCCCTGTTGAAACGTCCCCGACAATTATCGAACTGAAGGGAACCTCGCGGACATTCCAGCGACCGCCGGTGTTGGCCGAACGTTTGCTGCACTTGGTCGGGCGGGCGGAACTGCCCCCGGTCCTGAAAGCGGTGACCGAAGTTGACTTGGCGATAAAGCCCGGCGAGGTCGTCGGGTTGGCCGGTGAATCCGGTTGCGGCAAGTCAACTCTGGGCCGCATGGTCTCGGGCATTCTGCCGCCGACGGCCGGGGAGGTCGTGTTCGAAGGAATCCCCGTTTCCGCGCTTACCGGCACGCAGAAGCTGCGCTATACGCTCGGTGTTCAAATGGTCTTCCAGGACCCCTACGCCTCGCTCAATCCACGGCAGAAGGTGGGCGAAATCATCGCCGAACCGTTAAGGGTGCATGGGCTGGCCAAAGGACGTGCCGAGATCCTGCGGCGGGTAGACAAGGTTCTGGACGAAGTCGGTCTCGATCCCAGCTACAAGGAACGATATCCGCACCAGTTCTCGGGCGGGCAACGCCAGCGCATCGGGCTGGCGCGGGCGCTGATCGTCGGCCCGAGCTTTCTGGTCTGCGACGAGCCCATCGCGGCGCTCGATGTGTCCATCCAGGCGCAAGTGATCAACCTTTTCATGGATTTGCGGGACGAACACGCGCTGACCTACCTTTTTATCAGCCACGATTTGTCCGTGGTTCGCCATATCGCCGACCGGGTCGCGATCATGTATCTTGGCCGGCTCGTCGAGTTGGCACCGACGAGCGAACTGTTCGCGTCGCCGGCGCATCCCTATACCCAGGCCTTGTTGGCCGAAATTCCTTCCGTCAAACGGCGGCGGCGGCGGTTCCAGCCGGTAAAGGGGGAACTGCCTTCGCCGCTCGATCCGCCTCCGGGATGCACGTTTCATCCCCGTTGTCCCCATGCGACCGCTAAATGCCGGGAACAAGCGCCGGTCCTTCGACGCATCGATTCACAGCGTTTTTCGGCCTGTCATCTCACCGATCCGAATTGAGGTTGTCGATGTCCCTGAAGATCCTTCTTGACGATACCGGCCGCAATGCCATCCCCTTTGTCGACCCGATGAATCCCGACCGGCCGATCACGCTACAAACCTATCGGCCGCAAGGCCACACGCCCGACTGGTCCGTCGTGATCGTGCAGCACGGGATGAACCGAAACGGCGACGACTACCGCGACTTCTGGATTCCCGCCGCGGAGCGTCACCGCTTGTTGATCGTCGCCCCGACGTTTTCCAATGAGTCCTATCCGGAGAGTGAAAACTACAACAATGGCCGCGTATACGACGATGACGGTGGCCTGTGTCCACGTGACAAATGGGCTTATGCCACGCCGGTGCGCGTCGTCGAAGCTCTGCAAAGAGATGGGGTTATGACCCAGCCCAAGGCGCGTATCTTCGGTCATTCGGCCGGTGGCCAGTTCGTCCATCGCATGATCTCGACTCACGGCGGGGCGCGTTTCGAGGCCGCGGTCGCGGCCAATTCGGGATGGTATTCGCTGCCTCTGCTCGAAAAATCGTTTCCCGAGGGGCTGGGTGGTATCGGTCTGGATGAGACGGATCTTAGGCGGTTGTTCGCCTATCCTCTCCGCATCATGGGGGGATTGAATGATTGCGAAACCAACGCCGCCAATCTTCCGAGTCAGCCCGAAGCCCTGGCCCAGGGTGCGGGGCGTTTTCAGCGGGCTTGCAACTATTACGCGCGCGGAAAGGCGGCTGCCGAACGGCTCGGCGTTCCGTTCAACTGGTCGTTCACCGAAGTCCCGGGCGTCGCCCATGATGGCTGCGCGATGTCGGCGGCGGCGGCTGCAATGTGGTTCGAAGGATCTCTGCCGGCTACGTCGGAACTGACCAGCGACGTCAACGCTGTTAACTTCTAAGGCATAGACGAGGGCAGCGCGGCGTCGCTATGTGACGTCTGTTATCGACGGGCGGAAAGACTTCCGTGCGGCCCGATTAGCCGGCATGGCGGCAAGCCTGGACGCCGCCGTCGATTGGCGGCGCGGCTTGACGAAACCTCGGCGCGGGACGACGCGTCCTTTCGTGCATGCCATAATTCACCCTTGGGTAAATTCGGTGCCCCGGGAACGCCCTCGGCGTGCCCGTTCCGCAGCGTCGAATTGGGTATGCGGGCGTAATGAGGCATAGCAAAAACTTATATCGGAAACATTGCTTCGAAATAGGGTTTTCGCGGGAACAGCCTCATACTTGCGGTGGTTCATTGTCCATGCCTTGAATAAAGGGATAGGCGCCATTTCGGAAAACAATACGGCACTGGTGATCAGCGCGCATGCGGCGAATGTCGTTTGGCGCGCCGGTGAGGTTATTGCGTTGCACCGGAAGAAAGACTGGGACGTGAACGTCGCCTGCCATTCATATGGAAAACGCGGCCGTTTCAAGGCTGGCGATTGCGGTATGCGGGAACGATTGGCGGAGAAAGGGCTCAAATATGTCTAGGTCCGCACCCTGCATGTGGATGCGCGGCGGCACTTCCAAAGGCGGATATTTTTTGGCCCGCGATCTGCCCGGCGACATCGCGGCGCGCGATGCCTTCCTGCTGAGCGTCATGGGTTCTCCGGATCCGAGACAAATCGACGGGATGGGCGGCGCGGACCCGCTGACGTCCAAGGCGGCCGTCGTCCGCCTATCCGAGCGCGAAGGCATCGACGTCGACTACCTGTTCCTGCAGGTCTTCGTGGATCAGGCCATCGTTACCGATGCGCAGAACTGCGGGAATATTCTGGCCGGCGTAGGGCCTTTCGCGATCGAACGCGGGTTGCTGGCGGCACGGGACGGGGAAACACCCGTCACGATCTATATGGAGAACACCGGACAAACGGCCGTTGCACGCGTCCAGACCCCCGGCGGTGCCGTCAGCTACGACGGAGATGCCCGAATAGACGGGGTTCCGGGAACGTCGAGCCCCATTCCGATTTTGTTCAAGGACACGGCCGGTTCGACGTGCGGCGCACTGTTGCCGACGGGAAACGCTGTCGATGTCATCGACGGCGTTTCCGTCACCTGTATCGACAACGGGATGCCTACCGTCGTCATGCGGGCCGCCGATCTGGGGATCCGCGGCGATGAAAGCCGTGAAGACCTGGATGGAAACGCGGAATTGAAATCCCGACTGGAAGCCATTCGCCTCAAGGTGGGGCCGATGATGAATCTCGGAGATGTTGCCAGCAAGTCGGTCCCCAAGATGTCCTTGGTCAGTTTACCCGCTGCCGGCGGCGCGGTATCGACCCGGACGTTCATTCCCCATCGCTGCCATGCGTCGATCGGCGTTCTCGGAGCCGTGAGCGTGGCGACGGCATGCATGTTGCCGGGTTCTCCGGCGGCGGCGCTCGCCGCCATACCCGAAGGGCGCGCCAAAACTTTGAGAATCGAACACCCGATCGGTGAAACCACCGTGATTTTGGAAACCGAAGCGGACGGTTCCGTGGCCAGCGCCGCGCTCCTCCGGACCGCGCGCAAATTGTACGACGGCACGGTTTTCGGCCGATGAACCGCTGAGGGAAGGATCTCGTCATGGATGCCGACTATCTGCCTTTTCATCCGAATCCCTCGAAACCGGCTTTCGAACCGCCTGTCGGCGCGGTGGATGCTCATTGCCATGTGTTCGGTCCGGCTGAACGTTTCTCCTATGCCCCCGAACGCAAGTACACGCCCTGTGACGCGCCAAAGGAAAAGCTCTTTGCACTCCGGGATTTCCTGGGCTTCGAGCGAAACGTGATTGTTCAGGCGACCTGCCACGGGCGCGACAATGCGGCCCTGGTCGACGCCTTGAAGTCGGCGGACGGCAGAGCGCGGGGCATCGCCTCGGTCCGGCCGGACATTACGGACGGCGACTTGAAGGCCTTGCACGATGCCGGGGTGCGCGGCGTCCGCTTCAACTTCGTGAAGCGGTTGGTTGATTCGACGCCGAAGGATGTCTTCCTCGGTATTGCGGAAAGGATCGCGCGTTTCGGCTGGCATGTGGTCGTTTATTTCGAATCTCAGGACCTGGAAGATCTTATCCCGTTCCTGCGCCAGATCCCGACGGTCATCGTCGTCGATCACATGGGCCGGCCGGACGTCACCAAAGGATTGGAACATCCAGATTTTCTCCGGTTCATAAAGCTGTTGGAAGACGCGACCAATATCTGGACCAAGGTCAGTTGTCCGGAACGGCTGACGGTCGCTGGTCCGGACTATGCGGATGTCGTTCCTTTCGCCCGTACGCTGGTTTCTCGCTTTCCGGATCGGGTTCTGTGGGGAACCGATTGGCCCCACCCCAACATGAAATCGCATATGCCGGATGATGGCGCCCTTGTCGACGTGATTCCGAGAATAGCAACCGATTCGGCGTCCCAACGTGCCTTGCTGGTCGACAATCCCATGCGGCTCTACTGGTCCTGATCAAGGATTCCCGAGCCGACCCGGTGCAATCGATCGCCGGTCGACCGTAAAGCCAGAGTATGAGTGGCAGGTTCGAACGATGGACAACAACCGATGGTGCGTCCCGGAAAGTCTTGGGAAGAATTTATCCATCCTGACGGCCGGAACGATGACGTTGGTCTGCATTTTGTGGGCTTTCGATCTTCCGATCTATTTCGGACTTGCATTCTTCAAGGAGCAATTCCTGGCCATCGTCCTCGGCCTGGGCATCGCGACCGTGTTTCTGACCCGTCGTTGGAATGGCGATTTCGGCGGCCCGCTGCCATGGATAGATCTGTTTCTGGCTGTTCTCGGCATGGGCACTCTTTTATACGCCGGTGTCGACTACGAGAATTTGCTCAATCAGGTTGCGTTCAGACCGCCCGAACTCGTCGCCATCGGAACCATCGTTGTCGTTCTCGTCATGGAAGGGCTGCGCCGAAGCACGGGGTGGGTACTGTTCGGACTCATCGGCGTGTTCCTGGTCTACGCGCCGTTCGGGCATCTTGTTCCCGGCGATTTTGTCGGACGCAAGGTTCATCTTGCGCAGTTGGTTCAATACATCGGCTTCGATCCGAGCGCGGTTTTCGGAACGCCCCTGGCCGTCGCATCGTCGATCGTCGTGATGTTCATCCTGATGGGGAAGCTGCTGTTCAAGGCGGGCGGCGGCGATTTCTTTACCGATCTGGCGCAGGGAACGACGGGTCGGACGCGCGGCGGGTCGGCGAAGATCGCCATCGTGGCCTCGGCATTGTTCGGCTCCATTTCAGGCAGCGCGGTTTCCAACGTCGCGAGCACCGGTGTGATCACGATCCCCTTGATGCGCAAGGCCGGCTACCGCGCGGTGGATGCCGGCGCAATAGAATCCGTGGCCTCCACCGGTGGGCAGTTGATGCCGCCGATCATGGGCGCGGCCGCCTTCCTGATGGCCGAATTCCTGGAAATTCCCTATTCCGCGGTCATGGTCGCGGCGTTTTTCCCGGCGATCCTCTACTACTTCGCCATCTTCCTTCAGGTGGATCTGATCGCCGCCAAAAGGGAGATCCGGATTCTGGACGAAGATCTTCCGGCTGCTCGCCGGGTGCTCGTCGACGGCTGGCATTTCCTGTTGCCCATCCTGGTGCTTCTGTACGCGTTGTTCTGGCTTCATGTCGAAGCCGAGGTCGGCGCCCTGTGGGCGTCTGCCGTAATCGTCGTGGCGGGCATGATCCGGCCCTACAAGGGGCGGCGGATGTCGCCGCGCGACGTCGTTGCGACGCTCTGGGAAACGGGGCGGTCCACCGTCGAACTGATTCTTATCGTGGCGGCCGCGGGTTTCGTCATCGGTATCCTCAACATCACCGGGCTCGGATTTGCATTGACTCTGTTCCTGGTCAACACCGCCGGAAGCCAGCTTTGGGTCCTGCTGCTGATCGCGGCGGCCATCTGCATCCTGCTTGGCATGGGAATGCCGACATCGGGTGTTTACGTGCTCCTGGCCACGCTGGTGGCGCCCGCGATCATCGAAGCCGGAGTCGAACCTTTGGCCGCCCACATGTTCATTCTCTACTTCGGCATGATGTCGATGATCACGCCGCCGATCGCCTTGGCGGCTTTCGCGGCGGCGGCGATTACGGGGGAAAGCGCGCTGAAGACGGGGTTCTCGGCGATGCGGTTCGGTTGGGTCGCCTATCTGGTGCCGTTCCTGTTCGTGTATTCGCCCACGATCCTGATGTTCGGCGACGCGCTGGAGATCACGGTCGATCTCGTGGCCGTAACCGGAGGCGTAATCCTCATCACCATCGCTCTGGTCGGGTACTTCAGACGTTCCGTTCCGGTGATTTTCCGCGTTGCCCTTGCGGTGCTCGGTCTCGGTGCCATGGCGCCGGACGGTCCGGCAAACCCCGGATCGGCCGTCAATCTGGTCTTCGGCGGTTTGGGGGGTCTTTGGTTTGCCTGGGAAATCTTCGCAACGCGACGGGCCGCGAGAGCCGCCGGCTGAGAAAACTGAAGCAATTCGAAGCACGAAGGAGTCGATGTGTGTTCAAACAAGGGAGAAATGTCATGAAACGGTTGAGCTTTTTCCTGGCGCTGGGCGCCATTGCCGCCATGACCGGAGCAGCGCAGGCGCAGGTCGTCGGCATTGCGTCGGACCAGCAGGGCAGCCTCGGATACAACACAGGCGTGGCGGTTGCCAAAATTCTCAACATCAAGGCCAAGATTACCGCGCGATCGCAGCCGATGGCGGGAACCGCAGCCTATCTCCCGCTGATCAATCGCGGCGAAATGGAACTTGGGTTCTGCAACGCCGTCGAAGCCGACTTTTCCTATTCCGGAACCGGAAACTTTGAAGGCAAGCCTAATCCCGATCTTCGGGCCGTGGGCGCGATGTTTCCGTTGCGCACCGGCCTGATGGTCGTCGCCGATTCGGGAATCAAGACCATTACCGACGTCTTCAAGAAGAAAAAAGACATCCGGATCGCCGCCGAATACACGGCGTCGAGCACGATCCGCTACTATGTCGCGGGCGCGTTGGCGAACGGGGGGATGACCTACGACGATTTCATCAAGGTCCCGGTTTCCAGTTTCGTCAAGGGCATGATGGCGTTGGGCGAGGATAAGGTCGATCTCACGCTCATCAGTTTGAATTCGGGCGCGGCGCACAAGGTCAACACCATGGTGCAATCGCGTGGCGGCATCCGCTACGTGTCGCTCGACGATTCGCCCGAAGGCGTGGCGCGTTTCAAGGAACATCTTCCGGCCGGCGACATCATCCATATGGCGGCGAGCGATTCGATACCGGGACTGGGCGAAGCCGCCAACATCATTCAGATTCCTTGGATGCTGGTCACCTACAAGGATACGCCCGACGAGCTCATCTACAACGTCGTCAAAACCATCGCCGAAAACAACGAGGATCTCGGCAAGGCATTCGGCGCCTTCAAGATCGCGAAGAAGGACAACATGGCGCCGAAGCTCTCCATGCCCTACCACCCCGGCGCCCTGAAGTATTTCGAGGAAGCCGGCATTCCAGCCCAATAGGCTCTTCCCGGGCTCGTCCGCGGTCCAGTCGGATTTTGGCGGACGAGCCCGGAATTTTCGATCCTCCGGCGGATCGGAACCGGTTCATTTCCCCAATCGCCATGTGGTATTCAAGAGCCGCGTACCGTTTGCGCGGGCAGGCCGTGCCGCGCGAGGCACGGCGGATGTTTTGCGTGCGCACCCGCCAGGCGAACTGTCACGGGGCTGCGAAAAGGAGAGAAAAATTGAGTAAGACACAAGAGTACTTGGCAGAGGCCTTTGCCGGCGAATCACAGGCAAACCGGAAATATCTCGCCTTCGCCAAGAAAGCCGAACAGGAAGGGCTGCCGCAGGTCGCCAAATTGTTCCGCGCCGTGGCGGAAGCCGAAACCATCCATGCCCATGCCCATCTTCGGACCATGAAGGGCGTCGGGTCGACGGTGGAAAACCTGAAGGAAGCCCTGGGGGGCGAAATCTACGAATACGAATCCATGTATCCGCCGATGATAGAGGCCGCTAAGGCCGAGGGAGACAAGGCGGCGGAACGGAGCTTTTCCTACGCCAACGCGGTCGAGAAGATCCATGCCGGGCTGTACCAGAAGGCGTTGGACAAACTGGAAACCCTGGAATCAGCCGATTACTGGGTTTGCGGCGTCTGCGGCCACACGATCGAACGCGAGCCCACCGACAGGTGTCCGGTCTGCAACGCGGCGCCGAAGAGTTACTTCAAAGTCGACTGACGCCATGTCACGGGCGGCGGAACATCTGCCGCCCGTGACGGTCTCGCGCGATCTATCCGGCGATTCCCAGTCCAGCATCCTTCAAGTATCGTTCAATGGTCGCCGCGACACGCAGGATGTGCCTGTCATGATTGCCGCGCCCCGCGACGGATAGGCCGACCGGCAAATCGCCGGGCTTCTGGCAGGGAACCGACGCGCAACACAATCCCAGAAGGTTCGATACGGACGTATTGCGCAAGGCCAGCAGATTGGCGCGGGTGTAGTTGTCGTCTGCCTCGAGTTCCGACATTCTCGGTGCGACAGTGGCGACCGTCGGCATGACGGCGGCATCGAACGGGATCAACGCACGGTCCATGTCCGCCATCTGGACTTCGCGCGCATTCAGGATGCCGATGTAGTCGATGGCGGCCATCTCGGCCCCGCGTTCGATGCGCGACCGCACGCGAGGATCATAGAGCGCGCCTTTGGCGGCCAACAGGTCGCGATGCCAGGCATAGCTTTCGGCCGCCGAAATTCCCCCGCCCGCGAGAAGATCCGGAATCGTGGCCAGGTTCTCGAATGCGACTTCCTCGATTCGGGCGCCGGCTGCGGAAAGCGCCGACAGGGCACGCTCGAAGGTGGCGGCAACAGCGGGTTCGAGATCATCCAAAACGAAGGTTTGCGGCACCGCCAGCCGAAGGCCGCTCAACGGTGTCGGCATCCAGGGTTCTTCGCCCGCCATCACGGCGTCCAGAAGCGCGCAACAGGCGACCGATCGCGCGATCGGGCCGATGGAATCCAGGGTTGTCGACAGCGGGATGGTTCCGTCGAGGTCGGTACGGCCGAAGGTGGGCTTGAACCCGGTCAGGCCGCAAAAGGCTGCGGGGATCCGTACCGAACCGCCGGTATCCGTCCCGATGCCGGCGCAGCTCATGCCGTCCGCCACGGATACAGCGGCTCCGGAGGAAGAACCGCCGGGAACCCGGCCGCGATCCCAGGGATTGCCCGGCGTCCCGTAATGCGGATTCACTCCGAGCCCGGAAAAGGCGAACTCGGTCATGTTCGTGTGCCCGGTAAAGACCGCGCCGGCGGCGCGGAGGCGATACACGATGCGGGCATCCCTTGCGGCCGGTCGACAGTCGGCCAGGGCCGTTGATCCGGCTCGGGTTCGGTGCCCCGACACGTCGAACAGGTCCTTTACCGAAACGGGGATGCCGGCCAGTGGTCCGACGGGTACGTCCGCATCCCGCAACAGGTCGATCGTGCGTGCCTGTGCCTTGGCCGCGACGTCGAAGACTTCGGTGTGGACGATCCGGCCCTCGGCTGTTCCGGCGCGCCCCAGCGCTTCTTCCACAAGAGCCTCGGCCTTGATCCGGCCGGCGTTCAAATCGTCAAGTATTTCCGCAAGGGTACGCGCGTCGGCAAACATGATGGTTCTCTTTCGATGGCGCCGGTCAGGCGATGACCGGCAAGACGTCGATGTCGTAACCGTGGCTCAGGGTTCGATGCAATACGGGATCTTCCAGGGTCATTTCGAATCGGGTTCCCGGCCGTACGCCGCCGATGGCGGCCAGCGTGCCGCAAAACATCGCTTGGCCGTCGCCGAGCATTCTCGGTGCACCACGCCACGTTTCCATCAGGTTTTCGGGCCGCATCAATTCCGAAACCGATCCTTCCTGGTAGAGAATTCGCTCGCCGCCGATGGTTGCGTGGGCCCTCAGGACCAGTCGGTCCCAATGGTCGGCGACGCTTTCGAACGGCCATACGTCGAGCCCCACCGGCTTGGGGCACATTTGCTTGGAAACGGCGACCGAGTAGGCTTCGACCTCGCGGTCGGTATGATCGGAACCGATACCGACCCACAATCGTCCGGCGGCGCCGATCACGACGGCCTCGACCTCGCCCGAACTTCCGTCGCCGAGGACCTGGACACGGCCGGAGGTGGTCAGGCGATCGTCGGAAACCCGGTAGAAGAGCGGGACGGTTGTCGGCGGCGTAACACCCAGCGCCGCCAATTCATCGATGTGTGCCTGGACCGCCGCCGTATCGCGACCGGCCCATCCCGCGATGATGACGTCCCGGATCTCGACCGGGATCTCGGTGCCTTCGGGGGATCGGAAGTTCAGCATGGGATCGTTCTTCCTCGTCAGTTCATGGCGTTCGGCAGGAACAGGGCCAGACCCGGTATCGCAAGCAGAACGCCGGCCATCAGGAGCATGATGGTCGCGTAAGGGATTGCGCCCAACATGACGTCGTTCAACGAGCCTCGGCCGCGAACGCCCTGTACCACGTAGAGGTTCAGCCCGACAGGCGGAGTGATCAATGCCATTTCGATCAGTAGAATCAACATGACGCCGAACCAGATCGGATCGTACCCCAAGGCGACGACCACCGGTTCGACGACGGGAATGGTGATTACCATCAGCGACAAGGTTTCGACGAAGAACCCCAACAGAACGTACATGCCGATGATAACCAGCATCGTCGCAGTCGGCCCCATACCGGTGTTTTCCACGAATTCGCTCAGGGTTCGGGTGGCGCCCGCCGCCGACAACACAAAATTCAGGAAGTAGGCCGACATGATGATCAGCATGATCATGGCCGACGTCCGCATCGTTCCGGCGAGAGCCTGTTTTATCATGTCGAGAGACAGTTCTCCCAGGATCAGCGCGAAAACCAATGTGGTCAGGACGCCGACGGCCGCCGCTTCCGTCGGTGTCGCCCATCCCGTGTAGATCGACCCGATGATTATGGAAAACAGGAGGAATACCGGCAACAGGTCGACCAATCCCTTGAAGCGCTGTTTCCAGGAATGACGCCGCCGAGGGCCGCCCCACTCGGGCTTGAGCGAACAGATCAGTGCGGTTCCGGCGATGAACGACAGGGCCAGCAAGGTGCCGGGCACGATGCCGGCGATGAAGAGGCGCGGGATGGAGGTCTCTGTCAGGAAACCGTAGACGATCAGATTGATCGACGGTGGGATCATGATCCCCAAGGTGCCGCCCGCGGCGATCGATCCCGCGAACAGGGATTCGTGATAGCCCAGGGCGCGGGCCTGCGGCATGGCCACGGTGCCGACGGTGGCGGCGGTCGCGACGCTGGATCCGGAGGTTGCCGAGAAGAAGGTTGCCGTGCCGATGTTCGCATGCAACAGGCCGCCGGGCAGCCACGAAAGCCATGCCTCCAGGGCGCCGTAAGTGCGCCGCGCGATGCCGGTACGAACCAGGATCTCGCCCAATAGGATGAACAGCGGAATGGCGATCAGGAGGAAGCTGTCCGACGCGGACCACAGCACCTCGCCCAGCGCCCGATGCAAAGGAAAGCGCGAAAATGCCTGGTCCATGAAGAAGCCGAGCGTCAGCAGCGTTACCGCCACGGGTATCGATAGGACCATCAGCGCGATGAGAACGACGAATGCGATACCGATCATGATGCACGCCTCACGATTCCGGCGGCTTCTTCCTCGATCTGTTCGTCGAGTGTCGAGCTTCCCGCCAGACGCTGCACCGTTTCAAGATCGCCGGTCAACGCCGCGACAACGACCCGTGCCAGCAGGAGAATGGTGGCAAAAGCAAACCATGCGAGACCCGCGAACCAAAGGATTTGCGGTATCCACAACGGCGTCTGAAGGGGCGTGTTGGCGTGCGAATTGCGGGTGATGGATTCGAAGGCTACGCCCCAAGCGGCGTCACAGACGACCAGGGAAAAAGCAACGAACATTGTCAGCGCAAGGATATCGAACCCCATCCGAGCCCGGCTTCCGAACCGCGTATACGCGGCGTCGATCCGGATATGGGCCTTGCGAAACAGAGCGTAGGCGAATGCCCAGGTCGACGAAATGGCGAGAACGTACCCCGACATTTCGAACCCCAGACCCAGCGAGAACGTGAAAACGCGGCGTAGAAAGATCTCCGCCGCGATCACCGCAACCATCGCCAGGAGCATCACGCCGCCCATGTAGGCAAGAAAACAGGAAATGCGATCGACGCGGTCGATCAAGACATCAAAGGGCTTGGTCATGGCTCGATCCCGCCGATAAACGGACAAATGGAACGCGCGGCCGGAAAGGAATCCAGCCGTCCGGCCGCGCGCCTAGGCAGGTTACTTCTTGGCGACCAAATCGACGGTCTTGCCGATCG
Organism: Rhodospirillales bacterium; assembly: GCA_963675465.2. Lineage (GTDB taxonomy): Bacteria > Pseudomonadota > Alphaproteobacteria > Rhodospirillales > Shumkoniaceae > JAHDSF01. Next base: position 313,310 of record CAXXVY010000019.1, read on the forward strand.
TGTCGTTCCAACGTTTGACCCACTCGTCATCGACGCGGGCGGCCCAGGCGGGAAGCGATTTTTCGATCAACAGTTTACGCGCCAAGGTCTTTTCTGCTTCGGAAGGCTCTACGACGGACATGCTGCCCGGTTCGCCGTACTTGCACTTCAGATCGCCCTTGCCGGTCAGGCAGGCGATACCCTGCAGGGAGTCGTCTTCAGCCGTCTTCCAGACTTCGGCTTCCAGTTTGTCGCCGACTTCGGCAAGCAGGAAATCCTGGGTGCCCTTGCTCAGGGATTTCCACTTCTTAAGGGACATGGCGGTCACGACGTAGTCCCATCCCCCGATTGGCATGGGATACAGGACCTTGGATGCTTCGTACCAACCCGCGCTGTAGCCGGAAAGCGATCCGGTGACGGCGCAGTCGATGACGCCGCGCTGCAACGCGCCGGGCACTTCGCTGAACGCCATGGTGATGCCCTCGGCGCCGGCGGCGGTCAGGAATTCGGCAGTCGACCGGCCGCTGGCGCGGATTTTCAAACCCTTGATGTCGGCGAGACTGGTGATCTCCTTGTTGCAGAACAACACCTGGACCGGATAGGGCACGATCGCCAGCACCTTGGCGTCGAAGCGTTGTGCCAGGATATCGTCGACGACCGGCTTGTAGGCCATGGTCGCGGCCTGAGCGAGCTGGGGATCGGGCGCGATCATCGGAATGTCGAGGCCCTCGAGTTCCGGCGCATCCTGGACCGTATAGTCGGCCACGGTCGCGCCGATATCGAACACGTTCTTTGCAAGAATGCGGAAGACCTCGGCCCCCTTCAGACCCATCTGGTCGAATGTCGAAACATCGACTTCGATCTTGCCGCCGGAATCCTTGGTCAGGGTTTCCGACCAGAAGGGTTTTTCGAACTGTTTGAACAGGACGAGGCCACTCCAGCTTCCAACGTAGGTCAGCTTGGTGGCGTCGATATCGGCGGCACCGGCGCCGACTCCGAACAGGGTCGCCGCGGCTACGGCGGTCAAGAATTTCATCCCTCGCATTTTAGAACCTCCTCGTCAGATATTACGGTTGGTTTCGCGCGACTAGTCCGACAGTTTCTCGACATCGACGATTCGCGCGTTCGCGATGTCTGTTATCAGCATGTGCCCCGGGTCGTGAGTGATGGCGAACGGCAAGGCCGCGTTTTCCAATGCCGCTTGCGGCGTCACGCCACAGGCCCAAAACACGGGAATTTCATCGGAGTTGATCGGCACGGGATCGCCGTAATCCGGGTGTCCGAGGTCGGTGATTCCGATGGCTTCGGGAAATCCCATGTGGATCGGCGCACCATGGGCAAGGGGATAGTGTTCCGACAGCAGAATGGCGGCGATCGCCTCCGCGGGCTTGTAGGGGCGCATGGTCACGACGAGCGGTCCTTCGAACGGACCGCGGCCCGCGGTCGGCACCGATGTCCGGAACATCGGCACGTTGCAACCCCGTTCGATGTGGCGGACCGGCAGACCGGCGTCCAGGAGCGCGTGTTCGAAGGAAAAGGAGCAGCCGAGCGCGAAGGTGACGAGATCGTCCCGCCAATACGCCGTGATGTCGGACACCCGCTCGGTTGGAACGCCATCGAGAAAGATGCGGTATCCCGAAACGTCGGTGCGGATGTCCAGATCCGCGGCGACAGCGTCGAGAGCGACGTCGCCGGGCTTGCCGACGCCCAACAGCGGACACGGCTTTGGGTTGGCGCGGCAGTAGTCCAGAAAATATTCCGCGTCGGACTGGGGGAGAATGACGAGATTGGCCTGGACATAGCCGTCGGCCATGCCCGATGTCGGCGCGTCGATCTGCTTCGCGCGAATTCGCCGGCGGACTTCAGGGGGCGTCAGAGAACGCAACGGGAGCGGCGATTTGGCCAATTTTTACTCCTGTTTCTTCGTGTGCCTCCAAATTAATCATAAACCGGACATCTCGTCAAAACGCATGATTTTATGTGGTTTGATAAATTTTATTTATGATTCGGCGTCGCGCAACGAATCATGATCCTTGGCGACATTGACCGCTAGATCACATATGGCGTGAATCAAGAAGGAATCCGACTCGGCGGGAAACGATGCCGTGAAATACAGATCCGGAAGCCGCACGGCAGATTCCAAAAGGCACAGTTCCCCCCGCTTCATTTCCCGGCGGACGATGTCGACGGGCAGGGCGCACACGCCGATCCCCTCCACCGCCATGCGGACGATGGTCGCCAGGGACGAACTGCTGTGGATGCGGGGACGTTCGTTGGCTCCATGGAACAAAGCTTCAAGATCCATATGAGGTCGCGAATTGCGGGGGAAGGTGATGACCGGCACCCGAACGAGGTCGTCCAGGGTCAAGACTTTGCCGGCCAGTTCGCACCTCGGGCTCGCCAGCCACGACAGCGGATAGTTGGAGAGCGGCAGGTTGACGATTTCGGGTCGGCTGATCGGCCCCATCAAAAAGGCGGCGTCGATCTCGCAGGCGACCAAGCGTTCTCTCAGGTTGACCGAAATATCGACATCGAGTTCCAATGAAATGCGCGGATAGGTCTGGGCCATCCGGTCGATCAGCTTGGGAAGCCACGTGTGGGCGATGGTTTCGACCACGCCGAGCGTGATGGTGCCTTGTATCGATGACGGATCGGCGACGGCGTTCAGCATTTCGTTGCGCAGCGCGATCAGGCGGTCGGCATATCGTAAGAGATCCCGGCCTTTTCGGGTCAGGGTCGCCTTGCGGCCACTCCGGTCGAAAACCTGCGTTCCGAGTTCCCGTTCCAAGGCTGCGATGCGCGCGGATATCGACGGCTGCGTCGTGTTCAGGCGATCCGCCGCGGCTCGGAAACTCCCCAACCGGGAAATCCAAACGAACGTTTCGAGGGCCTTGAATTCCATAGCGCGTTCCCCGTGCTCGCAGCGGTCATGCGGATGTCAGGGTACCGTACTTTTTGCGGCTTTGGGCTGCAATCAGCAGACGTCGTTGCCATCGACCACAGGGGCTTGGCGGTTTCGCTATGGCGTTTAAGGACGGTGGGGAGGCGGGTCAGCGTGGCGGTTTTCGTGGTTCGAATTCCGCCAGACGTTTTCGTCCCTCATCGGACATCCGGGTCGCCGATTCGATCAGCACACGGCCGAATTCCCGATGAGCGGTATTACTGTTGTCTCCGAACTCTCGCCACGCGTCCCATGCAGCCGTCTCGTCGAAGGGAGACTTCTTGAGAATGGCTCGAAAAGCATCGGGGGATCGGCGCAACATCCGCCATTTCGAATCCAAATCGTCCTTGAGGCGCCCGAAACTCTCCAGAAGTATGCGGGCGTCTTCGGCCGGGAGCGTTTCCGCCATATCCTGGGCCATCATCAGGGGGGCGGGCGGACCGCCGGGACGATCCGGCCCCGTGAAGACGTAACCCAAAATGCCGCCGATCAGGAACATGTTGACGACCAGGGAGGCGACCAGAACGCGTACGGTTGTCTTCTGGTCGATCATCTAGTACCCCAGCATGGCGAAGGCGGTAAAGACGGGGGAATACCCGGTCCATGCCGCGACTTGCGCCGTGCCCGTCGGCAAAAGAATACCGACGACGAGTCCGGCCGCAGCGGAAAGTCCCATAGGGAGAGCGAATTTCGGATACTCGCCCGTGGCGACAAACGCACGAAACCATTCGGCGATGCGGGGACCGAATGCCCGCGACGATATGGGAGCTTGGTTCATCCGATCCTCGACGAACCGTAGAACGCGCCGTTCGGATTCCGGATCGATCGTGGCGCCGGGATCGTGTTTTCTGACCCGCGCATCGAAATCGGCATATTTGGCGAAGAGCGCGCGGGCGTCGTCGTGCGACTGCATGAAGCGCGTTGCTTCGTCGCAATGCGACGCGGGCCAAAGATCCAAGCGGGCGCCATGACGTTCCAGGCAGTTTCGGAAGTCGTCGAAATTCATAGCACGTCTCCCAGCGTGTCGAATCCCCGCCTCAGCAAATGGTCCCTTAACGCCTTGCGTCCGCGAACAAGGAGGGAATCCAGGGCCGACGGGGTTATGTTCATGATCTCGGCCGCGTCTTGATACCCAAGTCCCTCGAAATAGCATAATGAAACCGCAGCGCGTTGTCGCGGCGGTAAACTCGCGAGAGCCTCGGCGACGATTTCTTGGGTTTCCGTCGTGCTTTGAACCTCGAGCCCGGACGGACGCGAATCCTGCGGTTCCTCGATCGAATCGACGGATACGCACGTGGGGCGCCGCTTGCGGTCAAGACACAGGTTGACGACAACTCTGTAAAGCCAGGTCGAAAACTGCGCGCCGCCATCCGTCCGCCATTGCGCGGCATGGGTCCAGGCCCGGAGAAAGGCTTCCTGGACGATATCTTCGGCATCGGCGGTATTGCCGCTCATACGCATGGCCAGACCCATGGCGAAGGACATGTGCTTCGTCATCAGTTTCAGGAATGCCTGACGGTCCCCACGTCCGGCGGCGAGCAACAGTTCTTGATCGTTCATCGTTGCGTGCCGAACACCCTGCCGGAGTATGGGTTCCAATCAGCAGCTATATTCCCTTATACGCAGGAAGGCCTGAAATCCTGCGGAAGCTTCAGCAAGCTGCATCGAATTTTTTTATCCATGAAGCCGAGAATCAAATATGCGCCTCGTCACAGGTAGTCCAACAAACTGAGGCTGGTTACGGAGGCCAAGGCCGAATAGGAGGCCTGGAGCAACGTTTCATATTCCGCCAGTTTAACGGAGACTTCCGCCGTGTCTGCGGCCTTGATGTTCGTGACCGCTTCTTCCACGAGGGTAATCGTCGCTTCCTGGCTGTACTGGGCGCGCTCCAACTGTTCCGCCTTCAGCGCCAGACCGCTTTGGACGGAGATCAGATCGTCCAGCGCTTCGGTCGCCAAATCGTAGGCTTCCGTGAACGCCGTTTCGTCGATGGGATCGGTGGTGGCGTTTGCGATAATCGAAATTGCCCGGATGGCTTTCTCGAACGCGGTGTCGTCGGCGGTGACGCCGTAGTCGATCGCTCTGTCTTCCGATACCCGAACGCTGGCGATGGAACTGTCGCCTTCGTAATAGCTGGTATCCGCGGTGGACGGCACCGTAACCACGGAATAGTCGGCGCTGTCGGAAGGGACGGCTGGTGATTTCGTATCACCGCCGGCAAAAAGATACCGTCCATCCACCTGCACGTTCAGAAGCGAGGCGAATTCCTCCAGCAGCCCATTGGCCATCTCGTTATAGTCGATGCTGTCGTCGGTCGACGATAAGGCGCCGCTTATCGTCGCGCGCAGGGAACTCATGATGTCGTTCATGCTGTCGACGGCGTTGTACATCGACGTTATCCGGGTGGATGCGGTGCTGGTGTTATCCGACCACGTATTCATCCGGGAAAGCTCGGTTTCCAAAGAGATCAGGGTCGCGCTGTCGGTCCCGAGTCCCGCATAGGAATCCGAGACGAGACCCGACGCCGACTGAACCTGGACTTCCGCCATTCGGGACTGCATGGAGAGCGTCGCCGAGATCAGCGACTGGGTGAGGCCGCAAGTCGATACTCTTTCCATGAACGAGCTCCCTTTCTTCCGCGCGATACGGGCACGGAGGCTATTGGACGGCGTTGAGCAGCGCTTCGAACATCTCTTCGACGGCCGTCAGTATCTGGGCCGATGCGGCATAGGCGTTTTCCAGTTCGGTGATTTTCGCGGTTTCCTCGTCGACGTTGACGCCGTATTTCGATTGGAACGTGCTTTCCAATACCGACAGCGTCGTTTCGGCCGACGCTTCGGCGGAAGTTGCCGTCGAAGCCAATATCGATGCCTTGGAAACGATGGCTGCGGCATAGTCCGAAAAACTGCCGCTTTGACCGGCCAACGCGCCGGCGGCGGCAAAGTCCGTATCCCGCAAGGCGTCGGCCAGGGCGGATGCCTGCGCGCCGGAATCGGTTGAAATAACGTCATCGCCGACGGAAGGCGTCGTCGTGGAACTGTCGAGAACACCGATCGGAAAGGTCGAGGAATCGTCGGCAATCGAATCCCGAACCGATATCGACGCCGCGCCGTCGCCGACGAGTACATCGTTGAAACCGAAATAGTCGGAGAAACCGACGCTTCCTACGGAGGACGAGACGTCGGCAAGCGCGATGCCGTTGTCGGAATCGTCGGCTGTCAGCACGAGGTGGCCGTCGGCATCGAGGGCGGCCGACATTCCCGAGATCGAGTCCAGATCCGAAACCAAATCGCCAATCGTGGCATAGGCGGAAAGATCAAGATCCTGGACGGCGACGACCTCGCCATCTTTGTCCGTCACAGCAACCCGCAACGTGCCCGTTCCCGTGAAGGCGTCACTCGCAGCGACGGTTTCGGTCGACGTGAGTTCTTCCGGCGTCGGGATCGACGTGCCCTGGTTCGCGATCGTGTTGACGGTATCGCGCAACTGAACCGCAAGTTCGTCGATCTCGTCCTGAAGGGCCGGCAGCGTCTCGTCGCGCATTTCGATCAAGGCGCCGAGGGAGCCGTCGCCTACCAGACTCGTGATATCCTTTCCGTCGACGGTGATGCTCGAAAAAGTGGTTGAACTCGATACCGAGCCCGCCGCATCGTAGGAAAGGAGATGGGCCGATGAATTGACCAGGACCTGTCCCGACGATGAGTATATCGACATCCGTCCCGTTGAATCCGTGAAATAGCTGACTTCCAGCGCTTCGGCGACATTCAGCAACTCCTGATTGCGTTGATCTTCCAGATCTGCCGTGGATTTCCCCATCGACTGCGCGGTGACGATCGCGTCGTTGAGTTCGTCGATGCGGGTGAGTGCGTCGTTGACCTCGGAAACCGTTGTTTCGATTTCCTGGTCCGCGTCGGCGCGCAGTTCCTGGATCGAGCTGGAAAATTCGTTGAGTTCGCCGGCGATTTCAACCAAGTCCAGTACCACTTGTTCGGCCAAGGTCTGACTTTCCGGCGTTGTCGCCAGTTCATCGAGAGCCGTTTCCAGATTTGTCAGCAGGGTCGCCAACGTATCGCCGCTGGTGTCCGAGTCACTGGAAAGTGTGCCGAGAAGGTTGGTAATGGATTCGAAGTACTCGCTGGTCGTTTGCGCGCCGGAATACGCTGTCGTCGCTTCAACGATATTGCGGACAAGGTTCTGATCGACGGCACTGGTGATCCCGGTGATCGTCGAGCCGGTACCGATTCCGGCGGATACTGTCGACGTCTTTTCGGCGGTCTTGACCGTGTAGCCTTCCGTGTCGGCGTTGGCGATATTCGAGGATGCCACCGCCAGTTGGACCTGGATCGCGCGGAGGGAACTCAACGCACTGCTGGTGGCGATGCTGAGCGACGACACGGTTCTGCCTCCCTATACCTCGTGATCGGAGAACTGCAACGTTTGCCGACGGGCGACCATGGTTCCGTTGGCACCGTAACGCTTGGCTTTGTCGTCTTGGGCGCGCATCGCCTTCATGACGGCTTCGATCCGGCTGCGTGTCGCATTGGCTGCGGCCTCGAGGCGAACCATGTTCTCGTCGGTCAATTCCCGCAGAAGGCTCGCACTTTCCGTCAACTTGCGTAGCATCTGCGGTTCGGCGGAAAGGGTGCGGACACCGCGGTTGAGAAGAACCTTCCACTGGGCCTGGTATTCTTCGCTCAGTTCGACCTTGCGTTCGATCGTGCAGGTCAGGCCAGCGGGAACGCGCTCGGACAACTGCTGGTTTTCCTCCTTGAGCACGCCCGTCAACTCGATCATGACCGCGAGCAGTGAAGCCGCGTCGAGATCCGGCTGTTTCTCGTTTCGGGGCGTGGATGCGGTGTTTGTCGTCATCTCTCAGGTTCCTTGTTCTAGCGCGGCCGCGGCCCGTAGCGGCGGTGATAGGCCGCAGCGACGGTGCTGTGCCGCGTGACCGTCTTGAGGGTGTCCCCCAACGTGGACAGTTCCTCCTTGAGTTCCGCGATCAAGGTTTCCAACTCGGTCACCGCCACGCCGACCCGCTGACGGATGATGATGGCGTCGCTCGCCGGAAGGTGGGCCATCTGGTCCGCGATCCTCTGGGCCAGCGCGTTTGCTTCCTTGGGCCCGATGCTTTCGGGGTCGAGACTGCGGCTGATTTCCGACAGCGTGCGCTTGACCTTGATGTCGATGGGGGCTATCGCCCCCGATTTTCGCAGTGCTTTCGTCATATCCTTGGCCTTTTTACGCATTAGCGGACGGCGGCCATCAGGTCGTCGTACATGTCCTCGACGGTGCTGATGACCTGGGAGGCCGCCGAATAGGCTTGCTGTGCGACGATCATCCGGGTGAACTCGTCCGCCGTGTCGACATTGGAAGTCTCGACGGCATTGCCTTCGATCGTTCCCGCGCCGCCGGTTCCGGCGATATGAACCGTGTAGGTGCCCGATGTGGCACTTTCCGCATAAATGTTGCTGGTCATGGCCGTCAGGCCGTCGTAGTTGGAGAACGTGGCGATGGCGATCTTGTAGATGGTCCGGCTTTCGCCGTTGTCGTAGCTGGCGACGACTGAACCGTCGTCGTCGATTTCGATGCCCGTCAGCGAGCCGTATTCCAACCCGTTTTGCGAAATCGTGCCGACGTCCAGATAGGGGTCGTCGCTGCCCGACGAAAACTGGTGAAGGCCGTCTGCGGCGCCGACGGTGCCCAAATCGAACGTGATGGAACTGTCGGAAGCGCCCGTGGTCCAACCTGTGACGCTGATGGTTGCGGACCCGGACGTGGGCGACGTCAGGTTCCCATCGCTATCGAACTCGATCGTGATGGGGCCGCCGCCAACCGTGCCGCTCGTCGTCGACGTATCGGAACTGAGCGTTGGGTCGGTATAGGTCATGGACCATTCGTTGGCGGCCGTTTTTTCGAAGGTCACCTCGAGTGTGTGTGAAACGCCCAGGGAGTCGATCACTTCGAGCGACGTACTGAACGTGTCGTTGATTTCCGCGTCGGCGGGAAGGTTGGCGGTGATCGAGGCCTCGGTGGTTGCCGAGGCGATGCCGGAATACCGGTTGACGTTGATGGCTTCCAGACTGGTGTCGTTTGCATTGGCGACCTCGCCGTCGGCGTCGGTCGCCCATCCCATCAGGTAGTAGCCGTTCGAAGTAAGGTAGCCGTCGTCATCGGTGTCGAATTCGCCGTTCCGGGTGAAGTAGCGCTGGCCGTCATCCAAGTCGGAGCAGACGACGAACATGCCGTTGCCGTCGATGGCCATGTCGGTACTGCTGTCGCTTTCCTCGATCAAGCCCTGCTGGCTGACGGTTTGGCTGGCGGTCGTGCCGACGCCGCCCGACGCATAGTAGTTTCCGTACATTTGCTCGGTCACCAGCGTCGAAAAACGCGCGTGGGTCGCCTTGTAGCCGACGGTACTGGAGTTCGAGATGTTGTCGGACACCATGGCCAGGGCCTGGCTTTGGGCCTTCAGACCCGAGACCGCCGAATTCAGTGCGCCGCTCAGACTCATGATCGCCTCCCTTTTCCGGTGGTCGTCAGATCGAGATGCCGAGAACGTCGTCGAGATCGAACTCGATGCCGTTCAGGTTCAAGACGGTGGAATCGCCCGAGGTATCGACGCCGGTAACCAGCGCCTGGAGATACGTCGTGGTGTCGATGGAATCGCCGCTGGAGTCGGTCGCGGTCACCGTGAGCGTGTATTCGCCCTCGTCGACGGCATTGCCGTTGCCGTCCAGGCCGTCCCAGGTCAGCGTATGGCTGCCCGACGCGGTCTCGCCCGTTCCGGTCCAGACCGTGTTGCCGTCTTCGTCGGTGATGGTGAGTTCGACGGAACTGGCCGCATCGTCCAGTTCGTAGATCCAGGTGGCCGTGTCGCCCTCGTCGATTGCCAGCGTGTCGCCTTCGACTTTGACCGTTTTTCCAAGGTAGGAAACGGCGGAGGAGGCGGAATAGCTGTCGATCGACGAAAGGACGTCGTCCAGCTTGTCGTTGGTGTTGATTTGCTGTTCGAGCGTCGAATACATCACCAGCTGGTTGGTGAATTCGGACGTTTCCATCGGATCGAGCGGATCCTGGTTCTCCAGCTGCGTGCACAGCAGTTGCAGGAACATTTCGTAGCTGCTCGACAGCGTGGAGGTTGCCGTGGAACTGGTGGAACTGGTGGAACTGGTGGAGGAGGACGTTTCGCTGATGGTCGTCATTGTGCCGCTCCGCTGATCGCGGCCAATTCGCCACCCGGCGATTCGGCCTGTCTGAGGAGTGGTACGGACGAGAACGCCCAACCAAGCGGGCTAATTCATAAAAAGCGAACGATCAGGATAAAAGGAGGGGGCGGGAATGGCGACATGGCGGCTGTGGGGCGGTAAGCCGCCCGCAAGGAAATCGCAACCGGCCGCCGACGGGTCGCGTCACGGAGCAGACAGTTGGTGCGGGACGGAAAGACTAGGTCTTTTCGTCGCCCGAGTTTTTGTCGGCTTTCGGGCCGTCGGCGGACGGGACGCCGGCCGCCTTCAGGATGCGGTCGACGAGCCCCTTGGGGGCCTTGGGGATCGAGTCCCGCAAGTCCGCAGCATGCGCTTGCGCCACGGCAAGACACCGCCGCGCGTCATCGGACGTTTCGAGCAATTCGAAGGCCTGATTGCGGATGTCTTTTGGCCAGGCCGACAGATCGTCACCTAGCCGATCGAGCAGTTCTTGAAACTGCCCGACCGAAATGGGAGATGTGTTCATGGCGTTCCGATTTCTTCGTTAGCCGAACGTGCAGCTTATCCGATTCTTCTGGCCGGAAAAGCAAAAGTTTCAATCAATTTCCGGCGTCTCGGCCTCGTTGAGCGAAAACCCCGCGATTTCCGCCCAGGAGTCGCGTACGTTGCGCAGGCCTCGCGCAATGCGTTCGCAACAGGCGACGGCATCCTTGTTTCCGACCGACCGGAGCAGGGCGCGGATCGAGGTCTCGTAGAGTTTGCGCAACGACAACGACACGTCCCGACCGTTCTTCATGTCGAGCGCGCCGTTTAGCGCCTGGAGAATTTCGCACGCGCGCAAGGTTTCATTGTACTGGCGTTCGTAGTTTTTATCCTCGGCGGCCTGGCGGGCATTCCGGATCCGAACCAGGATGCCGTCGTACAAAAGTACGATCGCGGTCAGGGGCGGAACAGTGCTTTGGGCAGAACGGTAGGCCGCAGCGGCGTAGGCGCTCTGGTTCATGGCTGTCTCCTAGTCGTCGGAATTTGTGAGGGCTTCGAGAAGGGCGAGTACGGTTTCCGCCTCGGAAAGTTTGGCTTCGATCTCCGCATAGCGCGCGATCAGATAATCCTGGTAGGTGGCCGCAGCGCTTTCGATCGCCGATATTTTTTCCTCGTAGTCATCGTTGGTGTCCTCGAGGCCTTCGATGATGTCGGCCAACGTGCCGGAAGTCGTGTCCGCGACGGTTTCGGTGTCGTAATACAATTTATCGGCGATTCCTTGGCTGATCGATACCGATACGGTGGTCGAGGTCGATCCCGAATAGATGAATTTCAGGCCTTCGTAGGCCGTGCCGTCGACGCCTTTGATAGTGGTTCCGTCGATCGTGAACAGGGACGAATCGCCGTCAACGCTGACGGAAGAGATATCCCCGCTGGCGTCGAGGGTGATTTCCAGGTCGAATTCCATGTCCTGCTGCACGTCGCCGTGGGACACCATGCCAAGGTTGCCGTCCGAGGATTCGAACTGGTAGGAGAACAGTTGTTCGATCACGTCCAGGTCGTCGACGAGCGCGTTCGCCAGTGTATCCTCGTCGATCGTCAGGCAGTTGTTGCTGTCGAATTCAATACCGATTTCCGCCAGGCTCACCTCGTCGATGCCCGACGAAAGGACTTCCTGAAGGGTTTGCGAAATGTTCCTAAGCGTAGAGTCGCCGAATAGTACGGCGTCCTCGTCAACGCTGCCGTCGGTCTCGACCGTCTGGTTGGTGATGACGAATTCGCGTAGCGCGTTGTAGGCGTCGACGAAGGCCTCGATCGCGTCGTTGACGGCTTCGAGATCGTTGGCGACTTCGAGCGTGATCGTCGTCGATGGATCCGCCGAATACACGTGAATGGTAATGCCGTCCAAAATATCGTCGATATCGTTGGTCGAACGTTCGAGCGTTATCCCGTCCACGGTCAGGATCGCGTTCTGGGCCGCTTGGAGTTCGTTGGCGAAATCGCCGCTTGTGTCGAGAACACCCAGAGTCGTCAGCACGTCGTCGCCCGATGCGTACGTCGCCTCGATGGCTTGGCCCGTTTCCTCGGCCGTGAGCACCATCATGTATTCGCCTTCGGAAATCGTGATGACCGAGGCCTTGACGCCGGTGCTGGAGGTATAGTCGTTGATTTCCTCGACGATGTCGTCGAGCGACATGGTGTCGTTGATCGTGATTTCCACCGATGTGCCGTCTTCGGTCCCGAGCGTGAAACTGCCGGAATAACCCAGATCGGTATCGCGGTCCTCTGTGACTGAACTACCGCCGACCTTGGCAGCCGTCGCCATTTGTTCGATGACGATGGTGTGGTTGCCGATGTCGGTGTCCTCGTCGATGGTTGCTTCCATCAACGTGGTCGCCGTCGCGTCGCTGGACGAATACAGGTAGGCCGTCCGATTCAGGAACACGTCATCGGAAGACGAGGTAATGGCGGTGGGGCTGCGCAAGGCTTCCGTCGACTCCTGGAGATCCAGGAGCAGGGTCTGCAGTTCCGTGTAGGCGGAAATTTTGGTTTCGTTCGCCGTCACCTTGTCTTCGTAGGTGTAGGCGCGGGCGAGTTTCGCTTCGACGGCGGCCTCGATCAGTGCCGTCGAATCGAAATCGTAGCGGCTGACGGTGCTCGCGTATCCTCCGGTGGAAACCGATGATGTCGTTGTCATGGCAATCCCCCCGCGAAAGCGGCGGCGCGGAAAACGTCCGCGCCGCCGGGCTGTCGACCGTTACTGCAGAAGGCTCAGTAGGTTCTGCGGCATTTCGTTCGCTTGGGCCAGGGCCGCGACGGCGGCCTGGGTCTTGACGTCGGCGGATGACAGGTTCGACTGGGCTTCCGCTATGTCCGCGTCCGCGATCGCGGATTCGGCGGCTTGCAGGTTTTCTGAACTGGTCGCGATGTTCTCGGCCCGGAATTCGAACCGCGACATCGTCGCGCCGACGTCGGCGCGAGCTTGCGAAACGGTCGAGATCGCGGTGTCGAGGGCGGTAAGTGCCGATTGGGCGTTGGTCTGGGAGGTCACGGAGGTGGCGTTGACGGCAAGGGCTGTGGAATCGACATCCGCCAATGTCACGCTGATGGTGTCCGAGCTGCTGGTGCCGACCATGAAACTGACGCCGCCGGAGAAGGCGCTGGTGCCGTCCAGAAGCGACTCGCCGTTGTAGCGGGTGCCGCTGGCGATGCCGTCGATTTCGGCGGCGAGTTCCTGGTATTCCGCGTCGATATAGGCCCGTTCGGTGTCGGTGACCGATCCGGAGTTCGACTGGGTCGCCAGGGCCTTCATCCGCTGGAGGATGTCGGCGATGTTGGAAAGGCCGCCGTCGGCGGTCTGCAGGATCGACGACGCCTGCGAGGCGTTGGTGGCCGCCTGGTCGAGGGCGGTCACGTCGGACTGGATGCTGGTCGCGATGGCGAGACCGGCGGCGTCGTCGGACGCCTTGTTGATGCGCGAGCCACTGGCCAACGACGACAGCAGGCTCGACTGCTCGGAGGAGTTGAGGTTGAGGTAGCGGAGGGCGGAGTTCGCCGCCGTGTTGGTCGAAATGACGGGCATGGTCTATATCCTTCTGATCCGTTGTCAACGACCCCTTCCGGGTCGCGGCCATCGTTGGATGGCCCTTCACAAGGTTCAACGGCGGACGAAGGAAATTCGGGCGCGGAAAAATTCGAGCGTTTCGCGACCGCGGTCGCGGGCAGGAGTATTACGCGTGAAGGACCCCCTGGATATCGCGCTCGTCGCGGCGCAGCTTTGCGCGCAAACCCTGCCGTCCGCGTTTCAGGAGGGATTCGACGGCGGCGATCGTGGTGCCGAGGATCGCTGCGATTTCGGCATTACCCAAATCGTCGAAATAGGCCAGCGTCAGGGCCGCGCGCTGTTGCATCGGAATGGTGGCCAGGGCGTCTTCAAGCTTCGAGAAGACTTCCTGCTGCTGGATGGTGCCGACGGCGTCGATTCGATCATCGGTGGGTTCATCGACGTTTTCAATCCATTCGTTGCGCGGCATGCGGCGCAGATCGATGCAGCGGTTGACGACGACCCGGTACAGCCATGTCGTAAAACGGGCCTTGCCGAATTTCCAGGAATGGCGATGCGTCCAGGTCTTGACCAGGGCTTCCTGGGCGACGTCTTCCGCGTCGGCCGAGTTTCTCAGGATGCGAAGCGCCAGGGCATAGGCACGATCCACATGCCGTTCGACGAGAATGCGAAACGCGGCTTCGTCGTCGTTCATCATGCGTGCCAGCAGTTGATCGTCGTCGATGTCTTCCGGATTTCCGAAAGCGGACGTGCCAAAAGGTGTTTGCATGATCGTCATGGTTCCATCCATCCACCGCAGGTATGGAGCCAAGGCTCTCCCCCATTCGCCCCAATACCGATTATACGGTGGACGTCGAAATTCCCGGCGAAAAAAAATCAATATTTTCAATATGTTAGTAGGTAATTTTTGCCGACTGCCCGGCAATAATTGCCGGGCAAAATGGTGCCGTATTATATAACTTCATAAACGTGTATGTGGCGCATAAACGGAAGTCTCGGATTTCGAGGCGATCCAGGGAAGACCTGAGAGGCCGCGTTTTTAACGTCTGCCGCCGGGAATTGCGCCGTTGGGCGGCATGAATCGCCGCCACGGCAAATTTTTTTTATGACGCGAGCCATCGATTCAGGTTGGATCGCACGAATGTGTCGTCATTCAAAGTCGGATATTCGCGATAGATTCGGTCGATCTCCGCCATCTGCCCCGGGCCCAATTCTTCTTCCGGATCCAGGCACCACCGTCCAGCCAACAGGCCCTGTCGCCGGAGAATCTCGTGGCAACCCGCGATGACGCCCTGGAAATCGTTCGCGGCATCGAAAACGGCGGCGTTGCAGTCGGTCACGGCTCCGTCGAGTTGCAGAATCTCCCGGTCGACGGCCTTTTTCGCCCGCGCCCGCTTGCACTGCTTCAGGATATCGACGGCCTTTTGGGTCCAGACGCACCAATGACCGAGCAGACCGCCCGCGATCCCCAACTCGACGGGGGTACCGTCGCGGTCAATCCGGTGGCTGGAAACCAGATCGAGCACGATGTGGTCGTCATTGCCGGTGTACAGGGTCACCCGGTCTTCCGCCTTGGCTTCGACGACGCCGCGTATGACATCCAACGTCGCATATCGGTTGAAAGGCGCGATTTTTATGCCGATGACGTTATCGATTTCTGCCAACCGGCGCCAAAACGCCCGCGACAGGCGGCGCCCACCGACGGCGGTCTGAAGATAGAAACCGACGACCGGAAGAATTTTCGCGATTTCCGCGCAATGGTCGACGAGCTCATCTTCGCCAGCGTCGGCAAACGCTTTAAGACTGACTAGGGTCGCATGGTACCCGATTGCGCGCGCCGTTTCGGCTTCGGCCCGTGCCTGTTTGGTGACGCCGGCGACGCCGGCGACGAGAAATGTCTTCTTTTCAGACCAGCTTTCGGCGATTTCGGCGGCGGATTCGAGCACCGGCCGGTAAAGTCCGACCTCCCGAATGGCAAACTGCGTCGTATGAACGCCGACCGCCAATCCCCCGGCACCGGCATCAATGTAGTATCGGCTGAGCGCCCGTTGTCGGATGGGATCGAACCGACGTTCGGCATTCAGCGCCAACGGATGCGCCGGAATGACGATGCCGTCGCGAAAATCACGCATCAGGCCGGGATCGAGTTCGCTCCAATGCACGGTTCGCTCTCCTTTGTTCGCGGGTGGTCTGCGCGGCCGACCGTCAATAGTTGCCGTCGCGCACCTGGAATTTCGTTGGTTTGTCGTAGGTCGCGCCGTCATGGGTAACCCAATCGGCAACCCAGTCGATCATGCGGGCGAGGGGCACTTTTGGGTAGCCGAAAAGCTTGTTCGCCGCGGCCGTATTGGT
The DNA here is from genome assembly GCA_963675465.2 of Rhodospirillales bacterium. Lineage (GTDB taxonomy): Bacteria > Pseudomonadota > Alphaproteobacteria > Rhodospirillales > Shumkoniaceae > JAHDSF01. Next base: position 329,334 of record CAXXVY010000019.1, read on the forward strand.
GAGCCATGCCGTATCGGATTCGGTCCCTTCGACCCGCGCCTTCGTGCCCAGTCGCTCTGCAAACTGGTGCGCCAACCAGCGCACGGAAAGCGTCTCGGGGCCACTGACGTTGATCGGCGTCGTCGGCGCCGTTGTGCAGCGGAGGCAGCGCAGGGCAATTTCGTTCGCATCGCCCTGCCAGATGACGTTGACGTGCCCCATGGAGACGTCAACCGTTTGTCCCCCGCGCACTTTTCTGGCGATGTCCAGAAGCACGCCGTAGCGAAGATCGACGGCATAGTTCAATCGAAAAAGCCGTCCCGGCGTGCCGTGGATGTTCGAAAAATATTCAAACATGCGTTCGCGGCCGATGCACGACATCGCGTATTCGCCCGGGGGCTGGGGTTGAACGTCCTCCGTTGCGCCGCCGCCGTTGACCGCGACGAAGGGATAGACGCATCCGGTCGAGTAGGCGACGATCCGGCTTTCCCGAAAGGCTTCGGCGACCAGAGCCGGCAAATGGGCGTTCATCGCCCAGGTCAGGGAAAGGTCGCCGGAAGAGCCGAATTTTCGACCGGCGAGGAAGAGAACGTTCTTCACCTTGGGCAGCGATGCGATGGCTTCCCGGTCCAGGAGATCGGCCCGGATGGTTTCGATGCCATGGGAATGCAGTTTTTCGGCGAGATCCGGTTCGGAAAACCGTGCAACCGCGTAGACGGTCTTATCGGGGCACGCGCGTTTGGCCATACGGGCGAGGGATGGCCCGACCTTGCCGCCTGCTCCCAGAACGATGAGGTCGCCATCCAGCGCTTTCATGTCCTCGACGACATCGGGCGACGGCCGGGACAGCAATTCCTCGAGCATTTCGATGTCGGTCACGCGCTCGGGAAAAGGGGAAGTCGGTATCGACGTGGTCATGGCGCTCTTCTCCGATTGCAGGGCGTACGGAACCCCGACATCTATAAATCAACCATTCGGTTGATTTATAGATGTCGGGGCGTTAATCGTCAAGAGGCCGCCTCGTTTATCTCTTTTCCAAAGCGGCGATCGCGAAGTCGACGACGTGTCGGCGGCGTTCATCGATGGCGTCGGGGGAACCGAGATCATGGTCGAATATCCGCGACAGGGTATGTCTGTTGGAAAAGTAGAAGAACGACAGCGCGGCGATCGACAGATAGACCTGGAGGGCATCGAGTCCTTCGCGGAATTCGCCCGATTGTTCTCCCCGCGACAAGGTGCCTCGGATCAGGTCGATGATCGGCCGGTTCATGGACACCATGCGTTCCGAAACACCCATGCGCTGACCGAGGTGAATGTTTTCATCGGTGACCAAGGAAACGAACTCGCGATGGGATTCCAGGTAATCGAAGGAAAATTCGACGAGTTTCCGCATGGCGTCGCTTGGCGGCAGTCCCTCCAGGTCCAGGTTGCGTTCGCTTTCGCGGATTTCGCGATAGGCGTTCTCCAGGACCGCGAGGTAGAGATCTTCCTTGCTGCCGAAGTAGTGATAGACGAGCTGCTTGTTCACACCGGCCTTGTCGGCGATTTCACTGACGCGCGCGCCCTTCAAGCCCTTGGTCGAGAACTCGACGCTCGCGGATTTCAAAAGATCCAGCCGCGTATCTTCGGATTCCGCTTTTTTTCGTCTTCCGCTGCGTCGTTTTTCCGCCATGGGCACGCGCGTCCTTGCCAAGCCTGCAAGTCGGATCTTAGTGGCCGGCTCACGGACGGTCCACAAGTCCGGTGGGGAGCGCCGATTCAGGCCTTCGTGCGTCGATGGCCGCTAGGCGCCAGCGATCCGCTCCACTACCATTGTCAGGTAAACCGAAAGACGGGTATCGGGAATGACTGAAGATCGCCGCGACGGCGTTGGCGTGTTCGATCTGTTCAAGATCGGAATCGGGCCTTCAAGTTCCCATACCATGGGGCCAATGTCGGCGGCATGCCGTTTTGCACAACACCTGGGCGGTTTGCAGGAACTTCCGCGGGTGGTCCGCGTGGTCGTGGACCTGTTCGGGTCTCTGGCTCTGACGGGGGCGGGGCACGGAACCCACTGGGCGGTCGAACTGGGATTGCGCGGAGAAACACCCGACACGGTCGACCCCGACCTGGTCCGGTCGGTTGCCGCCGATGACGTCACTGTGGTGCCGGTAACTCTTATGGGACGCCATGCCATTTCATTCGACCGTGCGGGCGATATCGTTCCCCGCACCGGCGAAGTCCTTTCCTATCACGTCAATGGTTTGGTTTTTACGGCCTTGGATTCGTCGGAACACCTGATCGATAGACGCACTTACTATTCCATCGGCGGCGGCTTCGTGGTCGATCAGGACGACATCGTCAATCCCGCGGATGGAACCGAGCCGTTCGACATGCCGTTTCCCTTTTCATCGTGCGCGGAACTGTTGGAAATCTGCGAGCGCGAAAACATGACGATAGCAGAAGTGGCGCTGGCCAATGAAACCGCCCGTCGCCGCAACGAGGATGTCAGTGTCGGGCTGCGCCGGATTTGGTCGGTGATGCGTGATTGCATGGATCGCGGCCTAGCGGCCGATGGCACGTTGCCCGGCAAGTGGCATATCCGGCGGCGGGCCAAATCGATGCATGCGGAATTGGCTCGGCGGATGGCGGCGGATGGCCCAGACCCCTTGGCCGTCCTTAATTGGATCAATCTTTACGCGCTTGCCGTCAACGAAGAAAACGCTGCGGGCGGACGGGTCGTGACGGCTCCGACCAACGGCGCGGCGGGTGTTGTCCCCGCGGTTATTCGATATTACGAGCAGTTCTGCGCGCGCGCCGACGAAGCCGGGATTTTTCGCTTTCTTTTGACGGCGGCGGCGATCGGATCGCTCTATAAACGCAATGCGTCGATTTCGGGCGCGGAAATGGGATGCCAGGGCGAGATCGGCGTTGCCTGTTCGATGGCGGCGGCGGGCCTGATCGCGGCATTGAACGGCACCAATGCCCAGGTTGAAAACGCGGCCGAGATCGGCATGGAACACAATTTGGGCCTGACGTGCGATCCCGTGGGGGGACTGGTCCAGATTCCCTGCATCGAACGCAACGCCATGGCGGCGGTCAAGGCCATCAATGCCGCGATGATCGCGCGCAACGGCGACGGTCGACATGTGGTCTCGCTGGACACGGTGATCGAAACCATGCGCCAGACCGGCGCCGACATGATGAACAAGTACAAGGAAACTTCCCAGGGCGGATTGGCCGTAAACGTCGTCGAATGCTGAACCGGGATCGGTCTGGCGGGATTGGCGCGTTCAAAAGTATTCGGGGAACTCGGTTCGCAGATTGTCGATTGCGGCCAGCGTTCCGGAAAGGTGGTCTCTCATGGCGGTTTCGGCCTTGGCGGCATTCTTGCCACGAATTGATTCCAGGATTGCGAGATGATCGGCGAGGATCATTTCCATTTTCCGACCCACCGGCAGGTGCATCGCGCGCAGGCGATCGATATGAGCCCGCATGAACCCGATCCGTTCCCATAGACCGCCGACACCGGCGATCTCGTACAAGGTGGCGTGAAATAGGGCGTCGTCCTTGGTGAAGGCGTCCTTTCGGCGGGCTTGGTATTCCTGCTCTTGATGCGCGAGAATGGATTCCAGTGCGTGGAGTTCATCGTCGCTGATCCGCGACACGACGGTATGGATGACCTCGATTTCGACCCCGATTCTGAGGAATTGGGCTTCGCGGGCCAGACGTATGTTGATCGGGGTTACAAAGGTCCCCGACTGGGGTTTGATAGCTACCAAACCTTCTTCCTCGAGTTTGCGAAGGGCTTCGCGGACGGGCATGGGGCTGACTTCGAAAGCTTGGGCGACATCGTCCTTGATGATGGGTTCGCCGGGTTTGAGGTCGAGTTTCAGGATCATTTCCCGGAGCGCCCCGTAAATCTGGGGGACGGAGGCCAAGTGCCGGTCCAGTGGCTGGAATCCGGCCTGCGCGATCCTGGACGCGAAATTCCCGACCGATCCGTTCCGGCCGTCGCTGCCGATAGGACTGAGTGATCGTTTTCGCATGGGACAACGCACCTAAAAATATTGATAATATGAGTTATGAATGCTTGCTTTTTTCAACTGAGATATTAGTATCTTTGCGTCCCAACGAACAGCAAATTCTAAACGGGAGTCACACCAAGCCATGAAATTCATCCGGAAACGGGTTCTGGACGGCGAGATCATGTTCGGCGTCGCCGCCCAACTGGGGTCCAGCCTGACGGTGGAGATGATCGGTCGCGCCGGGTTCGACTGGACTTGGATCGATTGCGAACACGGGTCCGGCGGCTACGGCGAACTGGTCCATCAGGTCCAGGTTGCCCGGCTTGGCGATGCACCGGCGGTCGTCCGCATCGCGAATAACGATCCGACGACATTCAAGCGCGTTCTCGACCTGGGGGCCGCTGGAATCATGGTACCCTACGTCAATACGGCTGAAGAGGCCCGGCAGGCGGCTGCGTCCATGCGCTACCAGCCGGACGGGTTGCGCGGCGTCGCGATGTCGCCGCCAGCATGCGGATATGCGCAGGGATTCGACGACTACTATGCCCAGGCCAACGACAATCTTCTGACCGTGGTACAGATCGAAACCGTCGAGGCCGTGGGCAACGCGGATGCCATCGCCGCCGTGCCCGGTGTCGATGTGTTGTTCATCGGGCCGATGGATCTGAGCGTCAGCATGCGGATTCCGCGCCAGTTCAAGAACCCGGATTTCGAGAAAAATTTGGATCGCGTCGTGGCGGCGTGCAAGAAGCATGGGAAGATCCCAGGAATCCTGACGCCGACCCTGGATTACCTTGAGCCCTGGAAGAGCAAGGGTTTTTCCTACTTCGTCGTGGGCTCCGACAGCACGGGCATCGCGAAGATGTTTGGCGATATCCATGCCAAGTGTGCCCCGTTCAAGAAATAGTGTAAGATTTCTCAAAAGCTTTTCACGCCCGGGCGATTCGATCTTTTGATCACGGCCGGTCCCACGTAGACTAGCGAAATACAACAACAACTCGCGTCTGAGAAAAAGGAGGATATCGTTGAAAAAGCTCGTAGGAATCATTGCGGCCGGAATCATGTCCGCCGGTTTGGCGCTCTCCGCCCAGGCCGCCGGGTATCCTGAAAAACCCATCACCTTCGTCATTCCCTATTCGGCGGGCGGCAGCTCGGACATGTTGGTCCGCGGCATGCAGCCGTTCATCGAAAAGGCGATGAATGCGACGATCGTTCCGAAGAATGTCGAGGGCGGCGGCGGCGCGGTTGGTCTGTCGCAGGCGTTGTTCTCGTCGAAGGCCGACGGCTACACCGTCACCCTGCCGTCCAATGCCGTTTTCGGTCTTGAAGGCTTGGGCAACGTTCCTTGGAAGCATCAGGACTTCGAAACCATCGCCCGCATCATCACCGAGGACTATACCATCACCGTTCGTGCCGATGCGCCGTGGAAAACCCTGGACGAATTCATTGCCGATGCGAAGACCCGCCCCGGCAAAATCAAGATGGGTTTCTCGGGCTTCGGCTCGTCCACTCACATCATCGCAGCGGCCTTCGGCGAGAAGTTCGGTCTCGACTTCCAGTATGTTCCCTACCAGGGTGGCTCCAAGACCGTCGCAGCCACCATGGGCGGCCATATTGACGTCAACACCCACCATCCCGCCGAGATCAAGTCGGGCGTCGAAGCGGGCAAGCTGCGCGTTTTGGCGGTCATGGGCGAGAAGCGGTCCAACCTGTTCCCCGACGTTCCCACTCTGAAAGAGCTGGGGCACGACTGGGTTGTCAACCAGTGGCGTGGCATTTCGGTCGCCAAGGGCGTGCCCGAAGAAGTCAAGGCCAAGTGGCAGGAAGCCCTGACGGCCGCCGCCGCCGATCCCGAGTTCCAGAAATTCGTGACCGAACGCATGGGCGGCACCGTTGCTCCGCTGTTCGGCGCCGAACTCGATGCGTTCGTCGAAAAGATGGCGGATATCTTCATCACGACGTCGCAACGCCTGAAGGCAGCCCAGAAGAAATAGTCGGCCGAGACCTCGGGTCGGGTTCCGTTGGAGCCCGGCCCTCGTTTCATCCTTCAGTTCGTCGGGGTTCTGTATGATCAAAGTCAAGGGCGACGCCCTTTTTGCCCTGGTCCTGTTGGCGATCTTCTCGTTCGGTACCTACCGGGCCACCGTGATGGAGGATCCATTCGGGGGGCCGAACGACGTTGGCGCGGCATTCTTTCCTTTCTGGGTATGCGTGTTCATCCAGTCGCTGTGCACCTTGGTGTTCGTCCAGAGCGTCATGAAGTCTTCAAAGGAAACTGTACCCGGGTCTGAAGACGGCACCGCATCCATCCGTAAGCGGATCATCTTGTTAGGCGGAATTCTCGCGTTGTTGTTTCTGTATATCTTCGTCATGGAAACCGTGGGGTTCATCATCTCGAGCGCCGGCTTCATGGTCCTTGTCCACCAGCTTCTGGTCCTGTCGAAGACCGGACGGCCCACCTCCCTGATGGCGCTGGGTGTTTCGGCGGTATTCTTCACGGTACTTTCCGGTTCACTGTTCTTCATGTTCAATACGCTGTTCAAATTGGCCCTTCCGTGATCGGAAAGGGCGCGCGGATATCGGTTGACCGCTCCGTGACGGGGCAGAGGGACCAGGCGACCCAACGGGACGGGAACAATGATTGAATTGACGCACTACGTGGACGCCCTCGGGCTGGTCCTGCAATTCAAGGTTATCACCGCCATCGCTGCCGGGACGATCCTCGGCATCATCTTCGGCGCGCTGCCGGGACTGACCGCGGCGATGGGAATCGCCGTGCTGCTGCCGCTCACCTACGACATGCCGCCGGTGATGGGATTCGGCATGCTGTTGGGTACCTACTGCGGTGCTATTTCCGGAGGTTCGATCGCGGCGACGCTGCTCAATATCCCCGGTACCCCCGCATCCGTCGCGACGACGCTCGACGCCTACCCGATGGCGAAAAAGGGAGAGGCGGGCCGCGCGCTGGGCATTGCTATTGTCGCCTCCTTCATCGGCGGCATTTTCAGTTGCATCGTTCTCAGCCTCGCTGCGCCTCCGATCGCGGAATTCGCCCTCGAATTCGGCGCGGCCGAATATTTCTCGCTCGCCGTGTTCGGTCTGACCATCATCGCGTCGGTATCCGGCAAATCGATTGCCAAGGGCGTGATCGCGGGCTTGATCGGCGTGTTCGTATCCCTCATCGGCCTCGATCCGACGACGGGGTCGCCCCGCTACACCTTCGGCGAAATGTCGCTGCTTTCGGGCGTCGCATTCTTGCCTGCCCTGATCGGATTGTTCGCGGTCGGTCAGGTGCTCACGGACGCCGAGGATATTCTCATTGCCAGGGGGACTCAGATTCAGCAACAGGTGAGCGCTGTCCACTTGCGCTTTTCGTCGGTTTTGCGCCGCTGGAAGGTCGTGCTTTCAAGTTGTGTGATCGGAACCACGGTCGGCGCGATTCCGGGAGCTGGCGGCAGCGTCGCCTCGTTCGTCGCCTACGACCAGGCGCGACGATTGTCCAAAACGCCGGAACTGTTCGGCACCGGACATGACGAAGGCGTGATCGCGTCGGAAACCTCCAACAACGCGATGACCGGCGGAGCGATCATACCGATGATCACGCTGGGTGTTCCCGGTGAAGCCGCCGCGGCCGTCTTGATGGGCGGACTGATGATTCAGGGGTTGCGACCCGGGCCGATGCTGTTCACCGAACAGGCGGACGTCGTCTACGGCATCTTCATCGCACTGTTCATCGCGAACGTGTTCATGATGCTGTTCCAGTTCTTCGGAATCAAACTGTTCGTCAAGGTTCTGGCCGTACCGCGCAGCTACCTGATCCCGGTCATTCTGCTGTTCTGCGTGATCGGATCCTTCGGGGTTTCGGGAAACCTGTTCGACGTATACCTCCTGCTGATATTCGGAGTGCTGGGGTATTTCTTGAACAAGTTCGGTTACGGGACGGCACCGGTTGTCCTTGGCATGATCCTCGGAACCGTCGCTGAATCCGAATTCCGCAAGGGTGTCATCATGTTCGAAGGCGACTGGACCGTGTTCTTCACGCGGCCCATCAGTCTTGGATTCCTGGCCTGCGCGGTGATCTTCACCGCCCTTCCGCTCTACCAGCAATGGAAGGAGCATCAGAAGGAGAAAAAGGGGGCTGCGTAACGGAGTCCGAGTCCGATCGGGCGCGTATGCGCTGCCTTAAACTATTGAAATCGTGTGAATGGCTTGTACTTCGCTAAATCCGCCGGATTGCGGATCGGTCGAGGATGCGCCGTCCTGCAATGAAGAGAGTGATCATGCCCCACCCGAAAGAAAAATCGAATGCCGGGGATTTTCGCAGCCTGACGGTTCGCAATATCAGGCCGACCATCGCCGACGGGGCGGACATCTCCCTGCCGCTCATGGCTCCGGTTCGCCAGATATTTCCCTCGGACCGGATCGACGATATCGAAGGCGTGACAACCGAACAACTCATGGCGTTTGCCCCGCTGGATCTGCGCGGGAAACGGGTCGCGGTCACGGCCGGCAGCCGTGGGATCAAGGGCATCGTCGAAATCCTTCGCGCGACGGTCGGCTGGCTCAGGAACCGGGGCGCGGAGCCGTTTCTGGTCCCGGCCATGGGCAGCCACGGTGCCGCAACCGCCGACGGCCAGATCGAAGTTCTGAAAAAATTGGGGATCACCGAGGCTTCGGTCGGCGCGCCGATCCGATCTTCCATGGCGGTCGTGGAACTGGGGACGCTCGGCAACGGGATGAAGGTGTATTGCGACAAGCTCGCCTTTGAATCGGACGGGATCGTCGTCTGCAACCGGATCAAGCCCCACACCGCCTTCAAGGGCGAAATCGAAAGCGGCCTGGTCAAAATGATGGTGATCGGGCTCGGCAAGCACAAAGGCGCCACTGCCGTTCATCAACTGGGTTTCGATCATTTTGACGAAGTCATTCCCGCCGCGGGTGGCGTATTTCTGGCGAAGGCTCCCATTCTGTTCGGCCTCGGAATGGTCGAGAACGCCTATGGAAAGGTCGCTGCCATCAAGGCGTTGTCTCCGGAACGGTTGATGGAAGGCGAGGCGGATCTTCTGAAATATGCCAAGCGGATCATGGGCCGGATTTACGTATCGGCGGTCGATGTCTTGATCGTGGACGAAATCGGCAAGGACATCAGCGGCGGCGGCATGGATGCCAACGTTACGGGCCGATCCGCATGGGGGTTGCCGGGATTCGACGACGCGCCGCCGATTCAACGGATCGTCGTACGTGATTTGACCGAAGCGACCGCGGGCAGTTCCATGGGGCTCGGCCTCGCCGATTTCACGACGCGCCGATGCGCCGAGAAAATCGACCTGGCGGTTACCTACACCAACGCCTTGACGGCATTGGCTTTGGTGCCGTGCAAGATTCCCATGATCGCTGCCAGCGACCGCGATGCGCTGTTGCTCGCGCTGAAGTCGGCGCAAAGGGTCCCGGAGACCGGGCCTAGAATCGTCCAGATTTCGAATACCAAGGACCTTGAAGACATTTGGGTTTCGGAGGCCTGCTTGAGCGATCTGTCGGGTCGGGACGATGTCGCGATTATGGGAGGCGCCCAGCCATTCGGGTTCGACGACGCCGGGGCCATGACGCCGTGGCCCGCCAACTGACCGGGACTATCCGCATAAAGGAAGAGGAATAGAAACGCATGCAAGGACCGCTCATCAAATCCATGAAGGTGATCCCGGTTGCCGGATACGACAGTTTCCTTTTGAACCTCAGTGGCGGCCACTATCCCATTTTCGTCCGAAATCTGGTGATTCTCGAAGACAACGACGGCAATATCGGCGTTGGCGAAACGCCGGGTGGCGAGAAAATTCGCGAAACTCTGGAGCATGCCCGCGAGCTTGTCGTTGACCATTCCATCTCCGAAATGAACGACATCCTGTCGGCGGTCCGCTCGACCTTTGCCGATCGCGATGCCGGGGGGCGTGGCCTCCAGACGTATGATCTTCGGGTCATGATCCATGTCGTGACGGCTTTGGAATCGGCGCTCCTGGACCTTATGGGGCAGTTCCAGGGCGTGCCCGCATGCAAGCTTCTGGGCAACGGACAGCAGCGCGATACGGTCAAGGTTCTGGGATACCTTTTCTTGCTCGGTGATCCGAGAAAGACCGACCTGCCCTATCAAGTTCCCGAAAATCCGAAAACCGACTGGGAACGGCTGCGCCACGAAGAAGCGCTTGATCCCGCATCCGTGGTCCGTCTGGCCCAGTCCGTCATTGACGAATTCGGTGTCGAGGATCTCAAGCTCAAGGGCGGCGCTCTACCCGGACCGGTGGAATGCGACTGCATGGCCGCGCTGGGCGAAGCCTTTCCCGATGCGCGTCTGACGGTCGATCCCAATGGCTGCTGGTCCCTGGACGACGCGGTGGCGTGGCTGTCGCCGCTTCGCAAGGTCCTGGCCTATGCCGAGGACCCCTGTGGCGCCGAAAAGGGATACTCGGGCCGGGAAATCATGGCCGAGTTCCGCCAGCGTACGGGGATCCCGACGGCGACCAACATGGTCGCCACCGATTTCCGCCAGTTGGGCCACGCGATCAAGCTCGGCGCCGTGGATATTCCCTTGGCCGACTGCCATTTTTGGACCATGCAGGGGGCGGTTCGCGTCGCGATGCTGTGCAACGAACTCGGTCTGACCTGGGGCTCGCACAGCAACAATCATTTCGACGTGTCGCTGGCGATGATGACGCACGTCGCCGCCGCGGCCCCCGGCGACATCACCGCGATCGATACCCATTGGATCTGGCAGACCGGTCAGCGCCTGACCCGGGAACCCCTGAAGATCGTCGGTGGCGACATTGCCGTGCCCGAAAAACCGGGCCTCGGGATCGAAATCGATATGGCCCAGGTCGAAGCCGCTCACGACCTTTATCGCAGGAGCGGCCTGATAAAACGGGACGACACCCTGGCCATGCAGTACCTGATCCCGGGTTGGACCTTCGATCCGAAAAGGCCGTGCCTGGAACGGGATTGACCGCTCCAGCGGTTTGCGTTCATTCGAACGGCAGGCCGACGTAGTTTTCGGCCAGGCAGGTCATCGCGGCCTTGGACGAGAACAGGTATTCCCGTTCCGCCTTTTGGACCCGTTGGTCGAAGGGGCCGTCGGCGGGGAAATTGTGCAGGAGCATCGTCATCCACCAGGAAAACCGCTCAGCTTTCCAGATGCGGCGCAACGCCTTTTCCGAATAGGCCTTCAGGCCGCTCTCGTCGCCGTTCTTGAAGTAGTCGATCAGCGCGCGGGAAAGGAAATAGATGTCCGATGCGGCCAAGTTGAGGCCCTTCGCGCCCGTCGGCGGCACGATATGCGCGGCGTCACCGGCCAGAAAGACGCGGCCGTACCGCAAGGGTTCGGCGACGAAGCTGCGTAATGGCGCGATGCTTTTTTCGATCGACGGGCCGATGACCAGATCCTTCGCGGCGTCGTCGGGCAAGCGACGTTTCAGTTCGTCCCAGAACCGGTCGTCCGTCCATTCGTCGATGTTTTCGCCCAGGGTGCATTGGATGTAATACCGGCTGCGGGTCTTCGACCGCAAAGAGCACAGGGCGAACCCGCGTTCGTGGTGGACATAGATCAACTCGTCGGAAACCGGGGGCGTGTCGGACAGGAGGCCCAGCCAACCGAATGGATAGGCCCGCTCGTATGATCGGAGGACGCTGTCCGGGAAAACGGTGCGGCTGACGCCGTGATAGCCGTCGCAACCGGCGATGAACGTGCAATCGACGCGGTGTTTCCGACCATCCTTTTGATAGGTCAAGTACGGCGCGTCGGTATCCACGTCGCGGGGGGTAACGTTTTCGGCTTCGTCGATGATGGTGCCGCCCATGGCGTCCCGCGCCGCGAACAGATCGCGGGTCACCTCGGTCTGTCCGTACACGACGACGGTCTGGCCGCCCGTCGGCCCCGCCAGATCGATCCGATGCCGTTGGCCGTCGAAGGCGATGTCGAATCCTTCGTGCACGAGGCCTTCGCGTTCCATGCGATCGGCCACTTCGGCTGCGCGCATCATGTCCGCCATGCCCTGTTCCAGAACCCCGGCGCGAATGCGTCCCAGAACGTGGGCGCGGGATCGCCGTTCCAGGACGACGGAATCGATTCCCTGCAAATGCAGGAGTTGCGAGAGTAAAAGCCCTGATGGGCCGGAGCCGATGATGCCGACTTGGGTTTTCATGATCGTTTAACCTCCCTGAATGCCGCGCCTGTTGACTTCCGGCTTTCTGTGCGCCGGTGTTCTTAAGGCCGGATCTCGTCGAGCCGGTGGCGACCTCACGCCGCGTTTTCAAGCAGAAGCAGTCCGGCGGCGGTGTTGGAGACCGGAATGTGATAGTTGCCGTGCAGTTTTGAAACCTTGCCGGTCAGCGCGCCGCGCATCGTCAGCCATAGGATCAGTTCGACTCCCTGTGACCCGGCCACCCGCACCAGATCGTGGATCGAATAGCCCGTCAGTGCTTCCGGGTCTTCGACGATCTTTTCCAGGCACATGAGGTCGAAGTCCTTGTTGATGAAACCGGCGCGCTGGCCGTCGAGCTGATGCGACAGTCCGCCGGTTCCAAGAATCACGACCTTGATGTCGTCGTCCCAAGACTCGATCGCGCGGCCGATCGCTTGGCCGAACCGATAGCATCGGGCGGGCGATGGCAGGGGGTGCTGCACGGTGTTGATGCACACCGGCACGGTTTTGACTGGTTTCACCGGCCGTTTCGGCCACAACAAAGACATCGGGACCGTGAACCCGTGATCGACCAGCATTTCCTGGCACGTCACGACATCGAACTCGTCGGCGACGACGGACTCGATGATATGCCAGGAAAGTTGAGGAACCCCTGGAAACGGTGGGATTGTCGCTAAGCCCCAGCCCTCGTCCTCGTTCCGGTATTCGAAGGCGGCGCCGACGGCAAAGGTCGGCATCTTGTCGAGGAAGAAATTCAGGCCGTGATCGTTGTAGACGACGATCGCCACGTCCGGCTCGACGCGGCGCAACCAATCGCGGACAGGCGGATAGCCGTCGAAGAAGGGTTTCCAATAGGGGTCGTCGAACAACTCCCGCGCCAGCGCGTTGCCGATGGCGGGAATATGCGAGGTCGTTATGCCGCCGACGATTCTAGCCATGTCATTGTCCTCCGGCGGCTTTGAGCTTGGACTTGAATTCGTCGACGCTCATGCCGGTTTGCTGTGCGCCGACGTCCTGGACAGTAAGGCCGAAAATTCCGGCGAATTTGGCGAGGTAGTAGATGTTGCCGCCGGCGGCGATCAGGTCGAGCACGTCGCGCCGCCGGATCGCTTCCCGCTGTTGCGGAGTGAGGCCGAACTTAGCGCAGTAGGCGTCTTCGTCAGCCACGAACGCCGCACGGTTTTCAACCCGGTTGAACGAGTAGCACATCTTGTTAAGGGCATATCCCTTCATGGCCATGGCGCCATCGAAGAGCGTCGTGCCGGGGATCGCATCCCCGCTATCGGTATGGTGGCTCATGTTCGTCTCCCTGTCCCCGCCCGATCGGGCCGGGATATTTCGCCTCGGTTTCGCGCCTTGCGCGCCGGATCTCCGTCCGGCTTTGAATACGAGGCCTTTTTGTCGTCAAAGTTCGGCGAAAGCACCTCGCCGTTCAGATGTATTCCAGGCCGATGGTCGCGGGTATTTCCCGCATGCCATAGATGTCGAGACCCGGTTCGCAAACCGCAAGCCTTGACCGCTTGCCTTCTATCGCGGCGATGCGGTCTTGTTCCCTGCCAAGGTTGGCCGCTCCACTCTCGTTGGAAAACTTATTTGCAGAACCAAATATTTCCCACTTTTATGGATCCGACCATTCCAATTTGACTGGTCTGATATAATCTTTTGCTATAATGATATTCTAAAGGGAGCAGACGAAAGATAAAGTGAATAGCAAGATTCCTAATCTTCGGCATTTGCGGGCCTTTCGCGAGGTTGCGCGTTGCCGAAGTATCAGCCAGGCATCCGGCCAAGTGTACCTGTCGCAACCCGCGATCACACAGGCGATCGCCAAGCTGGAGACGGCGCTGTTCGTGCCGCTGTTCGAACGGCGTAGCGACGGTATGTTCGTCACGGAATGCGGCGGCATATTCCTGGAGCGCGTCGACCGTGCGCTCAATCTCGTTCAGTTCGGCGCAAAAGAGGCCGTGCGCATTGGCCTGAAAAAGGGCGGACGCAGTTTTACGAATTTCGACCAGTTGTTGACCACGGCGCAACTCCGGGCTCTCGTGGCAGTCGCCGACGCCGGAAATTTCACGCTGGCGGCGCGTGCCGCGGGGATATCGCAGCCGTCCCTTCACCGGACCGCCCGCGATCTCGAACGCCTGTCGGGTATGACGTTTTTCAACAAGACGAGCCAGGGGATCGAGTTGACGCGGGCTGCGCAAATGCTGGCCCAGCAGGCCAAGCTGGCCTTTGGGGAGCTTGAGCAGGGATTCGAGGAAGTCGAGGAATGGCGTGGCAAGGATGTCGGTAGCATTGTCGTCGGGACGATGCCCCTGGCGCGGACATTCATTCTGCCGACGGCGATCAATGCGCTGATGCGCGAACGTCCCGAGGTCCGTGTAAGCGTCGTCGACGGGCCTTACAGCGATCTCCTTCGCGGTTTGCGCTACGGCGAAGCGGATCTTTTGATCGGCGCACTGCGGGATCCTTTGCCGATCGACGATGTGGTCCAAGAGTCTTTGTTCCTGGACCCTTTGGCGATCGTCGCGCGACGGGAACACCCGTTGGCCAACCTTGAAACCGTGACGGTCGATGACCTGGCGGCGTACCCGTGGGTCGTTCCCCGCAAGGGAACGCCGACACGGCACCACTTCGACACCTTGATCGGCCGATCGAAGACATCGCGGCCTGGAAGCCTTATCGAAACAAGTTCGCTGATTCTGATTCGGGGCCTCCTGCTGGGGAGCGACCGTATCACCATCATTTCCGCCCATCAGGTCCAACACGAAATCCGCATGGGGCTGTTGGGGGCTCTGCCGGTCGCGATTCCGGGAACGGAGCGTGCCATCGGTCTAACCATGCGGCGCGACTGGCGACCGACGGCGACGCAACGCCGGTTCCTGGAATGCCTGCGTGATGCCGGTCGTTCCGCCGGATCCGCGGACGGTATTTAAAGGCAATTCCACTATTCAAAAATTGAATAGGGCGAGTTGTCATCTAATTTCATTATAACGACTTCGAATGATACCTAGAATGGATCGCACCACTGCGGCCAGAGCCCGCGGTGTCTGGATCAGCCATTCGTCGGAGGTGGTTCGGGCGTATGTGGCCGTGCGAGCGAGGGCCGCTTTGGCAGCAACCAAAAACAAGAACACGAACGGGGAAGGAGAACGCAGCGATGGGAAAGACGGCGGACTACCATGACATTCCGGGGACATACGTCTTCGACGGCGAGCAATCGCGCATGGGCTACCATCTGAACATGTTCTGCATGTCGTTGCGGCGCGCGGACAACCGCGAAGCGTTCAAGGCGGATGAAGCTGCGTACCTGACCCGGTTTCCGATGTCCTCGGAACAGCGCGACGCGGTCTTGAACCGTCAGTGGAACGAAATGCTGCGGCTGGGGGGCAACATCTACTACACGTCCAAGCTCGCGGCCACCGATGGAATCACGTTCCAGGAACTCGCCGCGATCATGACCGGCGTCAGCAACGACGAGTATCGTCGCATGATGTTGAACGGGGGGCGGCCGATAGACGGCAACCGCAGCCGATCGGAGTGGAACCATGGCTGAAATCGTTGCGGGCGTTGCGACGTCCCATGTCCCCGCGATCGGCGTCACCATCGATCAGGAACGCACGGGGGAACCCTATTGGGCGCCCTTGTTCCGGGGTTTCGAGAAATCCAGGGAATGGATGGCCGAAACCAAGCCGGATGTCGCCATCGTGGTCTACAACGACCATGCGACGGCATTCTCGCTTGAAGTCATACCGACGTTTGCCCTGGGATGCGCGGCCGAATTCCATCCCGCCGACGAAGGTTGGGGGCCTCGCCCTGTGCCGGTTGTCAAGGGCCATCCGAAGCTGGCATGGCATCTCGCACAGTCGTTGATCCTCGATGAATTCGACATGACCATCGTCAATGCCATGGAAGTCGATCATGGTCTGACCGTGCCGCTGTCGTTGATGTTCGGCCAGCCTGAATCATGGCCCTGTCCGGTGATCCCTCTTTGCGTCAACGTGGTCCAATATCCGCCGCCCACCGGAAATCGCTGTTTCAACCTTGGACGGGCGATCCGCAAGGCCGTGGACGCGTATGACGAGGATCTCCGTGTCGTGGTGTTCGGAACGGGGGGCATGTCTCATCAGCTTCAGGCCGAAAGGGCCGGGCTGATCAATCAGGCGTTCGACAACCGCTTTCTGGACATGATCGCCACCGATCCCCGGTCGGCCTGCGGCATCAGCCATGTCGAATACCTGCGCGAGGCCGGTTCCGAGGGAATTGAACTTGTGATGTGGCTGGTAATGCGCGGAACGCTCGATGAATCGGTAACGGAAATCCACCGGCATTACCATGTACCGGCGTCGAATACCGCCGTCGGACATATTATACTGGAAAATAAATCCTAATCCGGGAAGCCGAAGGGGAGGTGCCGTCATGAAGATTGCTCTCGCGGGCCCCGGCGCCTTTGGCGCCAAGCATCTCGACGCCGTCGCAGCCATTGGCGGCATCGATGTCGTTTCGGTCGTAGGCGACGATGTCGCGCAGACCGAAAAAGTCGCGCGGGAGCGCGGCATTTCGCATTGGACCAACGACTTGGCCGAAACCCTGGCCCGGTCCGATGTCGAAGCCGTCATTCTGGCGACGCCGACGCCGTTGCACGCCCGCCAGGCGATCCAGTGTCTGCGCGCCGGCAAGCATGTGATGGTCGAAATTCCGATGGCGGACACACTGGCGGACGCCGAAGCGCTGGTCGCGGCGCAACGGGAAACGGGATGCGTGGCGATGGCCGGCCACACGCGTCGGTTCAATCCCAGCCACCAATGGCTTCATGCTCGGATCAAATCCGGTGAACTGAAAATCCAGCAAATGGATGTACAGACGTACTTTTTCCGTCGTACCAACACCAACGCCCTGGGATTGCCGCGCAGTTGGACCGATCACCTGTTGTGGCACCACGCCTGCCATACCGTTGATCTGTTCCAGTATCAGACGGGCGAGATCGCCGAGCGCGTCCAGGCGCTGCAGGGGCCGCTGCATCCCGAACTCGGGATCGCCATGGATATGGCCGTCGGCATGAAGGTGCCGTCGGGTGCCATTTGCACGCTTTCCCTGTCGTTCAACAACAACGGACCTTTCGGCACCTTCTTTCGCTACATCTGCGACAACGGCACTTATATCGCGCGCTACGACGATCTGGTCGATGGTTACGAAAAGCCGGTCGACCTGTCGGGCGTGGCGGTTTCGTCGAATGGGATCGAACTTCAGGATCGCGAGTTCTTCGCCGCCATACAGGAAGGGCGGGAGCCGAATGGGGGCGTCGCGCAGTGCCTTTCAGCGATGCGAACGCTCGACCGCCTGGAAAAGTGTCTGCAGGACTGAAGGCGGAGCCGGCGGTATGGCAAGGATGGGAGTTCGCGGGTGACGCAAGAACGAAAACTGGGGCCTTTTTCCGTGTCGGCCATCGGTTTGGGGTGCATGAACCTGTCCCATGCCTATGGCACGCCGCCCGACGCGGCGACGGCGGCGCGGGTTCTGAACCGCGCCCTGGATCTTGGTTATACATTTCTCGATACCGCCGCGGTTTACGGATTCGGTGCTAATGAATCTCTTTTGGGGGATGTTCTCGCAAACCGCCGCTCGGAATTCGTGCTCGCCAGCAAGTGCGGGTTGTTCCGCAACGAGAACGGCGTTCGCGAAATCAACGGCCGTCCGGACGTTCTGAAGAAGATCTGCGAGGACAGTCTCCGGCGGCTAAGGACTGACGTCATCGACCTCTATTATCTGCACCGCTGGGATAAGCGCGTGCCGATCGAAGACAGCATCGGCGCCTTGTCGGATCTGGTTCGGGACGGAAAGATCCGCGCGATCGGCCTGTCCGAAGTCTCGTCCCTGACTCTTCGCAAGGCTCATGCGGTTCACCCGATCACCGCGCTGCAAAGCGAATATTCCCTGTGGACGCGCAATCCGGAAATCCGAGTGCTGGAGGATTGCCGCGAACTGGGCATCGCGTTCGTGGCATTCAGCCCATTGGCGCGGGCCTTTCTGACGGGCGAGTTCCGGGACGTATCGACGTTGGCCGAGAAGGATCTACGGCGCAGCATGCCGCGGTTCCAACCGGAAACCTATGCGGCCAATCTGAAGTTGCTGGATCGCTACGCCGTCATCGCGAACGATGTCGGATGTTCGATGGCCCAACTGGCCCTGGCGTGGCTGATGAGTCGGGGCCACCACGTGATCCCGATACCGGGAACCACGAAAATTCATCATCTGGAAGAAAATTTCGGCGCGATTTCGGTCGAACTCGATGCCGAAACCTGCGCGCTCTTGGACGCAACCATAAATGTAACAACCGTCCGCGGACCGCGCTATCTCGCCTCTACATTGGCCGAGATCGATTCGGAGGAATTCGATCCTGCGGATCAGGTCGCGGCAAACTGAGTTTTCGCGTTTTTAGTCTGGGAACGATCAATCAATCCTCGATAAAGGGAGGACTTCATGAATATGCGTCTGCTTTCAAGTACTACGATGGCCGCTCTTGCGGTCTTTGCCGTCGTCGGCACATCCTCGGCCGCCGACGTGACATTGCGGTTTGCCCATTTCTGGCCCGCGGTTTCGGAAACTCACAAGGAGCTTTTTCAAGTCTGGGCCGACAGCGTCGGCAAGGAATCAGGCGGAAAGATCAAGGTCGAACTCTATCCTTCCGCGACCTTGGCCAAGCCCCCGGCACAGTACGAAGCGGTCAAGAGCGGCATCGCGGATGTGACCGCGACCGTCCAGGGATACACGGCAAACCGGTTCCCGTTGACCCAGGTCGTCGAATTGCCGGGTTTGGTGAGCAGTGCGCCGCAGGGATCCTGCATGATCCAGACTCTGTATCAGGAAGGCTTGATATCCAGCGAATACGAAGACAGCAAGCCGCTGTTCCTCTTTACCCACGGTCCCGGCCTGATCCATACCAAGGACAAACTGATAAAGTCGCCGGAGGACTTCGCCGGGTTGCGTATCCGCCGTCCGACAACCGTGGTGGGGCAGCTTCTGGAACAATTGGGTGCGCAGCCCGTGGGCATGCCTGCGCCGGAATCCTACCAGTCGATGCAGCGCGGCGTGATCGATGGCGTTTCGCTTCCGTGGGAAGGTGCGTACACGTTCAGGCTTCTCGAATTGGCCAATAAGCATACGGAAGTCGGCGGCCTTTACACCTTGTCGTTCCTCGTCACCATGAATAAGGGCGTCTACGACGGCCTTTCGGACGATCTCAAAAAGGTGATCGACCACAATTCCGGGATGGAATGGACGACCAAGGCCGGCAAGATCTTCGATTCTCTCGATGTCAAGGGAAGGGCGGTCGCCGAAAAGGACGGGCACGAAATCTACACCGTCGAAGGCGGCATCGAAAATCCGGAATGGAAATCGGTTCTCGCGGGGTCGGTGGAATCCTATCTGGCCGACCTTGAAAAGAAGGGCTTGCCGGCGCGCAAGGTCTACGCGCGGGCACTCGAACTTTCCAAGACCTGCAAGTAGGGGAATAATGCTTCCTCTTCGAGGGGCTCGGAGCAGGTCATGTTGAAAAGGACCATGGGCGCCGTACGTCGATTGGCTCTCGCGATGCATTGGGCGAGCGGCGTCTTTCTGATTGTCATGATCGTGACCGTGTTGCTGGATATCGTGACTCGCACGGTATTCGGCGCCACGGCCGGTGCCGTGGATCTGACGTTTCGTGGCGGTATCGAAATCGTCAGCTACGGACTTCTGTTCATGATCCTCTTCGCGCTGCCCTATTCGGTCAGCCGGGGGCAAGTCGTGGTCGACTTGTTCACCGAAGGACTGAACGAGCGGGCCAAGGCCATCCTGGGCGGGATCTACATCATCGGTTTCGGTCTTTTGGGGTTGGGGATGGCCATCCGGTTCGTCGAGGCGGCGGATCGGGTCGCCCAGACCGGTGAGACCACGCAGGATCTTCTCATCCCGATGTCGTTCTTTTATGGGGTCGCCGGTTTCGCGGCGACGATTCTGGTTTTTCGGGGGGTGTTGGTCGGGATCGAGCAACTCCTTCGGGCGGGGAGGCGGTTTTGAGCGCGGCGGTGATCGGTTATCTCTGCATCGGCGGCATGCTGGCGCTGATCGCGTTGCGTTGTCCGGTCGCGCTGGCCATGGCGGCGACGGGTTTCGTGGGGTTCGGCTTGATCGTCGCATTCGGGCCCGCGTTCGCCATCCTGGAAAGCGGCCCCTTTGAAACCTTGAGCAATTATTCCTTCAGCCCGATCCCCGGATTCATCCTGATGGGCGTTTTTGCCGGCAAGGCGCGCATGTCGGCGGAACTGTTTTCCGGCGCTCGAACGCTGTTCGGCGGATGGCGGGGCGGCATGGCCTTGGCTGCCGTGACATCGTGCGGCGTTTTTTCCGCGATATCGGGTTCCTCGCTGGCGACGGCGGCGAGCATGGCGCGGGTCGCTTTGCCCGAAATGCGCAAGAACGGCTATTCGCCGTCGCTGGCGACCGGAACGTTGGCGGCCGGCGGAACGCTGGGGATCATGATTCCGCCGTCGATTGCTCTGCTTCTTTATGCCCTGATCACCGAGCAGTCGGTCGGCGATATGTTCATCGCCGGGATCGTGCCCGGGATTCTGGGATTGGTGCTGTATTGCGTCGCCATTGCGGTGAACGTCGCGCTGCATCCCGATCTCGCGCGACCCGGCGAAAGCACGACCCTGCGACAAAAAATCATCGGTTTGAAGGGGTTGATTCCCTTTGGCGGCATCTTCCTGTTCATCATCGGCGGCATCTATGCGGGCTTCTTCACTCCGACGGAAGCCGCGGCCGTGGGGGCCGCCGGGACTTTCGTCATCGCCGTGGTCCGGGGGATGAACTTCAGGCAATTCTGGGAGTCGATCGAGGAAACGCTGTTCATGTCGGCGATGATCTTTTTCATGATCATCGGCGCCGAAATCTTCGGCTACTTCCTGTCGGTATCCCGCATCTCGTTCTCGATCGTGGAATACGTCGACGGTTTGGGGCTGGCGCCCTATGTTGTTCTGGCATGCATCCTGTTGCTGTATGTGTTGTTGGGGTGCGTCATGGACAGCATCGCCATGCTGCTTCTGACGGTGCCGGTCATCTATCCGCTGGTCGAGACGGCAGGTTTCGATCCGGTCTGGTTCGGTATCGTGACCGTCATCACCGTGGAGTTGGGCTTGATCACGCCGCCGGTCGGCATGAACGTCTTTGTCATCAAGACGGCGGCGCCCGAAGTCCCGATCAAGGACATTTTCAAGGGCGTGGTGCCGTTCGTGATTTCGGATATCGTGCGCTTGGGACTGTTGATCCTGTTTCCTTCGCTCGCCCTGGGGCTGCTTTAGGGTTGCCGTCATGAGCTTTTTCGAATGGAACGACAAATACAGCGTTGGCGATGCCGCGATCGATGCCGATCACAAGGGGCTGTTCGATCTCATCCGGGAACTCGAAAACGCCAACCTGACCGACGGCTATCTGGCTGAAATCATCGGACGGCTGGAAGATTATGCCGCCGAGCATTTCGCCCGCGAAGAGATGCTGATGAAATCCATGAACTATCCCGATTTCGACGAACACGTAAAGAAGCATCGGGCGTTCGTCGAATGGCTGGAAACCGTCAAGACGACTTATCGCCGCGCTGCCGAAAGCCCGTTCCAGATCGGCGACATGGTCAATCATTTCCTTGAAAGCTGGCTGACCAACCACATCATGAAGGATGACATGAAGTATCGTGACTTCATGTCCGAACACTGAACGGGCGGCGGCGCAAGGCGTATGCAATCCTTGCCCCGGCCCGATGAACGGCCAGGGGGGCTTTCCAAATGACTCACTATGCGACCTATCCGAGCCTGCGCGACCGAGTCGTTTTCGTGACCGGCGGCGCAAGCGGGATCGCGGAAAGTATCGTCGAACATTTCTGTGCTCAAGGCGCCAAAGTTGCCTTCGTGGACGTCAAGGTCGACGAAGGTCGGGCTCTTTGCGAGCGCATCGCGGCGCAAGGCGATCCGAAACCGACGTTCATCGAATGCGATCTGCACGACATTCCGGCGCTGCAGGTAGCCATTCGAAAAACGATCGACGAACTCGGCCCGATCACCGTGCTGGTCAACAGCGCGGCCAGCGATACCCGGCACCGGATCGAGGACGTGACGGTCGAGTATTGGGACGAGAGAATGGCGATCAATCTGCGCCACTATTTCTTTGCGTCCCAAGCGGTTGTCGATTCCATGAAATCGGCGGGCGGCGGTTCGATCGTCAACATCGGGTCGTTCACCTATTACCGGGGCGAAGGCGGCATGCCCGGTTACAGCGCGGCCAAGGCGGGAATTTACGGCCTTACCCGGTCGTTGGCCCGTGCTCTTGGCCCGGACAATATCCGCGTCAATCTCATGATGCCGGGCTGGGTGATGACCCAGCGCCAGTTGGACATGTGGATGACCCCGGAAGGCGAACGTGAAATTGCCGAAAAACAGTGCCTGAAGGACAAGGTCTATCCGCCGGATGTCTCCCGCATGGTGTTGTTCCTGGCATCCGACGACAGCCGCATGATATCGGCGCAGGAATTCATTGTCGACGGGGGCTGGGTATAGAGCGGTCGCTCAGGGCAGGTTTTCGCGCACGAAGACCTCGACGCGCGGACGGCCCAGAGGCGGAGTCGGCGTGTGCCGGCGGTGGTGTTCGAGCAGGATGCGAAGGGCTTCCGACGTTTCGTGGGTGACGTCCTGATTGATGACGGCGTCCATGGTGCCGTCGATCAGGTACTGGCGCGAGAAGCGGGTCAGTTCATGCCCGACGAAGATGACGCGGTCGCCGCGTCCCGCGTCCTTCAGGGCCTGCCCGACGCCGCGCGCGCCACCACCGATGTTGTAGATGCCCAAGAGGTCGGGGTATTGCGCCAGAAGTTGGAGCGTCACGGCGTGGGCACGTTCCGAATCGTCCTGAATTTCCTCCCGCGCGACGATATCGAGCCCGGGAAATTGTTCCGCGACGGCGTCACGAAAGCCAAATTCGCGCTCCTGGTGATCGCGGTAGCTGAGCGCGATGCTGCCGGCGAGAAGCGCCACGGGACCGGAGCGGTTTCCCGAGAAACGCCCCATGAGGTAGCCGGCGGTGCGCCCCGCCGCCCGGTTGTCGATGCCGACGAACCGGACCCGGCGGGTATTCGTCAAATCGGATACCAGGGTGACGACGGGGATCCCCATTTCCGTCGTTTCGTTGACGACTTCGCGGACGATCGGGTTCTCAAGCGCCTTGACGACGATTCCGTCCGATCCCTTGCGGACCCGCTTGATGGCATCGGCGAGCAGGGGCACGTTGAAGCCTTCGACATGATGGAGTTCGACGCTGACTCCGAATCGCGCCAACCCATCGCGGGCTGCGATGATCGATTCGTCGAGCATCCGCATGAAGGTATTGGGCCCCGGCGGCATGACGAAATCAAATCGCAACGGTGAATGCCATCCCGAACGGGCTGGCGACGTATCGACGACCTCTTCGAGTCGACGATAGGCTTCCCAGATCCGTTCCGCCGTGTCTTTGCGAACACCGGACCGCCCGTTAACCGTACGGTCGACGGTGGCCAAGCTGACGTTGGCTTCGCGAGCGACATCGACCAGGCGCACCTTCTGCTTTTTCACGAACCAAAACCTCCGCACCGTGCCAGCGACGGCGAGTTGGGAAAGACCGCATCGCCTGTTTATGACGTGTTTACATCATTATGCTATGTCAGGTCGACGGAGTCGGCAAGCCCTTCCATAACGACACTGACAAAATTAGGCGGAATGAGGCGATATTAGAGCCAAAATATCCAATAAAATGGCATATATGAATATTATTATTCAAATTAATTGTTTTGTATGCATTATGTCGGTAAAATCCGGCTTGAAATTGATGGATTTTGAGGAATTTGTTGACAGGTTAATGACGAAGAGACATCATTTTTGTATGGAGTGCACAGGCGTTCCGATCCGAGGCCATGGGCGTATTCGCGCGACCATGGGCGGAAAGGGCCTGATAAAGCGGCGACTACGACCGTGGGCACCATGAGGAGGAAGGTCCATCAAGCCATGTATCTCGGAATCGATCTCGGTACGTCCGGGGTAAAGATCGTTCTGGTCGATGACGCGCAGGAACTGGTCGGTTCCGCAGAATCCCCGTTGGATGTCGGGCGACCGCATCCCCTGTGGTCGGAACAGGATCCGGAAGCCTGGTGGGTGGCCACCTGCAAGGCCGTCGGCCAGTTGAAGCGGGATCACGCTTCGGCGCTTGCCGTCGTCAAGGGGATCGGACTGTCGGGTCAAATGCACGGCGCGACGCTCCTGGGCGGGGACGACGGCGTTCTCCGCCCCGCGATCCTGTGGAACGACGGCCGTTCCGGCGCGGAGTGTGGCGAACTGGAACGGAAACAACCCAATTCACGCCGCATTACGGGAAACTTGGCGATGCCGGGTTTTACCGCCCCGAAGCTGATGTGGGTTGCGAAGCACGAACCCGATATCTTCGCCCGAATTGCCAAGGTTTTGCTGCCGAAGGACTATCTTCGGCTTCGGATGTCCGGGGAATATGCGTCGGACATGTCGGATTCTGCGGGTACTCTGTGGCTCGACGTCGCCGCCCGCGACTGGTCCGATGCCATGCTCGACGCGACCGATCTGACGCGGAATCACATGCCTGACCTCGTCGAAGGAAATGCTCAGGCGGGCCGTCTTCGCGCCGCGGTGGCGGACGAGTGGGGGGTTCCGGTGGGAATTCCGATCGCCGGCGGTGCGGGCGACAATGCGGCAGCCGCCGCCGGGGTCGGAACCGTTGTTCCGGGACGGGGGTTCCTGTCCCTGGGCACCTCGGGCGTACTGTTCGTTTCCAATGCCGCCTTTTCGCCCAACCCCGAACAGGCCGTCCACGCCTTTTGTCACTGCCTTCCAGGAACCTGGCACCAGATGAGTGTCATCCTCAGCGCTGCGGCGTGCCTGAGTTGGGTGACGGCCTTGACCGGAGCGGCCGACGAGGGCGCGCTTCTGGCGGAGGTCGACGCGGCGGAGGTTCGGCCCAACGAGTTGATCTTCCTACCCTATCTGTCGGGGGAAAGAACGCCTCACAACAACCCGAAGGCCATGGGGGTCTTTTTCGGATTGAGCCACGATGTTGATCGCGCGCGTCTTGCCCAGGCTGTGCTGGAAGGGGTCGCGTTCGCCTTTGTCGATGCCCAGGATGCCTTGCTGGCCGCGGGTGCGGAAATCGGCGCGGTCTCCGTCGTTGGCGGCGGCGCCCGCAGCCGGCTTTGGGGGCGCATTCTGGCATCGGCGCTGGGACGACCGCTCGATTACCATGCGGCGGGCGAGATCGGACCGGCGTTCGGGGCCGCGCGATTGGCCCGACTGGCCGTGACCGGCGAGGACCCGGCCGATGTGTGCCTTCCGCCCCCGGTGGCGCACGTTGTCGAACCCGATACGCGGCTGGCGTCGTTCTACGGCGAGCGCTTGCCGGTTTTCCGCCGCCTCTACGCGGCTTTGAACCCCGAATTTCAGCGCCGCCAAGCGACTTGATCCGGAAGGAGTTGGCCATGGGCTCGTATTTCTCGTCAACCGGTCCGATCCTCTTCGAGGGACCTGACTCCGACAACCCGATGGCGTTCCGCTGGTACGACAGGGATCGGATCGTCCTTGGCAAACGCATGGAGGATCACCTCCGTTTCGCCGTTGCCTATTGGCATACGCTGTGTTCGAGCGGAACCGATCCGTTCGGCGCACCGACCTTCGACCGGCCTTGGGCGGGCGCGGGCGATCCGCTTGAACTGGCGGACATCAAATTGGCCGCCGCGTTCGAGTTCTTCGAAAAGCTCGGCGCGCCGTTCTTCTGCTTTCACGATCGCGACATGGCGCCCGAAGGCGCGAACTTGAGGGAAAGCAACGCCAACCTCGACCGGATGGCGGACAAGGCCATGGCGGAAATGGCGCGAACCGGGGTTCGCCTGCTTTGGGGGACCGCCAACCTGTTTGACCATCCGCGCTACATGGCCGGGGCCGCCACCAATCCCGACCCGGAAGTTTTCGCCTATGCCGCCGGCCAAGTGAAGGCCGCGCTGGAGACGACCCACCGCATGGGCGGCGTCAACTACGTCCTATGGGGTGGGCGCGAAGGCTACGAAACCCTTCTAAACACCGATATGAAGCGCGAACTGAACCAGTTGGGGCGGTTCCTTTCGCTGGTTGTCGAACACAAGCACAAGATCGGGTTCGCCGGGACTATCCTGGTCGAGCCCAAACCGAAGGAGCCGACCAAGCACCAGTACGATTTCGACGCCGCCGCCGTTCATGCCTTTCTGCTGAAATACGGACTGGCGTCGGAGGTCAAATTGAATGTCGAGGTCAATCACGCCACGCTTGCCGGGCATACTTTCGAGCACGAACTGGCGTACGCGGTGGCGAACGACCTGTTGGGCAGTATCGACATCAATCGCGGAGATCTTCTGCTCGGCTGGGACACCGACCAGTTCCCGAACAACGTGCAGGAAGTGGCGCTGGCCATCTACGAAATTCTCCGGATGGGGGGATTCAACACCGGCGGCTTCAATTTCGACGCCAAGGTGCGTCGGCAGTCCTTCGATCCGAGCGACCTGTTCCACGCGCACATCGGAGGCATGGATACCTGCGCCCGCGCGCTGTTGATCGCGGCCCGCATGATCGAGGACGGCAAATTGCAGGCGCATGTCGATTCGCGCTACGCGGGTTGGGACGACGATATCGGCCGCAAGACGATAGAGGGTTCCGCCTCCTTGGCGTCGTTGTCGGATTACGTCCTTGATGGCGATCGTGAGCCAGAACCGCGCTCTGGTCGCCAGGAAGCGCTTGAAAATCTGGTCTCCCGGTACCTCTAGGTTGGTGGAGGTGCGACCATGTCCACTCGACGGCGGGAGTTGTCCACGATAGGTGTCGCGGTCGTTTCGATCGCGGCACTGTCGTCGGCCACTCTCGCCCAACCTTTCGGCGTCGAGCGGGCGATCCCCGAAAGATTGAAAGCGGACGATGTTTTCGGCGGGCAAGTTCCGATATCCCGAATCGTCGAAGCCGGACGAATCTGGTTCGAGGCCAAATTCACCAAGGCGGAGGGTGCTGGGCGTCCCGGCGCGACCGGCGCGATCATCCCCACGCCGGAAGAAACCGGATCGCTTCCCTTGCTGTTCCGTACCGCCGGTGCCGATTCCAATGCCTGCCGGGGATGTCACAACGATCCGGTGACGGGCGGCGCCGGAGAATTCGTTTCGAACGCCTTCGTATCCGAAGGGTTCAGCGACGCCGACTTCGATACCGTCGATCCACAGTTTTCCAACGAACGTGGAACGCCCGCCCTCCAGGGGGGGGGATTTGTCGAGCTTTTGGCACGGGAAATGACCACGGACCTTCGGCGCCAACGATCCGATGGAAGCGCGAGGGCGAGATCCATCGGAACCTCGGTGACCGTCGATCTGACGAGCAAGGGCGTGGCGTTCGGCCGCCTGACCCTGAATCCGGATGGGTTCGTCGACGTTTCCGAACTGCAAGGCGTGGATCAGGATCTGATTGTCCGTCCGTTCAGCCAGAAAGGTGTGTTCACGTCGCTGCGCCAGTTCACGGTCAATGCCTTGAACGCGCATCACGGCATCCAGGCGGATGAACGATTCGGCGCGCGCCATACCGGAACCAACGACTTCGACCGGGATAACGTATCCAATGAAGCCGGGACCGGAGACGTCACGGCGTTGACGCTCTTCCAGGCGACGTTGCCGCCGCCGTCACGGACGGTACCCGAGAGGGAGGAACACCGAGCGGCGGTTTCGCGTGGAGAAACCCTCTTCGACCACGTCGGGTGCGAAACCTGCCATGTCTCGGCGCTTCCACTGGAATCGGCCGTTTTTACCGAGCCCAATCCCTACAACCCGGCAGGCAACCTGCGCGAAGCGGATGTGCCGCAGCCGTTGGCCATCGATCTTGGCGACATGGCGGAAAAGGCCGGATTCCGACGTGACGATGACGGCCGGTATTGGATTCCCCTGTATTCGGATCTGAAACGCCACAGGATTGCCGACGACGAACGCCCCTATTTTGCGAATGAACTGCTGAGCCAACGTTTCGTGAACCGGGATGAATTCCTGACGCCGCGCCTGTGGGGGCTGGGTTCGACGGCGCCCTATGGCCATCGCGGCGACGTCACGACCATTGCGGAGGCGATCGGTCACCACGGCGGCGAGGCCACGGAATCGCGCCGTGCCTTTGAGGCGCTTCCCATCGACGATCAGCGCCGGATCGTGGCTTTTCTGCTGACGATGCGTATCGTCCCGGAGGGCGCGCGATGAAACGTTCCGCCTTCCTTCCGGCGCTTTTGGTTCTGGTGGGCTCTACCGTCGGTGCCATGGAACCGCCGCACTACGCCAACGAAACGGTCGGATCGGGCGTCGCCCAGGTTTATGACGGCGGATGGGAGTTTTTTGTGGGTGGCGGTATCGCCACGTTCGATTGCGATGCGGATTTGAAACCGGATCTGTACATCGCGGGCGGCACACGGACGGCGGGACTGTTTCGAAACGAGAGCCTTCCGGGCGGAACCTTGAAGTTCAGCCGGGTATCGGCGCCCGAAACCGATCTGCCCGATGTTACGGGGGCCTATCCGATCGACATAGACGGCGACGGCGTGACCGATCTGGCGGTGCTCCGGGTCGGCGAAAATGTGATGTTGCGCGGGCTCGGCGACTGCCGGTTCGAACGGGCAAACGAGGCTTGGAAGGTGGACGGCGGCGAAGCCTGGACGACCGGCTTTGCCGCACGTTGGGATGGCAACCAAACCCTTCCGACCCTGGTGTTTGCGAACTACGTCGATCGCAATCAACCCGGGGCGCCTTTCGGGACGTGCCACGACAATGACCTTTTCCGCCCCGCTGATGACGGCGGCTACCAGCCGCCGGTGGCTTTGAAACCCGGATACTGCGCGTTGTCCGCCCTGTTCACCGACTGGAACCGCAACGGAGACCGGGATCTCCGGCTATCCAACGATCGCCAATACTATCGCGGCGGACAGGAACAGATGTGGCGCATCCCAGCCAAGGGAACATCACGATTGTTCGGACGCCGGGAAGGCTGGCGCAGGTTGACCATCTGGGGCATGGGGATCGCCACCTTCGATCTCGATGACGACGGTTATCCCGATTATTTCCTGACCAGCATGGGGGACAACAAGCTGCGCGTCCTGTCGAAGGACAGGAAAAAGGCGACCTATGACGACGCCGCTCGGCAATGGGGGCTTACGGCCCACCGGCCCTATACGGGCGGGGACGTTCTGCCGTCGACCGCATGGCATGCCGAATTCCGCGACGTGAATAACGACTCGTTCATCGATCTCTTCATCGCCAAGGGCAACGTCGAGGCGATGAAGGATTTTGCCGCCCGCGATCCGAACAATCTTTTGATCGGCACACCCGATCACGCGTTCGTCGATGCGGGCGAATCGGCGGGGATTGTGTCGTTCGAGCGTTCCAGGGGCGCGTCGCTGGGCGATTTCAACGTTGATGGCCTGCCCGATTTGGTGGTGGTGAACCGCCGCGCGAATGTCGAGGTCTGGCGAAATGTCGGTTCCGGTTCCGCGGAACGTCCGGCACCGATGGGCAATTGGCTTCAGTTGCGCTTGCGTCAGGGCGGCTCCAACCGTGATGCGATCGGTTCGTGGGTCGAGGTCCGTATCGGAACCCGGACCCTGCGACGGGAGATCACGATCGGTGGCGGACATGCCGGTGGACATGCGGGATGGATTCATTTCGGCGTCGGAACCGCGGAACGAGCACGCGTCCGTGTGCAATGGCCGGATGGCGAATGGAGCGACTGGTATCGCCTTTACACCAACCAGTTTGCCCGGATCACGCGCGGCGACACCACGGCCCAGCTTTGGCTGCCACCCGAGGAAGGGAACGCGCTCAATTGATGGCGTACCCGGTCGGTGGCGCGCGGGAAAGCGACGAAAGGATGTTGTGGGGGGCATTCGGTCTTGTTCGAGGATGAACCCCGTATGACGACGCGGAAGCAATCCGCCAAGGGTCAAACAACCGGGAGAAACCCGGAAGAACGCCGTTTCTATTTCGAAATCAGGAGAGGAACCATGATACGCAAAAGTCTCACCGCCTTAACCCTCGGCTTGGCCATGGGTGCCGTGGCTGCGGGCGCCGCCTCGGCGGCCGATCTCGTTATCGGCGTCAGTTGGGCGAACTTCCAGGAAGAACGATGGAAAACCGACGAAGCCGCCATGAAGGGCATGATCGAAAAGCTGGGCGCGGAGTACATCAGCGCCGATGCCCAGGGCTCGAACGAAAAGCAGATCGCCGACGTTGAAAGTCTGATCACCCGTGGGGCGGATGCCCTGATTGTCTTGGCTTGGGATTCGGCTGCGGTTTTGCCGGCCGTTGCCAAGGCGAAGGCCGAGGGGATTCCCGTGGTCGGCTACGACCGCCTGATCGAAGACCCGGACGTTTTCTATCTCACGTTCGACAACAAGGAAGTCGGCCGAATTCAGGCCCGTGAAGTCTACAAGAAGCAGCCGAAGGGCAATTTCGTCTTCATCAAGGGGTATGCGGCTGATCCGAACGCGGATTTTCTGCATTCTGGGCAGCTTGAAGTCCTGAAAGCGGCCATCGACAAGGGCGACATCAAGGTCGTCGGCGAACAATACACCGATGGCTGGAAGCCGGAAGTGGCACAGTCGAACATGGAACAGATCCTGACTGCCAACAACAACAAGGTTGATGCGGTCGTGGCGTCCAACGACGGCACCGCCGGCGGCGTCGTCGCGGCTCTGACCGCGCAAGGCATGGAAGGCATTCCCGTTTCCGGACAGGATGGCGATCATGCGGCGCTCAACCGCGTGGCGCGGGGTCTCCAGACCGTCAGCGTGTGGAAAGATGCGCGCGAACTCGGCAAAGAAGCGGCGAAGATCGCTATAGATTTGGCCAAAGGCACGCCGATGGACGCGATCGAAGGCCACGTGATCTTCAAGGATGGCCCGAAGCATGTTCCCATGCATTCCGTGCTTCTGACCCCGATTCCGATCACCTTCGATAACCTGAACGTTGTAATCGACGCGGGTTGGGTGAAGAAGGAAGTGGTTTGCCAGGGCGTGAGCGGAAACGTTCCCGCGGCCTGCAAGTAGGTGTCGGCGACGGGCGGCTGCTCCGCCGCTGGTATCGGCGAAAAGCCGCCCGTCACCCTTTTCGGTACGGAACCGGCCGATCGGCCCCTTCGTGTCGCGACGAAGACGAGATCGGCGAGTAGGCACCGTCAGAACACGAGATTTCGGCAATGAACAAAACAACGGCAACCGGCAGACCCGCGCATCCCGGAATCAAGGGACTCGTTCAATGGACGGAAACGACGTTCGGGGTCGATACCCGGATGCTTGCCATGATCGGCGCTTTGCTGATCATCTGGCTCGTCCTAGAGCTTCTGACCAACGGGATCTTCCTGACGCCGCGCAACCTCTATAATCTGGCGGTTCAAAGCACGGTCGTCGGAATCATGGCGACGGGGATGGTCTTCGTCATCGTCGCCCGCCACATCGATCTGTCGGTGGGGTCGGTTCTGGGAACCACCGGCATGGTGATAGCCACTTTCCAGGTGGAAATCTTTCCCATCGGTGCCGCTTGGAACTGGCCGCTGACGATCGTGATCGGGCTTGTTCTCGGCGCGGCGATCGGCTGCTGGCAGGGGTATTGGATCGCCTATCGCGGCGTGCCGGCATTCGTGGTGACCCTGGCCGGATTGCTGATGTTCCGGGGCGGCGCGTGGCTGATCACGACCGGCCGTACGGTGGCGCCGATGGATGTGACCTATCAGGTCCTGGGCGGCGGCATCAACGGTTCGATCGGCGAGACATGGAGTTGGGTGCTGGGACTCGTCGCCATCGCCCTTGTCGTTTTCTCCATGCTGAACGGACGCCGAAAGCGGGAGAAATACGGCTTTCCGGTCAAGCCGATGTGGGCGGAAATAACCCTGATCGTGCTGGCTGCCGCCGTGATCGTCGGTTTCGTACTGGTGATGAATTCCTACAACAAGCCGCGAACCGAAATCGCACGCGGTATTCCGGTTCCGGTCCTGATCCTGATCGTGGTCGTCGCCGTCATGGGGTTCGTGGCCAAGGCGACGAAGTTCGGCCGCTACGTCTTCGCCATGGGGGGCAACCCCGAAGCGGCCGAGCTTTCCGGTATCGACGTCCGCCGCACGACCTTGATGGTGTTCGTGGTCATGGGCGTTTTGTGCGCGGTCGCGGCGGTGATCACGACCGCGCGGCTCAACGCGGGCGCCAACTCCATGGGCCAACTGGCGGAACTCAGCGTCATCGCGGCGGCGGTTATTGGCGGCACGTCCTTGGCCGGTGGCATCGGAACCGTCACGGGGGCCATTCTGGGGGCCGTGGTGATGCAGAGCTTGGAGAACGGCATGGTTTTGCTTGGCGTTTCCAGCGCCATGCGGCAGGTGATTATCGGCTTGGTTCTGATCGCCGCCGTCTGGCTCGACACCATGTACCGCAAGCGCCGTTGACGGACGAAGGGAGCACATGAGATGAGCAAAACACCCCTGGTCGAAATGCGCGGCATTCACAAGCGGTTCGGTGGCATCCACGCGGTAAACGGCGTATCGGTCGATGTCTATCCCGGCGAAGTCGTCGGCGTCCTCGGCCACAACGGCGCCGGTAAGACGGTGTTGATGAAAATCCTGTCCGGCGCCTATTCCCGGGACGAGGGCGATATTTTCATCAACGGCGAGAAAGCGGAGATCCACTCCCCCAGGGACGCCCAGGCGTTGGGGATCGAGACCATCTACCAGACCCTGGCCTTGGCGGACAATCTCGACGCGCCGGCCAACCTGTTTTTGGGACGCGAACTTGTCACCAAATACGGAACCCTCGATGACGACGCGATGGAAAGCGAGGCCCGAAAGGTCATCCATCGCCTCAATCCGAACTTCCTGAACATCAAGGATCCGGTTCGAACCATGTCCGGCGGCCAGCGACAATCGGTGGCGATTGCCCGGGCGATCCATTTCAACGCCAAGATCCTGATCATGGACGAACCGACGGCGGCACTCGGACCCCAGGAAACCGCGATGGTTGGAGAACTGGTCAAGCAACTGAAATCGGAAGGCATCGGAATTTTCCTGATCAGCCACGACATTCACGACGTCTTCGACCTTGCCGATCGCGTGACGGTCATGAAAAACGGAAAACAGGTCGGGACGCGACGAACTTCGGAGGTCACGAAGGATCAAGTCCTTGGTATGATCATTCTCGGCAAGCTGCCCGAAGACGAAGACGACGACGATCTCAAGGGTTTTCACTGATGTCCCGGGGTCGCGCGCAATAGGGGGGAGAGACCATGGAACAGACCCGATATCCGAGTTTGAAGGACCGCGCCGTCCTGATTTCGGGTGGCGGATCCGGCATCGGGGCGGCGCTGGTCGAACACTTCCACGCCCAAGGCGCGCGCGTAGCCTTCCTCGATATCAACCGAGAGGCCTCCGAAACCCTGGCGGCTGCGCTCAATGCCAAGGCGGACCCGGCGCCCCGATTTTTCCACTGCGATTTGACCGACATCGCGGCCCTTCGCGACGCGATTGCCAAGGCGCAGCGGGAGTTTGGCCCTTTCCGTGTACTGGTCAACAACGCGGCGAACGACGACCGTCACGCAGTCATGGACGTCGAACCCGCCTATTGGCGCAACCGGCTGGCGGTGAATCTCGACCACCAGTTTTTCGCGACTCAGGCGGTGTTTCCAGGCATGCGCGATGCCGGGGGCGGTTCGATCATCAATTTCAGTTCCATTGCCTGGAAATTGAAGGTCGAAAATCTGGTGGCCTACGAAACGGCGAAGGCGGGAATTGTCGGTCTGACGAAAAGCTTGGCGCGCGAGTTCGGCCCGGCGGGCGTGCGGGTCAACGCCGTCCTGCCGGGTCTGATCGTCACCGAACGGCAACTCGCGTTGTGGATAGACGAAGCGACCAAGCGCGTCTCTCTGGAACAGCAGTGCCTCAAGGAACTGATTCATCCCGCCGACGTTGCCAGGCTGGTGCTCTTCCTTGCGGCCGACGACAGCCGGATGTGCACGGCGCAGGAATTCACCATCGACGGCGGTCGAATCTAGCTCCTTAAGGCCATCCAGCGCCCGCCGCCCGAATCCGATCGCACGCAGGCGTCGACGAACGCCATGCCCTCCAATCCGTCATAAATGGTCGGATACAGGACGTCGGGGGCGGGAGCGATGCCGGACCTTGCTGCGCGAATAGCCTCCGCGGCCTCGGCATAGATGTTGGCAAAGGCTTCCAGGTAGCCCTCGGGATGGCCGGAGGGGAACCGGCTCATTCGGGATGCGGCGGTTCCGCATTCGGGACCGCCGCGGGTGATCCGGCGCTTGGATTGGAGATAGGGCGAGAACCATAAGTCGTTCGGATCCTCCTGCGCCCATTCAATACTGCCTTTTGTGCCGAAAAGGCGCAGCCGCAGGCCGTTTTGCTGTCCAGTCGCGATCTGGCTCGCCCACAGCATACCCTTGGCGCCGCCCTCGAAACGCAACAGGACGTGGGCATTGTCATCGAGTTGCCGGCCGGGAACGAACCGTGCGAGGTCGGCGCACACACCTTCGGTCTTGAGCCCGGACACGAACCGGACAAGGTGGTAGGCGTGGGTTCCGATGTCGGCAAGGCATCCGGCGATACCCGACCGCGTGGGATCCATGCGCCACTCGGCTTGCTTGTGGCCTGAGTCCTCGATCTTTTCGGCCAGCCAGTCCTGGGGATACTCCACTTGGACGATGCGGATTTCCCCAAGATCCCCCGCCTCGACCATCGCGCGCGCGTGGCGGACCATGGGGTAGCCGGCATAGGTATGGGTCAACACGAAGACCGCGCCGGACTTTTCGACCACGTCGACGAACTTCCGGGCTTCGGCTAGGGACGTGCAGAGGGGCTTGTCGCAGATGACATGAATACCGCGTTTCAGGAACTCCCGGGCCGGGCCAAGATGAAGATGGTTGGGTGTGACGATGGCCACGGCCTCGATCCCGTGTTTCAGGCGCGCTTCCCGTCGCGCCATGTCCGCAAACGATCCGTAGGTGCGATCCGGGGCAAGATCCAGTTCCCGTCCCGATGCGGCGGCCTTTTCGGGATTCGCGGAAAGAGCCCCGGCCACCAGTTCAAAATGGCCTTCCATGAGCGCGGCTACGCGGTGGACCGGCCCGATGAACGCACCTTGTCCGCCGCCGACCATGCCCAGGCGGATTCGTTTGTCATGCATGTTTTTCCTCCCTCGTACGTTTTAACCAACGCTATCGGCCAGCATACCCGACATTCGGTGTTTCCGCTCCTCTCCGCGAAGTCGCCGTTCTCCATCCCGCCCGCAACCCGAATGCGCCTTGGATTTTGATGCCGGACGATGCACCATCTTCCGGTATCAATCTATTTATGGGATGGATGCGTCATGAACACGACAATGACCGTTGGCACCGACGAACAGACCGTGCGCGAGCAGATTGTCGAGACGGCGCGCGCCATGAATCGATCGGGTTTGAACCAGGGCACTTCCGGCAATCTCAGTGTGCGTTTCGGCGACGGTCTTCTGATTACGCCCAGCGGCATCGCCTACGACGACCTGTCGCCGGATCAGATCGTGCCAATGGATTTCGATGGTAAATACCAGGGGAATTGCAGGCCGTCGTCGGAATGGCGGTTTCATTGCGACATTCTTCGGGAGCGTCCCGATGCTGGCGCGGTTTTGCATTCCCACTCCCTATATTCGACCATTTTGGCCTGCCAAAGGCGATCAATACCCGCCTTCCACTACATGATTGCCGTGGCGGGTGGCACGGATATCCGGTGTGCGGATTACGCCACCTATGGCACTCAAGCCCTTTCGGACGAGGCGTTGAAGGCGTTGGATGGACGAAAAGCCTGCCTATTGGCCAACCACGGATTGATCGCCATCGGAAAGAATTTAAAGACCGCGCTTTCACTGGCGGTGGAAGTGGAAACGCTTGCCAAGCAGTACTGCCATATGGCGCCGAACGTTGCGCCGGTCCTTCTCGACGACGCGGAAATGGCAGTAATCATAGAGGGATTCAAGACGTACGGTACGCAACCCGATCTTGCCTCAAAAAAGTAAATCGCGCCGACTGCCGAGCTCCGGATTGCTCGATGTTTGGCCGTAGCTGTCGAGTGGTCGCAGACGGATCCGCCGGACAACCGAAGATTTTGCTCGAAATCGGTTTGACCGAGAACGATTTCTGACCAAAAATCACGAGTTTGTTTACGAATTCGAGAAAGTCTCGGCTCGGCATACGACGAGCGCCAGGAGCAGGTTTTCCATGCGGACGGACATTCGATTTTACCTGAACGGGCGGCCACGCCGCGTTGACGGCGTCGCGCCTCACACGACGTTACTGGACTGGCTGCGCGCCGAAGGCCTGACCGCCGTCAAGGAAGGGTGCGCCGAAGGCGACTGCGGCGCCTGTTCCGTTCTGTTCGGGACACCCGACCGGGACGGTGCCCTGAAATGGCGGGCGGTGAATTCCTGTATCATCATGCTGCCGCAAGTGGATGGCCGGGCCGTCGTAACGGCCGAGGGTTTGGCCGGGGCCGATGGCACATTGCATCCGGCGCAGGATTTACTGGCCGGAAGCCACGGCACCCAGTGCGGCTATTGTTCCCCCGGGTTCGCCGTTTCCCTGGCCGCTCTTTCCCGGCAGCGGGAAAGGGACGACGAGACGATCCTTGATGCGATCGCGGGAAACCTTTGCCGCTGCACCGGGTACCGTCCGATTCTCGAAGCCGCGAGCGCTCTTCCCGTGGTCGATGCCTCGCCCGAAGAGGCCGCCGTCGCGGCGGCGCTCCGCGACGATTGCGCGGAACCCTTGAACTACGGCGCGTGCGGAAGCCGTTTCGTTGCACCCCATTCCCTCGACCAGGCGCTTGCGGTTCTGGAGGAACGGCCCGACGCCTGGATCCTGGCGGGAGGGACCGATCTCGGTCTTCGGATTACCAAGAAATGCGAAGAGCCCGCTTGCATCCTTTCTCTCGCACGGATTCCCGAATTGCACGCGATTTCGCGTACCGACGGGGAAACGGTGATCGGCGCCGCCGTTTCCTATGCCGAGGCTTTGGACGCGATATCCGACCTCGCACCCGCGTTCGGAGACATGATCCGGCGGATCGGTGCGGCGCAGATCCGCGCCATGGGGACGATCGGCGGCAATATCGGCAACGCCTCGCCCATCGGGGATTCCATGCCGTCTCTCATCGCGCTCGGCGCTTCGGTCGAAACCGTGTCGCGACGGGGGCGGCGGATCATTCCGGTCGAGGATTTCATCATCGGCTACCGTAAAACCGTTCTGGAACCGGGCGAAATCATCGCTGGCGTTCGCGTTCCGAGACCCCAGCCGGAATCGCGGATCCGCGTCTATAAGGTCGCGCGGCGGGTCGACCAGGATATCTCGGCCGTTTCGGCGGCGTTCGTCTTGGACGTGGAGGATGGCGTCGTGACGCGTGCGCGCGTCGCGTTCGGCGGAGTCGCGGACCGACCGCTTCGAGCGGTCGA
The DNA here is from genome assembly GCA_963675465.2 of Rhodospirillales bacterium. Taxonomy (GTDB): domain Bacteria; phylum Pseudomonadota; class Alphaproteobacteria; order Rhodospirillales; family Shumkoniaceae; genus JAHDSF01. The sequence goes on from CAXXVY010000019.1 coordinate 367,093, forward strand.
GGTCGAAACCGCGTTGACGGGACGCGCGTGGACATTGAAAACGGCGCGCGCGGCGGCGGATGCCGTTCGCCGATCGGTAAGGCCGATCGACGATGCGCGCGGCAGTGCCGTTTACCGCGAAACGGTCTGCGCCAATCTGATGGAACGCTTGTGGTGGGAAACCGCCGGACCCGAAGGCCTTCCGGTAACGCTCGACTCCTTGGAGGACGTGGCGTGAATAAGCCAACCGTGGTTACGGATCCAACCGCGCGTCGGGTGCGGATCGAAACGGCGCACGACAGCGCGGTCAAGCACGTGACCGGAGAAGCCCGTTATGTGGATGACTTGCCGGAGCCCCGCGACTGCCTGCATGCTTGTCTCGTCGTCAGCCCGTGGGCGCACGCCCGGTTGACGGGCATCGATGCCGGTCCGGCGCTGGCTCTTCCCGGCGTTCACGCGGTCGTAAGCGCATCCGACATTCCCGGCGTCAACGACATCGCGCCCAGCGTGCCCGGCGAACAACTGCTTCCCGACGATGTTGTCGAGTACGTCGGTCACCCGGTCGCCGCGGTGGCGGCGGAATCTCCGGGCTTGGCGCGCCGAGCCGCGAAATTGGTGCGGTTGGCGGGGGATCCGCTCGAACCCATTCTGGATTTGCGCCAAGCCTACGAGCGGGAAAACTGGCTGCTCGATCCGGTGGAGATGCGTCGGGGGACGCCCGAAACGGAATGGGACCGAGAGCCGATCATCATCGAAGGCGAACTCCAGATCGGCGGCCAGGATCATTTCTATCTGGAAACCCAGGTCGCCTTGGCCATTCCCCAGGAAGACCAGGACATGGTCATCCACAGTTCCACCCAGCATCCGTCCGAGGTCCAGCACCTTGTCGCGCGCCTGCTGGGGATTCCGCAAAACGCCGTGACCGTCGAAGTCCGACGCATGGGGGGCGCCTTCGGCGGCAAGGAAAGCCAAGCGACCATGATCGCCGGGATTGCCGCTCTTCTGGCGTGGCAAACCGGCCGACCCGTAAAACTGCGTCTGGACCGAGACACCGACATGGTGGTGACTGGCAAGCGCCATGATTTCCTGCTGCGTTGGAAGGTCGGGGTCGAGCCCGACGGCCGGGTGCTGGCCGTCGACATGGATCTGGCCGCCGGATGCGGTTGGTCGGTCGATCTTTCACCCGCCGTCATTTCACGGGCGCTCAGTCACGCCGACAATGCCTATTTTTATCCGCATGTCCGTCTGCGCGGCTTGGCGTGCAAGACCAATACCCAGTCCAACACCGCGTTCCGAGGATTCGGCGGGCCGCAGGGAATGATCGCCGCGGAGGCGATGATGGATCAGATCGCGCGGCGTCTCGGGCTGGATCCTTTGGCCGTGCGGCGCTGCAACTTCTATCAACCGGGAACGACCCGCGATCTGACGCCCTATCACCAGAAGGTGGAACATTTCCGCCTTCCCGCCATGATAGACCGTATCCTGGTATCGTCCGATTTCGAGGCGCGGCGCCGTGCCGTGGACGCCTTCAACGCGTCCAATCCGGTGTTGCGCAAGGGCCTGGCGCTGTCACCGGTCAAGTTCGGGATTTCCTTCAACAAGATCGAACTGAATCAGGCCGGTGCCCTGGTCCACATCTACACCGACGGGTCGATCCACCTCAATCACGGCGGGACCGAGATGGGGCAGGGCCTGTTTACCAAAGTCGCGCAGGTAGTGGCGGAGGCCTTCTCGGTGCCGTTGGCCCGCGTCAAGATCACGGCAACCAATACCGACAAGGTGCCCAACACGTCGGCCACCGCGGCTTCTTCGGGTTCCGACCTCAACGGCATGGCGGCGTTGGCTGCGGCCGAGACCATCAAGGGGCGCCTGATCGAATTCGCCGCCGGGCATTTCGACGTCGTACCGGACGATGTGGCCTTCCGCGACGGCATGATCCGCGCGGGCAATCACGCGGTGACCTTCACCGAACTCGTGCAGATGGCTTATAAGGCCAGGATTTCCCTGTCGTCGACCGGCTACTACCGCACGCCCAAAATCCATTTCGATCTAACGACCATGCGTGGCCATCCATTCTACTACTATGCCCACGGGGTCGCGGTGTCGGAAGTGGCCATCGACACCCTGACAGGCGAATGGAAACCCCTGCGCACGGACATTCTGCACGACGCCGGGACATCCCTGAATCCCGCAATCGATCGGGGACAGGTCGAAGGCGGGTTCGTGCAAGGTATGGGATGGCTGACATTGGAAGAACTGGTCTGGGACAAGGAGGGCCGGTTGCTTACCCACGCGCCTTCCACTTATAAGATACCTACCGGGAGGGATCTGCCCCGTGATTTCCGTGTGGAACTCCTGGCCGATGCACCAAACGAGGAATCGACGGTCTACCGGTCCAAGGCGGTGGGCGAACCGCCGCTGATGCTGGCGATCTCGGTGTGGCTGGCTTTGCGGGATGCCGTCGCGTCGCTGGCGCCGCGCGGCCATGTTCCCGACCTGCACGCGCCGGCGACGCCGGAACGCATTCTGCGGGCCGTCACGGCGGCGCGTGCCGTCTCGGAAAAGGAGCGGCGACAGCCATGAACGGAAGCGATCTCTCGATTTCGGGAAATGGAGCCCCGGGTGACTGGCGGCGCGCCCTGGTCGATCTGGAAGCCGAAGGCATACCCCACGTCCTGGTCACCATCGTGAAAGCCCAGGGCTCGACGCCGCGTCCCGCCGGTACCAAAATGGTGGTGACCGGCGAAGATCAGTCGGACACCATCGGTGGCGGCACCCTGGAACGTCTCGCGGTGGAAACGGCGCGGCGGCTTTTGCGCGAGGGCGCGACCGAGCCGATGCTCGAAGACCAGACCCTCGGGATCGAACAGGACCAGTGCTGCGGCGGCGCGGCGGCGCTTTTGTTCGAGCCGCTGATGGTGCCGACCTTGCGCCTCGCCCTGTTCGGGGCGGGCCATGTCGGACGCGCGCTGGTGCGCATGCTGGATGGGACGGACACCCACATCCTGTGGATCGACGAGCGGCCGGATACGCTCCGTGAACCCTTGCCTGGAAAGGCTACCCCGCGCATCGCCGACGACCCCGTCGCCGAAGTCGTCTCGTTGCGGCCGGGAACCCACGTGCGGGTCATGACCCACAGTCACAAGCGCGATTTCGAGATCATCGACGCGCTCCTGGCGCGAGACGATCTGGGTTCCATCGGGCTCATCGGTTCCAAGACCAAATGGGCGAGTTTCCGTTCGCGACTGCGGAAGATGGGCATGGGGGAAGAAACCCTCGATTCCGTGATCTGCCCCATCGGTCTTCCCGGTGTAGGAGGAAAACGCCCTGCCGAGATCGCAATCGCGGTCGCGGCGGAATTGCTGAGCATGCGCTCATCTTGAGGTTAGGGGCACGGCGCGCCACATTGATCGTTTCGTGCGCGCCGGTGATGAATGTCCAGGCAAGCGACGCGACAGGGGAGAGCGTCTTCGAGGCGCGCCGCGCGGGTGAGGTTTGGTTCCCGGTGGATTGGTCGTCTGGCACGGCGTTCGCATTGACGACAGGCCGAAAAATCGAAGGAAATTGAAAATGCCGAACCCGGCACATCGCGACGACCGTTTGACGTTGGATGCTTTGAACGCCCTGGAACCGTCCGAGTTTATTAGTCGTTTCGGTGACGTCTACGAACATTCGCCCTGGATCGCCCGGGATGCTTTCGACCGGCGGCCTTTCCCATCGGTGACGGCTCTGCACGCAGCGATGCAAGGCTCGGTCGCGAAGGCGTCCGACGAAGACCAGATGGCCTTGCTGCGCGCGCATCCCGATCTCGCCGGCAAAGCGGCCGTGGCCGGTGATTTGACGGCCGATTCATCCGTGGAACAGGCTTCGGCGGGCTTGGATCGGTTGACGGCTACCGAAATGGTCCGGTTCCAATCCTACAACGAAGCCTATCGGGCCAAGTTCGACTTTCCATTCATCATGGCCGTTCGCGGCGCGGACAAGGCACGTATTCTGGCAGGGTTCGAAGGCCGGTTGAACAACGACCGAGCGGTTGAAATGGCGCGGGCCCTGGCGGAAGTCGCGAAGATCGCCTGGATGCGCCTCTTGGAAAAGGTTGTTCCCGCGCCGACGGGCCGTCTGACGACCCATGTCCTGGATACCGCATCGGGGCATCCGGCGTCGGGGCTGCCGATCGTGCTGTCGTGGGTCGCTGGCGACGGCACCGCGACCCCGATCGGCCATTTCGTCACCAATGCCGACGGGCGGTTGGAGGCCCCGGCCCTGGCGGGCATGGAACTCCAGGCCGGCGTTTATGAGTGGCTGTTCCAGACCGGGGTCTATTTCGCCCGCGTCGGTTACGTGACGGACGGCCCGCCATTTCTGGATCGAGTTCCTTTGCGCTTTGCCATCGCCAATCCCGAATCCCACTATCATGTCCCGTTGCTGGTTTCACCGTGGGCCTATTCGACCTACCGCGGGAGCTGATGGTTGATGGATGGCAATGATCTCGAATGGCTGCGCCTGATCGCCCGCTGGATTCACCTGATCGTCGGCATCTCGTGGATCGGGGCTTCGTTCTATTTCGTGTGGCAGGACAACAGCCTGGAACCCGTGCCGGAAGATCCGGAGCAAAAGCGCCTTCAGGGCGATGTGTGGATGGTTCACGGCGGTGGGTTTTACAACGCCCGCAAATACAAGGTCGCGCCGACGAACCTGCCTGAGAACCTGCACTGGTTCAAATGGGAAGCCTATTCCACCTGGTTGTCCGGCATCTCGCTGCTGATCCTGGTCTATTACCTTGCGGCGGGCATTTACATGCTGCCGCCGGGAAGCACGTTTTCGCCATTGGCCGCCGTCGGCATCGGGGTCGGGTCGCTGGTGGGGTCGTGGGTCGTCTACGACCTGATGTGCCGTTCGCCGCTGGGGCGCGATGACCGTCTGCTCGCCGTGGCGGTGACGGTGCTGATCGCCGTGCTTGCCTATGGATTGTGCCATCTTCTGTCCGGGCGGGCGGCCTTCCTCCACGTCGGGGCGGCGATGGGGACGATCATGGTCGCCAACGTCTTTGTCGTCATCATCCCCAACCAAAGGCGGACAGTGGACCAGATGCTGCGCGGCGAAACGCCGGATCCGCGCTACGGCCGAGCCGGCAAGCAGCGCAGCGTGCACAACACCTATTTCACCTTGCCCGTTTTGTTCCTGATGATCTCCAACCACTATCCTGTGGTGACCGGACATCCGTGGAACTGGGCCGTGCTGCTGGCACTGACCGCCCTGGGCGCCGCGGTCCGGCAAGTCTTCGTGCTGCGCCATACCGGACAGGCCCAGGCATGGATGCTGCCTGCCGCCGGTATTGCGTTAGCGGTCATCGTCAGCGTTGCCGCAGTCAACGGGACGGCGGACACCGCGTCCGCTCCGACGACCAGTCAAGCATCGGTCCAGGACGGCGACGGCGAGGTCGTCCCCATCGCCGTCGTGCAGGCGATCGTGCAGGCGCGTTGCGTGGCCTGCCATGCCGCCAAGCCGAGCTACGACGGGTTTTCCGCCCCGCCCAACGACGTGAAGCTGGAAACAGCCGACGAGATCCGGCGCTGGGCGGCCTTGATCGACCGTCAGGCGGTCCGGACCCAGACCATGCCTCTCGGCAACGTCACCAACATGCAGACGGAGGAACGCGCCCTTCTCGGGGCTTGGCTGCGGGGGGTGAAATAGCGGCCGTCACCCGCGCTTGACCAGGGCGTCGGCCAGTGCTTCTTCTGTGTCGAGGTCGGTCAGCACGGCGTCGTCGTCCATGGGGACTTCGCGCACGCGGTCGCCGTGGGCGGACAGGACGTGCCGCAAGCCGATGTCTTCCGGCATCTCCGCGATTTCGGGAAAGAACCGCCGGGCGAGCAGCACCGGGTGGCCGCGCCGGCCGTTTCGGATCGGTGCGCAGATCGCCGCGACGTCGTCGTCGGCGAAAGCATCGGATATGCGGCGGATGTGGTTCGCGCTTACGCCCGGCATATCGCCCAGACAGACCATGACGGCGCGCGTGGCGGCGGGCAGGGCGGCGATCCCGGTTTTCAGGGAACCGGCCATGCCTTCCGCGTGACGCGGATTATGGGCGAAACAAACCGCTCGATCGGCGAGCACGCCGCGAACTTTGTCGGCCTCGTGGCCGGTCACGACGACCACCGGATCAAGCCCGGCCGCCAGTGCCGCATCGACGACATGGACGATAATCGGGCGTCCATCGGCGAAAGGGATCAGAAGCTTGTTCCTCCCCATGCGCGACGACTTCCCCGCCGCGAGCACGACGGCGGCGATCACAGGTCCGACATCCGTTGCCACAGGCGCTCGGACTGGGTGTGGGCATCGGCCTTGATGGCGTCGAGGTCGCCGTGAACGAGCGTTCCGTCTCGGACGACGATGTGGCCGTCGATCACCACGTGGACGACCCGGCCATCTTGCCTTACCACGAGATCGCCTGGCGCGCCGAGTGAAAGAGGATCGGGACGCAGACCGAAACGTTCGGCGACCAGGGCATGTCCCGCCGCCAATCGCCCCCTCACGCTCGTATCGCCGTGGTCGTCGGCGAGGCGGAACAGGGCCCGCTCCTCCTCCGCCATGTCGGCGTTCCAACCGTCGGTTCCCAACGCGACCCGTTCGCCGTGGGCCAACGTTGCCGCATAGCCGACGGCGTTGCCTTCGTTGGAACGGGGGTTTTGCACGAACCAGCAGCCGAGCGAGGAGGCTTTGGCGACCTGGGCCGGGCTCAGGTGCACGCCGTGCGCCAGGATCGAACCGGGGATCAAGGCACCCAGGTTGATCAGCCGTTCCAAGGGGCCGTTGAACCCCCGCGCGCGGGCATCGTCGACGTCGGATTGGGCTTCCGCCACATGGATGTGAAGGACGGTATTCCGGTCTCGGGCGAGATTGCGGGCATCGCGGATTGTTTCGTCCGAGACCGTGAACCCGGCGTGCAGACCCACCAGTCCGCGCACCCGGGACGATGACTTGATGCGGCCGCATTCGGCCAAACCGCGTCGGGCCTCGTCCCGTCCGAAGTTGCGTTCCGTGGCGCCGTAACACAGCATCGCCCGCATGCCCAACGTCTCGCAGCTTTCGGCCAACACGGCCATCGAGCCTTCTATGGCGTTGGGCGATTCATGGTGGTCGACCAGGGCCGTGGTTCCGGCCAGCAGTGCATCCGCGATATAGGCCCGCGCGGATGCCCGCAAGCTGTCGGCGTCCAGGGCGCGGTCCAGCCGCCACCACACCCGTTCGAGGATCTGAAGAAAGCTCTGCGGTGCCGGGTCTGCCGGCGGCATTCCGTAGGGCGCCAAACCGCTGTAGAGATGGGTGTGCGCGCACACGTTGCCCGGAACGATCTCGCCGGTGGGGCAGGGCAGAACGAACGCATCCGGATCCGGGCGATCCACCACCCGGCCGTCGACGATGGCCAGAACACGGTTCTGGCGGTCGGGCCCGACGGTCAGCGATGCGCTCAATGCCATTGGTCCCGCTCGTCGTCGGGGATGCGGCCGACCGAGATCGATCGGGCGGCCGGGGAATCCTTCATCGGCAATCGGGTGCGCCGCACGCCGTCGAAGGATTCCAGTGCCCCCGCGACGGCACCGGCGGTCGGCACCAGCCCGATTTCGCCCACGCCCTTGGCGCCGAAGGGGCCTTCGGGTTCGGGGTCCTCGACCAGGATCACGTCGACCTTGGGCATGTGGCGGGCGCGCAGAACCCCGATATCTCGCATCTTGAAGGTGACGGGCATGCCGTCCTTGCAGGGCAATTCCTCGGTCAGCGCGTATCCCAGCCCCATGTGCACCGCGCCCTGGATCTGGGCTTCGCACTGCTGGGGATTGATGGCGCGGCCGACGTCGTGGGCGGCGATGATCCGGTCCACGGTGCCCTTGTCGTCCAGCACCGCCACCTGGGTCGCCCAGCCGAAGGCCGTATGGGTCTTGATCTTGCCGTTCTTCGTTTGGCCGGGGGCGGTGGTGTCGTCAATCACGATGTCACCGGCATAGACGTTGCCGACCATGCGGTCCAGTGTCAGCCCTTTATCCAAGTCCGTGCGCATTGCTTCGGCGGCTTTCCGTACCGCACGCCCTGCCAGCAACGTGCCGCGCGAACCGGTGGTTTGGCCGACGCCGACTTCGTGGCGGCTGTTGACCTTGGGGTGGAAGATCGACGACGGCAGGCCGGTGACTTCGGCCGCGCACTGGGCCGAAATGGTCAAAAGACCCTGGCCCATTTCGGTGAAGCCGATATACAGAGACACCGTGCCGTCGGCCTCGACCTCCAGTCGGCACTTGCCGTATTCGATGGCGCCGTTGCCGATGCCGGAGTTTTTCACCGCGCAGGCGATGCCCACGGCGCGGCCTTCCGAACGGGCGGCGTAATAGGCCTCCTTGACCGCGAGCAGGGTCTTTTCCAACCCCACCGATTTTTCCAGGATCTGGCCGGAACTGAAGACATCGCCCACGCGAACGGCATTGCGCCAACGGATTTCCCACCCGTCCAGACCGACCTTGGTGGCGAGCAGGTCCAGGCAGCCTTCCATGGCGAAACTGGTCTGATTGACGCCGAAGCCCCGCATGGCGCCGCAGGGCGGGTTGTTGGTGTAGGCGGCAATGGCGTGGATGTTCAGCGCGGGGACCCGGTAGGGACCGCAGGCGTGGCCGGCGGCGCGTTCCAGGACTTTGCCGCCGACCGAAGCATAGGCGCCGGAGTCACCCAACAGGTCGATCTTGGCGGCGGTCAACCGGCCCTCGGAATCGCAACCGACCGTGTACGACATCGTAATCGGATGCCGTTTCGGGTGCATGCGGATGGATTCCTCGCGGTTCAGCACCAGGCGCACCGGACGCCCCGTTTTCCGGGCCAGCAGCGCGGTCTGGGCCTGGATGCTCATGTCCTCCTTGCCGCCGAAGGCGCCGCCGTTGGGAACCAGTTCGACGAAGAGGTTTTCTTCCGGCTCGGCGAGAACCGAAGCGATCTGCGCGCGATCGTCGAAGATACCCTGGCCCTGGCTGTACAGGTGCAGTCGGCCGTCGGGCAGGGGCACTGCGAGCGCGCTTTCCGGTTCCATGAACAGGTGCTCGATCCGTTGGGTCTGCCATGTGCCCGAAACGACGTGGGCGGAAGCCGCGAGTTCGGCATCGACATCGCCGCGTTCGATGAAGGTTTCCGAAAGGATGTTGGGATTGCGGGGGTTGACCTGGGGCGCTTCCGGCTTTAACGCGTCCGCCGGGTCGAGCACGGGGGTCAGAACTTCGTACTCGACGGCGACCCGCGCGGCGGCCTCGCGTGCGGCGCGCGGTGTTTCGGCGGCGACGGCGGCGATCACGTCGCCGACGTAGCGGACTTCCTCGTCCTCCGCTACGAAACAGGGCCAGTCTTTGTCGATCAGGCCGACCCATCGGTTTCCGGGGACGTCCTTGGCGGTGGCGACCGCCGCGACACCGGGCAAGGCCAGGGCCGGGGCGGTATCGATACGCAGGACGCGCGCCCGCGCATGGGCCGACAGTACGACGCAGCCGTACAGCAGACCCGGCACATCGATGTCGGCGACGAAGGGGCGGATCCCCAGGGTCAACTCGGCACCCTGATAGCGTTTCACCCGCGTGCCGACGCCGCCGTCCTCGACGAGCGGAGGCAAGGCGCCGCCGTGCTTGGCGTCGTGGATCAATTCGACGGCGTCGATGATCTTGACGTATCCGGTACAACGGCAGAGATGGCCGTCCAACGCCAGCGCGATTTCGTCGCGCGACATCTTGCTGTCTTGATCGGTCAGATACTTGATACGCAGCACCAATCCCGGCGTGCAGAACCCGCACTGCACGCCGGCCGCCACCTGGAAGGCATCGGCATAAAGCTGGCGTTCGGCTTCCGACACGCCTTCAAGCGTAGTGACCGCCTTTCCCGCGATCTTCGCCACGGGCAGCGAACAGGTCGTGCGCGGTTTGCCGTCGACCAGCACCAGACAGCAACCGCACTGCCCCTGCGGCGCGCAGGCATCCTTCAGCGATTTGATTTTGCAGGTTTCGCGCAGGACCTCCAACAGGGATTGATCCGGTTCCGCTTCGACAAGGCGCGTTTTCCCGTTGAGATCAAACGTAATAGATTCCATGCCGTCCCTCGTATCCAGGCGCGAACGCGCCACGCCCGTTATCGCTCGTCCAGGGCCGCGCTGACATAGTTCACCGCATCGTCTGCGACCACCGCCGTTCTCAGGGCATCCATGACCCGCATCCGATGCAGATCGACGGATCCGTTGGCGTTTCCTTTGGCCGTTCTCGCCGGATCGCGGGGATCGAGCGTCAGGTCGAACCCGTCGCCCCGATAGCGTAGCGTGCCATCGGCTACGCTGTCCAACGCCACTGCTTCGCCGGAAAACCGGCCGTGCACGCGGATGCCGCCGTCAACGGTCTCCAGAAAGAATCCGTCACGGTCGCTTGCTGCCGACCATGCTGCGAAACTGCCGAAAAATCGGGATTTCATGGCGTGGGGTCCGCCGTCCTCGGGGCAGATGACGTCGCAGTTGCCGCATTCGTTGCAGGCGTCGGCGAACGTGCCGATTTGATGGGGCCGTTTGATGGTCACCACGCCATCGCTTTCGACCCTCCATCCGTTCGCGACGGGAACGAGCCGATCCTTGGCGATGACGCCCTTCGGCACGGCGAAGGTGAAATTGGCGTTGTTCGGACAAACCGTGACGCATTTGTCGCATGTCTGGCAATCGAACAGGGTGAGTTGGACGCCCGTTTTCTTGGGCGGTTTGTTGATCTGTTCCCGGCCGTAGCGAGGATCGCGAAGGACACGTTCGGCGTAAATCCGGGTGTTGCAGAGCCGGGCGGCGGAAACCCAGGCGTCGAAATCCCCGCCTGCCGCCGTGCGCGGGTCACCGCCCTCTCGCAACGCTTGACGGCACGTCGCCTTTCGGTTGGCGGGCAACGCCAATTCCGTAAGGGCCGCTTCGCCCTGCCCGAAGGCTTTGAGCACGAAGGTATCGAGATCGCGGACATCCAACACCTTCATGCGCTTGATGATATCGTCAAGATAGCGATATCCCCGCGCGTATCCCCCGTTTTTCAGCAGATCCGTGCAGACGCTGACCGGTTTCAGGCCCAGCGCCACGGCGTCGGCGAAATTGGCTGCGTCGATGCCGGCCGAAAACGAAATGGGAAAGCGATCGCCGAAGACCGCCCGGAAGCGTTCGACCAGCGTGATCGCCAAGACGTGCAGCGGCGGGCCGGACAGATACATTTCCGTCGCGTCGGCCGGGAAAAAGGACCGGTGATTGCGCACCAGCAGGGTGTTGGTGAACTTGACACCGAAACCCCGTCCCACGCCTTCCGCCAGCGCGCCCAGGCGTTCGACGATCCCCTGGACCTGATCCCACGTCGGGTCGTTGTCGAAGGCGGCATCCGGGACCACGATATCGCCGTATCCCAGCCGGTCGTGGAGGATGGCGTTCAAATCGGCCTTTCCCAGCAGAGTGGGATTCAGTTTGACCACCACGTTGAGCCCGACGTCCTTCAGCAGGAATTCGGCGATCCGTTCGATTTCTTCCGGCGGGCAGCCGTGGAAGGTGGACAGGGTCACGGTGTCCGACAGACGCGACGGATAGGGCAGATCGCGCAAATGGGCGTAGGGCTCGGGGATTTGAGCGCGCAGGCGGTCAATGACCGCGCGGGCATCCATCATGCCGTCCAAGAAGGCACGGACCCTGGGGGACCGGACCCCGGCCAAATCGTAGCCGACGCTCATGTCGAGGACGGTATCCGGAAATCCGGCGGACAGGTCCGCCGACTTCGCCATCTCGATCAGCATCGCGGCCTTGGCGTATTCTTCCAGCGACTGCTCTAGGCTCAGTTCCTGGGACCATTCGATATTGTAGCCGACCGTCTCCATGTCGATGCAGGGGCGGGCGATCTCCAGTTCGTCGAGAATCTGGACCGTTTTCAGTTCGATGATTCGTCCGCCGGCCAGCCACGACAGCAGGATGTTCTGCGCCAACTGGGTGTGAGGCCCGGCGGCGGGGCCGAACGGCGTGGCGGCGCGGTGCCCATGGATCGAAACGGCCAGGTCGAAAGCCGGATCGCCTTCGAAAAACCGGCGGCGGGGTAGATCGAAGACGGCTTCGTTTCGACCCAGTTCACGAAAAAGCCGGGTCACCAGGACGGATAGCGGAATGGGGATCAGTTCGGCCATGTTCTAACTCTCGCGGCAATCCGCGAACGAAACCGCTGGGAAGGCGGCCGCGCCCGGAAAGGACATGTGTGCCGAATTTTCGGCGGGTCGGCAACCGTTCTTAGAACAATCCGCGAGCCGGTCGAACGGGGGTCGGTTTAGTTGGAACGCGCCCCGCGCACGGCCCACTTGGTCGAACGCTGCTCGATGACCGAAAAAATCCCGTACATGGCGATGCCCATGACCGCGATGACGAGAAGTCCGGCGAAGACAAGCGGAATTTCGAATTTCGAACTCGCCGCCATCATCAGGTATCCCATGCCGACGTTCGACGCCACCGTTTCGCTCATGACCGAACCGACGAACGCCAGGGTAACGGCGACCTTGAGCGAGGTGAAGAAGTAGGGCAGCGAACGGGGGAAACCGACCTTGATCAGGACGTCGAGCCGAGAAGCGCCAAGCGAACGCAAAACGTCTCGCAACTCCGGTTCCAGCGTGGCCAAGCCGGTGGCGACGTTCGCAACGATGGGAAAGAATGAAATCAGGAATGCCGTCAAAACGGCAGGCACGGTCCCGATACCGAACCACATGACCAGGACGGGAACGACTGCGATTTTCGGGACGCTGTTGAAACCGATAAGAACGGGGTTGAGCGCCGAATAGATGATCTGCGACGATCCAACGGCGGCACCCACGACGACGCCGAAGACGACGGCGATCGCGAAGCCGCCCATCGTCGTCATCATGGTCTGGGCCGCGTGCATCCAAATGGCGCCCCGGAATTCCCAAATCGCGGCGAAACTGGCCGACGGCGTCGGCAGGATGTATTCGGGAATGTGAAAGGCACGGGCCGCCAGTTCCCAGAACAGGAACAGACCGATGGACGCGATCCACGGCGAATAGGCGTTCAAGAGTTTGGAATTCCGGCTCATTGTGGTTCTTTCCGGGTCAGGCGGCGCGCACGGTGCGGATATGGCGTTTCAACTCGTGCACCATGTCCCCGAATTCCTTGCTGAAGGTCACGTCCTGGTCGCGCGGTCGCGGCAGGGTATTGTCATAGCGCATCAGGATGCGGCCGGGCCGGGTGCTCATGACATAGATCGTATCGGCCAGATAAACGGCCTCGCGCAGGTCGTGAGTGACCAGGACGACGGTGAAAGGCTGCGTCATCCAAAGCTTCTGCAGGATATCCCACAGTTCCTCGCGCGTGAAAGCGTCCAGCGCACCGAACGGTTCGTCCAGCAGCAAGAGATCCGGCTCGTGAATGAGGGCCCTGCACAGATTGGCCCGCTGCTGCATGCCGCCGGAAAGTTCCCACGGGTACTTGCTCCCGAATCCGCCGAGGCCGACCGTCGCCAGAAGTTCCTCCGCCTTTTCCTCGAAAATCTTGCGTTGGCTTCGCATATTGGATCGATGCGGTTGCACGATTTCCAGGGGTAACAGGACATTGGACAGCGTTGATCGCCAAGGCAGAAGGGTGGGATTCTGGAACGCCATGCCGACGATCTTCAACGGTCCCGCGACTTCGCGGTTGTCGACAAGCACGGTGCCTTCGCTGGCGGGCATGAGCCCGGAGACCAGTTTGAGCAGCGAGGATTTTCCGCAGCCCGACGGACCCACCACCGCGATGAACTCGCCTTTCGCGATTTTCATATCGGTTTGTTCAAGGGCGAGGTCTTCGCCTTCCTGATAGCGAAACCTTACCCGGTCGAGTTCGACGAACGCATGAGTCACGATACGATCCTTGCCATCAACGTGGTCTCCGAGCCCTTGTAGGGTTCCTACTGCAATACCCGATCGGCCTTTTCCGGCATCGCCGCGTCGGTGAAGATATCCTCGACGGCGGGCACCTGGGGCAGCTTGAAGGCGACGGCCAGTTGTTGAATGGCCTTGGCCATACGGTCCTTCTTGATCGGACCCATGCCGTCGGCCTTGACGTCGTCCGTGAGGACGTTGCCTTCGATCGCCAGCATCAACCGTTCGAGTTCAAGGTCGGGCTTGATCAGCGGATCGCGCTTCTTCAGGGAAGCGATGGCGAGTTTGGGGTCCTTGATGGAATCCCGGAATCCCTTGACGACGGCGCGCGCGAAGCCTTTCAGGAGTTCCGGCTTTTCCAGAAGCGCCGGAGTGGCGATCAAGCCATTGCCGTAGAAGGCCATGCCGTAGTCGACATAGTGGAAAACCTTCAGGTCCTCGGTTTTCACGCCTTGCGAGCGCAGATTGAGCAGACTGGTGAAATAGAAGCCCGAAATGGCGTCGACTTGGCCGCGCATCAGCATCGGTTCGCGCAACGGCGGATCCATCGATTCCCACTTGATCTTGCTGGCGTCGATTCCGGTGGCTTCGGCGAAGGCCGGGAACAGTTTGCGCGGGGAGTCGAAGACCGGCGCGCCCAGGGTTTTACCCTCAAGATCCTTGGGTTCGTTGATTCCCGATTTCTTCAAGGTGAAGAGAGAAAACGGCGGTTCGTTGTAGATCACGAAGAAGGATTTCAGTTTGCGATCGGGGTTCTTGACATTGAATTCGACCAGGGAATTCAGATCGGCCATGCCGATGTCATAGGCGCCGCTGGCGACGCGGGTCACCGCGCCCGCCGAACCGTTGCCGGTGTCGATGGTGACATCGATGCCTTCGGCGGCGTAATAGCCCTTGTCTTCCGCCAGAAGGAAGGGCGACGCGGGCCCTTCGTATTTCCAATCGAGCGTGAATTTGATCTTTTCGGCGGCGAACGTCGAGCCCGCGACGATCGAAAGGCCGCATGCCACGCCGACGGCGAGCATTACCTTGCGTACGGATATCTCAGGCATCCGGGAACTCCTTGCTTTTTTCAGCCGCCCCCATTTCGGGTCCTCCTGCCGGGCGGCGGACGCAGGTAGGGTGTATCTTGTGCCGAAGGCTATAGATGGCAACTTTCGTGCCAAACCCCTGAAATCGAAGAACCACGGGTTTTTTCGAAATTTTAGAGTGATTTGCCCGCGGCGCAGCGCGGCGAGCCTAAATACAGGGCAAAGGCTGCACGAACTGTGGGCATTCGCGGCGCGATACACATTCGGCGATCGGTGACGCATGCCGGAATTGTTGTCGGCCGGCCGTCACAACGGATTTGCCTTGGGGCCGGTTTCCCCGCTATGACATTCCGATGAGGTGGTGATCATGACGCATGTCGATCTACCGGGGCGGATTCTGTTTCTGAGCGCGACCCCGGATGTCATCGAGAGACAGATGTCGGGCGCCGACGTCGATCTTTCAAACGCGGGTCCGTTGCGCGACGACATCTCGACCGACGAGATCACGCCGATCCGTGTCATGACCCATTTCGACGATGAACTCGGCCGGTATCCCTACGTCGGATTTAAGTCCGGCGACCGGTTTCCTATCGGTACCGACGCGGTGAAGGACGGCGGTTTTTCCGTCGTCGTCGCCGGCAAGCGGTTCGGCAAGGGATCGTCGCGCGAACATAGCCCGGTGGCCGAGCGCGCGGCGGGGATTCGCCTGGTCATCGCCGAGAGCTTCGAACGGATTTACCGGCAGAATGCCGACAATGTCGGTCTTTTTACGTCGACCGATTTCAGTTTGATCGATCGCCTTCGGCGGAAGGAACCGATCGATATCGAGGAACTGGTCGCATCGCGCGACGCACTGACGGCCGAAATCCTGCGGTGCGGCGGCCTGCTCCGCTACGGGCAGCGGCACATGCGCGGCCTGAAGAAGCAGGGGAGAGAGGCGCTGGCCGGATCGGTTTCCGGGCCGATGACGCTGACTGAAAAAATCCTGCTTCGCGCGGCAGCCCGGAACGGCGAGGTTGCATCGGTGCTCCGACCTGGCGAGGGAATTTTCGTCACGCCGGATTGGCGGTTCATCCACGAATACTACACCGGGATGTGCGCGCACTTGTTGGCTGAGGCGCACGGACAATCGCCGATCCTGAGCGATCCCGGAACCATCGTCGCGTTCGAGGATCATTTGTCCTACGCGCACAAAAGTCCTTTGCATCTGCAACAGGGATTGTTGCCGGGAGTGCGAAAGCTGTCGGATGCCCATCGTCAATTCGTCGCCGATCATGGCATTCGGGCTCACGGCTATCAGGATGCGGGCGAGGGATCGGAAGGGATTTCACACGCCCTGATGGCGGAAACCTACGCGATGCCGGGCCAGGTCGCCGTCGGAACCGATTCCCACACGCCGCACAGTGGTGCCTTGGGATGCCTGGCCTTCGGCGTCGGCACCACCGAGATCGCCAACGGCATGGTCACGGGGGCGATTCGGCTGGTCGTACCGGAGACCTTGCGGATCGAATTGGGCGGGACCATTCCGGCGGGGGTGACGTCCAAGGATATCGCCCTCTTTCTTTTGGCGGATCCCTGGATCCGCAGCGGCGGCGGGATCGGCAAGGTTTTCGAATTCACGGGATCGGCCCTGTCCGGGCTATCGACCGACGAAAGAGCGACGCTGACCAACATGACGGCGGAAATGGGCGGCTTTTCGGGGATCGTCGCGCCGGATCGGGAAACGTCGCGCTTCCTGAAGGAGCGGCGCGGCATCGATTTCATACCGCGAACGTGGATGCATAGCGATCCGGACGCTTCGTACGCGGCCGCCATCCGCGTCGATTGTTCGAAACTCGTTCCCATGGTCGCGGCGCCGGGCGATCCCGGCAATGGCATGGCTCTGGACGCCTTGGCCGACCGTCCGTCGATCGATATCGCTTATGGCGGCTCGTGTACGGCGGGCAAGCGCGACGATTTCGACCACTATCACGCGGTCCTGGCCTGGGCCGTCGAGAACGGCCTGAAAGTTCCGCCGAATGTCCGCCTCTATCTTCAATTCGGCACCGAAGCGGTCCGCGACTACTGCGTGAAACGCGGATACCTCGATACCTTCGCGGCGGTTGGCGCCGAAATCCTTCTGCCGGCTTGCGGGGCGTGCGCCAATTGCGGCCCCGGATCGTCGGCGAGTCCCGAAGACGTCACGGTCAGTGCGATCAATCGAAATTTCCCCGGACGATCCGGGCCGGGCAACGTCTGGCTGGCAAGCCCCCCGACGGTTGCGGCCAGCGCCGTCGCCGGAAGGCTGACGTCCTTCGACGAACTGAAACGCCGAAGGAACGGCTCTTCTCAGCCGGGTGGCGGGGGTCAGCGGTAACTGTCGATTCCGAGCCGTTCCAGAGTCTTGCCGCTGGGGCGGCCCTCTTCCGTCCAGCCCCGGAATTCGTAGTAGTCGCTCAGCATCGGCGCCAGATGCGGGACATCGAAATCGATATCGCCGCCCACCTTCTTGAGGGTCCGCATACGCGGCGGCAGGGTATCGTCCTTGCGGCCGATGCCGCGCCGGTTGTTGATCAGGCGTTTGATCGTGAAGGCGCGTTCGCCGATTTCCACGAAGTCCGCCACCGTCGTCTCGCGGCCCGTGATCATCGAATACCATTCGGCCATGCGGCCGAAGCTGGTAGCGTCGCCGATGACCGAGAACTTGCAGATGACCAGGCTGTCCAGCACGGTCATCAGGTTCTGCAGGGTCGCGGTGAAGGCCCCCTTGCCGTCGCGCTGGCGCCCTGGATGGCTCTCGGTGATGCCGATTTCCGGAACCGTGCAGCCATTTTCAAAATCGCCGGCCATGGCGGCCAGATGGCATGCGCCGCGGTTGCTGGTGGCGTAACTGAGGCCTTGCCCCCAACTGAAACGCGGGTCGTGCATCGGCAATTCGAGGCCTTTGACCTCGACCGCGTATTCTCCGGCGAACCCGCCGAAAATACGCGCGGCGCGGCGCGACCCCTGGGCCAGTGCCCGGTCGAAGTCGGTCTCGGGTCGCGCCATTCGCTCCAAAAGCGCCAGCATGGCGTCCGGTTTGCCGAAGCCGAGTTCGAGTCCGCCGGTGTCCTGGGCGTCGATCACGCCTTCCTCGAAACATTCGCAGGCGAAGGCGACCGTCATCGCGGCCGAAATGGTGTCGAGACCCAGCTGGTTGCAGCGTTCGTGAGCCTTGATGATGGATTCCAGGTTGTCGTTGCCGAGCAGGCTGCCGAAACCGGCCAGGGTTTCGTATTCCGGCCCTGAAATGACGTCGTCGGTGGCGTAGGGTCCATCCTTGACCTGGACCGCGCGGCTGCACAGGATCGGGCAGCGTTTGCAGCCGCCGCGCTTGATCTGGTAGGTGGTGGCGACCTTGATGCCGCTCGTCTTCTGGGCCAGCGGCGTGTTCTGAGCGGTCTTCCAGTTGTCGATCGGCAAATTACCGACCTGATCGCAGGCGAGCACGCCTTGGCCGGTGCCGTATTTCCGGAAGCCTTCCAGCTTTTCCTGGACTTCGGGGATGAAGGCCATGGTGGCGGCCTTGAGTTCGTCGGGCCGCGCCATGGGCTGCACGAACTTGCCCTTACCCGAGACGACGACGGCCTTCAGTTGCTTCGATCCCATGACCGCGCCCATGCCGCAACGCCCGGCCAGTCGCGTGTGGCGGCCGTCGTGGCAAATCGCGGCGAAAAGGACGCCGCCTTCCCCGGCGGGGCCGATGATCGCGTTGACGACGTCCTTGCCGTATCGCTGTTTCAGGGTTTCGTCGCAGGCAAAAGTCTCGATCCCCCAAAGATCGCTGCCCGGTTCGAGCCGAAGGTCGCCCGCCGCGTCGATGACCAGAATGGTCGGGGTTTGCGCCTTGCCGGTGAAGACCAGGCCGTCGAGCCCGCAGCCATTCAATTGGCGTCCGAAGGCGCCGCCGCAGTTGGCTTCGCCATAGCCGCCGGTCAGGGGCGACAGCGCGACGACTTCGTGGCGCGATCCCGATGGGACGGAGGTTCCGGTAAAAGGTCCGGTCATCATGATCAGCGGATTGTCCGGACTCAGCGGGTCCGTGGAACCGTCGGTCAGACGCGACAGGATCGCGGCGCCCATGCCGCCGCCGCCGATGAATTGTTCGGCGTCGCCCTTTTCCAGCGGCCGGATATCGATCCGGCTCTTGGTGAGGTCGATCCAGGCAATCCGATCGTGAAATCCGCCGATCATGGCCGTGACCCTTTCCGATCCATGTCAAATTTTGCCGAGGATGTGGTCCGCCGCCTTTTCGGCGATCATCATCGTCGGCGCGGCGGTGTTCGAACTGACGACGCGCGGCATGATCGACGAATCGCAGACCCGGACGTTTTCCAGGCCATGGACTTTGAGATCGGTTCCGACGACCGCCATGTCGTCGACTCCCATTTTGCAGGCACCGACCGGATGATAGTCGGTCTTGGCATAGGCCTTGGCATGGGCGGCGATGTCGTCGTCCGTCGTCGTGGCCGGTCCGGGCAGGAATTCGCCCTTTATGAATGGTTCGAACGCCGGTTGGCGCATGATTTCGCGGACCAGCTTGAATCCTCGGATCGACATCTCGCGGTCATAGGGATCGCCCCAGTAATTAGGATCGATCAACGGCATCTCGCGCGGGTTCGCGCTTTTCAGTTTGACGCTTCCGCGGCTGCGGGGCCGCAGGAAGGCGGAATTCGAGGTCACGCCGTTGCGGATGGTCGCCACGCCCTTTTCCAGGCCGGAACCGGGCAGGAAATGGAACTGGATGTCGGGGGAGCGGGCCTCGGGGTCGGCGTACCAGAATCCCCCGCCGTCGCACAGATTGGATGCGACCGGGCCGGTTCCGAACAGCAGGTACTGGATTCCCGCGGAAATCTGCATGTGGAAGGACTTGTAGCGATCGAAGCTGAAATCGCCCTTGCATTCGTTGATGGCGAAAACGTCCATGTGGTCGTGGTAGTTTTGCCCGACACCCGGCAGATCGTGCACGGCGTCGATCCCCACGCCCTTGAGGTCGGCGCTTCGCCCGACCCCTGAAAGCATCAGCAGTTTCGGCGAGCCGATGGCGCCCGACGTGACGATCACTTCGCGTTCGCATCGCGCCGTCTTCGGTGTGGTGGAATCGCCTTCGAGGTACTGCAGGCCCACCGCCCGTTTGCCTTCGAAAACGATGCGAACGGCCAAAGCGCCGGTCTTGACCGTCAGGTTGGGGCGGTTCGCCACCGGGTGCAGATAGGCCGTCGCGCCGCTGGTCCGCTTGCCGTCGCGATTGCAGACCTGATAGACGCCGATGCCTTCCTGTCGTTCGCCGTTGAAATCGGAGTTATAGGGAATACCGGCCTGCTGGGCCGCGCGGACATAGGCGAGCGTGAGCGGATGGGGAACCGGATCCGAGATGGTGAACGGTCCACCCTGTCCGTGATACGGGTTGACGAAGCGCGGATTGTCCTCGATCCGGAGGTAGTAGGGCAGGATATCCTTGAACGACCAGCCGGCGCAGCCGCATTCCTCGGCCCACTCGTCGTAGTCCTTGGGATGGCCCCGGGTGTAGACCTGCGCGTTGATCGAGGTGCCGCCGCCCAGAATTTTACCCTGCGGGTACCAGACCTTTTTACCGTCCAGGCCCGGTTGGGGGACGGTTTCGTATCCCCAGGTCGCCATGGTTCCGGTCAGTTTGGCGAAGCCGCCCGGCATCCGGATGAAGGGATGGCTGTCGCGTTTGCCGGCTTCCAGCAGCAAGACCCTCGTATCGGGGTCGGCGGTCAGGCGGTTGGCGAGGACGCATCCGGCGGGTCCACCGCCCGTGATGATGTAGTCGTACATGCGGTTCCTCCGTTCTTTTCGTTCTTGCTCTTGGTCGCGCCCTGGACATTGCCGGCCAAATGATCGCCGACGCGAAGGGCCTGGGCTGCGATGGTCAGCGCGGGATTAACCGCGGCCGACGAGGGGAAAAAGCCGGCGTCGACCACATAGAGGTTTTCGTGGTCGAAGGCCTTGCACAGGGGATCGAGCGCCGCGTTTGCGGGATCGGTTCCGAAACGGACCGTACCGCATTGATGCGACGGCGTCTCCTTGGCGAATGTTTTCGAAACGACGAGGGGAAAGCCGATATCGCGCAGGACGCTTTTCCACTTGGCCACCAGTCGTTGGTGGGCCTTGAAATTGGTGCGCCGCCACGTCAGCCGGATCCGTCCTTCGGCGGTGACGGTCACGCGGCTTTCCGGGTCGGGCAAGTCCTCCGACATGGCGTACCAGTCGACGCTGTGGCGGGCGAGCCAGTCCCGTCCCCAATGCGGCATGTATCCGAGCGCGTCGCGGAGCATCGGTTCCTGGATCTTGCCCAGCAACTGGATATTGCCCAGCGGATAGCGGTATCCCGCACCGTCGCCAAAGTAGAAATCGTTCAACGTCAGGGTCTTCTGGAACCGGGTTTCAAACCGGCGCGTCGGCCGAAACGCCATGATGGCCGAACAGTTGTGGTTCATGTAATGGCGCCCGACGACATCCGACGAATTCGCCAGTCCCTTGGGATTGCGGTCGTCTGCGGAACGCAGCAGCAATGCCGCGCTGTTGATCGCGCCCGCCGAAAGGACGAACAAATCCGCCTCGACCCGAACGGTTTCGCCCGCGCGGGTTACCTCGGCCGCAACGACACGTCGCCCGGTTTCGTCGGTGATCAGTCGTTCGACGCGGCTTTCCGTCCACAAGGTTACGTTCGGATACGCCAGCGCCGGATTCAAAAGGCAGATTTCGGCGTCGCCCTTGCCGTCGACCTTGCACGGGAAGCCATCGCAGGTGTCGCACGCTTGGCATTTGCCGCCTTCGTGGAACTGCACGGACGTGGGCAGGGGAAACGGCCTCAGGCCGCAGCTCTTGAGCTTTGCCGCAATCGGTTCGATTTCCGGATCGTTCGGCACCGCCGCGTAGGGGTAGGGGCCGCTGCGGGGCGGTTCCGTCGGATCGGCGCCGGCGGTGCCGTGAACGCCGAAACGGTTTTCGGCCTCCGCGTAATAAGGCGCGATCTCGTCGTAACCGAACGGCCATGCGGGGGAAAGCCCGCCTTCGTGTTCCAAGGCATCGAAGTCTTCGCGGCGAAACCGGAACATCGTCGTGCCGAAAACCTTGGTATGGCCGCCGACATAATAGAATTGGCCGGGACGGAAGGCATGGCCGTTGCCGTCCAGCCATTCCTCGTCGGCCTTGTAGCACGCTTTCGCGTAGACCTGTTCGGCGTCCCAGTTGCGATCCTCGCGCGGCAACCGAACGCCGCGTTCCAAAATCAGTACCTTGGCGCCGGTCGAGGCCAGCTTGAGGGCGACCGCGCTGCCGCCCACGCCCGAGCCGATCACCACGACGTCGGCACGCGCGGTCATCGGTTCAAATCCTCTGTTCACTCTTGGGATCGAAGAACACGGCCTTCGACATGTTGACCGCGAATTTCGCCCGCTCGTTGGCCTTGACTTGGCTGGAAGAGCGCATCCGCGACACCACTTCGACACCGCCCAGGCGCACCACGGCCAGCGTGTCCGGCCCGGTCGGTTCGGTGACCTCGACATCGCATTCGACGTCCTCGATCAGGGCGTCGATTTCCCGGTTTTCGGGATCGGTGATCGCTTCGGGGCGTAGTCCAAGCAACACCTCGGCGTCTTTTCTCGAACCAAGCCCGTTGACCGGACCGGGGATTCGCAGGGACAACGTGCGCCGGTCGGCGGTCGAAATTTCGGCGCTGAATCCTTCGCCGGTGGCCGAGATACGCGCCGGAATCAGATTCATGGGCGGGGAGCCCATGAATCCCGCGACAAAGGTGTTCGCGGGCCGGTCGTAGATTTCCTGCGGCGTTCCGAATTGCTGAAGGACGCCGTCCTTCATCACGGCAATCCGGGTGGCGAGGGTCATCGCCTCGATCTGATCGTGCGTGACGTAGACGATGGTGGTGCCGAGCCGGGCGTGAAGCTTCTTGATCTCCGTCCTCATTTCGACCCGCAACTTGGCATCCAGATTCGATAAGGGTTCGTCGAACAGAAAGATCTTGGGATTGCGAACAAGGGCGCGTCCCATCGCGACCCGCTGCCGTTGGCCACCGGACAGTTGGCCTGGGCGGCGCTTCAGGAGCGTTTCGATCTGAAGCAGTTTGGCGACTTGCTCCACCGCCTTCGCGCGCTCGGTCTTCGCGATCTTCCGCATTTCCATGCCGAAGGACATGTTTTTTTCGACCGTCATGTTGGGATAGAGCGCGTAGGACTGGAACACCATGGCGATGTCGCGGTCCTTCGGATGAGTGTCGTTCACCACCTGATCGTCGATCCGGACTTCGCCTTCCGTTATGGAATCGAGGCCGGCGATCATGTTCAGCAACGTGGATTTACCGCAACCCGATGGGCCGACCAGGACCAGGAATTCGCCGTCTCCCGCATCCAGGTTGATCCCCTTGAGGACCTCCACCTCGCCGAAGCGCTTGACGACGTTCACTACTTGAAGTCTTGCCATGACTCGAACCCCTAACCCTTGACCGCGCCGGCCATCAGACCGCGCACGAAATACCGTCCTGCCAGAACGTAAACCACGAGCGTCGGCAGGGCGGCGTAGATCGCCGTCGCCATGTCGACGTTGTATTCCTTCACGCTTGTCGACGTGTTGACGACATTGTTGAGCGCCACGGTCATCGGCGCGGCGTCTCCCGAGGCGAACGACGCTCCGAACAGGAAATCGTTCCAGATGTTGGTGAACTGCCAGATAACGGTGACCACGATGATCGGCAGGGAATTCGGCAAAAGAATGCGCCAGAAGATGTTGAAGAAGCCGGCGCCGTCCAGTTTCGCCGCCTTGATCAGTTCATCCGGAAAAGCCTGATAGTAGTTGCGGAAGAACAGGGTGGTGAAACACAGACCGTAAGTCACGTGGACCAGTACCAGCCCCGGTGTTGTTTGCGCGATCCCCAATTTACCGAGCACGGTCGCCATCGGGACAAGAACGATCTGGAACGGGATGAAACAACCAAACAGGATCAACGCGAAAATGAGATCGGCGCCCCTGAACCGCCACTTGGTCAGAACGTAGCCGTTGAACGCTCCCATCATGGTCGATATCGCCACCGCCGGGATCGCCATGCGGAAGGAATTGAAGAAGTACTTGTTGATTCCGGAGCATTCGACGCCGACGCAGGCGGTGGACCAGGATTTGATCCAGGCGTCCAACGAGGGGGATTGTGGGGGCAGCATCAGATTTCCCGCGCGGATCTCGTCCAGGCTCTTCAGCGACGTCACGACCATGACGTACAGCGGCGCCATGTAGACAAGGGCGAACACGGCGAGGATCACGTAAAGCAGGATGCGCCAGAAGGTCTGTGCTCCCGAGGGGTGCCGGATCGCATGCGCGCTCATCGTTGTACCCTCTTTTGTGCCCGCAATTCCGAATACAGGTACGGCACCATGATGGCCGCTACCGTCATGAGCATCATCACGGCGCTCGCAGCCCCGATGTCGATATGATTGCGGGTGAAGGTCTGCTTATACATGAAGGTCGCCGGCAGTTCGGTCGCATAGCCGGGACCGCCGCCGGTCAACGCGATCACGAGATCGAAGCTTTTGATCGCCAAATGGGCGAGCACCACGAAGGCGGACAGGAAAATCGGCCGCATCATCGGTATGATGATCCGGGTATAGGTACGCAGGGTGCCCGCCCCGTCGATCGATGCCGCCTTGATGATTTCGTCGTCCACGGCACGGAGACCGGCCAGGAACATGGCCATGACGAAGCCGGAAGACTGCCAGATCCCGGCGATCACCACCGTGTAGATCGCCATGTCCGAATTGACGATCCAGTCGAATTGGAACGACGCCCACCCCAAGTCGTGCATCAGTTTCTCGAGCCCGAGACCGGGATTGAGGATCCACTTCCAGACGGTTCCGGTGACGATGAACGACAACGCCATGGGGTAAAGATAGATTGTTCGGATCAGGCCCTCGTTGCGAATGCGCTGGTCCAGCAGAATGGCCAGGAACAATCCGACGACCGATGCGATACCGATATACAGGACACCGAAGATCGCCAGGTTTTCCAGCGCTTTCGTCCAGACCGGGTTGGCCCAGAGCTTTTCATGCGGCGACAATCCCGCCCAATCGAGGTTCGGGAACATGCGCGACTTCGAAAACGACAGGTAGGTCGTCCAGATGATGAACCCGTATACGAACGCGACCGTGATGACCAAGGTCGGCGAAAGCACGAACTTGGGCAGGTTTTCCTGAAGCCAAATCGTCACCGTGCCTTTCCGAGACATCGGGCTTTCGGTACCGAGACTCATGACTATTCCCCGGACAAACGAAGCGATCCCGAAGGGGACGGGGGCGGATTAATACCGCCTCCGTCTGCCTCCTCCGTGTGCGTTACTGGGCGAGAGCGACGGCTTCAGCCAGCTTTTTCGCCGCGTCTTCTGGTGTCATGTCCGAGCTGAAGAAGCTCGTGATCACGTCGTACATGGCACCCTTGACCGCTTCGGGAACGGCGTATCCGTGACCCATGGATCCCATCATCGTATCGGCCTTGGCGGCCTCGGCGAGATCCGTGATCGCTTTTTTGCCACATGCGTCGAAGTTGTCTGCAGGCACATCGATCCGTGCCGGAGCCGAGCCCTTGACGATGTTGAAGGCTTCCTGGAACTTCGGATCCATGATCGCGCTGGCCAGGGCCATTTGATCGGCCTTGGCTTCTGGGCCGACCTTGAACATCGCGAAAGCGTCGGTATTGAACGTCACCGAACCCTGGGTGCCCGGGAAACGGAAGCACAGGAAGTCTTCGTTCGGCTTCTTGCCGGCGTTCAGGAATTCGCCCTTCGCCCAGTCGCCCATCATCTGCATCGCGGCTTCACCCTTGATGACCATGGCGGTTGCGAGGTTCCAGTCGCGGTTGGGATAGTTGGGATCGACATAGTCGTGCAATTTACGCAGGCGTTTGAAGACTTCGACCATGGTGTCGGACTTCATGGCATCCTGGTCCATGGCGACCATGCTTTTCTTGTAGAAGTCCGTGCCGCCGGTGGCGTTGATCAGCGCATCGACCACGGTGGCTTCCTGCCACGCCTGGCCACCCCAAGCGATCGGGGTGACGCCGGCCGCTTTCAGCTTGTCGCACGCCGCTATGAATTCATCCCAGTTGGTCGGGATCGCAATGCCGTTTTTGTCGAAAATGGCCTTGTTCGCCCAAACCCAGTTGGTGGTATGCACATTGACAGGTGCGGCCACCCAGTTGCCTTCGGGCCGGACGAATTTTTGCAAGGCGGCTGGAACGACATCGGCCCAGCCTTCCTTCGCGGCCAGATCATTGAGGTTGCCGAGCAATCCGGCGTCGGCGAAGTCCAGGATCGCGAAGCCGAGTTGTTGCATCGTGGTCGGCGGGTTGCCGGCCGCGACGCGCGCTTTCAGGACCGTACGGGCCTGATCGCCGCCGCCGCCCGCGACCGCGCCGTCTTTCCAGCCGATGCCCTGTTTTTCGAGATTTTGCTTCAGTACGTTGAGCGCCTTGGCTTCGCCGCCCGACGTCCACCAGTGGATGACCTCCACTTCGCCCGCCTGCGCCGTACCGAAAGCGGCCAGGAACGCGGCCGTGCTGATGAATGATAGAGCTTTTCGTTTGCTGAACATTGGTATGCGTCTCCTCTTGGTTGGTTTTGATGTTCGACAACTCATTGAATTATTTGCCGATTTTTTACTGTTCGCGGTTTACGTAAATCCCTCGCGTCGTTACGGTTTGGTGGTGTTGGTCTCCCGTCCGTAAACGTCTTCGATACGTTCGATGTCGTTTTCGTCCAGGGGGTCGCCGAATTGGACTTCGATGAAGACGAGATCCGAATCCCCGACGTTTTCCACGCGATGCAGGGCCCGAACCGGAATGAAGACCGTCTGATTCGCGTGGACGTCGCGCTCGCCGTCGCCGATTTGAACCCGGGCATGGCCACTGACGACGGTCCAATGTTCGGATCGGTAACGATGGCGTTGAAGTGACAGCTTGCCGCCCGGATGGACGGTGATGCGCTTGACGGCAAACCCGTCGCCGACGTCGACCACCCGCCAATCGCCCCAAGGTCGTGTATCGGCGGCCCCAACCGTGTAGCCGTTGGTCTCCGTCATGACGCCCTCACCTGCTTCCGGACGGCCTCATCCGCTTGGCGGCGCGGAGGCACGTGCCCGCCGGTTCCATTAATCGCTTTCGCGCACTTCATCGACGCGTTTCCTCCATTAAAGCAAAGCTTTTTAATAAATCAAGTCTCGGCATGCTCTTCCGTCCACAACCATGCGGCACCACGCACGCCGCTTGCGTCGCCGTGCACGGCTTTTACGACCGGGGTATCCATCCGGTCGGCGAAGACGTACTTGGCCATCAGCGGCGGAACGTTCTCATAGAGCCGTGCCATGTTGGAGACCCCACCGCCGAGAACGATGATATCGGGGTCCAGAAGATCGACGACCAGGGCCAGGGCTCGTGCCAGGCGATCTTCATAGCGCGCAACGACCCGTTCCGCGATCGGATCGTCGCCATCGAGGAGTTCAGGGATGTCGCGCGCATCGATGACCTTGCCCGAGGCTTCGCGATAGTCGAACGCGAGCGCACCGCCGGAAAGGTAGCGTTCGATACAGTCCATCTTTCCGCAGAAGCAGGCGCGCGCCGTCCGTTCGCTCTCGTCGGCCCAAGGCAGCGGAAAGTGACCCCATTCGCCGCTGATTCCGTTGTTGCCGGTCAGGACGGTGCCGTTGACGACGATACCGCCGCCGCAACCGGTACCCAGTGTCGCACCGAACACCACCGATGCTCCACGCGCGGCGCCGTCCCGCGCTTCGGCAACGGTGAAGCAATGGCCGTCATTGGCGACGCGAACGGGGCGGGCAAGCGCCTGTTCGAGGTCGCGCTGGAAATCGCGTCCTTGTATCCATGTGGCGTTGCAGTTTTTCACCCTGCGTGTGCGCGGGTCGATGGTTCCGGGCATGCCGACACCGACGGTGGCGGGATGCGGCAGGCGCGCTTCCAGATTGCCGACGACATCGGCGATGATGCGAACGGTGCCGTCGTAGTCTTCGCGAGGGGTCGGGACCCGCGCGACGCCGATCTCCCTACCTTGCCCGTTGAACAGGGCGCCCGCGCACTTCGTGCCGCCGAGGTCAATGCCGATCCGATGGGGCGCGTGCATGGCGGAGGGTGGGTTTTGATCGGGGCGCGTCATCGTTCGATCCCCGCTCCTAGCCGCCGTTCCGTTTGACCGGATTGCGTTCTTTGGGAAGAAAGATGTCCGAAAACGGCAGAATCGCGGCACCCAGCGCGGCCGCATCCTCGGCGCAGGCCGCCCGGAAGATCGGCGGGAAGGACGGCAGGTTCGCGCGATAGGGAACGATACGGCCTTCGACGGCGGTGATCAGGTCGTCGACCAGCGGCGGTGGCAACCGGCCGCCGATCAGGACCGCCTCGGGATTCAGGGTACAGACGATGGTGATCAGCGGCAGCAGCATGTTGTCCGCGGCATCTTGAATCCAGTCGCGGATTTCCTTGCGTCCCTGGGCATGGAGAAGGATGAGGTCGTCGGGGCTCGAAACCTCGATCCCCCGCTCCTTCAGGTAGGCGTACAGCGCCCCTAGAGAGACCCGGTTCTGGAGGAATTCCGCATCGTCGGGCTTGCCTTGGGCGTTGATCATGGGAACGTAGCCCACTTCGCCCGCCAAACCGTCCACGCCCCGGACGTAGTCGCCGTTGACGACGAGGCCGCCGCCTAGCCCCACGCCGACGAACACGTAGAAGAAATTGCGGAAATCGAACCCCAGACCGTAATGGAGTTCCCCGAAGGCCGCCGCCGAGGCGTCGTTTTCCAGGTAGACGGGGCGGCCCGTTAACGCCTGCAATCGTTCGCGAACGGGATAGTCGCGCCAGACCGCGTAGGAACGGGGCGTGATGCTCGTACGTAGATAGCCGTTCTTATACGGAATGGCCAACCCGACGCCGGTCAGTTCCTCCGGCATCAGGCCCGTGCCTTCCAAAAGCTCGGTGTAGGCGCGTTCCACGCGGCGAAAGACGTCGTCGGGCAGCATGAAACTCTGCTCGAAATGCACCCGACCGCGCACGTTTCCGCCGAGGTCGAGGAGCAGGACCGTCAGATGGTCGCGGTCCATATTGACGCCCACCGAATATCCGCCTTCGGGATTGATCGCCAGTTCGGTTGCGGGTTGGCCGCGCCCGCCCCGGCGGACGCCCGATTCCCGAATGAGTCCGGCCGCAAGCAGTTCCTTGCACATGTAGGCGATGGCCTGCGGGGTCAATCCGGTGATTTGGGCGAGTTCGGGACGGGACAGCGGGCCGTGGAGACGCACGGACTGAAGCGTCACCCGCATGTTGTGGTCTCGGGCGAGCTTCAGATTCGTTCCGGCCAAGCCGCGGTGCAGCATGGGGTCACCATCCCTTGTGACGTTTATTCGTGGGCCGAAGCCAGATATTAAATAAAAATATTTTCTTTAATATTGCAAGACAATTTTTCGGCTGACCGGAACCGGCGCGACGCAGCCTTGCTGGATGTCGCTCTCTTGTTCGGCTCCCCTGTATGACATGCGTGAATTTTGTATAATTTCTGCGATGTTCTGGATAAATCGGAACGTCCCGTCATCCATGCCGCCGTCGCACGATAGGCGTGCAGAACCGGCACCCGTGGTGGCGGAGCCTGTTTCCGGTTAAATCAACGACGTTGACTTAAGTAGACGATAGCCGGGCGATGGCTGAGGATTTTCCGGTCGCGGCTGATTCGCGCACCGCCAGGGCGAACGCCAGGGACGCGAAACCGTCGGCGCCGGTGGCGGCTGGGATTCCGTCGCCGCGCACCACCGCGGCACAGAACCGGCGTACCCCGACCTCGTAAAGGTTTTCGTGGTCGATGCCCAACGCCGTTTCACCATCGGCGTTGCGCAAGGTGACGGTGCCCACCGGTTGTTGCGTCATGACATCACGGGCGAAAAGAGAGCCTTCGGTGCCATGGATTTCCAAGCCCGTTCCGGCGTATCGGGTGGTAAAGCCCTCGTGCATCTGCACGATCGTGCCCGAGGCAAAGCGACTGATGGACATGGCGCCGTCTTCCAACCCGGCGCCTGACATGCCGGCGGTCTGGGTCATTGCCGTGACCGTTTCCGGCTCCTCCCCCAACAGGAACCGAACGGTGTCGGCATTGTGCACGGTGATGTCGAGAATGACGCCGCCGCCGGCACCGGGATTGTTGACCCGCCAGGTTTGAAGGCTTTCCGGCAGATAGACGGCGTGGAAGACGCGGACCGCTACGGGGCGCCCGATCCGCCCTTCCTGGATCGCCTGCCGCATGGCGCGGTGGCTTGCGGCGTTGCGAAGGTGATGGTTGATCCCGAGAACCACGCCGGCCTTTTCGCACGCCGCGATCATCGACCGGGCATCGTCAAGGTTCATGGCCATCGGCTTTTCGCAGAGCACGTGCTTGCCGGCGCTTGCGGCGGCGAGGGTCAGGGGAGCGTGGGTTTCGTTCGTGGTGCTGATGTAGACCGCGTCGATGTCCGGCGTCGCGAGAAGCGCCTCGACCGATTCGGCGATGTCGATTCCGCCCCAGGTTCGGGCGACGTTGCTTGAACGATTGCGGTCGAGATCGAAGGCCGCAACGACGTCGCCGTCTCCGGAATTCCGGATGGCGTCGATCATCCATTCCCGGGCCACGGTTCCGGTTCCGATCAGGCCCCAACGTATCTTGGCGTGCGACATGACGCTTTCCCCGTTTCGTTTCATGGTTCCCAAGACGTTAGATAAGATGGGAACGAGGGGTCAACGTCTTTTCGACGATAAAGTAAAATGTTTTGATTAATTCACGCGCACACCCAGCTCGCTCAGATCGCGGCGCAACATTGCTGCGTCGGAGAAACGAACGGCTTTGAAACCGGCCTCCCGCGCCGCAACCACGTTGACCGGCGAATCGTCGATGAAGACCGCCGACCTCGGATCGACGGGGTGACGTTCCAGAAAGATCTCGAAAATGCGGCGGTCGGGTTTGGCGACGCCGACTTCCCCGGACACGACGATATCCCGGAACCAACTCAGGAACGGGAACCGGGAACGGGCGACCGGAAAGGTTTCGGCCGACCAGTTGGAGATGGCGAACAACGGATAGCCGCCGTCCCGGAGTTCGGACAGGATTTCGACCGTGCCGTGAAAGGCGTCGCCGAGCATGTCGGCCCAACGGTCCCGCCACATGGCGATCAGTTCGGCATGCTCCGGGAACAGCGCTTGGCGTTCGGCGACGCCCTGGTCGAACGATTTCCCCGCGTCCAGGGAGCGATTCCATTCCGGCGCGCAGATTTCAGAGAGAAAATGCTCCATCGCGGTTTCGTCGCCGTCGAAGTAGGCGCGATAGACGAAACGCGGATTCCAATCGATGAGAACGTTACCGATATCGAAAACGATCGTGTTGATTTCACCGTTCGCGCCGTGCGACATGTGTTGCCTCGATTTCCAGGGACGAGCTTGCACGCTACCATAGCGGGAAGCGCGGGAAACGTCGAGGCGTTGCCGTCCTCCGGCGTTCCGGATCAAACGACGCCGCACCAAACAGGGACCTTGCCAACCGTTCGGGTAGCCGCTCTCGATGCATGCCGATCCAAATGGAAATCGCCGCTACGAGCTTCAAGCCGTCGATATCGGTCACATTGCCGACGAGGCACTGTCCGAGACCGGACATTGGACCGTCATCGCCGTTCATTCACGAAGTCTGTACGCCCGATCCACCGTCGGTTCCGTGGTCTGCGTCGGCGACGAAACGATCGGCTCCGGGGCCTTGAACGTCACCTGTGTCCTGTCGGCGGGTGCGGATTGGTCCGGCCTTGGGTTCACTGCCGGTGAAGCGGGAAGACGCACCCGGGGAGGTTTGGAACTCGGCAGCCGCGTGCGTGTCGATTTCGGCTCGGTGACCGTTTGGAAACCGCGCTCATTTGTTCATGCGCTGCCGGAAGTCCTGCGAAGTCGGATCGCCGACTTGCGGGCAAAGGTGCCCAAGGATGCGCCGCACGATGGTTTTGCGCCGCTCATCGCATCGTTGATCGCCGGGACGATTCGGGACGAATCGCCGAAATCCGGGCCGCTTACGCGCGCTTTGGCCGAGGGCGCCGGCGCCGTTGACGAATGGCTGAGAATTGCCCTGCGCGGCACCGATACCGTCGAGCCGGCCAATTCCGCGCGGGAATTGATTGGTCTCGGTGTCGGTTTGACACCTTCCGGAGACGACTTTATCGGTGGCGCCTTGATCGCCCTCCGGGCGCTGGGCCTTGCCGAACTGGCGGACCGTCTGTCGGATTGGCTGCTGCCGAGGATATCGGGGCGAACCAATATCATCAGCGCCGCCCACCTGGCCTGTGCGGTCCGGGGGAGCGGCGGCGCGGTTATCCACGCCGCGTTGGCGGATTTGGCCGCCGAGAACGGCGGCGGTGTTGAAAAGGCGGTGGCGGCGATAAGCGACTTCGGCCATGCCTCGGGATGGGATGCCCTGGCGGGCATGCTGGTTGTCCTGCGCCGGTATGCCGCGAGGGCCGGGTAGGCCATTCGGTGGATTGGCATCGGCAGCGCATTCCCGTATTGTCGCGGCCCCGTTTCCCTTCAGCGAGCCCGCCATGAACCCCCATACCGACCGCATCGCTCCTTTGATCTCCACCGAGATCGCCTGCAAGACCGCGCAAGCGGTGGCGGCGATCCAATTGCTGGACGAAGGTGCCACGGTTCCCTTTATCGCGCGGTACCGAAAGGAAGCGACCGGCGGTCTGGACGACACGCAATTGCGTCGCCTGGAGGAACGGCTGATCTATCTGCGGGACCTGGAATCACGGCGCGAAACGGTACTCGAATCGATCGGATCCCAGGGCAAGCTGACCGAGGAATTGTCCGCGAAGATCGTTGCTGCGGCGACCAAGGCGGAACTCGAGGATCTGTATCTGCCGTATAAGCCCAAACGCCGCACCCGTGCCGAGATTGCGCGCGAACGCGGCCTCGGCCCGTTGGCGGAAGCGATTCTGACCGACCGGGAGACGATCCCGACGCTTTTGGCGGAATCGTTTCTCGGTGACGAAATCCCCGATGTGAAAACGGCGCTGGAAGGTGCGCGGGATATCGTGGCCGAAGGGTTCGCGGAACACGCCGATCTTATCGGACGCCTTCGGACCTACCTGAAGGACAAAGCCTTCATGCGTTCCAAGCTGGTGGACGGAAAAGCCGAGGAAGGCGCCAAGTTCTCGGACTATTTCGACTACGTGGAGCGATGGGCGACGGTGCCCAGCCATCGGGCGCTGGCCATGCTGCGTGGCCGAAACGAAGGCGTTCTGTCCTTGGCGATCGAAGTCGACGCCGAGGATGCATCGGCGGTGAAGCCGGTCGAGCGGATGATCGCGAGCAACTTCGACGTCGACCTCTCCGGCGGCGCGGCGGACGCGTGGTTGCTGGACGTTGCGCGGTGGGCGTGGCGCGTGAAGATATCGCTGCACCTGTCGCTCGATCTGATGGGCGAATTGCGGGAAAAGGCGGAGGAGGAAGCAATCCGGGTCTTTGCCAGCAACCTCAAGGACTTGTTGCTCGCCGCGCCCGCCGGAACGCGCGCGACAATGGGCCTGGATCCCGGCATTCGCACGGGGGTCAAGGTCGCCGTGGTCGATGCCACGGGCAAGGTTCTGGAAACGGCGACGGTCTATCCGTTCCAACCCCGCAACGACGTCCAGGGTACGCTGGCGGCGCTGTCGCACCTGATCGGGAAGCACGGCGTCGAACTGATCGCGATCGGCAACGGGACAGCCAGCCGTGAAACCGATCGCCTGGTGGCGGACTTGGTCTCGGAAATGGCGCCGCCGAAGCCGATCAAGGTCATCGTCAGCGAGGCGGGTGCGTCGGTCTATTCGGCCTCCGCGGCGGCGGCGGCCGAAATGCCGGATCTGGATGTTTCGTTGCGCGGCGCCGTGTCGATCGGACGCCGACTCCAGGATCCGCTGGCCGAACTGGTGAAGATCGACCCCAAATCGATCGGCGTCGGTCAATATCAGCACGATGTCGATCAATCCCGCTTGGCGCGCGCTCTCGATGCCGTGGTCGAAGACGCGGTGAACGCGGTCGGGGTGGATCTCAATACCGCGTCGGCTTCCTTGTTGGCCCGGGTCTCCGGATTGGGCGAATCCCTGGCCGAAGCCGTCATCGCGCATCGCGACGGTACGGGGCCGTTTCGGACCCGCCGTCAGCTTCTCGATGTCGCGCGCCTGGGGCCGAGGACATTCGAATTGTGCGCGGGTTTCCTTCGCATCCGGGATGGCGACGAACCCCTGGATGCGTCGGCGGTCCACCCTGAAGCCTATGGCGTTGTGCAAAAGGTCATCCAAGCCTGCGGTCGCGATATTCGGACCTTGATGGGCGACAGCGGGGTACTCCGGTCTGTCGATCCGGCCCGTTTCGTGGACGACCGTTTCGGATTGCCCACGATTCGGGACATTCTTGCCGAACTTGAAAAACCGGGCCGTGATCCGCGCCCCGAGTTCAAGACCGCCGCGTTCGCGGACGGGGTCAATGAGATTGGCGACCTGCGCCCCGGTATGCGGCTGGAAGGTACCGTAACCAACGTCACGAATTTCGGTGCGTTCGTCGATGTCGGCGTACACCAGGATGGTCTGGTCCATGTTTCGCAATTGGCCGATCGGTTCGTAAAAGACCCGCGTGAAGTCGTCCGCGCCGGCGACGTGGTGAAGGTTCGCGTGGTCGATATCGACGTGAAGCGAAAGCGGATCGCGCTTTCGATGCGCAAGGACGTGGGAGAAGCCGTTGCGGCGGACAGGAAGCCGAACGCGGCGAAGGCGGAGAGGCCGGCACGCAAGGATTCGTTGCCCCGTCCCTCCTCTCCGAAGAAACCGCAACCGCCCGAATCGATGGGCGCGTTGGGTGCCGCATTGGCGGAGGCGCTGAAGCGCAAGTAGGTCGAAATTGACGTTTGAGGGCCACCTTCTTGCGGGACGGATCGTTTTGCGCAAAAAAGAAGGGTCTGGATCTTTATAATGTCACATTGTGAGCTATTTTCCTGCTTACCCTATCGTGATAATCGTCTGGAGACCGGATCCGAGGCGAGATCACGAATGGGGCTTGCGTTCGTTTCGCGACAGAGATCGTGCCTTGGCGTCTAATAACCGAGAGACCGTTCAGTTTTTCTTGCACCGGTTCTCGGCGATCGGTATCGAGAGGGAGACGGCCTGAGAGCCGGTCGGTCGACGATGGACGGTATGAACTTTTTTCGCGCTTGGTTGAACGACCCCCTGCGAGTCGCCTCCGTGACTCCTTCGGGAAGCGCGTTGGCAGCGTTGATTACTTCCGAAATTTCCGGGCACTCCGCTCCGGTTGTCGAACTCGGTCCCGGTACCGGGGTCTTTACCGACGCCCTGTTGGCGCGCGGCGTCGCCGAGGACCAAATCGTACTGATCGAGTATGGGCGGAATTTTGCGGCGAAACTCGCCGAACGCTTTCCCTCGGCGCGGATCTTCTGCATGGACGCGTGCCGACTACGGCACGTCGATTTGTTCGGCGAGGGGCATGCCGGGGCGCTTGTAAGCGGTCTGCCCATGCTGTCGATGTCGAACCGCAAGATCATGGCCGTTCTCGAAGGCGGGTTCAGGCATTTGAAGCCCGGCGGAGCCTTCTATCAATTCACCTATGGTCCGCTGTGCCCGGTTCCCCGTCAGATCCTCGACCGATTGGGATTGGAGACCTATCGCATCGGAGGGACATTGGCGAATGTTCCTCCGGCATCGGTCTACCGCGTAACCCGTCGGCTGACTCAGTAGACCCTTCCGATCTCTTCCCATTCGGAGCCAACGCTGCCGCGCCGGACATCGTGCGGCACTTAATGGGTGCAGATAATAAAACTGCAACATTTTGCCACCTTCGTTCCCGACTGCTATAGTTGAATTTCCGTGTCACCAAGGCATACCAGCCGAGTTGACGCCCGGCTGATGCCATTCAGGAGGGAACTCGAATGAAAAAAGCGTCATGGATCGGGCTGGCCTTGGCCGCCGGAATGATTCCGGCGTTGCAGGCCCAGGCGGCTACGGAAATTCAGTGGTGGCATGCCTTCACGGGCAGATTGGGAGAACTCCTCGCGAAACAGGTCTCGGACTACAACGCGAGTCAGTCGGAATACAAGATCGTCGCAATCAACAAGGGAAACTATTCCGAAACTCTGAACGCCGGAATCGCCGCTTTCCGGGCGAAGCAGCAGCCGCATATCCTCCAGGTGTTCGAGGTCGGTACGGCGACGATGATGTCGGCCAAGGGGGCGATCAATCCCGTCTATAAGGTCATGGGCGAGTCGGGTAAACCGTTCGATCCAAGCGTGTATCTGGCGGCGGTCGCCGGTTACTACACGACAACCAAGGGCGAGATGCTCTCGTTGCCCTACAACAGTTCGACACCGGTTCTCTATATCAACAAGGATACTCTGGCCGCAGCCGGGGTCGATCCGGAGACGAAACCGAAGACGTGGCCCGAAGTCGAGGATCTGCTGAAAAAACTGAAGGCAGCCGGCTCGCAATGCCCGTTGACGACGGCATGGCAATCGTGGGTGCATTTGGAAAACCTGAGTGCGTATCACAACGTTCCATTCGCGACCAAATCGAATGGTTTCGGTGGGGTGGATACTGAACTCGTCTTCAACGGCCCGGTTCAGGTCAATCACATCGACACGATGGGACGGTGGGCCAAGGAAGGCTTGTTCGTTTATTCCGGCCGCCGCAACGAAGGTGGTGCGCGCTTCCGGTCGGGTGATTGCGCGTTGTTCACGGAATCATCTGCCGGCTATGCCGGCGTGAAAGCCGAAGCCAAGTTCAAATTCGCCGTCACCAATCTGCCCTATTGGCCGCAAGTGCCAAGTGCGCCCCAAAATACCATCATCGGTGGCGCGTCGTTGTGGGTGATGTCGGGACATACCGCCGAGCAATACAAGGGCGTGGCGGATTTTCTGACCTACCTTTCGTCGTCCGAAGTCCAAGCGGCGTGGCACCAGAACACGGGCTATCTGCCGATCACCACGGCGGCCTACGAACTGACCAAGAGCCAGGGCTTCTACGAAAAGAACCCGGGAACGGACATCGCAATCCTTCAGATGACCGGCAAGGCTCCGACCGAACATTCGAAGGGCTTGCGCCTGGGAAGTTTCGATCAGATCCGAACCATCATCGATGAGGAACTGGAAGGTGTTTGGGCCGGGAAGAAATCGGCTAAATCCGCCCTCGATGAAGCGGCAAAACGGGGGAACGAACTCCTTCGGCGCTTCGAGCGCGCAAACCGATAACATCGCGTAACGGGATTCCGGCATGATCTTGATTTTCAGGTTCATGCCGGATTCCGAAGAGGGGAGCCGTCCCCTTTGTCGACGGACGTCGACGCAACCAAAGCGTATGTGCGGAGGAGCCTGCCGGGGCCATGGAGAAACGCGTAACCTTCCAGAACCGGGCGTTGCCCTATTTCCTGATCTTGCCCCAGATGACGATTACCATCGTCTTTTTCTTTTGGCCCGCGAGTCAGGCTCTTTATCAGTCGTTTCTGCTTCCGGATCCCTTCGGATTGAGCGCCCAGTTCGTTTGGTTCGATAATTTCATCTTTCTGCTGGGCGATCGCTATTACCTCGAATCATTCTTGACCACTGCGATTTTCAGCAGCCTCGTCGCAGGCATTTCGATCAGCGCAGCCCTGTTGTTGGCCGTGATGGCGGACCGTGTCATTCGGGGCGCCGAAATTTACAAGACCCTGCTGATCTGGCCCTATGCCGTCGCGCCGGCAATCGCGGGCGTGCTGTGGCTGTTCATGTTCAGCCCGGCGATCGGCCTGATTTCCTTCTACCTCAAGATTATGGGATATAACTGGAACCACATCCTGAACGGCGGCGAGGCGATGTCCCTGGTCGTCGTTGCGGCCGCATGGAAGCAGATCAGCTACAACTTCCTGTTTTTCCTCGCTGGACTGCAGGCCATTCCCAAGAGTCTGGTCGAGGCCGCGGCGATCGACGGCGCGAACCATTGGCGGCGTTTCTGGACCATCATTTTTCCGCTGCTGTCGCCGACCACCTTCTTCCTGCTGGTGGTCAACGTGGTTTACGCCTTCTTCGAAACCTTTGGCATCATCCACATCGTGACGGCGGGCGGGCCGGAACGATCCACCACCACGCTGGTCTACAAGGTCTTCGCCGATGGTTTCGTCGGACAGGATCTCGGATCCTCCGCCGCCCAATCGGTCATTCTGACCATCATCGTGTCGGCGCTGACCGTGGTTCAGTTCCGATACGTTGAACGCAAAGTGCATTACTGAGGGGGTGGGCGAATGGTCGAACGCAAAGGAACCAGCTATTGGTTGGCCCATTTGGTCCTGATCCTCGGTATTCTGACGGTCTTCTTTCCGATCTACCTGACTTTTGTCGCGTCGACGGTCACCCACGACGACGTGGTCCATGCCCCCATGCCGTTGCTGCCGGGGCCGTTGTTGATCGAGAACTACACCGAAGCGCTGTTTTCGGGAATCAACGTGCCGGTCATCACCATGCTGTGGAACAGCCTGGTCATGGCGCTGGGCATTGCCATCGGAAAGATCGCCATTTCGATCCTGTCGGCGTACGCGATCGTCTATTTCCGTTTTCCGTTCAGAAAAACGTGCTTTTGGGCGATCTTTCTGACGCTGATGCTTCCGGTCGAGGTCCGCATCGTTCCCACTTACGAGGTCGCGGCCAACCTCGGATTGCTCAACAGCTATCCCGGATTGATTCTGCCTCTAATCGCGTCGGCGACAGCGACGTTCCTGTTCCGCCAGTTCTTCATGACGATTCCAGACGAACTGGTTGAAGCGGCGCGGATCGACAACGCCGGACCGATCCGATTTTTCAAGGATATTCTTTTGCCGCTGTCGCGGACGAACATCGCCGCGCTTTTCGTCATCCTGTTCATCTACGGCTGGAACCAGTTCCTATGGCCGTTGTTGATCACCACGGACCCGCAAATGAACACCATCGTCATGGGCATCAAGCAAATGCTGCCGACCGGCGACGACTGGGGGAATTGGCCGGTCACGATGGCGACGGCGATATTGGCAATGCTTCCGCCGGTCGCGATCGTTATCGGCATGCAGCGCTTGTTCGTCAAAGGGCTGATCGAACAGGAAAAATAGAAACGGGAAGGAACGACGACACATGGCAACCGTACGCCTGGATACCCTGAAGAAACGCTATCCCAATGGATTCGAGGCGGTTCATGGAGTTTCCGTCGACATCGCGGAAGGGGAATTCATCGTCATCGTCGGCCCCTCCGGATGCGGGAAATCGACGCTTCTGCGCATGGTCGCGGGGTTGGAAACCATCACCGAGGGTGACCTCTACATCGACGATCAGCGGGTCAACGACCGCGAACCGGGCGAGCGGGACATCGCGATGGTGTTCCAGAACTATGCGCTCTATCCCCACATGAGCGTTTTCGACAACATGGCCTACGGATTACGGAACCGGAAAACGCCGCGTGCCGAGATCGACACCAAGGTGCGGGAGGCTGCGGAAATCCTGCATCTTTCGCCACTGCTGAAAAGCCGGCCGTCGGAATTGTCCGGCGGGCAACGGCAACGGGTTGCGATGGGGCGCGCGATCGTGCGCAGCCCGAAGGTGTTCCTTTTCGACGAACCGCTGTCGAACCTCGATGCCAAATTGAGGGTTCAGATGCGGATCGAAATCAAGCGTCTTCAACGGGAACTCGGTACGACCACCATCTACGTGACCCATGATCAGGTCGAAGCGATGACCCTGGCCGACCGCCTGATCGCCATGAACGCCGGGATGACCGAGCAGGTCGGTACACCGCTCGACCTGTACAATCGACCCGCGACGCGGTTCGTGGCGGGGTTTATCGGCTCGCCGCCGGTCAATTTCATTCCCGCGCGCGTCCGCAACGGCGACCTGGTTCTTGGCGACGGTCGGACCTTGCCTGTCGCCGGGTTGGATGGGATCGCGAATGCGGAGGTGACGCTCGGCGTCCGGCCGGAACACTTCGAGGTCGGCGATGCGACCGATACACCCTTCAGGGGTATTGTGGAATTCGTCGAAGCTCTGGGGGCCGAGACTCTGGTTTACGTGCGGTTGGCGAATCTCGACGAGGCGCCGACCGTGATCGTCCGGCAATTGGGGACGCACGGCATTTCGGAAGGCGACGAGATCGGGCTTGATTATCTGGCTTCGGAAGTCGGAATATTCGACGCCGACGGACAACGGCTGGAGCTTTGAACCGAATGGTCTTACCCCGAACCACGGGTCGTGGCCGCGTCATCGCGCATCGCGGGGCGTCGGGACACGCACCGGAAAATACCCTCGCGGCGTTCCGGGAGGCGGCGAGAAGAGGCGCGTGCTGGGTCGAATTCGATGCCGCGCTCCTGGCCGACGGGGAACTGATCATTCACCACGATGCGACTCTGGATCGCTGCACCGACGGCTCCGGCCGGGTCCGCCTCCAGACGTTCCCGGATGTCACCAGGCTGGACGCTGGGGCGTGGTTCGGCGCCGAGTTCGTCGGAGAAAGGCTGCCGACCCTGGAAACCGCCCTGGACGAAATCGCGCGTCTCGGCCTGTCGGCAAACCTGGAAATCAAAATCAATGAAGGGGAGGGCGAAGAAAGCGCTCTCGCGGTCGTGAACCGGTTGAAGTCCCGATCGGATCTCGACGGGCGCCTGCTTGTGACCAGTTTCGATCATGGTGCGCTAGCCGTGGTTCGGGAACATCTGCCCGATGTGCCGATGGGGCTGCTCTACGAGAAACCGGCTTCGGATTGGAAAGCGGTCGCCGATCGCCTGCGCGCCTGCAGTCTTCACATCCAGGTCAAATATCTGGACGGCGATCTGATCGATGCCGCGGTTGCCGCCGACCGCGAGCTTCGGGTCTATACGGCCAACCGCCGAGAAGACGTAACGGACTATTGGCCCGAACGTCTGCTCGGTGTCATCA
Organism: Rhodospirillales bacterium; assembly: GCA_963675465.2. Classification (GTDB taxonomy): domain Bacteria; phylum Pseudomonadota; class Alphaproteobacteria; order Rhodospirillales; family Shumkoniaceae; genus JAHDSF01. The sequence goes on from CAXXVY010000019.1 coordinate 408,037, forward strand.
CCAATTATCCGGAACGGTTTTTAGGCGACTTGGCGGAGTAGTTCGATCCGCGAGCGGGTTGAAACGCCTGATCGCGGACTGCTTCAGCCGTGGCACTTGGCGAAATTTTCCGCAAAGGCGCGTCGTTGCTCTTCGGTCATGTGCAAACCGCACTTGGTTCGCCGCCAAAGCACGTCGTTGGGGCGGCGCACCCACTCGTACCGGACAAAATAATCCACTTCGCGCTCGAACAGAGACGGGCCGTATTCGGCGCCGAGATCGCCCATGCGCCGGGCGTCCCCCAGAACGGAATAGGTGAGCGTGCCGTGGCGCCGCGCCAACCGGCGGAGCAGTTGCGGCTCCAGCGCGGGGTAGGCTTTTTCGAGCGCTTCAACGAACCGGTCGACGTTTTCGCCCGGAATGTTCCCGCCGGGAAGCGGCACCCGCGCAGTCCACGGTTTGCCGATCGCGCTGAAATAAGGGGTCAGCTTTTCCATGACCTGCTCCGCCAGATAGCGGTAGGTGGTGATTTTGCCGCCGAAGATAGAAACGAGAGGCGTCTTGCCGTTGTCGTCTTCCAGGTCCAGGACGTAGTCGCGGGTGACCGCCGACGGATCGCCCGATTTGTCGTCGAACAGCGGCCGGACGCCCGCGAAGGACCAGATCACGTCCTTGGGGGCGATCGAATGGCGGAAGTGGCGATTCACGACATCGCATAGGTAAAGCGTTTCTTCGTCGGAAATGGCGAGCTCGTGAGACGGGCTATCCACCGGGATATCGGTGGTTCCGATCAGCGAATAGTCTTCCTCGTAGGGGATCACGAAGATCACGCGGCGGTCGTCGTTCTGGAGAATGAACGCCTGCGGTCCTTCGTAAATGCGGGGGACCACGATATGGCTGCCCTTGACCAGGCGTACGCCCTTGGCGCGGCTTTGTTTGAGACCGTCGCTGAGGGTCCGCGCGACCCAGGGGCCGGTCGCGTTGACCATGGCATGGGCACGGACCGTTCGCTTTTCGCCGGTGGTATCGTCCCGGAGTTCGGCTTCCCACAGGCCGTCGACTCGGTGGGCGTGCTGGAGTTCCGTGCGACTGGCGATCTGGGCGCCGTGGGATGCCGCGCTCATGGCGTTCAGGACCACGAGGCGGGCGTCGTCGACCCAGCCATCGGAATACTCGAACCCGTAATCGATGGAGGATTTCAACGGCGCTCCCGCGGGATTGGATCGAAAGTCGATCCCCACCGAGTTCGGAAGTCGCGGATGTTCGCCAAGGTTGTCGTAAATGAAAAGACCGGTCCGGATGATCCAGCGCGGCCGGACGGTATTGCGGTGCGGCAGGATGAAACGCATCGGCCACGCGATATGGGGGGCCTTGAACAGCAGGACCTCGCGTTCCGCGAGGGCTTCGCGGACAAGACGGAATTCGTAGTACTCCAGGTATCGCAACCCGCCGTGAATCAGCTTGCTGCTGGCCGAGGATGTCGCCCCCGCCAGGTCCTTCATTTCGCACAAAAGGACCGAAAGGCCGCGTCCGGCCGCGTCGCAGGCGATTCCCGCGCCGTTGACTCCGCCGCCGACCACCAGAAGGTCGAAGGGTTTATGGTGTGTGTTCATGGTTGGCCGACCGGTATCAGGATCGCTTCATGTCTCGGGTTGTGACGATATCGACTCCGGTTCCCAGCACATTGGCGAGGACGACCGTTCCGATCTTGACTGGCGCTTGGAGTTCGACCCCCCTCACCGCGCGGGCGACATCCCGCACCATTGCTTTGGGGACCGATCCGGATGTTCGAACGGGCACCCTGGCCCAGACGCCGTCGCGGACGGCAACCGTCGTCGCCATCACACGCCGGGGGTCGGTGTGTTCCTCCCGCCCGTAGGTGTCCCCCCGCTTGCAGCCGAACCCACGGACTTCGACAATCCCGACGTCGGTATCGTCTTCGACCTCCAGCCGACACCCGAGGGGGCAGCCGATACACAGATAGTGAGAGATCGCATGTTCCGACATGGTTTCGGGTTCCGTTAGCGCTGAACGACGTCGACACGCAGGGTGTCGCCGTGAAAGTTCTCGAGGAATTTCGGTTTAACCGTGATGTTCACCATTTCCGCCGGGAAGACGTAACGCAGCTTCTTTTCGAGCACGTCGCCGAATCGGACGGCGCATTTTTCCATGGTCTTGCGAACCCGCATGTAGACGATGTGCTCGCGATCCGTCGACAGCGTATGAGGAACGCAATAGGCGACGTTGTCGCCGGGAAGCAAGCGGATATTGTCCGCTGGTTTCCGCTTTCCGGTTATGTGGTTGCCCGCGCTCCGCCCTGCCAGGACCGATTCCTGGCTCACGAAATCGACCAGATCGTGAATATGCACGACGTTGCCGCATGCGAAGACGCCGTTCATCGACGTTTCCATGACGCTGTTCACCATCGGGCCGCTGGTTACCGGGTCGAGCCGCAGGTCGATCTTGCGCGACAATTCATTTTCAGGGATCAGCCCGATCGACAACAGGATCGTATCGCAATCGATATCCCAGGCCCGCGACATGTCGGGGACGAATTTATCGTCGACCGGGGCGACCGTCACTTGCGAAACGCGGTCGCGGCCGCGAATGTCGACGACCGTCGTCGACAGATGCAAGGGGATGTCGTAGTCGTGCAGACATTGCACGATGTTCCGGTTGAGGCCGTTGGCATGGGGCATGATTTCGAATACGCCCTTGACCTCGACACCTTCCAGCGTCAGGCGTCGAGCCATGATCAGGCCGATATCGCCCGAACCCAAGATGACGACCCTCCGCCCCGGAAGATAGCCCATCATGTTGACGAATTTTTGCGCCAAACCCGCCGTCAGCACACCGGCCGGTCGCTCTCCGGGGATACGTATGGCTCCGCGTGTTCGTTCCCGTGCGCCCATCGCCAGGATCACGGCCCTGGCTTCGACGACTGTGACGCCGTGGCTGCCGGACATCAACTTCAAGGTCTTGTCGGGCGAGATATCACAAACATAGGTATCGGTCAGAATATCGATCCCGTTGTCCAGGACCTGTGCCAGGTAGCGTTGGGCATATTCGGGGCCGGTCAGTTCCTCACCGAAATGATGCAGGCCGAATCCGTGATGGATACACTGCCAGAGGATACCCCCGGCTTCGCGTTCGCGATCGATGAGCAGGATTTTCTCTGCGCCGTTTTCGCGTGCGCTGACCGCAGCGGCCATTCCGGCGGGGCCGCCGCCGGAGATCACGACGTCGTAGCGTTTTTCCAGATGGCGGGGCTGTGCCGTGATCACGCCTCGTCTCCTTCGTCGCGGGTGCGAACGATCCAGGATCCACCGCCCCGCTTGGTGATCTCGGTCATTGGCATTCCCAGTTCGGAGGACAGCAGTTCCATGCTTCGGGACGAGCAGAACCCGCCCTGGCACCGCCCCATTCCGGCACGGGTCCGGAACTTGATTCCGTCCAGGGTCCGCGCCCCGGCATGAATGGCATCGATGATCTCGCGTTCGCTGATCTGTTCGCACCGGCATCCGATGCGGCCATAACGGGGGTCTTCCTCGGCAAGTCGGATCTGTTCTTCGGTCGGGAGGTTCGCGAACAGGACCCGCTTCCGGATGCGGGCAATGAAATCCGGCTTGGGTTGGAGTTCCAGTCCTTCTTCCCCGAGGATTTTCGCGATGAGTTCTGCGATCGCCGGGGCCGCCGTCAATCCGGGCGACTGGATACCGGCACAATTGATGAAGCCCTTTTCCTCGGATGGTCCGATGATGAAATCCTCGGTGTCCGCCACGGCACGAAGGCCGGCGAATTCGGCGATGCAGTCTCGTTCGCTGATCCCGGGCACCAAGCGCCGGACACTGGCGAAGACCTCCGCGCCGCCTTCCGACGATGTCGTCCGGTCTTCCTTGTCGTCGACAAAAGTCGCCGTCGGCCCGACCATGAGGGTCCCGTCATATGTCGGAATGACCAGAATGCCTTTCGATTCAGGGGTCGGACAAGGAAAGACAACCCGTCGGACCATGCCACGCAGCCGTTTATCGAGAAGGTATTCTTCACCCTTGCGGGCCCGGAGACGGAAGGTTCCGGCGCCTGCCATTCGGGCGATTTCGTCGGCATAGACGCCCGCGCTGTTGACGATGAACCGCGCATGGATCAACCGGTGCCGGGTCAAAAGATTGAAGATGCCGTCCGTATCGCGCGATATGCCGACCACCGGGTTGTCGACGAGGATCTCGACGCCGTTGACCCGGGCGCTTTCGATCAGGGCAAAGCAGGCTTCGTAGGGATTCACGACGCCCGCGGTGGGCGCGTGAAGCGCCGCGATCACGTCGGAGGAAATCGCCGGTTCCTCGCGTCGGACACGATCCCCGTTCCAGATCTCGAGCCCCTGAACGCCCCGGTCCACCCCCTGCTTCTGGTATTTTTCCAGCGTGGATATCTGATCGGGCGACATCGCCACCATGAGTTCGCCGATTCGCTCGAAACCGAAATCGAGATCGTCGCGAAACTGGTCCCACTTCTGATTGCCCGCCCACTCCAAGGGGCCTTTCACGGTTTCCGGTCCGGCATGGTAACCGGCATGGATGATGCCGCTGTTGGATTTGCTGGTGCCGAATCCGACTTCGCATTCCCTTTCGACGAGGACGATCCTCAGGCGGTATCGGGAAAGCTCTCGTGCGATGGCGCAGCCGATAACGCCGCCACCCACGATTGCAACGTCATACAACATGCCGGATGGGCCTCGTGCCGTGCGTTGTGTGCGAGCAATCGCTCAATCTCATGATTCCTTAACTCGGGTTATGGCGTGATCCCATCCGGCGACGAGGCGTTTCCGTGCAGCTTCCGTGATTTGAGGCTCGAAGCGCGACTCGCGGTGCCAACGGTCGGCGATATCGTCCAATGACGCGAACATGCCGTATTTCAAACCGGCGAGGTAAGCAGCGCCCAGGGCTGTTGTTTCGTTGATTGTTGGACGGTCCACAGGAATTCCGAGGATGTCCGACAGGAACTGGACCATCCAGTCGTTCGCCACCATGCCGCCATCGACCCGGATTACCGAAGCCGGCACACCATCCTCTGCCATGGCGGTCAACAGATCCCGAGTCTGGTAACAGACGGATTCGAGGGCTGCGCGGGCAAAATGAGCGGGTCCGGTGTCGCGGGTGATTCCGAACACCGCACCACGTGCCTCGGGGTCCCAATGCGGCGCGCCAAGGCCGGTAAAGGCGGGCACCATATACACCCCATGATTGCCATCCAGGTCTCTGGCGAGGGATTCGGTTTCCGCGGCGCTGGTGATGACGCCAAGGCTGTCGCGAAGCCACTGAACGGCCGCGCCGCACACGAATATCGACCCTTCGAGGGCATAGGTGGTCTTTCCATCCAGCCGGTACCCAACGGTCGTCAACAGCCGATTATGAGACGTCAACGGCATGGATCCGGTGTTCAGAACCACGAAGCATCCGGTTCCATAGGTGCTCTTGATCGTACCCGGTTCAAAACAGGCTTGCCCGATCAATGCCGCCTGCTGGTCGCCTGCGATTCCGAGCACGGGAATCGGGCGTCCGAACAGTTCCGGGGCGGTTACGCCGAAGTCGGCGGCGCAATCCTTAACTTCGGGCAAAACGCCGGCGGGCACGCCGAACAGATCCAGCAACGCCGGATCCCAGGCCATTTCATGAATGTTGTAAAGATTGGTGCGCGATGCGTTGGTCGCGTCCGTCGCGTGCTCACGTCCACCGGTCAGTCGCCACAAAAGGAAACTGTCGACGGTGCCGAAAGCGATTTCACCCTTTTCGGCGCGACCCCGCGCTCCGGGTACGGAATCGAGAAGCCACTGAATTTTGGTTGCCGAGAAATAGGGATCGATCAACAGGCCGGTTCTCCGGGTGACTTCCGCTTCGCTTCCTGCTGCGATCATCTCGCGGCAACGATCCGCGGTCCTGCGGTCCTGCCACACGATCGCGTTGTAAAGCGGCCGGCCCGTCTTGCGATCCCAAACAAGGGTTGTTTCGCGCTGATTGGTGATTCCGATTGCGACGATTTCGCCACCGGCAGAGTCCACGGCCGTGGCAACCTCGCGGGAAACCTCCAGTGTGCTCGACCAGATGTCTTCCGGGTCGTGTTCGACCCAGCCGTCCGCGGGAAAGCGTTGCGGAAATTCCCGTTGCGCTACGAATGCCGGCTTTCCCTTGTGATCGAATGCGATGGCTCGACTGCTGGTGGTGCCCTGATCAATGGAAAGGATGTATCGCTGGGTCGTCATCGTCCCACTCGCCATAATTTTTGTCCACAAAGTGGAATATTTTTGTATTTTGTTTTCGTGAGTATAGGTGAGAAAATCATAAAAACCAAATCGAAGTCAAGGCTGAAAATTCGCAATCGAAAGCGTTCGCGATGAATCGGCGAAAATGAAGCCCGAAAATAGGAATGATAGCCAAAACATTTTCATAAACGAAAATATATCATCGTATTAGAAAGTCTTTGCCGAGCGACGACGAGGAGAAACGTAATGACCAAACCCGCGCTGACCCCCCGACAGCAGCAGATATATGAACTTGTGTGTGGACAGGGGTTTCTCACCGTCGAGAACCTCGCCTATCATTTTAACGTGACGCCGCAAACCATCCGCAAGGAAATCAACGTCCTCGCGTCGCGAACCTTGGTGCAGCGCTTCCATGGTGGGGCGGGAATGCCGTCAAGCGCGGAGAACGCGGCTTACGGCATGCGCCGAATTTTGAACCATTCTGAAAAACGCCGGATCGCACGAGAACTCGCGAAGCATGTTCCGGATCGCGCGTCCATGTTCATTAACATCGGCACGACCACCGAGGAGGTCGCGAAGGAGTTGGTGTCAAAGAAGGGGCTGCGGGTCATCACCAACAATCTACATGTTGCTAACATATTGGCGGAAAACGATGAAATAGAAGTGATCATGGCGGGGGGGCTGGTGCGCTCGCGAGATCGCGGGATCATCGGGGAATTGACGGTCGATTTCATAAAGCAGTTCAAGGTGGACATCGGAATCATCGGCATTTCGGGAATTGACATGGACGGCTCCCTGCTCGACTTCGATTATCGCGAGGTCCTGGTCGCCCGCGCGATCATCAACAATTCGCGGCGGATTTTCCTGGCGACCGACGCGACCAAGTTTGGACGGAACGCGATGGTTCGGCTGGGCCATATTTCGCAAGTCGATGACCTGTTCACCGATCAGCAGCCTCCGGCGTACCTCGACGCCGTATTGGCGTCGATCGATACGCAGGTCCATGTCGCTGGATTTGAATAGCGAATTTCGAAAACGAATTGACCTAAAGTACTTTTCGGTTGCAAACGTAAATTTGCGTCGCTAAAGTTTTTACCGAAACTGAGAACCGTCAGTCGATAGAGACCGCCTCAAGGCGGCGATATCCAGGAGGGGCGTCGTGGCGACACGTGTCGTGCGCATTCTCGTATCTGCAACCATATCGTTTGCCGGGCATCGCCGTTGGTGCGGTCCGGCCGAGGCGATGTCCCGATTTTCCTTTCCTGGAATTGATTCCTTGGGGGAGTTCCGTCTTTGGGGCGACGGCTTGGGCTTTCGAATGAAAAGGCCCGTGCTTGCGCGATTGACGACGGTAGTGGGGCGAACGCGGGTGTGGATAAAGAATGACCATCAGGCTGGAAAACGTCTCGAAACGGGCAGGCGCCGAAACCCATATTGACGGCGTTACGATTGAACTGGCGGCGGATGCGATGAATGTTCTCATCGGTCCGACCTTGTCCGGAAAAACGTCTCTGATGCGGCTCATGGCCGGCTTGGACCAGCCGAATTCGGGGCGCATCTATGTCGACGACAAGGATGTGACGGGTTTTCCGGTGCGAAAACGCGACGTCGCCATGGTCTACCAGCAATTCATCAATTATCCCAATTTCAACATATTCGAAAACATTGCCTCTCCGCTCCGACGGGCGGGCATGGGCCGGGTCGAAGTCGACCGAAAGGTTCGCGCCGCGGCTGAAATGATGCGGATCGACGACCTGCTCGACCGCCTGCCGTCGGAACTCAGCGGCGGCCAGCAGCAGCGCACGGCGATCGCCCGGGCGCTGGTCAAGGAAGCCAAGCTGCTTCTCATGGACGAACCCCTGGTAAACCTGGACTACAAGCTTCGTGAAGGACTGCGGTCGGAGATGCGTGCGGTTTTCGAAGAAGCCCGGACCGTGGTCGTCTATGCGACAACCGAACCGCTGGAAGCCCTGATGCTGGGGGGCCGGACGGCGGTTCTGCACGAAGGGCGCCTGTTGCAGTTTGGCCCGACGGCCGAAGTATATCATCGGCCGAACTCGATCACCTGCGCCCAGAATTTTTCCGATCCCCCGATGAATGTGATTCCGGGCCGCATCGAGAACGGTACCGGAGTGATGTCCGGTGATATCCATTTCCGTCCCGCGTCGCATATGGCGGGTCTCGCCGACGGGGAATACCGCTTCGGCGTACGCGCCAATCATTTGGCGGTGCAACGCATGTCGGAAAGAGCGGTCGCCGTTCCCGGCATTGTCGAGTTGGCGGAAGTCAGCGGATCGGAAACGTTCATTCACGTTACCCATGGCGAAACGTCATGCGTTGTCCAGGAAGACGGCGTTCATTCGATGCGCATCGACGAAGCGGTCGAGATCTATGTCGATCCCGGAAACCTATTCGTCTTCGGCCCGGACGAGGGCCTGGTCGCGGCGCCGAACCACGGCGGAAGGAGCAGGCACGATGGCTGAAATCGAACTCCGGGACGTCGCGCACGCGTATCGCAGCGATCCTCGGGCCGACGCGGATTATGCGCTCCGTCGTCTGAATCTGGTTTGGGAAGACGGCGGGGCATATGCGTTGTTGGGGCCGTCGGGCTGCGGCAAGACCACGATGCTCAACATCATCTCGGGGCTCCTTCGGCCGAGCGAGGGATCGGTGTTCATTGACGGCAAAGACGTGACCGCACGGGAACCGAGAGACCGGAACATTGCCCAGGTTTTTCAGTTTCCAGTCATCTACGACACGATGACCGTCTTCGACAATCTGGCGTTTCCTCTTCGCAATCGGGGCGTCGGGGAATCCGAAGTGAAGGCCCGGGTCGGCGAGATCGCCGACATGCTGGAACTGTCGGCGGAGTTGCGCAAGCGGGCGGCGGGATTGACTGCGGACGCCAAGCAGAAGATTTCGCTGGGGCGCGGGCTGGTCCGCAAGGATGTGGCCGCGGTGCTGTTCGACGAACCGCTGACCGTGATCAACCCGCACATGAAGTTTCTGCTGAGGCGCAAGCTCAAGCAGGTGCACGAACAACTCGGGATCACTTTCATCTATGTCACCCACGATCAGAACGAGGCACTGACCTTCGCGCAAAAGGTGGTGGTCATGCATGAAGGCATGGTCGTCCAGTTGGGTTCGCCCCAGGAATTGTTCGAACGCCCGGCGCACACCTTTGTCGGCTACTTCATCGGCAGTCCGGGTATGAACCTCATGTCCTGCACTTTGCATGACGACGGCGCCGTCGTCGACGATGTGCGCCTGCCGCTTCCACACGCCCTGGTATCGAAGGCGCGGGCCGCGGGGGGTGCGATTCAGCTCGGCGTCCGGCCCGAGTTCCTTCGCCTCGGAAACGGCGATCCCAACGCGGTTCCGGTCCGTGTGCTTTCGGTCGAGGATCTCGGCAATTACAGGATGGTCAACGCCCAGTTCGGAACGCATGTCCTGCGCATCAAGGTTCCCGAGGGCGAAGCCATAGAAAGCGCCGAATGCCGGGTCGTTTTTCCGGAGGAGTTCACCAAGCTGTACGCCGACGGGCGTCTGGTCGAGTAGCGGAGGGCGCCGTGGAAAAAACCTATAACAATCGCGCTTGGCTGCTGGTCATCCCGGTGTTCATCATCGTGGCTTTCAGCGCGATCATCCCGCTGATGACCGTGGTCAACTATTCGATTCAGGATATCTTCGGCCCCGGCGAGCGGTACTTCGTCGGCACCGAATGGTTTCGCCAAGTGTTGAACGACAGCCGTCTGCATGGTGCGCTGTACCGGCAATTGCTGTTTTCCGGCCTTGTCCTGGTCATCGAGATTCCCCTGGGCATAGCCGTCGCCTTGGCGATGCCGGCGAAGGGATGGAAGGCGTCGGTCTGCCTCGTGCTCCTGGCCCTGCCGCTACTGATCCCCTGGAACGTGATCGGCACGATCTGGATCATCTTCACGCGGCCCGACATCGGGTTGTTCGGTGCGACCATCAATGCGTCGGGGATCGAATTCGATCATACGGCATCACCGTTGGACGCCTGGATCACCGTGATGTTCATGGAAGTCTGGCATTGGACTCCCCTGGTGGTCCTGCTGGCCTATGCGGGGTTGAGGGCCATCCCCGAGGCCTATTTCCAGGCGGCTCGGATCGACGGCGCCTCCGCGTGGGCCGTGTTCCGCTACATCCAGTTGCCGAAGATGCGCGGTGTTTTGACAATCGCCATTCTGCTGCGGTTCATGGACAGCTTCCTGATCTATGCCGAACCGTTCGTCCTGACGGGCGGCGGCCCGGGGAACTCCACGACCTTCCTATCCATTCATCTGGTCAAGATCGCCGTCGGCCAGTTCGATCTCGGGCCCGCCGCCGCGTTTTCGCTCATCTACTTCCTGATCGTGCTGCTGTTCAGCTGGCTTTTCTATCAGGTGCTGCAACGCGCGGGGACGGGAGACAAGTGATGAAAATACAAAAAAGATCCATCGCCCTGATCGTCTATCTGTTCCTGTTGCTGCTTCCGATCTACTGGATGCTCAACATGTCGCTCCGTCACAACGCGGATATCCTCGGCACTTTTTCGCTAATTCCGACGAACCTGACGCTCGACAACTACATCAAGATCTTCACCGACGAAGCTTGGTATTCGGGGTACATCAATTCGATTATTTACGTCAGCATCAACACCTGTATTTCGCTGTTCGTGGCTCTGCCGGCAGCCTACGCGTTTTCTCGGTATTCGTTCATCGGCGACAAGCACATGTTTTTCTGGCTGCTGACGAACCGGATGGCCCCGCCGGCGGTGTTCCTGCTGCCGTTTTTTCAGCTCTATTCGACTTTCGGCTTGATCGACACGCATATCGCGGTGGCGATATCGCATTGTTTGTTCAACGTACCGCTTGCCGTCTGGATTCTAGAAGGCTTCATGTCGGGGGTCCCGCGGGAGATCGACGAAACGGCCTATATCGACGGCTACAGCTTCCCGCGCTTTTTCCTGACCGTGTTTATTCCGCTGATCCGAGCGGGCGTCGGGGCGACGGCGTTTTTCTGCTTCATGTTCAGTTGGGTCGAACTGCTGCTTGCCCGGACGTTGACCACGACGGAGGCCAAGCCGATCGCCGCCACGATGACCCGTACCGTTAGTGCCACCGGTCTCGACTGGGGTCTGCTTGCGGCGGCGGGGGTTCTGACCATTGTTCCGGGCGCGCTGGTGATTTGGTTCGTCCGCAATTACATGGCCAAGGGCTTCGCCCTCGGTCGGGTTTGAGTAGGGGAGGTCCGCCATGAAAGAACTGGAATGGATGGCCTGGACGGCTCCGACGGCCGCGTTCTTCCTGATCATATTCCTCATCCTGATCGGGATGACGGTATGGGAGTTCAAGATACCCTGCATTCCGAGGCGCGGTATTTTGCCGATCGAGACCACACGGGGCGACCGGTTGTTTATCGGGCTGCTGGGAAGCGCCTATATCAACCTGTTGTGGATCGGCCTGACGCCCCTGGCGCCCTGGTATTCTCTGGCGATTTCGATTGTCTTTTTGGTGGCCGTCATACGCTACGGCTGACGTGTGGGCGGCCTGTGGATGTTTCTCTAGGCAACGGTGCACAACCGGAGATCGAAGATTCATCATTGCTCCCGAATCTCTGATCGTATTTTGCCCAAAAACAAGAAAATGGGTTGAGCTAATATCAGGAGAGGAGACGCAACCTATGTCGCGAATAAGAACCGACTACTTGATGCGGTTGGGCGTAATGACCGTCGCCTTGACCGCGATGACGACGTTGATGACGACGTCGGCTTCGGCCGACATGGCGGCAGCTCAGAAGTGGATCGATACCGAGTTCCAACCGTCGACCCTGAGCAAGGAAGAACAACTCAAGGAAATGGAGTGGTTCATCAAGGCCGCCGAACCCTTCAAGGGTATGGAAATCAAGGTCGTTTCCGAGACGATTCCGACCCATGAGTACGAGTCAAAGACTCTGACCAAAGCCTTCGAGGAAATCACCGGGATCAAGGTCACCCACGACTTGATCCAGGAAGGTGACGTCATCGAAAAGCTGCAGACCCAATGGCAGTCGGGCGAGAATATCTACGACGCCTACATCAATGACTCGGATCTGATCGGGACGCACTTCCGCTACGGTTTCGTGGTCAATCTGACCGACTGGATGGCTGGCGAAGGAAAGGACGTCACGCTGCCGACGCTGGACATCGACGATTTCATCGGCAAATCGTTCACTACGGGCCCCGACGGCAAACTTTACCAGCTTCCGGACCAGCAGTTCGCGAACCTTTACTGGTTCCGGTACGACTGGTTCCAGCGCCCGGATCTGAAGAAGCGTTTCAAGGACAAGTACGGATACGAACTGGGCGTTCCGGTCAACTGGTCGGCCTATGAGGACATCGCCGAATTCTTCACGAACGACGTGAAGGAAATCGATGGCAAAGTGGTTTACGGCCACAACGATTACGGCAAGAAAGCGCCGGATCTCGGTTGGCGATTCACGGATGCTTGGCTCTCGATGGCCGGCGCCGGGGATAAGGGCATACCGAACGGCAAACCGGTCGACGAATGGGGCATCCGCGTCGACGGCTGCAATCCGGTCGGAGCGTCGGTCAGCCGTGGTGGCGCCGCCAACGGCCCGGCCGCCAAGTACTCCTTGCGCAAGTATATGGAATGGCTGCGCAAATACGCACCTCCGGGCGCGCTTGGCATGGACTTCTATCAATACCTGCCGTTCCTGGCCAAGGGCAATGTCGCGCAGCAGATCTTCTGGTATACGGCATTTACCGCGACCATGGTGGAGCCCGGTCCGACGGTTAACGAAGACGGCACGCCGAAATGGCGCATGGCGCCTTCGCCCCATGGCCCGTACTGGGAAGAGGGCATGAAGCTCGGCTATCAGGACGCGGGATCGTGGACCCTGATGAAGAGTACTCCGGTCGATCGTCGCAAGGCGGCTTGGCTGTTCGCCCAGTTCACCGTGGCGAAAAGCGTGTCGCTCAAGAAGGCCCATGTCGGGCTGACCATCGTTCGCGACAGCGACATCAACCATCAATCTTTTACCGACCGGGCGCCGAAGTTGGGCGGATTGGTCGAGTTCTACCGCAGCCCGGCTCGGGTCTCCTGGACGCCGACCGGAACCAACGTGCCGGATTATCCGAAACTGGCGCAGTTGTGGTGGCAGAACATCGGCGAGGCGGTTGCCGGCGAAGTGACGGTAGACCGTGCGATGGATAACCTTGCCGAAGAAATGGATCGGGTGATGGAACGTATTTCCCGTGCCGGTGTGCAAGGCGATTGCGGACCTAAATTGAACCCGAAGGTCGATCCCTCGGAATGGCTGGGCAAGTCGGGTGCACCAAAAGCCAAGTTGGCCAACGAAAAGCCCAAGGGCGAAACGGTATCCTATGAAAGCCTGTTGAAGGCGTGGCAGGAAGGTCGTGTGAAGTAACTTTCCACGATTCGACCGAGAAACAATAATCCCGATGACGGTTCGGGCCCCATTGAAAGGTGGGGCCCAATTTTTGCTCGAGAGCCGTAGCCGTAAACCGGATTGAAATCATGTGTATATTTCCTTGTTCTTATTATCCGTAAAGTAGAAACATTGCGTTCGTAATTCCCCTAAATAATTTGTGCATTCTGAGCTTGACTTGCGAACGATTCGCAATATCATTTGCCGTGACGTTGGCGACGTGCTTGACCCCGGTACCGGGCAGCCGACCGGCGCCGGTTTTGTCGAAGAACGAACCGTCCATCGCGCAATGCGCCGAGTCCGCTTGCGCGAACTAAGGAATGCCGCTTCTACGATCGGGAACGGCTGTCTTTCGTTTCGAATTGTCGACGTTCGCGTGTGTCAATGATCGTGACGCCCAGACTGTCCGGGGAGGGTCTTTCGAATGTCGCGCCAAAGATTTTTTTCAAAGGTGATCGGCGTCGTCGCCGTGGTGCTTGCTGTCCTGATGTCGGGAGCCGTTCTGGCCAAACCCGACTATCAGGGCATGGCGGATCTAATCACGGCGTACCTGGGCGAGGCGGCAACGTTGTACCGTGACGGTTCGGCCGACGAGGCGAAGCTTCGCGTTCAAAAAGCCTATTTCGAGGTTTTCGAGAACCTTGAAGGTCCGATCCGGGTCAATGTTTCCGCGAAGCACAATTTCAAACTGGAATCCGAGTTCAGTGCGATCCGAAAGCTGATCGTCAGCGGGGCGCCGGTCGACGGCGTCGAGGCGCGGATCAAGGCGCAAATCTCCGGAATCCAAGCGGTGATTCCCGTCCTCGAGGAGGGTTTTCACCTCAAGGCCGAGTCGGGTCGTGTCGAGGAAAACACGCTGGTCGTTCAGAAGGATTCGGCTTCGAAAGAGATCGAGCCCCATTGGTCGGAGGTGGTTAAGGCCATCGGGGCGACCATAGCCAAAGCGGCGGACGCCTATGAACGCGGTGATGTGGATGCCGCGCGGGCGCTCGTCGTCCAGGCCCAATTTGACGGCTACAAGAACTCTTTGCTGGAAACCGCCGTTCGCCGCCATGTCTCTCAACGCCAGGATGCCGAATACAACTCGGAATTCTCGCGGATTCTGGGGCTGATCAAGGACGGCAAGCCGCCGCGCATGGTTCGGGCCTCGGGAAAAGTCCTGGTCGACGACATGAACGGGATCCTGCCAGGGTTGCCTCTGATCGGAGTTGCAAAGGAAGTTGCCGCCGAACAGGCGGAAAAAGTCTCGGTCGACTGGCAGTCCGTGGTGGGCGAAATCATTGATGGCATGCGGGCGAACATTGCTCTCTATGAGAAACGCGACCCCGTCCGAGCCGTTGCCGGTATCCAGGATCTCTATTTCGACGTGTTCGAAGCGAGTGGCATGGAAGCCCAGATCGGCGCCCGGGATCCCGCTTTCAAAACCCTTCTCGAAGCGCATTTCAGCAAGTTCGCCGCGCGCATCCAGGCCGGCGCGGATTCCGGGGATCTCGTGTCGAATCTCCATGCGATGTCGGCCGACCTGGAAAAGGCAGCCGGTCTGCTTGGCGAAGACGGGGAGTCGCCTTGGACCCTGTTCCTCTATGCATTGATGATCATTCTGCGCGAGGGATTCGAGGCCATTCTGATCGTTACCGCGATTCTGGCCTACCTGTCGAAGATGGGGAACAAGGAGAAGTTCAGGGTCATATACAACAGCATCATTGTCGCCCTGGTCGCCAGCGTGGCGACGGCCATTCTGGTGAAATGGGTCTTCAATGTCTCGGCGGCGAGCCAGGAAGTCCTGGAAGGCGTGACGATGCTGATTGCCGCCGTCGTCTTGTTCTCCATGAGTTACTGGCTGATTTCGAAGGCCGAAGGCGAGAAGTGGGTCCGCTACATCAAGGGGCGGATCGGCAGTTCATTGGGTTCCGGTTCCGTCGCCGCCCTGTGGTTCACGAGTTTTCTGGCTGTTTATCGCGAAGGGGCTGAAACCGTTTTGTTCTACCAGGCCCTGACCGTTGGCGCCGACTTCGCGGCGACGTCGATCGTGCTGTCGGGCTTTCTGGTCGGATGCGCCTTGCTGGCGATAATTTACGTCGTCATGCGGTTGGGCGCGATGACCCTGCCGATCCGGCCGTTCTTCATGATTACGGGAACGCTGCTCTACTACATGGCCTTCGTCTTCGCGGGCAAGGGGGTTATGGAACTCGTCGAGGGTAAGATTCTGGAGCCGACCTTTGTTGCCTGGGTACCGGAGGTTCCTATTCTCGGTTTGTATCCATATTGGCAGACCTTGGCGCCACAAGTCGTGCTGCTGCTTGCCGCCCTGTTCGCCGCCGCCCTTCTGATCCGACAGCGCCAAACAACGTCGGTAGTCAGGGCCGGTGCCGACCAATCCTAGACATCCGATTTATCGACCGGTTTTCGAACATGGGGAGGAGAGACACGAAAGTACGTCAAAGATGCGATTCATTATTATTCGCATATCCTGAGTTCCGTTTTTCCACACGAGGAGAAATTATGAACAAGCTAACCGTTCTGGCCATCGGCGCGGCCGTTTTGGGCGCCGTTTCCACCGCCACCGTTGCCGAGGAGTTCAAGGAATTCCCGATCGGCGAATCGAAGACGGTCGGCAGCTTGGAAATCGCTGCGGTCTACCTGTTGCCGATTGACATGGAACCGCACGGTATCGATCTGCCGGCATCTCAAGCGGATATTCATCTCGAAGCCGACATTCATGCCATCGAAGGCAACCCCAACGGGTTCGGCGCCGGCGAGTGGGTGCCCTACCTGACCGTTGCCTATCGGCTCGAAAATACCGACACCGGCAAGGTCCTGTCCGGCAACCTGATGCCGATGGTCGCGGTCGACGGTCCGCACTACGGCGCGAACATCAAGATGCCGGGGGCCGGGAACTACAAGCTTAGCTATCACATCGATCCCCCTTCGCGGCAGGGATTCGGCCGTCATACCGACAAGGCCAGTGGCGTGGGCAAGTGGTTCCAGCCCTTGGACGCCGACTACGAGTTCAAGTACGTGCCGCTCAAGTAGCGGAGGGCGTTCCGCCGCTCCTCGCGGTGAGGTGGGCACGCGCCTATCGGCCGGAATCCGGGTATCGCCGTGTTTCGGCCAAAGGGCGTTGGCGTATCCAGTGGTGATTACACGGAGTCGATGAATGCTGGCGTATCTGGTGGCCATGGTTCACGCGTTTGTTCCGATGGCGATCATGGCCGGGCTGTTTTTGGCCCTGGTGGCCGGGAAAGGGACGAACGTCAAGGGTGTTTGGATCCTTGTCGCGGCGATCGCCATCGGGTTGGCCCTCGGCGCATTCAGTTACCGCTTTGCGCTGGACCAGGGCAGTCCGATCGGATTCAGGACCTTCCTGGCCGGTTTGGCGACCGTGTCGGTTTTCCTCATCGTGATCGTGTCGGCTTCCGCGCAACGGTTGGCGAAGGTTCCGCGCTCCGCCGTCGTGGGTATCGGGTGGGTGACGGCCGCCGGGATCGCCGTTCAGGCCATGTTTACCTTTCTGACCGCGGTTTCCGGCCAGGGGCTTAGCGTCACGTCGGTCTTGAACACGGAATTGATCCTCAATATCGGGGCGATCCTGGCCGGGACGGTGGTGATCGCAATCATGGTCGCGCTGATGTTTCGGTCGGCCCGGGACAATCGCGTTTTGGCCGGAGCGATCCTGATCGTCACTGCGGCCCTTCAAACTTTCGTTTGGGGGAACGGCATTGTCCTCGGACTTCTGCAACTTCAGCTTCTGGAAGTCACGTCCGGCAGGATCTCTTTTGTCGCGAAAGCCTCCGAACTGGCGCCTTTAGCCGTCTATGGGCAATTGGCGTGTGCCCTGTTTGTCGGCGCCGTGCGATTTTCCCGTCGTCCCCGTACGCCGACGGATATCGCGGCGAATCGCATCGCGCGCCGGAAACGCCTGGCCGCCATCCTTGCCGAACGGCGCTGGTGGCGGGGCGTGGCGGCGGCGTTGAGTTTCCTCGCCGTCACCCTTCTCTATCACGATCTGTATGCATCGCTTCCGCCCAGCCTTTCCCCCGCCCAAGCCGTGGCGGCCGACGAAACCGGAGCGATCCGGATTCCCGTGGAAACCGTAAAGGACGGCAATCTGCACCGCTTCGCCTACGTCACCTCGGATGGACATCGGGTGCGCTTTTTCCTGATCAACCGTTACGATGCGGAGCACGTGAAGATCGGCGTCGTCTTCGACGCCTGCATGATTTGCGGCGACGACGGCTACATTCAACGCGGCGGCGAAATCATCTGCATAGCCTGTAATGTCCGGATTTTCGTTCCATCCATCGGCAAGCCCGGCGGATGCAATCCGGTTCCTCTGGAGCACGAAGCCGATGGCGAAACGATCACCATCAAGGTGTCGAGCCTCGAAAAGGGCGCCAAGTATTTCTCCGAAGTCGTCGAGATCGAGGTCGAGGACCCGGTGACCGGAGCGCGGCTTCTCAATCTCACGGCTCCCCACCAGTACGAATACAAGGGCCGCATGTTCTATTTCGGGGGGCCGGAGTCCTACGAGAAATTCAAGGGCGATCCGGAACGTTACGCGGGCGATTTCATGGCCCGCGCCTATCGCGTCCAGGGCCACCAACAGTAGGGGGAACCGAAGCCATGATGTTCAGGATCCTCCGGCAATCGTTTTTCGAGGGACGGAAACGGAAACTCCTCGCGGCGACGACCGTCGCCCTGGCCGGAACGTTGATCACGTCGCTGCTGACGCTGTCGGTCGATATCGGCGACAAGATGGCCCGGGAGATGAAATCCTACGGCGCCAACATCCGTGTCGTCCCGAAAAGCGAAACCATTGCGCTTCAGGTCGGCGGAATCGACTTCAACCCGTTGAAAAGGCGCGAGTATCTGGACGAAAGGGAACTGCCGAAGATCAAGGATATCTTCTGGCGAAACAACATCGTCGGTTTCGCCCCGTATCTCAAGGTAGTGACTCGTCTCCACGGCGACGAGGATCGCGAAACACCTTTGATCGGGACGTATTTCGAGAGACGGGTCGCACTGCCCGACGACGAGACCTATCGGACCGGCGTGAAGATCACCAATGGGTTTTGGAACGTGGTTGGCGCTTGGCCCGACGACGAAAAAAATGACGAAGCCTTGATCGGCGCTTCTCTGGCGTCCGCCTTGGGTGCGGGGATCGGGACGGTACTGGATGTTGGGCGCAAGGAGGGCGGTGATGCCCGGCTGCACCTGACCGTAACCGGCGTTCTGTCGACCGGCGGTGACGAGGACCGGGCCATCATCGCCCCGATCGCGGCGGTTCAGGAACTGACCGGATTGGCCGGCAAGGTTCAGTCCGTCGAAGTCAGCGCGTTGACCGTGCCCGAAAACGAACTGTCGAACAAAGCGCAATCGGGCTCGGAATCCCTGACGACCGAAGAATACGATGTCTGGTACTGCACGGCCTACGTTAGTTCGATCGCCCATCAGATCGAAGAGGCGGTGATCAACGCTTCGGCCCGGCCCATCTGGCAGGTCGCGGCGGGGGAAGGCGTCATCATCGGCAAGATCCAGTTCTTGATGCTGGTGGTTACCGTGGCGGCTTTCATTTCCGCCGCTATGGGGATCTCGTCTCTCATGAACGCCACGATCATGGAACGATCGCGGGAAATCGGCCTGATGAAGGCCCTTGGGGCGGCGATTTGGGAAATCTATCTGGTATTCCTCGGAGAGGCGGCCATCGTCGGAATTGTCGGCGGACTGGTGGGCTGCGTCTTCGGCGGTCTCTTGTCTTCCGGTGTCGGCATCATGGTTTTCGGTTCGCCGCCCGCGTTCCATTGGATCGCGATTCCGGTCGTGCTTTTCGTCTCCGTCGCGACGGTGCTGGCGGGTTCCCTACCGCCATCCCGGGCGATCGCGCGGCTTCTGCCTGTGGAGGTGCTTTATGGCCGCCGCTGAGAACGGGCGCTTAGGCGCCCAATCGTCGATGTTTTTCCGTATGATGTTCAAGGCCTTGTCCGCGCGGAACAGCCGGACCCTGGTGGCGGTATCGTCGATCCTGGTCGGGGCTGCCGTGGTGTCGGCTCTCACCAGTCTCTATCTCGATATCTCCATCAAGATGAGCGAGGAACTGAGGGCTTTCGGCGCCAATTTCTATGTCCGCCCGAAGGTATCCTCCGACGACAGGGGGCTTTCACAAAGCACGTATGACGCCATCGCCACGACGATCCCGCAAGACAAGCGCGTCGGAGGCAGTCCCTTCCTTTACGGTATCGCGCGGCTGGATCTGGGTTCCGCCGTCGTCGCGGGTGTCGATTTTCAAGGATTGCGAGCGATATCGCCTTATTGGCGCGTCGACGGTTCGTGGGTCGGCGTCAGTTTCGACGAACGCAATTGCATGATCGGCCGACGTCTCGCCGAAAGCATGGAACTGCACGTCGGGGATACGGTCAATGTCATCAGCCGTGAACAAGGCGTTGAGGCCAGTTTGAGCGTGAAGGGCATCGTGGATACCGGCGATGCGGAGGACGAGCAGGTCTTCGTCAATCTGTCATTGGCTCAACGGCTGTTCGGCATGGCGGATACCATCGACTACGCCATGTTCAGCATCGTGGCCCAGGGGACGGACGCCGAAGAACTGGCCAAAGACATCAACACTCGGTTTGGCGACGTCGAAGCCAAGCCGATCCGCAAGATTTCGCAATCAGACGGCGAGATTCTGGAGAAGATCGAAGGTTTGATGGCGTTGGTCGCGGGGACCATTCTTGTCATCACCACGTTGTGCGTGAACGCGACCTTGACGGCGATGGTGGCGGAAAGAAGCGCCGAAATCGGCCTTCAAAAAGCGTTGGGGGCCGGAAACCGAACGATCATGGTTCAGTTTCTCTCTGAAACCGCGTTGATTTGCCTGATCGGTGTGATCCTTGGCGTCGTGTTGGGCTTTGGTGTCGCGCAACTGTTGGGGCAGGCGGTTTTCAACGCCTGGGTCACGTTCCGGCCCGCTGTTTTCCCGCTGACACTATTCGCTTCGATGGCGGCAGCCGTTGTTGCCGCCGTGATTCCGGTTCTTGGTGCGATGAACGTCGTTCCCGCCCGTGTCTTGAAAGGAGAGTAGACCATGAATGCCGCGAGCCAAGCCGTGTGGTCAGCGACCGAAGCCGCCAGCCGGCGAAACGTCATCGAGATCTGGAATCTGGTGAAGCGTTTCGGATCGGTGTCGGCCGTCGATGGCGTCGACATCGCGATCCGGGAAGGCGAATTCGTCGCGATCATGGGGCCGTCCGGGTCTGGAAAGACGACGCTGCTCAATATTCTGTCGTGCCTCGATACGCCCACCGACGGGATGTATTTGTTGGACGGCGTCGACATGTCTCTCGCCGACGGAAACATCCAGGCGATGGTTCGCCGCGAAAAGATCGGTCTGGTCTTTCAGCAATTCCACCTGATTCCGTATCTCAACGCCGTCGAAAACGTGATGTTGGCCCAGCACTATCACAGCGTGGTCGATCGTGACGAAGCGCAGGAGGCCCTGAAGCGGGTCGGACTCGGACACCGTTCCAGTCACCTGCCGTCGCAATTGTCGGGCGGCGAGCAGCAGCGGGTCTGCATCGCGCGCGCCTTGATCAACGAACCGGCGATCATCCTGGCCGATGAACCGACCGGAAACCTGGATGCCGAAAACGAGGAACGGGTTATGGCACTGTTCGCGGCGCTGCATGCCGAAGGCCGGACCATCGTCCTGGTGACCCACAATCCCGATCTCGGTGCGCGGACCGAGCGCATCATCCGGCTGGATCACGGCAAGATCGCCGCGTGAGGAAGTCTCCATGACGGGAATGACGGCAATGGGGCGGCTTGGCATCCTGGTTCGGATCACGACGGCGTGCGTTCTGCTGATTGGTGCGACTGCCTGCCGGGATCCCGCACCGGCGGTTGTCGCGGCAACGGCGCCGGAACTTGGCGTCATCGGGTCCGACGATAAGATCGTGAAACTTGCGGATTTCAACGGCAAGGTCGTGCTGGTGAACTTCTGGCGTTCCGAATGCGGACCGTGTCTGGTCGAAATGCCGGAAATCGAGGCCGTCTATCAGGAATACCGCGATCGCGGGTTTGAAGTGCTGGCCATCAACATGGGGCAGGATCGCCAAACCATCGATGCCGTCCGACGCCGGGTTTCCGTGACCTTCCCGATGCTGGGCGACCCCTTGAAGATCGCGGCGGAACGCTATCGGGTGGAAGTCATGCCGACGTCGTTCATCATCGACGGTGAGGGGCTTGTCCGGGAACGTATTGAAGGCGGCCTGACGCGGGCGCGTCTTGGCGGAAAAATCCAGGCCTTGTTGTAGCCTGCCCAGGCGATCAACGCCCGAACGTTGCGATGTAATCCGAAAGAACCCGAATGTTGTTCGAACTCAGTCCGCTTTTCATTTTGTCCTTCATCGCGCTTCCGACTGCGGCGTTTTGGTGTTTCCGAAGCTTCGCGGAGATTTCCTCGGAGGTCAGACGCGCGATCGGTTTGGAACGGCCCATGGCGCGTTCCTGGCCCCGCGTCCCGTGGCAGCTTTCGCATCTTTCGGCATATAGCGGCCGTCCGGCTTCGAACGCCGGGTCCTCCGCCGCATTGGCGGGAAAGGTCGCGGCTGCGAATGAGACGACGAGAAAAGCGCGGCTGAATAGACCATGTGGGGAAATCGACATGCGGGGAGTGTCTTTCTTAAACCACAAGTTTCTTACGGTTTTTTCGATAATAAGACGCATTAGCATTGCTGTCCAGTATTTTGTGGATCCATGGGTAGCGCGTTGCCGCGCCGCGAGCGCCGCGGCAACGATCGTCGTTGCAGGGCTTTCGGTACCGTTGAGCGGTTGCGGCGACGGATCGTCGTCCCACGAAGCCGTCATCGGGCAACCGGCACCGCAAATCGCCGCCTTGGACCTGGAAGGTCAATCGGTTCGCCTCGACGAGTACGACGGCAAGATTCTGGTCTTGGCATTTTGGCTCGGGGGATGCGCGCCATGCATGGCCGAACTCCCCGGTTTGGCTGATCTCGCCTCGGATCCGAGCGACGGTTTTCGGGTTCTGACAATCAATGTCGGCGGAAACGCCGATATCGCCGCCGGACTGGCGGCCGAATTCGGCGAGCGGCTGGATTACGCCGTCGATCAATTGGCCCTGACCGCGACCCGCTATAAGGTACGGGTGTTTCCGACAATGGTCGTCATCGATCGGCGGGGCCATGTGATTTCCCGCCGCGTCGGCGCATTCCGCAAAGCCGACTTGATGGCCGCCATCGTATCCCCGTGATGGGGTAAATCGGATACCGCCTACCTATCTTTCCATCGAAGTCTATCGCGCGTTGATCATCGGGCCGCGTGGTATGAGGCGATTCCTGATCGGGTCCTCAGGAATCGGATGAGCCAAATCAGGTTGGTCATGGTCGCATGACCGCGCATGATTTGAGCTAGAAAAAACAAGATCGTGGAACGTTCAGGATTGGAGTGTTCAAGCGTGCTGGCGTTGGCCGTCCGCCTCTTCAGATTTTTAAATACGTGGATACGGCGTATTTGCACCGTCATCGTGACGGGGTTGCTGGTCGCGATCGTCGTTATCCTGTTCGGTTCCGTCTTTTGGCGCTACTTCCTCAACGATCCCGTTTCCTGGAGCGAGGACGCCGCGCTTTTCTGCATGGTTTGGATGACCCTTCTGGGTGCGCCCGTCGGCCTCATTCGCGGTGAGCATGTTGCCGTCGACACGCTTCTGAACGCGCTTCCGGCCAGGTTGGCTCGCACGCTCATGGTCGCGATCAACGGCGTCGTGCTGACGACGGCCGTCACAGTGATCTATTACGGCGGCCCCTTCGTTCGGCAGGGGATGGCCCGCATTATTCCAAGCATGGATTGGCTGAGCCAAGGCTACGTCTATTTGGCCCTGCCGGTCGGCTTCGGACTGCTCGCTCCGATTTGTATCGAAAACATTCTGCGAGCGGTATGGAAAAACCACCCCGCCGTGGTGAAGGAGTAGCCCATGCCGCTCTTCATCGTCGTGACGATCGCGTGCGTATTGGTCGGGGTGCCGATCGTTTTCGCGTTGGCCTTCGGACCGTTCGTCGGCTTTCTGATCGATGGCAAAGCCGCCCTCCTGCACACCGGATTGCAACGCATTTTCGCCGGTATCAACCAGTTCCCGCTGTTGGCGGTTCCCTTATTCATCCTGGCCGGCGAGATCATGAACGCCGGCGACATTACGCGGCGGCTGGTTGCCTTTTCGCGCGTACTTGTCGGCCATCTTCGCGGCGGACTGGCGCACGTCAATATTCTATCGAGCATCCTGTTCGCGGGCCTGAGCGGTTCGGCCGTGGCCGACACGTCTGCATTGGGATCCATGTTGATCCCGGCGATGGAGCGCGACGGCTACACCCGAAAGTTCGCTACCGCCGTGACGGCGGCGTCGTCGATCATCGGGCCGATCGTGCCACCCAGCATCATCATGATCGTCTACGCCTACATCATGAACGTTTCGGTGGGCGCGTTGTTCGCGGCGGGATTCGTGCCCGGTCTGTTGATGGGCGGCGGTTTGATGGCGATGACCGCCTATCTGGCGAAAAAGCAGAATTTTCCCAAGCGCGACACCCTGCCTTCCGCGCGCGATGTTGGCCGCGCAACGATCGAAAGCTTTTTCCCGTTGCTGACGCCGGTCATCATTCTCGGCGGCATTCTGTTCGGTGTCTTCTCTCCGACCGAGGCCGCCGTCATCGCGGTCGTCTATGCTTTTTGCCTCAGCATGGTGACGGGCGCTCTGAAGCCCCGAGAACTTCCGGAAATCGTCCGGCGGGCAGCGCTGTCTGCGGCCATCATCCTGCTGGTGATCGGCTCGGCCGCTCTGTTCGGATGGGTTTTGAACATCGCCGGCGTACCGCAGAAACTGGCGCGCGCAATCCTCGATCTGACGGACAACCCGCTCGTTTTCCTGCTGTTGGTGAACGTGTTGCTGTTCGCGGTCGGCATGTTCCTGGACGCCGGTCCCGCCATTCTCATCCTGGGGCCGATTCTGGGCCCGGCCATGCTGGGGTTGGATATCAATCCGGTGCACTTCGCTGTGGTCATGTGCCTCAACCTGACCGTGGGGCTGGCGACGCCGCCCTTCGGACTGGTGCTGTTCACGGCTTCGACGATCAGTCACCTGAGGGTCGAAACGATCGCGAGGGCAATGGCGCCGTTCTACGTCGTCCATGTCATCGTCGTGCTTCTGGTCACCTACATTCCTGAGATTTCGCTCACCCTGCCCAAACTTTTGGGTTTCCCGTTGTGATGACTATCGAGAAGAACCAAGGAGGAAACGCATGAAGAGAATTGCTGCCGCTTTGTTGAGCACGGCTGCCATGGCGCTGTTCGCCAGCCAGGGTTTCGCTGCCGACTTTACCCTCAAGATCGCGCACGCCGGTCCGGCGACGCTCGAAAACGATGACTACGTCGGTTCCACGTCGCTGAAGACCTATATCGAACGCGAATCGAAGGGCCGCATCGAGGTCGAAATCTATCCCGGCAACCAGCTGGGCAACTACCAGGAAGTAATCGAACAGATCAACGCCGGTGCCATCGAATGCGCCCATACGTCGATCGGCGGCATTACGCCGTTTATTCCGGAACTGGCGGTCGTCGACCTGCAATACCTGCTGCCCAACGACGAGGTCGTCTACAAGTTCATGGAAGGCAGCTTCACGGGCAAGATGCGTGACGCCATCCAGGAAAAACTGTCAAACGTCCGTTTGGTCGCGGTCAGCGACGGCGGTCGGTGGCGTTCGTTCTTCACGACCAAGCGTGAAATCCACAACGCCGGGGACATGAAGGGTGCGAAGATCCGCACCATCAATTCGCCGCTGCAGCAGGAATTCGTCCGCGCCCTCGGCGCCGCGCCGACACCGGTTGCGTGGGGTGAACTCTATACCGCGTTGGCCACGGGACAGGTCGAAGGCACCAAGAACGCGACCCCCGACATCATTTCCAACAAGTTCAACGAAAGCATCAACTTCGGCATTCTGGACAAGCACACGTTCCTGTTCGGCTACTACTTCGTCAGCGATTCCTGGCTGAAGTCGCTTCCGGACGATCTTCAGAAGATCGTTCTTGATGGGTTCACGGACGCAGCCGCGAAGCAGACCACGTTCAACAAGGAAGTCGAGGATTCGGCGAACAAGCGGTTTACCGATGGTGGCGGCAAGATCTACGTCCCGACCAAGGAAGACCGCGCCACCTTCATGGGCGCCCGCGATGCGATGAAGAAATGGTACGTCGAGAAGTACGGCGACACCTGGCTGAACGCCATGCTGGCGGCCGTCGAGGAAGCCAAGACCCAGGCCGGCTATAAGGAATAGACGGCTCACTCCCCGGCGGCGGGTCAATTATGGCCCGTCGCCACCCTCTTTCTGAATGAAATGTTGCACATGCACATACCGGGTCCCGGGACCCGTTGATCCAAGGAGTTCGCGGCATGTTGGTGATGGGGTTTCCGCGGGTATACCGGCAAGGCGCGGGGGCATTCGATACGTTGGGGCGGACCGTAGCCGAATTCGGCACGTGCGCGCTCATTGTCAGCGATACGTTCGTCCGCGATTTGCTCGGTTCCAGGTTGACGCAGACCTTGGAGCAGGCGGGGATCAAGGCGGTTTACGCGCCTTTTGACGGGGAATGTTCCCCCCAGGCGATCGAACTTGCGACCCGCGAAGCGGAACGATCGAATTGCGACGTCGTCGTCGGGATCGGCGGCGGCAAGGTGCTGGATCTCGCCAAGGCGGTGACGATCGAACACCGGGTGCCGGTGGTGGTTGTCCCGACCGTCGCCTCGAACGATTCTCCGACCAGCCGACTCGCGATTACCTACGAAGAAGACGGAACCTTCATCGGGCCGCGATTCATGTCGCGCAATCCGGATGCCATTCTGGTTGATACCCAAATCATCGCCGAAGCACCGGTTCGCTATTTCATCGCCGGCATCGGCGATGCTCTTGTAACGTGGTTCGAAGCGGAACAATGCCGGATTTCGGGGGCGGATAACTTCTTCGGCGGTCGTCCGACCGAAGCGGCTCTGAGTCTTTCGAGCCATTGCTATGATCTGATACGCCGTTTCGGCGCCGAAGCCGTTCGCGATGTCCGGTCGGGACGGGTTGGTCCCGCGGTTGAAAAGGTCGTCGAGGCGAACACGCTCCTGAGCGGACTGGGGTTCGAGGGATGCGGTGTCGCGGCCGCCCACGCGGTCGGCATGGCACTGTCCGTTGTTCCGGAACTGCACGGCATTCTGCACGGCGAAGAGGTTGCCGTCGGGCTCCTGACACATCTGATTCTGGAAGGGCGCAGCGACGTCTTTCTCCATGACATCCTGGCGTTCTACGCCGAAATCGGTCTGCCCGCGTCGCTGAGGGATCTGGGTTTGAAGCCCGTCGAAAATCATCACCTGGAAAAAATCGCGACCTTCGCGGCGCGCCCGAAAAGCCGCATCCACAACATGTCGATGCCGATCGATGCCGCCACGGTGATGCGCGCCCTTCAGCGGGCGGAATCCCTCGCGACCTCTTGCGTGGGATAGGGCTATGATACGGGGATGAAACGCATGATCCCCGTCGGACGTATTCTTGTGGCGGCCATGGCAATCCTTTTTGCCGTCTTGGTTGCCGGCGATGGCGGCGCGCAAATTCGGGGCGCGACGGCAGGCTCGTCCGATCTGGCCGTTCCCCCCCATCCGACGACACCGTCGGCCGTACCGCCGCCACACGACGATCCGAAACGCCTGGTCCCGGCGATGGCGATCACGTTGCGGTACCTGTTCAATACCCTGGCCGTCGCCGGGTTCGTATTCGTCATCTTCCTGGCCGGACTTCGCCTGTTGCGGCTCAAGGCGGCAAAAGCCAAACGCGAGATGCTTCAGGAACTGGATCAGCGCGTGGCGGCCGAAGCCGATCGCAATCGTCAGCGGACCCATCTGGTTTCCATTCTTGATGGTTTGCTGGACGTTTATATCCTTCTGGATGAATCCGGCCGCTGCAACAGTATCATCAACAACCGCGACGATCCGTGGTGGCCGAAGGAGGCTACGGACGGCATGACGGTCGAGGACCTGTTTCCGCCCGAACTGATCCCCGAAATTAGGGAATCGATCGCGCGGACATTGAGACACAACGCCTCGCAGACCATCGAATTTCAGCGCCAGCACGGCGACGAGCAGGGATGGTTCGAATCCCGAACCGCGCCCTTGCCGGCCCATGGCGAAGAACCGGCCCGCGTGGTCTGGATCGTACGCAATATTTCGGCGCGCAAGAACGCAATCAACAACGTGCGTGCATTGTCCACCAAGCTCGCCCTGGTCGAGGAACGCGAACGCCACAAGATCGCCGCCGACCTCCACGACACCATCGGCCAGAATCTGGCCCTGGCGCGGATCAAGCTCGGCTTGCTGGGCCGCCGGGTCGAGGACGACGAAACCTCTGCGATCATCCGCGATCTGATCCAGGACAACGATGAAACCATCCGGATCGTCCGTGAAACCATCAATGAACTCAGCCCGCCGGCGTTGTACCGGCTGGGGCTCGGTGCCGCCATCGAAGCGCTTGCCGAGCGGTATTCGCGGCGGCACGGGATTACATTTCGATTCCGAGCGACGTCGACGTTCGAACTGGAATGCAGTCGTGAGCTCAAGATCATCCTGTTCCGGATCATTCGTGAGTTGATGTTCAACGTGATTAAGCATTCTCAGGCGAAAACGGCCCATATCATCTTGACGAACGATTGGAACGCCCTGACCGTGGAAGTCACGGACGAGGGCGTGGGATTCGACATGGGCGAATCCGACCTGTACACCGGGAAGGCACTCAATTTGGATAATGATCGGTTCGGCCTGTTCACGGTCCAGGAAGCGGTGAATTTTCTGGGCGGTGAACTGACGATCCGATCGGTTCGGAACGAAGGAACGCGTATCAGGATCCGTGTCCCGATTGCGGTTCCGGAGAAGGATGGTGAACTCGAGGTGGCGCGATGACGGTGCGTGTCGTTTTGGCCGATGACCATTCGGTCTTTCGCGAAGGCTTGTTCTCGTTGTTGCGTGTGGACGAAGACATCGAAGTCGTCGGCCAAGCCGGGGACGGCGAAGGCGCGATCGATCTGGTCCGAAAACAGCGTCCCGATGTTGTCGTCATGGATGTGACGATGCCTGTTTGCGACGGGATCGAGGCGTCCGAGCGCATCTTGGCGGAACTACCGGACTGCCGGATTTTGGCGTTGTCGATGCACGCCGACGCCCAGTTCATGCAAAAGATGTTTTCCGTGGGTGCCAAGGGCTATCTGCCCAAGAACTGTTGCTTCGACGAACTCGTGGTCGCGATTCACACCCTTCATGAAGGCGGAGTCTACATTTCGCCCAGCCTCAACACGGTACTGCTCAATGACTACATCGGCCTGCTCGACAAGGATCGGGAACGCGCGGTCGTGCCTTTGTCGGGCCGTGAAACAGAAGTGCTGAAGTTGATCGCCGATGGGCGGCAGACCAAGGAAATCGCCGATCAGTTGTGCATCAGCGTCAAGACCGTGGAAACCCATCGACGCCAGATCATGGAAAAAGTCGGCATCACGTCGGTTGCCGGTCTGACGCGCTACGCCATCCGCCACGGGCTGGTCGATCTCTAACACGCGTCTCCGCCGGTCAAAGACGACGGCACATTCCGTTTATAAGAAGCCATTCATATAACGGCGTCGGCACCCAATATATGCCCCAGTACCTTTGGATGGGGGTGGCGGAATGATCGTCATGCCGAAAGCCGATCCGGCGATCCTCGCGCGCCGCGACGAAATCGCAGCCGCGCTGCGGGAGATCGTTCCGGGTGAGGGGGTGATCGTCGAGGAAGGTGAAAGGCGGGTCTACGAATCCGACGGCTTGACCGCCCACCGGCAGTTGCCGTTACTCGTGGTTCTTCCCGAAACGACGGATCAGGTTTCGCGTGTCCTAAGGTATTGCCACGAGCAGGGCATAAGGGTGGTTCCGCGCGGTGCCGGGACCTCGCTGTCGGGGGGCGCTTTGCCGCTGTTGGACGGGATCCTCCTCGGGATGGGGAAGTTCAACCGCATCCTCGACGTCGACTATCCGAACCGTGTCGTCATCGCCCAGCCGGGCGTCACCAATCTAGCGATAAGCCAGGCGGTGGCGCGCGCCGGATTCTACTATGCGCCCGATCCGTCCAGCCAGATCGCCTGTACCATCGGTGGCAATGTCGCCGAGAACGCAGGTGGTGTTCATTGCCTCAAGTACGGCCTGACCACCAACAACGTGCTCGGCGTCGAACTGGCGTTGATCAACGGCGATATCGTGCGGTTGGGGGGCGCCCACCTGGATTCCGACGGTTACGACCTGCTGGGCGTGGTCGTGGGTTCGGAGGGTCTCCTGGGCGTGGTGACCGAGGTCACGGTGCGTATTCTTAAAAAGCCCGCAACCGCGCGGGCCGTGTTGATCGGGTTTGCCTCGAACGAGGATGCGGGGACGTGCGTCGCAGACGTCATCGGGGCGGGAATCATTCCGGCAGGCATGGAGATGATGGACGCCTTGGCGATCAACGCCGCCGAGGATTTTCTGCATGCCGGCTATCCGCGCGATGCCCGGGCCCTGCTGATCGTCGAACTCGACGGCCCGGAAGTCGAAGTCGACGCTTTGATTGATCGCGTGCGCATTCTGGCCGAGCGCCGGAACGCGACGACACTGCGTGTTTCACGCAGCGAGGAAGAACGCCTGGCGTTCTGGGCCGGGCGCAAGGCCGCGTTTCCCGCCGTCGGCCGGATTTCGCCCGACTATTACGTAATGGACGGAACGATTCCGCGCCGCCACCTGCCCGATGTTCTGGCGCGGATCGGGGATTTGTCGCGGGAATACGGACTGGGCGTCGCCAATGTCTTTCACGCGGGTGACGGCAATCTTCATCCGCTGATCCTCTACGATGCCAACGTTCCCGGCGAACTCGATCGCGCGGAGGCGTTCGGTGCGGAAATCCTGAAACTGTGCGTACGTGTCGGCGGCGTCCTGACCGGCGAGCACGGCGTCGGCGTCGAGAAACGGGACCTGATGCCGGAACAGTTCACCGAAGACGACATGAAGCAACAGCAACGGGTCAAGTGCGCCTTCGACGCGCTTTCCCTGCTGAACCCCGGCAAGGTCTTCCCAACGCTGCATCGATGCGCAGAACTGGGGCGAATGCACATTCACCATGGTCGGATGCCGTTTCCCGATCTGCCGCGGTTTTGACGGGAGGAAAAGTCGACATGACCGACTCCGTGATGCCGACGAGCGAAGCCGAGGTTGAGTCCGTCCTGCGGTGGGCGGCGTCGGAGAAGGCGACGCTCGAAATCGTGGCCGGGGGCAGCAAGCGGTCCGTCGGTGGGCCCGTCGCGGCGCAAAGGACATTGGATGTATCCGGCCTCGTGGGGATCGAGAGTTTCGAACCTGAAGAACTGGTCCTCGTAGCCCGCCCCGGGACGCCGATGGTCGAGGTCGAGGCGGTATTGGCTGAAGCGGGGCAATATTTGCCCTTCGAACCGCCGGATTTTGGGAAACTTCTGGGATCCGAAACGTGTGTTCCGACCCTGGGCGGTATCGTGGCCGGCAACCTGAGCGGTCCGCGACGCATAAAATGCGGGGCGGCGCGCGACCATGTGCTCGGCATGTCGATGGTGACGGGACGGGGGGAACGGATCAAGACCGGTGGCCGCGTCGTCAAGAACGTCACCGGGTACGATCTGTCCAAGCTTCTGACCGGGTCCTGGGGGACGCTCGCGGTCATGACCGAGATTGCCGTCAAAACGCTTCCGATGCCGGAGTCCGTCGAAACACTGATCGTCGAGGGATTGGACGATGCGGTGGGTACCGCACTTCTTTCCGATGCCATGGGTTCACCCCACGAGGTGTCGGGTGCGGCGCATCTTCCGGGCGGTCTGTCGGATCGTTTGGGGATCGATGTTGGCGAAACATCGGCGACGTGTCTGCGCCTCGAGGGCATTGCCGCGTCCGTCCGGGCACGCCGCGACGGTCTCGCGTCATTTCTTGGAGCCCGTGGACCGGTTCGCGTCCTCGATACCCGGGAATCAAATGTTTTGTGGTCCGGTATTCGCAAGGTCTTACCTTTTGTGCAACGGGATGGGGCGGTCTGGCGTCTGTCGGTGGCACCCGCCGAAGGCGCGGCGGTGGTTCGCCGAATTCGGGAACTCCGGTCTTGCGAAGCCTTTTACGACTGGTCCGGCGGATTGGTGTGGCTGTTGACCGAGGCACAGGGTGATGCCGGGGTTGAGGCCATTCGCTCGATCATCGGCGATCGGGGCCACGCGACCCTGGTTCGCGCACCGGCATCGGTGCGATCCGCCGTGTCGCCCTTTCACCCGCAATCGGCGGCCCTGGCGGCGTTGTCGAACCGGGTTCGGGAAGGCTTTGATCCCCTGCGAATTCTCAATCCCGGACGCATGACCGCGTCAACGGCGTAAGGGAAAGTCGACCATGCAGACCGCATTCACGCCGGACCAGTTGCGCAATCCCGCGATCGAGGAAGCGAACAAGATCCTGCGATCCTGCGTTCATTGCGGATTCTGTACGGCGACTTGCCCGACCTACGTTCTGTTGGGTGACGAACTCGATGGGCCGCGCGGGCGCATCTATCTGATCAAGGATATGCTCGAAAACGACCGGGTTCCCGCCGCCGGTGTCGTCAAACATGTCGATCGCTGCCTGAGTTGCCTGTCCTGCATGACCACATGTCCGTCCGGTGTCGATTACACGCATCTGATCGATGGTGCGCGGGAACGAATTGCCGATCGCTACCGCCGTCCGTGGCGGGAGCGGGCTTTCCGGTGG
Source organism: Rhodospirillales bacterium (assembly GCA_963675465.2). Classification (GTDB taxonomy): domain Bacteria; phylum Pseudomonadota; class Alphaproteobacteria; order Rhodospirillales; family Shumkoniaceae; genus JAHDSF01. The sequence continues at coordinate 440,553 of CAXXVY010000019.1, forward strand.
ATGCTAGCCAACACCATCCCCAACCGTCGGATTTTCCGAATGGTATTGATAGCGGCGACAGCGGCGCTCCCGCTTAGGCGATGGGGGCCACGTCGTTTGAAAGCGATGTTCGATCTGCTTCCACGTAGGTCGAAAAGTTTTGAGTTCGGGGCCGAGGCCCGCGTCTTTCCGGCGATGGGCGAGCGTAAAAAGCGTATTGCATTGCTTTCGGTGTGCGCCCAGTCGGTGCTGGCCCCGGAAGTCGACGCTGCGACCATTCGTCTTCTCAACCGGCATGGTGTCGAAGTGGTGGTGGCGCGGCGCGATGGCTGCTGCGGTGCCCTGGTTCACCACATGGGACACGCGGATCAGGCACGGAACCAGGCCGCCGCAAACGTGGAAGCCTGGTGGCGCGAGACCCGAGAGGGCGGCGGAGAAGGGCTGGATGCCGTCATCGTCAACGCTTCGGGTTGCGGTACGATGGTGAAGGATTACGGAAACCTGTTTCGCGACGATCCCGTCTGGGCGGACAAGGCGAACGCGATTTCCGCCATCGCGTGCGACATCACCGAACTGATGGCGGAAATCGGTCTTCGCGCCCCGGTGGTGGCGACCGGACAGCGGATCGCCTACCATTCCGCCTGCTCGATGCAGCACGGGCAGAGGATTATCGACGCACCGCGGCAACTCCTGAAATCAGCGGGGTTCGACGTGGTGGAGATCGCCGAAGGCCATCTCTGCTGCGGGTCGGCGGGCGTCTACAATCTGGTGCAGCCGGAAATGGCGGCGCGTCTTCGAAGCCGCAAGGTGGAAAACATCGAGGCGACCGATGCGGATGCGGTCGCGGCGGGTAACATCGGATGCATTGTCCAGATCGCCTCCGAAAGTCCGTTGCCGGTTGCGCACACGGTCGAATACCTCGATTGGGCGACGGGCGGGCCGATGCCGGCGGCACTGTCTTCCCATGGCGCCCCATAACCGCTAAAAGGCATCCGTCACGTGGCCGGGAGCGGAAACAATCGTGCCGTTGGAGTTGGATATGACGTTCGCGGCGGCTTGTGCCGTTGTGGCGCTGGCCGGAATCGTCCGGGGCTTTTCGGGCTTCGGTGCCGCCTTGGTGATGGTGCCGGGATTGACGATGGTCTATGGCGCGCGGTCAGCCGTACCCTTGGCGATGATGATCGACTGGATCGCCGTCCTCCAAATGCTGTCGGTGGCCTATCGGCACGCGGAGCGCACGACGGTTCTGCCGCTCGGGATCGCGGCGGTGATTTGCCTGCCTTTCGGCTCCATCATCCTTGTATCGGTCGATGCTGAATCGATGAAGACCGCGATTGCAATCGTCGTGCTGGTTTTCGTCGGGATCATGAGCTTGGGATGGCGATACCGTGGCCGTCCGTCGAAGATCGCGGCCGCTTGTGCGGGTGTCGTCGGCGGATTTCTCAACGGCGCTACCGGTATGGGTGGTCCGCCGGCCATTCTGTTCTATCTTTCGGGGGAGCGGGATGCCCGTGTCGCCCGCGCCAGTCTGGCGGGGGTTTTCGCCGTGACCACGACCGCCGGGCTGATCACCTTCGCGGTCCTTGGGTTGATCGATATCGCCTTGATTCTGAAGTGTGTCTTTCTGGCACCGACTTTCATGGCCGGTGTCTGGTTGGGCAGCCGGTTTTTCGGCAGAGCGGCGGAGAAGGTCTATCGCAGCGTGGCAATGGTGATCCTGGCGCTGATTGCGGTAACCGCGTTGGTGAGTTGACGCGCGTTACGGTTGGCGGTTCGGTTCTTCGGGGTCTTCCAACGCGTACCGGAAATCGCAGAATTCGGCGCCTTCCATGATGGTTTGGGTGCGCGAAAACCGGATCCGCGGATCGTAGCCGCGACAGAATTCCCCATCCCGGTTGCACGACAACAGTCCGCCGATATCACGCAGCCCCATCGCGGCGTAGGCTTCCGCATAGCGGCAGCGTGTGACGTTGAAATCCAACCGGTCCGCCGACCGTTCCAGGTACTCGATTTGCAGGGCATCGTCTTTCTGCCACAACGGCAGCAAGGCGGCGAACGTCGTCAGGTCGACGGGGCCGGATTCCTTGTCCCGGAACGCGCGACCGGTACTATGTGCTGCTTCGATGATTGCGCGAGCCAGGATCTCGCGCGTTTTCTCCTCTCCGATTTCGGCCTTGAAGGCCTCGTAGATCGGCTTGATGACCTCGGCTTCGATCTGCCGTCGGCGAAGGATCGGAATGTCGTCGTCCATGGCCATCTCCGGAAACCGCGAGACCCGCGGCGTTTCTCGCTCAACCGCCTCCCAGATAGGCGTGGCGTACCCGCTCGTCAGCCCGAAGATCCGCGGCCGAACCCTCCAGAACAATCTGACCGCCTTCCATGACGTAGCCGTGATCGGCGACTTGAAGCGCGGCCTTGGCATTCTGCTCGACTAGGAGGATTGCTGCGCCTTCTTCGCGGATCAGCGATATCAAATCGAAGATCTGACGAACAACCAGAGGCGCGAGACCCAGCGACGGCTCATCGAGAAGCAACAACTGCGGCTGGCTCATCAGGGCACGGCCGATGCACAGCATCTGTTGCTCACCGCCCGAAAGGGAACCTGCGCGTTGTTTCAGGCGGTCCTTCAGGACCGGGAACAATGTCAGGACGTGATCGAGAGTTGCATCGAATCCGTTCTTTCCGCCGCCGTTCGCCCCCAGGATGAGGTTCTCCATCACGCTCATGGCGCCGAAAATCTGACGGCCTTCGGGGGCCTGGGCGATACCCAGCCGAACCACCTTGTAAGAGCGGTTGTTGGTGATGTCTTCGGACTTGAGCTGGATCGAGCCGCCCGAAGAACGATAGACGCCGGAAATCGCGCGCATCAGAGTCGTCTTGCCGACGCCGTTCGCGCCGAGAATGGCGACGATGCCGCGTTCGGGCACGGTCAAGCTGACGCCACGCAGGATCTCCTGGATTCCCATCTTGACGTGAAGGTTGGAGACTTCGAGCATGTTCATTGGGCAGCCTCCCGCTTCTCGGGTCGCAACCCGTCATCCGTCTCGTCTTCGTCGTCCGATCCGAGATAGGCTTCCAAAACCACGGGATCGGCGCGCACGACGGCCGGTGTGTCGTCGGCGATCTTTTTCCCCGACGCCAGGACGATCACGCGACGGCAGGTGGACATGACCAAACCCATGTCGTGTTCCACAAGCAGAACCGTCAGGCCTTCTGCATGAAGCGTCCGAATGAACTCGGCCAGTTCGCGAGTTTCCGTGTCGTTCATTCCGGCGGCCGGTTCGTCGAGAATCAGAAGGCGCGGTCGGGTGGCGAGTGCGCGGGCGATCTCGAGATATTTTCGTTTGCCGTACGACAGATTGGCGGCCAATTCATTGGCGAAACTGGCCAATCCAACCCTTTCGAGGGCTTCCCAGGTCACGTCGCTGACCTCGTGCGACCACGCATTGCCGCCGTGCAAGGCCAAGAGCGGCGAATGTCCCTTGTTTCCCAAGGCGCCGACCGAAACGTTGTCGAACACGGTCATGTTCGGAAAAATACGGAGGTTCTGGAACGTCCGGCCAATCCCCATCCGGGCGATACGCCACGGTTTCACGCCGTTGATCTTCTGGCCGTCGAAATGGACTTCGCCTTCCGAAGGCGGCGTAAAGCCGCTGATCAGATTGAACAGGGTGGTTTTTCCAGCGCCGTTGGGGCCGATCAAGCCGACGAGTTCCCCGGCGGCGATATCGGCGCTGACGGCGTCGACGGCGGTCAATCCCCCGAAACGACGGGAAAGGGACCGGACGGACAACAAGGGTGTGACGGTGCTCATTTCCAGCCGATCTCCCCGCTCGCGCCCTTACCGCCCGACCATGCCTGGCCGAATTGGCGGCGCACAAGTTCAAGCGCGCTGATTTCCCCGAACAAGCCCTTGGGCAGGGTCAGGATACACAAGAACATGACCGATCCCACGACGATCATCCGGACATCGCCGATTTGACGCAGGACCTCCGGCAGAATGATCATCAACAAGGCGCCGATGACGGCTCCTGGTATCGATCCCAGGCCCCCGACTACGACCATGGACAGGATCAGGATCGATTCCGTAAAACGGAAGGAATCGGGGCTGATGTAGTTCGCCGTATGGGCGAACAGCGCCCCGGCAACCCCCGCGAAGAAGCATGAAACGGCAAAGGTCTCGACCTTGAGGCGGGCGACATCGATTCCCATCGCATCGGCGCACTGGTCGTCTTCCCGCATCGCGCGCAGGGCGTTGCCGTAGTAGGAATGAGTCATCCGATGAATGACCCAGATTGCGAACAGCGCGATCACGGCGGCGACATAGTAGTTGCCGATCGGGCTTTCGATTTCGTAGCCGAAGAGATCGATCGGCGGGATGGAGCGAATGCCCATCGGACCGCGCGTGAAGCCGACCCAGTTCAAAAGCGTGACGTAGATCATTTCGCCGATGCCCAAGGTCGCGACCGCGAAGTAGATCGACACCAGACGCATCGTCGGCAGCGCGATCAGTATACCGAAAAATCCGGCCACGACCCCCGCCGCCGGCATCGTGACGAGGAACGGCCAGCCGTCCCGAGCCAGCAAGGCGGCGGTATAGGCGCCGATTCCGTAGAACGCGGCATGGCCCAAAGAGAGCAAGCCGGCGGCACCGGTCACATGGTTGAGGCTGACGGAAAGGATGATGAAAATCAGCGCGGTAATCGCGACGCTGGCAAGATAGCCGGAGCCGCTGGCGATCAGGAATCCCGGTACGATGACCAGGAAGACCACCAGAACCAGCCCTTTCCAGGCGAGGGGACTTAAACGCGGCAGAAAATTCGCGGCGCTCTTTCGGATTGCTTTAGAACCGTTCGCGGCCATGACCAAAAATTCCCTGAGGGAAGAAAATGAGGGTTGCGACCAGGAAGGAGTAGGCGATCAGGTCCTTCCAGCCTGCGGAGAAGAATTCCGTCGCGACACTTTCCGAAACGCCGAGGATCAACGAACAGACGACGGCGCCCGGGATCGACGACAATCCGCCCATGACCATGGCCACGAAGGCTTTGACGCCGGGGTTGAACCCCATGTGCGGGAAAATGGCGCCCTCGTACAATCCGACAAGGATACCGGCCGCGGCGCCCAACATCGATCCCACCATGAAGGTGGCGATGATGGTCCGGTCGGTATCAATACCGACATACTGTGCGCCGAGCACGTTGTTCGACACGGCGCGGATCGACAGTCCGACACGGGTGCGAAACAAGAGCCATTGCAGTGCCGCCAGCATGACGACCGACGTGGCGAAGATAATGACGTTGCCGTTCGTGATCGACAGTTCGCCGATGTTGATCGCATCCTGAAGCAGGAACTCCTGCGGGATCGTCTGCATTTCGCCGCCGAACGAGAGGTCGAGCGCCTCCCGGACGATGATGGATACGGCCAACGATGACAGCAGGGTCGCCTCGCGCATCGCACGGGATTTTATCGACGCTTCGTCACGGAACCGGCGGAAGGGTTTGAATGCGATCCGTTCGAGCCCGAAGCCGAAGAATGCTCCGATCGCCAGGACCGCGAGCACGACGACGAGTAGCGGAGGCGCGACGGCGGTAAGCAGCAGGAGGCCGGCGAATGACCCCAGCGTGAAGATTTCGCCGTGCGCAAAATTGACGACGTTGAGAACACCGAAAATCAGCGTGAAACCAATGGCGACGAGGGCGTAAACAAGCCCGACGGAAAACCCGTTGATAATCTGTTGAACGAAATAGACGTCGAAAACCATTTGCTGCCCCGCAGATACAAGCCGTCCGGGGATCCCGGCGGGAAGGCAGATATTCCCTTCCCGCCGGAACTCCGCGTTTTCATTTGAAAGTGAAAACGCGCTGGACCGGAGTTACTGAACGATCGCGAACGCTTCGGACTTGACCACCAGTTTGGACAGTTCCTTGGACGGTTCGCGAGTTACCGGATCGAAACTGGTCATGCCGGTCACGCCGGGGAAATCCTTGGTCGACGCCAGAGCATCCCGCACCGTGGCACGGTCGGCCTTCGCACCTCCCGCTTTCTTGATGGCTTCCAGCATGATGCCGGCGGCGTCAAAGGCCTGGGCGGCAAACTGGCTGGGTTCTTCCCCGTAGCGGGCCTTGTAGGTATCGACGAACGCCTTAACCATCGGTTCCGGGCTGTTGCCGACGAACGTGGTCGCCAACTTCAAACCTTCGGCCGCCGGTCCGGCCAGTTCCAGCATCTTTGGCGAATACAGGGCACTGGTCGAGAAGATCTGGGATTCGATGCTCAGTTGCCGAGCCTGTTGCAAAAGGCTCGCACCTTCTTCATCGAACAGGCAGAGATAAACGACATCAGGGTTGCGACGCTTGACCTTGGTCAGGATCGATTTGAAATCGCGCAGACCGGGATTGAAGAACTCTTGGGTGACGATTTTGCCGCCACCGGATTCAAACGATTGGGCAAAGTTTTCCGCGGCGGAAAGCCCCCAGTCGTTCTGAATGGCGATCACGGCGGCCGTCTTCGCGCCGGTGCTCAGGATCCACTTGGCGTTGAATGGACCTTCCTGGGCCTGGGTAGTGATGTTCCGGAACTGCCATTTGGAAATCTTGGTGTAGTCGGGGTGCGACGCCGTCTGCGACAATTGCGCGACGCCGGCCTTGGCCAAGACTTCGCCCGAAGCCATGGAGGCTCCCGAAGAGAAATCACCCAGAACCGCGATAATGTCCTTATCGTCGACGAATTTGGCGGCGACGTTGGCCGATTCCTTCGGGTCCGATTTCGTGTCTTCGTACAGGATTTCGAGATCGAAACCGTTGTCGGCGGCATTGAAGTCGTCGACGCGGATACTGGCCGCATTGCGGAACATCGCGCCGTACTTCGAACGTTCGCCGCTCAGGGGCAACAGATAGCCGACTTTGACCACGGGTTCCGCCGCGATGCTCGGGGCCGTCGAGGCGACGCCGAGCAGGGCGGTGCTCGCTAAGATTGTGGCGGTGAGAAGGTGTTTCATCATGGTTCAGTCTCTCCTGATCAAGCCTCCGCGAATGGCGGTCTTCTCGGCGCGTTAGGCGCCTTTGCCCGGGCGGATGAAAAGATGGCAACAGCCGTCCTGGCCCTGGTAGTAGGTCTCGCTCGAAAACTCGAACCCGGCGCCTTCGAAAGTGCCGTTGTCGACGATCGCCGCCATGGAGCACATGTGGGCGACTTCGTCGGCCGACATGCCGGATTCGAACCATCCGTCCTTCAAGGGGCAGCCGTGGAATTTGATCTCCAATTCCTGGTCGTCGCACCGCACCACTTCGGGCTTGAACGTGTTGTCGGAGTCCGGAATGAACGCGAGAAAAGCATCGCGCAGTCCCTTCAGGTCCGCGGGCGCAAATTTCTTGAACTGCTGACCCGTCGCCACGCCGCGTTTATAGACGGCCTTGCGCATCAGTTCTTCGGCTTTTTCGGCGCCGAATTCTTCAGCCATTTCCTTGTAAATCGCAGTGTAGAATAGCGCACGGGCCTTGAACGCACCGCACAGTTGTTCGCTTGTCACAGTACCACTCATTCCATTCTCCCGATCAAAGGGCGGTCGTCGGCCGCCGGTTGCCCTTAAAGTGGGCACTAAATTTCACATGACGCCCGATTAATCAATGGCGCCGTCAAATATACCAATTTCCGTATGAAAAAAAATTCCAAAAAGTCTATATCTCCATAGGGATATAGACTGAGCGTTCTGTAAATTACCATTTTTTGAGAAGCCCATTCTATGTTTTAACCTTAAATTAAAATCTATATAGGGTTTTTTTGGGACTCGCACCCAAACCGGGGGTCGACATAACGATAAAACCCGTTGCTCGGCAGTGTCGGATTGGTATGTGGGTATCAAAATCCGTGCCGTCCGGGATTTTTCCAGCCCGCGGCCCGACACGCCGATACGGTCGAGATAAGGCTTTCCAACCGGTCATTCGGCCATGACCGAAGCTTCATGTCAGGGTCGTCCAATGGTCGAAGGATTTCGATGGTTTCGTTCAACAGTCGGCGGCTCCGTTCATGGCGGGGATGGGGATCGGATCACGGTTTCACGCGTCCGGCGCGATGCTTTTGATGATGGTCCCGTCCAGGTCTTCGTATTCGTGGTAGCCGATGACTTCGTACAGCCGTTTCCGGGTCTGCATGCGCGAAAGCTGAGGTTCCGTCGAGTCGTCCGAACGTAATTGGCGATAGAAATCTTCCATCGCCTTGGCTGCGATCCGAAGTGACGATACGGGCCAGATGATCATCTTGTAGCCCAGTTGTTCGAAACGCTCGGCCGTCATATGAGGAGTCCGTCCGAATTCGGTCATGTTGGCGAGAAGAGGGCAGTCCAGCGTTTCCGCGACTGTTCTAAATTCATCTTCCGTGGTCAGGGCTTCGGGGAAAATGGCGTCGGCCCCGGCGTCGAGGTACAGGCGCGCCCGGCGAATCAATCCCTCCATGCCCTCCGATGCAAAAGCGTCGGTGCGGGCGACGATGCGCAAATGGGTTCGGGCTTTGACCGCCGCCGCGATCTTTGCCGCCATTTGGCGGCCGGGAACGAGGGTCTTTTCGGAAAGATGCCCGCATTTCTTGGGCAGGATCTGGTCTTCGATCTGCACTGCCGCGGCACCCGATGATTCGAGATCGCGAACCAGCCGCATTGTGTTGAGGGCTTCGCCGTACCCCGTATCGCCGTCGACCAGCAGGGGAAGTCCCGTGACCCGGGCGATCGACCGGGTGACGAAGCACAGATCGTCGAGCGATAGGATGCCCAAATCCGGTAAACCCAGGCTCGCGGTGATTGCGGCGCCCGAAACATAGAGCGCCTCAAAGCCGGCGTCCTTGGCCAAAAGTCCCGCCATGGCATTGTGGGCGCCGGGCATACGTAAAATGCCTTTGCGCGCCAAAAGTCGCGCGAACCGTTCACCGGCCGGCATCGGGTCGACCGCCGTACTCTCGAGCCAGATCATGGATGACTCCCATTGCCGACGAAAACCGGTTCAGTCTTGCTCCGACAGGCCGTAACGGCTGACGGTTGCATGCCAGTCATAGAGAAATCGCCCTTGTTTAAGCTTGTCAAGAAACACCAGCAACCCGGGACCCAATCGGATGGGGCGCAAAGGCCCTGTCGCTTTTTCCCGGAGTTCAGAGGCCGTCGCGGGTCCCTTGATGTCGGGATGAATCGCATAGAGATGCGATTCGCCCGCCATGACCGTTTGCCCGCGACGAGACAGAAGATAGTCGAGAAAGGAACGGGCCGTTGCGTCGTGTCGGGCGTCTCGATGGATGAAAGCGACCCGCGACAGGACCAGCGTGTAGTCGGAGGGCAGGACCATGGCCAGCGGTGCGCCATGCGCGATGCGAAGCCGGGTGTAGGAGCCGAGAAGATTGTAGCCGATCAGGATTCTGCCGGCCACGATGGCATCCAGCATGTCCGACGTGCTGGTCGCCAGCAGGACGTCGGTGCGTCCGAAACTCTCGATCAATCGTCCGTAGGTGTGGGCCTGCAACGCGTCCTGAGTTGCGAAAAGGTAACCGACGCCGCTCTGCGCGATATCGTAGGTCGCGACACGGCCCCGGTAGGTATCCGCCTTTTCCCGAAGAAGGCGGACCAGTTCGAACCGGGTTTGCGGAACGTCCTCGGGTTCCAGGACGCTTGAATTGTAGACGATGACCGCCGGTTCGAAGGTAAAGCCGAAAGCTTCGTTGCGCCAATTCGCCCAAGGCGGCAGCATCTCGGTTTCCGGGGAAACATGGCGCTTGGCAAAGCCGTCATTGACGAGCTTGGTCTGCATGTCCATCGCCGAACTGATCACAAGATCGGGATGTCGGCCTTCAACCGGGGCATTTCGCCGGATGACGTCGTACAAATCGGCCGTGAACAGGTCGATGTAATCGATGGCGACACCGGGATGGAGTTTCTGAAAATCCCGGATCAACGGCCGAATGGCTTCCAGGTCGGTCGAACTGAAAATGTTCAGTTGCCCGGTCTCGGCTTCCGGCGCTGCGAAATGGGTATGTTCGACGGCCAGCCCGACCTTGGCGGTCGAAACCCATAACACCGCCAGCAACAGCGTTAGGCGAACGATCCGTGTCATGACGGTGATCCGTTTTCGGTCCGGATTTCCAGGCGCGCGATCAATCCGCCGCCAGGACGATCTAGGAGCGCAATGGTGCCATGGGTTTCCGCCACCTGCCTTACGATCGCGAGCCCAAGACCCGACCCCTCGCCGCCGCGGTCGCCGCGTCCTGCGCGGCGGAACCGTTCGAAGGCGGCGGCTTTCTGATCGTCGGCGATGCCCGGTCCCCGGTCGGCGATTTCGACGACGACGGCGTTCTTCTCCGAATCGCGTCCGTACCGGATATCGACCAACGATCCATCCGGCCCGTATTTCACCGCATTGTCGATCAGGTTGCGCAGGGCTTCCCGCAAGGCGACCCGGTCGCCTTGGACGATCAGGTCGCCGCCGCCGTCCTCGACGACGAAGTCCGTGTCGCGAAGGTTGGCGGAAAATTCGGCGTCCGCCAGAACGCGGCCGAGGATGTCGCGCAGGTCCACGGGCTGGAACGGAACGACATCGGCGCGGTGGGTCACGGTGGCGTGGCTCAGCAGTTGACCGGTAAGGCGGCTGGTCAGCGCCGCATTCTCCCGTGCCTTGGCCAACAGGTCCCGGAGTATACGGGGATCATCCTCTTCGGCGGCCAGGTCGATCTGGGCACGCAAACTGGCCAGCGGGGTTCGGATCTGATGCGCGGCGTCGGCGATGAAGGATTGCATGTTTGAAAAGCTGGCCGCCAGGCGTTCGAGAAAGTGATTGATCGCGACGACGAATCCGCGGACTTCGCGCGGCACCGTCAGTTCGAGGGGTTTGAGATCCGTCGGCGATCGTTCGCCCAGGTTGCGGCGGATCGTGGCCAGGGGACGGAGCGCCAGGTTGATGCCGAACCAGATGAACAGAAGGGCCAGCGCCATGAATGTCATGATCGGCGCCAGGGCGCCCAGCGTGATGTCGTGGGCCAGTTCAGCTCGTTCTATTCTCGACTGGCCGACCTGAACAACGGCCCATCCCTGGAGTGTCGACTCGGCCAGGAACCGGCCGAGGACCACGAAGCGGATGGTCTCTCCCGAATAGACTGCGTCGAAGAATCGGGGGTCGGTCGACTGGACCGGCGGGCCGATCAGCGGCAGGTCTTCATACCCCGTCACCGTTTGGCCGTTCGGCGACACCACGCGGTAAAAGACCCGGTCGCGACGGGCCAGCGACAACATTTCCAGGGACGAATAGGGCAGGTCGACCCGGAGGGCGCCGTCGATCGCATACACTTGGTCGGCGATCGCCAACGCGGATGCCGCCAGCAAGCGGTCGTAGGCTTGATCCGCCGCCCGCCCGCCGTAGTGCCGGGTGGCGAAAAACAGCAGGACCGCCGCGACCAGAAAGACCATCACAATGATGGTCATCAGGCGCCGGCGCAGGGAATAGTCGGGCTTAACCGTCCACTTCGGCCACATAGCCCATCCCGCGGACGGTTCGGATCGAAACGCTTGCGCCAAGGAGCTTCTTTCGAATACGGGCGACGTAAAGTTCGATGGCATTGGGACCGGGAGCGTCGTCGAAGCCATAGAGCTGCTCGACGATATCGTCCTTGGTCAGAACGCGATTGATATTGCCGAGAAAGATTTCAAGAACTCGGAATTCCCGATTGGGAAGAACGATTCGGCGTCCGCCGACGGTGATCCGGGTCGTCGAACGGTCGAAGGTGAGGTTGCCGTGCGCGGTGACCCCCGACGCAATGCCCTGCTTTCGCCGCAACAGGGCTCTCGCCCGGGCTTCCAATTCCCGGAAGTCGAAGGGTTTGACCAGATAGTCGTCCGCGCCGATATCCAGGGCGGAAACCCGGTCGTCGATTTCGGAGCGCGCGGTCAGGACCAGGACGGGCGTGAGGCGTTTCGATGCCCGGAGGTCCTTCAGGACCGCATAGCCGTCCTTTCCGGGCAGATTGATGTCCAGAATGACCAGATCGTAGTTCTCGTGGCGGAGGAATTCCTCCGCTTCTTCACCACTCGGCGCGTGGTCGAGCGCATGCCCCGCCTTTGAGAAACGCAACACGATGGCCTCGGCCAAATCCATTGCGTCTTCGACGACCAGTATTCGCAACGCGACCTCCCATGGTCGATTTTCCATTGCCCGTCTTCCTGCCCTTTCTGACAGGCTGTTGACAGGTTCTTTTGATACCTTTCGTCATGGTATTCTAATTCGACAAACAATAATCGCCTAACAAGCAAATCTGGGAGAAGCCGCATGAAAACGTCATTGATATCCCTTGCCGCATTCACGGGCGCCCTGGCGATCGTCGGATCGGCCTTCGCCTTCAGCCCCGAAAACGTCGAATGCATCGCTCCGGCCGATCCGGGCGGCGGATGGGACTTCACGTGCCGGCAGGTCGGCAAGCTCATGTATGATTTGAAAATGGTCCCCAGCCCGGTCAAGGTGACCAACATGTCCGGCGGTGGCGGGGGGGTTGCCTACAGCTACGTGATCAGCAAGCGCGGCGAAGACAAAGATCTTCTGGTCGCCGCCAGCACCGCCACCACGACCCGCCTCGCCCAGAACCAGTTCGCGGGCCTGACCGCCGACAAGGTGCGTTGGGTTGCGGCGCTCGGCGCCGACTACGGCGTCATCGTGGTGGCCAAGGATTCGCCGTTCAAGACCCTCAAGGACATGATGGATACCTTGAAGGCCGATCCGGGCAAGGTCGCCTTCAGCGGTGGCAGCGCGGTCGGCGGCTGGGACCACCTGAAGGTTCTTCTGCTGGCCAAGGCCGCCGGTGTCGATAACGTCCGCTCCATCAAGTACCTCGCCTTCAGCGGCGGCGGCGGCGCCATCACCCAGCTTCTCGGCGGCCACACCCAGGCGATGACCGGCGACGTCACCGAGATCCAGGGCCAGCTCGCCGCCGGCAACCTGCGGGTTCTCGCCATCCTGTCGGAAGAGCGTTTGCCGACCGAGCCCGATATGCCGACGGCCAAGGAACAGGGCTACGACGTGATCGGCGCCAACTGGCGTGGATTCTACGTGCCGAAAGGCATTGACGACGACGCCTTCGAAGGCTGGGGCGCGATGATGGAGAAGCTCTACGCCTCTGAGGAATGGAAGACGGCGATGAAGAACAACGGCCTCGCCCCGTTCTGGCGCGGTGGCAAGGCGATGGACGAATTCGTCACCAATCAGATCAAGCAGATCAACGACTTGTCCAAGGAAGTCGGTCTGATCAAGTAACGAACCCTGCGTGCTCCGGGGCCGCCTGAGCGGTCCCGGAGTGGACTTTCGATCGACCGCCGACCCCGGCGTCGGCGGCGGAGGGGATCGCCGATGACCGACCGGATCACCGGGATGCTGGGCCTGATTCTGGCGCTTGCCTATGGCATCGCCGGCAGTGGCTTTCACAGCGACTTCATTACCGACAATCTGGGGCCGACAGTATTTCCGATTATGTTGGCCGTGGCCCTGGGAATCTTCTGCCTCTATCTGTTGATCCGGCCGGACCCCAACCCGGACTGGGGCTCATGGCCGATCTGGCGCAACCAGCTCATCGCCGTCGTCGCCATGGTGCTCTACGCGACGGTGCTGGAGACTCTCGGGTTCCTGCTCAGCACCTCCCTGCTGGTCGGGTTCCTGTCTTTCATGCTCGGCGGGCCGCGCTGGCCCGCCGTGGCAACCGGCGTCGGCGCCAGTGTCGTCTTGTATTTCCTGTTCAACTTCGGTCTCGGTCTGCCGTTGCCGACCGGCTCGCTGTTCGGAGGCTGACCCCATGGAAACAATCACCGCATTGATCCAGGGGTTCGATGTCGCTCTGACACCCCTGAATCTGTTCCTGGCCCTGATCGGCGCGTTCGCCGGCACCATGGTCGGGGCCTTGCCCGGTCTCGGCCCGGCTAACGGCGTCGCCATCCTGGTGCCGCTCGCCTTCACGCTCGGTCTGCCGCCCGAATCGGCGCTGATCCTGCTTGCCGCCGTCTACTACGGCGCCATGTACGGAGGCCGCATCTCCAGTATCATGCTCAACATCCCCGGCGACGAGCCGGCGGTGATGACCCTGATGGAAGGCAATCCGATGGCCCGGAACGGCCGCGCCGGCGCGGCGTTGGCCATCTCGGCAATCGCGTCGTTCGTCGGCGCGACCCTGGCGACCATCGGCCTGACCTTCCTGGCTCCGGCCCTCGTCAAGTTCGCCATCCTGTTCGGACCGGCCGAGTACTTCCTGCTCTTCGTCCTGGCCTTCACCCTGCTCGGCACCCTGGCCGGCCGCAATATCGCCAAGACCTTCATCGCCTCGGCGCTCGGCCTGATGATCGCCACCGTCGGACTCGACCATATGACCAATGTGCCGCGTTACACCTTCGGTCAGATGAAGCTGCACGAAGGACTCGATCCGATCATCGCCATCGTCGGCCTGTTCGCGATCAGCGAGGTGCTGCAGTTCATCGAATCCCACCATACCGGCCAGCACGTGCGTTACAAGGTCGGCCGGGCCTACGCGTCGATGAAGGAGATCGGCCGTTGCACCGGCGCTATGCTGCGCGGCTCGCTGATCGGCTTTATTTCGGGCGTGCTGCCGGGGGCGGGCGCGTCGCTCGGCAGTTTCGCCGCCTATTCCATCGAGAAACGGGTTTCGGACAAGGACGGCACTTTCGGCAAGGGCGACATCCGTGGTCTTGCGGCTCCCGAGGCCGGCAACAATGCCGCCGCCGGCGGCGCCCTGGTGCCGATGATGGCGCTTGGCGTACCGGGCAGCGGTACGACGGCCGTCCTGCTGGCGCTGCTGATCTCGCTCAACATCACGCCGGGACCGCTGCTGTTCGAGCAGCGGCCCGAGGTCGCCTGGGGCCTGATCGCCTCGCTGTATCTCGCCAACATCGTGCTGCTGGTGATGAACCTGCCGTTGGTCGGTATCTTCGTGCGCATGCTGAGCGTGCCGACTTTCGTGCTGATGCCGACAGTGACCCTGATCTGCTTCGTCGGTATTTACGCGATCAGCCACAGCGTTTTCGACATCTACATGATGATCGCCGTCGGCATCTTCGGCTTCCTGTTGCGTAAGGTCGATATTCCGGTGGTGCCGGTCATCCTCGGCATCCTTCTCGGCAATCATATGGAGGTCAACCTGCGTCAGGCCCTGACGCTCAGCGATGGCAATTGGGGCATCCTGTTCGGCAGTTCCCTGGCGCTCGGGTTGTGGGCGGTGATCCTGCTCAGCGTTGGCTTCCCGTTCCTGCAAAAAATCCTGCGCAAGTCGCAATCCGCTGACGACAGCAACGGAGGCTGACGGCGGGAGGCCGAGCCATGAAGGTTCACGACCTACGCGTCCACCCGGAGGCGGAGCGCTTGCCGCGCGAAGCACAGTTGGCCTGGAAATTGGCCGCATTGGCGACCGATCCCGTCGCGGTGCCGGAAGACGTGTCTGAGATGATCGTCAACCGCATCATCGACAACGCGGCCGTTGCCCTGGCCGCCATCAATCGACGCCCGGTGGCGGTGGCGCGGGCACAGGCCCTGGCCCACGAACGAACGGGCGGAGCGACGGTGTTCGGCGTACCCGGCAATACCCGGTTTTCCGCCGAGTGGGCGGCATGGGCGAACGGAACGGCGGTCCGGGAATTGGATTTCCACGATACCTTTCTGGCGGCGGACTATGCCCACCCCGGTGATAACATTCCGCCCGTCCTGGCGGTGGCGCAACAGTGCGGACGTGATGGGGCGGATGTCATCCGGGGGGTGGCGGCGGCTTATGAAATCCAGATCGACTTGGTTACAGGGATCTGTCTGCACAAGCACCGGATCGACCACGTTGCTCACCTGGGCCCCGCGGCGGCGGCGGGCATCGGCGCCTGCCTCGGCCTATCCACCGACATCGTCTATCAGGCGATCCAGCAAGCCCTGCACGTGACGACCGCGACCCGGCAATCGCGCAAGGGCGAAATCTCAAGCTGGAAGGCGTTTGCACCCGCGCATGCCGGCAAACTGGCGATCGAAGCCGTGGACCGGGCCATGCGCGGCGAAGGCGCACCGTCGCCGATCTACGAAGGCGAGGATTCCGTCATTGCCAGGATGCTCGACGGGCCGGATGCCACATATCACGTTCCACTTCCGGAACCGGGGGAGCCGAAGCGCGCGATCCTGCACAGCTTCACCAAGGAACATTCGGCCGAATACCAAGCCCAGGCTCTGATCGATCTGGCGTTCGCCATGGGTCCCGTTGTTGAGGAACGGACGGGTGGCGACTGGGACAAGGTCGAAGAGATCGTGATCCGGACGAGCCACCATACCCACCACGTTATCGGGACCGGTGCGGGCGATCCGCAAAAAACGGACCCGGCGGCAAGTCGCGAAACCCTGGACCACTCGATCATGTATATTTTTGCCGTCGCCCTGCAGGACCGGCGCTGGCACCACGCGGACAGCTATCGTCCCGAGCGGGCGTCCCGTCCCGACACCGTTCGACTTTGGCGCAAGATCCGTACGCTGGAGGACGAATCCTGGACACGCCGTTACCACAGCGGCGACCCGGCGGAGAAAGCATTCGGCGGCCGGGTGTCCATCATACTTGCCGACGGGGACGTGATCGAGGATGAAAAGGCGGTGGCCAATGCCCATTCCCTCGGTTCCCGACCGTTCGGACGCGAAGACTACGTGCGGAAATTCATGACGCTGACCGAAGGAATCGTTGCTCCATACGAACAAAGACGCTTCCTGGATGCGGCCGTGTCTTTACCCGGTATGCCTGTCGACCGGTTGGCGGATGTGAACATTGCCGTCGATCCCGAAGAGTTGAGTGATCTTCGCGCGGAATCGATCAGTATCTTCTAGAGCGGCGCTTGTCCGCGCGGACTCGGGCCGATCGGGCCGGTATTCAGCTGATCAATCGTTGATATGACAATTGAGACGCCGGGTTTGCTTGCGCGGATTTCGGCGGCGTGTTACGGTTTTATGACAAATTCGTGACAGTCGAATTCTCTGCAAATTCTTGGGAGGAAACCATGCGGCGTTTCATCGTTCCTATGGTGGCGGTGACGGTCCTTGCCATGTCCGTTGGTTCGGCCTTGGCGTCCGGCAGGCTCGTCGTCTATTGCAGTGCGTTGCCGGATTGGTGTGAAAAGGCGGTCGAAACCTTCGGCAAGGCCAAAGACGTCAAGGTTTCGATGACTCCGATCGGATCGGGCAGCGGTTATGCCCGTATCCTGGCGGAAAAGGAAAACCCCCAGGCGGATATCTGGTACGGAGGCACCCTCGATCCGCATAGCCAAGCCGGGGTCAATGGGCTGTTGGAATCGTACAAGTCCCCGATGCATTCCGAGATCGGCGAACCCTATCGCAATCCGGCGACCAGCAAGCAGAATCACTCGACGGGTATCTACATCGGAATTCTCGGGTACAGCTATAATACGGAATTGCTCAAGCAGCAGAATCTGCCGGAACCGAAATGCTGGGCGGATCTGACCAAGCCCGAGTACAAGGGACACATTCAGATCGCCAATCCCGAAAGCTCCGGAACCGCCTATACGGCGCTTGCGACCCTGGTCCAACTTTGGGGCGAGGACAAGGCGTACGACTATCTTAAGGACCTGCACAAGAACATCGCCCAGTACACCAAGTCAGGTTCGGCTCCGGGCAAGGCTGCGGCGCGCGGCGAAGCGATCATCGGCGTCGGCTTCCTGCATGATCATGCCAAGGAACTGAAGGCGGGCTTCCCGATCAAGCTGGTGGTTCCGTGTGAAGGCACCGGTTACGAGATCGGTGGCCTAAGCATCATCAAGGGCGCCCGCAACATGGATAACGCCAAGCTGTTCGTCGACTGGGCCCTTTCCAAGGAAGGCCAGGAAGTCGCGGCCACGACGGGGTCTTTCCAGACGCCCACGAACGTCAACGCCGAAATTCCGCCCGAAGCCATTCGGATGGAACAGGTCAAGCTCGTCGATTATGACTTTGTCAAATACGGCACCGAAGAGATGCGCAAGCACCTCATTGGCCGTTGGCAGGCCGAAGTCAAGCCGATCGAGCGGTAAGGGACCGGAACGGTTAGGGCGCGGACCCCAAGTCCGCGTCCTTCGATTTTCAAACCGAAATGGCGAACATGATTCTGGACGTCGATAAGGACCGCAAAACCGTTCGGGCGTGGGCGTTGATCGGCGTGGCGGCCTATTTTGTCCTGCCTTGGTACGCGCTCGATTACGGCTTGTTCGATTCGACTCTCGACGAGCTTTTCGACGCGTTGGCATGGCGGCGTTATCCCGGATTGGCGATGGCGCCGACACTGGCGTGCGTGATCCTGGCGCTACGTCCATGGGCATTTCTCGACCGGGCTCTGATCGCGCGGATCGAAGCGGCGGCGGGGCTTGGCGCACTCGTGTTGTTGTTCGTCGCCGCCAAAATGTCGGGCGTCGCACTGGGGCTCGGCGCGGCCATCCAGGTGACGGTCTTCGGTGCCATTGCCGCACTGGCTTTCGCGCGGCGGGGATACATCCAGGGCGACGCGTTCATGACCGGCTCGATCCTGTTGATCGGCGGCCTGATCGTCGCGTTCATTCTGTTTCCGATTTCGACCATCCTGTCCAAGGTGCTGGTCGATATGAACGGCACCTTCACGCCGTTTCGATTTTTCGAGATCGTGACTTCGCTCGGCTTCGGGCGGGTATTGATGAACTCGCTGGTGCTGGCGGTCGCGGTCGGGCTGTCGACGACCTTCCTGGGCTTTGTCTTCGCGCTCTATGCGGTGCGGGCAAAGGCGCGTTATCGCGGATTGATTCGAATTTTTTCGATTCTGCCGATCATCACGCCGCCTTTTGTGATCGGTCTTGCCCTGATCCTCATTTTCGGGCGTTCGGGTACGATCAACGACATTCTCGTCGAACTGTTCGGGCGGGGCGGATTCTTCGTGCCGGAGGGCGCAGGCGGGTGGTTCGAACGAACGCCCTACATCTATGGTTTTCCCGGAATATTCCTGGCGCAGACCCTGGCTTTTACGCCGGTCAGCTATCTGGTCATGAACGGCATGCTCGGCGCCATCAGTCCGGCGCTGGAAGAAGCATCGTTGACCATGCGGGCGACCGACGGCCAGACGTTCCGTTACGTAACCCTGCCCCTGATCCGTCCGGGAATCGCCAATGCCTTCCTGCTCAGTGTTATCGAGTCGCTCGCCGACTTCGGCAACCCATTGATCCTGGGCGGCGACTACGACGTCCTGTCGACCGAAATCTATTTCAGCATCGTAGGCGCCCAGTTGGATTACAGCCGCGCGGGGGCTTTGGGGGCGACGCTGCTGGCGATTTCGCTGACGATTTTCCTGGTGCAAAGCAAGTGGATCGGGCGCAAATCCTACGTCACCGTGACCGGCAAGGGATCGGGCGGCCAGCCGTTGCCGCTGCCGCTCTGGCTGCAACGGTCCTGCGGCGTGGTGGTCAACGGCTGGATCCTGTTCAACGCGGTTCTTTATGGCAGCATCTTCGTCGGCGGGTTCGTGGTCAACTGGGGGGCGGACTATACGCCGACCTTGTCGCACCACGCCGAACTTTGGACGGTCGGTATCGATTACGGCGGATGGCCATCCTACCTGAACACCCTCAAGCTCGCGTTGATCGCGGCACCGCTGACGGCGCTGGTCGGCATCCTGATCGCCTACGTCATCACCCGCCGGCGTTTCGTCGGCCGTGGCATCGTCGATTTCGGCGCAATGGTGTCGTTCGCGATTCCCGGTACGGTCATGGGGGTTGCCTACATCCTGGCGTTCAACGTGCCGCCGATCCAACTGACGGGAACGGCCTTGATCCTGGTGGTATCGTTCATTTTCCGCAACATGCCGGTGGGGATCCGCGCCGGGATATCCGCGCTGTCCCAGATCGACAAATCGCTTGAGGAAGCCTCAGTGACCCAACGCGCGGGATCGTTGCGGACCATCGTATCCGTCGTTCTGCCCTTGCTGCGTCCGGCGATCATTTCGGCCAGTGTCTACAGCTTCATTCGGGCCGTTACGTCGGTCAGCGCGGTGATCTTCCTGGTGACGGCCGAAACCAATGTATCGACGACCTACATCCTGGCGCGCGTCGAACGGGGCGACTATGGCGTCGCCGTCGCCTACGGCACGGTGTTGATCGTCACCATGCTGGCGGTTTCGATCGCAATCGAACGCATGGTCGGGCGTTCGCGCACTCAGCGCCAAGTGGCTCTTGATAAGGGGAAGTCATGAGCGGGAGCAATGCATCCGTCGGGATTCGACTCGAAGCGGTGACCAAGGTCTTCGACGACAACGTCGTGCTCGATAAAATCGATCTCGTGATCAAGCCCGGCAGCCTGACCACTTTGTTGGGGCCGTCGGGGTGCGGCAAGACGACGATTCTCCGGCTGATCGCCGGGTTGGAGATGGCCGACGGTGGTCACATCCTGATGGGGGATCAGGACGTCACGGCCTTGTCCGCCAGTCACCGCGACGTCGCCATGGTCTTCCAGTCCTATGCCTTGTTCCCGCACATGACCGTAGGCGAAAACGTCGGTTACGGTCTCCGGGTCCAGAAGGTTCCGCCGAAGGAGCGGGACGAACGCGTGGAAAAAGCCTTATCCGAGGTCGGCCTGGCCGGATATTCCGGACGTTACATCGACCAACTTTCCGGCGGACAGCAACAGCGCGTGGCGGTCGCCCGCGCAATCATTCTGGAACCCAAAGTGATGCTGTTCGACGAACCGCTCAGCAACCTCGACACCAAATTGAGGCGCAGCATGCGCGAAGATATCCGGCGCCTGCAGCAACGGACGGGGATCACATCCGTCTATGTCACCCACGACCAGTCGGAAGCCCTTGCCGTTTCTGACGAGGTGGTGGTCATGAGCGCCGGCCACATCGCCCAGATCGGCCAGCCGGAAGACCTTTACCGTCGCCCGGATTCGGCGTTCGTCGCGACCTTCATGGGGGATGCGAACATCATGCGCGCGCGGGTTCGCGCCGCCGGCCGCGGAGCATTCAAAGTCGATATCGGTGGCTTCGAACTCGATATCGCCGATCCCCGGAACGGCCTTCCCGAGGGCACCGCCAATATCGCCGTAAGGCCGGAAGCCATTCGCCTTGCCGCCGGTTCGGATGGGGGGATGGGGCCTTTGGGCACGGTGACGGCATCGTCCTACGTCGGCTATGCCATCGAATACATGGTGGCATACGAAGACGAGGAGGTCTTCGTTGTCATGCCATCCGGGACCGCCGTTTTCGCGCCTGGAGACCCGGTTCGGTTGCTCATAGATCCCGTCGGCGTCGCCCTTTTCGCCGACGATG
Organism: Rhodospirillales bacterium; assembly: GCA_963675465.2. Classification (GTDB taxonomy): domain Bacteria; phylum Pseudomonadota; class Alphaproteobacteria; order Rhodospirillales; family Shumkoniaceae; genus JAHDSF01. Next base: position 461,835 of record CAXXVY010000019.1, read on the forward strand.
GAGAGATGGCCGAAACCGCCTAACCGACGGCGCCCTTCGTTCTTTGGCGGATCTCGGATATACCATCATTCGTTAAAGCCCGTTGTCGGTCCCGGAGCGGTTCGCGGGCGGGTGGTCGTCAGCGAGTTCGCGGATGGACGCGAGCGTCGAAAAGGGGAAATCCATGTTCGCCTTACACGAAGCTTTGGCTAACGACACCGTCGAAATCGTCCGTTGGCCCATATGCCGGGTCTTGCTGATGAACGACGCGACCTACCCGTGGGTCATTCTGGTCCCCGAGCGCGAAGGCGCGCGCGAGTTTCACGATCTAACGCCCCAAGATCAAACCGCCCTCATGGCCGAAATTACCCATGCATCGAAAGCGATGCAGGATGCCTTCTCTGCCCCGAAGATGAACGTGGCCGCCTTGGGCAACATGGTTCCCCAATTGCATATCCATGTGATCGCGCGATTCACGGACGATCCGGCTTGGCCGGGGCCTGTGTGGGGTAAGGTTCCCGTCCGTCGCTACGAGGCGGCCGAACTGGAATCCGTGTTGAACAAAGTCCGGACGGTGTTGACTTAATCCCTGCGTATCGCCCGTTGTATCGTGACTTCCAGCGCGCCGAGAAAACGTGATCGGTCCTGCTTTCCGAAGCTTCCGGATCCGCCGGTGATTTCGCCCGTGTCGCGCAAGTGGGTCATCAGGTCGCGCACGGCCACGCTCATGCCGATGTTGTCGGGTGTGAACGGCTTTCCGGTAGGGGCAAGGACGTAGGCGCCGCGTTCGATGCAGCGCGCAGCCAAATGGATATCGGCGGTGACCGCGATGTCGTTTTTTCCGATGTTTTCGGCGATCCAGTCGTCTGCGGCATCCGGGCCTTCCGGTACCACGGTTTGGCGAATCATCGGATCGGCGGGCAGGCGCAGCCAAGAGTTGCCGACAACGTGAACCAGGAGTTTGTGCCGCGCGGCGACGCGAAAGATCTCGTCCTTTACGGGACAGGCATCGGCGTCGACGTATATATCGGGCATTGCAACATCCTTTCGCGCCGGGGCAGACTACGGTGGCGATGTCGGATTATGACCCGACATCCCATGATCGGTCGAGGGTGCGGTTGGTGTCGGCCTCGGGCCGAGGGAGGAGATGAAAGTGCAGAGGCGGATTGCTCAGGTTTGGTTGGCCGTCCTGACCTTGTTTGTCGCCGTCGGCTCTGAAGCGTCGGCCGGAATGCCGGATCTTCCCGATGCCGTTTGGCGTTTGATCGGCGATCGCTTCGTTTGGGGTGACGTGGCGGTGCAATCCGGTTGGCGAGTCCAGGAAAACGGTCTGTCAGGGGAATGCCGACTCCTTGACGGGGCGGACGGCACGGTCGCCAAGGGCGACTGCTCGGTTGTCCTGGCTGCGTTTCGCCAGGTTGCGCCGCGTTTGTCCGACGAGAAAGCCCCGCTGGTGGTCCTGGTCCACGGCTTGGGCGGCGCGCGCATGGATTTTTCGACTCTCACCCGTCGTTTGACCGACGCCGGATATCGAATCGAGTCGATTGCCTATCCCAGCATTCTGGGCGATTTGGATGCCCACGCGAACCGCTTGAATGCGGTCTTGAACGGCATGCCCGGTTCCGGTCCGATTACGGTGGTCGCCCACAGCATGGGAGCCCTTGTGGCCCGAATGGCTCTGGCCAAGGATTCGCCGTGGCGCCATCGCCGGGCCGTCGCGGGCTTGGTCATGATCGGCGCTCCCAATCGGGGGGCATCCCTGGCGCGAACGGTCGGCGATCTTCTGCCCATTCTTGGCCCCGCGGCCGAACAACTCCTTCCCGGCAACGCGGGCGAAATTCCGAAACCGTCGGTGCGATACTGCATCGTCGCGGGCGCGCAGGGCGACGGAACGGGAATCAATCCAGCCATTCCCGGCGACGACGACGGGATCGTGGCCTTGGATGAAGCGCGGATCACCGCGTCGGATGATACGTTGATTGTCCGCGATACCCATCAAGGCCTGTTGTCGAACGCACAGACGTTCGCCGCTGTCGATCGTTTCCTGAAAGGCAGTCGTTGTTCGACTCCGTGACCGAACGAGCGCGAAGACGCGAAAGCGAAAAGAAGAACATAAAATGACGAGCAAACCGTCCTTCTCGAGCGGCGAGCGGCATCCCTACCGCTGGGCGATTCTGGCCGGCGTGTGGCTGGCCTATTATTGTTTTGGGCTGACGACGATTTCCCTGGCGCCGTTGGTCGGCGTGATCGTTCGCGAACTGGGCATGAGCCACGGCCAGATGGGGTCCATTCTCGGGGCGTGGCAACTGGTATATATCGTTACCGCCGTACCGTGCGGTCTTTTGCTCGATCGGATCGGTGCGCGCCGCGCGCTCGCCCTGGCTTTCGCGATTATCGCGCTTTCGGGTGTGCTCCGGTCCTTGGCCGGAGGACATGCGACGCTGTTCCTGGCCGTCGCCCTGTTCGGGTTCGGAGGCCCGCTGATTTCCGTCGGCGCGCCCAAAGTGATCAGCCTCTGGTTCGAGGGCAAGGAACGGGGCCTCGCCATGGGAATCTACATTACCGGTCCGGCCTCGGGCAGCATGACGGTGCTTGCCTTGACGCACAGTGTCATGATGCCCGTTTTCGCCGATGATTGGCGGGCGGTGCTCCTGGCCTACGCGGGGTTCGCTCTCGCGTCGGGGCTTGTTTGGCTGATGATAACGGCCCATCCGTCGGCGCGAGGCCAGGAAGCGCAATTGGCGGCCGAAGTCCGGGAGCCGCACCTTCGCGTTTTCGCCGAATTGATCCGGATTCCGGCGGTTATGGTGCTCCTGATCATGAGTATCGGGATCTTCTTTTTCACGCACGGCATGGGCAATTGGCTGCCGGAGATTCTCCGCAGTCACGGCATGGATGCGACGTCGGCCGGATTCTGGGCGTCGATTCCGACGCTGGTGGGGGTTATCTCGGCATTGGTGGTTCCCCGGTTGGCCGTTCCGTCCCGGCGTCTGGCCGTCCTGCTGGGGTTGTTCGTGTCGGCCGGCACGGCCAGTATCCTATTGAACGGCGTCGAAGGCATGCCGCCGATCGTCGGCTTGGTCGCCCAGGGCATCGCCTACGGGCCCTTGATGACGGTTGCCATCCTGACTCTGATCGAAATTCCCGTCGTCGGTCCCAAGCGCGCCGGGATCGCCGGAGGAATGTTTTTCGCCGCGGCCGAGATCGGCGGTGTGTTGGGGCCGGTTTCCATTGGCGTGATTTCGGATTTGGCCGGCGATTTCGATCTGGCGCTGGTGACGGTCAGCAGCATCTGCGCCGTGCTGATCTTGTTGCTCGGCGTGCTGCGCCATCTGATGCGGTCCATGGCGTCAGTTCCCAAGACGGTTTGAAATCGGGGAACGCCTTCCTACCTTGAAGGGAACGTCCTATCCGTGGTTCTAGTATTCAACCGAATTTACGGTCCCCAGCCGGGACCCCGAAGACGAACCGGAGACACGCATGCACAAAGCCTATCCTTCCTCGGATAGACAAAACGCGACCCGTTCCGAATTTCGCGCATTCATCGTCGGTGCACTGATCGTCGCCGCTATGGGCGGTCTTTCGGCGTGTGTGGACGATTCCGAAGCCGATACACCGGATCGGGCCGTTGGAACCAAGGAAATCCGTGGGCCGGCATTGGTGCGTTCCCCTGTGCTTCAGCGGGAAAACCGCGTGAATGCGCGTTGGATCGTTCGCGGGCCGATTTCTTCCGGTAGAGTCGTTATGGCCTATCACGACCAGGGGTTGGGCCTTGATGACGTGCTCTCGGGCAACTCCGCGGTGCCGCGGTTGGCGTTTTTCGATCTCCCCTACGACCTGCCGCGTATCAAAGACACGGAGCGCCGGAAACGTGTGTTCCTGGCGACCGTCTTGCCGGCGGTGGTGGCGGTTAATGATGCGCTGACCAGAGATCGGGACCGTTTGAAAAGGTTGGCTGGAGCGAAGTCCCTGAAAAGTAACGAGACGGTTTGGCTGGAGGCCATGGCGAAACGTTACGCCACGGAACCGACTCCCGATGCATTGCTTGATCGTGTCGACATCGTGGCGGTTCCCTTGGCGTTGGCGCAGGCCGCCCTGGAATCGGGATGGGGACGTTCGTCATTTGCGCAAATCGGCAACGCGTTATTCGGCGAACACACCGACGACGCGACGTCGGGAATGAAACCCGGCGGGACGCCGGATAATTCGTCCGTTTACGTGGAAAGGTTCGATCATCTGGTCGACGCCGTGGCGTCCTATGCTTACGTATTGAACTCAGGCAAGGCGTTCGAGTCCTTCCGTCAGGAAAGGCGGGAGATGCGACGGGCGGGTAAGAACCTGGATGCTCACCGTCTTGCGCGGACATTGGAAGCCTATTCGGAACGGGGCGCGTCCTACGTGAACGATGTGCAAACGGTGATTGCGGCCAATGGGCTGGCCGCTCTCGCCAGTGCCGGTTTCTTGGCGGGGAAAACGATCGTGGTATCGGAAATGGAAGTGGAGGCAGGGGCGATCTGAGTTCGAGGGGGCAAAATCGGAATGGATTTGATGCGGCACCTTGCGAAGGAGATTGTCATGAATGTGTTCCGCCGGTTTCGTCATTTCTTCACCGCGCCCTTGATCACGGCACTGATAACGTTTTCCATGCCCGTCGGCATAGCTCAGGCCGGGCTGGTCGGTACCGATCAGATTATCGCGTCTTCCGTAGCTCGGGCGGATCGCGACAAGATCACCGATTTCATGGCGCGAAACGACGTGCGCGATCAGATGCGGTCATGGGGAGTCGATCCCGCCGAAGCGGACCGCCGCATCGCAGCGCTTTCCGACGCCGAGATCGCCGCTCTGTCCGCGAGGTTGGGCGACGACCCTGCCGGTAAGGGCGTTGTCGGCGCGGTCATCGGCGCCGCGGTGATCGTGTTCATCGTGTTGCTGATCACCGATATAACCGGTTACACGGACGTCTTTCCATTTACCAGGGACGTGAACTAGGCGAGATCGGTGCTCGTTCTTGTCCGCATGCTGGTCGTGGTCGTGATGGCGGCGGCCATGACCGGTTGCGCGGCACCCCAAACCCGGGCGCTTCTGGACAACGGCATCCCGGAAGCGGTGCCGCGCCGGTCCGTGTTGGAGGGCGTTCCATTCATTCCGCAAAAGGATTTCTATTGCGGCCCCGCCGCCCTGACGATGACGTTGCAGGCGGCCGGGGTTTCCGTGACGCAGGAAGACGTCGCCCGGGCGGTCTACACTCCGGGCCGCGAGGGCACGTTGCGGTCGGATGTCCTGGCGGGCGCCCGTCGTTGGGGCCGTATCGCGTTTCGGGTGACCACGCTTTCGGACCTTCTGAAAGAGCTGGCAGCCGGAAATCCTGTGCTCGTATTCCAGAACCTTTCACTCGACATTTTGCCGCAATGGCATTTTGCCGTGGCCGTGGGATACGATCTCGACCGTCGGGAGGTGATTCTTCATTCCGGCACCCTGCCGTACCATCGAACCCGGTTGTCGACGTTCGAAAGAACCTGGGAAAGGGGCGATTTCTGGGGGCTCGTGGTAACGTCGCCGACCCGTTTGCCGGAAACGGCCTCGGAGATCGAGACTCTTCAGGCGATTTCCGCTTTGGAAAAGCAGGGATTGCCAAACGAAGCCGCCGTCGCCTACGGCGCCGCTGTTCGGCGATGGCCGGACAGCTTCGCCGGTCATATGGGTTTGGGAAACGCATTGTTGGCCGACGGGCGGGCAGTGGAGGCGGAGAGGGCCTATCGGAAAGCAATCGACTTGCGTCCGCTTTCGGCCGAGGCCTGGAACAATCTGGCGTACGCCCTGGTTCGGTCGGGTCGCCGTAACGAAGCCGTTTCCGCGGCGGAAAACGCCGTTCGTTACGGTTCGGGCCGGCGGTCTTTTTATCTGAACACGTTGAACGAAATCCGCATGGGCGACGCAGGGTAGGAAACCCGGCTCATGCGATCGTTGGTGGCCGGAGGACGCTTGCGGTCAGCCCGACCTTTCTTCCACAGTCGCAATATGGTATTCGCCTACCGGGGAAACCTAAGACAGGCCGAAAGGGGCGCAGTTCCAGATGTCCATCTTGCTCATGGGGGCGATCGCCAGCCTTCTTGCCGGCTTGGCGACCGCGGTCGGAGCCATTCCCGCACTTTTCATCAAGAAGATGTCTCCGCGCGTTGAAGACACGCTGTTGGGCTTCGCGGCGGGGGTGATGCTTTCCGCTTCGTTCTTCTCGTTGATTCTGCCCGGGCTCGATGTTGCCGAAACCCAGACGGGTTCCCGCGTTCTAGCCGCCTTGATCGTGATCGGCGGCATCCTGATCGGTGTCGTCTCGATTTTTTGGATCGAAAGGGTTTCACCGCACGAGCACTTCATCATCGGCCTCGATGGTAGCGCTACGGCGTCGCTCCGAAAAATCTGGCTCTTCATCATCGCCATTACCATCCACAACTTCCCGGAAGGCTTGGCGGTCGGCGTCGGTTTCGGCGGCAACGATGTCGGCAACGGCATAACCCTGGCCATCGGCATCGGGTTGCAGAACATGCCCGAGGGGCTGGCCGTGGCGGTCGCCTTATTGGGCGAGGGGTATTCCCGGCGGTACGCATTCGGTGTCGCCTTGCTGACCGGTCTTGTGGAGCCCGTGGGGGGCCTTTTTGGCGCGGGTGCGGTTTCCGTGGCCGAACCGCTGCTTCCATGGGCGTTGGCGTTCGCGGCCGGCGCGATGATCTTCGTCATCAGTCACGAAATCATTCCCGAAACCCACCGGCGGGGCTACCAGATAAACGGAACCGGAGGCCTCGTGGTCGGACTGGTCGTGATGCTGTTCCTGGACGTGACCTTGGGTTAAGCGCTTCGCGCAGATTCCAGGCTGTCGGCAACGCGGATCGCGGTGCGGCCGTCCCACATCGGGATGCCCCGGGGTTTCGGTTTTCCGGCGTTCAATACGTCCGACAGAGCCGAATCGAGATCGTCGAGGGTCACCAATCGATTGGTTCCCATTTCGACGGTGATCGGACGCTCCGTATTGGGGCGAAGGGTCAGGCACGGGATTCCGAGATACGACGTCTCTTCCTGAATGCCCCCGGAATCCGTGAGCACGAGCCGTGCGCCGAGCACCAGGCTCATGAACGCGACGTAGGGCTGCGGCGGAACGATGTGGATGCCGGGGGACGCCTCCAATCGTTGGAGCAGATCGAATTCGGTCAAACGCGCCCGGGTTCGCGGGTGAAGCGGAAGGATCAGGGGCAGGAGCCCGGCATGCGTGGTCAAGGCCGAGACGATGGCCGCCAGCGTTTGCGGATGGTCGACATTCGCGGGGCGGTGAAGGGTGACCACGCCGTAGCGGCCCGGCTCGACGTCCCAGCGGGTATGGGCGCTTTCCGCGACGATCCTGTCCCGCAGCATTTCGAAGGAATCGATCATGATATTGCCGACACGGACGATTCGATCGGCCGCCACGCCTTCGCGTTCAAGATTGGCGTCCGCGTCCGGCGAAGGTGTCCACAAAAGATCGGATATGGAGTCGGTGACGATGCGGTTGATCTCTTCCGGCATGGTTCGGTCGCCGCTGCGCAGGCCGGCTTCGAGGTGGGCGACGTTCAGGCACAGTTTCTTGGCGGCGAGGGTGCAGGCGAGCGTCGAATTGACGTCGCCGACGACGATGACCCAATCCGGCGGCTGTTCGACGCATAAACGTTCGTAGGCCGTCATGACGGCGGCGGTCTGTTCGGCGTGGCTGCCCGATCCGACGCCCAGATGGTGATGGGGTTCGGGCAGGCGGAGATCACGGAAAAAGACGTCGGACATGGCGGCATCGTAGTGCTGGCCTGTGTGGACCAGGACGGGATTGCACCAGTCGCGCCGCGACAGTTCATGCCACAACGGCGCCACCTTCATGAAATTGGGGCGCGCCGCGGCGATCAGGTGGACGAAGGACATGGACCGGCCTAGAGCCGCCAAAGAACGACGCCGTCCGGGGTTTCTTCCCGCCTCAGAACGGATTTGACGTCGGCCACGACGCCGCGGCCGTTTCTCAGCAGCGAAACCGGCAGATCCCAGCCTCGGTCCATGAGCGTTCGATGGGCCACGGCTAGGATCACAGCATCCGAGTCCCGGAGAGCTTCTTCGGAGACGAGATCAATGCCGAGTTCCTCCTTGACGTCGTGGGCGTTGGCCATCGGATCATGGACCCGGGCTTCGATGCCGAAGGAGCGGAGTTCAGTCACGATGTCGATGACCCGGGTGTTTCGGATATCGGGCACGTTTTCCTTGAAAGTGACTCCCAGGATGGCGACCCGAGGCGTGGTGTCCGAGGAAAGTCCGGTTCGCATCAGGTTCTTGACGACTTCACGCGCCACGAAATGGCCGACGCCGTCGTTGATGCGCCGACCGGCAAGGATAACCTGGGGATGGAAGCCGATGCGCTCGGCGCAGTGGGTCAGATAGTAGGGGTCGACACCGATACAGTGTCCGCCGACCAGTCCCGGTGAAAAACGCAGGAAGTTCCACTTGGTCGCGGCGGCTTCCAGGACGTCGGTGGTATCCAGACCCAGTTCGTTGAATAGGAGCGCCAGTTCATTCATCATCGCGATATTGAGGTCGCGCTGCGTATTTTCGATCACCTTGGCGGCTTCCGCCACCGGGATCGACGACGCCCGATAGACACCGGCCTTGACCGCCGTGCCATAGACTTCGGCGACGATGTCTGCGGTTTCGGCGTCCTGGCCGGATACGACCTTCCGAATGTTTTCGAAACGGTGTTCCTTGTCGCCCGGATTGATCCGTTCGGGCGAATAGCCGAGCTTGAAATCGGTACCGCAGACAAGTCCGGATTCGGCTTCCAGGACCGGGCCGCATTCCTGTTCCGTGACGCCGGGATAGACCGTCGACTCATAGACGACGATATCGCCCTTTTTGAGATGCTGCCCGACGGTTCGGGATGCCGACAGCAGGGGACGCAGATCCGGGCGTTTGGCCTCGGTTATCGGCGTCGGAACCGTCACGATGTGAAAGTCCGCCTGCCGCAGCATCGCCGGATCGTCGCTGAACGTCAGATTGGGATGGCGGAGTTCGTCGGGATCGTCGATCTCGCGCGTTGAATCGGCGCCGCGCTTGAGTTCCGCGACCCGGTTTTTGTTGATGTCGTACGCGACGACGGGAATTCCGTGTTTGGCGAACGAAACGGCTGCGGGCAGCCCAACGTAACCGAGGCCAATGACGGAAATACGACGACCATGACTCATCGAAGGTCCATCCTGCTTGAATTTGACAAAGATATTCTTGCGGTGTGAGCCCGCCCTAGTCGTTACTTAGCATGGAGATCCGCCGTGACGCCACAGCGATGCTGCGACAATCCCCAGGTTTCCCGAAACGGGGGCGTCCGTTGGGCACGCCGTCGACCCGGACATGGACCTCTCGGCCCATCCGTGTTAATGGGACCTCGATTCCAATGCACAGGTGCCGCATGGCCGTACAATCGCCATTTGAAGCCGCCGAGACCGATGGCGGTGACGTCGGCCCGCTGGGGCAGGCCGATCCGCGCCTGCGTGTCGTGCTGACGGTGGCGTTCGCGGTTGTCGCCGTTTCCCTGACGACCTTTCCCGCCTTGATGTCGGCCCTTGCGGTATCGATCGTGACCTTGCCGCTCGCGGGGATGTGCGTTTGCACGATGGGGCCGCGGCTGGCCTTTCTGGAAAGCCTTCTGGTCGTCGTTCTTGTCACGTTGCCGTTTACGGTGAGCGGGACGCCCGTGTTAGGCGTCGGCGGATACGACGCCAGTGTGGAAGGCTTGTGCTTGGCCGCCGGCGTCGCGCTTAAGGCGAATGCCGTGGTTCTGGCGGCGACGGGCCTTCTCGGCGGGATGGAGGCGAGCCGCCTCGGCCGTGCGCTGCAAGGACTCGGGATGCCCATCAAACTGGTTCAATTGTTGCTGTTCACCGTGCGCTATGTGGACGTTTTGCGGCAGGAGTACACGAGGTTGAGACGCGCGATGACGGCGCGGGGCTTTCGGCCGCGAACAAACGTCCATACCTTCCGGACGTTGGGATCGTTGGTGGGCATGTTGTTGGTTCGCGCCCTCGATCGCGCCGAACGCGTTCTCGGCGCAATGAAATGTCGGGGATTTTCCGGCCGGTTTCACGATCTGCATGCGCCGGCTTTCACGGCGCGCGACGGGGTCGTTGCCGCGCTTGCTGTGTTCGCGTTGGCCGGTATTGTCGGCCTAGAGGTTCTTAATGCGGCCGTTGCTTGAATTCGTGGATATCCGCTACGGCCATCCGGGCCGCGACGCGGTTCTGAGCGGGGTGTCGTTTTCCCTGGAGCAAGGCGAACGTTTGGCCGTCCGAGGCCGGAACGGCGCCGGGAAGACGACAATGCTGCAGTTGGCGGTCGGGTTGCTGAAACCCGTTTCGGGGATCGTTCGGATTTTCGGGGAAGATCGGATCGATGAAGCCGCCTTTCAGGCGATCCGGACGCGATGCGGTCTGGTTTTCCAGGATCCCGACGATCAGCTTTTCAGCCCGACGGTGCTGGAGGACGTGGCTTTCGGTCCGCTGAATCAGGGCAAGAGCCGGCAAGAGGCTATATCGGTCGCCCTCGAAACCTTGCGCCAGCTGAAGATCGAAGATTTTGCCGACCGGATTACCTATCGGTTGTCGGGAGGGGAAAAACGTTTGGTCTCCCTGGCCGCCGTGCTGGCGATGCGGCCGGAAATTTTGCTGCTCGACGAGCCGAATGCCGGCTTGGATGAAATCGCCAGCGTCCAACTGGTCGAAATCCTGGCGTCACTGTCGGCGGCGATGATCGTCGTCTCCCATGACGCCGAATTCCGCGATGCCCTGGCCACCCGGACCGTCGTCCTGGCTGGCGGGCGCATCATCGATATGGATGGCTGATTTCAAAACATCCGGTTCGCCCACTTGGGGTCGGGCAGTTCGTCGAACAGGCTGCGCAAGCCTTGGCCCCATCGTTGCCGGATTTCATTGAAATAGGGATCGTCGTCCTCGATGTGCCAGACGACCGAGGCGGTCAGCTTGTCGCGCGGACAGATGACCAGATCGATCGGCGGTGCGACCGACAGGTTGCTGCGGATCGTCGAATCGAACGACACCAGAGCGCATTTCGCGGCCTGCACCAGGGGCGTTTCCAAGCGCAGGACCCGTTCGATGATGGGCTTGCCGTATTTGGTTTCTCCAAGCTGGAAATAGGGGGTTTCCGACGTCGCCTCGATGAAGTTGCCGGCGGCGTAGACGTTGAAAAGGCGCATCCGGCGGCCCCGGATTTGCCCGCCGACGATCAGGGACGCGTTGAATTCGGCGCCATGCCTTTCCAAGGCGGGACCGTCAAGGTCGTAGACTTCGCGCACCGCGCGCCCGACCAGCCGCACGGTATCGTACATGGATTCGCATCTGTAGATGCTTCGGTCCGGGTCCTCGGAATCGATGCGTTCCTCGATGAGACTGACGATCGATTGCGCAATCGACAAATTTCCGGCCGTCAGGATGACGACGACCCGGTCCGGGGCGCCGTCGAAGATGTAGCACTTGCGAAAGGTCGCGACGCTGTCGACGCCGGCGTTCGTACGGGAATCCGAAACGAAAACCAGCCCGTCATTGAGCCGCATTCCGAGGCAGTAGGTCATGTCGTGAATCCGTCCGGGGGATCATTCCTGAATGTTGGTGACCGAAATGTCGACGGCCATGTTTTCGCCGCTTCCTCCGGAACGTACACCGACAACGGGACAAGCGCTCATATAATCCGCACCGACGGCCAGACGGACATAGGCATCGGTCGCGCACTGGCGGTTCGTGGCATCGAAACTCACCCATCCGAGGTCCGGAATGTAGGCCTCCGCCCAGGCGTGGCTCGCAAGCGTGCCGGCGCCGACGGCCAAGTAGCCCGACACATAGCGCGAGGAGATCCCCATCATGCGGCAAACGGCGATAAAGACGTGCGCATGATCCTGGCAAACGCCTCGTCCCTGGATCAAGACTTCGGCCGCGGTCGATTCGACCGAAGACGTACCGGGCTCGTGGACTATGCGTTCACCGATCTCGGCCATCAGTTTGTGCAGGGCCGGGATGGTTCCCTCGTTCTGACGGACCGCTTCCACGACGTTCTGTAACTCCGCGAGTTCCGGGCTCGCTTGGGTCAGGCTGGTTTCCCTCTGGAACATGAGCGGGGGCAGGCCGTCGTCAAGCGGAAGAATGCCCGTCGTATCCCAGGTTTCGACAAGGCCTTCGACGGTGATCGTCTGGGTTTTGTGAACGACCGGCTCGCTGACGACATGGGCGTGGTTGCCGTAACCGTCGATCCACGGGATCAAGGACGCGGGGCCGCGTATCGACCATTTGAGAACCCGCTGGCATCGGTCGCTCCGCGGCGTCAGCCGCAAGTATTGAACGGCGCGGCTGGCGGGCGATTCCAATTTGTACTTCGTTTCGTGGCGGACTTGAATCTTCATCGTCGTCGGCCGATCCGTGTCACGGGGTCATCAGGAAATCGCGTTGAATTTCGGCGCTCAACTTGGTGACCCGGTTGATAAATTCGTCCAGGAAGTGTTCGAGCCCGACACGCAATAGGTGCGATATCTTCATGGACCGGAGCCGGTCCGAGAGTGCCCGCGCCGTTTTGATCGAAGACCCCCGTGCCTCCAGCCGGGCGAGGATATCGGTGATCTCGATCATGCAGGCGAGCAGCGAGCGTGGCATGTCGGTGCGCAGGACAAGGAGATCGACGATCTTGCTGAATTCGATGTGCGCGGAATAGATTTCGCGGTAGGCCTTGTAGGCGTTGAGCGCGTGCAGCAGGACCGCGGCATCGTAGAACGCCGTATTGCCGCGATGCGCGGTGGCGGGGTTGGTCATGCCGTGAAGGTCGCATTTGATGCGCAGTAGGCGGGCGGTGTTGTCGGCGCGCTCGACGCTGGCACCGGCGCAGGCGAAAAAGAACCCCTCGCTTCGGCGCATCGATCCATATACCGCACCTCGAAACAGGTGTGCGCGATCGCGGATCCATTCCAGGTTTTCCTCAAGCGAGGTTCCCGTCAAATCCTGGTATCTGAAATCCTCGAACTCCAGCCAAGTCTGGTTCAAGCTCTCCCAAAGATCTCCCGCCAACAGATGACGGGTCGCGCGCGCGTTTTCTCGGGCGCAACCGATGGCGGTTCGGATGCTGGCCGGATTTTGGCGGTCAAGAACCATGTATCCGAGGACGCGTGCCTGGGTGACCGTTTCATAGCGCTCCACGAAATCGTTGAGGGATCCCGTCATCAGCAGCGGCAGTTCCCAATCACCGAGACGGGTTCCGTTGCGTCCACGGGGGCCCGTTTCTGGCGGTTTGGTCAGCATCGCGTTGTGGACGTTCGCCACCAGCAAGCGCGCCAGGTTTTCCGCCCGTTCCACGTACCGGGCCATCCAGTAGATGTTATCGGCTGCGCGGCTGAGCATGGTCATCCTCCAATACCCAAGTGTCCTTGGTTCCTCCTCCCTGGGAGGAGTTCACGACCAGGGATCCCTTGCGCAACGCGACGCGGGTCAGGCCGCCCGGCACGACGATCGTGGTCTTGCCGGACAGCACGTAGGGGCGAAGGTCGACATGCCGCGGCGCCACTCCGTTGTCGACCCAGGTCGGGCAGGTGGAAAGCGCCAGCGTCGGCTGGGCGATGAAGTTGTGCGGTCTCGCCAGGACACGTTTGCGGTAGGTCTCGATTTCATCCTTGGACGATGCGGGACCGACGAGCATGCCGTAGCCACCCGAACCGTGCACCTCCTTTACGACGAGTTCGCCGAGATGATCGAGCGTATACTGCAGATCCTCCGCCTTGCGCAGATTATAGGTCGGTACGTTGGGCAGAATGGGCTCTTCGTCCAGATAAAACCGGATGAAGTCGGGCACGAAACAATAGACCGCCTTGTCGTCGGCTACGCCGCCGCCGATGGCATTGGCGATCGCGACCCGGCCCAATCGGTAGGCGGCCAGAAGGCCGGGCACACCCAACGCCGAATCCGGACGGAAGGCCAAGGGATCGAGAAAGTCGTCATCGATTCTCCGGTAGATGACATCGACCCGCTGCGGACCGCTGGTCGTTCGCATGAAGACGGTGCCGTCATCGACGAACAGGTCCTGTCCCTCGACCAGTTCGACACCCATCTCCTCGGCCAGGAAGGCGTGCTCGAAATATGCTGAATTGTATTGGCCCGGAGTCAGCAGCACGACCACCGGGTCGTCGACGCCCTTCGGCGCGATCGAGCGCAGCGTCGCGAGTAGAAGCTCGGGATAGTGGCCGACCGGCGCAATGCGATGGGTGCTGAAAAGCTCGGGGAAGACCCGCATCATCGCTTGCCGGTTCTTGAGCATGTAGGAAACCCCGGAGGGCGTCCTTGCATTGTCCTCGAGCACGTAGAACGTTTCGGCGTCGACCCGGACGATGTCGATCCCGGTGACATGGGAATAAACGCGCCGCGGGACGCGCTGGCCCAGCATTTCGGGCCGGAAGGCCGCGTTCGTCAGGACCAGTTCTGGCGGAATGATCCCGGAGCGGAGGATTTCCTGCTCGTTATAGACATCATCCAGGAAGGCGTTGATGGCGTCGACCCGCTGGCACACGCCCTTCGAAACGATGTCCCATTCTTCGGCGGAGAGGATTCGCGGGATGACGTCGAAGGGGATGAGCCGTTCGACACCGTCCTCGGCGCCGTAGACATTGAACGTGATGCCGACTCGGCGAAAGATCTGATCGGTGCTGCGGTGGCGCTTTTGGAGTTCATCGGGCGGGGTCGAATGAAGCCATTCGGAATAAAGGTCGTAGGGCGCACGAACGCCCCCCCCTTCCAGATGCATTTCATCGAAAAACGATTTTTTTACCATGATTTCCGGAATGCGGTGATCGAGACGGCGGCTTGGCCGTGGGGAAACGGTTGCGATGCTAGAAACATGGTTATCCGTAAGGCATTTGAAAAGACGTGGGCAATATTTAAGCAGGAAAAATGTGGGCAAGGCAAGAGTGCGTGGCGGAGGTTTTTGCCGTACCGGGTCTTCGAATCGAGGCCACAATAAAAACGGCGCCGGCGGGTGGACGATCCACCACGCCGGCGCGTTTGCCGTGTATGCTTTGAGTCCATCGGACGGCCCCTTGGGACCGCCGGGTCAAGCAGCGCGAATCAGAACGCCTTGGCGACCAATTCGCGGAGTTTCACGGTGTCGCGGTGGAAAAGGCGGATGCCTTCCGACAACTTCGCGGTTGCCATCTCGTCTTCGTTCATCTGCCAACGGAACGCGTTTTCGTCGGTCGGAATACGCTCGATATCGGATTTCGCCGCCGTGTCCGGCGACAAGGCGCGCGCCAGAACGCCGGTATCGTCGGCGAGTTCCTTTAGAAGCGCCGGGCTTATGGTCAGCCGGTCGCAGCCCGCCAACCGCTCGATTTCGTAGGCGCCGCGGAAAGACGCGCCCATGACCACCGTATCGTAGCCGAACTTCTTGAAGTAGCTGTAAATCTGGTGAACGCTCTCGACGCCGGGATCGTTGTCGGGGCCGTAGTTCTTACCGGTCGACTGCTTGTACCAGTCGAGGATGCGGCCGACGAAGGGCGAAATCAGGAACGCGCCCGCTTCGGCGCAGGCCACGGCCTGAACGAGGCTGAACACCAGGGTCAGGTTGCAGTTGATTCCTTCCTTCTCCAACACCTCGGCGGCGCGGATGCCTTCCCAGGTCGCGCCGACCTTGATCAGGATGCGGTTGCGCCCGACGCCGTCGTCCTCATAAAGCTTGATCAGGCGACGAGCCTTGGCGATCGTTCCGTCGGTATTGAACGACAGATCGGCGTCGACTTCCGTGGAAACCCGACCCGGGACGATGGCGGCCAATTCCTTGCCGAAATTGACTGCGAGCTTTTCGACGGCGAGGTCGACGGCCTCGTCGCTGTCCTTGCCCATCTTGCGGCCCCAGGCCACGGCGTCATCCACCAACGGACGGTATTGGGGCAAGCCGCTGGCCTTGTAGACAAGGGTGGGGTTGGTGGTGCAGTCCGTCGGTGCGAAAGCCTTGATGGACTCGATATCGCCGGTATCGGCGACGACGACGCTGTAATTCTTCAATTGGTCGAGTTTGGAAACCATGATCTCGCTTTCCTCGGTCGATGTGATTCTTGCTTTTTGCGGCCCGCAACGTCTTGAGAATAAAGTTGGTAAATCCGACCCGGGCGCAACGGTACAGTCAGCCCTCGGCGCGGGGCTACGAAAACCCTGCGTCACCGCCAGCGGTGGACGGTCACGAGGAACCCCCTATTGTCGGGATGTCGCGGGGAAAAAGTAAAGGTCAATTCTTGCGCTTGCCGTCCACCGGCTGGGATCGGTAGTCTTCGGGCCATCCGCCCGGTTGACGGAGAGGCCCGTAAACCTTAGGGTTCGCGCCGGCAGACCGCCAAACCGGGAACCGTCCCGAACCGTCGATAGGAACGTACGCCATGTCCGAAATGCGAGAGAACGCCGTCCGCTGCAATGCCTGGCCCTTTGCCGAGGCGCGCGAGGTGCTCAAACGCGTCGGCGGCAAGACGCCGGAAAAAGGCTACGTTCTGTTTGAAACCGGCTATGGCCCGTCGGGCCTGCCGCATATCGGAACCTTCGGCGAAGTGGCACGCACGTCGATGGTGCGGCGTGCCTTTGCCGAGTTGTCCGACATTCCGACCCGCCTGTTCGCGTTTTCCGACGACATGGACGGGTTGCGGAAAGTTCCCGACAACGTGCCCAACAAGGAAATGCTGCGTCAGCATCTCGGGAAACCGTTAACCACGATTCCCGATCCTTTCGGCACCCACGAAAGCTTCGGCCACCACAACAATGCCCGTCTGCGTGGATTCCTGGACGATTTCGGGTTTCAGTACGAATTCATGAGTTCGACCGACTGCTACAAATCTGGCCGATTCGATGCCGCCTTGTTGAAGGTTCTGGAACGCTACGACGCGGTCATCAACGTCATCCTTCCGACGCTGGGTGCGGAACGGCGGGCGACCTACAGCCCCTTCTTGCCGGTTTGCCCAAAGACGGGGCAGGTGCTCCAGGTGCCGGTCGTCGAATGCAAGCTTGACGCGGGAACCATCGTCTACCGGGGCGAAGACGGTTCGCTGGTCGAAACCCCGGTCACCGGCGGCGCCTGCAAGCTGCAGTGGAAGGCGGATTGGGCGATGCGGTGGTGCGCGCTCGACGTCGACTACGAAATGTCGGGCAAGGATCTCATCGACAGCGTTCGCCTGTCCGGAAAGATCTGCCGCATTGTGGGAGGGACGCCGCCCGCCGGTTTCACCTACGAATTGTTCCTGGACGAAAAGGGGGAAAAGATCTCCAAGTCCAAAGGCAACGGGCTCGCGGTCGAGGACTGGTTGCGCTACGCCACGCCGGAAAGCCTGTCGCTGTTCATGTATGCCAAGCCGAAAGCGGCCAAACGCCTGTTCTTCGACGTCATTCCCCGGACCGTGGACGAGTACCTCAACCATCTGGTTGCGTTTCCGGAACAGGAGCCGGCAAGGAAGCTGGACAATCCGGCCTGGCACATTCACGCGGGAAATCCGCCGTCGGCGGAGGAGTGCCTACCCTATAACGTTCTTTTGAACCTGGCGGGCGTCTGCCATGCCGAGGATGCCGGGGTCGTCTGGCACTATATCTCGCGTTATCGTCCGGACCTGAGCCCTGAAACGGCGCCGATTCTGGACAAGCTCGCGGGGTATGCCGTCAACTACTACAATGATTTCGTGAAACCGACCAAGGTCTACCGCCTGCCCGACGCGACGGAAACGGCCGCGTTGGAGGAACTCGCGGCCTTGCTGCAAAACCTTTCTCCCGATTCGACGGCGGAGGACATCCAGACTCAGGTCTACGAGATCGGTAAAAGGCATCCGTTCGCCGACCTCAAATCCTGGTTTGCGGCTTTGTATCAGACATTGCTGGGGCAGGATCAAGGGCCTCGCATGGGCTCGTTCATCGCCGTATACGGCATTCCGGAAACCATCGCACTGATCCGAAGCGCGTTGGCCGGGGATCTGGCGAAATAGCCGGATCCGTTATCAGCCTTCGTTCAGGGGATGGGCGGGCGGTTCGCCGCTCGCCCGTTCCGAGGCTTGTAGATCCTTGATCGCGCAGATTCGCTGAACGACGCCGGGAATCGGGTTGCGGGTGGTGATGCCGTGTTCATAGGCGATGACCTGAAACCGGCCACGAACGGCTTCCAGCAATTCGCCGGCACGAAGCAGGTGGTCGGGATTGCGCGGCCGCGCGAAAACCTCGTTTCCCCGCGCGAAGGTCTCGTAGACCAGGATGCCGCCGGCGCCGACGGCATCCATGAGCGCGGGAAAAAGGGGTCGGTACAAGTAGTTGGAAACCAGAACGGCGGCGAATGTCCGGCCCGCGAACGGCGGGAGTTCGCCATTTTCCAGATCCGCCCGCAAGACGGTCGCCGCCGGCTCGTCTTCGAGATCGCGGACGGCGGTTACATCGCGATCGACGAAAACGACTTGGCGGCCGCGAGCCAGGAAAATCCGACCATGGCGGCCATTGCCGCATGCGACGTCGAGTATCGGGCCGTCTGAACCGGCCAAAGGCGCAAATCGCACGAACCACGGCGACGGCCGGGTTATGCGGTGGTGGCGCGGTGTCGAGTCGTTAGGATGCAAAGGTTCCATGGCGGATTGCGCGGAATCGTTGGCAAAGGACTGCCTTCGCGCTAAGGTGCGCGAAAGACTCCAGTCGAGTGTGCCATGATTTTATACGATCTCAAGTGCGACGAAGGCCATGTCTTCGAAGCATGGTTCAAGGATAGCGGAACCTTCGACGTCCAGAGCGCAGAAGGTGAAATCGAATGCCCCGTGTGTGGCAGTCATGACGTCAAGAAGGCGCCGATGGCGCCCTATCTGTCCAAGGGCCGGGGGCAGGACACCCGTGAAGACCGTTCGGGCGAGAGCATGCCCGCGGTTTCGGATGAAGCGATTCCCGGTGACGAGCGAGCCCGGGAAATCCTGCGCCAGATCCACCAGGCGATGCTCAAGCTTCGCGAGCACGTGGAAACCAACTTCGACTATGTGGGCGAACAGTTCGCCGAGGAAGCGCGCCGGATCAGCGAGGGCGAGGTCGAGGAACGCGGAATCTACGGCGAGGCGACCGACGATGAGATTCAGGAACTGGACGACGAGGGGATCGAATACCATCGCCTCGCGTGGGTTCCACGGCGCAGCACGAACTGAGATCGGCTTGATCCGGCTCCGTTCCGGAGGAATTTGTGACCGTTCGCGTGGAGGCAACCGCCGCGATGAACCGCTCCGCCGGTCTTTCCCTTGCCTTGTTTTTCTGCCTTTTTTGGATGCCGGTGTGGGGCGATGACAGCTTTCCGGTCAACCGGCTTGTCATGCACGATGTTCCGCGTCCGGGCCCCGATCTCGTCTTCGTGGATGAAAACGGGAACACGCAGTCCCTCGCCGATTTTCGGGGCAAGGTCCTGTTGGTGAATGTCTGGGCGACATGGTGTCAGCCCTGCGTCCGGGAAATGCCGGCGTTGGCCGGGCTGCAGGCGGCACTCGACCCAAGCCGGTTTCGCGTCCTGCCGATTTCCATCGACCGCCTGGGTGCGGAAGCCGCAAGCCGTTTCTACAAGGAGCACGGCATCCACGGCCTTCCTGTTCTGGCCGGCAAAGGGATCGCCGTATTCAAGGCCATCGACGAACGTCGGCTGCCGGTATCCCTTCTCATCGATGTGGCGGGTCGGGAAGTGGGCCGCTACGTCGGCGCCGCGGAATGGAACGGCCCCGAATACTTGGCGGCGATCCGCCGGGTAATGGGGCCGTCCTGACGGAGTCTTCCGAAAATCAGGGGCCGACGCGTTCGACTGCGGCCAATTGCGATCGGATGAACTGCAGCGCGTGACGCGACATGTCCTCGCTGTCCGACCAGATTTCCCGCCAGATCGCCAGACGGGCGGAATGCGCCGGATTGACGACCGCCGAGGAAAAGACTTCCAGGGAAATCGGACCGTCGTACCCCATGTCTCCCAATGCGCGGAAGATGGATGTGAAGTCGATGCTGCCCGTTCCCAGGTATCCTCGATAGTTCTCGGCCACGTGGACGTAACCGAGCCTATCCCCCGCCTTTCTCAATGCCCGAGCCGGGTCCGATTCCTCGATATTCATGTGAAATGTATCAAGATGGCAGTAGACGTTGTCGGCGCCGATATCGGCAATCAGCGCGCGGAGTTGGGCGGCGGTGTTCATGAAGTTGCTCTCATAGCGATTCAACGCTTCGAGGCACAATATGATGCCCATTTTCTTGGCGCGCTCCGCAACCTTGCGTAGCGCAGCGATCGCATTGTTCCGCCCTGCTTCCGTGCGTTGCTCGCTGAATTTGGATAGCGCGGAATGCATGCCGCCGACCATCCGCGTCGCGCCGAGATCGCGGACTTTGGACAAGGCTTCGAGCATCAGTGCCTCGCCCTTTTTCGCAACGGCCGGGTCCTCGTTGGCGATATCGGTTTCGAGGCTGTGGACGAATGCACAGGTGCAGAACAAATCGTTCGCCTGCAGGATTTTGGAAAGTGCGTCGGCGTCGACGGTTTCCGGCGCCCGGACGGGCAGTTCGATGAAATCGTAGCCGATCTCGGCGACCTTTTCGGCGATCGGTTTGACCGCTTCGGGTTCCCATGAACCCGACCAGACTTGAATATGTGTGCCGATGGGATTGCCCATAGTCTTTTCTCCGATTGATTCCATTCTCGCCGGAATGGCGCACAACGCGCCGGAACCGCGAATAGATTAATACCCGTGAGCGTGGTAAGGACCGGATCGAGATCCGGTCCCGTCCCATGCCGAAGGGAAGGGTTAGGTTTGATCGCCGAAAACGCGCACTTTGATCCCAAGTTCGCGGCACAAGGCAACGGTTTCGGGAAAAATGTCGCCATAGCAGAAGGCGATGTGGTTGGACATGTAGTGGGCCATGATCGTGTCGCGCTTGACCCCCAGGTAGGTCGTATGAATCGGCCACTGCGGCGTCGCGCCGTTCCACCATTCGTTCCGCTTTTCGGCAGGCATGTCGACGATTTCGCCGCGACCGACGTCCATCCACATTTCGCCGTTTCGGATGAAGGCTCGGGACCATGTCACCTTGCCCGGCAGACCATACCCCGCGAACGTACCGCCGGGTATGGGGAATTTCCGCCGTACCTGCCGGTAGGAATGCACGCCTCTCAGGCTGTCGGGATCCTGGTTGAAGGCGTACGCGCCACCATTGCCCGAGTTGCACAGCATCCAGACCGTGCGGCCTTCATGTTCGCCGCCCCACCGCATGTCGTGCATGAAGACCGCGTGGTGCAGTCCCTTGGCTTTGAGAAGGCGCTTCATCAGTTCGGCGGGAAGGACATTGCCCTGGTCGGCCTCCGTCGCGCACGGCACCGTTTCGCCGTTGGATTCCGGACGGCACGCGGTGTTCAACAGACCTTCGGCGAAATCCGATGCCGGGCGCAGATTGAGAAGACCGATCTGGAACTGCCAACCCAGGCAATCGGCCTTGAATTCCCGGATCATGTCCCAGACTACGAGGTAGTCGCGAATCTGCTCACGGGTGTGTTCCTCGGTGAAATCGGCGCTGTCCGAGGCCGCGTCGCGCCAATGAAAGTTTACGCCCTTGTCGACGACGAATTTGAAGGCGTCGGCGATTCGCGCGTCGGTGATGGACGGCCCCCGATCGATGATCCAGGCCTGGTCGATTTTGTATTCGGTGAAACCATGCTGGGTCAGGAGTTTGGGTCCGAAATAGGAATTGATCATCCCCTGCGATGTATCGCCCAGCATCATCATCAGGATTCGGCGGCGGCGAATGTCGGCGGCGACGTCCTTGGCCGTGCGGATGGCGGCGGCGTCGACGGGCCCCGCCATCGATACCTCGTCCAAGGGATAGTCGATCCGGCCGGTCGTGCACCATTCCTCCAGCCTTTCCATGAAGGCGGGATCCTCCGTCCAGTCTTCGGCGTCGGTCCATATCCGGCTGTGATCGCGATCGACCGCCGCAAGGCAGGCGCTGGTGTTGAGAAGACCCACCAAACCCGGCCATTGCCGCTTATAGTTGCTGGCCAGCAGCAGCGGATTGTTCTTTCCCACGGTGCCGTCTACGGTATGGGAACCCCAAACCCAATGGCAATGGACGCCGATCATCGGGTCGTCGATGGGGCCCAATTGCTCGATGCTCTTGTAGGGGCGGTCGATAAAGCCCCCGACCCGGTAGGGATTCAGTCCCAATCGGTTCAGGGCTTTCTCGAGTTGTTTCGTTGCCTCCTCGGCTTGGGGGCGCGCCAACTCGTTGGGTGTTTCAACGTATTCCCCGGGCCAATAAATCGCAACTTTTCGAGCCATTTCACCGCTTCCTTCGATTTCTAAACGTTTAGATCGTGATTTAAGCACATCCCGAGACGGAAAACCAAGCCGCAATCCTACCGTTTTGACCTTTTAGGGCAAGTGCGCCTTTGTGACAGTTTTATTCGCGCCGAAGAATGGCGTTGACCAGAACGCGGGCGGCCCAGCTTTCCTTGAACGCGGTATCGAGTTCCCGGGGATCGTAGGCGTCGTCGATCCAGGTCAGGAAAGATTTGGCGGAACCGTCCGTTTCTTCCCTAAAACGGCGGAAGAAATAGTCGATGACGCCGGTTTTGGCTTGACGGATGTGCCCGTATTTCAGGGATAACTGACTGAGCGCCTCGTTCAGGGGACGTTTTTCGTGCAGGAACAGGAACAGTGCCGCCATGAAACCCGCGCGATCCGCGCCCGATTTACAGTGGATCAGTATTGGATATTCAAGGCCGTCGAAGATGGTTGCTGCCGCGCGAAGGGTCTCTTTCTCCAGAGCGCCTCGCGATCGAATCGGGAAGTCGACAAGTGTTAATCCCAGCTTCTCGCAGGCTTCGCGCTCGAGGATGTAGGAACCGCAGGTGTCCCGGCGCCCGCGCAGGTTCAGGATGGTCCGGACCCCCGCCGCCCGGGCTGATCGAAGGTGATGCGGAGCCGGTTGCGCCGAGCGCCAAGCGGCGTCGGCAATGCGGTGACGATTGCAATAGATGTCGCGAATAAACCCGTGATCCTTGAGCCACATGTCGAGAACCGCGCGAACGCGAGCGGGCGCGGAAAGAACCGGAGCTGGCGGCGCGGGTTTGGGCAGGTCAGGCATGCGGCGCGATCGTTTTCTGCGGAGGGTGCATGAACGGCGTAGGGCTTATCACGTTTCGTGCGCGCCGCAAAGAAAAGCGCGGGACCGGCGCGTCCCTTCAGCGTTGGACGGACCGGATCGGCATGGTATTGTCCCGCCGCCTTCGAGAGGCGCGACGGATCCACCAAGTCGGGAGAGGCGGCGTTGAGACCGCTGAAGACGTTCCTTAAAAGCGACCGTGTGCGCATTGTGCTGTGCTGGATTGGCGCGCAGTATATCCGATTGGTCTGGCGGACCGGACGATGGCAGGTGGTTAACGGAGAGGTTCCACGTGCCTATTGGGAAGCCGGGAAGCCGTTCATTCTGAGTTTCTGGCATGGACGCATTCTGATGATGCCGTATTCGTGGCGGCGAAGCGTACCGATCCACATGTTGATATCGAAGCACCGTGACGGGAAGATCATTGCCAATACCGTCTCCCATTTCGGTATCCGATCCATCACCGGATCATCCTCGCGCGGCGGGGCGGCTGCGCTGCGGTCCATGTTGAAGGCGCTCAAGGCGGGCGAGTGCGTGGGTATTACTCCGGACGGGCCGCGCGGGCCGCGCATGCGTGCCAGCGAAGGGATTGTTCAAGTGGCGCGGATGTCCGGCGCTGAAGTCATCCCGGCCACGTATTCGGTCGCGAGCGGTCGAGTTCTGCGGTCATGGGACCGGTTCTTGGTTGCTTTGCCGTTTTCCCGAGGCGCGATCGTTTGGGGTGATCCGATCGCGGTTCCCCGAGACGGCGATGCGGCAAGTCTGGAATCGGCGCGACGGGCGATCGAGGACTCCCTGACGGAGATCTCTCGAAAAGCGGATCGGATGATGAATCGCGAAACCATCGATCCCGCTCCCGAAACGATGGATGGGGCCGGGGGAATGCCGACGTGATGCTGCGGCTCTATCGATGGGGAACAACCCTGGGCGGCCCGTTGATCCGCCTTTATCTCGCTCGTCGCAAGGCACGTGGGAAAGAGGACGCCCGCCGGTTCGAAGAACGGTTGGGTATTCCGCGACGCGCCCGGCCCGAAGGGCAACTCGTGTGGATTCACGGCGCCAGCGTCGGCGAGGCGATTTCGGCGCTGCCGTTGGTCGGCGCAATCCGGGTTGCCTATCCGACGCTGCACGTCCTGCTGACCACCGGAACCGTGACATCCGCCAAATTAATGGCCGCTCGCCTGCCGGAGGGGGCAATACACCAGTACGTCCCGGTCGACCGGATCGCCTATGTCCGCCGGTTTCTGGACCACTGGAAACCGGGCGTTGCCTTGTGGCTGGAATCGGAATTCTGGCCGAACATGGTGCTCGAAACCTCGGCGCGTGGCACGCCGATGCTGCTTATCAATGGCCGCGTTTCGGATCGCTCCCTGGACGCGTGGCGGAAACGGCGTCGGATGATCGGACGGCTCCTGCAGACGTTCGACTTGTGTCTCGGGCAGACCGAGGAAGACGCGCGGCGATTGTCGGAACTCGGTGCTGCGATGACGGCCTGCCGCGGAAATCTCAAATTCGCGGCGCCGCCGTTGCCGGCCGATGAGGGAGCCGTCACGGAATTGGCGGCCCTGATCGGAAATCGTCCGCGCTGGCTGGCCGCGAGTACGCACGCGGGGGAAGAAGAAATCGTCGGTCGTGTGCATCGGTCGCTGGCCCCCCGGCATCCCGGCCTGTTGAGCCTCATCGTTCCGCGTCACCCGGAGCGCGGCCCGGAAATCGCGGAACTGCTTCGCCAGTCGGGAATGCGCGTCGCTTTGAGGAGTGCTGGGGAAGCGTTATTGCCCGAAACGGAAATCTACGTCGCCGATACCTTGGGCGAACTCGGCCTGTTTTATCGGATTTCCGGTATCGCTTTCGTCGGACGATCCCTGGTGCCGATGGGGGGGCAAAATCCGCTCGAGCCGGCGCGGCTCGATTGCGCGGTCGCGTTTGGGCCGCATACCTTCAATTTCACGGACATGGCCCGGCGGATGAGCGCGGCCGGTGCGGCAACAGTCGTCGCGGACGAAGCGACCCTGGCAACGACCGTCGCGCGATGGCTGACCTCTGCAGAGGATAGATCGCGGGCCGCCGCCGCCGCCCGGAGGTTCGCGGAAGCCGAAGCCGGTGTGCTCGACAAGGTGATGGATGACCTGAAGGGGTATCTCGACGACTTGGCGGCAGTCGTGGGGGCGCCATGAGAACGCCAGCGTTCTGGTATCTCCCCAAGCCGGGGCTCGGCGCATTGTGCCTGGCGCCCATCGGGTGCCTGTACATGGCGGCAACAAGGCGTCTCGTGGCCCGATCTCCGCGATACCGGGCGACGGTTCCCGTCCTGTGCGTGGGCAATCTGTCGGCCGGCGGCGCCGGGAAAACGCCGGTCGTGATCGATCTCGTCCGCCGCCTTCAATCTCGAGGCATCGACGCGCATGTCCTGATGCGGGGGTACGGCGGGCGGGAAAAAGGGCCGCTGCGGGTCGATCCGGATCGCCACACCGCACATGACGTTGGCGACGAAGCTCTGCTGACCGGCCGCAATGCGCCGGTTTGGATTTGTAGGGACCGCGCGGTCGGCGGCCGCGCCGCCGTTGATGCGGGAGCCGGTGCCCTGGTCATGGATGATGGGCTGCAGAACCCGGATCTGGCGAAGGACGTCAATCTGATCGTCGTCGATGGGACCCGGGGATTCGGTAATCGTCTCGGGATCCCGGCGGGCCCGTTGCGGGAGCGCATAACCGAGGGACAGGGCCGGGCAACCGCCGTGTTGGTGATGGGGGAAGACCGTTACGGCCTGTCGTCGCTATTGGCGAACGCCGGAACACCCGTGCTTGGGGCCCGTATCGTTCCCGGCCCGGATGGGGAGGACCTGCGGGGCCGCCGAGTCGTGGCCTTTGCCGGCCTGGGCGATCCGGAGAAATTTTTTTCGACGCTTCGGTCCCTGGGTGCCGACCTTGCCGCGACGAGACCGTTTCCCGATCATCACGTCTATCGGGAATCGGAGATTTCGGCGCTCCAGGGGTTGGCGGAGGCTGAGGACGCCCTGGCGGTGACGACGGAGAAGGACGCCGTCCGCCTGCAGCCCTCGGCGCGTTCGCGGGTTCGAACCTTGACGATCGGCGTGAAATGGGACAACGAAGCGGTACTGGATGACGTGATCCTGCGTCCGATGATGGTCCGACGATGATCAAACCGCCGCGCCGGGTATCCTGGCTTCATTTCAATGTTCTCTACCCTTTGGAAGCCCTGGCGGGAATTCTCGTCTATGGCTTTTTCCGGGGGCTGGGGTTGAAGGCGGGTTCGGCCTTCGGTGGATGGCTGGGACGCGCGATCGGCCCGTGGATGCGCGTTCATGAAATCGCGCGGCGAAACCTGACACGGGCTTTTCCCGATAAAACCGAGGCGGAAATCGCCGCCATTCTGCGCGGCATGTGGGACAACCTGGGCCGGGTGCTCGGCGAATGGCCGAACCTTTCCGATATCCGACTTTACGAAAATGCCGCGATGTTCGAGGTGGTGGGCACCGAGTACGTCGATCAATTGCGGGACGACGGGCGCGAGGGAGTATGCTTTTCGGCGCACCTCGGCAACTGGGAGGTGGCGTCTCTCGCCGGCACGCAACGGGGTTTGCCGCTGGACCAGGTTTATCGGGCGGCGAACAACCCGCTGGTGGAAAAGCTGTACAGCTTTGCCCGGAGGCCGGTGGGCGGCGAAAAAATCCCGAAAGGCGCGAAAGGCGCGCGGAAACTTCTCGCGTCCCTGAAATCGGGGCGCCATGTCGCCATGCTCGTAGATCAGAAACTGAACGACGGGATTCCGGTGCCGTTCTTCGGCCGCGACGCGATGACCCCGCCGGCCCTCGCCAGCTTGGCCTTGCGGTTCGATTGTCCCGTGATTCCCGTTCGGGTCGTTCGCTTGGATGGTCCGCGCTTTCGGGTCACGGTCGAACCGCCCATGACCGCGGTGAAGACCAACGATCAACAGGCGGATGTTCTCGCGTTGATGACTCGTGTCAACGCCAAGATCGAAGGTTGGATCCGCGAATATCCGGAACAGTGGCTCTGGGTTCACAAACGCTGGCCGGATTGATCTGACCGCAACGGCCTCGAAACCTTCGTCGCAGGTCGCCGCGGATCGGCGCGGCGAACGGGAAGCGCGCCGCGCCGATCCGATTGTTTCGACGACGTCTTGGTTAACGTGTACCGTGAATTAGGCTGCACCCGGCGATCAGATCGTTCAGAAGAGCCGTAGTCGAATCGCGCGACGATCGGAGACGCTCCAGTTCGGCCATCAGCAGCAGCGCATCGTATTTGACCATGCGGGTTTCATCGACGATCTTGTCGACGGTCTTGTTGTTGCCCGGTTTCTCGCGTTTGGCTTCGATTTCCTTGATCGATTGCTCGGTGCAGATTTTCAGCAGTTCGAGCCGGTCGACAATCCAGGCGTCCTTGATCTGACCGGAGCCCGAAACGAGAACCTCGGCGGTGTCGTACGTATCCTTGGTGCAGCCGCCGGCAGTGGTCACGCTGTCCGATTGGGCTTGCCGTGCGGCTCTTTGGATTTCATCGGCCTTTTCGGAGGCGCCGACATAGGCCTGTTCCAGGTCCGCCATCGCGGGTCGCAACTCGCCGATGGCGCATCCGCACGAATCCGGTGTGGTCGCGTCCAAACACTGCGACGGTCCCGTTGGACGATCGTCGGGCTCGGTCGCCAGCAAGGGCAGGTATCCGGCCGGCTTTTCCGGTTCCTCGGCCGCGGCCGGCAGGGCGGCGATCTGGGTCGGAGTCTGCTCTGCCGGCGTGTCGGCGGCTGGCGTTTCCATCGGTACGGCCGCCGCCTGATCGTCGGTCGTATCCGTGGCGACCGGCTCCGCGTTCGGAGTCGAAGGCGTCGGGGTTTCGGCAACGGCTGGCGTTGGCGCAGCTTCGGCGGGTTCAGAGGCCGCCGGCGCGGGTGAGCCCTCGCCTGCGTTCTGCATTGTGGTCGCCAAAGTTCCCACCGAAGGCGATTCGGCCGGTGTGTCCGTCGACGGCGCCTCGGCTGCGGTCGGAGTACCGCTTGCGGCCGAGGGGTCGGGTGGCGTTTCGGATGCCGCTGGTGCCGCCGCCGGCTCTTCCACAGTCGCCGGGGTATCGGCGGATGCGGCAACGGTTGTCGCTGGTTCCGCCGCCTGGGTTGCTGGTTCCGGTTGCGGCGTCTCTTCGACTGGAGCGGCTGCGGTTTGCGGAATTGGCGCCTGCGGTGGCAAGCCCGACAGATCGCTGATCAGATAATCGCTTTCTGGCGTTCCCTTGACCGAACGCGGCAGGCTGTTCGAGATGCCCCTGGCCGAACCGGGACGCAGCAGGCTGAATGTATTCAGGATTCCACTGGCTTCCGAGGCTTGATTGGCGAAGGCCTTGTCGGCGACGATCGTCCAAATGATAAATCCGGTGTAGCGGCCAAATTTTTCGGCCACCAGATAGCGTGCCGTAATTGAATAGTGGGTTCCGCCGGGCGACCACTCATAGCGGGATTCAAGCCCCCGATGCCGGGCCAGAGACATGGGTTGTGTCCCGATTTCCCGGGCGCCGGGAATGACGGCTTGTTCGAATCCGGTCTTCACGTCGGTTTCTCGAGTGCCCGGAACGACCGGAAGCGTGCGTACGCGCACGGCGACGGAGCCCTCTGGGTCGCTGATCGCAAGGATGCGGGCGCCGGAAGTCGCGTCGAAATAAGCTTGGGCCGGCCATTGGTTGGGAAGATCGATGTAGTAGCTTCTGCCCGGATCCTGATACCAACCGGCACTCGAAGTCCCGATGGAGATCCAGAACAGGCCCATAAGTGCCGCCAGCGATACACTCGATCTGAAATCACGCCCCATGACCTTCCTCCCTCGCAAGATCCTCAAGGTTGGGTTACGATATTCTCATACCGATCGCCGAGTGTCGCGTTCTTTTGTCAACGTCGAAAAAGTTCTGAACCTTTCATAGGAAAGTCGGATCGGGGCGGCGCGGCATCGAGGACAAGCCGTCCATTTCGTGAACATCGCGTCCGCAGGATTCGCTGGGAGGCAAGATCATGATCAAGTTTTTGCTCGTCGTCACGACGATGTTCGTTTCCGGTTACGATACGAAGGTTTCCGAAGTCGCAGATATCGACAAATGCGTTTCCGACGCGCCTGCCGTTCTGCAAGGCGTGGAACTGACCCGTAATGTCCGTGCGGCCAAAGTCGAATGCGTGGAGAGGTCGCGAGATGAGGCGACCGCTCAGTGGAAGGAAGACGTCAAGATCAGTCTGGCCAGCAAGAACTGGGTGGAGCCGGACGAAAAGGCGAAGACGGCCGGCCGTTTTAGCGACGAGGGTACGGTTCCGAACTACGGTACCTATCCGAACTACGGCACTTATCCCAACTATGGCGGCTATCCGAACTACGGTTATGATTCGTATGGCTACGATTCCTACGGTTACGACCGTTGGGGCTACGACCGTTGGGGCTACGACCGTTGGGGTTACGACCGCTGGGGCTATGATCGCTGGGGTCAAAGGCGCTGGTCGCGCGGATGGTCCGGGAATCCGGTGCCGGATTGGGCCAACCCTTGGAATACGAGTGACCTGTGCGGCGTCTATCCGGGGCA
Source organism: Rhodospirillales bacterium (assembly GCA_963675465.2). GTDB lineage: Bacteria > Pseudomonadota > Alphaproteobacteria > Rhodospirillales > Shumkoniaceae > JAHDSF01. Next base: position 491,608 of record CAXXVY010000019.1, read on the forward strand.
TCCCGCCTGCCGGTACTACAACTACGGCGGTCCGAGATGGGATGGCGCGCCTTCACGCCCGGTCCCAAATCAGGCTTACCCCGTTCCCAGCCCTGCACGGCCGATGAACCAATAGCCGTTGGAGCTTCGGTAAACGAAACGGGCCCCCTAACGGGGGCCCGAATGCATGGAACGACGAGTCTCGTCTTTCCTTTGCCGGTCTAGGCCGTCGCGGTTGCGACCTTCTTAACCGGATTGACCAGCCAGATGCAGGCCGCACCCACGAGGCAGGCCGCACCGCAAATGGTGAAGGCGAGGGGGAAGTTGCCCATGTCCCCCAGAAAGCCGCCGAGGATGGGGCCGAAGATTCCGCCAACGCCGTAGGACAGGAAGATGTAGGGGTAGTTTTGGCCCACGTTACGGGTACCGAAGGTGTCGGCGGTCATGGTCGGGAACAGGGCGAAGTTGCCGCCGAAATTGAACCCAATGAGCGTGGCGCCGAGATACAGGAGCATTTCGCTGCCCGCCATGTACGTGAACGCGATCAGCATCAGGCCTTGAGTCCCGGCCATGATCAGAAGCGATAGTTTTCTGCCGATGACGTCGCTGATCGCCCCCCAGGCAATTCTTCCAAGCCCGTTGGCGAGGCTGAAGAACACGGCCATGGCCGTGCCGGCAATGCCGCTGGCGACGGCGGCGTCATAGCCGCTGGCCTGCAAGGCTTCCATGGGATAGAGCTTCATCAGGCCGATGGACATCAGACCCGCACCGGCGCTGACCATGAAGGTGAAGAAAATCAGATAGAATTGCAGGGTTCCGAGCATTTCAGTGCTGCTGAAGTTGGCGACCGCCGGCTTGTCCGACGAACCGGCCTGATTGGCCTGAGCCGCCTCGAAACCGGCCGGTTTCCAGCCTTCGGGTGGGAAAACCATCCAGATGCCGCCGATGAAAACAAGCACCGCGAAGGCGACTCCGTAAATCATGAAGGTTGCCGATAGTCCATAACCAGAGAGTAGATTCCCCCACTCGCCCGCCAACTTGACCCAAGCCATCGCACCGAAACCGAAACCGGCAACGGCAAGGCCCGTAATCATGCCTTTTTTGTCGGGGAACCAGCGCATGCCCACGGCGATCGGAACCACATAACCCAGCCCGATGCCGGCGCCGCCGATAAGACCGACAAGAATGGTGATCGCCCAAAAATTCGTGCCGCCGATAAGACCGGCGAGAATGTAACCGCAGCCAAGAACCAGTCCGCCGATCCAGGTCAGCTTACGGGGGCCCCAAACCGGGAGTTTGCGCCCGGCCCAAACCATGACGACCGCGAAACTGGCCAAACCGACACCGAAGACGGCCTGAGTCTGCAATTTACTCCAACCCGCGCCGGTAAGCTCGGGGGTAAACACCGACCACGCATAGATGGCACCCAGGCAGACCTGGATAAGAATAGCACCAACAACCACGAACCAACGGTTCATGACTTTTTGTTCTTGCATAAAAAAAACTCCCTGTTGGACAGACGGGAACATCCATACCCCGAGCTCGGAATCCTGGAGACGGGTAACCGTTACGCCGGAATTACCATTGGCGTAAAAATGAAACGGTCATGGACAGACGACGTTGCCGCCTTATTGTTGATCGTTGTTTTTAGTTTTTTGCACCGATCCCGGGCGCCGGTTATCTGGTCCGGCGTGCCCGCTCCCGCTGCCTCCCTTTGGGAGACATGCATAACGCATCTTGCACTATAAATCAAGTATAGTCTGTAATAATACAAAAGAGCGGCTCGATGTTGCGCCGCGTTCTCAAATATTCGTTGATGATCGATGTAAATAAATATCTGACAAAACGAGTCGGAAACCGGTTAGTTTCCATTCCGTATCATCTGCAGAAACGAAGGCTAGGAGATCCGAATCGCCCTTTGCTGTTCTCGGTCATTTGGCGGCGTTGTTCGCTGGCGGATGGGGCGGACCAAGGTGATTGCGGCTACGCCGAGAAAACAGGCGGTGCTGCAAATGAAAAAAGCCAGGGGAAAATTGCCCAGATCGCCGAGTAGTCCGCCGGCAATCGGGAATATGATTCCTCCGATTCCATAAAAGAAAAAGACGAAGGGGTAATTCTGACCGACGTTGCGTGTACCGAATGTATCCGCCGTCATTGCCGGGAACAGAGAGAACGTTCCGCCAAAATTGAAGCCGATAAGGGCGGCGCCCAGATACAGCAAGAATTCGTTGCCCGCCATGAAAGTGAAGGCTACGAGCACGATACCCTGACTGATCGACATGATCCGGATCAATGCGCGGAGCCCCAAATGATCGCTTGCCATTCCCCATATGATTCGACCCAGGCCGTTCGCGGGGCTGAAGAAGACGGCCATGGCCGTGCCCGCGATCGTGCTCGCGGTTTGCGGGTCATGTCCGGCCGCCTGCAAAGCCTCCATGGGATAGAGTTTCATCAAACCGATGGACATCAGTCCCGCGCCCGTGCAGACCAGGAAAGCGAACGCGATCAGATAGAACTGCGGCGTTTGAAGCATCTCGGAACGGGAAAAATCGACGGCGGGCGCCGACCATTTCGTCGGTGCCACTGCAGAGGGCAGCCAGCCGTCTGGTTTCCAGCCGGCAGGGGGGAAACTCATGAAAAATCCGCCGATGAATACGGCCGTCATGAATATGGTGCCGTAAATGGCGAACGTTGCGGAAAGCCCCTGGTGTGCGAGCAGCCCCCCCCAGGAGCCCGCCAGCTTGACCCATACCATGGCGCCGAATCCGAAACCGGCAACCGACAAACCGGTGATCAGGCCTTTCTTGTCGGGAAACCAGCGCATCCCCACGGCGATCGGAACGACATAGCCGAGACCGATGCCGGCGCCCCCGATGAGACCGACACAAAGGGTGATCGCCCAGAAACTGGTGCCGCCGATCAACCCGGCCAGAAGATACCCGCAGCCGAGCACGAAACCGCCAAGCCATATCAAGGTTCTTGGTCCCCAGGCCGCCAGCTTTCCCCCCGCCCAGACCATGACCGTGGCGAAGCTTGCCAGGCCCACGGCAAAGGCGACCTGAGTTTGCATTTTGCTCCAACCGGCAGCCGAAAGTTCCGGCGTAAATACGGACCACGCGAAAATCGAACCGAGGTTGAGTTGGATGAGGACGGCACCGAATACGACGAGCCAACGGTTCATTTTGTTGTCTTTCATTTTTTCGCGGAGGCGAGGGGCGGAGGGCAAGAATTTGGTAAGAGGAGGCCCTTGGAAACCGGCGGGAATTCATCTGTCGGTTCAGCATATTTTGCAAGCGAAAAGGGCGTTTTCCGCCCGCGCCTCTTCTGGCACAATGAAGAAAAAGAAATGTTCAGAAATGGGAGGCGATCATCCAATCACTCATAAGAGGTTTCGAACGGTTTCGAGAACGCTATTTCGAACAACGCCCCGAAATATACAGAGAACTGGTCGAAAGGGGACAACACCCCAAAGCGTTGGTCATCGGATGCGTGGACGCGCGGGTCAGCCCCGCAACGATTTTCAGCACGCAGCCCGACGACATCTTCGTGATCCGGACCATCGGCAATCTCGTGCCGCCGTACGGCGATCCCGATGGCAAGGATGCCACCGCGGCCGTGTTGGAGTACGGTGTTCGTTTCCTGAATATCGACCGGATCATTGTTTTCGGACATTCTCAGTGCGGCGGCGTCCGGGCCTCGATGGAGGGTGTCGAGTCGTTGCCGCACGTCGAGGCCTGGATATCCTGGCTTGTGGACAAGTCGAAGGAAGCCGCCGACGGTATTCCGGATTGCGAACGGGAGGTGCGCGCCCGGGCTTGCGAGCAGGCGTCCGTCCGCAATTCCCTGGAAAACCTCAAGACCTATCCCTGGATTAGGAGACGGTTGGAGGAAGGAAGCCTGCAAGCAACCGCTTGGTACTTCGATATGGTGCAGGGCTCGCTATGGGCGTTCGATCCCGATTCCGAGAAGTTCGTCAGGATTGACGGCCCGTAATAAGATCCGCCGTCCGCCGACTAAAGGCGGTTTACATAAATATTTAGGAAGATATCTCGGGTGCGTTAGCTGAATGCCGACGCGCCCGCATACTTTATTTGCTCTCGCGGACATACTTGACAGCCGGTCTTATTGAGGCGCAGAAAGACGCCCGTTCCGCACGAATTTCGGAATTTCATAGATATCCAATTGACTGGAAAGGCGTTGTTGGTTCGGCGGCCGAGGCCGGCGGTACCAACTCGGCTCGAACCAATGCAACTTATCAACGGTTTCCGCCGCGACAATCTCCGCGGCGATTTCTTCGGTGGCGTGACGGCCGCCGTTGTGGCGTTACCCTTGGCGTTGGCGTTTGGCGTGGCTTCGGGCGCCGGGCCGATCGCGGGATTGTACGGAGCGATCCTGGTCGGGTTTTTCGCGGCGCTGTTCGGTGGCACGCCGTCCCAGGTATCGGGGCCCACGGGCCCGATGACCGTGGTCATGGCGACCGTTGTCATGCAGTTCGCCGATGAGCCGGCTATTGCGTTTACGGTCGTCGTCCTGGCCGGTCTGTTCCAAATCCTGTTCGGCGTATGCCGACTCGGGAGCCTGATTTCGCTGGTGCCGTTCACCGTCGTATCCGGATTCATGAGCGGGATCGGCGTCATCATCATTATTTTGCAGATTTCCCCGTTGTTCGGCCACGAGGCCCCATCCGGTGGGGTTGTCGAAATTGTCCTGGCTCTCCCTGCCACGCTGTCGAAAATGGAACCCCATGCATTGGCTGTCGGGCTGCTTTCTCTGGCCATCGTCACATTGACGCCGGCGCGCGTGACGCGAATTATTCCGTCCCCACTGATCGCTCTGATTGTCGGGACCTTGCTGGTTTGGAACATGCTTCCGGACGTTCCGATCCTGGGCGCCATTCCGTCGGGATTTCCGGAACCTCACATGCCGGCCCTCGATTTCGCTCACATTGTCGATATCGTCGGTGCCGCACTGGTGCTCGCGTTATTGGGGGCGATCGACAGTCTTTTGACCTCGGTGGTTGCCGACACCATCACCGGGACTCTTCACAAATCCAATCGTGAACTCATAGGCCAGGGAATCGGAAACGCGATCGCGGGCCTGTTCGGTGGCATCCCGGGAGCCGGAGCGACGATGCGGACGGTGGTAAACGTCCGGGCGGGCGGCGCGACCCCGATATCCGGAATGGTCCATGCCGCCGTCCTGTTGGCCATCGCACTCGGACTTGGCCCCGTCGCTTCCCATATACCGCATGCGGTGTTGGCCGGTATCCTGATAAAGGTTGGGATCGATATCATCGACTGGGGCTATCTGAAACGCGCGTCGCGCGCCCCGCGGCCCGGTGTCATGATTATGTTTCTGGTCCTGGGTTTGACCGTGTTCGTCGATTTGATCATTGCCGTGACGGTCGGCTTGATCATGTCGAGCATGCTTTTCGTGTTGCGGATGCAGAAGCTGCAGTTGGCGAATATCCGTACGGCGACGGGCGCGCGCGGCGAGGTTCCTCTTCGGGAGGAAGAGGTCGCCCTGTTGGCCGAGTACGGGGATCAGATCATGCTGTGCCAATTCGAAGGGCCGATGAGTTTTGCCGCGGCCAAAGGCATAACGCAACGCGTGTCCCTGCATTCGGGTGTCACGGCCGTGGTCCTGGACCTTTCCAATGTCACCCTGATCGACACCAGCGTCGCATTCGCATTGGCCGATGCGATCGGCCGTGTCGGGCGTGGCGGCGCGAAAGCCTATCTCGTCGGGTTACGGGCGCCTGTGAGGAAAATCCTAAATAGCCTTGGCGTGTTGGACCTGCTTCCCGAGAGTCATGTCGTTCCGGAACGCATGCAAGCCCTGCGAATGGCCGCCGCTTCGGAATAGCGGCGGACGTGGTAACCGACGCGGCTACAAGGGCTGGAATATTTCCAATTCGAAAGCGGGTCTGCTCATTGGAAACATTAAATCAGTACGTGCATACGTATTCTAAAATTTCCCCGATACTTTGTCGGGTAATGGTTTTCGATTTTTTTCGGCATGAAGCGTAAAGGTGTTGAAAACCAATTAATTAGACAAAGGTCATACGACCTTTGTAGGTCTATTAAAGGGCGAAGTGTTGGATTAGCCTTCACGTGTGTTCCCCCGATTCGCATACATACGAATGCGCCTTGGGAAAAATGCGCGATGGAGGCCGTTGATGCACGGAAAACTGATATTCTTAGTTGCTGTCTTGCTTGGCAGCATGGCGGGCGGGGGACAACAGGCGGTTGCCCAAACCGCGGGGACTGCGCCCGAAGCCAGCGTCGATTCGTCCTTTGTCCAGGAATTACGCGGTTGGCTGGAGGTGCCGGTCGTCCGTTTGACCTTGGAAAGCCGCAATGTACAGACGTCTAAACTGGGGCAGCCGGAAATCGACGATCTCGACAAGCAGTGGCGGGCGGAGACCAAAGTCGCGGACCAGCCCTTGATCACTGCGGTTCTCGCCAGTCCTTTGTCTTCCTATTTGACCCGCATTCAGGCGGGATCCTCTGGTCTTTACACCGAAGTCTTCGTCATGGACGCGAAAGGGCTTAACGCGGGTCAAAGTTCGATCACTTCGGACTATTGGCAAGGGGACGAGGCCAAGTTTCAAAAGACGTTTCCGGTAGGAGCGGACGCGGTTTTCGTCGATGAGCCCGAGTTCGAGGAAAAGACCAAGACCTGGAGACGACAAGTCAATCTGACACTTACGGACGCTACGGGAAAGGCACTCGGCGCCGCAACTGTCGAAGTCAACGTGACCGAATTGTCACGTCGGCAATCGGCAAACCGCTAAGAGGGGCGCATAATCATGAATTGGCTGAATTCCTTGTCTATTTCACGGAAATTGCTGTCGGCATTCGTGGTGCTGGTTTTGGTCATCGGCGCCGTGGGATTGGTGACGATATTCGAGATCCGTACCGCGCGCGACAAGAACGACGATACCTTGCGGATCGCGGCCTTGGTGGATGCAGTCGCGGAGTTGGAAGTTCTCGCGTTCAAGCAGATGACCAGCATCCGGGGTCTTCTGCTGACCGGTGATCGCGATAACATCCGATTTTTCGAGGAAAGCGTTACGGCTTTTGATTCGGTCGTCGCTGCGTTGACGTCTCGGCTAACGCTCCCGGAATCGAAGGTCGCGCTTGAGAATTTGAGCAAGGCAGCCTTGTCCTGGCGGAATGATTCCGCTCGGCGTCAGATCGAACTGATGCGTCAGCCCTTGACTGTCGACGAGGCACGGGTGTTGGAGGCCAACGGTGCGGGACACGACTACCTGGCCGAAGTCGAGGTTCATTTGGGTGAACTTCGGACCGTTGCTAAACGCTTATCCGACAGCAACGTGACCGAAGCGCGGTCGGCTTTTTCCACGACCATCACCGTCAGCATAATCGGTGCCTTGGTTTCTTTGACGTTCGCGGTGATTGCATGGTCGTTGCTGTCGCGGAGCATCGCGCTGCCGATCGGAGCCCTCACGGGCTCGATGGGACGTTTGGCCAAGAAGGATTACGCCGTCGAGGTCCCGGGCGTGGATCGGCGAGACGAGGTCGGGGCGATGGCTCACGCCGTTCAGGTCTTCAAGGAAGGCATGGTCGAAAACGACCGCCTCCAGGACGAGGTGCGCCAGAAGCAGGAGATCGAGCTTCAACGTGCGCGGCAGATGCGCGATTTGACCCATGCCTTCGAAGGCGAGGTCTCCGAGTTGACCGAAGCGCTGGGTTCGGCGGGTCAGGAGTTGAAGAAGACATCGGAGCAGCTTTCCACGTTGGCGACGGATTCCCGCGAACGCGCGACCTCAGTTGCCGCAGCGTCCGAACAGATGGCAACGAACGTCCAGACAGTCGCCACGGCGACAACCGAACTCTCGGCGTCGGTTTCGGAAATCGCGCGCCAGATGGGCGCATCGGACGAACTTGTCCGGACCACTCGCTCGGAAGCGGAAGCGACCAACGTCACAGTCGGCGAACTGGCCGATGCGGCACAACGGATCGGCGAAATCGTCGATTTGATCCGGGCGATCGCGGACCAGACCAATCTTCTGGCGCTCAACGCAACCATCGAGTCGGCACGCGCGGGTGAAGCCGGTAAGGGGTTCGCCGTCGTCGCCCAGGAAGTCAAGGCTTTGGCCAATCAGACGACCAACGCGACCGAGGATATTGCGTCCCAGATCCAACATATCCAGGGCCGCACGAACGATGCCGTCGGTGCCATCCGTTCCATTGCGGATCGCGTATCCGAAATGGAAGACCTGGTGTCATCGGTCGTGGCCGCGGTCGAACAACAGGACTCCGCAACCCGCGAGATTTCCCGCAACGTCGAGGAAGTCGCCCAGGCGGCGTCCATGGTCAACCAGAACGTTTCATCGGTGCGGGATTCGGCGGAGCGGACGGGGGATGAATCCCAGAATACACTGATGACTTCTCAGGAACTGGCGAGCCAGACAGAACGATTGGACGGCTGCGTCCGCCGTTTCCTTGAAGGTGTCAAATCCCTGTGAAATTGTGGCGGCGCGTCTGCAAAAACGCGCCGCCTATTCATCCTTCGAGGCCGAGATAGGCCGGGCTCAATCGTCCCATCGCCATAAGAAGTTGATAGACCGCAAGTCGTTCGTCGTAGGAAGCCGATGTGAAGTCGATTTGCCGTGTATAGACTTCGTTTTCGGAATCCAGGACGTTGATGACGGTCTCTTTTCCCGCCTCACGAAGTTTCTTCCGCGCCGTGAAGACCTCAGATGCCAAATTGACGGCGTTTTCCAGTAACTCGACCCGCTGCCTGGATGTCACCAGTGCTTGCCACGCCAAGCTTGTTTGTTCCTCGACTTTGCGCTGGGTCAGCAAACGGTTGTCCTGGGAGGCGGCGTAGTCCGTTGCGGCGCGGTTTTCCCCGGCCTGCGTCGCAAACCCGTTGAAGAGGTTCCATTGCGCTTGCAACAGGATCGAATAGTCGCGTCGGACACCGATGGTGGCATCCTTGTCCTCTTCGTAGTTCCAAGATCCGACGATGTCGACCGAAGGATAATATTCGGATCGAGCCTGGTTCTTGCGCTCCCGCGCGCCGTCGACCGTGGCGTCCGCGCTCAGCACGACGGGATTTTCGCGAATGCCGATCTCGACGGCACGATCGAGCGATTCGGGAAGCACGTCCAGCGGCGGGACGGGTTCGATCATTGAGCCGAATTCCGGAGCATGATCGAACACCTGCTTGTAGCGACTGATGGCGTCGGCAAGTTGCCCTTCGAGGGAAACCCGGCGCTCTTTTGAAAACTGCAGCCGCGCCTTGGCCTGCAAGACGTCCACGGCCATACCCGCCCCACGGCGGACGCGCTCGTCTTCCAGGTTGAGTTGGGTTCGGATGTTGTCTTCGTTGTTTCTGGCCAGTTCGACCAGTCGTTTCTGACGCAGGACCGCGATGTATGCGGAAATGCCCTCGAACAAAAACTGTTGGGTTTGCGCCGACCGTTGATGCTCGGTTCCCGTCTTGGTACTTTCAGCAAGTCGGATCTGAGCCGAGGTGGAGAAACCGTCGAACACGTTTTCGGTGATCTTGATTCCGGCTGTTTTCCGAAACCGGTTGGAGTTCTTGTCTTCGTCTTCCGCTACGCGCTCAGCCGGACTGTCGATCACCTCCGGCCCCATATCGGCGGAAAGGTCCACGCGGGGGTAGTATCGCGCTTTCGATCGATTTATTTCCTCGTTGGCCGATATTACCGATTTTTCAGCGGCGAGAACTCCGGGATGCGACTGAAGGAGGCCTTGAAGTTCCTCGTTCAAAGACGCGGCGAAGGTGGTAGTACTGGTCGAAAATGAAAATCCGCCAAAGGCAACCAGTCCGAACACGAAAAGAGGTTTCACAGCATGCCACCTAATCTTGCGCAAGAGTTGCGCGATGCATTGTCGATCGCCAGTTAAACCGGCAGTCTAATGTTTTTACGATTCTTGGTCAAACGCGGGTTGTAGTAGAAATGCGGATGTTTGCGGAACGGCTGGCGCGTCTGATTCGGCGGATGCCCGAACTCCGTAACTTGCCGAAACCTTGGCCGCGATGGCGCGAGGATCTGGATGATCTGGTGAGCCTGGCGAAAGTCCGGATTTCGGATCTGTCGGAGGACCCCCGAATTCAGGCCGTACGGCATCGGATCGCGGAGTTCGTTCGTGATCGGCGGGCGATGTTCCGCAAGTCGCCGGCGGATGCCGGGGACGCCTCGTTCACGATTGCCGTCGTCGTCGTCAGCGCCAAACTGGCCAGGGCGGACGGCGGCGTAAACCGGGCCGAGATCGAAGCCTTCAAGCGGACATTTCCCTTTCCCCAGGGAGAGGCTGCTTTGGCGGGGCGCATGTTCGACGAGGCGCGGGTCGATGCCGGAGGGTTCGAGCCCTATGCCGAACGGATTGCCCGGTTGTTCGAAGATTCCCCTCATTTGCTTGAAGACGTTTTTTCGGCGCTCTACCACATCGCGGTCAGCGACGGTCCGATCAATTCCCAGGAAGGCCGTTATCTGCGCCGCGTCGGACGTATTTTCGGCCTTTCCAATGCGGCGATGGCCAAGCTCGCGGCGGGCATCTCGCCTTCGGAGGATCCCGATCCCTATGCCGTGCTCGGCGTTTCACCGGATGCCAATGACGCGGCAATCCGCACCGCCTATCGCCAGTTGCTTCGGGAGAACCATCCCGATGCGGTGTCGGCACGCGGCGTCCCGGCCGATTTCATCGCTACCGCGACACGCCGGACGGCGTCGATCAACGCAGCCTACGCCCGCATCCGCGAGGAACGCGGTCGAATGCCGGGTAAGCAATGATGCTGCTTAGCACGGCGACCGACTATTCGTCACCCAATCACGATGAGCGTGGGGAAGGTGTCGCGCCGGAAATACTGGTTCTGCATTACACGGGCATGCCGACGGCCGAGGGCGCCATCGGCCGATTGTGCGATCCGCAATCGCGCGTAAGCGCCCATTACGTCGTCGACGAGGCGGGGGCCGTGTTCCGACTGGTTCCGGAGGAACGTCGGGCCTGGCATGCCGGCGTTTCGTTTTGGCGTGGACGACGGGATCTCAATGCCCGTTCCATCGGTGTTGAAATCGTGAATCCCGGGCACGAATTCGGATATCGGCGATTTCCCGACATGCAGATGGCGGCGGTTGCCGCCCTGTGCGCCGACATCGTGACACGCCGCGGGATTGCTCCGTGGAATGTCGTCGGCCATTCGGATATCGCGCCGCGTCGCAAGTCCGATCCCGGGGAGCTTTTCGATTGGCGGTTCCTGGCCGAACGGGGTATCGGGTTCTGGCCCGTCGATCGCGGAGAGAGTGTCGGTTCGGGAATGCTGTCAGACGCGCGCCTATTACTTGACGCGATCGGATACGAAATCGACGATATGACCGCGACAGTGGTGGCATTTCAACGCCGGTTCCGCTCAAGCTGCATAGACGGCGCGCTTGATGCGGAGACCTTCGTCCGGCTGGAAAGGGTCCGCGCTTTCTGTCCTTGACCGGGCTCCTGGAAGGTTTACCTTGACGATGGATCAGACGGTCGGATGGCCGCCCTTCGTTTCGGCGGGGGGAGGAAAGTCCGGGCTCCATGGAAACACGGTGCCGGGTAACGCCCGGCGGGGGCGACCCCAGGGAAAGTGCCACAGAAAGCAAACCGCCACGCCGGCCGCGGCCCTTCGGGTGCCGTGCGAGCGAGGCAAGGGTGAAAGGGTGCGGTAAGAGCGCACCGCATTCCCGGCGACGGGAATGGCATGGTAAACCCCACCAGGAGCAAGACCGAGTAGGGACGGCATGCCGGCTTTGAGCCGGCGGGCGGGTTTCCGCGCCGCCGTCCGGGTGTGTCGCGCGAGGCGTCCGGTAACGGGCGTCCCAGATGAATGGCCATCCGCCGCGCTTTCGGGCGTGGTGACAGAACCCGGCTTACAGGCCGTCTGGTCCGCTAGAAATTATTATTTGGCTTTTTATTTAGTTTTGAACGACGGGTAAAAGATAAAGAAAAGGAAAAAGCTCAACATGTCGGTCTGCGAGTGGGAAAGGGACGGATACGTCATCAGCACGGATCCCGAACGCCTTGATTATGATGTGGTCCTTTCCATGCTGGCGACAACGTACTGGGCTCGAAACGTGCCTCGGGATATTCTCCGTCGATCGATGGAAAACGCTACAACTTTTGGCCTTTATCGGCCCGATGCCGTTCAAGTCGGGTACGCCCGCGTGGTTACCGATTTCGTGCGGTTCGCATGGCTGAGCGATGTCGTGATCGCCCAGGAAGAAAGGGCGCGGGGCTTGGGAAAGTGGCTGGTGGCAACCATTCTTGAGCACGAACCGCTGAAAAACATCGATCGGTGGTTGCTGGTGACCGAAGACGCGCACGATCTTTATCGCCGTTTCGGTTTCAGTGGATTGCCGAACCCGGGCCGGTTCATGGTTCGTCAAGGAATTTAAGCGACAATCCTTTCATAGCGTCTTCGAAACCGTTGCAGATCCGGGAACTGGTGGCCGATGCCTGGCGGGCGTCGGCTTTCGGGATTCCCAGGGAATCTCGGAGATGGCGGCAGCCTACGCCGACCAAGGCTGCCCAGAAAAGAACATAAATAGAACATAAATATACCTGAAAGTTCTGCCAGATTAGACGGATCAACAAATGGTGCAGACGTCACCTAAGCACACAAAATATAGGGTTTTATCCATGACGAGGAGTGAGTTGTCTGTGTAAATCCAAGTAAAACCCATTCAGTCCCATTGACTCCCATCATATCCCATGCTATCCCATTAATACCCATTTAACCTTCGTGGGAGACGTGCGCGTTTCCGCGAGTGGGTGGGGAGGAAAAAGGCGAAGGGGGTTGTGAGGTCGTAATGGCGATGCTGGTCGGCAAGCACGTCAATAAGATCGACAAGAAGGGCCGGGTCTCCGTGCCCAAGCCCTTTCGTGATGCGTTGTCCGATCCCGAACTCGATCACGTGTACGTCTATGCGTCGTTCAAATATCCCGCCATCGAAGGGTGCGGGGAGGACATCATGAAGCGCCTCGCCGAGAGCATCGAGGAGTTGGAGCTTTTCTCCGACGACCAGGATGACATGGCGTCGATCATCATTGAGGGCGCGGATATCTTGGGTCTCGATCCGGAAGGTCGGGTTGTTCTTCCGGAGGAAATGCGCACATATGCCGGGATCTCCGATCAGGCGCTTTTTGTCGGACGGGGAAACGGCATGTTCCAGATCTGGAACCCCGAGACCTACAAGAAGCACCGTGGTTCCGCGATCGAAAATGCGCGTGCCCGGGGTGCGACCTTGAAACTGAGGCGGAGGGACGGAGAATGACCGATCCTCGCTCGCCCCATGTTTCGGTTCTTCTGCGCGAAGTCGTCGAGGCATTGGCGCCGCACCCCGAAGGAATCTATGTCGACGGAACTTTCGGTGCGGGCGGCTATGCGCGCGCCCTTTTGAGTGCCGCGCCGTGCAAGGTCGTCGGTATCGACCGCGATCCCGACGCCGTTGCGCGCGGGCGGGCGATGGCGGGCGACTTCGAGGGCCGGTTGACTGTGCTTCACGGCCGTTTCGGCGATATGGCAGCGCTCTTGGCCGCCCATGGCGTGTCGCGGGCCGATGGTGTGGCGTTGGACCTGGGCGTCTCGTCGATGCAGATCGATCGTGCCGAACGGGGGTTTTCCTTCCGTGAGGATGGGCCGCTCGACATGCGCATGGGTGGTGATGGTCCGACGGCCGCCGATGCCATCAATTCCTTGCCGGAGAAAGACTTGGCGGACGTCATCTACGAATACGGCGAGGAACGGGCGTCGCGTCGCGTTGCCAAAGCGATCGTGGAAGCCCGAAGCGCGGGCCCGATCACCCGCACATCGGCATTGGCCGATGTTGTCCGGCGTGTCGTTCCGCGTTCGCGAGATGGGATCGATCCGGCAACCCGGACGTTCCAGGCATTGCGCATCTACGTCAATGACGAGCTCGACGAACTGGATCGCGGTCTCGGCGGTGCGGAAGCCGTGCTCCGGCCCGGTGGGCGGCTTGCCGTTGTTTCATTCCATTCCCTGGAAGACCGGCGCGTGAAGTTGTTCCTGCGGTCCCGATCGGGCGGAGACGCCAGGCCGTCTCGTCACCTCCCTTCCACCGATCAGCGGCTGCACGAGCCGACGTTTCGGCTGCTGACGCGCGGCGCGGTGAAGCCGAGCGACAACGAAATCCGAACCAATCCGAGATCGCGTTCCGCGCGAATGCGGTCGGCCGAACGGACGTCGGCGCCGGTTTTGGGCGAGGAGGCCGCGGCATGAGATGGATGGTTAGGAATACGACCCTGATCTCTTTGCTGTTTGCTGGCGGACTGGCCGGCGTCTTGTTTTCCTTGAAATACGAGGTTCAGGCGCTGGAAGAGGAATTGCAGGGCATCAATCGCTCGATCGCGGCAGATCGCGAAACCATTCACGTTCTGGAAGCGGAATGGAGCCTTCTCAACGATCCGAAGCGGCTGGAAAACCTTTCCAAGCGCTATCTCGATCTGACGCCGATGGCGCCCGGCCAATTCGGCACGGTGTCCGGGCTGCCGCCACGGTCCGTCGATGCGCTTGAAAATGCCGGGGCGCATGAATCCGATAAAAACGGCCTGATACCTCTTCTTCCGGAACGGCGCGGGGGTGCCCAATGAACGTAGAGTTCCGAGGAGATCCGTTCGACGGCGAAAGTACGCGACGCGTCCACATGGATGGCATTCGCAAGGCGGCGCTGGACACCGGCCGCAACCGCATTCTGGCGACCGGGGTCATGTTCACTCTCGCTTTCCTGGTCGTCGCCTATCGGCTGTTTGATATCGCAATCCTGGACGGCGCCAGCGAACCCGCCATCGCCAAAATTGTTGACACGATCGACGACAGTACCGCGGCGCGCGCGAATATCGTCGATCGCAACGGCATGGTCCTGGCCACCAGTCTGCCCACGGCGTCGCTGTACGCCGATCCGGTCGATGTCCTCAATCCCGAAGAGGCGGCGCGCAAACTGGTTCAGGTGTTGCCGGAATTGGACAAAGGCGACTTGGTCGATAAGCTGACCGCGAAAGCCCGGTTTGTTTGGATAAAGCGCAACCTGACGCCGGATCAGCAGTACGAAATCAACCGCTTGGGCGTGCCGGGCCTGTATTTCCAGCGCGGCGAACGGCGGGTGTATCCCCATGGCCGTTTGGCGGCGCATCTGCTGGGCCTGACGGATGTCGACGGGCGCGGTATTTCGGGGATTGAAAAATCCATGGAACGGCGCCTGCGCAACGGCGAGCCGGCGCGTATGTCGATCGACCTGCGCATCCAGTCCCTGCTGACCGACGAATTGTCGGTTGCGATGAAAGAGTTCAACGCCCTGGGAGCCTTGGGGGTTGTCGTCGACGTACGGAACGGAGAGATCCTGTCCCTGGTGTCGCTGCCCGATTTCGATCCCAATGACCCGTCGAGCATGGTCGAAGACACCGGTTTCAATCGGGTGACCAAGGGTGTGTACGAAATGGGGTCGACCTTCAAGCTGTTCACGGCGGCGATGGCGCTCGATACCGGGACTGTGGGTCTCAACGGCGGATACGATGCCAGTAAGCCGATCCACGTCGCGCGCTACACGATTTCCGACTATCACGGAAAAAACCGCTGGCTGTCGGTGCCCGAGATCCTGATCTATTCGTCGAATATCGGCGCGGCCAAGATGGGCTTGGCGGTTGGAACGACCCGGCAGAAGGCTTATCTCGAACGGTTCGGTTTCTTCAGGCCCGCAGCCCTGGAAATCCCGGAGAACGGCAGCCCGCTGCTGCCCGCGCAATGGCGTGAGATCAACACCATGACGGTGTCCTTTGGGCACGGCATTGCCGTTTCGCCGATCCAGATGGCGGCCGGTATCGCCGCGCTGGTCAACGGCGGTTTCCGGCACGAACCGACGCTGCTGCCGCGCGACGATACGGAAAAGACTCCGGCCAAGCGCGTGATTTCTGAGGCAACGTCGAAGAAGATCCGTGCCTTGATGCGGCTGATCGTTCGAAGCGGAACCGGCAAAAAGGCCGATGCCGAAGGGTACCTCGTCGGCGGCAAGACCGGGACCGCCGAAAAGCTGGTGAACGGCCGCTATCACGGAAGAAAGCTCTTTTCGTCGTTCGTTGCAGCGTTTCCCATCGATGCGCCTCGTTACGTCGTTCTCGCGGCCCTGGACGAGCCGCACGGCAACAAAAGCTCATTCGGATACGCCACGGGCGGGTGGGTTGCCGCTCCGGTGATCAGCCGCGTGGTGTCGCGGATGGCGCCGCTGATGGGGATCGAGCCGGTCGCGGAAGACCGGGATGACGTGGCCATGGCGCCGGTTCTTGCGGCCTATCACGTGGAGGAAAAGCGTGCGGCTCGGTGATCTGATCGGCAGGGAAGGCGATATTGCGGATCGGTCCGTCCTCGGTGCGGATATCGAGATCGCCGGATTGACCGATGATTCACGCCGGGTCAATCCGGGGTATCTGTTCGCCGCGGTCCCCGGTATGAAGTTCGACGGTCGCACCTTCATCGCCGAAGCGATCGAACGCGGCGCTACCGCCGTCCTTGCGCCGCCAGGCACGGTATTGGGGCCGACGAGCCGGAAAGTCTCCCTGCTGACCGACGCTAACCCACGCCGCCGCTTCGCCAACTTGGCGGCGCGCTTTTATCCGGACCAACCCGACACCATCGCCGCCGTGACGGGAACCAACGGCAAGACATCGACCGTTTGGTTTCTGCGCCAGATCTGGGAAGCCATCGGCCGCAAGGCCGCTTGCATCGGGACGCTCGGCGTACAGGCGCCCGGAGTGGAAATCTCCGGCAGTCTGACGACCCCCGATCCGGTCACGTTGCATCGGACATTGAGCGGCTTGGCGCGAAGCGGAATTCAGCGGGCCGCCATGGAGGCGTCCAGTCACGGTCTGGCCCAGTGGCGGTTGGATGGTGTTCGTGTCACCACCGCGGCGTTCACGAACCTGACCCGCGACCATCTCGACTACCACGGGACGATGGAAGTCTATCTGGAGGCCAAGCTCCGCTTGTTCACCGAAATCCTGGAACCGGGAAGTACCGTGGTCCTGAATGCCGACGGTCCGTATTTCGACGCCGTCAATGTGGTTTGCGTCGATCATGGTCATCGCGTTCTGACCTATGGCGAAAAAGGCGAGGATGTCCGGATCGAGGCGGTCGATCCCACGGTTTCCGGGCAGCGCGTACGGGCCCGCGTGTTTGGGAAGACCCAAACCCTGGAACTGCCGCTCGTGGGTCGGTTCCAGGTTGACAACGCGATGTGCGCGCTCGCGACGGCGGTCGCTTCCGGCGAAAATCCGGTGGTGTGTACGCACGAACTGCGTCGCCTCAACCCGGTTCCCGGCCGGATGCAATGCGTCGAGTGCGATGCGAACGGAGCATCGATCTTCGTCGACTTTGCCCACACGCCGGATGCGCTGAGTAACGTCTTGCGCGCCTTGCGCTCTCATGTTGTGGGCCGTTTGATCGTCGTGTTCGGATGCGGCGGGGACCGTGATCGCGGCAAGCGTCCGGTTATGGGTAAACTGGCGGCCACGTTCGCCGATGAAATCATCGTGACCGACGACAATCCGCGCACGGAAGATCCCGCATTGATCCGCGCCCAAATCCTGGCCGCGTGCAGCGACGCGAAGGAGATCGGAGATCGCCGGGAAGCCATCGGATATGGCGTTTCCCGGCTGCAATCGGGCGATATCCTGCTGATTGCCGGTAAGGGACACGAACGCGGCCAGAAGATCGGTGACGAAGTCCATCCTTTCGACGATGCGGAAGTCGTGCGCGACGTCTGTCGTGCGGCGGGAATCGGCCGGCCATGAACGCAATGCAAGCAGCTCCTCTCTGGTCGTCCGTCGAGGTTTCGGAGGTTCTCCGGGTTCCCGCCGTCGGCTCCTGGCAGGCCCGGGGCGTTTCGATCGATACGCGCACCCTGGTTCCCGGTGACCTGTTCGTCGCGATCAAGGGCCCCAATGCGGACGGTCATGAACACATCGCGGCCGCTTTTGAAAAGGGCGCGGCGGCGGCGATTGTCGAGCATGCGGACGAAAACATTCCCGAACGCCACCCGGTTCTCCTCGTTGAAGAAACGTTGTGTGCTCTTGAGGACCTGGGCCGTGCGGCGCGGGCGCGAACCAGCGCCCGCGTCGTCGCGGTAACCGGGAGTGTCGGTAAAACGGGGACGAAGGAAGCCCTGACGCTCGCCTTAGGGGATCAGGGGCGGACTCACGGCAGCGTGGGGAGTTTCAACAATCACTGGGGCGTGCCGTTGAGCCTCGCGCGTATGCCGGCGGACACCCGGTTCGGCGTCTTCGAAATCGGCATGAATCATCCCGGAGAAATCGACCCCCTGACACGGATGGTTCGCCCCCATGTCGCAGTGATCGTTACGGTCGAAGCGGTACACATGTCATTTTTTCCGAACGTCGAGGCCATTGCGGAAGCCAAGGCGGAGATCTTCCGTGGTGTCGAAGCCGGCGGTGCGGCTGTTCTCAATCGTGACAACGCGCACTATGCGAAGCTGCGTCAGGCGGCTATGGCGCATGGCATTCGTGAAATCATGGATTTCGGATCGGATGCGGGATCGCGTGTTCGGCTGGTCGGTTACGAACTCGAAGCCGACGGTTCCCGGATCGAGGCGGCGGTGGATGAGCAACGTCTTCGCTATCGCATCGGCGTGCCGGGGTTGCACTGGGTCATGAACAGTCTGGCCGTTATCGCAGCAGCCTCTCTTGCGGGTGCCGATCTCGAATCGGCGGCGCGGAAGCTGGGCGACTTTCACGCCCCAAAGGGGCGGGGCCGTCGCGAAACCCTGGTGTTGCATGACGGCCGGTCGTGCCATCTCGTCGACGACAGTTACAACGCAAGCCCCGCATCCATGCGCGCAACGTTCGAGAATCTGGGACGTTCCCGCCCTGGAACTGGTGGACGCCGGATCGCCGTCCTGGGTGACATGTTGGAACTCGGCGCGGACTCTCCACGTTTCCACGCCGAACTTGCGCCGGAACTGGAACGGGCCGGCGTTGATCTGGTTTTCGCCTCGGGGCCCGATATGGCCCATCTGTGGGACGTCCTGCCCGATTACATCCGTGGTGCTTGGCGCGAAACCTCCCACGATCTCGCGCTGGATGTCGTTGCGGCGGTACGCGGCGGAGACGTGATCGTGGTCAAGGGATCCAAGGCCAGCCGCATGGATCTCGTCGTTTCGGCGCTGCGTACTATTGCGGATAGTGAAAAGGATTAGGAACACCGGGAATGCTGTATCATGTGCTTTTCCCCTTGGCTGAACAATTCGCGGTTCTGAACGTCTTCCGCTACCTGACGTTTCGGACGGGCGGCGCGATGATGACGGCGCTCGTCGTCAGTTTCATGATCGGCCCGCAAGTCATTCGCATGCTGCGCAGCCATCAAAACGGCGGACAGCCGATCCGTGCCGACGGGCCCGAGAGCCATGTTCTGACCAAGAAGGGCACGCCGACTATGGGCGGGCTCATGATCCTGATCGCGTTGGCCCTGTCGACGCTTCTTTGGGCGGATTTGACCAATGGTTTCATGTGGGCGGCCCTGGGGGTCACCATCGCGTTCGGCGCTATCGGATTTCTCGATGACTATATGAAGGTTTCGGCGCGCAGCAGCCGGGGTTTGCCGGGGAAGTTGAAGCTGCTGTTCCAGGTTGCCATCGCAGCGGTCGCGGCATTCTGGATCGCGGGAAATTTGCCCGATACGCTTGCAACCACGCTGGCCGTTCCTTTCTTCAAGAACGTTTTGATCAATCTCGGCGGCCTTTTCGTCGTGGTTGCCGTCTTTGTCATGGTCGGATCGTCCAACGCGGTGAATTTGACCGACGGCCTGGACGGCTTGGCCATCGTCCCGGTAATGATCGCCTCGGGCGTGTTCCTGGTGATCTCCTACCTGTCGGGGCATGCCGTATTCGCCAACTATCTCCAGATCCACTATGTCCCAGGTGCCGGGGAACTGGCTGTGTTCTGTGGTGCTCTGGTGGGCGGCGGTCTCGGTTTCTTATGGTTCAACGCGCCGCCGGCGCGGGTGTTCATGGGCGACACGGGTTCCTTGTCCTTGGGCGGTGCACTGGGCTCGGTCAGCGTCATCACCAAGCACGAACTGGTCCTGGCGATCGTGGGCGGGCTTTTCGTCCTGGAAACGATCTCCGTGATCGTCCAGGTGTTGTCATTCAAGCTGACGGGCAAGCGGGTCTTCCGCATGGCACCGCTGCATCATCACTTCGAAAAAAAGGGTTGGGCCGAAGCGACGATCGTCATTCGGTTTTGGATCATCGCCAGCATTCTGGCGCTGATCGGTTTGTCCACGCTGAAGCTGCGTTGAAACGGAGAAGGGTGTGATCCGCATCGACACCTTCGCTAACCGTACCGTCGCCGTCCTGGGACTGGGCCGTTCGGGTCTTGCCTCGGCGCGTGCGCTCGCGGCCGGCGGGGCGCGTGTCGCGGCTTGGGACGATTCGGAGATGGCCCGTGAAACCGCGGCGGTGGAGGGTATCCCGATCGTCGATCTTTCCGATGCGCAGTGGACTGGAATCGAGGCTTTGATCATCAGCCCCGGCATTCCCCACACCCATCCCCGCCCCCATCCCGCCGCCGTTGCGGCGCGGGCCGCGGGGACACCGGTCATCGGCGATATCGAACTCCTTTCCCGATCTCGGGCCGACGCGGGTTTTGTCGGCATCACCGGGACCAACGGCAAATCGACGACCACGGCTCTGCTCGGGCACATCCTGGCAAACGCGGGGCTGACGGTTCAGGTTGGCGGCAACCTCGGGCAGCCGGTCCTGGGCATGGAACCGTTGAATGCGGCAGGCGTGTATGTGCTTGAAATGTCGTCCTACCAGTTGGAGCTTACGCCGTCCCGTCCGTTCGATGTCGCCGTGCTGATCAACATCAGTCCGGATCACCTCGACCGTCATGGCGGGATGGACGGCTACGTGGCGGCCAAACGCATGATCTTCGGAAAGTCGGGCGCCACGGCGGTTGTCGGTATCGACGATGCATGGTCGCGGGCGATCTGCGATGAGCAATCCGGCCAGGGTCGAACCATACCGATTTCCGCGAACGGCCGAGCGCGGGGCGGCGTCTACGTGTTGGAAGGCGCATTGACCGACGAACTCGAAGGTGGCCCCGTCACGGTGACTGACCTGACCGCGATGCCGGCCCTGCCCGGGCGCCACAACTGGCAAAACGCGGCGGCGGTCTATGCCGCGGCGCGAAGCCTTGGGGTTGAGCGCGAGAAGATCGTCGAGGGTATGAAGACGTTTCCGGGCTTGGTTCATCGCCAGGAACGGGTCGATACCATCGACGGCGTCGCATTCATCAACGACAGTAAGGCCACGAATGCCGACGCCGCGGCGCGCGCCCTGGTCTGCTACGAGCGGATCCACTGGATTATCGGCGGTCGCGCGAAGGAAGGCGGTCTTGCCGACGCCGAACCGTACCTGGATCGGGTCGCCAAGGCCTACCTGATCGGGGAAGCGGCGGCGCCGTTCGCGCTTTGGCTGAAGGACCGGTTGCCGTTCGAGACAAGCGGGGATCTCGCTACCGCCGTAAAGAGGGCTTTCGCGAATGCCCGGAATGAGCCGGGGTCGACCGTGCTCCTTTCTCCCGCCTGCGCGTCCTTCGATCAGTTCCGCGATTTCGAGGCACGGGGCGACGCGTTCAAATCCCTGGTTTCCGGTCTGCGCGAAGAGGTGTCGCGATGACCGCCTTCGCCCGCACCGATACGAGCGTTCTGAGCCGTTGGTGGTGGACCGTCGATCGCTGGGCCTTGGCCGCCGTCGTCATTCTGGCCGCCGTTGGCGCGGTCATGGCGTTGGCCGCCTCGCCGCCGGCCGCCGAGCGGATCGGCCTGGAACCCTTCCATTTCGTGCGCCGCCAACTGGTTTTCCTTCCGGTCGCATTGATCTTGATGATCGCGGTTTCGGTGATGGAACCGCGCGGAGTCCGGCGTCTGGCACTTCTGGTTTTCGCCGGCGCGACCTTTCTCACCGCCTGCGTTCCGTTGTTCGGGGTTGAAATCAAGGGCGCGGTACGTTGGATTCAGTTCGCGGGGGTCTCGATCCAGCCGTCGGAATTCGTCAAGCCGTCAT
Organism: Rhodospirillales bacterium; assembly: GCA_963675465.2. Classification (GTDB taxonomy): domain Bacteria; phylum Pseudomonadota; class Alphaproteobacteria; order Rhodospirillales; family Shumkoniaceae; genus JAHDSF01. The sequence goes on from CAXXVY010000019.1 coordinate 513,713, forward strand.
TCGCGGTTGTTGCCGCCTGGATGTTTTCCGAAAGGCGGTTGGATGACCGCTTTCCCGGCAATCTGATCGCCACCGCGTTGTTCGTTTTGATTGCGTTTCTTCTTATTCTGCAACCGGATGTAGGCATGACCATCGTGGTCGCCGTCGTCTGGGGTGTTCAGTTCTTTCTGGCCGGATTGCCGCTGATCCTCGTCGGTCTGATCGCGGCCGGATTCCTGGGCGGGGCGGTTGGCGCCTATTTCACGTTTGACCACGTCCAACGGCGAGTCGACCGCTTCTTGGATCCACAGGCCGGCGAAGGCTATCAGGTCGAAAAGGCGCTGCAGGCGTTTCAGAATGGGGGTCTTTTTGGTCGGGGGCCCGGCGAAGGACACGTCAAGGCGTTGTTGCCGGACGCCCATACCGATTTCGTCTTCGCCGTCGCGGGAGAGGAATTCGGCGTCGTCGTCTGCCTGGCCATCGTCGCGCTGTTCGCCTTCGTCGTTCTGCGGGGATTTGCCCGCGTATTCGGCGAAACGGATCTGTTCGTGTTGTTGGCGGTTTCCGGTCTCCTCACGTTGTTCGGCTTGCAGGCCCTGATCAACATGGCGTCGACCGTCCACCTGATGCCGCCGAAGGGCATGACCCTGCCGTTGATTTCCTATGGGGGGTCGTCGACGCTGGCTCTGGCTTTGGGTATCGGCATGATGTTGGCGCTGACGCGCGAACGTCCCGGTCAGAGGGGGTGGTCATGATCGAGCGCACCTCCCGTTGCATTGTCTTGGCGGCCGGCGGTACCGGCGGGCACGTTTTCCCCGCCGAAGCCCTGGCGCGCGAACTGCTCGATCGCGGATGCCGCCTGACGCTGGTTACCGATCGTCGTGGGGCCGGCTATGGCGGCGCCTTGGCGGAAGTCGAAACCCGGTTTATCAGTGCCGGGGCGATGGCGGGTCGGGGGCCATTGGCGAAATTCGGCAGTCTGGTGGCGTTGGGCCTGGGAACGTTTCAGGCTCGCGGCATACTCAAGGACCTGTCGCCCAACGCGGTGGTCGGGTTCGGAGGATATCCGTCGGTTCCGACCGTTTTCGCGGCGACGCGCGCCAAAATACCGACTTTGATTCACGAACAGAACGCCGTTCTGGGCCGTGCGAACCGGTTCCTCGCATCGCGCGTGACACGCATCGCAACGACCTATGAAGCCAATGTCGTTGTTGCACCTCGGCTGCGGGCGAAGGCGGTCAAAACGGGGATGCCGGCGCGGACCGCGATAATTGCGTCGCGCAACCGTCCCTATTTGCCGGTCAACGGAAAGGCCCCGATCAACCTTTTGGTTCTCGGAGGAAGCCAGGGCGCGCGCGTGTTCTCCGAGGTTGTCCCCCATGCCATCGGCCGCTTGCCGGAGGGACTGCGCCGCCGCTTGAAAATCGCACAGCACTGTCGTCCCGAGGATATCGAGGACGTTCGCCGGACCTATGAAGGCATGGAAGTCGGGTTCGAACTGTCGACCTTCTTCAACGACGTACCGGAACGACTCGCATCCGCGCATCTGCTGATCGCGCGGGCGGGGGCTTCGACTTTGTCGGAACTGACGGCGGTCGGGCGTCCGGCGATTCTGGTTCCCTATCCCTTTGCCGCCGACGACCACCAGACGGCCAATGCGAAAGCCATGGAAGAAGTGGGGGCCGGGTGGATGATGCGGCAAAGCGCGTTTGATGCGGCCACCCTTTCCGAGCGGCTGGATTCATTGCTTTCGATGCCGGGAATTCTCGAAAAGACGGCGGCTTGCGCCCGCGCTTCCGGGCGTATCGATGCAGCACGGCGGTTGGCGGACGAAGTGTTGGCGTTGGCCAACGGAGTGAAAAGCGAATGCGCACAAACACGCAAGGAAAGGGGCGTCTGATGATGGGGCTGCCTCTCACGATCGGAACGATCCACTTCGTCGGCATCGGCGGAATCGGCATGAGCGGTATTGCCGAGATTCTCCACAACCTCGGGTACTCCGTCCAGGGATCCGACATGGCGGACAACGCCAACGTCAAGCGGCTGCGCAAGCTGGGCATTCGGGTTTCAATCGGCCATTCCGAAGAGCATGTCGGCGATGCGACCGTCGTGGTGGTTTCTTCGGCGGTGCATTCGGACAATCCCGAAGTTCTCGCGGCACGCAAGCGTCTGGTGCCCGTGGTCCGTCGCGCCGAAATGCTGGCCGAACTGATGCGCCTGAAATGGTCGATCGCGGTCGGGGGTACCCACGGCAAGACGACGACGACGTCGCTTATCGCGACCCTGCTCGAAACCGCCGGCATGGATCCGACGGTCATCAACGGCGGCATCATCAACGCCCTCGGTTCCAATGCCAAGCTCGGCGAAGGCGAATGGCTCGTGGCGGAAGCCGACGAATCCGACGGCACGTTCCTCAAGCTGCCGGCGACCATCGCGGTCGTCACCAATATCGATCCGGAACACCTGAACCACTACGGCACCTTTGATGCGCTGCGGAATGCGTTCGCGGCGTTTGTCGAAAACATTCCCTTCTACGGCTTCGCCGCGCTGTGCATCGACCATCCCGAAGTCCAGGCGATGATTCCCAGGGTTTCCGATCGCCGGATCGTGACCTACGGCTTCAGCCCCCAGGCCGACGTTCGTGGGGTCAACGTTGAAACGACGCGGATGGAATCGCGGTTCGATGTCGTGGTGACCGATCGCAAGGCCGGGGAAAGTTGGCGGATCGACGGGCTCAAGCTGCCGATGGTGGGGGCGCACAACATTCAGAACGCCCTGGCCGTGGTCGCTATTGCGATCGAAATGGGGATCGAGGAGGACATGCTTCGGGCCGGTCTCGCCGGGTTCGACGGCGTGAAGCGGCGCTTCACCAAGGCCGGAGAAGTCGATGGCATCGTGATCATCGACGACTACGGCCATCACCCGGTGGAAATCGGTGCCGTCCTCAGTGCGGCACGCACGGCGTCCGAAGGCAAGGTCATCGCCGTTGTCCAACCGCATCGCTATTCGCGTCTCAAGGACCTGTTCGAGGGCTTCTGCACCTGTTTCAACGATGCCGATGCCGTCCTCGTCGCGGATGTCTATGCCGCCGGTGAATCACCGATCGAAGGCGCCACGCGGGATGCGTTGATCGAAGGCTTGCGTGCGCACGGCCACCGTTTGGTCATGCCGATCAACGACCCCGATGACATTCCGGAGATTGTCCACGATCTGACGCGGCCCGGCGACTACGTCGTTTTCCTTGGGGCCGGCAACATTACGACTTGGGCCAACGCGCTTCCTGAGAGCCTGACCCGGCTGCGGTATGGAGGGGGGGCGTGATGGTGGCTGCCGATCGTCGCAAAAAAACCTCGCTGATCGATCGCCTCCCTCCGGTTCGTGGCGTTTATCGTCAGCAGGCGGATCTCGGCAACGTGACTTGGTTCCGCGTCGGCGGGACCGCAGAGGTCATGTACAAGCCGGCCGACGTCGAGGATTTGTGCCGGTTTCTGAAACACAAGCCCGTCGATGTTCCGGTCACGATGCTGGGAGTCGGCTCCAATGTCCTGATCCGGGACGGAGGCATTCCGGGCGTCGTTATCCGCCTGGGCCGGGGGTTCGTGGCCGTGGCTGCGATGGGGCATGAAATACGGGCCGCAGCGGGTGCGCTGGACATGAACGTGGCCTTGTCCGCGTGTCAGGCCGGCGTGGCGGGTTTCGAATTTCTTGGCGGCATTCCCGGAACGATTGGCGGTGCCCTGCGCATGAACGCCGGTGCCTACGGGAGCGAAATCAAGGATGTGCTGCTCACCGCCGAGGCCGTTTCGCCCGACGGGCGCCGCCACGTCCTGACGAACATGGACATGGGTTTCTCCTACCGCCGCTGCGACATTCCGGAGGATTGGATTTTCGTCGGAGCCCGCATGCGCGGGACGGCGGGGGCTCCCAATGAAATCGAACGCCGGATTGAGACGATCAAGGCGGAGCGCGAAGAAACCCAGCCCGTTCGAACCCGCACCGGCGGAAGCACCTTCGCGAACCCACCCGGGACCAAGGCTTGGGAACTGATCGATCGAGCCGGTTGTCGCGGTTTGAAGATCGGCGGCGCCATGGTTTCCGAAAAACATTGCAACTTCCTGGTCAATACCGGCGACGCGACAGCCGCCGATCTCGAAGCTCTGGGCGAAGAGGTCCGCCGCCGCGTACGCGATAAGACCGGCGTTACGTTGGAATGGGAAATCCGTCGAATCGGAATCGCTCTGGAAACCGAAACGCGAGCGGAAGGGAGCCAGCCATGACCAAGCACGTCGCCGTTCTCATGGGGGGGTGGTCCGCAGAACGCGAGGTTTCGCTGGTCAGCGGTGCGGCGGTGGCGAAGGTTCTTCACGGCCAGGGCTATCGCGTGACGGCCATCGACGTGCAGCGAGACGTCGGCGCACTCCTGACCCGTCTCTATCCGCGTCCGGACGTGGTATTCAACGCCCTGCACGGCCGGTTCGGCGAGGACGGCTGCATCCAGGGGCTCCTGAACATGATCGGCGTCGCCTACACCCATTCGGGTCTTCTGGCGTCGGCGATAGCCATGGATAAGCCGTTGGCGAAACAACTGTTCGGCGCCGTTGGAATCCCGGTCGCGGAACACCGCATCGTTCACCGCTCGGAAGCTTTGAGCGGCGACGTTCTGCCGCGTCCCTATGTGATCAAACCCTTGAACGAAGGATCCAGCGTCGGCGTGCATGTCGTGCGGGAAGATGCCGACGGACTGCCTTTCGACGCAGAAGGCTGGCCCTTTGGCGACGAGGTGATGGTGGAACGCTTCGTTCCGGGCCGTGAACTGACGGTGGCGGTCATGGGCGACAAGGCACTGGCCGTGACCGAGATCACCACGGGGCGCGGTTTTTACGACTACGACGCCAAGTACGTCGCCGGCGGATCGATCCACGTCGTTCCGGCGCAGCTCGATGCAGCGGTGGAAGAGGAAGCCAAACGTTTGGCCCTGTTGGCACATCGTACGCTGGGCTGCCGCGGGGTGAGCCGCGCGGATTTCCGATTCGACGGCGAAACTCTTTACATGCTGGAGGTCAACACCCAGCCGGGTCTGACGCCGACTTCCCTGGTTCCGGAACAGGCCGCGTACGTCGGGATTTCGTTCGGCGCGCTTTGTTCGTGGATGGTTGAAAATGCGGAGTGCGACGCATGAGGATTCCGAAAGGTGAAAAGAACGATCGGAAGAAAGGACGGAGTCGTCGACGCGCCAACCCGATTTGGCGTCGCCGCATCCTGCCGATAGGGTTGCCCGTGCTGCTCGCCATCTCAATGTGCGGTTCCGGTTGGTGGCTCTGGCATTCCGGGACCGTTCAGGGCTGGGGGCAGGCCATTCAGGATAGCGCGATCACCGCGTCCGCCGAAGTCGGATTCCGGGTCAATGAAGTCCTGGTCGTCGGCCGCGAGCGTACCAAGCGCGAGGATCTGTTGCGCGCGGTCGGCGTTCGTCGCGGCACCGCCATTTTCGCTTTCGATCCCGACGCGGCGCGGATGAGGATCGAGGCTTTGACGTGGGTGCGGGAAGCGTCGGTCGAACGGCGGCTGCCCGATACGGTTCTTCTTCGGCTTGTCGAGCGCCGCCCTATGGCGCTTTGGCAACGCGACGATGGTTTTTCACTCGTCGACAACCAGGGCGAAGTGATCCGGGACGAAGATTTCGGCGGCTTTGGCGGATTGTTGTTGGTCGTCGGCGCGGATGCGCCGCGTCATATCCCCGAACTGTTTCGCGTGCTGGAAAGCCAACCGGATTTGGAAAAGCGCGTTTCCGCCGCCGTCCGGGTCGGCGGCCGGCGCTGGAACGTTCATCTCGACAACGGCGTGAGCGTCCAGTTGCCCGAGGAAGGATCTTCTTCGGCGTGGGCGAAATTGGCGGAGATCGAAAAATCCCAGCACATCCTTTCTCGGGATGTGCAGGTCCTTGATCTTCGTTTTCCCGACAGGCTGATCGTGAGCACGACGCCTGGAAAGGAAGTGTTGCCCAGGTCGCGTGGGCAGGAAACGTGAGAACGGGTTCGGCGAACACATGGCGAGTTGGCGGAACAAGGCGATGAAACGGGCTGGGCGTAACGGAAAGATTCGCAACGGATTGTTCGCCGTCCTCGATCTGGGGACGACCAAGGCCGCGTGTCTGATCGCGCGCGCTGCGGCGAATGGCTCGGCCCAGATCTTGGGTATCGGACACCAGGCGTCCCAGGGGGTTCGCGGCGGCGTCATCGTCGACATGGAAAAGGCCGCCGATGCCGTCTGCGCGACCGTGGCTTCGGCGGAGGAGATGGCCGGTGAAACCATTCGGGAGATCATCGTGGCGCTGCCGGGCGGGGTCACGAAGTCCCGCCTGATCGCCTACGACATTGCCATCGACGGCCACGAAATCGGAGAGGCCGACATCCGGCGCATTCTCGATCCCAGTGAATTGCTGAGGGGCGAGGCGCCGGACCGCGCCATCGTTCACGCGGTACCGATCGGTTACAGCATCGACGAAGACAAGGGGATTCGCGATCCCCGCGGGCTTCGGGGCAAGCGCCTGGGCGTCAACATGCACGTGGTCACCACGGCCGACAGCACGTTGCGCAATTTGGCCGCCTGTATCGGTCACGCCCATCTCAGCGTCGAAGGTTTCGTCGCCGGCCCCTACGCGTCGGCGCAATCCTGTCTCGTCGATGACGAACGGGAACTCGGCGTTACCGTTGTCGACATGGGCGGCGGCACGACCACGCTGGCCGTTTTCTTCGACGGCGAACTCATCCATGTCGACGGGATCGCGATCGGCGGCAGCCACGTTACCAATGACATCGCCCGCGGTTTGTCGACGCCACTCCATCACGCCGAGAGGATGAAGACCCTTTACGGGAGTGCCGTTCCATCGCCATCGGACGAACGGGAAGTCATTCGGGTTCCCCAGATCGGCGAGGACGATGGCGGCGAGACCAATCAGGTTCCGCGTTCCATGCTTACCGGAATCATCCGCCCCCGGATCGAGGAGACGTTCGAACTCGTGCGGGAAGCGTTGGCGAGTGCGGGTTTCGACAAAGTTGCCGGGCGCCGGGTCGTTCTGACCGGCGGCGCCAGCCAACTGCCCGGTACGCGGGAGGTTGCAGCGGCGGTGTTGGGAAAACAGGTGCGCCTGGGACGTCCCCGGCAGCTTCCAGGATTGGCGGAAGCCGCGACAGGGGCACCATTCGCGGTTTGCGTGGGGCTGGTGAATCACGCGCTGAACGACACCGCGCTTTCCCTGGGCGGGTCTTCGCGCTTGGCCGAACCACCCAAGAGCCCCTGGGGCCGCCTTGGGCAGTGGATAAGAGAGAATTTCTGAGCCGGGAATACCGGCCGGAACGAGAGGTCGATAGGTTTACACGAGGATCAGAGGAGCATCCGGAGGACAAAATGGCAATCAACCTGAGCATCCCTGGGAACGACGAAAACTTGGAACTGAAGCCGCGGATCACTGTTTTCGGCGTCGGTGGCGCCGGATGCAATGCGGTCAACAACATGATCAATGCCCAGCTTGAGGGCGTCGATTTCGTGGTTGCGAATACGGACGCGCAGGCTCTGGCGCTGTCACGAGCCAGCCGGACGATCCAGATGGGTACGACGACGACCAAGGGCCTTGGGGCCGGCTCCAGGCCCGAGGTGGGACGCGCGGCCGCGGAAGAAACCCTGGACGAGATCATGGATCACCTCCAAGGCGCGAACATGGCTTTCATTACCGCCGGGATGGGCGGCGGCACGGGTACCGGCGCCGCTCCGGTCATTGCCAAGGCCGCCCGCGAAAGCGGTATCTTGACGGTCGGCGTGGTGACCAAACCCTTCCACTTCGAAGGCATGCACCGGATGAAACTCGCCGAGGGTGGGATTCAGGAGCTGGAACAGTACGTTGATACCCTGATCATCATTCCGAATCAGAACCTGTTCCGGGTCGCGAACGAACGCACGACCTTCGCCGATGCCTTCAAGATGGCCGACGATGTCCTATACTCGGGTGTTCGAGGTGTTACCGATCTGATGGTGATGCCTGGACTGATCAACCTTGATTTCGCCGATATCCGCACGGTCATGGCCGACATGGGACGCGCCATGATGGGAACCGGCGAAGCCGAAGGCGAACGGCGGGCATTGGACGCGGCCGAGGCGGCGATTGCCAATCCGCTGCTCGACGACACGTCGATGAAGGGTGCCCGCGGTGTCCTGATCAACATTACCGGCGGTACGGACGTCACGTTGTTCGAAGTCGACGAAGCCGCCAACCGCATTCGCTCGGAGGTTGACGGTGAAGCCTTCGTGATTTTCGGTTCGACGTTCGACGAATCCCTCGAAGGAAAGATCCGGATTTCAGTGGTTGCGACGGGCATGGACGCCGAATCCGGCCGCATGCCGGCGCCCACGGTCCTTCATGTCGTGCCCGGCCCGGAACAAAAGCACTTGCCGAGCGAAACCGCAGCCGCTCAACCCGCTGCGGCCGCAACGACAACCATGTCCGCCGAACCGCAACTGCCCGTCGAAACGGCGAAGGTCGTCGTCCAACATCGTGAAATGCCTTTGCCGGCGGCTCCGATGGATAGCGAACCTGACTTGGAGGAACCCAAGGCGGTGCAACCGGCGTCACAGGTTGGCACCGTTGCCGGCCAACGGCCGTTCATTCCGCCGAAACCGGCTACCCGAGAGGTTGCCGGGCCCGTCCAACGTCCGGAACCGTTTGCGGCTGCGGCTCTCGCCAATGCCGAAGCCAAGCCCGAACCGGCGGATCCCAAACAGCGGCCGACGCGGGGGCTCAGCCTGTTCGAACGGGTCACCGGAACCGGTCGGGCGCGCGTGAATCCGTCGAGTGAAAAGCCCGGTGCGACGGCTCCGGCGCAGCGGAGCCTGGGAAGCCTGAGCCCGAACGACAAACTGCCCGGTTCGGCGCAGGAAGACGAGCTGGAAATCCCAGCATTTCTGCGCCGTCAGGCAAATTGAACGACGTCACGTCAAACGTAACAATTAGAAACAAAGATTGAATTGAGCGTCTCATGGGCTGTTGGTACATACACCCTGTGAGGCGCTCAAATTGTTGGGGGCCCAGTTCAAGTGAAAACCCGTACTAAAGAAACAAAACAGTAATGAAATGGTCGGGTGGCCTGGAAAGGGATTTCATGGGGATCGCGGAACAATACCGTGCTCGTGACGAGAACCCAGCCGTTCGGCAGCGGACTCTGAAGAGCGCCATCGATTGCGCCGGTATTGCCCTTCATTCGGGGGCGAAGGTGCATATGACCCTTATCCCCGCCGAACCCGATACGGGTATTCTTTTCAAGCGAACCGACATCGAAAACGGTGACTCTGTTCTTCCCGCCCGTTGGGATCGGGTCGTAGACACTCGTTTGTGCACGATGATCGGCAACGAAGACGGCGTGACAGTCGGTACCATAGAACACCTGATGTCGGCTTTTGCCGGCTGCGGTATCGATAATGCCGTCGTGGAACTGGATGGGCCCGAAGTGCCGGTGATGGACGGCAGCGCCGAGCCGTTCGTCTTTTTGATCGAATGCGCGGGCGTCATCGAACAGAATGCGCCGCGACGCTGCATCCGCATTCTTCAGACCGTCACCTATAAAGACGATCATTGTTCTGCCGCGTTGTATCCCGGTCGTGGCTTCGCGGTCAGTTTCGACATGGATTACGTGGAACGCGGAATCGAAAAGCAGGCGATTCGCCTTGGCCTCGTGAACGGCACGTTCAAGAAGGAACTTTCGCGGGCTCGTACGTTCGGCTTTTTGCAGGATGTCGAAATGCTTCGGGCCGTCGGTCTGGCCCGTGGCGGATCGTTGGAAAACGCCGTCGTTATCGACGATGGCCGGATCATGAACCCCGAAGGCCTGCGCTACGACAACGAATTCGTGCGCCACAAGAGCCTGGATGCGGTGGGTGACCTCTATCTTGCCGGGGCTCCGATCCTGGGGCAATTCCACGGTCGGTGCTCGGGGCATGCCGCGAACAACCGGTTGTTGCGCCGGTTGTTTGAGAATGCCGACGCTTGGTGCTACGACGTGTTGTACCAAAGCGAGGAAGTCGCGGCCCGTGCCACCGGCGTGTGGGGCGAAGAGCTTCCGCTCGCGGTCAGCGCCTGATCTTTCGGATTTGCATTCAGCCCCCCGCGCCGTGATATAGTTCGGCTGCGGTTTGTCCGCGTCCGGAGTGGCGCCTTTCGCTGTCGTCGTTGTTTTTGACATTGAGGCGTGGCTTTCGATGGCCGGCGAATCGCATGCCTCGGGACTTCGTGCTTGAAGAAAAGGTTACGTTCCATGGAACGGCGGTTCAACGGGTTGCGTGCGCTGGCCTTGGCGGCAACGGTCGTGCTCGCGGCGTGTGCTTCGGATGACAAGGACAAATACGTCGAACGCCCGGTCGACGAGATCTACAATCAGGCCATGGACGCCTTGGAAGCCGGCGAGTATTCGGTGGCCTCCGGCCTTTTCGACGAGGTGGAGCGCCAGCACCCCTATTCGGTATGGGCAACCAAGGCGCAGTTGATGGCGGCTTTCTCGGAATACCAGCGCAACCGCTACGACGACGCGGTGGCGGCCCTTGACCGGTATATCGAACTCCATCCCTCCAACAAGGATGTTCCCTACGCCCACTATCTGAAGGGGCTGTGCTACTACGAACAGATTTCGGACGTTCAACGCGATCAGAAGATGACCTCCCTGGCGATGGCAACCTTCGAGGATCTGGCCAAACGGTTTCCCGACAGCAAGTACGCCCGGGATGCACAGATCAAGCTCGATTTGACCAACGATCACTTGGCGGGCAAGGAAATGGCGATCGGCCGCAATTACCTCCAGCGGGGCTTCTATTTGGCAGCGATCAATCGTTTCCGAATCGTCGTCGAGCAGTTTCAAACGACCACGCACGTTCCGGAAGCGCTCCACCGATTGTCGGAGGCTTACACGGCCCTGGGATTGGTCGACGAGGCGCGGAAGACGGCTGCGGTCCTTGGGCACAATTATCCCGGCAGCGAATGGTACGTCGATTCCTACGAACTCGTGGAAGGCGTGAAAATCCGCACCGATCAGGAAGAAGACCCCTGGTATAAGATCTGGTGACGACGGGCGGGGACGCATCGCATGTTGCGTACGCTTTCCATTCGTGACGTGGTGCTCGTCGAGCGCCTTGATCTGTCTTTCCACAACGGGTTGTGCGTTCTTACCGGTGAAACCGGTGCCGGAAAGTCGATACTGCTTGACGCCCTGGGTCTTGCCTTGGGTACCCGTGCCGACAGTCGTCTGGTCCGCCATGGTGCGGCTCAGGCTGTGGTCGTCGCGGAATTCGATCTCCCTGACAGCCATCCCGTCGTCGACATCCTGGCCGAACAGGCGCTTGTCCTGGACGGTGGAACCCTGCTGCTGCGTCGTGTCGTCGGCGGCGACGGCCGGTCGCGGGCGTTTGTCAACGACCAGTCCGTCGGTTTGACCCTTCTGAAAAAAATCGGCGAAACCCTGGTTGAAATACACGGACAATTCGAAAGCCAGAGGCTAATGAATCCGGCGAACCATCGGGAACTGCTGGATGCGTTCGGCGGCCTCGGACCGCAGGTGAGCGACGTTGCCGAGGCCTGCCGGACCTGGCGGAGCGCGAAATCCGCTCGCCAATCGGCGGCCGAGGATATGGCGCGCGCCCGTGCCGAAGAGGATTTCCTTCGCCACTCCGTCGAAGAAATCGCCGTCCTCGATCCCTATCCCGGCGAGGAAACCGAACTCTCCGAACGCCGCCTCGTCATGATGCATGGAGAAAAACTGATCCAGGCGATGAACGCCGCGATGGCTGAGCTTTCCCAGGGCCGGGGCGTCGAACACGCGATCCAGGCGGCGACACGGGAACTGGAGCGCGTCGCGTCGCAGGCCGAGGGACGACTGGCGGAAACGATCCAGGCACTGGATCGCGCGGCGGCGGATCTGACCCATGCGCAGGGAGAGTTGGAGCGGTTGAGCGCGGATTTGGATCTCGATCCGAGAACGCTCGAACAATCGGAGGAACGGCTCTTCGCGTTACGCGCGCTGGCGCGCAAGCATGGCGTAGAGGTCGACTCGCTTCCGGCTCTGCGGGAAGAAATGGCGGCCAAACTGGCGGCTCTGGAGGATGAGAGCGAAACCCTCAAACGGCTGGAGCGGAACGAGAAGGATGCTCGGGAGCGGTTCGGCGAACGGGTGAGGACTTTGCGTGTTGCACGAGCGGGAGCCGCTCGCAGCCTTGACGCGGCCGTTGCCAGTGAACTGGCGCCCCTGCGCCTCGGGAAGGCAACGTTTGTGACCGAGGTGTTGCCGCTGACCGAGGGCGACTGGAATGAATTGGGCGGCGATCGCGTGGTCTTTGCCGTTTCGACGAATCCAGGGACGCCACCGGGACCGCTGAACAAGATTGCCTCGGGCGGAGAACTGTCCCGGTTCATGTTGGCACTGAAGGTCGTTTTGGCGCAGGCGGATCCGGTTCCCACCCTGGTGTTCGACGAAGTCGATTCGGGAATCGGCGGCGCCGTGGCTTCCGCCGTCGGACAACGTTTGGCCGTCTTGGGCCGGGATCTTCAGGTTCTCGTCGTGACCCATTCGCCGCAGGTCGCCGCGTTGGGAACGCACCACTGGCGGGTATCGAAAGTGGAGCGGGACGCGCGGGTCGAAACCACCGTCGACTCCCTGACTTCGGAAGCACGGCGAGAGGAAATCGCGCGAATGTTGGCGGGTGCCCGCGTGACTGAGGAAGCACGGGCCGCCGCTGAGAGCCTGATGCGGGGAAGTGCGCTGTGAATCAACCGAATGACGGTTTGCCCAAGGCGGTCGACGATCTGACCGACCTCGAGGCGGCATCCGAGTTGGCGCGTCTTGCGGCGGAGATCGCCGAACACGACCGAGCCTATCATCAGGAGGATGCCCCCCGAATCAGTGATGGCGAATACGACGCGTTGCGACGACGCAACGACGAGATCGAGGCCCGATTCCCCCATTTGGTTCGAGCCGACAGCCCGACACGGCGCGTTGGCGCGGCCACGACGGAAGGTTTCGGAAAGATCGTTCATTCCCGGCCGATGCTTTCGTTGGGCAACGCATTCGCCGATGACGATGTTCGTGAATTCGTAACTCGCGTACGGCGCTTTCTAGGTCTTGGCGGCGGCGAGTCGGTAACGCTGATGGCCGAGCCGAAAATCGACGGATTGTCGGTCTCGTTACGTTACGAAAAAGGCAACTTCGTTCACGGCGCGACCCGCGGCGACGGTGCGGTCGGGGAGGACGTGACCGCGAACCTCAGGACCGTCCACGACATCCCATCCCGGATCGAGGGCCCTGATGTGCCCGACGTGCTCGAGGTGCGCGGCGAAGTCTATATGAGCCGCGACGATTTTATGGCTTTGAACCGACGGCAGGAGGATGCGGGTGCGAAGGTGTTTGCCAATCCTCGGAATGCCGCTGCCGGCAGCCTGCGGCAACTGGATTCGTCTGTAACGGGACGACGGTCGTTGAGCCTCTTCGCTTACACATGGGGAGAGGTCTCGGCGCGGCCGTGGGCGTCCCAGAGTACCTTTCTCGAAACGTTGGGTCGCTGGGGTTTTCCCACCAATCCGGAGTCGCGGCAGTGCAAAGATGCCGAAGAGGCCCTTGCGCTTTATCGTGAAATCGGTGCCCGGCGTCACGTTTTGCCCTATGACATCGATGGCGTCGTCTACAAGGTCGATCGGGTCGATTTGCAAGATCGCCTGGGACAGGTCAGCCGCGCCCCCCGCTGGGCGATCGCACACAAGTTTCCTGCGGAACAGGTTCGGACCGTGATCGAGACGATCGACGTTCAGGTCGGGCGGACCGGAGCGATGACGCCGGTGGCGATCCTCAAACCGGTCACCGTCGGCGGAGTGATGGTTTCAAGGGCGACTCTGCACAACGAGGATTACATAGCGGAGAAGGATATCCGGGTCGGCGATACCGTCGTGGTTCAGCGTGCGGGCGATGTAATTCCGCAGGTGGTCGAGGTTGTTGTCGACGATCCTGCGAGCCGCGGCCCTGCCTACGTGTTTCCCGATCATTGCCCGGTTTGCGGCAGCGAGGCTGTCAGGACGGAAGGCGAGGTCGCGCGGCGGTGCAGCGGCGGTCTGATCTGCGATGCGCAGGCGGCCGAACGTTTGAAGCACTTCGTTTCCCGCGACGCTTTCGACATCGAGGGGCTGGGGGGCAAGCATGTGGAGGCCTTCCGAAAGGACGGCTTGATCAAGACCCCGGCCGATATCTTTCGCCTGACGGAACGGAGCGACGACATCCGTGTGCGCGAAGGTTGGGGCGACAAATCCGTGGACAAACTGATCGCCGCCATCGAGGAAAGGCGTTCGATCGCTTTGGCGCGGTTCATCTACGCGCTCGGAATTCCTCAGGTCGGTCAGGCGACGGCCCGCGTACTGGCGCGTTCGTACGGGACCGTGACGGCGTGGATCGACGCTATGTGTCGCGCGACAGCGGAACGCAACGATAGGCCTGAAGCCGGAAAGCCGCTCGACGTGGGAGAGACCTACGCGGAGTTGTGCAATGTCGACGGCATCGGCATGAGCGTTGCCGACGATCTTTGCGGATTTTTCCACGAGTCCCACAATCTCGAAGTCGTCGAGGATCTTCTCTCGTTCCTGACCGTCCAGGAGGCCGAACTACCGGCGAACGATGCGTCGCCGATAGCCGGGAAAACGGTCGTGTTCACCGGGACCTTGGAAACGACGACACGAAACGAGGCCAAGGCCCGGGCCGAATCCCTCGGTGCCAAGGTGGCGGGGTCGGTCTCCAAGAAGACCGACTATCTCGTCGCGGGGGCCGACGCGGGATCGAAAGCGCGTAAAGCCGAATCCTTGGGCGTGGCGACTCTGAGCGAACGGGAGTGGCTGGACCTGATCGGCGGATAGGGACTGCGCGCCGAAGCGTTCAGCCGTTTTGGCTGATGAATTCCAGGATCGTGCGCTCCGTTCCCCTCATGCCGGGGTCATTGAGGTGGCCTAAACGCGCGAAGGTTTCATCCAACGACCGGCCGACGACGCCGTTGCCGTCGGGGATATAGGCGCCGGCCAAGGCCAGTTCCGCCATATCGATCGCGGCGCCGACCGCCGTTGCCACCTTGAACGCGCAGGATTCCTTGGCTCCATCGCAAATCATGCCGGCGAATGTCCCGATGACCGACTGCATGGCGTGATCGCGCGTCACCGCGTCGCCCCCCAGAAGATCGACTGCGGCTGCGGCCAACCCGGTCGCCGGGGCGATGGCGCAACCGCAGAAGGCGGTCAGTGCCCCGGTATAGGCCTTGACGCAGACGGTCACGATTGATGCGATGGCCAGAGCCCGCGCCAATTGATTCCGATCGGCGTTCAGGGAGTGCGCCAACCCGAGAACGCCCAGAAAATTGGCGATGCCGTGGTTTCCGCTTCCGGTGATGGCCATGACGGGAACCGATCTTCCGCTCATGCGGGCTTCGCTGGCGGCACCGGTCAGCGCCTGGGCCCTGGCCTTGGCTGCGGCTAGGCCCGTGTACTGGCTTCGGCGAGATTCGAGAGCGGGGCCCAGAGTGGCCTGATCATGGTTCAGGTCGGCCGTTGCGGCCTTTTCATTGATTTCAGCCGCTTCGATCAGGAACTCGAGTTCGTTGGTGGGAATGGTGTCGATGACATCGAGGAGGCGGGAAATCGGGACCGCGCGCAGGGCGTCGATGGCGTCATGTCCGTTGTTGGGCGCGTCGTCGCGAAACAGGACGGTATCGTCGCGCACGACAGATGTGAAGCGGTCATGCGCACCGCGGATCACCGCAGTCGCGGTATGGTCTTCAGTTGCGGCCGTCGCCATGAGGTAGACATTTTCGGCGCAGTCGGGATTACAGATCACCTCGACGGCGCCGTTGTTCAAAAGGCTTCGTGCCGCAAAAAGGACCACGTCGTCGACAGCGTCGAGAATGGCCAGACCCGTACCGGCGTCGGCGATCACCGCGCCCAAGGCGCCGGCGGATGCGAGGCCGCGCATGGGAGTTCCCGGCACGCCGACGTGGGCGCCGTTTTTGTAGACGTTGGGACTAACGGACAGGATCAGCCGTTCGGGTGCTCCGCCCAATACCTCGGAAGCCTTCGCTGCGACCAGGGCGGCAGCGGCGACTTCGGTGCAGCCGGTTGCCCGACGAATTTCGGATTTCAAAACGTTCAGCAACAAGCTGGCGTCGACCGTAGGCAGGTTCTCTCCGCGCATCCCACTCTCCTCAATCGCCGGGTACGCTCTGCCATGCGGACGATGTCTTGTCGGTACGGCTGACAACCATGCGGCCATAAAGCATTGCGATCGTGCTGCTGCCGGTCTTGGTGAAAAGGAACGGGAAAAGACCGTGAACGAAACACGCGAACCCACCTCTCAACATCGCGGCCGCAAAAGAAAACGCCACCATCATGTGCCCGCCATAGGTCTCGCCGGCCGATTGGGGGTGCTCGGTAAAAATCTGGAACGGTTTCATGATTTTCCGCGTCCGAACTGTTCTTGATTACAGATAAAAGGTAGCAAACCGGACGTGAAAAGTGTTTGCGATTTGTTGCAAGCAAATTCGATATGTGAGAATGTTGTGCCATGGAAATTCATAAACATAGATGAAACATGTCATGGATCACATAGATAAAAAAATTCTTTCCCATCTGCAGGAAGACGCCACATTGTCCGTGGCGGAGATTTCCGATCGGGTGGGATTGTCGCCGACGCCGTGCTGGCGCCGCATTCAGAAAATGGAGAACGCGGGGATCATTCGCGGCCGGGTCACGCTTCTGGATCCGATCAAGATGAACGTCGGGGTAACCGTCTTCATCGCGGTGCGCACCAATCAGCATTCGATGGCTTGGTTGGCGCGATTCCAGAAAGCGGTCGAGGATATCCCCGAGATCGTCGAGTTCTATCGCATGAGCGGCGAAATCGACTACCTGCTGCGGGCGGTGGTGCCCAGCATCGGGGCGTACGACGCGGTCTACAAGAAGTTGATCGAACGAATCGATCTCAGCGACGTCACGTCGATGTTCGCTATGGAGACGATCAAGCAGACGACGGTGCTGCCGGTCGAATACGCGGAGTAGCATCGAGGTAAAGAAAAAGGGGAATGGACCGAAGTCCATCCCCCCATTTTTCGTCCTAATCGGCCGGTTGCCTAGGCGTTCTTTTCACCCTTGACGCCAAGAGCCGACTGCGCCGCCGCCAGACGTGCAATCGGCACGCGGAACGGCGAGCAGGAAACATAGGTCAGTCCGACGGACTGGCAGAACGCGATCGATTCCGGATCACCGCCGTGTTCGCCGCAGATGCCGAGCTTGATGTCGGGACGGGTCGCCCGGCCGCGTTCGCAGCCGATCTTGACCAGTTCGCCGACACCGTCGGCATCGATGGTCGCGAACGGATCCTTGGTGATGACCTTCTTTTCCTCGTAGGCCTTCAGGAAGGGGCCGGCGTCGTCGCGCGACAGGCCCAGAGTGGTCTGGGTCAGGTCGTTGGTGCCGAACGAGAAGAACTCGGCATCCTTCGCGATTTCACCCGCCTGCAGCGCGGCGCGCGGCAGTTCGATCATGGTGCCGACCATGTATTCGACCTTCACGCCCTTTTCGGCGAAGACCTTCTTTGCGGTCTCGCGGATGATCTTGGCGATCATGTCGTATTCGGCCTTGAAGCCGACCAGCGGGATCATGACTTCGGGGAACACCTTCACGCCAGCCTTCTGGCAGTCGCAAGCGGCCTCGAAGATCGCACGGGCCTGCATCTCGGAGATTTCCGGATAGGAAACGCCGAGACGGCAACCGCGGTGACCAAGCATCGGGTTGGCTTCGTGCAACTGGGCGGCACGGCTCTTGACCTCGTCGGAGGTGATGCCGGCGGCCTTGGCGACCTCGGCGATGTCCGCCTCGGTGTTCGGCAGGAACTCATGGAGCGGCGGGTCGAGCAGACGAATGGTGATCGGCAGCCCTTCCATGATCTTGAACAGTTCCGTGAAGTCTTCGCGCTGGTACGGAAGCAGGTTCTCCAGAGCCTTGCGGCGCGCTTCCACGTCCGTCGCAACGATCATCTGACGCATGTGGATAATGCGCTTCGGATCGAAGAACATGTGCTCGGTCCGGCAAAGGCCGATGCCTTCGCAGCCGAACTTGCGCGCCTGGGCGGCATCCATCGGGGTTTCGGCGTTGGCGCGAACCTTCATGGTGCGGACGGTATCGGCCCACTCCATCAACTTGCCGAAATCGCCGGTCATCTCGGGCAGGATCTTCTCGATGTCGCCCTTGATGACTTCGCCCTTGGAACCGTCAATGGTCAGCATGTCGCCTTCCTTGAGGACGGTCGTGCCGGCGGTCAGAGTTTTGGCCTTGTAGTCGATGCGAAGCGCATCGGCACCGCAAACGCAAGGCGTGCCCATGCCGCGGGCCACCACGGCCGCGTGGCTGGTCATGCCGCCGCGCGTGGTCAGGATGCCTTCGGCGACGTGCATGCCGCCGATGTCTTCCGGCGAGGTCTCGATGCGGACCAGCATCACCTTCTCGCCGCGGCCGCACCACTCTTCCGCCTCGTCGGCGGTAAAGACGATCCGGCCCGACGCCGCGCCCGGAGAGGCGGGCAGGCCCTTGCCGATGATGTCCTTCTTGGCCTTCGGGTCGATCATCGGGTGCAGAAGCTGATCGAGCTGCGCCGGATCGACGCGGCGGATGGCTTCTTCCTTGCTGATCAGGCCTTCGTCGCACATGTCGATGGCCATCTTGAGCGAGGCCTTGGACGTGCGCTTGCCGTTACGGGTTTGGAGCATCCAGAGTTTGTTCTTCTGGATGGTGAACTCCATGTCCTGCATGTCTTTGTAGTGATTTTCGAGCTTGAGCCGGATCGCGTCCAATTCCGTGAACAGCGTCGGAAGCTCTTCTTCCATGCAGGGCAGATCGGACTTCATCAGCTGCTTCTCGGCGAAGGTCAGCGGTTGCGGCGTGCGAATGCCGGCCACCACGTCTTCACCCTGCGCGTTGCGCAGGTATTCGCCATAGAATGCGTTGTCACCCGTCGACGGGTTGCGCGAGAAGCACACGCCGGTGGCGCAGTCGTCGCCCATGTTGCCGAACACCATGGCCTGAACGTTGACCGCCGTGCCCCAGTGGTCGGGCAGGCCGTGCAGCGCGCGATACTTGATGGCGCGGGTGTTCATCCACGAGCCGAAGACGGCTCCGATGGAACCCCAGAGTTGCTCTTCGGGGTCCTGCGGGAACTCGCGGCCGAGGATTTCCTTCGACTTCGCCTTGAACTTCTCGACGATGACCTTCCAGTCGTCGGCGGTCAGTTCGATGTCGAGCCGATACCCCTTCTCTTCCTTGTAGGCTTCAAGGACGTGCTCGAAGTTCTCGGATCCGACACCCAGAACGACGTTATTGTACATCTGGATGAAACGACGATAGCTGTCGTACGCGAAACGGGCGTCGCCGCTTTCCTTGGCGACGGTTTCGACGGTCACGTCGTTGAGGCCGAGGTTCAGGACGGTGTCCATCATGCCGGGCATGGAAGCGCGCGCTCCGGAACGGACGGAGACGAGCAGCGGCATGCCGCTTTTCGCGTTGAACTTGGCACCGACGTGCCCGCCCATCTTGGCAAGCGCCTCGTCGACCTGTGCCTTCAGTTCGTCGGGATACTTGTTGCCGTTTTCATAGAAATACGTGCAGACCTCGGTCGTGATGGAAAACCCGGGAGGTACCGGCAGGCCCAGGCTGGCCATTTCCGCCAGGTTGGCACCCTTGCCGCCCAGCAGGTTCTTCATTTCGGAGCGGCCGTCGGCCGTGCCGCCGCCAAAGCTGTACACCCATTTAGTCATATTTTACCCCTCGATCTTTGAGAAGTCGGCGACCCCACCGAGGGCCGACCGGATTTGGGACAAAAGCCGCAGGCGGTTGATCCGTAGCGGCGGTTCCTCGCTGTTGACCGTAACATGGTCAAAAAAGGCGTCGACCGGCATACGAAGTCCGGCCAAAACCAACATCGCCTCGTCGAAACGTTCGTTTTTGACTTTCTCGGCGATGGATGGGATCGCTTCCTCTAACTTTTTGTGCAGGATTATTTCTTCTTCCTGC
Organism: Rhodospirillales bacterium; assembly: GCA_963675465.2. Taxonomy (GTDB): domain Bacteria; phylum Pseudomonadota; class Alphaproteobacteria; order Rhodospirillales; family Shumkoniaceae; genus JAHDSF01. The sequence goes on from CAXXVY010000019.1 coordinate 533,805, forward strand.
TGGAGTTTGTCTTCCTCAATGCCTCCGTCGTAAGTCTTTCCGTCCTTCTTCTCTTCGATCCGGACGATATTGCTTGCGCGTTTGAAGGCGGTCAGGAGATTGGCGCCGTCCTCGGATACGAGGAAGCCCGTCAGGGCGTCGACCCGCGACAGCAACCGAACCAGGTCGTCTTCGCCGCCCAGGGCGAAAACGGCGGAAATCAGATCGTAGCGGGCCCCTTTTTCACGCAGATGCACCTTCAGGCGATCGGCGAAAAAAGTCATCAGTTCGCCGGCGATTTCCTTGGCCAGTGACTGGGAATAGAAGGTTCGCCCGGCTTCGAAAATGGCGGCCAGCGGCACGCGAAGATTGTTTTCGATGATCAGGCGGATGACGCCCAGCGCCGCGCGGCGAAGCGCGAAGGGATCCTTGGAACCCGTCGGCTTTTCATCGATCCCAAAAAAACCGACCAGGGCGTCGATCTTATCGGCGAGAGCCACCGCAACCGATACCGGCTTCGACGGGCAGGAATCGTTGGGGCCCAAGGGCGAATAGTGTTCCGCGATCGCGTCGGCGACCGCTGCGGGTTCGCCGTCGTTCAAGGCGTAATAGCGGCCCATGACGCCCTGGAGTTCGGTGAACTCGAACACGGCGTCGGTCGCCAGGTCGGCCTTGGCGAGCAAGGCCGCACGGTCGACCATCGCGGGCTCGGCGCCGGGAATGTATGGGCAAAGGACGGCCGCAAGCCGGCGTATCCGCGCCACGCGTTCGAGATCCGTGCCGAGCTTGGCGTGAAACACGCGATCTCTGAGCTTTTCGACCCGGGTTTCAAGCTTCTTCTTGCAGTCCTGATCCCAGAAGAACTTGGCGTCGGACAGGCGGGCGCGCAGCACGCGTTCGTTGCCGGCCACGACTTCCTTGCCGCCGTCGGCGGTTTCGGTGTTGGCGACGACGATGAAATAGGGCGCGAGCTTGCCTTCGGCGGTCAGGAGCGAAAAGTACTTCTGATGCTCCCGCATCGCGGTGATCAGCATTTCCTGCGGGACCGCCATGAACTTGTCGTCGATCCGGCCCCGGTAGACCACCGGCCATTCGACAAGTCCGGCGACTTCGTCAAGAAGCCCCGGGTCCTCGCGAGCGGCAAGGCCACTTTCCGAGGCGAAACGCGCGATCTCGGACGCGATCAATTGACGTCGTTCAGCGGAATCGAGAAGGATCTTCGCCGCGCGAAGCTTCGACTTGTAATCGCTGAAGTCGTTGACGGCAAAGACGGCCGGGGCGAGGAACCGATGCCCTTGCGTTTCGTTGCCCGCCGTTACCGGTCCGAACGCGACCGGAACCACTTTGCCGTCGAAAACGGCGACGATGCGGTGTAACGGGCGGACCCAACGACTGGCGTGTGCACCCCAGCGCATGGATTTCGGCCAGGAAAACCGCTCCATCGCATCGCTGGTGGCAGCGGCGAGGATTTCCTCGGTGGGTCGGCCTTTACGTTCGCTCACGTAAACGTAGAAGTCGCCCTTTTTGTCTTCCCGTTTCTCGCAAAGATCAAGGGTGTCGATGCCCGCCGCCTTGAGGAACCCCTCGATGGCCTTATCGGGCGCACCCACGCGCGGACCTTTGCGTTCTTCCCGGATGTCGGGTTGCGCGGCCGGCAGACCGTCGACGACGAGGGCGATACGGCGCGGCGTCACGAATGATTCGGCCGAATCAAACGTCAGTCCGGCGCTTTCGAGGAATTTCCGGATCTGGGTCTTCAAATCCTCGGCGGCACGCGCCTGCATGCGGGCGGGGATTTCCTCGGAAAAGAGTTCAAGCAGGAATTCGGCCATGGCTCAGACGTCCTCGCCTTGCGACTTGAGCCAGGCTTCGCAGCAGCTCTTGGCCATCGCGCGCACCCGGGCGATGTAGGCGGCCCGTTCGGTAACGCTGATGACCCCGCGCGCGTCCAAGAGATTGAAAAGGTGACTCCCCTTCAGACATTGTTCATACGCGGGCAGCGATAGCGGTTTTTCCAGTTCCAGGAGCGCCGCGCATTGCGCTTCCGCGTCCTTGAAATGCCGGAACAGGATATCGGTGTTGGCCCGTTCGAAATTGTATTCGGACTGTTCCCGCTCGTTCTGAAGGAACACGTCGCCGTAGCTCACGCCGCGACCGTTGAAATCGAGATCATAAACATTCTCGACGTCCTGGATGTACATGGCCAAACGTTCCAGGCCGTAGGTCAGTTCGGCGGTGACCGGCGCACATTCGAACCCGCCCACCTGCTGGAAATAGGTGAACTGGGTGACCTCCATGCCGTCGCACCAGACTTCCCATCCCAGGCCCCAGGCGCCGAGCGTCGGGCTTTCCCAATCGTCCTCGACGAAACGGATGTCGTGCAGGGACGGATCGATGCCGAGATGGCGCAGGCTTTCCAGGTACAGGTCCTGCACGTCGTCGGGCGACGGTTTGAGGACGACCTGGAACTGGTAGTAGTGCTGAAGCCGATTCGGGTTCTCGCCGTAGCGGCCGTCGGTTGGGCGTCGGGAAGGCTGCACGTAGGCCGCACGCCATGCCTTGGAGCCGAGCGCCCGAAGAGTCGTCGCCGGGTGGAAGGTGCCCGCACCGACTTCGGTATCGAAGGGCTGAAGAATCACGCACCCCTTCTCGGCCCAGAAGGTTTGCAATTTCAATAAGAGCGATTGGAAGCTCGGTTTGTTCGCGGACGAGCCGGACATGAGAAATAAAACACCCGAAAATATGAAAGCTGGCGGAACATACTTACCGCCATCGTGCCGGTCAAGTGATCCGCTCTTCCGTTCATAAGAAGCCGCCCAATCCGGACTGGCCGGAAGTGGAGCGGCGGGCGGAGTATGTACCCATTTCTTCGTGCTTGTAAACAATATTGGTAATAATCGACGGCGAAATTACCACTGCTCCGAATTGGGGGGGAAACGAGCGAACCGGCGCACTAAGCGCCGGCCCGGTCGCCATCGGCGGACGCGGAGTCGTCACGGCCGGCAGACGTAAAAGTAATTCTGGAAATCATGATCGAGTTCGCGAATCTCGATCCGGCTGAAGCCGGCTTCGCGGAAATAGCGCTCGGCCGTTTCGCGTCCCCACATCGCTCCCAGCCCCTCGCCGCCTTGGGCGAGGGAAACCGACATGCAATGCATGCACGACACGGTGTAGAGCAAGGTGCCGACGGGGTGGCCCATGTCGTGGTGATGGTGGCTGCTGCCCTTGATGTCCTGCGCCAGATAGACGCCGCCGTCACGGAGCGATCGGCGGATACCGACCAGCAGGTTCAGCGGTTTTGCCTGATCGTGAACGGCATCGAAGGTGGTGACGAAATCGAAGGCTTCGGGTTCCGCGGTTTCATCGAAATTCGTCAGATCGCGCGCCTCGAACGTGACGTTGTCCAGGTTTTCCGAACGCGCCTGCTTTCGCGCCCATGCGACCGCCGAGCCGGACAATTCGTAGCCGACGAACCGACTGCGCGGAAACATCCGAGCCATGAGCAACAGCGCGCGTCCGCGTCCACATCCGGCATCGAGAACCCGGATTCCGTCCGTCAACCTTTCGGTCAGATCGGGAACGAGCGGAAGGATATGATCGGCCAAGGCGGGAAGCACCGTTTGCCCGCTGTCCTCGGACATGATTTCGTGAAACCGGACATAGCGCGCGTAGGGAACGCCGCCGCCGTGGTGGAAACATTGGACGATATCGTCTTCGACGGCTCCCAACTGGGGAATATATTGCGCGAACACGGCGAGATTGGCCGGTCCCGACCGCGTCAGCAGGGCGGCATGTTCCGCCGGCAGCCAATAGCGTTTCGTCGACGGATCGATTTCCACGACTCCGGCCGTCACCAGGGCTCCGAGCCATTCTCGGACGTAACGTTCGTCCAATCCCGCTTGCGTAGCGATCTGCGGACTGGTCATCGGCGGCTTGCCGTCCAGGGTATCGAACAACCCCGTGCTGTGCCCCACCGAGGTCATGATCATCAAAGCAGCGTCGTTCAGGGCATTGACGAAGCGGTTTTCAAAGGCCTCGTGGCGGGCTTGATCGAATTCGGGTTCGGCGATTTCGGGAAGGGCGGACATGGTGGCGTCTCCTGCTATATGCGAATGCGTGTGAAAAACAATTACTCCGAAAGCCGCCCGTGTGCTAAAGTCGTTCGGGTCATAACCGGGTCGAATCTGCCATGATCGCTCCCGAAAACACATTGACGGCGGCCTTGCTCGCCACGCCCGTGACCACCGCATCGACGTTGTTCGGGATGTACGACCTGTTCGCTTCGGTGGGACGGGACTGGGAATTCCTGATGACGGGAAAGCCCGGACCTTCCCGAATTCGGCCGGTCGTCGTCGCCTTGTCGCGGGAACCCTTCCGGGCGGCAAACGGCGTGGCGATCGAACCGCAGGAGCGATACGACGATATGCCGGCGCCGGATGTGGTGTGCGTCCCCGACCTGTTCGTCGCGCCCGACGAAGGCCTTTCCGATGACTATTCCGATGCCGCGGCGTGGCTGGTCCGATGCCGGGAAAACGGTGCGATCATTGCTTCCGCCTGTTCCGGTGCGCTTCTCTTGGCAAAGGCCGGATTGCTGGATGGTCTAGAAGCCACCACCCATTGGGGCTACTGCGAATACCAACCAGCATGAAGAAAGACTCACGTGGGGGATTCCCGTGCGGCTGAAAAAATGATTCAACATGGAAAACAGAGGAGTTTTCCATGGCACGAGCGATCCCCCTCCGTGACGACTACAGTGGCGAGGACCTTCGTCGTCTTGCGCGTTCGTCGGGTCACGGGCGCCAAGTTCGGCGCCTGTTGAGTTTGTCGATGATCTATGACGGATCGAGCCGCAGGGAAGCGGCGGCCCATGCGGAGGTGGATCTTCAGACGCTGCGGGACTGGGTTTTGCGTTTCAATGCCGAAGGACCTGAAGGCTTGATTGATGCCAAGTCGACGGGGCCGCACCGCCGCTTGACGGTGGAACAGCGAGCCCTGTTGGCCACCGTGATTGACGATGGACCGACGCCCTATATCGATGGCGTGGTGCGTTGGCGATTGAGCGACTTGGTTTCCTGGATCCAGCGGGAATTCGGCGTTTCCATGGACGAAACGACCTTGGGGCGGAACCTGCGCGAGATGGGGTATCGGAAACTCTCGGCTCGACCACGTCACCACGCCCAGGACGCGGAAGCCATGGAGACATTCAAAAAAAATTCCCCGCCCGAGTGGCGGAGATCCGATCCGGCCTCCCCGCCGGAACAGCCATAGAAATCTGGTGGCAGGACGAAGCCAGGGTCGGCCAAAAGAATACGATTACGCGGCGTTGGGCGAAACGCGGGACACGTCCCGCCGCCCCCAAAGACCAACGGACGCGCTCGGCGTGGATCTTCGGCGCCGTTTGTCCGGCCCGAGGCGTCGGAGCGGCCTTGGTCCTGCCGGTCTGCAACACCGTCGCCATGACCCTGCACCTGACGGAAATCTCGCTCGCCGTCGCCTCCGGCGCCCATGCCGTCGTGATCGTCGACCAGGCCGGATGGCACTTCTCCAATGCCCTTCACGTCCCCGAAAACATCACCCTCGTTCCCCTGCCGTCGAAGTCGCCCGAGCTCAATCCGGTGGAGAATGTGTGGCAGTTCATGCGCGAAAACTGGCTCTCAAACAGAATCTTCAAGTCCTACGTCGACATCGTCGACCACTGTTGCTTCGCCTGGAACAAGCTCATCGACCAGCCGTGGAAAATCATGTCCATCGGAATGCGAAAATGGGCATATCAATGATTCTTTATGCAGGTTGGTAGAAGCTCTGAGCCGGCGTCATCCCGAAATCCGGATAAACGCGTCGCGGGCGCTTGTGGCTTCGGGCGAAGGGCAGCGGATCATTACCGCCGGTGGGGGTACTTCGTGGCAGGATCTGGCGCTTTTTCTGATTGCCCGGCTGTTCGGGGCCGAGGAAGCGATGCATATCGCCCGCATCTACCTGCTGGACTGGCATTCCGCGGGGCAGTTACCGTTTTCCGCGGTATCCCGGACCCGACAGGTCGAAGACCGAGTCATCTCCGGCTGCCAAGCCTGGATCGCCGATAATTATGCCGCTCCGGCCCCCGTAGCCGCGATGGCGGATCTGAGCGGGCTTCCTGAGCGATCGTTCAAGCGGCGATTTGCCAAGGCGACGGGGATGTCACCGATCGAATACGTCCATACCCTTCGATTGGAGGAAGCCAAACAGATTCTGGAAACGACCGAGGATCCGGTCGAAGCCGTCGCCAACGAGGTCGGCTACGAAGACGGAAGTTTCTTCCGGCGCCTGTTTCGCCGTCAGGTCGGGATTGCTCCCGCGGAATACCGCAAACGCTTCGGCGGCATGCGGAAAGCCCTGCCGGTCGGCTGATGCAGAGGTTTCGCAACGATCATTGCGGATAGGGGCAGTCGGTCCGGCCGCAGCTCCGCGGTGCATCCAACGGCACGTAGGTGCCGCAGATCGGGCATTTGGCCATGTCCTCGGCGTCGGTGACCTCGGCGTATCGGGATTCCTGCATCTCTTCCTTGCGCGGCCGTGCTTTGCCGTCTGGCGCCTGCCGTTTGGAGAAGCGATGGAAACCATACCAGACGGCGAAAATGACCGCCGCGGTCAGGAGAATTTTGGGTAGGCTGATCAATCCGAACATGGCCGTATTCTGTCCCAAATCATTCCGTATTCCAATGGTATCGATGGATTGCGGACAAATTGATCGTTTTCAATAAATTGGAGAGATTTACTGACGTCCGACAGGGCGCAGTTTGCGCTAGAGGCCGATCCGCGTCCAGGCCGCCTTTTCCTCGATCGACGAAATCAAGGAATCGGCCCAGTCTTCGGGGATCATCGAAGTCGAGCCCAATCCCAGACGTTGCCGCCAATTTCGTCGCATTTCTACGGATCGGAAGCGGACATTCACGCCGAACCGGTCCCGCATGACCTGCCGGAGTTCACCGAATCCGTCGATCAGGCCGCGTTCGAGAGCACCGTGCCCGGTCCAAAACGCGCCACTGAACAGATCGTTGTTGTGGTCCTTGAGACGGTCCCCGCGCCGGTCCCGGACCGCGCGGATAAAGGCTTCGTGGACTTCAACCTGGATATCCTTCAGGTGGTCGACGTCGTCACGATTTTCGGCGCGGAAGGGATCGAGCATCGCCTTGCGGCTTCCCGAGGTATGGATACGCCGGTCGACTCCCAGTTTTCGGATCATTGCAGTGAATCCGAAACTCGCGCTGACGACTCCGATCGATCCGATGATGGAGCTTTCGTCGGCGTAGATTTCATCCCCGGCAAGGGCTAGCCAGTATCCGCCCGACGCGGCGGCGTCTTCGACGAATGTGAAGACGGGGACGTCCTTTTCCCGGGCGAGATCCAGGATACGCTTGAAGATGAGGTGCGACTGGACCGGCGAGCCGCCGGGCGAGTTCACGACGACGGCTGCGGCGTGAAGATGCTTGGTTTCGAATACGCGCTCTATGACGGGTGCAACGGTCGCGAGCGACAAGCCGCGGCGAACACCGGACGGCAATCCGATCGCGCCGTGAAGATTCAGGACCGCGACAACCGGCGGAGGATGTCGAATCGACTTGATCGGAATGTAGCTGCGCCAATTGAAGAAAGGCGATTTACCGAGCTTCGGGGCGGCAGGGTGCCCATTCTCGGACGATTCGGTCATGGATGCCTCGTCGACATGGGGTGGCCGTTTTTCCTTCGGATGTCAGACGTCTTGCGGTTTGATCGGGGAAGGCGAAGCGGGCGGCTCGGACGCGTTCGAGTCTTCCGGAGCCTTCGCCGTATCCAAAGAATTGGCCCGTTTCAGTCCGGTAGCAGCGGTTTTCTCCTGTAGGGCGGTGACGGACTCCATCAACCGGTCCACGTCCTTGCGGAGATCCGCGAACCTTTCCTCGAATTTGGCCTCCATCGCGCTTTGGGCTGCCGACTGGTTCTGATCGACTTCCGCCCGGAGCCAAGTGGTTCTTTGGTGCAGTTCCTTCTGCACAAAGTTCCGGATTCCCTCGATCTCTTTCTCCACCTCTTTGCGGAGCGAGATCCTGGCATCGTAGACCGAATTCGCGATCGAACCCAGGTAGTAGAAAAGGAATACGGCAATCATGATCAATACGGCGACGCCCACCGTGATCATGAATGTGCCGAATCCCCCCATGCCTTAGTCTCCGCCATTTTGGGCCGTTTCGGACATTGTTGGCTCCACCGGGTGGAAGGTCAAGCTATGGATCGGTCGTGGCGAACCTTAATGGCGTTGCGTGACGCAAAATAGCTTCGGCGTCATCGGAATAGCGTCCCGAATCGGAATGCAGAACGATGCCCCGGCATAACGTGCAAGGGGCGGAGGTTCCCCGGGACGCGCGGACGATAACCCGCTTTGCCGGCCTGCCGTTTTCGCCGGGCCACAACGGAAAGACCGCAGTCCCCCCGAAACGGCCGTTCATCGCGGCCAGCAGTTCGTCGAGGCGATCGGCGCCGAAGATGATGGTCAGCGTGCCACGCGGGCGCACCATGCGGCCCGCGAAAGCGATCCAGTCCGCGAGGGTGGTCGTGGTTTCCACGTTGGCCCTCGCCTTGTCCGGGTTCCCGGTCCGGTTCGCGCGGTCGGCGCGGAAGAACGGGGGATTGGCCATGACATGATCGAAGCCCCCGATTGAATAGGGGAGGGAGGATTGAAGAATGTCGGCCGCCTCGAAGGTGACGGAATCCGAAAATCCGTTTTCCTCGGCGTTGATCCGTGCCAGGTCGACGAGTTCAGGGCGAATTTCGATACCGGCCACGGAAATGTTCGGCACGCGGATCGCAAGACACAGAGCTGCTGCGCCCACGCCAGCACCGGCGTCGAGCACACGTTGTCCGGGCCGTGCCGGCACCGCGGCGGCGAGCAACACCGGATCGATGGCGACGCGGTAGCCGGTCGCAGGCTGCCGGAGGGCGATTCGGCCGCCGAGGAGCTTGTCGCACGTGATGCCGGGTTCGCTCATCGGGCGCTTTCTTCGAGAGCGCGCAGAACTCCGATCGCCGGCAGGTAATCCGAATCGCTGACCATGATCCGGCGGGGAATGGCTGCAATACTGCCTTCCAGGATACTGGTATGGTTGTCGAAGACGAGCGCTTCGATGCCTTCGGCGGACAAATGGGCAAGAAGCGCGGAAATCAGGACCGAGTCGTTGGTTCTCACGAGTTCGCGCACGTGTCATTCCCCTTGTCTTGCCGCACGATTCCGTCTTCTATGCCATTCTGTCTCGCGCGCTCTTGACCGCGAGAGCAGCGGCTTCCTATGCTCGGACTAGGTCCAAGCGCCGTCAAGCTTAACGAGGTGATCGTGGTGGTCGAGGTTTCCGAGGCGTATCGAGATACGGACGATAAACCGACCTTGGACGGTTTGCTCGACCTCGCGGGCGATGATCTCAAGGCCGTCAACCGCCTGATCGTCGACCGGATGGACAGCCCGGTGGCGCTGATCCCCCAGTTGGCCGGTCACATCGTTGCGGGCGGCGGCAAACGGCTGCGCCCCTTGCTGACGCTGATCTGCGCCCGGTTGTGCGGTTATTCAGGAACACGCCATATCGCGCTCGCCGCGAGTGTCGAATTCATCCACACTGCGACACTGCTTCACGACGATGTCGTCGATGAAAGCGCGTTGCGACGGGGGTTGGCCTCGGCCAATACCCTGTGGGGAAACAAGGCCAGCGTGCTGGTCGGCGATTTCCTGTTCAGCCGTTCGTTCGAGCTCATGGTCGAAGACGGGTCGCTCGAAGTACTCGCGATTCTGGCGCAGGCGTCCTCGATCATCGCGCAGGGCGAGGTCATGCAGCTCATGACGGCGAACGACACCGCGACCAATGAGGCCGCCTATCTCGAGGTGATCCGGGCCAAGACCGCCCAGCTTTTCGCCGCTGCCTGCCGAATCGGCGCCGTCGTCGCCGGCCGTCCGAAGGACGAGGAAATGGCGCTCAACGCCTATGGAACGGATCTGGGGATCGCATTCCAGTTGGTGGACGACATCCTGGACTATTCCGCCAATCAGCGCGATCTCGGCAAGACGGTCGGCGACGATTTTCGTGAAGGCAAGATCACGTTGCCGGTCATCGTGGCTTTCGAGCGCGGCGATGACGAGGAAAAGGTGTTCTGGCGCCGGACGCTCGAGAACCTCGATCAGTCGGACCAGGATCTGGATCATGCTTTGGACCTGATGGCGCGTCACGGCGCACTGGACGAGGCGATGTCCCGGGCCCGGGCATCCGCCGAACGCGCGCGCAAAGCCTTGCGCCCCTTTCCGGATGGGCGTGAAAAGGCCGCGCTTCTCGACCTCGCGGAATTCTGCGTCCGGCGGGTTTTCTGAGCCGCCGGGACATCTCTGTCTTTGCTTGTCAGCGCGCTTGCGTTCCCATGTCGAGGACGCTATAAACCCGTCTCACGGCTCGACGGAGTGTAGCTCAGCCTGGTAGAGCACTGTCTTCGGGAGGCAGGGGCCGGTGGTTCGAATCCACTCACTCCGACCAAACTAAAACCCCGCCCAAACAGGGCGGGGTTTTAGTTTTACGTTCCGCAATTGCACGTGATTGGGAACAGGAGTCACGCCCCCGTGGCCCGATGGCCGATGACGCGGCCCGACGGGAACCGGACGGAGACCTGGGTTCCCATGCCGAGGCGGCTCTGGAGCGTGAGTTTGCCGCCGTGCATTTCCGCGAACCGCATCGATAGCGGCAGCCCCAGTCCGACGCCTTCGAACCGCCGGGCGAAGGTGCCGTCGGCTTGGCCGAAGGGAGCGAGAACCTTGTCGATATCGTCCTCGGCAATCCCGATCCCGGAGTCCTTGACCGTGAAGACCATGCCGGCGTTTTCGTCGACATCCGCCGAAAGGGTGATCGTTCCGCCGTCAGGCGTGAACTTGCTGGCGTTGGAAAGCAGATTGATGATGATCTGTCGGACCCGGCGTTCGTCGGCGAACAGATCCGGAAGGTTTTCGGGACAGCGAACCTCGAACCGTTGACCGGCCTGGCTGATGCGCGGGGCGATCAGCCGCGCGCACGCGTCGAAGAGGTTCGCGACGACGATGCGCGTTTCTTCCAGCGTCATTTCCCCGACCTCTATGCGGGAAAGATCCAGAATGTCGTTGATCAGGTTGAGCAGGTGAATGCCGGCCTGATTGATATCGCCGGCATATTCGCGATAGCGCGGGTTTCCCATCGGCCCGAGGATTTCGGTTTGGATCATGTCCGAAAAGCCGATGATCGAATTCAGCGGTGTACGCAGTTCGTGGCTGACGTTGGCGAGGAATTCCGACTTGGCGCGGTTGGCGTATTCCGCCTGCTCCTTGGCTTCGCGAAGCGCCTCCTCGGCGATCTTGCGGTCGGTGATGTCGATGACCATACCGCCGATTCCCAGGGGATCGCCGCTGTCGTCGAATACCGGGAACTGGGTAAGAATCGCGGTGTTGCGGTCCCCGTTCTTGTCGAGAAAATGGGTTTCACGGGTGCGGGCGGCACCGGAGTCGAGGACTTCGCGATCCAGTCTCCGCGTGGTTTCGGCGATTTCTTCGAACCAGGTTTCGTCGAGAGGTGGGCGCGCCGAAGCATCCGAGGCCGGACCGAATTCCCGATTGATCAGGATGTATCGGCCTTCGAGGTCCTTGAGGAAGATTCGGACGGGCGCATGGTCGATGATCGCCTGCAGCCAACGTTCGTTGCGCCGCAAAGCGCGTTCGATCCGGCGCCGTTCCGTCATGTCGCGGGTCGCGGCTACCCATGTTGGCTTGCCATCGTGCCATGCTGAACCGACGGTGACCTCGACCGGATAGACCGTGCCATCCTTCTTTCTGTGAAAACCCTCGAAGGGTGGGATCTCCCGCGCTCTTTCAGTCTGCGGTGCCTGGACCGAAAGCCAATGGCTTTCTCCCTGCGTGTCGACATCGGCATAGCGCATGCCGATCAATTCGGCGTGCGCGTATCCCAACATGGCGCAGGCGGAACCGTTTGCCTCGACAATCTCTCCCCGATCGTCAATGACGAGAAGCGCATCGGCGAGCGCCTCGACAATGGTGTCCGATTGGGCGTTCGTCGAAGACGACGTGTTCGCACTTTCACCTTCGTAGACCGGAATAGCGATCCCTGCCGAGGCGCCGATCGCCTGGGCGTGGCCGGCCAAGGCAAACGAAAATGTTCTGAGTTTCCGCACCGTGCCGTTCGAGGAGGTGACGACGGTGACGTCTGACGATGGAGTTGACGACTCGGCGGAACCACCGGTTTCGCTGCCTACGATAGCGCGTTCCGGTGATATGTCATGAGCCTTTCGCCCGATGATATCCTCGATCCGCAGTCCTTGCCACGAGGCGAACCGGGAATTGACATAGCTGTACCGGCCGTCAATATCCTTGACGAAAAAGGCGACCGGCATATTGTCGGCGATCGACGGTACGTCGTGTTCGTTCGTGTCGCCAGCTGCGAAACCTCGGGCTATCCCGGGAAACAGGACAACAGCGGCGACAATGGCCGCAACGACGAGTTCCGCGACGACGGCCAAGTCCGGAGAGGGCGAATCGCGCAGGAGGGGAAACCAGACGATCAATCCGCGGGCGGCAACAAGGACCGCGAGTACGCGAAAGGGAACGGTCCAAACAGCGGTGTCCGCGAAGCGTGGATGAAGCCAGCGATAAGCCATGGCGACCAGGACCGCAGACCATCCAAGGACCACGTACCATGCCATGTTCTCGCCAAGGGCAGGGAAATTCATCCCATAGCTCCGATCGTAACGGATGATAGTCATCAATACTGTAAGCGCTCCGGTTCTGATCACAAAGCGGTTCGGATTTGGCCGTCACCCGAGTCAGATTCGATAACGGTGTCCATCGGTAGAATGAGTATTTTTCTAGAAAACGAAAAAGGGTAAGCTGCGCATGCGCAACACGATTATCGGCGTCGTGACCGGCGTTGTTGCCGGAGCCATCGTTGGCGCGACCATACTTGCGCCGCATATCGTCCCGCCGACGCCCTCGAACGCAACAAAAGGACAGGCGACCGAAACCGAGGAACCGGTAGACAACACGAAGGCGGAAGACGCCGGACGGGAACCCGCTACCCAATGGATCGTGCGGTCGTCGTTTCCCACCCATCTGCCCCATCTCGGTGCCATGGTGGAGCGCTTCGAACGCGACCTGTGGCGTGTTTCCGACGGTGCGTTCGAAATCCGAATTCAAGAACCAGCTCCGGAGGAAGACGTAGAAGCAGCCCTGAATGCAGTCGTCGGCGGAACGGTGGACGCCTTTTTCACGACCCCCGCCCTGTGGGCGAACCGCTCCGTGGCCCTCCAGCTTTTCGGCGCGGTACCGTTTGGAATGGATGCGCGGGCGTATCTGTCCTGGATGACATTCGGCAAGGGGCGGCCGCTGCTCGACGAAACGATGACGCAGGAAGGCCTCCACGCGGTGCCGTGCGGAATGGCGACGGCGCAGGGAGCTGGCTGGTTTCTCGAACCTCTACGCACGATCGAGGATCTGCAAGGGCTCAAGATTCGTTTTACCGGCTTGGGAGCTCGCGTTTTGGACCACCTCGGCGTGACCGTCGTTCCCTTGCCCGGACGCGATATCCTGACGAGTTTAGAAGCGGGAGCGATCGGCGGAGCGGCGTTCTCAACGCCGGCGGCGGATCTGGCGCTCGGTTTTCACAAGGTTGCGGGGCACCTCTACTTTCCCGGTTGGCAAGCACCCGCGACGGTCTTCTATCTGGTCGTCAACGCCGAGCGCTGGGCGACGCTGCCGGCGGTTCGACAGACGCAGGTATCCATTGTCTGCGGCAACGACACGCTGGCGTCTTTGGCTGAAAGCGACGCCGTCCAGTTCGCGGCTTTGAAGAAAATTGTCCGTGATGGTGGCGAAGTCCACCGGCTTCCCAAGGAAATCCAGAATGCCCTGGAAGATTCGTGGCGAGCCGTTGCCGAGGAAGAATCATCGACCAACAAAGACTTCAGAAAGGTGCTTGCCTCAATGCGGGCGTTCGAACCCGACTACAGGATTTGGCGGGATCTCAGTGCGCCTTGATCGAAAGCCTGGTCACATCGCCCTGACGACGTCGGAGGGCAGTTCCTCCAGCTTGCCGAGAAGATACTCCAGATCGTCGGATTCGAATTCGACGCCAAGATCGCCGTATTGGGTAAGAACCCGTTCGATCATTCGTCGGGAATACCGTTCGCGATCGTTTTCCTCGCCGTCGTAATCGATTTCCTTGGCGACATCGATCGCGGCTCGCACTGCGGTGAAATAGGTGTCGGGCAGTCCCGCCTTCTTGAAGAGCGCGCGCAGTCCAAGGTCGCCCGAATCATGGATGAGCTGCCGTCCATTAATGATCGGAATACCGGCGCGCTCAGACAGCGCGGATTCGAAGAAGCGCATGTCGCCCATGCACAACGCCCGTAGAATGATCGACGGCGTCAACCGTTCGCATTCGTGCATCTGCCGCACCAGTTTTTCGACGTCGTCTTCTTCGGATTCCGTCGAAAGCGTGATCACGGCGCGCTCGCGGCTGCGCAGGATAAGATCGGTCGCGAGATCTGGGCTGAGAGCGTGGCGTTTGGCGAGTTCACCCTGCAATTGTTCGGAAACCATGGTGACCAGACGTTCGGCCACGGTCAGCGGAAGGCGGGGCCGTCTGACCATGGCATGCTGGAGTTGTTCCCGGTCGCCGAAATTGTCGACGACTTTTTGCAAAGACGCTTCCGAAATACGGGCGCCGGCATTGGAAACCAGATTGGTGACGACCCTTTCGTTCCCGGTGTCCACGAGTTCGCCGGACACGACTTCGGAGACGTCCTTGCGCCGCGCGATCGCGACCTGCTTGGATTCACTCTGGCTCCGGATGATTTCCACCAGATCCTGATCGTTCAAGACTTCCGAAAATTCAAGAATGGGAAGCGCGACCGTGTCCGTGTCCTCGGCGAGGGTCCGGGCCACGTCGTGGGGGAGTATGGCGTTTTCCTTGAGGTTGATCGAAAGCGCCTGTCGGACACGAATTTCCGCATCCTTGACCATGATCCGGAAGATCTCTTCGGCGATGCGAAGCTCACTTTCGGTCAGGTTGCCGTTGCGATAATCGGCAGCGACTTTGGCCGCCGTTTCCGCTCTGGCTTCGGGCGATGGGTGGGCCAAAAGCCGCGCAACGTCTTGTTCCGTTAACTTCTGTCCCGCCATGTGTACGCCTCAACGTTCGGGGGCTTCAATTGCGGCGAAACGTCCGACTTAACCGATCACGCCTTGCCACGAACCTGAAACATTATAAATAAATGCAGGGTTCCTGACCAGCGTCATGATCTCCGAGGCAGGCGTCTCATGAAACTGTGACTTTCATGAATCTGGTCGTTTCCGCGTTCAACTACCAGTCCCCGTTGAAAAATATGCTGAATTCCGGGCGAATCAGTCGCGGACGACAAGGACGGAACATCCGGCGTGCCGGACGACGCGGGCCGCGTTCGGTCCGATCAGATAGTCGGACAACTCAGGTCGATGCGCTGAAACCACGATCAGATCGGCATTGACTCTTCGCGCGGCTTCCAGGATTTCCTCGTAAATGGTGCCATGAAGAATCACATGCTGCACCTTGATGTCAGCGGGAATGTTGTTTTTCGAAAAGGCATGAAGGTCCCGTTTGACCTGGGCCAGCACATCCTCCTCGTAATTGTCGGGGAAGAATTGAGCGACCACCGACATACCGAAATCCGGAACCACCGTGCAAAGATGCAGAGTAGCCGAGAAAACGCGGCACAGTTCAATGGACGTCTTAAGAGGCTTCTTCCAGGAATCGCCGCCTGTGAGATCCACGGCCAGGAGAATGTGCTGGTACATGGAAGCCTTTCCTTTTCCTATAGCAACCCGCGTCCTGTCGGATGCTGGTAAGTTGCTCTAATTTATCGTGATCGGTCAATCTGTCCACACTCGGGCTATTTCGCCGGAGTGTGGACAAGACTATGCCGGGACGGCCGACGGGGCCTCCTCGCGACGTCTTTTCAATTGCGCGAAGATGACCACGCCCAAAAGAATGAGCATGAAGGGGTATACCCATGCCTTGGCGGGACGGTCCAGTTGTTCGACCTCGATTCCGGTGATCAGATCATCCCAGGTAATGCCGATCTTTTCGGCCTTTCCTTCAAAGGAGACGTCGCTCACGAAATAGTTTCCGGCCACGTCTCGCTCCAGGGTCAAACCAAGAACCTTTTGAATGTCGCCGTCGGCGTCCTCGGGGATCGGGATGCGGAACAGCTTGAATCGGTCGCCGTATTCCGTTGAGCGCGTGACATGGACACGAATGTCCCGGCCCGGCTCGATCTGGATTTCGCCGGCGACGAACTTGGCGGGATCGAGTTCGATGAAATCCGGGTAGATCTGGCTCATGTAGATATTGGGCCGGAAGAGGCCGACCATGACGATGAAAAGAACCGCCATTTCCCAAAGCTTGACGCGGGTGAACATCCATCGCTGTGTCAGGGAACTGAAGCACAGAATGGCGATCAGCGAGACGACGAAGACCATCAAGCCGTGCCAGAAGCTTTCGACGCCGATCAGCAGCAGTTCGGTGTTGAAAATGAATACGACGGGCAGCATCGCGGTCCGGATTTCGTAGAAAAAGGCCTGGAAACCCGTCTTCAATGGGTCGGCGCGCGATATCGCCGAAGCCGCGAACGCGGCCAGGCATACCGGCGGCGTGACATCGGCCATAAGCCCGAAATAGAAGACATACAAGTGAACCGCGATCAGCGGCAGCACCAGTCCGGCGGCATTTCCCAATTCGACGACCACGCCGGCCAGCAACGAGGCCACGACGACATAATTGGCCGTTGTCGGCAATCCCATGCCCAGAATCAGGCAGAGGATCGAGGTCATGAACAGAAGGATGTAGATGTTCCCGCCGGAAATCGCCTCGACGACGCTGATCAGGGCGTTGTTGAGGCCGGTGGAGGACACCGAGCCGACGATGATTCCGGCGGCTCCGACGGCAATGGCAATTGTGATCATGTTGCGCGCGCCGACGATCAGGCCGCCGTAGATATCCGTCAGCCCCGCCATGAACGCCTGTCCCATGGATGCACCCGTCTTGTGGGCGGACCACAGTTTTTGGGCAATGATGATGAGGAACATCAGGTTGATGGAATAGAATACCGCGCTCGCCGGGGTCCAGCGTTCAATCAGCAGGAGATAGACCAGAAGTCCGACCGGGATGAGAAAATGCAGGCCGCTCATTAGGGTCGGCATGAAAGCCGGCACTTCCTCTTTCGGCAGTCCCCTTAGCCCCAGCTTCTGGGCTTCCATGTGGGAAATGTACAAAAGGGCGATGTAGCAGATGAAAGCGGGTATGAAAGCGGCGATGATGACGTCATTGTAAGTGACGCCGACGAATTCCGCGATGATGAACGCCGCGGCGCCCATGATCGGGGGCATGATCTGGCCGTTGACCGACGCTGCGACCTCGATCGCGCCTGCCTTGACGGCAGGCATGCCGATCCGCTTCATCACCGGGATGGTAAAGGTGCCGGTGGTGACGACGTTGGCGATCGACGATCCGGAAATCAGGCCGGTCATTCCCGATGCCAGGATGGCCGCTTTTGCCGGACCGCCGCTGAACTGCCCGACCATCGAAAATGCAAGATTGAGGAAGAATCGCCCGGCGCCCGCCTTGTCCAGGATTGCGCCGAAAAGTACGAAAAGAAAAACGAAACTGGTCGTGACTTCGATCGGAATGCCGAAGATCGCCTCATTGCTCAGCCATTGGTAACCCGACAGCCGCGACAGCGATACGCCCTTGTGCGAAATGAGGTCGGGCATCTGTTGGCCGAAAATCGAATAAAGAATAAAGACCGAGGCAACGCAAACCAGGGGTAGGCCGATGCCGCGGCGCGTGGCCTCGAGAAGGCAGATGATCCCGACCCATCCGAGGATGGCTTCGAAGGGAATCGTGAAACCAAAGACATCGAGTTCCAGCAGGATGCCTGCGCGCGTCGCGATGTTCGCCCAGTTGAGGGCGGGATAAAGCGCGCAAAAACAAGCGAGCAGGGCGAGCGCGACGTCAGTCCACGGGATGGTGCTGGACGCGCGTCTGCGTGACATGGGAAACACCAGGAAAACCAGAAGCAGGGCGAACGCCAAATGGGTCGAACGCGCCGGAGAATCGCTGATGATGGCGAACTTGAGCCAACTGACCTCGAAGGGGATGGGCGACGCGATCCAAAGCTGGAACAGGGACCAACTAGCCGCGATGATGCCCAGTATTTTGGTGGTCGACGTACTGTGCTTACGTCCGGTGTACTCGATGTCTTCCAGGGTTTTTTCGAGATCCGGCGTTAGACCTTCGGGCGTGGAACTGCTTGTCTCGGCCATGTCGGCTTCCTGATGTTCGTCAACGGACTGAATTCAAATGAAGACGGCGCCTCCCCTAGGGAAGGCGCCGCCGAAATTCGCCGGGCTACATCCAGCCTTTTTCCTTGTAGTACTTGATCGCACCCGGATGGAGCGGCGCGGACAGACCGTCCTTGATCATTTCTTCGGGCTTCAGGTTTGCGAACGCGGCATGCAACGACTTGAAGTCGTCGAGGTTCTCGAAGACCGCGCGAACGACTTCATAGACGACGTCTTCCTCGACCGTCGCGCTGGTCACGAACGTCGCCTTGACGCCCCAGGTCTTCACGTCGGCAGTGGTCGTCTTGTAGGTGCCCTTGGGGATCGTCGCCCAGGCGTAATAGGGGCGCTCCGGCGTTACCATCTTCTTGGCCAACGGTCCGGAGAAGTCGGCGATGTAAGCGTCACAGCCGTCGGTGGCAACGGCGACGCCGGCGTTCGGGACACCGACAGTGTAGAAGTAGGCGTCGATCTTGCCGTCACAAAGCGCGTTGGACTGCTCTGTCGACGTCAACTCGGAAGCCAAGGCGAAAGAATCGAGAGTCCAATCCGATTCTTTGATCAGCATGTCGGCGGTGGCCCGCTGTCCGGAACCGGGGTTGCCGATGTTGACTTTCTTGTTCTTCAGATCTTCCCAACCCTTGATGCCGGAATCCTTGCCGGCGATGATTTGAATCGGTTCGGGGTGAACCGAGAACACGGACCTCAAGTCCTTGAATTCCTTGCCTTCGTACTGCGACGAACCGTTGTAGGCATGGTATTGCCAGTCGGACTGCGCGACGCCGAAGTCGAGGTCGCCGCTCACAATGTTGTTGATGTTGTAAGTGGAGCCGGCGGTGGACGGCGCGGAGCAGCGAATTCCATGGCGGCGGCCGTCTTTACGGCCTTCCGCCGCCGCCTTGTGAACCATGCGGCAAATGGCGTTGCCGGTCACGAAATACACGCCCGTGGGGCCGCCCGTGCCGATGGCAATAAAGCGCTTCTTGGCCTGAGCCATGGCATCGCCGCCGCCGAGCGATACGAGGCTCAGGGCCGTGGCGATCATGATCGTCGATATTGCGAATTTTTTCATAAGAGATACCCCTCCCGAGTTTGGAAGACATTAATGGCGTTAGTGGCGAAACTATGTGGCTGTCGAAGGCTAAACAGATCCCGACCGAACCGCCTGACGGCGGAACGGGATGCAACAACGGCGATGCCCAGGGGCATTGGAAATAGAGAACGACAATTCCAATCCCCCGCGTCGGTTTTGGTGCCGCCCGACACTCGCGAACCTCCCATTTCGGTCGGATTGACTCCGATCCTTTTGATATAGTTTAGATTTTGCGCCAATTTTGACAACCCTGTTTCGCCACGTTGCCGGAGAAACGACTGGTTTTCCTACGCCTGATACAGGAGGCGTTCCCGATTGCGCGGTTGATGCGGTTCCTGACAGCGGCATCTGACTACAAAATAGACGCAAAATTAATGTGGGGTCAAAAAATAACCTCCGACGAGGCGCGTCGGAGGTTGCATTTGTTCGGTAATTCGCAAGATTCACGCGGATTCGCTCGTTATCAGCGAATATCGACCGATGCGTCTTCGATCGACGCAACAAGCTTGTCGACAAGCTCCTCGATTTGCGAATCGGCGATAATGAAAGGGGGAGCCAGCAGGATGTGATCGCCGACTCGGCCGTCGATCGTTCCTCCTCCGGGATAGCAGATGAGTCCGTTGTCCATGGCGGCGCGTTTGATCCGAGCGCTCAGTTTGAGCGCGGGGTCGAAGGGGGCCTTGGTCTCCCGATCCGCGACGAGTTCCAGTCCGCGGAAAAGTCCCCGCCCGCGAATGTCCCCTATGTGGGGATGTTGTCCCAATCGGGCATGAAGAACGCCGTCCAATTGCGAGCCGCGCGCTCGGACATTGGTCAGCAGGTCGCGTTCCTCGATCGTTTTCTGGACGGCGAGCGCGGCTGCGCAGGCGGTGGGATGGCCCATGTAGGTATGGCCATGCTGAAAAAATCCGGATCCGCTACGGAAGGCGTCATAGACCTTGCCGGATACGAGCGTGGCGCCGATCGGTTGATAGCCGGCGCCCAATCCCTTGGCGATCGCGATGATGTCGGGGGCGACGTCTTCCTGCTCGCAGGCGAACGTCGTTCCGCACCGGCCCATGCCGCACATGACTTCGTCCTGGATCATCAAGATGCCATGACGATCGCAGATTTCCCGGATGCGCTTGAAATACCCTGGTACCGGTGGAACGGCGCCGGCCGTTGCGCCGACGACGGTCTCGGCGACGAAAGCCATGACGCTTTCCGGACCCAGCCGCTGGACCGCGGTTTCCAGTTCATCGGCGACGCGACGGCCGTATGCCTCCTCCGTTTCACCGGGTTCCATGCCGCGATAGGCGTAACACGGCGCAATGTGTGTGGTATCGACAAGAAGCGGCTCGAACTGTGTCCGGCGCCAGACGTTGCCGCCCGCCGCGAGGGCGCCCAGGGTGTTGCCGTGATAGCTTTGCCAACGGGCAACGATATGGCGTCGCTGCGGTTGGCCGATTTCCAGATAATACTGCCGGGCCATTTTCAAGGCGGCTTCGATCGCTTCGGATCCGCCCGAGACGAAATACACCCATTCGATACCGTCGGGTGCTTTCGAAATCAGGAAGTCGCCCAGTGATTCCGAAGGTTCCGACGTGAAAAAGGCGGTATGAGCGAACGCGATGGTATCGACCTGTTCCTTGATGGCCCGCCGCACGGTTTCATCGCTGTGCCCCAGGCACGAAACCGCGGCGCCGCCCGATGCGTCCAGATACCGGCGACCGTTGGTGTCGATGACGTAGATGCCGTCTCCACGAGCGGCCGTCGGCAATTTGGATTGCGTATGCCGGTGAAAAACGTGAGCCATGACCAATATCTTTCCTGACGATTGGGATCACATTCACAACCCTTATCCTATGCGGGGGCGTGTCGCTTTCGCAATGGTCTGGGGAACGGGGATCAGGTTAAAAAGCGCTATGCAGGGCTAGAGGGGGACACTACGATACGCCGCGATTTCGCAAAACCGCGTCACGCCCGGGAGCGCCGATGAACAGTCTCAACGCCAAGGCCATGGATCTCAAGGAACATATCCGTTCCGTCCCCGATTTTCCGAAGCCGGGGATTCTTTTTTACGACATATCGACTCTTCTTGCGAACGCGGACGCGTGGCAGGTGGCCATAGGCCGGTTGGCGAAGGCGGTCAGTGCGCAACAGCCCGATGTTCTGGTTGGAATCGAGTCCCGCGGATTCCTGGTCGCCGCGCCATTGGCCACGAAACTCGGATGCGGCTTCGTTCTGGTGCGCAAAAAAGGGAAATTGCCCGGAAAGACGATCCCCCACGAATACGCTCTCGAATATGGAACCGACACCGTTGAAATCCAGGAAGATGCCATTCAACCGGGCGATCGCGTCGTGGTTCTAGACGATCTATTGGCGACCGGCGGGACCTTCCAGGCGGGGATCGAACTCGTTCGCAAGGTCGGCGGCCATGTCGTCGGCGCAGCCTGCATCATCGAATTGGGCTTCCTGAATGGGCGGGACAGGCTCGACGTCCCGTGCACGTCTCTCATTGTCTACGACGACTAGCGGGCTGGCAGGGAACCGGTCATGATGGACGAAGACGCCGTCAACCGGTTTCTCGACGATGTCGGGCGGGAAAACGCCCTTGTCCTGGTTCCACTGTTCATCGAGGAAGCCTCGGCGCGGGTGGCGCGGTTGATTGCCGCGTCGATCGCCGGTGATATCGAGGCTATCGTCGCCGATGCGCATTCGTTGAAAAGCAGCGCCCGGACCTACGGCCTTTCGGACCTCGGCAATGCCGCCGCCGCGCTGGAAAGAGAATGCCGCGCGGGACAATTGGATGCTGCACGGTCCGCGATCGTCGAGATCGAGCGGCTGTCCGGCCCGTCGATGGAAAGCCTGATGATGTTCGTGAACGGCGTTGTCACCGAATCCTGATCGGCAAATTCAACGATCCGTGTGTGCGCGAACGTGGCGGGCGACCTTCCGCATCAAGGTGGGTAGCGCGTGATCGCCCATGTGCTCTTCGGATACCCAGACCCCGTCGAGATTGGCGCCGAGCGGGGTGCGGCCGATCCAGACACCGGTTTCCAGGCGAAAATGGGTGAAGACGTGGACAACTTGGCCGGGCAGGGGCTGCCAGGGACCCGAGGCGGGGGCCTGATCTTCGATTTCCGATCGCGACCAGGGCGTTTCGCGCCACGTCGTCATCGGGACGGCCATCAAGCCGCCGAGAAGGCCTGACTCCGGTCGTCGCCGCAGGAGGACGGCGCCGTCGTCACGCACCATCCAGAATGCGATTCCCGTACGGGTGGGCTTGGTCGGCTTCGCTGGTTTCACCGGGATATTCGTCGCGATTCCGGCCGCGTGACCGGCGCAAGAGTCGGTGATGGGGCAGGCTTCGCATCGCGGGTTACGGGGGATGCAGACCAAGGCGCCCAAGTCCATCATGGATTGTGCGAGATCGCCGGGACGCAAGGGTGAGGCGAGCGTGGCGGCTTTCTGTTCCGCTAAGATCCGAGCCTGTGGAAGCGGGTTGGCGATCGCGTACAAACGGGTCAGCACGCGCAGGATATTGCCGTCCACCGGAAGTGTGCAGCGCCCGAAAGCCATTGCCGAGATCGCTGCGGCGGTATAGGTGCCGATTCCCGGCAAGGCGCGCAGTTCTTCCTCGGTATCGGGAAATCGGCCGTTCAGTTCGTCGGCGATCTTGCGGGCGCAGGCATGCAAATTACGCGCTCGGGCATAATAGCCGAGCCCCTGCCAGGCATGAAGAACATCGTCCAATCCGGCGGTGGCCAAATCGCCGATCGTCGGCCATCGCCGGATAAAATTTTCGAAATAGGGGATCGCTGTGCCGACGGTCGTCTGCTGGCACATAATCTCGCTGAGCCACACTTGGTAGGGGTCGGCGACCGTGCCGTTTTCCATCCGCCAGGGGATCGTGCGATGGCCTTGATCGTACCAGTCCAGCAGGTCGGCACGAATCCGATCCGCATCTGGAAACGGTATTTTCGGGAGGTCGGCAGCGCTGTTCATGTCCACCGAAGGCGTTGTCTCGATTCCATTCGACCATTAACATGGCGTCGTTGCGTTTCCTGGTCCAGGGAAAGGAATGAGATGGCCTACAAAAGGGGCGGAGCCCCGCGCCCCGTTGCCGCCATGGTGGGACCGTTGACACGAGAGGCGTTTCGGAAGCGCGGGTTTTCTGCCGGGGACGTTGTTGCGGATTGGTCGATGATCGTCGGAAACCTGTTGGCAGGGACGACCGCGCCCGAAAAGATCGCCCTGCGCCGGGATGGACCGGGCGTCCTTCACCTCCGCGCGGCGAGTGGAGCATCGGCCTTGGAAATCCAGCACCTGGAACCGCAGATCGTGGAGCGGGTGAATACCTATTACGGCTACCGGGCAATTTCCCGGTTGCGGATCATCCAAGGGCCGTTACCACGCAAGCGATTGTCGGCCAAGGTGTTGCCTTCGCCAACGCCGCACGATGCGACGTCCATAGAGAACCTCATCGAGGGCGTCGATGACGAAGAATTGAAGGAACGCCTGCGGTCGCTGGGACGCGCTGTCGCCGTCCGAAATCCACTAAAAACACGATGAAGCCACGCCGATGGACCGGGTGAGGGGCCATCGGGCGCTTGTGGTAAACGCGAACGCGTCTTAAGTTATGCCGAAACGCGCTAACCAGGAGGAACTGCCGGTGCGACGATCGTTTCTAGTCGGAAGTGCGGTGTTTCTTGCCGCCGTCATGGGTGTGACCGCCACATGGTTTGCCGCGGGAGATCCGGCGGCTGCAAACGCCAGGTCGTTTGGAGCGCCGAGCGTTCAGGTCGCCGCTGCGGAGCACTGGCGCGAAGTGCCGCAGAAACGTGATCAGGTGATGGGCCAGCCCGACGCTCCGGTAACGATCCTGGAATACTCGTCGCTCACCTGTGGACATTGCGGCTCGTTTCACCTCGAGACCCTCCCGAAAATCAAGGAAACCTACATCGATACGGGAAAGGTGCGTCTAGTCTTTCGCGACTATCCCTTCGACAATCTTGGTTTGGTGGCTTCCATGCTGCCGCATTGTGTCGCCGATGATCGATATTTCGGATTCCTGAACGTGTTGTTTGCGAGCCAGCACACATGGGCGACCAGCAAGGACCCGTTCGCCGAATTGAGCAAGCTGGCCCGGTTGGCCGGAATGTCGAAGGATAAGATCGATGCGTGCATGAAGAACGAGGAACTTCTGAACGATTTGCGCGCCCGCATCGAGGACGGTCATAGCCGTTACGAGGTGGACGGCACGCCTACGTTTTTCATAAATGGCAAAAAAATTGTCGGTAACCAGCCATGGGAGGAATTCCGCAAGGTGATCGACGAGCAATTGGCTGCATCGGGCAAGGGATAGGGCCCTCGGGCGCGATACGGTCCCCGCTGTGGTAGGATTCACCAAGCTTCGTCTTTCCGGGTTCAAATCGTTCGTCGATCCCACGGAACTGTTGATAGAGCCGGGACTGACGGGCGTGGTCGGCCCGAACGGATGCGGCAAATCCAACCTGGTCGAAGCTCTGCGTTGGGTCATGGGCGAGACCTCCGCCAAACAGATGCGCGGCGGGGAAATGGACGATGTGATTTTCAACGGCACGTCCGCGCGTCCCGCCCGCAACACCGCTGAAGTCGCGATCCAGTTGGACAACGCCGACAGGTCGGCACCGCCGCGCTTTTCCGATCAGGAAGAAATCGAGATCACGCGCCGTATCGAGCGCGGTTCGGGATCCGTCTACCGGGTCAACGGAAAGGAGTTCAGGGCACGTGACGTGCAACTTCTTTTTGCCGATTCGGCAACGGGGGCGCGATCCACGGCGCTGGTCAGCCAGGGGCGGATCGGCGCAATCATCAATGCCCGTCCGATGGAACGACGCCTCCTGTTGGAGGAGGCTGCTGGAATCACGGGTCTGCATTCCCGTCGTCACGAAGCCGAAATCCGCCTTCGCGGGGCGGAGGCGAACCTGGAACGCCTGGATGACGTGCTGATCACGCTCGATGCCCAGTACCAGAACTTGAAAAAGCAGGCGCGACAGGCTTCCCGCTACCGGAATTTGAGCGATCACATCCGTCGCACTGAAGCCACTCTCTTCCATGTTCGTTGGATTTCGGCCCTGGAGCATCTCGACGGCAGCCGCACCACGCTGGGCGAAGCGGAAAAATGCGTGGCCGAATGGATGGGGCGGGCCGCCGCATTGACCTCGCGGCAGGCGGAAGCGGCATCGGTATTGCCGGACTTGCGCCGGGAAGAAGCGAAATGCGCGGCTGAACTCCAGCGGTTTGTACTTGCGCGTGAAACCTTGGAGGCCGATTCTCGCCGGATCGACGAAGCGCGGCAGGAGATTGTTCGGCGGCTCGATCAATTGGCCGGTGATATCGAACGTGAAGCCAGCCTTGTCGCCGATGCGGATGCGGCGGTCGAGCGACTGGATGACGAGCAGGCGTCCCTGAAATCGGCACGAGACGGCGAAGAGGCGGCTCAGGAGACCGCGGCCGAGATCCTGGAAGCTGCGACCCGGGAAGTTTCGGCGCGTGAAGCCCACCACGAAGCCCTGACCGCCCGGATCGCCGCCGACGAGGCCCGGCGCAACGCCCTGGTTCGGGAAACCGGCGAATTGGCCGCGCGTCGCGAGAGACTGGAAGGTCGATCGGCGGATCTTGCGCGGCAAATCACCGAAGCCGAAGAAATGTCCGATGACGCCGCAGCCTTGGCGGAAGCGGAAGAGATGGCGTCGGAAACGGCGATCCTGCTGGAGGAAGCCCGCGAGCGCGCGCTGACGGCGGAAACCGCGCGGATCGAGGCGACGGAAAGCGCATCGGTGCGCGCGCTATCGTGCCAGGAAGTCCAGGCGGTCTTGACGGGGTTGCAGGCCGAAGAACGCGCTCTGAATGACGTCTTGGAAGCGGGCGAACTTGGGCCCTATCCCGGCGTGATCGATTCGATCGAGGTTCGTCCCGGATACGAAGCGGCGCTCGGTGCGGCGCTTGGCGAAGACCTGTCGGCGCCGATCGATACCGAAGCGCCGGTTCACTGGCGCGAAATCGGCGCCGATTGCGGTGACGCCGGTTTTGCCGAGGGGATCGAGTCCTTGGATCGTTTCGTATCGGGGCCGGGCGCCCTCGATCGGCGATTATCGCAAATCGGGGTTGTTCCGGACGTGAAGACGGGGGATGCCCGGCAGCGCGAGTTGCAGCGCGGTCAACGCTTGGTATCGCGTGATGGCGCCTTGTGGCGTTGGGACGGCTATACCGTCGTCGCGGGGGCGCGGACGGCGGCGGCTGCGCGGCTGGAACAGCGTAATCGGTTGGCCGTCGTTCGAGATCGCATCGAAGATGCCCGGGCGGACGTGGCATCCGCTGAACTGGCTCTTCAAAACGCCCGCGCCGCGGCCGAGGAAGCAAAAACCATCGAGCGGGTTACACGGGAAGCTGTCCGCGTTGCTGAAGGCAAATTGTCGACGACGCGTGATGCGCTCGCTGCGGTCAAGGAACGGGCTGCACGCAATGCCTCTCGTCTCGCGACCCTGAATGAAAGCAAGGCGGCCGTGGATTCCGACCTTCAGGAAACCGCGGCCCGGGAATCCGAAGCGGCGACGGCGCTTGAAGACCTTCCGGATCCGTCCGGGGCTCGGACCGAAATCAATATGGTTCGCGCCGAACTCGCTGAAAAACGGACGGTTCAGGTTGAAGCGCGGAGCGCTTTCGAAAATTTGAGACGCGAGGCCGCAGAGCGGGCCAGGCGTCTGAAGACGATCGGCGACGAACTGAACTCGTGGACGAAGCGTCGAGCCAACTCGCAAAACCAGTGTGCCCAGCTTTCGGCGCGGCGCGAGGAACTGGTGGCCGAACAGGCGGCGTTGGAGGCTCGTCCTGCGGAAATTACGCGGCAGCGCGACGAATTGTCGAACGCCATCGAGGCTTCGGAGGCGCGCCGGAAAGCGGCATCGGATCGCCTGGCCGAAGCCGAAGCCCATTTGACCGAAGTGGAGCGGGGACTTCGCGAAACCGAATCGGAACTGAGCGAAGCGCGGGAACGCCGCGCGCGCGCCGACGGCGGTGTCGATCAGGCGCGCCAGACGTGCCGGGACCTTGCCGAGCGTATCGGAGAGCGGCTGGAGTGCACGCCCGAGGAAACGAGAACTCTCGCGGGATTGGAGTCCGACGACGCGCCACCCGAAATTTCGGGTGTCGAAAATCGATTGGAACGCCTGAGCCGAGAACGCGACGGCATGGGGCCGGTCAATCTTCGCGCCGAACAGGAATCCCAGGAGCTGTCGGAACAGATTGAAGGTCTGCAATCCGAGAGAACCGATCTGGTGGAGGCGATCGAACGCCTCCGGCGGGGCATCGCGGAACTGAACCGGGAGGGTCGCCAAAGGCTTCTCACCTCGTTCCAGGCGGTGGACGAAAGCTTTCGCGGACTTTTCACCCGGCTGTTTGGTGGCGGTAATGCCCATCTGTCTCTGACCGAGGCCGAGGATCCACTGCAGGCGGGGCTGGAGATCATGGCCAGCCCGCCCGGAAAGAAAATGCAGGCTCTGTCACTGCTTTCCGGCGGAGAACAGGCTTTGACGGCTCTAGCCTTATTGTTCGCCGTTTTCCTGTCGAATCCGGCGCCGATCTGCGTACTGGACGAGGTCGATGCACCCTTGGACGATGCGAACGTGGATCGTTTCTGTTCGCTTGTCGAAGAAATGGGCGAAACGGGCCGGACTCGTTTTCTGATTATCACCCATCATCGCATGACCATGGCGCGCATGGACCGGTTGTTCGGCGTGACGATGGCGGAACGTGGCGTTTCCCAACTCGTGTCGGTGGATCTCCGCCGTGCCGAGGTCTTGCGGGAAATCGCTTGACATTTCCGCGAAAGGCTGTTTTTCCCGTGAAATTACATAGGGTTAGACAGCCTGCTTTCATCTTGACAGGTCTTGGGACGCCGTTTATCGTGCCCCGCGCCAATCTCGGCCCGGTTCGGGGCGGTCTTGGGGGGTGACGCGAACGATATGGGCGACGATCGATCCCCCGATCCTCTCGAGGATCTCGGTGAGCGGCTTCGCAAGGCCCGCTCGGGAGGGAGTTCGCAACCGAGTGCGGACTCGGGGTTGGGGCGCGTGTCCATGTCCGGTTTCGGTGCGGCGCTCCGCATCGGCGCGGAAATGGTCGCGGCTTTGATCGTCGGGGTGGGATCCGGGCTTCTGCTTGACAATTGGCTGGAGACAGCGCCCCTATTTTTGGTAGTGTTCTTTTTCCTTGGCGCTGCCGCCGGGGGGCTGAATGTCTACCGTGCCGCTGATCGCCTCTTCGGAGAGCGCGGTGCGGAATCGGAAGCGGCCGGACGGCCGAGGAAGAAAGAGGCCGACGATACGCCGGCACGGGATTGAACGCAGGTCGGGAGGTAAGCGGTGTCCAATCCGCTCAAACAGTTCGAGATTACGTCCATCGTCCCTATCGAGATCGGCAATGTGGACGCCTCGCTGACCAATTCGGGCGCCTTCATGCTCGTGGCGGTCGCGGCCGTGACTGCGTTCATGGTGCTTAGCGTTCGCCCGCGTTCCGGCCAGGTTCCCGGCCGTTGGCAGTCGATGGCGGAACTGGCTTACGAATTCATCGCCAACATGGTGCGAGAAAACGTGGGTAACGAGGGACGGAAGTATTTCCCGTTCATCTTTTCGTTGTTCATGTTCATCCTGTTCGGCAATTTGATCGGACTGATCCCCTACAGTTTCACGTTCACCAGCCACATCATCGTGACATTTTTCATGGCGATCGTCGTGTTTCTCGGCGTGACCGCCGTCGGCGTGATCCGTCATGGCGCCAAGTTCCTGACGTTTTTCGTGCCGAAGGGCGTGCCGGTGGTGATGTTTCCGCTGCTGATCCCGATCGAGGTGCTATCCTATCTTTCGCGGCCCGTCAGCCTGTCGATACGGTTGTTCGCCAACATGATGGCCGGCCACACGATGATGAAGGTGTTCGCGGGGTTCATCATTCCGCTGGGAATTCTCGGCGGTTGGGCGCCCTTGGCCGTCGACGTGGCGTTGACGGGGTTTGAATTTTTGGTGGCATTCCTGCAGGCGTACGTGTTCACCGTTCTGACCTGCCTCTATCTGAACGATGCCATTCACTTGCACTAGGGATGCGGCGAACGTACCGCGTTCCGGTCGATCAACAATGGGAAACGAGGATTAGTGACCATGGAATTGGAAGCCGCAAAAATGATTGGCGCCGGTCTGGCCGTGATCGGTTTGGGGGGTGTCGGCGCCGGTATCGGCAACATCTTCTCGTCCTTGATCGGCTCCATCGCCCGTAATCCCGCGGCGCGTTCGCAAGTGTTCGGTCTGTCGATGCTGGGCTTCGCCCTGGTCGAGGCCGTCGCGCTCTACGCGCTGCTGATCTCCTTCCTGATCCTGTTCACCTGATGCGGTCGGAATGTCGACGAGCGGTGCCGCTCGTCGACTCGGACAGCCGGGAAAACGCCATGCGGACGACGCCAAAAGTACTATTCCTCGCCTTGGGCGGGCTTGCAGCCGGGGCGAATCCCGCCTTTGCGGCGGGGCTTCCGCAACTGGATCCCGCCACCTATCCGCCCCAGATCGTCTGGCTGGTGATCGCGTTCGCGATTCTCTACGTCCTGATGTGGCGGGTTGCCTTGCCCCGTGTCGGCCAGGTGCTGGAAGACCGGCAACGTCGGATTGAAGGCAATCTGAAGAAGGCCGAGGCTTTCAAGGCGGATGCCGAGGCCGCCGCTGCGGCCTACGACAAGGCGATGACCGACGCCCGCGCGGCGGGGCAAGAGGTGC
The DNA here is from genome assembly GCA_963675465.2 of Rhodospirillales bacterium. GTDB lineage: Bacteria > Pseudomonadota > Alphaproteobacteria > Rhodospirillales > Shumkoniaceae > JAHDSF01. The sequence goes on from CAXXVY010000019.1 coordinate 564,055, forward strand.
TGCGCGAAGCGCGGGAACGGATTGCCGCCGATGCCGCGGAACGACACGAGACCTTGGGCGAGAAACTCAACGCCCAAATCGCGGCGGCCGAGGAACGGATTGCCCAAGCCCGCACGGAAGCCGTGGCCAGCATTCGTGATGTTGCCGTCGATGTGACGGTGGCGGCCGTTGCCAAGTTGGTGGAGAGCGATGTCGAGCGGGGCGTGGTTGCCGATATCGTCGACCAAACGATGAAGGAGCGCGCCTGATGCAAGCTTTCGCGGCGGAAACGGCCCATGGTGCAGCCGAGGTTGGCGGCGCGTTTTACACGGAAGCCGAATTCTGGGTCGCCTTGGCTTTCGTGATCCTGGTCGCGGCCATCGCGCGTCCGGTGTTCAGAACCGTCACCACGGGGCTTGACAGTCGGGCCGAAACGATCCGACGGCAGATCGAGGAAGCCCAACAATTGCGGGAAGAGGCCCAGGAATTGCTGGCCTCCTACGAACGCAAGCAGCGGGATGCCGCCAAGGAAGCGGAGCGTATGCTCGAACAGGCCCACGTCGAGGCCAAAAACGTTTCCGAGCGGGCGGTTGCCGACCTGGAACGTTCTTTGAAGCGCCGGGAGCAGATGGCGATCGACCGCATTGCCCAGGCCGAGGCGGCGGCTGTCGCCGAAGTCCGGGGCATTGCCGTCGACGTGGCCTTGGAAGCGACTCGCCGGATCTTGGAAAACGAGATGACGGCGAAGAGAGCAAATACATTGATCGACGTCGCGATCAAGGAACTGCCCGAAAAACTTCATTGAATCCTCCGACGTGTGGATTGATAGCGGCGGGGGGCGCGAAAACGTCTCCCGCCGTTTTCCGTTTGGCGATGTGCCTGGAGAATCGCGGCAAGATGGGGTGGTGGCGGCCATGAAATCCCTGGACGGAGCAACGTTGGATCTTCTGCGCGGTGTCAGTGCCGCTACCGTGTCGATGCAGCTTTTGAAGCGGGGGCTGAAATCTGTGTGCATGACGGGCGTGATGCCTCTGGCATCCGGTATGCGGTTCGCGGCTCCGGCCTATACGCTTCGATTGATCCCGATGCGCGAAGACCTAGGCGGACCGGAGATCCTGGCCGACCCGAATTACCCGCCGCGCAAGGCCATCGAGGATTGTCCGTCCGGCGACGCCCTGGTGGTGGATTGCCGCGGTATTCAGAATGCGGCGATGATCGGCGATATCCTCGCGACCCGACTTAAGGTTCGTGGCGTCACCGCCGTGGTCGGCGATGGTCCCGTTAGGGATGCGGAGACCGTCGTGCGGCTCGGTCTGCCGGTGTTCTGCAGCGGAGCTTGCGCGCCGGCAGGTCTCGCCCGCCATTTCGGCGCCGATATCGGGCGGCCGGTTGCCTGTGGCGGCGTGGCGGTTTTTCCCGGGGATGTCCTGATCGGCGATGGTGACGGGGTGGTGGTCATACCCAGAGATCTTGCCGACGAGGTTGCCGTCGGGGCATCCGAACAGGAAGCGTTGGAGACGTTCCTGCAAAAACGGATCGCCGACGGTTTTCCGATTCCGGGAACCTATCCGCCTGACGATGATACGAGGCGCGCTTACGAATCCTGGCGAGTCGAGAAATAGCGATCAGGAACCGCGACAGATCAGAATGGTCCATTCCTTCAGGGGGGCATTGTCGACCAACGTCACATTTCGTGAAAGTTCCCGACGACAGAAGTCGACGAAATCATCGGATTCGGCAAAATAGAGTCCGCCGTCGTCCTCCCGTCCGGCCACGTCCAGCATATTGAAACCAAGGCCGCTACGGCTGCACATCCACAGGTGCCGCAGGCTTTCCTTGACGTAGCCGTTCCAGGTTTTGTCGGCGACGTCCAGTTTCATATTGAACGTTCCCGAGACGAAGGAATAGTCGGCGACAAACTGGGCAACCGCGCTTTGGACAAACCGCGCCCTGGGATCGCGAATGCGGTGGGACGCCGTTTGCACCATCTTTTCGCAGATGTCGTAACCGATGTAGAGCCCGTCAGGGGAAATCACGCGATCCTTGACGAAGTCGAAGAAGGCGCCGTAGCCGCATCCCAGGTCGTTCAGGACAAGACCGGGTTCACACCATCGGTCCTTGGGTACCAGTCCGAGCAGCAATTCGAACCTGAGAAACTGCCCGAATTGATGCCGCCAGTAGACACCTTTTGGACTGGCGCCGTACCGCGCCAGCCGATGATGGTAAATCGAGGCGACGGGTGCCAGGATTTCGGGTGCGTCCGCCAAGTCGAAAATGTCACCAGATCGAGTGGCGGTGTTCGACTCCGGCGGTTCATCGGGTTGGGAATCCGAATGCTGGGTGTTCCGTCCACTTTGGGGGATGTTCGTCACACGTTTTCTATGCGCTTGATGGTCATCCATTCCGGACGAAAGGCGCGGATCGTCGTCTGGCCGGCCGACAGAACGGCGTTATCACGTTCGTCCAAGTGTTCAACGCGAACGAGGGCGATGCCGACACCATCGCGCCCGGATCGCATTTCGCCGGCTTTGCGTTCCCCCGAAAGAAGGGGCGTGCCCGGTTCCGGCATGGGGCCTTCGACGGCGACCGGCATCAGACGTTTGCGGATGACGAGCCGCCGGGAATTGGCCGTCAGTTCCTGGCCAAGATAGCAGCCTTTTGTCCACGAGATCCCCTCCAGTTCTTCGAACCCGGTTTCAAGGAGGATCGACCTCTCGACAATCAAATCCCGGCTTCCGTCCGGAAGACCGAGTGCCAGGCGGTGACGATCGTAGGCTTCGGGACTGCCCTGTTCACAGCCCAGGTTGGACAGGATCGCTTCCGCGTGCGTACGCGGCAACATCAATCGGACTCCGGCGGCCATGAAACGCGGATCGACATAGGCGACGCCATCCTGAACGTCGACGGCACAGCCGCGTTCTTCCTTCAGGCCCGGGATGGCCGGCAGCGATGTTCCGAACACGGCGGCCACCGACCACGTTTCGGACGCCAGTTCGATTTTGGCCTTCGCGCGAAGACGATACATCGTCAGGCGGCGCACAAAATCCGTCGCACGGTCGGCTTCACAATCCAGAAGCAGGACCTCGCCGCACTGGGTGATGAAAAAATCATGGAGATAGCGGCCCTGGTGGGTCAGGAAGGCGGCGTAAATCGCGCGATCCGGTGAAACCCGGTTGATGTCGTTGGAAATGATTCCTTGAAGAAACGAGCGTGCATCGTCGCCTGAAATCGAGATGACGGCACGATCATTCAATACGGTGTGAAAACAGTTGCTCATGCTTCGTTATTCTCGCCTATTCTCGTCGTTCGCGCGTCGTCGCATCCTAAAGGTGGTCCGGAACCCTGTTGACGGCAAGTGCCGGGCTTTGCAACGGCTTCGCGGTACCGTATAAACCCGATCGGTATCCGACTCGCACCAAGAGTATGATGCCGATATCACCATAGCGGCGCGATCGTGAAATGACTCGGGATATATGAAAATTTTGTTCATCACGGCGACGCGCGTGGGCGACGCGGTTCTTTCCACGGGTGTCCTTGACCGTCTGATACACGAAAATCCGGGTGCGGGCGTCACGGTCGCCTGCGGTCCCGCCGCTGCAACGCTGTTTCAGGACGTTCCCGGGCTCGAACGCGTTCTCGTGCTCGATAAGATGGTGTTCTCGTTGCATTGGCTCGGTCTGCTCGCTGCATGCGGTGGCACGGTCTGGGACATTCTGGTGGATTTACGCAAGGCGCCGGTTTCCTATCTGATCCCGCATCACCGGGCTTATCGGATCGGCCGGAGCCGCGAACCCATCCATCGGGTCAAAAAACTGGCGGAGGCTCTTGGCCTTCGCGACAACCCTCCCGCGCCGACGATTTGGATCGGAGATGCTTTACGGCGGCGATCGGAGGGGCTGATTCCCGATGGTCTCCCCGTTCTAGCGGTCGGACCGACCGCCAATTGGAGTGCCAAAACGTGGCGGGCGGACTGCTTTCGAGAACTGATCGAGCGGCTCACCGCGTCCGACGGCATCCTTCCGCAAGGACGTGTTGCCCTGTTCGGGTTGGATGATGAACGCCCGGCGATCCTGCGCTTGATCGACTCCATTCCAGAGGACCGCCGTATCGACCTCGTCGGAAAAGTCGATCTGTTGACGGCGGGTGCCTGTCTCGCCCGTGCGGCCTTCTACGTTGGCAATGATTCGGGTTTGATGCATCTGGCGGCGGCTACCGGCATTCCCACCCTCGGATTGTTCGGTCCCTCTCCGGAGGCTCTTTACGCGCCGTGGGGTGCGCACTGTGCGGTGGTGAGAACCGACGAATCCTACGAATCGATCTTTCCGGAAAACTTCGACCACCGTCACGCGGAAACACTGATGGACGGTTTGAGCGTGGACAAGGCCGAGGCCGCGGCGCGGGCCTTGTGGGCGCAAGTCAAAGGGGACACGGCGTGAAATCCCCCACACTTTCGGTCGTCGTTCGGGCGTATCGGAAAGCCGAGGATCTTGCCGCCTGCCTGGAGACACTGGCCTTCGCCGACCATCGGGTCGTGGTCGTCGCTCCGGACCGTGCCGACCTTACCCGGTGCGCGAAGGATCTGGGCGCCCTGGTCGTTGGGGAAAATCAGGATGTTCTGGCCGGATCCGCCGATTGGGTCTTGTCCGTCGGCGATGATATGCGGGTCTCCGAATCGCTGGCCAAGGCCATAAGCCAAATCGTGGCTGATGATGCTGCCGAAACCCATGAAATTCCTGTTCGCCACCATTTTTATGGACGCTCCATACGTTTCGGGTGGACAGAAGAACTGGCGCCGGTTCCGAAACCTTGCCTCCAGCGGACGAAGGGGGAGGGAAGGCGCGGTGATCCGCTGCACGAACCTGTCGACCGCCACCTGGGGCACGGGATTTCGGATTTCCTGAAGAACATCGATGTCCACACCACGATCAAGGCGCGGTCTCTTGAGGACACGTCACGGCCCAGGCGGCTGGAAGAAGCGAAACGTGCCGTGTGGCGCGGTTTCGCAAAATCGATTCTTGGCGCCGGAGGCCTACGCGAAGGTCGCGTCGGGCTGGTGATTGCCATCGGAACCGCGCTGTCTCCTATTCTGACCCATCTGAAGGTTTCCGAAGCGGGGTCGGTTCCGGAGAATAGGTCATGAGTGCATCTCCGAAACGGCTGACCGTGCTGATCGTCGCACACAACGAGGAATCGCGTCTGCCGGATTGCCTGGCCAAGCTGTCTTTTGCCGACGAAGTCCTGGTGCTGCTGGACAAATGCACCGATCGTTCGAAGGAAATCGCGCTTGCGCACGGCGCGCGGATCGTCGAAGGCCGCTGGGACATGGAGGGTGAACGGCGGAACACGGGGATTTCCCATTGCGACGGTGACTGGATCCTGGAAGTCGATGCCGATGAACGCGTCCCCGCTGCGCTGGCAGCGGAAATCCGAGAAGTCATCGCGGACACGCCCTTTGACTGGCATGAAATACCGGTCGACAATTTCATCGGCACGACGCTCGTCCGGCATGGCTGGGGCGCTTCCTATGGGAAGGCGGCTTATCCGGGGCTATTCAAAAAGGGGGCGAAGTCTTGGGGCGCGCAACGCGTTCATCCGAGCCTGACCTTCAATGGCCGAAAGGGCCCGATGCTGGAAAATCGCCTGGAGCACTACGTCGATCGGGACGTGTCGGACATGATTCGGCGTCTCGACAGTTATTCCTCGGCGCGCGCCCGGGATCTCAGGGATAGTGGCGATATCGGAACTTTTGCCGGGAATGTCCGGCGCTTCTTTTCTCGTTTTTTCAAGTGCTATATTCGACGCAAAGGGTATAAGGAAGGCGGATACGGTTTCCTGATCGCCCTGTTTGCGGGGCTTTTTCCCTTGCTTTCCTACCTCAAGGCCGCTGAGGAGTCAGAGTAAATGGCGCGTATCGTCCTCGCCGACGATGGGATCGAATTCGACGGACGCACGCCTGGGGAACGTCCGCTCGGTGGTGTCGAATCCACGATCGTTTTCATGACCGAGGAACTGGCGCGGCGCGGTCACGAAGTTCTGGTACGGAACAAGTGCCGGGCGCCGATCCAATGCAACGGGGTCAGTTGGGCGCCGATTTCCGATGGCCTGCCCGATAGCGCCGATCTGTACATTGCCAATCGCGGCGACAAACTGATTACCTTGATGCCAAAGGCGCGGCGTCGTGTCTTTTGGATTCACAACCCCGCCCAATATCTATTGAAATGGCGTTATCTTTGGAAATTGTGGCGGGTTCGCCCGACCATTCTGTTTATCGGCGACTATCATCGCACGACCTATCCGGCCTGGGCGCCGGACGGCGGACGCGCTGTGATACCCTATGGAATTCCCGATCTGTTCCGGGAGGCCGAAACGGCATCGGAACCGCCGGGACCGAGGGCGATCTTTACCTCCAACCCGTTACGGTCCCTGGATTGGCTTCTCGATCGCTGGGTTCGGGAAATCCGGCCGCGGGTGCCGGAAGCCGAACTTCACGTCTTTTCGGGCGCGGCGACGTATGGTGGCGTCGGCGACCGCAAGGCCGATGCGATGAAGGCGATTCTCGATCGGGCCGGCGCTTGCGCCGAACACGGCGTGGTGTTGCGGGATCCGGTTTCCAAGATCCGCTTGGTCGAGGAACTGCGGGCCTCTCGGGTCATGCTGTATCGCGGGGATTTGAACGAGACGTTCTGTCTGGCCGTAGGCGAGGCACAGGCGATGGGCGTACCGACCGTTGTTCAGAGCCTGGGTTCCGTCGTCGAACGGGTGATCGACGGGGAAACCGGGTTCGTCGCGCGTTCCGACGCGGCGTTTTCGGATTCAGCGGTTGGGCTTCTTGACGACGACGCTTTGTGGCGTCGGCAACATGATCAAGCCCTGCGGATGCAACGGCGTTGGGGGTGGCCTGAAGCCGCCTCTGCAATTGAGGAGTTAATGAACTGATGCGAGTCCTGCAAGCAATGGCGGGTGCCGAGTTCGGAGGAGCAGAGGCCTTTTTCTGCCGGCTTGCGATTGCTTTCCAGCAAGCGGGCCTCGAACAGCGGGTCGTCATCCGCACGCATCCTGCGCGTGCGCGCCTGCTGCGCGAGAACGGCATCGAGCCCGTGGAACTGCCGTTCGGCGGCGCGTTCGACTTCACGTCCGGTCTGGCCCTGCGCCGCGAAATTCGTGCATTCAAACCCGATGTCGTCCTGACCTGGATGAACCGGGCGACCCGCAAATGTCCGAGCGGACCGTTTGTTCACGTGGCCCGTCTCGGTGGGTATTACGATCTGAAATATTACAAGAAGTGCCGGCATTTGATCGGGAATACCCAGGACATTGTCGAGTATCTGGCGACGAAAGGATGGCCCGAGGACCGCGCCCACTATCTGCCCAATTTCGTTTCAGCTTCCCGGGTGGATCCGGTTTCGCGCGAGATCATGTTCACGCCGCAAAACGCCCAAGTCATTCTTGCCCTGGGGCGCCTTCACGAAAACAAGGCTTTCGACGTCATGTTGCGGGCCCTGGCCCGGGTGCCCAATGCCTATCTTTGGTTGGCGGGCGACGGCCCGTTACGCCTGGAATTGGAGAATCTGGCCGGCACTCTCGCGGTTCGCCCCCGGGTCCGGTTTCTCGGTTGGCGTGACGACGTATCGGCGCTGTTTGCGGCGAGCAACCTGTTCGTTTGCTCCTCGAGGCACGAACCCCTGGGGAATGTCGTCATCGAAGCATGGGCGCAAGGCGTGCCTGTCGTGGCCTGCGACAGCATGGGCCCCGGAGCCCTGATCGAACATATGACCAACGGTATCCTGGCGCCCGTCGACGACGCGGAGGCGTTGGCCAAGGGCATTCGGATGGTTCTCGAAGACAACGAATTGGCGGAACGTTTGGCGCGCCGTGGCTTCGAGACCTACCAGGATCGGTTCACCGAATCCGCTGTCGTGCAGAAATATTTGGATTTCTTCGATCGGATCGTTGCCTGATGTGCGGCATTGCCGGGATCATGACGGTCAACGGGACAAACCCCGATCCGGCGGTTCTCGATCGTCTGGTGGCGGCGCTTTCTCATCGGGGACCGGATGGAAGCGGCCGTTATCAAGGCCCCGGCGTGGGGATGATCCAGACGCGCCTCGCCATCATCGATCTGGAAACCGGCGATCAGCCGTTTTACGCCAGTGACGGGCGAGGCGGCTGGCTTGGGCTGGTGGCCAATGGTGAAATCTACAACTACGTGGAACTCCGCGCGGAACTGGGCGAGGCGGCTTTTGCCACGCGTTCCGACTGCGAGACACCGTTGCAACTCTACCTCCGGCATCGGGAACGGTTCGCGGATTTTCTTCGAGGCATGTATGCGATTGCACTGCATGATCCCGCGCGCGGGCGCCTGCTGTTGTGCCGCGACCCGTTCGGAATAAAACCGCTCTATTACGTCGAAAATGACGGTGGGTTCTTTTTCGCCTCCGAGCCACAGTCCCTGTTGGCCTCCGGTTGCGTCAAAGCGATCGTCAACGATGCGGCGCGGGGCGAACTTCTGCAGTTGCAGTTCACCACCGGGAAGGAAACCCTTTACCAGGGCATTCATCGTGTCCTGCCGGGAGAGACGCTGATCGTCGAACGGGGAAGGGTTGTAGAACGCCGTCTGCGGCCCGCGTTGCCCGCTTCGCCGAGGTCGCGGATCTCAGAAACCGAGGCCATAGACCGCTTGGACCAAATCCTCCGCGAAAGCGTGTCGATCCATCAGCGCTCCGACGTGCCTTATGCGATGTTCCTGTCCGGGGGGGTTGATTCATCGGCCATTCTCGCGTTGATGCGCGAACTCAACGATGAGCCGGTGATGGCGTTCACCGCCGGTTTTTCCGGGTCCGAGGTCCACGACGAACGGGCTCATGCCGAAAACGTTGCCGCGGCGGCCGGCGCACGGTTTACGGCCGTGGATTTTGGCGAGGGCGATTTTTGGAGCCTCCTGCCGGAAATCGCGGCGGCCATGGATGATCCGGCCGCCGACTACGCGGTGCTTCCAAGCTACAAGTTGGCACGGGCAGCGCGCGAGCACGGTTACAAGGTGATCATGAGCGGGGAAGGCGGCGACGAACTGTTCGGCGGATACGGCCGCTATCGCCGCGTCGCCCGCTGGCGTCTGCTGGGCGGACGTCCGATGCGCCATCGGGGCATGTTCGACGGCATCGATGTCCTGCGCGAGACGCCGGCCGGTTGGCGGGTCGGTATCGCCGCGAGCGAACGCCGGGAGTCCCAACCGGGTCGAACCGTATTCCAGGTGGCGCAAGCAGTCGATTGCGCCGATTGGCTACCCCACGATCTGTTGATCAAGCTGGATCGCTGTCTCATGGCCAACGGCGTCGAAGGCCGAACGCCTTTCCTGGATCCGGAGGTCGCCGCGTTCGCCTTTTGCCTGTCGGACGGCCTCAAGTCCCAAAAGGGGCTGGGAAAATGGATACTGAGGAAATGGCTGGACAAGAAGTTGCCCGAAGCGGCCCCCTTCGAGCGCAAAAGGGGATTCACGGTTCCCGTGGCCGAATGGATCGCACGCCGGGGCAAGCAACTGGGACCGTTGGTGGCGAGGCAACCTGGGATCGCCGAATCGTGCCACTCATCCGCCGTGGAGGCGTTGTTCGCTCACGCAACCGGCAGGAACGGGCAGGCGGCCTGGAACCTCTTGTTTTACGCGCTGTGGCACCGCCGCCACATCCTGGGGGCGAAACCGGACGGCGACGTGTTTTCGACATTGTCGGCGCGCTGATCGGCGATTCTTCCTCAAAGTTCGACTGGACAAAGATCGGGAAATCGGCCAAACCGGCCGGGAGTTGGCTCCGGAGTTGACATGTTTGAACTGGCACAAATTCAGGCGCTTGTGGCCGTTATTGGAATCGACCTCGTTCTGTCCGGCGATAATGCGGTTGTGATTGGCGCCGCGGCCGCTGGGCTTCCCCTCCATCAGCGGCACCGGGCGATTGTCATCGGAATCATCGTGGCGGCGGTCACGCGAATCCTGTTTTCGATGATCGCGTTCTATCTGCTGAAGGTTGTCGGCCTTCTTCTTGCCGGCGGCTTACTGTTGGCCTGGGTCGCCTGGACCATGTGGCGCGACCTTCGGCAGCAGGCAAAAAACGATCGTGCGCGGGCGGAGGCGGCCGTCTCCAACGGCCTCGACTTGCACGACGAATCGAAGTCGACCAGACCGGTTCCCGTGACCAAGAGTTTCGGGCGTGCGTTGATGGCGATCGTCATCGCCGACGTGTCTATGTCGCTGGATAATGTTCTCGCGGTCGCGGGCGCTGCGCGCGATCATTTGACCATCATGATTTTCGGATTGGGTTTGTCGATCGCCTTGATGGGGTTTGCGGCCAACTATCTGGCGTCATTGATGGAGAAGCATCGCTGGATCGCCTATGTCGGTGCCGTTCTGGTCACCTACGTCGCCTTGGAGATGATCTGGCGCGGCGCGGAGGAAATCCGGCCGCTCATTTGAGCCGGCGTCCGAAAGGGGGCGGGTCACGAAGCCGTTTCGGTGCCCTGCAAGTTCGTCGCGGTCCGCTCGATCGGAAAGATAACGCGCGCGGTGGTACCGCTTCCGGGAGAACTGGTCAGTTCTATGGTGCCGCCGTGGAGTTCGATCAATTCCTTGCAAAGGGGAAGGCCAAGCCCGACGCCGTCGATATCGCGAACCGTGGGATTTCGCGATCGGGAAAACGGGAGGAAAACCCTTTCCATTTCCGATGCGCCGATTCCGATACCGGTGTCCTGAACTTCCATCACGATTTTTTCATTTTGATCCACGTAGGCGGAGATTGTCACCCGCCCGCCCCGACGCGTGAATTTGACGGCATTGGAAACGAGATTGACGACGATCTGTTTGATGCGGCGGGCATCTCCGTGGACGATCGGTCCGTAATCTGGGACCTGGACGGCAAGTTCGATTCCGGCGTCGTCCGCGCGTTTGGCAAACAAATTACGGGCGAAGATCAGAACCTTGGGCAAGAAAACCTGGGTCTCCTCCAGGTCCAGGGCTCCGGCTTCGATGCGGGCGATGTCCAGAACGTCGGTCAGCAGTTCCAGAAGCGAATGCCCCGCCTGATGAATGTCGTTCGCGTACTCGACGTAGCGCTCGTTGCCGACAGGACCGATCATCTGAAAACCGATGACCTCTGAAAATCCGATGATGGCGTTGAGCGGAGTCCGCAATTCATGGCTCATCTGGGCGAGAAATTCGGATTTGGCCTGATTGGCGGATTCCGCGACCTCCTTCGCCAGCCGCAATTCGCCCTCGACGAAACGCTTGGCTTCGATTTCGGTGGTCAAACGCTGATTGGCGATCAGCAGATCGTAGGCTTTCTCGTCGATTTTCGCTTCGAGTTCATCGACCAGGGTATCCAATTCCTGGTTCAGCCTCTGAACTGCGGACAGCGACTGGTCGATGTAGTCGATGGGACCGAGTCTGACGAACACGAAACCGAATACGGACAACGTCAAACCACCAAGGAACAGCCACACGCTGTTCGCTATGACCGTTCCGACGTTCACCGCTGTCGATATGGTTCCGACGACCCTGATTCCGTCCATTATCGGTGCCGTCGACTCGATAAACGGCCATCCGGGATCGTCTCCCAGGGTGGTGACCGTCGTGCCGCTGTCGGAGACAACCAAAATCCTCGCCGGATAGTCGATGGTGTCGCGCAACGTGACGGCACCCTCTATCCGGTCCACCGAAAATGTCCAGGTTTGAGGTTGTCGCGCCGCGATGGACGATACAGCATCGGCCAGAATCTGCGTACGTGTCGCGATTTGGTACTGCGCGTGGGAAAACTCGTGAAGCCCCGTTCCCGTGGGGATCAATATCACCAAAACGATCGAGACCGCGGTCATGGCGGCGAACAACACTTGGCGGACACGTCTCGCGGGCGTTGCCAGATCAATGGTTGTTCGCGCGTCCAAAACGATCTCGTCACTCGTGGGTCAGAAGGATGCCGCCATTGGATCGGATGATTTTTTCGCCCGCCGGCGAAAGCATGAACTTACGAAAGGCACGCGCCAATTCGCCACTATTCCGGCGTTCGGCCAGCCACAACGTGGCGGAAAGATTATACATACCCTTTTCAAGGTTATCGACCGTCGGTTCATTTCCATCGATGGCAATCGGCCCTAAGTTTCTTGCTTCCGACAGGGCGGCCAGCATGGCTCCGGTCGCGACCGCGCCCGGAATGCGTTCGGCCATGCTCATGGCTTCCTGATCCGAATAGGCGATAAGTGCACCGCGAACCTTGAGTGCCTTTTCGAGAACCGGCCCCAATCCCTTGAACCAAGCCATGAGCAGGCGGGAATTGGTTTCATTGAGAAGGCGCAGGATCGGTCGGACGGTCATTCCGTTGGGCCAACGAACGTATTCGCCGTCATAGAGGCCGATGACCTCGCGTTCGCTGAGCGAAAGCGCTTCATTACCGGAAAGCGTCGGCACAAAAAAGGCAAATGGCGTTTTGACAAACGGTACCGCGGCTAATCCCTGGTCCTTTTCCGCCATCTCCAGTTGCCTCGCGGATATGGCCAAGTCGAATTCACCCGCGATCAGGGCTCGGATTCCGCCGGTGCTTCCGACGCTTGAGGGCACGTCGATCGAAACGTTGGGGTGGATATCGGTATAGGCCTGGGCAAGGAGCCGCGAGATTCCAATCGACCATCCGGTGCCGCCGATGCGCAGGGAATCGGTGGCCCATCCCGGAGTTGCCGCGACGACCGCCAAAAGGATCAGTTGACCTGCGATCCATGGAATCATGCGCTTGCTCAAATGTGGCCTGCTTCCCCCCCGGGTACCGGAATAAATCCGGATTTTCGTAACGCGTAAGCCAACATTAGCAAAAAATGAATTAAGAGAAAATTTAATCGTTACAAATTTTTCTAAAAGTCGATCCGAGGCGTTGGCCGGATCGCGTCCTTTATCGATTTTTCGCGGGGCAATGCATGAGGGACCCGTCCATTTCCAAGGGTTCGATCGGAATGTCGAGCGCTTCCAGGTGCGGGTTTCCGCATACGCCGAACACTGCCCAAACGGTTCGGGTACATGCTCGATATCACCGAAGTGGTTTGCGGCCAGTGCTGCCACATCCGAAACGCCGGCGTTGGCTTCGGATCGTTTTAATTCAACACAACAACCGCCTAGGCTCCGAGCGCCAGACGTCATCGCTATTCTCCTCCACACTCACCGCCGTCAAACCTTCTGTCTCGGCGGGTTTCGAAGGAAACCCAATTGTCCGTCGCGGTATGACCGTACCGGTATGGACCGAATACGACGGCCCCAAGACTTCTGGGAAGGCGGTGTCCCACTCCCTCTTCACGATACAACACCAAGGGCTGAAGCGCACATGATTATTGAAAATGTCGTTGGGGACGTGGCGAAATGATGAACGCCTAAGAGTGGCGTCCTTGGAGGTATTGACCGCAATGGTATTGTTCTGGCGATGGCTGTCGGTCCGGCGCGACGTGCCGCTGATCCGCTGTCCTTCGGTATACGGGCGAGCGTTAGAAGAAATCTCCGAAGGGATCCGACAGCATGGGTTGCCTCGGTACATGGCGGCCTTCGTTGGAGAACGGGGTTTCCAGAAAGACCCGCACCGATTCCTGCACGTTCCAAAGGCCATCCAACTTTTCGCCGAAACAGGCGACGTTGGCGTTGTTGTGGTCCCGCGTCAAGCGCGCGACGGTGGGGTTGTAGACTTGGGCGGCGCGAATCCACGGAAACCGGTTGGCCATCATGCAGACGCCGACGCCGCTACCGCAGAACAGGAATCCGCGTTCCGCCTTGCCATCCTTTATGGCCATCGCCAAGGCCCGGGCAAATACCGGATAGTGGCAGACATCCGTCGAATCGGTTCCGACGTCCAGGATGTCGTATCCCCTTTTCGAAAGGAGTTCGGCGATGGCGCTTTTGAGGGTGAATCCGGCGCCGTCCCCACCGATGACGAGGGTTTCCCGATTCTGAGTCATATCCATGCCTCCGTTCAATGCCGGTACAATAAGATCGAGCGGCTCTGGACCGTGAGCGGAGTTCCCTGCTAAAAAAGAACCCGGCGCCCGATTGCACCGCATTTTCAATACTCCCGCCCACAGTTGCAAAGAAAATCATGCCCGGAATTTTTGATCTCATCGTTCGTGGCGGGATTTGCGTCACTCCTGCCGGGTGCGAACGCGCGGATGTCGGCGCTCGCGATGGCCGTATCGCCGAGATCGGAGATTTGGCGGGTTCTTGCGCCGAAGTCGAATTGGACGCCGGCGGTCTCCACGTATTGCCGGGCGTTATCGACAGCCACGTTCATTTCCGCGAACCTGGCGGAGAGCAGAAGGAAGACTTGGCGACCGGTTCGGCCGCTGCGGTTCTAGGCGGCGTAACGGCGGTATTCGAGATGCCGAATACGGCGCCATCTACGGTCTCGGCGGCCGGATTGGCCGACAAGTGCCGCCGCGCCAAGGGGCGCGTGCGGTGCGATATCGCCTTCTTTGTCGGGGCGACCGATGAAAATCTTGCGCAGCTCGGTGAACTGGAGCGGCAACCCGCGTGTGCCGGTGTCAAGATCTTCATGGGCAGCTCCACCGGCAGCCTGTTGATCGAAGACGATGCGACCTTGGCCGCGGTTCTGGGAAATGGCCGGCGGCGTGCCATGGTCCATGCCGAGGATGAATCGCGCCTGAGAGCGCGGAAATCCATGTTGACCGAAGCGGCGGGGCCGGCCGGCCATACCGCGTGGCGCGACGCCGAAACGGCGGTCACGGCTGTTCGCCGGTTGGTCGTCATGGCACGGGCGACCGGTCGTCCAGTCCATATCGCGCACGCGAGCACCGTTGACGAAATGGATTACCTGAGTCAACACCGAGACATCGCGACGGTCGAGGTGACGCCGCACCATCTTCTTCTGACCGCGCCGGAAATCTACGAGCGCATCGGCAACCGCGCGCTGGTCAACCCACCCATCCGCGAGCAGGCTGACGTCGACGCCTTATGGCAGGCTGTTCGGCAGGGACTGGTGGACACCATCGGATCCGATCACGCGCCCCACACGGCTGACGAAAAGGCGGGACGATATCCCGGCGCGCCGTCGGGCATGCCCGGGGTCCAGACCCTGGTTCCCCTGCTGCTTGATCAGGTGAACGCGGGCCGGTTGTCGCTGGAACGTTTCGCGGATCTCACCGCGGCGGGGCCCGCGAGGGTTTTCGGGATCGCCGGCAAGGGGCGCATCGCCGTCGGTTATGATGCGGATCTGACCTTGGCGGACATGAAGGCGGAGCGGACCATATCCACTCGCTGGATCGTCAGTCGTTGCGGTTGGACTCCCTTTGATGGCACACGCGTCCGAGGTTGGCCGATGGCAACGGTCGTACGCGGCCACATCGTCGCGCGCGAAGGACAACTGATCGGAGATCCGATCGGAACGGCGGTCCGGTTTCTGGACACTTTTTGACAAAGGGATATCGATAGCATGATCGCGTCGCGGATCGCGCCGGGCCAACTGCGTTCGGTCGTTACCTACCTGGAAATGACGCATGGCCCCGATCTTCCCCCGGCCAGGCCTCCGCGGACCGAAGGCACGATCGTCCCCGTCGCCAAACCTTCGGTCCCGTTTTACCGCTATCTTTTCGCGGTCATCGGTGAGCCGTGGCTATGGATGGAACGCCGGAAAATGTCCGATGCGGAATTGACGGCCCTGATCCAGGATCCGGGCGTGGACATCCAGGTTCTGTACGTGGATGGCGAACCGGGGGGGTATTTCGAACTCGATTGCCGTGATCCGTCGGACATCGAACTGGTCTATTGCGGTGTCGTGCCGTGGCTGATCGGGCAGGGATGGGGGCGGTTTATTCTTCTCAGCGCGATCGAGCGGGCGTGGAGCTTCCATCCGCGCCGCATGTGGCTGCACACGTGCGATCTCGATCACTCCGGGGCGATCGCTTTTTACCAGCGGCAAGGGTTCGTGGTTTACGACGAACAAGTAGAGATCTTCGACGATCCGCGCTTGACGGGCCTTTTGCCGCGAAGCGCGGGGCCGCATATCCCGATTGCCGAATAAGGGCCGCCGCAACCGGCGCGCCGGACTACCGGTCCGCCGTTTGTCCCAGGTAGCGGTTGAACCGCCGTTCGGCGATGCGGAAGCTCGCCATCAGGACATTGATGATGACCCAATAGATGATTCCGGCGGCCAGAAAGATCTCGACCGGCGCGTAGGTCTTGGCAATCACGGTCCGTGCCATCCCGGTCAGATCCAGCAGCGTGATGGTGCTGGCGAGCGCGCTGCCCTTGATCATGAAGATGACTTCATTGCCATAGGCCGGCCAACCGATCCGCATGGCCCGCGGCAGGATCACGCGCCTGAACATCATCGGTGTCGACATGCCGAAGGCGCGGGCCGCTTCGACTTCGCCCATCGGCACCGCCTGGATGGCCCCCCGCAAGATTTCCGCCGTGTAGGCGCCGGTGTTGAGTGCGAAGGCGATGATAGCGCAGATATAGGGTTCTCGCAAATACGGCCACAGCGGCCCATCGGTCACGAAGGAAAACTGCGATAACCCGTAATAAATCAGGAAGATCTGGATGAGGAGCGGCGTACCGCGGAAATAAAAAACGTATCCGAGCGATATGGACTTCAATGCGAAGTTGTTCGAAACCCGCATCAGTGCCGTGGGGACCGCCAGAAGGAGCCCGATGGCCAGCGAAAGGGCGATCAGTTCGATGGTCAGCCACGCGCCGGACAGCAACTTTGGAAAATACTGGACGATGAGATCAAAATCGAACGTCATGATCCCAGCCCCGGCTGTCCGCGCCGCGCCCAGCGTTCGGCATGGCGCTGGCCGTACATGGTGACCGACGTCATCGCGAGATACAGAAGGGAGGCGACGAAGTAGAAGGTGAACGGGGCCTTGGTGTACCCGGTGGCGATGGCGGCTGCGCGGGTCAGTTCGACGAGGCCGATGACCGAAACCAGCGCGGTGTCCTTCTGAGTCACCAGAAAGAGGTTACCCAATCCCGGCAGTGCAACGCGCCACACCTGCGGCAGCGTCACCCGCCGGAAGACCAGCCAGGCGTTCATACCATAGGCTCGGGCAGCCTCGATCTGACCTTTGGGGATGGCCAGGATCGCGCCCCGGAACACTTCGCTCGCATAGGCGCCGAACACCAGGCCGAGGGAGATGACACCGGCGGCAAAGGGGCTGAGTTCGACGAATTCGTCGTGGCCGAAGGATTCCGCGATGGCGGTCAGAATGCCCGACGAACCGAAATATAAAACCAGGATGATCAGGAGTTCCGGTATGGCGCGAAAGATCGCGGTGTAGACCTCGCCGATTGCGCGAAATGCCACGAACCCGGACAATTTGCAGATGGCGATAACCAGTCCGAGCGCCAAGCCCAGGACCAGGATCGACAACGACAGGCCGACTGTCATCAGCGCGCCGAGAATGAGTTGATCGCCGAAACCGTGAAGATCGAACATGAAAACGGCCTAACACTCGGAGGAGGATACGGTCCGCGCTACGGCGGGACCGTATCTCCGGTCCGGGCATCCCACGATCAATAGATATCGAACGGGAAATACTTGTCGTTGATGGATTTGTAAACGCCGTTCTCCCGGATCGCCGTGATCGCCTTGTTGAACCGCGATTTCAGGTCGTCCGACCCCTTGCGCAGGGCGATGCCGATGCGGTCGTCGAGGCTGGCGCCGTTTCCGAAAAATTCGAACCCTTTGCCTTCATCGGACTGCAGCCAGTTGTAGCCGACGCCGAAATCGACGACCATGACGTCGATCCGGCCCGACGCGAGATCCAGGAACGCGTTCTCCTGGGTGTCGTAGAGCTTGATCTCTACCTTGTCGCCAAATTTTTCCTCAATGTACTGGGCGGCGATGGTCGCTCTTTGCGCTCCCAGGACCTTGCCGTCCAGGGCGTCCTGCTTGACGTCCATGCCTATCTTGCGAATGAAGCTCAGCGAATTCGAGTAGTAGCGATCGGTGAAATCGACCTTTTTCAGACGTTCTTCGGTGATCGACATCGAGGCGACGATCGCGTCGAATTTTTTCGCCAGAAGCCCCGGAATGATGCCGTCCCAGTCCTGGGTTACGAATTCGCATTCCGCCTTCATTTCGGTGCAAAGGGCCTTGGCGATATCGATATCGAACCCGATCAGATTGCCGCCCGCATCGATCTGGTTGAACGGAGGATAGGCGCCTTCTGTACCGATCCGGACCTTGTCTTGCGCTACGGCGGCGCCTGCTATCGCCACGGAAGCGATCAGCGCGAGTGCCAGTTTCTTCATCCACACTCCCCTTTCTTAGGTTTTGGTTTCATACACCTGCCGGTTCCGGCACGCCAATCCCTCACAGGTGGCTGGCCAGGAATTTGCGGCAGCGCTCCGATCGCGGCGAAGTGAAAAGTTGGCTGGGTGGCCCCTCTTCCTCGACGCGGCCTTCGTGGAGGAACACGACCTTGGTCGAGACCTCCCTGCAAAATCCGATTTCATGCGTGACTGCCAGCATCGTCGTCCCTTCTTCCGCCAGCTTGCGCATGACGGTCAGAACCTCGCCGACGAGCTCGGGATCCAGGGCCGACGTCGGTTCATCGAACAAGATCAGACGCGGTTCCATCGCCAATGCACGCGCGATCGCTGCCCGTTGCTGCTGCCCACCCGACAACTGAGACGGAAAATGGTCGCGCTTGTCCCATATGCCGACCTTGTCGAGAAGGGCTTCCGCCCGTTCGAGCGCTTCGCGCCGCGAGAGTTTCAGGACATGAACGGGGGCTTCGATCACGTTTTCCACGATCGTCATGTGCGACCATAAATTGAAATTTTGGAACACAAAGCCAATTCTTGCTCGCAACCGAATGATCTGACTTGGGTTCGCCGCGTCCAACCCGCCAAGTCGACGTTGCTTCAGGATCAGTTCCTCGCCCCCGACGACGATGCGTCCTTTCTCGGGATTCTCAAGAAGATTGATGCAGCGGAGAAACGTGCTCTTGCCGGAACCGCTGGAACCGATGATCGAGATGACGTCTCCGTCGTTTGCGGTCAGGGACACACCCTTGAGAACCTCGAGGGGGCCGAATCGTTTGTGGATGTCGATGACCTCGAGGGCAGGGGTCGAAGGCTGCATGTCGTCGATGCCGGGCAATGAACTCGGGTGATGGAATAGCGCTGCGTAACGAACCGCTAGTTTCGTTTGCCGCTCCGCGCCGAGTCAAGTGCCATGGCCAAATTCCGTGGGGTTTCGTATCGATCGGCGCAAGGATGCCTTCCGCCGCGATCCGACCCGGAGTGCCGCTCTCGTTGCAGAAATTGGCGGGTTCGAACCCGTGCGCGCCGGTCCGTATCAATCCATAGTCGAACGGGATATCTCCGACCTTCCACAAATTTAGGTCGAAAGCCCGGAGTCTTTGAGGATCATCCCCAAATCGGGGCCGAAAAATCGCGTTTTGCGAGTATTGGCGGCCCTAACTTTGGGTTGTGATCTCGGTCGCTATCCGAATGTCTACATTGCGGACAGGGGGTGTGCATGATATTCCAAAACGGTCGGCGGATGAGGTTGAACGTGCGTTTGCGCTTGTTGACGACCTTTATTGTCATACTTGCCGGAATAACGGCAGCGAGTGCCGAGACCTTCGTGATGAGGATCTCGACCGAAAACAGTGAACAGCATTTTCAAACCCGGATTGTGCATCGCTTCGCCGAAGCCGTAACGCGTCGGTCGGTCGGGCGTCTGGAAGCACGCCATTCCGCTTCCGGTTTCTTGTTCAGGGACAGGGATGTGGTAGAGGCCATGCAACTGGGACAGCTGGAAATGGCCGTTCCGGGCACATGGCAGATCGACCGACGGGTTCCCGATGTCGCGCTGTTTCAATTACCTTACTTTTACGGACGTGATGCCAAGTCCATCCAAGACGTATTGGATGGCGAACCGGGGCGCATCCTTTCGCGGAGGATCGAGGACAAGCTCCAACTCGTCGTCCTCGGGGGATGGATTGACCTGGGATTTGCCCATTTGTTCGGTGTCGGAAACGAAATCCGTTGCTACGAGGATGTGAAGAAACGGCGAATCCGGGTTGCCGGCGGCCAAGGGAACATCAGCCGGCTGGAGGGACTGGGGGCATCGGCCTTTGTCGTGCCTTGGACGGATCTTCCCGCAGCCTTGTCGCAGAAAACTGTCGACGGCATTCTCACGACGTTCGCGACCGTTGAAAGCGCCGGTCTTTGGAAAAACGGCGTGAATTCCGCCTTCGTCGACCGCCAGTATTTCGCGCACTACGTTCCTCTGATTTCGCGGCGGTTTTGGGACCGGCTTCCGGACGAGTTAAAGGCGATCCTGAGGGATGCGTGGCAGGCGGAATTCGCGCAGGCTCGGCTTTTGGCGGCAGAAGCCCAGAGTTCGGCTCTGAAGACCTTCCTGGATAACGGTGGTCATGTCGTCGAACCGAGCGAGGAAAGTCGCCGATCGGCGCGACAGGCTCTGATGGTCGACCAGAAGCGTCTGATTGCGGTACTCGACATCGACCCCGCACTAGTCGACGTTACGATGGCATTGGTCGGACCATGACGATGGCGGTGCGCAAGGAGGGCCCGGCAAGGCCTCTGGTTTCGGGCGCAGAAGTCTCGGGGCTCGGTTCCTTCGTGGCCGCTTCGGTGGTCGTCGTCGCCTTGGCGCTCGGTTTGATCGGCGTTCTGCTCTGGGAAAACTGGGCCGCGCGCGAACGCGCCCTGACCGAGGTGCGTTCAACCGCGCATCACGAAGCGCAAATCTTGGCGGAATTCGGCGCTCGAACCGTCGATATCGCGAATTTGGCCCTGTTGGATCTTGCCGAGGAATTGCAGGAGCGGGGGCTCGTAGCGCCGGGGGCGGGAGCGTTCCGGCAAAAAAGAATGTTGAATGCCATGCCGCACTTTCCGGCGCTCACGGATATCAGCTACCACGACGCCGAAGGGCGGTTGCTGGAAGCCGTCGGTGGCTCGGATTCGGAACCGAATATCGCCGAACGGGCCTATTTCAAGGAGCATCGCGACGGCGCGGTCGAATCCATGATCTCGGTCCCGGAAGACGGCAATCCTTTGCATGGCATCCGGGTGAGCCGGCGCGTGACCGATGCAAACGGAAAGTTTTCGGGAACGATTTCGGCGACGATCGATCGGGAGGCATTTTCCTCGGCGCTCGATTTCGGCGTGACGCGACGGGTCGATTCGGCCGCGTTCGCAACCCGTTCGGGCGTTATTCTGGCGGCGTGGCCGGGTTCTGTCCTGACAAGCCGGTCGGATCGGCTTCTCGCGTCCGATATCGACGCGTTTTCTCGACTGTCCCCGGCGTCGCTTTCAGCGACGGGGATGCGGGTTCTCGATGACGGGCCGACGACGGTGGCCGTCATGCCGGTTCGGAACGCGCCGTTCCATGCGATCGTCGGGATCGAGAAGGACCGGATTCTGGCGCAATGGCATGCCGATTCCTGGCGTATCTATGCGATCATCGTCGCCATCATGGCGGCGGTCGGTATCGCCGGCATCATCCTCAGCTACCGGCAGGCGATGCGAAGGGCACTGGTGGAGGAGGCGATTCGCCTGCGGGACCAGGTGGTCCAAGACAGTTCCGACGGCATCGTAATCGTGCGCGTCGACGGGAACGAACCGGTCATCGCCTTTGCCAATCCGGCTTTCGAGAAAATCACCAGATACCGCCGTGACGACGTCATCGGAAAATCGCCCCGGTTCCTCTATCGGAACGATGTGGATCAACCCGGCGTCGTTGCACTGAGAAGGGCGTTGCGGGAACGTTCCGCCGCAAGGTTCGATATCCGGGCATTTCGAAACGGCGACGAAGCGATGTGGGCCGAGATGAGTTTGGCGCCGATCAACAGCGGGCCCGATCTCGTCGGGCACATGGTCATCACCTTGACCGACGTGACGGCGCGCCGGACTGCCGAGGAAATCGCGCGACGGCGAGAAGCCATCCTCTCTGCGGTCGTTCTCGCGGTGGAAACGCTCCTGAAATCGGATAATTGGGAAGAGGCCTTCCCCAGGGTCATGGAGGGGGTGGGCGTGGCCGCCGAAACGGGCTGCGTCAGTTTGTTCGAGTGGTGCCGGTCCGACGACGGCGGGCGCCGTGTGCTTCGGGCGCGGGCGGAATGGTGCGGACGCGATCGTACGCCGGTGTTGACCAATCCGCTTCTGGGAGAGTTTTCGGCCGAAGCCTTTTCGGGGACGCCGCTTATGCGGGCGCTCCGGAGCGGCGAAGTGGTGAAAGTCGACCGGGAGACCGAAGCGGGCCGGCTGCTTCTTTCGCGTTTCGGATTTGTGTCGATGCTGATCATTCCCGTCGTCGCCAGCGGCGAAACTTGGGGCGCGATGTTCGTGGACGAGAACTGTTGCAGGGCGGGCGGGCGCGATGCCACCGAAATCGCCGCTCTGCAGGTTGCCGCCGATGTGTTGGGGGCTGCGGTGCACCAGTCGATGCTGCGTCAGCAACTGCAGACCGACGAAGAAAGGTTCAACCGGGCCGTGGAGGCGGGGAAGGTCGGGATATGGGAATGGAAGCCGAACAACGGCGCCCTCTTCATCTCTCCGAACCTGCGTTCGATGGTCGGTTTCGGCCCCGAGGAAACGGTCGATCGCATGGAAATCTGGAGCCGGCGGTTCCACCCCGACGATCATCATGTCTTTGCCGACGCGGTCAGCGCCCATTTCGATGGACGGGCCGAGACGATCGCATGCGAACACCGCATGCTCGGCCGTGACGGCTCGGTGATCTGGTTCCTGGTTCGTGGCGGGGCGGAACGCGCCGGGGACGGCAGCGTCGTCAGGGTCGTCGGTTCGTGCCTGGACATCACCGATCGCAAACGCACCGAACAGGCGCTTATCGAAAACGAGGCGCGGTTGGCCGAAGCACAGAAAATCGGGCGCCTTGGCCATTGGGAAGTCTTTCCCGCGACAGGGGAATTGCGGAGTTCGAGCGAAGTCTATCGTATTTTCGAAATTCCCGTGGGGACTCCGCTGTCGCTGCAGAGCTTTCAAAAATCCGTCCATCCCGACGATGCCAAGAAGCTCTCCGACCTCCTGAGTCCGATTTCGTGGGACCCGAAAACCCAGACCGAGTTCGATTTCCGCTACCTTCGACCGTCGGGGGAGGTCCGCCACGTCAATGCCCGGATCGAAGTCCGGCGAAACCGCGGCGGATCCTCGGATCGCGTCCTGGGCACCTTCCAGGACGTCACCGACCGCAAGGAGAACGAGGCCGCGCTGGTGCAGGCCAAGATTCAAGCCGAACGGGCGAATGTCGCCAAATCCAATTTTCTGGCGCATATGAGCCACGAGCTGCGGACGCCGTTGAATTCCGTGATCGGGTTTTCCGACATGATGGTGGGCGAGATCCTCGGCCCGCTGGGTGACCGCAAGTATCGGGAATACGCCCAGGACATCAACGCGTCAGGGCAGCATTTGCTGGAAGTCATCAACGATATTCTCGACGTATCGCGGATCGAGGCCGGTGTCGCCGACATGCACGAGACCGATATCGACCTGCACGAGATTGTCGGGGCCTGTTCGGTGATCGTGCGCGAACGAATCACCGAGTCCGAATTGACGTTCGTGTCGGACCTCCCCGATGATCTGCCGCGCCTGCGGGGCGACGTTCGGCGCATCCGGCAGATTTTGCTGAATCTCCTGTCCAACGCGGTCAAGTTTACCGAATCCGGCGGTACCGTCGGCGTCAGGGCGCGTGTGGGCGAGGACGGCGGCGTGATGGTGACGGTCTTCGATGACGGCATCGGGATCGACAGCCACGACATTCCGCTCGTTCTCGAGCCCTTCGGTCAGGCCCGCAATCCCCTGACGCGAAGGCGGCAGGGGACCGGACTGGGGCTGACGATCACGCGGGCGCTGGTCGAGCTCCACGACGGCGACATGACGTTGACCAGTTCTTCCGGGCAGGGGACGGCGGTCGAACTCCGTTTCCCCCGGGATCGAACGGTTCTGGCCCCGGTGGAGATTTCGGCGTTGGACGCCTCGACCGAAGACCGATTATCACTGTGCTGATCGCGCGCGATTTCGATCGTTTCTTTCCGAATCGGTCGCCCGGTCGCGAAAGGGTTCCGGCGTGAGAAAAATACTCGCATCCGTGGTGGTTTCGACGGTCCTGACGGGGTGCGCGGAAGAACCTCCGGTCGAAACGACCACGGAACCGGCGGCGCCCGTCTACTGCTACCGGTACCTCGCGTCCGTGGAATGTTTCAGCGAACCCTACGGGCGGGACGAACGTCGGCGGGTCGATACGGCGGGCGGCATTCCCGATCAGGGAACGGAGCCCCGAAAGCCGCCGGCACCCTGACCCGGTGTGTTCAAAAGGAACCCGCGACAAGTGTTTGAGAATTCGGCCTTGGCCGTCTAGGATGCCCAATCGGACCGATCCCATTCCGAGGGGGGTAAAAGAAAGTGCGGGCGTTTGGTGGGGCGCTGCTGGGAATCGCGATGGCGGTCCTGGCCATGATTCCGGTCGAGGCGGCGGACGTTCCGGTTCCTCGGAATTACGATCAGGCGATGTCCTGGTACCGGCGGGCGGCCGGGGCCGGCGACGCCAAGGCCCAGTTCTTCCTGGGGCTTTCCTATGATCGCGGATTTCGCGTGGCTGCCGATCCGGCCACTGCGGCGCGATGGTTCGCCCTCGCCGCGAAACAGGGCCATCCGCGGGCACAATTTGAACTGGCACGCCTGTATTACGACGGTCGCGGCGTCACGCGGGATTACGCCGAAGCCGCCGCCTGGTTCGCGCGGGCGGCGATGCAGGGTTTGCCCGAGGCCCAGTACAACACGGGGCTGATGGCGGAATTGGGGCAGGGTTCGGCACCGGATCCGAATGCCGCCGCCGACTGGTACGAAAAGGCGGAGAGCGCGGGCATCGACGCGGCCCGGCTCCGCCTCAGCGTGTTGTACGCGCGCGGCGATGGCGTCGGACGCGATCTTGTCCGAGCCCTGATGTGGTTGCAGCTTGCCGAGAACGCGGGAATAGGGGTCGATAAAACCTACCGGGAATCTCTGACGGAGACGATGAAGCCGGAACAGATCCGGGCCGCCGCCGACTTGGCGCAAAGCCATCTTCGCGCCCGTGAAAAACGCTGAAAGCCGGATGCCTTCGGCCCCCGCCGGACACCCTCCCGCGGACTTGACAGGGCTGGCCCGATAGACGTATATGCGTGTCTCCCGCCGCCAATGGCGGTTCGATGGCGGAGTAGCTCAGTTGGTTAGAGCAGCGGAATCATAATCCGCGTGTCGGGGGTTCGAGTCCCTCCTCCGCTACCAAATTCGGAAACGCAGAGAAACCCAAGGGTTCACGGGGCGGCAGAAATGCCGCCTCGCTGCTTATAGCTCGGCGGGCGTTTTTGCACATTTTAGCGGGCGTTTTTGCACAGCCGGGCGGCGTCATTCAGGAGCGTTTCGCGCTCCTTGAGGGGCAGCTTTAGGAACAATTTAATCACGGTAATGGCGAGTGGGTTGACGCCTCGCGCATCCTTGGCCCAGCGCGATGTCGTCGAGGGGGCGAGCTTGGCGCCGGAGTAGTGTTCGACGAGCAGGGCCAGCCGCTTTTGGGACAGCTATAGCTCGGCGCGCGTTTTTGCACGTTTTAGCGGACGTTATTGCACGGACCATCGAGCCCACATTCGCCTCGTTTGATGTCAGCTATTCGACTAAACTGGTCACCCCTGAACTCCGGTTTGATGTATAGCGCGGCGCGAGTTTTTAGACATTTTAGCGCGAGTTTCTGGACTCCCCGGCGGCGTCATTCAGGAGCGTTTCGCGCTCCTCGAGGGGCAGCTTCAGGAACAATTTAATCACGGTAATGGCCAGCGGGTTGACGCCTCGCGCATCCTTGGCCCAGCGCGACGTCGTCGAGGGGGCGAGCTTGGCGCCGGAGAAGTGTTCGACGAGCAGGGCAAATCGCTTTTGGGACAGCCCCGCCTCCTTCAAGAGCGCCTGGAATTCCTCGCCGGTCATGGTCTTGCGCCCTCCCTCTCTCGCTTGCGCATCGTACCCGATCGGTCGGCCCCGTCCATCGGAAAGCCCGATCACTTACATTCCCGGCCCGCATGGAGGCCCGCCTGATAGGCGGCTTCCAGGGCTGCCTTGACGTCCCAGACCGCGACGTCGTGGAAATCCAGGCCGTCGCGGTTGCGGGTCTCCAGGGTTGGGATCGAGAAGTACTTGGCGGCGATGCGTTCGAGGGTCTTGAGCATTGATTTTCCTCCGGTTTCGGTGGACCGACCATCGCTCTGCCCGGCCCCACAGTCCAGCATAATAATACGCCATTGGCGTAATTAATTGCTGGACTGTCCCGGTATCGAGAGCAATGGTCGGCGCCATCGGAACCCTTATTTTCGCGAGGAAAATCAGATGGACAGGCAGTTTCTTTCGACGATGTTCAAGACCAACCTGGAAGCGGCCCGCGAGGAGCTGACGGCCGTCCTGGGCGCCCTGGATACCGGCCTCCAGGATCTGGAGAACCACGGCATTCTGGCGGCCATGGGCGGCCTGCTCGACGAGCCCGAGCGCATCGCGCGGGTCGAGCGTCTGCTGAAGGTCTCCCTGGAGATCACGCAGCGCGCCCGGCCCTGAACGTCTTCACACTGTCAAAGAGCGGGGCGGCTTGGGGCCGCCCTTTCTTATCCGTTCGATATCAGCAACTCGGCCGCGCGCATGCCGTTGCCGGTCTTCGCCACCGAATAGGTGGTCTCGACGGCCTCGATCGTGAATGCGCCGAACAACTCCCGGATCTCGGGCACGTCGTTGAGAGACAGGACGAACCGTCCCTGGATCTGGCCCAGGATCGTGGCGAGTCGTTCGAAGTCGGCGCGCTCGAACAGGTTCTTGCCATAGTCCCGCTCGCCGCCCCAATAGGGCGGATCGAGGTAGAACAGGGTGCCGGGGCGGTCGTAGCGTTCGATGAACGCGGCGAAAGGCAGGCATTCGATGGTGACGGCGGCGAGACGTTCGTGCAGGTCTTCGAGCATCGGCCCCAGCTTGGTGACGTCGAATCGTCCCGGCCGTTCGGGCGACACCCCGAAGTTCCGGCCCGATATCTTGCCGCCGAACGCGGTGCGCTGGAGGTAGAGGAACCGGGCGGCGCGTTCCAGATCGGTCAGGGTCTCGGGGTCGGTGGCGATCAGCCGTTCGAACTCGGTCCGGCTGGAGATCTGGAACTTCAAGGTGTCGCGGAACTGCGGATAGTGGCGCTGGATGACGCGGTAGAACGTGGCCAGTTCCTTGTTCCAGTCGTTGATGACCTCGGCGCGGGCGGCCTGTTTGCGGCGCAGGAACACGCCCGCCATGCCGACGAACGGCTCGGCGTAGGTGACGTGGTCGATGGCTTCGATAACGCGGATGATCCGCTTGGCGAGATGGCGTTTTCCGCCGAGGTAGGGCGCGACCGGATCGATCGGCCGAACCTCGCGCATGGACTCGGGCATGAAAGGTATCCTATACAACCTCCGCCGTGATCACGGTGGCGGAGCGGTTCTTCCGTGGGCGCTTCCATCGCCCGGTTCGGGGCGTTGGCGCGCCCCGAGCCCCGCCTTCAAGCGCGGCCCCAATCCAAATTGACGTTCGGCTTTAATCGTTCGGCCAATCGGCCCCGGTGTCGTAGGCGAACAGGGCTTCCAGGGTGTCGAGCGCGGCGATCGCCGCCTCGTGGGCGTCGGCGGCGGCTCGGATCGCGGCGCGGGCGTCCAGGACGTCTTGCGGCGTCGCGGTGCCGGTTTCGGCTTGGCGGATCAGATACCAGTCGGTCGCCGATAGCCGGACGTGCGCGGCGGTCTTGACGGCGTCGACCAGGACGGCTTGCGCCGCGTCGACGTCGGCGATACCGTAAAGGAGATGATCCATCGCGGCGCGCGCGGCGGCGTATTCCGCCGTCTTGGTGATCATGGCTTCAAAGGCTTCGGCGTCGCCGGTTCCGGCCCGAACGGTGCCGTTTTCCAGGGTTTCGACATGCAGGGAGCGGGCGCCGCGCGTCTCGTAATTGACGCCGATCACCCCTTCGCCGGGGATGTAATCGGGCTCGATCGCCCGGAAGGCTTCCAGGGTTTCGAACACGGCTTCGATGTCGCCGTCCGAGACGACGACGATACCGTTGGTCTGGTGAATGAACGCGGGATGCGGGATCATGAAAACCTCTTAAATCGCCATGATGAACGGGAGAGCGGCCCAGGCGGGAACGGGGTCGATGGAACCGGACCACGAGGCGTGTTCGTGCGACCAGGCGTAGGTCGAATGGTCGCCGTAGGCGGCCAGCGCCGGGGCCGCCGAGTCGTGATTGTGCGGCGCGGAACCGGACAGGGAACCGCCGCCGTCATGGGGGATCGCCGAAGCGTCGCCGCCGATATCCGACAGGTCCAAGGTGTCGTCCACGCCGATCGGCATGCGGCCGCGCATGTCCGGGGTGTCGCCCGAGCCGTCGCAAAGCGCCCAGCCGTCGGGAAGGGCGCCCGTATCGCCCGCGTAGGCCAGAACCAACCGGGCGGGTGCCCCGCCGCCCTTGGGCGCGATGACGCCGAGCAGGGCGCGGAACGGCGGGCGGGGGATGTCGACCGGATCGTCTTCGACCGGGGCGTCGTGTTCATGCCCGCCGCCGCCGACGTTGGGATGGTTGGTGCTTCCCCCGGCAAAGTCCGTGCTTGTCGGGTGAACGTGAACGCCGTCGGTGGCGACCCGGATGTTGGCCAGCGTTCGGCTATCGTCGCCGACGGCCGCGCGGGCGTCGTCGGCGACGCCGAACGCGAACCGGCCGCGCAAATCCTCGAACGCCTCGAACGCGCTCTTGCCTTCGGTGTCGAACAGCCAAGCCACGGCGCCACCGGGCAAGGGGCCGGGCGCGGTCGCCATGATGTAAACCACCGTGCGCGAAGGCGGCACGGGCGGATCGAGATCGGCCGTGATCGCGTGGGCGTGGGTGCCCGCCGTGCCCCGCTTGTACCCGGACCCGCCGCCCGAACCGGCGCCCAGGCCCCGGATGTTGCCGTGCGCGCCGTCCGTGGACGACGTGCCGGTGACTTGGTCGGTCAACGAACCGCCGAACGTCCCGGCCGCGTAATCGCCGCCGTCGGCGCCGATGACGAACCGGTCGCGCAAGTCGGGGGTGTCGGCCGTGCCGTCGCAAAGCGCCCAGCCTTCCAGGGCGGCGGCTTCGGCCAGGGTGCCGTTGTAGCCGGTAATCGCGCCGCTCGGAACGTCGATGCCGCCGTTGCGAACACTGGTCAGATGAGGCCCGGCGAACAGCATCAGCGCACCTTGCCTTTCAGGGTGAAGGTCAGCTTTTGTCCCGGCGCCCGCGACCCGACCTGGGTCAACTTGAACGTGATCAAGTCGCCCGCCGAGGCGTTCACCTTCGAAGCGTCCAACACCCCCGCCGTGCCCCCGGTCGCGCCGTCGGCGATTTGCGGCGGCGTCGTGTACAGGCTGACGCCGTTCACCTGAACGTCGGCGACGATCGCGGCGTCCGTGGGCGCGGTCTCGGCCCGCAGGGTCTCGCCGACGAACGCGACGTTCCGGGTCAGCACCACCGCGCCATAGGTTTGAACCGCGACGTCCTCGCCCGCGCCGTCGCCGCCCCACCCGGCCATGAACGGAATGTCGTAGGTGTTGAGAAGCCCGTGGGCGGACGCGTCGGCGTTGTGGGCGGTAAACAGATCGTCGACGTACTTGCGGGATGCCAGGACGATCGCCGGATCGATCTT
This sequence comes from Rhodospirillales bacterium, assembly GCA_963675465.2. Lineage (GTDB taxonomy): Bacteria > Pseudomonadota > Alphaproteobacteria > Rhodospirillales > Shumkoniaceae > JAHDSF01. The sequence goes on from CAXXVY010000019.1 coordinate 593,752, forward strand.
CAGCACCACGTCGGCGGTGTTCGATATTTCCAGGATCATGCGGATGTACAGGTCCTTGGCCGAGCCCGAGGCCAGCACCGGCTTGTAGGTCACCGGGTACTTGCCGACGGCGATCAGGTTGCCGTCGGCGTCGAACAGACCCACTTCGCGCACGAACCAGCCGCCCGTGTCCTCCGGGATGATCGCTTCGATCACCAGCCAGTTGGCGTTGTCGGCATGCACCGTGATCCGGTTGACCTGTCCGCGCCACACCTCGTTGACCAGCGTCGTCTGGCTCTCGACCGGGTCGTAGGCCGCGCCGTTGCCGTCGCCGACCGCCACGTATTTGAGCGACACCGAGGTCCCGAGGGCCTGGGCGTTGGCCAGTTGCGCGGCGCCGATGGCGGTCAGAAGCGTGTAGTAGTCGGCCATGGTTCCCTCACTTCGGATAAAGCGTCGTCGTCTCGACGCCGTAATGGGCAAGCCCGATCTTCGGCACGGCGCCGTGGGCCGAGAGCTCGGTGACCGCGTGCGGGTAAACCGTGACGGTCTCGCCCGACAGCGTCGTCAGGCCGACGCGGATCGCCGTCGCCGCCGTCTCCATCCCCAGCGCCAACGCGACGCCCTGGCTGTAGCGTTTGGAAGCGCGGACCATCCGTTCCAGCCGCGCGATCAGGGTGGCGTCGAGCGCATAAGCCGTGCCCCCTTCGGGCCGGATGAACGCGATGACCTGGAAGGTGTTCGGAGTCCCCGTCGGTTCGTTCTGCCACCACTCGGTGATCTCGGCCGTCACGCCCGCCGCTTCCAACGCGGTCTCGACCGCCCAGCGGGTGCCCTTGTGGCGATGCAGCGCGATCGCGCGCTTCAATAAACGCCGCATCAACGGTTCGGAGGTAACGTCGTCGACGTAGTCGGTCAGGTGGAACTGCTCGACCAGATGCGGCAGCGCGGAGGCGTCCACGCTGTCGACGTGATAGACGAGCAACTTCGTGCGGTCGATGTCGTCCAGCCGTTCGATCGCGGCGGCGAGCGCGCGGGAACGGTCGTCGTCGATGCCGCCCGGCAGCAGCCGCAGATCAACCATCGTCGACGCCCGTCACGGTGACGGCGACGCCGGTGCAATCGGCGAACTGGTTCAGGGCCAGGGTCTGGAAAGCGGCCGGGGCAACCAACGTCACGCTATGCACCCCAACAATCGCGGCGGCGGCGGCCGAGGCGGTGCTGGGGATGATGTCCTGCTTGAACCGCGCCCGCCACGACTCGGCCAGCGCCGTCAGGGCGGCCTCGACCTTGTCGCGCACCGCTTCGGCATCGACACCGGCGTCCACGATGATTTCCACCTCGAAGGTGTAGTTGACGGCGACCGGATCGCACACCGCGACCTTGTCGCCCAGCGGCCGGACCTTGTCCGCGCTCAGCGCCAAAGCGAGCAGATCCCGGATCTCCGCGCTCGGCACCCCGGAGGCGATCAGCGGGTAGACATCGATCTCCCCCGGCCGCCCGTGGTCGTCGGGGCCGAGGATGGCGACGTCGACCAGATCCTGGTGCGCCGCCATGGCGAAGGCGTGATAGGCGCCCCGCGCGCCCGCGACCGAGAACCGCTCGGGCGCTTCCATGATGCGGTCGCGGAGCCGGTCGTCGCTCTCGATCGCCGCGCCGCCCAGCGACAGCGTCACGTTCGACGCCCCGGCGACGAAGGCGATGGGTTCGGCCAGCGTCGCGATCTCGCCCGCCGCGTAACCGTTGGCCGCCGTGCCGGTGGCCTCGCATGCCGCCGCGACGTCGCCGGTCAAATCGCCCGCTTTGATGACCAGGGTCTCGGCGGTCAGGAACGCGAACGCCTTGTCCTTGGTCAGCACGCGGGTCCCGGCCGAGATCACCACGTCGATGTCCTGGGCCTCGATCAGGGTAAACCGGATCGTCGTCAACGCGGCCGAGGGCGCCAGCCGGGTGACGCCGACCAACTCGCCCAGGTAATCCAGGATCGGATAGCGGCTGTAGCGCACGAGGTTGAGCTTGGCGGCCTCCTGCCCGGCGATCCGGGTCAGGGTCTCGCGATACGCGATCATGTCGATCAGCACCCGCTCGATCTGGGCGGGGTACAACGTCTTGCCGGTCATCGCCTCGTAATCGGCGACGATCTCGGCGGTGATCGTGGCGGGATCGCGCTCGAAGAACGTCGGCTCGGGAAGGGTGGCCAGCGCGCTCATGCCAGCACCGTCTCGGCCGAAAGGGTGGCGTTACTGCCGAGGACGCGGAAGGCGTAGCGCAGCGTCACGTGGTGGGGCGCGGCGG